>NZ_JACICD010000001.1:0-158993 GCF_014195655.1 Ancylobacter tetraedralis
GACCCGCACCTCAGGCGAAAACTTGTTCGTCGTCTTGCTCGTCATGGCTCCACCTTCTCAGGAGTTGGAGCCTCCGACAAACCCGGCGCGGTTCATGGGTCGGGTTTCATGCGGGCCAGATGTCGTTACATATTATAGTTGATAAACTCGGCACGACAGAATTGCGAACGGTTTGCGCATGGATATGCGCAAGCTGGTCGGACGAAATTTCGCCCGCCTGCGTCAGGCCAAGGACCTGACGCAGGAACAGGTTGCCGAACGCTCAGGTCTGAGCCAGCAATATCTGAGCGGTCTCGAGCGGGGCCGGCGCAATCCGACGATCATCACGCTCTACGAGCTGGCGCGTGCTCTCGATGTGAGCCATGTCGAGCTCGTCCTTCCGCCTGACGAGAAGTGACGTCCGCCGGCTTACCCCGGCCGGTGAGGCCGGGGCCCTAATCCGGGCGAGGTCTTAGTCGCTCCGGCGTCCGTTGGGGCGGGACCAGATGAGGGAGAAGTTCTCGTCGTCCTCGTCATCGAAGAGGTTGGCGTAGATGGCGGCGTTGAAGCTCGGATCGTCGAGCTTGAGGCCGAGATAGTCGCGGCCCTCGGTGGAGCGCTTGGACCAGGCGGCCCCGATCTCGGCGCGGCCGACCAGGACCCGGTGGCTGGGGGCGTTTTCGCCGGTGGCGCGGGTGTCGGGGACGATGCGCACGCCCCGGGCCTGCACGCCGAGGGTGACGATGTCGCCGGTGAACTCGTTGGTGCCGGTCTTCTTGAAAGTGCCGATGGTGGCCATGTTCCGTCTCCGTCCTGTCTTCTGAGCCCGCACCATTGCGGCCTCGATGGCGATCGAAAGGCCGAAGGCGAGCGACGCAACATCGCCTCGGGGTCCTCGTCGCGCTGGCGCGATGGGGTGAGGAGTACGACCGCAGCGCAGCGGAGGACGGCGCAGGCGCGACTTTGTTGCTGCGCGAGGAATGACGGCGATCAGGGGTCCCCGCGCAGCGCGCGGGGTGGGCGTCGGCAGGGGAAGAAAGTCGTGACAAGCCGTTGTGGCATAGGCGCTCGAGGTGAAGCCGTCCTTCGGCCAGATCAGGCCATTGAAGAGGCCGTTTGGAGCGGGCACGGGCGGATAACGGAGAGGTAGTGGCCCTCGCGCTGTCATAGAGACCTGAACGGTCCACACCGGCGGACGATGCCCTGAGCAGGGCCAAGCTGCGCATTCGCCGTCCCGCCAGTGTCGCGAATGCTCTGCCCTGGGGGGCCTTTCGACTGCGACGCGGCCGCCGTCCTCCACGCGCACCAATCCTGCCGCATGGGAGGGCGAAGCCGGCGCGCCGGATCTCCGCTCCCTCCCGGCCCGACCGGTTGACGCGGACCCTAAGCCATTCGCTTGTCTGGTGCGCCGAGCGGCTATCGCGGTGTCAGGGAGGGGATCTGTGCCCGTCAGAAGGGCCGAACGCCTTCCTTTCGGTGATGCGCACGAAGGCGACGATGCCGACCACGCCGGCTCCGAGGATCGAAAACACCATCAGCCACGGCTGGGAGGGCATGGTGTGCTTCACGATGCCATGGGTGGCGTGGAAGCCTGCGGCCACGGCCGGGACGACGAACACGGCAGCGATGAGCAGACGCGCCCAGATCGGGCGAACGATCGCGAACAGGAACTGGCCGAGGGCGTAAGTCAGGCCAGCGGCGGCAAGGCCGACAACAACGCCGAGCCATCCGGCACCGGTGTCATAGGCCCATGTGCCCGCCGTGATGCCCGCAAACAGCGGCAACGCGAAAACAGCCAGCGTGAAGAGCAGCCAGCAGAGGAATGCGATCGTCGCCATGCTGAGAAGAATGCCGATGAAGATCATGGGGGCGGCTCCATAAAATCAGATCGATGCGCCTCCACCACCTCAGTCACACCGGCACGATGGCAGAGTTGGCAGCAGTCTCGGTGTGGAGGCGACCGGCCACCATTCACAGCCGCCTGTTCGCCTGCTCATGATGGGAAGGGGTCGATTTCGCGGACGATGGCGGCTTCGTCGCCGTCATATTCGGCAGCCGGGGCGACGGAGAGCGTGCCGTCGCCGGCGCGGAAGATGACGACGGTGGCCATCAGGGTGGTGGCGAGGCTGAAGGCGAAGGCGTGAGCGATCTGGGCGGACATCGACTTGGCTCCTGCGCGAGCGGAGGTCATCCCCCGCTGACAGGCGCCCGAAAGGGCCGGCCGGTGGCCGCAATCACCGCGTGAGGCGCAGCCGGAGCGGCGGCACGCGCAGCGTCGTCCGACCCTTCATGGGTTGATGGCGTCAGGCCATCGGCTGGACCCAAGGATCAGCGTCGTGAAGCGGGGATGGTCGTCCGGTCAGGAGACCGTGATGGCGGGTTACTGCGCAGGTCGCTTCCGCCGGGTTGCGAGGTGCAACACGTGCTGCCTGTGGTAAGCCGTCAGCGTGGCGTGTTCCACGGATTGATGACCGCCACACCGGCGGCATGGAAGGCGCTGGTATCGCGCGTGGCCACAGTGAAGCCCCGGGCGGCTGCGATTGCAGCGATATAGCCGTCGGGCGTCGGAAAGCCCTTCCCGGCCGCCCGCGCTTTCACGGCGAGGTCGGCATAGCGTCGTGCGGCAGCGATATCGAAAGGCAAGACACGGTCGGCGAACATCTCCATCACCCCGTCCAGGGCCTCGGTCAGCCGGTCTTTGCGCTTGCCAGTGGGCAGCGCGCCTATGCCGTACAACAGTTCGGCGATGGTGACGCTGGAGAGATAGAGCGTCTCGGCCGCCTGCTCGTCGAGCCACGCCCGAACGGTGTCGTCGGGGGCGGGCTTCATCGCCTCCGAGATGACGTTGGTGTCGAGAAGGATCATTCGAAGCTCATCGGCTCGGCGGGCATCCTGTCGCGCGCCGGGCTGAGGGCGTCGATGTCCTCATTGGTCAGGCCGAGGCGGCGGCTGCGTTCCGCGAGCGCCGTGCCGAGCCGCAGGCGCGTGTCAGGGCGAACGGCGGTCTCCAGGATGTCGCGCATCTCCGCTTCGGTGCTGCGGCCATGCTGTGCCGCGCGCACCTTGAGGGCACGGTGCGTCGCCTCGGAGAGGTTGCGGATCGTCACTGCGGGCATGATGGCGCCTCCCAGCACATCTGATAGCGTTGATAGCAAAATAGAGAAGTCGCCATCATTTTCAAGATGGTGGGTTTGGCGGCGCTTATGCGCCGCCAGTTCCGAACCGATAGACCGGAATGCCCATCTTGCGGGCCTTGTCGGCGAGATTGTCCTGAATGCCGGTGCCGGGGAAGATCACGACGCCGATCGGCACCACGTTCAACATCTCATCGTTGCGCTTGAAGGGCGCAGCCTTGGCGTGCCTCGTCCAGTCAGGTTTGAAGGCCACCTGCGGCACCTTGCGGCTGTCGGCCCAGAGGGACGCGATCTTTTCGGCGCCCTTGGGCGAGCCGCCATGCAGGAGCACCATGTCCGGGTGCTTGGCGTGGATCTGATCGAGCTTGGCCCAGATCTGCCTGTGATCGGCGGTGTCGCCGCCCGAGAAGGCGATCTTCGGGCCGGCGGGCACAAGCACCTCGGTATCGGCACGCCGCCGGGCGGCGAGGAAATCCCGGCTGTCGATCAGCGTCGCGGTGAGGTGGCGATGGTTGACCCGTGATCCGGCCCGTGGCGTCCAGGGAGAGCCGGTGGCGATACGATACCGGTCGGCGGCGACCTCGCGGAAGGATTCCATGCCGTTGCGCCGGCCGATCAGGTTCATGCCGATGTCGATCAGGCGCTCGAGCTCGAGGGACTTCACCTCGGACCCATCCTGCTCGCGCTGAAGCTGCTTCTGGGCCTGCTCATTATCGTCAAGCTTCTGCTCGATCCGGTCAACGGCGCGGTGGAACATGTTGACGGTCGACCAGAGGAGATCAGGGAGGTCGGCATCGAGGCTGGTGTCGGTGATCGTGGCGACGAGGGCATCGAAGATATCGGCGATGGCGCCTTCGATGCGGCGGTCCTCCGGTGGCGGGCGCTGATCACGCTCGTCCTCGGACGGACGATGGCCGTGGAGCTGCAATTCCTGGATCAGGTGCTCGGTCGGGGATGAGACGTGGTGCGGCTCGTGATCGTCATGCGCGCTCATGGGATGCTCCGTCGGTTTGGACCGCTTGCCGTGGCGGCCTTCATGGCGACGAAGCCGTCGGACGGGACGGACCTGCACCCGGAGCGAAGCGAGAGGGCCGAAGCGCCAGCGGAGGATGGCGACAAGCCGGCGATTTTGCTTCGCGATGGAAAGGCGTTGGTTCGGGGTCCCCGCGCGGCCTGCCGCGTGGGGTGGACTTGCGCCGCCGGAAAATCGTCGGCGGCAGCCATTGCCGATCCGGCCCGGCTGATGGCCGATCGCCCTCTCGAAGGCGCAAGGCGCGGTCCTCTTGCCGTTATTGACGCATCCTTGCGGGTATGGCGGCCACGTTTCGCGGCTCAGCCCGTTCCGGCTATGGGTTCAGCCTCAGGAAGCGCGCCACGTCCTCCGGGGCGAATTGCCCCCGAACACCCGTCCGGAGGGCATCTATACCGAGCCGCTGGAGATCCTCGTTGAAGTCCCCGAGCGCTGGCGACAATGGAATGGCATCGATCCCCTCGACGTTCGCCCGCTCCAGCAGCATATCCCGTGCGCCGTCTCCTGCCGGATCCTTGTCGCGGACGATGTAGAGCCGCCGCAAAGTCGGAGGGAGCAGGATGGCGGCCAGGTGCGATGCCGAGAGCGCCGGCGCCATCGCCATGTTGGGCAGGACCTGCCGGAGAGAAAGCATGGTCTCGATACCTTCGCCCGCCGCCATCACGCTGTCGGGCACACCGGTGCGGACGGCAGACCCAAGCAGATCACCCATCGCCTTGCGCGGTGTAGTGACGGGAGCCTTATCCGAGCCGTCGGGCGCAAGCCAGGTGCGGTGCACGCCGGTGATCCTGCCGGTGAGATCGGTGACGGCGGCAATCATCGCGGGCCAGGTTTCGGTCGGGCCGTCGTCAGGCTTGTAGTAGCAGTGCGGATGGAAGCGCAGATCTCCGGTTCCGTGCAGAAGCGTAATGCCGCGTCGGCGCAAATACGTCTCCGCGATGGTCCCGGCGATGGGCCCCGACATGGCGAACAGTCGGCGTGCCGCTTCAATCGACCCTGATGGAGCTAGCATGACACGGCGACGTGGTTGTGCAGGCTCCAGTTCGGGATGCGGCAGGTTTAGGAAGGTCCGCGCTTCCGCTGCCGCGTCTGCGAAGTCGAGGAGGCCCAGCGATCCGCGGATAACGTCGAGAAGATCGCCATGTTCGCCGGTGGCGGCATCGGTCCATTTACCAGCCGGCCCCTTCGCGGATGCCTGGAGCCGGACAAAGAGCGAGCGGCCGGGCGTGTTGCGGATATCGCCGACGAGCCAGTAGCGGCCCTCCCGGTGCCCATTGAAGAGATAGTAGCGGCAGACCGCCTCCGCCCGATCGGCGAGCCGGCGCGACAGATCGTGAGCAATCCCGGACATGGCGAGCTTTTCAAAAACAAAGGCCCGCCGACAGTGCCGGCGGGCCGAGGTTCAGGATCGTGTTGAAGGTTACTCAGCCGCCACGGCAGGGGGGATGTCCGTGGTGTCCTCAGTATCCTCAAGAGCCTCGTCTTCGCCCATGGCCGTTGTGCCGTCCTGCGCCGCCGTTTCTTCGCCGGCCGCCGTTTCGGCTCCGCGTAGCGGTTCCGGGAGCCAGCCGGTCTCAGTGAGCAGCGCTTCGGCTTCGCGGGCCATGTCACCCTTCTTCAGGTGCGCGATGCGCTCAGCCGCACGCGCGCCCTTTGCCTCGCTCACCGCCTGCAGAATGCGGGCCTTAGTCACCCGGCCGAGAAAATTGTCCACGGTCGGCTTCCAACCGGCACCCGCCATGTCGAGGTAAACGGCGCGGGCGAGCTGGTCGGCATGGTTGAACGCGCGGGGGCGCCGGTTCCAGGCCTCATGAACGGCGTTCACCGACAGGCTCACCACATGGGCGAAAAGGCCGGAGCGGCTATCGCTGTCCCAATCCTGCAGCGCATCCCACAGATCGGCCGAGTCCTTCGGCAGGACCTTCGCCCAGCCCTCATGCCGGGCGTGGATCGCGGCGGCCGAGGCGCTGTCGTTCAGCCCCGGCGCCTGCGCGCTGAACGCCACGCTCTTCAGGTCGAGTTCGAGGCAGCTATCCGAGCCGTAGCGGTAGAAACTCTTCAGCGTCAGAGCATGCAGGGCGGCGAGGAAAGCGACGTCCGACCGTTCCCCCAGCGCCTGGCGCAGGCCGAGCGTGCGGTGCGAGGTCAGCTCTGTCATCAGCCGGTCCGAGAGCGCCGACAGCCCTTCGTCCTCTTCGGGCTCGGGCGTCGGCGCATCCGCCATGACGGCCTCGCCGGTACGCATAGCCGCAGCTGCGACAAGGTGCGGCTCGGCGTTTTCGGTGGCGACTTCGGGCTCCACCGGCCGTTCGTCCTCAGTTCGGACATAGCCGCGCTCAATGCGCAATGCGCCATCATGGGCGATGCTGACGAAGGCGCCGGCGTGCGCCACATCCAGCGGATCGAAGGTGATCGGACGCGCCTCGAAGGCCTCGATCGCCGCCTCGATCTCGCCGAGCCGCGCGTCGACCTCGTCCGGCAACTCGTCCGCCTCGGCATAGGTCTCCGACAGGCGATCATATTCCGCCTGGATGGCATCGCGGCTGGCTTCCTCCTCAGTGGTGAGCGGGATGGTCTCGCCGCGCAACTGGCGCAGGCCGTAGGTGTGGCCATAGGCGAAGTCGGGGGCCATCTCGACCCACTTCCACCCCTCAGTGGTGACAGCGTCCGCCTCGGCCTTGAGCTTCTCGGCCACCAGCCGGTCGACCAGCGCGACATCCTGCAGCCAGCCGCCGTCGTCACCCTGGAACAGGTCGCGCAGGATGGTGCCGCCGGCCTCGACATAGGCCTCGAGGCCGATGAACTGGGCGCGCTTGTCGCACGCGCGGACAGCACCCTCGGTCAGCATGCGGCGGATGGCATAGGGCTGCTTGTCATAGGAAGTCTTCAGCCGCTCGAAGACCTGCTCCTGGCGCGCATGGTCGCCGGAGACGGTGAAGGCCATGAGCTGGTCGAGCGTCATGCCGTCCTCGGCATAGACCTCCAGCAGCACCGGCGAGACCGAGGCGAGCTTGAGGCGCTGCTTGACCACGCCGACGGAGACGAAGAAGGCGGCGGCGATCTCTTCCTCCGACTGGCCCTTCTCGCGGAGCGCCAGAAAGGCGCGGAACTGGTCGAGCGGGTGTAAGGGCGCGCGCTGCACATTCTCGGCGAGCGAATCCTCCTCGGCGATGCCGCCCTCCCGGATGACACAGGGCACGGGCGCGGTCCTGGCGAGGCGCTTCTGCTTCACAAGCAGCTCCAGCGCCCGATAGCGTCGCCCGCCGGCCGGGATCTCGAACATGCCGGTCTCGACGCCGGCGCCATCGACGACGGGCCGAACGCTGAGGCCCTGCAGCAGGCCACGGCGGGCGATGTCCTCGGCCAATTCCTCGACCGAGACCCCAGCCTTGATGCGCCGGACGTTCGACTGGCTGAGCAGGAGTTTGTTGAAGGGGATGTCACGCGAGGGCGAGAGCGTGATCTTCTGAACATTGGTCGCCATGGAAGGCACCTCCGCGACGGGCGGCCGGGAGCCTCTCTCTCGACCTCCTACCCGTCACGCAGCGCAGCGCCGCCCTCTCACTCTGAAGGGCAGCGCCGCAGAACCGCAGATCCGCACAAACGGAAAACCGCAAAGCCGGAGACACGGATCTCCGCATCTCCGGCTTTGGGGAAATCAGGCAGCCCGATCGAGCAGCTTCTTGGCCCGGCCCTCGAGGTCGAGCCTTGCATCCTGGTGGGGCTTGTCGCGTGCGACCGCCGTGATGCCCTGCACGAAGTCGAAGATGCTCTCGGGCTTGCGCCCTTCCTCGGCCAGCACCGTATCGATGATCCTGGCGGTCTCGACCTTCGAGAAGCCCCGGTTGCGCAGGAAGTCGCTGCGGTCCTCGTCGGTGCGCGCGACGATCTTCTCCCGCGCCGCCTTGATGCCGTTGACGAAGGGCATGGGAGAGGAATTGGCAAAGCGGGTCAGGGCCGGCGCTGCTTCGTGGGCGAAACGGGAGGCCGCGTACTTGGAGTGGCGGATGGTGATCTCCTGGAAGTCCTCGACGCCCCAGAGATTGCGGTTCTGGCACACGGCACGCAGATAGAAACTCGCAATGCCGAGCGTCTTGGCCCCCACCTCCGAGTTCCAGCAATAGAAGCCCCGGAAATAGAGGTCCGGCGAGCCGTCGGGCAGACGCCCTGCCTCGATCGGGTTCAGATCGTCGACCAGGAACAGGAACACGTCGCGGTCGGAGGCGTAGAGCGTCGTCGTATCCTTGGTGATGTCGACACGCGGATTGTAGATGCCTGTGGACCAGTCGAGCACGCCCGGCACCTTCCAGCGCGTGTCGCCGGTGCCGTTGCCGGCGATGCGCTGCACCGCTTCCACCAGTTCGTGATCATAGATCCGGCCATAGTCCGGGCCGGTCACCGCGCGCAGCTCGACGCGGCCATTGGCGGTCTCATAGGTCTTGATCTGCTCGGCGCGGTGCGCGGTCAGGCCATATTGGAGATTGATGCCGGCCAGCGCGGCTGGAAGCTGGCGCAGATAGGCGGCCGGGGCCCCGATCTGGACCGCGAGCTGGCCGAAGGACCAATGGTTCGGTTCGACGGGGGCATCCGCCCCGGGAATGACCAGCGCCAACCGCTCGGCATTGGAGCGGCTCGCCTCCACATGGATGCGCGACGTCTCCACCAGGCGCGACCGACTGTGATCGGCACGCCCCCGCACCATCGCGGCCAGTTCGCCGAGCGACAGGAACCGCTCATCATCCGGCCGGGAGAACCACTCCGAAGACACGCGGCCGACCCGCTCGCCGCGCGTGACATCCACCTTGTAGCCGCCACCGGCGTCGCGACCGGCATCCAGAACCTGCATGTTCATGGCGATCAAGCTCCATGACGGGCGCCGGAAGCCTCTCTCCCGGCCCTCAACCCGTCACGGAAATCCGGTCTGTACTCTCACTCTGCCGAGTTTAGGTTGTTTGCCAGTGTGGCCTAGTTGACCGTCAGGTCACGAAGCCGATTTCACGCTTAAGCTCCCCCTGCAGCTTTCTGAACAACTCGCCTGTTGAGCTCGACTGATCGGCGCCGAGGCATGCCTGCCAAGCTGGCCATTCGCTGGGTCCGGAGGACAGTGCCCTTGTGTCATCCCGTTCGGTGCAAGGGGCAATCGGTAGTAACTTCTCGCCTCAAAAACTCGTCCTTTGCCAGAGCGACAATACGCCGAGTCGCGCCGGCACTGAGCCAGGCGGCTACCATAGCTTCTTGGACAATGGTATCCCCGAGAACGCCGAAAATTGTGGAGCTGATCGCTTGTTGCTGTTGGCGAAGGTGATCTTCAAGTAGTTTGTGGCGAGTGATGTATCCAGCATTTACTCCGGGTATGGAGTGATTCATGAGCATTCGGGCATCCAGCTCGGAAACACCGGCAGATGTTGCCACGTTACGAAAGGTCTGGCGTAGTTCATTGCCCCATTTAGAGAGCGTCCCTCGGTCCTCTTTTTGTTCGACCATATGCCCGTCTGCGCTGTCCGCAGGGAAAATCCACTTGGTAGCTTGCCGTGGGTGCATCAACTGGCCAAAGCGCAGCGCGCGTATCAAGCAGTTGATCATCTGTCGAGACAACGGAATATCGAAGGCGCGATCAGCGCCTCCCTTGGGCTTTGGCACATGCAGTACGCGCCGACGCCAATCGATGTGGGACGGCTTGGCTTCCTTCAATGCCGCGGGCCGGCACGCGGACAGCAACGTGAAGAGGTGAAATTCGCGCCGGATCGGATTGTCGATGGCAGCCAGTTCGATGAACCAAGCCTTAAGGTCAGCCAGACCCATCCCCGTGTTGCGGCGCTTCTCGCCATTCCAATCGATACTGCCGACGGGATTGTCGGCAGGAAGCTCCCGGTTGGTCTTGCGTGCGTGATTATAGACCGCGCGCAGCGTCCGCATGCAGCCATTGGCGATGTAGGGGCCATTTGCCGTGGTGATCGCATCGTGCTTTGCAGCCACCTTTGCCGGGTTGTTGCCGAGGTCGATCAGCGGCACATCGAGCCATTCGGCGAAGATGCGTTCGATATGATCTCGATAGCTTTCGATCGTCCGATCGCTGCGCCCTTTGCGCGTGATCGCAATTTTATAGCGCTCCCAAGACTGCCGAAGTGTAATGCCGACAGATCTCGGGGCTTCTGATGCGGGAATATGGGCAGCCGACGTTGCTTTCGTCGTCTTCTCCCCGGCTTTGGGATGCTGGCCCCGGCTGATCTGTGCCAGATATTCCTTTGCCACCGATCGCGCGGCCCGCGTCGACATCTCCGACGTATCGCCAATTGCGACGCGGACTGTGGATGCCCGTTTGCCCTCCTCTCTAAGGTCTCCCTGAACGGTGAAGGTCTTCTTGCGCGGGCCCACCACAAGAAAGAAGCCCTTCAATTCGGTATCGCGGACGATGTAGCGCCCCCTTTCGGGTGAAATGAGGCGTTCAATGACCTTGTCGCTCAGCTGGAAACGCATGTCTGCCATAGCGTAGATGCCATCTTTTGAAACGGTTTTTGAAACGGTTTTGGCAAACGGAAGTGTTTAGAGTGCTCTTTTCGCCATTGCACGATGGGGTGCGATTATTATATTATAATCAATATGTTGATGGCAAACTAAAAAAGTTTGTAGGGCTGCCGGCTACGACAGAAAGTCGCCGTTCCTGAACTACGAATCTGGGGGTCAGGAGTTCGAATCTCTTCGGGCGCGCCATTTCAGTACAGAAATGCGAACGCCGCTCGCCGCCGCTCCTACGCTGGATGCGGGATCCAGCGGGCGCGGCAGGGGCGATTTGTTACCCATCAGCCGTATCTCCGATTTGCTCACCACCTCGACGCGTTGCGCAAGCGCTCGCAGGTGGCCTTCGTCGCCCGCTTATGAGCTCGGCGATGTCGCTGCGCCGCCGCTCGACCCATTCTTCGCGCCGATCGGGAAGCTGTTCCAGAGGGACGGACAGGCGTTCGGGATCGAGGATGCGCCGCTCCAGATGATCGATGACGGTGCGATCAAGCCGGTCCATACGGACGGCAAGACCCTTGCACCCGGTTTTGCCCATGCGTGCCGTCGTCGAGCAGGCGTAGTCGCGATACATGCCGCCGGAACGGCCCTTGCCGGCTGCGGCTTTCGATGTTTGCAGAACGAATGAGCGGTTCGGAGCTGAAGCCCAAAATTCCCGTTGTGAGCGGCGAAAAAACTCAGGAGCACGTCAGATCGGAGCCCTCCCCAAGAGCGACCGACAGCTATTTCACCCCACCACCGAGCCCCTCGACAAACCAGCGCTGGGCGGCGAGGAAGGCGACGACCAACGGCGCGACGACAAGCGTGGCGCAGGCCATCAGCGGGCCGTAATCCGAGCCGGCCTCCTCGTTCTTGAACGCCATGATGCCCAGCGGCGGCGGCATCAACTGCTCAGACCGCACGGCGATGAGCGGCCAGAACAGGTCGTTCCAGTGACTGACAATGGAGAAGATCGAGAACGCGATCACCGCCGGCATCGCCATGGGCAGCATGACGCGCCAGACGATGGCCAATTCGGAGAGGCCGTCGAGCCGTGCCGCGTGGACGATGTCGTCTGGGATCGACTTGAAGAACTGGCGGAACAGGAAGATGCCAAAGGGCGATACCGCGAAGGGCATGATCAGCGCCGCATAGGTATCGAGCAGGCCGAGCTTGTAGGCGAGGATGAACAGCGGCAGCGCCAATACCTCATGCGGGATCAGCAGCCCGATCAGCACCAGCGTGAAAAGCCCCTCGCGGCCGAAAAAGCGCAGTTTGGCTAGCGCATAGGCCGCTGGGGCGCAGATGGCGATCTGCAAGGACAGGATCGCGCCGCATACCAGAACGCCGTTGAGCATGTAGCGCGGCAGTGGCGAAGCGGTCAGCGCCCGGCTGTAATTCTCCACCGCGTACCATTGTTCGGGCAGCAACGAGAAGCCAGCGCGGAAAATCTCGCCCGGCGGCTTGAGCGACAGGCTCACCATCCACACGAACGGAATCAGCATGAGCGCACCGCTGGCCAGCAGGACGGCGTGACGGGCGAGGGCGGCGACGGGGCCGAGACGTCGAAGGCTCATTGGTAGTGTACCCGCTTGTCCATGACGCGCGCCTGCAGCAGCGTCAGCCCGACCACGATGGCGAGGAAGACCACGGTGACGGCCGCGCCATAGCCGGTGCGCAGGAATTCAAAGCTCTCGACATAAAGCGTATAGAGCAGCATTTCCGAGGCCTTGGCCGGGCCGCCCTGGGTGAGGATCTTCACCGTGTCGAAGGTCTGGAAGGCGCGCAGCGCGACGACGATGACGACGAACATCGTCACCGGTCCCAGCATCGGCAGCGTGACGATGCGCAGACGGTCGAAAGTGCCGTCGGCGCCGTCGATTTCGCTGGCATCGTAGAGCTCTGAAGGAATGCTCTTCAGCCCGGCGAGAAAAAGCACCATCGCAAAGCCGAGATTCTGCCAGATGCCGATCAGCCCCAGCACCGGCAGCACGGTGCGCTCGTCGCGCAGCCAATTGGCGGTCGGCAGGCCGAGGGCGGTAAGCGTCTGGTTGGCAAGACCGATAGTGGGATGCAGCAGCGCCTCCCAGGCCACCGCCATCGCCGCCAGCGTTGCCATGAAGGGCAGGAAATGCACGGCCCGATAGAATGCCCGCAGGCTTTGCCCGGATTCGATGAGCAGCGCCACGGCGAGGCCGATCGCCGTCGTCGCCGGCACCACCACCAGCACGTAGAGGCAGGTATTGGCGAAGGAGATGCGGAAGGTCGAATCGGCCAGAAGCTCGGCAAAATTGCGCAGGCCGACGAAGGACAGCGAGCGGGCACCGAACTGCCAGTCGGTGGTGGCGATGACAAATACCGCCAGCGTCGGCAGGATGAACAGCAGGAGGATCAGCGCGAATGCCGGGGCGGCGAGCAGGCACGCGGCGATCGGCTCGGTGTCGGGCCGCTGCCGCACGGGGCGCGTGGCCTCGGGTATGTCCACAACGGCGCGCATCAGGCATAGCTCCGGAGCACGGCGGCTGGCGCCGGATCGGGCTGCACGCGCCGGCCGTCGGCGGCGAAGACCAGTATCCGGCCCGTCCGCACGCCCAGATGCAGCGTCTGTCCGAAGGCGATCTGCGGCGCCCGCTCGGCGAGCAGCCGGGCGATCAGCGTTCCGCCTTCGCCGTCGTGCGGCAGATCGAGATGGACGAACAGGTCCGAGCCCATATGTTCCAGCAGCCGGACACGGCCGGTGAAAATGCCGGTCCCGGGCGCTTCCGCCAGATGCAGCGCTTCCGGGCGGATGCCGAGCGTGCCGGCGGTTCCCGCCAGCTCCCGCGCTCGGACGTCGAACGTGGTCCCGGCGGCATGGGTCAGGTCGGCACCGAACCGCGCCGGCAGCATGTTGATCTTCGGCGAGCCGACGAATTCGGCGACCTTGCGGTTCGCCGGATCGGCATAGATCACTTGCGGCGCATCGACCTGCAAGATCTCGCCCTCGGCCATCACCGCGACCCGGTCCGACATGGTCATCGCTTCGGTCTGGTCATGCGTCACATAGATGAAGGTGACGCCGAGTCGGCGATGAAGTTCCTTGATTTCGGCGCGCATCTGCACCCGCAGCTTGGCGTCGAGATTGGACAGCGGCTCGTCCATCAGGAAGATCGCCGGGTTGCGCACCATCGCCCGGCCGACCGCGACACGCTGGCGCTGGCCGCCCGACAATTGGCCGGGCTTGCGGGCAAGCAGCGACTCGATGCCGAGCGCGCGGGCGGTGCGGGTCACCTCCTTCGCGATGCCGGCCTGGGTCGTGCGCGAGCCCGGCAGCAGGCCACCGACCAGCGGCAGGCGCTGCATGCCCGAGAGGCGCCGCATCCGGAGCGGCAGGGCGATATTGTCTGCGACGCTCATATGCGGGTAGAGCGCGTAGGACTGGAACACCATGGCGATGTCGCGCTGCTTGGGACGCAGGTCATCGACGCGGCGCCCGCCGATGGCGACGGTGCCGGCGTCCTGCCGTTCGAGGCCGGCGATGATGCGCAGCAGCGTGGACTTGCCGCACCCGGACGGGCCGAGCAGACTCAGGAACTCGCCGCTCGCGACGTCGAGCGACACCTGGCGCAGCACATGCGCGCCGCCGAAGCTCTTGTTGATGCCGTTGAAAGTCAGCCCGGCGGTCATGCCAGCGGATCCATCGCGCCGGCGCGCGAGCGAGTAGTTCTGCGCATATCTCGATCCTTGCTTGACCGAACCTTTCGGCCGATCCGTATTGGTCTGCCCGAGAGCTAGGCCGAGATTGCCGCTGGTCATGTGACAGTTTCGCGATTACCGACCGACAACCGCCGCGGTTGTCTGTGTTTCCATGCCGCATCGCGCGCGCCCGGCTTCCCAATCATTGGCGGCCCATCCATAGGGGTGGGAGCCATAGTCGTTTCGTCACGAAGTGCGGCTAGGCTCACCGGCCGTGGCGGACTGACGGCCCCGATTGCACTCGATTGGCGGAGACGGCGAGATGAGCAGCGAAGGGCCGCCGAAGCTGGCGCTCTGGCGGCGCGTCCAGCAGGACATCGAACAGCAGATCCGCGACGGCAGCCTGCCGCCGGGCACACGGCTGCCCAGCGAGAGCCAGCTCGCGACTTCCTTCGACGTGCACCGACACACGGTGCGGCGCGCCATTGCGCGGCTGAAGGAGAAGGAACTCGTCACCGTCGTGCACGGCAAGGGCGCCTATGTAGCCGATCACCAGATCTGCTACCGCGTCGGCCGCGCGACCCGCATGACGACGGCCATTCTGCGCACCGGGCGCACCGCGCAGCGGCGCGTGCTGTCGAGCACCGAAATCCCGGCCGATAAGCGGCTGGCGGCGCTGCTGTCGCTGCCGGTGGGACACCCGATCTGCCGCGTGCGTACGCTTCGCATGATCGACGATCAGCCGGTCTCGCTGACCACCTATTTCTATCCGCTGCCGCGCTTCGCCGGCATCAGCCGATCCATCGCCGAGACCGGCTCGGTGTCGGAGGCCCTGAGCCGCTACGGGGTCACCAAGATGATACGTAACGACATGCACTTCCGCGCCTCGCTGCCATCGATGCAGGAGGCGAAGACGCTGAGGATCGGGCGCAGCAAGCCTCTGGTCGAACTGCTCAGCGTCAATCTCGACGCCAGCGGCGTGCCGGTGCAACATGTGCATGGCAAGATCGTCTCGGAAGCCCTCGACGTGGTGGTGTCGTTGAACGATTGAGGGCGGCGCGCTACGGCACCGCCCTCTGGATCAGGCCGCCTCTGGCGGCGTTTTGCGCGGGCCCCGGATCGGCGCCGCGCTCACGCGCAGCGGGTCCGGGGCGCGACCCTCGTGTTTCCGGGACAAGAGGAGGCGAAGCTGGAGCGCATGGACGAGATCCAGCGCAGGCCCGCCCAGCGTGCACAAGGACCGCAAAAGATCCGGTCGCAAAGGCGGGAACGCCGCCAAGCCTGATGGATCGCCCCTGCGCCGCTCATCCCATGGTGACGATCACCGGGTAGTGGTCGGAGCCCACGGCGTCATAGCGCACTTCCACCGCGACGACGCGATCGGCCAGGGCTTCGCTTACGAAGCAATAGTCGATGCGGCGGGTGTGGTCGCCGCTGGTCGCCCCATGCACTTCGCCCTGGGCGATGCCGATCTGCTCGTCATGGCCGGCAGCGACCCAGGCGTCGACGAAGCCGCCGAGCCGCGGCACGCGGGACCAGCGATTGCCGGTGGCGCCGGCGATCGTGCTGTAGGCCTCGCCGCTCGGCAGAAGATTGAGGTCGCCGAGCAGCACCGCGTTGTCCGGCACCGGTGCCAGTGTCGACTCGGAGGCGAAGCTGCCGTCCTTGGGATGCGTGCCGCTCAGCGGCGTGCCTTCAAAGCGGGCGCGGTGGTGGATGTCGAGCATGAACTCCAGCTGCTGCTTCCGCTGCTGCTCGGAGAGGTGGCACAAATGCGTGTTGTAGACCCGCAGCGGCCCGAACGGCGTGTCGACGCTCACCTCGATCAGCGCCTTCTGGATGTCGAGCTTGGGACCCGAGGCACCGTATTTCGGCAGCGGATAGTTGCGCACCGTCTGGATCGGATAGCGCGACAGGATGATGTTGCCCGAGCGGCGCCGCCGGCCGCGCACGGGCTCGCCGGTCGCCGCATCGTGCTTGATCACCTCGACGCCGGGACCATAGGCGAGGTCGTGCTCGGGCATCAGCTCGCGGATCAGCTCGACCTGCTCGACATTGCCGGAGCGCTCCCAATAACTGTCGACCTCCTGCAGGCCGATGATATCGGCGTCGCGCACCGCGTCGAGCGCGCGGGCCAGGTCGCAGACGCCGTCGCGTCCGACGCCGAAATGGATGTTGTAGCTCGCCAGCTTCATGGCGCGGTTCCTTGTGCTGCGGTTCGGAAAAGCTCAGTGGCCGGGATCGTTCGGCAGGCCGGGAAAGCGCCGGTGGCCAGTGAAAGCCTCGTAGAGGCGGATGCTGCCGGAGCGCATCCACCCCGATATGTCGGTGGTGAGGAGCTCGTCCGGCTCCTCCCGGACGATCTCGATCTCGTCGCCCAGCTTCAGCCGCAGCCAGCCGACGCGGCGCCGGCCGCGCAGGTTCGGCCGCCACTCGCCGAGCATGTCGGTGACGAAGGCAAGCGAGGGCATCCAGACATGGCGCGTCGGACCGTGCGTCTCGTCGCGCCCCTCATGGGTGTGGCCGGACAGGACAAGGCGGACGCGGCCGCTGTCGAGGTGCGGGCGGATCAGGCGGCGGGCCTGCGGATACCAGACGCCCTGGAAGATGTCGGCCTCGCCGAGGGCGTCGCGGAACACCGGCTTGTGGAAGCACAACGCCACCGGCCGTTTCCCGACCTCCGCCATGGCGCTCTCAAGGAAGGAGGCCTGCTCCGCCTCCGCCGGCAGGCCGGAACCGCAAAGCAGGCTGTCGAGGCCGATGATGCGCCAGGCATCGATGTCGCGGGCCCAGAAATCCGGGCCGATGGTGGCGCGGTAATGGTCGATGAGCGCCTGCGAGACCGTGGTCTCACCACGCGTGTCGACCGTTTCCGGCGGCGGTGGATTGTTGCCGACGTCATGATTGCCCGGCACCATCGCCCAAGGGCACGGCAGGCGATCGAGTTGCTCGCGGGCATAGGCGAGGTCGTCGGGATGACTCGGCGCGTTGAGCGCCATGTCGCCGCCGGCCAGCACGAGGTCGGGCGGGTTCGCCTGTACCGCCTGCAGGAAGATCTCCCAGTTGAACTGGAAGAACGGGCGCGCCCGCGACAGATGGGTGTCGGAGACGAGGACGATGGTCGAGGCCATGAGCGTGTTCCTGATTGGAGGGGCGGGCTCAGAACACCCGGCGGCCCTTCGTCCAGGCGCCGCGCACAACCGGCTCGCCATCGACGACGGCGACATGGATGAGGTCCGCCCGCCGGCCGGGGACGAGGGCGCCGCGATCCGTGAGCCCGAAGGTCTCCGCCGGCCGGGCGCTGACCAGCGCCGTCGCCTCGGGAAGGGCCATGCCGCCCTCGACCAGCAGGAAGACCGCGCGTAGCAGGCTGGAGGGGATGTAGTCGGAGCACAGGATCTGTACCGCGCCGGCGACGGTGCGTTCGCGCATCGACAGGAACCCCTTGTGCGAGCGGCCGAACACCACATTCGGCGCCCCGGCGATCACCGTCATCCCGGCTGAGCTGGCCGCGTCCATCGCTTCCGGCGTCACCGGGAACTCGGCTATGGTCATGCCGAGACCCTGCGCCTCGTCGATGTGCCAGGCGCGGGTGTCGTCATGACTGGCGCAGGCGATGCCGCGCGAGGCGAAAGCTTCCACCAGTGCCCGCCGGCGGGCGGCGAGGTTCTCCGCGCCGTCGGCATGGCTCTCGGCCTCCAGTTCGACGAGTCGCGTCTCGTCCTCGACACCGCGCGTACCCATCACGAAGCGGAAGCGGTCGCGGTCGCGCGGCGCGCTATCCTCCATGAAGGTGCCGAAGACCAGATGGGGATCGTCGAGGAAGGGGGTGAGTACCTCGACGATATCGGTGCGCGGCACCTCGCAGCGCAGGTGCAGCCGATGGTCGGCGCGTAGGAGCCCGCGCCGGCGCGCCTTGTCGAGCCCCTCGATCATCATCGGTAGCGCCTTGAGCCGATCCGGCTTGCCCATCGCGCCTACGACGAGCGAGTCGAACACCGTGGTGATGCCAGCGGCGACGGTCAGCGCGTCATGCGCCAGCACCGCTGCCACCGGGTTCCAGAACACGCCGGGACGAGCCACGATGTGCTTTTCCAGATTGTCGGTATGGACGTCGACGAAGCCGGGCAGCAGATAGTCGCCGCCGAGATCGAGATCGAGACCGGTTTCGGTCTCCGCCCGATCCTCCGTGTCGATCGCCGCGATCCGTCCTTCCTCCACCGTGAGCGCGCCATCGACCACCGCCTCCGGCGTCACCAGGCGGGCGTTGCGGAGGGTCCAGCGCGGCGCGGTGGCGAAGGACGAGGCACGGTCTTCGATGCAAGTGTCGAGCATGATGCGGCAACCGGAGCGAGAGGATGTTGGGAAGAGTTAGCGGGCGCAGCCGGCGAGCAGCCGCCGGACCTCGTTGGCGAGGGCGGGCAGGGCTTGTGACGCGCTCTCGCGGCCAGCGGCGACCGAATTGGTCGCTTCCTGGATGACGTCGACGATCTTGACGCCATTGGCGCCGCCCCAATTGTACCAGCCGGTACCGATGGCGAGGCTGGTGAGGCCGGGCTGGTTGTTGCGCGCCTTGACATAGATCGGGCCGAGCAGCTCCGGATCGTCGAGCGCTTTCTGGTTGCCCGGCATGTAGCCGGTATAGGTCGCCACATGCGTCGCGCTGACCGGGCCGGTGGCGAAGGTCAGGAACTCGAAGGCGGCCTTGCGCAGGGCAGGGTCGCGGGTGGTTATGGCCGCGACCGAGCCACCCGCCGGCAGCCGGCTGGCCTCGCTCGGCAGTGGATAGGGCAGGATGCGGAAGCCGAACTTGCCGGCCGCCGCCTTCTCCATCCGGGCGATCTGCGAGGTCGAGGCGGCATAGATGCCGACCGTGCCGGCGGCGAAGGCGGCGCGCACCTGATCCTGGCTGTAGGCGGGCATGCCGAGCTTGTGAAACATCTCCAGCGTCTCGAAGGTCCATTGGCCGGGTTTCTCGTCGAAGCGCAGCCCGCAGCCATCGGGCGTGCCCATCTCGCCGCCGGCGCTGTTGACGAGCTGCTGCAGGCCCCAATTGCCGGACGCGTCATAGGCGAAGAAGAAGCCGACATAGGTCGGGTCGAGCGCGGCGATCTTGGCGCCGACCTCGGCGAGGCCGCGCCAGTCCTTCGGCAGGGTGTCGACCGCGAGGCCGGCGCGGCGCACCAGATCCTCGTTCACATAGAGTACCGGCATGGAAATGGCGAAGGGCAGCGCATAGACCTCGCTGCCGAGGCTGCCCATGGCGAGCATCGCGTCGCGATAGCCCATCGCCTCCCATTCGGCTTGTGTCTTCACGAAGCCGTCGAGCGGCACGAGGAGGTCCTGGTCCTTCAGCACGCGCAGATAATTGAGGCCGGTGAAGAAGACGTCCGGAACCTGCCCGGTGAGCGCGCCGCGCAGCACCTGCGGGGTCGCGGTGTCGTAGCTGCTGGCCGGGGTCCAGAACGAGATCCTGATATCGGGATGGGCCGCCTCGAACTCGCCGGCGATGCGTTCCAGTACCGGCTTGTAGTTGTTGGGATAGGCGTAGAACACCTGAAGCGTGGTTTGCGCCGGCGCTGCCATGGCCGATGCCGTCCCGATCAGGCCGGCGGCGATGGCGGTCAATGCCGTACGGATACCCGGAATGCGCATGCGCTTTCTCCCCGCCCATCCTGAGCTCGCCGGTGAATGTCGGCGGCAGTGGGGTGCGCTCCGGACGTGACAATTGGGTGAAGACGCGGGCAGGCCCATGCGTATCACTGCGCGGGTGATCGGTGTTTTGTGCCCCGCGGCAGGCGTCCCTAGTCGACGCCCAAGCTCTTTGCCGTGCGGGGCGCATGTCTTCACCGGCGAAGACTTTGCGGATGATACGCACAGTCATCCCTGCTCCACAGCGAAAACGTCAAGCTACTGTCATCGCGACGATAAAACCTCCATGCGGTCGGCGTCTGTCACCGGCACGGATATGGCGCGCATCGGAGAGCTGAGGATGACATCGTTGAACATGAAAGCTGTCGGCAGGGCTCTGGCGGCCGGCGCGGTGCTCGGATCGCTGTGGGCCGCTCCCAGCCAGGGCGCGGACGTCACGCTCGACATAGCCTATGCGGTTCCCCACCATCGCCAGATGTATGACCAGTCGACGGCGCTGTTCGAGGCGGCCTATCCCAGCATCAAGCTACGCTATCTCAACCCGGCTGCCGACTACGACGCGCTGGCGCAGGATGCGCTGCGGCAGGGTATGATCGGCACGCTGCCGGACGTGATGTTCCACGGGTATGCCCGCGTGAAGCTGATGGCCGAGCGCGGCCTCGTCGTGCCGCTCGACGGCTTCCTCGCCGCTGACGGCGGGCCTGCGGCGCTCGGCTATGCGCCGGCCAGCCTCGATGCCTGCCGCTACAAGGGCAAGCTCTACGGCATCCCCTTCACCACCTCGACGCCGATCGTCTATTTCAACGCCGATCTGGTGCGCAAGGCGGGCGGCGATCCTGACCACCTGCCGGCGGACTGGGCCGGCATCCTCGAACTCGGCCGCAAGATCGACGCGCTGGACGGGCGGGACGGGCCGATCCAAGGCGCAGTGTTCGACTATAAGGGCAATGGCAACTGGTCGTTCCTGTCGCTGCTCTCCAGCCTCGGCACGGCGCCGATGAATGCCGACGAGAGCAAGCTGACGCTCGACACGCCGCAGACGCTGCGGGCGCTCGAGATCCTCCACGACTTCGGAGCGGCCGGCCAGGTCGACATGACGCGCAACCAGTGGCGCCAAGCCTATGCCTCCGGCACGATGGGCATCTTCGTCAATACCAGCAGCATCCTGACCGAATATCAGAAGCAGATCGGCGATCGCTTCGAGATCCGCACCATGCCGTTCCCGCTGGAGAGCAAGGACGGCCGCGTGCCGGTCGGCGGGGCCTGCGTGACCATGTCGGCCAAGGACCCGGAGCGCCAGAAGGCGGCGTGGAACTACCTGAAGTTCATGACCGGCCCCGAGGCGCAGACCATCGTCGTCCGGTTCACCGGCTACATGCCGAACAATGTGAAGGCGATCGAGGATCCGGCGCTGCTCGGCAACTACTACCGCGACAACCCGCTGCAGATGACGGCGGTGAAGCAGTTGTCCGTCGCCACCGGCTGGTACTCCTTCCCCGGCGACAATGGCGTGCGCATCTCCAAGGAGATCGAGGAGGTTCTGACCAAGCTGGGAACCCTCAGCGTCACCCCGGCGGAAGCGCAGAAGCAACTGATCGAGCGGGTCTCGCCGCTGCTGCCGCAGTGAGGCCAGCTCGTGTCGCTTGAGACCAAACGCATCTGCTTCGGCTGGCGGCCGGGGGACACCCTGCCGCGGCCGGAGATCGCCGGGATCGCGAGCGGAGGCCTGCCGCGCCCCGCCGACCCGACCTATGGCGCGCTGGCGCGCAACTTCGCCCGCACCGGCAACAAAGGCTACATCGTCATCGGCGAGGCGACGGCGCGGCTGTTCGCATGCGACCGGCACGCCAGCGCCTTCGTCGACCTGCCGGCGCTCGCGTGCGAGCGTGACGTCCGGGCCTCGGCAGAGGCGCTCAACCGCGCCTTCGACCTGATCGTGTTGCCGACCGCCTATGAGATCGCGCCCGACCGGGATTTCTCGTCGCTGGTCGCGTTGCTGGAGCGCCTCGACGTCCCGGTGGTTACCTTGGGGCTCGGCATGAAGGATGGCGGGCTCAGAATGGAGGATCTCCATCCGAGCTTGCATCAACTGCTTAGCTGGCTCAATGACCATGCCGCCCTGTTCGGAGTGCGGGCCGACCGCACGGCGACCTGGCTGCATGCCAATGGTTTTCCCAGGGCTGTCGCGCTGGGCTGTCCCAGCATGCATCTTCACCCCGAGGCGATCGCACGGCTGCGGCCGCCGATGGTAGCGATGGATCGGCTGCGCCTCGCCACCGGCGGCTATGTGCTGCGCGATCTCGCCCGCGCGGCCGGGCTCAGCGCGTTGCTGGAAGGGTGTGACGCCAGCTATTTCGTGCAGGACGAGATCTTTCATTCGGTCACGTTCGCGGCCGACGACATCGTCATCGACGATGCGCGCGGCGAATTGCGCAAGGAGGCGATGGAGCGGGCGATCACGGCCTGGGGCGGCTTCGTGCCGAGCTTCGGGCGGTATCTGTATTTCGATGGGCTCGATGCCTGGCGGCAGGCCATGGCCGGCCACGACCTGTTCGTCGGCGACCGCTTCCATGGCGGCACGGTGGCTTTGCAGGTCGGCCTTCCGACGGTGATGTTCGCCCGCGATGTGCGCGCCGACGAGTTGTCCCGCTTTTACGGCATCCCGCAGCCCGAGCTCGGCGGGGCGGGCGCGGATGATCTTGCGCCGTTGCTCGCACAGGCGCTGGGCGAGCAATCGCTCGCCGCCTTCCGCGCCACTCACGCCCGGCGCGACGCGGCGTTCTGGCAGGCTATGGCGCGCGTCGGGCTCAATCGTGCCGGTACACGAGTGAAGCCCGCATAAAGCTCATACCAGCCTCCATCTCGTCTGCTGACCAGGCCCGCGCCCACGCCTAAAACTCCGCACCGAAGGCGACGTCTTGCGCCGTGACGCCCGTCGCCGTCCGGCGGGGCTGCACACCCCAGGGAAAGCCACCACCGTGTCCGACACCACGCCTCCGCCCCGCGCGATAGAGCCGCGCGAGTCCGCCTTCAATCCCGACCGGCTCGATCGCCGCAGCTGGATCTCGACGCTGGCGCTGGCGCCGCTCACCGATCTCGATGCGCTCTGGGACGGGCTCGCCGACAAGCCGTCCTTCCTGTGGCTGAAGGCGCCGCAGCGCGGCGCCGCCATGGTGCGGGCGCGGGCCGGCGGGACGGGGCAAAAATTCAATCTCGGCGAGATGACCATCACGCGCTGCGTCGTCCAGCTTTCCACCGGCGAGGCCGGCGTCGCCTATGTGGCGGGACGCAGCTGCCGGCATGCGGCGCTGGCGGCGGTGTTCGATGCGCTGCTGCAAAGGGAAGATGAAATGGACGGGCCGATCCGCCGTGGCGTCGAACGTCTGGCGCGGGAAATTGCCAAACGCCGCCGCCGTGTCGCCAATGAGGTGGCGGCCAGCAAGGTCGACTTCGCCATGCTGGTGCAGGAAGCCGGCCGATGACCACAGCGTTCTCCAGTCCGGCGGCACCTCCCTCGGAGGCGGCGCAGCGCGACCAGCGCGTATTCCGCGTCCTGCTGCGCGCGCTCTCCTATCCAGGCCGCGTCGTCCTGCTCCCCGCCCTGCCGTCGGCGCCGGCGCCGCTCTGCCCGGCGCTGGCCGGCCTGCTGCTCGGGCTTCTCGACCTCGAGGCCGGCCTGTGGCTGACGCCGGCGCTCGATTGCCCACCGATCCGCTCCTTCCTTACCTACCGCGCCGCCGTGCAGTTTGTGGCAACGCCGCGCGAGGCGGTCCTCGCCGTGGTCGACGATCCCGCCGGCCTGCCGCCGCTCGATGCGTTCCATCCCGGCGAGCCGGCCTGTCCCGAGCGCTCCACCACCGTGCTGTTGCGCGTTCCGGCGTTGGCCGGCGGGCCCGCCGTGGCCCTGCGCGGCCCCGGGATCGAGGCGACGGCCACGGTTGCGCCACGCGTGCCCTACGGCTTCTGGGACCAGTGGGCGCGCAACCATGCGCGCTATCCGCTCGGCATCGACATCATCATGACCGACGGCGTCGGGCTGGTCGGCCTGCCGCGCAGCGTGGGGCGGGAATAGCCATGTTCTCCACCGTCACCGGCGGCGAGGCCGCCATTGCCGCCGCCCATGAACTGCTCGCCCGCAAACGGCGCGGCGACTCCCGCGTCGCCGAGCTCGGCGTCGACCAGGTGCGCGAGCAGCTCTCGCTGGCCGTCGACCGGGTGATGAGCGAAGGCTCGCTCCATGATCCAACGCTGGCGGCGCTGGCCATCAAGCAGGCGCAGGGCGATCTCGGCGAGGCGATCTGCCTGCTGCGCGCCTTTCGCACCACGCTGGAGCGTTTTGGCGAGACCGAGGCGGTGGACACGCCGTCCATGCGGATCCGCCGACGTATCGCCACCACGCATAAGAGCGTGCCCGGCGGCCAGTTGCTCGGCCCGACCTATGACTACACCCACCGCCTGCTCGACTTCGCGCTGATGGCCGAGAATGAGGACCTGCCGCCCGATCCGGCCGTCGCGGTGGCCGAGGTGGTTCCCGCGACGCTTGGGGCGCTGGAAGGCAATGCTCTCTTGGAGGCGGCGCTGGCTGCAGCGGACGATGCCGAGCCCGGCGATATCACCCGCGACACCATTACCTTCCCGAGCCGCCGCGACGTGCGGCTGCAGAACCTCGCCCGCGGCGAGGAAGGCTTCCTGCAGGGCCTCGCCTATTCGACCATGCGCGGCTTCGGCCGCAACCATCCCTTCATCGCCGATCTGCGCCATGGCGAGGTCGAGGTGGAACTGCAGGTGCCCGAACTCGGCTTCCCGGTCTGCGTCGGCGAGATCACCCTCACCGAATGCCAGACCGTGCATCGCTACCCCGGCGACGCGGCGCGCCCGCCGCAGCTGACGCGCGGCTATGGCCTCAGCTTCGGGCAGTGCGAGCGGCGCGCCATCGCCATGGCGCTGCTCGATCGGGCGATGCGCGCCAACGAATTCAACGAGGAGGCCGAGTTCCCCGCCCAGGACGAGGAGTTTGTGCTGGCGCATTCCGACGGGGTGGAGGCCTCGGGCCTCATCCAGCACCTCAAGCTTCCGCACTATGTCGATTTCCAGGCGGTCCAGCAGCTTCTGGAGAAGCTGCGCGCCAGCTGGCCGCCACGGCCGCAGGAGTTCCCCGATGATTCCGAATGATGACGAGGTGGCCGGCGGCTATAACTTCGCCTATCTCGACGAGCAGACCAAGCGCATGGTCCGCCGGGCGATCCTCAAGGCGGTGTGCATTCCCGGCCACCAGGTGCCGTTCGGCAGCCGCGAGATGCCCTTGCCGGCGGGATGGGGTACCGGCGGGCTGCAGGTGACGGCGAGCGTGATCGGGCCGGACGACGTGCTGAAGGTCATCGACCAGGGCACGGATGCGGCGACCAATGCGGTGAGCATCCGCGCCTTCTTCCGGCGCGTGGCCGGCCTCGCCACCACCGAGCGCACCCGCGAGGCGAGCCTCATTCAGACCCGCCACCGCATCCCCGAGACGCCGCTGACCGAGGAGCAGATCCTCGTGTTGCAGGTTCCCCAGCCCGAGCCGCTGCGCCAGCTGGTGCCGCGCGGGGCAGCGGCGCGGCGCCTGCACGCCTTCGCCGATTACGGCGTGATGTATGTGAAGCTCTATGAGGACATCGCCCGCTTCGGCCGGGTGACGCTGGCCTATGACTATCCGGTGCTGGTCAATGGGCGCTATCTCGCCTCGCCCTCGCCGATCCCGCGCTTCGATAACCCGAAGCTGGACAACAGCCGGGCGCTGTCGCTATTCGGTGCCGGGCGCGAGCGGCGGCTCTATGCCATCCCGCCCTATACGCGGGTCGCGAGCCTCGATTTCGGGGACCATCCCTTCGAGGTGCAGCGCTGGAGCGTCGGCTGCGCGCTGTGCGGCTCGCGCGCGAGCTATCTCGACGAGATCGGCAGCGGCGGGCCGGGCGCGCGCATGTTCGTCTGCTCCGACACCGACTATTGCGAAGAGCGCCGCGAGGCGAGCGCGCCGGCGCGCCGCGCGGCCGGGGGAGGAAGGCCATGAGCCGGGCGGTGGTGCTGAGGGCCAGCGGCCTTCGCAAGGTTTTCGGCGGGCGGGTCGTCGCCTGCGCCGACATTGATTTCGAGCTCGCGGCGGGCGAGGTGGTCGGCATCGTCGGCGAAAGCGGCTCGGGCAAGTCCACCCTGTTGCGTTGTCTCGCCGGCCTTGCCGCACCGGATGCCGGCACGGTCGAGATCGCCATCGATGGCGGCGAGCGGGTCGACCTGTGGCAGCTTGACGAGGTCGCCCGCGCGCAGGCGCTGCGCTCCGCGCTCGGTCTCGTGCACCAGAACCCGCGTGACGGGCTGAAGCTCGGCATCAGCGCCGGCGGCAATGTCGCCGAGCCGCTCATGGTGTCGGGCATCCGCCATTACGGCCGGCTGCGCGAGGTCGCGCTCGACTGGCTGGAGCGCGTCGAGGTTCCGCGCCGCCGCATCGACGACCTGCCCTCCACCTTTTCCGGCGGCATGCAGCAACGGCTGCAGATCGCTCGCAGCCTCGCGCCGGGCCCACGCATTCTCCTGCTTGACGAGCCGACCGGCGGGCTCGACGTCTCGGTGCAGGCGCGCCTGCTCGACCTGTTGCGCTCGCTGGTGCGCGAACTCGGTGTCGCGGCATTGATCGTCACCCATGATCTCGGCGTTGCCCGCCTGCTGGCCGACCGCCTGCTGGTGATGCTGCGCGGACGGGTGATCGAGGCGGGCCTCGCCGACCAGGTGCTCGACGACCCGCAGGCGCCCTACACGCAGAAGCTCGTCGCTTCGATGCTGAGGATCTGACCGATGGAACCCTTAACGGACGCCATGGTCTGCCTGCGCGGGGTCGGAAAAAGCTTCACCTTCCACAGCCGCGGGCTGAGCGTGGAGGCGCTGCGCGGCGTCGACCTCGAGGTGCGGCGCGGTGAATGCGTCGCGCTGGACGGGCCTTCGGGGGCGGGCAAGAGCACGCTGATGCGCACCCTCTATGGCAACTACCTCGCGGGCGCCGGCACGGTGCGGGTGCGGCATGGCGGCGAACTGATCAACATCGCCGGCGCCGATCCTCACATCATTCTGGAGGTCCGCCGAACGACACTGGGCTATATCAGCCAGTTCCTGCGTGTGCTGCCGCGCGTGCCGACGCTCGACATCGTCGCCGAGCCGCTCATCGCCATCGGCACGTCGCGCGAGGCGGCGCGGGAGCGTGCGGCCGAGCTTCTGGAAAAGCTCAACGTCGCTCCGGCGCTGTGGAGCCTGCCGCCGGCCACTTTTTCCGGCGGCGAGCAGCAGCGGGTCAACATCGCGCGCGGCTTCGCCGTTCCGTGTCCGATCCTGCTGCTCGACGAGCCGACCGCCTCGCTCGATGCGGCCAATGCCGACAGCGTCATCGCGCTCATCGAGGAAGCGCGCGCCCGCGGTACGGCGATGATCGGTATTTTCCACGACGCGCAGGTCAAGGCCCGCGTGGCGACGCGCCAGCTCACTCTTACTCGGTCATCGTGAAGGCCATTCAGTCGCAGCGGAACGTCGACGCCGGCTGTCCGGCGGCGAGGACGAGGCTCTCGAGGATGCGCCGATAATGGGCGAAGGCGAGGCTGCCGCCGCGCTTGCCGGCGAAGATGAGCCAAGCCTCCTCGGGTATGGCTTCGCCGGGGCGTCGCATCTCCGCGGCGCGGGCTGCCGCGATCCGCTCGGGCGAGAAGCCTCGCGGTGTCGCCTCGAGCCCGTCGCAGGTCTCGCACATGGCGTCAGCCGGTATATTCGAGAATGTGCATGCCGCCGCCATTGCGGTCGATGAGGTAGATGCGCCCCTCGGCATCGGTGCCCACATCGTTGGACTGTACGATGCTCTGCGCGCTGGTCGAGGCCGGGACGAAATGGCCGACCTCGACCGGGCGCAGGGGATCGCTCACGTCAATCGCGCGCAGCCCGGCATTGAAATAGGTGAGGAAGACGATATTGGCCCACGGGCCGCTCGCCGTGATGCGCTCGATGATGTTGTGGGCGCCGAAGCGCCCGCCACGGCCGGCATATTTGTCGCGCTCGGGAAACCAGGTGGAGACCGGCACCGGGCGAGTCTCGTCCCGGATGTCGAGCACCCACATGAACTGACTGTCGCGATAGACTTGCCGAGCGCGGGCCTCGTCCGTCACCACGAGATAGGGGCGGTCGCCGATCGGGCATGCCGTATGGGTCGCCCCGACGAAGGGTGGCGACCAGCTGACATGGCCAACGAGCTGCATCCGCGCGAGGTCGCTGCAATCGATCACCGCGACACCGCCGCCCCAGAAGGCGGCGAACATGCGGTTGCCCCGGATGATCGGCGGGCCGTGCAGAGTGCAGACGGTATCGGCCGGAACGGGATCGTTGCCGGGGGCGCCGCCCTCCATCTTCTGCCAGGGTAGCCCCCAGATGCCGACCACCTCCGGCCGGATCGGGTCGCGGATGTCGAGGGTCCAGATCACCCGGCGGTTCCACCCCTCGGCGTCATTGGGCAGCAGAGCGAGCTTGCGGTCGAGATCGACGCCGAAGCGGTGCGGGCCGCTGCCGGGCATGTCGAAGAAGCCGATCTGGCGCGGCTGCGCGGGATGGCTGATGTCGAAGATGAAGAAGCCGGGTCGCGCCACCCGTCCGGCCTCACCCGGCAGGCGATCGGCATTCACATAGAGGATGTTCTCCCCGGCATGCCGCAGCTTGTGCATGTGGATGCCGGGCGGCGCCTTGAACTCGAACACCTTGTGCGGGTGCCGGGGATCGCGCACGTCGTGCACGGTGAAGCCCTCGAACACGCCGGGATCGCGGCCACCGACGCCGCCGACATAGGCATGGCCAGCCACGATCTCGACCAGGCTGCCACGGCCCCAGGCGGCGGAGGGGTCATGGCCGAGGACACGGAAATTCCAGGCTTCTTGCGGGAACATGCGGCGATGGGCTTTCAGGAGAGTGCAGGCGCGCTGCTGCCCGGCCGGGCGGCAGCTCTCGGGATCCTCTCGGCAATCAGGGCAGCAGCGGTGTCACGCGCTCCATCATCGCCTTCTGGGCCTCCTGCGGATCGCGCTTGAGCGTGCTGACCTCGACCAGTATGTCCTCGATCTCCTTGGAGATGCGCGGGCCGTTGTCGCCGGGGAAGGCGTACCAGCCGGTGGTGACGGGCAGCTGCTTCACCGCCGTCATCTGCAGCGGGTTGTCGCGGTAGTAGTTGCCGAGCAGCGCCGGATCCTCGATCGCCTTCACATTGTTCGGCATGTAGCCGGTGAACCGGACGACGATGGTCTGCGCCTCGGGTCCGGTCATGAACTTCACATAGTCCCAGGCCGCGCGCTGGCGCGCCGGGTCGGTGGTGAAGATCATCGCGCAGGCACCACCGACCGGCACCCGGCCCTTCGCGCCCTCCAGCGGGATCGGCGCGGTGCGGGTTTCGAAGCGGCCGGCGATCTGCTTCTGCTGCTCGGTCAGCACGCTGCTGGTGGTGATGAGGATGCCGAGCGTGCCCGAGGCGAAGGACTGCCGCCACTGGCCGCGCGTCATGTCGACCTGTCCGGCCGCGCCGAAATCGTGAATGATCTGCAGCGCGCGCAGCGTCTCCGGGCCGTCGAACAGCAGCTTGGTCTCGTCGGTGTTCATCGGCGTGCCGCCGAGGCTGTTCAGCACGGCGAGGAAGCCCCAATTGCCGTCGCCCTTATAGTCGAGCGCGAGGCCCTGTAACTTGCTGTCGAGGGCGCTGATCTTGCGCCCGAGCGCGACGATGCCGGCCCAGTCCGCCGGAAGGTGGTCAGGATCGCCGCCGGCCCTGCGCACCAGATCGGCATTGAAATAGACGATCGGCGTCGAGGTGGAGAACGGTATGCCGTAGAGCTGGCTCTTGTAGCGGCAGGCATCGAGGCTGTTGCGGTCGTAGCCGAGCGCGGCGAAATCCGGTTCCGCGGCGAGCAGCGCGTCGAGCGGCACGGCGAGTTCGCGCTCGGCCATGATGCGGACGCGGCCATAGGCTTGGTACATCACGTCGGGCTGGGTGCCGGTGAGCGCGCTGCGTAGCGCGTACTGCGCCAGGTCGTCATAGTTCGCGGCGGCCGGCAGATAGGTCACCTCGATGTTCGGCAGCGTCTTGCGCAGAAGCTGCGTGGTCTCGTCATACATCTGACGATGATGTGGGACGGCCGTCGCCACGGTCAGCGTCACGTCGCCGGCCTTGGCGCCGACCGTCAAGGGCGCCGCGAGCGCCATGCCGATGAAAAGCAATCGCCGAGCGAGGCTCATCGTGAATTCTCCCGGTTCGCGACATTGGGCGGCGCCACCGACCGCGGCGCGAAACTCCGCGCCGGCAATGACGGTGCCGTGTCAGGAAGCTGAGGATTGTCGGCACATCTCGCCGGGAGATTCCTGAATTCCGCGGGACTACGACCGCGAGGCTTCGATCACTCGCTCGGCGAAATGACGAAGTCGAAATAGTCGGAGAGGATCTTGGTCACCACATGCTGCACCGGGATGCCGCTCGGATCGCTGTCCACCGTCACCAGCTCCATGATCGGTCGCCCGCGGCTGATGCCGAGCTCGCGCGCCTCTGGCTCGGAGGGAAGGCAGGCACGCAGATGCATCTCGTGGCGCGACACCTTGGCGATGCCGAGGCGCTGCATGGCCTCGGCGATCGACCCGGCATCCTCGATCATGCCGACGATGCCGTTGAGGCGGGGCAGCGGATAAGAGCTGACCGTGAGCGACACCGGTCGCCCGTCCATGGTGCACAGCGTGCGCACCCGCACCACGGGATGGCCGGAGGGCAGCATGAGCCCGGCCGCCACGGGACGCTCCGCCCTTGTCTCCGTTGCGGAGAGGATCCGCCGCTTCGGGCTGTGCCCGCTCCATTGCAGCACGCTGGTCATCCGTGCCGTCCGCGCCAGCCGGTAGGTCACGCGCGGCACGGCGACAGAGGCGCCCCGGCCATGCACGATGCGGATCAGCTCTTTCTCGTGCAGCCGCGCCAGCGCACGCCGGACTGTATTGCGATGGACGCCGAAGGAGGCGGCGAGCTGCTCCTCGCTGGGCAGCGGTGCACCCTCTGCGAGGCTGCCGCTGCGAATCCGCTTCTCCAGTTCGAACTGGACACGCTGCCAGAGTGGCGGACTAGCCATTGTGCCCCCTCGTGCTGACAGCTGTGGCCGGTCGATATCATCGGTGCTGGAGCATGATCCGGCGGGATCGAACCGATCCGTCGAATTATGCTCGATTGCGCAATCCAGAGTCTCTTCAGATCACCTGATTCGCCGGATCGGACGAGACTCTAGTTGAGCCAGGTGACAGATCGATTGTGACCATCGGAATCGTGGCAATGCGCGGCTTTGCTGTCGGAGACAGGCTGCTACGCGCCGCATGGTCATTGAACGCACGTCGTTGCGCCCTGTCGGGTGCCGACGTTACCCGGGACGGTTACGCGGAAATGATCGCCGTCAACTATTTCGCCCCCTGGCTGCTGGCGGATACCTTGCGAAAAACCCTCGTGCAGTGCGCGCCATCGCGCGTCGTCACCGTTGGCTCGGAAGCCTCGCGCCAGAGCGGCGGTCTCGATATCGAGACGGACTTGCTCGACATCGCCCCCTTCACCGCACGGGGATCGTCGAGGATCTATGGCCGCACCAACCTCCTGGACATCATGTTTTCTCTCGAACTGGCCCGGCAACTGGGCGGGACGGGCGTCGCCGTCAATTGCCTGTGTCCCGGCTTCAACGTCACCTGGCTCGGCCGTGAGCTGAGCTTTGCTCGTCCGCTTGCCGCGGTGCTGAACTGGCTGGGCATTGGCAATCCCGAGCGAGGCGCAGGCGGGATCGTGCGGCGGGCCACGGATTCGGCTTTCGGCAAGCAGACCGGAGCGTATGTCTCGGCGAAGAACGCGCGACCGCTGACGCCTGTCGCCCCCGCCGATAGCGAGGAAGTACGGCGGCAATTATGGGAAAGGACGGCCGAGATCCTCTCCCGCTTCCGCTGATGCCGTGCGGCATTCGGCGGCGCTTGCGTAGCCGTCGCGCCGAATATCGCGGCATGGCGCAGAATCGGCGGGATTGGCGGGCCATGTCCGACGAAGATGAGCACGACACTTACGCCGTAGCCCTCTACCCCCGAATTGGAGGCGATGGGCAAATGAAGTCAGGCGATGTAGACATATTTACCGCTTAATGATTACGGATCGTCCGATTTGGACCCTCTCAGCGATATCATAGCCCTGCTGCGGCCGAACACGGCCATCTCCAAGCCCATCACCGGGCGGGGCCATTGGGGCGTTGGCTACGCGGCGCAGGATGCCCCCGGTTTCACGATCATTCTGAAAGGCGCGTGCTGGATCGCGTTTGAAGGAGAGGAGCCCTGGAAGCTGGAAAAGGGCGCTTTTCTGCTCCTGCCATCCACCCCGGCTTTCACCTTGAGCAGTCATCCGGGCATGGGCTGCGAGCCGCGCGATCCGATGGATGTGCCGGTCCGCCATGGCGAGCCGGACGGCGAAGCGGAGTTCGAAGCACTCGGCGGCACATTCCGCATGGACGCCGTCAATGCGCCGCTCCTGCTCGCCCTGCTGCCGCGCATGATCCATATCCCGCACTCGGCCGGGCGATCGGCGCGGCTCGGCCGGATGATCGACCTCATCATGGACGAATGCAGCGGCGACGAGCCGGGCAAGGACATGATCCTCCAGCGCATGCTGGAGGTGCTGCTTGTCGAGGCTCTGCGCTGGCACGGCGTCACGCCCGATGATAACCGCGCCGGCCTTCTCAACGGCATGCGCGATCCGGCCCTGGTGCGCGTGCTCCGCGCCATGCACGCCGATGTGCGCGCCGACTGGACGGTCGCCAGCCTCGCTCGGATCGCCGGGCAGTCTCGTTCCGCCTTCGCCGCGCGCTTCGGCGCGATTCTCGGGTGCGGCCCGATCGAATATCTCGGCCGATGGCGGATGGCGTTGGCAAAAGACGCCCTGCTGCGCGGCGCAAAGTCCCTCGACAGGATTGCCGACGAGATCGGCTACGAATCCGCGAGCGCGTTCAGCACGGCTTTCCGCAAGCGGCTCGGCTGTCCGCCCGGGAAGTTTGCCCGGACCAGCGGCGTCGATGGCCTCGCATAGGATCGATCGGATACGACAGGGGTGCACTTCCGCTGCCGACCTGCCGGTCTGCTGACCTGCCGGATTGGACGATGGAAAATTAATGCTGGACTGCGGATTATAGAGCGTCTTGTTGCGCCCGCCTATCATCGACCCTCCGAACGCAAATGGAGGTTCGCATGCAAACGATCCTGATCACCGGCACATCCTCGGGCTACGGCCTGGAGACGGCCCGTCATTTCCTCGACAAGGGGTGGAACGTCATTGCGGCCATGCGTCGGCCTGACGCCACGTGCCTACCGGCTTCGCCCAACCTGCGCATCCTGCCGCTCGACGTGACGAGCCAAGAGAGCATCGCCGCCGTCGCGGCTGCCGGACCGATCGACGTGCTCGTCAACAATGCCGGCATCGGTGTGGTCGGCGCGTTCGAGGCGACGCCGATGGCGCATGTCCGCAAAGTGTTCGACACCAACACATTCGGCGTCATGGCGATGTGCCAGGCGGTCATTCCGCAGATGCGCGAACGCCGGTCCGGCGTGATCGTCAACGTGACATCGAGCGTCACGCTCGCCGCAATGCCGCTCGCGGCCGCCTATACTGCCAGCAAACAGGCGATCGAGGGCTTCACCGGCTCGCTGGCCCACGAACTCGCCTCTTTCGATGTCCGCACCCGACTGGTGGAGCCGGGCTATGCCCCCACAACCCGGTTCGCGCAAAATACGGATCTGCGAATCGAGGATCTCATCCCGTCTGCCTATGCTGATTTCGCGAGGCCCATCTTCGAGGCGTTCGGCAAGCCGTCGTTGACGACGAAGGAAACGGATGTCGCCGAAGCCGTCTGGACGGCCGTCCATGACACGTCGGACCGGCTCCAGTTTCCGGCCGGAGCCGATGCGGTCGCTCTCTTTCAAACCCGCCATGACAGTGGTCATGATAGACGAGCGTATGGACGTACGCTTTACCCTCGTTGAACTCGCTCTGCGCCAGCAAGAGATCAAGAAGAGCCGTTTCATGGCGGTCGCCGGTCCCGTCGCCGACGAGGCGGCGGCGAAAGACTTCATCGCGGCACAGTCAGATCCGGGCGCCAATCACAATTGCTGGGCTTGGCGCGTGGGGCAGAACTACCGCTTCAGCGATGACGGGGAACCCGGCGGAACCGCCGGCAAGCCGATCCTTGCCGCCATCGACGGGCAAGGCCTCGATCGTGTCGCCGTTGTCGTGACGCGCTGGTTCGGTGGGATCCTTCTGGGCAGCGGCGGCCTGATCCGGGCCTATGGCGGAACGGCGGCCCTCTGCCTGCGCGAAGCCGAGAAGGTGGCACTCATCGCGACCGTCTCGGGGACGGTTACCTGTGGGTTCAGTGAGCTGGCGCTGGTTCAGGCCAGGTTGGGCGCGCTTCCGGGCGTGCAGGTGGGGATTCAGGCTTTCACCGATAACGGCGCGATCCTGACGGTGACAGCACCGAAATCGGACGCCGGCGGCGTGGAGCGCCTGCTGATGGACCTGACCAGCGGACGCTCGACGATGCGGTGGAGCCAATAACCCTGGCAAAGCTCCCTTGCGCCAGGCTGGACGGAGGATGCGGCGGAAGCTGTCCGGTTCGAGCTGAGCCGATTCCGGGCGGGCGGATTGCCCTTACGGCCGGTCGCCGTCGGTGCGTCCGCGACCGTTGATCCGGCGGGGAAGCCGGCCGGCCCATCGTCCGCACCCGCGCTATCGCTGCGCCGGCAGTCCGCGTCACGGCGCTGCGAGGGCGGTCTGCAGGGCGGCGCGGGCGGCTCTTATGTGCCGTCGCATCAGGATTTCCGCCAGTTCCCCGTCGTGCTGGCCGATCGCCTCGGTGATGCGCAGGTGCTCCCTCCAGGCCTCGCGGCCGCGACCCTGCACGGTGCGATGCAGCCGGCGGCAGAGGCGCAGGCGCGGGTAGAACTGTTCGCACAGCAGATCGGCGAGGATGGGGTTGCCGCTGCCGCGGGCGATGCGCCGGTGGAAATCGGTCTCCGGATCATCCTGCAGATAGGCGCCGAGCGGATTGCGCTCGATCTCGCCGCGATGGTCGGCGACGAGCGCCTCCAGCGTGGCGACCTCGCTCGCCTCCATGTGCGTTGCCGCCAGCCGCGCGGCCATGCCCTCCATCGCCTCGCGCACATCCAGCAGGGCGAGGAACTCGGCGGCGCTCGGCTGGGCGACGCGGGCGCCCTGGTTGACCGCATAGGTGACGAGCCCTCGCTCCTGCAGCCGGCGGATCGCCTCGCGAACGGGCGCGCGGCTGGCGCCGAAGGAGCGGGCGATGGCGGGCTCCGAGAGCTTTTCCCCGGGAGCCAGCGTGCCGGCGAGAATGGCTCGCGTCAGATCCTCGTACAGGCGCGCGGCGAGGCCGCTGCCGCCCAGCGAATCCCCTGCTGCTTCGGTCTCGTCCGCGTTCAACATGTCGACACCTTTTCCTCGTCGCTCGCGTGCCGGCGCGCGGTTGCCTTCGTTATAGCGGATTTCTCGCGCGATGCGCCTTCCCCGGCCGCCATGCGCTCGGAGCGCTTCATCGCCAAAAGTGTCGACACAGAGTGCGAGGTAATGCAAGTTTCGTTTGTTTTTTGTCGATTTTTGGCTAGAATTGTCGACACTATAAGGAAGACGGCGATGGCAGTCGCCTCGAAAATGCGCCCAAGGGAGACGTAGAGAACGCCATGTCCAGCCACAGCAACAATGAACGCCCGGCCCCTGATGGTGTTCTGGTCGATATCGCCGACTACGTTCTCAACTATCGTGTCGACAGTTCTCTCGCCTATGAGACCGCCCGCAACTGCCTGATCGATACGCTCGGCTGTGGGCTGGAGGCTCTGGAATATCCGGCCTGCACCAAGCTGCTCGGGCCGATCGTGCCGGGCACCGTGGTGCCGAACGGGGCGAAGGTTCCCGGCACGCCCTATCAGCTCGACCCCGTGCAGGCGGCGTTCAACATCGGCACGATGATCCGCTGGCTGGACTTCAACGATTGCTGGCTCGCCGCCGAATGGGGGCACCCCTCGGACAATCTCGGCGGCATCCTCGCCGTCGCCGACTGGCTGGCCCGCAACGCGGTCGCCACCGGCCGCACGCCGCCGACCATGCGCGACGTGCTCACCGCGATGATCAAGGCGCACGAGATTCAGGGCTGCATCGCGCTGGAAAACGCGTTCAACAAGGTCGGCATCGACCACGTGATCCTGGTCAAGGTGGCGTCGACCGCCGTGGTCGCCGGCCTGCTCGGGCTGACGCGCGAGGAGATCATCAACGCGCTGTCGCTGGCCTTCGTCGACGGGCAGGCGCTGCGCACCTATCGTCACGCGCCGAACGCGGGCTCGCGCAAGAGCTGGGCGGCGGGCGACGCCACCAGCCGCGCCGTGCGCCTCGCCCTGATCGCGCAGACCGGCGAGATGGGCTACCCCTCCGTGCTCACCGCGCCGACCTGGGGCTTCTACGACGCCTCGTTCCGCGGCAAGCCGTTCGCCTTCCAGCGGCCCTATGGCTCCTATGTCATGGAGAACGTGCTCTTCAAGATTTCCTACCCGGCGGAATTCCACGCGCAGACGGCGGTGGAGGCGGCGATGACGCTGCACGGCGCGCTGGCCGACATGGGCCGCAGCGCCGCCGACATCGCCTCGATCCGCATCCGCACGCATGAGGCGTGCATCCGCATCATCGACAAGAGCGGGCCGCTGCACAATCCGGCCGACCGCGACCACACCATCCAGTACATGGTCGCCGTGCCGCTGCTGTTCGGCCGGCTCACCGCCTCCGACTACGAGGATGCGGTCGCCGCCGATCCGCGCATCGACGCGCTGCGGGCGAAGATCACCTGCGTCGAGGACCCGGCCTTCACCCGCGATTATCACGACCCGGAAAAACGCTCGATCGCCAATGCGATGACCCTCGTGCTCACCGACGGCACCGTGCTGCCGGAAGTGCTGGTGGAATATCCGATCGGCCACAAGCGCCGGCGTGCGGACGGCATCCCGCTGCTCGAGGCCAAGTTCCGCACCAATCTCGCCCGCCGCTTTGTCGAGAAGCGCCAGCGCGCCATTCTCGACGTCTCGCTCGACCAGGAGCGGCTCGAAGCGATGGCGGTCAACGACTATGTCGATCTCTACGCCAACTGAAGGCCGTGTCCCATGCCCTATCTGGTGAACAGCGATCTTCCCACGGAGCCGGCGGGCCGCCGCTTCCGCGCGCTGGTGGAGGCGGGTGGCATCGTCGAACTTCCCGGCGCGCATAATGGCATGGCCTCCTTGCAGGCCAGGGAGGCCGGCTTCAAGGCGCTCTACCTCTCCGGCGCCGCGATGACCGCCTCGATGGGCCTGCCCGATCTGGGCATCATCACCGTCGACGAGGTGGCCTTCTTCATTCGGCAGATCGCGCGGGCCAGCGGCCTGCCGCTGCTGGTCGACGGCGACACCGGCTATGGCGAGGCGCTCAATGTGATGCACATGGTGCGCACCTTCGAGGATGCCGGCGCCGGGGCGGTGCATATCGAGGACCAGCTCCTGCCGAAGAAGTGCGGCCACCTCAACGACAAGAAGCTGGCCGATGCGCACGACATGGCCGCCAAGGTCGCCGCCGCCGCGCGCGCCCGGCGCGACCTCTACATCATCGCCCGCACCGATGCCGCCGCCAGCGAGGGGCTGGACGGGGCATTGGCCCGCGCCCGGCTCTATCTCGAGGCCGGCGCCGACGCCATCTTCCCGGAGGCGCTGACCAATGCGGAGATGTTTCGCACCTTCGCCGAGCGCATGCCGGCCGGCGTGCCGCTGCTCGCCAACATGACGGAGTTCGGCCGCACGCCCTTCTTCACCACCTCGGAATTCGAGGCGATGGGCTACCGCATGGTGATCTGGCCGGTCTCGGCGCTGCGCGTCGCCAACAAGGCGCAGGCTTCGCTCTACCGGGCGATCCGCCACGACGGTGGCACGCATCGGATGATCGAGGCGATGCAGACCCGCGCCGAACTCTACGATCTGATCGGGCTGCACGAGTATGAGGCGCTCGACGCCTCGATCGTGCAGACCGTCATCCCCACCGGCCAGCCCCAGCGCGGAGGGGCGGCCTGAAGCGACATCTGCCCGCGCCACCGCTCCACCGCCACGGCGGAATCTCAAAGCCGGCATCCCGGATCCTCCGGGCAAGACACGGCGAAACCGAATGAGGAAACGACATGCTCAACGCCAAAACGACTGACGCGACCCCGCGGCTGAGACGGCACCTGCGCCGCGCGACCCTTGGACTGGCGGGCGGCCTCGCGCTCGCCCTGTCCGCCGGTCTCGCTCTCGCCGATCCGGCCAAGGTGCTGATCCCGGCCAATCCCGGCGGCGGCTGGGACGGCGCCGGCCGCCAGACCATGGCGGCGATGAACCAGGCGAAGATCTTCACCGACGGGGTGAACTTCACCAACAAGGGCGGCGCGGCCGGCACGATCGGCCTTGCCGAGTTCGTGCGCACCGCCAAGGGCGACGACAACGCGCTGCTGGTCACGGGCGTGATCATGGTGGCCGGCGTCATCACCAACAAGACGCCGGTGTCGCTCAACGACACCACGCCGCTGGTGCGGCTGACCAATGAGTACAACGCCATCGCCGTGCCGGCCGATTCGCCGATCAAGACGCCGCAGGACTTCATCGCGGCGCTGAAGGCGGATCCCGGCGCGCTGTCGGTCGGCGGCGGCTCGGCGGGCGGCGCGGACCATGTGATGCTGGCCATGCTCGCCAAGCATGCCGGCGCCCCGGTGAACAAGATCAACTTCGTCGCCTTTTCCGGCGGCGAAATTCTCGCCGCGCTCGGCGGCGGCAAGATCAAGGCGGCGATCTCCGGCGCCTCGGAGTTCCGCCAGTTCGCCCAGTCCGGCCGCATCCGCATCATCGCCGTCTCGGGCCCCACCCGGCTCGAAGGGCTGGATGTGCCCACGCTGAAGGAGGCCGGCATCCCGGTCGAAATCGGCAACTGGCGCGGCTTTGTCGGCGCACCGGGCATGAGCGAGGCCGGCAGGAAGGCCTGGCTGGACCGCTTCGCCAAACTGCACACCAGCGACGTCTGGAAAGCCACCCTGAAGAACCAGGGCTGGGAGGACGCCTATCTCTCCGGTCCCGAATTCATCGCCTTCCTCAAGAGCGAAGAGACCAACTGGGCGCAGGCGCTGCGGGAAGTCGGCATCGTCCAGTGACGCGATGCCCGCGCGTCGGTTCGTGCCGGCGCGCGGGTTCCGACGACCGGGCGATACGCCCTCTCGCCATTGGGGAGAAGGGTGGGGGGAGAAGGGTGGGGTGAGGGGTCTTCGACGTTTCGCACCCGTGTAGCCCCTCGCCGACCCGCTTCGCGGGCCACCTCTCCGCGGAAGCCGGATCGATCCGGCTTCGGCCTCGCCAGAACCGAACTCGGCAACCGATTTCGGGCGGGGAGAGGCAATTACCAGCCAGCCACGTCAGGCCATGGAGCCAGCGCATGCCCCCCATTGATGAGCCTCGCGGCGGCGCGGCTCCCCCCCGGCCGTGGTGGATCGGCCTTGCCGTGCTGGCCATGGGCCTCGTGTGGATCTATGGCGCCACCAGCATCCAGTCGACCACGGCCTTTGTCGGCATGGGGCCGGAGGTCATGGTGGCGGCCGTCGGCGTCGGCCTTGTCGTGCTCGGTGTCCTTCTCCTTGTGCAGATCCGGCAGGGCGTCACGTTCCGCCCGCAGGAGGAGGAAAACGCCGATGCCGACGCACCGCCCTCGCGGCGCGCGTTCCTGCTCTCCCTCGCCGGCGTCGCGCTGCCGCTGGCGACCATCCGCTGGCTGGGCTTTCCGCTCACGGCGGCGGTCGGTTTCACGCTGGTGACGCACGCCTTCGGCTCGCATCGCACGCTGTTCGATCTCGCGGTGGGTGCCGCCCTCGGCGGAGGAGCCTGGTTCATGTTCTCCAAGCTCGGCATCGACCTCGGCCCGTTCCTGCCGCTGATCCGGTGACATCATGGACACGCTGACCCAACTCATCGCCGGCTTCGCCATCGCGCTGCAGCCGATCAACCTGTTCTGGGCGCTGGTCGGCTGCGCGCTCGGCACGGCCGTGGGCGTGCTTCCCGGCATCGGGCCGGCGCTGACCATCGCGCTGCTCATGCCCGTCACCGCGCAGGTGGCGCCGGAATCGGCCTTCATCATGTTCGCCGGCATTCTCTATGGCGCGCTCTATGGCGGCTCGACCACGTCGATCCTGCTGAACACGCCGGGCGAGAGCGGCTCGGTGATGACCGCGCTGGAGGGCAACCGCATGGCGCGCACCGGGCGCGGCGCGGCGGCGCTGGCGACGGCGGCGATCGGCTCCTTCGTCGCCGGCACCTTCGGCACGCTGGCGCTGACCTTCCTCGCGCCCGCCATCGCCGAACTCGCCTTCATCTTCGGCCCGGAGGACTATTTCGCGCTGATGATCCTCTCCTTCACCTCGGTGGCCGTGGTGATGGGAACCTCGCGCGTGCGCGGCTTCACCGCGCTGTTCTTCGGCCTCGCGCTCGGCACCATCGGCATCGATACGCAGACCGGGCAGAGCCGCATGGTGTTCGGCACGCTGGAACTGCTCGACGGCATCTCCTTCACCGTGGTCCTCGTGGCCCTCTTCGCCGTGGGCGAGACGCTGTATGTCGCCAGCCGCAACGCACAGGTGCAGGCGGTGATGAATCCGCTCTCGGGCGGCGTCTGGATGACGAAGGAGGATTGGGCACGCTCGTGGAAGCCGTGGCTGCGCGGCACGCTGATCGGCTTCCCCATCGGCTCGCTGCCGGCCGGCGGCACGGAAATCCCCACCTTCCTCTCCTACACGCTGGAGCGCCGGCTGAGCCCGCATCCCGAACAGTTCGGCGAAGGCGCGATCGAAGGGGTCGCTGGGCCGGAAGCGGCGAACAATGCCGCCGCCGCCGGCATCCTGGTGCCGCTGCTCACGCTCGGCCTGCCCTCGACCGCGACGGCCGCGGTGCTGCTGGCCGCGTTCCAGAATTACGGCCTGCAGCCGGGACCGCTGCTATTCGCCACCAATCCCGGCCTGCTCTGGGGCCTCATCGCCTCGCTTTATATCGGCAATGTCATCCTCTTGGTCCTCAACCTGCCGCTGGTCGGCATCTGGGTCCGCCTGCTGCTGATCCCGCGTCCCTATATCTATGCCGGCATCGTGGTGTTCGCGCTGGTCGGTGTGTGGGGGCTGTCGACCTCGTGGATGGACCTTGCGCTGATGTGCGGGCTGGGTCTCATCGGCTACATGGCGCGGGTCTACGACTTCCCGATCGCCCCGGCGCTGATCGGCCTCATTCTGGGGCCGCAGGCGGAAATCCAGCTCCGCCGCGCGCTGGCGGTGAGCCAGAACGACTGGAGCGTGCTCGTCTCGACCCCGATCTCCGCCACGCTGCTCGCCATTGCCGCGCTGGTGCTGGTGCTGCCGCTGCTGCTCCGGCGCATGCGGCGGGTGGAGCGGCGGATCGAAGAGGAGGCGGCCGCCAAATAGCCGCCTCCCGCGTGTCGGGCAACGTGTCCGCGTTGCCTGCATGTCGGCGGCGGCCTCCGCAGGCCGGCGTCAGGGCGAGGCCGGCCGGGGGATGGCGTGTGCCGTGGCGATTGCCCGGCTCCCGGCCGGACCGCACAGGATATCGAGGCCGAGCGCGGCGCCTTTCTCGATCAGGACGCTGCGCAGGGCGTGAGCGAACAGCGTCGCTGCCGGGGAGGGCATGCGGGCGCCGCGTTCCACCAGCCCGACCACGCGCCGCGCCTGCAGATCGTCCACCGGCAGGAAGCGCAGCGCGCGGTCATTGGGCTGGCCACACAGGCGTGGCAGCAGGGTGACGCCGACATCCGCTTTCACCAGCGCCAGCAGTGACAGCACGTTGCGCACGGTCACCTGCGCCTGCCCGGCAATGGCGCGGAAGCGCGGATCGCGGATTGCCCCATAGCCGCGATGGGCGAGAAATACCCGGCCGGCGAGGTCGTCCCAGGAAATCGGCCGGCCGAGGGCGGCAAGCGGATCTTCCGTGCGGCAGACGAGGTCGAGCGGATCGCTGAACAGCGGCGTGAACTGCCCGCCGGCCATCTGGCTGGTGCCGTTGGCGACGCCCACGTCGACCACGCCCGCCACCACCGCCTCCGTCACCGACACGCTGTCCATGTCGCGCACCTCGATCTCGATCGGGCGCGGCGCGCGGCGCAGGTGGCGGATCACCTCGGGCAGCAGCGCTACCGCCACCGAGGGCACGCAGGCCACATGAACATGGCCGACCTCATTGGCGCTGTAGGCGCGGATCGCCGCGCAGCTGCGCTCGTAATGCTCCAGGAGGTCGCGCGCCTCCTCGTGCACCAGCCGTCCCAGTGGCGTCAGCCGGTTCTTGCGGTCACCCTCGAACAGCGGCGCGCCCACCGCCTCCTCGAACTGCTTCAGCGTCGTCGAGATGGTGGAAACGGTGCGGCCCAGCCGGTCCGCCGCGCCTTTTATGCCGCGGGCCTCGACCACCGCGACAAACACCTTCAGCGCGAGGAAGGAATACATAGGCGCCGCTCCATGTTCGGTTTAGTCTAACAAACATACGACGATTTCTGATTGACCGAACCCCTTTCCCCGCTCGAAATGGCGGCATCAGGGAAGGTTTTCATGGATATCAAGGCCAACTATATCGGTGGCGCCTGGCACGGGTCGGGCGAGGCCATCGAGAACCGCAGCCCGTCCGATATGTCGGATCTGGTCGGCCTCTATGCGCAGGCCTCGCTCGCCGATGTCGATGCCGCGGTGGAGGCGGCCGGGCAGGCGGGACCGCGCTGGGCGGCGACGCCGCTGGAGGCCCGGCTCGGCATGCTCGACGCCATCGGGCAGGAGCTGATCGCCCGCGCCGAGGAACTTGGCCGCCTGCTGTCGCGCGAGGAAGGCAAGCCGCTGGCCGAGGGCATCGGCGAGGTGCGCCGCTCCGGCCAGTTCTTCACCTACTTCGCCGCCGAGGTGCTGCGCCAGCTGGGCGAGACCGCCGATTCCGTGCGCCCGGGCATCGAGATCGACGTGCGCCGCGAGCCGGTGGGCGTGGTGGCGATCCTCTCGCCGTGGAACTTCCCGATGGCGACGGCGGCGTGGAAGATCGCCCCGGCGCTCGCCTTCGGCAATGCCGTGGTGTGGAAGCCGGCCAACCTCACCCCCGCCAGCGCGTTTGCGCTCGCGGAGATCATCTCCCGCCAGAAGCTGCCGGCCGGCACCTGCAACCTCGTCATGGGGCCGGGCGGGCGCATCGGCGATTACCTGGCGGCGCATGCCGGCGTGCGGGCCATCAGCTTCACCGGCTCGCTGGAGGTCGGCCGTTCGGTCGCCGTGCGCGCCGCCGGCCATCTCGCGCGCGTCCAGCTGGAAATGGGCTCGAAGAACCCGCTTCTCGTGATGGACGATGCCGATCTCGACCTCGCCGTGACGCTGGCGCTGAATTCCGCCTTTGGCGGCAGCGGGCAGAAATGCACCGCCGCCTCGCGGCTCATCGTGCACCGCGGGGTGCACGACGCCTTCGTCGAGAAGCTGCTGGCCCGCCTGCCGGAATGGCGCGTCGGCCATGCGCTGGAGCCGGGCATCGCCATGGGGCCGGTGGTCAGCGCCGGCCAGCTCGCCGCCAATCTCGACTATGTCGCGCTCGGCACGCGGGAGGGCGCGGAACGGGTGGCTGGCGGCGTGCGTCTGGAGCGCCCCACCGAGGGGTTCTATATGGCGCCCACCGTCTTCGTCGGCACGCGCAACGACATGGCGATCAACCGCGAGGAAATGTTCGCGCCGATCACCTGCGTCATCGCGGCGGGCAGCTATGAGGAGGCGCTGGCGCTCGCCAATGACAGCGAATTCGGCCTCACCGCCGGCATCGTCACCCGCTCGCTGGCGCGGGCGAACCATTTCCGCCGCCACTCGAAAAGCGGCTGCGTCATGGTGAACCTGCCCACCGCCGGCACCGATTATCACGTGCCGTTCGGTGGCATGAAGGCGTCGAGCTACGGGCCCCGCGAGCAGGGCCGGCACGCGGTGGAATTCTACACCCAGACCAAGACGTCCTATGTGTTCGCCGGCGGGGAGCTGGACCCGTGAGCGCGCGACCCATCCTCGTCGACGGCCTGCAATATGGCCGCTGGTCACCCGGAATATTCCAGCAGATGCGCGAGGGCGGCGTCAGCGCCATCCACGCGACCGTCGCCTATCACGAGAACTTCCGCGACTGCGTCGAGCATATCCTCGCCTGGAACCGCCGCTTCGCGGAGCATGCCGACCTGATCCTGCCCGGCCGCGATGCCGCCGACATAGAACGCGCGAGTGCCGAGGGGCGCACGGCCGTGTTCTTCGGCTCGCAGAACCCGTCGGTGATCGAGGGTGATCTGCGGCTGGTCGAGGCGCTCTATGCGCTCGGCCTGCGCTTCCTGCAGCTGAGCTACAACAACCAGTCGTTGCTGTGCACCGGCTGGCGCGAGGCCGAGGATACCGGCCTGACCCTGATGGGGCGCGAGGTGGTGCGCGAGATGAACCGGCTCGGCATGGTGGTGGACATGTCGCATTCCAGCGAGCGCTCGACGCTGGAGGCGATCGCCGCCTCGCAGCGGCCCATCGCCATCACCCATGCCAATCCGCGCTGGTGGCGCGACACCGCGCGCAACAAGTCCGAGCGTGTGCTCGACGCTTTGGCCGAGAGCGGCGGCATGGTCGGCCTGTCGCTTTATCCCGCCCATCTCAAGGACGGCTCGGACTGCACGCGCGCGAGCTTCGTCGACATGGCCCGGCGCCTCGCCGACCGGATCGGCGTCGCCCATATCGGCATCGGCTCCGATCTCTGCCAGGACCAGCCGGACGAGGTGGTGCGCTGGATGCGGGTCGGCCGCTGGACCTTCGGCGATCCCGATGCGATGGGCCTGGGGAAAGCGGCCTTTCCCGCGCAGCCGGCCTTTTTTCGCGACAACCGGGATTTCCCCACCTTGCGCGCCGGTCTCCTCGCCGGCGGTTTCAGTGCGGCCGAGGTCGATCAGCTGCTGGGCCTGAACTGGCTCGCCTTCATGCGGGCGAGCTTCGGTGCCGCCGCGCAGCCCGCCATCCCCGCCAGGAGCCTTGCCGCGCGATGACCGATGCGAGCGTCCGGATGACCCGGCAGGAGATCGTCGACCTCGCGCTCGGCGCTCTCCTCAACCATGGCGCCAGCACCGCGCAGGCGGCGCCGCTGGCCGCCGCCATCGCCGCCGCAGAGTGCGACGGGGTGGCCTCGCACGGGCTGATGTACCTGCCGGTCTATTGCGAGCATCTCGCCTGCGGCAAGGTGCGGGCCGACGCGGTTCCAAAGCTGGAGGAGGCGGCCGATGCCGTCATCTCCATCGACGCCGATTGCGGCTTCGCTCACCCCGCCATCGCGCTCGGCCTGCCGGCGCTGGTGGCGCTGGCGCGCCGGCGCGGGCTGGCCGCCCTGGCGGTGCATCAATCCTATAATTGCGGCGTGCTGGGCTATCACACCGAGCAGATCGCCCGCGCCGGGCTGGTGGGCCTCGGCTTCACCAATGCCCCGGCCTCCATCGCGCCGGTGGGCGGGACGCGGCCGGTGCTCGGCACCAATCCCTGGTCGCTCGCGGTGCCGGACGGCGCGGGCGGGGCGGCCTTCGTCATCGACCAGAGCGCCAGCGTGGTGGCCAAGAGCGAGGTTATGAAGCGCGCCCGAGCGGGCGAGCCCATCCCCGTGGGCTGGGCGCTGGATGCGCAAGGGCGGCCGACCACGGATGCCGCGGCCGCGCTCAAGGGCAGCATGGCGCCGAGCGGCGGCTACAAGGGCTTCGGCGCGGCGCTGCTGGTGGAGGTGATGGCGGCCTGCCTGACGGGCGCGACGCCCGGCATCGCGGCCAGCCCCTTCTCCAGTCCGGCCGGCGGGCCGCCCCGCACCGGCCAGTTCTTCCTCGCCATCGACCCCGTGGCGACCTCGGACGATGCCTTCGCCGCGCGCCTCGCCACCGTGCTCGCGGCAATGGACGAGCAGGGCGCCCGCCGCCCCGGCGCCCGCAAGCAAGCCGCGCGGCGGCTGAGCGCGGAGGCCGGCATTGCCGTGAATGCTGCGACGCTTGAGCGCTGCACCGCGCTGCTGGCGCCGCGGGACGGGGGAGAGGCCGCGTCATGAACCGCCCCGTTCCCGCGCCCGTTCCCGCGCCCACCCGTGCGCTTCGCGCGCCCGACGAGGTGATGCGGCTCGAGTGCCTGGGCGCCTCGCACCCCACGCGGCTGAGCTTCCTGCGCACGCTGATGCGGCGGGCCGCGCGGGAGGGCTGGCGCTTCACCCGCCCGCTCTGGGAGATCGATGCCGAGGGCTATGGCCGGGCGGTCTACCGCGTCGATACCGGCGCGCGAAGCTACTGTCTGGTCGCCTTCGCGCATTACCTGCAGGACGAGCGCCGCACCGACCGGGTGATCGCCGAGGCGTGGGACACCTCCTACGCGCTCTATGACGGCGTGCCCGACACGGCCGAGATCGAGCGGCTGGAGGCCAATGTGCCGCGCCAGGAGGCGGGGCGGTTCACCGCGCGCGAACTCACGCTCTCGCGCGCCAACAAGAGCGTGCGGCTGTTCGACAGTCTTGTGGCGAGGCTGGCGCGCGGCGCGATGCCCGATGAGGCGGCGATCGAGGCGGTCGGCTATCTCATGCGCACCACCGCCGTCTATGGCAACGGCAAGTTCGGCATCGCCGATCGCGACGTGCTGCGCGACCGGCCCGAACTGGGCGGGCCCTTCCAGGCCGAGATGCTCACGGTCTGGCTGATCCGCTCCTTCACCCTCGATCTGGCCGAGCATTGCGCCCGCGCGCTGGGTGGCGACCGGGCGGTGGCGCTGGAGCCACGTCTGCGGCGGCGCATCGGCGTGGGCAATTCGACCGGCCTCGGCATGGCGCCGTTTCTCGTGCGCCATCCCACGCTGCTGCATGCCTGGATCCACGCGCGCGAGACGGCGCTGGCGCGCGTGCGCGCCTTGCCCGCCATCACCCCCGAGGATCACCGGCTGCTCCTCGCCGCGATCGACCGCGCGCGGGAGGTGGCCGGCAGCTGGGCCACCATCGATGCCGTGCAGACCGCGCGCATCGCCGGGTTGCGGGCGGATCTCGATCGCCTGCACGAGGCGGCCGCCCGGCTCGATCCGGGCCTCGATCATCCCTGCGACCGGCTCTACCGCTTCGCGTGTGAGGCGCTCGGGATGGAGGCCCGCGAATATGCGGCGGCGCTGCTGATCGAGCCGTTCGGCGCGCTGGTGGACGATCTCACCGAGACGATGGCGGTGGACGAGGACGCGCTCTGGCACATGGGCGGCACCCTGCCGGCACGTGACCTGCTGGCGCGCATCGACGACGCCTATGGCTGGACGGGCCGGATTGACTTCGCCGATCCGATGAGCGATGCGCGTTTCTGGTATGTCTCGGCCGACAAGCTGGAGCCGCGCCTCGGCGAGCGCCGCGAGGAGCCGGGCGCCGATCGCGAACAGCCGCTTGCCATCGCCCGCGACGTCACCCGCCTCAAGGCCTATCTCGGCACGCTGCCGCCCGAGCGCACCGTGGCCGAGATCGTGCTGGAGCGGCCGGACTGGCGCCATGTCATCCAGCGGGTACTGCTGCTGTCGCGCGACCATCTCTATGGCGAGGTGCGCGATAACCTGCTCTCGGCGGCGCTGCGGCCGATCGACCTGCTGCGCTGCAAGCTGGCCTTTTTCGGTGCCGATCAGTTCGACCCGCGTTCCGACCGCTGGCTGCGTATCTCGATGTTCCGTGGCGCGCCTTTTCCCGAGGAATTGTCGGCGGGGGAGGCGGCATGATGGATCTTTCGCTGAACGAGGTAGAGACGCTGGCGGCCAAGGCAGCGCGCGGGGCCGGCTGCAGCTGGGGCGAGGCGGACGAGATGGGCCGCGCGGCGCGCTGGCTCGCTCGCAGCGGCCTTGCCTTTGCGCCGATGCTGGTCGCCTTCCTCGGGGTGCATGACTCGCTCGCCCGCCCGCGCGTGGTGGACGGGCAACTGACGGCGACCGCTCCGGCCTGCCCGCTCGCCACTGGCTGCTGGCTGGTGGACGAGGCGGGCGCGTGGACCATGGTCGATCTGCCGGACGTGGCGTTTCCGCTTCTGCTGCTGCCCTTCGCCGCCCGTGCCGCGCGTCTCGCGGGCCGGCCGGTGCGCTTCACCTCCCGCGAGGGGGCGTGGACGCTGACGGCTTTGGGCGAACTGGCTGGTGATGAGCCTGGCGGGGTGCGGTCGGAGGGCCAGTCGCGCGTGGCCTGCACCGACGATGTTCCCTCGCCCGCACGGCCCGCGCACCGGCGCGCCGCGCTGGAGGAGGCGGATCTACGCGTGCTGCAGGCTTACGCACTCAAGACCTGCGTGCCGGAATCGGAGGGCTCGCGCATCCGTGGCGCCGGGGGCGGCGGTACGGACGACGATTGATGCGGGTGGGTTCGCGCCCTTCGGCTCACGCCCTTCGGCTCACGCCCTTCGGCTCACGCCCTTCGGCTCACGCCTTGCGGATCACCATGAAGCAGTGGACATAGTCCATCGCATGGCCGGCCGGATCGGCGGCGACGGCGTCTTCACAGGCGCCATAGAAGCGGTCGATGATCGCCCGCCGCTCCTCGATCGGCCGGCCTGTGTCGAGCGCGCTGAAGAACGTGCTCTCCGACCACGAGCGCAGCGTCGGCACATAGGCGCGGGCGAAGGCTTGGGCATCGCCGTGCCGCTCGAAATCCGCCCGGTAGGGGCAGGGGGTGACGCGCGAGAAGATCCTCTCCAGCGTCAGCCCGGCGCGGCGCACTGGCGATTGCGGGTCGGCGAAGGGCGCGGCGAATTCGTCGCGGGTCTTGTAATATTGTTGGAACGCGGCCGCGCGGTATTCCTCGGCACGGAGCGTGCCGTCCGCCGCCAGCGCCCGCCAGTGGGCGGCGAAGCTGTCATGCATGTTCACCCCGCCGGTCCAGCCGAGATAATGGCCGTCGTCGTCGACGCTGAAATTGGCCATCACCAGCACGCCGCCGGAGGCCAGTTCGCGGGCGCGGGCCAAAAGGATGGTCTCCCAGTCGGCCAGCGACTGCGTGCGGTAGGCTTCCGTCTCCGCCGGGCTCGCGCCGACGGCGTGGGTGTGATCGGCGATGAGGCCCGGCGAACGGCTCAGCCAGTGCATGGCGGTGGCCGAGAAGCCGAAATGCAGCGTGCCGTCCGGCACGATCTGCCGATAGAAGGTGGTGCCGCTGGCGAAGGCGAACACGCCCGGCGCGCGACCCAGCCCGCCCTCGGCCTGCAGCATGCCGAACAGGGCGGAGAAGTCGTTGCCCGGCAGGTCGGTATAGGTAAGGGTGATCGGCAGGTCGGCCGCGCGCTCGCGCAGCGCGCCCACCACGCGGCGCATCAGGTCCAGCGAGGTGCCGCCATCGGCCGCGCCGAAATCGGCGATGGAGAACGGCCCCGGCCCGGCCGGCAGATCCAGGCCGGCAATAGCCTCCAGCGCCAGATCGGCGGCGGAATCGATGACGCTCTTCGCCCCCGCCGTGTTGCTGCTGTAATAGCCCGCGCCCCGCATCGCGATGAGAGGGGACTTCGCCGCGCCAGCACTCATGATGTCCATCCCGGCCACGTTGACATGAAACGCTGCCGTCAGATTAATCAGTGCCGCTTGCGTGACCAGAACGAAACGGCGCAACCGCCTTTCGGTTTCTTCAAACCCGGCGCGCCGGGAGGTCGCTCCCCCGTCGCGCCGGTCTCTCGTCACGCCATGGCGTTGAAGGCGTCCCGGGCTCAGGCGCGCCGCTGGTTGTAGACGTCGAGGCAGACGGCGCCGAGCAGGACGAGGCCCTTGATGACCTGCTGGTAGTCGATACCGATGCCCAGGATCGACATGCCGTTATTCATCACGCCCATGATGAGCGCGCCGATCACCGCGCCGCCGACCTTGCCCACGCCGCCATAGGCCGAGGCGCCGCCGATGAAGCAGGCGGCGATGACGTCGAGTTCGAAGCCGAGGCCGGCCTTGGGCGTCGCGGTGTTGAGCCGCGCGGCGAAGACGAGGCCGGCCAGTGCCGCCAGCACGCCCATGTTGACGAAGGTGAGGAAGGTGAGGCGCTCGGTCTTGATGCCCGAGAGCTTCGCCGCCTTCTCGTTGCCGCCCACCGCATAGATCTGCCGGCCGATCGTGGTGCGGGTCGTGAGGAAGGCATAAAGCGCGATCAGCGCCACCATGATCACCAGCACGTTCGGCAGGCCGCGATGCGAGGCGATGAGATAGGCGAAATAGAGGATGACGCTGAACAGAAGCAGGTTCTTGCCGAGGAAAAAGCCGTAGGGCTCCGTCTCGATATGGTGCGCTTCCTGCCGCGCGCGGCCGCGGAAGTTCAGCCACACCATGGCCAGCGCCAGCACGGCGCCGATGGCCAGCGAGGTCGGGTAGAGCGCGCCGGCATCGGGCACCATTTCGGGGATGAAGCCGGAGGAGAGCTTCTGGAAGGTAGGCGGGAAGGGCCCCACGGACTGCCCGGCGAGGATGGCCAGCGCCAGCCCCTTGAACACCAGCATGCCCGCCAGCGTGACGATGAAGGAGGGGATCTTGAAATAGGCGACCCAGTATCCCTGCGCCGCGCCGATGGCCCCCCCGAGCACCAGGCAGATCAGCGTGGCCGGGATGTAATGGACGTTGAACTTCACCATCAGCACCGCCGCGACGGCGCCGACGAAGCCGGCGACCGAGCCAACCGAGAGGTCGATATGCCCGGTGACGATGACCAGCAGCATGCCCAGCGCCATGATGACGATGTAGCTGTTCTGCAGCACCAGGTTGGTGAGGTTGAGCGGCCGCAGCAGCGTGCCGTCGGTCACCACCTCGAAGAAAATCATGATGGCGAAGAGGGAGATCATCATCCCGTATTCGCGCAGGTTGTTCTTCAGGAAGCCCGCGTGCTGCGGCTTCTCCTTCAGCGCGGCTTCGCTCATGCAAGTAACTCCTTGGGACGTGTCTCGCCCTTGCGCATGATGGCGCGCATGATCTTCTCCTGGGTGGCCTCGCCGCCGGCGAACTCGCCGACGAAGCTGCCCTCGTTCATCACGCAGATGCGGTCGCAGATGCCGATGAGTTCAGGCATCTCCGAGGAGATCACCACGACGCCTTTGCCGGCATCCGCCAGCTCGTTGATGATGCAGTAGATTTCATATTTGGCCCCGACATCGATGCCGCGCGTCGGCTCGTCGAGGATCAGCACCTTGGGATCGGTGAACAGCCATTTCGACAGCACCACCTTCTGCTGGTTGCCGCCGGAGAGCTTGCCGGTTTCCTGAAAGACGCTGTGGCAGCGAATGCGCATGCGCGCGCGATAATCGGCGGCGACGCGCAGTTCCTCGACGTCGTCGATCACCCGCGCCGGGGCGATCGCCGGCAGGTTGGCCAGCGTCACGTTCTTGCGGATATCCTCGGCCAGCAGCAGGCCGAGATGCTTGCGGTCCTCGGTGACATAGGCGAGGCCCGCGTCGATGGCGCGCCGCACCGTCGAGAGATCCGCCTCGCGGCCTTCGATCTCGGCGCGGCCGCTGATCTTCTGCCCCCAGGCACGGCCGAAAATGCTCATGGCGAACTCGGTCCGCCCGGCGCCCATCAGCCCGGCAATGCCGACGATTTCGCCGCGCCGCACCTCGAAGTCGAGATTCTTGATGACCTGCCGGTCGGCATGCTGGGGATGGTAGGCCGACCAGTTCGACACCTTGAAGATCGGCTCGCCGCTGCCGGTGCCGGGAGATTTGGGCTCCCGCTTCGGGTAGCGGTGCTCGAGGTCGCGGTCGACCATCTTGGCGATGATGCGGTCTTCCTCCACGGCGCCGTCATGGCAATCCATGGTGTCGACCGTGCGCCCGTCGCGCAGCACGGTGATGCGGTCGGCGACCTTCGACACCTCGTTCAGCTTGTGCGAGATGAGGATGGAGGCGATGCCCTGCGCCTTGAACTCCAGCAGGAGGTCGAGCAGGGCGGCGCTGTCCTTTTCCGAGAGGCTGGCGGTCGGCTCGTCGAGGATAAGCAGGCGGACCTTCTTGGAGAGCGCCTTGGCGATCTCCACCAGTTGCTGCTTGCCCACCCCGATATTGGTGACCAGCGTGTCCGGGGATTCGTCGAGCCCCACCTTGGCCAGCAGCTCGCGCGTGCGACGCTGCACCGTGCCGCGGTCGATGATGCCGAAGCGGCCCGGCGGGTTGGCGATGAAGATGTTCTCGGCGATCGACATCAAAGGGATCAGGGCAAGTTCCTGATGAATGATGATGATGCCCACCGCTTCGGAATCGGTGATGTCGCGGAAACGCCGCTCCTCGCCGTCGAACACGATCGCCCCGTCATAGGAGCCGTGCGGGTAGACCCCGCTCAGCACCTTCATCAGCGTGGACTTGCCCGCGCCGTTCTCGCCGACAAGGGCGTGGATCTCGCCCGGCCTGACGGTGAAACGCACATCGCTCAGCGCCTTCACCCCGGTGAAGTTCTTGCTGATGCCCTGCATTTCGAGAAGAGCGTTCATCGCTGCGCTCCGTTGCGAAGGGACCCGCGCCGACCCATGGTCCGGCGCGGGTCGCGATATCGGGTTGAGGATCAGTTGATCTGGCCGGGCTTGTAATAGCCCGAGCCGATCAGCACGGCTTCCCAGTTGCTCTTGTCGACCACAACCGGCTTCAGGAGGTAGGACGGCACGATCTTCTTGCCGTTATTATAGGTCTTGGTGTCGTTGACCGTCGGCTCCTTGCCCGAGAGCGAGGCGTCGACCATGTCGGCCGTCACCTTGGCCAGTTCGCGGGTATCCTTGAAGATGGTGGAATACTGCTCGCCGGCGAGGATCGACTTCATCGAGGGCACTTCCGCGTCCTGCCCGGTCACGACCGGCATCTTCATGCTGCCGGAGCCGTAGCCGACGCCCTTGAGCGAGGACAGTATGCCGATGGACAGGCCGTCATAGGGCGAGAGCACGCCGTCGAGCTTCTTGTCGGTGTAATAGGCGCTCAAAAGGTTATCCATGCGCGCCTGGGCGGTGGCGCCGTCCCAGCGCAGGGTCGAGACCTTGTCCATGCCGGTCTGGCCGGAGGCGATCTTCAGCGTGCCGTTGTCGATCAGCGGCTTCAGCACCGAGAGCGCGCCATCATAGAAGAAATAGGCGTTGTTGTCGTCCGGCGAGCCGCCGAACAGCTCGATGTTGAACGGGCCCTTCTTCTCGGGATAGCCGAGGCCCTTCAGCAGCGACTGCGCCTGCAGCACGCCGACCTGGAAATTGTCGAAGGTCGCGTAATAGTCGACATTCGGCGTCTCGCGGATCAGCCGGTCATAGGCGATCACCTTGATGCCCTTGTCATGCGCCTGCTTGAGCACGTCGGACAGGGTGGTGCCGTCGATCGAGGCGATGACCAGCACCTTGGCGCCCTTGGTCACCATGTTCTCGATCTGCGAGAGCTGGTTGGGAATGTCGTCTTCGGCATATTGCAGGTCGGTGGTGTAGCCGCGCTCCTTCAGCACCTTCACCATGTTGTCGCCGTCGGCGATCCAGCGGGCGGAGGATTTGGTGGGCATGGCGATGCCGACCGTGCCCTTGCCCTGCGCGGCGGCGGGCGCGGCGAAGGCCAGCGCGCCGAGCGCGAGGGTAGCGAGGGTGGCGGCAAAGGTCGTCGTCAGGCGTTTCATGGAAGTCTCCCGTGGGTGGATCGGTGGCCGCGCTTGCGTGCCGGTTTCTTGGCGGGCCTCGCCGGGGCGGGCGCCGCGGGTCCTGGCACGCGCCTCAGCTCGGGGCGTGCCGAATCTCCGTTGGCGGCTCCGTCGGCGCGGGACAGGCCGCGTCATAGGCGGCGATGATCGCGCGGGCCCTGGCACGCACCTCGTCGGCGTCCGCGCCCGGCCGGTAGAGGCTGGAGCCGAGGCCGAACGTGCGGATGCCGGCCCGCGCATAGGCGGCGAACTCGTTCTCGCCGACCCCGCCCACGGCGCCCACCACGGTGCCGGCCGGCAGGATCACGGTGATCGCCTGGATGATCGAGGGCCCGAGCAGGTTGGCGGGAAAGAACTTGAGCGCCGAGGCGCCCGCCTTCACCGCGGCCAGCGCCTCGGTCGGGGTCAGCACGCCGGGCATCGTCACCATGCCGTGGCCGCTGGCGCGGGCGATTACCTCGGGGTCGACATTCGGGCTCACCATCAGCCGGCCGCCGGCGGCGGCGAGCCGGTCGACATCCGCGCTCGTCAGCACCGTTCCCGCGCCGATCAGCACGCCGGACGGGGCGAGCCGGGCGGCCGTCTCGATGGAGCGGAACGGGTCGGGCGAGTTGAGCGGAATCTCGATCGCCTCCAACCCTTCCTCGATCAGCGCGCCGACGATCGCCTCGGCCTCAAGCGGAGCGATGCCGCGCAGGATGGCGACAAGCGAACGGCGAAGGCCGGGCCAGGTCACGCCGGCGGGTGCGGGAGCGGAGAGGGCGGTCATGGGGTAACCCTTTCGAGACGGAAGGCGATCCGCGCGGCCTCATGCAGTCCACGGCGCACGCAGTCCTCGGCGTCGAGTTCGTCCGGCACGGCGAGGCCGGCAATCGCCAGCGCTTGCCGATAGAGCGCGGCACTGGGCCCGGAGGCGATCAGCGTCACCGCCGCCATCGCGCCGAGCCGCGCGCGGGCGCCGGCGATCTCCAGCCCGATCAGCAGGCCGGACAGGCGCGCCAGCGCGGCATCCGCCGGCCGGTCGGCCAGCAGCCATCCCGCCCGCAGCGCGAACAGCGCGTTGCCGATCGACGCCGGCGCGGCGAGCGCCTCCGCGACGCCCGCGGCGAAATCGGGCGCGGCCGGATCGACCGGCGTGGCGCCCTGCAGCGCCGGCGCCAGCACCGAGCGTTCGCGCAGCAGCTGGAACAGCTCGCCGGTCATGAAGGTGACGAACTGTTCCACCGCGCCATCCCTGAGCTCCACCCATTTGGAATGGGTGCCGGGCAGGCAGGCGAGGCCGCTATGGCCGCGCCGGGCGAGCGCAAGCACTTGCGTTTCCTCGCCACGGATCACGTCGGGATGCGCGGGATCGCGCTGGGCGATGCCGGGCAGGATGCGGATCAGCCGATGCGCGGAAGGCACATGCGTGCCGCGGGCCGCCAGTTCGTCGAGCCGCACGGGCGCGTCGAGATAGGCGGCCTCGACCCAGCCGCTGCGCGAGCCGACCATGCCGCACATCATCACCGGCACGCCATCGCCGACGCCGAGAGCCCCGAGGTGCGATTCCAGCACCGTCTCGAAGCCTTCCACGCCTGAGGCGGCGAGCCCCTGCGCGCTGCGCCGCTCGCCGAGCACATGGCCCGCGCGGTCGAGCGCCCAGAGCCGGAAGCTCGACGTGCCCCAGTCGACCACGACATGCGAGAGAGCCCCCATCACAGCGCCCCCAGCCGCACGCGCGGCTCGGCCCGCCCGCGGATGCCGATATCGAGGAGAAAGGTGCGCCCGTGCTGCGGATCGGCGGCGCGCGCGGCCTCGTCCATGCCCTCCCAGGCGGAGGTCACCAGCACCCGGTCGAAGCCGGCGCCGACGAAGACCGGGCAGCTCGTCTGCCGCGCGGGCGTGGCGATGGCGCGCACCAGACGGCCGTCCGGGGAATAGGCGTTGAGCCGCGCGCCACCCCAGAGGGCGCACCAGATGAGGCCTTCGGCATCGGTGACGGCGCCGTCCAGCCCGCCCTCGCCGGCGTGCAGATACAGCACGGCCGGCGCCTCGAGCGGCAGGCCAGTGGCCGGATCCAGCCGCACCCGGCAGAGCCGGTGCGCCGCCGTGTCGGCGAAATAGCCGGTGAGCCCGTCCGGCGAGAAGCAGATCGCGTTGGGAATGGTGAGGCCGGGAAACAGCGGCGTCACCGTGCCCTGCCGGAAGGCGTAGATCGTGCCGGCCCCCGGCTCGGCATGCCGGCCCATGGTGCTGAACCAGAAGGTGCCGCTGGGATGCACGCGAGCGTCGTTGGAGCGCGTGGCGCCATTATCCGCCTCGACCGGAGCGAGCATGTCGAACCGCCCGCTGGCAATGTCGCGCAGCACCAGCCCGTCCGCGGTCACGAGCAGCTGGCGCTGCGCATCGACGCTGGCCAGCGCGCTCGCCATGAGAGGCAGCCCGTGGACGGTGATTTGCCCGGTGCGAAGACGCGCCTCGAACAGCCGCTGTTCGAGAATGTCGAACCACCAGGCGGTGTCGGTCGCCGCGTCATAGCTGGGGCCCTCGCCGAGGTGGCAGCGCTCATCGCTCAGCAGGGTGGCGGGGGCCGTCTCCGGTGCGCGCAAGGGACGCTCCGTGCTAGTGATTGTCACGCGGCATCCCCCGGGTCTGGGCGATGCGCTGGTAGCGCACGGCCGGTTCCAGAACGGCGCCGGTCTCCAGCTGGCCGACCAGCGCGCGCTGGATCTCCTGCCAGGGCGTCTGGCTTTCGGGATAGGCATAGCCGCCCGCCGCCGCCAGCGCCGCGCGCCGGGCCGCCAGTTCTTCCTCGGGCACCAGCATGTCGGCGCTGTTGCGCTTCAGGTCGATTCGCACGCGGTCGCCGGTACGCAGCAGCGCGAGCCCGCCGCCGACCGCGGCTTCCGGCGAGGCGTTGAGGATGGAGGGCGAGCCCGAGGTGCCGGACTGCCGGCCATCGCCGATGCAGGGCAGCGCGCTCACGCCCGCCTTGATGAGATAGTCCGGCGCGCGCATGTTCACCACTTCCGCCGCGCCGGGATAGCCGACCGGGCCGGCCCCGCGCATGAACAGGATGGTGGTCTCGTCGATGGCGAGCGCCGGGTCGTCGATGCGGGCGTGGTAGTCCTCCGGCCCGTCGAACACCACGGCGCGGCCCTCGAAAGCCTCGGGATCGGCCGGGTTGGACAGATAGCGGTCGCGGAATTCGGGCGAGATGACGCTGGTCTTCATGATGGCGGAGGAAAACAGGTTGCCGCGCAGCACGCGGAAGCCGGCCTTCTCCTTCAGCGGCGTGGCATAGGGCCGGATCACCGCCTCGTCGGCGATCGGCGTGTCGCGGCAGTTCTCGCCCAGCGTACGTCCGTTCGCGGTCATCGCGCCCTCGGCGATGAGGCCCTGCTCGATCAGCTGGCTGACCACGGCCGGCACGCCGCCGGCATGGTAGTAATCCTCGCCGAGATACTCGCCGGCCGGCTGGAGATTGACCAGCAGCGGCACCTCCTCGCCATAGGTCTGCCAGTCGTCGATGGAGAGCTCCACGCCGACATGGCGGGCCAGCGCGTTGAGGTGGACCGGCGCATTGGTCGAGCCGCCAATGGCGGAATTCACGCGGATCGCGTTGAGGAAGGCGTCGCGGGTGAGGATGTCCGAGGGTTTCAGGTCCTCGCGCACCATGTCGACGATGCGCAGCCCGGTGCGGTAGGCGATTTCCTGCCGGTCGCGATAGGGCGCGGGAATGGCGGCCGAGCCGGGCAGCTGCATGCCCAGCGCCTCGGCCAGCGAGTTCATCGTCGTCGCCGTGCCCATGGTGTTGCAATAGCCGGTGGAGGGGGCCGAGGAGGCCACCAGCTTCACGAAGCCCGGATAGTCGATCTCGCCCTTGGCCAGCAGCTCGCGCGCCTTCCACACAATGGTGCCCGAGCCGGTGCGCTCGCCCTTGTACCAGCCGTTCAGCATCGGCCCGACCGAGAGCGCGATGGCGGGAATATTGACGGTGGCCGCCGCCATCAGCAGCGCCGGGGTGGTCTTGTCGCAGCCAATGGTGAGGACGACGCCGTCGAGCGGGTAGCCGTACAGCGTTTCGACAAGGCCGAGATAGGCGAGGTTGCGGTCGAGGCCGGCGGTGGGGCGCTTGCCGGTTTCCTGGATCGGATGCACCGGGAATTCGATGGCGATGCCGCCCGCCTCGCGGATGCCCTCGCGGGTGCGCTTGGCGAGCTCGATGTGATGGCGGTTGCAGGGCGAGAGATCGGAGCCGGTCTGCGCGATGCCGATGATCGGCCGGCCGGACTGCAGTTCCTCCTGGCTCAGGCCGAAATTGAGATAGCGCTCGATATACAGCGCCGTCATGTCGATATTGGCTGGGTTGTCGAACCAGGCCTTCGAGCGGAGCGGGCGGTCGGTCTGCGGTGCCTTGCCGTGCATGGTAGTTCCCCTGGCGGGCCTCCGGAATTCAGAGGGTCGAGAAGCGGTAGAGCGAAACGTGGCGATAGGTCTCGCCGGGATCGAGGCGGGCCGAGGGGAAGTCCCCCCGGTTTGGCGTGTCGGGCCATGCCTGCGGTTCCAGGCAGAAGGCGTCCGACTGGCGGTGAAGCCGGCCGAACTTTCCTTCCGCCGTCCCGTCGAGGAAGTTGCCGGAATAGAATTGCAGCCCCGGCTGGTCGGTCATGAGTTCCATCACCCGGCCGGAGCCGGGATGCTCGACCCGCGCCGCGAGGCGCGGCACGCGCGTGCGGCCCCCGCTCAGGCAGTAATTATGGTCGTAGCCGCGCCCGAGCCGCACCTGCTCATGCGCGGCGCGGATATCCGCGCCGATCGCCTTGGGGCTGCGGAAATCGAACGGCGTGCCGGCCACCGGGGCCGGCCCCCCGTGCGGAATGGCGAGGGCGTCGACCGGCAGGTAGCTGTCGGCGTTGAGCGTCAGCACATGGTCGAGCACGTCGCCGCCCTCTGCCACGCCGGCGAGGTTGAAGAAGCCGTGATGGGTGAGGTTCACCAGCGTCGGCCGGTCGGTCGTCGCCTCGAAGGCGATGGACAATTCGCGCGGGCCGGTGAGCGCATAGGTCAGGCGCACGCTCAGCGTGCCGGGAAAGCCCTGGTCGCCGTCCGGTGAGACGAGGCCGAGCGTCACCGACGGCGCCGGGCCGTCCGTGACCGCCTCCACGCTCCACACCCGGCGGTCGAAGCCGTCCGGCCCGCCATGCAGGGCGTTGGGCCCGTCATTGGCCGGCACGTGGCAGGCGATGCCGTCCAGAGTGAAGCTGCCGCCCTGGATGCGGTTGGCATAGCGCCCCACCGCCGCGCCGAAATAGCGCCGGTCGCTGGCATAGGGGGCGAGGCGGTCATGCCCGAGCACGATGTCGACGCTGTCGCCGTCACGGTCCGGCACATGCAGCGCCTGCACCACTGCGCCGAAGGTGAGGATCGCGACCTCGAACCCGCCGTCACCGAGCAGGCGCAGGCGTTCAATCGCGGTGCCGTCGGCAAGGATGCCGAAGGGTTCGCGCAGCAGGCGGGGGGGCACGGGCCGGTCCATCATCAATACTCGAAAGACTCGACCTGCGTGCGCCGGCCGAGCAGGAAGGCGTCGGCGACGAGGGCGAGTGGGGCGAGGTCGACATCGGACGCGCCACGACGGATCAGGTCGACGAAATGCCGGTAGATGCCGGCATATTCGGCTTCCTTCTCGTCGACCAGCGTGGCGCCTTCGTGAAACAGCTTCGCCCCGCCGGAGGAAAGGGTGAGCAGGCCCTCATCCGTGTCCACCCGGATATCCCATGTCTGCGGGCCGGTCTGCAGGAAGTCCAGCTCGGCGCGGATCGGCAGGCCCTGCGCATCGGCAAGGTCCAGCTCGGCGGCGATCGGGGCATCGCGATTGGCCGGAAAGGCGAGACGCGCCGATGTGACGAAGACCGGGCGCGGCAGGATGCGGGTGAGGATCGACAGCGCGTTGATCGCGGGATCGAACACGCCGAGCCCGCCGGGCTCGAAGATCCACTCCTGCCCGGGATGCCACACGCGCACATCCTCCTTCCACTCGATCGTGACCGAGCGCAGCGTGCGCCCGGCCAGCAACGCGCGGACCGGCTCCACCGCCGGGGCGAAGCGAGAGTGCCAGGTGGCGAACAGCGTACGGCCGGCGGCCTGCGCGGCGGCAATGAGCGGCCCCAGTTCGCTCACCGTGGCGCCGGGGGGTTTTTCCAGCAGCACATGCTTGCCCGCTTCCAGCGCGGCCTGCGCTTGGGCGCGGCGCACCTGCGGCGGGGTGCAGAGCGCCACCGCGTCGATCGCCTCGCCGCTCGCCAGCAGCTCGTCCAGCGTGGCGAAATGGGCGACGCCCTCCAGCGCCGCGTTGCGGCTGGCAATGGCGGCGAGCGCGATGCCCTCCGTCCGCGCGATGGCGGGAATGTGCTGGTCGCGGGCGATCTTGCCGAGGCCGACAATGGCGAGACGAATGGGGCTCATGAACGCGGTTCCCGTGGCGTTTCCGGCACGCCGTCGATGAGGCGGGGGAGGTTGAGCGGGTTGCCGTCCCGCACGGCGGCGGGCAGCAGCGCCTCCGGCAGATCCTGGTAGCAGACCGGGCGCAGGAAGCGGCGGATGGCGAGCGTGCCGACCGAGGTCGAGCAGGGATCGGAAGTGGCGGGGAAGGGGCCGCCATGCACCATGGCATGGCACACCTCGACGCCGGTCGGCCAGCCATTGGCGAGGATGCGCCCGGCTTTTTCCTCAAGGATCGGCACGAGCCGGGCGGCGAGCGCGTGATCCTCCGCCTCCAGATGCAGCGTGGCGGTCAGCTGCCCCTCGACGGCACGGGCCACGGCGAGCATTTCGTCCACATCCGCGCAGCGCACCACAAGCGAGGAGGCGCCGAACACTTCATGCGCCAGCCCCGCCGCGCCGATGAAGGCGGGGGCGTCGGTGACGAACAGCGCCGGGCGGCAGGCATTGGGCCCGCCCTCCTGGCCACCACGGGCCAGCTCGGTGGCGCCGGCCTGCGCCAGCGTGGCGACGCCTTTGGCGTAGGCGCCGGCAATGCCGGGCGTGAGCATGGTGGCGGAAGGCGCCGCCTCCAGCGCCGCGCGGGCGCTCGCGAGGAAGCGGTCGAGGTCGCCGCCGGCCAGAGCGATGACGAGGCCGGGATTGGTGCAGAACTGGCCGGCACCCAGGGTGAGCGAGCCAACGAAGCCGCTGCCGAGCGCCTCGGCCCGCGCGTCCAGCGCGGCGGGCAGCAGAAACACCGGGTTGATGCTGCTCATCTCGGCATAGACCGGGATCGGCACCGGGCGGCTATTGGCGATGTTGACCAGCGCCAGCCCGCCGGCGCGCGAGCCGGTGAACCCCACCGCCATGATGCGGGGATCGCCCACCAGCGCGGCGCCCAGCGCGTTCAACGTGCCGGAAACCAGCGAGAACACGCCTTCCGGCAGGCCGGCCTCGGCCACGGCGGCACGGATGGCGCGGCCCACCAGCTCCGAGGTGCCGGGATGGGCGGGGTGGCCCTTCACGATCACCGGGCAGCCGGCGGCCAGCGCCGAGGCGGTGTCGCCGCCCGCCACCGAGAAGGCGAGCGGGAAGTTCGAGGCGCCGAACACCGCCACCGGTCCGATGCCGATATGGCGCAGGCGCAGGTCGGCGCGCGGCAGCGGCGTGCGCTCCGGCATCGGGGAATCGAGCCGTGGCTCGTCCGCGCCGCCCGCCCGCACCCAGCTGGCGAACAGGCGCAGCTGGCCCGTGGTACGGGCGCGCTCACCCTGCAGGCGCGCCGCCGGCAGCCCCGTTTCCTGCGCGGCGCGCGCGATCAGCGCATCGCCGATGGCTTCGATCTTCAAAGCGATCCGCTCGAGAAAGCCGGCGCGCTGCTCGGGTGTGGTGGCGCGATAGACCGGGAAGGCCGCTGCCGCGAGAGCGGCGGCCGCTTCGACCTCCGCCGGCCCGGCCTCGGTGAAGGCGGGCGCGAGCGCCTCGTTGCGCGCGGGGTCGATGGCGCGAAAGGTGGCCTCGCCGGCCACGTCGCGGGAGCCGATGAGGGCGGCACCGGTCAGCATGTTGACGGCTCCTGTCTCCATCTCGCTCATCACTTCCCCCATTTCAGCACGAGGGGATCGAGCCGGCGGGCGAGTTCCAGCAACCCGGCGCGCGTGGCGGGGTGGACGGGCGGCAGCGGCGCGCGCAGCGTGTCGTTCGCGATGATGCCGCCTTCCTTCATCAGGATCTTGGCGGTGGCAAAGCCCGCCTGCCGGTTCTCGTAATTGATCAGCGGCAGCCAGCGCTCATAGGCCTCGAGGGCGGCCTCGCGATTGCCGGCAAAATAGGGGTCGATGATCGCGCGGATTCCGTCGGGATAGCCGCCGCCGGTCATGGCGCCGGTGGCCCCGGCGTCGAGATCGGCCATCAGGGTGATGGCTTCCTCGCCGTCCCACGGGCCGATGATGGCATCGCCGCCGGCCTCGATCAGCGCGCGCAGCTTGTTCGCGGCCTGCGGCACCTCGATCTTGAAATAGGCGAGGTTCTCGATCTCGCGCGCCATCCTGGCGAGCAACGGCACGGAGAGCGGCGTGCCGGCGACGGGGGCGTCCTGCACCATGATGGGGATACGAATCGCGTCGGAGACCGCGCGGTAGAAATCGAGGATGGAGGCTTCCGGCACGCGGAAGGTGGCGCCGTGATAGGGCGGCATGACCATGACCATGGCCGCGCCCATGTCCTGCGCGCGCTTCGAACGCTCGGCGCAGATATGCGTGGCGAAATGGGTGGTGGTGACGATGACCGGCACGCGCCCGGCGACATGTTCCAGCACGGTCCGCATGACGAGATCGCGCTCGTCATCGCCGAGCACGAACTGCTCGGAGAAATTGGCGAGGATGCACAGGCCGTGCGAGCCGGCGTCGATCATGAAGTCGATGGCGCGCGTCTGGCCCTCTAGATCGAGCCGGCCTGTCGCGTCGAACACGGTCGGGGCGACCGGGAAGACCCCCTGGTAGGGACCGGCGGCGGAAGTGGTCGTCATCATGCACCCTTCGTGGAAGTGGGCCGTACGAGCTGGTTCTGAACCAGGGATGGAGACCGCGTGACCCGATCCGATTGCGTGGCAATCCGATCGGCGCGGGCGCTAGTGATTGTCGCGGGGGACCGGCGAGCCGGTGCGCCCCACGAGGAAGTCGAGATCGGCGCCGCGGTCGGCCTGCAGCACGTGGTCGATGTACAGACGCTGGTAGCCGCGCGTCGCGTGCGGGGCGGGCGGCACCCATTGGGCGCGGCGCTCGGCCAGTTCGTCGTCGCCGACATGCAGGTGGAGCGCGCGGGCGGGCACGTCGAGCGTGATGAGGTCGCCGTTCCGCACCAGCGCGAGGGGCCCGCCGGCGGTCGCCTCCGGGGCGACATGCAGCACGACCGTGCCATAGGCGGTGCCGGACATGCGCGCATCGGAAATGCGGATCATGTCGCGCACACCCTCGCGCAGCAGCTTGGCCGGCAGCGGCATGTTGCCGACCTCGGCCATGCCGGGATAGCCCTTCGGCCCGCAATTCTTCAGCACCATGATGCAGGAGGCGTCGATGTCGAGCGCCTCGTCATTCACCGCGTGGTGCATCTCCTCGACGCTTTCGAACACCACGGCGCGGCCGGTATGCTGCATCAGGTGCGGTGAGGCGGCGGAGGGCTTGATCACCGCGCCGTCGGGGGCGAGGTTGCCCTTGAGGATGGCGATGCCGGCATCCGGCTTGAACGGCGCCTCGAACGAGGTGATGACCTCGCTATTCCAGTTCGGCGCCTTCTCGACATTCTCCCACATTGTGCGGCCATTGACGGTGAGCGCCTCCTTGTGGAGCAGGCCGCGCTCGCCCAGCGCCCGCAGCACGGCGGGCAGGCCGCCGGCATAGTAGAAATCCTCCATGAGGAAGCGGCCGGACGGCATCAGGTCGACCAGGCAGTGGATGTCGCGGCCCAGCCGGTCGAAATCGTCGAGCGTGAGATCGACGCCCACCCGCCCGGCAATGGCCAGAAGGTGCACCACCGCATTGGTCGAGCCGCCGATCGCCGCCAGCGTGCGGATGGCGTTCTCGAACGCGGCGCGGGTGAGGATGTCGGAGGGCTTCACGTCCTCCTTCACCAGATCGACGATGCGCCGCCCCGCCATGCGGGCCAGCAGGTTGCGCCGCGCGTCCACCGCCGGAATCGCGGCGTTTTCCGGCAGGCCGATGCCGAGCGCTTCCACCATCGAGGCCATGCTGGAGGCGGTGCCCATGGTCATGCAGCTGCCCGAGGAGCGGTTCATGCCGGCTTCCGCCTCATGGAACTCTTCCAGCGTCACCTCGCCGGCGCGCAATTGCTCGCTCATCGAGATGATGTTGGTGCCCGAGCCGATGATCTGCCCGCGATAGACGCCGCGCAGCTGCGGCCCGCCGGAGACGCCGATCGTCGGCAGGTCGGCGGAGGCCGCGCCCATCAGCAGCGCGGGCGTGGTCTTGTCGCAGCCCATGAGCAGCACCACGCCATCGAGCGGATGGGCGCGGATCGCCTCCTCCACATCCATCGAGGCGAGGTTGCGGAACAGCATGGCGGTGGGGCGCATCGTCACCTCGCCGAGCGAGGAGACGGGGAATTCCAGGGGATAGCCGCCCGCATCCAGCACGCCGCGCCGCACATGCTCGGCGAGGTCGCGGAAATGGATGTTGCAGGGCGTCAGCTCGGACCAGGTGTTGCAGATGCCGATCACCGGCCGACCGTCGAAACGGTCCTGCGGCTGGCCGCTGTTCTTGAGGAACGAGCGGTAATAGAAGCCCATCTTGTCCTGGCGGCCGAACCAGGCCTGGCTGCGCAGCTTCTTCGTGTCGTCGTGGCTCGAACCGTCGTCGTTCATCGGGGCACCCATTCAGCCTGCTGCGCCGTGGCGGCGCAGGCCGTTGAAGATCACATTGGTCATGGCGGCGGCGGCGGCTTCCGCGTCCGCGTCGGCGATGGCCTCGACGATGCGCTCATGCGCGGCCACCGCGATCTCGTGCTCGCGCGCATCGCCCGGCGCGGAAAGCAGGAAGGACGAGCGCAGCGCCGCTTCGATCACCGCGCCGATGGAACGCATGAACGGATTGCCCGAGGCGGTGGCAATGGCGACATGCAGCGCCAGGTCGGCCTCGGCGAAGCCGTCGGAGGCGCCCGGCTCCTGCCGCATGCGCGCGACCGCCTGGCGCATCAGCGCGAGGTCTTCCCCGGAGCGTCGCTCGGCGGCGAGCGCGGCCGCGCGCGGTTCCACCGCGAGGCGGATTTCCGAGAGATCGCGCAGGAAGCGCTTGTCGATGCCGGCGTCGAGGTGCCAGGCGAGCACGTCGGGGTCGAACATGTTCCACGCCGCGCGCTCGCGCACCACCGTGCCGACCCGCGCCTTGGTGGAGAGCAGGCCCTTGGCCACCAGGGTCTTCACGCTCTCGCGCAATACCGGGCGGGAAACCCCGAACAGCAGGATGAGCTCGGCATCGCCCGGCAGCTTGGCGCCCTCGCCATAGCGCCCGGCAATGATGTCGATGCCGATGCTGCGGGCGATTTCCGCATGGTTGGAATGGGCGCGGCGGGCGGGAATGACGATGATCTGCGACGTCACGGCCGGGCGACTCCCTGAGCGATGGCCGCCGGAGGCGGCGGAGACGGCCGCCCGGAGCGGCGCGCCGGACGACGGGCGAGGTGGAGCGTGATCTGCTGGAAGGCGATGAAGGCGAACAGCAGCAGGCCGGTGGCGATCTTCGCCCACCAGCTCGACAGCGAGCCGTCGAAGCTGATGTAGGTCTGGATCAGACCCTGGATCAGCACGCCGACAAAGGAGCCGAACACGAAGCCATAGCCACCCGAGAGCAGGGTGCCCCCGATCACCACCGCGGCGATGGCGTCAAGCTCCACCCCTACCGCCGACAGCGAATAGCCCGAGGAGGTGTAGAGCGAGAACACGATGCCGGAAAGCCCGGCCAGCACGCTGGAGAGCGTGTAGATGAGCACCGTGGTGCGCGGCACGTTGATGCCCATCAGCGCCGTCGCCGCGCGCGAGCCGCCCAGCGCATAGACATTGGCGCCGAAACGCGTGAGGTGCAGCAGCACCATGCCGCCGATCACCACCGCCAGCATGATCATCGCCGGAACGGTGAGCCGGGCCCCGGTGCCGAAGCGGATCGCGTGGTCGGACAGGTGGGCATAGAGATCGGCGTTGATCGGAATCGATTCGGTGGAGAGGAGGAAGCTCACGCCCCGCGCCAGGAACATGCCCGCCAGTGTGACGATGAAGGCCGGCAGCTCGAAATACTGGATCACCGCGCCCATACAGGCGCCGAACGCGGCGCAGATGATCAGGATCAGCGCGAAGGCCATGAGCGGGGGCACGCCCCAGCGCTCGATGGCCAGCGCCAGGAACACCGTGGTGAAGCCGATCACCGAGCCGACCGAGAGATCGATGCCGCCGGAAATGATAACGAACGTCATGCCCACCGCGACGATGCCGAGAAAGGCATTGTCGGTCATGAGGTTCATCACCACCCGCATCGAGGCGAAGTTCGGATAGACCAGCGAGCATAGCAGGAAGCCGGCGAGGAACACCGCCGTGGTGGCGAGAACCGGCATCAGGCGGGCGAGCGAGCGGATCATCAAAGCCTCCTCACGCTTTCCGGGGGCCGAACAGCACGCGCAGGCCCGCCAGATGGGCGCCGAGCCGCGGCGACTGGGCGAGCAGCACGGCCAGCACCACCACCGCCTTCACCACGAGATTGGTCTCGGGCGGCAGGCCGGACAGGAGGATGCCGGTATTCATCGCCTGTATGATCAGCGCGCCGACCACCGCGAGGATGATGGAGAAGCGCCCGCCGAACAGCGAGGTGCCGCCGATCACCACCGCGAGGATGGCGTCCAGCTCCAGCCACAGCCCGGCATTGTTGGCGTCCGCGCCGAGAATGTCGGCCGCCGCGACGATGCCGGCCAGCGCGGCGCACAGCCCGCTCCATACATAGACCGCCAGCGTGATCAGCCTTGTGCCGATGCCGGCCAGCGCGCTGGCGCGCGGGTTGCCGCCGCTCGCCTCGATCATCAGGCCGAGCGCCGTGCCGCGCACCACGGCCAGCGTCAGCGCCAGCATGGCGAGGGCGAGCACGATCGGGGTCGGCACGCCCAGCACCGAGCCGCCACCGAGAAAGGCGAGATCGGGCGAGGTGAAGGTGACGATGCGCCCCTCGGTGATGAGCTGCGCGATGCCGCGCCCCGCCACCATGAGGATCAGCGTGGCGACGATGGGCTGGATGCCCAGCACCGCGACCAGGAAGCCGTTCCACAGCCCGCACAGCAGCCCCGCGCCCAGCGCGGCGGCCAGAACCACCGGCAGCGAATGGCTGTCGGCAAGGCTGGCGGCGATGGCACCTGAGATCGCCATGACCGCGCCGACCGAGAGGTCGATGCCGCGCATGGCGATGACCAGCACCATGCCGAGCGAGAGCAGCGCCACCGGCGCGCCGCGGTTCAGCACGTCGATCAGACTGCCGAACAGCCGCCCGTCCTGCAGGCGGATGTCGAAGAATTGCGGCGACACCACCCAGTTGGCGGCGAGGATCAGCGCCAGCGCGCCGATCTGCGCGGTGCCGACACGCGGCAGGCGAAGCGCCATGGTCCCCTCCCTCACGCGTGCCGCGCAGCCGGCGCGGAGGGCGCGTCGGCGATGGCGGCGAGGATGGCGGGAACGTCGACCGCGTCGCCGCTCAACCGGGCGACATGGGCGCGGTCGCGCAGCACGATCACCTCGTCGGCATAGGTGACGATCTCCTCCAGTTCCGAGGAGACCACCAGCAGCGCCATGCCTTCCGCGCAGAGCGAGCGGATGAGGGCGATGATCTCGGCATGCGCGCCGACATCGATGCCGCGCGTGGGCTCGTCGAGGATCAAGAGGCGCGGGGAGGTGGCCAGCCAGCGGGCCAGGAGCGCCTTCTGCTGGTTGCCGCCGGAGAGCAGGCCGATCGGCCGCTCGGGGTCGGGCGGGCGGATGTCCAGCAGGCGGATGAATTTGGCGGCGATCTCGTCCTGCTCGCGGCGCGGCAGCGGGGCCAGCGCGCCGCGCTGGGCCTGCAGCGCCAGCACGATGTTCTCGCGCACGGTGAGGTCGGCGACGATGCCCTCGGTCTTGCGCTCCTCCGGGCAATAGCCGAAGCGCAGCCGCATCGCCTCACGCGGCGAGCCGATGGCGACCCGGCGCCCATCGACCTCGGCCGTGCCGCAATCGGCCTTCTCCGCGCCGAACACGAGACGCACCGTCTCGGTGCGGCCCGAGCCGAGCAGGCCGGCCAGCCCGACCACATGGCCGGCGCGCAGCGTGAGATCGAAGGGCGCGACCTGGCCCTCCTTGCCGAAGGCCGCGAAGGTGGCGACCGGGGTGCGCGCGGCACTCTCCACATGCGGCGGGCGCTTGGCGGTGGCTTCGCTCAGCTCGCGCCCCAGCATCAGGCGCACCAGATCGAGCCGCGGCAGATCGGCGATCGGCGCGGTGCCGGCCAGCCGGCCGTTGCGCAGCACGGTGATGCGGTCGCAGATCGCATAGACCTGATCGAGGAAATGGGTGACGAACACGATGCCGATGCCGCGCGCCTGCAATTGCCGCAGCACGGCGAACAGCACCTCGACCTCATGCGCGTCGAGGCTGGCGGTCGGCTCGTCGAGAATGAGCACGCGCGCCGACTGGTCGACCGCGCGGGCAATGGCGACAATATGCTGGATCGCCACCGAATAGCTTTCCAGCGGCGAGCTCACGTCGATCGCCAGCCCGAATTCCGTCAGCAGCGCCGCCGCGCGCCGGCGCATCTCGCGCTCGCGCACCAGCCCGAACCGGGTCGGCTGGCGGCCGAGAAACAGGTTCTGCGCCACGGAGAGATTGGGCGCGAGGTTCACCTCCTGGTAGACGGTGGCGATGCCCGCCTTCACGGCCTCCTCGGCCGAGCGCGGGGCGATCTCCGCGCCGTTCAGCCGCATCGTCCCGGCGTCGCGCGTCACCACCCCCGTCATGGTCTTGATCAGAGTGGACTTGCCGGCGCCGTTCTCGCCCAGCAGCGCGTGGATCTCGCCAGCCCGCAGGGTGAAGTCGACCCGGTCGAGCGCGACGAACCCGGCAAAGGACTTGGAGAAGCCTGCGAGGCTCAGCAGCGGGGCATCGTCGGTGAGGGGCATGGCGGTCTCGGCGGAACAGTTCTGTGCGAGGCTTGCCGGCAGGACAGCGGCGCCGGCGGGTGCAGGAGCGTCTGTCTCTGCCGCTGTGGACAGGCCGGTGGATAACCAATGGCGATCCACAGGGAGGAGGACCCATCCCCCGATGTCGTTATCCCGGTCCGCGCGACACGCGGGCCGATCCGGGATCGCTCACCCTGTCCCGCGATCCCGGATCGGCCGCGGCCGTCCGGGATGACGTGGGTTGGTGGACGCCGGAGTCTGGGGCCGTCGCATGCGACGGCGTCCCCCATGCCGCCGCCCGGGCTCGGCTCACGGGCTTCGGCTCACGGGTCTCGGCTCAGTAGCCAAGATCCTTCTTGGCGTCGTAGATCGCCTTCGGATTGTCGGCCTGGGTGTAGAGCTTGGATTCGGTCTGGATCCACTTCGGCGGCACCGTGCCCTTGTCCTTGTAGGCGATGACCGCATCGAAGGCGGGCCCGGCCATGTTGGGGGTCAGCTCGACCGTGGCATTGGCCTCGCCGGCCGCCATCGCCTTGAAGATGTCCGGCACGGCGTCGATCGAGACGGTGAGCACGTCGGTGCCCGGCTTCAGCCCGGCTTCCTTCATCGCCTGGATGGCGCCGACCATCATGTCGTCATTATGGGCATAGACCGCGCAGATGTTCTTGCCGCCGCCTTCGGCCTTGATGAAGCTTTCCATCACTTCCTTGCCCTTGGCACGGGTGAAGTCGCCGGTCTGGCTGCGCACGATCTTGACGTTCGAGGCGCCGGCGATGCCGTCCTCGAAGCCCTTCTTGCGGTTGGTAGCGACCGAGGCGCCAACCGTGCCCTGAAGCTCCACCACGTTGCACGGCTTGGTGCCGACGGTCTTCACCAGCCATTCGCCGGCGACCTTGCCTTCATGCACCGAATCCGAGGTGACGGCGGTGAGGTAGAGTTCCTTGCCGGCGGGGTCGATGTCGCGGTCGAGCAGCACGACCGGGATCTTGGCTTCCTTCGCTTCCTTCAGCACCGCATCCCAGCCGGTGGAGACGACGGGCGCGAGGAAGATGGCGTCCACGCCCTGCGCGATGAAGGAGCGGATCGCCTTGATCTGGTTCTCCTGCTTCTGCTGGGCGTCGGCGATCTTGAAATTGATGTTCCGCTTCTTGGCCTCGGCCTTGGAAACGGTGGTCTCGGCCGCACGCCAGCCCGATTCCGAGCCGATCTGCGAAAAGCCGACCGTAAGCTCGGCAGCCTGGGCATGGGCGGCGAAGAGCGTGCCGGAGACGGCGGTCGCGAGCAGTAAAGCCTTGAAATTCATTGGCGTTTCTCCCGTTGGTGTCGCCGTCACGCCTCTGCGGAGCGCTTGTCGGCCGGAAATCTATGCCACAGGAGTCGATAGCTGAATAGTCATACTGTTTGACTTTTTTCGCCGCCCGTCGATCCGCACTTCTATCTGGACAGCAACAAGGATCTGCCGCCGGGAACGGACCCCGTTCTGCACTACCTGCAATATGGCTCGCGCGAGCGGCGCAATCCCAGCCGCCCTGGCCGGTGCGTGCCGGCAATGAATACGGCACCCAGCGCATGATGGCGTGGCTGGAGCGGCGCGGCTTCGATGTCGTGCTGGTCTATTGCCCGCTGCCGGGCGAGGGGCCGGACGAGGCGCGGCTGCGCGAACTGATGGACTACTGCCTCGCTCTGGCGCAGCTGGACGGCGTGCCCGGGCGGGTGGACGGCGCGATCGAGCCCACCGGCCGCTGGGCGGAGACACTGCGCACCTTCTGCCCGGATGCGCTGGTGAAGGTGGCGCAGGCGCTCGACCGCGCGGTCGAGCCGGCCATGGTGATCGCCAACTATATCTGGACCAGCCGCAGCCTGCGCCATCTGCGCCCCGGCGTGCTGAAGGCGATCCAGACGCATGACGTCTTCTCCTCGCTCGGCGGCAAGGTGATCGAATTCGGCATCTCGCACGGCCTCGCCATGGCGCCGCAGGAAGAGGCCTTGATGCTGGAGCCGGCGGATCTCGTGCTCGCGGTGCAGCCCGAGGAGGCCGCGGAGCTGCGCCGCATTGTCAGCGGCCCCACGGTCCTGCATGTCGGCATCGACATGAATGTGGTGAGCGAGGCCCGCACGCCGGAGCGCCCGACGGTGCTGCTCATCGGCTCGGGCAACGCGATGAACGTGAAGGGCCTGCGCGATTTCCTGCGCTTTTCCTGGCCGCGCATCCGCGACGCGATTCCGGAGGCGGAGCTGCAGGTCGCCGGTTCGCTGGGCCGCGCCGTGCCGTTCGGCACGGAAGGAGTGCGGGCGCTGGGCTTCATCGACGACCTGACGCCGGTCTATGCGGGCGCACGCCTCGTCATCAACCCGGCGGTGGCGGGCACGGGCATCAAGATCAAGACGCTGGAGGCGATGGCCCATCTGCGCCCGCTCGTCACCTGGCCCTCGGGTGTCGATGGTGTGGCGCCAGAGCTGCGCGCTGTGCGATGTCGTCACCGACTGGCACGTCTTCACCGCGGCAGGCGGCGACGCTGCTGGAGTTGCACCGCCGCGCGGTATTCACCGCCGTCACCATGCTCGACACCATGGCCTGGGACATCCTCGCCCCCCGCACCGGACAGCTCGACGCCGTGTGGCACGCGCTGCCCCGGATGGTGGACGGGCTGGCGTTCAACTCGAATTACTCGCGCGAGCGCTTCGCCGCGCGCTTCGGGCTGCTGGGAACCGCGCACGCTGTGACGCTGCATAGCCTCGATCCGGTGGAGACGGCGCCGCCCAGCGATTCCGTCCCCGGCACGGACGAGCCCTATATCCTCGTCTTCGGCAATAGCTACGACCACAAGCTGGTGGACCCGACGCTGGCCACTTTGTCGGACGCCTTCCCCTATGCCAACATCGTCGCGCTCGGCGGCTCGGTCGCGCCGACCCCGCGGGTGCGGCTGATGAAGAGCGGCGCGATCCCGCCCGGCGCCGCCGCCCCGCGCTGGCGCGACTGCGCGCATCGGCTGGTCGATCTCATCCACGACATGGCCGCCGGCAGTGACGGCCAGGGATGGGTCCGTCGCGAGGCGGTGATCGAGGTCTGCGGCGGGTCGCGCGCATCATGAGCCTTCGCATCGCCGTCCTCATGGCCCGCCATGGCGCGGTCGACCATGCCAATGCGCTGGACGATCTGAACCAGTACTACGCTACGCAGATGCCCGGCGTCGAAAAGCGGCTGGTGGTGTGCGACAACACGCTGCCGCCCGGCCATGTCACTGAGCTGGCCCCCGACACCGTGCTGATCGGCGCGGCCGACACGGCGCGGGAATTCTCCTCGCTGGACGCCGGCATCGCTTTCCTCGGCGCGGGGCTGATGAACTACGACTATGTTCATCTCACCACCTCCGCCTTCCGCGAGCTCTACACCGCCTATATCGAGCGCATGTCAGCGGCGGTGCTGCACGCCGTGCGCGGCCGGGGCGTCGCCATCGGCCATATCGACCGCTATAACGAGCCGACCCGCCTGTTCGGCCGCAGCACGCAGAGCTGGCTGCGCTCGTCCTTCGTCTTCCTGCCGCCGACCGAGCTGCGCCTGCTGGGATCGCTGGTCTCGGTGACGCGGGCCTCGGACCTCTTCTCCGGCGACCCCGCCGCCCCGTTCCGCGCGGATGCGCCGCTGGACGCGAACCTGCGCGCCAACATCATCGGCTGGCTGACCGGGGCGGGAACCGGGCAGGGCGTGGAGTGGCACAGCCGCTTCGCGCTGACGCCGCAGACTCTGCCGACCTTCGAGGCGAAGACGCTGGCGATCCTCAACGAATTGTCGTTCAGCATCCGGCTGCGCGAGCAGGGGTGCCTGCCGGTGGACGCCACCTGGCTGGCCGGCGCCTTGTCGGGCGCGAGTCTGGGCGACGTGTTCGCCGGTGTCTTCCCGCCCTGGCAGGTGCAGCTGGCCGAGCGGCCGGTGGACGCGGTGCCGCTCGATCCGGGCTGGTAGCGTGCGGGGCGGCGCCCCCGGAGGCCGCACCCATCGATTCTGCCAATCCCCTCATGACGTCTTTTGATGAGCGCGGCCGGCGGGATGGGCTATGTTCCGCTCTTTCCCGCGCCATCGAAGGGCCGTCCATGTCCGCCTCCGCCGATCCGCTGTTTTCCGCTCCCTCGCTGCTCGATCACATCCGCCCGCAGGCGCTCGCGCTGCCGGAGAGCGGCATCGTCGAGGTGATGAATTACGGCCGGAAGAGCGAGGGGATCATCCCGCTCTGGGCGGGGGAGGGCGACCTGCCCACGCCCTCCTTCATCAGCGAGGCGGCCACCCGCTCGCTGGCGGCGGGCGAGACCTTCTACACCTGGCAGCGCGGCATCCCCGAACTGCGCGCCGCCATCGCCCGCTACATGACGCGTCTCCACGGCGTGCCGGAAGATCCCGAGCGCTATTACGTGACCGGCTCGGGCATGCAGGCGATCCAGATCGCGCTGGCGCTGACCCTGTCGGCCGGTGACGAGATTCTCATTCCCTCGCCGGTCTGGCCGAATGCGGCCGCCGCCGCCGAGGTCATCGGCGCCCGCCCGGTCTTCGTGCCGCTCTCCTTCGACGAGGCGCGCGGCTTCTGGCTCGACCTCGACCGGCTGGAGAGCGCGGTGACGCCGCGCAGCCGGGTGATCTTCATCAATTCGCCGGCGAACCCCACCGGCTTCGTCGCCTCGCGCGAGGCGCTGGCCGGCGTGCTCGACATCGCCCGCCGGCACGGGCTGTGGATCGTCGCCGACGAGATCTACGGGCGCTTCTTCTATGAGGCCGGCGAGGGCGGGCTGGCGCCGTCCTTCCATGATGTGATGGAGCCGGAGGACCGCATCCTGTTCGTGCAGACCTTCTCCAAGAACTGGGCGATGACCGGCTGGCGGCTTGGCTGGATCGAGGCGCATCCCTCGCTCGGGCCGGTGCTGGAAAACCTGATCCAGTATTCGACCTCGGGTGTCGCCGCCTTCATGCAGCGGGCCGGCGTCGCCGCGCTGGAGCGCGGGGAGAGCTTCGTCGCCCACCAGATCGAGCGGGCACGGCGCGGGCGCGACATCGTCGCCCGGGGCCTTGCCTCGTCCAACCGCGTGCGCTTCGCCACGCCGCCCGGCGCCTTCTACATGTTCTTCGGCGTGGAGGGGGAAACCGACATGCGCGCGCTCGCGCTCAAGCTGGTGGACGAGGCCAATATCGGGCTCGCCCCCGGAACCGCCTTCGGACCGGGCGGGGAGCGCTACATCCGCCTGTGCTTCGCGCGCGGCGAGGCGCAGATGCTGGAGGCGACCGACCGGCTCGTGCGCTGGTTGCAGAAATAGTCGCCTGCATCGTAATTGTCCGTATGGACAGCTTGCGGCACGAGGGCTGGCGGAGCACACTGAAATCATGCGTGATTTCAGTTCATCGCCAGACCTGCAGGAGCCTCCGACCGTATCCGAGGCGCAGCTCCTATCGGTGCTGGATACCGCCGCCGACGGTATCATCGTCATTGACGAACGTGCGCGCATCCTGATCTTCAACAAGGCCTGCGAGCAGATGTTCGGCATTGCCTCGGTCGAGGCGGTGGGCCAGAACGTCAAGATCGTGATGCCGGTCGAATATGCGCATGATCACGACAAGTATGTCGGCAGCTATATCCGCACCGGCGTCAAGAAGATCATCGGCATCGGCCGCGAGGTGCGTGGCCTCCACGCCGACGGCACGGTGTTTCCGCTGGAACTCTCGGTCGGCGAAGCCGCGACGCCGGACGGCCGCCAGTTCATCGGCATCCTGCGCGACCTGCGTCCTCGCAAGGAGAGCGAGCAGCGCCTCGCCGACCTGCAGAGCGAACTCGTGCATCTGGCGCGCGTGTCGGCGATCGACGAAATGGGCGCGGCCATCGCCCATGAGCTGAACCAGCCACTCACCGCCCTCATGCTCTATCTGCAGGCCATCCGGCGCGCCCATTCCCGGGGCATGGACATCAATGCCATGGTCGGCGACATCCTGGACAAGGCGGCGGCCGAGGCGGAGCGGGCCGGCCACATCATCCAGCGCATGCGCCAGTTCGTGGAGAAGCGCGAGCCGGTGCGCTCGGTGCGCGACATCGACCCGATGGTGGACGAGGCGATCGAATTGACCCTGCTCGGCCAGCGCCACCGCATCCGTGTCGAGCGGGAGTTTGCCGGCGACCTGCCGCCCGTCGCCGTCGATCCCGTGCAGATCCAGCAGATCGTGGTCAATCTGGTGCGCAACGCGATCGAGGCTGCGGCGCCCACCGGCGACCCGGCGATCCGCGTGCGCACGCGCCTGCGGGACGGCAATGTGGTGATCGAGGTCCACGATAACGGGCCGGGCATCGCCGCGCCGGCGCTGCCGAAGCTGTTCGAGGCCTTCGCGAGTTCAAAACGTCGCGGCATGGGCCTCGGGCTTGCGATTTCGCGGACGATCGCCCAGAACCACGGCGGCGATCTTCTGGTCGATCCGGGCGGTAACGGAAAGGGTGCGTGCTTCTCGCTCGTTCTGCCCGTTGCGCCGCCGCCGGTGCCGTCCGAGGTCGGGTGAGGGGGAGCCGCATGGCGCAGTTGGATGAAGTCTTCATCGTCGACGACGATGCCGCGGTCCGCGATGCGCTGTCGCTGGTGCTGAGCCTTGAGGGCTACCATGTCCGCGGCTTTTCCGACGGCGCGGCCTTCCTGGCGGTGGCGCGCCATCATGTGCCGGCCTGCATCGTGCTCGACGTGCACATGCCCGGCCGCTCCGGCCTCGACATCCTGAAGGAACTGGAGGCGGATCGTTATCCCGCGCCGATCTTCATCATTTCCGGCCAGGGCGACATCCCCATGGCGGTGGACGCCATCCGCCACGGCGCGCTCGATTTCATCGAAAAGCCGTTCAACGCCGAGACGGTGGTGGAGCGCGTGCGCGACGCGATTGCCGCGCACCAGCGGCGCTCCAGCGCCGAGCCCGGCGACCTCCTGACCGCGCATTTCCCCGGTCATGACCTGCTGACCCCGCGCGAGCGCGAGGTGCTGGTGCAGATCGCCTCCGGCGCCTCCAACAAGGAGGCCGGGCGCCTGCTCGGCATTTCGCCGCGCACCATCGAGGTGCACCGCGCCCGCATCATGGAAAAGCTGGGCGCCAAGAATGCCGCCGACCTCGTGCGAATCGTGCTCAAGGACATGCGCGCCTGACCGGCGGCAAACGGCAACCCCTTCTGGCTACGCATCCCTACGAATTGCTCACCGTGCCTCGCTTGACCAGTTTCGACTGAACAAGCGGGAGAACGCCGGTGCGGGTTCATGTGGTTGAGGATGATGCGGGGGTGAGCGATTCGCTCAGCCTCATCCTTGCAAATCTCGGTCACGACGTGATTTCCTATCCCGACGCGGAAAGCCTGTTCCGCTCCCCCCCGCCCGATGGCTCGGACACGGTGATTGTCGACCTCACCCTGCCGGGCATTCCCGGCGCGCAGGTGGTGCGCTGGCTGCTGAAGATGGCCGCCGTGCCGCGTGTCGTGGTCATCACCGGCCAGTCGCAGAGCGCCATCGATCACCAGCTGCGCGGGCTGACGCCCGCCGGCGTGGTGCGCAAACCGCTCACCGTCGAGGCGCTGGCGCGCGCTCTTCCCGCGAGCTGACCGCCGCGCATTTCCTTGCTGTCCGCATGGCGAAACGGGCGATCACCCGCCCCTTCGCGGAGCGTTTTCGGCCGGTCGATCCATGATCCGAGGCCTGTGCGGCGGCCATTGCAGCCGTGCCTTCCGGAAAGTCCCTTACGCAGCCCACCGAACTGTAGGGGCCCCCGTTGCTCTCTAAGCTTGAGCTACATCAAATCGCGGAGGGCGAGATGCGCCAGATGATCGAAGAACGCACGGGCAGCCATTCGCGCCATCCGACCCTGTGCGAGCCGCATATCGCTCACATGCGCTTCACCGCCCATGCCACCGTGCTGCACGAGGGCGATCCTGCCCGGCGCATCATGGAAGTGGTCGAGGGCGCCGTAATGCTCACCAAGCTGCTGCCCGACGGCCGCCGGCAGGTGGTGGAACTGCTCGGGCCCGGCGACGTGTTCGGCCTTGCCGCCTGCGACGTCTATGCCTGCTCGGCCGAGACCCTGACGGCCGCCATCATCACCACCCACGAGCGCGGCGCGTTGGACCGCGACCCGACGCTCGCCGCCCGCCTGCTGCGTCGCTTCGAGGCGCAGCTCTGCGCCATGCATTCCCATGCGCTGGTGCTGGGCCGCATGTCGGCGCTGGAACGCGTCGCCTTCTTCCTGCTGCGCCTGACGCCGGAGAGCGTGGTCGGCAGCACGCTGCATCTGTCGATGACCCGGCAGGAGATCGCCGATTTCCTTGGCCTGACGCTGGAAACCGTGAGCCGCGCCTTCTCCGAGCTCAAGCGTCGCGGCCTGGTCGCGCTGCTGCGGGCGGACGAGGTGAAGATCCACGATCACGGCGGCATGCGCCGCCTGGCCGGTGCCGCCTGACGCGCACCGCGCCCGGCACATCACGGACGTCCCTTCGCAGGCCTCCGGCGCTCCGACCTCTCGGCCGGACGCTTCTCCGTGCGGCGCTCTGGGCCGGGCGCTGCCGGCTCGGTCCGTCCTACACCGCCACCGAATGGCGCATCGTCCCGGCCTGCAGCCGGGCGTCCAGCGCGGCGGCGGCGAGGCGCACGAAGGGGCGGCCTTCCGGCGTCATGGTCACATGCCGGCCCTCGATGGCGATCAGCCCGTCCGCCACCAGCGTGGCGAGGCGGGGCGCCGCCTCGGCCAGGGTGGCGAGATCGAGATCGACGGCGAGGTCGCACATCAGCCGCTCGATCAGCGCGCCGCGCTGCACATCCTCGCTGGTGAAGGCGACGCCGCGCACGGTGGCGAAGCGTCCGGCATCGATCGCCCGGATATAGGACGCCGAATCCGGCGCGTTCTGCGTGAAGCCCTGCGGGAAGCGGCTGATGGCGGAGGCGCCGAGGCCGATGAGCGCATCGGCCTGGTCGACCGTGTAGCCCTGGAAATTGCGGCGCAGCCGGCCGGCGGCGGCGGCCTGCGCCATCGGGTCCTCGGGCCGGGCGAAATGGTCGAGGCCGATCGCCACATAGCCGCTGGCCAGCAGCGTGGCGCGCGCGGCTTCCGACTGGTCGAGCCGCTCGGCCGCGCCGGGCAGCGCGCTCTGGTCGATCAGCCGCTGGTTGCCCCGCACCCACGGCACATGCGCATAGCCGAACAGCGCGAGCCGCTCCGGCTTCAGCAGCGTCGCCATCTGCGCGGTGCGCCGCACGTCGCGTTCGCTCTGGTGCGGCAGGCCGTACATGAGGTCGAGATTGACGGCCGCGACACCGGCCTCGCGCACCAGTCGCACCGCGCGCTCCACCGTGCCGAAGGGCTGCACCCGGCCGATCGCGCTCTGCACATGCGCGCTGAAATCCTGCACGCCGAAGCTCACCCGGTCGACGCCGATCACCGCGAGCGCGTCGGCGATGCCCTCGTCGGTCTCGCGCGGGTCGAGTTCGATGGCGTGTTCGGCGAGGGCGGAGAGATCGAAGCTGCCGGCCATCCGTTCATACAGGCGCTTGAGCGCCTCCGGGCCGATCAGGCTGGGCGTGCCCCCGCCCCAGGCGATGTGGGTGACGGGACGCCGGCCGGCGCGCGCGGCGACCATGTCGATCTCGCGCTCCAGCCGCGCGACATAGGCGGCGACCGGCGCGGGCCGTCGCGTCGCCTTGGTGGTGCAGCCGCAATAGAAGCACAGCGACGGGCAGAACGGGACGTGGAGATAGAGCGACAGCGTCGCCCGCTCGTCCAGCGCGTTGAGCCAGGCGCCATGTCGTTCGACGCCGACCTCCGGCGTGAAATGCGGCGCGGTGGGGTAGGATGTGTAGCGCGGAACGGCGCGTTCCGCATGAAAAAGCGCTGAGCTGAGCATGCGGATAGTTTGACGCGGGGCGGCAATCGTCGCATTGATCCGCCGCAAATATACGTGTTGCACCGCATTCCGTGTGGCTCCCCTTTCGCCGGCCGCGTCCCGCCTCATGTTGCCTCTCTCGTCCCTCCCGCGTCGCCTGCCGCCCGTCCGGAGCCTCGGCTGGTGGCTCGCCTCGCTGGTACTGGCCTTTGCCGGCGGCGCGGCCTTCGCGTGGGCGGGCATGCCGGCGGGCTGGCTGTCGGGTGCGCTGGTGGTGACGGCGGTGGCCGCGCTCTGCGGCATGCCGGTGGGGGTCGAGAGCCATGTGCGCACCGCGACCTATGTCGTGCTCGGCACCTCGATGGGTTCGGCCATCACTCCGGAAACGCTGAACGGCATCACCAGCTGGCCCGGCACCATGGCGGTGCTGGCGGCATCGATCCCCGTCATGATGGGGGTGGTGATGCTCTACCTCGTCGGCGTCGCCGGCTGGGACCGGCGGAGCGCCTTCTTCGGCGCGGCGCCCGGCGCTCTGTCGACCATCCTCATCATGGCGGAAGGCTCGGGCGCGGATCTGCGCCGCGTCGTTTTCAGCCAGTCGCTGCGGCTGTTCGTTCTCGTCGCCCTGCTGCCGCTGGCGCTGGGCGGGCTCGGTCATCAGCCGGCGGGCACCCTGCCGGTCAATCCGGTCGTGCCGGATGTGGCGAGCTTCCTCATCTCGCTCGGGGTCGGCATTCTCGGCGCCTTCCTGGCCGAGCGCCTGCGCCTGCCGGGCGGCACCATGGTCGGCGCCATGCTGGCCAGCGGCGTCGTGCACGGCACCGGCCTGATCGAGGGCCGGCTGCCCGATGCCCTGCTGATTGCCGGCTTCGTCATTCTCGGCGCCAATACCGGCAGCCGGTTCGCCGGCACGCGGCTGGAGACGCTCAGGCGCTTCCTCGTCGATTCGCTGGTCGGCCTGTCGCTGGCGACGGCGGTGACGGTGGTGTTCGCCTCGATCGCCTGCTGGCTGTCGGGCGAGCCGCTGGCGAAGCTGCTCGTCGCCTATTCGCCGGGCGCGCTGGAGGCCATGATCATCATGGCCTTCGTGCTCGGCATCGATCCGGCCTTCGTCGCCGCGCACCATCTGGCGCGGTTTCTCCTGCTGTCGCTGCTCATCCCGGTCATCGCGCGCCTCATCTTCGGCTCCGTCGCCACGCCCTTGCAGGCGCAGGAGAAGGACAATGACACGAGCGAGAGGAAGGACTGAGCCAGATGGGGAGGGAAAGAGCGGAGGGGGCGGCGCGGCGGCCCCCGCCGGCTATTCCGCCGCTTCCGCCTGGGCCACGAAGGGCAGGCCGAGCCGGGTCCACACATCGGTGAGCGCGTCGGCGAGCCGGGCGATCAGCGCGTCGTCGTGGAACGGGCCGGGGGTGATGCGCAGCCGCTCCGTGCCGCGTGGCACGGTGGGGTAGTTGATCGGCTGGATATAGATGCCGTGATCGGCCAGCAGCATGTCGCTCGCCGCCTTGCAGGCTTCGGCATCGCCCACCATGATCGGCACGATATGCGTCTGCGTCACGATCTGCGGCAGGCCGGCGAGATCCAGCGCGCGCTTGACCTTGGCGACCTGCGCCTGCTGGCGGGCGCGCTCCAGCCCCGACTCCTTGAGGTGGCGCACCGAGGTCGCGGCGGCGGCGGCCACGGCCGGCGGCAGCGCGGTGGTGAAGATGAAGCCGGGCGCATAGGAGCGGACGGCATCGATGACCGCGCGCTTGGCGGCGATATAGCCGCCGACCACGCCGAACGCCTTGCCGAGCGTGCCCTCGATCACATCGATCCGGTGCATGACGCCGTCGCGCTCGGCGACGCCGCCGCCGCGCGGGCCATACATGCCGACCGCGTGGACCTCGTCCAGATAGGTCATGGCGCCGTATTTCCGGGCCAGATCGCAGATCGCACCGATCGGCGCGACGTCGCCATCCATCGAATAGACGCTCTCGAACACGATCAGCTTGGGCCGTGCCCCGGCCGCCTGCAGCAGTTCTTCCAGATGGGCGAGGTCGTTGTGGCGGAACACCTGCTTGTCGCGTCCCGCCTGACGCACGCCCTCGATCATCGAATTGTGGTTGAGCGCGTCCGACAGGATCAGGCACTCGGGGATCAGCTTGGCCAGCGTGGCGATGCCGGTCTGGTTCGACACATAGCCTGACGTGAAGACCAGCGCCGCGTCCTTGCCGTGCAGGTCGGCCAGTTCGGCTTCCAGCTCGACGATGGCGTGGCTGTTGCCGGAAATGTTGCGCGTGCCGCCCGCGCCGGCACCGGCCTCGCGCGCGGTGGCACACATGGCTTCCACCACGCTCTCATGGCAGCCCATGCCGAGATAGTCGTTGGAGCACCAGATGACGATGTCGCGCTCGCCCTGCGGCGAGTGCCAGACCGCGTGCGGGAAACGGCGGGTGTCCCGCTCGATTTCGGCAAAGGTCCGGTAGCGCTGCTCGTGCTTCAGCGCATCGACGGCCTGCTGGAAGAAGCTCACATAATCCATCGGCATCCACTCCGGCCCGCAGGAGGGGGAGCGGGCTCGTTGTCGGGCACCATGAACTTTGGAGGGGTTCCGATCAACCCGCGAAAGCACGGACGCGGCGATCGGGCGCGCCTATCGGAAAAGCCGCCCGCTCACGTCTCCGCGAGGGCGCGCACCTGCGCCAGCGTCATCAGCACGGCGGCGCGGCCATCGAAATAGACGAAGCGCAGCTGCCGCCGGCGCGAGGCCATGGCGCCCGGCAGCGGATCGTAGCGGAAGCTGCCGCCGCCAAGATGGGGCATGACCGAGCCGACATCGGTCGCCTCGCTTGTCTCCACCCGCAGGAGGCTGACGCGCACGCCCTCCGTCGTCACGGCATCGAACGGCACGCGGGCGAGGCGCAGGAAGCTGGTCGGATCGCTGGCGGTATGGAAGCTCTCGACAAAGGCGGCCTCGACCAGGTCGAGATCGGGCTCGCCCACGGGATGCTCGTGCGCCTCGGCCGGCTCGGGCCGATGCGGGGTCTGCCACTGCGCGCTCTTGCGCGGGCCATGGCCGTGATTGTGGCCCGGATGATCGTGCGCGTGGTCATGGTGATGATGGCCATGCGCATGGGAATGGCCGCCCGACCCATGGTCGTGGTGGTCGTGGTCGCGGTGCATCGATAACTCCCTGTCTTTTCCTCTCCCCACTGGGGAGAGGTGGCCCGCGAAGCGGGTCGGTGAGGGGCCCTGCGATTGCGGAGCGTTGAAGGCCTCACCCGGACCCTCTCCGTCCAAGTCGGATGTTTCCGACGTTGACCACGCCCGGGGGCCGAACGCGGCAACAGCCGGGTTCGGCGGGGAGAGGGGGCTTCGTCGTGCCTTCAGAAACTCACCGGCTTGTCGATCATGTGCTTGTGGCTGCCCAGCTTGCCATGCGCCACCATGGAGCCAAGCGCCTCCACCACCACGCGGGTGCCGAACAGGGCGGTGATGTCGGACGTGTCATAGGGCGGGGACACTTCCACCACTTCCAGGCCGCACAGCCCTTCGGCGGCGACGAGACCGAGGATCTTGAGCGCCTCGCGCGGCAGGAAGCCGCCCGGCTCGGGCCAGCCGGTACCCGGCACGAAGCCGCAGTCGATCGAATCGACGTCGAACGAGATATAGACCGCGTCGGCATCCTTCCACGCCAGTTCCAGCGCGATCTCGGCGGTCTTCTCCAGCCCGATCTTCTCGATATCGTCGATGGTCAGCACATTGGTGCCGCGCTTGCGCGCTTCCTGCACGCCATAGCGCGGAACCTGCCAGCCGCCGATGCCGAGCTGCACGAGGTTCTTCGGCGAGACATTCGGCAGGTTGGTCGCCCAGTACCAGGGCGTGGTGTGCATGCGCTCGTCGAGATCCTTTTCCTGGATGTCGATATGGCGGTCGAAATGAATGATGCCGATGCGCTTGGAGGTGCATTCGGCGATGCCGCGCACGCAGGGAAAGCCGATCGAATGATCGCCGCCCAGCATCACGGGGAGCGCGCCGGAGGAGAAGACGTGGCTGACGCCCTTGGAGATCTGGTCGAAGCTCTTCTCGAGGTTTGCGGGAATGGTGAACACGTCGCCGGCGTCGCACAGCGTCATCTGCTCGCGCAGGTCGATGCCAAGCTCGTAATTATAGGGCGTGTAGAGCGCGGAGATGCGCCGGATGCCCTGCGGCCCGAAGCGGGTGCCGGGGCGATAGGTGGTGCCGCTGTCGAACGGGATGCCCATGACGGCGGCGTCATATTTGCCGACATCGCGCACGTTCTCGACATAGGGCGCCTTGAGGAAGGTGTTGATGCCGGCGAAATGCGGCAGCTCGCCGCGCGCGAAGGTGGGGATCGACTTGTCGTTGATCGAATCGGCGCCGGGCAGGCCCATGTCGAGCGCCCATTGCTGCTCCTTGCGCCAGCCGTGTTCGGAAAGGCCTTCCTCGGCTTCCAGGGCTTTCCAGCCCTGCATGTCCTTGACGTTGAAATTCGGGTGGTGGCGGCGCCGGCGCTGGCGATCCGGCGCGGGGCCGGCGACACGGGTGGAGCGGATCGGGGTCGGACGCATCAGGTCACTCTCCTCGCTGGTCACAATCTGCGACGGACGTTCGGGGGAGGACCCTGCGCGACAAAACGGGGCCTCTTCCGCGAACGCGTCGCGCCAGCCTCCCGGGCTTTTATCCCGCCGTGCACCCGGCGAATGTCTCGCCACCGGGCTGTCCCTCTCGGTCCAGGCACGCCGAACACGGCGTCGGAACCCTAGGGACAGCGGCAGGATAGACGCCGCCCGGTCCGGGCGGAAGCCCGGATTCGCGGCAGATCGGCACCCGTGCGCCGAAAGTTTCGGCGCCGCCGGCGCTCTTACTTGGTGCCGAAGATGCGGTCGCCGGCATCGCCGATGCCGGGAACGATATAGCCATGGTCGTTGAGATGGCTGTCCACGGCCGCCGTGTAGACGGTGACGTCGGGATGGGCATCATGCAGCGTCTTGAGGCCCTCCGGCGCGGCGATCAGGCAGACGAACTTGATCGACTGGCAGCCCGCCGCCTTCACTTCCGACACCGCGGCGGCCGCCGAATTGCCGGTCGCCAGCATCGGGTCGAGCACGATGGCGGTGCGCTCGGAAATGTCGCGCGGCAGCTTGAGATAATATTCCACCGCCTGCAGCGAGACCGGATCGCGATACAGCCCGACATGGCCGACGCGCGCCGCCGGCAGGATCTCCAGCATGCCCTCCAGAATGCCGCCGCCCGCCCGCAGCACGGAAACCAGGCACAGCTTCTTGCCCGCCAGCACCGGTGCCTGCATCGTCGTGAGCGGGGTTTCGATTTCGATCAGCTCGGTCGGCATGTCGCGCGTCACCTCATAGGCGAGCAGCATGCTGATCTCCCGCAGCAGCAGCCGGAACTCGTTGGCGGGCGTGCGCGAGCGGCGCATCAGCGTGAGCTTGTGCTGGATCAGCGGGTGCCCCACCACGACGGTGGTGGGTGGCAGCTCGGCGGGCGTATCGGTGAGGGGCGCGTTCATGAGGGGCGAACTCTGTTGACCGTGGGGCTCGGAAGACGGCGCGCGGCGCGGGAAGAGGCGGGCGTCGCGGCCGGGCGTGCCGGTGCTCGTGTGCCGCCAGCTTCCCACAACCGCGCGGAAGGCGGGAGGGGCAATACAAGAATCGGACCGTTCCGTCCGAATTTTCGCGGCCCCTGCGCGATCCCTCTTGCGGATCATGCAAAATGGCGTTCACATTGCGTGCTTCCGATGAACCGGCCCGCCGGCCGGACGAGAAGCGAGCCAGTCATGTCCGTCAATGCCAGTGCAGGCGGTCGTTCCCGCAATCACATCGTGCTCACCTCCCACGGCGCGCCGACCGGCGTCGCCGCCGATGGCCCCACGCTGAACTGGGGCGCGCCCAGCGCCGCCGCGCGCGGACCGGTCGTTGCCACGCTCACCGACCCCAAGCGCCGCAACGCCATCGGTTCCCATGCCGGCAGCTATGCGATCTATCGCGCGCTCGCCATCGCCGCCGGCGCCCTGCCGGCCGATTTCAAGGCCGACCTCACCAATACCGCCCCGTCCGACACGATCGGCCCGCATCCGCAATGGGGCGACGCGGGCAAGATCGTCTCGCTCGACCCTTACGGCCACATGATCGGCGAAGCCTTCCCCGAGGCCATCGCCGGCGGTCTCGACGTGCGGCCCTCCATCGCCATTACCCGCGCGCGCATCGACATGCCGGAGATCCGCGATGCGCTGAGGGCCGGGCGGCTTTCCGTCGACGGCGACATCATCGGGCCGAAGGGCGATGTGCGCGTCACCAAGGCGGCGATCGAGCCGGTCTGGTACCTGCCCGGCATCGCCGAGCGCTTCGGCGTCACCGAGGGCGCGCTGCGCCGCGCGCTGTTCGAGCATACGGGGGGTATGTTCCCCGAACTGGTGACGCGCGGCGACCTCAAGGTGTTCCTGCCCCCGATCGGCGGCATGACGCTCTACATGTTCGGCGAGCCCTCGCGGATCGGCGACGGTGTCACTCCGCTTGCCTGCCGCGTGCATGACGAGTGTAACGGCTCGGACGTGTTCTCCTCCGATATCTGCACCTGCCGGCCCTATCTCGCCCATGGCATCGAGCTGTGCGTGGAGATGGCGCAGAAGGGCGGCGTCGGCCTCGTGGTCTATAACCGCAAGGAAGGCCGGGCGCTGGGCGAGGTGACCAAGTTCCTCGTCTATAACGCCCGCAAGCGGCAGGAGGGCGGCGACCTGCCGGAAACCTATTTCAAGCGCACCGAATGCGTGGCCGGGGTGCAGGACATGCGCTTCCAGGAACTGATGCCTGACGTGTTCCACTGGCTGGGCATCCGCCAGATCGACCGCTTCGCCTCGATGAGCGACATGAAGTTCAACGCGCTCGACCGGGCGGGGATACGGATCATCGAGCGGGTGCCGATTCCCGAGGATCTCATCCCGCAGGATGCCCGTGTCGAGATGGAGGCGAAGGTCTCGGCCGGCTATTACAATGTCGGGTTCCAGAGCCAGTATGACGTCACGCAGGGGCGCGGGCTGGAGGAATAGGCGACGCGCCCGTCTTTCCTCCTCCCGTCGAGGAGAGGAAGCCCGCGCAGCGGGTCGGTGAGGGACGGGCGATGAAACGCCCGTTCGCCCCTCACCCCACCGCTCTCCCGCCGGGAGAGGGAGCCTGTGGCTCTCCGGTCCTTCCGGCGCGGACGATCCGATCCGCACGACGACATCTGAACGACGAAAGCCGATGCATGACCTCGCCCGACATGACCTCGCCCCACCTTGTCCCGCCTGAACTTGCCGCGCTGCGCTCGCCGGCCGCCGTCCGTGCCCGTTGCCACCTCGTGCTCGATCATGTGCTGGCCGGCCGCTCACCGCACTTCACCGTCGAGGAGGCGGCGCTCGGTACCGTGGCGGACTATGTCGCCGCGGTGACGCGGCAGGATTATCCCACGCTGGACATTCCCTATCACAGCCGCTGGCGGCATTTCGATGCCGGCGGGCTGGACCGCTGGGGCGCTCTGGCTGCGGGGCTGGCGAGCACCGACCCAACGGAGCGCGCCCGCATCAGGATCGACCTCGCGGTGGTGAGCGTGCTGCTGGACGCCGGGGCGGGCGATGCCTGGCGCTATCACGAGGAGGCGAGCGGGCTCACCATCGGCCGCTCGGAAGGGCTGGCGGTGGCGAGCTTCAACATGTTCGCGGCCGGTGCCTTCTCCTCCGACCCGACCAATCCGTTGCGGGCCGACGCCGGCGCGTTGATCCGGCTGGATGCGGCCACGCTCGCCGATCATTTCCAGGTGAGCGAGGCCAACCCGCTGGTCGGGCTGGAGGGCCGCGTGTTGCTGCTCAACCGGCTCGGCGCGGCGCTGGCGGCGCGAGCGGACCTGTTCGGCGACGGCGTGTTCCGCCCGGGTCATCTCTATGACGCGCTGGCGCCACAGGCGCGGCTCGGCCGGCTGCCGGCGGCGCGTATCCTTGAGGCGCTGCTGGACGGGCTGTCGGTGATCTGGCCGTCCGGGGTGAGCGTCGAGGGCGTGGCGCTGGGCGATGTCGGCCGTCACCCGGCGGTGGCGGTGCCGGACCGCTCGAACGGCATCGTGCCGTTTCACAAGCTCTCGCAGTGGCTGACCTATTCGCTTCTGGAGCCGTTCGAGACAGCCGGCCTCGCCATCACCGATCTCGATGCGCTGACCGCGCTGCCGGAATACCGCAATGGCGGGCTGCTGGTGGATCTCGGCCTGATCGTGCCGCGCGCGCCGATCGATCCGGCGCAGAAGCACGACGTCTCGTCGGAACTGGTGGTGGAGTGGCGGGCGCTGACCGTGGCGCTGATGGACCGGCTGGCCGACGAGGTGCGCGCGCGGCTGGGGCTCGACGCCTCGCTATTTCCCCTCGCCAAGCTGCTGCAGGGCGGCACCTGGACGGCCGGCCGGCGCATCGCCGCCGAACGTCGCCCGCCCGCCGGTCCGCCGCCCATCGCCATCGACGCGGACGGCACGGTGTTCTGAGGGCGCCCTGGCGCGGCCAGGCGTGCAGAACCGGCCGATCTCCCTCTCCCCGACGGGGAGAGGGTTGGGGTGAGGGGGCCGGGCTGTGGCAACTCCTCACCGACCCGCTTCGCGGGCCACCTCTCCCGACGGGGTGAGGGAGGTCAACGAATTTGCGGCGCCTTCGTCAGTCCAGCTGCGCGCCGGAGGCCTTTACGATCGGAGCCCATTTGGCGAGTTCCTTCTTCACGTGCTCGCCGAGTTCCTCGGGCGTCGAGCCGACCGGCGTGGCGCTGAAATCGGCGAGGCGGGCCTGCACCTTGGGGTCGGTGAGCGCCTTGTTGGCCGCCGCGTTGAGCTTGGCGACCACTTCCGGCGGCGTGCCGGCCGGGGCGAACAGCGCGTTCCACGTATAGGTCTCGTAGCCCGGCAGTACCTCCGCGATGGCCGGCACGTCCGGGAAGGACGGGGCGCGCTTGGCCGTGGTCACGCCGAGAGCCCGCAGCTTGCCGGACTTGATGTGGCCGGAGGAGGAGGGGAGGTTGTCGAACATGATCGGCACCTGGCCCGATATCACGTCGATAAGCGCCGGCCCGGCGCCCTGATAGGGAATGTGCTGCATGTCGACGCCGGCCATGCTCTTGAACACCTCGCCGGACAGATGCAGCGGCGTGCCGTTGCCCGAGGAGGCATAGCTGTACTTGCCGGGGTTGGCCTTGAGCAGGGCGATTAGCTCCTCCGTGGTCTTGGCCGGGAATTCCGGGTTCACCACCAGCACATTGGGCACGATGACCAGCAGCGAGACGGGCGCGAAGCTGGTCACCGGGTCATAGGGCATCTTCTTGTAGAGCGCGGGGTTGAGCGCGTGGGTCGCCACCGTGCCCATGAGGATGGTGTAGCCGTCCGGATTGGCCTTGGCGACCTGCGCGGCACCGAGATTGCCGCCCGCACCGCCCTTGTTCTCCACCACCACGGTCTGGCCGAGTTCGGCCGTCATGCGCTCGGCGATGAGCCGGCCCACGAGATCGGTGGAGCCGCCGGCGGCGAAGGGGATGACCAGCGTGATCGGCCGGGTGGGAAAATCCTGCGCGAGCGCCGGCGACAGCGTCAGCAGCGCGGCCGCCGCGGCGGCGAGCATCGTACGTAACATGAAGGCGTTCTCCCGATTGTGATCCATTGGCGCGAGCCGCCGCCCTTGGGGGGCAGGCCGTCGCGCGTGATGTCCTAACGTGAGCGATTTGCCGCCATCGCTCAATGTCCCCGGCATAGGACAATGGGCCAAGGGGCGGCCGAGGGGCGATTTCGAGCGATTTTCTGGCGCGATCGGCCGTCATCACCGCGCGGCACGAAAGCATTGGATACCGAAACGATCTATGATTGTATCCAATATGAGCAGTCGGTGCATGCCATGCCCAATTGCTGTGCGTTGTCCCTGCATCTACGGCGCGCAGTCACCCGCCGCCCGCCCGCACTCTTGCCGGCCCGAGCGGTTTCCCTGTGCGCGGCGCGGTTGGCATAGCGCTTGCGAGGGCCATGGAGGTCGGACATGCGGGGAGTTGCGGCGGCAAGATGAGCAAGGGCGCCGACATTGAGCTGATCCACGTCACGAAACGCTATGGCGCGGCACTCGCCGTGGATGCGGTTTCGCTGAAGATTCCGGCCGGCACCTATTGCTGCCTGCTGGGCCCCTCCGGCTGCGGCAAGACCACCACGCTGCGCATGATCGCCGGCCATGAGAGCATCAGCGAGGGCGATGTCCGTCTCGGGCCCACCGTGGTGACGGACCTGCCGCCCGCCAAGCGCGGCACGGCGATGATGTTCCAGAGCTACGCGCTGTTTCCCCATCTCGACAGCGTCGACAATGTCGCCTTCTCGCTGAAGATGAAGGGTGTCGACAAGCTCACCCGCCGCGCCAAGGCGATGGAGATGCTGAAGCTGGTGCAGCTTGACCATCTCGCCGAGCGCCGCCCGGCGCAGCTCTCCGGCGGCCAGCAGCAGCGCGTGGCGCTGGCCAGAGCGCTGATCACCGATCCGCAGGCGCTCCTCCTCGACGAGCCGCTCTCCGCGCTCGATCCGTTCCTCAAGATCAAGGTGCGGCAGGAACTGAAGAAGCTGCAATTGCAGCTCGGCATTTCCTTCATCCACGTCACCCACAGCCAGGAGGAGGCGATGGCGCTCTCCGACCTCGTGGTGGTGATGAATGGCGGGCGCATCGAGCAGGCGGCGACGCCGCGCGAGGTGTTCAATCGCCCCGCCACCGCCTTCGTCGCCCGTTTCATGGGCGATCACAACGTCATTGCCGGCCGGGTATCCCAGGTGGCGGGCGACACCGCGATGTTCGAGGTGCCGGGCGGGGCCTCCTTCCACGCGCCCGGCGCGGCCGGGCTGGAGCCGGGCGCGCCGGTGGAAATCGCGGTGCGCACCGATCGCGTGCGGCTGGCCGACAGCGTCGTTCCCGGTTGCGGGCTCACCGGGCTGGTGCAGAATATCGAGTACCATGGCCAGAAGGTGCAGATCGCCCTCGCGGCCCCGGGGGTCGACGAGTTCTCCGTGCAGGTGCCGGAGACCGCCTTTTTCGAGGCGCCGCTCAGCGTCGGCGATGCCGTGCCGCTCGCCTGGACCTCGCAGGATGTCCACATCCTGCAGCCTTCGCCTTCCGCCTGACATCCGCGACATGCAACGCCGGCTGATAGACCGGCCAACGCTCGGGAGACTTCGATGAACAAGAAGACCACGGATACGAGCGCCGCGGGCGCCGCCACGGACGCGAAGTCCGGCCTGTCGCGCCGCCATGTGCTCAAGGGCGCGGCCGCGCTCGGCGGCCTCGCCGGCTCGGGCGCGGTAACGGGCTTCCCCACCATCTGGGCGCAGAACCCGATCACGCTGCGCCAGTTCGGCACCGGCGTTTCGAACCTCAACGCCATCGCCGAGAAGTGCAAGGCGGATCTGGGCATCACGCTGCAGATGACCGCGCTGGATTCGGACGCCGTCTCCCAGCGCGTGGTGACGCAGGCCAACTCCTTCGATATCGCCGACATCGAGTACTGGATCTGCAAGAAGGTGTTCGCCGCCGGCACGCTGCAGCCGATGGATGTGAAGAAGATCAAGTATTACGACGATATCGTCCCGATCTTTACCACCGGCAAGCTCACCCCTGAATCGAAGATCGCGCAGGGCACCGCGCCCTCGACCGTCGGCTTCGTCGAGGGCCCGGAATCCAAGACCTTCGCCAAGGCGCCCACCCAGTGGATGACGCTGATCCCCACCATCTACAATGCCGACACGCTCGGCATCCGCCCCGACCTGGTGGGCCGGCCGATCAAGAACTGGAAGGACATTCTCGACCCCGCCTTCAAGGGCAAGACCTCGATCCTGAACATCCCGTCCATCGGCATCATGGACGCGGCGATGATCTGCGAGAGCGCAGGCGTCATCAAGTATGGCGACAAGGGCAACATGACCAAGGCGGAGATCGACACCACGATCGATTTCCTCATCAAGACCAAGAAGGCCGGCCAGTTCCGCGCCTTCTGGAAGACCTTCGACGAGAGCGTGAACCTGATGGCCTCGGGCGAGGTGGTCATCCAGTCCATGTGGTCGCCGGCGGTGGCGGCGGTGCGCTCCAAGGGCATTCCCTGCGTCTACCAGCCCTTGGAAGAAGGCTATCGCGCCTGGGGTGGCGGCCTCGGCATCGCCAAGCACCTCAAGGGCGCGCAGCTGGACGCGGCCTATGAGTATATCAACTGGTACCTGTCCGGCTGGGTCGGCGCCTATCTCAACCGGCAGGGCTATTACTCGGCCGTGCTCTCCACGGCCGAGAAGAACATGACCCCGGAAGAGTGGGGCTTCTGGATGCTCGGCCAGCCGGCCAAGACCGACATTCTCTCGCCCGAGGGCAAGGTGATGTACACGGCCGGCGCGGTGCGCGACGGCGGCTCCTTCAAGGAGCGCATGGGCGCGGTCGCCTGCTGGAACTCGGTGATGGACGAGGACCGCTACATGGTGCGCCGCTGGAACGAGTTCATCGCGGCGTGAGGTGAGACGATGGGGAGCGAGCGACGTCTGATCCCTCTCCCCGCACCGAACCCGGCGGTTGCCGGGTTCGGTCCTCGGCAAAATCAGCATCGGATCTATCCGAAGTTGATGGCGAGGGATGAGATGAGGGGCTTTCCTTCACGCCCGGCCGCTCGCTACCTCACCCAACCCTCTCCCCCGCGGGGAGAGGGCGTCCGTCCCGGCCGCTCGTTCACCGGAAGCTGCGCATGACGCTCACCCGATTGGCTCCCTACCTTCAGGCGACGCCGCTGACGCTGATCCTCGCGGCGTTCCTGGTGCTGCCCATCGCCACCATCACCATGGTGAGCTTCTGGGACTATGATTCCATCCAGATCTTCCCGGCCTTCGTCTTCACCAATTACGAGGAGACGATCACCTCGCCGGTGACGTGGAACACCTATATCAACACGCTGAAATTCACCGTCATCGTCTGGGCGGTGACGCTGCTGGTAGGCTTCTGGGTGGCCTATTACCTTGCCTTCCACATCCGCTCGGCGACGACGCAGATGGTGCTGTTCCTCGTCTGCACCATCCCGTTCCTCACCTCGAACATCATCCGCATGATCTCGTGGATCCCGTTCCTCGGGCGCAACGGGCTGCTGAACCAGACGCTGATGCAGCTCGGCATCATCAACCAGCCGCTGGAATTCCTGCTGTTCTCGGACTTCGCGGTGGTGCTCGCCATGGTGCACCTCTACACGCTGTTCATGGTGACGCCGATCTTCAACACCCTGATGCGCATCGACCGCGCGCTGATCGAGGCGGCGCGCGACGCCGGGGCGAGCGGCTGGCAGATCCTCACCAATGTCATCATCCCGCTGGCCAAGCCCGGCATCGCCATTGGCTCGATCTTCGTCGTCACGCTGGTGATGGGCGATTTCATCACCGTGCGCTTCATGTCGGGCGGGCAATCGGCTTCGGTGGGCCTGATGATGGCGAACCAGATCGCGCTGCTGCAATACCCGGCGGCGGCGGCGAACGCGGTGATCCTCCTGATCCTCGTACTGCTGCTGGTGGGCGGCATCCTGCGCATCGTCAATATCCGCAAGGAACTGTGAGGAGCCGGCGATGAACTCGGAACGACGCGGCCCCGGCTTCTACGTGCTCACCGCCTTCTTCGCGCTGTTCGTGCTGTTCCTGTACGGGCCGCTGACGACGATCTTCATCCTGTCCTTCCAGGGGCCCAATGGCGGCCTCACCTTCCCGATGAACGGCACCTCGCTGCGCTGGTTCCGCAACCTCTTGTTCGAGCAGCAGGCGGTGGGTGATTTCGGCGGCGCCTTCACGCGCTCGCTGCTGCTGGGCATCATGACCATGCTGACCACGGTGGTGGTGTCGCTGCTGGCCGGGCTCGCCTTCCGCCGCCGCTTCCTGGGCGCGGGTCCGCTGTTCTATCTCACCATTGCCAGCCTGATCGTGCCCTCGATCCTGATCTCGCTGGGCATCGGCCTCGCCTTCCAGGTCTTCGGGCTGGAGCCGGCCTGGTATTCCTCGGCCTTCGGCGCGCATCTCACCTGGACGCTGCCCTTTGGCCTCCTGATCATGTTCGCGGTCTTCAACCGCTTCAACCCGGCCTATGAGGAAGCGGCGCGCGATCTCGGCGCCACACCGTGGCAGACCTTCGCCCATGTGGTGCTGCCCATCATCCTGCCGAGCCTGGTCGGCGTCGGCCTGTTCGGCTTCACTCTCTCCTATGACGAGTTCGCCCGTACGCTAATGACGTCCGGCACCTTCAACACGCTGCCGCTGGAAATCTACGGCATGACCACCAACGTCACCACGCCGGTTCTCTATGCGCTCGGCACCGTGACGACCCTGTTCTCGATGGGCATCATCCTCCTCGCGCTCGGCACGATCGCCGTGCTGCGCAAGCGGCGCGCCCGCCGCATCGCTGGCTGACGACATTCCGTTACGGAAATCATCTGGCGGGTTAACGACTTGGCCCGGATGGAGCGCGCTCGCATGGCGCACGCCTCCGTAGGGAACCGGATGGATCGTGGCGTGTTGACGTTCAAAATGCGTCCATCGGTCGACCGGGTTCGCAACCGTCTGCGCCCCGCGCCGCACCCGACGGAGCGCGACAGCACGGGAGCGAGCGCCATGAACATCTGCACCACCGACCGGACCATCTGCGACCTTCTCCAGGAGGTCGCGAAGGACGATCGAAAGCACGCGCTGACCATCAAGCTGCGCAGCGGCGACCTGATCACCGCCTATGGTCCGATCGAGGTGGCGGACCGTTTCATGCTGTGCCGGCTGCACGACACCAATTATCAGGGCAGCCAGCTGATCGCGCTCGATACGATCGAGTTCATCCGCTGAGGCCTTTGGCGGCTGCGCCGGCCATTTTCTTGGCCGTGAGGTGTTCCACCTGACGGCAAAAGGCTCTAGTTGCGCTGCAACACCATTGCAGGGCTCCCGCGCGCATGATCCGGCTCGATTCCATCGGCAAACAGAACGGCAAGCAGATCGTCTTCATCGAGGCCTCGGCCACGCTTCTCAAGGGCGAGAAGGTCGGGCTGGTGGGGCCGAACGGGGCGGGCAAGACGACGCTGTTCCGCCTGATCACGGGTGAGGAAGCGCCGGACGAGGGACAGGTCTCGGTCGATCGCGGCATCAGCATCGGCTATTTCAGCCAGGATGTGGGCGAGATGGCGGGCCAGTCCGTGCTGGCCGCGGTCATGGACGGCGCCGGCCCGGTCAGCACGATTGCCGCCGAGCTGCGCGCGCTGGAGGGCGCCATGGTCGACCCCGACCGGGCCGACGAGATGGACGCCATCATCGAGCGCTATGGCGAGGTGCAGGCCCGCTTCGAGGAACTGGACGGCTATTCGCTGGAGGGGCGGGCGGCCGAGGTGGTGGCGGGCCTCGGCTTCAGCCAGGAAATGATCGACGGCGATGTCGGCAAGCTCTCCGGCGGTTGGAAGATGCGCGTCGCGCTCGCCCGCATCCTGCTCATGCGCCCGGACGTGATGCTGCTCGACGAGCCCTCGAACCATCTCGATATCGAGAGCCTGATCTGGCTGGAGGCGTTCCTGAAGAATTTCGACGGCGCGCTGATGATGACCTCGCATGATCGCGCCTTCATGAACCGCATCGTCAACAAGGTGGTGGAGATCGACGCCGGCACGCTCACCTCCTATTCCGGCGATTACGAGTTCTATGCCCAGCAGCGCGCGCTGGCCGACAAGCAGCAGCAGGCGCAGTTCGAGCGCCAGCAGGCCATGCTGGCCAAGGAGATCGCCTTCATCGAGCGCTTCAAGGCCCGCGCCTCCCATGCCGCGCAGGTGCAGAGCCGGGTGAAGAAGCTCGACAAGATCGAGCGCGTCGAGCCGCCGCGCCGCCGCCAGACCGTGGCCTTCGAGTTCCAGCCCGCCCCGCGCTCGGGCGAGGACGTTGTGGCGCTGAAGAACGTGTCCAAGGCCTATGGCGCGCGGCGTATCTATGATGGCCTGGATTTCCATGTCCGCCGGCGCGAGCGCTGGGCGGTGATGGGCGTCAACGGCGCCGGCAAGTCCACGCTGCTCAAGCTCGTCACCGGCTCCACCGACCCGGATGCCGGCACGGTCGCGCTCGGCGGCAGCGTCAAGATGGCCTATTTCGCCCAACACGCGATGGAGGTGCTGGAAGGCGATCGCACCGTGTTCCAGACGCTGGAAGACGCTTTTCCACAGGCGGCGCAGGGCTCCCTGCGCTCGCTCGCCGGCTGCTTCGGCTTCACCGGCGACGACGTGGAAAAGCGCTGCCGCGTGCTCTCCGGCGGCGAGAAGGCGCGGCTCGTCATGGCGAAGATGCTGTACGATCCGCCGAATTTCCTCGTGCTCGACGAGCCGACCAACCATCTCGACATCGCCACCAAGGAGATGCTGATCGCCGCGCTGGCGAGCTATGAGGGGACCATGCTGTTCGTCAGCCACGACCGGCATTTCCTCGCCGCGCTGTCGAACCGGGTGCTGGAGCTGACGCCCGAGGGCATCCACCAATATGGTGGCGGCTATGTCGAATATGTTGCCCGCACCGGCCAGGAAGCGCCCGGCCTGCGGCATTAGCGCGTTCGCGCGCGGCGATGCCTCGTTGGCGTGCCGCCGCCGCGTTCCGGCACGCGATGGGGTGAGCCTCCGCCCGGTTCGTCCGCCTGGTTCCGCTGCCCGGTCGCGCGGCTATCGCGAGGAACACGACGAAAAGCGGCCGGGAAGGGGCGCCGTGCCCTTTCCCGGCCGCTGGTGTCTTCGTCTGGCGCCACATGGCGCCGGCATGCGCGCGTCAGGCCGCCTGGTTCAGCACCAGCTCGACATTGCCGCGGATCTCGACCTCGATCTCGAGGATCGACAGCGGCGCGCCGCGCTCGAGCCGTACCTTCACCGCGTCGCGCTCGCACGGCACGCGCTTGGCGACCGCGGCGAGAATATCCTCCCGCAGGCTGGCGAGAAGATCGTCGCCGCCCAGAACCTGCCGCTCATGCGAGAGCAGGATCTGCAGGCGCTCGCGCGCCTGCGGTGCGCTGCTGGCGCTGGAGAACAGTTTCTTCCACAGGGTCATGCTGCCCTCCTGAGGAACTTGCCGAAGAAACCGAGACGCGGCTTGCCGGGAATTTCCATCGCCACGGTCTCGCCCTTGAGCCGGCGGGCGGCGTCGACATAGGCCCGCGCCGGCGCGCTCTCGGGATCGTGGATGGAGACCGGCACGCCGAAATTCGAGGCCCGCAGCACGTCGTTGCTCTCGGGCACGATGCCCAGCAGGGGCAGCGAGAGGATTTCCAGCACGTCCTCGGTCTTCAGCATGTCGCCGCGCGCGGCGCGGATCGGGTCATAGCGGGTGAGCAGCAGGCGCTTGTCCACCGTCTCGCCGCGCTCGGCCTTCAGCGTCTTGGCATCGAGAATGCCGACGATGCGGTCGCTGTCGCGCACCGAGGAGACTTCCGGATTGGTGACGACGATGGCGATGTCGGCATGGCGCATGGCGAGCGTGGCGCCGCGCTCGATGCCGGCCGGGCTGTCGCAGATCACCCAGTCGAAATGGCGCGAGAGGTCGCCGATGACCTTATCGACGCCTTCCTCGGTGAGCGCATCCTTGTCGCGGGTCTGCGAGGCCGGCAGCAGGAACAGCGTTTCCACCCGCTTGTCGCGGATCAGCGCCTGCGGCAGCCGGGCATCGCCCTGGATGACGTTCACGAAATCATAAACGACGCGCCGCTCGGCTCCCATGATGAGGTCGAGATTGCGCAGGCCGACGTCGAAGTCGACCACGACCACGCTGTCGCCCGTCCGAGCGAGCGCGGCGCCGATCGCGGCGGTCGTCGTGGTCTTGCCGACGCCGCCCTTGCCCGATGTGACTGTGATGATCTTCGCCATGCCTCGCTCCTAAAGTGCGGCAAGCCGCAATGCGTCGTTTTCGATCCAGACCTGGACGGACTGGCGCCGGAAGGCGTCGTCGATGTTCTCGGCCGTGCGGTACACGCCGTCGATGGCGAGCAGTTCCGCTTCCAGCTTTCGGCAGAAGATGCGCGACTTGGCGCCGAAGGTGGCCCCGGCAATGGCCCGGCCGGCCAGCGTGCCATAGACATGGATGGATCCGCCGGCGATGATTTCGGCGCCCGCGCCGACCGAGCCGACAATGGTCACGTCGCCTTCCAGGCACACGATGGACTGGCCGGAGCGCACGCGCTGCTCGACCAGAAGGTTGACCGGCTCGACCGGGGCGGCCGGCTTGGCCGGCTCCGCGACAGGCGCGGAAATCTCGTCGGGGATGGCCAGCGTGGCGTCCCGGCCCCCGCGCAGCACCGGTGGCATGGCGGCATCGACCATGCTGGGCTTGACGCCCTCGAGCCCGATGAGGCGCACGCCGCGGCTGGCCAGCTCGCGGATCCAGCGCTCCACTTCGGCCTTGTTCGCGGCGGTGCCCGAGAGGTCCAGCACCACGGTGCGACCGGTGAAGAAGCCGGGGGAGCGCTGCAGCCAGATGTCGAAATCGGCGAACCACGGCTCCATCGGCACGTCGGCGACCAGCGTCATCGCGAGGAAGGAACGCCCGCGGAAGCGGATGGATGGCCCCGATTTGCCGATTACGCTCACCGCACGAATCTCCCTCTGATCGTTAGGAGTTTGTTTAATCCTGGTTAACGACTGGTTAAGAAGGCCGGAGCGGCCGCAGACGCAGCGGTTCCCGGTGGGCGCCGCTTGCCGCCACCAGAAGGTCATTCTATGCCTGCATTCGGGCGCGCCGTGCTGCACCGCCGCGGGGCGCAAGGAAATGGCTGCGGGCCCGAAGGGCCGGAAGAAAGATTGGTCGATGTGTCTTGCCGCGGAAGGCGAACCGGGCTCGCCTACGCCGCTCATCGTGTCGCCGGCCGGGGAGTGTCCCGCCGGCCTGCCCTTCGACGGGCTCTGTCGGCTCGCCCGCTCGCTCCTGCAGGTGCCGGCGGCATCGCTGTGTCTCACCGGTGATCGCGGCCACTGGCTCGATGTCGCCGAGGGCCTCGATGCCGGGGCCTGGCACTTCGCCACCTCGTTGAACGGCCGTCCCGATAGCGGGGCCGGGGTGATGGTGGTCGAGGACGTCGCCGCGAACCCGGTCTTCGCACCGTGGGCCCACGGCCTTCCGGGCGTGACGCTGCGCTTCATCGCCAGCCTGCCGCTGCCGGGCGGAGCGGGGCGGCTTGCCGTGTTCGACGTTCGCCCGCGGGGCCTGGATGCCGTGGAGCGCGGGCGCCTGGCCGATCTTGTCGAATTGGCGAGCGCCGGCCTGCGCCTGATCGACCAGGCCGAACAGGCGGCGATGCGCGAGAATCATTTCCGGCTGCTCGCCGAAACCTCGACCGACACCATCGTGCGCGGCAACCTCGACGGCGTCCGGCTCTACGTGTCCCCCTCGGTGCGGACGCTCATCGGCTACGAGCCCGAGGAACTTGTCGGCCGCCGGGCGATGGAGATCGTTCACCCGGACGACCTGACCACCTTCGCGGCGCTGATGGGACAGATCCGTTCCGGCCAGCTGTCGATCGGGGTGGTGGAAGTCCGCCAGCGCCACAAGGACGGCTCCTGGGTGTGGATGGAAGCCTCGGTCAGGCTCACCTACGACCCGTTGACCCGCGAACCCGACGGCTATGTGTCATCGGTGCGCGATATCGGCCGGCGCAAGCTGGCCGAGCAGCGCCTCGAACATCTCGCTTCGCATGACGCGCTCACCGAACTGCCCAACCGCACCCTGTTCAATGCCCGGCTCGACGCGTTGTGCGCGTCCAAAGGCGACGCGCCGTCCCAATTCGCGGTATTCTGCATCGACATCGACCATTTCAAGCAGGTCAACGACACGCTGGGCCATCAGGCCGGCGATTCGGTGCTGCGCGAGGCCGCTCGCCGCTTCCGCAGCGTCGCCGAGGCGGGAGACCTCGTCGCCCGCACCGGGGGTGACGAATTCGCGCTGATCATGCCGGTGGCCGGCGATATCGCGGCGGTGGCGGCAAGGGCCGGACGGATCCTCACCGCGATGCAGCCGCCCTTCGTGTTCGGTGAATCCACGCTCTCGATCGGTGTCAGCATCGGCATCGCGCTGGCCCCGCATGATGGCGCCGATCCGGACCGCCTCGCTTCCGCGGCCGACCGCGCCCTTTACGAAGCCAAATCCGCCGGCCGCAACGGCTACCGCCTTTCCACGCCGTCACCATTGCGCGGCTGAGCGCCCACCGCGCATCGACGCACGCGCCATCCACGCCCCGCCCCACCGGCGCGGCCCTGCTCGTCAGGATCGGTTCTGTTCAGGGAAAATGGTGCTGCGAGAGAGGATTGAACTCTCGACCTCTCCCTTACCAAGGGAGTGCTCTACCACTGAGCTACCGCAGCGCGCTGCCGGGGCGGACGGAGCCGCCGAAGCGGGGCGACGTTTGCCACAGCGCGCGGGCTGGTGCAAGCGTCGGGCGCGGAATTCGCACCAGGCCTGTGCATGCCGCCTCTGCCGGAGCGCTCGAGGGCCGCCAGATCGGGGCGGCGGGGGGCACGCGGAGGCGGCGTCGAGCCCCCGGCGCGGGGAGTGCCGGCCCCGGCATGTCGTCGCGGTCGGCGGGAGGCTCGGCGAACCCCATGGGAGCGCGGGGCGGCGGCTCGCGCATCGGCGGCGTCTGGCCTCTTTCGTTCCGCGCCGGCGGGCCTTATGGCAGGCCGGTGCAGGCGGGCGCGGCCGTTTCGCGACGGCGGCGGCACCCTGCCCGGCGGGGAGCGGCACTATGAAAGGGACGACGTCATGAAAGGCAGAACGCGATGAGCGGCCCGGATGATGCGGCGCGCGCCGAGCGCCTGGCGGCGGCGTTGCGCGCCAATCTCAAGCGGCGCAAGCAGCAGGCGCGCGGGCGGCAGGCCGATGCCCCGGCCGATCCGCCGGCGGGGGAGGGCGCGCCGATCGCCCGCCCGGCGCCGCCCGGGCCGGACGAGGCGTCCTGACCTACTGGGCGTTGTCTCCCCTCGCGACACGCGCTAGACGTCATGGGAACAGGGATGGACCTCGCCACGAATCGGCCCCATCGCGCCCTCATTCCCTGACGGTACAGGTGCCGCGTGCCCGTCCCGGCGTTTTCCCTGCCGGTCGTGCTGCGTGGCCCGTGCGTCTCGTCGGCTTTCGAGTTAAGGAGAGCAGAACCTCATGGACCGTATCCGCGTCATCGGCGGCAATCCGCTCAACGGGACGATCCCGATCTCCGGCGCCAAGAACGCCGCCTTGCCACTGATGATCGCGGGCCTGCTCACCGACGAGAAGCTGGTGCTGGAAAACGTGCCGCGCCTCGCCGACGTGGCGCTGTTGCAGCGGATCCTGGGCAATCACGGCATCGATATCACCGTCAACGGCAAGCGGCGGGGCGATGGCGCTTATGCCGGGCAGACGCTGGAAATCGACGCGCGGCTGATCGTCGACACCACGGCGCCCTATGAGCTCGTCTCCAAGATGCGGGCGAGCTTCTGGGTCATCGGGCCGCTGCTGGCGCGCATGGGCGAGGCCAAGGTCTCGCTACCCGGCGGCTGCGCCATCGGTACGCGCCCGGTCGACTTCCATCTCGACGCGCTGCGCGCGCTGGGCGCCGAGCTCGAGATCGACGGCGGCTATGTGCTGGCGCGCGCGCCCAAGGGGCTGAAGGGCGCACATATCGTGTTCCCCAAGGTCTCGGTCGGCGCCACCCACACCGCCCTGATGGCGGCGAGCCTGGCCGATGGCGAGACGATCCTCGAGAACGCGGCCTGCGAGCCGGAGATCGTCGACGTCGCCGATTGCATCAACGCCATGGGCGGGCGCATCGAGGGGCAGGGCACTCCCACCATCCGCATTCGTGGCGTGCCGCGCCTCAATGGCGCCCGCCACGCGGTGCTGCCCGACCGCATCGAGACCGGCACCTATGCCATGGCGGTGGCCATGACCGGCGGCGACGTGATGCTGGCCGGTGCGCGGGCCGACCTGCTGGATTCCGCGCTGGACACGCTGCGCGAGGCCGGCGCCGAGGTCACGGTCTCGAACGAGGGGCTGCGGGTGAAGCGCAACGGCGCCGGCATTTCCCCGGTCGAGGTGTCGACCGCCCCGTTCCCCGGCTTCCCGACCGACCTGCAGGCCCAGCTGATGGCGCTGATGACGCGCGCGCGCGGCACCTCGACGATCACCGAGACCATTTTCGAGAACCGCTTCATGCATGTGCAGGAACTCGTCCGGCTCGGCGCGCGCATCCATCTCGATGGCGAGACCGCGACCATCGAGGGCGTGGAGAAGCTCACCGGCGCGCCGGTCATGGCGACGGATCTGCGAGCCTCGGTGTCGCTGGTCATCGGTGCGCTGGCCGCCGAGGGCGAGAGCATGATCCACCGCGTCTATCATCTCGATCGCGGCTTCGAGCGGCTGGAGGAGAAGCTCTCCGCCTGCGGTGCGCAGATCGAGCGCATCGCCGGCTGAGCGAGGGGCGAGGGTAGCGGAGGAGACGATCCTGCCGCATGAGGTGATTCTGGCGCCGGTGCCGCTGGTCCATCTGGAATCGGCGCAGGCGATTGGTCACGGGAGCCATGTGGCGTTCAGCACCAGCCAGACGTCCTTTCCCCCTGAGTGGTTGGGGCGCCACATTTATTTCTACGCCTCCGCCGCCGGTTATGCTGGCTCGTCGGCGGACATACGCAAGGTGCCGTTCCGTGGTGTGCTGGTGCGGCATTTGCTGTCCTCCTCGGGCTTCTATGATGGCGATGCCATTCGGCCGGCATCCACCGCGACGGATAGCGCCAGCCTCGCCTTTTTCGAGGTTGCCGATTTCGAGAAGCTGGCCAAGCCGCTGCTGATCGGCCAGTTCGCCAAGGCTGACGGCGGCAGATATGCCGCGGCATACACGCCCCGCCGCCCGATCGCCTCCCGTCTGTCCGAGTAGGTCACGCAAGACTCCGCAGACGCGCGTACGCCGGCAGGTGTCTCCCCCTTGCGGCGCGTGCGATGGCGCGCCATCTGCCGGACAGACGGTCAGCTCCCGGTGGCGAGAGGGCGACACGGGATGGGGCTGGCCCGCACGGGAGCCGCTCAACGGAGTGAAGTGACATGGGCAAGGGCCTCAAGCTGATCGCGCTCGACGCGGAAGATCTGGCGGTACTGTCGATGCATCTGCAGGACGCGGTGCTGGCGGTGGGCGACATGACCTTCGTGCCGAAGGAGCGACGCTTCGTCCTGCTGGCCAGCCGGTTCGATTGGGAAAAGGCGATCCAGGCCGAGGCGATGGCGGAGGTCGGCACGCCGGCCGGCGCCGCGGCCGCCGCCGCGGGTCCCTGCGTGCGCCGGCATTCCGGGTTGCGCTTCGAGCGCGTGCTGGCCGCCCGGGTGCGCGGCATCGATCTCAAGAAGAAGCAGGGCGTGCTCAACCTGCTGGCGATGAAGTTCGAGGCGGGCGAGGCCCCCTCCGGAACGGTGAGCTTTCTGTTCTCGGGCGGGGGCGAGGTGCAGCTTGACGTCGAATGCCTCGAAGTCGCGCTTGAGGATCTGGGCCCGGCCTGGGACGTCAAGGGTACGCCCTGCCACGACGTGGGGTGAGCGCGCGCGGACGGGCACCGTCCATCGCTGCCGTGCCACGGTCTGCCGGTCGTCTTGCCGCCTGTCGCGTTGCGACCGGTCTTCTTCCCGCCGGTCTTCTTCCCGCTTGTCTTCGGGCGGCGCGGTTGCGATAGGACAGGGGTTACGTGCCCGCAGGATCCGCCATGCCGCTTCGCCTTGATACGTCCTCGCCCGATTTCGCCGCGCGCTTCACGGCCTTTCTCGGCACCAAGCGCGAGGTGTCGCAGGATGTCGCCGACGCGGTGGCCGGCATCATTGCGGATGTGCGCGCGCGCGGCGACGCGGCGCTGATCGACCTCTCCCGGCGCTTCGACCGGGTGGACCTCGGCGCGCTGGGCATCCGGGTTTCGGAAGCGGAGATCGACGCGGCGGTGGCGGCGGCCGATCCGGCCACGGTGCAGGCGCTCGCCTTCGCGCATGGCCGCATCCGCGCTCATCACGAGCGCCAGCTGCCGGCGAGCGGGCGCTATGTCGACGCCGCCGGCGTCGAGCTCGGCCATCGCTGGACCCCGGTCGATGCGGTTGGCCTGTATGTGCCGGGCGGTACCGCGGCTTATCCCTCTTCCGTGCTGATGAACGCGGTGCCGGCCAAGGTCGCGGGCGTCGGCCGGCTCGCCATGGTGGTGCCCGCGCCCGATGGCGTGCTCAACCCCTTGGTGCTGGCGGCGGCGCGCCTTGCCGGCGTCGATGAGGTGTATCGCGTGGGCGGGGCGCAGGCGGTGGCGGCGCTCGCCTATGGGACGCAGACCATCGCCCCGGTGGCCAAGATCGTCGGCCCCGGCAATGCCTATGTCGCCGCCGCCAAGCGCCATGTGTTCGGCACGGTCGGCATCGACATGGTGGCCGGCCCCTCCGAGGTGCTGGTGATCGCCGATGGCGCGCAGAACCCGGACTGGATCGCCGCCGACCTGCTGGCGCAGGCCGAGCACGACACCGCCGCGCAGTCGATCCTGATGACCGACGACGCGGCGCTGGCCGATGCGGTCGCCGAGGCGGTGGAGCGCCAGCTGGCGCTCCTGCCGCGCCGCGACATTGCCGGCGCCAGCTGGGCGGAGTTCGGCGCGATCATCACGCTCGCCAGTCTCGAGGAGGCGCCCGCGCTGTCCGACCGCATCGCACCCGAGCATCTGGAAATCATGACGGCGGATGCCGAGGCGCTGGTCGCGCGCATCCGCCATGCCGGGGCGATCTTTATCGGCGCCCACACGCCGGAGGCGATCGGCGACTATGTCGGCGGCTCCAACCACGTTCTGCCGACCGCGCGCTCGGCGCGCTTTTCGTCCGGCCTCAACGTGCTCGATTTCATGAAGCGCACCACCCTCCTCAAATGCGGGCCCGAGCAGCTACGCGCGCTCGGCCCGGCGGCGATCGCACTCGGCGAGGCGGAAGGGCTCGGCGCCCATGCCCGGTCGGTGGCGATCCGCCTGAACCTGTAGCGGCGGCGCGATGGCGGATGGCGAGGACCCCCACGCCGACACGCGCCGCCTCTCGGCGGTGACGCTCGACGCCCGGTCGATCGGCCGTTCCACCCGCGATGTCGAGCACGAGCGCGCGGTCGCGATCTACGACCTCATCGAGGAGAACAGCTTCACCCCGATCGGCGACACCGAGCCCGGTCCCTATCGGCTGTCCATCGCGCTGGCCGACGGTCGGCTGCTGCTGGAAATCACCCGCGAGGACGGTGCCCCGGTGGTGCGGCATCATCTCTCGCTCAGCCCGTTGCGGCGGGTGGTGAAAGATTATTTCATGGTGTGCGAGAGCTATTATTCGGCGATCCGCACCGCGAGCCCCTCGCAGATCGAGGCCATCGACATGGGCCGGCGTGGCCTGCACAACGAGGGCTCGGAGGTGCTGCGCGCGCGGCTGAAGGACAAGATCTCCCTGGATTTCGGCACGGCCCGGCGCCTGTTCACGCTGGTCTGCGCGCTGCACTGGAAAGGCTGAAGCGTGGACGGGCGGTCCGGCTCCAACGCGCTGTCGCCCGGCTGGGTACCCGGCAAACGGCGCGAGCGGCCGCAATCGGTGCTGTTCATGTGCGGCCAGAACAGCGTGCGTTCGCCCATGGCGGCGGTGCTCGCCCGCCATCTGTTCGGCCGCTCGCTCTATGTCGGTTCGGCCGGGGTGATGAAGGGCGAGAGCGACCCTTTCGTCGTCGCCGCCATCGACGAGATCGGCCTCGACCTGCATCGCCACCGGCCGCAGACTCTGGAGGAGCTGGAGGAGAACGAGGGGCTCGGGTTCGATCTCGTCATCACCCTCTCGCCCGATGCCCATCACCGCGCGCTGGAGCTGACCCGCACCAATGCGATCGATGTGGAATACTGGCCGACACCCGACCCCACGCTGGTCAGCGGCAATCGCGAGCAGCGCCTGGATGCCTATCGCGCCGTGCGCGACGAGCTGGAGACGCGCATCCGCGCCCGCTTCCGGTTTTGATGGCGCGGCCGGGCGGCGTAAAAGCCGTTCAGTTTTTAAGGAAGTTGCACTAGCGTGCCGCCCCGAATGACCGACGGCCCCGCATGTCCAATGGCCGGCGGAAGAGGAGTATACGAGTGAGCGCCCGCCCCCTTCTGGTGCTGGCCTCGGGCTCGCCGCGCCGACTGGCGCTGCTGGCCCAGGCCGGCATCGAGCCCGACGCCCTGCTGCCCGCCGATATTGACGAGACGCCCGAGCGCGGCGAGCTTCCGCGCCGGCTCGCCCTGCGCCTCGCCCAGCAGAAGCTGGCCGCCGCGGATGCCCGCCGCACCGCCGACGGCGCGTATGCGGGCGCCTATCTGCTGGCCGCCGACACGGTGGTGGCGGTCGGCCGCCGCATCCTGCCGAAGCCGGAGATCGGCGAAGAGGCGGCCGATTGCCTGCGCCTGCTCTCGGGCCGCGCCCATCGCGTCTATACCGGCATCGCCCTGATGACGCCCAAGGGTGGGGTACGCACCCGTCTGGTCGAGACGCGGGTGCGCTTCAAGCGCCTGTCGCGCGAGGAGATGGACGCCTATGTCGCCGCGCGCGAATGGCAGGGCAAGGCGGGCGGCTACGCCATTCAGGGGCTCGCCGGCACCTTCGTGGTCAAGCTGGTCGGCTCCTATACCAATGTGGTCGGCCTGCCGCTGGCGGAGACGGTGACGCTGCTGGCGGGCGAGCGTTATCCCGTTCACCAGCGCTGGGGTCATCCGGCGTGAGCAGGGGAGCGGCCCATGGCATCGGGTGAGGACAAGACAGGTGGCGCGGCGCCCCGTAGCTGCCCGATCTGCGACAAGCCGGCGGTGGAAAAATACCGCCCATTCTGCTCCAGCCGCTGTGCCGACATCGACCTCAACCGCTGGCTGGTCGGCGCCTACGCCATTCCCGTGACCGAGGAAGACGACGAGGACGGCGAAGAGCCCTCGCTTGCCCCCGCTGCCCCGCCGCCGCCCCCGTCGCGACGGCGCTGAGCCCGCCACGGCCGGGCTGCGGCAGGCGGGATCGTGTGCGGGCCACCGACGCCTGAGGTCCAATCGCGATGCTCCGCTGGCGAGGCTCTTGCTCGGCCCGCCTGGCGTCATGGGCGTCCCAGATTGCGCGCTCCCGCGCTCGGCTCCTTGCCGGCACTCCGCTTCCGCGCGCGGCACTCCTGTGCTTCCCGGCGCCCCGATTCGTGCGCGCCGGCATTCGTGCAATCCCCGGCGCTCGCGCCCACCCCCGCGCATTGGTCCGCATCTCGACAATGGCCCTCCCACGTCCGGAAGCTCGCGGTCTGCGAGGCATTCCAACGGGCGCGCGGGACGTGTGCGCTCCGGTATGCGCGCTCCGGTACGCGCGCTCGGGCAGTGCCCTCTGGGATGCGTGTTGCCGGACCGGTGCACGCACCACCGGCGCCCCTTCCGGACGCACGCGCGGGATGCCGCGCGACCTCCGCGGGTGACGCTTCGGTGACGACAGGCTGGGGAAAGGCGGATTTTCCCGTGGCGGGCATATGGACAGGGCGAGCCCGAAACACTATAAACCGCCCGCTCCACACGGCTTCAAGCCGTTGTCGGCATGCCCAGGTAGCTCAGCTGGTAGAGCATGCGACTGAAAATCGCAGTGTCGGCGGTTCGACTCCGTCCCTGGGCACCATCACTCTCCGCCGGGGATAACCGGAAGTGCGCTAAACTACTATAATCAAAGAATTTTCGACGATCGCCGTATTGGCGCGTATCGGCGGGCCGGTTGGCGTTTTGGAACGTCTGTTGGCATCCTTCGGTACCAAGTCACAGACCGGGTACCAACAGCGTTCCCCTGTCAGACGCCGCCGCCCGCAATGCCAAGCCGAGTACGAAGCCGCGCAAGCTCTCCGATGGGGGAGGCTTGCACCTCCTCGTCACGTCAACCGGCAGTCGCTGACCTGAGAGCCCGATTCTCGACGACTTCAGCCGGGAGTGTCTGGCGCTGGCGGCCGACACCTCGCTCTCGGACCTGCGGGTGACACGCGAGCTCGACGCGCGGCTCGCCATCCGGGGCGGGCCTGCGGCCATCGTTTCCGACAACGGCACGGAGCGGACCCCGATGGCCGTTCTCAAATGGTCCCGGGAGACCGGCGTCGAATGGCCCTACATCGCTCCCGGCAAGGCGATGCGGAACGGGCTCGTTGAGGGCTTCAACGGTCGTTTCCGAGGCGAGTGCATGAACGAGACCCTGTTCTCGAGCCTGGGGCAGGCCCGTGCCGCCATCGCCTCATGGAAGGAGGACGACAACCTGAACCGCCCTCATTCAGATCTCGGCAATCGATCTCCGGCCGAGTTCGCCGCACCAATCCCACTGGAAAAACAGGCCGCCTGAGGCCGCAAAGCAACCCTCGGACTCTCTCCTGGGCCCGAGGGGAAAAGGGGCTCGGGTCATATTCCAGAAGGACGGCGAGGCGTTCGGGGTGGAGAATGCGCCGCTCGGGATGATCGATGACGGCCCGGCTGAGCCGGTCCATGCAGAGGGCAAGGCCTTGCGCCCCGCCTTGCCCTTGCCCCCCGTCTTGCCCCATGCGCGCGTTCGTCGAGCCGGCGATACAGGCCGCCGGAGCTGCCCTTGCCGGTGCGCAATGTCATCGCGCCACCGCCGCTGGCGCAGAAGCCGATGCGGGATGGGAGCGCCGGACCGCTCCCCTCGCGCGGCGGTGTCCACCGCAGGCTTCGCGCCTCGATCACATGGGTTGTGTCGCACGAAAAAAGATAATATATCTATTTGATAGAAATTATAGGTTTCGGCCCTGCTCTCATCGCGCAGGTGCGGAACGTGACGGTGGCGATTTGATCATTGCCCCCGGCATTCGGAGGGTGATGTGGCTGCTATTATCCAGCTCCAATCGGACGTTCTCGTCATCGGCGGTGGGCCGGCGGCCTGCTGGGCGTCCCTTGCCGCGCGTGAGGCCGGGTGCAGCGTCGTCCTGGTGGATAAGGGCTATGTGGGAACCAGCGGCGCCACCGCGCCCTCCAACACTGGCACCTGGTTCGCCACCACGCCGGAGCGGCGGGCGCGGCTGATCGCCGAGCGGGAAAAATCCGCCGAAGGCCTCGCCGATCTGCGGCAGATGGGGCGGGTGATCGACACCGCGACCCAGCATCTTCACGTGCTTGCCGAGCGCGGCTATCGCTTTCCGCGCGACGATGACGGCGAGCTCTATATCGCCAATCTGCGGGGCCCGGACTATATGCGCTTCCTGCGCCAACAGCTGGTGCGGGCCGGCGTGATCGTCCGCGACCACCATCCCGCGCTGGAACTGCTGGTCGCCGGCGAGGTGGTGGCAGGGGCGGCCGGCGTCGCCCGTCAACTCGGCCAGAACTGGCAGGCGCGGGCGGGGGCGGTGGTGCTGGCCACCGGCGGCTGCGCCTTCGGCTCGCGCATCCTCGGCGCCACGGGGCTCACCGGCGACGGCCAGCTCATGGCCGCCGAGCTCGGCGCCAGCCTTTCCGGCATGGAGTTCTCCAACCAGTACGGCATCGTCCCGCTGCACTCCTCGGTCAACAAGGGGCTCCCCTATTTCTGGGCGAGCTTCTACCGGGCGGACGGCTCTGCGATCGACATCCCGCCCGGCCAGCGCTTTCCGGTGCTGGCGCGGGAATCGCTGGAGGGCCCGATCTCGGCCCGGCTGGACCGGGCGAGCGGCGCGGTGCCGGAGGCGCTGCGCCGGGGACAGCCCAACTGCTTCCTGCCTTTTGAGCGCGCCGGCATCGACCCGTTCGAGGAGCTGTTCCCAATCGCCCTGCGGTCGGAAGGCACGGTGCGCGGCACCGGTGGCCTGAAGCGCGGCGACGACGACTGCGGCGTCGGGATTCCCGGCCTGTTTGCGGCCGGCGACACGCTGGAGCGGCAGGACATCGCCGGTGCGGCGACCGGGGGCGGCGGGCCGAATGCCTCCTGGGCCGTCGCCACCGGGGTCTGGTCCGGCAAGGGCGCCGCCGCTTTCGCCCAGCGTCTGGGGAGCCGGGCAGCGGAGCGATCGGTGCGGCCGGCCGGGCAGGCGGGGCTGCGTCCCGCCGCCTCCTCGCGCGCCATCGATCCGGCCGAGGCGGTGGCGCTTGTGCGCGAGGAGATGCTGCCGGTCGACCGCCATTTCTTCCGCAGCGCACCCAGGCTCGCCGGCTCGCTCACACGCCTCGACACGGCGTGGGAGGCGATCCGCGACCACGCCCAAGGCGACGGCGTCGCCGCCCTGCGTCTGCGCGAGGCGGCCGCGCTCCTTGCTTCCAGCCGCTGGGCCTGCCGCGCCGCGCAGGCGCGCACCGAAACGCGCGGGATGCACCGTCGGCTCGATGCGCCCGAGAGCCAGCCCGCGCAGGCGCGCCGCCTCACCATCGCCGGCATCGACCAGCCGGTGCTCAGCTTCGATAGCCTGCCGCTGGAGGCGGCCGCATCATGATCGAGCTTCTGTCGGAGACCCGCTGCACCGCCTGCAATGTCTGCGTGAAGGCCTGCCCGGCCAACGTATTCGAGGCCGTGCCCGGCGGGGTTCCGGTCATCGCGCGGCAGGGCGACTGCCAGACCTGCTTCCTGTGCGAGATCTATTGCCCGGTCGATGCGCTCTACGTCGCAGTCGACCCCGAGCATGTCACCGGAATCACCGAGAGCGCGGTGGTCGAGGCCGGCCTGTTCGGCAGCTATGCGCGCGCGCTCGGCTGGAAGAAGGGCCGCGAAGGCGGCGCCGACAGCGACCCCACCCATCGACTTCGCCAGGCCTCGCTGACCGCGATGCCGACCGGCCCCCGGAGTACTGCGCCATGAGCCTCGCACCCGTCAGCCCCCTGCCTGTGGGCGCTCCCGACACCAACCGCATCGCGCTGCGCGACGTACGCAAGACCTTCCAGCTCAAGCCGGGCCAGAGCGTGACGCTCGATGGCAGGCTGAGCGACCGCATCCCGGTTCTGTCGGGCGTCGATCTCGACATCCGGCAAGGCGAATTCGTCACCATTGTCGGACCCTCGGGCAGCGGCAAGTCGGTGCTGCTCGACATTATTGCCGGGCTCACCCAGGCGACCAACGGATTTGCCGCCATCGACGGCCACAAGGTGAGCCGCCCGCACCGGGAAACGGCCTATGTGTTCCAGCAATATGCATTGTTTCCCTGGCGCACGGCGCTGCAGAACATCGAATACCCGCTGGAGGTGCGCGGGGTCGGGCGCGCCGCCCGGCGGGAACGGGCGCAGCATTTTCTCAACCTGTTCGGGCTGAAGGGCTTCGAGGACCGCTACCCCTCCCAGCTCTCCGGCGGCATGCAGCAGCGCGTGGCGATCGCCCGCGCCCTAGCGACCGATCCGCAGGTATTGCTGATGGACGAACCGTTCGCGGCGCTCGACGCCCAGACCCGCGACATCCTGCAAAGCGAATTGCTGCGCATCTGGGAGCAGATCCGGACGACGGTGGTGTTCGTCACCCATTCCATCGACGAGGCCATCTTCCTTGCCGACCGGATCGTCGTGATGACCGCGCGCCCGGCGCAGGTGAAGGAGACCATCGCGGTCGATCTGCCGCGTCCGCGCGACATTGAGATCCGCAACAGCGCCGCCTTCAACGCCTATCGCGCCCGTGTGTGGGATGCGCTGCGCGAGGAGGTGAGCAAGGCCCAGCGCGATTGGGCTCTCGCCTCCGCCTACAACGCCTGAGGACCCGACGATGACGCTCGCCACCGACAATTCGACCGATATTCCCCCGCGTGTCTGGTGGAGCCGGCCGGCCTCCCTGCCCGCCCCCTCCTCGGTCCGCCATGCCATCAGCGCCATCGGGCTCGGCCTGCCGGCCCTGCTGGTGCTGGCGCTGCTGTGGGAGCTGGCGCCGCGCCTGGGCTGGATCAACGCGATCTTCTTTCCCCCGCTCAGCCAGGTCTTCTCGGCGCTGGGCGAGATGATCGGCAGCGGCCTGCTGGCCCAGCATATCGGCATCAGCCTGCAGCGTGCGGCCATCGGCTTCGGGCTGGCGGTGATCGTCGCGATCCCGCTCGGCCTGCTGATGGGGCGCTACACGCTGTTCGAGAAGATCAGCGATTTTCTGGTGCAGACGCTGCGCAACACCTCGCAATTCGCGCTGCTGCCGGTCTTCATCCTGGTGCTGGGCATCGGCGAGGCCTCGAAAATCGCCATCACCTTCTATGCCGCCGTGTTCTTCCTGCTGATCAACACCATTGTCGGCGTGAAGTCGGTCGATCCGCTGCACATCAAGGCGGCGCGCTCCATGGGCACCTCGGACTGGGACCTGTTCGCCAAGGTGATCCTGCCCTCGGCCGTGCCCTCCATCGTCGCGGGGGCGCGGCTCGGGGTGAAGAGTTCGCTGTTCTCGGTGATCGCCGCCGAGATGCTCGCGGCCCAGTCGGGCATTGGCTACCTCATCCAGAACTCGTCGCTGATGCTGGAAACCGACCGCATGTATGCCGGCATCCTGACGCTCACCTTCATCGGCTTCCTGCTGAATTACGGCCTCGTGGCCTTCGAGGCCCGGGCGACGCGCTGGCGCGCCAGCGAAGACAAGGGCGCGGTCTGACGCCCGCCTCTCCCTCTTTTCATGACATCCCCGAAAGGCACCGACCATGGCCCCTCGTCTCGTTTCTCTCTCGCGCCGCCGCGTTGTCCAGGCACTCGGCTTTGTCGCGCTCGCCCCGCTTGCCGGCACTCTCCCCGCCCGCGCCGATGACAAGCCGGAGGTGATCCGCATCGGCTCGACCGCGCCGGGACACCTCAAGTTTATCCTCTACCGGAACAAGAAGCGGCTGGAGCAGGAATTCGCCAAGGACGGCATCCGTGTCGAGCTGGCGACCTTCGACGGCGGCGGCCCGGCCTCGGTCGCGCTCGGCTCCGGCGCCATCGAGTTTACCTATATCGGCAACAACCCCTCGCTGCGTCTCGGCGCCGCCGGGGCGGATGTGAAGGCGATCGGCCTGTCGAGCTGGGTGCCTTCCAACGAGACGCTGGTGGTCGTGCGCCCGGACTCGCCGATCAAAAGCCTCGCCGAGCTGAAGGGAAAGAAGGTCGCTGTGCTCACCGGGACCGTGCGTCATTCGACCTTGGCCAAGGCGCTGAAGGAGACGGGCGTCTCGATCAAGGACGTCCAGTTGCTCAATATCGGCATTGAGAGTTCCGGGCCCGCACTCGCCCGGGGCGATATCGACGCCATCGCCGAGAGCACCGGGCCGGCCCAGAAGCTGGTGGATCTCGGCGGGGCGCGGGTCCTTTTTGACGCCGGCATCTCCGGCAAGCGGGAATGGGCGGTTCCGCACGTCCTCAGCGTGAACGGCACCTTCGCTCGCAAATACCCCGACATCGTCGCGCGGCTGCTCGCCATCGACATCGAGACGGCGCGCTGGGCCGATGCGCACCCGGAAGAGACCATCGATATCTTCGTCAAGGAGACGGGCAGCAGCGAGAAGGCGGTTCGCGCGACCTATAATGAGGGCAAGTTCTGGCAGGACCCGGCGATTACCGAAGAGGCGGTTCGGGCGCTCCAGGCCGAGGAAGCCTTCATGGCCGAGTCTGGCCTTTTGAAGGGCAAGGTCGACTACGGCACCTGGATCGACCGCTCCTACTACGACGCCGCGCGGAAGAAGCTCGCCAACAACTGAGCCGCTGCCGAGGCCGTCCGTATCGCCGGCCTCGGCACCGCATCGTGCATCGGCCCGGATGCTTGGCTCTACGAGGCTCGCCCTAGTAGATCGGGGGATGGGGGATCGAGGACAGTAGCTCGCGGGTGTACTCGGCCTTGGGCGCCGCCATCACAGCCGCGGTCTCTCCTTCCTCGACAATGCCTCCCGCGCGCATGACGATCACGCGGTCGCACAGCATGCGCACCACCTCCAGATCGTGGCTGACGAAGATATAGCTCATGCCGAGCCGCTGCTTGAGGTCGTGCAACAGGTTGAGCACCACCGCCTGAACCGACACGTCGAGCGCGGCGGTCGGCTCGTCGAGGACCACGAGTTCGGGATCGAGCGCGATGGCGCGGGCGATGCCGACGCGCGCCTTTTGCCCACCCGACAACTGGTGCGGGAACCGGTCGAGAAACGGCGACGGCAGGCCGACGAGGCGGGCCAGCTCTTCCACCCGCGCCCGCAGGGCAGGGCCGCTCACGTTCTCGCCCATCTGCAGCAGCGGGTCGGCGATCGAGCGCGCCGCGGTGAAGCGCGGATTGAGGCTGTCGGTCGGATCCTGAAACACCATCTGGATGCGCGAGCGCCAGGGCGAGCGGGCGAAGGTCCTGGCTGGTATTTTTGAGAGATCCTCACCCTTGAAGATGATCTGCCCGGAGGTGGGGTCGAGCAGCCGCATCAGCATCATCGATGTCGTGGACTTGCCGCAGCCGGATTCGCCGACCAGCCCGAGACTCTCGCCCTTCGCCAGCGAGAAGCTGATGCCGTCGACCGCGCGGAACGGCTCGGGTGCCGCGACCTTGGCGCCGAACATTCTTGCAAGGCTGGAGACGGCCGACTGGCGCGGATATTCCTTGATGAGGTTTTCGACCACCAGCAGCGGCTGGCCGCTTGCCGGCGGTACTTTCACCCCGAGCGGCGCCATCTCGGTGGCGATCTCCTCGGGGAGCAGGTCGCGCAGCGTGATGCCGCCGCGCGGCGTCGCTCGCATCAGCTTGCGGGTATAGGCGTGCCGGGGGGCGCGAAAGATCGCCTCGGCGGTGGCGGTCTCCACCACGCGGCCCTTTTCCATCACCATGACCCGATCGCAATAGGCGGCCGCCAGACCGAGATCATGTGTGATGAGGATGGTCGCCATGTTGCGCTCGCGGGCGAGCTCGACGACCAGATCCATCACCGCCTTCTGGGTGGTGACGTCGAGCCCGGTGGTCGGCTCGTCGGCGATCAGCAATTGCGGGCGGCAGGCCAGCGCGAGCGCAATGACGATGCGCTGGCACATGCCGCCGGAAAGCTCGAACGGGTACGCGTGGTAGCGCTCCTCGGGCCGGGCGATGCGCACGGCCTTGAGCACCTCGATGGCTTTCTCCTTAGCGTCGCTCGGCTGCGCCTGGACGTGCTCGATCAGCACATCCTCGATCTGTTTGCCGACCTTGCGGATCGGGTTCAGCGCTGCGCGCGGGTTCTGGAAGATCATCGACATTTCTCGCCCGCGCAGTGCCCGGACGGTGGATTCCGGCGCGTTGCCGACATCGACGCCGCCAAAGGTGATGGTGCCCTCGGCGATGCGGCCGGCGCGGTCGAGGATGCGCATCACCGTGTAGGAGGTGACGGACTTGCCCGAGCCGGACTCGCCGACAATGCCGAGCGTCTCGCCCTTGGCCAGCGTCAGGTTCACCTTCTCCACCGCGCGCACAGCGCCGCGTCGGGTGGCGAATTCGACGGTGAGATCCTGGACTTCGAGCAGTGGCGGCTGGATGTGATTGGCGGGCAAGTGGACGTTCATGACGGTCTCCTCACGTGCGCCGCTGCGGGTCGACGAGGTCGCGCAAACCATCGCCGAGCAGGTTGAAGCAGAACACCGCGAGCATCAGCGTCACGCCGGGAAAGAACGCGATCCACCATTCGCCGGAGATGATGAAGGACGCGCCCTCCGCGACCATGATCCCCCATTCCGGGGTAGGCGGGCGCACGCCGAGGCCGATGAAGGAAAGCCCCGCCGCATTGAGGATGGCGTAGCCCATGGTGAGCGACACCTGCACCATCATCAGCGGCAGGATGTTCGGCGCGATATGGCCGAGCAGGATGCGCATCTCGGAATTGCCGGACAGCCGCGCGGCCTGCACGAACCCGGCCTCGCGGCGCACATTCGCCTCGGCGCGGGCGACGCGGACATAGAGCGGGAAGTTGATGATGGCGGTCGCGATGATGATGTTGGTGACGGTGTTGCCGAGCGCCGCCACGATGCCCATCGCCAGCACGAATAGCGGGAACGCCATGATGGTGTCGGACACTCGTCCAACGATGCGGTCGGTCCACCCGCCGAAATAGCCCGACGCGATGCCGGCAAAGCCCCCGGCCAGGAACACCAGTGCTACCGAGGCGATGGCGATGATCATGTCGAGCCGGGTCGCCACCACGACGCGCGAGAAGATGTCACGCCCGAGTTGGTCGGTGCCGAACCAGTGCGCGGCCGATGGGGCCTGCAGGGCCGCCGCCGTATCGCTGGCGAGCGGATCATAGGGTACGATGAACGGCCCGATGATGGCCGCCAGCAGGAACAGAGCGAACAGGGCGAACGACACCCCGGTGACCGGGTTCTCCGATACGATGTGGCGGGCGTGGGAGAGGATGCCGTCCTTGGACGGTGCGGCGGCGTCGGCGGTTGCGGTGCTCATGGGTGCCGGCTCACGCTTCGATACGGACGCGCGGATCGACCAGCCCGTACAGGATGTCGATCGCGAGGTTCAGCAGCACGTAGAGAATGGCCATCGCCAGCACGAAGCCCTGCACCGGCGCGTAGTCCGAGGTGATCAGCGCCTCGATGGCGTAGGAGCCGATGCCGGGCCAGGCGAATACCTTCTCCACCAGCACGTTCGCGCCGAGCAGGAAGGAGAACACCATGCCGAGCGTGGTGATGATCGGCAGCAGCGCGTTGCGGAAGGCGTAGCCCATCACGACCTTGGACGGCTTCAATCCGCTGGCGCGCGCGGTGCGCACGAAGTCGGAGGCCAGTACGGCGAGCATCGAGGCCCGGGTCATGCGGGCGATCGGCGCCAGCGAGAAGATGGCCAGCGTCACCGCCGGCAGCCATATCTGCGACCAGGCGGCGCGGAATACCTCGATATCACCGGTCAGCAGGCTGTCGATGAGATAGAAGCCGGTGATGGTGGTCGGCGAGGTGTAGAAGAAATCAAGCCGCCCCAGCGGCGCTGGCGCCCAGCCGAGGATGTAATAGAACACATAGACCAGCAGCAGCCCGGTGAAGAACACCGGCAGCGACACGCCGGCGGTTGCCACGATCCGGCACAGATGGTCGATCCAAGAGCCCTGCTTCACCGCCGCCAGAATGCCGAGCGGCACGGCGACCAGGATCGAGATCAGCAGGCCGAGCAGCGTGAGTTCGGCCGAGGCCGGAAGCCGGGCGCGGATATCCTCGATCACCGGCTGGCCGGTGGTCAGCGACGTGCCGAGATTGCCGGTGGCGAGATCCTGGACATAGGCGACGAACTGCACCGGCAAGGAGCGGTCCAGCCCGAGCTTGGCGCGGATCTCCGAGATCGCCTGTTCGCTGGCCGCCGGCCCGGCGAAATAGGCGGCGGTGTCGCCCGGCAGAACCCGGGTCAGCAGAAAGGTGACGATGATGACACCGATGATGCTCGGTATCGCCGTCATCAATCGCTTGGCAATCTGACGGAACACATCGGCCTCCATCGTTCGTGGGGTATGCGTTTTGGGGGATCCGCGTCTCCCGGCGCGGCGGGGCCACGCCGGGCTCGTCGCTCGCCGTCAGGCTTTCTTGAGCGTGCGGTAGTCCAGCTGGCGGTGGAACCAGTATTGGTAGCCGGTGATCTGCTTCTGCATCGCGACGCTGAGATAAGGCTGGTACAGCGGCACGCGCGGTACGTCCGTGAAAGCCAGATCGACGAACCCGTTGACGTCTTCCTTATAGACCGCCCAATCATTTGTCGCCGCAGCCAAGCGGGCGCCATCGATCAGCTTGTCCATCTCCGGGTTCTTGTAACCCATGGTGTTGAAGAGCGCGTTCTGGCCGTGATAGCACCAGAAGAAGAAATATTCGGGATAGTCGAGCCAGCCCGAGAAGAAGTTGGAGATCAGCGGCAGCTCCTTCTTGATCAGCTCGCCGCGCCAGTTCGCTCCCGGAATCTTGTTCAGGCTTGCCTTGATGCCGATCTGCGCCAGGCTTTCCTGCAGCAGCGTGCAGAGCGGCTCGTTGACGGCGGCCGAGCCGAGATCGAAGGACAGCGTGGTTTCGAAGCCGTCGGGATAGCCGGCCTTGGCCATCAGTTCCCTTGCTTTGGCGATATCGGAGACGTAGCCATGCGGCTGCGGCCAGACCGGATCGCTCACCTTGTTCGAACCGCCGCCGAACAGCGGCTTGCCGAGTCCGAACATCACCGCATCCATGATCTTCTGGTACGGAATGGCGTAGGCGACGGCCTGGCGTACTTCGAGCTTGTTGAACGGCGGCTTGTTGACGTTCATGCCGATGTATTGGATGCCGTTGCTGATCGGGTTCGATACCACCTTCACCTTGCCGGCCTTGTCGAGTTCGACGAAATCCTTGGCCGGCAAGTCGAACGAGATGTCGGCGTCGCCGCGCTCGATCAGCGCCCGGCGATTGCCGGCCGACGGCACCATGCGCCAGACCACGCGCTTGAGCGCGGGCATCGGCCCGCAGGTCCACGCATCGTTGCGCTCGAACACGACTTCAGTGCCGGACTGCCACTTGGTCACCTTGTAGGCGCCGCCGCCGGCGGTGTTCTGCTTGGTATATTCGAGGCCCCACGGATCGGCCTCGGTGGCCTTGGATTTCACCAGCTTGGAATTGAAGATCGAGGGCACGATCACCGCGAGGTCCGGCATGGTCAGCCGGTCGGGGCGGATAAAGTCGACGCGGAACGTGCGGTCGTCGAGGGCGACGAACTGCTCCGGCTTTTCCAGCGAGCCGGCCTTCATCTGGAAGGTCGGGAAGCCGCCGACCGTGACGGCGCGGTCGAACGACCATTTGACGTCCTGTGCCGTGACGGCGGTGCCGTCATGGAACTTGGCGTCCTTGCGCAGCTTGAAGGTGACGGAGCCCTCACTGAGGCTCCACTCCTCGGCCAGTTCCGGCACCAACTTGTCGCGGTCATAGCTGGCCGAGCCGTCGGGCAGCGTCTTGCTGCCATAGCTCATCAGCCGGTCATAGCAGTTCCAGGCCACCTCATAGCCGGGGCGGTTGGTGCCGACGCCGTGGATATCGAGATTGTTCGGTCCGCTTTCGCTGACCAGGAGCAGGGTTTCCTGCCGCGCCGACTGGGCGCTGGCCGAGGACCAGACCGCCGGCGCGGCAACCCCGGTGGCGGCGGCCGAAGACAGGACGGTGGCGGATTTCAGAAATTCACGGCGGTTCATTCGGCCGGCTCCCTCAGAGGGTTTGAGGCATCTCGTGTATTCTCTGGGGAAATCTTGCATGCAATTTTAATTAATTGCGTGCTTAAATTGTTTTCAGCGGTGCGCAAATTCTAGTCTGTATGCATTTATCGATCCGTGCGAAGGATAGGCAGGATTCGTCCAAGTGAAGCAGCGCCATAGGTAAGGTTGCCATGTCCGACGATGGGCAAACGCGAGCCGAAAAGCTGGCGAGCGAAATCGCCGACGCCATTCTGGACGGCACATTCGAGCCTGGCAGCCGTCTCGACGAGCACATGCTCGCCGCGCGCTATGGCACGTCGCGCACGCCCGTGCGCGAAGCCCTCAGGCAATTGGCGGCGACCGGCCTGATCGATCTTCGCCCCCGGCGTGGGGCCATCGTGGCGCTCGTCACCTCCGACCAGCTCGAGGTCCTTTTCGTCGCCATGGGCGAGCTTGAGGCGACCTGCGCCCGGCTGTCCGCGCTCAGCATGACGCCGATCGAGCGCCGCCGGCTGGAGGTGCTTCAGGACTCGATGGGCGAGCTGGTCGCGCAAAACGACGTGGCGGCCTATACGGCGGCAAACACCTCCTTCCACACGCTGTTCTATACCGGCTGCCACAACCCGGTGATTTCCGAGATGGCCATCGGCTTGCGCCGGCGGTTGGCACCCTTCCGTCAGGCCCAGTTCCGGGCGGTGGGGCGGCTGGCGCGCTCGCATGCCGAGCACGCCGTCGTCGTCGGTGCCGTGCTCGCCGGCAATGCGTCAGCGGCCCACGCGGCCATGCTGCGTCACGTCAGCCTGGTCGAGGACGCGTTCGAGGAACTTCGGAATGTGCCGGCGTGAATCATGGGGTGTGAAGGCCGGGTCTCGCCGACGGCGCCCATGAAAGCGGACACGGCGAATGGCTGCTTCGGGTCCGGTCGCGATTATCGCGAGCGCTCCTGGGTTCGCTCAAGCAGGGTTCGGGCCGAGCCGATCTCGGCCAGCCGGATGGCGCGGCGGCCCTCTCGCACCACGTCTCTCCACCCGACGTAACCGGTGCGGCATCCGGAAATCCACGCCGCGTCGCCGGACGGGCAGGGGCGGGCGATGGTTCGGTCAATAGCGGGTGCCGGCGGAACCGGGCGGCTCGCAAATCAGCTGCCAGGCCCGCTTGGCGCATTCGACGATGTGGTCGCAGGAGGATGTTACGGCAGCCTCATTCACCCGGGAATGGATGGAATTGCGGCGCACGGCTTCAGCCTGCAACATGATGGCGGTGAGCGCGTCGGCAATCTGGCGATGCAGTTCGATATCGTCCTGCAGGGGAGGCGCCTGCCCGGCGACAGCCTGCATATCGACAGCCTGCCCGCAGGCGGTCTCCGCGCCGGCCCGCGCGGCTGTCTCGTCCAGGATCGACAGGCTGGGACGTTCGGACTGGGCCATGAATCGCCACTGAGAAGGGTTCATGTCAGTGAACTCCTCGTACACTGATCTGACTTAGAGGAATGTAGAGGGACCTGCCGACGGCGCGTGTAAAAATTTGCAAATTGCCGCTGCGCGCAGATGGAACGCGGTCGCCCTGTACCCGGGCCGCGCTGTTCAGGCGAAAAGCCCGCGCGCCGTTCCGCTCAACAACTCCGTCGCTTCCCTCACCACAGCCTGATCGCCGCCGCTCCCGCAGCGATGGATCAATGGCGAAAGCAGGGCTTCGGCTTCGGCGGCGCGCCCTTGGGTCTGCCAGAGGCGGGCCAGGCTGATCGCCGCCTTGATTTCCCAGAACAATGCCTGCTGCTCGCGGGCCATCTCCAGAGCCTGCGTCACGTGCCGTTCGGCTTCGTCCGCAGCGTCAGGGCCATTTGCGAGGAGGGCGAACTCGCCGGAGAGCCGCCGGAGTTCGGGAACGAACCAGCGTTCCTCGTTCTCCTCGGAGCGCGTCAGGGCTTCCGCAAGACAGGTATTGGCGCGCTCCAACTCATTCGCCTTCGCGAGCGCCTGGGCATATTCCGCCAGGAAGACGCTGTAGTAGACACCGTAAGCAATGCTTCGCAGCCGCCCCAGGGCGTCGCCCAGATGCTTGATACCCGAGGGCAGGTTTCCCTCGCGGACGGCCATGACACCCGCGAAGCACTGCCCCCAGACCTGCCAGAATTCGATGCCATCGCGCGCAGATTCGTCGACCAGCCGCGTGATGAAGCGCCGTGCGCGCGGCATGTCGTCGGCAAACAGCGCCACCGGGCATGCCGCCTGCACCAAGACCTGGCAGAGCGACAGCCGATCATCGGCCGCCTCCGCCACGGCAACGATGTCGTCGACCTCGGCCATGGCCGCGTCAAACGAGCCCTGCAGCCAGAGAATGCGTGCCAGGAAGCAGCGCGCCAGCACCTTCTGCTCGAACACGAAGCGGATGATCTGATCGCCCGTGACCGGCACGACATATCCGTTGACCATGCGCTCGATGTGCTGGCGTGCCTCCGCTTGTCGGCCGAGCAGATGCAGGATGTAGCCGATCATGCGATGGCCGATATGGCTGTCGTTCAGGTCGCTGCGCCGCGCCGCGACGTCGGCAAAGTGATGCGCGAGATCGAGCGCCTCGTGGAATTGACTGCGATTGAGCCGATAGGACCAGAGCCCCCACAGCGCCCGCAACTGATAGTCGGTATCGTCGAGGCTCTCCGCGAGATCGAGCGTGCGCTGCCACGCCACGCGCGTCTCCTCGACCTGCCCCCGGATCTGCATGAGCGACCAGGCGAGGGCGGCCTGCAGGCGCATCTGGACCCAGTCACAATGTGAACTGTCGATGCGCGCCAGTGCCATCCGCACCTGTCCATGGGCCTCGGCGATGAGCTGCAGCTGGAACCAGAGCGGAACGGTGCCCAATGTCAGCGCGACGCCGATCTCGGGATCCCCCCCCGGCGAAAACGCCCATTCCAACGCCGCGCGGGCATTGTCGATGAGATGGCGATGGTCGCGCGTCCATTCGGGGGCCGGCTGGACTGCCCATGCCAGAGCTGCCCGATCGAGCGTATCGCGGAATATCTCGGCATGCCGGCGACGCAGCAGTTCGAGTTTGCCGCTTTCCGCCAGCTTCAGCGCGGCATAGGCGCGGGTCATGTCGAGCAGCCGATAGCGCGCCTGCGAGCCATGCACGTCGGCCGCGATCAGCGACTTCTCGACCAGGTTGGCGAGGGCATTGACGACTTTTTCGTCGGTCGCCTCGTCATCGGCGACGATGGCCATGGCATCGTCCACCGTGAAATTGCCGGCCAGTACGGCCAGTTGCCGCAGCACAAGCTGCTCGAAGGGCGGCAACAGCGTGTAGCTCCAGTCGAGCAATGTGCTCAGCGTCTGGTGCCGTCGCAGCGCGGTGCGACGGCCCTGCAGCTGAAGGCGGAAGCGGTCATCGAGGCGGCTGGCGAGGCCCGCGACGCCCAGGCTCTCGACGCGGCCCGCGGCGATTTCGATGGCAAGCGCGATACCGTCCAGCCGGCGGCAGAGATCGGCGACGACCGACGCCTCGGAATCGATCAGCCTGAACCCGTTGAGGGTTGCGGCGGCACGCTCCACGAAGAGCTGGACCGCCGGATACTGCAGCGCCTCGGCGCTTGTCAGGTGTTCACTGGGCGGCGGCGCGTCGAGCGAGGACAGGCGATGGATACGCTCGCCGCGAACGCGCAACGGTTCTCGCGTCGTGGCGAGGATGTGCAGGCCCTCGCCGCCCTTGGCGAACAATTCCTCGGCGAGGGTCGAGACCGCGTCGATGACGTGCTCGCAGCTGTCCAGCAGCAGCAGGCGCCGCCGCGACCGGGTCGCGGCGATGAGGCTCTGCATGGGTGCTTCCGTGAGCAGCCCCACGCCCAGCGCGGCGGCGACCGCGGCGGGCACGAGCTGCGGGTCGCTCAAGGCCGACAGATCGACAAAGCAGATGCCATCGCTGAAGCCGGGCGCGGTCTCATGCGCGACGGCAATCGCCACGGTGGACTTTCCGATGCCGCCCGGACCGACCAGCGAAACGAAACGCTGTTCCCTGAGCAGCGAGGCGATGTACGGGACGGTGGCGGCACGGCCGACAATGCGGGACAGCGCCGGCGGGAGGTTCGAGGGGACGGGGCTCGGCCCTGGCGGCGTCTCCCGCGTCGGCGGCGCGTCCTCGCGCTCTACCGGAAAGACAAAGGAATAGCCGCGTCCGGAAATGTTGACGATGTAGCGGCGTCCCTCCTGGCCATCCCCAAGCGCGCGCCGCAGCGCCGCGATATGAACCCGGAGATTGGCTTCCTCGACGAAGGTCTCCGGCCAGACGCGCTGAATGAGCTGTGCCTTGGTGACGACCTCGCCGTGATGTTCGAGGAGGACGAACAGGATGGCCCGTGCCCGGCTGCCCAGATTGACGACCGTGCCGTTCTCCGCGAGCAATTGCTGGGCCGGCAGGTAGGTAAAGGGTCCGAACCGTACCTGCCCGACCGAAGGTGCATCCTGTTCAATCACGATGGTCCAATGATGCGGTCAGTTCATTTCCCAAGAATGGCGGGACACTATCACCTCAATAGGGCGCGCGCGACATAGTTGGGGTCGACCATGGTCTATGTCGATCCCAGACTCAGGCGAAGGCCGCGCAGCATGTAGCGCTGCAGCCAGACGAATGTGAGCATCACCGGCAGGCTGGCGACCAGCACGGCCGCCATGACGTCCGGCCAGTCCACCGCGTAGCGCCCCGCCGTCAACGCGTTGACCCGGATGGGCAGTGTGAAGGTGGACGGGCTGCGCAGGATTGTCAGCGCCAGAACGAACTCGTTGAACGCGGTGATGAAGGCGAAGGTCGCCGTTACCGCGATGGCGGGTAGCGACAGCGGCAGCACGATGAGGCGGAGTATCTGGAGCCGCGAAGCACCGTCGATGCGCGCCGCCTCTTCGAGTTCCACCGGGATGGCATCGATATAGCCCCGGAGCATCCAGATCGCGAACGGGATCTGGAACGCCGAATAGAGCCCGATCAGCGCCAGCCTCGTATCCGTCAGACCGGCCCATGCGACCATCTGGGAAAGCCCCAGCACGAGCATGATGGGCGCCAGTATCTGCGAGCCGAGAAGGGCTTCCGATGCTGCGCGCCGTCCCCGGAACCGCCAGCGGGACAGCACATAGGCGGCGGGCAGCGCTATGAGGGTTGATGCGAGGGCCGTCGAGAGGGCGATGACGAGGCTGTTGATGAGCGCCGTGCCGATTTCCGTCCGGTACCACATGCCGATCCAGAAGGTTCTCACGTCGCCGCCACTTCCACGGCGATGGATCGTGTCGAGCACGACGGCGAAGGGGAACAGGTTGAACGCGAGCAAGGGAAGAAGGGCGCACCAGCTCAGCAGGCTTCTCTTAACCATGAGCGGGCCGCTCCAGCAGGCGCAGCAGGAGCACCGTCAGTGCCCCCAGCGCGCCGAGCATGAGGATGGACAGCGCCGCCGCCTCATCCAGCCTGCCGAGTGTGAAGGCCAGCTTGTAGAGATAGGTCACGAGAATGTCGGTACCGTTCGCCGGCCCCCCCTGGGTGAGGATCCAGATGATCGGGAATGAGTTCATCACATAGGCGATGTTGAAGATCAGCACGACGCAGATGAACGGCCTCAGCAGGGGCAGGGTGACATGACCCAGCCGCGCGCCGGCATTCGCACCATCGAGGCGGGCCGCGTCGGAGAGGTCCGCCGGGATCGAGGAAAGGCCCGCGAGCAGGATGACCGTGCTAAACGGCACGGAGACCAGAATGGCGATCAGGATCTCGAAGCCGAAGCTCGCCGGGATCGAACCGAGCCAGATGACCGGACGCTCGATCAGGCCGCTCGCCATGGCGAGCCTGTTCAACAGCCCGGCTTCGTCGCTGAGCACCCGTCGCCAGACGACCGCCATCGAGGTGACGGAAATGGCCCATGGCGCCAGCACGAGAAACTGCGCGAGACGGCGGCCGAAGAAGCGCCGGTTCAGCACCAGCGCGGTCGGCAGGGCGATGAGGAGGGTGCCGCCCACCACCGAGCCGGTCCAGATCACGGTCCGCAGGGCGATGTCCGGCAGGAGCGGATCCGCCATCAGGCGCGCGAAATTGCGCAGCCCGACATAATCCCCGATCCGGCCGAAGCGCGACACGCTGGAAAGCGACATCCGCACGAGCAGCAGGACAGGCACGAGGGTGATGAAAAAGGCGGCCGCGACACTCGGGGCCATCAGCAGAAAAAGCATCTGGCGGGTGCGCAGATGCGGCTCGTCAACGGTGGGCAAGGACGTCGTCGATTTGCCGCGCCGCATCCGTCATCGCCTCCGCAGGTGTCTTCTGGCCGATATACATGGCCTGCAGCGAGCGGAGGGTAATTTCCGACAGTTCCGACCAGCCTTTGATGGTCGGCGCGAAGCGGGCGTAGGCCAGCCCTGCGGCGAAGGCGGCGATATCGGGATCGTCCTTGTAATAGCTGTCCGCCGCGCCTTCCACCGTGACGGGGAGAAGTCCTTCCGCGTGGTCGAATTCGGCACGGTACTTGGCGCCGTACAGGAACTGCATGAAATCCCAGGCAGCCTTCTGGTTTTTCGACGAACTGGACAGCGTGAGGACGTCGGTCACGCCCAGCGTGACCGGCTGGGTCTGGACCGGAAACGGCAGGACGGCGTAGCGCAGATCGGGCGCTTCCGCCTTCAACTGCGGGACAAGCATCGGGTAGGCGAAGACGATGCCGATGCGCCCCTCCTTGAACAGCTTGAACACATCCTCGCGGCTATGGGCCGTGGGCGAGGGTTCGGTCGCCTTCTCGTTGATCAGCGACATGTAGAAGGTCGCGGCGCGGATGGCTTCGGGAGATGCGAGACCGCTCTTCCCGTCCTTGAGGATTTCGCCGCCAAAGCCCCACAGCGCGTAATAGAAATAGGTGTCGACCTCGACTTCCTTGCCCGGCAGCCCGAAGCCATACGTGTCGGGCAGGGCCGAGACGGCCTTCGCCGCGGTGCGGAGGTCGTCCCACGTCTTCGGCGCCTGCACCCCCGCCTTTTGCAGCAGGTCGGTATTGACCACCATGGCGCGGGCCGAGGCCGCGGCCGGCAGGCCGAGCAACGTTCCGTTCACCCGGGCCGGCACAAGAAAGGCGGGAATGAACTTCGCCTTGAATTCCGGCGTCACCAGCGGATCGAGCGGTTCGAGCAGACCATCGGCCGCCAGATCCGAGACCCACATGGTGGGGACGATCGCAATATCGGGCTGGTCCCCGCTACTGATATCGGTCGTCAGCTTCTGCAGATAGCTGTCCCACGGGATGACCTCGATCTGGATATGCGTGTCGGGATGAAGCGCCTCGTAATCGCGCGCGACGCGTTCAAGGAAGGGGCGCGTGAACCCCGAATATTCCCCCGCCGTGAACCGCAGGTCGGCGGCCACGGCACCGTACAGCCCGGATGAAAAGGGCACACACGCCAGAGCGAGCAAGAGAGCAACCAGACGCGCCATTGTCTTCTCCCCCCCGGGACAGACGAGCCGGAGCGCGAAGTTAGCAATTTGGCCTCGCGAGGGAAAGATACGGATCACGCATGCCCCCTGCAATGTTGGGGCGAGGATGCCTTCGCGGATCCCGTGTGGTTCCGGTATACCGGCGACGTGCCTGAGGATCGATGCAGGATGGACAGGCCGGTGATGCTCGATATCCAGTCGCGTCAAGCATCACCCGGGAACTACGCCTTCCGTCAAGATGGCCCGGGCGCCGATCCGGGCCATTATAATTGCATGGCCGCCCTCTCACCGCCCGCATCCACTGGAGCAGCCGACGACGGACCTTCGCGCCGCCGGAATTGGGCATGCGGACCGGGCTGCTGGCCTTGCTTGTGATGTCGCATGGCAGCGCAGCGGTGCCAGCGGCCGGGCGCGGCGCGCTCTCCGTCGCCTTGGACGATATGCGGCGCACATATGCGCGCCTGCGGCCTTGGCTCGGATGGTGCGGGTGTCGTAGCCTTCGACGGCGAGCCGGATGCCTCCCTCGCCGAGGCTCGGGTTCGGCCCTCGCGGCCCCCATCACGCTTGCCACCTGACGGAATCAGAATGCGCTGGAGTCCCTAGTATCGTTCGGGTCGTCATATTGTAGCCGAACCGATGATCATACGCAGAATATGAATTTACGTGCTACGGAGCCTCTTGTTTTATGAAGTACAGAATTGAAGTGGATGGCCTCAGGGCCATTGCCGTTTTGCCAGTTATATTCGGGCATGCTGGATTTAGCTTATTTCACGGTGGATTTGTTGGCGTAGATATATTCTTCGTTATCAGTGGTTATTTGATAACGACGATCATCATGGGTGATCTGGACGCTGGACGATTCTCCGTTCTGCGATTTTACGATCGTCGCCTGAGGCGCATTCTGCCGGCGCTTTTTCTTGTGATCGCGGCGACACTGCCTTTCGCCTACCTCTGGATGATGCCGGATGAATTCAAGAATTTTGGCCAATCCATAGTCGCTACCTTGTTGTTCTCAAACAATATGCTTTTGGCGATGACGGCCGATTACTGGTCGCTCGAAAGCATGTTCAAGCCATTGATCCATACATGGAGCCTGGGTGTCGAAGAGCAATATTATATGATTGTTCCCGTCGCGCTGTTTCTGATGTGGAAATACGCGCGGACCTATGTGCTTCCGGCAATGGTCGTTCTGTTCATTTCCAGCCTGATGGTGGCTGTCTGGGGCGTCGCACATTTTCCCGCCATCGCTTTCTACATTCTGCCGACCCGTGGCTGGGAATTGCTGGCCGGCGCCATTCTGGCGTACTGGCTGGCCTATCGCGCGGCCCCCTCTCCCAAGGGTGTGCGGCAGGAGGTGGCCAGCCTCGCCGGCCTTGCGATGATTGCCGGGTCGGTCGTCGGCTTTGACGATTCGTTTCTCTCGCCCGGCCTGTGGCTGCTCATTCCGGTCGGCGGCGCTGTTCTGGTCATCGCCTTTGCCGTCGAGGGCACGCTGGCCTATCGCCTGCTGTCCAGCCGGGTCCTGGTGGGCATCGGGTTGATCAGCTACAGCCTTTATCTCTGGCATCAGCCGCTTTTCGCGCTGGCTCGCATTCATGCCGTCGATCAGGTCGGTCCGCAGACCTATGCCGTGCTGATCGTCGCCAATTTCATCCTGTCCTATCTCACCTGGCGATTTGTCGAGGCTCCGTTCCGCAATCGCCAGATCATCGGCCGCCGGAGCTTCATTGTCTTGTCGGTCGTCAGTTCGATCTGCTTGCTGGGAGCGGGGATTTATCTCAACAAGACCTATGGCATGTATTGGAGGGTGTTTGACAGAAACGAGAATATCGCCGACATCGACAAGCGCATCTATAACAGCCGTGTATTCGAGTATAAAAAAAGTCATTTCGACAGCGATGGGCGACGGCGGATTTTCGTTGTCGGCGACAGTTTCGGTCGCGATTTCATCAACATGACCACCGAGACATTTGATGTGAGCAACATCGAAATCGCTTACTCCGACACGGCCCAGGCCTGCATCGAGAGCCGTTCGGATCCCGTGGATAAATCACTGTTCGATGCGGCTGACATCATCGTCTTTGCCAGCGGTTACGACACCCCCGACAGCATCCGGCAGCACTGCGTTCAAAGGGACATCACCTGGGCGGATGAGCGTGGAAAGGAAATATTCTTCGTAGGTACGAAGCATTTTGGGTATAATCTGAACTGGATAATTCAACTTTCGTCAAACGATCGGGCAAATCAATACAACAAAATTCCGGAATTTTCGCTTCGGAACCAGAAGCTTGACGAAGAGATTGTGCCTTCTGCTAATTTTATATCTCTATTAGGCGCGGTTTCCAGAGATGGCATGGTGCCCATTACCGACGATAACGGCAAGATGCTGAGCACCGATCGTCGGCATGTGACGAAATATGGCGCCATATATTTCGGCGATCACGCTTTGAAGCCCAGCGCCTATGGTGCGCTTCTCGTGGGGGGCGTCGGCGCGCAATAGGTCCGGGCTGCCTCGGGCTTGCGGTGAGGAGATCGCGGCATCGGCCAGTCCAGGCGTCGCGATCCCTGACGCGATCCCTGCCGCGATCCCTTGGGGAGCACCCCCGCGGCTAGGGATTCGGCGTCGGATGAGGGGATGGGGCCGAAAGCTCCACCGCGTCGTGCCCCTCCCGGGCGTCGGCGAGAAAGGCGCTGACAAGGGCGTTGAAGCGGGCCGGGTTCTCGATGAACATGAAATGCGATCCTCCCTCCTCGATCTCGAAGATGACGGTGCGCGCATCCCGGATGGATCGGCCGGTCGCCACCATGGCCTGCCAGGGGACGATGCTGCGGCGGGCGCCCACGCACAGGCAGGGGCGCGCGATACGGGCGATGACGTCGCGCCAGTCCTTGAAGGCGTGATCCTGCAGCAGGCGGGCGGCGAAGGGGCGGGGGAACAGGGCATTCTGTTCCAGTATCCAGGCCATCTCACTCGACGGATAGGCCTCGCTGAACATGGAAGTCACGAAGGAGGCGGTGAGGGGCCCGTCATCCTGCGCCAACCGCTCGACCAGATCCGTGGCCTCCGAGGCTGACAGGATCGAGCCGGCCTCCAGCCGCTCGGCCTCCGTCCAGCCCGGAGAGGCGACGATTGCGGCGGCCTGATCCACGAAGACCAGGCGATCGATATTCGCCTCGCCGTAGAGCTCCAGATAGCACCAGATCACCGAGGCGCCCATGGAGTGCCCGACCAGTGTCACGTCCGAAAGCTCCAGCGCCCGGATCATCTCGGCAAGATCGGCCGCCAGCCTGGCGATGCGGTAGCCATGCCGAGGCTTGTCGCTGAGCCCGTGGCCGCGCATGTCCACCGCGAGCACATGATGCGTGGCGGCGAGATGAGCGATCTGGAACGTCCACTCGAGCGCGGTCTGCGACCAGCCGGGGATGAGGATCACCGGCCGGCCTTCGCCCGCCGCGAGATAGTGCAGCGTGACGCCGTCGCTGGTGCGGAAAAAGTGCGAGCGCCCCGACATTCCCGCAGCATTGGTCATTTTCTGCATGAAAACCGTTTTCCTGTCGGCTGTCACGTCGCCTCGTGCCGGGCCGCGGCAACCCGCCTCTGGCCTATTGATGGAGAGCGCGTGACCCGATCGGATGGCGCTGCAATCAGATCGGCGCGTGCTTTCGATTCACCAAGCCGGCGCGTTTTCGAATCGCGAAAGCCGATCCACTTTCGCGGAAAGCCACGTCTAGTGGCGGACCTGCCTCGATCCGAATGGATCGGCGGATTGCAGGTCGGCGAGGTTGACGGCTTCCGGCGTCGACCGGCGCGGGTCCGGGGCCGTCAGGTCGGCCGGCGGGAGACGCTGCGTGATATCGGCGGCGCGCACATGCGAGGGAACGGTGAAGGAGACCGTGGCGCCGTGGCCGATATTGTTCTCGGCCCTTATGGATCCGCCATGCGCCTCGACGATGGAGCGGCATATGGCCAGCCCCATGCCCAGGCCGCTGGCCTTGGTGGTGTGGAACGGCTGGAATATGCCGTTGGGATTGTCCAGCGCGATGCCGCTGCCATTGTCGCGAACGTCCACCGCCATCATCTGTGCTTGATCGGTTCGGCAGGAAACGACGACTTCCCGGGCGCGGCCCTCGACCTTGTCCATCGCCTGAACGGCATTGAGCATCAGGTTGACCGTGACCTGCTGGATCTGCACGCGGTTGGCGAAGGCCATGGGCAGGCCCGGCTCGATCAGCTCGCGTATATAGGCGCCATGCGCATTGGCCTCGCGCTGGATCAGCCGGACCGATTCCGCGATCAATCCGGCCAGATCGAAGGATTCCGGCACCGGCGCCTCGTTGCGCGCCATGGACCTGACGCGCGCCAGCGTCTCGGCCGCGCGGGTGGTGTTGGAAATGACGCCGTCCAGGCAGAGGGCGACTTCACCCATGTCGGGCCGGGGGCCGCTGAGCCACCGCTTCGCCGAATCCGCATAGGTCTTGATGGCCGCCAGCGGCTGGCTGACCTCATGGGCGATGGAGGCGGAAAGCTGGCCGAGCGTCGAAATGCGCGCGGCATGGGCGAGATCGGTGGACGCCTTTTCGAGTTCCGCGCGCGCCTTGTTGCGATCGGTGACGTCGACAGCGGTGATGAGCACGCGCGCCCACGGCGTCTCGCCCGGCAGCAGCGTGGCGCGCCAGAGCACGTCGATAATGTTGCCCGCCGTGGTGCGGAACTGCGTTTCCACCTCGCGCATCTGGCTGCCTTCGAGGAAGGAGGCGAAAATCTCGGCCAGCGCGGGCTCGGTCGACGGCATGTAGAAGGAAACGAAGGTCTTACCCTCCATGGAGGTGGGGTTACCGGTGCCGAAAAGTTCCACCGTCGCCTTGTTGGCGATACGAGTGGAGCCCAGGTTGCGGACGATCGACAACTGGTCCCGGGTGGCCCGAAGCGAGTGCGGCGTCACGCCATGCGCTTGGAAGTGCGCCAGCACGCGGGACCAGTCCGACTCCCAGATCGATACCGGCGACGCATTGAAGATCGCTTCATAGCGCTCCTCCGAAATGCGCCGCTTCTCGTCCGCATTCCGCTCCGCGGTCAGGTCGGAACTGGTCTCGATGGTGGCGATCCGGCGCCCGAGGCGGTTTCGGCGAACCAGCCGGCGGCTGGCCAGCACGATGCGGCTGCCATCCTGCCGATGCCGTGTGATCTCGCCGGCCCACATGCCGGCCTCGGCGCGCGCGTCGGAGGCTCCCGTGGATGAATATTCGGTGCGCAGCAGCTGGTCGCAAGCGGCGCCCAGCGCCTGTTGGCGCGGCCAGCCGTAGAGCTTTTCGGCTCCTTCGCTCCAATAGGCGATGCGATCCTCGGCGTCGCACACGATGACCGTGTCGTGGGCCAGTTCCAGGATGCGGGCCTGTTCCAGCATCGGCTCCTGCTGGCGGCCCAGATGGAAGGCGAAGCCGGTCGCCCCGGCGATGACCAGCAGGCCCAGGACGAGCTGCGCGACCGCGTCGGGGCTGGTGTCAGTCGCCGGCGACAGGAGAAAGGCGAGGATCGCCAGCGCCCCGCAGGCGACACCGGCGGGGACCACGAGGGCGTGGCGACCGGAAAGCGCGACCAGGAACACCACGCACAGATAGAGCGCCGCGATCGGCCCGGGCAGGGGGAGCCAGACATCGGCAAGGAACAGCACGGCCGCACCCGCCACCGCGCCGGCAAGAAAGCCGATCCCGCGCCGCGCGCCCGGCACGGCCATCGAGGCCGGCCGCGCGGTCTCGTCGTCCTTCGCAGGCACGATCATTCCGGCACGCTGCGCGGCACGGCCCGACAGGCAACACCCACGGCCAGTTCCGAGCCAACTGTCGCGCCGGGGGGCTGCGAATTGAACAAGTCCACAAGCGCGGCGACGATTGGACAATCGAAGTCGTGTGCTTTGCCAGCAACCCGAATCTGATTCATTTCAAAATTCCAGGAACGTGGTCTTCCGAATAAACCCTGGAGGTTCCCTAGTGTCTGTTATTATGAATTTATCAGTTTAAATTTCGAGCTTAAAGGCATAATGGAAAAGATACATTAATTCGCGCTCCCTGCGAAACGAGGCCATCCTTCCGGATGGTACGGACAAAAATTCCGCATGAACAAGTTCGACGGTATCTCGGTCTTCGTTCAGGTGAACGATTCGGGCAGCTATTCGGCGGCGGGTCGCGTGCTGGGCGTCTCGGCCTCGGCCATAGGCAAGGCCATCGTCAGGCTTGAAGAGCGGCTTGGCGTGCGGCTGTTTCATCGCAATAACCGCAGCATCGGGCTGACGCCGGAAGGCGCGGTCTTTCTGGCTCACTGCCAGAACATCCTGGCCGAGCTCGCGGTGGCGGAAGCGGACCTTTCAACGGCCCAGGAACAGCCCAGCGGAAAGTTGCGCGTCAGCGCCCCCGTGGCGAGCGAGGGATGGACGTGCGTCTTTCTGCAGTTCATGGCGAAATTCCCCCAGGTCGAGCTTGAAGTCAGTTACACCAACCGCTTGGTCGATCTTGTGGAGGAGGGGTTCGACGTTGTCTTGCGGATTGGCCCGCTGCAGGATTCGCGCCTGCTGACCCGCCGGCTCGGCACGTTCAGCCTGCGGCTGGTGGCGTCCCCCGATTATCTGGAGCGGCGCGGCACGCCGCAGACGATCGGCGATCTCCTGGGCCACGACTGCCTTCGCAATCGCAATGTCTCGAGCAACCGCATCGACAACTGGCCGCTCGGGCCCGACCAGGCGCAGGTGAATGCCGGGCTCGCCAACCGGCTGGTGGCCGATCATTACGCGGTGCTGCTCTCGGCGACGCTGAACGGCTTCGGCATCGGCTGCCTGCCCAGCTTCTGGGCGGACGAGCATATTGCCAGCGGCGCCCTGCGCCATCTGCTGGCCGAGCAGACCGCCAATCAGCGGGCCGTCTCCGCGGTCTGGCCGGGCGCGCGCGGCTTTCCGGTCCGGCTGGCGGCCTTTGTCGACTTCATGGCCCGCAACCTGCCGTCGATTCTTCGCTGAGGCCACCCCCCGGCGCTCCGCGTGGGAGAGCCATGGGAGAGCGGCGTTGCGCCAGCGGCAAAATTGTTTTAGGTCCGGTTCATTCGTCAGGACCCGGTGAAATCCCGGGTGGCTCTTCCGGCCGCCAATCCGCCGGATCACGCATAGTCAGCACCGGCGCCGCCGCCTCGTTCGCGGACGCCCGCTCTTTGCGAAGAATCCTCTCATGACATCCATGTCCTTTTCGACCTCCCGCTATTTCCGCGACTGGACGGGCAATATCCGCGCCGATGTGCTCGCCGGCATTGTCGTCGCCCTCGCGTTGATCCCTGAAGCCATTGGCTTCTCGGTGATTGCCGGCGTCGATCCGAAGGTCGGGCTGTTCGCCTCCTTCGCGATTGCCTGCGTCTCCGCCATTGTCGGCGGCCGGCCGGGCATGATCTCCGCCGCCACGGCGGCCACCGCCGTGGTGATGGTCTCGCTCGTGCGCGACCACGGTCTGCAATATCTGTTCGCCGCCACCATTCTGATGGGCCTGATCCAGATCCTTGCCGGCTTCCTGCGGCTCGGGCGGGTCATGCGCTTCGTCTCGCGCTCGGTCATCACCGGCTTCGTCAACGCGCTCGCCATTCTCATCTTCATGGCGCAGTTGCCGGAACTCATCGGCGTGCCGATGGAGACCTACCCGATGATCGCGGCCGGGCTTGCCATCATCTACCTGTTCCCGCGCGTGACGAGGGTGATCCCCTCGCCACTGGTCGCCATCGCCGCGCTCACGCTGTTCGCGTGGTGGAGCGGCATCGACCTGCGCACCGTCGGCGATCTCGGCGCGCTGCCCTCCGGCCTGCCGGTCTTCACCCTGCCGGACGTGCCGTTCACGCTGGAAACCCTCAAGATCATCCTGCCCTATTCGCTGACGCTGGCGGCGGTCGGCCTGCTGGAATCGCTGCTCACCGCGCAGATCGTCGACGACATGACCGACACGATGAGCGACAAGAGCCAGGAATGCCTGGGGCAGGGCACCAGCAACATCGCCTCGGCGCTGATCGGCGGCATGGGCGGCTGCGCGATGATCGGCCAGTCGGTCATCAACGTGACCTCGGGAGGGCGCGGGCGGCTCTCCACCTTCGTCGCCGGCGCCTTCCTGCTGTTCCTGATCCTCGTGCTGGACGACCTCGTGCGCATCATTCCGATGGCGGCGCTGGTGGCGGTGATGATCATGGTGTCGATCGGCACCTTCTCCTGGCGCTCGCTCCTCGATCTACGCACCAACCCGCGCTCGTCCTCGGTGGTCATGCTGGCGACCGTCATCACCGTGGTGACGACGCATGACCTCGCCATCGGCGTGCTGGTGGGCGTTCTGCTGTCGGGCGTGTTCTTCGCGGGGAAGGTCTCGCAACTGGTGGCTGTCGGCGAGCATGTCGATGAGGCCAGCGGCCGGGTGACCTATGTCGTCAACGGCCAGATCTTCTTCGCCTCCTCGGAAGTGTTCCTGCGCGGCTTCGATTTCGACCGGCCGGCCCGCGAGGTGGTCATCGATCTTACCCTCGCCCATTTCTGGGACATCACGTCCATCGGCGCCCTGGACAAGGCGGTGCTGAAATTTCGCAAGGCCGGCGCGCGTGTCGAGGTGATCGGCCTCAACGAGGCCAGCGCCACCATGGTCGATCGCTTCGCGACCCATGACAAGGACATGCCCGCGCCAAGCTCGCCGCACCGAGCCGTGGCGCGGCGCTCCCGTGCTCAGTTTTCGGCCGGCAGGCTGCGCAGCCACGCGATGAGCGCGTCGACATCGCCCGGTACCAGCTGGGCATAGGCCTTGGCCTGCATCGGCGCCGCCAGCTTGCGCCCGTCCGGCGCGATGCCCTCGACCAGCGCGCGGCGGATCGCCTCGTCGCTCCAGTCGGCCAGCCCGCGCGGCGTGATGTCGGGCGCGACCACCACGCCCCACGGCCCCTCGAAGCGCGCGCCGCCATGGCCGAGCCCGGCGGTGAGGTCGGGTTCGCCATCGGCGCCGGGCGTGGAATGGCAGCCGAGGCAGCGCGCCAGCGTGCCGAGATAGCGGCCCTGCTCGATCCGCGCATCGCCCGCGGATCCGCTCGACTGGGGCCCACTCGACTGGGGCATGGCGGTGGCGGGTGCCGGCGGCACGGCATAGCGAGGTGCGGCGACGGCGTTGCTCACCGGCGGCAGCGCGCGCAGATAGCCGATGATCGCGGCGAGATCCTGAGGCGCGAGCCCGGCATAGAAGCCATAGGGCATGGAAGCGGACATGCGGCTGCCATCCGGCCGCAGCCCCTGCGTGATGGCGCGCCCGATCGCCGCGTCGCTCCAGCCGCCGATGCCGGTCGCCGGGTCGGGCGTGATGTTGGAGCCCTGAACGGTGTAGGCTGGCGTCTCGATCATCCGCCCGCCGGCAAACGGCCTGGCGGAGGGTCCCGGCGTCGTGTGGCAACGGCCGCAGATCATCACGGCGTTGACGAGATAGCCGCCGCGCGCCGCCGCGTCCTCGGCCGCCTGCGCGGCCGGCGTCCCTCCTTGCAGGGCCAGCGATGCGGCCGCCAGCGCGATGATGCCCAGTACCCTCATTCTCTCCTCCCGGTCTTCCCGGCTTGTCTCTCAGGGGCGGACAACCTCAAAGCCTGGCCTGTCGCCTCCCGGCGCGGACAGGACGACGAGGCCGCGCGGCCCCGCCCCGACGGCAATATGGTCCGTTCCGCGCGCGCCGGCGATGTCGAGGATCTCCACCGCGTCGCCCGCCCAGCTGGCCATCGCCGCCCGCCGGGAATCCAGCGCCACGATGCCTTCGGGATAGTCGCCCAGCCGTGTCCGCGCGATCACGCTGTTGGAGGCGGCGTCGAGGATCGCCACGTTGCCGCCCTGCTGGTTGGCGACGAGGATGGCGCGGCCATCGGGCATGGCCGCCACGCCATAGGGCATCAGCCCGACCTTGACGCGCGCGGTCTCCACGCGCGTCGCCGTGGCGATCACCGAGAGATCGCCGCTCTGCACATTGGCGACATAGAGCCGCTCGTCGTCCGGCGACAATGCCAGCGCGAAGGGCGCGCGGCCGGTCGCGATCGTCGCGGTCCGGGTCATCGCGGCGATGTCGATGACGCTGACCTGCTGGCTTTCACGGTCGGCGACATAGGCGTGCCCCGCCGCGTCGACCACGATGCCGGCCGGCGAGCGGCCGGTCGTCGCCCGGCCGGTCTCGCGCCCCGTGGTCGCGTCAACGCGGATCAGCGCGTCCCCTGCCCAGTCGGTGACGAGCAGCGCACGGCCCTCCTCGATGACGGCAATGCCGAAGGGTTCGCGCCCGACGCGGAAGCTGGCCTCCAGCCGTCGCCCGGCCACGTCGATGCGCGAGACGAGGCCGGGGTCGGGATGCGTCACATAGAGCGTGCGCCCGTCCGGGGACGCCGCGATGCCGGCGGGAACGCGCGGTACGGCGATTTCCGCGAGGACCGCCGCCGCATCGGCGTCGATCAGCGTGACGACGCCCGCCTGCTGCGAGACCACGGCGACCACTGGCCCGGCTTGCGGCCCGGCCTGCACCGACGCGGCCGGCAGCAGCAGGGCGGCGATGAGCGCGAGGGTCGCCGCGCGCGGCCATCCGGCGGGGCGCCGCGCCCGCCGGGTCATTTCGCGGTTGCCTTCGCCTTCAGCCCCTCCAGCCCCTGCCGGATGAAGTCCGTCATGGCGGCGATGGCGGCGGCGTCGTTCAGTTCCTCGGGCGGCTCGTTGGTGGTGTCGGCGCGGTAGAAGCGGGCATCCCAGCGCACGGCGCTGCCCGCGCCGGCCGGCGTCACCTCGATGGTGGCGGTGTAGAAGCTGACCGGGATCGCTTCAGTATTCTCCTTCAGCAGGCGGTAGGAGACCCTGTGCGCCGGTGCATCCACCTCGTCGAGGCCCTCGGTGATCTCGCCCTTGGCCAGCGTCAGCACGCGTTCGGCGCCGGCCGCACTGCCGCCGGTGAGTGCCACCTTCGTCACCAGCGGGTTCCACTCGCCGATGGAGCCGAAATCGGCCACCAGCTTCCAGACCTGATCCGGGGATGCCGCGATCGTTATCGTCTCCTCGGCCCGCTGTGGCGTCGGGCCATGCGCGGCAAGGGGTGCGAGCCCGGCTGCGACAAGGCCGAGGGAGACGGCGAGGGAGACGGCGCGGACAAGTCGATGCAGCATGTCGGTTTCCTTGGCATCAGGCGGGAAGTCGCTCGGGCCGGCGGCCGACCAGCGCGCCCGCCGTGAACAGGAGGGTGAGGCAGAGCAGCGCCAATGCCGCCGGGATGGCGGCGATGTCGACGCGCAGTTCCACCGGGCGGGCGCGCGTGTTCGCGTTCACCACGGCCGCCAGCGCGCCGGGATCGCGCAGCACCGCGAAGCCGAGCCCGGTCTGCGCCGCGAGGCTGCGCAGGTGGTCTTCGCGCAGGCTGCCGAGATGCTCGGTGCCGGTCGCCGCCTCGCCGCCCCAAGGCGCGTTGCGCGGGTCCCACCCGGCGCGCGAGGGCGCATCGGCGGGCGGCGGGCCGGAACGGTCCTCCTGCGGCACGTCCTGCTCGGCGTAGAAGCCGGTCTCCCGGCCATCCGCGTCGAATTTCGGAATGGGGGAGGGGTTGGGCGAGCCGACGCCCATGAGGACCCCCGCGACCTTGCCCGGCTCACCCTCGAAACGGGGCAGCGCGCCCCCGGCGAGCGGCGGAGCCTCCTGCCCGTCGGTCAGGAACACCAGGTCGGCGGGAAGGCTGGCGGCGATGGCCAGCGCCGCGTGGACGCCGCGCGCGACATGGCTGTCGCCCTCCCACGCCATGCGCCAGTCGAGCCCCTCCAGCGCGCCGTCGATCGCCGCGTAATTCTCGCAGACCTCGGCCGGCTCGAAGAGCAGGAAGCTGCGCCGTTCGGTGAAGATGCCGAGGCCGAGGCGCGATTGGCAGGGTAGCGCGGCGAGCAGGTCGCGCGCCGCCCGCTTGGCCACCGCCAGCCGTGCGGCCGGCACGCCGTCGACCTCATAGTCGCGCACATTCATGCTGCCGGTGACATCGATCACCACCAGAAGATCGCGCGCCTCGCGCGTCAGGGTGAGGCGGGGCAGGAGGAGCGCGGCGATCAGCGTGAGGAAGGCCATGGCCAGCAGCCAGAACCGCCAGTCGCGCAAGGTGCCGGGGGGCGCGCGCATCACGGCAGCCCCTGCGGCACGCCGGGCAGGTCGGTCCACAGCCGTTTGGCCGCCTCGGGGGGAAGGTCCTCGCCCGATGTTTCGATCTGCGGGAAGTCGCGTACCAGCCGCATGGCGATGTCGAGATTGTACTTCGCGTCCCACAGCCCGGGATCGAGCCCGAGCGCGCGGCGATACCCCTCCTTGGCGAGGCGCACCAGCGGCACGGCGGGATCGATCTCGTTGATCTCCAGATGCGAGAGCGCCGCCCGCAGCCGCGCATTGGCGAGGTCGTAGAGGGCGGTCGCCACGATGGGCGTGTCCCCCGTCGCCAGGATGCGGTTGACCAGCGGCTGGGCCTCCTCGAAGCGGTCACGCGTGGCGAGGAAGCTGAGCCGCGCGAGCAGCAGCGCGGGCCGGGCGTCGGCATCGACCGGGACATCGCGCCCGCTCGCCAGCGCCGCGATGTCGGCATTGGCGAGCCGGTCCTGCACGAGGCGCAGGCCGAACCAGCCGGCCGCTCCGAGGCTGACGACAAGCAGCAGCAGGGTCACGAGGAGGAGGAGCCGTTCCGTTCTCATGCCGCCCTCCGCATGGGCGCGGCGCCCGTGTGCCCGGCACCCGCCGGCGCGGCCGGCATTGCCCGCGTCAGCGCCCGCTCGCCGAGCTTGGCGGCCAGCAGCAGGCCGATGGCGACAGCCGCCGCGGCAAAGGCCGCGTGGGCGAAATCGCGGCGCGGCACGCGCTCGACATAGGTGAGGGGGCGGGTCTCCTGCCGGTCGATCTCGGCGATGGCCCGCTCCACCGCCTGCGGGCTGGTTGCCTCGAACGCCTCATAGGGCACACCGAGGCTTTGCAGGAACAGGTGCAGGTGGCGCTCGGGATTGGCCTGCGGCGTGTCCTCGCCGGGCGGGGGGATGTCGAAAATGCCCTTCGAGCCGCGCGAGCGCAGGAACAGCCAGTAGAGATGCACCGGCGTGCGGATGACGGCATCGCGCAGCGCCTCCTGCACGCGCCGGTCGATCAGCGCCGCCCCGTCCGACACCAGCAGGATGGCGCGCGAACTCTCATTCGCGTCATCCGCGAAGGAGTCCAGCGCCAGCGCGAGGCCGCGCCCGACATCGGTGAAGGCAAGGCCCGGCCGGTCGATGGCGTTGATGGCGGCGCGCACCACGTCATGATGGTCGGTCAGCGGCAGGATCGGCATGGGAGAGGTCGAGAAGGCCGAGACGGCGATGCGATCGCGCGGGCGACGCCCGATGAAATCGACCAGTAGCCGCTTGGCCACCACCGACTTCGCCTCCTGGTCGCCACTCGGCGCGCGGTCGGCGAAGCTGTTATCCATGCTGGAGGAGCGGTCGAGCAGCAGGACGAGATGGGCACCCGTGCCCTGCCGGACTATCGCCTGCTCGCGCTGGTGCAGCCCGGCGAGCCCGAGCACGATCGTCGCGATTGCCACGCTGCCGGCGAGCCGCAGGCCGAGGCTGACCGCCTTTGACAGCGCGTCGTCCGGCACCAGCAGGGTCGAGGCGATGCCGCGCCGCACGAAAGCCGTCGCCGCAAAGGGCAGAAGCGCGAGCGCGAGCAGGAGGAGCAGCCATGGCTGGTCCACGCCCCAATCTCGCGTCAGGCTTGCCGCCATCCCCGCCGCGTTCATGCGCTGCCCCGTTCCACCGCGCGCAGGCGCCGAGCGAGGGCGAGGACGTCCTCCGGCGCCAGTTCGCGCGCCGCCGCCGCCGGATCTTCGCCGAAGAACAGCCGGCGCGAGGCCGCGAACAGCCGGCGCACCTCGCCCTCCACGGGCGCAAAGGCGGGATGCGCGGAAAAGAAGCCCGGCAGGTCCTCGGCGAGCACCCCGGCCCCCGCCGTCGCGTCGAAGGCGCGGTGCAGGGCAACGAGCGCGCGGCCATAAGCGGGCGGGGACGCGGGCGCGGCGGCGATCTCGGCCGCCACCATGCGCGCGGCGCGGGCGAAGGGACGCGCGCGGCGCCGGCCGAACGGCCCCCATCCCAGGTGCCAGGCCAGGGCGAGGAGGGCGAGCAGCGCGCCGACGAGCGCGAGCATCAGATGGCGCCGCGTGCCGGCGGTGGCGATCAGGGGAGGCGCCATGTCGGGGCGCAGCGCCATTGTCGTGCCGCCGGCCGAGGCGACGATCTCGCGCAAGGGCGACATCAGGAACGACCAGGACGGCACCGCCAGCTCGATCCGACGCCCGCCATCGACCGCGGTGAGCGCCAGCGCCGGCAGGTCGAGCCGCTTGGGCTCCAGCGGCGCGTAGAAGGTCTGGTAGGTGAGGTGGAGCGTGTAACGCTGCACACCGTCCGCCACGCCTTCGTCGTCCAGCCGTACATCCCGGAGGTCGAGCCAGTAGGTCAGCGCGCGCGGGCGCGGCAGCGCGGCGGGATCGAGAAGGAACGGCGCGTCGAGCGCGATCTCGGCGGAGAGGTCGATCGTGTCGCCGATCGTGTAGCCAAACGGGCGCGGCGCATAGAGATCGACCGCGCGGACCTGCGCCGACGCGGGCGCGGGCGCGAGCAGCAGGGCGAGCCCGAGCGGCAGGCCGGCGGGGAGGCGAGGGGGCGCTCTCACTCAACCCTCCAGCAGCCGGCGGGCCAGCGCCTCGTGGTCGAGGCGGTCATTCAGCTCGAAATCGCGCAGGCCGCGCCGGGCGAAGCTGTGCGCCAGCGCGTCGCGGTGCGCGCGGGCGCGCGTCCGCCAGCGCTCGCGCAGGCCCGGGCGCATGAAGACGAGGCGGGAGGCGCCGCTTTCCAGATCGGCGATCTCGATCAGCCCCCAGCGCGGCAGGGCGTCTTCCAGCGCGCTGTCGGCGACCCGCACCGGGATGACGTCGTGCCGCCACAGCGCATCGAGCAGGCGATCGAGTTCGTCCAGCGGTATCAGGAAATCGGAGACGAGGAAAACCAGCGAGCGCCGCGCCGGCAGGCGCTCGGCGGCTTCCATCAGCCCGCCCGTGCCGCGCCCCTGTGGTCGCACGGCCATCAGCCGCTGACGCACCTCTTCCTCCAGCCCGCGGCGGCGGGACGGCGGCAGGCTGGCCTCGTCGCGCAGATGCGCGTCGCACGAGAACAGCGCGAAGCTGTCGCCCGCGCGCACCGCCGAGAGGGCGAGCAGGCCGCAGAGATCGGCGACGCGCCCGCGCACCGCCTCGCCGAAGCGCATCGATCCCGACACATCCACCAGCGCCGCCAGGGCCACGGCGCGCCGTGGCGCGAACTGACGCACATGCAGGTCGCCGAACGGATCGCGCAGCGAGGCCCGCAGGTCGAGCCGGCGCGGGTCGGGCTGGCGCAGCAGCGGCACGAGGCGGCGGAATTCGCCCTCCATGCCCTCGCCATGGCCGGGATGGGCGCCGGGAAACACCCCCTCCGGGCGCCAGCGCAGGCGATAGGCCAGGGGCGCATGAAGGGGGGCGTGAACGCGCGCTTGCGCGTGATGCGTGCCGGGCGCTTCGCTCATGGCGCGGGAACCCGCGCGAAGACGCCGGCGATGAGGTCGCCGACCAGAGCCTCGCGGCGCATCTCATAGACCGGGTCGATGAAGATGCGGTGCGCCATCACCTCCGGGAACACGGCGCGCACATCCTCCGGCACGACCATGTCGCGGTTCTCGATCCAGGCGCGGACGCGGGCCGCGCGCACGAGGTAGCTCATGCCGCGCGGGCTGGCGCCGCCCTGGACGAGCCGCGCCATGTCGACATTGTCGACATGGATGCCATGGGCGTGCGGTTCCCGCACCGCCTCCCACAGCGCCATCACATAGGCTTCGAGTGCCGGGCTGGTGGTGATGCCGATCTGGATGACGCGGGCAACCGTCTCCAGCGCCTCCGGTTCCAGAATTCCGGCCGCGACCTCACCGAGCAGCGTATCGACATTATGGAAGCGCGGATCGAACACCAGGCTGCGCCGCGCGGCGTCGTCCGCCGGCATGGCGACCTGCAGTTCCATCAGGAAGCGGTCGCGCGCGGCGGCCGGCAGTTCGAAGGTTTCCTCGCGCTCCACCCGGTTGCGGTCGGCAAAGACCTGCACATGGGGGAAATGGTATTCGCGGTTGAAGGCGGAGAGCGAGCGCTCGGCCATCAGCCGCAGCAGCAGCGAATGGACCTGCGGCCGCGCCCGATTGATCTCGTTGAAGAAGAAGACGGAGAGGTCCTCCCCCTGCTTCAGCAGCGGGCCGGGATCGATGCGCGGCTTGCCATCCTCGCCGAGATGGGCGTGATAGATCAGGTCGGCCGGCATCAGGTCGATCGTGCCCTCGATCCGCTCGAAGGCGCCGCCAATGGCGCGGGCGAGGGCGCGCAGCAGCGTCGTCTTGCCGACGCCGACATCACCCTCCAGCAGCACATGGCCGCGCGCGAAGGTGGCGATGGTCAGCAGCCGGATGACGCGCGCCTGCCCCAGCACGACCTTGCCGATTTCGCTCTCGACGCGCAGCGCGCGGGCGCGCCAGTCCGACAGAATGGAATCCGGCTCGCGAACGAGACGCATGACGCTGGTTCCTAAGGCCATGGGGTGCGCGCCGCGGCGCGGAACGTCCCTGAAAAGATGGCGCGGTCGGCGCCCGCGAAATCTCGCGAAACGCCGACCGCGCCAGTTGCCCACGCCCGGACAAGGCCCGGAGGATCGTGGACGGACAGGAGAAAGGCGCGTCCGTCCGCAGGTGGGTTCTCGAAAGCCGCTGCCGCTCGGCTGGAAGCAATATCGGTGAACGGCGCCCGGAAAGGCCTCACGGCGTTTCCGGGCGAGGGGGATGCTGGTCGGCGCGAGGCTAGTTCGCGCTCGGAATCTTGCTGACGTCGTAGACGAACTTGCCGGTCTTCTGGAAATACTCGACACGCTGGGCGTTGCGCGCCTCCATGCCCTTGATCGATTCCTGCTGCTTGTTCAGCTCGCGCGGATCGTGCTTGGGGTCGTATTTCGAGCCGGCGACCTGCGCGGGATAGCCGGGCTTGGGCTCCCAGCAATTGCCCGGTGCCTTGCAGTTGGTGCCGTCATAGGCGGCCGCGCCCACCACCATGGCGAGCCCGAACGCCGCGGTGCCGGCGATGAGGCAGCTGAATTTAAGGCTCTGGTCGACAAGTCGGGTGGTCGTTCCTTTGGTCGCTCTCATGGTCGTTCTCCTCGTCGTTTCCATCAGTTCTGTGTGCCGGCGGTTCAGTCCGCCGTGCCGCCGCACTGCGCGGGCAGCGCGTCGGATGGTTCGATTGGGTTGGCGTGCTCATCGAACGGCTTGAATGTGCTGCGCTGCTCGCTGGTCAGCCACACGGCGCCCTTCGGGTCATCCTTGTAGAGGTGGCGGATCCAGGACATGACGAGCAGCATCTCGTTCATGTTCAGCGCGCCGTACATCGGCCCCATCTGGCCGTTGGCGCCGCCGAATATGGTCTCGAACAGACCCTGATCGGTCTCGTTCTTGGGGTAGGTCCAGTAGGCGTCGTTGAGGCCCGGGCCGATCTTGCCCTCGGCATAATGGCCGTGGCAGCCCGAGCACATGGAGAGGAACAGTTCATGCGCCTTGGGCAGGCAGACGGGCTTCTCGTTGTAGATGTTGACGCCCGTCTGCAGGAATGTCTTCACCGCCTCGGTGTCGCGTCCTTCTTCCGGCGCCTCCGCGAGGTCGAGCGGCTGGCCGGTGATCGTGTTGGTGAGCATGATCGCGGCGCGGGCACCGAGGGCGAGGCTGCCGATCGTCACGAGCACGGTGGCGGTCTTGATCAGGGTTGTCTTTTTCATCGAATCTTTCGCATCGCGGGGCGGGCGCCGCGTCAGGTGTTCGGGTCCAGCAGCGGGATGCCTTCCTCGGTCAGGATCGCCTCGATCTGCGGGCGGGCCTTTTCGAGTGCCGCGTCGATCTCGGCGCGCAGCGCGGGGTCGTTCTTGCGCACCCCCACCGCCTGATCGTAGTGCATCGGGATCGGCGCGGCGTTCGGCCGATCGATATCGGTGCTGATCAGGGTCATGCGCAGCGGCGTCGTCGAGGCCTTCACATAGCGCGCCACTTCCGGCGCGAAGGCGATGGCGACATCCGCTTCCCCGTTCGCGACTTCCGTGACCAGCCGGTCACCCGGCACCTGGACCCACTGGTTGCGGCGCGACTTGAAGTCGACCAGCGAATACATGTAGGCGGCGTTGTCCTCGAACCGGCCGATGCGCTTGAGGATGGTTTCCGCCGGCGAGTAGAAGCGCACCGCAAAGCGGGCCTGATCCTTGATCTGCCCATCCTGCCAGTCGCTCGCGGTGATGTTGCGATCGGCCTTCGTCACCAGCACGTAGCCGGTGCGGTAATAGGGCTTGGTGGTCAGCACCCGCTCGTCACCGACATCCACGCCCATCACGAGGTCGCAGTGATTCTTATCGAGTTCGTCGCGCACGAGATAGATGCCGGGCTGTTTGGTCCGCACGAAGACTGGCTTGCGGCCCATGGTCCGCGCCAGCACGACGGCGATGCGGTCTTCGAAGCCGGAGGAATCGGCGGCGGAGAACGGTGCCTCGACGGTGGATGAGCAGATGCGCAGCTCGCCGGGGTTGCCGTCGGCGGGCTTGTCCGCCTCGACCGTCGCGGCATGCGCGGGCAGGGGCAGCAGGAGGGCGGCGAGGGCGACGGCCGTGCTGAGGCCGGCCGCGATGGTGAGCCGGCTGACGGATTGACATTTGGGCATGACATTTCCTCCGCGAGGGCGGCTGACGCGCGAACGGGCTTCGCCCGTGGCGCCGGGGGTGTCAGGAACGAGGATCGGAAAGAGGCGGCCGCCCGGCCGATGAAGCGGATGGGGCGGCCGCCGGGGCGCGATCAGCCGCCGGTGCGGAGGATCTGCGTGGAATATTCCCCGACATTCGGGTCGTCATAGGGACCCTTGCCATCCAGCGAGAACACCATCACGCCGCCGCCCATCTGGGTGTAGTGCTGCAGCTGCTTGAAGGCGCCCACCGAGCCGAGGCCCGCCGTCGGGTCGTTGAGGTCGAACACCAGGCCCACGCCCGGCCAGCCGCCGACGCCGTAATAGATGGCGACATACTGCGTGCCGTTATGCGTATATGTCATGGGGTGGCCGATCACGCCGGACGGCAGCTTGAACTTCCACAGCAGTTCGCCGGTATCGCTGTCGCGCGCCTTGATGAAGCCGTCCAGCGTTCCGTAGAACACCACGCCGCCAGCGGTGGCGAGCGTGCCGCCCCAGGCCGCGAAGCGCTCCATCACTTCCCACTTGTACTTGTTGTTGATGGCATCATAGGCCTTGACCTGGCCCAGGCCCTCATATTTCTGCCGGTCACCCTTGGGGCCGGGATACATGCTCAGCGTCGCGCCGACGAAGAACTGACCCGCCCGGTAGGGCAGCATGAAGGGCTCCCAGTCCATGCAGATATGGTTGATGCCCATGAAGAAGGACTTGCGCTCAGGGTCGTAGCTGTCGTGGCCCTGGTTGTGGTAGCCCATGGCCGAGGGGCAGATGTCGCGGCCCTTGTGGTCCATGCGGGTGGCATATTCCGGGTCGCGCTGCGGCAGGCCGGTCTTGAGGTCGACCTGCTTCACCCAGTTGACCGTGTCGTCGATCTTGTCGGCGGAGACGAGGTCGCCATTGGTGCGGTCGAGCGTGTAGACGATGCCGTTGCGGTCCGGATGGGTGAGCAGCTTGCGGCTCTTGCCCGTCTTATCCTGCTGCTCGGAGAGCATCATGACGTTGACGCCGGCATAGTCCCATTCGTCATGCGGCGTCTTCTGGTAGCCGAACTTGGCCATGCCGCTGTCGATGTCGCGGCCCCAGATGGTCATGGTCCACTTGTTGTCGCCCGGACGCATGGTCTCGTTCCACGGCGCCGGGTTGCCGGAGCCGTAATAGAACAGGTTGGTGCCGGGGTCGTAGGCATACCAGCCCCAGTTGGTGCCGCCGCCGATCTTCCAGGCCTCGCCTTCCCACGTCGCCTGGCCGAGGCCCTTCTGGCCGTAATGCGGGTTGGCGCTGTTGAAGTCGTCGGCGAGGCGGACTTCATTGTCCGGGCCGGTGGCATAGGCGCGCCATTTCTGGGTGCCGGTCGGGATGTCGTAGGCGGTGACATAGCCGCGCACGCCCAGTTCCGCGCCCGAGGAGCCGATCAGCACGCTGTCCTTCACCACATAGGGGGCGATGGTGAGCGTGGAGCCGACCTTGATGTCGGAATTCTCGAGCTTCCAGTATTCCTCGCCGGTCTTGGCGTTCAGCGCCACCACGTTGCCGTCGAGCTGGGTCTTGATGATGAGCGGGCCGACCTTGTCATTGCCCGGCCAATAGGCGAGCCCGCGATTGACGACGTCGCAGCAGGCCACGGCGCGGGCGGTCGGATTCTGCTTGGGCTTGTGCTGCCACAGGATCTTGCCGGGCTCGTCGAGGGAGACCGCGAAGGTCGTGTTCGGGAACGGGGTGTGGATGTACATGACCCCGTCGACCACCAGGGGCGTGCCTTCATGCCCGCTGAGGACGCCGGTCGAGAACGACCAGGAAGCCTTCAGCTGCTTGACGTTCTGCTTGGTGATCTGGTTGGCTTCGCTGAAATTGTTGGCGCTGTAGTTCTTGCCGGTCATCGGCCAGTTGTCGGTGCTCTTCGACAGCTCGTCGAGCTTGTCATTCGCAGCCGCTGGCGCCGGCGCGCCGAGGCTGACCGCGGCCGCCAGGGCGGCGGCGACGGTGAGCGCGGACACCGAAGAGTAAATTCGGCTCATGTGGTCTTCCCTCGCGTTTCCAAATCCCAGGTCGTCCTGCATCCCTCCCGGCCGAAGCCGGGACGCCGCGAACGTCATTGTTGTGTTCTCGTCCGGACCGACACGATGGCGCGTTTGTTCGAGATGTTCTGAAAGCGGAGGAGAACTCTTAGGATATTCTAATTATTGACGCGCCTTCCTGAGTATTCTTTCTCTCAACCGAATTTGGTGTCTGTAGGCAAGTTGGACAATTTGACCGGGAACTATTCCCTTCCGAAAGGGATAAGACCCGATTTCTCCACGTGAGCCTTGCCGTGACGCTTAGGAAATGTATTATTTTCAGGGTCTTGGTTCGGCAGGCCGCGAGTGGGGTGGCGCGCGGAAGCGACGGGCGCGGTTTCGTCCGGCGTGAACTGGCAACGTAAAGACGAACGAACCGATCTCATGAATAAGAAGTTCATAAGTATTGATGGGAAACGCTCTGCCATTCGCCACCCGCGCCATAACTGCGTTCGCGCTCGCCTTCCTGCTTGCGGGATGCCCGGGCGAGACGACGCCGGAGACGCGTGAGCGGGTGGCCGCGCCGGCGGTGGACACGATCGCCCGCAAGGACTGGCTGTCGCCGACCGACCCGACCGACCCCGCTCTCTGGCTGGCAAGCCGCGAGGCGGGGCGCGACGTCGCACCGACGGCGCCCGCCGTCGGCCGCTGGAATGGCGTGTTGCAGGACGCCGATGAGCGCTTCGGCGAAAGCGCGCGCATGATCGCCAACCGCGCTGCGCAGCTGGAGACGATGCTGCGCGAGCGCGGCATTGACGAGCCGGCGCGCGAACTGGTGGCCGATTTTGCCCGTCTCGCGGACAAGGGCTCGCGCAGCGGCTTCAGCGACCTTTGCCAGCACTATGACAACCTGCGCAAGCAGGGTCTCACCCGCGCCGACGCGCTCGCCCGCCTGTCGCGCGAGAACGGGCGGCCGGAGGAAACGGGCGACGCGCCGGTGCCGGTGCGCCCATGAGCCCCTTTCTCCCCGATGGCGTTCGCGCCTCGCGCTCGTTCGGCTTCTGGCAGCGCCAGCCGCTGCGGCGGCAGGTGATGGCGGCGGTGATCATCATCAACCTCCTGGCGGCGCTCGCGGCCATATCCGTCATCGTGGTGAATGCCCGCCGGGCGACCGAGGCGGAGATTCTATCCTCGCTCACCGTCGCCGAGCGCTTCGTGCAGGAGACGGTCGACCGCCTTGCCGGCAGCGTCGGCGGATCGGCCTCGCTCCGGCAATTGCCTTTGCACATCAGCGGATTGCGCCATGTGCGGATTTCCATCGTCGACCAGAACGGCGTGGTGCTGGATATCCCGGCCGTGGCAACGGAGGAGGGCGCCCATGCGGTCGGCGAGGTGCCGGGCTGGTTTGGCGCGCTGGTCAGCGTCGACCGTCCCGAGCGGATCATTCCGGTCATCGAGAACGGCGTGACCATCGGTTCGGTGCGGGTGCGCGGCGAGGCGGCGGATGAGGTCGCCGAGGTGTGGTCGGACATGTCCGACCTCGCCGTGCTGGCTTTCGTGGTGAATGTCGCCATCCTCGCGGCGCTCTTTCTGGCGCTCGGGCGGCTGCTGCTGCCGCTGCAGACGCTGTCCGCCGGTCTGCGCGAGCTGGAGACGGGCCGCTTCGAGCATCGGTTGCCGATACCCAATGTGCGCGAACTGGCGCTGATCGCCGCCCGCTTCAATGCGCTCGGCGGCGCGCTGAAGGGCGCGCGCGACGACAATGCGCGGCTGAACGAGCGGCTGATCCGGGTGCAGGACGATGAGCGCCGGCAGATCGCCGCCGAACTGCACGATGAACTGGGCCCTTGCCTGTTCGGTCTCCGGGCCAATCTGGAATCGGTCGATCGGCTGGCGGCGCGTGGCCCGCTGGATCGCGCCCGCCAGCTTGCCGAGCGCACGTCGGCCATGGCCGATATTCTGGACCGGGTACAGGAACTCAACCGTCGGTTGCTGCGGCGCATCCGGCCGATGGCGCTCGGCCATGTGCCGCTGGCGGATGTGATCGCCGATCTCCTGGCCGATTTCGAGCGGCACGCGCCCGACCGTGGCTTCACTCTCACGATGGAGGGCATGGCCGAGCGCTATGGCGACAGCATCGACATCACCATCTACCGCTGCATCCAGGAGGCGGTCACCAATGCGCTGCGCCACGGGCAGGCGCTCAATATCTCGGTCGAGGTAAGGGAGGAGGCCGGCGCGGGGGCGATCCGGCTGGTCATCACCGATGACGGCAGGGGCGTCGAGGCCGGGAGCACGCCGGGCTTCGGCTTCATCGGCATCGAGGAGCGCATCGGTGCTCTCGGCGGCCACTGGCGCATCGGCGCCGACGATCCGTGCGGTACACGGGTGGATATCTTCGTGCCGGTTCCTGCCGGCGAAACGGACGAGACTTTCCCAGAAGGGGCCCGCGCGCCATGACCAGCGTTCTCGTGATCGACGACCACCCGATCGTGCTGCAAGGCTGCCGCCGGCTGCTGGAGGATGCGGGAATCGAGAAGGTGCTGGAGGCCAGTTCCGTGCTGGCGGGCTATCGGCTGTTCCGCCGCGAGCGGCCCGATGTGGTGATCGTCGACCTCGCGCTGCAGGGCAACGGCCTCGGCGGCATCCAGCTGGTGCGCCGCCTGCGCACGCACAATGCCCGCCTGCCCATCCTGGTTTTTTCCATGCACGGCGATCCTGTCATCGCCAGCCGGGCGCTGGAGGCGGGTGCGGATGGCTATGTGCTGAAGGACACGTCCTCCGGCGCCCTGTTGGAGGCCTTCGAGCGCGTGCGGCGCGGCCAGCCCTATATCAGCCCGGATCTGGCGACGCAGGTCGCCATGCTCAGCGCACGCAAGGACACGCCGCTGGCGGCGATCACCCAGCGCGAGCTGCAGACGCTGGCTCTGCTCGCCGAGGGACGCGATTACGGGCAGATCGCCGAGGAACTGGGGGTGAGCTACAAGACGGTGGCCAATACCTGCTCTCAGCTCAAGGTAAAGCTGGGCGCCGCCAGCCTGCCCGAGCTGGTGCGGCGCGCCATCCAGTATGTCACCACGGCACCGACCACGGCGGGGCGGGCCGGCCGCGTCCTCTGAAGCGGCCGCCCGCGCTCGCCCGGCCGCGCCGCGGGTGAGCGGCGAGCCTGTGCGGGTCGGTCATTTCGGTGAGCGTGTCGCCCCCGAAGTCCTGCCGATGAAGTCCTGCCGATAGAGACCCTCGGCGGTGAGGCATATCTTGATCGCGCATTCGTCGATGCTGGCGAAGGTCCTGGTGACGAGGCTGGGGGTGGCGACGGTTTGGTCACGTCAGGATTGCCGCATGAGGGGTGGCGTCGCGGCGCGGGTTTCGATCGAGCCGATCAGCGTGGCGCAGGCGGTGCGAAGATGCTTGCGGCAGCGTGCATCGATGCTGCGCTGGTCGCGGGTGCGCAGCGCGTCGATATAGTCCAGATGTTCCATGAGCGCGGTGGCGCTGCGCTGCCGGGCGTCCTCGCGGTTCCACCGATAGGTGTAGTGGAACAGCGTCGCCACGACATTGTAGAAATCGAGAATGAAGCGGTTGCCGGTGCTCTCGTGGAGGATGCGGTGCAGCCGCTCGTCGGCCGCGGGAAACAGCGCGAAGTCGCGATCCAGATGGGCGAGGATCGTGCGGTGCTCCTGTTCGATCGCGGTCAGCTCGCGCCATTCCGGCGCCGTGTCGGGCCGCTCGATGAAGCTGCGGGTGGCGCGCAATTCGAACATTTCGCGCACATCATAGATCTCCCGCACGAATTCCACCGTGATGCCGTTGAACAGCCAGGAACTGTTCGGCCGGCGCTCCAGCAGGCCGAAATGCTGGAAGCGGGCGAGGCATTCGCGGATCGTGGTGGTGGAGGTGCCGAACTGGCGCGCCAGTTCCGCCGCGTTGAGCAGCTGGCCGGCGCGGAAGTCGCCCTGCAGGATCCACTCCAGGAAGCGCCGCTCGAAGGCCGCGCCGGCCGAGAGGGTCTGCGCATCGGGAAAATGATCGGGCTCGGTCGGCGCGCGGGCGAGATGGCGCTGCCCGCCCGCGCGCCCGACAATGCCGCGCTCCTCCAGCGCCGCCAGCACCGCGCGGATCGTGGTTCGGCTGATATCCAGCGCGAGGGCGAGTTCATTCTCCGAGGGCAGGGGGGTGCCGGGCGGCAGATGGGCGAGCCGATGCAGGCAGCGATTATACCCGCTCTTGAAGACGGCATTGCCCTTCATGATGCTCCCCGCGTCCCGCGCCGGCATTCCATCGGCGGGCGTCATGCCTGTTCTTTCTGCATTAAAAACAGATTGACAGCCCCCGTCCAGCATGGACACCTATCTCGGGAAATTTCTTCCAACAACTTGCCCGTACAGGGAATTCGGACAGGCGGCGGCTTCCCGCCGGGCAGGCGCCCCGGGGAAGTTCGCCACGATAGCCTCTCCTCCCGGCCGGGCACCGCATGAGGTGTGTCCCGCGTGAGCCTTCGCATCATCCAGTTCGGCACCAGCCGCTTCCTTCAGGCCCATGTCGACCTCTTCGTGCACGAGGCGCGCGAGGCGGGCCAGGATATCGGGCCCATCGCCATCGTGCAGGCCTCCGGCTCGGCGGATCGCGCGGGGCGGGTCGCCGCCTTCGGGCGCCCGGAAGGCTTCCCCGTGCGCATTCGCGGCATCGTGGACGGCGCGCCGTCCGAGCGCGAGGTGCAGGTCCGCTCGGTCGATCGCGGCCTGTCGGCGGGCGCGGACTGGGCGGCGATCACGGCGCTGTTCGCGCAGGAGGCGGGGCTGGTCATCTCCAACATGGGCGATTCCGGCTATCGCGTCGCGCCGGAGGACGAGACGCCGGCGCTGCTGTCCGGTGCCGTGCCGGTCTCCTTCCCGGGCAAGCTGATGGCGCTTCTTCACCAGCGCTGGGCCGCCGACGGCGCACCGCTGATCGTGCTGCCCTGCGAATTGATCAACCGCAATGGCGAGGTGCTGGCCGGCGCGGTACGCACGCTCGCGGCTGCCAGCGGGGCCCCGGCCGCGTTCGCGGCGTGGATCGAGAGTTCGGTGATCTTCGCCAACACGCTGGTCGACCGCATCGTCTCCGAGCCCATCGAGCCGGTCGGCGCCGTCGCCGAGCCCTATGCGCTATGGGCGATCGAGCGCCAGCCGGGGCTGGAACTGCCCTTCACTCACCCCTCGGTCGTGCTGACGGACGATCTCGAGCCGTTCGAGCGGCTGAAGCTGCACATTCTCAATCTCGGCCACACTGTGCTCGCCGATATCTGGGCGCGCGAGGGGCGCCCAGCGGGCGAGACCGTGCGGGAAATCCTCGCCGATGACGGGGTACGCGCGCGGCTCGATGCCATCTATGCCGGGGAAGTGGTGCCGGGATTCGCCACCCACGGCATGGAGGAGGACGCCCGCGCCTATGTCGGCGTCACGCTGGACCGTTTCCGCAATCCGTTCCTCGATCACCGCATCGCCGACATCGCGCAGAATCACGGCCTGAAGATCGAGCGGCGCATCGGCGCGTTCCGCGACTGGATCATGGGGCGTCCCGGCGCGCCGGCCACGCCCGCGCTCGACGCGATCCTCGCGCGGCATTCGGCCGGCTGACGGATCGGCGAAACGGGCGGCGTCTGAAGCGCCGCCCGTCCGTTCACGTGCAACAAGGGCGATCGCCGCGCTCAGGCCGCGGAAGGCTGCGCCTCCGGCACATGCGCGAAGGCCTTCAGCGTTTCCGGCTTCATCTCGATCGAGAAGCCCGGCCGTTGGGGCGGCATGTAGGCGGCATTCTCGATCACGCAGGGGTCGAGGAAGTGCTCGTGCAGATGGTCGACATATTCGATCACCCGGCCTTCCCTCGTGCCGGACACGGCGACATAGTCGATCATCGACAGGTGCTGCACATATTCGCACAGGCCGACGCCGCCGGCATGGGGCCACACCGGCAGCCCGTACTTCGCCGCGACCAGAAGCACCGCCAGCACCTCGTTGAGCCCGCCCATGCGGCATGAGTCGATCTGCACCACGTCGATGGCGCCTTCGGCGATGAACTGCTTGAACATGATGCGGTTCTGGCACATCTCGCCAGTGGCCACCTTCACCGGCGCCACCGCCTCGCGGATCTTGCGGTGGCCAGCGACGTCGTCGGGGCTGGTCGGCTCCTCGATGAAGAACGGGTTGGCGAAGGAAAGCTGCTTCACCCAGTCGATGGCCTGGCCGACCTCCCACACCTGGTTGGCGTCGATCATCAGGTAACGGTCCGGCCCGATCACCTCGCGGGCGATGGTGAGGCGGCGGATGTCGTCCTCGAGGTCGCGTCCGACCTTCATCTTCACATGGTTGAAGCCGGCATCGATCGCCTCATGGCAGAGGCGCCGGAGTTTCGCGTCGTCATAACCAAGCCAGCCGGCCGAGGTGGTGTAGCAGGCGTAGCCCTCGCGCTCGAGAATGGCGATGCGCTCGGCCTTGCCCGATTCCGCCTGGCGCAGGATGGTCAGCGCGTCGTCGCGGTCGAGCACGTCTGTGAGGTAGCGGTAGTCGACGATGTCGGCGATTTCCTCGGGCGAGAGGTCGGCGACGAGCCGCCAGACCGGCTTGCCGGCCTGCTTGGCGAGCAGGTCCCAGAACGCGTTGACCACGGCGCCGGTGGCAAGGTGCATGGCGCCCTTTTCCGGGCCGATCCAGCGCAGCTGGCTGTCGCTGGTCAGGTGCCGCCAGAACTTGCCCGGCGCGGCGCGTACCTCGTCGAGATCGGTGCCGACCACCAGATGGCGCATGGCGAGGATCGCCATGCAGCAGATGTCGTTGCCGCGCCCGATGGTGAAGGTGAGCCCGTGCCCCTTCAGCGCGGGATCATCCGTCTCCAGGATGACATAGGCCGCCGAGTAATCCGGATCGGGGTTCATCGCGTCCGAGCCATCGAGCGCGTGCGAGGTGGGAAAGCGCAGGTCGATGACCCGCATGTCGGTGATTTTCGCCATGGCGATGCCTCCCGGAGCGGTGAGCGCGGATCAGAGGTCGGGAACGAAGGTCTGTTTCTGCGACCCCAGCATCTCGATGCCGAGTTCGACCACGTCACCGGCCTTGAGGTAGCGCGGCGGCTTGAAACCGAGGCCGACGCCGGGAGGCGTGCCGGTGGAGATGATGTCGCCGGGGTGCAGCGACATGAACTGGCTGAGATAGGAGACGAGATAGGCGGCGCCGAACACCATCGTCTTGGTCGAGCCGTTCTGCAGCGTCTCGCCATTGACCTTCAGCCACATGGCGAGGTTCTGCGGATCGGGCACCTCGTCCCTCGTCGCCAGCCACGGGCCGATCGGGCCGAAGCCGTCGCAGGACTTGCCCTTGGTCCACTGGCCGAAACGCTCCAGCTGGAAGCCGCGCTCGGAGACGTCGTGGCACACGCAATAGCCGGCGACATAATCGAGCGCCTCGGCCTCGGAAACATATTTGGCGGTCTTGCCGATGACGATGGCAAGCTCGACCTCCCAATCGGTCTTGTCCGAGCCGCGCGGGATCGGCACGTCGTCATTCGGGCCGGCAATGGCCGAGGTCGCCTTCATGAAGACCACCGGCTCCGGCGGCACCTCCATGCCGGATTCGGCGGCATGGTCGGAGAAGTTGAGCCCGATGCAGACGAACTTGCCCGTTCCGGCGACGCAGGGGCCGAGGCGGGTTCCCTCCGCCACCAGCGGCAGGCTCGGGATGTCGAGCGACGAGAGTTCCGCCAGCGCCGCCGGATCGAGCGTGGCTCCGGCAATGTCGCCGACATGGGCGGAGAGGTCGCGGATCCGGCCCTGCGCGTCGATCAGGCCCGGCTTCTCCTGGCCCTTTTCCCCGTAGCGTACGAGTTTCATGATGTTGTCCCTGTCGAAAAGCGGATCAGAGCGACCAGCCGCCATCGATGGCGAAGGCCTGCCCGGTCGTGTAGGTGGCGCCGGCGAGATGGACCGCGAGATCGGCGATCTCTTCCGGCGTGCCGATGCGCCCGATCGGCTGGCGGGCGATGAAGGCGGCGCGGGTGGTCTCGTAGTCGCCCTGCGCCTTCAGCCGGTCCTGCAGCGAGGGGCTCTCCACCGTGCCGGGGCAGATGGCGTTGCAGCGGATGTTGTGCCCGACATAATCGGCGGCCACCGACTTGGTCAGGCCGATCACCGCCGCCTTGGTGACGCTGTAGGCGAAGCGGTTCGGCACGCCCTTCACCGAGGAGGCGACCGAGGACATGTTGATGATGGCGCCCTCGCGCCGCTCGATCATGCCCGGCAGCACGGCGCGCAGGGTGCGGACCATCGACTTGACGTTGAGGTCGAAGGCGAAATCGAGGTCGCCGTCCTTCATGTCGAGAATGCTGCCGGGATGCACCACGCCGGCGCAGTTGAACAGCACGTCGACCGCGCCGATGCCGGCGATGAAGTCGGCCACCGCGGCCCCGTCCAGCACGTCGAGCCGCGCGGTGGTCAGGCGATCGGAGGCCGGGAGTTCGGCCAGCAGCGCCGCGTTGATGTCGGTGGCGTAAACCGTGGCGCCGGCGGCCAGGAAGCCGAGCACGCTCGCCCGGCCGATGCCCTGCGCACTGGCGGTGACGAGGACTTTCTTGCCCTCAAGCTTGGCCATGGCGAAACTCCTTCATGCGTTCATCGTTCAGTCGGGCATCGTTCAGTCAAGGTGGAAGACTTCGTCCATCGTGGCCCACCATTCGCCCTCGGCCCGGGTGGGGAGGGGACGCTGGCAGGGAATGGTCAGCTTCCACCATTCCTGATTCGTCGGGTCGGCGGCGATCCTGGCCATGTCGGCTGCGAAATCATCGCCGTGATATTCCCAGGTGCCGAACAGGATGTTCTCCGGTTCGCGCAGGAAGATCGTGTAGTTGCGGATATGGCTGGCGGTGAGACGCGCGAGCACCTCCGGCCACACGGAGGCGTGCAACTCCTTGTAGGTCTCGACCATGTCGGGTTCGAGCCCGATCATCATTCCCATGCGCTGCATCGCGGCCGTCCTCACGCCACGTCGATCATGGCCTTCACCACGCCCGCATGCGGGTCGGTGAGGGCGGCGAACTTTTCCGGCACGTCCGACAGGCGCATGCGGTGGGTGATGAGCGCGTCGGGCACCTCGCCGGCGCGGATCGCCGCCATCACCCGCTCGAAATCGGCCACCGTCGCGTTGCGGCTGCCGAGCAGCGAGGTCTCGCGCTTGTGGAACTCGGGATCGGAGAACGAGATGTCGCCGGCGACGATCGACACCAGCACATAGGTGCCGCCATGGGCTATGAAGCCGAAGCCGCGTTCGATCGCCTTGGGATTGCCGGTCGCGTCGAACACCACATCGAAGAAATCGCCGCCGGTGATGGTCGCGAGTTCATCGGTATCGCCGGGCCCGAGGCGCACGGTGGAGGCGATGCCCAGATGCGCGCGGGCAAAATCCAGCCGGTCGGCCCGCCCGTCGATCAGCGTCACCTGCGCCCCCGCGCTCCGCGCGAAGATGGCGACTGCCGCGCCGATGGGGCCGGCGCCGGCGATCAGCACCTTGTCGCCGGGCTGCGTGCGGGCGCGTGCCACGGCATGGGCGCCGATGGCGAGGAATTCGACCATCGCCGCCTGGTCCAGGGTGAGCCCCTCGGCCTTCAGCACGAACGGTTCCGGCAGGCAGATGAACTCCGCCATGCCACCGTCCCGGTGCACGCCGAGAACACCGATATTCCGGCAGCAATTGGTCTTGCCCTTCCGGCAGGCCACGCAATGGCCGCAGGAAATATAGGGCACGACGGAGACGACATCGCCGGGGCTGAGCCGGCTGCCGGCCGGCGCCTCCTCCACCGTGGCGGCCAGCTCGTGGCCCATCACGCGCGGATAGGAGAGATAGGGCTGGTTGCCGGTGAAGATGTGCAGGTCCGTGCCGCAGATGCCGACGCGGCGCAGGCGCAGCAGCACCTCGCCCTCGCCGCGCGTGGGCCTCTCGCGTTCAATGGCCGAGAGCTTGCCCGGCGTGTCGCAGATGATGGTCAGCATGATCGTCTCTCAGATCGAGGCGGCCGATGGCGTGCCATCCAGCCGGTAGAAGGAAACCGCATTGGCGCCGAACACGGCGTCATGGTGCTCGGCGGGCACGATGTCCCGGCATTGCGCGATCCAGTCGGCATAGTCGCCGGCGAGGCGCAGCACCGGCCAGTCGCTGCCGAAGATCAGCCGTCCGGGCCCGAACAGGTCGAGCAGCGTCTCCGCGTAGGGGCGCACCGTCGACGGCCCGCGTCCACCCGCCTCGGTGAGAAGGCCGGAGAGCTTGCACCAGACATTGGGCTGCGCCGCGAGCGCGGCGAGGTCGGCGCGCCAGCTGGAAATGCGCCCCTCGGTGATCGGCGGCTTGGCGCCGTGGTCGATGACGATGCGCAGCGCGGGGTAGCGCGTGGCGAGATCGAGCAGCGGACGAAGATGACGCGGCAGCACCAGCGCATCGAAGGCGAGATCATAGTCAATCATCGCCGTGATGGCGGGGGCGAGGATCGGATCGGCGATCCAGTCATCCTTGGCAATGTCCTGCAGCATCGGCCGCAATCCCTTGAGCCGGGGATGGGCGGAAAGGCGCGCGATGGCGTCGGGGGCGTGGGGCGCCTTGAAGTCCGTCCAGCCCACAACCGCCTTGATGAAGGGATGCCGATCCGCGAGGCCGAGCATGTAGGCGGTATCCGCCTCCCGCTCCATGGTCTGCACCAGCACCGTGCCGTTGATGCCGGCCGCGGCCAGCAGCGGCTGCAGATCCTCCGGCCCGAAGTCGCGATGGATCGCCGTGAGATCGGGCGGCGGCCACTGGCCGGCCCGCTCGGCTATCCGCCAGAAATGCTGGTGAGCGTCGATGCGCATGATCGCGGGTTCCGTCAGACAGGCACGGGAGCGCTGTCGGCGATGAGGCCGCGCTCCTTCAGCCGTGTCCAGAAGGTGGCCGGGATGGATTCCTCGAACCAGCCGATATTCGCCGTGATCTGTTCGCCATTGCGTGCGCCCGAGACGACGGTGAGCGCGGCGGGATGCGCCAGCGGGAATTGCAGCGCCGCCGCCTGCAGCGTCACGCCCTCCGCCGCGCAGGCCGCGCGCAGTGCCTCGACGCGGGCGACGATGTCGGCCGGCGCATCGCCATAGTTGAACTTGTTGCTGCCGGCGAGAATGCCGGAATTGAAGGCGCCGGCCATGACGATGCCGATGCCGCGCGCCGCGCAGGCATCCATGAAGGAAAGGCTCGCCTGCTCCAGCAGCGTGTAGCGGCCGGCCAGCATGCAGATGTCGAGATCGGCCACCTCGATCGCCTGCTCGATGATCTCGAATTCGTTGACGCCGAGCCCGAACGCCTTGATCGCGCCCTGCTCGCGCAAGGCCGTCAGCGCCCGGAAGCCGCCGCCGGTCGTGAGCTGGTTCCAGTAGTGCTCGTGCCGCTCGCCATGGGTGACGCGGCCGATATCGTGCACATAGAGCATGTCGGGGGCGAGGATGCCGAGGCGCTTCTGGCTGTCCTCGAAGGAGCGCAGGATGCCGTCCTGCGTGTAGTCGAATACCGGGCGGAACGGCAGCGGCTCGGCATAGCCGTCTTCCAGAGCGCCGACGCTCGGGTCCGGCGTCATCACCCGGCCGACCTTGGTGGAGATGGCGTAGCTCGCGCGCGGATGCTCGGTCAGCATGGTGCCGAGACGCAGTTCGGAGCGGGTGAAGCCGTAGAACGGGGCGGTATCGTAATAGCGGATGCCCGCATCCCACGCGGCCTGGAAGGCGCTTGCGGATTCGGCGTAGCGGGTGACGCGGTAGAGGTTGCCCATTTGCGCACAGCCAAGGCCCATCGCCGTGACGGCGACGGTGCTGCGGGCATGAATGCGCGGTTCGCCGACCTTCATGATGATGCGTATCCGTTTCGGGAAGGGCCGGACGCAGCAGGGACGCAGCGTCCGGCAAGTCACGGGGAACAGGGAGCGTGGGCCCGCAGAGGAGGCGGGTCAGTAAAGGACGTTCTTGGCTTCCGGCAGGTCGATATTCGCCTTGGTCACGACGACGGCGCCGGTATCGACGAACTTCTCGACCTTCTCCTTCTTGATCAGCTTGGAGACGGTCTTCACGCCGAGGTCGCCCATCTGGAACGAGCCCTGCACGACGATGGCGGACAGGGTGCCATCCTTGACGAATTCCTGCAGGTCCTGGTTGCCGTCGAAGCCGATGGCGACGATCTTGCCGGACTTGCCCGCCTGCTTGATGGCGCGGGCCATGCCGATGGCGGTCGGCTCGTTGGCGCCGAAAATGCCCTTGAGATCCGCGTTGGCGGCGAGCACGTCGGTGGTCTGGTTGAGCGCGGTCGCCATCTGCGACTGCGAATAGAACGGACCGACAATCTCAAGCTTCGAATGCGCCTTGATATAATCCGTGAAGCCACCCACGCGGCCGATTTCGGAACCGGTGCCGGCGGCATAGGACATGACGGCGATCTTGCCCTCGGTGCCGACCTTGTCGATCAAGGCCTTGGCGGCGAGTTCGCCGGCCTTGCGGTTATCGGTGGCGAGGTAGGACTGGTAATATTGCTCCGCGCCCTTGGCGAGCAGCGAGTCGATGATCACGACCGGGATGCGCGCTTCCCAGGCCTTCTTCACGGCCGGAACCAGCGCGTCGGGATGGGAGGGGGCGAGAACGATGCCCGCCACGCCGCGATTGACCGCGTTCTCGACCATGTTCACCTGGTTGGCGATGGCGGATTCCGAGGCTGGGCCCTGGAAGGTCAGGGTGTTGCCGCCGGATTCCTTGAGGGCGGCGTCGGCGCCCTTCTGCACGTTCTGCCAG
>NZ_JACICD010000001.1:159089-162584 GCF_014195655.1 Ancylobacter tetraedralis
TCGGCGATGGCGGATTCCGAGGCTGGGCCCTGGAAGGTCAGGGTGTTGCCGCCGGATTCCTTGAGGGCGGCGTCGGCGCCCTTCTGCACGTTCTGCCAGAAGGTGGAGTTCACCGTCTTGACGATGACGGCGATTTCGCCGGCCTGGGCGGCGGAGAAGGCGGCGGCACTGCTGAACAGAACCGCCGAGGCGATGAGGGCGGTGGCAAGCTTTTTCATGGTTTCCTCCAGTTATCGGGCGCCGCTGTCGCGGTCGCCGGCCTGGGGAGCGCCCGGCCCCCCATTGGTTTGCGGAACGTTCCGGACGGCGGCCGTTACCGCCGGTTGCGCAATTGGTCGATCCACACCGTGAGCAGGATCACCAGACCGATGATGATCTGCTGGGTGAAGGCGGAGACGCCGTTCATGTTCAGGCCGTTGCGCAGGATCCCGATCACGAAGGAGCCGATGAACGTGCCGGACATGGTGCCCACGCCGCCGATCAGCGAGGTGCCGCCGATCACCGCCGAGGCGATGGCGTCGAGCTCGTACATCACGCCCTCGTTCGGCTGGGCGGTGACGAGGCGGGACATCAGCACGCAGCCGGTGAGGCCCGCCAGCGAGCCGGAAAGCACATAGGTGAAGCGGGTGACGCCGGCCACATTGACGCCCGACAGCCGGGCCGCCTCGGCGTTGGAGCCTACCGCGTAGATGTGCCGGCCCAGCACCGAGCGGTTGAGCATCAGCGACACGGCGAGCGCGATAACCACCATGAGGATCACCGGGTAGGGAATCCCGGGGAAGACGACGGTTGGGAAGCCGTCATCGCCAATGGTGACGATGCGGAACAGCGCGCCATTGCCGAGCACGCCAAAGGATTCGCCCAGCCCCGACACCGCGCGCGCCCCGGTGATCTGCAGCGCGACGCCGCGGGCGATGAGCATCATGCCCAGCGTGGCGATGAAGGGCGGCAGGCGCATGCGGGTGACGAGAATGCCGTTGATCAGCCCGCAGAACGCGCCGGTGAGAATGCCGAGCATCATGGCGACCGGCACGGCGAGGCCGAGTTCCTTCACCGCCAGCGCGGCGACGACGCCTGACAGCGCCAGAACCGAGCCCACCGACAGGTCGATGCCGCCGGTGATGATGACGCAGGTCGCGCCGATGCCGAGCAGGGCGATGGACGTCACCTGCAGGGCGATCGTCATGCCGTTATTGACGGTGAAGAAGGCATTGCTGGTGAGCGAAAACACCACGATGAGCACGAGAAGGCTGCCGAGGGCGGCAAACTTCTGCACGATGTCCTTCTGCCGGTCGGTCAGGCGGCCGCGGGCGGGCGAGGGCGGAGTGGCTACGGTCATGGTCATTCTCGGTTCCGTCAGTCGCGGCTGCCCGCCGGGCCATAGCCGGAGGCGTAGTGCATGATTTCTTCCTGGCTCGTGGCGGCGGTCTCCAGCACGCCGGCGATGCGGCCCTGGTGGAACACCGCGATCCGGTCGGTCATGCCGAGCACTTCCGGCAGTTCCGAGCTGATCAGGATCACCCCGATGCCCTTGGCCGCCAGTTCATCCATGATCTGGTAGATCGCGAACTTGGCGCCCACATCGATGCCGCGCGTCGGCTCGTCGAAGATCAGCACGCGCGACTGGCGGAACAGCCATTTGCCGATGATGATCTTCTGCTGGTTGCCGCCCGAGAGCAGGCGCACCGGCTGGCTGGCCGAGGGTGTCTTGATGCTGAGCAGGTCGATATAGTGCCGGGCGGCCTTGGCGTGCTTGACGAAGTCGATCAGGCCGAAGCGGTTCGACACCTCGTCCATGTTGGCCAGCGTCATGTTGGCGTCGACCGGCATCTTCACCGCCAGCCCCTGCGCCTTGCGGTCCTCGGAGAGATAGGCGAGGCCGGCGGCGATGGCATCGCGCGGCGAGCGGATGTCGAGCTGCCGCCCCTCCAGCGTGATGGCGCCGGCGTCAAGCGCATCGGCGCCGAAAATGGCGCGCGCCACTTCCGTGCGGCCCGCGTCCATCAGCCCGGCGAAGCCGAGGATCTCCCCGCGACGAAGCTCGAAGTCGATATCGTGGAACGCGCCGCGGCGGGTCAGCCCGCGCGCCGCCAGGATGACGTCGCGCGTCGGCCGCGACGTGCGCTCGGGGAACTTCTCCTCCAGCGAGCGGCCGACCATGCGCGAGACGATCTCGTCGACATTGGTCGCGGCGAAATCGTCCGTCGCCACATAGCGCCCGTCCCGCAGCACGGTGACGCGGTCGACGATCTCGGCCATCTCGTCGAGGCGGTGGGAAATGTAGACGATGCCGACGCCGGACGCCTTGAGGTCGTGGATGACCTTGAACAGCAGACGGGTTTCCTGCTCGGTAAGCGAGGAGGTCGGTTCGTCCATGATGAGGACTTCGGCGTTGAGCGACAGCGCCTTGGCGATTTCCACCATCTGGCACTGCGCGACCGAGAGTTCGCGCACCCGCCGCTCGGGCTCGATGGCGACGCCGAGCCGGTCGAGGCATGTCTGCGCGTTGGCCTTCAGCGCCTTGCGATCGACCAGAAAGCCGCGGCGCGGCTCGCGCGCCAGATAGATGTTCTCCGCCACCGAGAGGTGGGGGATGAGATTGAGTTCCTGATGGATGATGGCGATGCCGAGCGCCTCCGCCTCCAGCGGAGAGGCGAAGCTGCGCGCCGTGCCCTTGTAGACGATGCGGCCGGACGTCGGGGTATAGACCCCGCTGATGATCTTCATCAGCGTCGACTTGCCGGCGCCGTTCTCGCCACAGACAGCATGGACCTCGCCGCGGCGCAGGTTGAAATGCACGCCCTGCAGCGCTTTGACGCCGGGAAATTCCTTGCTGATGTTTTCCAGCGACAGCAGCGTCTCGCCCGCCGCCGCCGGTTGCGACGCGTCGATCCGACCGCCGGCAATGGCGCCGTTCGGCATGACTTCCTCCCATGTCGCGTGAAGCGACGCCACGTCCGCTGGAGCGGATCTTGTTGGCCCGTGGCCATTGCCAACTTATGGTGCCATGACGCCCCAAGTGGTCAAGCCAATTTTTCCATTTCAGCGATGATTTCTACATCGTCAATAAAAGATCGTTATATAACAATAAGATAAATCGGCTTGGCCAAAATGCCGCTTCGGTTTATGGTAAGGCCAAATTCAGAGTGGCACGATGAACATCAACCGCACGTCGGAGCGCAGGCTCTACCAGCAGGTCGCCGACCAGATTCGCGGCCTGATCCAGAGCGGCGATTTCGTCCTGGGCAGCCGCCTGCCGGCCGAGCGGGAACTCGCCCAGCAGCTCGGCGTCTCGCGCCCCTCGCTGCGCGAGGCGCTGATCGCACTGGAAATCGACGGCACGGTCGAGATCCGCATGGGTTCGGGCATCTATGTCACCGCCACGGTCGAGCGGCGGGCGCTGTCGCAGGCGGCGACGGGGGAGAGCGCGGTCGAATTGATGGAGGCGCGGGCGACGGTGGAGGCGGCCGTGATCGGCCTGGCCGGCGCCCGATT
>NZ_JACICD010000001.1:162681-1159711 GCF_014195655.1 Ancylobacter tetraedralis
GCGCTGTCGCAGGCGGCGACGGGGGAGAGCGCGGTCGAATTGATGGAGGCGCGGGCGACGGTGGAGGCGGCCGTGATCGGCCTGGCCGGCGCCCGATTCACCACCGCGACGTTGCGCGGCCTCAAGCTGACTCTGGAGGCGATGCGGGCGGATATCGAGGAAGGCCGCAAGCCGCTGGAACATGACCGGCAATTCCATCTCGCCATCGCCGCGCAGACCGGCAACAGCGTGATCGTCCGCCTGGTCGGGGAATTGTTCGACGAGCGCCACAGCCCCATCTCGTCCAAGTTTCGCGCGCATTTCGACACGCCGGCCACCTGGCGCCATGCGCTGGCCGAGCACGAGGCCATCCTCGCCGCGCTGGAAGCGCATGACGTGCCGCTGGCGCAGGTGCGGATGCACGCGCATCTGGAGGAATCCAAGCGCCGCTGGATCGAGAGCGAGCCGCGCTGACGCCGCGGCGGGCCTCGGGAGAACACGAAAAATCACGTTGACACTGTCGCTCGCAGCCGGTCGTTTATATATAAAAGACAGTTCCCCGCCGCAGGGCGGGCCGGCTTTCGGCGAGGCTCCGCGCCTGTGCCGGAACGGGCACCGATCGGGTTGACCTTCATGACCACCGCACCGATGACCACCACTCGCTCGACCACCCCGCCGCGCACGCTGCGTCTCAACGCGGCCGACAACGTGCTCATCGCGGTCGACAGCCTCCCCGCCGGGACCGCGCTGGCCGAGGGGATCGTGGCGCTGCGGCACGTGCCCAAGGGCCACAAGATCGCCGCTGCCCCGATCGCCGCGGGCGAGGCGATCCGCAAGTTCGGCCAGATCATCGGCTTTGCCGGCGCCGACATCGCCGCTGGCGACTGGGTGCACGAACACAATGTGCAGATGCAGGAATTCGCCCGCGACTATGCCTTCGCGTCCGAGGCGAAGCCCGATGGCGGCCTGCTGCCGGGCGAGGCGCCGGCCACGTTCGAGGGTTTCCGCCGCGCCGATGGACGGGTCGGCACGCGCAACTATATCGGCATCCTGTCCTCGGTGAACTGCTCGGCCACGGTGGCGGAGTTCATCGCCGACGCGGTGACTCGCTCCGGCATGCTGGACGCCTACCCCAATATCGACGGCGTCGTCGCCTTCACCCACGGCACGGGCTGCGGCATGGGTGCGAAGGGCGAGGAGTTCGATATTCTCGCCCGGACCCAATGGGGCTATGCCAGCCACCCGAACTTCGCCGCCGTGCTGCTGGTCGGGCTGGGCTGCGAGGTGTTCCAGATCGGGCGGCTGAAGAAGGAATACGGCATCGTCGAGGGGCCGCATTTCCAGAGCCTGACCATCCAGGAGACCGGTGGCACCCGAAAGTCGATCGAGGCCGGCGTCGCCAGGATCCGCGAGATGCTGCCCGCCGCCAACGCCGTCCACCGCGAGACCGTGCCGGCCTCCGAACTGGTGCTGGCGCTGCAATGCGGCGGCTCGGACGGCTATTCCGGCCTCACCGCCAACCCGGCGCTGGGCGCGGCGGTGGACCTTCTCGTGCGCCATGGCGGCACCGCCATCCTCTCCGAGACGCCGGAAATCTTCGGTGCCGAGCACCTGCTCACCCGCCGCGCCGAGAGCGAGGCGGTCGGGCGCAAGATCGTCGATCTCATCGAGTGGTGGACCGACTATGCCGCCCGCTCCGGCGGCGAGCTCAATAACAACCCGTCGCCCGGCAACAAGGCGGGCGGGCTCACCACCATTCTGGAAAAGTCGCTCGGCGCGGTCGCCAAGGGCGGCACCTCGACCCTGCGCGGGGTCTATCGCTATGCCGAGCGGATCGACCGCCACGGCTTCGTCTACATGGACACGCCGGGCTATGATCCGGTCGCGGCGACGGGCCAGGTCGCGGGTGGGGCGAATGTGCTGTGCTTCACCACCGGGCGCGGCTCGGCCTATGGCTGCAAGCCCACCCCCTCGATCAAGCTCGCCACCAATTCCGACCTCTTCGCCCGGATGGAAGAGGACATGGATATCAATTGCGGCGACGTGCTGGACGGCGTGTCGATCGAGGAGAAGGGCCGCGAGATCTTCCAGCTGGTGCTCGACATCGCGTCCGGCCGGCGCTCCAAGTCCGAGCTGCTCGGCTATGGCCGCAACGAGTTCGTGCCCTGGCAGATCGGCGCGGTGATGTGAGCCGCGCCGATCTCCCGCTGGTGCGGCTATGGGCCGACGCAGACCGGCGCGCGCCCCAGCCGCGGCTGGCCGACCTCGGCCGCGTAGGCGCGAAAGCCCAGCTCGTCCAGCAGGAGGATGCGGTAGCAGGGATTGCCGCCGGTCCACCACGGCGCGGGCTCGTCGATATCGGTGATGAAACGGTGCGCGCAGGCCTGCCCCGAACTATAGGCGAAGCCCTCGGGCGAGGTGCCGGCCAGCGGCACGTGGATATGGCCGAACACGATGTGGCGCACGCCGCCCACATGGGCGCATAGCCGCGCCATCAACGGCCCGGCGTCGTGCAGGCCGATATGCCGGAAATGCGCGAGCCCGTCCGGCACCGGCGGATGATGGATGAACAGGGTGACGGGATCCTCGCCCGCCCCGGCCAGCGCCATGTCGAGAAATTTGAGGCGGTCCGCGCCATAGCGCCCGCCGATCAGGCCGGCCTCATGCGTGTCGAGGAACAGAAGCCGGCCGAAGGGCGTGTCGAGGAAGGACTGCACGTAGCCCGCTGCGTCGCGCGGCGCCTGCGGGAATGCCGCCTGGAAGGCCGGGCGCCGGTCGTGATTGCCCAGCATCAGCCGCACCGGCATGGCGAGCGAGCCGAGGATTTCGCGCAGCAGCGCGTAGGCTTCCGGGTCGCCGTCATTGCACAGGTCGCCGGTGATGACGAGGAGGTCGGCATCGGCATGGCGCGCCGCAATATCGGCGACGGCGCGGCGCAGCTGGTCCGCGGGATCGAGGCCGTGGAGCCGCTCGCCGGGGGGGACCAGATGGGTATCGGTGATCTGGATGATCTTCATTGTCGGCTCCGCAACGGGAAAGCGGGGGCCTCGGCCCCCGCTCCGCTTCTTCTTTGATCGCGTGGTCTGATCACTTCATCAGGGCGTTGGTCTTGTCGACGATCTGCTTCAGCCCTTCCTCGGGGGTGATCTCGCCGCGCATCACGGTACCGATGATGTCGCGCTGCGTGCGCCAGATGCGCACGGAATCGCCGCCGGGATAGCCGGCCCAGGGCCGCGACTTGTCGGCCTGCCGGGCGGCGGTGGCGACATTGGGATGCTCGGCGTAATAGGGCGCCAGATAATCCGGGCCGGTGGCGCGCTTGTTGGTGGGGAGGTAGCCGGTGATGCGCACGATGATGTTCTGCGCCTCGGGCCCGGTCACCCATTTCAGGTATTTCCAGGCGGCCGCCTGCTTGGCCTTGTCCTGGGTGAGGATCACCGCCGCATTGCCACCGGTGGGCACGCCGCCCTTTTCCTTATTGTCGAGCGGGAAGGTCGCGGTCTTCAGCTCGAAGCGGGTGCCGACCAGTCCTTCGATGGTCTGCACATGCGCCGGGGTAGAGAAGACGAAGCCGGTGAGGCCGGCCCCGAACTGCTGGCGCGACTGGTCCCAGTCCAGCACCTGCTGCCCGCCCTCGGTCACGAACTGACGGGTATATTTCAGCGCCGTGAGGCCGATCTCGTTGTCGAAGGCCACCTTGTTGGTCTTGGGGTCGACCAGCTCGCCGCCCTGCTCGAAGACGAGCGACTGCCACAGCCAGTCATCCGGCCAGCCGCCAATGTCATAGGCCATGCCGGCGACCTTGGGATCCTGTTCATGGATCTTCCGGGCCAGCGCGATCAGCTCGGGGAAGGTGGTGGGCATGTGGTCGGGGTCGCCGCCGGCTTTGCGCACCAGATCGGCATTGATGTACAGGATCGGCGAGGAGGCGTTGACCGGCAGGCCATACTGCACGCCGTCCACCTTGCCGAGCGCGGCCATCTGCGGCGCGAAATTGGCGTCCATGAAGGCCTCGCCGCCATCGGCCGCGATCAGCGGTTCGAGGCTGAGAATCTGGTCGCGGGCTTTAAGCGTGTGCACCAGTTCGCCCAGCAGGTTGTAGCCGGAGAAGAATACGTCCGGCGCCTGCCCGGTCACGGCGGCGCGCAGCACCTGCTGGTGGCCGTCATTATAGCCCGGCGCCGGAGCGAGGAAGCTGATCTTGATGTCCGGGTTGCGCTTCTGGAACTCCTCGGCGAGGGGCTGGTGGAAGCGGGTGAAGCCCGGCAGGTTGTAGAGCACGTTGAGGGTGATGTCCTCGGCCGAGGCCGGCACGGCGAGGCCCGGTGCGGCGAGGCTGAGCGCGAGGGCGCCGGCCGCGAGGCGGTGCGAAAGCGACATGGGGTCTCCGTTATCGCAAAGGGGGCTGACGGGGTGAGAGGGGCGGGCGTCTTGCCGGCGCGTTACTTGACGCCGGTCATGGTGATGCCGGCGATGAAGTGGCGGCGGGCGATGAGGAAGCACAGCACCATCGGCGCGGTGACGATGGCGGCGCCGGCCATCAGCGCTCCGTAGTCGGCGCCCGATTCCGCATCGGAAAACAGCAGCATGCCGAGCGGGGGCGGGGCGAGGGCGGTGTCGGACACCACGATCATCGGCCAGTAGAGATCGTTCCAGTGCGCCACGATGGAGAAGACCGAGAAGGCCGCGAGGGCGGGCAGCGAGCCGCGCATCACCAGCCCCCAGCAGATTTCCATCTCGGTGAACCCGTCGAGCCGCGCCGCCTCGATCACCTCGTCGGGATAGGAGCGGAAGGACTGGCGGAACAGGAAGATGGCGAAGACGGAGAGGAAGAACGGCGCCATCTGCGCGAAATAGGTGTTGAGCAACTGCACCTTCGCCAGACCCACGAAGAGCGGCAGCGCCAGCGCCTGGATCGGCACGCACAGCGCCGCGATCACTACCGCGAGCAGCAACCTTCGGCCGGGAAAGCGCAGCTTGGCGAGCGCATAGGCAGCCGGCACGGCGGTGGCCACCTGCACCACGAGGATGCCCGCGCAGACGATGAGGCCGTTGAGCATGAAGCGCGCCATCGGCGCCTGCGCGGCGGCGCGGGCATAGTTCGCGACGCCGGCGAAATTCTCGGGGATCGGCCAGAGCGAGACGTTGAAGATCTCCGCCGGCGGGCGGATCGAGGTGAGCACCATCCAGTAGAACGGCAGCAGCATCACCCCCGCGCCGAGCGCCAGCACGGCATGGGGCAGCAGGCGTGCAAGCAAGCGTGCAAGCAGGCGGCGGGACGGCAGGCGGCGGGGCGCGGCGACCATCAGTAATGCACCTTGCGGTCGAGATGGAGCGTCTGCCAGATCGACAGGATGAGGATGAGCGCGAGGAACAGCAGGGTCAGCGCCGCGGCGTAGCCGGTTTCCGAGTACTCGAAGCCTTCGAGATAGAGCGCGTAGAGCAGCGTCTCCGAGCCCGAGCCGCCCTTGGTGAGCACGGCCACGGTCTCGAACACCTTGAAGGCGGTGATGGAGGTCGTGACCACCACGAACATCGTCGTTGGCCCCAGCATTGGCCATGTCACGGTCAGGAAGCGGTCGATCGGGCTCTTCGCGCCGTCGAGCCGGGCGGCCTCATTCAGGTCCTTCGGGATGCCGGTCAGGCCCGCGAGGAACAGCACCATGTTGAAGCCGAGCACCTGCCAGATGCCGATCACCGCCAGGGTCGGGATCATCAGCGAGGGCGTCGCCAGGAAGGACACCGGCGCATAGCCCAGCGCCCGTATCGCCGCGTTCACCGGGCCGAGCGAGGGGTGCAGCAGGAACTGCCAGACGGTCGCCATGGCGACCAGCGTCGCCGTGACGGGCAGGAAATACGCGATCTCCCAGAAGGGGCGGCTGCGCCGGCGCCCCTGCACCAGCAGCGCCACGCCCAGTGCGAGGCCGACGCCGCAGGGAATGACGATCACCGCATAGAGCATGGTGTTTGCGAGGGCGCGCCGGAATACCGGGTCGTGGAACGCCTGCACGAAGTTCTCCAGCCCGATGAAACGGGTGGAGACGGCGCCGAGCTTGTAGTCGGTCAGGCTGAAGCCGCCCAGCACGAGGAGCGGCACGATATAGGTCGCCAGCAGCAGCAGCGCCGCCGGCGCCGCGAATACGAGCCCCCGGCGCATCATCCGCCGTTCGGCCCGCGAGCGGCGTGTGGCGGCCGCGCCGGTGGAGGGAAGAACGAGATCGAGCGCGCTCATGCCGCCGCCTGCCGCCGCTCGCGCAGCGCGAGCCGCGCGCCGTCGGCGCCGAACAGATGCGCGCGCCCGGCATGGAAGCCCAGCGCCACCGTGCCGTCCGCTCCGGGAATCGGCTCCTCGTCGGCGCGCTGGCGCAGGGTGAGGGTGGGCGCGGATCGATCGAGGATTTCGAGCGTCACATAGCGATCGGCGCCATGATGCTCGGTGCGCAGGATGCGGGCGGGCGAGCCATTGGCGACGAAGCGCAGATCCTCCGGGCGCAGTCCGAGCGTCGCCGGCCCGCGCTTGCCCTGCGGCGCCTCGAGGCCAAGATCACGCCCGAGGCCGGAAATGCGGCCCGTGCCGTCGATCTCGACCGGGAGAAGATTAATGGCCGGCGTGCCGATGAAGCGCGCCACGCCGAGCGAGGCGGGTCGCTCATAGAGTTCGGCCGGCGTGCCCAGCTGCAGGATGCGCCCGGCCTCCATCAACGCCACCCGGTCGGACATCGTCATCGCCTCGGTCTGATCGTGGGTGACGTAGACGAAGGTGGCGCCGAGCCGGCGATGCAGGCCGGCCAGTTCCTCGCGCATATGGGCGCGCAGCTTGGCGTCGAGATTCGACAGCGGCTCGTCCATCAGGAAGGCGGCGGGTGCGCGCACCAACGCCCTCGCCAGCGCGACACGCTGGCGCTGGCCGCCGGAAAGCTGAGCCGGCTTGCGGTCCAGCAACGGGCGGATCTGCAGCGCCTCGGCGGCGTCTTCCACGGCGCTGGCGATCTCGCGCCGGGTCGCCTCCAGCCCCGGCACCAGCCGGCCGATCGCCGGCAGTCGTGCCGCCAGCGGCAGGCGGCGCATCCGGAGCGGCGTCGCGATGTTCTGGCGCACGCTCATGTGCGGGTAGAGCGCGTAACTCTGGAACACCATGGCGATGTTGCGGTCGCTCGGATCGACCTCGGTCACGTCCTGCCCGCCGATCGCCACCGAGCCGCGATCCGGCGTCTCCAGCCCGGCGATGATGCGCAGCAGGGTGGACTTGCCGCAGCCGGACGCGCCGACCAGCGAGAGGAACTCGCCGGGCCGGATGGCAAGATCGATGTTTTCCAGCACATCGGCGCCGCCGAAGCTTTTGCCGATCCCGACCAGGTCAAGTGATTGGGGTGTCATGCCGCGCTCCCGGTTTCAGAGGCGCGTCTTTGTCCCGTTGTGCGACAGAGGCATGACATTCCGTAGAACGGCGCGTGACAATCCGTGGATCGTCTGCGTGAATCGTTCAAACGTCTGCCGCCGTGATTATCTACATTTTCCGCTTCGCACGGCGCGCAGGATTTTCACTTCGGCGTCGATATCAGACTTTTGTCGATACTCACGCTGGGTCATGCCCGTCGTCCATTGTCGGACACGCGAAGCCGGCGAAGGAAGGGTATCGGTGGAGTCTGTCGTTCAGACGGGGCTTCGGGGGCCGCGCCGTTCGGCTCGCAGGGACGGTTCACGCATCAACGCGGGCGCCGCCAGAGGTGCGGCGCCCCGGCTTGCATCGGCCGGTAAAGGATGGAGCCCGGAAGGGCGCGGCAGACATGGGCCCTCGCAGGGCTGTCTGGCGCGCGGGTGGGGGGGTGGATGCGGATCGGGGGGCAGGCAAGCTGAGCCCTCCCCCGCGCCGCTTGGGAGCGCGGGGGAGGATTTCTCGCGTCAGGCCAGCAGGTCGTAGCGATCGGCGTTGGCGACCTTGGCCCAGGCGGCCACGAAGTCGTGCACGAACTTCTCGCCGGCGTCGTCCTGGGCATAGACCTCGGCATAGGCGCGCAGGATCGAGTTCGAGCCGAACACGAGGTCCACGCGGGTGGCGGTCCACTTCAGCGCGTCGGTCTTGCGGTCACGGATCTCGTAGAGGCCGTTGCCCGCCTTCTTCCACGCGTTGTTCATGTCGGTCAGGTTGACGAAGAAGTCGTTCGTCAGCGCGCCTTCGCGATCGGTGAACACACCGTGCTTGGAGCCGCCGTGATTGGCGCCCAGCACGCGCAGGCCGCCGAGCAGCACGGTCAGTTCCGGGGCCGTGAGGTCCTGAAGCTGCGCACGGTCGAGCAGAAGCTCCTCCGGGGTGACGATGTAGTCCTTCTTCAGCCAGTTGCGGAAACCGTCATGGATCGGCTCCAGCACGCTGAACGAGGCGGCATCGGTCTCGGCGTCCGTGGCATCGCCGCGGCCGGGCGAGAACGGCACGGTCACGTCGAAGCCCGCGGCCTTCGCCGCCAGTTCGACGCCGACATTGCCGGCCAGCACGATGACGTCGGCGACGCTGGCGCCGGTCTCCGCCGCGATCGGCTCCAGAACGCCGAGCACCTTGGCGAGGCGGGCCGGCTCGTTGCCTTCCCAGTCCTTCTGCGGGGCGAGGCGGATGCGCGCGCCATTGGCGCCGCCGCGCTTGTCGGAGTGGCGGAAGGTGCGGGCGCTGTCCCACGCGGTCGACACGAGTTCGCCGATGGTCAGGCCGCTGTTGAGGATCTTGGCCTTCACCGCGACGATGTCATAGCCGGTGGGGCCGACCGGAACCGGGTCCTGCCAGATCAGGTCTTCGGCCGGCACGTCCGGGCCGAGATAGCGCGCCTTCGGGCCGAGATCGCGATGCGTCAGCTTGAACCACGCGCGGGCGAACACCTCGGAGAAATAGGCCGGGTCGTTCTTGAACCGCAGCGAGATTTCCCGATAGATCGGGTCGACCTTCATCGCCATGTCGGCGTCGGTCATCATCGGGTTGTGGCGGATCGAGGGGTCGCTGGCGTCGACCGGCCGATTCTCTTCCCGGATGTTGATCGGCTCCCACTGCCAGGCGCCCGCCGGGCTCTTGCGCAGCTCCCATTCATGGTTGAACAGCATCTCGAAGAAGCCGTTGTCCCATTTGGTGGGGTGGGTGGTCCAGGCGCCTTCGAGGCCGCTGGTGACGGCGCGGCTGGCCTTGCCGCCCTGGTCCGGGTTGTGCCAGCCCAGGCCCTGCTCCTCGACATCCGCGCCTTCCGGGCTCGGGCCGAGCACCGTGGCGCTGCCATTACCGTGGGTCTTGCCGACCGTGTGGCCGCCGGCGGTGAGGGCGACGGTTTCCTCGTCGTCCATCGCCATGCGGGCGAAGGTCTCGCGCACCTGCGCGGCGGTCTTCAGCGGGTCCGGCTTGCCGTTCACGCCCTCGGGATTGACGTAGATGAGGCCCATCTGCACGGCGGCGAGCGGGTTTTCCATCGTCGAGGGAACGTCGACATTCTCGTAGCGCTCGTCGCTGGGCGCGAGCCATTCCTTCTCGGCGCCCCAGTAGACGTCCTTCTCGGGGTGCCAGATATCCTCGCGGCCGAAGCCGAAGCCGAAGGTCTTCAGGCCGAAGGACTCATAGGCCACCGTGCCGGCATAGGCGATGAGGTCCGCCCAGCTCAGCTTGTTGCCGTACTTCTTCTTGATCGGCCACAGCAGGCGGCGGGCCTTGTCGAGGCTGGCATTGTCCGGCCAGGAATTCAGCGGGGCGAAGCGCTGGTTGCCGGTGCCGGCGCCACCGCGCCCGTCGGCGAGGCGATAGGAGCCGGCCGCGTGCCAGGTCATGCGGATGAACAGGCCGCCATAATGCCCCCAGTCCGCCGGCCACCAATCCTGGCTGTCGGTCATCAGGGCGTGGAGGTCCTTCTTCAGCGCCTCGAAATCGAGTGTCTTGACCGCTTCGCGGTAGTTGAACTCCCGGCCCAGCGGGTTGGTCTTGGTGTCATGCTGGGACAGGATGTCGAGGTTGAGGGATTTCGGCCACCAATCCGTGTTGGACTGGCCGGTCTCGGTGATCGCACCATGCAGAACCGGGCATTTGCCGGCCGGCTTCTTCGTTATGTCGTCCATTCTGCTCTCCGCCAGTGACTGCGCGCTTGCGCGCTCAACGATGCACCCGCCGCCCACCGCGCCGTCGCTTCCAATCGCACGGTCGGCGGCGTCGAATTCCGTCTGCCGCAGACGTCTACTTCAGAAACATCATAATGAAAATTTGCATTTTCTAATCATCGCGATATGAAGAACTTATGACCGAGATCTCCATGAAGCATCTGCGCTATTTCGAGGCGCTGGCCCAGCATGGCCATTTCGGGCGCGCGGCCGAGGCTTGCGCCATCTCGCAACCCGCGCTCTCCCTGCAGATGAAAGAGCTTGAGGAACTTCTCGGCGCACCGCTCGTGGAGCGGGGCTCGCGGCGTATCCGCCTCACCCCGCTCGGCGAGGATTTCGCGGTTCGCGCGCGCGAGATCCTGAGGGCGGTGGACGAACTTCACGCTCTGGCCCGCGCCTCGCACGGGCCGCTGGCCGGGCGCCTGCGCATCGGCGTGATTCCCACCGTGGCGCCCTATCTGTTGCCGATGGTCATCCAGCGTCTGGCGGTGAGTTTCCCCGAACTGGACGTGCGCCCGCGCGAAATGGTGACGCAGAAGCTGATCGAGGGGCTGGTGGAGGGGCGGCTCGACACCGCGATCGTCGCCCTGCCGGTGTCGGAGCCGGCGCTGGCCGAATATGCCCTGTTCGACGAGGAATTCATTCTGGTGCGCCCGCGCGAGGACGCGGACAAGCCGGTGCCCAGTTCCGACATGCTGCGCGAGATGCGCCTGCTGCTGCTGGAAGAAGGACATTGCTTCCGCGAGCAGGCGATTTCCTTCTGCAACATGCCCTCCAGTGCCGCACGCGACCTCATGGAAGGCAGTTCGTTGACCACGCTGGTGCAGATGGTGGGCGCCGGGATCGGCGTCACGCTGGTGCCGCGAATGGCGGTGCCGGTGGAAACGCGCTCGGCTTTCGTCTCGGTCGCCCGGCTGCCGCAGCCGCGTCCCTATCGCACGGTCGGCATGGTCTGGCGCAAGAGCAATCCGCTGGCCGAGCAGTTCCAGCACATTGCCGGCATCGTGCGCGATATCGGCCTCGTTGGCACGCGAAGCGCCGGCATGGGGCCGAAGGCCGGCGTTTTGGAAAGTGGGGCCGAGGGTGGGGCGGAGCTTGCGCTGCGGGATCTGCCGCACGGCTGATGCCCCTGCCCGGGCGGCCCGCCAGCGCGACTTTTACCCTTCGTTAACCATGACGCACGCATGCTCGCGCGAGGTTTGGCCCCGATGCCGGGGCTCGGCGGTCATTCGAGCGGGACGACGCGAACATGCTGACGAGACCGCAGCGAGCCGGGCGCGGAAGTGGAAGATGGCTGCGCCCCTCGCTTGCCGTACTCGCGGTTCTGCTCGCGTTTCCCGCACAGGCGGCCGACATTGCCTGCGACCTCACCGCCACGGCGCTGAGCTGCGCGGGATCGGCCACCGGCACGGATTCCACCGCCATCGGTGAAAGTGCCGAGGCGACACAGGCGAGCGCCACGGCCGTCGGGCAGGGCGCCAAGGCGTTTGGCACGAATTCCAGCGCGTTCGGCCAGCTTTCCGTCGCCAACGGCGTGTCCTCCACCGCCATCGGGCAAAACAGCGCGGCCAATGGCGCGTCCTCCACGGCGGTCGGCCGCAGCGCCGCCGCCAATGCCGACCAGACCACGGCGGTGGGCACCGAGGCCAGCGCGAACGCCGTGGCCGCCACCGCTGTCGGTCAGGGATCGAGCGCCAACGGGCTGAACGCCACCGCGATCGGGCAGGGCGCCACCGCCAATCTCGATTACACCACGGCGGTTGGCTCGGGTGCCGCCGCGCAGGGCACCAACGCCTCCGCCTTCGGCTATGGCGCGCAGGCCAATGCCAGCGCGGCCACCGCCCTCGGCCAGGGGGCGAGCGCCAGCGCCGAGCAATCCACCGCGGTCGGGCAGGGCGCCACGGCCAACGGCACGGGTTCCACCGCGCTCGGCCAGCAGGCCATCGCCAATGGGGTGAGCTCCACGGCGCTGGGCCAGAACGCCACGGCCAACGCGCAGGGCTCCACCGCCGTCGGCAGCATCGCTGCCGCCAATGCCGCGAACTCGACGGCGCTCGGCTGGAATTCCACCGCCAACGGCGTCAACTCCACCGCGCTCGGCCAGGGCTCCATCGCCGCGTCGCAAGGCTCGACCGCGGTCGGCCAGAGCGCCAATGCCTCGGCGGCCTATGGCACGGCGGTGGGCAACGGCGCCAACGCCTCGTTCGAGAGTTCGACCGCCATCGGCAGTGGCGCGACCACCACGCGCGCCAACCAGGTGGCGCTCGGCACGGCCTCCAGCACCTATACGATGCCGGGCCTCACCTCGTCGGCCAGCCGAGCGGCGCAGTCCGGCGCGGTGCAGGTGGTGACGACCGATGCCGCGGGCAACCTCGCCTCGGCCTCGCTCGGCGACCTCTACAATCTCGACGGCGTCTATCAGCAGCTCGATCGTGTGCAGGAAGGCGTCGCCATGGCGATGGCCATGGACACGCCGAACCTGCCGGCCGGCAAGGATATGGCGCTGAGCGCGCAATGGGGCACGTTCGGCGGGCAGAATGCCATGGCGCTGTCCGGCATCGCCCGGCTGATGGACGACACGCTGTTCTTTACCGGCGGCATCGGATTCGGCCTGAAGGAGGGCACGATCGGCGGCAAGGCGGGGCTTGTCATGGCATGGTGAGCGTTCGCCCCTCGACGATCGCCCTCGCCGTGGCCTTTGGGCTCATGCTGGTGCCACCGGCTCTGACCGCGCTGCCCGCCGGCTTCGCCACCTCGGCCGCGCCATCGCCCGCCAATCCCGTCGCCGCGAGCACCGCGCCCGTCCTCGCGCCGGTCTCGGCATCGGGTGGGGCGCTGCAGGTTCCGCCGGCGCCGGTTCTGCTCGCGCTGCTGCGCGGAACGCTCGCCGCGGTGAACCAGGCCAATGTCACCGGCAATTATTCCGTGCTGCGCGACCTCGGCGCGCCGGCCTTCCGCGAGAACTACAACGCGGCGGAACTGGCCGACCGCTTCCGGGCGTGGCGCGACAATTCGCTGGATTTCGCCGCCGTGCTGCTGCTTGACGCCAAGCTCGCCCGCGCGCCCGCCGTCGACGCGGACGGCGTGTTGCGGCTGGTCGGCTTCTTCCCCACCACGCCCCTGCGCATCGGCTTCGACCTCGGCTTCGAGGCGGTTGGCGGCAATTGGCGGCTCGCGACCATCTCGGTCGATGCGCGGCGGGTCGATACGCCCCCGGTGGAGGTCACGCCCGCCGACGCCCCGCCCGCCAAAACCCAGCCGGTCAATGCCCCGCAGGCCTCGGCACCGCCAGCGGGTGGCGCGCCGCAGGGCGTCGCGTCGTCGGGGCAGAAGGACATGTCCCGGCTGTCGCCCAAACCCGCCATGGTCGCGATCGCCACCGAGTCCCCGGCCGTGCCGACCGTCGCCGCGCCGACGGTCAAGGTGATGACCGTGCGCGCCGCGACGGATCCGCTGCTCAAGGCCGGCTCGCTCGACGCGCCGGCTCCCGCGCCGCTTCCGGTCCCGAATCCGCCCGGTACGGTGGCCAAGACGGCGGAAAAGACGGCGACCAAGACGGGGGCCAAGGACGTTTCTGCGAAGGAAGCGCCTCCCAAGCCGGCTACCCGAACCATGCCCGCCCGGGCTGCTGTCGCAAACGGCGCGCCGCCGGCCGCGAAGCACGAACCTTTCGCGATGAATGAACCGGCCCGCGCGCCCGTGCCGTTCGACATGGGCTCGGCGTCGGGTGGCGGGCTTTACTGACGGCGCGGACGCGCCTCAGACAGGGTCGTCGGAGGGCGCCTGCGTATAGCGGCGCACCACCCAGGAGCGGAACAGCGCGACGGCGGGGTCGACCATGTCGTCGGGATGCACGGTGAGGTAATAGCCGAACCCGCTCGCGCAGGTCGTGTCCGGGAAGGGCGTCACCAGCCGGCCGCCGGCGATGTCGGCCGCGAACATGTCGGGATCGACCAGCGTCACGCCGCCGCCCGCCACCGCGCATTGCACCGCCAGCACCTCGGATTCGAAGGCGAGCCCGCGCTGCACGCCGATATCGAGCCCGTTATGGCGGGCATAGACGGACCAGAACGTGCTGTAGGGCTCGCCCTCCAGCTTGACGTGCAGCAATTCGGTGCTGCGCAGAAATTCGGCGAGATCGAGCCCCTCCGCCCGCGCCGCGATCTCTGGCGTGCAGGCCGGCGTCTGGCTGACCATCCATAAAGGATCGCGGATGGCGTCGCCCAGATGCGGCCTGTCGAACACGACCGCGAGATCGACGCTGCGCCCCGCCGGCAGTCCGATGCCGTTGCTGCTCGACACGTCGATCGGCAGGCCCGGAAAGGCACGGCGGAATTCGGCCAGCAGCGTCAGTCCCGCCACATGCAGGAAGGTCGGGGGCATGTGGATCTTGAGCACGCGCCCGGCATGGCCGGGATCGCGCCGCAGCATCTTCATGGTTTCTTCGATGCGGTCGAAGGAATCGGCCACCACCGGCAGCAGCGCCGCGCCGGCGGCGGTCAGCGCCATGCCCTGCGCCCGCCGGTCCAGCAGCCGGCAGCCGAGATATTCCTCCAGTCGCCCGACATGCCGGCTCAGGGCGCTCTGCGAGATATGCAGCGCCGCCGCCGCGCCGGTGAAGCTGAGCCGCCCGCCGACCGCCTCGAAGGCCCGAAGCGCGTTGAGCGGCAGCCACACCCGCCCGCCATCCGGCTCGGCGGCCTCGGGAAGCCGCGCGGCGTCCGCCGCGTCGGGACGAGGAAACGCCGAACCTTTGCCGCCCAAGCCTCTGCCTCCGGACCTTTGCCTACATGCGATAGGTCTATCTAAAAACGTAATTTGAACCGTTCCAGGCCCGATGCCAAGATCGCGCAAAAGGGGAACAGCCATGCTTGATCTGGAACGGATCCGGGCGCTCATCAACGAGCGCAGGCCGGGTTATTCGCTGCCGCAGGAACTCTATAACAGCCCGGACGTCTATGCGTTCGATCTCGACGCCATTTTCGGCCAGTCGTGGATTCTCGCGGGCTTCACCTGCGAGATTCCCCAGCCGCGCGGCTACATGGCGCTCACGGTCGGCCGCTCGCCGGTGGTGATCACCCGCGATCGCGAGGGCGTCTATCGCGCCTTCTACAATTCCTGCCGCCATCGCGGCGCGCAGATCTGCGCCGAGGGCACCGGCGCGCGCGGGCGCCTGACCTGCCCCTATCACCAGTGGGTCTATGATCTCGACGGCTCGCTGGTCCATGCCCGCCACATGCCCGAGACGTTCGACCCCGCCGAGCACGGCCTCCGGCCCGTGCATGTGGAGAATGTCGCCGGCGCGCTGTTCGTGTGCCTCGCTGAAAAGCCGCCGGCCTTCGCCCGCTTCCGGCGCGAGCTGGAGCCGCTGCTCGCGCCCCACCGGCTGGAGGAGGCCAAGCTCGCCTTCCAGAACACGCTGGTCGAGAAAGGCAACTGGAAGCTGGTGATGGAAAATGCCCGCGAGTGTTATCACTGCGGCGTCGGCCATCCCGAACTGTGCCTGACCTTCCCGATCGAGGAAGCCTCCGGCGGGCATTTCGAGGTGGAGGGCGACCCGCGCCATGCCGCCTTTGCCGCCCGGCTGGAAGCGGCGGGGCTCGGCAAGGGGCCCTTCATCGGCCCGTGGTGGCAGATCGAGCGCTTCCCGCTCAACGAGGGCCACCTCTCGCTCACCATTGATGGCGCGCTCGCCTGCACCAAGCTGATGATCGCCGGCGATGAGCCGGATGTCGGCTCGCTGCGCTGGGCCGTGGAGCCGCACAGCTTCTGCCATTCCACCGCCGACACCACGGTCTATTTCAGCGCCATGCCGACCGCTACCGGCGAGACGCTGGTGACGTGCAAGTGGCTGGTGCACAAGGATGCGGTGGAAGGCGTCGACTATGACGTCGAGAAGCTTACCCAGCTGTGGAACGTGACCAACATCCAGGACCGCGACCTCGTCGAGAACAACCAGCGCGGCGTCAACTCGGTCGGCTATGTGCCGGGCCCCTACAGCCCCACGGATGAATCCTACGTGCTGCTCTTCACCGACTGGTACTGCGACAAGGCGATGGACTACATCGCCGCCCGCACCGGCGTCGACGGCCGGCCGATCGATCTGCGCGGCGTCATTTCCGGGGCGGCCGAAGCCGACGCGGAGCCGGCCTTCGCGCCGGGGCTGGCGGCCGATGAGGCTGGGCATGAGGCGGGCGGGCATGAGGCGGGCCGGGCTTGAGCGGGAGTGGCAGTGACGACGTGCGGGGTGTTCGCCACCCCGACACGCTGGCCGTGGGCTACGGCTATGATCCGCAGGATGCGTTCGGCGCCGTCAAGCCGCCGATCGTTCTGACCTCGACCTTCGCCTACCCCTCCGCGGCAGCGGCGAAGCAGGCGCATCGGGACTATTTCGACGGCGCGGCGCCCGGGCGCGAGGCGGGCTTCATCTATGCCCGGCTCGATCATCCGGGCCTCGCTCTGCTGGAAAAGCGCTTCGCCGCGCTGGACGGGGCGGAGGAGGCGGCGGCCTTCGCCTCCGGCATGGCGGCGATTTCCGCCGTGCTGCTCGCCCATCTCAAGCCCGGCGACAGCGTGCTGCACACGCGCCCGCTCTATGGCGGCACGCATGGGCTGCTGCACGGTCCGCTGGCCGGGCTCGGCATCACCGCGGTCGCCATCGGCGACGGCGTCGATGACGCGAGCGTGGCGCAGGCCGTCGAGACGGCATCCGCTCACGGGCCGGTGGGCCTCATTTTCGTGGAGACGCCGGCCAACCCGACCAACGGCATTGCCGATATCGCGCTGATCGCCCGCGCCGCCGACGCACTGGCCGCCCGGCAGGGCGGGCGGCGGCCGGTCGTGGTGGTGGACAACACCTTCCTCGGCTCGCTGCTGCAGGCCCCGCTCGCCCACGGCGCCGATCTGTCCATGACCTCGCTTACGAAATATGCCGGCGGCCACAGCGACCTGATCGGCGGCGCGGTCTCCGGCCCGGCCGCGCTCATCGGCCCCTTGCGGCGGCTGCGCACGCTGCTCGGCACGCATCTCGACCCGTTCACCTCATGGCTCGCCCTGCGCTCGCTGGAGACTTTCCCGCTGCGCAATGCCCGGGCCAATGCCAATGCGGCGGTGGTCGCGGCCTTCCTGCGCGACCATGCCAAGGTGGCGAGTGTGAGCTATCTCGGCTTCCTCAAAGCCGGCACGCCCGCCCGCGCGGTGTTCGACCGGCAATGCACGGGCGCGGGCTCCACCTTCTCCTTCCGCATACGCGGCGGGGAAAGCGAGGCCTTCGCCATGCTCGACCGCCTGCAGGTGTTCCGCATGGCGGTCAGCCTCGGAGGTACCGAGAGCCTGATCTGCCATTCCGCCACCACCACGCATTATTCCGTGCCGCCGGAGATTCGCGCGGAGGTGGGCGTCGACGACGCGACGCTGCGAATCTCGGTCGGCATCGAACACCCGGATGACCTCGTCGCCGATCTCGCTTCAGCATTGGACGCGATTCCATGACCCGCCCCGAGACCCGCCTGATCCTGCCCGCTCCCGACCGCCATTCCATCGCCGGCAAGACCGCGACGCCGGACGAGCATGCCGAACTCGTCGTCATCGGCGCCGGCCCGGCCGGCTGCGCCGCCGCGACCGAGGCCGCCCGCGCCGGCGTGCAGGTGGTGCTGATCGACGAAAACCCGGTCTCGCCCGGACTGATCGGCATGGACGTGCCGTTCCATTTCGGTGGCCGCGCCACCAGCGCGGTGCAGACGCCCGAGCGCCTCGTCGAGCACGTGCTGGAATCCAACCCAGCGCTGGCGGAAGCCTTCGAGCTCGGCGTCGATGTCCGCCTGTCCACCTCGGCCTGGGGCGCCTGGGTGAACGGGCCGGGGCTGCGCTCGCTCGCCACCGGGGTCATCGGCCTGGCCGACGAGGCGCGCAGCTGGACGCTGGGCTTCGACCGATTGATCCTGGCCACCGGCGCGCGCGATCTCAACCTGTCCTTTGCCGGCTCCGATCAGCCCGGCGTGATGGGCGCGCAGGCCCTGCACGCGCTGCTCGTGCGCTACGATGCCTTTGCCGGGCGGCGCCTCGTCATCCTCGGCAGCGGAGAACTCGCCATCGCCACCGCCGAGCTTGCCCGCGCGCGCGGGCTGGAGGTGCTGGCGCTGGTGGAAGCGCGGGACGCGCCGGTGGGCGATGCCGCGCGGCTGGCCGCGCTGGCCGGGCAGGGCGTCGAGATCATCACCGCGCATGTCCCGCTGGCGGCCGAGGGCGGCGCGGATGGCGTCACCGGCATCATTCTGGTGGAGACGTCCGAGCCCGGGCGCCGCCGCACGCTGGCCTGCGACACGGTGTGCCTCGCCGTCGGCGCGGTGCCGGTGATCGAACTGTTCGACGTGCTCGGCGCCGCGCGCGCCATGGTGCCCGAGCGCGGTGGCCACGTGCCGGTGGTCGACGCGCAGGGGGCGACCTCTCTGGCGCATGTCTTCGCCGCCGGCGACTGCACCGGCCTCGGCGGCGATGCCGCGGCGGCGGGACGGAGCGCGGCGCGTGCGGCGCTGGCCTCGCTCGGGCGCCCGGCGGAGGCGCCGGAGGCCGTCTTCCGGCCGGTGGGCCCCGATGCGCTCGCCTATCAGCTCGACTGGACGCGGGCGCTGCTCGCCACCGGCGGGCCGGAGGTGATGGTGTGCCTGTGCGAGGAGGTGACGCGCGGCGAACTGCTCGCCGTGCAGCCGCCGCGCTATCTCGGCTGGAGCTCCAACGCCATCGCCCGGCGCAACCTCGCGACGCTGGCGCAGGATGGCCCGCTCGACCAGGACCAGATCAAGCGCCTCACCCGCGCCTGCATGGGCGCCTGCCAGGCGCGGCGCTGCCGCGAGCAGGTGGCGCTGACCATGGCGCTGGGCGGCGAGGTGCCGGCCACCTCCATCCCGCTCGCCGGCTATCGCGCCCCGGTGCGCCCGCTGCCGCTCGCCGTGCTCGCCGACGGTCACGAGACGGCGGACATGACGGAGAACTGGAACGTGTGGTTCGGCATCGTGACGCAGTGGATTTCCTACGACGACATCGGCACCGCGCGCGAGGATGAGCAGATCCGCGCCGGAATGCCCTATTGAGGATGCCGCTCATGACGAACAAGGGAACATCGGTCGTGGTGGTCGGCGGCGGCGTCACCGGCCTGTCCACCGCGTGGTGGCTGGCGCGCTCGGGCGTCGACGTCACCGTGCTGGAAAAGGGCATTGTCGGCTTCGAGGCGTCGGGCCGCAATGGCGGCGGCTGCACGCATTACCAGAGCCCGCTTTTCCACGAGGAGCAGCGGCTGTGGCCGCAGATGGACGAACTGCTCGGCTATCCCACGGAATATCGCCGCGAGCGCATCGTCTTCCAGGTGGACGAGCGCAAGGCCAATTTCGCCGACGGCCTCTCCATGCGCATTCCCGCCGGCTATGAATGGGAAGTGCTGGACGGCAAGCAGGTGCGCGAGCGCGTGCCGCTGGCCGGCGACAACGCCATTTGCGGCGTGCACCTGCATTTCGGCGGCCATGCCAATCCCCAGCGCACCTCGCAGGCCTATGCCTGGGCCGCGCGCGACCTCGGCGTGGCGATCCACCAGCATGTCGCGGTCTCGGGCTTCGAGACCGCCGGCGGGCGCGTGGTGGGCGTGGAAACCTCGGCTGGCCGGTTCGGCTGCGACGCGCTGGTGATCGCCGCCGGGCCGCAGACCGGCAAGCTCTCCGCCATGCTCGGCAATCCCGTTCCCATGGCGGCGGCCCGGGCGGAGATGATCGTGACCGAGCCGTTGCCGCTGATGCCGACCGGCGGGGTCGACGGCAATGGCCTGTATGGGCGCCAGACGCTGCGCGGCAACCTCGCCTATGGCGGGGGCCCGCATGAATGGTATGACGACACGCCGCTCGACGGCCCGCCGCCGCGCCCCTCGGGCAGCGTGCTGCGCGGCCTGTCGCGGCGCCTCGCCGACCTTCTGCCGCGCGCCGCCCATGCGCGGGTGATCCGCAGCTGGGCCGGGGTGATCGAGAACACGCCGGACGGCCGCCCGGTGATCGAGCGCCTCAGCGCGCCGGACAACGTGACGGTGGCCACCATGTCGAGTGTCGGCTTCGGCCTCTCCCCGGCGAGCGGCCACGCGATCCGCGATCTCGTGCTGGATGGCGTCTGCTCCTTCGCCGACCTCTCCAAGCTGAGCCGCGCCCGTTTCAAAGAACTCTCCGGCGACTGGCGCCGCGACCTCAACTGGCTGCCGCCGCAGCCGGCCACGCCCACCGAAGGAGCGGCTCTCTGATGCCCGGACCTCGCGGAACCGTCATCGTCGTCGGCGCCGGCATTGCCGGCCTGTCCACCGCCTGGGCGCTGGAGCGGCGGGGCTTCCAGGTCTCGGTGTTCGAGCAGGGGCCGATCCCCAACCCGCGCGCCACCTCCTATGACGACCATCGGATCACACGGCACGCCTATGGCGCGCATGAGGGCTACGCCTATCTGATGCCGGAGGCCTTCGCGGTCTATGACCGGATGTTCAAGGAGACCGGCACCGATCATTTCGATCGCTCGAAGGTGATCTATTTCCTGCGCGAGGAGGTCGGCTGGTATGAGCCGACCGTGCGTTCGCTCACCCGCATGGGCTCGGGCTTCCGCGACATCCCGCTCACCGAGGTGGGCGAGCGCTTTCCGATGGTGCAGACCGAGGGGCTGACCCGCGCGGTGGAGACGGATGAGGGCGGCATGCTGTTTCCCATCCGCATCCTCACCGATCTCGTCATCCATCTCGGCAATCGCGGCGTGCGCTTCCATGCCGACAGCCGGGTGGAGGAGGTCGATCCGGAGGCCGGGCGGGTGGTGGCCAATGGCCGCGAATATCGCGCGGACCATGTGGTGATCGCCGCCGGCGCCTGGGTGAACACGCTCACGCCGCTCCTCGCCGACACGGTCGTGGCCTCGCGGCAGGCGGTGATGTATCTCGCTCCGCCGCCGGAACTGGCGCGGGCCTGGGCCGCGGCGCCGGTGCTGATCGACATGGGCGTGGACAGTGGCACCTATACGCTGCCGCCCCGCCGGGGCACCCGCCTCAAGATCGGCGACCATGTCTTCACCCGCGCCGGCGACGCCGATGGCGACCGCCTCGCCACCGATGACGATGTGGCGCGGCTGGAGAGCGCGGCGCGCCTCGGCTATCGCGATTTCGACCGCTATCAGGTGCTGGAGCGCAAGATCTGCTTCTACACGGTCACGCGCGATGATTCCGAGCGTTTCGCGGTGCGTCCCTGGGGCCGGCGCGCGTGGGTGGTGAGTGCCTGCTCGGGCCACGGCTTCAAGCTGGGGCCGCTGGTCGGCGACAGCGTGGCCGCCGCCATTGCCGGCGAACGCGCGGCGGAAGAGACCATCGCCAAGCTGGCCGGCCTGCTGGACCTCGCCGCGCCGGTGCCGGCACCCGCGGCCTGAGCGCGGGCGATCCCTCTTCCCGCGTGGAGAGGGAGCCCCGCCGCCCGGTTCCGCGCCGCGTCCCCGCGTCTCACCCGACCTCTCGCGCCAGTCCGGCCAGCGCCTCCGAGACGCCGGCCGGCTGCACCACCGCGGCGCGGATGAGATCGTCGAAGCGCTGGTTCAGCAGGCGTACCTGCGGGCTCGCCGTGAACACGAAGAACAGCCCGCCAATATAGAGAATGGCGCGCTGCGGGCCGAACACGGTGAGCGGTGCCGAATAGGTGCGGCGGACATCGAACAGATGGATCCGCAGGCTGGGATAGAGCGCCTCGCAGGTCTCGCTCATGACGCGCAGCTGCTCGCGCCGCAGCGCCGCCGGCAGCTGCTCCCATTGCCCCTCGCCGCGGGCGAAGGCCTGCAATCCCTGCAATGGCAGGCACGCTTCCTGCGAGAGATCGGAGCGCCGCATGCCGTCGAGCCGTTCCTGCGCCCAGCGCGAGGTGGCGGCGGCGTCGATTTCCGGCCAGCCGGCATATTCATAGGCGATCACCTCCGGCAGCTTCAGGAAATCGGGAAAGCTGCGGGGCACGGTGCGGATGGGATAGCCGGCATTCTCGGCCTCCGCGTACCAGCGCAGGAAGCGGCCATCGGCCGGCGACCCCGCCTGACCCTCGATGCGCACCTGCTCGACCACATCGGCGCCCGGCCGCTCCTGGCTGGTGAGGCCGAGCAGCCAGTCCACCGAGATGCCATAGCGGGCCGACAGGATCGCCAGCGTCTCGGCGCGCAGCAGCCGGTCGTTCGTCGGCGACAGAACCTGCGACAGGGTGGAGCGGTCGATCCCCAGCGAGCGGGCAAAGGCCGAGGGCGGGAGTTTCGAGCGCTGGATCACCAGCGCAAGACGCTCGCGAAAGATCTGCACGACCTGCCGTCGCATGGCTTTGCTCCTGAAGTGCACCAGCGTTGTGAATTATCACCAAATGGGCACTTTATGCGACAATTCCCACGTGGCGATTTGTTATCCCGCGTTGCGCCTGTACCGTCGCGGCGGGAGGATCGTACCATGGAAATCACCGCTTCCCCGTTCGCAAAGCACCCAGATTCAACGCGTCGCGCCAGCATCGAATGGCCCACGCTCACGCTCGCCGCCGGGATCTATGGTGGCTGGGGCCTGGTGACATTCTTCCACGCCGAGCTGCCGTTTTATGTGCTGGTGCCTCTGGGGGCATGGCTGCTGGCCTGGCAGGGGTCGCTGCAGCATGAGATCATCCACGGCCACCCCACCCGCTGGCGCCGGTTCAACCGGTTTCTCGGCGCGATCCCGCTCTCGCTCTGGCTGCCCTATGAGCGCTACCGGGTGCTGCACCTGTGCCATCACCGCGACGAGGTGCTGACCGACCCGCTCGACGACCCGGAATCCTATTACTGGACCGAGGAGCACTGGCAGGAACTGGGGTTGGTGGGGCGCTGGCTGGTCAAGGCACAGACCCGGCTTCTCGGCCGGCTGGTGATCGGGCCGTTCTGGTCGGTCAGCCGCTATCTCCTGTCGGAAGCGAAGGCGATGCTGGCGGGCGACCGGCATCTCGCCCGCATCTGGGCGCGGCATCTGGCGGGCTGCGCGGTAATTCTGGCCTGGCTGGTTTTCGTCTGCGATTTCAATCCGCTCGCCTATGCCGCGCTGATACTCTATCCTGGCACGTCGCTGCTGATGGTCCGCTCCTTCGCCGAGCACAAGGCGGAGCACGCCGTCTTCAAGCGTACCGCCATCGTGGAGGGCTCGCCGGTAATGGGACTGTTGTTCCTCTATAACAATCTCCACGCCGTGCACCACGCCCACCCGACGCTGCCATGGTATAAGCTGCCGGCGGTCTACCGCGCCAACCGCGCCGCCTTCCTGGAGCGCAATGGCGGCCTGCTCTACAAGGGGTATGGCGAGGTGTTCCGCCGCTTCCTGCTGCGCGCGCACGACCAGCCGGAGCATCCTCTCGGGCGCGTGCCGCTGGATTCATGAGGCTCCCCGCGATCTCCCGCAGCACGCTTGTCGGGGCCGGCTTCATGCTGGCCTCGGGCCTTGTCGTCTCGTTCATGGAGGCGGCGGTGCGCGGGGTGAGCCAGACGCTGCACCCGTTCATCCTGGTCTTCTGGCGCGAATTGTTCAGCGTGGCGCTGCTGCTGCCGCTGTGGTCGCTTGCCGGGCGTCCGCGCGTGGCTCGCGCGCGGCTGCCGCTGCATGCCCTGCGCGCGCTGCTCAATGGCGGGGCCATCCTCACCTGGTATCTCGCTCTGCGCAGCCTGCCGCTGGCGGAGGCGACGGCACTCGGCTTCACCGCCATCCTGTTCGCGGCGATGGGCAGCCGCGCCGTGCTGGGCGAGCGGGTCTTCCCGCTGCAATGGATCGCCATTGCCGTGGGCCTGGGCGGTGCGTTGCTGGTCATCGGCCCGCAGGTCGCGCTCGAGCTGGTGGGAGGGCAGGCCTTCGCCCTAGGGGATGCGCGCAGCTTCGGCGCGGCGGCGGCGCTCGGCTCGGCGGTGTTGTTCGCCGCCTCCATGCTGGTGGCCAAGCTGCAGTCGCGCGGCGATGGCAGCGCGGTGAGCGCGCTGCTGCTGGCGATCGGCATGGGTGCACTGGCCGGCCTGCTGGCGGTGCCGCTCTGGACCTGGCCGAGCGCGAGCGACTTTGCGTGGCTCGGCTTCTTCGCGGTCTGCAACGTGTTCGGGCAGGTGTTCTTCCTGGAGGCGATGCGCCGGGCCAGCGCCGCCGTGGTCATCCCGCTCGACGTCTTCCGGCTGGTCTGGGCGCTGGTATTCGGCGTCGCCATCTATGCCGAATGGCCCACGCCGCCGGCGCTGATCGGCGCCATGCTTATCGCGGGATCCGCCATCCTCGTGGTGTTCGGCGCGCGACGCGGCGTCGACACGGCGACGGAACCCGCCCGACAGGTCGAGGCACGATGATGAGTGGGCCAAGCACGAAACACCTAACCATGAATCACCTGACCCTGAATCGCCCCTCTCCCGGCCTCGCCAATCTCGGCGTGTATGATCCGCCCTGGCTCCATGCCGCCAATGACGCGCTCTGGGCGGCGATCCGCGCGCGTCTTGCCGCGCGTGGCCGGCGCGACGTCCCCGCGGGGCTGGAGCGCGCGCGTGCGCTGCGCGCCATCTGGCACGATCCGGCGCTGCTGGTCGGACAGACCTGCGGCTATCCCTTGATGACCGAACTGGGCGAGGCGGTTACGGTGATCGGCGCGCCGGTCTATGGGCTGCCCGGTTGCGAGGGCGCGCGCCATTGCAGCTTCATCGTGGTGCGCGAGGATGCGCCATTCGAGCGTCTTGAGGATCTGCGCGGCTGCCGGGTGGCCATGAACGGGCCGGACAGCAATACCGGAATGAACCTGCTGCGCCACGCCATCGCCCCGCTGGCCCGCGAGGGCCGCTTCTTCGGAGCGGTGCTGACCAGCGGCGGGCATCTGCTCAGCCTGGAAAGCGTGCAGGGCGGCGCCACGGATGTCGCCGCGATCGACTGCGTGACGTTCGGCCTCGCCGCCCGCCATAGGCCGGATCTCGTCGCGGGCCTGCGCGTTCTCGCCCGCACGGCCGCGGGGCCCACGCTGCCCTTCATCACCTGCGGCGGCGCCCGTCCGGAAGAGGCGGAGGAGCTGCGCCAGGCCATCAACGAGGCGCTGGCAAGGGCACAGGACGATCCGCTCCTTGCCGGGCTGGCACTCACCCGCGTGGAGCCGGCCGACCCGGCCGATTATGAAGTGCTGCTGCGCTATGAGGCGGACGCGGTGGCTATGGGCTATCCCGCCCTCGCCTGACGGCTCACGGATGGCGTCAGGCTGTCGCCGGCGCAAGGCTGCGGCCGAGTTCCGCGCGCGGCAGATGGCAGCGAATGGCATGGCCATGCGCGTCCGCCGTGAAGGGGGGCTCCTCGGTGTCGCAGATCGGGCCGATGCGCCGGGGGCAGCGCGTGTGGAACAGGCAGCCGGCCGGCGGGCTCACCCCGCTCGGGATCGCGCCGGTGAGCCGGATGCGTCCGGTCCGCTCGCCGCTGACCGAAGGCGCGGCCGAGAGCAGCGCCTCGGTATAGGGATGATGGGGGCCATCCAGCACCCGGGCCGCCGGGCCGACTTCCAGCAGGCGCCCGAGATAGAGCACGGCGATCCAGTCCGAGAGATAGCGGACCACGCCGAGATCGTGCGAGATCAGGAGATAGGCGACCTGCCGCTCCGCCTGCAATTCGGCCAGCAGGTTGAGGATCGCCGCCTGCACCGAGACGTCCAGCGCCGAGGTCGGCTCGTCGCACACCACGAGGCGCGGATTGCCGGCAAAGGCGCGGGCGACCGCCACGCGCTGCTTCATGCCGCCCGAGAGCTGGCGGGGGCGGGCGGAAAGCTGGCGCGCGGTGAGGCGCACCGATTCCAGCAGCCGCGTCACCTGCGCCTCGCGCTGCGCGCCCTTCAGACCGCCGAGCCGGGTGATCGCCCGGCCGATCAGCCGCCGCACGCTGTGCGAACGGTTGAGCGCTGAATCCGGGTTCTGGAACACGATCTGCAGCGTCTTGATCTGCTCGGCGGTGCGACGGCGCACCTCGGGGGCGAGCGCCGCGCCGTCCAGCGCCATGCCGCCGCCCGCGTCCGGCGCGATGAGGCCGAGCAGGGCATGGGCGAGCGTGCTCTTGCCGCTGCCGGATTCGCCCACCAGACCCAGCGTCTGCCCCGGCATCAGCCGCAGCGAGACGTCGCGCAGCGCCTGCACCGCATAGGGCGCGGAGCCATAGGTCTTGGACAGTGCGGTGAGTTCGAGCACCGGCGTGCCGGTGGAGGCGCCGGCGGGCGCGAGCGTGCCGGCGGCGGCGCGGGGCACGGCATGGGGCAGGTCGCCGACCCGGTCATGATGGTGGCAGCGGCTCACCCGTCCCGCGCCGGTGGTCACCAGCGGCGGGTCGATCGTGCGGCAGGTCTCGTCCGCCAGCGCGCAGCGCGGCGCGAAGACGCAGCCGACCGGGATGGAGCCGGGCGCGGGTGGGAAGCCGGGAATGGTGTCGAGGGGCGCGAGGTCCTTGCGCAGGCCCGGTCGCGGCAGGCAGCGCAGCAGCCCGGCCGTGTAGGGATGGCGCGGATCGGCGAACAGGTCGCGCACCGGCCCTTCCTCCACCAGCCGGCCGGCGTAAAGCACGCCGACCCGGTCGCACAGCCCGGCAATCGCACCGAGATTGTGGCTGATGAACAGGATGGACGCGCCGAACTCGCGCCGCAGCGTGTCGACGAGATCGAGGATCTCCGCCTCGATCGTGGCATCGAGCCCGGTGGTCGGCTCGTCGAGGATGAGCAGCGAGGGATCCTTGGCGAGCGCCATGGCGATGACCACGCGCTGCTGCATGCCGCCCGAGAGCTGGTGCGGATAGCGCTCCATGACGCGGGCGGGCGAGGAAATGCGCACCCGCGTCAGCATCTCCTCCGCGCGCCGGCGCGCCTCGTGGCCGGACGCGCCGAGAATCTCGAACGCCTCGGCCACCTGGCGGCCGATGGTGATCGAGGGGTTGAGCGCGCGGCCGGGGTCCTGGAACACCATGGCGACCTCGCGGGCGCGCATCTGCAGCAGCGCGGCGCGGTCGAGCGCGCCGACGTCGCGCCCGTTGATGAGCGCCCGGCCGCCGGACATGCGCCCGTTCGCCGGCAGCACACGCTGCACCGCCAGCGCCACGGTGGATTTGCCCGAGCCGGATTCGCCCACGAGGCCATAGACCTCGCCCTTGGCGATGGACAGGTTCACCTGGCTCAGCACCGGCACGGCGCGGCCACGGATGCGGTAGGAGACGCTCATGTCGTCGAGCCGCAGGACGGGCGGAACGGCAGGGTCGGTCATTCGGCCAGCGCCCTCTGCAGGGATTCGGCGGCGAGGTTCACGCCCACGATCAGCGAAGCCGTCGCCGCGGTGTCGAACACCACGGTCCACCAGAAGCCGCCGATCAGCACGCCGTAATTCTCGGCGATGGCGAGGCCCCAGTCCGGCGTCGGCGGCTGCACGCCGAAGCCGAGGAAGCTCAGCGAGGCGATGGTGAAGATGGCATAGCCCAGCCGCACCGTGCCCTCGACGATGATGGGCGGCGTGATGTTGGGCAGGATCTCGACGCTCATGATGTAGGGCGCGCTTTCCCCGCGCACGGCCGCCGCCGCGACATAGTCGAGATGGCGCTCGGTGAGCACCGCCGCGCGCACGGTGCGGGCCACCAGCGGAGCGAAGACGAGGCCGACCACCACCACCACGGTGGGCGTGGAGGGGCCGAGCGCCACCAGCACCAGCAGCGCGACGATGATGAGCGGCAGCGAGAGCATCACCTCCAGCAGCCGCCCGATGATGGCGTCCACCCAGCCGCCGAAATAGCCGGTGATGAGGCCGATGGCGGTGCCGGCCACCGTGCCGACCAGCGTCGCCAGCGGCGCGATGGTGAGGATGGCCCGCGCACCCACCAGCACGCGCGAGAACACGTCGCGGCCGATCTGGTCGGTGCCGAACCAGTGCTCGGCCGAGGGCGGCTGCAGCGTGTTCAGGAGGTCGTCGGCATAAGGATCATAAGGCACGAAGGACGGCGCGAACACGGCGCAGACCGCCCAGAACAGGAGGATGGTGATGCCGATCAGGAAGCTCGGCGTGCGCAGCAGCCGGCCGACGACCCCGCGCGTGCGGGCCTCCCGGGCAAGGCCGGGCGCGGGCTCGGTGAGAGGCAGCGCCTCGCTCATCGGCGTCCTCCCGTCCGCAGTCGCGGGTCGAGCAGCGTCGTCACGATGTCGGCCAGCAGCGTCGTCACCACGAAGAACGCACCGACGGTGAGGATGCCGGCCTGCAGCATGGCGAAATCCTTGGCGCGGGCGGCGCCGAGCACGAGGCTGCCAATGCCCTGGTAGCGGAACAGAGATTCCACCACCACCAGCCCGCCCAGCGCATAGCCCATCTGCGCCGCGATCACGGTGATGGTCGGCAACAGCGCGTTGCGCAGCACATGGCGCGACAGCACCGTGCGCCACGGCAGACCCTTGAGGATGGCGGTGCGCGTGTAGTCGGCCGAGAGCGCCTCCACCATGCCGGCCCGCGTCATCCGGGCGATGTAGCCGAACAGCACGATCACCAGCGGCAGAGCCGGCAGGATGAGATGCTGCAACTGCACCAGCGGCCCGCTGCCGGCAGGCCAGCTCGCCGAGAGCGGCAGCCAGCGCAGCAGCACCGCGAAGACGAGGATCAGCGCGATGGAGGAGACGAATTCGGGGATCACCGTTAGCGACAGGCCGGCGACGCTGATCAGCCGGTCGATCGGACGGCCGGCGCGCAGGGCGGCCAGCACCCCGGCGCCTATGCCGAGCGGCACCACGATGGCGAAGACCGTGGCGGCGAGCTTGAGCGAATTCACCAGCGCACTGCCGATGAATGGCGCGACCGGCGAGCGATAGGCATAGGACTGCCCCATGTCGCCGGTGATGAGGCCGCCCATCCAGGACAGGTAGATCTCCACCGGCGGCCGGTCGGAGCCGAGCTTCTCGTTCAGCGCGGCCACCGCGCGCGGATCGGCCAGCGGACCGAGGATCGCCCGGGCGGGGTCGCCCGGGAGAACCTGGCAGCCGAAGAAGACAACGACGCTGAGCAGCCACAGGGTGAGCAGACTCAGCGCCAGCCTCTTGAGGAGGAAAGGCCCCAACGCGCCAGACATGGGCGGATCAGACGAACCCGGCCTTGTGCAGGAACATCTGCCCCATCGCCGTGCCCTCGACGCCGGTGAGCTTGGACGAGGTGGCGGTGAGGTAATCGTAGAAATAGGGGAAGATGACCGGTGTCTCGTCGAGCAGCAGGCGCTGAATGGCGCCGGCCTGGGCCTTCTGCGCCGCCGGATCGAGCGCGGCGATGTAGCTGGCGACCAGCTTGTCATATTCCGGGTTCTTGAACTCGGCGGAGTTCCAGGTGCCGGTGCTCAGCAGCGGGGCGGCGAGGAATACGTTGGGCGTGCCGCGATGGCCGTAATCGGTGATGCCGAACTCGCTGTCCAGCCAGTCGGACTTGCCGGGCACGGCGTCGCCGTAATAGGCGCCGACATCCTCGATCTTCAGGTTGACCTTGATGCCGATCTCGCCGGCCGAATTGCGGATCAGGCTGGCAATGGTCGGCAGTTCCTGCATCTGCATCGTGGTCAGCGTGACCTCGAAGCCCTTCTCGGCACCGGCGGCGGCCATCAGTTCCTTGGCCTTGGCGATGTCCTTCACCCGCTGCGGCACGCTGGTGTCGGTAGAGGGGAAGACCGGGGCGAAGGGGCTGTCATTGCCCGGGTCGGCCATGCCCTTGAACAGGCCCTTGATGATGGCCGGCCGGTCCAGCGTCAGCGCCACGGCCTGGCGCACGCGCTTGTCGGCGAAGGCGCCCTTGTTCTTCATGTGGATCTGGCGATGGGCATTCGACTTGAGGCGCAGGATCTTGACCGCGGGATTGTCGAACAGGCTCTGCGAGCCCTGCGCCACGATCTGCTGCACGAGGTCGATCTGTCCGCCCAGCACGGCCAGCACCTGCGGCTGCTGCTCGGCATAGAAGCTGATCTCCACCTTGTCGGCGAGCGCCGGCCCGGCCCAGTAATCGGGGTTGCGCACGAAGGTGGCGCCGACCTTGGGGGTGTAGGTCTCGATCTTGAACGGCCCGGTGCCGTTGAAATTCTTCTCGAAATCGCCCTTGTAGTCAGCCGGCAAAATGATCGCGTTGTAATTGTCCGACGAGACGTAATAGGGGAAGTTGCCGTTCGGCGCGTCCAGCGTGAACTTCACCGTCAGGTCGTCGACCTTGGTGGTGCCGCCCTTCGACAGCACGCCCTTGAAGGCGGACAGCGCGTTGGAGCCGTTGGCGGGGTCGGCGAGCCGGTCGATCGAGGCCACCACGTCGTCGGCGGTCATGGTGCGGCCGTCGTGGAACTTGACGCCGGGGCGCAGGGTGAAGGTCCAGACGCTGCCGTCCTCGTTCGGCTTCCAGGAGGTGGCGAGCATCGGGCGCAGCACGAGGTCCGGCCCGTCGAGCGCAAGGAAATCGCCGGCCAGCGCCAGCGGCAGGAGCCCGCCCTGATCGGCGACCGATACCGGCTCGATGGCGCCCGATGGGGTGATCTGCGCGACGCGGATGGTGCCGCCCGACTTGCCCTGCGCGAAGGCGCGGCCGATGGGCGCGAAACCAGCGCCCTGCAGTACACCGGCCATGACCGCCGCCGACAGGCCGATGCGGCTGCCATGGCGGAAGAAGGCCCGGCGATCAAGCTGCCCCAGCAGGAACTGGTCGACGACCCCGTTCTCGAGCTCGCTCGCGCCCTGCCGCCATTTGTTCACGAATCCGATGAGCTTAGACATGGCACGGCTCCTGTTCGGTACTCTGGAAGATTATGATTATATCTATACAAAACCCATGCCATGGGGTGGCATGCTGACCTATCTTCGACGGCGGCGAAGCCGGCCGCAAGCCCGAAAAGCCGCTGCGCTGCAGCACAAATGCGAGGATGCCCGGATGACCGCTCTCGACTATGATGTCGCCGTGATTGGCCTCGGTGCCATGGGCAGTGCCGCGCTGGCGCATCTTTCGGCACGCGGGCAGCGCGTGCTCGGGCTGGAGGCATATTCGCCGGCTCATGGTCTTAGCTCCTCGCATGGCGACAGCCGGATCATCCGCCTCGGCTATTTCGAGGATCCGAGCTACGTGCCGCTGCTGCGCCGCGCCTATGAGAACTGGCGGGCGCTGGAGCGCGATACCGGGCGGGACGTGCTCACCATCACCGGCGTGCTGCAGATCGGCCGGCCGGACAGCCCCATCGTCTCCGGCACGCTGGCCTCCTGCCGCGCCTATGATCTCGACCACGAGGTGCTCGATCGCGCGGACATGGCCCGGCGCTATCCCGCTTTCGCGCTCGATGCCGACGAGATCGCCGTGTTCGAGACACAGGGCGGATTCGTGCGGCCGGAAGCGGCGGTCGCGGCCTGTCTCGACCTTGCCCGGCGCAATGGTGCGCAGATCCGCATGCCGGCCCGCGTCACCGCCATCGCCCCCGATGATGGTGGCGTGACCCTTCATATCGGCACGGAGCGCGTGCGAGTGGGGCGTGTGGTGGCGGCGACGGGGCCGTGGATCGGCCAGCTGATCCCCGCGCTGGCGGCGCTGGCGAGCCCGATCCGCCAGGTTGTGGCGTGGTACGCGCCGAAGGACGAGGCGGCCACCGCGCTCGGCACCATGCCGGTGTTTCTGCGCGATGCCGGCCCGGTCGGCTCCTTCTTCGGCTTCCCGCAGCTGGATGGCGCGGGGGTGAAGGTGGGCAAGCACGCGCATTTCCGCGAGCCGATCACCGATCCCGACGCGCCGAACCCGCCGGTCAACGACGCCGATACCGCGCTGCTGGACGATTTCATCGCCCGGCGCCTGCCGCTGGCCGCGGGCCGGCGCCTCGCGGCCACCACCTGCCGCTACACGATGCTGCCGGGCGAGGACTTCCTGCTGGATACGCTGCCCGGCGCGCCCAATGTCGTGGTCGCCTCACCCTGTTCGGGCCATGGCTACAAGTTCGCCAGCGTGGTGGGGGAAATCCTCGCCGATCTCGCCCAGCACGGCGAGACGGCGCTGCCCATCACGGCGTTCAGTTTCGCGGCGCTCGAGGCCAAGGCGGCGACAGCCTGACGGCGGCACCTTCCCGCGCCGGCCGCGCCACTCCCGGGCGCCTCACTTCAGGGCGTCGAGATGGGCGCGGATATGAGCGGCTTCCGCCGCGGTGGTGGCGAGGCCGATCGCCGCCAGGAAGCCCTCGCGCGCCTCGACGGTTCGGCCGAGCTGCATCAGCAGCGCGCCGCGCAGGCCGTGATAGTGGAAATAGCCTGCGAGCCGCTCCCCGAGCGGCTCCACCAGCGCGAGCGCCGCCTCCGGGCCGCGCAGCTTGGAGACCGCCACCGCCCGGTTGAGGGTGACGACAGGGGAGGGCTGCAGGATTTCGAGCGTGCCGTAGAGCAGGTCGATCTCGCCCCAGTCGGTCGCCTCGGGCGTCGGCGCGCGGGCATGCAGCGCGGCGATGGCGGCCTGCACCTGGTAGGGGCCGGGCCGCCGGTGGCGCAACGCCTTGTCGAGCAGCGCCAGCCCTTCCGCGATCATCGCCCGGTTCCAGAGCCGGCGGTCCTGCCGGTCGAGCAGGATTACCGCGCCGGCGGCATCGAAGCGGGCGCCGGCGCGGGCGTGCTGCAGCAGCATCAGGGTGGCGAGGCCCATGATTTCCGGCTCGGCGGGAAACAGGCGCAGCAGCAGCCGCGCCAGCCGGATCGCTTCCTCGCAGAGCGGCTCGCGGGCGGCGGACGTGTCGCCGGCGGCTGAATATCCCTCGTTGAAGACGAGATAGAGCATCGCCGCCACCCCGCCCAGACGCTGCGCCCGCTCCACCGCGCCCGGCGCCTCGAACGGCACATCGGCGCGCGCGACGCGGGCCTTGGCCCGGGTGATGCGCTGCTCCATCGCCGCCTCGCTGACGAGAAAGGCGCGGGCGATCTGCCGGACGGAGAGCCCGGAGACGATGCGCAGCGCCAGCGCGATCTGCTGCGCCGCCGGCAGGTCCGGGTGGCAGCAGATGAACAGGAGGCGCAGCACGTCGTCGCGATACTGCGCGCCGTCCAGCCGCTCGACGATCGCCGCCTCCGCGTCGCCGGTATCGGACAGCGCCTCGGCCAGCACGTCTTCGGGCGGCAGCTCGCTCTGCCGCGCCCGCCGTCGCACCGCGTCGAGCGCGATGTTGCGGCCGACGAAGATCAGCCAGGCGGCGGCATCGCGTGGCGGGCCCTTCTCCGGCCAGGTCCTGAGTGCCCGGAGGCTGGCCTCCTGAAAGGCCTCCTCGGCAAGGTCGAGGTCGCGGAAGTGGCGCAGCAGCGCGGCGATCGCCTGCGGGCGCGCCGCCGTGAGGGTCGCCCCGATCCGGTGCGCCTCCTCCTCCTTCATCCCCGCGCGCCGCCGTCGAGGAACAGGCGGGTGGGGCGGACCTCATAGGCGCCGCCGGGATTGGCCACGCCGAGCTCGCGGGCGATGGCGAGCGCTTCCTCCAGATCCACGCAATCCAGCAGATAGAAGCCGAGCAACTGCTCCTTCGTCTCGGCGAACGGGCCGTCGAGTATCAGCGGCGGGTCCTGGTCCTTGCGCAGCGTGGTCGCGGCGGTGGTGGGCAGCAGCCGCGCCGCCGGGCCGAGCTTGCCCGCCCGGGCCAGCCGCTCGTGCACCACGGCGAGCCTCTCCATCACCGCGTCGTCCTCCTGCTGGGTCCAGGCGCAGACGACGTCTTCCTGATGGTAGCAGAGCAGCGCGTAGAACATGCGGGTCTCCCGAGTTGCGACAGGGTCGGATGGGGCCGGCGACGGGCGCGTCAGCCGCCGCTGATCGCGGTGATGATGAAGACGTCAGTGCCGGGCGCCAGCGCCGTGGAGAGGCGGGCGCGCCGGCCGTCGACGAATACGTTGACATGGCGCCGGATGGCCGGCGTCTCGTCGCAGAGGCGCGCGCCCATGCCGGGCCAGAGGCGGTCCAGCGCCGCCACCATCTCCGCCACGCTGCCGGCTTGCAGCGCGACGCGCGGCTCGGCATCGGGAAACAGCACGACGAGATGGGGCGGCAGGCGCACCAGCACGGGCGCCCGCATCTCGCTCGGTGCCTGCGACGGCACGTGCTCGCCCATGGCGTGCGGCTCCGCTGCGCGCGTCCTCACCGCTCCATCACCAGCGTCTCGACCGAGGTGATGGTCGGCAGGTAGGGGGCCAGGCAGGTCCATGTATCGCCCTCGTCGATGCTGCCATAGAGGGCGCCGGCATTGGTGCCGAAATACACCCCGGCCGGCTCCAGCGTGTCGGTCGCCATCGCCTGGCGCAGCACGTTGAAGTAAGCGTCGCCCTGCGGCAAGCCCGCGCGCCCCGCCTGCCAGCTCGACCCGCCGTCGCGCGTGCGCCACACCGCCGTGTTGCCGCCGGGCATGAAGCGGCCCTTGATGTCGCCGTTCAGCGGGATGAGGTAGAGACTGTCGGGATCGCGCGGATGGACGGCGGCGGGAAAACCGAAGGAGGAGGGCAGGCCCTCTTCGATGCTCTCCCAGCGCCTGCCGCCATCGTCGGAGCGGTACATACCGCAATGGTTCTGCTGGTAGAGCCGCGCGCCGCCGCCCGGCGCCCGCACGAGACAATGCACGCACTGGCCGAATTCCGGGTAATTCTGCCCCTCGGGCAGGAAATCGGCGCGCGTGCCGCGATTGCGCGGCTCCCAGCTGGCGCCGCCATCCTCGGTGGCGAACACTCCGGCCGCCGAGATGCCGACCCAGATCCGGCCGTTATCCCTGGGGTCGAGCACCAGCGAGTGGAGGATCAGCCCGGCGCCGCCGGGATTCCACTCCGGCCGTGTCGGGTGCTGCTGCAAAGCTTCGACATGGCTCCAGTTCGTTCCGCCATCGTCGCTCACGAACAGCCCGGCCGGCTCCACGCCGGCGTACAGCCGGCCCTCCGCGCCGACGGCGAGGCTCCACACCGCCTTGACCGGCGTTTGCCCGGCCTCATAAGCGAGCCCCTGGCTCGAATGGCTCCACGAGGCGCCGAAATCGGTGGATTTCCATACCGCCGGGCCGAACCATTCATTGCCGCCGCCGGCATAGATCGTGCCGCTGGCCGGATCGGCCACGACATGATTGGTGGGCCACGTCTCGCAGAATGGTCCGCGCAGCGCCCAGTCGCGTCGGGCGCCGTCGCTTTCGAGGATGAAGGCGCCCTTGCGGGTGCCGACGAGGAGGAAGACCCGCTGCGTCATCGCTGCCTCCCCTCACGTCGCCGAGGCGACAATCAGCCAGGACACGCCGAAACGATCGGTCAGCGTGCCGAAGCGGGGCGAGAAGAAGGTCGGCGCCAGGGGCATGGTCACCTGACCGCCCTCTTTGAGCGCGGCGAAGGTCGTCTCGGCCTCCTCCGGGGACGCGACGGTGAGCGCCAGTGAGATGCCGGCGAAGGCGGCGCCATCCGACTGGCAGCCATCGGAGGCCAGAAGCTCGGCGTCGCCGACCGTGAAGCTGGAATGCATGACCTTGTCGCCCCAGTCCTCCGGCATCATGCCGGGCGGGGGCGGATCCGGCGCGTCCTTGAAGCGCATCAGCGTGTTCAGCCTGGCGCCGATCGCCGCCGTGTAGAAGGCGATGGCCTCCTCGGTGCGGCCGTTGAACATCAGATAAGGCTGGACGTTCATTGCTTTTCCCTCCCCCTCGGGCTCCATGGCGCGGCGCGGCCAAGGCAGGCCGGCGCCCGCGACACGAGGACGAACGGGGGAAGGCTAATCCGACATCGCGGCGAGAATTTTTCCCAAACGGCAGCTGGGGCGTCGGCAGGGTCGGCGGCCGGCTTCCGGCGCGCGGCCTACGGCCGGAGCGAGGCGAAGGCGCGCCGGTCGAGCCGCTCCAGTCCGCCGTGCCGGACGGCGTTATAGGGCGAGGCCGTGCGCTCGATTGCGCCGGCCACCTGACGCGGCAGGTCGGTGGCGAGCTGGACGGCGCGCCAGCTGCCGGCCAGGCCGGCGACGCCGAGCGTCATGCCGAACAGGGCCGCGGAAACGGTCGACAGGGGAGATCCGGGAGACATCGCGCTACCTCGCAGTTTGATTCGACAGGCGACCGCCATGCGGCCTCAATGGGTTGGTCGATCGCGCAACCGGATCCGCCAGCACGCCCTGCCGGTGCATTCCGGAGCGGAATGGATGGGGAGGTTCTAGATCCGGCAAAAAGAGGGATCTGCCCAATTGGAACGGTGCGCCGCGATGCGTGTGCTTGCGAAACAGTAACCGGCAAAAACCGTGATGTTCGGAAATGGACGAGCCCGTTTCATTGCCGGAAGGCGCGCGTCATCTCGCGCAAGGAGGCGTCGAGCGTGGCGGGGATGACATGACGGGCCTGAGCGCTGGCGCCGGAGAGGCGCCGGAGCTGTGGCGGCCGGTCCGCGCCCCAGTCCGCGCACCGATCATGCGCCCCGGTCATGCCCCTGTTGGCGGGCGCGCCGATGATCTCGACAAATAAGTCTATACATATAAAATGGCGATGCGCAGGAGATGGCCGCCATGGGACGTTCGGACAAGTTGAAGCTCGGTACCTTCGTGTACACGTTCGGCTACAACCCGGCCGGGTGGCTGCATCCGGGCAGCGACGTGAACGGCGCCAATGATTTCGCCCACCTGCTCAAGGTGGCGCAGATGTCGGAAGCCGCCAAGTTCGATTTTCTGTTCCTCGCGGATTCGCCGGCTGCCGCGATCGGCGATCCCGAGGCGCTGTGCCGCCTGCCGACCAAGATGAATCGCTTCGAGCCGCTGACGCTGCTTTCCGCGCTGGCGGTGGCGACATCCAATCTCGGCCTGGTGGCCACCGCCTCCACTTCCTATTACGAGCCGTTCAACCTCGCCCGCATCTTCGCCTCGATCGATCATCTCAGCGGCGGCCGGGCGTGCTGGAATGTAGTGACATCAGACCATGACGAGACCGGCTACAATTTCAACCGCGAGGGGCTGGACCCGCACGCGCTGCGCTATGAGCGCGGCAAGGAGTTCGTCGATGTGGTGTTCGGGTTGTGGGACAGTTTCGAGCGCGATGCGCTGAAGCTCGATCGCGAGAGCGGCGTCTATTACGACAAGCACAAGCTCCACACGCTGAACCACAAGGGCAAGCACTTCCAGGTGCGCGGGCCGCTCAACATCGCCGCCACCCCGCAGGGGCGGCCGGTGATCGCCCAGGCCGGCGGATCGGCGGCGGGCATCGAGCTGGCGGCGGAAACCGCCGAGATCGTGTTCTCGCTCGCTTCCAACCTGGAGCGCAGCCAGGCCTTCTACGCCACGTTGAAGGAGCGCATGGCGAGCTTCGGCCGCGGGCCGGACGAGCTGAAGGTGATGCCGGGCGTGGTCATCAATGTGGGGCGCACCGAATCCGAGGCGCGCGAGAAGGTCGCCTATCTCGCCGGCAAGCTGCACCCCGATGTCGGCCGGGCGATGCTCGCCGAGTTCCTGGAAGCGGACCTCTCCGGCGTGCCGCTCGACGCGCCCTTCCCGAAGGACCGTCTGCCGTCGGCGCCCAAGGGCTCCAAGGCGCTGTTCGACGAACTGACCGATTTCGTCATGAAGGGCCACACAGTGGGCGAGCTGATCCAGCTGTTCAGCGAGAAGCACACGGGCAACGGCATCACCGGCACGCCGGCCATGGTGGCCGACTTCATGGAGGAGTGGTTCCAGACCCGCGCGGCGGACGGCTTCATCGTGATGTGCCCGACCCTGCCGGCGGCGCTGGAGGATTTCACCGAGCTGGTGGTGCCCGAACTGCGCCGGCGCGGCCTGTTCCGCGAGGAATATGAGGGCACCACGCTGCGCGCCAGCCTCGGCCTGCCGATACCGGAAAACCGATACGCCCGCGCGCGGCGGCAGGCGGGCCTTGCCGGCGGCGCCTGAATCGACGGACATGGCTGGAAAATTGCTACGCTGCGTCACCCATCGGACGCCGCGCCGGGAGCCTTGATGTTCAATACCGAGATCATCGTCAAATCCCTGCCGATGCTGCTGCAGGCCTCGGTGTGGACCGTGGTCTATTCGCTCACCTCGGTGGCGATCGGCTTCTGCATCGGCACGCTGATGTGCGCGGCGGGTCTGTCCTCCTCGCGCCTCGGGCGGGGCGTCGCTGCCTTTTATGTGAGCTTCTTCCGCGGCGTGCCGCTGCTTGTGCAGTTGCTCATCTCCTATTACTGCCTGCCGCTGATCGGCCTCAACGTGCCGTCCTCGGTGGCGGCGGTGGGCACGCTCGCCTTGTGCACCGGCGCCTATATCGCAGAGATCCTGCGCGGCGGCTTCCTCGGCATTCCGCCCGGGCTGATCGAGGCGGCGCGCATGGTGGGCCTGTCCCGCGCGCAGATTCTCACCCGCATCGAGGTGCCGATGGCGGTGCGCTTCACGCTGCCCGCGCTGGTCAACGAGACGACGATGATGGTGAAGGCCTCCTCGCTCATCTCGGTGGTCGGCGTTCTGGAGCTGACGCGGCTCGCCCAGAACATCGCGACCTCGACCTTCCAGCCGCTGGAGATCTACCTCACGGCGGGGGCGATCTATTTCGTCATCAACGCCGTCATTTCCTCGGCGGGCACGCTGGTCGAGGGACGGTTCAAGGCGGAGACGGCGCGATGAGCTTCAACCTCGCCATTCTTACCGACAACTGGCGCGAACTGCTCGACGGCATGGTGCTGACCGTCCTCATCTGGGTGGCCGGCACGGTGCTGGGGCTCGCCATCGGTCTCATGGTCGCGGTGGTGCAGCTGCTCACCAACCGCTGGATCGCGGCGCCGCTGAATGTCTATGTCGCTGTCATGCGCGGCACGCCGTTCCTCATCCAGCTCTTCATCATCTATTATGGCGGGCCGTTCTTCGGGCTCGACCTCACCCCCATGGTGGCGGGCGTGGCCGGGCTGGCGCTTTATGGCGGGGCCTATTTCTCCGAGATCTTCCGCGCCGGCTTCGTCTCCGTGCCGCCCGGCCAGATCGAGGCGGCGCGCATGATGGGCATTTCTCGCCTCGCCATCGTGCGCCATGTGCAGCTGCCGCAGATGCTGGTCATCATCCTGCCGGCGCTGGCCAACATGACCGTGCTGCTGTCCAAGGAAACGGCGGTGCTCTCGGTCATCACCGTGAATGAGCTGACCTCGGTGGTGCAGTCGATCGGCTCCACCACCTTCGCCTTCGCCGAGACGCTGCTGTTCCTTGCGCTCGTCTACTGGGCGTTCCTCGAAATCGTCACCGCCGCGGCGCGCCGGCTGGAGAAGCGGGTCGGCCGCTTCATGCTGCGCACCCAGAACTGAACCGGAGAGGGCGGACATGGCTGAAGAGAAGACCCCCAATTCCCGTCCGATCATCGATGTGCGCGGCGTGTGGAAGCGCTTCGGTTCGGCCGAGGTGCTCAAGGGCATCGATCTGCAGATCAAGAAATCCGAAGTCACCTGCATCATCGGGCCGTCCGGCTCGGGCAAGTCGACCCTGCTGCGCTGCATCGCCTTCCTGGAGGAATACAGCGAGGGCGAGATCTATATCGAGGGCGAGCTGCTCGGCTTCTCGCTGGAGAATGGCGGGCGCCGGCGCGTCTCGGATGCCGAAGTCGACCGCGTGCGGCGCAATGTCGGCTTCGTGTTCCAGCAGTTCAACCTGTGGCCGCACATGAGCGCGCTGGAGAATGTCGCCATGCCGCTGAAGCTCTCGCGCGGCATGGCGCGCGAGGAGGCGGCGCGGCGCGCCCGGGCCATGCTGGAAAAGGTGGGCCTCGGCCATCGCGCGCAGGCCTATCCCAGCCAGCTCTCCGGCGGCCAGCAGCAGCGCGTCGGCATCGCCCGCGCGCTGGCCATGGAGCCGCACATCATGCTGTTCGACGAGCCGACCTCGGCGCTCGACCCCGAACTGGTCGGCGAGGTGCTGCAGGTGATGCGCGACCTCGCCAGCGAGGGCATGACCATGGCCGTGGTCACGCATGAAATGGGCTTCGCGGCCCAGGTCGCCGACACCGTGATGTTCATCGACCACGGCATCATCGCCGCCTCCGGCTCGCCCAATGAGGTGTTCCGCGAGAATGCCAACCCAAGGCTGCGCCAGTTCCTCCAGAACTACTTCGAGCGTAACGTGTTCTGGCAGGGCTCCGAGGGCGCCGCGGCGCCTTAGGCGGCAAGGATGGGTGGCGGCGTGTGCCGCGTTGCGGCACGCAATTCATTATGTCTATACTTAAATCCACAAGGCCGGGCCGGTGGCATGAGGCTGCCCGGACCCTGGCAGGGGAACAGGAGAATTACATGAAACAGCTTACCCGGCGCTCGGCCGTGACCCGCACCCTGCGCATCGCCGCGCTCGGCGTCGCGGCTTCGATGGCGCTGACCGGTCTCGCCCGGGCCGAGGATCTGCTCGCCAAGGTCAAGGCCAAGGGTGAACTCACCGTCGGCACCGAGCTGCAATTCGCGCCCTTCGACTTCGTCGAGGACGGTAAGCAGGCCGGCATGAACAAGGAGATCTTCGCAGAGATCGGCAAGGAACTCGGCGTCAAGATCGCCTTCCTCGACCTGCCCTGGCCGAGCGTGCTGCCGGGCCTCGAGGCCGGAAAGTTCGACATGGTGGCCGGCCCCGCCACCATCACCAAGGCCCGCATGGAGCGCTACCGCTTCACCTCGCCGATCGCCAACGCCACCGTCGCCATCCTGAAGAAGAAGGGCGACACCTCGATCACCAAGCCCGAGGACATCGCCGGCAAGAAGGTGGGCAGCGCCAAGGCGACCGCCCAGCTCGCGCAGCTGCAGGAATTCGCCAAGACCCTGCCGACGCCGCCGACCATCCAGGAATATGTCGATTTCAGCCAGTCCTATGCCGATCTGGGCGCCGGCCGCGTCGTCGCGGTGGCCAATTCGCTGCCGAACATCGCCTTCCTCGCCAAGTCCAAGCCCGACGTGTTCGAAGTCGTGGAGCCGCCCTTCGGCAAGCCGGTCTATTTCGGCTTTATCGGCACCAAGGCCGAGGACGCCAAGTCGCTGATGGACGCGGTCGACGCGGTCATCATCAAGATGAAGCATGACGGGCGCCTCGCGGCCCTGCAGAAGAAGTGGTTCGGCACCGAGATGGCGACCCCCGACCAGGTGACGGACGCGAGCTTCTGATCCTCGCGAGCGCTTCTGGACTGCCATGATCCCGGATCGGCCCTGCCGGTCCGGGATTTTCCTTGTCCGCAGCAACGTCGCGCGCAGCTCATCCCTGTGCCGGGAGGCTTGAGCGGGGCGCGCGCGGGTGCGGCTGCGCGGCGATTGCGCTCAACGCCCTATCCGTCCGCGTTCGGGAAAAGCCGACCCGACCCACGGGGCTGCCACCGGCCATCCCGCGTCCCGATGCGTGGCGCGGGTCCAATCGGCACTATCGGTCGCCGAGCGATTGGGGTAGCTCGGCTTCATGCTGCCATGACGGCTTGCCAAACCGGTTCCGCATGGGCCGAAATGGCCGAATCTTCTGCTAGCAATGGAATACCGCCGATATGATCCCCCTGCCGCAAAAGCCCGAGCTGAGCCTGTCGATCGGCCTTGTGGGGTACCACCTTGCCGATCTGCCGGAGGCGGCGCGGGCGTCGATGGTCCGCTCCCTCGGCTCCACGCTGGCGGTGATCGATGAGGCGTCCCGGCGGCATCGCAACGCGCATCAGGGAATCTTCGCGCCGGCCGACCCCCGGCTTCGCCTGCTCGCCGGTCTTGCCGAGGGCGCCGATCCGGCGGTTCTGGAAGCCCTGCCGGCAGGCTGGCAGGGCTTTGCCCTGCTGCCCTTCGCGCGCGCGCGCTGCCGCGAGGCCCTGACGCCCGGTACCCGTGGTGATCGCGACCTGCGGCCGGCCTTCGATGCCGCGCTGGTCCGCGCCACCGCCGTGATCGAACTGCCGGAGGACGGGCGCGGCGCCGAGAGCGAGGCCGCCGGCTCTGCGCGGCTCGACGAGTTCCTCGTGCGCCAGTCGGATCTTCTTGTCGCGGTGTGGGACGGTCGGCCAGCCATGGCGTCCGGCGGCACGGCGCAGGTGGTGGCCCGTGCCCTCGGCGAGGGCATACCCGTCATCTGGATCGCGCCCGACACGGACGCTCCACCACGGGTGATCACCGCGCTGGCCGACATCGACCGGGCGGCCGAACTCGCCGATGCCACAAACGGGCCGATCGCGGCGGTGATCGCGGCGCTGTTCGCCCTGCCACGCGCGCGGGAAGGCCGGCAACTGGAAGCCCCGACTGCTGACGTGGTCGAGCGCCTGCGGGAATTCTATGTCGAGCGGCCCCCCGCCGCCACGGCGTGGCCGGTCTATAGCTGGCTGGAGCTAGGCTGGCGCTTCTGGGCCTGGCAGCGCCGCATCGTGCATCGTGATCTCGACGACACTTACAAGGCCTGGCAGGGCTTCTTCGCGCGGGCGCCGGAGGCCGGCCCCTTCACCCGCGAAGTGCGCGCTGTGCTCGTGCCGCGCTGCGTGACGGCGGAGGCGCTCGCCGCGCATTACGCGATGACCTGCCGCAGCGCCTGTGTCGTGACCTACCTGCTGGCGGCCGTTGCGGTTCTGCTCCCGCTCATCGGCCTGTTGATGGCGGGCGGGGAGGGGCAGGTCGCGGGCGTGGCGGCGCATGTCCACGCACTGACGGGATCGGCCGGGTTGGTGGGCGGCGAACTCGCGGCGATCGGGCTGCTCGCCCTCATCGTCCTGCGCGGCCGGCGCGGCCGCTGGCGCGACAAGGCGCGCGACTACCGCGCGCTGGCGCAGGCGCTGCGTCCGCTGCGCTTCCTCGGGCTGCTCGGCGCCCATGATGCGCTGCGCCGGCCGGTCGACGCGCCGCACCAGGAAGATGCCTGGGTGGTTTGGTACATCCGCGCGACGCTGCGTGAACTCGGGCCGCCCGGCGCGGTGCTCGGTACCGCCTATCAGCAGGCCGTGCTCGCGGCGCAGACCACGGATCTCACGGCGCAGATCAACCATCATCAGGCCACGGCCCGGCGGCTGTCGGCCATGGAGCGGCGCCTGCGTCTCGGCGTGGACCGGCTCTTCGCGGGAGCGGGGGGGCTGCTGCTCGCCTTCCTGGCCGCCCTGGCGGTGATCTGCTTCTTCGGACCACAGCCCACGCCGTGGCAGGAGCCGGTCGTCGAAGGGCTCTATGCGCTCAAGGACTGGGTCGGTTTCTTCGCCGCCCTGCTGCCCGTGTTCGGCCTGGCACTGGCCGGCTTCCGCTTCTCCGGTGATTTCGCGGGTCTCGCCGCGCGTTCGCGCGCCACGGGCGATGCGCTGAGGCATCTCCAGCCCGCCTATGCGCGGGCGCTCGCCGTGCCGGAACTCGCCACCTCCTCCGCCGCGCTATCGGCCATCGCCCGGGCGGAGATGGCCGATAGCGCGGCGGGGCGCGCGCTCGACCGTGCTCGCCTGCCAACGCTGCCGGTCTGATCTGTCACGCCGCCGCCGCGGCGCCCGCACCGATAGAGGGGCTGTCCCTGTCCGCCATCCGCGTCGTCGTCGTTAAGGAGATTGTCATGATGATCCAGACCATTCCCGCCCGCCACGGCAAGGCCGTGCGCCTCGCCAGCGGCCAGGCGATCGAGGTGATCAACAGTTCGGGCACCCAGGTGGTGGACACCTGGGCGTTCTGCCCCGAGGATCTCGACCACCACATGTCGATGATGCACACGCGCGTCGAGAATGGCCGGCTGATGCCGGCGGTGGGCCACACGCTCTACACCAACCGGCGCGAGCCGATTCTGGTGCTGGAGGCGGATACGTCCTCGGGGATCCACGACACCATCATGGCCGCCTGTGACCGCTGGCGCTATGAGCGCCTTGGCTGTGCCGAATACCACCGCAACTGCGCCGACAACATGATCGAGGCGCTGGCCGATCTGGGACTCGACTTCCACCACATCCCCCAGCCGCTCAACCTGTTCATGAACATCCCGATCGAACAGGATTTCGCGCTGGTGCAGGGCACGCCGCCCTCCAAGGCCGGCGACAAGGTGGTGCTGCGCGCGGCGCGCGACTGCATCGTGGTGTTCTCGGCCTGCCCGCAGGACATCACGCCGATCAATGGCGGACTGCCGACCGACGCGCATTACGCGATCCTCGGCTAGGCGAGCGGGGCCCCGCCGCCGCTCGCATCTGGCGGCGGGGGAGGGCGCATCCATGGGAAGCCGGTCGGCGGATTTCAGACCCGCCGCCGCCACACCACCACGAAGCCGCCGATGCACAGCGCTGCGAGCGCGAACCAGGTGAGCGCATAGATGAGGTGGTTGTTGGAAAAGCCGACCACCGTCAGGCCGCCGACGGGAAAGCCGCCCGCCATCGGGGCGGCATCGGCGTCGACGAAATAGGGCGCGACAGCCACCAGCTTGTCCAGGCCGCGGGCCTCAGTGATGGCCGCGACATCGCGCGAATACCAGCGGTCGGCGGCGGGGTCGTTCTCGCGCAGGAAGCCGCCGCCCGGCTCGGTGAGCCGCATCAGGCCGATGAGGCGGGTCGGCCCCTCGATCTGCCCATCTGCCCGGCTGTCCGGCGCGCGGCGCTCGGGCGGCACGAAGCCGCGATTGACCAGCACGACGAAGCCGCGATTGGTGATGAAGGGCGTCACCACCCAGAACCCGCCGCCCTGCTCGGTGACGGCCTGAACCAGCGTCTCACGGTCATTGAGGAACTGGCCGTCCAACTCGACGCGCCGGTATTCGCTCTCGCCCGTGGGTGGGGCGGTGAAGGATTGCGGCCCCGGCGCGGGGATGGGTTCGGCATGGATGCGCGCGTCGACGCGGGCGATCAGATCGAGCTTCCAGAACAGGCGCTCGACCTGCCAGACGCCGAGGCCGCTGAACAGCACGGCGAAGGCCACGCACAGGAACAGAAGCGGCGCGCGCGCCCGCTGGCGCCGATCACCGAGGCCGCCGGCGCTCCGGCGTGGCGGCACGGCCTTGCCGGGCCTGATTTTCGGCGCCCCGGCGGGCGGTTTGCTCACAGCATCTGTCTCATGTCGTGGGCGCCCGGCATCATGTTGGTGTTGAGGTGGTACATCACCCACATCGAGCCGGCGAGCATGATGACCACCAGGATCAGCGTGAACACCAGCGCCAGCATGGACCATCCGCCTTCGGTGCGGAAGTTCATGTGCAGGAAGTACACCATGTGCACCACGATCTGCACGACGGCGAGACCCATGATGGCGAAGGCCGTGGCGGTGGCGCTGCCGAGCGCACCGGTCATCACCAGCCAGAACGGAATGGCGGTGAGGATGACCGACAGCACGAAGCCGATCATGTAGCCGCGCAGCGAGCCGTGCGGCTCGGCGCCGTGGGCGTCGTGCCCGTCTGCGGGGGCGTGCGCGGCGGAGGTGTCGTGCGCGCTCATCGCAGCACTCCCATCAGATAGACGAAGGTGAACACGCCGATCCAGACCACGTCCAGGAAGTGCCAGAACATGGACAGGCACATCAGCCGGCGCTTGTTGCCGGCGACCAGCCCGCGCTGCTTCACCTGCACCATCAGCGTGAACAGCCAGATCGTGCCGAAGGTGACGTGCAGCCCGTGCGTGCCGACCAGCACGAAGAAGGCGGACAGGAAGGCGCTGCGCTGGGGCGTGGCGCCCTCGACGATGAGGTGGTGGAACTCGTAGAGTTCGATCGACAGGAAGGCGATGCCGAACAGCGCGGTGATGGCGAGCCACGCCTGGGTGGCGGCCACGCGGTCCTTTTCCATCGTCAGCATGGCGAAGCCATAGGTGATGGAGGACAGCAGCAGCATGGAGGTGTTGAGCGCCACCAGCGGCAGGTCGAACAGTTCGCGCGGGCCGGGGCCGGCGGCGAAGCTGCCGCTCAGCACCGCAAAGGTGGCGAAAAGCACCGCGAAGATGAGGCAATCGCTCATCAGATAGATCCAGAAGCCCAGCGAGGTGCTGTGGCCTTCCGGGTGCGGATGCTCGTTCAGCTCGAAGAAGACGGGCGCATCGCTGGCGGGGGTCGCGGCGCTGCTCATGCTTTCACCTGTGCGGCGAGCAGCTTGGTGCGCGCCTCCTCCGTGCGGGCGATGACGTCGGCGGGGATGTCGAAATCGCGGTTGTAGTTGAAGGTGTGGGCGATTGCGGTGCCGAGCAGCGCGACGAAGGCGAGCGCCGCCAGCCACCAGATGTACCAGATCAGCGCGAAGCCGAGCACGAAGCTGATCGCCGCCAGGATCGGGCCGGTGCCGGAATTGCGCGGCATGTGGATCGGCTTGAACCCGGTGAGCGGGCGGGCGGCGCCGCGGCTCTTCATGTCCCACCACGCATCGAGCTCGTGCACCACCGGGGTGAAGGCGAAGTTGTAGTCCGGCGGCGGCGAGGAGGTGGCCCATTCCAGCGTGCGGCCGTCCCACGGGTCGCCCGTGGTGTCACGCAGCTTGTCGCGGTTCTTGATGCTGACGGCGATCTGGATCAGGAACGAGCCGATTCCCAGCGCGATGAGGAAGGCGCCGAAGGCGGCGATGATGAACCAGATGTGCAGCGAGGGGTCGTCGAACACGCGCAGCCGACGCGTCACGCCCATCAGGCCGAGCACGTAGAGCGGCATGAAGGCGACGTAGAAGCCCACCACCCAGAACCAGAACGACATCTTGCCCCAGAACGGATCCAGCCGGAAGCCGAACGCCTTGGGCCACCAGAAGGCGATGCCGGCGAACAGGCCGAACACCACGCCGCCGATGATCACGTTGTGGAAATGCGCGATCAGGAACAGCGAGTTGTGCAGCACGAAGTCGGCCGGCGGAACGGCCAGAAGCACGCCGGTCATGCCGCCGATCACGAAGGTCAGCATGAAGGCGATCGTGTACATCATCGGCAGCTCGAACCGGATGCGGCCGCGATACATGGTGAACAGCCAGTTGAACATCTTCGCGCCCGTCGGGATCGAGATGATCATGGTCGTGATCCCGAAGAACGAGTTCACGCTGGCGCCGGAGCCCATGGTGAAGAAGTGGTGCAGCCACACGAGGTAGGACAGGATGGTGATGACCACCGTCGCGTAGACCATCGAGGTGTAGCCGAACAGCTTCTTGCCGGAGAAGGCGGAGGTCACTTCCGAGAAGATGCCGAAGGCCGGCAGGATGAGGATGTAGACCTCCGGATGGCCCCAGATCCAGATCAGGTTCACGTACATCATCGGGTTGCCGCCGAGATCGTTCGTGAAGAAGTTGGTGCCGAGATAGCGGTCGGCGGTCAGCAGGGCCAGCGTCGCGGTCAGGATCGGGAAGGTGGCGACGATCAGCACGTTGGTGCAGAGCGAGGTCCAGGTGAAGACCGGCATCTTCATCATGGTCATGCCGGGCGCGCGCATCTTCACGATGGTGCAGATGAGGTTGATGCCCGATAGCGTGGTACCCACGCCGGCGATCTGCAGCGCCCAGATATAGTAATCCACACCCACATTGGGACTGTAGGCGATCCCCGACAGCGGGGGATAGGCGAGCCAGCCGGTCTGCGCGAACTCGCCGATGAACAGCGAGGTCATCACCAGGATGGCGCCCGACACCGTCATCCAGAACGAGAAATTGTTGAGGAACGGGAAGGAGACGTCGCGCGCGCCGATCTGCAGCGGCACCACATAGTTCATCAGGCCGGTGACCAGCGGCATCGCCACGAAGAAGATCATGATCACGCCATGGGCGGTGAACACCTGGTCATAGTGATGGGCCGGCAGGTAGCCGTCGGAGCCGCCGAAGGCCAGAGCCTGCTGCAGGCGCATCATGATGGCGTCGGCGAAACCGCGCAGCAGCATGATGATGCCGAGCACCATGTACATGATGCCGATGCGCTTGTGGTCGACGCTGGTGAACCACTCCTTCCAGAGATAGCCCCACAGGCGGAAATAGGTGATCGCCCCCAGCACCGCGATACCGCCAATGGCGACGGCGATGAACGTCGCGACCAGGATGGGCTCGTGATAGGGGATCGCCTCGAGGGTGAACCGGCCGAGGAGGAAGCTCGGCGCGATCGTCGGTTGCTCGGTCATGGGGGCCGTCAGGAGTTGGAGGGCCGGCGCGGGCCGGGAAGGGCCGCGCTCGACGGCAGACGGATCGGGGTGAGGGACGGCGCGTTCAGCGCCGGCAGCGGCAGGCCGGCGCCCTGCACGGGCGCGAGATCGCCGCTGCGCGCGGGTTTGGCCGCGGACAGGGTCAGCGCGGTGGACAGGTCCTCGGGAGTGCAGATGCCGACCACATAATTCGCCTGGCCGCCCAGCACGGTGCCGCGCCGGCTGTGCTTGTCATAGGTTAGCGGCAGCGTGTTGGTGACGCTCGCGATGTCCTGCCCGCCCTTGGCGTCGATCGCCATCATGTCGCTCATGCACATCTTGCCGGGCTCGACGCACAGGTTGAGGATGGCGTCGAACAGGGTGGGGTCGATGGCGGCGAAGCGCTGCACCGGCACGTTCTGGCTCGGCTTCTCCAGTTCGAGATAGTTCGCGCGGGTCAGCTGGCTCTCGGCCGTGCGGGCCTCGTTCACCCAGGCGGCGAAGGCGGCATCGTCCAGCGCCCGGAAGCGGAACGACATGCCCGAGAATCCGGCACCGGAATAATTGGACGAGAAGCCGCGCGAATCGACGGGCGAATTGGCAACGGCATTCAGCTCCGTGCGCATCGCCGGCATGGCGTAGATCATGCCGGCCAGCGTGGGAACGTAGAACGCGTTCATCACCGAGGACGCGGTAATGTGGAAGCGAATTGGCCGGTCCACCGGGGCGGCGAGGTCGTTGACCGTGGCGATGCCCTGTTCGGGGTAGATGAACAGCCATTTCCAGTCGAGCGCGACGACCTGCACGTCGAGCGGCTTCACGTCGGCGGGCACCGGCTGGTCGGCGGAGATGCGGTCAAGCGGGCGCCACGGATCGAGCAGGTGCGTACCCATCCAGGTCAGCGCGCCGAGGCAGATGATGATGAGCAGCGGCGCCGACCAAATCACCAGCTCCATCTGCGTGGAGTGGCTCCATTCCGGCTCGTAGCGCGCGGTCGTGTTCGACGCGCGGTATTTCCAGGCGAAGAACGCGGTCAGCGCCATCACCGGGATGATGATAAGCAGCATGAGCAGGGTCGAGACGACCAGGAGGTCACGCTGCTGTGCAGCGACATCCCCCGTCGGGGCGAGCACGACGAAGTTGCAGCCGCTGAGTGCCGCGGCCAGCGGCAGCAGCGCGATGAGATGAAGGCGACGCAACGACATGTACACCCACGATGTTCCACATTTGGCGCCAATAGCTGCATCGCAGCAATTCCAATATCAAGTCAAAGATGCCATGTCGAAGTGTCGCATCCCTGCCATGGGGGATCGATGCTAACCGTGCCGTGCGATATCGAAAGGCCGGAACGGGCGTCAGACTAGAGTTTATATCTTTTCAAGATTTGGTAAGAACGATGGCCTCAACAACGACAACGCTTGAGCAGGACGCTCGGGAAATTCATGCTCATGGCGGAGATGTGCATCCCGGCGAGATAGCGGTGGGCGTTGTCATCGGCCGCGCTTCCGAGTTCTTCGATTTCTTCGTCTATGCCATCGCCTCGGTGGTGGTGTTTCCGAAACTTGTCTTCCCCTTCGTCGACCCCCTGACGGGCACGCTTTACTCGTTCGCGATCTTTGCCCTTGCTTTCATCGCCCGTCCGTTCGGCACCACGCTGTTCATGGCGATCGACCGGCATCACGGCCGCGGTGCCAAGCTGACGGCGGCGCTGTTCCTGCTGGGCACCTCCACCGTCGCCATCGCCTTCCTGCCCTCGCACGATACGCTGGGCAGCGCGGTGGTGTGGATGCTGGCGATCCTGCGAATCGGGCAGGGGCTCGCCTGGGGCGGTACCTGGGACGGGCTCGCCCCGCTTCTGGCCATGCGGGCACCGGAAGGCCGGCGCGGCTGGTATGCCATGCTGCCGCAGCTCGGCGCGCTGATCGGCCTGATCATCGCCAGCGCGCTGTTCGCGTTCTTCCTCGGCAATCTCTCGGCGGCCGATTTCTTCGACTGGGGCTGGCGCTATCCGTTCTTCGTCGCCTTCGCCATCAACGTGGTGGCACTGTTTTCCCGCCTGCGCATGGCGGTGACGCCGCAATATGCCGCGCTGTTCGAGAGCGGCGACCTCGAGCCGCAGCCGGTGATCGACACGCTGCGCTCGGAGGGCAAGGACATCCTGATCGGCGCCTTCGCGCCGCTGGCGACCTTCGCGCTGTTCCACATGGTCACGGTGTTTCCGCTCTCCTGGGTGTTCCTGTTCACCTCGGAACGGCCGACCCGCTTCCTCATCATCGAGGTGGGGGCGGCGTTCTGCGGCCTCGTCGCGGTATTCGCCTCGGGCGTGATCGCCGACCGGATCGGCCGGCGCCGGCTGCTCGCGGGCTCGGCGGTGGCGATCGCCGTGTTCAGCGGCTTCGCCCCGCAATTCCTGGCCGGCGGCTTTCTCGGCGAAACCGTGTTCATGGTCGTCGCCTTCATCCTGCTCGGCATTTCCTTCGGTCAGTCCTCGGGCATCGTCGCCTCCAAGTTCACGCCGAAATACCGCTACACCGCCTCGGCGCTGACCAATGACTTCGCCTGGCTGTTCGGCGCCGGCTTCGCCCCGCTCGCCGCCTTGCTGCTGTCGAGCCATTTCGGCCTGTCGGCCTCCGGCGGTTATCTGCTCTCGGGCGCGATCTGCACCATGGTGGCGCTGACGCTCAACCGCCGCCTCGAACTCGCCGCCGCCGGCTGATCGTCCAGCGCGGGGCGGCGCCGCCGAAAAAGGCCCGCGCGGGGAGGACACTGCGCCTGTACTTGGATAAGCTAGCGGACCTCTCGCCAGAGAGGCCCGCCCGGTTTTCCGCTGCGCTCCGATGGGGACGGCATGTCATCCCTTCCAGACCTCCCGCCCGTGTCCGCGCCCCGCTCGCTACTGGACCGGCTGCTCGTGGAGCCGGCGCCGCTCCGATGGTTCGAGGGCAAGGACTGGCATCCCTGGCTCGTGGTCGGGCTGGTATCCGTGGGCGCCTTTGTCGGCCAGCTCGACGCGACCATCGTGCAGCTTGCGCTGCCGGCGCTGGGCCGGGTATTCGACGCGCCGATCGAGCATGTCAGCTGGATCGCGCTGGCCTATCTCGCGGCGTTCGTGTCCTTCCTGCCGATCTTCGGCCGGCTGTGCGAGATGTTCGGCCGCAAGACGCTGTACATCGCCGGCTACGCCATTTTCATCGTGGCGAGCGCGCTGTGCGGCTTTGCCGGCAGTTTCGAGCAACTGGTGCTGTTCCGCTTCCTCCAGGGGGTCGGCGGCTCGCTGCTGGGGGCCAACAGCATTTCCATCCTGGTGAAGGCCGTCCCGCCGGAGCAGCGCGGGCGGGCGCTGGGCTTCTTCGCGGCGGCGCAGGCGGTGGGCATGAGCGCCGGGCCGGCGCTGGGCGGGCTGGTGCTCGCCACGCTCGGCTGGCGCTGGATCTTCTGGCTCACTGTGCCGTTCGGCGCGCTCGCCGTGCTGGTCGGCTGGCTCGCCTTGCCCCGCAGCACCGGCATTGATCGCGGTGCGCCGTTCGACTGGGGCGGCGCGCTGCTCATCGGCCCGGCTTTGGTGCTGGTCGTGGCGGTGCTGAACCATGTGTCGTCCTGGGGGCTGGTCTCGCCCTACACACTGGGCGGTCTCGCCCTCGCCCTCGTGCTGCTGGCGCTGCTCGTCCGCCGCGAGCGCCGCTTTCCCGCGCCGCTGATCGATCCGCGCCTGTTCGCGAGTGCCGCGTTCAGCAGCGGGGCGCTCGCGGTGGCTCTCGGCTATGCGCTGCTGTTCGGCATGTTCTTCCTCATGTCCTTCGCGCAGGAGCACGGCTTCGGCGAGCCGCCGCGCGAGGCGGGATTCCACCTCGCCATCATCCCGGTGGCGATCGGCCTGTCGGCGCCGTTCAGCAACGGGGTCCGCCAGCGTCTTGGCAGCCGCCGCATCGGCTGGGTGGCGATGGCGTCGAGCCTGGCCGGCGTCGGGCTGTTGATCGCCACGCTCGGGCGGGTGGAGGACCACCGGCTGTTCGATGCCATCGCCTATGCGCTGTTCGGCATCGGGCTCGGCCTGTTCATCGCGCCGAACAACGCGGTCACCATCGCCGCCGTGGCGCCGGCCCTGTCGGGTGCCGCCGGCTCGCTGCTCAACCTGATGCGGGCGCTGGGCACCAGCCTGGGCGTCGCGGGCGGAGCGACCCTCTTGACCTGGCATCTCGCGGCGATCGAGGGCGACGGGAGTGCCTGGCAGACGGCGAGTGCCGCCGGACTGCTCGCGGCGGTGCGCGAGAGTCTGCCGCTGCTTGTCGTCATCGCCCTGCTCGCCGCCATCGCCGCCGTGTTTGCCGCCTGCCGGGTGGGAAGCGGTCCGGGCCGGTCCGCGTGAGGCAGGGCAGGGTCTTTGCCGCCCTGCCTTGCCGCCTCGCCCCGACTGGGGAGGCGCCGTGCAGCCCGAAGTGACGGACGGCGCGCGTGAACCCCCGCCTGCGGGTTCGCGGTTTCCATCCGGCGGCGGCGGGTCTAGATTGACGCGATGCGCGGCGCGAAGGTCCGTTGGGACGGCGGGTCTGCCGCGCGGGAGGCTCGCATGCCCCGGCTTGTCCGATTTCTCCTCCGCCATGCATTGATCGGCTTCGGCCTCGCCGTGTTCTTCGTCGGCGCGCTCCTGCTGCTGGATGTCGCGCGGCTCGGCACGCTGATAGGGCGGTCCCCGTTCGGCTGGCTCGCCACGCTGGTGCTGGTCGTTTCCGTCGGCATCACCTTCGCCAGTGTGCAGATGGGCTTCGCGGTGATGCTGCTGCCGCGCGACGACGACGCGCCGCAGGGTCGTGGCGGCACCCGCGCGCCCTCGGGTTCCGCCCTCCGGCTGGTCCGCCTCCCTGCGCGGGCCGCGACCGGCCGCAACCGCGCGCGCTGACGCCGCGTCCCGCTGGCGATGGCGGCGGCAGGCATGCTACTGCCGGAAAGCGTGACGGGCCGTCCACGTGTCGACACGTGACCCGACACGACGCGCCACGTTTGGCGCCGCTTCGGAAGAGGGTAATTCATGACCGCCTATGCCGCGCTCACCGGCCATTTCAGCCGCATCGCCGCGATGTCGAACGCCATCGGCATCCTGCAATGGGACAGCGACACCATGATGCCCCGGGGCGCCGCCGGCAGCCGTGCCGACAGTCTCGCCCTGCTGCGCGTGCTGGCGCATGACATGGCGGTGGATCCGCGCGTCGGCGACTGGCTGGGCGCGGCGGAGCAGGAGGACGGGCTGGGCGACTGGGAGCGGGCCAATCTGCGCGAGATCCGGCGGGTGTGGACCGTGGAGACCGCCCTGCCGGCCGATCTCGTCGAGGCGTCGAGCAAGGCGATCTCGGCCAGCGAGATGGCCTGGCGGCAGGCGCGCGCCGATGCCGATTTCCCCGCGCTTCTGCCTTATCTCGCGGAAGTTCTGAAGCTGCAGCGCGAGGCGGGCGCCGCCAAGGGCGCCACGCTCGGCCTCTCCGTCTATGACGCGCTGCTCAACGATTACGAGCCGGGGGGGAGCGCGGCGCGGATCGATGCGCTGTTCGACGACCTCGCCGCCTTCCTTCCCGGTTTTGCCGAGGAGGCGATCGCCGCCCAGCAGCGCCGGCCCGCGCCCGTCCCGATGGAGGGGCCGTTCCCGGTCGAGGCGCAGCGCCGGCTCGGCATGCGCGTCATGGCGGCGCTGGGCTATGATTTCGAGCGCGGCCGGCTGGACATTTCCACCCACCCCTTCTGCGGCGGCGCCGATAACGACGTGCGCATCACCACCCGCTATGACGAGGCCGATTTCGGCAAGGCGCTGATGGGCGTGATCCACGAGACCGGCCACGCGCTCTACGAGCAGGGCCGGCCCGCCGCTTATATGGGCCAGCCGGTCGGGCAGGCGCGCGGGATGAGCCTGCATGAGAGCCAGTCGCTCATCATGGAGATGCAGGCCTGCCGCTCGCCGGAGTTCCTCGCCTTCGCCGCCCCGCTGATGCGCGAGACCTTCGGCGGCAGCGGCCCCGGCTGGGAAGCCGAGGCCCTGTGGCGGCGCTATACGCGGGTCGAGCGCGGCTTCATCCGCGTCGATGCCGACGAGGTGACGTACCCCGCCCATGTCATCCTGCGCTACCGGCTGGAAAAGGCGCTGATCGCCGACGAAATGCCGCTGGCCGAGCTGCCGGCGGCGTGGAACGCCGGCATGCAGGAACTGCTCGGCATCACCCCGCCGAACGACCGGCTGGGCTGCCTGCAGGATATTCACTGGCCCTCGGGCGGCTGGGGCTATTTCCCCACCTACACGCTCGGCGCCATGACCGCGGCGCAGCTGTTCGACGCGGCCTGCCGCGCCGAGCCGGACGTGCTGCCCGGCATTGCGCGCGGCGATTTCGCCCCGCTGGTCGGCTGGCTGCGCACCCATGTCCACGCGCAGGGCTCCCGCTACGCGACGGACGAGCTGCTGACCCGCGCCACCGGCCGGCCGCTCGATGCCGGCGTGTTCAAGGCGCACCTCGCCCGCCGCTATCTCGGCGCGGCGTGATCCGCGATCCTCAAGGGAACCGTCATGACCTCCGTCGACACCGCCGCGCTCGATCGCGTCATCGCGGACCTGCCGCGCCGCTACCCCGGTCCGGGCGGGGCGGTGGCGGTGGTGAAGGACGGCGTGCCGATCGTGCGCCATGGCTGGGGCTTCGCCAATCTGGAGACGCGCCAGCCCTATAGCCCGGCGACCATCGCCCCGCTCTGCTCCATCACCAAGCAGTTCACCTGCGCGACGCTGCTCGCGGTGGCGCCCGACCCGGCCGCGCTCGATCCGCTGGTCGCCGCCCAGCTGCCGCGGCTTGACGGCGAGGTGCCGACGACGCGCGATCTCGCCAACAACCAGTCGGGCCTGCGCGACTACTGGGCGCTGAGCGTGCTGTGCGGGGCGATGCCGGAGGGCGCCTTCCGCCCGGCCGATGCGGTGCGGCTGATCGGGCTCACGCGCAGCCTGCATTTCCGCCCGGGCACGGCCTATTCCTATTCCAACGGCAATTTCCGCATGCTGGCGCTGGCCATCGAGCAGGCCAGCGGCCGCGATTTCGGCGACCTTCTCGCCGAGCGGCTGGTGGAACCGGCGGGCATGGAAACGGCGGTGTTCGCCCCCGAGACCGGTGCGCTGCCGGGCGGGGCCGTCGGCTATGAGGGCACGCTTGCCACCGGCTGGCGGGCCGGCATCAACCGCCTGCACTGGGCCGGCGACGCGGGCCTGTGCGCCTCGCTGGACGACATGATCGCCTGGGAGCGCTTCATCGACCGCACGCGCGAAGATCCCGACAGCCCCTATCAGCGCCTGTGCCGCCCGCCCGCGACGTTCCGGGACGGTTCGCCGGCCGGCTATCATCTCGGCCTCATCCGCCGCACCCGCTGGGGGCGGGCAATGAGCGGGCATGGCGGGGCGATCCGCGGCTGGCGGCTGGCGCGGCACTGGGTGCCCTCCGAGCGGCTGTCGGTCGCCATCGCCTTCAATCACGAGAGCGACAGCTTCGGTGCCGCCATGCACGTCATTGCCGCCGCGCTGGGCGAGAGCGACCGGCCCGCGCGCTCTGTCGCGGCGGATGCGTGGGGCTTCGCCGGGAGCTTTCTCGACGACGCGACCGGCCTGCTGCTGGAGGTCGCCGTCAATGCCGACGGGACGCTCTCCGCCACCTATGATGGCGGGGCCGAGCTTCTGAGCGTCGGCGAGGACGGCGTCGCGCGCGGGCTGGACATGAGCCTGACCCGGCAGCCGGAGGGCATCCTCGTCGAGCGGCCGGACGATGCCATCCGTGCGCTGGCCCGCCCGCTGACCCGGGCACAGGGGCCCGGCGCGGGCGCGGACATCGCCGGGTTGTATCGCTCGGCGGAGCTGGAATCGGAGATGGAGATCGTGGAGGCGGGCGGCAGCTGGTTCGCCGGCTTTCGTGGCTTTCTCGGCGCCGGGCCGATGATGGCGCTGATGCCGGTGGGCGAGGATGTGTGGCGGCTGGCCTGCCACCGCTCGCTCGACGCGCCCGCGCCTGGCGACTGGACGGTGCGGCTGAGCCGCGCGAATGGAGCGGTGACCGGGGTGAGCGTGGGCTGCTGGCTCGCCCGCGATGTTCTATTCGCCCGCTCCGGTGGTTGATCCTTCCGGTGGATCGAGCGGGTGCGTCGCGGCAGTGGATTGAGGCCTGCCGGCAAAGCCGCGATGATGCGCCCCCAAAGCCCGCGCGGTTCCGGAGATTCGTCGCCTCATGCTCAACCGCCTGCTGCGCCACCCCGTGATGCTGATCGTCGGCGTTCTGGTGGGGCTGTTCGTTCTCTACGAGATCAGCGTCCGCTATGTCGCCTATACGGCGGACGCCTATGTGATGAGCAACATCATCGTCATGGCTTCCGAGATCGAGGGGCCGGTTTCCAGGCTCGCGGTGCAGGACAACCAGCCGGTGGATGAAGGCCAGCTGCTGTTCGAGATCGAGAAGACGCCCTATCGTCTCAAGGTGCAGCAGACGCAGGCGGCGCTGGCGCAGGCCCAGGCCGACCTCGATCTGGCGCGGGACGAGGTGAAGGCCTCGCAGGCCGGCGTCGGTTCCGCGCAGGCGGTGCTGACCAATGCGCAGGCCCAGCTTGGGCGCACAAAGTCGCTCAACAACGAGGGCTTCTCCACCGAGGCCAGTCTCGACGTCGCCACCCGCGATGTCGCCACCGCCACCGCCAACGTGCTCACCGCGCAGGCCGCGCTGGACGTCGCCAACCGCCGCGTCGCGGTGGCCGGCGCCGTCATCGCCTCGGCGCAGGCCGATCTTGCGCGGGCGCAGTACGAATTCTCCAAGACCACCGTGGCGGCGCCCCGCGCCGGCCGCATCGCGCCCTTCGTCACCCGGCAGGGGGATTATCTCCAGCCCGGCACGGAAGTGCTGGCGGTGGTGACCGGGGATCGCCGGCGCGTGGTCGCCAACGTGTTCGAGCGCCATCTCGCGCGCATCCGCCTCGGGCAGCGGGTCTGGCTGACGCTGGGCTCGGACCCGTGGGTCATCCATCACGGCCGGGTCAGCGGCATCGCCGCCGGGATCTCGCGCTCGCCCAGCAATCCGCAGGTGGTGCCCTATGTCGAGCCGACCACGGACTGGGTGCGGCTGCCGCGCCGCTTCCCCATCGAGATCACGCTCGACGACTGGCCGGCGGATCTGGGGTTGTTCAACGGCGCGGATGCCCGCGTGCTGATCTGGTTCTGACGATGGATGACGTCACCCGGCAGGCATTCGCCACGGCCACGGGTGTTCTGGCCGCCGTCTATCTCGCGTTGTGGATGCACCTGCAGGACCCCTACTGGGCGGCGCTGAGCGTCCTGATCATCGCCAATGTCGACCGCGACGCGCTGTTCACCAAGGGCGTGCTGCGCATGGCCGGCACCGCGGTGGGCATCGCTCTCGGCTATTCCATCGGCCAGTGGATGGAGGGACAAGCGTGGATGCAGCTGACGCTGGTGGCGGTGGCGGCGGCGATCGGCACCTATTGCCGCCAGCGCAGCGCCTATGGCTACGCCTGGTTCTACGGCGGGCTGACCTTCGCCCTGCTCATCCTCTACACCATGGTGCAGCCGCAGGACCTGTACGACTTCGCGCATTATCGCTTCTACGAAATCCTCATCGGCGTGGTGTGCGGCACGCTGTCGAGCTGGGCGCTGGGTCCGCGCGCGGGCGGGCTGCCCGCCCATATCGTGGCGCAGGCGGCCGGCTCCACCGCCGAGAATGCCCGCCGCCAGTCCTTCGTCGCGGCGCTCGGCGCCACGACCATCGTCATCACCTGGGCCCTGTTCGATCTGCCCCAGCTGCCGCAGGTGTTGATTTCCAGCCTCGTCGTGCTGGATGCCGACCCGCTGGCCACCCGCCATCGCGGCGTGCAGCGCATTTTCGGCTGCATCATCGGCGGCACCGCTGGCATCGCCGTGGTGATGCTGGACGCGTCGGGCCAGGTGTGGTGGACGGCGGCGCTGTTCCTGGGCGTCTTCACCTTCGCCCGGCTGCATCTGACGAAATCGCCGCAGGCCTATATCGGCACGCAGTCGGCCATCGCCTATCTCGTCACGCTGGTCGGCGCGGGCCCGCCGACCACGCTGGACCCGCCGATCGACCGGCTGGTCGGCATCGTCATCGGCGTCAGCATCATCACCGTTCTGGTCTGGGCGCTGAACCCGCCGAAGCCCGCGATCGAGGCCGGGGCCTGAGGGGGCGGACGGCCCGTGGTGGGCCGGCCGGAAAGAGCGAATGCCCCGGTGCCGAGGGGGGCGTATCGGCACCGGGTCCTGACTTTCCGGCCGGCCGCAGGTGGCTCACTCCGCCGGATGGGCGGCGGGGGCGAGCACCTCGCCGTGCTGGCGCAGCTTGCGGTTGCCCGCGAGCCTACGCAGCAGCACATAGAAGACGGGCGTGAGGAACAGCCCGAAGAAGGTCACGCCGATCATGCCGGCAAACACCGCCACGCCCATGGCGTGCCGCATCTCGGCGCCCGCGCCGGTGGAGAGCACCAGCGGCAGCACGCCCATGATGAAGGCGAAGGACGTCATCAGGATCGGCCGCAGCCGCAGCCGGCTCGCCTCGATCGCCGCTTCCACGGGAGTGCGCCCCTGGAATTCCAGTTCGCGGGCGAACTCTACGATCAGGATCGCGTTCTTCGCCGAGAGGCCCACCAACACCACCAGCCCGATCTGGGTGAAGATGTTGTTGTCGCCATGGCCCAGCCACACGCCGAACAGCGCGGCGAGAAGGCCCATCGGCACGATCATGATGATGGCGATCGGCAGGGTGAGGCTCTCATACTGCGCCGCCAGCACGAGAAAGACGAGCAGCAGGGCGAGAGGGAACACCAGCACCGCCGAATTGCCGGCGAGGATCTCCTGGTAGGTGAGGTCGGTCCATTCATAGTCGAAGCCCGGCGGCAGCACTTCGGCGGCTATCCGCTTGGCCGCATCCTGCGCCTGGCCCGAGGAGAAGCCGGGCGCCGGCGAGGCGTTGAAGTCGGCGGTCAGGAAGCCGTTATAGCGCTGGGCGCGTTCCGGCCCCGCCGTCATCTCCACCTTGAGCAGGGCCGAGAGCGGGATCATCTCGCCGCTCGTCGCGCGCACCTTCAGCTGTCCGATGTCCTCCGGCTTGGAGCGGAAGGGCGCGTCGGCCTGGGCACGTACCGAGTAGGTGCGGCCGAACTTGTTGAAGTCGTTCACATAGAGCGAGCCGAGATAGACCTGCAGCGTCTCGAACACCGACTGGATCGGCACGCCGAGCTGGCGGGCCTTGGTGCGGTCCACATTGGCGAAGAGCTGCGGCACGTTGATCTGGAAGGTGCTGAACTGCCCCACCAGTTCGGGTGCCTGCATCGCCTTGGCCATGAACGCGTTGGTGACGTCGGCAAGCGCCTCGTAGCCGCGGCCGGCCCGATCCTCGATCTGCAGCTTGAAGCCGCCGACCACGCCGAGGCCCTGCACCGGCGGGGGCGGGAACATGGCGATGAACGCGTCCTGGATCGCGCCGTATTTCTTGTTCAGCGACATGGCGATGGCGCCGGCGCTGAGCGAGGGGTCCGTGCGTTCCTCGAACGGCTTCAGGGTCGAGAACACGATGCCGGCATTGGACGAGTTGGAGAAGCCGGCGATCGACAGGCCGGGGAAGGCGACCGCGTTGGCGACGCCCGGCTCGGCCAGCGTGATCTCCGTCATCTTGCGGATGACCTCCTCCGTGCGGTCGAGCGTGGCGCCGTCCGGCAGCTGGGCGAAGCCGACCAGATACTGCTTGTCCTGCGCCGGCACGAAGCCCGAGGGCACCGCCTGGAACAGCCACCAGGTGGCGCCGAGCATCACGATGTAGAAGATCATGACGAGGCTTTTCACCTTCAGCGCCCCGCGCACGCCGCTGCCATAGCCGCTGGAGCCCCGCGCGAACACGTAGTTGAAGCCGCGGAAGAACCAGCCGAACAGGAAGTTGATCACCCGCTGCAGACCGTCGGGCTCGGCATGGTGGCCCTTCAGGAGCAGCGCGGCCAGCGCCGGCGACAGGGTCAGCGAGTTGATCGCCGAAATCACCGTCGAGATGGCCACGGTCAGCGCAAACTGCCGGTAGAACTGGCCCGACAGGCCGGAGATGAAGGCCAGCGGCACGAACACCGCCACCAGCACCAGTGCGATGGCGATGATGGGGCCCGAAACCTCGCTCATCGCCCGGTAGGCGGCGTCGCGCGGGGAGAGCCCGTTCTCGATATTGCGCTCGACATTCTCCACCACGACGATGGCGTCATCGACCACGATGCCGATGGCCAGCACCAGCCCGAACAGGCTCAGCGCGTTGATCGAGAAGCCGAATATGTACATCACCGCGAAGGTGCCGACGATGGAGACCGGCACGGCGAGCAGCGGGATGATCGAGGCGCGCCAGGTCTGCAGGAACACCACGACGACGATGACGACGAGGAACACCGCCTCGAACAGCGTGTGCACCACCGCCTCGATGGAGGCGTCGACGAAGCGGGTCGTGTCGTAGACGATGGCGTAGTCGACGCCTTCCGGCATCGTCTTCTTCACTTCCTCCATCGTCTTGCGCACGTTCTCGGCGATTTCCAGCGCGTTGGAGCCCGGCGCCTGGAACACGCCGATGCCGACCGCCTGCTTGTTGTCGAGCAGCGAGCGGAGCGCGTAGTCGGCGGCACCGAGCTCGATGCGGGCAACGTCGCGCAGACGCACGATCTGCCCGTCCGAACCCGTCTTCACGACGATCTCGCCGAACTCCTCCTCGGTCTCCAGCCGGCCCTGCGCATTGACGGAGAGCTGAAGCTCGACGCCTTCGGCGGCGGGGGAGGCGCCGACGATGCCGGCGGCGGCCTGCACGTTCTGCGCGCGGATCTCGCTGACCACGTCGCCAGCGGAAAGGCCATGCTCGGCGATCTTCTGCGGGTCGAGCCAGACCCGCATCGAGTAGTCGCCGGCGCCGAAAATGTCGATCTGGCCGACGCCGGCGATGCGCGCCAGCCGGTCCTTCACGTTCAGCACGGCATAGTTGCGCAGATAGGTGATGTCGTAGCGGTCATTGGGCGAGACGAGGTGCACCACCATGATGAAGTTCGGCGAGCTTTTCGCCGTGGTCAGCCCAAGGCTGCGCACCTCTTCCGGCAGGCGGGGCTCGGCCTGGGCGACGCGGTTCTGCACCAGCTGCGTCGCCTTGTCCGGATCGGTGCCCAGCTTGAAGGTGACGGTCAGCATCATCACGCCGTCCGTGGTGGCCTGGGAGGACATGTAGAGCATGTCCTCGACGCCGTTGATCTGCTCCTCGATGGGCGTGGCCACCGTCGCCGCGATCACCTTGGGGCTGGCGCCGGGATATTGCGCGCGAACGATGACCTGCGGCGGCACCACATCGGGATATTCCGAAATGGGCATGACGCGCAGCGCGAGAAGCCCCGCGACGAAGATGAGCACCGAGAGCACGCCCGCGAAGATCGGCCGGTCGATGAAGAATTTGGACAGATTCATAGCGTCCTCCCCCCAAGGAGGCGTTGCCAGCCAGCGCTGGATCCAGAGTCTTCCCGGCGAACTCCTGTTCGGCGGGAAGACTCCAAGTGTTGCTACAACGCGTTTTCGTCACGCGAACCGGAATTCACGTCGCGCGAAAACGCTTTAGAGGTCAGCGCGCGGCGACCGAGGTGGCGTCGTCCGTCGGCTTGCCGGCGGAAGCGGTTTCCATGGGCACGATCTCGGGCGCGAGCAGCGCGCCGGGGCGCACCCGCTGCAGGCCGTTCACGACGATGCGCTCGCCTTCCTTGAGCCCGCTGGCGACCACGCGCATGCCCTCGGCCGGCGCGCCGAGCTTGATCTCACGATAGGTCGCCTTGTCGTCCGCTCCGACCACGAAGACGAACTTCTTGTCCTGGTCGGTGCCGATGGCGCGCTCGTTGATGACGAGGGCGGGCTCGGCGCGGGCGCGGCCCATGCGGACCCGGGCGAACTGGCCGGGAACGAGCCGGCCGTCCTTGTTGTCGAACACCGCGCGCAGGCGGAACGTGCCGGTCGTGGTCTCGACCTGGTTGTCGACCAGCTGGAGATGGCCGGTGACCGGCTTGCCGCCGGTGGTGGCGGTGACGATCTCGACCGGAATGCGGGCGATCTCGCCCAGCACGTCGCCGGTCCCGAGCGTGGCGAGCGCCTCGCCCACCGCGTTTTCATCGGCCGCGAAGCCGACATAGATCGGATCGACCGAGACCAGCGTGGTCAGCACCGGCGAGGTCGGGCCGGCGGCGACGAGATTGCCGACCGTGACGTCGATGCGACCGACGCGGCCATCCACCGGCGCGCGCACCTCGGTATAGCCGAGATCGAGCCGGGCGGTGTGGACGGCGGCTTCCGCGGCGCGCAGATTGGCCTTGGCCTCGTTGTGATTGTTGGTGCGCTGGTCGATGTCCTGCACCGAGACGACCTTGGCGTCGACCAGCTTCTGGCCGCGTTCAAGCTCGTTCTTGGTGAGCAGCACGCGCGCCTCGGATGCGGTCGCCTGCGCCTCGGCGCGGTCCAGCGCGGCCTTGAACGGCTCGGGGTCGATGGTGAACAGCAGGTCGCCCTGCTTCACCAGCGCGCCTTCGCGGAAGTGCACGGACTGCACCGCACCGGCGACGCGCGGACGCACCTCCACCCGCTCGACCGCCTGCAGGCGGCCGGAGAACTCGTCCCACTTCATGGTGTCGCGGTTTTTCAAGACCGCGACCGACACCGGCACGCCCTGCGGCGCCTGGACCTGCGCGGGGGCGGGGTCGGTGGCGAGCGCCGCGCTGATCGGCCAGGCGAACCACACGGCGGCGGCAGTCGCGGTGGTGGCGAGGCTGATGGCAAGGCCGGCATCGCGCCAGCGGCGGCGGGCGGGCGGCGCGGCACGATCGCGGGCGATTTCGGCGCGTACGATCTCCGGCACGGCGACATGGTTGCGGGTGCGATCATCGGTCATGGCAAAGTCTCCCGGCCTCAGGCCTGAACGGTGCGGACGGCGGCGGCAGGTGCGGGCGCCGTCAGGAATGTGGTGAACAGCGGCAGCAGCGTCTGCGCCCAGGGGGGCAGGCTGGCCGCATCCGGCGGGCCGTCCGGCGGCCAGTCGGAGGGATCGGAAACGACGTGGCTCTGCACCGGCACGCCACAACTGCCGAGGCGCTGGCCATATTCAACGCTCTCGTCATGCATCGGACAATCGTCCGAGGTGAGGATGAGCGCGGGGGCGATGCCGGCCAGGCGCCGCGAACCGAGCGGCGCGGCATAGGGGTGGGCGGCCTTGTCGGCGGTGCCGAGATAGAAATGCCAACCATCCGCCCATTTGCAGCCCGCCTCGCCCACGGCCGCGGCACGGATCGAGTGCGAGCCGAGGCACGGATCCAGCATGGGCGAAATGAGGATCTGCCCGGCAATGGGCGGGCGGTGCTGATCACGCGCCATCAGCGTGAGGGCGGTGGCGATGTTGGCCCCCGCCTCCTCGCCGGCCACGAACAGCCGGGCGCCGCGGCCCGCCCAGCGCGCCCGCTGGCGATAGAGCAGGTCGAGCGCGGCGAAGCTCACATTGAGCGCGGCGGGAAAGGGATGCTCGGGCGCCAGCGGATAATCGATCGAGACGACCACGGCGCCGGCCTCCGCCATGGTGCGGCAGATCATGGCGCCGCAGTCTAGATCGCCGCAGGTGAAGGTGCCGCCATGCAGGTGCAGCACGAGCGGGGTCGGGCGCAGCGCCGCGCCGGCCCGGTAGACGCGGACCGGCAACGCCGTCCCGTCCAGATCCAGCTTGTCCTCGGTCCACAGCGCCGACATGTCGCTCACCTTGGAAATCGGGGCGCGCGGACGCTCCCGGATCTCACCTGTTGCAGTGCGGCGAAACTTAGTCTCGTGCTCAGGGTGAAAAAATAGCTGAATCTGGATTACATTGTTCACCTATGGAAACAATGGCGAGGTTGTCATGGACCAGATTGCGGCGATGCGCGCCTTTGTCCGCGTGGTGGAGGCGGGCACCTTCACCCGCGCCGCCGACCTCCTGGACAGCCCCAAGCCGACCGTCACCAAGCTGATCCAGCAACTGGAGGCGCATCTGCGCACCAAGCTGCTCAACCGCACCACGCGGCGCGTCGGGGTGACGCCGGACGGCGCCGCCTATTACGAGCGCGCGCTCGCGCTGCTGTCCGATCTCGACGAACTGGACGGCTCCATGATGCGTTCGCAGGCCACCCCCTCGGGGCGGTTGCGGGTCGATGTGCCGTCCTCGCTGGCGCTCTATGCGCTCATTCCCGCCTTGCCCGACTTCATCGCGCGCTATCCCGACATCCAGCTCGACATGGGCGTGTCCGACCGGCCGGTGGATCTGGTGGCCGAGAATGTCGACTGCGCCATTCGCGGCGGCAGCCTCACGGACCCGACGCTGATCGCCCGGCGCATCGGCCAGGTGCAACTCGTGCCCTGCGCCGCGCCGGACTATATCCGCCAGTACGGCCTGCCGCTGCATCCGCGCGAGCTGGAGAGCGGGCACCGCGTGGTCGGTTATTTCAGCGCCCGCACCGGGCGGCCGGTCAGTTTCGAGATGATGCGCGGCGACGAGCATTACGATCTCGACCTGCCCCATGCGGTGGCGGTCAACGATTCCACCGCCTATCTCGCCGCCGGCCTCGCCGGACTTGGCATCATCCAGGGGAGCGAGCCGATGGTGAGGCCCTATATGGAGGCCGGGCGGCTGGTGCGCGTGCTGCCGGACTGGGAGTGCGAGGCGATCACGCTGCACGTCGTCTATGCCCCCAACCGGCATCTTTCGAGCCGGCTGCGGGTCTTCGTCGACTGGGCTGCCGAACTGTTCGCGAGCGGCGCCGCCCATCGACGCCGCGCCGCCTCGCTGCTGATGGCCACCGATCCGGGTGGCGGCTGACGCGCGCTTCGCGCGCCGGCCGGCGGTCAGTGGATGACGCCGAGGAACTGCTTGAGCTCGGGCGTCGCCGGGTTGGCGAACACCTTTTCCGGCGGCCCGATCTCGTGCACGCGGCCCTGGTGCATGAACACGACGCGCGAGCACACGTCGCGGGCGAAGCGCATCTCGTGCGTCACCATGAGCAGCGTCATGCCCTCGCTGGCGAGTTCCTTCACCACGCTCAGCACCTCGTTGACCAGTTCGGGGTCGAGCGCCGAGGTGATCTCGTCGCAGAGCAGGGCGATGGGCTGCATGGCGAGCGCGCGGGCGATGGCGACGCGCTGCTGCTGGCCGCCCGAGAGCTGGTCGGGATAGGCATCGAACTTGTGGGCGAGGCCCACCCGCTCCAGCATCTTCTTCGCCATCACCTCGGCCTCGGCCTTCGGTGTCTTCTTCACCACCGTCTGCGAGAGCATGACATTGCGGCCCGCGGTGAGATGGGGGAACAGGTTGAACCCCTGGAAGATCATGCCGACCTTCAGCCGCAGCGCCTTGAGGTGCAACTCGTCCGGCAACAACTGGGCGCCTGCCACCGAGATGGAGCCCTCGTCGATGGTCTCCAGCCCGTTGATGCAGCGCAGCAACGTGGATTTGCCGGAGCCCGATTTGCCGATAATGGCGATGACTTCGCCCGGTGCGACATCGATATTGATGCCCTTGAGCACTTCATTGTCGCCGAAGCGCTTCTTCACTTCAGTGATTTCGATGAGCGACATTGAGCTTCCTCTCGAGGATCTGGGAGGACTTGGAAAGCGGCCAGCACAGGCAGAAATAGATCAGGGCGACGAAGCCATAGACCGTGAAGGGCTCGAACGTGGCGTTCGTGACCATCGTCCCGGCCTTGGACAATTCCACGAAGCCGATGATCGAGGTGAGCGCCGTGCCCTTCACCACCTGCACGGAGAAGCCGACGGTGGGCGGCACGGCGACCCGCAGCGCCTGCGGCAGGATCACCCAGCGCATCTGCTGCAGATAGCCCATGCCCAGGCTGGAAGAGGCCTCCCACTGGCCCTTGGCGACGGATTCGACGCAGCCGCGCCAGATCTCGGTGAGGAAGGCCGCCGACCACAGGATCAGCGCCAGCCCCGCCGCCAGCCAGGCCGGCACATCGATGCCGAACAGGCCAAGGCCGAAGAAGGTGAGGAACAGCTGCATCAGCAGCGGCGTGCCCTGGAAGATCTCGACATAGGCCCTGACGAAACCTCGCCCCCCGCGGCTCTTGCCGATGCGCGCGAATAGCAGCGCCATGCCGACCAGACTGCCGCCGATGAAGGAAACGAGGGAGAGAAGCACGGTCCAGCGCGCCGCCAGCAAGAGGTTGCGCAGGATGTCCCAGGTGGTGAAATCGCTCATGCGCGCCTCCTCACCGGGCTGCTCGACGGGGGAAGATGGTCCAGCCGAGGCCGCGCAGCAGCTGGCGCAGACCGATGGCGAGGGCGAGGTAGATCAGGGTGGCGACGAAATAGGATTCAAACGCCCGGAAACTGCGCGACTGGATGAAATTGGCCGCGAAGGTGAGGTCCTCCGCCGCGATCTGCGACACCGCCGCCGAGCCCAGCATGACGATGACGATCTGCGAGGACAGCGCGGGCCAGATGCGTTGCAGCGCCGGCACCAGAACCACGTACCAGAAGGTCTGGATGCGGCTCATGCCGAGGCTCGCGCCCGCCTCGAACTGGCCGCGCGGCGTCGCCTGGATGCCGGCGCGGATGATCTCGCAGCCATAGGCGCCGAGATTGATCACCATGGCGAGATTGGCCGCTTCCAGCTCGCCCATGCGCACCCCGAGGGCCGGCAGGCCGAAGAAGATGAAGAACAGCTGGATCAGGAACGGCGTGTTGCGGATCAGCTCCACATAGGTGGCGACGATCGCCCCGAGCCAGCGCGGCCCGAGCGCGCGCGCCCAGGCGCAGGCAATGCCGAGCGACACGCCGAGAATGCCGCCCACCAGCGTCAACTCGACCGTGATGAGAATGCCTTTCACCAGGACTGGCCAATAGTCGAACAGCCAGCCGAAATCGAACGCGTAGTTCATGCCTGAACTCCCGCTGATGCGGCGGTGAGGGGGAGGCGGGCCACGCGGCCCGCCGAGGGATCAGCCGTCACAGTTCCCCGGCTGCGGAGCCGTCCTCACAGGTCGGCGGGCAGCTTGGCGCCGAGCCACTTCTCGGAAATGGCGTCGAGCGAGCCGTCCTTCTTGGCGGCGGCGATGATGGCGTCGACCTTGGCCAGCAGCGCCGGCTCGTTCTTGTTGAGGCCGATATAGCAGGGCGAGTTCTTGATCAGGAACTTCAGCTCCGGCTTCTTCGGCGGGTTGCGCGCGAGGATGGCGGCGGCCACCACGTTGCCCGTCACCACCACGTCGACCTGGCCCGAGAGGAAGGCGGAGATGGTGCCGTTATTGTCCTCGTAGCGCTTGATGGTGGCATCGGCCGGGGCGAACTTGGTGAGTTCCAGATCCTCGGTGGCGCCGCGGGTGACGGCGATGGTCTTGCCGGCCAGATCCTTGGCCTCGCTCACCTTCACGTCGGCGGGCGCGAAGGCGCCGGAGAAGAACGGCGCATAGGCCGTGGAGAAGTCGATCACCTTCTCGCGCTCGGGATTCTTGCCCAGCGAGGAAATGACGAGGTCGACCTTGTTGGTCTGCAGATAGGGAATGCGGTTGGCGCTCGTCACCGGCACCAGATCGACCTTCACGCCAAGCTTCTCGGCGATCAGCCGGGCGACGTCGACATCATAGCCCTTGGGCGCCATGTCGGCACCGACGCTACCGAAGGGCGGGAAGTCCTGCGGCACCGCGATGCGGATCAGCTTGCTGGTCTCGATGGTGGCGAGCGCGTCTGCCCGGGCGAGCGACAGCTGCGCGAGCGGCGCCTGCGCGGCGGCCAGCAGCGCGCCGGCGGCGAGGGCGATGAGGGTGCGACGGTTCATGCGGTCAATCCTTTTTCTCGAACGAGGGGGCAGGGGTGTGATGATGGGGAACGGAAGGCGCGTTGCCGGCAAAGGTCGACGGCGACAGAAGCTCGCGAAGCCCCGCGAGCGGATCGGGCTTGGCGGTGAGGTCGAGGCCGGCCTCGACCTTGCCGATATGCTCGTCCATCAGCCGGGCGGCACGGGCGAGATCGCCCGCCTCCATGGCCGCGACGATGTCTTCGTGATCGTGGCTCGACTCTTCCGCCTTCTCCGTCGGCTGGTAGAGCATCGAGATCAGCGTGGTGCGCGCCGTCAGGTCGCGGATGATCTCGGTCAGCAGGCGGTTGCCGAGCGCGTCGGCGAGGTGGATGTGGAAGTCGCCCAGCAGGCAGGCACGGGACGAGACATCGCCGGTCTCGATGGCCGCGCGCTCGATGGCGACATGTTCCCGGAGGCTCTCCAGCACCGCGGGGGGCACCTCCCGCACGGTCTGCAGCAGGCCGGTCTCGATGACGCGGCGGGTCTGGAACGCCTCGCGCGCCTCCTCGGCCGAGGGCTCGACCACGAACCAGCCGCGCCGGGCGCTGACCTGCACCACGCCGCGCGTCTCCAGCCGCATCATCGCCTCGCGCACGCGGGTGCGGGACACGCCGAACAAGTCGGCGAGCTTCTGCTCGCCCAGCCGCGTGCCGGGATTGATGCGGCCGGCGAGGATGGCGGAGAGGATCGCCTCCTCGATATTGGCACTGGCGGGGTTCATGGCTTGCTCACAAACTTGTATACAAGCTGGAAAGCAAGCGGCGTGCCAAGGTTTCGGTACAGCCGTGGCAACGGACGCGCCGCACGCGCGCGGCGGCCGGCTGGCCGACCGCCCTCCAAATATAACCTTATTTTTCAATTGGTTGATGGGGGGCTGCTGTTCGCGCGCGGCCTGGCCTCGCCGCATCGGCGTCCGCAGGCCCGCGGCTGCCGCTTTCGCGCGCGCCACCCGCCGTCCTGCCACATCTTTGGTCAGTCCTGCTAATCGCGACGTCGCGCGGCGAGGAGGAACGGCATACCTCGCGCGATCCGTATGCCCACCCGGCCCTTCCCGGAACCGTCCTGCGTCCTTTCGGCCGGCCTCGCGCCGGGAGGCCGGCCGGGACGCTACTGCGCCGCCGCGCCGCTATGGCCGAGCCGTTCGCCGAGCTTGTCGAGCAGGCCTTCCGCCGCCTCCGCGATCACTGTGCCGGGTGGGTAGATCGCTTCGGCACCGGCGGCATGAACGGCGTCATAATCCTGCGGCGGCACCACGCCCCCGACCACGACCATGATGTCGCCCCGCCCCTCCGCTTCCAGCGCGGCCTTCACCTGCGGCACCAGCGTGAGATGGCCGGCGGCGAGCGAGGAGATGCCGATGACATGCACGTCATTCTCCACCGCCTGCCGCGCTGCCTCCTGCGGCGTGGCGAAGAGCGGGCCGATATCGACGTCGAAGCCGAGATCGGCGAAGGCCGAGGCGATCACCTTCTGGCCGCGGTCATGCCCGTCCTGCCCGACCTTGGCGACCAGAATACGCGGGCGCCGGCCCTCTTCGTGCTCGAATGCCTCGACGCGTTCGCGCACGCGCGTCACCCTGTCGCTCATCGCTCCCGCCTCCCGCCGGTAGATGCCGGAGACCGCGCGGATTTCCGCCCGGTGACGGCCGAAGACGCGTTCCAGCGCATCCGATATCTCGCCCACCGTCGCCTTGGCGCGCGCGGCATCGATGGCGAGGGCGAGAAGATTGGCCCCGCCCGCCGCGCCGTTCTGCAACGCCGCCAGGGCGGGTTCCACCGCCTTCGGGTCGCGCTCGGCCTTGAGCCGCCGCAGCTTTTCGAGCTGGGCGGCGCGCACCGCTGAATTGTCCACCCGCAGCACGTCCAGCGGCGTTTCGCGCGTCGGCTTGAACATGTTGACGCCGACCACGGTCTGCGCGCCGGAATCGATCCGCGCCTGCGTGGTGGCGGCGGCTTCCTCGATGCGCAGCTTGGGGATGCCGGCCTCGATCGCCCTGGCCATGCCGCCGAGTTGCTCGACCTCGCCGATATGCGCGAGCGCCTTGGCGGCGAGGTCGGCGGTGAGCTTTTCCACGAAGAACGAGCCGCCCCACGGGTCGATGGCGCGGGTAGTGCCGCTTTCCTGCTGCAAGAGTATCTGCGTGTTGCGCGCGATGCGGGCGGAGAAGTCGGTGGGCAGCGCGAGCGCCTCGTCCAGCGCATTGGTGTGCAGCGACTGGGTGTGGCCCTGCGTGGCCGCCATCGCCTCTACCATGGTGCGCATCACGTTGTTGAACGGGTCCTGCGCGGTGAGGCTCCAGCCCGAGGTCTGCGAATGGGTGCGCAGCGGCAGCGATTTCGGGCTCGATGCCCCGAGATCGGCCATCAGCCGGGCCCAGATCAGCCGGGCGGCGCGCAGCTTGGCGACCTCCATGAAGAAGTTCATGCCGATCGCCCAGAAGAAGGACAGGCGCGGCGCGAAGGTATCGATCGGCAGGCCGGCGGCCATGCCGGCGCGCGCATATTCGAGGCCGTCGGCCAGCGTGTAGGCGAGTTCCAGATCCTGCGTCGCCCCCGCCTCCTGCATGTGGTAGCCGGAGATCGAGATCGAGTTGAAGCGCGGCATCTGCTTGGAGGTAAAGGCGAAAATATCGGAGATGATGCGCATCGAGGGGGTCGGCGGGTAGATATAGGTGTTGCGGACCATGAACTCCTTGAGGATGTCGTTCTGGATGGTGCCGGAAAGCTGCGCGGGGCTCACGCCCTGCTCCTCGCCCGCCACGACATAGAGCGCGAGGATCGGCAGCACCGCCCCGTTCATGGTCATGGACACGCTCATCTGGTCCAGCGGGATGCCGTCGAACAGCGTGCGCATGTCGTAAATCGAATCGATCGCCACGCCGGCCATGCCGACATCGCCGGCGACGCGCGGGTGGTCGCTGTCATAGCCGCGATGGGTGGCGAGATCGAAGGCGACCGAGAGGCCCTTCTGCCCGGCGGCGAGGTTGCGCCGGTAGAAGGCGTTGGAATCCTCCGCCGTGGAGAAGCCGGCATATTGCCGGATGGTCCAGGGCTGGGTGACATACATGGTGGGGTAGGGGCCGCGCAGGAAGGGCGCGATGCCGGGGAAACTGTCGATGAAGCCGAGCCCGGCGATATCGTCCGGCCCGTAGAGCGGCTTGACCGCGATGCGCTCGGGTGTCGTCCAGTCCGCGACCGTGACCGGCGGCGCGGCCGGCGCGCGGCTTTGCCACTCGATGCCGGCGAAGTTCGGAATGCGGCTCATCGTGGCCTCCTCGCATCGGGCGTCCGCTTTGGCGGATGCCGCGTCCGGGCCTTGGCGGCCCCGCTTGTACTCACGCCCGTTTGGCGACCCATGAGCCCGAGCAGGCGGGCTTGGGCGAGGTCCAGTCCCCCGAGGCGGTGTCGCCGCGCACCAGCCCGGTGGCTTTGACGCTCTGGCCGCTATGGGCGAGATTCATGCGGATCAACCCGGCCCGGTTGATGCCGCCGGTCGCCTTCACCGGCCAGAAGCCGGCATAGGTGACCTCGCCGTTCTTCACCCGCATCTTGAAGTCGTAATTGGTGTTGCAGGCGCCATCCTCGGCGGAGGTCGTGACGGTCCAGATGCCGTCATGATGAGTGTCGCTCGCCCATGCCGCGCCGACGGGCGTCGCCATCGCGGCCACCGTGAGGAGGAGGACCGGCTTCAACGCAAAGGACATGCTGCTTCCCTTTCGCTCCTGTTCATGCCGCACCGGGCGTCGCATCAGTATCGCCCGCTTTGCCGCCGGCGCCACCCCCGATACCGGTGGGGATACCAAGCCGTCGATGCGCCTCACCCAGCGTCGCGATGAGGTCGGCGCCGACGAAGATGAAGCCGTCAACGCCGGCGGTGCGCCAGTCGCCTTCGTCCGCGCCCGGCCGCCCGGCCAGAAGTACGGTGTCCGCGCCGGCCTCCTTGAGCGCGGCCACCGCCGCCCGGCCCCATCGCGCATAGACTTCGTCCGAGGAGGCGAGGCAGGCCAGCCGGGCGCCGGAGGCGCGGAAGCCGTCCGCCAGTGCCACGGCGTCGGCGAAGCCGTCCCCCACGGGTGCCGCGATGCCGCCCGCCTCCAGGAAGGCCTTGGCGAAGCCGGCGCGGGCGGTGAAGTCGGCCGGCGCGCCAAGGGTGGCGAGGAAGGCGGTCGGCGCCGGGTGCGCGCGCTCGGCCGCGTCGCGCAGGCGCTCGAACGGCTCGGCGAGGCGGTGCGGCAGCAGCGGCTCGCACAGGAGCGCGCCCTCCGCCGGCGCCGCCGCTGTCATCTGGCGGGCCGGCGCCAGCACGTTCGGCACGCCTTCGCCCAGGGCCGCGAATTCCGACGTGCCCGTGAGGGGCAGGCGACGGGTGGCGATGTCCTGCATCCGCGCGGCACGGGCGGTGGCGAGGCGCCGGGCCCATCCGCCCGAGGTCAGGCTTTCCACCATGCCGCCCTCCTGTTCGATGGCGCGGAACAGCGCCCAGGCGCTCGCGGCGAGCGTTTCGGTGCGCTCCTCGATGGCGCCCGCCCCGGCGCCGGGGTCGGCGACGCGATGAATGTTGGATTCGGCGAGGAGGATCAGCTGCGTGTTGCGGGCGAGGCGGCGGGCGGCGTCATCGGGCAGGCCGAGCGCCTGCGTGAAGGGCAGCACGGTGAGGCTGTCCGCGCCGCCGACGCCGGCGGCGAAGGCGGCGATGGTGCCGCGCAGGAGGTTCACATAAGGGTCGCGCCGGGTGAGGGAACGCCACGCCGTTTCCATGTGGACCGCCACCGGCCCGGCCTCGACGCGGCAGGCCGCGAGCATCGCCGTCCATAGAAGGCGGAAGGCGCGCGGCTTGGCCTGCGTGCCGAACTGGTCGACATCGGCGGTCAGCGTCACCTCGATGGCGCCGGCGGCGGCCTCCAGCGACAGGCCGGCGGCCTCCAGCGCCCGCAGATAGGCGGCGGCGGTTGCCAGCACGGCGGCGAGTTCCTGCGCGTCGGTGGCGCCCGCCGCGTGGTGCAGCCGCCCGTCCGCCCGCACCATCGGGGCCGTGAAACCACGGGCGGTGAGCGTGCCGACCGTCTGGCCGAGCCGGGCGGACAGCGCCTCCCATTCGATCGGCGCGGCCCCGAGCGCGGCGAAATCGCCGATCGGATCGAGCCCGAAGCGGATGTCGAGCCTGGCGGGGTCCTGCTTCTCGAACAGGCGGGCGAGCGCGAGGGCGATGTCGCGCGCCTGATAGTGCCCGGCCTCGACGCGCAGGGTGACGAGATCGGGCAGCACCCCGGCGAGCGCCTGCAGCAGTTCCTCGTGCCGGGCCGGCAGGCCGAAGCCGGCCGCGGAGGGGGCGGAGGCGAAGACGAGGCTCGCCCCGTCCGCCCCGCCGTCGAGATCCTCCAGCAGCTGCGCGTTGGCGGCCGCCGGGTCGGCATGGTCGATCCGCGCGATCACCCGCCACGGCGCCCCGGCCGGCCGGCCGGCGATGGGCGCGGCGTTCGGCCGGCGCGCCGGCAGGGCGTCGAGCGTGATGCCATCGGCCGTGCGCGTGACCATGCGCTTGTCATAGGGAGCGCCCTTGAGCACGCCGTCGACCAGCTTCAGCCAGTCCTCGCGGCGCGCGGCCGGGAAGGCGGCGAGATCAGGCATAGGCGTTGCGTGGTCCACGGCGGGGCTCCCTCGGCTTTCCCTAGGCGAATTCGAGGATGACGGCGTCGACCGCGAGGCTGTCGCCCGCCTTGGCGAGGATCTTGCCCACCGTCGCGTCGCGCTCGGCGCGCAACACGTTTTCCATCTTCATCGCTTCCACCACGGCCAAAGCCTCGCCGGCCTTGACCTCCTGGCCCTCGGTCACGGAGATGGAAACCACGAGGCCCGGCATCGGGCAGAGCAGCTGCTTGCCGCTGCCGGTCTGCAGCTTCTCGGGCATCAGCGCGGCCAGCTCCGCCTCGCGGCTTGTATAGACCAGCGCCTCGACCGCCACGCCGCGATGGGCGAGCGCCACTCCGTTGAGGCGCGGGCGCACCTGCACGGCGATGGCGTCGTCGTCGAACACGCCGCTCCACACCGGGTCCCCCGGCTTCCAGCCGGAGCGCAGCTCATGCGTGCCGTCCGGCCGGCCCTCGGCATCGAGGAAGGTGACGATGAAGCCGCCGGCCGCGCGATCCACCTCGCAGGGCAGGCTCAACTCTCCGAGACGGACCACGCGCTGATGCTCGAACACCACCGGCCGCCCCGCCAGCTGGCCGGAGATCTTGCGTTTGCGCGCATTGCCGACATTGTCGATGACCGCCGCCACGGCCGCGAGCCGGCGCGCCAGCGCGGGCGTCGGCGCGGTGGGGTGGAAGCCGTCGGGATATTCTTCCGCGATGAAGCCGGTGGAGAGCCGGCCGGCCCGCCAGCGCTCATGCGTCATGAGCGAGGACAGGAACGGAATATTGTGCTGGATGCCGTCGATGGCGAAAGCATCCAGCGCATCCGCCTGCGCCTCGATCGCCTCCTCGCGCGTCGGCGCATGGGTGATCAGCTTGGCGATCATCGGGTCGTAATAGAGCGAGATTTCCCCGCCTTCATAGACGCCGGTGTCGTTGCGGGTGGTCACCGCGTTGGTCACGCCTTCCGCCGGTGGGCGATAGCGGGTCAGCCGGCCGATGGAGGGCAGGAAGGAGCGGTAGGGGTCCTCGGCATAGACGCGGCTCTCCACCGCCCAGCCCTTGAGCTTCACGTCGGCTTGGCGGATCGACAAAGGCTCGCCCGCCGCCACGCGGATCATCTGCTCGACGAGGTCGATGCCGGTGACAAGCTCGGTGACGGGGTGCTCCACCTGCAGGCGGGTGTTCATCTCCAGGAAATAGAACGACTTGTCCTGCCCGGCGACGAACTCGACCGTGCCGGCGCTGTCATAGTTCACAGCCTTTGCCAGCGCCACCGCCTGCTCGCCCATGCGCGTGCGGGTGGCCTCGTCCAAGAGCGGCGAGGGGGCCTCCTCGACAACCTTCTGGTTGCGACGCTGGATCGAGCATTCGCGCTCGCCGAGATAGATGACATTGCCGTGCTTGTCGCCCAGCACCTGGATCTCGATATGGCGCGGGTCGACGATGAACTTCTCGACGAATACCCGGTCGTCGCCGAAGGAGGACTTCGCTTCGGAACGGGCGCGATCGAAACCGTCCTGCACCTCGTCGCGCGAATGGGCGATGCGCATGCCCTTGCCGCCGCCGCCGGCGGAGGCCTTGATCATCACGGGATAGCCGATCTCGTCGGCGATCTTTGCCGCATGAACGGCATCCTCGATCACGCCGAGATAGCCCGGCACGGTGGAGACATTGGCCGCCGCCGCCGCCTTCTTGGATTCGATCTTGTCGCCCATCGCCTCGATGGCGCCGGGGTTCGGGCCGATGAAGACGATGCCGGCATCCTTCAGCGCCTGCGCGAAACTCGCGCGCTCGGAGAGGAAGCCATAGCCCGGGTGCACCGCCTCGGCGCCGGTCAGCTTGGCCGCCTCGATGATCTTCTCGGCGATGAGGTAGGACTGCGCGGCGGGAGCGGCGCCGATAGGCACCGCCTCGTCCGCCATCTCGACATGCAGCGCGTCCTTGTCGGCGTCGGAATAGACCGCCACCGTCCGGATGCCCATCTTGCGCGCGGTCTTGATGACCCGGCAGGCGATCTCGCCACGATTGGCGATGAGGATTTTGGAGAACATTCTTGCTCCATTCTAATTAACTCCCCGACGCTCTTGTAAAATTTCAGTTACACGACCGGGATTTATGTTAAATATCGCGGCGATCTGGGCCGCAGTAAGGTCTGTCGTATCTGCAAGCTCTATGACATTGTTCTTTGTATTGATAGTCACAGGGTTCGACCGGGTTGGGCTCTTCCTAACTGGCGCCCGTCGAAACAGGTTGCCAATTGCCTCGCCAATCGCGTGAGCATCTTCCTGATTTCCCTCTTGAATCAGCTTGCGATAAAGGTCGATTAGGATACGGCGGGCATGCGGAATATTGCTCATGGAAAAATACCCCAAGGGAATGGAAGTAAATTTCTGGCCGGATTCCGATTGCGTGTAAATAGGTCGTACTAGAGCGGCAGATTGTCGTGCTTCTTCATGGGCGTCTCGACCTTCTTGGAGGCGAGCATGGACAGCGCGCGGGCGAGGCGCTTGCGGGTCGAGCGGGGGGTGATGACCTCGTCGATATAGCCGCGCTCGGCCGCCACGAACGGCGAGAGGAAGCGCTGCTCATATTCCTTCGTGCGCTCGGCGATCTTCTCGGGATCGTCGATATCGGCGCGGAAGATGATCTCCACCGCGCCCTTGGCGCCCATGACCGCGATCTGCGCGGTCGGCCAGGCGTAGTTCACGTCGCCGCCGACATGTTTGGAGGCCATCACGTCATAGGCGCCGCCGAAGGCCTTGCGGGTGATCACCGTCACCAGCGGCACGGTGGCCTGGCTATAGGCGAAGAGCAGCTTGGCGCCGTGCTTGATGAGCCCGCCATATTCCTGCGACGTGCCGGGCAGGAAGCCGGGCACGTCGACCAGCGTGACGATCGGGATCTCGAAGGCGTCGCAGAAGCGCACGAAGCGGGCGGCCTTGCGCGAGGCGTCGCTGTCGAGCACGCCGGCCAGCACCATTGGCTGGTTGGCGACGAAGCCCACCGTGCGCCCCTCGATGCGGCCAAAGCCCGTGAGGATGTTGGCGGCGAAGCCTTGCTGGATCTCGAAGAAATCGCCCTCGTCGGTGAGCTTCCCGATCAGCTCCTTCATGTCATAGGGCTTGTTCGGGTTGTCCGGCACCAGCGTGTCGAGCGAGGCGTCCAGCCGCTCCGCCTCGTCGAAGCTCGGCCAGTGCGGCACGCCGGACTGGTTGTTGGCGGGCAGGAAGTCGATCAGCCGGCGCATCTGAAGCAAGGCTTCGACATCGTTCTCATAGGCGCCGTCGGCCACGGAGGACCTGGTGGTGTGCACCTTGGCTCCGCCCAGTTCCTCCGATGTGACGGTCTCGTTGGTGACGGTCTTCACCACTTCCGGGCCGGTGACGAACATGTAGGAGGTGTCGCGCACCATGAAGATGAAGTCGGTCATGGCCGGCGAATAGACGTCGCCGCCCGCGCAGGGGCCCATGATGACGGAGATCTGCGGGATGACGCCGGAGGCCAGCACGTTGCGCTTGAACACCTCGCCATAGCCGCCGAGCGCCGCCACGCCTTCCTGGATACGCGCGCCGCCGGCATCGAACAGGCCGATGATGGGCGCGCGGGTGCGCAGCGCCATGTCCTGGATCTTGGTGATCTTCGCGGCATGCGCTTCCGAGAGCGAACCGCCGAACACGGTGAAGTCCTTGGCGAAAACGAACACCTTGCGCCCGTTCACCGTTCCCCAGCCGATGACGACGCCATCTCCCGGCGTCTTCACCTTGGCCATGCCGAAATCGGTGCAGCGATGCTCGACGAAGGTGTCGAATTCCTCGAACGAGCCGGTGTCGAGCAGGAGCTCGATGCGCTCGCGGGCCGTGAGCTTGCCGCGCGTGTGCTGGGCGTCGATGCGCCGGACGCCGCCCCCGAGGCGGGCGCCGGCGCGGCGCTGTTCGAGCTCGTCGAGAATATGCTTCATGGGGCGTTCCCTCGGACGTTTGTCGCCGTCGCGGCCACGTGCTTCGCTTCTAGGCCCTTGCGGGACAAAAGATAAGCTGTGAAAATGCGGATCGTGAAATTGTAAAAAATTCACAAAATCGATGGAGGGCACGTCTCCCGCTCCCCAATGGGGAGAGGGGTGGGGTGAGGGGCCTGCGCCGCGCCGCCATCGTGTCGCCCCTCACCGACCCGCTTCGCGGGCCACCTATCCCCGACAGGGAGAGGCAAAGGCGAAAGTCATCTGCGGGAGAAGGCCATCATGTCCAAGAAGGTGTTTGCCGGCCACGCGGTGCGCAACGTGCGTGAGCGGCTCGGCCTGACCCAGATCGATTTCTCCCGGCGGCTGTCGCTGTCGCCGAGCTACATCAACCAGATCGAGAGCAACCAGCGCCCGGTGACGGCGGCAGTGCTGCTCGCGATCAGCCGCACCTTCGATCTGGATATTACACGCTTCGGCGCCGACGATCTCGATCGTATCGTTGCGGATCTGCGCGAGGCGCTGGCCGACCCGGTGTTTCGCGGGCTGGAACCGAGCCTGCAGGACCTGAAGAACGCCACCACCCATGCCCCGGCCTTCGCGCGCGCCTTCCTGCGCCTGCACGGCGCCATGCGCCGGCTGGAGGAGCGCCGCGCCGCGCTGGACGACGCGGTCATCTCCGTCGCGCGCGAGGTGGACGGCGCCGCCGTCCCCGAGGAGGCGCGCAACCTCGCTCCCTATGAGGAGGTGCGCGACCATTTCCACTATATCGACAATTACGTCGACGGTCTCGACCGCGCGGCGGAGGCGCGCAGCGCCGCGCTCGACCTGTTCGCGCGCGAGGATGCGGTGGCGCTGCTCACCCGGCATCTGCGCCAGCAGCACGATATCGTGGTGGACATGGCGCCGGCCGAGGATCTGGATGCGCCGCTGATCCGCTATGACCGGCATCGCCGCGCCGCCACGCTCGCGCGCGCGCAGGGCCGCGCCAGTCAGGCCTTCCGCCTCGCCACGCTGATCGCCCGCTTCGAGCAGAGCGATCTCATCGACCAGCATGTGAGCGATGCCGGCTTTCGCAGCACCACCGCGCGCGAGGTCTGCCGGCTGTCGCTGCAGAACTATTATGCCGGCGCGCTGATCCTGCCCTATCGCCGCTTCGCCCGCCTCGCCCGCGAGAAGCGGCACGATCTCGATCTTCTCGCCGCCGTCACCGGGGCGAGCCTCGAACAGGTGTGCCACCGCCTTTCCACCCTGCAGCGGCCGGGCGAGAAGGGCGTGCCGTTCTATTTCCTGAAAGTCGACCGCGCCGGCAACGTCATCAAGCGCCACAGCGCCACGCGCTTCCAGTTCGCCCGCTATGGCGGCGCTTGCCCGGTGTGGAACGTGCACGAGGCCTTCGAGCAGCCGGCCCGCACGCTGGTTCAGGTGGGCGAGATGCCCGACAGCCTGCGCTATCTGTGCCTGGCGCGCGGCGCCTCCCGCCCCCCGCTCCGCCACGGCCAGCGCGAGCGGCGCTACGCGTTGGGGCTGGGCTGCGAAATCTCCTATGCCGGCGAGATCGTCTATGCCGACGGGCTGGACCTCAAGGCCGCCCAGGCGGCGCCGCTGGGCGTCAATTGCCGCATCTGCCCGCGCGCCGCCTGTCCCGAGCGGGCCTTCCCGCCGCTCGACCGCGAGATCGTGCTCGATCCCGACCGGCGCGGCGTGGTGCCGTTCTCCGTGCGGGAATAGTGCGCAACGCGTGGCCGCGGCGACGGACGGGCGAGGGTGGAAGGGGACATGAACTCCGCTGAACCGGCGTGATCCGGCGCCTCCCGCGGTCACGCTTTCTCGTTGTTCACTCGACGTTACGTAAGGAATATTGGCCGAATATTCAAGAATTCCCGCAACAATTTCGCCCGAAGACAGTGATATCCGCTGGGTCATCTCCGGGGGGGCCGGACATGTGCTTGGGGGGTGAAAGTGAGAAAGCTGTGGCTGGGCGGGCTGCTCGTGCTGTCCCTCGCGGCGGGGGGCAGCATCCCCGCCGATGCTGACGGGAAGGGCGGCCTGCCGGTGGATCTCGAACTGGTCATCGCGGCCGACGTGTCGACCTCGATGGATCGCGTGGAGAAGGATCTGCAGCGGGACGGCTTCATTGCCGCCTTCCGCGACGCGCAGGTGCATCGGGCCATCGCGCTCGGCCCGCTCGGACGCATCGCCGTGACCTATATCGAATGGGGCGGCTCCGACCGGCAGAGGGTCGTGGTTCCCTGGACACGGATCGACAGCCCGGAGGCGGCACGGGCCTTCGCCGACCGTCTCGCCGAAGTCTCGCCGGGCCGGCTGACCTACGGCACCAATATGGGCGACGCCATTGTGTTCGGCCTCGGCCAGCTCGGCCAGTCGGGCTTCGCCGGCACCCGCAAGGCGATCGACATATCGGGCGACGGCAAGAGCAATCGCGGCCGTCCGCTTCACCTCGCGCGCGCGGCCGCGCTTGCCCGGGGCGTGGTCATCAACGGCCTGCCGATCGTCTATGACGACGAAGCCCCCGAGACCGTGTCCTTCGTGGAGACCCCCGACGGCAAGGTTCCGCCCGAGGAACTGATCGATTATTTCCTGCAGGAGGTCATCGGTGGCCCCGGCGCCTTCGTCATGCCGGTGATGAACCGCCAGCTCTATGGCGAGGCGATCCGCGCCAAGCTGGTGCGCGAGATCGCCGATGGGCCGATGGAGCCGCGCTTCTCGGCGGCGCCGCGCTGAAGCCCCTTCGCGTACGGGCTCTCAGCGTGGTTCGCGCGGATAGACGATGATCGACAGATAGGTCATCGGCCGCACCAGCAACTGCTCCGGCCCGTGCGTGGCGGCGGAATCGAACAGCAGCGAATCGCCCGGCCGCAGGTGATAGGAGCGGTCGCCGTGGCGGTAGACCACCTCGCCCGACAGCATGTGGATGAACTCCACGCCGGCATGGGCGAAGCCGGTATAGGGCACGGCCTCCTCGCTGAGCGTGATGAGATAGGGCTCCACCGCCACCTCGCCGCCCAGCGCGTGGCCGAGCAACTCATACTGGTGCCCCACCTTGGTGCCGCGCCGCTCGATATGCACGCCCTGTCCGGCCGGCACGAAGGAGCAGTCCCGCTTCTCCTCGAAACTGGAGAACAGGGTGGAGATCGGCACGTTCAGCACGTTTGAAATCGCCTGCAACGTGGAAAGCGAGGGGGAGATCAGCCCGTTCTCGATCTTGGACAGCATGCCGACCGAGATGCCGGCCGCGCTGGCGAGATCGGAGACGGTGAGGTCGAGGTCGCGGCGGATCGCCCGAACCTGAAGGCCGAGCGCCTGTTCCAGCGTGCGCTCATTGGCGCCCGGCGCGCCTGAGCCCGTGCGCAGATCGTCGGCGGCCGGCTCGATTCCCGTGGTTTCCGCCGACGCGGCGCTCTTGGCCGCACCCTCGCTCTTGCCCTCGCTCTTGGCCGCACCCTTGCCCGCCCCTTTGGCCGTATCCTTGCCCCGCTTCTGCTGCGCCTCGCCCAATGTCCGATTCCCTCCCCAGTCCTCCCACGATGGGACCGCGATCGCCGGCAAAAGCCAAGCCCCGAATCCGGCGCTTCATGGTGGTCGCGCGCCGAATTGTCATGTCTCCTTGGCATTCATCGTGCATCGACGAAAGCCCTGTTTCCCTTTTGCCAGCGAGCACCCGGTCTCCATGTACGACTTCGATATGATCGTGATCGGCAGCGGCCCCTCGGGTCGGCGTGCCGCGGTGCAGGCCGCCAAGATCGGCAAGTCGGTTCTCGTCGTGGAAAAGGGCCGCCGCGTCGGTGGCGTTTCGGTGCATACCGGCACCATCCCCTCCAAGACCCTGCGCGAAACCGTGCTCAACCTCTCCGGCTGGCGCGAGCGTGGTTTCTATGGCCGGTCCTACCGGGTGAAGCAGGATATCGGCGCGGCGGACCTGCTGGCGCGGCTGCACAAGACACTCGACCATGAAGTCGAGGTGCTTGAACACCAGTTCAGCCGCAACGGAGTGAAGACCGCGCGCGGCGAGGCGCGGTTCGTCGATCCGCACACGGTCGAGATCACCGAGGAGAACGGCGATGTCGACCTCGTTACCGGCGCGCATGTGCTGATTGCGGTCGGCACCCGTCCGTTCCGCCCGGATTATGTGCCGTTCAACGCGACGAGCGTGTTCGACAGCGACGAGATCGTCGACCTGCCGCGCCTGCCGCGCAGCCTGGCGGTGATCGGCGCGGGCGTGATCGGCGTCGAATATGCCTCCATCTTCAGCGCGCTCGACGTGTCGGTGACGCTGATCGAGCCGCGCAACAGCTTTCTCGACTTCATCGACAAGGAACTGATCGAGGAATTCACCCACGAATTGCGCGACCGCAATGTCGGCCTGAGATTTGGCGCTGCCGTCAGCAAGATCGAGCTGGGTGCCGACGAGCGCCCCATCTGCCGGCTCGCCGACGGGCGCACGGTGCATACCGACATGCTGCTCTTCGCCGCCGGCCGCGTGGGCGCCACCGACCGGCTCGATCTGGAAAATGCCGGGCTTGCCGTGGATCATCGCGGCCGCATCGCGGTGGAGCCGCGCACCTTGCAGACGGCGGTGCCGCATATCTATGCCGCCGGCGACGTGATCGGCTTTCCCAGCCTCGCCTCCACCTCCATGGAGCAGGGCCGCGTCGCCGCCTGCCATGCCTTCGGTCTGGAGCCGCCGCCGCCGCCGGAATTCTTCCCCTACGGCATCTATTCGGTGCCCGAAATCTCCACCGTGGGCATGACCGAGGAAGAGGTGCGCCGCCGGCAGATCCCCTACGAATGCGGCATCGCCCGCTTCCGCGAGACCTCGCGCGGCCACATCATGGGGCTGAATAACGGGATGATGAAGATGATCTTCTCGGTGAAGTCGCGCCGCCTGCTCGGCGTGCACATCGTCGGCGAAGGCGCCACAGAGCTGATCCATATCGGCCAGGCGGTGCTCAACCTGAAGGGCACGATCGACTACTTCATCGAGAACACCTTCAACTACCCGACCCTCGCCGAGGCCTACAAGATCGCCGGGCTGGATGCCTGGAACCGCATGCCGAGGGCGTGAGGGTGGGGCTCAGCCTCACCCCACCAGCCGCTTCGCCGCCGTCAGCGTGTTTGCCAGGAGGCAGGCGATGGTCATCGGGCCGACGCCGCCGGGTACGGGCGTGATGGCGCCGGCAATGCCCTGCGCCTCCTCGAAGGCCACGTCGCCGACCAGCCGCGTGCCGCCGTCCGGCTTCGGAACGCGGTTGATGCCGACATCGATCACCGTGGCGCCCGGTTTGATCCAGTCGCCCTTGATCATCTCCGGCCGACCGACCGCGCCGATGAGGATATCCGCCCGCCGGCACACGGCGGGGAGGTCGCGGGTGCGCGAATGGGCGATGGTGACGGTGGCGTCCTCGCGCAGCAGCAATTGCGCCAGCGGCTTGCCGACAATGTTGGAGCGCCCTACCACCACAGCCTCCAGCCCGGCGAGGCTGCCGAGCGTGTCCTTGAGCAGCATCACGCAGCCGAGCGGCGTGCAGGGCACCAGCGCGTCCAGCCCCACCGCCAGCCGTCCGGCATTCACCACATGGAACCCGTCCACGTCCTTGGCCGGATCGATGGTGGCGAGCACCGCCTGCGCGTCGATATGCGCCGGCAGCGGCAACTGCACGAGGATGCCGTGCACGGCGGGGTCGGCGTTGAGCGCGCGCACCAGTGCCAGCACGTCGTCCTGCGACGTTTCCGCCGGCAGCCTGTGCTCGAACGAGGCCATGCCGGCCTCGATCGTCTGCCGGCCCTTGTTGCGCACATAGACCGCGCTGGCGGGGTCTTCCCCCAGCAGCACCACGGCAAGGCCGGGCGTCACCCCGGTCGCCTGCCGGAAGGCGGCGACCTCGGTGGCGATGCGGGCGCGCAGTGTCTCGGCGAAAGCTTTTCCGTCGATGAGGCGGGTCTCGATCATCAGGGCCTCCTCAGTCGCGGAACACGACGGTCTTGTGGCCGTTGGTCAGCACCCGGTCGTCGAGGTGCCAGGCGAGTGCCCGCGCCAACACGCGGCGCTCGATGTCGCGGCCCTTGCGCACGAGGTCCTCGGCGGAATCCTGATGGGTGATGCGCTCGACATCCTGCTCGATGATCGGACCTTCGTCGAGATCGGAGGTCACGTAATGCGCCGTGGCGCCGATCAGCTTCACGCCCCGCGCATGCGCCTGATGATAGGGCTTGGCGCCCTTGAAGCCGGGCAGGAAGGAATGGTGGATGTTGATGCAGCGGCCCGACAGCTTGGCCGAGAGCCCGTCGGACAGCACCTGCATGTAGCGCGCCAGCACCGCGAGCTCCGCGCCGGACGTCTGGAACAGCTCCCATAGCTGGGCTTCCTGCTCCATCTTGGTCTGCTTGGTGATGGGCAGGTAGTGGAAGGGAATGCCGTCGAAATCGAGATGGGCGTAGGTCTCGCGCGGGTAGTTGGCGATGATGCCGACGATCTCCATCGGAATCTCGCCGATGCGCCAGCGATAGAGCAGGTCCGCCAGGCAATGGTCGAACTTGGAGACGAGCAGCATGACCTTGCGCGTGGTACCGCGCTGGCGCAGGCGCCAGTTGAAGGCGAATGGCTGCGCCACCGCCTCGAAATCCGATTTCAGCGCCTCCAGCGAGCCTGCATCGCCCGGCCGGTCGAACATAACGCGCATGAAGAAGCGGCCGCTCTCCGTGTCGTCGAACTGCTGCGCCTCGAGGATGTTGCCACCATGCTCGAACAGGAAGGTGGCCACGGCCGCGACGATGCCGGGCCGATCGGGGCAGGAGAGGGTGAGGACGTGGGGCGTGGTCATATCGCTCATCGGAATACTCGTCGGTCTGCCGGCGGCGCGGTGTCGCGCTCGGCCGGCTTTTACGGGAGAAGCGGGGGTCCGTGAAGCGCGCACCGCGCCGCACTCAACCTCGGTCGTCCAGTTCGAAGCCGTATTCGGCGGCGCTGGAGACCAGGAAGCGCAGCAGGGCCGCCTCGAAGCTGCGCGCGACCAAGAGGCGCCATGTCGCCTCCTCGCGCCGCCACAGGGTGATGCCGATATGCGCCAGCACCGTCGTCGCCGCCATTCCCGGCAGGAACACGCGCGGGTCGAGGTCGATCAGCGCGCCCTTGGCGAGCGTGTCGGCCACTTTCGGGCCGGTGAGGTCGAGGGTGACGACGGCATCGCTCTGGTCGGTAATGGCGGCCAGCGGGCCGAGCGCGGCCCTCAAGGTGCCGGCGATGTCGCGATCGAGACCCGACAGTGCCAGCCAGCGCCCCGGCGCGGTGCCGATGAGCGTGCGCGCTCCGGCGAAGACCGCGCGCGAGGCGCGCGGCAGCTCCAGGCCCAGCGCGCCCCGCACGGCCTCGGCGAGCGCGTCGTCGTCGCCCTTCCGGGCGGCGAGGGTGGCGATGGAAAGCCCATCGATGCGGCGGGCGGTGACACCCAACGTGCCCGCCACGCCGTAATGGCCGGCAGTGGCCACCGCGTCGAAGGGCAGGGTGTCCAGCGGATGAGACGAATGATCAGCCACGGAGCCGCTCCCCTTCCGGATCGATGAAGCCCGGCGCGCAGATTTCCACCTCGATGTCCCCCCCGCGCACCGGGTCATAGGCGCGCACGCGCTCGCCGATGCGCTCGGGACCGCGCTGGAGGAGGCCGAGGCCGATCCAGTGACCCAGATGGGGCGAATGGGCCACCGAGGTCATGTAACCCTCGTCATTCTCGAGGCTCGCGGCCGCCCCGATCTTGAGGAAATGCGCGCCGGCGCGCAGGCGCTGGCTGGGGTCCACCGGCTTGAAGCCGACAAAGGTCGGCCGCTGCGGATCCACCAGCCCGGGACGGCCGGCCATGACACGGCCGATATAGTCCTTCTTGGTGGATGCCATGCGCCCGAAGCCGAGGTCGCGCGCCGTGGTCTGGCCGCTCAGTTCATTGCCGGACACATGCCCCTTCTCGATGCGCATGACGCCGAGCGCCTCGATGCCATACGGCGTGATGCCGAACGCCTCGCCCGCGCTCATCAGCGCCTGCGCCAGCGCGGCGCCATGCCGGGCCGGCACGGCGATCTCGAAGCCCAGCTCGCCGGAGAAGGACAGGCGGAACAGCCGCGCCTTCACCCCGCCCAGCACGGTGCCCTCGATGGCGCCCATGAAGGGCAGTCCGTCATTGGACACGTCCACTCCCGCATCGACCACGCGGGCCAGCACGTCGCGGGCGCGCGGCCCGGCGAGCGCGATCTGCGCCCATTGCTCGGATACCGAGGCGATGCTGACATCGAGTTGCGGCCACAGCACCTGCAGGCAGAATTCGAGATGCTGGTAGACCTTGGCGGCGTTGGCCGTGGTGGTCGTCATCACGTAATGCTCGGCCCCCAGCCGTGCCGTGGTGCCGTCATCCATCACCAGCCCATCCTCGCGCAGCATCACGCCGTAGCGCGCCTTGCCGATGGCCAGCGTCGAGAAGGTGTTGATGTAGAGCCGGTCGAGCAGGGTGCCGACATCGGGCCCCTGCAGGTCGATCTTGCCGAAGGTGGAGACGTCGATGAGCCCGACCGAGGCGCGCACCGCTTTCACTTCGCGGTTCACGCTCTCCAGCCAGTCGGTTTCGCCCGGGCGGGGGAAATACTGCGCCCGCAGCCAGGCACCGGTTTCGATGAACACCGCGCCGCGTGCCTTCGCCCATTCATGGGTCGGGGTCAGGCGGACGGCGCGGAAGTCCTTGCCCCGATGGTGCCCGCCCAGCGCGCCGAGCGACACCGGCGTGTAGGGCGGCCGGAAGATGGTGGTGCCGGTCTCGGGGATCGAGGCGCCGGTGAGGCTCGCCATGATGGCGAGGCCGGTGACGTTGGAGGTGCGGCCCTGGTCGGTCGCCATGCCGAGCGTGGTGTAGCGCTTGAGATGCTCGACCGAGCGGAAGCCTTCCTTGTAAGCGATGGTGATGTCCTTCGCCGTCACGTCGTTCTGCAGATCGACGAAGGCCGGACCCCTGGAATCCGCCACATGCCAGAACGGGGTGATGGCGACGCTCTCCTCCGCCACGGCCGGCACGTCGGGCAGCGGCACGGGGAAGCCGAGCGCCTCTGCGGCCTCCGCGCCCTGCGCCGCGCCGTCGGTCAGCGCCGCGCCAAGGGAGAAGGCGCCGCTGGCAGCGCCCGCCACGGCGAGCAAGGGCGGCACGATGCCCGGCACGAAGGCGGCGATGGCCTCGTCCCAGGCCGGCTTGCCGCCGTGATGGCAGGTGAGATGGACATTGGGCGACCAGCCGCCCGACACGGCCAGCGTGTCGACCGCCAGCCGTTCCGTGCGCCCGTCCGCCACGATATCGACCGCGGTGAGCCGCTTGCCATGGGTGGCGGTGACGCGCCCGTCGAGCAGGGTGCGGATGCCCTTCGCTTTCGCCTGCTGCACGAGGCTGGCCGCCACCGCCTTGCGCACGTCGACGATCGCAGCCACCTCGATGCCGGCCGCCTTGATTTCGAGGGCGCCGCGCCAGGCGTCGTCATTATTGGCGAATACCGCGACGCGGTGTCCCGGCGCCACGGCGAAGCGGTTGACATAGGTGCGCACCGCGCCCGCCAGCATCACGCCCGGCCGGTCATTGCCGCCGAACACGATGGGCCGCTCGGTCGCGCCCGCGGCCAGCACGGCGCGGCGGGCATGGATGCGCCACAGCCGCTGGCGCGGCTGGAAGGGCGGGGGCACCGGCAGGTGGTCGGCCACGCGTTCCAGCGCGCCATAAGTGCCGGAATCATAGACGCCGAACACGGTGGTGCGGGTCATGAGGCGGACATTGGGCAGGCTGGCCAGCTCGGCCGTGACCCGCGCGGCCCATTCCGCCGCCGGTTTGCCGTCGATCTCGCGCGTCTCGGCATTGAGCCGGCCGCCGGCGAGGAAATCCTCATCCGCCAGGATCACCCGCGCGCCGGCGCGTCCCGCCGCGAGCGCCGCCATCAGCCCGGCCGGGCCGGCGCCGATCACCAGCACATCGCAGAAGGTGCTGGCCTTCTCGTAAGGGTCGGGGTCGGCCGCCTCGGCCATGCGCCCCAGCCCTGCGGCGCGGCGGATGATGGGCTCGTAGACCTTCTCCCAGAAGGCGGCGGGCCACATGAAGGTCTTGTAGTAGAAGCCCGCCCCGAGGAAGGGCGAGAGCAGCTGGTTGACGCTCAGAAGGTCGAGATCGAGCGAGGGCCAGCGGTTCTGGCTCTGCGCCTCCAGCCCGTCGAACAGCTCGGCCACGGTGGCGCGGGTATTGGGCTCGCGCCGCGCGCCGGCGCGCAGCTCGACCAGCGCGTTCGGCTCCTCCGCCCCCGCCGAGACGATGCCGCGCGGGCGGTGATATTTGAACGAGCGGCCGACCAGGCGCACGTCGTTGGCCAGCAGCGCCGAGGCCAGCGTGTCGCCGGCATGGCCGCCATAGCTCCGGCCGTCGAAGGTGAAGGCGAGGGAACGCGCGCGGTCGATGAGACCGCCCTTGGCGAGGCGGCTCATGGGGCGTCTCCCGGGACGTTTCCTGCCGCGTCTCCCGCCGCGTCTCGCGCATCACGGGCGAGGCGCGCGCCGGCAATGGCGTGGGTGAGCGTGTTGCGCTCCACCTTCACCCACTGGCGGCAGCCATAGGCGTGATACCACCATTCCTGATGCGCCCCGGCGGGATTGTCGCGCAGGTAGACGTAATCGAAGAAGCGGTCCGGCGCGTCCGGCGCGGCGGGATCGGGGCGGGTGAGCGTCGCGTCGCCGAGATAGCTGAATTCGTGGGCGTCGCGCTCGCCGCAATAGGGGCAGGGGATGCGCATCAGTGCAGGTTCGGCTGGGCGCCGACTCCCTTCTCGTCGATGAGATGGCCGGTGCGGAAACGGTCGAGGCGCATCAGCCGCGCCACCTCGTGCGGCTCGTTGCGGGCGATGAGATGGGCGAAGCACCAGCCGGAGGCCGGGGTCGCCTTGAAGCCGCCATAGCACCAGCCGGCATTGAGATAGAGGCCGGGCAGCGGCGTGCGATCGATGATGGGCGAGCCGTCCATCGACATGTCCATGATGCCGCCCCACATGCGCAGGAGCCGCACCCGGCCGATGCGCGGCATCAGCGCCATGCCGCCCTCGGCCACATCCTCGACCACCGGCAGGTTGCCGCGCTGGGCGTAGGAATTGTAGCCGTCAATGTCGCCGCCGAACACCAGGCCGCCCTTGTCGGACTGGCTGATGTAGAAATGCCCGGCGCCGAAGGTGATGACGCCGTCGATCGCCGGCTTCAGCCCTTCCGAGACGAAGGCCTGCAGCACATGGCTCTCGATCGGCAGCCGCAATCCGGCCTTTGACGCGACGCGCGTCGTCGAGCCCGCCACCGCGAGCCCCACCTTGCCGGCACCAATGGGCCCGCGCGTGGTTTCCACCCCGAGGATGCGATCGCCCTCGCGGAGGAAGCCCGTGACCTCGCAGTTCTGGAGGATGTCGACGCCGAGGCGATCCGCACCCCGCGCGTAGCCCCACACCACGGCATCATGGCGCGCGGTGCCGGCGCGCTCCTGGAGCAGGCCTCCCTGAATGGGGAACCGCGCATTGTCGTAATCGAGGAACGGGTACATGGCCCGCACCTCGTCGCGGCCCAGAAGCTGCGAATCCACCCCGCTCAGTCGCATGGCATTGCCGCGCCGCGCATAGGCGTCGCGCTGCGCATCGGAATGATAGAGGTTGAGGATGCCGCGCTGGCTGACCATCGCGTTGTAGTTCAGTTCCTGCTCCAGCCCTTCCCAGAGCTTCATCGACCATTCGTAGAACGGCTCGTTGCCCGGCAACAGGTAGTTGGAGCGGATGATGGTGGTGTTCCGCCCGGCATTGCCCGAGCCGATATACCCCTTTTCGATCACCGCGACATTGCGGATGCCGTGCTGGCTGGCGAGGTAATAGGCCGTGGCGAGGCCATGGCCGCCGCCGCCGACGATGATCACGTCATAGGCCGGCTTCGGCGTCGCCGCGCGCCAGGCCGGCTTCCAACCGGACTGGCCGGAGAGCCCGTTCGTGAGAATGCTGAGCCAGGAATAGCGCATGCGGGGGCCTTACCTATGTTCCAAACAGCTATAATCCGGCTGGAGGATGCTGATAATATAAGTTTCAGTTATACATCGCCGATCCCTTCGCGAGTGACGCCGTCGCCATGGCCGACAACCTCCCCTTCGATCTCCGGGCGCTGGAAATCTTCCTCGCGGTCTGCGAGGCCGGCACCATGGCGCAGGCGGCGCGGCGGCTCGGGCTCACCCAGCCGGCCGTCTCGCAGGCGGTTGCCGAGATGGAGCGGCGCATCGGCATCGCGCTGTTCGACCGCTCGGCGCGCCCGCTGGCGCTCACCGTGGCGGGCGGCGCGCTGCGCCAGAGAGGAAGCGCGCTCTTGTCCGAGGCGCGGCAGATCGCGCCGCTCGTGCGCGAGGCCGAGCATGCCCGCCTGCCGCTGCTGCGCGCGGGCCTCGTCGATTCGCTCTCGCGCGTGCTGATCACCCCGCTGGCGCGGGCACTGGACGAGAAGGCGGAGCAGGTGTCGCTGCTGTCCGGGCTCACCGCCTCCCATGGCGGGGCACTGCTGACGCGCCAGCTCGATCTTCTGGTCGGGGCGGGCGATCTCGACGATATCGAGGGGCTGGAGCGCTGGCCGCTGCTTACCGAGCCCTATGTGCTGCTGATGCCCGCGCATCTGCCGCGCCCCGGCCGGACGGGGGATCTGGAGGAACTGGTCCGCCAGCTCCCGCTGGTGCGCTTCTCCGCCCGCTCGCAGACCGGCATGGAAGTGGAGCGGCATCTGCGCCGCCTGCGGCTCGACCTGCCGCGCCGCATGGAATTCGACACGCCCTATGGCGTCACCGCCAGCGTCACCGACGGGATGGGCTTTGCCATTACCACGCCGCTCTGCCTGTTCGAGGCGGGGCTGGGGCTGGAGGGCTTCGCCTGCTGGCCGCTTCCCGGCCCCGGATTGACGCGTCACCTCACGCTGATCGCCCGCCGGCAGGAACTCGGCCGCCTGCCCCGGGAGATCGCCGATTTCTGCCGCGCGCAGCTGCGCCTCGCGGCGCCCGCCGTCGGCGCACTGGTCGGCGAGAAGCTGGCGGAGGCGTTCCGGGTGGAAGCGTAATGGGAGGCTCCCTCTCCCCGACGGGGAGAGGGAGCCGGCTCCGCTCAGCCGTTATACCGCCTCAGTGCCAGCACCGCGTTGAGCCCGCCAAAGGCGAAGCTCGACGAGATGGCGGTCTCGATCGGCGCCGTTCGGGCGGCGTTGGGCACGCAGTCGATATCGCAATCGGGGTCGAATTCGCGATAGCCCATGGTCGGCGGCAGGAAGCCCTCGCGCAGAGCCAGCACCGTGGTCACGCAGTCCAGCGCGCCGGATGCATTCATGGTGTGCCCATATTGGGATTTCGACGAGGAGACCGGCAGCTTGGCCAGGTGATCGCCGAATACCTGCCGCAGCGCCGCCGTCTCGGTCTTGTCGTTCAGCACTGTCGCGGTGCCGTGGGCGCTGACATAATCGACCGCCTCCGGTTTGACGCCGGCATCCTCCAGCGCGAAGCGCATGGAGGCCGCCGCGCTCGCCATGTCGGGGGCGGTGATGTCCATGCCGTCGGCGCTCATGCCGAAGCCGATCATCTCGGCATGGATGGTGGCGCCGCGGGCGATGGCGCGGTCCATGTTTTCCAGCACCACGGCGCCGCCGCCCTCGCCGATGACGAGGCCGCCGCGATCCTTGGAGAAGGGCCGGCAGCCCTCGGCGGCGAGCACGCGCAGCGCTTCCCAGCTCTTCAGCATGCCGAAGGTGATCTGCGATTCGGCCCCGCCGGCCACCGCGACATCCAGCATGCCCGAGCGGATCATGTGGAACGCGGTGCCGATGGAGTGCGACGCCGAGGAACAGGCCGAGGCGATGGAGAAGGAGGGCCCGTGAATGCCGAGATCCATGGTGACATGGCTCACCTGGCCGCTCGGCATGGCGCGCGGCACGGTGAAGGGATGCGGGCGCGGCGCCTTCTCCGCATAGAGCTTGTGGTAGCTGTCATCGACCGCGTGGAAGCCGACCGAGGCGGCGAAGATGGCCCCGGCGCGATGGCGTGCCACGCCTTCCAGGGCCGGGCCGGCATCCCTCAGGGCCTGCCGGGCGACGACGACGGCGAATTGCGAGGTGCGGTCGATCAGCCCGAGCTGGCGCGGCTCGAAATGCGCCTCCGGCGCGAAGCCGCGGACCTCGGCGGAGATCTTCGTCTTCATCGAGGTGACGTCGACGCCCTGTGTCGGGCCGATGCCCACCGTGCCGGCGCGCAGGCCCGCCAGATGAGCGGCAATGTCGGGCCCGAGCGCGGAGAGCGAGCCGAGGCCGGTGATCGCGACGCGGGCCGTCATCCGGCGGACGCGGCCCCGGCCGTGCGGCCATGGCTGGCGGCAACCAGCTCGGCCACATGGTCGACCAGCGCGCCGACGGTGACATTGTTGCCGTTCAGCGGTCCGTCATTGGGAATTTCGATGTCGAAGCGGCTCTCCAGCTTGAAGATCGTCTCGATGAGGTCGAGCGAGGAAATGCCGAGTTCCGCCACCGGCGTCTCCCGCGTCAGGAGGGTCGCATCGACACCCACTTCGTCCGCGATGAAGGCGACGATTTCGGTGACGGTGGGATCGTCTGTCTGCATGGTCTGCCCAAAGTCCGCTCTTCTGCGCCGCCGGCCGCTCGGGCCGGCAGCATGGGATCGCTCTTGGTAGCACAATGTCCGGCGCGCCGGACATGGGCGTCAATTGACTGACATATGTGTCGGCCGCATGTCACCCCCGCCACGTTTGCGCATCCGGAATTCGCGCTCCACCGCGCTCCACCCAGCCTCAGGCGGAGCCGTCAGAAGCGCCAGCTGAGCCGGGCCTGGATCGCGTTGACCGTCACGCTGTCGGCATACTGGCCGACATAGGCGACGCCGACGCTGGTGCGCTCGCTCACCAGCAGTTCGGCGCCGAGTTCCAGCAGCGCGGTGTTCTGCGCCAGCGGCACGCCGGCCACCGAGAAGGTCGCGCCCGGCAGGTTCTGCAGTTCGAGCCGCGCCTCGGGCGTGGTGTCCCCGAAGGCATATTGCCAGGCGAGCGAGGCCTGCGGCTTGAGCACCATGCCGCCGGGCAGTTCCAGCGCGGTGGCGAGGCGCAGGCCGAGCGAGGAATAGCCGACATCGAGCGAGCCGGACGCCCCGTTCACGCCGTTCAGCGCGCCGCTTTCGCTGAAGCCGTCCGTGTCGAGATGCACATAGGCGAGGCCGGCGAAAGGCTCGACCGCCAGTCCCTGCACCGCAAAGCCATAGCCGACCTCGCCGAATACCTGCGCGGTCGAGCCGTCATAGGCGGCGCTCGCCTGCTGGGCATAGCCGGGGAAGGCGATGGTACGCGAGGCATCGACGCTGTTGAAGGCATAGGTCGCGCCGAGCCGCAGGTTCCAGGCGCCGGCACGGGTGCCGGCATAGAGCGCCAGCAGCCCGCTATCGACATCCGACGTGGAGAGCAGCGCCGAACTGCTGGAACTGGACCGGGTATAGCCGGCGGCGAGGCCGACCAGCCAGTCGGAGACCGGCACGTCGGCGCCGACCATGAACCCGCCGATCGTGGCATCCACATCGGCGGTGGTCGACCCGCCCGCATAGTCGCTCCACCCGCCGAAGCCCTGCGCCCAGACCGTGCCGGCGAAGGGGGCCGGCTCCGCTACCGGGGCCTTGGTGGGGAAGGGCGCGGCGGCCGCGCTCTTGGGCGTCGCGCCATAGGCGAGGGCCGGGCCGCCATAGCCGAGCGCGCCGGTCGGGCCGGCTGCGCCCTGATAGGCGCCCTGTCGCAGGCGGCCGAGGATCGCCTGCCGGCTGTACAGGCCATCGCCGATCATCACCGAGCGCGCGCTGGCATAGGATTCGCCCGACAGCGCGCCCAGCGCGAGCGGAAGCTGCGCGGCGTCGAGCGCGTAGAGCGGGCTCAGCCCCGCCGGCAGTTCGAGCAGCAGCGGCCCGCTGCTGTTGTTGACGACACGGTCGATGGCGCGGCCGACCGCCTGCTGGTTCGGCGTGCTGTTCGCCTGCCCGCCCAGATTGGAGGCGACGCCCAGTGTCACGGCGTTGGCGCCATAGTTCAGGCGGGTCGCGAACATCGCCGGCAGCCCGGACGTTGCGAAGGTGTCGAAGCTGCCGGTGACCTCCTGCGTCGCGGTCAGCAGCGTGGAGGACTTGGCGATGCTGGTGCTCTGGAAGCTGGCCGCCAGCGTTCCCGCCAGCCGCGCCGTGTCGGTCTGCACGCTGTCGTTGCTGGTGCCGTCCAGCCGGAGCACCAGCGTGCCGGCCGCCGTCTGCGCGAAAGTGCCGCTGATGGCCTGCACCGTGCCCGCGCCCGCGCCGCTGATCCCGAGCCAGCCGCTATTCTCGAACCGGCCCTGCAGGCCGGAGGCGAGGTTCACCTGCCCGTCGATGACACCGGTATTGACGACGGCGGTGCCGAGCGCGTCCGGGCCGCTCGACAGCGCGGTGGCGCCGGCGCTCGCGGTGAGGCTGCCGCTGTTCAGCAGTGTGCCGTAGCTCCCGTTCATCCGCACGCCGGTGCTGTCGCTGCCGGTGACGGTGATCGTGCCCTTGTTGCTGATCACGCCATAGGTCTCGGCGGCGATGCCGGTGGCATTGGCACCCGAGACCAGGATGCTCGACCGGTTGATCACGTCGTCCCCGCCGGGATTGGTGGCGATGCCGGTCGCCCCGTTCGCGGCCACGGTCAGCGGCGCATCGTTGCGGATCGGGTTGTAGATGCCGGGAAGGGTGGCGAGATAGCCGTTGACGGTGCCATTGGTGATGTAGATGCCGATGACATTGTCGCCATAGGCCGAGTTCGCCGAGACGGACTCGCCGGGAATGTCGATCTCATACCAGGTGACCGTTCCGTCCGCCGCCAGATGCATCACGGCGGGGTGGACGGCGCCGTCGGCGCTGACCCAGTTGGTGACGAGATTGTATTCGCCCGCCCGGCCGGCGCCGGTGATTCCCTCGAAATGGGTGCCGATCGAGGCGGGGTGGTCGTAGCTCACATAGGTGCCGGTGCTCTGATCGTAGATGTAGCCGTGCTCCGCCCCGAGCGCGCCGCCTGGCTCGACCATGGCATAGCCGCCGGCGATCTTGTCGCCATAGACGCCATAGGCCGTGGTGCTGGCATTGGTGATGACGAGCGGCGCATAGGTGCCGGTGCTGATCGTGTAGATGAACGCCTTGCCCTGATCGAGATCGGTATCGTAGTCGCCGACGACTTGGTTGCCGAACGTGCTGTGTGCGATGGTGAAGAGCGTATCGGAACCTGGATAGGCGAGCGGGGTGATCGACTGCCCCGGTGCCGCCGCGCCATCATAGAGGTAGCTCAGGTCATAGGGCGCCGAGGCCGTGGTCTGGTAGCTGCCCACCGTGCGCAGGATGCCGCCGGGATTGCCGAAGCTCGGCCCATAGGGCGAGGAGCTGGTCGCGCCGGGATAGTTCACGCCGTCGGCGGTGGAGACCGGCATGGGCGACCAGGCCTGCGTCACCATGTTGTAATAGAGCCCGCCGGTCGCGGTGCCGATCGTGTAGTTGCCGACGATGTTGTCGCCGCGAATGCCGGTAAGGAACGTGCCGGTGGTGCCGAAATTCAGCGTCTCGTAGACCGTTTGCGCGGCGGCCACATGCGCGAAGCCGTCGATGCCGAAGCCTGCCACGGCCATTAGCAACAGCCGGGGCGCACCGGCCCCACCAAACAATGCTCTCATGGTCGCCCGCCCCCGAATCGCTGGCTGATCGCCAGCGTATGCGCGCGAGCCTATCGCGCGCGAAGGGGCGGGCGATAGGCTACAAGGCCTTCAGGTTCCCAACGAATTTTGGTCGCATGTCCTCAATCTCAGGGAGAGGTGCCGCCGGCGCGGGCCTGGATGAGCTGCGCGAGGGCGAGTAGCGAGGTTTTCGGCGTGCGTGCCTGCGTGGCGAAATCCACATGCGTCACGCCGAAACGGCGGCGCTCGCCCTCCGCCCATTCGAAATTGTCGAGCAGCGACCAGACGAAATAGCCGTTCAGCCCGCAGCCCTGCGCGATGGACTCCGCGCAGGCGTCGAGATGGGCGCGGATATAGGCGGTGCGCTGCGGGTCGGCGACCACCCCGCCGGCCGGCGCGGGGTCGTCATAGCAGGCGCCGTTCTCGGTGATGAAGGTGGTGGGGTTGCCATACTCGTCGCGCAGCCGCGTCATCACCTGCACCAGCCCCTGCGGGCTGATCGGCCAGCCCAGCGCGGTGAGCGCCGTGCCGGGCGGAACCGCGCCATAGCCCGCCTGCGCGAGGAAGGCGTTCGCGTCGTGCTGGATATAGGACGGGCCGTAATAATTGACGCCGAGGAAGTCGATCTTTTGCTGGATCGTCGCCATGTCGCCCGGCCGCACCAGAGGAGCGAAGACCGGCTCGAACCCGGCGGGGTAGCGGCCGTGGAACAGCGGGTCGAGATTGATGGTGTTCCAGCACGCGTCGAAGCGGCCCGCCGCCGCCACGTCCTCCGGGGCCTTCGACGCGGGGAAGATCGGCTGCAGCGAGAACACCGTGCCGAGCTTCAGGTCCGAGCGCAGCGCCCGCAGCGCGGCGATGCCGGTGCCCTGCGCCAGATTCTGGTGGTGCTGGGCGCTGACATAGCTCTCCCAACCGGTGAGGCCCGGCGCGTGATTGCCGAAACCATGGCCGAAAATGGCATGCACCGAGGGCTCGTTGAGCATCGCCCAGGGCTTCACCCGGTCGCCGAGGCGGGCCACAGTGGCGTGGGCATAATCGGCGAACCAGTTCGCGATATCGCGATTGTGCCAGCCGCCACGGTCCTGCAGCGCCTGCGGCAGGTCCCAGTGATAGAGGCAGGCCATGGGCAGGATGCCGCGCGACAGCAGCTTGTCCACCAGCCGGTCGTAGAAATCGAGCCCGGCCGGGTTCACCGGGCCGGTGCCCTGCGGCATCACGCGCGGCCAGGCGATGGAGAAGCGATAGGCCTGGAGACCCATCTGCGCCATCAGATCCACGTCGCCGGCATAGCGGTTGTAGTGGTCGCAGGCCACGTCGCCATTGGTGCCATCGGCGATGCGGCCGGGCGTGTGCGAGAAGGTGTCCCAGATCGAGGGCTGGCGCCCGCCCTCCTTCACCGCGCCTTCGATCTGGTAGGCCGAGGTCGAGGCGCCGATGAGGAAGCCGGGCGGCAGGCGCGGCGCCCCGGCCGCGGGCGTGCCGGCGGGGGAAATTCCGGCCTGCGCCGCGAGCCGGGAGGACAGCGCCGGCAGGGCGGCCGTGGCGGCAGCGGAGGCTAGGAAGTCACGGCGGCGGAGCATGGGCTTGGTCCTTGGCGCTGGCGGGGCGGTCCAGGGTGTCGGATGTGTCAGTGGCAGACGAGGCGGAACGCCATCAGCAGGAGGAGCGCAACCGCCCCCTGCACGCCGGTCGCCAGCGAGAAGCGGGCGAGCGTGGTGCCGGCCGGCAGGCGCGCGGCTTGTCCCACCAGCCAGAACAACCCGTCATTGATGTGGCTGACGCTCATCGCCCCGGCGCCGATGGCCAGCGCGGCGAGCGCCCGCCCGGCGGAATCGCCGAGGCCGAGTGGGCCGACCAGTTCCATCATCATGCCGGCGGCGGTGATCGCCGCGACCAGCGAGGAGCCCTGCAGGGTCTTGACGATGGCGGCGAGCGCGAAAGGCAGGAGGAGCGCCAGCGCGCCGGATGGAGCGAACCCGATGAGCCGCTCGGCGTTCATTTCCGCCATGCCGGTTTCCTGCGCGATCTTCGACAGGCCGCCCGCCGCGCCGATGAGCAGCACCAATGGCGCGGCCTTCGCCAGCGCTCGGCCGGCCCAGCCCTGCTCGCTGAAGCCGCCCTTTTCCCGGTGCCAGCCGAGCAGCAGCAGCAGGCCGACGCCGACAAGGAGCAGCACCACCGGCCGGCCGAGCGCGATGAGGAATTCGCGGTTCGAGCCGCCGCCCAGCGGCTCGGAGGCGATGTCGCCGAGCGACTGGGTGACGAGCAGGGCGACGAGCGCCGCGCTGGTGATGCCTAGTGCGAAGGCGCCGCGACGCGGGGCGTGCAGGCTCTCGCCGTCCATCGCCCCGGCCGTGTCGACCCGGTGCGCCGCGCCGCTGGTGCGCTGCGCCAGCAGGAGGCCGGTCGCCACCGCCACCAGCGCGGCCGGCAGGCCGAAGGCGAGCGTGGTGGTCCAGTCGGCGGCGAGGATTGTGGCGCTCGCCAGCATGACGGGCGAGAGGATGAGCAGCCCATGGCTGCCCGACAGCGACAGGCCGAGCACCAGCGCGGAGCGCGGGCTGTCCTCGCCGATGCCGCGCCGCAGCGGACCCAGCACCGCGAAGGCCGCCGCCGGGGTGGAGGCGAGGCCGGCGATGAGCCCGATCAGCGCCAGCGGCAGCGACGGGCGCGCTCGCCCGGCCGCCGCGCGCTGCAGCCAGGCGGTCGCGCCGCTGGCATCGGCGATCTCCGCCATGAACGCGGCGGCGACGACGGTGAGGCCGAGCGTGTTCATGCCCTGCGCGAAGCCGAGCCCGAACGCCTTGCCGACGCCGCTGGTCGACATGCCGGCGGCATAGCCGAAGCCGATGGCGGCGAGGGTGAGGGCGAGGAAGGGCTGGACCCGCCCGCGCTGGATCGCCAGCGCGAGGAGCGCCAGCACGACGGCGAAAGAGGCGGCCTGAGAAAGCGACATGTGCGGGTAAAGCCGGGGCGGGGACAGATGCCTTCGCTTAACCCGTGGCGCGGGCGCTGTCACCGGGGCATGAGGGCACGTTCCGCCATTGCCCGCGGGCGACGGCTTGACTAGTTTGCCCGCCCATGATCGCCCGCGCTCTCTTCATCGCTGCCGTGCTGGCTCTGGCCGCCGGCCCATCCCCGGCCGGCCAATCCCTCGCCGGGACGGTGTCCGCCGGCGTCGGCACCGCGCCGGTTGCCGTGCCCGCAACAACGTCGCCGCCGGCCGCGCCTGGTGCCTCCGCGCTTGGTGCCTCCGCGCCGGATGCCGCCGCGCCGCCGGCGCCTGCCGCACCCTCGTCCGTACCCGGTTTCATACGCGCGGAGGGCACGCGCTTCGTGCGGCCGGACGGCTCCACCTTTCCGATCCGCGGCATGAGTTTCGGCAACTGGCTGCTGCCGGAAGGCTACATGTTCAAGTTCAAGGTCCAGCGCTCGCCGCGCGAGATCGAGGACGTGATCGAGTATCTCGCCGGTCCGCAGGAAGCCGCCCGCTTCTGGAAGGATTTTCGCGACGTCTATATCCAGGAGGCGGACCTCGCCTTCCTGCAGGCCGCCGGCTTCACCACCGTGCGCGTGCCGCTGCACTGGAAATTCTTCCTCGACCCGGCGGACCCCTCGAAGGTCGATCCCGAGGGGGAAGGCTGGGCGCTGCTCGACCGGGTGGTCGGCTGGGCACGGGCGCATGACATCAAGCTCATCCTCGACATCCATGCCGCCCCCGGCGGACAGACCGGGGTGAACCATGACGACGGCGTCGGCTACCCGCTCACCTTCTACGTGCCGGAGTTCAGGCGCCGCACCATCGCCCTGTGGCAGGCCATCGCCACGCGCTATCGCGACGAGCCGACCGTGCTGGCCTATGACCTGCTCAACGAGCCGATCTCGCCCTATAGCGACACGGATTATCTCAACCCGCGCCTGGAGCCCTTCTACAAGGAGATCGCCGCGGCAATCCGCGCGGTCGATCCCAACCACCCGATCATCCTCGCGGCGGCGCAGTGGAGCACCAATTTCAGTGTGTTCGGCCCGCCCTTCGCCGATAATCTCGGCTACACCTACCACAAGTTCTGGGCGAGCCCGGAGCGGCGGGAGGTGCAGGATTACGTGAACTTCGCCAATCGCTGGGGCGTGCCGATCTTCCTCGGGGAGACGGGCGAACTCACCGACGAGTGGAACGCCAAGTACCGCGCGATGAACGAGAAATTCGGCATCGGCTGGAGCTTCTGGACCTACAAGAACCTCGATTCCCGCTCCACCGTTGTCTCCATCGCCAAGCCCGAGGGCTGGGACGCCATCGCCGCCTTCGGCTCGGTGCCGCGCGCGCAATGGGACAGCCTGCCCAGGCCCTCGCGTGAGGCCGTGGCGGCGACTCTGCGCGCCTATATCGAGAACGCGAAATTCGCCAATGCCGAGGTAAACCGCGGCTATGTCGCCTCGCTCGGGCTGAAGGCGCCGTGATAGCCGGATGCCGTCATTCCGGACGCCGCATGAATGTGACGCCATGACCAATCACCTCATCGATCTCCTCCGTTCCCGCCAGCCGGACCTCTCGCGGCCCTTTGCCGAGGCGCCGGACGGCACGGTCTACACCTATGCCGACCTCGAACGGCGCTCGGCGCAATACGCCAATGCCCTGATCGCGCTGGGCCTCGCGCCCGGCGATCGGGTGGCGCTGCAGGTGGAAAAGAGCCTAGAGGCGATCTTCGCCTATCTCGGCACGGTGCGGGCGGGTGGCGTGTTCCTGCCGCTGAACACCGCCTATACCGCGCCGGAGGTCGCCTATTTCCTCAGGGATGCCGTGCCGGCGGTCTTCGTGTGCGATCCCGCGAGCCTGCCCACGCTGGCCCCGGTGGCGGCGGCGGCCGGCGTCGGCTCGGTGCTCACGCTGGACGCGCAGGGCCGGGGCAGCCTCGCGCAGGCGGCCGACGCGGCCCCGACCACCTTCGCCGACGTGCCGCGCGCCGCCGACGATCTCGCGGCGCTGCTCTACACCTCCGGCACCACCGGCCGCTCCAAGGGCGCCATGCTCACCCACGGCAATCTCGCCTCCAACGCCTTCGCGCTGGTCGAGACCTGGCGCTTCACGGCCGATGACGTACTGATCCACGCCCTGCCGATCTTCCACACCCACGGCCTGTTCGTCGCCACCAACGTAACGCTGGCGGCCGGCGCCTCGATGATCTTTCTGGCCAAGTTCGACCCCGATGGGATCCTGAAGCTGATGGGCCGGGCCAGCGTGCTGATGGGCGTGCCGACCTTCTATGTCCGGCTGCTGAAATCCCCCGTCCTCACGCCCGCGGCGGCGGCGGGCATGCGCCTGTTCATCTCCGGCTCGGCGCCGCTGCTGGCGGAGACGCACCGGGAATGGAGCGCCCGCACGGGCCACGCCATTCTCGAACGCTACGGGATGACCGAGACCGGCATGAACACCTCCAACCCCTATGCGGGCGCGCGCCTCGCCGGCACGGTTGGCCTGCCGTTGCCGGGGGTGAGCGTGCGGGTGGTCGACCCGGTGAACGGGCGGGAACTCATCATCGGCGCCATCGGCATGATCGAGGTGAAGGGCCCGAACGTGTTCACGGGCTATTGGCGGATGCCGGAGAAGACGGCGGCCGAGTTCCATGACGGCTGGTTCGTCACCGGCGATCTCGGGCGGATCGACGCGGCGGGCTATGTGCAGATTGTCGGGCGCGGCAAGGACCTCGTCATATCCGGCGGTTTCAATGTCTACCCCAAGGAAGTGGAGGGCGAGATCGACGCGCTGGACGGCGTGATCGAGAGCGCGGTGATCGGCGTGCCGCATGCCGATTTCGGCGAGGGGGTGACGGCGGTCGTGGTGGCGCGCCCGGGCGCCGGGCTCGACGAGGCGTGCGTGCTGGCCGCGCTGGAAGGCCGGCTCGCCCGTTACAAATGCCCCAAGCGGGTGTTCTTCGTCGACGACCTGCCGCGCAACACCATGGGCAAGGTGCAGAAGAACCTGCTGCGCGAGCAGTACAGAGAGATCTATGCGCGTTGAGGGGTCGGGCGTTCGGCAGGACGGATGCTCCGCCGTGCTATCCGACCCGAATGGGGCGCGTTACCCGGCGATTCGACCGGACATCAACTTGAAATCGACTTTGGATTGGCTGGATGAGCGGAACCTCGACATCACACACGACCGTAAAGTCCTCGCCGTTCACTCGCGTTGAAGTTGCTGTCGTCGCAGCTATCGCCTTGGTCGCGTGCGTCGCCGTGGGGCTGCGCTACGGGCAGGACGCCAATTGGGACCTGCGCAATTACCATTATTATGGTGCCTATGCGTTTCTGCATGGGCGGCTCCGGGTCGACGTCGCGCCGAGCCAGTTGCAGACCTGGTTCAACCCGCTGCAATCGCTGCCGACCTATTTCCTGTTGAGCTATGTCCCGCCCCGGATTGCGGCGAGCGTTCTCTCGGCCCTGTCGGCGTTCCCGATCGTGCTGGTCGTTCTGATCGCCGGATACGGGCTGACGCCGCAACAGCGCGTGGACACCTTGCTGCGGCGAGGTGTGGCGGGGCTGGCCGGCATCGGCGCCTTCGTGTCGCCGATGTTCCTATCGGAGCTGGGCACGACCTTTTCCGATACGCTCGGCTCGGCGCTGCTGCTGGCGGCGATCTTGGCCGTGCTGGCTGGGCGCTTCGCCGCGCGCGCCCATTTCATCGCCGGGCTTTTCTTAGGGCTGGCGCTGGCGCTGAAGCTGACGAGTGTATTCTTCGTGGTGGCTTGGGTCGCCGCCGTCGTGGTCGTGGAACGCCGGCGCTTCTTCCGGCCGGTGGTGCTTGCGGGCCTCGGCGCGGCGCTCACCTATGTTCCGCTGGGCGGGGTGTGGAGCGCCTATATGTTCCACAAGTTCGGTAACCCGCTTTTCCCGCTCTACAACAACGTCTTCAAATCTGCCTTTTATGAGCCGATCGCCATGTCGGACTCGCGGTTCCGGCCGAACGGGATCGCCGATGCATTGCGCTATTTCTGGGAGTGGCCGGCCGGCCTGCATCCCTCGGCCGAAGTCGGCTTCGCCGACATGCGCTTCACCCTGCTGCTCATCCTCATGCCCCTCGTCGCGGCGGTCCTGATCGACCGGCGGATGGCACGCGGGCCCGCAGAGGAGGGCATCTTCGATCCGCGGGCGCGCGCCTTCCTGCTGACCTTCTGCATCGTCTCCTTCCTGATCTGGCTGCCGCTGTTCGGCATCCAGCGCTATGTTGTCGCCCTCGAGCAACTGGCCCCGCTGGTTGTGATCATTCTCCTGTCCTGCCTCCTGCGCCGCCGCGCGGTGCTGCTGGGGGCGTCCGGCCTGGCCATACTGTGGATCGCTCTCTCCACGGTGCCGGCGAACTGGGAGCGCGTTCCCTTCACGGCGGACTGGTTCGAGGTGAAGGTGCCCGACGCGCTCCGGCAGGAGAACACGATGTTCATAATGCTGTCGGTCGAAGCCACCGCCTATGTCATTCCCTTCCTTCCGCCTTCAGACGTCTTCGTGCGCATCGAGGGAAACATGCCGATCACGCCGGAAACCGGCCTGGGCCGGGTCATCGCCGGTAAGCTGGGGGCCCATGGCGGCGAGGTGCGCACCCTCGCGCCGTCGGGCTATGAGCAGACCCAGTCCGAAGCCCGCCTGGCCGCCTATGGGCTGCGCCTCGATCCCGGCGATTGCGTCGACATCACCAGCAAGTTTGGCGAACTCGTCTCATGTCGACTTGTCCGGGTGGGGTCGTGACGGTTAAGCATGGCTTGGTCCTGCCGCCAAAAGATTGGGGAAGCCCACCGTGCCTGATGCTGTGAGCCTGTCGCGCGGTATCTCGCCGCGCATCGCCGTGATCATTCCTTGCTACAACGAGGAGTTGACCGTCGGCACGACCGTATCCGGCTTCCGCCGGGCGCTGCCCGACGCCACGGTCTATGTCTGCGACAACAATTCCAGCGACCGGACCGCCGACCTCGCGCGGGAGGCCGGGGCGGAGGTGATGAGCGAACTGCGGCAGGGAAAGGGCCACGCGATGCGGCGCATGTTCGCCGATGTCGACGCCGATCTCTATGTGCTGGTCGACGGCGACGCCACCTATGATCCCGATGCCGCGCCGGCCATGCTGGAGCGGGTGATCGCGGAAAATCTCGATTTTCTCAACGGTGCGCGCATTGCCGAAGCCCAGGCCGCCTACCGTGCCGGCCACCGTTTCGGCAACTGGGCGCTGACCTCGCTGGTGCAGTTCATCTTCGGGCGGCAGTTCTCCGACATGCTGTCGGGCTACAAGATCTTCTCACGGCGCTTCGTGAAGTCCTTCCCGGCCATGTCGCACGGTTTCGAGATCGAGACCGAGCTGACCGTGCATGCGCTGGGGCTGCGGATGCCCTGCGCGGAGGTGCCAACCGTCTATATCGAGCGGCCGGCCGGCTCCTTCAGCAAGCTGAAGACCTATCGCGACGGCGCGCGCATCCTGCGCCTCATCGCCAATCTGGTGCGCAACGAGCGCCCCATGCTGTTCTTCGGCGTGGCGGCGGCGGTGCTGGGGGTCGCAGCTTTCGTGCTCAGCATTCCGTTGTTCTATACCTATGTCGAGACCGGCCTGGTGCCGCGCCTGCCCACCGCCATCGCGGTGGTCGGGCTGTCGATCGTCGCCGTGCTCAGCCTGTTCTGCGGCCTCGTCCTCGACATGAGCACGACCAGCCGGCATGAGATGAAGCGGCTCGCCTATCTCGCCATTCCGCCCGTGCGCCCGCTCGCGCCCGGCAGGGGCGGGAGCCGGCGAGACGGCGAGGACGCCTGATGGCGGTCTCCCGGCTCGCGCTCAAGGAATTCTTCCGCTTCGGCTGCGTCGGCGGGCTGGGCTTTGTCGTCAATGCCGGCGTGACCTATGCCGCGAGTGCGCTGGTGAATCTCTATGCCGCCGGCCTCATCGGCTGGTTCGCGGCGGCCAGCTGCACCTGGTTCTTCAACCGCATCTGGACCTTCGCCCACCGGGCAAAACGGCCGCTGCTGCGCCAGTTTCTCGATTTTCTCGGCGCCAATTTCATGGGGTTCCTCGTCTATTACGGAACCTACTCGGCGCTGATCGCCGGCTGGCCGCTCGCCAGCGATCACCCCGTGCTGGCGGTGGCCGCCGGCTCCATTGCCGGGCTGGCGATCAATTTCACGCTCTCGCGCCGCTTCGTCTTTCGCGGCACGGTCGAGAAATAGCGCAGGCGGCCTGCCGAGGCCTCCGACGCTCGGCGTTCAGCCCTTCAGCTTGCCCAGAACCTCGATCAGTTCGGAGACCTTCTGGCGCTGCTGGTCGGCATCGCCCGAGCGGATGGCGTGCTCGACGCAATGGGCGACATGGTCGCGCAGCACCTCTTCCTCCACCTTCTTCAGCGCCGCCCGCACCGCCGCCACCTGGGTGACGATGTCGATGCAATAGCGGTTGTCCTCCAGCATGCGCGAGAGGCCGCGCACCTGCCCCTCGATTCGGCTGAGGCGCTTCAGGCAAGCGTTGCGTGTGTCATCCTGCATGCTTGCCATATACCCATGCGGGGTATATATCGCAAGGGTCATATACCCCGCATGGGTATAAGGAGGGTGCCATGGCTCACGGCGATCGCGATCATTCGGCCCAGGATCATGGCAAGGATCACGCCGCCGATCCCGTCACCGGCGGATCGTGCTGCGGGGGGCCTTCCGCCGCGCCGCCGGAGAAACCGGCATCCTCCTGCTGTGGCGGCGCTCATGATCATCATGATCACGATGCCGCGCCTGCCCATTCGCACGATCACGGACACGCCCACGCGCCGGCCCCTGTGCAGGCGGACATCCAGGCCCACCTGGCCAAGGACCCGGTCTGCGGCATGAAGGTCGATCCGCACACCGCCCAGCACAGGGCGGAGCATGGCGGGCGCACCTATTATTTCTGCTGCAATGGTTGCCGCACCAAGTTCGTCGCCAATCCCGGCGCCTATCTCGAAGGGCGCGCCGCCCCCGCCGCGCCGGTGCCGGCGGGCACGGAATATACCTGCCCGATGCATCCGGAGGTGCGCCAGATCGGCCCCGGCACGTGCCCGATCTGCGGCATGGCGCTGGAGCCGCTGCTCGTCAGCCTCGATGATGGGCCCAACCACGAATTGATCGACATGACGCGCCGGTTCTGGATCGGCCTCGTGCTGGCCGTGCCGGTCTTCGCGCTGGAAATGGGCGGGCATCTCGTGCCGGCGCTGCACCACCTCGTGCCGCCGGGCACCTCACACTGGATCCAGCTGGCGCTGGCGACCCCGGTCGTGCTGTGGGCGGGCGCGCCGTTCTTCGTGCGCGGCTGGCAGTCGCTGGTGACGCGCAACCTCAACATGTTCACGCTGATCGCCATCGGCACCGGCGTCGCCTATCTCTACAGCCTCATCGCCGTCTTCGCGCCCGGCGTGTTCCCGCCGGCCTTCCGCGCGGCGGACGGCACGGTCGCGGTCTATTTCGAGGCGGCGGCGGTGATCACCGTGCTGGTGCTGCTCGGCCAGGTGCTGGAGCTGCGCGCGCGCGAACAGACCTCGGGTGCCATCCGCGCGCTGCTCGACCTCGCGCCGAAGACCGCCCTGCGCATCGAGGCGGACGGGCGCGAGGAGGAAGTTCCGCTCGACCAGGTCGTGGTCGGCGATCGGCTTCGCGTGCGTCCGGGCGAGAAGGTGCCCGTGGACGGCAAGGTGGTGGAAGGCCGCTCGGCGCTCGATGAATCGCTGGTCACCGGCGAATCCATGCCGGTCACCAAGCTGCCGGGCGACGCCGTCATCGGCGGCACGCTCAACCGCTCCGGCGGCCTCGTCATCGCGGCGGCACGGGTCGGACGCGACACCGTGCTTGCCCGCATCGTGCAGATGGTGGCGGAGGCGCAGCGCTCGCGCGCGCCGATCCAGCGCCTGGCCGATCAGGTCGCCGGCTGGTTCGTGCCGCTTGTGGTGGCCTGCGCGGTTCTGGCCTTCATCGCCTGGGCGACCCTCGGGCCGGAGCCGCGCCTCGCCCATGCGCTGATCGCCGCCGTGGCGGTGCTGATCATCGCCTGCCCCTGCGCGCTCGGCCTCGCCACGCCCATGTCGATCATGGTCGGGGTCGGGCGCGGGGCGCAACTTGGCGTGCTGATCAAGAATGCCGAAGCGCTGGAGCGGCTCGAAAAGGTCGACACGCTGGTGGTCGACAAGACCGGCACGCTCACCGAAGGCGCGCCTTCCGTCACCTCCATCCGGCCGGCGGAAGGTTTTACGGAAGCCGAGGTGCTGCGGCTCGCCGCCGCGGTCGAGCGCCTGTCCGAGCACCCGCTCGCCCGCGCGGTGGTCGCAGCGGCGCAGGCGCGCGGGATTGATATCGCCAAAGTGCGCGGTTTCGATTCGCCGGTCGGCAAGGGTGCCTATGGGCTGGTCGAGGGCAAGCGCGTGGCGCTCGGCAGCGCGGCGTTCCTGCGCGAACTCGGCATCGACACGGGCGTGCTCGCCGCCCAGGCGGATGAGCTGCGCCGCGAGGGCGCCAGCGCGATTTTGGTCGCCATCAACGGCAAGGCGGCGGCGGCCATCGCCATTGCCGACCCGATCAAGGCGACGACGCCGCAGGCGCTGGCCGATCTCGCGACGGCCGGCATCCGCGTCGTCATGCTCACCGGCGACAACCGGGTAACGGCGGAGGCCGTGGCGCGCCGCCTTGGCATCACCGAAGTTGAGGCGGAGGTCGCGCCAGAGGATAAGGCGGCGGTCGTGGCGCGGCTCCGGCGCGAGGGGCGCATCGTCGCCATGGCCGGCGACGGGGTGAACGACGCGCCCGCGCTCGCCGGTGCCGATGTCGGCATCGCCATGGGCTCGGGCACCGATGTCGCCATCGAGAGCGCGGGGGTGACGCTGCTGCGCGGCGATCTCGGCGGCATCCTGCGCGCGCGCCGGCTGTCGCAGGCGACCATGCGCAACATCCGCCAGAACCTGTTCTTCGCCTTCGTCTACAACGCCGCCGGCGTGCCCATCGCGGCCGGGGTGCTCTATCCCGTGTTCGGGCTGCTGCTCTCGCCCATGGTCGCGGCGCTCGCCATGTCGCTGTCCTCGGTGAGCGTCATCGGCAACGCGCTGCGGCTGCGGGCGACGCGGGTGTGACAGGCTTCGCCCGGCTCGCCTTCCGCTATCGCTGCAGGCGTCCGGGACACAAGGTGTTCCGTCGAAAAGCGGTGCGCCGCTCATGGTCGCCGCAACGATGGCCCCTGTTCCCCGGACAAGTGGCGCGCAAGCGCCGCGCCGATCCGGGGTCCAGCGCGAGGGGCTCCTGCCGACGGCAGGCTCGATCGGTACGCCGTGCCGTCTGAGCCTCGATGCCGCAAGTATCATGAGGCGCCCTTGCGGGCGGAGTCGTGCGCTGGGTCCCGGCTCGCCTTCCGCTACCGCTGCAGGCATCCGGGACACAGGGTGTTCCTCGGGACAAGCGGTGCGCCGCTCATGGTCGCCGCAACGATGGCCCCTGTTCCCCGGACAAGCGGCGCGCAAGCGCCGAGCCGATCCGGGGTCCAGCGCGAGGGGCTCCTGCCGACGGCAGGCTCGATCTCCATCTCAATCCAGCAGCCGATTCGCCAGATCTTCCCATCCGGGATTGTCCGTCTCGATCAACTGGAGCTTCCACTCCCGGCGCCAGCGCTTGAGGCGGGCCTCGCGCGTGCGTGCCTCGTCGATCAACGTATAGAATTCGACGTGGACCAACAGCCGGACCCCGTAGCGTGCCGTGAAGCCGGGGACCTCACCGGAGCGATGCTGCGCCATGCGACGGGCAAGGTCGTTGGTGACGCCGACATAAAGCGTCCCGTTGCGCCCGCTGGCGAGGATGTAAACGGCGTACCGCTCCATGCGAGACCTCCACTACTGAAGGTATCATGAGGAGCCCTTGCGGGCGGAGTCGCGCGCTGGGTCCCGGCTCGCCTTCCGCTATCGCTGCAGGCGTCCGGGACACAGGGTGTCCCGGCCCCGCACGGTCCTTCATTCCGCCGCCATGCGCAGCATCGGCGCGGGGGCGTCGATCGGCAGGGCTGCCTCCACCTTGGCGGCGATAATCTCGGCGGTGGCGCAGGAGAGCGTCCAGCCCAGATGCCCGTGGCCGGTATTGTAGAACACGCCGGGCTTCGCACCGGCGGCAACGCGCGGCATCAGGTCCGGCATCATGGGGCGCAGGCCCGCCCACGGCACCGCGCGCTCGGTCGACACGCCCGGGAACAGCTTGCGCACCCAGTCGGTCAGCGGGCGGATGCGATCGGCGCGGATGTCGCGGTTCTCGCCGTTGAACTCCGCCGTGCCGGCGACGCGGAAGCGGTCCTTGCCGAGGCGCGAGGTGACGATCTTGGTCTTGTCGTCCAAAAGGCTCACCCAGGGCGCCGCCTTCTGGCTCTGCTCGTCCTCCAGCATCACGGTGATCGAGTAGCCCTTCACGGGATAGACATTCACCCGGTCGCCGAACTGGGCGGCAAGGGCGCGCGAGCCGACGCCGGCGCAGACCACGGCCGCGTCGAAGGCCAGCGTCTCGTGGGTCGGCGTGCCATCTTCCCGCGCCGGGGCGAGGGTGAGGCTGATCTCGACGCCCGTGCCGCCCGCGCCAGCGCCGGTGTGCCGCACCCGATCGACGCTCGCCTCGTTGATGAAGCGCACGCCCTTGGCGCGGCAGACCTCGGCGAGGCCGAAGGTGAACTTGTGGATGTCGCCGGTGGAATCGGAGGGGGTGTAGAAGCCACCGTAGAAGCTGCCCTGCAAGGTCGGCTCGATGGCGCGGATCTCGGCCGGCGTCACCTCGCGGCGCTCCAGCCCGCCCTGCGCATAGAGCGTGGAGACGGCGCGGGCGCTGTCCTGGGCGGCCTTGTCGCGGTAGATGTGCAGGATGCCGCGCGTCTCGTGGTTGAAGTCGATACCCTCGCGCGCGGCGATGTCGAACATGTAGCGGCGCGCCTGGATGGCGAGGCGCGTGGTCTCCACCGTGTTGGCCGTGTAGTTCGGAATGTTGGCGAGGAATTCGGCCATCCAGCTATATTTATGCCAGGAGGGCTTGGGGTTCATCAGCAGCGGCGCGTCGGGGGTGAGCATCCACTTGATGCCCTTGAGCACGGTGGCCCAGGAATTCCACACCTCGGCATTGGAGGCCGAGAGCTGGCCGCCATTGGCGAAGGAGGTCTCCATCGCCGCATAGCGCTGGCGATCGATGACGGTGACGTCATAGCCCTTCTCGTTGAGGGCATAGGCAGTGGTGATGCCGGTGATACCGGCGCCGATAACGGCGATCTGGCGCATGGAGAGCTCCCGCGCTGGAGGACGACGAAGCCCGAACACCGGTGTTTCCACCTTGGCGCTCCGGCCGGCTGTCCCCATCTGTCGCGGTACCTGAGAGCTCGCCCCGAGACAGACGGCGGCGCCGTCCGGAAATCCCGGGCTTCCCCTTCGGTGGACGTCCCAGCACCGTTAGACGGGCGCCGACGCCTCTCTCCAGATCGTCCTGATCATGCGGTCCTTGGTGCCTGAGAGTTTCCTGGGGGGTTGCTCCGTCGGCGCCGACACGTGTCCTGGGAGGACTGTCAGTCTCTCCCGCATGACCATTAGCAGACGTCTATATGCATCGCACAAAAGCATGCCCGCTTCAAGGGCGGTTCCGTCGGCGCGCGGATCCTTGCGCGCGACTTCCGCATGGCTGCTCCGCCGGCGAAACGGCCCTACCGCGTCGCCGCGTCCAGCCCGAGGTCGAGGATCGGCGCGGAATGGGTGATCCAGCCGACCGAGATGAGATCCACCCCGCTCGCGGCGATGGGCCCCACCGTCTCCCGAGAGACGCGGCCCGACGCCTCGGTGAGGGCGCGCCCGCCGACGATGGCGACGGCCTGCGCCAGCATGGCGGGGGTCATGTTGTCGAGCAGCACCGCGTCGACTCCCTCCGCCATCGCCTCGTCCAGCTGGGCGAGCGTGTCGACCTCCACCTCGATCTTCACGAGATGCCCGGCATGGGCCTTGGCGCGCCGGATGGCGATGGCGACGCCGCCGGCCACCGCGATGTGGTTGTCCTTGATCAGCACCGCATCATCCAGCCCGAAGCGGTGGTTGGAGCCGCCGCCCGCCTTCACCGCGTGCTTCTCCAGCGCGCGCAGGCCGGGCGTGGTCTTGCGGGTGCAGACGATCTGCGCATGCCCGTGCCGGCGGGCGATCTCGACGAGGCCGGCCGTGGCGGTGGCGATGCCCGACATGCGGCAGGCGATGTTCAGAGCCACCCGCTCGGCGGTGAGGATCGAGCGCGCCGCGCCCGACAGCCGCAGCACCTCATCGCCGGGCACCACCACGCTGCCATCGCCGCGCGTGACCGCAACCGTGAGCGCGGGGTCGATCAGCGCGAAGGCGATCACCGCCGCATCGATGCCGGCGATCACGCCCGGCTGGCGCGAAGCGATCACCGCCTCGAAGCGGGCATCGGCCGGCACCACCGCATCGGTGGTGACATCCCCGGCGCGGCCGAGGTCCTCCAGCAGCGCGGCGCGCACGAGGGGCTCGACCAGCAGGCGGGGCAGGGGGGGCAGATGGGGCAGGGGGGAAAGCGTGGTGGTGGGAGAGGGCGAGGTCATGGGCCTACTCGTCTCGGGATGATTTGGGCACCCGCCGGCGGGTGGGCGCCCCTGGCAAGGAGCGCCATCGGCTCCGGCCGGCTCAGGCCACCTGCCGCACATGGGTGGGGCGGGCGGCGGCCAGCGCACTCTCCGAATGGCGGGCGAGGGCGGCGGGGGCGGGATGATCGGTGCGGAAATGCCCGCCCCGGCTCTCGGTGCGGTGTAGCGCGGCTTCCGTGACCATTCTTGCGACGAGCGAAAGGTCGTCGCCATCCCGCGCGTTCAGCTCGCCGAGCCGCTGCACCGCGGCGTCCAGCATCGACGCCTCGCGGACCACGCCGACATGACTATCCATCAGCGCGCGGATTTCCGCACGGGCGGACGAGCCGACCGGGGCCGGGGAGGGCGCGCGGGCGATTCCCGCGCCGGCCTCGCTGCCGGCAATGTCGGCGGCGATCCATTCGGCATAGGCCAGCGCCTCCAGCAGCGAGTTGCTGGCGAGGCGATTGGCGCCGTGCAGGCCGGTCGAGGCCACCTCGCCGCAAGCCCACAGGCCCGCCACGCTGGAGCGACCGCAATCATCCACGTTGATGCCGCCCATGTGGTAATGCGCCGCCGGCCGCACCGGAATGGGCTGGTGCGCCGGATCGAGCCCGTGCGCGCGGCAGAGCGCGGCGACGCCGGGAAAACGCCGCCCCACATCCGTCCGCCGCGCGTCGAGCACCACGTGGCGGCCTGCCGCGTTCTGCGCGAAGATGGCGCGGGCGACCACGTCGCGCGGGGCGAGTTCCTGCCCCGGCACCTCCATCATGAAGCGCTCGCCGCGATCGTTGAACAGCTTCGCCCCCTCGCCGCGCAGCGCCTCGGTCGCCAGCGGCATGGGTGCGGGGCCGCCCAGAAGATCCGCCCCGGCCGGATTGGCGGCGGTGACGATCGCGGTCGGGTGAAACTGCACGAATTCCAGGTCGCGCAGCATGGCGCCTGCCCGCGCCGCGAGCGCGAGGCCGGAACCGACGGCGCCGAGCGGGTTGGTGGTGGAGGCGTAGAGCCCTCCCAGCCCGCCGGTCGCCAGCACCACCGCACGGGCCGGCAGGCCGGTCACACGCCCGGCACGGTCGCGCAGGGCGATGCCGCGCACGGTGCCGGCCTCGTCGGTGAGCAACTCGCTGGCGCGCACGTCCTCGATCACCGCGATCGTCGGGCAGGCGCGCGCGGCCTTCACCAGCGTTTCCAGCACGAGGCGCCCGGTGCCGTCGCCCCCGGCATGAACGATACGGCGGCGCGAATGGGCGGCCTCCAGCCCGAGCGCGAGGGCGCCATCGGGCGCGCGGTCGAACGGCGTGCCCAGTTGCACCAGCCAGTCGATGGCACCGGGCGCCGCCGCCACGATGCGCCGCGCCACCTCGGGTTCGGACAGGCCGGCGCCGGCCTTGAGCGTATCGATGGCGTGATAATCGGGCCGGTCATCATCGCCCAGCGCGGCGGCGATGCCACCCTGCGCCCAGCCGGTGGCGGCCTCGGCGCCGAGCGGGGCGGCGACAATGAGCGTGACGGGAAGCGGCGCAAGGCGTAGCGCGGTGGCGAGGCCGGCGACCCCGCCGCCGACCACGACGATATTCTCGGGCGAATGGCGCAACGCAGGAAGCCTTTCAGGAAATGGCGAGCATGCGCTCGACCGCGCGGCGGGCCCGGTCGGCAATGGCCGGGTCGATCTCGACCGCGTGGGTCATCGTCTCCAGTGCCCGGCGGATATTGGGCAGCGTGATCCGCCGCATGTGCGGGCACAGGTTGCAGGGGCGCACGAACTCGATGTCGGGGTGGTTCACTGCGACATTGTCGGCCATCGAGCACTCGGTGATGAGCACCACGCGGGCCGGCTTCTCGTCGCGCACGTAATCCGCCATCCCGGCGGTGGAGCCGGCATAGTCCGCCTCTGCCACCACCTCGGGCGGGCATTCGGGATGGGCGAGCACGACGATGCCGGGATGGGCTTCGCGCAGATCGCGAATATCCTGCGGGTTGAAGCGCTCATGCACCTCGCAATGGCCCTTCCAGGCGATCAGCTCGAGCTCCGGCACCTGTTTCTGCACATTCTGCGCGAGATACTCGTCCGGCAGCATGAGGATGCGGTTGACGCCCCATTCCTTCGCCACGGCGCGCACCACCTTCACCGCGTTGCCGGAAGTGCAGCAATAATCGCTCTCGGCCTTCACCGCGGCCGAGGTGTTGACATAGGTGATCACGGGCACGCCGGGATAATGCTGGCGCAGCAGGCGGATATCTTCCGCCGTGATGCTCTCGGCCAGCGAGCAGCCCGCCTGCATGTCCGGCATCAGAACGGTCTTGGAGGGGTTCAGCAGCTTGGTCGTCTCGGCCATGAAGTGCACGCCGGCCATGACGATGACGTCGGCGTCGATCGTCACCGCCTCGCGGGCCAGCGCGAGGCTGTCGCCGACGATGTCCGCCACCGTGTTGAAGATTTCCGGCGCCTGGTAATTGTGCCCGAGCACCACGGCGTTGCGCTCGCGCTTGAGCCGCTCGATGGCCTCCACGTCGCGCGCGATCCGCGGCCACTCGGCCAGGGTGATGTGGCGCGACACCCGCGCATAGAGATGAGCCAGCGGCAGCGTGGAGGCGACGTCGCGCGCGACGGCAGGCGCGACGGCAAGCGCGGCAACGGAAACCGGGGCGAGGTCCTCGGCCGGCTCGACACGGGCGGCGGGGTTCATGTCCAGCATCGCACCCTCCCTTATGCTCTTTTTGAGTATAATATGGGTCAAAGAAGACCGGGCGACGTGCCCGGCATTTCGAGCTTATGCTAGGACTGAGTATAAGGGGTTGTCAACTGTTCGTCACAAAGCCGATGAAGGTGGCGGGGGCGGTTCCAGTGGGGCATCGCCGCTGGCGGGCGGGGTGGCGCCATGCCGGCGCACGGGCACGCCGGCGCGGGCTTCGATGAAGCGCTCGATCGGCAGCGCCAGCACCAGCAGCATCAGGGTGACGGCGATGCCCATGACGATGAGGTGCCAGGAGGCGAGGGCGCAGGCGATGCCGAGCGCCGCCGTCACCCACACGGTGGCGGCCGTGGTGAGGCCATGCACGCGGCTGGAATGGCGCTTGTGCAGCACCACCCCGGCGCCGAGAAAGCCGATGCCGGTCATGATGCCCTGGATGATGCCCTGCACCACGCGGCTGGTGGCGTCGGGATGGCCGGCAATGCCATCGACCCGCATCGCGGTAAGGGCGACCAGCGCCGCGCCCATCGCGACCAGGCCGAGCGTGCGCATGCCGGTCGGCTTGCCGCGCAGGTCGCGGTTGATGCCGATGAGCATGCCGCAGACCGCCGCCACCAGCAGGCGGAACAGGGCCTCAATATCGTGTGGCGACATCAGGTCCATGGCGATCTCTTGGGGCGATGGTCGTCGCGGCAGGCGACGTTCGTCCACGTGACGTGCGCCGATGCCGCCACCCGGTCAAGCGCCCGCCCGCCCGTGCGTGCCGCCGCGATCAGTCGGTCCGGCCGATCCGGGCGATCAGCGCCTCGACCGCCTGCGCGTAACCCTCCGGCCCAAGGCCGAAGACGCAGCCCGTCACCACGGCGGAGAGCGGCGAATGATGGCGGAAGGGCTCGCGCGTGAACACGTTGCTCACATGCACCTGGATCGCCGGTTTCGCGATGGCGGCGAGCGCGTCGCGCAGGGCGATGGACGTGTAGGAGAGGCTGCCGGCATTGATGACGATGCCGTCCGCCGTGCCGCGCGCCTGCTGCACCCAGTCGACCAGTTCGCCCTCACAGTTCGACTGGCGGAAATCGACGCTGCCGCCCTGCGCCTGCGCGCGTGCGCGGCAGGCCTGCGCGATGTCGTCCAGCGTCAGCGCGCCATAGGGCCCGTGCGGGTCGAGCCCGTAGAGATTGGTGTTGGGCCCGCTGAGGATCAGGATATGGACCGGCCGGGGCGCGCTCATGGGGTCTGATCCTGCGCGCCGATGGCGGCCAGCCCCGCGCGGGCGACCTCCACATCCTGCGCCCCCGTGCCCGAGCCGACGCCGATGCCGCCGACGCACGTGCCGTCAAGGAGGATGGGCAGCCCGCCCTCGAGATTGGTCAGGCGCTGCCCGGCGGCCAGCGACAGCTTGATCTCGTCCGCCGGGTTCAGCCGCGCGGAGGGCTGGCGGTGCGAGGCGGCGGTGATTGCCTTGGACAGCGAGGTCTCGCGCGACAGCAGCCTGGCGCCGTCCATGCGAACGAAAGCCAGCAGGTTGCCGCCCTCGTCGACGATGGTGATGTTCTGCGGCACGCCAAGTTCGTTCGCCCGGGCGACGGCGGCGGCCAGCATGACGAGCGCGCCGGCATGGGTCAGCTTGAGCGCGGGACGGGTGAACGGCATGGGACTGGCCTCGCTCATCAGGGGCTATCGATCGCCCGGCACGCCATAGGACGGCGCCGTGGTGGGGTCGAGCGCGCGGGTGACATAGGCGTCCATCTGCGGCTTCCACAGCGCCCATAGCGCGGCAAGCTCGGCCATCACGTCGCCCTCCGACCAGTCGATCCGCAGATCCGCGACCGGCCACGCCACCGTGTCGACGATCAGGAGGCCGGCCGAGTGCACCGGCCCGGCTTCGCCGCCGGCCGCCACGCCCGCCTGCATCGCCGCCACCAGCCGGTCGCCGAGATCGGCCTCGGGCAGCGCCTCGAAGGCCGCGACCATCGCCGCCGGCACGTCCGTCGAGGCGAGCAGGTTGCCCGCTGCCGCCACGTCCCGGCCATGGGCGATGGCGTGGGTGCCGAGCGTCTTCGCCCCCGAATGGCCGGCGGCCGGCCCCTGGCGGCCCAGCACGACGACCTGCCGGTAGTCGAAGAACGGCGCTTCCTGCGCGAAGCGCGCCAGCACCTCGTCGGGCGACAGGCCGCTCGCCAGCAGATCGAGCCCCTTGGGGCCGAGCGTCGGGTCGGTGATGTTCTGCGTGGAGACCACGCCGATGCCGGCGCGGGCATGGGCGCAGCGCGCCGCCACTGCCGGCGAGGAGGAGGAGACGGCGATGCCGAACCGGCCGGTGGCGGCGCAGCGGGCGGAGATGGAGAAGGTCACGCGCGCCTCCCGCTCAGGCGGCGTCGGGGATGACGGCCGTCACCTCGATCTCGACCAGCCATTCCGGCCGGGCCAGCGCCGAGACCACGAGGCCGGTGGAGACCGGGAACACGCCCTTCAGCCACTTCCCCATCTCCTGGTACACCGCCTCGCGGTGGCGGATGTCGGTGAGGTAGATCACTACCCGGCAGATGTGGCTGAGGTCGCTGCCCGCTTCCTCCAGCAGCATCTTGATGTTGGCCATCGCCTTCTCCGCCTGCTTGCCGGCATCGCCGACATGGAGGCTCTCGCGCGTGTCGAGGTCCTGCGCGATCTGCCCGCGCAGAAACACCATGGTGCCCCGCGCCACCACGGCCTGGCACAGATCATTGTCGAGCTTCTGCTCGGGATAGGTGGCCCGGGTGTTGAAGGGGCGGATGCGCGTGTGGACCATGGCGGGGTTCTTTCGGGGGTAAGGCTCTTTCGGGGGCGGTTAGTCGGTCAGGTCGAGCGGTTCGCTCAAGCGGGCGGCGAGGCGCTCCATCATGCGGCACGCGGCGGCGAGTTCGTCGAGGCCGATCCACTCGTCCGCCTTGTGCGCCCGGGCGATGTCGCCCGGCCCGCAGACCAGGGTGGCGATACCGGCCGCATGATAGAGGCCCGCCTCCGTGCCGAAGGCGAGGGTCACGGGTGGCTCGCGGAAATCGGCCAGCGCGGAAACAAAGCCCAGCGCGGCGCTGTCCGCTTGCGTGTCGAGCCCGGGATAATCGCTGAGCGTCTCCACCACGATGTCCGCCTCCGGGGCCTGCACGTGCAGTCGCGCGCGGGCCTCCGTCAGGATCGCATCAAGGGCCGCGTTGAGGGCGCCGATATCGGTGCCGGGCAGGGTGCGTGCCTCGAATTCGAGCGTCGCGCGGTCCGGCACCAGGTTGAGGGCGCTGCCGCCATGAAGGGAGCCGACATGCAGGCTCGCATAGGGCGGCTCGAAGGCGGCGTCGGTGGTGGCGCGCAGCGTGCGGCCGAGCGCGAACAGCCCGCTCGCGACCTCGGTGGCGGCTTCCACCGCATTGGCGGCGCGGTGCAGCAGGGCGGAGTGCCCGCCGCGCCCGGTGACGGTGACGCGGCGGGCGAACTTGCCCTTGTGCGCGCGGGCGACCTTCATCCCGGTCGGCTCGCCGACGATGCAGAGAACCGGGGGCACGGGCAGGTTCGCCACCTCCCGCACCACATCGGGCGCGCCGAGGCAGCCCAGTTCCTCGTCATACGAGAAGCACAGATGCACCGGCGTCGCGGTCGCCGCCCGCGTGAAGGCACCGACCTGCGCCAGCACGACGGCGAGGAAGCCCTTCATGTCGGTGGCGCCGCGCCCATAGAGGCGGCCGTCGCGAATGTCGGCGCGGAACGGCTCGCTCGCCCAGTCCTGCCCCGCCACCGGCACCACGTCGGTATGGGCGGAAAGCACGATGCCCGGCCGCTCCGTTGGGCCGATCGTGGCAAGGAGCGAGGCCTTGTCGCCGGCTTCATTCGGGATGAGCCGGCTGGCGATGCCGTGACGGGCGAGATGATCGGCGATGAAATGGAGGATCGGCAGGTTCGTGCCGGCGCTGACCGAGGGAAAGGCGATGAGCTGGCCGAGCAGGTCGATGACGGCGCCGTCCGGCATGCCGGGCGCACCTCCTGCCAGATCTCGCGCCCGCGCCTCGCTCGGCATGCGTCAGGCGACCTCGAGTTTGTGATAGGCGCGGTTGGAATAGACCAGCGGCTTGGCCGCGTCGCTCGCCAGCGCCAGCACCTCACCGGCGATGATGTGATGCGTGCCGAACTCGAACACGCCGGCGATCCGGCAGTCGAAGCGGCACAGCGCCCCCATCAGCACCGGCGAGCCGGTGTGCAGCCGCTCCCACTGAGCCACCGCGAAGCGGTCTTCCGCCAGCTCGGGGATCAGGCCGGCGAAGCTGTCGGCCACCCGGTGCTGGCCATGCGCGAGGATGTTGGCGGCAAACACGCCGTTGGCGATCAGCGTCGGCAGGGTGCGGCTGCCCTTGTTGAGGCAGAACAGCACCGAGGGCGGTTCCATCGACAGCGAGCAGAGCGAGGAGACGGTGACGCCCGCCCGTCCCGCCTCGCCGTCCGTGGTGACCACGGTCACGCCCGAGGCCGTGCGGCCCATGGCTTCGCGAAACAGGGCGACGTCGATCCCGCTCATTTCCCGGTCCCCATTACCTGGTCCGACAGGCCGGCCGCCTTGCGCACGAAGTCGAGCGGGCCGGAAAAGTCGAAGGCGTTGTACACCGCATTGAGATGGTTGAAATGCGGCGCCTGCGCGAACTGCACGAAGGTCAGGCGGTGGCCGGCATAATCGGAATTGAGCAGGTCGCGGGCGAAGGCGAGCAGCTTGCGCCGGTCCTCGGATTCCCACTGCTTGTTCAGCGAGTAGAATTTCTTCAGCCACTCGCCCGAGCCTTCCGCCTCGAAGGCGGCGGCGTTCGGCGTCACGCAGATCTGCCCGCCGCACAGTTCGCGGGCGATGTGCATCATCGCCGGCAGGTTGGCGCAGGCGTGGATGCGCCCGGCATAGAGCATCGACTGGTTGGGCATCAAAAGCCCGCCGGGGCTCTTCTCCGCCAGCGTGATGGATGCGGTGAGGTGGGCGTTGATGCCCTCGCGGTAGCACACGAGATCGGCGAGCTTCTCGCGCACCGATTGCAGCTTTTCGAGCCCGGTCTGCCGGGCGTTGAACATCGCCGCGCCGATCATCATGTCGGCGACGTAGAGCAGGCGGTGCACATAGGGGAAGGCCGAGTAGCGGTGCAGCGTCGCGCGCACGAACTGCGCCGCCTTGGTGTGGCGGTAGAAGAACACGTTCTCCCAGGGGATCAGCACGTTGTCGAAGATGACCAGCGATTCCACCTCGTCGAACCGGTTGGCGAGCGGGTAGTCCTTCGGATTGGTGCGGCCGGCGAAGGAGGAGCGGCAGATCTGCCGCACGCCCGGCGCGCCCATCTCGATGATGCCGCCCACCGCGTAATCGGACAGCGTCTCGTTGGTCCACGCGCCGACGGTTGGCTTGAGGAAGGCCTGGTCGGCATAGGCCGCGGCGGTTTCGTATTTGGCGCCGCGGATGATGATGCCCGCGTCTGTCTCCTTCACGACATGCACCATCATGTCGGGATCCTGATCCTGCGGGGCGAGCGAACGGTCGCCCTTGGGATCGGTGTTGGCCGAGACATGGAAGATGTCGTTGTCGAAGATGTTCTGCACGTGCCGGTCGACATTGTCGGCGAAGCGGGGGTCAAACTCCGCCAGCACGTCGCGCCCGTCCATGAGCGACCAGACTTCGCCGATCGTCTCGTCGCCGACGCGGGTCACCACGCCGCCAATGTCCTGCATGACCGCATCGACGGCGGCGATCTTGTCGCTCCAGTCCTTCGTCTCGCGCGGCGGCTTGTAGAAGATGGTGTTGCGCTTGTTGTCCTCGACATAGGTGAGGCGGTCCTGGTAGCGCGCCTCATGCGCCATGTCGTACATGCGCGCCCGCACGTCGACGATCGGCTTGAAGGAGGGATGCTGGGTGACATCCTTCACCCGCTCGCCGTCCATCCAGATCTCGCGGCCGTCCTGGAGACCCTGCCGGTACGCGTCGCCTGTGCGGATCATGCGGTGCTTCCTTTTCCTGTCAGGAAATATTGCGCTTTCCCCATGGATCGATAAAATATTATCGTTCGTTCCTCGAAATAGAAAATTCTGATGCGAGATAGAGAATTCGGATGAATGTCTCGCTCCGCGCGCTGCGCTACGTGGTGACAACCGCCGATTTCGGCAACCTGACCGAGGCGGCACGGCACCTCAACGTGTCCCAGCCCTCGATTTCGGCCGCCATCGCGCAGTTCGAGGCGGAATGCGGCGTGCAGCTCTTCGTGCGCCATCATGCCAGGGGCGTCACCACCACCATGGCCGGCACCCGCATCATCAACGAGGCGCGGCTGCTGCTGAACCATGCGCGGGATTTCGGCCAGAACGCGCGGGCGATGGCCGACGAGGTGCGCGGCGAGATCGCGGTGGGCTGCTTCTGGACCGCCGCCACCCATTTCATGCCGGGCCTGCTCACGCGCTTCGCGCAGAGCCATCCGGGCATCACCGTGCGCCTCGATGAGGGCGACCAGCAGCAGATCCTCGATGCGCTGGTGTCGGGGCGCACCGAGCTCGCTCTCTCCTACGAATTCGCGCGGCCCGAGGAGGTGGTGGCCGAGCCGCTCGCCGAACTGCCGCCCTATGCCGTGCTGCCCGCCGACCATCGGCTCGCGCAGCGCGAGCGCATCAGCCTCGCGGAGCTTGCCGGCGAGCCCTTCATCCTGCTCGACCTGCCGCACTCGCGGGACTATTTCATGAGCCTGTTCCGCGCGGCGGGGGTGGAGCCGCAGATCGCCTTTCGATCAAGGGTCTACGAGCTGACGCGTGGGCTGGTCGGGCAGGGGCGGGGCTACACCATCCAGAACGTGCTGCCGCGCACGCAGATCACCCATGATGGCGGGCGCGTCGCCGCCGTGCCGTTGACCGACCGGCTGGAGCCGGTGCGCCTTGTCAGCCTCAAGCTGCGCCGGCAGGCGCCGCGCCCGGCGGTGGAAGTGTTTGCCCGCCATCTCGCGGCGTCCTTCGCGCCGGGTGGGCTGTTCGAGCCGGGCACGCTCTCGCCGCATGCCACGGTCCGCTGAGCGGGCGCACGGGTCCCGCCGGGCACGGGCGCGCCGAGCCCGCCGCGTTTCACTGGCAGGAAACGTCACCCCCGCGACAGGCTGGCGGCGCCGGGGCATTCAGGCTATCAGGCCCATCCAGGGTGGGAAGCGAGAGGAAGGCGCGCGATGAGCCGTGAGGCGCTGGTTTTCTACAGCCCGGTCGATAGTTCGGCGGCGTGGCGCGAGGCGCTGACCGCCGAGCTTCCCGACCTCGATTTCCGCGTGGACCCCGAGGTGGGCGACCCCGCCGATATCCGCTATGCCCTTGTCTGGCTGCCGCCGCGCGGCTTCTTCGCGCGCTTTCCCAATCTTCAGCTCGTCACCAATCTGGGCGCGGGCGTCGATGCGCTGCTCGGGCGCGATGATCTCGTGCCCGTCAGGTTTTCCCGCCTCAACGATCCCGGCATGACGGCGATGATGACGAGCTATGTCGTCTTCGCCGTCACCCGCTACGCCCGCGACATCCCGGTATTCGAGCGGGCCAAGCGGCGCGGCGTGTGGGACTATGTCCATCCCCGCCCGCTGGCCGACATCAAGGTCGCGGTGCTGGGGCTGGGGGAACTCGGCGCGCCGGCGGCGCGGGCGCTGGCCGGCATGGGCTACACCGTCACCGGCTGGTCGCGCTCGCCGAAGGACATTCCCGGCGTCGCCTCCGAGACCGGGCGGGAGGGGCTGGAGCGGGTGCTCGCGGATAACGAGATCATCGTCAGCCTGCTGCCCCTGACGCCGGATCTGCGCGGCATTCTGGGCGCGCGGGAATTCGCGCGGATGCCGAAGGGCGCGAAATTCATCAATGCCTCGCGCGGCGCTGTGGTCGACGAGGCGGCGCTGATCGGCGCCCTGCGCTCGGGCCAAGTCGCCGAGGCGACGCTGGACGTGTTCGAGACCGAGCCGCTGCCGCCCGATCATCCCTTCTGGACGCTCGACAACGTGCTGATCACCCCGCACCTCGCCAGCATCACGGTGCCTAAGCTGGCCGCGCGCGACGTGGCGCAGAGCATCCGCCGGATGCGGCAGGGACTGGCGCCGCTGCACGAGGTCGATCCCGCCCGCGGCTACTGATGCGCCGCCAGCGGATCCTCGGTGGGTAGGTCCTTGGTGGGCAGGTCCTCGGCCAGTGAGCCCTTTGCCAGAAGGTCCTGGGCGTCGGTCGGGCGGTGGAACAGGAAGCCCTGGTACATCATCGCGCCGAGCTCGCGCAGCTTGGTGAGCTGGATCTCCTCCTCCACCCCCTCGGCGACCAGTTCGAGGCCGAGCGATCGGGCGATCGAGATGGCCGCCATCATGAGCGCCTTGTCGATCGGGTCGCTCAGGAGGTCGCGGGTCACGCTCCAGTCGATCTTGATGCCGTCGACCGGCAAGCGCTTCAGCGCCTCGAACGAATTGTAGCCATTGCCGAAATCGTCGAGATAGACATAGATCCCGCGCCCGCGCAGATCGGAGAGAAAGCGCGCGATCTCGGCAATGTCTTCAATTCCCTCGCTTTCCGTCACCTCGATGCGGAAGGCGCTTTCCACGCCCGGATGCAGGTCCAGCAGGTCCATCAGACTGCGCTGGAAGGCCGGGTCGGTCAGCGAGCGGGCGCCGATATTGGCGGAGACATAGTGGCCGGCCCCGCGCTCGATGAGGTGGATCGCCAGATCCATCACATGCCGGCAGACCCAGCTGTCGATCCGGCCCATCAACCCGAGCCGCTGGGCCGCCGGCAGGAATTCCGCCGGCTGGCAATAGGTGCCGTTCTCGTCCACCAGCCGGATCAGCGCCTCATAGCCGAGCGGCTGGAGGTCGGCATCGACGATGGCCTGCAGATGCAGGTGGAAACGGCCGAGCTCGAAACCGAGCCGGATCCGCTCCGCCCAGCTGAGCCGCTGGCGGGTGTTGCTCACCTTGGGGTCGCCGAGATCGTAGAGCTGCACGCGGTCGCGGCCGGATTCCTTCGCGACATAGCAGGCGGTGTCGGCGGCCGCGATCAGGCTGGAGACGGTCTTCGCATTGCCGTTGCCACGCACAAGACCGATGCTGAGCCCGAGCGTGAAGGCCCGGCCGCTCACGTGGAACGGACTTTCGCGCACGGTCGTGTTGAGCCGCCGGGCAATGCGCAGCGCATCGCTCTCCTCGATATTGCTGAGCACCAGGGCGAACTCGTCGCCGCCGACCCGCGCCAGCATGTCGTCGCTGCGCAGCTGGGCGCGCAGGACATGGGAGAGCTCGCGCAGCACCTCGTCGGCGGCCGCGTGACCCACGGCATCGTTGACGCCCTTGAAGTGATCGATGTCGATCATGCCGACCCAGAGACTGCGCGGCTCGCCGTCGCGCAGATACTGGTTGAGCCGCTCCTCCAGCGCGAAGCGGTTGGGCAGGCCGGTGAGCAGGTCGCTGCGCGCCTGCAGGGCGACGAGGCGGGCGAATTCCGCCAGGGCCTCGCTCTGCTGGCGCAGTTGCTCGCGCATGGTGATCAGCTCGCTCTCGCGTCGCTTCTGCGCGGTGAGATCGGTCCAGATGCCGACCGCGCAGCCCGTCCCTATCCGCCGCAGGCTGGCCAGCATCCAGTGGCCATCGCGAAGGGGAACCTCCACGCGCTGCTCGCCGGTCTCGCGGAACTGCGTGAGAAAGGTGTCGGCGAAGGCGGCGTCCACCTCGTCCGCGAACATACCCCGGCGTCGCGCCTCGGCGATGCGCTCGGAAAGCGTGCCGCCCACCGCGATCTCGACGCCCGCCTCGGCGAAGCGGCGGCGCATGCCGTCATTGGCGAGCAGGATCCTCTCATCGGTATCGAGCAGCACGAAGCCCTCGCCGACGCCGTCAATCGCCTCCAGCAGCTGGGCCTCGGCGGCCTTCAGCCGGGTAATGTCGCTCCACACGCAGATCGTGCCGCCATCGGGGGTGCGATTCTCGCGCACCTGCACCCAGCCGCCCGTCTGCAGTGGGATGTCGAAGGGTTCGCCATCGGCTGCCGCATGGCGGCGCATGCGTTCGGCGATCGCGTCATCGCCTCGCGGCTCATGGGAGGCGCCGTCCGGCACCGAGGCGAGAGCGAAGAAACTGAGGCCGTGCAGGTCGCCAAGCGGCTCAAGGAGGGGAAACAGTTCCAGAAAGCGGCGATTATGGGCAACCAGTCTGTCCTGGGCGTCGAACAGCGCGAACCCGTCGGCCATGGCGTCGACCGCCGCCATCAGCCGGCTCCGCTCGCGGCCGTCTGCCGTGTCGTCCGCACGCGACGATCCAGCATAGGACCGGCCCGGATGCCCAGTATTCATTATACCTGCCTTAGTCCGTCCACCCTCTACCTCGCATGTCGTATTCGGCAACATGACGAGACATCATTCGTTCACACATGGATGCAAGCACCCAGCGTTCACGTGGCCGTGCATTTCAGTATTATTCTGCGCACGGAGCAAGCCATCCGCCATAAATGATTTGAAAATTGGCCAATAACGTTTCCAGATTGAAACTATTTTTCCGGAGAGTGTACGGATGACGGTGGGCGACGGCCTTCGGCGCGGGTGGACGCGCTGGGCGATGATCGGCGCTGGCGCCGTGGCGGTCGCCGCGACGATCGGCCTGTGGGCGCGTCACGGTGCCGCCGTTTTCTTCGACATGGTGGCGGCCGGCTTCGCCTATTGCTTCTGAGGTGCGGTCGTCCCGCGCTCCCGTGAGGTCTCGCCCGTCATGATGCAACGTCGCGTTCTCGTCCTTCTCGCTGTCTTCGTCGTTGGTGCCGTGGCGATCGTGGCGGGCGCGCTGGCTTTTCTGCCGCGCGGCGCCGCGCCGGTGGCGAGCGCCAGTGCCGTTGGCGGGCCGTTCCGGCTGGTCGACCAGGACGGTCGTGCGGTGACGCAGGCCGATTTCGCGGGCGAGCCCTTCCTCGTGTTCTTCGGCTTCACCCACTGCCCGGATGTGTGCCCTACGGCGCTCTACGACCTGTCGCAGCTGTTCGAGGCGCTGGGGCCGGATGCCGACAAGGTCCGCGGCCTGTTCGTGACCGTCGATCCCGAGCGCGACACGCCCGAGGTGATGAAGTCCTATCTCGGCAGCTTCGATGCCCGCATCCGCGGCCTGTCGGGTTCGCCCGAGCAGGTCGCGGCGATCATCCGCGCCTACCGCGTCTATGCCAGGAAGGTGCCGACCGGCGACGGCGACTACACGATGGACCACACCGCCATCGTCTATCTCATGGGCAAGGACGGCAGCTTCATCGCGCCGTTCAACCTCAAGCGCCCCCCTGAGGAGGCGGCCGCCGACCTGCGGCGCTATCTCTAGGGCGCTTTCGGGCGAGGTGCAGGCGCCGGCGTGGCAGCCGCGCCAGCCCGTGATCGGTCTTCTCCCAGAGCTGCGGATCGGTGACGAGCTGGATCGCCGCGCGCCAGGCAGCCAGCGACATCATCAGCCAATAGGCCGGCACCAGCGGCAGCACGCGCCAGAGGCCGGTCAGCCGCCGCCGCCGCATGCCGATGGCGGTGCAGAGCAGGGCGCTCGAATAGCCGATCGCGAACACCCCGATGCCCAGCCCCTCGACAGCGACCAGCGAAAGCTCGTCGGGATGCGGGCGGCCGAAGGCGAGGTCGCCGATGAGCACGGCGAGGAAGAAGGGGTGCACCAGTGCCGCGGCCAGCCCGCCGCCCATGAGGCATACGAAGGCCGCGCCACTGCCGGGCCCCGCCTCGCGCAGCAGGGCGAGCGGCCGGCGCCCATGCACCAGCAGGGTCTGCATCCAGCCCTTGTACCAGCGGGTGCGCTGGCGCAGCCAGGCGTGAAAGCGGCGCGGCGCCTCCTCGCCGGTGGTGGAATCGATCACTGCCGCCTTCCAGCCATGCCGGACAAGCCGCACGCCGAGATCGGCATCCTCGGTCACGTTGTAGGGGTCCCAGCCGCCAATCTCCTCCAGCACCTCGCGGCGGAAATGGTTTGAGGTTCCCCCGAGCGGAAAGGGCAGGCGGCAGCCGCCGAGCAGCGGCAGCAGCACGTCGAAATGGCCGGCATATTCGGCGGCGAACTGCCGGGTGATCCAGCTGTCGGCCACATTGTCGATGGCGATCCGCGCCTGCACGCAGCCGATTTCCGTCCCGGCCCGGCTGGCGAACAGCGCGCAGACCCGGCGCAACTGGTCGGGATCGGGAATGTCCTCGGCGTCAAAAATGCCCACGATGCTGCCGCGGGCGAAGGGCAGGGCGGCGTTGAGCGCCTTTGGCTTGGTGCGCGGCCCCGCGCCGGGCGCGATCAGCACCTCGAAGCCGGGCCGGTTCGCATGGCCCGCAAGGGCGGCTGCGGTTTGCGGATCGTCGGCTTCGATGACGAGGAGAATCTGGAGTTTCTCGGCGGGATAGTCGATCGCCCGAAGCGCCGCGACGAGCTGGGGCACGATGCGGGCCTCGCGGTAGAGCGGCACGATCAGGGAATAAGCCGGCAGCCGCCGGTCGTCGCGCATCGGTGGTGGTCCGGTCTGCATCGCGCTTCCGGCGCAGGCGGCGAGGCGCAGCGTGCTCCAGCCCAGCAGCATAAGCGCGGTGACGCTGGTCAGCGCCAGCGCCAGCGGGCCGGGGAGCAGGCGAAGCAGCAGCGGGGCGAGAGCCAGCAGGCCCGCCAGAACCAGGAAAAGCACGCGCGTCGCCCCGAGCGTGCCCGCACTCAGGCGGGGCTGGTCGCGCTTGAGCCCGAACGCCGCCTGCTCGGCGAGAGCGGCGGCGAAGCGCCGGCGCACCAGGCTGGCCAGCCGCTCGGGTGTGGACAGCAGCAGCGCGCGGCGCAACTCCGGCCGGCTCGCCAGCCGGGCCGCCAGCTCACGCAGCCGCAAACCGCGCGCGGCTACCACCAGCCGGCCATCGGGCAGGCGCATCAGGCCCGAGCGCAGCAGCGCGACGAGATCGGCATAGGCGGGGCGAGAGGTGCTGCGCGCCGGCTCCTCGCCTACGAGCGGGGCGAAGTCGAGGCCGAGCATGCGCGCGCTTGCCTCGCCGAGCGCATCCGCCTGCACGGCACCGGCGGCCAGCAGGACCTCGTCGGCGCCGACGCCGGTGCGCTGGGCCCGCTCCATGGCATAGGCGATATCGCTGCCCTCGAACCCGGGCAGCAGGCCGGCGATTTCCACGGGCGGCGCCGCGAGCCCGCTTCCCCCGTCGGGCGGCTGTCGTCTCATCGCCACCCCCGTCCAAAGCCATCAGCGAACCCTCGCCTCGCCGGCGGCGCCGCGCTAGAAGAGGATGCGGCGCGCCTTCCGGCGGTGGCAGGTTCGAGGCCAGTTTGAGATATTCCGCTTATCTTCGTCGAGTCCTTCGAAAGGCGCGCATCGTTTCGGCGGCGCGGGCCGTTCATGCGGCGGGCATGGCTCGCCACACACTCGCGGCGTGCCTGCTCGCCATGGTGTTCGCCTCGTTCGCCCCGGGCGGCGTGCCACAGGCGCAGACGGCCGGGACCGCCGATGCCGCCGCCAGCGTTGCCGTGCCCGGCTTCTGGGACCCGAAGCGCCGCCCCGAGCGGCCGGACGTGACACGGCTGCCGATGCAGATTCGCTTCGTCACCACCGACGACTACCCCCCCTTCAGCTTCCGTGACGAGGGCGGCCGGCCGGCGGGCTTCAATGTCGACATCGCCCGCGCCATCTGCACCGAGCTGGCCATCACCTGCACGCTGGAGGTGATGCCGTTCGACGCGCTGGTCGCCGCGCTCGATGAGGGCAAGGCGGATGCCGCCATTGCCGGCATCGCCATCACCCCCCTGAGCCGGCAGGCGGTGGAATTCACCGATCGCTATTTCCGCTCGCCGGCCCGCTTCGTCAGCCGCCGGGGCGGCACGGTCGCGGCGGTCACGCCCGATGCCATCGCCTCCCGCAAGGTCGGCGTGGTCACGGGCACGGCGCACGAAGCTTATCTGCGCAGCTTCTTCGCCGAGGCCGATATCCGCTCCTTCCCCAGCCCCGAGGCCGCCCGCGACGCCCTGCAGAAGGGCGAGGTGGACCTCGTCTTCGGCGACGGCGTGCAGCTGGCGCTGTGGCTCAACGGCACGATGTCCGCCGGCTGCTGCGCCTTTGTCGGCGGGCCCTTCACCGAGAGCCTGTTTTTCGGCGAAGGCATGGGCATCGCCGTCAAGCAGGGCAATGACGCGCTGCGCCAGTCGCTGAATTACGCTCTCGCCCAGCTCTGGGAGGAAGGCGTCTATACCGACCTGTATCTGCGCTGGTTTCCCATCAGCGTTTATTGACGCGGCGTCGCGCACTACCTAGAGCATGCGGCTGCGCGCCCTGACGGCGCCTTTTCGCGTTGTGTTTCAAAGAGCCCAGGAGGGCAGACCATGACGGAGACCGCTCCGGTCGAGGATTTTGCAGGCGAACTGCGCGTGCTGGCCGAGAACGCCGGCGCCTGGCCGTTCGAGGAGGCCCGCAAGATCGTCGAGCGTCTGAAGCGGAAACCGAAGGACGAGGTGCTGTTCGAGACCGGCTACGGCCCCTCGGGCCTGCCCCATATCGGCACGTTCGGCGAGGTGGCGCGCACCACCATGGTGCGCCACGCCTTTCATGTGCTGACCGAGGGCAAGATTCCCACGCGCCTCCTGTGCTTCTCCGACGACATGGACGGCATGCGCAAGATTCCGGAGAACGTGCCGGATCCGGCGGCGCTGAAGCCCTATCTGCAGATGCCGCTCACAAAGGTGCCGAACCCGTTCGGCGGCGGCTATGCGAGCTTTGGCGACCATAACAATGCGATGCTGCGCCGCTTCCTCGACACGTTCGGCTTCGAATACGAGTTCGCCAGCGCCACCGACTATTATTTCTCCGGCAAGCTCGACGCCGTGCTGCTGAAGGCGGCTTCGAAGTACGAGGCCATCATGGAAGTGATGCTGCCGACGCTGGGCGAGGAGCGGCAGGCGACCTATTCGCCCTTCCTGCCGATCTCGCCGGTTTCGGGGCGCGTGCTCTACGTGCCGCTCAAGGCGGTCGACGCCGCGGCCGGCACCATCACCTTCACCGATGAGGACGGGGTGGACAAGACCGTCCCCGTCACCGGCGGCAACGTGAAGCTGCAGTGGAAGCCGGATTTCGGCGCCCGCTGGGCGGCGCTCGACGTCGATTTCGAGATGTTCGGCAAGGACCACCAGACCAACGCGCCGATCTATGACCGGATCAGCGAAATTCTCGGCGGCGTGGCGCCGGAGCACTTCGTCTATGAGCTGTTCCTCGACGAGAACGGCCAGAAGATCTCGAAGTCCAAGGGCAACGGCCTCACCATCGACGAGTGGCTGACCTATGCCAGCCCCGAGAGCCTGGCGCTGTACATGTTCCAGTCGCCGCGCTCGGCCAAGAAGCTGCATTTCGACGTGATCCCCAAGGCGGTGGACGAGTATTTCAATTTCCTCGCCCGCTACCCCGCGCAGGACTGGAAGAATCGGCTGGGCAACCCGGTGTGGCACATCCATTCCGGCAACCCGCCGGTGGTGGAGCTGCCGCTGACCTTCGGCCTGCTGCTCAAGCTCGCCTCCGCGTCCAATGCCGAGGAGAAGGGCGTGCTCTGGCGCTTCATCGAGCGCTACGCGCCGGGCACCTCGCCGGAAACGCACCCGACGCTCGACCAGCTGGCCGGCTATGCCGTGCGCTACTTCGTCGACCGGGTGAAGCCGCGCCGCTCCTACCGACTGCCGGACGAGGTGGAAGCCAAGGCGCTCGCCGCGCTCGACGCCGCGCTCGCGGGTCTGGACGGGACGGATCGCGACGCGATCCAGAACGCCGTGCTCGATGTCGGCCGCGCCGAGCCGCGCTACCAGGACCACAAGCGCACCAGCCCCACCGGCGGGCCGGGCGTGACCTTCGCGTGGTTCAGCGCGCTTTACGAGCTGCTGCTGGGCGAGAAGGAGGGGCCGCGCTTCGGTTCCTTCGTCGCCGCCTACGGCATCCCGGAGACGCGCGCGCTCATCGCTCGCGCGCTGGCCGGCGAACTGGTGCAGGGCGCGGCCTGAGCCTCAAGGGCCGTGCGGGAGGGGGGCACATGCCCAGGCGGGAAAAGGGGCGGATCGACCTGAGAGTGGACGATCCGCAGCAACTGCTCGACATGCTCGATCCCTTCCCGTTCCGCGAGCGCGGGCTGGACGGCGATGTCGACGAATATATCTGCGAGCATGCCAGCGAAATACCGCCGGAGGCGCCTCTCGCCATCGCCATCCACCTGCCGGAAGCGCAGGCGGCGGGCGCGCTGGCGCAAAGCCTGCCCGACATCGCCCGCCGCCATTTCGAGCGGCAGGCCGAGCGGCGCTCGGCCGAGCTGACCAAGCTGTTCACGCTCGGGCGAAAGATGCTGGTGATCGGCCTGATCGTGCTCGGCCTGTGCCTCGTCATCGGCCAGTCGCTGGTCGGCCTGTTCCCCGGTTCGCGCCTTGCCGAAGTGGTGATGGAAGGGCTGGTGATCCTCGGCTGGGTCGCCAACTGGCGGCCGATGGAGATCTTCCTGTTCGAATGGTGGCCGCTGGTGCAGGAACGCCGGCTCTACCGCCGCCTCGCCCATGCCCCGGTCCGCGTGGTGGCGCAGGAAGGGACGGCGCCCGCCGCCGCCTGATCTTCGCAAAGTCAGGACGGCCGGGCACCACCCGGCCGTTTTCTGTCGCGGCGCGGCCTACTTGGCCTTGGCGGCCAGCGCCTTCTCGCGGATGGCCGAGAGGCTGGCGACCGGCGTGATCGCTTCCGGGTCGAGCTTCACATGCACGATCGCCGGCTTTTCCGAGGCGAAGGCGGCGTCGATCGCCGGGGCGAACGCCTCATCCGTTTCCACCGTGATGCCGAAGCCGCCGAAGGCGCGCGCATAGGCGGCGAAATCGGGGTTCTTCAGCGTGGTGGCATAGACGCGCGCGGGGAATTCGCGCTCCTGATGCATGCGGATGGTGCCGTACATGCCATTGTCGATCAGCACCACCACGATGGGGATGTCGTATTGCACGGCGGTGGCGAATTCCTGCCCCGTCATCAGGAAATCGCCGTCCCCCGCCACCGCGACCACGGTACGCTCCGGGTTGGCGCGCTTGGCGGCGATGGCCGCGGGCACGCCATAGCCCATCGAGCCGGAGGTCGGGGCGAGCTGGCTGCCGAAGCTGCGGAAGCGATGGAAACGGTGCACCCAGGTGGCGAAGTTGCCGGCCCCGTTGCAGACGATGGTGTCCGCCGGCAGGGCGCGCAGGTAGCGCACCAGCGTCGCCATCTGCACCGCGCCGGGATTGGCCGGGGGCTCCTCGGTCCAGGCGAGATAGTCCGACCGCGCCTCCTCGCGCCAGCCGCTCCACGCAAGCGTGGTCGGCGGCTGCACGCCTTCTAGCGCCGCCGCGAAGGCGGCGGACGAGGCGTTGATGGCAAGCGCCGGCTGGTAGACGCGGCCGAGTTCGTCCGGATCGGCATGGACGTGGACCAGCGGCACGCCGGGATCGGGAATGCCGAACAGGCTGTAGCCCTGCGAGGGCACCTCGCCCAGCCGCCCGCCGGCGACGATGACGAGGTCCGCCTGCTTCAGCCGGGCGACCAGCTTGGGGTTGATGCCGAGCCCGACATCGCCGGCATAGCTCGGGTGATCGGCGGGAAACAGCATCTGGCGGCGGAACGAGGCCGCCACCGGCAGGTCGAAGCGCTCGGCAAAGCGCACCACGCTCGCCACCGCCTTCGGGTTCCAGCGCGCGCCGCCCAGGATCATGATCGGCCTGGAGGCGGCCCAGAGCATTTTCTGCAGCCGCATCATGTCGGTGAGGCCCGGCCAGGTCTCGGCGGGCTCGACGGCGGGAGCGTCGGGAACGGTCGCGATCTCGCTCAGCGTGTCCTCGGGCAGCGCGATCACCACCGGGCCGGGCCGGCCTTGCGTCGCGACGCGGAAGGCGCGGGCGATGATCTCGGGGATGCGGGCCGCCTCGTCGATCTCCACCGCCCATTTGGCCAGCGTGCCGAACACGGCGCGGTAATCCACCTCCTGGAACGCCTCGCGCCCGCGCATGGAGCGCGAGATCTGCCCGACGAACAGGATCATCGGCGTGGAATCCTGCTGCGCGACATGCACGCCGGCGCTGGCATTGGTGACGCCCGGCCCGCGGGTGACGAAGCAGATGCCCGGCTTGCCGGTGAGCTTGCCCGCCGCCTCCGCCATCATCGCCGCGCCGCTCTCCTGCCGGCAGACGACGAAATCGACGTTGGTATCGACCAAGGCGTCGAGCACGTCGAGATAGCTCTCGCCCGGCACGCCGAAGGCCCGGGTGACGCCATTGGCGAGGAGGGCGTCCACCAGGATGCGGGCGCCGGTGCGGGGGGAGGGGACAGGAGATGTCATGATCTGCACAGGACTGGAGGGCCGAAGAGGGCGGCACTCTAGTGCCGGGAGCGCGCCAAGGCGAGTAGCCTTGCGACGAAACGCAGATCGCTCGTCAGTTCTCCCGGGAAGGGCTGGGCTCTTCGGCGGCCGGTGAGGGCGCGCCGATCACACGTCGACGCTGGCGCGCAGGGCGTTGTCCTGGATGAAGACGCGGCGCGGTTCGACCACGTCGCCCATCAGCCGGCTGAACAGGTCGTCGGCGTCCAGTTGCTCCTTCACGCTCACCTGCAGGAGCGAGCGCGCATTGACGTCCAGCGTGGTCTCCCACAGCTGCTCGGCGTTCATCTCGCCGAGGCCTTTGTAGCGCTGCAGCGCGATGCCCTTGCGGCCGGCATCGGTGACGACGTCGAACAGGTCCATCGGGCCATAGACCACCGTCTCCGCGCCCTTGCGGCGCAGCGTGGCGGGCTCGGCATGCACTTCCTGCAGCTCGGCGGCGAGGCTGTCGAGCCGGCGCGCCTCGGGCGAGCCGACGAAGGCGGCATCCAGCACCGCCACTTCCTTGACGCCGCGCACGGTGCGCGTGAACTTGAAGCCGGCCCCGTCCGCCTCGCCGAGCCAGCCGCGCTCGGTCTCCTCGGCAATGAGGTCGAGGCGCGCGGCCACCACGGCCGCGATGGCGGCGGCGCGATCTTCCTCGATGAGCAGCCCGGGGGCCAGGGCTCCCGCGATCGCCGCCTGCTCCACCACCGCCCGATTGTAGCGCGGATGCAGCGCGTTCATCACATGGCGGAAGGTGCGGGTGTTCTCCAGCACGTGGTGCAGGTCGGCGCCCGCGCGCACCTCGCCCGAGGCCACCACCAGCGAGGCTTCTTCCAGCCCCTGGTTGATGAGGTAGTCCTCCAGCGAGCGCTCGTCCTTCAGGTACTGCTCGGACTTGCCGCGCGAGACCTTATAGAGCGGGGGCTGGGCGATGTAGATGTGGCCGCGGTCCAGGAGCTCCGGCATCTGCCGGAAGAAAAAGGTCAGGAGCAGGGTGCGGATATGCGAGCCGTCGACATCCGCGTCCGTCATGATGATGATCTTGTGGTAGCGCAGCTTGGCGACGTTGAAGTCGTCGCGGCCGATGCCGGTGCCGAGCGCGGTGATCAGCGTGCCGATCATCTCGGACGACAGCATCTTGTCGAAGCGCGCGCGCTCCACGTTGAGGATCTTGCCGCGCAGCGGCAGGATCGCCTGGAAGGCGCGGTTGCGGCCCATCTTGGCCGAGCCGCCGGCCGAATCGCCCTCGACGATGAACAGTTCGGACTTGGCGGGGTCGCGCTCCTGGCAGTCGGCGAGCTTGCCGGGCAGCGAGGCGACGTCCAGCGGGTTCTTGCGGCGCGTGAGCTCGCGCGCCTTGCGCGCCGCCTCACGCGCGGCGGCGGCTTCCACCACCTTGGTGATGAGCGCCTTGCCCTCGGCCGGGTGCTCCTCCAGCCAGGAGCCGAGCGCCTCGTTCACCAGCGCCTCGACCACGGGGCGCACCTCGGAGGAGACCAGCTTGTCCTTGGTCTGCGAGGAGAATTTCGGATCCGGCACCTTCACCGAGAGCACGGCGGTCAGGCCCTCGCGGCAATCCTCGCCGGTGGGCTCCACCTTCTCCTTCTTGGCGATGCCGGTGCGCTCGGAATAGCCGATCATCTGGCGCGTCAGCGCGGCGGCGAAGCCGGTGAAATGGGTGCCCCGGTCGCGCTGCGGGATGTTGTTGGTGAAGCACAGCACGTTCTCGTGGTAGCTGTCGTTCCACGATAGCGCGCATTCCACCATGATGCCGTCGCGCTCGGCGCGGATGACGATGGGCTTGGGCAGCAGGGCCTGCTTGGAGCGGTCGAGATACTGCACGAAGGCCTCGACGCCGCCCTCATACATCATCTCCTCGCGCTTGCCCTCGGCGCTGCGGTCGTCGGTGAGGACGATGCGCACGCCGGAATTGAGGAAGGCGAGCTCGCGTAGCCGGTGCTCCAGCGTGGCGTAGTCGAAGGCGATATGGGTGAACGTATTCGGGCTGGGCAGGAACGTTACCTTGGTGCCGCGATGGCCCGCCGGCGCTGGCCCGACCATGGCAAGATCCTCGGCGGCGTTGCCATCGTTGAAGCGCATGAAATATTCGTTGCCGCCCCGCCAGATGGTCAGGTCGAGCGTGGTGGAGAGCGCGTTGACCACCGAGACGCCGACCCCGTGCAGGCCGCCGGAGACCTTGTAGGAGTTCTGGTTGAACTTTCCGCCGGCATGCAGCTGGGTCATGATGACCTGCGCCGCCGAGACGCCTTCCTCGGAATGGATGTCGGTGGGAATGCCGCGGCCATTGTCGGTCACCGTGACCGAACCATCCGCGTTGAGCGTGACGGTGACCCGATCGGCATAGCCGGCCAGCGCCTCGTCGATGGCGTTGTCCACCACCTCGTAGACCATGTGGTGCAGGCCCGAGCCGTCATCGGTGTCGCCGATATACATGCCCGGCCGCTTGCGCACGGCATCGAGTCCGCGCAGCACCTGGATCGACTGCGCGCCGTAATCATCCCCGTTCGAGGCAGGGGTCGGGGCGTTGTCGGGTTCGGCCATGGGGTCCAGCTCTGCGAATCGTTTGAATTGATGAGTCTTTTGTACCGCAAATGCGTGTTTATTTCGTCGCCACCAGCACCGCGGCGCCGGCCATGGCGGTTCCGCAGGCGCGGTTGATGAGGCGGATGCCGCGCGTGCTGCCGGCAAGGTGCCTCGCCTTGTGCGCCAGCGTGACATAGCTGGCGAAAACCAGGGTCAGCACCACAGCGATGACGGCGTAGAGTTCGGCAAAGCCGAGCGCGCTGATCTGGTTCAGGTCGATGATGCTCGGCAGCAGCGCGAGGTAGAAGGCCATCGCCTTGGGATTGCCGAGCGTCATTCCGAGCCCTGTCAGGAACAGGCCGGGCGCTGAATCGCTCTCGCGGATCTCCGCCGCCTGGATCGTGTGCGCGGGCGCGGTCCACAGCTTCCAGGCGAGGTAGGCGAGATAGGCCGCAGCCGTGAGGCGCACCAGCACGAATAGCGAGCCGAGCGCCACGGCGAGCGCGGCCAGACCCAGGGCGGCCGCCGTCAACCACACCATGTCGCCCAGCACGATGCCGGCGACGAGCGGCGCGGAACCCTCGCGACCACGCACCAGCGTGCGCGCGATGACGGCGATGACGCTCGGGCCGGGTGAGGCCGCGGCCAGCGCCAGAGCCGCCGCGAAGACGATGAGATCGAAGAGGTGCATCAAACTCACATGCGCGCGCCGCGCGCGCGAGACCCGTGACATAGGGCTCCGGAGCGGAAAGTTCAAGCCATGCCGGCGCTCTCGGGCCGATGACACACCGCCTCGATGCGGTTGCCATCGGGATCCCGCACGAAGGCGGCGTAATAGGCGGGGTGATAGTCCGGCCGGAGGCCGGGCGCACCGTCGTTCCGCCCGCCATGAGCGAGGGCGGCGGCGTGGAAGCCATCCACCGCCGCGCGGGTCGGCGCGCGAAAGCACCAGTGCCGGTTGTCGGCCACCACGGTGCCGCGCGTCGCGACCACGCTGATATAGCTGTGGCTGTCATCATCCGGCCCGTTGCGCGCGCCATAGCCGATGCTGTCCGCGCTCCGGCGCACGCAGGGCACGCCCAGCGCGGCCATCACGGCGTCATAGAAGGGCAGGGCGCGGGCGAGGTCCGCAACGGTGATCGAGACGTGGTCAAGCATGCTCAGACTCCCCCGCCGGATCGATCCGCCCCGGCGTGACGGTGAAGCGCTCCGCCCGCCCGCCGAGCGCGGCGAAGGCGGCGGGGTCGGCGCCGGTCATCCACACCTGGCCGCCCAGCGCGTCGAGCGCCGCGAACAGCGCCGCCCTGCGCACGGGATCGAGATAGGCCACGACATCGTCCAGCAGCATCACCGGTGCCATGCCGGCCATCTCGCCGACCAGCCGGGCATGGGCGAGCGCGAGGCCGATCAACAGCGCCTTCTGCTCGCCGGTGGAGCCCTGCGCGGCGGGGATTGCCTTCGGGCCATGCCCAACCAGAAAATCGGTGAGGTGCGGCCCCGTCAGCGTGCGCCCCGCGGCGCGGTCGCGCGGGCGGCCGGCGCGCAGGCTGTCGCGGTACTGGTCCTCGACGATCGTGGCCGGTTCGCGGGCCAGCGCGCGCTCGACCTCGCCCTCCAGCGCCACGGTGGCGAAGGGGAAGGGCGAGGCATCGTCGCTCGCCCGTTCGCGGCCCTGCGCGATGCCGGCGGCCAGTCGGCGCAGCGTTTCCAGCCGGGCGGCGGCGACCGCCACCGCGAGGGCGGCGAGTTCCTGCTCCACGGCGTCGAGATAGCGCGGATCGGTGGATACTTCCTCCAGCAGCCGGTTGCGCGCGCGCAGGGCCCGCTCCAGCGCATTCACCCGCGCGCCGTGCTCGGCATCCACCGCCAGCACCAGCCGGTCGAGGAAGCGGCGACGGTCGGCGGGCGGGCCGGTGAACAGCCCGTCCATGTCGGGGGTTAGCCACACCACCCGGACATGGTCCGCGAAGGCGGCGGCGGAACCGACCGGTTCGCCGTCGATACGGCAGCGGCGGCTGCGTGCCTCCACGCCATCGGCCTCGATGCCGGTGCCCAGCATGACCTCGCCATAGGCGCCCTCAACCGTGGCGGCGACCGCCCAGCCACGCGCCGGCATGCCGTCGGCACGCCGCGCGGCGAACTGGTCCAGTGCGGCCCGGCGCAGGCCGCGCCCGGGGGCCAGCAGCGAAATGGCTTCCAGTAGGTTGGTCTTGCCCGCCCCGTTCGGCCCGACCAGCACGATCGGACCATCCCCGGCGCGAACCTCCGCCCCGTGATAGCTGCGGAAATCCGTCAGCCGCAGGCGGATGACGCGGGCGCGGGACATGCCGAGATGAGGCGTCGGCGACGGGCTCACACTCGCATCGGCATCAGCACATAGAGCGCGCCGCGCTTGTCCGGATCCTGCACCAGGGTCGGAGAGCCGGGGTCGGCGAGCTTGAGCTCGGCGGTGCCGCCTTCGATCTGCGAGGTGATGTCGAGCAGATAGCGGCTGTTGAAACCGATATCGATCGGCTCCGCGGCGTACTCGACCTCGATCTCCTCGGTCGCGCTGCCCGAATCCGGGTTGGTGACGGAGAGCACCAGCTTGCCGTCGGCGATGGAGAGCTTGACCGCCCGCCCGCGCTCGCTCGCCACGGTGGATACGCGATCGACCGCCGAGGCGAAGTCGGCCTTGTCGACGATCAGCGTCTTGTCGTTGCCGGTGGGGATGACGCGGCCGTAATCGGGGAAGGTGCCGTCGATCAGCTTGGAGGTCAGCACCACGCGATCCAGCGAGACGCGGATCTTCGAGGTGGAGAGCTCCACCGTCACTTCCGCCTCGGCATTGTCGGCGAGGCGCTGGATCTCGGCGACCGCCTTGCGCGGAACGATCACCCCGGGCATGCCGGCCGCGCCGGCGGGGGCGGCGGTCTGGGCCTGGGCGAGGCGGTGGCCGTCGGTCGCCACCGCGCGCAGCACCGGCCCGCCCGCATCCGCCACATGCAGGTAGATGCCGTTCAGGTAATAGCGGGTTTCTTCGGTCGAGATGGCGAACTGGGTCTTGTCGACCAGCCGCTTCAATTCACCCGCCGGCATCGTGAATGCATGCGTCATCTCGCCGGCGGCGAGGTCGGGGAATTCGTTCTCGGGCAGGGTCTGCAAGGCGAAGCGCGAACGGCCGGCGCGCACGGTGAGCGTGCCGCGGTCGCCCGAAGTCTCCAGCTGCACCTGCGCGCCTTCGGGCAGCTTGCGCACGATGTCGTAGAGCGTGTGCGCCGGGACGGTGGTGGCGCCCTCCTGGCCCACCTCGGCGGCAATCGTCTCCACGATCTCGATGTCGAGGTCGGTGGCGCGCAGCGCCAGCCCGCGCGCATCGGTGCGCAGCAGCACGTTGGCGAGGATCGGAATGGTGTTGCGCCGTTCGACGACACGATGAACGTGGGCGAGTGACTTGAGCAACTCGGCCCGCTCGACAGTGACCTTCATGGCCGCGACACCCGTGGCTATACGAGAAACGGAAGACGCACGAAGCGCGCATGACGCGAAGCCACGCTCCATGCCGCGCCCCGGGCGGGCGGCGCGGTCGCCGCCGGGGGAGCCGACATTGCCGTCAGCACCGCGTGATAGCAAGCGCGGTGCGCTGCAGCGCGGCGAAATAATGGGGAAAGTGTCGAAGCTGGCGCGGTGCCGGGGGAAACGGCGATGATGGAGCGCGGCGTGTCACACGCTGTCTCCTTCACATGCCGCGCCATGGCTCCCGGCAGGCGCCTGCAAATGGCAGGGCGCGCGACGGTCCCTGAGGCAGGGACCGTCGGATGTCATCGCGATGGGCCGCCGCCCGGCGCGCGTGTCACTCGTCGTTGATGAGCCGCTTGAGCGCCTCGACTTCATCGGCCATGGCGCGATCGCTGCCGATGAGGCCTTCGATCTTGCGCACCGCGTGCAGCACGGTGGTGTGGTCGCGTCCGCCGAAGCGGCGGCCGATCTCCGGCAGCGAGCGCAGGGTCAGCGTTTTCGCGAGGTACATCGCGATCTGGCGCGGCTTCACCACATTGGCGGTGCGGCGCTGCGAGAGGATGTCGGCGCGGGTCACGTTGTAGTGCTTGGCGACGATGCGCAGGATGTCGTCCACCCGCACGCGCTTGGGCTCGGTGGAGCGCACGAGGTCGCGCACGGCGGTCTCGGCCATTTCCAGCGTGATGGCGCGGGCGGTGAGCTGGTTATGGGCCAGCAGCCGGTTGAGCGCGCCGTCGAGGTCGCGCCCGTTCTGCCCGCAATGGCGGGCGATGAAGGCGAGCACGTCCGGCGGCACGTGGAAGCCGGGATGCTGGCTGGCGAGCGCATGGATGCGGGCGGAGAGGATTTCCAGCCGCAACTCCTCGTCCAGCGGGGCGATCTCCACCACCAGTCCGCCGGCAAGGCGCGAGCGCACGCGCTCTTCCAGCGCGTCAAGCTCGGCCGGCGGACGATCGGCGGCGATCACCACCTGGCGCCCGGAATCCATCAGCGCGTTGAGCGTGTGGCAGAATTCCTGCTGCACGCTTTTGCCCTGGAGGAATTGCAGGTCATCGATCACCAGCGTGTCGATGCCGCGCAGCTGCTCCTTGAAGGCAATGGCCGACTGGCTCTTCAGCGCGGCGACGAAGCCGTACATGAAGCGCTCGGCGGTGAGATACACGACGCGCCGGCCATGCTCCGGGCCGGCGGCGGCGATGGCCTGCAGGAGGTGGGTCTTGCCGAGGCCGACCGCGGCATGGAGATAAAGCGGGTTGAACACCGGACCGGCACCGGTGGGCGCCGCCGCCACCTTGAGAGCGGCCGCGTGGGCAAGGCGGTTGGAATCGCCCAGCCGATAGCTGGCAAAGGTCAGGCGGTGGTCGAGCGGCGAGCCATTGCCCACTTCGGGCGTGGTGACGGCCGACGCGACGGCGGCCGGCGGACGCGCCTCGACGGCGGTACGCAGGACGGTGCCCGGCGCGACGATCGGGCGGACGGTCGAGGCTGTGCCCGTGCCCGTGCCCGTGCCGCGCATCACCGCGGTGCGCACGATCAGTTCGACGCGCTCGGCGCCACCCTCTTCCTGCCACAGCGCGGTGAGGCGCTCGACATAATGCTGCTGGATCCAGGTCTTGAGAAACCGCGTCGGAACGGACAGTCGCACGGTGCCGCGCGCGAGGCCGTCGAGTTCCAGACGGGGAAACCAGCTCGAATAGACTTCCTCGCCGATCTCCGCCCTCAGGCGGCGGCGCACACGATCCCACGCCTGATGCGGGGCCTCGTCCAACTCACGCGGGGTACTGTCCAAACCGACTCGTGAACCGGCACCGGATACGCGGCCGGGATACGCCACACCGTCTGAAGACTCGATGCTGCTGGCTTTGAACATGGTAGCTCCGCTGGTTTTTTGCGGTTGTTGGAAGACAAGGACGGCCACCCGCCTCACCCGAAGCACCGCCGGGAAGGGCGGTATGGGCGAGCGGACACGCATGTCGATGTCGATGAAACGTCGTCGGCGGCCCTTGCGGGATCCGTTCCGAAACTCCGGTACTCTCGGATTGTCGGCGGTATGGGCTCAGCGGGGCGGGGAACTGCCGGCCGCCGCGGGACAGGCGCAGGACTCGATCGCGAGAACTCGATCGTCAACCGCGAAGAAGGAGCCAGCCTCGGCCTCGGCACTGTCAGTGCTCTGACGGGCCGCCCTTCTTCTGTCCATGCGCGTCGTCATAGGTACCCCTTCGCGGCAAGAACCTTGCCGTCCTGTAACAGGTTTGATTGTTCTAAAACGAATACAAATGAACGCGTTCGCTACTCACTCCGACAATCGCATCCTATTGGATCGCGTTGCCGTGTAATTCCCTGAAGGGACGCTCTGGCGGAGAGGAAGGGCAGCAGAAACAACGCATGACTACCTCCTCCTCATGTCAGAATGAGCAGTACGTGAACTCAACTTTTCGCTGAGATGGTCCGGCGGAACCGGATGAACACAACATACACAGGGGGGGGCTCAGGCGCAACGCCATCGCCATGCGGTGGGCGATGGGGGCGCCTGCGAAATGGACGAATCAGCCGCTCAAAAAAGAACCATGAGTCGGCAAATCTCTGAGTCCTTTGCAAGAATCCCTGTCGCTCCATGACGGGTCTTTCCTCGCCTATTTTTATGCTCGGGACGGGTGGGAGGGGTGCCTTCCCGGTGATTCTGCCGAGGTGTCGGCGTGTGAGGCGTAACTTTATGAAAATAAAGAGAAAAGTCTGCGCGGTCCGAGGCCGGAAATGCCCCGTTCGGAGCGGCCGGTCGCCTGCTCCGCGGGGTCGGACATGTCAAGCCGGCTGGTGGTGGCGGGGGGTGGCATGGGAGCCGCGCCCGCGCGGGCGTGACAGTTTTGCAACGCGGTAAATATGCGTACGCCATTGCAGCGAGACGGGCAGGGCAGGGGGGCCGGGAGGGGCTTGGGAGGGCCTGCGGAGGCGCCGCGCACAAACAAAAAGCCCGGCGTGACGCCGGGCTTTGCCGCAACTTCAGGTTGCTCGTATCGAGCTGGTATCAGGCGCTCAGCTTGGCGACACGCTGCGCCAGGCGCGAAACCTTGCGGGAGGCCGTGTTCTTGTGCAGCACGCCCTTCTGGGCGGCGCGCTGGATCTCCGGCTCGGCCGCCTTGAAGGCGACGGAAGCGGCGGTCGCGTCGCCGGAGGCGAGCGCGTCCTCGACCTTGCGCACGAAGGTACGCAGACGCGAGCGGCGATTCTTGTTGACCGCAGTCCGGCGCTCGATCTTGCGAGCCGCCTTCTTGGCGGAGGGCGTATTGGCCATCGGCCGTCCTCTTCGTCTCTGCAAGCGCGGCGCCGGCCGCTTCTTGCCCGAAATATCGGTTGCAAATGATGAGGCGGGGCGACCCAACGGGACCCCGCGCGAGTGGCGGGCTTATAGTCTCGGAGCGCTGCCGCGTCAATATGTAAGCCATGCGACGACGACGGCCCCCGGACGGCGTTTACGCATTGTTAAAGGAAGCACTGCGCTTTTCGACGAAGGCGGCCATGCCTTCCTTCTGGTCGGCGGTGGCGAACAGGGCCTGGAACAGCCGCCGCTCGAATCGGATGCCCTCCGCCAGCGTGGTCTCGAAGGCCCGGTTGACGCTCTCCTTGGCCATGACCACCGAGGGGAGGGAAAGGTTGGCGATGGTGTCGGCCACCTTCATCGCCTCCGCCTGAAGCTCAGCCAGCGGCACGACGCGCGAGACGAGGCCGTAGCGGTCCGCCTCCTCGGCGGTGAGGGTGCGCCCGGTCAGGCACATCTCCATTGCCTTGGCCTTGCCGATGGCGCGGGTGAGGCGCTGCGAGCCGCCGGCGCCCGGCAGGATGCCGAGCTGGATCTCGGGCTGGCCGAAGCGGGCATTGTCGGCGGCGAGGATGATGTCGCACATCATCGCCAGCTCGCAGCCCCCGCCCAGCGCATATCCCGCCACGGCCGCCACCACCGGCTTGCGGCAGCGCGCGAGCCGGTCCCAGCTCGTCAGGAAGTCGTCGGTATAGGTGCCGGGGAAGGTGAGCGGCTGCATCTCCCTTATGTCGGCGCCGGCCGCGAAGGCGCGCTCCGAGCCGGTGAGCACGAGGCAGCCGATGCCGGGATCGGCCTCGAAGCCGTCCAGCGCCGTGCCGAGTTCGGCGATGAGCGCGCCGTTCAGCGCGTTGAGCGCCTTCGGCCGGTGGAGCGTGATCACGCCCACGTGCCCGTTGGTCTCCACGAGGATGTTGTCATACGCCATGCTGCGGGCGCCTCCCTATCTCTGGCACGATGCACAATAAAAGGTGGAGCGCCCCGCCTGCACAAGCCGGGCGATGCTGCCGTGGCAGCCCGGCGCGAGGCAGGGCTGGCCCTCGCGGTCATAGGCGCGGAAAGTGTGCTGGAAATAGCCGAGCGTGCCGTCCACCTGCGAATGGTCGCGCAGGGTGGAACCGCCGGCGGCGATCGCCTCCTCCAGCACGGCGCGGATCGTCTCGACCAGAAGCCGCGTCTCGCGCGTGGCCCGGCCGGTCGGGCTCGCCAGCGTCAGGGCGAGCCGCTCCGGCGCGATGCCGGCGCGGTGCAGCGCCTCGCACACATAGATGTTGCCGAGCCCGGCAACGATCTTCTGGTCGAGCAGCGCCGCCTTGATCGGCGTACGGCGGCCTGTGAGTGCCTTCGCGAGGCCCGCGGCATCGAAGCCATTGCCGAGCGGCTCCGGGCCGATGTCGCGGAACAGCGGGTGCGCCTCAAGCTCGGTCCGGGGGACCAGCAGCATGGCGCCGAAGCGGCGCGGGTCGTTGTAGACGATGTCCACCCCGTGCTCGAGCCGCAGCACCACATGGTCATGCGCGGCGGCCTTCGAGCGCGGAATGTGGAAGGCGCCCGGCGCCTCGGCCGCCCGATCTCCCGCCCCATCTCCCGCCTCGATGCGGAAGGAGCCGGACATGCCGAGATGCACGACCAGCACCTCGTTCGCGGCCGCTGCGTCGGAATCGAGATCGATCAGCAGATATTTGGCTCGCCGGCCGAGCCCGGCAATGCGGCGCCCGGCCAGACGCTCATTGAGGCGCTCGGGCAGCGGCCAGCGCAGATCCGGCCGGCGGGCCAGCGCCTCCCGGATCCGCCGCCCTTCCATGGCCGGCGCGAGGCCGCGCCGGACGGTCTCCACCTCGGGAAGCTCGGGCATGCGGTGTTCCTGATGGTGTGACGCGCAGGGGTGTCGCGCGGTCTCTATATAGGAAGAGCGCGCCCGATCGCGAGGCGGCCGGGTGCGGCGTCCGGTCCGGGGCGGGTCGATGGCGAATGCCGCCGGGAGCGCGAAGGCACCGGGGTGCCGCTGCCGCTCCGCGAGGCCACGGATGTTTGCGACACAAAGGCCCCCGACGTCCCGATGGTCGCCAAATAGCCCTAAAACCTCCGCAGCCTGACCAAAAGGGGCGCTCAACGTCGAAGACTGTCACGCGGCTTGCCAGTGTCGTGCAGGCCGTCAACGCGTCGACATCAGGGGCCCTCGCATGTCCGACGAGCTCAAAGCCCTCACCGCCCTGCGCCGCTTCGGGCTCGGCCCGCGCCGCGGCGACATCGCCCGGCTTCGCGCCGACCCGCGCGGCGCCCTCATCGAGGAAATGGCGCGGCCGGCCGCCATCCGGCTGGACGACCCCTCCCTTCCGGGCAGCCAGTCGGCGCTGGCGCGCAACGCCGCCTACCAGCGCGCCGTCACCCGCGCCCGGGAAACCCGCGCCCCGCCGCCAGACGTCGCCGCGCCGATGAATGTCGCGCTGCGCGGACCACAAAGGCCGGCCGCGCCAGCCATGCCGGCGGGCATGGCATCGGGGATGGCGCCGGATATGGCGTCCCCCTCGATGGGCGCGCCGTCGATGGCCGGGCCGGCCGCCAAGGCGCCCGCGCCCGATAACCTGGTCTATGAGCAGGAGATCGCCGCCCGGCTCGTCCGGGCGCGCAGCGCCGAGGTCGGCTTCACCGAGCGTTTGGTCATGTTCTGGGCCAATCATTTCGCCATCGCGCTGAAGGACGCGCCGGTGCGCATCACGGCGGGGGCGTTCGAGCGCGAGGCGATCCGCCCCCATGTGCTCGGCCGCTTCCCGGACATGCTGCGCGCCGTCGAGCAGCATCCGGCCATGCTCGCCTATCTCGACAACACCCAGTCGATCGGCCCCCGTTCCAATGCCGCGCTGAAGAACCGGCGCGGCCTCAACGAGAATCTGGCGCGCGAGACGCTGGAGCTGCACACGCTCGGCGTCGATGGCGGCTACACCCAGGCCGACGTCACCGCGCTCGCGCGCATCATTACCGGCTGGACCATCGCCTCCGCCGACGAGGACGCCTTCAATGGCGGGCGCTTCACCTTCGCGCCCGCCCGCCACGAGCCGGGCGACCAGACGCTGCTCGGCCGCGTCTATCCCGAGGGCGGGGTGGAGCAGGGTGAATCGGCGCTGCTCTCGCTGGCCGCCCACCCGGCCACCGCCCGCCACATCGCCCGCAAGTTCGCCGCGCATTTCGTGGCCGATGACCCACCGCCCGCGCTGGTCGATCGCCTGGCGGCGAGCTTTCGCACCAGCGGCGGCGACCTGAAGGAGCTGGCGCGCACGCTCATCGAATCGCCGGAGGCCTGGGCGGACGCGCCGGCCAAGCTGCGCTCGCCGCAGGAATTCCTGTTCGCCGCGCTGCGCCTCACCGGCAAGCCGGACGAGGCCAAGGTGGCGGCCGGGCAGCTGGTGGCGATGGGCCAGCCGGTGTGGAACCCCGGCAGCCCGAAGGGCTTCGCCGACCGCAGCGACGACTGGCTCTCGCCCACCGGCATCAAGACGCGGCTCGACGTGGCCGACCAGATCGGCCGCACGGCCGCCACCGCCGAACCGCTCGAACTGGCGGACGCCGCGTTCGGCGGGGCCGTGTCGGCCGAGACGCTGCAGGCGGTGCGGCGCGCCGAGAGCCGCCCGCAGGCGATCGCGCTCCTGCTCATGTCGCCCGAATTCCAGAGGAGATGAGCCATGAAGCTGTGTGAAACCTCGCTGTCGCGTCGCGCCGTTCTCGGCACGTCCGGCGCGCTGTTCGCCTGGGCGTTCATGCCGCGCTTCGCCTTCGCCGCCGGCGCGCGCGACGCCCGCTTCGTCTGCATCGTGCTGCGCGGCGCGCTGGACGGGCTGGCCACCGTCGCCCCGGTCGGCGACCCCGCCTATGCCGGGCTGCACGGAGATCTCGCCCTCTCGCTCACCGGCGACATTCCGGCGCTGCCGCTCGACGGGTTCTTCGCCCTGCACCCGTCGATGCCCAATTTCGCCCGGCTGTACAAGGCGGGTCAGGCCAGCGTCGTGCATGCGGCGGCGACCGGCTATCGCGACCGCTCGCATTTCGATGGCCAGGACGTGCTGGAAAGCGGCCAGCCGGCGCCCGGGCGCACCGAATCGGGCTGGCTCAACCGTTTCCTCGCCGGCTTGCCGGCGGGCGAGCGCATCGCCGCGCAGGGCGCGCTCGGCGTCGGGCCGGTGGCGCCGCTGGTGGTGCGCGGCCCCGCGCCGGTGCTGGGCTGGAGCCCCGCCGTGCTGCCGCCGGCCGGGGACGATCTCGCCACCCGCCTCACCGCGCTCTATGCCGAGCGCGATTCCGGCCTGCACCAGGCGCTGCTGGACGGGCTGAAGACGCAGGACCTCATCGCCATGAACGGGCCCGCCATCAAGCGGCAGGGCGGGCCGGCCGATCCCAAGGGAATGAGCCAGACCGCGCTGGGCGCCGCCCGACTTCTGGCCCGCGACGACGGCCCGCGCATTGCCGGGCTCGCCTTCGAGGGCTGGGATACCCATGCCAATGAGGGCGGCGTGAAGGGCCAGCTGGCCAATCGGCTGGGCGGGCTGGACGACGCGCTCGGCGTCTTCGCCGCCACGCTGGGCCCGAAATGGAAGGACACCGCCGTGATGGTGGTGACCGAGTTCGGCCGCACGGCGCGGATCAACGGCACGCAGGGCACCGATCATGGCACGGGCACGGTGGTGCTGCTCGCCGGCGGCGCCATTCGCGGCGGCCGGGTGATCGCCGACTGGCCCGGCCTCTCGGAGGCCGCGCTGCTGGAGGGCCGGGACCTCCGGCCGACCGTTGACGTGCGGGCGATCGCCAAGGGGCTGCTCGCCGACCTGTTCGGCGCCCCGGCCGGCTATCTCGCCCGCGACGTGTTTCCCGATACCGACGCGATCGCGCCGTTCAGGGATCTGGTGGCCTGAGCCGGGTGATGCTTCCGATCGGGTCTTGGCGCCATCCGACACCCGTGTTTCGATGGAGGGAATACCGGCCGTGCCGCGCAGGCCGGCACTGGCCGCAGGAGAGCGATGCATGACCGTTCGGAACGAGGCGCTTCAGGCCTTTCTCGACGCCTGCTTTTTCGCCTATGAGCGCGCGGCGCAGGCGCCCGAGGCCAGAAACTCGCTCGCCGCGATCAAGGTCCGGCTGGAGGCGCCCGCAGCGCCCCGCGCCACGCCCGGCAGCCGACTGCCGGCCTGCGACCACCTCGACGCCGCGCTCGACACGGCAGAGGCTGTGCCGTCCGTCGCCGGGCTCATCGCCGCCTTCCGGGTGCTGGAGCCGATGCTGGCCTGGCGCCGGCGCCCCACCCATGACGATACGGCCAGCGCCAATTTCGTCGATGGCCATGCCAACGCGATGATTGTCGGCCCCGGCGGCGTGGAGGAGCGGGAGGATGTCTGGCTCGGCGTCTCGCTGCTCGCGCCCCATGTACGCTATCCCGACCACGACCATGCGCCGGAAGAGACCTATCTCGTGCTCTCGGGGGGCGAGTTCCGGCACGGCGAGAGCGATTGGTTCGCACCGGGCATCGGCGGCTCCTTCTACAATGTGCCGGCGATCCGCCATGCCATGCGCTCGGGCGACGCTCCGCTCTTCGCGCTGTGGGCGCTGAAGGTGGAGCGGTCGGCGGCCTGAGGCCGATGGGTGGGGCGCGGGCTGGCGTGCCGGGCTTGCCGCAAACTGCACCGATAATTGCTTGTCCGATGTCTCACCTCGGGCTTAGCGTGACGACATGTCCTTTCCGGCCACACTGATCGACCTCGCGGGATTCATCGCGTTGCTGCTGTGGGGCACCCATATGGTGCAGACCGGCGTGCAGCGTGCCTTCGGGCCCCGTCTGAAGGCCATTCTGGGGCGCGCCCTGAATGGCCGGCTGCGGGCCTTTGCCGCCGGGCTCGGCGTAACCACGCTGCTCCAGAGCAGCACCGCCACCGGCCTGATGGTGACGGGCTTCGCGGCCGGCGGGCTGGTGGAACTGGTTCCCGCGCTGGCGGTGATGCTGGGCGCCAATGTCGGCACCACGCTGATCGTGCAGGTCCTGTCCTTCGACATCGCCATGGCCGCGCCCATCGCCATCCTGGTCGGGGTGCTGATGTTTCGCCGGGATTCCTCCTCGCAGACCCATGATCTCGGCCGCGTGCTGATCGGCCTCGGCCTGATGCTGCTCGCGCTCGGCCATCTGCTCGACCTCATGCGCGACTATGAGGATGCGCCGAGCCTGCGGCTGCTGCTGGGGGCCATTTCGACCGCGCCGCTGCTCGACGTGCTGCTGGCCGCCGGCATCACCTGGGCGGCGCATTCCAGCGTCGCGGTGGTGCTGCTGGTCATGTCGCTGGCGGCCAATGGCGTGGTGCCGCCCAATGCCGCCTTCGCGCTGGTGCTCGGCGCCAATCTGGGCACCGCGATCAATCCGCTGCTCGAAGGGGCGGCCGGCGATGATCCGGTGGCCCGGCGCGTGCCGCTCGGCAACCTCCTGATGCGGCTGGCGGGCATTGCCGTGGCACTCGCCGCGCTGCAGCCCATCGGCCAGCTGATGGTGACGTTCCAGCCCGACAATGCGCGGGCGGTGGCCGACTTCCACACCTTCTTCAACATCGCGGTGGCACTGGTCTTCCTGCCGGTGCTGGGCCCGCTCGGGCGGCTGCTGGCCTTCCTGCTGCCCGCCCGCGCTGCCGCGGCCGACCCGGGCAGCCCGCTCTATCTTGATCCCGCCGCCAAGGAGACGCCCATCGTCGCGCTGGGCGGGGCGGCCCGCGAGGCGCTGCGCATCGCCGATGTGCTGGAGACGGTGCTGAGCGATGCGCGCGAGGCGCTCCGAAACGGCGACCGGCGGCTGATCGTGGAGACCCGGCGCCGCGACGACGTGATCGACCGGCTCAACATCGCCATCAAGTCCTATCTCACCTCGATCGACCCCGACGAACTCGGCCCGCACGACCACCTGCGCCTGCAGCAGGTGCTGACCTTCACCATGAATCTGGAACAGGCGGGCGACGTGGTCGACCGCCATCTGCTGCCGCACGCCTCCAAGGGCCTCAAGCGCGGCCTGGCCTATCCCCGCGAGCGCCAGCAGGAATTGTTGGCGCTGATGGATCGCCTGATCGGTAATCTGCGCACCGCAGCGTCTCTCTTCATGACCGAGGATCCGCGCGCGGCGCGACTGCTGGCCGACGAGAAGGTGGCGTTCCGCGAGGCCGAGACACGCGCGACGCTGCAGCATTTCGAGCGCCTGCGCGGCAGCCAGCTCTCCGCCGCGCAGGCCAGCGCCCTCTATCTCGATCTGCTCAGGGACATGAAGCTGATCAACAGCCATCTCGTCTCCGCGGCCGCCTATCCCGTTCTGGAGCGGAGCGGCGAATTGCTGGCCAGCCGCGTCGCACGGGGTGACTGAGTGGAGCGGGGTCGGGAAATGGAGACCGCGAAACGGTAGGGAGCGAAGTTTTTCGCCAGAAATATTGCGCCACGTCGCGTCGATTCGCCACTTTCGGGAGAATCGCGGTATAGCATCGCGATCCATTCACCCTCGGGACCGCATGATGAGCCCCCCGCCCACCCGCCGCTTCGGCGGCTCAGCCCGCGAAAATGCCGAGGCCGCGTTCAAGAGCGCCACGACGAAGCCGGCAGCGGAAGCGCCTGTCGTCAGGGCTCCTGTGCTGCCGAGCGCGAAGGAAATCGTCTCCATCCGCCTCGATCGCGAGGTGCTGGAGCATTTCCAGCAGGATGGCGCCGGCTGGCAGGAACGCATCAATGCGGCGCTGCGCAAGGCTGCCGGGTTGTGAGGGCGGGCGCGTTGCCCGTCGCCCGGACGTCGTTCCCCCTCGGTTGGTCCTCACATCCCGCTAGGCAGCACGGTTTCCAGAAACATGCATGAAAAGCTTCAGTCCCTTCGCGTCCGCCTGCTGTCGGCGCAGCGCGACCTCATCAAGGCCGCGGCCGAGGCGGGAACGATTCCCTCGGACAACATGATGCGCAAGATCGCCGACATGGAAGTCACGATCGGCGCCCTCGAGGCGATGATCGAGGACGAGAAGGCGAACTGAGAGGCCGGACGGGAGCCGGGCGTTCCGTTCCTGCGGCCAGCACCCCCGCGCCGCGGGCGCCCCCCATCCGCCTCGTCCGACATGATCGCGCGACTTGGTCCGGCTCCGGAGGCGTGGAATCTCCCGTCGCCGAGCGGGCTTCGAGGGGCGGAAGAAGCCTGTCATTGCGTCATCGCCGATCTGCGGCCCCGGGCTTCTGCCGGCGGTGCGTTGCGGCCGGGCACCGGATCCACATCCTGATCCACGTCCTGCCGGGCGGGCGCCTCCCGCTGCTGCCGCGCGGCCCCTGGCGATGGACGCTACGCCGAGCCGAGCGACGGACGGCCGGGCAGGCGTATCCCTCCGCCCCGGGGCGCCCGGCTTCCTAGAGCAGACCGATCCCGTCGAGGAAGGTTTCCAGCCGAGAGGCATGGGTGAAATGGTGGGCGCGCAGGCCGGCGGCGCGGGCGCCGTCCACGTTTGTCGCCTTGTCGTCGATCATCACCGCTGCGGCGGGGTCGACGCCATGCAGAGCGGCGAGGCGCCGATAAATCGCGGGGTCCGGCTTCTTGGTCGCGAATTCGGCGGCGACATGCATGGAGGGGCCGAACAGCGCGCGCAACTCCGGCACCAGCGCGTCGAAATGCTCCTTCATGATGAAGCCGTTATTGGTCAGGAGCGCGATCGGCACGCGCGCGCTCACCCGGGCCGCAAGGGCCGTCACGGCGGGATCCAGCGTCATGGCGAGCCGGCGGGTGTCATGCCATTCGCGGCGGCCGAACGGCACGCCGAGGGCGGCGGCTACGGCGTCGAGATAGGCATCGGCGGAAAGCAGCCCGGCATCGGAGGCATCCTCGATGCCGCTCGTCCAGATGCGCCGCTCGATCTCGTCATGCGTCAGCCCGGCCAGCCGGCCGATGGCCGCGCGGCGGGCCTCGACATCATAGCGCAGCAGCACGTCGTCCATGTCGAACACGACGAGACGCACGTCCGGGCCGGGGGAGGGGGAGGCTTCGTCCGGTGCGGTCATGCACGGTTCCTCACGGCAGCGCGTCGAACCCTTCGCCGAATCCCTTGAGGCTGAGCGGAATGCCGATGCCTTCTTCGGGCGTCTGGAAGACGATGAAGGTGGCGCTCTGGCCGCTGCGCAACTGGCTGACCAGCTTGTCGTCCATCACCACCTCGGCCACGCAGCCATTGGGCACGCAGCGCACGAAGCCGGCGCGGCCGACATCGGCATTGTCGATCTTGAGGCCGAGGCCCGAGGGCAGCAGGACGCCGAGCGGCGCGAGCACGCGCAGCAGGCGGCTCTGCTGGTCGGCCGTCTTCAGCACGATGACGGTGAGCCCGACATTGGGCCGGTCCTCGGCCTGCACGCTTTGCAGCAGAACGCACTGCTCGGACTGCGCGCCCGGGGGGGTGTCGCAGCGGACCTGCCACTCGCCATGGACCGAACGGACCACGCCCTGGGCCTGCGCCCCGTTCGCGGACGACGCGATGAACGCGAGAACCGCGAAAGCTGCCAAAAAAGCCGAACGGAGGGCCGCGAAGCCGCGCATGGGCTGTCTCCAGATAATGTGCACGAGGAGTCTTCTAAAGAAACGCCGCTGCGGGACAAGGCGAATCATGCCGTCACCGCGCTCGTGTGCGGACAAGGGTGTCCCGCGTACAACGCCCGAGGCCGATGTCAAGAATGGGGCGGAGGCTCCCGAGCAAGTAGAACGGTTCCAGGCACCCGACGTCATGTCGCAGGACCCGGACCCCCTCGGTGCGTTGCTCAGGTGTCCTTTTTGTGTTTGATGAAGATCAAATGCCTCCGGTCTGCCGGGCGCTTGGGCAAGGCCGGGCGACCTGCTGGCGTCGGGCGACCCGGCTGGGCCGGGCCACCTGGCGGCGCGGAAACCGGAGGCCCGGGGAGTTGATGGGAGTGAAGATCGCGATGACGTCGTGGATCCGCAGCGCTGCGCGTAACGCCGCCGGCTTCTTCATGGGGATTGCCGGCGGGGCCGTCGGTTTCCTGGCATTGGCCATGGCGGGCGCTGGCGTCGCCGCGGCCGGGACGGGCCAGCCGTCGCCGTGGCAGATCAATCTCCAGGGAGCGGCCTCGCCGGTCATGGAGAGCATTCATTCGTTCCATGATTTCCTGCTGTTCATCATCATCGGCGTGGTGGTGCTGGTGCTGGCGCTGCTGATCGTCGTGGCGTTGAAGTTCAACGAGAAGGCCAATCCGGTGCCTTCCCGCACCACCCACAACACGTTGATCGAGGTGGCCTGGACCGTGGTCCCGGTGCTCATCCTCGTGGCGATCGCCATTCCCTCCTTCCGGCTGCTGTTCCTCGAACTCGACCTGCCCAAGGCGGACCTCACCGTGAAGGTTACGGGGCACCAGTGGTACTGGTCCTACGAATATCCCGACAATGGCCCGTTCAGCTTCGACAGCCTGATGGTGGCGACCGAGGATCTGAAGCCCGGTCAGCCGCGCCTGCTCGCGGTCGACAACGAGGTGGTGGTCCCCGTCAACAAGATCGTCCGCATCCAGGTGACGGCGGCCGACGTGATCCATTCCTTCGCCTTGCCGTCCTTCGGCGTGAAGATCGACGCCCTGCCGGGCCGGCTCAACGAGAGCTGGTTCCAGGCGACGAAGGAGGGCGTATATTATGGTCAGTGCTCGGAACTGTGCGGCAAGGACCATGCCTTCATGCCGATCTCCATCCGCGTGGTGAGCGAGAGCGAATTCACCGCATGGGTCTCGGAAGCCAAACAGAAATTCGCCGCGGCCGACCTGCCGACGCGGGTCGCCCAGGGCGCGCCGACGGCCGAGGTGATCGCGTCCGCGCCCTGAGCGCGTCCGCCGATACCCGGGTTTAGAAATACAAGACCAAGCGCGTACGAGACGAAGCGCGCCAGCGCGTGAATGAGGGACGGTTCAATGGCATATGCAGCCGGGCACACGGGCGATCCGACGGGTTGGAAGCGCTGGGTCTATTCGACCAACAACAAGGACATCGGCGTGATGTACCTGATCTTCGCCATCGTGGCGGGGATCGTGGGCGGCATCCTCTCCATCGGCATCCGCATGGAGCTGCAGCAGCCGGGGATGCAGATCTTCTCGGATCCGCAGACCTTCAACGTCTTCACCACCGGCCACGGCCTGATCATGATCTTCTTCATGGTCATGCCGGCGATGATCGGCGGCTACGGCAATTATTTCGTGCCGCTGATGATCGGCGCGCCGGACACCGCCTTCCCGCGCATCAACAACGTCGCGTTCTGGCTGCTGCCGCCGTCCTTCGCGCTCGCCATCCTCTCGCTCTTCGTCGAGGGCGCGGCGGGTTCCAACGGCTTTGGTGGCGGCTGGACGATCTATCCCCCGCTCTCCTCGAAGCTCGGGCATCCCGGCCCGGCAATGGACCTGCTGATCCTCGCGCTGCACCTGTCGGGCGCCTCCTCGATCCTGGGCGCGATCAACCTGATCACCACGATCCTGAACATGCGCGCTCCGGGCATGACGCTGCACAAGATGCCGCTCTTCGCCTGGTCCCAGCTGGTCACCGCCTTCCTGCTGCTGCTGTCGCTCCCCGTTCTGGCGGGCGCCATCACCATGCTGCTGACGGACCGCAATTTCGGCACCACCTTCTTCGATCCGGCCGGCGGCGGTGATCCGATCCTGTTCCAGCACCTGTTCTGGTTCTTCGGCCACCCCGAAGTGTACATCCTCATCCTGCCCGGCTTCGGCATCATCTCGCACATCGTCTCGACCTTCTCGAAGAAGCCGATCTTCGGCTATCTCGGCATGGCCTATGCGATGGTGGCGATCGGCGTGGTCGGTTTCGTGGTGTGGGCACACCACATGTACACGGTCGGCCTCTCGTCCTCGACGCAGGCCTATTTCGTCGCCGCGACCATGATCATCGCCATTCCCACGGGCATCAAGATCTTCTCCTGGATCGCGACCATGTGGGGGGGCTCGATCTCGTTCAGGACGCCGATGCTGTGGTCGATCGGCTTCATCTTCCTGTTCACGGTCGGCGGTGTCACCGGCGTGGTGCTGTCCAATGCCGGCATCGATCGCTCGCTGCACGATACCTATTACGTGGTGGCGCATTTCCACTACGTGCTGTCGCTCGGCGCGGTCTTCGCCATCTTCGCGGGCTGGTACTACTGGTCGCCGAAAATGTTCGGCTACATGTACAGCGAGAGCATCGGCAAGCTGCATTTCTGGCTGACCTTCATCGGCGTGAACCTGGTCTTCTTCCCCCAGCATTTCCTCGGTCTCGCCGGCATGCCGCGCCGCTACGCGGACTATCCCGACGCGTTTGCCGGCTGGAACCTGGTCTCCTCGATCGGCTCCTACATTTCCGGCTTCGCCGTGCTGGTGTTCCTGTTCGGCATATGGCGCATGTTCGCCGCCAAGGTGCCGGCCGGTGCCAATCCCTGGGGCGAGGGCGCGACCACGCTGGAATGGACCCTGTCTTCGCCGCCGCCCTTCCACCATTTCGACGTGCTGCCGAAGATCAAGTGACCGGGCGCCTGGCCTGAATTCCCCCGACGCGGATCCTGCCGCGCCGGGCGTGCCTGAAGCTGCGGGGCGATCGTCCGCCCCTGCACGGGTCCGTCGATGTTCCGGCGGACCACCGAACAGGAGCGTCGCCCCGGACGGCGCCGGAGTGAGTGAATGACCGACCTAGCCTCGCGCGATTACGACATGCCCCGCCAGGAGGCGCTCAACGCGGCGCTCAACGGGGCGCGGGCGGTCGATGGGCTGCATCACGGCTCGGTGGCCGACTACATCGCGCTGCTGAAGCCGCGGGTAATGTCGCTCGTCATCTTCACGGCGCTGGTCGGCATCGTGCGGGCGCCGGGCGCGGTGCATCCGGTCATCGCCTTCACGGCCCTGCTGTGCATCGCCATCGGCGCCGGCGCCTCCGGTGCGCTCAACATGTGGTGGGATGCCGATATCGACGCGGTGATGAGCCGCACGCGGCGCCGGCCGGTCCCCGCGGGCCGCATCGCGCCGGGCGAGGCGCTGGCCTTCGGCATGACGCTGTCGATCGGCGCGGTTCTGGTGCTGGGCCTGCTGGTCAACGAATTGTCGGCGGCGCTGCTGGCTTTCACCATCTTCTTCTACGTCGTCATCTATACGATGTGGCTGAAGCGCTGGACGCCGCAGAACATTGTCATCGGCGGCGCGGCCGGTGCCTTCCCGCCCATGGTCGGCTGGGCGGCTGCGTCCGGCGGCATCGGGCTGGAGAGCGTGCTGCTCTTCCTCATCATCTTCTTCTGGACCCCGCCGCATTTCTGGGCGCTGGCGCTCTACAAGTCGGGCGACTACGAGCGCGCGGGCGTGCCCATGCTCCCCGTCGTGGCCGGTCCTTCCGAGACGCGGCGGCAGATCCTGCTCTACACGCTGGTTCTCGTGCCGCTGGCCATGTCGCCCTTCTTCCTCGGCATGGCGGGAGTAGCCTACGGGATCGTCTCCGGCATCGCCGGCGCGGGCATGGTGCTGCTGGCGGCACGGGTCTATCGCCGGCGCGAGGGTGCGCCCGCCGAGAAGGCTGCCCGGCAGCTGTTCGGCTTTTCCATTATCTACCTGTTCCTGCTCTTCGCCGTCCTCCTCGTCGAGGCGGTGGTGCCGTTCGGGTCCGGGCTTTGAGCAGCGGTGATCGTGATGGCGCGTAAGAGCAAGGGCTATGGCCCCCGCAGCAAGAGCCGCCCGGTGGAGCGCGGCGCGACCGCGACGGGCGCCGCGGCGGCCGGGGGTGCGGGTCGCAAGATGGCGAGCCGTACGATTGCCGGCCGCTCGACGACTGGCCGCGAGGTTTCGGGTAGCGCGATCGACGGGGTGGTGCTGACGCGCGAGCAGCAGCGGCGCCAGCGTCAGCGCTCCATCGCCATCGCGCTGGTACTCGCCGCGCTATGTGTTCTGTTCTATGTCGTGACCGTCGTGAAGCTCGGCCCCGCCGTGCTGGTCCGGCCGTTGTGAGGCGCCCATGATGATGGAATCGCCCCCCACGTCCCCAGAAACCCCGCAGGCCGGGCGGGTGATGACACCCGTGCCGCGCTGGCGGCAAAATGCGGTGTTTGTCGCCTGCGTCGTCTTCGTGGCGGCGATGGCCGGCGCGTCCTACGCTGCGGTGCCGCTATACCAGATGTTCTGCCAGCTCACCGGCTTCGGCGGTGCCACCAAGGTGGCGACGGCGGCGCCGGCCAAAACGCTTGAGCGCACGCTGGAGGTCCGCTTCGACGCCAATGTGGCGCCCGGCCTCAACTGGAGCTTCGAGCCCGAAGTGCGCTCCATGCAGCTGCGCATCGGCGAGACCAAGATCGCCTATTACCGGGTGCGCAATCGCGGCGACAAACCGGCCACCGCCGCGGCGACCTATAATGTGACGCCGGCGCAGTCGGGCTACTATTTCGCGAAGATGCAGTGCTTCTGCTTTACCGACCAGACGCTGCAGCCGGGCGAGACGCTGGACATGCCGGTGGTCTTCTTCGTCGATCCCGCCCTGGCGGAGGATCCGGAGATGGCGCATCTCAAGACCATCACCCTGTCTTACACGTTCTTCCCCAAGGCGGCCCCGGTTGCGGCCGGCAAGCCGGCGGGCGGAGCGGAGGCGGGCAAGACACCGCTTTAGTTTTAGCAAGGCCATCGCTTTGGCAGGCCCCTGTGAACGGCAGAACGCCACATTGCGGCCACAGCAGTGGCACGCTAGAAAAACGTGACGGAACGGAGAGCGCGACCCATGGCCCAGGCCCACGCTGACGCCCACGCCAAGCAGCACGACTACCACCTGGTCGACCCCAGCCCGTGGCCGGCCGTCATCTCCGCCTTCGCCTTCGTGCTGGCTGTCGGCGCGGTGTTCTGGATGCACGGGCAGCTCACCTCGCTGGTGATGATCGTCGGCTTCCTTGGCGTGATCTACACCATGGCCGTGTGGTGGCGGGACGTCATCCGCGAGGCGCAGTACCAGCATGCCCACACCAAGGTGGTACAGCTGCATCTGCGCTACGGCATGATTCTGTTCATCGCCTCGGAGGTGATGTTCTTCGTCGCGTGGTTCTGGGCGTTCTTCGATGCGGCCCTGTTCGTGGGCGAGCCGATCAACTACGCCCGCGCCGAGTTCACCGGCGGGCACTGGCCGCCGACGGGGATCGAGACGTTCAATCCCTGGCACCTGCCGCTGCTCAACACGCTGATCCTGCTGACCTCGGGCACCACGCTCACCTGGGCGCACCACGCCCTCGTGCATGGCGATCGGCAGGCGGCGAAGTGGGGCCTGTGGCTCACGGTGGGCCTCGGCTTCGTGTTCTCGCTGTTGCAGGGCTTCGAGTACAGCCACGCCGAATTCGCCTTCTCCGGCAACATCTATGGCGCCACCTTCTTCATGGCGACCGGCTTCCATGGCTTCCACGTCATCGTCGGCACCATCTTCCTCGCCGTGTGCCTGGGTCGCCTCTATGCCGGCCACTTCACGCCGACCCATCATTTCGGCTTCGAGGCGGCGGCCTGGTACTGGCATTTCGTCGATGTCGTGTGGTTGTTCCTCTTCACCTTCATCTATGTGTGGGGAAGCGCCGGCGCGCCACACTGAGAGCTTGATCATCGGGATCGGGGGGCGGCTGTGGGCCGCCCCTTTTTCGTTGGCCGCGCCGGCCATCGCCGGACGGCGGCCGTCCCCGTGGATGGCCCGCGCCACGCAAAGGGAGTAGAAGCCGCCCATGGATCTCCAGCCCTTCCACACCGCAGTCTCGCCCTATCAGGCCGGCCTCACCTGCCGCTGCCCGCGCTGTGGGCGCGGCAAGCTGTTCTCCGGCTTCCTCACCGTGGCGCCGCGCTGCGAGGCCTGCGGGCTGGACTACAGTTTCGATGATTCGGGCGATGGCCCGGTGGTGTTCATCATCCTGCTCGCCGGCAGCGTCGTCGTCGGCCTCGCCTTGTGGGTGGAAATCACCTGGATGCCGCCCTTCTGGGTGCATGCCGTGCTGTGGACGCCGCTTGTCCTTCTGGCGACGCTCGGGTTGCTGAGGCCGCTGAAGGCGACGATGATCGCTCTCCAATATGCGCGCAAGGCAGAGCCGGGCCGTCTCGACAAGGGTGGCTCGTGACTCCGAGGCCCTTGTCGCCCCCCCCGGCCGCATCACCTGCCGGACAGCCTCGCAAATCAGCTGTGCGCAAATCGGCCGTGCGCAAGCTGCTGCCGGCGGGCGTGTGCGTCCTCGCGCTGTTCGCGCTGCTGGTGGGGCTCGGCACCTGGCAGCTGGAGCGGCTCGCGTGGAAGGAGGATCTGGTCGCCAAGGTCGCCGCGCGCATCCACGAGCCGGCCCAGCCCGCCCCCGAGGAGCCGGCCTGGCCGCAGGTGAATTTTGGCGATGACGAATATCGCCATGTCACCGCTCAAGGGCGCTTCCGCCATGATCTGGAAGTGCAGGTCTATGCGTTGATCGACACCGCACCCGACGGGACCGGCGGTCCCGGCTACTGGGTGGTGACGCCGCTGGTGAGGCTCGACGGCTCGACCATCCTGGTCAATCGCGGCTTCGTGCCGCTGGACCGCCGGCTTCCCGCCAGCCGACCGGAAGGGCAGGTGGACGGCCCCGTCACGGTGACGGGACTGCTGCGCTTGCCGGAGGAGTCCGGCCTGTTCCGGCCGGATAACGACCCGGCCAAGGATAGTTGGTTCGTGCGTGATCCGCTGGCCATTGCCAGCGCCAAGGGGCTGTTGCGCACCGCGCCCTTCCTCATCGACGCCGATGGCGCGCCCATCCCCGGAGGGATGCCGATCGGCGGGCTGACGCGCGTCAGCTTTGCCAACCGGCACCTCGAATATGCGCTGACCTGGTACGGGCTCGCCGCCACGCTTCTGGCGATGTTCGCCGCCTATGCCTGGCAACGGCTGCGTGCGCGCTGAGGGGCGTTGCGCAAGCTGTTGCTTGCCTATGATCGGCGGCACCACTAGTTTGCCGCCGAATTAGTGAGCGGAGGCGCGCGTGCGCTATATCTCGACCCGCGGCGAGGCGCCGGTACTCGCCTTCTCCGATGCCCTGCTCGCCGGCCTTGCCCGCGACGGCGGCCTCTATGTGCCGGACGTGTTTCCTTCGCTGACCCCGCAGGAGATCGCGCGCCTCGCCGGCCGCTCCTATGCGCAGGTGGCGGGGAAGGTGATCGCGCCCTTCGTCGATTCGGCCTTCACGCCCGATGTGCTGACGCCGATGCTGGAGGAGGCCTATGCCAGCTTCCGCCATCCCGCGACCACGCCGCTGGTGCAGATCGCCCCGAACCGCTTCGTGCTGGAGCTGTTCCACGGCCCGACGCTCGCCTTCAAGGACGTGGCGATGCAGCTGCTCGGCCGCATGATGGACCATGTGCTGACCCAGCGCGACGCGCGTGCCACGATTGTCGGCGCCACCTCCGGCGACACCGGCAGCGCCGCCATCGAGGCGTTTCGCGGCCGCGCCCGCACGGATGTGTTCATCCTCTATCCCGCGGGCCGGGTGTCCGAGGTGCAGCGCCGGCAGATGACCACCGTGCCGGATGCCAATGTCCACGCCATCGCCATCGAAGGCACGTTCGACGACTGCCAGGCGCATGTGAAGGCGATGTTCAACAACCTCGCCTTCCGTGACCGGCTGCACCTTGCCGGCGTCAACTCGATCAACTGGGCGCGCATCGTCGCGCAGGTGGTGTATTATTTCGTCGCTGGCGCCGCGCTGGGCGCGCCGCACCGTCCGGTTTCCTTCGTGGTGCCGACCGGCAATTTCGGCGACGTGCTGGCCGGCTATGTCGCCAAGCGCATGGGCCTGCCGATCTCGCGGCTCACCATCGCGACGAATGTGAACGACATCCTGGTCCGCACGCTGGCAAACGGCCGCTACGAGACGACGGGCGTGGTGCCCTCCTCCTCGCCCTCCATGGACATTCAGGTCTCGTCCAATTTCGAGCGCCTGCTGTTCGAGGCGCTGGAGCGGGACGCCGGCGCGCTGCGCGGGCTGATGGCGGCGCTCGCCCAATCCGGCGCCTTCTCCCCGCCGAACAGCGCGCTGGAGGCGATCCGCGCCGATTTCGAGGCTGGCCGCACCGACGAGGCGCAGACGGCGGACACCATCGCCCGCGTGCGGCGCGAGACCGGCTACCTGCTCGACCCGCACACGGCGGTGGCGGTCTCGGTGGCCGAGCGCCTCCCGCAGGATCCGCATGTGCCGCAGGTGGTGCTGGCCACCGCCCATCCCGCCAAGTTCCCGGATGCGGTGGAGCGCGCCTGCGGCGAGCGGCCCGCGCTGCCGCCCCATCTGGCAGACCTTCTGGAGCGGCCGGAGCGCACGCCGACCCTTCCCAACGACATCGCGGCGATCGAGGCCTATATCGCCCGCTTCGCCCGCGCGGCGGAGCCGGTGGCATGAGCATGGAGCAGGCATGAGCACGGAACAGGCATGAGCACGGAACAGGTCGGCACCGCCCGCATCACCACGCTCGACAATGGCGTTACCGTCATCACCGACGCGATGCCTCATCTCGCCACCGCCTCGCTCGGCATCTGGGCCGGGGTCGGCGCGCGCGACGAGGAGGGCGACGAGCACGGCATTTCGCATCTCCTGGAGCACATGGCGTTCAAGGGCACGCGCCGGCGCAGCGCCCGCGCCATCGCCGAGGAGATCGAGGCGGTCGGCGGCGACATCAACGCGGCGACCAGCGTCGAGCACACGAGCTACAATGCCCGCGTGCTGGGCGAGGACATGCCGCTGGCTCTCGATGTGCTGTCCGACATCCTCACGGAGCCGGCCTTCGATCCCGAGGAGCTGGAGCGCGAGCACAATGTGATCGTGCAGGAGATCGGCGCCGCGCTCGACACGCCGGACGACCTGGTGTTCGACCTGTTCCAGGAGCGGGCCTTTCCCGGCCAGCCGATCGGCCGCTCCATTCTCGGCACGCCCGAGACGGTGCGCTCCTTCGATGCCGGGCGGCTGCGGACCTATCTCGCGCGCAATTACCGCGCACCCAAGCTCATCCTTTCCGCGGCCGGCGCGGTGGACCACGACGCCGTGGTCGCGGAGGCGCACAAGCGCCTGGGCGGCTTTGTGGCGCAGGACAAGCCGGTGCCGGTCACGGGCCGCTATCAGGGCGGGGTGGAGATCGGCGGAGGGCGCGATCTGGAACAGGCGCATCTGCTGATCGGCCTCGAAGGGCTTTCCTACCGCGATCCGGAGATCCACGCGCTGCAGGTCTTCACCAACATCCTGGGTGGGGGCATGTCGTCGCGCCTGTTCCAGGAAGTGCGGGAGGCGCGCGGGCTCTGCTACGCCGTGTATTCCTTCCACTGGGGCTATGCCGATACCGGCCTGTTCGGCATCTATGCCGGCACCGATGGCGGGGATGTCGGCGAACTCGTCGATGTGGTGATCGATCAGGTCGAGGCCACCGTCGAGGGTCTGACCGAGGCCGAACTCGCCCGTTCCAAGGCGCAGGCCAAGGTCGGCCTGCTCGCCGCGCTGGAAAGCTCGGGCGCGCGGGCGGATCAGCTGGCCCGGCAGATGCTGGCCTTCGGCCGGCCGATCCCGCTCGAGGAAATCGTCGCCAAGCTCGAGGCGGTGACGCTGGAGCGCGCGCGGGCCGCCGGGCGGGCCATGATCGCCCGTGGCAGGCCCACGTTCACCGCCCTTGGGCCGGGCAAGCCGCTGGCCTCGGCGGCGCGCATTGCGGAACGGCTGAAAGCCGCCTAACTCTCTTGAATGGCCGGTACCCGCCGGCCATCATCCCTGGCATGCCCTTCACGGCCCATCCTCCACGGCCTCGCTCGATGTCGCTGTTTCGCACGGTTTCCTGGCCCGAGCCGCCGGCGCTCATCGAGGGTGAGGGGGTTGTGCTGCGCATGCCGAACATGTCGGACTTCGCCGCCTGGTCCTCCCTGCGCGAGCAGAGCCGCGCCTTCCTGACGCCGTGGGAGCCGCTCTGGCCGAATTACGACCTCTCGCGCGGCTCCTTTCGTCGTCGCATACGCCGTTACATCCGCGATGTGCGCGAGGATGCCGCCTATCCCTTCCTGGTCTTTCGCCGCGACGACCATGCCCTTCTCGGTGGGCTGACGCTGTCCAATGTCCGGCGCGGCGTCACCCAGACGGCCAGCCTCGGCTACTGGATGGGCGCGCCCCATGCCGGCAAGGGCCACATGGGCGCGGCGGTGCGCGCGCTGCTGCCTTTCGCCCACACAACGCTGGGCCTGCGCCGCATCGAGGCCGCCTGCCTGCCCGGCAACATCCCCTCCCGCCGCCTGCTGATGAGCGCGGGCTTCCGCCACGAGGGCTATGCGCGCGAGTATCTGTGCATCAACGGCCTGTGGCAGGACCACCTTCTGTTCGCCCGGCTCTCGGGCGACCCGATCGCGCGGGTGGGGGAGGGGATGCCCGATGAGCTCACCAGTTTGGGGGAGTTCCAAAGTGCAGGCGAGATGAGCGGCAAGCTCTAATCTGGAACGACTAAAAGATAGCGGCGTTGTGACTGCGATTTCGTGCATGTAATACCGCTGCTTGTTTTTCCCGATTGACGCCAGCGTGAATTGGCGCGAAAAATCGAAGAGAAAGGAGCTATTTAGAATAATTCTAAGTAGCTGGTCACTTCGGTTCCGCGCCGCCATGATCGTCTGTTCCTGCAATGTGCTGTCAGACCGCCAGATTCGCGACGCGCTGACGGATGCGGAATCGCCTGCCCGCACGGCAGGGCAGGTCTATCGCTGTCTCGGCTGCAGCGCCCAGTGCGGCCGCTGCGCGCGGACCATCCGCAAGCTGATCGACGATGTGAATGCCGCCAATTGCGGCGGCTGCGCGCGCGAATGCCCGGCCCATGCGCTGGTCGAGGGTCATTCCCAGCGGCACAATCACCCTCACAATCACACGCACACCGAGAGCTTCGCCGTCGCGGCGGAGTGAGCGCGGTGCTTCGGCTCGGCTGCGAGGGCGGGACGGAGGCCTCGTCGTGCTTGAGTGTTGATTGGAATTGTTCTAAAAATTTGCTGCCTTATCGAATTTGTCGAAGTCGGGAGAGACTGCGTCCATGAAGGGTGATCCCAAGGTCATCGAGTATCTCAACCGCGGCGTTCGTTCCGAACTGACCGCCATCAACCAGTACTGGCTGCATTTCCGCATGCTGGACAACTGGGGCTACAAGAAGCTGGCGGCGAAGTGGCGCGCGGAATCCATCGAGGAGATGCACCACGCCGACCGTTTCATCGACCGCATCCTCTTCCTCGACGGCTTCCCGAACCTGCAGGTGCTCGAGCCGCTGCGAATCGGGCAGGACGTGAAGGAAGTGATCGAATGCGACCTCGCCGCCGAGGTCGGGGCGCGCGCGCTTTATCAGGAAGCCGCGACCTATTGCGAGAGCGTGCAGGACTATCCCAGCCGCGACCTGTTCAAGGCGCTGATGGCCGATGAGGAAGGTCATATCGACTTCCTCGAGACCCAGCTCGACCTGATCGACAAGCTCGGCCTGCAACTCTACGCCCAGCATCATATTGGCGATCTCGACTGAGCCTGCGCATCGCCGCGATAAATGAGGGGGCCGGTCCGTGGACCGGCCCTTTTTCATGCGCCGGTGCTCGTGCGGACCGGTCGATGGCGGCTTCAGTTTAGACCGATTCAGAATTTGAGTAATTCTAACGTATTGAGATAACAGTTCTTTTCATTGACCCCCGGCTGACCCTACGGTACCCGCGATGGCACGCAGATATCGCATGGGAAGCGCGGCCATACCGTTTCTTCCCTTACGGAAGGAAAAGACATGACGGTGGTTCACTGGGTTTCGATGTCGCGCCGCGCTGCTCTGGGCGGCCTGCTGGCGGCGAGTGTTGTCGCCGCGCCGCTGGCGGCCCGGGCGGAAGAGGTCGTGAACGTCTACACGACGCGCGAGATTGCCCTCGCCAAGCCGCTCTTCGACGCCTTCGCCGAGAAGACCGGCATCAAGGTCAACAGCGTCTTCGTCAAGGACGGGCTCGCCGAGCGCGTGAAGGCGGAAGGCGCGGCCTCGCCCGCCGACGTGCTGATGACGGTGGACATCGGCAACCTCATCGATCTGGTCGACCAGGGCGTGACCCAGCCGGTCAAGTCCGAGGTGCTGGAGAAGGCCATTCCCGCCAATCTGCGCGGCGCGGACGGCAACTGGTTCTCGCTCTCGATGCGCGCGCGCGTCGCCTATGTCGCGAAGGACCGCGTCAAGCTCGACGCCATCACCTATGAGAACTTTGCCGACCCCAAGTGGAAGGGCGAGGTCTGCATCCGCTCCGGCAAGCACCCCTACAATACGGCGCTGATCGCCGCCTATATCGTCCATCACGGCGAAGAGGCCACGCAGAAGTGGCTTGAGGGCGTGAAGGCCAACCTTGCCCGCAAGGCCACCGGCGGCGACCGCGAAGTGGCCCGCGACATCCTCGGCGAGCTTTGCGATATCGGCCTCGCCAACTCCTATTATGTGGGCCTGATGCGCTCCGGCAAGGGCGGCCCCGATCAGGAGAAATGGGGCGCGGCGATCAACGTGCTTCTGCCCACCTTCCAGAATGGCGGCACCAATGTGAATATCTCCGGCGCCGCGGTGGCGAAGTCCTCGCCGAACAAGGTCAATGCCGTCAAGCTGCTGGAATTCCTCGTCTCGCCCGACGCGCAGGAACTCTACGCCAAGGCGAATTTCGAATACCCCGTCGTTCCCGGCGTCCCGGCCGACCCGATCATCGCCGCCTTCGGCCCGCTCAAGGTCGACAATATCGACCTTCTGGCGATCGCCAAGGCCCGCAAGGCGGCGGCCAACCTTGTCGACAAGGTCGGTTTCGACGATTGATGCACCCGCCCGCCCGGCCAGCGCCCGGATCCGCCAGGTGAATTCACCGGATCGATCAGAAAGGGCTCTGGTTTCCACAAGCCGGAGCGGTTTCTCAGCGCGAAAGTCGATCCGCTTTCGCGGAAAACGCTCCCGGACACTCCCCTGCACGGCTCCCGTCGTGCAGGGGAATTTCGCGCTGAAAGCCGGGCCCCGCGCCGAACGGAGCGTTTCACGACCATGAGCACGGCCATCACCACGGCCACCGCGACACGCAGCGGCGAGGGCAGCCGCCTGCGCCTGCTGCGCTGGGGCGCGGGCGGCACGGCGCTGCTCGTGCTGCTGCCGGTCGCGGCGCTGCTGTGGTCGGCGGCGCAGGGCTCGGGTGATCTCTGGCCTCATCTCATCCGCAACGTGCTGCCACGCGCGATGTTCGAGACCCTCGTGCTGGCGCTCGGCGTGGGCGTGCTGGCCGGCACCATCGGCACCGGCACGGCCTGGCTGGTGGCCACCTGCCGCTTTCCCGGCCGCGGCCTGTTCGAATGGGCGCTGCTGCTGCCCCTCGCCATCCCCACCTATATCCAGGCCTTCGTCTATGTCGACGCGGTGCATCCGCTGGGGCCGATCCCCACCGCGCTGCGCGCGCTGCTGGGGCTCGCCCGGCCGCGCGACCTGTGGCTACCCGAGGTGCGCTCGCTGCCGGGCTGCATCGTGCTGCTCGGCTTGGTCCTCTACCCTTACGTTTATCTCACCGCGCGCGCGGCTTTCCTCGTGCAGGGCTCCTCGGTGCTGGAAGCCTCGCGCATGCTCGGCGCCGGCGCCACCGAGACCTTCCTGCGCATCGCCCTGCCGCTCGCCCGCCCGGCCATCGCGGTCGGGGTGACGCTGGTGCTGATGGAGACGGTGAACGATGTCGGTGCTTCCGAATTCCTGGGCGTGCAGACGCTGACCCTGTCGATCTACTCGACCTGGCTGAACCGCTCCAGCCTGCCCGGCGCAGCGCAGATCGCCCTGTTCATGCTCGCGGTGATGTTCGGGTTCGTGCTGCTGGAGCGCTGGGGCCGGCGCCATCTCAACGTGGTCAACGGCGCCCGCGCCCGCCCGCCAGTGCGGCGCATCCTCGCGCCCGGCGCGGCATGCGTCTCCTTCCTCGCCTGCCTACTTCCCGTCGTGCTCGGCTTCCTGATGCCGGCGGGCCACCTCCTGCACATGGCCTGGCAGCGGCTGCTGTTCCACGGAGTGCCGGCGACGATCCTCCAGGAAGCGGCCAATACCGCGCTGTTCGCCGCCATCGGCACCGCCCTCGCTCTGGGGCTCGGGCTGATGGTGGCGGTGGCCGGCCGAACCGGGGCGCTGGCCTCCGGCCTGGTGCCGCGCCTCGCGAGCCTGGGATACGCCATACCGGGCACGGTGCTGGCGGTCGGCCTGCTGGTGCCGCTGGCCGGCTTCGACAACCTCGTCTCGGCCTTCAGCGCGCAGGTTTTCGGGCACACCACCGGGCTGCTTCTGTCGGGTTCCGGGGCGGCGCTCATCATCGCCTATGTCATCCGCTTCCTCGCCATCCCGGTCGGCGGGCTGGAAGCGGGTTACGGCAAGATCGGCACCACCATGGACATGGCCGCGCGCAGTCTCGGCGAGCGCCCGGGCGGGGTGGTGCGGCGCATCCACCTGCCGCTGCTGCGCCCGGCGCTAGGCACCGCGGCGCTCCTCGTCTTCGTGGACTGCATGAAGGAACTGCCGGCGACGCTGATGCTGCGCCCGCTCAATTTCGAGACGCTGGCGAGCCATGTCTATGGCGAGGCCGCGCGCGGCACCTATGAGGACGGCGCGCTGGCCGCCCTGCTCATCGTGCTGGTGGGGCTGGTGCCCGTCATCCTGCTGGCGCGGCTGTCGCGGCCTCGCGAGGGCTGAGGCGCAGAGCCGGCCGGCCCGTCCTTCAGTTCGCCAGGTCCGGCAGGTCGCGATATAACTCCAGCGCTTCCGGGTTGGCCAGCGCCTCGGTGTTCTTCACCGGCCGGCCGTGCACCACCTCGCGCACGGCAAGCTCGGTGATCTTGCCGGAGCGGGTGCGCGGAATGTCGTTCACGGCGATGATCTTGGCCGGCACGTGGCGCGGGCTGGCGCCGGTGCGGATCTGCGTCTTGATGCGCTTCTCGAGCAACTCGTCGAGCACGGCGCCCGCTTTCAGCCGGACGAACAGCACGACGCGCACGTCATTGTCCCATTCCTGGCCGATGGCGATGGCCTCGACGATCTCCGGCACCTGCTCGGCCTGGGCGTAGATCTCGGCGGTGCCGATGCGCACGCCCTGCGGGTTCAGCGTCGCGTCCGAGCGCCCGTGAATGATGATGCCGCCATGCACCGTCCATTCCGCGAAGTCGCCATGGCACCACACATTGGGGAACCGGTCGAAATAGGCGGCATGATATTTCGCGCCGTCCGGGTCGTTCCAGAACATCACGGGCATGGAGGGGAAGGGCCGGGTGCACACGAGCTCGCCGCGCTCGCCAAACACGCGCTGCCCCTCGTCCGACCACACCTCCACCGCCATGCCGAGGCCGGGCGCCTGGATCTCGCCCTTGTAGACCGGTGCCGTAGGATCGCCGAGCACGAAACAGGAGACGATATCGGTGCCGCCCGAGATGGAGGCGAGGTGCACGTCGGCCTTGATCGCCTCATAGACATAGGCAAAGTCCGCCGGCGCCAGCGGCGAGCCGGTGGAGGTGATCGCCTTGAGCGCGGAGAGATCGTGCGTCTCGCCCGGCTTCAGTCCTTCCTTGCGCAGCGCGTCGATATATTTGGCCGAGGTGCCAAACAGCGCGAAGCGTTCTTCCGCCGCATAGTCGAACAGCACGGAAGGGGAGGGCGCGAAGGGCGAGCCGTCGAACAGGCACAGGGTGAGCCCGCTGGCGAGACCGGTGACGAGCCAGTTCCACATCATCCAGCCGCAGGTGGTGAAGTAGAACAGCCGGTCGCCGGGCGAGAGATCGCAATGCAGCCGGTGCTCCTTGATGTGCTGGAGCAGCGTGTTGCCGGCCCCGTGCACGATGCATTTGGGCACGCCCGTCGTGCCGGAGGAAAACAGGATGAACAGCGGGTGGTTGAACGGCAGCCGCTCGAAGGTGGGCGCCGCTGCCGCGAACGGGGCGATGAAGGCCTCGAGCGAAACCCCGTTCGGCAGGGCGCTCGCCACCTCTTCGGCCTCGCCGAGATAGGGCACGATGACGGTGCGCGCCGCGCTGGCGAGATGAGGCACCACGCTCTTCAGCTTCTCGGCGATGGACACCCGCTTGCCGGCATACCAATAGCCGTCGCAGGCGACATAGACCTTCGGCTCGATCTGGCCGAAGCGGTCGAGAATGCCGCGATCGCCGAAATCGGGCGAGCAGGAGGAGAAGATCGCCCCCAGCGAAGCGGTCGCCAGCATCACGGCGATGGTTTCCGGGAGGTTCGGCAGGGTGGCGGCCACCCGGTCGCCAACGCCGACGCCCGCGGCGCGCAGCGCCTGCTGCAGGCGCGAGACCAGGTCGCAGAGTTCGCCATGGCTCACCTGGCGCCGAACCTTGTCCTCGCCGCGGAAAATGAGCGCGACGGCTTCGCGCGGGCGCGGGCGCAGCAGGTTCTCGGCATAATTCAGCCGCGCATCCGGGAAGAAGTGGGCGCCGGGCATCCGGTCGCCGTCGGCAAGGGCGCGCTCGCCGCGCTCGCCGATCACCTCGCCAAGATCCCACACCTGTTCCCAGAAGGCATCCGGCCGCAGGATCGACCACGCGTGCAGGTCGCGGAAATTGTGCAGGTCCGTGCCATGGCGGGCATTGGTCTTCGCTATGAAGGCGGTGACGACGCTTGCCGCAACCCTCTCCGCGCTCGGCGTCCAGAGCGCCTCTTCCTTCGCCACAACCATCCCTCGTTTCCTCTCCCAGGCGGATCCGCTCTTTGTGGCGGACCCCGCAATCCACGTCATCGGCGCACGTCGGCGATGGGCAATTCATAGCGCCCGTCTCGCCCGCTGTCAGGCCATCAAACAGACACAGAAGCGCAAGATGTTGCGGGCAACTGAAGTCATTCTCCCCAGCCCTCGCTCTCGCGCTTGCACAGCGGCGCTGCCGTGCTGTAGGCGGAATCAGGGGGATCTGCGACGCGTGATGAGAAAACTGATTCCCATCCTGCTGCTGCCCGTGCTCATCGCGCTCGTCGGGGCGGCGGTGGCGCCGAAGCTTGCCTCCGAGGAGCGGCTGCGCGCGGAGGCGGCGGTGCTTCTGCGGCAGGCCAGCGGCCTGGATGTCGAGATCGACGGCGCGGCCCGCTTCTCGGTGCTGCCCTGGCCGGCGATCGAGCTGGACGGCGCCACGATCGGCAAGGACGACGTGCGCCTCGCGGTGCCCCGTGTGCGGATCGTGCTGGATCTCCTGCCGTTGCTCACCGGGCAGGCCCGGGCCGGCCGGCTGGACCTCGACCGGCCCGAACTCACTCTGGCGAGCCGGCAGCTGGACGATGACCCGCTCGGCGCGATGCTGCTGCGCCTGGCGTCGGGCACGTTCGCGGCCGATATCCGCGTGGTTGACGGCCGGCTGTTCATTGCCCGTGACGATGTCCGTGAAATGGTGCTGCCGGATGCGGACCTGCGCATCGTGGTGCGCGGCGGCAGCGAGGCCTCGATCCACGGCGAAGTGACCTGGCGCAGCGAGCCGCTCGCGCTCGACATCAGCGCCACGGGGCTCGGGGCGCTGCCCACGGGCGGCGCCGGCCGCGTCCGCCTGGGTGTATCCGGCCCGCCCGGCGAGTTCTCCTTTGACGGCGCGGCCAAGCTGGCGGGCGGCGCCGTGGCGGTGGGCACCCTCTCGGTGTCGAGCCGCCGCCTGCGCGATACGTTGGCCTGGCTTGATCTGGATGCGCCGACCGAGCAGGGCTTCGGCCCGTTCGCGCTCAGGGCGCAGGCGGTGATGTCGGGGCAGGGCGCCTCGCTCACCGATGCGCAGCTTGAGCTCGACGGCAATGTGAGTGAAGGCGGCTTCAACCTGCGCTTCGACGGCGCGCGCCCGGTGCTGCAGGGATCGCTCGCCAGCGATCATCTGGATCTTTCGCCTTATGGCGAATTGTCGGTCTCCGAGCCCGACAGCGACAGCTGGAACCACGAGGCGATCAATCTGCGCCGGCTGGCAAGCCTCGATGTCGACCTGCGCCTGTCCGCCGCCGAGGTGAGGGCGGGCGGCGCCCGGCTCGAGAACGTGGCGGCGAGTTCGGTGCTCAAATCCGGCAAGCTGATGTTCGCGGTTGGCGAGGCGGAAGCGTGGGGCGGGATTTTCCGCGCTGCTGTGCACGTCTCTCCTGCCTCCGCTTCCCAGGCTGAGATCCGCGTCGAACTGGGCGCGGAGAATGTGCAGCTGGGGCCGGCGCTGGGCGACCTGTTCCGCACCCAGCGGCTCGAGGGCACGGGCTCGTTCCGCCTGGCCGCCGGCGGCACCGGCGCCAGCATCGCGGCCATCGTCTCGCGGCTCAACGGCACCTTCACGCTGGATGGCAAGAACGGGGCGCTGGTGGGCATCGATGCCGGCCGTGTGCTCGCCCGGCTGGAGCAGCGCCCGCTCTCGGGGGCGAATGACATGCACGGCGGACGCACCGCGTTCGATCGTATCCTCATCGAGGCCGCCATCCGCGACGGCATCGCCCAACTGGGCAAGCTTGACGTCACCAGCACGCGCCTGCGCATCGCGCTCAGCGGCCAGAGCGCCATTGCCGACCGCGAACTGGACTTCACCGGCCTCGCCCAGCTGATGGCCTCGGCCAAGACCGGCACGGATCCGGTGGCCACGTTCGAATTGCCGTTCCTGGTGCGGGGAAACTGGGACCAGCCGCTGCTTCTGCCCGATCCGCAGGCGCTCATCCGCCGCTCCGGCGCCGCCCGCCCGCTCTTCCCCCAGCCCGCCGCTCTCGGCGTCAGCAATCAAGCCCCCTGACCCGCCGGCCCGGCGCTACTCCGCGAGCACCCGTGTCGAGGGGAAGGTGATCGGGGAAGCGTGTGTTAGGCTGTTGAGGATAAAGAGGTTTATCCGACCGACTGATGGGGCACTGGACCAGATGGCTGGGGTGCGGTCAAGGCAGTGGCGATGTTTTTTGGCAGGGATGTGAGTGCGGACTTAATTGAAACGAATTGGACCGTTCCCCCCTCCGGCAGCAGGAGGTTCTCAATCGAGCTTGTCGAAGCGGGGTTTCGGCGAAATGATCCGAGGCGCAAGCTGTTTGATGTGTAGCCAGTTGGGTGCATTGACGCCAACAAGACGCTCTTTCGCGGAGACGAGGTCCTGCTGGGCTGCCTCATCAAGTGCGGACTCTATATCAATGACGGTTGCGTCCGGGTATTTCTTCAGCTGCTCTTCGATGCGCTGAGCCTTGGCTGACGGCTTGGTCCAGTAGGCGGGCAATGGTTGCTTGCCTAAGGTGATGATGGCGCGTCCAACTGCCTGGTATGCGTCGTTGAAAAGCCCCATGAAGCCATTCGGATCAGCGAGCGTGACGATCCAAAGCCGGTGCGCAGGACTATATCGGACGCCCGCCCTGTTGAGGGGATGCGTCGACTCCGGAACAATTCCAATTCGTAGGCCTCTGCCACCTTCAAGGAGGTCGAAGTTCGACTTCACAGTCGCTGCAAAGTGCCTGGCATCATCCTCAGCCGACACAAAGAGGTCCGTTTTCCAAATCTGCTGGATTCGAGGTGGTAGGAAAGCCTCCGCCACTTTGCCTTGCGCTGCATTCGCAACCCAAGTTCCGAAGTGAAATGGTCGGCCGCTGCCTTCTGGCAAAATGTAGGATTGTGCCCCTGCTGCATCCACAACGGCATCAGTGAAGCCGAGATAGCGAGCCCGCTCGTGGCCAAACATCAGTGACTGCGGAGCGGCATCCTTGACAAATTTGGACGCCTTCCGCATCGCGTGATGCAGCGGGTCGATAACGCGCTCTTCTTTTCCCAATATGGCCTCATGAACGGCCCATTCGAACCCATCGCCGCGAAGACCCTTGTCCCTATCGACACGGGCAACCTTTGCTAATTGACGCATTCGGACGTCTAATAAGGGCGTATTTAAATCGGTTAGGTCTTCCTCAGTGAGAGTGTCCAACATCGCGCGGAGGACTGAGCGCGAGACCGCGTAGAGTGCGCGACCATACTCATCGATGGGAGCGTTTTGCTCGATGAATGTTACCTGAGGTTTCGACATGGTTGATGAATCCCATCGATTCGCCGAATGATTGTATGTCTTGATTACAGTCCTTGAACAGTCGCCGAAGCGTTTTACGGCTTCAGCAAGGACGTCGTTCCCACAAAGTTGCCCAATAGCCCCTGCCCATATGGACGCGTCCGCGTTCGCGTGTTGCGCGTCCAATAGGATGGGTATTGACATTTCGGACGCTCACGACTCTCATGTCTAGATCTTTTGGACACGAGGGCAGGGCATGGCACGCGTCGCCGATCCGCTGGAGCGGCTGCTGAAGCAGCAGGAGAAGCTGGAGCGCCAGCGCGCGCGGCTGGAGCGCGAGGCGGCTGCGGCCGCTGCGAAGCACGAGGCAGGAGGCGTGTTCGAGCCGGGGCCGCGTGGCACGCCCATGCCGGCGCCTGCCCCCATCCTGATCGGTTATGGGCGCACCTCCACGGCCGAGCAGGCGGCCGGGCTGGAAGCGCAGCGGCGGGACCTCGAAGCGGCGGGCTGCGGGCGCGTGTTCACCGAACAGGCGTCGTCGGTCGGCACCCGGCCGCAGCTGGAGCGGGCGCTGGACTATGTGCGCGAGGGCGACACGCTGGTGGTGACGAAGATTGACCGGCTGGCGCGCTCGACCACGCACCTCTGGGACATTGTGCGCGACCTCGATGCCAAGGGCGTGAACCTGCGGGTTCTGAACCTCGGGGGCGAGACGGTGGACACCAAGAGCGCCACCGGGCGGCTCATCCTCAACATCTTCGCCGGCTTTGCCCAGTTCGAGCGCGAGATGATGCTGGAGCGCCAGAAGGAGGGCATCGCCAAGGCCAAGGCGGAAGGCCGCTATACCGGGCGCAAGCCCTCGGCCCGGCTCAAGGCGGATGATGCCCGGCGTCTTCATGCCGAGGGCCGCACCGTGACCGAAATCGCCAAGACGCTCGGCATCGGCCGGGCGAGTGTCTATCGCGCGTTGGGGATGAACCCCGCCAAGGCCCCCGATACCGCATTGCCCGCAGGTTGACCGAACGCTAGCCTTGCAATCCTTCCTCGTGCCACTGCCGGGCGTTCATGGTTGATGTCGAGCACTTCATAACCCGCTGGACGGCGCGCGAGGGCGGACAGGAGCGGGCGAATTATGCGCTGTTCCTTGCGGAGCTGTGCGCGGTCATCGGCGTTCCGCCGCCCGAGCCGGCCGGGCACGCGAGCGAGCTGAACGCCTATGTCTTCGAGCGCGCGGTTACCTTCCGTGAGCCGGACGGGTCCACCGCGAAGGGGCGCATCGACCTCTACAAGCGCGGCTGCTTCGTGCTGGAGGCCAAGCAGAGCCGGCAGGGCGAGGGGCCGAAGGCGGTGAGCCAGGAGCAGCAGGGCCTGTTCGCGCCGGCAGAGCTGCCGCACGGCAAGCGCGAAAGCCGCCGCTGGGACGTCTTGATGATGAATGCCCGCCGTCAGGCGGAGGATTATGCCAAGGCGCTGCCGCCGGCCGAAGGCTGGCCCCCGTTCCTCATCGTCTGCGATGTCGGCAACTGCTTCGAGCTCTATGCGGATTTCTCGGGGCAGGGGAAGAACTATGCCCAGTTCCCGGACCGGCAGGGCTTTCGCATCTTCCTGCATGATCTGCGCTCGGAAGAGGTGCGCGAGCGCCTTCGCCGGATCTGGACCGAGCCGCACAGCCTCGACCCCACCAAGCGCGCGGCGAAGGTGACGCGGGACATCGCCACCCGGCTCGCCAAGGTGTCGAAGTTTCTGGAGGAGCAGAAAGGCGCGGACGGCAGGCCGCTCTATTCGCGCGAGGCCATCGCCGCGTTCCTCATGCGCTGCCTGTTCACCATGTTCGCGGAGGATGTGGAGCTTATCCCGAAGGAGAGCTTCAAGGGCCTGTTGGAGCGTTGCCGCGCCAAGCCGGAGCTGTTTCCCGCGCTGGTGGGGCAGCTGTGGGAGGCGATGGACAAGGGCGACTTCGCCTATGCCATCGAGGCCAAGGTGAAGCGCTTCAACGGCTACCTGTTCAAAGACCGCGCCGTGCTGGCGCTGCCACGCGAGGAAATCGGCGAGCTGTACGAGGCGGCCAAGTCGAACTGGAAGGAGGTCGAACCGGCCATTTTCGGCACGCTGCTGGAGCAGGCGCTGGACTCCATAGAGCGCCGCAAGCTTGGCGCGCACTACACCCCGCGCGCCTATGTCGAGCGGCTGGTGGTCGCCACCATCATCGAGCCCCTGCGGGCCGAATGGGACCATGTGCGCGCCACGGCGGAGCGCCTGAGCAGCGAGGGCAATGCCGGCGGGGCGCTGGAGGAGGTTTCGAAATTCCACGCCCGGCTGTGTCAGACGCGGGTGCTGGACCCCGCCTGCGGCACCGGCAACTTCCTCTACGTGTCGCTGGAGCTGATGAAGCGGCTGGAGGGCGAGGTGCTGGAGGCGGTGGCGGACCTCGGAGGCCAGGAGGCGCTGGGACTGGACCGCCACACCATCGACCCGCACCAGTTTCTCGGGCTGGAGCTGAACGCCCATGCGGCGGCCATTGCCGAGCTGGTGGTGTGGATCGGCTTCCTGCAATGGTTCTTCCGCACGCAGGGCGGCCAGCCGACCGAGCCTATCTTGCGCGACTTCAAGACCATCAAGGCCATGGACGCGGTGCTGGTGACCGATGGCGCGGAGCCGGTGCTGGACGAGGCCGGGCAGCCGGTGATGCAGACGGATGCCGAGGGCCACCGCGTGCCGGTGCTCACCTTCCGCAACCCGCGCCTGCCGGTATGGCCGGAGGCGGAATACATCGTCGGCAACCCGCCCTTCATCGGCGGCAAGGACGTGCGCGGCCGGCTGGGCGATGGCTATGCCAAGGCGCTCTGGGCAGCGCACCCGCACATGAACGAGAGCGCCGACTTCGTGATGTACTGGTGGGACCGCGCGGCGGACCTGCTGACCCGGCGCGGCACGAAGCTGCGGCGCTTCGGCTTCGTGACCACCAATTCCATTACGCAGGAATTCTCCCGCCGTGTCATGGCGGCGCGGATGAAGGCGAAGAAGCCGATTTCGCTGCTGATGGCGATACCGGATCACCCGTGGACCAAGGTCACGCGCGACGCGGCAGCGGTGCGCATCGCCATGACCGTGGCGGCGGCGGGCAAGCACGAGGGCGTGCTGCACGAGGTGGTGCGGGAGGTTGGGCTGGAGAGCGACGCGCCGAAAATCGAGTATGCCGACCGCAAAGGCGACATCAATCCTGATCTGACGGTTGGAGCCGATGTGACAGGTGCAGTGGCCCTTCGAGCGAATGACTTCATTTCGTCCCCCGGCATGAAACTGCATGGCTCGGGCTTCATTCTCAGCCCGGCCGAAGCTCAAGCGTTGGGACTTGGGAGGCGAGAAGGGCTTGAGGCGTTCATCCGCCCCTACCGGAATGGCCGTGACCTAGCGGCCCGTGCTCGGGAGGCGTTGGTAATCGACCTCTTCGGACTGATGGCTGACGAAGTGCGGGCACGGTTCCCTGAAATTTATCAGCACGTCGTTTCGACGGTGAAAGAAAGCAAAGATAAGAGCGGAAACCCGAACGGGCGGGATGTAAATAATCGTGAGACTTACCGGAGAAACTGGTGGATTTTTGGCGAGCCCCGTTCAGATTTTCGCCCAGCCCTACAGGGGCTTGACCGATACATCGCCACGGTGGAGACGTCGAAGCACCGGATATTCCAGTTCTTGCCGGAGTCGATTGTGCCGGACAATATGCTGATTTGCGTGGCCAGCAGAGATGCGTTGAACTTGGGCCTGCTGTCGTCTAGACCTCACGTTGTTTGGGCGCTACGGGCCGGTGGCTGGCTCGGAATCGGCAACGACCCTCGTTACTCGAAATCCCGCGTCCTCGACCCCTACCCGTTCCCGGATGTCTCCGAGCCGCTGAAAGCCGATATCCGCGCCGTTGCCGAGGAACTCGACGCCTTCCGCAAGGCCCGGCAGGCGGAGCATCCGCGTCTGACGTTGACCCAGATGTACAACGTGCTGGAAAAGCTGCGGGCCGGGGCAAAGCTGGACGCGGACGACATCCGCATCCGCGACGAGGGGCTGGTGCTGATCCTCAAAGAGCTGCACGACAAGCTCGATGCGCTGGTGTTCCGCGCCTATGGCTGGCCGGAAAACCTGTCCGACGAAGACATCATCGCCCGCCTCGTGGCGCTCAACAAGGAGCGGGCCAAGGAGGAGGCGCGCGGCCTCATCCGCTGGCTGCGGCCGGATTACCAGAAGGCGCGGGCGGGCATCACCCGCGAGGTCGAGGCCGCCGAGACGCAGGACACCATGACGCTGGTGGTCGCGGCGGAGAAGGAGCAGAAGCCGCTCTTTCCCGCCAACGAGGTGGAGCGCACCGCCGCCATCATGTCCGCGCTCGCGAATGCCTCCGCCCCGCTGGACGCGGCTTCCATCGCGGCCGGCTTCCGGCAGGGCAAGCGGGTCGAGCCGCAGGTGCGCGCCACGCTGGCCTCGCTGGTGCGCATGGGCTTCGCCAGCAGCCGGGACGGCATCGGCTTCATGTTCCGCCGCGTGGCATGACGCGGTGGCATGACGCGGTGGATGGCGGGCGCCGGTAACTTGCTCCGCCGGCCGGCGTGATTTAATGCGCGACTGTCTGTCCGGGGACGGACGCAGATTTGACGGGCTCCGCCATGGCACCCTGCCGCGCCCCCGGATGCGGCGTTGAGGCGACCCGCTTCGGGCACTACTGCACCACGCACAAGTCCCGCCTGCGGCGGCACGGCGACATCGCCCAGGCGGCTATCAGCCGGGCGGCGCTGGCGCCCTATGTCGCCCGCGTGCGCACCCGCATCGCCAAGAACGCGGCGAGCCCGCTATGGGCGCAATGCGAAGCCCGCTGGACCGCCGTGATGGACCATGCCGGCACGATCATCGCCCGCTATGAGGGCGGCGGCACCGTGATCCGGGATGAACTGCGGGCGGCGCGCGAGGCCGGCCGGCTTGCCGATGTCGCGGCGCGGGAGGTGGTGGAGACGGTGGCGGCGCTCTACCTGATGCGCGACGCGGAGCCCCGGCGCTTCCGCTCCGATGCGGCATTCACCACCCAGCTGGTGCGGCGCGTGCGGGGCCTCGCGGAGGTCAACGCGGGAATTTGGTACGACCATGCGAGCGGCCGCATGCAACGCGTCTATCGCGACCTTCCCCCCACCGTGGCCTCCATCCTCGCGCACTGGCTGGTGGAGACGCTTGGCGTGGTGGGTGTGCGACTGGCGGCGCTGGAGCGCAAGGACAGGGACGCGGAAGAGGCCAAGCGCAGTGCCTTCCGCGACGCGCTGGAGGATTTGACGTGAAGACGATGAACATCGACCAGCTTCGCAAGAAGGCCGCTGCCGCAAAGGGCAAGCCCACGGAACCTGCCACGGTGAAGCTGGAGGACATCCGGCGCGACCCGGCGTTTCAGGTGCGGACGGGATTGGACAGCGCCAATGTGCGCCGGCTGATCGGCGCCTATCGATCGGGCACCAAGGTCGACCCCATCGTGCTGGCCTTCTGCGACGACGCGCCAATGCCGGTGATCATCGACGGACACCACCGTTTCGAGGCGCTGGAGCAGATCAAGCAGGAGGCGGTGGACGCGATTGCGGTCGCGGTCTCCCGTTCCGAGGGCCGCTGGCTTGCCGCCAAGGCCAACGCCCGGCACGGCCGCCAGCTGAAGCGTGTCGAGCTGCGGCGGATGTTCAAGACCTACGTCCAGACGCGCCAGCACGTTCTGCGGGGCGGCTATTCAAAGGATGGCCGGGACCTGACGGGCGCCCTCAAGTCCTATGCCGAGATTGCCGCCGACATCGGCGTGAGCAAGGCGACCGTGCACAAGTGGATGTGGACCGACTTCCGCAAGACAGCCCTCAAAATGGGCGGCGCGGAGGAGTTCGTTGGCCCCGGTGGCTTGGTCGAGAAGAGCCCGGAGCCGCAGCAGGAGATGAGGGCATTTCGCGCCAGCCTCTCGAAGCTCAACACCGCCTTCATCGACGCCGAAGACTATTACGCGCGGCAGGAAATGCTGGAATTGCTGGAGAGCACGCTGGCCAGCTTCCGGCAGCAGCACGCCGCAGAGGATGAACTGAGCACCCATTGGGACGGGCCGGACACCACCGCCGAAGACGCGGGGCATTTCTAGGAATTTAGCATTTGCAGTGGTTCTTGAGCCATAGGCGTTCAAATTGGACGGTCTCTGTCAACGGCTCGGCTTCGGCGGACCTCTGTTTTCAATGAGTTCGGTGCCTCGGGCGGGCTGGTGCGTAAGCGGAGCCGATCAGACATCGTAGCGCGGCACCCGGTTCAACTGATCGGCCAGGAAAGCCGCGCTGGCGTGCTCATAGCTGCGAGCGACGCCGCCGACCGTGTGACCCACGAGGATATCGCGGATCGAGGGCTCGACACCCGCCTCGGTCAATCGGGTCTTGAGCGTGTGGCGCCACGCGTGGTTGGGTTTGACGCGGGGGTCCAGCTTCGCCTCCTTCCGCACCCAGTCCGCCAGATGTTTGGCACTGAGTTCAGCCTGCGGGGTCTTGGCGTCGGCTTTCTCACGGCGCTCGGGGTCGAAGAACAGCGGGCCGGGACCACGCGACCGCACGAAGTCGAGAAAGCCGATATCGATCAGGTGTTGGTGCAGGAAGGCGCGGCGCGATTGACCGGTCTTCACGGTGCCGGCCTCGGGCGTGATGTCGAGCACCCAAATGCCGTCTTCCTGCCGGACGTCCGCACCGCGAAGCTGCGTTATCTCCTGCACGCGGGCACCCGTGTACGCGCATAGCCACGGCACCCAGCGGCGGGTGAAGGCCCGTGTGGGGTTCTCCGGATCGTCCGGGACGGCAAGAGCGGCGGAGAGCACGGCCTTGATTTCATCGGGACGGAAATTCGGCTGCCGTTCCCGAACCCGCTTGGGCACCTTGATGGTCACATCGGCAGCAGGGTTCGATGTAAGGAAGCGCCCGCCCTCATAGCTCATTGCCCAGCCCATGACCGACTTCACGGCGGAGATGTGATTGTCCCGGACGGACTTGGGCGAAAGCCCTTCGACCTTCAGGCGATGTTCAGCCCAGCGCCACAGGTCATCGGACGTGATGTTGCGCACGTCCTTGGCTTCGTGAAAGGCGTCGCACGCGGCAATTGCGGGCGCGTAGACCTTCAGCGTGCCGGGCTTCAAGTCCGGGTTTGCGGCCTTCCTGCGCTCGAACAATTGCTGAAGAGTGACCGCATCGGCCGGGCGCGCGGGGGACGCCGGAGCCGATAGCGGCGCTGCTGGCGTCTCCCATGCCGGGAACCGCTTGGGGCGCGCGTCTTCACGATAGTCGCCGCGCGCCAACTGGCTGAGGCGGAGATGGGCGGCCTCATATTCTTCTTCCATGGCCTCCATGAACAGGGGCAGAGAGTCGGGGGCGAGCGTCACGCCCTCGTTGAGGAAGAACTCGGACAGAAAGCCGTTGTCGTGCAAATGGGCACGCACACGGGCGGCAATCTTCGGCCCCCGCTTGTGTGGGAGGTCGCTCAGGTCGCGCTCATCAAGGACGCCGCCGGTCGCCTCCAGATTGTGAAAGGCCTCCAGCCGGAGCACCCACCCCTCCGGATCGTTGCCGGGGTCATCCTCGAAGCGCGCGATGAACCACTGATACCAGCGGCCGGCGAGGGCGAGCGCCTGCTTGCGCGTCAGGGTGACAAGGCCGGAGGTCAGTTCGGCGAATTTGGCTTCGAGTTGGGCGTGTAGTTCGGCGTTACGGCGGCGCGCGTGGACCGGATCGGTTCCGAGCCACTCGACAACCTCGCCCTTGCCCATCCGCGCCCGCAGGCGCTCGGGAACAACCTTGCGGAAACGCCAGCGCCCGGACTTCGGGTCTTGCTTCGGGGGAGGGTACGCCATCCACATTGGACCGCCTCACTGGACCAGAGTGACGGCCGGAACTCCTTGATAATCAACAAACCCTTGGAAACGCTTACTCCGCGAGCACCCGGGTCGAGGGGAAGGTGATCTCGACGATGGTGCCGACATCGACCGCGCTGCGGATGTTGAAGCTGGCGCGGTTGGCCTCCGCCAGCGCCTTGGTGAGCGGCAGGCCGAGGCCCGTGCCACCGGAGCCGGCGCTGCCGGAGGTGGCGAGCTGGCGGAACGGCTCCATCGCCACGGAAATATCCGCCTCCGACATGCCGATGCCGGTGTCGCGCACCCGCATCACCACCTCGCCCGCGTCGGTCAGGGCGGTGGAGAGGATCACCTGCCCGCCGGGCCGGGTGAACTTGATCGAGTTGGACACGAGGTTGAGCACGATCTGCCGGATCGAGCGCGCGTCCGCCACCACGGGCGGCAGGTCCGAGGCGAGCGAGGAGCGGATGATGATGCGCTCTCGGTTGGCCTGCGGCTGCATGATGCCCATGCATTGCTGCACGATTTCGTTGAGCGGCACGCTGGTGAAGGACAGGTCGAGCTTGCCGGCCTCGATCTTGGAGAGGTCGAGAAGGTCGTTGATCAGCGAAACGAGGTGCCCGCCCGAGGCATGGATGTCTCTGAGATAGTCGCGGTAGCGCTGATTCTCGATCGGTCCGAAGCGCTCCTCCATCATCACTTCGGAAAAGCCGATAATGGCGTTGAGCGGCGTGCGGATCTCGTGGCTGATCTTGGCGAGGAAGTCGGATTTGGCGAGGTTGGCGCGCTCGGCGAGGCGCTTGGCCTCGGTGAGTTCCTCCTCGGCGCGCTTCCACTGCGTGATGTCGCGCAGCACGGCGCAGAATTTCGAGGCGTCCTCGCCCACCCGGCCGATGGTCATGAAGAGCGGGATGAGCCCGCCCTCGCGCACCCGGCCGATCACCTCGCGCCCGTCATTCAGCACGCTGGCGACGCCGTTCGAGGCGAGCCCGTCGAGATAGTCCACCGCGCCGCGCTGGCTCTCGGGGGCGAAGAGCAGCGTGAAATTCTCGCCCTTCACTTCCCGCGCGGCGAAGCCGAACAGCGCCTCGGCCGGGTGGTTCATGCTGAGAACCACGCCCTTGGCGTCGATCAGCACCACGCCGTCGGTCGCGGTGTCGAGGATGGCGCGTAGTTCGCGGGCGGCGCCCTCGGCCTCGCGCAGGGCGAGTTCGGCCTGGCGCAGGCGCTCGTCATCGGCCGGCTCGGCGCGGCGCAGCACATAGAGCATGGCCGGGCCGCCCTCCCACGGGGTGGAAAGCAGCCGCGCCTCGACGGCGAGCGGCAGGCCGCTGGCGGTGAGCAGGGTGAGGGCGCGCCCGTCGGCGCCATCGCTGGCGGGCGGGGTGCCGAACAGCGTGGCGAGCCCGCCGGCTGCCTCGATCGCCTCCAGCCCGATATGGCCGGTCCAGTCCAGCAGGGCGCGGTTGACATAGAGCAGCCGGTCATCGCGGAAGGCGACGAGGCCCACGGGCAGCCGATCGAGCACGGGGCGCTCGCCCTCCGCAAGCGCGCGGCGTAGCCCATCCGGCTCCGGCGACGTGGCCCGGGCGGGCGACGCCGGCTCGATGATGCTCGGCACGGCGGCAGGCGGGGCGGGAGCGGCAGGTATGGCGGGCTCGGGCGCGGCGGGCGGCGGGGCGTGGGGCTCGGCGATGCGCGGGCTGCCGCCCGTGTCATGGGTGTCGTCGAGGCCTTCCAGCCGGGCGCCGAGGGCCCGCGCAATCTCGCGGAACGCATTGAGCTCTCCGCTCGACAGTCCCTCCCAGGACGAGCGGGCGCTCTCGCGGGCCGGCGCCGATTCCACGCCCGCGCGCAGCGGCACGACATTGGGGGCGGTCGGCACGATGCTCAGCGTCACCCGCACGGAGGACGCGAAGTCGCCCGAGAAGGCCTCGGTGCCGGAAGGCGGGGGCCCGGGAAGCTCAACCCCGGGAAACTCGGCCCCGGAAGGCTCGGATCCGAATGCACCGGAGGCGGGGAGGCCCGATGCAGGAGGCTCCGCCAGCGGCGGCTCAACGGCTGGAGCCTCGGGGGCGGGAACCTGCGGCGCGCGGGGCGTCGCCACCGCCGGCGGCTCGACCGCAGGCCCCGCTGGAACGGGGGGGACAGGCAGAACTGGCGCGGCCGCGCGGGCTGTCCCGCGTGGCGGCTGCGGCGCGATCGGCATCGCGCTCTGCGGCGCGGTCCGCGCGGATGATACACTGCCGGACGGCTCCGCCTGGCGGTTGCGCACGATGCCGAAGCCGCGCATGCCCTCACCGCGGATGGGCGCGCCGCCGAGTTCGACATCCAGCACCTCGCCACGCGCGGTCGGCAGCCGCACCGGCAGGTGGGTGAAGCTTCGGCCCTCGCTCACGGCGTGGTGGGCCGGGCCTGCGCCGAGGCTGTGCCAGTCGCGCCCGGCAATCGCCTCGGCGGTGAGATCGAGCGCATGGGCGAGGCGCGGGTCGACATGGGTCAGCCGCGCGTGAAGGTCGGTTCGCCAGGTGAAACGCAACGGCGACGGGCTGGTTTCCGGGGGCGCCGGCACCGGGGAGGTCCGGCCCGCGGCGGCCGCACGCGCGGGCATCTCGGCAGACGCCGGGGCGGGGGGCGGGGCAGCGGCCGCCACGGACGGTGTCTCCGCGCTCACCATGAGCAGCGCCCGGGTGCCGGCGCTTGCCAGCAGCGAGCAGGCGAAGGTGGCCGGGGTCAGCCGGCCGGGCAGGCGCACCCGCTCGAGCCGCGGCGGGCGATCGGGGCGCAGGGTCTGGGCGAGGCGGGCGGTGGCGGTGACGAAGGCATCGGCAATCGGCGCGCCAGCGAACAGGGCTCGGCCGGCCGCATTGGCGGCGAGCAGCGAGCCGTCGACCCGGACCAGCAGTGCCGGCACGGCCGCGCCGAGGGCCGCCGCGGCCAGAGCCCGCAGCGCCTCTTCCGCGCGTGTCGCGGCTGCCGAATGATCCCCGTCCGTCGGTACGCTCATGACAATCCGACAAATGTCGCGGTTCGCTTCTGCAGCCCCAGGCACACAGGACCGCATGTTCACTCCCACAACCATAATGCGGCCCGAGCCTCTGCGCCACGATGCTGGCCCTGCGTCACACGGGCTTCGCGCTTTCCGGTTAACCGGATGCGACCGATCCCGGTTAATCATCGGCAACCTTTGGCGCGTCCCCGATGGATTTCCGCTGGTGCCGCGGATCTGCTATACTACTTTTGTCGTAGGCATCAGCGCCAATAGATTGGCTCACGCGGCCCGATACGATCAATCCGCGCCCCTGTAGTGGAGGTCTCCATGGCGAATGATGCGAAAATCGACGTGCCGCCGGAACTGCGTGCCATTGCCGAACAAGGCGTCGGGCAGGCGCGCGCGGCGATGGATGGTTTCATGAATGCCGCGCACAAGGCGCTGGACGACGCGGGACGGCAGGCGGACGCTGTCCATGACCAGGGCCGCGATCTACGCCGCACGGCGCTGAGGTTTGCCGAAGACAATATCGCCGCCGGCTTCGAATTCGCGGCCCGGCTGGCCAAGGCCACGACGGTGGACGACTGGGCGCGGCTCAACGCCGACTATGTGAAGGATCAGGCCTCGCGTCTGGCCGAGCAGGCCAAGGCGCTGGGCGGCCAGACGGCACCGTTTGCCGCGAAGCCGGCGTCGGGCAGCGACCCCAAGAAGGACTGACCGCGCCTCCGCTCTCCGACCGGTCGCCCCGTCTCTCGGGGCAACCGGCGGCCTTTCCCCGATATCGCAAAAAATGCGACGCGAGGGTTTTATTGTGCATTGCAATATGATATTGCAGTGCACAAATAGAGCGTATCGGACTTGGAAGGGCTCCCTTGAAGCCGCGTCTGCCAAGTCGAGGCACGGCCGCACAGGCGCGGATGCTGCCGGTGCCCTCTTGTTCTGACCCGCGACCCGAGGAGAAAATCATGGTTGACGCCACCGTTACGCCGACCCCGAAGAAGGCCGCCAAGGCGGCCACCGCTGCTTTCGAGTCGGCGATGCCGAAGATGGATCTCACCGCGCTGGAAGTGCCGGCCGTGGTGCGCGAGATGGCCGAGAAGAGCGTGCAGAGCGCGCGCGATGCCTATGAGAAGATGAAGACCAGCGCCGAAGAGACCACCGACGTGCTCGAAGATACCTATACGACCGCCTCCAAGGGCGTCGCCGAGTACAATGCGGTGGCTCTCGAGTCGCTGCGCACCAATGTGAACGCGGCGTTCGACTATGTCGGCGCGCTGTTCTCTGCCAAGAGCGTCTCGGAGGCTGTCGAGATTTCGACCGGCCACGTGCGCAAGCAGTTCGACGTGCTCTCCGCGCAGACCAAGGAGCTTTCGGCGCTGGCCCAGAAGGTCGCCTCCGAAACCGCCGAGCCGATCAAGGCGTCGGTCGAGAAGAGCATGAAAAAGGCCTCCTGAGCCCGGCGCGCGGCGCGGCCGGCCTTGCGTCGGCCTGAGCCCCGCCTTGGCAATGGGGACTAGCTTGGCGGCCTGGCTTCCGGATGTCTGGAACCCCGGTTGTCTTGCTCCCGACATTTTTCCCATGTGGAAGAACCCGGCCTGTACGCAGGCCGGGTTTTTTCGTGCCCGCACGGGGCTTTTTCTCGCGCCCACGGTTCTTGACTCCGGAATCCGGGCTGCCTATCTCCGCAGCGCCTTTGGCACTCTCCGCGGAAGAGTGCTAGGATAAGGCCGGAACGAGTTCCCCTGCGCCATGCTGGCGCGCGACCGGAAGACCCGAGGAGCCATAAATGGCCAAGCTTAAGTTTCGTCCCCTGCACGATCGTATCGTGGTGAAGCGCCTTGACGCGGAAGAGAAGACCGCGGGCGGCATCATCATTCCCGATAGCGCCAAGGAAAAGCCCTCGCAGGGCGAAGTCGTCGCCGCCGGTCCCGGCGCGCGCGACGAGGCCGGCAAGCTGGTTCCGCTCGACGTGAAGGCGGGCGACAAGGTGCTGTTCGGCAAGTGGTCCGGCACCGAGGTCAAGATCGACGGTCAGGACCTGCTGATCATGAAGGAATCCGACGTCCTGGGTATCGTCGGCTGAGGCCGGCCGGGGCCGGCTCGCCCGGTCCTCTGCCCTGACGATCCGGCCCGCCCCGTCTGGCGGCGGGCCGCACGCAATCCAATCCAGGAGTGAGCCTCATGGCTGCCAAGGACGTAAAATTCGGGAGCGACGCGCGCGACAAGATGCTGCGCGGCGTCGACATTCTCGCCAATGCCGTCAAGGTCACGCTCGGCCCCAAGGGCCGTAACGTTGTGATCGACAAGAGCTTCGGCGCTCCCCGCATCACCAAGGACGGCGTCACCGTCGCCAAGGAGATCGAGCTCGAGGACAAGTTCGAGAACATGGGCGCGCAGATGGTGCGCGAAGTGGCCTCGAAGACCAATGACCTCGCCGGCGACGGCACCACCACCGCCACCGTGCTCGCACAGGCGATCGTCCGCGAGGGTGTTAAGGCGGTTGCCGCCGGCATGAACCCGATGGACCTCAAGCGCGGCATCGACCTCGCCACCACCGAGGCGATCAAGGATATCGAGAAGCGCGCCAAGAAGGTGAAGAACACCGACGAAGTCGCGCAGGTCGGCACGATTTCCGCCAATGGCGACGCGTCCATCGGCGAGATGATCGCCGGCGCGATGCAGAAGGTCGGCAACGAGGGTGTCATCACCGTCGAGGAAGCCAAGACCGCCGAGACCGAGCTCGACGTGGTCGAGGGCATGCAGTTCGACCGCGGCTATCTCTCGCCCTATTTCGTCACCAACCCCGAGAAGATGACGGTGGATCTCGAAGATCCCTACCTGCTCATTTTCGACAAGAAGCTCTCGGGCCTGCAGGCCATCCTGCCGGTTCTCGAAGCCGTGGTGCAGTCGGGCAAGCCGCTCATCATCATCGCCGAGGACGTCGAAGGCGAGGCTCTGGCCACGCTCGTCGTCAACAAGCTGCGCGGCGGCCTCAAGGTCGCGGCCGTCAAGGCACCGGGCTTCGGCGATCGCCGCAAAGCCATGCTTGAGGACATCGCCATCCTCACCGGTGGCCAGGTCATTTCCGAAGAGCTCGGCATCAAGCTGGAGAGCGTCAGCCTCGCCATGCTCGGCCGCGCCAAGAAGGTCGTGATCGAGAAGGAAAAGACCACGATTGTCGACGGCGTCGGCAAGAAGAAGGACATCGAGGGCCGCGTTGCGCAGATCAAGTCGCAGATCGAGGAAACCACCTCGGACTACGACCGCGAGAAGCTGCAGGAGCGCCTGGCCAAGCTCGCGGGCGGCGTCGCGGTGATCCGCGTCGGCGGCGCGACCGAAGTCGAAGTGAAGGAAAAGAAGGACCGCATCGACGACGCGCTCAACGCCACCCGCGCGGCGGTGGAAGAGGGCATCGTTCCCGGCGGCGGCATTGCGCTGCTGCGCGCCAAGAAGGCGGTCGAGAAGCTCTCCAACGACAATCCCGACATCCAGGCCGGCATCAAGATCGTGCTGAAGGCGCTCGAGGCGCCCATCCGCCAGATCGCCGAGAACTCGGGCGTCGAAGGTTCGATCGTGGTCGGCAAGGTGCAGGAATCGAAGGACCAGAACTTCGGCTTCAACGCCCAGACCGAGCAGTTCGTCGACATGATCGCCTCCGGCATCGTCGATCCGGCCAAGGTCGTGCGCACCGCGCTGCAGGACGCCGCCTCGATCGCCGGCCTGCTGATCACCACCGAAGCCATGGTCGCCGATCTGCCGAAGCCCCCCGCGGCGGCCCCCGCCATGCCGGGCGGCGGCATGGGCGGCATGGACTTCTGAGGAAGTCCAGCCGACCCTGCGGTCTCTCGGGGCTCAAGCCGGCCAGGCCCGGCTTGAGTGGCGGCATGGACTTCTGAGGAGGTCCAGCCTCGACAAAAACACGAAAGGGCGTGGCGTGAGCCGCGCCCTTTTTGCGTTGAAAGCACTCGTTGCCGGGCGATGCCTCCACGCGATACCGCTCCCCGATTCCTGATGTGCGTCCGCGCCCGATCCGCCCCATCCTGTCCGCCGCAACGGGAGGCCATCCATGGATCCGCGCATCATCGATCTCTACGACCGGTTCACCCACGGCCATGTCGGGCGCCGCGCGTTCATGGAAAGGCTGGCCACGCTCGCCGGCTCCGCCGCCGCGGCCGCGGCGCTGCTGCCCTTGCTGGCCAATGATTATGCCCGCGCCACCATCGTCGAGCCGGACGATCCGCGACTCGACATCTCGACCGTCCGCTATCCCTCGGGCGGGGCGAGCGTGAGCGGCTATCTCGCGCGGGCGCGGCGCGTCGATGCACGGCGCCCGGCGGTGATCGTCATCCATGAGAATCGCGGGCTCAACCCGCATATCAAGGACGTGACGCGCCGGCTGGCGCTGGAAGGCTATCTCGCCTTCGGCATCGATCTTCTCTCGTCCGAGGGCGGCACGCCGGAGGATGAGGACAAGGCGCGCGAGGCCATCGCCGCGCTCGACCGAACCGCCACCGTGGCGCGGCTGGTCGATGCGGTCGCCTTCCTCGCCGCGCATTCCGCCTCGACCGGCACGGTCGGCGCCATCGGCTTCTGCTGGGGCGGGGGCATGGTGAATCTTCTGGCCGAGGCCAGCCCGCAGTTGAAAGCGGGCGTCGCCTATTACGGCATGCAGCCCCCGCTTGATCGGGTGGATGCCATCCGGGCGGCGCTGTTGCTGCATTATGCCGGGCTGGATACCCGCATCAATGAAGGGATCCCCGCCTATGAGGCGGCACTGAAGGCGGCCGGCACGGATTATACGGTGCACGTCTATGAGGGCGCGCAGCATGCCTTCAACAACGACACCAGCCCCACCCGCTACGATCCCGCGGCGGCCACGCTCGCCTGGGAGCGCACCGGCGCGTTCCTCGCCCGGCATCTGGGCGCGCCACCGCCGGTCGAGACGTGATGCGGTTCAGATGCCGGCGGTTCAGATGGCCGGCAGGTGCAGCCAGCGCGCGGCGGCGCTGAGGATGAGATCGACCGCCAGCGCGGCCAGGATCATGCCCATCACCCGGCTGATCACCGAGGCGCCGCCGCGGCCGATCAGCCGGGCGACCGGCGAGGCGGTGAGCATGATTGCCAGCGTCACCAGCAGCACGAGGGCGAAGATAACGAGGGTGATGACCCGGTCCTGGAAATCGAAGCGGGAATCGTCCGTCAGCACCACGGCCGCCAGCATGGCGCCGGGGCTGGCGATGGAGGGGATGGCCAGCGGATAGATCGCGATATCGACGAGATTGGTCTCCGCCGGCGCGTTCGCATCGGTATGGCTGGAGCCGTGGATCATGGTGAGCGCGAACAGGAACAGCACGATGCCGCCGGCGATCTGGAAGGATTCGATCGACACGTCCATCGCCTGCAGCAGCCAGTGGCCGGCCATGGCGAAGAATACCAGCACGCCGAAGGAGATCATCACCGAGAGCAGCGCCGCCTTGCGCCGGTCGGGCGCACTCAGCGTCGCGGTTACGGCGAGGAAAACCGGCAGCGTGCCGAGCGGGTCGACCACGACCCACAGCGTGACGAACTCCTGAACATGCTCGGACCAGTTCATCCCTCACCCCTGCTGTCGCGTGCGACCCGGTCGGCGGCCGTTGCGCCGGCCCGGCCGGGCCGGCATGGTGGCGCCGCGACTCAAGGGTACAGGGATCCTGGGCGCGCGTAAGGACTGTGACGCATGGTGACGGTTCGTCAGAAGCCGGATTTTTCGCTGGAGCGGGCCGCCTGGGCGGCCGGGGATGTGCCGGTGGCCGGGGTCGACGAGGTGGGGCGCGGCCCCTGGGCCGGGCCGGTGGTGGCCTGCGCCGTGGTGCTCGACCCCGATCGCGTGCCCGAGGGGCTCGATGATTCCAAGAAGCTGAGCGCCGCCCGGCGCGAGGCGCTGTTCGAGGCCATCTGCGCCACCGCCGAGGTCTCGCTGGCCTTCGCCCCGCCGGCGCGGATCGACGGCCACAATATCCGCCAGGCGACCCTGTGGGCGCTGGCCCGCGCCTGTGCCGGCCTGCCGCGCGCGCCCAGGCTCCTGCTGGTCGACGGCAACGACCTGCCGCCCGTGCCCTGCGCGGCCCGCACCATCATCGGCGGCGACGCCATCGTCGCCTCGATCGCCGCCGCCTCGATCGTCGCCAAGGTCACCCGCGACCGCCTGATGGCCTCCCTCGGCCTCGCCCACCCCGGCTACGGCTTCGAGCGCCACATGGGCTATGGGACGCCGGAGCATCAGACGGCGCTGGCGGAGCTGGGCGTGTGCCGACACCACCGGAAGACGTTCGCGCCGGTGCGGGCGAGGTTGGGGGTGTAGGGAGTAGGCGCTACGTTGCGGTGTAACAATTCAGGACAGATCGTATTTTATTATGTTGAGTTGCTATTAACTGCTTTGGATATACCAAGTCCAATATTTCGAATGAATGAAATAGAATTAGAGACGTCTTCGCTGTATATTGGCCAAAGTGCTATACCGGCATATGCCGGATTCACGTCCGCTTCGTGTGCGATTCGATTTCTTAAATCGACAAAACGTTTGAGATTTGACTTCAATTCTGCTGCAGGTTGCCCGATTTCAGCAGAAATTTTATCCCATGGATTGTCCATTATGATACGTAAACAATCTCCAACCTTATCTGGAGCCACAAAAGACTTATAAGAGTTCTCTCGCCTAATATATTCGTCGACAATTTCCATTTGCAATACGCCGCTAGTAATTGCGGCCCCGTAAGGTACCTTCAAAGCAGGAATTTCTTGCCCAATTTTCAATCGTTCTAGGATTTCCAAGCGATGAATTTCATGCATAAAAAGATCGAAAGAGCTAATTGATAACATAAGGGCCGATCGAAGTATGTCGCTGCAATCCATAGCTAAAGGTGCGATGCTGTGTAAATATTCGAATATACGTCGGAGGCCTTCAGCTCGATCGCATCCGTGCGCAAGTTTTCCGTATGCCTCTGCGATATGAGGTTTCATTTTGTCATTGATATAATTTTAGTGGCTGCCGTATCGTATATTTTATTAAATTTATTTGCGCTTTTAACTTGATTTTGAGCGACAGATCCTGAATTCATGATGTCTTCACGATTAAGCTCGAAGACGGGCTTTGACAGAGACTGTGAAATAGCAATCAAACTATTGAAGTCGGGAACCTCGATCAGGAATGTGTTTATATTTGAATTAGATTCAGTGTATTTCTCGTCTGATAGTAAAAGATTGGCTCCATTGAGTGCAGGAATAAGAACGTCTTTTTTAGTTTCAAGAAGAGAGTCGAACCATTTCTGGTAGGCGCGAGTTGGTGCGGCCTCTTTACCATCGCGCGATCTGATTCGATAGTTTTGTACAATGGATCCAAGGTACTTCGGATTTTTCTCGGGCCAAGGATAGGCGGCTTCCTTAAGAGCCGTCTGTGTTCCAGCTTTCTCTGCCCAAGTCATCCATTTCGGAAGGACGCGCGAAAGAGAGCGGAGGGCCATTGCCGAGAAGAAATCGGGAGCCATTGGTATAATAAATGCATCGCTTGTAGTGAATAAATTTTGATTTAATGCTCCTAGGCTGGGACTCATATCCACTAGAACGTAGTCAGCCTCGATAGATTTAGCGCTTATATCGATAAGCCAACGTAAAGATCCAGGTATATTTTGCAATACACTCAATGAAGCGGATAGTTCATGTGCAATAGAAAGCTGGCTTTCGTATTCTGCTAAACCAACGTGCCCAGGAAGAACGTATAGGCCGGGGCATTGAGTTACAGCCTGCAATTTAACAGGAGATAGCGGAACTGGTCTCGCTTCAAATGCCGGTGAAAGTCCATCTCGAATATTAAGTATTTCATTTTTACTTTCATAAGGATATTCATCGTTATTGCTATAATTAAGTATTACTCCAGTCAAATTACATTGTGGATCGCAGTCAACAAGAACAACTTTCTTTCCAAGATTTGCCAATTTCCATCCAATATGAAAAACCGATGTTGTCTTCGATACTCCGCCTTTATGATTGAAGAAAGCGATCTGTATGTGTGTCATTTAATAATCTCGGAAATAGTTTGCTGTAGGAGTGAATGATTGCGGGATGATAAGCATATTTATAATGCAGGATGGCTGATCAATGATATATTAAATTACCTCCTCAATGATACCCTTCCCCCTCGCGCACCTTGCCGCGGAACAGCCAGTACACGAAGGCGACATAGCCTAGGATCACCGGCAGCATGAATACCGTGCCGATCAGCATGAAGACTTGGCTGGCCGGTGGCGCCGCCGTCTCCCACACGGTGAGGCTGGGCGGGATGAGGTAGGGGAAGATCGAGATGCCGATGCCGAGATAGCCGAGCAGGAACAGGCCGATGACGCCGAAGAAGGGCAGGTTCTCGTGGCCCTCTTCCAGCCAGCGCCACACGAACCAGGCCAGCAGCAGCGTCACCAGCGGCAGCGGCGCGAGGTAGAACAGGTTCGGCGTGGTGAACCAGCGCTCGGCGATGCGGGGGAAGGCGATCGGGGTCCACAGGCTGACCACGGCCATGAAGGCGAGCACCACCGGCAGGAGCAGCTTGGCATGGGCGCGGGCGCGGCGGGCGGCGGCGCCGTCGGTCTTCATCACCAGCCACACGCTGCCGATCAGCGCGTAGCCGGCCACGACAGCGATGCCGCACAGCGCGGCGAACGGGGTCGCCCAGTCCAGCGGGCCGCCGGCGAAGGCGTTGTCCGCGACCTTGATGCCCTGCACGAAGCCGCCGAGCAGCATGCCCTGGAAGAAGGCGGCGAGCGTCGAGCCGGCCGCGAAGGCGATGTTCCACAGAAAGCGGCTGTCATCGGCGACATGGCGGAACTCGAACGCCACGCCGCGGAATACCAGCGCCAGCAACATGAAGATGACCGGCAGGTAGAGCGCCGGCATGACGATGGAATAGGCCAGCGGGAAGGCGACCAGGAGCCCGCCGCCGCCGAGGATGAGCCAGGTCTCGTTGCCATCCCAGAACGGGGCGACCGAGTTCATCATCTGGTCCTTCTCCAGCTCGCTGCGCGCGAAGGGGAAGAGGATGCCGATGCCGAGGTCGAACCCGTCGAGGATCACATACATGGCGATCGCCACCGCCAGCAGCAGCGACCAGATCACGGGCAGGTACCCGTCCATGCCGAGGCTGATATCCATGTCTCACTCCCCCGGAGCGTTGATGGCGGCGCGGGTCGCCTCGTGGGCGGAGGCGAGCGGACGGTTCGGCACGCCCGTGGGCGGTTCCACGGCCGGGCCCTCGGGGCCTTTGTTGATCAACCGGTTGATGTAGTAGACGCCGCCGGAGAACACGATGGCGTAGACCAGCACGAACAGCGCCAGCGTGGTCGCCATCGCCCAGCCGGCGACGGGCGAGACGGCGTCCGCCGTGCGCAGCACGTTGTAGACCACCCAGGGCTGCCGCCCGACCTCGGTGACGAACCAGCCCGACAGGATGGTGACGAAGCCGATCGGCCAGACATATTGCAGCGGGCGGACATACCAGTCGCTTTCGAACACGCGCCGGCGCCACAGAAGATAGGCGCCGAGCCAGCCGATGGCGATCATCAGCACCCCGAGGCCCACCATGATGCGGAAGGCGAAGAAGGGAATGGCCACCGGCGGGCGGTCCTGCGGGGCGAATTCCTTCAGCCCCTTGAACGTGCCGTCCCAGCTATGGGTGAGGATGAGGCTGCCCAGATGGGGAATGGCGATCTGGTAGTCGTTGCTCTCGGTCGCCTCGTTCGGCCAGGCGAACAGCACCAGCGGCACGCCGCCCGACACCCCATCCGTCTCGCCCCAGTGCGCCTCGATCGCGGCGATCTTCTGCGGCTGGTATTTCAGCGTGTTCTGGCCGTGCGCGTCGCCGATGAAGGCCTGCACCGGCGCGAGGATGGCGATGAGCCCGATCGCCATGCGCATCATGGTGCGCGCATCCTCATGATAGCGGCCGGCATAGACATAGCGCGCGCCCACCGCCAGCACGACGAAGGCGGTGGTGAGGTAGCAGGCCGTCACCATGTGCGCGAAACGGAAGGGGAAGCTGGGGTTGAAGATGATGGAGAGCCAGTCCACCGGGTGCGCCACGCCGTCGATCATCTGGTAGCCGGCCGGGGTCTGCATCCAGCTATTGGCCGAGAGGATCCAGAAGGCCGAGAGCGAGGTGCCGGCCGCCACCATCACGCAGGCGAAGACGTGCAGCCCGCGCGGCACCCGGTTCCAGCCGAACAGCATGATGCCGAGGAAGGTTGCCTCCAGGAAGAAGGCGGTCAGCACCTCGTAGCCGATCAGCGGGCCGATCACGTTGCCGGCGAGGCGCGCGAATGGGCTCCAGTTGGTGCCGAACTGGTAGGAGAGCACGATTCCCGACACCACGCCCATGCCGAAGGACACGGCGAAGATCTTGGTGAAGAACCGCGCGATGCGGTGGTAGCGCTCGTGCCCGGTGGCGAGCCACAGCACTTCCAGCGTGGCGATATAGGCCGCCAGGCCGATGGTGAACCCGGGAAAGATGACGTGGAAGGAGATGGTGAACGCGAACTGGATTCGCGCCAGGATTTCAGGATCGAATTCCATCAGGCTCCCCCATCTCATCACCGCTGACGATAGGTGACGGGCACCCGAGTATGCCCGAGATCCTCCAGGATGGAACGTCTCAAATGATGACAGGCCGAAGTCTCCCCGGCTCTCGAGGGAGCGGGGCGGATCGGCCGGGGTGGGGCGTTTGGCGTTTGGCGTTCGGCTTGCGACTTTAGTCGGGCTTCCGCGCCGTCGGCTCCGTGAGCCGGCTCTCGATCGCCAGCAGGTCGCGCCATGCCATCCGCTTGCCGAGCGGCGTGCGCAGCAGGTAGGCGGGATGGAAGGTGGCGAGCGCCGGGATGGTGCGCGTGCCGGTGTCATAGTCCATCCAGCGCCCGCGCGCCTTGGTGATGCCCTCGCGGATGCCGAGCAGGGTCTGCGCCGAGGGCCCGCCAAGGCACACCAGCACATCGGGATCGGCGAGCTCGATCTGCCGGCGGATGAAGGGCAGGCAGATGGCGGTTTCCTGCGGCGTCGGCGTGCGGTTTCCCGGCGGGCGCCAGGGCACGACATTGGCGATGTAGGCGGTCTCGCGGTCGATGCCGATGGCGGCGAGCATGCGGTCGAGCAATTTTCCCGAGCGGCCGACGAAGGGCTTGCCCTCGATATCCTCCTCGCGCCCCGGCGCCTCGCCCACCAGCATGAGCCGGGCCTTGGGATTGCCGTCGGCGAAGACGAGGCGGGTCGCGGTATGCTTCAGCGGGCAGCCCTCGAAACGCTCCAGCAAGTCGCGCAGCGCCTCCAGCGTCGGCGCATGTGCCGCGGCCTCGCGCGCCTCCAGCGCGGCCTGGTCGGGCGGGGGAGGGGCGGCGGGCGTGACGGCCGCTGGTGCGGCACGTGCGATGGCGGGATGTGCGGTGGCGGAACGTGCGGCGGCCGGGCCCGCGGCGGCGGGGCGGGTATCCGGCGCGGAGGGCCGCGGCGCAGCGGCGGCAGGGGGCGAATCGTCCGCGGCCAGGGGGCCGCGCCGCCGCGCGGTGGCCCGCTCGGACGCGCTTTCGGCGAAGCGATCCACGGGTTCTTCGCCCAGCGCGATATCGACCCCCGCCTCCACGTGGAAGGCGAGCAGCTCGGCGATGAGATCGCGATCGCTAAGTGTCGGCGGCATAGGGCCTTCTTTCCGTCGGAATGATGATCCTATCCGGCGCGGAGACGGTTGTCAGGTTCGGCGGGCCGTGGAACAAGCGTGGAAATGATCCAATGAGCACGTCGCAGTGCCGGAGGGGTTAGCATGAACGCGGACGAGTTGCCCGATCGCGAGGCCATGGAATTCGATGTGGTGATCGTCGGGGCGGGTCCCTCTGGGCTCAGCGCGGCGATCCGGCTGAAGCAGCTGGACGAGAACCTGTCAGTCGTCGTGGTGGAAAAAGGCTCGGAGGTCGGCGCGCATATCCTGTCCGGCGCGGTGATCGACCCCATCGGCCTCGACCGGCTGCTGCCGGACTGGCGCGCGGATGCCGACGCCCCGCTCAAGACCCTGGTCACGGATGACCGATTCTACCTGCTCGGTCCCGCCGGCGGGGTGCGCCTGCCCAATGCCTTCATGCCGCCCCTGATGAACAATCACGGCAATTACATCGGCTCCCTCGGCAATGTCGCCCGCTGGCTGGCGACCAAGGCCGAGGCGCTGGGCGTGGAGATCTACCCCGGCTTCGCCGCCAATGAGGTGCTGTTCGACGCGGCCGGCGCGGTGGTGGGCATCGCCACCGGCGACATGGGCATCGGGCGCAATGGCGAGATCACCGACCGCTACACCCGCGGCATGGAGCTGCGCGCGAAATACACGCTGTTCGCCGAGGGCGCGCGCGGCCAGCTTTCCAAGGAGCTGATCGCCCGCTTCGGCCTGAGCGAGGGGCGCGAGCCGCAGAAATTCGGCCTCGGCCTCAAGGAATTGTGGACCGTGCCGGATGCGCAGCACCGGCCGGGGCTGGTGCAGCATTCCTTCGGCTGGCCGCTGGATTCGAAGACCGGCGGCGGCTCGTTTCTCTACCACATGGAAGACAATCAGGTGATGGTGGGCTTCGTGGTCCACCTGAACTACGCGAATCCCTATCTCTCGCCCTTCGAGGAGTTCCAGCGCTTCAAGACGCACCCGATGGTGCGCGAGACGCTGGAGGGCGGCAAGCGCATCGCCTATGGCGCGCGGGCCATCACCGAGGGCGGCTACCAGTCGGTGCCCAAGCTGGTCTTCCCCGGCGGGGCGCTGCTCGGCTGCGCCGCCGGCTTCGTCAACGTGCCGCGCATCAAGGGCAGCCACAATGCGGTGCTCTCGGGCATGCTGGCCGCCGAGGAACTCGCCCCCGCGCTGGCCGCCGGGCGCCAGCACGACGTGCTCGCCGGTTACGAGGGCAAGTGGCGCGGCTCCGCCATCGGCCGCGACCTGCATGCGGTGCGAAACGTCAAGCCGCTCTGGTCGAAGCTCGGTACCTATCTCGGCATCGGCCTCGGCGGTCTGGACATGTGGGCGAACACGCTGCTCGGCTTCTCGCCCTTCGGCACGCTGGGGCACGGCAAGCCCGATTCCGCCTCGCTGAAGCCGGCCGCGCAGTCGAAGAAGATCGACTATCCCAAGCCCGACGGCGTGGTTTCCTTCGACCGGCTCTCCTCGGTGTTCCTGTCCAGCACCAATCACGAGGAAGACCAGCCGATCCACCTGAAGGTGGCCAACCTCGCCCTCCAGAAGGCGTCCGAACATGACGTCTATGCCGGCCCGTCCAACCGCTATTGCCCGGCCGGGGTCTATGAGTGGGTCGAGAAGGACGGGGACGAGGTCTTCGTGATCAACGCGCAGAACTGCGTGCACTGCAAGACCTGCGACATCAAGGATCCCAACCAGAACATCACCTGGGTCGCGCCCGAGGGCGGCGGCGGGCCGAACTATCCCAACATGTGAGCATCCGGCAGGGGCCCCGTCACAGGTCGCCGCGATGGACGATATGCAGCTTGTTGCCGTCGGGGTCGCGCAGATAGGCGCCATAATAGCCCTCGCCGTAGTGCGGGCGGGGGCCCGGCGCTCCTTCGCTGCCCCCGCCTGCGGCCAGCCCGGCGGCGAACGAGGCATCGACCGCCGCCGGCGAGGGCGCGAGAAACGCCGTCATGGCGCCGTTGCCAGCGCTGGCTGGCTGTCCGTCGAACGGCTCATAGACATAGAAGCGGGGCAGCGTTTGCCTAGGCGTGCTCCAGCCGGCGGCCGCCGGTCCGCCATCGGGCACGACGGTGCGGCGCGTCAGCCCGAGCGGGATGAGCACGGCATCGTAAAAGCGAGCGGCGCGATCGAGATCGCGCGTGCCGACGGTGATGTGACTGAACATGCGCGGCTCCGGCTGGAGGGAGAATCGGCTCGTGATGCTACCCGTTAAAATCCGGCGGCGCCGATTGGCGTTCCATTCCCCTCGCATCCTTCAGGATCGTCCCGGGCACATGATCCGGGCTGCCGTTGTCGGCCTTGCCGCCGCGGCGCTGGCGGCGGGCTCGGCGCGCGCGCAGGAGCCGCCAGACTATTCGCCCTACCGCGAAGGTCTGTTCCTGCGCTATCTCGATGCCGGGCCGGGCCTGCTCGCCCGCGTGCCGCGCATCGGCCTCTCCTTCGGCGGAGCGGAGCCGCTGAGCGCCGATCTCGATTCCGGCTCCACCGGCATCGTCGTGGCGGCGGCCTATATACCCGGCTTCGACCAGTTGCCGTCGCAGGGGCCCGGCAAGCTCACCTATTCCAGCTCCGGCCGCGTCATGGTCGGCCAGTGGGTGGTGACGCCGGTGGCGCTGGTGGGGCGCGAGGGGGCAAGCGTCACGACCGAGCCGTTGCCGGTGCTGGCGGTGACGGAAGTGCGGTGCCTCGACCATGCGCGCGATTGCACGCCCGACCCGAGCCCGCGCCATATCGCCATGGTCGGCGTCGGCTTCGCCCGCGAGGCGGACCTGCAGAGCCAGAGCACGCCGGACAAGAACCCTCTGCTGCACGTCACGGGCGGGAACGGCGCGCGCCGGCAGGGCTACATCCTCACGCGCGAGGGCGTGCATGCCGGCCTGACGCGCGCGAACACGCAAGGTCCGTTCCGCTATCTCAAGCTCGCCCGCAAGCCCGACGGCTCGGACTGGCAGGCCACGCCCGCCTGCATCGCCCTCAACGGCGCGAGCCCGCCGGCCTGCGGCACGGTGCTGGTCGATACCGGGGTCGGGGTGATGTACACGACCCTGCCGGCGGAGCAGGCGCAGGGCGCCACCGGCACGCTGCCCCCCGGCACGCAGATGGCGGTCTCGGTCGGCACGGGGGAGGCGGCCTTCCCGCTCTACAGCTTCACGGTAGGCGACGGCGGCCCGCTGACGCCGGGCGCCATCCACCTGCGCGTTGCCCCCGACCGGACCTTCGTCAACACCGGCTTCCACCTGCTGAACGGCTATGACGTGCTGTTCGACGGGGAAGGCGGCTATATCGGCTTCCGGGCGCGGTAGCCGTGGAGAGTTGTATACCGTCAAATCCTATCATATAGGTTGCTAAATAACCTCATAGGTTGCATTTTCCTTCCATTCTTTGCGGGAGGGGAAGATGGCGCTCAACAAGAGGTCGCTCGATAATCTCGTCGGCGTTCATTCGGATCTGGTCCGGGTGGTCCATCGCGGCGATACGATCACCTCGGTCGGATTCATCGTGACCGAAGGCCCGCGAACGCTGGCGCGGCAGAAGCAGCTTGTGGCCGCGGGCGCTGCGCAGACGCTACGCTCCCGCCATATCCCCGGCGGTCCCGACAATGTCGCCCACGCGGTCGATGTCGCGGCGGTGGTGGGTGGCCAGGTTCGCTGGGACTGGCCGCTCTATGAGAAGATCGCCGTGGCCATGAAGCTGGCGGCACAGCTCGAGGGCGTGCCGGTGGAGTGGGGCGGCGACTGGACGAGCTTCAAGGATGGCCCGCATTATCAGCTGTCATGGTCGAAATACCCGGCATGAGCCGAGGCGCGCGCGACGTTCCCCGCAGCGCGCGGGGAGCGCCTCCCTCGCCAAGCTGGCCTCACCCTAGAACAGGCTCAGCACGAAGGTGAGCAGCAGCACGAACGCGGCCCAGAGGTCCGTTACCATGGCCACGGTCTCGCGCAGGTTGCGGCCGGGCCGGCGCAGATGGTTGAGGCCGGCGAGGCCGAGGAATATGCCGCCGGTGAAAGCGATCGGCGCCACCCAGCCGGCCAACATCATCGAGAACAGGCCGGCGAGGCCGATGGCGGTGTTGGCGAAGCCGAGTTCCTGCGCCAGCACATGGGCGCGCGGTTCGTCGATGCCCAGTATTCCCTTCACGGTGAAGGCCGGCCGCAGGATCTGCGACAGTCCCGCCAGCAGCAGCCGCACGCCCACCGCCCAGAAGGCGAACCATTTGATCGACACCAGCACGAAGCTCGCGATGCCGGTCGTGGTCGACAATTCGGCGGCGATGCTGGCAATGGGCAGAACCACCATGGTGGCGAGGACGATCGCGTAATACATGGGCTCTCCTCGTGACGTGGCCGCGGGGCGGGATACCGGCTGGCACTGCCGAGGATCGCCCGTTCACTCATCTGTGAGCGTGGGCACAGTCAAGTCAACACAGGGTTCGGCCGGGCCGGAGAAAAGCCGGCTTCGCGTTTACTACGCTAGGGAATGCACGGCCGCTGGGAGCGGCGCCGGGTGGTCATCTCCCGCTCGCGGTGAGTGCCGGGCCGCCGGATGAAAAACCTGCCCGATCTACCGCTTGCAGCCGGAAGCGAAGGGCCGGGCGCGTTTGCGGGCGTCATCGAAGCGTAATGCAACCTTCATCCACGCGTCACCCCGCCCCGATACCCCAAGCTTGGCTTCAACGGCCCGGCAGGGAAACTCATGGCGGCAGCGTTGCAACTCGACCGCGTCAGCAAGACCTACGGCGCCATGCGTGCCGTCGAGAACGTGTCTCTGACCATCCGGGAGGGGGAGCGCGTGGCGCTGATCGGGGCCTCGGGTTCGGGAAAATCCACCCTGATCCGCCTTGCCTCGGGCCTCATCCTGGCCGATGCGCAGGGCTCCGGAACTGGAGCCGTGCACGCCTTCGGCATCAAGGTGCAGGAAGGTGGACGCCTCGAGTCCGACGTGCGCGCCGCGCGCCGCAATATCGGCCTGGTCTTCCAGCAATTCGCGCTTTCCGGCCGCCTCTCCGTCATGACCAACGTGCTGGTCGGCGCGCTGGGGCGGATGAATGCGCTGCGTGGCACGTTCGGCCTGTTCAATGAGGATGAGCGCCGCACCGCCTATGCCGCGCTCGCCGAGGTCGGCATTGCCCAGCATGCCGCCAAGCGCGCCCGCGAACTCTCCGGCGGCCAGCAGCAGCGCGTGGCCATTGCCCGGGCGCTGGTGCAGGGCGCCAGGCTGGTGCTCGCGGACGAGCCGATTGCCTCGCTGGACCCGAAATCCGCCAAGCGGGTGATGGACACGCTGGTGACGATGAGCCGCGACCACGGCATCGCGCTGTGCGTCTCGCTGCATCAGGTGGACTACGCCACCGCCTATTTCGACCGCGTGGTGGCGATGAATGCCGGGCGCGTGGTGTTCGATGGTCCCGCCTCGCAGATCAACGCGGCTTTCCTGACCGAGCTCTACGGCGCCAGCGCCGAGGAGTTGATCCTGCCGAGCCAGTTCGTGGTGCCGGCGCCGCCGGTCGCCATCTCTCAATCCCAGACCGTATCCTGACAGGAGCGATTTTCATGAAAAGCCTGATCGCCGCCGGCCTCGCGCTGGCCGCCCTCGCGAGCGCTCCGGCGCACGCCGAGGACATCAAGGAGCTGAACTTCGGCTTCATCTCCACCGAATCCTCGGCCAACCTCGCCAAGAGCTTCGAGCCCCTGCTCAAGGACATGGAAAAGGCCATCGGCATTCCCGTGAAGCCCTTCTTCGTCGGCGACTATGCCGGTGTCATCGAAGGCATGCGCTTCAAGAAGGTCGACGTGGCGTGGTTCGGCAACAAGTCGGCCATGGAAGCGGTGGACCGCGCCGGCGGCGAAGTCTTCGTGAAGACCGCCAAGCCGGACGGTTCCTCGGGCTATTATTCGCTGATCGTCACCAATGTCGATCGCAGCGACATCAACGGCCTCAAGGATATCCTCGACTGCTCGAAGGGCTATAACTTCGGCAATGGCGACCCGAACTCCACCTCGGGCTTCCTGGTCCCCGGCTATTACGTGTTCGCGCTCAACAATGTCGACCCGCAGAAGTGCTACAAGCGCGTGGTGACCGGCAATCATGAGGGCAACCTCCTGGCCGTCGCCAACAAGCAGGTGGACTTCGCCACCAACAACACCGAGAACATGACCCGCCTGCAGCAGACCCGCCCGGCGGAAGCGGCCAAGATCAAGGAAGTGTGGCGTTCGCCGATGATCGCCGGCGACCCGATCGTGTGGCGCAAGGACCTGCCGGCCGACCTCAAGGCGAAGATCTACACCTTCTTCATGACCTATGGCCGCAACGGCACCCCGGAAGAAATCGAGCATGCCCGCGCGGTGCTCGCCAAGACTTCGGACGGCTGGGGGCCCTTCCTCGCCTCTTCCGACGCCCAGCTGATCCCGATCCGTCAGCTCGAACTGTTCAAGGCGAAGGTCAAGGCGCAGAACGACGACAAGCTCTCGGCTGACGAGAAGGCCGCGAAGGTCAAGGAGATCGACGCCAAGCTCGCCGCCCTCGAAGACCAGCAGAAGAAGCTGCCCGCCATGTGAGGCCGCGGAGGCCTGCGCGGCGGCGCGCCGCGCGGGCTTCCTTCCGGCTCGGATTCGTCCCGGAGCGGCTGCGAGGCCGCTCCGGATCCGTCTCGACAGATCCTCGACAGATATCTGCCGCGCTGCGCACCCCGTGCGGGCGGCTTCGAAAGACCAGCGGAGCGACCATGTTCTCAACCGACGCCATCCACCGCGCCGCGACGAGCACCATGCCGCCGCCGCCCGTGACCCCGCTCGCGACCCGCCTCGCTCGTCTCGGCCTTGCCGCCCTTGGCGCCGTGGTGCTGGTCTTCGCCTGGCACGAGGCGGAGATGAACCCGGCGCAGCTGATGCGCGATGCCGGCAACATGGCGACGCTGGGCGCCGATTTCCTGCGTCCCGACTTCACGGATTGGGACGTCTATTCCAGCGCCATGCTGGAGACGCTGGCCATCGCCATCTGGGGCACGCTGCTCGCGGTGATCGTCGGAATTCCGTTCGGCATCCTCTGCGCCGACAATGTCGTGCCGAAATGGGTGGCCTTCCCGGTGCGCCGGTTGATGGACTGCTGTCGCGCCATCAACGAACTCGTCTTCGCGCTGATCTTCATCGCCGCCGTGGGCCTCGGTCCCTTTGCCGGCGTGCTGGCGCTGTTCGTTCACACCACAGGCGTGGTCGCCAAGCTGTTCTCCGAGGCGGTCGAGGCGATCGATCCCGCGCCCGTCGAGGGCATTCGCGGCACCGGGGGCAGCTGGCTGCAGGAAGTGATCTATGGCGTGCTGCCGCAGGTGCTGCCGCTGTGGATTTCCTATGCCCTCTATCGTTTCGAATCCAATGTCCGCTCGGCCACCGTGCTCGGCATTGTCGGCGGCGGCGGCATTGGCATGGTGTTCAACGAGACCATGCGCGGCTTCCTGTATTCGCAGGCCGCGGCCATCCTCATCCTGGTGATCGTCACCGTTTCCGTGCTCGACGTGATCAGCCAGAACATCCGCAAGCGCTTCATCTGACGCATGGACAGGGCCGGGTGCGTCCGCGCCGGTCCTGTCTCTCGTGTGCGATGTTTCTGCGAAGGCCATGCCAAACGCCGCCCGCGAGCCTTGCATCGTTGCAAGGGCTGCCTTTCGCGTACGGCGGTGGTGAGAGGCCTCCCGCCTCCCCAGCTAACTCTCACAAACAGGGAGCGGCGTTCCCAACACCGCACCGCTTGAGGAGAGTGCACGATGATCCGCATGGTTATTGCCGCGACGCTGATCGCGGTTTTCGGTGTCTCGGCGGCGTCCGCCTCCGGCCGCAGCAAGGATGAGCGCGCCGCCTTCTGGCAGACCGTGAAGGAAGGCAAGCAGCCCTGGCGCCCGGCCAAGGCGCCGGTGGGCGCCCAGCCCGCCGCGTCAACGGCACCCGCCACCGTCAACAAGGCGCCGACCGCCGCCAAACCGGCACAGTGACGTCGGCGGGTCCGGCGATCCCGCGCGGATCGATCGGACGGCCCATTCGACAAGGCGCCGGCTCCCTTCGGCGCCTTTTTTCGTGCGCCGGGCGCCGACAGGAAGCATCGCTCGACGCGGTCCCGCACGGTCGTTGCGATCTCGCTTTCCAAAGTTTAATGAGCCGGCCATCTTCTGGCTGGCATTGATCAGCAAGTGTCGCGGATCGATTGCCTTCCCGATCCGGAGAACACCCTTGCTGCGCGCCATCCTCTCGCTGCTCGCCGATGTCTGGCGGCTGTCCATTCCCTATTTCCGTGGCGAGGACAAATGGCGGGGCGGCATCCTGCTCGCCGCCGTGGTCGCGCTCGAAGTCGGCTGGGTCTACGCGACCGTGCTGCTCAACGAGTGGAACAACGCCTTCTACAACGCCATCCAGGAAAAGGACTACGCCGCCTTCACGCATCAGCTCTGGCTGTTCGCGGCCTATGCGGCGGGGGCGATCATCGTCGCGGTCTACCAGATCTATCTCCGGCAATGGCTGGAGATCCGCTGGCGCAACTGGATGACGGACAAGTATCTGACCGCCTGGCTGGACAACCAGACGCATTACCGGCTGCGGCTGAAGGGCGACATGGCGGACAATCCCGACCAGCGCATCGCCGAGGATATCCGCTCCTATATCGCCCAGACCGTCAGCATCTTCATCGGCCTGCTCAACGCGATGATGACGCTGGCCTCCTTCGCGGTGATCCTGTGGGGACTGTCGGGCGAGTTCCACTTCACCCTGTTCGGCCGCCAGTGGGACATTCCGGGCTATCTCGTGTGGGCGGCCTTCGCCTATGCCACGGTGGGCACCTATATCGCCCATCTCATCGGCCGGGTGCTGGTGAAGCTCAATTACGACCAGCAGCGTTTTGAAGCCGATTACCGCGTCGATCTGGTGCGCGTGCGCGAGAATGGCGAGCAGATCGCGCTGCTGGGCGGCGAGAAGGTAGAGCAGGGGCGTCTGCTCGATCGCTTCTCGCATATCGTGCACAATTACTGGGGCATCATGATCGCCCAGAAGCGGCTCACCTGGTTCACCTCCGGCTACGGTCAGGTGTCGAACGTGTTCCCGCTCATCGTGGTGGCGCCGGCCTATTTCGGCGGCTCCATCGCGCTGGGCCAGCTGATGCAGACCGCCTCCGCCTTCGGCCAGGTGCAGGGCTCGTTCTCCTTCTTCATCAATGCCTACGCGACGCTGGCGGACTGGAAATCGGTGGTCGACCGTCTCATCGGCTTCGAGGACAATATCGCCGCCGCCCGCGCCGCGGCCGCCGGCAGCGCCTATCGCCGCGTGCCGGCCACCGATGGCGCCATGCTGGCGATCGACCAGATGGATGTCCGCCTGCCGGGCGGGCGCAGCGTGCTGATGGTGGACGGCGTCTCGGTGAGCCGGGGCGAGGCGGTGCTGCTCACCGGCCCCTCCGGCTCGGGCAAGTCGACGCTGCTGCGGGCGGTGGCCGGCATCTGGCCTTATGGCTCGGGCGCGGTGGCGCTGGCGCCGGAGGCGCGGATGCTGGTGCTACCGCAGCGGCCTTATGTGCCGGTGGGTAGCCTGCGCGGCGCGCTGGCCTATCCCGACCCGCTGGCCGAGCATGACGATGCCGCGCTGCGCGAGGTGCTGGAGGCGGTGGGGCTCCACGACTTTACCGACCGGCTCGACGAGCGAGCCCTCTGGCCGGCCATCATGTCGGGCGGCGAGCAGCAGCGGCTGTCCATCGCCCGCGCGCTGCTGGTAAAGCCGGATGTGCTGCTGCTCGACGAGGTGACGTCCGCCGTGGACGAGCCGGCCGAGGCGGCGCTCTACACCACGCTGCGCGCCCGTCTGCCGGCCACCGCCATCCTCTCGATCGGCCACCGCTCGACGCTGAAGCCGCTGCACAGCCGGCATATCGAGATTACCCGGGAGGCCGGCGCGCCGGCGCGGCTGGAGGGCCGCGGCACGCTCATCGCCCCCGCGGCGTGAGGGGGCGTTCTCTCTCGGGAGTTCGGAGCCGGATCCTGATCGATCCGGCCCGGGCTACCGGTCCTCGGCGGCCGGCATGCCGCTCATGTCCTTGTGCGCGGGACGGCGGCGTTCGCGCCGGGGCGCCGGCTGGCCCTGCGCCTCGATGGCGAGCGTGCGCTCCAGCAGGATCTCGTAGATCGGCCGGCCGCCGAGCGCCTGCGCGGTCATGTTGGCGAGGATCGTCGTGACCATGACCGGCACCAGCATGGAATAGGCGCCGGTCAGTTCCATCACCAGCACCATGCCGACCAGCGGCGCGCCGATCGTGGCCGCGAACAGGCCGCCCATGGCGGCGATGGCGAGCGCGGGGAGGGCGTGGTCGGGCAGTGGCAGCACCGTTCCCAGCGCGGTGCCGTAGCAGAGGCCGATCGTGGTGGCGAGCGCGAGGATCGGCGCGAAGATGCCGCCGGCAACGCCGGTGGAATAGCTCGCCATCGTCATCACGAAGCGCAGCAGCACGATCACCGCCAGGATGCCGAGCGGAAGCCGCTCCCCGGCGAGCTGCACGGCCAGCAGTTCGCCGCCCTGCGTCGCCTCGGGCAGGACGAACATCAGGACGCCGACGACGAGGCCGACCACAGCCGGGAAAATGTAGAACGAGGTGCTCAGCCCGAGATTGCGGACATGGTCGAGCGCCCAGACCAGCGTGCCGTTGAAACCGACGCCTGCCGCGCCCAGCCCGACGCCCAGCACCGCGAAGGCCGGCAGCATGCCATAGGGCATGTCCGGCACGTCCATGAGCATGTAGGGAACGTTGCCGGTGAGGTATTGCGTGACGATGGCGCTGGCCAAGGAGGCCAGCACCACGCCGATATAGCTGCGCTGGCTGTAGGGAAACTGCCGCCGCGTCTCCTCGATCACGAACAGCACGGCGGCGAGCGGGGCGTTGAAGGCGGCCGCGAGGCCGGCCGCGCCGCCCGCCGCGAGAAGCCCGCGCATGTCCTCGGTCGGCCAGCGCATGAGGTCGGAGGCGGCCTTGGCGATGGAGGCGCCCATGTGGATGGTCGGTCCCTCGCGCCCGAGCACCATGCCCGAGGAGAGCGAGAGCAGTCCGGCGACGAACTTGACCGGCAGCACGCGGCGCCAGCGCACCGTGCGCAGGCCTTCCATGGCGCCCTCGATCTCCGGCACGCCCGATCCGCTCGCCTCGGGCGCGAAGCGACGCACCAGCCAAAGCGACACCAGCGTCATTGCCGCGCCGACCAGCGCCGCCGCCACATAGAGCGGGAGGCCGGTCAGGTGCAGGCCGTCGCGCAGATAGGCGGGCCAGGCGGCGGTGAGATGCTCCACGCCGACATGGAACGCGGAGCCGACAACGCCGACCGTGGCGCCGACCAGCGCCGCCACGACATAATAGACCCCGTTGCCGCTGCGCCTGTCCATTCTTCGCTCCTCACCCGCTGCCCGCCGAAACCGATGTCCCGGTTAGCATTGCCGCGCGGGAGCGGAAAGGGATCCTCGCGCGAACGCCCCCCGCCCGCCGCGTCTCGGGCGTGCGAATGGGAGCCGGACGATCCCGGATCGGCCCCGGCATCCCCCAGGCAAGGGGCGATCGCAGCAGGCCTCACGGCAGCGTCGGCGCGTAGGTCGCCACCGGCTCCACCGTGTCGATCAGCCCGTGCGCCTTCATGAATTCGCCGAAGCGCTCATAACGGCCGCTGTCCAGCGCGGCCGGGGCATGGGCGAAGCGGCGCAGCGTATCGGCCCAGGCGGTGCGGTTGAGTTCGTCGTCGAGCTTGGGATTGGCGGCGACGAACAGCTTCCACGCCTCGTCCGGGTGGTTGAGAATATAGATCGTGGCATCCTCCACCGCGGCGAGGAAGCGCTTCAGGCGGGGATCGCCGATCTTGTCCTTGTGGGCGACATAGATCAGCTCGTCGAACACCGGCACGCCGTGCTCCTCGGGGAAGAAGGCCAGGCCTTCCTTGCCCTCCAGCTTGATCTGGGTGAGCTCGAAATTGCGGTAGGCGCCGATGACGGCGTCGACCTTGCCGGCGACCAGCGCGGGAGAAAGGGCGAAATTGACGTTGATCATGGTGACGTCGGTAGGCTTCAGTCCGGCGCTGGCGAGCATGGTGCCGAGCAGCGCGTCTTCCAGCCCCGCCACGGAATAACCCACCGTCTTGCCCTTGAGATCGCCGATGGACTTGATCGGGCCGTCCTTCAGCACGACCAGCGCGGTGAGCGGGGTCGAGACCAGTGTGCCGAAGCGCACCAGCGGCAGGCCTTCCTTCACCGAGAGGTAGAGGTTGGGCTGGTAGCTGACCGCGATATCCGCCTGCCCGGCGGCGACCAGACGCGGCGGGGCGGAGGGGTCGGCCGGCGCCACCAGCTCGACATCGAGGTCGTGGGCTTTGAAGAAGCCCTTTTCCTGCGCCACGATCAGCGGGGCGTGGTCGGGATTGACATACCAGTCGAGCAGGACGGTGAGCTTGTCGGCGGCGCTGACCGGTGCGAGCGACAGGGTAAGCGCGACGGCCGAGGCGGCGAGCGCGCGGGTGATGGATGTCAACATTGGATCTCCTCCCAGTTGGAGATCCGGCGCATGAGCTTTCGGGGGAAACCGGCGCGGGCGCCCGCATGCGACCCCGCCGTCGTTCCGTCCCTTCGCCGGCATGACCCGGATCAGGTTCAAAGGGTCTGGCGGCTGCCATCTCAGCCCCTTGATCCTGCGATCGTGGGACACCCCTCGGACGCCTGAACGCTAGCAGAGCGGACGGGTGGGAGCAAATGGGCGGCGACAGGGCGCCGACCGGCTCTCTCTCCCTCGGGGAGAGGTGGGAAGGGCCGCGCGACGTTTCGTCATGGGCGGACTTGGCCCGGCCATCCACGTCCGGCCATCCACGTCCGGGCGTTCACTCCCCCCGCCAGCCCTCCAGATAGACCGTGCGCTCCACACCGGCGAAACGGCCGAGGCGGGTGAGTTCGGCATCGAGCGCGGCAAGGCGGCCGCCGGAGGCCCGTACGCCCGGCTCCAGCCACAGGCGGCGCACATCGAGCGTGCCCGCCTTCCGGTCGGCCTTCATGTCGATGCGCCCGATCAGCCGGTCGCCTTCCAGCAGGGGAAAGACGTAATAGCCCCAGATGCGCTTTTCCGCCGGCACGAACACCTCGATGCGGTAATTGAAGCCGAACAGCCGTTCCGCCCGGTTGCGGTCGCGCAGCAGCGGATCGAACGGGCTGAGCACACGCAGCCGCGCCGGCGGCGGGGGCAGCGCGTCGAAGAGCGCGGCGCTGCCGGCAAAGGCATGCGAGGCGCGCGGCTTGCCGCCATCGGCCGGGGCGATGGCGACGGGCTCCAGCCGATCGCGATGGGCCTCCACCCAGCGCTTGGCCTCCTCCGGCGTCACAAGGTCCCAGAAGGCGGCGATCTCGCCCGAGGTGGCAAAGCCGAGCCGTTCCAGCGCGCTGGTGCAGGCCCAGTCGATGAAGGCCTCTTCGCTCACCGCGCCGGCGAAGCGATGGGCGGGAAGGACCCGCGTGGCGAGGTCGTAGACCTTCTGGAAGCCTTCGCGGCCGGCAATGGCGAAAGTGCCGGTGCGCCAGTGATATTCCAGCGCGGTCTTTTCCGGGTGCCAGTTCCACCAGCCGCCGGGCGGGCGTTTCTCGGCCTCGAAATCGCGCGCCATGAGCCGGCCCTCGCGCGTCACCCGCTCCAGCACGTGCTCGATATAGCTCTCGAAGCCGTTCTCGTGCCAGCTGCGCCAGCGCTCCACCAGCCGGGCGCGGGAGCGGGCGAAGCGGTGCTTCCAGTAGGGGTAGAAGGCGCTGGGGATGATGGCGGCGTCATGCGTCCAGTGCTCGAACAGCTCGCCATCCGTCTCCAGCAGGGTGGCGAGGTGCTCGCGCTTGTAGCTCGGGTTGCGCGCGAACAGGATGTGGTGATGGGCGCGCTCGACGGTGGCGATGCTGTCCACCTGCACGAAGCCGATCGCGGTTATGAGGTCGAGCAGCCCGGCCTTGGTGAGCGCGCCGCGCGGCCGGCTCAGGCCCTGGGTGGCGAGGAAGATGCGGCGCGCATCGCTATTGGAGAGGGTCAGCGTCATCCGCGCATTGTGAACAGGTTCTTGATTCGTTCCAAGCCTGGATGCGGCCCGACGGTGACGTTGCGCCCGGCTTTCCGCCGTTCAGCTTTCCGCCGTCTCGGGCGCCCAGGGCAGCAGCCGGGTGAGGCCGCGATCCACCAGCGTGAACAGGGTGAGCGCGACCGCCAGCAGGATGGCGAGCGCGGCGAACACCATGTCGGTCTGCATGCGGGCATTGGAATAGATCATGAGATAGCCGAGCCCGGCTGAGGCGCCGACCCATTCGCCGACCACGGCGCCGATCGGCGCGACGGCGGTGGCCACCCGCAGCCCCGAGGCGAGGGCCGGCAGTGCCGCCGGAATGCGGATGTAGCGCAGCGTCTTGAACGTGCCGACACCGCCCAGCCGCGCGAGGTCGACAAGCCCCTGCTCGGTGCGCGCCAGCCCGTCATGGAAGGCGGAGGCGACGGGAAAGAAGATGATCAGGCTGGCCATCACGATCTTCGAGGCGAGGCCGAAGCCGAACCAGATCACCAAGAGCGGCGCGATGGCGAAGACCGGCAGCGCCTGCGCCACCAGCAGCACCGGCCGCATCGCCCGCCGCGCCAGCGGCGAGGCCGCCATGGCCAGCGCGCAGGCAATGCCGAGCGCCGAGCCGCAGACAAGGCCCAGCAGCATCTCGCCCAGCGTGATCGCGCCATTGTGGGCGAGGATGGCGGCATTGTTCCACCCGGTCACGGCGATTCGCAGCGGGCCGGGCAGGATATAGGCGGGAATCGCCATGAGCCGGACGGCGGCTTCCCACAGGCCGAGCAGAATCAGCGTGATCGCGAGCGTTCGCCCGATGACGGCCATGCGGCAAAATCCTATATCAGGTGCAACACTTATAGTCGGGGGCTACCGTCTGCGCGACGGTGGACGGGACGTGTATACCCCAAGCCCGATCTCGGCCCGCGCAACCCGGCATCGGGCGCGCCTTGGACAGAAAAAGGAGTGGAGACGCCCATGATTAAGGACATCCTTGTAAGTCTTCGCATCGGCGAGGGCGCGGACACGGCGGTCGACTATGCCGTTTCGGCGGCCGCCGCGCTCAAGGCGCATCTGACGGGCGTGGCGATCAGCTACGAGATCGACATTCCGCCCATCTACACGGAAGCGTTCTCGACCGATTTTCTCGAGACACAGCGCGCCGAAGGCCAGAAGCTGGCGGAGCGCGCCGTGTCCTATTTCGGCGAGGCGACCCGCTCGCTCGGCGTCAACGCGGAGATCCGCTCGATTGACGGCACGCCGGGCGGGGCCGCCGAGCAGATCGGCATCCTGTCGCGCCTCTATGACCTCACCATTGTCGGGCAGGCCGATCCGGATCGGCCCGGGGCGGAAGAGGTGATCGCCGAGGCGGTGCTGTTCGATTCCGGCCGTCCCGTGCTGCTGATCCCGGTGAACCAGCAGAAGCCGTTCTCCGCCAAGCGCATCCTGGTGGCGTGGGACGGCGGGCGCGCCTCCGCCCGCGCGGTGGCCGAGGCTCGTCCTCTGCTCGCCCATGCCGACCTGGTCGAAGCCGTGGTGGTGGATACCGGCCGATCGAAGAAGGCCGACGCGCTGCCGGGCGCCGACCTCGCCCGCCATCTCGCCCGCCACGAGAAGACGGTCGAACTCCGGCGTCTGGTGCCGGCCAGCGGCGAGGGCATTGTCGACGTGCTGCTGCGGGAAGTGGCGGCGCGCGACATCGATATCGTCGTGATGGGCGGCTACGGCCATTCGCGGCTGCGCGAATTCGTGCTCGGCGGCGTGACGCGCGACATGCTGGAGCGCATGACGGTGCCGCTGTTCCTGGCGCACTGATCGGGGCGCATCGGAAACGGATGCGACAAGGTCCGGCCAAAAGGTCCGGGCAAAAAGGCCCGGCCATGTGCCGGGCCTTTTTCGTGCGGGCGAGGGGGCGTCGTTGCGGGGAGCGTTCCGACAGCAAAAAGGCCGGGTTGCCCCGGCCTTTCCAACGAATAGGACGATCTCAGCGGGTTCATCCGCCACCGGATGGCCGCGAGGCTCGACTCACGCAGCCTGCAGGTTGGCTGCCGACTGCTTGCCAGTGCGGCGGTCCGACTGGAGCTCATACGAGACCTTCTGGCCGTCGTTCAGGCCGGAGAGGCCCGCCCGCTCGACCGCGGAGATGTGCACGAACACATCCGGCCCGCCCTGATCCGGCTGAATGAACCCATAACCCTTCTGGGTGTTGAACCACTTCACAGTACCCGTCGCCATGACGAAATCCCTAGAGACAGCATAGATAGTTGACCGCGCGCTTCATTGCGCTGGTCGTGATGACATCGATTTGAGCGGAAGTTCGAAACGGCAAAAAGCCGCCGGCAACGTTCAACATGCAAGATCGATGCATCAAGGATGCCCGAACGAAAGTTCGGCGGCAAGCGTTATGTCGCCTTGCTTTCGGAGGGGCCGGCCATGCCCGGGGCGGACGGGCGGCGGACCATTTCCTTCTTCTTCGGCGCGGCAATCAGCCCTTCGCGAACGGCCTGCTTGCGAGCCGCCTTGCGCGCGCGGCGAACCGCCTCGGCGGCCTCGCGGTTGCGGCGCTCGGAGGGCTTCTCATAGGAGCGCCGGGCCTTCATCTCGCGGAAGACGCCTTCGCGCTGCATCTTCTTCTTGAGGACCCGAAGGGCCTGATCGACGTTGTTATCCCTGACCAGTACGTGCAATGCCTATCCAATCGTCTGCAGCTCGGCTGCGGGTTGTGCGGCGCCGGAATCGGTACCGACGACGTCATATGGTTCAACGAGGCCGGGATTGGAAGGGCGGTGAGGCCATCTTCACCCGCGACGAGGGCGCCACCCGCCATCAACGCATTGAGAGTCGGGGGTGATTCTCTGGTACAGCTGGGTGGGCTCGAACCACCGACCTCCGGTTCCACAGACCGGCGCTCTAACCAACTGAGCTACAGCTGCGTGCCAGAACGGCGCGGAACCTAATTAAGCGGCAGCCGCTTGGCAAGGCCGCATATGCCTCCTTCTGCTGCAATCGGGGACAACTGCCCCTCCATCCCCTGCCGATCCACTCTCGGCACGCGTGAGAGAGCCTTTCGTGGCATGTTTTCTGTATGCCTCGGATGAGGCGAAGCGGGCGATGCTCCGCGATCAGCACGGGGGAAGGCATGAGCCGGCAGGATGACACGGGCGCGGGCGGCGGAGGGGCGGATAGCGGGGCGGGCGCGCTGCTGGATGCCGGACTGGCGATCGAGGGGCTGCCGCTGGAGCCGGAATTGCGCCCGCGCGTGGTGATGCATCTGGCGACGGCGATCGCCATGGCCCGGCTGGTCACCTCCTTTGCGCTGCCCGACGATGCCGAGCCCGCCCCGGTCTACGTGCCGTGAGCGAGCCTGTCATGAATGAGACCACGGAAGCCGCCCGCCTGCTGGCCGGTCCCGCCCTCGCGCTGGCGAACGCGGTGAGCGCCGGGAAGGTGAGCGCGCGGAGCGTCACCGAGGCGGCGCTGGCGCGCATCGCGCAGGTCGACCCGGTGCTGAACGCTTTTACCGACGTCACGAGCGCGCGGGCGCGGGCGGAGGCCGCGGCGATCGATGCCCGGCGGGCGGCCGGCGCGGTGCTGGGCCCGCTGGCGGGCGTGCCCTTCGCGGTGAAGAACCTGTTCGACCTTGAGGGGCTGTCGACCCGGGCGGGCTCGCGGATCAACCGCGACCGCCCGCCGGCGCCGCGCGACGCCACGCTGGTGGAGCGGCTGACCGCGGCGGGGGCGGTGTGCCTGGGCGGCCTGAACATGGGCGAATATGCCTATGACTTCACCGGCGAGAACCTGCATGACGGCAATTCGCGCAATCCGCACGACACCGGCCACATGTCGGGCGGCTCCTCCGGCGGCTCGGGCTCGGCGGTGGGGGGCAAGCTGGTGCCGCTCTCGCTGGGCTCCGACACCAATGGCTCGATCCGCGTGCCGTCCTCCTTCTGCGGCATTTTCGGGCTGAAGCCGACCTATGGGCGGCTGTCGCGTGCGCGCAGCTTTCCCTTCGTCGCCAGCCTCGATCATCTCGGCCCGTTCGCGCGCCACGTCGCCGATCTCGCCGCCACCTATGACGCCCTGCTCGGCCCCGACCCGGACGATGCCGCGCTGGCGGACAAGCCGGCCGCGCCGACGCTGCCCGGCCTTGAGGAGCCGGGCCATCTGCGTGTCGCGGTGCTGGGCGGCTGGTTCGCGCGCTCCGGCACGCCGCAGGCCTATGAGGCCGTGGCCCGCGCGGCACGGGCGCTCGATGCGACGACGGTCGTGGAACTGCCGGAGGTCGAGCGGGCGCGCGCATCGGCCTATCTCATCACCATGGCGGAAGGCGCGGCGCTGCACCGCGACCGGCTGCGCGAGCGGCCGGGAGAGTTCGACCCGGCGGTGCGCGAGCGGCTGCTGGCCGGCGCCGTGCTGCCGGCGGCCTGGATCGCCCGCGCGCAGAATTTCCGCCGCTGGTTCCGTGATCGGGCGGTGGAGCTGTTCGCCGAATGGGACGTGCTGATCGCCCCCGCGACGCCGGTGCCTGCGCCCCGCAGCGGGCAGGCGACCTTCGTGCTCGACGGGCGCGAAATGCTGGTGCGGCCGAATATCGGCATCTACACGCAGCCCATTTCCTTCATCGGCCTGCCCGTGGTGGCGGCGCCGATCGCCACCGACAATCCCCTGCCCATCGCCGTGCAGCTGATCGCGGCACCCTGGCAGGAGGCGGCGGCGCTGCGCGCGGCGCGGGTGCTGGAGCGCGCGGGCATCGCGGTGGCGCCGGAGCCGGTGGTGTAAGCGGGCGGTCGCGCCCCCTCACGCCGCGCGCGGCAGGGCGGGAGCGTCCAGCGCGTTCACCTCCAGGGTGATGTGCGACAGCCCCTCGATGGCCTCCAGCCCCTGCTTGTAGGCGGCCGGCGCCTGCGGCTCGGTGGCGCGCAGGGCGATCGCGGCGGCGAAGTGGCCGGGGCCGACCTGCCAGACATGCAGGTCGGTGACGCGCGCGCCCGAGGCTTCCAGCGCCGTGCGGATGGCCTGCGGGATGCCGCGACGCGGGGTGAAGTCCAGCAGCACGCGCGCGGTGTCGCGCACGAGGCCCAGGGACCAGCGGGCGACCACCAGCGCGCCGACAATGCCAATCACCGGATCGAGCCAGAGGAAGCCGTAGAGGCTGCCGCCCAGCAGCGCGAGGATGGCGAAGACCGAGGTCAGCGCGTCGGTCATCACATGCAGATAGGCCGCGCGCAGATTGTTGTCGCGGCTGGAGGCCGCCACCTGCGCGCCCACGCCGCGCGCGGCATGGGGATGGGCGTGCCCGTGCTCGTGATGCTCGTGCTCGTCGTGCCTGTGTTCGTGGTGACCATGATCATGGTCATGGTGCCCGGTGTGGGCGGAGCCACCATTCTGGCCATGATGGTGGCCGTGAGCCTGTCCGTGCGCGTGCTCATGGTCGTCGCGCAGCAGCCAGGCGCAGACGAGATTGACCGAGAGGCCGAACACCGCCACCGCGATCGCTTCGTTGAAGTCGATCTGCACCGGCGCGGCGAGGCGCAGGGCGCTCTCGACGCCGATCAGCAGGGCGACCAGCGCCAGCACGATGGCGCTGGCGAAGGCGGCGAGGTCGCCGACCTTGCCGGTGCCGAAGCTGAAGCGCGGGTCCTGCGCGTGGCGCGCGGCATAGCGATAGGCCAGCGCGGTGATCAGCATCGCGGCGGCATGGGTGGACATGTGCCAGCCATCGGCCAGCAGCGCCATCGAGCCGAACAGCGAGCCGGCGACGATCTCCAGCACCATGACGCTGGCGGTGATGGCGATGACGATCCAGGTGCGCCGCTCGTGCCGGCCATGCCCGGCGCCGAGGAAGCTGTGCGCATGCGTGTCGGACAGAGGGCCGGCTGCCGGCGTGCCGGCGCCGGCATGGGCAGCGGATCGGCCGTGGGCGTCCGCGTGGGTAGGGGCGGTCATGGCGCGCGCTCCGGCGGCTATTTCAGATAGGTGCGAATGACTTCGAGCAGTTCGCCCGCGCCGCGCGCCCGGTCCCGGTCCGGCTCGGTGGCGGGATCGACCACATGGTGGCGCATGTGCTCCTCGATCAGCTCGACGGTGAGCCCGTTCATCGCCCCGCGCACCGAGGCGACGAGTTGCAGCACGTCGGCACAGCCGAGCTCCGCCTCCAGCGCCCGCTCCACCGCCTCGACCTGCCCGCGAATGCGACGCACCCGGGCCAGCAGGCGGGATTTTTCCGTGATGGTATGGGACATGATGCTCGCCGATATAGGGTACCCCCCTATATTATAGTGGCGGCGGGCAAAGTCACCCCCTGCCGCGTCGGTCGGGCGACAGGCGATCAGTCGCGGCGGAACACGATATTGGCGCAGAAGCCGACGGCGATCGCCCCGAAGGCGCAGATGAAGCCGTAGAGCCACGGGTGGTCCTGCGCCGCGCCGGCCACGGCCTGCTCGAAATCGACCTTGGCGACGTCGAGCCGCAGCGCGGCACGCTGCGTCAGGATGTGGTCGGTGAAGACCTTGACCACGACCTCATAGGTGCCGATCGGCGCTCGCCCGGGGATGGGGAACACCGCGCGGAAGACGCGCGGGGCGATGAACTCCACTCCCGAGACGTTTTCGACATAGAGCCCCTGCGCCTGCTTCACCCGCAGGAAAGCCTGTCGGAACGGGTCCTGCGGCACCACGTCGGCATAGTCCGCGCCGATGCGCTGCAGCAGACGGTTATTGCCGAAGCCGGCCTGTTCCTGCCGGAGCGTGTCGGCGTCGCTCATCAGCATGGGATCGCGATTGCTCAGCACGGCGAGATAGGAGGGGGCTGCGAGGAAGCTGCGGCTGTCGACATTGATCCACAGGCCGAGCCGGCGCTCCTTGCGACGGGCGATAAAGCTCTGGTTGGGCCCGCGCACGGTGACGACCACGTCATGGGCCGGGGAGGCGCCGGTCGCCGGCATGTCCGCCCCGGGTTCGATGACGCCGAACAGCACGATGTTCTCGCCGGTGAAGCTGGAGGTGATGGTGACACGCGTCTTCGACAGCGAGAGCACCAGCCCGTCCGCGCGGGCATTGCCGGGCCAGGCAAGGAGCGCGGCGGCGAGCAGCAGGAGCCGCAGGGCGCCCCGTCGGATGCGGGCGCGACGGGCGGCGCTCATGGCGTCCGCTCGTCGATGATGACGGAATAGAGGTCCGCCGGCCGCGCGATCTGGTCCCCGGCGACGCGCAGGCCGACCGCCAGCACCAGCAGCCCCAGCAGCAGCCGCAGGTTCTCCGCCTTCAGCGTCTGGCCGGCGCGCGCGCCGAACTGCGCGCCGACCGTGCCGCCGATCATCAGCACGAGGCCCAGCACGGCATCCACCGTCTGGTTCAGCACGGCATGCATGATGATCGCCGCGAACATGGTGAAGAGCGTCAGCAGCAGCGAGGTGCCCACCGAGGTCACGGTGGGCACGCGCAGCAGGTAGATCAGCGCCGGCACGAGGATGAAGCCCCCGCCAATGCCCATCAGCGCGCCGAGGAAGCCGATGGCGAAGCTGATCGTGACCACCGGGATGACCGAGACATAGATGTGCGATTGCCGGAAGCGCATCTTGAACGGCAGGCGCAGGAACAAGGGATGCGCGCCGGGCCGGGCCACCGGCGCCTTCACGCCGCGGCGCTGGCGGATGACCGCCCCGAACCCTTCCACCACCATCAACGTGCCGATCGTGCCGAGCAGCACGATATAGGCGACGGCGATGACCAGATCGAGCTGGCCGAAGCTGCGCAGGACCTTGAAGGCGATGACGCCCGCCAGCGTGCCGGCGAGCCCTCCCGCCAGCAGCACGGCCCCCAGTTGCAGGTCGACCTGCCCGCGGCGCCAGTAGGTGAGCGCGCCGGAAAAGGACGAGGCGGCCATGTGGGTGCTCACGCTCGCCACCGCCACCGCCGGCGACACGCCGAGGAAGATCAGCAGCGGCGTCATCAGGAACCCGCCGCCGACACCGAACATGCCCGATATGAACCCCACCGCCACCCCCATGGCGAGGAGGGTGAAGACATTCACCGGCAGTTCCGCGATCGGCAGGTAGATGGTCACGAGACGCGCCTCGCCCGCGTGGAGAATTCCACTCTCCGCCTTAGCAGAATTCGTGCGGCGGAAAATGCCCGGGATCGTCGCGGGCCGTTCGATCTTGGCCGTGGGCCTCCCATGCCAGGTTCTTACGGCATGAATTATAATGAATATATTTTATGAGTGTCGAAGTGACGATGTAGTATTTACATGCCACATTTTGATGAAGCGGGTCTCTGGTAAGCAAAATTGTCCAGTTTTTTGCCATAAGAGACATCAGTGCTGACTTATCGCCTGCATTTGCCATGCTAGCGTGCCCGCGCAACGGACCCGCTCGAGGTTCGGCATTCCTAGGAGGAACCCCATGATCAAGAACCAGCGCGGCCAGCGGGCCGGCGCTCTGATGGCGTCGACGATACTGGCTGGTGCCATGGTGCTGTCGGCCGGCGTCTCCGGCGCCCTCGCCCAGTCGACCGACAATCTCGAGAAACTGTCCAACTTCCAGTCCACCGGCGCCTCCATGGAAATGGAGACGGTGCCGCAGACCGGGCCGCGCGTGGCGGCCTTCAACAAGACGCTGGCGGGGATCAAGTTGCCGGAGGGCTTCAAGATTTCGCTCTACGCCATCGTGCCGGACGCCCGTGAGATGGCGGTCGGCCCCTCCGCCGGCGTGGTCTTTGTCGGCACCCGCAAGTCCAAGGTCTGGGCGGTGACGGACCGCGACAAGGACCGCGTCGCCGATGAGGTGAAAGTCTTCGCGCCCTCCATCCAATTCAAGCTGCCCAACGGCGTATGCTTCTCCAAGGATGGCTTCCTCTTCGTCAGCGAGCAGAACCGCGTGCTGCTGTTCCCGGCGGCGGAGTTCTTCTACGAGGGGCCCGATGTTGCCGCCTTTCAGGTGGTCAAGCAGGGCGACCTGATCCCGGTGGCGGAGGAATCCTTCAACCACACCGCCCGCGTCTGCCGCATCGGGCCGGATGACAAGCTCTACATAACGCTCGGCCAGCCCTTCAACGTCTTCCCCAAGGAGAAGATGGACCTCTACAAGAAGGTCGGCATGAGCGGCATCGTGCGCATGGATCGCGACGGCAAGAACCGTGAGGTCTATGCGACCGGGGTGCGCAATTCGGTGGGCATGGACTTCAACCCGAAGGACAAGACCCTGTGGTTCACCGACAATCAGGTCGACGGCATGGGTGACGATATCCCGCCCGGCGAACTGAACCGCGCCACCAAGGAAGGCGAGAATTTCGGCTTCCCCTATTTCGGCGGCGGTTCGGTGCGCACGGTCGAATACAAGGACCAGACGCCACCCGCCGATACGGTGAAGCCGGAGGTGGAGATGGCGGCCCACGCGGCCGATCTCGGCATGACCTTCTATTCCGGCCAGCAGTTCCCGCAGCAATATCGCGGCGGCATCTTCTCGGTGCAGCATGGCTCGTGGAACCGCACCACACCGGTCGGGGCGCGGGTGATGTTCACCACGCTGAAGGAGGACGGCACCGCCGACAAGACCGAGGTGTTCGCCTCCGGCTGGCTGACGCCGAACGGCGAATATCTCGGCCGTCCGGCATCGGTGGCGCAGCTCAATGACGGCTCGCTGCTGGTCTCGGACGACACGGCCGGCGCCATCTACCGCATCTCCTACGGCGACAATTGAGCCGTCGCAGGCGCATCCCCGCGGCAATTGCTGTCGCGGGGGTCTTTCTCCAGGTCCGGGAATACCAGATGAGAGTCGTCTTCTGCGTGCCGCTCCTCGCGGCATCGGTGATGCTGTGCGCGCCGGCCATGGCGCAGGATGCCAAGGCCGGGCGCGTCAAGGCGTCAGCGCAATGCGCGGTCTGCCACGGCAGCAACGGCATGTCGCAATTGCCCACGGCGCCGAACCTCGCCGGACAGGTCGACATCTATCTCGCGAAGGCGCTGGAGGATTTCCGCGCCGGTCGCCGCGAAAACGAGATGATGAGCGTGGTCGCCAAGGGCCTGTCCGACGCCGACATCGCCAACCTTGCCGCCTGGTACGCGTCGATCCCGATCACGGTGGGGACGCCGCCGTGAGGTGCCGCGGGTTGAGGTGAGCTTGCTGGTGCTGCGCGACGAGGCGTAGCACCAGCGCTTCCAGCGCCCGCAGCAAGGCGGGGCCGGTCAGGCCGGCGCGGGGATAGGGAATGTGCACGAACACCGCCCGTCGCGCCGGTTCCGCCGCGCGGGCCCAGCCATAGGCGCCATAGGCGAGAGCGTTGCAGATATAGCGCCCCGCATCGCGCGACACCCGGGCAGGCGCATGCGCGCCGCGCAGGGCGTGGACGAGGTCGATCGCATCCGCCGTCGCATATCGCAGGGCGGGGCCCGTCTTCCCCGGGTGCGCGGCCGGGCGTCGGCGGCGCACATCGGGAAAGCCGCCGCGCGTGCGGCGTCCGAGGCATTCCACGCAGATATCGCGCCGCCGTCCTGCGAGGCCGAGCATCAGCACGATGTCCGGGGAAAGCCTCTGCAGCAGCGCCGGGAAGGCCTGTGCCTCCTCCCACGCTGTGGGCAGCACCCGCACCGCGATGTCGAGCTCGCTGAGACGGCGCGAGCGGGCCAGCGCACGCGCCAGCGTGCCGGAGGGATTGGCCGGCGCGCCGGGGAAGCGGCCGAAACCGGTGATCAGCAGGCGCGCAGACGCGAGGGGGTGATTCAACGATGGAACGCTGCCGGGATGGGGGGCGGGATGGGTGCGTGGCCTCGATGCGCGGTCGCGCCCTCAGCCCGGACCCGGCTTGAGCGCCAGCGCCAGCGCGCCTTCGAGTTCGGCCAGCTGGAACGGCTTGGCAAGGGTCGGCCGGTCCCGCCATTCAGCGAGCAGGTCGTTATCGGCATAGCCGGTCGCGAACACAAAGGGGATGCCGTGGCCGGACACGGCCTGCGCGATCGGGTAGCTGCGATTGCCATTGAGGTTGACGTCGAGCAGCGCGACATCGATCTCCGAATGCCGCGAGGCGATGAAGTCGAGCGCGCCGTTGATGCCCGATTCCGTGCCGACGACCGTGCCGCCAAGCTCCTCGATCATCTCCTCGATCATCATGGCGACCAGCGATTCGTCCTCGACCAGGAACACCCGTCGTCCCGCGAGATCCTGCTTGGTCATGCCGTGCCTCCCTGCGCGCCATTGATGACGACGCCTTGTTTCGATTGCACGCCGGCTCACGCGGCGGGAGTGTCGGTCCTGCGCGCGCGCCTGTCCACTGCTTTGATGGCGGCGGGTTTCACACACCCAGCAGCGCGGCGACGCGTGAGGCGCCAAGCGTGGGGGCGAGGCGGCCCTCGGCCACCGCGCGCTCGATGGCCGGTACCTCGGCCCGCAGCATTGGGTCCGAGCGCATGCGCCCGCGCAGCCGGTCGTCGAACAGGGTCCACATCCATTTGACCTGCTGCGCGCTGCGCTTGGCCTCGAACGCGCCGGCGAGGCGGGAGCGCTCCCGGTGCAGCAGCACCTGGCTCCACACCTCCTCGATGCCCGCGCCGGTGAGGCCGGAATAGGTGAGCACCGGCGGCGCCCAATGCGCCTCGCGGCCGCCGAGAACGTGAAGCGCGGCACGGTATTCACCGGCCGCCGCGCGGGCGCGCGGGAGGTTTTCGCCATCCGCCTTGTTCACCGCGACGATGTCGGCCAGTTCGATGATGCCTTTCTTGATGCCTTGCAGTTCGTCGCCCGCCCCCGGCAGCATGAGCACGAGGAAGGTGTCGGTCATGTCCGCCACGGCCGTCTCGGACTGGCCGACCCCCACCGTCTCGACCAGCACCACGTCATAGCCGGCCGCCTCGCACAGCAGCATGGTCTCGCGGGTGCGCGCCGCCACCCCGCCCAGCGTGCCGGCGGAGGGCGAAGGGCGCACGAAGGCGCGCTCGTCCATCGACAGGCGCGCCATGCGGGTCTTGTCGCCGAGGATCGAGCCGCCGGTGCGGGTGGAGGAGGGATCGACCGCCAGCACGGCGACGCGGTGGCCCTGCGCCAGAAGATGCGTGCCGAGCGCGTCGATGGTGGTCGATTTGCCCACGCCCGGCACGCCGGTGATGCCGACCCGCACCGCCCGCCCGGTCTGCGGCAGCAGCGCCTGCAGCAGCGCCTCGGCCAGCGTGCGGTGCGCAGCCTTGCGCGATTCCACCAGCGTGATCGCGCGGGCGAGCATCGCCCGGCGCCCGGCGCGCACATCGTCGACCAGGGCCTCGAGCGAGGGAAGGGGAGCGGCGTGGATCAAAACGGCGACCTGTGCGTTGTTCTCGCGATGCTAGCAGCCGAGCCCGTGCCGGCAACCCCGTTCCGGCAACCCCGTTCCGGCAAGCCCGTTCCGGCAAGCCCATGCCGCGGCGACCCGATAGGTCGCTCGACAACCGTGGGCCGGCGCGACCCTTGCCTGACGAGGCGAGGCACCCCTTTGTAACCTGGGAGAGCCCCGATGAATTGGGATCGTATCGAAGGTAACTGGAAACAGCTCAAGGGTCAGGTGCGCCAGCAATGGGGCAAGCTGACCGACGATGATATCGACCGCCTGCATGGCAAGCGCGAGCAGCTCGAAGGCGTATTGCAGGAGCGCTACGGCTTGGCGAAGGATGAAGCCAATCGCCAGATCGACGACTGGAGCCGGCGCTTCAAGATGTAGCCGCGTCGCCGGCGCTGCACGGCAGGATGGAGCCCCCGCCGGCCGGCGGGGGCGTTTTTCGGTCGGCCGATTGCCGGTTCAGCGGCTCGCGGCATGGGCGGCTTCAGCCATGCGCGAAGTCCCAGTAGAGCTTGCGCGCCTTGCGGAACACCGGGCCGGGCTGCAATTCGCGCGCTTCGACGCGGGTGATGGGCGCGACCTTGGAGTAATTTCCGGTCGTGAACACCTCGTCGGCGTCGCGGAAATCGCTCCAGCGCAGCGCCGTCTCCACCACTTCCACGCCGGCCTCGCGCAGCAGCCCGATCGAGCGTGTGCGGGTGATGCCGGAGAGAAACGTGCCGTTGGGCGCGGGCGTGAAGGCGACGCCGTCCTTGGCGAGGAAGATGTTGGCGGTGGCCAGTTCGGCGACATTGCCGAGCATGTCGCACAGCACGGCATTGTCGAAGCCGCGCCCGTGCGCTTCCACCAGCGCGCGGCTGTTATTGGGGTAGAGCGCGCCGGCCTTGGCGTCCGTCACCGCGCATTCGATGGTCGGGCGGCGGAACGGCGAGAGCGTCACCGCCGCGCCGCGTGCCGGGTCGGGCATGCCCGCCTCATAGACGCTGAGGCACCAGCGCGTGGATTCGGGGTCCGCATCCACCGTGCGCGGGCCGGGAAATTCCGCCCAGTACATCGGCCGGATGTAGAGCGCGGTGCCGGGCGCGAAGCGCTTCACGCCCGCATGGGCGAGTTCGATCCATTTCTCCACCGGCACCACGGGCTTGAGGCCCATCGCCAGCGCCGAGCGGTTGACGCGCAGGCAGTGCAGGTCGAGGTCCGGCGTCACCCCCTCGAAGGCGCGCGCGCCGTCGAACACCGAGGTGCCGAGCCAGGAAGCGTGCGTGCGCACGCCCATGATCGGCACATTGCCCTCGTGCCATTGGCCATCGAGGAAGGTCCAGGTCTGGGTCCAGTGATGCGACATCGGGCTCCCCTCAGTCCGCCAGCGCCGCGAGCACGCGGACCCAGCTGCGAATGCCCTTGTGGAACGAGGTGAGGTCGTATTTCTCGTTCGGCGAGTGGATGCGGTCATCGTCGAGCGCGAAGCCGATCAGCAGCGTGTCCTGATCCAGCGTCTTCTTGAAATGTCCGACGATGGGAATGGAGCCTCCGCCGCCGATGGTGACGGCCGGGGTGCCCCATTCGCCCTCAAGCGCCGCCGCCGCCCGGGCAAGGTTGGGGTTGTCGTGCGACACCGCCACCGCCGGCGAGCCGTCGCCGCTGAGGAATTCCACCTTGGCGTCGGGCGGCAGCTGGGCGCGGATGAAGGCGCGCACCGCGTCGCGCACATGGATCGGGTCCTGCCCGGCGACGAGGCGGCAGGTGATCTTGGCGGTGGCGATGGAGGGGATCACCGTCTTGCCGCCCTCGCCGATATAGCCGCCCCACATGCCGTTGACCTCGAAGGTCGGGCGCGAGGTGGTCATCTCGACCAGCGAGCGTCCGGCCTCGCCGATCGGAGTGGTGAGGCCGATCGGCCCGAGGAAGCTTTCCGGCGTGAGGCCGAGGCTGGCCCACTGCGCCTTCACCGCGTCCGGCGGCTCGGTCACGCCATCATAGAAGCCGGGAATGGCGATGTGGCCATCCGCGCCATGCACGCTGGCGATGATCTTCGAGAGCACATGCAGCGGGTTGGCCGCCGCGCCGCCATAATAGCCCGAATGCAGGTCGCGATTGGCGCAGGTGATGACGATCTCGTCATGCATCAGCCCGCGCAGCGAGATGGTGATGGCCGGCGTCTGCCGGTCCCACATGCTGGTGTCGCAGACCAGGGCGATGTCGGCCTTGAGCCCCTCCTTGTTGGCCGCGAGGAAGGGCGGCAGGTTGCCCGAGCCGCTCTCCTCCTCGCCTTCCACGAGGAAGGTGACATCGACCGGAAGCGCGCCCGTCACCTTGAGATAGGCGCGGCAGGCCTCCACGAAGGTCATGACCTGACCCTTGTCGTCGGACGAGCCGCGCGCGACGATGCGCTTGGCGCCGTTCGGCCCCTCGATGAGGGTCGGCTCGAAGGGCGGGTTGTCCCACAGGTTCAGCGGGTCCACCGGCTGCACGTCGTAATGGCCGTAGAACAGCACGCGCTTGCCCGCGCCGCCCTCCGAGCGGGCGGTGACGACGGGGTGGCCCGGCGTGTCGTTCAGCGTTGCCGTGAGGCCGAGGCCGGCGAGGTCGTCCACCAGCCACTGCCCGGCGCGCCGGCACTCGGCCGCGTACGCGCGGTCGGTCGAGATGGAGGGGATGCGCAGGAAGTCGAACAGGCGCGCGATGGCAGCGTCGAGGTCGGCATCCACCGCGGCGAGGACGCGGTCGAGATCGGACATGATATGGCTCACTTGCGGCGGTTGGTGGGCGTGTTGCCCGTGAAGTCGTTGAAGATCTGCGCGAAATCGTCGGATTGTCCAGCGCTCGGAGCGCTCGACGCCCGGGTGGCGCGCGGGGCGGAGACCGCGCCGGTCGCCCGCGCCCGCCCGCCCAGCACGTTGCGCAAAATCGCCTTGGTCGCCTGGTTGACCACTTCGCGCGTGACCTGGCGGGCAACCTGCTCGCCAATGGTCATGCGCCCACGGGTCCGCCCACCACCGAACAGCCCGCCCAGCACGTCGGAGATCCAGCCACCGCCACCCGCGGCATCGGCTTGGGTGGGGGCGGGAGCGGCCGTGTCACCGCGGCCCGGCGCGGGCGGGGCTTCTTCCGGTGCATCGCCCGCCGCGCGCTTGGCCAGCATCTCATAGGCCGACTCGCGGTCGAGCGTCTCGTCATAGCGCCCGCGCACCGGGCTGTTGGCGATGGCGACCTTGCGCAGCTCGGGCGTGATCGGGCCGACCCGGCCGGCGGGCGGGGCGATGAGCGTGCGCTCGACGATGGAAGGCGTGCCGTTGCCCTCCAGCATGGAAACCAGCGCCTCGCCCTTGCCGAGTTCGGTGATGACCTGCGCGGTGTTGAGCCTCGGATTGGGGCGGAAGGTGTCGGCGGCGGCCTTCACCGCCTTCTGGTCGCGCGGGGTGAAGGCCCGCAGTGCGTGCTGCACCCGGTTGCCGAGCTGGGCGAGCACGCTCTCGGGCACGTCGAGCGGGTTCTGCGTGACGAAATAGACGCCCACCCCCTTGGAGCGGATGAGGCGGACCACCTGCTCGATCTTCTGCAGCAGCGCCTTGGGCGCGTCGTCGAACAGCAGATGCGCCTCGTCGAAGAAGAACACGATCCTCGGCTTGTCGGGATCGCCCAGCTCCGGCAGCTCCTCGAACAGCTCCGACAACAGCCACAGCAGGAAGGAGGCGTAGAGCTGGGGCGAACCCATCAGCTTGTCGGCGGCGAGGATGTTGATCGTGCCGTAGCCCGAGCGCGGGTCGATCCGCATCAGATCCGAAATCGCCAGCGCCGGCTCGCCGAAGAACTTGTCCGCGCCCTGGTTCTCCAGCACCAGCAGCGCGCGCTGGATGGCGCCGATGGAGGCGGTGGAGACATTGCCGTAGGTGGTGGTGAGCCGGGCGGCATTCTCGGCCACGAAGGCCAGCATCGCCCGGAGATCCTTGAGATCAAGCAGCAGAAGGCCCTGCTCGTCGGCGATACGGAAAACGACGTTGAGCACGCCTTCCTGAACCTCGTTGAGGTTCATCAGCCGCGCCAGCAACAGGGGGCCCATCTCCGAAATGGTGGCCCGCACCGGATGGCCCTGCTCGCCGAACAGGTCCCAGAAGATCACCGGGAACTCGTCCGGCACATAATCGAGGCCGACCTCGGCGCAGCGCTTGAGGATCCAGTCCTGGCCCTCGCCGGGCATGGCGACGCCGGACAGGTCGCCCTTGATGTCGGCGGCGAAGACCGGCACGCCGGCCCGGGAAAAGCCTTCCGCCAGCGTCTGCAGCGTCACCGTCTTGCCGGTGCCGGTGGCGCCGGTGGCGAGCCCGTGGCGGTTGGCGAGCTTCAGGGTCAGGTATTCCGGCTTCTCGCTTTTGCCGACGAATATCTTGCCGTCGATGTCTGCCGACATGATCGCCTCCCGCGAGCGCACTCAAGGTCCACCTTTAGAGCGCAGGCGGGGGCGGTTCGGCAAGCCGGGCCTTCGCGGCAATTGCCGGTCGGCACGCGCGCGGCGCTTGCCTTCCGCCCCGTGGCGCGCGATGGGGAGGCTGACAAACGCACGACCGGGAAGACCATGGCCGCTCTCGCCCCGCCCACCCAACGCTCCTTCGACGCGCGCGGCCGCCGGCTCGATTATGCCGGGCGGACGCTGGTGATGGGCATTCTCAACGTCACGCCGGATTCCTTCTCCGATGGCGGGCGCAGCGCCGCGCTCGATGACGCGCTGGCCAATGCCCGCCGGCTGGTGGCGGAGGGGGCCGACATCATCGATATCGGCGGGGAATCGACCCGGCCCGGCCACACTCCGGTGCCGGTGGAGGACGAGCTGCGCCGCGTGCTACCCGTGGTGGAGGCGCTGGCCGGACTGCCGGTGCCGCTTTCCATCGACACGCAAAAGGCCGTGGTCGCCGAAGCGGCCCTCGAGAAAGGTGCCGCGATCGTGAACGACATCTGGGGCCTGATGGGCGATCCCGACATGGCCCGCGTGGTCGCGACCCATGATGCCGGCGTCGTCGCCATGCACAACCGCGGCACGGTCGATGCGAGCGTCGACATCGTCGCCGACATCCTCGCCTTCTTCGAGCAGTCGCTGGAACGGGCGGCGCGGGCCGGCATTGCCCCCGCGCGCATCAGCCTCGATCCCGGCATCGGCTTCGGCAAGACCTTCGAGCAGAACCTCCAGGCGCTCGCCGCGCTCGGCCGGTTCGTCGCGCTCGGCTTTCCCGTGCTGCTGGGCACCTCGCGCAAATCGCTGATCGGCAAGGTGATCGAGACCACGCCGGCCGAGCGGCTGCCGGGCACCATCGCCTCCAACGTCATCGGCATCATGGCCGGCTGCGCGATGGTCCGCGTGCATGACGTGGCCGCCCATGTGCAGGCGGCGCGGGTGACGGAGGCGATCCTCCATGCCGCGTAGCACCGCGCCCGACTTCTTCGTCCGGCGGCCGCGCAAGGTCGAGAAGCGCGTCGCCTATCTCTGCCTCGGCTCCAATCTGGGCGACCGCGCCGGCACCATGGCCAAGGCGGTGGGCCTCATCGCCCGCGCCGGGCTGACGATCATCGCCCGCTCCTCGCTTTACGAGACACCGCCCTGGGGGCCGGTGCCGCAGGGGCCCTATCTCAACATGGTGGTGGCGGTGGAGACCGAGCTTTCCGCGCGGGAACTGCTCAGCATGCTGCTTGGGGTGGAGCACGCCTTCGGGCGCGACCGCACCCGCGAGGTGCGCTTCGGGCCGCGCACCATCGATATCGACATCCTGCTCTATGGCGAGGAGGTGATCGCCGAGCCGGACCTGGAGATTCCCCATCCGCGCATGATGCAGCGGGCTTTCGCGCTCATCCCGCTCGCCGAGCTGGCACCCGACCTCGTGGTGCTCGGCACGCCGATCACCGAGGCGCTGGCGGGGCTCGACCGCGCCGGCATCGTCAAGGTGGAGCCGCCACTGAGCGGGTGAACGCCCAACGGGTCAGCGCGCGAAAGGGGCGGATCGCTCCGCCCCCCGGCATGGTCACGCCACGTGGAATGGGGAAGCCTCAGCGGCACATCTGCACGTCGCGGTAGAAGGGCCGGCCCCAATTGTCATAGACCGTCTGGGTCTCGGTCCAGCAGCGCGGCTGGTTGTAGTAGTTGTTGGCGGCCGCCGCGGCGATGCCGCCGACCACCAGCCCGCCGATGATGCCGGCCGCCACGGCGCCGCCATTGTTGCGCGGGCCGTAATAATAGCTGGGGCCACGTCCCCAGCCGGGGCCGCCGCCTCCCCAGCCGTGGCGCGGGCCCGGCCCGCCCCAGCCATAGCGGGGGCCGGGGCCGCCATCCCAACCGCCCGCGGCGGCGGGGACGGTGGAGGCGAGGGTGAGGCCGGCCAGCGCGAGCGCGGCCAGCTTGGTGGTGGTGGCAAAGCGGAACCTGGCAAAGCGGAACATGATGGCCTCGATGAACTCTGCTAATCGCCCGCGGCCGGGATCGGCCGTTCATGCTGGGAAGGCTAGTCCCCGGCGGCTTACGGTGAACTGAACCGCTTGTTGCGAAAGGTTCATCAAACTGAACGCATTCCATCTATCTCATTCACCGCGCATTCATGTCGCGGGCACGGAGGGCGGCGCGTGGTCGACTACGATAGTGAGGGCCTGATCTCGGCATGGTCCTTCGACGGCGCCGGCACGGGCCGCCGCATCGGCTGGGACGAGATACGGCGCGGCGCTCCCTCCGGACGCGGCTTCGACTGGATCAACCTGCAGCAGCTCGATCACCGCTATGGGAAGAACTGGTTGAACGACGAGAGCCGGATCGATCCGTCCATCATCGAATCGCTGACCGCGGCCGAGACGCGCCCGCGTTGCGCGCTGTTCGACAATGGCGCCTTCCTGAACCTGCGCGGCATCAACCTGATGCCCTATTCGCTGCCGGACGAGATGCATTCCATCCGCTTCTGGGTGGAGCCCAACCGCATCGTCTCGGTGCGCAAGCGCACCCTGTCGGCGGTGGGCGATTTCGAGGATGCGATCCAGCGGGGCCGGGCGCCGCGCTCGCCGGGCGAGTTCGTCGCCGACCTTTCCATGCGCCTTGTCGACCGCATGGACACGGTCATCACCGCGCTGGCCGAACAGGCGGACGAACTGGAAGAACTGGTGCTCAGCGCCACGCTGTCCAATCTGAGCGTGAAGGTCTCGGAGGTGCGGCGCGTCGCCATCATCCTGCGCCGCTACATCGCGCCGCAGCGCGAGGCGCTGAACCATTTCTCGCTGGAGGATGCCGAATGGCTCTCCCCGCGCGACCGCAACCGGCTGCGCGAGGCGGCGGACCGGGTGACGCGCTTTGCCGAGGAGCTGGATTCGGTGCGCGACCGCGCCGCCGTCATCTATGACCAGATGGTGGAACGGCGCGCCGAGCAGATGAACCACTCCATGCTGATCCTCGCCGCGGTGACGGTGGTGTTCGCGCCGATGACGCTCATCACCGGCCTCATGGGCATGAATGTGGAGGGCATTCCCGGCGCGCAGGACCCGAACGGCTTCTGGGCGGTGACGCTGATCGCCGGTTTGCTTGGCGCGGGGCTGGTCGCATTGTTGCGGATGATTCGCTGGCTCTGAGCGGGAGATCCCGCGCGGCGCCGCTGCTGGAAGGAGCATGCCATGAAACGCTCATTGCGCATCATCGTCGCCGTCACCGCGCTGGCGGCGGGGGCCCCGCTCGGGGCCGAGCCCGCTGGGGCCTATGAGTTCACCGGCACTTTTCAGGGCGGCGACTGCAAGGCGATGGCGGCCAGCATTCCGGCAGCCAATCTATGGTACGGCCATTTCACCGGCCAGCGCGACGCCTTTGGCGGGATCTACCGCTATGAATGGCGCACCGCCGTGGGCTGCTTCAAGACCGAGGACGCGTGCGAGAACTGGCTCTACCAGTGGCGCTCGGAATATTCGCTGAATTACCGGATGGATTTCTGCGTGAAGGGCTATGTTCCGCGAAAATACGACATTCTCGGCTGACGCTTCCGCCCGCCCGGGCGACATAGAAAGGGGCCGTCGGCACGCTGATCGTGCCGACGGCCCGCGATTCTCGACAGGGATGTCAGACCGCCTTGGAATAAAGCTCGGCCACGTAGTCCCAGTTCACCAGATTCTCGACGAACGCCTTGAGGTAGTCCGGGCGACGGTTGCGGTAGTCGATATAGTAGGAGTGTTCCCACACGTCGACGCCGAGCAGCGGGGTCGCGCCCTTGATCAGCGGGCTTTCGCCGTTCGGGGTCTTGTCAATGATGAGCTTGCCGTCCTTCAACGCCAGCCAGGCCCAGCCGGAACCGAATTGCGTGACGCCAGCCTGAATGAAGTCTTCCTTGAACTTCTCGACCGAGCCAAGATCCTCTACGATCTTCTTTTCAAGCTCGCCGGGAATGGCGCCGCCGCCATTGGGCTTCAGCCAGTTCCAGAAGTGCAGGTGATTATAGTGCTGGCCGGCATTGTTGAAGAGGCCGGGGATCTTGCCATAGGAGCCCTTGACGATCTCCTCGAGCGACTTGCCCTCGAATTCCGTGCCCTTCAGCAGATTGTTGCCATTGGTGACGTAGGCAAGGTGGTGCTTGTCGTGGTGGTATTCGAGTGTCTCGCGCGACATGTAGGGAGCGAGTGCGTCGTAGGAATAGGGAAGCTCGGGAAGCGTGAAGGACATGGAATCTGTCTCCGCAAAATGAAACCGGCCGCGCCGCGACGGCGCCTTCCACGGGTGCGCTGGCACCGAGGAGGATCGGCCATGTCTAGATAGGGCCGTCCGTGACACTCGACAACCGAAAGCATCGCGCACGCCGAAAATCTTGGCGTTGGCACGCGCCGATGCCGAGGATGCGTCGTTATCGTCGCAAGTCGACGCCAGAGGGTGCAATCGCCTGGAAATCTTTGATAAACGCTGTTCGTACATAAAGTTCGTCAGCACGGGGGCCGAAGACGAATCGGTCGAGGGGCGGAGTGAATGATGAGTGCAATTTTCATCGGCATCGGCGCAGCAATTGCCGTTATCGGTTTTCTGCTCGGGGCGCTCGGGTTCGACGCATCGAAGACGACGTCGGGCGCGGCGATCCTGACGGCGGGAAGCTTCGGCTTTGTCGGCGGCCTGCTGCTCGTCGCCCTCGGCTACGTGCATCGGGCCCTGGTGGAGATCGCCCATAGGCTCGATGGCGTCGTCCATTTCGAGCCTGAGGACGAGATGCGCCCCGTGATGGACGAGGAACTGGACTTGATGGCGACGGACCTCGATCCGGTCTTCGCGCCGTCTGCGCCTGCGCCCGCGCCGGAACTGGCACCGCCGCCGCGTTCCAGCGCCCGTGCCCCGGCGCCCGAGGCGCGCTCGATCCAGCCCGAGGCGCGCTCGATCCCGCCCGAGGCGCGGCTTGCGGCGCATGTGGCGGCGCATGAGACCCGCGCCGCCGGTCACGAACCTGTGGCCGCGCGGCCGGCCGCCCCGATGCCCGCCCCGATGCCGGCTGCCCCGCCGGCGCCAGTGGCGAAGCCCGCCCCGCCGCCGGTAGCCGAACGGCCGGCCGAGCCCGAGCCGCATTATGAGGAACCCGACTACGAGGAGCCTGCGCCGTTGGCTCCCGAGCTGGTGGAACGCAAGACGGCCCAGCCGCGCAGCATCCTCCCCTCCTGGTTCCGTCGCAAGCGCGAGCTGGAAAGCGATATCGTGCCGGAGTCGGAACGGGCCGAGGAGCCCGCGCGGGAGCCCGATTTCATCGCCGAGGCGGAATTCGCGCCGGAGCCGGAATTCCTGCCCGAGCCCGCGCAGCGGCCTGTCGCCGAGCCGGCGCCTCGCCCCGCCACCGAGGCGCCGCGCGAATTGCCCGGCTTCCTGCGCACCCTGCATGGCGTGGCCGCCGAGCGCACGACCCCCGCGCCGATGGGCTTCGACGACGGACGGTCCGAGCCTCGCATCGGTGAGCCCCGTATTCCTGAGCCCCGTATTCCTGACCAACGCATGCCGGAGGCGAAGGCGCCGGATCCGCGCCTGACGGATTCCTGGCTCACCGAGACCAGGTCGGTCGAGGCCCGCCCGGTCGACATCCCGGCGGCCGAGCCCCGGCCGATGGAGCCCCGCCCGGTTGAGCCGCCGCGCATCCCGGAACCGCCGGCCCCCGCGCCGGCGCTGGCCCCGCTGTTCTTCGATGAACCGCGCCAGCCCGAGCCGCCGGTTCTGGAGCCTGCCCCGCTGGCGCCGGCACGCGAGCCCGGCCCCCGGCCTGAATTCGCCGCCCAGCCGGTCGCCGCGCCGTCCTTCCTCAGCGACGTCGATCTGCTGGCCGACGACGAGCCGGTGGCGCCGGACGTGAAGGTGCTCAAGGCCGGCACCATCGCTGGCATGAACTACAAGCTTTATTCCGACGGCTCGATCGAGGCGGATCTGCCGGATGGAACCGTGCGCTTCGCCTCGCTGCAGCAGTTGCGCGATCACGTCTCCGGCGCCGCCGCCCGCAGCGACGCCTGAAGCCTCGGATGCTGGATGCGAAAAGGGGCGCCGTGCGGCGCCCCTTTTTTATGCCGCGAACGCGGGTCTTCTGGCTCAGGCCAGCGGGTGCAGGCCTGCCGGTTCAGGCTGTTCGGCGATTTCCAGCGCGAAGGCATAGACCTGCGCCGTCTCTTCCAGCCGGTCGAAGCGCCCGGCGGCGCCGCCATGGCCGGCTTCCATATTGGTGCGCAGCAGCAGCGGCGCGCGGTTCGTGCGGGTTGCGCGCAGCTTCGCCACCCACTTGGCCGGCTCCCAATAGGTCACACGCGGGTCGGTCAGGCCGGCCAGCGCGAAGATCGCGGGGTAGTTTTGCGCCGTGACATTGTCATAGGGCGAATAGGCGCGGATCGTGTCGAAGGCCGCGCGGTCGGCGATCGGGTTGCCCCATTCGGGCCATTCCGGCGGGGTGAGCGGCAGCGTGTCGTCGAGCATGGTGTTGAGCACGTCGACGAACGGCACCTCTGCGACGATGCCGGCAAAAAGCTCCGGCCGCATATTGGCCACCGCGCCCATCAGCATGCCGCCGGCCGATCCGCCATGGGCGACGATGCGGTCCGGCGCGATGATGCCCTGCGCGACGAGGTGATCGGCCGCCGCGATGAAATCACTGAACGTGTTGGGCTTCTTCGACAGCTTGCCTTCACGGTACCAGCGCCAGCCCTTTTCCGTGCCGCCGCGAATATGGGCGATGGCATAGACGAAGCCGCGATCGACCAGCGAGAGGCGCGAGGTCGAGAAACTCGCGGGAATCGAGATGCCATAGGCGCCGTAACCATACAGGAGGCACGGGGCCGAGCCGTCGAGCGGGGTGTCCTTGGAAAACAGCAGCGATACCGGGATGAGTTCGCCATCTTTGGCCGGCGCCATCAGGCGGCGGGTGACGTAGCGATCGGGGTCGTGGCCGGAGGGCACTTCCTGCCGCTTGCGCAGCACCCGCGCGCGGCTCGCCACGTCATAGTCCCACACTTCGGAGGGCGTGGTCATGGACGAATAGGTGAAGCGGATCTCGGTCTTGTCGAAGCCGTAGCCGGGATCGAAGCCGAGCGAATAGGCTTGCTCGGCAAAGGCGACCGCATGTTCCGCGCCATCGCCCAGCGCGCGCACGACGATGCGCGGCAGCCCGTCCTCGCGCTCCAGTCGCACGAGATGGCCGCGCAGCACGCTCACCGAGAGCAGCAGCCGCCCCGGCACATGCGGCACGAGGTCGCGCCAGTGGGCGCGCGAGGGGCTGGCGAGCGGGGCGGTGACGATCTTGAAGTCCTCGGCCCCGTCGGCATTGGTCTCGATGATCAGGCTGTCGACACCGCCCAGGGAGGGGTGGTGCTCCACCCCATAGCGAAGGCCCGGCTCGCGCGGCTCCACCTGCCGCGGCGCGTCGAGCGGGGCCGCGAGGTCGAGTAGCCAGATCTCGCTGGTGTCGTGATCGCCGCAGGAAATGAGGCCGAAGCGGCCCGATTGCGTGCGTCCGAGCGAGACGAAGAAGCCCTTGTCCGGCTCCTCGTAGATCAGCGTGTCCTCGGCCGGATCGGCCCCGAGCCGGTGGCGATAGACGAAGCTTGGCCGGTGCTCGGCGTCGCGGCGGATGTAATAGAGATAGGCACCGTCGGCGCTCCACAGCACGTCGCCGGTGGTCTCGTCCACCACATCGGCAAGGTCGGTGCCGGCCGCCACGTCGCGCACGCGCAGCGTGTAATATTCCGAGCCGGCCTCGTCGGCGGTCCAGGCATAGAGCCCGTGGTCCGGCGACTGGCGGGCGTCGCCGAACTGGAAATAGGCCTTGCCCTCGGCGAGGGCGTCGCCATCCAGCAGGATCGTCTCGCCGGCGACGGCGCCGGCCGGGCGGCGGCAGATCAGCGGGTGCTGCCCGCCCTCGCGGAAACGGGTGAAATAGGCGAAGGGCCCATCCGCCGCCGGCACCGAGGAATCATCTTCCTTGATGCGGGCGCGCATTTCGGCGACCAGCGCGCGACGCAGCCCGGCATGGGGCGCGAACCACCGCTCGGCGGCTTCATTTTCCGCCTCCAGCCAGGCGCGAATCCCCCCGTCCAGCACGGCCGGGTCCCGCATGACCTCGCGCCAGTTCTCGGCGCGCAGCCAGGCATGGGGGTCGACAAGGGTCTCGCCGTGGAAACTGCGGACCAGCGGGGCTTGCATCGGCTGGCCGTTGCTCACGAGGCAACGTCCTGCGTGGCGTCTGCCTTGAAGGAGAGGGCGACGCCGTTCATGCAGTAGCGCATCCCGGTGGGGCGAGGACCATCCGGGAAGACATGGCCGAGATGAGCGTCGCACGTGGCGCAGCGCACCTCTATGCGGTGCATGCCATAGGAATGGTCATGCACCTCCGTGACGGCGTCAGCGTCGATCGGGCGGAAGAAACTGGGCCAGCCGGTGCCTGATTCGAACTTGGTGTCGGAGCGGAACAGCGGCTCGCCGCAGCACACGCAACTATAGGTGCCCGTTTCCTTTTGCGACAGATAGGGGCCGCTGAAGGCGCATTCCGTACCGTGGCCGCGGGTGACGCGGTATTGCTCCGGCGTCAGAAGGGCGCGCCACTCGGCATCCGTCTTCACGACTTTGGGTCGGCGAAAGGTCTCGTTCATGGGATTCCCCGGCGATTTTTCATAGAGATAATAAGCCTTGCCCCGCACGGCAAGTCGGGGGCGGCTTCACGAAGCCGTGCTGCCCCGAGTGAAAAGCATAGCCGGGATCCAGTTGAGCTTGGCGCCGGTCCGGCTGTGCGTTCAGCAACAGGTGATGTCACGAACAAAATATGCGAACGGCGCGTGAAATACCTTGCGGGTTCTCACGCGGAAGTCTATCTATCCATGCATATCCAAACGACAAATTGTATGCGCTGGCACTAAGCGTATTGTCGTGAAAATAGACGCGTACATGTGGATGCCATAAATCGGCGTTCCGGTATACCAACATCCTTTGAAGAATGAGCCATGAGCGACACCACGGACGCCGCAACCTATATCGAGCTGGCCGCCGATATCGTCTCCGCTTACGTAAGCAATAATGTGGTCCCGGCCAGTGACCTGCCTGCTCTCTTGACGGAAGTGCACATTGCACTGCAGCGCGTGACGACCGGCGAGGTCGAGTTGACGCCGGAGCCGCTCAAGCCTGCCGTGCCTGTGAAGAAGTCGGTTGCACCGGACTTCATCATTTGCCTGGAGGACGGCAAGAAGTTCAAGTCGCTCAAGCGGCATCTGCGCACGCAGTACAACCTCACGCCCGAACAGTATCGCGAGAAGTGGGGTCTTCCGCCCGACTACCCGATGGTGGCGCCGAACTACGCCGCCGCCCGCTCCGCCCTGGCCAAGGAAATGGGCCTCGGGCAGCAGCGTCGCCGCACCGTTCGGACCTGAGCGAAGGCGCCCGCCTCGTCGAAGGGATCGCCGCCGCCCGCTGGCCGGACGGATCTCGGTGAACCCGCGTTCGTCGGAAATGAGCCAGATGCCGATACGGCATCCCTCCGGGATCGCGAATCGGCTGCGCTCGCCTGCGCCCTAACGAAGTTGACGAGGCCGTCCGGTCGCCCGGGCGGCCTTTTCGTTATGTGCCGTCGCGCCCGGGCCGCGAAGCCGGTCCGGTGCAGCCTGCGTTTCCGCCATGAGCCGGCGCAGCGCCGCGTGGCGGGAGGCATCGTAGCCATGCCCGCTGCGCGAGGCCCGGCGCTCCTGCCGCAGCAGCCGGAGCAGGGCGGTGCGCCGCTCCTCCGCCGTGGTGCCGATGAAGGGGCGCAGCGCCGCCGCCCGCGCCGCGATGGCAACCTCCGGCTCCTCGCTCCGCATGGATCGGATCGCTCGCCTGCCGCCCGTCAATGTCATGGTTCCGCCTCGCCGTTCACGCCCGCCAGTATGGGTGCGCGGCGACAGGTGTCGGATAATTTTCCTATACCGTGGGTTGTGCCGACGGGTGCGCCGGATCCGGATGTCCCGGCAAACATGCAACTTAAAGCATTTGTTGTTGAGTTATACCTTCCTAGGTTGTAGGTTGAAATTCCTAGGTACGGAGTTCGACTTCATGGGCAACATCGCGATCTCTTCCTCCGCTCCCACCGTGCGGGCCATCCTGCCGCCGCATCCGGCAACGGGAGACGCCGCGCGCGCGCGGTGCCGCGCGCTTTGCCGGCTGGCGGCGGATCTTGCCGCCGCCGACACCGACCAGCCGGCGGATGCCGTCCTCGGCCGCGCCGGCGGGCGCTCCATTGCCGCCGTGCGGGCCCTCGCCATGTATCTCGCCCATGTCGCGCTCGGGCTGTCGCTCCGCCGGGTGGCCATGGGGTTTGCGCGCCACCCCTCGACCGTCGCCCATGCCTGCCAGCGGGTGGAGGAGCGGCGCGAGCAGGCGGTCTGGGACCAGCGGATCGCCCACCTCGAGGACATCATCACCCGCGAGGCTGTCCGCAAGGAGGATCTCCGCCATGGCTGAGCGTCGGCTGGAGCGGGTGGAGGTGGCGGTCGACGGTGTCGCCACGCAGGTACTGGTCGATCTGGAGGAAAGCCCGCTCGGCTGGCTCGCCCGCCGGCGCGGACGCGACGGCAGCGCGCTGGTCGGTGCCGCCCAGCTGGTGGCGGGGGAGCGGCTGCGTGCCGATTTCACCCGCGCGCAGATGATGCCGCGCCTGACGGCGGATTGGGAGGCTGTCGGGCGCAGCGGAAGGCGCGGGCCGTCCGCCGGGCTCACGCCCTCGGAGGCGGCGATGGCGGCGCGGCAGAGGGTGAGCGCGGCGCTGGAGGCCGCCGGCCCGGAATTTGCCGGCCTGCTCACCGATGTGTGCTGCTTCCTCAAAGGGCTGGAGCAGGTGGAGCAGGATCGCGGCTGGCCGGCGCGCACCGCCAAGGTGGTGCTTGGCCTGGGGCTCGACAGGCTTGCGCGCCATTATGGCCTCGCCGTCGCCGCGCGCGGTCCCGAGCGTGCCGGGCCTATCCGGGCCTGGAGCGCGCAGGGCCGCCCGGCGCTGTGACGGCCGCGCGGGTCAGTGGGCCGGGGCGGTGGGCGCGTTGCGCGCGTCGGCCCGGATGCGCTCGACCATCGAGCGCAGGCCGTTGGAGCGCTGCGGGGTCAGGTGATCCTTGAGGCCGATGCGGGCGAAGACGGCCGCCGGATCGGCGGCGAGGATTTCCGGCGCCGTGCGGCCGGAATAGAGCGCCATCAGGATGGCGATGAGCCCGCGCACGATATGCGCATCGGAATCGCCGAGAAAGTCGAGGCGGGTGCCGGCGGCAGCCGGCGTCGCGCGGCTCACCAGCCACACCTGGCTGGCGCAGCCCTGCACCTTGGTGGCATCGCTGCGCTCCGCCTCGGGAAAGGGCGCCAGCGTGCGCCCGAGCTCGATGAGATAGCGGTAGCGGTCGTCCCAATTATCGAGAAGCTCGAAGTCCTCGATGATGCCGTCAATGCTCGATGTCGTCATGTGCGCCTCGCCTTGGCGCATATAGGGGCGGTGGGGCACCGAGTGCAATGGCGCACGCCAGCCGCCAGTTCAGGCCGGCCGCGTTCAGGCCGGCCGTTTGGGCGGCAGCGGCACGGCGGGCGCGGGGGAGGCGGGGCCGGGGCCGCCGGCCGGCGCGGAGGCCGAGGTCTCGTTCGGCGCCGCGCCCGGCACGGTGGGGCCCTGCCATTCCGGGCTGAGGTCGCGCGTGGTCAGCGTGTCGCCGGTGGGCGTCCCGGTGGCGCGGGCGGCGGCGCGGCGCTTCTCCTCGCCGATCTGCTCGGCAATATAGGAGATGGCGAAGCGCGCTCCGGCTTCCGCCCGCTCGCTGATCATCTGGATCACCCCGGCGCCGATGACGCAGGCCTGCGGCTGGCGGGCGCAGAAGCCGCTCGCATCCGCCATGGCCGAGGTGGCGGCCGACAGCGCCTCCATGGCGCCCACCGGCGGGTCCTTCGGGGCGGCGGCGTCATGCAGGGGCCCGCCCGGAATGCTGGGCAGGAGCAGCAGGACGATGGTCAACCAGAATGCGACGCGTAGCAAAAAGAACATGGCGCTTCCCGCGGCCTCGCGGAGGATCCTCAAGGCTGCAGGATAACGGCATCAGGTTGCCTAACCGATGTCGGCAACGCGTGAAATTGCGCGATCGGGGCAAGCGCTTGTTAAGCAAAATTCCGGCTTTAGGGTTCGCTTAAGGCTCTCGTGGCAGTGTCGGACGACACCGCGCCAGGGGGGCGCGTCGGTTCGGGATGCCATGCCGAGGTCCTACGCAAGCGATCTGCTGGTCGACGAGATCGACCTCGACGGCGAGCGCGTCGCGATCCAGCCCAGCCGGCCGGGGCGGCGCACGTCCGATACGATCATGCTGTTCCTCGCGGCTCTCGCCAGCGCGGCGATTCTCGGCAATGCGCTGGTGATCCATGGCGCGCGGCGCGCGGCGCCCGCCTCCGTCACCGGCTCCCTCCCGACCGATCTTCTGGCCGCCGCCGCGGCGGCCGTGGCGGGCGATTCCACCCCACTGCCGACCCCCGCGCCGGCCGCGCCGCCGCTGCCCGCCCCGCCGCCGGCGCCCGCCAGCCATTCCGATGCGCCGGCCATCGCGGCGCCGATGAACATCACGCCCGCGCCGGCCGCCAAGCCGCTGCCGCCCGCCAGGCCCGCCCAGCCGCCGCGCGCGCCGGCTGCCGCCGCTGCGCCAGCGCCAGCCCCGGCCGGCGCCGCGCCGCTGCTGCCGCCCGCCAATGTCGCCGCGGCCGCGCCCGCCGCCCCGGTCGTTCCGCCGGCCGAGGTCGGGGCCTCGCCGCGCGTGATGGAGGTGCAGAAGGCGCTCGCCCGGCTCGGCTACGGCCCGATCCGCGTCGATGGCCGTCCCGGCGAGGCGACGCGCGAGGCGATCCAGCGCTTCGAACGCGACCGCCGCCTGCCGGTGACGGGCGAGATTTCCGACCGCGTGGTGCGCGAGCTGAACGCCATTGCCGGCCTGCAGATTCAATAGGCGGCGGTTGACCGCGAGGGGGACGCCATGCGTCTGAAAAGCGGCATCTGGGTTTCCGCGCTGATCCGTCGCGCCCATGGCGTGGGCGCCTTTGCCGCCGTGCGCCGGCGCGGTGCCGAGGACGCCGGCGCCATTTTCGTGAAGATCGCGACCCTCGACGGCAAGGCCGGCCTGTTCGGGCCGGCGCTGCCCTCGCTCGCCGAGGTGGCGGTGCCCGGCGAGCGGCTCTTCGCCCCGCTGGTGCCGCCCGGCTCGCCCGAGAGCGCGGCCGAGGAGCGCATGGCGAAGGAGATCCGCTTCGATCCCGACCTCTGGTTCGTCGAGATCGAGGACCGCGAGGGGCGGCATTTCCTCGAACTCGCGCGCGACTGATCCACCGACAGCCGCGACCGCGCGATCACCCCTGCTGGCGCACGTCGCCCGAATCGGAGGTGGTAATGGGGGTGGCGCGGGCGTGGCCATAGCTGCGCATGGACGGCGCGTCCTCCGCCCGCTCCCGCACCATGCGCCGCCCGCCGCGCCAGCTGGCGACCAGATGCTGCGCGCTGGCCAGCGGCAACCCGTCGAACATGTCGGCCAGCCGGCTCATCTCCGCCGCCGAGCGTCCCGTCGCCGGGTGCAGGCGGAACAGCACGCGCGACAGCACGGCGAAGGACAGACCCAGCGCCCGCGCGGCAACGGCGAGGGCCTGTCCCGTCTCGTCGGCGACGATGCGCGCGGCATTCTCCCGCGTCACGCCCAGCGCGGCTTCCATGAGGGCGGCGATGCCGGCGGGCTCGGCGGCCTTTGCCAGATCGAGCAGTGCATCGGTAAAGGTGCCGTCGGCCGCCGCCACCCGCTCGGCGAGCGAGAGAGGCGGCAGGGTGACGAGGCGGGCGACCAGCGCGGTGCGCTCTTCCGGCGAGGCGGCGAGATAGTCGAGCCGCGGAACGGCCGGCGGAGGCGCGATGCTCGGGTCGCCGCCGGGAGCGACCGTATCGCGCGGTTCACCCCGGTCGGGCGCGGCGGGGCGCTCGGGAAATGCGGCCGCGAGTTCAGTGGCGATGCCGGCGACAATCTCGGCGGTCATGGCGGCGGTATCGAGCGCTGTCGCGTTGGCCGGGCGCCGCTCTCGCGCCGGCGCCCCGGCCCCGTGCATGCGCGCCGCGAGCCGCTTGGCGAGTGCCGGCGAGACCTCGCGACGGGCGCTGATGGCGGCCAGTTGATCCGGATTCGCCCGGTCCACCAGCGCGGCAAGATCTTCCTCGCCCAGAACCGGTGACAGGCGCAGCATCGGGCCGGCCAGCGCGATCGGCCCGTCGATGAGATCGAGCACGAAATCGCGCGGCAGATCGCTGCGAGGTGCGATCTCGCGCAGCGCGCGGGCGGCTGTCGGAGCCTCCACCGCGGTGAGCAGGTGACGGGCGAGCGTGGCGAAGCGGCTCTGCTCGTCCGCATTGTGCGAGGGCTGGCGCAGGTACAGCCCGACAAGCGCGCGCAGCATGTCCGGCCGGGTGTCCTCGTGCCGGCGACGTGCTTCCTCGATCAGGAGTTTGAGGCCGGAACCGGTCGCAGGGGGCATAGGGATGAAATTGTCTGATGAAATGATTCGGCGCCACGCGCCGTTCCGCGAAACCAAGCTAGGCCTCGAACGTTAGCGAGGCGTTAACCATGAACCATTGTTATGGGGTCATTCGGATTAACCAAAGGGAAGCTCGGGCCTTCCCGGCCGATCCGCCCCCGTCACGGCTGGATCGTATGGCTTGAATCCGTGCAACCCCGCGGAGGGCGAGATGGGCGTGATCGTGCCGTTTGCCATTCCTCGAGCGCCGGGCGACGCCTCGCGCGTCCGCAAGCCTCCCCGCGCCGTGGGGGAGGGCGAGACGGGTGAAGCCATCATCGGTGAGGCGACCACCGGCGAAATCGTGATCCTGCAGGTGATCCAGCGCGTGCGCGCGCAGGTGCCGGAACTGCCGGCTGGCGGCAGTCACGGACCGGCGCCGACCAGCGGCAGCCTATGACGGGCTGTCGCAGCCGGCGGCATCCACCAGCGCCTTGATCGCCTCGCGGGCGCTACGCTCGCGGACCAGCCCACGGATGAGCACGACGCCCTCATTGCTGGGGGATTCGACCACCAGACGGTCGGCCACCGTGACTTCGTCATTTTCCGGCAGCGCGGCTTTCTGCTTGGCGTTCATCAAGTCGAGTTCGATGACGCTGCGTCCGGCCGAGCGGTCGTTGATGGCGTAGAACGGCATTCCGTAGCGCGTATAGAAGGAGATGGAGGTGTAGTCCTCCGTCGTCGGTACGCGGATCTTCAATGCTCCGTCGCCGAGATCGTACAGGCACACGGCCGAGACGAAGGCCGGATCGCTCGCCGGCAGCACCGCACCCTCGGAGGACGGGTCGTCGATGGGGGTGACGGTGTTCACGTCGCCGATCGCCGACAGGCGGGAATAGGCGTCCCTCTCCGCGAGATAGGGCAGGATCAGCACCCCCACCAAATGCACGATGCCGCCCAGCACGAGGCCGGCGAGGATCGGCACGATCAGCCTTTTCATCAAGGCCGTCCCCCCGTTGCACGGTGGCGGCGGGCGGACATGGCGAGGCCGCTCATGGGCAGCGCTCCGTCACCAGCCGTGGCATGGCCGGCGCGTCGCTGGTGCGGCGGGCGAGGCCGACCGGCGTATCGTACAGCCGCAGCGTGAGCACGATGCGCTCGCGCGCGCCGGTCGGCAGCCAGTTGCCCGGCCGGGCGCGCGGGCCCAGCAGCAGGTCGAGCGTGCCGTCCCGGTTCCACACCACTTCCGGGCTGGTGAAGCCGCTGCGCTTGGCCGGGTTGTCGATCAGCCGGCCGCGCGGGTCGGTGACGGTGAGCGTCCAGAAACGTGCCTGCGGCAGGCTGCCGGTGAGCCGGATGTCGCAGCGCCCGTCCAGTGGCATGCCGGCATCGTCCGTGCGGGCGACGAAGGCGAGGCCGTCGGCGAGTTCCAGCGGCAGTTCGCCGGCGCGGGCAAGCGCGGCTCGCGCATAGGGATCGGCATCCTCCGCCCCCGCCTTGGGCCAGGCTTCCCAGGCACCGGAGCGGATCGACGCCGGACCATAGCCCTTGACCGTGGTGAACCAGGTCAGGCCCAGGCCGACGACGGCACCGATGGCGAGCGTCAGGATGAAGAGGAGGGAACGCACGGGTCCGGGCAATCCGATGGAACGCGGGTGCGCTCATGCATGGGCACTGGAAGCGGGAAGGTCAATCGGCAAAGCCCTCTCAATCGGCAAAGCCTCTCCATCGGCGGAGTCGGCAAGGCCGTCCATTCGGTCGCGTCTCAGTTGCTCCCACTCGCCCCCACGCCGGACGCGGGGACCGGCATCTGGCCGGCATCGGCGGCGGCGGTGGGCCGGCGGATCGGCTGCGCGGCGGCCTCCCGCATGCGGCTGGAGAGCGTCATCAATTGCCGGGCGGCGGCCGGCGACAGCGTGACGGGGCGCTGCACGCCATCGACCTGCAGCGCCTCGGCATCCGCCACCGCGCCGTCGAGCTTGGGCACCGGCAGGCCCTCCAGGCTCGGCGGCGGCTTCAGTTCGATGCCCTGATGGGCGAAGGCCATCACCTTCTGCCAGGTCATGGCGGGCAGGGTGCCGCCGGTCATCTTGCGGGTGGGCGCGTAATCGTCATTGCCGAACCAGATGGCGCCGACATAATTGCCGGTGAAGCCGACGAACCACGCGTCGCGATAGGCGTTGGTGGTGCCGGTCTTTCCGGCCACCTTGACCCCCGGCAGCCGGGCACGCCGGCCGGTGCCGTTTTCCACCACGCTGTTCAGCATGGGGTTGATCATGCCGATGACGTTTTCGGGGATGATCCGGTGCGGCTTGGGGCCGTCGCGGTCGAAGTTCCACACGGGCTCACCGGCGGGGGTGCGCATGTCGATGATGGCGTGCGGGTCGACCGACATGCCGTTATTGGCGAACACGGCATAGCCGGTCGCCTGGTCCAGCACCGTCACCTCGGCGGCGCCGAGCGGCAGGGCGCGGGTGATCTTCAGTTCGCTCTTCACGCCCATGGCATGGGCGAGATCGACGATGCGCCCGCGCCCGATCGCCTCGGCCAGCTTCACCGCCACCGTGTTCAGCGAGCGGGTGAGGGCGGTGATGAGCGGAATGCGGCCGGCATAGGAGCGGCCGTAATTCTGCGGGCACCAGTTGCCGATGCAGATGGGCCCGTCGACCACCATCGTGTCGGGCGTGTATTTGCCGGTCATCAGCGCGGCGGTATAGACATAGGGCTTGAAGGACGAGCCGGGCTGGCGCAGCGCGTCGGTGGCGCGGTTGAACTGGCTCTCGCCATAGTCGCGCCCGCCGACCATCGCGCGCACCGCGCCGTTCGGCTCCATCACCACCATGGCGGACTGCTTGGCGCCGTAATCCTTGCCGAACTGCTTGAGGCTGTCGCGGATCGCGAGGTCCGCCGCCTTCTGGATGTTCGGGTCGAGCGCCGTACGCACCAGGAAGGAGCGCTCGGCATAGCTGCGCGGCAGCTTGTCGACGATCTGCTTCACCTGGTCGAAGGCAAAGTCGAGGTAATATTCCGGTACGTCGTCCTGCTTGCGGTCGACCGGGGTCGCCGGGTTGCGGCGGGCGCCGAACACCTGGCCCTCGGTCATGAAGCCGGCATCGACGAGGTTGTCGAGCACGACGGAAGCGCGCCAGCGCGCGGCCGGCAGGTTGACATGGGGCGCGAATTTCGACGGCGCCTTGAACAGGCCGGCCAGCATGGCGGCCTCGGCGAGGTTCACGTCGCGCGCGGACTTGCCGAAATAATACTGCGCCGCCGCGTCCACGCCAAAGGCGCCGCCGCCCATATAGGCGCGGTCGAGATACAGTTTCAGGATCTGGTTCTTGGTGAGGTGGAATTCCAGCCACAGCGCGAGGAACGCTTCCTTGATCTTGCGTTCCAGCGTGCGCTCGTTGGAGAGGAACAGGTTCTTGGCCAGCTGCTGGGTCAGCGAGGAGCCGCCCTGCACCACGCCGCCCGCGCGCGCATTGGACAGCACGGCGCGGAAGGTGCCGGGAATATCGATGCCGAAATGGTCGTAGAAGCGCCGGTCCTCGGTGGCCAGCACGGCCTTGATGAGGTGATCGGGGAATTCCTCCAGCGGCACCGTGTCATTGTGGCGGATGCCGCGCTCGCCGATGATGTTGCCGTAGCGGTCCTGGAAGGTGACGGACAATTCGGCCCGCTTCAGCCAGTCATCCGAGGTCTCGTGGAAGGCGGGCACGGCCAGCGCCAGCATGAGCACGGCGCCGATCGCCCCCCAGCTCATGCCGGTCGAGGCGAGGGAGATGGCGAGGCGCGCCGGGCCCTGCACGTTGAAGCGCTCGGTGAAGGCGACGAACGCATCCCAGAACGCGCGCAGGCCGATGCCGCTGGCATAGATGGTCGAATCGATCCAGGAATCGAGCGCCAGCAGGAAATTCCGCAGCCGACGACTGCCCCGCGCGCGGGGGGCGGCCGGAGACGGCTCTTTGGGGGGAACATCCTGCGGCGTGTCGCTCAAGCCCTCTACTCCAAGGCCGGTATTCTAAAGCCCGGCACTCTAACGCCCGGTACTCTAAAGTCCGTTACGCGTCCCGCCGGGTGCTCGAAAGGCGTCGGTCGTGGCGCTCCTGCCTTATAGCCGAGCCCTCGCGCGGCGACGAGGGGCGCGAGGGGGCTCGCTTCAATGGAAGCCCGACGCTATCTAAGGTGTGATTGCCGGTCGATGAAGCCGCCGGCGTTTCTGGTCCGCTTCTGCTGCGAAGGTCGCATGACGTCCGAGATTGCCGAGCCGTTCTGGCGCACCAAGTCGCTGGAGGAACTGGATTCCGCGGAATGGGAGAGCCTGTGCGACGGCTGCGGGCGCTGCTGCCTTGTGAAGCTGCAGGACGAGGATACCGAGGCGATCGCCTACACCGATATCGGCTGCAAGCTGCTCGATGAGGATGGCTGCCGCTGCCGCGATTACCCCAACCGGCAGGCGGTCGTGCCCGATTGCGTGCGCCTGACGCCGCAGACCGTGCGGGCCATCGACTGGCTGCCGACCTCCTGTGCCTACCGGCTGGTGGAGGAGGGGCGCGATCTCTACTGGTGGCACCATCTGGTCTCGGGCGACCGCGACACCGTGCACCAGGTCGGCGTCTCGGTGCGCGGCAAGGTGGCCGTGCTGGAAGACGACCTGCCGCTGCAGGATTTCGTCGATCATATGGTGCGCTGGCCGCTGCGCCTGCCGCGCGGGGCGACACGGCGGACGCCGAAGACCCCGCCCGTCAGCGCAGCAGCGGCGGCGTCAGCAGCATCACCGCGAAAGCGCTGACCACGGCGGCGCCGAGGCGCGGCACCAGGCTTGCCCGGCCGGCCGCATCGGCGGCGTGGCCGAGCAGCGCGCCGAGGGCGATCCAGCCGAGGGCGACGGTAGCGGTGAGCAGCGCGAAGGCCATGAGATAGCCCGGCCAGGCCGGCGCATTGAACGGCACCACGCCGAGCGCGAAGACGATGGCCTTCGGATTGAGCAGCGTGGTGAGGAAGATGCGCCCCGGCGTCACGAGGCCGGGCCCCGCGATGGGCAGGCCCGCGCCGCGCCACAATTTCCACGCGACGAACAGCAGATAGAGCCCGACCATCAGCCGCAGGCCCAGCGCCAGCATCGGCGCCGCCGCCACCACCGGCCCGAGGGCGAGGCCGATGGCGCTGATGGCGCTGATGGCGATGAGATAGCCGGCCGCTTCCGCCGGAACAAGCGGCAACGCGCGCCGCCAGCCGACCGCGGCGCCCGCCGTGGCGAGCAGCGTGTTGGTCGGGCCGGGGGTGGCGAGGATCGCCAGCACGGCGAGCACGAAGAGGACGGGATCGGTCATCCTGCCATCTAGCCGCACAGGGGCAGCCCCGACATCGGGAGCTCCCCGTACCCGCCTCAGAGCGCGAGCACGCTTTTGTCGACCTGGTTGATGTCCCGGGTGCCGGTGAGCGCCATGGAGACGTCGAGTTCCTTGCGCATGATCTCGATGGCCTTGGCGACGCCCGCCTGACCGCCCGCCGCCAGCGACCACAGGAAGGCCTTGCCCATCAAGCAGCCTTGCGCGCCCAGCGCGCGGGCCTTGAGGATGTCCTGCCCCGAGGTGACGCCGCCGTCGAACCAGATCTCGCTCTTGCCCCCGCCAATGGCGTCGACGATCTTCGGCAGCGCCGAGATGGAGGAGACCGCGCCGTCGAGCTGGCGGCCGCCATGGTTGGACACCACGATGGCGTCGGCGCCGGCCTCAGCGGCGATCTTCGCGTCCTCGACATCCAGCACGCCCTTGAGGATGAGCTTGCCCGGCCATAGCGAGCGCACCCATTCCACGTCCTTCCAGGAAAGCGAGGGGTCGAACTGGCCGGCGATCCACTGCGAGAGCGTGGTGAGGCTGTCACTCTCCTTGCGCACCGCGAGATTGCCGAAGGAATGGCGCTTGCCCATCAGCACGCTCATCGCCCAGGCCGGCTTGGTGGCGATGTCGATGGCGTTGGCCAGCGTCAGCTTGGGCGGGACGGCGAGGCCGTTCTTGATGTCCATGTGCCGCTGGCCCTGGATCTGCAGGTCGAGCGTCAGCACCAGCGCCGAGCACTTTGCCGCCTTGGCGCGCTCGATCAGCGATTCGGAGAATTTGCGGTCCCGCATCACATAGAGCTGGAACCAGAACGGCTTCGACACCGCCGCGGCCACGTCCTCGATCGAACAGATCGACATGGTGGAGAGGGTGAACGGGATGCCGGCGGCGTGGGCGGCGCGGCAGCCGTGAATCTCGCCGTCACCATGGAACAGGCCGGTGAGCCCGGTGGGCGCGATGGCCAGCGGCAGCGCCACCTTCTCGCCGATCATCGTGGTGGCGGTGGAACGGTCGGACACGTCGATCATCACCCGCTGGCGCAGCGGGATGGCGGCGAGGTCGGCCTTGTTGGCCTTCAGCGTCACCTCGTCATAGGAGCCGCGGTCGGCATAGTGGAAGATGGCGCGCGGCACCTTGCGCATCGCGATCTGCCGGAGGTCCTGGATATTGGTGACGGTGGCCATGGGTCGCTTTCCCCTGCGCGGGCTTTTGGGGCAGGCTCATACGCCTCCCCCGTCGGACGTCAATGATGGATGCCGCCCGGCCCGTGCACGGAGGGCGCCGGACCGATCGCGGGCGCCATTCCCGGCGCGGGACGGCTCTTTGGGGACGGATGGGACAGCGGGGCTCTCCGTTCGCACGTTCCTGGCGAGCGCACCGCGCGAGGGTGGGCGCATGCAATGATGAATATCCAGTCTGGTAAGTTTGTTTTACCAGTCAAGTCAATTGGCATGCGCCTTGAGCTTTGGTCGCGCGCCTCCCGTGGCGCCAACAGGGGGCGCCAGAGGGCGCGCCAGAGGGCGCGCCAGAGGGCGCGCAATGTGCGCGGCGCGGAAAATGGCGTAGGAACAAGGGGCAGGGGAGGACACCATGGTCGAGCGGCTCAAGACTCCGAAGCTGGCGGAGGCCATTGCCGGGCATCTCGAGCGGCTCATTCTGGAGGGCGTGCTGCGGCCGGGCGAGAAGCTCGCCAGCGAGCGCGACCTCGCCGAGCGGCTCGATGTCTCCCGACCCTCGCTGCGCGACGCTCTCGCGATACTGGAGACGCGCGGGCTACTGTCGACCGGCCGCGAGGGCACGCGGGTCACGCAGTTCCTCGCCGGCCTCACCGATCCGCTGGCCGGGCTTCTGCAATCCAACGAGGCGGTGACGGCGGACTATTTCGAGTATCGCGCGGCGGTGGAGACGACCGCCAGCGGGCTCGCCGCGATCCGCGCCACCGAGCCGGAGCGCGAGGCCATCCGCGACTGCCTCGCCGAGATGGAGACAGCCCACCGCGCCGAGGACCCCACCCGCGAGGCGGAGGCCGATCTCGTGCTGCATCGGCTGATCTACGCCGCCTCGCACAATCTCGTCATCCTGCACGTGATGCGGGCCTTCTCGGAGATGCTGCGGCGGGACATCTTCTTCAACCGCACCAGCCTGTTCGCGAACCCCGCCTTCCGCGATGACCTCCTGGCCCAGCATCAGGCAATCGGTCGCGCCATCATCGACGCCGATCAGGCGGCCGCCGAGGCGGCGGCGCACCACCATCTCAAGTTCACCGGCGACAGCGTGGAGAAGACGCGCCGCGATGCCGAACGGGCGGACCTCGCGCTGCGCCGGCTCAACCGCTCGACCCTGCTGGGGGGCTAGGGTACGTCCGGCGAGCCGGAATCCGTATCGCTCGAAAACGCCAGAGCCCGTATGCGTCCGCGCCGGCCGGGCACCAGCCCGAGCACCAGCGCGCAGCCGACGGCGATGGCCGCCCCGCCGGCCATCTGCACCGGGGAGAGGTGCTCGCCCAGCAGCAGCGTGCCGATGAGCACCGCGACGCCCGTCACCGCGAATTCGACGCTGATCGCCCGTGTCGGGCCGATCGTGGTGATGAGGCGGAAATACAGCGCGTAGGTCATGGCGCTCATGACCGTGCCGGTAATGAGCAGCATCAGGTAGTCGACCGGCGCGGGCCAGGCGGGAACCGGCACGGCGCGCACCAGCGGCAGGGTGAGCAGTCCGCCGACCAGGAAGGAGCCGATCGTCACCTCCCACGCCCCGGCGTGGCGCAGGCGGCGGCCGGCATAGACGCTGCCGAAGGCGGCCGAAACCGCAGCCACCACCATGCAGGCGCAGCCGAGCATGAAGTCGGGCGTGATGGGACGCGACGGGAAGCCGACCAGCAACATCATGCCGACAAGCCCAAGTCCGCCGCCCAGCGTGCCGGCCGGGCCGAGGCGCTCCACTCCCCAGAGGCGGGCGATGAGCATGGAAAATAGTGGGATGGTGGCGACCATTATGGCCGACATCGCGGTGCCGATCAGCGGCAGGCTGTAGGAGAGCAGAATGAGCTGGCCGGCCACGGTGGTGGCGCCGACCACGACGAGCGGCACGATGCCGAAGCTGAAGTCCAGCCGGCGCCCGATCGCCCTGGCCGCGAGGAACAGCGTGGCGGAGGCGATGAGCGCGCGGAAGGAGACCGCGCCGACCCAGCCGAAGGCGGGAATCACCCGGCTGACTGCGAGAAAGGAGGCCCCCCAGGCGACGGCCAGGAAAACATAGCTTGCGAGGTCTCTGGGATTCATGATGCGACGCCCGCGGGAACGCGAAAGCGCAGCCCCGAGCGGCCGGATCGCGGCGCGAAACTACGTCGCCGCGCGTGCCTGTCAATGCACGGTTTTGCAGGCTGGTTATTGCCGTCGGCGCGCTCTCGGGTTAAAGAACGGCCATGAAAACGATTGATAGCTTCGAAGACCGCCGCCAGAACTCCGCCGCTGCCAAGGCACGTCTGCTTGACCGCCTGAAGGCCCGGCCGAGCAAGGACGATCCGGCCGTCCTCGCCCGCATGGCCGAGCGCAAGGCCGTGGAAGAGGCCCGCGAGGCGCGCCGCATCGCGCGCGCGGAAGCCGCCGCCGCCGCCGAGATCGCCGCCCGCGAGGCCGCTGCCGCCAAGGCCGCCGCTGACGCGGCTGCCGAGATCGCCGCCCGCGAGGCAGCCATTGCTCACGCCGCTGCCGAGGCCGAGCGCGCCACTGCCGAGGCCGCCGCACAGAAGGCCAAGCGCGACGAGCGCTACGCCGCGCGCAAGATGCGGGCCGGCGGGCGCTGAGAGCGCACGCCCGCTCTCACTCGGCCGCGCGCTGGCCGGCGAATTGCCCGCCATAGCCGCGCTGCGGCACGCCCAGCGTCTGCTCGAGAATCAACTGGCACACCTTCATCCCGGTCCGCAGGCGGATGGGACGGGGACCCAGATTGATGATCTCGAGCTGGATGCGACCCGTGGATCCGGCATGGATGGTGGGCGCGGTCAGATGGACGATGAGCCCGATTCGGGCCAGCGAACTCTTGCCCTCGACGCGCGCGGCAAGCCGTGCGCCGGGATGCATGTCCACCCGCTCCAGCGTCCAGGCCAGTACCAGCCGGCCGGGATCGAGCACGAAGCCTTCCCCGCCGATCTCGATATCGTCGGCCATTGAGGTGATGGCCTCGCGGAAGCTGTAGCCCGGCCGCGCCGGGTCGATCACCGGGTCGTCGCCCTCGGCCACGGGGCGGTAGAGCGTGAGGCGGCTGTCGAGCCGTAGATCCACGCCATTCGGCGCGTAGAAATCCGCCGGCGGAACCGGATCGATGCTCAGCGCCCCGTCCTTGAGCGCGTCGAGAATGTCGCGGTCGGTCAAGATCAAGGGCGACGGCCCTCCTGCTACGCAACGCCCCTCATCGGTAACACGCTTTGCCGCAATGCGAAACGGCGGATGCGGTCGGGGCCGCATGCAGCGCAGGATTGCAGGGCCGAGCAGGCGGGTTCAGCCATGCAGGGGAAAGATTGCAGGAATGCATGGCTTGGCGCTTGAGCGATGGGCGCGAACAGCCGAGATTTAGCGGGACGCGCAGCGCCCCCGGCGCGCGCCTGATGATCTGGAGTTTCGCGACATGACGACCCGCCCCAAGCTTCTCGGCATTTCCGGCAGCCTGCGCGCCGGCGCCAACAGCACGGCCGTGCTGTTGGCCCTGAAGGCCGCGCTCGCGCCCAAGGCCGATCTTGACGTTTTCACGCTCAACGACGTGCCGCTGTATAATCAGGATGAGGACACGCAGACCCCGCCGGCGGGCGCGGCGGCGTTGCGCGCGGCCATCGCGGCGGCGGATGGCGTCATCTTCACCTCGCCGGAATATAATTACGGCACATCCGGCGCGCTGAAGAACGCCATCGACTGGGGTTCGCGCCCCTATGCCAAGGGCGCGCTGCGCGGCAAGCCGGTGCTGGTCGTCACCTCCTCGCCCGGCTCCACCGGCGGCATCCGCGCGCAGGCGCAGGTGCGTGAATCGCTCTCCGCCGCCGGCGGGCGCGTAATCGACTATCCGCACCTCGCCATTCCCGGCGTCGCCGACAAGATCAAGGATGGCGTGTTCGTCGACGAGAAGACCGCCGGCTTCCTGCTCGGCGGCGTCGACGCGCTGCTGGCGGAAATCCACCTACTCGCACGGCACAAGGCGGGCTGAGGCCGGCGCGCGGCGGGCGCTTGCCCCCGCGGGCCTCGCGAGACGCAGGACGGGTCGGTCCGTGTGGGCCGTCCAGTCCTGCGCGCAGTTTCCATGCTGCGCGGAGAGACCCTTTCCCGGTGCCCGATCCCGAACGGGTGCGGCGCGGCGGGCGGGTTCGCGCGCCGCGTTCAATCGCCGATCTGGCGGTCGCCGGGCTGCTCTGGGGCGATGGGGGTGAACAGGCTGCGGTCGGGCTTGAGGTCGAGCAGCGGCGTGCCGTCGACGCAATCGAGCCCGCGAACCAGCAGCACGCCGTCCGGCTCCAGCCCGATGAGGCGCACGATGGCGGTGCCGATGGGGTTCGGCCGCACCGGTGCGCGCAGCGCGAAGGTGCCGTGAAGCGCGCCGTCATTGGCCGGGCTCTGCAGCACCAGATCGCGGCGCGAGAGGTGCATCCAGTAGAGCACTTCCAGACGTTCGTAGGCCTCGATACCGGCCAGCGCCGCGTGCCACGGCGCGAACAGTTCGATGCGGCAGAGCGGCCCGTCCGGCCGACCGAGGCGCGGTGTCTCCAGCCGCGAGGTCCAGGGCGTGCGAAGGCGGCCGACGAAGACGAGCCCGGCATCGGTGGGCGGCGGCGGGTCGATCGCGACCTCGCCGGCGCGAATTTCGTTGAGGCGGACGATGGCGCCCTCCTCAGTCGACCGCGATGATGACGTCGGACGCCTTCACCACGGCATAGGCTTTGCCGCCCTCCTTCAGCCCCAGCTCTTCCGCCGCCTCGTTGGTGATGGAGGAGGTGATCACCTGCCCGCCGGCCACCTCGAGGCGCACATGGGTCGTGGTGGCACCCTTGATGACCGCGAGGACGGTGCCGGGAATGACATTGCGAGCGCTGAGCTTCATGGGGTTTTCTCCTTTGTGGGTGCGTCCAGCAGGCGGACGTCGATGCGTGCCACGTCGAGCACGTTGCGTGCGCCGCGGGCATCGCCGGGCACGATGAGGCGCGGGCTGCGTGCGGGCTCGATCGGCACGCCGTCGCGGGCATAGGCCAGGAGGACCGGCGTGTTGCCGAGGTCCGGCGCCAGCTCGCCGGCGGACAAGACGAGCGTGTAGCCATCGCCCGCCGTGACGATGACGAGGGTGCGCAGCAGCGCGCCATGCGCCGCAGGATCGATGAGGCCGTTGGTGGTCAGGATATCCCACAGCCTCGCGCCGGTGTAGCGCCCGGTTTCCTCGCCCTTGGAGGTGCGAAACGCGACGTCGCGCGTCTGCGGCTCCAGGGCGCGCAGCGTATCGAGGCGTAGATCCCGCGTGGCACCGGGGGCCGCCAGAACCACGGGGTCGCGCGCGAAGGCGTCCCCCGACAGGAGCGCAGCTGCCACGAAAAGCGCGATGCGAAGAAGGGAGAGCGCCATGAGTCCGTACCAAGATATATCCGGTGGAATACATGATTGGGTGTCCGGCGGCAATGGACAGGAACGGCAGGGGGCAGAACATAAATCCTAATCTAGGAAAATAGTCCTTGACAGCGTAACGCTGGCCGGGTAGCTTCAGGTCATGCTCCACAGTTGCGTCGGCGGGGCGGGTTGCTGACCCGTCAGGTTGCGCGGGCAATGGGCGGCCGGAGCAGGGCGCCCCGATCTTCTTTCGACAGCCGGCCGTTGGGCCGGCTTTTTTATTGGCTTGCAGCGTGCGGCGGGGGTGGCATGGCTCAGGATGAACCGGCCATCTCGCCGGCGGAGCTCAGCGAGGCGCGGCGTCTCTATGAAGAGACCGACGCACCGGTGGCGGAGATTGCAAAGCTGCTCGGCGTCACCGGGCCGGGTGTCTATCGCCAGGCGAGCCGGCGCGGCTGGAAGCGCCGGAGGCCCGCGCGGGCGACGGCCGTTCCGCCCGCCCGTCCGGCCCCGCGCTCGCCCGCCGCCGCGGCGGGGCGCACGGCTCGCACCGGCCGCCGCCGGGCCGTGCCGCGCGGCCAGCTGATCACCCGGCTGGTCAAGCGGATCGAGAAGGAGATCGCCGCCGTGGAGCGGCTGATCGCCCGGGTGGGCCGCGAGCGTCCCTCGGACGGCGTGGCCGAGACCGAGCGGGCGGCCCGCACCCTTGCCATTCTCGTGCGTTCGTTGCGCGAACTCGCGGCGCTGGAACGCGCCGAACCTGAGGGAGACGAGGATGACGCCGAGCTGCGCGATGCCGACGCCTTCCGACGCGAGCTTGGCGAAACACTTGAGCGCGTGCTGGCAGCAGGGAAGCCTGCCTGATCTGCTCGCCGCACTGGAGGCCGACACGGCGGAATGGCTGCTGCACCACTGGCCGCTGATCGGCCGGCCGGCGCAGCATCCCCCCGGCGCGGCGCAGGGTGGCGGCGACTGGCTCACCTGGCTGGTGCTGGGCGGGCGCGGCGCCGGCAAGACCCGGGCCGGTTCCGAATGGGTGCGCGCGCTCGCGCTGGGATTGGGCGGCCCGCTGATGGGCCCGCCGGCCGGGCGCATCGCCCTGGTGGCGGAGAGCCTCGCGGATCTGCGCGAGGTGATGGTGGAAGGGGTGTCGGGCATCCTCGCCGTGCACCCGCGCCGCGAGCGTCCCAACTGGGAGCCGACGCGCCGGCGCCTGGAATGGCCGAACGGCGCGGTGGCGCAGGGCTTTTCCGCCGATGATCCCGAGAGCCTGCGCGGCCCCCAGTTCGATGCCGCCTGGTGCGACGAACTGGCCAAGTGGCGCTATGCGCAATCGACCTTCGACATGCTGCAATTCGGCCTGCGCCTCGGCCGGCGCCCGCGCCAGATGGTGACGACCACGCCCCGGCCGACCAGCCTGATCCGCGCCCTGCTGGCGGATCCGCGCACGGCGGTGACGCGGATGGGCACGGCGGAAAACGCCGCCCATCTCGCGCCGACCTTTCTCGAAACCGTGGTCGGCCGCTATGCCGGCACGCGGCTGGGCCGGCAGGAACTGGACGGCGAACTGATCGAGGACCGCGACGACGCCTTGTGGAATCGCGCGGCGATCGAGGCTGCGCGGGTCGCCGTGGCACCGCCGCTGGTCCGGCTGGTGGTGGCGGTCGATCCGCCGGCCTCGGCGCAGCGCCATGCCGATGCCTGCGGCATCGTCGCCGCCGGGATCGACCGCGACGGCCTCGTGCATGTGCTGGCCGACGAGAGCGCGCAGGGGCTGACGCCGAACGGCTGGGGCGGAAGGGCGATCGGCCTGTTCCACCGGCTGGAGGCGGATCGGGTGGTGGTCGAGGTCAATCAGGGCGGGGACATGGTGCGGACCATTCTGGCGGGCATCGATCCCGCCGTGCCGGTCACGGAAGTGCGCGCCACGCGGGGAAAATGGCTGCGCGCCGAGCCGGTAGCCGCGCTCTATGAGCAGGGCCGCGTGCGCCATGCCGGGGCCTTCCCGGCACTGGAGGACGAGATGTGCGATTTCGGCCCCGAGGGCCTGACCAGCGGCCGCTCGCCCGACCGGCTCGACGCCCTGGTCTGGGCCATCACCGCCCTGGCGCTCGGCCCGCGCGAGGCCGCGCCGCGGGTGCGGCGGATCTAGCACGACCGCGCCGCCGTCCTCCCGCAGGACGTCGTGATGGCCGGGCTTCCCGGCTCCCATACCTTTCCATCGCGTTCTGGCAGCGGCGGGATCGCGGGACGGCGCCGCGCGGCGGACGGTTCCGGCGCGCGCTTCGCTTGGCCGGGACGACGGCGGGACAGCCGCTGCCGGCATGACAGCCTTCTTCGAATTCAGGAGCCCGTTCATGAAGCTCTTCTCCTTCCGGCGCCCGGTGGTTCCGCCGGAGGCCAAGGCCTCGCGCACGCAGTCGCTTGTCGCGCTCATCGGCGGGCACCGGCCGCAATGGACACCGCGCGACTATGCGGCGCTGGCGCGCGAGGGCTACCAGCGCAACGCCGTGGCGCATCGTTGCGTGCGGCTGGTCGCCGAGGCGGTGGGGCAGGTGAGCTTCACCCTGCTGGAGGGTGGGCGCGAAATCACCGCCCATCCGCTGACCGATCTCCTCGCTCGTCCCAATGCGCGCCTTTCCGGCGCCGGCCTCATGGAGGCGCTGGCGGCGCATCTGATGATCGCCGGCAATGCCTATGTCGAGGCGGTAGCGCTCGGCGGCGAGCTGCGCGAGCTGCACGTGCTGCGCCCCGACCGCATGCGCGTCGTGCCGGGCGTGGATGGCTGGGCGGAGGCCTACGAATACAGCGTCGGCGGGCGCTCGGTGCGTTTCGTGCAGGACGGGGCGGGGGCTGGCGGTATCGCGCCGATCCTGCATGTGGCGCTGTTCAACCCGCTCGACGACCATTACGGCGCCCCGCCGCTGGAGGCGGCGCAGGTGGCGCTGGACCTGCACAATGCCGCCGGCGCCTGGAACAAGGCGCTGCTGGACAACGCGGCCCGCCCCTCCGGGGCGCTGGTCTATGGTGGGGCGGGCAACCTCTCCGACGAGCAGTTCGAGCGGCTGAAGGAAGAGCTGGAGGCGAATTTCTCCGGCCCCGCCAATGCCGGCCGCCCGCTTCTGCTCGATGGCGGGCTCGACTGGCGCCCGCTCTCGCTCTCGCCGAAGGACATGGACTTCCTGGAGGCCAAGAACGCCGCGGCGCGCGAGATCGCGCTCGCCTTCGGCGTGCCGCCGATGATGCTGGGCATCCCCGGGGACGCCACCTACGCCAATTATGCCGAGGCCAGCCGCGTGCTGTGGCGCCAGACCGTGCTGCCGCTGGCGCGCCGGCTGGGCCAGGAACTGGCGGCATGGCTGGCGCCGGCCTATGGCGCCGCCCCGCTGGCCCTCGAGCCCGACCTCGATGCGATCGAGGCGCTGGGCGCGGAACGCGAGGCGCTGTGGCGGCGGGTGAACGAGGCCACCTTCCTCACCGAGGACGAGAAGCGCCGCGCGGTGGGCTATGGCGCGCGCGAGTAGCGCCCCGCCGCGAAGGGACACGCCCATGCAGACCCTGATCGAGGCCTTCGCGGCCAAGGCGGACCTCGCCCATCTCGCCTTGCTGATGTGGGCGCTCGGCGCCTCCGCGCTGGCCATGGCGGCGATGCGCGAACTCTCCCGCGCGGTGCGGCGCTTCGACGATTTCGTGCGCGAGATCGCGCGCTTCAACGCCCTGTTCGGAGACGAGAAATGACATCGATGCCGCGCATCCGGGCTTTCCTGCCCAATCGTCCGCAACTGCCCGCGCCGAGCCGAGCCGGCGACGCGCCGCAGGTATTCCGCCAGTTCGGCCGCACGCTCGGCAAGCTGGAGCGCGCCGCCGCCACCCGCCGGCCCAAGGGCGAAGGGGAGGGCGCATGATCGGCTCCGCACGCCTTGCGGGAGAGGGTGCCCTCCCGCCTTTGCAGACCAAGGCCCTTGCCGGCCGGCTGGCGCAGGTCGAGCCCGATGGCAGCTTCGAGGGCTATGCCGCCCTGTTCGGCCGCGTCGATCTCGGCCGCGACCTGATCCTGCCCGGAGCCTTCGCCCGCTCGCTGGCCGAGCGCGGCACCTCCGGCGTGCGCATGCTGTTCCAGCATGATCCGGCCGAGCCGATCGGCACCTGGATTTCCATGCGCGAGGATGGCGTGGGCCTCTATGTGCGCGGCCGCCTCACGCTCGATGTGGCCCGCGCCCGCGAGGTGCTGGCGTTGATGCGGGCGGGGGCGGTGGACGGGCTGTCCATCGGCTTCCGCGCGGTGGAGGGGCGCACCGACCCGCGCTCGCGGGTGCGCCGCCTCGCCCGGATCGACCTTTGGGAGGTGTCGGTCGTCACCTTTCCCATGCAGCCGGATGCGCGCATCGCCTCGGTCAAGCGCGGCGACGGGGGCCTCGGCCTCGGCCTTGCGGCCGCCATCCGCCGTGGCGCGCGTCGTCTGCGCACCCTGCCGGGGCTGAAGCCGCTGCCGGCCTGAACCTCTTCCTCACCAATCCTCGTTCCGGGCGCTCGCGGCCGGGATGACGCAACCATTTTGCAACAGGGACAGCACCATGGATCTCAGCAATCCCGCACCCGAAGTGAAGTCCGCCGGCCCGGAAGTCTCCGCCGCCTTCGAGGACTTCATGAGCGCCTTCGAGGCGTTCAAGGACGCCAATGACCAGCGGCTCGGCGAGCTGGAGCGGCGGGGCGGCGATGCCCTGACGCGTGACAAGGTCGAGCGTATCAATGCCGCGCTCGACGCGCAGAAGTCGCTCATCGACGAACTGGTGCTGAAGACCCGCCGGCCGGCGCTGGGCAGCGGCGGCGACGGCTTCGTCAGCGACCTGGCGGCGCGCGAGCACAAGGCGGCGTTCGACGCCTATGTGCGCACCGGCGAGGCGGCGGGGCTCAAGCGGCTGGAGGCCAAGGCGCTCTCGGCCGGCGTCGCCACCGATGGCGGCTATGTCGTGCCGAACGAGACCGAGCGGGAAATCGGCAAGCGCCTCGCGGCGCTCTCGCCGATCCGCGCCATCTCGGATGTGCGGGTGATTTCCTCCGGCACTTACAAGAAGCCGTTCATGACCTCCGGCCCGGCGGTGGGCTGGGTGGCGGAGACGGCGGCGCGCAGCCAGACCGCGAGCCCCGTGCTGGACGAACTCACCTTCCCGGCGATGGAAATCTACGCCATGCCGGCCGCGACGCAGACCCTGCTGGACGATGCGGCGGTGAATATCGACGAGTGGCTGGCCATCGAGGTCGAGGCCGCCTTCGCGGCGCAGGAGGGCACCGCCTTCGTCACCGGCGACGGCTCGGGCAAGCCGAAGGGTTTCCTCGCCTATGACACGGTGGCCGAGGGCGCCTGGACCTGGGGCAAGCTCGGCTTCGTCGCCACCGGCGAGGCGGGCGACTTTCCTTCCGCCAACCCCGCCGACCCGCTGGTCGACCTCGTCTATGCCCTGAAATCCGGCTACCGGCAGAATGGCAGCTTCGTCATGAGCCGGCGCACGCAGGGCGCCGTGCGCAAGCTGAAGGACGAGAACGGCCAGTATCTATGGGCGCCGCCCACCGCCCCGGGCGCGCCCCCTCACCTGCTCGGCTTCCCGGTCTTCGAGGCGGAAGACGTGCCGGCCATCGCCGCCAACAGCCTGTCCATCGCCTTCGGCGACTTCAAGCGCGGCTATCTCGTGGTGGATCGCGCCGGCGTGCGCGTGCTGCGCGATCCCTACTCCGCCAAGCCCTATGTACTGTTCTACATCACCAAGCGGGTGGGCGGCGGCGTGCAGGATTTCGACGCGATCAAGCTGCTGAAGTTCGCGGCGTAGCTTCGTCTCCGTTTTCCACGGGGAAGAGGACATTCCAGTCGCTACTTCCCCATCGCCCGCAGCGTCGCGTCGATCCAGGGGCGCTGCGGGCCGACTAGCGTCGCGCCGGTGACGCCACCGCAGCCGCGCGCGCCGCCGGCGGCGGTCGACCAGCCGATGATGCCGGCCACCGCGCCGTCCAGCAGCACCGGCCCGCCGCTGTCGCCGGTGCAGCCGCCGGCGGCGGCCGACCCTGTTGAATTATCTGCCGAGAGGCGGACCATGATGCCGCCGGTCGTGCCGATGCTCGGCAGATCGACCATGCGCAGCGTGCCGGCCGATTTGCCATCGCCGTCCTTCACCACCCCGAAGCCGGCCAGGGTGAAGGCGGTGCGCCGCGCCGGCAGCGCGATCTCGCCGGTTAGCGTCGCCGGGCGGAAATCGCCCGGCAGCGCGGCCGAGAGCTTTACCAGCGCGAGATCGGGCGTCGGGCGTCGGGTGTCGAAGGATGCCGGATCGAAACCCGGATGCACGGCGATGCGGCTGGCCGGGATCAGCCGCGGGCCGGCCGGCTCGAACACCACGACCGCATAATCCGCCGCCGGCTGCACGCAGTGCGCGGCGGTGAGCAGGACGTTCGGCGCCAGCACCACGCCGGTGCAGGAGGCGCCGCGCGTCGAGACGATCATCGCCGTTTCCGCCTTGAGATCGGCGTCCGCCGGCCGCCCGCCAACGATGGCGAAGGCGGGGGCACTGAGAAGGCCGAAGGCGAGGGCGGCGAGGGCGAGGCTTCGAACGGGGCGCATCGGTCATTCCGGCTGGACGGTCGGTCCGTTCTGGCGGGGCGCGCGCGCCGCGTCAATCGCCCGCGTCGTCCATGCCTTTGCCCACGCCGCGCGCCGCCCGCGTCCCTTTTGCTATGCAGCCCAGGAGCCGCCATGCCCGCCCTTCTTCTCGCCGGCCCGCCGGCCGAGCCGCTCAGCCTTGCCGAGGCGAAGACCTATCTGCGCGTCGACCATGACGCGGAGGATGCGCTCATCGCCTCGCTGATCACCGCCGCGCGCGCCACGGTCGAGGCGCTGACCCGCCGCGTGCTGATCGACCAGAGCTGGCGCCTGGTGCGCGACACCTGGCCGGTTTCCGGGCTCATCGCGGTGCCGGTGAACCCGTTGCGCGAGATCGTCGCCGCGCATGTGGTGGATGCCGCCGGCGCCGAGATCGAGGTGTCGCTGGCGGCCTTCACCGCCAATATCGCGCGGCTGCCGGGGCTGATCCGGGTCGACCGCGCGGCCGTGCCGGCGCCGGGACGCGCGGTCGCCGGCATCGCCATCGACGTGATCGCCGGGCACGGGCCGGAGGTCGACCATGTGCCTTCCTCGCTGATCGAGGCGGTACGGCTGGTGCTGGCGCATTTCTACGAGCATCGCGACGTGCCGGGGCCGGGCGCGGCCTTTCCCGCGAGCCTCGACGCGCTGGTGGCGCCGTTCCGGGTGACGCGGCTATGAGCGCCATCGGGCAGATGCGCCACCGGCTGGTGCACGAGACCCCGGTGGAAATGCCGGACGGGGCAGGCGGGGTGACGCGCAGCTTTCTCGCCGTCGATGCGCTGTGGGGGGCGATCGAGACCAGTGCTTCCCCCACCGAGATCGCCGACCGGCCGGGAGCGGTGCTCACCCACACGGTGACGCTGCGCGCGCCGGCGACGGTGCAGCCCGGCGACCGTCTGCGGCTCGGCGCCCGACATTTCCTCGTCGACGCCGTGAGCGACCCGGAAGGGCGCGGGCGCCGGCTGGTCTGCGACTGCCGGGAGGAAGCGCCATGAGATTCGACGTGAGGCTGAAGGGACTGGCGGCGATGGTTCGCCGGCTCGCGCAGCTCGGCCCGAGGAGGCGCCGATGAGCCCGGCCAATGCGCTGCGGGCGGCGGTCCACGACGCGCTCAAAGCCGATGCGCCGCTGATCGCCGCTCTCGGCGGGCCGCGCATCTATGACGTGCCGCCGAGCGCGCCGGAATTTCCCTATGTCACGCTGGGCGAGGCGCAGCTTATCGACTGGTCGACCGCCACCGAGGCGGGACAGGAGCATCGGCTCACGCTCTTCGCCTGGTCGCGGCAGGGCGGGCATGGAGAGGCGCACGCCATCGCCCACCAGCTGCAGCAGGCGCTACACGACGCGCCGCTGGAACTCGCCGGCCATCGGCTGGTGAACCTGCGCTTCAGCAATGCCGAGATCCGCCGCGAGGCGGGCGGGCGCACCTATCGCGCGCTGGTGCGCTTTCGCGCGGTGACAGAAGCAGATTGAGAATTTCCGACCGTATCAGGAAACTGCGCCAAGGGATTCGTGGGGCTGACGAAACCCATCTCGATCTCGCTCAGAACATGAAATCGGTTAGCCCGGTTTGCGCAAGCGATGTGTGAAGCCGCGCGGGCGCGCTTTCGGCTCCGTGTGGACGTCACCCTAGCGCACCCGCGTTAACCGCCGCTGAACATCCCTCCCAATCGCCCGCACAGGAAAGGCCAGCCGATGGCAGCCCAGAAGGGTAAGGACCTCTTGCTGAAGATCCACGACGGCACCGGCTTCGCGACGGTGGCCGGGCTGCGCTCGCGGCAGATCGCGTTCAACACCGAGCCGGTGGACGTGACCCATGCCGAGAGCGCCGGGCGCTGGCGCGAATTGCTGGCGGGCGCCGGGGTGAAGCGCGCCTCGCTCGCCGGTTCCGGCATCTTCAAGGATGCGGCGTCCGATGCGCTGATCCGCCAGAGCTTCTTCGATGGCATCCTGCGTACCGCGCAACTGGTGGTGCCCGATTTCGGCACCATCGAGGGTCCGTTCCAGATCACCAGCCTGGAGATCGCCGCCGAGCATGATCGCGAAGTGACCTTCGACATCGCGCTGGAGAGCGCGGGCGAACTCAGCTTCGTGGCGCTGTGAGGGAGGGTGCCATGGCGAACCGCCATCGCGGCGAGATTTCCGCCGAACTCGACGGACGCGTGCGCACGCTGGTGCTGACGCTCGGCGCGCTGGCGGAACTGGAGGACGCTTTCGCCGCCGGCGACCTGGTGGCGCTGACCGAGCGCTTCGGCTCCGGCCGGCTCGCCGCGCGCGACGCCATCCGCATCATTGCGGCCGGGCTGCGCGGGGCGGGCGAGGGGGTGAGCGAGGAGGATGTGGCGCGCATGACCACCCCGGGCGGGGCGGCCGGCTTCGCGCGCATCGTCGGCGAGCTGATCACCGCCACCTTCGGCGCCGCGGAGGGCGCGCCACCCGACCCTTTGGAACGGGCGCCCCGCGCGGCGGGGTGAGCATGGGCGCGCGCGCCTTTCCCTGGCGCGAGGCGATGGCGTTCGGCTTCGGCCGGCTGCGCCTGTCCTCGCGCGATTTCTGGGCGCTGACGCCTCGCGAATTCGCCGCGGCCGTGGAGGCGGTGGCGGGGCCCGCCCGCGCCCCGCTGGACCGGACCGGCCTGGCGGCGCTGATGGCGCGCTTTCCCGATTGACGGGGCATTGGCGGATGGAGGGCTGCGATGACCGACACCTATGACGGCACGGCGGGCGAGGGCCTGACGGTGGAGATTTCCGCCGACACCAGCGCCTTTCGCCGCGAACTCTCCGAGGCCGAGCGGCTGGCTCGCGGCTTTGGCCGGGTGGTGGGCGATGCGCTCACCGGGGCGACGCTGAAGGGGAGGGCGGCAGATGACGTGTTCCGCTCGCTGGTCTCGCGCCTCTCCACCCTCGCGCTCGATGCCGCCTTCCGCCCGCTGGAGCAGGGCCTTGCCGGCCTGTTCCAGGGCGCGCTGGGTGGCGCGCTTGGTGGTGCGCTCGGCTTTGCCAAGGGCGGCGCGTTCCAGGGCGGGCGCGTGGTGCCCTTCGCGCAGGGCGGCGTGGTGGCGGCGCCGACCTATTTCCCGCTTGCCGGTGGCCAGACCGGCCTGATGGGCGAGCGCGGGGCCGAGGCGATCCTGCCGCTCCGGCGCGGGCCGGACGGGCGGCTGGGCGTCGCCGCCGATGGGGCGAGCGGGCGCGCCGTCAACGTGACGGTGAACGTGGCGACGCCCGATCCCGGCGCCTTCCGCCGCTCGGAAGCCTATCTCGCCGGCCTCGTCACCCGCGCCGTCGCACGCGGCGAAAGGAGCCTCTAGATGCCCGCCTTCCACGAGACGCTGTTCCCGCTCGACATCGCGCTCGGCGCGGCGGGCGGCCCGGAACGGGCGACCGAGATCGTCACCACGCTGACCGGTCGCGAGGAGCGCAACACGCGGCTCAACCATTCGCGCCGGCGCTGGGATGCCGGCTATGGCGTCACCTCGCTGGCCCAGCTCTCCGCCGTGGTCGCCTTCTTCGAGGAGCGGCGCGGCCGGCTCTATGGCTTCCGCTGGCGCGACCGGCTCGACCATGCCTCCTCGGCGCCGGGCGCCGGCGTGACGCCGTTCGACCAGAGCCTTGGAACCGGTGACGGAGCGCGGACCGCGTTTGCGCTGGCCAAGACCTATGGCGGCGCGCACGCCCCCTATCTGCGGCCCATCGCCAAGCCGGTGGCGGGTTCGGTGCGCGTCGCGGTCGACGGGGCGGAACGGGTGGTGGGCGAGCATGTCACGCTCGATGCCACGACCGGCACCGTCACTTTTCTCGCCGGCCATGTGCCGGCCGCCGGGGCCAATGTGACGGCGGGCTTCCTGTTCGATGTGCCGGTGCGCTTCGACACCGATTTTCTCGAGGTCAACCTCACCGCCTTCGAAGCCGGCGCCATTCCGCGCATCCCGATCCTGGAGATCCGGTCGTGAGCCGCGCATGTTGAGGAGCGGAACATGAGAGACCTGCCCGCCGGCCTTGCCGCCGCGCTCGCCACCGGCGCGACCACGCTCGCGCGCTGCTGGCGCATCACCCGCCCGGATGGCGGGGTGATCGGCATCACCGAGCATGATGAGGACCTGTTCGTCGCTGGCACGATCTTTCGCGCGGCGGGCGGGGTGACGGGAAGCGAGGAGGCCGCCGCGCTCGGCTTCTCGGTCGGCGGGGGGGAAATGTCCGCCGCGCTGTCCTCCGACCTCATCGATGAAGGCGACCTCGTCGCCGGTCGGTATGACGGGGCCGAGGTCGAGCTGATGCTGGCCGACTGGTCGGCACCGTCGAATTTCCTGCGGCTGCGGCGCGGCACAATCGGCGAGGTTCGGCGTGAGGGCGGGGCCTTCACCGCCGAGCTGCGCGCGCTGTCGAGCCGGCTGAATATCGTGCGGGGCCGGCTTTTCACCGGCGGCTGCGACGCGGATCTGGGCGATGCGCGCTGCAAGGTGGCGCTGGAGGGGGCCTATCGCGGCAGCGGTACCGTTTCCGCGGTCGAGGCCGCGAGCCTGCTCGTTGCGGCGGGGCTCGACGGCTTTGCCGGCGGCTGGTTCACGCAAGGAAGGCTCATCTTCACCTCCGGCGCCAATCAGGGCTTCGCCTGCGAGGTGAAGACCCACGCGACAGCCGGCGTGGCGCGGCTGGAGCTGTGGCAGCGCCCGCCGGAGCCGCTCGGGGTGGGGGACGCCTTCACCGTCACGGCGGGCTGCGACAAGCGCTTCGAGACGTGCCGCGACCGCTTCGCCAATGCGCTCAATTTTCGCGGTTTCCCGCACATGCCGGGCAATGACGCGGTGCTGCGCGTCGCCGTGCCGGGAGGCTGACCATGCCGATGGACGACACGCGCGCCCGGATTGTCGCCGAGGCGCGCCACTGGATCGGCACGCCCTATCTCCACCGCGCTTCCTGCCGGGGGCATGGCACCGACTGCCTCGGGCTGGTGCGCGGGGTGTGGCGGGCGGTGATCGGCGCGGAGCCCGAGGGTCTGCCTTCCTATGCGCCCGACTGGGCCGAGGCGACGCGCGCCGAACAGATGGCGCAGGCGGCGCTGCGGCACATGCGGGCGGTCCCGCTCGCCAATATGACGCCCGGCGACGTGCTGCTGTTCCGCTGGCGGGCGCATCTGCCGGCCAAGCACGCGGCGATCCTGGTGAGCGCGGAACGCATGGTGCACGCCCATGACGGGGCGGCGGTGGCCGAGGTGTTCCTCGCGCCCTGGTGGCGGCGCCACCTCGCCCACGCCTTCGCCTTTCCGGGTGCGTGAGAGCGGGGCGTGAGTCTGCCGCCGCGCGCAGTCTCCGCCGGTTCCGGGTCGGCGTTCCGCCTGCGGCGCCACGCGTCCGGGACCGGGGGATTTCGTCTCCCGGCCCAGCGGAGGCGCCGCCGGAGCGCGGAGCCGGGACCCAGCGCACAGCTTCGCCGCAGGCATCAAACCAAGTGACGGGATCGACATGGCCACTCTCATTCTCGGCACGCTCGGCGGCACGATCGGCGGGGCGTTGTTCGGGCCCCTTGGTGCTGTCGCCGGTCGGGCGCTTGGTGCGCTGGGCGGGGCGGCGCTCGATAGCCGGCTGACCGGTGGCGGCCGCCGTGTCACGGGCCCCCGCCTTACCGATCTCGGCACCATGACCTCCAGCGAGGGCGCGCCATTGCCGCGGCTCTACGGCCGCGCCCGGCTGGCGGGGCAGGTGATCTGGGCGGCGTCGGTGGAGGAGGTGGTTTCCACCCAGACCCAGTCCTCCGGCGGCAAGGGCGGCGGCGCGCGCTCCTCGACCACAACCTACAGCTACTTTGGCAGCTTCGCGGTCGGGCTCTGCGAGGGGCCGGTGAGCCGGATCGGCCGCATCTGGGTGGATGGCAAGCCGCTGGACCGGCAGGGGATCACGTTGCGCCTGCATCATGGCGGCGACGACCAGCTGCCGGACCCGCTGATCGAGGCGCGCGAGGGCGCGGCGCCCGGCTATCGCGGCCTTGCCTATGTGGTGTTCGAGCGCCTGCCGCTCGCCAATTACGGCAACCGCCTGCCGCAGGTGACGGTCGAACTGGTGCGCGTGGTGGGAGAACTGGAGGGTCGGCTCAAGGCGGTGACGCTCATCCCCGGCGCCACCGAGTTCGGCTATGACACGCAGGAAGTGAAGCGGGTCATCCGACCCGGCACCTATCAGCCGGAGAACCGGCATGTGGAGACCGCCGACAGCGATCTCGACGCCGCGCTCGATGAGTTGCAGGAACTTTGCCCCCAACTGGAGCGCGTGGCTCTCGTCGTCGCCTGGTTCGGCACGGATCTGCGCGCCGGCGAGTGCCGCATCGAGCCGGGCGTGGAGCGGCGCGACAAGGCGACCTCCGCGCTCGCGGCGCTCGCCTGGCGGGTGGCCGGGCGCACCCGCACGGATGCCTATCTCGTTACCCAGATCGACGGGCGGCCGGCCTATGGCGGAACGCCCTCCGACGAGACGGTGCGCCGCGCGATCGAGGGACTGAGGGCGCGCGGCCTCAAGGTGAAGTTCTATCCCTTCGTGATGATGGACATCGCGCCCGGCAATACGCGGCCCGACCCGTGGAGCGGGGGCGCCTCGCAGCCGACCTATCCCTGGCGCGGGCGCATCACCTGCCATCCCGCGCCGGACCGGCCCGGCTCGCCGGACGGCACGGCGATGGCGGGCACGCAGGTGGCGGCGCTGTTCGGCAGCGCTTCCGCCGCGCATTTCACGGTGGCGGGCGGGGTGGTGAATTATGCGGGGCCGGCGGAATGGACGCTGCGCCGCATGGTGCTTCACTACGCCAAGCTCGTGGAACTCGCCGGCGGGGTGGAAGCCTTCATCATCGGCTCGGAAATGGCGGCGCTGACGCGCGTGCGCTCGGCCCCCGGCGTCTATCCCGCGGTGGCACAGTTCGCCTCGCTCGCCGGCGAAGTGCGCAGCATGCTGCGCGCCGGGACGAAGATCGGCTACGCCGCCGACTGGACCGAATATGGCAGCCATGTGCGCGAGGGCGGGGCGGAGCTGCGCTTTCCGCTCGATCCGCTCTGGGCCTCGCCGGCGATCGATTTCATGGGCATCGACTGGTATCCGCCCATCGCCGACTGGCGCGATGGCGACGCCCATCTCGACGCGGCCGCGCATGCGAGCGGCTATGACCGGGCCTATCTCGCCGGCAATGTCCATGGCGGGGAGGGCTTCGACTGGTATTATCCGGATGATGTCGCCCGCAACGCGCAGGCGCGGCAACCCATCACCGACGGAGCCTATGGCGAGCCCTGGGTGTTTCGCCAGAAGGACGTCGCGTCGTGGTGGAGCAACGCCCATCACGAGCGGGTCGGCGGGGTGCGGATGGCCAGCCCGACCGCCTTCATGCCGGGGTCCAAGCCGGTGCGGCTGACGGAATTCGGCTGTGCCGCCGTGGACAAGGGGGCGAACCGCCCGAGCGTGTTCCCCGATCCGAAATCGGTCGAGAACGGCCTGCCGCCCTTCTCCAACGGCCAGCGCGACGACCTGATGCAGCGCCGCCATCTTGAGGCGACGCTGGACGGCTTCGCACAGGAGGACGCCAATCCCCTCGCGTCGCTGCCGGGCGGGCGGATGATCGATCCGGCGGCGATCTATGCCTGGAGCTGGGACGCGCGGCCCTTTCCGATCTTCCCGCTCGCCCGCGACATCTGGGCGGATGGCGCCAACTGGCGCACCGGGCACTGGCTGAGCGGCCGGCTGGGCGCCGCTCCGCTCGCCGAGCTAGGCGCGCGGCTGGCGCAGGATTTCGGCGCCAGCCTCGACGCCACGCAGTTGCGCGGGGTAATCGACGGCTATGTGGTCGACCGGCCGATGACGGCCCGCGCGGCGCTGGAGCCGCTGGCGCAGGCCTTCGGCTTCGATCTGATGGAGAACGGGGAGGGGCTCGCGCTGCGCCCGCGCGGCGGACGTCTTGTGGCGACGCTTTCGGACGAGGATGTTGTCGCCGGCGAGGACATTGCCGCGCCCAGCTTCACCCGAGCCAGCGAGGACGAACTGCCGCGCAGCGTCACCCTCGGCTTCACGGACGGTTTGAACGATTATCGCCGTGCCACCGCCGCCTCGCGCCGGCTGGCCGGCCGGGCGCGGGCCGAGACGGCGCTGGACCTCGCGATGATCGCCGATAGCGGTCTCGTCGCCGGCCTTGCCGAGATGGGGTTGCAGGATGCCTGGGCAGGCCGCGAGAGCGGGCGCCTCACCCTGCCGCCCTCGCGCCTCGCCCTGGAGCCGGGCGACGTGGTGCGGATCGACCGCGACGGTCGGCAGCTTCTGGTGGAAATCACCGCCATCGAGGATCGCGAGGCGCGCACCGTTTCCGTGCGCGGCATCGACCCGGCGGTCTTTAGCCTCGCGGTGCGAACCGAGCGCGCGCCGCCCGTCACCGTGCCGGTGAGCCACGGCCCGCCCGAACTGGCGCTGCTGGGATTGCCGGCGGTGCTGGACACCAGTCCGACAGCGTTGGCCTGGCTGGCCGCTTTCGCCTCTCCCTGGCCGGGCGCCATGGCGGTGTGGCGGCAGGTGGACGGGGCGAGCTTCGAGCGGGTGGCGACGCTGGCCGCGCCGGCGGTGATGGGCGAGACGCTGAACGAGCTGGCGCCTGGTGCACCCTGGCGCTGGCATCGCGGCCCGGTGCTCGAGGTTGAACTCTATGGTGGCCTGCTGGCGGCCGCGAGCGAGGAGGCGGTGTTGGGCGGAGCCAACGCGCTGGTGCTGCTCGCGCCCGACGGGAGCGTCGAACTTCTGCAGTTCGCGGAAGCGCAACTGATCGGCGAGCGACGCTGGCGGCTGTCGGGGCTGTTGCGCGGCCAGCTCGGCACCGAGGCGCAGGCCCGTGCCATCTGGCCGGCGGGCACGCGTCTCGTGCGGCTCGACGCGAACCTGACGGCGGCGGTGAGCGGGCTGGATCTGCTCGGCCGCGGCATCGCTCTGCGCGTCGGGCGGGCGGATCGCGACCATGGCGACGACGGGGTCGCCGAGATCGTGGGAAGCGTTGGGCCGGCCGCGCTGCGGCCGCTGGCGCCGGTGCAGCCGCGTGCGCGCCGTGTCGCGGAGGGCGTCGCGCTGAGCTGGATCCGGCGCACGCGGATCGGCGGCGATTCCTGGGATCTCAACGAGGTGCCGCTCGGCGAAGAGACCGAGGCCTACCGCATCGACCTGATTGAGGCCGGTGCGGTGGTGCGCAGCGTCATCACCGCCACGCCGGCTTGGCTTTACGCGACGGCGGACGAACTGGCCGATTTCGGCGCGCCGCAGCCCTTCCTCGATGTGCGCATCGTCCAGCTCTCGGCCAGCGTCGGCCCCGGCTGGCCGCTGGAAGTGCGCCTTCCGCTCTGACTTCACCCGACAGGACATCCCGATGAGCGAGACGACACCGTTGCTCGCGCTGCCGCTGCTCGCGGCGGCGCAGGCGCAAAAACACGTCACCCATAACGAGGCGTTGCTGCAGCTCGACGCTCTCGCGCAGCTGGCCGTGATCGACCGGGTGCACACGACGCCGCCCGGCGGAGCGGTGGCGGGCGACCGCTACCTCATCGCGCCTGGTGCGGGCGGCGACTGGGCCGGGCGCGACGGACAGATCGCGCTGCTGGACGGAGGCTGGACCTTTCTCGTGCCGCGGGCGGGCTGGCGCCTGTTCGTCGCCGCCGAGCGCACGACGCTGGTCCATACGGGGGCGGGCTGGGCGGATCTTCTCGCCGGCACGCCCTCCGGCGGCACCGTGGCGCTGCGCGCCGTGGAGCAGGAACTGGTGCTGAGCGGGGCCTTTGTCACCTCCTCCATCGTCATTCCCGACCGCGCCATCTGCCTCGCCGTCGCCAGCCGCACGGTCCAAGCCGTCACCGGTGCCACCGCCTACGAGGTGGGCATCGCCGGTGACACCTCGAAATTCGGCGGCCTGCTGAGCGTCGCGGTCGGCGCGAGCAATGTCGGCGTGATCGGCCCGCAGGCCTTCTACGCCGCTACGCCGCTGCGCGTGAGCGCGCTGGGCGGCGCTTTCACCGGCGGGCGCGTGCGCCTCGTCCTGTTCTTCCTCGCCTTCGGCATCTGACGCCGCGGAGCCCCCAATGCCCTATGATTCCGCCAAGGACCCCTGGCGCGGCAGCGCCGTCTCCCCCACCAGCCTCGGCCGCAGCGGCGAGGCGGTCGTGCCGAACGACACCGCAGATTTCCCGCGCTACGCCCGCGTCCGCGTGTTCGCGCCCACGACGTTGGACAGCGCGCAGGTCTGCATCCTTCCCGTGTGGAATGAGGATGACGAGCCCATCGTCCTGTCGCTGCCGATCGGCTTGCCCATCGTCCTCGAATTCATCGTCCGGCGCGTGCTGGCGACCGGCACGAGCGCCGGCCTCCACATCCACACGGTGATCTGAGCCCCCCCCGATTCTGAACCGGCCATCCACGGAGGTTCCATGAGCGCACTCGGACCCGGCCTGTCGCCGGGCGGGTGGGGGCGCCGCGCGCTCCCACGGCTCCGTCACGGCTACGTCGTCCTCCGCGGCAAGGCGGCCGACGGCACGCATTTCCCCGTCCGCGCCCGGCGCGACGGCACCACCCTTCTCGTCCTGATAGGAAAGGTATTCTGATGTCCGGAGAAATCGATCTGGCCGTCCCCCGCACGCTGAGCCATGCCATCGGCCATGATGCGCAGGGCTATTTCGGCCGGCAGGCCACCGACCGGCTGGTGCGCTACGCCCAGAGCCACGCGGTGCCGTGGGAGCGGGCCGGCGCTGTCGTCGACATCGACTTCCTGAACGACAGAGCGAGCTGGTACGGGCTCAAATTCGCGTCGATCGACCGGTTCCTCGCCGCCATCGGCGGCACGGTGCTCTCGGGCACGGGTGCGAGCCGGGTAATCCGCCTGCCGTGGACGGATAATTCGGTCTATGTGGTCGCCGAGTTCATCAACTCCGCGGATGCCTGGGCGAGCGGCTCTCGCTATCCCTACGAGTTTTATTCCAACGATAACAACCGGATGACCGCATCGCGGAACACGTCGGGGTTTCTGGGTGTGGCGGCGGTCACCGCGGGCACGACATCGTACCTGCCGGCCGGGTTCGGCCCCATCGGCGGGCCGATCCTGCGGGTCGCGGCCTCCTATGGCGCCACCATGCGCGGCGCCTATAATGGACAGGATGCCCAATTGTCCACCAACTGGCCCGGGGCGCCGGTGGTCACCAATCTCGTTGTTGGCGGGGACCGCAACGGCGCGAATTTCGCCTCGCCGTTCCGCCGGTTTACCATCTACGCCGATGCCGTCACCGATACGGCTCGCATCAAGGCGGATAGCCTCCCGGTGTGGGACTGCTGGGTGGACGGCGACAGCTATGGCGGCGGCGCGGGCAACCCCGAAATCGGCTTCGGGCGCTCGCTCGCGCTGCTCGGCTGGACGCCGTACATGACGGCGGTCGGCGGCTCGACGCTGGAGCAGATCAAGACGCGCATGCTGGCGGCGCCGGCCTTCGCGAAGGCCTTGCCCACCCTCTGGTGGGACGGCGACAATAACAGCTTCGACGCGACGACCGCCAATGATGTCGCCCGCCATCAGGCGATCATCGCGGCGCTGGGCCACACGAACTACCTGATCATCCCCACCGCCAAGCGTGAGGGGCAGTCGGCGTCGGCACAGACGGCCGTCACCGCGCTCACGGCCGCGCTGCTCGCGGCCTATCCCGGCAAGGTGCTGCCGTGCATGCCCTATCTGCTCTCGCTGTCCAACGGCACCACGGATGTGACCGCCGTCGCCAACGGCAACGTGCCGCCCTCGGCGCTCATGGTCGACGGCGTGCACCTCGCCGCGCCGGCCATGACCGGGATCGCGGCCCTGGTCGACAGCGCCATGCGTGGCTTCGGGTGGGGCATGGCGGCGTGATCGCCATCCCTCGAGGAAGGTAGTCAACGGATGGGCCGAGCGCTGTGCCCCCCAAGGCACCGCCCGGCCCATCCGGTCATCGCGCGTTGGTCCTGCACGCACGACGACACCTCAATACTACGTGGTGATCGCCTCCGCGGTAAATGCGCCGTGGGTTGAGCCTTCGCAGCTGCGTTCCGATCCTTCCCGATATCTGGAGACGGTTCATGCCCCGCACGATCAATGCGGCTGGCCTCGCGCTGATTCAGCAGTGGGAGGGCAAGCGGCTTAACGCCTACAAGGACCCGGTCGGCATCTGGACGATCGGCTATGGTCATACCGATGCCGCCGGCCCGCCCCGCGTCACGCCTGGGTTCGCCATCACCGAGGAGGACGCCACCGCCATCCTGCGCCGCGACCTCGGCCAGTACGAGGCGGCGGTGCGGCAGGCGGTGACGGTCGAGATCACCGACAACCAGTTCGCCGCGCTGGTGTCGTTCTGCTTCAATGTCGGCCCGGCGAATTTCCGCAAATCGACGCTGCTGAAGAAGCTGAACGCCGGCGATCCTGCCAGCGTGCCGCGTGAACTGATGAAGTGGAACAAGGCTGGCGGCAAGGCGCTGCCGGGCCTCACTAACCGGCGCGCGGCCGAGGCCGGGCTGTGGGCGAAGGGCGCATTCGTCGCCTCCAACTATGTCGAGCCGGCGCCCAAGCCGCGCGCCACCGGCAGCACCGAGGGCAAGGGCACGGCGACGGCGAGCGTTGGCGTGCTCGGCACGGCCGCCTCCGACGCCGCGCAGCAGCTGGCGCCGCTGACGGAGGTTTCGACCGTGCTGAAATACGCCTTCGTCGCGCTGACCGTGATCGGCATCGGCGTCGCGCTCTATGGCGTGTGGAAGCGCAGCCGGTCGGATGTGGGGCTGGCATGAGCTGGATCCTCGACCTCATCCCCTGGTGGTTATGGGCGCTGGCGGGTGGCGCCCTGCTGGCCGCGACGTGGCAGGTCTGGCTGCCCTGGTGGCTCGCCCTGCCCAAGCCGATCCGCACCGGCCTCGCCATCCTCGCGACGGGAGGCCTCGCCTATCTCGCCGGTCGCAACAAAGGCGCGGCCGGCGCCCTCCAGCGTGCCCGGGAACAGGAGCAAGCCCATGCCGACGACATCCGCAAAAGGGGCGCTGATGCGCGCGCTCGCTCTGATCGCGACGCTGTGTCTGGCCGGCTGCGCGACGACGACGGGTTCCGGCGTGACCGGTGAAGCCGTGTGCGAGACCTTTCGGCCGATCTTCTGGACGGCCGATGACTCGGACGAGACGGTCCGGCAGGCCAAGGCGCACAACGCGGTCGGCCGCGAGATCTGCGGCTGGCGCGGCTGAGGGGCCGGAGTTGCCGCGCCCGCCTCGCCGGGGTTCCTGGCTCCTCGCCATGCCGGCGGCGCGGACCGCATGACGGGCGGTGCTGGGCATCCCCCCCTGACAGGGGGCGCTGGCAATGGCATTCTCCGCGCGCCGCGTGGTCGCGCGGCGCTGCCGTGAGGATCTGCCGTGCGCCTGCTCGTTGTCGAGGACGACCCTGATCTCAACCGCCAGCTCTATGAGGCTCTGGTCGATGCCGGCTATGCCGTGGACCGTGCCTATGATGGCGAGGAGGGCCATTATCTCGGCGAATCCGAGCCCTATGACGCCATTGTGCTCGACATCGGCCTGCCCAAGATGGACGGCCTGTCGGTGCTGGAGGCCTGGCGCCGCGATGGGCGCAAGGTGCCGGTGCTGATCCTGACCGCGCGGGACCGCTGGAGCGACAAGGTGCAGGGCTTCGACGCCGGCGCCGACGATTATGTCGCCAAGCCCTTCCACATGGAAGAAGTGCTGGCGCGCATCCGCGCGCTGCTGCGCCGCGCCGCTGGCCACGCGGCGAGTGAACTGACCTGTGGCCCCGTGATGCTCGACACGCGCTCCGGCCGTGTGACGGTGGATGGCAAGCAGGTCAAGCTCACCTCGCACGAGCACCGGCTGCTTGCCTATCTCATGCACCATTCCGGGCGGGTCGTGTCCCGCACGGAACTGGTCGAGCATCTCTACGATCAGGATTTCGATCGCGATTCCAACACGATCGAGGTCTTTGTCGGCCGTTTGCGCAAGAAGCTCGGCATCGAGGTGATCCAGACCGTGCGAGGGCTCGGCTATCTTCTGGCGCCGCCGGAGGCCCCGCGCTGATGCGCGTCGGCTCGCTCGCGCTTCGGCTGTTCGCCTCGGCCACCCTCGTCAGCGTCGCCGTGCTGCTGGTCACCGGCCTGGCTCTGTCCTCGATCTACCGGGACGCGGTCGAGCGCGCCTTCGACCAGCGGCTCGACGTCTATCTCAAGACCATCGTTGCCGACGTCGCCAATTCCACCACCGGCGCCATGCCGGAGCCGACGACGCTGGGCGATCCCATCTTCAATTTCCCCATTTCCGGCTGGTACTGGCAGATTGCCCGCGTCGACCGGCCGGCGCGCGAGTTCAAGACCTCGCGCTCCCTGCCCGAGGGGCGCCTGCCGCTGCTCTACGAACAGGGCACCTCCGCCGACCTCACCGGCCTGCGCGAAGCCTATGGCAAGGGCCCCTCGAACCAGACGCTGCGCATTGTCGAGCGCACGGTCGATCTCGGCGAGGACGGCCGCTATGTGGCCGCGGTTGCCGCCGACGCCGCGGAAATCGAGGAGGAGGTCGAGGGTTTCAACCGCGCGCTGGCGATCACGCTCGCGGTCATCGGCATGGCCTTTCTGCTCACGCTCGCCTTCCAGGTGCTGTTCGGCCTGCGCCCGCTCAAGCGTCTGCTCGATGCGCTGCATCAGGTGCGGACCGGCAAGACGGACCGGCTGGAGGGCGCCTATCCGCAGGAGATCGCCCCGCTGGCCGCGGAGGTCAACGCGCTGATCGACGCCAATCGCGAGATCGTCGAGCGCGCCCGCACCCATGTCGGCAATCTCGCGCACGCGTTGAAGACGCCGCTCTCCGTGCTGCAGAACGAAGCCGCGCGAACCGCCTCGCTCCATCCCGACGACGCCCTCGCCGCCAAGGTGGCGGAGCAGGCCGCGATCATGACCGGGCAGGTTGCCCATCATCTGGAGCGCGCCCGGATGGCCGCGCGCGTCACCGTCGCCACGACGGTGGAGGAGGTCGGTCCTATCGTCGAGAAGCTGGCGGCGACGCTCGCCAAGGTCTATCGGGCGCGTGGCATCGCGGTCGAGGCGGAGGTTGCGGCCGGCATGCGTTTCCGCGGTGAGCGGCAGGACCTTGAGGAGATTCTCGGCAATCTCGTCGACAATGGCTGCAAATGGGCCCGCTCGCTGGTGGAGGTGAGCGTGACGCCGTTGCCCGGCACCGGCGGCCAGCGCGATTTCTTCGAGATCGTCATCGACGACGATGGGCCCGGCCTCACGCCCGAGCAGCAGGCTGAGGCGCTCAAGCGCGGCCGCCGGCTCGACGAGACCAAGCCGGGTTCCGGGCTCGGCCTGTCGATCGTCGCGGAACTCGCGGCGCTGTATGGCGGCAAGCTCGCCTTTGATCGCTCGCCCTTCGGCGGCCTCAGATGCATCGTGCGCCTGCCGGCCGCGTGAGGCGCTCATGACGGGTGACGGAGCCGCCGTTTCGCCCTATTCCTACCGCTTTCTGCCGCCCTCTGCGGCTTGATCTCGGAAGGATTCTTCATGCGCGCTGTTCCTCTCGTCGCCCTTGTGCTGATCGGAGCGACCCTGGCCGGCTGTCAGGCCACCCAGGAGAACCCAAACATGGTCGGCGGTGCGGCAACCGGCGCGGTCGCGGGCGGCATCATTGGCGCGATCGCCGGGCGGAACGTGGCGGGGGCCGCCATCGGCGCTCTCGCGGGCGGCCTGATCGGCGGCACCATCGGCGCGGCGCTCGACGACCAGGATCGCCAGCGTGCCCAGCAGGCGGAGATGCAGGCGCTCGAATATGGCTCGCCCGGCTCGCCCGTGAGCTGGCGCGGCGATAATGGCAATTACGGCACGGTCGTTCCCGGCCCGGCCTATGCGCGCGGCGGCTCGCCCAAGTGCCGCGAATTCACCCACACGATCTATATTGACGGCCAGCCGCAGACCGCGCGCGGAACCGCCTGCCGCAATCCGGACGGCACGTGGGCGCCCGTGGCGGGCTGACGCCCGGCAACGGACTTCAGGTTGTCTGGCCGGCTGCCGGTCGCGCTCGTGCGAGCGTGCACCGGTCGATGCCTTTGACGGCAAGCAGGGCGCTCCGGCAGGGCGATATCCGCCGCGCGGCACGGTCGCCCGGCGAGCGGATCGGTCGCTCGCCGGATCACGCTCGCGTGACATTGCCCCCCGTGATCCCGCGACTGTGAGCCTGCGTCGATCCGACTGAGGGTGTTACGGATTGGCGAGGCCGCCAAGCTCGGCTACCTCAGCGCATTAGAGGAACGCTAATGTTGCTGTGGACCGCCATCTCCCTCATGACCGGGGCCGCCATATTGGCGGTGCTGTGGCCGTTGCGCACCGGCGGCGGCACCGCGCCTGCCGCCAGCGCCGCCGATCTTGCCGTCTATCGCGACCAGCTCTCCGAGATCGAGCGCGACCGCGTCAGCGGCCTTATCGGTGCGGCCGAGGGGGACGCCGCCCGTGCCGAGGTGGGGCGGCGCATCCTGCGCGCTTCCGCCGAGACGGCTTCCGGCGCGGCCCGCCCCTCCGGTGCGGACCGCCGTCGGCAGATCGTCGCCGTGATCGGGCTGGTCGGCCTTCCTGTCATGGCGGGCGGGCTCTATCTCAAGCTCGGCTCGCCCACACTGCCGCCGCAGCCCCTGGCGGCGCGGCTGGAATCCCGGCCCGACCAGTCGGACGTCGCCATTCTCGTGCGCAAAGTCGAGGCCCATCTCGAGGCCAATCCCGAGGACGGACGCGGCTACGAGGTTTTGGCCCCGATCTATGCCCGTATCGGCCGCACCGCCGATGCGGCGCGCGCCTGGACAAGTGCCGTCCGCCTGCTCGGCCCCAGCGCCGTGCGGGAGAACGGGCTCGGCGAGGCGCTGACGGCCGAAGCGGGCGGTGTCGTCACCGTCGAGGCGAAGGCGGCCTTCGAGGCGGCAGTCGCGGCCGACCCCAAGGACCCCAAGGCACGCTATTTCCTGGGCCTCGCGGCCGAGCAGGACGGCCGCCCCGCCGATGCCGCGCAGATCTGGGGCGCGCTGGCCGCCAGTTCCCCGCCCGACGCACCTTGGATGGGGCTGCTGCGCGCGGCGCTGGCCCGAGTCGGGGCGCCGGTGGCAACCGCGCCGGGGCCGAGCGCCGCGGATGTCGCTGCCGCGCAGGACATGACGCCGGCGGAACGCGACCAGATGGTGCGCGGCATGGTGGCGCGGCTGGAAGCGCGCCTCGCGCAGGACGGCAGCGATATCGAGGGCTGGCTCCGCCTGATGCGCGCCCGGATCGTGCTGGGCGAGGCCGACAAGGCCAAGGCAGCCGCCAGCGAGGCGCGCGCGCATTTCGCTACGGATGGCGGCGCCCTAGGGCGCATCGACGCGCTGGCGCGCGAACTCGGTTTAGGGAGTTGACGACATGACCCGCAAAGGGCGGCGCCTTCTGCTCATCTCCTGCGCGATCGGCGTGCTCGGCGTTGCCGCGGGACTGGTGCTGTTCGCGCTCAACGACACCATCGTGTTCTTCCGCTCGCCGAGCGAGATCGCCGCGGAGCACACCGCCCCGGGCTCGCGCCTGCGGCTGGGCGGGCTGGTCAAGGATGGCAGCGTGATGCGGCAGGACAATGCGCATGTCCGCTTCACCGTGACAGATGGCGGGGCGGACATGGCGGTCTATTATGAGGGACTGCTGCCGGACCTGTTCCGGGAGGGACAGGGCGTGATTGCCGAGGGCGTGCTGCTGGGCGACGGCACGTTCCGCGCCGACAGCGTGCTCGCCAAGCACGACGAGAAATACATGCCCAAGGAAGTCGCCGACGCGCTGAAGAAGCAGGGCGTCTGGAAGGAAGGCGAGGCGACGCGATGAACCCGGAAATCGGCCATTTCGCGCTCGTGCTGGCGCTTGCCGTCGCGATCCTGCAGACCGTGATCCCGATATGGGGCGCGCGGGTGGGCGATGCCGCGCTGATGCGCGTCGGGCCGGCGCTGGCGGTGGCCTTCCTTGGCTTCGTCGGCCTCGCCTTCGCCGTGCTGACGGCGGCCTATGTGCAGTCCGACTTCTCCGTGCTGAACGTGGTGGAGAATTCGCACTCGCTGAAGCCGATGCTGTTCAAGGTCACCGGCGTCTGGGGCAACCACGAGGGCTCCATGCTGCTCTGGGTGCTGGTGCTGGCCCTGTTCGGCGCGATGGTGGCGCTGTTCGGAACCAACCTGCCGGCGACGCTCAAGGCCAATGTGCTGGGCGTGCAGGGTTCGGTCGGGGTGGCGTTTCTCCTGTTCATCCTGCTGACATCGAATCCCTTCATCCGCGTCATTCCGGCGCTGGCGGAGGGGCAGGACCTCAACCCGGTCCTTCAGGATATCGGCCTCGCCATCCATCCGCCGCTGCTCTATCTCGGCTATGTCGGCTTCTCCATCACCTTCGCCTTCGCCGTCGCCGCGCTGATCGACGGGCGCATCGATGCGGCATGGGCGCGCTGGGTGCGGCCGTGGGCGCTGGCCGCGTGGGCTTTTCTCACCGTCGGTATCGCGATGGGATCCTACTGGGCCTATTACGAACTGGGCTGGGGCGGCTGGTGGTTCTGGGACCCGGTCGAGAACGCCTCACTCATGCCGTGGTTCGCCGGCACCGCATTGATCCATTCCGCCGTGGTGATGGAAAAGCGCGATGCGCTCAAAGTCTGGACGCTGCTGCTCGCCATCCTCGCCTTTTCGCTCTCGCTGCTCGGCACGTTCCTGGTGCGCTCGGGCGTTCTGACTTCGGTGCATGCCTTCGCCACCGATCCTTCGCGCGGCGTGTTCATCCTCGGCATTCTCGTCTTCTTCATCGGGGGATCGCTGGCGCTCTATGCGCTGCGCGCGCCGATGCTGCGCCAGGGCGGCCTCTTCGCGCCCATCTCGCGCGAGGGCGCGCTGGTGCTGAACAACCTGCTGCTTACCGCCGCCGCCGCCGCCGTGCTGGTCGGCACGCTCTATCCGCTGGCGCTGGAATCGTGGAACGGCGCCAAGATCACGGTGGGCCCGCCCTATTTCAACCTGACCGTCGGCGCGCTGATGCTGCCCGTGGTCTTCGCCATGCCGTTCGGCCCGCTGCTCGCCTGGAAGCGGGGCGACCTGGCGGGTGCGGCGCAACGGCTGATGAGCGCGCTGGCGGTGGGGATCCTGATCGCGCTTGCCGCGGCTTACCTGCAGGGCGGTGGCCCGCTGCTGGCGCCGCTCGGCATGGGGCTCGCCGCCTTCATCGTCATCGGGGCGTTGGTCGACCTTGCCGAGCGCGGCGCCGTCGGCCGGGTGCCGGTGGCCACGTCCGTCGCCCGGCTGCGCGGCCTGCCGCGCGCCTCCTATGGCGCGGCACTCGCCCATGCCGGTGTCGGCGTCTGCCTGTTCGGCATCATTGCCGAAACCAGCTGGAACGCCGAGCGCATCACCGGCTTGAAAATCGGCCAGAGTTTCGAGGTGGGCGGCTATGAACTGACGCTCGCCCGCGTGGAGCCGCGCAACGGGCCGAATTACCGCGACCTCACCGGCATCTTCATCATTCGTCGCGGCGGCACGGAAATCGGCACCATCGAATCCTCCAAGCGGCTGTTCACCGCGCGCAACATGCCCACCACCGAGGCGGGCATCCGCACCTTCGGCTTCAGCCAGCTTTATGTGAGCTTGGGCGACGAACTGCCCGGCGGCGGCATCGGCGTGCGCGCTTATTGGAAGCCTTTCGTGACGCTGATCTGGCTCGGGGCGGTGATCATGGCGCTGGGCGGGGCACTGTCGCTGAGCGACCGGCGGCTGCGCATCGGCGCTCCCAAGCCTGCTAAACCCAAGCCTGCTAAACCCACCCCCGAGCGCAAGCCCGACGCCGCGCCGGCGCCGGCGGAGTGAGCATGATGCGCCGCGCGCTGCTTCTCGCCCTTCTCGCGCTCGGGCTGCTGGCCGGCCCGCTTCACGCGGTGCAGCCGGATGAGATGCTGCCCGATGCGGCGCAGGAGGCGCGGGCGCGCCAGCTCTCCAAGGAGCTGCGCTGCATGGTCTGCCAGAATCAGTCGATCGACGATTCCGATGCGCCGCTGGCCAAGGACCTGCGTCTGCTCGTGCGCGAGCGCATCAAGGCAGGCGACAGCGACGGCCAGGTGATGGATTTCCTGGTGTCGCGCTATGGCGAATTCGTGCTGCTGCGCCCCACGCTGCACGGCGCGAACATCGTGCTCTGGCTCGCGCCGTTCCTCGTGCTGGTCGTTGGCGGCGCCGGCCTCTGGCTCGCCTATCGCCGCCGCGGCAGCCGACCCGCGCCGACCGCTCCGCTGAGCTCCGAGGAGGAAGAAAAGCTCCGCCGCGTGCTCTCCGAAAATTCCGGCGACGTTACCAAACTGTAACGCCACCGCCAGCCTGCGTTAAGGCGCGGACACCTATCTTCTCGTTCGAACCTTCCCGATGGGGAAGCGAGATCTGGTCGAACGAGGAACGACATATGTCGCGCAACGCGCTTTCCGACACCACCAAGACTTCGTCCTCCACGCTGCGCCGCAGCCGTTCCCGGCTGCTCGCGGGCGTGTTCACCCTGGCCCTCGCCGGCGGTGTCGTCGGCGGTGTCGTCCTGCCCGAAATCGTGACCCCCGCCGAGGCGCAGCTCAGCACCAATCAGCCGGCCAGCACGTTCTCCTTCGCCGACATCGTCGAGAAGGTTTCGCCCGCCGTGGTGAGCGTGAAGGTCAAGAAGGATGGCGACGCCGACGTCGCGATGAACGATGACGAGCCGGGCGCGCAGAATGTACCGCCGCAGATCGAGCGCTTCATGCGCCGCTTCGGCCTCGGCCCGAACGGCCCGCAGGGCGGCCCGGACGCCGGCCCCCGTCGCGGTGGTCCCGGCGGCGGCCATGGTCGCGTCGTCGGCCAGGGCTCCGGCTTCTTCATTTCGGCCGACGGCTATGTCGTGACCAATAATCACGTGGTCGATGGCGCCTCGGAAGTCGATGTGACGCTGACCGACGGCAAGAGCTACACCGCCAAGGTGGTGGGCACGGATCCGCGTACCGACGTGGCGCTGCTCAAGGTGGACGGCAAGGGCGATTTCCCCTGGGTGAAGCTCGCTGAAACCGCGCCGCGTGTCGGCGATTGGGTGGTCGCGGTCGGCAACCCGTTCGGTCTCGGCGGCACGGTGACGGCGGGCATCGTCTCGGCGCGCGGCCGTGACATCGGCTCGGGCCCCTATGACGACTTCCTGCAGATCGACGCGCCGATCAATCGCGGCAATTCGGGCGGCCCGACCTTCGGCCTGAACGGCGAGGTCATCGGCGTGAATACCGCCATCGTGTCCCCCTCGGGCGGCAATGTCGGCATCGCCTTCGCGATCCCCTCGGAGACCGTCTCGCAGGTGGTCGAGGCCCTGAAGTCTGGCGGCCAGGTGGCCCGTGGCTATGTCGGCGTGCAGATCCAGCCGGTCAGCGACGAGGTAGCCGAGGCAATGGACCTCAAGGACGCCCAGGGCGCGCTGGTCGCCCAGGTGCAGCCCGGCACCCCCGGCGAGAAGGCCGGCCTCAAGCCCGGTGATATCGTGACGGCCATTGACGGCGAGACCATCAAGGACTCCCGCGAGATGTCGCGCGACATCGCCCGCAAGAAGCCGGGCGTCACGGTCAAGCTGAGCGTGCTGCGTGACGGCAAGTCCATCACCGTGCCGGTCACGCTCGAGCAGCTGCCGACCGACGTCGCCTCGAACGACACCGGCAAGGGCGCCGAGCAGGAGAAGGGCAACCGCGACGTGCCGCGCCTCGGCCTTTCGCTGGCACCCGCCAAGGGTGTCGCCGGCGCCGGCGACCTGGGCGTGGTCATCACCGAGGTCGACCCGAACGGTCCCGCCGCCGAGCGTGGCCTGAAGGCGGGCGACGTCATCCTCGACGTTGCCGGCAAGCCGGTGATGAAGCCCTCCGACGTGCGCGACGGCCTCGCCGCCGCGAAGAAGGACAACCGCAAGGCCGTGCTGCTGCGCGTCAAGTCCGAGCAGGGCACCCGCTTCGTGGCGATCTCGCTCGGCGACAACCGCGGCTGACGCGGCGCCGGGGATCATTCCGGAGCGCCGCTCGGGCGTCCCGGGGGATCGGTTCCGTCTGCGGTCTGTCCCGTCGCCCCCTTGGACTGCAGATGGCCGGTGGCGCGGGGAGTCCTTCAGGACTTCCCGCGTCGTCCTTTTTAAGTGGGCGCGATGGTGCAACCCGGCGGCTCCGATAGGCGCGAGGCTCGAAATGACGTACATGGAGACGAATTCGAATCTTGCCGCCGCCGCCGATTCCTCTCCGGGTTCGGGCCTTCCGGCCCTCGACCCGGCGGAGGTCAGGAAATCCGCCGAAGAATTTGCCATGCGCCTGCTCGTCGTCGAAGATGATCGCGATGCCGCCGACTATCTGCGCAAGGCGTTCCGCGAAGCGGGCCATGTCGTAGATGTCGCGACCGATGGCGAGGATGGCCTCGTCCTCGCGCTGGACGGCGGCTATGACGTGCTGGTGGTCGACCGCATGCTGCCACGCCGGGATGGCCTGTCGCTCATCGCCCATCTGCGCGGGCGTGGCGACCAGACGCCGGCGCTCATCCTCTCCGCCCTCGGCCAGGTCGATGACCGCGTGACGGGGCTGAGGGCTGGCGGCGACGACTATCTGCCCAAGCCCTATGCCTTTTCCGAACTGCTCGCCCGCGTCGAGGCGCTGGCGCGGCGCGGCGGCCCGCAGGCGGCGGATACGCTTTATCGCGTCGGCGATCTCGAACTCGATCGGCTGGCGCATCGCGTCAGCCGCGCGGGCCAGGAAATCGTGCTGCAGCCGCGCGAATTCCGGCTGCTCGAATATCTCATGCGCCATGCGGGGCAGGTGGTGACGCGCACCATGCTGCTGGAAAATGTGTGGGACTATCATTTCGATCCGCAGACCAACGTGATCGACGTGCACGTTTCGCGGCTGCGCTCCAAGATCGACAAAGGCTTCGATCCGCCATTGCTCCACACGGTACGCGGTGCGGGATACATCCTTCGTGACGGCGCTCGGTAGGCTCATCCGGACGACCGCGTTCAAGCTGATCGCGGCCTATCTCCTCGTCTTCGCGATCTTCGCCGGGTCGGTGATCGCCTATCTCGGGTGGCACACCCAGCGCCTCGTGACGCGGCAGGCGGTGGAGGCGATCGAGAACGACACCAGCTTCATGCAGGCCCAGTTCGAGCGCGGCGGCATTTCGCGGCTGGTACAGGTGGTGAACCGCCGCTCGCGCGCGCCCGATGCCGGGCTGCTGCTCGTCACCAGCTTCAACGGCGAGCCGCTCGCCGGCAATGTCCTGAACCTGCCGCTGAACTTCCTCGACAAGGAGGGCTGGCGCGAGATCGACTATGTGCGCTCGGAGGACCAGGCCGCCCCGCCCAGCCGGGCGCTGGTCAATGTGCTGTTCCTGCCGGGCGAGTTCCGGCTGCTGATCGGCCGCGATGTGGTCGAGCGCGAGGAACTGCGCAAGATCATCATCGGGCCGGCGCTGTGGGGGCTCGGCCTGCTGGTCGTGCTCGGCGTCGCTGGCGGGCTGTTCGTCACCCGCCGCGTGCTCAAGCGCATCGACCAGATGACGGCGATCTCCGACGGCATCATGGCCGGCGACATGTCCGGCCGCCTCGCGGTGGCCGGCACGGGCGACGAGTTCGACCGGCTCGCCTTCAGCCTCAACGCCATGCTCGATCGCATCGAGGCGCTGATGGCGGGGCTGAAGCAGGTTTCCGACAACATTGCCCATGATTTGAAGACACCCCTCACGCGCCTGCGCAACCGCGCCGAGGACGCGCTGCGCACCGCCCGCTCGGACGAGGAGTGGCGCGCGGCCACCGAACAGACCATCGACGAATCCGACGGGCTTATCCGCACCTTCGACGCGCTGCTGATGATCGCGCGCGCCGAAGCCGGGCAGGCGAGCGCCGCCGCCGTGCGGTTCGACCTTGCCGATACGCTGGCGAGCGTCGCCGAGCTTTATGAACCGGTGGCGGATGAGAGCGGGCTCGATCTCACTCTCGAATCTGTCGAGCCCCTTGGCGTGATCGGCGTGCGCGAGCTGCTCGCCCAGGTGCTGTCCAATCTCATCGACAACGCGATCAAATACAGCGCGCCGGACATACCCGGCGCGCGCGGGACGATCCGTCTGGCGGCGAGCCGCGTAGACGGCAAGGCGCGCATCGTGGTGGCCGATTGCGGCCCCGGTATCCCGGAGGCGGATCGCCCCCGCGTTCTGGAGCGTTTCGTGCGGCTGGAGGCGAGCCGCACGCGGCCGGGTTTCGGGCTCGGCCTGTCGCTGGTGGTGGCCGTGGTGCACCTGCATGGCGGCTCGCTGCGGCTGGAGGATAACGAGCCGGGGCTGCGCGTGATCATCGACCTGCCTCTGGCACCGGCCATGGAGGAAGTGGCTGCCGTGTGAGGGACGCAGGGGCGGCAGCGATTTGGCAACCGGTCGCGGTTACGCTAGGGAGCGGTATGGAGGGTGCGGCCCTGATGGCGAGAATGCACAGCGGCACCGGAGAGGCATCCCGGCATGAGGGCGGCGGCGCGCCCGGCGCGCTGGCGGCCCGCATGCGGCTCGATCCCGGAACACGGGCGCCCGCCCGGCTGCCCGCCGCCGTGCGGCACCTGTTTGGTCCCGAACACGCGCAGGCAGACGGAGCCGAGGCCCGCCTTGCGGCGCTTGCCGCGCGATTCCCGGCCATGCGCGGCGTACTCGCGCGCGTCGCGGCGCATTCCCCCTTCCTTACCGAATTGATGCGGGCCGACCCGGAACGCCTCGTGCGCATCCTGGAGTCCGATCCGGCCGATGGGCTGACCCGGGCGCGCGCGGCGGCAAGGGCCGTCCTCGCCGTCACGGAGGATGAGGCCGAGGCGATGACGGCGCTGCGCCGGCTGCGCGCCGAGACCGCACTAACCGTCGCGCTGGCCGATATCGGCAATGTGCTGGACCTCGCCGAGGTGACATCCGAGCTTACCGACAGCGCCGACGGTGCCATCGCGGCCGCGACGCATTTCCTGTTCCGCGAGGCGCAGGCCGCCGGCAAGCTGCGCCGGGGGGCGGTGAAGGCTGGTGGCTCCTCCGAGCCTGCAGGCTCCGACACGCCGCCCGGCTTCACCGTGCTCGCCATGGGCAAGCATGGGGCGCGCGAGCTCAACTATTCCAGCGATGTCGACCTCATCGTGCTCTACGATCCCGAGGTCGCGCCCTTGAAGGAGGGCGTGGAGCCAACGCCCTTCTTCGTGCGGCTCACCCAGCGCCTTGTCCGGCTGATCCAGGAGCGCACCGCCGACGGCTATGTCGCGCGGGTGGACCTCAGGCTGCGGCCCGATCCGGCCTCCACACCCATCGCCCTCTCCGTGGAGGCGGCGCTCGATTATTACGAGCGCGAGGGGGCCACCTGGGAGCGCGCGGCCTATATCAAGGCGCGGCCGATCGCCGGCGACATCGCGCTCGGCCACAGCTTCCTGCGCCGGCTTTCTCCCTTCGTCTGGCGTCGTTCGCTCGACTATGCGGCGGTGTCCGACGTCCATGCGATGAAGCAGGATATCCATGCCTTTCGCGGCCATGCGGCCATCGCGGTCGAGGGGCACAATGTGAAGCTCGGGCGCGGTGGTATCCGCGAGATCGAGTTCTTCGCGCAGACCCAGCAGCTGATCGCCGGGGGCCGGGATCCGCGCCTGCGCACCCCGCGCACGCTGGAAGCGCTCGCCTTGCTGGCCGAGACCGGGTGGATCGGCGAGGGCGCGCGCGGCGAACTGGACGAGGCCTATCACTTCCTGCGCCGGGTGGAGCATCGCCTGCAGATGGTGGCGGACGCCCAGACCCATACGCTGCCGGAAGACGCCGAGGGCCTCGTCGCCTTCGCCCGCTTCATGGGCTATGCCCGCCGCGAGGATTTCGCGGGCGCGCTGGTCGAGCGCCTGTCGCGGGTGCAGGATCACTATTCCAAGCTGTTCGAGGACGCGCCGCCGCGCGCGCTGGTCGAAGGGCGGCTGGATTTTCCCCCGGAAAAGGACGATCGCGAGACGCTGGCGACCATGCACAAGCTCGGCTATGGCGACCCGGTTGCCGCGAGCGCCACCGTGCGCGGCTGGCTCGCCGGCGACGACTATCGCGCGCTTCGCCCGGACATCGTTCGCACCAGCCTTGCCGCCATCCTACCGCTTCTCATCGATGCGCTGGCCCGCGGCGGCGCGGCGGACGCGGCATTGGCGGCGGCGGATCGGTTCTTCCGCGAATTGCCCATCGCGACGCGGCTTCTGCCGGCGCTGGTGCATCACCCCGATCTGGTACGTCTCATCGCCACGATTCTCGGCACCGCTCCCCGGCTCGGCGAGATGCTGGCGCATCGCCCCTCGCTGATCGACGCGCTGCTCGACCCCGCCTTTTTCGGCGCGCTGCCGGACGAACCGGCGCTGACCAGCCGGCTTGCCGCGCTGATCGAGGGGGCGGAGGGCGAAGAGGACCTGCTCGACCAGACCCGTCGCTTCCGGCAGGAGCAGCATGTGCTGATCGGCGTGCGCATTCTCTCCGGCACCCTGCCGGCCGCGCGCGCGGGGGAGGCCTTCGCCCGGCTGGCCGACGTCATCATCCGCGCGCTGGAGCGACCGGTGACGGCGCGCTTTCAGGAGGCATACGGCAGGGTCGCCGGCGCCGAGTTTGCCGTGCTGGCCATGGGCAAGCTCGGCGGGCGGGAGATGACCGCAGGCTCCGATCTCGACCTCATCGTGCTCTATGATTTCGACGAGGAGCGCCCCGAGAGCGACGGCCCCCGCCCGCTTCATGGCGCGCAATATTTCGCCCGCCTGACGCAGCGCTTCGTCAGCGCGCTGACCACACCGACCAATGCGGGCCAGCTCTATGAGGTAGACCTGCGCCTGCGCCCCTCCGGCCGGGCCGGGCCGGTGGCGACCAGCCTGCCGCGCTTCGAGACCTATCAGGCGGAGGAGGCGTGGACCTGGGAGCACATGGCGCTCACCCGCGCCCGCGTCGTCTCGGCCTCGCCCGGCTTTCGCGCGCGAGTGGAGGCGGCGATCGCCGAGGTGCTGCGCCGGCCGCGCGACCGGGCGCGGCTGGCTGCCGACATCGTCGACATGCGCGGCGCCATCGCCGACGAGAAGGGCGATGATGACCCGTGGGACCTTAAATATGCCCGAGGCGGGCTGATCGATATCGAGTTCATCGCCCAGTACCTCGTGCTCGCCCATGCCCGCGCGCATCCGCAGGTCATCGATACCGCCACCGCGCGGGTGATCGCGCAGGCGACACAGGCGGGGCTGCTCGACGCGCAGGATGGGCAGGTGCTGGGCGATGCCTGCCGGCTGATGCAGGACCTGACGCAGGTTTTGCGGCTCGCGCTGACCACGCCGTTCCAAAGCGCTGAGGCGAGCCCGGCGCTGAAGCGCCTGCTGGCCCGTGCCGGCGCGATGCCGGACTTCTCCACGCTCGAAGCGCATCTGTTCGAGACGCAGGCGGCGGTGCGCGCAACTTTCGAGCGGCTGCTGACCGCCGCGCCCGCGCGCCGCCGCGCCTGAGAGAGCCGCCCCTCAGGAAAGCTTTTCCGCCACAAGATCGCCGATGGCGAGGCTGGAGGTGAGGCCGGGCGATTCGATGCCGAACAGCTGCGCGAGGCCCGGCACGCCGTGTTCGGCCGGCCCGTCGATGCGGAAATCGGCGGCCGGGGCGCCCGCCGGCACGATCTTCGGCCGTATGCCCGCATAGGCCGGGTTCAGCGCGCCGTCGGGTAGCGCCGGCCAATAATGGCGGATGGCGGCGTAGAACGCATTTCCGCGCAACGGGTCGACCTCGTAGTGCGGCGTGTCGATCCACTCGGTATCCGGCCCGAAGCGCGCCTGTCCGCCGAGGTCGAGCGTGAGATGCACGCCGAGGCCCGCCTGTTCCGGCACCGGGTAGATCAGCCGCGAGAACGGCGCCTTGCCGGACAGGGTGAAATAGGAGCCCTTGCAGTAATAGGCCGGCGGCACCGCTTCCGCGGGAATGCCCTCGATCGCCCGGGCCAGCGGCACGGCGCCGTGCCCGGCGGCATTGACGAACAGCCGGCAGGCGAGCGCCATCGGCTCCTCGCCCCCGACGTCGAGCGAAAAGCCGTCCGGCTCAACGCTGCCGCGCAGGATCGGGGCGTTGAAGGCGATCATGCCGCCCGCGTCTTCGATATCGCCGCGCATGGCGAGCATGAGCGCATGGCTGTCGATGATGCCGGTGGAGGGCGACAGCAGCGCTTCGACCACATTGAGCGCCGGTTCCAGTTCGCGCGCCTGCTCGCCGGCGAGATGCTGGAGGTCGGTGACGCCGGCGGCACGGGCATGCGCGTCGATCGCCGCGAGCTTGGCGGTCTCGGCCGCGCTCGCCGCCACGATCAGCTTGCCGCAGCGCCGGTGCGGGATCGAGCGCTCGGTGCAATAGCCATAGAGCGCGTTCCGGCCGGCGACGCAGAGCTGGGCCTTCCGCGAGCCGGCGGGGTAATAGAGGCCGGAATGGATCACCTCGCTGTTGCGGGCGGAGGTCTCCGAGCCGATCAGCCCGGTCGCTTCCAGCACCAGCACCTCATGGCCCTTGAGCGCCAGCGCCCGGGCCACGGCGAGCCCCACCACCCCCGCGCCGGCCACGACGCAGTCGACAAAGGCTCGATCCGTTTCGCTCATGCTTGCTTTCCAGCCCGCGTGTCAGTTGTCCGACATTGCCGCATGGCGATACTGCAACGCGGGGCGTCCGTGCAATGGCAGGCGCAGGATGACGGTGGTTCCCACCCCTTCGGAGGAGCGAATGCGCATGGTGCCGCCATGCAGCTCCACCAGCGACTTGGCGATGGCGAGGCCGAGGCCCGAGCCCTTGTAGGTCTTGGTGAACTGGCTTTCGACCTGCTCGAAGGGGCGGCCGATCTTGGCCAGCGCGCTCTTGGGAATGCCGATGCCGGTATCCTCGATCACCATCAGCGCGGAGCGGGCGGAGGCGCGGGTGCGCAGCGTGATGCGTCCATGCTCCGGCGTGAACTTGATGGCGTTGGAGATGAGGTTGAGCGTGATCTGCTTGAGGGCGCGCCGGTCGGCGTCGACAGTCACGTCCACGTCGCTCTCGCTGGTGACGATAAGCTGCTTCTCGTCCGCCCGCACCGACATGACGCGGATGGCGTCCTTGATGATCTCGTCCAGCTTGGTGGGCTGCAGCGTCAGCTGCACGCGGCCAGCCTCGATGCGCGACATGTCGAGAATGTCGTTGATGACGTCGAGCAGATAGCGGCCGGAATCGCGGATATCGCGGCAATATTCGTTGTATTTCAGGTTGCCGAGAGGGCCGAACAGGCCGCTCTCCATCAGTTCGGAAAAGCCGATAATGGCATTGAGCGGCGTGCGCAGCTCATGACTCATATTGGCGAGGAATTCGGACTTGGCGCGGTTGGCGTCCTCGGCCTTGTTCTTCTCGTCGGCATAGTTCTGGGCGAGTTCGGCCAGCTGGAGGGCCTGCATCTCCAGCGTCTGCTGCGATTTGCGCAGATCCGCGACCAGCGCCATCAGCCGCTTCTCGCTCTCCATCAGCCGCTCTTCGTGGCGTTTGAGCGCGGTGATCTCGGTGCCGACCGAGACGAAGCCGCCATCCTTGGTGCGCCGCTCGGTGACCTTCAGCCAGCGCCCGCCCTCCAGCTGCGCCTCGAAGGCGCGCGCGCCTTCCTCCGGCCGGTCCTCGGTGCGCAGCGGAATGCGCACCACGGGCTGGCGGGCGATGGCGGCGATCGCCTCGAACGGCGTGCCGGGCGCGACATTGGTGTCGCCGAACCCGTGCAGCGACTGGAATTTGGAGTTGCACAGAACCAGCCGGCTGGCGCTGTCCCACAGCACGAAGGATTCCGAAATGCTCTCGATGGCGTCGCGCAGCCGCATGTCGGCGGTGGCGGTGCGCTCGGCGAGCCGGCGCTCCTCCGTCACGTCCACCGCGATGCCGACGAGGTGCGGGGGCTCGCCATTGTCCTGCGGCACCACCTCGGCCCGCGCCCGCAGCCAGACCCAATGGCCGTCGGCATGCTTCATGCGGAAGATGCGCTCGATGATCCGGCCGGGCTTGTCGGCGATCTCCTTGGCGACATCATAAAGGTTTGTATCGTCGGGGTGGACGAGGGCGGAGACCTCGCCGAAGGAGATGAGCTCGTCGCGCGGTTCATGGCCGAGCAGTTCGAACATCGAACTCGACCAGAACATGCGCCCGCGCCCCATGTCCCAGTCCCACAGCCCGCATCGCCCGCGCGAGAGGGCGGTATCGATGCGGGCGCGCACCGTGTCGTAGATGCCGTCCGCCTCGCGCGCCCGCGTCGCCTGCCAGTGGAAGGCGAAGCCCAGGATCAGCAGCACCGCCCCGGTCGTCGACAGCAGCGTGACGGTGAGGATCGTATCCGACTGCCAGGTGGCCAGCGCGCTCGACAAGGGCTGCACGGCGACCAGTTGAAGCGGCGCGGCGCGCAGATTGTGCACCGTCGCCAGCGCGGCGGAACCGTTGGCCAGGGTCACGTCGAGCACGCCGGCATCCTCGGCGAACACGGCGATGGCCTGCACATTGGCCAGGATGGTGCGGATGTCGTCGGCGGTCTCCGTGCCGGGCGCCTCGTCATGGATGGCGACGACCTTGCCGGCCGCGTCGATCAGCCCATAGCGGCGGCCCTCCTCGGTGGCGCGCGAGGGCAGGCCCGATTTCAGCAGATCATCGGGCGCGAGCCCGCTGCTGCCGCGTCGATCGATCTCGCTGGCAATGGCAACGGCGAACAGCGCCAGCTCGTCCTTGGCGCTGGCGACGGCGTCGGCGCGGTAGGATCGGATCTGGACGGCGGAGGCGATGGCGACGATTGCTATGAAGGCGACGATCAGGGCAGGGACTGCCCTGCGCATGAAAGGTTCGGCGTCGACAAGCCGTTGATAGGCGGGTTTCGCCACCGAACGCGCCAAGCCTCTCATGGCTTGTACGCGCACGGAAGCGCCCGCAGCGTTGGCGCGCGCCATCGCCGGCCTCCCCCGAAGTCCTAGTGCCCCGTCCGCGAAAGGAGCGATGTGCCGCATCTCTCCGAATCAGGCTGATTTGAATCCAATCGACCTCGCGCGTCCAGAGTCCGCAGGAGTCAAGTTAACGAATTAGCAACCTGTGGGTGTTTTCGGGTCGTCGCGGCGATGCATCGACCATGTCGCTGCCCGCCATGGACGAAGAGGCCGCGTCGATGCTATTCGCGATCGCTTGAAGATGCAGGCGATGGAGAATGAACAATGAGCGAGATCTGGTTCCGTACCGGCGAAGCAACGGTTCTTGCGGCTGAGGGGCAGTTCACCGACGCCATGCCCGAAGTGCTGATCGGCTCGGTGCGCGGCCCGGCCGGCCAGGCCTTCGCCTCCATGATGGGGCAGGTGCAGGGTCACACCCGGATGTTCGTGGTACGCGACCTCAACCAGCAGGTGCGCCCGGCGACCATGATGACGACCAAGGCCACCATCCACACGCTGGAATATGTCGACCTGCTCGGCGGCGTGGTGCAGGGCGCCATCGGCGATGCGATCGTCGACGCCCTGGTCGAGGGAATCCTGCCCAAGGATCAGGCCGACGAGCTCTGCATGATCGTCATGGTGTGGCTCGACCCGCGCTGCGCCGAGGATCCCAATCTCGACAAGGCCGACCTTTACCGCACCAATTACGAGGCGATGAAGATCGCGCTGGAGCGTGCCATCACCGGCAAGCCGACGGTCGACGAACTGATCGCCAACCGCAAGAGCGTGAAGCACTACGCGCTGGACGGCGTCATCGACTACTGAGCCGGATCAATGCGGGGTTCTCGACTGCGCGTTCGCGAGCGCGCGGTCGGCGCATTCTCCGTGACCTTCATGGTGCTCAGCGTGCCGTCATTCGAGATGCCGGCTGAAGCGATGCAGTTGCGGCCGGCCTGCTTGGCGGCATAGAGCGCGCGGTCGGCGGCGTGGATAACCACGGCCGGGATCATGTTCGTGCCCGGCGGCGAGGCCCCGTCGAACACGGAAATGCCAATGCTGACCGTGATATGGCCCAATGAACTGCCGGCATGCGGCAGCCGCAGCGCCCGTACGGCTTCCAGCATCGTGCCTGCCATGATGAGAGCGCCGGATTCGTCGCTGTCCGCCAGCACGGCCGCGAACTCCTCTCCGCCATAGCGCGTGACCAAATCGCCGGCGCGGTTCACCGACTTGCGCAGCGCGGCCGCCACCTTGCGCAGGCACTCGTCGCCTTCGAGATGGCCGTGCAGGTCATTGTAGCTCTTGAAATGATCGACATCGATCATCATAAGCGCCAGGGACGGGGGACGACGGCCGCTGCGGCGCATCTCACGCGCCAGCACCTCGTCGAACTTGCGGCGGTTGGGCAGTTCGGTGAGCGGATCCATCTCGGACAGCGCGGTGAGGCGCCGGTTGGCGTCGACAAGCTCGCGTTCCAGCTTTTCGCGCTGGCGTACCGTGGCAGCGAGTTCCTGCTCGACATGTTTCTGGCGGGTAATGTCGACGCTGGTCGCGAGCAGGCGCAACGGCTGGCCCTCGGCGTCGCGCGCGACGATGCGGCCCCGTGCCATGATCCAGATCCACCTGCCGCTCTTGTGCGACACGCGGTAGGTGGCCTCGAACAGATCGGTCCTGCCGTCGAGCAGATCCTGGTAGCGCTTCAGCACATAGGGGCGGTCTTCCGGATTCACCACGCTCCAAGCGACATCATCCGTGCCGCTCACCTCTTCGCGCGACGCGTAGCCAAGTCCATGCTTCCAGTGCGGCGAGCGCCGGACCGTGTTGCTCGGGATGTCGAGTTCCCAGATCCACTGATTGGCGTTCTCCAGCGCGAAAGTGATGCTCTGTTCCATCTCGGCCAGCGCATCGGTGGTCCGGCGCCGCTCGGTGATGTCGACAAAGGCGATAGACAGCCCAACGACCGTCCCGCTCACGTCGCGGAACGGTTCCGCGGTGACGAGGTAGATATTGTCCCGGCCGGGAATCGACATCTCGCGTTCGTCGATCGACGCGCCGGCGATGGCCCGGGCCAGGCCACGCCTCACCAGATCGGAGGAGCCGGGAACCAGCGTGTCGACATCCTGCCCGACAATCTCCTCGAGCGGGCGGCCAAACATCGCGGCAAGACGCCGATTGCCGTTCATGCACGTGAGGTCGCGCCCGATCATGGCGAGCGCAACCGGCGCGCTTAAATAGGCCGACGACAGCGTCGTCAGCTCGATTGTCTCGGGGACCGTGCCGTCAGCCACCATGGACCGCCATGTGTCCTGCAATCAATCTTGCAGGGCACCGACTCTAGCGCCAATCCGTACCGACCGGAATGACGAATACTGCGCTTTTTATACGCTCGCTTAGCTGAGAGAACGGGCAGCGATGTCGGCGACATCGGGCGAGAGGCCGGGCGTGTCGGCTACCCTCCTCACTTCAGCCTCGGCGAGGGAGCGGCGCTGGGGCTCCAGCGCCCGCCAGCTCTTGAAGGCGGAGAGCAAACGCGCGGCAACCTGCGGGTTCCGGCCGTCGAGCGCCAGCACGGTATCGGCAATGAAACGGTAGCCGGCTCCGTCTGCACGGTTGAATTGCGTCGGGTTGGCGCTGGAATAGGAGCCGATCAGCGCGCGCACCCGGTTGGGGTTGCTCATGGCGAAGGCAGGGTGGTTGGTGAGCGTGCGCACGCGCTCCAGCGTCTCGGGCTCGGCGATCTGCGCCTGCAGGGCGAACCACTTGTCGATCACCAGCGGATCGTCGCGGAAGCGCGCGTAAAAGGCGGCGAGGGCCGGCTCGCGCTGCTGCGGTGCGCCATGCGCCAGCACGGATAACGCGAAGAGGCGATCCGTCATGTTGTCGGCGGCTTCGAAATGCGCCACCGCCCGGGCGATGTCGGCGGGTGCCGCCGTGGCGGCCAGCAGATCCAGGCAGGCATTGCGCAGCGCCCGGCGCCCGGCCGAGCCCGCGTCCGGCGCATAGGTGCCGAAGGGCGCGAGGCGGGGATAGGTCGCCTCCAGCAGCGGGCGCAGCGCGTCGCCCAGCGTGCGGCGCAGGTCCCCGCGCGCTGCATGGATCGCGTCGGGGTCGACGTCACGGCCGATTTCGCGTGCCACATCGGTTTCCGAAGGCAGCGACAGCGCCTGCGCGACGAAGGCGGGGTCGAGCGCGGCATCCTCCAGCGTCGCGCCCAGCGCCTCCACCAGCGGCGTCGCCGAAGGGGCGGGGCTGGCGCCCCGTGCCCGCGTCGCCGCGACGAGATGGGCGAGGGCCAACGTCTGCGCCGCGTCGAAGCGGTTGAACGGGTCGCTGTCGTGCCCGGCCAGAAAGACCAGATCGTCGGTCGACAGGTTCGAAGTCAGCTTGACCGGCGCCGAGAAGCCGCGATTGAGCGAGGCGACCGGCCGCGTCGCCACCTCGCGAAACACGAAGCTCTGCCGGGGCTGGTCGATTAGCAGCACGCCGCGTTGGGCATTGCCGCCATCGTCCAGCACCAGCGGCATATCCTCGCCCTCCGGCCCGACCAGGCCGAGCGCGAGCGGGATCACCATCGGCGCCTTGTCCTCCTGCCCGGGCGTTGCCGGCAGATGCTGGGCGATGTCGAGGCGGTAGCTGCGCGTGGCCGCGTCCCAGCTGCCCACCACCTCGAGTTCCGGCGTGCCGGACTGCGCATACCACAGCGCGAACTGGGTGAGGTCGATGCCGTTGGCCTCGGCGAAGCAGGAAAGGAAGTCCTCGACCGTGGCGGCGTCGCCGTCATGGCGGTCGAAATAGAGGTCCATCCCGGCGCGGAAGCCCTCCTCGCCCAGCAGCGTCTTGAGCATGCGCACGACTTCGGCGCCCTTCTCGTAGACGGTTGCCGTGTAGAAATTGTTGATCTCGCGATAGGTGGAAGGACGCACCGGATGGGCCAGCGGCCCGGCATCCTCGGCGAACTGGTGGCTCTTGAGCAGGCGCACGTCGGCGATGCGCTTCACCGGGCGCGAGCGCTGGTCGGAGGAGAATTCCTGGTCGCGGAAGACCGTCAGCCCTTCCTTGAGGCACAGCTGGAACCAGTCGCGGCAGGTGATGCGGTTGCCGGTCCAGTTATGAAAATACTCATGGGCGATGATCGCCTCGATATTGGCATAGTCGGCGTCGGTCGCGGTCTCGGGGCTGGCGAGCACGTATTTGTCGTTGAAGATGTTGAGGCCCTTGTTCTCCATGGCCCCCATGTTGAAATCGGCGACGGCGACGATGTTGAAGACATCGAGGTCATATTCGCAGCCGAACACTTCCTCGTCCCACCGCATCGAGCGCTTCAGCGCATCCATGGCGTAGCCGGCCCGGTCGGCCTTGCCGGGTTCGACATAGATGCCGAGTTCGACCCGCCGGCCGGTGGCCGTGAGGAAATCATCGGAAACCTTGTCCAGCCGGCCCCCCACCAGCGCGAAGAGATAGGAGGGCTTCGGCCACGGGTCGTGCCAGATGGCGTAATGGCGGCTCGTGCCGTCGATCTCGCCGGCCTCGACACGGTTGCCGTTGCCGAGCAGGATCGGCGCCTCCTCCCGCTCGGCCTCGACGCGGGTGGTGTAGACGGAGAGCACGTCCGGCCGGTCGGGAAAATAGGTGATGCGGCGGAAGCCCTCCGCCTCGCATTGCGTGCAGTAGACGCCGCTCGACCGGAACAGCCCCATCAGCTTCGTGTTGGCGGACGGATCGAGCCAGGTCTCGATCTCCACCGTCACCGGCTGCTGCGGCGGGGCGAACAGCGTCAGCCCCGAGGGCGTCGCGCTATAGGCCGTGCCCGCCAGTGGCGTGCCGTCGAGGCTGACCGCCTTCAGCACCAGTTCGTCGCCGTCGAGCACGATGGGCGAGCCCTCGCGTCCGTCCGGGTTCGGCCGCATGGCCAGCCGGGCAATGACGCGGGTGGCATGGGGGTCGAGGCGGATGTCGAGATGGACGGTGTCCACCAGCCAGTCCGGCGGCCGGTAGTCGCTGAGGCGGACGGGCTGGGGTTCGGCATCACGCGACATGGCTAGGCTCCGGAACGCTCATTTTCCCAAGAAGTAGGACCTCGGCACGGGAACCGGAAGCCCCTGCCATGCGCAATCGCTCACCGCGTGCGGATGATCTCGACGCCGACATCGCGGAAGATGCCGGGAATGGGCGCAGCCGGCTTGTGCACCTCCACCCGCACCTTGTCGACCCGCGGATAGCGCGCCAGCACCGCGCCGGCGATCGCTTCGGCCAGCGCCTCGATGATTTGGAAACGGTGCCCGGCGGAGACTTCGTGCACGAGCGCGAACACTTTGTCGTAGCCGACCGTCTCTTCATAATCGTCATGGATGGCAGCCGGCGCGGCGTCGAGCCACCAGTCGACATCGATGACGAAGCGCTGGCCGAGCCGGGCCTCCTCCTCATACAGGCCGTGATGGGCGTGAAGCTCGATGCCACGAAGGAAGATGCGGTCGGCGGTGGAGGCGGCCATGCGGAGTTTTCCCGGTCAGTCTTCGGTGAGGGCGGCGGCGAGCAGGCCGACGGCGACGGCGGGCGCGCAATCGGCGGCCTCGCGCGCGAGGTTTTCGTCGTCCGTCAGCACCTGGGCGAGGTCGAGATAGGCGAGGTTCCGACGTTCGGCGAGCCGGGCGGCGAGGAAGCGCCCGACGCCGGCACCGACGATGAGGTCGGTTTCCTCCGGGCCGGCGGAGGCGACGCCGTCGAAGGCGCGGCTGAGCCGGTGCAGCTGCTCCTCGGCAAAATAGCGGGCCAGCGCCCGGGCGGCCGGCAACACCTGCGGGGTGAAATCCTGCCCCACCATGCGCAGCAGCCGGCGGGCGCTGGCCTCTTCGCTCTTGGCACCGCCATCGGCGCTGGGGTGGAGATCGGCCATCTCGCTCAGTTCGCCGGTGAGCCGATGCACATCCGCCGTGGTGGCATAGTGCTCCGCCATCAGCGGCAGCCAGCGCCCGCCCCATGGCGCGGCCTCCGCCAGCGCCATCACCGGCGTGCGCACGACACCGGCATAGACGAGTTCGTTATTGGCGAGGCGCTGGGCATCGGTGAAGCCGCGCGCGGCGACCCGGCTGGCGCTGAACGGGATGAGGTCGCTGGTGGTCGAGCCGATGTCGATCAGCACGCCCCCCGGCAGCAGATGGGCCAGCACGGCGGCGGTGGCGTACCAATTGGCCGAGCCGATCATGTCGGCATGCGCCGCCGCTTCCGTCGCCGGCACGAAGCCTTCCGGGCCAGCGAACAGCGCGAGCGGCGCGGTGCCAAGTTCCTCGATCAGGATCGCCGCCGTGCCGACCACCCCGGCGCGGCGATCAGGCCACAGGTCCGCGACTTCCGCCGTCATGGTAACGGCGGAGGCGGCGTCACCGGGGAATTCGGCGCGCAGCGTGCGGATCGCCTCGTGCAGATGCGTGGCGCCCTTCCACACCGGGCAGGCAGCGATGCGTACTGCCTTGAGGCGGCCGTCGCGGCCGAAGGCGGCGAGCTTCACATGCGCGCCGCCGACGTCCCAGCCGAGGCGGACGACGTTGCGCAGGGTTTCGGATGTCAAAGGTTGATCTCCACGGGTCGGGCAGGCGGCAGATACGGCAGGTTCGGGACGTCGCCCTCGGGAACCTCGCCGTCGCGGATCAGTTCGGCGACGAAGGCGAGCGGATTGACCGCAAGCGCGTGTCGCAGGCCGACATAGGATGTGGTGAGGCGCGGATTGACCTCGATCACCACCGGCCCCGCCGCGGTGGCGAGGTAGTCGACGCCGACCAGCCCGCGCAGCCCCGGCAGCGCCGCGCCGATACGCTCCGCCAGCGTGCGCAGCGTGTCGTCCACCGGAAAGGCACCGACCGTCACGCCGCTGAACCGGAATCGGCCCTCCACGATCGCGACATGCTGCCGGTTGGCCGAGAGAACATGGGTGCGGCCCTGCTGGCACAACAGGCTGAGGCTGGCGGCGGTTCCCGCGACCAGCGGCTGGATGACGGCGCCCGGTGCGATAGGTTCCGTGGGCAGCCTCGGAACAAGGATCACATCGAGCGCCCCGGCGCCGTCATCCGGCTTGATCACGAACGGGCCCTTCTGGCCCTGCGGAACCATGCCGGGCGGCCAGGTGGGAATGACCGGCACGCCGGCACGGGTCAGCACTTCGGCCGTTTCCCGCTTGCTGGCGCAGATGCGCAACGTGGCGTCGTCCGGGGCGATGACCCGGCTGTTGCGGGTGCGCAGCCGCGCCACCAGCCGCGCGAGGATGCCCTCGCATTCCGGTGCGATCGGCCAGCAGCACTGCGCCTCTGCCGCCAGTTTGTCCCAGAGCGCGCCGGCATCGTCGCCCGGTCCGACGGGACGGCTGGTCCCGCGCGGCGGCTGCGGCAGGCGCGCATCATGCGTCGTGACGACGCGGATGCCGGGCAGGTCCTCGAGATCGCCGATCAGCGCGTCGCGCATCCGCGCGCCTTCGTCTATCAGATCCTCCGGCAGCGCCGCGCCGGCATAAAAGCCGCCCGTGACCGTTTCGCACACGAAGACCTGCATTAGGCACGCCCGATCTGAATAGGCGGGAAGGGAGAGGCCGCGAGGTGGAACTTATACCCGTCCTGGACCTCATGGGAGGTGCGGTGGTCCACGCCCGGCGCGGCGCGCGGGACGCCTACCGCCCGATTGAGACCCCGCTCTGCGCGGGATCGGCGCCCCACGACGTGGCCGACGCCTTGTTGCGGCTCGCGCCGTTTCGCACGCTTTACGTGGCCGACCTCGATGCCATTGCCGGCCGGGACGGGCATGATGAGGTGCTGGGCGAACTCGCGTCCCGGCATCCGGGCCTCGCGCTGTGGGTCGATGCCGGCGAGGCCGAGGCCGACAGGGTGGCGCGCCGCGCGGTGCATGGCCCGGGCCGGCCGGTGGTCGGCAGCGAGACGATGGCGGATCTCGAACAGGGGCGGGCGGCGCTCGCCGTCGCGGGTGCCGTCTTCTCGCTCGACTTCGGCCCGGAAGGGCCGCGCGGGCCCACCGTGCTGCATGCTGATTCGCATCTCTGGCCGGAGGCTGTGATCGTGATGACGCTGGCGCGGGTCGGGGCAGGGGAGGGCCCGGACTATGCGCGGCTCGGCGCGGTCATCGCCCGTGCCGGCGCGCGGCGGGTCTATGCGGCGGGCGGGGTGCGCCATGCCGAGGACCTTGCCCGGCTCGCCGATCTCGGCTGCGCCGGCGTCCTGCTGGCCAGCGCCCTTCACGATGGCCGCCTCGCGCGACGCGAGATCGAGGCCTGGCTGCGCTGACCCGCTCATGCGTCCGCCGGTTCTGCGGCGAGGGCGGCGGCGAACAGCGTCGCCACGGTGAGATCGGCGCTGGTGCCGGGATTGAGGCCGCGTTCTTTCAGCGAGCGGTCGAAGGCGAGAAGCGGCGGATGGCGCGTGGCCGCCGGCGCGTGAAGATCGACCGTGCCGGACACGCGAACGGCCTCAAGCCGCACCTCTTCCGCCACCGCTGTCCCGAATTTGCGGGCGATATGGCTGTCGGGGAAAGCGGTGAGATAGGCGAGGTAGACCGCCTCCGTGCGGGCCTCGGGCGCGGCCTGCGCGAAGGCGGCAAAGCGGTTGAGGCCAATGTCGAACACGTCCTCGAAGCCGCGCGCATATTGCCGGGCGATGCGGTCTCGCCCCGCCGCCAGTACCATCGCCTCCACGAGGCCGATGCGGGCGGGGGCGGCCACATCGTGTGCCGCCACCTGCCCCAGCCCGCCGGGATTGGCGGCGGCGATGGCGCGGAAGGCAGCCTGCGCATCGCCTGCGTCGAGCCCTTTCAGCACGGTGGCGAGACGGGTGCGCAACGGCCCCGCCGCTTCCGCCGCCGCCGCGAGCGGGGCGCAGAGCAGCACGATGCCCAGATTGCTGTTGAGCCCGGTGACCTTGAGCGAAGCCGCCACCGCCGTCTCGATGCGCGCGCCTACCCTCGCGCCTGGTGCCGCGATGCAGGGCGCGGCGGCGGCCGCCGCCCGCTCGAAATGGGCGACCTCCATGCCGTGGCCGGCGCTGAAGTGGTGCACATTGCCCGGCTTGAGCGCATCGAGTTCGGCCAGGCAGGCGCTGCGGAAGGCGCGCGCGATCGCGTCCGGCGTCATCGAGCGGGCATCGGCTCGGGCACGGGCTTGAGCACGCCCGCGAGATAGGCGGCGAGCCGGCCGGCAATGTCCACCTCGGTGGTCTTCTGCAAGCCCTTCCAGGCCGGCATGGAATTGACCTCCAGCACCTGAAATCCGCCGCGCGCATCCTCGATCAGGTCGACGCCGGCATAGTCGGCACCCACCGCCGCTGTGGCGCGGATGGCGAAGTCGAAGGCCTGCGGATCCTGCGGCGCGCGCTCGCCCACAGCGCCCTGATGGATGTTGGTGATCCAGCGCCGCGAGCGGCGGATCATCGCCGCCGCGACCTCGCCGCCGATCACGAACACCCGCCAGTCGCGAAAATCGGGACCGCTCGGCTGGGTGACGAAGTCCTGCAGATAGTAGAGGCCGCCAACCGTCTCCGGTTCCGGAAGGGCGGTGCGCGGGGGGATGCGGCGGATGCCCTTGCCCTGCGCACCGAATAGCGGCTTCAGCACCATGTCGCCCGGGGCCTCGTCGACCAGCGCCTGCATCGCCGCGCGGTCCTCGCCCACGAGGGTACGCGGCGTCGGCAGGCCGGCCTTCGCGATGAGGAAGCTGGTCATGCTCTTGTCGACGCAGCGTTCCACCGCGCGCGCATCGTTCATCACCGTCACACCCAGCTCGCGCAGGGCGTGAAGCAGGCCGAGCCGGGCGGTGATCTGCTCGGTCGTGCCCTTGGCGATGAGGCGCACGAAGGCGGCGGCGGGCAATTCGTCGCCGAAGCCCGGCAGCATCAGCCCATGCGCCGTCTCGCCGATGGCGAAGCCGCAATCATTGAGCGAGAGCACGATCACCCGGAGCCCCGTCCGCTCGATCGCGGCCTTGAGGTTGCGCGTGTGCCAGTCGGCATCCTCGGTGAAGATGACGACCGTGTCGCCCGCCCGCGCGCTCATGCGCAGGCTCACGCGAAGGAGCGGTCGATCACCGCCTCGTCGAAAGCCCCATGGGTGAAGCTGCGCCCGGTCGACAGCGCCGTGACGGTGACGCGCGCCGGGCTGAACAGCATCGGGTCCATGGCGTAGAAGTCGCCATTATAGGCGGTGAAGATCTCACCGAAGGCGCGGCCATAATCGCGCGAGGTGGAGCTGGGCAGGCCGGCCGCCAGTGCGGCGGCTTCCTCCTCCGGCCCCTCGACGAAGAGGTGCACGTCGCCGCCGTAAAGGCTCGCGTCGTTGGTGCGGCCCATGGCGGTGATGAAATCCGGAGCGGGCGGGGGCAGCGGCGCGCTGGCGAGCCCGTCGACGATGCGCTCCAGCGGAAAATGCAGCGCATGCGCCTTGTGCAGCGCCACTTCCAGCACGCGCGCCACCACCTGCACGGTGCCGGCAAGGCTCATGGTGGGGGTGAGGATGAGGGTGAGCCGATCCGGGGCGACGCCGCAGCCGGCCGCGATGCGCTCCACCAGAACCTCGGGGGGGAAACGGTCCACCTCCAGCACCAGCACGGCGCTCGAAGCCTGGTCGCGATAGCCGAGTTCGCCGAACAGTTCCTCCTTGGCGTGCAGCGCCCGCCCGGGGCCGGAGCCGAGCGCGAAGAACTCGCCCTCGGCAAGGCTCCAGCCGGCATATTGGCTGGCAAGGCAGGCGGTGACCGGATCGGCGGTGCGCACGCCGATGAGCGTGCCCCAGCGTTTGAAGCGCGCGGCCGGCACGATATCCACCGCGCCGAGGCCGCCGAGGCAGATCTCGGCGATCAGCCGCCCGGCCTCGATGCCCCCGCGCGCCGTGATGCCGGCGTCGACGATGCGGGCGCCTGCGGCGCTGCGGGTGACGGCGAGCCGCAGCTGCGGCGCCCGGGCGATCAGGTTTTCGACAAGCGGCTCCGTCAGCGTCGAGACGCTCGGGCGCGTGGGGCGGGAAAGGTCGTCCATGGTCAGTTACTCCGCCGCGTTGCGGCTGGCCGGTTCAGGTCACGCCAGAGATGGTCGGTACGGGTGTCGATCTGCGCGCGCGCCTGCGCCACGTCGCGGCCGCGCGCAAGGACGGTGCAAATGGGTTCGCCTTTCGCGATGCGCGCGCCGGCGGGCGGTCGGTCGGCCACCCAGTCGGGCAGGGCGGCGTGCGGCATCGCGACATCGGCCGGGGCGTAGAGGATGGCGGCGGCACGAACCGCTTCCGCCTCGGCCGGCATCTCCGCCGGGTCCAGCGGCGCGCGCTCGGGCAGATCGCCATCGCACGCCGCGATATGCAGCCCCAGCAGAGGCGGCAGCGGCACGTGGTCGAAGATGTCGAGCGTCGCGCCCGGGCGCGGGTTGATCTCGATGAGATGCCAGGCCTCATCGCTCACGATCAGGTCGGCGCTGGCCAGCCCGACCAGGCCGGTGGCCGCGACGATGGCATCCAGCGCCACGGCGATTTCGGTCTCCATTCCGGCCTCCAGCCGGATCGGGCCGGCGGCCCCGCCATAGCGGAACGGGGCCTCCAAGGTCGGCGCGCACCATTGCTCGGAAAAGCCGAGGAGGCGCGCCTGCCGGCCATTGCCGAGGAACAGGGCCGAAACCGTGCGGCCCGCGACGCGTTCCTGCAGGTACCAGCCCTCACCGCGCGCCCGCGCCGCCGGCCGCACATGCTGGCCGCCGGAGCCGCCGATACGCTTCTCCAGCGTCGCCACGCCGGCCAGCGCGCGATCGAACAGGCGCGGATGGGGGACGCCGATATCGCTCAGCAGCCGGTCCATCATCCGCGGCTCCTTGAGCGCGACCAGCGTGCGCCCGCTATTGCCGAGCAGGCGGAACCGCGCGCCGAGCCGCTCGACAAGCTCGGGCGTGGCCTCGAAGCCGGTGCCGAGCACGAGGGGGAGATCGGGGGCGGCATGGCGGGCCAACTGCTCGAACAGGTCCTGCGGGTCGATGGCGAAGCCGGGAAGGCGGCGCAGCGCGAGGGCCTCCACCGCCAGTTCGCGCGTGTCCTCATCGGCGAACAGGTCGAGGACGAGCGCGCGCCGTCCGGCGCGGCGGGCGGCGGCGGCAAGGCCGCGTGCCGCGACAGCGACGACGACGACATCGACATCGACATCATTTCGGTGCGGCAAGGGAGCGGGCCAGCGCGAAGGCATCCTCGAACCCGATGGTCAGCGCCTGCGTCGCCACGCGCATGCGCGCCAGAAGCTCGTGCTGCACGCGGTATTTGAGGTGACCAATGGTCAGCGCGCCGATGCCGACCGCCCCGCCCGCGAGCGGCTTGGCGTCCGCATGGGCGTCGATGCCGGCAATGCCGGCGGGTGGCACGGCGTTGACGTCGGCGGCGACGAGAAGATCGCGGGCGGCGGCAAGGGCATCGGCGGAGAGGATTTCCACCCCGGCCCGGCCGCAGGCCAGCACGACCTGCGTGCCGGGCAGCAGGGCGCGCTTCTCGTCCTCGCTGCTGGCGCTGGCGCTGGCGAGATCCACCCCGAAGCGCTGCTTGAAGTCGCGCGCCTTGGCGGCCACGGCCTCCACGTCGCGGTGACTGACCAGCGTCACCTCGGCTCCCGCCTGCGCGGCGATCACCCCGGCAATGCCGCCGACCACGCCGGTCGCGCCATAGACCTGCACCTTCACGCCCTTGATGCCCTCAGGATGGGTCGGGCGCAGCCGGCGCTCGACTTCGGCCACCATGGCGGCCGCGGTCGTGAACGAGCCGGCCGGATCGACGAAGATGGAAATCTCGAACGGGGCGAACAGCACGCTCTTCGCCTTCGCCGCCATGTCGAGGGCGAGGCTCGCATCCTTGCCGCCGATGAACAGTCCGGTGCGCGGAGCCGCCTCGGGGCTGCGCGAGAACATCATGTCCTGGGTGAGGTCGGCCATCTCGTCGAGCGTCACGCCCGAATAGGGCAGGATGGTCGCGTAGCCGGCATCCACCGCCATGTTCACGTCGAAGGGCGAGACGTGGCGCAGCGGGGAGACGATGTGGAGAATCGGGGCGATGTCCGCCATGTCGTTTCGGTCCCTGGGCAAAATGGGCCTTACGGCCTCTGGTCGAGGAGGATCGGAAGAGCGACGCGGGCGTTTACGCCAAAACCGCCGCTAGCACTGCTCGAGGCAGGCAAGCCATTCGATCCGTGCCCCGGCATTGGCGCCGCGCACACAGTCGAAAGCCAGAGCGGGCCGGTCGCCGAAACGGGCGCGGGCCTCGCTGAGAATCGTTTCCGCTTCCTCGGGGCTGCCCAGCACGGCAAAGCCGGTGGGGCCCCAGGAACTCTGGCCAAGGCCGCGCAGCCCGCGGCTCTCCAGCCAGTCCATCACCTCGGCGACGGATGAGCTTGTATAGCGGCCGCCCTGGGCACTCGCATAGTGGTCTCCGAGCAGACGCTGCATTTCGCCGATGGCTGCGGCGAAATAATCCACATCCCCCTCGGCCAGCGCGGGCAGCGCCACCATCACCGCCAGCCGCGCCATGTGGCCCGCCAGCGTGTCGGCGAAGGGCGGCAGGCCTTCCATGGCGGCCGTTTCCTCGCTGCCGCTAAGCCCCTGATGGCTGTTGTCATATACCAGCAGCAGCCGCCAGTTCTCGGGGAAGGGCAGGCGCGAGAGGATGGGCGGCGGGGCGTCCGAGCCGCGCTTCTTGCCGCCGTCGAGGATCACGCCGCCCTCGGTAAAGGCGCCGATGCCGATGGACGAGCGCGCCCCGCGACCCAACGCCGCCCCCACCTCGCGCGGGGAGAGCGACAGACCGTTCAAGAGGCACAGGCCGGTGGCCACGGCGAGGCCGAGCTGGGTGCCCGAGCCGAGGCCGGAATGGGGTGGCAGCGCCGTCTCGACCGTGATCTCCACCGCCTTGTCGATGCCGAAGCGTTCGGCCGCCTTCACGGCTGCGGCGAGTGCCCGGCCGGCATCCGGCCCGGTGGCCGAAAGCGACGGCGCGCGCCGCATCCGCACGATGGTCGAGGGCCGGTCCAGCGTGATGCCGAGGCTACCGAAGCGGCGCCCGAGCGTGCCGGCGAGATCGAGGAATCCGAGATGCAGCCGGCCCGGCGCGGTGATGCGCACCACGTTGCTGCCGTCCGGCCTGTGCGCCGTCTGCGGGTTGGGCGTCGTCTTGTTCACGGGCGTTTCCTCGATCGCCATCGTAAGGCGGGCGGGGCGGCAAGGACAAGCGCCCCGGGCAAATGAGCTGCGAGGGGGGATTTGCGGCCTGCCCCTGCCGCGTGCTACCGAATCGGGGGAAGCCACCCGCGACAGAACGGGGGCCCGCCGCCTAGAGGACGCACCACGAGGACGCCGCTTATGGCGCTGGATCCGAAAAAGACCTTCACCGACAACGAGGTGAAGGAACGGCTTGCTGCCGACCTGCCGCACTGGAGCTTCCAGGATGGCTGGATCCGGCGCACCTATCGCACGTCCAGCTGGAAGGGAACGCTGATGGTGATCAACGCCGTCGGCCATCTGGCGGAAGCGGCGTGGCACCATCCCGATATCACGGCGTCCTATGCCTGGGTCGAGGTGCGGCTGATGTCGCATGACGCCAAGGGCATTACGGAACGCGATTTTCAGCTGGCTAAGAAGATCGAGGACGTGGTCGGCTGGCAGCCGGGCACCGAGGCGGACAGCGCGCTGGAAGGCACGCCGCGCGGCGATCTGCGCTTCGCCTACATCAAATATGACTGACCGGGCAGGAACGATGGCCGACGTTGCGATTGAGACGATCGAGGATGTGGTCTGCGGCTTCTGCGGGCTGGGCTGCGATGATCTGCGCGTCGAGGTCGAGGGGCGCGAGCTGCGCGCCGCCGGCACGGTCTGCGCGGAGGCGGCGCGGCTGATCCGCCGGCTCGACGTCGCCGACCGGCCGGCCAGCGTGGCGGGCGCGGCGGTCGATCTCGACACGGCGGCCGAGGCGGCGCGCCACATCCTGCTGGGCGCGCGCGCCACGCTGATCGGCGGGCTCGGAACCGACATGGCCGGCGCCGGCGCTCTCACCGACCTCGCCATCCGCTTCGGCGGCGTGCTCGATCACCATGCCTCGGACGGGCTGTTCCGCAATTACGCCAGCGCCCAGCGCACCGGCTGGCTCGCCACCACGCTGGCGGAGGTGCGCAATCGCTGCGATCTGCTGCTGGTCATCGGCGAGGATCCCGCCGGCCAGTGGGGTCGGCTGTTCGAGAGGCTGTTTCCCGAGGCGCCGCTTTTCGCCGAAGGTCGTCGCCGGGTGGTCTTCATCGGCGGCGCGCCGGGCGAGACGGCGCAGCGCCAGCTGGGGCATGCCGACATTTCCCATCTCGCCACGGATGATCCCGTCGCCGTGCTGGAGGCGCTCAGTGTGCTGAGCGACGGCCGTATGCCGCCGGGCGAGGCATTCGGCGGCGTGCCCGCCGCCGAGCTGGCGGCGCTGGCCGAGGCGATGGGCGCCGCGCATTACGTGGTCGCGACCTGGAACGCTGCCGCCCTCGACGACGGCGACCTCGTCGCCGAGCGGGCGACGGCGCTGGTCGACCGGCTCAACGTCACCACGCGTGCGGGCGTGTTCCCGCTCGGCGGACGCGACAACATCATCGGGGTGAACCAGCTTCTGCTGTGGCGGCTCGGCTATCCCTTGCGCACCGCGGTGCGCGGGCAGGCGAGCACGCATGACGGTGCGCTCTATGCCACCGAGGCGGCGCTGGCGGATGCGGATGTGCTGCTGTGGGTTTCGGCCTTCCGGCCGGAGCCGCCGCCTTCCTTCGCGGGCAAGATCATTGCTCTTGCCCATCCCGAAACAGTATTCGAGAACGAACCGGATGTTCTTATCCCGGTGGGCACGCCCGGCGTCGATCATGCCGGCACCGTGTTCCGCATGGATTCCATCGTAAGCCTGCCGCTCGGCGCCTTGCGCGTCGCGACGCTGCCCAGCGTCGCCGAGGCTGTGCGTTGCATAGCGGAGGGGTAGATGAGACTGCGGCTCAAGGGCGGGCGCGTGCTCGATCCGGCCAATGGCGAGAACGGCGTCGCCACCGGCGCGGTGCGCGACATCGAGATCGAGGACGGGCGCATCGTCGCGCCGACCGACAGCAAGGCGGATGCCGAGTATGATCTCGGCGGCGATGTCGTGCTGGCGGGCGGCATCGACCTGCACAGCCACATCGCCGGCGGCAAGATGAACCTGGCGCGCCTGCTGATGCAGGAGGACCGCCGGACCTATCCCGAAATGCCCGGCAATTTCTGCGGCTGCGGCGGCGGGCGGGCGGTGCCGACCGCCCATGCCACCGGCTGCCGCTATGCCGAGCTCGGCTACACCACGGTGTTCGAGCCGGCCATGGTCGGCGCCAATGCGCGCGGCGCGCATCTGGAAATGGCGGACATCCCCAATCTCGACACCGGCGCCTATCTGGTGCTGGGCAACGATGATTTCTTCCAGCGCCTGCTGGCGGCGGGGGCGCATCAGGAGACCGTCAACGCCTATGTCGGCTGGATGATCGAGGCGACGCAGGCCTTCGCCATCAAGATCGTCAATCCCGGCGGCATCAACGCCTTCAAGTTCAACGCCCGCAAGCTCGATCTCGACGAGGCCAACCCGCATTACGGCGTCTCGCCGCGCCGGGTGCTGACCACGCTGATCCGCGCGGTGACGGAACTGGGCCTGCCGCACCCGATCCACCTCCACGGCTGCAATCTCGGCGTGCCGGGCAATGACGAGACCACGCTCGCCACCATCGCCGCCGCCGAGGGGCGGCGCCTGCATTTGACGCATCTGCAGTTTCATTCCTACGGCACCGAGGGCGACAAGCGCTTCTCCTCTTCCGCCGCGCGCATCGCGGAGATGGTGAACGCCAACCCGAACATCTCGGTCGATGTCGGGCAGGTGATGTTCGGCCAGACGGTGACGGCCTCGGCCGATTACATGTCGCAATACCGCAACCGCGCCATTGCCAGCCCGAACAAGTCCATCGGCATGGATATCGAACTGGACGCGGCCTGCGGCGTGGTGCCGTTCGAGTATCGCGACCGCAATTTCGTCAACGCGCTGCAATGGGCGATCGGGCTGGAGCTGTTCCTGCTGGTGGAGGACCCGTGGCGGATCTTCCTCACCACCGACCACCCCAATGGCGGCCCGTTCACCACCTATCCCCACCTCATCCGCCTCTTGATGGACCGCGACTTCCGCAACGCGCAGCTGGCGACCCTCAACAAGGCGGCGCAGGCCCACACCCTGCTGGGCCAGATCACCCGCGAATATTCGCTGGAAGAGGTCGCCATTCTCACCCGCGCCGCGCCCGCCCGCATCCTCGGGCTGAAGGAAAAGGGCCATCTGGGCGTGGGGGCGGTGGCCGACATCGCCGTGCACACCGAGGACGCCGATCGCGAGGCCATGTTCTCCACCACGCGCTACGTGTTCAAGAACGGCCGGCTGATCGTCAAGGACGGGCTGGTGGTGGAATTGGCGCAGGGCACCACCCATGTGGCGCGGCCGGAGTTCGACCGGGCGATCGACAAGGACATGCAGCGCTGGTTCGACGAATCGGTGGGGCTGAAATCGAAGCATTTCCGCGTCGCCGACGGCGAGCTGCGCGGCGGCGCCGGCCCGACCATCCTCAAATGCGAGGGAGTGGCGCCATGATCATCAACGGCGTGGAGATCCGCGACACTTTCGCGGAAGCCTTCCCCATGGTCGGCACCCGTCTCATCGTCACCGCCGATACGCCCGAATGGGCGCTGATCGCCGGGCGGACGACGACGGGATTCGCCACCTCGGTCATCGGCTGCGGCTGCGAGGCGGCGATCGAGCGCACGCTCAGCGCGGAGGAGACGCCGGATGGGCGGCCGGGTGTGTCGCTGCTTATCTTCGCGATGGATTTCGGCTCGCTGAAGAAGGTGGTGCCGCTGCGCCTCGGCCAGTGCGTGCTCACCTGTCCGACCACCGCCTGCTATGCCGGCATCGAGACTGGCAAGCGCGTGCCGCTGGCCAAGACCATCCGCTATTTCGCCGATGGGCACCAGATCTCCAAGAAGATCGGCAACAAGCGCTTCTGGCGCCTGCCGGTTATGGAGGGCGAGTTCGTCTGCGACGAGGATACCGGCTCGGTCGAGGGCGTGGGCGGCGGCAATTTCCTCATCCTCGCCCGCTCGCGCGGCGCCGCTCTGAAGGCGGCAGAGGCGGCGGTGGCCGCGATGGGCAAGGTGGAGGGCATCATCCTGCCCTTCCCCGGTGGCGTGGTACGCTCGGGCTCCAAGGTCGGCTCCAAATACAAGGGCCTGTTCGCTTCCAGCAACGACGCCTATTGCCCCACCCTGCGCGGCACGCGGCCGAGCGCCCTGCCGCCGGAGGTGGGCTCGGTGCTGGAAATCGTCATTGACGGGGTGAGCTTCGCGGCGGTGGCGGAGGCGACGCGTGTCGGCATCCAGGCCGCCTGCGCCGTCGGCCAGGAGGGCGGCGTCGTGGCGATCGATGCCGGCAATTACGGCGGCAATCTCGGCCCCTTCCACTTCAAGCTGCGTGAGATCATGGGCACCGAGGGAGGCGCGGCATGAGCGGGGTTTCGCTGAAGCCACGCGCGCCGTTCGAGGCGCGGGTCGATTTTTCCGGCATCACGCCGGCGGTGACCGGTCCGCTCACCCTGCGCGAGCTGGAGCATCTCGCCGTGCCCCACGGCACGCGCAGCGTGCCGCTGGCGGAATTGTTCTTCATCGAGGGCGCGCCGGATGGCGTTCTCCTGATCGAGATCGGCGATGCGCGGCTGGATGGCGTGGGCGCCGGCATGCTGGAGGGCGAGCTGATCGTCGACGGCCCGGTCGGCGCCTGGGCCGGGCGGGGCATGGCGGGCGGCATTCTGCGCATTGCCGGCACGGCCGGTGACTTCCTCGGGGCGGAGCTTTCCGGTGGGCGGATCGAACTCGCCGGCGATGCCGGCGCGCATGCGGGCGCGGCCTCCTCCGGCTCGCGGCGAGGCATGTCGGGCGGCGTGATCAAGATCAGCGGCCATGCCGGCGCACGCGCGGCCGAGCGCCAGCGCGGCGGCCTGATCCTCATCGACGGCGATGCCGGCGAAGGGCTGGCGACCGACATGATCGCGGGCACGGTGAGCGTCGGCGGTGCCATCGGCCCGCTCGCGGGTCGGGGCATGAAGCGCGGTACCATTCTTGCGACATCGGTCCCCGCGCTCCCCGCCGGCTTCGTCGACACCGGGGCGCATGAACTTGTGGCGCTCGCCCTTCTCGCTCGGCGCGTGCCGGAACTCGCGCGCCTGAAGGATTGGGGCAGCGCCCGCCGTCTGGTGGGCGATACGCTGCTCGGAGGGCAGGGCGAAGTGCTGGCGCCGGGCTGACGCTCCCGGCTCGAATGGTGCCGGCTCGCGTCGGCCCGGCCGCTGGAGCCGGGGTCGGTCAGGTTGAACCAAACGGACCGATCCACGCGCTTCTGGACGATTGATGGAGAATGCGTGACCCCATCTGATCGCGCTGCATCTGTAGGGCGGGTGCCCTACAGCAACGTGCCGCGCAATATGATCAGGGCGACGGTGAAGTAGATCACAAGACCCGTCACATCGACGAAGGTGGCCACGAACGGCGCCGAGGCGCTGGCCGGGTCGAAGCCGAGGCGGCGCAGCACGAAGGGCAGCATCGAGCCGGTCATCGAGCCGAACGTGACGATCGCTATCAGCGCGGTGCCGACGGTCGCCGCGACCAGCACCCAGTGCTCGCCATAATCATGGAAGCCGGCGATCTGCCAGACGGTGATGCGGGTGACGCCGAGCACGGCGAGGATGGAGCCGAGCACGAGGCCGGAAGGCAGTTCGCGCAGCGCGACGCGCCACCAGTCCTTCAGCTTGATCTCGCCCAGCGCCAGCGCACGGATGATGAGCGAAGTCGCCTGCGAGCCGGAATTGCCGCCCGAGCTCATGATCAGCGGGATGAACAGGGTCAGCACGATGGCGCGCTCCAGTTCGTCCTCGAAATGCTGCATGGCGTTGGCGGTCAGCATTTCGCCGAGGAACAGGATGGAGAGCCAGCCGGCGCGCTTCTTCAGCATGGCGACGAAGCCCATCTCCATATAGGGCTCGTCCAGCGCCTCCATGCCGCCGAACTTCTGCGCGTCCTCGGTGCCCTCCTCTATGATGGCGTCGATCATGTCGTCGACCGTGACGATGCCGAGCACATGCTCGTGCTCGTCCACGACAGGCACGGCGAGCAGGTCATATTTCGAGATGAGTCGCGCCACGTCCTCGCGGTCCATCAGTGGAGCGCAGGTGATCGGATCGTGCTTGGGCGCCACCGAGAGGATCGGCTGGCCGCTCTCGCCGGTGATAAGCCTACGCAGGCTCACCGCCTGCTCCAGCTTGTGGGTGACGGGATCGAGCACGTAAATCGCGTAGACCGTCTCGCGCGTGCGCTCGGTTTCGCGGATGTGCCGAAGCGTCTCGCCCACCGTCCACGTGGAGGGAACGGTGACGAACTCCGTCGTCATCAGGCTGCCGGCCGTGTGCTCGGGCCAGGACAGCAGGCGGTTCAGCTCGGCTTGTGTTTCCGGCGGCAGCCGGGCGAACAGGTGCGAGCGCGCCGGCTCCTCCATCCAGCGGAACAGGTCGGCGGCGCGGTCGGCGGACATGGCCGAGACGAGACGCACGGCTTCCTCGACAGGCAGCGCCTCGATGAGGTCGCTGGACAGGTCGAAGTCCGACTGGTCGAGCACCTCCACCTGCTGCTCGCGCGACAGGCTGGCGAGCACGGCGGAGGCAACTTCCGGCTCTTCCTCATCGAGAGCCTCTGCAATGTCGGCAGGGTGTTCTTCGGCCAGCTCGGCGGCTAGCGCAGCCGTGTCGATGAACGGATCGTCACGCCGGTCTTCGTCACGGCGATTGGGCGCCGGGTCGCGGATCTCTTCCATTTCGGCTCTCTTTTCCGACGTCCGTCCCTCGGACGGCCGGCGCAGGGAGCCAAAACCCAGATCAGTTCTGCGGTCGGCTCACGGCGCCGGCCGCCGACGGCCGGACAATCGACTGTAACTGTCGCTGGGCATGGGTAAGGGGGTCCGATTGCGCCACCATGACAGGCGGCGCGAGGGGAATGGACCTCGTCGGAATGGAAGTCAAGCGCGGATGCGCACGCTCTTGTGCGGTGCGTCAGACCCGCCGGAAGCCGCTCGACAGGCCCAGCTTTTCGCGCGCCAGCGCCAGCCGCGCGGGGTCGAGCGTGCCGGTGCGCCCGCCCGCGCAGAGCGCGCCGCGAAAGCCGAGATAGTCCGGCCCGACCGGTGCGAGAGTCGCGATGTCGGACAGCTTGAGCGAGCCGGCAAGCCCGGTCATCAGCCCGTGCCGGCGCGCCTCGCCGACAAACTGACCGAGGGTCAGCGGGTCGAGATGCTCGGTGAGCGAGCCGGACCGCTTGTCCGCTGTGTCGATCATCACCCCGGCGAAGCCGCAGCGCCCGAGCGTGGCGATGAGGCCGAAATCGGGGTTCTCGTCGGCGAACAGCACGCCGATCAGGCGCGTGCGAGCGGCTAGCGGCGCGAGCGCCTCGATGCAGGCGCCCGCATGCGGGGAGGCGAACAGCCCCACCTTGACGATGGGTACGCCCGTGCCGGCGATCCGCGTGGCGGCGGCGAGGATGAGGGCGGGCACCATCGGCTGGTCGCCCGCCGTGGCGCTGAGGGCGGGGCGATGCCCGGGCCCGGCCCCATCCCAGGCGTTCCACAGCATCACCGCGGCGGTCAGAGCCGTTGGGCTCCAGGCGCCGAGCGCGCCGAAGGCCGGCTGCTTAAGGTCGACGATATCGGCGCCGCCCGCCCGCGCCAGCTCCATCTCGTGGAGGTCGGCGACGGAAGCCAGCAGGCCCGGCGGTCTTTCGATCATGATGCGCTCGCGGGCGGATGCAGGGGGTGGGTTCGCTCAGGACGCGCGCTTGCGGCGGAACTCGGCGACAGCCTCCAGCATCCAGTCCCACGCCTCCTGCTCCTGCGGCCCGGCGGTTTTTTCCACCGCGATGGCGAGATAGGCCATTTCCTGGTCGATCTTCTCGTCGGGCAGGAAGTTGAGCCGGCTCACCAGCACGGCGGCCTCCAGCACGGCAGCCTTGGCGCGGTTCAGTCCCTCGAAGCGGCTGTGCCCTTCCGAATGGTAGGTCTTGCAGAAGAACTTCGGGCGCTGCGGATCGTCCTCCACCCGCTCGACGGTGATCTCGTCATGGGAGAGCGCGTCGGCGAGGCGCGGGCAGTCGATATAGGTCGCCTTCTTCACGTCGACCGGCACGCGCTTGCCGACTACGCAGCCCGCGAAGATGCGCACGTCATCGGTGAAGTTGACCACCGCGATGCGGGTCGTCGCCAGATTGTCCAGCGTGCGCGAGGGGCGGAACGGCTGCAGCAGGTAGCCACCCTCGATCACGCTGGCCCCCATCGGCGCCAGATGCGGCTCACCCGCGAGCGAACGGGTGGTGACGATGACTTCACGGATCACGGCGGCGTCTCACCTGTTTGCGGCTTTCCGGCGGTCGACTGCCGGTCGGCCTTGGCCTGCAGGGTCGTGCCGGCCTGCTTGAATGTCAAACGATGGGCCTCCTCGGGGCTGCCGGCAATGTCTCCGGCGACGCCCCATTTCAGGCCCTCATCCTGCGCATAGCGCTTGCCGAGCTTGAAGGCGATCTCCGCTCGCGCGGTTTCCACGCCGAGATAGAAGGCGTGGGCGCCATCCTCCTCCACCTTGAGATGGGGGAACAGCGCGAAGGGCTCGTCGGCGATGTGGTGGCCGTCGCGGTTATAGATGTGGATGCCCGCCTCGCTCACCTCGATGCGGAAATTGCCGTCGCGCACCTGGCCCGCAAGATACGCGACCTCCTCCGGCGTGGACGCGTGCGGCTTGCGGTCGCGCAGCGCCATGAGGCCGCCACCGAAGCCCTGCGGCAGCGCGCCGGCCTGCCGCGCGGCAAAGAACTCGCGCCGGGCGCGGTCGAATTCGCGCACCGCCGTGCGGCAATGCGGGCTCACCTGCACCGCCAGGACGGCACCGATATACAGTTCCGAGATCATCCCCATCAGGATGGCATTGATCCCGGTTGTGTCGGCATCCGTCAGCTCAGTGACATTGCCGATGCCCATGAGGATGGGAATGTGCGGGTAGCGTCGGCGCAGCTCCGCATAGCGCACGATCGAGGCGGTATAGCCATAATGGATTGGATCGAGGATCGGGTCGGCCAGGAAGGGCTGGCCGCTGGCGAGGCAGATGTCGACCGCGCGGCACAGCGAATCGAGGTCGCCCTGTTTCGCCGGCACGAGGACCGGGACCGCCGGGCCTTCCTCCGCGATGTGCAGATTGGTCTCGTTGAGACTGAGCAGGAAATCCGCGCCGGCGCGCGTGGCGCGGGAGAGTTCGCCAAGGTCGAAGGAATCCACGCTCACCTTCAGCCCCTCCGCGTGAAGCGCGGCGATCGCCTCTTCCAGATGGGGGAAGGGCGTATCCGGCATGCAGCCGAGGTCGATGACGTCGGCGCCTTCGCCTTTCAGGAAAAGGGCGCGGGCGCGGATGCCCTCGACATCGAGCACGGTGGCGTCGACAATCTCGGCGAAGATGGTGACATCGTGCTTTGACAGGTCGACGGCGCGGCGCTGTTGGCCGAAATAGTCCGGCAGGTCGGCCATCTCGTCCGGCCCGCGCGAGAACGGCACGCCGAAGAAGCGCTCCAGCCGGTCGAGATCGCCGCGAAACCGGCCGGGCATCAGCACGCGGTCGGTGCCCTCGGGAAGCTTGAGGCGGCGCTCGACGATCTCCGCCGTCATTAGCGCGGCGACCTTGACCCCGACATTGACCACGACTGGATCGAGGCTGGCATCGGCAATCTCGCCGGCGATCCTTGTCAGGCGCGGTTCGGCCAGCGAGCCGGTGACGAGGGCGATCTTCTCTGGCCGTTTCGCCGCGTCAGTCATCGCTGGCCGCGACCGTCTCCGCGGCTTCCTTTCCGGCGATCAGGCTCTGGCGCGCGGCGATGGCGGCTTCGAGTTCGTGGATGGACTCGACCACCGTCGTATCCTCGAATTCCTTGAGCCTCGCCGTGTTCTCCAGGTCGATGCGGCGCGGATAGACGGGGTAAAGGCCCTTGGGCGCCATGGTGATCATCTCCGGCGCGGTGTCGCAGGCGAAGACGATTGTCTGCACGCGGCACTTGCCGGCCTGCGCGAAGCAGTTCGTCACCAGCGTGTCGGAAATGCCGTAGACCGCCTTGGCCACCGTGTTGGACGAGGCCGGCGAGACCACCAGCGTGTGGTAGAGCTGCTCATAGAAACGCCCCACCGGCGCGGAACTCGCCGTCGTTTCCCGGAAGATGCGCGTGTCCTTGGGCAGGTCCTGCTTGTACATGCGCAGCACTTCGTCGGCGGCCCTGGACACGAACAGGTCGACCGCGTCCAGCGCCTTGATGAGGGCGATGGATTCGGTGAAGAAATGGCCCGAGCCGGTGAGCGCCCAGGCCCAGCGCGGATAATGCCCCTCATTCTCGCTCATGCCGCGCGCGCTCCCTCGTTGAGGCTCACCCGTGCCGTATCGGGCGTGACGAGGTCGACCGCGCCGCCAAACGCGGCGGCAAAGCGCGGGAACAGCGGGTCGACCAGCCCGGCGGCGACCCAGTCGGCCGGGCCGCTGCCGGCCGCGGCGGGAGCCGATTTCACCAGAATCAGGCGGGCGGCGCCGGTCTCACCCGCGAGCCAGGCGGCGAGGCTGTCGGAGGTGAGGTCCCAGCTTTCGGGCAGTTCGGCGGCGGCCAGCGCCATGCGGGCGGGCAGCCAGAGCGCGGCGCGCCCCTGTGCATGGGCACGGGCGAAGGCGGGCAGGCTGTCGGCCAGCACGAGGCCGGGCGCGAGATCGGCGAAGGCGTGGGCCGCCTGTTCCATGGCGAGGATGGCCATGCGGTGGCAGGCGCCATCGCTCAGCGACATCCGGGGCTGCAGCGCGCGCACGCCATCGGCCAGCGGCCCGCCGCCGGTCACCAGCACGAGCGGCGCGCCGCGCCGGGCGAGATCGGCGAGCAGCAGGGCGAGGCGCGGCGAACCCATCAGGCTACCGCCGAGTTTCACGATGATGGGGCGGGCCGCCGATCGGCCGCGAAAGGGGGACGATGTTACGTGCATCTGGCGTTTCCTCACCGGCGGCCGGCAGGCCGGGCGCCGAAGGGGCAAACTATCTCACGCGGCGAAAGGATCAATGGAAAGGGCGGGTGCGCATCGCCGGCTACAAAAAAAGACCCGGGGCTAGGCCCCGGGTCGTAACGAAGTCGACGGTCATCAAACGGGTAATCCGTCTGGTATTCCAATTTGAGGATATCCCTCTCGAGACGTTTGTCGAGGGTTGAATCGGCGCCTCACGAGGCCGTTATCGAGCATCCGCAAGGGAATGCAGCACGATACCACTCGTGGTCGCGACGTTAAGGGAATCGAAATCCCCCTTCATAGGAATGCGCACCGTGTGGGCGCGCGCCAGAATGTGCGGGGGTAGCCCGGGACCCTCCGCGCCGAGCAGCACCGCCGCCCGCCGCGGGCGAGGAAGGGCTGTGATCGGGGTCTTCCCGGCGGGGCTGAGCGCGATCAGCTCGAATCCGTTGGCGACAAGGAGGTCGAGCAGCGCCTCCGCCGAGCCCTCGCGGGCGAAGGGAACGATGAGGCTGCCGCCGACCGAGACGCGGATCGCCTTGCGGTAGAGCGGATCGCAGGACGCGAAATCGAACAGCGCGGCGTCAGCGCCGAAGGCGGCGGCATTGCGCATGATGCCGCCGACATTGTCATGATTGGTGATGCCGAGCGGCACGACCACCAGCGCTTCCGCGGGCAGGCCGGCGATGAGCTGCTCGGCCCCCGGCATCTCCCCGCGCAGGCCGATGCCGAGCAGGCCGCGATGAATGTGGAAGCCGGTAATGCCGTCGAGGATGGCCTGGCTCGCGGTATAGACCGGCAGGTCCTCCGGTGCCCCCTCCAGCAGGCCGCCGAGCCCCTCGATGCGGCTTTCCGCCAGCAGCAGCGATTCCAGCGGGAAGCGGTTGCGCGGCGACAGCGCCACGTCGAGCACAGTCTTGCCCTCGACGACGAACCGCCCGCCGCGCCCCACGAGATCGCGTTCCTTGATCACGCGGTAGGCGTCGATGCGCGGGTCGTCCGACGAGGTGAGCTCGATGAGCCTCACCCGCCCAGTTCCTCGCGCAGCATTTCCAGCTGCAGCCACTCTTCCTCCGCCTTGGCATGCTCGGCCTGGATGCGGGTCAGCTCGGCGGTGGATTTCTGAAAGCCGGCGGGGTCGCGGGTGTAGAAATTCGGCGTGTGCAGCTTGTTGTTCAACCGCGCGATGTCGGATTCCAGCTGCGCGATGCGCTTGGGCAGCTGTTCCAGCGCGTGCTTCTCCTTGAACGAGAGCTTGCGCTTGGCCGACGATGCCGGGGCCGCCCCCGTCGATTTCGCTGGTTTGGCAGCTGTGGACTTGCTGCTCGCCGGTGCCGTCGCGGCGGCGGCCGCCCGCGCCTTAACGCCATGGCCACGCTGGGCCACCATGTCGGAATAGCCGCCGGCATAGACCTCCCAGTTGCCATCCCCCTCATAGGCGATGGTGGCGGTGACGGTGCGGTCGAGAAAGTCGCGGTCATGGCTGACCAGCAGCACCGTGCCGGCATAGTCGTCGATCATCTCCTCGAGCAGATCGAGCGTCTCGAGGTCCAGATCGTTTGTCGGCTCGTCGAGCACCATGAGGTTGCTGGCCTGTGCCAGCGCGCAGGCCAGCAGAAGCCGCCCGCGCTCGCCGCCCGACAGGCGCGAGACGGCGGTGCCCGCCTGTTCCGGGGTGAACAGGAAGTCCTTCATGTAGCCGATGACATGGCGCGGATTGCCGCCGACGAACACCTGATCGCCGCGCCCGTCGGTGAGCGTTTCGCGCACCGAGCGGTTGGGGTCGAGCGCGGCGCGGCGCTGGTCCAGCGTCGCCATCTCGATATTGGTGCCCATCTTGGCCTTGCCGGTATCGGGGGCCAGTTCGCCGGTCAGCATTTTCAGCAGCGTGGTCTTGCCGGCGCCATTGGGCCCGACAATGCCGATGCGGTCGCCGCGCTGGATGCGGATGGAGAGGTCGCGCACGATGACGCGGTCGCCATAGGTCTTGGAAATGTGCTCGGCTTCCATCACCAGCTTGCCCGAGACATCGGCCTCGGTGGCGGCCATGGTGATGGTGCCCACAGCTCCGCGATGGTCGCGGAACTGCGCGCGCAGGGCGGCGAGTTCGCCCACACGGCGCACGTTGCGCTTGCGCCGGGCCGTGACGCCGTAGCGCATCCAGTGCTCTTCCGCGACGATCTTGCGGGCGAGCTTCTGCTGGTCGCGCTCTTCCTCTTCCAGCACCTGGTCGCGCCATTCCTCGAAGAAGCCGAAGCCGCGCTCCATGCGCTTGGTGCGGCCGCGATCCAGCCACACCGTGGCGCGGGTCAGGTCCTGCAGGAAGCGCCGGTCATGGCTGATGAGCACGAGGGCGGAGCGCAGCGAGGCGATTTCCGCCTCCAGCCATTCGATGGCCGGCAGGTCGAGATGGTTGGTCGGCTCGTCGAGCAGCAGGATGTCCGGCTCGGGCGCCAGCACGCGGGCGAGCGCCGCGCGGCGGGCTTCGCCGCCGGAGAGATTGGCCGGGTCTTCCGCGCCGGTGAGTCCCAGCTCGTTGAGCAGGTACATCGCCCGGTATTCCTGGTCGCCCGGTCCCATGCCGGCTTCGACATAATCGAGCGTGGTCTTGAAGCCGGAGAGGTCCGGCTCCTGCGGCAGGTAGCGCACCGTGGCGCCAGGCTGCACGAAGCGCGGACCGCTATCGGCCTGCACGAGGCCGGCGGCGATCTTGAGCAGGGTGGATTTGCCCGAACCGTTGCGGCCGACGAGGCCGACGCGTTCGCCGGCGGAGACGGACAGTTCCGCTCCGTCGAGCAGCGGCGTGCCGCCGAACGTCAGTCGGATGTCCTGGAGGAGAAGGAGAGGAGGCGCCATGGCGCGGGGATAGGGGGAAAGCGCGCGCGGGGCAAGGGGAGGAGAGGCCGGCAAGGGTCGCAACGCCCGACACGGATGTAAGCTGTGGTAAGTGAGCCATCATCGCGCTATGCGAGCCTCCATTTCTGGTCCGCCTGTCGGAGACGGTTCATGTCCTCCTCGATCGATAGCCTGCTCGCCGCCATCGCCCAGCGCATCGGCGCTGCCCATGTGCTCACCGCGCCGGAGGACATGGCCCCCTATCTGCGCGAGGAGCGCGGGCTCTATCAGGGCAAGACGCCGGCCGTGCTCCGGCCGGGCTCCACGCAGGAGGTGGCCTTCATCGTCCAGGCCTGCGCGGCGGCTGGCATCGCCGTGGTGCCGCAGGGTGGCAATACCGGGCTGGTCGGCGGGCAGGTGCCGTTCGGCGAGGTGCTCCTCTCGCTGCAGCGTCTCGACCGCATCCGCCAGGTCGACCCCATCGACATGACCATGACGGTGGAAGCCGGCTGCATCCTCGACAAGCTGCACGAGGCGGCCGAAGCGGCGGGCTGCCTGTTCCCCCTGCACATCGCCTCGCAGGGTTCCTGCCGCATCGGCGGCAACCTCGCCTCCAATGCCGGCGGCACCGCCGTGCTGCGCTACGGCAATGCGAAGGATCTGGTGCTGGGCCTGGAGGTTGTGCTGGCCGACGGCCGGGTATGGAACGGCATGAAGCGCCTGCGCAAAAACAATGCGGGCTATGACCTCAAGCACCTGTTTCTCGGCACCGAGGGAACGCTCGGCATCATCACCGCCGCCGTGCTCAAGCTGTTTCCGCAGCCGGCGCAGCGCGCCACCGCCTTCCTCGCGGTGCCCGATCCGGCGGCCGCGCTCGCCCTTCTCAAGCGCCTGCGCGGCGAGGCGGGGGATGCGCTGACCACGTTCGAGCTGATGGCGGCCTTCGGCGTCGAGACGGTGCTCAATCACATGCCCGGCACCGTGCGCCCCTTCCGCGACCGCTATGACTGGTATGTGCTGGCGGAGTTTTCCGCGCCGACCCGCGCCTTCGACCTGGCCGCCCTGATGGAGGAAAGCCTCGGCACCGCCATGGAGGCGGGCGAGGTGGTCGATGCCGTCATCGCCGCCAGCCAGGCGCAGGCGGCGGCGCTGTGGCGGCTGCGCGAGGACATGTCGGAGGCGCAGAAGCACGAGGGCGGCTCGATCAAGCACGATGTTTCCGTGCCGGTGTCTCGCGTGCCGGAATTTCTCGCCCGCGCCCTGCCGGCGGTCGAGGCGCTGCTGCCGGGCCTGCGCCCATGCCCGTTCGGCCATGTCGGCGACGGCAATATCCACTTCAATCTCAGCCAGCCCGTCGGCATGGACAAGGCCGCCTTCCTCGCCATGTGGGAGGCCTTCAACCGCGTCGTTCACGACATCGTGGTCGAGATGGACGGTTCCATCGCCGCCGAGCACGGCATCGGCATACTGAAGCGCGAGGAGTTGGCGCACTACGCCGATGCGGTGGGGCTCGACCTGATGCACCGCCTCAAGAGGGCGCTGGACCCCGCCGGCCTGCTCAATCCGGGCAAGGTGATCCATCTGTGATGACGGTAGTAAATATCAGTTTGGAATAATGTAAAACTGGTATTTGTTACGATATTGGCTGATTTGAAACGTTCTACATTAAGGCCTTGAGGCTTTTTGCTGTTGTCCGCCTCGTGCCTGCGGGTTTATGGAAGCCGGTAACGGACATTCCGGCACGCCATTACGCTGCGCATCATCACGCGGAGCAGGGCGGCCGACCGAACTCGGGTTGCCGCCATGCTGACACGCCCCACCGCCTTTTCGCCTTGCCTGCGCCACGCCGCCTTTCTGGCGCTGGCCATCCTGTGCGGACTTGCGCCGGTGCAAGCCCAGCAGCCGGCCGCCCCCGCCCCGCAGAGCGGCGTGTCCGTGGCTGGGCAGCCGGTGACGACGTCACCGGCGGGAGCACAGCAGCAGGTCGGTGCGCAGCCGGTGCCCCTCCAGCCGCTTGCCACGCCCTCCCAGCCCACCGCCGTCGAACCGGCGCCTGCATTCCCGGCGGGCACGCCCGTCGTGGATCCGGCGGCGCCGGCTCCGGTGGTCGCGCAGGAGGATGCCGCGGTCGCCGCGCAGATGCCGCACGATCTGTCGCCATGGGGCATGTTCATGGCGGCCGACTGGGTGGTGAAGGCGGTGATGATCGGCCTCGCCTTCGCGTCCGTCGTCACCTGGACGGTGTGGCTCGCGAAGTCCGTGGAACTGCTTTTCGCCAAGGCGCGGCTGCGGCGGGCGCTGAAGGGCTTCCTCGCGGCCGCCTCGCTGGAGGAAGCGCGCGATGTCGGCGCCGCGGGACCGGCCGGCGCCATGATCAAGGCGACGGCGTTGGAACTGAAGCGTTCCAGTGATCTGCCGGCCGAGGGCATCAAGGAGCGCGTGTCGATTTCGCTGGGGCGCATCGAGGTGGCGGCGGGCCGCGCGATTGCCCGAGGCACCGGCCTGCTCGCCACCATTGGTGCCACGGCGCCCTTTGTCGGCCTGTTCGGCACGGTGTGGGGCATCATGAACTCGTTCATCGGCATCTCGAAGGCGCAGACCACCAACCTCGCGGTGGTGGCGCCGGGCATTGCCGAGGCGCTGCTGGCCACCGCGATCGGCCTTGTCGCCGCCATTCCGGCGGTGGTGATCTACAATCATTTCAGCCGTCAGGTTTCCGGCTATCGCGTGCTGATGGGCGACGCGGCGGCCGAGGTGCTCCGCCTGCTCTCGCGCGATCTCGACCGTCGCGATGTCGCCCGTGCGCGCGGCGGACAGGTCCATGCCGCGTCGCCGGCGGCTGCCGCCGCCTCGCGCCTGCGCGCCGCCGCGGAGTAGCGCGCCATGGCCGCCAAGCTGCAGAGCACCGACAGCGACGATCTCGTCGAGAACCACGAGATCAACGTCACGCCCTTCATCGACGTGATCCTGGTGCTGCTGATCATCTTCATGGTGGCGGCGCCGCTGTCCACGGTCGATGTCGCGGTGGATCTGCCGGCCTCCAATGCCGCCGTGCAGCCGCGCCCGGACAAACCGGTCTATCTCACAGTGAAGGGCGATCTCGGCCTCGCGCTCGGCAATGACGACGTGGCGCGCGAGGCGCTCAGTTCCACGCTCGACCGCGCGACCGAGGGCAAGAGGGACACGCGCATCTTCCTGCGGGCGGACAAGAGCGTCGACTATGGCGCGCTGATGGAGGTGATGAACCTGCTGCGCGCGGCGGGTTATCTCAAGATCGCGCTGGTGGGGCTGGAAATGGTCGGCCAGCCGGCTGCGGCGCCCGCTGCCACCTCTCCCGCTTCCACCGCGCCGGTGGCACGGTGAACGTGCGGCGGACTATGAGCGTGCGGCCACAGATGCGGGCACAGCCAGAGATGCGGGCACAGCCATGAGCCTGATGCTCCTCAAGGGCGGGCCGCGCCAGCGCAGCGTGGAGGTTCTCGTCTGGGCTGTGTGCGGCGTGGTGGTGCTGGGCGTGCACGGCGCGGCGGTGGCCTACATGCTGCAGCCGCCGCCCCTTGTGGCGGCCGACGAGCCGGCGGCGATCATGATCGAGCTGGCGGAACTGCCGGTCTCGCCCGAGGCCGAGCCTGTCGAACTGCCGCCCGGCCCGCAAATGATGGAAGCGCCGGAGAAGATCGAGCAGGAGGTTCCCCCCGATCCGCTATCGGAGGTGGAGGACGTGCCCCCGCCCGAGCCCGAGATCGAGCAGGAGCCGATTCCCGAGGTCGCGCAATCGCCCGCTCCCGATATCGAGGTGCCGCTACCGCCCCCTCCGCCGCTGGCCGCCGAGCTGACGCCGCCGGAGAAGAAGCCGGATCCGCCGAAGGAGCGGCCCAAGCCGAAGCCCAAGCCGAAGGAGCGGGAGAAGAGCGAGAAGCCGCCGGCGCCGCAGACCTCGGCCGCGCCCTCGATCGACGCCGCGCGCGCCGACCGCGTCGCCGCGCCGACGGCCGGTGCCTCCTCCTCGCGCTCGATGACGGTGGCGAACTGGCGCTCGCGCCTGATGGCCCATCTCAACCGTCACAAACGCTATCCGACCGGCGAGAATGGCAGCGGCAAGGCGCGCGTCGCCTTCACCATCGATCGCTCGGGCCGCGTGCTTGCGGCGCGGCTGGTCGGCGGTTCCGGCAATGGCAGCTTCGATGAGGAGGCGGTGGCCATGGTGCGACGCGCCTCTCCCGTGCCGCCGCCGCCGGCCGATATTGGCGGCAGCACCATCAGCTTCAGCGTGCCGGTGGACTTCACGCGGCGGTAATTGAACCGGCGCGTCGCCCACGGTGCGGTGCTCTCGGCGTGCGGCTTACAATGCGGCCGGCGCGGCCTTCATCTCGCCTGTCACGTCGCGGGTGCCTGGGAGGTTCCGAGCGGCATCCCGCAGGATGAACCTCCACGCATTCACGTGGGGGGTGAAGGTTGATCCTGCGATGATCGTCTCGAGGGGGATGATGGCAGCTCGATGCACGTCGAACCTCTCATCGAGAATGAGCCCGGCAAGTTGGTCGAATGGCCTCTGGTCCAACCGGCGAAGTGCCGATAGCTGGCGAGACGGGTTGCGTACTGTCACGCGTCGGCACTTTATCTGGTAGCGGATGCCCTGCGAGTCTACCGCATCATACCCGGTGGTGGAGTTGGCGCTGAGATTCCAGCCGAAGGCGCGGGCGAACAGCGCCTCGGCGTAATCCCCCGCCGGTCCATTGCCGCTGCGGAGCAACTCGCGCCGGCGAAGTTCGTCGGCGATGCCAGCATGCAGGCGAAGCAGCTGCGAAACCGTGCAATCCCTCAGATCGGTCATCCGCTGCCCTGCGTGGCCGATGACGGGCGCGCCGCCCCTATTGCGCCACCCAGCAGGCGACCAGTTGCTCGCCCTTGCGCTCCAGCGGCGGCATTTCCTGCCGGCAGCGCTCCACCACCAGCGGGCAGCGCGGGTTGAACGGGCAGCCCTTGGGCGGGTTGAAGGGGGAGGGCAGTTCCCCTTCCAGCACGATCCGCTCCTTCTTCGCCTCCGGGTCGGCCATCGGCGTGGCGGAGAGGAGGGCGCGCGTATAGGGGTGCCGGGGCGCATCGAAGATGGCGTCGCGCGGGCCATGCTCGACCGCGCGGCCGAGATACATCACCAGCACCTCGTCCGCCATGTGCCGTACCACCCCGAGATCGTGCGACACGAACACATAGGCGACGCCGAGGCCCTGCTGCAGTTCCACCAGCAGGTTGAGCACCTGCGCGCGTACCGAGACGTCGAGCGCGGAGACCGGCTCGTCCAGCACCAGGATCTTCGGCCGCAGCACCAGCGCGCGGGCAATGGCGATGCGCTGGCGCTGGCCGCCGGAGAACATATGGGGGTAGCGCCCGTGATGCTCAGGCCGCAGGCCGACGCGCGCCATCATGTCGACCGCGCGGGCATGCCGCTCTGCGGCGGAGAGATTGGTGTTGACCAGCAGCGGCTCCTCGATCGCCTTGCCCACGGTCTGGCGTGGATTGAGCGAGCCATAGGGGTTCTGGAACACCATCTGCACTTCGCCGCGATAGCGGCGCAGCGTGGCTTTGTCGGCGTCCGCCACATCCACGTCGTCCAGCAGCAGCGAACCGGTGCCCGGCCGCTCGATCATGGTGAGCATGCGCGCCAGGGTCGACTTGCCCGAGCCCGATTCGCCGACAATGGCGAGCGTCGAGCGCGGCGCGAGGCGGAAGCTGATGCCGTTCACCGCCTTCACCGTGGCGGGCTTGGCGAACATGCCGCGCGCCACCGCATAGCTTTGCGCGAGGTTGACCGCCTCCATCACGCTGTCGGCGGCCTTGGACTCAAAGGGAGCGATCTCGTTCATGCGGCGATTTCCTGGGCCCGCGGGACGCCGTCGACCAGCGGGGTGTGGCACAGCGCATGGCCGAGCGCGGCGTTCGCGCGCGGCGGCGGCACGGTGCGGCAGGTGTCGGTGGCAAAGCGGCAGCGGGGCGAAAACAGGCAGCCCTTCGGCCGATCCGCCAGCCCCGGCACCACGCCGGGGATGGAGGGCAACAGCCGGCCATGCGCCCGCTCGGGCAGGGCCGCCAGCAGGGCGGATGTATAGGGGTGGTGCGGATCGCGGAACAGGCCGCGGGTCGTCTGCATCTCGATCTGCTGACCGGCATATTGCACGCAGACGCGCTGCGAGGTCTCCGCCACCACGCCCATGTCATGGGTGATCAGCACGAGGCCGACACCGCTCTCGCTCTGCAGCCGCAGCAAGAGGTCGAGGATCTGCGCCTGGATGGTGACGTCGAGCGCGGTGGTCGGCTCGTCGGCGATGATGAGCTTGGGGCGGCAGGCCAGCGCCATGGCGATCATCACGCGCTGGCTCATGCCGCCGGAGAGCTGGTGCGGGAAAGCCTTCAGCCGGCGCACCGGCTCGGGGATGCCGACCAGTTCCAGCAGTTCCACCGCCCGCGCCTGCCGCTGCGCCCGCGACAGGTCGAGATGGGCGGCCATCGCCTCGCGGATCTGGAAGCCCACCGTGAAGCACGGATTGAGGCTCGACATCGGCTCCTGGAAGATCATCGCGATGTCGCGCCCGATGATCTTGCGCCGCTCGCGTGGGGTGAGGGTGGCGAGGTCCTGCCCGTCGAAGCTGAGCCGGTCGGCGGTCACCTTGGCGGTCCAGGGCAGCAGGCCCATCACCGCCAGCATGGCGACCGACTTGCCCGAGCCCGATTCGCCGACGATGGCGACCAGTTCGCCCGCCTCGACGTCGAGATCGACGCCATCCACCGCCTTGAACGGCCCCCGGCCGGTGGCGAAGGTGACGGAGAGGTTTCGGATGGAGAGTAGCGGCATCTCTCAGCTCCTCCTCAGCTTCGGGTCGAGCGCGTCGCGCAGCCCGTCGCCCATCAGGTTGATGGCGACCACGGTGACGAGGATGGCGAGGCCGGGCAGCGTCACGATCCACGGCGCCGAGCGGATGAACTCGCGCGAGTCGGCCAGCATGGCGCCCCATTCCGGGGTCGGCGGCTGCGCGCCGAGGCCGAGGAAGCCGAGCGCCGCCGCCTCCAGGATCGCGTCGGAAATGCCGAGCGCGGCCTGCACGATGAGCGGGGCGAGGCAGTTCGGCAGCACGGTGACGAACATCAGCCGCAGCCTGCCGACGCCGGCCACCTGTGCCGCGACGACATATTCCTTCGAAAGCTCGGCCATGGCCGCCGCGCGCACCAGGCGCACATAGCGCGGCAGGTAGACGACGGTGACGGCCACGATCGTGTTGGTGAGGCTCGGCCCCAGCACCGCCACGACCAGGATAGCCAGCACGAGGCTCGGGATGGCCACCACGAGGTCCATGACGCGCATCACCACCACTTCGACGATGCCGCGCAGGAACGCGGCGGCCAGGCCGAGCACGATGCCGACCGCGACCGAGACCAGCATCACCGACAGGCCGATGCCGAGCGAGATGCGCGCGCCGTAGATGAGGCGCGAGAGCACGTCGCGCCCGACCGCATCGGTGCCGAACGGGAAGGCCCACTCGCCCCCCGCCCATACCGGCGGCAGCAGCACATGCTCGCGAAACTGTTCGATCGGCGAATGCAACGCGAGGACGGGCGCGAAGATCGCCAGCAGGGTGATGAACACCACCACCGCGAGGCCGAGCACGGCGCCGCGATTCTCGCTGAAGGCGGACCAGAAGGCCCGCAGCGGCGACACCTCCGGGGGGACGGTCTCGACGAGCGCATCGGCCGGCACGGCGGCTGCCGTGGCGTTGAGGACCGGATCATCCGCCATGACGAATCCTCGGATTGATCGCGACATAGAGCAGGTCGACGATGAGATTGACGAGGATGACGATGCCGGAGATCAGCATGATGCCGCCTTGCAGCGCGGGATAGTCGCGGCGGGAAATCGACTCGATCAGCCATTTTCCCACCCCCGGCCAGGCGAAGATGGTCTCGGTGAGCACCGCGCCGGCGAGCAGCGTGCCGGTCTGCAGCCCGATGACGGTCACGACCGGGATCAGCGCGTTGCGCAGCGCATGCAGGCCCACCACGCGCAGAGGCGAGAGGCCCTTGGCGCGCGCCGTGCGCACGTAATCCTCGCTCAGCACTTCCAGCATGGAGGAGCGCGTCATGCGGGCGATCACCGCGAGCGGAATGGTGCCGAGCACGATGGAGGGCAGGATGAGATGGGCCACGGCGGCCCCGAACGCGCCTTCCTGGTCCGACAGCAGGCTGTCGATCAGCATGAAGCCCGTCACCGGCTCGAAATAGTAATTGATGAGGTCCATGCGACCGGAAACTGGGGTGAGCCCGAGATATTCCGACATGAACATGATGAGCAGCAGGCCCCACCAGAAGATCGGCATGGAATAGCCGGCCAGCGCCACCGTCATTACCGAGTGATCGAAGATGCTGCCGCGCTTGACCGCGGCGATGACGCCCGCGGGAATGCCCAGCACGATGGCGAAGATCAGCCCGCAGAAGGCCAGTTCCAGCGTGGCCGGAAACAGGATGGCGAATTCATGCAGGATGGGCGTCTTGGTGACGATGGAGACACCGAAATCGCCGTGCAGGATGCCGTTGGCATAGTGCAGGAACTGCTGCCAGACGGGCTGGTCGAGCCCAAGGTCGTGGCGCAGCATGGCGAGGCGCTCGGGCGCGATGCCGCGCTCGCCGGTGCGCGCCTCGATCGGGTCGCCCGGCACCAGCCGCACGGCGACGAAGGTGACGAACATCAGCGCCACGAAAGTCGGCAGCGTCAGCGCGACTCGGCGAAGGAAAAATCGAAACATCGAGATCCCGGGCTCTGAATGCCCCGCGTCGGGCGTCGCCAGGGGCGACGAAGCGCTTGCGCGCCGTCACGAGCGGGGAGGGGAATGCGCCCCGAGGGACGCGGCACGCGCCACGGCATTGCCTGCGGCATGAGCCGCCGCCCTTGCAAAGGCGACGGCGCATCCGCTCGTTCGCGAATGCCCGGCGCCGGCGGAGCGCTCCAGCCCCCGGCGCCGGCATCAGGTCACTTCAGGTCGACGCCATAGAATTCGTGGCGGCCGAGCGGGCTGACCTTGTAATCCACCACTTCCTTGCGGGTCGGCTCGTAGACGACCGAGTGGGCGATGGTGAACCAGGGCGCCTCTTCCTTCACGATGACCTGCGCCTGCTCATAGAGCTTGGTGCGCTCGGCGACGTCCGAAATGGTCTTCGCCTTGGTGATCAGATCATCGAATTCCTTGTTGCACCACTTGGACAGGTTCTGCCCGCCGGGACGGGCGGCCGCGCAGCCGAGCAGGAAGAAGAAATTGTCCGGATCGCCATTGTCGCCGGTCCAGCCGAGCTGGCCGGTCATGTGCTCACCCTGCTGCAGGCGCTTGCGATACTCGCCCCACTCATAGGAGACGAGCTTGGCATTGACGCCGATCTTGGCGAGATCCGACTGCATCATCTCCGCGACGCGCTTGGCGTTCGGGTTGTAGGGGCGCTGCACCGGCATCCACCACAGGTCGATGTCGAGCGGGGTCTTCACGCCGGCCGCCGCCAGCATCTCCTTGGCCTTGGCCGGGTCGAACGGATAGTCCTTGATGTCCTTGTTATAGGACCAGATGGTCGGCGGGATCGGGTTGATCGCGGCCTGGCCGGCGCCCTGGTAGACGTCCTTGATGATGGCGGCCTTGTCGATCGCCATGTTGAAGGCCTGACGGACCTCCTTCTTGTCGAAGGGCGGCTTCTGCGTGTTGAACGAGAGGTAGCCGATGTTCAGGCCCGGCTGCGAGATCAGGTTCACCAGCGGATCGGTCTTCATGCCCGCGATGTCGGCCGGGTTCGGCGCGATCATCACCTGGCACTCGCCCTTCTTGAGCTTGGCGTAGCGCGCCGTCGCGTCGGGGGTGATCGCGTAGACCAGATTGTCCAGCGCCGGCTTGCCGAGGAAGTAGCTCGGGTTCGCCTTGAAGCGGATCACCGCGTCCTTCTGGTAGTTCACGAAGGAGAACGGGCCGGTACCGACCGGGATCTGGTCAAACTGCTCGGGCGTGCCCTTCTTGAGCAGCATGTCGGCATATTCTTTGGACTGGATGGTGGCGAAGTCCATCGCGAGGTTCGCCAGCATCGGCGAGTTCGGCTCGGTGAGCGTGAACTTCACCGTGTAGTCGTCCACCTTGTCGATCGACTTGAGCAGATCGGGCATGCTCATGTCGTTGAAGTAGTCGTACGCGCCGCCGGTGACCTTGTGGTAGGGGTTGGTGTCCTTCCACATACGGTCGAACGAGAAGATCACGTCATCGGCGTTGAAATCGCGCGTCGGGGTGAAGCCGTTGACGCCCGAATGAAACTTCACGCCCTTGCGGAGCTTGAAGGTGATCTCCTTGCCGTCGTCGGACACCGTCCAGCTCTCGGCGAGGCCGGGCACCACCTTGGTGGAGCCGCGCTCAAACTCGACGAGCTGGTTGTAAACGGGCCGAGCGGCGTCGAAGCTGGTGCCTGTCGTGTTGAGGGCAGGCGTGAAATTCTCGGGGCTGCCCTCCGAGCAATACACGAGCGTCTTGGCGGCGTAGGCAGGCGCAGCGAGCACGGTGAGCATCGCCGCTGCGATGACCACCTTGGTGTTGATGACCAGCATTTGAAAAACCCCTCTTATGGACGTCACGGCGTTGGCGTGCCCGTTCGAATGGCCAGCCTATTGTTTAGTCACCGTCGCCCGCCTCCACTCAAGCATGTGTCTCGACGTTACGCAATCACACCATATGTATAGACGAAAGTCGCATGTGAATTCGCAAGGCCAGCGTTGGAGCGGCTTTGCGCGTCGCGCCGGCGTGCATGCCGGCGTGCGAAGTTGTAAGACCGTACGGTCGCCGGTGCCGGACCGGCCACGGTTCAGGAGACATGATCCGATGAGTGCCGAGCCTTCCGCCACCGCTGCTGGAACCGCTCCTGCCGCCCGCTCGTCCGGTCGTGCGGTGTTCGACTGGGCCGATCCGCTCGATTTCGAGGCCCAGCTCACCGAGGAGGAGAGGCTGGTCCGGGACACGGCGCGCGACTATGCACAGGAAAGGCTGCTGCCGCGGGTCGCTTCCGCCTATCTGGAGGAGCGCTTCGACCGCGAGATCATGAGCGAGATGGGCGAACTCGGCCTGCTGGGGCCGACCATTCCCGAAGAGTTCGGCGGCGCCGGGCTCGGCTATGTGTCCTACGGCCTTGTCGCCCGCGAGGTGGAGCGGGTCGATTCGGGCTATCGTTCGGCGATGAGCGTGCAGTCCTCGCTGGTCATGCACCCGATCCATGCCTATGGCAGCGAGGCGCAGAAGCGCAGGTTCCTGCCCCGGCTGGCCACCGGCGAGATCGTCGGTTGCTTCGGCCTGACCGAGCCGGATGCGGGCTCGGACCCCGCCGGCATGCGCACCCGCGCCGAGAAGATCGACGGCGGCTACCGCCTCTCCGGGGCCAAGATGTGGATCACCAACGCGCCCATCGCCGATCTCGCGGTGGTGTGGGCGAAATCCGCGGCGCATGACAACGAGATCCGCGGCTTCCTGGTCGAGCGCGGCATGACGGGGTTCTCGACGCCGAAGATCGAGGGCAAGCTCTCGCTGCGCGCCTCCATCACCGGCGAGATCGTGCTCGATGGCGTGGAGCTTCCCGAAGAGAACCTGCTGCCCAACGTCTCCGGCCTCAAGGGCCCGTTCGGCTGCCTCAACCGCGCGCGCTACGGCATTGGCTGGGGCACGATGGGGGCGGCGGAGGCCTGCTACGCCGCGGCCCGGAGCTACACGCTGGATCGCCATCAGTTCGGCAAGCCGCTGGCGGCCACCCAGCTGATCCAGAAGAAGCTGTCGGACATGGCGACCGAGATCACGCTCGGCCTTCAGCTCGCGCTGCGCGCCGGCCGGCTGTTCGACGAGGGCCGGCTGCCGGTGGAGACCATCTCCATGCTCAAGCGCAACAATTGCGGCAAGGCGCTGGATATCGCCCGGCTCGCCCGCGACATGCATGGCGGCAACGGCATTTCCTCGGAATATCCCGTCATGCGCCACATGCTGAACCTGGAGACGGTGAATACCTATGAGGGCACGCATGACATTCACGCGCTGATCCTCGGCCGGGCCATTACCGGGCATCAGGCATTCTTCTGAGCGATGCCTCGGCGGCGCCTGTCCCGGGCCGCCGCCCGTGATGGGCGGACGCTTCTCGGGCGGTGCCGGGAGCCGTCAGGCATCGCCATTTGGCGACTGCCTTGGCGGCGATCTCAGATATTGTACATCAGGTCCGCGTCGGGCGTGTTGGCGAAGACCACCATGTCGTGCAGCGTCATCCGGTCGAGAATGTCCGACATCGCGTCGCGCACCTTGGTCATGGTGATGCGCACCGCGCATGCCGGCAGATCCTCGCAGTCCTGGCAGGGCACATAGGCGCTCTTGGATGCGCACCCGATCGGTGCCAGCGGTCCGTCCAGCGTGCGGATGATATGGCCGACGCGAATTTCGCGTGGCGTCTTGGCAAGGGCATAGCCGCCGCCCGGACCCTTCTTGGAGCGCAGCATGCCGGCATTGCGCAGTTCCAGCAGGATCGCGTCGAGAAACTTCTTGGGGATGTTGTTGGCGGTGGCGATCTCCTGGCCCATGGCGCTGCTGCCTGGTTCCAGCTTCGCCAGAAAGAGCATGGCCTTGAGGCCGTACTTTCCCTTGTTCGTCAGCATGTCCGCCCACAATCCCGCGTAAGGCCGCAGTCAATCCACGGCCCTGATACGCTATATAGATGATAGATGGGCAGTGATATTGCCAGTGCTGATTTTAGCTCAGCGCCCGACCTCGGCTGTCGTGGCCGCCGACGGCGCCGCGCTTTCGCTGGCGAAAGGATGCGCGAACAGGATCGCGCCGAACACGATGGCATAGGCGAGCGCAAAGAGCAGCTTGTCGCGATACTGGCGGATGCTGGTCTGGCTCATGGGCGCCCCTTCCTCGGTGGCCCATAATCTATCAACAATATGGAATTAGTAAACCCTCAGCGCGGCTCGGTCGTCCCGATCCGGCCCGCCGCTTCGAAAGCGGTGGTGAAAGCGGCCACGCGCCGGTCGATGCGGATATCGGACGCGCGCAGCGGCCGTGCCAGCGACAGGCCTTCCAGGGAGCGGGCGCGCGAGAGCGCGACATAGGCCTGCCCGGCCGCGAAGGTGCCGCTGTCGAAATCGATGCGGGCATCGTCCAGCGTCAGGCCCTGCGCCTTGTGCACCGTCACCGCCCAGGCCGGCACGAGCGGCAGCTGGGAATAGGTGCCGACCACCTTCGCCGCGATCTGCCCGGTCGCCTCGTCCCAGTCATAGCGGATGCGTTCCCAGCTGGTGCGCTCGATTTCGACGACGCCGGCCCCGTCCAGCCGCACGAAGGCGCGGTCGGGCGCGAGGCCGATAATGGTGCCGACCGAGCCGTTGACCCATTGCTTCTCGGGATCGTTGCGCACCGCCATCACGCGCGCGCCAACCTTGAGCACCAGCGTCTCGGGAACCGGCAGACGGTCGGTGGCAAGATCAAACTCGCCCTCGCTCTTGCCCTCGAAGATGCGTCCCGCCTCCGCCAGACCTTCGAGGCCGCGCCGGTTATAGGCGTCGACGCGGGCATTGGTCGGCGCCAGCACGACCGGGACCCGCCCCGGCCGATGCTCGCGGAAGGAGGCGGCATTGATGGCGGCAACCGCGCGCTCCATCTGCCGGCCCATGCGCAGATCGGCCAGATGTGCCACGAACTCCTCGTCGGTCTGCCGGTAGACCTGCGTGAACGGCAGGCGCGCCACCTCCACCTCGCGCAGCACGCGAGCGTCGAAGGCGAAGGGGCCCTCATAGCCGAGATGGCCGAGAATCTCGCGCTCGGCCGTGGGCACCACGGGCGGCAGCTGCAGGAAATCGCCGACCAGCACCACCTGCACGCCGCCGAACGGCGCGGGATCGCTGCGCGCGATGCGCAGGCAGCGGTCCACCGCATCGAGCACGTCGGCGCGCACCATCGACACCTCGTCGATGACGAGACGCTCCAGCTTCTTCATCAGGTTGCGCTTCGGCGAACGCGGCTTCACCTGATCGGGATCGACGAGGCGGGGTGGCAGGCCGAAGAAGGAATGGATGGTCTGCCCGCCAAGCTGCAGCGCGGCAACGCCGGTTGGGGCGAGGAAGGCCTGCCGCCCTCCGCCATGCCGCCGCAAGGCATGCAGGAAGGTGGTCTTGCCCGTGCCCGCGCCCCCCAGAACCATGATGAGCGGCGCCCCCTCGCGCACAAGGGCGAGCGGAGCGGCGAAGGCCTCCTCCGACAGGGAGGGGCGAATCGTGGTGGCGGGCAGCGTGTTCATGGGCGCAATGGAGCACAGCCCGGCGCGGGGAGCCAATTCCGTGCCGCTTGCAATTGCGCGCCGCTCTGTCAGTGCAGCTTGATCAGCACGAGGCCGGCGACGATGAGGGCGGCGGAGACCAGTCGCTCCCGGCGCAGCGGCTCGTGCAGTACGACGACGGCGATCACGGCGGCGAACAGCACGCTGGATTCCCGCACCGCCGCGACGAGGCCGATCGGCGCCCGCGTCATGGCCCAGATGGAGATCCAGTAGGCCGCCAGCGACATTGCCCCGCCCGCGAATCCGGGCCCGATGAAGGAGAGCGCCGGCTTCAGCGCCCGCGGTCCCTTCCAGGCCAACCCGAAAATAGTGATGACCAGGCTGTCCATCACGAACAGCCAGGACGTGTACATATGCGGCGACGAGGCGCTGCGCGCGCCGAGCCCATCCACCAGCGTATAGGCGGTGATGCTGACGCCGCAGGCGAGCGCCAGCCGCAGCGCCCGTCCGTCCAGCGCGGCAAGGCCCTTGCGGCGCCAAGCGATGGCGAGGATGCCGAGCGCCAGCACCACCACGCCGAGAAAACCCTGCGCGTCGATCGCCTCGCCGACCAGCGTCACCGACAGGAGGGTGGTGAGCAGCGGCGCGCTACCGCGGGCCAGCGGATAGACCAGCCCCATGTCGGCCAGCCGGTAGGCCCCGCTGAGCGTGAGGTAATAGACGAGGTGGATGAGGATCGAGGCGATGATCCACGGCCACAGATGCGGCTCCGGCGGCCCGAGCCACAGCGCCACCGGCAGGGCGATGAGGCCGCAGGCGGCATTCACCAGCACGACGGCGATGAAGGGATCGAGCCGGATCTTGAGAATGGCGTTCCAGCCGGCATGCATCGCGGCGGCGGCGATCACCGCGAGGAAGACACTGAGGTCCATGGAACTGCCATTGCCGGGAGAACAGAGCGCGCTCTATCTGATTCCGCCGGCCCTGCCGAGAACCGTCCGCGCGGTCGCCGGCTTCAGTGCAGCTTGATGAGGGTGAGGCCGCCGATCACCATGAAGGCGCCGATGATCCGGTCGGTGCGCAAGGGTTCGCGCAGGATCGCGACCGACATGATGGCGCCGAACAGCACGCTGGATTCGCGCACCGCCGTCACGAGGCCGATCGGCGCCTGCGTCATCGCCCAGACCGAGAGCCAGTAGCTGACGAACAGCATGGCACCGCCCAATAGTCCGAGCGGCAGGAAGCCGACCATGGGCGCCATGGAGCGGGGACCCTTCCAGGCGAGCACGACGAGCGCGATCACCACCGCGTCGCAGACGAACAGCCAGGTCGTGTAGGCATTGGCCGAGCCGGAAATGCGCGCCGCCGTGCCGTCGATCACCGTGAAGGCGGTGACGGCGATGCCTGAGCCCAGCGCCAGCAGCAGCGCGCGGCCCTCCATCATGCGGCCGAAGGCCTCGCGCGCCATGGTGAGGATGGCGAGCGCCAGCAGCACGATGCCGATGACGCCGATCAGCCCGATCGGCTCGCTCAGCACCAGGATCGAGACCAGCGCGGTGAGCAGCAGCGCGCTGCCGCGCGCCACGGGGTAGGTGAGCCCGAGATCGGCCCGCGAATAGGCGCCGATGAGGAAGGCGTAGTAGCTCAGGTGCGCCACCACAGAGCCGCCGATCCACGGCCACAGAGCCCGGTCGGGCGGGCCGATCCACAGCGCGAAGGGCAGCGCCGATGCGCCGGCGCCGAGGCCCACCAGCACCAGCGCGCGGAACGGATCCAGCTTGATCTTGAGGATGATGTTCCACGCGGCCTGCATGGCGGCCGACAGGAGAACGACCAGGAAAACGGCGAGATCCATGGGGAGGCCGGCGCGCGAGGGAAACCGTTATCTTGGTACCTCATTCCGCACCGGCCGCCGAGCCGGTTCCCCCGGCCCCGGCGCGTTTTTTACGCCAGGGCCGGGATATGTCAGGGCCTGTCGTCGATCACAGGCCGAGTTCGGTGACGAACTTGGTGTTCACATAGGCCTCGATGGCCTCGATGCCGCCTTCCGAGCCGTAGCCGGAATCCTTCATGCCGCCGAAAGGGGTCTCGGGCAAAGCGAGGCCGTGATGGTTGATCGACACCATGCCGCTCTCGACGCGGCGGGCGAACTCGTCGGCGCGTTTGGCGGAGGTGGTGTAGGCATAGGCGGCGAGCCCGTAGGGCAGCCGGTTGGCCTCGGCGATGACCGCTTCGGTGGAGGTGAAGGACTGGATCGGCACGATCGGGCCGAACGGTTCCTCGTTGAGGATGCGCGCATCCGCCGGCAGGTCGGTCAGCACGGTGGGCTGGAAGAAATAGCCCTTGTTGCCGATGCGCGCGCCCCCGGCGCGCAGCGTGGCGCCCTGGGCGAGGGCGTCGGCGGTGAAGCCTTCCATCGCCTCGACGCGGCGGGCATTGGCGAGCGGGCCCATGCGGACATCCGCGTCAAGGCCGCTGCCGACCTTCACCTTGTTCACGGCCTCCGTGAAGCCGTCGACGAAGCGGGCATAGAGGTCCTCATGCACGAGAAAGCGGGTCGGCGAGACGCAGACCTGCCCGGCATTGCGGAACTTGGCACCCGACAGCATCTTCACCGCGTGGTCGAGGTCGGCGTCCTCGAACACCACGGCCGGCGCGTGCCCGCCCAGCTCCATGGTGACGCGCTTCATGTGCAGCCCGGCCAGCGCGGCGAGCTGCTTGCCCACCACGGTCGAGCCGGTGAAGGTGATCTTCTTCACGATCGGGTGCGGGATGAGGTAGGCGGAAATCTCCGCCGGCACGCCGAACACCAGATTGATCACGCCCTTGGGCAGGCCGGCATCCTCATAGGCCTTGACCAGCGCGGCGCAGCTGGCCGGGGTCTCTTCCGGGCCTTTCAGGATGATCGAGCAGCCGGCGGCCAGCGCGGCGGAAATCTTGCGCACCGCCTGGTTGATCGGGAAGTTCCACGGCGTGAAGGCGGCGACGACGCCCACCGGCTCCTTGTGCACCACCTGCTGCACGCCGGCCGCGCGGGCCGGGATCACGCGGCCATAGAGTCGGCGCGCCTCTTCCGCGAACCAGTCGATGATGTCGGCCGCCGCATTGGTCTCGAGGCGAGCCTCGACCAGCGGCTTGCCCTGCTCCAGCGTCATGAGGGTGGCGATGGTGTCCGCGCGCTCGCGCAGGATCTCGGCCGCCTTGCGCATCAGCTTGTAGCGCTCGTGCGGGACGACATGGCGCCACGTCGCGAAGCCCTTTTCGGCGGCGGTGAGCGCGGCGTCGAGGTCGGCCCGGCTGGCATGGGCCAGGGTGCCGATCACTTCCTCCGTGGCCGGATTGACGATGGGCTCGTGCGCCCGCGTGCCGTCATGACCGCGGCCCTCGCGCCACTCGCCATCGATGAACAGGAGGACGTCGGGATAGTTCACGGGGGCGGTGCTGGCGGCGGTGCTGGAGGAAGCGGTACTCATGGCGGACCTCTGGAGGCTGGCGCGGCGAATGCCGGGAGGGGGAAGGTGGCACACACCTAATCCTCCTCCCGGCCCGGCGAAAGAGGCTGCGCTGCAACATCGCTGTGCGCCAGAACGCAGAACGGGCGGGACCGATGGCCCCGCCCGTTGATGGAAAGCCACGTGGTGGCGGATGTCAGCGCGCGTCGCGCAGGATCTCGCGCTTGCCGGCATGGTTGGCCGGGCCGACGATGCCCTCGTTCTCCATCCGCTCCATGATCGAGGCGGCGCGGTTGTAGCCGATCTGCAGCCGGCGCTGGATGTAGGAGGTGGACGCCTTCCTGTCGCGCAGGACCACGGCCACCGCCTGATCGTAGCTGTCGCCGGATTCCTCGCCCATCGCGCTCTTGTCGAACACGGCGGCGTCGTCGGGAATCGGGGTCGCCTCGTCGTCTTCCTCCGCCGTGACCTCGTCGAGATATTCCGGCCGGGCTTGCGATTTCAGGTGCTCGACGACGCGCTCGACCTCCTGGTCGGACACGAAGGGGCCGTGCACGCGCGAGATGCGCCCGCCGCCGGCCATGTAGAGCATGTCGCCCTGGCCGAGCAGCTGCTCGGCACCCATCTCGCCGAGAATGGTGCGCGAATCGATCTTGCTCGTGACCTGGAAGGAGATGCGGGTCGGGAAATTCGCCTTGATCGTGCCGGTGATGACATCGACGCTCGGGCGCTGCGTGGCCATGATGAGGTGGATGCCGGCGGCGCGGGCCATCTGCGCGAGACGCTGGATGGCGCCCTCGATGTCCTTGCCGGCCACCATCATCAGGTCGGCCATCTCGTCCACCACGATGACGATATAGGGAAGGGCGGAGAGATCCATGATCTCCTCCTCTTCCTCGATCAGCCCGGTCTCGCGGTCGAAGCCCTTCTGCACGGTGCGGGTGATGATCTCGCCCTTGGCCGCGGCCTCCGCCACGCGGGCATTGAAGCCATCGATATTGCGCACGCCGAGGCGGCTCATCTTCTTGTAGCGCTCCTCCATCTCGCGCACCGCCCATTTGAGGGCGACGATCGCCTTCTTGGGGTCGGTCACGACAGGGGTGAGGAGGTGGGGGATACCCTCATAGACCGAGAGTTCCAGCATTTTCGGATCGATCATGATCAGCCGGCACTGCTCCGGCTTGTGCCGGTAGAGCAGGCTCAGGATCATGGTGTTGATGGCGACCGACTTGCCCGAGCCGGTCGTGCCGGCGACGAGCAAATGCGGCATGCGGGCGAGGTCGACGATGACCGGCTCGCCGCCAATGGTCTTGCCCAGCCCGATGCCGAGCTTGGCCTTGGCCGCCTCGAACTCATGGCTTGCCAGCATCTCGCGCAGCCACACCGTCTCGCGCCGCTGGTTGGGCAGCTCGATGCCGATGACGTTGCGCCCTTCCACGACCGCGACGCGGGCGGAGATGGCGCTCATCGAGCGGGCAATGTCGGCGGAAAGGCCGATGACGCGGCTGGACTTGATGCCGGGGGCCGGCTCCAGCTCATACAGCGTCACCACCGGGCCGGGATTGGCATCGATGATCTCGCCGCGCACGCCGAAGTCATGCAGTACCTGCTGCAGCTTGACGGAGTTGCGATCGAGGAATTCCTCGGAGAGTTCATAGTCCGGCTCATGCGCCGGCGGCTCGGTGAGCAGGTCGAGCGGGGGCAGTTCGTAGCCCATGTCCTCGGACGGCACGAGACGCGGCGTGGGACGTGGGGCAACGGGCGCGGCGGCAACCGCCGGCGAGGCGGTGGCAGGTGCGGCGGCGGACGGAGCGACAGCGGTACGCGCGGGCTCGGCCACGGGGACGGCAACCATGCCGAAGACCGGCCAGCAGAACGAGACTTCCGCCGGCGTCACCGTGTAGCCGCCGAACGCCGCCGGCCCGGCCGGCAGCAGCGCTGCCGTATCCTCGGCCATGGCAGCCTCGGCGTCGGCGAGACTCTCGTCATCCGAGAACGCGTCGTCTGCCGCAGTCAGTTCCGCAACGGTCCGTTCCGCAACAGCTTCGGCCTCGTCGTCCGCCGCGTCGAAATCGTCGAAGGCTTCCGGATCCTCGCCATCATCGTCATAGCCGAGATCGTCATCCTCGGCATCGGCATCGGCAACGCCATCCTCGGCCTCATCGGCGTCGATATCGATCTCCTCCGCCGCGAACGCGTCGTTGGCGACCACGAAGGTCTCGTCCGGCAACCATTCCGGCGTCTCGTCCTGCTGCGAGGGCAGGACCGGGGGAACATCCCAGCCGAGCTGGATCATGCCGGCGATCTGGCGGATGGAACTTGGCGCGGCGTCGCGGGCGACCGGCACGGCCACCGTGGCCGGCACGACCCCGTCGGCCATCCATTCCAGCGACGCATCCACGGACACCGGTGCCGGCGTGGCAATGGCCGCCGGTGCCAGCGGGCCCTGAAAGCTGGTCGGCTGGGAGAGGGGGGTGGTCGAGAGCGGAGCCTGGGAAGGGACGGTCCGGGTGATGACGGGCGACGGGGCGGGCTGGACGACCGGGCCGTACGACACGGGAGCCGCGACAACGGCGCTCTCGACGACCGTGCTCGCGCCGGCCGTGCTTTCGCGGGAGGGCGCGGGTGCCGCGATATCTGCCGCCGCGGCGCCCGGGGCGGGGTGCTGCGTGTCGGTGTCGGCGGGCTTCTCACCACGCGCGGCTTCCTGCGCGGCGCGGGCCTTGCGCAGTTCGGCGGCGATGATCGGCTGCTGAGGGCCGGCGCCCAGCGGCGGCTTGCGCGGCGGCACGCGCAGCACGGGCGTCTGCGAGGCGCGCGGCGGCACCAGAGCGGTGGTGGCATTGATGGTCGCCGCCTCGGAGGCCGCCGGCCGTTCCTGCCGCTCCATCTCCTCGGGTGCCTTGCGCAGCAGGTAGTCCGGCGTGCGGGTGAAGCGCGTGTTCGGGGGCATGGAGAAGGGCTGCAGCCAGCTGGGAATCACCACACGCCCGCTGGGCGCGGCAACCGATGGGCTCCCCGGCTGGGGGGCTTGCCTGGGGGCCTGCTTGCTGCCCTTGGGCGCCGGTGGCGGCAAAGGCTGCGGGTTGGCCCGCGAAAATCGGTGCGTGGACACCGGCGCCCGATCCGCGGTCTTGCCGGAAGAGGGAAACTCGCTGGAATCGCTGGGACGCACGGGAGCACGCATGGGACGCCGAAACCTTTGCCGCTGATACCTTCGAGGGCGCTCCGGAAGCGAACCGGGGCGCGCCATTTGGCTGGCTCCTATGGTTAGGAGCACAGCGTTAATGAAGGGTTTGAAACGGGCGGTTTTCCCGGGCTGTGGCCTTTGCGTGACGCTGGGGCGCCGGCGACGCGGCGGCGCCTTTTCAGCCCGGCAGGCCAAGCGTGGCGCGGATTTCCGGCGCCATCAGCCCGTGCGTCTCCGGATGCTTCATCATGTAGCGGCCAAACACCGAACAGCGCGGAATGACCGACAGGCCGCGCTCGCGCGCACTGGCGAGCCCCGCTTCCACCAGCCGCGTCGCAAGGCCGCGCCCGCCGAGTTCCGGTGGCACCTCGGTATGGGTGAAGATGATGTGATCGGGCGCCAGAATATACTGGGCGATGGCGAGATGGCCGTCCTGCTCGATTTCGAATCGGTCGGCACCGCGGTTGTCGCGGACCGGAACTTCACCATTCATGCTCATGTCGTGCTCCTTGGGGCGGCCTCTGATTATCGCTGCCGCACGAGTCGGCGGCGGCTGCCGTGGGATATTGTCGACCAATTCGGCCGTGGAGTCGCCCCCTGCCCATGGCATGGGCGCATTTCCCGACGGTACCTGTTATCTGGGGCGCGTGCGGGGTGGTTGGTAGGCATCGCGGAGCGTGGAACGTCGCGCCGGTTGCGCGCCGCCGTCGCCCGCAGGCAAACAAGCCGCGCCGCGCTGTTGCAGGAAGGATTGCCCGTGTCGTCCGAATCATCGCCCCCCGCGCCGCCGTCCCCATCCGCCACGCTGACGCCGGACCCGACCTGGCTCACGGCCCTGGAGACGCGCCGCTCGGTGCCGGCTGCCCGGCTGGGCGCGCCGGGGCCGACGCCCGATGAGCTGGCGCGGCTCCTCGCCATCGCGGTGCGGGTACCCGATCACGCCGCGCTGTCGCCATGGCGCTTCATCGTGATCGAGGGGGAGGCGCGGGCTGCCCTTGGCGCCCGTCTGGCGGGGGCCTACCGCACGCGCAATCCCGACATGGCGCCGGACAAGCGCGAGAAATTCGCCGGCATCATGTCGCGCCTGTTTCCCGCGCCGCTCGCCGTGGTGGTGGTGAGCCGGCCGAACCGGGAGACGATGATCCCGGTCGTCGAGCAGGAGCTTTCCGCCGGCGCCGTGTGCCTCAACCTGCTGCATGGGGCGCAGGCGCTGGGCTTTTCGGGCATCTGGGTCACCGGCTGGGCTGCCACCGATCCGGAAGCCGTGCGTCTGCTCGGTGCCGGACCCGGCGAGCGGATCGCCGGCATTGTTCATCTCGGCACCGCCACCGAGATACCGCCGGACCGGCCGCGCCCCGATATCGGCGCGCTCGCCACGCACTGGACGCCGCCCGCCTGAGGGGACGCGCGTGAGGGCGCGCGTCAGCCCGTCGCGGCGGCCTCGACGGCGGCACGCTGGGCGAGATCGTTGGCGATCTGGGTGCGGGTGATCGCCGCCGCCGCCTGTTCGGCGCCGGGCGGGCCACCCAGCGCCTGCACCGAGACCATGTTGTTGGCGAACTCGATGCCCTGCTCGGGCAGGATGCGGATCATGCGCTTGACAGCCTCGCGCTGGATCACCGTCGGGCGGGTCGGCTTCACCGTGAACTTGAAGCGCACGACCAGCGCGTTGTCGGTGATGTCGGCGACGCCCTGCATCTTCAGCGGCATCAGGAAATCGTCCTTCAGGTCGGGATCCTCGAGCATTTCGAGGCCGATCTTCTTCACCGTCTTGCGCAGCTTTTCGATGTCGGTGTCGCGGGTGAAGCGCAGGTTGAATTTCAGCGTCGCCCAGTCGCGGCTGAAATTGGTCACCTGGCCGAGCTGGCCGAACGGGATGGTGTGGATCATGCCGTTCTGGTGGCGCAGCTTCAGCGAGCGCAGCGTGAAGCCTTCCACCGTGCCCTTGGCACGCCCGCAATCGATATATTCGCCGACCCGGAACGCATCGTCGACGAGGTAGAAGACACCGGAGACGATGTCCTTCACCAGCGTCTGGCTGCCGAAGGAAATGGCGAGGCCGATGATGGAGGCACCGGCGATGAGCGGCATGATGTCGATGCCGAGCTGGGACAGCACGGTCAGGCCGGCCATGACGACGATGGCCAGCAGGAGCGTGACGCGCAGCAGCGGCATCAGCGTGCTCATGCGCGAGGCGGGAGCGTCGCTGTGGGCATCCGGGTCTTCCTGGCCCGGCATGATGATGGCGACTTTCGCGCTGTGCACCGTGGTGAAGTATTCCACGGTCTGCCACGCGCAATAGGCGCCCAGCAGGATGGCTCCGGCCGGCAGGGCGGCGCCCGCCAGCGCGTTGTAGCGGCTCATTTCCATCATGCCGACGCCGTGCACCGCCCAGATTCGGAACAGCAGCGACAGCGACAGCAGCAGGATGGCGACGCGCACGCAGCGCATCAGCGCCTCGATGGCGCGCTCGCGCGCCGCCGTCGCCGGCTGCACGTCGGCACGCATCAGGCGGCACACCTTGTCCATGAAGGATTCGAGCACGATGAGCGCGATGAGCACGTCCATCGTCATCAGGATCGCCAGGTGGATGCTGCCCACCGAGGTCAGCGCGCCGTAGATGCGTGCCATGCCGAGCGCGAGAAAGAGGGGAATGGCGACCACCAGCCAGAGCCGCGCGATGGTGCGCACCAGAGGGCCGGGACGCCCCTGCTGCGACAGCCCGTGGAACCACAGCGCCACCGGCTCGCGCACCGCCGCCGCGGCCGCGACCAGCAGCGAGGTGAGCAGCAGCGTGTTCACCAGCACCGCGCAGGCCACCACCAGCGGCGAGGAGTGCATGCCCTCAAGAATACGGCGGATGTCGCCGAGCGTGATCGCCACCGCGATGACCAGCGAAGCCCAGTGGTAGATCTTGCGCGCGCCCGCCGTGTCGATCCCGGCAAGGCGGGCCTGCGGCAGGTTGGGGCGCAGCGCGATGCGGAAAATGAGAAGGTACAGCCGCCAGTAGAACACGCTGGTCAGCACCAGGAAGCCGAACTTGTCCTGAGGCTCGCTACCGCTGAACAGCCCGACGACGAAGCCGTGCGTGACGAGCCACATGCCCGTGAGCACGACCATGTCGAGGCTCACCAGCGCGGCGAGCGCCCAGATCGAGGCGGCACCCTCGACCCGCTGCGCCAGGTAGTGGCGCGCGGGTTTCAACGCCAGCCGCAGCAGCAATTCGGTGGCAAGCGCCGCCGCGACGCAGCCGAGCAGCAGCAGCAGGAAGCGGTTGGGATCGCGCCCGCTGTTCAGCTCCGGCCCGAGGATGGTGGGAATGCGCGCGCCCTGCGCGATGAGCGCGGGGAACTGCTCCAGCGCATCGTCGCCGCGTTCGATCACCTCGATCAGCATCTCGCTGAGCGGTTCCTCATCGGCCATGTCCATCATCGGCGCGCTGGCGGCGGGCGCTGCGGGCGCGGCCTTGCCGGATGCGGATTTCGCGGTTCCCGAGGTTTCGGTGGCCGCCTTGCCGGCGGCGGCGTGGGCGGGTTCGCCCGGCTGCGCCTGCAGGCGCTCGCTCACCGCCTTGGCGAGCGAATCGACCAGTTGGTCGAACTGCTGCTGGCTCAGCGGCGCGGGCGGCGGGGCGGCGGACGGCGATGTCTGCGCGAGGACGGGTATCACGCACAGGACGAGAGCGAGGAGCGTGGAAAGAAGATGAAGCGACAGGCGTGACAGGCAGGTCATGGATCCGGGCCGAAACGGAAGACCGCCTTGTTGCCTCCGCCGGCTCCAGCGGAAGCCGCATACGGAGCGGGCCCCGGCCGGAAGTCGTCGCTTCGAGGCGGTCGAGGTCGCCGCGACAGATCCACTATCCGGCGCGCGGGGCGGGCTGTCCATCGGGAAATCGCGGTATCCGGGGAGCCGCAAGGCACGAGAATGTTCACCACGGCCGCGCTGGCGCGGCCGTTTGACGGTGCTGGCTTCAGGGGCGACGCGCCGCTCAGGCGGCCTGTGCCTGCTTCTGCGCGTCCTTGGCCTCGCGGCGGCGGCGGGTAAGGACGAACTCGGTATAGCCATTGGGCTGCGTGCGGCCCTCGAAGACGAGGTCGCGCGCGGCGTGGAAGGCGATGCCGTCATAGGCGGGCGCCATCGGCGCATAGAGCGGGTCGCCGGCGTTCTGCCCGTCCACCACCTTGGCCATGCGGCGCAGCGTCTCCTCGACCTGCTCGCGTGTCACCACGCCGTGCAGCAGCCAGTTGGCGACATGCTGGGAGGAGATGCGCAGCGTGGCGCGGTCTTCCATCAGGCCGACATCGTGGATATCCGGCACCTTGGAGCAGCCCACGCCCTGGTCGATCCAGCGCACGACATAGCCGAGAATGCCCTGGATATTGTTGTCCAGCTCTTCCTGAACCGCCGCCGGTTCCCAGTTGCCGCGGTCGACCACGGGGATGGTGAGCAGGTCGCGCTTGGAGGCCGGAGTGCGGGTGCGCAGCTCCGCCTGACGGGCGAATACATCGACCTTGTGGTAGTGCAGCGCGTGCAGCGTCGCCGCGGTCGGGGAGGGCACCCAGGCGGTGTTGGCGCCGGCCAGCGGGTGGGCGATCTTCTGCACCAGCATGTCGGCCATGCGGTCGGGCATCGCCCACATGCCCTTGCCGATCTGGCCATGGCCGTCGAGATGGGCGGCAAGGCCCGCATCGACGTTGGCGTCCTCATAGGCCTTGATCCAGGGCTGCGCCTTCATCTCGTTCTTGCGCACCACCGGGCCCGCCTCGATCGAGGTATGGATCTCGTCGCCGGTGCGGTCGAGGAAGCCGGTATTGATGAACACGACACGCTCGCGCGCGGCGCGGATCGATGCGGCGAGGTTGGCGCTGGTGCGGCGCTCCTCGTCCATGATGCCGATCTTCAGCGTGTTGGACTCCAGCCCCAGCAGCGTCTCGACGCCGGCGAACAGGTCGACGGCGAACTCGACCTCCTCGGGCCCGTGCATCTTCGGCTTCACGATATAGACCGATCCGGTGCGGCTGTTACGCCGCGCGCTCGTGCCCTTGAGGTCGTGCAGCGCGATCAGCGTGGTCACGGCCGCGTCGAGCACGGATTCGGGGATCTCATGGCCGGCGGCGTCCAGCACGGCATCGGTCATCATGTGCTGGCCGACATTGCGCACCAGCATGAGGCTGCGCCCGTGCAGGGTGAGATCGCTGCCATTGGCCGCGACATAGGTGCGGTCGCTGGCGAGGCGGCGCTCCACCGTCTCCTTGCCCTTGGCGAAGGCGGCGCTGAGCGTGCCTTTCATCAGGCCGAGCCAGTTGCGGTAGACCAGAACCTTGTCCTCGGCATCCACGGCGGCGACACTGTCCTCGCAGTCGACGATGGTCGTCACCGCCGCCTCGATGACGATGTCGGCGATGCCGGCGGGATCGGTCGCGCCGATGCGGTGCGCGCGGTCGATCTCGATGTCGATATGCAGGCCGTGATTGAGGAGCAGCACCGACTGCGGCGCCTGCGCCGCGCCGCGATAGCCGGCGAACTGCGCGCCGTCCTTCAGCCCGGCGTGGCTTCCGTCCTTCAGCTCGGCCTTCAGCGCGCCCTCCGTGATGCGATAGGCGACGACATCGGCATGGCTTGCTCCCGAGAGCGGCACGGATTCGTCGAGGAAGGCTCGGGCGCGCGCGATCACGCGCTCGGCGCGGATCGGGTTGAAACCCTTGGAACGGCCGGCGCCATGATCCTCGGGCAGCGCGTCGGTGCCGTAGAGCGCGTCATAGAGGCTGCCCCAGCGCGCATTGGCGGCGTTCAGCGCGTAGCGCGCATTGGTGACGGGCACCACCAGCTGCGGGCCGGGAATGCGGGCCAGCTCGTCATCCACCTTCTCGGTGACGACCTCGAAGGGCTCGGGCTCGGGCAGCAGATAGCCGATCTCGGCGAGGAACACCTCATAGGCGGCGGGATCGACGGGCTTGTTGCGGTGGGCGCGATGCCACGCGTCGATCTGCGCCTGCAATTCGTCGCGGCGGGCGAGCAGCGCCGCATTGCGCGGGGCGAAGGTCGCCACCAGCCCGGCGAACCCGTTCCAGAAAGAAGCCGCGTCCACGCCCGTTCCCGGGATCGCCTCATGATTGATGAAGTCGAGAAGGGCAGCGTCAACCTTCAGGCCGGAGACGTCGGTGTGGCTCATGGCGTTTCCCCTTGTGGGCGATTGGGCGGCCGCGCCTGGCGCAGAGGCGGGCCAGTTTGTGCTATGCGGCACATAACTGCTGCGACGCAATATCGCACTTAGTCGGAGAGGTGGCCGCCGGCAAGGGCGGACACCTGCATTCCCGGCATGGCTGAACTGCAGGAACCTCAACGGGTTGCGTGCGTTGCGGCAGGTCGACAAAATGCCAGGCTTGGCGGCTCGTTTTGCGGGCGCCATGGTATGATGCGGTGCACCATTTTTCGCGTGAGTCACGCCGTCCGGCGCGGGTTTTCCACCGGCGCCGGATGGCGGACCTGTGCGGCGATGCGACTCGGTACGCGATGAAAGTGTCATCCCCGGGCGCCGGACAGTGCCGGACCTCACGGCGGGTTCTCCCCGAACCCGCCGGAGGCTCGCTGGGCTTCCGCCCCGGGATGACAAGCTGGGTTACGCTCGCGCCGTCAGAACTGCGCGGTCAGAACTGCGCGGTTTCGGTCGATTCCTTCATCGCCGTGGTCGAGGAGGCGCCTTCGCTGAGCACGGTGGCGATGGCGTCGAAATAGCCGGTGCCGACCTCGCGCTGGTGGCGGGTGCCGGTGAAGCCCTGGCTCTCGGCCGCGAACTCGGCTTCCTGCAGCTGCGAATAGGCGGCCATGCCGTCCTCGCGGTAGCGGCGGGCGAGGTCGAAGGTCGTGTAGTTGAGGTTGTGGAAGCCGGCCAGCGTGATGAACTGGTACTTGTAGCCCATCGCCCCCAGCTCGCGCTGGAAGGTCTTCATCTGGGCACGGTCCATGTGCTTGGCCCAGTTGAACGAGGGCGAGCAGTTATAGGCCAGCATCTTGCCCGGATGCACCTTGTGCACGCCTTCCGCGAAGCGGCGGGCATCGTCCAGGCTCGGCGTCGAGGTCTCGCACCACAACAGGTCCGCATAGGGCGCGTAGGCCACGGCGCGGGCGATGCCGGCCTCGAACCCGCCATTGTAGCGGTAGAAGCCCTCCGCCGTGCGCTCGCCGGTGATGAACGGGCGGTCGAGCTCGTCGATGTCCGAGGTGATCAGCCGCGCCGATTCCGCGTCGGTGCGCGCCATCAGCACGGTGGGCACGCCCATGACGTCGGCGGCGAGGCGGGCCGCGTTCAGCGTGCGGATGAACTGGCGTGTGGGCACCAGCACCTTGCCGCCGAGATGGCCGCACTTCTTCTCCGAAGCCAGCTGGTCCTCGAAATGCACCGCCGCCGCGCCGGCCTCGATCAGCGCCTTGGTCAGCTCATAGGCATTGAGCTGGCCGCCGAAGCCGGCTTCGGCATCGGCGATGATCGGCACGAAGAAGTCGAGCTCGGGGCCGGTGATGCCGTCCGCCTTCTCCATGGTCTGGATCTGGTCGGCGCGGGTGAGCGCCTTGTTGATGCGCTTGACCACGGCCGGGACGCTGTCGACCGGATACAGGCTCTGGTCGGGATACATCTCGCCGGAGGAATTGGCGTCCGCCGCCACCTGCCAGCCGGAGAGGTAGATCGCCTCCAGCCCCGCCTTCACCTGCTGGATCGCCTGCGCGCCGGTATAGGTGCCGAGCGTGGGCACGAAATCCTGGGTCTGCAGCAGGTCCCACAGGCGGCGGGCGCCGTTGGCGGCGAGCGTGTGCTCGATGCGCAGCGAGCCGGACAGGCGGGCGACGTCAGCGGGGGAGTAGGTGCGGCGAATGCCGTTCCAGCGGTTCGGTGCCCATTGCGGGGCAAGGAACGGCGTGGCGGGGGTGCGAAGCTGGTCCAGCATGGTTCTTCTCGAATTCTGAGGTCGTTGAAGGGATGCGATGGGGCGCGGGAGCCACGCAGGCGGAGGCTCCCGCGGTCACCGATCCGGCGCGAGGCGCCGCGCGGGCCTCGTCGCGCAGGATCGGGCGAAAGCGCGGCCTAGCGGCCACGGCGCGTATAGGTGGCGGCCACGAGCTGGCGGCCATCGAACAGCGCGAGCAGATCCTGCCCGGCCGGGCCGGCGAGGCGATGGCGGCCGATGCGGTGGACGATGGTGAAGTCCTGCTCGGCCAGACCCTGCTCGCGAAAGGTCCGGCTGATCTCCTCGGCGCTGCCGCCGACGATGGTAACGAATTCCTCGGGGCCGTTGTGCTGGCTGCCGTCGTGATGCCGTCTCATGTCAATTCCTCCGTTCGAGGTGTGATGTAAAGATTTCACACTCGACATGAAGGGGCAATAAATATAGCAGTATGAGCATGTTAAGCTGATAAGGCTTGTAAAGTTCACAGGCCTGTTTTGTAAACCGAGCAAAGGACCGGGCCCATGCTCGCCACCGAACCGCGCATCGGCAGCCGCGTGCAGCGGCTGCGCCGCACCAAGCGCATCTCGCAGGCCGACCTCGCCAGCGCTTTGGGCATTTCGGCCAGCTATCTCAATCTCATCGAGCACAACCGTCGGCGTATCACCGTGCCATTGCTGATGAAGCTGGCCGGCTATTTCGGCATCGAGCCCGGCGAACTTGTCGAGAATGACGAGCCGCGCCTCGTCGGCGACCTCATGGAGCTGTTCAGCGACGACGTGTTCGCCGAGAACGCGCTGACCAACCAGGACATTCGCGACCTCGCCGCGTCCAATCCGGCGGTCGGGCGGGCGGTCGTGCGCCTCTTCGATCAGTTCAAGACCCTGCGCGAGGCGCGCCGCAGCGGGGAGCCCGGCGCGCCGGACGCGGACGAGGTCGGCTATCACCCCGCGACCGATGCGGTCTCCGATTTCATTCAGGAGAACGCCAACCATTTCCCGACGCTGGAGGCGGCGGCGGAGCGGGTGCGCCGCGACATCGATGTCGCCTCGGATTCCTTCGAATACGGGCTGAAGACCTATCTTTCCAACGTGTTCGGGCTGAACTGGCATTCGGCGTCACTGCCCGGCGGCATCGCCCGGCGCTATGACGCCAATGCGCGCGAACTGATCACCGCCGAGGTGCTGCCGCCCGAATCCGCCCTGTTCGTGGTGGCGCACCAGCTCGGCCTGCTCGCCGCCTCGCGCGAGATCGACCAGCTGATCGAGAGCGGCAACCTCGCCGCCGACGCGGCGATCGTGACGCGCAATGCGCTGGCGAGCTATTTTGGCGCCGCGCTGGTGATGCCCTATGAGCCGTTCCTCCGGGTCTGCCAGGAAACCCGCTACGATATCGAGCGGGTCCAGCGCCGCTTCCGCACCAGCTTCGAGCAGGTGTGCCATCGCATGACCACGCTGCAGCGGCCGGGCCAGAGCGGCATTCCGCTGCACCTTGTGCGCACCGACATCGCCGGCAACATCTCCAAGCGGTTTTCGCTGTCGGGCATCCACATCTCCCGCCATTCCGGCGCCTGCCCGCGCTGGAACGTCTACGCGGCCTTCCTGCACCCCGAGCGGATCAATGTGCAGCTCAGCCAGATGCCGGAGGGCCAGCGCTATTTCTGCATCGCCAAGTCGATCACCAAGGGCGGCTACCGGCACAACGCGCCGCGCCGGCACCTGTCCATCGGGCTCGGCTGCCACATCAGCCATGCCGGGCAGATGGTCTATTCCGACGGCATCCACCTCAACGACCCCTCGCAGACGGTGCCGATCGGCGTGGGCTGCCGCATCTGCCCGCGGCTGGACTGCGAGCAGCGCGCGCAGCCCCCGCTCGATCACCGCTTCACGCTGAACGAGACGGAGAGGGCGGAGAGCTTCTACGCCACCGCACGGCGGGGTGTGTGAAGGCTTTACACGGCCGGCGTCCGACGCTGTCGGGATCCCGGCCCACGGGGAGATGGCCGAAGGGTCTTGCGCTGGCTCCCGGACCAAGGTGCGCTCACCCGCACCTTGGTCCGGGAAGCCGTGCCCCTCGTGTCATGCACCCGCGACGGCGCAGCCGGAGCGCAGAGCCGGGACCCAGCGCACGAATCCTTCCGCCGCGTCCTCTTGCCCCAGCCGCCCTCAATGGCAGCACGACCCGCCCCCGCCCTTGCGGCCTTCCTCGCCTTCCTCGCGGTTGTCGCGCGAATGGGCGTTCTTCTCGGGGGGCAGGTCCATGGCGATGTTCGCGGCGAAGAAGCCGTTGGGCTTCAGGAGGAAGCCGGCATATTCCACCGGCATGATCGGGAAATCCTCCGGCTTGCACACATGGGTGTGGCCGAAGGAATGCCACAGCACGACATCCGTGTTCTCGATCGGCCGGTTCTGCTTCACATAGGCCGGCAGCCCGCCCCCGCCGGCATTCACATTGGGATAGTCGCCGGAGGCATATTTTTCCGCCGCGTCGAAGGCCGTGACCCAGATGTGCTTCCTGGCGAAGCCGCCGCGCTGGGCGACGGTGGAGCCCTCCTGCGCCAGCATCACCGGGGTGGGCATGACCACCATCTTGTAGCCCGGCGCCTTGCCCACGCTGTTGGCGACGTTCGGGTTGGAGACCTTCCAGAAGCGCCCGGTCTCGCCATTGGCCAGTGCCGGGCTGTCCAGCTCGCGCTTGAGCACGCGGCTGCGGGAATCGAACACGTTGCCATACGGGTTGTCGTCGCCCCAGGGGCGCGGCACGAATTCGTGCTCGGTCACGGTGTTGCCGCCACCGTCGATATCCATGTGCAGGCGCGCATTGAAGAAATGCTGATGCGTCGGCCCGCCCAGCCCTTCATCCACCATGCCGCCCCACGGATAGACCTCGCCCGGCGTCACCGCCGCAGTCTGGATGATGCCGGTGAGCTTGGCCTCGAGCTGGATCGTGCCGTCCTGGTAGAGATACCAGTAGAAGCCGTAATCGTAATTGCCCACCGTGGCGAAGAAGGAGATGACCAGCCGCCGCGAGCGCCTTGTCTCATAGATACCGTTGCGGAATTCATAGTGCTTCCACAGCGTGCCATAGTCCTCTTCGTGCATGCAGATGGCGTTTTGCATGGTGAAGGGCTGGCCGAGATCGTCCGCCGCCGGCACGTCGAAATAATGGATGTGGCCGAGGCAGTCGCAGCCGAGCTCCAGCTGGTTGGCGAGGCGCCCGAGGCCGTATTCGCCGGCGTCGAAGGCGCTTTTCCAATAGTGGTTGGCGGTCGGGTCGGCATAGGGCACGACCATCTCGGTCACGCTGGCGCGGAAGATCACCGGGCGCAGCTTGCCGCCGTCCTTGATGCCGAGCTCGTGCAGCACCAGCCCCTCGCGCGGGGTGAAGCCGACGCGGAAGCTCCAGTTTTGCCACTCCACGCGCCAGCCATCGACGGTGAAGCTCGGCCCCTGCCGCTGCACGATGTCGAGCGGCTTCACATCATCGCGCATATCGGGGAATGCCTCGCGGCCGTAATTGCGCTTTTTCTTCGGAATGGGGATGATCTTGTCCTCGTCCACGAGGTCCACGACCCGATTGGCGACGAGATCGACCACGGCGACCACGCCCTCGATCGGGTGGGCATAGCCATTGTCGCGAATATCCTCGCGCCAGTAGGACACCGCGCGCACGATGCGCCGGCCCTTCTCGAAATCCCGACCGAAATAACCCGACGAGAACGGGTCGATCTGCACGAGGGGAATGTCGGCCTCGGTGATGCCGCGCTTGGCAACCGCCGCGCGCCAGCCGGGATCGGCCTTCACGATCTCCTCCGCGCGGATGAACTCCTCGATCATGATCGGCGGCTGGCCATAGGGGGGCTGGTCGTTCGGCAGAACCTTGAAGTCCGTGAGCCCCGCCGCGCTGAGGTCGATAATGGCCTCGGCCGCCACGCCGGTGGCGGCGTCGAGCGTCAGCACGAAGGCGCGGCGCGGCAGGCTCTCCCCGTCGCGATGGGCTTTCAGCTCGGCCTTGGCCGGCTCCTCCAGCCGCACGATGGGAAAGCGGTGATAGGCACCCAGCGCCTTCTCCGCCTTGAGGATGGCCACCGCGCGGGCGATCTCGTCGAGGCTGAGCGGATCGAGCGGGTGGGGGTGGGCGAGCGTGGCGTGGGCGAGCGTGGCGTCGGCAAGCTTGGCGTCGGTCTGGGCATCCATGGCGGAAGCTCCGATAGCAAGGAAGAGAAGGGGCGGCGGCAGGCGATCAGCGGCGCGGCGCCGAGGTGCAGATCTCACCGGGCATGACGTCCGGGGCCAAGGCCATCGTCATCGGCGCGCCGCCGAACATCGCGTGCACACAGAAGACCGAGCAGGTGAGATGCGCGGCAGAGCCGAGGACGAGCAGCGCGCCGGCCAGCGCCATTCCCGCCAGAAGCGGGTGGACCTGCCCGCCGGAGGCCTTGAGGGACAGGGCGAGCGCGCTCATCCGAACACCTCGCCGAGCGAGGCGTAAAGGTCCGGCCTCTGGGCGCGGATCACCAGCGCGAAGCCGACGCCGATGAGGAAGACCAGCGCAATCCCATAGGGGAAGGCGGCGACCACCGGGCTCTCGCTGCCCGTGAGCAGCGACAGGTTGGAAATGACCAGCCCCAGCGCCCCCACAAGTCCCACCAGCCCGAGCAGCGGTGCGATGAGCGTGGTCCACGGGCCATGCCCGGTCCGCGTCGTGCGGAAGAAGCGCAGGATGGCGAGCGAGACCAGCACCTGTACCGCCAGGATGCCGATGACCGCGAGCGCCGACATGAAGGAGAACACCACGGTATAGGCATCCGCCCCGGACAGCACGAACAGCGCGAGGATCACCGCCGCCACCGCGCTCTGCACATAGCCGGCGACATGGGGCGAGCCGTGCACCGCATGCACCTTGCCGAGCGATTTCAGCGCCAGCCCCTCGCGGCCGAGCGCGAAAAAGTAGCGGTTCAGCGTGTTGTGGAAGGAGAGGATGCAGGCGAACAGCGAGGTGATCAGCAGCAGGTTCATCACCTCCACCGACCAGCCGCCCAGCACCGCGCCGGCGGCGGTGAAATAGAAGGTCTCCAGCCCCGATGCGGCCACGGACTGCACCTGAGTGGGCCCGTAGAACTGCACCGCCGCCCAGGTCGAGAAGGCGTAGAACACGGTGATCAGCAGCACCGCGATATAGGTGGCGCGCGGAATGGTCTTTTCCGGCTGCTCGGCCTCCTCGCCGAAAATGGCGGTGGCCTCGAAGCCGATGAACGAGCCGATGACGAAGACCAGCGCCACGCCGAGGCCGGGCGCGAACACGGTGGCGGGCGCGAAGCTGGAGAAGGTGAAGCCCTCCGGCCCGCCGCCCTTCACGAGGATGCCGATGTCGAGCAGCAGCAGGATGGCGATCTCCGCCAGCATGCATACGCCGAGAATGGCGCCGGAAAAGGCGATGTTGCGCTGGCCGCAGAACATCACCGCCACCAGCGCGACGAGCGCCCACAGCCACCACGGCGCATCAAGGCCCAGCGGCGCCAGCGCGGCGGCGACGAAGACGCCGAACAGCGCATAGACCGCGATCTGCACCGCGCTGTAGGTGACGAGCGCGACAAAGGCGCCGCCTACCCCCGCCGGTCTGCCGAGCCCCTGCGCGATATAGGTGTAGAACGCGCCGGCTCCGCCAATATGCCGGCTCATCGCCGCGAAGCCGACGGAGAACACGAGGTAGAGCAGGCCCGCCAGCACGAAGGCGCCGGGCACGCCCGCTCCGTTGCCGAAGGCGAAGGCGGCAGGCGAGGCGCCCACCACGGCGGTGAGCGGGGCGGCGGCGGCCACCACGAAGAAGATGATATGGGCGAGGCCCACCGAGTTCCTCGCAAGGCGGTCGGGCGGCACGAGCGGCACAGCATCGTTCACGGACATCACGAGACCCCTCTCTCTTCATCTAGGCCAATAATTTCCTGAGAGGAATATCGAGGCCCGGCTGGCCCTTGAATTGCTGCGTATGCCGAGAATTCGATACTTCGCGCCAGCGGTGCCACGGGAGCCGACCATCATGGCAAATGCCCCGAATTTAGACGCCGTCCTGCCCGGAATCGCTTCAATCCGCGCCTCGGTCCTGCTGAGCGTGGTGGCCCAGCTCGACCGTCAAACCGGCAAGACCGACATGCTGCTGGCGGGCCATGGCTTGATGCGCTCACAGCTGGAAGATCCGTATGGTCTCATTCCCATGGCGCGCTACATCGCCGTGTTCGAAGACGCGGCGGTGCATACCGGCGATCCCGTCTTCGGGGCCCGGCTCGGCTCCACGTTCCGCCCGGGCGATATCGGGCCGATCGGCATGCTGTTCGCGCTCTCCGCGACCATCCGCGCCGCGCTCACCCGCATGGCCCGGCATGTCGCGTTGGTACAGGGCGCGACCGGCATCGGCGTGGTCGAGGCGGATGACCGGGTGACATGGAGCTACCGGCTTGAAGACCCGCGCCTGTGGCCGCGCCGGCAGGACGCGGAATATTCGCTGGCCGCCACCTGCCAGCTGGTGCGCGGCTGCTTCAGCGCGGGGTGGAACCCGGTCGAGGTGCATTTCGAGCATGGCGCGCCGATGGATGCCGGCGATCTGCGGCGCCTGTTCCGGTGCCCGCTGCTGTTCGGCCAGTCGGCCAATCGCATCGTGGTCGCCCGTGCCGATGCCGAGCGGGTCTATCGCAGCGAGGATCGCGATCTCATCGCCATACTGGAGCGGCACGTTGCCGATATCCGGGAGAAGGAGCGGTGCGCGCCGGGCCTCGCCGAGCAGGTGCGGGCGCTGATCGGCATCTATCTCGGGCACAAGCCCATCACCCTTACCAGTGTCGCGGGTGAGCTCGGCCTCTCCGTGCGCACGCTGCAGCGGCGGCTGGCGGGAGAGGGGCTGTGCCTGCGCGACCTCGTGCGGGCGCAGCGCCAGGCCATCGCCGCGCACCAGTCCGTCGCGGGCCCGGGGGCCAGCAAGGCCCGCCTCGCCGAGGCGCTGGGCTATGCCGACAGCACCGTGTTCTGGCGCGCCCGCAAGTCTTGGAGCCGCCCCGCCCCATGATGCGGCTCCGCTCCGGCGCGCCTCACGGCAGGGACATCAGCGGGACGATGTCACCGCCAGCAGATGGCGCACGATCGGGCCTTCCTCCAGCAGGTGGAACCGGCGCACCTCCTGCTGCACGTCGGCATCGGCATGCGACACGCGCCGGTGCTGGCGCAGGTGCTCGGCCCAGCTTTCCACCATGAACCACTCGGTGATCAACTCCGGCTCGGCGGCGTCCTCCATCACGCCCCAGGAATAGGCGCCGTCGCGCCGGCGCGAATCCGACAACTGCCGGAGCGCGGTGAGGAAGGCGTCGCGGTCGGCCTTGGCCACCCGGTACTCGATGAGGATGAGCACCGGGCCGCGATCGCCCTCCACCGGCTCGGCCAGCATCGGCTCGGGCCAGTGATGGGAGGGGGTGAGGTCGGCCTCGCCCCTGGGCAGCGCGACGCGGTGGACGATCAGCCCGGTGATGACGAGGCCGGCGGCGGCGGCGAGGAGCGTTGCCGGCAGGCCGATCGCCTGCGCGATGAAGCCCCAGCCGAGGCTGCCGCCGGCCATGGCGCCATTGAACACGGTGAGATAGACGGCCAGCGCCCGCCCGCGCACCCAGTTGGGCAGGATCGCCTGCGCCGTGGCGTTGAGCGTCGTCAGCGCGACGATCCACGCGCCGCCCATTGCGAGCAGGATGACCAGCGCCGCCCATTTTGGCGGCCCCAGCGCCAGCCCGCCAGCGGCGAGCCCGGTGACGAGGGCGCTGGCGAGCATCAGTCCGTCCGGGCCGAGGCGTTCGCGCAGGGTGGGCAGAACCAGCGCGCCGCCGATGGCCCCGACGCCGACCGAGCCGAGCAGGATGCCATAGAACGCCGCGTCGCCCCGCAGCAGTTCGCGGGTGACGAGCGGCAGCAGCGCCCAGACCGCGCTGGAAAAGGCGAAGAACACCACCGCGCGCAGCAGCACAACATGCAGCTCGCGGCTGGAGCGGGCATAGCGCAGCCCGGCGCGGAAGGCGCCGCCGAAGCGCTCGCTGAGCGCGTCATCGGGGCCGGCCGGGCGCTTCCACCACAAGAGTGCGCCGATGACGATGGCGTAGCTCGCCACGTCCGCGCCATAGGTGAGCGCCGCGCCGAAGCCGGCCAGCAGCAGGCCGCCCACCGCCGGGCCGATGGAGCGGGCGATGTTGATGCCGAGCGAGTTGAGCGCCACCGCGCTCTTGAGCTCGCCGCGGGGCACCAGCTCGGGCACGATGGATTGCCAGGTCGGCCCCATCAGCGCCGCGCCGATGCCGCCGATGAAGGTCAGCATGATCAGCGCCGACACGGTGATCAACCCCGAGGCGGAGAGCACCATCAGCGTCGCGCTTACCGAGGCCAGCAGCAGCTGGACCGCGATGAGGAACTTGCGGCGGTCGAGAATGTCCGAGAGCACGCCGGCGGGAATGGCCAGCAGGAAGATGGGCAGCATGCCGGCCGCCTGCACCGCCGCGACCGCGGCGGGCGAGGCCGAGAGGTCGGTCACCAGCCAGGCGCTCGCCACGTCGCGCATGAAGGTGCCGGTATTGCCGAGCACCGTCGCGCCCCACAGCACCGCGAACACCGTGCGCTTGAGCGGGGCGAAGCTGCCCACCGCCGGCGCGGGTGCCGGAGGCGGGGCGAGCGGAGCCACCTTCGGGTCGTTGGTCATCGCGCGCTCCTCGATCCTTCCCGGCGCCGGGTGGCGTCCGCCCTCATGCTAGAGCGTCTTCCGGCGAGGCGAATGTCGCTTCGCCCGTCGAAAACGCCGTCGACCCGTGGCCTACACCGCCCAGCAGGCGCAGCCGAGCGCGCCCCAGAAGGAGCCCGCATCCGACACCGGCACGTTCGATCCCCAGGCCCCGGCATGGGCGTGGCCGTGCACGTTGCAGCTGTTGGCGCAGCCGCACAGCCGGGCGAATTGATAATTCGCATCCTTACCGGCCTGCGCGCGCTGCTGGTAGCCGCCGAAGGTGCGCACCGGCGACCAGTCCGGCATGGCCGGTGGCAGGTCGGGGGCGAGGTCGGCGAAGTCGCCCGCGCCATGCACCGGCGCGCCGCCGAGCAGGGTGAGCACCGAGGTGATGTCGGCGATGGCATCGCCCGGCACCGCGAAATAATCGTCCGAGAGCACCACCATGTCGGCGAGCTGGCCCGGGGCGATCTGCCCCTTCTTGCCCACTTCGTTGGAGAACCAGGTGTTGGCGTGCGTCCACAGGCGCAGCGCGCTTTCGCGGTCGAGCAGGTTCGAGGCGGGGTAGAGCGAGAGCCCGCCCACCGTCTTGCCGGTGACGAGCCAGGCCAGCGAGACCCAGGGATTATAGGAGGCGACGCGCGTCGCGTCGGTGCCCGCGCCCACCGTCACGCCCATGTCGAGCATGCGGCGGATCGGCGGGCTGCGTTCAGTGGCGCGGGGACCGTAGCGTTCCGCGAAATACTCGCCCTGATAGGCCATGCGGTGCTGCACGGCGATGCCGCCGCCGAGCTTCGCGATGCGCTCGATATTGCGGTCGGTGATGGTCTCGGCGTGGTCGAAGAACCAGTTGAGGCCTTCGAGGGGGACATCCCTGTTCACCTTCTCGAAGACGTCCAGCGCGCGGGAAATGGTCTCGTCATAAGTGGCGTGCAGCCGCCACGGCCAGCGCTTCTCGGCGAGAAGGCGCACCACCGGCTCGAGGTCGCCTTCCATGCTCGGCGCCATGTCAGGCCGTGGCACCTGGAAATCCTCGAAGTCGGCGGCGGAATAGACCAGCATCTCGCCGGCGCCGTTCACCCGCAGGCTGTCATCGCCCTGTCCCGGCGTCACCGTGCTGGTCCAGCGGGCGAAGTCGGCCAGCTCCTCCTTCGGCTTCTGGGTGAACAGGTTGTAGGCGATGCGCACGGTGAGGTGGCCCTCGCGGTGCAGTTCCTCGACGATGGAATAGTCTTCCGGGTAATTCTGGAACCCGCCGCCGGCGTCGATCACCCCGGTGACGCCGAGCCGGTTCACCTCGCGCATGAAATGGCGGGTGGAGTTCTTCTGGTATTCGGGCGGCAGTTTCGGCCCCTTCGCCAGCGTGGCGTAAAGGATCGCGGCGTTGGGCTGGGCGAGGAGCAGCCCCGTCGGGTTGCCCGCGGCATCGCGCGCGATCTCCCCGCCCGGTGGGTTCGGCGTGTCCTTCGTGTAGCCGACGGCGCGCAGCGCCGCGCCGTTGAGCAGGGCGCGGTCGTAGAGGTGGAGGATGAATACCGGCGTGTCGGGGGCGATCTTGTTGATCTCCTCCAGCGTCGGCAGGCGCTTCTCCGCGAACTGGTGCTCGGTGAAGCCGCCGACCACGCGCACCCATTGCGGCGCGGGCGTGTTGTCCACCTGCCGGCGCAGCATCTCCATGGCGTGGGCGAGCGAGCGCACGCCGTCCCAGCGCAGCTCCATGTTGTAGTTCAGCCCGCCGCGAATGATGTGCATGTGGCTGTCGATCAGCCCGGGAATGACCCGCCGCCCGCCGGCATCGATCACCCGCGTCGTCGGCCCGGCATGGGCCATCACCTCGGCGGCCGGGCCGGCGAGGAGGATGCGCCCGGCGTGCACCGCGACCGCCTCCGCCTGCGGGTTCGCGCGGTCGAGCGTCGTTACCTTGGCGTTGAGCAGGATGAGGTCGGCGGTGGCGGGCTGAGCCATGATCTGGGCCTCCAGCAGGGAAGGAATGAAGCCGGCCGCGGCAAGGCCGGGACAAATCCCGCGATGGTTCGGCGGGGCGCGCTTCGGCACGGGCCTTCAGGATTTCGGCGGCGTCTCCGGCGGAGAGGAGGCGTTGCGCCCGGGCAGCTGGCCGAGCACATGGTCGGAGCAGTCGGCCAGGCCGATGGCGGCGCGCAGCCCGTCGCCCCGCATCAGGTGGCGCGCCACCGGCACCACCTGCTCGCCGAGGAGAATGCCGAACAGCCCGATCAGAGCCACCACCGGCGGTGCCGGCGAGCGGACATTGATCAGGCTGTAGACGATGCCGACCAGCAGGCCAGCGGCGAGCGAGGCGATATAGAGCTTCATGCCGCGGACTTCCCTGTGGGAGCGGGCGGGGCGCCGGCCACGGCTACCCGGCCGAGACCTGCGCCGCCGCTTCCAGAAGGACCTCGGCGACCGCCTGCGGCAGGGAGAGCAGCGAGACATGGCTCGCCGTCAGCTCGGTGGTGCGCGCGTTCATCCGGCTGGCCAGTTCCCGCTGCAGGTCGACGCTCACCGCCCGGTCCTCGGTGGAGACGATGTACCAGCTGGGCCGGTCCACCCAGGCCGCCTGGCTCACCTTGTCGCCGAATGTCGCCAGCCCCAGCGGGGGCTGGATGGCGGCCAGGATGCGCGCGTCCTCCACGGGGAGATCCTGCGCGACATTCTCGATCCAGCTCTCCACGCTCATCTTGAGATGGCCGGTGCCATCGTCGCTCACGCCGCTCAGCCCGGGCGGGGCGGGATGGGCGGCGACCTGGTCGCCGGTCGACTGGCCGACATCGGGGGCGAAGGCGGCGACATAGACCAGCGCCTTCACCTTCGGGTCGTTGCCGGCTTGCGTGATGACCGTGCCGCCCCAGCTATGGCCGGCCAGCACGACCGGACCATCGATGGCGTCGAGCGCCAGCCGGGTGGCGGCGACGTCGTCGGCGAGCGAGCTCGTCGGGTTCTGCACCGCGACGACCGCGACGTCGTGCTGCTGCAGCACGCGGATGACGCGCCGCCAGCTGGACCCGTCGGCCCACGCGCCATGCACGAGGACGACGGTGGCCTTGTTGGGAGAGGACGTGGTCAAGGGTATGCTCCGTCGCATGGGTGCACGGGATGGCCGGCGGCGGCCGCGCTCAGTGGCCTTCCGAGGCGCCGAACATGGTCTTGGCGTAGGTGATGCCGAGGCCGTAGGCGCCGCCGAACTTCCTGGCGATGCCGGTGGTGAGCTCGTATGTCTCCGTGCGGGCCCAGTCGCGCTGCAGTTCAAGCAGATATTGCAGCGAGGTCATGGGGCGAACGCCGGCATGGATCATGCGCTCCATGGCGCGCTCATGCGCCTCGTCGGAAACGTCGCCGCAGGCATCGGCGATGACGTAGACCTCGAAGCCCTGGTGCAGCGCGGAGAGCGCCGGGCCGACGATGCAGACGCTGGTCCACAGGCCGGCCAGCACGATGCGGTCGCGGCCGATGCGGTTGACCTCGTCGATGACGGCGGCGTCTTCCCAGGTGTTCATCGAGGTGCGGTCGAGCAGCTTCTGCCCGGGGAAAGCCTCGGTGATCTCCGAGAACATCGGGCCCGAGAAGCTCTTCTCGGCGACCGTGGTGAGGATGGTGGGCACCTTGAAGCCGGCCGCGGCGTTCGCGATCAGCGCGGCGTTGTTGCGCAGCGTGATCGCGTCGATCGACTTGGTCGCAAACGACATCTGCGACTGGAAGTCGATGAGCACGAGCGCGTGATTGTCGGGCGCGATCAGGGCCTTGCCGGGGGTGGGGGTCGCGGTCGCCATCGGACATCCTCTGGTTGGGGAGGTGCCGAGTTTTAGGAAGCGCGGCCGGTTCGGGGCAATTGTGCCCCGGAGGGAGGCGGATTGACCTTGAGGATAGGACGATGCCCGCGATCGCACGCAATTCGGGGCGCACGCGGTATCAGCGCGGGTCCGCGGCCGGCCGCAGGCACGCCAGCAGCGCTTCCGGCGATACAGGCTTGGCGAGATAGGCCCGGACCCCCTCCTTCAGGGCCTGAAGCCGTGTCGCCTCGTCGGGATAGGCGGTGACGAGCACGGTCGGCAGGCTTATCCCGAGGTGCCGGAGGCGGCGATGCAGCGCCAGCCCGTTGAGCCCTGGCAGGCGGAAATCGGCGATCAGCGCGTTCACCTCGACGACGGCGCGCGCGGCGAGGAAGGCGGCGGGGTCATGGAAGGCAAGGGTACTGAAACCGAGCGCGTCGACCAGCCCGGCAATTGCCGCCAGGGACGCCGCGTCATCGTCGACGATCGCCACCACCCAGTGCATCGGCGGGCCCGCTCCGGAAGGCCGCCCCTCTGTCAGGGGGCGGCGAGACGGACGAGCTTGGCCCCCGCGCCGGGCGGGAACAATTATCCTCGGGTGTGATCCGGTTATTCCTTGCCGGTATCCCCCGAGAGCCGGTCGGAGATGCGCACCAGGTCGGCCAGTGTCCGCGCCTTCAGCTTCTGCATGATCTGCGCGCGGTGCACCTTCACCGTCACCTCGCTGAGCTGCAGCGAGGAGGCGATCTGCTTGTTCATCAGGCCGCTCGCCACCAGCGGCATGATTTCGCGTTCGCGCGGCGTCATCGCCGCGTAGCGCTCGCGCAGCTCGAACATCTGCGAATCCGCCGAGCGGCGGGCGCGGTCGAGCTCGATGCCGTTGCGCACGGCGTCGAGCAGGTCCTGGTCGCGGAATGGCTTGAGCAGGAACTCGATGGCGCCGGCCTTCATCGCCGCGACCGACATGGGCACGTCGCCATGGCCGGTGATGAACACGACCGGCGTGGGATTGCCGCGCCGGCGCAGCTCGCGCTGGAATTCCAGCCCGCTAGTGCCGCGCAGCCGGACATCCAGCACGAGGCAGCCGGGCGTCTTGCGGGCGGGCGCGTCGAGAAAGGCCTGCGCGCTGTCGAAGGTCAGCACCTCATAGCCCTCGGAGGCGAGCAGGCTTTCCAGCGAGGCGAGGATCGACCGGTCATCATCCACGACATAGACGACGGATGCCATCATCGCGCGCCCCCCTGTTCTCCACCGCGCGGGTCCGCGCCCGCCATATCGGGCGCATCGCCACCCGGCACCATGGCCGCGGGCAGCGAGAAATGGAAGACCGCCCCCCGCGGCTGGTTGGGGCTGGCCCAGACCCGCCCACCATGCGCCTCCACCACCGCGCGGCAGAACATCAACCCCATGCCCATGCCGCCCGGCTTGGTCGACACGAACGGGTCGAACAGCCGCTCGACGATGTCGCTGGCAATGCCGGTGCCGTTATCGGCGACGCTCACATGCACCTCGCCCGCGGCTTCCAGCCGGGTGCGCACGATCACGCGGCGTGGCCATTCCCCGCCAATCCGCACGGAATCGATGGCGTTTTCAATGAGGTTGCGCAGCACATGGTGAAGCTGCACGGTGTTGCCGACGACGGTCAGGGGGGAAGGCGCGAGGTCGGTGCGGATCTCGATGAAGCCATGCATCGCTTCCGTGCTCGCGCTCTGCACCGCCCCTTCCACCAGCGCGTTGAGGTCCAGCTCGGCGCGCTCCTGCGTGCCGGTGGTGAACATGGTGCGGATGCCGGTGACCACCGCATTGGCGCGGTGGCCATCCTCGACGATCCGCCGCAGCGCATCCCCCGCCTTGTCGAGCCGTGGTTCCGCCTTGGCCAGCCAGCGCAGCGCGGCGTCGGCATTGGTGACCATGCTGGCGAGGGGCTGGTTGATCTCGTGCGCGATCGAGGCGGACAGCGCCTCCATGGCGGTGAGGCGGTTCTGCCGCACGCGCCGCTCGGCGGCGACGGTGCGGGCCAGTCGCGCATAGACGAGCGTGGTCTCCGCCAGCAGCGCCAGCAGCACGATGCTGGCGGCGACCAGCCCGTAGAGCCGGCCGGCCCACCAGCCGACGCTGAGCCGGATGGCACCACCGAGATAGGAGATGAGCAGCAGCTCGACCATCAGCGAGAACAGCACGAGAACCACCCACAGATCGAGCTGGCTGCGCCGGCGCCGCAGCAGGATGGCCATGTCCAGCCCATAGAGGGCGAGGGCGATCGGCGGAACATAGCTCCATAGCCGACCGACGTGGCGACCATCGAGCATGAAGGCCGGCAGGGTCTCGCGGCTGGCGAAGATGGCGAAGGTGAGAAGACCGACCATGCCGGCCACCGCCGCGATCGCACCCATGAGGCTCCCGCGCGTCGTGCCGCGAGGAATACCGCGTGCGGGAGCGAGCGCGTAGGCCAGCACGAAGAGGGTAAAGCCGATGCGGCGCACCGTCGCGATCGCCGCTGTCGTCTGCAGGCCGAACTCGAAGCCGAAGTCGGGGAACAGGCCGGGAAAGGACAGCAGCCAGCTTGGAACGATCAGCGCGGAAAACAGGTAGCCCGCCGCGAGGAACAGCAGCGCGCGGTTCCGCTGGACTGTGTAGAGCGAGAACAGCAAGGCTGCGGTGATGCCTTCGAGCAGGCCGGTCGCGGAGGCATAGGCCGGCAGCAGCAATTCGCTGTGCGCGAGGGGCGCCCGGGCAAAGGGCATGGTCGCCACGAAGCCGGACACCAGCACGAGCGAGAGGAGGATGGCGACGACCCCCCAGAGCCCGGCCGCGTTGGCGGCCAGCAATGGCTGCATGAAGGGGCGCGACAGGGAATGCGAAGCAGGATGGTCGTCTCTGTCAGCCACCGTGGCTTTTCCTCCTGCGGCGCTCCCCGGCCGGCGCCGGCCATCCGCCGGCGGTACGCGCCGTGATTATACCCACGTCGCCCGTCCGGAAACGATCCTGCCGCTGTGCCCCGCCGCGACAAGGGCGTGCGTCCTCGAAGCCCGGCGCCTGCCTGCGGTTGACAGGTGGCGTCTTGATGTCGATCTCCTGAGCCAGCGACGCCGCCGGGATACCGCGCGGCGGCAGTGGAAGGGAACCCGTGCCATGAGCCAGATTCACTACGTGATCGTCCCCCATGACGAGGGCTGGGCCTACCGGCTCGGCGATGTCTATTCCGAGACCTTCACCACTCATGATGCGGCGCTGAAGGCGGCGCGCCATGCCGCGGCGCGCCAGTCGCTGCCGGACGAGACCCGGCGCATCCAGTATCAGGACAAGGACGGCAAGTGGCACGAAGAAACCGCGCTGGGCGGCGACCGGCCCCAGGCCGAGGTGGACGACATCGCCCCCCGCTGAACGAGGCCGGCCTGACGCATCGTCGGGCAGGGGCGTCGGTTGCGTGAATCCGGCGGGTTGGGGCCCGCCGGAGTCCGTCCGGGGAACCGGTATTCGCCAGAGGGTCGGCGGGAAGGATGCGGTTCAGCCTCGTGCCGCCATCCATCCGGCAATCTGCGGCCAGGTCTGCGCATGCGCCCGTCGGCCGGCGAGAATGGCGAGGTGCTGCAAGCCGACGCCGATTTCCGCGGGATGCTCGAGAATCTGCGTGTCGCCGCCCGATATCCGCGCGAAGAATGGCTCAACGGCCGTGCGCGGGCCGATCTCGTCGGCCGGCGTGATCACCGCGAGCACCGGTGTCGTAAGATTGGCCGGGCCCAGCAAACGCGCGCCGAGCGCAAGGCGGCCGAGCCGGAAGCGATCCTCGCGGTAGAGCCAGTCCACCATCTGGCGTATGAGCTTGCCCGGCAGCGCCACCTCGTCCAGCGCCCAGCGCGTGACATGGAGGTGGACGTTCAGCGCGGCGGGATCGGCAAGGCTGAGCGCGATGTCCATCCAGCGCGCCCAGACGAAGGCGACGGGTGAGAGCATCGCGCAGCCTTGCGACAGCTGAGAGCCCGGCACCGGCCTGTCCTCCGGCGTCTCGTGGTTCTGAGCCACCACGAGATCGCGGAACGCGCTCGACCCCGGCTCGAAGCTGAGCGGCGCTCCGAGCAGCACGACACCCCGGGCCAGATCCGGTTCCATCGCGCAGGCGATGGCCGCCAGCGTGCCGCCCAGCGAGTGGCCGATGAGGAAGAGGGGCCCCGACGCCTCGTTATGCCCGCGCCCCTCCCCGTGATCCTCGCCGAGACCTTCCGCGCGAGCATCCCGGATGGCTCTGCCCGCCGCGAGGATGGCGCGGGCATAATCCTCGATTCCTGCCGGTCCGTCGGCGTCGGTCGGCGCGATCCATTCGAGCAGGTGGACCGACAGACCCTGATCGAGCCAGAAGCGCACCACGCTGACATCCGGCGTCAGGTCCCAGATATAGGGCCGCTTGATCGGCGCCGGCACGAGGAGCAGCGGGGCGCCGGCTGTCGCGCCATGATAGCGCCGCAGCCGCCAGTGCGGCCCGGCGCCGACCATGTCATAGGCGCATTCGTGGGTGCCGAAGCCGAGCAGGTCGAGCGAGCGGGCCTGCGCGCCGCGCATCTGGTCCATCGCGGCGGCCTGCGCCGCGCGCATCTGCGCGAACGGATCGGAACCGTCCTGAAAGGGATGTTTTTCCATTGGTTGGCCCTCCTCAACCTTGCTTCCGGCCTCACGCGTCTATGTCGATCGCAAGCCATGGGCGCCGCCCAGACGGGTTGCCGAATTTGGTTGCGCAGGGGCGGCGGCAGGTGCTGACGCCCCCCGGGGCGGCGGCGGATCGGCAGGGCTGGGAAAGGGCATGGGCCGATCCTCCGCAGCGCGGCTCTCACGAGGCGAGGCGCCGGACATCGACATCATAGCAAACCGGGCAAAACTGACGACCACCATCTTTATCGAGGCCAGCGGGTTGGCTCGCGGGGCGCGTTTCAGCTGGTTCGCCCGCTGCCGACCGGAATTCAGGGTGTTTCTTCCCTAGAGGTAGCTTGGCGAAGCGGATGGGGTAATATCCCCCGGGTCGGTTCCATCTCGGCCGATGACTTGCCGTCGGCAGTCCAATCCTGACCGCAGGCTTGCGCATTGTTGATCGGTATCAATGCAGGCGACATTTCTTCTGCCAAGCTGCGTATGCAGCATAGAAAATACCAAGGGAGACGACCATGCAGGCGCGTGATGTGATGACCTCGCCGGTGATTACCGCCAAGCCGACCGATCGGGTGACCGATGTCGCCCGGCTGCTCCTCGAAAAACGCATCAGCGCCCTGCCGGTGCTGAACGACGATGGCGATCTCGTCGGCATCATCAGCGAGGGCGATCTCCTGCACCGCGTCGAATCGGGCACCGAGCGCCGGCGTTCCTGGCTGCTCTCCGCCCTGACCGACAGCGACACGCTGGCGGCGGAATATGTGAAGTCGCATGGCGCGACCGTCGCCGACCTGATGCGGCGCAGCGTGGTCACGGCGCCACCCGACACGCCGCTGCACGAAATCGCCGCCCTGCTGGAAAAGCATGGCGTCAAGCGCATTCCGATCGTCGAGAACGGCCGGCTGATCGGCATTGTCAGCCGCGCCAACCTGATCCAGGCGGTGGCGCGCGCCAGTGCCTCGCTCGATATTCCGCAGACCGATTCCGCCATTCGCGAGAGCGTGCTGGCCCGGCTGAACGCGCAGCCCTGGGCCAATAGCTGGCGCATCAACGTGACGGTGGATAACGGCATCGTCGACCTCTGGGGCATCACCAATGCCGAGACCGAGCGCCACGCGCTGCGCGTCGTCGCCGAGACCACGCCGGGCGTGCGCGGGGTCAATGATCATCTGATCCGCGAGCCGATCGGCGGCTCCGCCTGAGCCCGGTCCCGCACGCCCCGCGCGGCATGATCGAGACGCGTCTTGCCTCTGGCTCCCGCCGCCGGGGCTGGTAAAGATCGTGCCGCGCAGGCGGCCCGTCGTCGCCTGCCTTGCGAAGGCGCGGGTGCGGGATGGCCGATTTCAGCTGCATGTATCGTCACGGTTTCCTGCGGGTGGCGGCCTGCGTGCCACGCGGGCGGGTGGCCGACCCCGCCTTCGCCGTGCACGAGCATCTGGAACTTGCCGCCGCCGGCCATGCCCGCGGCGTCGGCGTCATGCTGTTCCCCGAGCTTGGCCTGTCTTCCTACGCCATCGACGACCTGCTGCTGCAGGACGCGCTGCTGGACGAGGTGGAGGCGGCCATTTCCCGCGTCACCGTGGCCTCGCAGGAGCTGAACCCGGTGCTCGTCATCGGCGCGCCGCTGCGCCGGGCGGGGCGGCTCTACAACTGCGCCGTGGTCATTCACGCCGGCCGGGTGCTGGGCGTGGTGCCCAAGAGCTACCTGCCGAATTATCGCGAGTTCTATGAGCGCCGCCATTTCACGCCCGGCGGCGGGGAGGGCGGGGACATCGCGGTCGCCGGCGCGAACGTGCCCTTCGGCACCGATCTCATCTTCCGCTCCGGCGGCGCCGTGGCGGTGAACTTCCATGTCGAGATCTGCGAGGATATCTGGGTGCCGCTGCCGCCCTCCACCCGGGCAGCGCTGGCCGGGGCGGAACTGCTGCTGAATCTCTCCGCCAGCAACATCACCATCGGCAAGGCGCGCACCCGCCGCCTGCTCTGCGCCAGCCATTCCAGCCGCTGCATCGCCGCCTATGCCTATTCGGCGGCGGGGCCGGGCGAATCCACCACCGATCTGGCCTGGGACGGCCATGCCGCACTGTTCGAGAATGGCGAGATGCTGGCCGAGAGCGAGCGCTTTCCGGCCAGTTCAACTTTCGTCACCGCGGATATCGATCTGGAGCGGCTGCGTCAGGAGCGCATGCGCACCAACACGTTCGGTGACTGCGCGCGCACCGAACTTGCCGGGACCGCGCCGTTCCGCACGGTCCCCTTCGCGCTGGAGCGGCCGGCGGGGCCGGTGGCGCTCGAGCGCGTGATCGAGCGCTTTCCCTATGTGCCGGCCGACGAGGCGCGGCTCGCCGAGGAGTGCTACGAGGCTTACAACATCCAGGTTCAGGGCCTGTCGCAGCGCCTCGCCTCGACCGGGCTGAGGCGGCTGGTGATCGGCGTCTCCGGCGGGCTCGATTCCACGCAGGCGCTCATCGTCGCCGCCCGCGCCATGGACCAGCTGGGCCGCAAGCGCACCGACGTCTTGGCCTACACGCTGCCGGGCTTCGCCACGTCCGACGCGACGAAGGCCAATGCCTGGGAGCTGATGCGCACGCTCGGCGTCACCGGCGCGGAGATCGACATCCGCCCGGCGGCGCGGCAGATGCTGGCCGATCTCGGCCATCCCTTTGCCGAGGGCAAGCCGGTCTATGACGTGACCTTTGAGAACGTGCAGGCGGGCCTGCGGACAGACTATCTGTTCCGCCTCGCCAACCAGCAGGGCGGACTGGTGGTCGGCACGGGCGACCTGTCCGAGCTGGGGCTCGGCTGGTGCACCTATGGCGTGGGCGACCACATGTCCCATTACAACGTCAACGCCTCGGTCTCGAAGACGCTGATCCAGCACCTCATCCGCTTCGTCGCGGAATCGGGCGACGTCTCGCCGGAAACGGCGGCGGTGCTGGCCGCCGTGCTCGCCACCGAGATTTCGCCCGAGCTGGTGCCGGCCGGGGCGGGCACTCCCATCCAATCCACCCAGCAGGTGGTGGGGCCCTATGCGCTGCAGGACTTCAATCTGTTCTACCTCACGCGCTACGGTTTCCGCCCCTCGCGCATTGCCTATCTCGCCGAGCAGGCCTGGGGCGACGAGACGCGCGGGCGCTGGCCGGCGCATGTGCCGGGCGAGGACCGGCGGGCTTATTCGCGCGAGGAGATCCGCCACTGGCTGCGGCTGTTCCTCACCCGCTTCTTCGCCAACCAGTTCAAGCGCTCCACGCTGCCCAACGGGCCGAAGATTTCCTCGGGCGGCTCGCTCTCGCCGCGCGGCGACTGGCGGGCGCCTTCCGATGCCGGCGCGCGGGTGTGGCTGGACGAGCTCGACGCGGCGCTGCCGCCTGGCAAAAGCGGATAAGGCTAATCCTGCAGCAGCGCCTCCAGCCGGTCGAGCAGCGGCAGCTGGCTCGGCAGCATCTTGGCGCGAGCCTCGACAAGGGTAAACCAGCTTGCCCGGTCCACTTCCGGGTAGTCGCGCAGCTGCCCGCTATGGGGCGGCCATTCCAGAGAGAAGCGGAGGCTCGCGACGGTGCTGATGTCGAGGTCGCCCTCCTGCGCGAAGGCATGCACGGTCTTGCCGCCCTTCTGCCGCACCGAGCCGAGCGGCTGCAGCGGGCCCTCGGCGGGCTGGCCCACCTCCTCGTGGAACTCCCGGCGCGCGGTGGTCTGCTCCTCCTCGCCATCCTCCATCTGGCCCTTGGGTATGGACCAGGCGCCCTCATCCTTGCGGCTCCAGAACGGGCCACCCGGATGGATAAGCAGAACCTCGATGACACCGCCGGCCCGGCGGTATCGGATGATGCCGGCACTTTTCCTCACGCCCGTCCCCCCGTTCAGGCGAGTTCCGGAGCGTCGTCAGACGCGCGCCAGCGGATGGGTCCGCCGCCGCTTCGCCTCGCGCGCGTCAGCTGCCTTGCTCCGCCGTCGCGCCGCTCCGTTCGGCAATATTGAAGGGTTCTTTCTCCCGATGTGTCAAACCGAGCGAAAACCCCGGCACCGCGCGCAGCTGCGCTTGGGGCGGCCGGGGCGGCGTGTTCATGCCTTCACCCGTGTCATCTGCGGATCGTAGAGCGGGGCGAGGCTGGCGGTGGCGGCGACGCGCGCGCCGGCAACTTCCAGCTCGTAGCTTCCCGAGAGTACATAGCCGGCGTCGACGCCCGCGGGGTCGCGGACATAGCCATAGCCGATCGGCTTGCCCAGCGTGTAGCCGAAACCCCCGCTCGCCAGCCAGCCGGCGCGCACGCCGTTGCGATAGATGGTCTCGCGGCCGAGCAGCACGATGGCGGGATCATCCACGGTGAAGGCGGCGAGCAGGCGCGGCAATGGCTTGGCGCGCTGCGCTTCCAGCGCCTCCCGGCCGAGGAAGGGCTGGTTGGTCCGGAGCTTCACCGCCCAGCCGAGCCCGGCGACGAGCGGGGAATGGTCCGGGCCGATCTCCGCGCCCCAGGCGCGATAGCCCTTCTCCAGCCGCAGCGTCTCGATGGCGCGGTAGCCGGCCAGCGCCAGCCCGTGCGGGCGCCCCGCCTCGATGAGCGCATCGAACACCGTGGCGGCGAATTCGGCGGGTACGTGCAGTTCCCAGCCGAGTTCGCCGACATAGGTCACGCGCAGCGCGATCACCGGCGCGCCGGCGATGGTGACCTCGCGCACCCGGCCGAACGGGAAGCCGGCATTGGAAAGATCGTCGCTCGTCAACGCGCCGAGAATGTCGCGCGCCTTTGGCCCGAACAGCGACAGCACCGCATGGGCGGAGGTGACCTCGATCAGCCTTGCCTCCAGCCCGTCGGGGATATGGCGGGCGATCCACTCGAAATCATGGGTGGCGAAGCCGGTGCCGGTGACGATGTAGTAGCGCTCCGGTGCGAGGCGGGCGACGGTGAGGTCGCACTCGATGCCGCCGCGCGCGTTGAGCAGCTGGGTGTAGGTGAGGGTGCCCGGCGGTTTGGAGACGTCATTGGCGCACAGCCACGAGAGCGCCGCCTCGGCATCGCGGCCGACCAGCTCGAACTTGGCGAAGGAGCTCTGGTCGAACAGCGCGGCCCGCTCGCGGCAGGCTTCGTGCTCGCGGCCCACGGCCGCGAACCAGTTCGGCCGCTCGAAGGAATAGCGGTCGCGCGGCTCTTCCCCGTCGGTGGCGAACCAGTTGGCGCGCTCCCAGCCGAGCTTTTCGCCGAATACCGCGCCGGCGGCCTTCAGCCGGTCATAGAGCGGGGAGCGGCGCAGCGGGCGCCCGCTGGCATGTTCCTCGGCCGGCCAGGCCATGGTGTAGTGCTTGGCATAGGCCTCCAGCGTGCGGGTGCGCACCCAGCCCTCGTCGCGGTGATTGGCGCCGAAGCGGCGGATGTCGACCGGCCACAGGTCATAGGGCGCCTCGCCCTTCGCCACCCATTCGGCCAGCGCCATGCCCGCGCCGCCGCCGCTCGCGATGCCGAAGGCGTTGAAGCCGGCGCCGACATAGATGCCGCGCACCTCCGGCGCCTCGCCGAGGATGAAATTGCCGTCCGGCGTGAAGCTCTCGGGCCCGTTGATCAGCTGCTTGATGCCGGCGCTCTCCAGCGCCGGCACGCGGCCCAGCATGAGGTTCATGGTCGGCTCGAAATGCTCCCAGTCCTCCTGCAGCAGCTGGAAATGGAAGCCGTCGGGAATGCCGCGCATCGCCCAGGGGATCGGGTTCGGCTCATAGCCGCCGGCCACCAGCCCGCCGACTTCCTCCTTGTAGTAGGTCAGCCGGTCGGGATCGCGCAGGGTGGGCAGGTTGCGCGGCACGCCGGGGATCGGCTCCGTCACCATGTACTGGTGCTGCACGGGCACGAGCGGAATGTTCACCCCGGCCAGCTGGCCGAGCGCGCGCGACCACATGCCGGCGCAGATCACCAGCTTCTCGCAGGCGATGCGGCCGGCGGTGGTGACGACCGCACGGACCCTGCCGTGCTCGACCTCGATCGCCTCGACGCCGATCTCCTCGGCAATGGTGACGCCGGCCATGCGGGCGCCCTTGGCCAGCGCCTGCGTGATGTCGGACGGGTTGGCCTGCCCGTCGGTGGGCAGGAAGGCGGCGCCGACCACGTCGTCGATGGTCATCAGCGGCCACAGGTCCTGCGCCTCCTTCGGGGTGAGGAGCTGCATGTCGAGGCCGAAGCTCTTGGCGGTGGTGGCTTGTCGCTTCACCTCGGTCCAGCGGTCGGCATTGCAGGCGAGGCGCAGGCCGCCATTCATCTTCCAGCCGGTGGCAAGGCCGGTCTCGGCCTCCAGCCGCTTGTAGAGCGCGACGCTCTCGCCCAGCAGCTGGGTGATGTTGGCGCTGGTGCGCAGCTGCCCGACCAGCCCCGCCGCGTGCCAGGTGGAGCCGGAGGAGAGCTTGTTGCGCTCCAGCAGGATCACGTCGGTCCAGCCCATCTTGCCCAGGTGATAGGCCACCGAGGTGCCGACAATGCCGCCGCCGATGATGACGACGCGGGCGGAGGTGGGAAGATCGGGGGCGCTCATCGGCGGTCCATCTCGTTGAAGGCGGCAAGGGCGGCCTCGAACCGCGCGAGGTTCTCATGCGTGTAGGCGCGGTAGTCGAAGTCGATCGGCGAATGGATTTCCGAGACCATGCTCCACATGGCCTCGCGCAGCAGCGAGGCGGTCAGCATGGCCTGGAAGGCACGGCGCCGCGTCTCATCCGGCGGCGCGCCGAAATAGAGCGCGAGCAGGCGCTCCGCCTCCTCGGCGCTGAAGCCGTTATTGGAGGCGAGCCCGCCGAGGTCGAACAGCGGCGAGTTGAAGCCGCCATAGTCCCAGTCGATCAGCCACAGCCGGGTGCCGTCGTCGAGGAAGTTGGCGGGCAACAGGTCGTTATGCCCGAACACGATGTCGACCGGCCCGACCGCCGCCTCCAGCCGCGCCGCCACGTTGAGATAGCGCGGGATCTCGCCGCCCAGCCGGAAGCGGGCCTCGGTGAGCCGGTGCGCATAGTCGCGCACCACATGGAACACCCAGAAGGCCGGCGCGGGGCCGCGCAGATGAAGCGGCACGCCGTGATGGGCGCGGCGCACCAGCGCGGCGACGCGCTCAATATCGGCCCGCACGTCGTCCGCGCCATAGGTGCGGCCCTCGATATAGTCGAGCACCAATATGCCCGGCTCGGCGTGCCGCACGGCGGGCGAGACGCCGGCCGCATGGGCGGCGCGGCTGGCGGCAAGCTCGGCCGCGCGCAGGATGCCGTGCTCGGGAATATCCGCGCCCACCCGCACGACGAAATGGCGGCCATCATCCTCCACGCGGAAATTGGTGTTGGTGATGCCCCCCGTCAGCGGCTGCGGATCGACCCGTCCACGCCAGAAGGCCAATGCGCGCACCTTGTCCCGGATGGCGTCGGTGTCGCTCATAAGGCGGTGCCCGGGAGCGAAAGACGAAGCGGGCGAAGGGCGGACAGGGGGACCATGGACAGACACCCGATCTGGAAGGGCCGGCAGCGGGGGCACATTCGGCCCATGACGATGAGGATCACGGACATTCCCACGAAAATCAACACAGAACCCTCAAATTTGTTGATTTGAGAGTCTCAACTCCACAAACTTGCCCGACAAGGGAGATCGCGCATGACCGTTCCTCACCCCACGCGCTGGCAGGCGGCGATCCTCGAGGCGGTGCGCGCGCAGGGCTTCGCCCGTATCCGCGCGCTGGCGGAAAAGCTCGGCGTGTCGGACGAGACGGTGCGCCGGCATGTGCGGGCGCTGGTCGAGGCCGGCATGCTGACGCGCGCCCATGGCGGCGTCGCCTGGGCGGGGCCCGCGCCGATCCCGCTTGTCGCGCCGCTTGCCGCGCCTCTCGCCGAAGCCCCGTTCGAGCGACGCCTGCGCGTGCACGCCGCGGAAAAGCGGGCGCTTGCCGCGGCGGTCGCGGCGCGGGTCGAGGACGGTCAGGTTCTGCTGATCGATACCGGCTCGACCACCGCCTATGTGGCGCAGGCGCTGGGCATTCGCCGCAACCTCACCGTGATCACCAATTCGCTGGAGATTGCCCGCCATCTGGTCGGCCGCGCGGGCAACCGCGTCTACATGGCCGGCGGCGAACTGCGCGCCGATCTCGCGGCGACTGTCGGGCCGGAGGCGCTGGCCTTCATCCGGCAGTTCCGCGCCGACCTCGCCATCCTGTCGGTGGCGGCGGTGGACGCCGGCGGGACCTTCATGGATTTCGACCTGGACGAGGCGCGTATCGCCCGCGCCATGATCGAGGCGTCGAGCCGGGCGCTGGTCGTGGCGGACAGTTCCAAGTTCGGTCGGCGGGCCGCCGTCGGCATCTGCGCCACCAGCGATATCGACCTTCTGGTGACGGACCGCGCGCCCCCGTCCGCCGACGCGGGCTGGATCACCGAGGCGGGCATCGAACTCATCGTGGCGCCCCTCTAGCGGCGCACATCGGCTCGCCCCCCAGGCAAATACCTCATGCCGGCTTGACAGCGGGTCCTGCGACGGGCGTGTTGGGCAGGCTGCATGGTGTCCGCGTGGATTGCTCCGCGCGGATGAAACGGGAATGGGGAAGGGCGCTGGTCCGGTCACGGACACCGCGCCCGAAGCCCCGACCGCCCCCGCGACTGTGAGCGGCGAGCGGCCTTCCAACGCGCCACTGGCCTGCCCCCGCGAGGGGAGGGCCGGGAAGGCGGAAGGCTTGCCGTGACCCGCGAGTCAGGAGACCGGCCCTGCAGGAAGGCCCATGCAAACGCCGTCGGGTGAGACGGCACAGGAGAGACCCATGCATATCGAACCCGGCCTCGTGGCCGAAGGAAAGATCTGGCTCAGCTATGTAACGGCGGCGGGCGCCGGAACCTATGCGCTGAAGCTGGCGGCCGACGCCGTGCGCGAGCGCGGGCTCGGCTCGCTTGTCGTCCGCAGCGCGATGACCACGGCGCTGGTCTTCGCGTTCTTCGAGGTGCTGCCGCATCATCCGGTCGGCGTGTCCGAGGTGCATCTCATCCTCGGCTCGACGCTGTTCCTGATCTTCGGCCTCGCGCCGGCCGCGATCGGCCTCGCGCTCGGCCTGCTGATCCAGGGGCTCTTCTTCGCCCCGTTCGACCTGCCGCAATACGGCATGAACGTCACCACGCTGTTGGTGCCGCTGTTCGCGCTCACCGCGCTGGCCGGCCGCATCATCGCGCCGAATACGCCCTATGTGGAGCTGAAGTACCGCCAGGCGCTGGCACTCTCCACCACCTACCAGGCCGGTATCGTCGTGTGGGTGGCGTTCTGGGCGTTCTATGGCCAAGGCTTCACCGTGGAGAACGCGGCCTCGATCGGCTCGTTCGGCGCGGCCTACATGCTGGTCGTTCTGGTCGAGCCGCTGGTCGATCTCGCCGTGCTGGCCGCCGCCAAGGCGCTCAACGGGCTCAAGGGCAGCCCGATTTTCGAGCGTCGTCTCTATAACGCGGCCTGATATCCGGGCCGGGAGGCGCTGCGCCTCCCGGTTCCCCTCGCGGGTCAGACGCTAATCCGCCCCGTCGCCAGGCCATAGAAGGCCAGCACGGCCCCGCCCGCCGCCACCGCGAACAGCAGCGCCTCGGCCGGGGCGAATACCCGGTGGCCGCGCTCGCGCTGGGCGATGACGAACAGCACCGTGCCGGGCGCGTAGATCACCAGCGACAGCAGCAGGAATTTCAAGCCGCCGGCATAGATCAGCCCGGCGGCGTAGAGCGTGGCGAGGCCGGCGCGCGTGAGGTCGACATTGCGGCCCTTCGGCTCGCGCCCATAGGTCTCGCCGCTCAGCGCCAGCTTCAGCGCATAGGCGGCGACGAGGAAATAGGGCAGCAGGATCATCGAGGACGTCAGCTTGAGCGCCAGCAGGAAGGCCTGCTCGGCGAACAGCGTCAGGATCAGGAACAGCTGGATCAGGCTGTTGGTCAGCCACAGTGCGGCGAACGGCACCTTGTTCCGGTTCTCCGCCGCCAGAAAGGCCGGCATGCTCTCCATCTTCGCGGCCGAATAGAGCACCTCCGCCGCCAGCAGCGACCAGGAGAGATAGGCGCCCAGCACGGAGACGATGAGCCCGAGGCTGATGAACACCGCGCCCCACGGCCCGACCAGTGCGGCCAGCACGCCGGCCATGGACGGGTTGCGAAGTTCCGCCAGATCCGGCCGCAGCATCACGCCATAGGACAGCATCGTCACCAGCACGAGCAGGCACAGCACGCCGAGAAAGCCCAGCAGCGTGGCGAGGCCGACATCGGAGCGCTTCCTGGCATAGCGCGAATAGACGCTGGCGCCTTCGATGCCGACGAAGACGAACACCGTTACCAGCATGGTGCCGCGCACCTGCGCGAACAGGCCCTCGCTCTCCAGCCCCGGCCCGCCATGGAAATTCACGGCGAAGATATCGGCTTTGAAGCCGAACCCAACGAAGACGAGGAAGATCAGGATCGGAATGATCTTGGCGACCGTCACAACGGTGTTGATGAAGGCCGCCTCGCGCACGCCGCGCAGGATGAGGAAGTGCACCACCCACACGCCGACCGAGGAGATCGCCACCGCCGTCACGGTGTTGCCGTCGCCCAGAACCGGGAACAGCGCCCCGAGCGTCGACTTGATCAGCACCCAGTACGAGACATTGCCCAGGCAGCACACGGTCCAGTAGCCGAGCGCCGAGAGGAAACCGAGATAATTGCCGAAGCCGGCCTTGGCATAGGCATAGACGCCCGCGTCCAGCTCCGGCTTGCGGCGCGACAGTGTCTGGAACACGAAGGCCAGCATCAGCATGCCCCCGCCCGCGATGCCCCAGGCGATGATGGCCCCGAGCCCGCCGGTGACGCGCCCGAAGGTCTGTGGCAGCGAGAAGATGCCCGCCCCGACCATGGAGCCCACCACCATGGCGGACAGCGTCGGCAGGGCGAATTTCTGCGGGGAAGGTTCGGTCATCGAGGCACCTGAATGCGTCCGTCAAACGTTCCTCTCCCCGCCGGGGAGGGGAGGGGTAGTCCGCACAGCGGGTCGGGGAGGGGATCGACGATGGCGGAGCGGCAAAACCCCTCACCCCAACCCTCTCCCCGAGGGGGAGAGGGGGACGGGTGCGCGTGCGGCTCCCTCGGCTCAGAGGAGAGGGAAAGGCCCGCCTCAGAACTCCACCGCGTCGCGGATGATCGGGCAGGTCATGCAGTGGCCGCCGCCGCGGCCGCGACCGAGCTCGGAGCCATCGATGGTGATGACCTCGATGCCCGCCTTGCGCAGCAGCGTGTTGGCATAGGTGTTGCGGTCATAGGCGAACACCACGCCCGGCGAGGCGCAGACGAGGTTGGCGCCGCTGTCCCACTGGGTGCGCTCGCGCATGTAGTCGTTGCCGCCGGTCTCGACGACGCGCAACTCCTTCAGGCCCAGCGCCTCGCGAACGGTTTCGACCAGGCCCTTGTCCTTGGAAAGCTCCACTCCGCCCTTGCCGTCGGGGCGGTAGGAGAAGCACTCGATCTTGTCGACGATATCGGGATAGAGCAGCACGCAGTCGCGGTCGGCGAAGGTGAAGACGGTGTCGAGATGCATGGCCGCGCGCAGCTTCGGCATGGCCGCGACGATGACGCGCTCGGCGCCGCCCTGCGCGAACAGAGCCGCCGCCGCCTGGCTGATCGCCTGGCGCGAGGTGCGCTCGCTCATGCCGATCAGCACGTTGCCCTTGCCGATCGGCATCACGTCGCCGCCTTCCAGCGTGGCCATGCCCCAATCCTGCGTCGGGTCGCCCCACCACACCTTCACCTTGCCGGCGAAGTCCGGATGGAACTTGTAGATCGAGGTGGTGAGGATGGTCTCCTCGTGCCGCGCCGGCCAATAGAGCGGGTTGAGCGTGACGCCGCCATAGATCCAGCAGGTGGTGTCGCGGGTGTAGAGCGTGTTCGGCAGCGGCGGCAGCAGATATTCGTTCACCCCGGCCGCATCGCGGATCAGCTCCAGCGTGGCCCCGCCCATGGTCTCGGGGAATTCATAGGTCGACAGGCCGCCGATCAGCGTCTCGGCGAGCTGGCGGTTCGACAGGCCCTCGAGATAGGAGCGCACCTCGTCGACGAAGCCGAGGCCGATCTGGTTCGGCACGACCTGGTTGTCGAGGATCCATGTCTTGGCTTCCGGGATCGCCACGGTCTCGGTCAGCAGGTTGTGCATTTCCACCACGTCGATGCCGCGCTCGCGCATCTTGCTGACGAAGTCGAAATGGTCGCGCTTGGCGACGTCGACCCACAGCACGTCGTCGAACAGAAGCTGGTCGCAATTGCTGGGCGTCAGGCGCTGGTGGGCCCGGCCGGGCGCGCAGACCATGACCTTGCGCAGCTGGCCGACCTCGGAGTGCACGCCGAATTTCGTTTCCATGATGAGGCTCCCGATGCTTGTTCTTGTCAGGGTGTGATGATGCCGGTGAGAAGGCCGTAGGTGCCGATGGCACCCGCCACCAAGGTCACGCCGAAGATCACCAGCTCGATGGGGGTGAACAGGCGCGCCTTCTGCTCGCGGCGGGCCCAGAAATAGAGAAGGATGGTGCCCGGCACGAACAGCACCGCGACCAGCAGCACGTATTTCAGGCCGGCGGCGACGAACATGAACAGCGTGTAGACCACGGCGATCCACGCGAAGACCTGGTCGCGGCCGCGCTCGTTCGGCGTTTTCTCGTAGCCGACGCCGCTGCGCGCCAGCAGCACGCCATAGCCCGCCACCAGAAGGTAGGGCAGCAGCGAGGTGACGCTGGTCATGTCGAGCATGAAGTTGAAGGCGTCGCGCGACCAGTAGGTGGAAATGACGAACAGCGAGACGACGATATTGGTCATCCACAGCGCGTTGGCCGGCACGCGGTTGCCGTTCTGCGCCGCGAACAGCTTGGGCATGTCCTTGGACTTGGCGGCGGCAAACAGCACTTCCGCGCAGATCAGCGACCAGGCGAGATAGGCGCCGAGCACCGAGACCAGCACGCCGATGGAGATGAAGATCGCGCCCCAGTGGCCGACTACCAGTTCCAGCGCGCCGGCCAGCGAGGGGTTCGCCACCCCGGCAATATAGGCGCGCGGCGCCGTGGCGAAGGGCAGCATGGTAACCGCCACCATCAGTCCGGTGACGGCGACGAAGCCGAGAATGGTAGCCGAGCCGACATCCGAACGCTTCTTGGCGAAGCGCGAATAGACGCTGGCCCCCTCGATGCCGAGGAACACGAACACCGTGATCAACATGGTGTCGCGCACCTGCGCCAGCAGCGTCTTCTCCGGCATGCCCACGCCGCCGAAGAAGTTCTCGGAGAACTGCGCATAATTGAAGAAGAAGATGAAGGCGAGGATCGCCACGATCAGCGGCACGATCTTGGCGATGGTGACGACCATGTTGATGAAGGTCGCCTGCTCGACGCCGCGCAGGATCATGAAGTGGAACAGCCAGATACCGGCCAGCGACACCATGATCGCGGTGGCGGTGCTGCCGTCGCCGAAGATTTCGGGGAAGAAGCGGCCGAGTGTCGAGCCGATCAGTACCCAGTAGAACACGTTGCCCAGGCAGCTTCCCAGCCAGTAGCCGAAGGCCGAGAGGAAGCCCATGTAATCGCCAAAGCCCGCCTTGGCATAGGCGAACACGCCGGAATCGATGTCCGGCCGCTTTTCCGCCAGCGCCTGGAACACGCGGGCCAGCATGTACATGCCGGTGCCGGCGATCGCCCAGGCGATGATGGCGCCGAACGGGCCCGTCGCCGTGGCGAAGCGGCCCGGCAAGTTGAAGATGCCGGCGCCGACCATCGAGCCGACGACCATGGCGGTGAGCGAAAAAAGGGAAAGCTTGCCGGCCGACTTGTCAGCCATGATGCGCCTCATCGAGCGAGGAAGGAGGGCGGAATTCCACCCAGCGAGCCGGAATTCTCGGAGTCCCAGTCATGATGCGCCGAGTGTCGAATAAAAGCGTGTCATGATACGCAATTTTATAGATGGCGCATCTGTCGTTTGTTTTGCAATAGCTAGCAGGTCGAGCCGATTTGTCCCGCAATGCAGCAATTGTATTTGATATTATATATTCAGATCGAGCGCGCCGCCTGGCACAGGGAGCCGGCGGGCTGGCGTTTCTGCCGCGCCGGGGGCGCCTCTTGGCATGTGGGAAGCTGATCGGGCGCAAGGGATGGTTCGGCGAATGGGGGCGATCGAGTGGCGCATCTTCAGGGCGAGGCCCTTGCGGGCGCCGTCAGCCTGTTTGCTGGCAGAGGAATGGCGCAAAGCGAAGCCGGGCATGATAACTGGATACAGCGTGTGATAATGCGCGATAGCCATGGCTGCCCGTCGAGCGGCGGCACGCCCGGCGATGCGGGGTGCACGAGCATTCCGGCGGCCGGTGGACGGGAAGTGATTGGGGCATGTCCGAGTACCGCAAGCTCGATATCGATTTTCGCGACGTACTCACCGGGCTGCGCCTCGGAGAGCGCCTGCGCGGGGCCGAGGCACTGGGCGCGAGCGACGACATCTTCCGTGTGAAGGAGCATAATTACCGGCGCGTGGACGATTACACGCTGCTGCATGTGCTCAATTTCGAGGCCGGGCAGCCCTACAGCCTGAAGATCGCCCGGCAGGACCTCGTCTGCATCCAGGCCATCGTCTCCGGCAATTATCACCGCTGGATCGGCCAGCGGATGGATCTCGTCAGCCCGCATCTGCTGGAAATCAGCAACGTGCCTCAGTCCGTCGTGGATGTGGGAGCGGGCGGTCGGCTGCGTGGCCTGCTGATCATCTGCGACCGGCGCCATCTGGTGGAGCATTATCGGCTGAACGTCGATCGCCTGCCGGCCGCCTACCGGCCCATCTTCCTCTCGCGCACGGGTACGCCCGAGGTGCTGCATATGCCGTTGTCCTCGACCGGCCTGCACCTGGTGGATCAGATCCTGACCTGCAAATATCAGGAACCGCTGCGCGGCATCTTTGTCGGCGCCAAGACGATCGAGATCCTCTGCGACGTCGTCGCCCAACTCGGCGCGATGCCCGGGCAGGGCGCGCCCCGCCCGGCGGGCCCGCGGCAGAAGGCGCGGGCGATCGAGGCGGCGGCGGAGATCTACCGGCGCGAGTTCGGCAGCCCGCCGACCATCGAGCAACTGGCGCAGCGCGTCGGGCTCAACCGCAATGAACTGACCAGCGGCTTTCGCGACGCATTCGGCGTTACGCCCCATGCCTATGCGCTGGTCCAGCGCATGGAGCGGGCCCAGCAGATGCTGCGGGAAGGCCGGCTGTCCATCAGCGAGGTCGCCCGCCGCATCGGCTATGAAGGCTATTCCAGCTTCGCGCGGGCCTATCACGCCCATTACGGGCGCGCCCCCTCGCTCGACATTCCTGCGCTCGATGTCGCCTCGCCGGCGCTCGATGTCGCCTCGCCGGGCATTCCGCCCCTGGGCGTCCGCGCGTTCGATACGCCAGCCCTCGGGAGCCGCGACGAATAGGCGAGGCGGGGCCTGCCCGTCGGATCGTTACGCGACAGGCTCGTGCGCGGTTTCCGGCATCCGCCGCCAGATGACGAGCAGGCTCGTGAGGCTGGCGAGGACGACATAGGCGACCGGCGCCAGCGGGCTATCCAGCGCGCTGGTGAGCCAGACGGCGATGAAGGGTGCGAAGCCGCCGAACGTGGCGGTGGCCAGCGCATAGGAAATCGACGACCAGCGCGATCGGTCCAGCGTATCGAACAATTCGACCGTCACCGCCGGGCCGGGTCCCGAATACAGCGCGATGGCAACGCCGAACAGGGCCTGCACGAGTAGAACCATCGCGAGGCTCTGGGTGTGCAGGACGCTCCAGAAGCCCGGCAGCACCAGCACCAGCACGGCGAGGCACGAGGCGATGAGGAACGGGCGCCGGCCATAGCGGTCCGACAATCGCCCGACGAGCGGCACCAGCAGCACGATGATCGCCGTGCAGAGCGCGGTCGACCAGCCCGCCTCGGCGGGACTGAGGCCAGCCTGCTTCTGCGTGAAGATCGGAAAGTATATAACGAGGACATAGAAGCAGACCGTCCAGTGGACGGTGAAGCCGAACACCGTGAGACCCGGACGCCGCACACGGTCGAGCACTGGGCCGGCGCCCCGCGTGCGGCGGGTCCGCGCCTGCCGATAGACCGGGGTCTCGTCAATGCCCGCGCGCAGCCACAATGCGAGGAGGCCGAGCCCGGCACCGAGCAGGAAGGGCACGCGCCAGCCCCACGCTGCCATCTCCTCGACCGACAGCAGGCTGCCGAGCAGCGCGGCGGCGGCGCTGGCGAGACCGCTGCCCAGCGCCACCGTGGCTGACAGGAAGCTGGTGGCAAAGCCGCGCCGGCCTCTGGGCGCGGATTCCAGCAGGAAGGCGCTCGCCACGCCCCACTCGCCGCCCGCCGAGAAGCCCTGGAGCATGCGGGCCACCAGCAGCAGGATGGGCGCCAGCGCGCCGATTCGGTCGTAGGCGGGGATGAGGCCGATCGACAGCGTTGCCAACGCCATCAGGCTCGCCGCCAGCAGCAGCGCGGGCTTGCGCCCGCGCCGATCGCCGAGGCCCCCGAGCACGAGGCCGCCGAGCGGGCGCATCACGAAGCTCACACCGAACACCGCGAGCGTGGCGAGCAGCGCGGCATTCGCGCCGTGCTGTGGGAAAAAGGCTCGGGAAATATGGATCGCCAGCAGGCCGTAAATCGCGAAGTCGAACCATTCCAGCACGTTGCAGAGCATCACCGCGACCAGCGCCCGGCCGCGCCTGCGGGGAGGTGCGGAACCGGCGCGCCTCATCGGCACGAGTGTTGACGGATCGTCGCCGGGCGCTGATTGCGGGGCTTGGGTCATGAGCCTCGCGGACATGGTGAGTTGATGCGCCTTCAAGGCACCACAGCCGCCGCGCCGTGGCAAGCGGTGCGGCACCGGCATGTTCAAACGTCCGCCACGCCCGGCCGTACCCGATCGCGCGGGCTGCCGGGCCGCATGACAGCAGGGTGCGGAGTCCAAAAGGGCGGTCGTGCGAACGCTGGTGCCGATGCGCCGCGCCGGCTACGCAGTCCCACGTCTGCAACCCAGGGTCTCCTCACCGAGGGCGCAGGGGGAGGGGGCCGGCGCGGCAGAATCCTCCGCCATTGTCCATTCAAGATGGAAAGACATCGTGCGGCGTCCCAATGAATGCTGGGTTAGCGCTCGCCTTGCCCTGTTTTTGCCACACTCCAGCCGCGGCGGCCACAAAAGTGTGTCGCGGAAGCCACGCAAGCGGCGATATGTGCCAGAGGTCGTGCGGACCCGTCGAAATCTAGGAGAAAATTGCAGAGAATATGTGGGAAGAGAGCTTCAGGCGCTGCCGGGTGCGTTTTTCAGATACGCTCGTTCACATTAGGGCCACAGCATGGATATGGCGCTTCGCCCACATTTCGCAATGGACTTTGACGGCACCATCTGCCCGTCCGATGCTACGGATTCGTTGTTCGATACTTTTGCGACACCGGAATGGCGTGCGATCGAGGATAGGTGTGTCGCGGGTGAAATGACGTCGCGCGAGTGCATTTCCCGTGAGGTGGAGTTGTTCCGGGCCACGCCGGAAGAACTGGAGCAGGCCGTCGCCAAGCTGAGCATCGATTCCGACGTCCCCGATTTCGTCGCCGCCGCGCGTCGCTATGGCGCCACCGTTTCTGTCGTCTCGGACGGCTTCGATCTGTTCATCCATCCGCTGCTGCGTGCCGCCGGCCTCGACCTGCCGGTGAGCGCCAACACCATGCTGCAGATGGGCGCGGATGGCTGGAAGGCAGCGTTCGCCAATGGTGCGGAAGGCTGCGGCAGCGGCACCTGCAAGTGCAAGGCGACGAGCGGGCGGCATCCGCTGGTGCTGATCGGTGACGGGCGGTCGGATTTCTGCCTCGCCCGGCGGGCCGACTTCGTCCTCGCCAAGGGCAAGCTCGCCACGTACTGCGCGCAAGAGGGCATTCCGCACATCGCCATCACGAATTTCGCCGACGCGTTGGCCTTGCTGCCGACGATCATGGCGGAGATCAGCCCGACCATTCCCACGTCCCTCGACGTGTCATTCGAGAGCAGTAATGCGTGATCGCAGCCGCGTCACCGATGGGCACCGTGCGACCGACGAGCGCCTTTGTGGGCTCCCGTTCGCTGGTGCTGCATGGGTGAGTGGCGCGTTGTGTTTCCAAAGCCGCCAGGTGAAGCGAGGGCTCGTTCCTTGTTTCATCTGATCTTTGGAAGCGAAGACCCGCGCGGAGGGGTTGTTCCTGACCGCGACAGGGGTTTCGGAGTTCGGGTGCAGGATCGGTGCACCGGGGTTCCGCGCCTTCATCTTTGTCTATGCAGCACGGCGCATCAACAGGGTGCGGGCCCTGGCGCCGTTTTGTCTCCGGTCGCGTGATTACTTGACTACCCGAGCAGTTCAGCAAGGTTCGCCGCCAATTTCTCGCGGGCCGGCGATCGGTAGGCCGTGGCAACGGTCAAGCCGGAAGTTTGCTGAGCGTCAAGGGCTTGGTCAGGTCGTATTGGAATTGGAAGGGGGGCTTCGATGCGTAATCCTGTTGTCGATAATAGCATCTATTACGAGCGTGGCCCTGTCGGTGTCCTTCTCATCCATGGTCTGACCGGTACGCCGGTCGAGATGCGCGATACGGCCCGCCGGCTGGCGGCAGGTGGCCACACGGTTCTGTGCTGTCAGTTGGCGGGCCATTGCGGCACCGAGCAGGACCTGGTCGCCACGAATTTCGAGGATTGGTACGAGAGCGCGGTGAAGGGCATCGAGCGGCTGGAAAAGCACTGCTCGCAGATTCTCGTCGGCGGTCTGTCCATGGGTGCGGTTCTGTCCGCTCTGGTCGCCGCCCGCCAGCCCAAGCGGGTGCATGGCGTCATCATGCTGGCGCCGACGCTGACCTATGACGGCTGGTCGATCCCCAAATACAGCTTCCTTCTGCGTATCGCCATGCAGACGCCGCTCGGGCGCTTCTACCGCTTCGAGGAGCGTGAGCCCTTCGGGCTCAAGGACGAGCGTGCGCGGGCCATGGTCGCTTACGCGCTGAAATACGGCAATTCCGCCGAGTCGGGCTTGATTTCCAAGCCGGCGACATCCCTGCGCGAGCTTTGGCGCCTGACGGCCGCCCTGAAGCCGCTGCTGCCGCAGATCAACCAGCGCACGCTGGTCATCCAGGCGCGGCAGGACGACGTGGCGAGCCTCGGCAACATGGCCACGCTGCAGCGCGAACTGGGCGGGCTGGTCGACACCATGGTGCTGAATGACAGCTATCACATCATCACCGTCGACCAGCAGCGCCATCTGGTTGGCGAGCGGGTGCTGGAATTCGTCAACCGCTTCGCCCGTGGCGCTGCGAGCGAGGTGCCCTATACCGTCCCGGCGCGGGCGGTGGAAAAGGCGAATGGCGTGGTGTCGGTTGGACATGCGTTGCCCGATCCCGGCAGCCGGGTTGGGGGAATGAGTGCGGGTCTGGCGCCGGCGGGCGTTGCGCACGGCTCCTGATGGCCGGCGCCGCCGGCTGCCTTCCTATTCCGTAACCGGACACTTCCCCTACGGTACGGAATAGGAAGGCAGCCTGTGGACGTGAAGATAGGTACTGGATTACCTCTGTGGATGCCAGTATGACTGCGCCGATGGGTGTCATTCGCATTGGCCGGACGTCGTGCCTTCCAGATTTCGGTGAGAGGGGTGATCTCGCCGTCTGGGATGTGGAGTGAGAGGCCGCCCGCCTCGCGGTGCGGCTCCTAGCGGTGCGGGAACACTAGTTCCCGATCACGGCGAGCGTCAGCTTGCCGGAAGAGAATTGGTGGGGTGGGCAGTGCATAAACATACGAGTGATCATACGATTTTCTATGAACGCGGTCCGGTCGGGGTTCTCCTCATTCACGGACTTGCGGGGACGCCGGTCGAAATGCGCGATACCGCGCGGCGGCTGGCCGCAGGCGGCCACACGGTGCTGTGCTGCCAGCTCGCGGGCCATTGCGGCACCGAGGAAGACCTCATCGCGACGACGTTCGAGGACTGGTATCAGAGCGCGATGCAGGGCATCGAGCGGCTCGAGAAGCATTGTTCGCGCATCCTCGTCGGCGGGCTGTCCATGGGCGCGGTGCTCGCGGGGCTGGTGGCGGCCCGACAGCCCAAGCGCGTGCACGGCCTCATGATGCTGGCGCCGACACTGACCTATGATGGCTGGTCGATCCCGAAATACAGCTTCCTGCTGCGCATCGCGATGCAGACGCCACTCGGGCGCTATTACCGCTTCGAGGAGCGCGAGCCCTATGGGCTCAAGTGCGAGCGGGCCCGCGCGATGATCGCCTATGCCATGAAATTCGGCAATTCGAGCGAGGCGGGCCTGCTCTCCACACCGGCTCTGGCGGTGCGCGAACTCTGGCGTCTCACGGCGGCCCTCAAGCCGATGCTGCCGCAGGTCAAGCAGCGCACGCTGGTCATCCAGTCCCGCATCGATGATGTGGCGAGCCTCAAGAACATGATGACCCTGCAGCGCAAGCTGGGCGGTTTGGTCGACACGATGGTGCTCGACGACTGCTATCACGTCATCACGATCGACCATCAGCGCGACCTTGTCGGCGAGCGCTGCGTGGAGTTCGCCAACCGCTTCGCCCGGCAGATTGCCGGCGAAGCGCCGATCGCCGTCCCCCTGCGGGCCGCCGAGAAGACCAGCCAAGCCCCGGCCGCGTTGCCGGAACAGGCGGGTCCCGGCAGCCGGCTGGCCACGTCAGGCGTCATTCCCGCCGGCATCGCCACGGCCCAGGAACTCGGCATGCGGCTTATGAGCCTCTGAGCCTTCGCGGGGCCGCCCTTCCACGCGCAGCCCCGGCTTAGGTGAGCGGATCAAGGGCGGGCCTCGCGGTTGCCGGCACGTGCCGCCGCGCGGAATGTGAGCGACGCGGCACCATGCCCGTGAGCCGCCTCGGCGGTCTTCCGGCGACGATGGCGACTGGTAAAGGGAACCGGACCGCATCGAGCTCCATTGTGGAATGTGCGGCTCGTCCGGTGCCGTCGGCGTCAACGCCCTGCGGCATTGCCGGTGGCACCACCGGCAGGCGACCGTGCGGTACGTCGGCCCCCCGCCGGGATTGGCCGATCGGCTGGCACGCGCCGCGCGCCCGTTCCCGCAGGGATGCGACCCCTCGCGCGCGCAGCATCGCACGGCTGGATCGGCGGGTCGCCGGCCGCCGCCGCTCGATCTTCTCACAAGCCTCCCCGCCGTCGCCTTTCCGCGTCCTCGTCGCTCCCTTTTGCGCGCTCTCGCCGCCGGCCTCATGCGAAGGGCAGGGCGCCCGCGCGCTCGTGGGTCGGCGTCCCCCAGCGGCGCGCCGCTGCCTGGCGGTCCGAAAGCGCCCTTGTCCCGGCTCGAACACAGTTCGTTAGCGAAAGAATCCATTTCTGGAGCGCTTCCAGACGAAAAGGGTCTGTGGCCGGAAAATCTATCTTGTACGACAATGTCATCCTCTGTCACGCCTTGGGCATCGTGTTGGTATTCGCGATGCCGGAGCGGTCCGTGCGGAGGCTTAGGAGGTCGAAGCCGCAGCGCCGGATGGGCGCGGGGCCGGATACGTGAGCGCAACAATGAAACGGATATGGCATCTACTTGGCGTCGTGCTGACCCTGCTCGGCGGCGTCGCTCCCGTCCTGGCGGATACGCCCGATGACATTCGCGGCGTGTGGATGACCGACGATTCGCAGGCGGCGGTGGAGTTGATGTCTTGCGGCAGCTCGGTCTGCGGAAGGATCGTCTGGCTCAAGACCCCCGTCATGGACGGGCAGCCGCTGCGCGACATGCGCAACCCGAATGCCGACGCGCGCAGCAGGCCCCTGTGCGGGCTGTCAATCATCGGTGGACTGCGCCCCAATGACGACCGCTTCGAGAATGGCTGGGTCTATGATCCCGTCTCCGGCGGGCGCTACCGGCTGAGCGCCGAGTTGAGATCCAGCGGGCGACTGGCCATTACCGGCTTCATCGGCGTCGAATCGCTCGGCCAGACGCGGGAATGGCGCCGCGCGCCCTCCAGCCTCGGGCGCTGCTCGGACCCGCAGACGCGCCAGAGCTGAAGCCCGGCGCAACCTGAAGCGCGCGGCGCCAGACGTTGCGCGCGTCGTCCGCCGGCTCAGTCCAGCGGCTCGCCGGTGATTTCGCCGAGCCGCCGCGCCATCTCGTCGCTGTAGCGCTTCACCGCGTGAGCCTCGCTGAGCAGGCCGACGATCCGCCGCTCGGCATCGACAACCGCGAGAGCATCCGCCTCCACCCGTGAAAAGGTGGCCAGCGCATCGCGCAACGTCATGCCGGGGGCGAGCGTTTCGCCGGCATGGGTCAGCAGCGCGCGCAAGGTCGCGGGGGCATCGGCCTTGCCATCACTCTCCGCCTCGGCCTCGAACAGTGCGGTGGTGGAGACCATGCCGGCATAGAACCCGCTTTTCTCGCTGGCGACGAGATAGGGGGTGGAGCCCGGCGGATAGGCGCGGCACGCCTGCGCCAGCGGCGCATCGGCATCGACAAGGGGCACCTCGCGGCGCATCAGGCTGGAGACGGTAAGTTCGCGTAGCCAGCCAACATCATGCGCGCCGCGGATGTTCTCGCCGCGCAGATGGAAGCGCCAGGTGGTGAAGGAGAAGCCGAACAGCCGGCGCGTGGTGAGCGAGGCGGTCGCGGCGGCGGCGAGCACCGCGAGCGTCAGCTTGAGGTCGCCGGTAATCTCCAGCGCCAGCAGCGTCATCGTCATCGGCCCGCCCACCACCGCCACCGCCAGGGCGCTCATGCCGATGAGAGCGTAGAAGGCATGCGAGGCCACGAGGCCGGGCAGCACGAGGTCCAGCCCCGCGCCATAGGCCCGCCCGGCCAGCACGCCCATCAGCAGCGAGGCGAAGAACAGGCCGCCGCGAAAGCCGGAGCCGATGGAAACCGATGAGGCCACCACCTTGGCGACCAGCAGCAACCCGAGCACCGTGAACGAATCGCCCGAGACAATGAAATGATAGACCGCGCCGTGACCGGCCGAGAGCACCGCCGGGTTCCACAGCGCCAGCGCGCCGACGATCAGACCACCGACGGCCGGCCTCAAGACCTGGGGCAGGGCCGAGCGGCGGAAACCACTTTCCACCAGCGTGACGCCGCGCATGACCGCGATGCCGACCAGCGCGCAGACGAGGCCAAGCAGCAGCACCGCCGGCCAGTCGCCCAGTGTCGGCGGATCGAGGGCCGGCAGCACGGGCACGGGCGTGGGTTGCAGGATCTGCCGGGTAAGCGAGGCGGTGAAGCTCGCCGTCATCATCGGCACGAAGGCGGGAATGGCATAGGTGCCGAGCACCAGCTCGAAGCCGTAAAAAGCGCCCATCAGCGGCGCGTTGAAGGCGGCGCCGATGGCCGCGCCCGCGCCGCAGCCGACCAACAGGCGCAGATCGGCGCGCCGCAGCCGCACCGCCTGGCCGATCCGCGAGGCCGCGCCGCTCGCGGCCTGCGTATAGCCCGCCTCCAGCCCGACCGAGGCGCCGACGCCGCTCGAGAACATCGTCTGCACCGCGACGATGGCGCTGTCCTTCAGCGACATGCGCCCGCCATGCAGCGCGTTGGCCTCGATCGGATCGACCGGCGGAGCGGTGGCCCGGCGCGTCGCCAGCCAGGAGCCGACGCCGAAGACGAGGCCGCCGAGCGTGGGTCCGAGCAGCAGCAGCGCCGGCGCCATGCCGGATGTGATGGACAGATGCGCGTCGAGCGGGATGCGGAAGATGAACTCGTGCATCGCCTGCGTCGCCGCGTTCATCACGACGACCGCCAAACCCGCGGCAACGCCGACCAGCGCCGCCAGCAGCACAATGCCGATCTCGCTCGCGCGAATGAGCTGCCGCAGCGACCGCATCTCGGTCTCAGGCGTGGATGATGCCGGATCGGAAGCCACTGTCACTCGCCAAACCCTGCCGTGCCGACATCTGCCGTGCCGATATCGGCCGCGTCTCCGCGAATATCGCCACCCGGGAGCCCATCCGGCGAAGAACCCCTCACGATAGGCTCTAATTCATTTCAGGCGCCCGGGAAATCGCCGGATCCGCAGTGACGGGATACCCGCGGCCTCCTCGGCTGCCGGTCCGTCGAGCGAGGGCAGCATGGATGCGTATTTATACTTGCATAAAAATAGTTGCAATAAAATGCAATCGTTTTATCCAAGAGACGACAGGAACATCCCTGCCGGCCCCGTTGGAGGGTGAAGCCCATGAACCACAATATCGGACGCACCGACCGTGCCCTGCGCGTCGTCGTCGGTCTCGCGCTGCTCTCACTGCTGGTCGTGGTCGAGGGCGATCTGCGCTGGCTGGGGCTCATCGGCCTCGTGCCTTTGCTCACGGCGCTGGTCGGCAACTGCCCGCTCTATTCGATGCTCGGCGTCTCGACCTGCCCGCGTCGTGCGGGCAAGCTCGACCGGCGCTCGTGATACCCCGACGCGGCGAGGCCCCGGCATCATGAGCCAGAAACCCGAGGTGACCGGGTTCTTCGATCCGCGCACCTCGTCGATCCAGTATGTCGTGGCCGATCCGGCGGCGCGGCGCTGCGCCATCGTCGATCCGGTGCATGATTTCGATGAGAAATCGGGCCAGACCGCTACCGCCAGCGCGGACCGCCTGCTCGCCTTCATCGCGGACAAGGGGTACGCGGTCGAGTGGATCCTCGATACCCACCCCCATGCCGACCACTTCTCGGCCGCGCACTACCTAAAGGCCCGGACCGGCGCGCCGACGGCGATCGGCGAGCGGGTGAAGGACGTGCAGGAATTGTGGAAGGGCTTCTATAACTGGCCGGATTTCCCCGCCGACGGCTCGCAATGGGACCGGCTCTTCACGGAGGGCGAGCGCTTCGCGGTGGGCGGGATCGACGCGCGCGTGATGTTCTCCCCCGGGCACACGCTGGCCTCCATCACCTATGTGATCGGCGATGCGGCCTTCGTGCACGACACGCTGTTCATGCCCGATAGCGGCACCGCGCGGGCGGATTTTCCCGGCGGCAGCGCGACCACGTTGTGGGCGTCGATCCAGCGCATCCTGGCGCTGCCGGACGAGACGCGGCTGTTCACCGGCCATGATTACCAGCCGGATGGCCGCGCCCCGGCCTGGGAATCCACCGTGGCGGCGCAGAAGGCGGAGAACATCCACCTCACGCGGTGCCGCACGGGGGCGGAATTCGTCGCCCTGCGCGAGGCGCGCGACCGCAGCCTGCCCATGCCCCGGCTCATCCTGCAATCGCTGCAGATCAACACCAATGGCGGGCGGCTGCCGCTGCCGGAATCGAATGGGGTGCGCTATCTCAAGATCCCGCTCGACCTGCTCACCAATACCGCCTGGGATTGAGACCATGCCCGACGCGCTGAACCCGGAAGCCGCGCAGATGAAGGCGCGGGTTGATGAGGCCTCCGCCTTCCTCAAGAAGCTGGCCAATCCCGACCGTCTGCTGGTGGCCTGCGCGCTGGTGGACGGGGAGCGCTCGGTGCGCGAGCTGGAGGATCTGCTCGGCATCCGCCAGCCCGGCCTGTCGCAGCAACTCGCCGGCCTGCGCGTCGCGGGGCTGATCACCGGGCGCAAGGAGGGCAAGCAGGTGTTCTACCGTCTCGCCGATCCCCGCGTCGAAACCTTCATCACCACCCTGCACGGGCTGTTCTGCGCGCCGGCGACACGCGGTGCCGGCGGGGCCGAGAACGAGGTATCGCCATGACAGGCTTCACGTCGACGATTTTTCCGCTGACCGACTTCACGCCCGTCGCCTCCTTCCTGGGCGGCGCGCTCATCGGCCTCAGCGCCGTGCTGCTGCTGCTGGTCGAAGGGCGCATTGCCGGCATCAGCGGCATTGCGAGCCGGTTGCTGCCGCCCTACCGGGAGGGTGGCTTTGCCGGACGGCTGGCCTTCATCGCCGGCCTCATCGCCGCGCCCTTCGTGGCCGGTGCCGTGACGGGCGCGCCGGTTGTGCAGACGGTCTCCTCCAACCTCCTCCTCATGCTTGCGGCGGGGCTGCTGGTCGGCTTCGGCGCGGTATGGGGCGGAGGCTGCACCTCCGGCCATGGCGTGTGCGGCATGGCGCGCCTGTCGCCCCGCTCGTTCGTTGCGACCGGCGTTTTCATGACGGCCGGCTTTCTCACCGTCTTCCTCGTGCGTCACGTGATCGGAGGCTGAGCCATGTCGGTTCTGGTCAATCTCGCTCTCGGCCTGCTGTTCGGCCTCGGCCTTGTCCTTTCCGGCATGAGCGATCCGGCCAAGGTGCTGAATTTCCTCGATCTCGCCGGCAGCTTCGATCCCTCGCTCGCCTTCGTCATGGGCGGGGCGGTGCTGGTCGCCTTCATCGGCTTCCGCCTGACGCTGCGGCGCGAGCGGCCCGTGCTGGCGCCGCGCTTCCAGCTGCCGACCCGGCGCGACATCGATGCGCGGCTGATCCTCGGGCCGGCGCTGTTCGGCATCGGCTGGGGGCTGGGTGGTTTCTGCCCCGGCCCGGCCTTCACCGCGCTCGGTCTCGGGGCGAGCGGCACGCTGGTCTTCGTCCCCGCCATGCTCGCCGGCATGTGGGCGGCGCGGGCGCTGGCCGAGCGCCGGGCCTGAAGGGCCGGCCTGAACAGCTGCCGCCAGCGCGGGAGCGGGGCGGGGTGGGACGATCCGTCCACCCCCGCGGTGACGAAATCGACAAATCGCGGATGGGCGGGAGTGCGAAAATGGAATACATGCTGGCCACTAATTTCAGAAACTTCTGAAATCACCGTACGAAACTCGTCGGGGCCAGCGCCGTGAATCTGCCGCCGCTCATACGTTCCTTTGTGCTTCATTTCGGCGAAATGGGCAGCCGGTGGGGCATCAACCGCACGGTTGGCCAGATCTACGCGCTGCTCTATGTGGCGCCCCGGCCGCTCTGCGCGGATGACATCGTCGAGGCGCTCGGCATCTCGCGCTCCAATGTTTCCATGAGCCTGCGGGAATTGCAGGCGTGGAACCTCGTCGTGCTGAAGCACCTGCCAGACGACCGGCGCGACTTCTTCACCACCCCGGACGACGTGTGGCAGATCCTGCGGACGCTGGCGGAGGAGCGCAAGAAGCGCGAGGTCGACCCCACCCTCTCGGTGCTGCGCGAGATCCTGATGCAGCCGGCCGGCAGCGAGGAGGAGGCCCACGCGCAGCGGCGCATGGCGGAAATGCACGATCTCATCGAGCAGCTGACCACCTGGTATGATGACGTGAAGCGGCTGGAGACCGAGCGTCTCGCCACGCTGCTGAGCCTCGGCTCGAAGATCACGCGGCTGCTGGAAACCAAGGACCGCATCGTCTCCTTCGGTCGAGCCCGGAAGTCCGAGCGGCCCGGTGAGCGCCGCAGCGGCGGCGCGACACCCGGCAAGGACCCGGAAGAATGAGCGAGACGAGCGCCGTTCCCGCCCCATCCTCCTCGGCCACCTCCTCGGCCAGCCGGACGACGCTCTCCGGCCGCCGTGGACGGACGGGCGCGGCCGCGCTGAGCCGCGCCGAGCGTCGGGCTATCGGCCTGCAGGTGGCGGCCGCGCTCATCTGGGTGCCGCAGGCCGCGCTGCTCGCCTACGCGGTGGCGGGCATTGCCGATGGCGCGGGAATGAGTGCGGCGCTGCTGCCGGCTCTCGGTCTCGTGCTGCTCGGCGCCCTGCGCGCGGGGCTGGAGGCCGCCGGTGGGCGGCTGGCCTTCCGCTTCGCCCGGGCCGAGCTGTCGCGGTTGCGGGCGCTGGCGGCCCTCGCCCTGATGCGCCGCTCGCCGGTTGACGCCGGCCGCGCGACCTCCGGCCTTGCCGCCAGCGTGCTGGCCGAGCAGGCGGAGGCGGTGGTGCCCTATCTCGCCCGCTTCCGGCCGGCCCGGTTCAAGGCGACCTGCGTGCCGCTGGTCCTGCTCGCCTTCGTGCTGCCGGTCTCCTGGGCGGCGGCCTTCGTGCTCGCCTTCGCGGCGCCGTTCATCCCGCTATTCATGGCGCTGATCGGCTGGCGGGCCAAGGAGGCGAGCGAGGCCCAGCTGGTCGAAGTCGGCGGCATGAACGCCTTCCTGCTCGACCGGCTGCGCGGGCTCGCCACCATTCGCGGGCTCGGCGCGGTGGACGCGACGGCCCGGCGCCTGCGGGTGGATGCGGAGAGCCTGCGCCGGCGCACCATGGTGGTGCTGCGCATCGCCTTCATGTCCTCGGCGGTGCTGGAGCTATTCTCCGCCGTCGCGGTCGCGATGGTCGCGGCCTATATCGGCCTGCACCTCCTGGGCTCCCTCGAATTCGGCAGTTGGGGCCACAGGTTCGGGCTGGGTGAAGGCCTGTTCGTGCTCCTCCTCGCCCCGGCCTTCTTCGATCCGCTGCGCGAACTGGCGGCCGCCTGGCATGACCGGGCGGCGGGGCAGGCGGCGCTGGCCGCCCTTGAGCAACTGGCGGAGCCCGGCCGGCCGGTCGTCGGTGGCGATGTGCCGGTGGCCCCCGTGCCCGCCGGTGGCGGCGCCCCGGCGCTGGCGCTGGAATCGGTTTGCTTCCGGCATGCCGGCACGGATGCGGCGGTGTTCCACGGGTTTGACCTCACCGTGGCGCCCGGCGAGCATGTCGCGCTGTTCGCGCCGAGCGGGGCGGGCAAGTCGACGCTTCTCGCGCTGCTCGCCGGTCTTGCCGCGCCGGAAGCGGGCCGGATCCTGATCGACGGCGAGCCACTGACGGCGTTGAGCGCCGACCGGTTGCGTGCGCGCATGGCCTATATCGGCCAGCAGCCGCATATCTTCGCGGGCACGCTGGGCAGCAATGTCGCGCTCGGCCGGCCGGGGGTGGATGCGCCCGCCATCCGCGCCGCCATCCGCGCCGCCCGGCTGGAGCGGGTGGCGGCGGCGCGCGGTCCCGCGCCGATCGGCGAGGGCGGGCGCGGCCTGTCCGGCGGCGAGGGGCTGCGCCTGGCGCTGGCCCGCCTTGCGGCGACGCCGTCGGCCGGGCTCATTCTCGCCGATGAGCCGACCGCACATCTCGACAGCGACACGGCCGGCGAGATCACCGAGGCGCTGCTGCAACTCGCGCGCGGCCGGACGCTGATTGTGGCCACGCATGATCCGGTGCTCGCGGCGCGGATGGACCGCATCATCCGCCTCGCGCCGAACGGGGAGATCGCGTCATGACCCGGCTTCGCTCCCTCGGCGCGATCCTGCGCGTGTTCTTCGCCGAGCGACGCCTCGCGCTGGTCGCCGGCGCGCTGCTGGCGGCGCTGACGCTGGCGGCGGGAACCGCGCTCCTTGGCACCGCCGGCTGGTTCATCACCGCCACCGCCATCGCCGGACTGAGCGTGGCCGGCGCACTGGTCTTCGACATCTTCGTGCCCTCCGCCGGCATCCGGCTATTCGCCATCATCCGCACCGCGGCGCGCTATGGCGAGCGGGTGGTGACGCATGATGCGGCGCTGGCCGTGCTGGCGGGCCTGCGCGAAAGGCTGTTCCGCGGCTGGGCCGAGCCGGAGGCGGCGGGGCGGCTGGCCGACCGGCCGGCGCGGCTGCTGTTCCGCCTCACGCTGGATATCGACGCGCTTGATTCGCTTTACCTGCGGGTGCTGGTGCCGGTTGCCGCGGCGCTGGTGGTGACACTGGGCGCTGTCCTCGTCATCGGCCTGATCGACCTGAACACCGCGCTCGTCTTCGGGCTCGTCGTGCTCACCTGCGGCATCGCCATCCCGCTGATCGGCCTGCGGGCCGCGCGGCGCCCGGCGCGCCGCCGGCTCCATGCGCTGGAAGTGCTGCGCTCGCGCGCGGTCGACCTCGTCGCGGGCCAGAGCGAGTTCATCATGGCCGGTCGCCTCTCGGCCGCGCGCGACGGGCTGGCCGCCGCCGATGCACGCCTCGCGGCGGCGGACGACGCGCTGAACCGGGTGGAGATGTTCATTTCGGCCGGCTTCGGCATCGCCGGCGCGGTGCTGCTGGCGCTGATGCTGGTCATCGTCGCCGCCCTCACCGCCGGCGGCGGGATGGACGCCCCGATCGCCGCGCTGGTTCTCCTGGTGGCGCTGGCGGCGTTCGATCCCTTCGCTGCCCTGCGCCGCGGGGTGATTGAGGCCGAGCGCGCGCTCATCGCGGCGGGCCGGGTCGCTCCGCGCCTCAAGCGCCAGCGCGCGGCGGTGCCGCGCCACGCGCCCAAGGCGGGGATGGCGGCCGAACTCGCCGCTGTCGACCTCGCCCCTCCCGGCGCGGCGCGGCCGGTGCTGCGCCATCTCGACCTCTGCGTGCCGCTGGGCGAGACGCTGGCGCTGGTCGGCCCCAGCGGGGTCGGCAAATCCACCCTGCTCGCCGCGCTGGCCGCCGAGATCGCGCCGGCGGCGGGCACGCTCGCAGTATTGCCGGCGACGCTGCTCACCCAGCGCACGGAGTTGTTCCTCGACAGCCTGCGCGGCAATTTGCTGCTGGCGGATCCTGCCGCGAGCGATGTGGAACTGACGGCCGCGCTGGATGCGGCCGGGTTGTCGGCGGTGGTGGCGGGCCTGCCCGAGGGGCTGGACACCCGGCTCGGCGAAGCGGGGCTCGGCCTCTCCGGCGGGCAGGCGCGGCGGCTGACGCTGGCCCGGCTTATCCTGCGCGACGCTCCGCTCTGGCTGCTCGACGAGCCGACCGACGGGCTCGACGGACCGACGGCGCGGGACGTGTTGCGCCGCATCAAAGCGAATGCCGGCCGGCGGACTATCATCCTCGCCACTCATCTCGCGCGCGAGGCGGAGATCGCCGATCGCATCGCCGTCCTCGCCGATGGCGCGCTCCACACCCTCACCCGACGCGGCGAGCCGGGCTTCACGGCGGCGCTCGCCGCGCTGCGGCCCGACTGACACGCCTTTCCGGCGCCGCGCCCGTGCGGTGCCACAAGACCAGGAGACCGGACGCAACCGGAGACCACGATGGAACTTGATGTCGTCGACCTCTCGCGCCTGCAATTCGCAATGACGGCGCTCTACCACTTCCTGTTCGTGCCGCTGACGCTGGGCCTTTCCGTGCTCCTTGCCATCATGGAGACGGTCTATGTCATGACCGGCCGGCGGGTCTGGCGCCAGATGACCAAGTTCTGGGGTGTGCTGTTCGGCATCAATTTCGTGCTCGGCGTCGCCACCGGCCTGGTGATGGAATTCCAGTTCGGTATGAACTGGAGCTATTACTCGCATTATGTCGGCGACATTTTCGGGGCGCCGCTCGCCCTCGAAGGGCTGATGGCATTCTTCCTTGAGGCGACCTTTGTCGGCTTGTTCTTCTTCGGCTGGGACAAGCTGTCCAAGGTGGGCCACCTGATCGCCACCTGGGCGGTGGCGGCCGGCTCCAATTTCTCCGCGCTGTGGATCCTGGTGGCCAATGGCTGGATGCAGAACCCGGTGGGTTCGGAGTTCAACCCGCAGACCATGCGCATGGAGGTGAGCGATTTCTTCGCCGTCGTGACCAACCCGGTGGCGCAGGCGAAGTTCGTGCACACCGTCTCGGCCGGCTATGTGACAGCCTCGATCTTCGTGCTGGGCGTCTCCGCCTGGTATCTGCTGAAGGGCCGGCATATCGAGATCGCCAAGCGCTCGATGACGGTGGCCGCCTCCTTCGGCCTCGCAGCTTCGCTCTCCGTCGTCGTTCTGGGCGACGAGAGCGGCTATCTCACCACCGAGCACCAGCAGATGAAGCTCGCCGCCATCGAGGCCATGTGGGAGACCGAGCCGGCGCCCGCCGCCTTCACCGTGTTCGGCTTCCCCAGCGAGCAGGACCGCGAGACGCATTTCGCGGTGCGCATTCCGTGGGCGCTCGGCCTCATCGCGACGCGCTCGCTCGACACCGTGGTGCCGGGCATCGAGCAACTGGTCAACCATGCGGAGGAGCGGATCCAGAGCGGCATCCTTGCCTTCGACGCGCTGCAGAAGATCCGCGCGGCGGGCTCCACGGCGGCCATTCCCCCCGCCGTCAAGGATGCCTTCGAGGATAACGGCATGGATCTCGGCTATGCGCTGTTGCTGAAGCGCTATGTTGACGATCCGCGCACCGCGACGCCCGAGCAGATCAAGGCGGCCGCCTGGGACACGGTGCCGAGCGTGCCGACGCTGTTCTGGGCCTTCCGCATCATGGTCGGGCTCGGCTTCTTCTTCATCCTGCTGACGGCGGTGTTCTTCTTCCTGTCGGCGCGCCGCACGCTCGACCGCTACCGGCCGCTGCTGTGGCTGGCCGTGCTGGCCATCCCGCTGCCGTGGATCGCGGCGGAAATGGGCTGGGTGGTCGCGGAGATCGGCCGCCAGCCCTGGATCATCGAGGGCGTGCTGCCGACCGCCGCCGCCGTGTCCAGCCTCGGCGCGGCCACCGTGCTTACCACCATCGTCGGCTTCGCGGCCCTCTATACCGTGCTGATCATCATCGAGATGACGCTGATGATCCGGGCCATCCGCAAGGGGCCCGAGCCGGACGAGGATCCTGAAGCCAATCTCATCCCCGCCCATCTCGTCGCCGCGGAGTAGGAACATGGTTCTTCACACGCTCATCGACTACGACACGCTGCGCGTCATCTGGTGGCTGCTGCTCGGCGTGCTGCTGATCGGCTTCGCCGTGATGGACGGTTTCGACCTCGGCACCGACATCCTGCTGCCCTTCGTCGCCAGGACCGACCTGGAGCGGCGTATCGTCATCAACTCGGTCGGGCCGGTCTGGGAAGGCAACCAGGTGTGGCTGATCCTCGGCGGCGGCGCCATCTTCGCCGCCTGGCCCCAGCTTTATGCGGTTTCCTTCTCCGGCTTCTATCTCGCCATGTTCGCCATCCTGTTCGCGCTCATCCTGCGGCCGGTGGGCTTCAAGTACCGCTCGAAGCGCGAAGGCCGGCTGTGGCGCGGCGCGTGGGACTGGGCGCTGTTCATCGGCGGGCTGGTGCCGGCGCTGGTGATGGGCGTGGCCGTGGGCAACGTGCTGCAGGGCGTGCCTTTCCACCTGAACAACGACCTGCGCATCTTCTATGACGGCTCCACGCTGTTCGAACTGCTCAACCCCTATGGGCTGCTCGCCGGCCTGCTCTCCGTGGCCATGCTGACCATGCACGGCGCCGGCTGGCTGGTTCTGAAGACCGACGGGCTGGTGGCCGAGCGGGCGCGCAGGTTCGGCGCCATCGCGGCGCTGGCGACGGTGCTGCTGTTCGTGCTGGGGGGCGTGTGGCTGTTCCTCGGCATCCATGGCTACCGCATCACCAGCGTGATCCCGGTGGCCGGGCCGTCCAACCCGCTGGGCAAGACCGCCGAGGTCGCGGCGGGTGCGTGGTTCGCCAATTATGCCGCGCATCCCTGGATGCTGGCCGGACCCGTGCTGGGCATTCTCGGCGCGCTGGCGGCGTTCGCCCTGCTGTGGGCGCGCAAGGAGGTAACGCCGGTGCTGGCGAGCGCGGTGTCGATCTTCGGCATCATCTCGACGGTGGGGCTGACAATGTTCCCCTTCATCCTGCCGTCCTCGGTCGATCCGAAATCCAGCCTGACCGTGTGGGATTCCTCGTCGAGCCACCTCACGCTGTTCATCATGCTGGTCAGCGTCGCAATCTTCGTGCCGATCATCCTCGCCTACACCAGCTGGGTGTACCGCGTGCTGTGGGGCAAGGTGGATGCGGGCGAGATCCAGAAGGACAACAGCCACGCCTATTGAGAGGCGGAGCCCTTCCGGCGAACTCTCGTTCGCCGGAAGGGCTCGAGAGGATCGTTTTGACACGCTTTCGTCACGCGAACCGGAATCCGCTTCGCTCGAAAACGCTCAAGGGAGAATGCAGATGTGGTATTTCGCCTGGCTGCTCGGCCTGCCGCTCGCCGCCGCCTTCGCGGTGCTGAACGCCATGTGGTACGAGCTGATCGATGATGCCAAGCGGGCCGGTCCTCCGGTCAAGCCGGCCCCGGCGCGGACGGTGCCCGCGCGCCCGGCTGTCGCCACCCGCCGGCGCAGCTGATCCAGCGCTCAACGGACCGCCCCGGTGCGCGCCGTCGGCGCCGGTCGGGGCGGACCTTTCCCGCTCACTCGGCCGGGGTGGGGGCGGGCGTGGCGCCCGGCAGGGGACGGGCGCTGAACCGGGCCTGCAGCCGCGCGAGATAGAGATAGACCACCGGCGTCGTGTAGAGGGTGAGCACCTGGCTCAGCGCGAGGCCGCCGACCATGGCGAAGCCCAGCGGCTGGCGCAGTTCCGATCCCGTCCCGGTCCCCAGCATCAGGGGCACGCCGGCCAGCAGCGCCGCCAGCGTGGTCATCAGGATCGGCCGGAAGCGCAGCCGGCAGGCCTCGGTGATCGCCTCCTCCGGGCTCATGCCGCGGTCGCGCTCGCCGGCAATGGCGAAGTCCACCAGCATGATGCCGTTCTTCTTCACGATGCCGATCAGCAGGATGATCCCGATAATGCCGATCACCGAGAGGTCGAACCCGCCCGCCCACAGCGCCAGCAGCGCACCGATGCCGGCCGAGGGCAGTGTCGACAGGATGGTGAGGGGGTGGATGTAGCTCTCATAGAGCACGCCGAGAATGACATAGACCGCGAACAGCGCCGCCGCGATCAGCGCCGGCTCGCTGGCCAGCGCGCTCTGGAACACCTGCGCGCTGCCCTGGAAGCTGCCGGAGAGGGTTGAAGGTGCGCCGAGTTCTGCCGAGGCGGCATTGATCACCTGCACCGCCTGGCCCAGCGAGACGCCGGGCTTGAGGTTGAAGGAGAACGTCACCGCCGGGAACTGCGCCTGGTGCGAGACCGAGAGTGGTCCCACCGTCTTGGAATCGATGGTGACGAGGGTCGACAGCGGAATGGCCTGGCCCGAAATCGGCGACTTCACATAGATCTGGTCCAGCGAGCCGATATGCTTCTGCAGCTCCGGCGTCGCCTCGATGATGACCGCATAGGAATCCAGCTGGGTGAAGTACTGCGCCGCCTGGCGCTGGCCGAAGGCGTCGTTAAGCGTGGCGTCGATCACCGCCGGCTGGATGCCGAACCGCGCCGCGCGGTCGCGGTCGATGACGATCTTGAGCTGCGGCGCGCTGCCCTGCTGGTCGCTCGACACGTCGGTCAGTTCGGGCATCTGGCGCAGCCGGGCGAGCAGCTTCGGCGCCCAGCCGTCCAGCTCGTCGAGATCGACGTCGGTGAGCGTGTACTGGTACTGCGCGCGCGAGATGCGCCCGCCGACCGTGATGTCCTGCGAGGGCTGGAGGAACACGGTCGCCCCGCCCACGCCGTTCAGCTTGGGCCGCAGCCGGGCGATGACCTCGGAGGCCGAGGCGTCGCGCGCCTCAAGTGGCTTCAGCGCGATGAAGAAGCGGCCGGTATTGGTGGTGGACGCGCCGCCCGAACCGAGCACCGAGCCGAACGCGGCCACCGCCGGGTCCTTGGCGATGACCTCGCCGAGCGCCTGCTGCAGCCGCTTCATCTCTTCCGGCGACACGTCCTGCGCGGCTTCCGACAGGCCGGTGAGGATGCCGATATCCTGCGTCGGGAAGAAGCCCTTGGGCACCACCACGAACAGCCAGCCGGTGATCGCGACGGAGGCGAAGAACACCATGAGCGTGATGAAGCGATAGCGCATCGCGATCCGCAGCGTCGCCACGTAGAAGGCAAGGATACCGTCGAAGCCGGCTTCGATCCCCCGGTACAGCCAGCCATGCGTGTGCGCCGGCGGCTTGAGGAAGCGCGAGCACAGCATGGGCGTCAGCGTGAGCGAGACCAGCGCCGAAACGGCGATGGAGGCGGTGACGGTGAGGGCGAATTCGCGGAACAGCCGGCCGACAATGCCGCCCATCAGCAGAAGCGGAATGAACACCGCCACCAGCGAGAGGCTGATGGACAGCACGGTGAAGCCGATCTCCCGCGCGCCCTTCATGGCCGCGCTGTAGGCCGGCTCGCCTTCCTCGATGTAGCGCACGATGTTCTCGACCACGACGATGGCATCGTCCACCACGAAGCCGACGGCGATGGTCAGCGCCATCAGCGAGAGGTTGTCGAGACTGAAGCCGAGCGCGTACATCACCGCCGCGCTGCCGGCCAGCGAGAGCACCACCACGAGGGCGGGAATCAGCGTCGCGCGCAGATTGCGCAGGAATAGCAGGATGATCATCACCACCAGGCCGATGGTGAGCGCGAGGGTGAACTGCACGTCCTCCACCGCGGCGCGGATGGTCGTGGTGCGGTCGATCACCGTATCGATGGTCATGCCGGTGGGGATGATGCCGTCGAGTCGGGGCAGGGTCGCCTTGATGGCGTCGACCGTCTCGATGACGTTGGCGCCCGGCTGCTTGAACACGAGCAGCACCACGGCACGCTTCTCGCCGCTCCAGGCCGCGACATTGACGTTCTCCGCCCCCTCGACCGCGTGGCCGACATCGCGCACCTTGATCGGCGCGCCATTGCGATAGGCGAGGATCACGTCGTCATAATCGGCCGCCTTCAGGATCTGGTCGTTGGCGGCGATGGTGAAGCTGCGCACCGTGCCGTTGATCGATCCCTTGGCCGCCTCGGCGGTGGAGGCGGCCAGCGTCGTGCGCACATCCTCGAAGGTCAGCCCGCTGGCGGCGAGTCGCGCGGGGTCCAGCTGGACGCGGATGGCCGGCTTCTGCTCGCCGCCGATCACCACCTGCGCCACGCCCTGCACCTGCGAGAGCCGCTGCGCCAGCACGTTGTCGGCGATGTCGTCCACCTGCGTCATCGGCATTGTGTCGGAGCGGGCGGCCAGGATCATGATCGGGCTGTCGGCGGGATTGACCTTGCGATAGCTCGGCGGCGAGGTGAGATCGTCGGGCAACTGCCGCAGCGCGGCGGTGATCGCCGCCTGCACGTCCTGCGCCGCCGCGTCGATATTGCGGGAGAGCTCGAACTGCAGCGTGATCGAGGTCGAGCCCAGCGTCGAGGTCGACGTCATCTGGTCGAGGCCGGAGATCTGGCCGAAGCGCCGCTCCAGCGGCGAGGCCACCGCCGAGGCCATGGTGTCCGGGCTCGCCCCCGGCAGGCTCGCCGAGACCTGGATGGTGGGAAAGTCCACCTGCGGCAGCGGGGCCACCGGCAGCAGCGGATAGGCGACCACGCCGAGCAGCGCCAGTGCCGCCATCATCAGCGAGGTGGCGATGGGGCGTTCGATGAAGGGGGCGGAAATGTTCACGACGCTGTCCTCGGCACTCGGCTGTCGGCGGTTGATCTAAAGCGCTGTCTTCCCGCGAACGCGAACCCGCGTCGGGTGAGCAGGCTTCAAGGGCCTGTCTTGACGGTGCCATCCTCGGCGAGGTGTTCGCGGCCGGCCTCCTTCTGGCTGTCGCCGCTGATCGCCACCTTCACGTTGGGACGCAGCCGGTACTGGCCCTCGGTCACCACCCTGTCGCCGGCATCCAGCCCCTTGGTCACGACCGCGACGCCGCTGGCGACCTGGCCGGTCTCGATCGGCTTCACGGCGGCGGCGCCGCTCTCGCCCACCACCCAGGCGAACAGCCCGTCCGGCCCGCGCTGCACGGCGGCGACCGGCACGGTGAGCGCGTCCTTCACCGTGTCGACCGAGACCAGCACATGCACGAAGCCGCCGGGCCACAGCCGCTCGTCGTCATTGGCGAACACCGCCTTGAGCCGCAGGGTCGCCGTGCCGGCATCGACGAGATTGTCGATGACGGTCAATTTGCCGGTGCCGAGCACGCCGCCATCGTCGCGGGTGGCGGTGACGGTCACGGCGCCTCGCGCCTGCGCATCCTTCACGGCGTCGAGATCCTTCTCCGGCAGGGAGAAGATCACCGATACCGGCCTGAGCGCGGTGAGCACCGCGATGGGGGTCGTGTCGCTGGTATGGACGATATTACCGGGGTCGACCTGGCGCAGGCCCATCCGCCCGTCCACCGGGGCGGTGACATTGGTGTAGTCGAGATTGGCCTGCGCGGTCTCGATGGCGGCATCGTCGGCGGCGATCGAGGCTTTCAGCTGGTCGACGGTCGCCTGCTGCTGGTCCACCGACTGCCGGCTGGCATAATCCTTCTGCACCAGCTGGGTGTAGCGCGAGAGATCGGCCTCGGCGCCGTGCAACTGGGCCTCGTCCTTGGCCTTGGCGGCGCGGGCCTGGTCGAGGCTGGCGCGGGCGAGGCGCGGGTCGAGCGTGGCCAGCACGTCGCCCGCCTTCACGTTCTGCCCCTCGATGAAGTTGACCGATTGCAGCGTGCCGTCGACCCGCGCGTGGATGTTGATGGTCTGCGAGGCCTGCACCGTGCCGAGGCCGTTGAGCACGACCGGAACATCCCGCCGCTCCACCGGCGCGACGCTGACGCGCACGGTCTGCGACCGGGGAGCGGCCGTAGCCGCGGGCTGCGCGGCATTGGCGCGGTTCTCGCGCCAGAGATAGGCGCCGCCGGCGCAGGCCAGAACGGCACCCATGATCAATGGAACGGCAAGGCGCCCCCGCCGCGAGGCCCTCTGTGCAGTTTCCATCGTCACACTCCGCTGGCGGTCCGGCTAACTCCCCTCATTGTGCGCCGCAACCCGTCATCCGTCTCATTAAATCTTGTTTAGTCACAGTACCTTACGTAAGGCCCGGGTCGTGCGGGCGGTCATCCCCAATCCCGTACCGGAAACTCGTGCGGGTGGACGGTGACGGCGCCGCCGCTCGCCAGGATGACGGCATAGGCCGGCGATTCGAAGCTGACCGCGTGCGGGCCGGTGAAGGTGAGTGCCGACTGATGGTTGGTGCCCCGCAGCGTCGAGAAGGGAATGCCGCCCCAGCTGCCATTTGCCAGCCGGTGCACATGGCCGGCGAAGATGTGCCGCGCATTCTGGTGCCGCCGCAGCACCTCCATGAGCCGGCCGGCATCCGCGAGGCAGGTGTCGTCGAGCGCGGGCACGCCGATCGGGCAGGGCGGGTGGTGCAGGAACAGCAGCGCGTGGTCGGCATCGGCGAGGCTGGCATCGAGCCAGTCGAGGCGGGCGCCGCACAGCCGGCCCTCGATGCGTCCGGGCTCCAGCGTGTCGAGCAGAACGATCCGCATGCCGTCCATGTCGGCGAAAGAGTGGGCGAAGCCGTCCGCGCCGAGCGCCTCGGGAAATACCGCTGCGAAGGCCTCGCGCGCGTCGTGATTGCCGAGCATCAGCCGGAAGGGCGGGACAAGTGCCTCCAGGCGCTCGCCCAGCGCGGCATAGGCGGCCGGTTCGCCGTTATCGGTCAGGTCGCCCGAGAACACGACGAGGTCGGCATCGGAATGATGGAGGTTGAGATCGACGATGCAGTCCTCGAGCCGGGCCAGCGGGTCGCTGCCGAATAATGGCTCGCCCGGCGTCACGAGGTGAAGGTCGCTGACCTGGATGATCTTCATGGCAGAGTCTCCATCCGCGCCGCTTCGATCAGGCCGAGCAGATCCTCGCACAGCTGCGGTGCACAGCCGATGACAGTCCCGCCCGCCGCGAGATCCCCACTGGCGGCGACATCCTGGGTCCAGCCACCGGCCTCGCGGATGAGCAGCAGCCCGGCGAGACAGTCCCAGGCATGCATGTGCGGCTCGTAATAGGCGGCGAGCCGCCCGCAGGACACATGCGCGAGGCTGAGCGCGCCCGAGCCGCTGCGCACGAACATGCCGCCGGCTTCCAGTAGCCGCCGGATGACGGCGGCGATCAACCGCGCGGGCACGCGGAAACTGGCGCCGACCGAAGTGAGGCCGTGCCGCAGGTCGGTGCGCGTATCGACGCGGATCGGGCGGCCGTTGAGCGTGGCCCCCGCGCCGTGCACGGCGGCGAACGTTTCCTGCGCGTTCGGGTCGAGGATGAAGCCGGCCACCGTGCGCCCGCGCTCCACCAGCGCCAGCGCGACGCACCAGTTGGCAATGCCATGGACAAAGCAGCTTGTGCCGTCGATGGGGTCCAGCACCCAGACGAAATCCGAGCGGGCGGGCACGGCACCCGATTCCTCGCCGAGAAAGCCGTCCTCGGGGAAGGCCTGCGCGAGGCGCCCGCGCACCAGCTGCTCCACCGCGCGGTCGGCGATGCTGACCACGTCCTGTCCATTGGCCTTGGCCTCCACCACCAGCGTTTCGACGTCCGCGAAATAGGCCAGCGCGCGGGCGCCGGCCTCGGCGAGGATGGCGTGCGCGGCGTCGATCCGCGCGGTGAGGTGGGCGGGGGCGTTCACGGGTGGGCTCCAATGAGGCTGTCGTTGGCGGCGGGGGTGTCGACCGGCGCCGCCTCGACATGCGAGGCGGCGGCTGCGCGCGTGGTGATGCGGGCCATGAACATCGCGTCGAGCCGGGCGGTGGAAGGGGATGCACTGGGGTCGGCGAGGCGGCGGTCGAGATGGGCGATGGCCTGCGCGGCGATCAGCACCGGATCCTGCCGGAACGTGCTGAGCCCATAGGCGCCCCAGCTGGCTTCGGGAATATCGTCGAAGCCGATGACCGCGAGGTCGCGCGGGATGGCGAGGCCGAAGCGGCCGCGCGCGGCGTCCATCAGCCCGAAGGCGACGAGATCGTTGACGCAGAACACCGCTTCCGGGCGGTCCGCCCGGCCGAGCAGCGCGTCGGCCGCTTCCTGCCCGCCGGCATAGTCGGTGTCGGCACCGCGCACGATGGTCATATCGGCGCCGAGCTGCCGGGCCTCCTGCGCGAAGGCAAGCTCGCGCTCGGTGATGCTGGGGGTGCCCGATTGCGAGCCGGCAAAGGCCAGCCGGCGGAAACCCTGCGCGTGGAACAGCCGGGCGGCCAGCCGCGCGGCCCCCGCATTGTCGATCTTCACATGGTCGCAGCCCGGCTCGGAGCGGCCGATCGACACCAGCGCATGGCCGTTCTGGCGCGCCGTCTCCACCAGCGCGGCGGGCGGCGAGCCGGAAAGGATGATGGTCGCCTCCGCGCGATAGCCGAACAGCGCCGCCTGCGCGGCCTGCAGTTCCGCCTCGGAATGGCCGGTATTGATGACGACGGGAACATTGCCGCGCCGGATCAGCGCCCCCGTCAGCGCCGCTACCAGATGCGCGCGGAAGCCGACCTCGGGCTTTGTCACGACGAGCCCGACCAGCCGGCTGCGATTGGCCAGCAAGCCGCGCGCGAGGTCGTTGACCTGGTAGCCCAGCTCGGCGGCGGCCTGCATCACCTTCTGCCGCGTTTCCGCGGCGATGCTGGCGCCGGGCGTGAAGGCGCGCGAGACCGCCGAGCGCGAGACGCCGGCCAGTTCGGCCACCTGCTGGGCGCTGACGAAACGCCGGGCAACCACCTCGTCCGAGAACGGCATGGCTGAAACCGGGAGGGGGGAACGCGGGCTTTTCACTGGCCGACCTTCGAGAGCACATCGGATTTGAGGAAGCGCTCCACCACCAGCATGAAGCCGATGGACGGAACCAGCAGCAGCAGCGCGCTGATCGAGGCGATCTGGTAATTGCCGCCGGCCCCGGCCGAATAGAGCAGCAAAGGCAGCATGTTCACATCCGGCGCGCCGACGAAGTAGCTGCCGGTGAACTCGTCCAGCGATTCCAGGAACACGAAGATCGCGCTGGCCAGCAGGCCGGGAGCGGCGAGCGGCAGCGTCACGTCGCGAAAGGCCCGCAGCGCCCCGGCGCCGATCGAGCGCGCCGCCTGTTCCAGCTCGCGATCGATGGCGGCGAAGGCGGCGGTGGCGATCCACACGGCATAGACGAGGCCATGGGTGACATGCACCAGAACCACGCCCGGCACCGTGCCGTTGAGGCCGATCTGGTAGAACAGTCGCGCCACGTTCACATAGACCGGCAGGTTGGGAAAGGCCTGCGGGATGAGGAAGGCGATGAGGATCACCGCCCGGCACGGCAGCTGGAGCCGCGCCAGCGCATAGCCGGCCGGTATCGCGAGGGTGAGCGAAACCAGCACGGTGAGGCTCGCCACCAGCAGGCTGTTGCCGAGCGATTCCATTGCGTTGCCGCGCGGCGCGAAGACCCGGGCCCAGTAGCTGAAGCCGTAGTCGATGGGTAGCGCATGGGGGAAGTACCAGCGCTCGGCCACGGTCCACAGCAGGAGATTGGTCAGCGGGCCGAAGATGACGAAGGCGAGCAGGCCCAGGATGAGCGCGCGCGGGATCCACCACAGGTCGAGCGTCAGGCCGGAGCGCCGGAAGACGGACGAGGCGGGCCGGGTCATGTCCGCTCCCGCACGCTGTGGCGCAGATAGACGATCGCCGCGCAGGCGCTGATGGCGAGCGAGACGAGGCCAAGCGCATTGGCCACGCCATAATCGCCATAGGCATTGATGCGGAAGGCGATGTCGGCGGTGATCATGGTCGGTGACTGGGCATTGATCATCAGCGGAACCGACAGCACCGACATCATGGTGACGAAGGACAGCACCAGCGACACCATCAGCGTGGTGGCAACCTGCGGCACCAGGATCTCGACCAGGATGCGCGCCCGCGAGGCGCCCAGATTGCGCGCGGCCTCGATGGTGCCGCGGTCCACCGAGGCCATGGCGCCGGCCACCAGCAGGGCGACGAAGGGCGTCTGCTTCCACACGAAGGCGATGACGATGCCGCGCCAGTCGAGAAAGCTGGCGGCGTCGAGCGGGGTGATGAGGCCGGCGGCGATCAGCACGTTGTTCATCAGGCCGTTCTTGGCGAGAAAGGTGCGCAGCACCTGCCCGACCACGATGAAGGGAATGAACATCGGCCAGCGGTAGAGCCAGCGCAGGATCGCCACCGCGCGCGGGTTCTCGCCCAGCGTGAGGTAGCCGCCGATGGCGATGGCGAAAGTCCCGATCAGCGCCGTCGACAGGCTGACGATCAGCACGGTGAAGACGATGTCGGGCGTGTAGAGCGCGAAGGTCTTGACGAAATTGCCGAGGCCGACGCCGTCTCCCACCACGAAGGCGCCCGCCACCGAGGCGCCGAGCGGCACCACGAACAGCAGCAGCACGACGACGAGGGCCGGCAGCACGAGGAGGAGGCCGAGGAGGGGCGGGGGCATCGGGGTTTCTGGAGAGGCGTGGGGTGGAGAGGGGGCTGTGTGACTCGAGGCTCGGTTGGGCCGGAGAGGGCCCAACGTCCGCCTTAACTTTCCTCTCCCCGGTGGGGAGAGGTGGCCCGCGGAGCGGGTCGGCGAAGCGCGACGCGATTGCGGAGCCTCAAAGCCCCCCTCTCCCCGTCGGGGAGAGGGGCCGACCCGCTGGAGTGATCGCTCAGTTCGTCGCCTGGCGTTCATAGGCCTCCAGGATCGCGCTGTTATAGGGCGCGATCGGGAAGGGCTTGCCGTATGCGGCGAGGTCTTCCGGCGTGACGCTGGTGAACAGCTTCTTCCACACCGCGTCGGGAAGTTCGGCCTGCACATATTTGGCGTCGATGCCGGGATACCAGTTGAAGCGCTCGACGATGCCCTGCGCCTGAACCTTCGGGCTTGTGGCGAGCTCGACGAACTTCTCGGCCAGATCCTTGTTGGCGCTCTTGGCCGGGATCACATAGTGCATCGGCTGGCCGGGCATGCCGGGGGCCGGCAGCACCAGCTTGAAGTCCGGCGGCAGGCGCCCGTCGGCCTGCCAGGAATAGAACATGTCGACCCAGACCGGGCCCATGGCGATCTCGCCGCGCGAGAGCAGGTCGAGCGTCCCGGCATTGCCCGGCGTGAGGGTGGCGTTCTTGGTGAAGTCGCGCAGGCTCGCGAAGGCGGCGTCCCACTTCTTCGTCTCGGCTTCCTCGAACGGGCCGTTCATCAGCTTGGCCGCGTCGCCATCGCCGAAGGCATAGATCCAGCCCATGACGAAGCTGACGCCCGAGGCGCCGCCCTTGATGCCGTTATAGCCGAACTGCTTGGGGTGAGCTTTCGCCCATTGCGCGATCTCGGCGTAGCTCCGGGGCGGGTTCGGCACCAGCGCCGGGTTGTAGGCGATGGCGGTCTGGCTGTTGAACATCGGCATGACATAGCCGGTCACCTTGGTGCCCAACGCCATGTCGGCATTGGCGCGGGAGACCAGCTTGCCGCTGGAAATCCGGTCCCGGTAGGATTCGAGATAATTGCCCTTGATCATCGGGCCGACGAACTTCTCGTGCACCACCGCGACGTCGGTGTCCCAGGTCGCGCTGCCCGCCTTGTCCTGCGCGTCGAAGCGCTCGACGATCTTCTGCGAACCGGCGTCGCCCGGCCCGGTGCCGACCACGCGCACCGTGTTGCCGGGATACTGCTTCTCGAACAGCGGGGCGAGGTACTGGTTGACGTAGTCGACCATGTTCTGGTCGCCGGCGGTGATGACGGTGAGTTCGGCGGCGCCGGCGGGTGCGGCGGCAAAGCCGAGAAGGAGCGTCGCGGAGGCGAGCGCGGGCGCGAGGAGGCTCTTCATGGGGCAAGGTCTCCGGTGAGGATCAGGAAATGGCGGCTTCGCGAACGCGGTCCGGCCGGGTGGCGCGGGTCGCGGTCGGGTGCGTGTCGTCGGCCGGCGCGGCGGCGCCGGACGGCGAGGGGGTGTTGAAGAGAAACAGCTTTTCCGCGGGGATCGTCAGCCGCACGGCGGTGCGCGGCGCCAGCGAATGTTCCGCATCGGCGAAGACCGGGGTCTGGCCGATGCGCACCGAGTGGCGCCAGGCCCCGCCGAGATAGCTGACCGCCTCGACATGGCCGGACAGCGCCAGCCCCTCGGTGGCGGGTGGTGCATCGTGCGCCTGCAGTTGCACCGCCTCGGCGCGGAAGCGCGCCTCCAGCGCACCGCTGGCGAGCGCCCGCCCGTCCAGCGGCACTTCCGCCGCCCCATAGTGCGGGCCGGCCGCGATGTGGATGTGCTCCCCCCTCACCGTGCCGTTCAGCGCCAGCATGTTCTCGGCGCCCATGAAGGCGGCGACGAAGGCCGAGGCTGGCCGGTTGTAGATCTCTTCCGGCGTGCCGGCCTGCGCGATGCGGCCGGCCTCCATGACCACGACGCGGTCGGCCATGGCCATCGCCTCCTCGCGATCATGGGTGACATGCACGGCGGTGATGCCGAGCCGCTGCTGAAGCGCGCGGATCTCGTGGCGCACCTTCAGGCGGATGCGGGCGTCGAGATTGGACAGCGGCTCGTCGAGCAGCAGGATCTGCGGGTCTACCGCCAGCGCCCGGCCGAGCGCCACGCGCTGGCGCTGGCCGCCGGAGAGCGCGCCGGGCTTGCGCCCCCCGAGGCCGCTCAAGCCTAGCAGCGCCTCGATCTCGCCGACGCGCCGTTCGATCGCCGCGCGCGGCAGGCCCTTGAGCTTGAGCCCGTAGCCGATGTTCTTCGCCACGCTCATATGCGGCCACAGCGCATAGGACTGGAACACCAGCGCCATGCCGCGCCGGTCCGGCGGCAGCCGGGTCACGTCCCGCCCGGCCACTGCGATGGCGCCGGCGGATGGCGTGACGAAGCCGGCAATCGCCCGCAGCAGCGTGGTCTTGCCGCAGCCGGAGGCGCCGAGCAGCGCCACGAATTCACCCCGGGCGATGGAAAGGCGCAGGCGCTCCAGCACCCGCGTCGCGCCATAGCCAACCGACAGATCGGTGATGCGGAGGAAGGCGTCGTCGTTCATGCGGGTTCCTTGCACAGCTGTGCAACGGGGTGTGCATCTGGATGGGCGGTCGCGGTCTCAGCTAGCGCGGGTTCATTGCAGCTGGATGACGCCCGCGCCGCGTCAAGCTGGGGGCATGGGTGCTCTCGCCCCCGCGCGGCCCTGCCGGGTCGTGCCGGATCGATTACCGGAGGCTGACGGCCGGCAAATCCGCGAGGCCGTGCCGAGGCTTCGCGATGTCACGCGACCGTCATGCGGCTCCCTTAGCTGTTCGCGCACATTCATTGCGCGGAACATTCATGTCCCGGAACGTCCATGTCCTCTGAAGCCTCTCCAGCGGTCCGCGTTCGCGGCCTTGGCCTTTCCTATGGCCCGGCGCGGATCCTGCACGATGTCGGCTTCGAGGTGGCGCAGGGCGAGGTGCTGGCGCTGCTCGGCCCGTCGGGTTGCGGCAAGACCACGCTTCTGCAGCTGCTCGCCGGGCTGCTGGCGCCGACCACCGGGCAGATCGACATTCGCGGCCGGCGGGTGGCCGATGCCGCGGGCGGCGCGTTCCTCCCTCCCGAGGCGCGCGGGCTTGGCATGGTGTTTCAGGATTACGCGCTGTGGCCGCATATGAGCGTGGCGGACAATGTCGCCTTTCCGCTGGAAATGCGCGGCGTGCCGGCCCGCGAGCGCCGGGCGCGCGTGGGTGCCGCGCTGGAGCGCGTGGGCCTTGGCCAGCTGGCGGGCCGCCGGCCGTCCGACCTGTCCGGCGGCCAGCAGCAGCGGGTTGCGCTTGCCCGCGCCATCGTCGCCGAGCCCCAGCTGGTGCTGTTCGACGAGCCGCTGTCCAATCTCGATCCCGAATTGCGCGAGGCCATGGTGGGCGAGATCGGCGGGCTGGTCGCCCAGTTCGGCCTGACCGCGATCTATGTCACCCATGACCGCACGGAGGCCTTCGCGCTGGCCGACCAGGTGGCGGTGATGCGGGCCGGCCGGATCGCCCAGCTGGCGCCGCCGCAGGCGCTGGTGACCGAGCCGGCGAGCCCGGAGGTCGCCGAATTCCTCCATCTCGGCTGCGTGCTGCCCATGCGGCGCACGCCAGACGGATGGCGGATTGCCGGCACCGCGATGAGCGTCGGCGCGGAGGGCCCCTCGGGCCGCGAGGCGCGACTGCTGCTGCCCGGCCGCAGCACCCGCATCGGCACGCCCGTGGAGGGCCGCCCGGCCGGCGAGGTGCTGCGCACCCGCTTTCGCGGCGACGGCTACGCGCTGACGCTGAGGATCCTGGACACGCCGTTCGAGATCCAGCTCGCAAGTCCCGTGCGGGCCGCCGTTGGAGATGTGGTCGGGCTGTTCTGCCCGCCCGAGGACATGCGCTGGTTCGCCGGCGCGGCCGCCTGAAACCCCTGAAGGAGACGACAATGCGCGCATTCACGGCCGCCATGGGCCTTGCCCTTGCCCTCGGTGCCTCGCTCATGGCCAGCCCGGCGATGGCGGACATCACCGTCTATTCCGCCGGTCCCGGCGGGCTGATCGACAAGCTGGCAAAGGGCTACACGGAAAAGACCGGCGTGAAGGTCAACGTGTTCCAGGCCACCACCGGCAAGATCATGGCCCGTATCGAATCGGAAGCCGCCAATCCGGTGGTGGACGTGCTGATCTCGGCCTCGTGGGATACGGCGAGCGACTTCGCCAAGCGCGGCTGGCTCGTCGCCTATGCCAGCCCGAACGCCGCCATGGTGCCGGACTTCCTGAAGAATGACACCGCCGTGGCGCAGGGCATTTCCGCGCTTGGCATCGCCTGGAACCCGGCTTCCGGCACGCCCCGGCCGACCGAGTGGGCGGATCTCGCCAAGCCGGCCTACAAGGATCTCGTGACCCTTCCCGATCCGGCGCAGTCCGGCGCCTCGTTCGAGCTGGTGGCGGCGCTGCAGGCCAAGAATGGCTGGGGCCTGTTCAAGGATCTCGCCGCCAACGGCGCCATCGTCGCGGGCGCCAATGCCGAGGCGCTGAACCCGGTCATGCAGGGCGCCAAGGCGGCGGTGTTCGGCGCGGTCGACTACATTTCGCTGGCCGCCAAGGCCAAGGGCGAATCGATCGACGTGATCTTCCCTGCCTCCGGCACGGTCATCGCGCCGCGCCCGATGATGATCCTGAAATGGTCGAAGCAGCCGGACGCCTCCAAGGCGTTCATCGACTACGTGCTGTCGGATGAGGGCCAGAAGGCGGTGGCGGCGACCTATCTCATGCCCGCGCGCAGCGACGTGAAGGCCAATCGCCCGCTGATCTCCGACCTCAAGATCCTGCCGGTCGACGCGGCCGCGGTCTACGGCACGCGCGACACGACGCTGGCCGAGTTCGCCAAGCTGTTGGCCAAGTGAGGGCGGCGGTTCCCGCCCGATAGCCCGATAGAATGAGTGCCTGAGCCATGCGGAGGGATATGAAGACCGGCGGCCATGGGCTTCTGGGCTGGGTCGCGGGCATCAGCCTGAGCGTCATCGTTCTGGTGCCGTTCGTCTTCATCGTCCTGCAGGCGATCTTTCCGGATCTGGGGCGCGGTTCGTTCGCCGCGCCCCTCGTCCATCTCGGCCGCACGGTGGCCGATCCCCGGCTGCTGCACCTCACCGGCAACACGCTGACCCTCGGCCTCGGGGTGATGCTGGGCTGCGTGGCGATCGGCGTGCCGCTGGCGGTGGCGCGCGCACTGTTCCGCGTGCCCTTCGCGCTGGTGTGGGACGTGCTGTTCCTCGTCCCCTTCATGATCCCTCCCTATATCGCGACGCTCGGCTGGATCCTGTCGATGCAGCCGCGCGGCTATCTCCAGCAACTCACCGGGATCAATCTCGGCCCGCTGCTGTTCTCCGTGCCGGGCATGGTTCTGATCATGAGCCTCAACCTGTTCCCGGTGGTCTATTTCGCGCTGTCGCGCACCATCGAGGCGGTCGGCACGCGTTATGGCGATGTCGGGCGCGTCTTCGGCGCCCGTCCGGTACGCGCCTTCTTCCGCGTCACCCTGCCGCTCGCCATGCCGGGGCTGGCGGCGAGCCTGCTGCTGGTCTTCGCGCTGGCGATCGAGGAATACGGCACGCCCGCCGCGCTCGGCAGCCGTTTCGGCTTCCAGGTGCTGGTGACGGGCATCGAGAACCGCATTTCCGACTGGCCGATCGACCTGCCGGGCGCGGCGATCCTCTCGCTGCTGCTGGTCGGTCTGTCGCTTGTCGCCTTTCTCATCCAGCGCCGCATCCTCGCCGGGCGCAATTACGACACGGTCTCGGGCAAGCCGCAGGCACGGGAGAAGCGCGCGCTGGGGGCGCTGGCGCTGCCGGTGACGGCCGCCTTCGCGCTCGTCGCCTTTCTCGCCACCGGCCTGCCGATCCTCGCCATTCTCGCCACGGCGCTGTCCAAGACCATTTCCGGCGGGCTCAAGCCGTCCAATTTGGGGTTGCAGAATTTCGTCGAAGTCTTCGCCAATACGGGCGGGGCGCTGCAGGCGCTGGTCAACTCGCTGTCGCTGGGCATCGCGACGGCGCTGTTGGCGGGGGGGCTGGGCGCCATCACCGCCTATGCGGTGGTGAAGGGGCATGGGCGGGGCCGCCTCGCGCTCGACATGCTGGCCATGCTGCCCAGCGCGCTGCCGGGCGTGGTCGTGGCGGTGGGCATGATCCTGGCGTGGAACCAGCCCTGGCTGCCGGTCACGCCCTATAATACGCCGCTGATCCTGCTCATCGCCTATTGCTGCATCCTGCTGCCGCAGCCGGTGCGCTATGCCAGCGCCGCCTTCCAGCAGATCGGCGACAACCTGGAGGCCGCCGCGCGGGTGGCCGGGGCGCGGCCCTTCACGGTGTTTCGCCGGATCATGCTGCCGCTGGTGCTACCCAGCCTGATCACCTCCATGCTGCTGGTCTTCGCGGTCGCCTCGCGTGAGCTGGTCGCCTCGCTGCTGGTGGCGCCGGTGGGCATGATGACCATTGCCGGCTTCATCTGGCGGCAGTTCGAGCAGGGCTCGGTGGGGCTCGGCATGACCATGAGCTTCATCGCCATCGTGCTGACCACGCTGATTCCGATGCTGCTGATCGCCGCGCTGCGCCGCATCGCCGGCGGACGCTTTACCGGGCTTCACTAGGCCGAAGCTCCCTGGAGCGCGCCCGGTGCAACGCTTTTCTTCATGCAGGAGAAAGGCGTTTTCTTTGCAAGAAATTTTGTTGACACACTCCCGTCCCGATGCAAACATTCCCAGCGTTGAGGGCGCGGGCGGGGCATGTCTTTGCCTGTATGTCGCCCGGTATTTTCTGTTCAGTTTCGTCTGCCGCACCCCGGACTTCGTCGAACGAAGGTTTCCTCAGATATGACCGCCGTATTCCCTCGCAATTCTATTCTCAACGAGCGGCATATCCAGCTCGGAACCAAGTTTGAATCGTCCTGGAACGGCATGCCTCTGCCGCAATTCTATTCGACCGATCCGTATGACGAGGTCGCCACCATCCGCTCGCGCGCCGGGCTGATCGATGTGTCGTCGCTCAATCTGGCGAACGTCAAGGGCAAGGACGCGGTCGCGCTGCTCAACGAGGTGCTGACCTCGGATATCGCCAAGATGAAGCCGGGCCAGTCGGCCATCAGCAATATCGTCGACGACAACGGATCGCTGATCGACGACGTGCTGGTCTATTGCAACGCCGCTGACGATTTCCGTCTCTCGCACGGCTCGGGCAAGCTGGAGGAGGTTCTGGCGCAGTTCAGCGCCGGGCGCGACGTGTCGGTGGCCAATGACGGGGACACCCATGTCCTGTCGCTGCAGGGCCCGCGGGCGCTGGACATCCTCGCGCCGCATGCCTCCATCGACCTGACCACGCTGAAATATTTCGAGCACGCCCCGGCGACCCTGTTCGGCCGGCCGGTGACGCTGGCGCGCGGTGGCTATTCGGCCGAGCGCGGCTATGAAGTGTTCAGCGCCGCGGCCGACACCGTGTTCATCTGGGATTCCATCCTGGAGGCCGGAAAGCCGTTCGGCGCCATCCCGGTATCGTGGCAGAGCCTCGACATCGTGCGCGTGGAGGGCGCGCTGCTGTTTTTCCCCTATGACATGCCCAGGGGCGACGAGACGCCGTGGGAAGTTGGCGCGGACTGGACGGTAAACCTCGACAAGCCCTCCTTCCGCGGCAGGGAGGCCTTGATCCGCCGCAAGGGCGAGGCGCGCGTCGTCCAGCGCGGCATGGAGATCGACCATCACGAGCAGATCGAGCCCGGCGCCAAGCTGTTCAAGGACGGCAAGGAAGTCGGCTCGCTGAACTCGTCGATCTATAGCCGGCACCTCATGCGCTCCATCGCGCTGGTGCACGTTCTGCCTGAGTTCGGCGCCTTCGGCACGGAATTCGAGGTGGTGGGCCCGCAGGGCACGTTTACCGGGCGGCTGGTGAAGACCCCGTTCTACGACCCGCTGCGCCTGCGCACCCACCCGCTCGAGGAGCGGGGCTGAAATCCCCCGTCGTCATCCCGGACGGCCAAAGGCCTATCCGGAATCGTGGCCAGAATGGCGCGCGATGCCGGCTCTGCGCTTGGCGTCGGCCGGGATGACGGATGACGCCCGCGCGATGCCGTGGGGGGATGCCCGGTCGGACCGGTGCTGCTCCCTGTCCCCGTGGGGAAGAGAGCTGCGGTGAGGGCAGGCTCTGCGTGCCGCCGCCGTGTGCCCCCTGACCGACCCGCGACGCGGGCCACCTCGCCCCGACGGGGAGGGTGACGTCAAGGAAGACTGCCGCGGGTCGGCTCGCACACCGTCTGTCTCGTTGGATGACGATCACCCAATGCAAAAAGGCCGGAGCGCCCCCCGCTCCGGCCTTTACGCGTGCCGTGAGGCTTTACGCCCGCACGCGGCTCTTGGTCGGGTCGTAATGCGGGAAGGCGACGATGGTGGCGGCAAGGCGCTTCTGGTGCCCGTCCAGCTTGCCGATCTCTACGCCCGCACCCGGCTCCGCCGCGCTCACGTCCAGCCGCGCCAGCGCGATGATGGAACCGAGGATCGGCGAGCGGGTGGCGCTGGTGACGATGCCGATCTGCGCGCGCCCATTATAGACCGGGTCGCCGTGATGCACCGGCTCGTTCTCCGCCACCGTGAGGCCGACCAGCTTCCTTGCCGGGTGGGCACGTCGGCGGTCGAGGGCCTGCTTGCCGACGAAGTCGTCCGGCTTCGATTCCGGCACGGTAAAGCCGATGCCGGCCTCGAACGGGTCGGTCTGGTCGCAGAATTCATAGCCGGCAAAGGCGAGCCCCGCCTCGATGCGCAGCATGTCGAGCGCGAGAAGGCCGAGCGGCTCCAGCCCGTGCGGCGCGCCGGCTTGGAGGATGGCGTCCCACAGTTCCACGCCGCGGCTGGGATGGCACCAGATCTCATAGCCGAGTTCGCCGGTATAGCCGGTGCGCGACACCATGACGGGTGTGTCGCCGATCTTGCCGATGGTGAAGCGGAACCATCTCAACTCGTCCGCGCTCGGCTGGTGGGCTGGCGTCACCAGGATCTCGCGCAGAATGTCGCGCGATTTCGGCCCCTGCAGCGCGAGATTGTGCAGTTGGTCGGTGGACGACTTCACGAAAGCATGCAGCCCGTGCTTTGCTGCCAGTTCGCGCAGCCAGACGCCGCAATAATCATCGCCGCAGACCAGGCGGAAATTGTTCTCGGCGAGGCGGAACACCGTTCCGTCGTCCAGCATGCCGCCATGCTCGTAGCACAGCGCGGTGTAGACCACCTGCCCGACCGCGAGCTTGCGGATGTCGCGGGTGACGGCGAGCTGGACGAGCTTCTCCGCATCCGGCCCGAGAATCTCGAACTTGCGCAGCGCCGAAAGGTCCATCACCACGGCGCGCTCGCGGCAGGCCCAATATTCCTCGATCGGCCCGCCGGCATTGAAGCCGTCCGGCAGCCAGAAGCCGCGATAATCGGTGAACTTGCGGGTGAGCGCCGAGGTCCGCGCATGGAAGGCGGTCTCGCGCGTCAGCCGCGGGGCGGAGTCGGGCGTCATGCGGTGGGCGATCCCTCTGGAGAAGTGGTTGGCGCCGTCATAGACGCGCACATGAATATCGGTGGGGTGCCAGGCATTGGACGCATCGACATCATCGGCGCAGGAGGACGAGGCGCAGACGAGATCGGTGAGCGCGCGCAGCAGCACGTAGTCGCCCGGCCGCGACCACGGTTCATCCATGCCGATGCGGTCACCCGGTGAGAGGAAGGTGTTGTAGAAGAAGTTCACCGCCGGCCAGCCCATTTTCGGCGCGATGCCATAGGGCGTCAGGGCACGGTTGAAATTGTCCGTGCAGTTGTCGTGCCCGGGATAGCCCATGTCCTCGTAATATTTGGCGTTGCAGGCGAGCATGAACGTGTCGTGCCGGCCGACCGTGTCGCGGATCACCTCGACCAGCGCGGTCTGGTCCTCGTCATAATATTTCGAGTGCAGGCCGGGGCCCGGGCTGGCCGAGCCCATCAGCGTGCGGGTGGTGGTGGGGTCGAGCCCCTTCTCGCGGCCGGAACGGAGCTTGGCGGCATCAAAAGCGAGGAAGTCCGAGCACTGCTGCCCGTCGACATCGATGATCTGGATATAGTCGCCGGCCTTCACCTCATAGGCGCTGGCCGAGGCCGCGCGGATGCGCAGATCGAGCTTGGGCTCGGCGAGCGGGGGCGGCACGGTGCCGGCGGAAGGGATGGCCGGTTCGATCTCGACGATCAGGTCGGTGGGGGCGTCCTGCGCGCCCGGATCCATCGGCCCGCCCGGGGCGAGGAGAACGCAGGAGAGCGGTGCCGGCGCGGTGAAGCTGACGGCGCTGCCCGCCGCCGCCTCGGGGGAGAAGAGGGAGAACGCGGAAACGTCCGTGCCGAGAAAGGCGCGGGCGGCTTCCGGCACCGCCTCGCGGCCCGGCACGGGGACGGCGCCCGCCAGCAGGTCCGGCAGCGGGTCGGACAGGCCCGCCACGATCAGCAGGCCCGCCTGCCCGCCCTCGGGGTCGAGGATATGGGCGCGGTCGCCGGGCTTCATCTCGAAGCGGACGAAGCTGCCGCCCGGTGCCACATGGCGCAGCCGCGCGGGGTTGATCCGCCGCGCCGCCGGAGCGGCCGAACCGAGCTGGATATTCATGGCGTTCCTCCCGCGGGTGCGGCCCGTCCTACTCGGCCGCAACGGCCGGAGGATTGATGAAGGCCTCGAACGAATCGTCCAGCGCCTCGATCCATTTGGTGTGGTGCGGCGGCGCCGTGTTGCCCGTCATGATCGAGGTGTAGGAATTGTCGCGATAGCCCATGATGTCACGCTCCTTGTCGTGTTCCCACACCTTGAACAGCGCGGCGACGGCGTCGAGGTCGAACATGGGGTAGTCGGTGGCCGGGATCAGCTCCTTCATGTAGTCGGTCTGGAAGTCGATCGCGTCGAAGGCGGTCTCGATCGTGCCTTCCTTCGCCAGCCAGCCGGCGATGTCGGCGGCGATTGTCTCATCGGAGGGCAGGGTGATGCGGCCGAGAATGATGTCGCGCACGTACCAGGCCTGCGCGTCGAACATGTTGAACGTATAGTACTGGTCCTGCATGCCGAGATAGAACAGCTTGTGGTTCTTCTCCCACATCACGCCCTTGTAGAGATCGGGCGGGTTCATGCGGTTGGCGCTCTTGAGGCGCATGTCGTCCGGCAGGAACGGGTAGTGGTGGAGATAACCGGTGCACAGGATCACCGCGTCGACCTCCGCCGTCGTGCCGTCGATGAAATGGGCGACGCGCCCGTCCAGCTTTTCCAGCAGCGGCTTCTCGGTGAAGCAGCTCGGCCATTTGAAGTTGGAGCGGCGGGTGCGGTAGCTGAAGGTGATCGACTTGGCACCGTACTTGTAGCACTGGCTGGCAATGTCCTCGGCCGAGTAGGAACTTCCCACCACCAGTAGGTCCTTGCCGATGAATTCGTCCGCCGCGCGGAAGTCATGGGCGTGCATCACGCGGCCGGGGAACATCTCGATGCCGGGGAAATGGGGCACGTTCGGCGTCGAGAAATGGCCGGAGGCGATCACGACGTAGTCGAACACTTCCGAATAGAGCGCGTCCTTGACGTTGTCCTTCACCGTCAGGGTGAACTGGCCCGTCGCGTCGGAATAGTCGACCCAGCGCACCGGCGAGTTGAAGCGCACATGCGCGCGCAGCCCCGCCTTCTCGACGCGGCCCATGATATAATCATGCAGGACGGCGCGGGGCGGATAGGACGGGATCGGCTGGCCGAAATGCTCCTCGAACGTGTAGTCGGAGAATTCGAGGCACTCCTTCGGGCCGTTCGACCAGAGATAGCGGTACATCGAGCCATGGACCGGCTCGCCATACTGGTCGAGGCCGGTGCGCCATGTATAGTTCCAGATGCCGCCCCAGTCGGACTGCTTCTCGAAGCAGACGAATTCGGGAACTTCGGCACCCTTCTGCCGGGCGGATTGGAAGGCTCGAAGCATGGCCATGCCCGAGGGGCCGGCACCGATAATGGCGACGCGGATGCTCATGTGCGTGTTCCCGTAGGTCCTGATGGGCCGGCTGCAAGGTGCCAGATCGCGGCCACCCTCCAGGGGAGACCCGTCCGTCCAGCTTGATGCAAAGCCTCGCCGATATTTCTTGTTTGTCAAGTTAGTTTCCTGCAAAGAATTTGACGCGCCGCCCGCCCTTGTCTTCGGCAGCGCGCTCAAACAATGGGCAGTCGTGGTTCTTGACGGCTAAAGTTTCCTGCTGGACACTTCATTTTATCGAAGAGAAACTTTTGAGTGTCGTTTGAGGGCTCTGCTTCCCGGGCAGCCTTCAGGCCGGACACCCGATGGAACGGCCTCCAGAGACCGCACGCATGCTGATTTCGGACATAAAGAGCCGGCCCGTCTATGAGCGCCTGAGCCTTGATGGCGCCGGCCGGCGCCATCTCGTGCTCAGCGACGCTCCCCGTCCGCTGGGCGAGGTGATCGACGGCACGGACGGTGCTGGCGCGCCGCTCGGCTACTGGATCGTCGCCGCCACCAGCGCGGTCGATGCCCAGCCGCAGGCGGAAGCCGCGCCCGGCAATGCCGCGCCGGTGGAACGGCGCGCCTTCCGCGCCGCTTCCCATCTGCTCGACCGGCTGTCCCACCGCCTCGCGCAGGAGACCGTCGGGCTCCGCCTCTATGCGATCGGCGAGGAAGGCTTCATCTGGGATGTGGCGCGGATGGCGCGCGAGGCGGGGCTGGAGCCCTCCGAGTGCTTCACCGCGCATGCCGGCTCGCTGCGCCGCAAGGTGTTCTGCGTCCATTGCAAGACCGTCACCTCCGGCGTCACCACCAGCCTCGCGGTGTGTGAGGGCTGCGGCGCGCATCTGGTGGTGCGCGATCATTTCTCGCGCACCCATGCCGCCTTCATGGGCGTGCAGGCCGATGCCGAGGCGCCGGGCGAACTGCCGGCGGTCGAGGAGGTGTTTCCATGACCGCGCGCCCCCGCATCATGGCGCTGCGCGTGGCCGCCGCCATTCCGCTCTCACCAACGCTCAAGGCCTTCACCTTCATCCCCGCCGATGGCGGGCTGGTTCCGCCCTCGGGCCCCGGCGCGCATCTGCGGCTGAATCTGCCCGTGCCCGGACGCACGCTCAAGAACGCCTATTCACTCATTTCCAACCCGCAGGACCGCAGCCACCACTCCATCATCGTGCGGCGTGTCGCCGGGTCGAAGGGCGGTTCGGCCTTCCTGCATGAGGAGGTGCAGGACGGCGATGTGATCGAGGCCGGGCTGCCGGCCAATCTCTTCCCGGTCGTGCGCACGGCGCGGCGCCATCTCATGGTGTCGGGCGGCATCGGCCTCACGCCGTTCCTCGCCTATATCGCCGCCTTCGAGGCCGCCGGCACGCCGTGGGAACTGCACCATTTCTGCCGGCCCGACGAGCGCTCCGTGTTCGAAGGGCTGCTCGCGCGCTATCCGGCCTCGAAGGTGAACATCCATTGCGATGTCGATCTGGCGGTGCTGGAGGAGGTGCTGGCGCGCCAGCCGCTTGGCACGCATTTCTACACCTGCGGCCCCGCGCTCCTGATGGATTCGGCGATCGAGCGCGCCGCCGCGCTCGGCTGGCCGCGCTCGCGGCTGCATTCGGAATCCTTCGGCGGCGCGGCCGAGGGCGGCGAGCCCTTCATCGCGGTGCTTCGGCGCTCGGGGCTGGAAGTGATGGTGGGCGCCGATACCAGCCTGCTCGCCGCCATCGAGGCCGCCGGCGTCGAAGCGCCCTGCCTGTGCCGGGGCGGTGCCTGCGGCCAGTGCCTCATCGAGGTGGCGGAAGGCATTCCCGAACACCGCGATCATTTCCTCGATGGCGAGGAACGTGCCTCGAACCGCCTCATCATGACCTGCGTGTCGCGGTCCCGTACCGCGCGCCTCGTTCTCGACCTCTGACCGGACGGAGCCTGCCGTGACCATCCAGTTCAAGCCGGACGAGACGTTCCGCGACGACTTCCGCTATTCCAACTCCGACGCCGCGGTGCTGCGCTTTCCGTTCCCCTTCCCGGAAGACGCCTACATGTACTCGGTGAACATCGAGCCGCATGTGCCGGGCGGGGCGACGCCGGCCTTCGACAACCCGTTCGATGTCGACGAGCATTATGTCGCCGAGTGCCGCGAGCGGGCACAGGTGCTGGAGCAGGACCCCAGCCGCTGCAAGGTGCTGCCGCACATGATGGCGGCGCAGTGGGACACGCTGGAACTGCTCATGGAGAGCCTGGCGACCTCCTATCCCGCGCATTTCACCCTCACCCGCGAGGGCACCAGCTGGACCTGGGAGAACCGCCCGCTCGGCATTCGCGACAGCTTCACCTTCGGCGATGCCTCAACCCTGCCGCTGCCGCCCTTCGAGTACATCACCCGTCAGGCGCAGGGCGACTTCACCCTGCAGGACCAGCGCGACGACAACCTGTTTATCGATGCCGGCATGGTGACGACGCAGGCCGACTGGTCGCTCGATTTCGATGTCGGCATGAGCTTCCACCAGTGGCACGGCCCGGTGCCGCTCGCCCACCAGAAGGGGGTGTTCGACCGCGCGCTCAAGTTCCTGCTGCGCCTGCAATATGGCGCGCCGGTGCGCCGGTTGAACTGGACCATGACGGTCAATCCGCGGCTCGACACCAGCCCGGAGAATTACCCGCAATGGGGACCGGATCGCACCACGCTGACGGCCGAGAACATCGGGCAGAAGCTGCATCTGCGTGTCGAACTGCAGTCGCTGTTCCGCCTGCCGCGCTCCAACGCCATTCTTTTCGGCATACGCTGCTATCTCTGCAGCATCGAGGACCTTGCCCGCGTGGAATTGTGGGGCAAGCGCCTGCACCGCGTGCTGCGCGACCTGCACCCCGAGATTGCCGACTACAAGGGCACGACGCGCTTTCGCGAGATGGCGGTGGCCTATCTCGCGCCGTTCGATGACGGCGCCGAACTGCCGGCGGGCACGGCGCCCCGCCAGTCCACCCTGCCGCCCGCCGCCCTGCCTGTCGAGCGCTGAGGCCGGCATGCGCATGCCGCTTCGCACCCTGACCCGACCGGCCGAGTCGCCGCCCGCCCCGGCGGAGAGCGAGACGAGGGCGGACGGTGCCCCGGCGGTGAACGGCAAGGCGCCCGCCAGGTCCCCCGTCGAGGCGCTACCGGGCACGGGCGAGGAGGGCCTTCCCACCGGCTCCAACGCTCCGCGCGCCGCCAGCCTGACGGTCGAGCAGGCGATCGGCGCGCAGATCCGCCAGCATCGCAAGACGCTGGACATCACCAGCGCCGAGCTGGCGGCAACGGCGCGGATTTCCCCGGGCATGATCTCGAAGATCGAGAACGGGCAGATCTCCTCCTCGCTGGCCACGCTCACCGCGCTGGCCAGCGCGCTGAACGTGCCGATCGCCTCGCTGTTTGCCGGCTATGACGACCGGCGCGACTGCTCCTTCGTCAAGGCGGGGCAGGGCGCCCTCATCGAGCGGCGCGGCACCAAGGCGGGGCACATCTACGAACTGCTCGGCCATTCGCTCGGCGCGGGGGTGATGATCGAGCCGTTCCTGATCACCCTGACGGAAGAGGCCGCGCCCTATTCCGCGTTCCGCCATGCCGGGGTGGAGCTGATCTACATGCTCGGCGGCTGCGTCGGCTATCGCCACGGCGACCGGATCTACCAGCTGGAGCCCGGCGACACCCTGTTCTTCGACGCCTCCGCCCAGCACGGGCCGGAGGAACTGATCTCCGTGCCGGCGACCTACCTGTCGATCATCGTCTACCCCAAGGAATGAGTGCCGCGGCGGCACATCCTTCCGCGCGAAAACGTCCTTGGCGCGCCGATCTAGTGGCCTGACATTTGCCTACCAAGAAAGTGATGTTCCTGCGGGGACACTCTTCGCGACGCATTGCCTCCAGAGAACCATCCAAGGGAAAAGCTCCGATGCGCGTTCAAAGCCTCCTCAAGACCCTCGCGGTGTGCGGGGTACTCGGCGGACTGCCCGCTTTGGCCCCCGCTCCGGCGCGGGCCGATGAATCCAAGGACACCATCATCATCGCCCTGCATGACTGGACGGGCCAGCACATCACCTCGCACATCACGGGCGAGCTGCTGAAGGCGAAGGGCTACAAGGTCGACTACGTCACCATCGACTACCTGACCGGCCTCACCGCGATGGAAAATGGCGACATCACCTTCATGTCGGAGCTGTGGGCCACCACGGCGGGAGATGCCATGAAGGCCTCCGACGCCACCGGCAAGACCGAGAATCTCGGCCCCCTCGGCCCGGCGGCCAAGGAGGAATGGTGGTATCCGCTCTACATGAAGGAGAAGTGCCCCGGCCTGCCGGACTGGAAGGCGCTGCTGAAGTGCGGCGAGGCGTTCTCCGCGCCCGAGACCGCGCCCAAGGGCCGCTATCTCGGCATGGAAGCCACCTGGGGCGGGCATGATCCCGAGCGTATCGAGGCGCTGGGCCTGCCCTTCGTCGCGGTCGATGCCGGCACCGAGGCGGCGATGTTCGCCGAGCTGAAATCGGCCTATGAGCGCAAGGCGCCGATCCTGCTGTGGGTCTACTCGCCGCACTGGGTGCCCTCCGTCTTCGAGGGGGAGTGGGTGCAGTTCCCGGAATATGAGGCGGCCTGCTACACCGATCCCAAATGGGGCATCAATCCTGACAAGGCGTTCGACTGCGGCAAGCCGCATGGCGAGATCTTCAAGTACACCTCCGCCGAGACCAAGAAAAAGTGGCCCGGTGCCTATGCGGTAATGAAGAAGCTCAAGGTCGATGGACCCGAGCTGAACCTCATGGTCAAGGAGGTCGATGTCGACGGCAAGCCGCTGGATGAGGTCGTCGCCGCCTATGTGACCAAGCACAAGGGCGAATACTGATCGCTCGCCCGGCGCCGCTGCCCTTTGCCGCGGCGCCGGGTTCGCCTGCCTGATTGCCTTGTCGCCACCCGACCGATCGATGAAGGGCCCTCTCCATGGCCATGGTCTCTCTCGCGCCAGACACCGCGTCTTCCTCCGCCAAGGTGCGGGCCGCCACGGACGCGCCGGCGGCGCTGATCTGCCGCAACCTGTGGAAGATCTACGGCGCCAATGCCGAGGCCTTCCTGCGCGAGAACCCGATGCCCACGCATGCCGAGGTGCGCGCGGCCGGCCTGTTCGCGGCGGTGCGCGATGCCTCGCTGGAAATCCGCCAGGGCGAGATCTTCATCATCATGGGCCTGTCCGGCTCGGGCAAATCCACGCTGGTGCGCTGCCTCTCGCGCCTGGTGGAGCCGACCGGCGGCTCGGTGTTCTACGAGCACCAGAACCTTCTGCGCATGTCGCCGGCCGAACTCATCCAGGTGCGACGGCACAAGATGGGCATGGTGTTCCAGAATTTCGCGCTGCTGCCGCACCGCACCGTGCTCGGCAATGTCGCCTTCCCGCTGGAAGTGCAGGGCATGCCGAAGGAGGAGCGCGAGGCGCGGGCGCTGAAGATGATCGACCTTGTCGGCCTCACCGAGCGCGCCGGCTACTACCCGCGCGAACTCTCGGGCGGCCAGCAGCAGCGCGTCGGCATCGCCCGTTCGCTGGCGGTGGAGCCGGCGCTGTGGTTCCTCGACGAGCCGTTCTCCGCGCTCGATCCGCTGATCCGCCACGAGATGCAGAACGAGTTCCTGCGCCTGCAGCGCATGCTGTCCAAGACCATCGTCTTCATCACGCATGATTTCGACGAGGCCATCCGGCTCGGCGACCGCATCGCCATCATGAAGGACGGCGCGGTCATCCAGGTCGGCACGGCCGAGGAACTCGTGCTCAACCCGGCCTCCGATTATGTCTCCGCCTTCACCCGCCATGTGGCGCGGGCCAAGGTACTCACCGCCGGCGGTGTCAGCGTGCCGGTCACGCCCGGCGAGGCGCTCGGCGCCACGGTGCCGGCGCGCGCGCTGGTGGCCGAGGTGGCGGAAGTGGTGCTCACCTCAAACCTGCCCGCGGCGGTGGTGGACAAGAACGGCATGGTCATCGGCAAGCTGGAGCGAGCGAACGTGATCGCCAATCTGGTTGGAGGCGTTCCGTGAGCGAGGTGGCGCTGCCGCGCGAGGAGGCGCACCCGCGCCGCTTTCCCGTCGGCTGGATGGTGGCCGCCCTCGTGGCGCTCGCCGTCCTCCTGCCCTATGCGGCGCCGGGCATGTTCGGCTGGGCGAAGTCCTACCCCGCCACATGGATCGTGCCGATCAGCGACTGGCTGAAGGCGTTCCTCTATTGGCTGGCGCGCGACGCCACCTTCGGCCTCTTCACCTTCAAGGACATGACGCGCTTCGTCTCCGGCCTGTTCGGCCATGCGCTGGATGTGCCGAAGGCGCTGCTCTCGACGGGCATCACCCTTGGCGACGAGGACGGCGCCTTCCACATTCCGCGCCTCTCCTGGGCCGGGCTCATCGCGGCGGTGACGATCTGGAGCTACCTGCTGGGCGGCGCGCGCCTCGCGCTGCTGGGCTTCGTCGGTTTCGGCTATATCCTTGTCTTCGGGCAGTGGGACAGCGCGATGGTGACGCTGTCGCAGGTCATCGTCGCGGTGCTGAGCGGGGTGGTCGGCGGCATCCTCATCGGCATCCTCGCCTATCGCGTGCCACGCATCGAGGGCGCGGTGGTGGCCGCGCTCGACTTCATGCAAACCGTGCCGACCTTCGCCTATCTGGTGCCGCTGGTCTTCCTCGTCGGCGTCGGCCCGGTGTCGGGCATGCTGGCGACCATTCTCTACGCCATGCCGCCCATGGTGCGGGTCACCCTGATGGCGCTGAAGCGCGTGCCGCCGGAACTCGACGAACTCGCGCGCATGACCGGCTGCGAGCCGCGCCAGGCGCTGTGGAAGGTGCTGGTGCCGTCCGCCCGCGACGACCTCTTGGTCGGCGTCAACCAGGTGATCATGCTGACCCTCAACATGATCATCATCGCCGCCATGATCGGCGCCGGGGGGCTCGGCTTCGACGTGCTCAACGCGCTGCGTCAGGCCAATGGCCTGGGCAAGGGCCTGGAGGCCGGGCTGGCCGTGGTGGCGCTCGCCATCGTGCTCGACCGCATGAGCCGCGCGCTGGTGGAAATGCGCCCGGTGCACGGGCCCGCCGCGCAGCGCCGCCGGCAGCTGTTCTGGCTCGGTCTCGTCGTGCTCATCGGCTTCACGGCGCTCTCCTTCGTCGTCCCGGCGCTGGAGAAACTGCCGAACGAGTACCGCATCTCCACCGGCAACATGTGGTCGGACGTGGTGTCGTGGGTGAACATCAACATGTTCGCCACCACCGATGCCATCCGCACCTTCCTGCTGCTCTACCTGCTGGTGCCGGTGAAGACCTTCCTCATCGGCTTTCCCTGGCTGGGGCTGGTGGCGGTGGTGGGCGGGGGAGCCTATGCCCTGGGGGGCTGGCGCTTCGCGCTGGGGATGATGGCGCTCATCGCCTTCATCCCCGTCGCCGGGCTGTGGGAGCGCGGCATGACGACGATCTACCTGTGCTCGATCTCGGTCGTCATCGCCACGCTGATCGGCCTGCCGCTCGGCCTGCTCGGCAGCCGTTCCGAGCGCATGCACGCGTTTCTCGGCGCGATGTGCGACACGCTGCAGACGCTGCCCTCCTTCGTCTACCTGCTCCCGGTGGTGATGCTGTTCCGCATCGGCGACGTGTCGGCGCTGGTGGCCATCGTGCTCTATGCCATGGTGCCGGCCATCCGCTTCACCGACCATGGCCTCAGGCGCGTGCCGCCGAGCCTGCAGGAGGCCGGAACCATGGCCGGCTGCACCGGCACGCAGCGCCTCACCAAGGTGGAGCTGCCCTATGCGCTGCCGGAAATCATGCTGGGCGTGAACCAGGTGATCATGATGGCGCTGTCCATGCTGGTCGTGTCGTCCTTCGTGGGCACCAACGATCTCGGCAAGCAGATCCAGGTGGCGATCTCGCAGGCCGATCCCGGCAAGGGCCTGTCCGCGGGCCTCGCCATCGCCTTTCTCGGCATCCTCGCCGACCGCATGATCGGCCGTTTCGTCGCCGCCCGCCGCCAGCGCATGGGGCTGTAGGAGGAGCCCTCACGCCCTCACGCGTCGTCGAGGTGTTTGTAGACCGTGGTGCGCGAAATGCCGAGCTGGCGCGCGGTGGCGAGCACATTGCCGCCGCTGTCGCGATAGGCCTCGCGGATCTGCCGGCAGCGCAGCCGTGCCAGCATCGTATCGGCACAATGCCGGCAGACCTCCGCCGCCGCCTCCGGGTCCGCCGGCTCATCGTCCTCTTCCGCCTCGTCCAGGGCGTCGTCGGTCAGCACGGCGCGCCGCAGGAAGGATTGCAGTTCGCGAATATTGCCGTGCCACGGCCGGAGCCGGGCACGCTGCAGCGCGGCCTCGCGGAGCGTCGCGTCGGGCGCATGGAGCGCCAAGAGGTGGCGCGCGATGGCGTCGAAATCGCTGCGCGCCCGCAGCGGCGGAATCTCCAGGGCAAAACCGCACAGGCGGTAATAGAGATCGGAACGGAACTGCCGCGCCGCTGCGGCTGCCGCCAGATCGCGATTGGTGGCGGAGACGATCTGCACGTCCAGCTTCACGACGCGCGTGCCGCCGATGGCGCGCAGCTCCATCGTGTCGAGGAAGCGCAGCAGCGCGCTCTGGGCGGCGAGGGGGATCTCGCCCACCTCGTCGAGGAACAGCGTGCCCTTGTCGGCCAGACGTATGAGACCGGAGGAGCCCTCGTTGCGCGCGCTGGTATAGGCGCCGCGCTCATGGCCGAACAATTCGCCGATGAACAGGCTCTCGGGCAGCGCGCCGCAATTGACCGCGACGAACGGCCCGGTCCGGCCGCTGATCTCGTGGACATGGCGGGCCATCAGCTCCTTGCCGGTGCCGGTCTCGCCGTGAATATGCACGGCCAGCCGGCTGCGCACCGCCGCCTCCAGCCCGCGCATGCGCCGGCGCAGCACCGGATCCTCGCACACGAAGGCGGGCGTCGGCACGGAGGCCTTGGACGGCGTCACGGCGGGCGGCGCGGCCTTGACCGGGACGGCCGTGCGGCCGGCGAGGCGGCGGCAGCTCACATGCAGCAGGCTGCCGGCACGGTCGCGCAGCCGCGCCACGCCATGGGCGGCCATCTCGTCCGCCACCGCCCCGAGATTCCCGTCGAACAGCGCCTCGAATCGCTGGCCCGGCTCGGCCTCCAGCCCCGCCAGCATCGCCCGCGCGGGGCGGTTGAGCGACAGCAGCACGCCCTCGGGCGACAGGGCGATGAGCCCGGCCGACAGCGTATCGAGATATTCCGCGCGCGGGTGCAGGGCGATGAGCAGCACGTCGCTGCGCTCCTGCGCGATCAGCCCGTTCTCCACCGCCGCCGCCGCCATGCGCACCAGCGCATGGGTGTGCTGCTGGCGCGCCTCATTGGTGGAGGAGGCGTCGATCAGCCCGGCGATGCGGCCGGCGGGATCGAAGATCGGCACGGCCACGCAGCTCAGCCGGCCGTGGCTGGCGAAGAAGTGCTCGCGCCCATAGACCGCGGCCGGGGCCTGTTCCACCAGCGCGAGGCCGAGCGCATTGGTGCCGCGCATCGTCTCGTCCCAGCGGCTGCCCGGCACGATGGCGCGCCCGGCCTCGCTCTCGCTGAAGCGCGCGTCGCTGAGCGTGTCCAGCACCACCCCGTCGGCGTCGCCGAAGGCGATCATGAATTCCGAGCCGGCGATCTGCTCGTAAAGCAGCTGCATCTGCGCCAGCGCGAGGCGCCGCAGCAGCGCCCGCGCCTCGCGCCGCGCCTTCACCTCGGCAAAGGGCACCACGACCTCGGAGGGTCGCTGGCCGGGATCGAGCCCGCCGGCGACGCAGCGTTCCCAGCTGCGGGCGATTTCCGGATTGAGCGCGCCGCCGGGAAAGCGGCCGCCGGCTTCGAGCGCGGCGCGCGCCCGGTCGAGGCTTGAGAGCGGTGGCATTGGCGTTCCTCCCGCGTTCTTATTTGCGGCGTTCTTTTCATTTTGCGCCAGCCTCCGCCCGATGCGCGCGGATGGCAATAGCCAGAAACTGGACACTGCGTTCGCCCGGCTGTTCAGGCGCTGGACGGCAATAGTGCGTCGCCGGAACGCCAAGTCATTGATAGATAAGGATAATGCTCTCTGGCACGGATGCTGCGCTTGTTCTCTTCGACGACGGCGCAGGCCGGCGCGGAAAAAACAAGGGAGAACGCCATGAAGGCTCAGGTCCTGAAAACCTATGACGAAAAACTCGCCGGCGATCGCTGGGTGGTCGAGGAGAACGTGCCCGACCCGAAGATCGTCAAGTCGACCGATGTCATCGTGCGCGTCGGCGGCGCGGGCGTCTGTCGCACGGACCTGCACATCATCGAGGGCGTGTGGAAGCCGCACATGGACCCGACGGGCGACCAGCTGCTGCCGCTCATCATGGGCCATGAGAATGCCGGCTGGATCGAGGAGGTCGGCAAGGAAGTCGAGGGGTTGAAGAGGGGCGATCCGGTCATCGTTCACCCCAAGATCACCGGCGGCACCTGCCTCGCCTGCCGGCGCGGCTTCGACATGCACGGGCCGGGCAAGTTTCCCGGGCTCGATTGCGACGGCGGCTATGCCGAGTTCATCTGCACCTCGGAGCGCAACATCGTGCCGCTGCCGCGCACGCTGGCACCGAAGGAAGTGGCGCCCTATGCCGATGCCGGCCTCACCGCCTATCGCGCGGTGAAGAAGGCGACGCGCCACCTGCTGCCCGGCGAGAGCTGCGTGGTGATCGGCGCCGGCGGCCTCGGCCATATCGGCATCCAGTGCCTCAAGGCCATGTGTGCCGCCGATGTCATCGTGGTCGACAAGTCCGACGCCTCGCTGGCGCTGGCGGCCAAGAGCGGCGCCGACAAGACGGTGAAGGCCGATGGCAACGAGGTGGAGGCGGTGCTGGAACTCACCGGCGGCGTCGGCGCCGAGGCGGTGATCGACTTTGTGGGCGAGAAGGGCACCACGAGCAAGGGCCTGAAGATGACCCGGCCCATGGGCAGCTATTACATCGTCGGCTATGGCGAAGACATCAAGATTCCGACGGTCGACCTGATCATCTCCGAGCGCAACATTATCGGCAATCTCGTCGGCACCTGGGCGGAACTTACCGAACTGATGGCGCTGGCCGATCGAGGCCTGGTTCATCTCGCGACCGCGGAATACAAGCTGTCGGAGGCCAACCAGGCGCTGCACGACCTCAATGCCGGCAAGATCCACGGCCGGGCCGTGCTGATCCCCTGAGGCCGGTACCGCATGATGTTGCCGCGGCATGACGATATCGGCCGGGGAGATTCTGGAATGCCATATATCATTTCGGCATCCCAGCAAATATATGTCGCGACGCAACAATGAATTCGGTAAGTAAGTGTTGTTGTCTGTCTCTTCGGCGATGCAACATTTTCTCAAAATGAAACAACAACAAGCTGGAGATTCGCAAAACGGATCAATCCAGCCGGTCATTGGAAGCGGCGAGCCTGAAAAGTCGTTAAAACACTTACTGCGACGAGTTGGCACGCCTCTTGCTAATCTTCACATTAGAAAAATGCTGACTGGTCCCATGGGACGAGCCGCGACAAGAACGAAGGGGAGATATTCGAGGAAGGCACCGGCGCGGCACCCCGCCGCCGGCCGGTGGACGATGCTCGCGCCCTGAGCGCGACCACCGAACCGCCAGACACGTCCCTCGGATCTTGGACCTTTGCCGTCGTCGAACCCGCTTGTCGCACCTTGCGCCAGGCAACGGTTCGCCATGTCCCAAAGCCCGGCTCCGGGTGGCACCGCGTGCCGCGCCGGCGGCGGGAGGAAACAGACCGTGGACTCCGATCCAGGAGGAGGATGGTAGAAATGACCAACACACTGACCCTCAACAAGATCACGGCGCAGAAGGGCATTCCCGTCGCCGAAGCCGCCAAGAAGATCGCCGATCTCGGGTGGAATCCCTCCTATGTGTGTGCAGGAGGCGATGACCTTCCCCACCGACTACAAGATCACCAAGGCGCCGCGCGACCCGATGAAGCAGGTGCTGCGTTCCTACTTTCCGATGCAGGAAGAGAAGGACAACCGCGTCTATGGCGCGCTCGACGCGGCGCTGCGTGGCGACATGTTCCGCAATGTCGAGCCGCGCTGGGTGGAGTGGATGAAGCTCTTCCTCGCCATCATCCCGTTCCCGGAAATCTCGGCCGCGCGCTCCATGGCGATGGTCGGGCGCCTGGCGCCGGGCGAGGAACTGCGCACCGGCTTCACGATGCAGATGGTCGACGAGTTCCGCCATTCCACCATTCAGATGAACCTGAAGAAGTGGTACATGGAGAACTATATCGACCCGGCTGGCTTCGACATCACCGAGGAAGCCTTCGGCAAGTGCTACGCCACCACGATCGGCCGCCAGTTCGGTGAAGGTTTCATCACCGGCGATGCCATCACCTCGGCCAATGTCTACCTCACCGTCGTGGCGGAAACCGCGTTCACCAACACGCTGTTCGTCGCCATGCCCTCGGAAGCCGCCCGCAATGGCGACTACGCGCTGCCGACCGTGTTCCTCTCGGTGCAGTCCGACGAGAGCCGGCATGTCGGCAACGGCCATTCCATGCTGATGTCGATGCTGAAGGAGCCGGAAAACCATCTCCTGCTCGAGCGCGACATGCGCTACGCCTTCTGGCAGAACCACGCCATCGTGGATGCCGCCATCGGCACCTTCATCGAATACGGCACCACCAACCGCGACAAGAACAAGGAATCCTACGCGGAGATGTGGCATCGCTGGATCTTCGAGGATTACTACCGCACCTACATGCTTCCCCTCGAGAAGTACGGCATCAAGATCCACCACGATGACGTGCAGACGGCGTGGAAGCGCATCACCGAGAAGAACTACGTCCACAAGATCGCACAGTTCTTCTCGGTCGGCTGGCCGGTGAATTTCTGGCGCATCGAGGCTCAGACCGACAAGGACTTCGAGTGGTTCGAGTCGAAGTATCCGGGCTGGTACGGCGAGTTCGGCGAGTACTGGAAGTGGTACGAGAAGCTCTCGCATCGCGGCCAGACCAACATCACCTTCAACCCCGACACCGGCTATGTCTACCCGCACCGGTGCTGGAGCTCGATGGTGCCCTGCGTGGTGCGCGAGGACATCGTCACCGACACGATCGACGGCCAGCTGCACACCTTCGCCCACGAACTCGACCGCTGGACCGCGGTTGAAGCCTTCGCCGGCGAATATCAGGGCCGTCCCACCCCGGCGATGGGCCGCTTCAGCGGTCGTCGCGAATGGGAAAGCTGCTACCACGACTGGGATCTGGCCGACGCCATCAAGGATCTCGGCTTCGTGCGTACCGACGGCAAGACCCTGGTGCCGCAGCCGCACCTGCGCTTCGAGCAGGACGAGATGTGGACGCTGGACGATGTGCGCGGCTTCACGCTGAAGAGCCCGCTCATCACCCTGCGGGGCATGAGCGAGGCCGAGCGCGAGAAGCATCTCGCCGAGTACCGCGCCGGCTTCACCATCAACCCCTGCAACTGAGCGCATGGCCGGGGCCGGCTCGTCCGGCCCCGTGCCTGCCATCCGCCTGCACACATCCGAGGGGAGGTCGCGCGATGGGCGACGTCTATACCGTCCGCTTGAACCCGGTCGGCGTCGAATTCGAGGTCGAGGAGGGCGAGACCGTCCTCGATGCCGCGTTCCGGCAGGGTATCGCCCTGCCGCACGGCTGCAAGGAAGGCCGCTGCGCCGCCTGCAAATGCGTGCTGAACGAGGGCGAGGTGGAAATGAAGACCTATTCCACCTTCGCGCTCAACGAGATGGAGCGGGACCAGAACCACATTCTCCTGTGCCGCACGCTCGTCTACACCGATATCGACGTCGACCTGCTCAACTATGACGAGGAGCTGCTGTCGAAATCGATCCCGGTCCGCAGCATCGCAGGGCAGGTGAAGCGGGTCGTCGAACTCACCCATGACATACGTCGTCTGGAAATCGAGCTCGATCAGCCCATCAAATTCTGGGCGGGGCAATATGTCGACATCACGCTCCCGGGACCAGAGGCGATTACGCGTTCGTTTTCCATGGCAAATACGCCGCTCGAAGGCAAAGAGCTCGCGTTCATCATCAAGAAATACCCCAATGGACGCTTCTCCTCCCGCCTCGACGGAGAACTCACGCCCGGAACCCGCCTCGATGCCCGAGGTCCCTTCGGAACCTGCTTTCGCCGGGAAGGACGATCCGGCGCCCTGATCCTGGTGGGCGGCGGCTCGGGCATGTCGCCGCTATGGTCGATCCTCAACGACCATTTCCAGAGCGGGGAGGACCGCGAGGTTCACTTCTTCTACGGCGCACGCACGCAGAAGGATCTGTTCTACCTCGACGAATTCGCCCGGCTGGCCGCGGAATATCCCCGCTTCCACTTCATCCCGGCGCTCTCGCACGCCGCGGACGATGCCGGCTGGACCGGCGAGACGGGTTTCGTGCACGAGGTGCTCGACGCCCATCTGCGCCGGCTCGAATTCGGCGAGGACTGCGATGTCTATGCCTGCGGCCCCGAGCCGATGATCGAGGCGCTGGTGCCGGTCCTGCAACTGAACGACGTCGCCACCGAGCGGATCCACTTCGACAAGTTCACGCCGGCGTCCACCACAACCGAGACTTTCGCTCACAGCTGAGCGGACCGGCTTCCACGCCGTCTCAATTGAAGTCGCCAGATAAAAGGGAGGAAGACAATGACCGCCACAGAAACGGCAACGTTCAAGTCGGGGGCTGCCGGCTCGGCGATCTTCGCCGATAGCGATAGCCGCAAGTACCGTTACTTCGAGCCGCGCGGCAAGCGCGCCACCCATTACGAGGACGTCACGGTCGACGTCCAGCCCGATCCCGAGCGCTACCTGCTGCAGGACTGGATCATCTCCTTCGCCAATGGCAAGGGCGCCTATTCCAAGGACAACACCGCCGCGCTGAGCTCCAACTGGCACCTGTTCCGCGCCCCGGACCAGGAGTGGGAGCGCACCCATTACCAGCGCCAGTCCAAGATCGAGGCGATGGTGCAGGCGGTCATCGCCAATGGCCGCAAGGCCGGCGCGCCCAAGGCCTTCGACCGGGCCTGGATCAAGGTGCTGCAGACCCATCTCGGCGCCTGGAAGCATGTTGAGTTCGGCCTTGGCACCTCGCTGATGCAGGCGCAGCGCTACGGCTACACGCAGATGATCAACAACGCGACGCTGACCAATTCGTCGTACAAGCTGCGTCTCGCGCAGGACATCACGCTCTACCTCGCCGAAATCGGCATGGACATTTCCGGTTTCGACGACGAGGCGGGCAAGCGCGCCTGGCTCGAGGACGGGGTGTGGCAGGGTACCCGCCACGCGGTCGAGGCCATCATGGGCGCGACCGATTATCTCGAGCAGTATTTCGCCATCAACATCGTGTTCGAGCCGCTGGTGGGCGAACTGTTCCGCTCCGGCTTCCTCATGCAGGTGGCCTCGCCCAATGGCGACTTCATCACCCCCTCGGTGATCTCGGCGGCCGAGGCCGACTACGAGCGCAACCTCGCCAACGCCATCGATCTGTTCCACGTGCTCGTCCACGACGCCGAGCATGCGGGGCACAATAAGGGCCTGTTCCAGGCTTGGCTGCACAAGCATGCGGCCCTCGCCGCCAAGGCCGCCGCCGGCCTGCAGCCCATCTGGTCGCAGCCCCATTCCAAGCCGGTGTCCTACGCCGACGCGCATGGCCATTCGCTGGAGCGCTTCGGCAAGATCCTCGGCGAACTCGGCCTCGACATTCCCAGGGAGTGAACATCCATGTCCGTGACATCGCGTTCCGCCACCAACAGCAACATCTTCCAGAAGATGGACGCCATCGTCTTCAACCAGACGATTTCGCACCAGTGCGGCGTCACCATGAATGACAGCGTCGAGGCCCGCGCCATCGCCGAGTTCATGGCGCAGAAGCCCAACGTCACCGTGACCTATCAGCCGGCGCTGATCCGCATCGACGGCGAGGGCAAGATCGTCTTCAAGATGGACGAGATCGGCGAGATCCTCGGCAAGGAAATGAATGCCGAGATCTTCGAGGTCAACACGTCCACCCACTATGGCCGCATGATCCGCGTCGACGACAACACCGTCACGCTGTTCGGCGACATGGACGAGATGCGCCAATACATCGAGTGACGCCACCGGCCGTCCGGGGGAGGGGTTTCTCCCCCGGCTCGCCCGCGCCCGCGGTGGCCGGCCCGCTGCGGCAATCCAATTCAGAAGGGAGAACGCCATGTACACGACGCCCGACGGCGAAGAGGTCTTCATCATCGACGGCCACACGCATTTCTGGGACGGCAGTCCGGAAAACCAGAAGAACATCCATGGCAAGCAGTTCATCGACTGCTTCTACGGCTACCACAGCTCACTGAGCCCCAAGGACAAGCTGTGGACCCGCGAGCAATTCGCCAAGTACAGCGCCGACAAGATGTATCACGACCTGTTCGTCGACGGTCCCGACGACATGGCGATCGTGCAGTCGACCTATCTCAAGGACTTCTACAAGAACGGCTTCAACACGATCGAGCGCAACCATGAGATGGCGCAGGGCCAGCCGGGTCGCTTCATCGTCAACGGCGCCTACGATCCGCGCGACGGCGAGGAAGCGCTGGAGTACATCCACTTCCTGAAGGAAACCTACGACGTCAAGGGCGTGAAGCTGTACACCGCCGAGTGGAAGGGCGAGTCGCGCGGCTGGAAGCTGACCGATCCCAATTCCTATCGCTGCCTCGAGCTCTGCCAGAAGCTCGGCATCACCAATGTTCACATCCACAAGGGCCCGACCATCATCCCGCTCGACAAGGATGCCTTCGACGTCCACGACGTCGACCATGTCGCGACCGACTTCCAGGGGCTCAACTTCATCATCGAGCATTGCGGCCTGCCCCGGCTCGACGATTTCTGCTGGATCGCGGTGCAGGAGACCAATGTCTATGGCGGCCTCGCCGTGGCGCTGCCCTTCATCCATTCCCGCCCGCGCTACTTCGCCGAGGTCATCAGCGAACTGCTGTTCTGGGTCGGCGAGGACAAGCTGCTGTTCGGCTCGGACTACGCCATCTGGACGCCGCGCTGGCTGGTCGAGAAGTTCTGGAACTTCGAGATCCCCGAGGACATCAAGCAGGAGCATGGCGTCGACCTCACCAAGGAGGCCAAGCGCAAGATCCTCGGCCTCAACGCCGCGCGGCTCTACAATATCGATGTCGAAGCGCAGAAGGTGCGCCTGAAGAACTCCCCGCTCGCCGTCGCGGCGGAGTAGGCGCGATGGGCGCGATGGACAACACCCCGATCGGCGGCGACACGCGTGTCGCCGCCCTGTGGGACGGCCTGTCCCGCGTCATGGATCCCGAGCTCGACGAGTCCATCGTCGACCTCGGCTTCGTGACCGATGTCTCGCTCGACGCGGCCGGCCGCGTCGATGTCGGCTTCCGCCTGCCCACCTACTGGTGCTCGCCGAACTTCGCCTTCCTCATGGTCGACGACATCGCCCGGGAACTCGCACGCCTGCCCTTCGTGCGCGAGGTGCATCCGAAGCTGCACGACCACATGGCCTCGGACGAGGTCAATCGCGGCGCGCATCTCGGCCTCTCCTTCGCCGAGACGTTCAGCGCCTTCGAGGTCTCCGGCACGCTGGAGGACCTGCGCGAGACCTTCCATCGCAAGGCCTTCCAGCGCCGGCAGGAGGCGGTGATCCTCGGGTTGCGGCGGGCCGGCTGGTCGAATGCCGCCATCGTCTCGGCCGACCTGGCCACGCTGGATCGGGTGGTGCTGGAGGACGAGGAAGCGGCGCGCCAGAAGCCGCGCTACCGCGAATTGCTGCTGGCGCGCGCGCTGGCCTCGACGCCCAGTGACCGTGCCTTCGTGACGCTGGAGGGCGCTCCCCTCACCGAGGTGACGCTCCCCGCGCATATGCGGGCGCTGCGCGCGGTGCGCATCAACATGGAAGCCAACGGCGCCCTGTGCCGCGGTCTTCTCGATGCTCGCTATGGCGAGGCGCCGGCCCCTGAAGTGCCGGCGCACGAGCCCGACCACGCGGCTCATGCCTGTGGCGGCGGCGGCAAGGCCTGCTGCGGCGGCTGCGCGCGACAGGTCTCCGCATTCCAGCCCACCGCCGCGCCGGATCTCTGACGCGCGGCGTCGACGAACGAGGACGAAACCCGGTCGAGCCGACGTCACGCCAAGGACCAAAGGTCACCCGACGACGACAGCGACCCACCACGTCGTCACTCAAGACGACATCACAAAACAAGACGCACTCAAGGAGGACGCGATGGCTAAGAGGATCCTGCATGACGCCGAAGCCCGGCACGCACTTTCGCGCGGGGTGAGCAAGCTGGCGGCGGCGGTCGAGGCGACGCTCGGTCCCAAGGGCATGAACGCCATGGTCGACCGGCCGATCGGCACTCCCATCGTCACCCGCGATGGCGTGACCATCGCCTCGGAAATCGAATTGCCGGATCGCTTCGAGAACATGGGCGCGCAAGTGGTGCGCGAGGTCTCGATGCAGACCAACGCGGTCGCCGGGGACGGCACCACCACGGCCATGGTGATCGCCAACGGCCTTATCCAGAACGGCGTCGCCGCGCTCGACCGGGGCGCCAAGCCGGTCGACCTGTGCCGGGGCATCGACAAGGCGGTCGAGGTGGTGGTGGAGACGCTGAAGAGCCGTGCCCGCCCGGTGACGGACCGCAAGATGCTGGAAGCGGTGGCCACCATCGCCGCCACCAATGCCCATCTCGGCAGCCTGGTCGCGGAGGCACTCGACACGGTCGGCCTCGACGGCATCATTTCCTCCGAATACGGCCTCACCATCAACACCACGCTCGATGTCGTCGAGGGCATGTCGTTCGATCGCGGCTACATCTCCCACCACATGGTGACGGATGTGGAGAAGATGGAAGTGGTGCTCGACGAGCCCTACATCCTGCTCACCGACCTCAAGGTCCGCGCGCCGCAGGAAATTGCCGGCCTGCGCGCGGCGGTGGCGAAGACCGGCCGCACGCTGGTCATCGTCGCCGAGGAGATCGCGCCCGACGTCGTCGTCACCCTGCTCGGCGAGGGCAATCGCGGCCGGGTGCTGGTGGTCAACCCGCCCGATTACGGCCATTGGCGCAAGGCGATGATGGACGACCTCGCCATCATCACCGGCGGCCGGGTCATCGCCCGCGATCTCGGCGGGCGGCTGGAAGACGTGACGCTGGAGGATCTCGGCACCGCCCGTCAGGTGCGCGCCAGCGCCCGCGAGACCGTCATCGTGCGTGGCGGCGGCGATCCGGACGCCATCGCCGCGCGGCGCGCCCAGGTGCAGCGCCAGCACGAGCTGGCCCCGCCCAATATCGAGCAGGACAAGCTGAAGGAGCGGCTCGCCAAACTGTCGGGCGGCACCGCCATCATCTATGCCGGCGGCGTCACCCCGGTGGAGCAGAAGCGCACCATCCAGCTGATCGACGACGCGCTCAACGCCACCCGCGCGGCGGCGGAAGAGGGCATCGTCGCCGGCGGCGGCACCGCGCTTCTGCAATGCGCGCCTGTCGTGGCGGCCAAGCTCGGCAATCTCAACGGCGATGTCGGCGAGGGCATCCGGCTGGTGCGCGAGACGCTGTCACGCCCGGCAGCCTTCATCGCCCGCAATGCCGGCTACGATCCCGATTCCATCGTCGGCCAATTGGTCAACGCGGCGGAGGGCGTCGGCTTCGATGCGGCGTCGGGCGAGATGACGGACATGATCTCGGCCGGCATCGTCGATCCCGTGCGCGTCACCTATACGGCGCTGCGCAACGCCGCCTCGGTCGCCACGCTGGTGCTGACCACCACCACGCTGGTGGCGGACATTCCCGATTATGTCGATCCCACCGCCGGTCCCGCCCTTGGCGGCGGCGCGGAAAAGCTGGGTCGGGCATGATCATGTCGCCCCGCCGGCGGGCCTTGTCCGGCCGACGGGGCGCTCCGCTCGCCGCGAACGCAGCGCCGCGCCCCGACACGGACGCCCGCCCGCTTTCGCAGCGGACGGGCGGCCCGGCGCCATCGCCGCCGCACCCTGGCATCGATGTCGGCCGGGTGCTCGAAACCGTCACGCGCCTGTGGCGCGCCCTTGCCGAAGCCATTGCGTCGGCGTGTCGCGCCGGAACCTGGCGGGTGTTCCACCACGCGCCGCCTGGCGCCGGCGGGGTCGATGGCCGGCCCCGGCGACATTCGCGGAACGGGTCGGATCCGCATTTCTCCCGCCTTGACAAGTGACGACAGTTTGAAACCGTGCTAAGCAATTAGTCTAACTCGAGTGGCTCTGATCAACTCGGGAAGCCAGACGCTCTGGAACAATATAATAAAGGGAGAGAGCAGTGGTTTACGTCATATCCAAACAGGACGGTCCTCGAAAAGAGGATGTCGTTGCCAAGAAAGTTATTCGCGACAACTGGAAAACGATCGATCGTCTTGCCAATCAACTGTCCGGCGGGCACTGGAACGACATCAAACGCTCCCGCAATGCGCCGGTGAAGACGCCGGAGGAGCAGCGCAGAAGCCTGCTCGGCTATGCGCCCACCGGGCGGCATGACGAGCCGCGCCCTTATGTGCGCATCAGCGCCAATAACCGCGTGGTGATCGTCGACGAGGAGACCAGCCGCCAGATTCTGTTCGTGGGCGAGTTGCGCATGGGGGCCGAGGGCCAGCAACTGCGGCTGGCGACCCGCGCCAATGGTTTCTTCGATCCGCTGTCCGACGAGGTGCAGGCCGATCTTGCCGACCTGGAAGGCGCCCTCATCGCGGACGAGGACGGGGAGGAGCGTCTCAAGCGGCTGCTTGCCGAGCGCCTCGGCTTTGCTTCCTCGCCGCCCACCGCCACCGCCTGAACGCGCCTCGGCGCGCTCGCCGCTCCACGCGGCCGGCGCCGGATGCGCGCGGCGGGGAAGGGGCGATAGTTCTGGCATGCGCACGGACGTGTCCATGATCAAGCCTGCCTATCCGCGCGGACCCCTCGTCTCCCTTCGCCCCGCTGAGGCGGCGAAGCGGGAGGCCCCGGTCGATCCCTCGACCGCGCCTCCTTATGACGAGGCGGCCACCGCCAAGGCCTGGGAACGTTTCGTCACCTCGCGCGAGGCGTCGACAGCGGGCCTGCCGGTGCGCGGCGTCATCCAGCGCTCATGGGAGCGCAGCGTCCGGCTTGGGGTCGATGCGCACGGGCGGGGCAGCGACGTCATCCTCTCCCCGGAGGAACTCGGGCGGGTCCGCAAGGGCAAGGCCGACCTTCTCTCCATCGCCGGCGTGACCTTCGCGCGGGTCGCCGAGCTGCTGGCCGATACCTCCACCATGGTGGTCATCACCGATGACGAGGGAACGATCATCGAGGCCGGCGGCGACCCCCGCACCATGGATGATGCGCACGACATCCGCCTGGAGATCGGGGCGAAGTGGTGTGAGGGATCGGCGGGAACCAACGGCATCGGTACCGCGCTCAGTTCCGGCGCCCCGGTCTATGTGCGTGCCGCCGAGCATTTCTGCGAAGGGGTGAAGGCCTGGACCTGCATTGGCACGCCGATCCGCAGCCCGCTCGATGGCAGCATCATCGGCGTCATCGACTTCTCCGGCCCGCGCGACATCTTCCAGCGCCACAATGTGGCGCTCGGCATGATGGCGGCCAGCCATATCGAACTGGGCCTCGCCGATCGCATGCGCATCGAGCGCATGCGGCTCTTGGAATTGTGCCTCAGCCGGATGCGTGGCGGGGGCGAGCGGGGCGACGGCTTCGTGCTGCTGGATCGCTTCGGCCGCGTGATCCATCACAGCGAGGGCGCGCCCGCCCGCTGGCGGGAGCGCAACCCTGGTGTCGACCTGAAGATCGGCGCGCGGCTGGTCGATTTCGACGATGCCAGCTGGCTGGACGGCCTTGGCAAGCCCGGCGCCGGCGGGTTCGAGATGGAGGGGTTCGAGCGCCTCGTCTGCGATGGCGCCTTTTCCGGCGCGATGGTCGTGCTCGGCCCCAATGTGCGGGCGCGGCGCGCGGCTCCCGCGGCACCGTCGATCCGCCCGGCGCCGGGCGAGGCGCTGCTGGCGGCGCGCGCGGCGATCATCGGCGAGAGCGAGGCGCTGATCGAGGCGATCGAGCGTACCGAGCGCGCCGCCCACGGCAAGTCAGCCATCCTGCTGGAGGGCGAGACGGGTGTCGGCAAGGAGTTGTTCGCCCGCCTCATCCACGCCGCCAGCCAGGAGAGCGGCAAGGAGCCCTTCGTCGCCTTCAATTGCGGGGCGGTGTCGAAGGAACTGCTCGGCGCGGAGCTGTTCGGCCATGCCCCGGGCTCGTTCACCGGTGCCACCCGCGAGGGCCGCGCCGGTCGCTTCGAGGTCGCCGATGGCGGCGTGCTCAGCCTCGACGAGATCGGCGAGATGCCGCTCGATCTCCAGCCTTATCTGCTGCGCGTGCTGGAGGAAAAGGCGGTCTATCGCATTGGCGAAAGCAAGCCGCGCCCGTTCAATGTGCGGCTCGTGGCCTCGACCAACCGCAACCTGCGCCATGAGGCGGCCGAGGGGCGCTTCCGCAAGGACCTGTATTTCCGCATCGGCGCGGTCAAGATCATCATCCCGCCGCTGCGCGCGCGACAGGGCGACGTGGCCCGGCTGGTCGAGCATTTCAGCCGCGAGATCGCCAATGGCTACGACATGGAGCCGCTGGTGTTCGAGCCCGCGGTGCTGGATCTGCTGGAGCGCTATGGCTGGCCCGGCAATGTGCGCGAGCTGCGCAATCTGGTGGAGAGCATGGTGCTGATGGCGCGTTCGCGCATCGTCGGGCTGGACGATTTCCCCGAGGATTTCGCCGCCGAATTGCACGAGCTGGAGGCCGAGCTGGCGCCGGGCACGAGCGTGGCCGCCAGCGAGCCGGTGCAGCGCATCGATGCTACCGAGCGCCAGCTCATCGAGAAAGCGATGGCGGCGACCGGCGGCAACACGTCCCTTGCGGCCGACCGCCTCGGCATCGCCCGCAGCACGCTTTATCGCAAACTGCACCAGTACAGGACGGGTCGCTAGGGCGTTTCCGAGCGACGTGGATGCCGGTTCGCATGACGGAAACGCGTCGAGGCAAAGGCTTCAGGTCCCGCGGCGCCCACGGTGCCACGGGATCCCCAACGGCGGAAGGCGAGATGTCTCATGACCGAGCCACCCCATTTCGAGCGCGCCTCCAGCCGCTCGACTGCGCTCGCCTCGGCGGTCCTCGATCGGGCCGATCGCGATGTCGCCTTCATCATCCGCATCACCGGCGAGAGCCTCGACCTGCTCTCACGCCACTTCCAGTCCTTCATCGAGGAGGAGTTGCAGCGCCACGGCGTGCTCTATGGCGATCACCCGCTGCTGCGCCTGTTCGTGGAGTCGCACAGCCGGGAACTGACCGATTTCGTGGTCAACGGCATCGCCCTGCAGCACCAACTGGGGCTGCAGACTTTCGAGCGCTCGCGCGGCGACGCGATGCGACTGCTGCGGGCCGACCTGTGGGACACGCTGCACGGCTATGTCGACACCGCCGAGCAGCATTTCGTCTCCAGTCTCGGCGGATTGCGCGACATCCTTGCCCAGATCGATGCCGACCGCAAAATGCTGGGAGGGGGCGATGACGAGACCTGATTCAGTGGAGGCGCCCACGTTCGGCCGGATGCATCGCCGCCAGCAGGCTGCCGGGGTTCTCCCGCAGCCTTTGATGCGCCGCGCCCATCAACTACGTGCGCAGCGGTTCGGCCAGTTGCTTCAGCGCGGCCTCGGCAGCGGCGATGTCGGCCGGGGTGCCGCTCTCGCCGGCCCGGCGCAGCGCGTTCGTGCAGGCATGGGCGGGCCCGAGCGCATCCAGGGCCACCGCGGCGAGCGCGCCGAACAGCGGTTTGCCGATGAGATCGAACATGGGCCCGTCCTTGCCGCCTGCAACGGCGCCAGTATCCGCCGCCGCGCCGGCCCGCGTCCAGCCCGGCCGCGTTGTCTTAACCGCCGTCGCGAGGTGAGGTCATGAATACGGAGGCGGATCTGGGTGCCCTGCTCATGCAGCGGCTGGCGATCGTGCAGGAGATTGCCGGGCTCAATGCCCGCCAGCTGAAATGCCAGCAGGAAATCGGCGGCGTGGAGCTGGAAGGCGAGCGCTGCGAGCGGGATGTCGCGGAGGGCGTGCCGGGCGCCCCGGCCCGGCTGGAGGCGCTGCGCGTCCAGCTCGCGCAGGCGGTGGCCCGCTTCGCCGCGGCCCGGGAGGAACTGACGGCCAGCGAGGATCGCCTCGACGCGGTCGATCGCCAGCTGGCCGGCCGATGAGCGGGCCGGCGGACGATAAAACCATGAAGACGGGCAGGAGAGGGAAACATGAGTATCGCCGAAGCTGAGACAACCCCGCTCTTCAAGCTGCTGGCCCGCCGATGGCGGCTCGGCGAGGAGGTGGGCGACTGCCGTTTCGATCGCGCCGGCGGGCGCCTCGCCTTCGCCCTTGGCGACGGCACGCTGGCGCTGGCCTCGATGGACGACCCCGAATCCGCGCAGGCGCGCTGGCGGGTGGCGCTCGATACCGGCCGCGCCAGCATCGCGCCTCGCCGCCGGCCGGTGCCGCCGCTGATGCGGCTGGTGGCCGATGTCGCGCCGCTGCGGGTGGCCCCGTTCGGGGCCGAGGGCTTCATCGTTGGCGGTGCCAGCGGCCGGCTGGTGACGGTGGCGCCGGACGGGACGACGGAAATTCTCGTCGAGATCGATACCGGCGCGGTCGATGCCATCGAGCCGCTGCCCGACCATGGCGCGCTGGTCGCCGCCGGCGGCGTGGTGGTGCGCTACGATGGCGGGGGCGGCACCGCGCGGGCGCTCGCTCATATGGAGGGGCCGCTGCGGGCGCTGGCCGCCGCGCCGGACGGCGAGCATGTGGCGCTGGCGACGCCGGAAGCCGTCGCCGTGATCGGCCTTGCCGAGGCGCGGCGGATCGATCTGGCGCTGGCGGGCACGCAGGTGCTGGCCTGGTCGCCCGAGGGCCGGCGGCTCGCCATCGGCCTCGCGGAGGGCGGGCTCGCCCTGCTCGACATGGAGGACGGCCGCGTGCTGCGGCTCCCCGACTATCCCGCGCCTGTCCGCTCGCTCGACTGGAGCGCGGATGGCCGTCAACTGGCTACGGGCGGCGCCTTCCGCACCATCGTGTGGGACATGGCCGAACCGGGCGACAAGCCGCGCACCATCGAAACCGGACGCGCGGGAATGGTGACGGTGGAAGTGGTGCGCCGGCATCCGCGCAAGCCGCTGGTGGCGGTCGGCTACGCGGATGGCTCCATCGTCATCGCCAAGATCGGCCACCGCGACGAGCTTCTGCTGCGCGAGCCCTCCGCCGGCCGGGTGGAAAACCTGCGCTGGTCGGGCGATGGCGAGCACCTCGCTTTCGCCACCGCGCAGGGCGAGCTGGGCGTGGTCGACCTACCGCCGCATCTGTTCAAATAGGTCGGGTTCAAACCCGTCCAACATCAATCATCTCAAGGGAGACACGCCATGACATCGCCCGACCGTCAGACCCCCGACCCGCAGGACGAGAGCAAGGACCTGTTCTTCGAGGAAGTCGCCACCCTCGCCGAACGGATGATCGCCGCTCATGGGCGCGATTTCGCCATGGGCACGCTGGTCCTTGCCGCCCGCTTCATCGCGGAGAAGAAGGATTTCAGCACGGCGGGGGCGCAGGCCGGCTCGCCGGCCTCCGGCCTGAGTTCCTGAGCGCTGCCATCTTCCGGCGGCGCCGTCGCGCGCGCCTCAGGAGGGATCGACCGGGTGCACGTGCCAGTGCTCGTGCACATGGCGATGGCCGTGACGCTCTCCCGGCAGCAGCCGGCGGTCGTGGATGACCATCGCCCGTGTCGCCAGTTCGGCGATGAAATGATCGTCATGCGAAATCAGCAGCATGGCGCCGGGAAAGGCGTGCAGTGCCGCCCGCAGGCGCTGGCCGTTTTCCGCGTCGATGCCGTTGGTCGGCTCGTCCAGCATCAGCACGTCCGGCTGCATGGCAAGCAGGCCGGCCAGGCAAACGAGCCGTTTCTCGCCGCCGGACAGGCGATGGCTGATGCGCTCGGCCAGGTGGCCGATGGCGAGCGCGTCCAGCGCCGCCTGCGCGCGCCGCCGTGCCTCGTCCGCCGTGCAGCCCATGTTCAGCGGGCCGAAGGACACATCCTCGATCACGCTGGGACAGAACAGCTGGTCGTCGCTGTCCTGGAAGAGAAAGCCGATGCGCGGGCGGAACCGCCGGAAGGCGCGCTCGTCGGCGCAGGCCGTGCCGAACAGCCGGACCACGCCCCGCGCCGGTCGCTCCAGTCCGACAATGGTGCGCAGCAGCGTGGTCTTGCCCGCGCCGTTCGGGCCGACAATGGCCAGCCGCTCGCCGGCTGCCAGCGAAAGGTCCACGTCTGCGAGCACGGAGGTCGCGCCGCGGGTGATCGAGACGTTCTCCAGTGAAATCAGCGCGCTCATAGCCGGTCGATCACCAGGACGGCGACGCCCGCGGCGGAAATCGCGCCGAAGCCGATCCAGTCCCGCAGAGGCGGAAATGGCGGGGCGTGGTAGGGGAAGCTGCCGGTATAGCCGCGGCAGAGCATGGCTTCCTCCACGCGCTCCGCCCGGTCAAGCGCGCGCACCAGCAGCATGCCGATGAGGTTGCCATAGCTGCGCCAGGTGTGGCGGCTGGAGCGCGGCCGGAAGCCGCGCGCGCGCATGGCGTCGTGCAGCCGGCGCGCCTCGTCGCGAAGCAGCGCGGTGTAGCGCATCGTCATCACGCAGAGCCGGGTGAGGCGTTCGGGAACGCGCAGGCCGCGCAGCGCGACGCCGAGGCGCGAGGGCTCGACATTGCCCAGCAGCGCCGTCAGCACGAGCACGCAGGTCGAGACCTTGGCGGCGATCAGCGCCGCACGCCACAGCCCGTCCTGGCTGGCGGTGAAAGGCCCGAGCGCGAACAGCGTATGCCCCTCCACGGTGAAGGGCAGGGTGGCGAACAGCAGAAGCAGGAAGCCCTCCAGATGCCAGAGGCGCCGCCACGGAAAGGCGAGGGGGGCGAAGACCCACGCCAGCGGCAGGACAAGCGCGAGCAGAACGCCCGCTACCGCCAGCGAGTGCAGTTGCGAGAGGCAGCCGATGGCGATGAACGCCGCGAGGAGCCGGAGGCGCAGGTCGGCGGGGGCCATCACCGTCGCCGGCCTTTCGCCCAAAGGGCCATGCCGCCCAGCCCCAGGATGAGGAACACGCCCGAGAGCGCGTCAACTAAGCGCAGGCGGGAATCCATCGCCTCGATCCGCTCCTCCAGCGGCTCGATCTGCCGCTGCACCGCCGCCTCGATCAACGCGGCGAGCTGCGGGTCGGAGAGGGGGGCGCCCGTCGCCGTGCCCGTCGCCATTGGCGCGCGTGGCTCGGGGATGGCCCCCGCCGCGCCGCCCAGCCGGGCAGCCGGCAGCGTCACGGAGGCGATATGCGCCTCGCGCGTGTCGACGGTGATGGTGAGATCCGAGGCGGGAGGGGACGGAAGCGGGAAGGCGAAGCGCCCCTCCGCGTCGGTCAGCCCCGACGCGACCTCCGTTCCCTGCGTGTCCTTCACGGTCCACGGCACGCCCTGCGGCCGCCCGCCGCCTATGAAGAAGGCGTAGCCGCCGATCGTCGCCCCCTCGACGGTCGCGAACAGCTTGAGCTTGTGGGCCTCGGCCGCCCCGACAGGGCCGAGAAGGACGAGCAGGCAAAGGATGACGCGGATCATGGCGGCGACGACGAGGTCGCGGATGATACCGCGATGACCGGCTGTAGCGCCTCCGGCTGCACGCGCGCCAGAAAGCCCACGATGGCCGCGGTCACGAAGGCTTCTCCCACCGCCAGCGGCAGATAGGTGGCCATCAGCACGCTGGCGACGGGGGTATATTGCGAGAAGGAGAGGGCGAGCGACAGCGCCACCAGCCCGCCCGTGCCCATGACGCTGAGCGCCCCCACCGCCCCGGCCAGCGTGGCGCGCAGGACGCCGCTATGCGTCGCCCGGATCGCCGGACCGAGCAGGAGGGCGAAGACGACGCCCGGCAGCGCGATGTTGACGGCGTTGACGCCGAGCGTCGTCAGGCCACCGAAGCCGAACAGCAGCGCCTGCAGCAGCAGGATGACCAGCACCACCGCGAAGGTCGCGGTGCCCAGCATGATGCCCATCATGCCCGACAGCAGCACATGCACGCTGGAGGGGCCGACCGGCACGGCGATTAGCGATCCCGCGAACACCGCCGCGCCGAGGATCGCCGCGCGCGGGATCATCCGGTCGTCGAGCCGCCGCAGCGCCAGCGCGACGCCAGCGGCCGTGATCAGCCCGCCGCCGATCAGCACGGGAAGCGACAGGATGCCATCGGGAATATGGGCCATGGGCGGCTATTTCTCGCCCATGTCGGTGGCCTTGACCCAGATGAGCGCGCCCAGTTCCACCGGCACATCCTTGCCTTCCGGCGACTTTTGCGGCGCATCGGCCTCCAGCAGCGCGGCAAAGCCCCACCAGCCGCCGCGCGGCATGGCGTAGCTGAAGGTGCCGTTCGCGTCGGCCTTGAGGACCTGAGTCACGAAGGCATCATTGGGCGGCGTGACCGACCCATCATTGATGAATTCCACCTCGACCTCGGCGAATGGAACCGGCTTGCCGTTCTTGAGCACGATTCCGGAGAACAGGTTTCCGGTCCAGAGGCCGGTGGGGCGGGTGAGTGGCTGGATTTCCACCGGCAGCCCGACCAGCGCGTCCCAGCCCTCGCCGGAGGCGAAGCCGTCGACGATGACCTTGGCGTAGTGGACGATCAGCTTGCCCTCGGCGGGCTCCCAATAGGGTTGCGGCTCCACGTAGAAGACCGCCGCGCCCGGCGTCGTCAGGTCATGGCGCAGCGACCAGGCGCTGTGGCCCGCCACCGGCTTTTCCGTGATCTGCGCGGTGAGATCGGTCTGCGTGCCATCGGCCAGCATGCCGACGCGCACCGGCTTTCGCATGTCCATGACCGGCCCGCCCTCGACCGGGTGGGTGAACACCATGTCCAGCGTGACGATGCCGCCCTCCGGCAGCACGTCCGCCGATGGGATGATCTCCTGAAAATGCGCCGAGGCGGCGCAGGAGCCGAGCGAGAGGCCCAGAAGGGCGAGGCGAAACGAAGCGGCGATCCTGACCAAGCGGCACCCGTCGTATGAATATTGTGAAGATTTATCATACAAGCGCCATGGCTCGCTGCAAGCGCGCGGTGTCGCGCGGGGGACAAATGTCTCACCGCGCAGTCGTGCCGGGTCCGCCGATGCCGGCGGCGCGCCGACGGGCGGCATCGGGAAGGGTGGCGGGAGGGGGCATTTCGACCTTTGACGAATTGTGCTAGGCAGCAGCGTGGAATGTCGAGCAGCAAAGCGTCGGATGGGCCGAAGGCCCCTTGTGGTCGGGGTACTCGCGCTGGCGGGTTCGCTCGCCCATAGTCCTTTCACGGGCGTGTTGCCGGTATGGGCTGCGGCCCAGCACCAGCCGGAGCCGGCCGCCAATCCGGCGTCAGCCGCGCCAGCCGCTGCCGCGCCTCCCTTGGCCTGGCCGTCCGGCGACGGGAGTGTACCCGCCACGCTCCTGGTGCCGGTCGCCCACGTTCCCGCAGACCTTGTGGCTCCCTCCTATGCGGGATGGCTGACCGATCCGCCGCATGGGGCGCTGCCCGGCGACAAATTCGTCGCCCGTGGGCCGGGAGCGGTTGGGGCCGAGGTCTTCCAGCGGGTGAGCGCGCTTGCTCCGCCTTCCTCGGCGCCGCCTTCCTCCGCGCCGCCTTCCTCGGCGTCGATTTCCCCCGCCCTGATCCCTCCGGCCTTGCCTGCCGCCTTGCCCGCATCATCCGCCCCCCTGCCGCCGAAGCGACTGGTGGAGAAGCGCGGGATTGTTCTGGCATCGCTGGCGCCACTGCCGCCCCGGCGCCTCGCGGAGCCGGTCTCCGTGGCGCCGCCGGAGACGGCCGCGCGCGAGGAGGCCCCGCCGGCGGGCGCGCCGGCACCCGGCGACAATGCGGTAGACGCCGGCACCGAGGCCGCGCCGGAGGATATCCCCCAGGAGGATGCCGCGCGGTCCATCGATGACGCTCCCGAGTCGGCGGCGGCCCGGGCGTCGGCCGATCGCGCGCCCCCGCATATCGAGGTGCTGATCCAGCGTCATGCCGAGCGTTTCGATGTGCCCGCGCGGCTCGTGCGCCGCGTGGCCTGGCGGGAGAGCAGGTTCAACCAGAGCCTTCGTCACGGCCCCTATTGGGGATTGATGCAGATCCGCGTCGACACCGCGCGCGCCCTCGGCTTCCGGGGGGCGCCGAACGATCTTCTCGAGGCCGACACCAACATGGCCTACGCCGTCGCTTATCTCGCCAATGCGTATCGGGTCGCCGGGCGCGATGAGAAGCGGGCGGTGACGCTCTATGCCAAGGGCTATTACTACGAGGCCAAGCGCAAGGGCATGCTCGGCTCCCTCATCCGCACCGCAACCGCCGAGCCATAGCCGCCCGGGGCCTCTCGCGTCGGCCGCTCCCCTTCCGGCCTGCGAATAGTCGCGATTCGTGGCCGCTCGAATGGGTTCCCCCGTCTTTCCGTCGGTAATGCGCAGGATGGCACGCCCGGAAGCCGCGTCGGGCAGCGCTCGATTCTGGCCGGCGACATAGCACTGCCATCGATATCGGGAAGCGATGGCGCGGCGCCAGGGCTTCGTCGTCCCCATGCCGGGATTGCCGCGATCCCACGCGGCCAGCAGCGGGCGTTGCCGCATCCTCTCGACAAGGCGCGGGCGCAGCTTGGAGCGAGGAAGCGGCGCCAGCCGCCGCGATCGTCGTTGATCCCAGCCATGTCGGACGGGATTGGGAGCGCATCGCCAAGGAGGATATTTCACCACGGCCTCTCGACGGAACGTGATATGCAGGTATATACACGCATTATGGAGATGCCTTGCTATTGCACACAACTGCGCCAGGCGACGCGCCGACTTAGCGCGGTTTATGACGATGCGCTGGCGCCGCTCGGCATCAATGTCGCGCAATATGCGCTGCTGCGCCGGATCCACCGCAACGAGCCTGTCAGCCTTACGCGGCTTGGTAGCCTGTGTGACCTCGACCGCTCGACGGTCGGGCGCAACGTGCGCGTGCTGGAGCGCCTGGAACTGGCGATCAGCACTCGCGGCAGCGAGGACCAGCGCGAGGCCATGATCCAGCTTTCCGAAGGCGGCCGCGACCTGCTCCAGCAGGCCGTGCCGGTGTGGGAGGCGACGCAGCAGGCGGTCGCGGCACGGCTCGGCCCGCAACGCGTCGAAGCGCTCGAGGATCTCATCGCCGCCATCTGACCCATTCGGCATGGTCCGCCAATCCATCGCCATCGCATAGAAGCGGGCAGCTACCCGCAAAAGGGAACCCATGGAAAGTCAGCCCCCGGTCACCTCCGCTCCGACGGTGACGCCTCCCGCCTTTTTTGCCCGTCGCGGCATCCATTATGGCTGGGTGGTCGCCGCCGTCACCTTCCTCACCATGCTGGTCACGGCCGGCGCGGTGGGCGCGCCCGGCGTGCTGATCGGCCCGCTGGAGCGCGAATTCGGCTGGGCCACCGCCGACATCTCCTCGGGCTTCGCGATCCGCCTCGTGCTGTTCGGGCTGATGGGCCCCTTTGCCGCCGCCTTCATGAACCGCTTCGGTCTGCGCCCGGTGGCAACCGTGGCGCTCGGCCTCATCGGCCTTGGCGTGTTCGGGTCGTTCTTCATGACCAGGGTCTGGCACCTCATGCTGCTCTGGGGTGTCGTCGTCGGCTTCGGCACCGGGCTCACCGCCATGGTGCTCGGCGCCACGGTGGCGACGCGCTGGTTCGCCCAGCGGCGCGGGCTGGTGCTGGGCCTGCTCACCGCCTCGACGGCGACGGGGCAGCTGGTGTTCCTGCCGCTGCTGGCCCATCTCACCGAAACGCTCGGCTGGCGCAGCGCACTGTCGCTCATTCTCGCCATGCTGCTGGTGGCCGCGCTCGCGGTGCTTATCCTGCTGCGCGACCGGCCGTCCGATATCGGGCTGCTGCCCTATGGCGCCAGCGAGCCGCCGACGAATCCCGCCCGTCCCACCACGTTGAAGGCGATGCTCGCCTCGCCGCTTCTGGCGCTGCGCGATGCCTCGAAGTCGGCGACGTTCTGGGTGCTGTTCGGCACCTTCTTTATCTGCGGCGCCTCGACCAACGGCCTCGTGCAGACCCATTTCGTCTCGCTCTGCGGCGATTACGGAATGGCCGCGGTGACGGCGGCCGGCATGCTGGCGCTGATCGGCGTGTTCGACTTCATCGGCACGGTCGGCTCCGGCTGGCTATCGGACCGCGTCGACAGTCGCTGGCTGCTGTTCTGGTATTATGGCCTGCGCGGCCTCTCGCTGCTCTATCTGCCGTTCAGCGATTTCAGCTTCTACGGCCTGTCCATTTTCGCCGTGTTTTACGGTCTCGACTGGGTCGCCACCGTGCCGCCGACGGTGAAGCTGGCCGCCGACCGGTTCGGTGATCGCGCCAGTCTGGTCTTCGGCTGGATCTTCGCCGGCCACCAGCTTGGCGCCGCTTCCGCCGCCTATGGCGCCGGCTTCAGCCGCACCTTCTACCAGACCTACCTGCCCGCCTTCTTCGTCGCCGGCATTCTCTGCCTGATCGCCTCTCTCGCCATCGTTGCGGTGCGCGAGCGCCGGGATCGCGCACCAGTGACAGCGCGGGGGTGACAGCGCGGGGGTGACAGCGCGGGTGTGACGGCCCGTCTCATTCCATTGAAGGAAGCACATCGTGAAGTACACGCTGCTTGGACGGACCGGGCTCAGCGTCTGCGACCTGTCTCTGGGGACCGCGAATTTCCGCCGGCATTGGGGGCATGGTGCCGATGAGGCGGAGAGCGCCGGCGCTTTCTCCGGGATGGGTACTCGCCGACGAAGCGGCGGAGCGGGTCAATCGGCGGTCACGATCAGCTTCTTGCCACTATGGCTGCCGTCAAACAGCGTCAGGAGCGTCGCTGGAAGTTTCTCGAAACCATCGATGAGTTCTTCGCCGAACGTGATCTTGCCACTCGTGACCAGGGGCGTCATCTCGGCCAGGAACTCGGGGAAGGTGTGCATGACATAGGGCGTCGCGAAGGACTTGATATCGACGAACCGGTAGTGGATCAGCGTGATCAGCCGCGGCAAATAATTCGTCCCGGTCGGCAATTCGGTGTCGCTGTAGTCAGCGATCGTGCCACAGATGACCATCTTCGCGTTGGTGTTGAAATATTCCATCAGAACCGGAAAAATTGGGCCGCCGACATTCTCGAAGAAGGCGTCCATCCCGTCGGGGAGCGCGCGCTTGACGTGTTCGGCGAAGTCGTCGGCCTTGTAATCGATCGCATCGTCCAGGCCGAGTTGATCCTTGAGGTAAGCCGTCTTCGCGGCACCACCCGCGATACCGACAACGCGCAGCCCGCGCAGCTTTCCGAGCTGCGCGGCTGCCGAGCCGACCGAGCCCGCCGCTCCGGTGACCACCAGCGTGCCGCCGGGCTTGAAGTCATGGACCTTCGTCATGCCGTACCACGCGGTGAAGCCGGTGAGACCGAGCGGTCCGAGCGCGGTCGTCGGTGGCGCGACGCCGACATCCAGCTTGCGAAGATCGGCACCGTCCGAGACCGCATAGTCCTGCCAACCCGACCACGTCTGAACGCGATCGCCGACGACGAAATCCGGGTTTCGGCTTTCCTCGACCACGGCGACCGTCGGGCCGCCCATGGGCTCACCGATCTCGATCGCGGGCCATTCGGACGAACCGTTACCCATCAGGTTGCGCTGATAGGGATCGACCGAGAACAGCGTGTTGCGGACGAGCACCTGCCCCTCAGCCAGCGGCGGCACCGGCGCTTCCACAAGCTTGAAGTCGCTCAGTTTGGCCGCCCCCTTGGGGCGCGCGGCGAGCGTAAATTGGCGGTTCAGCGTTTTGGTCATCTCGGGTCCTTCACCTTCATGGCAGGCATTACATAATGCTCATTACGTAATGAGCGTTACGTATCTGGACTTCGATTGTCAAGTCGATTAAATAACGTTCATTATGAAATGGAGCGGACGCGGACATGGGACGCCCAAGGACATTCGAGGTGGAGGAAGCGCTCGACGCGGCGCTCGGCGTTTTTTGGCGCCAGGGCTTCGAGGGAACCTCCTATGCCGACCTCGTTGCCGCGACCGGGGTTGAGCGGCCGGCGCTCTATTCGGCTTTTGGCAACAAGGAGGCGCTGTTCCTCAAAGCGCTCGACCGGTACGGCAGCCACTACGGCAACTATGTCTGGGAGGCTGTGAATCTGGAAACCGCCCGGGCGGTGGCAACGAGGGTGCTCAAGGGGGCGGTCGAGCTCAACACGCGGTTTGCGGATCGTACAGGATGTTTCGGCATTAACGGTGCCTTGGCCGGATCGGACGACTCGGAGGCCAGTCGTCAGGCGCTGATCAAATGGCGGGCAGATGGTGAGGCGGTCCTGCGAGACCGATTTGAACGGGCAAAAAACGAGGGAGACCTGCCGGCGGATGCCGATGCCTCGGTGCTTGCCGCGTACATATTGGCGGTCGCGCATGGCATGGCCGTTCAGGCGAAGGCCGGCTTTTCCAGAGAGCGACTGACGGCAATTGCCCGGCAGGCTTTGTGTGCCTGGCCTCAAGCCTGACGACACCGGGTGTCTCCGGTCGCACTACGGGCTGCGCAGTCCTTGGGACGGCGCGCGCCGTTCGGTCGGCTCGGGCCGGCGGATGGGTCCGTTGCCTAACGCACGACGCCTTGCAGGTGAGCCGCCGTGACCAAGAGGCGGCCCAATAATGAAGTGTGGGCGCGTTGCCGATCATACGCTGAAGTGGTCACAAACGGCCGTTTATCCCGAGATCGGCCGTTCAAGACCGCAAGCTTGTATGACCGGCTTCGTTCGATAGCCGTCGCGCTGGCGTTTCAGGCGCGAAAGTGTCGGACAACAGCGTGGAAGCGGCGGTTCGCGATACCGCAAGGTGATGGGCGGTGATCGGCGGCAATATCGGGTGATAGAGGGGAAAAGGTGGGATTGGCGGGCCGCGAGCGACGCAGATGAGCACGATGTCGACGCCATAGCCCTATGACGTGCGTTGACCCGACGTGGACTCATGGAAGGTCCCGTCGCGGCCGATCTGTCGCGGCCGATCTCTTGAGCCTCCGCTCGAAACAACAACCGCATCTCGAATTATTCATTTAATCGAGTTTTTTCAAATATTTATCGGAAATTCGCCTCGCCGGGACGGCGTTCTCCCCTCAGGCCGAATTGGCATGATTGGTCCCAATCCGCTCCGCCGCCTCGCGGCGTGGCGCGAGATGTTGGGGCAGATCGCATCCGAGATAACGGCGCCCGGATCGGCTTCCGCTCCCTTCGCCTTATCCCGCCTCAGAACTTCACAGTGAGCGAGGCGTTGAAGCTGTTCTGCGTCACGCCGTCACCGAACTGGCCGGTATAGGCGATGCCGAGCGTTGAGCTGGCGCTCAGGCGCAGATCCAGACCGGCTTCCAGCACGGCGGCGTCTTCCGCGATCGGCACCCCGGTGACGGTGAAGGCATCCGAGCCGAGGAAGGCCTGCGTGACCGACGGCGCGATGTCGCCAAAGGCATGGCGCCAACCGAGGGTCCCCCGCAGGGTCGCCTCATAGGCACCCAGCGTCAGCTCTCTGGACGCCCGCAGGCCGAGCGTCGCGAAAGTGGTGTCGAAGTCCGAGCCGTCGGAATACAGAGCCGCGGCGCCGCCCTGCTCGGTATAGCCGTCGGTGTTCAGATGGACATAGGCGAGGTTGGCGAAGGGTTCGAGCGACGCAAAGGGCGCCTCGATCCGGTAGCCCAGCTCGCCGAAGGCCTGGAAGGTCCCGGCATTGTAATCCGCGGAGAGGCTGTCGGCAAAGCCGGGGAAGGCAACCGTCCGGCCGGTCGAGACGTCATGCCATGTGTAGGCGAGCCCGGAGCGCAGGGCGAGCGCGTCCCACGTCTTGCCGGCGTAGAGGCCGACATGCCCGTTATCGCTGCTGCCGGAGGCGTTGCGCCCGCTCACCGAGAAATCGGTGTAGATGTAGCCGCCGGCGACGCCGACCCGCCAGCCGTCGAGGATCACCGTGTCGGCGCCGATCAGGAAGCCGCCGGTGGAATTGGTGACGCCGGCGGCGTTGCCGGTGCCGTTGAACGAGCCCCAATTGCCGAAGCCCGTGGTCCACAGCGCGAATCTTTCCGCCGGTGCCACCAGGGGAGCCGCCTTCATTGGCATGCTCATATCGGCAGCGACCTGCACCTTGGAGGGCGCGGCATAGGCGAGCGCGCCGTCCGGCGTCTCGACCACGCGGACGACCGTGCCGGCGGCGGCGCCAACGCTGCCCTGCGCGCCGCGCAGCCGGTCGTTCAGCGCGCCGCGAATGAGGCTGCTCTGCTCCATGAACACGCTCTGGGCCGAGGCATGCACCTCGCCGGAGAGCTGGTCGAAGGCGCCTGGCGCCTGGCTGGCGGTGAGCTGCAGCACGCTATTATAGACGGGGTTGCCGAGGCCGAGCGACTGCGCCGCATTGGCCACGGCGCCTTGATTGGCGGTCATCGCCGTCGCGGCGAAGTCGACATCGTTGCGCGCCAGCGTGAGATACACATTGCTGCCGTCATAGCTCAGCGACGGACTGATGAAGGCGTAGTTCGACACGACGTCCGCGAACTGTCCGGCGACGCCGGCCTGCGCGGCGAGGATGGTGTAGGTGGCGAGCGGGTTCCCATAGCCGGCCTGTGCCAGCAGGGAGACCGTTCCGCCCGACAAGGTCGCCGTACCGGTGGCGGTGATGAGATCATGCCTGCCGTCGGCCCACGCCTCGGCCGCATAGGTCGAGCCGGCCGCGAAGGAGACATTGCCGTTGACGGTGAGGGTGCCCGGCGACGTGCCCGGCGCGACGGTGCCGCCGCTGCCGACGACAAGCCCGCCAATCGTGCCGCCGCCGCCCAGCGTGCCGCCGCCGAGCACCGAAACCGGCCCGCCAAGGCTGCCATTCACCTGGAGAAGCCCGGCTTCGATCGTCGTCACGCCGGTGAAGGCCGAACCGTTGCCGGTGTAGTTCAGCCCGCCGGCACCCAGCTTGGCAAGGTCGCCACTGCCGGCGAGCGTGCCGGAAAGCGCGAGCGTCGTGCCGGCGGCCACGTCGAACCCGCCGGACGCGGCCACATTCACGGCACGCGCGGAAGCGAAGCTGGCCGTCGTCGACAGCGTGCCGCCGGCAAGGGTGAGCCCGCCCGCGGCATCGCCGAGATTGGCGTCCGCCGCCACCTGCACTATGCCATCGCTCAGTTCCGTGCCGCCGGTGTAGGTGTTGGCGCCGGTCAGCACCAGCGTGCCGGCCCCGGCCATGACCACCTTGCCGCTGCCCGCGATCGGCGCGGCCAGCGTCGCGAGATCGGTGAAATTGCCGATGATCGCGCCGTCATTCGCGATGACCCCGGCATCGACGGCGCCGGCCGCTCCGCCGCTGCCGATGACGAGGCGGCTGCCGGCATTGACGTGCAGCGTGTCGCGCACGCGGACCGTGCCCCCATCGGCGACCGTCAGCGTGCCGGCATAGTCGAGGGGAAGGAAGCCGATCTCCATGAGACCGTGAACCTCAAGCACCGATCCGGTGCCGGTGACCAGCATCGAGGTCGGCGCGCCAAGATCGGAGAAGGTCGCCGTCTGGTCCACCTCGAAACGTCCGCCGTCGCTGACGAGGAAGCCCCGCGTCTGCTCGACGCCGATCCGGGCGGCGCCCTCGACGGTCACACGCGAATTGGCGCCGCTCACCTCGACCACGCCGCCGTCGACCTCGAACAGGGCGTTCGAACCGCTCACCGTGAGCGAGCCGCCGCCGGCCACGGCCAGACGGCTGTCACCCACCGATACCGTGGAGGGATGACCCGTCGTCCCGTTCACCGCCAAACTGCCGCCGTCGATTGTGATGCCGCCACCCGCCCCGCAGTCGCAGAGCGACAGTGCGCCCAGCTGACTACCGGTACCGGTGAGGGTGAGCGTGCCGCTGCCGATCTTCTCCAGCAGGCCAACGCCGGCGAAGCTGCCGGTGAACCGCGTGTCGCGATTGTCGCCGCCGACCGACAGAGCGCTGTCCGGCCCGTCGAGAAGGACCGTGCCGCCGCCGAGCGCTCCATCTTCCAGCGCGGCGATCTCCGCCCAGACGCCGTCGGCGATCTCGAGCCGCGCGCCCTGGTTGACGCGATGCGCCGACAGCGAGGACAGCCCGGAAGAGGTCTCCGCCCGCAGCGTGCCGGCCACAATGTCGGTCGCGCCCGCATAGGTGGTGTCGCCCGCCAGCGCCAGCACGCCGGCGCCCTGCTTCACCAGCCCGCCCGTGCCCTCGACCTCGCCGGCCAGCGTGACGATCGTGCCGTCCGCCACGTCGACGGTGCCGGTGGCGGACAGCGTGACCTGGCGGTTCGAGGTGAAACTTCCCGTCGTCGCCAGCGTGCCGCCGAGGAAGGTCAGCCCGCCATCGGCATCGCCGAGATTGCGGTCGTCGCTGATCTGCAGGACGCCCATCGCCAGCGTCGTGCCGCCCTCGTAGCTGTTCACGCCGGAGAGTTCCAGCGTGCCGGCGCCGGTCTTCAGCAGGCCCCCGCTGCCGATGAGCTGCGTGGCGATCTCGGCCGAGACATCGGCGCCAACGCGAAACTCCGTGTCGGCGCCGGACAGCCGGAGGGCGCCCGCGCCTTCCAGCCGATAGCCGGTGGTGCCGAACTGCAGGCCCGCCACCGCCACTTCCTCGGTGACGTCGATAGTGCCCGCCGCGCCCACGAACACGGCGGTGAGACCCCCCCAGGGGTTGGCGCTCAGCCCGCTCGCGTCGGTCCAGTTGACGTTGCCATTGTTCCAGACGCCGTCACCGCCGCGCACCGTGCCGGTCGGCGGGTCCTGCGAGCCGTTCCAGTATTGCAGCCCGTTCTGGCTGACGATGAGGTCCACCTGTCCGTCGTCGACGGCGAGAGCGAAGTCGTAGCCGACCGCGCCGGTCAGGATGAGGCCGTTATCGGCGGTCAGCGAGCCATAGGTGAACAAGGTGTAGGTATAGGTGCCGAGCCCCGGCGGGGTGAGGTCCAGCGTGGCGACGCCGTCCAGCGTCAGCCCGCCCGTCACGGCGACGAGGTCGTTGTTGGGCCCGCCCACGACGCCGGGCTGGCCGAGCTCGAACTCCAGGCTCGAGGCATTGTTCAGTACCAGCGAGCCCACGTTGAGCGTGCCGGGAGAATTGCCCGGCGTCAGGCTGCCGCCGTTGGCGACGGTCACTTCTCCACGGACCGTTCCCGATCCGCCGAGCGCCGCGCCCGCGCTCACCTCCACCGCGCCGCCGAGCGTGCCGTTCACCGCCAGTTCCCCGGCGGTGACGCGGGTCGTGCCGGCGAAAGCCGCGCTGTCGCCGGTATAGGCGAGCACACCCGCGCCGGATGTGGCGAAGGTGCCGGTGCCCGAGAGTGTGCCGGCATAGGTAGACGCCGTCGCGGCAACCAGTTCGAAGGTCGCGTCGCCGTCGATGCCGACATCGCCGGTGAAGCCGCCGGCGGCGGCCGCGAGCGTGCCGGCGTCGACCTGCCAGCTCTGCGCGCTCGTGCCCGAAAGGGTCAGCGTGCCCGTGCCGGCCTTGGTGAGCCCGCCGGTGCCGTCAAAGCTGCCGGCGAAGGTGGTCTCGCCGCTGCCGCCGATCGTCAGCCCGTTGGTGCCGAGCACGATGGAGGAACCGGCGATGCCGGACAGGCTGCCGATGCTGCGTGCGCCGTCGGCGGCCGAGATGTCAAACACGCCCGTTTCGCCATCGAGCGTCATCGCGCCAGCGGCGGCGAGGGCACCGCTTCCCGAGAGCGCCAGCGTGCCGGCGGAGATCGTGGTTCCCGCCGCGAAGGTGCTGGCGCTGGTCAGGATCACCGTGCCGGCGCCGGATTTAGCGAGGGCGCCGTCCGCGCCGCCGAGTACACCGTTGAGGGTGAAGCTGTCGGTGGCGCCCAGCGCCGCGATGTCGAGCGTACCCTCCAGCGTGATGCCTCCGGTGGCGGTAAGGCTCAGCGAGGTGGCGCCGCCGGCCTCCATGAAGGTGGGATCGGCGCCGCCCATGGCGGTGGCGGCATTGCCGCCGCGCAGCGTGGCGCCGTCCTCGAAGGCGATGGTGCCGTCGGTGGAGACGCTGTTCGCGCCGCCGGCAACCAAGGTTGCGTCGGCGCCGACCGTGAAGGTGGAGGTCGCGCCGTCGAGTTGCAGCGTGCCCACGCCGACCACGGCGTCCTCGTCCTGCGTCGTCGGGTTCGCCACCTCGCCTGCGGCGAAGAGATAGAGCCGGCCTTCCGAGACGGCGAAATCGGTGCTGCCGGTGCCGGACACCGCGAAGACGTTCGCGCCGCCCAGCGCCCAGGTCCCGGCCCCGGCCTTGGCCACGGTGTTGGTGACGTGGTCGGCGTCGCCGCTCATCGGGTCGCGCATGTCGAGCAGCGCCCCTGTCTCCGCGCCCACCTTAAGCGCGGACGCCGTGTAGACGAAAAACGTCGGAGAAACGTTCATGCGGACGCCAGTCCCAACATGGATCGCCGACGCCTCGCCATCGGCCATATTGCCGGAGAACAGGCTGCTGAAGCCATCGCTGACCGTCAGGTTGAGCGTGCCGCCTTCCAGCGCGATCGCACCGCCTACCGACCCCGCGCTGTTGCCGGTGAAATCGCTGTCGACGATGCTCAAAACGAAGGGTCTGTATGGCCCTTCAGCCGAGATCGCACCGCCCTTTTCCCCCGCGCTGTTGCCAGAGAAGCTACTTTCTATGACCGTGGTCGGGGACGCGCCCGAGGTGTAGATCGCTCCGCCCACCGACAGGGCGTCATTGCCCGTGAAACGGCTGCGTTCGACGAGAAGGGTGCCAAATTGGCCGATGGCCCCGCCATAGCCACTGGAGTTCTCCGAGAAGGTACTGTCTGTTAGCGTCATGACGCCCGTATTCAGGATGGCGCCACTGGAAGAAGCCGCCGCATTGTCGATGAAGGTCGCGCGGGCGATGCTCACCGTTCCAGATGCGTTGTAGAGCGCGCCCCCCGTGCCAGCGTGATTCCCGGCGAAGATATAGCCCTGCATCTGGCCTTCCCCGACGCCGAGATCGAGCACGCTGCCGCTTCCAACGACGATGCCACTGTCGGTCCCGCTGATGGGGAAGCCGAACATGGTTAGCGCGGCATCGGCGCCTTCCAGGCGAATCGCACCGGCCTGCCCATCCGCTATCGTGATCGGTCTGTCGGTCGCCGGGTCGAGGGACACCAACCCGGTGATCTGCAGCGTCGGCAACTCGCCGCTGGCCTGTCCCTCGCCGATCGTCTGCCGGTAGCCGGCCTGCGCCGCCGCCAGCGCCGCCGCGTTCTCCACGGTCGGCGCGCTGGCATAGGTGGAAATGGCGGATGACAGGGTGGATCCAGCACTGGGAAGCCCGGTCACGCCGCTTACCGGAGCATTGAAGCTGAGGTTGACGCCGTCGCCCAGCGCCGCCTTGTTCGCCACGCTCAGCGTGCCGGAGGTGAGGGTCGTGCCACCTTTGTATTTGTTGACGCCCGACAGCGTCAGAACCTGCGGCCCGACATCGACGACGACACGGCCCTGGCCGTTGACGTCGTTCGACACATCGGCGTCAATGCCGTCCAGCTTGAAGGTGAGCGAGCTGCCGGGGTCGTTCACGACCAGATTGCCGTTGAAGCTCCAGCCCTCCTGCAGCGTCAGGCTGTTGGTGCCGCTGAGGAATATAATGGCGTTCGCGCGCATCTCGCCGTCGCCGAACAATCCGCCGGAGATGGCGCCGCTGGTGGTGATGTCCATGTTGGAGCCGAACACGCCCCACCCGCCGGCGCCGATGACACCATCACCAAACTCGCCCGCGCCGCCTTTTGCCCCGTTCCCGCCGGTGATGGTGCCGCTGTTGTAGAGCGTCAGGCCGTTCAGAGCGAACACGCCCGTACCGCCATCCCCGCCATTGGAGCCGTAGACGCCATCGGCGCCCTTACCGCCGTTCCCTCCGATGATCGTGACCCGATTGTCGAGGACCGACGCCGAATCGAAATAGACGCCGACGCCACCGTTGCCGCCGTCGCCGCCCCTGCCAAACTCGCCATTCAAGCCGGCTTGCCCGCCCGCGCCGCCATTGCCGCCGGAAACGACACCGCTTCCGGACAAAATGAGGCTTATGTTGCCTTGTCCGGAGATGCCGTATCCGCCTGCGCCGCCGCCACCGCCCGAGGCGCCAACGCGGTTGCCGGAGCTGAAGCCGCTGAAGCCGGAAGCGCCGTTGCCGCCATTCGTGCCGTAAATCCCCGCGACACCCGGATCGAGCGTCGCGTCGGTGCTCTGGACCGAACCCGAATGACCTCCGTCGCCACCATCGCCGCCGCCGCGTTGAAAACCGCCGTCATCCGGCGCATCGGCGCCTTTTCCGCCGGCCCCTCCCACCAGGGCGCCCGCGCCGCCACCGCCGCCACCGCCATAATAGGGGGTGCCCTCGTCCGAAGATTCGGTACCGTCCTCGCCATCCATTCCGTAACCGCCGCCCGCGGCTGACGGGGCATTTACCGCGCCGCCGTAGCCGCCGAATGTCTGCGCGCCAGCGGGAGATGCGATGAGGGTGCCGGCCAGCATGCACAGGACGAGAGGCGACACGCTTCCCAGCGCCGCGGCGCGGGTGCGGACGGGTGATGGACGCGCAGGTGGGAATGGCCTTGTCGCCCTGCCGCCTGCTGCCGCGATGTGGTTCACGCAATAGGTCTCGTGACGCTCACGCGCCCGCACTCGCCCGCCAAACCGCATCACCCGCCCCGTTCCCCCTCTGGCTCGCCCAACCAGAATCATCTCGCCAATCGGTGTCCCGATGCCGTTACGCAAACTAGGACAGGAGGAGGCAGGGGGTCATGTCCTCTAAATAGAGGATGCGTCGCGGGTTCTCTCGTTTAGCCGGGTACGAATCCCCTCGACCGAGGCCGGGACGGCGCTCGAGCATGTTCCGCAGAAGTTGAATGACGCGTGCGATCAGAACCGGTTCCTGCCCATTGAATCTGGAACATTTTCGTGTCGATCCGATGCTTCCGTCCGATCGGAAAAGGCGCTAGCCGGCACGATTGAGCCAGAGGCCCATGAGCGCGGCCCGGCTGCGCACCCCGAACTTGCGGAAGATGCGCATGACATGCTGGTGGACGGTGGAGGACGCCACATCCATCTGCCGGGCGATCTGCTTTTCGGCCGCTCCGGTCAGGAGCAATTGCAGGATGCGGCGCTCCGTCGGCGTCAGCGGGGAAGAGGCGATCAGGAGCCCGTTCGCCAGCAAGAGGCTGCGGTGGAACCACTTTATCCCGCGCAAGGTGTAGGTGAGCCGGGCGATCTCCTCGTCGGCGAACGTTTGGTGCGAATAGAAGCCGAAATGGGACTCGCAGTTCTCGTTCAGCGGAAACGCGACGAACACCGCGTCACGCGTGCCGATCGAGCCGTAGTGACGCTCGTAGAACGCGCTGCCGAACCATTCCGGCGGCAGCTCCCGGCGGAACGAATAGGTGCGGAACGTGCCGACCGCGCGCATCGGCAAGAGGAAGGAGGGATCAATCTCGCGCCGGTCCCAGACGCGCAGTATTTCCTTGAAATGGCCTTCGTCCGGGTGCGGGGCGACCGGATGGAGCGCCTGCACCGCACCGACCCGCCAGCCCTCGAGCGGGTCCCCGCCGGTGTCTCCGTCGATCCGTATCGCACCCGCCCAGGTGGCGTTCCAGGCCCCGACCATGTCGCACAGCCGCCCCATGAAATGGGCAGCCGCCTGATCGGGCTGGCTGGCCTGGAAGTCGGAAAGCTCATCCCACAGGCGATGAATGATCTCTGTCTGCATAGGTTCTTCTTGAGGGGTGCCGCAACCAATCGCGGGCACGGTTCAAATCATCTCTGTAGCCTCGCGAAATACCAACCTTCCACCCGACAAGTTAAGATGCAAGACGCAGGTTTTGAGGCTTCCACCATTCGTCCTCGCGGATCGCACAGGGCGCAAACGCATCGTGCCGCGCGCCTGTGACGAGCGCTGCGCCATCCGCGGCTTGAAGCGGATTAAGGGTGGCCGGCGGGCCGAGGTCGCGGCGGCCCACATTCAGCCCCTTCAGGGGAACGGCCCTTATATCGTCATCAATGGATTGGCTCTGTCAGGTACGGCGCACTGGATGTTCGACCGCGGGCGGATCGGGTTGTCCGATGCGATGCGCCCGACCTCATCAACCGGCTCCAGCGCCGCGAGACGGAGCGCGTCGCCGCCCACCTCGCCAAGTCGACCAGCCTGACCTACCGGCCTTCCGGTCGCGGCGAATATGTCTCGGGCACCGGCATCCGCCAGCTTCAGCTCGTCTTCGGCCGCTTCGCCATGCTGGAGGATGGGTCTCGGCTTCCAGCTCACGCCCTTGCAGCCGGTCTTCGACAAGCAGATCGGCCGCCATGTGAGGGCCTCACACGAAGCGATGGCGGGATCGAGTGCGATCGCGGTCGGCAGAGGGGCTGGGGTTGTGAGGGCGCATCACACGGCGTGATACTTGCCCGTCGCCTGCGTGACATGGCCTCACAGCGTGGATGTTCCAGCGGGGAAGCCGCTCACATCAAGGTAAGCAACCCAGCTGCCGCTCGAGCTGATGAAGGCTGGTCTCGCAACGTTCGGCGATCTCATCCACGTCGCTCTCGGTCACGATGAGCGGCGGGGAGAAGCCCAGCACGTCGCCCATGCAGCGCGCCACCAGGCCGTTGCCATAGGCGATGCGGTCGAAGGCCATGCCCACCTGCAGATGCGGATCGAAGGGCGTGCGGCTCGCCTTGTCCGCAACCAGCTCGATGCCCAGCATCAGGCCGGCGCCGCGCACCTGCCCCACGATGGGCGACGCGCGGCCGATGCGCTCGAAATGGCCGCGAAGGCGTGCGCCCATCGCCCGAACGTGCTCGACGATGTTCATTTCCTCATAGATGGCGATGGCTTCGAGCGCGACCGCCACGCCCACCGGGTGACCCGAATTTGTGAAGCCATGGCCGAAATTGCCGCCGGCTTTGTTGAATTCCTTCACGGCTTCATAGATCGCGGGCGCCAACACGACAGCCGAGATCGGGAAATAGGCGGAGGAGAGCCCCTTGGCGAGCGCCATCATGTCCGGGCTTGCGCCGACCGTGTCCTTGCCGAACCATTCCCCCGTGCGCCCGAAGCCGCAGACGATCTCATCATCGAGAAAGAGAATGTCGTACTTCTTCAGGATCTGCTGGATCCGAGGAAAATAGCCGGCGGGCGGCAGGATGATGCCACCACCGGCATGGATCGGCTCGGCGATGAAGGCGGCGATGGAATCCGCGCCCTCGCGCAGGATGAGGGATTCCAGCTCGCGCGCGAGCCGCTCGACGAAGGCGGCCTCGTCCTCGCCCTCCAGCATGCCGCGATAGGCGTCGGGACACAGCGTGTGCAGGAAGCCCGGCAGCGGCAGGCCGAATTCGCGGTGCATGAAGCCGAGGCCGCACATGGAGGCCGCCGCGATGGTGGAGCCGTGGAAGGCGCGGTCGCGCGCGATCACCTTGCGCTTGGTCGGCTTGCCCCGCACCGTATGGTAGACCCAGGCGAGCTTCACCATGGTCTCGTTCGCCTCCGAGCCGGAGGTGGCGAAATAGGCCTTGCCGCCGGTCATGCCGGTGAGGTCGACCAGCTTCTCGGCCAGCTCTGTCGCCCCCGGCAGGGTGCGCTGGAAGAAGGTGTGGTAGAAGCCGAGCTCGGCATATTGCCGGCTTGCCGCAGCGGCGAGGCGCTCATTGGCAAAGCCCAGCGAGGCGCACCACAGCCCCGCCATGGCGTCGATATAGGGCTTTCCGGCGGCATCGTAGACGCGGATGCCTTCGCCGCGGGTGATCACGATCGGCCCGTTTTCCTCCATTTGCCGCGGATTGGTCTGCGAATGCAGATGGACGGCGACGTCGCGCCCCTCGAGCGAGTTCGGCAGCACGGGCTGGTTCATGGATCACCTGTCGTGTGTTGATGGCGTGCGGGCGCCCGGCCTGCGCGCGCAATGCCGCAGCGGCCGATGCCATGCATGTCTGAAGAGAAGTTCGATCGCATTCGGCCGCCGAGGGGAGGCGACCTCACCGCGGGAACGAGCGAATGATGGTTTCGTGTCTTAGTGGGCGGCTTGGATGATCAACCGCCCGGCCGGGACGACGGCCATGAATGCCTTACTTCATTGCTGACATCGCCAGATTGCCGAGAGCCTGCCATGCTGTCAATAATTATTCCGTCAAACGGACTTATTAATTCGCTCTCGGCATTCCTTGGGAAAGTCGCACCCCGCTGGCGTGATCGAAGACCATCACGTCGGCTGCGGAAATCTCGGCTCGGATGGGCTCGCCGGGCTGAAGTCTGCAGAACCCCGGCTGGGCGGCAATCAGCGATCCGCCGTCCCACTCGATGACGACATGGCTGGATGGCCCAACGGGCTGAACCAGGCGGACGCGGCCGGCGAGCGTCCCCGAGCCTAGCCTCACATGCTCCGGCCGCACGCCGATATCGACGGAGCGGCCGGCCGGCGTGTTGAGGGAGGACGCCAATCGCACCAGTTCGCTGCCGATACGCACCACGGGGCCGCCTTCGTGCGCCTCCACGATTCCCGACAGCAATTCGATCTGCGGATTGCCGATGAAGGACGCGACATAGCGGGTAGCCGGGCGGGCATAGATTTCCTCCGGCGTGCCGAACTGTTCGACCCGGCCGCGATTCATGACGGCGATCCGGTCCGAGATGGACATCGCCTCTTCCTGATCATGGGTGACGAACAGGGAGGTGACGCCCAGCCGGCGGTGCAACTGCTTCACCTCGGCCCGCATCTTCACCCGCAGGGCGGCGTCGAGATTGGAGAACGGTTCGTCGAACAGGAAGATGCGCGGCTCGCGCACGATGGCGCGGCCGATCGCCACCCGCTGCTGCTGCCCGCCGGAAAGCTGCGCCGGCAAACGATCCACCACATGCGACAGTTCGAGCGCGGTGGTCACGTCCTTCACCCGCCGGTCGATCTCGGCACGCGGCGTGCCGCGCATGCGAAGGGTAAAGCCGATGTTCTGCGCCACCGTCATATGCGGATAGAGCGCGTAGTTCTGGAACACCATGGCGACGTCGCGCTCGACCGGCGAGAGCTCGTTGACGCGCCGCCCGGCCAGCAGGATGTCGCCGCTCGTGCAGTCCTCAAGCCCGGCGACCATGTTGAGCGTCGTCGTCTTGCCACAGCCGGAGGGGCCGAGAAGCGTGACGAATTCGCCGGCGGCGATGGCAAGATCGACATCGCGACAGACCGGCACGCTGCCGAACGTCTTGGCGACGCCGCGCAGCTCGATGGCCAGCGGCGTGGAGGAGGGGGAGGGACTCATACCGTGGTCATCCTTTCATCATCCCGTCGGCGAAGCCGCGCACGATCCAGTCGCGGAACAGCACCGCCAGCAGGATCACCGGCACGACGCTGATCAGCGCCGCCGCCATCATCTGGCCGAACACGGTCTGGTACTGGCCGGCAAAGGCGGCGATCACCAGCGGGACGGTCTGCGCCGACTGGCGCGTGAGGATCAGCGCGAAGAAGAACTCGTTCCACGCCTCGACAAAGGCGAAAACGGCCGCGGCGCCGAGCGGGGGAAGCGAGATGGGCAGCACGATGTGCCAGAAGGTCCCGATCACCCCGGCCCCGTCGATCGCCGCCGCCTTTTCCAGACCGTCGGGAATGCCGAGGAAGAAATTGCGCAGGATCCAGATGACGATGGGAAGGTTGAACGAGAGGTAGACGACACCCAGCGAGAACAGATTGTCGATCAGCCCGAGCCGGCTGATGACGAGGAAAAGCGGAATGGCGATGGCGATGCTCGGCAGCATCTGTGTCGCCAGCACGAGGAAGGCGATGGCACTCGCGCGCGGCACCGAGAGCCGGGCCAGCGCATAGGCCGCCGGTGCGCCCAGCGCCAGCGAGGCGAGGGTGGCAAACAGCGCGACGATGAGCGAGTTCAGCATGCCACGTCCGAGCGCCGCCGCCGAACCGATCACCGTGATGAAATTGGAGAGTGTCAGGTTCTGCGGGGAGAGGTCGGGCGGCCGGGCGATGAGCGCCCGCTGTTCCAGCACGCTCGACAGCGCGAGCCAAAGGATCGGCGCCGCTGACCAGATGACGAAGAGGACGAGGCCGGCGCCGGTGAGCAGCCGCAGGCTGAAGCCGCCGCGACGATGATGTGCATAGCTCATCGCGCGGCCTCCCCCGCCGGGCGCACCAGCCGAATGTAGAGAATGGCCAGCAGGATGGTCATGACGAAGATGACGTTGGCGATGGCCGCGCCATAACCGATGTCGAGGAAGTTGAAGGTCACGCGATAGGCGAGGAAGTTCAGCAGCACCGTCGCATCGGCCGGCCCGCCGCGTGTGAGCACGAAGACCAGGTCGAAGATGCGCAGCGACCAGATGGTCTGCAGCACAACAGCGACGGCAATGGCGGCCCGCATGGAGGGCAGCGTGACATGCATCAGCGTCTGCAGGCGGCTCGCGCCGTCCATATAGGCCGCCTTGTAGAGGACGGAGGGCACGCGCTGGAGGCCGGCGAGCAACAGCAGCGCGACGAAGGGCACCGACTTCCACACATCGACCAGCAGGAGGAAATTGAGCGCCGAGACCGGAGTGCCGAGCCACACCTGATAGACGTCGATGATCCCGAGCGACTGGAGAAGGCCATTCAGCACGCCGTAATTGGCGTTGAGGATCCACTTCCACAGCACGGCATTGGCCACCGGCGCGATCGCCCACGGCACCACCAGCAGGATGCGGAACAGCCCGGCGCGTCCGAAGGGATGGTTGAGGAGCAGGGCGATCGCGAAGGCGATCAGCACGACCAGCACCACTTCGGCCGCGGCGAAATAGAGGGTATTCAAGAGCGCCCGGCGAAACGTCTCGTCGGCGACGAGGCGCTGGAAATTGGCCAGTCCCACGAACTGCCGGTCGATGCCGCCAGCCGCGAGCTGCACTTTCTGGAACGCGAGGAGCAGCGATTCCACAATGGGGTAGCCGAGGATCGCCAGCAGCACGACGATCGACGGCGCGAGGAGGAACAGGCCGGCGGTTTGCCGGCGCTGTTCATACGTGGCGGGGGAGGGCATCGGGGCGATCAGCCGCGGCGCTTCACAATGGCGGTAACGAGATCGGAGGCATCCGCGATGGCCTGCGCCGCCGTTTTCTGGCCCTGCAGGGCCTTCTGGACTTCCGTGCCCAGCGCCTGAGTCACCTGATTGAAGTCGGGGGTGACGAAGCTGTTGTAAGGGTGCTTCGCCTGCTCCAGAACCACGGCGGCGTTCGGCAGCTTCTGCTGCACCTCGGGGTCGGCGAGTACCGAGAGCCGGATCGGTAGCCAGCCCGTATCGAGCGCCTGCCGCTTCTGTACGTCGGCATCGAGATAGAACTCGACGAGCTGGCGGGCGAGAGCCGGATCGGCGCTGGTCTTGCTGACGGTCCAGGCATCGGTCCCATCGATCGACGCGCTGCCGGCGGGGCCGGCCGGCAGGATCGCGCTGCCAAGCTTGCCGACGATCTGCGATTGCGCCGGGTCCTGCGCCGCGTTCCACATGAAGGGCCAGTTCATCATCATCGAGGCGCGACCCGCCATCAGCACGTTGGTCGCGTCGTTGATGCCGGCATAGGAGATGGAGCCGGGGTCGGAACCCGGCATCAGGTCCATCATCATCTGCAGCGCCGCCACGCCGGCATCGCCCTTGAAGACGGGCAGGCCGTCCTCGCCATACATCTTCCCGCCCGCCTGCTGGAGGAACGCCATCCAGTAGCTGGCGGTGCCGCCGATGCCGGCTGGATCACCGTAATTGGCGACGAAGCCGTAGCGGCCGGCCCGCGTCAGTTCCTTTGCCGCGCGCTTGAACTCGTCCCAATTTTTCGGCGCAGCGCTGAAGCCGATCTCGGCGAGGTGCTCCTTGTTGTAGAACAAGGTGAGCAACGACAGGGTGAATACCGCGCCGTAGCGCTTGCCCTGCCACGTCACGGTCTCGAAGCTGGAGGCCGGGAGGTCGTCGACGAGCGCCTTCGGCAGGTCGTCGGCGAACGGGGCCAGGAAGGCGGCGAATTCCGGCACCCAGCCGCACATATACAGCACGTTCCAGGGCGCCGAGCCGGACGCGAAAGCGGTGGCCATGCGGTCATGCAGCTGCGGCCAGGCGAGCAGATCATAGCTTACCTGCGCATTGTGCGCCTTCTTCCAGGCCTCGAACGCCGCTTCGGCGAACTTTGCCGCTCCCGGCGGCGCGGGATCGGGCGGCAGGGGGCCGAAGACGCTCAGCGCCTCCGACGCGCGGGCCGTGTCAAAGGGAAGGCTGGCGGCAGCACCGGCCGCACAGGCGGCCAGCAGCATGTCGCGACGCGACAGCAGGACAGACATGGATGGACCCCTTCTGGCTTTTGACTTACGCCTTGCCACCAGAGTGCGAGGGGTGCCTTGCGCTGTCAATAATTATTCCGTCAAACTGACTTATTAATTTAAGTGGTGCTGATATGCTGTCCGCGACGAATGCGGTGAAGTCCAAATCGCTCAATCTCTGGGTGGTGCTCGAGACCGTCCGCATTCGCGGCCCCATTCCCCGTATCGCCATTTCGGAGATCACCGGCCTGTCGAAGCAGGCAACTTCCGATCTCGTCGAGGAACTGCTCTCCCTCGGCTTCGTGCAGGAGGAAAAGTCAGGCGAGCGGCGGGTCGGCAAGCCGCCGAAGCCGATCGCCGTCCGTGCGGATGGCGCTTTTACTCTCGGCTTTCACGTCGATTTCGGCGTGGCGAACGCGGTCGTGATGAATCTTGGCGGCGCGGTTCTTCACCAGGAGGTGCATCCACTCGGCAGCGCCGACGTGACGGTGGTGGCGCAGACGCTCGCCGCGATGGTTCCCCGGCTCCTGACCCGTGGCGGAGCAGGGCGGTTTCTCGGTATCGGCCTCGCGACGCCGGGTCCGTTTAACGTTCCCCGCATGAGCCCGCCCCGCCTGCCGGGATGGGATGGTCTCGCCCTGCAGCGTGCGCTGGCGGAGGCGACGAACCATCCCGTGGCACTCGCCAATGACGGCCAATGCGCGATATCCGCCGAAGCGCGTTTCGGTGTCGCCGCGCGCCAGCTGCACGATTTCGTCTACCTCTACATCGGCGACGGACTTGGCACCGGCATCATGATCAATGGCGTAGTCCTGGCTGGCGCCCGGGGAAATGCCGGCGAACTCGGGCACACGATCGCGGTTCCCGGCGGGAACGCCTGCGTCTGCGGCAAGAAGGGGTGCCTGGAAACCTATGTCAGTGTCGAGGCGCTGCGGCGATTCCTGGCGTCGCGGGGGGCGGGTCCGGTGCCGGATCTGAGCGATCCCGTCGCGGCCGACCATCCGCTCGTGGCGCAGTGGATCGAGCAAGCCATCGTGCCGCTGCGCGATGGCATCAATACGCTGGAAAATCTCTTCGATCCCGAGACGATCATGATCGGCGGCAATGCGCCGGCCTGGCTGATCGACGCCCTTATCCGGACGGTGGAGCCGCTTCACGAATCGATCGCCTTGCACGGTAATCGTGATCTGCCGCGCCTCATGCGGCCCGATCTCGGCGCGGACGCCGTGGCGCGCGGCGCTGCCACCCTGCCGATCCTCACGCTGCTCAATCCGCATTACCGCAGCGCGGACGGCGCAAGGAACGGGGCGGAGAGCGAGGGCTGACCCGACGGAAAATGGAGGGTGGCAGAGGCCGCGTCATGGAGTAAAACACCAGCATGCCGCGCGACAGCCACTCCCCGACGACCAGCAATTCCCAGGCGGGCACCGGATATTCCGGCCCTCTCGCTTATCTCGAAGCCAGCATGCCGAGCCTGCCGAATGTTCTGGCGCGCACGGCGCTGTACATCGTCGAGAACCCGGAGAAGGTCGTTCGCTTTTCGCTCAAGGAACTCAGCCGGCTGTGCCGCGCTGGCGAGGCCAGCATCATTCGCCTGTGTCAGATGTCGGGGTTCAATGGCTTCTCCGATTTCAAGCTGGCGCTGGCTGGCGAACTGGCCGTACGCGACACGGTCGGGACGGAGGCGGTGCCGAAGGACGAGCACCAGCTGCTGACGCTGGCTGGCGAACTTTCCCGCTCGGTGACGCGCACGGCGGAAGGGCTCGATCTCGCACTCGTGCAGAAGGTCGCCGATCGGCTGCGCCCGCTCCATCGCATCGACATTTATGGCTCGGGCGTCTCCGGCATCATTGCCGAACTGTTCTCCTACCGGCTTTTGCGCTCCCGCCTGAACGCGCACGCCTTTCGCGATGTCACCCTCGCTCACGAGGTGGCGAACGGCCTCGGGCCGCATTCGGCCGCGATCGCCATTTCCGAATCCGGCGTGACCCTCAACACCGTCGATTTCCTGCGAACGGCACGCGCGGCGGGGGCCTACTGCGTCGCGGTGACGTGCCACCCGAAAAGCGCGCTGGCGCGCCACGCCGATGTGGTGCTGCCCATGGCGAAGCTGAACATCCCGGCCTATGGCGGCTACATCAACGCGGTGCCGCGGGCTGTCTACATCGCGGAGGCGCTTGCCGCGCTCGCGGCGCCTCGCGGACCCGACATTGACGCCTGATGGAGTTTTTCTCCATTGATGGCGTCATAAAAATGAAGTAATGCTCCATTAACGTCCCGCTCATGAGGACGTCGCGCCCATTCGGGCTGGATCCTGCGCAGGCGTGGAGTTTTGCTCCGTGGCGCAACGGCGCAGGCAACTAAACGGCACCATAAACAGAGGGCGACCGTGCCAATGGGGACATCATCGCGTGGCCTGAAAATCAGGGGCCTCGGCAAGCATTTCGGCGATACCACCGTTCTTCGAGGCCTCGACCTCGATGTGATACCGGGAGAATTTCTCTGCCTGCTCGGCCCTTCGGGCTGCGGCAAGTCCACGCTTCTGCGAATTCTCGCGGGTTTCGAGGAGCCGACGGAAGGCACCATCGAGACCGAGGATGGCGCCAGTCTCATCGGCGTCATGCCGAGCCGTCGCGACATCGCGATGGTGTTCCAGAGCTTCGCGCTCTATCCGCATATGAGCGTCCACGACAACATTGCCGCGCCTCTGGTGATGCGGCAGATGTCATGGGCGCAGCGGCAGCCGTTGCTGGGTGCCCTCCTGCCGCGCGGCCGCGCCATTCGCGGCGAGATTTCGAGCGCGGTGGAGCGCGTCGCGGCGCAGCTGCGCATCTCGCACCTGCTGGCACGCAAGCCGGGCCAGCTTTCCGGCGGTCAGAAGCAGCGCGTCGCCATCGGCCGCGCGCTGATCCGCGAACCGCGGCTGTTCCTGATGGACGAGCCGCTCTCCAGCCTCGACGCCGCGCTGCGGACCGAGATGCGCGGTGAGATCGTCGACCTCCAGCGCCGTCTTGGCATCACCACCATCTATGTCACGCATGACCAGACCGAGGCCATGACCATGGCCGACCGCATCGTGCTGATGATGGATGGAAGGGCGCTGCAGATCGGCACGCCGACGACGATTTTTCATGATCCGCGCCACATCGCCGTGGCCAAGTTCCTCGGCACGCCGGCGATCAACATCCTGCCGGGCGACGTGTCGGGGCGTCGCGTCCGGTGCCTCGGGCGCGATCTTCCCGTCACCATGACGGAGCCCACGGACCGCCCGGTGCAGATCGCGGTGCGGCCGGAAGACATGACGATCCGCGTCGGCGGGAAGGGGAGCGCCATTGCCCCGTCATGGATGGCGACGGTCGAGCGCCTGGAGCCGATCGGGCATGAGACGCTGGTCCACGCGCGTGTGGATGAGGGGCCACGGGTCATCGTCCGCCTGTCCGGCCCGCAACTCGCGGGTTTCGCAATGCCCGGCGATGCCCGCGTGGCGATCGGGTTCGATCCCGTCGCCCTCAAGCTGTTCGACGAGAGCGGCGCGCGCCTCACCCACATCGCGGGCGACCGCGACGTCGCGCCGGCGCCGCATCATGCGGAGGCGTCGTGATGAGCGGCACCTCTGTCCTTCCGCGTGCCCGGCGACGGCCGGCCGCGAACCGGGCCGCGGTCCATGGCCTCTTGCTGGCCGGGCCGGCCATCCTCTTTCTTTCCCTGCTGATGGTCGCGCCGATCTTCGTGGTGTTCGGGCTGAGTTTCACCGACTACAGCCTCGGCGCGATACAGTTCTCCTTCATCGGCCTGGGCAACTATCTGCAGATCGCCAGCGATGCCCGCGCGTTGGGCGCGATCGGCCACACGCTCGTCTATGTTGCCATCGTGGTGCCGATTGCCGTTCTGCTCGGCCTGTTTCTCGCGCTCATGATCCAGCAGCGTCGGCGGCTGCGGCACACTTACGAAGTGCTGTTCTTCCTCCCGGCCACCAGCACCTTCGTCGCCATGGCGCTGGTCTGGCAATTCCTGCTGCATGGGCGGATCGGCCCAATCAATGACTGGCTGGTGTGGATCGGCCTGGGACGGATCGACTTTCTCACCAACCCGGCAACGGCCCTGCCGACCCTGGCGGTCATCGGCGCCTGGCAGCTGGTGGGCCAGACCACGATCCTGTTCCTCGCCGGTCTTTCCTCCGTGTCGTCCGACATCTACGACGCGGCCGCCCTCGATGGCATGGAGGCGGGCTGGGATCGCTTCATCCGCATCACCTTCCCGATGCTGGGGCCGACGACCCTCTTCGTAGTCGTCACCACGACGATCACCGCCTTCCAGGCGTTCGATGGGGTCGCGGCCCTGACGCAGGGCGGGCCCGCCGGTTCGACGGAAACGCTGCTCTACAAGATCTATCTGGAGGCCTACCAGTACACCAACATGGGCTACGCCTCGGCGCTGTCCATCCTGTTCCTGGCGTTCATCGCGGCGCTGTCGATGTTCCAGATCTTCGTCGCCGAGAAGAAGGTGCACTACTCATGAGCGCGCCAAACGCTTCAAGGGATATGCTGCGCATGGCAGGCGCCAATGCGGTTCTCATGGTCGTTGCCGCGATCATACTTCTGCCCTTCGCCTGGATGTTGCTAACGGTCATGCGCTCACCGGCGGAGATCTTCAGCGATCCATTCGGCCTGCCGCAGGGATTCGGCATCGTGGTGGAGAATTTCCACCGCGCGTTCACCACGGTGCCGATGGCGCGCTTCCTGTTCAACGGCGCTGTCGTGGTGACGGTGCTGCTGTTCCTGCAGCTGGCCGTGTCGATACCCGCCGCCTATGCACTGGCGAAGTTCCCGTTCTCGGGCCGTAACCTGCTGTTCGGGCTGGTCGTCGCGGCGCTGTGCGTGCCCATTCAGGTGCCGATGCTGCCGATCTACATCGCCCTTGCCTATGCTGGAGCGCTGGACAGCTATTTCGCGCTGATCTTTCCCTTCCTCTTCTCGCCCTTCGCGATCTTCATGCTTCGGCAACAGTTCAAGGCGTTCCCGAACGAGATCATCCAGGCGGCGCGGCTCGATGGCTTCAGCGAGATCCAGATCCTGCTCAAGCTCATCGTGCCGAGCGCGCGCCCCGTCATTGCCGCCTTCGCGGTTTTCTCGATAACGGCGCACTGGAACGATCTCTATTGGCCGCTGATCGTCGTCTCGTCGCAAGACATGGCAACGCCGCCGCTCGGTATGCTGTACTTCCGCGATGGTGACCTCGGCACCGACTACGGTGCCCTGATGGCGGGAGCGATCGTCACCGTGACCCCGGTGATGGTGATCTTCCTCATCGCCCAGCGTCAGTTCATCAAGGGGCTGACCATGACGGGCCTCAAATGACCTAGACATCCGCCTCCCGCCGAGGCGGCTGCCCCTGGCCCACCTTTCCCGCATTCTTCTTCATCTTCTGCTCAGGAGACGATCCCCCATGTCCAAATGGATGCAGTTCCTCGCGGCGGGCTGCCTCGCTGCCGCGGTGGCTGGCCCGGCGCTTGCCGAGCCGATCACGCTCAACGTGCAATATTCGTGGCCCTCGCATAAGCGCTTTCACGATCCGCTGGCGGAAGCCTTCATGAAGACGCATCCGGATATCCGGATCAATTATCTGGCGCCGGCCGCCAGCTACACCGATGGCCAGCAGCGCATGCTGCGTGGCGCGGTCACCGGAAACCTGCCGGATGTCTGGTACTCCGGCTACAGCTATCTGAACGAGCTGATCCGCACGCTGGAGCCGCGCGGCGAGAGCGTCCCAATTGGCGATTTCCTGGGCAAGGAAAGCACCGATTGGGTGAAGGCGAACTATTCCGAGCAGACGCTGCGGCTCGGCCAGGTTCAGGGCAAGCAATGGGCGCTGCCCTTCACCGCCTCCACCCCCATCGTCTATTACAACAAGGATCTGCTCGACTCTGTCGGCGCCTCCGCCGATGCGCTGAGCAGCTGGGACGGCATCGTCTCGACCGCAAAGAAAATCTCCGCCGCCGGCAAGGCGGACGGCATGTCCTATGCCGCGAATGAATGGGGCGACGACTGGCTGTGGCAGGCGCTCATCCTGAACGCCGGCGGCCACATCATGAATGCCGACAGCACCAAGGTGACGTTCGGCGACGACAGCGGCAAGAGCGCCGTGACGCTGCTGCGCCGCTTGGTGGTCGAGACCGGCATGCCCTTCCTCGACGAGGATCAGGCGATCCAGCAATTCGCCTCCGGCAAGCTGGGCATCTTCATCGGCTCCACCGCCGAAGTCCGCGTCATGGGCCAGACCATCGGCGGCAAGTTCCAGTTCGGCACCTCGCCTTATCCCAAGGCCATCAAGGGTGAGGGCGGATTGCCGACGGGCGGCAGCGCGGCGGTCGTTCTCACCAAGGACGCCGCCAAGCAGCGCGCCGCCTGGGAGTTCATCAAGTTCGCCACCGGCCCGGAGGGTCAGAAGATCGTGGTGCTGGGCTCGGGCTACATGCCCACCAACCTGCGCACGACCGAGTCAGAGTATCTGGGCACCTTCTACAAGGAGAATCCGGACTGGACGACCAGCCTCAAGCAGTGGCCGATCGCCAAGCCCTGGTTCGGCTATCCCGGCGGCTCCGGCCCGCGCATCTGGGACGAGCAGAAGGTCGTGCTTTCCAAGATCATGCGCGGCCAGGTTACGCCGGATGAAGGCCTTGCCTCGCTCGTGGAGCTGACCAGCCGACTGGCGCTTTCCAAGAACTGACGTCTCCGGACGGCAACGGCGCGCGAGCTTCACGGCTCGCGCGCCCCTTCGGATGCAGGAGCAATCATCCCATGAGCAAGATCATCCAGCTGTCGGATCTCCATCTCTGCCCGGAAGGCGAGCGCGTCGTGGGTTTCGATCCCGAAGCGCGGCTCCGGTCGGTTCTCGACACGGTGCGGCGCGAGCATGCCGATGCCGACCTGTGCCTCGTCAGCGGCGATCTCACCGATCGCGGGGACGAGGCCTCCTATCTGCGGCTGCGCGGGATTCTGGGGGATTTCCCGGTGCGGCTCTGCCTGATGTTGGGAAATCATGACAGCCGCACCCCTTTCCGCCGCGTCTTTCCGCAGGCGCAGGACGACGGGGCGGGCTTCGTGCAGGGCGTCATCGACCTCGGCGATCAGCGGCTGGTCTTTCTCGACACGCTGGACGAGGAATTTCCAAGCGCGGGACGCCTGTGCGCGCGCCGCCTCGCCTGGCTTGAGGCGACGCTTGCCGTCGCGCCGACCACGCCGACCCTGCTGGCGCTGCATCATCCGCCCTTCGATCTCGGCATGGAGTATTTCCGCTACATGCTCCTCGCCGACGGGGCTGAGCTGGAAGCGCTGCTGGACCGGCACCCGCAGGTCATCCACCTCGCCTTCGGCCACGTCCATGTCCCGGTGTTCGGGCGTCGGCGCGGACGCTCCTTCTCCGCGGCGCGCGGCACCTGCCATCCCATGCTGCCCCCTTTCACCGGCATGGCGACCGACTATGTCGACCGTCCGCCCTCCTACGAGCTGATCCTGTTCCAGGGCGAGACGGTCATTCTCCATCACATGCAGGTCCAGCCGGACGAGACCCCGGTTGCGCGCGAGGTTGCCGATTTCGATGGCGGCCCCGGCTCTCTCGAAATCTTCAGAAACGTCTAAGTCATGAGTGCATCGATGCCTTTTTCCCTTTTCATCTGCGATTGCGACGGCGTGCTGGTTGACAGCGAACTGCTGGCTTGCCGCATCGACGCCGAGGAACTTGCCCGGCGCGGCTTTGCCGACTACCCGCTGGAAACCGTGCTCAGGCGGTTCGCCGGCGTCTCGCAAACCGACTTCATGGCGACGGTGGAGCGGGAAACCGGCCGAGCGCTAGGCGAGGACTTCGCCGAGGCCGTGGCCTCCCGCGTCAAGGAACTATTGCGGACGGAACTGCAGCCCCTGCCGGACGCCGGCGCCGTTCTGGCGTCGCTGCCGCTGTCGAAATGCGTGGCGTCCAGCAGCACGCCGGCCAAGCTCGATCTGGCGCTCACCGTCACCGGGCTCAAGGATCAGTTTGCGCCGCACATTTTCAGTTCGGTTCTCGTCGAGCACGGCAAGCCGGCTCCTGATCTGTTCCTCTACGCCGCCAAGGCGTTTGGGACGCCTGCGGAGCGCTGCTGCGTCATCGAAGACAGCGTTGCCGGTGTGAAGGCGGCCCGGGCGGCGGGAATGGAGGTCATCGGCTTCACCGGCGGGGCGCATTGCGGACCGAGCCATGCGGAGCGGCTGCTCGAGCATGGCGCGTCGACAACGGTCCAGCGCTGGACCGATGTGCCCGGCGCGCTGGAGAGGCTGGCCAACTGATCCGACCGGATAGTCGGCCCCATGCCGCCATGTTGTGAAAGAGGAGGTCACCCATGCTCGACCTGATGGGCGCGGTCGCCCTGCTCCTGTGGGGGCTGCGCATGGTGAAGACCGGCGTCGAACGCGCGTTCGGGACGCGCCTGCGACGCTGGATCGGCGCTGGAACGCGCAACCGCTTTCTCGCCTGCGGAGTGGGGCTGGTCGCCACGCTCGCCCTGCAGAGCAGCACGGCGTCCGCCCTGATGACCGCCGCTTTTGCCGGCAGCGGCTATATGTCCGGCGCGATGGCGCAGGCGGTCATGCTCGGGGCCAATCTCGGTACCAGCCTCGTCGCCCGCCTGCTCTCATCCGGCCTGGAGGTGTTGTCGCCGGTGCTGATCGCCGCCGGCTTCGCCACCTTCACGCTGGCGAGCGCCCGCGTGTGGCGGTCGAGCGCCCGCGCCGTGCTCGGCGCCGGGCTGATGCTGCTGGCACTGCATCTGCTCGGCCAGGCGACGGAGCCGATGCGCCATGCGCCGGTGCTCGCCGCACTGATGGCGGCACTCGGCGCGGTGCCGGTGCTGGCCGTTCTCGTCGCGGCGATGCTGGCCTGCGCCGCGTCCTCCAGCCTCGCCGTGGTGCTGCTGGTGATGGCGCTTGCGGAAGGGGGCACGCTCGCGCCGCCGCTGTCCCTCGCCCTGATGCTCGGCGCCAATCTCGGCGGCGCCGTGCCGCCGGTGCTCGCCAGCCTCAAGGGCACGCCGGCCGGACGGCGCGTCACCCTCGGCAATCTCGCGATCCGTCTTGCCGGCTGCGCTCTCGTGCTCCCCATGGCCGGCCCGCTGGCGCTGTGGCTCGCCCCCCATATCGGCGATGCCGGCCTGTTCGTGGTCGACGCGCATATCCTGTTCAACCTCGCCCTCGCCCTCATCGGGCTGCCGCTGCTGGATCCGATGGCGGCGGCGATGCGGCGGCTGGTCCCCGATGCGCCGGCCGCGCCCGACGGTCCTCGCCATCTCGATCCAGCCGGCATCGACACCCCGGTGATCGCCCTCGCCAACGCCGCCCGCGAGACGCTGCGCATCGGCGACCGGGTGGCTACCATGCTGGAGGGAAATCTCGAGGCGCTTCGTCGCGACGACACAAGGCTCTGCGCCGCCGCCGCCACACTCGACGACGAGGTGGACCGGCTCAACGAGGCGGTGAAGCTCTATCTCGCGCGCTTGTCGCGCGCCAATCTCAGCGAGGCCGACGCTGCCCGCGCGAGCGAGATCGCCGATTATGCGGTCAATCTCGAGCATATCGGCGACATAATCGATCGCAACCTGCGGCAGATCGTGTCGAAAAAGATCCGCCATCATCTCAGCTTCTCCACTGAGGGGCGCGCCGAGATCGATGCGTTCTACGAGCGCACCCTCGCGAACCTGCGCCTCGCCCAGAGCCTGTTCCTGGCCCGCGACCCCGAGCTCGCCCGCCAGCTGGTCAAACTGAAAGTCGACGTTCGGCGCTTCGAACAGAATTCCGCCCAGAGCCACTATGAGCGGCTTCGCGACGGGAGGATGGAGAGCGTCTCCACCAGCGCGCTGCATCTCGACATTCTCCGCGATCTCAAGCGGATCAACGCTCACATCGCCTCGGTCGCCTATCCAATACTGGAGCAACAGGGCGCCCTGCGCGATAGCCGGATGGTGAAACCTCTTGCATAGAAGGCAGCACACGAAGATCGCATCCTCAATCTCAGCGGCCGAACGTCCGCGCTTGAGGACAGGGGCATGACCGAGCCTTCCAAGAACGGGCCGGCGATCCTCTGCGCCGGCGAAGCGCTGATCGACATGGTGCCTCGGGAGACGCCGGAGGGCCGGGCCTTCCTGCCGCTGCCGGGCGGCGCGGTGTTCAACACCGCCATCGCGGCGGGCCGGCTCGGTGCGCCGACCGCCTTCTGGTATGGCCTGTCCACCGACCTGTTCGGTGACCACCTGCGCGCGGAACTGGCACGCGCGGGTGTCGACACCTCGCTATGCCGACCATTCGACCGCCCGACGACGCTGGCCTTCGTCACGCTGGTCGAGGGGCAGGCGCACTACCTTTTTCTCGACGAGAACACCGCCGGTCGCATGCTCACTCCGGCCGATCTGCCGGAGATTCCGTCTTCCGTCAGGGCGCTGTTCGTCGGGGGCATCAGCCTTGTCGGCGAGCCGGTCGGATCGACCCTGGAAGCGCTCGCGGCGCGCATCGCTGGCGACGGCCGGGGCAGGCTGATCATGCTCGACCCCAATATTCGCCCCGGCTTCATCCGCGACGAAGCCGCCTATCGCGCGCGCATCGGCCGGCTGATCGGCCTTGCCCATGTGGTGAAGCTCTCCGACGAGGATCTCGTCTGGCTGATGGGGAAGGGGGACATGGACGAGATGGCGCGGGCGGTGCACGCGATGGGTCCGCATCTCGTTCTGGTGACGCAGGGATCGCGCGGCGCGCGTGCCTTAGGGGCTGGCCTCGATGTCGCCGCGCCGGCGCCCACGGTGACGGTTGCCGACACGGTGGGTGCCGGTGACACTTTCAACGCGGCCTTCCTCGCGGCGCTGGAGCGGCGCGACGCGTTGTCGCCTACCGGGCTCGCGGCGCTGGACGCTGATGCTATCGAGGCCGCGCTCATCTTCGCGGTACGCGCCGCGGCGATATCGGTCACCCGCGTGGGGGCCAACCCGCCCTGGCGGCACGAGATGGATGAGGCGCTGGTGCATCAGTCGCAAGCGTGATCCGGCCCGCCGGGCTGGACCGTGGCCATTCCGAAAGCGATGCGGATCGATGGCGCGGCTGGTCCGAAGGCTAGCGACCTGTCCGCTACCGAAGCGTGAGCGATTGCCGGAGACGTTCTTGCCGGGGCGAGAAACCCCGCCGCCGGCCTTTCGAGCCGAGGCGAGAGCCTGGGCGATGAAGGGACGCGCCTGCTCGGCGCGGGCCGAGCGGATGTGGCCGCGACGGACGCGGAACTCGCGTTCATCGCTCATGGTGAAGCCTCGGAATGTGTAGAAGTTTGTCGATTTGCGGCCATCTAAGGGACGCGTGCAACTTTTGGTTCGGCTCCGCAAGGTGCCTAGGCCGCAGAAAACCCATGGAGAAACATCGTCCCGACCACCGCGCAATGTGCGTCCTTTTATCCTGCCCTCGTGCGGTCGTGGTCGCTGTGCTGCACCTCCTTGCCCTCCATGTAGCGCCAGAGCCCGACAGCGTGCGAAAGCCGGTCTTAATGGTCGTACCGCCTTGACGATGGCAAAAGTGCAATGAAAAGCACGCCCGATGGCGGCGCGAGGAGCGCGGCATTGGCTGAATTGCTACGCTCGGGCTGCGCGATTAACAGCGGCGCCTTGCGCCATTTTTGCACGATTGAGCGCACCGTTCCGGTGATAGCCGCGTCAGAATCATTGTCGATGATCGGCGCCAGAGCCGCGATGTAGTTGCGTATCCTCGGCGGCAAAGGCTCGCCGACAAGCGACGCCTCATAGCGCGCTGGCCGATATTATAGGCCACCAGCAGTGCGCATATGCTGCCATAGCGGTCATAAAGTTGCCGCAGGTAAGCCGCGCCGACGCGGATGTTATCGCGCGGGTTGACCGCATCGGCGCGAGGCCGTGATGGATGCGAACCTATAGCACCGACGGGCGAGGCGGCCCGCGGATTGCCGCCCCTCTCACCTCGAAGGACCGCACGGATCCAGCCGCCAGGAAGCTCGAAGCGCTGCGCAGCTTCGTTGATGTAAGCGGCGTCGAACGCGACGGAATACGCCACAGTGGGCGTCATAGTTGGCGCGGTGGCAGAGCCGGACGACACTCCGCTGATCGATAGTCCCAGCTGCGAGGAAGAGCCCAGAGCGATCCATGTCAGCGCACCGCGGCGCGCCGGGCGAGGTCGCCGTCATGGGCCTCGTCCGTGTTCAAAGGACCATGGTTCGGATCGACGGGCGCGTCTGATCCTGGGGCAAAAATGCGGCTTCGGAGCCATCACGCCGGCAAGGGAAACGCCTCGGAAATGCAAGTCCCCGTCGACTTCAGAGACGGCGGTGATGCCCTGGCCTCGGCTTCGAACTCATCACCCGGCGAACGGCCGATGACGTATTTGACACCCTGCCCACAAATACCTATATATTCTATATATTATTAGCTGAGGGGCGGGCGATGGCGTTGCAGGGTATCCGTTTTGGCGTATGGGCGCCGGTGCACGGTCCGCGCGCGGCGTTGAACGATCCTGAAGAGGCGTTCGATGCGTCGTGGGAGCACAACAAGGCGGTCATCCTGGAAGCCGAGCAGCTTGGCTTCCATTCGACGCTGATCGCCCAGCACACCGTCAATCCCCATCTGCCGGACCATGACCAACTGGAAACCTGGACGGCGGCGGCGGCGCTGGCGGCGCTGACCAGCCGGATCGAGATCATCGCAGCCATCAAGCCGTTCATCTTCCACCCGGTCTTCCTCGCCAAGATGGCGCTGCAGATCGAGAACATCAGCGGTGGCCGGTTCGGCATCAACCTCATCAATGCCTGGAACAGCGCCGAGTTCGAGAAGGCCGGCATTGCCTTCGGCGAGCATGATGCCCGCTACGACTATGGCCGGGAGTGGATTTCGATCGTCTCCCGGCTGCTGTCAGGCGAGGCCGTCACCCATAAGGGACAGCATTTCTCGATCACGGACTACAAACTGACGCCGCGCGACCTGCATCGGGCACGGCCCTCCATCTATATCGGCGGCGAATCCGAGCCCGCCCGGGCGCTGGCGGCTGACCATAGCGATGTCTGGTTCATCAACGGCCAGCCGCTCGCCGATGTCGCCAGCCTGATCGCCGATCTGCGTCGCCGCCCGCGCGAGGGCGCGCCGCTGCGCTTCGGCCTCTCTGCTTTCGTGATCGCCCGCGCGACGGAGGCCGAGGCGCGCGAGGCCTATGAGCGCCTTGTCGACCTAGCCAAACAGGATGCGGACGTCCACGCGCTCCAGCGCAAGCACGCCGACCCCAAGACCGTGATGTTCCAGACCATGGCGAAGTCGGTGCGTGTCGGCACCAATGGCGGAACCGCCGCTGGACTCGTCGGGTCCTACGACCAGGTGAGCGAGCGCATCCTCGCCTTCCACCGCGCCGGGATCGAGCTGTTCATGCTGCAATTCCAGCCGCTGCGCGCCGAGCTGCGCCGTTTCGCGGGGGAGGTCATCCCCCGCGTGCGGGCCGCCGGCAACGTCGCGCCGGCTCTCGCGCTTTCCGACGCCTGAAACCTTGGCCGCTTGACGAGAGAGAGCCGGAATGAGTGTGACCACCGAGTTTGCCGCCACTGAGGGCCGGACCTATTCGTCCGCGCCGTTGCCGGGCATTCGGCTCGGGCAGAACGGCCTCGTCGCCCTGTCCTGGCTGGTGCCGGTGCTGCTGCTTATCGTCTGGGAGGGGCTGGCGCGCTTTGGCTGGATCGAGCCGCACCTCCTGCCGGCGCCCAGCAAAGTGGCCCTGACCGCCTACAAGCTCACGGTTTCCGGCACTCTCTTGCACGACCTCGCCGTCAGCCTGCTGCGCGCGGCGGTCGGCTTTGCGATTGGCGGTGGGATCGGTTTCGCGCTCGGCACGCTGGTCGGCTTTTCCCGCATCGCCGAGGCTTTCATCGACCGCAGCGTGCAGATGGTGCGGGCGATCCCGTTCCTGGCCGTGCTGCCGCTCGTCATCGTCTGGCTGGGCGTGGGGGAGGGGCAGAAGATCTTCCTTGTCGCGCTTGGTGTCGCCTTTCCGATCTACGTCAACACCACGCTCGGCATAAGGCAGGTCGACCCGAAGCTGGTGGAGCTTGGCCGCGTGCAGGGGCTGAGCAATTGGGAACTGATCGCGCGGATCGTCCTGCCGGGCGCGCTGCCCTCCATCCTCACGGGCGTTCGCTTCTCTTTGGCGACCGCATGGCTCGCCCTTGTCGTCGCCGAGACCATCGGTGCGCAGGCGGGGCTCGGCTTTCTTGCGCTCGACGCCCGCGAGTTCCTGCGCACCGACGTCATCGTGCTGACCGTCATCATCTACGCGATGATCGGCGTGGCGGCCGACAGCCTCGCGCGGCTGCTCGAACGCCGCCTGCTCAAATGGCACCCGAACTATGGAGCCGGGCGATGACCGTGCAGCCGCGGGCCGAGGCGTTCCAGAAGAACGCCGTGGTGGTCTCGAATCTGCGCCGTGCCTATGGCGAGCGGAGTGTCATCGACCACCTCAATCTGGTGATCGGGCAGGGCGAGTTCGTCGTGCTTCTGGGTGAGAGTGGCTGCGGCAAGACCACGCTGCTGCGCGCCCTGGCGGGGCTCGACCCGGTTCAGGGCGGCACGATCGAGGTGCCGGGCCGCCCGGCGGTGGTGTTTCAGGAGCACAGGCTGCTGCCCTGGGAGACGCTGTGGCGCAACGTGACGCTCGGCTTGCGTGCCGGCGATGCCCGCGCGCGCGCCGCTGCGGCGCTGGGGGAGGTGGGGCTCGGCGACCGGCTCGACGACTGGCCGCGCAACCTGTCCGGCGGGCAGGCGCAGCGCGTGGCGCTGGCCCGCGCGCTGGTGCAGGAGCCGAAGCTGCTGCTGCTGGACGAGCCCTTCGCCGCGCTCGATGCGCTGACCCGCCTTCGCATGCACGGCCTCGTCAAGGACCTTGTCGCCCGTCACCAGCCGGGCGTTCTGCTGGTCACCCACGATGTCGACGAGGCGATCCGGCTCGGTGATCGCATCCTCGTCATGCGCGACGGCGTCATCGCCGCCGAACATCGCCTTACCCCCGACCAGGACGTGGCCGCCGCACGCGCCGAACTGCTGAGCGAGCTTGGCGTCTCCGTCGGCAATGAAAAATAACCATCTCATTGATTTAACAGGAATATCACCATGCCGAACTCGATCCTCATCCCGTCGCGCCGCAGGTTTCTGGCGACATCGCTCGCCGGCGTGGCGGCGGCGGGTCTCGCCAGCGCAAGCCCGTCATTCTCCGCGACCGGGCGTAACACCGACACGCTGCGCCTGACTTGGGGTTATTTCGGCTTGAGCTACCTCGCCAAGGAGCATGGGGCGCTGGAGAAGCGGCTCGCCGACCAGGGCATCAAGGTCGAATGGATCGGCCCATTCCCCAATCATGCGCCGACCATGCAGGCGGTGACCGGCGGCACGGCCGACTATGCCTTCGGCGGCAGCACGACGCCGGCGCTGGCGGCGATCCTCGCCGGCTCGCCGCTCGTCTTTACCCAGTTCTTCATCTATGAGCCCCGCACCACCGCGATCATCGCCAAGAAAAGCTCCGGCATCTCCAAGGTCGAAGATCTCATCGGCAAGTCGGTGGCGGTGAACCGCTCCGGCCTCGGCGAATTTCTCGTCGTCGCGGCGCTGGAGAAGCACAATATCGACCGCTCCAAGGTCAATTTCGTCTATCTCAACCCGCCCGACGCCGCCCCGGCGCTGGCCGCCGGCAAGGTCGATGCCTGGTCGATGTGGAGCCCCGGTGTGGACATCGCCCGCGTCGAGTACGACGCACAGGATGTGTTCATCGAGGAGCGCGACCTGCCGTTCCAGATCGACTTCAACACCTATCTGACGCGCCGCAAATTTGCCGAGGAGAACCCCGACCTGGTGCGCGCCTTCAACGCCGCGATCGTCGCGGAGGCCGAGTGGGCGAACGCCAACAATGTCGAGGCGGAGACCATCGCCTTCAAGGGGCTCAAATACCCGGAAGCCGTGCGCGACCACTTCATCTCGCTGAAGCGCAAATACACCCCCTATTCCGTCACCGACGAAGGCTTCCTCACCAAGTTCCAGACCGCTGCGGACTGGCTGAGCGAGCGCAAGGTGTTGCCGGAGAAGGTGAAGGTCACCGATTACGTGGCCGTGGTGTGAGGGTGTCATGAACAAGCCCGTCGATGCTTCCTTCCTTCGGCCTCCCGCCGATGGGGAGGCCGAACTTGCACGCCTTCAGCCGCTGTTCGACCGGATCGAGGCCGGGGCCAGCGAGCGCGAACGCGAGCGGATCCTCCCCTTCGCCGAGGTCGCCCTGCTGCGCGAGGCGGGCTATGGCGCGCTTCGCCTGCCGGGCCCGGACCATGCCGGGCTCACCTTCCGGCAATTGCTGAAGATCGTTATCCGGCTCGGCGCGGCCGACTCCAACGTCGCGCACATCTTCCGCAACCATTTCACCGTGAACGAGCTCTATGTGCGCTGGGCCCGGGAGGGCCAGGGCCGCGTCTGGCAGGAAGCCATCGCGCGGGGCGCCATCTTCGGCCTCGGCAACATTGAACTGGGCGCCAAGTCGGCCGGCGGCGTGCTGCCTGCGACGACCATCACCCCGGAGGGAGACGGCTTCCGGTTGGAGGGCACCAAATACTACACCACCGGCACGCTCTACGCCGACTATGTGCTGGTGCGCGCGGCGACGCCGGACGAGCGGCTCGCGTCTGTGATCATCCCGGTACGGCGCGAGGGGATCGAGATCGTCGATGACTGGGACGGGGTCGGCCAGCGCCTTACCGCCTCCGGCACCGGCCATTTCCGCCATGTGCGGGTCGAGGGCGCCGAGGTCGTCTTCGATGCCGACGGGGTGGGCTATGGCCACGCCTATTCCAACACGCTGGCGCAGCTCTACGTGACCGCCATCGTCGCCGGCATCGCGCGAGCCGTGGTGAACGATGCAAGGCGGCTGCTGCTGGGGCGTACCCGCACGTTCTACTACGCCAACGCCGAGCGGCCGGCGGACGATCCGCTGTTGCAGCAGGTGCTCGGCGAGCTGTCGACCGACGCCTTCGCGGCCGAAGCTGCCGTGCTCGCGGCCGCCGAGGTGCTCGATGCCGTCGGCGCCGCGCGCGACAGCGGACACGACGACGCGGCCCTCGCCCACGACGCCGCTCTTGCCGCGGCAAGGGCCAAGCTCATCGTGGACGAACTCGCCATTCGCAGCGCTGGCCGCATCTTCGATCTCGCGGGCGCCAGCGCCGCCAGCCGCGCCAGGAACCTCGATCGCCACTGGCGCAACGCCCGGACCCTCGCGACGCACAATCCCGGTGTGACCAAGGCGGCAGCCATCGGCGCCTTCGAGGCGAACGGGACGCGGCTGCCGGCCAAGGGGTTCTTCTGATCTGGCTGCCGGCCACGCAGGAAGGCCGCGCGGCACCGGACACGGAGACGTCGAGCAATGGCCGGCAGCCTAGCCTCTGCCGGCCCATCCGACGAATGTGCGCTCGATGAGGCGCACGGCGCATTCGAAGGCGAACGCCACAGCGGCGATGACGATGATGCCCGCGAGCACCACGTCCGTGGCGAGGAAGTTCGCCGCCGACTGGATCATGAAGCCGACGCCTCGCGTGGCGGCGACAAGTTCGGCGGCGACCAGCGTCGACCAGCCCGCGCCCAGCGAGATGCGGGTGCCGGTGAGGAGGGCGGGCAGTGTCGAGGGGAGCACCACGAAACGCAGCACCTGCGCCGGTGTCGCGCCGAGCGCCCGCGCGACATTCACCCGGTTGCGGTCGACCGCGCGCACGCCCGAGGCGGTGGCGATGATGATTGGCGGCAACATGGCCAGGGCGATCACCAGTACCTTGGCGGTTTCGCCGATACCGGCCCAGATGATGACCAGCGGCAGATAGGCGAGCGGCGGGATCGGGCGGAGGAACTCGACCACCGGATCGAGGATGCCGCGCCCCACCGCGCTGAGCCCGATGGCGAACCCCGCCGGCACGCCGAGCACCAGCGCCGCCAGCAGCGCCGCGAAGACGCGCATAAGGCTTGCGCCCAGATGCTGGGCAAGGGTGGCATCGACAAAGCCTTCGTTCGCAAGGCGGAGAAGCCTTTCCGCGACGGCGCCAGGCGCGGGCAGGAACAGCGCCGGGACGAGCTGGAGCGCTGTGACGAGCCACCACAGTGCGAGGAAGCCAGCGATCGTGCCCAGCGATATCGCAACCCGCGCCGGGATCGCGGGGAGGGAGATTGTGGTCCGCTGACGGTCAACGGTCTGGTCCGCGTCACGTGGCACGCCTTCGGCCGGGACGATGAACGGCAGGGAGAGCTCCGTTACCGGGACGGGACGGACGAAGGGAGCGGGATGAAGGCTCATGGCTGGGCTCCAGCAAAGATCACCCCGCGCAACCTTTCGCGGGCGGCGGCGAAGTCGGGCGCGGACTTGATTTTCGCGCCGCCGCCCTCGCGGAGGGCGCGGCGGGCGAAGGGGAGGGGCTCGTCGAGGACGATCTGCCCTGGCGGCCCGGCCAGCACGACAAGGCGCGTGCCCAGATACAGCGCCTCGTCGAGGCTGTGGGTGACAAAGACGATGGTCTTGCCGGTGCGCTGCCAGACCTCCAGCACGAGATCCTGCATCTGCTCGCGGGTCAGCGCGTCGAGTGCGCCGAGGGGTTCGTCCATCAGCAGGATGTCAGGATCGGCGACGAGCGCGCGGGCAAGGCTCACGCGCTGGCGCTGTCCGCCGGAGAGCTGCCATGTCGCATGGTCACCCTTGCCGGCCAGGCCGACCAAAGCGAGCGCTTCCTCGGCGCGGACGGTACGCTCGGTTTGTGCAATGGAGCGCAGACGCAGTCCGAAGGCGACATTGTCGCGCGCGTTCAGCCAGGGATAGAGCGCGTCGGTCTGAAGGACGACGCCGCGATCGGCGCCGGGGCCGGTGACGCGCCGCTTATCCACCCACACCTCGCCTTCCGTCGGCGTGGTGAAGCCGGCTATGGCGTTGAGCAGGGTGGACTTGCCACAGCCGGAGGCGCCCAGCAGCAGCACCAGTTCACCGGCGGGGACGTCGAGGTTCACGTCACGCAGCACCTCGACCTCACCGCCGTGCGGGAGCGGAAAGCGCATGCCGAGGCGGAAGATCGTCAGTTTCATCGAGACGGTCATGAGCGTCGTGAGCCTCATGAGGAGCGGTGAGAAAAGGGGCCCGACACCGGGACCGTCGAAACGGGCCGAATGCCGGGCCTTAAGTTCGTCGCGGGTCTCACCATCCGCGACGCTCGGGAACGAAAGAAGGAACGTCAGTCAGCAAGGAACCTCAGTTCAGCTTGGCGGCCTGCTCGGCCGGCGCGCGGCTGACATAGGGGCCGTAATCCCTGAGCACGGCGTCGATCCGCCCCTGCTCCTTGAGGAAGGCGGCCGTCTGGGTGACCGCCTCGACCGTGCCGCCACCGAGAAGGCCTTCGGAGAGCTGGTCGGCCAGGAGGGGAAACTTGTTGCCCTTCAAGAGCTCGGGAATTTCCTCCGGCTTGGCGCCGGTGAGCTTGGCGATGGCGGCGACTTGCGGCGAGGCCGCCGTCCAGGTCGCGCCGTTCTTGGCAAAATCGGCGTAGGAATCGGCAGTCACCTTGACGAACTGGGCGACGATCTCGGGGTTCGCCTTGGCGAAGTCCTTGCGCACGATCCAGGCGTCGAAGGTCGGGGCGCCCCATTTGGCGACTTCGGCGGAGGAGGTGAAGACCTTGCCGGTTTCCTTGATCTTGCCGAGCGCGGGGTCCCAGACATAGGCGGCGTCGATGTCGCCGCGGGTGAAGGCAGCGGCAATCTCCGGCGGGCGCAGATTGAGGATCTCGACGCTCTTGGGATCGACTCCCCAATGCTTGAACGCCGCCAGCAGCGAATAATGGGTGGTGGAGACGAAGGGGACGGCGACCTTCTTGCCTTTGAAGTCCGCCGGCTTCTCGATGCCGGAGCCGTTGCGCACGACGAGCGCCTCGGCATCACCGAGCAGAGCGGCGACATAGATCGTCTCGATCGGCAGTTCACGGCTGGCGCCGGCGGCGAGCGGCGAGGAGCCGACATAGCCGATCTGCACGCTGCCGGAGGCGATGGCGGCGATCACGTCGGCGCCGGAATCAAACTTGCGCCAGTTGATCGTCGACTTGGTGGCGGCCTCATAGGTGCCGGCGGCCTGGGCAACCTTGGCCGGGTCGGCGCCGGTCTGATAGGCGATGGTGAACTCGGCGGCGACGGCGGGGTGAGCGATCAAGAGACCAAGCGCGGCGGTGGCGGCGAGAACGCCGCGGCGGGAGATGCTGGACATTGGAATTTCCATGGGTGCGCCGTCGCGGCGCTCATGTGGCGCCGGCGTGTCGGCCGACTGCGATGTGGCGATGGCTAGAGCCGGCTGCCCCGGCGGGCGGTCAGCGGCGTCGACAGGTCCAAGTCATGATGCGCCCCTCTGCGCGACGCCGGCCGGGCGGCCAATGCGGAGGCAGTGCTCCAGCGTCGGTAAGGTATCTGAGCAGAGGCGCCGCGAGCGGTCAAGAATAAATCTACTAATACAGTAGATTTCTTTTGGACGGCGTTAAGCCGCCCGCTCCGACTCTCGGCGTTGCGAAGCCCGATCGACAGTCCCGGCGATGCGGATGGCGTGATGGGTCACGTCGGGCAATCCCATCAGCTCGCCGATCGTGCCCCGCGCGAGCGGGCCGGCGACCAGCAGCGTGGGCTGCGCGATGCCGTTGGCATCGATCGCCTCGCCTTCGGGGGTCACGTCGATGCCAAGCCGCAGCGGATCGGGGCGGGCCAGCCCGTGCGCCTCCAGCGCGGCAAGCGCCGGGTTGGCGGCGAAGACCGAGCCGTGGGCAGGCCCGGTGGCAATGATGACCGCGTCGAAGCGCTCCTGCACCAGCGCGCCGTCGCGCCGCGTGCGGAGCCCGACATGGATGACGTCCCCCTCTCGCGTGACCGACTTCAGCGAGGCCGCACGGACGGCGAGCGTACCGGCAGCGATCCGGCGGTCCAGCACGTCCTCGATCTGCGGGGCGATGCGGAAGCGGTGGACGTCCCAGAACGGGCGCAGGTGGCGCAGCAATCGGGCCCGCTCGGCCAGTGGCAGGCCCTGCCAGATCGCACTGCCCTGGAGGCGCACCTGGTCGAGCACGCAGTGCCAGCTCTTGCCCTGCTGCGCCGCTTCGGCCACCGCGACACGGACACGGCGCACCAGATCTCCGGTGGTGCGGATGGGCGGCGTGAGAAAATCGCCGGCGGGATCGTGCTGCGCGGCGGGGTGGCCTCGCGAGCGCAGGCCGCGCCGGGAAATGGCGAGGATCTCGCCTGTATGGCCGCGTGCCTCGAGGCTCGCCACGATGTCCGCCATGGTGAGGCCGGTGCCGATGATCAGCACGCGGTCGGTTGGCCGGATGGCATCAAAGGCGCCGGACTGCCAGGGATCGCTGACATAGCGGGGATGGCCGTCCAGCGCCGCTTCGACGGCGCGCGGGGCAGAAGGCGCGGCATGGGCCACCGCCAGCACCACGATATCCGCCCGGATCAGCGTGCCATCGGACGCCGCGATGTGATAGCGCCCGTCAACCGAGGCGATGTCCTCTGCCCGCGCCCGGATATGGTGGAGGCGCGGGGCAAAGGCCGCCAGCGCCTGTGACACATACAGCCCGAACACCGCGCGGGAGGGAAAGCTGCGCCCCTCATGCCGGGCGGCGGGGTCGCCGTCGAGCGCCCCGGAGGTCTCCAGCCAGTCGTTGAAGTGATCCGGTGTGTCCGGGATCAGCGACATGCGCGTTGCTGGCACGTTGATGCGGTGCTGCGGGTCGGCGGCGCTGTAGGCGAGGCCGCGGCCGAGTTCCGCCCGCGGCTCGAGGATGACGAGGTCGAGTTCCCGCTGCTGGCGCAGCAGGTGCCATGCGACGGCAGCCCCGGAGAAGCCGCCGCCGATAATGGCCACTCGGGTGTCGATCACCCTGTCCTCCAGAGGCACGTTCACGACTGTGCCGCGCGCACCGGGGGACGGTAGTCATTGGCGATGGTCTCGCCGAAGGGGCCGGTGTTCACCTTGCCGCTTGCCTGCGCGATCGAGTGATTGAGCTTGAGGCGCGGCAGCACCAGCTCGGCCACGCGGTAGGCTTCCTCCAGATGCGGGTAGCCGGAGAAGATGAAGCTGTCGATCCCGAGATCGGCATATTCGCGGATGCGATGGGCGACCGTCTCGCCGGAACCGACGAGGGCCGTGCCGGCACCGCCGCGCACCAGTCCAACGCCAGCCCACAGATTGGGACTGACCTCAAGCTGGTCCCGACGACCGCCGTGCAGGGCGCTCATCCGCGCCTGGCCAACCGAATCGAGACGGGAGAACACTTTCTGTGCTGCGGCGATGGTGTCATCGTCGAGGTGGCGAATGAGGTCTTCCGCTGCGTCCCACGCCTTGGCGTCGGTCTCGCGAGCGATAACGTGCAGACGAATGCCGAAGCTCACCTTGCGGCCCTCGGCTTCGGCGAGCGCCCGCACCTGCTTGATCTTCGCCTCGACGGCCGCCGGAGGTTCGCCCCAGGTCAGGTACTTGTCGACATGCTCGGCCGCGACCTTGTTCGCCGCTTCCGAGGAGCCGCCGAAATAAAGCGCCGGGCCGTTCGCCTGTTGCGGCGGGAACAGCAGATGGGCGTCCTCGACCTTGATGTGCTTGCCGAAATAGGTGACGTGCTCGCCGGCCAGCAGGCGGCGGTAGACCTGCAGAAACTCGTCGGTGACCGCGTAGCGCTCGTCATGATTGAGGAAGATGCCGTCGCCGGCATTCTCCACCGGGTCGCCGCCAGTGACGATGTTGATGAGCAGGCGTCCGTCCGAGATGCGGTCGAGCGTCGCGGTCATGCGGGCATAAAGTGTCGGCGAGGCAAGGCCCGGGCGCACCGCCACGAGATAGCGCAGGCGCTTCGTGGCCGGGGCGAGGGCCGAGGCGACAAGCCAGCTATCCTCGCAGCTCTTACCCGTCGGGATCAGCACGCCGTAATAGCCCAGCCGGTCGGCCGCCTGCGCGACCTGGCGCAGATAATCGATATCGACCTCGCGCGCACCAATCCCGGTGCCGAGATAGCGCCCGTCACCATGAGTGGGCAGGAACCACAGGACATTCAGTCCGTCGTTTGAGGAGCCAGGGTGAGACATGGGTTTTCCTATTCTGCGGCGGCTGGCACCGCCGCTTGGCGGCGGATGGGACCGAGGACGTTCAGTATCTGGCGTTTGAGGGTTTCGACATCAGGCGCGCCGGGCGCGCGCGGACGCTCCCGCGTGACATCGAGGAGCGCGCCGATGCGACCGGGGTGAGGCTGCATGACGACGATGCGATCCGCGAGCAACAGGGCCTCGTCGATGTCGTGGGTCACGAGCACCAGCGTCGGGCGGGTGTCTTCCCACAAGGAGAGCAGGTGGTCCTGAAGATCGGCGCGGGTGAAAGCATCGAGCGCGGAGAACGGCTCGTCCAGCAGCAGCACGCGCGGCCGGGCGACCAGCGCGCGGGCCAGCGCCACGCGCTGGGCCTGGCCGCCGGAGAGTTCGCGCGGCCAGCGGTCGCCGTGCCCGGCAAGGCCGATGCGCTGGAGTGCCGCCTCGATGCGCGCGGCGCGCTCGGCGCGCGGCACATGGGCGATGCCGAAGCCGATATTCTCCGCGACGCTAAGCCAGGCGAGAAGGCGCGGCTCCTGGAACACGATGCCGATCGCCGGGTGCGGCGCGGTAACGGTCTCGCCATCGAGGTCGATGCGGCCGGTGCTCGGCCGGTCGAGGCCGGCGATCAGGCGCAGCAGCGTGCTCTTGCCGCAGCCCGAGCCGCCGACCACGGCGAGGATTTCGGCCGGCCGCACGTTCAGCGTCAGATTGGCCAGCGCCTGGGCGCCGGAGGGGTAGGTCTTGCCGATATTCTCGATACGCAGCATCGCTCAGCCCTCCGCCGCCGCGGCACGCTGCGCGGTGTCTTCCCAGCGCAGCAGCGGCGCGCTCGCGACCACCAGCAACGCGTCGGTCAGCTTGCCGAGCACGGCGAAGACCACGATGGCCCCGACGATCTGCGCCGGCTTGCCGAGCTGCTGGCCATCGACCAGCAGATAGCCGAGGCCTTCCGAGGCGCCCATGAACTCGGCGGCGACGACAAACATCCAGCCGAGGCCGAGCCCGGAGCGCAGGGCCACGATGTAGTGCGGCAGCACCGCCGGCAGCAGGATGCGGCGGGCCAGCTGCGGCCGGGTCAGGCGGAAGCTGCGGCCGACCTCGATGATCTTGCGATCGACCGAGAGGATGGCGCCCAGAGTGCCGAGATAGACCGGGAAGACAACGCCGACCGCGATCAGGCTGATCTTGGAGGCCTCGAAGATACCGAGCCAGAGGATGAAAAGCGGCACCCAGGCGATGGAGGGAATGGCGCGCAATCCCTGCAATGTCGGGTCGATCAGCGCGCGGGCAAGGCTGGAAGCCCCCGCCAGCACGCCGAGTAGCGTGCCGGCGGCGATGCCGAGCGCGAAACCCGCGGCGACGCGGGCGAGGGTCGCGCGGATATGAAGGGCGAGATCGCCGTTGCGGGCGAGATCATTGAGCGTTGCCAGAATCGTCGTCGGCGCCGGCAGCAGCCGTCCCTGGCTAAGGCCCGTGCGAATGGCGATTTCCCAGGCGAGCGCCGCGCCAACCGGCAGGGCGAGGCCGAGCAGTACCCGGTGCCAGCCCTGGAGCTGTACCCCGGGGCGTCTCACGCGCCAGCGGCGCCTCGGCGGCGCGCTGGGTGTTTCGACGATGCCCTCGGCGGCGCTCATCTCAGGGCCCCGGCGGCAGGTAGCGGGAATCGATCAGCGCGTCGACGGTGCCGGGAACGTCAACGCTGGCGGCGATGACGCCGGCTTCCTGCAGCGCCTTGCCGGAAGCGATGATGGTCTGCTTCTGCTCGTTGCCGATCGGGCCGAATGTCAGATCGGTGCGCTCAAGCTGGCGAGCGATGACCGGTGCGGGCAGCTTGGTGGCGCCTTGCAGCAGGGCGGCGAGGTCCGCAGGATTCTCGACCGCCCATTTGCGCGCCTTCTCATAGGCGGCGAGAACGCGCTTGACGATCTCGGGGTTTTCCTTCGCGAACTCCTCGCGCACATTGAGCACGCCCCAGCTATTGGCGGCAGGGTCGCGGAAAAACAGCACGGCGCCATCATCCAGTTCGGCTGAGGCCATGAGCGGATCGAGCCCCGCCCAGGCGTCGACATCGCCGCGCGTCAGCGCTAGACGGCCATCGGCGTGCTGCAGCAGGACGAAACGCACGTCCTTGTCGGTCAGGCCGTTGGCGGCCAGCGCGCGGATCAGGAAGATGTGCGGATCGGTGCCGCGCGTGACGGCAACGCTCTTGCCCTTGAGATCACTGACCTTGGAGATGCCGCTGTCTTTGCGGGTCACCAGCGCTGTCCACTCGGGGCGCGAATAGACATAAATCGACTTGATTGGGTTGCCGTTGACCCGGCCGATCAATGCCGCCGCTCCGGCCGTCGAGCCGAAATCGAGCGAGCCGGCATTGAGGAACTCCAGCGCCTTGTTCGAGCCCGCCGACTGCACCCAGCGGATGGTGGTGCCATCCTTGGCGAATTCCTCCTCGAGGAATTTCTTGTCCTTCAGCACGATCGAGACCGGGCTGTAGGTCGCCCAATCAACCCGGATCTCTGCCGGCGATGCAGCGACGGCGGGAAGGCCCGCAAGGCTCGTCGCGGCGGCCATGGCGGCAAGGGCCGTAAAAGCGCGCCGGGTAAGGGAGACGTTCATAAGCGAGGTCCCGATTGCAATATATATAAAATCGATAGATTATTAGTTTTGACTGTGCAAGACCTATGTGGCGGGGATCGGCTTTTTGCTCACGAGGCATTTGTCCGCCCTGTCGAACCGATGAGAGATGCGACATGACCCTGTTGAAAGCCGGTAGTTTGAGCGTCGAGCCGCTGAAGATCGTGGGACTGAGCGGCGGCCTGTCTTTCCCCTCGCGCACGCTGTCGCTGGTCGATCTGGCACTCGGGCGCATCAGTGCGCAGGCAAGCGTGGCCGGTCTCGCAACCACCACGCAACTCGTCGACATCGCCGGGCTGGACGGGATTGGCGCGCTGCGGACGCGCCCGGCCAGCGAGCCGATCGAGGCAGCGTTGCGGGCGGTGGAGGAAGCCGATTTCCTGGTCGTCGGCTCGCCGGTCTACAAGGGCTCCTATTCCGGCCTGTTCAAGCATTTCGTTGATTTCCTGGATTATCGTGGCCTTGTCGGGCTGCCGGTCGCGCTACTCGCCACCGGCGGCAGCGAGCGCCATGCGCTGGTGATCGAGCATCAGCTCCGGCCCCTCTTCGCCTTCTTCCAGGCACAGCCGCTCGGCACCGGCGCATTCTTCACCGAGAATGATTTCGCCAATGGAATCGTCAGCCCCGGCGCGGCGCAGGAGCGCTTCGCGCGCGTCGTCGAGGAGGCGGTTCACGCCCTGACGGCGCGGCGCATGAAGCCTCACGCGACGATCGAAGAGGCGGCCTGACATGTCGCTTGTGGAACGCAGCGCCCGCTTCGGCACGGCAAGGGCCAGCCGCAAGGGGACGCCAGGCGCCGCTGTGCTTGGCCGTTTCGAGGCGCGGATCGCCGGCTGGTTCCTGCCCGCGCTGCTGCTGGTGGTGTGGGAAGTCCTGTCGCGCGTCGGCTATCTCGCGCCCAACGTGCTACCCGCGCCATCCGCCGTGGCCAGTGCCGGCTGGCAGGTTCTGAAATCGGGCGAACTCATCCATCATATGGCGGTGAGCACGGCGCGCGCTCTGGCGGGCCTCGCGGTGGGTGGCAGCATCGGCTTCGTCCTCGGCATTGCCAACGGACTCTCCGATCTCACGCGCCGCTATAGCGACACCACGCTGCAGATGATCCGAAATATTCCTCATCTGGCGCTGATCCCGCTGGTGATCCTGTGGTTCGGGATTGAAGAAGAGGCCAAGCTATTCCTCGTCGCGCTCGGCGTGTTCTTCCCGATCTACATCAACACGCTGCACGGCGTGCGCAGCGTCGACCCGCAACTGATCGAGATGGGGCGTGCCTACGGCATGACGCGGTGGACGCTGTTTCGCGATGTCGTATTGCCGGGCGCACTGCCCTCGATCTTCGTCGGGCTGCGCTTTGCGCTCGGCATCATGTGGCTGACGCTGATCGTTGCCGAAACTATTGCCGCCGAATCCGGGCTCGCCCACATGGCAATGCAGGCGCGTGAATTTCTGCTCGTCGACATCGTTGTGCTGGCGATCGTGATTTACGCGCTGCTTGGCAAGTTGGCCGACGTCGTGACGACGGTACTGGAACGGGCGAGCCTGAAGTGGCACCCCTCATTTCAGAAAACCGAGGGTTGAGCGATGAACGCCCCGCTTCGCCCTCTGAATGTTCCACAGCGCGCTGCCGAGCCACCGGTTGCCGGAGGCATTGCTGCGAGCTTCAACGCGGTCCGCCGCGATTTCGGCGCGAAGCGCGTGCTCGACGGGATCGATCTGCAGATTGAGGCGGGGCAGTTCATCGCCATTGTCGGCAAGAGCGGCTGCGGCAAGAGCACGCTTCTGCGGCTGCTCGCCGGGCTCGACCAGCCATCCGGCGGGTCGATCACCTCGGACGGTAAGCCACTAGAGGGCCTGACCCGCATCATGTTCCAGGAGCCGCGCCTGCTGCCGTGGCAGCGTGTGCTGGCCAATGTCGAGGTCGGCCTGCCGCCTGAGGTGAGGGGCGAGCAACGTCATGAGCGCGCGCTTGCAGCGCTGGCGCAGGTCGGGCTTGCCGATCGGGCCGGCGAGTGGCCGTCCGTTCTTTCCGGCGGCCAGAAGCAGCGCGTCGCGCTGGCGCGGGCGTTGATCAGCGGCCCGCAGATTTTGGCGCTGGACGAACCCTTGGGCGCGCTTGATGCGCTCACCCGCATCGAGATGCAGCGCCTCGTCGAGCGTATCTGGCGCGAGCAGGGCTTTACCACCGTTCTGGTGACCCATGATGTGTCCGAAGCCGTGGCGCTCGCCGACCGCATCATCCTGATCGATGACGGCCGCATCGCGCTGGACCTCGACGTGCCGCTGCCACGTCCGCGTCGACGCGGCAACGCCGACAGCGCGCGGCTCGAAGGCCTCATTCTGGAGCGACTGCTGGGCTCATAGGGCGGCGGGCTCCTTATCCTTCCAATTTTAACGTTGCAAAGAAGGACGACTTACCATGACGTCGATCACGCGCCGCACCGCGCTTGCCGGGGCCGCAGGTCTCGCCCTCGCCCTCGGCTCGCGCGCGGGCTTCGCCGCCGAGACGCAAGTGCGCGTCGGCTACCAGAAATACGGCACGCTGGTGCTGCTCAAGGGCCGCGGCATTCTGGAGAAGAAGCTGGAGCCGCTGGGCGTGACAGTGAAGTGGGCGGAGTTTGCCGCCGGGCCGCAAATGCTGGAAGCGCTGAACGCCGGCGCCATCGATATCGGCCAGACCGGCGAAGCGCCGCCGATCTTCGCGCAGGCCGCGAGCGACAATCTGCTCTACCTCGCCAACGAGCCGCCGGCGCCCAAGGGCGAGGCGATCCTTGTGCCCAAGGACAGCGCGATCAAGTCGGTGGCGGAGCTCAAGGGCAAGACGGTCGGCCTCAACAAGGGCTCCAACGTCCACTTCCTGCTGGTCAAGGCGCTGGAAAAGGCGGGTCTCGCCTATACCGACATCACGACCAAATTCCTGCCGCCAGCCGATGCCCGCGCCGCTTTCGAGAAGGGCGCGCTCGATGCTTGGGCGATCTGGGACCCGTTCCAGGCTTCGGCCGAGCTGGCGATCGGCGCGCGCGTACTGACGACGGCTGAGGGCATCGTGCCGAACTACCAGTTCTATCTCGGCTCGCGGAAGTTTGCCGACGCCAACCCGGCAGTGATTGACGCGTTGATCGCATCGATCCGCGAGACGGACGAGTGGATCCAGAAAGACCCGGCGGCGGCGGTCGCCGAACTGGCGCCGATCACCGGCATCCCGGCGCCCATTCTGAGCGTCGCTGTCGGACGGCAAAGCTTCGGCGTTGCAGCGCTCACCCCGAAGGTTATCGCGGACCAGCAGTTAGTCGCCGATACCTTCTTCGGGCTCGGGCTTCTGCCGAAGAAGATCGTGGTGGCCGATGCCGTGAGGAAGGGCGCGTCCTGACGTGAAGCCTCGGGCCGGCCTCACAGTGGGCCGGCCCTGCCTCGCTGAACGCAAACGATAATATACTAATTTTATATAAATATATTGACCGTCATATTACGTTGCGTAATTATCAGCCTCAGAGCTTTGAGATCCCAACAGAGTCAAGCAATCTGAGGAGTATACCATGTCGAACCTCCGTCTGGCGGGTGGATTGCTCGTTGGCGTCCTGCTGACTGCAATAGTGTCCCCTGTCAGCGCTCAGCAGGGACCGCTGGTTGATGCCGAATGGCTCTCCAAAAACTTGGAAAACCCGAAAGTCCGGGTATTCGAGGTGAGCGTCGATCCCGGAGTCTATGAGCACGGCCATGTGCCGGGCGCGGTCAACATCAGCTGGCACACCGATCTGGTCGATCCCGTGAAACGCGACATCGTCAGCCCGGCCAAGTTCGAGGAGCTGCTTGAAAAGGCCGGCGTGACCAAGGACACCACGATCGTCCTCTATGGCGACAACAACAACTGGTTCGCCGCCTGGGGTGCGTGGGTGTTCAACCAGTACGGTCTCGGCGACCAGGTGAAGCTGCTCGATGGCGGGCGCAAGCTGTGGGAGAAGCAGGCGTTGCCGCTCGATACCAAGGCACCGTCCTATGCCAAGTCCGACCTGACATTGCTGCCAGCAAAGCCGGAGTTGCGCGCCCGTCTCGCCAATGTGCTCGAGGTGGTCGAGGCTAAGAAGGACGCGGTGATCGTCGATATCCGGTCCGGTGACGAGTTCTCCGGCAAGCTGTTCGCCCCGGAAGGCTCCAAGGAACTGTCGATCCGTGCCGGCCACGTGCCGGGCGCGAAGAATGTGCCCTGGTCGAAGGCGGTCGATGCCGAGACCGGCAAGTTCAGGTCGAAGGAAGAGCTCAAGAAGCTTTATGCCGATGCCGGCGTCGACGGCTCCAAGCCGATCATCGTCTATTGCCGCATCGGCGAGCGCTCCAGCCACACCTGGTACGTGCTGTCGCGCATCCTCGGCTACGACGTGCGCAACTATGACGGCTCCTGGACCGAGTACGGCAATTCGGTCGGCGTGCCCGTCGTCAATCTTGCCGGCACGGTGTGGCAGGGCAAGTAGACGATCTCGCTTGACGTTTCCCTCCAGGCTGCGGCGCGGGGCCTGTGCCGCCGCGCCGTTTCTTATGCGGCGGCTTGATGCGTATTCTCCCCGTGTTCATTTCCCTTGCCGTCGCGGCGACCATCGTCGCGAGCGTGCTGCACCTGTCTTCGGGCGACGGCGAAGGGCGATCCCTCGGGCTTTCGCTGGCGCTTGGCGCGCTGTTCGGGGTGGTGTTGCAGCGCTCGCGGTTCTGCTTTTTCTGTCACACGCGTGATCTGGTCGACGACGGCGATCCACGGGGCGTGCTGGCGATATTAGTCGCGCTGGCGGTCGGTGCGGCTGGCTATCTCGTAGTGATCGGCGCCTGGCTGCCGGTGCCGTCGCCCGAGCGCCTGCCGCCCGACGCCCATATCGGTCCGGTTAGCCTTGTGCTTGCCGGCGCCGCCCTGCTGTTCGGCTTCGGCATGGCGCTGTCGGGTTCGTGCATCTCCGCGCATCTTTATCGGCTCGGTGAAGGATCGCCGACCGCACCCTTCGCCCTGTTGGGGGCGGGGGCGGGGTTCGTGCTCGGCTTCCTCACCTGGAACCCGCTCTACATGGCGGCGATCTCCGAGGCGCCGATGATCTGGCTGCCGCATTATCTAGGCTATGCCGGCACGCTTGGAGCGACCTTAGCTATGCTCGCGTTGCTGGGCGGGATCGCCCTGTGGCGCGCGCGGCCCGGCAGAGTTGTCGAAGCGCGGGCCTCTGGCATCGACCTTTCCGGCCTGGCGCGTGCCATCTTTATCGCGCGCTGGCCGGCGGCGATCGGCGGTGCGGCCGTCGGTGTGCTGTCAGCCGCAAGCTATTTGCGGGTCGGTCCTCTCGGGGTGACGGCGGAGATCGGCAGCCTCGCGCGCAGCGGCGCCGGGGCGCTCGGCGTGCTGCCGGACACGCTTCACGGCCTTGACAGCTTTCGCGGCTGTGCAACGGCGGTCAAGGCGGCTCTGCTGTCCGAGAACGGGCTCTTCATCGGTGGCCTCGTCGCCGCCAGTTTGGCCGCGGCTTTAGCTGCAGGCCAGTTCACGCCGCGCTGGCCGTCAGCACGCGATGTGTTCAGCGGACTTGTCGGAGGGACTTTGATGGGGTGGGGCGCCATGACGGCGCTGGGATGCACGGTGGGCGTGCTGCTCTCCGGCATTCACGCCGGTGCCCTTTCCGGATGGGTGTTTCTTGCCGCCTGCCTCGTCGGGACGCTGCTCGGGCTGCCTATCCGTCGCGCGCTGATGACGGTTCACAGCCGATAGCTCTCGATAAGCGGGGCCCAATCATCACCCGCCCCGACTAGCGAGCGATAGCCGCCGCGCCATGACAGCAACGGATCACCCTGGGGGATGGTTCGTGCAGCCCGGATGCGGCCGATCAGGAGCACATGGCTGTCGCGCTCGATGACGTTCTCCACCGCGCGGTCGAAGCCGTCATGGCGTCCACCAGGATGGGGACGTTGTCGTCAAGCGGGGTCCACTGCTGGTCGTTGGAGGGGTCGCACCCGAACCGCAACCAGCAGCGCCGGCACCTCGCCGGGGAGGGTGGAAACGGTCCCGAGCGTGGCCCAGCACTCGTCACCCACGCCCGTTGTCGCGATGGCGACACTACCAACCACTTGCTTGAGCGCGGTGCGACAGGAATCGTCTACCGGCGGGGCCGCCAATTCGGGCCGCCTGAAAGCAAGAGTCATCACTCATTCCTACCTGTGGTTCGGCTATGGGCCTGGGGGATGGCGCTACCGGGCGGAACGTCATGTGTCAGCCAGACATTGCCGCCGATGCTCGAGCCTCGCCCGATGGTGACGCGGCCGAGCACGGTGGCGCCAGCATAGATGACGATGTCGGTCTCGCTGATAGGATGGCGCCGGTTGCCCTTGATCAACGCGCCTTGGGCATCGGACGGCAAGCTGCGGGCGCCGAGCGTCACCGCCTGATACAGTCGTACCCGCTCGCCGATTACCGTGGTCTCGCCGATGAACACCCCGGTGCCGTGATCGATGAAGAAGCTGCCGCCGATCTGCGCCCCAGGGTGGATGTCGATGCCGGTCCGCGAGTGGGCGATATCGGTGATCAGCCGTGCAAGGAAGGTCGCGCCCAACTGCTGCAGCGCATGGGATATGCGGTCATGAATGACCGCCGTCAGGCCGGGGTAGACAAGAAGTATCTCGGAGTGGCCCGTGCGAACCTATTAGAACCTGAAAACTCCGCGCGTCGATCTTTCTGCCGCCGCAGGGCTGAAAGTTCTGAAAGTGGTTGCGCTGAGCCAATAGGGGCAGACCGCTAAGTCGAGACGAAGAGCCCGCCGGCCGCGTGAAGCCACCGGCCTCGTCCTGATCGAGCCGGCAGGATCGCGGGCGGCAGCAGAACGTGCCAGGCAGCCGCGCCTCTCCCTGGAACTTCGACATAGCTGATCTTATCGTCAGGTGCACAGGCACCGGAGCGCTGGACATCGAGAATGGCCGCCTAGCGGCTGGACAGCGCCGCACACACCGTGGGTGGCTTATGCGACGCTGACGATGCTCTTTCGGACGCTTTCACGTAAGTGAAATGCACGAAATACGTCGATTCTGCAGAGAGATATACGTATTAAACAAACACACTCTCGACAAAATTGGCAACAGATCAGTCGTTACATGAGTCGAGCCTCACCGAATTGCATCGGAGCTCAACTGAAAAGCACGCCGCACCGAAGTATAATGAGCAAATAATTTTACTGTAATTAGGCTATTTACATAAATATTCGCGAAGTCATGCATTTTTTTTGGTCGCCCTATTCCGCGAAGACCTTCTCGCGATTGACCCTTACCGTGGGCAGGATGATGACGATCAGCAGGGCTGCCGCGGCGATGAGCAGCACCACGCTGATCGGCTCGCGCACGAACACGGTGGGATCCCCGCGAGAGAGCGTCAGCGCGCGGCGCAGGTTCTCCTCCATCATCGGACCGAGGATGAAGCCGAGCAGCAGCGGTGCCGGCTCGAAGCGCAGCGCCACCAGCACGAAGCCCAGGAGCCCGAACACCGCCGCCGCGATCAGGTCGACGGAACTGTTCGAGACGCTGTAGATGCCGATGCAGCTGAACAGGATGATGGCCGGGTACAGCAGCCGGTAGGGGATGCGCAGCAGCTTCACCCACAGGCCGACCAGCGGCATGTTGAGCACCAGCAGCATCGCGTTGCCGATCCACATGCTGGCAACCACCCCCCAGAACAGGTCCGGCTCGGTCCTCATGATCTGCGGACCGGGTGTGATGCCGTGGATCATCATCGCCCCGACCATGAGCGCCATCACGGCGTTGGACGGCAGGCCGAGTGTCAGCAGCGGGATGAACGAGGTCTGAGCGGCTGCATTGTTGGCCGATTCCGGTCCTGCAACACCTTCGATCGCTCCCTTGCCGAAACGGGAGGGGTCGCGTGCCAGTTTCTTCTCCACCGTATAGGATGCGAAGGCCGAGAGCGCCGCGCCGCCACCCGGCAGCAGGCCGAGCGCCGAGCCGATGATCGAGCCGCGCAGCGCCGGCCCGGCCGACTGGATGAGATCCTGCCGCGTCGGCATCACCCTTCCGTGCTCGATTATCGTGCCGCCTTCCTTCTCATGCTGCACGAGGATGCGGATGATTTCCCCGATGCCGAACACCCCCATCGCCAGGGAGACGAAGTTGATCCCGTCGGACATCTCCGGAATGCCGAAGGTGAACCGCAGGTCGCCCGAATTGATGTCCGTGCCGACGAGGCCGAGCAGCAGGCCGAGGATCACCATCGTCAGTGCTTTCAGCAACGACCCCTGCGCGAGCACAATCGCGCCGACCAGCCCCAGTGTCATGAGGGAGAAGTAATCGGCGGGTCCGAAGCGAATAGCGACGCTCGCCAGCGCCGGCGCGAACAGGGCAACGACGAAGGTCGCCACCGTTCCTGCGAAGAAAGACCCGAGCGCGGCAATGGCCAGCGCGGGCCCGGCGCGGCCCTGGCGCGCCATGGCATGACCATCGAGGCAGGTGATCACCGATGAGGTCTCACCCGGCATGTTCAGCAGGATCGACGTTGTTGAGCCACCATACTGCGCGCCATAATAAATGCCCGCCAGCATGATCAGCGCCGTGGTCGGTTCCAGCGAAAAGGTGAAGGGAAGCAGCAGCGCGATGGTGACGAGCGGGCCTACTCCCGGCAGGACGCCGACGAAGGTGCCCAGCAGGACGCCGAGAAAGCAGTAGGCGAGGTTGATCGGCGTCGCGGCAACGACAAAGCCGTGCAGGACACCATCCCAGATGCTGATCATGGAAACGGCCAAAATTTGAACGGCAAGCCGAGGAGCTTGACGAAGACGACGGACGAGGCGAGCGACACACTGATCGCCAGTGGCACGACTTCCCGCCACTTTGCGTCGCGACTGCCAAGGGCGGCGACGACCACCGTGATGATGCCGGTGACGACGACGCCCAGCGAGCCGACGAGCAGGGCAAAAAGGATGACGGAACCCAGCACGAGTGCCAGCGGTCGTGCGCCCGCGCGCCCGTCGATGGGCCGGCCCTCCGGCGCCACCAGCGACCGCAGGGTGACCAGAAGCCCGAGCACCGCGAGCGCCGCGCCGAGCAGCGTGGGCATGTAGCCGGTTCCCATGCGCGCGGCCGTCCCCATGGGGTAATGCGTGGCGGCGACATAGGAGACGCCGGCGCCGAGCGCGGCGATCAGCAGCCCACCGACGATCTCGTCGCGATTCCTAGTCGTGGCGGACATGAAGCAGCGTCTCCTGTGAGGCGGTGTGACCGAGCGCGGCGTCGAGATGGGCGATGGCAAGCGCCAGCGTGGCCGGCTGCTCGCCGCCCAGACTCCGCTTGAGTCCGAGATCGGCCAGCCCGGCGAGCCGGGCGGAGACGACGCGGCTGACCACCGGGTCGAGGCCGACCTGAGCGATGGTGTCCGCCGATTGGGCGACCTCCAGCGCGCGCCGGCCGGCGTGTACCCCATGCGAGCGGAGCAGGAAGTCGATGACGTCGCGCGCGCCCTTGCGCTCGAACATCTCGACGAAACTGTCGATCACCTCGCCGTCGAGCCCGTAACGGCGCGCCGCGACCAGCGATTCGACCAGCAGCGTCTCCAGCCCCTTGGTCAGCACACTGCGCAGGATCTTCACCGCCGCCGCCTGGCCCGGACGGTCGCCGACGACGCGGATGTCGAAACCGAACGGCGCAAGTCGCGCCGCCAGTTCCGACGCCGGACCGCCGGCGGCGAGCAGCGGCACACGGTGCAGCCCGCTGGCCGGCGCACCCATGATGGCGATGTCGACGAAGGCGCGACCCGTCGCGGTGACGATGCCGGCCACCTCCGCCTTGACCGACGGGCCGAGCGAATTGACGTCGGCATAGATGACCGACGGCAACAGCGCGGGGATACTGGCCCGCGCCGCCACGGCCGCGGCATCCTGCGTGACGCTGGAGAGGACGATATCGCGGTCGCCCAGGATCGAAGGCTCGAACGCCAGTCTCACATCGAGCTCGGCCGCGCGCCGCAGCGCGAGTGCCCGCTCGGTCGGGCCGGGAGGATCGTCATAGGCGACGATATCGACGCCGCCGCCGTCCAGCAGCCCGCGCGTGAAGCTTGAACCGACCTCGCCGAAACCGATGATGCCGATCTTGAGCGGAGCATGGGTCATCACGCGGCTACCATTTGCTCGGCGGCAGGATCTTCGCCGCTTCCTGCGGCGAGCGTCCTTCCGCCAGAGCGGCGACCAGCACGCTCTCGCGCGAGGCCGCGACTTGCGCCTTCTCCAGCACCGCGCCGGCGATTTCCGGTGGCACGATGATGAGCCCGTCATCGTCGCCCAGCACGAGGTCGCCCGGGCGGATCTGGACGCCGGCGATGGTGACGGTGCCGTTGAACTCCACCAGTTCGAGCCGATGCTTGCCGGTGCGAGGCGTCACGCTGCGCGACCACACGGCGAGGCCGGAGCGGACGATGCTCGCCTTGTCACGCACCGAGCCGTCCACGACGATGCCGGCCAGCCCCTTGGCGTGCGAGGCGGTGGCGAGCAGGCCGCCGAAGCTGGACGCATCGATGCCGCCGCCGCCATCCACCACGAACACGTCGCCAGCGCGTGTCAGCGTGATCTGATCGATGCCGCCACCGCGCGGCTTCTCGCCATTGACCAGCGCATGACCCGCGAGGCGGCGTGCCCGCGACTGGCGCGCGGTGACCGCCGGACCGACGATGCGCTGGCCGGTGGCCAGGGGGCGCAGCGTCAGGGAGGGCACGGCGGTGTCGTAGCCGAACTCGTCGAGTATGTCGGCCACCATGGAGGTGAGATCGGGCAGCGCGAGGTAGCCGGCGATGATCGCCGGGTCGAAGCGCTCGATCTCGACCTGGCGGATGAGGCGGGGATCCAGATTGCCGACCAGACGGTCGGCATAGGGCCGGAGCTGCTCAAGAATGATGTCGGTGGACATGGTGTCTTCCTTCGACTGCGGCTTGGGTCACTGGGTCTGGATGTTCGCGGTGGCGACGACCTGCTTCCACTGCTCGTAGCCGCGGCGGATTTCGGCCTCGAACTCGGCCGGAGTCGAATTCACCAGCGTCATGCCCGCCTTGTCGGTCACAGCGAGGTAGGACGGGTCCTTGGCGAGGTCGACGATGGCGGTATTCAGCTCCTTGACGACGGCATCCGGCGTGGAGGCCGGGCCCAGCAGGCCGAGCCAGGAGCGAGAGACGAAGGCGTTGACGCCCGCTTCCTCAATGGTCGGGATATCAGGAGCGAACTTGCTGCGCTCCGCCGTGGCGACGCCGAGGGGGCGTATCTCGCCGCTCTTGAAATAGGGCAGCGAGGTGCTGAGCACGAGGAAGCCGACCTGAATGCGCTTGCCGAGCAGTTCCGCGATGATCTCGCCCTGGCCCTTCAGCGGCACATGCACGATGTCAATGCCGGTGAGCTGCTGCAGATAGGCGGTGTTGAGATGCTGGCCGGACCCGATGCCGGCCGTGCCATAGTTGAATTTGCCGGGATTGGCCTTGATGTAGGCGAGAACCTCCTTGAGGTCCTTGCCCGGCAGCGCCGGATCGACCGCCAGCACGCTCGCCTGATCGGCCACCAGCACGATCGGCTTGAAGTCCTTGAAGATGTCGTAGCGCAGCTTGGTGTTCAGCGCCGGCACGGTGACGTGGTTCGAGGAGGTGAACAGGAAGGTGTGGCCATCGGTCGCCCGCGCGACATATTCCGTGCCGACCGCCGCCCCGGCGCCGGGGCGGTTCTCCACCACGAAGGACTGGCCGAACTTTTTCGACAGCTTGTCGGCGAGTTCGCGGGCGAGCAGGTCGGTGCCACCCCCCGGCGGGAAGGGCACCACAAGCTTTACCGGCTGGGTCGGCCAGGACTGCGCGAAGGCCGGCGCGCCGGCCGCAGCGATCCCCGAGGCGACGATGCCAGAGGCCAGAAGCAGCGCCAGACGCCGCAATAATTTTATCTTTTCCATAGAAAAACTTCCTAATTTGCCAAATTGAGCCAGCGCCCGCTGGCCGCGCGATCAGATCTCGATGTCGATACCCTTGCGCCGCAGGATCGCTGGACCGAACAGATCCCAGGTCGTGATCGCACCACTTGCGAGCCGAGCCCGCAGCGCCGTTTCCTTCTCCGAACGCTGCTGGGCGACCTCGGCCACCCAATCGATGTCGGCGAACGGGATCACCACGACGCCGTCATCGTCGCCAATGATGAGGTCGCCCGGGTGGACCTCCACCCCACCGACCACGATCGCCTCGGCAAGCGGGCCGAAGTAATCCTTGTCGCCCCGGCTCTTGAGGCTGAGCCCCCGCGCGAAGACCGGCAGGTCGCTCTCACGCAGGATGTTGCCGTCGCGCGCCGCGCCATCGATCAGCACGCCGGCGATACCGCGTTGCAGGGCGGCCTCGGCCATGACGTCGCCGAACGCCGCGCCCTCGGTGAACGCCTCGGCCGAATAGACGATCACGTCGCCGCGCTTGGCGAGCGCGAGGGCGGCATGGCCCGTGAGATTGTCGCCCGGCTTGCCCTTGGCGGTGAAGGCCGGACCGAGCAGGCGCAGGCCCTTGCGGATGGGCTTGATGGCGTGATGCAGCGCGCCGCGTCGGCCGAACGCCTCATGCGCCGTCGCGGTGCCAATATCGGCGAAGGCGGCGATCTGCGCCGGGGTAGGGCGAGGAAAGTCGGGAGCGAACTTCGTCATTGGAGTATCCTCGAAGGGGTCAGACAGCGTGGGCGGGCTGGTCGGTCCCGCGACTGGCGAAACTCAGCAGCAGCGCGGGATGCGGCTTGGCGCGGCCCGCTTCAATCTCGCGCACCACGGCGCGCACATGTTCATTGGCCGGCACCGCGACGCCCACCTCGCGCGCACGGGCGATGACGAGGCCGTAGATCTCCTCCACCTCGGTCGGGCGCCCCTTGGCGACGTCCTGCCCCATGGAGGGGCGCTGGGCGTCGCTGCGCGCCTTGGTGGCGAGGGCCGCCGCCAGCAGCGCCTCCTCAACCTTGGCCAGCGCCGCGCCATCACCCTCGTCGGCGCGCGCATAGAGCGTCGCCGGCACCGGGCCGATGGACTCCAGCGCGAACCCCAGCCGCTCGCCGACGCGGATCGCCTCGCCGGCGACCTTGATCCCGAACCGGCGCAGCGCGGGGTCGCGATCCAGCGCGTTGATCGACAGGCCGCTGGCGGCCGACACGCCGTTGCGCATGGCGTTGGCGGCGAGCTTGGACCAGCGTTCTCCGGCCAGATTGGTGGTGACCTTGACCGAATCCACCTTGCGCAGCAGCGCGCCCAGCGCCTCGATCCGTTCGGTGAGACGGCCATCGGGTTCACCGACGCGGAACACGTCGATGCCCGGGCTTCCGCGCGGCACCATGCGCTGCACATGGCCGGGCCCGTCGAGTTCCACGCCGATCCGCGCGGCGATCAGCCCGGCGACCCGCCCGTGCCCCACCACCTCGCCGATGACGTCCTCATTGATGCCGTTCTGGGCCGAGACGACCAGCGCGCCCGGCGCCAGGAAGGGCCGGATCCGCTCGGCCGCGTGGCGCGTGGCGTAGGATTTCACGGCGATGAAGGTGAGGTCGATCGCCGGCCCTTCGCCAAGCCGGCCGATCTCGCTCTCATGCAGCATGGTGACGGGGATGGCGGCGGTCTCCTCCGGCGCCATGCCGTCGACGCGGAAGCCATACGCGCGCACCGCCGCGACATGGGCGGCCCAGCCGTCGACCAGCGTCACGTCCTCGCCCGCCGCCGCGAGCTGGGCGCCGATATAGCCGCCGACCGCACCGGCGCCGATGATTGCGATACGCGGCGCCATCTCAGGCCCCGTTCTCGAGCCAGACATCCTTCAGTCCGCTGAAGGCCTGGTCGGGCGTGTCGGGGATGCCCCGCAGACGCTTGCTGTAGACCGTCAAACGCTGCAGCTCGAACAGCGGAATGTTCGGCAGGTCGGTCATGGCAATCTTCTGCCAGCCCTCGAAAGCCGCCAGACGCTGGGCCGGATCCGGGTTGCTCTGGGTGATCTCGATCAGCTTGTCGAGTTCGGGGTTGGAGTAGCGCGCGCCATTGGTGTTGGGCACGCCCTTGGCGATGGATTTGGTCCAGTAGAGCCGGTAGAGGCCCATGGCCGGGTCGATCATCGCCGAGAACTGGCCGGCGCGGGTCTGGAAGTCGTAGTCGGTGTAGACGCGCTTGTAGAGGGTGGGCGTGTCCTGCGAGCGCAACTTGAGATCGATGCCGACCTGCTTGAGGTTCTGCCGGAGGAATTCGGCAGTGTTCTGCAGCGCATCCGTGTTCGATTCATAATCGAAGAAGATCGAGAAGCGCACGCCGCCGTCCTTGCGCGGGAAGCCCGCCTCGTCGAGCAGCGCGTTCGCCTTGGCCGGATCGAACGGATAGGCCGGCAGATTCTTCGAGAAGTACTTCTGGTAGTGCGGGATCGGGCTGGTGGCGACCGTGCCGAAGCCGTACCACGCCGCGTCGATCAGCCCCTGCTTGTCGATGGCATGGGCGATGGCCTGGCGCACCTTCACATTGCCGGTGATGGCGTCCTGGGTATTGAACTCGAAGGTGAAGATGGGCGAGAGCCACTCATAGCCCTGCGTGGTGAAGGCGAGCTTGGGATCCTGCTTCAGACGGGCGATGTCGGCCAGCGGCACGGGATCGAACGGGCCATACTGCACCTCGCCCACCTCGAAGGCGGCCGCGCGGGATGCGGCATCCGGGATGATGCGGAAGATCAGCTTGTCGACATACGGCTTGCCGGCATCCCAATAGTCCGGATTGCGCTCGAACTCGATGTATTCGCCCTTGTTCCAGCGCACGAAGCGGAACGGCCCGGTGCCGATCGGCTTGAGGTTGGCGGGGTTCTTGGCAGGCTCCGACCCGGCATAGATATGGGCCGGCAGCACCTGCGATTCCGCGGCGCTGAGGGCGCCCAGAATGATCGGCGAGGATTGCGACAGGCGCAGCACCGCGGTCCGCTCGTCCGGCGTTTCCACGTCGGTCACGCTGGCGAAGGTGGTCCGCCCGCGCGGGTGGAGCTTTTTCCAGAGCTCCAGCACGCTATAACGCACGTCCTTGGAGGTGAAGGGCGTGCCGTCATGCCATTTCACGCCGGGGCGCAGCTTGAAGGTGATGGAGAGGTTGTCCGGCGCGACCTCCCAGCTCTGGGCGAGGCTCGGCAGCGGCTGCATCGCGTGGTCGTAGCTTAGCAAGCCGTCATAGACGTTGGGCGAGACGACGTTGACCGAATAATGATTGCTCACCGCGCTGGTGAGCACGGTCGGCTCGGGGTTGATCACCGCCACCAGCGTGCCGCCCTTGAGGGGGCCGGCCGCGTGCACGGCGCCGCTGAACGCCGGCGCGACGGCCGAGCCCAGCAGCAGGGAGAGGAATGTACGACGTTCGATCGCGATCACGGGTCGCTCCTGTTCGTTTGATGGCGGTGCGTCAGGCGTTGGCGACCGGCGGCGCGATGCCGTCGAGGTACCAGGCACCCAGTCCCTTCGCGCGATAGGCCAGCGGGTCATGGGTGGTGTGGGTGCGGGCGTTGCGCCAATGGCGGTCGTAATTGGCGTCGGCGCGGGTGATCGACGCGCCGCCGACCTCGTAGAGCGTCTCGGACGTGCTCAACGCCACCTCGGCCGCGAAGATCTTGATCTCCGACACGCCGGCGGCCGCCTCGGCGACCAGCCGCTCCAGCGCCGCCCCCTCGACGCCGCGCGCGGGAGCATCCGCCACGCGGTCGATCAGATCGGCGGTGTGCAGGAATAGCGCCTGTGCCGCATGTGCCCGGGTCGCGATCTTGCCGATGGCGTGCTGGATGAACGGATCCTCCGCGGCACGCACGACGCCGCTCTCGCGCACCGTGCGGGCTCGGCTGCGGGCATAGGTGACTGAATCGTCCAGCACAGCGAGGCCGATGCCCACTTCCAGCCCCGCATGCAGCAGGTGGACCCCCGCATCGGTGTAATCGCGCGGCAAGCCATGCCAGCCGGCCGAGCTCATGATCTCGCTGTCAAGGACCAGAACATTCTCCAGCTCGGTCGTGCCGCTGGCCGTGGTGCGCTGGCCCATCCCGTCCCAGTCGTCGAGCAGGCGGATGCCATCACGCTCGCGCGGGATCAGCACCGCGACGCGTTCGCCGTCCGGCGTGATCGCGGTGACGCGCAGATGCTGGGCGAACAGGCTGCCGGTCGAATAGTATTTCCGCCCGTTCAGCCGCCAGTTCGCACCGTCCCGCGTCAGCGTCGTGGCGACCGCGCCGCGCACCGAGCCACCGAGTTCGGCATTGGCGACGCCGAACAAATCCCCCGCCACCACCCTCGCGAAGAAGTGGCGCTTCTGCTCCTCCGTACCATGCAGCGCCAGCCGCTCGACCGAGGTGATATGCGGGATGAAGCCCTGTGCGACGTTGGTGTCCGCCTTGGAGAGCAGCAGATAGACCTCGGCGACCTGCCGCCAGCTGGCCTCCAGCCCGCCATAGCGGCGCGGGACACGCAATGCGCCGAGCCGACTGTGCCGAATCTCCTCGAACGCCTCGTAGGGCAGGATGTGTTCGCGGTCACGACGGGCGGCGTCGCGGGCGATGTCGTCGGCGAGTGCGCGGGCGACAGCCACGACGTCAATGTGGTCGCGCGTCAGCGCAACGGGGGAAGCGGCTGTCATGCGGGTACGAGTCCTTCTTGGAGGCAAAGCGACGAAACCTGGGATGTCTCGTGGAGGTGGCACGCGACCGCGCGCCCCTCGCCGGCGACGCGCAGCTGCGGAACCGCATGTCGACAGCGCGCCTGCACGAGCGGGCAGCGCGGATGAAAGGCGCAGCCGGTGGGCGGGTTGAGCGGGCTCGGCAATTCGCCGGTCACCACGGGCCTGTTCGCGATCCGGTGAGTACGCGGGCTGATGACCGGTACGGCCGCCAGCAACGCCTGTGTATAGGGATGAGCCGGTGCGGCCAGCACGTCGGCATGCGTACCGGTCTCGACGATCCGGCCGAGATACATGACCGCCACGCGGTCGGCCATGTGCTGGACGACACCGATATCGTGACTGACGAACAGGTAGGCGAGCTTGTATTCCTGCTGCAGGTCAACCAGCAGGTTCAGAACCTGCGCCTGCAGCGATACGTCGAGAGCGGAGACCGGCTCGTCGAGCACCAGAAGCTCGGGTCCGCAGGCGAGCGCGCGGGCGATCGCGGCGCGCTGGCGCTGGCCGCCGGACAGCTCATGCGGGTAACGGTCTTTCAGCGAGGCCGCGAGCCCGACCTGATCCATCAGCGAAGCAACCCGGCGCGCGCGGGCGGCGCCATTGGCCTGCGTGGTCCGCAATGGCTCCTCGATGATCCGGGTCATGTCAAAGCGCGGATCGAGCGAGGACGCCGAGTCCTGGAACACCATCTGCAATTTGCGACGATAGGGCAGCAGGGCCCGTCCCTTCAGGCGGGCGATGTCGATCCCGTCGATGCGAATCGCGCCACGGGCGACATCGGTGAGCCGCATCACGGCACGTGCGAGCGAGGACTTGCCGCAGCCGGATTCGCCCACCAGCCCGAGCGTCTCGCCGCGCCCGACCGCGAGGTCAACGCCTCGCACGGCCCGCACCGTGCCGCCATGCGAGCGGTAATCGACGTCCAGTCCCTGGATCTCGAGCATCAGCCGGCAAACTCCCCGCTATCGACCAGCTCGGGCAGGCGTGGACGCGGCCCGAAGCGGGGGCGCGGCTGGGGACGCGCGGCGATCAGTCCGCGGCTATAGGGATGGCGCGGCGCCTCGAAGAAAGGAATGACGGGCTGTTCCTCGACGGCCTGCCCGTGACGCATCACCAGCACGCGGTCCGCCGTTTCCGACACGACCGCGAGGTCATGTGTGATCAGCAGCAGCGCCATGCCGTTCTCGTTCTTGAGCTCCAGCAGCAATTGGAGGATCTGCGCCTGGATCGTCACGTCGAGTGCGGTGGTCGGCTCGTCGGCGATCAGCAGGGCCGGCCGCTGGGCCAGCGCAAGGGCGATGACGACGCGCTGGCGCATACCGCCCGACAGACGGTGCGGATATTCCCCGAGCCGCTGGCGCGGTGCGGGAATGCGCACGCGCTCCAGCAGGTGCAGGGCGTAATCGGCCGCCTCGCGTCGGCTGACGGGGCGATCCGCGCGGATCGCCTCGACGAGCTGCGCGCCGATGGTCATCACCGGGTTGAGCGAGGTGAGCGGATCCTGAAACACCATGGCGATGGGCGCGCCGCGATGCTTGCGGCGCTGGCGCGGGGTGAGGCCCAGGACCTCCTGCCCGGCGAGGCGGGCCGATCCGCCGATCCGCGCGGAGGGCAGCAGCCCCATCAGGCTGAGGCCGGTCACCGTCTTGCCGCAGCCGGATTCGCCGACGAGGGCCAGTGTTTCGCCCGGGGCGATGTCGAAGGACAATCGCTCCACGGCGGAGACGACACCCCGTGCGGCGGCAAAGCCGATCGACAGCTCGCGGACCTCCAGCAGCGACGGGCTCATGCGTCGCCTCCGCGGAGTTCGCCCGCGCTCGTCCGGCGCACGCGCATGCGCGGGTTCAGCAGGTCCGCCACGCCCCCACCCAGCAGCACGAAGCCCATGACGGCGACAAAGATGGCAAGGCCGGGCAGCGCGGTGAGATACCAGGCGGTGCGCAGCAGCGGGCGGGCATTGCCGATCATGCTGCCCCAGGAGATCGTGTTGGGATCGCCGAGACCGAGAAAGGCGAGTGCGGCCTCGACCAGAATGGCGTGGGCGACCACGGCGGAGACCATGACGATCACCGGAGCGAGGCTGTTCGGCAGAATATGCGTGGCGATGATCCGGGCGTGGCCGAGGCCCATCGTCTCGGCGGCCAGCACATAGTCGGCGCGCCGGATTCGAAAGACTTCCGCGCGGGTCAGCCGCGCGATCTCGGGCCACGCTGTCAGCCCGATGGCCAGTGTGACGCTGCCGATGGACGGCGCCAGCACGGCCACCAGCACCATGGAGAACAGGAAAGTCGGGATGGTCTGGAAATACTCGCTGAGCCGGGTCAGCGCATCGTCGAGGCGGCCGCCCGCGTAACCGGCGAGCGCTCCGACACTGACGCCGATCATCGTCGCGAGGATCGCGGCGCCGACGCCGATCGAGAGCGAAACGCGCGCGGCATGGCAGAGCTGGGCCGCGACGTCGCGGCCGAGCTGATCAGTCCCCAGGGGGAAGGCCGCATCGCGCAATGGCCAGAGCGAGCGAGGCCCGACCATGGCCATCGGATCGCCGGGATAGAGGACGCCGGCTCCCGTAGCGACGCCTGCCAGAGCCAGCAGCAGCGCCAGCCCGACGAGGGCAGAGGGGTTTGTACGCGCGAGGGCGATGAACCTGCTCATGACGCCAGCTCGACCCGCGGGTCGAGCACCCCATAGAGAAGATCGATGACAAGGCTCATGACGATCACGAGCAGCGAATTGCACAGGAACAGGCTGAGCAGCAGGTTGATGTCGCGGTCGCTCACCGCCTCGAAGGCAAGGCGCCCCATGCCGGGCCAGGAGAACACGGTCTCGACGACGACCGCGCCGCCAAGCACCGAGCCGAGCTGCAGGCCGCTCAGCGTGACCACGGGAAGCAGCGCGTTGCGCAGCACATGGCGAATGGCAATGCGCGCCTCGGATATCCCCTTCGCCCGCGCGGTGCGCACATAGTCGAGGTCGTAGACCTCGCCCATCGCGGCCCGCGTCACCCGCGCATAAAGGGCGAGATAGGCCAGGCTCAGCGTCGAGGCCGGCAAAACCAGATGATAGGCAATATCACCGACGGCGCCGAGCACGCCCGGAGGGCCGCCGATCTGCGTCATGCCGCCGAGGGGAAACCAGCGCAGCTGCACGGCAAACAGTACGATGGCCATGAGGCCGATCCAGAACACGGGCGTGGCGAAAACCACGGCGGCGAAGACTGACACCGCCTGATCGACCAGCCCGCCGCGAAAGCGCGCGGCCAATGCGCCGAGCAGCAGCCCGAGGCCGACAGCCAGGGCGACCGCCGCGCCGATGAGCAGCAAGGTCGCCGGCAGCCGGTCCAGGATGAGCTGGGAGATCGGCATGTTGTGGCGGAAGGAGTAGCCGAGATCGAAGTGCCCCAGCTGCCGGACATAGGCGAGGAACTGCGCCCAATCCGGCCGGTCGAGCCCGAACTGGGCGCGCAGCATGTCCATATATTCGGGAGACGCGGCACCGCCTTCACCGGCGATGACGTCGACGAGATCTCCCGGAATCGCTTTCAGCAAGATAAAATTCCCTAGCATTATCAATTCAATAACGGGAATTGTCTGCGCCAGGCGGCGAAGCGTGTAGGTGGCGAGCGGAGGCAAAGCTGAGTGACCCGATTTAGTCTATATGAATTATGTTATATTGATTGAACCGGTCGGTGTCTAGCGCTATAAGCGATGTCGTCCGGCGCGGGAGGCAAAAGACGCTGGAGGTGGCACGCCACATCTCCAATTCGCGATCATGCGGAATTAATTGATCAAGTTGAGGCCGGCATCATTCCCTAATTTGATGCAGGACGTCGATCGATTGATTCAATTTTTGCTCAATGGATGAGAAATATAGTGAAGATAGCGCGCGTAGAGGCGTTTCTATACAATCCAGGCACCGCTAAGAATCTTCTATTTGTTCGAATCGAGACAGATAGCGGGCTTCACGGCTGGGGCGAATCTTATGTGAGCGGCAAGAAGGAGAAGGTGGTCGATGGCTACCTGCAGTCCATCGCGCCGCTGATCGTTGGGCGGGACGTGTTCCACCTGCGCCATCTCGGGCAGGTGCTGCTGGACGATTTCGCGATTCGGCGCAGCTCCGTGGACTTTCTGGCCGCCTGGAGCGCGATCGAGATCGCCTCCTGGGACATTATCGGCAAGGCTGCCGGCCTGCCGGTCCATAAGCTGCTCGGTGGCGCGGTCCGCGAGAAAATCCGTGTCTATGCCAATGGTTGGTGGTTCGGTGCCAAGGGTGTCGATGAGACGGTGTCCCGCGCCGTCGAGGTCGTTCGTCAGGGCTATGACGCCATCAAGTGGGATCCCATTCCCGGCCCGTGGCGCAACTTCATCTCCCGCGCCGACGAGAACGAGGCCGTCGCCCATGTGAAGGCGATGCGCGAGGCGGTCGGCCCGAATGTGGAGCTGCTGGTCGACGGCCATCGCCGTCTCGCCCCGGTCCATGCCATCCGTCTGGCCGAGCGCTTCGCGGAGTATGACATCGGCTGGTACGAGGAGCCCTGCCCGCCCGACAACATCGACCTCACCGCCCAGGTGAAGCGCTCGACGCATATTCCCATCGTGGTCGGGGAAGCGATCTACACCAAGGAAGGCTTCCTTCCGGTGTTCCAGAAGCAGGCGGCCGACATCATCAACCCCGACATCTGCGCGGTCGGCGGCCTGTCCGCCATGCTGGACATCGCGACGCTCGCCGCACCGCATGCCGTGGGGGTCAGTCCGCACAATTTCAACAGCCCGATCGTCGGTCTGGCCGCGACGGTCCAGCTGTCGGCACTGATCACCAATTTCACCATCGCCGAACTGTTCGTGAACCTGATCGAGCCGACCCGGCCGATCACAGCGCAAGGCCTGAACATCGAGGCCGGCTGGGTCGATCTGCCGACCACTCCCGGCCTTGGCATCGACCTCGACCGCGAGGAGCTGCTCAAGCGCCCCTATGCCGAACTGCCGGGCAAGAATTTGCGCCATTACTGGGAGGAGTTCCCGCGCAAGGGAGCCGTCTCCGCCCAGCCCTTCACGCTTCCCGCCTGACGAGGCCTCCTATGTCCAAGATCAACCGTGATTTTCCGCGCCCGACCGCCGCGCAGATCGAGGCGTTTCGCGCCATCGGCGCGGCGACCGCCCACGAAGCCTTCGGCCGCAGGGGAGCTGTCGATTCCGCCATCAAGCCAACCTATCCCGGCATTCGGATCCTGGGTCCAGCCTTCACGCTGAAGTCGCCGCCCGGTGACAATCTCACCCTTCATGCCGCGCTGAAGCTGGCCAAGCCCGGCGACGTGCTGGTGGTCGACGCCGGCGACTATCCCGAGCAGGGCTCGTTCGGCGATGTCATGGCGACATCCGCCAAGGCCCTTGGTCTGGCTGGCCTCGTCACCAATGGTGGCGTGCGCGATGCCGCCAGCATCCGCGACCTTGGCTTTCCGATCTTCACCCGTGCCGTGTCGATCCGCGGCACCATCAAGGAATCCCTCGGGCCCCTCGCCGAGCCGATCGTGTTCGGCGGCATCCATGTGAATCCGGGTGATCTCGTGATCGGCGATGATGACGGGCTGGTCATCATCCCGCTCGCCGAGGTCGATGCGGTGCTGGACGTCGCCACCAAGCGCGAGGCGAAGGAGGCCGGCATCCGGGCCGAACTCGCCAAAGGCCGCACCACCTGGGACATCAGCAATTTCAATGCGCTGCTCAAGCGCAACGGCCTAGATCTCGAGATCTGACACAAGGAAACCGACCATGGCAAACGTCGCAAAAAAGGCAGAGACCGCCCCCACGGCCCATGTCGAGGGCCTGGTGTCCTGGCTCGACCTGCCCGCCCCGACCGCCACGCCCGAGACCGACGCCCTGTTCGCCGACTCGCTGGAGAAGCGGGGATACATTCGCAACACGCAATATGTACTGGCGCAGATTCCGGCCCTGCTGCTGGCGCAGGATGCGCTGAGCCGCTCGCTCACCGTCGATTTCGACAGCGGCCTGAGCGGCAAGGAGCGCGAGCTGATCGCCCTCGTCGTCAGTGTCGACAATCGCTGCGAGCCCTGCGTGTTCGGGCATGCCGCCAAGCTGCGGCAGATCACCGGGGACCCGCTGTGGGTGGGCAAGTTGGAGGTGAACTACCGCCGTGCCGATCTCACCCCGCGCGAGCGCGCCATCGCCGACTACGCGGTCAAGATCAGCCGCGCCCCGGCGGAGATCGAGCCGTCCGACATTGAGGGGCTGCGCAGCGTCGGCCTGAGCGAGCGCGAGATCCTCGAAGCGGCCGGCATCGCCGCCTATTTCAACTTCAGCAACCGCGTGAACAGCGCCCTCGGCATCCACCCGAACCCGGAGCCGTTCGTCTCCTTCCGGTGACGGTTGGCGCGACGACAAAAGCCGCGTCCGGGCCATTCCCGGTCGCGGCCTTGCGGTGTGGGCGGAAATCAGTCGGCTGCCAGGGCGACTTCGGCGACCGCCGCGCCGACCGTGCGCCAGTGGCGCGTATCGGCGGAAGCCGCCTGAAGGAAATAGCCGAGATCGGAGCCGGTGGGCAGGAAGCGCAGGCCCTGCGCGATATAGCCCTCGATCACCGCGCGGTCCTTGAGCCCTCCGGCACCGAAGATCTTGCCATGACGTCGGCAGGCCTCGTTCGTCACGCGGAAGGCCTCGCGGATCACGGGGTGATCGGTCTCTCCCAGAACGCCGGATTCGGCGGCGAGATCGTTCACCCCGATCATCAGCACGTCCACGCCCCGCGTCGTCGCGATGGCGTCGGCATTGGCGATCGCCTCGGGACTTTCCAGCATGACCACGATGAGCGTGTCGGCGTTGACGGTGTCCACCACCTTGGCCGGCGCCAGCGCCTCGAAGCCGAGCTGCGGCAGGAACGGCACCATGGCGCGCCGGCCGATGGGCGCGAACAGCGTGGCGTCGACGATGCGCCGCGCCTGCTCGGCTGTGTCGACATGCGGCACGATGAGCCCCATCGCGCCGCTGTCGAGCAGACGCGCCAGCAAGGCGGGATCATCGCCCGCCGGCCGCACCAGCGGCGTCACGCCGGCATCCTGCGCGGCGACGGCGATCTGCGCCACCGTGTCGAGCGAGATCGGGCTGTGCTCGGTGTCGATGAACAGGAAGTCGAAGCCGCTCGCGCGGGCGATCTTGCCGATGTCGACCGTCCGGGCCTGCCGAAGCGACAGGCCCAGTGCCAGCTCGCCTTTCGCGAGCCGGCGCTTGGTATGATTGGGGGTAATGGCCATTGCGCTCACTGAAGCTGGATATTGCCGGTCGCGATCAGCGACTTCCACCGCGCATAGTCGGCATCGACGATGGTGCGGAAATCCGGGCGCGTCGAGCCGAAAGGCTTGCCGCCGGTGGCGCGGATCTTGGCCGCGACATCCTCGGAGCGCACGATGTCGACGACCTCCCGGTTGAGCCCATCCAGCACGGCGTCGGGCGTGCCCTTGGGCGCGAACAGGCCGAACCAGTTGACCACCTCGAAATCCGGCACACCCGCCTCCGCGAAGGTCGGCACGTCGGGCAAGCTCGGCTGGCGCTGCCGGTCGGTGGTCGCCAGCGCCTTGAGCTGGCCGGTCGCCAGCGGCTCGCCGATCGAGGTCAGCCCCATGAAGGCGAGCTGCACCCGGCCCGAGAGTATTTCCGGGATGATCGGCCCCGCCCCGCGCAGCGGCACATGCACCAGCTTGGTGCCGGTGCGGGAGAGGAAAGACTCGGTGGTCAGATGGGTCGCGCCGCCAAGGCCGGAGCTCGCGTAGTTGTAGCGGTCCGGATTGGCCTTCAGCTTGGCAACGAGTTCCCCAAGGCTGTTCACCTCAAGGCTGGGATGCACGACCAGCAGGTAGCTCGACGTCTGCGTCGCGACGATGGGCTCCAGATCGGTGATCGGGTTGATACGCGGCTCCTTGGCCGTGGCGAAGTTGGTCACCAGCGAATCGGAAATCGCCAGCAGCGTGTAGCCGTCGGGCGCGGACCGGGCGACCGCCTCGGTGCCGATCAGCGTCGCCGCACCCGGCTTGTTGTCGACCACCACGGGCTGGCCCAGCCGCTGCTGCAGGAACGGAGCGATGGTGCGAACCGCCACATCCACGCCACCGCCCGGCGCATAGGGGACGACGATGGTGATCGGCTTGGCGGGATAGTCATCCGCCATGGCGGCGGGCGACAGCCCGGCCATGCCGGCCAGCGCGAGGAGCGCGACGACGACGCGTTTCATGAGGATCTTCCGGTGAGAGGGATGCGGAGGCGGCGCTCACTGCGCCTGGATGTTTCCGGCCTTGACGATCGCGCGCCACAGGGCGAGGTCCGCCGTCACGGCGTCGCCGAGCGCCGCCGAGGACGAGCCATAGGGCGTGTTGCCGTTGGCGACGGTCCTCTTGGCGAAGTCGGCGCGCTGCACGATGGCGGAAATCTCCTTCTGCAGGCGCTCGACGATCGGCTGCGGCGTGCCCTTCGGCGCGAAGACGCCGGACCAGGTGACGATCTTGAAGTCCGGTACCCCGGCCTCGGCCACGGTCGGCACGTCGGGCAGTTGCGGGTAACGCTCGGGCGAGGTCACGGCGAGCGCCTTGAGGCTGCCGTCGGCGATGTACTGGGAGGTCGTGCTGAGGCCGAGGAAGGCGATCTGCACCCGGCCCGACAGCAACTCCGCGACCATTTGCGACGAGCCCTTCAGCGGCACATGCACGATGTCCACCCCGGTGCGCTGGATGAAATAAGCCGCCGACAGATGCGGCGAGCCGCCGATCCCGGAGCTGGCGTAATTATACTTGCCGGGCTCGGCCTTCAGCTTGGCGATGAGCTCCTTGAGCGTCGACACGCCGAGGCTCGGGTGAACCACCAGCACATAGCTGGACTGGTAGGGCGCGGAGACCGGCACGAGGTCCGTCACCGGATCGTAGCGCAGATCCTTGTTTACGGCCGCCCCGGTGACCAGCGAATCGGAGGTGACGAGCAGCGTGTAGCCGTCCGGCACGGCGCGCGCGACCTGCTCGGTGCCGACCGCCGAGCCGGCGCCCGGCTTGTTCTCCACCACGAAGGGCTGCTCCAGACGTGTCTCCAGCTCGGGGCTCAGCGCCCGCGCCAGCACGTCCAGCCCGCCGCCCGGAGCAAAAGGCACGATGAGCGTCACCGGGCGCGACGGATAGGTGTCGGCATGCACGGCAGACACCAGCAGCAGCGTGACAACCGCTGCCGTGATGAGACGATCCAGAAGCGTCATCGGAATTCCTGTTGCTTCAAATAGGTTCAATATAATATCTATATGTCCTATAGATTAACATTGCACTCAAAGCTCGCGCAATAGCTCCAAGGAATTCCGCCCCATGACCAACAGGGTTGCCATCGTCGGTGCCGGCGCCGTCGGCGGCTATATCGGCGCCTACCTCGCCCGCGCCGGCCACGACGTCACGCTCATCGATCCCTGGCCGGAGAATGTCGAGGCGGTGCGCCGCGACGGCTTCTCCCTGTCGGGCCTCACGCCGGAGGAGAGCATCAACGTTCCCGTCCGCATCCTGCATGTCGGCGATGTCCAGGGCTTCGTTCGCGAAGCCCCGTTCGACATCGCGTTGATCGCGCTGAAGTCCTACGACACGCTCTGGGCGACCCGGCTCATCCTGCCCTACCTGACTCCCCAGGGCGTGATCGCCTCGGCGCAGAACTGCATCAATGATGAGCGCGTGGCGAGCGTCGCCGGCCGCGAGCGCACCGTTGGCGTGGTGATTGCCGGCATCGCCGCCGAGCTCTATGAGCCGGCAAAAATTCGCCGCGCGGTGCCGCGCGGCGTGCCGGGCGTCCTGCGCGTGGGGGAACTCGACGGCAGCCTCACACCACGGCTGCAAAATCTCGCCGCCGTGCTGGGCGACGTCGACACGGTGCAGATCACCACCGATCTCTATGCGGAGCGCTGGACCAAGCTCTCGGTCAACGCGATGCGCAATTCGCTCTCGGCGGCCAGCAGTCTGTCGGGGAATGACATCACCCGAAACGACGTGGCGCGCCGCTTCGCCATACGCTTGGGCAGCGAAGCCGTTGATGTCGGCTTCGCGCAGGGGCTGAAGCTGCAGGCGGTCAGCCGCATCGACCCGGACACGCTGCGTCGTGCCGGGCGCGGCGATGCTGCTGCCTATACCGAAGTCGAGGGCATCCTCATCGAAGAGACCCGCAACGGCCGGCGCAGCGAATATCAACGGCCGTCGATGGGGCAGGACGTCCTGCGCGGGCGCCGCACCGAGATCGACTTCCTCAACGCACTCGTCGTGGAGACCGGCAGCCGCCTTGGCATCGCGACGCCCGCGAACGCGGCGATTGTCGCAGCCGTGCGGGGGATCGAGCGGGGGGAACTGTCTCCTTCGGCCGAACTGATCGCAACCCTCGAGCAGGAGATTCTCGCCGCAACCTGAGCGCGCGGCATGCCGGCACTCGCAAACGTCGCCAACCCCACTTCGGGAGGACGGCCGCACGGCCCTCCTGTGTCTCACCAGAGCTTTGTCTCACCACCAAGGAACCGACAATGACCGAAACCACCGCTTCCGAAGTCCGCCCGGCCTTCCGGATCACAGCCGCCGAAGCTCACAAGGCGGTCGCGCAGGGCGCCCTGCTCATCGATGTCCGCAGCCTGACCGGGCGTAACCGCGATGGCGAAGTCGCCGGCGCGGTTGTCGTTGCCAAGCCGGACGTCGTCGACGTGCTGACGCGCCGCGTTGCCCGCGTGGCGCCGGAGCAGAAGATCGTGCTGTTCTGTGGCAGCCCCAAAGGATCCGAGCCGCTCGTGCGGACGCTGATCGAGGCCGGGTTCTCCGAGGTCTACGATGTGGAAGGTGGAGCGCCGGCTCTGCTCGGCGGCGAGCCGGCAATCTCCTGCGGCTGATAGCGCCCTGCGCGCTAACCCCTGCCATGCCGGTCCGCCACAAGCGGTTCGGCACGGTCTCGCGCCATCCGAAGTCGTGTGAGTTGCGCTTCCTTGGCGGAAACTCACGCTTCACCCGTACGGCCACATGGCATAGGTTTCGCACAAAGCTGGGCTGATCCTTGCCCGTACGTTGGAAGGCTCGCATTACATTTGCTGACGATGAAGGGAAAATACGGGCTGAAGGCTCTCGTATACCTGGCCGGCATTGATGCAGGCAGACGGGCGCAGGTCGGTGAGATCGCCGAGGCGCGCGGCATACCCCGCAAGTTCCTTGAATCCATTCTCTCCGAATTGCGCAATGCGGGCTATGTGAGTGCCCGCAAGGGACCGCAGGGCGGTTACTGCCTCGCGCGGCCGGCCGTCGATATCATTGTCGGAAAGGTCATCCGGGCGATTGACGGTCCGCTCGCTCCCATCGCCTGCGCCAGCCGCAGCGGCTATTCACCCTGTCCGGATTGCGACGAGACGACCTGCGAGATCCGCCACATCATGGTCAAGGTCCGCATGGCGATCTGCGACGTGCTCGACCACTGCACGCTGGCGGATCTGCGGGCCCATGGCCACCTCCTCGCCATGGTCGACGAGCCCTGTTCCTGAGCGACAGGGCTGAGGCAACGCCTCGCGACGAAGGACATCTCCATGACCGATGCTACCGAGATCGTGCCGCCCGATCATCTGACACCGGAAGAGGCCGCTGCGGCGGTGGCTGCCGGCGCGCTGCTCGTCGATGTTCGTGGGGAGCGCGCCCGCGCGCGTGACGGACTGGTCGAACAGGCCGTCGTGGTGCCGAAGATGACCATCGTCGACCGGTTCGGTCTGCGCTCCCACAATCGGCTCGCATTGACCGATGGCCAGACCGTTGTCGTGTTCTGCAGCAGCGAACGCGGCTCGTCCACCTATGTGCCGATCATCCGCTCGCTCGGCGTGTCGCCGGTTTTCGGGGTGCGCGGCGGGTTTCGCGCCCTGGCCCTGTCGGGCCTGTTTGCGCTGCTCCCCCCGGACGATTGATTTCAAGCGATTATTCGCCCGCTAGGTGGCGGTCGCTTCATTTAGAAATGCCAATCGTTCACCATTCACATCGCGTGCGCCAGGTCCCGCGAGGCCCCGCGTTCGTGAGGATCTCAGCAATGTGACAAGTGGTTGTCGTTGAGGACGGCAGGGGATTTCCGTGCTTCGTTCGACGGCATGCGGCCTATGGCGTCGGTGATAACGCGGTCGTGATAGGGCTTATAAAAGAACCTGCGGCCCGTAGGCAGGGCACTCTCTTCGATGATCGCCTCGCCCGAGGCCACGATGATCTTCACCCGTAGCTCGCGGTTGCGGACGTAATTACACAGCTTGAAGCCATCCATCGTTCCTTCCATCGGCAAATTGGTGAACACATTGCGATGTCGTCCCTCGATTGCACCATATGAATGGTCTCGCCGGCGCAACTGGCCTCCAGTCCCAAATGGCAAGCCGACTGCACGAGGTCGACAGCATTCACAGGAATGACCGCGGCGCTCATGGCGATGATGAAGGCCTCAGAGCCCGAAGGTCGACACCTCTGGAATCGGCATTCGGCGGACGTGTTCGGGCTGTTGCTCCGCCGCGAGCATTGCACCATCCGTATCCGTACTTCCTGGCGTGCAAGGATTGCTTCAGGCAGTGAAGCCGGCGGCATTGTGACACCGCAACTGCATCAAGTGTGCAACATCCCTACGGATGCGCCGCAGTTCCGGCCACGGGAAATGCCGCCCCTCTGCGCCATCCGCACCGATGGTGATCAGCACGTCGAGCTTTGCGGAAAGGCCGCGCAGAGAGTTGGCGTCTGCCGCGAAGAGCCTCGCGATCAGGCGCTCTTCATCGCCGGATGCTGCCGCCTCTTCCTGTCGTGTGACGGAGTAGCCGATGGCGCGATCCGCGTCGTCCCAACGCTGCTGATGTGCGCGCAGCACTGCTTCAACGCCCGGGGTCGCGGCGCCAAGGTGATGGCCTCGCTGCCGCGCGATGGCGGCGGCTGGCAGAGCGGTTCGTCAGGCCGGTTCCGTTCCCGCCGCGTCGTGGTGAAGGCGCGGGTGGTGAGGCTTGCCGGGAAGGGGAAGAGCGCGCGCGGCCCGAAGATGCGCGGCGCCGTCTCGGTCGGCGCGGTCGGCGCGCATCTACGCTACCTCGAACGTGACGGGGTTACCCGCGACGGCGAGAGAGGGCGGGCCTACTCGGCGCTAGGTGACGAGGTCGACGCCAGGGCCTTCATGGAGCGCAGCGGTGAGGTTCGCCACCAGTTCCGCTTCATCGTCGCGCCGGAGGATGCCGCCGAGCTCAGTGACCTGAAGCGTTTCACCCGTGACCTGATGCAGCACATGGAGAGTGACCTCGGGACCAAGCTCGACTGGATCGCCGTCGATCATCACAACACCGGCCATCCCCACAGTCATATCCTCGTTCGTGGCGTGCTGGACGACGGCCGCATCCTCAACGTCGCCGGTGACTACATCGCCCATGGCATCCGCCATCGGGCGAGTGAGCTGATGACGCTGGAGCTCGGCCCGCAGACCGAGGTCGAGCTGAAGAACAAGCTGCGCCATGAGGTGGACGCGGATCGCTTCACGCGGCTGGATCGGATGATGATCGCCGAGCAGCGCGAACACGGCGTCGTCGACCTGCGACCGGACGCTGGAGAAAGCTATCTCGTGCGGACCAACCGGCTTGTTCTCACCGATCGGGTGAAGCGGCTGGAGAGCTTTGCCATCGCCGAGGAGATCGAGCCAGGACGCTGGAGCCTTGCCGACCGGGCCGACAGCACTCTCCGGGCGATGGGCGAGCGTGAGGACATCCTGCGCACCATGCACCGCGCGCTGGCCGATCACGGCCTCGCTGACGCGCGAGGCGCCGAGCAATACGTCACTCATGGCAATAGAATCTCGCATGCCCTTGTCGGTCGCGTGCTCGACAAGGGATTGGCGGGCGATGAGATGGGCGAGCGGTTCTATCTGGTCATCGATGGGGTGGACGGGCGCACCCATTATGTCGAGACCAGCGACGCCTCCCGGCTGGAGGATATCAAGCGCGGCCACATCGTCGCGCTGGACCCGCTACCGACAAAGTCCGATCCACGCCCGGCGGACCTCAACATCGCGATCCTGGCCGAGCAGAGCGGCGGCATCTATCGGCCGAGCGAGCATCTGGAAATGGCGCGCCCTGTGATCGAGCGGCAGCGCGGCGACCCGTACGCCTTCATCCGTTGGGACGTAGTCGAACTCGGGATATTGTCGCTGATAAGAAAGCGCCCAGTTCCGCTGGCGTGCGACACGATAGCGCTCCTCCGCCTTCAACTCAGCGGTCGTGGGCTCGTGCTTCTGCCGTCTGATCGTCTCCGCCAGTATGAAGGGAACCTTGTCGACGCCCCGCGAACTTCGACATGCTTGCCCGCGAGGGTGCAGGAAATTTCCCGCGCCTCCATCCCGCGCGCGATGCTGTCGAGAATGAAGATCGCCCTCTCGATCGAACCGGCTCCCAGCCGCATTGACAGCAGGCCTTCCCCGCCAATCGCGATGATGCCGTCATGATCCGGCTTAGCGCGGCGCAGTGTATGGGCGGTCAGCGATACGGCAGTGTGGGGTTTATCGATCCGGCACCAGTCGATCGTTCGCGGATTGGGCTCTCGCGGCTTCATCAGGCGGCATGGCGCGATCGCTACCTCGCGAGCCCGTTCGAGGCGCTCCCCCATAAACGGATCTGACGGGCTCGTCGGATCGAGACGGATGAGCTCGACGGTGGGATCGGCTAAGGAGGCAAAGATTGTCGGCCTCGCATTCTTGCCGGCTGTTCTGTCACGCCAATAGGTCACGGTCGGCAGCGGCACGCGATGCTGGACGCAGAGGTACTTCAGCCGCCAATGCGAAATGCCGAGCTTGGCGGCGACGGCCTCAAGCGGCTCGGCCCAAACGCGATCGTACATCTCGCGGCGGGTGATATGGGCGATCATGCGAATATGGGAGTGACGTCAATGGGGAGCTCGCTATCTATCGCTGGTCGATGACATCCCCGCCGGCCGACCGAAGCCATTCACAAGAAAAGCGCTTCCGCGCAAGACCAGTGGGCCGGTCCGCCGCGGCCACATCAAGGCTGGCGCTTCGCGCGGCTACGGCCTTGACCCGGCCGCGGCAGACCGGCAGGGGCTGGCCATCGCGTAGGGCGGAGTGTGAGCGGCTTTCTCCGCGGTGAGAGAACCGGAATGGTCGGGGCGCGCGACAGCGGTCATTTGGGCAATTGCCGACACTGGACATTGCCGAACCCAACAGAACGATCCCGCTCCCGCCAAGAACGGCCGATAGATCCTCGGCAGAAACCAGACGTTCAGTACCCGGCACTCGGGTAGCGAATCGAGCCGAATTCATCTTGCCGTCTAACCGGCGAGTAGCGATCCGTCCTCAACAAGCCGGGTGAGCGCCCTATATGGCGAGCCCGCCCTGATGTGCCAGTAACGGGGCAGATGTTCAGTCGAGCGAGTTTGGTGACGTGGAGAGCACCTTGCTGAGGTGCGCCAACTCTCAGGCTTCTTGTCCCCAGCGCTGCACGGTCAGACGGTTGAGCGTGGCGAAGACAAGGCTCTCGACGGCCAGCCCGATTAGAATCACGGTCAGCAAGCCGGCGAAGACATTGGCGGTTTCGAGCTGAGAGCGGTTGACGAAGATGAACCAGCCAAGGCCACCCTCTCGCGCACTGGCCCCGAACACCATTTCGGCCGCGATCAGGGTACGCCAGGCGAAGGCCCAGCCGAGGCGCAGTCCCGACAGGATGGATGGTAGCGCGGCGGGAATCAGCAGCCCGACGACATAGGACGGGCCGGTGAGCCCGATGTTGCGTCCCGCCATGCGCAGCGTCGGCGGCACGGCGCGAAAGCCCGCGTGACAGGCGAGCGCCAAAGGCCAGAGCACCGAATGGACGATGACGAAGACGAGGCTGGAGGCGCCGACGCCGAACCACAGCAGCGCCACGGGAAGAAGGGCAATCGCGGGCAGCGGATTGAACATCGCCGTCAGCAGCCCCAGCAGGCTCTCGCCCCAGCGGCTCAGTGCGGCCAGCGCGGTGATGATCGCGGCGAGGCCGATGCCGATGCCGTAGCCGGTGAGCAGGATGCCGAGCGAGGCGCGCACCCGCTCGGGCAGTTCGCCGTTGCGCAGGTTCTCCCACAAGGCCACCAACGTCTCCAGAAAGCTTGGCAGCAGGAGCGAGTTTCCCAGCCAGCGGGCATAGGACTCCCAGATCAGGGCAAGTCCCACGAGGATGACGAGACGGCGTGCGCGGGGGCCCACGGTGAACGGGGCGGGGCGGGCGGACGTCGAGAGGGTGCTTTCAGACATTGTGGGTAACCTCGACGCGATGATGAGCGTCCGTCCTGGCCGGGAGACTGGCGGCGGTTTTCGCCTCCGGCAGCGCCGCGCCGAAGATGCGCTGCTGGATCTCCATCTCCAGCCGGCCGAAATCGGGGGTGCCCCGCTGCCGCGCCGCATCGGGCACGGCATATTCCGCGCCGATCCGGCCGGGATGCGGCGTCATGACCAGCACGCGGGTGCCCACATGCAGCGCCTCGTCAATGGCATGGGTGACGAACAGGCAGGTGGCGCCGGTCTCTTCGCACAGGGCCAGGAGCTCATCCTGCATGCGACGGCGGGAGAGGGCGTCGAGCGCGGCGAAGGGCTCGTCCATCAGCAGGATGGCGGGTTGCACGGCGAAAGCGCGGGCGATGGCACAGCGCTGCTTCATGCCGCCCGACAAGGTGTGAGGGTAGGCATCGGCAAAGCCGCCGAGACCGACGCGCCCCGCCCAGTCGCGCGCGCGTTCAAACGATTCAGCCCGACCCAGCCCGCGGGCACGGCGAAGGGCAAAGGCAATGTTTCCCGCCACCGTCCGCCAGGGCAGAAGCTGGTCGAATTCCTGGAACACCACCATGCGGTCGGGCCCCGGCGCGCGTACCGGCGCGCCATGGAGCCTGATTTCGCCGGAACTCGTCTTGAGGAAGCCGGCCACGGCGCGCAGCAGCGTGGACTTGCCGCAGCCCGAGGGGCCGAGCAAAGCCAGTCGCTCGCCAGCGTCGATGGTGAAGGACACGTCCTCCACCGCCGTGACCGTTCCGGCGTCGGTTTGGTAGCGCAGAGTAACGTGCTCCACAGCCAGCGGCGGTGGGCCATCACCGGCCGCCGGCTGGTTCTGCGGCGGGAGCCGACCCACCGGCTCAGCTCCCATTGCGTGCGTGCAGGCCCGGCTGGAACAGTTCCTTCCAGCTCGGCTTCTGCTTGATGAGGCCGATGCGGTGTTCAAAGTCGACGAACACCTCCACCCGCTCCGGGACGGTCGTAAAGCGGATCTGCGGGTCGCGGATGATGGCCTCGACAAAACCGGGATCCAGCTTCGACTTCTCGGCGGCGATATAGAGGGCGGCGGCGTCCTTCGGGTTCGCCTTGATCCACTCATTGGCCTCGTCCAGCGCGGCGACGAAGGCATCGACGGTCTTGGGGTTGTCCAACGCAAACTTCTTCGTGCCGTAGACGACGTTGAAGGTGTGCGGGCCGCCGAGCACATCGTAGCTGTTCAGCACCGCATGAACCTTGTCGTTCTGCAACTGCTGCTCGAAAAACGGCGGCGAGGTGAAGTGGGCAGTGATGCCGCCGGTCCCGGAGAGGATCGAGGCCGTCGCATCCGGATGTGGCAGGCTCACGGTGAGATGATCGAGCTTGTCATATTGGCCAAAGGCCTTCTCGGCTGCGATCTGGAGCACAATCGGCTGGAACCCGACCTTGACCGAGGGCAGGGCGATGCGATCGGTATCGGTGAAGTCCTTGATTGTCTTCACGTTCGGGTTGTTGGTGGTCAGCACATTCGGCATGGAGCCGAGGGCGGCGATCAGCAGGATGTCCGTTTTGCCGCGCGTCTTGTCCCAGGTGAGGATCGCCGGAGCAACGCCGGCCGTCGCGAAATCGAGGCCGCCGGAGATAAGCGAATCGTTCATGGCGGCCGCGCCGGAGAGGCGCAGCCACTCGACCTTGAGATCGTTTACGCCAGCGGTGGCGGCGTGTTTCTCGATGAGTTTCTGCTCCTTCGCGACGATCAGGGGCAGATAGGCGATTCCGAACTGCTGGGCGATCCGCAACTCATTCGTCTCCGCGCGGGCGGAGGAGACAGCGGATGAACCAGCGACCCACACTAGTGAAAATGTGGCAGCAACGAGCAGGGCGCGAACGCGCATGGGAAAGGCTCCATGTCTTGGGATGACCAACATTCAGAGCTTTATTATATAAAGTCAATATACTATAGAGACTTCCATCCGCTGCCTCGGCGCTCATGGAACGTGGATTGAAATGAGCCGTTCTGACTTCCTTTGGTACATCCCCAACGACGTGAAGGCCGGCCATCGTGGCGACGTGCCGGCGTCGAATTCTGGCACGCTCGACAGCCTGACCGATCAGGCGAAGGCACTTGAAGAGTACGGCTGGAGCGGTGCGTTGATCGGCACCGGTTGGGGGCGGCCAGACACCTTTACGGTCGCAGCGGCGCTCGCTGCGCGCACGACCCGTTTCGAGCCCCTGATCGCCATCCGTCCGGGCTATTGGCAGCCGGCCCAGTTCGCGTGTGCGGCGGCAACGCTTGACCAGCTTTCGGATGGCCGAACCCGTTTCAACATCGTCTCAGGCAAGGACAGCCTTGCCGCCTATGGCGACAGCGAGGGGGACGCCACGCAACGTTATGCGCGGACCCGCGAATTCATGCGACTGGTGCGCCGGCTTTGGACCGAGGAGGATGTCACCTTCAGCGGCGACTACTTCCTGGTCGCGGGCGCAACGGTGGAGCCGCGTATCACCGCGCGCGGCGCCCGGCTGCACCCGCGCTTCTATTTCGGTGGGGCCTCCGAGGCGGCCGAACGCGTCGCGGCGACCGAGGCGGATGTTCAACTCTTTTGGGGGGAGCCGCGCGACGGCGTGGCCGAGCGGATCGAACGTCTGAAGGCCTTGGGCCGCACGCTGGATCGCGATCTCCCGCCTCTCGAGTTCGGCCTGCGCATCACGACGCTGGTGCGGGATACGACGGCGCAGGCCTGGGCCGACGCCGAGGCAAAGGTGGCGGAGATGGCCAGAACCGGAGGCGCCGGCTGGCAGGATCACAGGGGCCCAGCCGCCGTTGGTCAGCAGCGCCTGCTCGACCTGCATCACCGCGGCGACGTGCTCGACGACAATCTCTATACGGCTCCGGGCAAGTTCGGCGGTGGTGGCGCCGGCACGACCTGGTTGGTCGGTTCGGCCGAGGACGTCGCCGGTTCGCTTCGAAAATACCAGGACCTCGGCATTACTCAGTTCATATTGTCCGACACGCCCTATCTGCGCGAGATCAAGCGGCAGGGAGAAACGCTGCTGCCTCTGCTGTCGCGACCTAACCTTTCTCTCGTCTACTAAGCCGCTCTCGGTGCCCGGATAGTGTGCAGCGCCTCCGGCTTGAGGTGTGTATAGCGCCGCAGCATCTTCCAGTCCTTGTGGCCGGTCACGAGCGCCACCTGTTCGATGGAGAAACCTGCCTCAAACAGCCGGCTGGTGCCTTCGTGGCGCAGGTCGTGGAAATGCAGGTCCTCGATCTTGAGGTCCTGGCACTGCCGACGAAACGCGGTGCCGACCGAGCGGCCGTTGTAGGGGAAGATGCGGCCTTCTCGACGGCTCAAGGCGGCTCCTTGCTACTCGATGATCTCACACGCGTCATAACCCGCCACATCGAGCAGCGGGATGCGCTGATGGTTGCCATCTTTCCTGCGCGGGTCCCTGCGGTCCCGAATGAGCAGCATCCGCGTCCTTGGATCGAAGTCGCGCCATTCGACGCGGCAGATTTCTGCCTGACGCATGGCCGTAGCTGCAGCAAAGCGCACGATGCGTCTAACGGGAATGCTCTGCCGAGGATTCTCGTCCAGCGCCGTGAGGATGCGGTTGGGTTCGTCCTGCGTCGGCCGGCGATCCCGCTCCTTGCCTTTTCCAATCAGGCCGAGCCGCTTCAGGGCGATGCGCGCGAGATCGAGGGGCTCGGTCGAGAGGGTCACGCCGTGGACCGCCGCAGCGTGGGAGAGCACGGTCTTGATATATCCGAAGTCCATGCTGACCGGACCAGCCCGTTCTTTGGCGCGGTCCCTTCCGTATTTGATGAGGCGCTCGCGGTCGATCTCGGCGATCTTCAGGGCTCGAGCGCCTCGTCGAGGGCGGTGAGGCAGAAATCCTTGGAGCGGCCGATCCGGATCCCCACCTCAGCCATGTCCTGGCGGTGGAGCGCGACGGGATCGCGGAGCGTTTCGCCTCGCGCGACTTGCGCATGACAGCGGGTTCCTGGCGATCGATGCGGCGCTCCAAGTCGAGCGTCCATTGTCGAGCACCCATTCTTCGGCATCCTGACAGCGCAGGAACGTCTCGTTGACGTACTGTCCCTTCCGACGGATCCGGGCTCTCCAGGAGCTGGATTTTAGTTTAGTGAAGGCAGCGAATCCGTGCGCGCTCCGTGTGCACTCACGCGTCGAAAAATCGGAAATTGGGGCGTATCGTGGCGAAAAATCGAGTGCACACGACGCGGCCCAGCTCCTTGAAGTTACAAAAATAATGCCGAAAGATCAATCATTTAGATTTTCTATTGCCCCGATGATGGACTGGACCGACCGGCACTGCCGAGCGTTCCATCGTACGCTGTCGTCCCACGCGCGGCTCTATACGGAGATGGTCACGGCCAATGCGGTCATCTTCGGGGATCGCGAGCGGCTGCTTGGGTTCTCCGATGTCGAGCATCCGCTGGCGGTGCAGCTCGGTGGCTCGGAGCCGGAGGCGCTGGCCAAGGCGGCGCGGATCTGTGCGGACTGGGGCTATGACGAGATCAATCTCAATGTCGGCTGCCCGTCCGACCGCGTGCAGGGCGGCAATTTCGGCGCCTGCCTGATGCGCGATCCCGCGCTGGTGGCGCGCTGCGTCGCCGCCATGAAGGCGGAGGTCGCCATTCCCGTCACGGTCAAGTGCCGCATCGGCGTCGACGAGCAGGACCCCGAGACCGCCCTCGACGCGCTGGCCGACGCCGTGCTGGCGGCGGGCGTGGACGGATTGATCGTGCATGCCCGCAAGGCGTGGCTGCAGGGCCTGTCGCCGAAGGAGAACCGCGACGTTCCCCCGCTCGATTACGGTCGTGTGCACCGGCTCAAGCAGCGCTTGCTCGATCAGCGCTTGCCGGATGTGCCGGTGAGCATCAATGGCGGAATCCTGACGCTGGAGGAGGCTCAGGCGCAGCTCGCTTATGTCGACGGGGTGATGCTGGGGCGGGCCGCCTACCAGAATCCGGACCTGCTTCTGGCGGTCGACCCGGTGCTGTTCGGCGAGCCGGCGCCGCATGCGGACGGCTTCGCGGCGGTGGAGGCCTTCGAGCCCTATATCGCCGCGCATCGCGCGACGGGCGGGCGCCTGCATGACGTCACCCGTCACATGCTGGGCCTGTTCACCGGCCGGCCGGGCGCGCGGGCCTATCGTCGGCACCTTGCCACGGAAGGCGTGAAGCCCGAGGCGGGGTTGCCGGTACTGCGGGCGGCGGTGGATGAGGTGCGTCGGGCCGAGGCGCGGCGCGCGGCCGGGCGCGCGGCGCTGGTGGCCTGATGCTCGAATCCATTCCGCTCGACCATCTGATGTGGCTGGCCGGCGCGCTGCTGGCGGCGGGCTTTGCCACGGGTATCCTCGCCGGTTTGTTCGGCATTGGCGGCGGGGCGATCCTGGTGCCGGTGCTCTATGAGGTGTTCGGCGCCATCGGGGTGGGCGATGGCGAGCGCATGCATGTCTCGGTCGGCACCGCGCTCGCTATCATCGTGCCCACCGCGTTGCGCTCTTTCTTTGCCCATCGCGCCCGCACGAAGGTCGATAATACCGTGCTGCGGCAATGGGCGCTTCCGCTCGTGGTCGGCGTCGTCGCCGGCTCCGCGCTGGCGGCCATCTCGCCGGACACGGTGCTGAAGATCGCCTTCGTGCTGTTCACCGTGCTGATGTCGTCGAAGCTTCTGTTCGGCCGCGACAGCTGGGTTCTGGCGGAGCGACTGCCCGGCCGGCTGGCCATGTCGGCCTATGCCTTCGCCATCGGTGCCGCCTCGCCGTTGATCGGCATCAGCGGCGGCGGCATCGCGACGGTGGTGCTCACGCTCTACCGCGTGCCGATCCACACGGCGATCGCCACCTCGGCGGGGCTCGGCGCGCTCATCGCGGTGCCGGGTACGCTCGGCTATATCGTCAGCGGGCTGCCGCATCTGGCGCAGCTGCCGCCCTTCTCGCTCGGCTATGTCTCGCTGCCCGGTCTCATACTGGTCGGCGGCGTGGCGACGCTGGCCGCCCCGCTCGGCGCGCGGCTGGCGCACCGCTTCTCCAAGCGCCAGCTGGAGGTCGGATTCGGGGTGTATCTCCTGACCGTCGGCCTGCGCTTCGTGTTCGCGCTGGCGGGGCACTGAGCACCGCCGGCGCTCCCTCAGGGCGAGCCGACCTTCGCCCGCATCACCAGCTTCTCGCCGCGGATCTCGAAGCTGCCGAGCCGCGAGAGGAAGCTCATGCCGAGCAGGCTGTGCTTGAGCGAGCCGGGGCTGGCGATCAGCGCGGGCACCTTGCGCTCGGCAATGCTGCCGGCGATCTCCACCTTGTCGAGCACCACGGCGGCGGCGCGCCCGCGCCCGTTCGCGGTGTCGATCGGGATGTCATATTGCAGGAACTCGATCGGCAGGCCCACCGCCACCGCGTCCTCGGGCGTCAGCACCATGCTGGAGGCACCGGTATCCACCAGCATGGGAATGCGGTTGCCGTTGATCTCCACCCGCACGTTGAAATCGCCGTCGCGCGCGCGCGCCACCTCCACCGCGGGGGTGCCGTCCTTGGCCAGCGGCACCGCATAGCCCGGCGCCAGCTCGGCCAGCACGCGATAGGCGGCGGCGTGGATCTCGAAGCGGTAGGTATAGCCGGTGGCGAGGAAGGCGAAGATGACCCCCCACAGGATGGCGGCGCGCAGCAATTCACCGATTCGGCCGGTCAGCACCGTGAAGGTGACGGCGCCGAGCACCAGCGCCAGCGAGCCATAGCCCACCGCATGGACGAGGTCTCCCATGTCGAGGCCGGCCACGGCGCCATATTGCGAGGCCCAGACGAGCAGGCCGATGCCGCTCGCCAGCCCGAGGATGACGGTCCACAACAGGCGGTCGGCGTTCATCGGTCGCTCTCCGCGGTGGGGCGGCCGGCGAGGCGGGCCATGATCGCGCGCCGCTCGGCTTCGGTCATGCCGCTCCAGGCGCCGATTTCCGCCAGCGTCCGGCCACAGCCGAGGCACTGCCGTCCGCTCACATCGAGCGTGCAGATCGAGATACAGGGAGTTGAGACCGTCATCGGCATCGGAATCGGTACGCTTAGGGATGCCGGGAGAGGATAAGCAGACCCGTCAGGAAGGCAATCTCGACCACCAGCACTGCCGCACCGGCGACATCTCCCGTTTGCCCGCCGAATTGGGCGCGGGCAAGGCGGACGAGGGCGAAAAACCCCGCTGCCGCAAGGAGAAGGCCGCCGAGCAGGGCCCCCGCGCCAAGGCTGGGGACAACCGCCACGGCGGCGATCGCGAAGGCCACCGCCAGCCCCACGGCGAGCGCCATGCCCGCCGGGCGCCCGGCGCGGCGCGACAGGCCTTCCGCCCGCGCCGGGGGCAGAGCGGCGAGCATGGCCAGCGCCCCGACCCGCGAAAGCGACAGCGCCGCCACCAGCGCCCCGGCCACCGCCGGCACGCCGTGCTGCGCCAGCGCCTGCAGCGTGCCGGCGCGCAGCGCGAAGCTCACAACCAGCGCCAGCACGCCGAAGCTGCCGATCCGGCTGTCCTTCATGATCTCCAGCCGCCGCGTCCGCGTCGTGCCGCCCAGCGCATCGGCCGTATCGGCCAGGCCATCCTCGTGAAAGCCGCCGGTCACCATCATCAGCGCGGCCAGCGTCAGCGTGGCGGCGAGAAAGGCGCCGAGGCCGAGCGCGGCCGCGAGGGTGAAGACGAGGGCGCCGATCAGCGCGATCAGCGCACCGGCCACCGCGAAGGCCGGCGCCATCTGGCCGAGTTCGCGCCCCTCATCCCACGGCCGCTCGAAGGGCAGGGGCGGGATGGGCAGCCGCGAGAGGAAGCGCAGCGCCGCCGGCACGTCGCCGGGCGTGTCGCGCAACATCTGTCCGAGTCCCGGGCCGAGCATGGGAATGGGCATGGTGGGCGGGCTTCCTTCAGCGCTCCAGCAGGACATCGGCCAGCGGCCGCCGGTGCTCCCAGCCGGCGCGCTCCAGTTCGGGCACGTCGGACGGCTCGCAGGGATAGCCGATGCAGAGATAGCCGACCAGCCGCCATTGGGCGGGCACGTCGAGCGCCGTCGCCACGGCCGGGGGATCGAGGATCGACACCCAGCCCACCCCGATGCCGCGCGCCGCCGCCGCCAGCCACAGCGTGTGGATCGCCATCACGGCGGAATAGGCGAGCGTTTCCGGCATGGTGGCGCGGCCGAGGCCATGGCCTTCGCGCGGATCGGGTTCGACGAAGACCGCGAGATGCTCGGGCGCGTCATCGAGCCCGGCGAGCTTGAGCCGGGCATAGAGCGCCGCGCGGCTCGCGGGCTGGGCCGCCAGTGCCTCAGCGTTGCAGGCGGTGAAGATGGCACGCACCGCCGCGCGCCGCTTCGGCGCGCCGACCCGGACGAAGCGCCAGGGCTGGCTGAGGCCGACGCTGGGCGCCTGCATGGCCAGCGCGAGCAGCGCCTCCACCTCGCCCGTCGCCAGTGGCGTGCGCTGGAAATGCCGCACATCCCGCCGCCAGGCGAACAGCGTGTCGAGCCGGGCGCGAAACGGCGCGTCGAACAGGGGAGGGTTGGGGCGCTCGGTTGACGCTTCGGGAGGCGTGTCGTCCGGTTTGGGGGGTTGCGCGTGCATGTGCGAGGGTCTACCCCGCCGCCGCGCCCGACGCGATCCCCCGCGCCGGTTCCGCATCACGAACGAGGCTTCCATGCTGCGCTCCGCCACCGGCCTGCCCTTCGACGACATCCGCAACCTCGTCGCGCAGATGCCCGGCCCGGATGAAGCCGCCCGCGCCGCGGCGCGGGCGCGCCAGGACAGGCTGGTGAAGCCGCCCGGCGCGCTCGGGCGGCTGGAGGAGATCGCCATCCACATCGCGGGCTGGCAGGGCCGGGAGATCCCGGCGGTGAACCGGCCGACCGTGGCGGTGTTCGCGGCGACCCATGGCGTGGCCGGGCGCGGCGTGTCGCCGTATCCCTCCGAGGTGACCAAGCAGATGGTTGCCACCTTCACGGCGGGCAAGGCGGCGGTGAACCAGATCTGCGGCGTGTTCGGCGCGGGCCTCAGGGTGTTCGACCTCGCGCTGGATCTGCCCACTCCCGACATCGTCGAGGCGGACGCGCTGACCGAGGCGGAATGCGCCGCCACCATGGCGTTCGGCATGGAGGCGCTGGCCGGTGAGCCGGACCTGCTGTGCCTGGGCGAGATGGGCATCGGCAACACGACGGTTGCCGCCGCCATCTTCCACGGCCTCTATGGCGGCGAGGCGGCCGAATGGGTGGGTCCGGGCACCGGCTCCACCGGCGAGACGCTGGCGCGCAAGATCGAGGCGGTGCGCGCGGCGGTGGAACGTTCGCGCGGGCATCTCGATGACCCGCTGGAGGTGCTGCGCAAGCTCGGCGGGCGCGAGATCGCCGCCATGGCCGGCGCCATCCTCGCCGCGCGCCTGCAGCGCGTGCCGGTGGTGCTGGACGGCTATGTCGTCACTGCCGCCGCCGCCGTGCTCAAGGCGATGGACCCGAGCGCGCTCGACCATTGCCTCGCCGGCCATGTCTCGGCCGAGCCGGCGCATCGCCGCGTGCTGGAGCAACTCGGCCTCGTCCCGCTGCTCGATCTCGGCATGCGGCTGGGCGAGGGCTCCGGCGCGGCGCTGGCGATCGGCGTCGTCAAGTCGGCGCTGGCCTGCCACGCCGGCATGGCGACCTTCGCGGAAGCCGGCGTATCGGACGCCTGAGCCTTGCCCCGGCTTTATCGACGCCCGCGCGGCGGCTGGCGCCCGAGCACGTGGCATTCCATCCTCTTCGCCGCGGCGCTGGTGGTGGTTGCGCTTGTCGTCGAGCGCCTCGTGCCGCCGCTCACCGGGTCGGTGCGGGTGGCGGATGGCGATAGCCTGGAAGTGGCGGGCGAGCGCGTGCGGCTGGGCGGCATCGATGCGCCGGAACTGCACCAGTCCTGCGGTCGGGCCGGCGAGATCTGGCCCTGCGGCGAGAAGGCGAAGGCCGCGCTCGTGGCGCTGCTCAAGGGCGGCAATGTCAGCTGCCGCCCGGTGGACGAGGACCGCTATGCCCGCGCCGTCTCCGTCTGCGAGGTGGAGGGGCAGGATATCGCCGCCCGCCTCGTGGAGCAGGGCTGGGCGGTGGCGACCGGCCTGTCCTATCGGCGCGAGCAGTCCGCCGCCCGCAATGCCGGGCGCGGCATCTGGTCTGGCCCGTTCGACCTGCCGGCCGACTGGCGCGCCGCCCATCCGCGCCCGCCGTCGTGAACCGCTTTCGCCGCGCCGGTGTCGCGCCTATCTAACGCGAATGCCCGCCTCGCCCCCCACGGAAACACTCGACGCGCTCCTCGCGCAGATCCGCGCCTGCCGGGCCTGCGTCGAGCATCCGCTCGGCCGGCCGCTGCCGCATGAGCCGCACCCGGTGCTGCATATGGGGGCGAGGGCGCGCATCCTGATCGCCGGACAGGCGCCGGGCACAAAGGTGCATGCGTCGGGCCTGTCCTTCAACGATGCGTCGGGCGAGCGGCTGCGCGCGTGGCTCGGCGTCGACCGGGCCACGTTCTACGATGCCGACCGGATCGCCGTCGCAGCCATGGGCTTCTGCTTTCCCGGGCAGGACGCCAAGGGCGGCGACCTGCCGCCGCGCAAGGAATGCGCGCGCCTCTGGCATGACCGGCTGTTCGCCGCGCGCCCGCCCTTCGACCTCGTGGTGGCGGTGGGCGCGAACGCGCAGGCCTATCATCTCCGGCGCCTCGGGCTGGAGCGCTTCGCCGGCGGCGGGCTCACCGAGCGGGTGGCGCGCTGGCGGGAGATCTGGGCCGCGTCAGGCGAGACCCGCGTGCTGGCGCTGCCGCATCCTTCCTGGCGCAACACGGGCTGGCTGAAGCGTCACCCCTGGTTCGAGGCGGAACTGCTGCCGGTGCTGCGGGCCGAAGTGGCGCGCCTTCTCGGGCAGCCCCCTCAACGCGAGAGCAACTGATGCCGGTTCAGCCGGCGTTCCAGCAGGTTCCACACCCGGCGTACGATTTCCACCATCAGGAGGTAGAGCGCGGCTGCCCAGAGATAGACCTCCATGTCGTAGGAGCGCGAGAAGGCGAGGCGGGTGACGCCCATCAGGTCGTACACCGTCACGACCGAGGCGATGGCGCTGGACTTGATCATCAGGATCAGTTCGTTGCCGAGCGGGCGCAGGCCCACCGCATAGGCCTGCGGCAGGAGGATGGTGCGGTAGATCTGGTAGCGCGTGAGCCCCATCGCCTTGCCGCCCTCGGTCTGGCCGACCGGCAGGCTCTGGATGCCGCCGCGCAGGATCTCGCACTGATAGGCGGCGGTGTTGAGCGTGAAGGTGAACACCGCGCAGTTGAACGCGTCGCGGAAGAACCACCACAGCCCGATATCGGTCAGCGCCTCGCGGAACTGGCCGGCGCCGTAATAGATGAGGAAGGTCTGCGCCAGCAGCGGCGTGCCGCGGAAGAAATAGGAATAGCCGAAGGATACCGACCGGGCGACCTTGCCGCCCTCGATGCGCGCGATGGCGAGCGGCAGGGACAGCACCGCGCCGATCCCCACCGAGAGGAAGACCAGTTGCAGCGTCACCCAGATGCCGCCGAGAAAGCGCAGCCCGTAGCGATCCATCAGGTCGGCATTCAGGCCGATGACGCCCATCAGCCAGAGGAAACCGTCGCCGGCCTGGGCAAGAAGGTTCATGATCATGCCTTGCCTCCCGCGCGCGTCAGCCCGCGATTCGCCCGCTTTTCGGCTCTCGTCAGCACGAGGCTGGAGGCGATGGAGAAGAGGAGATAGATGAGGCAGGCGACGAGATAGAAGAAGAAGGGCTGCTTGGTGACGCCCACCGCGATGGCGGTCTGGCGCATCAGGTCGTTGATGGCGATGACGGAGACCAGCGAGGTGTCCTTCATCAGCACCATCCAGTTGTTGGACAGGCCGGGCAGGGCGACGCGCCAGAGCTGGGGAAACACCACGAGACGGAAGGCATTGAACCGCGACAGGCCGAGCGCCGCCGCCGCCTCCTTCTGGCCGCGGGGCACGGCGCGCAGTGCGGCGAGGAACACCTCGCTGGAGAAGGCCGCCAGCACCAGCCCCAGCGCCGCGACGCCGGCGAGGAACTGATTGACCTCGATGGTCGCTCCCTCGACGAAATGGCTGGCGATGCGCGAGAACAGCATCTGCCCGCCATAATAGACGATGAACAGCGTGAGCAGTTCGGGCAGGCCGCGAAACACGGTGGTGAAGGTATCCGCCGCGGCCCGCAGCGCCCGAGAGCGCGAATCCTTGGCCAGCGCCACGGCGAGACCGAGCGCGAAGCCGAAGGGCAGAGTCGCGAGGGCGAGTTCGACGGTCAGCAGGGCGCCGCTGGCGATTTCATCGCCCCAGCCATTCGGGCCGAAGGAGAGCAGGCGCAGGAGATCCAGCATCGGGAGGAAGGCGCTCCGCAAGCGGCCGGTGGCCGTTGACGTGGGACGGGAGCGCCATTCCGGAAGCCTTGGCCCGGAACGGCGCGCGGAACGTCAGTCGACGCGGGAGGGCAGATGCACGGGCCCGGCCGGCGCGCCGCCGGAGGCGGGCGCGACGACGGAACAAACCGCCGCGAAACGGGTGACGAGGCTCATGCTGTTCCCCTCTGCCATTGTGCTCCCGCTGGAAGGCGGGGCCTGCGCCGGCTGTGTTTTTGTTCCGGCTCGCGCAATGCTGGCACTTTTGCCGGCCCCTGCGCAACGCCGCCGATGCAATAACGATCATAATCGCGAATGATGGAGAATTAAGCAGGAAACTGCGCCGCATGGCGTCGTGTTCCCGCCATACGCACAACTGATCGGCCGATGTGCATCGATGGGTTGACGCTGTGGGCGCTCTGGTGTCTCACCGCGGGGAACGACATGGAAGGAGCGTGACGATCATGGCGGTAACCGCAGATGAGGTTCGTGCCCGGCTGGCGCAGATTTCCGCGCCCAACGGCCAGCCCGTGACGCAGACGGGTGCGCTGTCGGACATCCTCGTGTCGGACGGCAAGGTCTACATGTCCATCACCGTCGATGCCGGCGAGGCGCAGGCCTGGGAGCCGGTGCGCGCGGCGGTGGAGCGCACCGTGCGCGGCACGCCTGGCGTGACCTCGGCGCTGGTGGCGCTGACCGCCGAGCGCAAGGGTGGCGCGGCGCCCGTGGGCGGCAGCTCCACCCAGCCCGTGCGCGTCTCGGGGCAGGGCGGGGGGCACTCTCACGCGGGCCATTCACATGCTGGCCATTCCCACGCGCAGCCGCCCGCCGATCCGCAGAAGGAAACCCCCGGCCTTCCGGGCGTCGGCGCCATCATCGCCGTGGCGTCCGGCAAGGGCGGCGTCGGCAAGTCCACGCTGGCGGCCAATCTCGCGCTCGGCCTGTCGTCGCTCGGCCTCAAGGTCGGTCTGCTCGATGCCGACATTTACGGCCCCTCCGTGCCGCGCCTGATGGGCCTCAAGGGCAAGCCCGACGTGGATGGCCGCATGCTGCAGCCGCTGCAGTCCTGGGGCCTCAAGGTCATGTCCATCGGCTTCCTCGTCGAGGAAGAGACGCCGATGATCTGGCGCGGGCCGATGGTGATGTCCGCCATCAGCCAGCTGCTCAAGGAAGTGAACTGGGCGCCCCTCGACATCCTCGTCGTCGACATGCCGCCGGGCACGGGCGACGCGCAGCTCACCATGGCGCAGCAGGTGCCGCTGGCCGGCGCGGTCATCGTCTCCACTCCGCAGGACCTCGCGCTGATCGACGCGCGGCGCGGCATCGCCATGTTCCAGAAGGTGAACGTGCCGGTGCTCGGCGTGGTCGAGAACATGAGCTATTTCATGTGCCCGCATTGCGGCACGCGCTCGGATATTTTCGGCCATGGCGGCGCGCGCCATGAGGCGCAGCGCCTCGGCGTGCCCTTCCTCGGCGAGGTGCCGCTGCAGATGGCGATCCGCGAGACCTCGGACGCCGGCCGCCCGATCGTGGCGACCGCGCCGGATAGTCCGGAAGCGCAGATCTACCGCAACATCGCCCAGGGCGTGCGCGAGGCGCTCGCCGCCCGCCGCGCCGGCGCCCGCGCCGCGCCGCGCATCGTGATGGAAAGCTGAGGCGCGCGCGTGCTGAAAGTGATCGCCCAGGATTTCATGCGGGTCGAGAGCATCGACCTCGTCCTGCCGCTCTATCGCGAACTGGTGGAAAAGACCCGGCAGGAGGCGCGCTGCCTCGCCTACGATCTGTTCATCGATCAGAAGGACCCGGGCCATTTCGTCTTCGTCGAGGAATGGCCCGATCGCGCGGCGCTGGACGCGCATTGCCGCACGGAACACTTCACCCGGCTGGTGCCGCTGATCAATGCGCACCAGCGCCAGCCGTGCATCATCACGCTGATGGAGCCCGTCGCGGCCTGAGCCGGCCTTTTCAGGCGCTCGGGCGGGCCCAGTCCTGCGGCAGGCCGAACATATCGGTGAAGCCGCGATGGCCCGCCGGCGTGATAGCGAGCGCGCGGCTGCCGGTCGTGCGGCGCACCCAGCCGCGCGCCAGCGCATTGCCCAGCAGCGCCGCGCCGAGATGGCCGGCGAGATGGGGCCGGCGCTCGCTCCAGTCGAGGCAGGTGCGGCAGAGCGGGCGTTTTGAGGCGCCCGCGAGGTCGATGCCGACATCGCACAGGAAGGCACGGCCGCCCTCGGTGACGAGGCCGGGGCCATTCGCCAGCACGATATGGTCGCGGCGGGTGAGGGCATCCGCCAGCGCGATGCCGAGCCGGCCGGCCATGTGATCGTAGCAGGTGCGCGCCAGCCGCAGCGCCTCGTCCTTCGGGCCCGGCGGGCGGTGGCGCTTCGGGCCGGCGGCGGCCACCGCCATCAGCGCCTCCAGCAGATCGGCGATCTGCGTCGAGGCGAGCCGATAATAGCGGTGCCGCCCCTGTTTCTCCACCGCGATGAGTTCGGCATCCAAGAGCCGCGCGAGGTGCCCGCTCGCGGTCTGCGCGCTCACCCCCGCATGGCTGGCGAGTTCGCCCGCCGCCAGCGCCTGCCCGCCCATGAGGGCGGCGAGCATGTTGGCGCGGGCGACATCGCCCATGAGGGCGGCGACCTGCGCGATGGCGTTGGCGGAGGCGATGTTGGAAGCGATGTTGGAGGCGATGTTGGTCATGGCGGCAGGTTAGCGGCGGCGCGGGCCCCCGTCATCGGCTCATGGTTCGGCCGTCGCCGAAGCATTCGCGGGCGGGGAGGGGCTAGACGGCGGGCCTCCCGTGAACCGCCGGATGCCCGCATGAAGACCCTCGATCCCGCCCTCGCCAAGAACCTCTTGCTGCTGCTGGTTCTCTCCACCCTGTGGGGAGCGTCCTACACCTTCATCAAGATCGGCGTGGAGACCATCCCGCCGGTGACGCTGATCGCAGCGCGCACCCTGATCGCCGGGGCGGTGCTGCTCGCCGTCATGGGGTGTCGGGGACTGGCGCTGCCGAGGGGCGCGCCGATCTGGCGGCGTTTCCTGTTTCAGGCCGGCCTCAACAGTGTCGTTCCCTTCACGCTGATCGCCTGGGCCGAGACCTCCACGGAGGCCGGCCTCGCGGCGATCCTCAATTCGATGACGCCGATCTTTGCCTTCCTGATGACCGCGCTCATCACCCGCCACGAGCCGGTGACGGGCGCCAAGATGTTTGGCGTGGCCGTGGGCCTGGCCGGGATCTGCCTCGTGGTCGGGGTGCCGGCGCTGCAGGGTGTGGGGCGCGAAGTGTGGGCGCAACTCGCCATCGTGCTCGCCACCGTCTGCTATGCCGGCGCGGCGATCTTCGGGCGCAACTTCCGCGGGCTCCACCCCATCCTGCCGGCGGCGGGGTCTCTCGTCTGCGGCGCGGCGATCCTGCTGCCGGCAAGCCTGATCGTCGATCGGCCGTGGACACTGGCGCCCTCGCTCGCCTCCGTCCTCGCGCTGCTGGCGCTGTCGGTATTCTCGACCGCGCTGGCCTTCGTGATCTATTTCCGGCTGATCGACACGCTGGGCTCGGTCGGCACCACCGCGCAGGCCTATCTTCGCGTGCCGATCGGCGTTGCCATCGGTGTTCTGGTGTTGGGCGAGAGCCTGAGCGGCACGGCCTGGATCGGACTGGTCTGCGTGGTGGCCGGTGTCGCGGCGATGACGCTACCGGCGCGACGGACCGCGGCAATTGAATAGCCGGCAGTGATCGCGATACTCAACTTAAGGCGAAAGCGGCTCGCCGTTGCGCAGCGGCAAGGCGTGGCGTAACTCTAGTTCAAGAACAATCAATTCGTGTGCGGAGGTGCGCAAATGCCCAACCGCGCCGAGAGGAACCCCACCAGGAGAGACGAATGAAGCGCCGTCAGTTTTTGGCCGCCGCCGGCACGGGCGTCGCGGCGACAGCCCTTGCCGCGCCGGCTATTGCCCAGTCCGCCCCCGAGATCAAGTGGCGCCTCGCCTCCAGCTTCCCGAAATCGCTCGACACCATCTATGGCGGTGCCGAAGTGATGGCGAAGATGGTTTCGGAGCTGACGGACGGCAAGTTCCAGATCCAGGTTTTCGCGGCCGGTGAGCTGGTGCCGGGCCTGCAGGTGCTCGACGCCGTGCAGAACAACACGGTCGAGATGTGCCACACCGTCTCGTATTATTTCGTCGGCAAGGATCCGACCTTCGCCATCGCGGCGTCGGTGCCGTTCGGCCTGAACGCGCGGATGCAGAACGCCTGGCTCTACCAGAATGGCGGCAACGAGCTGTTCAACGAATTCTACAAGAAATATAACGTCTTCGGCCTGCCCTGCGGCAATACCGGTACGCAGATGGGCGGCTGGTTCTCCAAGGAAATCAAGACCCCCGCCGACCTCAACGGCCTGAAGATGCGCATCGGCGGCATTGCCGGGCAGGTCATGGCGAAGCTCGGCGTCGTGCCGCAGCAGATCGCCGGTGGCGATATCTATCCGGCGCTGGAGAAGGGCACCATCGACGGCGCCGAGTGGGTCGGCCCCTATGACGACGAGAAGCTCGGCTTCTACAAGGTGGCCAAGTTCTACTACTATCCCGGCTGGTGGGAAGGTGGCCCGACCATTCACGCCTTCGCCAATCTCGAGAAGTTCAATTCGCTGCCGAAGAACTACCAGGCGGCCCTGGTGGCGGCGACCACCTATGCCAACACCATCATGCAGGCGCGCTACGACGTGCAGAACCCGCCGGCCATCAAGCGGCTGGTGGCGAACGGCACGCAGCTGCGCCCCTATCCCACCGATGTCATGGAAGCCTGTCTGAAGGCGACCAACGAGCTGTGGGCGGAAATCTCGGCCAAAAACCCGGATTTCAAGAAGGCGATCGACGCCATGCAGGCCTTCCGCAACGAGGAATACCTGTGGTGGCAGGTGGCCGAGTACACGTTCGACAGCTTCCAGATCCGCACCCGCCCGCGCGGCTGACGACCGGCGGCCGACGTCTGAACGCGGAACGCCGTCGCCCCACCGGACGCCGTCCCGGTCGCTGCCTGGCGCAGGGCCGGGGCGGCGTCCGCCTTTGCATCGCTGCCCTCCCGGGCGCGGCCCGCCGGTCTCGTCCGCGATGACGTGAACGGGGGCGGTGTTGCGCGGATCGGGCGGCCTGTGGCAGGACATTCTGCATGAAACGTCGTGACCTCATTCGCTCCGCCGGGCTCGGCCTTGCCGCCTCCGCGGTCGCCGCCCCCGCCATCGCCCAGAGCGCGCCCAAGGTGCAGTGGCGGCTCACCTCCAGCGTGCCCAAGGTGCTGGACGCGATATTCGGTGCCAACGAGCTGGTGTCGAAATATGTGAGCGAGGCCACCGACGGGCGCTTCGTGATTCAGAATTTCGCGGCCGGCGAGATCGTCCCCGGGCTGCAGGCGCTCGACGCGGTGCAGAACGGCACGGTCGAAGTGGCCCAGACCCCGCTCTATTACTATACCGGCAAGGATCCGACCTTCGCCTGCTTCACCACCATGCCGTTCGGGCTCAATGCCCGCCAGCAGAATGCCTGGTACTACCATGGCGGCGGGCGCGAGCTGCAGGACGCGTTCCTCGTCAAGTACAATCTGGTGGGCTTCCTCGGCGGCAATACCGGCACCCAGATGGGTGGCTGGTTCCGCAAGGAGGTGAAGGACCTTTCCGACTTCAAGGGGCTCAAGTTCCGCATCGGCGGCATTGCCGGGCAGGTCGTGGCCAAGCTCGGCGTGGTGCCGCAGCAGATCGCCCCCGGCGATATCTATGCCGCGCTGGAGAAGGGCACGATCGACGCCTGCGAATGGGTCGGGCCTTATGACGACGAGAAGCTCGGCTTCGTGAAGGTGGCGCCCTATTACTACTATCCCGGCTGGTGGGATGGCGGGCCGACCATGAATGTCGTGGTCAACCGCGGCAAATGGAACGAGCTGCCCCGGCCTTACCAGGCGATCTTCGAGGCGGCCACCGCCTATGCCAATGCCGACATGCTGGCGAAATACGACGCGCGCAACCCGGCGGCGCTGCGCCGGCTGGTGGGTGCCGGCGCGCAGCTGCGCCCGTTCCCGCAGAGCTTCCTCGACGCCTCGTGGACCGCGACCAACGAGCTTTACGCCGAATTGAGCGCCAAGAATGCCGAGTTCAAGAAGGTGATCGACGCGCTGATCGCCTTCCGCAACGAGGAATATCTGTGGTGGCAGGTCGGCGAATATCCCTATGACGGCTACATGATCCGCGCCCGCTCGCGCGGGTGATGGGCGTCGTCTCTCCAAGGAAGCAACCATGACCCGCCATATCGAACGCCGCGTCCTGCTGCGCGGCGCGGGGCTGGCGACGGCCGCCGCCGGCGTCGCGCTGGCCGCCCCCGCCATTGCCCAGACCGCCCCGCAGATCCGCTGGCGCCTGTCGTCGAGCTACCCGAAATCGCTCGACACCATCTACGGCGCGGCGGTGCTGCTGTCGAAATATGTGGGCGAGGCGACCGATGGGCGCTTCACCATCGACGTCTTCGCGCCGGGCGAGATCGTGCCCGGCCTGCAGGCGCTGGACGCGGTGCAGAACCGCACCGTCGAGCTCGCGCAGACCGCGCTCTATTACTATATCGGCAAGGATCCGGCCTTCGCGCCCTTCACCACGCTGCCCTTCGGCCTCAATGCGCGCCAGCAGACGGCGTGGCTCTATCATGGCGGCGGCCTGGAACTGCAGAACGCCTTCCTCGCCAAGAGCAACGTCATCGGCTTTGCCGGCGGCAACACGGGCGCGCAGATGGGCGGCTGGTTCCGCAAGGAAATCAAGACACTGGCCGATATCAAGGGCCTGAAGATGCGCATCCCCGGCATGGCCGGGCAGGTGCTCTCGCGCCTCGGGCTGGTGCCGCAGAACCTGGCTGGCGGCGACATCTATCCGGCGCTGGAAAAGGGCACGATCGATGCCGCCGAGTTCGTCGGCCCGGTGGACGACGAGAAGCTCGGCTTCAACCGCGTCGCGCCCTATTACTATTATCCCGGCTGGTGGGAGGGTGGCCCGACCATCCATTTCATCGTCAACCTGCCGGCCTGGCGGTCGCTGCCCAAGCCCTATCAGGCCGCCTTCGAGGCCGCGAGCGCCTATGCCAATGCCGACATGCTGGCGAAATACGACGCGCGCAACCCCGCCGCGCTGCGTCGTCTGGTCGCCGCCGGCGCCCAGCTCCGGCCGTTCCCGACCGAGGTCATGGACGCCTCCTACAAGGAGAACATCGCGCTGATGGCGGAGATTTCGGCGAGGAATGCCGATTTCAAGACCATCTATGAATCGATGCTCGCCTTCCGCAACGAGGAATACCTGTGGTGGCAGGTCGGCGAATATCCCTATGACGGCTACATGATCCGCGCCCGCACGCGCGGATAGGCAAGCGCGGGTGAGGGCGGGCGCTGGCGCGCGGTTCAGACCGGCTTGGTCAGACCGGCTTGGCCGGCGCCTCGGGCAGCGCGCTGGCCACCGGCGCGGGGGAGGGGCGGTGGCGGTGCATCGCATAGAGCCCCGCGGCCGTGATCAGCGCCATGCCGCCGATCGAGACGAGGTCGGGCATCTCATTGAACACCGCGGCGCTCAGTGCCACCGAGCACACCACCGCGGCGTAGCGGAAGGGCGAGATCACCGCGGCGTCGTTGCCGCGGAACGCGGCGATGGTCAGCATGTGTCCGCAGATCAGCGTGAGGCTGCCGCCGAGCAGCCAGGCCAGCGTCATCAGGTCGAGCGGCCGCCAGTCTTGCATCAGGCTGCCGCCGAAGCCGAGCAGCATGCCGACCATGGCGGTGGCGAAGGTGACGACGAGGATGGGCACATGCGCGCCGATCCGCTGGGTGACGAAGTCGCGGAAGGTGAGCAGCACGGCCGAGCCGATCGGCAGTAGCGCCATGGCATCGAAGGCCGAGCTTCCGGGCTTGACGATGAGCACCACGCCGGCGAAGCCGACCAGCACCGCCACCCATTCGCGCAGCTCGATGCGCGTGCCGAACAGCAGCACGGCTGCCGCCATGGTGATGAGCGGGGCGATCTGGATGATCGCCGCGGCATCGCCGATCGACATCGTGGTGATGGCGGTGATGAACAGCACCGCCACGAAGGCCTCGGCGGTGGAGCGCAGCAGCACGCGGCTGTCGAGCGCGAAGCGCAGGCTGGCCAACTTGCCCTTGTGCGCCAGCAGGGCGAGCAGGAACAGGCCCGCCATGGCGCCGCGTATCGCCAGCACCTGCGTCGGCGGAATATGCGCCAGCGCGAGCTTGGAGAAGGCGTCGTTGGTCGCGAAAATCGAGGAGCCCGCGATCATCAGCAGGATGCCGCGGCGCAGGGCGGAAGACGGGTTCATGTCATGGAACGCAGCGTAAGGCGCGGCGCGAAGGAAGGGGCCGCGCGTCCGGATCGGATGTTGCATGGGTGATAGAACGCCACCGGCACCTTGGCCAGAACTATCCCGTCCCACGCCCTGCGGTCAGGGCATGGCCGATCAGCATTCCTCGCAGGCCGCTCCCTCTCGCGCCGCCACAAGACCGCCATCACGCCGTTCCAGCGATTGCGAGACCATGCATAGGCCAAGCGCGACCACGGCCAGCGCCGCCCCGACCCAGGGCAGATCGGCATAGCCAAGGCCCAGCGTGATGGACGCCCCGCCGATCCAGGCGCCCGCGGCATTGCCGAGGTTGAAGGCGCCCTGATTGAGGGTCGAGGCGAGATTGGGCGCGCCGATGGCGGCATCCACCACGCGCACCTGGATCGGTGCCACGACGGCGAACACCAGAATGCCCCAGACGAACACCGTCGCCACGGTGAGCGCCGCATGGGGGCTGGCGAAGACCAGCGTCACGAGGATCACGGCGAGACCGATGAAGATGCCCATCAGCGAGGGCATCAGCCGCCAGTCGGCGAGGCGGCCGCCGAGAATGTTGCCGATGGTGATGCCGACGCCGAACAGCAGCAGCACATAGGTCACGGTGTGCGGCGCCAGCCCCGTCACGTCGCGCAGCAGCGGCGCGATATAGGTGAGCACGGTGAACAGGCTGGCCGAGGCCAGCACGCTCAGCATCATGGTCAGCAGCACCTGCGGGCGGCGCAGCACGCCGAATTCACGGAGGATGTTGCCGGCCGCATGGGGAATGTCGCGCGGCACCCACAGCGCGATGGCGCTCACCGCGAGGATGCCGATCACCACCACCGCCCAGAAGGTGGAGCGCCAGCCGAAGGCCTGGCCGAGCGCGGTGCCGAGCGGCACGCCCAGCACATTGGCCAGAGTGAGCCCGGCGAACATCAGCGCGATGGCGCTGGCGCGCTGGTTGGGCGGCACGAGATTGGCCGCGACCACCGCGCCGATGCCGAAGAAGGCGCCGTGGCAGAACGCCGTGACCACGCGCGCGGCCATGAGGAACGCGTAGTCCGGCGCGATGGCGCACAGGAAATTGCCCACCACGAACATGCTGGCGAGCCCGATCAGCGTGGCCTTGCGCGGCAGCGAATTGGTGATGATGGCCATGATCGGCGCCCCCACCACCACGCCGAGCGCATAGCCGGTGACCAGCAGGCCCGCCGCCGGAATGGAAACGTGAAGATCGGCGGCGACTTCGGGCAGCAGGCCCATGATGACGAATTCAGTGGTGCCGATGCCGAAGGAAGCCATGGCCAGGGCCAACAGCGGGAGCTGCATGGACGGACTCGCTCGATAGGGAATGCAGGATCGGGGCGTAGGTAGCAGGACGTACCCGCGTAACCTACGCAAATGATGTTGCGATGCGGCAACAATAGGGAGCGATGTCGGTGCGCTGCGTCAAAGGCGCCCGCTCAGGCCGATAGTGGGGGCAAGCCGGGCCCGTCCGCCTCAGCCGCCGGTCACGCTCATGTGACGGCGCAGGGCCGGGGGGCGGCCGGGGCGGTCGATCACGAAATCGTGCCCCTTGGGCTTGCGGAAAATGGCGTCGTCCAGCGCCGCGTGCAGCTTGTCGTCGCTCTCCGAGGCACGCAGGGGCGCGCGCAGATCCGCCGCGTCGTCCTGGCCGAGGCACATGTAAAGCGTGCCGGTGCAGGTGACTCGCACGCGGTTGCAGCCCTCGCAGAAATTATGCGTCAGCGGCGTGATGAAGCCGAGCCGCCCGCCGGTCTCCTTGATCGAGACGTAGCGCGCCGGGCCGCCGGTGCGGAACGCGATGTCTTCCAGCGTCCAGCGCTGCGCGAGCCTTTCGCGCACGGTGGTGAGCGGGAGATACTGGTCGAGGCGCTCCGCGCCGGTTTCGCCGAGCGGCATGACCTCGATGAGCGAGACGTCCATGTCGCGGCCATGCGCCCATTCGACCAGGGAGGGGATCTCGTCCTCGTTCTCGCCGGCCAGCGCCACGGCGTTGAGCTTCACATGGATGCCGGCGTCCTGCGCCGCGTCGATTCCGGCGAGCACCTTGTTGAGATCGCCCCAGCGGGTCAGGGCGCGAAAGCGCTGCGGGTCCAGCGTGTCGAGCGAGACATTGATGCGCTTCACGCCGCAGGCGGCCAGTTCCTTGGCGAAGCGGGCGAGCTGCGAACCGTTTGTGGTCAGCGTCAGCTCTTCCAGCGCGCCCGAATCGAGGTGGCGAGACAGCGAGCGGAACAGGGTCATCACGTCCCGTCGCACCAGCGGTTCGCCGCCGGTGAGGCGCAGCTTCTTCACGCCGCGCGCGACGAAGGCCGAGCACAGCCGGTCGAGTTCTTCCAGCGTCAGCAGCTCGGGCTTGGGCAGGAACGTCATGTGTTCCGCCATGCAGTACACGCAGCGGAAATCGCAGCGGTCCGTGACCGAGACGCGCAGATAGCTCACCGCCCGGCCGAAAGTGTCCATCAGCGGCGCGCGCGGCGCCTCCCGCTGCAGGCGGTCGATCAGGGCTTCGCCGATGAGGGCGTTCTGGAGGCCTTCCGGACGGCTCACGCGCATCGCTCCCGAGGCGCCACGTCGCGCCAGTTGCCGGCATTTCTAGACTGTCGACCGACGGGCGCCAAGGCGCCGGCACCTATCGCCCGATTGCAACATCCACTCGACCATCACGAGGCGGTGAGATCTTCCCCGCGCGCACGTCAGCTACTGACGATTGCCCGTTCGCCCGTTCAGGGCGCGCCGCCCACCGCTTGGCGGATGGCGTCGCCCCCTCTATGTGGGGTGGAGATGCAACCGGGGAAAGAGCACCGTGACCGACGCCTGGCCCACCGAGATTCGCGTCCACAAGGATCATCGCGCGCTCACCATCGCCTTCGAGGACGGGGCGAGCTTCACCCTGCCGGCGGAATATCTGCGGATCGAGAGCCCCTCCGCCGAGGTGCAGGGCCATTCGGCGGCCGACCGGCAGCTGGTGGCCGGCAAGCGCGAGGTGCGCCTCCAGGAGCTGATCCCGGTCGGCAATTACGCGCTGCGCCTCGTTTTCGACGACGGCCACTCGACCGGCATCTACACCTGGGACACGTTCCACGAACTGGGCCGCGAGCAGGACGCGCGGTGGACCCGCTACCTGCAGGAACTGGCGTCGAAGAATCTCTCGCGTGACGAAGCCGGCACGGTGCGCCGGCACTGACACGCGCGTCGTCCAGCGGGCACGCCGTCGAGCACGAGCATCCCGGATCGGCCGCGCCGGCGGTCCGGGATGATGCGTCAGGCGCTCTCAGTTCTGCACGATCACCGTGGTGCCGACATTCACACGGTTATACAGGTCGGTGACGTCGTCATTGGTCATGCGGAAGCAGCCGGACGACACGGCCTGGCCGATCGTCTCCGGCTCGTTGGAGCCGTGGATGCGGTAGAGCGAGGAGCCCAGATACATGGCGCGGGCGCCGAGCGGGTTGTCGATGCCGCCGGGCATGTAGCGCGGCAGGTCGGGCCGGCGCTGCAGCATCTGCGGCGGGGGCGTCCAGCCCGGCCATTCGGCCTTGCGGGTAATGGTCTTCACGCCGGACCAGCGGAAGCCGTCGCGGCCGACGCCGATGCCGTATTTCAGCGCCATGCCATTGTCCTGCACGAGATAGAGCCGGCGCTCGGCGGTATTCACGACAATGGTGCCGGGCTTGTACTTGCCGTCATAGCGCACGGTCTGGCGCGGCACCGGCGAACCGGAATAGCCGCTCTTCGGCCCGATGCCGAAGTCGAATGGCTTGGGAAACGCGCTGCCCAGCAGCGAACTCTGCGCCAACGCCGGCGCGCTGCCCGCCAGCACAAGCGCGGTGAGCACCCCGGCCGCAATCTTCGTCAGTCTCATTGCACGCCTCACAACTCGATCCGTTTGCGGCCTGCCTCTGCGTCGCCCGCAATGGAGGCCATGAAACGACTATGCGCCGCGAACTGCAAACAGAGACTTGACGAAGCGGGCGGATGGCGGCCCCGCGGCTGTACCGTCCCCGGCGGGCCAAGCCGGTCGGAGTCAGTATCGGAATGTGGATGGAGAGGGCGGGAATCTGGGCAAAGCGTCGTGCGCCGCCCATTGCCGGCAGGGCCTGCCCGGAGGACGGAATCGAATCAGCGAGCGGGAACACGTGCGTGATTCGCGCGGTGACCCGCGTTCATTTCCCGTGTCTGGAATAGAAACCCATACGGCGAAGGATGAGAATTGTCGGCGTCGCCCGTACGGGCTGCCAGGTAAATGGTGGGCGATGCAGGGATTGAACCTGCGACCCCTCCCGTGTGAAGGGAGTGCTCTCCCGCTGAGCTAATCGCCCGCTGCCCCGGAGATGTTCCCCGAGGGCGTCGCCGTCAATTGCGGCGGGGGGGATTTAGTGTGTGGGCACCGTGGGTGTCAAGCGCGCTCGCGCCATGGACCGTGGATGAGCAGTTCTTCCACCGTTTCCGGCAGCCGTTCGTAATGGTGGATCAGCGCGTCGCCGCCCAGTTCCTCGGCCGGCGTCTCGGTATAGCCGAACGGCACCACGATCACCGGAATGCGCGCATTCTTGGCGGTGAGCACGTCGGTGGCGCTGTCGCCGACCATGATCGCCCGCTCGGGCACCCCGCCGGCACGCGCGATGGTGCCGAGCAGATGGCCGGCATCGGGCTTGTAGACCGGAAAGGTGTCGGAGCCGGCGATCACCGCGAAACGCCCGGTGAGGCCCAGCCGGTCGAGCAGCAGGCGGGAGAGGTATTCCAGCTTGTTGGTGCAGACCGCCAGCACGTGGCCGCGCGCGGCAAGCTCGTCCAGCGCTTCGAGCAGGCCGGGAAAGGGGCGCGACGAATCGGCGATATGGGCGGCGTAATGGTCGAGGAAACGGTCATAAAGCGTGGCGAAGGTCGCCTCGTCGACGCGGATGCCGGCCGCGGTGAGGCCGCGATTGACCAGCGCCTTGGCGCCGGCGCCGATCATGCGGCGGGTGTCGTCGCGCGGCAGCGGCGGTGCGCCAGCCTCGGCAAGCACGATATCGAGCGTGTCGAGCAGGTCGGGGGCGGTGTCGACCAGCGTGCCGTCGAGGTCGAAGGCGATGACGGCGGGAGGGGCGGATGAGCGGGGCATGAGGGCTCCTTCGGCTGGATGTGCACAACGAGGGGGTCGAGTGCCCGCCGCCGCGAGACGAGCCTGCCATTCGATGCCTACAATCCCGCCGCTTTTCCTGTCCAGCGTACCGCGTCCATCGGGCGCATGCGGCAGCGTGGGTGAGATGGTAATCCGGAGACGCAATTGAGGAGCCACGACATGATGACGACGTTCCGCCACAAGGGGGCAGCGGCCCGGGGCGCCTCCGGCTTGATTGCCGTTGCGGCGCTGGCGCTGGCCATGAACATCGCGGCGGACGGGGCGGCCATGGCGCAGGGCGCCGCGCCCACCGTGCCGCCGGCGGGAGCGCCTTCCGCAGCTTCGCCGGCTCCCGCGGCTACCCAGACTCCAGCGCCGCCCGCGGCGGCGGCGGACGGTCCCTATGTCTTCACCTCGCCGCCCTCGGCACAGGCCAACCGCGTCTATTCCGTGAACATGCGCACAGGCGAGGTGAATGCCTGCCAGTTCGAGCGGCCGGAGGGCAGCGTCATCGGCATCACCAAGTGCTTCCCGCGCGATGCCAGCGCGGCGGGAACGGCGGCGGGCGCCTATGATGTCATGACCACCCGCTATTCCGGCGAGACCGGCATTTTCCGCGTCAACACCCAGACCGGGCAGATGAGCGTGTGCTACGTGCGCGACATGCCCAAGGAGGGCGGTGGCGTCGAGCCCGCCGTGGTCTGCACGCCGGGGACGCGGTGACGAGCCCGGCAGTTGCAGGGCGGGGCCGCTGAAAGACCCGGACACAGGATGTGAGGCCGGAAAGCCTTGTCGCGGCGCCGTTTCGGCGCTACGCAGCGGCGGAACGCGTGACGAATTCCCCACCTCAAGTGCCAGGCCCCTCATGTCCTCTGCCGCCGTCACCGCCGAAATGCTGAAGCGACAGGCCGCCGCGCGTGCGCTGGAGCATGTCCGCTCGGGAATGAAGCTTGGGCTTGGCACCGGCTCGACCGCCAAGCACTTTGTCGAGCTGCTGGCCGAGCGCGTGGCGCAGGGTCTGGAAGTGGTGGGCGTGCCCACCTCCGAGGTGACGCGCGCGCAGGCCGAGAGCCTGGGCGTGCCGCTGGGCACGCTCGACGAATATCCCGTGCTCGACCTGTGCGTGGACGGCGCCGACGAGATCGGGCCGGACCTCACCCTGGTGAAGGGCGGCGGCGGCGCGCTGCTGCGCGAGAAGATCGTCGCCAGCGCGGCGCATGAGATGATCGTGATCGCCGATGCCTCGAAGATGGTGGCGCAGCTCGGAGCCTTCTCGCTGCCGATCGAAGTGGTGGATTTCGGCGTCGCCGCCATCCGTCGCGGCATCGAGCGCAACGCCCGCGCGGCCGGCTGCCAGGGGCTGCTGACCTTGCGGCGCCGTGCGGACGGTCATGTTTTCGTCACGGATCAGGGACACCTCATCCTCGACGCGGCCTATGGCGTCATCCGCGAGCCGGCGCTGCTGGCCGCGCGGCTGGCCGAGGTACCCGGCGTCGTGGAGCACGGGCTTTTCATCAATCTGGCGAGCCGCGTCATTCTCGCGGGCGCCGACGGCGTGACGGTCATCGACCGCGCGTGACAGAATTCGTCAGGGAGACATTCATGCGGGTTGCCCGTGCAGGACAAGACAGGATGCGGCTGATCGGCGCCGGCCTCGCCGCGGTGATTCTTGCGCCAGCGATTCTTGCCGGGGGACCGGCCATCGCGCAGCAGCAGCCCGCCGCGCCGTTCCAGCTTGCGCAGGCTACCCCGGCCGCGGGCGCCAAGGCGCCGGAGCCGAGCGCGAACCAGCTGAAGCTGGCCCGCGAACTGCTGAGCGCCAATGGCGAGGCGTCGAGCTTCGATTCGCTCATTCCCGGCATCATCGACCAGGCGGCCGGCAGTTTCGTGCAGGCCAATCCGGATCTCATCCGCGACCTGCGTGAGGTCGCCAAGTCGCTGGCGCCCGAATATGAGGCGCGCCGCGCCGAGATCACCGACATTCTGGCGCGCGCCTATGCCTCGCAGTTCTCCGAAACCGAGCTGAACGACCTGCTCACCTTCTACCGCTCGGCGGTTGGCCGCAAGTTCGTGGAGCGCCGGCAGCAGGTGCTCGATGACGGCCTGCGCGGCATCCAGGCGTGGAGTTCGCGCTTCTCCCGCGAGATGGAAGGCCGGGTTCGTGACGAGATGAAGAAGCGCGGCTTCACCATCTGATCGCGCTTCCCTCCCGCAGGATCGGCACGGAAACGAAAAATGCCCGGCTCGCGCCGGGCATTTTGCTGTGTGGGCTGGTGAAGGGGCTGGTGAAGGGGCTGGTGAAGGGCTGCCTCAGTCCTCGTCCGCCCCCACCGGTGCCTTGCGGCCGGTGAGAAGGAAGAACAGCAGCGGCCCGAACAGGGCGAGCGCGGAGAGCGCGTAGAGCGTCAGCGCGATCGGGCTCTGGAACAGGGCCAGCGGATCGCCGACGCTGATCGCCAGCGCGCGGCGCAATTGCTGCTCGGAGAGCGGGCCGAGGATGAGGCCGACCACGACCGGGGCGATGGGGTAGTCGTAGCGGCGCAGCACATAGCCGAGCAGGCCGAAGATCAGCAGCATGCCGAGCTCGACCAGCGAGGGGTTGGCTCCCAGCGTGCCGAGCGTGGCGAAGACCAGGATGCCGCCATAGAGCCACGGACGGGGAATGGCGAGCAGGCGCACCCACAGCCCCACCAGCGGCAGGTTGAGGATGAGCAGCATGCCATTGGCGATGAACAGCGAGGCGATCAGGCCCCAGACCAGATCGGGATTGGTGACGAACAGCAGCGGGCCGGGGTTCAGCCCATATTGCTGGAAGCCGGCCAGCATGATGGCGGCCGTCGCCGAGGTCGGCAGGCCGAGCGTGAGCAGCGGCACCAGCACGCCGGCAGCGGCCGCGTTGTTCGCGGCCTCGGGGCCGGCCACGCCCTCGATGGCGCCGTTGCCGAACTCGTCCGGCTTCTTGCACAGCCGCTTTTCCAGCGCATAGGACAGGAAAGTGGGGATCTCCGCGCCGCCCGCCGGCATGGCCCCGATCGGGAAGCCGAGGAAGGTGCCGCGAATCCACGGCTTCCATGAGCGCTTCCAGTCCTCGCGCGTCATGAAGACCGAGCCCTTCACCGGCTCGATGATCTCGTCGGCCCGCGCCCCGGCGGCGGCCACCGACAGCGTCTCGCCGATGGCGAACAGCGCCACCGCCAGGGTCGTCACCTCGACGCCGTCCAGAAGATCCGGAATGCTGAAGGACAGGCGCGCCTGCCCGCTCTGCAGGTCGATGCCGATGAGCCCGAGCGCGAGGCCGAGAAACAGGCTGGTGAGGCCGCGCGTCACCGAGGAACCGAAGGCGGCGGACACGGTGGTGAAGGCGAGCACCATCAGCGCGAAATAATCCTCCGGGCCGAAGGAGATGGCGATGTCGACCACGGTGGGGGCGACCAGCGCGAGGCCGATCGTGGCGATGGTGCCGGCCACGAAGGAGCCGATGGCCGCGGTGGCGAGTGCCGGCCCGCCGCGCCCGGCGCGCGCCATCTTGTTGCCCTCCAGCGCGGTGACGATGGAGGAACTCTCGCCCGGCGTGTTGAGCAGGATGGAGGCGGTGGAGCCGCCATACATGCCGCCATAATAGATGCCGGCGAACATGATGAGCGAGCCGGCCGGATCGAGCTTGAAAGTGATCGGCAGCAGCAGCGCCACGGTGAGCGCCGGGCCGATGCCCGGCAGCACGCCGACGGCGGTGCCGAGCATGACGCCGACAAAGGCGAACAGGAGATTGATCGGCTGCAGGGCGACCGTCAGGCCCTGACTGAGCGCGGCGAATGTGTCCATGGCGGCGCCCTCACATCAGCCGTTCGATCGGGCCGGCGGGCAGCGCCAGCTGCAGGCCCTTGGCGAAGATCACGTAGATCAGGAAGCACAGCACGGTGCCGGCCAGGAAATGCGCCCAGACCGGACCCCGGCCGAAGCCTTTTGCGGTGGCGGCGAACAGCCAGCCGGTGGCGATCGAGAAGCCGAGCAAGGGCAGCAGCACGATCTGCCCGACGAGGCCGGCCAGCACCCAGGCCATCGGGACGAACTCGTCGCGCGGGCGCTCCTGTTCGCCTCGGCGCAGCGCTTCCACCGCGGTGGCGACGGCGAGCAGCGCGAGGCCCCCGGCGATGATGGTGGGGAAGGCGGCGGGGCCGACGGCGGAATGCGCGTTGATGCTGGACAGCCGCCAGGCATCCCAGCCGACGACGAGCGCCAGCGCGGCCAGCCCGAAGGCGATGACGAAACCGGCCTTGTCGGGCCGTCGAGTGGACGAGAGGCGAGGGGCGTTCATCGGGGCTGCTCCCGGCAGTCGGAACGAAAGGCTCCCCCGCGGTGCAGGCCACGGGGGAGCGGTTTTGCGGCAGGTTCGGGGCCGGACGCGAAGCTCCGGCCCTCAGGGGCAGGGCCTCACTGCGCGAGGCCGATATCCTTCAGGATGGTCTGGGTGGCGCTGATATCCTTGGCCAGCTGGGCATCGAAGGCCGATCCGGAGAGATAGGTGTTGGCCCAGCCCTTCTGGGCGAGCAGTTCGGTCCATGCCTTGGACTTCACCATCTTTTCGATGGTCTCGCTGATCTCCTTCTTCTGCTCGGGCGTGATGCCCGGAGCCGCGGCGATCATGCGCCAGTTCTGGATTTCGACATCGATGCCGGCTTCCTTGAAGGTCGGCACGTCGGGCGCCTCCGGCAGGCGCTGGGCGCTCGACACGCCGAGAATGCGCAGCTTGCCGGCCTTGGCCTGCGAATCATATTCCGAGAGGCTGGCAATGCCGGCCGTGACCTTGCCGCCGAGCAGCGAGGCGAGCGATTCGCCCCCGCCCGAGAAGGCGATGTAGTTCACCTTGGTGGGATCGACGCCCACCCCCTTGGCGAACAGGCCGGCGGTGATGTGATCGGTGCCGCCGGCCGAGCCGCCGGCCCAGGACACTTTCTGCGGATCGGCCTTCAGCGCGGCGACGAGGTCGGCCAGCGACTTGATCGGGGAGTTCGCCGGCACCGCGATGGCCTCATACTCGCCGGTCAGGCGGGCGATCGGCGTCACCTGCGAGAGATTGACCGGCGACTTGTTGGTGATGATGGCGCCCACCATCACGTAGCCGCCGACGATGAGCGTGTTCGGATCGCCCTTGTTGGCATTGACGAACTGGGCGAGGCCGATCGTGCCACCGGCGCCGGGCACGTTCACCACCTGTACGTTCGACACCAGCTTGTCGGACTGAAGCGCCTGCTGGATCGAGCGGGCGGTCTGGTCCCAGCCGCCGCCGGGGGCGGCGGGGGCGATGATCTTCAGGTCCTTGATCTCGGCATGGGCGGCGCCCATGGGGGCGAAGGCGGCAAGCGCCGCCGCGACGAGTGCCCCGCGCAATATCTGGGTCATCAGTTTCCTCCGGATTCGGGCGCGGGCATGCGATGCCCTGAGGCGTTGCTCCCGCCCTTGTGGGTTGAGGAAGCTAGAACCTCCCCCAACGGGAGTCGAGCGCGAACGAGCCATGAAAAGGTCGTAGATCTGCCATGAGCGCGCTTGACGGCGAGGGACGGCGGGGCGACATGCCCACATGTGGCGGCGATCGGGCCTATCGCGATCCGCGCCACGCAAAGATTGCGGCATATTCCGCCGCGAACCGGAGGCCGCCATGTCGAGCTTTGCCCCTGACACCCGCTACGACGTGGACCTGTTCGTCATTGGCGGGGGCTCGGGGGGCGTGCGGGCCGCCCGCATCGCCGCCGGCTACGGCGCGCGGGTGCGGATCGCCGAGGAATACCGGTTCGGCGGCACCTGCGTCATTCGCGGCTGCGTGCCCAAGAAGCTGTTCGTCTATGCCGCCCGCTTCGCCGGCGAGTTCGCGGACGCCGCCGGCTTCGGCTGGACGGTCGAGGGGGCCCGCTTCGACTGGCCGACCCTGATCGCCAACAAGGACAAGGAGATCACCCGGCTGGAGGCCGCCTATCGCGCCAATCTCGATCGGGCGGGCGTCGAGATGGTGGCCCAGCGTGCCGTGGTCGAGGGTCCCCATGCCGTGCGGCTGGCCGACGGAACGGTGGTGACGGCGGGCACCATCCTCATCGCCACCGGCGCCCATCCCAATCTCGGCATCGACATTCCCGGCCGGGAGCTTGCCATCACCTCGAACGAGGCTCTGCAACTGCCGCGCCTGCCGCGCCGCATCGTCATTCAGGGCGGGGGCTATATCGCGCTCGAATTCGCCAGCGTGTTCGCCGCGCTGGGCGCGCAGGTGACGGTGGTGCATCGCGGCGACAAGCTGCTGCGCGGCTTCGACGAGGAGGTCCGCGACCATCTCGCCAAGGAAATGGCCCAGCACGGCGTCGCCTTCGCCTTCGGCACGACGATCGAGGGCATTTACGAGGCGGGCGAGGCGGGCAAGCGCGTGCGGCTGAGCGACGGGCGCGACCTGTTCGCGGACGAGGTGATGCTCGCCATTGGCCGCGTTCCCAATGTCATCGGTCTCGGCCTCGACGCGGCCGGCGTCGAGCTGAACGCCAATGGCGCCATCACGGTCGACGCCGCCTCGCGCACCAGCGTGCCCTCGATCTATGCCGTGGGCGACGTCACCGACCGGGTGGCGCTGACACCCGTCGCCATCCGCGAGGGCCATGCCTTCGCCGATGCGGTGTTCGGCGGCAAGCCGTGGGCGGTGAATTACGAGGTGATCCCCACCGCCGTGTTCACCGAGCCGGAGGTCGGCGTGGTCGGTCTGTCGGAAGCGCAGGCGCGGGCGCAGGGGCGCCGGCTCGACATCTACAAGACCGATTTCCGTCCGCTCAAGGCGACGCTGTCGGGCAGCCCGTCGCGCGTCTTCATGAAGCTGGTGGTCGATCAGGCGAGCGACACGGTGCTCGGCCTCCACCTCATCGGCGAGGCCTCGGCGGAGATCGTGCAGCTCGCCGCGGTGGCGCTCAACCTCGGGGCCAGCAAGGCGGATTTCGACCGCACCATGGCGCTGCATCCCTCCAGCGCGGAGGAGTTGGTGACGATGCGCAGCAAGCATGCCTCCAGCGACCCGCTGCCCGAAGCTTCCGCGCAGGCCACTCCCGCCTTCTGATGCCCGCCTTCCGAGGCCCGGGGCAAGTTCGCATCGGCGCAAGGCAAGTGCGCATCGGCGCAAGGATCGGGTGGCGCGAGCGCTCTGGCATTGGCGGGATGCTTGGGTGTATAAGGCCGGCCTTTCCCGCGCGGAATGGTTGTCCGCCGGGCGTTGGTGCTGTGAGGAGGTCGTCATGTCCGATCGCTGGACGCCGGAGAGCTGGAGGGCGAAGCCCATTCAGCAGGTGCCGGACTATCCGGATGCCGAAGCGCTCGCTTCGGTGGAGCGTCAGCTTGCCTCCTTTCCCCCGCTGGTTTTTGCAGGTGAGGCGCGCCGCCTGAAGCGCGAACTGGCCAAGGTGGCCACCGGCGATGCCTTCCTGCTGCAGGGCGGCGATTGCGCCGAGAGCTTCGCCGAGCATTCCGCCGACAATATCCGCGATTTCTTCCGCGTCTTCCTGCAGATGGCGGTGGTGCTGACCTATGCCGGCGCCTCGCCGGTGGTGAAGGTCGGGCGCATTGCCGGCCAGTTCGCCAAGCCGCGTTCGGCGCCGATGGAGACCGTGGGCGGGGTGGAACTTCCGTCCTATCGCGGCGACATCGTCAACGACATCGATTTCACGCCGGAATCGCGCATTCCCGATCCGCGCCGCCAGCTGGAGGCCTACCGCCAGTCGGCGGCCACGCTGAACCTTCTGCGTGCCTTCGCCAATGGCGGCTATGCCAGCCTTGGCAACGCGCATCAGTGGATGCTCGGCTTCATCAAGGATAGCCCGCAGTCCGGCCGCTACCAGGCGCTCGCCGATCGCATCACCGAGGCGCTCGACTTCATGCGGGCCATCGGCATCGATCCGGAGACGCATCCGGAAATGCGCTCGACCGAGTTCTTCACCTCGCACGAGGCGCTTCTGCTCGGCTTCGAGCAGGCGCTGACGCGGGTGGATTCGACCACGGGCGACTGGTACGCGACCTCCGGCCACATGATCTGGGTTGGCGACCGCACGCGCCAGGCGGACCACGCGCATATCGAATATTGCCGGGGCGTGAAGAACCCGCTCGGCCTGAAATGCGGCCCCTCGCTGAAGCCGGAGGACCTCATCCGCCTCATCGACGCGCTGAACCCGCAGAACGAGGCCGGCCGCCTCACGCTGATCGCCCGCTTCGGCGCCGACAAGGTGGGCGACCACCTGCCGGGGCTGGTGCGCGCGGTCGAGCGCGAGGGCCGCTCCGTGGTGTGGTCCTGCGACCCGATGCACGGCAACACGATCAAGGCCGGCTCGGGTTACAAGACCCGGCCGTTCGACCAGATTCTCAAGGAGGTGAAGGACTTCTTCGCCGTCCATGCGGCCGAAGGCACTCATGCTGGCGGCGTGCATCTGGAGATGACCGGCAAGAATGTCACCGAGTGCACCGGCGGCGCTCGCGCAATCTCGGACGCGGACCTCAAGGACCGCTACCACACCTATTGCGACCCGCGGCTCAACGCCGAGCAGGCCATCGAGATGGCCTTCCTCGTCGCCGAGTTGCTCAAGCAATCCCGCAGCAATCGTGTCCGTCCGGTGACAGTGGCGGCGGAATAGCCCGACATATTCAGCAATAACGGCAATCTCTGGAAAAAGCCTTTGCCGTAACGGATGCCCCTCCGTAAGTTGGTTTCGCCGCAGGCGTAAGTCTGCGGCGGTTGCCAATGCGGGGGGGATCCGGCTTGCGGCAAAGCGTTTTCGAGAGTGCGGAGCTTTCGGTCATCAAGGTTGCGGGCGAGCGTGACGACGTCGTCTTCGTCACCTTCGAGCCGCTAAATCCATCGCGTACCGACGACCGTGAAGGCTTCGGCGAGGCGTTCTTCGCGCGTCGCGGATTCACGGCCTATCATTTCCTCGCGCATACCAATTCCTGGTACCAGCTCGACGAGATGCCCGAGGCGCTGGCGCGTGTGCGCGCCGACATCGCCCCCGGCACGCGCGTCATCGGCTATGGCACCAGCATGGGCAGCTATGCCGCCATCCGTTTCTCGCAGGCGCTGGCGCTCGACACGGTGATCGCCTTCTCGCCGCAGGCCAGCGTCGATCCGCAACTGGTGCGGTGGGAAACGCGCTGGGCTCCGGAGGGCGCGCGCCTGATGTGGGATCGCAATGCCCCGCGCCGCGAGACCAAGATCTACGCCCTTTTCGACCCGCTCAACCTCGACCGCCGGCATATCAGCCGTCTGCGCCGGGAGGTCGAGCTTGAGTCGGTGCACACCTATTTCAGCGGCCACGGCTCCATCGGCTACGTCCTGGAATGCGGCCTGCTGGAGAGCGTCATCCTTGACGTGGTGGGCAACCGGTTCAACGGGGCGGAGCTGGAGGCCAAGCTGTGGCGCCAGCGGGCCTCGACGCCCACCTATGCCAAGATCCGCGCCCGCAAGCGCACCGGCCTAATCCGCCGCTTCCGCTATTACTGCATCGAGCGCCTGCTCGACCGCCGGCTCGGGGTGCCCGCCCCGACAGCGGTCTCGGCACCCTCAGTCACGCTGTTGCCCGAGCGCCAATCGGTCTGAGGCGGCCGCCGCCTGAACGAGCGGCGACCGCGCGACCGAATCGGGTGCCGGTCCGGTCAGTCCGGCCAGCCTTCCAGCACCACCTTGCCGATGGACCGCCCGCCTTCGATCGATTCATGCGCCCGCGTGAGATTGGCGGCATTGATCACGCCGAAATGCGCACCCAGCGTCGTGCGCACGGTGCCGGCATCGACCAGCCGCGCCACCTCGTCCAGGATCTCGTGCTGCCGGATCATGTCGCCTGTGTGGAACATGGAGCGGGTGAACATGAACTCCCAGTGCAGCGACAGGCTCTTCTGCTTCAGCGGCATCACGTCGAGCGACGCGGGATCGTCGATCAGGGCGATGCGCCCCTGCGGCCGCGCGGCCTTGACGATTTCCGCCCAGTGCACATCCGTGTGGGTGAGGCTGTAGGTATAGTCGATCGCCCCCAGCCCGGCCGCCGTCAGTTCCTCGGCAAGCGGGCGGGAATGGTCGATCACCGCATGGGCGCCCAGCGCTTCCACCCAGGCGCGGCTCTCCGCGCGCGAGGCGGTGCCGATCACCGTGACATCGGTCAGCGCGCGGGCGAACTGCGTGGCGAGCGAGCCGACACCGCCGGCCGCGCCGACGATGAGCAACTGGCGCTCCGTGCCACCCATGCCGCGCGGCGGGATGCCGAGACGGTCGAACAGCCCTTCCCAGGCGGTGAGCGCGGTCAGCGGCAGGGCGGCGGCCTCGGCGAAACCGAGGCTTTTCGGCTTGTGGCCGACGATGCGCTCGTCGACCAGATGGAACTGCGCATTGGTGCCCGGCCGGCCGAGATCGCCGGCATAGAACACCTCGTCGCCCGGCTTGAACAGCGTGACGGCCGCGCCGACCGCGTCGACGATGCCGGCGGCATCCCAGCCGAGGATCACCGGTGCCTCCGGCGTGCCGGCGCGGCGCCGGCGCACCTTGGTGTCCACCGGGTTGACCGACACCGCGAGCACGCGCACGCGCAGGTCGAACGGACCGGGTTCGGGCAGCGGCGCCTCGAAATCGAACAGGGCGCGCGGCTCCGTGATGGGCAGAGACTGGGCGTAACCGATGGCTTTCATGCGGGCCTCGACGGATGCTGGGCGAACCGGGCGATACCCGGATTTGGCGCCAGTTTCACCAATCGCGCGCCACGCGCAAGAATGCACGGAAAGGTGGCCATGTATCGACAATGTGGTCTTGTATCGAAAAGGATACGCCCTTCCGCGAGCGCCCTCATGCGCCTAGATTCCGCCTGCTACGGGGGAGGCAAGGACATGGCGAGGCGTCACGGCACCTATGCGCGCGAGGGCTGCGCGGTCGAGGCGGCGCTGGAGATCATCGGCGCCAAGTGGAAGGGCGGCATCGTCTATCACCTGCTGCTGAACAGCGAGCTGCGCTTCAGCGAATTGCAGCGGCGCATGCCGGGCGTCACCCAGCGCATTCTCGCCAAGGCGCTGCGCGAGCTGGAAAGCGACGGCGTGCTGCTGCGCACGGTCTACCCCACCGTGCCGCCGCAGGTCGGCTACCGGCTCACGCCGGAGGGCGAGGCGCTGCGCCCCGCCATGATGGCGCTGCACCAATGGGGCCGCGCGCGCCAGCCGAGCTTCGAGGCCGCCGCCGAGTGAGAGGCTTCCTTGCCCGGCTGCCCCATCCGTGCGCGGGGCGCTGGAACGCCCGCGCAACTTGTGCTTTGTGAGCCGCGCGAGCCGCCGGGGGGCGCGCGCCGCCGGATTCTGTCGAGAGGTTTCTTGGATACGCCCACTAGCAGCCGGGCCGGCATGGCGGCCGCCGCGCGCGATCTGCCGCGGATTCCCCATCGCGCGCCCAAGCCCCGCGGACCGTTTCGCCGCTGGCTGACCAGCCGGAGCCAGGCCTTCGGTCGCACGCTCGCCAAGGCGATCTTCGACGCTGCTAACCGCCCGCGCTGGGTCGTGCGCAAGCTGGTCTTCGACGCCTATCGCCGCCCGCGCGAGAGCTTCGCCCCGCTGGTGATCCGCAAGGACGGCCGCCCGCGCCGCGCCTTCGCCGGCTGGATGGCGGATGTCGATGCCGACCTGCCGCCACTGGTCGCGCATGTTCACTTTCCCGTGCCCGCCGAGCTTGAGCGCCCGGCCGCCTTCGTTCTGTGCCGGCATTCGGCCGGGGAGGCGATGCATCTGGTCGAGGCGCTCGCGGTCGATCACGACGTGATCGTGCTGCTGGTCGATCCGGAGCGGCCCGCGCCCGACATGGCGGCGCATCTGGTGCCGGCCGCGGTGACGATGTCGCGCGTGCCGTCCCCGGTGTTGCTGAGCGCGCTCGCCCTGCAGGCGCGCGGCCTCGCGCCCCGCTTCGCCGTGGCGGTGGGCATGGACACGGCCGATATCGCGCTCGCCTTCGAGGCACGCGACATTCCGGTGGTCTTCATCGCCGATGCGGAGAGCGCCCCGCCCGTGCTGGAGCCCCTGCTGCGGCAGGCGACCGAGGTTGTGTTCTGCTCGCCCACAGCCCTTGCGGCGGCGGACGCGGCCTTCCCGGACTTTGCCGGGCGCGATTATCGGCACATCATCAAGGCCCCGCTCGGCGAGGGCTCGGCGCGCCTCGCCGCGCTCGGTGCGCTGGCGGCGGGCCGGGTCGAGCGCGAGGTGGCGCTGGCGCTCACCGTCGGGCCGGAGCGGCTGGAAATCCTCGATCCCGAGAACAAGGGCGGCGACATGGCCGCGACGCTCAGGGCGAAGGTGATCGCCTGGCGCACGCGCCGCACCGGTGGCGAGAAGCTGTTCCGCGACATTCTCCGCCGGCCCTGCTCGGGCTTCAACCCGATGATCTATGCCGAGCTCAACCCGGTCGACTGCCTCGCCAACCGGCGCTTTCCGCTCGCCCACTGGATCGAGCGCGGCCAGCCCGAGGGGCCGTGGTCCTATGGCGTGGTGAGGCCGGGAGAGGCGAGCCCCGCCGCTGCCGCGCTCAAGGTCGCGCTGCACGGGCATTTCTTCTATGTCGACCTGCTGCCGGAAATGCTGGAGCGGCTCACGCGCAACGTGGCGCGGCCCGACCTGTTCCTCACCACCGACAGCGATGCCAAGGTGACGGCGCTGCGCGCGATCACCGCCGGCTATCCCGCGCGGGTGGAAATCGCCGTCGTGCCCAATCTCGGCCGCGATATCGGCCCCTATTTCACGGCGCTGCGCGAGCCGCTGCTGAACGGCGGCTATGACGTGTTCTTCCATGTGCACGGCAAGAAGACCAAGGGGCGCCGGCGCAATATCGGCGATCCCTGGCGCACCTTCCTGTGGGAGAACATGATCGGCGGCCAGCATCCGATGCTGGACGCCATCCTCGCCCGCTTCGCCAGCGATCCCACGGTCGGCCTTGCCTACCCCGAGGACGGGCATGTGCTCGACTGGGGGCGCAATGCCGCGATCATCGCCAAGCTGCGCGCCGATCTCGACTTGGGCGAGCCGATGACCGCCTATGTCGATTTTCCCATCGGCAACATGTTCGCCGCCCGCCCCGCCGCGCTCGCCCCTGTCCTCGCCCTGAAGCTGGACTGGAGCGATTATCCGCCCGAGCCGGTGCCCGATGACGGCACGCTGCTGCATGCGCTGGAGCGCATCCTCCCGCTCGCCGTGCGCAAGGCGGGCTACCGGGCCGTAGGCGTGCGCGTGCCGGGCACCGACTGGGAGGATTGAGGCGCGCCCGGTGCGAGAGGTGCAGGATTGCCGATCGGCGGGAGTACGCTTAAATGACGGCCATGTCCGATCGCTCCTCTACCGAACCCGCCGATCAGCTGCTCGTCGCGCTGGCCCAGCTCAATCCCACGGTCGGCGACATCGCCGGCAATACCGCGAAGGTGCGCGCGACGCGGGCGCTGGCGGCGGAGCAGGGGGCGGACCTCGTCCTGTTCACCGAGCTGTTCGTCGCCGGCTACCCGACCGAGGACCTCGTGCTCAAGCCCGCCTTCCAGGCGGCCTGCCGCCGGGCAGTGGAGGAGCTCGCGGCCGAGACCGCCGATGGCGGCCCGGCGCTGCTTCTCGGCGCGCCCTGGGTCGAGGGGGGCAAGCTCTACAACGCCGTGCTGCTGCTCGCCGATGGCGCCATCGCCGCCGTGCGCTACAAGGTGGACCTGCCCAATTTCGGCCCGTTCGACGAGAAGCGGGTCTTCACCGCCGGGCCGCTGCCGGGACCGATCGCCTTCAAGGGGGTGCGCATCGGCGTGCCGGTCTGCGAGGATGTCTGGTCGCCGGACGTGATCGAGTGCCTGGCCGAGACCGGCGCGGAACTGCTGCTCAATCCTAACGGTTCGCCCTATCGCCGCACCGTCTATGACGAGCGGACCAATGTCGCGGTGGCGCGCGTGGTCGAGAGCGGCCTGCCGCTGGCCTATCTCAACCAGGTGGGCGGGCAGGACGAACTCGTGTTCGACGGCGCCTCCTTCGTGCTCAATGCCGACCGTTCGCTGGCGGTGCAGCTGCCGAATTTCCAGGAGCGGGTGCGCCTCACCCGCTGGGAGCGCTGGGCCGATGGCTGGCGCTGCGAGGAGGGCGCGCGGGCGCCGCTGCTGGTGGACGATGAGGCGGATTATGCCGCCTGCGTCACCGGGCTCACCGATTATGTCGAGAAGAACGGCTTTCCCGGCGTGGTGATCGGGCTCTCCGGCGGTGTCGATTCGGCGCTATGCGCGGCCATGGCGGTGGATGCGCTGGGCGCGAACCGGGTGCAGTGCGTGATGATGCCCTATCGCTTCACCGCGCCGCAATCGCTCGCCGATGCGGCCGACGTCGCGCGGGCACTGGGCGTGCGCTACGACATCCTGCCGATCGCCCCCGGCGTGGAGGCGCTGGAAGCTGTGCTGGCACCGCTGTTCGAGGGCCGCGCGCGGGACGTGACCGAGGAGAACCTGCAGGCGCGTGTGCGCGGCACGCTGCTGATGTCGATCTCCAACAAGTTCTGCGCGATGGTGTTGACGACCGGCAACAAGTCGGAACTCTCCACCGGCTACGCCACGCTCTATGGCGACATGAATGGCGGCTATAACCCGCTGAAGGACCTCTACAAGACACAGGTCTTCCGCCTCTGCCGGTTGCGCAACCGCTGGAAGCCGGCCCACGCGCTCGGCCCTGGCGGCGCGGTGATTCCCGACAGGTTGATCGACAAGCCCCCCACGGCCGAGCTGCGCGACAACCAGACCGACCAGGACAGCCTGCCGCCCTATGAATTGCTCGACGCCATCCTCACGCGGCTGGTCGAGCGTGAGCTGCCCGTCGCCGACATCGTGGCGGAGGGCTATGATCCGGCGCTGGTGGCCCGTGTCGAGCGCCTGCTGAACATCGCCGAATACAAGCGCCGGCAGGCGGCGCCCGGCGTGAAGGTGACGCCGCGCATCTTCAACCGCGACCGGCGCTATCCCATTACCAACCGGTTCCGCGAGACGGGGTGATCCCCGTGTTTTCGTCATACCGGAATTGCCGCGGGCAATATCCGGGATCGTGTGACTTCGGAACGCGATCCCGGCTCTGCCACGCCGGCCCCCTCTCCCCGAGGGGGAGAGGGTTGGGGTGAGGGGGCTCCCACGGCTCCGCGAAGGCGCTACCCCTCACCGACCCGCTTCGCGGGCCCCTCTCCCCAATGGGGAGAGGGCTTAGAATGGGTTCCCCGTTGTTCCCCGCTGCCATCCGGGCCATAAGCCCGCCCATGAGCACCCGACCCGTCCTCCGCTTCGCCCCGTCCCCGACCGGCCTGCTGCATGTCGGCAATGCCCGCACCGCGCTCTACAACGCGCTCTACGCGCGGCGGGAGGGCGGCACCTTCATCCTGCGCTACGACGACACCGACACGGCGCGCTCGACGCAAGCCTTCGCCGAGGCCATCGCCCGCGATGTCGCCTGGCTCGGCATCCCGCCGGACCGCGTCGAGCGCCAGTCGGACCGGCTTGCCCGCTATGATGCGGCGGTGGAGCGGCTGAAGGCGGAGGGCCGGCTCTACCCGGCCTACGAGACCGAGGAGGAACTGGAGACGGGCCGCCTGTCGCGTCGCCGCCGCGGCCTGCCGCCGATCTATGATCGCGGCGCGCTGGACCTGAGCGATGCCGAGCGCGCCCGGCTGGAGGGCGAGGGTCGGCGCCCCTATTGGCGCTTCCGGCTGGACGGGCGCAAGCTCGCCTGGGCCGACCTCGTGCGCGGCGAGCAGGCGGTGGATACCGCGACGCTTTCCGATCCCGTTCTGGTGCGGGCGGACGGCTCCTATCTCTACACGCTGACCTCGGTGGTCGACGATATCGAGATGGGTGTGACCCATGTCGTGCGCGGGGAGGACCACGTCACCAATACCGGCGTGCAGATCGAGATCATCGAGGCGCTCGGGGGCACGCCGCCGGTGTTCGGCCATCACAATCTGCTCACCTTGCCGAGCGGGGAGGGGCTGTCCAAGCGGCTCGGGCACCTCTCGCTGGCCGCTTTGCGCAAGGAGGGCGAGGAGGCGCTGGCGGTGGCGGCGCTCGCGGTGCTCACCGGTACTTCGCTGGCGGTGGAGCCGGTTTCCGACCTCGACACGCTCGCCGCGCGCATCGACTTCGCCAAGATCTCGCGCGCTCCGGCGCGATTCGATCCCGCGGAACTCTCCGCGCTCACCACCGCCACCTTGCACCATCTGCCCTTCGCGACGGTCGAGGAGCGGCTGGCGCAGCACGGTGTCGGCGGCGGCGAGCCATTCTGGCTGGCCGTGCGGGGCAATCTCGGCCGTCTCGGCGATGCCGCGCACTGGTGGAAGGTGGTTGAGGGTCCGATCGCCCCGCCGCCTCAGGGCGAGGACGCCGCCTTCCTCGCGCAGGCCGCCGAACGGCTGCCGCCGGAGCCGTGGGACGGCGAGGTCTACACCGCGTGGCTGAACGCGCTGAAGCCGGCCTCCGGGCGCAAGGGGCGGGCGCTGTTCCATCCGCTGCGCCTCGCGCTCACCGGCGCGGAGAGCGGGCCGGAGCTGAAGGCGCTGCTGCCGCTGATCGGCCGGGAGAAGGCTGAGGCGCGGCTCAAGGGCGAGCCCGCCTGACGCCTCCCGCCGGAGAGCCCGGTTCGCTGCGGCTTACGGCTTCTTGGTCGCGTTGGCCGGCACCGGGGTTGCCGGGCGCGGCTGCGCCATTTCGCGCGAGGCATCTTCGGTCACGACGATATCGCCCTTGCGCAGCGTGGCGTCGTCCTGCTGGCCGAGCGCCTGCGCCCAGCTCATGCCGGCGGGGCGGCACGAGCAGGTCGCCACAAACTGCTTCTTGAACAGCAGCGCATTGGGCAGAGACATGTAGGGCTGGCCATTGGTGCCCACCGCCTGCTGGATGTCCTCGCCGGGATTGCGATAGGCGAACAGCCGCGCCTCGGTGCCCGGGCACTGGCGCTGGCAGGAGGCCTCGTCTGCCGAGAAACGCGCCGGCGTGGCGGCGTAGGAGACGGGGAAGAAGAACCCGTCGCAGGTGCGCACGCAGACCGTGCGATAGGTCGACACTTTCGGCATTTCCAGCGGCGGCTGGTCGATCGGGCCGGCCTCTTCCTCGACCTGGCGCGGCACGCCGAACAGCTGTTCGAAGAAGTTGCGCGGCGCCCGGCGCTGCTGCGCGTTGCCGCCGCCACCCTGCGACTGGTCGATGGCCGCCTGATACTGCGCGCCGCAATTGTTCTGCGCGAGGGCGTAGACCAGCTGGCGGCGCTGCTCGTCATTGCCGCTGCGCTGGCCCTGCGCGGCCGACATGGTGCGGTCGAGCGCCGAGCGGGCCTGCTGCAGCCGGCCGTTGAGCGCCTCGCATTGCGGCGGCAGCTGCGGCTGGAAGATGAGGAAGCCGCGCTTGTCGCAGCCGAGCTGGCGCACCTGCGCGGTGAGGTCGGCCAGCGTCTGGCGCTGCTGGTTGATGGTGGCGCCAAGGTCCTGCTGGCCACCGCCGCCGCCACGGTCGAGCGCGGCAAGCTGGCCCTCCAGCCGGATGCAGACCGAGCGGTCGCCCGGTTGTCCGCCGCCCAAGGTGCCGGGCGGCACGTCCTGCGCGAGCGCCATTCCCGCACAAGCCACGGTCGCGACGGCGGAAAGGAACAGGCGGAGGCGGCTCGGCAATGACATCATGGGTTCGGCTGTTTTCACTCGGCTGCGCGGGCTGTGTGCCGGAAATGAGCGGCGAGGGCAATGAGCATGGCGAGGGTGTCGAAATTTTGAACCCTCCCGCGCGGGCCCCGCAAACCGCCGGCCGCCTTTGTCCTGTCGCAACGACATCCCATATGATCGACGGCCCTTTGCGCATGTCCTGCCGCCGGAGTTGATGTCCATGCCCCGATTCGCCTCCCGTCTTCCCATCCTGGGCGCGGCCATGCTCGGCGCCCTGGCGCTCGTGGCGGGCCTCGCCTCCGCGCCCGCTCATGCGCAGGAGCCGGACCTCATCTTCCGCAAGTCGACCGTGTGGAAGTTCCTCACCCCGGACGACAAGCTCGCCACCTATGGCATCGACGATCCGGTCGTCGAGGGCGTCGCCTGCCACTACACCGTGCCCGAGAAGGGCGGGGTGAAGGGCATGCTGGGCGTGGCGGAGGAAGTGTCCGACATTTCCATCGCCTGCCGGCAGATCGGGCCGATCGCCTTCAAGGGCAAGTTCGAGCAGGGCGACGTGGTCTATCGCGAGAGCCGCTCGCTCATCTTCAAGAAGATGCAGATCGTGCGCGGCTGTGACGCCAAGCGCAACGTGCTGGTCTATCTCGTCTATTCCGACAAGCTGATCGACGGCAGCCCGAAGAACTCGACCTCCACCGTGCCGATCATGCCGTGGGGCGCCAGTGGCGAGGCGCCCCGCTGCGCGGATTTCGTGAAATAGCGGATTTCGTGAATAGGCGAGGGCGGGGCGGCGTGCCGTCGCGGCAGGCTTGTGTCGCGGCGTTAAGGATTTGGTGACAGGTCTCGCCCCTCACTCGGTACCATCGCCAGATCCAGGGGAAATTCCGTGACCCATCGCCCAGACGCCGCCCCGCTCCGCCTTGCCGTGCTGTTTGGCGGACGCTCGCCGGAACATGACGTCTCGGTGATGTCGGCCACCAATGTCATGCTCACCCTCGATCCCGCGCGCTATGACGCGCTGCCGGTATACGTGACCCGCGAGGGCGCCTGGCTGCTCAGCGCCTTCACGGACGGCGAACTCGCCCGGCCGGAGACCGGCACCGAATTGTGCCTCGTGCCCGGCGGGCGCGGGCGCCTGCTGGCGCTGCCGGCCGATGGGCCCGCCCATGAGCTGGCGCCCATCGACATGCTGTTCCCGGTGCTGCATGGCATGCATGGCGAGGATGGCTCGGTGCAGGGGCTGGCGGAGGTCGCCCGCGTGCCGCTGGTGGGCTGCGGCATTCTCGGCTCGGCCACCGCGTTGGACAAGGACATCGCCAAGCGGCTGCTACGCGCGGCGGGCATCGAGACCGCGCGCGCCGTCACGATCCACGAATCGGCTCCGCCCACCTTCGACGAGGTGGCGGCGGAACTCGGCCTGCCCATGTTCATCAAGCCGGCGCGGCAGGGTTCGTCCATCGGCGTCAGCAAGGTGGAGACCGCGGAGGCCTTCGCGGCGGCGCTGGCGGAAGGCTTCAAATATGACCGCAAGCTGCTGGCCGAGGCGTTCATCCGTGGCCGCGAGATCGAGTGCAGCGTGCTGGAGGATCCGGCCGGTGGCCTGTTCGTCTCGCGCCCCGGCGAGATCGTGCCAGCAGAGGCCCATGGCTTCTACAGCTACGATGCCAAATATATCGATGCCGACGGCGCGCTGATCAAGGTGCCGGCCGAGCTGCCGCAAGGCATGGAGGGGCGCCTGCGCGAGGTGGCGGCGGCGGCGTTCCGCGCGGTGGGCTGCGACGGCATGGCGCGCGTCGATTTCTTCGTCACCGATGAGGGGAATGTGCTGCTGAACGAACTCAACACCATTCCCGGCTTCACCGATATCAGCATGTACGCGAAGGCCATGGCGGCCAGCGGCGTTCCCTATGCCGAGGTGATCGACCGGCTGGTGGAGCACGGCCTCGCCCGCGACGCCCTCTAGTCGGGAGACGGTCTGCCCATGAAAAAGGGCCGGCATGGCGCCGGCCCCGTCCGCGCGTGTCCGTGCGCCGTGACGGCGTTCACTGGCAGGTGATGGCGACCGTATCCGGGCAGGACGTTCCGGTGCAGGCGGTGCGCACGCTCTTGCCGGCCGAGGCGATCGGGGTGGCGTCGCTCTTCACCTTGCCGAAGCTGACCGCGCGCTCGAAATCATGCACGCGGCACCAGGCATCGGCGATGCCTTGCCCGCAGCTGGCGCCGGAGGCGAGGCAGGCATCGATCCCGTAGCCTTCCGACGTATCGACGGTGAAGATCTCGGTCGCCGTCCCCGCGCTGGCCACGGCCGGGGCGAGGGCGAGAAGCGCGGCCACCAGGGTGAGGCGGAGCGGGGCGGCACGAAAACGCAAAGCGGGGCGCATGATACGAACTGGGGTTGTGGTGTGGCGGAAGGGCGGCGACAGGGTGCCCGAGGGCCTCCGATCGCTTAACGCGAATGTGGCGAAAAGGTTTGAAGCGACCCTTAACGATTCATCAGCGGCACGATCCGCTGCCGAGGCGCGGGGAAATAATCCGGCCACCCCGACACCGTCAACCGCAGCCTGGTAATGGTGCGCCGGCGACGCGTCGCGCGTTTTGGCCCGCTACGCTTGACGCGGCGGGCCAAAGCGACGACAGACGCGGCGTCGCCCCCCTGTAAACGGGGGCGTGTGGAGAAATGGACACATGTCGGGCAATTCTGCGTCGGGCCTCCCCGAACTGAAGCTGTACAACACGCTCACGCGCGCCAAGGAGGGGTTCGCTCCCTTGGACCCGGCGGCGGTGCGCATGTATGTCTGCGGCCCGACGGTCTATGATTTCGCGCATATCGGCAATGCGCGCCCGGTGATCGTGTTCGATATTCTCTACCGGTTGCTGCGCCATCTCTATGGCGCGGACCACGTCAAATATGTGCGCAACGTCACCGACGTGGACGACAAGATCAACGCGCGCGCGGCGCAGGAATTTCCCGGCCTCGACCTCAACGAGGCCATCTCGCGCGTGACCTTCACCACCGAGGCGCAATTCCACGACGACCTGGAAGCGCTGGGCGTGCTGCATCCGGATGTGGAGCCGCGCGCCACCGAGCATATCGTCGAGATGCGCCAGCTGATCGAGAAGCTCATCGCCTCCGGCCATGCCTATGTCGCGGAGAACCACGTGCTGTTCTCCGTGCCCTCCATGCCCGATTACGGCAATCTCTCGCATCGCCCGCTCGACGACATGCTGGCGGGCGCGCGCGTGGACGTGGCGCCCTACAAGCAGGACGCGATGGATTTCGTGCTGTGGAAGCCCTCGAAGCCGGGCGAGCCGGGCTGGCCCTCGCCGGCGGGCATCGAGGTGCCGGGCCGGCCGGGCTGGCATATCGAGTGCTCCGCCATGAGCTGGAAGCATCTCGGCGAGACCTTCGACATCCATGGCGGCGGCATCGACCTGGTGTTCCCGCACCATGAGAACGAGGTGGCGCAGTCGCGCTGCGCCTTCCACACCAACATCATGGCCCAGGTCTGGATGCATAACGGCTTCCTGCAGGTGGAAGGCGAGAAGATGTCGAAATCGCTCGGCAACTTCATCACCATCCGCCAGCTGCTCGCCGACTGGCCGGGTGACGTGCTGCGCCTCAACATGCTCAAGACCCATTACCGCCAGCCGATCGACTGGACGGTGAAGGGGCTGGACGAGAGCGCCCGCACTCTGGAACAATGGTTCGATGCGGCGGCCGACGAGGCCTATCCGCGCCCAGCGCCGGCCGTGCTGGAGGCGCTGGCCGATGACCTCAACACGCCGAAGGCCATTGCCGAGATGCATGGGCTGAAGGACCACGCCGGCAAGAAGGCGCTGGCCGGCACGCTTGCCTTTCTCGGCTTCACGCCCGGGCCGTTGCAGGCATGGCGGGCGGCGCAGGCGCCCGAGCTGGCGCTGTCTCCGCCCGAGATCGAGGCGCGCCTTGCCGAGCGCATCGAGGCGCGGCGCAATCGCGACTGGGCGACCTCCGACCGAATCCGCGACGAGCTGCTGGCGCTCGGCGTGGCGCTGAAGGACAACAAGGACGGCACCACCAGCTGGGAGCCCCGGCGATGAGCGCCGAATCTCCGCCGGTCGAACCCGCCGCCGCCCTGCGCCCGGCGCTGCCCGGCGACGTGCCGCTGCTCGCCGCCATCGCCATGACCGCCATCCTCGAACTCACCGGCGAGGATTATGACGAGCGGCAGCAGGAGGCGTGGGCGGATGCCTTCGCCGATGAGGAGGCGCTGGCCGAGCGCCTCGCCGACCGGCTGACCTTGGTGGCGACGCGCGCGGGCGAGCCGGTGGGCTTCATCGCGCTGGCCGAGAACACCATCATCGACCTTCTCTACATCCGCCCGGAGGTTGCCGGCGAGGGCGTCGCCACGCTGCTGTGCGTGGCGATCGAGAAACTGGCAACCGCGCGCGGCGCGAAGAGCCTCACGGTCGACGCCAGCGATACCGCGCTCGCCTTCTTTCAGGCGCGCGGCTACGTGGCGCGCCAGCGCAACACCGTGCAGCGCGGCGGCGAATGGCTCGGCAACACGACGCTGGAAAAGAAGCTCACGGCCGAGATGTCGACGCCCGGCTGAGGGCGGCCTCGCGTGTGGGGACCGGGCGCCACACGGCCCCCGCCACCCCCCGCGGCGATCGGCGGGCAGGGCGCCGCCATCCCGGCCATGCCCGCCGCGCGTCACATCCGGTCGAGCACGCGCTCCTCGGCCGCGCCATGCAGCTCGCCTTCGACGAGCGGGGCGACGACCGCGTTGAGCTTGGGCAGAACGGCCCGCACATGGTGGGCGACCAGCATGCGGATCGGCCGGCCGGCATTGACGAAGCCTGTCGCCTGCATATGGTCGAACAGCGTCAGCAGCGGGTCCCAGAAGCCGGCGATGTTGAGCACCATCACCGGCTTGGCGTGGCGGTTGAGCTGCACCCAGGTGAGCTGCTCGACCAGTTCCTCCAGCGTGCCGATGCCGCCGGGCAGGGCGATGAACGCGTCGGCCCGCTCGAACATCAGCCGCTTGCGCTCGTGCATGTCCCGGGTGACGATCAGCTCGTGCGCGTGCTCGAACGCCTGTTCCTTGCCGATCAGGAAATCGGGGATGATGCCGGTGACCATGCCGCCGGCCTCCGCGCAGGCGCGCGCCGCCGCCCCCATCAGCCCGACGCCGCCGCCGCCATAGATGAGGCGGATCCCCTCATGCGCGAACAGGCGGCCGAGCTCGATCGCCGCGGCGAGATAGACCGGATCGTTGCCCGGAGCCGCGCCGCAATAGACGCATACGCTTTTGATCTTTGTCATGTCCGCCATGGTGCACAGCAAAAGGCGTGTCGACAAGAGTCGCCGTGCACGGGAAATGCGCGAGTGCGCGGTGCGGACGAAGGGGAGGGGCGGGCGCCACATCAGGCGCCCTGGTTCGCCTCGTAATCGGCCACCGCCGAGCGTACCCGGGGGCGCAGCACGTTGACGAAGGTGTTGGTGCGCTCGGCGAGCCAGGCGAACGCCTGCTGGCGCACTTCCGAATTGTTCAGATCGCCGAAGACCCGCGCGTCGCCAATATGTCCGCGTTCATACGAGCCTGTTTGAATTTTTGCGCTGCCGCCGAGGAGAGGCTGTATCTCGCTCCATTCGCTTTCGAGGCGCTGTTCCGCGTATTCACCCGCGCTGTCGCGTGTCGATGCCAGAAATACGCCGACCCGACTGTCTTTCATTTCGCGGTAAACGCACAACCAGCTGCTTCCGCTCGGAGCAGGAAGCATAAAATTGAGATAACCCCGGCGAGATGGATTGGGAATTCGCTGTTCGGGGTCGTCGAGCTTCAGCACGCTGAGGAATTCCTTCCAGAACTGCTGACGCTTGGCCGCTAACTCGGTCACGTCCGGATCGGTCGTCTCGGTAGCTTCGTCATCAGTGACACCGTCGGTGATCGCCATCCCCTCCGGCAGCGCCACGACGTGGCGCACCACGTTCACCGTGCGCGCAAGGATGCGCGGGGCCACCAGCCGGCTGCCGTCCGGCAGGCGGAAGAAGGGCAGTTCGACCAGCCCGAAGGAAAAATGCAGGCCCGCATGGCGCTGAAGATACTCGGCAATCGCCTCCACCCCCTCGCGGATTCCGTCGCCGACGATCAGGAGCAGGAAGCGCCCGCGCCGCAGATTCGCCGTCAGCGCATCGTTGAAGCCGATCTCGTCCGTCTCGGGCGCCACGGAGCGCACCTTTTCCAGCAGGACATTCCCGGTTGTGCCGAGACGGATATTCACCTCGCGCTGGACATCCGATTGCGACCAGCGGCTCAGCTCCTTCGCGTAGTCGAGGATCTGCCCGACCACCTCGCGGCGCCCTTCCGGGTTGCGCCACAGCTTGCATTCGACGATGACCGGCATGCCGCCGGGCGTGACGAGGAAGTTGTCGATCGCCCCGGCCGTGGTGCGCAATTCGCGGCAGATGGCCACCGGGTTCTGGAAGGCGGGGTCGATCTCGGCGATCGGCAGCATCGAGGGGTGCTCGTGCACCAGCTGCTGGATGTCCGCCTCGGAAATCGCCCCATCCCCGCTGCCGAGCGTCACGGGGGCGAGAGATATCGCCGGTAGGTTGTCGCGGATGAGGACGGGGCGGGCATGCTGGCGGGACACGGGTGAATCCTGGATGGCCGTCGGGGCGTGAGGGGCGCGATCTCCGCGCGCGATCTCTGCACGCGACGGTAGCAAGATGACGTAGCGCGCCTCTTGCCGGCGCGTCCAGTCCGAGGTGGGCAGGCCTCTCGAACGGAACGTCTTTCCCTTGCCGTCATCGTTCATCGACGATAAACGATCGGCATGGATATGCCGGACGACGACCTCCTCGCCCTGCGCCTGCGCGCCCTCGCGCATCCGGCGCGGCTGGCGATCGTGCGGGCGCTGGCGGCGGCGGATCGGTGCCAGTGTGGCGAGATCGTGCGCGGGCTCACCCTCGCGCAATCGACCGTGTCGCAGCATCTGAAAGTTCTGAAGGAGGCCGGGCTCATCACCGGCACCATCGAAGGGCCTCGCTCCTGCTATTGCCTCGATCGCGAGAGTCTCGCCGCGCTGGCGACGCAGGTCGGGACCCTGTTCGCGGCCCTTGATGACGGGCGGCGCAACCCTGCGCCGCGTGCCGACGCCTTGGTTTCGAGCCTTTCGACGCCTATCTGAACGACAACACATTCGGGAATTCGGGCCAAAAAGGCCTGAGCAAGACGCAGAACTGGAAGTCTCATGTCCGCACCTGACGGCGGAAAGGCGCTCTCGCGCCCGACCAAGGCCTCGGAGATCAATCCGCGCGGCAGCCTGCTCGTCGCCCTGAAGGGGCTGTGGCCCTATCTCTGGCCGGTCGACCGGGCGGACCTGCGCGCGCGCGTCGCTTGGGGCCTCCTGCTGCTGGTGCTCGCCAAGATCGCCACCATGACGACGCCCTTCTTCTTCAAATGGGCGACCGACGCGGTGGCGATGCGCGAGGGCGCTGAAATCTCGACCGATGCGATCAGCCTTTTGATCGCGGCGCCGCTGATGCTGACGCTTACCTACGGCGTCTCGCGCGTCGTCACGGCGGGGCTGACGCAATGGCGCGACGGGCTGTTCGCCAAGGTGGCGCTGAATGCGGTGCGGCGCCTGGCGCTGGAGACCTTCCAGCACATGCACGCGCTGTCGCTGCGCTTCCACCTGGAGCGCAAGACCGGCGGGCTGACGCGGGTGCTGGAGCGCGCGCGCGAGGGCATCGAGACCATCGTGCGCATGCTGGTGCTGCACCTCGCGCCAACCATCCTGGAATTCGCGATGGTGATCGGCGTGCTGCTCTGGCAGTTCGACTGGCGCTATGTGCTGGCCGCCATCGCCATGATCGTCGCCTACACAATCTTCACCTTCCTGATGACCGAATTCCGCATGGGCATCCGCGCGGCGATGAACGAGAGCGACACGGACGCCAATGCCAAGGCGGTCGACAGCCTGCTCAACTACGAGACGGTGAAATATTTCGGTGCCGAGAAATGGGAGGCGGATCGCTATGACCGCTCCATGGCTCGGTTCGAGCGCGCCTCGATCCGCACCGACACCTCGCTCGCCTGGCTGAATGCCGGGCAGGCGGCGATTTTCACGCTCGGCCTCACCGCGGTTATGGTGCTGTGCGTCTTCGACATCCGCGCGGGGCGGCAGTCGGTGGGCTCCTTCGTCATGGTCAATGCCATGATGATACAGCTCTACCAGCCGCTGAACTTCCTCGGCATGATCTATCGCGAGATCAAGCAGTCGCTCATCGATATCGAGGCGATGTTCGCCATCCTCGCCCGCCCGCCGGAAATCCGCGACGCGCCGGGCGCGCGCGCCCTCACGATCCAGGGCGGGCATGTGCGCTTCGAGGACGTGCGCTTCTCCTACGATCCCGACCGGGAAATCCTCAAGGGCATCAGCTTCGACGTGCCGGCCGGGCGCACCGTTGCCATTGTCGGCCCGTCGGGGGCGGGCAAGTCGACCCTGTCGCGCCTGCTGTTCCGCTTCTACGACGTGAATGCCGGCCGCATCTCCATAGACGGGCAGGATCTGCGCGAGGTGTCGCAGGAGAGCCTGCGTGCGGCCATCGGAATGGTTCCGCAGGATACGGTGCTGTTCAACGACACGCTGGCTTATAATATCCGCTACGGTCGCCCGCAGGCGAGCGAGGAGGATGTGCAGAGCGCCGCCGAACTGGCCCAGATCGACGGCTTCGTGCGGCGCACGCCGAAGGGCTATGCCACCGAGGTGGGCGAGCGCGGGCTGAAGCTCTCCGGTGGCGAGAAGCAGCGCGTCGCCATCGCCCGCACCATCCTCAAGAACCCGCCGATTCTCATCCTTGACGAGGCGACCTCGGCGCTCGACAGCCATACCGAGCGCGAAATCCAGGACGCGCTGGAGCGCGTCTCGCGCGGGCGCACCACGCTGGTCATCGCCCATCGCCTGTCCACCGTGGTCGGCGCCGACGAGATCATCGTGCTGGAACAGGGGCGCATCGCCGAGCGCGGCACCCATGCCGCGCTGATGCTCCGGCACGGGCTCTATCACTCCATGTGGGAGCGCCAGCGCGAGGCGGAGCGGGCCCGCGAGACGCTGAAAGCCGCCGGGGAAGCGGTGGAGCCGACGCTCGGAGCCCCGGTCGAGCCCGCCACGGCCAGCGATGCGGCGTGACCGAAGGGCAGCCATGCGCCCGGTTCCGGCGCATGGCATTTGACGGCGCGGGCGCGTCGCCCTACCTCTCAGGGGCCCGCGAACGGGCGGAAGATCTCAGGAACAGCGCTTAATGTCCGTCATCGACTCGATCCGCAGCGGCCTCGTGCCCGTTCACCGCGAGGGATACCCGTTCATCCTGATCGGCGCGGCGGCGTCCGTCCTGTTCCTATGGCTGTTTGCCCCGCTCGGCTGGATCGCCGTGCTGATCACCGTGTGGATCTGCTACTTCTTCCGCGATCCCGAGCGGGTGACGCCGGTGCGCGAGGGGCTGGTGGTCTCGCCGGCCGACGGGCGCGTGTGCCTCATCGGCCCGGCCGTGCCGCCGGCCGAACTCGGGCTCGGCGACGTGCCGCTGCCGCGCATCTGCATCTTCATGAACGTGTTCGACGTGCATGTGAACCGTGCGCCGCTCGCCGGCCGCATCACGCGCATCGCCTATCGGCCCGGCAAGTTCCTCTCGGCCGATCTCGACAAGGCCAGCGAGGACAATGAACGCTCCGGCATGGTGCTCGACACCGCGATCGGTGCGGTCGGCGTGGTGCAGATCGCCGGCATGGTGGCCCGGCGCATCGTCAGCTTCGTGCGCGAGGGCGAAAGCCTCGCGCCGGGCGAGCGTTTCGGCCTGATCCGCTTCGGCTCGCGCGTCGACGTCTATCTGCCGGCCGGCACGCGGGCGCTGGTGGCCGAGGGCCAGCGCGCCATTGCGGGCGAAACCGTCCTCGCCGATCGCGAGGCCTTCGGCCCTGAGCCGACCTTCCGCATCGATTGAACCGAAGCGCTGCGAGGCACCCGATGTCCGACCTGTTCCAATCCTTCGAGCCGGATGAGCCGGGGCCGCGCCGCCGCCGCTTCCAGGCGGTGCCGCTGCGCCTGCTGCTGCCCAATCTCGTCACCCTGCTGGCTCTCTGCGCCGGCCTCACCGGCATCCGCATGGCGATCGAGGGGCGCATGGAACTGGCGCTCGGCGCCATCGTGCTCGCCGCCGTGCTGGATGGCATGGACGGGCGGCTGGCGCGCATGCTGCAGGGCACCTCGCGCTTCGGTGCGGAACTGGACAGTCTGTCGGATTTCGTCTGCTTCGGCGTGGCGCCGGGGCTGGTGCTCTACATGTGGGGGCTGGAATCGCTCGGCTCGATCGGCTGGATCGCCGCGCTGGCCTTCGCCATCTGCGCGGCGCTGCGTCTGGCGCGCTTCAATGTGATGCTGGAGGATCCCAACAAGCCGGCTTTCGCCTCGGATTTCTTCACCGGCGTGCCCGCGCCGGCCGGGGCTATCTGCGTGCTGCTGCCGGTCTATCTCGAACTGATCGGCCTGCCACGCCTCATCGCCTCGCCGGCGGTGGCGGCGTTCTACTGTTTCGCGATCGCGCTGCTGATGGCCTCCAAGCTGCCGGCGTGGTCGGGCAAGCGGCTTGGCTCGCGTATCCCGCGCGATCAGGTCATTCCGCTCTTCGTCTGCGTCGTGCTGTTCGTCGCGGTGCTGGTGACGTGGCCGTGGGCGACGCTGTCGGTGCTGTGCATCGCCTATCTCGCCTCGCTGCCCTTCTCGGCGATGCGCTATGCGCGGCTGGCACGCGACCATGATGCGCGCCAGCGGGCGGGCGCCGTGGAGCCGGCGCGGTCCGAGGGGCTGCACCGCGATGAGATCAAGCCCGAGCCGCAGGAAGAGCACCGGCCGCCGAACCAGCTGAACTGATCGCGGCGCAACCGGGCCATAAGGCCTGAAGCCGGAACCTGGCCTTATGGGAAGGGGCGAGCGGGCTGCCGCCGGAAGCCGACGAAATCAGCGGGCGCGCCGGGCCATCGCCTCGACGCGCGCGGTCAGCGGCGCGGCAGGAAAAGCCTGACGCAGCAGCCGCAACGCCTCGGCATCACTGCCGGGACGAGTGAGATCCAGCATCTGGGTCATGAGGTGGGAGATCGAAGGGGCATCGCGCCGGGCAAACATCTGACGCGCCGGGTCCGCCTCGCGCATGGCCGCCACGGAAGTGGCCGCTCCAAGCGGCGCGGCTCCCAGAGGCGTGGTCGGTGCGGAGCTGGACTGTCTGGTCATCGTCGCTGCCTGCAGCATCACAACCCCCTCTGATCGTACGAGCGAATCAATCAGCTTTTCCGATGGGCAGAATGAACCGCTCCGCCCTTTAACGCACGAACTATTTGCCTGTTCCCGACAATGTGACGGGCAGCTGTTGCCAAGTTCTCACAGCGCAATCACTTCGCAATCCGAGGGAATACGAAGTCGACGGAAATCTATTTCAATTATAAGAAGAATTTTTCACGTCCGCATGACAGATGCGGTCGTTCCGATGCGTAAATCGCCGTGGATCGGGCAAAATGCTTACGTGAGACGGCGTGCAATCCATCCGGAATGACTGGATCGATCCGGTCGCTCAGGAGCGGGTGAGGCTGATCTTCGAGCCGTCCGCCGTGGTCGCTCCGTCATACTGACCGGCGCCGGCGGGCTGCAGGCGGGCCGTGACCTTGCCGAGATGGTTCTGCAGCACGATGTCGTTGCCCCAGACGTCCCAGCCCTTGGTCATGAAGATGTCGTTCGGGCAGCCCACATCGGCATTGGCGGCGAAGCCGGACATGCCGCGCGTGGTGGAAAGCGTGACCTTGCAGGTCTTCTGGCCGTTGTCCCAGGCGAAATCCCACACGCCGGCCAACTGGGTGCGCGCCGCGCCGGGCTCGGCATAGGCAACGCCGCCGGGCGCCGTGGCGGCGGGAGGCGAGAGAGCGACCGGGGTCGCCGCCGCGCGAGGGGTGACGGCGGCGGCGGCGGTGGTCGCGGTGGCGCCATAGGTCCCCTCCAGCGCAGGGACGGGGGCGCTGACGATCGAACCGGAGGGAGCGGGGGTGATCGGGCTGGGATTGGCCGAGGCGGTCGCCTGGGCGCCGCCGAAACCGTCGAGCGTCGTGCTGCAACCGCCCAGGAGAACCGCCATGCTGGCCGTTGCCACGAAGGTCTGGAACCGCATCGACCTGTCACTCCTGCCCGCGCGGCGCGCGGACCCTTGCCCCTTGGATCGCCGCGCCGGCAGGGCCGTGCAGCGGATATACCTGTGTCGTCAAGGATCGTGGCGTGAGCGTGACCCTGCCGTGGCGGCAGCCTGGAGCCATCCACGACTCTTTTTATGCTCAACAAATCCTTAACGTACCGTCACCGGATCAAGAACCTCGAACCGCCCCGGCCAAGGCTCCTCGAGCCTCCCGCGAGCGGCGTTACCCGGCCGCCGGCGCGCTCCGGGTCGCCGGTCGCGTCGCACGCATGGACGCCAGCATGGCGACAGGCTATGTGCGATGCAACAGGCTGCGCTCGCCAAACACTGGAATAGGAACCCGCCCGTGTACCAGATGCTGGATCCCTCGACGCTCACCGTCCTCATCACCGGCGCTACGTCCGGCATCGGCGCGGCCACGGCGCGACGCTATGTCCTGGCCGGCGCGCGGGTGGTGGGAACGGGCCGGCGGACCGAGCGGCTGATCGCGCTGCGCGACGAACTGGGCGCGAATTTCCACCCCCTCGAGGTCGACGTGCGCGACAAGGCGGCGCTGGGCGCGGCGCTGGACAAACTGCCGGACGCCTTCCGCGCCTTCAACGTGGTGTTCGCCAATGCCGGTCTCGCGCTCGGCCTCGAACCGGCGCACGCGGCCAGCCTCGACGATTGGGAGGAGATGGTCGACACCAATATCAAGGGCCTGCTCTACACGGTGCGGGCGACGCTCCCCGGCATGGTCGAGCGCGGTGAGGGGCATGTGGTGTTCACCGGCTCCGTCGCCGGCGACTATCCCTATCCCGGCGGCAACGTCTACGGCGCCACCAAGGCCTTCGTGAAGCAGTTCGCGCTCAACCTCATCGCCGATCTCGCGGGCACGCGGGTGCGCGTCACCAATATCGAGCCGGGCCTCGTCGAGACCGAGTTCTCGCTGGTGCGCTTCCATGGCGATTCGGAAAAGTCCGGCGGCATCTACGCCAATACCCAGCCGCTGACGGCCGAGGATATTGCCGAGCAGGTATTCTTCGTCACATCGGTGCCGCGCCACGTGAATATCAACCGCATCCAGCCCTTCGCGACCTGCCAGTCCTTCTCGCCGTTCAAGATCACGCGCGGCTGATCACAGAAGCAGGCCCCCGGCCAGCGCGGCGCCGGCCACCACGGCCCAGGCCGGCACGCGCCACAGCGCCAGCGCGAGATAGGCGAGGAGCGCGAGCGCGAAGCTGCGCCCCGAACTGATGCTCGATGTCACCACCGGATCCCAGAACGCGGCGCCGAGCAGGCCGACCACGGCGGCATTGACCCCGGTCATGGCGCTGCGCACCCGGCGGTCAGCCGCCAGCGCTGTCCAGAACCGCAGCGCGCCATAAACCAGCAGCGCCGAGGGCAGGAACGCGGCAAGGAGGGCAATGAGCCCGCCCGTCACGCCGTTCGGTGCGCCCGGCATGGCCGCCCCGACAAAGGCGGCGAAGGAGAAGAGCGGCCCCGGCATCGCCTGCGCCGCGCCATAGCCGGCGAGGAAGGTTTGACGCGTCAGGCCGCCGGGATGCACCAGTTCCGCCTCGATCAGCGGCAGCACCACATGGCCGCCACCGAACACCAGCGCGCCAGCGCGATAGAGTGTGTCGACGAGACTTATGCCGCCATTGCCCGTCACCTTCGCCAGTAGCGGCAGCAGGACCAGCAGCGCTGCGAAGACCAGCAGGGCGATGATCGAGGCGCTCCTGCCGGGCAGGTGGCCGGCCGGAGCATGAGCCGGCATGCGGCCGGGCGTCGTGTCGGGTGTGAGAAAGGCAAGTCCCGCCAGCGCGCCGGCCGCAATCACGCCGATCTGCCCCACCGCGCCGGGCACGCTCGCGGCCGCGGCGGCGGCGATGAGCGCGAGGGTGCGCCGTGCGCGATCCGGGCACAGGTTGCGCGCCATGCCGAGCACGGCATCCGCGACGATGGCGACGGCCGCGATCTTGAGCCCGGCAAGCCAGCCCGCGGCGATGCCGGCCGTTGTGGTGATGCCATAGGCGACGGCGAGCATGAGCAGCGCGGAAGGCAGGGTGAAGCCGATCCAGGCCGCCGCCATGCCGGCGAGCCCGGCGCGCATCAGGCCGATCGCCATGCCGACCTGGCTGGAAGCCGGGCCCGGCAGAAACTGGCACAGCGCCACCAGCGTCGCGTAGGCGTCCTCGGTCAGCCATTGCCGCCGCTTGACGAGATCGTCGCGGAAATAGCCGAGATGCGCGACAGGACCGCCGAAGGAGGTCAACCCCAGGCGGAGGAAGGCCACAAACACCTCGCCGGCCGTGCCGGCCGGGCGATCGAGGTCCGCCGCCAGGGGCGGCGTTTCGGCCGCCATATCATCGTTTTGCGCATCGCTCATGAGACGCACGGGTAGCGCGGAAGCCCCACCCGTGCATGTGAATTTTACACGACAGGTGGGGCCGGATCCTTTCCGCTGGAAGGGCGCTGCCGGAAGGGCCCAGCCGGGTTTCCGCGCGAAGACGCAGCGTGAAAACGCGCTACGCCGCCGCGACGACCGTCGGCACGGAAAGCGCGGCGCGCAGCGTCTCGGCGAGGCGCCGTGCGGCCGGTGAGGCGGCGGGGGCGATCAGCAGGCCGACCTCGGTGTCGGGCAGCGGCGGCAGGTCCTCCGCCGGGCCCAGCCGCCGCCATTCCGACGGGGCGGCGCATTCGGGCAGCGCGGTGATGCACAGTCCGGTCTCCACCGCCGCATAGATGCCGCTATGGGAGGAGGAGGTGCAGGCCACGCGCCAGCTGCGGCCGGCCTTGTCCAGCGCCGCGGCAATATGCGGGCGCGCCCGGCAGCCGGTGGGGAAGAGGGCGAGCGGCAGCGTCTCGCCGCGTTCGGGGCGATGGCCGCGCGCGCCCAGCCAGAGCAGCTTTTCCTTCTTGAGCAGTTCCCCGGTCGGGCGCGTGAGATCGCGCGTCACCAGCGCGACGTCGATCTGCCCGCGCTCGACCTCCGGCTCCAGGTTCTTGGACAGGTCGCAACGGATGGAAATCTCCACGCGCGGATAGGCCGCCGCGAGGCGCGCGATGGTGGGGGTGAAATAGGCGTCGACATAATCGTCCGGCATGCCGAGCCGCACGCTGCCTTCCGGCGTGCCGCCCTTCAGATCCGCCAGCGCCTCGCTCTCGAAGGCGAGCAGGCGGCGGGCATGGGCGACCAGCCGCTCGCCGGTCTCGGTGAGCGCGATGCCGCGCCTTGAGCGCTCCAGCAGCCGCACGCCAAGGCTTACTTCGAGCTGGGCGATCCGCGCCGACACCGCCGATTGCGTGCGCCCGACCCGCTCCGCCGCGGCGGTGAAGCCGCCGGTGTCGACGATGGCGATCAGCATGCCAAGGGATTCTGTGTCGAGATGGCGCATCGGGTGGGTCCGGTCTATGCCGGCACCGCCGCCGGCATTCGTTCATATCATTTTTGCGAATGAAACGACAAAATAAACTCGCTTTGGCGATATCTCGGCCGGGTGTACATCCACCAGCGTGGGGCGGTGCCGGGCCGCAAGGTCGGCTTCCCTGTCTCCCGCGTTCCCGCATTTTTCGCGCTGTTCCATCGCTCAGGTCATCATGTCTCCGCCCCCCGCCGCCGCCCTCTCTCCGGTCGCGACCGACAGTTTTCATCTCCTCGCTCCGCTCTCGGGCGAGGCTCATGAGGCGCTCCTGCGTCGCAACGCTTTTCTGGCGGCGATCGCGGGGGCGATATGCATCGGCTTCTCCGCGATCTTCGTACGGCTGGCCGATACCGGCCCGGCCGCGATCGGCTTCTGGCGCCTGCTGTTCGCGCTCGGTCCCACCGCCGTCTGGGCCTATGCCGAATACCGGGTCGGGCAGGCGCGTCGGCGTCGGGCGGGGGCTGCGGGTCCGCTGCGCCTGTTCACCGTCCGGCAGTTCTTCCTCGCGGCCTTCGCGGGGCTGTTCTTCGGCGCAGACCTGATCGCCTTCCATTTCGGCCTGGTACGCACGACGACCGCCAATGCCCTGCTGCTGGGCAATCTCGCCGTTGTCTTCGTGCTGATCTTTGGCTGGCTGTGCCTGGGCGAACGGCCGACGCGCGGCCTGATGGCGGCGCTGGTGCTGGCGCTTGTCGGCACGGCGCTGATCATCTCGCGTAGCGCCGGGGCGCATGGCGGGGATGCCGCCAGCCTGATCGGCGATGCGTTCTGCGTCGTCGCGGCCGTCTCTTACGGTGGCTACGTGATCGTCACCCGAACACTGCGCCGCAATGACGGGGCCGGCGGTGTCGGCCTCGGCGGAGGCATGGCTTCCTTCATTTCCTCGGCGACCGGCGCCATCGTCTGCCTCGTCTGGGCCGTGGCGACGGATGAGGTGATCGTGCCACAGAGCCTGAAAGGGCTGCTGGCGGTGGTTGGGCTCGGTCTCGTGGCGCATGCGGCGGGGCAGGGGCTGACGACGGTCGCGCTCGGCCGGCTGCCGGCAGGGCTTGTATCGACCGTGCTGCTGCTGCAGATCGTGGTCGGGACCTCGCTGGCGGCGATGCTATTCGGCGAGGTACCCTCGCTCATGGTGATGATTGGCGGCCTGATGGTGGTCGCGGGTGTCGTCGTCGCCCGCCCGCCGCGTACGCCGGCCTGACGCGCGCCGCGCGTGCTCCGGGGGCTGATGCCCCTTGCGGTCGGCCGGGCGCGGGTCTACCTCCTCGAGAACAGTCAGGAGCGACGCGATGCAGCAGCCCAATCCCTTCGGGGGCGTGATCGAGCATTTGTCGGTCGACGAGGTGAAGGCCGGTCTTGAAGCCGGCACCATCCTGCTCGTCGATGTGCGCGAGCCGAACGAACTCGCCGCCGAGCGCATTCCCGGCGCGGTGGACTTTCCGCTGTCCACTTTCGAGGCCGGCCAGCTTCCCGATCCCGGCGAGAAGACGCTGGTCTTCTCCTGCCGCTCGGGCCAGCGCTCGCAGCGGGCGGCGGCGGCGGCGCAGGCGGCCGGCGTCGATCTCCATCGCCACATGGCCGGCGGCATCCTGGCCTGGAAGGAAGCGGGTTTCGAGACGCTGAAGGGCTGAGCCCCTTCAGCCGACCCGCTTCAGGCCGTCAGTCGTTGCACGACATCGCGTGTCGCCGCGATGAGGCGGTCGACCTGCGCATCCGTCGTCGCGGGAGAGGCCAGCATCATGTCGTGGAACGGCGCGATCAGCACGCCGCGCACCAGCAGCGCCAGGTGAATGGCAGTCTCCAGCGCTGGAAAATGCGCGGTACTGGCCTGTCCGCCGTCCCAGAGTGGCAGGCGCGCGCGCACCACTTCCACCCGCGCGCCGCAGCGGGCGACATGCCAGGGCAGGCGAGCCTCGGAAATCACTCCCGTCAGTTCGCGCTCCATGCGGTCGGCGAGCCGGTTCATGTGCGCATAGGCCTCCTCGGTGGCCACCTGTTCCAGGGTCGCCCGCAGCGCGGCCAGTTGCAGCGGACTGCCCGACAGCGTGGTGCCCATGCCGGAGCGCCCCTCGGGCTGGCTGTCGCGGGCACGAGTCAGCCGGTCCGCCACATCCTCGGTCATGCCCCAGACGGAGGCGGGAATGCCGCCGGCAATGGCCTTGCCGACGACGAACATGTCCGGCGACAGGCCGAATTTGCGGCTATAGCCGCCCGGCCCGCTGGAGAGCGTGTGCGTCTCGTCGATCAGCAGCAGCGTGCCATGGCGGCGGGTGATTTCGCGCAGCCCCTCGTGAAAGCCGGGCTGCGGCAGCACCATGGCGGAATTGGTGAGCACCGGCTCGGTGATGACGCAGGCGACCGTGTGGTCGGCCAGAGCCTCCTCCACGGCATCGAGATCGTTGAACGGCACCACGCGGGTAAGCAGGGTCAGGTCGCGCGGCTCGCCCAGCAGGCCCGGGCGGTTGGCCGGCCGGCCATTGGCCGTGAGCCCCACGAAAGTGTCGTCCACCGCGCCATGATAGGCGCCGTCGAAGATGAGAATGCGCGGGCGCCCCGTCGCCGCGCGCGCGGCGCGCAGAGCGAAGCGGTTGGCATCGGTCGCCGTGGTCGCGATCTGCCAGTAGGGCAGGCCGAAACGGGACGCGAGCAGGTCCCCGACAAGGCCGGCATCCGGGCTGGGCAGCATGGTGGCAAGTCCGTGCTTCGCCTGCCGGATCAGCGCTTCTGCCACCGGCGCCGGGCCGTGGCCGAACAGCGAGGCGGTGTCGCCCAGGCAGAAATCATCATAGCCGTGCCCGTCGACATCGGTCAGTCGCGCGCCCGTCGCGTCGGCGACCACGAGCGGCACCGGGGTCGACCAGTCGACCATCCAGTGCATTGGCACGCCCTGGAACAGATGCGCCGCCGCGCCGGCCGCCGCGCGGGTCTTCGGCCGGGTGCCGAGATAGAGCGCCTCGGCTTCCGCCCGCAGCGCCGAGACCCGGGCCGGCGCCACGCCGGAGGCTTCGGAGGAGACGTTGATGTTCATGTCCCACGCTGGCGCACGCCGGTACGCTCCCCTTTGCGGGCGCCGCGCGAAGGCTCCGGCGGCACCATTGCGTTAGTGTAGCGCGATGTGTCCGTTACGTCGCGCGGCAGACGCCGGGCGCGCGCACGCCCGGGGCTTAGACGGCACGCGGCCCGGCGGGCAGGGCGCGTCAGTTCACCCAGCCCAGCCGCTTCAGCTCGGCATGCGTCGCGTCCAGCGTCTTGCGGGCGCGGGCGACCAGTTCGTCGATCTCGCCATGCGAGATGACCAGCGGCGGGGCGATGATCAGCCGGTCGCGCACGGCGCGCATGACCAGGTTGTTCTGGAACGAGAAGTCCCGCGCCATCGTGCCGACCTTGCCGACATCGGCGAATTTGGTGCGGCCGATCTTGTCCGGCGTCAGTTCCAGCGCGCCGACCAGCCCCACCATCGGCGCTTCGCCGACGAGGGGATGCTCGGCCAGGGTCGACCATTGCGCCTTGAGATAGGGCCCGACATCGTTGGCGACGCGCTCGACCAGCTTCTCGCGCAGCATGATGTCGAGATTGGCGAGGGCCGCGGCGCAGGCGGCGGGATGGCCGGAATAGGTGTAGCCGTGGTTGAAGTCGCCGCCCTGCAGCAGCACGTCCACCACCCGATCGGCCACCATCACGCCGCCGAGCGGCATGTAGCCCGAGGTGATGCCCTTGGCCATGACGAGAATGTCCGGCTGGGTGCCGAAGGTCTCGCAGCCGAACCACGAGCCGGTGCGCCCGAAGCCGCAGATCACCTCGTCGGAAATGAACAGGATGTCGCGCTCGCGGCAGATGCGGGCGATTTCCGGCCAGTAGCTGGCGGGCGGCACGATGACGCCGCCGGCGCCCTGGATGGGCTCGGCGATGAAGGCGGCGATGCGATCCTCGCCCAGCGCGTCGATCGTGCTCTCCAGCGCGCGAGCGGTGCGGAGGCCGAACTCGTCCGGCGTCTCGCCCTGCCGTGCCTCGCCCCAGAAATAGGGCTGGGCGATGTGCATCACATCCGGGATCACCGCGCTCTGGTCGTGCATCGGCGACATGCCGCCCAGGCTCCCCGCCGCCACGGTCGAGCCGTGATAGGCGTTGCGGCGGGAGATGATGATCTTCTTCTTCGGCTGTTCCTTGATGTCGAAATAGCGCCGGACCAGCTTGATGACGGTGTCGTTGGATTCCGAGCCCGAGCCGGTGAAGAACACGCGGTTGAACTGCGGCGGGGTCAGTTCGGCGAGCTTGGCGGCCAGCTCGATGGCCGGCTTGTGCGTGGTCTTGAAGAAGGTGTTGTAGTAGGGCAGCTCGCGCATCTGCGTGGCGACCGCCTCGACGATCTCCTCACGCCCATAGCCGACATTTACGCACCACAGGCCCGACATGCCGTCGAGGATGCGGTTGCCGTCGGAATCGGTGAGCCACACGCCTTCCGCCTTGACGATGATGCGCGAGCCCTCCTCGTTCAGCGCCTTGGTATCGCTGAAGGGATGAAGATGATGCGCGGCGTCGAGCGCGCGCAGTTCGGCGGTGGTCTTGGGAAGGGTCATGGCGCACCTGGATCTCGATTGCTGGGCTGCAGAATGTGATCACATTTTTCGTGCGTCAAGCGCTTCGGCATGGCACAACTCGCTCATGTGATGGACGCGCGGGCATTGACCGGCCCTGCGCGGCCGTGAGCAAATCGATGTGACGCATTCAACCAGGTGGATCATGCCATTGCCCGACGCCGCGGGTTCCGCCGCGGCCCCTGCCAGCGATGCCGGCCGCAAGGCTGATGAGTTCGGCGCCTATGTCGCCGAGCACGGCATTCCCGAAATCGTCGAGGTTCTCCTGCCCGACACGCATGGCGTGCTGCGCGGCAAATGGATTCCCGGCGGGGCCGGCGGCAAGATCTGGAAGGACGGCGTGGCCATTCCGCTGTCCATTTTCGGCCTCGACATCTGGGGGCGCGAGGTGGAGGAGACCGGCATTCACATCGAGACCGGCGACCGCGACGGCATGTGCCGTCCCGTGGCCGGCACGCTCAAGCCCGTGCCGTGGTCGCCACGCCCGGCCGCGCAGGTCATGATCTCGATGTTCGAGCCCAACGGGCAGGGCGGCGAGCGGCCGTGGGATCTCGACCCACGCCACAAGCTGGAAGCGCAGGTCGCGCGTCTTGCCGCGCTGGGGCTTTACCCGTGCGTCGCCTTCGAGCTGGAATTCTACCTGATGAAGCCCGCTCCCGGCCGCGACGGCGCGCCGGAACCGGTCTTCGCCGCCGCCACCTCGGGGCCGGCCCGACAGAACATGTATGCCATGTCCGACCTCGATGCCTATGCGCCGCTGCTGCACGATGTGCGCGAGGCGGCGCGCATCCAGGGGCTGCCGGCCGACACGGTGATTTCCGAAGCCGCGCCTGGCCAGTACGAGGTCAATCTCTATCACCGCCGCGATGCCATGGCGGCGGCGGATGACGCGATCCTGCTGCGCCGGCTGATCGACGGCGTGGCCCGCAAGCACGGACTGCGCGCCAGCTTCATGCCCAAGCCCTTCCTCGACTTCGCCGGCTCGGGCATGCATGTGCATGTCAGCCTCACCGACGCGGCGGGCAACAATGCCTTCGGCGCCGGCGCGGCCGGCGAGACGCTGCTGCGGCAGGCGGCGGCCGGCATGCTGGCCACCATGGCGGACACCGCCGTGCTCTATGTGCCAAGCTATAACGGCTTCCGCCGGCTGGTGCCGGGCAGCTATGCGCCGACCAGCATTTCCTGGGGATACGACAACCGAGCGGTGGCGGTGCGCGTGCCCAACGGCCCGCCCAAGGCGCGCCGTCTGGAGCACCGCATCGCCGGCGCCGATGCCCATCCCCATCTCGTGCTGGCGGCGATTCTCGCCGGCATGCTGGAGGGCATCGAGCGCGAGCTGGAGCCGCCCGCGACCCTGACCGGCAATGCCTATGAAGCCGGCGCGCCGCTGCTGACCTACGACATGGGCGAGGCGATCCGCATGTTCGCGCAGTCGGAATTTGTCGGGCGCGCCTTTGGCCCGGAATATCGCCGGGTGTTCGCGATCATGAAGGAGGCCGAGCTCATGGCCTTCGAGCGCCGCATCAATCTGCTGGAGTACGAGACCTATTTGTAAGCGTGACTACGGCTTGAGCATGAGCGACCGACGCACTAGCTTGAGTGCCAACGGGGTCTCACGGGGCGCTCGCGTCAAAAACCCTCAACTCTCCCAAGGAGAACAGGATGTCTCGCCTGCTCACGACAATTGCGGCCGGTCTGCTGGCGGCGCTGGCGATCGCGCCGGCATCCGCGCAGGACAAGGTCGTGAACGTCTATAACTGGTCCGACTATATCGACGAGTCGGTGCTGGAGGCGTTCACCAAGGAAACCGGCATCAAGGTTCGCTACGACGTTTTCGATTCCAACGAGGTGCTGGAAACCAAGCTGCTCGGCGGCAAGACAGGCTATGATGTCGTCGTCCCCACCGGCTCCTTCCTGCAGCGCCAGATCCAGGCCGGCGTTTTCCTGCCGCTCGACAAGGCGAAGCTGCCGAACATCACGTCCCAGTGGCCGGTGATTTCCGAGCGCCTCGCGGTCTACGACCCCGGAAACAAGTTCGCCGTCAACTACATGTGGGGCACGACCGGCATCGGCATCAATGTCGACAAGGTCAAGGAGCGCCTCGGCGACATACCGCTCGACACCTGGGACATCATCTTCAAGCCGGAGATCCTCGGCAAGCTGAAGGATTGCGGCGTCTACATGCTCGACGGGCCGGAGGAGATCATCCCCACCGCGCTGCGCTATCTCGGCAAGGATCCGAACTCCAAGGAGCCCGCCGACATCCAGGAAGCGGGCAAGCTGCTCGCCACGATCCGTCCCTTCGTGAAAAAGTTCGATTCGTCGGGCTACATCAACGCGCTGGCCGGGGGTGACATCTGCATTGCCACCGGCTGGTCCGGCGACATTTTCCAGGCGAAGGCCCGCGCCGAGGAAGCCGCCGAAAAGACCGGAAAGCCGCCGGTCAAGGTCGAATACATCCTCCCCAAGGAGGGCGCGCTCATGTGGTTCGACAATTTCGCCATTCCGAAGGATGCGCCCCACCCGGACGAGGCGCTGGCCTTCATCAACTACATGATGAAGCCCGAGGTTGCGGCGAAGAACTCGAACTATATTTCCTATGCCAGCGGCAGCCTCGGCGCCCAGCAGTTCATCGACAAGGCCATCCTCGACAACCCGTCGATCTACCCGACGCCGGAAACGCTGGCCAAGCTGTTCACCGTCACCACCTATCCGCAGAAGGTGCAGCGCGTCGTCACCCGCACCTGGAGCGACTTCAAGCGCGGCAAATAGGCCGGTCTCCTGCGCCGATGACCTGAAAAAGGCGCCCGGTGGTCCCGGGCGCCTTTTGCTTTTTCGAACGGATCACCGAGTGTCGGGGTGGCGCCTTCAGTATCCCGCGCCGAGATGGCGCCAGCGGCGGTAGAACCACGTCCACTGCTCGGGATGCTCGCGAATCCAGCCCTCGACCACCGAGGTGATCATCTGCATCGAGCCGTTGACGTCGATCTTGCCGCCCGCGTCGCGCGGCAGGTTGAGCGGAGGTGTGCACTGGATGCGGAAGCGTCCGCCCGGCAGGCGGATGACCCGCACGCCGTGCACCGGGCACTCATAGAGCCGCGCCAGCCGGGCGATGGTCGGGTTCACCGGGCAGGGGTGGCCGAAGAAATCCACCATCGGCCCGCCGGGCCGCGACTGGTCCACCAGAATGCCGAGATGCTTGCCCTGGTCCAGCACGGTGGCGAGTTCGAACACCGCGACATGCGAGGCGGCGACGAGGTTTCCCATTACCTTGCTGCGCGCCGCGAACAGCAGGTCGGCGAGGAAGGTATTGTCCGGCGCGCGGAACAGCACGGCGCTGTCGAGCCCCTGCGCGGCGGCGGCGATGGCGGGCAGTTCCCAATTGGCGAGATGGGCGGTGAAAACCAGCGCCGGCTTGCCGTCGATCCGCATGGCGACGAAGTTCGAGCCGCCCGAAACCTCGATCCGGCTCTTGGCCGGCTCCCACATATTGTATTGCCAGATGCGATCGAGATGGACGAACTCGCCCGCCATGCGGCCGAGATTGTCCCACATGCCGATGGCGATCGCCTCGCGCTCGGCATCGCTTTTCTCGGGATAGGCGAGGCGCAGATTGCGCAGCGCCGCCTTGTGCACGCGCGTGTGCCGGCCGATGGCCCGCGCCCAGAAGCTGCCGACCCAGGCGGAAAACTGCGGCGGCTGCAGGCGCAGCAGACGCATGATGGTCCACACGCCCGCGGAGAGGAGGCCGTCGCGCAGCCGCGTCGGCCAGGGCGGGGTGTGCTCGTTCAAGGATGTCATTCCATCAGGTATCGGCGGTGGTCCGGCGTCAGAAGGTGATGACCACCTTGCCGAACACGCGGCGGGTTTCCAGCCGCTCCAGACCGGCGCCGAAATCCTCCAGCGGATACTGCGAATCGATCACCGGCAGCACGCCGCGCTCCATGCGCGTCAGCCCGTCGGCAATCGCGCGGATGGGCGCGCCGAACGAGCCGATGAGGCGATACTGGCGCTGGAACAGCTGCATGAGGTTCATGTTCACCGACACGCCCGAGGTCGAGCCGCAGGTGACCAGACGCCCGCCGCGCCGCATGGACAGCAGCGAACCGTTCCAGGTCTCGACGCCGACATGCTCGAACACGACGTCGACGCCCTTCTTCTTGGTGATCTTGCGCACTTCGTGCTCGAAGCGGTCGGTGCGGTAGTTGATGGCGTGGTCGGCGCCGAGCGCCAGCGCCTTGGCGCATTTCTCGTCATCGCCCGCGGTGGTGATGACCGTGCAGCCGATTTCCTTGGCCATGCGGATCGCCACCGTGCCGATGCCCGATCCGGCCGCGTGCACGAGGATGGTTTCGCCCGGCTCCAGCTTGGCATTGTCGAACAGCATGTGCTCGACGGTGGAGAACGTGACCGGCGCGGTCGCCGCGTCCACCCAGGAAATCCCCTCCGGGATCGGCACGCACAGGCGGTCCTTGATGTTGAGCCTGTCGCGGGCGAAGCCGTCGACATGGAAGCCCATCACGCCGGCGACTTCCTCGCAGAGATTGTCGCGGCCGGATTTGCACATGCGGCACTGGCCGCAGGTCAGCGCGCCATACATGGCGACCTTGGAGCCCGGCTTGAAGCGCGTCACGCCCTCGCCGGTGGCGATCACCTCGCCGACAGCCTCGGCGCCGACGACCAGCGGCATCTTGCGCTTGGCGAAGGCCATGCCGCGCCAGCCCCACACGTCGATATGATTCAGCGCCAGGGCCTTGATGCTTACCTGCACCTCGCCGGGGGCCGGGGCATCCGGCTCGGGCAGGTCGACCAGGGTCAGTTCTCGGTCGGATACGAGTTGAAGCGCGCGCATGGACAACTCCGGGACATCATCGGCTGCGGCCGGCCCCCAATCAAAACGTGGAGGCGGGGATGAAAGCGGCGAGGCCGCGTGAAAAGACGAGCGTGATTAACGAACTCAACGCTGAATGGCTAGTGCGGCGGTAAGCCCGCCGTCGACCGGCAGCGTCGTGCCGGTGATGTAGGACGCGCCGGGGGAGGCGAGAAAGGCAACGAGGGCGCCGACATCGGCCGGGGCCGCGAAACGCCCGGCCGGGATCTGCTTCTCGACATTGGCGCGGTAGGCGGCATAGGGCACCAGCATCGCCGTGTCGACGAAGCCGGGGGCCACCACGTTCACCGTCACGCCGCGGCGCGCGGATTCGATGGCCAGCGTGCGGCAATAGCCCGCCAGCGCCGCCTTGGAGCCGGCATAGATGGCGTTGCCGGCATTGGCGACTTCCGCCGCGATCGAGCCGATGGCGATGATCCGGCCGGTGCGGGCGCGGGTCATCGGTCGCACCAGCGCGCCGACCAGCTTGACGAAAGACCAGTAATTGACCTGCATCAGCTGCTCGGCCTTCGTCTGGTCGACCATGACGGCCAGCGTGTCATAGCTCATGCCGGCATTGTGGACGAAGCCGTAATAGGTCGGCTCCTCCGCCAACTGGGCGGCGAACGTTTCCACCGCCGCCTTGTCGGCGAGGTCGAGCGAACGCGCTTCGAGCACCGCGTCGGGCTTCTCGGCGTGGATGTCCGCGATCAGCGCCTGCGCTTCCGCGGAGGCCGTGCGGACAGTGAACACCACCTCGAAGCCGGCGAGCGCCAGCGACCGCACGATCGCCGCGCCAACCCCGCGGCCGCCGCCGGTTACGAGAACACGCTGGGTCATCGACATGGACCTTTCCGGATCTCTTCGCGAGGGCGCCGCGCAAGAAGCGCTCGGCTATGGGGAGGATGAGGGCCGGAAGGATCCCGGCCCTCTCGGACTGCCGTGGACGAACGCGAACGCCTCAGGCCGGCTCGCCGGTGAGCAACAGGCACACATTCTGCCCGCCGAAACCGAACGAGTTGGACATGACCCGGTTCACCTGCGTGTCGCGGGCGACATTGGGCACCACGTCGAGCGGGATGGCCGGGTCCGGGATTTCATAGTTGATGGTCGGCGGAATGCGGCCATTGCGGATGGTCAGCAGCGAGATCACCGCCTCGATCGCCGCGGCAGCGGTCAGCGTATGGCCGATCATCGACTTGTTGGAGGACAGCGGAATGCTGCCGATCCGCTCGCCGAACACCGCGCTCATGCCGGTGAACTCCATGCGGTCGTTCTCCGGCGTCGAGGTGCCGTGGGCATTGATGTAGTCGATGTCGTCGGGTGTCACCCCGGCATCGGCCAGGGCGGCCCGCATGCAGCCGATCACCGGCTTGGCATCCGGCGACGAGCGGGTGCGGTGGAAGCTGTCGGCCATCTCGCCCACGCCTTCCAGCACGCCGATGATCTCGGCGCCGCGCGCCATCGCGTGTTCCAGGCTCTCCAGCACCAGGGCGCCGGCGCCCTCGGCAATGATGAAGCCGTCGCGATTCTTGGAGAAGGGGCGCGATGCCGCTTCGGGGTTCTCGTTATTGGTCGAGAGCGCGGAGAGCAGCGAGAAGCGGATAAGCGCCTCCGCCGTCACCGAGCCGTCGGTGGCGATGGACAGCGCCGCCTCGCAATCGCCGCGCCGGATCGCCTCGATGCCGAGCTGGATCGAGGTGTTGCCCGACGCGCAGGCCGTCGACAGCGAGATCGGCTGGCCACGCGTGCCGAACTTGTCGGCGAGGTGATCGGCGATCGAGCCATAGAGGAAGCGCTCGTGCCACGCCTCGTGCGTGCCGGCCTCGGCCGCGCGCAGCAGGTCGTCATAGGTGATCGGGCCGTTGGCGGCCGATTCCTGGGCGAGCACGCGGCGCTGCGGCCACTCGATCTCGATCGGGGGCACCGCGCAGAACAGCGGCCCGGGGAAATTGCCCTTCGAGCCGATGCCGGATTCCGCGATGGCCTCGGCCGCCGCGAGAGAGGCCAGTTCCTCGGAGAGATCGGGCGCCGAACGCCCGCTCTCGGCGAGGAAATCCACCGTGCCGGCAATGGTGGTGCGCAGCCCGTCAATCGGAAAGCGGGTGATGCGGTGGATGCCGGACTTGCCGGCGATCAGTTTCGCCCAATTGTCCTGCTTGCCCTGACCCAGCGATGTCACCATCCCCGCGCCGGTGACAACGACAATCGGACGGCCTGCCTTGTCGGTATAGGAAGCCATTATCTGCTCCTCGGGAGCGATGCGCTCCCGCCTTTTGGGTCAGTCGACGCGCTCAACCAGAGCCACGCCTTCCCCCCGCCAATGCCCCACTCCGGTAACGATAGCGCGCGTCAGCGTGCCCTCGAAAGCTTCTTCCAGCGTCTCGCCTTCCAGCGGCGCGAACAGCTTTCCCTTGGAGACGGCCAGTGCCGCGAGCGCCAGGGCGACGGGCATCTGCGCTTCCAGGCTGTGGCCGACACGGTCGGTCACGGAGCGAACCGGCAGGCCGGACCGGCTGATAGCCGCAACCTCGGCCGATGTCGGCTCGGGAGCGCCGCAGGCCGCGGAGAGGATCGCGGTGCCCTCGCTCACATCGCCCTTCGCCGTACGGATCATCTCGTCGACGAGCGCCTCGATGGCGCCGGGCTCGCCGCGCTTGGCACGCTCCGACCACACGCCCGAGAGCTTGGCGATCGGCTTGGCGCCGCGCGCCATGGCGTGCTCGGGCGATTCCAGCACCAGGAACGCCCCGGCCGAGCCGGTCGGCACGCCCTTCGGGTCCGCCAGAACCGGGGCCCAGGGGGAGTGCAGCGCGACACTCTTCAGCGCGAACAGCAGCAGCATGTCGCGCCGCTCGGCATTGTAGGCGCCGCCCACGAGGGCGATTTCGCTCGTGCCTGCCGCAATGCGCGACCAGCCGATGCGGACCGCGTCGGTACCCGAACTCTCTTCGCCCATGAAGGTGCGGGAGGAACCGGTAACGCCATGCACGATCGAGATGTTGCCGGCCAGCAGGTTGGACAGCTGGGCGAGGAACAGCGTCGGCCGCAGGTTGGACTGCAACTGTTCGCTGAGGAAGACCTCAGGGTTGGGCTGCTTCTCGATATCGGTGAGGATGGCGCCGTCGACCGTCTGGTCGCGCTCGCCGCCGCCCGCCGCGACAACCATGTCGGTGGTCGCGAGAACTTCCTTGTTCCCCTTCAGGCCTGCCGAATCCAGCGCAAGCCCGGCCGCATACGTGCCGATACGCTGCCACGGCTCCATCTGCCGCTGGTCGCCGCGCTTGGGGATCTGCTGGTCGAAGTCGATCTTCGCCAGCGGATGCAGAACGTAGGGAGCATACGTGGTCTCGTCCACCGCCGGCTTGGCCGGTGTGGAGAGCGCAGTCCAATGAGCTTCCAGACCTTCACCGAGCGAAGAAACAAGCCCGATGCCGGTAATCCAGACGTCACGACGGTCAGACATGCGATAGATTTCCCGAGGACGCCGGCGCTGCTGCCTCGCCCATCGGCATGCCGATGCGTTCGGCGGTGGACAGCAGATACCCACGCAGTTCCGGCGCCGGGAACGGCATGGTCTTTAGCGTGATGTCAGCGTTGCAGACGAGCTTGCCGTCGACCCGCCCTTCTGCCTTCAGCCGGCCATAGCCGGAACCGTCATGCTCCAGGCGCGCATCGACGACGATGACCTGGCCCGGCGTCACGAAGGTGCGCAACTTGCCCTTGTCGACCGAGGCAAGAAACGCCATTCGGTCGTAATTGTGCAGGCGCAGCAACAACATGCCACAGCTTTGGGCCATGATCTCGAAGAGCAGGACGCCCGGAAGCAGGGGGTGTCCCGGGAAATGGCCCTCGAAAATGGGGCTCTCCTCGGGAACCGTATTTGCGGTTTTCAAGGTGCGGGCGTCGAGATCGAGCGCCAGCACCTTGTCGATCATCTGAAAATATTCGAGCCGCATTGCTGCGCTCTGCCCCCCCGCTATTATTTCAGTCGTCAGGCGGTCTTGGCGGCAATCAGCTCGTCAATACGCGCGCACAGGTTCTTGAGCACGAAATACTGCTCGGTCGTGGCCTTGCCTTCGTTCACTTCCTGCGTCCAGCTCTCGAGCGGAAGCTTGATGCCGAATGCCTTGTCGATCGCGAAAGCGATATCCAGGAAGTCCAGGCTGTCGATGCCAAGATCATCGATCGCGTGGCTTTCTTCGGTGATGTTCTCGCGCGGAATATCGCACGTTTCGGCAATGATGTTGGCGACGGCATCGAACGTTGTCGACATGAAATGCCTCTGATATCGGCGGCCGCCCTGGCCCCGGTTGAATTGGAAATCCTCCGCGGCTCCCGCGCCGGCAGGCTCGCAATGGATGAGGGCCGGTATACCTAAGCATGATGAGCTATTCAATGCCGGGGGAATCGCAATCCTCGGCTGTGTGGCAAAAGTGCCGCGACTTTGCCACTATCAGGCCCCCTTTCCATGCGTCATGACTCCATGCGGGAATCCGTCCTATTGTGGCGGCTCCGGTCTGGCCGGTCGTTCTCGGGATAGGTGCCATGGTTGCGTCAGCCGCTGCCCGTCATTCGGGTGTCCCTCGTCTTCTGAGAGGCTTGGCGACGTCGCTCTTCCTCATCGCGATGAGTGTCGCTCCCAGTATCGCGCAGAATGCGAGCCCGCCGGCCAGCGCGTTGACCAAGCCGGCCAGCAAGCCGCAGGCCAAGCCGGCAGCGGCCCCCGTGCCCGCCGAGCCGGCCCTGCCGAAGACCTTCGCGCGGCCGGATCTGGTCGAGTCGGCGCGCCGGCTGCAGGCGCTCGTCGACCGGGATCGTGCGCTCCTCGCCAAGCCCGCCGCGCAGCTGCGCAAGGATGCCGACGCGGCGCTCGCCGCGGGCGATGCGCGCACCGCGGCCGACCTCTACAGCAAGCTGGTGCGGGCCGGCAGCGGGGATGCGGGGGCGTGGCTGCGCCTGTCGCGGGCGCTGTCCCGCATCAAGCCCAACGACAATGAGAGCGAGGACACGTTCCTCGAACGGGCGCAGGGCGCGGCCTTCCTCGCCTACCGCAGCGCGGCGACGCGCGCCGCCCAGGCGGACGCGCTCTTCGCCATCGGTCATCTCTACGACCAGCGCTCGCTCTGGCGCGCGGCGCTGGACACGCTGGCGCTCGCGCTCACCTATGCCAACGTGCCCGAGCAGCGCGTCTTCTACGACAAGCTACGCGCGGAGCGCGGCTTCCGGATGCTCGATTACACGGTGGATTCAGACGCCTCCAACCCGCGCGTCTGCGTGCAGTTTTCCGAAGCCCTGGCGAAGCGCGGCGTGGACTTTTCCGCCTTCGCCGGCCTGAGCGGCCCCGGCGGCGCGGTCGACAAGCCCGCGGTGACGGTGGACGACAGCCAGCTGTGCATCGAGGGGCTGAAGCACGGCGAGAGCTACGAGGTGCGGCTCAAGCAGGGGCTGCCGTCGGCCATCCCGGCGGAGACGCTGGCGGAGAGCGCCGATCTCACCATCTATGTCCGCGACCGCAAGCCCGGCGTGCGCGTCACCGGCCGCAACTATGTGCTGCCGCGCACCGGCCCGCGCGGCATCCCGATCGTGTCCGTGAACACCTCGCGGGTGGGCATGGAGCTCTACCGCATCGGCGACCGCAGCCTCATTCCCACGGCGCTCGATGGCGATTTCCGCCGCGATCTCGGCGGCTACGATCTGGAGAAGCTGAAGAGCGGGCGGGCCGAACTGGTCTTCAAGGGCGAGCTGGAAACCGCATCGACGCTCAACGCGGACGTCACCACCTCCTTCCCGGTTGACGAGGCGGTGGGTACGCTGGCGCCCGGCGTCTACGTTCTGGCCGCGCGGCCCGCGGGCGAGGCGGCAAATCCCGAGGATGAGTGGGGCACGCGCGCGACGCAGTGGTTCGTGGTGTCCGATCTCGGCCTCACCGCGCTGTCGGGCTCGACCGGGCTGAAGGTGATCGTGCGCGCGCTCGGCTCCGCGCAGCCGCTCGCCGACGTGGATCTGCGGCTGCTCGCCAAGTCGAACGAAGTTCTCGCCAGCCTGCGCACCGATGCGTCCGGATCGGCGACCTTCGATGCCGGGCTGATGCGCGGCAAGGACGGCTTCGCCCCCGCCGTCGTGGTGGCCAAGGCCGGAGATGGCGACTACGCCTTCCTCTCGCTGCAGGAACAGGCCTTCGACCTGACCGACCGCGGCGTCGGCGGGCGGGCAGTGCCGGAGAAGCTGGATGCCTTCGTGACCACCGAGCGCGGCGTCTACCGCTCGGGCGAGGAGGTGCATATCACCGCGCTGCTGCGCGACCCGCAGGTGCGGGCGGTGGCCGGCGTGCCGCTGACGCTCATCCTCAAGCGCCCCGATGGCGTGGAGGAGCGCCGCGTGCTGGCGCCCGATGCCGGCGGCGGCGGCCGCGCCATCGCCTTCCCCCTGCTGGGTGACGCCATGACCGGCGTGTGGCGGGTGGAGGCCTATGTCGATCCGCGCGGCGCGCCGGTGGGGTTCACCACCTTCCTGCTGGAAGACTATGTGCCAGAGCGCCTCGCGCTCGACCTTTCCACCACGGCCACCGCCATCGCGCCGAATGCGCCGGTGAGCGTGGCGGCGGTAGGGCGCTGGCTGTTCGGACCGCCCGCCGCCGGGCTCGACATCACCGCCGAGGTCGAGCTGCGCATCGCCGCCGCGCGCCCCGGCCTGCCGGGCTGGACGTTCGGCCGGCCCGATGACGGCTTCACGGCCGAGCGCCAGCCGCTGCCCGAGACGCCGGTAACCGACGCGCAGGGCAAGGCGAGCCTGTCCGTGCTGCTGCCGAGCCTCGCCCCCACCGCGCGGCCGCTGGAGGCGGAAGTCTTCGTCAGCCTCAACGAGGGCGGCGGGCGTGCCGTGCGCCGCTCGCTGGTGCTGCCGGTGACGCCGGCCGGCAACGGCATCGGCGTCAAGCCGCTCTTCGCCGGCAGCGGGCCGGGCGAGAATGGCAGCGCCGGCTTCGAGGTGCAGGCCTTCGACGCCGCGGGCAAGCCGGTGGCGCTGAAGGGCGCGCAATGGGCGCTCTACCGCATCGAGACGCGCTATCAATGGTATCGCCTCGGCAGCGACTGGGATTTCGAGCCGGTCGAGACCGTCGCCAAGGTTGCGGATGGCGCGCTGGAACTGGGCACGGGTGCGCCGGCCCGGCTCGACGTGCCGGTGGCCTGGGGGCGTTACCGGCTGGAGGTGAGCGAGGGCACGCTCAACACCGCCGTGCCGTTCCAGGCCGGATGGGGCGGCGGGGCGACCGCCGATGCGCCCGACCGGCTGGAGGTCAGCCTCGACAAGGCGCAATACGCCGCCGGCGAGACGCTGAAGGTCAACCTCGCCAGCCGCTATGCCGGCTCGGCCACCGTGCTGATCGTGGGCGACGGCGTGCTCGCCTCGAAGACGCTCGACGTGAAGGCGGGCGACAGCGTGGTCGACTTCCCGGTGGAAGCGGGCTGGGGCCCCGGCGCCTATGCGCTGGCCTTCCTGCACCGGCCGCTCGATGTCGCCGCCGGCCGCAATCCCGGACGCGCCATCGGCCTCGCCTGGTTCGGCGTCGATCATGCCGAGCGGGTTCTGGACGTGACGCTCGACGCGCCCGCGCTGGTGCGGCCGGAGACGACGCTGTCCGTCCCGGTCACGGTGTCGGGCCCTGGGCGGGGGAGCGAGGCCTACGTGACGCTTGCCCTGGTCGATGTCGGCATTCTCAACCTCACCGCCTTCAAGACGCCGGACCCGGACGGCTTCTATCTCGGCCAGCGCGCGCTCGGCACCGAGGTGCGCGATTTCTACGGCCAGCTGATCGACGGCATGCTCGGCTCGCGGGGGCGCCTGCGCTCGGGCGGTGACATGATGGCGGCCGAGTTGCAGGCCGAGCCGCCGACGCAGCCCCCGCTCGCGCTGTTCTCCGGCCTCGTGAAGCTTGATGCGGAGGGCCGGGGCAAGATCGACTTCGCCATTCCCCCGTTTGACGGTACCGGCCGGCTGATGGCGGTGGCGTGGTCGGCCGGGGCGGTCGGGCATGCGCAGGCCGATGTCACCATCCGCGATCCCGTGGTGATCACCGCCACGCTGCCGCGCTTCCTCGCCATGGGCGACCGTTCGACGCTCAATCTCGCGCTCGCCAATGTCGATGGCGAGGCGGGCGATTATGCGCTCGACATTGTCACCGACGGGCCGGTGGCCATTGCCAGCGCGCCGAAGGTGATCCCGCTCGACAAGGGCGGCCGGCAGGCCTTCAACCTGCAGGTGGACGGCACGGGTCTCGGTGAAGCGAAGATCTCGGTGCGGCTGTCCGGTCCGGGCGGGCTGGCGATCACCCGCGACTACCGGCTGAACGTGCGGCCCGCCTATCCCGCGATTTCGCGGCGCAGCGTGGAAGCCATCGCGCCCGGCGCCTCGATCACGCTGAGCCGTGATCTCGTCGCCGATCTGGTGCCGGGCCGGGGCGGGGTGACGGTGTTCGCCGGCCCCGATCCGGCGCTGGACGTGCCCGCGCTGATCGGCGCGCTCGACCGCTATCCCTTCGCCTGTTCCGAGCAGCTCACCAGCCAGGCGCTGCCGCTGCTCTACCTCAGTGATTTCGGCAATGCCTCGCGCTTCCGCCTCGCCAAGCCGCCGGCGGAGACCATCGCCGGCGCCATCGCCCGGCTGGTGGCGCGGCAGGGCTCGGACGGCTCGTTCGGCCTGTGGCAGGCCGGCGGCAATGATCTGTGGCTCGACGCCTATGTCACCGATTTCCTGACCCGCGCGCGCGAGAAGGGCCATGTGGTGCCCGAGCAGCCCTTCACAATGGCGCTCGACCGGCTGCGCAATGCGCTGGCCTTCGCCACCGACGGCGCGACCGACGACGGCGCCGCCTATGCCATCTATGTACTCGCCCGCAACGGGCGCGCTCCGCTCGGCGACCTGCGCTATGTCGCGGACGCCAAGCTGGAGGAGGTGCAGAGCGCCTTCGCGCGCGGCCAGCTCGGGGCCGCGCTCGCCATGCTCGGCGACAAGGGGCGGGCGGAAAAAGTGTTCGGCGCGGCGCTGGAACTGCTGCCCGACGCGCCCGAAACGCTGGTATCCGGCCGGCCCGATTTCGGCTCGATCCTGCGCGATGCGGCGGGCGTGGCGACACTCGCCTCCGAAGCGGGCTTCACCGCCACGGCCCGCACCGCGCGGGCGCGGCTCGCCACCGCCGCCATCGATGCCGGCCCGACCTCGACCCAGGAAGACGCGTGGCTGCTGCTGGCCGCCCGCGCCGCCCGCGAGGGGCGCGGCATCGCGATCGATGTCGATGGTGTCGCGCAGACGGGCATCTATGAGCGCGCGCTCACCCCGCAGGAACTGGCGGCAAAGCCCGTGGTCATCACCAATCGCGGCAATGCTCCGCTGGATGTGGCGGTCTCGATCGACGGCCCGCCGGCGAGCCCCGAGCCGGCGGCGGCGAATGGCTTCGCGCTCACGCGCCGCTATTTCACGCTGGACGGCAAGCCGGCCGATCCCGCCAAAGTGGCGCAGAACCAGCGGTTGGTCGTGGTGCTCGAAGCGCAGGAGGATGAAGCCGGGCCGAGCCATGTGCTCCTCGTCGACAACCTGCCGGCCGGCTTCGAGATCGACAATCCGGCGCTGGCGGTCGGTTCCGATGCCGGCGCGCTCGGCTGGCTGGGCGAGACCAGCGACGCCGCCCATGCCGAATTCCGCGACGCCTTCTTCGCCGCCGCCTTCGACCTCACCCAGGGCGAGGAGGAGCCCAAGCTGCTGCGCGTCGCCTATATCGTGCGGGCGGTCTCCCCCGGCAGCTATGCCCATCCCCCGGCGACGGTCGAGGACATGTACCGTCCCGGCCGCTTCGCCCGCACCGCGGTGGGCCGGGTCGAGGTGACGGGCCCGGCACGATGACGGGACCCGCACGATGAGAGGGGCGACCGCATGAGGGGCGTGGCGCGGTGAAGCGGGCGCTCGCGCGCGCCGCCGGGCTTGCGCTGCTGGCGCTGATGCTGCTGGCCGGCGGCACGGTCGCCTGGCTCGCCGGCGTGCGCGCCGCGGCCCCGCCGATCCCTCACATCGCCACCTCGGTGGAAGTGCTCGACCGCGAGGGACGGCTGCTGCGCCCCTTCGCGCTGGAGGACGGCCGCTGGCGGCTGCGCACGGGCGCCGGCGATGTCGACCGGCGCTATATCGCGATGCTGCTCGCCTATGAAGACAAGCGCTTCTATTCGCATGGCGGGGTCGATCCGCTGGCGCTGCTGCGCGCCGCCGGCCAGATGCTGACGCGCGGACGCATCGTTTCCGGCGGCTCGACGCTCACCATGCAGGTGGCTCGGCTGCTGGAGCCGCGCGGCGAGCGCAGCCTCACGGCCAAATGGCGCGAGATCCGCCGCGCCCTGCAGCTGGAGTCGCAGCTCTCCAAGCGGGAGATTCTCAGCCTCTACCTCACGCTCGCACCGTTCGGCGGCAATATCGAGGGCGCGCGGGCGGCGAGCCTCGCTTATTTCGGCAAGGAGCCGCGTCGCCTCTCGCTGGCGGAAGTGGCCCTGCTCGTCGCCCTGCCGCAGGCGCCGGAGAGCCGCCGGCCGGACCGGCATCCCGAGCGCGCCGCGCATGGCCGCGATGGCGTGCTGGGCCGGCTCCGCCGCAGCGGGATGTTCAGCCCGGCCGAGGCCGAGCTCGCCCTGCGCACGCCCGTGCCGAACCGGCGCCTCGCCCTGCCGATGCTGGCGGCCCACGCTGCCGAGCGCGCGCGGGCCGAGCGGCCGAGCGCGGGCGAGCATCGCCTCGCCATCGATGGGGGAGCGCAGGCAAGGCTGGAGGATCTCGCCCGCGAGCGGGTGCGCACGCTGGGCACGAGCGTCTCGCTCGCCTTCGTGATGGTGGACAATGCCAGCGGCGAGGTGCTGGCGCGCGTCAGCGGCGCCGATCCGCTGGATGCCGGCCGGGCCGGCGCGGTGGACCTGACCCGCGCCATACGCTCGCCCGGGTCGACGCTCAAGCCCTTCATCTACGGCCTCGCCTTCGAGGACGGCATCGCCCATCCCGAGACGCTGATCGATGACCGGCCGATCCGCTTCGGCGCCTATCGCCCGCGCAATTTCGATCGCGATTACCAGGGCACCGTGCCGGTGCGGCAGGCGCTGCAATTGTCGCTGAACGTGCCGGCGGTGGTGCTGCTGCAGGCGGTAGGGCCGCAGCGGCTCGCCAGCCGGCTGGGGGAGGCGGGCTTCGCCCTGCAGCTGCCGCCCGGCGAGGTACCCGGGCTGGCGGTGGGGCTGGGCGGTGTCGGCATGAGCCTCGACGCGCTGGCGGGGCTCTATGCCGGCATCGCCAATGGCGGCATGGCCAACGCGCTGCGCGACCGGCTCGACGGCTCGATGATGGAGGAGAGGCCAGCCCGGCGCCTCATGAGCCCGGTGGCAGCCTGGTATCTGGCGCAGGCGCTCATCGGCACGCCGGCGCCGCAGAACGAGCGCACTGGGCGCATCGCCTTCAAGACCGGCACATCCTATGGCTATCGCGATGCCTGGGCGGTCGGCTTCGACGGGCGGCGCACCCTTGCCGTCTGGGTGGGCCGACCGGATGGCCAGCCGGTGCCGGGCATGATCGGCCGCGAGGCTGCCGCGCCGCTTCTGTTCGAGGCCTTCGCGAGGCTGGTCTCGAAACCCGCGCCGCTCGGCTCGGCGCCGCGCGAGGCTCTGGGCGTCCGCAATGGTGAATTGCCGCCTCCGCTCCGCCATTTCGGCCGCAGCGTGGGCCAGGCGACGGCCGGCGGTGCGCCGCGAATCGCCTTTCCACCGGATGGAGCCAGCCTCGAACACGAAGCCGGTGAACCGCTGGTGCTGAAGGTGACGGGCGGCATCGGGCGTCTCACCGTGCTGGTGGACGGCATTCCCGCTGGCGTTCCGCTTCCCGGCCGGGCCTTCTTCTGGCAACCGGTCGGGACAGGCTTCGTGCGCCTGACGGTCATGGATGCCACTGGCGCGGCCGACAGCGTCATGGTGCGCATTCGCGCGCCCATCGATTCGTCGGCAGACGCGCGCAGTCTGATCAGCGGCCGTTGACGGCGAAGCGGGCAATATCTTCGCGGGCGAGGCCGCGCTTGGCAAGGGCGGCGTCCGACAGGCGCGACAGCTGCTCATAGCGCTGGGCGATGCGGCGGCCTTCGCCAATGGCGTCGAAGAAGCTGACGACGGCTTCGATCGCACGCGAGAAGAAGTCGGGCGAGGTACGGTGGGTCAGCGAAAAGGTGCTCATCTGAGCTCTCCAATCATCTCAGGCATTCTGTATGCCAGGAAATATAGACGGATTGGTGCGCTGCAAAAGACGACATGCTGCATGACAGCAATGAACATGACGCATGGGTATCTTGGTGGGGAGATTTCCAAACAAGGTATCATAAGACGGTCAATGTGAAGATTGCTGCGAAAAAAGGTATTTAGAAACCATAAATTCCGCTCGTTCCATACGTCAATCGCGCGGGGTGGTCTCTGGGGCATGTGTAGAATGGACGGCAGATCGGCTGTCCGCCGGTGCCGTCGGGCCGGCGTCGGGGCGATCCCGCGTCCCGCAGATCCCGGCGCGCCGCAGCTTCGGCTCTCCACGCAGGGCCCGCCGCTGGCGCGACCATCACGCGCCGTCGTCGATCGCCGCACCGCGAGCCCATCGCCGCATGCCGGAAAGGCGACGCCGGGCGAGGAAACCATCCTCGCTGGGGATGGTGTCATGTTTGCTCAATATGGGGGTAGACCGCGCCCGCGGGAGAGGCTATAGACCCCGCCACTGCCGCTGCCCCCGGCGCTGACGCGAACCGTCATCGCCGGCCGGCCCCGGAAATAGCCTCGAACCCGAGGCGTTTCGGTGGGGGATAGTTTAACGGTAGAACTGCGGACTCTGACTCCGTTAGTCCTGGTTCGAATCCAGGTCCCCCAGCCACTTCCGATAGTCGTTGAAAATCAAGGATCTAGCCGACCGACCTTGTCGTCGGCTACCCCCAGCGGCTACCCCCAGCCGGGCTTGCCGGCTGCCGGTATCTCCCGCCAACGTCCTCTCTCTCTCGCTCTCATGTTTCGCCGTAGCGCGACGACGCCTTGATGTCTCGGGGCGCGCGATGGGCGAATCCGGGCAACTCGTCGCCATTCCCTGCCTCACAGCGCGCATCCAGTCGTGGCGATGGCTTTGCCGCGTCTTGCCGCGGGCGGGTGTGAGGCGAGGTCGGCGAGTTTCAGGCCGGCTCCAGGATGCCGTCGGGCACCTGACCGAACGAGGCGATGAGCACGGGTGGGTCGGCATCGCCGCTCTCCGGCTCGACATCGGTGGAGAACGCGATGGCGCCGAGCTTCACCAGGCTCATGCGTTCGGCAATGCGCTCGGCATCGGCGGCATTGCGCACTTCCATCGGCTGACCGGCCCGTATCGAGCCGCGCTTGCCGGCCACGAAGGGCTGGACGACGTAGAAGGTCTTCTTCGCCATGAGTCTCTCCTGAACCGAGCCACTCTGGCGCCTCGCGTCTGAACAAATCAAGAACAATCGCTGCGTTCGCGCGATCCAGCCGCCAACTCATCGGGGGCATTGGCTGCGCAGCCGGGGCTCGGGCCCATATGCCGGCGCCTGCGGCTTTATGCGTCCTTTATGCCGGCCCGCCGCATTCCGGATCGAACGCTTATCGCGGGAGGCCTAGAGGATCCGCCAGCTCAACAAGAGGAGCTGGATCATGCTCGATATTGTCTATCTGGCGATCGCCATCGGCTTTTTCATGCTGATGGCCGCCTATGCGCGCGCCGTTTCAAAGGGGTAGGGCCGATGTTCGATCTCCTGCTCGGCGCCGCTGTCGCCCTGTCGCTCGCCGCCTATCTCGTCGCCGCGTTGCTGCGGCCCGAGAAGTTCTGACGCGCCGGCGCTTCCCCGAAAAACGCTTGTCCCGATCAAGACATATCTGCCGAAAGGCATTCCAATGACCGTTCTCGGCTGGCTTCAGATAGCCATTGTCCTTGCGCTCGTCGTCGTCGCGGCTGTGCCGCTCGGCGCCTATATGGCGCGCGTCTATGCCGGCGAGCCAACGCTGCTCTCGTCGCTGCTCGGCCCGGTCGAGCGGGGCCTCTACCGCCTCGCCGGTGTCGACCCCAGCCGCGAGCAGGGCGCGCTCGCCTACACGCTCGGCATGCTGGCCTTCAACGCGGCCGGCGTCGTGCTGCTCTATGCGATCCTGCGGCTGCAGGGGCTGCTGCCCTACAACCCGCTGGGCTTTGCCGGCGTTTCGCCGGACCTTGCCTTCAACACGGCGGTGAGCTTCGTCTCCAACACCAACTGGCAGTCCTATGGCGGCGAGACCACCATGAGCCTGTTCAGCCAGATGGCCGGGCTCACGGTGCAGAACTTCCTCTCCGCGGCCACCGGCATCGCGCTCGCCGTGGCGCTGGTGCGCGCCTTCGCCCGCTCCAACGCCGCCGGCGTCGGCAATTTCTTCGTCGATATGACGCGCTCGGTGCTCTACGTGCTGCTGCCGCTGGCGATTGTCACCGCGCTCATCCAGGTGGGCATGGGCGTGCCGCAGACGCTTGCACCCACCGTTACCGCCGCCACGCTCGAGGGCGCGCAGCAGACCATCGCCATGGGGCCGGTGGCCACGCAGATGGCGATCAAGCAGATCGGCACCAATGGCGGCGGCTTCTTCAACGTCAATGCCGCGCATCCGTTCGAGAACCCGACCGCGCTCGCCAATGCGCTGGAGATCTGGCAGATGCTGGTGGTCTCCACCGCGCTGGTCTTCGCCTTCGGCCGGCTGATCGGCGACCGGCGGCAGGCGCGTGCGCTTCTCGCCGCCATCGCTGTTATCCTGGTGGCCGGTATCGCCGTCACCTATTGGGCGGAGGCGGCGGGCACGCCCTCGCTGGTCGCCGCCGGTCTCGACCCCACCGGTGGCAACATGGAAGGCAAGGAGGTGCGCTTCGGCCTTGCCGCCTCGTCCTTCTTCGCCGCCGTCACCACCGGCCTGTCGGATGGCGCCGTCAATGCCATGCACGGCTCCTTCACGCCGATCGGCGGGCTGGTGCCGATGTTCCTGATCCAGCTGGGCGAGATCCTGCCGGGCGGCAACGGCTCGGGGCTTTATGGGCTGCTGGTCATGGCGATCATCGCCGTGTTCGTCGCCGGGCTGATGGTGGGGCGCACGCCGGAATATCTCGGCAAGAAGATCGAGGTCACGGAGGTGAAGATGGCGATCCTCGCCGTGCTGATCCTCCCCGCCGCGATCCTCGGCTTCTCCGCGATCGCCGCCGTGCTGCCCGATGCGCTGGCCGGGCTCGGCAATGCCGGCCCGCACGGACTGTCCGAGATTCTCTACGCCTATTCCTCGGCGGCGGGGAATAACGGGTCGGCCTTTGGCGGGCTCTCGGCCAACTCGCCGTGGTGGAACACCACGCTCGGCATCGCCATGCTGCTCGGCCGCTTCGCCTATATCGTGCCGATGATGGCGATTGCCGGCTCGCTCGCCGCCAAGACCCGGCTGTCGGCCTCGTCCGGCACCTTCCCCACCCACGGCCTGCTGTTCATCGGCCTGCTCGTCGGCGTCATCCTCATCCTCGGCGGTCTGCAGTTCTTCCCCGCTCTCGCCCTCGGCCCGATCGCCGAGCAGGTGCAGATGCTCTCGGCCAAGACCTTCTGACAGACCGCGCTCGGAGACTTCGAATGTCCACTCACTCCCACGCGAAACCGGCCAACGGGACATCCGCCTTCGCCTCGCCCGAGCTGATCGGACGGGCGGCGCGCGATGCGCTCGTGAAGCTCAACCCGGTGGCGCTGATGCGCAACCCGGTGATCTTCGTCACCGAAGTGGTCGCCGCCCTCGTCACCGTGCTGTTCCTGCGCGACGTCCTGGTCGGCAATCCGCTCGCCTTCACCGGCCAGATCATGGCCTGGCTGTGGTTCACCGTGCTGTTCGCCAATTTCGCCGAGGCAATCGCCGAGGGGCGCGGGCGCGCGCAGGCGGACTCCCTGCGCAAGGCCCGCACCGACACGGTGGCCAAGCGCCTGCGCAGCGCGGCCGATCATGCCAGCGTCGACAGCGTTTCCGCGCTCGACCTCAAGCTCGGCGACCATGTGCTGGTCGTGGCGGGCGACCTCATCCCCGGCGACGGCGAGATCGTCGAGGGCATCGCCTCGGTCAACGAGGCGGCGATCACGGGTGAATCGGCGCCCGTCATCCGCGAGAGTGGCGGCGACCGCTCGGCGGTGACCGGCGGCACCACCGTCATCTCCGACTGGCTGGTCGTGCGCATCACCGCCGCGCCCGGATCCTCGTTCCTCGATCGCATGATCGCGCTGGTGGAAGGCGCCGAGCGCCAGAAGACGCCCAATGAGATGGCGCTGTCGGTGCTGCTGGTCGGCATGACGCTGATCTTCCTCATCGCCGTGGTCTCGCTGGCCGGCCTCGGGCGCTATTCGGCCGCCGACGTGCCGGTGCCGATCCTGGTGGCGCTGCTGGTCACGCTCATCCCCACCACGATCGGCGGCCTGCTCTCGGCCATCGGCATTGCCGGCATGGACCGGCTGATCCGCCACAACGTGCTCGCCATGTCCGGCCGCGCGGTGGAGGCCGCGGGCGATGTCGACACGCTGCTGCTCGACAAGACCGGCACCATCACCTTCGGCAACCGGATGGCGGCCGAGATCATCGCCGTGCCCGGCATCAACGAGCACGAGGCGGCGCTGATCGCGGTGCAGGCGAGCCTGGCCGACGAGACGGCGGAAGGCCGCTCCATCCTTGCGCTCGCCCGCGAAAAATACGGCATCACCGCCGAGATGGCGGCGCTGGAAGGGGCCAGTTTCGTCGCCTTCTCCGCGGCGACCCGCCTGTCGGGCGTCGATGTCGCGGGACGCCGCATCCGCAAGGGCGCGGTGGATGCGGTGAAGCGCTTCGTTCATTCGGTCGACCCGCGGGCCTCGACCGGCATCGCCGCCTTCGATGCGGCGGTGGAGCGGATCGCCCGCTCGGGCGGCACGCCGCTCGGCCTTGCCGAGAACGGCCGGCTGCTGGGCGTCATCCATCTGAAGGACGTGGTGAAGCCGGACATCAAGGAGCGCTTCGCGCAGCTTCGCCGCATGGGCATCCGTACGGTGATGGTGACGGGCGACAATCCCATCACCGCCGCCGCCATCGCCTCGGAGGCCGGCGTCGACGATTTCATCGCCGAGGCCACCCCGCAGGACAAGCTCGCCTATATCCGCACCGAGCAGCGTCGCGGCCGGCTGGTGGCCATGTGCGGCGACGGCACCAACGACGCCCCTGCTCTCGCCCAGGCCGATGTGGGCGTCGCCATGCAGTCCGGCACGCAGGCCGCCCGCGAGGCCGGCAATATGGTGGATCTGGACAGCGACCCGACCAAGCTCATCGAGATCGTCGGCATCGGCAAGCAATTGCTGATGACGCGCGGGGCGCTCACCACCTTCTCCATCGCCAACGACGTGGCGAAATATTTCGCCATCATCCCCGCGCTGTTCATCGCCGCCATTCCCGAACTCGGCCTGCTCAACGTCATGGGGCTGCACTCGCCGCAGAGCGCCATTCTCTCGGCGGTGATCTTCAACGCGCTGATCATCATCGCGCTGATCCCGCTCGCCCTGCGCGGCGTGACCTACCGCGCGCAGGATGCCGGCGCGGTGCTCGCGCGCAACCTGGCCATCTATGGGCTGGGCGGCATCCTGCTGCCCTTCGCCGGCATCAAGCTCATCGACATCGCCATCACGGCGATGGGCCTCGCCTGAGGAGACGACGCACATGACTTCCATGGTGAACCAACTGCGCCCCGCGCTGACGCTGCTCGTCGCCTTCACCCTCATCACCGGGCTGGCCTATCCGTTGGCCATGGTGGAGGTGGCGCAGGCGGTGTTCCCGGCGCAGGCCGGCGGCTCGCTGATCGAGCGCGACGGCAAGGTCGTCGGCTCGGCGCTGATCGGGCAGAACTTCATCGAGGCGCGCTATTTCCATCCGCGCCCCTCGGTGGCCGGCACCGGCTACGACGCCTCGGCCTCCTCCGGCAGCAATCTCGGGCCCACCAGCGCCAAGCTGGCCGAGCGGTTGAAAAGCGATGCCGATGCGCTGCGGGCGGCGGGGATTGCCGGGCCGATCCCGGCCGATGCCGTCACCACCTCCGGCAGCGGGCTCGATCCGCATATCTCGCCGGCCTTCGCGCTGGCGCAGGTGCCGCGCGTGGCCAAGGCGCGCGGGCTCGGCGAGGCGCTTGTGCGCTCGCTCGTCGAGGCCCACATAGAAAAGCCCCAGCTCGGCCTGTTCGGCGATCCGCGTGTCAACGTTCTCCAACTCAACCTGGCGCTCGATGCAGCCGCCCCGGCCACGCCATCGTCCTGAGTGGGGACGACCTCAGCGGCGGCGGGTCATTCGGGAATACGGCGCATGAGTGCGATGGACCCCACCCGCGCCGACCCCGAGGCGCTGTTGGCCGCCGCCGAGCGGGAGGCGCGTGGCAAGCTGCGCATCTTCCTCGGCGCCGCGCCCGGCGTCGGCAAGACCTATGCGATGCTCTCCGCCGCCCGCGCCGCCAAGGCAGCGGGCGGCGACGTCGTGATCGGCATCGTCGAGACGCATGGCAGGGCGGAGACCGAGGCGCTCGTCGCGGGCCTTGAGCTGCTGCCGCGCAGCAACATTCCCTATCGCGGCCGGCTGGTGCCGGAATTCGACGTGCAGGCCGCGCTCGAACGTCATCCCGGCCTGCTGCTGGTGGATGAGTATGCCCATTCCAATGTCGAGGGCAGCCGCCATCCCAAGCGCTGGCAGGATGTGCAGGAACTGCTGAACGCCGGCATCGACGTGTGGACCACGCTCAACATCCAGCATCTCGACAGCCTGAACGACGTCGTCCAGCGCATCACCGGCGTGCGCGTGCGCGAGACCGTGCCGGACATGGCGCTGAAGAAGGCGGACGAGATCATCCTCGTCGACCTGCCCTCGGACGAGCTCATCAAGCGCCTCGCCGACGGCAAGGTCTATGTCGAGGACACCGCGACGCGCGCGGTGCAGAGCTTTTTCAAGCCCTCCAACCTCACCGCCCTGCGCGAGCTGGCCCTGCGCCAGGTGGCGGCCCGCGTCGACAGCGACCTCGTCGCGCGCATGCAGGGATCAGCCATCCAGGGTCCGTGGGCGGCCGGCGAGCGCCTGCTCGTCTGCGTCGGGCCCGACATGGCGGCCGAGCGGGTGGTACGCGAGGCCAAGCGCCTGGCCGACCGGATGGACGCCACCTGGTTCGCCGTCACGGTCGAGCGGCCCGGCCATGTGATGGCGACGCGGGACCGGCATCGGCTGGAGGCGGGCCTGCGCCTCGCCGAGAATCTCGGGGCGGAGGTGCGCTCGCTGGTCGCCTCCGACGTGCCGGCGGAACTGCTGCGCTTCGCCGGTTTCGAGAACGTGACGCAGATCATCATCGGCAAGGCGCGCCGCTGGAGCCTGCGCGCCTTCCTGCGTGGCTCGCTGGCGGATGCGCTGGTGCGCGCGGCCACCGGCGTCGCCATACATGTCGTCACCGCCGACCAGCCCGAGCCGGCGGCACGCGGCCTGCCGCGCCTGCCGCAGCCGGGCCCGCTCGCCGGCTATCTCGTCGCCCCGCTCGGGGTGGGCGCGGCGACGCTGCTCGGGCTGCTGCTGACGCGCTTCGTGGCGCTGCCCAACGTCTCGATGCTCTATCTGCTCGCCGTGCTCATGCCGGCGCTGCTGTACGGCGTTTGGCCGGCGATCATCGCCTCGACGCTGTCCTTCCTCTCCTATAATTTCTTCTTCATCGACCCCGTCGATACGTTCACCGTCGCCCGCCCGCATGAATTGCTGGCCCTGCTGATCTTCCTCATCGTCGCGGTTGCGATCTCCGCGCTGGCCGGGCGCTCGCGCGAGCAGGCGCGGCTGGCCGCCCAGCGCATGCGCGCCACGCGCCGGCTCTACGAGTTCACCCGCAAGCTCTCCGCCCGGCCGGACAGCGCCTCGGTCGCGGAGGCCGCCGCCGTCGAGCTGCACGCCGCGCTGGGCAGCGCCAGTGTCATCCTCACCAGCGAGAAGGGCGAACTCGCCATCGCCGCTGCGTGGCCGCCGGAGGACCGGCTCGACACCGCCTCGATGACCGCCGCCAGCTGGGCGTTCGACCATGGCGAGCCGGCAGGAGCGGGCACCGGCACGCTGCCGAGCGTGCCGTGGTTCTTCCGCCCGCTCACCGGCGCCAAGGCCGGAGCGCCGATCGGCGTGGTCGGCATCGAGCGCACGGCGGGCGTCGCCGCGCTCGACGCCGAGAGCGAGGGTATTTTGGGCACGCTGGCGGAGCAGACCGCCGCGGCGCTGGTGCGCACCCAGCTCTCCGCCGAAGTCACGCAGGCCCGCACCGCCGCCGAGACCGAGCGCGTGCGCAACATCCTGCTGGCCTCAATCAGCCATGATTTCCGCACGCCGCTCGCCTCCATCCTCGGCGCGGCGACCAGCCTGATCGACTATGGCGCCGATATCCCCGAAGCGGCGCGGCGCGACCTGTTGCTGCAGATGCGCGACGAGGCGGAAAATCTCGACCAGATGGTGCGCAACCTGCTCTCCATGACGCGGCTGGAAGCGGGCGCGCTGGACCTTCGCCGGGACTGGATCGACGTGGTGGAGATCATGAACCGGGCCTGCTCGGCGGCCCGCCGGCGCGGCGCGACGCAACGCTTCGTGGTGACGGCGGCTCCCGATCTGCCCCTGCTCAGGGCCGATCCGAGCCTGATGGACCAGGCGCTCGGCAATGTCGTGGGCAATGCGGTGCGCTATGCCGGGCCGCAGGCGCGCATCGGCCTGTCCGCCACGGTGATCGATGGCCAATTGGTCATCGCCGTCACCGATGACGGGCCCGGCATCGCGCCCGATGTGCTGCCGCATGTGTTCGAGAAATTCGTGCGCGCGGTGCGCCCGGGCGGCGACGGCGGCGATGGCTCCGGCCTTGGCCTCGCCATCACCAAGGGTATTGTGGAGGCGCATGGCGGCACCGTGGCGGCGCGCAGCCCCGCGCCAGGCCAGCGGGCCGGTACGCGCATCGCGCTGCGCCTGCCGCTGGAGCCGGCCGCCCCGGCCGAAACGGAGGAGATCGCATGAGCGGCGTGACGGTCCTTGTCGTGGACGATGAGCCCGCCATCCATCGCTTCATGGCGCCGGCGCTGGCGGCCAACGGCTATGAGGCGCTGCGTGCCGATACCGGTGCGGAAGCGTTGAGCCTCGTGGTGAACCGGCGGCCGGCCATCGTCATCCTCGACCTCGGCCTGCCGGACATGGACGGCAAGGACGTGATCCGCTCGCTGCGCGGCTGGTCGGACGTGCCGATCGTCGTGCTCTCCGCGCGGGATCGGGAGATCGAGAAGATCGAGGCGCTGGATCTTGGCGCCGACGATTTCGTCAACAAGCCGTTCAGCATGGGCGAACTGATGGCGCGGCTGCGCGCGGCGCTGCGCCATCGCATGCAGGAAAAGGGCGAGACGCCGATCCTGCGCCTCGGGGATGTCGAGATCGACATTCCCCGCCACCGCGTGCTGCGCGCCGGCGCGGAGGTGAAGCTGACCCCGAAGGAGTTCGAGCTCATCGCCTTCCTCGCGCGCCATGCCGGCAAGGTGCTCACCCATCGCCACATCCTGCGCGAGGTCTGGGGCCCCGCCAACGAGCACGACACGCAATATCTGCGCGTCTATGTCGGCCAGCTGCGCGCCAAGCTGGAGGCTGACCCGGCCAACCCCGTGCTCATCGTCACCGAGCCGGGCGTCGGCTATCGCACCGCCGCGTGAGCCGCCGGCGCCGGCGCTTCCGGCTGCGGCCGCTCGACATGGCTCAGCACCATGGCGAGCCCGAAGACGAGGCTGAACATCACCGCCAGCCGCGTCATCAGGGCATGGCTCTGCGCATAGCGCGTGGCGGGCCGCCGCGGCGGGCGCGGGCGGGAGCGAGGGGTCGGGAAGATGGACTTCATGGCGTCGGGCTCATTGGCGTCGGGCTCAGGTCATGCAGCGGCGCGCAGGCCAGCGCCGCGACGGCGACGCGTAATGCGGCGGCGGAGGCGGGCGCCGGCGCGGTCAGCGGCAGGCGGGGGGAGGGGTTGAAGGCCGGATCGAGCCGCGAGGCGGCGTATTTGAGGCCCGCCGGCTCGGTCTCGAGGTCGAGCGCGTGCTGCAGGATGTCGAGCGGCGCGGCGAGTTCCATCGCCCGCGCGCCATGCCCCGCCAGCCGCTGGCGCCACAAGGCGACGCATAGCCGGGGTGCGATATTGGCCATGGCGCTCAGGCACGCGCGGGGCGGCCGCAGGTGAGGCGCGAACGGGCTGCGGCAATCGGGGGCGATGCGCCACAGCCGCCCGGCGCAGGCCTCCGCCCGTGCGGTGTGCGGGCCCGTCTCCTCGCTCTCGTCGACCAGCGCGAAAATCGCGGGGAGCGCGCCCAGCCGCTCCAGCGTCGGTGGCGCCAGCGCGACATGGGTGCGCCCGGGCACGTTGTGCAGGATCAGCGGCATCTGGGTCGTCCGCGCCACCGCCTCGAAATGAGCGAACAAGCCGGCCTGGCCGGGGCGGTTGTAATAGGGCGTCACCACGAGCGCGGCCGAGGCGCCGGCCATCCGGGCGGCATGGGTTGCGGTTATGGTGGCGGCGGTCGAGTTGCTGCCGGTGGCGGCGATCACCGGTACCCGGCCTGCAGCGGCTTCGACGGCGATCTGCACCAGCCGCGTATTCTCGGCCGCGCTGAGCGTGGGCCCTTCGCCGATGATGCCGCCGGTGATGAGCCCCCCGACCCCGGCCGCGAGCAGCCTCTCGACCTGATGGGCGTAGACATTCTCGTCGACCGTGGCCCCGAGGAAGGGCGTCAGGAGCGGGACGAGGACACCGTTGAGCATGGCTACGCCCTCACAGGGTAAGCAGCAACGGGCGGCGCACCAGCCGCACGGCCTTGCGCCGGCCCCCGCACTCTCGGCAGGCATAGCGCAGCGCGTCCTCGCGCGAGCGGAACAGGCCGCCGCCCAGGCCGTGTTCCTCAATGGCCACCCAGTGGCCGAACGGGTCCTTGCCGACCGCGAAACGCAGTCGATTGGCGATCGGGGCGATGCCCGCCGCGAGTTTTGCGGAAAGAGGGTTGGCAGAAAGAGTGCTCATGAAGGCAACGAGGGTTCGTCGGCGCGGGGTTGTGCGCCGCCCGCAGAAGCTAGGCGGGCACGTCTCAGGGATCGATGCGAAGCTCGCGGCCACGCCATAAGGCCGGCATAAATTGCGCGCGGAGCGGCGATCGGCCCGGCCCGGGCGGCGCGTTCCGGGCATCCCTGTCATGATGGCGATTGCGTTGGCGCTTCCGAATGTTACATTTCGCGGGAGTCATGAACAAAGCGGTCCTTGTGGCGCGCACCGCGCCGGCAGGGCCGCCGGCTTCGGCCGGGGAACCCGAAATGGTCGACGAGACCCAGACCTGGGCAGGCCCGCCGACGACCGAGAGGTCGTCGCGCGAGGATCGCCCACAACCGCACGCGCGCCATCGCCACGGGCGGGGACGGCGTGGCCACGCGGCACACTCGCCGGCGGAAGCCGGCGGGCCGGCCCGTGCACGACCCAGCGAGGGCTGCTACGCCGCGCTCGACCTCGGCACCAATAATTGCCGCCTGCTCGTCGCCCGCCCCACCGCGAACGGCTTCCGCGTGGTCGATGCGTTCTCCCGCATCGTGCGCCTCGGCGAGGGCCTGATCGGCTCGGGCCGGCTCGGCGAGGCGGCGATGGACCGGGCGGTGGATGCGCTCGGCGTCTGTGCCGCCAAGATTCGCAGCCGCCACATTGCCGGTGCCCGGCTCATCGCCACCGAGGCCTGCCGCTCCGCCCTGAACGGGGCGGACTTCATTCGCCGGGTCGAGCGCGAAACCGGGCTGGCGCTGGAAATCGTCGATCGCGAGACCGAGGCGCGCCTTGCCGCCGCCGGCTGCACGCCGCTGGTCGATCCCTATTCGGATGGCGCGGTGCTGTTCGACATTGGCGGCGGCTCCACCGAGGTGGTCTGGCTCGACCGGGTGGAAACCTGCGACGGCGGTCCGCCCGCAGCCATCATCCGCGCCTGGGTCTCGGTGCCGCTCGGCGTCGTCACCGTGGCCGAGCGCCATGGCGGCGTGAAGGTGACGCGCGACGATTTCGAGGCGATGGTGACGGAGTTTTCGCCCCATCTCGACGGGTTCGTGAAGGCGGTCGGCCCGCATAATTGCGGCCGGCTGCACCTGCTCGGCACGTCCGGCACGGTGACGACCATTGCCGGCGTGCATCTCGACCTGCCGCGCTATGACCGCTCGCAGGTCGACGGCACCTGGCTCGGCGCCGAGCAGGTGCGGGTGGTGGTCGACCGGCTGATCGAGATGCCCTTCTCCGAGCGCGCGGCCAACCCGTGCATCGGCGTGGAGCGCGCGGACCTCGTGCTCGCCGGCTGCGCGATCCTCGAAGCGGTGCGCCGGGCCTTCCCGTGCGACCGCCTGCGCGTGGCGGACCGCGGGTTGCGCGAGGGCATATTGGTGGAACTGATGCGCGCGGACGGTGTCTGGCGCGAGGGCGTCGAGGCGCCCGTGGCGAGGACGAATACGTGATCGACAAGCCTGAGGCCCGCAAGGGCGGCGAGGCGCGCCCGCTCAAGGTGCGCCTGAAGAAAGCCCGTTCGCTCTCCTCCTCCTCGCAGAAATGGCTGCAGCGCCAGCTGAACGACCCCTATGTCGCCCGCGCCAAGCGGGAAGGCTGGCGCTCGCGCGCGGCGTTCAAGCTGATCGAGATCGACGACAAGATGAAGCTGCTCAAGCCCGGCGCGCGGGTGGTCGATCTCGGCGCGGCGCCCGGTGGCTGGAGCCAGGTTGCCGCCCAGCGCGTGAAGGCGGAGGAGGGGCGCGGCAAGATCGTCGCCATCGATCTTCTGGAGATCGACCCCGTCCCCGGCGTCGAGTTCGCCCAGATGGACTTCCTCAAGGACGACGCGCCGGAGCGGCTGAAGGCCATGCTGGGCGGCGAGGCGGATGTCGTCATGTCCGACATGGCGGCAAACACCACCGGCCACCGGCCGACCGACCATCTGCGCATTGTCGGGCTGGTGGAACTGGCTATCGATTTCGCCCGGCAGGTGCTGGCTCCGGGCGGCGCCTTCATCGCCAAGGTGTTCCAGGGCGGTACCGAGAACGCGCTGCTGGCCGAGCTGAAGCGCGACTTCACCACGGTGAAGCATGTGAAGCCGCAGGCGAGCCGGGCGGATTCGGCCGAGCTCTATGTCGTCGCCACCGGCTTCCGCAGCCGCCAGGGTCGAGAGCCGGACACGGATCCGGACTGAGAGCGGGCGGGCGCGCGGCGCGGTTCAGGCCGCGCTGCCCATCTCGCCCGGCGCCTCGGCCGGCGTCACGGCGCGGCGCGGCCGGCCGGACAGCGCGGCGCCGGCATCCTTGGGCAGGCGGACGAAGAAGAACACCGAGCATACCGCGATCATCGCCACCACGACGAAGGCCACGCTGAAGTCGAACAGGTGGATCGTCCCGTCGCCGCGCAGGCTGCGCATGCTGTCCAGCACCAGTGCCGCCACCGCGACGCCGGTCGAGATCGACACCTGTTGCGCGACGCTGGCGAAGCTGGTGGCCCGGCTCATCGCCTCGCTGGAAATGTCGGCATAAGACAGCGCGTTGGTGCTGGTGAACTGCAGCGAGCGGAAATAGCCGCCGACCAGCAGCGCGATGATCAGCGCCAGATGCGACATGTCCGGCCGGAACACGGCAATGACCGCGATGCAGGCCGAGGCGATGAAGCAGTTCACGATCAGCACGCGGCGGAAGCCGAAGGCGCGGATGATCGGGGCGGCGGTGAACTTCATGGTCATCGCCCCGGCGGCGGAGGCGAAGGTGATCATGCCCGAGGCGAAGGGCGAGAGGCCGAAGCCCAGCTGCAGCATGAGCGGCAGCAGGAAGGGCAGGGCGCCGATGCCGACGCGGAACAGCGAGGCGCCCACCACGCCGGCGAAGAAGGTGGGGATGCGCAGCAGCGTCAGGTCGAGGATCGGCCGGTCGGTGTGCCGGGCATGGCGCACATAGAAGAACATCGCCACCGCGCCCACCACGACCACCACCAGCGCGATCCACGGCTGCACCGCGTGCTGGCCCAGCAGCGCGAAACCGAAGACCAGGCCGGCGAGGCCGATGCCGGACAGCACCATGCCATGCAGGTCGAACGGCGGCAGGTCGTCCTCGCGGATATCGGGAATGAAGCGGCTGGCCAGCAGCACGCCGATCAGCCCGATCGGAATGTTGAGGAAGAAGATGTAGCGCCAGTCGAAATAGGTGGTGATGAAACCGCCGAGCGGCGGGCCGAGCACGGGGCCGATCAGCGCTGGCACGGTGAGCCAGGCCAGCGCCGAGACGAGGTCCTGCTTGGGCACGGTGCGAAGGATCACCAGCCGGCCGACCGGCACCATCATCGCCCCGCCCATGCCCTGGATGATGCGGTAGATGACGAAGTCCGGCAGCGAGGAGGCCAGCCCGCAGAGCAGCGAGCCGAACGTGAAGATGACGATGGCCGCGCGGAACACGGTGCGCGAGCCGAACCGGTCGGCGAACCAGCCGCTGGCGGGGATGAACACCGCGAGGCTGAGCAGATAGGAGGTCAGCGCCAGCTTGAGCGCGATCGGGTCCTCGTGGAGATCGATGGCGATGGCGGGCAGCGAGGTGGCGATCACGGTCGAATCGAGCTGTTCCATGAACAGGGCGCAGGCGACGATGAGGGGAACGAGACGTTCAGGGCGCACTGGGCAAAACCGGCGGATCGCGGGAAAGGTCGAGTGACGTGGCATATAGCTCGCCAATGCCGGCTCGGCGAGGCCTGACGCCGGGAGAGCGGGCTTTCACGATAGGGTGAGCGGGGCCTTTTGCGGACGCGCATCCGCATTGCGTCACAGGCAGAGCAAGCGCCTAGGAAAGCGTCCCGCGCCATGGTATGAGCCCTCGCCAACCCGAAGGGCGCGGATGACGCTTTTTCCGCTCCCTTTTGCGTATTCCATCCATCGGGCTGGCGCGGCTTGGCGCGTCGCATGCCCCAGATCTGGGAGTTGGCGATGTCGGTCCATGACGGCCTCGCGCGGGAAGCGCTTACCTTCGACGACGTTCTCCTCAAGCCGGGCCTGTCCGATGTCATGCCGGGGCAGGTGGATATCCGCTCGCGCGTCACGCGCTCCATTCTTCTGAACATCCCGATCATTTCCTCGGCCATGGACACCGTGACCGAATGGCGGCTCGCTATCGCCATGGCGCAGGCGGGCGGCCTCGGCGTGATCCACCGCAACCTCGACCCGGAAGTTCAGGCCGAGCATGTGCGGATGGTGAAGAAATTCGAGTCGGGCATGATCGTGAACCCGGTCACGATCCACCCGGACCAGCCGCTGGCCGACGCGCTAGCGCTGATGAAGAATCACGGCATTTCCGGCATTCCGGTGGTCGAGCGCGGGCCCAATGGCCGCGCCGGCAAGCTGGTCGGCATCCTCACCAACCGCGACGTGCGTTTCGCCACCAATCCGGCGCAGCCCATCTCCGAGTTGATGACCAAGGACAAGCTCATCACCGTCCGCGAGGGCGTGGAGCAGGCCGAAGCCAAGCGGCTGCTGCACCAGTTCCGCATCGAGAAGCTGCTGGTAGTGGACGATGAGGGCCGCTGCGTCGGCCTGATCACCGTCAAGGATATGGAAAAGGCTGTCACCAATCCCAACGCGGCCAAGGATGAGCAGGGCCGCCTGCGCGTCGGCGCGGCGACCAGCGTCGGCGATGACGGCTTCCACCGGGCAGAACTGCTGGTCGATGCCGGCGTCGACCTCGTGGTGGTCGATACCGCGCACGGCCATTCGCGCAAGGTGCTGGATCAGGTGAGCCGCATCAAGCAGCTCTCCAACAAGGTGCAGATCCTGGCCGGCAACATCGCCACGGGCGAGGGCGCGCGGGCATTGATCGATGCCGGCGCGGACGCGGTGAAGGTCGGCATCGGCCCGGGCTCCATCTGCACCACCCGCATCGTCGCCGGCGTCGGCGTGCCCCAGCTCACCGCCATCCTCGACGCGGTGGAAGTGGCCCGCCAGAGCGACATCCCGGTGATCGCCGATGGTGGCATCAAGTTCTCGGGCGATCTCGCAAAGGCGCTGGCCGCCGGCGCCGATTGCGCGATGATCGGCTCGCTGCTCGCCGGCACCGACGAGAGCCCGGGCGAGGTCTATCTCTACCAGGGCCGCTCCTATAAGTCCTATCGCGGCATGGGCTCGGTGGGCGCCATGGCGCGTGGCTCGGCCGACCGCTATTTCCAGGCCGAGGTGAAGGACACGCTCAAGCTCGTGCCGGAAGGCATCGAGGGGCAGGTGGCCTATAAGGGCCCGGTGGGCGGCGTGCTGCACCAGCTGGCCGGCGGCCTGCGCGCCGCGATGGGCTATGTCGGCGGCGGCACGCTGGAGGAGTTCCGCGAGAAGGCGCAGTTCGTGCGCATCTCCGGCGCCTCGCTGCGCGAGAGCCATGTCCACGACGTGACCATCACCCGCGAGAGTCCGAACTATCCGGGCGGGGCGTGAGCCCCCGCCCGTCGTCCTGATCCGTCCGCGCGACAAGGAGGCCCGGCGCCGTGACCGTCACCGCCATTCTGCTTCCCGTCCTCATTCAGGTCGCGCTCACCTTCGTGGTGCTGGCGCGGCTCGGATTCGTGCGCTTTGCCGTTATCCGCGCCGGCCAGCTGGACCGGGAGCGGGCGGTGCTGGACGACACCGCGTGGCCGGACCGCGTGCGGCAGGCGGGCAACTGCTTCCGCAACCAGTTCGAGCTGCCGGTGCTGTTCTATGTCGTCATGGCGCTGGCGCTGGTGACGCGGCAGGCGGACGGGCTGATGGTGCTGCTCGCCTGGCTGTTCGTCATCAGCCGAGCCGTCCACGCGCTGGTGCATGTGACCAGCAACGACATCCGCCTGCGCTTTCCTGCCTTCGCCGCCGGCGTGGTGCTGCTGCTGATCCTGTGGATCCGCTTCGGCTTCGGCATTCTCCTATCGCCGGCGCTGCCGTGACGAGGACCCCATGATACCTTCCGCCCGCATATCCGCTGCCATCGAGGTGCTCGGCACCGTTCTCGCCGAGCGCCGTCCCGCGGCCGACGTGCTGAAGGACTGGGGGCGCGCGCACCGCTTCGCCGGCTCCGGCGACAGGGCCGCCTTGTCCTCGCTGGTCTATGACACGCTGCGCCACCGCGCTTCCGCCGGCTGGATCATGGGCGCCACGGAAGGCGAGGAAAGCCCGCGCGCGCTGCTGCTCGGCATGCTGCGGCGCGGGCGCGGCCTGGAGGTGGATGCCATCGCCGCCCTGTGCGACGGCGGGCGTTTCGCCCCCGAGCCGCTGAGCGAGGAAGAGCGGGCGCACCTTGTCGCGGCCTCGCTCGACGACGCCCCCGCCCATGTGCGCGGCGATTATCCGCAATGGCTCGATGCCGCGCTGGCCGCCGTGTTCGGCGAGGCGCGGGTCGCGGAGGGCGAGGCGCTGGCCGAGCGCGCCCCGCTCGATTTGCGCGTCAACACGCTGAAAGGCGCGCTCGACAAGGCGCTGCCGCAGCTCTCCCACCTCTCGCCCTCGGTCGGCGAGTGGTCGCCGCTCGCGCTGCGCCTCGAGCTGGAGGCGGATGGCAAGGCGCCCCCGCTCACGGTCGAGCCGGCCTATATCAAGGGGCTGGTGGAAATCCAGGACGAGGGCTCGCAGCTCGCCGCCATCCTCGCCGCTCCGCCGCGCGGCGGGCAGGTTCTGGACCTGTGCGCCGGGGGCGGGGGCAAGACGCTCGCGCTTGCCGCGCTGATGGACGGCGTCGGCCAGCTCTATGCCTATGACGACGACCTGCGCCGCCTCGCGCCGATCCACGAGCGGGTGCAGCGGGCCGGCGCGCATAATGTGCAGGTGCGCTCGCCCAAGGGGCGGGGCCCCGGCCGCGTCGACGTGCTCAAGGACCTCGAATCCCGCATGGACCTCGTGCTGGTCGATGCGCCCTGCACCGGCACCGGCACCTGGCGGCGCAACCCGGATGCGAAATGGCGCATGCGCCCCGGCGCGCTGGCCGAGCGGGTGAAGGAACAGGTGGAGATTCTCGACGAGGCCGCCCGTTTCGTGAAGCCGGGCGGGCGCCTCGCCTACATCACCTGCTCGCTGCTCGACGCGGAGAATGTCGACCAGATCCGCGCCTTCACCGCCCGCCACCCCGCCTTCCGCGCGATCCCGCCGGCCGAGGCCGTGCTGGCGCTGGGCGAACGTGGAATCGCGCTGCGCGAGGCTTCGCTGGAGCGCCCGGAAGGGCTTCTGCTGACGCCGCGCCGCACCCGCACCGATGGCTTCTTCATCGCCCTGTTGGTGCGCGAGGCCTGATCCCTGATATGAACGAACCCGAGAACGCCGCCCGCGAGACGATAGAGCCGATCATGACCGAGACCGACGCCCCCGCCCATCACGACACCATCCTCATCATCGATTTCGGCTCGCAGGTGACGCAGCTCATCGCTCGCCGCGTTCGCGAGGAAGGCGTCTATTCGGAAATCGTGCCCTACCAGAGCGCGGCCGAGGCGGTGCGCCGGCTCCATCCCGTCGGCATCATCTTCTCCGGCGGCCCGGCCTCTGTCATCGACGAGGGCAGCCCGCGCGCGCCGCAGGAGGCGTTCGACGCCGGCGTGCCGATCTTCGCCATCTGCTATGGCCAGCAGACCTGCGCGCTGCAACTCGGCGGCGATGTCGAAGGCGGGCATGCCGCCGAATTCGGCCGCGCCGAAGTCACCGTCAACAAGCCGAGCGCGCTGTATGAAGGCGTGTGGGAGGTCGGCAGCCGCTATCCCGTGTGGATGAGCCATGGCGACCGCGTCACCCGCCTGCCGGACGGCTTCGAGGTGGTGGCGACCTCCGAGAACGCGCCCTTCGCCATCGCGGTGAACGAGGCGCGGCGCATCTATACCACCATGTTCCACCCCGAAGTGGTGCACACGCCCCATGGCGCCGCGCTGATCCGCAATTTCGTGCGCACCATTTCCGGCGCGCGCGGCGACTGGGGCATGAAGGCCTATCGCGAGGAATCGATCCGCCGCATCCGCGAGCAGGTCGGTGATGGAAAGGTGATCTGCGGCCTGTCGGGCGGGGTCGATTCTTCTGTGGCGGCGGTGCTGATCCATGAGGCGATCGGCGACCAGCTGACCTGTGTGTTCGTCGACCACGGGCTGTTGCGGCTCGGCGAGGCGGAGAAGGTCGTCACCCTGTTCCGCGACTATTACAACATCCCGCTGGTGCATGTGGATGCCTCCGAGATGTTCCTCGGCGCGCTGGAAGGCGTCACCGACCCCGAGGTGAAGCGCAAGACCATCGGCAAGCTGTTCATCGACGTGTTCGAGGAAGAAGCCCGCAAGATCGGCGGCGCGCAGTTCCTCGCCCAAGGCACGCTCTACCCCGATGTGATCGAGAGCGTGAGCTTCACGGGCGGTCCCTCGGTGACGATCAAGAGCCACCACAATGTCGGCGGCCTGCCCGCGCGCATGAACATGAAGCTGGTCGAGCCGCTGCGCGAACTGTTCAAGGACGAGGTGCGCGCGCTCGGCCGCGAACTCGGCCTGCCGGACATCTTCGTCGGCCGCCACCCCTTCCCGGGGCCGGGCCTCGCCATCCGCTGCCCCGGCGAGATCACCCGCGAGAAGCTCGACATCCTGCGCCTCGCCGACGAGATCTATCTCGAGGAAATCCGCCGCGGTGGTCTCTATGACGAGATCTGGCAGGCCTTCGCGGTGATCCTGCCGGTGAAGACCGTGGGCGTGATGGGCGATTACCGCACCTATGACTATGTGGTCGGCCTGCGCGCCGTGACGTCGGTGGATGGCATGACGGCGGATTTCTACCCCTTCGACATGGCCTTCCTCGGCCGCGTCGCCACCCGCATCGTCAATGAGGTAAAGGGCGTCAACCGGGTGGTCTACGACATAACGTCGAAGCCGCCGGGGACCATCGAGTGGGAGTGAACTAGGGTGGTTTCAGACCGTCCCGCGCCGTGCCGAAAATCGCACCAACACTCTGGCTAACAACGATTTTTCTACCTACCCCGCATCACTGCATGTCACCCCAGCCGGACCACTTTGTTGGTGCCGAGGTTTGTATGGCGCAGAATGGTCGAGAAACGGGCTTCCGGTACCAACAGGCCTGTTGATGGTATCCGTTGGCCCCCCGACCGGATGCGGATTTATGGGCGAACTCACTGATAAAGAACTGAAAAATCTGAAGCCGAAGGCCAAGCTCTACAAGGTGACGGACCGCGACGGGATGCACGCGGCCGTCACGCCGACCGGGGTCATTTCGTTCCGGTGTCAGTACAGGGTGAATGGGCGGCAGGAGGTGTTGACCATCGGCCGCTTTGGCGCCGAGGCGGCGCGCAAACTGACACGGGCGCCCGATGCGCTGGAATTCGGAATGGAGGTGTCGCTTGCGGAGGCGAGCGAGGTCGCTGCTGGCGCGGGCTCGGCGTCAGGTCGAGCGGGGCGAGTCGCCGTCGAAGGCCAAGGTCGAAAAGCGCACAGCGTCAGCGGAAGCCTTCACGTTCGGCGGGTGGGCGGAAGCCTATTTCAAGCACACAGCTGATCCCAAGTCGGGGGCCGAGAAACTGGCTGACAGCACCCTGTCGATGCGTCGATCCGTCTATGATCGCGCCATCGCTGGAGAGTTGTCGAAGCTCAAGCTCGGGGAGGTGACGCCGCAACGCCTCAAACATCTGTGCGACGAGGTCAAGGAGAAGCGCGGGCCGGCCGTCGCCGTGCATGTCCGCGAGGTCGTGTTGCTGGTGTTCCGCCATGCTCAGGGAAGCCGGCTGGACATGAGCAATCCGGCCGAGTCGATCCGCACCAGCGCCATCGCCACCTTCGAGCCGCGCGAGCGTGCGCTGTCGCCGTCCGAGGTCCGCGCGGTCCTGACGGCCCTGGATCATGTGGCAGCGGCGCCCACGCTGCGCTCAGCAGTGAAGTTCGTCCTGCTGACCGGCGTTTGCAAGTCGGAGTTTATCGACCCCACCTGGAAGGAAATCGACTTCGCCGCCGCGCGCTGGACGATCCCGGCCGAGCGCATGAAGACCGGCAAGGCGCATATCGTCCCGCTGAGCGATCAGGCGCTCGATATTCCGACGGCGTTCCGCACCATGTTCGGCGTCAGCCGATACCTGCATCCCGGCCGTTAAGATGGCGACACGCCGATCAGCAACGCCACGCTCAACCGTGTGATCGATACGGTCGTGGAGCGCATCCGTGAGGAACATCCGGATTTTCGGGCCTTTGGTGTTCACGACCTGCGCCGCACATTCTCGACGGGCCTGAATCGCGCCAAGTTCGATGATCGCTGGATCGAGATGAGTCTGGCCCATGCGCCCCGGAACCGGATCGCCGCTGTCTACAACGTGAACCGCTACCTCGCCGAGCGGAAGATCATGCTTCAGTGCTGGGCCGATGTGCTCGACGCTTGGGTGCGCGGCGAATCCGCTAAAGACTTAATCGCCTAAGCAAAGCAGCGCGCCGCCGAGGTCCACGATGACGCATTGGATGATGATCTCTGAACGAGGTGCTTCCCACTCGTCGATGGACATGCAACGTAAGCTGTTGAAATAAATGAGATTTTTATACCTCAGAAGGGCCAAGCCCGCTTTCGAGATCGTCAAAATGCAACGTATTGATTCAAAAGGAAAATTGGCTCGAAAAATATTTCGATCCATCGCGGACTATCGAGGTCAATCGACCCTTTTCCGCGGAGACGCGCCGTCATCTGGTTCAGGAGGCGCTAAGCGGGCACAAGAAAACCCACGACCTGCTGGGCGAAGAGGTCTGCCCGCGTGCGCGGGTAGAAATGTCCCCCATCGAACGCGGCGAGCATCGCGCCCGGGATGAAGCGGGCGATGCGCTCGGACTGGGCGAAGAGGATCATCTCGTCGTCGCGCGCGCCCAGGATCAGCGTTGGCGCCCGTATGCCGCCGAGTTCCGCCACCCGGTCGAAGGCCAGCAGCATGCGTATGCGGGCGATCGCGACCGAAAGCGGCGCCAGTGTCTGCCCCGCCCGCCGAACTGCCGCGTCGAGCTCCGCCCCATGGGCGGCGATCCATTCCGCATCATAGCCCAGAACATGGGTGAGGGCCTGATAAATGTCCGGCCGGCCGGCCTCCAGAAGGGCGAGCCGCGCCTCAAACAGGGTTCGGAACCGTGCATCCGGGCCCGGCCAGCTGCCCGAGATGACGAGGCGGTCCGCTCTCTCGGGGCTGTCGATGGCAAGAGTCTGGACGACGGCGCCGCCGGTGGAATGGCCGACAAGATGCGCCCGCGCGCAGCGCTCTTCATCCATGATCTCCAGCACGTCGCGGGCGATACGCCCGATCGTATACGGCCCCTCCGGCCGGTCGCTGCGCCCGGCACCGCGATGATCGACAATCAGGAGCCGGAAGCGGGCTTCCAGCCGCTCTGCGACCGGGTCCCAGAAGTGCCCGTCACCGCCGAGACCCGGGATCAACACCACGGCGGGGCCGCCCGTGCCACGCACCTCGTAATGCACGCGGCAGCCGTCCGAAGTCGTCAGCAGCGGCATGGCCCGTCCTCAGATCGGCTGCTCGCCGGTATACCCCGGCCAGGTATCGCCCAGCCGGAAGCCGTCCGGAAACGGGTCCGTCGGGTCGAGCACATATTGGTGGAAGGCGGTGATCCAGCCCGGCCCGGTGATCGTCGGCAGCACGGCCGGCAGGTCGCCGAGCTCAGTGGTGCCGCGCAACCGTCCGACGAACTCCGTGCCGATGAGCGAGCGATGCAGAAAGCGCTCTCCCACCTGTAGCTGTCCCTTGGCGTGCAGCACCGCCATCCGCGCGCAGGTGCCGGTCCCGCAAGGTGAGCGATCGTGCCGGCCCGGCGAGACAATGACCGTATTCTTCGAGACGAGACCTTGGTCATCTCGCTCCAGCGGCCCGGCGAACAGGGTCTGGTTGATGGTGTGGATATCTGGGTTTTCCGGGTGCACGCAGGGAATCTGCTCGGCAGCCGCCGCCTTGATGCGCTCGCCCACTTCGACGAGTTGCGCCGCCTCCCTCAGTTCAAGCCGGAAGCCGAGCGCGGCCGCGTCGACGATGGCGTAGATCATGCCGCCATAGCCGACATCTACAGTGATGCGGCCGAGCCCAGGCACGTCGACCTCGCGGTCCAGCGCGAAGGCAAAGCCGGGAACGTTGTCGAATGTCACGTTCACGCACTTGCCGTCACGACACTCCGCCGAGACTTTCACCAGCCCGGCGGGCGCTTCCAGCACCAGATTGGTGACCGGTTCCTGCATCGGAATGATACCCGTCTCCAGCAGCACGGTGACGGTGCAGATGGTGTTGGTGCCGGACATCGGCACATAATAGTCGGATTCAATGATGACGAAGCCGGCATCGGCTTCTGGCGTCGTCGGCGGCAGAACCAGATTGACGCATTGCGAGACCCGCCCGCGCGGCTCGTTCAGTAGAAACCGGCGCAACTCGTCGCGATGCGTCTGCACATATTGCATCTTCTCGAACATGGTCTTGCCGGGCACGTCGCGCACGCCCCCGGTGATGACCTCGTTGAGTTCGCCGGCAGCGTGCGCCCCGACAACGGTGATCATCCGGCTGAAACGCATCGGGCTCTCCTCAGCTTGCCGAACGTGGGGTAGCGGCGAGTGCGCTGACCGTCGCCTCAAGCACGCCGAGCACCCGCTCGCGCTCCGTGCCGATCAGCGGCAGGCGCGGCGCGCGCACCCATTCCGGCGCGCCGTAGACGACCTTCTCCGCCATCTTGATGTACTGCACCAGCTTGACGTCGGTATCGAGATGGAAGGCGGGGGTGAGGATGCGGTAGAGCCTGCGCGCCTCGTCGTAGCGGCCGGCCATGCACAGTTCGAATAGCTCGACGCACTCCGCCGGCCAGGCATTCGTCATGCCCGACACCCAGCCGGTGACGCCGAGTGCCGCGCTCTCCAGCAGCAGGTCGTCGACGCCGCAGAACACCGAGAAGCGGTCGCCGCATTCATTATAGAGGTCAGTCACGCGGCGGATATTACCGGTCTCCTCCTTCACGCAGACGATGTTCTTCACATCGGCGAGGTCGTTGAGGATGGCCGGCGTGACGTCGACACCGTAGGCGATCGGGTTGTTATAGATCATGATTGGCAGGCCGCAGCCCGTGCCGAGCGTGCGGTACCAGGCCGCCGTCTCGCGCGGATCGCTCTTGTAGGCGATAGACGGGAAGGCCATCAGCCCCTGCGCCCCCAGTTTCTCATAATGGCGAGCGGAGGCCAGAGCCTCCGTCATGCCGACATGGGCGAGCCCCGAGAGCAGCGGCACCCGGCCCGCTACCACTTCCTTGGCGGCGAGTATGACGCTTTCGCGCTCCGCGGCGGTGAGCGAAGCGTTTTCTCCCAGCATCGGCAGCACGATGACACCGGACACGCCGTTTTTGATCAGGCGGTCGATGCTGGCCTGAGTGGCCGCGAGATCAAGGCTTTCGTCCTCCTTGAGCTTGGTGGTGACGGCAGGAAAGACTCCGGTCCAGCGGGTCATCGCGTGTCCTTTCGGAAGACAGAACGGGTAGCGGCGGGTTGGTCGATGAGTGCAGTGAGGTGATCGATCAGTGCGATGGGGGTGAGGCAGGGCACGACCCCAAGAGCGGCGATGTCGGCGGTGACGTCGATCGGCAGACCCGAATTCGAGTCCTCGGGAACCTGGTTGAGCCGCCCGCCGATGCAGACCGGGATGCTGGCTCCGGCGCGAGTGAGCGCTTGGGTCACCTCGCGGGCGTAGCGCAGTGCGATACCATTATAGGTGCTGATGGCAATGATGTCCGCGCCGGCGGCCAGCGCGGCCGCGACGAGGTCGTCGGCATCGACCGAGGTGCCGCCGTCGACCGTCGCGATGCCCAGATGGCCGAGGGTGCGCTCAACGAGGTTCTTGCCGTGCTCATGCACGTCGCTGGAAGCGACGCAGGCGGTGAAGCCGCGCGCGGCGATGCGCGAGGCGGCTTCAACGGGCACCCGGCCGGCCCAGTTACGGGCGGCGTGCTCCAGTTCGTCCACCCATTCGGCCTGCACCACCGGGCGGCGCCCGCTCCACGCCGTCGCCTCCGGCACGCCGGCGCCGAAGGCGGCTTCCAGCCGCTTAGGGCCGATGCGGCGCAGGGCGAGCATCATCTGCGCTGGATCGACGGTGTCGATGCCGGCTTCCGCGAGGCCAGCCAGCACCCGCGAGGCGAACAGCCGTCCGCCCTCCACCAGCCGATCGGCCAGCGCGTCGATCGGGGCGCGGTCGATCAGCGACGCAGAACCGGCGGCGTGCGCGGCGAGGCGATGGGCGAAGAGCTGCGCGTCGATGATCTCGTCAATATCGGGGATGCGCTCATTCTCGGTCACCGGCACCGGATTGACCGCGTGGCCTGTCGGCCGGCGTCCGAGCGCCCAGATGTCGGCCTGAAGGTAGCTCGCCAGGCTGGCATAATTGCCGGCGGGCGTGGATTTGTAGCTCACCGTGTTGCCGAAGATCATGGTGCCCGGCGTGTCGGTCACCTGTGCCAGCGCGGCATGGAACGCCATGCGCACAAGCGGCGCGGTGAAGTGGTGGCCGAAGCAGTGCGACAGCCGAGCGCCGATCAGCGTCTCGACGATGTGCTTTTCCACCAGCACCATGCCCAGCGCCGAACTCATATCGGCGAACAGTCCTGCGAATCCATCGTCGAGATTGGAATGCACCAGCACCTCGACCGGCTGCACGGCGATAAGGCCAAGCGCGGTGACGGTGGCGTGGGTGGTGGCAACATCGTCGTCCCAATCCGGGAGGCGGAAGGTAAAGTACTGGCCGAGATTGCCGATGGCGGTGGCGCCGGCGGCCAGAGCGCCCTTGGTGTTTTCCAGTGCCCCCGGCAGACCCAGCATGAAGTCGCCGAAATGCGCGGCGGCGGGCGCGGCGTTGGTGATGCAGGCGAAGCTCTCTGCCCCTTCCAGCACGATGCCGGTGCCGCGTCGGCTGCCCTTCCGCATGTGCGGCGGGTAGCCCATCGACATATCGAGGGTGATGCCGAAGCGGTCCACCCGAGCGCCGTGCCGGGCGCAGGCGGCGTGAACTTCGGCGATCGCGGCGACGGTGCGCTCCACGCTGCGGAAGCCGATATGGGCGTGCTGCATGACGCGTCCGGCTAGTGCCTCGCGACGCTTGTATTCGGCTTCGCTGGCGACGCCCTGCGCGTTGAGGAAGGCGTTACGGCCGACCGTCCAGTCCCGTGCCAGCGCGCGCCCCGCGGCAACGAGTTCCCCGCCCGGCTGAAGCGTCGGTGGAACCAGTTGGTCGTGGGAGGGGAGCGGCGCGGTCATCAGCGGCCTCGGTCAGCGCATAGGCGAGAGCGCGGTGGGGGCGAGTATGCGCGTCTGCTGGCTCTGGATCATGCCCTTGATGGCAGCGAGATAGTCCAGCCATGGGGGATGGGCGAGCATCAGCGCCCGGCGCGCCTCGCGATCAGCCATGCTGTCATAGCGCCACAGCGCGACAACATGGTTCAGTTCGCCGATCTCGGTGACGAAATGGCCAATGAACGTGCCGAGAAAACGCTTCTGGATGTCGAGGCCGAGCGTCTCATAGGCATTGAGGAAATCGCCCATCCGGCCCGGCACGATGTGGTAGTCGCGCTCTTCGAGGATCATCGCTGCCTCACGCCAACTGGAAGCCGAAAGCCAGCGGGTCGCGCTCGTCCACGGTGATGGTGTTGTGGCCGTAGACGCGGGCCCAGCCGCCAATGCTGGGGCGGATGGCCGGACGGCCTGCGACCTCGGCGGCGCTCTCCACCCGCCCATGGAACAGCGTACCGATGACGCTCTCATGCACGAACGAGTCACCAACATTCAAAAGGCCCTTCGCCACACGCTGGGCCATGCGCGAGGAGGTACCGGTGCCGCAGGGCGAGCGGTCGATGCCCTTGTCGCCATAGAACACCGCGTTGCGGCCGTCAGCCTCGGCGTGCCTGGGCCCGTCCGCCCACATGACGTGGCTGACGCCATTGATGCGCGGGTCCTCCGGATGCACCGGGGCCACCGCTGCCTGCACAGCCGCGCGGACCGCCGGGCTCAATCTGAGGATGTCCTCGGCCTTCATGCCGTCGAGACCGGCCCAGTTCTTCTGGGGCTCGACGATGGCGTAGAAATTGCCGCCATAGGACACATCAACGACGAGTTCGCCGATTCCCGGAACGTCGACCTTCACCCCCTCGGCATGCAGGTAGCTAGCAATGTTGAACAGCCGGACCTGATCGATAAAACGGCCGTTGCGTGTGTATTCGACCTCCACCCGCCCGGCGGGTACTTCCAGCGCCAGCCGGCCCTCTACCTTCGGCACCACGAAGCCCTGTTCGAGCGCGACGGTGACGGTGCCGATGGTGCCGTGACCGCACATCGGCAGGCAGCCCGAGACCTCGATGAACAGTACGCCCAGGTCGCAATCGTCCCGCGAGGGCGGATAGAGGATCGAGCCGGACATCACGTCGTGGCCGCGCGGCTCAAACATCAGCGCCCTGCGCACCCAATCATGGTCACGCAGGAAGATCTGCCGTTTCTCCGCCATTGACACGTTGGGCAGCAGCGGCGCGCCGCCGGCCACCACGCGCACCGGGTTGCCGCAGGTATGGGCGTCGACGCAGAGAAAGGTGTGCGGGTTCATCGCGGGCTCCGCGTTTCAGTTGAAGCGTTGGATGGCAAAGGGAGCGACGTCCACGGCGGGCGGACGGCCGCCAACCAATTCAGCGATCAGCCGCCCCGTCGTCGGACCGAAGGTGAGCCCGGTATGGCCGTGGCCGAAGGCATAGAAAACATCGTCACGCCGCGGCGAGCGGCCGATGACCGGCAGCGAATCCGCCGTGGTCGGGCGATGCCCCATCCAGCGCGTGCCGCCCTCGATGTTCAGTCCCGGCAGGAAGCGGCGGCCCAGCTGAGCGAGCGCGTCGGAGCGCGCATAGTTCGGCGCGGCCTCCAGTCCGGCGAATTCCGCCGCGCCGCCAATGCGCAGCCCCGCCTCGATCGGCGTGGCGACGAAGGCACGCTCGGCGAAGATCACCTCGCGCGTGAGGGATACGCCCGGGGTAGGAAGCGTAGTGTTGTAGCCGCGCTCGCTCTCGATCAGCGCCCGGTCGCCGATCTGCCGGGCGAGTCGGCCGGACCAGGCACCGGCGGCGATCACCAGCCGCTCGAAGGCGAGGCGCCGGCCGTCCTGTGTTTGCACGTCGCGCCCGGCGATACCGGCAACCTCGCCCTGGAGCATCGCTACGCCGCGCGCCTCAAGATGGGTGCGCAGGCGATCGACGATGCGTTTGGGATCGGCGACATGTGACCATTGCGGGGTCATGATGGCGTGGCGGATCGTGCTCGCCAGCGCCGGCTCCAGAGCTTGTGCGGCGGCGCCGTCCATCTCGTCGCAAACGAGGCCGTGCCGGCGGCGCAGGTCATGGAAGCGTCTGTCCGCCTCAAAACCCGCGCGCGTCTCGTACACCCACAGCGCGCCGACGCGGTGCAGGTCGCCCATGAGGTCAAGCTCGACGAGCAACGGCAGAAGATCGTCATAGGTGCGGGCCGACAAGGTGGCGAGCGAGGCGGCAATCGCCTCCACGCGATCCCAACGCCCCTCCTTCAGGAAGCGCAGCAGCCAGGGCACCAGCTTGGGGAAGTGGCCGGGGCGCATCGATAGCGGACCCAGCGGATCGGCCAGCCAGCCGGGCACCTTCCGGGCGAGGCCAGGAACGGAAGCAGGAATTATCTCGGTGACCCCGATGCCGGCGGCGTTCCCGAATGAGCACTTGTCCCCTGCCGGATCGCGGTCCAGCACGCTCACCTCGTGGCCCTCCGCGCGTAGCGCCCGGGCACAGGAGAGGCCGACAATGCCGGCGCCGATGACGAGAATGCGCGACATGGCGGGCGGCTCTCTCAGATGACCAGGGAAGCGAAGTGGCGCCGCACCGCCTGGGCGAGGCTCAGCGCGGTGACGGCGGAGGTCTTGGGATTGTCGGGTGAGGGCCGATTGGAAAAGCTCAGCGTGGCGCTGCCCGCCGGGCTCTTGACCTCGATCTCGTGCGTGTTGGCGCTGACGGCCGGGTCGGCGATCACCTGCACGCTCACCCGTGCCGGGCCGGCGGCCAGCGCCACCGCGAGCCCGGCATTGAGGTTACGCGGGTAGCGGCGCGCCGCTTCCCCCGCGGTTCCCTCGAACAGGACGACCGCCGAGGCAAGGCGCTCCGGCGCGTGGCCGAGCGCCGCGAGCTCGGTGCTCCACGCTGCCGGCGGCTTGCGGGAGATATAGCGCACCGTCGTGCCCTTGACGCCCGCCACCGCGGTTAGATAGTCGAGCCCGCCAATGGCGCCGGCCGGGACGATGAGCCGGGCGCCGCTTGCCTGCGCGGCGCCGACAAGCCGCTGCAGCAACGCATCATCGGCCAGCGCGCCGGTGGAGGCGATGACGAGGCTGATGCCGGCGCTCAGCAGCTGGGGGCCATATTGCGCTACGGCGCCCTGGCCGGCCGCCTCGACGACCAGCGCCGGCCGGGCGGCGATCAGCGCCTCGACATCGGACAAGGCGCAGATGGGGGAGGAAACCTTCGTTCCGTCATGCGTCAGCACCGAAAGGCGATAGGCTGGGTCGCGGCCTAGGTCGGCGGCCAGCGCCTGGCCGATGGCACCGAAACCGATGAGAGCGATGTCCCGCGCCGCGCCCATCACCTCACCAGGCCGACATGCCGCCATCGACGGTGAACATGGCACCGGTGGCGAAGGAGGCTTCATCCGAGGCGAGCCAGAGGATGGCGTTGGCAATCTCCACCGGCTGCGCCCAGCGATTGATCGGCGAGCGCGCCTTGAGCTTGGCCTTGAAGCTCTCGGGGTCGGGATGGCCGGCGACCATCCTGTCGAAATAGCTCGACCAGGTGACGCCGGGCGCCACGCAGTTCACCCGGATGTTCTGCTCGGCATGGTCGAGCGCCATTGCCTTGGTGAGCGCGGCGACGCCGCCCTTGGAGGCGACATAGGCCGCGCGGTCGAAGATGCCGACGGTGGCGACGTTGGAAGCGGTGTTGACGATAGTGCCGCCGCCCTGCGCCGCCATGACAGGGATCGCATGCTTGCAGCACAGGAAGACGCCCTTGAGGTTGACCGCCATAAGTGCATCCCAGGCGTCCTCCTCGGTATTTACAACCGTACCGGGGATGCCGTAGCCAGCATTGTTGGCGAGGATGTCGAGCCGGCCGAATCGCTCCACGGCGCACTCCACCATGCGCTTCACCTCGTCACTGCGGCTGACGTCGACGGCGATGGCGGCGGCATTGGGACCGAGGCGTTCGGCGACCTGCGCGACCCCCTCGCCGTTACGGTCCGCCAGGAGGACGCGGGCACCTTCCCGCACGAACAGTTCTGCCGCCGATTCACCGATGCCGGCGGCAGAGCCAGTGATGATGGCGACCTTGTCTTTGAGACGCATGGATTCCTCGATCGTCGGGAAGGGCACGAGCGCACGCGGCGCCGGCTCAAGGCTGGCGCTGGTCGTCCGGCTGCGCTGCGAACACGGTGTCGCGCTCGATCTGCAGCACGTTTTCAGGCCGCGGAAACGGCTCGGGCGTCGGTTCGCCCGGCTGGCGGGGACGGCCGATCAGGCGGAAGAAGTCCTCCAGCCCGTTCGGCACGATCAGCCAGGTCCAGAGGATGTCCTCGGTACCTTCGTTGATAAACATGTGGCGCCGGTTGCGGCCGATGAAGAAGGCGGAGCCCGGCTGCATCACATGGCTCTCGCCGTCGACCACGGCACGACCCTTGCCACGGATCACGAAGATCACTTCCTCATTCCGGTCATGGGCATGCTCGCGCACATAGCCACCCGGCGGGACGGTCTGGGTTCCGAAACCTATGGGAAATTCCATCGGTACGAGATGCGGGGCGAAGATCACGTCGATATGGCCATTGGCCGGTACTGGCTGCCAGTAGCTGACTTCCTCGCCCGGCTGTTTCACGAGCACATCGCCGAGATGAGAGGTCGCGTCTGCCTGAGCTGATTGGCCCGCCTGTTCCGACATGTGACTGCTCCGCTCGCCGGGTTATGATTGAATACAATATTCAGCCTAGGCACTCAGAAAGGAGAATAAAAGATGAAAAAATAGGCATGTTTGCTGCATTAGTGCCTACTAAATGTTCTTGTTGATCCAGATCAATTGAATATCGTATTCAATGTGGAGCCAGTCGGATGGTTGTGAAAATAGGTCGCCAGTCGTTGACGGACCAAATCGTCACCGAATTGCGACGACAGATCATTGTCGGCCAGCTGCCCGAAGGCGCACCCCTGCGCCAGGAGAAGCTAGCCAGTGAGCTGGGGGTTTCCCGCGTTCCGCTGCGGGAGGCGATCCGCCAGCTGGAGGCGGAGGGCCTCGTCGTATCGGAACTGCACAAGGGGACGGTCGTGTCCTCGCTGTCGCTGGAGGAGATCGAGGAACTGTTCGAAATCCGCATGCGCATGGAAACCTGGCTGTTCGAGGTGGCCATCCCGCGGTTGACGGAAGAGGATTTCGCCCTTGCCGAGGCCGTCACCGACGAGGCCATGGCGAGCGGCAGCGTGGAAAACTGGGGCGAACTGAACTGGCGCTTCCACGAAACACTCTATCGCCCCAGCGGCCATCTGATCGCGCTGAAGCTGCTGCGGACCGTGCATGACAACGCCAACCGTTACGTGAACCTGCAGATCGCGGTTGCGGAAGACGTGGAACGCGAGCTGTCCGACCACCGCGCTCTCATCGCCTTCGCCCGGCTCGGCGACATCCGCCGGGCCGTCGACACGCTACGGGCGCACATCCAGCGCGTCTCGCGCAACCTCATCATGTCGCTGGCCGAAGGCCGGCTCGGAAAGGCGCGCGACATCGCTTAACGACCAGGCTGCCGGCCCATGTTGGCACCCTGCGCAACGGTCCGGAACGGACCCCAGAGAGAAGGGAACTGACATGCGTATCAAGAGCATACTCTACGCTGCCGTTGCCGTGGCCGCGCTGACGGGAGCCGCCCGGGCCGATATTCTCATCGGCACGGCGGGGCCGACCACCAACGCCGAGGCGCTTTTCGGCACCACCTGGCAGAACGGCATGGAACTCGCCGTTCGGCAAGCCAATGCGGCGGGCGGCGTGCACGGCCAGAAGCTGGTCCTGGTGCGCGATGACGATGGCGGCGATCCTAAGCAGGGCACGCTGATCGCGCAGAAGCATTGCGACGAGGCCGGCATGCTCGCCGTGGTCGCCAATTTCAACAGCGGCGTGACCATCCCGTCATCCGATGTCTACAATCGCTGCGGCATGCCGCAGGTGACCAACGCCTCGAACCCTAAGGTCACCAAGGCCGGCTACAAGAACCTTTTCCGGCCCATCGCCAACGACCTGTCGCAGGGCGCGGCCCCGGCCGACTACGCTCTGGCCAAGCTCGGCGCCAAGAAGGCCGCCGTGGTTCACGACAAGCAGGCCTTCGGCCAGGGCGTCGCCGAAGTGTTTCGCGAGAACTTCACCAAGGGAGGCGGCACGATCACGTCCTTCTCCGGCATCGCTCAGACCGACGTCGATTTCAGTGCCCTGCTTTCCTCCATCCGCGCCGAGAATCCGGACGTGGTCTATTTCGGCGGCGTGATGCCGGCGGTCGGCCTGTTCGTTAAGCAGGCTCGCGAGCTCGGCATCAAAGCGACCTTCTTCGCCGCCGACAGCGCCTTCACCCCGGACTTCATCGCGGGCGCCGGGCCCGCTTCGGAAGGCACCGTCGTCTCCTTCCAGGCCCCGCCCTACGATTCCTCTCCCGCCCTGCAGAAGTTCGCAACTGACTACAAGGCCGCCTTCGGCGAGGATCCCGGCCCGTACTCGGCCTATGGCTATGTCGAGGCCACCATCATTATCGAGGCGATGAAGAAGGCGCCGACCCCGCTCACCCGCGCCGGTATCGTCACCGAGATCGCCAAGAGCGACTTTGACGGCCTCGTCGGTCACGTCGCCTTCACGCCGGCAGGCGAACTGCAGAAGCCCTTCTTGTTCCTCTACGCGGTCAAGGGCGGCAAGTTCGCGCTGGTCCAGTAACGCACCATCCACCCAGAACGGAGCTAGCTTCATCGAACGGCCCCCTCCCGTATCGAGAAGCCTCCTGGTCCGGCGTCTGCGCCCCCTCGCGCGCTGCGCCGGACCTCTTTCCGCCCGCTACCGCAAGCAACGGACCGAAAGGCTGACATGGGCGCCCTCATTCTCCAGCAGACGATCAACGCCCTCACCGTCGGGTCGATCTACGCGCTCATCGCGCTCGGATACACCATGGTCTATGGCGTGCTGCGCCTCATCAACTTCGCCCATAGCGAGCTGTTCACCGCTGGCGCCTTCATCGGCCTCGCCCTTGCCGGCGCGCTCGGCATTGCCGGTCACCCAACGGGCGGTCTGCTCGTGGGCCTCATTACCTTCGTGCTCGTCGGCCTTGCCGGCGTCAGCGTCGAGATCGTCGCATACCGCCCGCTGCGCGGCACCTCGCGCCTCGCGCCGATGCTCTCGGCCCTCGGCATGGCAGTGGTGATCCAGAACGCGGTGATGCTGATCGGCGGCCGGCGGCCGATGATCTACCCCTCCTTCCTGCCGTCGGGGGTGATCGACGTCTTCGGCGCCGTCGTCAGTTACAAGCAGATCACCATCTTCCTCGTCGCCGTGGTGCTGATGATTGGGCTGGAGCTGTTCGTGAACCGCACCAATCTCGGCGTTCGCATTCGGGCGGTGGCCGAGAACGCGGAGACCGCCTCGCTGGTCGGCATCAACCCGAACATGGCGATCTCGCTGATCTTCTTCATAGGCCCCGGCCTGGGCGCCGTTGCCGGTATCCTTTATTCCTCCTTCTATGGCGTGGCGACCTTCACCATGGGCTTCGTCATCGGGATGAAGGCGTTCACCGCCGCCATTCTCGGGGGCATCGGCTCCATTCCCGGCGCGGTGCTGGGCGGGTTCCTGCTCGGCGCCATCGAGACCTTCGGCACCGCCTGGATGCCGGTGCTGACCGGCGGCGTCATCGGCACGGAATACCGCGACATCTTCGCCTTCTCCGTCCTTGTCCTGATCCTGCTATTTCGCCCCGCCGGCCTGCTCGGCGAGCATGTCAGCGAAGAAACCAGAGTGTACAAGAGTGACTTCTGACGCACCGAACACAGGCGGAGCGGCGGCCGGCGCGCTGGGCCCGGCCCCTGTCCGCACGATGCGGGTCTGGCCGGGGGCGCTCGCCATGGCGCTGGTGCCGGTGCTGGCACTGATCGCCGGCCAATTCCTGCCGGCCTATCCGCTGCGCATCCTCGACATGATCCTGCTCTATGCCATCCTCGGCCTGGGGCTGAACATCATCGTCGGCTATGCCGGGCTGCTCGACCTCGGCTACGTCGCCTTCTACGCCATCGGCGCCTACTCCTGGGCGCTGCTCGCCTCCGGCCAGTTCGACATCCACCTGCCTTTCGCGCTGGTGCTGCTGATCGGCGCGAGCCTCGCCGGCCTTGCCGGCATATTGCTCGGCATTCCGGTGCTGCGGCTGCGCGGCGACTATCTCGCCATCGTTACGCTCGGCTTCGGCGAGATCATCCGCGTGCTGATGAACAATCTCGATGGGGTGACCAACGGCCCGCAGGGGATCGCCCGCATCGATGAGGCGCATCTGTTCGGCTGGACGCTGAGCACGCCGGAGGATTTCCTCTATCTGCTCGTGGCGATGCTGGTGGTGGTGTTCTTGTTCGTCTGGCGTATCCAGGAGAGCGCGCTCGGCACGGCGCTGTCGGCCGTGCGCGAGGATCAGGACGCGGCGCGCGGCTGCGGCATCGACACGACGCGGGTGAAGCTGGTGGCCTTCGCGCTCAGCGCATTCATCGGCGGGGGCTGCGGCGTCGTCTTCGCCGCCATGCAGCGCTTCGTCAGCCCGGAGAGCTTCACCTTCTGGGAATCTCTCATCATCGTGCTGGTGATCGTGATCGGCGGCCTCGGCAACCCGTTTGGCGCGCTGCTGGGCGCGACCCTTTTGATCCTCATCCCGGAACTTCTGCGCGCTTATGCCGACTACCGGCTGCTGCTCTACGGCATGGCGCTCGTCATCATCATCCTCGCCCGGCCGCGCGGCATCATCAGCCGCGCCTTCGGACCAAGCTGGCTGATGCGCCGGCTGGGAGGCGGCAAATGCTGACCTTCGACCACGTCACCAAGCAGTTCGGCGCGCTCAAGGCGATCGACGATGTGTCCTTCAAGGTGAAGCCGGGCATCATCACCGCGGTGATAGGGCCGAACGGGGCCGGCAAGTCGACCCTCGTCAACATGGCGGCCGGCTCCTATGGCGTCAGTTCCGGCCGCATTCTGGTCGACGGCGTCGAGCTGCAGCGACTTCCCAAGCACCGCATCGCCCATGCCGGGCTGGCGCGAACCTACCAGAACATCCGCCTGTTCGACGGCATGAGCGTGGTGAAGAACCTCGAAGTGGCGCTGGTGCCGCCGAAGGTGGGGCGGCTCGTCGCCGACACGTTCGGCCTCACTGGCCGGGCGGCGGCCGAGGAACGGCGCGCGCGTTGCCACGCGGTGCTGGAGCGCCTCGGCCTCGCCGCCCATGCCGAGCAGCAGGCGGGAAGCCTTGCCTATGGCCAGCAGAAGCTGGTCGAACTCGCCCGCGCCGTGGTCGCCGGGCCCCGCGTGCTGCTGCTCGACGAGCCGGCCGCCGGGCTCAATCATGGCGAGACCGAGCTGCTCAAGCAGCACATCCTCGCTTTGCGCGCCCCCGACCTCGCCATGGTGCTGATCGAGCACGACATGAAGCTCATCATGTCCATCTCCGACACCATCGTGGTGATGAATCGCGGGCAGGTGCTCGCGCAGGGAAATGCCGCCGAAATCCGGGCCAACACCGAAGTGCAGGAGGCGTATCTTGGCCAGCCAGGAGCCATCAGGGACATCGAGGCCGCTGCTCGCGGTCGACGCAATCGAGTCCGGATACGGGAGGGTGAAGGTCTTACATGGCATCAGCCTTAAGGTGATGCCGGGCGAGATCGTCTGCCTCATCGGCCCCAATGGCGCGGGCAAGACCACGCTGCTGCGCACCATCAGCGGGCTGAACCGCGCCACAAGCGGGACCATCCGCTTCAAGGGCGAGGATGTCGTCGGGCTCAAGCCGCACCAGATGGTCCGGCGCGGCGTCGGCCATTGCCCGGAAGGGCGGCGGGTCTTTCAGCTCTCGGTCGAGGAGAACCTCGTCACCGGCTACATCGCCGGCCGCGGCAAGAGCTTCGCCGAGCTGCGCGACCAGGTCTACCGGCTGTTCCCGATCCTCGGCGAGCGGCGCCACCAGTCGGCCGGGCGGCTCTCGGGCGGCCAGCAGCAGATGGTGGCGATCGGCCGCGCGCTGATGGGCAGCCCGGAGCTTCTGCTGCTCGACGAGCCCTCGCTCGGCCTCGCGCCGATCATCATCCACCAGATCTTCGAGATCGTGCTCAAGCTGGCCGAGAGCGGGGTGTCGATCATTCTCGTCGAGCAGAACATCGACCTGTCCTTCGAGGTAGCCGATTTCGTCTACGCGCTGGAGCATGGTGCGCTGCAATGCTCGGGCCCCGCCGCGAAGATCGCGGCAGACCCCCGTATCAAGGACATCTATCTGCCGGGCCTCGACAGCCACGGCGCACAGTAAGGCGGTCAGCATCATGTACAAGCTCGACGGGCGTATCGCCCTCGTCACCGGCGGGGCGGTCGGCATCGGCCGCGGCATCGCCACCCGCCTTGCGCAGGAGGGATGCGACGTCGCCATTCTCGACCTCGACCTGGCCGGGGCCGAGGAAACGGCGGCGATGGTTCGGGCGGCCGGGCGCCGGGCGCTGGTGCGCGGCGTAGATGTGGCCGATGCCGACGCGGTGGCGGCGGCGGTCGAGGAGATCAAGACCGCGCTCGGGCCTATCGACATCGCAATCAACAACGCCGCCATCACCGGCGTCGGCAAGGTGGTGGACATCGAGCCCGCCGCCTGGCGGCGCATGTTCGCCATCAACACCGACAGCGTCTTCCATGTCGCGCGGTCGGTGCTGCCGGACATGATCGCCCGCCGAAACGGGCGGATCGTCAACATCGCCTCGTGGTTCGGCAAGATTGGCAAGCCCAATTATGCTGCCTATTCCGCCTCGAAGGCGGCGGTGATCGTGTTCACCCAGGCGCTGGCCGCCGAGGTCGCGCCGCTTGGCATCAACGTGAACGCCGTCTGCCCTGGCTCCATCGTCGGCACGAAGATGCGCGACGACGCCGACCGGTTGTCGCGCGAACAGGGCCTGCCCACCGCCAAGGAACGCGAGCACCTGATACCGCTCGGCCGCGTCGGCGCGCCCGACGACATTGCCCGCGTCGTCGCCTTCCTCGCCTCGGATGAATCCTCGTACATGACCGGGCAGGCGATCAATGTCACTGGCGGCTTGTGGATGAACTGACCCCCCTCATCGGGCGACGAGAGCGGGAAAGCCCGAAAGATCGGCGAGCCGTGGCACGTCGGGCGGAAAGAAGTCCGGGGCGCCCTCCGCAACGATGGCGACGAATGGAATGCCGAGGTGGCGCGCGGCCTCGAACTCGGTGGTGGAATCGCCTACCGCCAGCGCTTCTTCCGGTGCGAGGCCCTCCACATCGAGGATTCGGCGGAACTCTTCCTGCTTGTGTTTGGGCGCGCCGGCGACCGACACGAAGAACGGCGTGAGCCCGCGCTGCGCCAGCACCGCGATCAGTTCGTCCTCCGGCATTCCGGAGACGAGATGAAGTGGAACCCGGCCGTGCAGCGCCCGCAAGGTTTCCCGCGCTCCCGGAATGAACGGCACCTCCAGCATGGCGGTCTCGATGAAAGCGGCGAACCGTTTGCACAACGCATCCAGCGAGTCCGGGTCGGCCGGCCGGCCGAAGAGGCTGCGCTCGAAATGGACGAACTTTTCGCGTCGCCCAATGCCTCCGTGCCGCTGCTGATAGTCGACGACTGCGGCGATCTTGCCGGCGCCTTCGCCCACATAGCAGTGGGCGAAAGCTTGTGTCTTGACGCCAGCTGAATCGAGGATGACCCCATCAAAATCTAAAATAAGCGCTTTGACATGCGGTGAGGGATTTGAGTCCATAAAACGTCTCCCTGCCTCAGATCATCGTTGGCCGGCGTCGGTCGCGATGCTGGCAAGCTCTGCCCTGTTCGCCCGGAATTGATCCTCACAGGAACGCATTGATCCCGCGCTCGCACAGGCTACGGCCTCCGAGCACCCGGGTCCGCTAACGGGACTGTCGAAACGGCCGCTAAGCTCTATAGCTGCCTGGACCGCAGCAAAAGCCGCCCAGGCGACCCAGAGTTCCAATACATCTAGAGTTGGCGCCAGGAGCGCTCGTGCGTCCCCTATATCGCCTCCCCCACGCTGCGAGCCGGTCGGAAGAGCTTCGCGGGTATGAATTGCCGCGCGGCACCTCTTTAGCCACGAGGGCCAGGTCAACGTATGGCGTCCTGGCGAAGGCTCGCTGGATGTCAGCATAACCTGATCCGTCAATCCGGCCGCCTGATACAGAACCACGGCTTTCGGCCATCAGAGTTCGAGGGGTTGTATCAAGGCGAAGACGCGCGAGGGTTTGCCACAGGCGGACTTTGCCAACCTAACGGACGCGGATCCGCATAACTTTAAACCGCCCCCCGCTGGGAGATTGGCCGAGGTCATGTCTCATTCCCGTTTTTCGCAACAATCCGCGCGCATGACGAACCGACCAAATCCCAAATGCCTTCGATGATCGATTCCAGGGTAACACCGTCGAGTTCGAGCGACGCAGCGTAAGCGCGCCATTGCCGCTGCTTGCCTTCGTCGCCGAACATCTCGGCCGAGAGGCCGGGTGGGCGCCCTCTCGGGATCGGCGTCCGCCGGCGCTCGAACGTCGCGCGAATGGCCGCATCCAGATCGTCATCGGCGATGTTGATCACACGCGGGATCGCTCACAGGTCGTAATAGTCCTTCATGCGTCCGTTGAGGACGCCAAGTGCCACCATAGCCTGGAACTTCTCCGCGATCACCCTGGCGGGCGGATAAGAACGAACAGCGGAGCGGGGAAATCCAACAGAGTCGGATAGTTGAGGCGCTACGTCGCATCGGCCATGGCGTCTCCAAAGCCGATATCAATGGTGACAGGGATACGCGTTCTTTCGAGATAAGCAGCGGCCTTGAGCCGAATACCGCCGTACTCCATCTCTTCTCGAATGACCGTTGCAGCGAGCGTATCGATATCGAAGCGGAGTCCATCGTCGCTCTCGATCGTCATGATCTGCCGGAAATCGGCAATCAGGCGGTTCGGATCGGCGTCCCCGTGTCCGAGAAAGTCCGCGTCGCGCGTCCCCCGATTGTCGTCGGTCACCCAGACCGTGACCAGCATGCCGCCTTTCAGGACGAAACGGTCGCGATGCGCCGAGATCGACAGGCGGTAGAGCAGCCGTTCAAGCGCAAACCGCACCAGCAGGATATCGAATGCACGGCCTTCCTTGCGGGCGATATCGAGCAGCCGGTCCTTCACCGATTTCGCCATATTCGTCGGTGCTTTAGCCATTGGAAGTGAGCGCCTCGAGATAGGGTTGCATCACCTTCCATGCACCGCCGGCCTGCGCGGCCTGGGCGATTGCGCTCGGAGTTACCTTTCGTTGCTGGATGGCGACGCGCAGGCCTTCGACGGCGACCGATCGGTCGACCAGTCTCGGGTTTCGGAATAGATCGGCGAGAGTCTTCAAGATGGAATACACCGGGACGTCTAGGCCAGCGATTGCATGATGTTCGATGCCCTGTCGTAGATAGGGTTCCGTAAAGCGAACCATGCGCAGTGGGGGATAGGACTGGACGGGCGCCCAATCGCTCGTCCCGATCGCCATCCAGATGCGCCGTGGCATTTGATCGGTCAGTCCATAAAAGGCGAGCGCCGACACCAGAGCGACCACGCCTTTGGGGACGCGCATGGCGGCTTCAGCGAGGATCTGGTTCTCTTCGACCTCCGCGCCACGCTTTTGATAAACTCCGCGCGAGATGCGCTCGATGTCACCTTGCTCGACAGCGCGTGAGATCGTCTGTGCGCTGATGCCGGCCTCGCGCAGTTCATGCGCATGCATCATGCTGCGCGCATTGAGCAGGTTTCTGAGCTTCACCTTTTGCGTTTCTTGGGCCGAGGGCATGTGACAAATCCTCCAACCAGTCCCAGTTTTATCAGAGGTTTTGTCACAAATCATCCCATCTCCCCCACCCGCCACCGGGGCGGATCCGCGATCCAGCGGTTGATTTCGGACTCGCGCCAGCCTGCACCGTTGGTGCTGATCCTGAGCTGGGCGGGGAAGGTACCCTCGGCGATCTTGCGGTAGATGGTGGAGCGGGACAGGCCGGTGCGGGCGAGGACGTTTTCAGGCGGATGATACGCTCTGGTGTCTGCATGGCGATGGTGCCTGCTGCTGGATGCGCCTGAGGGCGCCTGCGCAAGACGAGGCACGGAGCCGCCTGCCGGCAAGAGGATGAAGGGCGCCGGTGTGGCGTGGCGAACCGGCGGCGGCACATCGGACGGATCTAGAGACCAAGGCTACGGCTCCGGTCGAAGTCGATGCCGTGGCTGTGGGCCAGTTCACGGCCAAGACTGCGGCCTGTGTTGAGGCTGATGCCGAGTTCCTTCTTGCGAGCGGCGAGCAGGGATTCGAGTTGGGGATCGCGCTCCAGGCTCCGCGCCATGTCGCCCATCTGGGCTCGAGCGCTATGGTAACCCGAGTAGTCACCGTCCCTGTATCTGCGCTCGCTGGCGCGGCTGAGCTTCTGCCAGCGCTCAACGAAGCGATCGGCACGGCGCTCCGGGCCGGTGCGGATTTCCGTTTCAAGCTGGAGGGCGCGGACGGCGCGGCCGATACTGCCGGAGCCTGCTTCGCGCGCGAGGCTGTTATCCTTGCTGTAGGCGGCTTCCGCATCCTGCCAACCGTAGGGCCGCACCTCATTGAAGGCGCGCCTTGCCGCGCCAAGCTCGCGCCGTTGCTCGACGGAAGGCGCAAGGCCCTGTCGTTTGGCTTCAATGACGGCATCGGACGCGCGGGCGTGGCGGACAAGCGCCCGTCTGCGGGCACCGCGCAACGCGTCCTCTGGGTCTTCCGCCACCTTCCTGTCCGGTGCTGCCCGCTCAAGCGCCTGTGTACATCTGCGGGTGAGCGCACGGCCTCTATCATGTCGCCAATGCGCTCACGGACATGCTCGGGCACGATCGTCGTGAGGATCTCCATTACACGCTGGCGGAAGGTGATGCCGCGGCGCTCGGCATAGGCCTGCGCCGGATCGGAGCGCGCATAGTCCGACACCATGTCCTTGGCCCGGTCACGCGACAGGGCGCGCACCAGCCGGTCCCCATCCGCGAAGTCGTCGCGGCCATAGTGCAGCTCCATCCCGTCGCGGTGGCGCGACAGCGCGACATAGCTGGAATGAGCATCCAGGCCCGGCGTCGCCAGCACATGGGTGCGGTCGACCGTCATGCCCTGCGCCTTGTGGATGGTGGCGGCATAGCCATGATCGATACGGTCGTAGTCCTTCAAGTCGAAGGCAACGGAGCGGCCATCATCCGTACGCACCGACATGGACTGCGCGCTGACCTCCTCGAGGGTGCCGAGCGTGCCATTCTTCACCCCGAGCCCGCGCTCGTTCTGTAGGAACATCACGCGATCGCCGCGAGCGAAGGAGCGCGCCCCGCGCTCCACGGTGACGCGAACCTCCTCACTGAGCCCGCCGGCCTCCCGCATGCGCTCGCGGGCGGCCTGGTTGAGCGCGCGCACCTCGTCATTGGTGTGGGTGAGGATGATACGGCTGCGGTCCGGCGCGGTCTGGCGGTCGCGGTCCCAGCGGTCGATCAGTTCGCCGCGGGCCTGTTCCCGTGTCACAGCGGCATGCACCATCTCCTTGGTCTCATTGGCCTGGATGGCCTCGCCGATCCGGCCGGTCGCCAGATCGCGCGTGGCGTCGCGCTGCCAGTCCGCGCGCTGGCGGCGCACCTCGCTGATCTCGGCGCCGCCATGGCGCTCGACGAGCGAGCGGAAGGCGGCGCCCGCCTCGATCGATTGCAGCTGCTGCGGGTCGCCGACCAGCACGACCTTGGCGCCAACATCGGCGGCATGGGACAGCACGCGCTCCAGCTGGCGCGTGCCGACCATGCCGGCCTCGTCGATCACCAGAACATCGCGTGAGGTGAGCCGATCCCGGCCTTGCCCCCAGCCATGTTCCAGGCTGGCGATGGTGCGCGACGCAATGCCCGATCCGCTCTCCAGATTCTCCGCCGCGATGCCGGACAGGGCAACGCCGCGAACCTCCAGGCCCGCCGCCTCCCAGGCCTCGCGCGCGACGCCCAGCATGGCGCTCTTCCCCGTCCCGGCATAACCGACGACGATACCGAGATCGCCGGTGCCGGTGATGTGCGACAGCGCGTCAGCCTGCTCGCCGGAGAGAACAAGCCCGCGCTCCTCGGCGCGCGCCAGCGCCGCGTTCCTGTCGGCATCCTTCACCGCATGGCGCTCGCGCTCCGCCATGAGCCCGGCAGCCCTGTGCAGGCGCTGCTCGGCCTCGATCATCTGATGCGTGGTGAAGCGATCCTCGCCGCGGCCGTCCTTGCCGAGCTCGACGAGATCGGGTGCGCGGCCCATCGCGCCCATCACCTCGTGGAACTGCTCGATGCCGTCGCTGTGGCGGTGTGCAAACCGCGCTATGTCGCGCCGGGTAAAGGTCGATTGCTGGTGGGTGATGGCGTCCAGTGCCAGTGCCGGATCGGCGAGGATGCGCGCACCATTGCCGTGCGCGATCTCCCGGTGAAGCTCCGCCCGATCGGCTGTCTCGATCCCTTCCGCTTCGATCCGCTGCGCGGGCGCGCCGATCTGGCTCTGCGGATCGACCAACGGTGAAAAGCGCGAGAAGGTGTCGACGACCGTCAGCACGCGGATCTTGCGGCCGGTGGCGAGCTGGTCGTGGACGAAGTCCATTGCCCAGACATCGTTCGGCCGAGTGGCAGGCGCCCGATCCTCCCGCAACTTCGCCTTCACCCGACGCTTCGGTGTCTTATTGCGCAGCTGGAGGCCTAACTCGTTGTAAATCCGCCGGGTTCGCCTCTGGTTGACCGCCCGACCCTCCCGACGCAGCAGCACCTGCACGCGTCTGTAGCCATAGCGGACACGGGTTTCACAGATCGTCTTGATGCGGGCCGCCAACGGGGCCTGGTCGGGTCGGCAGGATATGTAGTGGTAGGTGGACCGATCGAACTCCAGGGCCGCACAGGCCCGGCGGATCGACACCTGCCACTCGCCACACATCCTGCCGACGAGCTCGCGCTTGCGACCAGGCCTCAGATTTTTCGGCGAATGACGTCCTGCAGCATCTCACGGTCGAGCGAGAGGTCCGCGACGAGCTTTCTCAGCTTCGTGTTCTCGTCCTCGAGCTGCTTCAGCCGCCTCATCTCGAGCGGGGCGAGCCCCTCATACTTCTTCTTCCAGCTGAAGTAGGGCGCCGGGCTGATCCCGGCCCGCCGGCAGATGTCCGCCACCGGCACGCCGTCCGCACCCTGCTTCCGGATGAACGCCTTCTGCGCGTCCGAAAATTTCGATGCCTTCATCGTCTTCCGCTCCTCCCAGCCAAGGGATTTTGGCGCGAAAAACTCCAGCTTCAAACGGTCCAGTTTTCGGGCATCGGATCAAGATCACAGCACATGCTCCGTCCGTCGTGGCGTCGATAGTCGCGATCGCCGGCCGAGCGGCCCGGCTGCCTTCACCTCTTCGGGCGAAGCCCAGCGCAGCGAGCCGTAGGTGGCGACACTCTTCGCCTCGCGCGCTCGTCAGACCGAGAGGCTGATGGCCACGGCGATGGAGAGGAAACCGCCCGAAGCGGCGATGAACGCCCCCTGAATGAAGATCGACGGCACATAGGCGTCGTAGGCATACCACCACCAGAAGAAGATCGGCGGATAGTCGATAGGCCAGCCGTCAAGCTCGAACCACGGCGCGCCTAACTGTGCCTGAAACCCGAGCCGCCACGCCATCCACTCTGTCGCGCCCCATATCGCAGCCAGCACGATGGCGACGACGATGGGATCTGGCCCCAGAGGACACGGCTTCCCGACATAGAGGCTCCAATCGGCAAAAAAAGACGGAGCCGATCAGAGAACAGGCGGTTTGCCGATTGCCGATAGGCAACAGGAAAGAACAGCGAGCGTGCTGCCGGATACCATGGCGTGGAAATCGAACGGGTCAGTGCCGTGTGCCGCGGATTTACAGATCGCGCTTCATGATCGTGATCGCACCGCACCGCCATGCAACCGTTTCGACAGCAATCCAACCTGCTTTGGCATAGAGCATGGCCGCGTTGGTTGTGAACAGCCATAGCCGGGCAATCCCCGTCTCCCTGGCTTCGGCTTCCAATCCCTGAACGAGGCGCAAACCGTGCCCGCGTCCTCGGAACGGCTCGGCAACATATAAATCGGCCAACCAGGGATTTAGGTTTGGTCTGATATCCAGATCGTCCTGCGCCAGCGTGACCATTCCAAGAGGTTGGCGATCCTCCAAAAGAACAAAGGTGCGAGGAAGGCCCCCGCGATTGGACGCACGCACGCGCTCGTAACGGAGCACCTCCTGCAAATCGACGCCCTGTTCTTCGAAAAAGCCTTGCCAGCGCCAGTGACCGGTCACTGGCACGAGTTCGGGATGGTCATGCGTCGATACGATGTAATAAGCCAATTAAGGCGCCTCTCGAATTGTAACCGCGCCATGAATATAAATCTATTCCGTCAGTGCGGGGGGGGGGGCTGTTTTTTTTGGCCGCGACATAACGAACAAATCTTTCTCGGCAATTAAGACAGTGTAGATCGCGCCTCTTCCGCAAACTGTTCCAGTATCATTCGATAGCCGATCTTGTTCATCCACTGCGCGCGTGCGAGATGACTTTCCCAGTACGTTCGAGTCCGGCCCGCTTCCGCGACCGGATCGCGATGCAACACGATCCGCGCCATCTCCGTCCAATCAGCGCCGTCCGTCTCGGCATCCAGCAGGCGCAGATAGGTGACGAAATGCGCCTCGTCATAGAGGGGCACGTCCGGCTCCATGGGAGCCAGGTCATCGACATCGGGATCGAGTTTGACGCGCATGTCCGTCCTCCTTCCGCCATCCCGGTTCGGGATCTTGAATACCTCACTTTGCTTCCTTCGTGATGCAGTCGCTTGTCGGAAGCGACGTTCTACCGCTGGAAGCAATTGTACGGCGGCCTCGGGCCATCGGAGCTGCGCAATCGACTGGACGGATTGAATTTGCGGGCGAAACGCCCGCTCCAGCACGTCATGGCGGCGCGCCGGGCGGAACGGCCCTTGGCCTCTCGGCCGAACGAGATCTGGGCGATGGACTTCGTGTCCGACGCGCTGCTCAACGGAAAGCGCTTTCGCGCCCGGACCGTGGTTGATGCCTATACACGCGAATGCTTGGCGATCCATGTCGACCAGGGCATCCGGGGCGAGCAGGTCGTCGACGTGCTCGATCGTGTGCTGTTCCTACGCGGATCACCGCGGGCCAAGATCCGGGTGGACAATGGGCCGGAATTCATTGCCCGAGCGTTCGGCCATTGGGCGTATATCAACCGGGTGATGCTGGACTTCAGCAGGCCCGGCAAGCCGACCGACAATGCCTTTGTGGAATCGTTCAACGGCCGGCTGCGCGATGAATGCCTCAAAACCCACTGGCTCTTGTCATTGGACGACACCAGGGCCAAGATCGACGCCGTGGCGCTGGGACTTCCACGAGAGCCGACCTCACACATCCCAGAGGGGCCTGACCCCGGCCGAATTTGCTTCATCGGCCGGGTTAACCCCTGAGGATGACGCGCCGGATCTCTCGTTCTGGCCAGAGGTCTTTCCGGGACAGGGTCAGTCAAAAGTCGTAGGTCATCCCCTTCGCAATGCCCCATCAGAACTGTTGGAGTTCAGCTCGTCCAGCCTCCGGCGGCCGCCCCGGCGATGGCAACGGGCGTCTTCCAGGCCGATCGGATCGTCGCCTTCCAATGCCCATCGCAACCTCCCTGGTTTCGGTGTTGCGACGACCGATTGAATCCGCCGTTCAGGCAAACCCACGTGCTTGGTAGATTGCTGCGATCCTGCGACCGGGCGCCGTAGAACAGGTCTGGCTCTGCCACGCTATCCGCTGGTGGGTGGAGACTTGTCGACCATTTCCGCCTGCGGGGTGCATGGAATGACGTCCGCGTGCCCGGCCGTTCGCCGCCGCCTGGCCCGCCTTCCCGCTTGCCCTACATCGGCGGCACGCCCTGCACCTCGTAGGTCCACACCCGGAACGACTTCAGCACATGGGGGCCGAACGAGTTGACCAGCGGGATGTCGGCGGCATCGCGGCCGCGGGCGACGACGATGCGGCCGATCCGCCGCACGTTGTTGCGCGGGTCGAACGTGTGCCAGGCGCCGTCGAGGAACACCTCGATCCAGGCGCTGAAATCCATCGGGTCGACCACCGGCACGCCGATATCGCCGAGATGGCCGTTGACGTAGCGCGCGGGAATGTTGAGGCAGCGGCAGAAGGTGACGGCGAGATGGGCGAAGTCGCGGCAGACGCCGACGCGCTCGTGATAGGTCTCGAAGGCCGAGCGCGTGGAACGCGCCTGCATGTAGTCGAAGCGGATGTGGTTATGGACGAAATCGCAGATCGCCTGTACCCGTCCCCAGCCCGGCGCCAGCGTGCCGAACAGGTCCCACGCCGTCTGGCTGAGGCGGTCGGTTTCGCAATAGCGGCTGCCCATGAGATAGGTCAGGCAGGCATCGGGTAGTTCCGGCACCGGCATTTCCCGCGCATCGGGAAACACCCCGTCCAGCCGGCCGTCATCCTCGATGGTGGCATCGCCCCAGATCGTCAGGTCGCCCGCCGGCGCCACCAGCCGCAGGCAGCGGTTGCCGAACAGGTCGAGATAGGTCGATGTGGCGACCTGCGGGGTGGTGAGAACGGTTTCGGGCGCCCGGATATCGGCGGCGCGATCCTCATGCACGGACAGAAGGCAGACGAGCGCTGTGGGCTGCTGGCAGTTCAGCGTGATCTCGTAACCGTAGCGAATGAGCATGAAGGGTTCCTGGAGCGTCGATCGGTTTGCCGGACATCGGCTTGTGTCACGATACAGACACAGGTGCCGGCCGTCTGGATAAACCCGAGGCGGGCCATCGAAAACTGCATCCCGCGCGCCTTTATCGGTAACGACGTAGCTGGAACGGCCCTCCGCAGCTTCCACGCGGCCGTCCTGCTCTGTCCGCGGCGCGGAAGGTGAGGAACGGGGCCCCGCAACAACAGGTGAATGCCGGGCTCGGAACGCGACGACACGGGCACGAGTACGGCCATATTGGCAGGATCGAGCGCGGCCCGAAACGTGCGCAAGGCCCTACGTGGAGAGAGACCCCGCCCGCGGCCGGCGGCGGATCACATATTCCAGCATGCCATCCGCGAGGATCGCCAGCACCAGCGCGAGGGCGCCATAGCCGAAGAGCAGCCGGTAGCTGCCGCCGGATGAGGCGAAGAGATAGGAATAGCCATAGCCCGCCAGTGCCTGGAAGCTGGCGAAGATGATGGTTGCCCGGCTCCAGGCGCTCGCCTGGGCGGCGTGATCGCCGGGCAGCAGGTGATGCATCTTGTGCAGCACTAGCGGCACGATGCCGGGCGGAAAGGTGCCGATCACCAGCGTGGCGATGGCGACAGCCGCCAGATGCTGGTCGAATAGCAGGGTGCCGAGCGCGAGGGCCTGCACACCCAGCAGAAGGCGCAGCGCCCGCGCCGAGCCAAGCTTGTCGCCCATCTGGCCATAGACCACCGGTCCAAGAATGGCGCCGATGCCATAGACCACCCAGATCAGCGCGCCGACATGCGCGCCCTGTCCCAGCCCACGCGCCACATAATCCGCCAGAAACACCATGGTCGGCACCAGCCCCACCGCCATGAGCCCGTATTGGCCATAGAGCACCTTCAGCGCCAGGGCGGGGCGGGGCTCCGCCGTCGCGGGGCTGGGGAGTCCAGGCGCCGGACTGTTGCGGGGCCAGCCGGCCCAGCTCAGGGCGATGAGGGCGAATGACAGGGCGGCGAGGCCCAGCCAGGTCGCCCGGAGGCCCCAGTGCAGCAGCAAGGGAACGACGGTTCCCGAGGTGGCAATGCCGAGGCCGATGCCGAGAAAGATCGCCCCGCCGGCCAGCCCGCGCCGTGCGGGCGGAACGTGCGGCAGGAGCGCCGCCGCCACCAGCACCATGATCGTGCCGCCCGTCACGCCCGAGATGAGCCGCCAGCCGAAGAACCATGCCTCGGAGAGCGGGAAGGCGCAGGCGAGGAAGGACAGCGCGGTGAGCAGCATCATCACCTTGAGCACCGCGACATTGCCGAAGCGGTGGCCGAGCGCGCGGGCGATGATGGCGCCGATCAGATAGCCCGCCAGATTGGCGGCGCCGAGATAGATCACCCGGTCCGCGGTGAACCAGCCGGCCTCGATGAGCGGGGGAATGAGCGGGGTATAGGCGAAGCGGGCGAGGCCGATGCCGATCATGCTGGCGCAGAAGCCGGCCAGCACGGCGGCCCAGGGCAAGGGTTCCTTGGCGGGCCGGGGCTCCCCGGAGGCGGTGCGGGTGGTCATGGGGACGTCTCTCGCAGATGCCGGCGGAGCGCCCCTGTGGGCGGCGCCATCTTTGACACCATTGTCATATTTGACGGTATTGTTAAATTTGACATGAGTGTCAATCATGCGATGGTGTTAGTGGCTCGCACGAGGCGTCCGGGCGTCCGGGCGTGTGGAATTTCGGAGGAGGGGAGGCGCGCATGGCCGGGGTCCGGCAATTCGACGAGGAGCGCCTGCTGGCGGATGCGCTCGCCCAGTTCTGGCGCAAGGGCTTCGCGGCCACCTCCATGCAGGAGCTGGCGCAGGCGAGCGGCGTGCAGCGCGGCTCGCTCTACAATGCCTATGGCGGCAAGGAAGCGCTGTTCATCGCCGCCTATCGCCGCTATCAGGCGCGCTATATCGAGGGCGTGCAGCGTGCCCTCGCGCCGCCGGACCTGCGCGTGGCGCTGAGCGGACTGTTCGCGTTCAGCATCGGCTATATCCGCACGGACCGCCGGGGCTGCCTCACCACCAAGACGGCGATCGACGAGGAAGCCGGCAGCCCGGCCATCCGCGCGGCGCTGCGCCAGCAGATGAGCGATCTCCAGGCCTTGCTGGTCGAGCGGCTCGCCCCCGCCGCCTCGGAACTGCGCCTGCCGGTGGAGATGGCGGCGGACCTCATCGTCACCCACACACGCGGGCTCGTGGTGATGGAGCGGATCCAGGACGATCCCGCCCGGCTGCAAGCCGGCGCCGACGCGCTGGTCGGCCTGCTGCTGAAGGAGGCGCAGGTCTGATCCCGCGACCGGGCAGGCAAGCCCGGTCGCCTGGCCGCGGGTGGTGGGTCGTGGGTTCAGAGGTCCTTGACGAGCCGCAGCGCGTCGTAGATCGCCGCGTGGGTATTTCGCGAGGATACCGCGTCGCCGATGCGGAAAAGCTGGAAGGCGCCGTCGGGATTGTCGTCGCGGGTCTGCGGGCGCCCCTCGATCAGCGCGTCGTAATCCACCGCGCCCTTGTTGCGCGAGAGCGGCTTCAACTCGAAATACAGGTCGTCGAGCGGCACGATGCCGTGATTGATGACGATCTGGTCGACGATCCGCTCCTGCCGTACCCCGCCATAATCCGAGCCGACGATGGCCTTGATGGCATTGCCCGCCCGCTCCGCCGCTTCCAGCCGCCAGGTGACGGTGAAGGTCACATCGTGCTTCTGCAGCGCGCGCATATAGGGCACGAGGTTCATGCCCATCACCTCGGGGGCGAAGGTGCGGTCGGGCGTCATGATCTCCACCTTGCCGCCGGCTGCGGCGATCACCTCGGCCGCCTGCAGGCCGACATTGTCGCCGGCATCGTCGAACACCAGCACGTTGCGCCCGGGCTTCACGTCGCCGGAGATGATGTCCCAGGCGGAGACGACGAGGTCGTTGCCGGCGGAGAGCACATCGGTGTGCGGCAGCCCGCCGGTGGCGATGATGACGACGTCCGGCTTCTGCGCCAGCACCGTGTCGGCCTCCGCCCAGGTGTTGAAGTTGAGCGACACGCCGCCCGCCTCGCACTGGGCGAGGCGCCAGTCGATGATCGAGATCATCTCGCGCCGGCGCTTGTTCTGCGCGGTGAGGCGCACCTGCCCGCCGGCGGTCGACGCGGCCTCGAACACCACCACCTCATGCCCGCGCGCCGCGCCCACGCGCGCCGCCTCCAGCCCGCCCGGGCCGGCCCCGACCACGACGATCCTGCGCGGCGTATCCGCGCGCGGAATGTCGTGCGGCATCGTCTCCTCGCGCCCGCTGGCGCCGTTATGGATGCAGAAGGCGGCGCCGCCCTGGTATATGCGGTCGAGGCAGTAATTGGCGCCGACGCAGGGGCGGATGTCGTCCTCCCGCCCGGCGATGATCTTGCGCACGATATGCGGGTCGGTGAGGTGGGCGCGGGTCATGCCGATCATGTCCACCTTGCCGGCCGCGATGGCGTGGCGGGCGGTGGGCACATCCGGCACGCGCGCGGCGTGGAAGATCGGCCAGCGCGTCTCGGCGCGGATCTCGCCGGCGAAATCGAGATGCGGCGCGCTGGGCATGCCCTGGATCGGGATGACGTCGGTGAGGGCGGCATCGGTGTCGATATGGCCGCGGATGATGTTGAGGAAGTCGACCAGCCCGCTCGCCTTCAGACGGCGCGAGACCTCCATGCCTTCCTCGCGGCCCATGCCCTCCTTCATGTCGCCCTCGTCGGCCGTGTAGCGCACGCCGACGATGAAATTCGGGCCGACCCGGTCGCGGATGGCCTGCAGCGTCTCCAGGGTGAAGCGCAGCCGGTTGTCGAGCGAGCCGCCATAGGGGGCGTCGAGGTCATTGGTCGCCGGCGACCAGAATTGCTGCGCGAGGTGGCCATAGGCCTCGATCTCGATGCCATCGAGCCCCGCCACCTTCATGCGCTCCGCCGCGTCGGCGAAATCCTTGATGACGCGCTCGATGTCCCAGTCCTCGATGCGCTTGGGGAAGGCGCGGTGCGCGGGTTCGCGGGCCCGCGAGGGGGCGATGACCGGCAGCCAGTCGCCCTTGTCCCAGCGCGTGCGACGGCCCAGATGCGTGATCTGGATCATCACCGCCGTGCCGTGCTCGTGGCAGGCATCGGCGAGGTCGCGCATCCACGGCACCACCTCGTCCTTGTAGACCAGCACATTGCCGAAGGCGGGCGGGCTGTCCTTCGACACAGAGGCGGAACCCGCCGTCATGGTGAGCGCGATGCCGCCCTTGGCCCGCTCGACATGATAGGCGCGGTAGCGCTCCTTCGGCATGCCGTCCTCGGCATAGGCCGGTTCATGCGAGGTCGTCATGATCCGGTTGCGAAGCGTCAGGTGCTTGAGCTGGAAGGGTTGGAGCAGCGGATCGTTGGACATGCATGCCTGCCTGGAAAGGTAACAGACTGAAAGCTTAGCCGCCTGTACACCCGTGTCAATATTTCAAACAGGAGCGTACATTTCGCGGCGGTGCGAACGTGGCTTCAATCGGGGCTGCGCGAGTGCGCGCGATTGAGCGAGCAGGGGAGAGAGTGATGGAAGATGGGCAGGCGCCGACCGACAGGCGGGTCGGGATCATCGGTGGCAGCGGCTGGCTCGGGGCGGCCTTCGCGCGCGGATTTCTCGCGAAGGGCGTGGTCCGGCCGGAAAACCTCATCCTGTCCAACCGCGCCGGGGCGGGGCCTATCCCGGAGGCGGTGTGGACGGCGGACAATCAGGCGCTGGTCGAGGGCTGCGACATCGTCCTCCTGTCGGTGCGGCTGGAGCATCTGCCCCATGTCGCCATCGCGGTCGGCGACAAGCCTCTGGTCTCGCTCATGGCGGGGGTGGATGTCGCGACGCTGATGCGCCACACCGGTGCGCGCAAGGTGGTGCGCACCATGCCCAATGCGGCCGCCACGATCGGGCAATGCTACACGCCGTGGTACGCGACGGCGGAGGTGAGCGCGGATGACAGGGCGCTGGTGCAGCGCCTGTTCGCGTGCTGCGGCGCGGCCGACGAGGTGCCGTCGGAAGACCAGATCGACTATTTCTGCGGCTTCACCGGGGCCGGCGCGGGCTATCCCGCCCTGCTCGCCCGCGCGATGATCGCTCATGCCGAGGCTCGTGGCATCGACCCCGCCGTCGCCCGCCGCGCCGCCACCTCCGTCGTGGCGGGCGCGAGCCGGCTGCTGGCGGCGCCGGGCGCGGCGCCGGGTGACATCATCGAGGCGCTGGCCGGCTATCGCGGCACCACCGCCGCGCTGATCGAGACCGCCGGAGCGGAGGGCTTCGACCACGCGGTGGCGGCCGGCCTCGCGGCGGCCGAGGCGCGGGCGCGTGAGTTGAGTGCGCTCACCGCCCGCGCGCTCTGACGCCGCTCAGGACGGGGCGGCGATGCCCGCCAGCGCGGCGATCCGCCCCAGCACCTCGGCGCGCAGGCGCAGCCGCTCCGGCGGCGCCTGTCGGGCCAGCTTGGCCTGGCCGGGTATATGCACCCCGAGCCCGGCCAGCCGCTCCATCTGCTGCGTCAGCCGGCCGGCGAGGTCGGTGGCGGCCCCGCGCGGGGCGATGGCCAGCACGAACAGGCCGACGCCCGGGCTACGCGCACCATCCACGAAGCTCGGCGCATCGAGCGACCAGTTGGCCCCCGTCAGCCCCGCCGCGAGGATCTCCACGATCAACGCGATATTGGCGCCGCGCGCGCCGCCGAAGGGCAGAAGATGGCCGCCGAGCGCCGCCGTGGCATCCTGCGTCGGCGCGCCGTCGCCATCCACCGCCCAGCCGGCGGGAATCGCCTCGCCGCGCGCGGCCGCCTCGCGGATATTCACGAAGGCGGTGGCGCTGGAGGCCTGGTCGACCAGCAGCGCCGGCCCTTGCGCGCCCGGCGCGGCGAAGGCGATCGGGTTGGTGCAATAGACCGCCCGGGCGACGCCGGGCGGGCTCATCAGCGGCGGCCCGTTGGTGGCGGCGAGCGCGACAAGGCCCGTCTCCGCGAGCCGTAGCGCATAGTCGCCGAGCTCGCCGGTGGTGAAGCTGCCGCGCAGCGCCAGGCTGGCGGCGCCGAGATCCTTCGCCCGCTGGGAGAGTTCACGGAACGCGCGGTCGAAACCGAGCTGGGCGATACCGCCCGCGACGTCCACCTCGATCAGCGCCGGCGCAGGGAAGGAGATGACGGGTTCGGCGGTGCCGATAATGCGCGCCGCCTTCAGGCTCTCCACGTAATCGGTGAGGTGGGCGAAGCCGACCGAGGCGCGTCCGCGCTCCTCGGCCCGCACGGTGGCGGCGGCGAGTGCCTCCGCCATGGCCGGGCTGGCGCCGACGGCCTCAAGGGCGGCACGGGCGAAAGCGGCGGCGGCGTCGGGGGTGAGGCTGAGGAGCGCGGTCATCGCTAGATCGCCAGCGCGGCCTTGCGGCCCTCATAAATGGCATAGGGCGCCTGCCGGGGGGCGGCGCCGTCGCCGATCTCGACGAAGGGCAGCCCCACCTCGCGCAGCTCGCGCGCCAGCCAGTCGGCGGCCATGTTGGTGGTCGCCGTCACCAGCGTGTCCGCCTCGATGAAGCGCCGGCTGCCGTCGAGGTGGGAAATCACCGTTGCGCCGTTGCCGTGCCATTCGAGGATCGAGGATTCCAGCACGAAGGTCACGCCGAGCTTGGCCAGCGTGCGGCGCAGCGGCCCGTCGGCGGCGGTGCGCTGCAATTCGCGCCCCACCATCGGGTCGGGAGTGAGCAGCGTCACCTCGTGGCCGTCCTCGGCGAGCTTCCAGGCCGTGCCGCAGCCGCGCCAGCCGCCCGCCTCGTCGAGCAGAAGCACGCGCTTGCCGGGCCGTGCCTGGCGCGCCATCACTGCCTCGATCGAGACGGCATTGCCGCGCTCCCAGCCGGGCATGGTGTCGAGTTGCGGGAACGCCTTCTGGAAGCCGGTATCGGGCGCGACCGAACCGGTGGCGAGGATGACGACGTCGGCCTGCTCCGCGGTGATGTCGGCCGCTTCGACATAGGTGTTGAGGCGCACTTCCACCTGCAGCTTGGTGAGCTGGCGCTCGTACCAGTCGATCAGGTCGGTGATCTGCGCGCGGCGCGGCTGCAGGCCCGCGAGGCGGAAATTGCCGCCCAGCTTGTCGGAGGCTTCCGCCAGCACCACGCGATGGCCGCGCTCGGCCGCCGCGCGGGCGGCCTCCAGCCCGGCCGGCCCGCCACCGACCACGAATACCCGGCGCGGCCGCGCGGCGGGGGTGAAGCGGTCGCCGCCCCACTCGAATTCGCGCCCGGCCGAGGGGTTGATCAGGCAGCTGATCCAGTAGTCGCGCGAGCGCCGGCCCCAGCACATCTGGTTGCAGGACAGGCAGCCGCGCACATCCTCCGGCCGGCCCTCCGCCGCCTTGTTGACGAGGTGCGGATCGGCGATCTGTCCGCGCACGATGGAAACCAGATCGGCCGAGCCCTCGCCGATCACCGTCTCGGCATTGTCGGGGGTGCGGATATGGCTCTCGGCGGTGACGAGGGCGTGCTTCACCACCTTCTTCAGCGTGCTGGCGAGATCGACGCCCAGCTTTTCCGGATACTGGAAGGTCGGGATGATCTTGTAGAAGTCGAAATAGGAGCCGCTGCCGCAGGTCACATAATCCATCAGCTGCTGCTCGTCGTGCAGGCGGATGATCTCGGCGAGGTCGCGCTTCTGCAGCGCCACCTCGACATCCGGCTCGTCATTGACCGCGAGGCCGATGATGAAATCGTCGCCGCACAGCGCGCGGATGCGGGTGAGGATCTCGCGCGAGACGCGGGTGCGGTTCTCCAGCGAGCCGCCCCACTTGTCCTCGCGCCGGTTGGACCAGGGCGTCCAGAACTGGTCGACGAAGCCGTGATAGGCGGCCCAGACCTCCACGCCGTCGAAGCCGGAGGCCTGCGCGCGGCGGGCGGCCTGCACGAAGCCGTCGATCGTCTCCTCGATCTCCGCCTCGCTCATCGCGTGGGAGCCATCGCTGTCATGGTAGCTCGGCATGCCCGAGGGCGACCAGTGCGGATGATAGGACAGGTCGGAATCGCCGTGGCTGCCGATATGGTAGAGTTGCTGGATGGCGAGCGCGCCATGGCGCTGGATGGCCTGCGTCACCGCCTTGAAAGGCTCGATGATGGCGTCGTCGCCGGGGCGGAAATTGCCCCGCGTCAGAACCGCCGCTTGATGCACGGGCACCGGCTCCACCACGATCATCGCCGCGCCGCCGCGCGCGCGTTCCTCGTAATAGCCGACATGGCGCGGCCCCGGCAGGCCGTCCTCCGCCATATTGGCCGTATGCGCCCCGAACACCACCCGGTTCCGCAGCATTCTGCCGCGAAGTCGGATTGGTGCAAGCATTTTGGGGAAGTGGCTTGCCATCGTGAACTGACCCTCTGTTCGTCACGGCGTGGAGCGATGCGGACAGTCGGGAACGGCAGCCGATCGCGAGTATACATTGGTGTCGAGTTTTTCAACTGTCACGTACATTCTACGCTTGCGCGATGTCGGGAAGTTCGCCTAGCCTGCTGGGAATTGCCGCTTGGACGGGCATGCCTCGAAAGAGGCATGAGTGCTCGGGCGGTGCCTGTCGCCGCGCCGCGACGGGCGGGCATGAGAGGCACGATTCATGCTGGTGAGCCGAACTCAGCCGCATCGGGCGGTGTCGTATCCGGGAGAGCCGATGAGCCTCAATTCTTCCTCGATCACACAGGCGGACGTCGCGCCGAAGCAGCCGCTGCTGCGCCTCGACGCGGTCGGCAAGACCTTCGGCACCCATGTCGTTCTCGAAGACATCGATCTCAGTCTCGCCGCCGGCGAGGTCGTGGCCATTATCGGCCCCAGCGGATCGGGCAAGAGCACGCTGCTGCGCTGCATCAACCAGCTGGAGCCGCCGACCACCGGCCGGGTGACGATCGGCGACACCACCATCGAGGCCGGCCACACGCCGACCCGACGCGAGCTCATGGTGCTGCGCCGCAGCATCGGCATGGTCTTCCAGTCCTTCAACCTGTTTCCGCACCTCACCGTGCTGCGCAATGTCAGCCTCGCGCAGGAGAGGGTGATGGGCCGCACGCGCGAGCAGGCGGACGCGGTGTCCATGCAGTTGCTGGCGCGCGTCGGCCTTGCCGACAAGGCGCAGCAATTTCCCAGCCGCTGCTCGGGCGGACAGCAGCAGCGCATCGCCATCGCGCGGGCGCTGGCGCTCGATCCGCAGATCATGCTGTTCGACGAGCCGACCTCGGCGCTCGATCCCGAACTTGGCCTCGAGGTGCTGTCGGTCATGCGCGAGCTGGCCGAGGGCGGCATGACGATGATCGTCGTCACCCACGAGATGCGCTTCGCCGAGAACGTCTCGGACCGCGTCATCATCATGGCCGACGGGCGTATCGTCGAGCAGGGCCCGAGCGGCACGGTGATGCGCAATCCCCAGACCGAACGCGCCCAGCGCTTCCTGCATGCGGTGAAAGATCGATGACGCAGGACATGCTCCTTACCATGGTATCGGGCGTGCCATGGACCATCGCGCTCACGGCCGTGGCGCTGCTGATCGGCGTCGTGCTGGGCATTCCGCTCTGCGCGATGCGCATGTCGAAGCTGGTCGTGCTGCGCATGGTGGCGAACACGCTGATCCTGACGCTGCGCGCCATCCCGCCGATCGTCTGGCTGTTCTTCATCTTTTTCGGCCTCGACACCGGCTATGTCTCGCTCAACCCGTTCCAGGCGGCGGCGATCGGCCTCGGCCTGATCACGGCGGCCAACATGGCGGAGATCTATCGCGGCGCCATGTCGGCCATTCACTCGGGCCAGTCGGAAGCCTCCATGGCGCTGGGGCTCTCCACCTATCACCGCTTCTTCGATGTCCTCGGGCCGCAACTTTTCCGGGTGGCGCTGCCTTCGGCGGCGAGCTACGCGATCGGGTTGCTGAAGGATTCCGCCATCGCCTCCACCATCGGCGTGCATGAAATCGCCTTCGAGGCTTCGCATGTCTCGCAGCGCACGTTCCGCGGGCTCGATGTCTACGCCGTGGCCGGCCTGCTCTACATCCTGCTCAGCCTGCCCATAGCCTGGGCCTCGCGCTGGGCGGACCTGCACCTGCGCGCGAGGGTTGCCCGATGAACGATCTGGTCGACTTCTGGCTCGAACACCTGCCGGCCATGCTGGACGGCCTCATGGTCAGCGTGCAGGTGACGGGCGTCTCGCTCGCCATCGGTGTTCCGCTCGGCCTCCTGCTGGCGCTGGCGGTGCAGTCCCGGTCGAAGCCCATGCGCGGCATCGCCATCGTGGTGGTGGAGGTGGGGCGCGGCGCGCCGGCGCTCATCCTCTTGCAGTTCACCTATTTCGGCCTGCCCAATGCGGGGCTGTCCCTCGACAGCTTCTCCTCGGCGGTGATCGCGCTGGCCTGGTGCACCGGCGCCTATACCAGCGAGATCATCCGTGCCGGGCTGGAAGCGGTGCCGCACGGCCAGAAGGAGGCGGCGGAGGCGATCGGCCTCAACCATCTCGACGCGCTGCGCTACGTGATCCTGCCGCAGGCGCTGCGGGTCTCGGTGCCCGCGCTGCTCGGCTTTTCGATCCTGATGCTGCAAGCCTCCTCGCTGTGCTTCGCCATCGCGCTGCCGGAGCTTGTCAGCCAGGCCTATCTGATCGGCTCCACGACTTTCCGCTACATGCCGATCCTGGTCCTGGCGGGCCTGCTCTACGCCGCCATCTGCATTCCCGCGACCATCGCAGTCAGCGCTCTCGAGCGCAAACTGGGTGCCCATGCCTGAACCGCGTTCCCAAACTACGTTCCAGAGGGATAACAAGAAATGACGACTCTCCGCATCCGCAGCATCGTTGGGCTGGCCGCCCTGACCGTCGCCCTCACGGCGTCGGCCGTCGCCGCGCAGGCCTGCACGCCCGCGCACACGTTCAAGACCGTCGCCGATGGCAAGCTGACGGTGGCGATCTATGAATATCCGCCCTTCTCGACCGCGTCCTCGGACGGCAAGATCGGCGGCGTCGATGGCGAAATCGCCAAGAAGTTCGCCGAGAAGAACTGCCTGACGGTCGTTGCCGCGGTGGTCGATCCCGCCGCCACCATCCAGTACGTGCTCTCGGGCAAGGCGGACCTTGCCGCGGGCGACTGGTACCGCACCGCCGAGCGCGCCAAGGTGCTGGGCCTGTCCTGGCCGACCTATCTCGACCAGATGGGCATCTATTCCAAGACCGGCTATTCCAAGGTCGAGGATCTGGTCGGCAAGAAGGTCGGCACCGTCTCCGGCTTCCTCTGGGTCGCGGATCTGCAGAAGCTGCTCGGCTCGAACCTCAAGCTCTACCAGAACCCCGTCGCCCTGGCGCAGGACCTTGAGGCCGGCCGCATCGATGTGGCCGTCGACAGCTTCGGCACCGGTGCCTACGCCCAGAAGAAGGGCGGCTATGCCGGCATCATCATCAAGGTGGCCGAGCCCGACCCGCGCGTGCAGTCCTCGATCCAGGCCGCGCAGGCGAATCTTCTCTACACCAAGGCCAATGCCGATCTCGGCAAGGCGCTCGACGCGTCCATTCAGGAACTGCACAAGAGCGGCGAGCTCAAGGAGATTCTCAAGGCCAACGGCCTTGATCCGTCGGGCACCGACGTGGGCGAGCCGCGCGTCGTGAATTGAACGATTCCGATCGGGGCCGCCGCTACTTGCGGCCTCGATCGGCTGGGAATAGCCGTACGCATACCGCGTCGGCCCTGCCGGCGGGCAAACGAAACGGACGCTCTGCCGGCCCTCGCCGGGCCGGCAGATGTCGAGGTGCGGAGTGCCCATTTTGAACGAAACGGGTTGGAGAGGCTCACCGGAAGTCTGGCTGGAAACCGCCTATGCCAGCCTGGTGGAGGGCGGCGTCGAGGCTGTGCGCATCCAGCCCCTGGCTCGTAAGCTCAAGCTCTCGCGGACCAGCTTCTACTGGTTCTTCAAGGACCGCGAGCAACTGCTCGATGCGCTGGTCGACCGGTGGCGGGCCAAGAATACCGACAATCTGGTCGCCCGCTCGCGCGCCTATGCCGAGACCCTCGTCGAGGCGGTGCTCAACGTGTTCGACTGCTGGCTCGACCGTGAGCTGTTCGATTCGCAGTTTGAATTCGCCATCCGCAGCTGGGCCCTGCAATCCCCCGAAATCGCCGTCGAGGTACGCCGGGCGGACGAGGCACGGATCGCCGCGCTGGCCGAGATGTTCATGCGCTTCGGCCTCGAACCACTGCCGGCCGATGTGCACGCACGCACCATTTACCTCGTCCAGATCGGCTATATCTCGATGAAGTCGGACGAGGACATCAGCACCCGCGTGCGCCGAATTCCCGATTATGTCGCGATCTATACCGGCCAGACGCCGGAGACGCGCGAACTCGACCGTTTCTTCGCGCGGCACAATCTCCTTGCCGACGCGCCGGCCGTCGAATCGGCCGGCATGCGGGTTTTGCCCGGCGCCCGCTGAGCGCCCTCCGCCGCGACCGGCGGGCATCGCTGTGCCGGCGGGCGGGAGACCCTTGGGAGCGCTCCGCTCGCCGGACGATCCGATGCCCGCGCGATCATCGGCCGAGGGGTGGGATATTTCGCCGCAAGCACTGCCTGGCGATGCCGCCCGTCGCGCTCTCCGGTCTATGCCCGATAGGATCCACGCCAAAATCCACGCCGCTTTGCCGGCGGCGGACCCGTGGCGCCGCGACGAAGTGCGTGGGTCAAATCGGCGCGGCGGACTGGACCTTTCTGGCCCTAGGATCATTCTAACGAGCGCGCTATGCTCGCGACTGAGGATTAAGCCACTTGCCAAGCGCCGCGTGTGACGGCGCGTTCAAACGATCTCTGCCTGGAAGGACGCCATGAATCGCTTCGCCATTTCCGCCGCCCTCATTGTGCTCGGCACCACGGCCGCCCTTGCCCAGAGCCCGGCGGGCGACCCTGCAAAGGGTGCCAACGTCTTCAAGAAGTGCATGGCGTGCCACGCCATCGGCGAGGGCGCCAAGAACAAGGTCGGTCCCGAGCTGAACGGCATCGTCGATCGCAAGATGGGCGCGATCGAAGGGTTCAACTATTCCGACACGCTCAAGGAGCACAACGCCAAGGGCGATACGTGGACCGTTGAGGTTCTCGATAAATACCTGGAAAACCCGAAGGCTTACCTGCCGGGCATCAAGATGGTGTTCGCCGGTCTGCCCAAGGAGACCGATCGCCTCGACCTGATCGCCTATCTCAGCACCTTCAACGCCGACGGCACCAAGAAGTAGCCGGAGGCTGCTTCCCCCTTGAGGGAAGCGGAGGCCCGACCATGTCGGTCGAAGACGTGCCGGATCGTCGTCGCGTTCTCCTCCTCGGCGCCGCCTTGGCGTCGGGGGCGGTGATGGATGCGCGCGCGCCCGTTGCGGCGGGCGCCGCGCCGGGGGAGGCCGAGCCCCTGCCGCTCGAGGAAGTGGCGCCCGGCATTCTCGTCTACCGGGCGCCTTATGCGCTGGTGGCGCCGGAAAACCAGGGCGCGATCGCCAACATGACGCTGGTCGTCGGCCGTGACGCGGCGGCGATCATCGACACCGGCAACAGCCGGCTGGCCGGCGCGCGCATGCTCGCCGCGGCCCGTGCGGCGACGGATCGGCCGATCCGCTACGTCATCAACACCCACATGCACCCCGACCACACGCTGGGCAATGCCGCTTTCGAGGGCGAGGGGGTGCGTTTCGTCGGCCATTACAAGCTGCCGCGAGCGCTCTCGGTGCGCACCGACACCTATCTCGACCAGGCCCGCCGGCTGCTTGGGGACATGGCGGCAGGCACGCGAATCGTCCTGCCCGACCTCCTCGTCACCGAAAGGATGGAACTCGACCTCGGCGACCGGGTGCTGCTTCTGGAGGCCCGCCCGACCGCCCATACCGACAATGACCTGACGATTCGCGACAAGACGACGGACACCTGGGTGATGGGTGATCTGCTGTTCATCGGCCATGTTCCGACTCTCGACGGCAGCCTCAAGGGATGGCTCGCCCTGCTGCAACAGCTTGACGGCGAAGCGGCGGCGCGCGCCGTGCCCGGCCATGGGCCCGCGCAGGTGCCGTGGCCGCAGGCCAGCATCGACGAGCGGCGCTACCTTGGCCGGCTCCTCGCCGACGCGCGCGCCCTCATCGCCCGTGGCGGGGCGATGAGCGAAGCGCCGCAGGCGGTGGCGCAGGAGGAGAGCGGAGGCTGGGCGCTGTTCGACGAATTCAACCCGCGCAACGCGATCGCCGCCTATCACGAGCTGGAATGGGAGTGAATGCTGCGCTGCCGCATGGTTCACTCCGCCGGATAGGCACAAAGATCACTGCTTTTTCTTGGCTCCATCATATGCTGCACTGCGAAAAATAATCTGGTATATTTTATACCTGACCGCAATTGCGAGAAGATCATAATAAGACTTCCTTCTCATAAGAGTTCTTATTGCGCGTTGCTGCAATTCGGATTAGCCTTCGTTATGTTTTCGGCTTCAACGGCTTTCAAGGGGAAATCCCTTGATCCGGTTCGTAGGCCAGCTTGGGGCGAGGGCCCCCGTGAAGATCCGGCTGCCTCTCCCCCAGCCGGTCGTGACACGCTGCCGAAAACATAAGCTCAGAACGGCAACAAGCCGCGAGGGGGCCGCCCGTAGGGTGGTTCCGGAGGATCGTTCAGGAGGAGAAAGGCATGCGCAAGGTTCTTGCAGCAGCATTCGTTACGGCTGCGGCCGCCTATGCTTGGCCCGCCATGGCCAATGATGGGCTGATGAACATTATCAAGGACCCCAAACAATGGGGCATCCAGACTGGTGACTACGCCAATACCCGTTATTCGAAGCTCGACGAAGTCAATGCTGGCAATGTCGGCAAGCTCCAGGTCGCGTGGACGTTCTCGACCGGTGTTTTGCGCGGCCATGAAGGTGGCCCGCTGATCATCGGCGACGTGATGTACGTGCATACGCCGTTCCCCAACATCGTCTATGCGCTCGACCTGAACAATGACGGCCGTATCCTCTGGAAATACGAGCCGAAGCAGGACCCGAACGTCATTCCGGTTATGTGCTGCGATACCGTGAACCGCGGCCTTGCCTATTCCGACGGCACGATCTTCCTGCATCAGGCCGACACCACGCTCGTCGCGCTCGACGCCAAGACCGGCGCCAAGAAGTGGTCGGTGGTCAACGGCGATCCGAAGAAGGGCGAGACCAACACCGCGACCGTCATGCCGGTCAAGGACAAGGTCATCGTCGGCATCTCGGGCGGCGAATTCGGCGTGCGTTGCCACGTCACCGCCTATGATACCAAGACCGGCAAGCAGGTCTGGCGCGGCTATTCCATCGGCCCCGACAGCGACATCCTGGTCGATCCCGAGAAGACTACTGATCTCGGCAAGCCGGTCGGCAAGGATTCCTCGCTGAAGAGCTGGGAAGGCGATCAGTGGAAGATCGGCGGCGGCTGTACCTGGGGCTGGTATTCCTACGATCCCGAGACCAACCTCGTCTATTACGGCTCCGGCAACCCCTCCACCTGGAACCCGTCGCAGCGTCCCGGCGACAACAAGTGGTCGATGACCATCTGGGCGCGTGACGCCGATACCGGCGTCGCCAAGTGGGTCTACCAGATGACCCCCCACGACGAGTGGGACTATGACGGCGTCAACGAGATGATCCTCACGGATCAGAAGATGGACGGCAAGGATCGCAAGCTCCTCACCCATTTCGACCGCAACGGCTTCGGCTATACGCTGGACCGCGTGACGGGCGACCTGCTGGTGGCCGAGAAATACGACCCCGCCGTCAACTGGGCGACCAAGGTCGATATGGACCGCAGCAGCCCGACCTTCGGTCGTCCGCAGGTTGTGTCCAAGTACTCGACGGCCCAGCAGGGCGAGGACGTGAACACCAAGGGCATCTGCCCGGCGGCTCTGGGTACCAAGGACCAGCAGCCGGCGGCCTTCTCGCCCAAGACCGGCCTGTTCTACGTGCCGACCAACCATGTCTGCATGGACTACGAGCCGTTCCGCGTCAGCTATACGGCCGGTCAGCCCTATGTCGGTGCGACCCTGTCGATGTATCCTGCCCCCAACAGCCATGGCGGCATGGGCAACTTCATCGCCTGGGACAACACCAAGGGCAAGATCGTGTGGTCGCTCCCCGAGCCGTTCTCGGTGTGGTCGGGCGCTCTCGCCACGGCTGGCGACGTCGTGTTCTACGGCACGCTGGAAGGCTACCTGAAGGCGGTCGACAGCAAGACGGGCAAGGAACTCTACAAGTTCAAGACCCCGTCGGGCATCATCGGCAACGTCACCACCTATGAGCACAAGGGCAAGCAGTACATCGCCATCCTGTCGGGTGTCGGTGGCTGGGCAGGCATCGGCCTTGCGGCCGGTCTGACCGACCCGAATGCGGGCCTTGGCGCGGTGGGCGGCTATGCGGCGCTGTCCAGCTACACCAACCTGGGTGGCCAGCTGACGGTGTTCGCGCTGCCGAACTGAGCGGATGACGGAGGGCGGGTCCGGCGTCACCGGTCCCGCATCTTCCCTGACGACGAGGGGCCTGGCTGCCGGTTTGTCCGGTACGCCAGGCCCAGCCGTCTCGGGATACCTGTCTTTATGAGAATCTTAGAAAAATTCTTGGTCCCGACTTCGCGTCTCTCCGGGGCGCGGAATCCGGATTATCGCCCCGCCGGGGGGCTTCAGGAGACTGATTTCATGACGAATTCCGCTCGCGGATGGCTTGTTTCCGGCATCCTGCCGGCATCCGCCCGCCTGTCCGCCCTGGTGCTCGGCGCCGTGGTGTCCGCCGCCCTCGTCCTGCCGGCCCCCTCGCACGCGCAGGATGCCGGCGCCACCGCCGCCAAGCCGGCCACCGAGGCGAAGGAGAAGGACGATCTGGGCAAGTACACGCTGCCGGACGGCGATCCGACCTACAATATCGCCCCCGACGGCACGCTGGACTGGTACACCTATAGCGGCTATCGCCGCTACCATGCCGAGTGCCATGTCTGCCATGGCCCCGACGGCATGGGCTCCTCCTACGCTCCCGCGCTCGCGGATTCGCTGAAGACCCTGACCTACGCCCAGTTCATGGAAACCGTGGTCAACGGCAAGAAAAACATCGGCGTCGGCACGGCGGACCAGGTGATGCCTGCCTTCGGCGAGAACAAGAACGTGATGTGCTACCTCGACGACATCTACGTCTATCTCAAGGCCCGTGCCGACGGCACGCTGGGCCGCGAGCGGCCGAGCAAGCGCGAGGACAAGACGAAGGCATATACCGCCAATGAGAACCAGTGCTTCGGACGTCCGGGCTGACATGATGGGTCGGCTCGCGGGTTTCGCCGTTCGAGGGCTTGCGGGCCTCGCCGCCGTCGCGGGCCTCGGCCTCGGCGGCCTGTCCGCGGCCCGGGCACAGGTCTCCGACCTTGTGGACCGCTCGACGCTGCGGGTCTGTGCCGATCCCGCCAACCTGCCTTTCACCAACGAGAAGGGCGAGGGCTTCGAGAACAAGATCGCCGAGCTGCTCGCGCAGAAGCTCGGCCTCACACTCGACTACACTTGGTTTCCGCAGGCGACCGGCTTCTATCGCATGACGCTCGGCTCCAAGCGCTGCGATCTGGTGATGGGCTATGTCGCTGGCGGCGATCCGGTGCTGAACACCAACCCCTACTACCGCTCGGCCTGGGTGCTCGTCACGCCCCGAGACGGCGACCTCGCGGGCGTCGACACGCTGGAGGATCCCCGGCTCAAGGGCCGGCGGATCGGTGTCGTGGCCGGCACCCCGCCGGGCGACCTCTTGGCTCGCAACGGGCTGATGGGCGCGGCACGGCCCTATTCGCTGATGGTCGACCGGCGCTTCGAAAGCCCGGCCGAGGCGATGATCGCCGACATCAATGATGGCTCGATCGATGCCGGTATCCTGTGGGGACCCATTGGCGGCTACTACGCGCGCGCGTCGGCGAAGCCGCTGAGCGTCATGCCGCTGGTGAAGGAGAAGGGCGATCCCTCGCTGGTCTATCGCATAACGCTGGGGATCCGGCCCGGGGAGCTGAACTGGAAGCACCAGCTCAACACCTTCATCCAGAACGAGCAGGACGCGATTGACCGCATCCTGCTGGACTATGGCGTGCCGCTGCTCGATTCCCGCAATCGGCCCCTTGAGCGGGCCCCTTGAGGGCAGGGGGCGGCAGACAGAGCGAGGACGCGATGAGCACCCGCCCCGAACCGCCTCTGGCACGGCTCGCCTGGCTCGGCATGGCCGGGCTCGCCCTGGCGCTGCTGTTTCTCTCCCCCGCCGTCGGCCAGCAGCCGAGCCCGGCACCCCTTGCCGGCCCGGCGGCTCCGCCGCCGATCGCCGAGCCGGGTGATTACCGGATGGACGCTTACCGCGCTCCCACCCCGGCGACGCTCAAGGGCGCCGTCGTGCTCGACACGCCCGCCGCGCAGGCATTGTGGCGCGACAAGGCCGCGTTGTTTGTCGATGTGATGCCGCGCGACGTGAAGCCGGCGAACCTTCCCGCCGGCACGATCTGGCGCGACAAGAAGCGCGATCACCTGCCGGGCAGTGTTTGGCTACCCAATGTTGGCTATGGTGCCCTCAGCCCGGAAATGGATGCCTATTTCCGCCGTAGCCTCACGGAACTCAGCGCCGACCGCAAGGACGCCGTGCTGGTGTTCTATTGCATGACCGATTGCTGGATGTCGTGGAACGCCGCCCGGCGGGCGCTGGCCTATGGCTATACCGGTGTCGCCTGGTATCCGGCCGGCGCCGATGGCTGGGCCAAGGCGGGCCTGCCGCTGGAGCCGGCCACGCCGCGCGAGTGAGGGTAGGCGGTGGGCTCCCCGAATAGGCGTCCGTCACGACGAACCGGGCGAGGGCGCTGGAAAGACGCCCCCGCGCTGGCGGATATCACTCCATCGCGCCCTGGATGGTGCGCGCGAGGGCGAAGGCGCGCTGTTCGAGGATCACCGGGCTTTCGCACACGGCGGTCACGGCCTGCGCCCGCGTGTCATAGATGCGCGTGTCCCACAGAACCTGCTTTTCCATGTCGGCGGCCTTGGCCTTCTCGTCGTCGGTCGTGGCGGCCTTCTTCGCCTTGGCCAGCGCCAGGCTCTCATCCTTGATCCGGTCGGATAGCGCGATCTGGTGCTTCGAATAGCGCTCGATGCCGGTGAGGATGCGCGTGCGCAGCGCGTTGATCTCGTCGAACACGCCGGCGAAGAGCAGCGTCAGGCGCTCCTTCTTCTGCGCGCCGGCCTGCTGGGCGAAGTCGCCGATCAGCGCATCCGCCTGCTCCAGCGGCACGCGGCGGGCGATCAACAGAGGCACCACATCGGCCACCTGGCGATCCTCGCGCCATTTGAGGTTCTCGATCGGCGGGCCGGCCCACATCTGCCCGGCCGCAAGAGTCGCCACCTTCGGCTGGATGCACGGCCAGAGCGGGTCCGCCGAGGAGGCGGCAAAGGCCGGCGAGGCCGCGAGGAGGAGGGCGATCGGCGCACCGAAACGGAGCGTGCGGGGCATCGGCATGGAACGTGTCCTTGAAATCACGGCGGGAATACGGGACGTGGGGCTCATCGTGCAGGCGTCATGTCGGGCCATGTCGAGCGCATGTCATCGGGCATCCTCGGGCCCGCCGCGCCGCGCCATCATGCCGGCGGACGGATCATAGGCGAGGATGGCGGCGGCGAGAAACACCAGCGCACATAGGGCAACAACCAGTGCGGCAAACGGCTCGAACTGGCCATAGAGCGCGAAGCGAATGAGTTCCACCGCATAGGTGAACGGGTTGAGGGTGCAGATCCACCAGAGCACGAGGCTACTCTCCTGAACGCGCCAGAGCGGATAGAGCGCGGAGGAGGCAAAGAACATCGGGAAGATGACGAAATTCATCACGCTCGCGAAATTCTCCATCTGCCGGAACACCGAGGACATCACCAGCCCCATGGCGCCGAGCATGAAGCCGCTGAGCAGCAGCGCCGGCAGCACCGCGACATAGCCGACCGGCGGCAGTTCCACCTCCCAGAACCACGCCACGGCGAGGAAAGTATAGACCTGCAGCACCGACACCAGGATGCCCGCCAGCAGCTTGGAGACGAGCAGGAACCAGCGCGGGTAGGGGCTCACCAGCAGGATGCGCATCGCGCCCACTTCCCGGTCATAGACCATGGAAAGGGAGGATTGCAGCCCGTTGAACAGCTGGATCATCGCCACGAGGCCCGGCGTCACATAAACCTCGTAGAGCACATAGGTCTCATACGGCGGAATGATGGAAACGCCGAGCACGGAGCGAAATCCGGCCGCGAAGATGAACAGCCACACCAGCGGGCGCACCAAGGCCGAGAGAAAGCGCCCGCGTTGGTTGAGAAAGCGCAGTCCCTCGCGCCAGCAGATGCCGGCCATGCACACGAGATAGCCGGACAGGGAGAGCCGGAATCCGCCGGGCGGGGTGTTCATCACGTGCTTACCCCGGGGATCGGCTCGGGCTCGCGCACGAGATGGAGGAACGCGTCGGCGATCGTGTGGGCGCCGGCCTGCGCCAGCACCTCGGCATGGCTGCCCTCGGCGCGGATGCGCCCGCGATGGAGCACCACCACGCGGTCGTCGGGCGCGATCTCCTCGATGATATGGGTGGCCCACAACACGCCGATGCCCTCCTGCGCCACCAGTTCGCGCACCTGCGCGACCAGCGCGGCGCGGGAGGCGATATCGAGCCCCACGGTCGGCTCGTCGAGCAGCAGCAGATGCGGGCGATGCATCAGCGCGCGGGCGATCTCGACGCGGCGCATCTGCCCGCCGGAGAGGTTGCGCACCCGCTCGTCCGCCCGATCCGCGAGGCCGGCCCGCTGCAGCACCTCCAGGGCCCGCCGGCGACCGGCGCGAAAGCCGATGCCGTGCAGGGTGGCGTGATAGACGAGATTCTGCGCGACGGTGAGTTCGAGGTCGAGCGTGCGCGCCTGGAACACCACGCCAAGCTGGCTCAGCGCGGCAGCGGGGCGGCGGCGCACATCCTCGCCCAGCACCTCGATGCGGCCGGTGCGATTATCGTAGAGCCGGGTGATGAGGGAGAAAAGCGTGGTCTTGCCGGCGCCGTTCGGCCCGAGCAGGGCGGTGAAGCTGCCGGCGGGCACGGTGAGGCTCACATCGTCCAGCGCCTTGCGGGTGCCGAAGGCATGGGTGACATGGGTCACGGCGAGGGCCGGGAGAGCGGCGGGCGCGCGGGAAGCCGGGTTCGGCGGAGCCGTCATCGATCATCCGGTCGGAAAAATATCCCCGGCGGGGAGCCGGGGATAGTGGGATCATGAGGCGAAAGGGAACGCACGGCTCATTTGACGATGAATTCCCCGGACATGCCGCGCTCCTCCATGCCCTTGCAATACCAGGCAAAGGTACCGGGCTTGATCGGCACGAAGAAGATCTCGGCGTCGCCGGCTTCCTCGAATTCGATCTCGGTCAGCGCCAGAGCCTTCACTTCCGCCTCGCCGGACTCGACCTTGCGCAGGAAGATGTTCTGGAACAGGCCGGGTGACTGGAAGGCGCATTCCTTCTTGCCGGTCGACTTGATGGAGAGCGAATAGGACTTGCCGGTCTCCAGCTCGTATTTCTTCTGCGACACCCCATAGCCGGAATCGCCGAGGCCGACGGTCAGTTCCGGCAGTTCGGTCGGCTTGACGGTGAGGTCGCCCTTGGCGTGGGCAGCCCCGGCGAGGGTGAGCGTGGCGGCCAGCGTGGCGGCAAAGGCGGCGGCGAAAGGCAGCTTCATGGCGTATCCTCCAGATATCGTTGTGTTCGTCAGGTGGTGATGGCCGTCTCAGGGGACGATGACGACGCCCCACGGCGCGCGGCCGACCGGCACCGATTTGGTGACTTTCTCGCTGGCGACATCGATGATCGAGACGTCGTTGGAGTTGCCATTGGTCGACACCAGGAACTTCTCGTCCGGCGTGAAGCCGAGCTGCCAGACGCGCTGGCCGACCAGCAGATATTTCTCCACCTCGAGCGTCTTGGTGTTCACCACGGCGACCCGGTTGGCCGGGCCGAGGGCGATGAAGGCCTTGGAGCCGTCCTTGGTGATGCGCACGCCAACCGGCTGGATCGCATCATTGTTCACGCCGGGGATCTTGAAGGAGATCTTCTTGACGATCTTCCAGGTCGCCGGGTCGATCACCGCGACGGTGCCGCCGACCTCGGAGGAAACCCACAACTGCTTGCCGTCCTTGGAGAATTCGGCGATGCGCGGGCGTGAATCGACGAGGATGTTCTCGATGATCTCGTTGGTTGCCGTGTCCACCACATGGGCCATGTTGGTGGTCTCGGAGGTGTTGACCATGTACTTGCCGTCCGGGCTGATGCCCATGCCTTCCGGCTCGACGCCGACCGGGATCTCGGCGATCAGGTCGTTATTCTCGACATTCACCACCGTGACCATATTGTCGTCTTCGTTGGCGATATAGAGCGGATTGCCCGAGGGGTGCAGCACGAACAGTTCCGGGTCCGGGCCCGAGCGCAGCGTCTTCACCAGCTTCAGCGTCGCGGCATCATAGACCTCGACGCGATTGTCGTCGGAGGCGCAGACATAGATCAGCTTGCCGTCCGGGCTGGCGGTGATGCCGCGCGGGCGGCGACCGGTCTTCACCGTCTGCAGGACCTTGAGGCTCTCCATGTCGACCACGCTCATCGTGTGGTCGCGCTCGTTCGAGACAAAGGCCCGCGGGCTTGCCTGCGCCGGCAGTGCGTCTGCCACCGCCAGCCCGGCGAGGGCGGCAAGGCTGGCGGACAGCAAGGTCTGGCGTTTCATCAGTTCCTCCTGGAAGCGTTTGATTTTATTGGAATTTGCAGAGCGTCTCGGGCTTGTCGACGCCCAGCGTGTCGAGCGGCGTGACCTGGTGCAGGAAGCCCTGCTGCGGCGAGAGCGTCACGGTATTGGTGGCGTGCGTGAGCAGGATCGGCTGGCGCAACTGGTGGTCCCATGGGCGGAACGAGGCGGCGACGCCTTTGAATACCGGCAGGTCGTAATCGGGCGAGAGCATTTGCGCGCGCACCTTGGCGGGATCGCTGGAGCGCGTCTTCAGCCCGGCCGAGCCGATGGCGAACACGCCTTCCCACATCTGGAAATCGAGCGGCTGCATCAGCCGGCCGGACTGCTTGAAGAACCGGCTCTGCAACTGCGAGGCGCCCCAGTTTTCCATGGTCGGATGCCAGGACAGCGGCATCAGCCCCTGCGTGCCGGCGATGGGGCGCGAGAGCCAGGTATTATAGGGCAGGATATCGCCGAACTCGCCGAGTTCGTCGGCAACGATCAGCATGTCGTATTCGCCCACCTGCGTGCCGCGCGGCACTTCCGACTGCGCGGTGGCGCGCGCGTCCGGCCCGTAATCCCAGGTCTTCTCCGCGACGATCTTCGCCCCGAACTTGGTGGCGGAGTGGCGCACGGCGTCGGCATAGAGCTTGTCGTTATCGGTGCGCCCGACCATCAGGAACCAGTTGCGCCAGCGCTTGCTGATGAGGAACTGCGCCAGCGCATCCGTCAGCATGGCCCGGCTCGGGGCGATGTGGAACACGTTGGCGCGGCAATCCTGCTGTCGCAGCCGATCGTCCGTGGCCCCGACATTGACGAGGATGGTGTCGGTGTCCTTCAGCGCGTCGGCGATGCGGAGCAACTGGTCGGGCGGCACGTCGAGCAGGATGAAGCGGTTGCCCGCCTCGACCAGCTTCTGCGCGGCGGCGAGGGGATCGCCCTCGGTCGGCACGGTCTCGCTGGTGAGCTTGTAGTCCAGCTTGAGGAAGCGCCCGCTGGTGAGGTTGTCGCGCAGGCCCAGCTGGGCGCCGGCAATGCCGAGATCGTCCGGCGGCATCTGCAGCGGCGCCACCCAGGGTGGCGGCTCGGGAAGCTGGCGGACCACGCCGATATTGAATGTCTGCCCGGGCGCAATCGGCGCCGCTGCCTTGGGGGCGGCGAGCGGCGGGGCAGCCTCCTGCGCGACGGCGGGAAGCGCGAGGCAAGCCATAGCCAGCAGCGCCGCGCCAGTCGCGCCTGCTTTCAATCTCATCGGCATTTCCATCCCACGGCTCTATTTGTTGGAACTGTTGCCCGTCGCCGTACCGGAACACTAAGCAATGAGATCTAAGTATTCAACACAATAGAAAACATAAGAAACTAATAAGCTATATTGGTCATGACTATATTGGGCGGGCACACGATGTCTTGATATCGGGAACTTTTCCCCGGGCAGTTGCAGGTGCCATTGTTGCGCCTATGATCACGCCAGCGTGCCGCTGAGCGCGTCGTCCGGGAGAAACCGCCATGTCCGCTCTTGCTCGTATCGGCGCCGTGCTGGGGGCCTTTCTCTGTCTCACCGGCGCCGGCGCGGCGGCGACCCGCGTGGCGGTGTTCGACTTTGAGCTGTTCGACACGAGCGGCGAGGCCAGCCTCAACGGCCCCAAGCCGGAGGAGGCGCACCGGCTCGCGTTGATTTCGGCCGATCTGCGCGAGCGGCTGACCAAAGCCGGCTATGAGCTGGTGGATCTCGCCTCGCGGAAGGCCGAAATCGAGGAGGCCTCTCCGCTGCGCAATTGCAATAGCTGCGAACTTGCCATCGCCCGCGCAGCGGGGGCGCAGATCGAGGTGATCGGCCTGGTGCAGAAGGTGTCGAACCTCATCCTCAACATCAATTTCCAGCTGCGCGATGCCGAGAGCGGCGCCGTGCTGCGCGCCGGCAGCGTCGATATTCGCAACAACACCGATGAATCCTGGCTGCGCGGCGTCTCCTATCTCGTGCGCAACCGCCTGCTGGATCCGCCGCTCACCGGAAAGGCCGCGCCATGACGCCTCCCCCCGCTCTCTCGCGCCGCGCCCTGCTGGCGGCGGCCGCGGCGCTCCCTGTCGCGGCGAGCTTGCGCGCGCTCCCGGCAATGGCGCAGGCGCCGGCCCCCGCGAGCTTGCCCGCGCTGCGCATCGGCACGCTGAAATTCGGCACGCTCAACTGGCTCGTCGAGACCATCCGCGCCGATGGCTTCGACACGCGGGAGAACCTGCCGCTCACGAGTGTCGACTTCGCCGGCGGGCAGGCCACCACGGTGGCTCTGCAGGCGGGCGACATCGACCTCATCGTGTCGGACTGGCTCTGGGCCATGCGCCGGCGAAATGACGGCGAGCCGCTGCGGTTCGCGCCGTTTTCCACCGCGCTCGGCGCGGTGATGGTGGCGACGGACGGGCCGGTGAAAAGCCTGGCGGACCTCAAGGGCCGCAAGCTTGGCGTGGCCAGCGGCGCGCTGGACAAGAGCTGGCTGCTGCTGCGCGCCTATGGCCGAAAGCTGTTCGGCGCCGATCTGGCCGAGGTTGCCGAGCCCGTCTATGGCGCGCCGCCGCTGGTCAGCGAACAGCTGGCGCTCGGGCGGGTGGATGCGGTGCTCACCTTCTGGCCCTATGCGGCGCGGCTCGACGCGCGCGGCTTCAAGCGGCTGATCGACATGAAGGAGGTCGTTACCGGGCTCGGCATCGATCCGGTTCCCCCGCTGGTGGGCTATGTCTGGCGCAACGCCATCATGGCGGAGAAGGGCGCTTCGGTGGCCGCTTTCCTGCGCGCGGCCGCCGCTGCCAACCGGGTGCTGGCCAGCTCGGACGCCGCGTGGGTGCGCATCCGCCCGCTGATGCAGGCGAGCGACGACGCGGAATTCACGCGTCTGCGCGACTATTACCGCGCCGGCATTCCCGGCAGTTTCGGCGAGGCCGAGCGGCAATCCTGCGCCCGGCTGTTCCAGGTGCTGGCGGAACTCGGCGGGGCCGAGCTGGTGGGGCCAAATCCCAGCTTCGACCGGGCGCTGTTCGGCCCGATCGGGGAGTAGGGCCGGCGTGTCCACCGCCTCCCGCCTGATGATGTCCGCCCTCTCGCTGCTGGCGCTCGTGCTGGTGTGGCAGGTCGCTGCCTGGTGGGCGGCCTCGCCCCTGCTGCCGGGGCCGGCGGCGGTGCTGGCGGCGATGATGCGGGCGGCGGAAGGCGGCGCGCTCCAGCGCAATATCGCCATCACGCTGGCGCGGGTGGCGGCGAGCTTCGTCATCGCCATGCTGCTCGGCTCGGCCATCGGCATCGCGCTCGGCCGTTCGCCGCGCCTCAATGAGTTGTTCGGCCCGTGGGTGATCGTGCTGCTGAACCTGCCGGCGCTGGTGATCATCATCCTGTGCTACGTGTGGTTCGGGCTCACCGAGGCGGCCGCCATCACGGCCGTGTCGATCAACAAGATCCCCAATGTGGCGGTGACGATGCGCGAGGGCGCCGCGGCCCTGTCGCGCGACCTCGACGAGATGGCGCGTGTGTATCGCCTCGGGCGCTGGAAGCTGCTGCGCCATGTCACGCTGCCGCAGCTGGTGCCGTTCTTCACGGCCAGCGCCCGCTCCGGGCTGGCGCTCACCTGGAAGATCGTGCTGGTGGTGGAACTGCTCGGTCGCTCCAACGGGGTCGGCTTCGAATTGCAGACCGCGTTCCAGATGTTCGATGTCGCGCTGGTGCTCGCCTATGCGCTGGCCTTCACCGCCGTGGTGCAGCTGATCGAGATCGGCCTGCTGCAGCCCTGGGAGCGGCGGGTCAACCGGTGGCGGCGATGAGCGCGATCGGCATCGACATCACGGGCAAGCAGTTTCCCGCCCGGGCGGGCGCGCCGGCGCGGGAAATCTTCCGCGATTTCCGTCTTGATGTCGCTGCCGGCGAGTTTCTCGTGCTGCTGGGAGCTTCGGGCCTTGGCAAGACGACGCTGCTCAACATCATCGCCGGGCTCGATACCGATTATCGCGGCGCGATCCGGTTCGAGGGCGCACCGCCGCGCATCGCCTATGCCTTCCAGAGCCCGCGCCTGCTGCCCTGGCGCACCGTGCTGGAAAATGTCGCGCTGGTGCTGCCCTCCGGCGCCGAGGGGCGGGAGGCGGCGCGGGCCATGCTGGCGGATGTCGGCCTTGCGGAACTGGCGGATGCCTATCCCGAGCGGCTCTCGCTCGGCCAGCAGCGGCGCGCGGCGCTGGCTCGCGCCTTCGTGCTGCGCCCGGATGTGTTGCTGATGGACGAGCCCTTTGTCTCGCTGGATGAGGCGAGTGCGCACCGGCTCAGGGATTTGCTGCGCCGGCTCATCATCCGCCATCCCGCCACGGTGCTTTTCGTCACCCATGACAGCCGCGAGGCGGCGGCGCTGGCCAGCCGCATCGTGCGGCTGGAGGGAACGCCGGTGCACATCGCGCGCGACATTCGGGTCGACCTCGGCGCCGCCGAGCGCGGCTCGCCCGCGCGCTTGCAGGCCTTTCTCGTGGCTGCCGGGCTGGCCGAGCCCGAGGCCTTGTCCGACGAAGTCTGACCGCCGCACGCCGCCCGATATCACGCGATCCGAAATATCGCCGTCCGGCGCCTGCCGGCCGCGATGCCCCAAGGGTCAATGCATCGAGCGCGCCACATGAAAAAGCCCGGAGCACGAGGCTCCGGGCTTATGGTAAGTCGGCGTTTCGGGAGAGGGCGGAGGTCCGTCGTCTCCCTCACGAAAGCGAAAGCATCGCGCTCTCACTTATCGAGAAATATCGCCGCCAACCGCTGGAGCAGGCCCTTCGGATGAGATGGGGCCGCGGGCGGTGGTGTTGTCTGCCCAGGGTTGCTTCCGATCTAAGCGGCGAACGGATGCTTGGCGGCGCCGGCCTTGGCGAGAACTTCGCCGATCTTCGGCTCGCCATTGACGGCGCGCTTGAGCGCCTCTTTGGTCGCCTCGTAGTTGAACTGCTGGATCTTGGCGTCGTCAGCCGCCTCCCAGTGGATGAACACGCCGACCGAGATGAACAGGTCGTCGGCTTCTTCTTCCGGGATCACGCCTTCGGCGACGCTGTCTACCACCGCCTTAGCGACGGCATACTGCGCGGGGCCGAACATCTGAACGGCCTGGCGGGCGTCCTTGATGGTGACCTTGTTGAACAGGATGGTGTTGGGCTTGGCGAGCAGGTTCGGGGTCACGACCGCGAGCAGCGAGGTGAAGCCGTCCTTGTTGTTGGTCAGCGCGTTAACGAAGGCGCTTTCCGCAGCCGAGCCGCGCGGCCCGATGATCAGGTCGATATGAGCAACTTCGTTGCCGTCGCCGACGAGCGACTCACCAATAAGTACCTTATTGATCTTGGCCATCTAAACTACCTCCCAAAGCAGGGTTTCACGAGCAAGGAACGGGGCGTCCCTCTCTAATGTCCCGGCTATCTTTGTTGCAGCGTTTGGGGACACCAAACCGGTTGGCCCGATAGCGCGACCGACACGTTACGGGCGAGAGACTAGGCCCGCTTCGCTTTTAACTGCAAGGGATTCTTCGTGCTTCCGCAGGATTGACAACGCTTTCCGGCCACACGCGCCAAAAGGTCGCCGTCGCCTACGTGCCGATGAGGAATAAGGCGGCATGATGAAGAGTTGTGCACCCCACGCATTCGCTGTCGGCCCGTCGCGCCGGCTGTGGCAGAATGTAGCTTGTGGTCATGGCGGGTCGTCGCGCACGGTTCTCTGGCATTCATCTTGCTTTGGCATACCAGCGCCGGAAGGCGCAGATCGGAGTGGCCTTTGGTGCCGCAAATACCGGTCTTGGGGGGAGATGATCGCGGGAGTGGCTTTGTCGCACGCCGAGGGAGCCGCTTATGGAACTGATACTTTCGATCTGCCTCGTGGCGAATCCGGGAACCTGCCGTGAAGAGGCACTCTCGGTCAGCGTCGAGCAGACCCAGATGCCGATGCAGTGCATGATCACCGCGATGCCGACCATTGCCGAATGGAGCGGCACGCATCCCAAGTGGAAGGTGCAAAAGTGGCGCTGTGGCCGCCCCAGCGTGGGCGGCCGGGACATTTGAGCGCCGGCATCCTCGACGGGCGTCGTTACTAGGCGTCGTCGCGCGCGTCGCCGGGGCGGATCGGCGGCCGTTCGGGCTCACGCTCTGCTGCGGCGCAGCGTGCGCGAGCGCGCGGTCCATGAAATCATTCCCACCGGCGGCCTGTCGGCTGCCTTGTTCGGGAAGGCAGCATGGGGCGCGGCAGTTTTTCATCTCTGAGGGCGCGAATGGCGTTGCTGCTCGCGGTGGCGGTTTTCGTCACCGCTGCGGCGGCCGTGCTGCTCGTGGTCGTGCTCGGTCGGGCCAATGTCGAACTGGACCGCCTTGTCTCCGCGCAGAGCCGGCTGGAACTCCTATCGTCCATATCCGGCCGCATCGGCGATTATGCGCTGGTCTCGCTGCAGTCGGCGCAGCAGCCGGGCGAGCGCAACCGCGACGCGCTGGCGACTGCCCGGCAGGGGACGCTCGCCGCCTTCCAGCGTTTCGAGACCGCGCTTGGCTCGGAAGTCGAGCGCCGCGGCGACGAGGAACAGCGCACGCTCATGGCCGCGCGCAGCCGCACCGTGGCGCGGCTCCGGGCGCAGTTCGAGGGGATGGACCGGCAGGTTCAGGCCGCGTTGCAGCAGCCGGATCCCACCACGGCCGTGCGAGTGGTGCTGGATGTGTTCGCCGCCGGTTTCGGCGCACCGCTCAGCCTCGCCATGGAGGAAGAGCGCACGGACGCCCGCGGCGCGCAGGAATCGGTGCATGATCTGCGCGAGAGCGCGATGCGCTGGGGTCTTGCCGGCGTGCTGCTCGCCGGCCTTGTCGCGGTTGTGCTCTATCAGGTGCTGGGGCGTTCGCTGGTGCGCCGGGTGGCCGATGTCGCGACCGCCGCCGCCGCCATCGCCCAGGGGCGCACCGACATCCGGCTAACCGTGACCGGCCATGACGAACTGAGCCTCGCCATGGCGCGGTTCAACCGCATGGCCGCCCATCTCGCCCGGCGCGAGGCGCGGTTGATTGCCGACCAGAGGCGGCTGCAGGAGATCGTCGACGCCCGCACCGCCGAATTGCGCGGGGCGAACACGCGGCTGGAGAATGTCGATCTCGCCCGCCGCCGCTTCTTCACCGATGTGAGCCACGAATTGCGCACGCCGCTCACCGTCATCCTCGGCGAGGCGGAGGTGACGCTGCGCGCGGCGCGGGCCAGCGAGGAGGACCTGCGCGCCGCGCTGATGGTGATCCAGAACCGTGCCCGCAAGCTGCACCGGCGTGTCGAGGATCTGCTGCGCATCGCCCGCTCCGAAAGCGGGCAGATCGAACTGGAGCGTTCGCTGTTCCTCGTCGCCGATCTCCTGCGCGAGGTGCAGGAGAGCATGCTGCCGCTGGCCCGCGCCGCCGGCCTGTCGCTGGAGGTCGCCTGCACCTCGCCGGGCGTGGCCATCGAGGCGGACCGCGACTGGTTGCGCCAGACCATGGACGGCCTTGTCGCCAACGCCGTGCGCCACTCCCCGGCCGGTGCCGTGGTGCAGCTGGAAGCCGGGCGCGCGGGCGGCGAGGTGCTGCTGCGGGTGCGCGACCACGGCACCGGCATTCCAGCGCAGGAACTGCCGCATGTCTTCGAGCGTTTCTGGCGCGGCGCGGCGGGCACGCGCGAGGGGCCGGGCTTCGGCATCGGCCTCGCCCTTGCCAAATGGATCGTGGACCGGCATGGCGGCCGGATCGACATAGAAAGCGGCACCGCCGACGAAGGGGGAGGCCGCACGGGGACCTGCGTGACCGTGCGGCTGCCTGTCCCGGTGCCCGACATAACGGTGGAGGCGGCCCAATGACCATTCTCATTGTCGAGGACGATCCCGACATCGGCTCGCTGCTGCGGCGCGGCTTCGCCTCGGAGAGCTATCAGGTCGAGCTGGTGGGCGATGGCGAGCAGGCGCTGCGGGCCGCGACCGGCAAGCCGCTGGAGGCGATCATTCTGGACGTGATGCTGCCCGGCCGCTCCGGCATCGAGGTGTGCAAGGCGCTGCGCGCGGGCGGGCAGACCGCGCCGATCATCATGCTTTCCGCCCGTTCCAGCGTGAACGAGCGCACGGAAGGCCTGCTCGCCGGGGCTGACGACTACATCGTCAAGCCCTTCGCCTTCGAGGAATTGCTGGCGCGGGTAAAGGTGCAGGCGTTGCGGCGCAGCAGCGGGGAGGGCGAATCACGCGTGCTTACCGCCGGTCCGCTGGCGCTCGATCTCGATACAAGGCAGGCGCTGCTGGGCGGCACGCGGGTGCGCCTCACCGAGCGCGAGGTGGAACTGCTCGCGCTGCTGATGCGCCATGCCGGCGAGCCGCTGGCGCGCGCCGATATCTTCGCCGCGCTATGGGCCGGCCATGGCGGAGCTTCGCTGAATGTGGTGGATGTCTATGTCGGCTATCTCCGCCACAAATTGGCCGAGGCGACGCCGGAAGGCGGGCAGATGATCGTCACCGTGCGCGGCCGCGGCTTCATGTTCGAGGCGCGATCCGCTTGATCGGATTTCGTGGCATAATGTATGCCTTTGAAGATATTTTTGGCATTGCTTGACGTGTGGGGATATCGTCTCCACATTACTCGTGCGGTTCTAAGTACCGTGCAAACAACCGGCCTCTTATCAACTTCTTATGAAGTATAAGCGGCAGATAATCCTGGAGGAAGAAATGGCCTGGACCACTCCGCATATCGTCGAAGTTTGCGTCGGAATGGAAGTCAACGCCTATATGCCGGCTGACTTCTGAGCTTTGGGACGGCTGGCCGGACCGGGGGTGACGCTGTGATGCCAACCTCCGTGTCCCGCCCGCGTCTCATCGTGCTCGGCTCGGCAGCCGGCGGGGGCTTTCCCCAATGGAACTGCCGATGTCCGGTCTGCGCGCTCGCCTGGGACAGGGATCCCCGTGTCCGTTCGCGGACGCAGACCTCCATCGCGGTGAGCGCGGATGGTGAGCGGTGGGCGCTGGTGAATTGCGCACCGGAAATCCTGTCGCAGATACGATCCGTGCCGGCATTGCATCCGCGAGGAAGCCGCCGGCAATCGCCGGTGGCTTCCGTTCTGCTGACCAATGCCGATATCGACCATGTCGCGGGCTTGCTCAGCCTGCGCGAGGCGCAACCCTTCAGCCTCCTCGCCACGCCGGGGGTGCACCAGGTGCTGCGCGCCAGCAGCGCCTTCGATGTGCTCGCCGAGGGCGTTGTCGAGCGGCGCTTGGTGGAACTCGGCGCCTCCTTCGATCTGGTCGAGGGTGTCCGCGCCACGATCTTTCCGGTGCCGGGCAAGATCGCGCTCTATCTCGAGGCGCGTGAGGAGGCCGACACGGGCACCCTCGTCACCGACCGGCAGGGCGAGCAGACCATCGGCGTCGAATTGAGGCTGGGCGAGGCCCGCGTGCTGTTCATTCCCGGCTGCGCCGCCATTACCGATGCGCTTCGCGCGCGGCTCGACGGCGCCGACGCGGTGCTGTTCGACGGCACGCTGTGGCGGGACGACGAGATGGCGCTGGCCGGGGTCGGCACCAAGACCGGACGGCGCATGGGCCACATGAGCATGTCCGGTGCGGAAGGCTCCATGGCGGCGCTGGCGGGACTCGATATCGGCCGACGCATCTACGTGCACATCAACAACACGAATCCGGTGCTGATCGACGGCTCGTCCGAGCGCGTCGCGGCCAACCGGGCCGGGTGGGAAATCGCCGAAGACGGGATGGAGATCCTTCTATGACCACGCTGCTGTCGGCCGACGAGCTGGAGGCGCGCCTGCGCGACGTCGGCACGCGCCGCTATCACAATCTTCACCCGTTCCATCGCCTGCTGCACGACGGCAAGCTCGATCTCGGTCAGGTGCAGGCCTGGGCGCTGAACCGCTATTATTATCAGGCGATGATCCCGGTGAAGGATTCGTCCATCCTCGCGCGGATGGACGAGCCGGAACTGCGCCGCGTCTGGCGCCAGCGCATCATCGACCATGACGGCCACCATGAAGGGGAGGGCGGCATCGCCCGCTGGCTGAAGCTGACGGACGGGCTGGGCCTCGATCGCCATGCCGTGACCTCGCTGCGCAACCTGCTGCCGGCCACGCGCTTCGCGGTCGATGCCTATGTGCATTTCGTGCGCGAGAAGAGCCTTCTGGAAGCGATCGCCTCCTCGCTCACCGAAATGTTCTCGCCCGGCATCATCGGCGAGCGTGTCGCCGGCATGCTGAAGAACTATGATTTCGTCTCGCGCGAGACGCTGGCCTATTTCGAGAACCGCCTCACCGAGGCGCCGCGCGATGCCGATTTCGCGCTCGACTATGTCAAGCGCCACGCCCGCACGCCCGAGCAGCAGGAAGCGGCGATCCGCGCGCTGGAATTCAAGTGCGATGTGCTGTGGGTGCAGCTGGACGCGCTCTATTTCGCCTATGTCGATCCGAAAATGGCCTATCCCGGCGCTTTCGCGCCCAAGGAGACGCGATGACCGCGCTCGTCACTTCCGCCGTTCCCCGGCTCGCGCGCGGCGTGCGCCTGCGCCACGACGAGGCCCGCGGCCAATGGGTGCTGCTGGCCCCCGAGCGCGTGCTCAATCCCGATCCGGTGGCGGTGGAGATCCTGAAAAAGGTCGACGGCGTGCGCTCCATCGAGATCATCGTCGATGAGCTTGCCAGCGCCTTCACCGTCGAGCGCGCGCGCATCGCCACCGATGTCGACGCCTTTCTCGCCGGGCTGAAGGAGAAGGGTATCGTCACGCTCGCGGCCGTGACCGTGGGAGATGCGGCATCATGAACGTGGTCGCCCAGCCGCTTGCGCAGCCGATCGCACGTCCGGCCCCGCCCGCGCCCTATGGCATGCTGGCCGAGCTGACGCATCGTTGCCCGCTGCAATGCCCCTATTGCTCGAACCCGGTCGACCTCGATCGCCGCACGGTCGAACTCGATACACAGACATGGCTGCGCGTGTTCTCGGAAGCGGCCAAGCTCGGCGTGCTGCAGGTGCACCTCTCCGGCGGCGAGCCGACCGCGCGGCGCGATCTCGAACAGATGATCCGCCATTGCGTCGAGGTGGGGCTCTACACCAACCTCATCACCGCCGGCGTCGGCGTCACGCCGGAGCGGCTGGCGGCGATTTCGGACGCGGGCATCGACCATGTGCAGCTCTCCTTTCAGGGCGCCACGGCCGAGGTGACCGACAAGGTCTCGAATTTTCGCGGAGCGCATGAGAGGAAGCTCGCCGTGGCGCGCGAGGTGCGCCGGCTCGGCCTGCCGCTCACCATCAATTCCGTGGTGCACCGGGCCAATATCCACCAGATCCCCGATTTCATCGAGCTGGCGCTGGAGCTTGGCGCGGGGCGCATCGAGATCGCCCATTCGCAATATTATGGCTGGGCGCTGCGCAACCGCGGCGCGCTGATGCCCACGCGCGATCAGGTGTTCTGGGCGCTCGACGTGGTGGAGGAAGCGCGCGCGCGGCTGAAGGGCCAGCTCACCATCGACGCCGTGGTGCCGGACTATTACGCCAAATATCCCAAGCCCTGCATGAATGGCTGGGGCCGCCAGTCGCTCAACGTCACGCCGGCCGGCAAGGTGCTGCCCTGCCACGCGGCGGAGACCATTCCCGGCCTCGATTTCTGGAACGTGCGCGAGCACGCGCTGGAGGACATCTGGCTGAACGCGCCGTCCTTCAACGCTTTTCGCGGCACCGACTGGATGCCCGATCTGTGCAAGAGCTGCGAGCGCAAGGAAAAGGACTGGGGCGGTTGCCGCTGCCAGGCGATGGCGATCGCCGGGGATGCCGCCGCCACCGATCCCGCCTGCCACAAATCACCGCTGCACGCGCATCTGCTCGCCCTCGCCGAGGCCGATGCCGCGGGCGGTGAGGTCGCCTATGACTATCGGCGCTATGTCGTGCCGGACCGGGCGAACTGAACCCTTTCAGGAGAATCGCCCATGCCCCGACTGTTCGCGCGCCGCCCTCTCTCCGGGCTCGCCGCGCTTCTCGTTTCCGCCCTGCTGTCCGGCGCCGCGCTCGCCTCGCCGACCGCGACCGAGCTTTTCTTCGATACGCCCTACCTTTCGCGGGTTCCGGCCGGCACGACGCTCGACTACATCTACAAGCACGTGACGGCCAGACCCGATCTCGGCGAGAGTTTCGACGAGACGCTGGCGATGAAAGTGGACGCCGCCCCGGACGATGCGGCCGGGCGCATCGCCAATGTGGTGATCCATCGCGGCGACAAGGAGGGCGAGGCCGGCCCGTTCCCCACGCGCAACGGAAATCCGATTTCGCTCGTGCTACTGGAGCGCGACGTGAAGGAAATAGCCCTGCTCACCAAGGGCAGCCCGTTCTACCTGCGCAACCGGCTGCGCGACCATCTCGCCGGCGGCACGGTCGAGCCGGCGCGTTTCTCCTTCGAGGGACACGAGGTCGAGGGCTGGAAGCTGACCATGTCTCCTTTCGCGCAGGATCCAAACAAGGACAAGCTGCTGGAACTGGTCGATCGACGCTATGAGTTCATCTATTCCGAGGCCGTGCCGGGCGGGCTCTACGCGATCCGCGTCATCACGCCCGCCAAGGACGGGGCGGCCAACCTCATCGACACCAGCCTGACGCTGACCGGCGCGAGCGCGCCGACGGCCACGAAATAAGCGCCGATAAAAACACGCCGAACAGGCGACCCGAGGAGAAAGCCATGCCCATCAACGCCAGCAGGATCGCCCGCGGCGGCGCCTATTTGCTGCTTGCCGTGCCGCTGCTCGCTGCGTCCCTGATCGTGCCGGTCATTCCCGGAGCCGCGCGGGCGCAGGACGCCAATCCGCCGGCCACATCGGGCGCGGCCTCGACCCTGGCGCCGGTGGCGGCCGGCGCGAGCAAGCCGACCCCTTCCGTGCCCGGCACCGGCCTCATCAATGACTACCCCACCGTGGCGCGGGCGGATTACGTGTTCGGCTGCATGGCGGCGAACGGCCAGTCGCGGCAATCGCTGGAGAAATGCTCCTGCTCGATCGACACGATCGCGACCATCCTGCCTTACGAGAAATATGTCGAGGCGGAGACCATCCTCAGCGTGGGTCAGGTCGCCGGCCAGCAGGCGGAGGTGTTCCGCTCCACCGCCATGTTCCGCGACATCGTCGCCGATTTGCGCCGCGCGCAGGCCGAGGCGGAGATCACCTGCTTCTACTGAGGCGAGACCACCTGGCATTATCCCGGACGGCCCACAGGGCCGATCCGGGATAATGCCCGAGACGGGAGGCGGCGCGAGGCTCACCCGGCCGGCTTCAGCTCGCCCTCGAAGCGGCGCCCGTCCGTGTCGGCGGCGTCGACATGGATTTCCTTGCCGCTCGGCTCATAGGAAAACTGGATCGCAGGATCCTCGCTGAGCGAGATGCCGCCTTCCATCGAGAACACCAGCTCGTCGCCCTGCTTGACCTCGATCGCGTCGACGAACTTGGCCGGGATGTAGAGCCGGGTGATCTGGTCCATCTGCAGCCCGGAATAATTCGGGTGGCGGATCATGAGCTGGAGCTGCGAGACGCGGTTCGCCTTGGTGGCGTCGCCCATCTGCCCGTCCTTGACCAGGCGCAGCTTCATCTGGCCGATGCTCTTCAGCGCGGCCTCCTCGTCCTTCATCGCGGGCGCCGAGCAGCCGCCGGAGGCCTTCACGAAGCGCTCGCCCATGTGCAGTTCGCCGTCGCTCAGTTCGGCGATGGCGCGGATATAGCTGTAGCTGTTCACCCGCAGACGGGTGCCGAGCGTCAGGTCATGGCGCTCGCCGCCGAAGGTGAAGGTGGCCGCGACGGGAGCGGGGTTCTCGTCGACGATGAGGGTGAGCTTCTTCACCGTGCGGGTGTCGCCCGCCGGCAGCGCCACCTCCACCGAAATGGGCACGAGCGCGGCATCTTCGGCGCGGACGGGCGCGGTGAGCTGGATCAGCGGGCTGTCGTCACGGATCGCCCGCTCGCCGAACACGTCGGGCTTCAGGCTCGTCCAGGTGGCGTCGGCGCCCGCTTCCTGTGCCGCCGCGGCCGAAACCGCGAGCGCGGAGAACAGGGCGACCGCGAGTAACAGGCGGATACGATGTGGCATGAAACCTCCCACGGAGCACGCCGGATCGTTGCTCGTCCGGCGATTGGTTCCATCATACACCTTGTCGAAGTGAAATTGCAGGCACGAAGGCGCGAGGCCGCGTCCCTTGCGCGGACGCATCATTCCCCGCGTGGCGGGCCCCGCCGAAGGCATTAGGGCAATCACACTGTCATTGGCGCGTTCTAGGGTGCTATCCTGCGGTTGCCCGTACCGGGCGGCGGATACCATCAGGCGGACACGGAGCGTCATGTCGACCGAGACCACCTCAACGCCATCCACACCCGATTCCGAGGCTTCCAAGGCGGATGCCCCGGCCCCGCGTCGGCGCGCCGCTCGCCCCGCAACCGAGGCTGCGAGCGCCGAGCCTGCCGGTGACGACGCGGCGCCGTCCGCACGGGCTCCGGTGCTGATCGACCTCGCTTTGCAGGGCGGCGGCTCGCATGGGGCCTTCACCTGGGGCGTGCTCGATCGCTTCCTGGAGGAGCCCTGGCTGAAGATCGACGGCGTCTCCGGCACCTCGGCGGGCGCGATGAACGCGGCGGTGATGAGCTTCGGTTTCGCCAAGGGCGGGGCGGAGGGCGCGCGTGCCGCGCTGGCCAATTTCTGGACCAAGGTTTCGGAAGCGGCGCGTTTCAGTCCCTTCCAGCGCGGTCCGATGGACAAGCTGCTGGGGCGCTGGACACTCGACAATTCCCCGCTCTTCGTCGCCATGGACCTGATGTCGCGGCTGGTCTCGCCTTACGATCTCAACCCCGGCGGCGGCAATCCGCTGCGGGCGATCCTGGAGGAGTTGATCGACTTCGATCTGGTCAAGACCTCGCCGATCAAGCTGTTCATCACCGCCACCAGCGTGCGCACCGGGCGCGGCAAGGTGTTCCGCAATGCCGACCTGTCGCCGGACGTGCTGCTCGCCTCGGCCTGCCTGCCCACCATGTTCCAGGCGGTGGAGATCGACGGCGAACCCTATTGGGACGGCGGCTATTCCGGCAACCCGACCATGACGCCGCTGGTCCGGGAGCTGGATTCCGATGACACCATCCTGATCCCGATCAATCCGGTGGAGCGCGAGGGCACGCCCAGCAATGCCCGCGAGATTCTCAACCGGCTGAACGAGGTATCCTTCAACGCCGTTCTGCTCAAGGAACTGCGCATGATGGCGCTGATGCGCAAGGTGGCCGATCCCGGCAATACCGAGGGCGCGCTGTGGGCCAAGATGCGCATCCACATGGTGCGCAACAACGTCATGGGCACGCTCGGCTATTCGTCCAAGCTCAATGCCGAGTGGGAATTCCTCAGCATGCTGCGCGACGAGGGCCGCGCCTCGGCTCAGGCCTTTCTCGACGAGCATGGCGCCGATCTCGGCAAGCGTTCCACGCTCGACATCGATCAGCTTCTCGACGGCGTCTGACGCCGCGCTTCTGGGGGAAGAATGGGTCTCATCGGCATTCTGGTCGGCCTCGGCCTGCTCGTCGCACTCGCTTTCCGGGGCTGGAGCGTGCTGCTCCTCGCGCCCATCGCCGCGCTCATTGCCGCCGCTTTCGCGGGCGAGCCGTTGCTGGCGCACTGGACGCAGACCTTCATGGGCAGCGGCGCGCGCTTCATCGCGCAGTTCTTCCCGCTGTTCCTGCTTGGCGCGCTGTTCGGCAAGATCATGGACGACAGTGGCTCGGTGACGTCGATCGCCGAATTCATGACCGAGAAGCTCGGCACAAGGCGGGCGATGCTGGCGGTGGTGCTGGCCGGCGCCTTCGTCACCTATGGCGGCGTGAGCCTGTTCGTCGCCTTCTTCGTGCTGGCGCCGATGGGCATCGCGCTGTTCCGCCAGGCCGGCATCCCGCGCCGGCTGATGCCCGCCGCCATCGCGCTCGGCACCTCCACCTTCACCATGTCGGCGCTGCCCGGCACGCCCTCGATCCAGAACGCCATCCCCATGCCGTTCTTCGGCACCACGCCCTTCGCCGCGCCCGGGCTCGGCATCCTCGCCTCGGTCATCATGCTCGCCTTCGGCCTCTGGTGGCTCGGGCGCGCGGAAGGCCGGGCGCGGCTGGCCGGCGAGGGCTTCGGTCCGGCGGACGCCACCGCGCCCGTGGATGCCGCCGCCGAGGACCCGATCGTGCGCGAGCGGGCCACCACCGCACATGAATTCGACCCGGCCGAGATCCATAACGGGGTGCATGCCTATACCAAGCCCTCCTTCGGGCTCGCCGCGCTGCCGCTCGTGGTGGTCGTCGTCGTCAACCTGCTGATGTCACTGGTCATCCTGCCGCAGATGGATGTCTCGTTCCTCGCCGAGCCGCGCTGGGGCGGGACGACGCTCTCGGCGGTCGGCGGCGTGTGGTCGGTAGTGGTGGCGCTGACGGCGGCCATTCTCGTCGCCCTGGCGATCAACTGGCGCCGTCTGCCGGGCTTGCGCGCCACGCTGGATGCCGGTGCCAACGCCTCCGTTCTGCCGGTGTTCAGCGTCGCCAGCCTGGTCGGCTTCGGCGCGGTGGTCGCGGCGCTGCCGGCGTTCGAGCTGGTGCGCGAATGGGTGCTCGGCATCGAGGGCGGGCCGCTGGTCTCGCTCGCCATCGCCACCAACGTGCTGGCCGCGCTCACCGGCTCGGCCTCGGGCGGGCTTACCATCGCGCTCGACGCGCTGGGCCCGACCTACATGAAGCTCGCCGCCGAGATCGGCCTTGACCCGGCGCTGCTGCACCGCGTGGCGGTGATCGGCTCGGGCACGCTGGACAGCCTGCCCCATAACGGCGCGGTGGTGACTTTGCTCGCGGTCTGCGGTACAACGCATCGCGAGAGCTATCTCGACATCGTCATGGTCGGCATCGTGGGCGCCATCGTCGCGCTGGTGGCGGTCATCCTGCTCGGCTCGTTCGTCGGGTCGTTCTGACCTGACGAGCGCAGCGCCCAGGGGGGAGACGATGACGACGCTTGAGACGCCGGGCTTTCTGACCTTCACCATCGCCATCGTGGTGTTCTTCGCGGGCGTGGCCATCAACCGGGCGATCCCCCCGCTCAAGGCCTGGAACATTCCCGAGGCGGTGACGGGCGGCCTGCTGATGGCGCTGGCGACGTTCCTCGCCTACCGCTTTCTCGATGTCGAAATCCGCTTCGCGCTCGAGGCGCGCGACATGCTGCTGCTCTATTTCTTCACCGGCATCGGCCTCAACGCCAAGCTCGACGACCTCATCACCGGCGGCCGGCCGCTGCTTGTGCTGCTGATCCTGACCGTCGTCTTCCTGGTGCTGCAGAACCTGATCGCCGCCGGCAGCGTCGCGGCTCTGGGCCTTCCGGAGGGGCTCACCGTGTTCCTTGGCTCGGCCTCGCTCATCGGCGGGCACGGCACCACCATCGCGTGGGCGCCGCTGATCACCGAGCGCTTCAACATCCCCAACGCCATGGAGGTCGGCATCGCCACCGCCACGCTCGGGCTGGTGGTGGCCAGCCTTGTGGGCGGGCCGATCGCCCGCCACCTCATCGCACGTCACGGCCTGCACGGGCCGAAGACGGGCGTCGACGTGATCGGCCTGCCGGACAAGAGCGAGCACGGCGTGCGCGATGATGTCAGCCATGTCAGCCTGCTGCGCACCGTGCTGGTACTGAACGTCGCGATCCTGATCGGCTTCTTCGTCGACGAACTGCTGGATGAAGTGGCGCTCAAGCTGCCGCTCTTCGTGATTTGCCTGCTGGTCGCCATCGTGATGACCAACACCGTGCCGCGCCTGCTGCCGAACCTGGTGTGGCCGACGCGCACCCGCGCGCTGGCGCTGGTGTCGGACTTCTCGTTCAACGTCTTCCTGTCGATGTCGCTGATGAGCATGCAGCTGTGGACGCTGGGCGGGCTCGGGCCGGCGCTGATGCTGGTGCTCGGCCTGCAGACGCTGGCGGCGGTTCTCTACATCGTCTTCATCGTCTTTCCGGCCATGGGCAGGAATTACGAGGCGGCGGTGCTATCGGCCGGCTTCACCGGCATCAGCCTGGGGGCGACGCCGACCGCCATCGCCAACATGACGGCCGTGACCAAGACGCACGGCGCCGCGCCGCGCGCCTTCATCATTCTGCCGCTGGTCTCGGCCTTCTTCATCGACATCGTCAATGCGGCCGTCATCGGCTATCTCGCCAGCTGATCGCCGATTCGTTCGGGAACGGCGTTTGTTCACGGCCTTTGTTCAAGGAGCTGCCGATGCTCTCACGACGCTCGCTCTTCAGGAGCCTCATCGCCGCCGCGCTGACCGTGCCGGCGGGTGCGGCCCTCATTGCCGCCGCCGATGCGCAAGGGGCTCCGCCGCCCCCGCCGGGCGGGCGCCCGGCCGGCCCCCCTGGCCCGCCGCCCCGGCCGCAGCGCGAGCCGCGCCCGGCCCCGCGCCGGGGTTACACCTGGATTCCCGGCCACTGGAACTGGACCGGCCGTCACGGCTGGAGCTGGTTCCCCGGCCATTGGGAGGAAAACCGCCGCGGCTTCACCTATGCGGGCCCGCGCTGGGTGCTGCGTCGCGGCCAGTGGATCTACGAGCCGGGCCGCTGGGTCCGCAGCTGGTAACGGCGCGTCTCGCGCGCAGGGCGATCGACCCGCCGCCGACCTAGTCGGCGGCGGGGTTCTCCACCGTCTCGCTGACCGAGCGGCCAAGTTGCTGGACCTGGCTCTGGTAGGTGTTGCGCGTCGCCGGATCGACCACGGCGATCGGTGCGCTGATGACGAGGCCGGCGGCGCTGCCCACCGTCTGGCCGACGCCCATGGCGGCGACGCCGATGCGGTCGCCCAGGCTCACGTCGGAATCCGTCACGGTCTGCCCGTTCACCAGCCGTTGGCCGATGGCCTTCACCACCTCGGGGGAGGCGGCGAAACGGCCATGGTTGAGCGCGTCGTCGCCGCTGCGCAGGGAGGTGAGGTCGATCACCACGATGCCGGTCTTCTCCAGCTCCGCGTAGAAGTGCTGCGCATCGACAAGGCCCAGCCGGTCGACGCCGCCGGAAATGCGGCGCGAGAGTTGCAGCGCGCGGTCATCCTGCGAGACGAACAGCGTGAAGCGCGCCTTGGGGCTGTTCAGCGAGCGCCATTGCGAGGCGAACACGTCCACGTCGACATCGGGCGCCGCGAGGATGACGTTGCTGATCTTCGCCGGCAGTTTCCCCCGGCGGATCGCCATCTGCCGCAGCCCTTCCATGGCGAGCCAGGCGCCCATGGAGTGCGCCATGATGATGACGTCGTTGACCCTCGGGTCGCTCGCCACCTGCCAGACCGTTTCCTCGAAGGCATCGCGCGAGAAGATCGTGCTCTCGCGGTCGAACAGATAGTCGAAAACCCGGGCGCGCGAGGGCCAGGTGAAGAGCACCGGCGCCGCATCCGAGCGTGAATCATGAGTGATCTGGGCGAAGCGGTAGACCGCGTCCTCGAAACGGTTGTTGAAGCCGTGCACGAAGATCAGCACGCGGCGGCTCGGCGGCAGATTTTGGTCCAGCCAGTTCTTGGCCGCCTTGGTGCCGTCCAGCGGCTTCACCGCGAGGGTGGCGAAATCGGTCTGGGGGTTGGAGGGCAGGCTGCGCGGCCACTGCACCTGCCCGATCTGGCGCCGGTCGTCCGGCGGGATCGAGACGGTGAAGGCGGTCAGCGACACTTTCGGGGCCCGCTCGCCGGTGAACAGCACGTTCGGATCGGTCGAGGGCGCCCGCGTGGTCGCGACCAGCATGTTGACTTCGGTCGCATCCGTGGCCGTCTGCGCCACGGGGCCGAGCACGCCCGTCGGCCGGTTGGCGCAGGCCGCGATCAGCGTGCCAAGAACGAGAAGGGCGCAAAGTCCGGCGCGACGCCCGGCAGAGGTTCCCATGCGCTTCACCGCTTCGGCCCGCACGCGGGTCTGCGCGTCGTTCTGCCGAGCTGCCCGCCGGGGACCTGCTGCACCGTCACTCACCACGCTACCCCGGCTGCCACTGGTCGCTCGCGGGATCTCTTCCGCGCCTTGGAACGGTTACAGCGGGCCGGCCTCCGGCTCAAGCGCCGCGTGCCGCCCGCGTCGGATCGGGGAGGTGATTGCGCCGCGGCGTTGCCCCTTCGCACCGGCGCGTGGCCGAGGCGCCACGCGCCTATGTCATCCCTTCACGCGGCTATGTCCTGTCTTCTTGCGGTCGTGTCCGGCGGCGCCAATCGGTGCCATAATGGCAAGATCATAGTGGGAGTCTGCCGGGACATGCGGGATGGGAAACGAGCCGAGCGCCGGGCGGCGCCTGGCCTGGGCAACAGGGCCGAAGCGCGCCATGGCCGGCGCACGGGTGGGCTGGTGCTTGCCGCGCTGCTTGCCCTCGCAGTAGCGGGCTGCGATGCCGGCGACGAGGATGCGCCCGCGCCGGTTCGCCCCGTGCGTTCGGTCACGGTCGAGATCGGCACCGCCGGCGACGTGGTGACGCTCACCGGCGACGTGCAGGCCGAAGATGAGGCCGCGCTCGCCTTCCGCGTTGGCGGCCGCATGATCGAACGCCTCGTCAATGTCGGCGATCGGGTCACGGCCGGCCAGGTCGTGGCGCGGCTCGATCCGCAGAACGCGCTGAACGGGCAGCGCTCGGCGCAGGCGGCGCTGGCCGCCGCGGAAGGCCGCCTCGTTCAGGCGCAGAACCATTTCGAGCGGCAGGAGCGCCTGCTCGGCAACGGCTTCACCACCCGCGCCATTCATGACGACGCCGCCCAGGGGCTGCGCAGCGCGCAGTCGGCGGTGGACGATGCCGAGGCGCAGCTCAAGATCGCCGAGGACAATGTGGGCTATACCGAGCTGGTGGCCGATGCGCCCGGCGTGGTGACGGCGCGCGGCGCCGAGCCCGGCGAGGTGGTGCAGGCCGGCCAGTTGATCGTGCAGCTCGCCCGGCAGGGCGGGCGCGACGCGGTGTTCGACGTGCCCGCGCAGCTGCTGCGCGCGGTACCCGCCAATCCGCTGATCGAGGTCTCGCTCGTCGACGATCCGGCCGTGAAGGCGACGGGCCGCGTGCGCGAGGTGGCCCCGCAGGCCGACCCGGTGACGCGCACCTTCCGCGTGCGGGTGGGGCTCGACAATCCGCCGGAGGCGATGCGGCTGGGCTCCAGCGTGAACGGGCGCGTGCATATGGATGCCGGCGCGAGCATTGAGATCCCGGCCTCGGCGCTCACCGCCTATCAGAGCCGCCCGGCGGTGTGGATCGTCGATCCGGCGACGCTGACCGTGTCGCTGCGCAATATCGAGGTGGCGCGGTTCAACCCGGCGACGGTGGCGGTGGCCTCGGGCCTCGGCGCGGGTGACATCGTGGTGACGGCCGGGGTGCAGGCGCTGCATCCGGGCCAGGCGGTGCGGCTGCTCGGGCAGGGTTCGTGATGGGCTTCAATCTGTCCGCCTGGGCGCTCCGGCAGCGCTCGCTGGTCGTCTTCTTCATGCTCGTGGTGGTCGGGGCGGGGCTGTTCTCCTATTTCCGCCTCGGCCGCAGCGAGGATCCCTCCTTCATCATCAAGACCATGGTCGTGCAGGCGGCATGGCCGGGCGCGGGCATGGAGGACACGCTCCAGCAGGTGACGGAGCGCCTCGAGCGCACGCTGCAGGAAGTGCCTCATCTCGACTTCCTGCGCAGCTATACCCGTCCGGGCCTCACCACCATCTTCGTGAATCTCGATGGGGCGACCACGGCGGCGCAGGTGCCGGAGGTCTGGTACCAGGTGCGCAAGCGCGTGGCGGACATGCGCCGCACCCTGCCGGCCGGCGTGGTCGGGCCCGGCTTCAACGACGAGTTCGGCGACACGTTCGGCCTGATCTACGGCTTCACGGCCGACGGCTTCACCCATCGCGAGCTGCGCGACCAGGTCGAAGCGGCGCGCTCCAAGCTGCTGCAGGTGCCAGACGTCTCGCAGATCCAGATTCTGGGCGCGCAGGACGAGCGTGTCTATGTCGAGTTTTCGGCCCGCCAGCTCGCCGCGCTCGGCGTCGACCGCCTCGCTCTGGTGGAGGCGCTGCGCAGCCAGAACGTGGTGCAGCCCTCGGGCACGGTGCAGACCGGCGACGAGAAGCTGGCGCTCGACGTGACCGGCGCGTTCGGCTCCGAGCAGGACATCGCCAACATCAATTTCGCGGTGAACGGGCGCATGCTGCGTCTCGCCGACATCGCCACGGTGCGGCGCGGCTTCGTCGATCCGCCGCAGCCGATGTTCCGGGTGAATGGCCAGCCGGCCATCGGCCTCGCCATCGCCATGAAGGAAGGCGGCGACATTCTCGCGCTCGGCGCCAATATCGACAGGTCGATGAAGGCGATCACCGCCGAACTGCCCATCGGCATCGAGGCGCATCTGGTCGCCGACCAGGCGGTGACGGTGAAGGGCGCCATCTCGGAGTTCATGGAATCGCTGTGGCAGGCGATCGCCATCATCCTCGTCGTCAGCTTCCTGGCGCTCGGCGTGCGCCCCGGCCTGATCGTGGCGCTGTCCATTCCGCTCACGCTGGCGGCGGTGTTCGCGATCATGCAGATCGCCGGCATCGACATGCAGCGCATCTCGCTCGGCGCGCTGATCATCGCGCTGGCGCTGATGGTCGACGACGCCATGACCACGACCGATGCCACCATCAACCGCCTCGCGCTCGGCGAGCGCAAGGAGGTGGCGGCGACCTATGCCTTCAAGGCCTATGCCTTCGCCATGCTGGCCGGCACGCTGGTGACGATCGCCGGCTTCGTGCCGGTGGGCTTCGCGGCGAGTTCGGCCGGCGAATACACCTTCTCGCTGTTCGCGGTCGTCGCGATCGCGCTGCTCGTGTCGTGGGTGGTGGCGGTGCTGTTCGCGCCGCTGCTCGGCCTTGCCATCCTGAAGCCTCCGAAGCCCGGCGCGTCGACGGAGCCGGGCCGGATCATGAAGCTGTACCGGAGCTTCCTCGGAGCGGCGATCACCGCGCGCTGGATCACCATTCCGGCGACGCTGGCGGCCTTTATCGGCGCCTTCCTGCTGATGCCGCTGATCCCCTCGCAGTTCTTCCCGTCCTCGGACCGGCCGGAACTGCTGGTGGATCTCAGCCTGCCGCAGAACGCCTCGATCTACGCCACGCAATCGGCGGTCGAGCGCTTCGACGCAGCGCTGAAGGGCGACACGGATGTCGACCGCTGGAGCACCTATGTCGGCGAGGGCGCCATCCGCTTCTACCTGCCGCTCAACGCCCAGCTGCCGAACGATTTCTTCGCGCAGGCGGTGGTGGTGGCCAAGGACGTGGCGGCGCGCGAGCGGCTGCAGCAGCGGCTGGAGCAGCGCCTCGCGCAGGACTTCCCCGGCGTGGTCGGGCGGGTCTATCCGCTGGAACTCGGCCCGCCGGTGGGATGGCCGATCCAGTACCGGGTGATCGGCCCGGATCTCGGCACGGTGCGCGATATCGCCTATCGGCTGGCCGACGTGGTCGCCACCAACCCGGACACGCGGCTGGTCAATTACGACTGGATCCAGCCCGCGCGCGAGATCCGCATCCGCGTCAACCAGGACGAGGCGCGCCGGCTGGGCCTGAGCACGCAGGCCATTGGCAGCGTGCTCAACACCATGATCACCGGCGCGCCGGTGACGCAGGTTCGCGACGACATCTATCTCGTCGACGTCGTGCTGCGCGCCACCGATGAGGAACGCGTCTCGCTCGACACGCTGCGCACGGTGCAGGTGCCGATCGCCGGCGGGCGCACGGTGCCGCTCAGCCAGTTCGCGACCTTCGAGTATGAGCAGACCTACCCGCTGGTGTGGCGGCGCGACCGTGTGCCGAGCCTGACCGTGCAGGCGGATGTCGCGCCGGGCGTGCTGCCCGACGAGGTGGTGGGTCCGCTCGCACCGAAGATCGAGGAACTCGCCAAGTCGCTGCCGGCCGGCTACCGCATCGAGACCGGCGGCACGGTGGAGGAAAGCGCCAAGTCGCTGGCCTCGGTCGTCGCCGTGGTGCCCCTGATGCTGCTCATCATGGTGACCGTGCTGATGTTCCAGCTGCGCCGCTTCACGCTGATGGCGCTGGTGCTCAGCGTGGCGCCGCTGGGGCTGATCGGCGTGGTGCTGGCATTGCTGCTGTTCCAGCGCCCGCTCGGTTTCGTGGCGATCCTCGGCATCCTCGCGCTGATCGGCATGATCATCAAAAATGCGGTGATCCTGATTGGCCAGATCGAGGCGGAGCGCGCGGAGGGCAAGCCTGTGCGCGAGGCGGTTATCGAGGCAAGCTCGGCCCGTTTCCGACCGATCATGCTCACCGCCGTTTCCACCGTGCTCGGCATGATCCCGATCGCGCCGACTGTGTTCTGGGGGCCGATGGCCTTTGCCATCATGGGCGGGCTGCTGGTGGCGACGGTGCTGACGCTGATTTTCCTGCCGGCGCTCTATGTCGCGGTCGTTCGCGACACGCCGCCGGCTGCCCCGCCAGCCCCTGCCGGTTCCTGACATCGCCGCAGGGCGGGGTGGCTCGCGCCATCCCGCCCCTCGCGCGGCACGGGCTTGAGGTAGAATGCTGCCGGTCCAATCGGGCGAATCACGCATCGCCACGGGTTGAATAGCCGGGAGGGGTTCCCGGCTCCATGAAGGGGAGTTTGACCATGACGAAGTCGATCGCGGTGAAGGTCGCGGCGATTGGTATTGTCGCGCTGGCCGTGGCCGGCTGCACCACCACCGAGAAGCGCACCGCCGGCGGGGCGCTGATCGGCGGCGGCGCGGGCGCCATCATCGGCGGCATCGCCGGCGGCGGCACGGGCGCGGCGATCGGTGGCGCCATTGGCGCGGGCACCGGCGCGGTCATCGGTGCGGCCACCGCCAACTAAAGGCCACGCCTTCGCGCGGCGCCGGTCCGGATCGGTCACCGCGCGTTTTGCAGAACGATTTACCAGGCCGCGTCCGACATCGGGCGCGGCCTTTTTCGTGTCAGGGGGCGACGGTCTCGGGCGCTTCCGGCATCGCCGCGTCGGGCATCACCGCATCCGGCGCGGGCAGGGTCGGGGCCGGGGCCGCCATAGCGGGCGCACCACCGGGTGTGCGGGCGGGCGGCAGCGCGATATCGTCGCCGATCCGCTGCTGCATATAGGGGAAGAACGGGTTGGACGACATGCGCACCAGCGTGTCGAGATTGACGATCAGCGCCCCGCGCTCGCCGCGTATCGCCATCGCCCCGAGCTGCAGGCCGAAATCGTCGGCCGGATCGGGATCCGAGCCATAGAGTCCGTCGCTGGAGGGGAAGGGCAGCGCGACATGGGAGAGCGAATAGACGTCGCGCGGGTAGGCCAGTCCAAGCGGGCGCACGGTTTCCTCGGTGGCACCGGCCGCCACCGAATGTTCCGACACCTCGTCGGTGCCCTTCACATTGGTGACGATGGTGGTGCGGAACTGGCGTGGTGCCGGCGGCAGCATGCGCGTCAGCGCGGCATAGGTCGCCGCCCGCAGCAGGGGCCCCAGCTTGGTGTTGCGGTTGATGTCGAACAGCACCAGTTCGCTGCCATTGTCCGGCAGCAGGGCATAGAAGGCGGTGATGATCGCCCGCGTCGAGACGGTGAAGTCCATCACCGACTGGAAGGTGAGGGCGGGGGGCAGCGCGCCGAGATTTCCCCGGCGCGCCTGCGCGGCGATGGAATCCTGCAGCGCCGCGGTCAGGCGGTGCGACTGGCGCGCGCCATTGACCGGAAACGAGTTGTACTTGAACGGGTTGAACTCGGGCAGCACCGCCAGCCAGGCCGCCTTGGCGAAGGCCGGCAGGAAGGCCGGCAGTCCGGCGAGGCCGGCAAAGCGCGCGAAGCGGGTGATGCCGATCATCGGCGAGATCAGCACCAGCCGGTCGACCCGCGCCAGCGCCGGATCGTCCAGCGCGTCGAGCGCGTATTTGAGCGCCAGCGCGCCGCCATTGGAGAAGCCGACAATGTGCAGCTCTCCCTGCGGCCCCGCCCGGCGACGGGCCTCGCGCACGGCGAGCCGGGTGGCGGCGAGCCAGTCCTCCCATTCCACGTCGGTGAGGCCGGCCGGCACCGTGCCATGGCCGGGCAGGCGCGGGGCGACGACGGCATAGCCGGCATCGGCATAGAGCCGCGCGACATGGCGCAGGGAGTAAGGTGAATCGGTCAGCCCGTGCAGCAGCACGACGGCCCCCTTCACCGCACCCTGCGGGTCCAGCGTGTAGGAGCGGTTCCAGTCATGGGTGAAGTGCGGGGGATAGACGATGCTGCCGGAGAAATAGCGGTTGGAGGGTACCCGCTCCGCGTCATCCAGCTTCTGCACCACTTCCGCGTCGACCTCGCGGAAGATGCGATCCTCGGCGGTGAGGTAGGCGCCCCAGTCGCCCTTGTCTATCTCGGTGATGCTGAGCTCGTGCGGCACGAAGGTGTGCCAGGGCTCCAGCGGGGCGCCGCTCTGGGCGAAATAGATGCGGGTTGCCATGAAGGTGACGAACACCAGCAGAACCGCGCCAACCAGAAGCTTCAGAAGCCGCTTGAGCCTCTTCATGACGGAACTCCCTCTTCCGGCGTCCGCCCCGAGAGCAGCCGCGCGATCCAGCGGCTGCCCTCATACTGGTCGCACAGGACCAGCGCGGCGATCATCATCGGCACGCCGATGAAGGCGCCCGGCAGGCCCCACATGAAGGACCAAAAGAACACCGACAGCAGCACGATGAAGGGCGACATGGCGAGCGCCTTGCCGGCGATGCGCGGCTCGATATAGCTGCCCGAGAAGAACTGGATGACGTTCATGCCGGCAAACACCGCCACCGCCATCTGCCAGGATTCGAACTGGGCGACGGCGAACAGCGTGGGCAGCAGCGTCGCCATCAGCGGACCGATGAAGGGAATATAGTTCAGCACGAAGGCGATGACGCCCCAGGCGAAGGCAAGGTCCAGCCCGGCCGCGGCGGCAAAGGCCCAGATGGCGAGGCCGGTGAAGGCGCTCATCACGCTGCGCACCAGCATGTAGCGACGGAACTTGCGCGCGATCTCCTCGCTGGCCACCAGCAGCTGGCGGCCACCCTCGCCCAGTTCGGCGCCGGCCAGCTTGGCGCGGATCACGTCCACCTCCAGCAGGCCGAGCATGACGAAGATGGCGGTGACGACGCCGAAGCCAACCATGCCGTTCACACGGCTGGCCACGCCCTGGAAGAAGCGGATCAGCCAGCTGACGTTGAACGTCTCGACGAAGGTGCCGGCGACATAGAGACCGTGTCCTTCAAGCCAGCCGGCCCCGTTCATGTACAGCGCCTGGAACCGTGCCGCATTGGCGATCAGCCACTGCGCGGCGCGGCCGAAGCCCCACAGCGTGAGGGAGGCGAGGCCGAGCAGCACCACGATCGTCACGGCAAGCGTGATGAACAGCGCCAGAAGCTGCGGCAGGGGGCGCTGCAACGCTTTCTGCAGCGGCCACACCAGCGCGATGATGAACAGGGCGAAGGCCACCGGTGCGAGGATGCTGCTTGCCAGAAACAGCGCCGCCGCCACGAGGATGGCCGTGCAGATTGCAATCATCGTCGCCGTACCACGCTGGCTCATCGCACTGCGTCCCTTTTTCGCGTGAAGCTTGGCCCGATAAGCCCAAGTCTGCCCGATAAGCCCTTGTCCGGGACGTCACAAGCGCTTTGCCGCGAGGTGGCGCGCACGCGCGCGGCCGAGTGCGAAATCAACATTATTACTCCATTGTTATAAAAAGGTAATTTCATATATTGTGCTGCAACTAAATATCACTCTATCTTCGCGGTGTGGATGGGGAGGCGATTGTGCTCAGGCTCGGTTACAAGGCGTCGGCGGAACAGTTCGACGCGCGCGCGCTGCTCGACTTCACGGTGGAGGCGGAGCGGCGCGATTTCGATTCGGTCTTCATCAGCGATCATTTCCAGCCCTGGCGGCACACGGGCGGGCACGCGCCGGCCGCCTTGCCCTGGCTCGGCGCGGCGGGTGCGGCGACCTCGCGCATCGTGCTCGGAACCAGCGTCCTGACCCCGACCTTCCGCCACCACCCCGCCATGGTGGCGCAGGCCTTCGGCACGCTGGGCCAGCTTTTTCCCGGCCGCCTCATTCTCGGCGTGGGCTCGGGCGAATCGCTCAACGAAGTGCCGGCCACCGGCGCGCCCTGGCCGGAGCTGAAGGAGCGCTTCGCCCGGCTGCGCGAGGCGGTGCGGCTCATCCGCCAGCTGTGGAGCGAGGAGCGCGTCAGCTTCGAGGGCGAGTTCTACCGCACCGAGCGCGCGACCATCTATGACCGCCCGGAGACCCCGGTGCCGATCTATGTCGCCGGAGCCGGGCCGATGGTGGCGAAATTCGCCGGCCGCGCGGGCGATGGCTTCATCTGCACCAGCGGCAAGGCGTGGGATCTCTACCGCGATACCTTGCTGCCCAATGTCGCTGCCGGCCTTGAAGCCGCCGGTCGTTCCGCCGACACTTACGACCGCATGATCGAGATGAAGCTGTCCTTCGACACCGACCGGGAACGCGCCTTGCGGGACACGCGGCACTGGGCGGCGCTGGCCCTGACGCCGGAGGAGAAGATGTCGGTGGAAGACCCGCTGGAAATGGAGAAGCTGGCCGACGCGCTGCCGCTGGAGCGGGCGGCGCGGCGCTGGATCGTCTCCAGCGACCCGGATGAAGTGGTAGAGCGCGTGCGGCCCTATGTGGAACTCGGCTTCAATCATCTGGTCTTCCATGCGCCGGGCGAGGACCAGGCGCGCTTTCTGCGGCTGTTCGCCGAGCATGTGGCGCCGCGCCTGCGCGCGGCTTTCGCCTGACCCCGCATGAGTGTGCCGCCCCGCCTCGAACTCCTCGCGCTGGACGGGCTGCCGCTGGTTCAGCCGGGCGATGACCTCGCCGGGTTGATCGCGGCCGCGCTGGACCGCGCCGGGCTGGTGCTGCGCGACGGCGACGTGCTGGTGGTTGCCCAGAAGATCGTCTCCAAGGCGGAGGGCCGCCGGGTCGCGCTGGCCGATGTCACGCCGACCGCGCGGGCTGGGGCGCTCGCGCAGGAGGTCGGCAAGGATGCGCGCCTCGTCGAGCTCATCCTGCGCGAGAGCCGGCGCGTGGTGCGCCAGAGCCCGGGCGTGCTCATCGTCGAGCACCGGCTGGGCCTCGTCATGGCCAATGCCGGCATCGACCAGTCCAATGTCGAGGACGGCTTCGCGCTGCTGCTGCCGGAAGACCCGGACGCCAGCGCCGAGCGGCTGCGCGCGCGGCTGGTCCCGGACGCGGCCATGCGGATCGGCATCGTCATCAATGACAGTTTCGGCCGGCCCTGGCGGCGTGGCACGGTGGGCACCGCCATCGGCGCCGCCGGCCTGCCGGCGCTGGTGGACCGGCGCGGCGAGGCCGACCTGTTCGGCCGCCCCCTGCAGGTGACGATGATCGCGCTCGCCGATGAAATCGCCGCCGGTGCCTCGCTTTTGATGGGCCCGGCGGCGGAGGGACTGCCGGTGGTGCTGCTGCGCGGCGTGCCGTGGTATGCCCCGTTCAGCCCGGCGCGCGCGCTGCTCCGGCCCGAGAACGAGGACCTGTTTCGATGAGCACGCTCTCCTTTCCCGGCAAGGTGGTGGCGCTGTCGGGCGGCATTGGCGGCGCCAAGCTGGCACTGGGCCTCGACCGCGTGCTCGCCCCCGGCCAGCTCACCGTGATCGTCAATACGGGCGATGATTTCCGCCATTTCGGCCTCCACATCTCCCCCGACATCGACACGCTGCTCTACACGCTGTCCGGGCTCGACGACCCGGTGCGGGGCTGGGGGCGCCGGGACGAGACCTGGACCTTCATGCGCGCGATGGGCGAACTCGGGCGGGAGGGCTGGTTCCAGCTCGGCGATGGCGACCTCGCCATCCATGTCGAGCGCACCCGCCGGCTGGCGGCGGGCGAGACGCTCTCCCACGTCACCGATTTCCTGCGCCGGCAGCTGGGGATCGGCTCGGTGATCGTGCCGATGAGCGACGACCCGGTGGCGACGCAGGTCGAGACCGACGAGGGCCGGCTCGACTTCCAGCATTATTTCGTGCGCCGGCACTGCGAGCCGCGCGTCACCGGCATCGATTTCGCGGGGGCGGACGAGGCACGCCTCGCCCCCGGCGCGGCGGCGGCGCTGGCGGATCCCGACCTCGCCCTCATCGTCATCTGCCCGTCCAACCCCTATCTGAGCGTCGATCCCGTCCTCGCCGTGCCGGGGCTGCGGGCGGCGCTGCGCGCGGGGCGCGCTCCGGTCGTCGCCGTCTCGCCCATCATCGCGGGGCAAGCGGTGAAGGGGCCGACCGCCAAGATGATGACCGAGCTCGGGCGGGTGCCCTCCGCCGCCGAGGTTGCCCGCCATTATGCCGGGCTGATCGACCTGTTCGTGGTGGACGAGGCGGATGCCGGCATGGACGCCCACATGGACGCCGGGGCGGGGGTGCGCACGGTGGCGGCGCCCACGCTGATGCGCACGCTGGATGACCGGATGAACCTTGCCCGGATCGTGCTCGGCCTGGCGGGGGTGCGCGCGTGAGCGCGGCGCTGGCTGGCCGTGATATCCTCGCGGTGGTGCCGGTCAAGGATTTCGCGCTGGCCAAGCAGCGTCTTGCCGGCGCCTTTCCGCCCTCGTTCCGGCGCGCCCTGGCGCGGGCCATGCTGCGCGACGTGCTGGTCGCGCTGCGCGGAGCGGAGACGATCGCCGGTGTCGTCGTCGTCACCGCCGATCCGGAGGCGGGGTTGCTCGCGGGCGAATATGGCGCGCGGCTGCTGTTCGAGGGCACGGTGCGCGGGCTCAACCCCGCTGTCGCCCAGGCGGGCGCCTATCTCGCGGCCGAGCGGCGCAGCGGCATGCTGGTCGTGCCTTCCGACATTCCCACCGTGACCTCCGACGAGATCGGCCGGCTGGTCGCCGCGCATCCGGCCGGGCGGGCGGTGAGCGTGGTGCCGGCGCATGACGGCGAGGGTACCAACGCGCTGGTCGTCTCGCCGCCGGATGCACTGCGATTCTCCTTCGGCCCGCTCAGCTTTCCCATGCATCTCGCCAATGCCCGCGAGGCGCAGGCCGCGCTGCAGGTGCATGAACTCGCGCAGTTTCCCGGCCTCTCCTGCGACATCGACCGGCCCGACGACCTGGCCCGGCTCGATAGCCTGCCACCCGGCTCGCACACATGGCGCCTGCTGGCCGAGCAGGGCATGGCGTAGCCCGCGCGCCGATGGGCGATGGTTCCCCGGCCGGGCCTTGCCGGCGGGGCAGGTCCATCGCGGTAGGTTTCCCATGCGCGGCGGCGGCGGGTGACGACGAGCGGGTGGGATGGGCCCGCTCATAATCGCGGCAGCCACTGCCTGAGGGATGAATATTTGAGCAGCGTGCAATTTGAATAGGGTGTTTAGATACCAGTCATACGGAGTGTCTATACACCAGCACACTTTGGCACAGAACTTGGATTACTCATCGGCATAGCCTGTGGAGTGCCCGATGTCGTCCATCGCTTTCGTGTCCGTCGGCAAGCGTTACGGGGAGGTGGAAGCCGTGACCCGGCTCGACCTCTCCTGCGCGGCGGGGGAGATGCTGGCGCTGCTCGGCCCGTCCGGCTGCGGCAAGTCGACCACGCTGAAAATGGCGGCGGGCATCGAGAGCGTTACCGAAGGCGAGATCTGGTTCGGCGAGCGCCCCGTCTCGCGCCTTGCCCCGGGCGAGCGCAACATCGCCATGGTGTTCGAGGACTACGCGCTCTACCCGAACATGACGGTGTGGGAGAACGTCGCCTTCCCGTTGAAAATACGCGGCATTACCGGCCAGCCGGCCGCCGCGCGCATCGGCGAGGTGCTGCAACTGCTCGGGCTGCGGCAGATGGCCGACAGCCATGTGAAGGGGCTGTCCGGCGGCGCCCAGCAGCGCGTCGCCATCGGCCGCGCGCTGGTGCGCGACCCGGAAGTCATCCTGTTCGACGAGCCGCTTTCGCATCTCGACGCCGACCAGAAGGTGCAGCTGCGCGCCGAGATCAAGCGGCTGCAGAAGCTGCGGCAGGTCACGTCCATTCTCGTCACGCATGACCAGACCGAAGCCATCGCCATGGCCGACCGGGTGGCGGTGATGAACCATGGTGTGCTGCAGCAGGTCGGCGCGCCGCAGGAACTCTATGAGCGCCCCGCCAACCTGTTCGTGGCCAATTTCATCGGCGAGCCGCCGATGAACCTGATGACGGCGGAGTTCACGCAGGGCGGGCGCATCACCGGCCCCGGCTGGTCGGCCGCGCTCGATCCGGCGCGATTGCCGGCACTCACCGCCGGCAGCGATGCGGTGGTTGCCGGCATACGCCCGGAGAATATCGCGGTGCGCGCGCCGGACATGGCGGGCGAGGCGCGCGGCACCATCACCTATCGCGAGCCGAGGGGCGACGCCGATGTGCTGACCGTCGCGCTGGAGGTGCCGGGCGGGCCGGGCGGTCAGCTTGTCGCCGAGATCGCCGGCCCCTCGCCATGGAGGGCCGGCGACCGCGTCGCGCTCGGCATCGATGTGCGAAAGCTGCTCGTCTTCGACGAACCGACCGGCCGCAACCGGGAGGCGCGGGCATGAGTGCGATCTTGAATGGGGGCATCCCGCCCGGCCTCACGGCGCGGGGCATCGCCAAGAGCTTTGCCCGGCCGGGCGCCAAGCCGAAGGTCGATCCGCACAAGGTGCTGCATGAGATCGGCATCGAGGTCGGCCCCGGCGAACTTGTGGCCATTACCGGCCCGTCCGGGGCGGGCAAAAGCACCTTCTGCCGTATTCTCGCGGGGCTTGAGCGGCCGGATGCCGGCACGGTGACGCTCGCCGGGCGCGATCTCGGCGCGGTGCCCGCCGGCCAGCGCCGCGTTGCGCTGATGTTCGAGAGCTATGCGCTCTATCCCCACCTCACCGTGCGCGGCAACGCGCTCTCGCCGTTGCAGGCGCCGGGGGGGAGGCTCGCTCCGGCGGAGGCGCAGAAGCGGGTCGACGAGGTGCTGGAACTGCTGGAAATCCGCCATCTCGGCGAGCGCCTTCCAGGCGCTCTCTCGGGTGGGCAGAAGCAGCGCGTGGCGCTGGCCCGCACGCTGGTGCAGGTGCCGGACCTCTTTCTGCTGGACGAGCCGATATCCCATCTCGACGCCAAGCTGCGCCACAAGCTGCGCGGGGAGATCCGTCGCCGCCTGTCCGCCCAGAGCGCGCCCAGCATCTGGGCGACGCCGGACGGGATGGAGGCGCTCTCGGTCGGCGATCGCGTGGTGGTGCTCGACCAGGGACGAGTCGAGCAGGTCGGCACGCCGGAGGAAATCTGGCAGCGGCCGGCCAGCGCGCGCGTCGCCCGGCTGCTGGGCGACCCGCCGATGAATCTGATCGAGGGAACGCTGATGCGCGCGGCGGACACGCTCTATGTCACCCGCCGCGACATGCGTCTCGCCCTGCCGCCCGCGCTCGCCGCGGCCGCCGCCCGACATGGCACGGACAGCATCATCCTGGGCGTGCGCCCGGACGGCATTTCCTTCGCGCCGGCTGGCGCGGAAGGCGCGGTCGCGGCGGAGATCTATTCCAACGAACCGTTCGGCAAGCACGCCATCGTCACGATCGATCTCGGCGCGCTGCTGGCCAAGGTGAAGACCTCGATGGCCGCCGCTGCCGCGCTGGGCGCGGATGGCGGCATCGGCCGGGGCGTTGGCATCACATTTCCCGCCGAGGGGCTGTCGCTCTTCGACGGCGCGACCGGCCGGGCACTGGCCGGCACCTGAGACGCACAAGCCGCTAACGGCACACATAGAGGGAAAGAGCGATGAAGCGTAAGATCTGGTGTTTCGCCGCCGCCTTGGCGGCAACGACGGCGCTGACCGCGTCGGCCCTGCATCCGGCCATGGCCCAGGACGCGAGCTTCTATGCGGAAGCCGCTAAGCCCTACAAGGGCACCACCATCCGCGTGCTGGACGAGATCACCCCGCTGCAGGAGACGCTTTCCAAGATCGTGCCGGATTTCGAGAAGGAAACCGGCATCAAGGTCGAGTGGGAGCTGCTCAACCATTTCGAGGTGATCAACAAGGGCCAGGCCGACATGCTGTCGGGCCGCGGCTATTATGATGCGATCATGCTGCACGGCTCCCAGCTTGGCCCGATGCTTTCGGCCGGCGTGATCGCGCCGATTGATGCCTATGTGGCCAATGCCAAGCTCGCCGATCCCGCGATGAACGACCACGACTTCATCCAAACACCGTACAAGACCACCGCGTTCAGCGGCGGCAAGCAGTACGGCTTCATCAACTGGAACTACAACCACGTCTACTGGGCGCGCGCCGATCTCCTGAACAACCCGGAGGAACAGGCCGCGTTCAAGGCGAAGTACGGCTACGATCTCGCCCCCGCCAAGACCATCGAGCAGATGCGCGACATCGCGCAGTTCTTCACGCGCAAGAAGGGCGCGATGCTGGCCGGCAAGCCGCTGGAAAGCGATTTCTACGGGATTGTGCTGGAGGGCATCAAGGGCGGCTCGACCTTCTCCAACCTCTGGGTGAACTTCATCCAGAACTATGGCGGCGACGTGCTGGACAAGGACGGCAAGCCGGTCTTCGACAGCCCGCAGACCGTTGCCGCGCTGACCATGTGGCGCGAATTGTGGACCTATGCCCCGCCCGGCATCGCCGAATATTCGCTGGTCGACGTGCCGACCGTGATGGGCAACGGCATCGCCGCGCAGTCGCTGGCCTGGTCGGACTTCGTTCTCGGCATCGACAAGCCCGGCGTGTCCCCCTACGCGGGCAAGTTTGTCTATGCCCCGGTGCCCGCCAAGGCCGGTAACGAGGCCAAGCGCCATGCCGATGCCGAACCTTCGGTGACGGTGATCAGCGCCGCGTCCAAGAACCCGGAAGCCACCTTCCTGTTCCTGGAATGGCTGGCCTCCAAGCGCCAGCAGGACAAGCTGATCGAGATGGGTCAGGGCGGCGTGCCGATCCGCGAAAGCTCCTGGGCTCTGCCGGCGATCAAGGATGCCTCCAACTCCACGCTGTTCGCGGCGATGAAGTCCTCGCTCGCGGTGGCCTCGGCGCGGCCGAAGATGGAGAAGTACCCGGAAATGTTCGATGCCATGAGCGGCATCGCCCAGCAGGTCGGCCTGGGCAAGATGACGCCGGAAGAGGGCGCCAAGCAGGGCCAGGCCATCCTCGTGAAGCTCTGCGGCGGCAAGTCCTGCACGATCTGAGCGTCACAGCCTCTGACAGGCCGAGCTCCCTCTCCCCGCCGGGGAGAGGGAGACGAAGACGTCCCCCGAAGGCCTTCCGCCCGAAGGCCTTTCGCCTGAAGACCTTGTCCGAAGCCTTGAGGACCCGGCATTCCCATGACCCGTGCAAGCGACAGGATGACGACGGAGCCCGCGCCGGTGAGCGCGCCCGTGCTGCGCGAACGGCGCTGGTATCCCTATCTGCTCATCGGCCCGTCGATGATCATGCTGGTCGTGGTCTCGCTGGTGCCGTTCCTCTACGCCGTCTATCTCAGCTTCCACGCCGCCAAGTTCGGCCGCGTCACCGACTTCATCGGCTTCGACAATTACGCGGCCCTGCTGGCCGATCCGCGCTTCTGGAACTCCATCGGCGTCGCCGCGACCTTCGTGGTCATCGCCGTGCCGATCGAATTCATGCTCGGCCTCACCGGCGCGCTGGTGCTGAACCAGAATGTGCGCGGGCGCTCGCTGCTCATCCCGCTGCTGTTCATGCCGACCATGATGGCGCCCATCGTCGTTGGCCTCCTATGGAAGATCATGCTCGCGGGCTCGTGGGGCTTCCTGTCCTATAACGTGCTGGAGCGCTTCGACATTCTGCCGGGCACCTCGGTCTTCGCCTCGCCCGACTACGCGCTCTACGCGTTGATCTTCGTCGACATCTGGCAGTGGACGCCCTTCATGATGCTGGCCTTCTTCGCCGGCCTGCAGGCGCTGCCGCTCGGGCCCTATCGCGCCGCGGCGGTGGACGGGGCCAACCCGCTGCAGATGTTCTTCCACATCACCCTGCCGCTGATGACGCCGCTGCTGGCGGTGATCGGCCTGCTGCGCTTCATCGACGCCTTCAAGGTGTTCGACACGATTTACATCCTGACCGGCGGCGGGCCGGGCATCTCCACCGAGACGCCGTCCATCCTCGCCAACAAGATGACCTTCGAGTTCTGGAACATCGGCGAGGCCTCGGCGCTGGCCGTGCTGGTGTGGATCGCCTTCTTCGCCTTCTGCTCGGTCTTCTACCAGATTGCCAAGAAGAAGCTGAACGCCTTCTGAGGGAGAGAGACATGGCCGAGGCCGCAAGCCGCCCCGAAGGTTCCAGGGGCTATTTCTGGACCAGCGTCACGATCGTCTATGCCCTCATCGTGCTGTTTCCGATCTACTGGATGGCGTCGATGATGGTGAAGCCGAACGACGCCATGTTCGCGCGCCCGACGCAGTTCCTGTTCACCCCGACGCTGGAGCATTTCGAATATGTGCTGGCACAGGGGTTCCACTGGTACCTGCTGACCTCGTTCCTGCTCTGCACCGTCTCCACCGCGCTGGTGGTGATCATCGGCACGCCGGCGGCCTATGCCTTCGCGCGCTTCGAGATGCGGGCGAAGGACGATCTGTTCTTGTTCATCCTCGGCTCGCGCATGGCTCCGCCGGTGTGCCTCGTCATCCCGTTCTACCTCATCTTCGCCAAGGTCGGACTGCTCGACACCTTCCTCGGCCTGACGCTCGCCTACATGACGTTCAACCTCTCCTTTTACATCTGGGTGCTGCGCTCCTTCTGCCGCGATCTGCCGGTGGAACTGGAGGAGGCGGCGGCGCTGGAGGGCTGGTCGCGGCCGCAGATCTTCCGCCGCGTGGTGTTTCCGCTGCTGCGCAACGGCATCGTGGCGACCGCCGTGCTGTGCTTCATCTTCGCGTGGAACGAGTTCCTGTTCGCCTTCATGCTGGGCGGCAAGGCGGTGCAGACGCTGCCGGTCTCCATCCCCAAGCTCATCACCTCGCAGGGCGTGCGTTGGGGCGAGATGGCGGTGGTCGGCATGACCGCGCTGCTGCCCGTGCTCGCCGTGGTCTTCGTCTTGCAACGTCACATCGTGCGCGGGCTCACGCTCGGCGCGGTCAAGGGGTGAGGAGCTTCCGATGGCCGAGCATTATCTGCCGGCACAGCCCGGCACGGTGAACTGGGGGCAGTGGGATGCGAGCCTCAAGCCCGTGCTCACCATCCAGTCCGGCGACACCGTGGTCATCGACACGCTTTCGGGCGAGCCCGAGGACATGCCGGACCCTGCGCTCGGCTTCACCCCGGTGCCGGGCCAGGCGGAGGTGTTCGCGCGCACCTTCCGCGGCCCCGGCCCGCATCTGCTCACCGGCCCAATCTTCATCGAGGGCGCCGAGCCGGGCGACGTGCTGGAAGTGCGGCTGAAGGACATCGCGTTCCGCGCCGACTGGGGCTGGAACCTGCAGATGCCGTTCTGGGGCACTCTGCCGGAGGATTTCCCGCATCTGCGCCGCCTGCACATCCCCATTGAGGCCGCGCGCGGCGTCGCGGTGATGCCATGGGGGAAGGAACTGCCGCTGGAGCCGTTCTTCGGCAATTTCGGCGTGGCGCCGGCCCTCGAATGGGGGCGGCTGTCCTCCACCGAGCCGCGCGTTTTCGGCGGCAACATGGACAACAAGGAACTAGCCGTCGGCTCGATCACCTATTTTCCGGTCTTCGCCAAGGGCGCGCTGTTCTCGGTCGGCGACGGCCATGGCCGGCAGGGCGATGGCGAAGTGTGCCTCACGGCGCTGGAGACCGCGCTCACCGGCACGTTCGAGTTCCATCTGCGCAAGGACATGAAGCTGACCACCCCGCGCGCCGAAACGCCGGCCGACTGGATCACCATGGGCTTCGATCCCGATCTCGACGACGCCGCCAAGCAGGCGCTGCGCGACATGATCGCGCTCATCCGCGAGCACTCCGACCTCTCCGCGCAGGATGCCTACACGCTGTGCTCGCTCTGCGCCGACCTGCGGGTGACGCAGACCGTCGACCTCAACAAGGGCATCCACTGCGTGCTCTCCAAGAAGTACCTGCCGTAATCTCCGGAGCCTGCCCATGTCCGCCGCCACCACGGCCCACAAGGACCCGAAACTGCCGCCCCCCTTGGACCTGCCCGAGGGCCCGGAATGGGTCGCCGCGCTGAAGCTGTTCGACGCCCACACGGCCGAAACGCTGGTCGCTGCCGCCCGCACGCTCTACCCCCATGATGGGCTGCCCGAGCGCGTCTATCGCCGCACGGTGGCGCATTTCGACGCCATGGCATCCAAGGCCCCCGGCGCTGCCCAGGCCTTCGCCGAGTTCGTCGACCTCGTCGACGGCGCCTTGCCGCTGATCTTCCGCGAACTGTCGGAGGGCTACCGCGTGCAGGTGCTGAAAGGTCTGGAGGCGAGCACCGCCTTCCGGCTGGTGCAGCGCTCCTGCGTCCGCTTCCTCTATGACGATGTCGAGGTGTGGCAGGCCTTTGGCTATGAGGGCGCCTCGGTCCACCTCGGCGGCTATGTCAACCGCGGTTTCAACGACCTCGACTGGCTGCCCGATCCGCCGCCCGGCGTCTGATCGCGCGTCCGCCTTCCCGATTTCGGAGCATTTCCAATGACGGCCTACGAACTCGACGACGATGGTGTCATCGTCATCATCGGCTCCGGCGCGGGCGGCGGCACGCTGGCCAACGAGCTTGCCCAGCGCGGCGTCAAGGTGGTGCTGCTGGAAGCGGGCCGGCACCTCACCGCCGAGGATTTCGTCAATGACGAATGGGGCGGCTACGAGATGCTGTCCTGGCTCGACAAGCGCACCTCGTCCGGCACCTGGCGCGTCGCCAAGGACCACCCGCTGACCCCGAGTTGGAGCTGTCAGGTGGTCGGCGGCACCACCACCCACTGGTCCGCCTGCTGCTACCGTTTCATCGCGGACGAACTGCGCGCCAGGACCGTCTATGGCGACATTCCCGGCACCACGCTGATCGACTGGCCGATCACGCTGGACGAACTGAACCCCTATTACGACCTCGCCGAAGCCAAGATGGGCGTGACCCGCACCAATGGCTTGCCCGGGCTTCCCCCGAACAACAATTTCAAGGTCATGTATGCCGGCGCCAGAGCGCTGGGGCTGAACGTCTCGACCGGCCGCCACGCCATCAACACCATCCCCTATGATGGCCGCCCGGCGACCATTCAGGACGGTTTCACCATCACCGGCGACAAGACCGGCTCCCGCTGGTCGACGCTGAATGTCGAGATCCCCAAGGGCCTCGCCACCGGAAAGCTGGAACTGCGCTCGCAGGCGCGCGCCGTGCTCATCGAGCATGACGCGGCGGGCAAGGCCTCGGCCGTGGTCTATGTCGACGGCGCCGGCCTCACTCACCGGCAGAAGGCGCGCGCCGTGGTGCTGGCGGGCAATTGCGTGGAATCCTCGCGCCTGCTGCTGCACTCGAAGAGCGCGCGTTTCCCGGATGGCCTCGCCAATGGCCATGGCCATGTCGGCCGGCACTATCTGCGCCATCTGATCCAGACCGTGTGGTCGACCTTCGACAAGCCGGTCCACATGCATCGCGGCGAGATCATGGGCGGCATGATCGACGATTTCGTCCGCCACGATCCCTCGCGGGGCTTTGCCGGCGGCTATTACATCGAGATGAACTCGATGGGCCTGCCGACCACCGCCGCCTTCATGGATCCGGGCTGGTGGGGGCGCGACTTCGCCTCGGTGATCGAGCAATATTCGAAGATGGCCGGCATCTTCATGTCCGGCGAGGACATGCCGCAGGCCGATAACCGCATCACCCTGACGGACGAACTCGATGCCTTCGGCGTGCCGGTCGCCAACATCCACTATGACGACCACCCGAACGACCTGAAGCTGCGCAGCCACGGCTACAAGGTGCTGACCTCGATTCACAAGGCGGCCGGGGCCAAGCGCTCGGTGGAGGCGCCGGCCTATCCCGCGAGCCACAATCTCGGCTCCAACCGCATGAGCGCGAGGCCCGAGGACGGCGTGCTCGACGGGCATGGCCAGGCGTGGGAGGTGCCGAACCTGTTCATCGCCGATGGCTCCAACTTCGCCACCGGCGGCGCCTGCAACCCGACGCTGACCATCGTCGCCCTGGCGATCCGGCAGGCGGATTTCATGGCCGGCCAGATGGCGGCGGGGGAGTTGTGAGGCTTCGAGGGGGGTGTCATCCTGGCCGGCCGCCAGCCGATCCGGGATCGCGGGGGAGGCGGCGAGCGATCCCGGCTCGCCGGCTATGCCTTCGGCCGGGATGACGGCAAGGGAAAGGCCGCTGCGACGTGTCCGACGACTTCACCGAGCCCACGCTTTCCTACTGGCAGGAGCTGCATGACGCGGTTCCCGCCGGCTTCTCCTGCGCGCCGCCCTATCGCTTCGGCTATCCCGTGCGGCTGCCGGATGGCCGCGTGCTGCTCCTGCCGCTGCGGGCCCTGCCGGATGGCGAGCACGCCGTCGCCTCGCTGATCGCCAACCAGGCCGCGCATCATGTGGTGGCGGCGCTGGCGCAGGTGATGACGGAACAGGCGCGGGGGCTAGGCGCGGATATTGTCGTCGGCCTGCCCACGCTCGGTCTCGCCTTCGCCGCTCTGGTGGCGGAGCGTCTCGGCCAGAAGCGCTATGTGCCGCTCGGCTATTCCCGGAAGTTCTGGTACGCGGACGCTCTGTCCGAGCCGGTGTCCTCGATCACCAGTCCCGAGGCCGGCAAGCGTCTGCGGCTGGATCCCAATCTCCTGCCGCTCATCGAGGGACGCCGCGTGGCGCTGGTGGACGATGCCATCTCGACGGGGGCCACCGCCATCGCCGCCTGCCGGCTGCTGCAGCGCGCCGGGGCGGAGATCGCCGGCATGGTGGTGGCGATGAAGCAGACCAATCGCTGGGTGGAGGCGATGGCGGGCGTGCCGGTAAGCGCTGCCTATGGCTGCCCGCGTTTCATCTTGCGCCACGATGGCTGGTGGCCGGAGGCGGAGACCATGCCGGTGGTGCCTTAGCCATTGCCGCTGGATGGCGGATGAAGCCGCCTGCGGCGGAGTCTTGCGCTGGATCCCGGATCGGCGCTGCGCTTCGCGCAGCTTGTCCAGGAAACGGAGTGGCCTTCGTGTCCCGGACCAGCGACACCGCAGGTGGAGCGCCGATCCGGGATCCAGCGCAAAGCTCTTCGGCCGAATCCCTTGCTTAGCCCTTCGCCCTCTCGATTGCCTCCCACACACGCGAGGGCGTTAGCGGCATGTCCAGCTCGGTGATGCCGAGTGGGCTCAGCGCATCGATCACCGCGTTGACGAAGGCCGGCGGCGCGCCGATGGCGCCGGCCTCGCCCGCGCCCTTGATGCCCAGAGGGTTGGTGGTGCAGGGCGTGTTCTGCGTCGCGACGGAAAAGAACGGCAGATCGTCCGCGCGCGGCAGGCCGTAATCCATGAACGAACCGGAGAGCATCTGCCCGCTATCGGGATCGTAGACCACGCGCTCCAGCATGGCCTGGCCGATACCCTGCGCGATGCCGCCATGGATCTGCCCGCTCAGCAGCAGCGGGTTCAGCGTGCGGCCGAAATCGTCGACCACTGTGTAGCGCTCGATCCGGATGATGCCGGTGTCGGGGTCGACCGCCACCTCGCAGACATGCGCGCCATTGGGGAAGGTGCCCGCCAGCTGTTCGAAATCGCCGACCCCCATCAGCCCGCCGACCTTCGCGGCGAGGTCGAGAAGGCCGACATGCCGGTTGGTGCCGGGCACACGGAAGGCGCCGTCGTCAAACTCCAGCTCGCGCTCATTGACCTCCAGAAACGTGGCGGCTGCCGCGCTCGCCTTGGCCAGCACCTCGCCGGTGGCGAGCTTGAGCGCCCCGCCGCCATGCACCATGGAGCGCGAGGCGACCGTGCCGCCGGCGGAGGGAATCGGCTGGTTGGTGTCGCCGGTCTTCACCGTGATGCGCGCGGGATCGATGCCGAGCGCCTCGGCGGTCATCTGCACATAGGTGGTCTCGTGGCCCTGCCCGGTGGACTGGGTGCCGACATGCACGGTGACGCGGCCATCGGCGGCAATCTCCACCGCCGCGCCTTCCTTGCCCGGCACGCCCGTGCGCTCGATATAGTAGCCGATGCCGATGCCGCGCAGGAGCCTGTCCCCGGATGGACCCAAGCCTTGGTCCCGGCGGGCTGGGAAGCCGGCCCAGTCCGCCGTGTCCAGCGCCGTGCGCAGCACATGGGCGAAGTCGCCGGAATCATAGGCGACGCCGGTGTCGGTCTTGTGTGGCATGGCCTCGGGCGGGATCATGTTGAGCGTGCGCAGCGCGTCCGGCGCCATGCCCAGCTCGCGCGCCGCCTTGTCGACGATCCGTTCGATCAGATAGGCCGCCTCGGGTCGGCCGGCGCCGCGATAGGCATCCATCGGCGCATTATTGGTGTAGGCGACGCGCACATCGGTGGCGACGACCGGGATGGCGTAGACGCCCGGCGCCATGGGCGGGCCGGAAAGCGTCGGGCAATAGACGCCGAAGGCCGAGAGCGCGCCGCCGGCGCTCGCCAGTGTCTCCACCTTCAGCGCGGTGAAGCGGCCCTGTGCGTCGAGGCCGAGCTTCGCCGTCGACTGATTGTCGCGGCCCTGCGTGTCGGACAGGAAAGCCTCCGCCCGGCTGGACTGCCAGCGCACCGGCCGCTCCAGCTTGCGCGCGGCATAGAGCACCAGCGCCTGCTCGGGGTAGGGCACCGCCTTCATGCCGAAGCCGCCGCCGACATCGGGGGTGATGACGCGCAACTTCGTCGCGGGCAGGCCGAACACGCCTTCGAACATGAAGTCGCGGATCATGTGGCTGCCCTGCGAGCCGGTGACGAGGGTGAAGCTCTCGCCCTCCGCATCGTAAAGGCCGATGGCGTTGCGGGGCTCCATGGAGGCGACGACGATGCGGTTATTGACCAGAGCCAGCTCGACCACGCGGTGGGATGCCGCCAGCGCGGCCTCCGCCTTGTCCATATCGCCCAGCTGCCAGTGCAGGGCGAGATTGCCGGGCGCCTCCTCGAACAGAAGCGGCGCGCCCTCGGCGAGCGCCGTGGCAGGTTCCACCACCGCTGGCAGGTCGTCGATCTCCAGCGCCACCGCCTCCGCCGCCTCCATAGCGGCGCGCGCGGACGTGGCGACGACGAAAGCGACCGGCTCGCCGAGATAGCGTATCTTGCCGCTCGCCAGCAGCGTGTGCGCCGGCAGCGGCATGCGCCCGCCTGTCGCATGGTCGAGCACGATGACGACGGGGAGCGCGCCGATGCCGTCGGCCGCGAGATCCTCCGCCGTATAGACCGCGAGCACGTCCTCCATCGCGCGGGCGGTGCTCGTATCCACAGCGTTGAGAACCCCGTGCGCGACCGGCGCCCGCACCACGGCGGCGAACACTTCGCCCGCATAGTGGAGATCATCGGTGAAGCGGCCGGTGCCGGTGATGAACCTGAGGTCCTCGACGCGCCGGAAGGGCTGACCAACACCGAATTTCATCGTTTCCGCTCCGCCTCGCTTGCGCTCTGCAGCTGGGCCGCCACGGAGCGGCTTGCCCGCATATTGGCCAATGATACTATTTGTGCAAAGATCAGCACATATCGTGCGATAATGTCTATATCCGAAGAAGATAGCCTATCGCAAAACAGGCTTCCCCGGGGAATTTCATGGTCGGCCCGCACATGGATGAGCACAGGGTGGACGAGCAGAAGCTGGACCCGCAGCCGGCGAAGGGCCGCGGGGTCGGCGCCTCCATCCCGCGCAAGGAGGATGCCCGCCTGCTGGAAGGGCGCGGGCGGTTCATCGGCGACATGCGATTTCCGGGCCAGCTGGAAGCCGCCTTCGTGCGCTCCACGCTCGCCCATGCCCGCATCCGGGCGATCCACATTCCCGCCCATCTCAAGGGTCGCGCCTTCACCCATGACGACATGGTGGGCGTGAAGGACATCCTCGCCAAGACCGGCCTGCCGGGCTTCCGCGTCTCCGCCCAGCCCTCGCTCGCCCATCTCAAGGTGCGCTTCGTCGGCGAGCCGGTGGCGATGGTGCTGGCCGAAACGCGGGCCGAGGCGGAGGACCTCGCCGAGGAGATCACCGTCGACTATGAGGAACTGCCGGCCAATGTCGACATGCTGCGCGCGGTGAAGCCGGATGCCGCGCGCATCCATGAGGACTGGCCCGACAATGTCTTCCTCGTCTCGCAGACCGAGCGCGAGTTCGACGGGCGCCTCGCCGGCGCGCCGATCAAGGTCACGCGCGAGGTGCGCACCAGCCGGCAATGCATGGCGCCGCTGGAAGGCAAGGGCTGCATCGCCGTGCATGAGCGCCACACCGAGCAACTGCACCTGTGGACCTCCACCCAGATGCCGCACATCGTGCGCTCCGGCCTCGCCGAATGCCTGGGGCTGGAGGAGCGCCGCATCCGCGTCGTGGCGCCCGATGTCGGCGGCGGTTTCGGCTGGAAAGGGCTGCTGCAGCCCGAGGAAGTGTGCTGCGCCTGGGCGGCGCTGACGCTCGACCGGCCCATCAAGTGGCTGGAGGACCGGCGCGAGCACCTGATCGCCGCCGCCAATTGCCGCGAACACCATTACATCATGACCGCCTATGCGCAGGCCGACGGCACGCTGCTCGGCTTCGAGGCGCTGGCCCATGTCGATGCCGGGGCCTATTCGGTCTACCCGTTCTCGGCCTGCCTGGAAGGCGCGCAGGTGGTTTCCAACCTGCCGGGTCCGTACAATCTGCCGGCCTATCGCTGCCGCGCCTATTCCGCCTGCACCAACAAGCCGCCCATCGTGCCCTATCGCGGCGTTGCCCGCACCGGCGTGTGCACGGCGATGGAGCTGATGATCGACGCGGTCGCCCGCGCCGCCGGGCGCGAGCCCTATGAGGTGCGCCTCGCCAATCTGGTGCGGCCCGATGAGATGCCCTTCACCTCGATCACCGGCAAGGCGTTCGACATGGGCGATTATCCCGAGAGCCTGCGCCGCGCGCATGCCATGATCGACCATGCCGGCGTGCGCATGCGGCAGGCGCGCGGCGAGCCGGACGGGCGGCGTATCGGCATCGGCTACGCCACCTATTGCGAGCAGGGCGCGCACGGCACCTCGGTCTATCACGGCTGGGGCATTCCCATGGTGCCGGGCTTCGAGCAGTGCGGCGCGCGCCTCACCCCGGACGGTACGCTGGAACTGCGCCTGGGCAACCAGAGCCACGGCCAGTCGATGGAAACGACGCTGGCGCAGATCGCCTGTGAGGTGCTGGGCATCGACCCCGATCACGTCAATGTCGTGCATGGCGACACCGCCATGACGCCCTATTCCACCGGCACCTGGGGCTCGCGTTCGGCGGTCATGGCCGGCGGGGCGGTGGCGAGCGCCTGCGAGACGCTTGGCGAACGCATTACGCGCATCGGCGCGCACCTGCTGCAGGCGCCTCTCGACGCGGTGCGGATCGAGGAGGCGAGGGTGGTCGGCCCGGCCGGCTCCGTCAGTTTCTGGGAGGTCGCGCATACCTTTTACCGCGCGCCGCAGAACCTGCCGCAGGATGCCGATCCGGCGGGGCTCGACCTGGTCGCGGGCTATCGGCCGGTGGTGGATACCGGCACCTTCTCCTATGCCAGCCATGCCTGCGTGGTGGCCGTCGAGCCGGAGACGGGCGAGGTCGAGATTCTCGATTACGTCATCGTCGAGGATGGCGGCGTGCTGCTCAACCCGATGGTGGTGGACGGCCAGATCTATGGCGGCACCGCGCAGGGCATCGGCACGGCGCTCTATGAGGAGATGGCCTATGACGAGCATGGCCAGCCGCTCGCCTCGACCTTCGCCGACTATCTCCTGCCCGGCGCCAACGAGATGCCGCCCGTGCGCATCGCCCACATGGAAACGCCCTCGCCCAATACACGCTTCGGCCAGAAGGGCATCGGCGAGGGCGGTGCCATCGCGCCGCCGGCGGCCATCGGCAACGCCATCAACGATGCGCTGGCCGATCTCGGCGTGGAACTCACCGTCTCGCCCATGACCCCGCGCCGCGTGCGCGAGGCGGTGGCGGCAGCGCGGGCCAAGGGGGCGGCGCTCGCCACGGGGACCGCTCGGGCGACGGGGGGCGTGTCGTGAAGCCGGCGCGTTTCGACTATGCGCGGCCTGTCGACCTCGCGGCCGCGACGGCGGCGCTGATGGATGCTGGCGCCAATGGCGCCGCCAAGCCGATCGCCGGCGGCCAGAGCCTTGGGCCGATGCTGAACCTGCGCCTCGCCCGGCCCTCGCGGCTGGTCGATGTGGCGCGGCTGCCCGATTTGCGGCGGGTGGAGGAGGGGGCGGGCGGCGTGCTGTTCGGCGCTGCCATCACCCATGCCGAGTTCGAGGACGGCGCGGTGCCGGATCCGACGCCCGGCTTTCTCCCCCGCATCGCCCATGGCATCGCCTATCGCGCCGTGCGCAACCGCGGCACCATCGGCGGCAGCCTCGCCCATGCCGACCCAGCGGCGGACTGGCCGACCACGCTCGCCGCGCTCGGCGCCCGCGTTCATCTGGCGGGGCCGGCGGGCCGGCGCGAGATGCCGGTCGAGGCATTCATCCTCGGCGCGTTCGAGACCGCGCTGGCGCCGGGCGAGATCATCACCGGCGTCTTCATACCGCGCTGCGCGGCGGGCGCGCGCTTCGGCTATCGCAAGTCCTGCCGCAAGCTGGGCGAGTTCGCCGAAGCCATGTGCGCCGTGCTGTCCGATCGCGCGCGCGGCGTGCATCGCCTCGTGGTTGGCGCCACCGAGGCCCGCCCGCTGGTGGTCACGGAGGCGGCCGGCCTGATCGCCGATCCCGCTGGCATCGACGACCTGCTGTGCCGCGCGGGGCTCGGCGGCGATCCCGCCACCTTCCGCCTGCGCCGCGCGGTGATTGGCGATGCCATTGCCGCGCTGGCGCGCGAGACGACGCCCGAGAGCCTGACCCCATCCATGAAGTCCGTTGCCCCATGAAACCCGTTCGCCTTGAGATCAATGGCCGCAGCATCGATACCGAGGTCGAGCCGCGCCAGAGCCTCGCCGATTTCGTTCGCGAGGAATTGCTGCTCACCGGCACGCATCTGGGCTGCGAGCACGGCGTGTGCGGCGCCTGCACGGTGCTGGTGGACGGCGCGCCCGCCCGCTCCTGCATCGCCTATCCCGTGGCGCTGGACGGCGCGCGCATCACCACCATCGAGGGGCTGGCGCAGGATGAGGTGGCGGGCGAGCTGCGCGCCGCCTTCACCCGCGAGCACGCCCTGCAATGCGGGTTCTGCACGCCGGGCATGCTGATCATGGCGCGGGACATCGTGCTGCGCCGGCCCGGGCTGGACGAGGCGGCGATCCGCCATGAGCTCGCCGGCAATCTCTGCCGCTGCACCGGCTATACCGGCATCGTGCGGGCGATCCGCGCCGTGGCTCTCGCGCGGGCGGGCGAGGCGTCCGTCGTCACGCGCGGGGCGAGCTTGCCGATGCCGGCCGATCCGTCCCCGCTCACCCTGCCGGTGTCGCCCGCCCGCCGGGCATCGGGCGAGTCTCCCGCACCCTTGGTGGCGCCGCCACCAGCGGGGCTCGAATTCGAGCCGGCGCCGCTGCGCAACCCGGTGGAGATCACCGAGGCGTTCGAGGTCGACGCGCCGCGCGGCGCGGTCTGGGCGCTGTTCCAGGATCCCGCGCGCGTCATCGCCTGCCTGCCGGGCGCCCGGCTGACGCAGCCGAGCGACGGGCGCCGCCTGCAGGCGCAGATGAGCGTGAAGCTCGGTCCGATGCAGGCCGCGTTCAGCGGTGTCGGTCTCATCGCGCCCGAGCCGGCCAGCTGGTCCGGCATCCTTCACGGGCGCGGCGTCGATGGCCGCAGCGCCAGCCGCATCGAGGCGCGCCTGGCCTATCGGCTGGAGGCGACGGGGGAAAAGGCCACCCGGGTGCACATCGAGGTCGCCTATGTGCTGCAGGGCCCGCTGGCGCAGATGAGCCGCGGCGCCATCGCCCGCGACCTCGCCGCCCGCCTGACCAGCGCCTTCGCCGCCAATCTGGGTGCGGCGCTGAAAGGGCAGGCGACCCCGGTCGCGGCGATGCCGCTCGACGCCGGCTCGCTCTTCCTCGCCATGGTGAGGGGCTGGCTGGCGCGGCTGTTCGGGCGCGGCTGAATCAGATTGATCGAAGCGGCATGCAAGTCCTTGGGCCGGCTCGCCTTCCGCTTTCGTGAGCCTGGATCATTTTAGCAACGGTGCGGCGCGCGCGGATGAATCATCCTCTGCGCAAGGCCGCGCAAGCGCTTGAGCCGATTGGCGCTTTCCCCTCAGCGCAGCAGGTCGACGTCCAGCTGCACGCAGTCGCCGCGATAGATGATGTCGGCGAGGTAGATCACCACGTCGTTCTCGTCGACCACCACCAGATGCGCTTCCACGGTGGGAAAGCCGATGCCGATGGCGAGCAGGTTCGCCACGCGCGGCTCCACCGTGCCGACAATGAAGGACTGGCGCGCCTTGGTCACCTTCAGCCCCTCCAGCGTGGCGACGACGCTGATGGTCGGCTCGCGCTCGAAGCGGGTGGGGGCGAGCGCGAGCAGCCGCTCGTCGACATGCACCCGCGCGAAGGAATAGGGCTGGCCGCGCCGCGACTGCACGCTCTCGAGATAGCGGTAGCGCGGGGCGGGGGTGCCGTCCTCCGGCTGCACGTTCGGCAGCGGCGGGTTGGCGGCGACGGGAAGGAAGCGGGGCACGTTGGCGCCGATGGTGCCGGCCAGCGAATGCCATTTGAGATCGAGCTTCAGCCAGCGCTTTTCCTCGACCGAGGCGGAGACGAAGGTGCCCTTGCCCTGGATGCGCCGCACCAGACCCTCGCTCTGCAGCACCTCCACCGCCTGGCGCACCGTGACGCGGGCGACGCGGAACTCGGCTTCCAGTTCCTGCAGGGTCGAGATCTTCTCGTTCGGCCCCCACACGCCGTCCTCGATGCGCCGGCGGATCACGCCGGCGACCTGCAGATAGCGCGGCACCGGGCTGCGGCGATAATCGGGACTGGTCAGGCCGGCGGGCGAGTCCTTGAGCATGGGCAATGTCGGTTCCGATGGCGACACCCGCGCATTCGCGTGCGGGGCCGCGGGTCAGGTCAGAATCGCGGGGGTCTTCCTATCTTCCCTATCATGTAATCCTATCCATCGCTGCGCGCCCTTCGTCGGATTCCAGCGCCGAGACGACGCCGGAAACCAGATTCTCGCGCAGCAGCGCCTCGTGATCGACCCGGGCGAGCGCGCGCACCGGCACGAGCGCGGCGAGCTGCTGGGCGAGGACCCGTTCCTGCGCGCGCCGCGCCTCTTCCGCCTGCGCGACGGAGACGGCGGCAAAGCGGATCCCGGCGCCCGGCAGCAGCCGGCCGGCGGCGGCCAGGTCGGCGGAAATGACCGTGGCGATCTTGGCATAGCCGCCGATCGTCTGGTGGTCCGCCAGCAGCAGGATGGGCAGGCCCGAGCCTGGCACCTGGATCGAGCCGGTGACGATGCCGTCGGAAACGATGTCGGCGCCTTGGCGGAAGCCGAGCGGCACGCCCTCCAGCCGCAGCCCCATGCGGTCCGCCTCGCGGGAGACGCGATAGGCCGTGCCGAGAAAGGTCGCGATCGCGTCCTCGGTGAACGCCTCGGCCTGTGGGCCTAGCACCACGCGCAGCGTTCCGCCAAAGGCGAGCGAAGGCGGGCTCTGTAGTTCAAGGCACGGACCGTGGAGGGGAGAGGGGCCGAGCCCCACGACGTCGCCCGCCGCCAGCGCGCGGCCCTGATGCCCGCCGAAACGGCCCTTGAGATCGGTCGCCCGCGAGCCGAGGATCACGGGCACGTCAATGCCGCCGGCAAAGCCCAGGATGGCGCCGCCGCTGCCCCGCAGCGGCCCGATCCGCACCCGCGCGCCCTCAGGGATATCGATGGCGCGCCAGGGGCCGAAGCGCTGCGTCTGCCCGTCCTGCTCCACCTCGATCACGGCGTCCGCCCCGGTCAGCGCCAGCCGGGCAGGGCCGCCCGTCACCTCGAAGACGGGACCCGCGAGCCGCAGTTCCAGCGCCGCCGCGTTCGCCGCGTTGCCCACCAGCGCATTGGCGAGCCGCAGCGCCGGCTCGTCCAGCGCGCCGCAGACCGGCACGCCATAGGCCTGGAAGCCGAGGCGCCCGGCATCCTGCACGCTGGTCTGCGGGCCGGGCTGGAGTAGGGTGAGGCTCGCGCTCATCGGCTCGCCTCGCATGCCGGCTGGTAAGCGCCGTGCGCCACCGCCGCGCGGATCGCGGCGTGCTCGTCGGCCTCGACCGGCACGAAGCGCACCCCGTCGCCGGGCGCGAACAGGGTGGGCGGCGCCTGCGCGGGGTCGAAGAAGCGCAGCGGCGTGTGGCCGATCAGCCGCCAGCCGCCGGGCGATTCGACGGGATAGATGCCGGTCATGCGCTGGGCGATGGCCACCGATCCGGCCGGTACCCGCACGCGCGGGGTGGTAAGGCGCGGCAGGTCGAGTTCCGCCGGCAGGTCGCCGAGATAGGCGAAGCCCGGCAGGAAGCCCTGCACATAGACGCGATAGACCGTGCCGGCATGGCGGGCGATCACCTCGCCCTCTCCGAGGCGCGTGGCGCGGGCGACATCCGTGAGGTCCGGCCCCGCTTCGCCGCCATACAGCACCGGAATGCGCCAGATGCGGGCGGGGGCCTCGACGCGAGCCTCGCCGATGTCCAGCGCGGCGAGGCTCTCCTGAAGCGCGGCGGCCGAGGTGCGGCGCGGGTCGTAATGCACCAGCAGCGAGCGGAAGGTGGGCACCGTCTCGACCAGGCCCTCGGGCGGATCGGCCGCCAGCAACGCCGCCGTGCGGTGGACGAGGGCGTTGATCTCCGGCGCGATGGTGGCGCCGAACTCCACCGCGAGGGCCGTGTCGCCCAGCTCGAGGAAGCGGGCCAGCGCGCCGAGGCGCCGGGAACGGGCAGCATGCCGCACCGCATTCTCTTCCGTCACGGGAGGCTCCCAGTCGCTGAATAATTCATCCTAATGTTAGGATGATTGAGCTTGAAATGCATTACCAGATAATGTGTTAATCGACGGCGTCGATAATCGTGAGGAGGCGGCCCGTGGCTGTGCGCATCAACATCAACGCCGATATGGGCGAGGGCTACGGGCACTATCGGATCGGCAATGACGACGAGATCCTCACCCTCGTGCAGAGCGTCAACGTCGCCTGCGGCCTGCATGGCGGCGACGCCACGGTGATGCGCGAGGTGTGCCTCAAGGCGAAGGAGAACGGCGTCTCCATCGGCGCGCATCCCGGCTTCAACGACGTCTGGGGCTTCGGTCGCCGCCAGATCCGCATGAGCCCGGCCGATCTCGAATATCTCGTGGCCTATCAGCTCGGCGCGCTGGCCGGCATGGCGGCCTATGCCGGCACGAAGGTGACGCATGTGAAGCCGCATGGCGCGCTCAACAACATGGCCGCCATCGACAAGAGCTATGCGCTGGCGATCGGCCGCGCGATCCGCACGGTGGATTCCTCGCTCTATTATCTCGCGCTGTCCGGTTCGGCGATGGAGACGGCGGCGCTGGAGCTTGACCTGCCGCTGGCGCGCGAGGCTTTCATCGACCGGCTCTATGATGACGAGGGCAACCTGCTTACCCGCACCGACCCGCGCGCGGTGATCAAGGATCCCGTGATCGCGGCGGAGCGCACGGTGCGCATGGTGCTGGACGGCGAGATCATCTCGGTCGACGGCAAGCCGCTGCCGACGCGCTTCGATTCGCTCTGCGTGCATGGCGACGAGCCGACCGCCATTGCCGTGGCGCGCGCCGTGCGCACCGCGCTGAAAGAGGCCGGCGTCGAGCTGGTGACGCTGCCCGAGAAGATGAGGGGCTAGGGCGATGGTGCCGGCGGAAGGGCTCCCCGGCGGAGAAACGCTCGCCCGCGACGCGGCGCTGGCGCTGGCCGATGCGCGCGACCTCCCCGCGCTGATGCGGGCGGCGGCCGAGCTGCGCGATGCCGGCTTCGGCGCGACCGTCACCGTCTCGCGCAAGGTCTTCATCCCGCTTACCCAGCTGTGCCGCGACGTCTGCCATTACTGCACCTTCGCCCATCCCCCGCGAAAGGGGCAGCGCGCCTTTCTCACACCCGACGAGGTGCTGGCGATCGCCCGCGCCGGCGCGCAGGTGGGCTGCGACGAGGCGCTTTTCACGCTCGGCGACAAGCCGGAGCTTCGCTACGCGCTGGCCCGCGAGGAACTGGCCGCGCTCGGCTTCGCCACGACGCTGGACTATCTCGCCGCCATGGCCGGGCGGGTGCTGCGCGAGACCGGTCTTCTGCCCCACCTCAATGCCGGGGTGATGGAGGCGGCGGACCTGGCGCGCCTTCGCACGGTGTCGGCGTCGCAGGGGCTGATGATCGAGACCACCGCCGAGCGGCTCTCGGCGCGCGGTGGGCCGCATTTCGGCTCGCCCGACAAGCTTCCCGCGGCCCGCCTTTCCACGCTGGAGGCGGCCGGCCGCGCGGGTGTGCCCTTCACGACGGGCCTGCTCATCGGCATCGGCGAGACGCGGCTGGAGCGCATCGAGGCGCTGCTCGCCATTCGTGACAGCCACGCGCGGCATGGCCATGTGCAGGAAGTGATCATCCAGAACTTCCGCGCCAAGCCGGGCACCAAGATGGCGGGCGCGCCCGAGCCGACGCTGGAGGAGCATCTGTGGACCGTCGCGGTGGCGCGGCTGATCCTGGGGCCGGCCATCTCGCTGCAGGCGCCACCCAACCTGCAGCCGGAGGGGCTGAAGGCGCTGATCGATGCCGGGATCAATGACTGGGGCGGCGTCTCGCCGGTCACACCCGACCATGTGAACCCGGAGGCGCCCTGGCCGGCGCTCGCCGCGCTCGCCGCCGCCACCGCGAAGGCCGGCAAGGTGCTCAGCCCTCGGCTCGCGGTCTATCCCGCCTTTATCGAAGACCGCGCGCGCTGGCTCGATCCCGCCGTCGCGCCGCTCGTGCTGCGCCGGGCCGACGGCGCGGGTCTCGCGCATGAAAGCGGCTGGCGGGTCGGCGCGGCGGAAGCCCGCGTGGTCGAATGGCCCGCCGCGCCCGCGATCGCCGGGCCGGAGACGGCGCTGGCGGGCGTGCTCGACAAGGCGGTCGCCGGCCGCGAACTGGGTGAGGACGAGATTGTCGCGCTGTTCGACGCCCGGGGCAGCCGGGCGCAACGCGTGTTCGAGGCGGCGGATGCGCTGCGGCGCGCGGTGGTGGGCGACACGGTGTCCTATGTCGTCACGCGCAACATCAACTACACCAATGTCTGCGCGCATAAATGCGGCTTCTGCGCCTTCTCGAAGGGGCGCCAGCACGAGCATCTGCGCGGCCGGCCCTATGAACTGGATCTCGACGAGATCCAGCGGCGCACGCGCGAGGCGTGGGCGCGCGGGGCGAGCGAAGTGTGCATGCAGGGCGGCATCCATCCGGATTTCTCCGGCGACACCTATCTCGCCATCCTGCGGGCGGTGAAGCAGGCGGTGCCGGACATGCATGTCCATGCCTTCTCCCCGCTGGAAGTGCGTCATGGCGCGGCGACGCTCGGGCTTTCCGTGCCGGATTTCCTCCTCGCGCTGAAGCAGGCCGGCCTTGGCTCGCTGCCGGGCACGGCGGCGGAAATCCTCGACGACGCGGTGCGCGCGCGGCTGTGCGCGGACAAGCTGACCACGCGGGAATGGCTGGACACGGTGGCCGCCGCGCATCGCGTGGGCCTCAGGACCACCTCGACCATTATGTTCGGCCATGTCGACGGCTACCGCCACTGGGCGCGCCATCTGCTGCACCTGCGCCGGCTGCAGGCCGAGACCGGTGGCATCACCGAATTCGTGCCGCTGCCCTTCCTGCACATGGAAGCGCCGCTCTATCTCAAGGGCGGCACGCGGCAGGGGCCCAGCCGGCGCGAGGCGCTGCTGATGCATGCGGTGGGGCGGCTGGCGCTCCACCCGCTCATCCCCAACATACAGGCCTCCTGGGTCAAGCTCGGGGAGGGTGGGCTCATCGCGGCGCTGGGCGTGGGGGCCAATGACGGCGGCGGCACCTTGATGGATGAATCGATCAGCCGCGCCGCCGGCGGCGTGCACGGGCAGGAATTTCCGCCCGACCGCATGGAAGCGGCGATCCGCGCCGCCGGCCGCCTCGCCCGCCAGCGCACCACGCTCTATGGCGAGGCCCCCTCGCGGCAGAAGCAGCGCTCCTATGCGGCGGACCCGCTGACGCCGCGCGTCGAGCCGGCGGCCGGCAAGTTCGCGAAAGTGGGGAGCCGGGCCGCGCGGGGCGGGTGAGGGCGCGTGGCCGCGCGCCGCGATCGGCCCACGCGCCCATCCACGCTCGCGCGTGCCGCGGACATGTCCTGAGGATGCACGTCTTGAGGATGCTTGCCTTGAGGATGCACGTCTTGACGATGGTGTCTTGAACGATGCTTGAACGGTGAGGGGCGTGAACAGGGGGGGTACGTTCACGGCTCCTCACCAGCCCGCTCGCGGCGGGCATCTCCGGAAGGCGACGCGAGGTCGGGGCTTTTGCGGCTATTTCCGCAGCAACGGCAGCACTTCATGGGCGAGAAGGTCGATCTGCTCCTTCTCGTAGCGCCACGGCACGAAGACGATCTTCTTCACGCCGGTCGCGATATGGGCGGCGATCTGCTCGGCGCATTCGGCAGGGGTGCCGACAATGGCGCTGTCGAAGGTCGAGAGCGAGCCCTTGGACAGGTCCCACTCGGCATGCAGCCACTCGGTCATCTTCGCCTGCCCGACGTCGCGCGGGCCGACATAGATCGGCAGCTGGTTGAGGCTGTAGAGATCGGCCGGGTCGCGGCCGGCCTCCTCGGCATAGGCGGATATCTTCGCCCAGGCTTCGCGATAGCCCTCGGGCGTGTAGAAATAGGTCAGCCAGCCATCGCCCTTTGTGGCCGCGCGCTTGAGCACTACATCGACATAGCCTCCGATCAGGATCGGCGGGTGTGGCTTCTGCACGGGCTTGGGGAACATCACCGCGTTGCGCAGGTTCAGTTCGTCCCATTCACCGGTGACGGAATCCTCGGTCCACAGCCGCTTCAATATGTCGAGGTTGCGGTCCATGACCTTGCCGCGCCGCTCATAGGGGATGCCGACGGCGTCGAATTCGCGCTTGTACCAGCCCACCGCCGCGCCGAGCATCAGCCGCCCGTTGGAGATCAGGTCGAGCGAGGAGAGCTGCTTGGCGAGGATGACCGGGTTGCGCAGTGGCAGCACCAGCACGCCGGTGCCGATCTTGATGGTCTTGGTGCGTGCCGCCACGGCGGTGAGCAGTGACAGCGAGTCGATGATCGGGAAGTTCGGGTCGGTACCGAGCAGGATGTGGTCCCACACCCAGAGCGAGGAGAAGCCCAGCTCCTCCATGCGCACGCCATAGTCGATCAGCGCCCCCGCATCCGGCATTTCCGGGAAGCGGGTGAAATTGCGCATCGCGATGCCGAAGGAGACGGGAGCGGGCATGGGGCGACCTTCTTCTCACCTCTCCCCGTTGGGGAGAGGTCGCCGCGTAGCGGCGGGTGAGGGGGCGTACGATTGCGGAGCAAAGGAAGACCCCTCACCCCACCCCTCTCCCCCACGGGGAGAGGGAGAAGGAACTAAGCCGTATAGAGCCGCGCGGGGTCGAGCTCGCGCAGGATGGACAGTTCGAGCTCGGTCGGCGGCTCGGTGACGGGCGCATCGGCCGGTACCGGCAGATCGAAGCCGGTATTGGCCTTGATCGCCTGCGCGGTGACGCCGGGATGCAGCGCCAGCACCGTCATGGCCTTCGTCACCGCATCGAAACCCATGATGCCGAGATCTGTGACGACGCGGAACATGCCGCCCGCCGGCAGGCCGGCCTGCGCCCGCGTGTCGCCGCCATCGAGGAAGCCCGGCGAGGTGATGAAATCGACCTTTTCCACGAAGCGGCGCTTCTCGTGCTTCATGGCGACGATCATGTCGGCCAGCGAGGCGATGTCGTTGCCCCCGCCGGTGCCGGGCAGGCGGATTTTCGGCCGCGCGGGATCGCCGATGAAGGAGGAGTTGAGATTGCCGAAGCGGTCGATCTGCGCGCCGCCCATGAAACCGACATCGACATAGCCGCGCTGGAGCATCAGCAGCACTTCGGTGATCGAGACCAGCATGTTGGCGCGCCGGGTGCAGCGCTGCTCATTGGTGGAGGGCGGCAGCTTGCCGGCCTCGACGAAGGGCCCGATCACCCCGCCCTCGAACAGGATGGTAAGGCCCGGCGCGTGGGTCTTCTGCGCCAGGATCGCCGCTAGCAGCGGGATTCCGACGCCGGCGAACACGGTCTGGCCTTCCTTCAGGAGCCGCGCGCTCATCACCGCCAGCAGCTCGGAGGCGGTGTAGGCGGGCACGGCCGCGCGGGAGAGGTCGGCCGGTGCGGGAGCGTCGAGCGCGGTATCAGTCGTCATGAATGGCACTCCCGCGGCGCTGGGCGTCGATCAGCTCGGCCATGCCGATGCGGCTGAGATAGTCCGCCCAGTCCTTCGGCTCGTGATAGAAGCGTTCGAGATAGTCCTGCGCCCCCGCTTCCGGGTCGCGCGCGGTCATCTGCGCATACATGTCCATGTGGCTGTAGAACGGCTCGTAGAGGCCGTAGCATTCGTGCGGGGCGCAGCCGAACGGCACCTCGACCACGGCGTCCACGGTGAAGAAGCCGATCTTGGTCTGGTCCGGCTGGCGGCGGATCTGCTCGTTGGAAACCACCCGCTCGGTAGTGAGGATCACCCGGTTCGCCGCCATGGCGATGTCGATGTCCATGAAGGTGAGCCCGTCGAGCTGGGCGTTGCCATAGGCATCGCAGCGCTGGACATGGATGATGGCGACATCCGGGTTCAACGCCGGCACCAGCAGCAGCGTCTCGCCGGTGAAGGGGCATTCCATGGTCTTGGCGGCCGCAAAAGCGGGGTCCGCCGGCCCGGCGCCGTTGCCGCTCACCCGGCCCAGCACGTCCGAGCCCAGCATGGAGCGCATCGGCAGGAAGGGCACGCCCATGGCGCCGGCGCGATAGCGCAGCCCCATCGCCATGTGGCTCCATTCCTCGAAGCGGGCACGCCCGCTCTCGGTATAGTCGCGCATCACTTTGGATACGCCCCAAACGATGCCCTGACTGAACCAGCTCGTGATCAGGTGCCGCGACAGGCCGGCGGCATAGAAAATGTCGCCCTCGGTCGACATGATCGAGCGCGAGACCGTGAGATCGCGCTTCTGCGCCCGCACCAGCGCCCAGATCATGGCGAAGGGCGTGCGCGAGGCGGTGCAGCCGCCAACCGCGAGATGGTCGCCGTCCTGCACCAGCTTTGCCGCCGCCTCCAGCGACATCACCTTGTCGCGCAGGCTGCGGTCGCGCGCCTTGGTGCGCTGGCGGAGTTCGGAATAGGCGAGGGGCATCGTCACAAGGGGCTCCTCACGCGGCGTCGGCGATGCCGACATCGCGGTTCATGCGATCGATCAGCTCGTCGAAGATCGGGAGAGAGGCGGTGAGCCCCTTCCAGAACGACTGGTGGCGGCGGCGCTCGAAATCCTCGACCGAGACGCCCTGCTGCTCGACCCAGGTGTAATAGCCGAGGTTGAACACGCGCTGGCGGTCGCGGTGGTCCAGCTCCAGCACATGGTCCGCATCACCGCCGAGCAGATGCTGGCCGAAAGCCTCCGCCGCATCGATCTGGTCGTAGCGGCCGCCCTTGCGGGCGAGGTGGCCGGCGAGTTCGCTAGGGTAGAGCTCGGCGCCGTCGGTGGCGACGGTGATGATCACGTCGGTCTCGGAGAGATCGAGCCGGCGCGCGGTCTTGATCGCCGCCAGCACATTGCCGATGCCGGACAGGCCGAGGCTCGCGAGCCCCTCGAGGGTCGCGGCATGGATGCCGCGCCGCTCCGCGAGATAGGCCTTGCCGGCCTCCGAGCCGAACAGCAGCGCGAGATCGTCGGTGGCGGCGTCCGACACACCGGCAATGAGGTCGGTATTGGTGACGTTATGGATGAGCGGCACGTGCTTGTCGCCGATGCCCTGGATGTTGTGCTCGCCGAAGCCGTTATAGAGCAGCGTCGGGCATTCCTCCGGCTCCATGGCGACGATGCGGGCGCGGTATTTTTCCTTGAGCCAGTCGCCCGCCCCGATGGTGCCGGCCGAGCCGGTGCCGGCCACGAAGGCGGCGAGGGTGAGCGTGCCGGAGGCGTTCAGCGCCTCGAACAGCGTGCCCGCCGCCGAGCCGGTGATGGAGTAGTGGGCGAGGTAATTGGGGAATTCCGAGAACTGGTTGAGGATGAAGTTTCCCTCGTCCTTCGCCATCTGCGCGCAGGCGTCATAGATCTCCTTCACGTTCGATTCCGTGCCCGGCGTGCGCACGATGTCGGACGGGTCGCTCACCCACTGCTCCAGCCAGTTGAAGCGCTCGGCGCTCATGCCGCCCGGCAGCACGGCGACGCCGTGGCAGCCGAGGATGCGCGAAATGGCGACGCCGCCCCGGCAGTAATTGCCGGTGGAGGGCCACACCGCGCGGTGGCGGGTGGGGTCGAACATGCCGGTGACGAGGCGCGGGGCCAGGCACGCATAGGCCGCCAGCACCTTGTGGGCATGGATCATCGGAAAATGCCGGCCCTGCAGCACCACGATGCGCGCGGGCACGCCGGTCACGCTGGCCGGCAGCTCGATGAAGGACGGCACACTCGTGCCGCCGACCGTCATCGCCTTGTTGAACCAGTGCACGCCGAACAGGTTTCGCGCGTCCGGCGCGTTCCTGTCCGCCGCCTCGGCCTGCGCTCGCAACGCTGGCGCGATGGTGCCCGGCGCGGCAAGCTCGGAGAAGCGCGGCAGCACGATGCCGCGGGCGCGCAGATGCGCCACGGTACGGGCATGGACGCCGGGGTCGACGATCTGGGAAGGAAGCTCGAACGGGTTCATGCGCACTCTGCGAGGCTCGCGCGCCGAGGGGGCGTCGCATCCGTAATTTTCTATGATACTAATCATAGTACCAATGATGTAAATTCCTATTTATGCTCAACGGAACTGAAGGCTGTTGATGCGTGAATTTTATGCAGCCGGCGCCAATCATGCAGGCATGCGACGCGCGCGCCCGGCCTCGGGGAGGCGTTGGGCGGGGGCAAATGACGGCGCGGCCGGGCTTGGCACAGCGGTTGCTGAACGGGGAGCGCTTCCGCGAGAGCGATCGAGAGAATGAAGCTTCAACGTGGATAACGTTCAAGGTGGATCATGGACCTGACCGGCTCCCAGCGCATCGAGGCCCCGCGAGAGGCGGTGTGGCGCGCGCTCAATGATGCGGATGTGCTGCGCCAGTGCATTCCCGGCTGCCAGGAACTGGTGCAGGCCTCGCCGACCGAATTCGTCGCGAAGGTGGTGCTCAAGATCGGCCCGGTGAAGGCTACCTTCGCCGGCGCCGTGACGCTGTCCGCGCTCGACCCGCCGAACGCCTACCACATTGCCGGCGAGGGGCAGGGCGGCGTCGCCGGCTTCGCCAAGGGCGGCGCGAAAGTGTGGCTGGTGGAAGAGGAGGGCGCCACCATCCTCCATTACGAGGCGCAGGCCAATGTCGGCGGCAAGATCGCCCAGCTCGGCGCGCGGCTGATCGACAGCACGTCGAAGAAGCTGGCGGGCGAGTTCTTCGGCGCCTTCAGCCGCATCGTGTCGCCCGCGCCGGCCGATTGCGTCGCCCACGCCGAATGAGCCGCGCCAGCCAAGGCGCAACCGCAGAGCCGACCGGGAGCAGGCCGATGCAGACCCTTACCCTCACCGTCAACGGCGCCGCCGTGACCCTCACCCTCGACGAGCGCACGCTGCTGGTCGAATTGCTGCGCGATCATCTGCGACTCACCGGCACCCATGTCGGCTGCGACACCAGCCAGTGCGGCGCCTGTACCGTGCATCTCGACGGGGTCGCAGTGAAGGCCTGCGCCGTCCTCGCCGTGCAGGCGGAGGGGGCGGAAATCCTCACCATCGAGGGGGTCGGCAGCACCGAGCACCTGCACCCGATGCAGGCGGCGTTTCGTGAGCATCACGGCCTGCAATGCGGCTTCTGCACCCCGGGCATGATCATGGCCGGCATCGACATCGCCAGCCGCCATGGCCCTGCGCCGGACGAGCCGACCGTGCGCGCCGAGCTGGAGGGCAATCTCTGTCGCTGCACCGGCTACCACAACATCGTGCTGGCCATCCAGGCCGGGGCGCGCGCCATGGGCGTCCCCTCGTCCGTCGCGACCGCGTGAGGAACGAGCGATCATGTTCCCCTTCACCTATCACCGCCCCGTCGAACTCGCCTCCGCCCACGCGCTGCTGGTGGCCAATGAGGATGCCAAGCTGCTGGCGGGCGGGCAGACGCTGATCGCCACGCTGAAGCAGCGCCTCGCCAGCCCGAGCGACCTGGTCGATCTGGCGCGGGTTCCCGGCCTCACCGGCATGGCGCGCGAGGGCGAGGCGCTCACCATCGGCGCGATGACCCGCCACGCGCAGGTGTCCGCGTCCCCACTCGTCGTTGAGGCGCTCCCCGCGCTGGCGGAACTGGCCGGGCGGATCGGCGATCCGGCGGTGCGCAACCGCGGCACGCTCGGCGGCTCCATCGCCAATAACGACCCTTCCGCCGATTATCCCGCCGCCTGCCTCGGGCTCGGCGCCGCCATCGTCACCGACCGGCGGGTGATGGCGGCGGGCGACTTCTTCCTCGGCCTGTTCGAGACCGCGCTGGAGCCGGACGAGATCATCGTCTCCGTCCGCTTTCCCATCGGCGGATGGGCGGCCTACGCGAAGTTCGCCAACCCGGCCTCGCGCTACGCCATGGCTGGCGCCTTCGTGTGGAAGGGCGAGGGCGGGGTGCGCGTCGCCATCACCGGTGCCGGGCAGAACGGCGTGTTCCGCTGGGGCGCGGCGGAAGAGGCGCTGGCGGCGGATTTCCGACCTGCGGCGCTGGAGGGCCTGGCCCTCGACGGCGACGACATGATCGCCGACATCCATGGCTCGGGTACCTATCGCGCCCATCTCGCCGGCGTTATGACGCGGCGCGCGGTGGCGCGAATCCTGGAGCGAGGTTCCCCGTGACGGTCACCATCTACGGCATCAAGAACTGCGACACGATGAAGAAGGCGCGCGCCTGGCTGGACACGCACGGCGTCGCCTACGCGTTCCATGACTACAAGGCGTCCGGCATCGATGGCGCGCATCTCGCGGACTGGGCCGGCAAGGTCGGCTGGGAGGTGCTGCTGAACCGGGCCGGCACGACCTTCCGCAAGCTCGACGAGGCCGACAAGGCGAATATCGATGAGACGAAAGCGCTGGCGCTGATGGCGGCGCAGCCCTCGCTGATCAAGCGCCCGGTGCTCGATATCGAGGGCGTGCTGCTGGTCGGCTTCAAGCCGGAATCCTACGCGAAACAGTTCGGCTGAAGACTGTCGAGACGCGGTGACGGAAGCCACCCCTTGATCCCGGGCGGCATCCCTGCCACATCCGGCCCATGAACGCTCTCTCCAATTCCGCCGCGTCGCCCATCGCGCTCGAAGTCGCGCGCCGGCGCACCTTCGCGATCATCTCGCATCCGGACGCGGGCAAGACCACGCTGACCGAAAAGCTGCTGCTGTTCGGCGGCGCGATCCAGCTCGCCGGCCAGGTGCGCGCCAAGAAGGATCGCCGCTCCACGCGCTCGGACTGGATGGCGATCGAGCGCGAGCGCGGCATTTCGGTCGCGACCTCGGTCATGACCTTCGAGTTCGAGGACCACGTGTTCAACCTCTTGGACACGCCGGGCCACGAGGACTTCTCGGAAGATACCTACCGCACGCTGACCGCCGTCGACGCGGCGGTGATGGTGATCGACGCCGCTAAGGGCATCGAGGCGCGCACCCGCAAGCTCCTGGAAGTCTGCCGGCTGCGCGACATCCCGATCATCACCTTCATCAACAAGATGGACCGCGAGAGCCGCGACCCGTTCGAGATCCTTGACGAGATCGAGAAGACCCTGGCGCTCGACACCACGCCGATGACCTGGCCGGTCGGCCGCGGGCGAGACTTCGTCGGCACGATGGATGTTGCGTCAGGCGGCATGCGGCTGCTGGATGGCGACGAGGGCAAGACCGGCCCGCTGCGGCAGATGAGCATGGGCGAGATCGCGAGCCTCAACGTGACGCTGGACGAGGCTGCGCTGACCGAGGAACTCGGGCTGGTGCGCGAGGTGTGCAACCCGTTTGAGCTTGATTCCTTCCTCGAAGGCCACCTGACGCCGGTCTATTTCGGCTCGGCCTTGCGCAATTTCGGCGTCGGCGACCTGCTGGAAGGGCTCGGCAAATATGCCCCGCCGCCGCGCGCGCAGGACGCCGACAAGCGCCGGGTGGAAGCCGAGGAGCCGCGCATGACGGCCTTCGTCTTCAAGATCCAGGCGAATATGGACCCGAACCACCGCGACCGCATCGCCTTCGCGCGGCTGTGCTCGGGCAAGCTGACGCGTGGCATGAAGGCCAAGCTGGTTCGCACCGGCAAGCCGATGAGCCTCGCCACCCCGCAATTCTTCTTCGCGCAGGACCGCCAGCTGGCGGAAGAAGCCTATGCCGGCGATGTGGTGGGCATTCCCAACCACGGCAATCTGCGCATCGGCGACACGCTGACCGAGGGCGAGGAGCTGAACTTCGTCGGCGTGCCGAGCTTCGCCCCCGAGATCCTGCGCCGCGTGAAGCTCTCCGACGCCATGAAGGCCAAGAAGCTGAAGCAGGCGCTGCAGGAAATGGCGGAAGAGGGCGTCGTGCAGGTGTTCCGCCCGACCGACGGCTCGCCGGCGCTCGTCGGCGTGGTCGGGCCATTGCAGCTCGACGTGCTGAAGAACCGACTGGAGGCGGAATACGGGCTCGATGTCGGCTTCGACATGAGCGAGTTCCAGCTGGCGCGCTGGGTATCCTCGGCCGATCCCAAGCGGGTCGAGGAATTCGCCGCCGGCAACCGGCTGTCCACGGCCGAGGATCTCGACGGCGATCTGGTCTTCCTCAGCCCCTCGGCCTTCATGATCGGCTATACCGGCGACCGCTGGCCCGGCATCGTCTTCACCGACATCAAGGATGTGAAGAAGGCCGCGTGAGGCCGGGCCATTTCCGCGTTGCCCGGGGGGCCGCCCTTGCCGGCGGTTCAGCGGGTGATGATGATCTTCGTGTTGTCGGATCCATAGTCGCTGACTAGGCCGAACAGCGTACGCGCATTGGCCGGGGCGAGCCGCACGCAACCATGCGAGGCGGGGCGCCCCAGCCGCCGCAGGTCCGTGGTCCCGTGGATCGCGTAGCCGCCATCGAAGAAGATGGCGTAGGGCATCGGCGCGTTGTCGTATTTGCGCGAGAAGTAGCGCTTGTACATGCGCTGCGGGCGATAGGTGCCGGCCGGGGTGCGGTAGCCCTTGCGGGCGGTGGAAATCGGCCAGCTGTGTTCGCGCCAGCCCTCCACCCACACTTCCATGCTCTGCGTCGACAGGTCGATATGCGCCACCACCGCCTGGGCCCGCGCGATATCGGGCGCCGCGAGCGCGAACAGCGCAAGACCCGCAAGCGTGGCGAAAAGCTGTCTCATGCCCCGCGTCTCCCCGAACTCCGCCTGCGGCCCCCGCCCGCCGGATCCGTCTCGCATTCTGCCACGCGCGGGAGGTGAAGGGGAGCGGGTGTGCCTCTCATGGTTTATTCGCGCGGCGAGGGGGCGACCCTGTGACAGGGGCGGGGCGCGCGGTGGATGATGGCATCGTGATTGGAAAGGCTCTAGCGTCGCGCCGAATCCTCCAAGGGAGCGACCGATGATCCTGATGCTGGCCGGCCTCGTGCTGTTTCTCGTCACGCATGTCTTCACCACAAGGCGCGAGGCCCGCGCGGCGGCGGTGGCGCAACTGGGAATGATCCCCTATCGCGCCGTGTATTCGATCGTGTCGATCGCCGCGGTGCTGATGATCGCCTATGGCTATGGCGACTGGCGCGCCGCCGGGCCCGCGCAGCTGTGGAACCCGCCGGTGGCCATGCGCCATATCGCGCTGACCCTGATGCTGCTCGCCTCTATCGCGCTCGGCGGCTATCTCGTGCCGAGCCATATCCGCGCCTGGCTCAAGCATCCGATGCTGGTGGCGGTGAAAATCTGGGCGCTGGCGCATCTCATCGCCAATGGCGATGCGGCGACCATGACGCTGGCCGTGGTGATTCTCGGCTGGGCGGTGTTCGACCGTATTTCGGTGAAGCGGCGCGGCTCGCCGCTGCCGGTCGCGCCGAAGGGCTGGGTCGGGGATATCGTTGCCGTGCTGGCCGGGCTCGTGCTTTATGCCGTCCTTGCCTTCTGGTTCCACCCCTACATCGTGGGTGTGCCGGTGATGGGCTGATAAAAGCCCAGCGAAAACAAGAGGAAGCCGTCCATCATGTCCGTCCAGTCCGCTGCCCGCCGCCTCACTGCGCCCGACATCCGCGCCAGGAAGGGCGGCGAGCCGATCGTCTCGCTCACGGCCTATCACGCCCATACCGCGCGCCTCATCGACCCGCATGTCGACTTCATGCTGGTGGGCGATTCGCTCGGCATGGTGATGCACGGCATGGAGACCACGGTTCCCGTCACCGTGGAGATGATGATCCTGCAGGGGCAGGCGGTGATGCGCGGCTCCTCGCGCGCGCTGGTGGTGGTGGACCTGCCGTTCGGCTCCTATGAGGGCTCGCCGCAGCAGGCCTTCGCCACCGCCTCGCGCGTGCTGAAGGAGACGGGGGCCGGCGCGGTGAAGCTGGAAGGCGGGCGGCGCATGGCCGAGACCGTGCGCTTCCTCGCTGATCGCGGCGTGCCGGTCATGGGCCATGTCGGGCTGACCCCGCAGGCGATCAACACGCTCGGCTCCTTCAAGGCGCTGGGCCGCGACGAGGCGAGCGCCGCGCTCATCCTCGACGATGCCCGCGCCATCGCCGAGGCGGGCGCCTTCTCCATCGTGCTGGAGGCGATCAGCGAGCCGCTGGCCCGCCAGATCACGCAGGAGGTCGCCCCGCCCACCATCGGCATTGGCGGCTCATCGGCCTGCGACGGCCAGATCCTCGTGCTGGAGGACATGCTCGGCCTGTCCGACCGCGTGCCGCGCTTCGTGAAGAAGTTCGCCGATATCGGGCCGGCCATCGGCGCGGCGGTGGAATCCTATGCCAGCGAAGTGCGCGCGCGCGCCTTCCCCGGCCCCGAGCACGTCTACGCGCCGAAGAAGGGGTGAGGCGCTCGCATCCTCCCGCATCACCCCTGACATGAGGTCGGGAGCGCCCCTCCACGCCTCGGCCTCTGCGTGGGGCGGGATGGCGGCGCGCGCGCCCTGTCGTCCCGCCGATTTGCCTTGTTGAAGCCGCATCGCTAGTTTACGCGCCTTTCCGATACCGCCGCATGCGACCGCGTGCTGGCGGACCGGAACATTCGTCCCGATTCCTTGCCCACGGATCCGCAATGGCTGACATCTTCCACGAGATCGACGAGGACCTGCGTCGGGAGCGGTTCAGCCGCCTCTGGAGCCGCTACGGCCTCTATGTCGTCGGCCTCGCCGTGCTCATCGTCATCGGCGTCGCCGCCTGGCGTGGCTATGAATGGTGGAAGCTGAGGCAGGATCAGGCGGCCGGCGCGCGCTTCGAGGCCGCGCTGCAACTCGCCACACAGGGCAAGCCTGCCGAGGCGGAGGCCGCTTTTGCGGCCATCGCCAAGGATGGCCCGGCGGGCTATCGCATGCTGGCGCGCTTCCGCTCGGCCGCCGAACTCGGGGCCACCGATCCGAAGGCGGCCGTGGCGGCCTATGATGCGCTCGCCGCCGATGCCTCGATCGGCCGGCTGATGCAGGATGTGGCGCAGATCCGCGCCGGGCTGCTGCTGGTCGATACCGCCCCGCTCGCCGATGTGGAACAGCGCATCAAGCCGCTCGACACGCCCGAGGGCGCGTTCCGCCATTCGGCGCGCGAGATCCTCGGCCTTGCCCAGTACAAGGCCGGTGATTTCAAGGCGGCGACCGAGACTTTCGCATCCGCGCTGAATGACGCCCAGACCCCTCCCGGGCTGCGGCGTGTCGCCGAACTGATGCGCACCCTCGCCAGCGGACAACTGCCGCCCGCGGATGCCAAGCCTGCGGATGCCAAGCCGGCCGAGACGCCCGCCGCCCCTGCGGTTTCCACGCCCGCGGCGCCGGCTGCCGCTCCGGCGGTCCAGTGAGGGAGGTCGAGATGAACCCTGTCGCGCCCCACACGCGTTCCCGGCGCATGAGCGCACTGCGCCGCGCCCTGATTCTGGCGCCGGTTCTCGCGCTTGTCTTCGCGACAGCGGGTTGCGAGACGCTCGACAAGATGAACCCCTTCGCCGAGAAGGAAAAGAAGCTGCCGGGCGCGCGCCAGTCCGTCTTCCCCGAAGGCGTGCCCGGCGTCGACTACAACGCCGCCCCGCCGCAGCCGGCCAATTCCGCCAAATACGAGACGCCGGCCGAGCCCGCCGCGGCCCCGGCTGCCGCTTCCTCCTCGTCGCGGACCCCCGCGCCGCTGACGCCGCAGTGAGCGGCGCGAGAGCACATTCACCATGACCTTCACCGTCGCCATCGTGGGCCGGCCCAATGTCGGCAAGTCGACGCTGTTCAACCGCCTCGTCGGCAAGCGGCTCGCGCTGGTCGATGACAGGCCGGGCGTGACGCGCGACCGGCGCGAGGGCGAAGGCCGGCTCGGCCATCTGTCCTTCCGCGTCATCGACACGGCAGGTCTGGAAGAGGCGAAGGTCGAATCGCTCGAAGGCCGCATGCGGGCACAGACCGAGGCGGCGATCGGCGACGCCGACGTGCTGCTGTTCCTCATCGACGCCAAGGCCGGCGTGACGCCGAGCGACCAGATCTTCGCCCATCTGGCCCGGCGCTCCGGCAAGCACACCATTCTCGTCGCCAACAAGGCCGAGGCGCGCGGCTCCGAGGGTGGCACGCTGGATGCCTATGCGCTCGGCCTCGGCGATCCCGTGGAACTCTCCGCCGAGCATGGCGACGGCATGGGCGACCTGGTGCGGGCGCTGGCCGAGGTGGTCCCCGACGACGGGGACGAGATGGACCTCGACAATGAGGGCGGACGGCGCATCCGCGTCGCCGTGCTCGGCCGCCCCAATGCTGGCAAGTCGACTTTGATCAACTCCCTGCTCGGCGAGGACCGGCTGCTCACCGGGCCCGAGGCCGGCATCACGCGCGATTCCATCGCCGTCGATGTCGAGCGGCATGGTGTCGAGCTGCGCGTGTTCGACACGGCGGGCATGCGCAAGCGCGCCCGCATCGACGACAAGCTGGAGAAGCTCTCCGTCGCCGACGGCCTGCGCGCCGCGCGCTTCGCCGAAGTGGTGGTGGTTCTGATGGACGCCACCCATCCCTTCGAGGAACAGGACCTGCGCATCGCCGACCTCGTCGAGCGCGAGGGGCGGGCGGTGGTGCTGGCGATCTCCAAGGCCGACCTCGTGAAGGACCAGCCCGGCTTCGTCACCCGCATGCGCGAGGAAGCCGACCATTCGCTGCCGCAGGTCAAGGGCGCGCCGGTGGTGCTGGTCTCCGGCCTCACCGGCGAGGGGCTGGACCGGCTGGTGCGGGCCATCGCGCAGGCGCATGAGGTGTGGAACCGGCGTGTGGCGACCAACCCGCTCAACCGCTGGCTGGGCGAGACCACCGACCAGCATCCGCCACCGGCGGTGTCGGGCCGACGCATCAAGCTGCGCTACATCACCCAGCCCAAGGCCCGCCCGCCGAGCTTCGTGCTGTTCTGCTCGCGCGCCGACGCGGTGCCGGAGAGCTATGTGCGCTATCTCGTGAACAACCTGCGCACCAGCTTCGACCTGCCCGGCGTGCCGATTCGCCTGACCCTGCGCGAGAAGGACAACCCTTACGCGGAGAAGGAGTAGCTCCTGGAGCGGGCTTCACTCCGCGCCACGCACAAGTGACGCACCTCGCTCATCCCGCATCCGGCGACGCGCCCCTCGGCGCGGCTGCCTTCATCGGTTTTCGCCATGCTGATCGGCCTTCTTGCGGGCCTCATGACCGGGGCCCTGTGGGGGCTCACCTTCATTGCGCCGCGCGCCATCCTGCCCTTTTCCGCCTTTGATCTCTCGGTGCTGCGCTACCTGATCTTCGGGCTGGTGAGTGTGGCGCTGATGGTCATTCCGCGCTTCCGTCCCACGGGTCTGTCGCCCCGCATGCTGGGCACGGGGCTGCTGCTCGGGGCCTTCGGCACGTTCGGCTATTTCCTCTCCATCTCCTATGCCGTGCTGCTCGCCGGCCCCGTGCTGCCGCCGCTGATCGCCGGGACCGCGCCGGTGCTGCTCGCCATCGTCGCCAATTTCCACGAACGTTCGCTGCCCTGGCGGCGCCTTGCCTGGCCGCTGGCGCTCATCGTGGCGGGGCTCGGCGTGGTCAATGTGGCGAGCCTGCAGGAGGCGCATGCGAATGAGGCCAGCGCCGTTCTCGCCGGCGTCGGCCTGTCGGTGGTGGCGCTGCTGTTCTGGGTCGCCTATGGCCTCGTCAATGCAATGGTGATGCGCGGGGCGGATGCGCCGGACGCGCTGCGCTGGACGGGTATCCAGGGGCTGGGCTGCGGGGTGCTGGCGCTGCTGCTGCTGCCGCTGCTCTCCGGCGCGCCGGCCCTGGTGGATTTCAACAGCGCGGCGACGCAGCGCTTCTTCATCTGGGTGGTGGCGCTGGGCGTGGTCGTGTCCTGGCTGGGGACCTTCGGCTGGGTGGTGGCCTCCGAGCGCCTGCCCATGGCGCTCTCCGCGCAGCTCATCGTGGCGGAGACGGTGTTCGGCCTCGTCTATGGCCTCGCCTTCGAGCGGCGCCTGCCGACCGCCCCGGAAGCGGTAGGCACGGCGCTTCAGCTCGTCGGCGTCGTGGTGGCGGTGGCGATCTTCTCCCGCCGCCGGATCATGCCGGAACCGGGAACGCCCTGAGGCTGCCCGTCGGGAAATCGTAGAGCTTGCCGGTCTCCTCGAAGCTGGGCAGGCACAGGGCGAGGATGGCCGTGGCGATGTCCTCGGGGGCCGGCAGCGTCTGCGGATCCTCGCTCGGGAACGCCTTGGCGCGCATGCGGGTCCGCGTCGGGCCGGGATTGATGAGATTCACCCGCAGGTTGGAGATGTTGGCCACCTCGTTCGCCCAGGTGCGCGCCAGCATTTCCACCGCCGCCTTGCTGATGGCGTAGGTGCCCCAGAAGGCGCGGGCCTTGTGCGCGGCTCCGGAGGAGACCAGCACGGCGCGGCCGGCGGTGGAGAGGCGCAGCAGCGGATCGAGCGAGCGCACCAGCCGCCAGTTGGCGGTGAGGTTGACGGCGAGCGCGTCGTCCCACTCCTTCGGCTCCACTTGCGCCAGCGGCGTCATGGGTCCGAGCACACCGGCATTGCCGATGAAGATGTCGAGCTTGCCGAAACGCTCATAGAGCGCGCCGCCCAGGCGGTCGATGGCGGGGAAGTCCTTGATGTCCATCGGCACCAGCGTGGCGGTGGAGCCGGCCGCCACGATGGCGTCGTCCAGTTCCTCCAGCGCGCCGGAGGTTCGGCCAAGGGCGATGATATGCGCGCCAGCCTCGGCAAGGGCGAGCGCGGTGGCCTGCCCGATGCCGCGCGTGGCGCCGGTGACGAGGGCGATGCGTCCGGCGAGCGGGCGCGCGGACGGCTCCGGCGCGGCGAGGTCGGTCATGGGGATCCTCCGAATTTTGCCGAAACCTAGAGCCATTCGCTGCGCGAGGAAACCCGCAGCGCGCGGGAAGGCTCTCCCCCGCCGACAATGGCCCCGCCTGTGCACAGGCCGAGCACGGTCCGCCCGCTAGGAGGGGTCGGTCATCACCACGGAGGGCGCGGAGCGCGTGGCGGGGCCGTGATAGACGGCCTCGATATTATTGCCGGCGGGATCCAGCACGAAGGCGGCGTAATAGCCGGGATGGTAGTCCCGCTCGCCCGGCGCGCCATTGTCGTGCCCGCCATGGGCGAGGCCGACCGCGTGGAAGCGCTGGACCATGGCTTCATCCGCCGCCTGGAAGGCAAGGTGCGTGCGGCCGGTGGTCGGCTCGCCGGGCGTCACATACAGTTCATCGGCGAAGAAGTAGCCCTCGCCCTCGACCAGCGGCACGCCAATGACCTCAAGCACCGCCTTGTAGAAGCGCAGGCAGCCCTCGTAATCGGCGACGACCAGCTGGAGATGGTCGATCAGCCGCCCGCGATGCCATTCCTCGAGCTCGACCATGGCGTTCCCCGCGTCGCCTCAGCTGGCTTCGGCCAGCAGCGAGAGCTGGCGCGGCGCCACCTCGCTCGAACGGTCGGTGAGCGGCGTCGGGTACTCGCCGGTGAAGCAGTGATCGGTGAACTGCGGATGCACGGGATCGCGCCCCTCGAAGCCCATCGACTTGTAGATGCCGTCGATGGAGAGGAAGGCGAGGCTGTCCGCACCGATATAACGGCGCATACCTTCGAGGTCGTGCGTCGCGGCGAGCAGCTTGTCGCGGTCCGGCGTGTCGATGCCGTAATAGTCGGGATGGGTGATCGGCGGCGAGGAAATGCGGAAATGCACCTCGCGGGCACCGGCCTCGCGCATCATGCGCACGATTTTGACAGACGTTGTTCCACGAACAAGACTGTCGTCGATCAGCACGATGCGCTTGCCCTCGACCACCGCGCGGTTGGCGGAGTGCTTCATGCGCACGCCCTGGTCGCGCACCGACTGGGTCGGCTGGATGAAGGTGCGCCCGACATAATGGTTGCGGATGATGCCGAGCTCATAGGGCAGGCCCGAGGCCTGCGAATAGCCGATGGCCGCCGGTACGCCCGAATCGGGCACCGGCACCACGAGGTCGGCATCGGCCGGCGCCTCGGCGGCCAGCTGGAAGCCCATCTTCTTGCGCACATCATAAACCGAGCGCCCGCCGACGACCGAATCCGGCCGGGCGAAATAGATGTACTCGAAGATGCAGGGACGCGGACGGACGGTGCCGAAGGGACGCAGCGTCTCCACCTTGTCGGAGGAGAACACGATCACCTCGCCGGGATCGATGTCCCGCACGTGGCGCGCACCGATTATGTCCAGCGCGCAGGTCTCGGAGGTGAGGATCGGGTGGCCGTCGAGTTCGCCGAGCACCAGCGGGCGGATGCCGAGCGGGTCGCGGGCGCCCACCAGCTTCTTGTTGGTGAGGCCCACGAAGGCGTAGGCGCCCTCGATGACCCGCAGCGCGTCGATGAAGCGCTCGGTGAAGCGCGGGCGCTTGGAGCGGGCGACGAGGTGCAGCATCACCTCGGTATCGGAGGTGGACTGGCAGATGGCGCCGTCGCGGATGATCTGGCGGCGCAGCGTCAAGCCATTGGTGAGGTTGCCGTTATGGGCGATGGCGAAGCCGCCGCCATCCAGTTCGGCGAAGAGCGGCTGCACGTTGCGCAGGATGGTCTCGCCGGTGGTCGAATAGCGCACATGGCCAACGGCGATGCGGCCCGGCAGACGCTTGATCGCCTCGCCGTCGGAGAAGGCATCGGACACCAGGCCGAGACGACGCTCGGAGTGAAAACGCTGGCCATCATAAGTGGTTATGCCCGCCGCTTCCTGGCCGCGATGCTGCAGGGCGTGGAGGCCGAGCGCGGTGATGGCGGCGGCATCGGGGTGCCCGTAAATGCCGAACACGCCGCACTCCTCGCGCAGCGTGTCCCCATAGTCATCGTAGAAATCGTTCGCTTCGACCGATTTCGGCATCCCGCCATCAACGGCAAAATTGGTCATGTGACCATCGCTCCGCTCTACGCAGTTCAAGGCTGCGCCGCTTCCCAAGCTGACTTGCAACGCGCGCTGACGGGACGAAATGTCCCGCAGGCGCGGTGAAATTATGGCTTCGCTGGAGACGCCGGCGCCGGGTTGAACGGCTCGGGTGGCGGCTCCGTCGGTTCGGCATCCTTCGAGCTGCGAATATCGCGGATCAGCTTCTCGGGATCTTCCGGCAACACGGAGATGAGCCAGTCACCCGCACTTTGCAAGACCACCTTGGAGCGGGCGTCGCGAATCCAGTTGGGCTGCCCCTGTTCGTTCTGGACCAGCCAGTTGAAGAACAGGAAGGCGACCACCATTATCAGGAATCCGCGTGCCAGCCCGAACAGGAAGCCGAGCGTGCGGTCGAGCGCGCCGATGCGGCTGTCGAGCACCATGTCCGAGATGCGGACGGTGATGATCGAGACGATCAGCAGCGTGAGCAGGAAGACGCCGCCGACGCTTGCCGCCATGGCGAATGTGTCGTTGGCGATGTACTGCTTTGCGAAGGGCAGGACCAGCGGATAGGCGTACAGCGTCACGCCGGCGGCGATGACCCAGGACGCGATGGCGAACACTTCGCGCACAAGCCCGCGCACCATGGCGAGCAGGCCGGAGATCACCATCACGGCGATGAGAATGATGTCGAGCAGCGTCAAGACTATCGCACCGTGACCGTGGCGGATTTGCAAGGGAAGAACGGCGAATCCGCAGGCTCAAGACGCCCGGCAATCGCTGAGCGACGTATAGCGCGGCCCGGGCAAGCCGTCATCCCTCTTGACCGACCCGCGCGCAACTCGCGGGGGGCAACTAGCTCTCCTGCCGCTCGCGGGCCCCCCGCCGGGGCGCCTTGGAGGCGATGCCGGCCACGATATCGCCAAGCGAGGTGACGGATTCGACCGCGAGCGGGTGCTCCGCCGCGTCACCGGCGCCGCCCTTGGCCCCAGTATTCGTGCTCGCCGCATTCTTGCTTGCCGCATTCTTGCCGGCGGGCGCGACGGCGCGGTTGAAGCCGAGCTTGGCGGCCTCCTTCAGCCGCGCTGGCGCATGCGGCACCGGCCGCACCGCGCCGGTGAGGCTGACCTCGCCGAAATAGACGCTGTCGGGCGGCAGCACCGCCCCCGACAGCGAGGAGATGAGCGCGGCGGCGACCGCGAGGTCGGCCGCCGGCTCGGAAATGCGGAAACCGCCGGCGACGTTAAGATGAACGTCATGCGCCCCCAGCTTGATGCCGCAGCGCGCCTCCAGCACGGCCAGCACCATGGACAGGCGCGAGGGATCCCAGCCCACCACGGCGCGGCGCGGCGTGCCAAGGCTGGTGGGCACCACCAGCGCCTGGATTTCCACCAAAACCGGCCGCGTGCCCTCCATGCCGGCATAGACAGCGGTGCCGGGCGCGCCGACATCGCGATTGGAGAGGAACAGCGCGGAGGGGTTCGCCACCTCGCCGAGGCCGAGGCTGGTCATCTCGAACACGCCGATCTCGTCGGTCGGCCCGAAGCGGTTCTTCTGTGCGCGCAGGATGCGGAAATGATGCGCGCCGTCGCCCTCGAAGGACAGCACCGCGTCCACCATGTGCTCGACCACGCGCGGGCCGGCGATCTGGCCATCCTTGGTGACATGGCCGACCAGGATGACCGCGGCGCCGGCGCGCTTGGCGTAGCGAATGAGGATCTGCGCCGAGGAGCGCACCTGCGTGACCGTGCCGGGAGCCGATTCCACCGTGTCGCTCCACATGGTCTGGATCGAATCGATCACCACCAGCGCGGGCCGCTTGCCCTCCGCGAGGGTAGCGACGATGTCCTCGACATTGGTCTCGGCGGCAAGTTCGACCGACGCCCCGGACAGGCCGAGCCGCTCCGCGCGCAGGCGCACCTGCGCCACCGCTTCCTCGCCCGAGACATAGATGACGCGATGGCCGGCCTCCGCGAGTGCGGCCGACGCCTGGATCAGCAGGGTCGACTTGCCGATGCCGGGATCGCCGCCGATCAGCAGTACCGAGCCCGGCACCAGCCCGCCGCCGGCCACGCGATCGAACTCGGCGATGCCGACACGGGTGCGCGGGGCGTCCTGCGAGGTGCCGGCGAGGCTCTCCAGCGCGATCAGTCGCCCCTTGCGCCCGCCACGCTGCGTTGCGGGAACGGCGTCGGCCGTCGCCTCCTCGACAATGGTGTTCCAGCCGCCGCAGGAATCGCAGCGCCCCTGCCAGCGCGAATGCACCGCCCCGCAGGCCTGGCAGATGAAGGAAGCGGTGCGTTTGGCCATGTCGTTTATCCCTGGGAGACCATTCTCTAAGCGTGATGGGGCGTATGATCACCCCCGTGTGGAATCCATCGGAATGGTGCTAAATTAAGTTGGCATAATTTATGCCTAACAAAAAAAGTCCTACCAATATTGAACTACGCCGCTTATCAAGAGGTACGCGGATATCGGATGGTGCTCGCCATGGTTCCTGTTGTTGCACGTCTGAACAGTCGATTTGGAATAGCGTTTCTCATTCTTATTCCAGCAACGCTTGGAATAGGAAGCCTGTTGCTGTGGCTGTGGCGTCGATCATTCGTGAAGAAGATCGATAATGAAGGTCTTTGTCTTTGGTCTGGTCGCACCATTCCGTGGGAAAAGGTGCAGAGCCTGGGCGCGCGCAAGGCTAACGGCGAGCGTGCCGGAGAAGTATTGAGGCTCGAAGTGGAATTCGAGGGGGGCCGGGCACTGGTCGCTCCCGACTGGCTGGAAAATGGTGCCGAGGTCGCTGCCGCTTTACGCTCAAAGCTGCGTCGCTCCCGTCCCAGAGATACCGCCATGCGCGTGCATTACGTTCAGAAGCTGCGATAGACCCGATCCCACCGGTTTCTTCCGCGACGCAGCATTGGCCCCGGCGCGGGGCGTGTCACCCGCGAGACGCCAGCCACATTCGCTCACGTCCAGAGGCGACGGTAGCGGCGGCCGAGCGAGGTCAATATCTCGTAATCGATGGTTTGCGAATGGCGGGCAAGGTCGTCCAGGCCGAGCCCATCGCCGAGCAGCACCGCCCAGTCGCCGGCCGCGATGGCATCGTCCGGCACATCCGTCACGTCGACCGCCAGCAGGTCCATCGAGATGCGCCCGATCAGCGGGCATCGCTGGCCGGCAATCACGGCTTCCGCGCCGGGGCGCAGGTCCGAGGCGCCGGCGCGGCGGGGAATGCCGTCCGCATAGCCGGCGGATAGTATCGCTACCCGGCTCGGACGCAGCGCGGTATGCGCGCCGCCATATCCCACCGTCTCCCCGGCATGAACATGGCGTATCTGCACGATGCGCAGTTCGAGCCGCACCACCGGGCTCAGCGGAGCCATATCCGCGCGCGGACGCCCCCCATAGACGGCGATGCCCGGCCGCACGAGGTCGAAATGATAGGCGGGGCCGCTCATGACGCCGGCGGAATTGGCCAGCGAGGCCTTCACGTCCGGAAACAGGCCGGCAATGGCGCGGAAATCTTCCAGTTGCCGCGCGGTGAGCGGATGGTGCGGCTCGTCGGCGCTGGCGAGGTGGCTCATGATCAGCGCGATGGGAAAATGCAGTTCATGGCGCATCTCGGCGAGGCTCACCGCCTCGGTGGCGGAGAGGCCGAGCCGGTTCATGCCGGTGTCAACATGCACGGCAGCGGGCAGGGACTGGCCGATTTCCACGCAGAATCCGTTCCAGCGGGCGATTTCGGCCTCGCTGCCCAGCACCGGATGCAGCCGCAGCGCGCGATAGAGGGGCGGCGATCCCTCGAACAGGCCGTTGAGCACGTAGATCGTGGCTTCCGGCAGCGTCTCGCGCAGGGTGCGGGCCTCGCCCGGCAGCGCGACGAAGAAGCTGCGCGCGCCCGCGTCCCACAGGGCTGACGCGACCGGGGCGAGGCCGAGGCCGTAGCCGTCGCCCTTCACCACGCCGGCCGTCTCGGCCGGGCCGACGCGGCGGGCGATTTCCTGGTAATTGGCGCGCAGGGCCGCGAGGTCGATGGTGAGGAGGCCGCCGGCTTCGTCGGGCGGCACCGAAGCGTCCATCACCATGGCCCGCTCAATGCTCGGGCAGCCGGTCGCCCGAGGCCAGCGTCGAGAAGCGCGTGTACTGGGCTTCGAAGGCGACCTTCACCGTGCCGGTGGGGCCGTGGCGCTGCTTGCCGATGATCACCTCCGCGAGGCCCTGAGCTGCCTTCATGTCCTGGTCCCACTTGAACCATTCCTCGGTGCCTTCCTTCGGTTCCTTGCTCTTGAGGTAATATTCCTCGCGGAACACGAACATCACCACGTCGGCATCCTGCTCGATCGAGCCGGATTCGCGAAGATCGGACAATTGCGGACGCTTGTCGTCGCGGGATTCGACCTGACGCGAGAGCTGCGAGAGCGCCATGATCGGCACGCCGAGTTCCTTGGCCAGCGCCTTGAGGCCGGTGGTGATCTCGGTGATTTCCTGCACGCGGCCCTGCGAGGAGCTCTTGGAGGAGCCGGTCAGCAGCTGCAGATAGTCCACCACCATGAAGTCCAGCCCGCGCTGGCGCTTCAGCCGGCGGGCCCGGGCGCGCAGCTGGGCGATGGAGATGCCGCCGGTGTCGTCGATATAGAGCGGGATAGTCTGCATCATCTGGGCGCAGCTGGCGAGCTTGTCGAACTCGTGCTCGGAGATGTCGCCGCGGCGGATCTTGTAGGAAGCGATCTCGGCCTGTTCGGCAAGAATACGCGTGGCAAGCTGCTCGGCCGACATTTCCAGCGAGAAGAAACCGACCACCCCGCCGTCCACCGCACGTATCGAGCCATCGGGCAGCGTCTCCGACCGGTACGCGGCGGCGACGTTGAAGGCGATGTTGGTGGCGAGCGAGGTTTTTCCCATCGCCGGGCGGCCGGCCAGGATGATGAGGTCGGACGGCTGCAGCCCGCCCATCATCTGGTCGAGATCGTCGAGGCCGGAGGCGGTGCCCGACAGGTGGCCATCGCGCTGGAAGGCGCGGCTGGCCATGTCGACCGCTTCCTTCAGCGCATCGTTGAAGCGCATGAAGCCGCCATCGTAGCGGCCGGTCTCGGCCAGTTCGTAGAGCCGCTTCTCGGCATCTTCGATCTGGCTCTGCGGGGTGGCGTCGATCGCCGCCTCATAGGCCTCGTTGACGATCTCCTCGCCGATCTGGATCAGGTCGCGACGCACCGACATGTCGTAGATGGTGCGCCCGTAATCCTCGGCATTGATGATCGTCGTCGCCTCGGCGGCGAGGCGGGCGAGATATTGCGCCGGCGTCAGCCCGGCGACGTCGAATTCGGTCGGCAGGAAGGTCTTCAGCGTGATCGGGGTCGCCACCTTGCCGGCGCGGATCAGCGCCGCCGTCGTCTCATAGATGGCGACGTGGATCGGCTCGAAGAAATGGCGCGGCTCGAGGAAGTCGGAAACCCGGTAGAACGCTTCGTTATTGACCAGGATCGCGCCCAGCAGCGCCTGCTCCGCCTCGATGTTGTGAGGAGCGGTGCGGTACGTCGTTTCGGACTCCGCCACAGTGCGGAGGGGAGAATCGAGCATGGCTGTCCCGGGTGCGCGTGTATGGGGAAACAGCTAACGCCACGTCGTCGGCCGAGTCCGTGCGATTCGCGCACTGCGTATTTTGTCCTGTGGAGGAGCTGTGGAAAGCACAATCGTGCTTGACGCCTCCCGGCTCACCCTCGGCCTTGCCGCGCAAGCCTTCACTCGCCGGCGAGTCGCAGGCCCGGCCGGTTGTTCTTCTCCATCCGCATCAGCGCCGCCTCGGCCTGTGGAATATAGGTCCGGGTCAGCGGCACCACGCCCTCGCGTTTGGCGAGCTGCACCTGGAAGACCATCATTCCCTGGTGGCGGAACGCCATTTCCGACGCGGCGAGGTAGAATTCGAACATCCGCACGAAGCGCGCATCATAGAGCCGCTCCACCTCCTCGCGATGGGCGAGGAAGCGCTCGCGCCACGCCTTAAGCGTCTCGGCATAGTGCAGGCGCAGGATCTCGATATCGGTGACGAACAGGCCCGCCCGCTCGATGGCCGGCAGCACCTCGGACAGCGCGGGAATGTAGCCGCCGGGGAAGATGTACTTGGCGATCCAGGGATTGGTGATGCCCGGCCCTTCCGAGCGGCCGATGGAATGGATCAGCGCCACGCCGTCATCCGCCAGCAGCTGCGCCACCTTGGTGAAATATTCGTCGTAATGGCCGATGCCGACATGTTCGAACATGCCGACCGAGACGATGCGGTCGAACGGGCCCGGCGCGTCGCGATAATCCTGCAGGCGGAAATCGGCGCGCTCGCTGAGCCCCTTCTCCTCCGCCCGCGCGCGGGCGACGCCCAGCTGCTCCTCCGACAGGGTGACGCCGGTGACGCGGGCGCCTGCATTCTCGGCGAGATAGAGCCCCATGCCGCCCCAGCCGCAGCCAATGTCCAGCGCGGTCAGATCGGCCCGGTTGAACTGCAGCTTGGCCGCGATATGCCGCTTCTTGGCGAGCTGCGCGTCGTCGAGCGATTGGCCGGGATGCTCGAAATAGGCGCAGGAATATTGCCGGTCGGCATCGAGGAACAGCGAATAGAGCCGCCCGTCGAGATCATAGTGGTGGGCGACGTTGTCCTTCGCCTTGCCGGGCGGGTTGAACTGGGCGAGGCGCCGGAACAGGAAGCGGAGCTTCATCATCAGCCTGGCGCTGGCACTCGGCACCTGGAGGCCGACCTGCGCCATCATCACGGCGAGTATCTCGGCTATGTCGCCCCGCTCGATCACGAGGCCGCCATTCATATAGGCCTCGCCGAATTTCAGCTCGGGATCGAACACGATGTGGCGTTGCCACGCCGGGGAGGTGAAGCGGAAGGCCAGTGGCGTTCCCGTGCCGTCACCGAAAGTGACGCGTCGTCCTGAAGCGAAGGTGATGGTGAGCGAACCACGGGTGACGACCCGCGCAATGACCTTTGCGAGCAACCATTCCATCGGCCAATTCCATACTGCCGGAACCTCCCACTGGATGGAAGGCGCCTGCCCAATGCCTGGGCATGTATGAGCTGTTGCAAATCATTGCATCACAACATTGGCGGTGTCGCAATATTCCTTCCAGTGAAATCGCACGCAAAAAGGCCCGGTCGTTACCGACCGGGCCTTGTCGCAGCAGATATGCCGTAAGGTCAGGCTATCAGCCTTCCTCGGTCTCGTCGGAAGCTTCGGTCTCGTCCGCGACGTCTTCGAAGGCTTCCTCGTCTTCTTCATCACGCCGCACGGAGAGGTCCTCGCCACGCGACTGGCGAACGGCCTCGTCGGGGCTGCGGGCCACGTTGGCGTGAACGATCACCTCAACCTCGGGATGCAGCGACACCGGAACGTCATGCAGGCCGATCGTCTTGATCGGCTGATTGAGCACGACCTGGCTGCGCGAGACGGTGAAGCCGGCCGCGGTCAGCGCTTCGGCGATGTCGCGGGTGGACACCGAGCCGTAGAGCTGGCCGGTTTCGCCGGCCTGGCGCACCAGAACCACCTCGGTACCGGCGAGCTTCTCGCCGACCTTGGTGGCCTCGGCCTTCAGCTCGAGGTTGCGGGCTTCAAGCTGCGACTTCATCGAGTCGAAGCGCGTCTTGTTGTCCTTGGTGGCGCGCAGCGCCTTGCCGGAGGGCAGCAGGAAGTTGCGGGCGAACCCGTCCTTGACGCGGACGATCTCACCGATCTGGCCGAGCTTGGCCACGCGCTGAAGCAGAATGACTTCCATTTTTATTTCTCCATTCGTTCGTTGATTAGGTTCGTTCGATTCGAAAAAAGTTCAGCCGTCATTGGCGGCGGAAGGCCGGTTGCGGCGCGGGAAGCGGGCGCGGATGCCGAACAGCGTCTCGACCATGCCCAGAACCGCCAGAACCGCGAACGGCCAGCCGAGCGTCAGGGCGGCGATCCACACGGTGGCGATCACCAGCGTCCGGCCCGCAGCGCCGCGCGTGACCCAGTGGATGACCGCGAGGCCGATGAAGGCGAAGGCCATCAGCAGGGTGGCGCCCAGCAGCTCGCAGATCAGGCCGATGAAGCCATCCGCGAGCATTCCGCCAAGGATGGCGCCCGCGACGAGGGCGACGGCGCCGCGCGGCACGGTGATGGCCGCCAGATCCGGCCAGGGACGCACGAGCCGGCCGGACACGCGTGCCACATGCGCGGCCAGCCAGAGATTGCCGACCTGCGTCAACATGGTGACGACCGCCGCCGCCGGCGGCATCACCGTGATCAGCAGGTCGATCAGGCGCTGGGTGTCGTCGCTGGCAGCAGCCGGGTTCTCGGCGAACATCGCCTCGAACAGCGAACGCAGGGCTTCCTGATAATCGGCGAAGGAGCCGGCAACGAGCGGGATGAGGGCGGCCACCGCGAGGCAGCCGAGAATGGCGGCGGCCAGCACGATGCGCCCGACCGGAAACCATTCCAGCGGCCCGTCCGGCCGCTCCTGCCGCGCCATCAGCACGAGATAGGCAAGCACATAGGCCGGCAGGCCGACGCCGGCCACATAGGCGAAGAGCAGCTCGACGCCGAGAAACAGGCCGATCGCCACGGCCGCGGCCGAGGCGGCGATCAGCGCCGCCAGCTGCGACCAGCCGAGGCCGACGATAAGCACGGGAAGCGGGGCAAGATAGAACAGCGGCACAGCCAGAGCGCTACCGGTCGCGACGGACGCAACCAGAAGGGCGGACGCCGCACCGGCGCCAAGGGCTATGATCCAGAGCTGTATCATCGACGAGCTGTCCCGCTCCACGCGGTTAGGGACGGATCCAAGCCCGCCCCAGCGAAGACCCCGGGAGGAGTCCCGTGGCCTGTCGGAATATGTGTCGTTCGAGAGCGTCCCCGGCACGCGGCCGGGGCGCTTGCCGAACCATCCCGGCCAGGGCCGGGATGGGGAGCGTCACGCGATCAGCGGATCACGAAGGGCAGCAGGCCGAGGAAGCGCGAGCGCTTGATGGCCTGGGCCAGTTCGCGCTGCTTCTTGGCGGAGACCGCCGTGATGCGCGAGGGCACGATCTTGCCGCGCTCGGAAATGTAGCGCTGCAGCAGCCGCACGTCCTTGTAGTCGATCTTCGGCGCATTGGCGCCGGAGAACGGGCAGGTCTTGCGACGACGGAAGAAGGGACGACGGGCGCCCGTCGTATTGGCGGAAGGACCGCCGGTGCCACCGAAAGCCATCACTCAGTCTCCACGTTGGCCGGAGCCTCTTCACGATCACGGCGCGGGCCACGATCGCCACGGTCGCCGCGATCCCCACGGTCGCCGCCGAAGCTGCGTCCGCCGCCGCCGAAGCCGCGGTCGCCGCCGAAGCCGCGATCGCCGAAGCCACGGTCGCCACGGTCGTCACGGTCGCGCTTCTGCAGCATGACCGACTGGCCTTCCTCAAGTTCCTCGACGCGGATGGTGAGAACGCGCAGAACGTCCTCGTCGATCCGCTGCTGACGCTCGAGCTCGGCCACGGCCGGGGCGGGGGCGTCGATGTTGAGGAGCGAGAAGTGCGCCTTGCGATTCTTGCGAATGCGATAGGTGAGGGTCTTCACACCCCAATACTCGGCCTTGGTGACCGAACCGCCATTCGCCTCGATCACGCCCTTGAACCGGGCGGTGAGTTCCTCGACCTGCTGCGCCGTCAAATCCTGGCGCGCGAGGAACACGTGCTCATAAAGAGCCATGTCTCGTACCTTTCCATTGTTTCCGCACGATTGCGGACCGCCTCCCCGGCGCCGAGCCCTTCGAGCCCCGGAAAGGCTCGAACAATCTCGAAGGCGGGGACACGGGACGGCGGAAATCCATGGATCGCCTGCCACGCCGCTGGCAAAAGCCAAAGCGTAGCCGTCCGTTCAGCCCCCGGCCGGGACTGACAGTGGCGCGCTTATACGAGGAATGGCCGGAAAATCAAGGTCTCTCGCATCCCCGCATCCGGCCCGCATCCGGCGGGCGTCGAGCCGGCGACGCCGCATCCTCCGACGCGCCACACAGACTCCCCACATACCTCGAATTCAAGGCGCGGAACTCAAGGCGCGGAACCCAAGGCGGGTCCCGAACTCAAGGCGGTTGCGTTCCCGGCCGCCCCCCGCGCGTTGCCCGTGGGCACTTGGCCCGCATGCTGCTTGACACCGGGCGCGGGCCGGTGTCACTGCCGGCCGCCAATTCTTAACGAGCGGATTGCGTCAGGTCATGAGCAGCGCCTTTGTTTTTCCCGGTCAGGGCAGTCAGGCGGTCGGCATGGGCCGTGGGCTCGCCGACAATTTCGCCGTTGCCCGCGACGTGTTCGAGGAAGTCGATGCGGCGCTGGGGGAAAAGCTCTCGGCCATCATGTGGGACGGGCCGATCGAGACGCTGACGCTCACCGCCAACACCCAGCCCGCTCTCATGGCCGCCTCGCTGGCGGCGCTGCGGGTGCTGGAAAGCGAGGCCGGACTGGATCTGGCGCGCGACGCCGCCTTTGTCGCCGGCCATTCGCTGGGCGAATATTCCGCGCTGGCGGCGGCGGGCAGCCTCTCGATTGCCGACACCGCCCGCCTGCTGCGCCTGCGCGGCACGGCCATGCAGGCGGCGACGCCGGTCGGGACCGGCGCCATGGCCGCTATCCTCGGCCTCGATTTCGACAAGGTGGCCGCCGTCGCGAGCGAGGCGGCCCAAGGGGGCGAGTTCGGCGAGGTCTGCGATGTCGCCAATGACAACGCGCCCGGTCAGGTCGTCGTTTCCGGCCACGCGGCGGCGGTGGAGCGCGCCTGTGAGATTGCCAAGCGCGAAGGCGCTTCCCGCGCGATCCTGCTCACGGTTTCGGCACCCTTCCATTGCAGCCTGATCGCCCCGGCGGCGGATGCGATGCGCGAGGCGCTGTCCAGGGTCGCCGTGCATGCGCCCAAGGTGAAGCTCATCGCCAACGTGACCGCCGCCCCGGTGACGGATCCCGAGGAGATCCGCGCGCTGCTGGTGAAGCAGGTGACGAGCACGGTGCGCTGGCGCGAATCGGTGGCCTTCATGGCGGGCGAGGGCGTGACCCGGCTGGTCGAGGTGGGCACCGGCAAGGTGCTTTCCGGCCTCACCAAGCGCATCGCCCGGCAGGTCGCCTCCATCAATGTCGGGACGCCCGAAGAGGTTGCCGCCTTCGCCGCGACGCCGACGGCTTGACGCTACCGGAACTCAGGAGAAGCCCGTGTTCGATCTGACTGGCAAGACCGCTCTCGTGACTGGCGCCACCGGCGGAATTGGCGGTGCCATCGCCCGGGCGCTGCACGCCCGGGGCGCCACCGTCGCGCTCTCGGGCACGCGCCGCGAGGTGTTGGAGACCCTGGCTGGCGACCTTGGCGAGCGCACCCATGTGCTGCCCGCCGACCTCTCCAACATGGAGCAGGTCGAGCAACTGGTTCCCCAGGCCGAAGAGGCGATGGGCGTGCTGGATATTCTGGTGAACAATGCCGGCATTACCCGCGACGGGCTGTTCGTGCGCATCACCGACGAGATGTGGGATACGGTGATCGCCGTGAATCTCACCTCCGGCTTTCGCCTCGCGCGGGCGGCCGCCCGCTCCATGATGCGCCGGCGCACCGGCCGCATCATCGGCATCACCTCGATCATCGGCGTGACCGGCAATGCCGGGCAGGGCAATTATGCCGCCGCCAAGGCGGGCATGATCGGCATGTCGAAGTCGCTGGCCAAGGAAGTGGCGGCGCGCGGCGTGACCGTGAACTGCATCGCGCCCGGCTTCATCGCCACCCCGATGACCGACGTGCTGAACGAGAAGATTCGCACGACGATTCTCTCCGCCGTCCCCGCCGGGCGCCTCGGCACGCCGGAAGACATCGCGACCGCGGCCGTCTACCTCGCTTCGGACGAGGCCGGCTATGTCACTGGCCAGACGCTGCATGTAAATGGCGGGATGGCCATGATCTGATAGGCAGGATCTTCTTGATCCGCTAGGAAAGACATGCGAGTCGACGATTCCGCACGCGTCCCAGGGGCGCTGGTCTTGCCGATTGAAGTATGCTAACGACCGGCTCGGCTCGCAGGTTACGGACGCTGCTCAAGTGATGCAGAAACGTCCGGAAAGTTCCTGTACTCGGAGCAGTAAATTAAGCCGCCAGACCGCGCTTGCGCGCGGCTAGGCAGATTGAACAACGTAGCAACCTCCGAACATTCGGACGAGGGTGAACCGATGAGCGACATTGCCGAGCGCGTGAAGAAGATCGTGACCGAGCACCTGGGCGTGGAGCCCGAGAAGGTCACCGAAGGTGCCAGCTTCATCGACGATCTCGGCGCTGACAGCCTCGACACGGTCGAGCTGGTCATGGCCTTTGAAGAGGCTTTCAACTGCGAAATCCCGGACGATGCCGCCGAGACCATCCTGACGGTCGGCGACGCGATCAAGTTCCTGGAAAAGAACGCGGCCTGAGGCGGCGTTCGGCTGCTGCGATGGCTGTGTCCATCGCGGCAGCTTACGTTTTGAGTGTATCCGGAGATATCGGATGAGGCGCGTCGTCGTTACCGGCCTCGGCATGGTGACGCCGCTTGGATGCGGCGTCGACGTTACCTGGAAGCGGCTTCTGGCCGGGGCAAGCGGTGCACGCCGCGTCGCGAATTTCGACGTGTCGGACCTGCCCGCCAAGATCGCCTGCCAGATCCCACGCGGGGATGGCACCGAAGGCACCTTCAATCCCGACCAGTGGATGGAGCCGAAGGAGCAGCGCAAGGTCGACGAGTTCATCGTCTATGCGATGGCCGCCGCCACCCAGGCGCTCAATGACGCGGATTGGCATCCCTCGACCTATGAGGACCAGTGCGCCACCGGCGTCATGATCGGTTCGGGCATTGGCGGCCTGCAGGGCATCGCCGAAACCAGCATCGTTCTGCAGGAGCGTGGCCCGCGCCGCGTGTCCCCTTTCTTCATTCCCGGCCGCCTGATCAATCTCGCCGGCGGTTATGTCTCGATCGAGCACGGTCTCAAGGGGCCGAATCATGCCGTCGTCACGGCCTGCTCGACGGGCGCTCACGCCATTGGCGATGCCTCGCGGCTCGTCGCGCTCGGCGATGCCGACGTGATGGTGGCGGGCGGAACCGAATCGCCGATCAATCGTCTGGCGCTGGCCGGCTTTGCCGCCTGCCGCGCGCTCTCGACCGGTTTCAACGACACGCCCGAGAAGGCCTCGCGCCCCTATGACAGGGACCGCGACGGTTTCGTCATGGGCGAGGGCGCCGGCGTGGTCGTGGTCGAGGAACTCGAGCACGCGCTGGCGCGCGGTGCCAGGATTTATGGCGAGATCGTCGGCTACGGCCTGTCGGGCGACGCCTACCACATTACCGCGCCGTCCGAGGATGGCGATGGCGCTTTCCGCAGCATGCAGGCGGCGCTGAAGCGGGCGGGCATCACCCCTTCGGAGGTCGACTACATCAACGCGCACGGCACCTCGACCATGGCCGACGGCATCGAGCTCGGCGCGGTGGAGCGGTTGCTCGGCAATTCGGCGGCGACCGTGTCGATGTCCTCGACCAAGTCGGCGATCGGGCATCTGCTCGGCGCGGCCGGGGCGGTGGAGGCGATCTTCTCGCTTCTGGCCATCCGCGACCAGATCGCACCGGCCACCCTCAACCTCGACAATCCTTCGGTCGAGACGCCGATCGACCTCGTGCCGCACACACCGCGCGAGCGGTCCATCGATTATGCGCTGTCGAACTCCTTCGGCTTCGGCGGCACCAATGCGTCGCTGGTCTTCAAGCGTTATGCGAACTGAGCGTTCGCGGGAACAGGTGCGGTTTCCCTATCGTACCAATTCCCGCTTTCGCCATATTTGCGGATAGTCTGCCTGTGCGTCGCACTGCCGGCGGACGCCAGGCGAGACCCAGATGACCGATCAGACACCTGAGGAGCGCGCGCTCGCGTCGCCCGGCCCATCCAACGCTCCGCCCGCTCCGGGCGAGGCCATGTCGGCTCACGCGCCCCCTCCGCCGCCCCCGGTCTGGAAGGGAAAGCCGAAGCGGGTGCCCAAGCCTTCCCGCTGGGCCAATCATCCCCTTGTCGTCGCCGGCAGCATGATCTTCACCCTGCTCATCGTCGGCATCATCGTCGGTGGCGGCGCGCTGTGGTTCGGCCTCAAGCGGTTCCAGTCGCCCGGCCCGCTCGCCCAGGATACGGCCATCGTCATTCCCGGTGATTCCGGAGTAATCGATATTGCCGACCTTCTGGTGAAGCGCGGCGTCATCACGGATAAATGGGTGTTTGTCGGCGCGGCGGTCGGCACCCGCTCCTCCGGCAAGCTGAAGGCGGGCGAGTACGAATTCGCCCAGAACGCCTCGATCCGTCAGGTGCTGGACACCATCGTGTCCGGCAAGGTGATCGAATATAACGTGACCATTCCGGAAGGGCTGACCAGCGACCAGATCGTCGAGCGCCTGCTGGCGGTGGGCGAACTGGCCGGCGGCATCCGGCAGGTGCCGCGCGAGGGCAGCCTGATGCCGGATACCTACAAGGTCACGCGCGGCACCACGCGCGAGGACCTGCTGCGCCGCATGGCACGCACGCAGGATGTGACGCTGAAGGAGGTCTGGGCCAAGCGCGATCCCAGCCTGCCGCTCAAGTCGCCGGACGAACTGGTCATCCTCGCTTCCATCGTCGAGAAGGAGACGGGCGTTCCCGAGGAGCGCCCGCAGGTGGCGGCGGTGTTCGTCAACCGCCTGAACAAGAAGATGAGGCTGCAGTCGGATCCGACCATCATCTATGGTCTGGTACGCGGCAAGGGCCGGCTCGACCGCCCGATCACCCGCACCGACATCACCACGCCGACTCCGTTCAATACCTATACGATTCCTGCCCTGCCGCCGGGGCCGATCGGCAATCCCGGCAAGGCCTCGCTGGAAGCCACGGCCAATCCGGCCAAGACGCGCGACCTCTATTTCGTGGCGGACGGCACGGGCGGCCATGCCTTCGCCGAATCGCTGGACCAGCACAACAAGAACGTCGCCCGCTGGCGGCAGGTAGAGCGCGACCAGAAGATCGACCCCTCGCGCCAGCCCGCCGGCACCTCGGGGACGACCGGGGTAGCCCCGTCGGTCGACTGAGCGGACGAACCTCTCGTCGGAACGCCCGTTCCGCTTGAGGCGCGCGCGCCCGCTCGTTATGTTCCGCCCGCCGCGCGCATTGCGGCAGGGGAGAGAGCATGGCGCTTGCCAGCATGACGGGCTTTGCCCGCACCCAGGGAAGCGCCGGCGCGTGGAACTGGGCCTGGGAACTCAAGTCGGTCAACGGCAAGGGGCTCGACATACGCCTGCGCCTTCCCGGCGGATGGGAGGGGCTGGAGATCGGCCTCAAGCAGGTGGCCGGACGGGCGCTCGCCCGCGGCAATGTCAACGCCACCCTTTCCATGACCCGCACCGATTCGGCCGTGAGCGTGCGTGTCAACGAGGACATGCTGCGGGCGGTTGCCGCCTCGGTCAGCAAGGTCGCCGCCGGTCTCGGCGCGCCGCCGGTACATCTGGAAAGCCTCCTCAACATCAAGGGCGTGATCGAGATCACCGAGGCCGAGGACAGCGAGGCGGAGCGGCGTGTCGTCGAGGCTGCGATCATCGCCGGCTTCGAGACCGCGATGGCCAACCTCGTCACCATGCGCGCCCAGGAGGGCGCCGCGCTGGCGCTGGTGCTGAACGAGCGGTTGGATGGCATCGCCGCCCTCACCGCGCGGGCGGAGGCCAACCCCACCCGCCAGCCCGAGGCGATCCGCGCCAAGCTCGCCGAGCAGATCCGCGTGCTGACCGAGACAGCCGTGAATTTCGATTCCGACCGGCTGCACCAGGAGGCGCTTCTCATCGCCGCCAAGGTCGACGTGCGCGAGGAACTCGACCGTCTCGTCGCCCATGTCGCGGCCGCGCGTGCCATGCTGGGCGAGGGTGGCGCTGTCGGGCGCAAGCTCGATTTCCTGGCGCAGGAATTCAACCGCGAGACCAACACGCTCTGCTCGAAGGCGAACGACGTGTCGCTGACCGCCATCGGCCTTGAGCTCAAGGGGCTGGTGGAGCAGTTCCGCGAGCAGGTCCAGAACATCGAGTGAGGCGCATGAAGCACTCCCACGTCGCCCGCCGGGGCCTTATGCTCATTCTCTCCTCGCCCTCGGGGGCAGGAAAATCGACGCTGGCGCGCCTGCTGCTGGAGCAGAATCCCGACATCTACCTCTCGGTCTCGGTGACGACCCGCGGCCGGCGGCCGAGCGAGGTGGAGGGGGTGCATTATCACTTCCACTCGCGGGATCGTTTCGAGCGCATGCGGGATGCCGGCGACCTGCTGGAGCATGCCGAGGTGCACGGGAACTTCTACGGCACGCCGCGCGAGCCGGTGGAGAACGCGCTGGCGTCGGGCCGCGACGTGCTGTTCGACATCGACTATCAGGGTGCAGAGCAGCTCTACGCCAAGATGCGCGAGGACATCGTGGGCGTGTTCATCCTGCCGCCGTCCGCCACGGAGTTGAAGACGCGGCTGGAGCGGCGGGCCGAGGATGCGTCGGGCGTGATCGAGAAGCGGCTGAAGAACGCCCGCACCGAGATCGCCCACTGGCAGGATTACAATTACGTGCTGGTCAACGAGGACCTGAACAGCACCTTCGCCAATCTGCGCAACATATTGTTGGCGGAACGGCTGCGACGCGAACGTCAGGTCGGGCTGGCTCCAGTCATCGCGCGGCTCGACGAGGAACTCGCGACGCTGACGGACTGATGCCGCCCCCGTCATCCTGGCCGGCGGCGGAGCCGCTGAGCCGGGATCGCGCCCCGATGCCCTTCACGTCATACGGTCCCGGCACGGCACCGTAAGGGGCTCGTCCATTCAGGATGCCGGTCCGTCGCGGCGCGCCGTCGCCCTCATCTCGGCCCAGGTGTTCGCCAGCGCGACGAAGCCCTCCACCGGCACCTGCTCGGCGCGCTCGGTCGGGGCGATTCCGGTCGCTTCGAGCAATGCCAGCGTGTCGACGCCGAGGCTCTTGAGGCTCTGGCGCAGCATCTTGCGCCGCTGGCCGAAGGCGGCCTCGGTCACCTTCTCCAGCATCTTCAGGTCGCAGGGCAGGGGCGCGGCGTGCGGCACGATATGCACGACCGAGGAGGTGACCTTGGGCGGCGGCACGAAGGCGGAGGCGGGCACGTCGAAGGCGATGCGCGCGCTCGCCCGCCATCCCGTGAGGATGGCGAGCCGGCCATAATGATTGGTGCCCGGCGCGGCGACGATGCGCTCGGCCACCTCGCGCTGGAACATCAGCGTCAGGCTCTCATACCAGGGCGGCCACGGGTCCGACGACAGCCAGCCGATCAGCAGCGGCGTCGCGATATTATACGGCAGGTTGGCGATGATCGCGGCGCGCCTTCCCGCCGGCACCAGCGCACGGTAATCCGCCTCCAGCGCGTCGCCCTCGATAACCTCCAGCCTTCCGGGATAATGCGCCGCGACCTCGCCCAGCGCGCTGATGCAGCGCGCGTCGCGCTCGATGGCGACGACCTTTTCCGGGCCCAGAGCGAGAATCGCGCGGGTGAGCCCTCCGGGGCCGGGCCCGACCTCCACCACCGTCACTCCGTCGAGCCGGCCGGCCGTGCGGGCGATCTTCGAGGTGAGGTTGAGGTCGAGCAGGAAATTCTGGCCCAGCGACTTGAGAGCCGAGAGGCCGTGCGTGCGGATGACCTCGCGCAGCGGCGGAAGTTCGTCGACGGCGCTCATTGGCGGGCCCTCATGCGCGGCGCGCGGCGGCGGCGCGCCGTGGCTCGGCCTCCGCGCGTGCGGGATTGTGCGTGGCTTGGCGCCGTGCATCGGCGTCGGCCAGCTTCCGGGCGAGGCGCAGCGCCTCGATCAGGCTGGAGGGATCGGCCTGGCCGGTGCCGGCAATGTCGAAGGCGGTGCCGTGGTCGGGCGAGGTGCGCACGAAGGGCAGGCCGAGCGTGACATTCACGGCGCGCTCGAAGGCGAGCATCTTCACCGGCGCCAGCACCTGGTCGTGATAGGCGCCGATGACGACGTCATAGCCCTCGCGCGCCCGGGCGTGGAACAGCGTATCGGCCGGGAACGGCCCGCGCGCGTCGATGCCCTCGCGCTGCAACGCCTCGACGGCCGGGCGGGTGATTTCCTCATCCTCGCGCCCGATCGTGCCCTGTTCGCCGGCATGGGGATTGAGGCCGCAAAAGGCGAGGCGCGGACGGGCCAGGCCGAAACGCTCCGTGAGGTCGCGCGCGGCGATGCGACCGGTGTCGACCAGCAGCTCGCGAGTGAAGTGGCGGGCGATCTCGGCCACCGGAATGTGGATGGTCGCCGGGATCACCGCGAGTTCCGGCGACCAGATCATCATCACCGGTTGCCGTGCCGGGCTGCCGGCGAGATGCGCCAGATATTCGGTATGGCCGGGAAAGGTGAATCCGTCGGCATAGAGAACCGACTTGGCGATGGGATTGGTGACGATTGCCGCCGCTCGCCCGGCCTGCACAAGGCGCACGGCGGCATCGATGGCGGCGAGGGCGGCCGGCCCGCTGGTTGCATCCGGCAGGCCGGGCTCGGCCGTGGCGGAGGGACCGGCGGCGACGACGGGCAGTGCCTCGGCGAAGCACCGTACTGCCTCTTCCGGCGCGCACGGCCGCACCGGCACCCGAAGGCCCAGCCGCGCGGCCCGCCGGCGCAGCACATCGGCATCGCCGGTGACGAAGAAGGCGGGCAGGTGCAGCGTGTGGCGGCCTACCCATGCCCGCAGCGCGATATCCGGGCCGATGCCCGCCGGCTCGCCCAGCGACAGGGCGAGGGCGGCAGACGGAGGCGCGGAGTGAAGGGGCATCGATGTCTCACGCGGTCGGAGGCGACGGGCGCAGGCAGACAGCCGATCAGCGATACTGGATCATCGCGGATTTGCGGGCTTCTTCCAGCAGGCGTTTGGACAGCGAATCGAACTGCTTGTCCTGCAGTTGCGAGCGAACTTCTTTCTTCTGCGCGCTCTCGCCCACCACTTCGCGTCGATTGCAGATGGCCACCATCTCGATGCCCGCGCGCGTGACTTCCGGGGGCGTGGTCTGGCCGACCGGCGTGTCGCTCATCACCTTGCGCACGGGAGCGCTCATGTCCGCCGAGGTGCGGACCACCGGCTCGCGGACCACCACTTCGCGCATGCCACGCGCAACGCCGACGCCGGTGTCGCAATCGGTGAACTTGCGGCGCAGTTCATTCGCCTCGGCAAGACGCTGGCCACGGACGGAATCGGGCGCGGTGCGCGAGACCACCAGCACGATCTGGCGAATGGTGAATTCGGTGGTGCGCTGGGCCTGGGTGATATCCTCGCCCTTGGTCTGCAACTCGGCGAAAATGTCGGAATCGCGCACCGTGGTGGCGGAGGAGAAGCGCCCGCGCACGTAGGAGTTCCACACATAGTCCGCGCGCATCTTCTGCTTCATCGCGGTGGCGGTGATGCCGGACTGGGCGAGGGCCTGGGTCAGCTGGTCGGCCGTGCGGCCACCGCGCGACGCCATCTGCGTGAACATCTTGTTGATCTCGTCATCATCCGCCGTGATGCCGTATCGCTGGGCGGTGAAGATCTTCAGCCGTTCGTCGATCAGTTCGTCCAGGGCCTGCTTCTGGCTGGGCGAGCGGCGCTCGGTCAGTTGGTCGAGCTTGATGCGCTGGGACACGTCGAAATTGGTGATCGGCTGGCCTTGCACCATCACCAGGATCTGCTGCGCGGCGGCGGGCGAGGGGGACAGCGCCACGGGAAGGGCAAGCGCCCCGGCCAGCAGCAGAGGTGCGACCACGCGGGCGAGGGTGCCCGAACGACGTTCAGAGCGGGGCCCGGATATGCCCCGCTGGCAGGCGATCTTCAGCATGTCGCGCATCATCCTCCTCTCGCCCTCGGTGCCGACCGATCCGGAGACCATCGACAACTCGCGGCGAACCCGTCCAACCCGCACTTCTGATGAGCGCTTGTGGCACCAATGCGACGCGGAGGGCATCCGCGTCGCCAGCTCACGCGGGTTTTAGTCCGAACTCGTTCCCGAACCAACTTCGGACGAGAAGCCCGCAGAACCGAGCGTGCGCAGGGTGATCGTCACCAGCACGGTGTCGACCCGCTGGCGATTGGTGCTTTCGGTGTAGTCCGAGCGGTAGCTCAGCGCGATACCGAAGCAGTCGTCGGCATAGGAGACGCCGATCAGCGAATAATCGATCTCCTCAAGCTGGATATTGTAGCGGGCACCCGCCATCAGCTTCCATTTGTCGTTGATCTTGTATTCGCCGGTTCCCAGCACGCCCTCGCGCGCCTCGTAATAGCCGAGCAGCGGCTGGGCGGCGTAGAGGCCATAGGTCGCCGACAGGCTGAGCTGCTTCCAGGACGCGCGACCCTCGAGCTCGTAGCGCTCGACTTCCCAATCGTCCTTGTCGAAGCGGAAGCGGTTGATCAGCGCGAAATCGCTGGTCGGCGCGTAATAGAGGCGGGCGACATAATCCGAAGCTGTGTCCTCCAGCCCGGATTCCGCCCCGGTATTGGCCATGTCGAGATAGGCGTAGGAATTCTGTCCCGCCAGCTGGTACGACTGGCCGAACAGCGCATTGATCTGACCGGCGCCCTGGATGTTGGCGGTGTACTGGATGCCGACATTGGCGCGAGTGCCGCCCTCGACGCGGTCATAGCCAGAATATTTGTTGATCTCGAACAGGTTCGTGTCGTCGAAGACCAGGCTCTGGGCGTCCTCGTTGGGGAACTTGCCGATATCCGTCTCATTCGGTCGCACGATGATCTGGGCGATCGGCTCGATGGTCTGCGTGCCCCATTTCTCGACCGAGAGGAAGGGGTAGCGGTATTCGAGACCCATGGCCGGCATGGCGCGATACAGTTGCTCGCTGTCCGACTGCAGCCACGGATAATCGACCGGCTGCGCATTGACCGCGGCGACGTCGAGCTGGACGTTCAGGAACGGCGTCCAGGACTGGCCCAGATCGTCGATCAAGGTCTTGCGCCAGTTCGCCACACCCGAAAGTCGCGTGTAATCGCCCTGCATGCCGCGCATGAGGCATTGCGCCCGCGACACCGCCGGATCGGCGCTGAGCAGCGCGGTGTTGCAGCCATTGGAGGGGCCGTCCGAGCCGTAGGACACGGCCATCGCCTCGGAAGTGGCACGCAGGTCGATCTGGTTGCGGCTGAGGCTGGTCAGGTTGAAGTCGTAGCTGAACTCGCCGCCCATCACCGACTCGCCCAGCGTCTTGCTGTAGTCGATCACCGGGGCCACGACCGGCTGCTGGTCCTGGATGTCGTAGGAGGTCAGGCCCGTGAAATACTGCACGCGGGCGTCGAAATAGCTGCGGTCGCCCTGGCCCACGAGATAGAGCTGCGAGGTGACGGTCTTTGAACCGTCGTTCACCAGCTTGTAGTTCTGCAGGAAGGTCTGGTCCGAACTCACCCAGCCGTCCCAGCCCCAGTACCACTGCTGGTTGATGTTGAAGCGGCCATGCGACTCGACCATGCCGCGCTGGTCGCGATAGCCGGTCTGGCCCTCGAAGGCATCCTTGTCCTGCTGGTCGATCCAGGCGCCGCGGATCGTATACATGCCGGTGTCGAGCCGCTGGCGGAATTCGCCATCCAGCATCACACCCTGCTTGCTCAGGAACAGCGGCGAGAACGTCACGTCCATGTTGGGCGCGATGTTCCAGAAATAAGGCACGGACGCACCGGTGCCGATCTGGCTGGAGCTGACGAATTTCGGGATGAGGAAGCCGGACTTGCGCTTCACCGTGGGGTCGGGCGCCGACATGTAGGGTACCCAGGCCACCGGCACGCCCAGGAATTCAAGCCGGGCGCTCTCGAAATAGATCGTCTGCTCCTTCTCCTTGTGAATGATCCGCTCGGCCCGGATTTCCCACATGGGGGGCTTCGTTGGATCGGTCTTGCAAGGTTCGCAGGGCGTATAGGCGCCGCTGGTGAGCACGGTCGTGTCCCCGCCCGACCGGTCGGCGCGGGCGGCGGTGAAATGCATGTTGTCGGGCGTGTCGATGCGCAGCGAGTTCACGAAGCCGTCCGTGAACTGCTGGGACAGGTCGAGATTGTCCGCGGCGATGACCTTGCCGTCCTTGTCCTTCAGCCGGACGCCGCCTTCCGCGCGCAACCGGCTGTTGGCGCGGTCATAGACCACGCGCTTGGCCTCGAGCACGGCGCCGTCGAAATAGATCTGGACGTTGCCGTTCGCGATGACCTCGTTGCGATTGTAGTCGTAGACCAGCTCATCCGCGGTCACGAGCATCTTCGCATCCGGGTTGACCTCGCGCTGGGCGAGCAACTCGCCCGCCGCACCGGTGCCACCCTGAGCAAGAGCTTCCCCCGCCGGAATCAACGTTCCCAGCGCAGCTGAAACTACCGTAAAGAACAGCCAACAAGCGGAGATGCCCAAACGGCGCTTGTGCCGCTCCACCATCCGGCCCGCTTGGCCGGCCACGACGCCGCCGACCTTCATCCGTCCTCCCGGTGAAGCAGGATGAGAACACCCATCAATGCTCCAACGACTGCTGGAAACCACGCTGCCATGACGGGGTGAACTGCCCCGACCTCCCCGAGATCCTCGGCGAGCTTGGTGAAAACATAAAGCAGAAACCCGGCGACCACGCCACCGAGAATCGTCTGTCCGATGCCGCCGAAGCGGAATACCCGCAGGCTGACCGAGGCGGCGATCAACACCATCGCCAGCAGCAGCATGGGGCGGGCCAGCAGGCTCTGGTACTGCAGCCGATAGCGATCAGCCCCGAAGCCGATCCGGGTCGCCGCATCGATGGCGGCCGGAAGATCCCAGAAAGACACCGTCTGCGCCTGCAGCCGGTCCTGGATCTGATTCGGGGTGAGGTTCGTTGCGACCATGTAGGTATCGTACGCCTGTAGTCCTATTTCCGGAGTTAAGACCCGCGCGTCGCTGAGACGCCAGGCACCTTCCTCGAGAGTAGCCGTTCGCGCCTCGATGCGCTCCAGCAGCTTGCCATCCTCACCAAACAAGAAAACGTTAACGCCGGAGAGCTGGCGGCCGCGGTCGCTCTGTGCCGCGGCCTGGATTATCGCCTCGCCATCGATGCTTTGCTGGCGAATCCAGTAGCCGCCGGTGGTCGAGGCGAAAAGGCCGGTCTGGCGGTTGAAAATTTCCGCCTCGATGCGGCTCGCGCGCTCCTTGAACTCCGCGGAAAGCGGATTGTAGACAGTTGTGGACAACACGCCGAGCAGCAGCGCGAGGAAGCAGGCCGGCGCGATGAATTGCCACGCCGAGACGCCGGCGGAGCGCGCCACCACCAGTTCCAGCCGGCGCGACAGCGTGAGGAACGTGCCGATGGCACCGAACAGCACCGCGAAGGGCAGCAACTGCTCGGTGAAATACGGCACGCGATAGAGCACCAGCAGCAGCAGAGTCGCGGAATCGACGTCGCGCTCGCCCACGCGGCGCGAGAGTTCGAGGAAGTCGATCAGCATGATCAGGAAAGCGCAGCCGACGAAGATCCCGAGCACGGATGTGAGGAAGCGCCGGCCGAAATAGATGGCGAGGGTGCGGCCTATCACGACAGGACCTCCCGGCTGGAGCGCGCGTTGAGGGCTGCCATTAGTTCACCGTGGCCCGCACGACGCGCTGCGCCATCTTGTCGATATAGCGACCGACCGCCCGCGGCATGCGCGGCCTGAACCGCGCGCTGAGCGAAAGCGCCGCGCCGAGGATGAACACGACCGGCACGAGATAGACGAACGGCACCAGGCCGGCATTGTTGCGCACCTGGTTGATCAGCCCGAAGCTCACGACCTGTAGCACGATCACGAAGGGTGCCGTGGCCGCGAGGGCGAGCCCGCGTCCCTCGCGGGTCGTTCGCGGCTCGGCCAGCGCGGCCACCGCGATGGCGAAGAACGCCAGCACATAGAGAGGCAGCGACAGCCGCCGGTGGATCTCCTCGGTGAAGCGTCCGGGATCCAGCTTGTAGGCGAGGTCGTTCGGGTCCGGACTGAGCAACTCGCGGAACGAGCGCTCCGGCGCCCGGTAGATCGTGTTGTCGCTGTTCGAGGTGAAGGGCGACAGGTCGAAGGCGTAGCGCTGGAACTCCACCACATTGGTGTCCGGCTTGCCGGTGGAGCGGCGGTGGATCGCTCCGTTCTCCAGCACGAGGAACGTGCCTTCGGGAGTGTCCAGCACCTGCCCGCGCTCAGCGAGATAAGTGCTCACCTGGTCGGGATTGCGCGCGTCGTTGATGAAGATGCCGCCCAGCACGCCGTTGGCGTTCCGTTCGCGCACGTTGAAGACCATGCCCGGCGCTAGATTGGTGAAGCGGCCGGGCTGGGCGATGAAGCCGACGAAATCCGCCCGCACGCGGCTGATCTCATAGCGGAACTGCCGCAGCGCCGCCGGCACCAGCTCCAGCGAGAGCGCCGCACAGCCGGCGGCCACCAGCAGCGCGAGAATGACGAGCGGCCGCAGGAAGCGCCAGGTCGAGATGCCGGCGGAACTCGCCACCACGATTTCCGAATCGCTGTTCATCCGGAAGAGCGTATGCGCGACAGCCATGAACAGCGCCGAGGGCGCGAGGCCGAGAATCAACGCGGGCAGGGCGAGGCTGGTGATGAAGACGAAGGCCAGGATGGTCTGGCCCTGCGTCGTCATGATGTCGAGTTCGCGCAGCGCCTGCGTCACCCAGATCATGCCGGCAAGCACGAGAAGGGTTCCAAGGAAGGCGATGAAGGCCGTGCGGAACACGTAGCGGTCCAGTCGGGTCATCGAGCGGCGGTCCTCTGCTGCCTTGCGACATGTCCGCCGCCCCGGCGTGACCATCGTCGCCAGATGAATAATTGGCCTCGGGCTTCCGTGCAAATCGGGCGATCGGGCGGGGAGTTCACCATCTGCGCCGCCGGGCCTCGTCGGCGTGCCCGCATTGGGCTAAAGATGATGGTCCAGAACGTCTCCCGCGCAGAATGACGTCCCGTGCGGACGACGCCAGCCAAGGTGCCCCATGCCCGATACCGTGAAGTTCAGTTTCGCCAAGCTCCCCGCCGCGCTGGAGGGCGTTACCGTCCTTCTCGCCGCCGAGGGGGCCGATGGCGCGCCCGCCCTGGCGCCCGCGGTCGAGGCGCTGCTCGCGCCGGCCGGCGACCTGTTCGCGCGGGCGGCGCAGGCGGACCGTTTCGACGGAAAGTCCGGCACCTCGCTCGAACTGATCGCTCCGACCGGGCTCGGCGCCTCGCGACTCATCGTGCTGGGCGTAGGCAAGCCGGCCGAACTGAAGACATTCGACTGGCTGAAGCTGGGCGGTACCGCCGCCGGCAAGCTGCCAGGCTCCGCCAAGGAGGCGGGCATCGTTTTCGCTCTTCCGGGCGGGGAGGTTCCCCCGGAGGCCGCAGCCGAGTTCGCGCTGGGCGTGCGCCTGCGGGCCTATTCCTTTGATCGTTACAAGACCAAGAAGAAGCCGGACGACAGCGCGTCCAAACTGAAGGTCACTCTTTATATAGAGGACGACGCCGGCGCGAAGCGTGCTTTCCGGAAGCGCGAGGGGATCGGCGAGGGCGTGGTCATCGCCCGCGATCTGGTCAACGAGCCGGCCAACGTGCTCACCCCGACCGAGTTCGCCAGGCGGACCGGCGATCTCGCCAAGGTTGACGTCGAGGTCGAGGTGCTGGGCGAGAAGGAACTGCGCAAGCTCGGCATGGGCGCTCTGCTCGGCGTCGGGCAGGGCTCCGCGCAGGAGAGCCGCGTCGTCGTCATGCGCTGGCGCGGCGGCAAGGAAGACGAGGCGCCCGTCGCCTTCATCGGCAAGGGTGTGGTGTTCGACACCGGCGGCATCTCGATCAAGCAGGCCGCCGGGATGGAGGACATGAAGGGCGACATGGGCGGCGCGGCCTGCGTGGTCGGCCTCATGCATGCGCTGGCCAGCCGCAAGGCCAAGGTCAACGCGGTCGGGCTCATCGGCCTGGTCGAGAACATGCCCGACGGCAACGCCCAGCGGCCGGGCGACATCGTCACCTCCATGTCGGGGCAGACGATCGAGATCATCAACACCGATGCCGAGGGCCGGCTCGTGCTGGGCGATGTGCTCTGGTACGCCAAGGAGCGCTTCAAGCCGCGCTTCATGATCGACCTCGCGACGCTGACCGGCGCCATAATGGTGGCGCTGGGCACCGAACATGCCGGCCTGTTCTCCAATGACGACACGCTGGCCGAGCGCCTTGCCTCCGCCGGGCAGGCGACCGGGGAGAAGGTGTGGCGCATGCCGCTCTCGCCCGATTACGACAAGATGATCGATTCGAAGTTCGCCGACATGAAGAACACCGGCGGCCGATTCGGCGGCTCGATCACCGCGGCGCAGTTCCTCAAGCGCTTCGTCGCGGATGTGCCGTGGGCGCATCTCGACATTGCCGGCACCGCGATGAATTCGCCGTCGACCGAGTTCAACCGCAGCTGGGGCGCAGGCTGGGGCGTGCGGCTGCTCGATCAGCTGGTTGCCGATCACTACGAATCCTGACGGGCGCGCAGGCCGTGGCCGGTTTGACCGAGGTGTTCTTCTATCATCTGCAGGGGCGGCCCATGGAGGCCGCCCTTCCGCAGTTGCTGGAGAAATGCCTCGAGCGCGGCTGGCGCTGCGTGGTGCAGGCCGCCTCGCCCGAGCGGGTGGATGCGTTGGACCAGCTTCTGTGGAGCTTCGACGAAGCGTCCTTCCTGCCGCACGGTACGGATCGCCAGCCGGATCCGGCCCGTCAGCCGATTCTCCTCACCACTTCCGATTCGAATCCGAACGCCGCGGCCGTGCGCTTTCTCGTGGAAGGTGCCGTCCTTGAAGGGTTTGCCGGCTATATCCGGGTGATTCACCTGTTCGACGGCGCCGATCCCGACGAACTGGATCGGGCTCGCGCGCAATGGCGCGTGGCCAAAAGTGGCGGCCATGCGGTCGCATATTGGCAGCAGTCCCCAGACGGGCGCTGGCAGCAGCGCTGATCACGCCCGCGCCGCAAAAGCGCCGGCCCGCCGCCCTCCGGACATCGCGTGACATTTCGTTAAGCATTGATTCACCATGTGTTTTCCGCATGGTGGTCAGGGCGTCAGGGCGCTGGCGGAGTGTGTGAAAATTGTGTCTACATGGCAACACTCCCCTGCCGAATGCCCCGAGGGGCCGCTTCTGGGCCACTTTGGCTTTGCACGGGCCAGGGCTTTCCAACAATATCGTCTGCGGATGCCGCGGTTGCGGTGGGTCCTGACAAGCGAAAACCCAACATTGGTCCAATTTGGGGGAGAATGAAGTGAAGACGGTCATCAAGAATGTGCTGCTCGGCTCGGTCGCTGGGCTTGCCATGGTCGGGACTGCTGCGGCGGCCGATCTGCCTGTGAAGGCGAAGGCTGCGGAATATGTGAAGATCTGCTCCACCTACGGCGCGGGCTTCTACTACATTCCCGGCACCGATACCTGCCTGAAGGTCGGCGGCTTCGTGCAGGCCGACTACTACTGGCAGGATTACGACTACCTGCCGAGCGGCGACTTCCAGTCGACGTACTTCCGCGCTCGTGGCGCTATCCGCCTCGACGCCCGCACGCAGACCGAATACGGCACCCTGCGTTCGTTCATCGACCTGCGCGCCACCTACGGCGACGGCCTCGGTAACGTTTACGGCGACGGCGGCGACTCGACCTCGCTGAACCTCGACAAGGGTTACATCCAGTTCGCTGGGTTCACCTTCGGTAAGGTTCAGTCGTTCTTCGACTACTACGCCGACAACAACGTGTGGGGCTTCGACTCGGTCTACCTGACGGCCGACACGAACGTCACCGCGGCTGCCTATACCGCGGACTTCGGCAACGGCTTCACCGCCACGATCTCGGTGGAAGACGATTCGAACCGCTCGAACGGCGACAGCCTCGGCAACACCGCTCAGCCGGACATCCCGGCCCTGATCGGTAACATCAACTACGAAGGCGAGTGGGGCGGCTTCCAGATTTCGGGCGCGGTCCGTCAGCTGGACGACAGCTACTACAACAACCAGGGCATCACGACCGCTGACTCGGTTGGTTGGGCCGTCCTCGGTGGCGTGAAGTTCAACCTGCCGATGCTCGGCGAGGGCGACACGCTGTACATCGAAGGCGCCTACGGCAGCGGTGCTACCGGCTACACCGGTATCAACGGCAACTACTCCTCGATCTATTCGATCCAGGACCTCTACTACAACCCGGTCACCAACGAGCTCGAGTCGTCTGACGTTTGGACGATCGCTGCCGAACTGACCCACTACTTCACGCCCCAGGTCTTCGGCGTGGTGTTCGGTAACTACGGCGAAGCGGATGTCCCGGCTGCCAACACGGCTGCTTACGGCACTCCCGGCCTGAACATGTGGACTGCTGGTGCCAGCCTGAACTGGACGCCGGTCAAGAACCTCCTGTTCGTGGCCCAGTACACCTACGGCGCGACGGACTACAACGCCCCCGTCACCGACGCTTTCGGCAACCTCACCGGTTCGTCGAACTTCAACCAGGTGCTGCTCTCGGTTCGCCGCACCTTCTGATCTCATCCGAGATTGGGCTGAATGGAAACCCCGGCCTTGTGCCGGGGTTTCTTTTTGCGTTCAGACTTATTGCGTTGGTGCTTTTGACGGACACCATCCATCCGCCCGAGGCAACGACGCGCCCATTGGCGCGGTCGACCCCATCGGCCATGCCGGTGATGCGTCGCCCCTCTTCGTCAGTCATGGATGAGGGACCGATATCGCGGAACGCGACCGCATCCGGTGCCCGATGCGCCGCAGGCTCTTTCCGCGCGCAAGCTCTTTCCGCTCGCAAGCCCTGTCCGCTCGCAAGCGCGATACGCTTAATTTGGGGGGAGGGGAGGCTCCGAGGTTGGCCGTGGCCGCGCCGCCTCCGGCCGGCTTTCGCTCCCGCGCCACGCGCTCAATCGCGGCGGCCAGACCAGACCACGCCTGTCAGGACGGGTACGGAAACGTCCGATCGAAGTTGCTGAGTGCAGGTTTGCATCGCGGCGTCCGCCGGGACAGGCGGAGCGACGTGGCTTCGAGGGGCGAGTTTCGAAGGCCGTATCCAGTCCGCGCTTTCGCGGATGCCGACCACGTCCGGCGAAGCGCCGTTCCGTGGCAATCTCCATCGCCCCGTTTTGTGCATTATGCGGAGCCGATGCTTTGCGACGCTCGCCGCGAAGCATCAGGTGCCGCCCGCCTCGATCCGCTCGACGTCGCCCGAAAGCGCGATCCAGCGCTCCTCTTCGCTCGCCAGCTTGACGGCAAGTTCCGCACGGGTGGAGGAGAGCCGCGCCGCCTCGCGCGGGTCCTTCTCATAGAGGCCGGGGGCTGCGAGCTTGGCGTCCAGTTCGGCCAGTTGGCGCTCCATCTTGGCCATGGCGCTTTCGGCTTCCTTGATCTGCTTGCGCAAGGGCCCGAGCGCCGGTCGTTTCGGGGCTCCATCGCGCGAGCGCGTATCGGAAGCCGTCTTGTCGCCGCGCGACTTTTCCGACCCGCGCCGCAGCACCAGTTGCTGATACTCGTCGAGATCGCCCTCATAGGGCCGCACCGTGCCATCGCCTACCAGCCACAGCCGTTCGGCGGCGGCGTCGAGCAGCGAGCGGTCATGACTGATGAGAATCACCGCACCGGGAAAATCATTGAGCGCCTCGACCAGCGCCTGACGCGCGGCGATGTCGAGATGGTTGGTCGGCTCGTCGAGAATCAGCAGATGCGGGCCGCGAAAGGCGGCAAGGCCGAGCAGCAGCCGGGCCTTCTCGCCGCCCGACAGGCTGGCGATGCGCGTATTGGCCGGCTCGCCGGAGAACCCCATTTCGGCGGCGCGCGAGCGCACCCGGGCTTCCGGCGCGTCGGGCATCAGCCGGCGCACATGGTCATAGACCGTGTCCTCGGCCACCAGCTCGTCCAGCTGGTGCTGGGCGAGATAGGCGATTTCCAGGCCGGGCGCCCGCACCACCTGCCCGCCGAGCGGGGCCAGCCGGTCGGAGATCAGCTTGGCGAAGGTTGACTTGCCATTGCCGTTCGGGCCGAGCAGGGCGATGCGATCGTCGTGGTCGATGCGCAACGTCAGATTGCGCAGCACCGTACGCCCGTCATAGCCGGCGGACACCCCGTCGAGGGTTAGGATGGGCGGGGAGAGCAGCCGCTCGGGATGGCGGATGGAGATGGCGGCCGCCGCCTCGCCGACCACTTCCGCGATCGGCGCCATGCGCGCCAGCGCCTTCAGCCGCGACTGCGCCTGCCGTGCCTTGGTCGCTTTCGCGCGGAAGCGCTGTACGAAGGATTCCATATGCTTGCGCTTGGCATCCTGCTTGGCGCGCGCCTTCTGGTCGAGCGCCAGCTTCTCCGTGCGCTGCCGCTCGAAGGAATCATAGCCGCCGCGCCACAGCGTCAGCTTGCGCTGGTCGAGATGCAGGATGAACGAGACGGACTGGTTCAGCAGCTCGCGGTCATGGCTGACGATCAGCACGGTGCGGGGATAATGGGCGAGATAATCCTGCAACCAAAGCGTGCCTTCGAGGTCGAGATAATTGGTCGGCTCGTCCAGCAGCAAAAGGTCGGGCGCCGAGAACAGCACGGCGGCGAGGGCCACGCGCATGCGCCAGCCGCCGGAAAATTCGGCGCAGGGCCGCTGCTGAGCGGTCTCGTCGAAACCAAGCCCGGCGAGGATGCGGGCGGCTCGCGCCGGCGCGGAATGCGCGTCGATATCGACCAGCCGCAGTTCGATATCGGCGATCCGCCCGGGATCCTCCGCGCTCTCGCGCTCGCGCAGCAGGGAGGCGCGCTCCACGTCCGCGGCCAGCACCACGTCGATCAGCCGCTCCGGCCCGGCGGGAGCCTCCTGTGCCACCTGGCCGATGCGCGCGTTGCCCGGCATGCGGATATCGCCGCCCTCCAGCGCGAGGTCGCCGGTAATGGCGCGGAAAAGCGTGGTCTTGCCGGTGCCGTTGCGGCCGACGAGGCCAACCCGGCCACCCTCGGGAATGAAGACCGAGGCATGCTCGATGAGAAGCCGCCCGGCGACGCGTAGCGAGATGTCGTCGAAAGTGATCATGCGTCGTCTTCTGCCGCGCATGCGCCGAGCCGGCAAGAGTGATCACGCCTCCGGCGGGCACATGTGGCTCGATCCGCTCCCCATCGATCGGTTGCGGCCATGGTCCAGGCCGAGGAACCGGGCGCCGGGTCACCACTGGCGGCGGAAGCGGCCTGTGCATTACCTTGGGGTAGAGACGGCTTTACACGCGTGCGAGATAATACACTATGTGAGTAGACTATAGAATCGGCGCAACGGAGAGGTGGAAGTCATGTGCGTGCCCGGATGTCAGGAAGCGGTTGCCCAGCGCCTCTCGCGGCGTGGGCTTTTCAAGGGGGCCGCGGGAGCGGCGGCGCTGGCCGCCTTCTCGGCTGCGCCCGTGGGAGGCGCCTTCGCGGCGCCGGTGAGTTTCACCCGGGTGGTCGACCTCACCCATGTGCTGGACCCGGCCTTCCCGACCTTCTTCGGCAAGCCGCAGCTGGAGGTGCGCAAGCTCTTCACCTTCGACAAGGATGGCTTCAACCTCAACGAATGGGTGGTGAACGAGCATACCGGCACCCATCTCGACACGCCCTTCCACTTCAGCAAGGACGGGCCGAGCGCGGACGCGCTGGCGATCGAGAACCTGGTCGTGCCGCTCGTGGTCATCGATGTCTCGGCCAAGGCAGGCGGCAATCCCGATTATCAGGTGACAGCCGCCGATATCGTCGCCTACGAGGCGGTGAATGGCGCCGTGCCGCCCGGTGCGGCGGTGGCGCTCTATTCGGGTTGGGAGAAACATCTCGGCACCGACATGTTCCGCAACGCCGACGCCGCCGGCACGATGCACTTCCCCGGCTTCCATCCCGATGTTTCGGCCGTGCTGGCCGAGAAGGGCGTATCCGGCGTGGTGGTGGACACGCTCTCGCTCGACCACGGCGCCTCGAAGGATTTCGGCTTCCACTACAAGTGGCTCGGCTCCGGACGCTGGGGCGTGGAAGCGGCCGCCAATCTTGGCACGCTGCCGCCGAAGGGCGCGACGCTGGTCGTGGGCGGGCCGAAAATCAAGGGCGCCTCGGGCGGACCCAGCCGCGTTCTGGCGCTGGTCTGAACGCGATGCAGGGGCGAGGCCTCACGCCGCGGCGGCGAGGCCCGTTTCCCGCTGATACTGGATGAGGTCGAGCGATGGCGCCGCGCCCTTGCCGAGAAAGCCGCTGATCAGGCAATGGACCTGCCCGCGATGGTGGGTCTGGTGGTTGAACAGGTGGTCCAGCACGGTGGCGAGCGGCTGCTCGAATAATTGCCCGGCCGTGTTGGCATAGGCGAGCGGCGCCACCAGATCGGCCTCGCCGAGCCCCATGATGAACGCCAGAAGACGGGTATCCTCGGCCTCGCGCGCCGGGGTCAGCGCGGCGAGTGTCTCGAACAGGATCGTGTCGAGCCGGGAAGGCGCCTCGCCCGCGCCGGTGAGGCGGCGCATCCAGATCCGGTCCGTCACCAGAAGATGATTGAGCGTGCCGTGAACGGAGCCGAAGAAGGCGCCGCGCTCGGCACGGTATTGGTCTTCCGCGAGGCCGGCGGCGGCGCCATAGAGGCGCCGGTTGGCCCAGCCATTATAGCCGGCCATCTGGCGATAGCGCGCGACGAAGAGGTCCGCGGCGGTAGGGGTAGGAGGCATGAGCGCGGCTCCGGCGGTCTGTCTGATGTATGGCTATCATGCGCCGCACGCTGCGCGCCCGCCAATTCACAAGGGTGATGAGCGACACCACGCGGGCCGATCGATGGCGCCCGGCCTTGCTGCATTGCACAACCCATGACTGTGCTTGACGGCGTCGGGTTGTGGGTATGTCCTCCACCTGCGGCGCTTTGGCGCAATGGATGCGTCGAGACGCGTCCGCGTTGGGGTTGGCTATGAAGAAGTACGTCGCGGAATGTTTGGGCACCGCCGTGCTGGTGCTGTTCGGCTGCGGCTCGGTGGTTGTCACCGGCTTTGCCGAAGCGTCTCCCGTCTGGTTTCTCGCTGTGGCTTTTGCCTTTGGGCTCTCGGTGACGGCCATGGCCTATGGCATCGGGCCGATTTCGGGATGCCACATCAATCCGGCCGTGAGCATCGGCGTCTGGGCGGCCGGGCGGCTGCCGGCCGGCGATCTGCTTGGCTACATCGTCGCGCAGGTGATCGGCGGCATCGCCGGGGCGGCCCTGCTCTACCTCATCATGTCCGGCAAGATCGGCGGATATGATGTCGCCGCCTCCGGCCTCGGGCAGAACGGGTGGGGGGAGGGCTATGGCCGCAATTTCGGCATCAGCACCGCCATCATCGCCGAACTGGTCGGCACGTTCGTGTTCCTGGTGGTGATCCTCGGGGCGACCGGCAGGGCGGGAACCACGCCCGTCGCCGGGCTCGCTATCGGTCTCACCCTGGTGCTGATCCACATCGTGTTCATTCCGGCGACCGGCGTGTCGGTCAACCCGGCGCGCAGCATCGGCCCGGCCGTGTTTGTCGGGGGCAAGGCGCTGGAACAGTTGTGGCTGTTCGTGGTGGTGCCGCCGATCGGCGCGCTGGTCGCCGGCCTGCTGTTCCGCGCCAAGGTGCTGGAAGACTGAGCCAAGGCCCCGGCCCCGCGACGTGGCGGGGCCGGGGATGCCGAACGCGGCGCCGGGTCGGCGGGAACGGGCCGGTTCAGGTGTCCCGGAAAAACCGGAGCGAAGGCAGCTTCGCTCATGCCGCCGCAATCCCGGCTGAACGGCTCGTTGGCTGCCATTCATCTCGCGCCAGCCGGCGGGTCGTTCATGCCGCCTCTGCCGGAAGACCCGGCAACCAGCGGAGCGGGCAAAAAAAGGCCCCGGCTCCTGGGGAGGGAGCCGGGGCGCTATGGGCTCGCGTGGGGCTTGGGGGAGTGGGGATGCCGCGAGCCTAAGTCCTGAAAGCGATAGAAACCTGAAAGCGATAAAGTCCTGACGTCACGCAGCCTTCGATTTCGGCGGCCCGAATCGGCAGGGCGGGTGAAACCGACGGAGTTTCATCGAAGTCCATCGCCGGGAGTAGCCGGCGGTACTCAGTAGCAGACCGGGCGCTCGACCCGGACCATGCGGCCCGCATCGCTCATCCACCGCGCCTGCATCACGCAATCGCCCGCGACCGGCTCGGCCGGAATTTCCACGGTCGCCACCGTCTGCTGGCTCTTGAAGTAACCCGTCGCCGAGGCCGCGCCGCCGAACAATGCGCCGAAAGCCATCAAGGCGGCGATCATGCTGAGAGCGATTGTCTTCGACATATCCGATCCCCTTTCCACCTTCCGGTGAAAAGTCACCGGACAGTTAGACCGTCATCATTCCATTCTCTACTCTGGATACACGACGCCACCTGTCATCCCGCTGTCGGGACAACCTTGCAGAACGTTCCAAAACGCGTTCCTGCATCCGTGGGAGCCTCATGCGATCCGTTAACGTGGTCTTAACGTATGTAGTGCTGATAAAGTTCCAAGCGCCACTCATGAAGTCGTGAAGATAGCTATTCATCGAATACGCAGCGGCGGGCCATCTCGATCCGCGGCTGGCCAGTCGACACCAGACGCCGCTCCATGAAGCAGGTACGGTAACCTTGTGGCATCGCAGCATTCGCGCCCGCCGCGACAGCGACGGTGTCGGACAGCGCGAACTGCGCAGACAACATGGCCCCCGCCAGAACGAACGTGGCTGCGACGGCCGGAAAAATCAGCTTGGACATGTTCCACCCCGTTGCGGCCCGGCCGAGCGTCACGGCCCCTTGCCATCAACCAGATGCGCCTGCCGCGGTTCCGCCACAAGTGTGGTTCGAACGCTCCTTGCGCAGGAGCACGCTGACGTGATCGGGTCGCGCCCGCCCGCGGGCGGGGAAAACCTGGCGGGCTTCATCTTGTCGTGATGGGGCGCCCCCGTTATAAGCCGCAGCGAATTCGCCCCCTCTCAACTTCAAGGAACGAACGCCATGGCGCTCGAGCGTACCTTTTCGATCCTCAAGCCCGACGCGACCCAGCGCAACCTGACGGGCGCCATCAACAGCTACATCGAGAAGGCCGGCCTGCGGATCGTCGCTCAGAAGCGCATCCAGCTGACCCGCGGCCAGGCCGAGACCTTCTACGCCGTGCACAAGGAGCGCCCCTTCTTCGGCGAGTTGGTCGAGTTCATGATCTCCGGCCCGATCGTCGTGCAGGTGCTCGAGGGCGAGAACGCTGTCGCCAAGCATCGTGAAGTGATGGGCGCCACCAACCCGGCCAATGCGGCCGAAGGCACCATCCGCAAGGATTTCGCCCTGTCGGTCGGCGAAAACTCGGCGCATGGCTCGGACAGCCTCGAGAACGCGCAGATCGAGATTGCCCAGTTCTTCGCGGGCAACGAGATCGTCGGCTGATCGCCGAAGGGCTTCGGCACGCCGCCGCCGCAGTCTTGCGGCGAGGCTTCCGTTGAGTTCACACCCCATCTGGGTAGCCAGGTGGGGTGTTCTGTTTTTGCGCAGCGGCGTAAGCTTACGCAGCGCAGCACGGTCAATTCAACAAAATGCGAGCCATGGGGTTGGCCACCTCATGGATTATTATGTATGTTGTTGCCTTGGGCGCTGCGGGGGTCCGGCCACGGAGAAGTGGCCCGCAGCGGGGATGCCGTTATGGCGCGCCAAGAGCGCCCGGGAGTGGGCCCGCCGGAGCCACCTCCTCTTGCCTCACCGTTTCACGGCGCGCCAACGCCGAACGAGCCATATCTGGAGCTCGCCCGCACGCGCGGGCGGGGTGAGGGAAAATCAAGCCGATGAGCTACCTTGAGCCGCTATTCTGGCTAGCGCTGCTGAAAATCATTTGGATCAACGTCCTGCTGTCGGGCGACAATGCCGTGGTGATCGCCATGGCCTGCCGCTCGCTGCCCGACCGTATGCGCCGCACCGGCATGGTGCTGGGCGCCGCTGTCGCCGTCGGCATGCGCATCGTATTCACGGCCATCATCGCCGTGCTGCTGGGCCTGCCGTGGCTGCGGGTCATCGGGGCGCTTGCGCTCATGTATATCGCCGTCGACCTCGTCGTCCCCGAGGCGGAAGGCGAGGAGGGCGGCGTCACCGCCCATGACAGCCTGTGGCGTGCCGTCGGCACCATTGCGGTGGCCGATCTCGTCATGAGCCTCGACAACGTCGTCGCCATCGCGGCGGTGGCGGACGGCAACTGGGTGCTGATCATCATCGGCCTGGTCATCTCCATCCCGATGATCATTGCCGGCGCGGCCCTCATCATGAACCTGCTCTCGCGCTTCCCCTTCCTGGTCTGGGCCGGCGCGGGCCTGCTCGGCTGGGTGGCCGGCGAAATGTTCCTGTCGGACATCAAGGTGGTCGAGTTTCTCGGCGAGGCCTCGGTGCACAGTCTGGAATATGTGGCAGCGGCCGCCGGTGCGGCGCTGGTGCTGCTCATCGGCTGGACGATGACGCGGCTGCGGCGCCCGGCCCACCCGCACGCCTGATCGCGTGAGGCGTTTCCCTCGCCTGTCGGCGCCCGCGACCTCATGGAGGCGCGGGCGCTTTCAGTTTGGCGGCACTCATCTGGAGTACATTATAAAGTATTCCAGAAAAATGCCTCCACCCGCGCGCGCGGGGAGGCGGGACGGCGTGTGCCGTATCCTGTCCCGCGTCCCCGCTCGCCCGCCGGGCGCTCGCCTGATGTTCATGTGCGTTTTCGTGCCGGCCTGTGCCCGCCTCGCGCGAAAGCACCCCTGCGCTGCTGTCATTTTGACGATCTGAGAGGACATGATGGATTTCACCAGCCCGATTTTCTGGGTGGCGCTGCTGCAGATCATCTGGATCGATCTGCTGCTCTCCGGCGACAATGCCGTCGTCATCGCCCTTGCCTGCCGTTCGTTGCCGGAGAAGCAGCGTAAATGGGGCATCCTGCTCGGCGCCGGCGCGGCGGTATGCCTGCGCATCGTCTTCGCGCTGGCGGTCTCCTATCTGCTGGGCGTGCCGCTGCTGAAGGTGGTCGGCGCGCTGCTGCTGTTCTGGATCGCCGTCAAGCTGGTGCTGGACGAGGGTGGCGAGGCGCATCACATCGAGGGCGCGGACAGCCTGTGGAAGGCCGTTCGCACCATCGCCATCGCCGATGCGGTGATGAGCCTCGACAATGTGGTGGCCATTGCCGCCGCGGCGCGCGGCCATGCCGAGCTGTTCATCTTCGGCCTGCTGCTGACCATTCCGCTGATCATCTTCGGCTCGCAGCTGATCCTGAAGCTGATCTCGCGCTTCCCGATCCTCATCTGGTTCGGCGCGGCGCTGCTCGGCTGGATCGCCGGCGAGATGCTGGTGGGCGACAAGGTGGTGCTGGAGACGCTGCAGGGCTTCGCGCCGGGAATGGTCGAAAAGGTCGAGGATCCCAACGATCCGATCGGGCTGAAGCCGGCCTCGCTGCCGCACTACCTCATGGCGGTGCTGGGTGCGGTGTTCGTGGTCGGGTTCGGCTGGATCGTGAAGAGCCGCCGCTCGACCGCCACGGTCGGTTCGCACTGAGCGCTCGACGCGCCGACGACTGTCAAATGAAGGGGCGCTCCGCTAGAATGCTGGCGGAGCGCCTTTTTCATGAATCAGCACATTTCCCCGACCGGCACCGGCTATTCCGCCTGCCCGCATGATTGCCCCTCGACCTGCGCGCTGGAGATCGACATCTCCGGCGGGCGCATCGGCCGGGTGCGCGGATCGAGCGGCAACAGCTACACGGCCGGCGTCATCTGCGCCAAGGTGGCGCGCTATGGCGAGCGGGCCAATCATCCGGACCGGCTGACCCAGCCGCTGCGCCGCATCGGCCCGAAGGGCGAGGGCGCTTTCGCCCCCATTTCCTGGGACGAGGCGCTGGACGAGATCGCCGGGCGCTTCAGGGAGGCCGAGAGCCGCCATGGCGCCGAGAGCGTGTGGCCCTATTACTATGCCGGCACGATGGGGCTGGTGATGCGCGACGGCATCAACCGGCTGACCCACGCCAAGGGCTATTCGCGCTTCTTCTCCTCGATCTGCGTCAACCCGGCCTGGGGCGGCTTCATGGCCGGCACCGGCAAGCTCGCCGGGCCGGACCCGCGCGAAATCGGCAAGGCCGATCTCGTGGTGATCTGGGGCACCAATCCGGTGGCCACGCAGGTCAACGTGATGACCCACGCCATCCGCGCCCGCAAGGAACGCGGCGCGAAGATCGCGGTCATCGACGTCTATCGCTCGCCCACCATGGAACTGGCCGATATCCCCGTGCTGATTCGCCCCGGCACGGATGGCGCGCTGGCCTGCGCCATCATGCATGTTCTGTTCCGCGACGATCTCGCCGATCGCGCCTATCTCGCCCGCTATGCCGACGATCCGGCCGGGCTGGAGGTGCATCTGGCCACGCGCACGCCGGAATGGGCGGCGGCGATCACCGGACTACCGGCGGCGGAAATCGAGGCCTTCGCCGACGCCATCGGCCGCACGCCGAAGACCTTCATCCGCGCCGGCTACGGCTTCACCCGCTCGCGCAACGGCGCGGTGAACATGCACGCGGTGAGTTCGATCGCCACTGTCGCCGGCCTCTGGCAGCACGAGGGCGGGGGCGCCTTCCACACCAATGGCGCGATTTTCCGCTGGAACAAGCAGATGATCGAGGGGCTGGACATTCCCGGCATCGCCACCCGCCGGCTCGACCAGTCGCGCATCGGCGACATCCTCACCGGCGATGCCGACGCGCTGCTCGGCGGGCCGCCGGTCACCGCCATGCTGATCCAGAGCACCAATCCGGTGTCGGTGGCGCCCGATCAGGAAAAGGTGCGGGCCGGCTTCGCGCGGGAGGACCTGTTCGTCGCCGTGCACGAGCAGTTCATGACCGAGACCGCGCGCATGGCCGACATCGTGCTGCCGGCGACCATGTTCACCGAGCATGATGACCTCTACCAGGGCGGCGGCAATCAATATGTGATCCTCGGCCCGAAGCTGGTGGAGCCGCCGGGTGAATGCCGCTCGAACCATGACGTGGTGTGCGCGCTGGCCGCGCGGCTCGGCGCCGAGCATGCGGGCTTTCACAAGTCATCGCGCGCGATCGTCGACTGGACCCTGCAGGCGACCGGGCGCGGCACGGTGGACGAACTGGAGGCCGCGCGCTTCCTCGACGTGCAGCCCGATTTCGAGACCGCGCATTACCTCAAGGGCTTCAACTGGCCCGATGGCCGGTTCCACCTGAAGCCGGACTGGGCCAGCGTGCCGTTCTCCCGCCCCGACAAGCCCTCCGCCCACCCGCCCTCCGCCCACCCGCCCTCCGCCCACCCGCCTGGCGCCCATCCCCCGATGCCGGAGTGGCCGGATCATTGGGACGTGATCGAGGAGGCGACTGACGACTTCCCCTTCCGGCTGGTGACGTCGCCGGCGCGTTCCTTCCTTAATTCCAGCTTCACCGAGACGCCCAGTTCCACAAAGCGCGAGAAGCGGCCGGAACTGATGATCCACCCGGAGGATGCGGCCGCGCTCGGCATCGTCGCCGACGATCTCCTGCGCGTGGAGAGCCCGCGCGGGGCGGTGCTGTTGCATGCCCGGCTGTTCGACGGGATGCGCCGGGGCGTGGTCGTCGCGGAATCGATCTGGCCGAACCGCGCGCATGCGGGCGGGCGCGGCATTAACAGCCTCACCGGGGCCGATCCGGTGGCGCCGTTCGGCGGCGCGGCGCTGCATGACAACCGGGTGCGCATCGCGCGGCAGGGCTGAGCGGCATCCCCTTTCGGCCGGCGTTCGCGCGAAAGCGCGCGCCCCTGCGGTATCGGAGGGAACCGATCGGCGGCCGGCGCGTCATATCGGCGACGCCGCCCATCAACCGGATCCCCTTGCCATGAAATTCTCCGTCGCCGCCCGGCTCGCCTATGAGGTGCGCGAGACCACCGTCTTCATCCTCAACATCGAGGCGGCGGCTCTGCGCAACCAGAAGATCCTCTCCGAGACGCTCGACCTCACCCCCGCCGTCGCGGTGGACCGCTATGAACTCGAGGGCGGCACGCGGCTGGTGCGCGTGGTGGTCGAGCCCGGCACGTTCGAGGTGGCCTATGACGCCGAAGTCGAACTCGCCATGCACGATGCCGATCCTTCCAGCGTCGGCGAGACGCCGGTGGCGCAGTTGCCGCTCGATGTCGTGCCCTTCCTGAACCCCAGCCGCTACTGCCAGTCCGACCGGCTGGCGCGCTTCGCCTATCGCGAGTTCGGCGCCCTGCCGCCCGGCCACCAGCGCGTGACCGCGATCTGCAACTGGATCCACGATCACGTCGATTATCTCAGCGGCAGCTCGACCTCCGAGACCTCGGCCTATGACACGATGGTGCAGCGCGCCGGCGTCTGCCGCGACTTCGCGCATCTGGGAATCGCCTTCTGCCGGGCGCTGGCCATTCCCTCGCGCTTTGCCAGCGCCTATGCGTGGCAGCTCGATCCGCCCGATTTCCACGCTGTCTTCGAATGCTATCTCGATGGCGCCTGGTATCTGTTCGATCCCACCCGCAAGGCCGCGCTGCAGGGGCTGGTGCGCATCGGCGTGGGCCGCGACGCGGCGGACGCGGCTTTCGCGACGATCTACGGCAATGCCGAGATGACCTCTATGGCGGTATCGATCGCCCCGCTCGACGAGGTGGAGGAGGAAGAGCCCACCGTGCGCGCGGTGGGCATCGCCTGAAATCAGCCGGCGGGCGGCACCACCAGCGCGGGGGGCGCCAGCATGAATTCGTCGATCACCACCCGGCCCTCGCGCAGCGTGGCGCGGCGCTCCACCACAAGGCGCAGCGCGGCGGGATAGATCACATGCTCCTGCGCCAGCACGCGGGCACCCAGCGTGTCGGGCGTGTCGGCGTCGAGCACCGGCACGGCGGCCTGCATGAGGATGGGGCCGACATCCATTTCCGGCGTCACGAAATGCACGGTGCAGCCGTGGATGCGCACGCCTTCCGCGAGGGCCCGCTCATGCGTGTGCAGGCCCTTGAAGCTCGGCAGCAGCGCCGGGTGAATGTTGATCATCCGGCCGTACCATTTCTGCGTGAAATCGGCCATGAGCAGCCGCATGAAGCCGGCAAGGCAGACGAGGTCGACCTGCTCCTCCACCAGCACGGCGTGGAGCGCCGCGTCGAAGCCCGCGCGGTCGGCATGGGCCTTGTGATCGATCATGCGCGTGGGGATGTTGGCCGCCTGCGCGCGGGCAAGGCCGTGGGCGTCGGGGCGGTTGGAGATCACCACGGCGATCTCCGCCGGGAAATCCGGCGCGGCCGCCGCCTCGATCAGCGACATCATGTTGGAGCCGCGACCGGAGATGAGAATGGCGACGCGCGGCCGTGTCATGCTGTCAGGCCCTCAGAGCGGGGTGTCGAGGCCGAGCGTGCCGTCATAGACGACATGGGCCTGGCCTTCGCCCGGCTCGATGGCGCCCAGATGCACCACTTCCTCGCCCGCTTCGGCGAAGGCATCGGCCACCGTCTCGGCATCTTCCGCGGCCACGACCACCACCATGCCGATGCCGCAGTTGAAGGCGCGCAGCATCTCGTCCGGCGCCACCTTGCCGACCTGCGCCAGCCAGCGGAACACCGGCGGCACGGGCAGCCCATCGAGGTCGATGCGGCCGATCGTGTGCTTGGGCAGCACGCGCGGCAGGTTCTCGGTGAGGCCGCCGCCGGTAATATGGGCGAGCGCCTTCACCTTGCCCGTCGCGCGGATCACCGCCAGCGCCGATTTCACATAGAGCCGGGTGGGCGTGAGCAGAGCTTCGCCCAGCGCATGGCCGCGGGCGAAGGGGGCGGGGGCGTCCCAGCCGAGGCCGGAGACCTCGACGATGCGGCGCACCAGCGAATAGCCATTGGAATGGACGCCGGAGGAGGCGAGGCCGAGCAGAACGTCGCCCGGGCGCACATTCGGCGAGGGCAGCAGTTCGCCGCGCTCCACCGCGCCGACCGAGAAGCCGGCGAGGTCGTAATCGCCCTCCGCATACATGCCAGGCATCTCGGCCGTCTCGCCGCCGATCAGCGCGCAGCCCGATTCCTTGCAGCCCCGGGCGATGCCGGCGACGATGGTCGCGCCGACCTCGGGGGCCAGCTTGCCGGTGGCGAAATAATCGAGGAAGAACAGCGGCTCGGCGCCCTGCACCACGAGGTCGTTGACGCACATGGCGACAAGGTCGATGCCGATGGTCTCGTGCCGGCCGGTTTCGATGGCGATTTTCAGCTTGGTGCCGACGCCGTCCGTGGTGGCGACGATGAGCGGATCCTTGAAGCCGGCGGCCCTGGGGTCGAACACCCCGCCGAAACCGCCAATATCCGCGTCCGCGCCGGGCCGGCGGGTCGCCTTGACCAGCGGCTTGATGAGATCGACCAGCCGGTTGCCGGCGTCGATGTCGACACCCGCGTCGCGATAGCTGAGGCCTTTTTCCGTCCCGGTCATCATGCATCCTCGAACAATGCTCGCGGATTAACCGCTAATGGGCGCCCCCGCAAGCCGAAGCGGGGTGGGCCTGTGGGTCAGCGCCGTCCCGTATGCTCGATGCCCAGCGCCACCAACCCGGCCACCAGCCCCCAGAAGGCGGAGCCGATGCCGAGCAGCGAGACGCCGGAGGCCGTCACCGCCAGCGTCAGCACGGCGGGAAAGCGGCGCGGCGCATCGGCCATCGCCGTGCCCAGCGCATTCACCAGCGGCCCCAGCAGGGCGAGGCCCGCGAAGGTCGCCACCAGCCCGGGCGGCAGCGCGGCGATCAGCGCCACCACCGAGGCGCCGCCCGCGGCCAGCACCAGATAGGACAGCGCGTAGAAGCTCGTCGCCGGCCAGCGCTTGGCCGGATCGGGGTGGGTGTCGGGGCCGGTGCAGATCGAGGCGGTGATGGCGGCGAGGTTGGAGGTGAGCGAGCCGATCGGCGCCGTCACCAGCGAGGCGATGGCCGTCACCGCGAGGATCGAGGGCGCCGGCGGCTTGTAGCCGGCCGCCTGCAGCACCGCGAAGCCGGGCAGGTTCTGCGAGGCCATGGTGACGACATAGAGCGGCAGGCCGATGCCGATCAGCGCCTGCAGTTCGAAGCGCGGCATCACCAGCTCGACCGTCGGCAGTGGGATGCCCGCGGGCAGGGGGCCGACCCGCCCGAGAAAGAAGGCCAGCGCGATGCCGATCACCAGCACGGCCAGCACGGCGCCGAACGGGCTGATGCGCCGCGCGACGAGGAATAGCAGCACCAGCGGCAGCACTAGCAGCGGATCCACCTGCCCGGCCGTGAACACCGCCGTGCAGAAGCGGAACAGCACGCCCGCCAGCATGGCGGCGGCGATGGCGACCGGCAGCCGCTGCACCAGCGCGCCGAGCGGCTTCACCGCGGCCGTGACGAGCAGCAGCACGCCGGCCAGCAGGAAGGCGCCCACCGCCGTCTCGATGACCAGCCCGTGCGAGCCGGCGATCAGCGCGGCGCCCGGCGTCGACCACGCGGTGATGATCGGAATGCGGTGGCGCCAGCCAAGGAAGGCCGAACTCGCCGCCATCGACAGGCACAGGCCGATAACCGCCGAGGAGGTCTGCGCCGGCGTGGCGCCGACCGCCTGCGACGCCGCGACGATGAGGGCAAGAGTGCCGCCAAAGCCCACCAGGGCGGCGACGACGGCGGAGGTGATGACGGAGGAGCGCATGGGAGGATCACGCTTGGGAGGGGCACGCTTGGCAGGATCACGCTTGGCAGGATCACCGGCCGGCAGATCCGGACACCGCCTTGTGCCACGCCAGCCGGTGTTTCGCTATGGCCCGCGCGTCACGCGCCCTCATGCGCGGGAAGCGAGATGGCCCAACGGAATGATCTCGGGCGCCGTTTCGGTGAAGGGACTCCCCGACCAGTCGCCGAGCCAGCGCTCGACCGCGAGGCCCGCCTCCGCCATCAGCCCGGCGAGTTCCGCCCGCTCGGTGAAGCGGATGCGGCTGGAGGCGCTCCATTCGCGACCATCCGCGAGGTGGTAGAACGTCTGGTAGGTGACGATGCCGCTCGCCGCCGCGTGTTCGGCCGCGTTCCACGCCTCGACCGCGCCGTGCAGCGGGTGGTCGATCCGGCGCCGGGAATTGTGCGGCTGCCATTCCTCCCATTCGCGGCAGGCCGGGTTGCGGCTGTCGAAGATGAAGCGCCCGCCGGGGGCCAGATGGCGGGCAAGGGCGGCGAGGGCGGCGCGCTGGTCGTGCGCGTCGAGGAAAACCTGGAAGGCATGGCCGGTCATCACGATGAGATCGAATCGCCGGCCGAGATCGAGATGGCGGGCATCCGCCTCGATCCATTCGACGCTCTCGCCGCCGGGTCGGGCGCGCGCGACGTCGAGCATGGCGCGCGCGGGATCGACGCCGACCCGCACGGGTGCGTCGATCCCGGCGAGGAAGGCGCCGGTGCCGCAGCCCAGATCGAGCACCGAGCCGACGCCGCGGGCAAGGGCGGCGCAGAAGGCGCGATCCTCGCCCCAGTCGTTCTCGGCGTCATAGAACGCGACAAGCGAGGCATCGGTGTAGAGCGGGTCCTGCTGCTGCATGTTGTCTTCCTCCGCGCGGAGGGCGAAGGGGAAGTCGCGGCGGCCGCGATGTCAATCGCCGCAGGGCGCGCGCGGCCATATCGCTTTTTGCGGGTGCCGAAGCGGCAGTTCGGTCGTTGAATTGCGGGGAGACGCAATCGCCCCGCCAGAATTTTCCTGTATCTATGGATGCATGACGCGGATGGTCCGCGCGAAGAGGTTTGGATGGCCTGGTACAAGCAGGTGACGTTCTGGGTGGTGATGCTGGCGGTGTTCGTGGCGGCGTCCTGGCTGCTGTCGAGCGTGCTGCTGCCGTTCGTCGCCGGCCTCGCACTGGCCTATTTCCTCAACCCGGTAACGTCGCGGCTGGAAGGCTGGGGCGTCAGCCGGCTGGTCGCCGCGCTGGCCACGATCACCTTCACCCTGCTGATCGGCATCCTCCTGATGCTGCTGGTGGTGCCGATCTTCGGCTCCCAGCTTGCCGCCTTCATCCAGCGGCTGCCGGAATACATCGTCAAGCTGCAGCATCTGATGACCGGTGAGCGGGCGGAATGGCTGCGCGACTTCGTCGGTGATCGCATGCCCTCCATCCAGCAGGGGCTGGGCGACCTGGTCTCGCAGGGCGCGGCCTACATGCTGACCCTGATCCAGGGACTGTGGACCGGCGGGCAGGCGCTGATCTCGCTCTTCTCTCTGCTGGTCATCACCCCCGTGGTGGCCTTCTACATCCTGAACGACTGGAACCACATGGTGGTGAAGGTCGATTCCTGGGTGCCGCTCAAGCACCGGGAGGTGGTGCGCGGCCTCGTCCGGCAGATGGACCAGGCCATTTCCGGCTTCGTGCGCGGCCAGTCGATGGTGTGCGTCATCCTCGGCAGCTTCTACGCCATCAGCCTGACCATGACCGGGCTGAATTTCGGCTTCGTCATCGGCTTCGTCTCCGGCATCATCACCTTCATTCCCTATGTCGGCTCGCTCACCGGGCTGGTGCTGGCGGGCGGCGTCGCCATCGTGCAGTTCTTCCCGGACTATTCGATGATCGGGCTGGTGATCGGCATCTTCGTTCTCGGCCAGTTCCTCGAAGGCTATGTCCTCTCGCCCAAGCTGGTGGGCGAGAGCGTCGGCCTCCACCCGGTCTGGCTCATGTTCGCCCTGCTCGCCTTCGGCTATCTCCTGGGCTTCCTCGGCCTGCTGCTGGCGGTGCCGCTGGCCGCCGCCGGCGGGGTGCTGGTGCGCTTCGCCATCGACCAGTATCTCGAAAGTCCGCTCTATACCGGCGAGCCGGAACAACCCGCGGCGGTTCCGCCGCCGCAGGTGCCGGCCGTTCCGTCCCGGCAGCTTCGCTGAAGCTGCGCTGAAAGGTTCGCCGAGCATGTCCGCCCCTTCTGCAGCCAAGGTTGCAGCCCAGTCTGCGCCGCTCTCCGCCGTCGCCCCCGAGGCGCGCCAGCTTGCCCTCGATCTGCCACATCACGACAGCCGCGCGCGCGATGATTTCCTGCCGGGCCCGGCCAATGAGGCCGCGCTGGCGCTCATCGATGCCTGGCCGCGCTGGCCGGCGCCCGTGGTGGCGCTGGTCGGCCCGGAGGGCTCGGGCAAGTCCCATCTCGCCGCCCTGTTCGCACAGGCGAGCGGGGCGAGCGTGGTCGAGGCCCGCGCGCTCGACATCGCCGCGCTGCCGGGCCTGCTCGCGGGCGGCGCGCTGGTGGTGGAGGATCTCGGCGAGGGCGCGGTGCCGGAAGCCGCGCTGTTCCATCTGCTCAACCTCGCCGCCGAGCAGCGCGCGCATGTGCTCGTCACCGCGCGCCGTTCGCCGGCCGCGCTGGCCGAGCATTGCGCCATCCGCGACCTCGGTTCGCGCCTGCGGGCCATGCCCGTCGTCGCGCTCGGCGCGCCGGACGATGCGCTGCTCGCGGTGGTGGCACTGAAGCTGTTTGCCGACCGGCAGATCGTGCCCGACGAAGGGCTGCTGAGCTATCTCCTGCCGCGGGTCGAGCGCTCGATCGCCGCGCTGCGCGAGGTCATCGCGGCGCTGGACCGCGAGGCGCTGGCGCGCAAGCGGCCCTTGACGCGGGCGCTCGCTTCCGAGCTCCTCCGGGCCCGAGAGGAAGCGGCAGGCGGTCTGCTCGATTCGCCCCGCGATCACTCGGCAAGTTAAGGTAATTCATGTCATCCAGCCGTCACGATGCCCAGCGACCTTCCCGCCGACCCAAACGCGCCAGCCGCAGCAAAAATGGAGTGCCGTCGGTGACCGAGAATGAGACCCAGCTGGTCGCGGAGAGCGAACTCGGACAGTTGCAGGCACGAGAGCCCGTGGTGCCCCGCCCTCTTGAAGAGGAGCTGATGGCCTCGCCCGAGCGCTTCATCAACCGTGAGCTCTCCTGGCTGCAGTTCAACCGCCGCGTGCTGGAGGAAGCCTCGAATCGCGAGCATCCGCTGCTCGAGCAGCTGCGCTTCCTGTCCATCTCGGCCAATAATCTCGACGAGTTCTTCATGGTCCGCGTGGCGGGCCTGAAGGAGCAGGTGCGCGAAGGCTATAGCGGCAAGAGCCCGGACGGGCTGACGCCGGCCGAGCAGCTGCCGCTGATCGGCGCCGCCGTGGTGGCGCTGGGCGAGGACCAGCAGGCGCGCTGGCGCGAGCTGCGCGTCGAGCTGGTCAAGGTCGGGCTCGTGCTGGTGGACGGCGCGGACGTGCAGAAGTCCGATCGCGCCGTGCTGGACGAGTTCTTCCTGAGCCACGTCTTCCCGGTGCTGACGCCGCTCGCCATCGACCCGGCGCATCCCTTCCCGTTCATCCCCAATCTCGGCTTCTCGCTGGCGCTGCAGCTGTCGCGCATCAGCGACGGGCGCACCATGAACGCGCTGATCCGCGTGCCGGCCAAGATCGATCGCTTCATCCGGCTGCCGGACGGCGAGAACGGCCTGCAGCGCTTCATCACGCTGGAGCAGATGATCGGCCTGTTCATCGGCCGCCTGTTCCCGGGCTATCAGGTGAAGGGGCAGGGCGGGTTCCGCGTCATCCGCGACAGCGACCTCGAAGTGGAGGAAGAGGCCGAGGACCTGATGCGCCAGTTCGAGCGCGCCCTCAAGCGCCGCCGCCTCGGCCAGGTCATCCGCCTCGAGATCGACAGTTCCATGCCGGAGGAACTGCGCAACTTCGTCGGCCGCGAACTGGGCGTCGCCGGGGACGAGATCTTCATCGTCGACGGCCTTCTGGCGCTGAACGAGTTCAGCCAGCTGGTTGGCGTCGACCGGCCGGACCTCAAGTTCAAGCCGTATAATGCGCGCTTCCCCGAGCGCATCCGCGACCATGCCGGCGATTGCTTCGCCGCCATCCGCGAGAAGGATCTGGTGGTTCACCACCCCTATGAGTCCTTCGACGTGGTGGTTCAGTTCCTGCGGCAGGCGGCGCGCGACCCCAATGTCGTCGCCATCAAGCAGACCCTCTACCGCACCTCCTCCGACAGCCCGATCGTCAAGGCGCTGGCCGAGGCGGCCGAGGCCGGCAAGTCTGTCACCGCGCTGGTCGAGCTGAAGGCGCGTTTCGACGAGGAGGCCAATATCCGCTGGGCGCGCGATCTTGAGCGCGCCGGCGTGCAGGTGGTGTTCGGTTTCCTGGAGCTGAAGACCCACGCCAAGCTCTCGCTGGTGGTGCGTCGCGAGGGCGGCTCGCTGGCCAGCTACTGCCATGTCGGGACGGGCAACTACCACCCCATCACCGCCCGCATCTACACCGACCTGTCCTTCTTCACCGCCGATCCGGTGATCGGCCGCGACGTGGCGCGCATCTTCAACTTCATCACCGGCTATGCCGAGCCGGCCGAGCTGGAGGCGCTGTCGATCGCGCCGCTGACGCTGAAGAAGCGCATCCTCGACCATATCGCCGCCGAGGTCGAGTTTGCCAAGGCCGGCAAGCCGGCGGCGATCTGGCTGAAGATGAACTCGCTGGTCGACCCGACGATCATCGACGCGCTCTATCGCGCCAGCCAGAGCGGCGTGCCGGTGGACATCGTGGTGCGCGGCATCTGCTGCCTGCGCCCCGGCGTGCCGGGCCTCTCGGAAAACATCCGCGTGAAGTCGATCGTGGGCCGCTTCCTGGAGCATGTGCGCATCTACGCCTTCGGCAATGGCCACGGCCTGCCCAACCCCGGCGCGGCTCTCTACATCTCCTCCGCCGATCTGATGCCGCGCAATCTCGACCGCCGCGTCGAGTCGCTGTGCCCGATCACCAACCCGACCGTGCACGAGCAGATCATCAACCAGATCATGGTGGCGAACCTGCAGGACAACCAGCAGAGCTGGCTGGTGTTGCCGGACGGCTCGGCACAACGCATAGTGCCGGCCGAGGGTGAGGAGCGCTTCAACGCCCAGAAATATTTCATGACCAATCCGAGCCTTTCCGGGCGCGGCAAGTCACTGAAGGAATCTCCTCCCCGCAACCTCGTCCGTCGACGTGAGCGTACCTGAAGCATGAATGATGTTTCCCACGAGGCCCATACGGGCCTCGTTTCCGGCGCGCCGATCGCCGTCATCGATATCGGTTCGAACTCGGTCCGCCTTGTCGTCTATGAGCGCCTGTCGCGCAGCCCGACGCCGATCTTCAACGAGAAGGCGTCCTGTGGGCTGGGTCGCGAAGTGGCGACCACCGGGCGGCTGAACCCGGATGCGGTGGCCAAGGCGCTGTCGACGCTGAAGCGCTTCCGCGTTCTGTGCGATCGGATGGGCGTCGGCCGACTGTTCGTGCTGGCCACGGCCGCCGCGCGCGATGCCGCCAACGGCCCGGAATTCGTCGCCGCCTGCGCCGATATCTGCCGCACCGAGGTCGGCCTGCTCTCCGGCAAGCGCGAGGCGCAGCTCTCCGCGCTGGGCGTGCTCTCGGGCGTGCACCATGCCAATGGCGTGGTGGGGGATCTGGGCGGGGGCTCGCTGGAGCTTGCGGACCTGCACGGCCAGCGCATCGGCTCCGGCGTCACCTTCCCGCTCGGCGGCCTCGCCCTGCAGGATACGTCCGGCCGCTCGCTGAAGAAGGCCGCCAAGATCGTGAAGGATGCGCTCGCCAAGGAGACGCATCTGGAACATCTCAAGGGCCGCACCTTCTATGCGGTCGGGGGTACATGGCGCGCGCTGGCGCGTCTGCACATGTTCCAGCGCGGCTATCCGCTGCATGTGATGCACGGCTATATCATTCCCGCCAAGGAGGCGCTGGAATTCGTGCGGCTGGTGCAGCGCGTGCCGGTCGATACGCTGTCGCGCATCGAGACGGTGGCGGAGGGCCGCCGGCAGCTGCTCGCCTATGGCGCGCTGGTGATGGAGCAGATCCTGCGCGTCGGCAAGCCCGCCAATGTCTTCATCTCGGCGCAGGGCGTGCGCGAGGGCCTGCTCTACGAGATGCTCGACGAAGAGGAGCGGGTGATCGATCCGCTCGTGGCCGCCACGGCCGAACTCAACGAGGTGCGCTCGCGCTCGCCGAAGCACGGCTGGGAACTGGTGGAGTGGACCGACCGCTTCATGGCCTCCACCGGCATCGACGAGAGCGTGGAGGAAAAGCGGCTGCGACACGCCGCCTGCCTGCTGGCCGATATCAGCTGGCGCGCGCATCCCGACTATCGCGGCGAGCAGAGCCTCAATCTCATCACCCACGCGGCTTTCATCGGGGTGGATCATCCCGGGCGGGCGTTCCTCGGCCTCGCCATCTATTACCGCCATGTCGGCCTGATCGACGAGGATCTCTCCCCGCGCATCCGCGAACTGGTCTCCGCGCGCATTCTCGACCGCGCGCGCATCCTCGGCGCGGCACTGAGGGTGGGCTACATCCTCTCGGCGGCGATGCCGGGCACCTTGCCCACGGCGCCGCTGGCGGTGGATCACGGCAAGCTGGTGCTGAAGCTGAAGGACGACCTCGCCCCGCTCGGCGGCGAGCGCGTGGCCAACCGCCTGCGCACGCTCGCCCGGCTGATCGGCCGCGAACCGCTGATCGTGACCTGATCGTCAACGGACGGCGATCACTCGCTCGCCGTCCGCTCCAGCGCGATCACCCGGCCGCGCTGCATGGCGAGGGCGAGGCGGCCGGCTTTCAGGGCCAGAGCCCGCTCGCCGAACAGCTCCCGCCGCCAGCCGTGCAAAGCCGGCACGTCCGGCTCGTCATCCGAGGCGATCATTTCGAGATCGTCCATGGTGGCGATGACCTTGGCGGCAACGCCATGCTGCTCCGATGTCATGCGCAGCAGAACCTTCAGCAGCTCGACCGTTGCCGAGGCGCCGTTGGAGAGCGGCTTGTCGCGCTCGATGCGCGGCAGTGTCTTGGGGTCGAGCGCGAGCCCTGCCTTGACCGCCTCGATGATCTGCTCGCCCACGCGGGAGCGCTCGAACCCCTTGGGCATGGAGCGCAGCTGGCCGAGCCGCTCGATCGTGGTCGGGTGCTGCGAGATGATCTCGGCGATCACGTCGTCCTTGAGAATGCGCGAGCGCGGAATGTCGCGCGCCTGCGCCTCCTGCTCGCGCCACGCGGCGACCGACATCAGCACGGCGAGGTCCTTGGGCTTGCGCGCGCGCGAGCGCAGGCGCTCCCAGGCCCGCGCGGGCTCCTGCCGATAGGTGTCGGGCGAGGTCAGCACCGCCATTTCCTCGCCCACCCAATCGGCGCGCCCGCGCTTCTGCAGGTCGGCATCGAGCTTGAGGAACACGTCGCGCAGATGCGTGACATCGGCTTCGGCATAGGCGATCTGGGCGGCGGAGAGGGGACGGCGCGACCAGTCGGTGAAGCGCAGCGACTTGTCCAGCAACTGGCCGGTGAGGCGCTGCACCAGCTGGTCATAGGAGATGGAGTCGCCATGGCCGAGCACCATGGCGGCGACCTGCGTGTCGAAGACCGGGCGCGGGATGATGCCGGCGAGGTGCCAGACGATCTCGATGTCCTGCCGGCCGGCATGGAACACCTTCAGCACCTGTTCATTCGCCATGAGGGCGAAGAACGGGGCGAGGTCCAGTCCGTCGGCAATGGCGTCGATCACGATCGCCTCGTCCGGGCTGGCGATCTGCACGACGCAGAGCTTCGGCCAGAACGTGGTTTCGCGCAGGAATTCCGTGTCAACGGTGATGAAGCGATGGCGGGCGAGCCGCTCGCAAGCCTCGATAAGGGCGTCAGTTGTCGTGATCATGTTCATGTCCGACGTCTCATAACGGAGTCGGAGCCGCGAGACGACACAGAATCGTGACGCAATTTGCAGCAAGCGTTACCCCTGTGTCGTCACGGTCGCGATGTGATTCGCCAGGACCGGATAGACGGCAGGATTTGCTCGGCCGGCGTCGCCGGCCATATGGGGGTTTCATGAAGAACACGCTCTTCGCGATCGCGGCCATCGCTCTTGCCGGTTCCGTCTCGCAGGCCGGTGCGGCCGATCGGTTCAATGCCGGCGTTCTCGTGTGCAATGCGGGTTCGAGCATCGGCATGATCGTCGAATCCAAGCAGGAACTCGCCTGCACCTTCACGCCTTCCGACAATTCGGCGGTGCAGCACTATGCCGGCACCATCACCACGATCGGCATCGATCTCGGCGTGACCGGCAGCGGCGTGATGACCTGGGGCGTGCTTGCCGTGACCAAGGATCCGGTGACGGCCGGGGCGCTGGCGGGCCCCTATGGCGGTGTCACCGGCAATGTCGCCGTCGGCGTGGGCGTGGGCGCCAACGTGCTGGTGGGCAATTCCAACTCCTTCGCGTTGAACCCGGTCTCGGTCGAGGGCAATGTGGGTGCCTCGCTCGCGCTCGGCGTGGCCGGGCTTACGCTCGTGTCCAAGCCGTGATGTAGAGACGGTCCCCCGCGCGGGGGACCGGGAGTGACGGCCCGGTCCTTCCGGCCGGGCCGCATCCATCGGGGGATGCGCATGGTCTCGTTTGCCATTCCCGCGCTTGCGAGCCCCGGGCTTGCCAGTCCTTCGCTTGCCAGTCCTGCGCTGGCGATCGGCTATGACGGACTGTCGATCGCGCCGAACCTGCTGCTGGCGGTGGCGCTCGGGGCGCTGGTCGGTCTTGAGCGGCAATTTCGCCAGCGCTTCGTCGGGCTCACCACCCATGCGCTGGTCGCTCTGGGAGCGGCGGCGTTCAGTTCGCTTGCGCTCCTCATCGGCGACGGTCCCGAGGTCCGCATGGGCGCGCAGGTCGTCACCGGCATCGGCTTTCTCGGCGCCGGCCTCATCATGCGCGATGGGCTCAGCGTGCGCGGCCTGTCCAGCGCGGCCACGGTGTGGGCGACCGGGGCGATCGGCACGCTGGCGGGATACGGCCAGCCGATCGCGGCGATCGAGGCCGCCGGCCTCGTCATCGCCATCAATCTCGTGCTGCCGCGGCTGGGGGGCGTGCTGGAGCGCTTCGCCCCGCAGCGCGAGGCGGTGGAGCGCTTCTACGTAATCGAGCTGAAATGCGCCGCGCCGGACGAGGCCGATATCCGTGCCCGCCTGCTGGCGGCGATGCAGGTGCATGAGCTGCGCCTGCACGCGCTGGAGAGCCACGCCCTGGCGGCCAGCGGTTCGGTGGAGGTGGAGGCCATCGTCTATTGCGCGCGGGAGGAGGACGAACTGGTGGAGCGGCTGGTGGGCGAACTCAGCGCCTCGCCGCAGATTTTCGCCGCGAAATGGACCTCGACCGCCCCGCCGGAATAGGCCGCAGGCCCCGCCGGGACGCGGGGTCATCGCCGCGTGGACCGACGCTTGGACATTGACAAAACGCGTGCCTGCATGCACCCCTCCGCGCGCCCCGCGAGAGGGGTGTTGACCTTTGACGGCCCGGCAGGGGCCGCAAGCAGCCTCGGGAATAAGCCATGCACCGCTATCGCACGCACACCTGCGGAGCCCTTCGCGCGAGCGAAATCGGCGAAACCGCCCGCCTCTCGGGCTGGTGCCACCGCATCCGTGACCATGGCGGCGTGCTGTTCATCGATCTGCGCGACCATTACGGCCTGACTCAGGTGGTGGTCGATCCCGACAGCCCGGCCTTCAAGCTGGCCGAGACCGTGCGCGCGGAATGGGTGATCCGCGTGGATGGGCGCGTGCGCTCGCGCCCCGCCGGCACCGAGAACCCGGACCTGCCGACCGGGCAGGTGGAGATGTACGCCACCGAGATCGAGGTGCTGGGCCCCGCCGCCGAGCTGCCGCTGCCCGTTTTCGGCGATGTCGAGTATCCGGAAGAGACGCGGCTGCGCTATCGCTTCCTCGATCTGCGCCGCGAGAAGCTGCACAAGAACATCATGACGCGCGGCGCCATCATCGACGCCATGCGCCGACGCATGAAGACGCAGGGCTTCTTCGAGTTCCAGACGCCGATCCTCACGGCCTCGTCGCCGGAAGGCGCGCGCGACTTCCTGGTGCCGAGCCGTCTGCATCCCGGCAAGTTCTACGCGCTGCCGCAGGCGCCGCAGCAGTACAAGCAGCTGATCATGATGAGCGGCTTCGACCGCTACTTCCAGATCGCCCCCTGCTTCCGCGACGAGGACCCGCGCGCCGACCGCCTGCCGGGCGAGTTCTACCAGCTCGATCTGGAGATGAGCTTCGTCGAGCAGGAAGACGTGTTCGCCGCCGTCGAGCCGGTCATCACGGGCGTGTTCGAGGAATTCGCTGAGGGCAAGCCGGTCACCCAGAACTGGCCGCGCATTCCCTATGCGGTGTCCATGCAGAAATACGGCACCGACAAGCCGGACCTGCGCAACCCGATCGAGATGCAGGACGTCTCCGAGCATTTCCGCGGGTCGGGCTTCAAGGTCTTCGCGCGGCTGCTGGAAGACCCGAAGAACCGGGTGTGGGCCATTCCCGGCACGGGCGGCGGCTCGCGCGCCTTCTGCGACCGCATGAATAGCTGGGCGCAGGGCGAGGGCCAGCCGGGACTTGGCTACATCATGTGGCGCGAGGGGGAGGCCGGGGCTGCAACAGCCGGCGGTCCCGTGCCAATAAGCAATGTAGAGCGTGAGATTCTTGAGAAGCTTCCGCATGAGAAGGTAAGCGACTTCATCGACAGCCACCCAATTGGCGCCGGCCCGCTCGCCAACAATATCGGCCCGGAGCGCACGGAGGCGATCCGCGTGCAGCTCGGCCTCGGCGCCGGCGATGCCGCCTTCTTCGTTGCCGGCAACCCGGAAAAGTTCGTCAAGTTCGCCGGTAGCGCCCGCACCAAGGTGGGCGAGGAGCTGAAGCTGGTCGATTTCGACCGTTTCGAGCTGGCGTGGATCGTCGACTTCCCGTTCTACGAGTGGAACGAGGACGACAAGCGGGTCGACTTCTCGCACAACCCCTTCTCCATGCCGCAGGGCGGGATGGACGCGCTGAACGGGCAGGACCCGCTCACCATCAAGGCGTTTCAGTACGACATCGCCTGCAACGGCTACGAGATCGCGTCGGGCGGCATCCGCAACCACCGCCCCGAGGCGATGGTGAAGGCGTTCGAGCTGGCGGGCTATGACGAGGAGACGGTGAAGGAGCGCTTCGGCGGCATGTACCGCGCCTTCCAGTATGGCGCGCCGCCCCATGGCGGCATGGCGGCGGGCGTGGACCGCATCGTCATGCTGCTCTGCGGCGTCACCAACCTGCGGGAAATCTCCATCTTCCCGATGAACCAGCAGGCGCAGGACATCTTGATGGGCGCGCCGAACGAGGCGAGCCCGCGCCAGCTGCGCGAACTGCACATCCGCACCAATATCCAGGAAAAGTGAGCAGGACGCAGGTGTGAGGCGAAGGCCTCACACCTGCGTCCTGTCCTCACCTCGATTTCTGGCCACTTGCGTTTTTCTGGCCGGGCCAAGCCCGGCCAGCTCTCACGGCTTCGCGGGCTTGGCCGGCAGCGCTGGTTTCGCGGGCTGCACCGGCTTGGCGGTGTGTACCGGCGGCGCGTCCGGCGCGATCACCGTGACGTTGATCTCGTCGATCAGGTCGAGCGGATCCTCGCCCTGCAGGGTCTCGATAATCATGCCGACCGGCAGCGCATCATTCCCACGCGGGGTGATGCGCAGCGCCAGTGTTCCCAACGGCCGCTGCAGAAAGCCGATGAAGCTCTGCGAGGCCGCTTCCAAGTCCGGCCGGTCGGCGAGCGTGGCCGAGAACAGCAATTCGGCGAAGCCGGCCAGCAGCTGGCGGGTTCCCTCGGGATCAAGGCCCTGTTCCTTCGCCGCGTCCTCCAGCTTGCGCTGATAGATGCCGGCATCGATCGCGGTGATGTCGATCGACTGGAGATTGGCCGCCATGGCACCGGCCAGCGCCTCGTCGGGCTGCGGCGAGAACAGCGAATCGTCGACATCCTTCAGCCTCACCTTCACCGAGAGCGCGAAGGCATCCGACACTTCGGCATAGAGCGGTGCGAGGGTGAGCGTGCTGCCGGCCTCGTCCCACTGCCCGCCAATGTCCAGCGCCACGCTGGCCCGCTTCAGTCCGTCCGGCACCAGCGCGAAGAGCGGCCCGTCATCGTGAAAGGCCGAGGTCGGCCCGGAAAGCCGCAGCGTCGCGCTCACCTGCGTCGGGATGGCGTCGGTCTCGCCCTTCCAGGAAAGCGCGAACCTGTCCACCACCACGGGCTCGCCACCAGAGGGGGCGGGAGCCTCCGCACCCTCGATCGTCACGCTGTCGAGCAGACCGAACAGCCGCATGATCCAGCCAATCGCCCGGGCGTTGCCGGGATCCTCCGCCACGTCGGCGGCCACGTCCATCAGCGCGCCGGGGCGCAGGCCGCCGATCTTCAGCCTATCGATGCGGATGACCTTGCCGGACGCATCCACGCCCTTGAGACGATCCAGCGCGAGGCTCTCGATCCGCCCGCCCGCCAGTGGGCCGGCGGTCAGCGCGGCAAGCTCGGCCTTGCTGCCATCGGGCTCGCGTCCGGCGAGGTCGCGGAAGGCGACGGAGGTGAAGCTGACGCCGTCATAGGTGGCGGCGACGGTGCGCAGCAGGTCCACTTCAAGATCCGGCGGCGCCTTGCCGCCAGCCTGCTGCAGGCGCGTGCCGAGGGCGAACAGGTCTTCCGCCGGGATGGAGGCCGGGCGGATCGCCACCTCGCGAATCTCGGCTGCGCTCCAGCTCTGGGTGATGCCGTTCTCCGCCGTGATGGCGTAACCATCGATCGTTACGGAGCCATAGACGGTGCGGAACTCGGTTGCCGCCTCGCGGCTTTGTGGATCCAGCACGGTGAGCAGGGCGCCGACATCGATGGTGTGGGCGTTGACGCGCCCCAGCGTGCCCTTGGCGGCATAGGCCGGCGCGCCGCCGATGGTGAAGCGAGAGGGCTCCACGCTCGCGTCCGTGATGATGCCGTCCTTCAGCTGGCGAAGGCTGGCCGCGCCATGGGTGATGTCGGTCTCAACGCGGCTCTCGCCGGCGCCCGAGCGGGTGATGGCGAGCGATTCGGGGATGCTGATCCGGTCGGCCTGCGTCTGTTCCAGCGCCAGCCGGGCGACCAGCCATGGGCGGCCGGGGCTCTTCGGCGCGGCGGCCGGCAATTCGACGCCCTCCGCCTCGACCTTCGGCGCGCGATAGCTGCCCTCCATCCCGGGCGTCAGCGGCAGCGGGCCCTCGAAGGCGAGGTCGGTAAGCTCGACATGGCGGGCGAACAGGCGGGCGGCCGGGCGTTGTTCCAGCCCCTCGGCGCGGAACGAGGCAAGGGTCAGCGTGCCCTGGCCGGGCGCCGAGAAGGACAGCCCGCGAACCTCGAAAGTGCCCTTGAAATAATCGTAGTGCAGATCGCCCCGCTTCGCCTCGATTCCATCGACGCCGAGCTGGGCAAACAACGCGTCGAGCTGGCGCCGGGCCAGCAGGTCCACAACGAGGTTGAAGCTGAAAAAGCCGCCGATGCCGACGACGCCAAGAGCGACCAGAGCGATGATAAGTGGCTTGCGCATGCCGTTTGACCTGAAAGCGAACGATGGCGACCCTGCAGCTCCGGGCCGCATCCGTGCAGCCAGCTTAGACGAACCGCCCAAGTGCGGGCATCAGAAAATGGGAAAGACGTTGTACGGCGGAGCAGAATCCCTATTCTCCGCCCGCCGTTTCGGGGAAGGACATGCCATGGCTTCGTATATTTCCGATGATCTGCGCTCGGGAGCGATGATCTATCACCGGCTGCCGCGCCCGGGTAAGCTGGAAATTCAGCCCACCAAGCCGCTGGCCAACCAGCGCGATCTGGCGCTCGCCTATACGCCCGGCGTCGCCGCCGTGTGCGAGGCCATCGCCGCCGACCCGGCGCTCGCCGCCGAGCTGACCGCCAAGCAGAACCTCGTCGCGGTGGTCTCCAACGGCACCGCCGTGCTCGGCCTGGGCAATATCGGCCCGGTCGCCTCGAAGCCGGTGATGGAGGGCAAGGCCGTCCTCTTCAAGAAATTCGCCGGCATCGATGTGTTCGACATCGAGATCAATGCGCTTGAGGTCGACCATGTCGTCACCGTCGTGGCGGCGCTGGAGCCGACCTTCGGCGGTATCAATCTGGAAGACATCAAGGCGCCGGAATGCTTCGAGATCGAGAGGCAGCTGCGCGACCGGATGAACATCCCGGTCTTCCATGACGACCAGCACGGCACGGCGATCATCGTCGCCGCCGCCATCGTCAATGCGCTGCATATCGGGGCTAAGAAGATCGAGGACGTGAAGATCGTCACCTCGGGCGCCGGCGCCGCCGCCATCGCGACGCTGAACCTGCTGGAGTCGATGGGCGCCCGCCGCGAGAACATCTTCGTCACCGATATCGAGGGCGTGGTCTATGAGGGCCGCGAGAAGCTGATGGACCCCTATAAGGGGGTCTTCGCGCAGAAGACCGAGCTGCGCACGCTGGCCGAGGTGATCGCCGGCGCCGACATTTTCATCGGCCTCTCGGCCGGCGGCGTGCTCAAGCCGGAAATGCTCAAGGCGATGGCGGACCGGCCGCTGATCATGGCGCTGGCCAATCCGACGCCGGAGATCATGCCGGAGCTGGCGCGCGAGGCCCGGCCCGACGCGATGATCTGCACCGGCCGCTCGGACTTTCCCAACCAGGTCAACAATGTCCTGTGCTTCCCCTTCATCTTCCGTGGCGCGCTGGATGCCGGCGCGACCACGATCAACGAGGAGATGAAGATCGCGGCGGTGAACGCCATTGCCGAGCTGGCGCGCGACACGCCCTCCGATGTCGTGGCCCGGGCCTATGGCGGGGAGACCCCGATCTTCGGCGCCAACTCGCTGATTCCCTCGCCGTTCGACCCGCGCCTCATCCTGCGCGTGGCGCCGGCCGTGGCAAAGGCCGCGATGGATTCAGGGGTCGCCAAGCGGCCGATCGCCGATTTCGAGGCCTATCAGGAGCAGCTCGACCGCTTCGTGTTCCGCTCCGGCCTGGTGATGAAGCCGATCTTCACCCTCGCCAAGCAGGCGCCCAAGCGCGTGATCTATGCCGAGGGCGAGGATGAGCGCATCCTGCGCGCGGTGCAGGTGGTGATCGAGGAGGGCATTGCCCGCCCGATCCTGATCGGCCGCCCGAGCGTCATCGACACCCGCCTGCAGCGCTTCGGCCTGTCGATCCGCCCCGGCGTCGATTTTGACCTGATCGACCCCGAGGACGACCCGCGCTATCGCGACTATGTGCAGACCTATGTCGAGCGCGCCGGCCGGCGCGGCGTGACGCCCGAGCTTGCCCGCACGCTGGTGCGCACGACACCGACCGTGATCGCCGCCGTGGCGGTGATGCGGGGCGATGCGGACACGATGATCTGCGGCGTGGAAGGGCGCTTCATCCGCCACCTGCGCCACATCCGCACCATTATCGGGCTGGCGCCGGGCGTGCGCGATGTCGCCGCGCTCTCCATGCTGCTGACGGCGAAGGGCGCCTTCTTCCTGTGCGACACGCAGGTGACGCTCGATCCCGCCGCCGAGGATCTGGCCGAGATGGCGCAACTGGCGGCCGCCCATGTTCGCCGGTTCGGCATCGAGCCCAAGGTGGCGCTGCTGTCGCATTCGGATTTCGGCAGCCGCGACGACGAGAGCGCGACCAAGATGCGCCGGGCGCTGGAACTCATCCAGGAGAAGGCGCCCGACCTGATGGTGGATGGCGAGATGGAAGGCGACAGCGCGCTGATACCGGAAATGCGCGAGCGCGTGCTGCCCGGCAGCCGGCTGCAGGGCGTGGCCAACATTCTCGTCATGCCCAATCTCGATGCGGCCAATATCGGCTACCAGATGGTGAAGGTGTTCGGCGATGCGCTTCCGGTCGGGCCGATTCTGCTCGGCCCGGCGCGCCCTGCCCACATCCTGACGCCGTCGGTCACCGCGCGCGGCGTCGTCAACATGACGGCGATCGCGGTCGTCGAGGCTCAGGAGCACTGAGCCGCCGCACGACGCCGCCGCACGATGCTGCGGTGTTGGGTCGGGCTCTCGTTGCGGGTGCCCGACCGGCCGCGATGAGCTGGCGCCTGGCGCGGATCAGCCCCTCGCCGGTTTGTTGCGAGGTGTGAGCTCCGGCCGGGCCCACACCTCGCGCGTCCCATAGCTCGCCCGGCCAAAGCTCCAACCCTCCCGCGCCGCGGATCACAGGGAATGCACGCATGTTCCGCTTCACAGCCGCCGCGACCCTCGCGGCTACTCTCGCGACCTCCCTTGCGATCTGCGCGTCGCAGCCGGCACAGGCCGGCAACAAGGCGGTTACTGGCGCCATCCTTGGCGGCGTGGCGGGCGCGGTGGTCGGTGGCGCCGTCACCGGCAATGCCACCGGCGCGGTGGTCGGCGGGGCGGTCGGTGCCGGCACGGGAGCCGCCATCGGCGCCAGCCAGAACCAGAAGAGCTCGAATTATTACTGGCGCGGCGGCACCTGTTACTATCGTCAGCCGAACGGTTACGTCGTTCCCACCAAGAACAGCCGCTGTCGCTGACGGCGTGCGGCTGGCCTCTGGCAAACCGGCGCTCGCCTCAAGGGCGACCGGCCGATGATGCCCGTGGCGCATCGGTGACAAATCATCCTAGGGCGGGACTATCTGCCTTATCGACAAGCGGGCGGCGGCGGCAGAGGATCGCCATCCCTCTCGCCTACGCACCCCACGGGATTTCCGACATGCTTCGCCACGCCTGCGCCGCCGCCCTTCTGGCCCTTCTGGCGTTCTGGGTCGCGCAGCCTGCCGCCGCGCAGAACAGCACGGCGCGCGGTGCCGTCATCGGTGGCGCGACCGGTGCCGTGGTCGGCGGCGCCGTGACCGGTACGGGGCGCGGGGCGCTGGTGGGCGGCGCCCTCGGCGCGGGCACGGGCGCGGCGATTGGCGCGAGCCGCAACCGCAACAGCCGATCCTACCATTTCTGGCGCAACGGCAATTGCTACTACCGCCAGTCCAATGGCCGCGTGCTGCGCTCGAATCCGCGCCATTGCCGGCGCTGAGCCGGCGCGCCGCAGCCCCTCGCCGGGCTTTCCCGGCCCCGTGGGAGCGGGGCTGCGCACGTTCCAGCTTTACGGCGGGAATGCGGTGAAATGTGCCGTGCAAAAGCCATAATTTTGACCAAGCTGTGCGCAGCACGGATTTGACCGAACGACTGGCCGGTCCTTGATGGGGCGACCGGTTTCTTTCGCGAGAATTGGCTGCAAGCGGCGGTCCCCTGAGGGGTCGTTGACCGAAGATTCTGGCCTCTAAGGTTTCGTTCTATGGCTGATACCGGCACCGTTAAGTGGTTCAATGAGCAGAAGGGCTATGGATTCATCCAGCCCGATAACGGCGGGAAGGACGTTTTCGTCCATATCAGCGCCGTGCAGCGTTCCGGCCTTCAGGGCCTGCGCGAGGGCGAGAAGGTGTCTTTCGAACTCTCGACGGACCAGCGCTCGGGCAAGACCTCCGCGGTCAACCTGCGCCCGCTCTGAGTGAGGGCTAAGCCCTTCTTGCGGGCTGGAAACTCTGTCTGGAGCCAGTAATTGTCGCCATTCCCTTGCGGCATGGCGACGTTCCCCAGCTGCTTGCGGAAGCCTCGCCGTCGGACCTTGGCCGGCCTTCTGGAACGTGTCATCCGGCTCAAGCCGGTGCACGATCAGCTTTCTACCCGATTTGACCCGGCAGTCAGGGGCGAGGTGCCTCTTGAATGCCTAACCTTCACACATGAGACCACCTTTATGGCGAAGCTGACCGGTACCGTTAAGTGGTTCAACGATCAGAAGGGCTACGGCTTTATTCAGCCGGATGGCTCGGGCAAGGACGTGTTCGTCCATATCAGCGCCGTGCAGCGCTCGGGCCTCCAGGGCCTGCGCGACGGCGAAAAGGTGTCCTTCGAACTCGACACCGACCAGCGCTCGGGCAAGACCTCGGCGGTCAACCTGAGCGTCGGCTGATAAGCCTCCGGGTCGCGCCAGGCGTCCCGCATGAAGCCGCCGCTCCCGCCGGAGCGGCGGCTTTTTTGTGCCGGCGACCGGGCGGGCGCAGGCCGGTCCGGCTGTCACCCCGCCCGGTCGCGCTGTGCGCGACGTCGATCACCCCGTCGCGCTGTGCGCGACGTCGATCACCCCGTCGCGCTGTGCGCGACGTCGATCACCCCGTCGCGCTGTGCGCGACGTCGATCGCGGGGCGTCGCGCGTCGTTACGTGCGGCCCTGCGGGGGCGTCAGAACTTCACGATCAGGTTCACCTGAAAGGCGTTGACTGTCGTGTTGTCGGCGAACTGCCCGATATAGGCGGCGCCGATCCGCGTGGTGGCGTTCACCACCATGTCGAGCCCGGCTTGCACCAGCGCGGTGTTCTCCGCCAGCGGCAGGCCGGACACCGTGAAGGACGCCGCCGGCAGCGCCGAGAGCGCGAGCTGCGAGGTCGGCGTGGTATCGCCGAAGGCATATTGCCACGCGATTGACCCATGCGGCGCAAGCACCATGCCGTTATCCAGCGTCATGGTGGTGGCAACCCGCAGCCCCAGCGTGCTGTAGCCGACATCCTCAGACGTCGAATCCGCCGTGAGCCCGGCGGAAGAAGCGCCGGTCTCGGTGAAGCCGTCGGTGTTCAGATGAACCCAGGCCAAGCCGGCATAGGGCTCCAGCGCCAGCGTGCTCCAGGTGAGGCCATAGCCCACCTCGCCGAAGATCTGCGTCGTGCCGCCACTATAGTCCGCATCGGCCGTCTCCGCGAAGCCGGGGAAGGCGATGGTGCGGTCGGCGCGGATGTCGTTGAAGGCATAGGTGGCGCCGAGGCGCAGCTTCACCGGCCCAAGGTTGGTGCCGGCATAAAGGCCGAGCAGCAGCGAATTGACGGTGCTGGAGGCGTTCAGGTCGTCGACGCTGGTGTCGGACTGGGAATAGCCCAGCGCCGCACCTATGCGCCAGCCGCCGACAGCGACGTCGGCGCCGGAGATGATCCCGCCGATGGAGGAATCCGCCGCGGAGGTGTTGCCGGTGCTGTCATAGGTGGTCCAGCCGCCAAAGCCCTCGGCCCAGAAGACCGGCCCCTCGGTGGTGGCGACGACGGGGGGCGCCGCCGGAGCCTTGGTGACATAGGCGAGCGGCTCGGAGGCGGTGACCGTTGTGGCCCCGGTGCCGGGCTGCGCGGTCGTCGGCCCGCCAAAGGCGAGGGCGGCCGCCGGGCCTTCCTCGCCGGCATAGGCGTTCTGGCGCAGGCGTCCCAGAACCGATTGGCGGCTGTAATAACCATCCGAGATCAGCACCGACCGCTGGCTGGCATAGGACTGGCCGGAGAGGGCGTCCAGCGCGCCGGGGATCTGGCTCGCCGAGAGGTCGTAGAACGGTGACAGCCCGGCTGGCAGCGTGCCAATGGCGGCACCCGGCGCGTTGTTGAGCGCGCGGTCGATGCCGGCGCCGACCGAGGTCTGGTTGGCGGAAAGGCCGGGCAGGGCGGCGAGCGAGGACGCGACATTGAGCGTCACGTCATTTGTCGCGTAGCCGAGAGTCGCGCTGAAGAAGGACGGCAGCCCCTCGGTATCGAGGCTGGCGAAGCTGCCGGTGACGCCCTCGGTGGTGGTCACGACGGTGTAGCTCTTCAGCAGCGACTGGCTGTCGCTGAAGCTCGTTGCCAGCGTGCCGTTGAGCCGCGCGGCGCCGTCCACGGCCAGCAGGTCATGGCTCGCGCCATCGATGCGCAGCGCCAGCGTGCCGGAAGCGGTCTGCGCGAACACGCCGGCTATCTGCTGTGTCGTGCCGGCGCCGGCGGCGGTGATGCCCAGCCAGCCGCTATTCTCGAAGCGGCCCTGCGCGAGGGGCAGGAACGCCACCTGGCCGTCGATGATGCCGGTGTTCACCACCATGGTGCCTTCCGCGTCGGCGGCCGTGGTGATGGCATAGCTGCCTGGCGCGGCGGTGATGGTGCCGACGTTCAGCAGCGTGCCGTCGAGCCCACCGAGTTCCACGGCCGAGGCGCCGGCGCCCGTCACCGTGATGGTGCCGTTATTGGTGACGACGCCATAGGTGTCCGAATGGATGCCGGCCGCGCCGGCGCCGCTGACGGTGATGGTGCTATCATTGACGATGTCGTCGCCGCGGATGCCGGTGATGCCCGTGGCGCCATCGGCGGAGACCGTCAGGTCGCTGATATTGCGGATGGGATCGTAGACGCCCGGCACGGTCACGAAATAGTTCAGCATCGTGCCGCTGGCGTCGAAGTAGAAGCCCACCGCGTTGCCGGCATAGATCGAATCGATGGAGGTAGTGAGCGAGCCGGGAACGTCCAGCTCGGTCCATACCGTCGAGCCGTCGGGATTGATGTGCAGTATGGCGGCGTGCAGGCCGCCCTGGGCATCGATCCAGTCGGCGGCGAGGTTATAGGAGCCGTTGCGCCCGCCGCCGGTGATACCCTGGAAATGGGTGGCGATGGCGCCAGGGTGGTCGTAGCTTGTGTAGGTATCGGTGGTTATGTCGTAAAGGAAACCGTGCTGGGCATTCGAGCCGCCCGAGTCCGTGTAACCGCCGATGACCTTGTCGCCATAGATGCCGTACGCGGTGGTGACGACGGCGCCGGGGCCGCTCAGCTGCGTGTAGGTCTTGCTGACCATGTTGTAGAGGAAGGCGCCGCCTTGGCCCTCGGAAGTGTCGAAGCTGCCGACGACATTATTGCCGAAGGTGCTGTGCGGGATGGTGTTGATGACCGTCAGGCCGGGCGCCGAGGGCATGAACAGATCAGTATATTGCTCGCCGGGCGCGGCGGCGGCATCGTAGATGTAGCCGGTGTCGCCGGAGGACGAGGTCAGCTTGTAGGAGCCGACCACCCGAAACACGCCGCCGTCGGGCGAGCCGAAGGTCGGGCCATAGGGCGAGGCGCTGTAGACGCCGGGATAGTTGACCCCGGACGCCGTCGCGGTGGGAATGGCCACCCACGTTTGCGTATCCGTGCGGTAGAGAATCCCGCCGGACGCGCCGCTGCCGTCCGGAATGAGGTAGTTTCCGACAATATTGGCGCCGCGAATACCCGTGAAGTTCGCTTCCGCGAGAGGGTAATTGAGATTGATATAGTTGAGCTCGTTGTCGGCATATGCGATCTGTGCGCAGGAAGGAAGTAGAAGCCAGGCGCAACTAGCCAGCAGGCGCCCGCGAAGGCGTCTTTTTGTAGGTTTCATGATGTATCCCCCAGCCCATCGGGCAAAGGGAACTATAGAGAGCTTGGGTAGTGAGGTAAGCCGGTCGACGGGATGCGATCAAAAAAAGTCAGGCAGCTATGCTGACGTATCGCGGCCCGCCTGCGGACCTGCATATGCTTGCCCTCGCCGGCATCATGATGGGTCGGGGCCGTGCGCCTGAGCGCGTCAGCGCGTGGGAGCGACCAACCCCGCGCCATCGCGAAGGCGTTCCAGCAGCACCATCTCCCGCCCGCCATAGCGTGCCCCGGCGAATCGGGTGAAGCCGAGCGTGCCGGCGATGTGCAGCGATGCGGCGTGGCTCTCCTCGATCATCGCGGTGATGCGCCGTGTGGGGTGATGCGCATCCGCCCAACCGAGTGCGGCGCCCATCGCCTCGCGCGCATAGCCCTTGCCATGGGCCGCGCCGGCGAACACCCAGCCCGCCTCCATCGTCCCCGCGATGGAGGGCGTGAGGTCGCGCTTGAAGTCATGAAACCCGACTTCCCCGATGAAGGCGCCGCTGGCGCGCTCCTCCACTACGAAGGAGCCGAAGCCGAGGAACTGCCACAGGCCGGGATGGCGCAGGAACCGGCTCCACGTCGCCTCGCGCGCGAAGGGCTGTCCGCCGATGAACCGCACCACCGCCGGCTCCGCCCACATGGCAGCATAGGCCTCGAAATCCGCGCGCCGATGCGGGCGCAGGATGAGGCGGGGCGTGGGGAGGGTGGGGGGCGTCATAGGCGTCTCCGGTCCATGGGGCGTCCAACGAAAACGGCCGGGCAATGCCCGGCCGCCGTATCTCGTTAAGCATCAATCTATGTCAGCGCGCCTTGTTCGACTGCGCGAGAACGGAGCCCGCAAGCTCCTTCGTTTCTTCACTGTATTTCGTACTGGCAAGGACGCGAGCAGCCTTGTCCTCCATTTCGGCCCCAGTCTGGCTACCAGATCGAGCTTGTGCCAAAGCCGAACCTGCCAAACTCCTGGCAATGGCAGATGCATTTGCATCTGCCAGCGTGGAGGCGGCTTTTGTCGCTATGCCTGAAGACGTCTGCTTTCTATTGACGGACATCACCGCATTCCTTGTGTTCGCCGCACGTCAGATAACGGTGTCTCTGCGGAGGGATGGCCTCAACTGCAGCCCGTCGTCGAGCCGCAGGTCTCGCACTTGAGACACGTGCCGTTCCTCACCATGGTGAAGTTCTGGCACTCGGGGCAGGCTTCGCCCTCATAGCCCTTGGCGCGGGCGATGGCGCGGGCTTCCGCCTTGGTCGGTCCCGCCGCAGCGGCGGCCGGGGTCGGGGCGGACCAGGGCAGGGCGCTGGTCTCGCCGATCGCGGCGTCCTCGTCCTCCTGCGGCTCGGCCTTGAGCGCGGTGGCTCCCTGGATGCCCGCCCCCTGGATGCCACCACGCAGCGCGGTGACGTTGGAGGCGGTCGGCGCCACGGTCGTGCCGGCGGGCACCACCATCAGCCCGACCGAACGGCCGCGCGTCAGCCCCTTGGAGACCATGCGCGAGGCCGGGGTGGCAGTCGGCGCCTTGCCCTCTTCCACGCCCTTGCCCAGCGCGTCGAAATTCGACTCGCCCGGATCGACATGGCCGAGATCGTTGCGGCCGAGATAAGACACGGCGAGTTCGCGGAAGATGTAGTCGAGGATCGAGGTCGCGTACTTGATCGTGTCATTGCCCTGCACCGGGCCGGCAGGCTCGAAGCGGGTGAAGGTGAAGGCGTCGACATACTCCTCCAGCGGCACGCCATATTGCAGGCCCAGCGACACCGAGATGGCGAAGTTGTTGATGAAGGAGCGCAGCGCCGCGCCTTCCTTGTGCATGTCGATGAAGATCTCGCCGAGGCGGCCATCATCATATTCGCCGGTGCGCAGATACACTTTGTGGCCGCCGACAACGGCCTTCTGGGTGTAGCCCTTGCGGCGGTCGGGCATCTTCTCGCGGTCGTGCACGGCGACGATGCGCTCGACGATCTTCTCCACCACCTTCTCGACGATCTGGGTGGTGCGGGCGGCGGCGGGCTTTTCCAGCAGCGCCTCGAGCGCATCCTCCTCCTCGTCGTCATCGGCGACGAGCTGGGAGTTCAGCGGCTGCGAGAGCTTGGAGCCGTCGCGGTAGAGCGCGTTGGCCTTCAGCGCCAGCCGCCAGGAGAGCAGGTAGGCCTCCTTGCAATCCTCGACCGTGGCGTCGTTCGGCATGTTGATGGTCTTGGAAATCGCGCCCGAGAGGAAGGGCTGCGCCGCCGCCATCATCAGGATGTGGCTCTTCACCGAGAGGTAGCGCTTGCCGATGCGCCCGCAGGGATTGGCGCAGTCGAATACCGGGTAGTGCTCCAGCTTCAGGAAGGGGGCGCCCTCCAGGGTCATCGCGCCGCAGACGTGAACATTCGCCGCCTCGACGTCCTTTTTGGAGAAGCCAAGGAAGGACAGCAGGTCGAAGGCCGGGTCGACGATCTTGTCGGCCGGCACGCCGAGCTTGGCCAGCGTCTCGTCGCCCAGCGTCCAGCGGTTGAACACGAACTTGATGTCGAACGCGGCCTTCACGCTGCCGTCGATCTTCGCCAGCATGGCGTCGTCGAAGCCCTTGGCGCGCAGCGAACCGTGATTGATGTGCGGCGCCTGGGTGATCGAGCCGTGGCCGACCGCATAGGCCTCGATCTCGGCGAGCTGGCTCTCGGAATAGCCGAGCGTGCGCAGCGCCTCCGGCACGGCGCGGTTGATGATCTTGAAGTAGCCGCCGCCGGCCAGCTTCTTGAACTTCACCAGCGCGAAATCGGGCTCGATGCCGGTCGTGTCGCAGTCCATGACGAGGCCGATCGTGCCGGTGGGCGCGAGCAGCGTGGTCTGGGCGTTGCGGTAGCCATGCGCCTCGCCGAGTTCCAGCGCGAGGTCCCAGGTGGCCTTGGCGCGCGTCACCAGCAGCGGCTCGGGCACCTTGGCGTGATCGAGCGGCACCGGGGCGGTCGACAGCCCCTCATAGCCGGCCCGCTCGCCATAGGCGGCGCGGCGGTGGTTGCGCATGACGCGCAGCATGTGCGCGGCATTGGGCTTGTATTCGGGGAAGGGGCCGAGCTGCGAGGCCATTTCGGCCGAGGTGGCGTAGGCGACGCCGGTCATGATGGCGGTCAGCGCCCCGCAATAGGCACGGCCCTCCTCGGAATCATAGGGGATGCCCGAGGTCATCAGGAGGCCGCCAATATTGGCGTAGCCAAGGCCGAGCGTGCGGTAGTCGTAGGAGAGCTTGGCGATTTCCTTGGAGGGGAACTGCGCCATCAGGATCGAGATTTCCAGCACCACCGTCCACAGGCGGCAGGCATGCTCATAGCTCTCCACATCGAACGTGCCGTCCGCGTTGCGGAACTGCAGGAGGTTCAGCGAGGCGAGATTGCAGGCCGTGTCGTCGAGGAACATGTATTCCGAGCACGGGTTGGAGGCGCGGATCGGCCCCCCTGCCGGGCTGGTGTGCCAGTCATTGATGGTGGTGTGGAACTGGATGCCCGGATCGGCGCAAGCCCAGGCGGCGTGGCCGATCTTTTCCCAGAGCTCGGCGGCCTTCAGCGTCTTCGTCACCTTGCCGGTGGTGCGCGAGGTCAGGTTCCAGTCCGCATCGGCCTCGACCGCGTTCAGGAACGCGTCGTCCACCCGCACGGAATTGTTCGAGTTCTGGCCCGAGACGGTGAGATAGGCCTCCGAATCCCAGTCCGTGTCGTAGACCGGGAAATCGATGTCGGTGTAGCCCTGACGGGCGAACTGCACCACGCGCAGGATATAATTGTCCGGCACCAGCGCCTTCTTGGCGGCACGGATCTCGCGCTTGAGGGCCGGGTTCTTCTCGGGGTCGAAGCAGTCCTCGCCCTCGCCCTCGCAGTTCACGCAGGCCTTCATCACCGCCTTCATGTGCCGGGCGACGATCTTCGAGCCGGTGACGAGGGCGGCGACCTTCTGCTCTTCCTTCACCTTCCAGTCGACATAGGTCTCGATGTCGGGGTGATCGACATCGACCACCACCATCTTGGCGGCGCGGCGGGTGGTGCCGCCGGACTTGATGGCGCCGGCGGCCCGGTCCCCGATCTTGAGGAACGACATCAGGCCGGAGGAGCGGCCGCCGCCCGAGAGTTTCTCACCCTCGCCGCGCAGCGCGGAGAAGTTGGAGCCGGTGCCCGAACCGTACTTGAACAGGCGCGCCTCGCGCACCCACAGGTCCATGATGCCGCCCTCGTTCACCAGATCGTCGCCGACCGACTGGATGAAGCAGGCATGCGGCTGGGGATGCTCGTAGGAGGTCTTGGAGCGGGTGAGCTTACCCGTGGCGTAGTCGACGTAGAAATGGCCCTGGCTCGGGCCATCGATGCCATAGGCCCAGTGCAGGCCGGTGTTGAACCATTGCGGGCTGTTCGGCGCGGCCATCTGCATCGCGAGCATGTAGCGGTGCTCGTCGAAGAAGGCCTGCGCGTCCTCCTCGCCGTCGAAATAGCCACCCTTCCAGCCCCAGTAGGTCCAGGTGCCGGCAAGGCGGTCGAACACCTGCCGCGCGTCGCTCTCGCCGATGAAGCGTTCCTTCTCCGGCAGGGAGGCGAGGGCCTTCTCATCGGCCGCGCCGCGCCACAGGAAGGAGGGGACGGTCTCTTCCTCTATCCTTTTCAGACGCGCGGGAACTCCCGCCTTGCGGAAATATTTCTGCGCGAGGATGTCGCTGGCGACCTGGGAGAAATGCTCGGGCACATCGATGCCCTCGAGGCGGAACACCACCGATCCGTCAGGATTGCGGATCTCGCTCGTCGCCTGGCGAAAAGCGATGTCCGCATAGGGTGAACGGCCGGCCTTGGTGTAACGGCGCTCGATGCGCATGATCTTCGTCCCCCACGGCACCCTGCCAAGAGGACGCCGAAAAATGGTCAAAATAGCTCACGCCAGACGCTTCAAGGGGCGCCAGCGAGCTTCAGGGCTGTGTTGTCGGAAAAACCGGCTCCGCCGGGTCCGTGGATGTGCCCCGAAACTGCCCCGATTCCGTCTGGCTGGCAATTGCGTTTCCATCCGGACGGCAATCCCTTGTGGATGACAGCTCAATGTCATCTATATGTAGTGTCGGCTTGAAAGATTGATAGGAGTTTAACGCCATCTTGATCGAACGGGGATTCCCCCGTCGCGAGAAGGCGAATTCAGCTCTCGACAGCCTGAACAACGGGGATTTCACGCCGAACGCACTGGTCACGCGCGCACAGCTGTGCAGCGTGGATCAGAATCGGCTGAGACAGCCAAAATCATGGAATGGGCGCGCGTGAAGCGCAATGGCGGGGCGCCCGGCCCATGCCGGTCGTCGCAGGCGGCGAAGCTCCGCTGGGGGCGGCAAACGGCTCTTGATCAACCGCGCGCGGCGCCGGACCTGCCCCTGCGGCATCTGGACAGGCGGGCGGCCCGGGCACACATGGCGGGTCAACTCCCTCCCGTGCGGTCCTTCCCATGCGCTCCGAGACTACGCCGGCCCCCCAGGCGGGTGCCGTCACCTTCTTTCTGCTCGCCCTGGCAGCGGGTCTGGGGGCGGCTAACCTCTATTACGCCCAGCCGCTGGTCGCGCTGATCGCCGACGACATCGGACTGGACGAGACGCTGGCCAGCCTCGTCGTCACCGTCAGCCAGACCGGCTATATCCTGGGGCTGCTCCTCCTCGTGCCGCTCGGCGACATCGTCGAGAACAGACGGCTGATCGCGCTCATCCTCATCTGTGCGTCAGCCGGGCTCGCGCTGGCCTCGATCGCCCCGACGCCGGCGCTGTTCCTCGCGGCTGCTCTGATGTTCGGCATCGGCTCGGTGGTGGCGCAGATCGCCGTACCCTTCGCCGCCCATCTCGCCCGCCCGGAGGAGCGCGGGCGCAAGGTCGGCAGCGTGGTCAGCGGGCTGATGACCGGCATCCTGCTGGCACGGCCGGTCGCTTCCATCGTGGCCCATTTTTTCGGCTGGCGGGCGGTGTTCGCGCTCGCCGCCTTGATGATTCTGGTGCTGGCGGTCGGCCTGCGCCTGGCTTTGCCAACCCGCCGTCCGGCGGCGACCGGCGGGGGCGGGGCCTATGGCGCGCTGGTCGCCTCGCTCTGGCCGCTGATGCGTTCCCAGCCCGTCCTGCGCCGCCGCGCGGCCTATCAGGCGGTGATGTTCGGTGTGTTCATCCTGTTCTGGACCGCGGTGCCGCTGCAACTGGCGGCGCCGGCCTTCGGCTTCGGACAGGAGGGAATCGCCCTGTTCGCGCTGGCGGGGGCGGCGAGCGTCGTCGTCTCGCCGCTGGCCGGCTGGATTGCCGACAAGGGCTATTCCCGCGCGGCGACCGGCGGGGCACTGCTGCTGGCGGGAATCGGTCTGCTGCTCACGCAGATCGGCGTGGGCGTGGGCTCGGTCGTGGTGCTGGCCGTGGGCGCCATCGTGCTCGACTGCGCCGCCACCGCCAACCTCGTGTTCGGCCAGCGCGCGTTGTTCATGCTGGCCCCCGAGATCCGCTCGCGGCTCAACGCGCTCTACATCGCCACCTTCTTCTTCGGCGGCGTGTTGGGCTCGGCAGTGGCGAGCCCGCTCTACCAGCTGGGCGGCTGGAGCCATGTAACGATCGCCGGCATCGCGGCGGTGCTGCTGGCGCTTGCCTACTATGCCAGCGAATTCCGCCGCGGCTAAAGCATGCCGCCCGTATGGCCCGGCTGGACACCGGGCGGCGCGGGTGGCATGTTCCGGCCGAGCTCCAAGGCGCGCGCAGGGACGATTTCCGTGAAGTTTTCCGACGTCATCATCGAGACCTTCACCTGGTGGAACGGCCAGACGATGGGTACGCGATTCCACACGTGGCGGTACGGCGAACTCGTCGGCCAGGACGAGTTCGGCAATAGGTATTATCGCACCAAGGGCGGCAAGATCGACCCGACGCTCGGCTTCCAGCGCCGCTGGGTGATCTTCAACGGCCCGGCCGAGGCGACCGCCATTCCGCCGGGCTGGCACGCGTGGATGCACCAGCGCTCGGACGTGCCGCCCTCGCAGGAGAGCTACACGCCGCGCGAGTGGCAGAAGCCGCACCGCCCCAACCCGACCGGCACGCCGGCCGCCTATCACCCGCCCGGCTCCACCATCGGCCTCGGTCATCGCCCCACCGTCACCGGCGACTACAAGGCCTGGACGCCGGAGTGAGAGCCGTTCAGGCGACGCTGGCGTGACGCCCTTGCCGCCGCCGGACGCCCCAACGGGCGGGCGTCCGCCCCGACATCGCCTCATTGCCCCGCATCTTGGCGTCGAACGCGCGCGCGTGCCGCTGCGCGGCAAGCGAGGTTCTTCCATGTTTCCCGGTTCGATGCGCACTCCGCTGCTTGCCCTCGCGGCCATCCTCGCGCTGAACGGCCCGCTTGCCGCCCAGCAGAGCTGGCAGGGGGGCGTCGAATCGCAGCCGCTGGATGCGCCGAGCGCCCCATCGGGCGGCCCCGTCGAGAACCCCGATTCGCCCGTCGGCGGGCCGGGCGTGCCGTCCATCATGACGCCGCCCGAGGGTGGCGAGCCACGCCAGCCCGCTCCGGCCCAGCCGGACGTGCCGGGGCAGGCCACCGTCGGCCCGCAGGGCGATATCGAGGTGGTGCAGCCACCGGCCGAGAAGGTGGTCAACAAGACGGCCGTGTTCTCCGGCCTCGACAAGATCACCGGCCGCATCATCTCCTTCGACGTGTCGATCAACGAGACGGTGCAGTTCGGCGCGCTGCGCATCACCCCGCGCGCCTGCTACACCCGCCCGCCCAGCGAGACGCAGAACACCACCGGCTTCGTGGAGATCCAGGAGATCACGCTGGATGGCAAGGTGCAGCCGCTGTTCGGCGGCTGGATGTTCGCCTCCAGCCCCGGCCTGCACGGCGTCGAGCACCCGATCTATGACGTGTGGTTGACCGACTGCAAGCAGACCGCGCCGGTGATCGCTTCGCCCGCCGCCCAGCAGTAGAAATTGCCTTCGCCCTCGATCGCCTGGGTGAGCAGCGTGTGATAGTGGCGCCGCGATACCTCGATGGCGCCGAAGCTGCGCAGGTGATCGGTCACGAACTGGGTGTCGAGCAGCACGAATCCGCCGTGCTTGAGCCGCGCCACCAGGTGCACCAGCGCCACCTTGGACGCATCGCGCACGCGGTGGAACATGCTCTCGCCGAAGAAGGCGCGCCCCAGCCGCACCCCATAGAGGCCGCCGACCAGCCGTCGGTCGTCCCAGGCTTCCACGGAGTGGCAATGGCCGCTGGCATGCAGGTCGCAATAGAGCTTGCGGATGCGCCGGTTGATCCAGGTGGAGCCGCGCCCTTCCGCCGGCGCCGCGCAGCCGTCGATCACCGCCTCGAAATCATGATCGATGCGGATCTCGAAACGGTCGGAGCGCACCGTGCGGGCGAGGCGGGACGAGATGTTGAAATCGTCGAGCGGAATAACGCCGCGCCGCTCCGGCTCGATCCAGTAGAGGCCGGGATCGTCCGCGCTTTCCGCCATGGGAAAAATGCCGCAGGCATAGGCCTTCAGCAGGACCTCGGGCGTGATTTCAACCTGATGCTCGCGCGGCAGTGACATGACGCCAGAATGGCCGACATGTCGGGCGCTGTGAAGGCGTCGCGGCCGTGATGCGGCACCCAAATGCGCGTAAGGCGCCCATGGGGGCGCCTTACCGGAGTTCATGCCGCGGGACCGCCACCGGACGATGGCGCATGCATCAATTGCCGGGTTCGCCCTCGGCAAGGAACTGCTCGAGCCAGTGGATGTCATAGGCGCCGCGGCGGATATCGCCATTGCGCACCAATTCGCGGAACAGTGGCAGCGTGGTCTCGATGCCCTCCACCACGAACTCGTCCAGCGCCCGGCTCAGCCGCGCCAAGCACTCGTCGCGGGTGGCGGCGGTGACGATGAGCTTGCCGATCATGCTGTCGTAGTAGGGCGGGATCGTATAGCCCTGATAGACCGCTGAATCGATGCGCACGCCGAGCCCGCCGGGCACATGCCAGTAGCCGATCTTGCCCGGCGAGGGGCGGAAGGTGCGCGGATGCTCGGCATTCACCCGGCACTCGATGGCATGGCCGGTCAGCACCACGTCGTCCTGGGTGAAGCTCAACGTTTCGCCGGCGGCGACGCGGATCTGCTCGCGGATCAGGTCGAAGCCGGTGATGGCCTCCGTCACCGGATGTTCCACCTGGATGCGGGTGTTCATCTCGATGAAGTAGAACTCGCCATTCTCGTACAGGAACTCGATGGTCCCCGCGCCGAGATATTTCATGTCGCGCATGGCCTTCGCGACGGTCTCGCCGATCTGCGCCCGCTGCTCCGGGGTGATGACCGGGGAGGGGGCTTCTTCCAGAACCTTCTGGTGGCGACGCTGCAGCGAGCAGTCGCGCTCGCCCAGATGCACCGCGTTGCCCTTGCCGTCGCCGAACACCTGGATTTCGATATGACGCGGCGTGCCGAGATATTTCTCGATATAGACCGCGTCGTCACCGAAATTGGCCCGGGCCTCCGACCGCGCGGTGGAGAGCGCGGAGGACAGTTCTTCCGGCGAGCGCGCCACCTTCATGCCGCGACCGCCGCCGCCGGCAGCGGCCTTGATCAGCACGGGGAAGCCGATTTCCTCGGAAACGCGGGCGGCCTCCTCGTCGGTCGAAACCCCGCCCTCGGAGCCGGGCACGCAAGGAATGCCGAGCCGCTTGGCGGTCTTCTTCGCCTCGATCTTGTCGCCCATGACGCGGATATGCTCGGGCTTGGGCCCGATGAACGCGACGCCATGATCGATGAGGATCTCGGCGAAGCGGGCATTCTCGGAGAGAAAGCCGTAGCCGGGATGCACCGCTTCCGCGCCGGTGATCTCGCAGGCGGCGAGCAGGGCGGGAATGTTGAGATAGCTGTCCTTGGCGGGCGGCGGGCCGATGCACACGCTCTCGTCGGCGAGCTTCACATGCATGGCGTCGGCGTCGGCGGTGGAGTGAACCGCGACGGTCGCGATACCGAGTTCCTTGCAGGCGCGCAGCACCCGCAAGGCGATCTCGCCGCGATTGGCGATCAGGATCTTGCCGAACATTAGACGCCCCTCACTCGATGATCACGAGCGGCTCGCCATATTCGACCGGCTGCGCGTTTTCCACGAGGATACGGGTGATGGTGCCCGCGCGCGGCGCGGGAATGGCGTTCATGGTCTTCATCGCCTCGACGATGAGGAGCGTCTGGCCCTCCTTCACCACCGTGCCGACCTCGATGAAGGCGCGCGCACCCGGCTCGGGCGAGAGATAGGCGGTGCCGACCATGGGCGAGGGCACAACGCCGGGATGCTTCGCCGGGTCCGCGCTCGTCGCCGGAGCGGCAACGGCCACCGGGGCTGCTACGGGGGCCGGAGCCGCCACAGCCGGAGCGGGCGCCGTGGCATAGACGGTCGGTGCCGCGCGAACCACGCGGATGCGCAGGTCCTCGTGCTGGACCTCGATTTCGGTCAGGTCGCTTTCGGACAGCAGATTGGCGATCTCGCGCACGAGCGCGGGGTCGATATTCGGCTTGCTTGTCTTCATCATTGTCCTGTGACGGTCGCTTGCCCGCCCCCCTCAGCTGTTGCGGCTCGCGGCAAGCGCGTCGATTGCAAGCCGGTAGCCGTCGATCCCCAGGCCACAGATGACACCGCGCGCGACCGGCGAGATGTACGAATGATGGCGGAAGGGTTCTCGCGCGAAAACGTTGGAAAGATGCACTTCGACGACATTGAGGCCGACGGCCTTGATCGCATCGGCGATGGCAATGGAAGTGTGCGTATAGGCCGCCGCATTCAGCACAACCCCGAGCGATCCTCGCGCCTGCTGAAGCAGCGTGACGAGTTCGCCCTCATGGTTGGTCTGGCGGAAAACGAGATTGAGCCCGTGCCGCTCGCAGCTGTCGCGGCAGGCGGCTTCCAGGTCGGCGAGAGTCGTACGGCCGTAGATCTCCGGCTCGCGTGTGCCGAGCAGGTTCAGGTTCGGTCCGTTCAGGACATGCACCGTGTCGGGCATTGCACCTCGGGAACTCTCGCGACAACCGGCCCGAGCAAGGACCGACGCGGGGTTATAGGCAAGGACGTGACGCGCGCCAAGCCCTTGCGTTTGCCGCGGGTCACTTAACCCCAGCCGTCACGCGATTTCGCGTGCCCGACATCCGATTCGGCTCGCTGCCGGCCGCGCTCAGCACTGGGCCTTGCCGCAGTTGCGCACGGAATCGAGCGCCTTGCGGATCTGGTCGTGGCCGACCGCGCCGACGATGACCGTGTCGCCGACCACGTAGCTCGGCGTCCCGTCAATGCCGAGCGCATCCGCCAGCTTCAGGCTCTCCTGCAGCGTGGCGTTGATTTCCGGATCGGTGAGCTTCGCCTCGATCGCGGCGGTGTCGATGCCGAGATCGCTGGCGACGGCGAGCGCCTTGGCCTTGTTGGCCTGGCCGCGATCGCCCAGCAGCTTCTGGTGGAAGGCGTAATACTTGTCCGGGGCGAGGAGGCGCACGGCCACCGCCACCTGTGCCGCTTCCACCGAGCCCGGGCCGAGCACCGGGAATTCCTTCAGCACGACCCGCAGCTTGGGGTCGTTCTGCACCAGCTTCTGCATGTCGGCCAGCGCGTGCTTGCAGTAGCCGCAATTGTAATCGAAGAACTCGACCAGCGTGATGTCGCCCTTCGGGTTGCCGATCGTGACGGCATGGGCGGAATCGAAGATCTGCGGCTTCAGCCCCGCGAGCGCCTGCTGGCGCTGGCCGGCCTCGACGGCGGCCTGGCGCTTCTGCAATTCGCCGATCGCCTCCTGGATTACTTCCGGGTTCTTGAGCAGGTAGTCGCGGATGACGGTCTCGAATTCCTTGCGCTGTGCATCGTCCAGCGCGGCGGCCGGAGCGATGCCGATGCCGAGGGCGAGCGCGGCAGCGAGCACGCCGCGGCCAAGTCGGCTTATGAGGGTCAGCGGCGGCATGGTGATCTCCGGATCGGTCGAAAAGGGTGCGAGAGGGCTGTAGCGCGTCTGGTTCAGGGTGTCGACGAGCGGCGAACCAGCTGCGGCGGCGGCTTGTAGTTCAGGATGTCGTCGGCTTTGAGCCAGCCGGGTGAGCCGAGTGGGAACCTGTCCTTGGCGCGGGTGGCCAATTCGCGCGCCAGACGGAAATCGCCGTTCAGAAACGCCGATTGTGCCGAGGCCAGATCGGCATTGGGCAGGTCGCCGCGCTGGCCATAGGCCATCGCGAGGTAGCGCCAGCCGAGCGGGGAGGCGGGCTCGCGCTGCAGGCCGAAATTCAGCTCGCGCACGGCTTCGTCCATGGTCGCCTTGTCGTTGCTGGCCACCAGCGCCTGGCCGAGCAGCATGCGGATCAGCGGGTTACCGTCGGACAGGCTCACCGCCTTGCGCAGCGGCGCCACCGCCTCGCGGGCGCGCCCGGCCTCCAGCAGGGCCTGGCCCTTGATCTCATGGAAATAGGGATTGCCCGGTTGCTCGGCGATCAGCGCGTCGATCTGCCGGAGCGCATCGGGAATGCTGCCGAAGCGATAGGCCGAGATCGCCCGCGCATAGCGGGCCGGCAGCGAGGTGTTGGAGGCGGGATAGACCCGGCTCACCGAATCCGGGGATTGTGTGAAGCCCACCAGCTTGGCACGCATCATGTCGTGCCGCGCCTGCAGCGCCGGCGCATCCTTCGCCGTGAAATAGGGGCTCTTCTGCGCGATGTCCTCCAGCGCCGCGACGCGCTCGCGCGCCAGCGGATGGCTGAGCACGTAGGGGTCGATGCGCTGGCTGATGAACATCTGGTCGTTCTGCAGCCGCTCCATCGTGGTGAGGAGGCCCTTGGCCGACTGCTTGGTGGCGTCCAGATAGGTGACGGCCGAGCGGTCGGCCGCCTGTTCCTGGCTGCGCTGGTAGGAGAGCAGCGTGCGGCGGGCGACCTCCTGCGGCAGAAGCACCGCGCCGGCGGCGGCATTGCCGACGCTCGCCCCGGAACTGGCGCCGGCGGCCGCGGCACCGACCCCGAGCAGCATGGCGACGATGGCCGCGGTCTGCGCAGTCTCCAGCTGCTGGCGCATGCGCGAGAGATGGCCACCGGCGATGTGGCCGGTCTCGTGCGCCAGCACGCCGATCACCTCGCCCGGCGTGGTGGACTGCTTGAGGGTGCCGGTATTGATGAAGATGCGCTTGCCGTCGGCGACGAAGGCGTTGAAGGAATCGTCGCCGATGATGACGATCTGGATGTTCTGCTGCTGCAGCCCGGCCGCCTTGAAGATGGGGCGCGTGTAATCGCGCAGCAGCGATTCGACCTCGGCGTCGCGGATGATGGTCGGCTGGCGCTGCTGCGCCGCCACCGGCCCGGCGGGCAGGGCGGTGGCAAGGCAGGCAAGCGCGCCCGCGGCGCGCAGGGCGAACTGCCGCAGCCGCGCGGGGCGTGCAGCGCGGGCGCGGGGCTCGCGTCGCGCAAGCGAGGGGTTGTCACGGCGGGCCAGAAGCATCATCCATCGGCTTCATGCGATTGCGGGGGAACTGACGCTGCCGTGGCGGCAGCGTCAAGCCGTGCGGTCATCATCTTCGATTGAACACGGGCCGAGACCAGCCGGAGATTGCGGCGCGGATGCGGCGGTCCCGCAAGGTTGAGCAACATGAAGCCCGCGATTACGCCAAACGACGTGCCCACCGCAGCCGCAATGGCGGAGATTCTCGCGCGCGCCTCGCGCCGCAGCGAGATCGCTCCCTTCATCGTGATGGACGTGATGGAGCGCGCCGCCCGGATCGAGGCGGCGGGTGGGCATGTCATCCACATGGAGGTGGGCCAGCCGGCCGCCCCCGCGCCCCACAGCGCGCGGGCGGCGGCACGTCGCGCGCTGGACCACGGGCGGATCGGCTACACCACCGCGCTCGGCCTTCCCTCGCTGCGCGCCCGCATCGCCCGCCATTACGGGGAAACCTACGATGTCGACATCGATCCGGCGCGGGTGGTGGCGACGACGGGCTCGTCCGCCGGATTCCTGCTGGCCTTCCTCGCGCTGTTCGAGCCGGGGGACCGGGTGGCGATCGCCAATCCGGGCTATCCGCCCTATCGCCATATCCTCACCGCGCTGGGCTGCGAGCCGGTGCTGATCGAAACCGATGCCGCCTCGCGCTGGGTTATCACGCCCGAGGCGCTGGCCCAGGCGCATGCGAGCGCGCCGCTCAAGGGCGTGCTGGTGGCGAGCCCGGCCAATCCCACCGGCACGATGATGCGCCCGGAGGCGCTGGCGGAACTCATCGCCACCGCTGAGGGGCTCGGCATCCGCTTCATCTCCGACGAGATCTATCACGGGCTGGACTATGCCTTCCCCGCCGCCACGGCCGCGGCGATCAGTCCGAACGCGACGGTGATCCACTCCTTCTCGAAATATTTCTGCATGACCGGCTGGCGCGTCGGCTGGATGGTGATGCCGCAGCCGCTGGTGCGCGCGGTGGAGCGCCTGCAGCAGAACCTCATGATCTCCGTGCCCACGCTCTCGCAGGTCGCGGCCGAGGCGGCCTTCGACGGCGCGGCGGAGATGGAGGCGGTGAAGCACGGCTACGAGGCCAACCGGCTGATCCTCACCGGCGGTCTGCCCGAGGCCGGCCTGCCGGAATTCCTGCCGGTCGACGGCGCGTTCTATCTCTATGCCGATGTGTCCCGCTTTTCGGACGATTCCGCCGCCCTGGCCCGCCGCCTGCTGGATGAGGCGCATGTGGCGACGACGCCCGGCGTCGATTTCGACCCGCATCGCGGCCAGCATTATCTGCGCCTGTCCTATGCCGGGGCTGCCGAGGAAATGCGCGAGGCGGTGGAGCGGATCGGCGATTTCCTGCGTCGCGGCTGAGGCCTCAAACGCAGAACGCCCCGCGCGAGGCGGGGCGTTCCTTTGTCGTCAGGCGAAATCGCGCGTCACTCGCCGAAGATCTTGCGCTGCCACCAGCCGGTGCGGCGCGGGCGATCGGGGTCATCCGCCGGCGGTGCGTCCGGGCTCGCGGTCGCGTTCTCCGTCTCGACGGGCGACGAGGCAGCCGGGGGCGCCTCGTGTCCCGCCTCTTCGGCAGGCGCGTCATGCGCCGGCGCGCTTTCGGCGGCAGCAGCTTCCGTCACCCCAGCTTCCGCGATCATGGTCTCGGAAGCCGGAGCGTCGACAACCGCCGCCGTCTCGCCCGCAACCGCTTCCGACACGACGGCTTCCACCGCCTCGGCCGCGATCACCGGGGCACGTTCGCGCACGGTGGAGCGGCGACGGCGCGGCTTGGGCTCCGCCGGCTTTGCCTCTTCGGACTTGGCCTCTTCAGACTTGGCCTCCTCGGACTTGGCTGCATCCGGCGTGGCCGCCTCGGCGGCGGGAACCTCGGCCGCCGCGTCCCCGGCGACAGCTTCCTCCGTTGCCTTGGCGCGCGTCCGGCGTCCACCACGACGACCACGGCGCGGCTTGTCGTCCTCGGCGGGGGCTTCCTCGGCTGCGGGAACGTCGACAGGCGCGTCGACGACCGTGGCTTGCTCGGTCTGGGCCTCCTCGGTCGGGGCTTCGGTCGACACCGGGCCGGCGTCGACGGCCGCCACGGGCTCGGAGGAAGCCGTGGCGGTTTCCACGAGTTCCAGCGCCTGCTCGGCGGCTTCGCCGGCAACCGGGGCTTCGGCGGTCACATCCGCCGCCGCCACATCGGTCTCGCCCGATTCGGAGGCAACGAGCTCGCGGGCTTCGCCGTCCGCGGCTTCCTCAGCCTCGTCGCCGTCATCCTCGAATTCCGCGCCTGCGGAATCGCCATCCGCCTCGCCGGAACCGTTCTCCTCCGGGCGATTGCCGTTCGGACCGCCGCGCCGCCGCCGCCGCCGCCGCCGACGACGACGGTTGCCGTCGCCCTGTGCGGCCTCGCCGGCCTCGCCTGCCGCGGGGGGCGCCTCGGGCCGGCTCTCGCGAACCTCTTCCTCGACAGCCTCCTCCAGCTCTTCCGGCTCCTCGGCCGCCACCGGCTCGATCTCGTCTTCCGGCTCGACGACCAGTTCGGGCGGCCGCGGCATCGGGATCGGGTTGGCGATCGCCTCGCCGCGGTCGACCGCGAACGGGGTCAGGCCGGTCAGCGTCGGATCGGCACTGATGGTGATGACCACGCCGAAGCGCTCTTCCAGCTCGTGCAGATGCGCGCGCTTGTGGTTGAGCACGTAGAGCGCGTTCTCGGTGCGGGTGCGCACGATGAGATTATAGGCGTTGGACCGCTGCAGCGTGTCCTCGGCGGCGCGCAGCAGCTGCAGCGCGACGGAGGGCGAGGAGCGCACATGGCCGGTACCGCCGCAATGCGGGCAGACCTCGGTGGAACTCTCCAGCACGCCGGTGCGGATGCGCTGGCGGCTCATCTCCATCAGGCCGAAATGCGAGATCCGGCCAAGCTGGATGCGCGCGCGATCGTTCTTCAGGCAGTCCTTGAGCTTGCGCTCGACCGAACGGTTGTTGCGCTTCTCGTCCATGTCGATGAAATCGATCACGACGAGGCCGGCAAGGTCACGCAGGCGCAGCTGGCGGGCGACTTCCTCGGCCGCCTCCATGTTGGTCTTGAGCGCGGTGTCCTCGATATTGTGCTCGCGGGTCGAGCGACCCGAGTTCACGTCGATGGAGACCAGCGCCTCGGTCGGGTTGATGACGAGGTAGCCGCCGGACTTCAGCTGCACCTGCGGCAGGAACATCGCGTCGAGCTGGCTCTCCACCCCGAAGCGGGTGAACACCGGCTGCAGGTCCTTGTAGATCTTCACGTTTTTCGCATGGCTCGGCATGAGCATGCGCATGAAGTCCTTGGCCTCGCGATAGCCCTCGTCACCCTGCACGAGGACTTCATCGATGTCCTTGTTGTAGAGGTCGCGGATCGAGCGCTTGATCAGCGAGCCTTCCTCATAGACCAGCGAGGGCGCGGTCGAGCCCAGCGTCAGCTCGCGCACATTCTCCCACAGGCGCAGGAGATACTCGAAGTCGCGCTTGATTTCCGGCTTGGTGCGGTTGGCGCCGGCGGTGCGCAGGATGACGCCCATGCCCTCCGGCACTTCGAGGTCGGAGGCGACCTCCTTCAGGCGCTTGCGATCCTCGGCCGAGGTGATCTTGCGGGAGATGCCGCCGCCGCGCGCGGTGTTGGGCATCAGCACGGAATAGCGGCCGGCGAGCGACAGATAGGTGGTGAGCGCGGCGCCCTTGTTGCCGCGTTCTTCCTTCACGACCTGCACCAGCATGATTTGCCGGCGCTTGATCACCTCCTGGATCTTGTAGGTGCGGGCGCGGGTGCGCGGCGCGGCGCGCTCGGGCACTTCCTCCAGCGCGTCGTCCGAGCCGACCTCGTCGACGATGTCTTCCTCGCCGGCGATCTCCTCGACCTCGCCGCCGCCACCTTCATCGTCCGAGGACGGACGGCGCCGCGAGCGGCGGGCGGGGACGCGCTCGGTCTCTTCGCTGGTCTCGCCGGAATCGTCGGTGCCGGCCTCCTCGGAGACGGTCTCGTCATCGCCGGACGACTTGGCGGCGCCGCGACGGCGGGAGCGGGCCTTGGGCTTCTCCTCGCCCTCGTCCTCGGCGTCCTTGCGCTGCTGGCGCTCTTCCTCGGCGAGAAGCGCCTGCCGGTCGGCGACCGGGATCTGGTAATAATCGGGATGGATCTCGCTGAAGGCGAGGAAGCCATGCCGGTTGCCGCCATATTCGATGAAGGCGGCCTGCAGGGACGGTTCGACCCGCGTTACCTTCGCGAGATAGATGTTGCCGCGCAGCGGCTTGCGGTTGGCGGCCTCGAAGTCGAATTCCTCGACTCGGCTGCCGCGCACCACCACCACCCGGGTCTCCTCCGGGTGGGTGGCATCGATGAGCATCTTGTTGGCCATTGAACTCTCATATGCGGCAGCGTCGACGTCGCAAGGGACGCCCGACGATCGGGGCCGCGCCTGTAAGCGGTGACCGAAAACCGGTCAGGGAGGTGGGAATAGGGAAGCCTTGCCTGGTCGACGTGGTGCTGGGGGAACCGGCCTGACGCCGCCCGGCGGTCACATGCACGACGGCGGAGGCCGTCCCGCATATGTTCCGCACTTGCCGGCTGACGCGTCATCGTATGGTGCCGTCCATTTCCTCGACCGAACAGGACAAGCCGCGACCGCGGGCGATCCGGCTCAAGACACATGGCGGCGAAATCCGCGGGCGCGCCCGACACGAAGCAGGCGCCTGATGCCGCGTCCGATGCCCGTGAACGACGTCGGCCGGGCGCGATTCCGAGGGCGAATGGAGCGCGATGGCTCACGGCACGGTCACGCACCCTTGCGGGTCCGCCCCAGGTCCGCCCCCTCGGGGGCAGGTCGTCATGGGGCCGATCGCCATGGGCCGATCGTGACGGTGCCGGGCATCCCCATTGCTGGATCGCCCAACGCCGACGGGCCGCGCAAGCCGGGAGTCAAGCGAGCGACCCGGAAATGCGAACCATATGCATGCCCTTAATAGCGGCATGCGTGACGATTTGGCAAGGATTGCGTCTCCATCGCGTCCCAGATCGCGCGTGATCCGATTGCGCCGCGCCTGCGCGCTGTGCAAGCGTTCGCGCCGGCACCCCGTCGGCCCGCCCTGCGGCGCCCGCGAGTCGCGTCGTGGTGCCGGGGGCAACGAAAGGTTAACCGTCGGTTCCTAATGCATATGAAGCGGCCCAACTCTGGGCCATTTCGCCGCCTATGCCCGACACGCGCCAGCAGGAGCCGGACAACAGACGATGAAGTGGCGTGACGCGATGATCGGGTCGGTGCGGGCATTGCTGGTGCTGGCGTTTCTGGTGCTGGTGTTTCTGGTGCTGCCCTGGGCGGGGCGGCAGCCGGCGCAGGCGCAGGAACCCGCCGTCGCCACCGATGCGCGGCTGGCCGGCGATGGCGAGCGTACCCGTCTCGTGGTCGACCTCTCTCGCGCCGTCCCGCTGGGCGCCTTCACGCTCGCCGACCCGTATCGCGTCGTGGTGGACGTGCCCGATGTCATCTTCACGCTGCCCGCCTCGGCCGGGCAGGAGGGGCGGGGGCTGGTCACCGCCTATCGCTTCGGCCTGTTCGCTCCCGGCAAGGCGCGCATCGTGCTCGACCTCTCCGGCCCGGTGACGATCGACAAGGCCTTCGTGCTCGAACCCATGGACGGGCAACCGGCGCGCCTCGTGGTCGACCTCGTCAAGACCGACCGCCCCACCTTCCTCAAGCATGTCGCCGCGCCCCTGCGCTCGGCTGAAGAGCCGCCGGCGCCGAAGTCCGAAGCCTCCGCGGCTGGCGACACGCGGCCGGTGATCGTCATCGATCCCGGCCATGGAGGCATCGATTCGGGTGCGGTGAACACAGCCTTCGGCGTCACGGAGAAGGATGTGGTGCTGGCGATCGGCCGCCTGCTGCACGAGAAGCTGGACCGCACCGGTCATTACCGCGCGCTGATGACCCGCAACGACGACACTTTCGTCGCTCTGGGCCAGCGCGTGCGCTTCGCGCGCGAGAGCGGCGCGCGGCTGTTCATCTCGCTGCATGCCGATTCGCTCTCCGCCCGCGACGGTGGCGTGCGCGGGGGCACCATCTACACGCTCTCCGACCGCGCCTCCGACGCGGAAGCCCAGCGCCTCGCCGATTCGGAGAACAAGGCGGACATGATCGTCGGGCTCGACCTTTCCGACGAACCGGCCGACGTGGCCGGCATCCTGTTCGACCTCGCCCAGCGCGAGACGCGCAACTTTTCCGCCCAGTTCGCCCGCACGCTGGCAGGCAACGTGTCGGAGGCGGCGCGGTTGCACAAATCGCCGCTGAAATCGGCCGGCTTCAAGGTACTGAAGGCGCCCGACGTGCCCTCCGTGCTGTTCGAGCTCGGCTATCTCTCGAGCGCCAAGGACCTCGAACTCATGACATCGCCCGACTGGCAGTCTAATGTGACCGATGCCATGGTGGCGGCCATCGAGGCCTATTTCGCGGCGCAGAAGCCGGGCGAAGCGCACCCGGGGGCCATGCCGGCAAGCATGGATCGTACCGCCGGAGAATCCGCCGGTGGCGCGAAGCCCGCCCCGGCCGCGATTAGGCCATAGTTGCCCCCCACACGGGGACCCGGGCGACGTCAGGTAATCGGACACGCCGCGCGTTTCGCGCGGCCGCTGTCCCAGCTTTAGGGGGCACGGCCGCATGCGGCTGCTTCTGCGGTTCTTGGGCTTTATGTTCGCCCTCGGTACGATTGTGTTTGTCGTCGGTGGCGCGGTAGCCGGGTACTTCGTATGGAAGTTTTCCCAGGACCTGCCGGACTACACGCAGCTCCAGAACTACGAGCCGCCCGTGATGACGCGCATCCACGCGGCGGATGGCGCGCTGCTGGCCGAATATGCCCGTGAGCGGCGGCTCTACCTTCCGATCCAGAACATTCCCGACCTGGTGAAGGAAGCCTTCATCTCGGCCGAGGACAAGAATTTCTATTCCCATGGCGGCATCGACCTGACCGGCATCGGCCGCGCCGCCTACTCGTTCCTGCAGAATTACGGCTCCGGCCGCCGCCCGCAGGGTGCCTCCACCATCACCCAGCAGGTGGCCAAGAACTTCCTGCTCACCAACGAGGTATCGCTCGACCGCAAGGTCAAGGAAGCGCTGCTCTCGCTGCGCATCGAGCGCACCTATTCGAAGGACAAGATCCTCGAACTGTATCTCAACGAGATCTATCTCGGCATTGGCTCCTATGGCGTGGCCGCCGCCTCGCTGCTCTATTTCGACAAGTCGGTCGCCGAGCTGAGCATCGCCGAGGCGGCCTATCTCGCCGCCCTGCCGAAGGGCCCGAACAATTACCATCCGTTCCGCCGCCACGAGGCCGCCGTCGACCGCCGCAACTGGGTGATCGATCGCATGGAGGAGAACGGCTACATCACCGCCGAGCAGGCGAAGGAAGCCAAGGCCACCGACCTCACCGTCACCCTGCGCCCGACCGGCGCGCATATCTTCTCGGCCGAATATTTCGCCGAGGAGGTGCGCCGCGAGATCTTCGAGCGCTATGGCGAGGACAAGCTGTATGGCGGCGGCCTCTCGGTGCGCACCACGCTCAATCCCAAGCTGCAGCAGGCCGCCAAGAAGGCGCTGCTCGACGGGCTGACCCGTTATGACGAGCAGCGCGGCTGGCACGGCGCCGTCTCCCGCATCGATACCGGCGGCGACTGGGGCGCGCGCCTCGCCGATGTGCGCACCTTCACCGATATTCCCTGGCGCCTCGCCGTGGTGCTGGAATCGGATGCGCAGAGCGCGCGCATCGGCCTGCAGCCGCAGCGTGACCGCTCCGGCGTGCTCGCCACCCAGCGCGAGGTCGGCGTGATCACCGCGGACGGCGCCAAATGGGCGGTGCGCGGCAACAAGCAGGGCGTCGCCAGCGTGCTGAAGCCGGGCGACGTAATCTATGTCGAGCCGGTCGACGGCAAGCCGGACCAGTGGCGCCTGCGGCAGGAGCCTCGCATCGAGGGCGCGCTGGTCGCCATGGACCCCTGGACGGGCCGCGTGCTCGCCATGGCCGGCGGCTTCTCCTTCGACGAAAGCCAGTTCAACCGCGCCACGCAGGCCCAGCGCCAGCCGGGCTCGTCCTTCAAGCCCTTCGTCTACGCCTCGGCGATCGACAATGGCTACACGCCCTCCAGCGTGGTCCTCGACGCGCCGTTCGAACTCAACCAGGCGGGGCAGGCGACATGGCGGCCGGAGAACTATTCCGGCAAGTTCTATGGCCCGCAGACGCTGCGCTTCGGCCTCGAACAATCGCGCAACGTGATGACGGTGCGGCTCGCCAACGATCTCGGCATGCCGATCATCGTCGATTACGCCAAGCGCTTCGGCGTGGTCGACAATCTGCTGCCGGTGCTCTCCATGTCGCTCGGCGCCGGCGAGACCACCGTGCTGCGCATGGCGGGAGGCTATTCGATCTTCGCCAATGGCGGCAAGAAGGTGAAGCCGACGCTGATCGACCGCGTGCAGGACCGTTACGGCAAGACCATCTACAAGCATGACGAGCGCGAATGCCGCGGCTGCGATGCCGCGCAATGGCAGGACCAGCCCGAGCCGACCCTGATCGACCGTCGCGAGCAGGTGCTGGATCCGATGACCGCCTATCAGATGGTCGGCATGATGGAAGGCGTGGTGCAGCGCGGCACCGGCACGGCGCTGAAGGCGCTCGGCAAGCCTGTCGCCGGCAAGAGCGGCACCACCAACGAGGAAAAGGACGCCTGGTTCGTCGGCTTCACGCCGGACATGGTGGTGGCGGTCTATCTCGGCTTCGATACCCCCAAGCCCATGGGCAAGGGCTCGACCGGCGGCCTCATCGCCGCGCCGGTGGTGCGCGATTTCATGCAGGTGGCGCTGGCCGACCGTCCGGCCGTTCCGTTCCGCGTGCCGCCGGGCATCAAGCTGATCCGCATCAACCCCAAGACAGGCCTGCGCGCCGGCCCGGGCGAGAACTCGATCCTCGAGGCGTTCAAGCCCGGCACCGCGCCGCCGGACAGCTATTCGGTGATCGGCGCGAGCGATTCGTCGGGCAAGCCGCTCGGCGTGACGCCGGAGGCCGACCGCGCCATCGGCGGCAGCGGAACCGGCGGGCTCTACTGAAGCCCGCCCACCCAGCGGCTTCCCGGACCGCCGCCTCAGCCATCATAGGGGGCGGCGCGAAAGGCCGGCAGTGCCTCGGCGCGGGCGGTGAAGGCGTCGAGCGCGGGGAAAACGCCCGCGCCGACCATGTCCGGCAGCATGTTGCGCGTGAAGGTGAAGGCCACGGCAGTGGTGATGTCCGCCTGCGAGGGGCGATCCTCCAGCAGCCAGCCCGAACGGCCGGCGACGTCGTCCTCCAGCAGGCGGCAGGCGGCGAGAAGCTGGCCGCGCACGCGCTCGATCCAGGGGGCGTGCTGCTTCTCGGCCGGGCGCAGCTGGTGTTCGTAGACGAGTTGCACCGCCTTCTCGCAGGTGGCGAGCGCGAGGCCGACAATGCGCTGGTGCTGCGCGTGCCGGCCGATCTCCCCCGGGACGAGCGTGCGCGCCGGATCGGCCAGCCGCTCGACATGTTCGAGGATCAGCGTCGACTCCATCAGCACCACGCCGTCATCGGTGACAAGCGTCGGGGCCTTCACCACCGGGTTGATGCCGGCGAAATGGTCATAGTGACGGAACACGGAGACCGATTCGTGCGTGAAGGGGAGATCGAGCAGGGTGAGCGAAATCGCCACCCGGCGGACATAGGGAGAATCGAGCATACCGATGAGGCGCATTGGCCAGTCTCCATTTGAGCGGAGCAGCCTAGAGCCCTTGTTCATCGGACGGAACGACCTGATCGATGAGAAAACGTTATGGATTCAATAAGCTGAGCTGCTTTCCAATCGCGACGGTCGATCCACTCCCGCGCAAAACGCTCGGGCCGGGTGCGATCGCCGCGTAATCGCGTGCCTCGCGGGGTGTCTGTGCGTGGCGGGCGTTTACAGCCCCCCGCAACGTCTCTATTTTCCGCCGCCTTCTGCCGTCCTCACCGAGAGTGTCCAATATGCGCGCCGAGCTCGCCACGAGCGTCGACGAAATCCGCGAAGCGGCCGGCCTGCTCCGGCAGCACATCGATTTCGACCGTTCCAAGGCCCGCCTGGCCGAGCTCAACGCGCTCGCCGAGGACCCCAACCTGTGGAACGACCCCGAGCGCGCGCAGAAGCTGATGCAGGAGCGCGGCACGCTGGAGGACGGGCTCAATTCGCTGGAGCGGATCGAGCGCGAGCTGAACGACAATGTCGAGCTCATCGAGCTGGGCGAGATGGAGGGCGACGAGGGCATCGTCGCCGAGGCCGCCGCAGCGCTCGCCAAGCTGAAGGCCGAGGTCGCCCGTCGCCAGCTGGAGGCGCTGCTTTCGGGCGAGGCCGACGCCAATGACAGCTACCTCGAAGTCCATGCCGGCGCCGGCGGCACCGACAGCCAGGACTGGGCCCTGATGCTGCTGCGCATGTACACGCGCTGGGCGGAGCGTCGCGGCTTCAAGGTGGAGATCGTCGACGAATCGGGCGGTGAAACCGCCGGCATCAAGTCCGCCACCATCCTCGTGAAAGGCCACAATGCCTATGGCTGGCTGAAGACCGAGGGCGGCGTGCACCGGCTGGTGCGCATCTCGCCCTTCGATTCGAATGCGCGGCGCCAGACCTCGTTCTCGTCGGTGGACGTCTATCCCGTCATCGACGATCGCATCGTGGTCGACATCAAGGAAAGCGACCTGCGCATCGATACGATGCGTTCGGGCGGCGCCGGCGGCCAGCACGTCAACAAGACCGAATCGGCGGTGCGCTTCACCCACATCCCCACCGGCATCGCCGTGGTGGCGCAGGGCGATCGCTCGCAGCACAAGAACCGTGCCACGGCGTGGGAAATGCTGCGCGCCAAGCTCTACGAGATGGAGCTGAAGAAGCGCGAGGCGCAGGCCGCCGCCGATCAGGCCGCCAAGACCGATATCGGCTGGGGCCACCAGATCCGCTCCTATGTGCTGCAGCCCTATCAGCTGGTGAAGGACCTGCGCACCGGCGTCACCTCCGGCACCCCGCAGGAAGTGCTGGACGGCGATCTCGACCCGTTCATGGAAGCGGCGCTCGCCCAGCGCGCCTATGGCGGCGGCCCGGCGAGCATCGACGACGTCGACTGAGCCGCGGCAGCTGAGCAGCCCGGCAGCCCAGCGGCGGCGCTCCCGGCGCCGCCTCCGGTGCGCGCGCGGCTATAGCGCCTGCGCCGCGGCCAGCACTTCCTCGGCATGGCCGGCGACCTTCACCTTCGGCCAGATCCGGGCGATGCGGCCGTCGCGGCCGATCAGCACGGTGGTGCGCTCCACCCCCATGTATTTCTTGCCGTACATGCTTTTCTCGGTCCAGACGCCATAGGCTTCGAGCAGCCCGTGCGTCTCGTCGCCAGCGAGCGCGAAGTCCAGCCCTTCCTTGGCGCGAAAGCGCGCCAGCGCCTTGCCCGAATCAGGCGAGACCCCGATCACCCGCGTGTCCGCTGCGTCGAACTGGGATTTGAGCCGGTTGAAGTCATGCGCCTCGATGGTGCAACCTTGGGTTCCCGCCTTGGGATAGAAATACAGCACGAGCTTGTGACCCAACGATCCGGCGAGATCTACGCTCTCCCCCGTATCGGTGGTAAGTGAGAAGTCGGGTGCGGTACTGCCGACAGCGATTGTCATTTGCCTTCCTTTCGGCGGGTTTTAAATGGATCGGCTGGTTTGGCCACGACCAAGCGGCTGACCGCCCGGCATCGCGCCGGGTGCCGAAAAGGGTCGCCGCTGGCGGTGGCCTGTGGGCATGATGGCGTAGCGTGCGGGGAATCGAGCCGTTCATGAAAGAGCCGACGTCGCGGAAAGTGGATGCTCACGCCAAGCGGGGCGTCAAGCGGCTCCGGGTTCGCCGTCCCGGCGAGGCCCATCGCGCCGCGCGTGCCCGGCGCGCGCCGCGCTGGCTGCGCGTCTGCGGCTGGTCGGCCGGCGGCACGTTCGGGCTCGCCATAGCCGCGAGCCTGGTGATCTATGCCCTCTTCATGACCGGCATCATTACCGTCGACATGGCGCGGCCCTATGTGGAGCGCGCGCTGGAAGCACGCCTCGGGCCGGGCCAGACCGTGCAGATCGGCGCCATCACGGCCGAGCGCGCCAGCGATGGCGGCATGTTGCTGCAGGCCAGCAACATCGTCGTGCGCGATCCCGCCGGCGAGGTGATCGCCCTTGCGCCGCAGGCCGAAGTGGAGATGCAGAACTCGCTGCTGCCCTGGATCATGCGTCCGCGCCGCGTCGATCTGGTCGGCGTCAAGGTCACGGTGGTCATCGACAAGGACGGCGCCGTCGCGATTTCCACCGAAGGTGGACGCCCACTGGGCGCCGCGCCCGGCAAGACGACATTGCCGCCCCCCTCGCCGGAGGTGGCTGCCGGCAAACCGGCCGGGGACACGGCCAGCGAGACAGCCCGGCAGACCGCCGGCGGGCCGCTGCGCTTTGCCGCGCTGGCCGCCATCGCCGACGGCATCGACCGCGGCGGCTTCGATGGCGGCGTGCTCGACCAGATCGGCCTCAAGGACGGCACCCTGCTGGTGCGCAGCGAGATCAGCGGCCGCCAGTGGACCTTCGACGACATCGATATCTCGGTGTCGCGCCCGGCCGAGGGGGGCGTGGCATTCGACCTCGGCTCCGGCGGCACCGGCGGACGCTGGTCGGCGCGGGCCACCGTCGGCGGCCTCGCGGACGGGCAGCGCGCGGTTGCCCTGCGCCTGCGCGACCTGTCGCCGCGCGATCTGCTGATCGCGGCGGGCAAGGCCGACGCGGACCTCGTCGCCACCTCGCCGCTGTCGCTGGACATCGCCGCTCATATCGATGCCGCCGGCACGCTGCTCTCCAGCGAGGGACGGGCGGTCATCGGCGCCGGTGACGTGCAGCTTGGCACCGACAAGGCCAGCCGGTTCCGGCTCGACGAGGCCTCGGTGGCCTTCCATTTCGATCCGGCGCTGCATGTGATCAATCTCCAGCCTGTCAGCATCAAGGCGGGGCCGTTCGCCACCCAGATCGTCGCCGTCGTCAACGGCAGTACGGATGACGGCGTGTGGCGGATCAAGATCGATTCGGCGACCGCGAATTTCGCCGGCGGCGGCCCCTACGCGGAGAAGGAGCCGCCCTTCGTGCTCGACAATGTCGCGCTCGAAGGCCAGATCGATCTGGCGAACCGCCGTTTCACCGTGCTGCCCGGCACGCTCAAGGGGCCGCAGGGCGGCATGACGCTGGGCCTTGTGCTCGACCTCGGCGCGGCCGATCCGTTCTTTTCGCTCACTGCCAACATGACGTCGCTGCCGGTCAATGCGCTCAAGCGCATGTGGCCGATCACGGCGGCGCCGGACGTGCGCAAATGGGTGGGCGAGCATGTCATCGCCGGCGACGTGACGAAGGCCGACATCGCGCTGAATATGCCGCTGCGCGCCATCGGCAACCCGCAGATCAAGCTGCCGCCCGAATCGATCGCCATCAATATCCAGGGCACCGGCGCCAGGCTGCAGCCGGTCCCGGAACTGCCGGCGATCCGCGGCGCCGACGTCGCGGTGCGCGTCGATGCCCGCAGCACCCATGTCACGGCGACCAACGGCACGGTGGACACGCCCGAAGGCCGGCACATGAACCTCTCCAACGTGGTGTTCGACGTGCCGGAGACGGCGATGCTTTTTCCGCCCGCGAAGGTGGTGGTGTCGCTCGACGGCCCCGCTTCCGCCGCGGTCGAACTGGCCTCGATGCCGCCCCTGCGGGGGGTGTCGAACGAGCAGATCGATCCTGAATCGGTGCATGGCACGCTCACCGGCACCGCGCAGGTCAACATCAAGCTGTCGGACCACATCACCCCCGCCGATGTCGACTACGCCTTCGACGCCGATCTCACCAATTTCACCGCCGACAAGGTCTTTCTGGGCCAGACGCTGGATGACGCGAGCGTCAGGGCTTTCATGACGCCTGCGGCCACGGTGCTGCGCGGCGAGGGCAAGATCGGCGGCGCGCCGGCAAGCTTCGAGTTCACCCGGCCCAAGACCGGCGATCCCACCTTCGTGCTGGCGGCGACGCTGGATGACGCCGCGCGCACCAAGCTCAATCTTGAACTGGCCGGCGTGTCGGGCTCGATCGGCGTCAAGCTCACGGGGACGATCGGCCCGAAGAGTCGGGTCGCCGATGTCGATGTCGATCTCACAGGTGCGCGTCTGGCCGAACTCGTGCCCGGCTGGTCGAAGCCGCCGGGACGCCCGGCGCGCCTGACCGCCAAGGCCTCCTCGACCAGCAACGGCACCAAGTTCGAGAATCTGGTGATCAGCGGGCAGGGCGTCGATATTCGCGGCACGCTGGAACTCGATGCCAAGGCGGGGCTCGTCTCCGCCTATCTCCCCACCTTCCAGCTCTCCGACGGCGACAAGGCCAGCGTGAAGGCGGACAATTCGGACGGCGTGTTGCGCCTCACCGTGCGCGGCGAGATCATCGAGGCGCGCGCCTTCCTCAAGAACTTGCTGCAGGCGCCGATCGCCGGGCGCAAGAACGACAAGCCATTCGACGTGGATCTCGACGTGAATCTCGACGTCGTGGTCGGCAATAGCGGTGAAACCCTGCGCAACGCCGTGCTCAAGCTGTCGCGGCGGGGCGGCAACCTCACCGCCTTCTCGCTGGGTGCCCTGGTGGGGCGTGGCGGGGCGGTGAACGGCGATCTCATCGCCAATGGCGGCCAGCCGAGGCTGCGCGTGGCGACCAGCGATGCCGGCGCGCTGCTGCGCTTCGTCAATCTCTATCCCCGCATCTATGGCGGCGACCTGTGGCTCGATGTCGACGCGCCGCGCGGCGATGGCGCGCCGCAGGCCGGCGTCATCAACATGCGCGACTTCGTGATACGCGGCGAGCCGGGGCTCGACCGGCTGATCGCCGCCGCCCCCGCGCGCGGCGACGGGCGACCTTCGCCGGGCTCGGCCATCGCCTTCCAGAAGCTGCAGGTGGAATTCACCCGCACGGCCGAGCAACTCGACATTCGCGACGGCGCCATCTGGGGGCCGGCCATCGGTTCCACCTTCGACGGCAACCTCGATTTCGCCAATGACCGGATCTCGGTGCGCGGCACCTATGTCCCGGCCTATGGCCTGAACAACCTGTTCAGCCGGCTGCCGGTGCTTGGCTTCCTGCTGGGCGGCGGGCCCAATGAGGGGCTGGTCGGCGTGACCTATGAGGTGGTCGGGCCGCTCAATGGGCCGACCCTGCGGGTAAACCCGATTTCGGCTGTTGCGCCCGGCTTCCTGCGCAAGATCTTCGAATTCCGCCAGGCGCCCGACCCGACGCCGCCAGCGCTGGTGCCGGTGCCGACCCGGTAGAGCGTTTTCGCGCGAAGCGGGTTCCGGTTCGCGTGAAGAAAACGCGTCAAGACATGAACCTGGAGCATTTCGGGTGAACCGGAATTCACGTTGAAGTGCGCTGGCGCTTCCAGGCGGAGCGCCGGCGGCCAGCCACCGTGGGACGGCCCTCGCAGGGATGCCCGATGTCGCGGCGTTCGGGAGCGTCGGCCCGCTGCTTGCGGTTGATGTCGATCGGTTGAATCGATCTCACCGAAAAACTCCCGAAGGTCTTGGAAGTGAGCATGTTTCCAGGCGGCAGCCGGCAGCCGGCGGCCGGCCGGCGGCTATCGCGCGCTCACGCCACTCTGTCGTCTCGGGCAATACCCGCGGCGCCAATACCCGCGGCGCCAATACACGCGGCTCCAAGACCTGCGGCTCCAAGACCTGCGGCGCCAAGGCCTCCGGCGCCGCCAAATCAGGCCGCGCAAGGCTTCCTGATCAAGACGGCATCCAGCAGCACCGTCGCGGGGGGAGATGTCGGGCGCCGCCGTTCAGGCAGGCCGCAGCAGCACGTGTTTCTTCTTGCCGAAGGAGAGCTTGATCACACCCTCCGGCGTAAGGTCGCGAGGGGTCAGCACCTGCTTGTCGTCGGTGACGACGACGTCGTTCACCTTGAGCCCGCCGCTCTTGACCTGCCGGCGCGCCTCGCCATTGGAGGCAACCAGCCCGGCCTTCTCGGCGAAGGCCGCAAGCACACCGATGCCCGCTTCCAGTTCGACCGAACCCACCTCGACGCTCGGCAGGTCCGCGGCGAGGCCGCCTTCCTCGAAGGTCTTGCGGGCCGTTTCGGCGGCCGCCTCGGCGGCGGCGCGGCCGTGCAGCATGGCGGTGATCTCGGTGGCGAGGATCTTCTTGACCTCGTTGATCTCGGAGCCGGCCAGCGTCGACAGCCGCGCGATCTCGTCCATCGGCAGCGTGGTGTAGAGCTTGAGGAAGCGCGAGACGTCGGCATCCTCGGTGTTGCGCCAGTACTGCCAGAACTCGTAGGCGCCCAGCATGTCGGCGTTCAGCCACACCGCGCCGTTCAGCGACTTGCCCATCTTGGCGCCCGAGGCCGTGGTGAGCAGCGGCGAAGTCAGCGCGTAGAGCTGGGGAGTGCCCATGCGGTGGCCGAGATCGATGCCGTTGACGATGTTGCCCCACTGGTCGGAGCCGCCCATCTGCAAACGCACGCCGTAGCGCTTGTTCAGCTCGACGAAGTCGTACGCCTGCAGGATCATGTAGTTGAATTCGAGGAAGGACAGCGACTGCTCGCGATCCAGCCGGGTCTTCACGCTGTCGAAGGACAGCATGCGGTTGACCGAGAAATGGCGGCCGACATCCCTCAGGAATTCGAGGTAGTTGAGATCGCGCAGCCAGTCGGCATTGTTGATCATCCGCGCGTCGCGCGGGCCCTCGCCATAGGCGAGGTAGTTCGCAAACACCTTTTTGATCGAGGCGATGTTGGCTTCGATGGTGTCGACCGTCATCAGCTGGCGGGCGTCATCCTTGAAGGAGGGATCGCCCACCATGCCGGTGCCGCCGCCCATCAGCGAGACCGGGCGATGACCGGTCGCCTGCATCCAGTGCAGCATCATGATCTGGATCAGGCCGCCCGCATGCAGGCTGGGCGCGGTGGGATCGAAGCCGATATAGGCCGTCACCGTCTCCGTCGCGAACAGCTTGTCGAGGCCTTCCTCATCGGAAATCTGATGAATGAAGCCGCGCTCGTCGAGGGTGCGGAGGAAATCGGATCGGAACGTGCTCATCTCGGGCCTGCCGGCATCAACGCCATGTTAGGAACGGCGAATTAGATCATGATCGGGCGAACCGATCGGCCCCGGTGGGAGCCTTCGGGTCCGCGGTCATGTATCAGTTTCGTGTGGCGAAAGCACCCCGGGATGCGCGCATAGCGCCCGCGAGGCCCGGCGCCAGTTCGGGAGACGCATGTGATGGCGAAGACCCTTCTGACGATGAAGGCCCTGAAGGCGATCGGCCTGATGAGCGGCACCTCGCTCGACGGCGTCGACGTGGCGCTGATCGAGACCGATGGCAAGACGGTTGCCGCCTTTGGGCCCGGTCGCACCTATCCCTATGACGCGGCCGACCGCGCACTGCTCGCCCGCGCGCTGGAAGATGCCCGCGGGCTGGCCGACCGCGCGGCCCGCCCGGGCGTGCTGGGGCAAGCCGAGCAGCGGCTCACCGCGCGCCATGAGGCGGCGCTGGCGGCCTTCTTCCAGGAATTCCCCGAGCATCGCGATGTCGCCGTGGTCGGCTTCCACGGCCAGACCGTGCTGCACCGGCCGGAGGAGCGCCTCACCGTGCAGATCGGCGACGGGCCGGCGCTGGCGCAGGGCCTCCGCACGCTGACCGGTCCGCCGGGGCCGACGCTGGTCCATGACCTGCGCGCGGCCGATGTCGCGGCGGGCGGGCAGGGGGCGCCACTCGTGCCGGTTTATCATCAGGCGCTCGTGCGCGGCCTGCCGCAGGCCGGGCCGGTGCTGGTGCTCAATCTCGGCGGGGTGGCGAACATCACCTATCTCGACGGAGACGCCGATCCGATTGCCTGCGACACTGGCCCGGCCAATGCGCTCATCGACGATTTCATGAGCGCGCGCACCGGCGCACCGATCGACCGCAATGGCGCCGCCGCCGCCGCCGGGCGGGTCGACGAGGCGGCGATCGCGCGGCTGATGGATCATCCCTTTTTCGCCGTTCCGCCCCCCAAGTCTCTGGATCGAAACGCTTTTCGCGAATGGGTCGCCGCGCGGGCCGGGCTGGACGGTCTGAGCACGGAAGACGGCGCGGCGACGCTTGCCGCGCTCACGGCCGCCACCGTGGCCGCCGTACTGCCGCATCTGCCGCGCCGCCCGGCGCTCGCGATTGCGGCCGGTGGCGGGGCGCATAATCCCACGCTCCTCGCCATGCTGGCCGCGCGCCTCGGCATGCCCGTGTACACCGCCGAGGAGGTCGGCTGGTCGAGTGATACGCTGGAAGCACAGGCCTTCGCTTTTCTCGCCATGCGGGCGCTGCGCGGGCTGCCGATCAGCTTTCCGACCACCACCGGCGTGCCCCGGCCGCTGACGGGCGGCGTTGTCACACGGCCAAGCGGTGCCCAGTAACCGCTACCGATAGGAAAGCTGAAGGCGACTTTCAATTTATCTGAAATTCGGACCGGATTGTCGCAGTATTCCTGAAATGCATTGGTGCAATGCAGAAGCGAATGATGCGTCGCAGCAATTGTTGGCTATCTTGAGGGCTCCCGGAAGTCCGGCTCGCCAGGCAGGCAGCTTCCTATCAAAACGCCTGGACAGAACTTTGGAGCAGTCGACATGCGCAGCCTCATTCGAGACCTTCTGCCCCTCGCCGTCGCGGGCGGGCTCGTTGCCGTCGCCGTCATCGCCCCGGTCCGTGCCGCCGACAAGGCCGCGGGCCTGCGCCCGGCCACCGCGCAGAGCATCCAGCTCGGCTACGTGAAGGGCACGGCCTATTACACCCCGGAACGTGACGGCTATCACGTCATCGCCACGCTCAGCGTCGCCGATGGCGCACCGGTCCGTGTTGCCGCGACCTTGCAGCCGGAGCAGGCGGTCAGTTTCTCCGTGCCCGGTCCCATCGATGGTGAGACCCGCGCGGTCGAGATCGTGCGCCGTGGCGACGTGGTCACCGTCAACGAGCCCTCGCGGCTCGTGCTGAACTGACGCGACGCCTTCCTCCCAGCAAAAAGGCCCGGCGTGTTGAGCGCCGGGCCTTTTTTCATGCAGAGGACAGGTTTATCCCGCAACGCGCGGATGGCTCAGGCGGCGGTGATCTTCTTCGCGGTGCCCGGCAGGCGCTTGTCGAGATAGGTGCCGACCACTTCCATCAGGTCTTCGGTCTTGCCGTCGAAGAAATGGTTGGCCTCCGGCACGGTCTGCTGCTCGATGACGATACCCTTCTGCGTCTTCAGCTTCTCGACGAGTCCGGTGACGGCGGAGAAGGGCACGACGGCATCCTTGTCGCCATGCACGAACAGGCCCGAGGACGGGCAGGGCGCGAGGAACGAGAAGTCGTACAGATTCGCCGGCGCGGCAATGGAGATGAAGCCTTCCACCTCCGGGCGGCGCATCAGCAGCTGCATGCCGATCCAGGCACCGAAGGAGAAGCCGGCGATCCAGCAGGCGCGCGCATCCGGGTTGATCGACTGCGCCCAGTCGAGCGCCGCGGCGGCATCGGCCAGTTCGCCCTGGCCATGGTCGAACGACCCCTGGCTGCGGCCCACGCCGCGAAAGTTGAAACGCAGCGTGGAGAAGCCGCGATTCACGAACTGGTAGTACATGTTATAGACCACCGGATTGTTCATCGTGCCGCCGAACTGGGGGTGCGGATGCAGGATGATGGCGATCGGCGCGTGGCGCGTCTTGGCCGGCTGGTAGCGGCCTTCAAGCCGCCCCTTCTCGCCGGTGAAAATGACTTCAGGCATGAAGTTCGAGACCTTGGATTGGCGCGCCCGGTGTGCTCTCCGTCGCGAACGCGGCCGGGCGGCAGTGCCTTGGCGCGGCGTTCGCAGAGCGGCAGTCTACCGCAGGCGCCTTGACGAGACGGGATGCGAACCCTAACTTATTAGAATAATTCTAATATTCTACGTCGGGTTGCAGTGGTTGCGCCCACAACCTGCGGATCCGGCGCCTTTGTCAGAGATGACGGAAGCCAAGCTATGCAGGAGGCCGCCTTATTTTGCAAGCAAATCGAGCAAGAGACAGGCGGAACGGGCATTGGTTGACTATATAGATCGCGAACGCCGGAATTCGAGCCCGCAGACGCAACAATGAATGAACGCATCTATCTCGACCACAATGCCACCGCGCCGGTGCGTCCGGAAGCGCGCAGCGCGCTGCTGGAGGCATTGGACACCACCGGCAATGGCTCGTCCGTGCATGGCGAGGGGCGGGCGGCCCGTGCCGTGATGGATCTGGCGCGCGCCCGGGTGGCGGCGCTGGTCGAGGGCGATCCGGCCGGCGTGGTCTTCACCTCGGGCGGGACGGAGGCGAATGCGTCGGCGCTGACGCCCGATTACCGGCGGGGCGAGGAGCCGCTCGCGCTCGATGTCCTGATCACCAGCGCGGTGGAGCATGCTGCGGTGCTGCGAGGCCATCGCTTCCCCGCCGAGCGGGTCGAGGTGCTGCCCGTGGATGCGCGCGGCCGCCTGCGGCTGGAGGCGCTCGACGCGGCGCTCGCCCGGCACGCGGAAGCCGGCCACCGGGCGCTGGTCTCGCTCATGCTCGCCAATAACGAGACGGGCGTGATCCAGCCAGTGGCCGAGGCGGCACAGCGCGCCCACGCCCACGGGGCGCTGATGCATACCGATGCCGTGCAGGCGGCGGGCCGCATGCCGGCCTCGATGGCGGCACTCGGCGTCGACCTCATGTCGATCTCCGCGCACAAGATCGGCGGCGCCCCCGGGGCGGGCGCCCTCGTCATCGCCGATCCGGACCTGCGGCCCGCCCCGCTGCTGCCCGGCGGCGGGCAGGAGAGGGGGCGGCGCGGCGGCACCGAGAACGTGCCGGCCATTGCCGCGTTCGGCGCGGCGGCGGTGAGCGCGCGGGCCAGTTTGGAATCAGAACAAATACGTATCGCTGCCTTGCGCGCGAGGCTTGAAAGCGCTCTAAGGTGCGAATTTCCGGAGCTTGTCCTGCTCGTCGGGGATGTCGATCGCCTGCCCAACACGTCCTGCCTGTCGCTCCCGGGCGTGCCGGCCGAGACCATGGTCATCGCGCTCGATCTCGCGGGCCTGGCGGTGAGCGCCGGCTCGGCCTGTTCGTCGGGCAAGGTGGCCGCCTCGCATGTGCTCGCGGCGATGGGCGTGCCGGAGCGCATCGCGCGGTCGGCCTTTCGCCTGTCCTTCGGCTGGTCGAGCGGCGAAGACGATGCCCACCGGGCACTCGGCGCGTTCCGCCGGGTGATGCCGGGCCTTTTGCGTCGCCGCGCGGCGTAAGGCCAAGAGCCGCGTGAGCGGCGCAACGAAACAGCCCATGCCGCCTGCTTGGCATGGGGCAAAGGCCGGTCGATCGTGCAGACGATGGATCGGAGCGGGGAGCGGCCCATGCCGCTCGCGCATGTGACGTGTTGACCTGACCCGCGGGCCTTGAACCCGCGCGGGAGAGGAGATGAGACGATGCCGGCCGTACAAGAGACAGTGGACCAGGTCCGCTCCATCGATGTCGATCAGTACAAGTACGGTTTCTTCACGGATATCGAATCCGAGAAGGCGCCGAAGGGCCTCAGCGAAGACACGGTCCGCTTCATTTCGGCCAAGAAGGACGAGCCGGAATGGATGCTGGAATGGCGGCTCGAGGCCTTCCGCCGCTGGCAGACCATGCGCGAGCCGGATTGGGCGCGGGTGAGCTACCCGCCGATCAACTATCAGGACCTCTATTACTATTCCGCGCCGAAGCGGCCGAGTCAGCTGTCGATCGACGACATCGACCCGGAGATCCTCGCCACCTATGAGAAGCTCGGCATCCCGCTGCGCGAGCGCGATGCGCTGCTCGGCATCGCCAGCGGCGGCACCAAGGTCGCGGTCGACGCGGTGTTCGACAGCGTCTCGGTGGCCACCACCTTCAAGGAAGAGCTGTCAAAGGCCGGCGTCATCTTTATGCCGATCTCGGAAGCGATCCGCGAACACCCCGAGCTGGTGAAGAAATATCTCGGCTCCGTGGTGCCGGTGACGGACAACTATTTCGCCACGCTGAACTCCGCCGTGTTCTCGGACGGCTCCTTCGTCTATGTGCCGAAGGGTGTGCGCTGCCCGATGGAGCTCTCCACCTATTTCCGCATCAACGAGCGCAATACCGGCCAGTTCGAGCGCACGCTGATCATCGCGGATGAAGGCGCCTATGTGAGCTATCTCGAAGGCTGCACCGCGCCGCAGCGCGACGAGAACCAGCTGCACGCGGCGGTGGTCGAACTGGTGGCGCTGGCCGATGCCGAGATCAAGTACTCGACGGTGCAGAACTGGTATCCCGGCGACAAGGACGGCAAGGGCGGCATCTTCAACTTCGTCACCAAGCGCGGCGACTGCCGTGGCGACCGCTCCAAGATCTCGTGGACCCAGGTCGAGACCGGCTCGGCCATCACCTGGAAATACCCGAGCTGCATCCTGCGCGGCGACAATTCGCAGGGCGAGTTCTACTCGATCGCCATCTCGAACGGGCGCCAGCAGGTCGATAGCGGCACCAAGATGATCCATCTGGGCAAGAACACGTCCAGCCGCATCATCTCCAAGGGCATCGCGGCGGGCCGCTCGGACAATACTTATCGCGGTCTCGTCTCGGCGCACCGCAAGGCAACCGGCGCGCGCAACTTCACCAATTGCGACAGCCTGCTGATCGGCGACAAATGCGGGGCGCATACCGTGCCCTATATCGAATCGAAGAATTCGAGCGCCCAGTTCGAGCACGAGGCCACCACCTCGAAGATCTCCGACGACCAGCTGTTCTACTGCCGCCAGCGCGGCCTCGACCCCGAGGAGGCGACGGCACTGATCGTGAACGGCTTCGTCAAGGACGTGCTGCAGCAGCTGCCCATGGAGTTCGCCGTCGAGGCGCAGAAGCTGATCTCGGTGAGCCTCGAAGGCTCGGTGGGCTGACGCCCCTTGCAATCGTCATCCCGGACGCGGCAAGGCCGCGCGCCGGGATCGTCTCCCAGATTTCAGCGCGCCCCTTTCGGGACGTCGCGCTCCAGACACGGAATTGATGACATGGCCCTGCTCGACATCGACAACCTCCACGCGCGCATCGGCGGCGACCACGGCAAGGAGATCCTCAAGGGTCTCTCGCTCACCGTGAATCCCGGCGAGGTGCATGCCATCATGGGGCCGAACGGCTCCGGCAAGTCGACGCTGTCCTATATCCTCGCCGGCAAGGACGATTACGAGGTCACCGACGGCGCGGTGACGTTCGATGGCGAGAACCTGCTCGACATGGAAATCGACGAGCGCGCCGCCAAGGGCGTGTTCCTCGCCTTCCAGTATCCGATCGAGGTGCCCGGCGTCGCCACCATGACCTTCCTGCGCGCGGCGCTGAATGCCCAGCGCAAGAAGCGCGGCGAGGCCGAGGTCTCCACGCCCGACTTCCTGCGCCTCGTGAAGGAGCGCGCCGGCCATCTCGGCATCAACCAGGACATGCTGCGGCGCGGCGTCAATGTCGGCTTCTCCGGCGGCGAGAAGAAGCGCGCCGAAATCCTGCAGATGGCCATCCTGCAGCCCAAGCTGTGCATCCTCGACGAGACCGATTCCGGCCTCGATATCGACGCGCTCAAGGTCGTGTCCGAAGGCGTGAACGCGCTGCGCTCGCCCGACCGGGCGATGATCGTCATCACCCATTACCAGCGCCTCCTGAATCACATCGTGCCGGACTTTGTGCACGTGATGAACAAGGGCCGCATCGTGCGCTCGGGCGGCAAGGAGCTGGCGCTGGAACTCGAAGCCAATGGCTATGCCGAGTACCAGCAGGACGCGGCGTGAGGAAGCTGAGATGAACGCCGAGATCCGTCCGATCCGCACCCCGGCCGAGCAGGGCCTGTCGGGCGAGCTGAAAGCTCTGTCCCGCGCCGGCGGCCCACGCATCGCGGCGCTGCGCGAGGCGGCCGCGCAGGCCTTCCATGACAACGGCCTTCCCCACCGCCGGGTGGAGGAGTGGAAGTACACCGATCTGCGCACGCTGATGCGCGAGGCGCTGCCGCTCGCCACCCCGGCCCCGGTGGCGCAGGTGGAAGCGCACCAGAGCCTGCTGCTCGACACCGGCCTGCGCCGTATCGTCGTCGCCAATGGCGTGGTGGTGCCCGAACTGTCCGATCTCGCCGATCTGGAGCCTGGGCTGTCCATCCTCCCCCTCGCGCAGGCGCTGGCGGGCGGCAGCGAGGCGCTGGCCCGGCTCGGCGCGCTGCAGCCCGGCCGCTACGATGCGGCGCTGGCACTCAACACCGCGCTCGCCACCGATGGCGTGGTGATCGAGATAGCCGAGGGCGCGCAGATCGCGCGGCCGGTGCATGTCGCGCATGTGGTCTCCGGCCAGCGGCCGGCGGCCAGCTTCGCGCGCAGCCTCGTCGTGGTCGGCGCCGGCGCGCATTTCACCTATGCCGAGAGCTTCGAGGGGCCGGCCGGCCTTGCCTACCAGGTGAACAGCGCCACCGAGTTCGTGGTGGGCGATGAGGCGCATCTCGACGTGGTGCGCCTGCAGGAGGACAGCGCTAGCGCCCTCCACCTCTCGACCCTGCTGTTCGAGATCGGCCGCGCGGCCAAGGTGCATGCCTTCAGCTTCGGCATCGGCGCCGGCGTGGCGCGCACCACGCTCTATGCGAGCCTCGAGGGCGAGGACAGCCAGGTCGGCTTCAACGGCGCCTTCCTGCTCAAGGGCCGCCAGCACGCCGACGCGACGCTCTTCCTCGACCATCAGGTGCCGGGCTGCGAGAGCCGGGAACTGTTCAAGACCGTGCTCGACGACAGCGCCCGTGGCGTGTTCCAGGGCAAGATCGTCGTCCGGCAGGCGGCGCAGAAGACCGACGGGCGGATGATGAGCCGCGCGCTGGTGCTCGGCGACGATGCGGAAATGGACAACAAGCCGGAACTGGAGATCTTCGCCGACGATGTGCAGTGCGGCCACGGCGCCACCTGCGGCGCGATCGACGACGATCTGCTCTTCTATCTGCGTGCCCGCGGCATTCCGCTGAAGGATGCGCAGAGCCTGCTCGTGCAGGCCTTTGTCGGCGAGGCGATCGAGACGGTCGAGCATGAGGGCCTGCGCGAAGCGCTGGTCGAGCGCGCCGAAGCCTGGCTCGCGGCGCGGGGCTGAGGCGCGCGCCGCCGGCCATCGCTGTCGTCATCCCGCGATCCCGGCTGGCGCAGTGCGCGCCGGGATGACGAGACGAGACTTCCCTCTCCCCATGGGGAGAGGTGGCCCGCGAAGCGGGTCGGTGAGGGGGCGCGCGATCGCGTAGCGATCAAGACCCTCACCCCAGCCCTCTCCCCGCCGGGGAGAGGGAGCTGCGTGCGGTCGTCAGAAAGGTCGAGCCATGACCAACAGTCCCCCTGTTCTCCACCCCGCCGTCACCGACGGCACCTACGACGTCGCCCGCGTGCGGCAGGATTTCCCCATCCTGTCCAAACAGGTCTACGGCAAGCCTCTGGTCTATCTCGACAATGCCGCCTCGGCGCAGAAGCCGGTGCAGGTGCTGGACCGCATGCGCTTCGCCTATGAGAACGAGTATTCCAACGTCCATCGCGGCCTGCACTACCTCGCCAATGCGATGACCGAGGCCTATGAGCAGGCGCGCGAGCGCTGCCGCGCCTTCCTGAATGCCCCGACGCTGGAAGAGGTGATCTTCACCCGCTCGGTGACTGGCGCGATCAATCTCGTGGCGTCCTCGCTCGGCCAGTCGATCGGCGAGGGTGACGAGATCATCCTCTCCATCATGGAACACCACTCCAACATCGTGCCGTGGAACTATCTGCGCGAGCGCAAGGGCGCGGTGATCAAGTGGGCGCCGGTGCTGGAAGACGGTGCCTTCGACCTTGAGGCGTTCAAGGACCTGCTCACCGAGCGGACGAAGATCGTCGCCATCACCCATATGTCGAACGTGCTCGGCACGGTGACGCCGATCAAGGAAATCGCCCGTCTGGCCCATGAGGCCGGCGCGGTCGTGGTGGTGGACGGGGCGCAGGCGGCCGTGCACATGCCGGTCGACGTTCAGGACCTCGACGTCGATTTCTACGGCGTCACCGGCCACAAGCTCTATGGGCCGACCGGCATCGGCGTGCTCTATGGCAAGCGGGCGCTGCTGGAAAAGATGCCCCCTTATGAAGGCGGCGGCGAGATGATCCGCACCGTCACCGAGGTCGGCGTCACCTATGGCGAGCCGCCGCACCGCTTCGAGGCCGGCACGCCGCCCATCGTCCAGGCCATCGGCCTCGGCGAGGCGCTGGTCTATATGGAGAGCCTCGGGCGCGCGCGCATCGCCGCGCACGAGGCCGCGCTCGGCGCCTATGCGCGGGAGCGGCTTTCCGCCATCAACTCGGTGCAGATCTATGGCGATGCGCCGGGCAAGGGCGCCATCTTCGCCTTCGACGTGAAGGGTGCCCATCCCCATGACATCGCCACCGTCATCGACCGCGCCGGCGTCGCCGTGCGCGCGGGTACCCATTGCGCGATGCCGCTGCTGGGGCGATATGGTGTGACAGCGACGTGCCGGGCGTCGTTTGCGCTCTACAACACGCATGAGGAAGTCGACGCCCTCGCCGACGCCCTCATCAAGGCTCAGGATCTGTTCGCATGAGCGAAACCCCGACGTCCGTTGAACCGAATGTGCCCGCGATCGATTCCAGCATTCCCCAGGAAGAGCTGGACCGGCTGACCGACGAGATCGTCGCCGCGCTCAAGACCGTCTACGACCCGGAAATCCCGGTCGACATCTATGAACTCGGCCTCATCTACAAGGTCGACATCGCCGACGACCGGCAGGTCGCCGTCGAGATGACGCTGACCACGCCGAACTGCCCCTCCGCCGCCGAGCTTCCCGGCATGGTGGAAGGCGCGGTGGCGAGCGTCGGCGGTGTGTCGGGCGTGGCGGTCAACCTCACCTTCGATCCGCCATGGGATCAGGGCCGCATGTCGGAAGAAGCCCGGCTCGCGCTCAATCTCTGGTGAGCGCCATGGCGCAGCCCTCCGGCGCGAACGCCCCGCCGCCGATCGCCGGCGTGCTGGAGACCGGGCTCTATGTCGACGACGTGCCGCGCGCCCGCTCGTTCTACGAGGGCGTGCTCGGCCTCAGTCCCATGGTCGCCGATGAGCGCTTCTGCGCCTATAATGCCGGGCCGGCGAGCGTTCTGCTGCTGTTCCGGCGCGGCGCGACGCTGGAGCCGCTGACCCTGCCGGGCGGTGTGATCCCTGCGCATGATGGCCATGGTCCGCTGCATTTCGCGCTGGCGATACCCGTCGACAGCCTCGATCCATGGATCGTCCATCTGGCAGTGAAGGGGATCGGTATCGAGGGTCGGGTCGATTGGAAGGGGGGCGGCACCAGCCTCTACCTGCGCGACCCGGACGGCCATCTCGTGGAACTCGCGACGCCGGGACTGTGGGCGAATTATTGAGCGCACCGTCAGCCCCGCGAAAGGCAGCTGCCAGTTGCGCGCGCGACGATCTTGTGCCGGCGCCTCGACTGCCCCATCTTAAGATGACCGATCCGCCGGCCTTGAACCGGCGTCGATGTGGAGAGACGACATGACCGAGCCGACCCCCCGTCCTGCCCGCCCTCGTCCCGCCGTCATGAGCCTGACGGATGCCGCCGCCGAGCGCGTGCGTTCCATCATCGCCCGCTCCGACAAGCCCGTCGCGGGCCTGCGCGTCGGCGTGAAGAATGGCGGTTGCGCCGGCATGGAATACACGGTCGAATTCGCCGAGGAAGCCGGGCGCTTCGACGAGGTGGTCGAGGACAAGGGCGTGAAGGTGCTGATCGACCCCAAGGCGATTCTCTATCTGCTCGGCACGCAGATGGACTTCAAGACCGACAAGTTCTCGGCCCAGTTCGTGTTCAACAATCCCAACCAGACCTCGGCCTGCGGCTGTGGCGAATCCGTCGCCATCACCCCGGTGCGCTCGGAAATCGCCGACGCGCACGCCTGAATGGGCGCGCACCCATGGATGAGGCGGCGATCGGCGATGTCTTCGCCGCCTTCCGGCCGGTGCGCTGCAGGGCGATGTTCGGCGGCCTTGGTCTTTACGCCGAGGGCGTGATGTTCGGTCTGGTCGCCGATGATCGCATCTATCTCAAGACCGACCCGGCCTTTGCCGCCGAACTCGCGCAGCACGGCGCCGAGCCCTTCGTCTACGAGGCGCGGGGGCGGCAGGTGAGGATGGCTTATTGGTCGCTGCCGGATGCCGCGCTGGATGACGCCGAGGCGGCGGCGGAACTTGCCGCCCGTGCGCTACGCTTGGCGCTCGCCGCCAAGGCGATGAAGCCGCCGCGGCGTCCCCGCGGTTGAACCTTGCCCGGTTCCCATCGTTTCCATGGGTATCCCATGGAGTGACGCTGCATGAATCTCGACGCTTTCGGCACCACCGGCGAACTCGGCAAGCTCGGCAACCTGTTCATTCTCTACGGCCTGAACGTGCTCTATGCGCTGGGCCTCCTGCTCCTCGGCTGGTACGCCGCTTCCTTCGTGGAGCGGCTCGTGCTGCGGGCCTTCGGCGCGGCGCACCGGGTCGATCCCACGGTGGGCGTGTTTCTCGCCTCGATCGCGCGCTATGGCGTGCTGGTGTTTGTCGGCGTGGCCGTGCTGCAGCGCTTCGGCATTCAGACCACCAGCATCATCGCCGTGCTGGGCGCCACCTCCCTCGCGGTCGGCCTCGCCTTGCAGGGCACGCTGTCCAACGTCGCGGCCGGGGTGATGCTGCTGCTGTTCCGCCCGTTCAAGCTCGGCGACCAGGTCGAGATCGGCGGCATGGCCGGCACGGTGAAGGGGCTGACCCTGTTCACCACCGAACTCGCCTACGGCGACAATGTGCAGGTGCTGATGCCGAACGGAAAGGTGTGGGGCGCACCGATCGTCAACAGGTCGGTCTATGGCACGCGCAGCTTCGCGTTCACGCTGGAACTGAAGCCGGACGCCGATATCGAAGCCGTGCTGGCCGAGGGGCTGGGTTTCCTCAAGGCGGATTCCCGCGTGCAGCCCGAGCCGGGCCCGGGGGCGGCCATCTCGAAGATGGCGCTGGACCGTGTGGAGATCGCCTTTTCCGGCTGGGCGGCGGCGGGGGAGGCCGGCGCGGTGCGCGGGGATCTCATCCGCCATCTGCGCGGCCTGCTGAAGAACGCGATGCTGGCCACGTCCTCCTTGCCGCCGCGCGAGGCGAACGCCTGAGGGCGTTCGCACGGCAAGGTGAGAAGGTCGGCGGGCGATCGGCCCGCCTTGATCCTCCCCTGACGGGCGATCAGCCCGCCTTTATCTTCACCGGACGCAGAAGGAAGGCCGGCAGGTGCGAGGTATCGGCCGGCTCGTCCGCCGGATGGCGATCCTGGCGGTGATGCGTCAGCGGCGTCACCGGCGCGCGGGACGGCGCGCGCTTGGGTTCGGAACCCGCCGCCGGCTTGGCGGCGCGGGGCGCGGGTGCGGGTGCCGACACCGGCGCGTCGGCCACCGGAGCCACCGAAGCCTTGGCGGCGCGACGGGCCGGCTTGCGGGCCGGGGCGGGGGCTAGATCCTCGGCGATGGCCGCGCTTGCCACCTCGGCGGGGGCATCGACAGCCGTCTCGTCGGCGGCCTTCTCCACCCGGCGACGAGCCGGACGGGCACCACGGCGCTCTTCGCTCGCGCGCTCCTCGCGGGCACGTTCGCCACCGCGCTCGCCACGACCGCCGCCACCGCGGCTACGCTCGCTGCCACGGCGTTCGCTGCCGCCCTCGCGGCGCGGCGCGCGCGGCTCGACCGGCGGCAGGGTCTCCAGCGAGGAGCCTTCCATCCAGTCGATCGAGCGGCCGATCAGCTTTTCGATCGCCGCCACCGACTTGGTCTCGGCCGGCGTGACGATGGTGAACGCGGCACCGGCGCGACCGGCCCGGCCGGTGCGGCCGATGCGGTGCACATAGTCTTCCGCGTGGTGCGGCGTGTCATAGTTGAACACGTGGCTCACGGCGGGAATGTCGAGCCCGCGCGCGGCGACGTCGGAAGCCACCAGCAGGGTCGCCTCGCCGGTGCGGAACTGGTCGAGCGCCTGCATGCGCGAGCGCTGGTCCATGTCGCCGTGCAGCGCCACCGCCTTGTAGCCGTGGCGCAGCAGCGACTTGTGCACGATGGCGACGTCGCTCTTGCGGTTGCAGAAGATGATGCCGTTCTGCAGCGCCTCGGCGTTGTCGATCAGCCGCCGCAGGGTTTCGCGCTTGGCGAAATCCTCCTTGGAGGAGGCGACCAGCAGCTGGGTGATGGTCGAGGCGGTGGAGGAGGGGCGCGAGGCCTCGATCTGCACCGGATTGGACAGGAACTGCGAGACGAGGCGCTGGATCTCCGGCGGCATGGTGGCCGAGAAGAACAGGGTCTGCCGGGTGAAGGGCACCAGCTTGCAGACGCGCTCGATGTCCGGGATGAAGCCCATGTCGAGCATGCGGTCGGCCTCGTCGATGACGAGAATCTCGATGCCCGACAGCAGCAGGCGCCCGCGCTCGACATGATCGAGCAGGCGGCCCGGCGTGGCGATCAGCACGTCCACGCCGCGAACCAGCTTGGCATCCTGGTCGCCGAACGAGACGCCGCCGATGAGCAGCGCGACATTGAGCTTGTGGTTCTTGCCGTAGCGGATGAAATTCTCTTCCACCTGCGCGGCAAGTTCGCGCGTGGGTTCGAGAATCAGCGTGCGCGGCATGCGCGCGCGGGCGCGGCCCTGCTCCAGCAGGGTGAGCATCGGCAAGGTGAAGGCAGCCGTCTTGCCCGTGCCGGTCTGCGCGAGACCAAGGACGTCGCGGTGCGCCAGCACATGCGGAATGGCCTGCGCCTGGATCGGCGTAGGCTCGGTGTATCCAGTGTCGGCAACGGCCGAGAGCACCTTGTCGCTCAGGCCCAGTTCGTTAAAAAGCATCTGGGGTCAATTCTGCGGCTGCGCACCGCTCACCGGAGCCCCGAGCCGTAACCGGGGATGGCTGCATCGTCGTCGCGCGGAACGCATCAGTCGGGTATGGTCAGACGACGCGTTGCACCATACGGATAAAGCCCGGAAAGTCAACGAACTTTGCCGATGTCAAGGGTTTGTACGGGCATTTTTGCCCAGGAACGTCCGTTCGGGGTCTGGAGACGTCATGAGCCGTGCCTTCGTCAAGGAAGATAGCGGTGCCGAAGCGCTGCCCGAACGCCCGGTCAACAGCGAGCGCAATCTCGTCACCCGGCGGGGTCTGGCGCTCATCGAGCAGGAGAGCGCGCGCCAGCGCGAGGCGCTGTCGGCGGCCGGGGCGGCGGGAGAGCGCGACCGCGTGGCGGCGGCCTCGCGCGAGCTGCGCTACTGGAGCGCGCGCCGCGCCAATGCCGAGCCGGTCGATCCGCCGGCCAGCGGCGAGGCGATCACCTTCGGCATGGCGGTCACCATCGAGGACGAGGAGGGCCGTCGCCGCACCTACCGCATCGTCGGCGAGGACGAGGCGGACCCGCGCGAAGGGCGCATCGCCTGGATTTCCCCGGTGGCCCGCGCGCTGATGGGCAAATGGGTGGGCGACGAGATCCGCCTGCCGGCCGGCACCGCCGAGATTATCGCGGTCGATCCCCTGCCGGAGCCGTTCTAGTCGCGCCGGATGCTGGACCGCGGCGGCGGAGTGGCTATCCTGTACTCCCGAGCCCAAAAGTCAGCGTGTCCGTGTTCCGTTTCATTCATACGAGCGACCTTCATCTCGGCAAGCGCTTCGGCAACCTGCCCGAGGAACTGCGCGGGCGGCTGCGCGAGGCGCGCCATGGCGTGATCGGCCGTCTGGCGGCCGAGGCGCGGGCAAGCGGGGCGAGCGTGGTGCTGCTGGCCGGCGACACGTTCGACACCGAGACGCCCTCGCCGGAAATTCGCCGCCAGGCGCTGGCCGAAATGGGCCATCACGCGCCGCTGACCTTCGTGCTGCTGCCCGGCAATCATGATTCGCTGCAGGCCACGTCGCTGTGGAGCGCGCTGCGCGAGGGCGCCCCGGCCAATGTGATCCTCGCCACCGAGCCCGCGCCGCTGACGCTGGCGCCGGGCGTGAGCCTGCTGCCCGCGCCCTGCACGACCCGCCGCCCCGGCCGCGATCTCACCGAATGGATGACCGGAGCGCCGACGCCGGAGGGCGCGATCCGGCTGGGCCTCGCCCATGGCGCCATCCGCGATTTCTCCGAGGAGGGCAACGCGACCGAGGTGCTCGCCCCCGACCGCGCCGCCCGTGCCGGCCTCGATTATCTCGCGCTCGGCGACTGGCATGGCGCCATCGCGGTGGATGCGCGCACCCGCTATAGCGGGACGCCCGAGCCGGACCGCTTCAAGCATGGCCGGCCGGGAGAGGCGCTGCTTGTCCATGTCGCCGCCGCCGGCGCGCTGCCGGAGGTGACGCCGTTCCCCACCGGCTCGTTTGACTGGCGGATTGTGCCGCTGCATCTGCTGCCTGGGGATGACGGCCCCGCGCAACTGGCGGGGCTGCTGCCGGCCGGCCCGCAGCGGCGCCAGAGCCTGCTGCGGATCGCCGCCACCGGCCGGGCGAGCCTTGCCGGCCGAACCGCGCTGGCCGCCGCCATCGCGCACGCCGCGCCGGAATTCGCCCTGCTCGACTTTGAGGATGGCGACCTCGCCACCGAGTGCGAGGCGACCGATCTCGACCTGATCGACCGCGCCGGCGCCCTGCGCGAGGCGGCCGAGACGCTGAGCGCCGCCAGCCTCGATCTGTCGACATCGGCGGGTGATCGGGACATCGCCCGCGCCGCGCTGGTGCGGCTGTTCTCCTATTGCCAGAAGATCGCCTCATGAAGCTCGCGGCGCTGCGGCTCTACAACGTCAAGCGCTTCGCGCGGCAGGGCGTCGCCATCGAGGACATCGGCGATGGCGTCAACGTGCTGTGCGCCGCCAATGAATATGGCAAGTCGACCAGCTTCGAGGCGTTGCACGCGCTGTTCTTCCTGCCGCACACCAGCGTTGCCAAGGACGTGCAGCGGCTCAAGCCCTATAGCGGCGGCAACCCGATCGTGCAGGCGGAGATCGAGGTGGCGGAAGGACGGTTCCGCCTCACCAAGCAGTTCATCGGCGGCAAGCGCGCGCAGGTCGAGCGGCTCGACGGCTTCGGCGGCGCGCAACTGGTCGCCCAGGCCGACGAGGCCGAGAGCTTCATCGCCGGCCTGATCCGCGGCGGCAGCGCCGGTCCGGCAGGGCTTTTATGGGTGCGCCAGGGCATTACCGGCCTCGAGGAGCGCAAGAAGAGCGAGGAGGAGGAGGAGCGCCGCGTGCGCGAGAGCCTGCTCGCCTCGGTGCAGGGCGAGGTCGAGGCGATCACCGGTGGACGGCGCATGTCGCAGATCATGGCGGCCTGCGAGGAGGAACTGGGCCGGCTCGTCACCGCCACATTGCGCCCCAGGAGCGGCGGTCCCTACGCCGCCGCCGTCGAGGAGGAAGCGCGCCTCGCCGAAGAGGAGCGACGCCTCTCCGCCGAGGTGCGGGCGCTGCGCGAGGCGCTGGACCGCCGCGCGGGGGCGCTGAAACGCCTCACCGAACTCGGCAATGCCGAGGAGAAGGCCGCCCGCCGCGCCGCCGTGGAGCAGGCGGAGGCGGCTTTCGAGGCGGCCAAGGCGCATGCGCAGAAGCTGAAGGCGGCCGAAGCGGAAGCCGCGCTCGCCCGCGACCGTCGCGACGCGGCGGTGCGCGAGGTTTCCGCCTTCCGCGAGGCGCTGGAGCAGGCGGAGCGGTTGGGGAGCGAGCTGGCGGCCGCCAATGCCGCGCGCGAGGAGGCGAGGGCCCGACGCGGCGCGGCTTTGCTCGCGATCGAGCAGGCCCAGGCCGCGGTTGCGGCGGCGGAGAGCGAGGAGCAGGCGACCCGCGAGTTGCTGGTGCGGCTGGATGCGGCGCTGCGTGCTCGGCAGGCAGCGGAAGAGCGGACCGCGCTCGACGCGCGTCTCCAGCAAGCGGAGGTGCTGCGCGCCCGGCAGGAGCAGAGCGAGGCGGCGCTCGCGCCTCTTTCCATTGCCGATGCGGCGGTCGACGAGTTGCAGCAACTCGATATCGAGATCGCCCGGCTGCGCGCGGCCGAGGAGGCAGCCCTGCCCACGCTGCACATGGCCTATGCGGGAGAACCGGCCGCGCCGCTGGTGCTCGACGGAGCACCGCTCAATGAGGGCGAGGAGCATCCCATCCGCGACCTGTCGCGCCTCGATATCCCGGGCATCGGCACGCTGACCCTGTGCTCGCACCGCCCGGAGGGCGCCGACCGGGCCCGCCGCGCGGCCGAGCGCAAGCGCGCCGATCTGCTGGCAACGCTCGGGGTGGCGGATCTTCCCGCGGCGCGCGCCCGGCAGGCGGCGGCACGTGCGAAAAGCACCGAGCTGGACGGGCTGCGGCTGGAACTGCGCCATCTGGCGCCCGAGGGGCTGGCGCGGCTGCGCGAGGAAGTGGCGCGGCGCGCGGCGCTTGCGCCGGAGTTGCTGGAGCTGAAGGCCGATCCCGAGGAGACGCGGCTGAAGCTGGCGCAAGCCGGCTTGCGCGTCGACGCGGCGCGCAACGGCGTGCGCGAGGCGCAGCCGCAGCAGGGGCGGGCCAATGACGCCTTCGTCGCCACGGAAGCGGCGGTGGCGCGGCTCGGCGGCGAACTCGCCCGGCTCGACGCGTTTCTCGGTGACGCGGCAGAGCGCCCCGCCCGCGCGCAGCTTTTGGCGCAGGGCCGCGAGGAGCGCGAGGCGCTGTTCGCACGGCACGAGGCGCAGGCCACGGCGCTGCGCCAGGCCGCGCCCCATCTTCCCTCCGCCGAGGCGGCGTTGCGCCGCGCGAAATCGGCCGAGGACGCGGCGACGCAGGAGGAGGGCCGGCTCGGCCGCGAACTCGCCGAGCTGAACGGGCAGATCCGCACCCGCGCCGACGACGCCGTGGAAGAGGCGTGGCGCGAGACGGGCGAGGCGCTGGAAGCCGCGCGCGGCCGCGCCCGGGCTTTTGCCGCCGAGGTGGCGGCGCTCGAGCGGCTGCGCGCGACCCTGCAAGCCTCGCGCTCGGCGGCGCGCGACCTCTACCTCAAGCCGGTGCTGACCGAGTTGCGGCCGCTGCTCGGCCTGCTGTTCGAGGATATTTCCATCGTGTTCGACGAGAAGACCCTGCTGCCGCAGACCATCCGCCGCAATGGGCAGGACGAGGAGATCGACCGGCTGAGCGGGGGCATGCGCGAGCAGCTCTCGGTGCTCACGCGCCTCGCCTTCGCCCGGTTGCTGGCGCGCGATGGCCGGCCGGCGCCGGTCATCCTCGACGATGCGCTGGTCTATTCCGACGATGACCGCATCGAGCGCATGTTCAACGCCCTGCACCTGCAGGCGCGTGACCAGCAGATCCTGGTCTTCTCCTGCCGCCAGCGCGCGTTCTCCCGGCTCGGGGGCAATGTGCTCGCCATGACGCCGTGGCAGCCGGAGGCCGCCTGAACGGCGCCTGAGGCCGCGAGGGGCGCCAGCGCGGCGCGCCCTGGGAAGCCTTGGGGGAGATGGAGTGCGGCGGCCGGAACGGATCCGGCCTTCTGCCTCTTTCCGCTCCATTCAGGCCGGTACGCGCTCCCAGGTCGGGAACGGGTCGGGCAGGTGCTTGAACGGCTCGGGATCGAACACGTTCGGCTTCATCGGACCGACCAGGCAGGCGTCGAGCGCGGCGCGGATCGCCGCCTCATCCATGTTCACGCCGATGAAGACCAGTTCCTGCCGCCGGTCGCCATAGCCGGGCGTCCAGTGCTGGCGCAGCCAGGAACGCCAGTCCGGCTGCGTCGGCCAGTGCTCGGTCGGGATCGCCGCCCACCATTGGCCGATCGAGCCGGTGCGGCAGATAGCGCCCGCGAGCGACATCTCCCCCACCCGGCGCGGGCGGGTAGCCAGCCAGAACAGGCCCTTGGCCCGCACCAGCCCCGGCCAGGTGCGGGCGAGGAAGGCGTCGAACTTCTCCGGGTGGAACGGCCGGCGGGCGCGATAGACGAAGCTGGAAACGCCGTATTCCTCGGTTTCCGGCACATGGTCCTTGAAGCCGTTCAGCTCCTTGAACCAGGTCGGGTGTTCATGGGCGGCCTCGAAATCGAACCGGCCGGTGCCGAGAATGTCCTTGAGCGGCACATGGGCCTGATCGGTCTCGATGAGGCGCGCGTCGGGGTTCAGCGCCTTCACCACGGCCCGCACCTCGGTGCGCCGCGCCGGGACGACGTCCGAGACCTTGTTGAGCACGATGACATCGGCGAACTCGATCTGGTCGGTCAGCAGGTCGACCAGCGTGCGCTCATCCTCCTCGCCCGCCGTCTCGCCGCGATCGCGCAGGAAATCGCGGGAGCCGAAATCCTTGAGCAGGTTGGCGGCATCCACCACCGTCACCATCGTGTCGAGCCGGGCGACGTCGGAGAGCGAAAAGCCGTCCTCGTCGCGGAACTCGAACGTGGCGGCGACGGGCAGTGGCTCGGCAATGCCGGTGGATTCGATCAGCAGATAGTCGAAACGCCCCTCGGCCGCGAGCCGGCGCACCTCGGCGAGCAGATCGTCGCGCAGGGTGCAGCAGATGCAGCCATTGGTCATTTCGACCAGCTTTTCCTGCGTGTGCGAAAGGTTGGCGTCGCCCGCCCGCACCAGCTCGGCATCGATGTTCACTTCCGACATGTCATTGACGATGACCGCCACGCGCAGCCCCTCGCGATTGGCGAGGACATGGTTGAGCAGGGTGGTCTTTCCGGCGCCGAGAAAGCCGGACAGCACCGTGACCGGAAGGCGTGAATCGGACATAGGGACGCGCTCCATGTGTGAAATGATATAATGTATCACTTACATGGAGACGGCATCGGATCAAGCCCATCGGCCATCGGCGGAAACACAGGCTCGTCTGGCTCCGGTTCGATCCGGCATCCGTAGGCTGGATCGGCATTGCGAGCCGCAGACCCCGAAAAATTCGCGCGATTGCGGTTTCCAACGGGCGCCGGGTTGCGCCCCGTTCACAGGCTGTCGTAGAGCGCGTTCACATTATCCAGCGAATAGGCGAACTCGACCGGGCGGGTGCAGAGCCAGCCCCGGAAAGCCTTGCCCTCCAGTGCCTTGAGCACCTCCGGCATTCGGAGGATCCCCCCGCCATAGAGCCGGTTCGCCATGTCGAGCATGCCGGTGCGGTGCATCGCCTCGCTCAGGCTGCCGCAGGCCTCCTTCACCAGGAAGACGTGGAAGCCGAGATAGACGGCGTCGAATACCGTCGCCGTCACGCAGCTGTCGGTGAGCACACCGGCCACCACCAGCGTCTCGATCCCGCGCGCCTTCAGCCGCGCCTCCAGATCGGTATGGCGGAACGCGCTCGGCCAGTTCTTGTGGAGGACGATATCGCCATCCTGTGGCGCGACCTCCGCACAGATTTCCGCGCCCGGTTCGCCCGCGACGGCCGAGCGGAACGTCTCGCCGGCCGCTTCATCGTGCAGCGCATAGTCGCCGCGTTCCTCGTCCCGCACATAGAACTGCGCGTGCACGACACAGATGCCGGCTTTCCGGGCGGTCGCCAGCAATTGCGCGGCGTTGGCGAGGACGCTGTCGTAGCCGATGATCGCCCAGGTGGCGCCGGGGCGGTACTCGTTCTGCAGGTCGATGAGGATAAGGGCGGTGGTCGCGGGCGTCATGCGGCGCCTTTTCCGGTGCGGGCAGGAGCAGAAGCAGGAGCGGAAGCCGGAGCGGGTTCAGCCGGCGGTGGCCGGCCGGCGCGGTCCGGCGGCCTGCGCGATGAGCGCGTATTCGTCCGGGCGGCGGTAGCGCGCGAAGTCGAAGCCCGCCTTCGCGCAGTCCTCATTCATGGCGAGATCGGCGCGGTGGACGATCACCTCGTCGCCCAGCGAGTTGGCCAGCGCGACGATTTCCCCGCTGGGGGCGATGATGCAGGAGCCGCCGATCAGTGCCTGCCCCTCCTCGACCCCGGCCTTGGCGGCGGCGGCGATCCACACCGTGTTCTGGTAGGCGCCGGCCTGCATCGGCAGATGGTTGTGGAACATGCGCAGATGCGCAAGCCGCGGGGTCTCGGTGAGGAGGAGCGGTGTGTTGTAGCCGATCAGCACCATTTCCGCGCCGTTGAGGCACAGCATGCGGTAGGTCTCCGGCCAGCGCCGGTCGTTGCAGATCGCCATGCCGATCCGCACCCCCTCGAAGGAAAATACCGGGAAGCCGAGATTGCCCGGCTCGAAATAGCGGCGCTCGAGATGCACCGTCACGCCTTCCTCCGGCGCCTCGGAGCCGGGCACATGCATCTTGCGATAGCGGCCGATCACCGCCCCGTCGCGCCCCGCCAGCACCATCGTGTTGAAGCGCCGTTCGCGTCCGTCCTCCACCACGCTCTCGCAATAGCCGAGCGCGAAGCCGACCTTGAGACGCCGGGCCGCCGCGAATAGCGGGGCGGTGTCCGGGCCGGGCATCTCGCGCTCGTAGAAGGCGCGGATCTCGTCCGGGTCGGTCAGATCCCAGCGGGGAAAGAAGGTGGTGAGCGCCATTTCCGGGAACACCGCCAGTTCGGCGCCTCCCGCCGCCGCCGTTTCCAGCAGGGCGATGAGCCGCGCCACCACGTCCGCCCGGCTCTCCGCACGGGCGATCGGGCCGGTCTGGCAAACGGCGACGTTCAGGCGGCGAGCCATGGCGTGGTGTCCTCGATGGGCAGGCGGAAGGTGGAGGGATCGAGCGGTCGGCGCGGCAGGAAGCGGCCCTGCGGCGGCCGGTCGGCGAGGCGGCCGTCCGCGACCACGGTCTGGCCGCGCAGCAGCACGGTGAGGGGCCGGCCGCTCATCCAGCGCCCCTCGAAAGGCGTGTAGCCAGCGCGCGAGCGCTGCTCGGCGGCGCGGACCTGCCAGCGCGCGGCGGGATCCCACAATACGAGATCGGCATCGAAACCGGGCGTGATCGCCCCCTTGCGCTCGAGCCCGTAATAGCGGGCCGCCGCCGCGCCGGCGACGCTGAGATAGCGCGGCAGCGACAGGCGCCCGCTTGCCAGCCCTTCCGAGAACAGCAGCGGCAGGCGGGTCTCCAGTCCCGGTATGCCGCTCACCGCCTTGTCGAAATCCTCCGCCGCCACCTTGTCGGCCAGCGGGCCGGGCGAATGGTCGGAGGACCACAGCGCGATGTCGCCCGCTTCCAGCGCCTGCCACAGCGCGGCATGGCTGGCGGCTTCCCGTCCGGGCGGGCAGAACAGGAAGCGCGCGGCGTCCTCCGCCGGCCCGTCCAGCGCGGCGGGCGGCACCAGCACATATTGCGGGCAGGTCTCGCCGGTCACGTCGGTGCCGCGCAGCCGGGCCCGCGTCAGTTCCTCGATCCCCTGCGCCGACGAGATATGGACGATCAGCACGCGCGCGCCCGTCACCTCCGCCAGCGTCGCCACCCGGTGGATGGCCTCGCGCTCCACGGCCGCACTGTGGGCGATGAGGTGATAGCGCAGCGCGGTGCGGCCGGCGGCGAGCAGCTTGTCGCGGCTGTGCCGGATGATCGCATCGTTCTCGGCATGGATCATTACCGTCATGCCGCGCGCGCGAGCGCCGTCCATCAGTTCCAACATCCGTTCGTCGGAGACGGCGAAGCCCTCATAGGTCATGAATGCCTTCACCGAGGGGATGCCCTGCGCGCAGAGCCAGTCCATCTGGTCCTGCGCGGGGCCGGTCGCCTCCGTGGCGATGGCGTGCAGGCTGTAATCGGCGAAGCTGCGGCCCTCGGCCAGCGCCAGCGAGCGCTCCACCGCCTGCGGCATGGTGGTGCCCGGCGCCGGCATGGCGAAGGGGACGATGGTGGTCGTGCCGCCGAATATCGCGGCGAGGCTGCCGGTGCCGAACCCGTCCGCCCCCTCGGTGCCGCCCCAACTGGGCTGGTCGAGGTGGCAATGGGTATCGACGCCGCCCGGCAGCACCCAGAGCTCCGCCGCGTCGAGAATTTCCGCCCCTTTCAGGCCCTCGCCCAGCGCGGTGATGCGGCCGTCGTCGATGCCGATGTCGCAATGGGTCCAGCCGTCGGAAAGCCCGACGCGGCCATTGGTGATGACCCGTTCATGCATGATGGTTGTTTGCCTCGTTCAGGCTGTCGGCGGCGAGGATGATGGGTTCCATCGCCAGCAGCGTCTCGCGGGGAAGGTGGCAGGCTATGGCGTGGCCCTCGCCGAAGAGCTGGGCGGGCGGCACGGTCCGTTCGCACAGGTCCTCGATGGCGTAGGGGCAGCGTGTGGAGAACGGGCAGCCGGCGGGCGGGTTGCTGGGCGAGGGCATCTCGCCAGAGATCACCACTTTGCGCTTGCGGATGGTGGGATCGGCGATCGGCACGGCCGCGAGCAGCGCTTCCGTATAAGGGTGGTAGGGCGGGGCGAAGATGTCGCCGGTGCGGCCCTGTTCCATGATGCGGCCCAGATACATCACCACCACGCGGTCGGAGAGATAGCGCACCACCGAGAGATCGTGGCTGATGAACAGTAGCGTCGTGCCGTTGCGGCGCTGGATGTCCATCAGGAGTTCGGTGACGGCCGCCTGCACCGAGACGTCGAGCGCCGAGACCGGCTCGTCCGCCACCACCACTGCGGGGTCCCCGGCAAAGGCGCGGGCGATGCCGATGCGCTGCTTCTGCCCGCCGGAGAGCTGGCGCGGGCGGCGCCCGGCGAAGTCGCGCGGCAGCTTCACCGTGTCGAGCAGTTCGAGCACCCGCTCGCGGATCTGCGCCTCGCTCATGCGGGCGCCGAACCGGCGCAGCACCCGGGCGATCTGGAAGCCGACCGTCTGGCTGGGGTTGAGCGTGTCGAACGGGTTCTGGAACACCATCTGCAGGCTGCGGATGGTGACGCGGTCGCGCTTGGTCACCGGCAGGCGGGCAAGTTCCTCGCCCATCAGCGAGATCGAGCCGGAGGTGGCCTGGTCCAGCCCCATGAGGATGCGCGCGAAGGTCGACTTGCCGCAGCCCGATTCGCCCACGATCGCCAGCGTCTCGGCCTCCCGCGCCTCGAAGGTGAGGTCCTCGTTGGCGCGCACCGCGTGATAGCGCTTCGAGAGCCCCTCGACCTGCAGCACGGTGCGGCCGATCTTCGTTTCCTCGCGCGTCACGGCGCCGGCGGCTGGCGTGTCCCAGTCGATCTCGGCGATGCGCCGGCAGCGCGAGGCGTGGGTGCGCGACACCTGCGCCATCGGCACGGCGGCCTCGTCGCAGCGCCCCGGCTCGAAGAACGCGCAGCGCGGCCCGAAATAGCAGCCGTGGGGCCGGTTGGTCGGCGAGGGCAACTGGCCGGGAATGGTGACGAGCGGCCGGCTGGCCTTGTCCGCGCTGGGCACGGGGATGGAGGCGAAAAGCCCGCGCGTATAGGGGTGGCGGACCCGTCGGAACACCTCGTCCACCGGCCCGGTCTCCACCGCCTCGCCCGAATACATCACGGTGAGGCGCTGGCAGGTCTCCAGGATCAGGCCGAGATTGTGCGAGACATAGAGCATCGCCGTGCCGAACTCGGTGGAGATGTCGCGGATGAGGTCGACGATGCCGGCCTCGACCGTCACGTCCAGCGCCGTGGTCGGTTCGTCCAGCAGCAGCACCTTCGGGTTGGCCAGCAACGCCATGGCGATGACGATGCGCTGCTGCTGCCCGCCCGAGAGCTGGTGCGGATAGGCCGCGAGGATGCGCCCGGCATCGGCGAGCCGCACCCGCTCCAGCATGGCGGCGGCGCGGTCGAGCGCGCTCGCCCGATCGAGGCCCTGATGCACGGTCAGCACCTCGGCGAGTTGGCGGCCGATGCGCAGGGTCGGGTTCAGCGAGGCCATCGGCTCCTGGTAGATCATCGCGATGTCGGCCCCGCGCACGCGCCGCAGTTCCGTTGGCGAGAGGGTCAGCAGGTCGCGTCCCTCGAACAGCACCTGCCCGCCGGTGATCCGCCCGTTGCGGCCGAGATAGCGCATGATGGCGAGCGCGATGGTGGATTTGCCGCAACCGGATTCGCCCACCAGTCCGTGCGCCTCGCCGGGCATGAGCTTCAGGTTGAAGTCCACCACCGCCGGCACCAGCCCCGCCCGCGTCTCGTAGGAGACTGAGAGATTGCGGCATTCGAGGATGGGGGAGGGGCTGGCCGTCGCCGCCTGCGGGGAGTGCGTGTCCATCGGCTCAATCCCTCAGACTCATCTCGCGCAATCCGTCGGCCATCAGGTTGAAGCCGAGGATCAGGCTGCTGACCGCCACGGAGGGCACGATCATCATGTAGGCGAACTTCCACAGCAGGGCCGAACTGGCGGCCTCCTTGATCATCAGACCCCAGTCGGGATCGGGCGGCTGCAGGCCGAGGCCGAGAAAGGTCAGCGTGGTGATGGCCACCGTGGTGTAGCCGAGCCGCAGGCAGGCATCGACGATGAGCGGCCCGCGAACATTGGGCAGGATCTCCACGGCCATGATCCACAGCGCGCTCTCGCCGCGCGTCTGGGCGGCCTGGATGTAATCCCGGGTGGATTCCACCAGCGCCAGCCCGCGCACGATGCGCATGATGCCCGGCGCGGAGGAGAAGGTGACGGCGAGGATGATCGAGAAGCCGCTCTGGCCGAGAAAGTTCAGCACCAGGATGAGCAGCACCATGACCGGGAAGGACAGCAGGATATTGGCGATGAAGGACAGGATCTCGTCCCACCAGCCGCGCAGGTAGCCGGCCATGAGGCCGAAGGCGACGCCGACGACATAGGCGCAGGCGGTGGCGGTGATGCCCCACACGATCACCCGCTGCCCGCCCCACAGGGTGCGCGAGAGCATGTCGCGTCCGCGCATGTCCGCGCCGAGCCAGAAGAAGTGTCCCGCCTTCGCCGTGAAGGGCGGGGCGAAGGGGGCGATCGGGCGGTTCGGATCGACCAGCGGCAGGTAGGGCGCGGCCACCGCCATCAGGATCCAGAACATCACCAGCGTGAGGCCGATGCGGGCAATGGCCGATTCCCGCCACGACACGATGCCGAGCCCATAGAGAACCAGCACCGCCGGGATCGAGGGGATCAGCGCGGCGGCATGGGCAGGGCCCAGCGCATCGGGAAACACCACATAGGCGACCAGCGAGCACCAGACGAGCGCGAGCAGCGCCACCACCACCGGCAGGCGGGCGATTGTCGGGCGCCACGATGCCCGCTCGGGATGGGTTGCCGGCACGGGAGGAGAGGAGAGCGTCATCCGGCCGCTCCCACGCGTGGGTTGAGGAGGATATAGGCGATGTCGGACAGAAGCTGCGAGAGGGCCGCGACGGCCACCGCCACCAGCGTGGCGGCCTGCAGCACCGCGATATCGCCGAACATCGCCGCCTCGTAGAGCATCCGGCCGAAGCCGGAATACTGGAAGAACACCTCCACCACCACGACATGCGACAGCAGCCAGTTGAGCTGCAGGAAGATCAGCGTGAAGGGCACGATGAGCGCATTGCGAAGAGCGTGCCCTACGATGACGTGCGACCCGGCGAGGCCCTTGAGCACGGCGGTGCGGATGTAGTTGGCGGACATCACCTCCGCCATGGAGGCGCGGGTCATGCGCACGACATAGCCGATGTCGTAGATCAGCAGGGTCAGCAGCGGCAGCACCAGTTCGCGGAAGGAGAAGCCGCCCACCATGGCGGATTTCGCCGGCACCCACCCCAGCCCCAGGCTGAGGAACACGGTGAGCAGCACAGCCGTCGCGATCTGCGGGATCGAGGTGGTGACGACGGCGACGATGGAGATCACCCGGTCCAGCCTCCCACCCTCGCGCATGCCGGCCAGCACGCCGAGCGTGAGCGAGATCGGCACCATGAGCACGAAGAAGCAGGAGGCGAGGATGGCGGTGCGCTGCAACCGGTCGGCCAGCAGCGTCGACACCGCCATGTTCTTCTCGATTGAGCGGCCGAGGTCGCCCTGCATCACATCGCCGACCCAGGTGACATAGCGCGACAGGAACGGCTCGTTCAGCCCCTTCTTCTCCAGCCAGCCCTCGTAATCCGCCGCGTTCAGCGTGGCGACGCCGAAGCCGCCCAGCTCCGACACGGCAATCTGGCGGCGGAACTGGTCGGTATCGAAGATCGCGAAGAGCAGGAGCGAGGTCACGCCCATGATCAGGAGCATCTGCCCCAGCCGCTTTGCGATGAGCCTCGCCATCGATCGGTCTCTCTTCGGTTCACGTCGGGGCGGGTGCGAGGGGGCAGTGCGTCGGCCGGCAGTGCGCGCGGGGCGCGCGATTTCAGAGCGCCGCGATGACCATGATTTCCACCCGGTAGGCCTCACCGGCCAGGCGCCCTTCCACGGTGGCGCGCACCGGCATGGCCGAGTGGTCGATCCAATCGTCCCACACCCCGTTCATCCGGTCGAAATCGGCAATGTCGCGCAGCCAGATGGTGGCGCTGAGCAGCTTCGAGCGGTCGCTGCCGGCCAGGCCGAGAAAGTGGTCGATCTTGGCGAGCGTGTCGCGCGTCTGCTGCACGACGTCGCCCGACGTATCGTCGGCGGTCATGCCGGCGAGGTAGACGGTGCCGTTATGGGTGAGTACCCGGCAGAAGCGGGTGCCGTTCTCGATGCGGTTGATCGTCATCAGGCCGCTCCTCTGGTGGTGGACGGGGAAGACACCTGCGGCGCGGGCGCGAACCGCGCGGGCGACAGGTCGGAGGCCGATATGCCGAGCCGCTGGAGATCGTCTGGCAGGTCCTGCCCGCCGATCAGCGCGGCGGCGATGCGCGAGAGGCTGGACGACGTCTTGATGCCGTAGCCGCCCTGTCCCGCCAGCCAGAAGAAACCCTCGGCCCGCGGATCGAAGCCGACCACGGGCGACCTGTCGGCCGCGAAGGTGCGCAGGCCCGCCCAGGAATGGCTTACGCGCGTGACCGTGAGATGGGTCGCGCGCTCCAGCCGCTCGGCACCGATCGCGACATCCATGTCGTCCGCCCACGCGTCCATCGGCTTGCTCGGTGTGGCGTCGGCCGGAGACACCATGAGCTGCCCGCCAGCGACCTTGACGTAGAATTCCTCGCCCACATCGTTGACCAGCGGCCAATGCGCGATGGAATGGCCCACCGGCGCGGGAATGTTGAAGGCGGTGCGGCGCAGCGGCTGCAGCCCCAGCGGGGCGATGCCGGCCATTTGCGCCACCTCGTCCGCCCAGGCGCCCGCCGCATCGACCATGACAGGCGCTGCGAACAGGCCCGCCGGCGTTTCCACCTGCCATTCACCGTTGCGGCAGGCGATGCCGCGCACCTGCGCGCGGGTGACGATGCGCGCACCGGCCGCGCGGGCGCCGCGCAGGAAGCCGTTCTGCAGCGCGTCGACATCGATATCCATCGAATGCGGCTCGAGGATCGCGCCGGCGAGATAGTCGCGCCGCAGCACCGGCACGCGCGCGAGGGCGTCGTCGATGGAGACCGGCACGATGCTGGGCACCAGAAGCCGCGCCCGCGCCAGTTCGGCGTCGAGCCGTTCCATCTGGTCGGCGCGGGCAATGGTGAGCATGCCGCGCGGGGAGAGCAGGGGGTGTTCGCAGAAGCCGGCCGGCGGAGAAGCGAGAAACGGCCGGCTGCCGAGGGCGAGGCGCCGGACGAGGCCGGTACCGTAATTCTCCGTGAAACTCGCCGCCGAGCGGCCGGTGGCGTGGTAGCCGCAGACGCTCTCGCGCTCCAGCAGGATGACCGAGCGGGTCTTGGCGATCTCATAGGCGGCGCCCGCACCGGCAATGCCGCCGCCGAGGATCACCACATCCGCGTGCGCCACCTCGCTCATGCCCGGCCAGCCTGGCTCAGCGCGCGGCGCGACCCGCTGGCCACGTGTGGCGCGGGGTGGGGGCACTCACGTTCTGACGCGCGAAAAATCCGGGCCATGGGGGCAATTCCGATTCTCATGGCGTTAAATTAGGCTGTGCTTCATCGCTGATCACGCGAGGAATTCGTCGTCATTGACCCTTGAATCTTTGGCCAGCCCGCAGCCATGGCGCTTCCTGCGCGCCCGCCCCCCTGCTTCCTCGTGGCCGGCGGTCGTTAATGCAGGATCAAGGTGATGCCGCCTCTCGGTGCATCCTCCGGTTGGACCGTCGGCAGACGGCGCGGTGCCGAAGCCCGGCACGACCGCTCGCATGGCCTCCGGCGCCCGCGGGCTCGGATCCGGCAGGGCCTCACCGCGCGGGGGCGGCTCGTCCCGGACGGGCTTGCCTCAATTAAATCCGGGTCATTGCCCCCGCCCTATTTGATTGCGAGGTCTCCCCGGCGCGGCGTTATGCTGCCGGCGAATGAGCGATGTCCCGCCCCGAGCCTAGCTGCTCGCCGGGTGCGGGCCCGGTTCCATGCGGTCCCACTCCGATGGGGGTTGAATGCTGAAACAGCGAATTGCCGGCCTGTTGAACGAACGCCGCTCTGGCTTCTCCATGCCGCAGGCCTTCTATGTGGACGAGGAGATCTTCCAGGCCGACCTTGAGGCGGTCTTCGCCTCGGACTGGCTGTTCGCCTGCAGCGTGGCGGAGATCAAGCGGCCCGGCGATTATGTGACGATGGAAATCGGCCGCGATTCCGTGGTGATCCTGCGGGATCGCGACGGCGAGGTGAAAGCCTATTTCAACACCTGCCGCCATCGCGGCTCGCGTATCTGCCTGCATGAGAGCGGCCGGGCCAACCGGCTGGTCTGTCCCTACCATCAATGGGTCTACGAACTGGACGGCCGCCTCATCAACGCGCGGCAGATGCCGGCGGATTTCGACAAGAGCGGCTACTCGCTGGTGCCGGTGCATGTCGAGGTGATCTGCGGCATGGTCTATGTCAGCGTCGCCGAAAACCCGCCTTCGTTCGCGCGCTTCCGCGACACGGTCACGCCCTATATCGCGCCGCACCAGCCGGACCGCACCAAGGTGGCGTTTTCCTCCACCATCATCGAGGAGGCGAACTGGAAGCTGGTCATCGAGAATAATCGCGAATGCTATCACTGCGCCGGCAATCACCCGGCGCTGCTGGTGACGCTGGTGGAATTCGCCCTGCCGGACCACCCGGCAGCCAATGCCACCTTCAAGAACCTGATGGACACCTCGACCGCGCGCTGGGATCGCCTGGGCCTGCCGCACAAGCCCGCCGATGGCGGCATCGAGTTCCGCTGCATCCGCCTGCCGTTCAACGAGGATTGCGTGTCCTTCACCCGTGACGGCGCGCCGGCCTGCAACAAGCTGCTGGCCGATTTCACCGAGCCCGATCTCGGCTCGGTGCGCATGTTCCGTGTGCCGAACAACTGGAACCACTTCCTTGCCGACCACATCATCCATTTCCGCGTGCTGCCGCTCGGCCCCAACCGCACCGCGGTGAAGACCACATGGCTGGTGCATGAGGACGCGGTGGAGGGTGTCGACTACGACATAAAGCGCCTGACCGAGGTGTGGACCGAAACCAATGACGAGGACCGCATCCTCGCCGAGCATAATCACCAGGGCATCCAGTCGCGGGCCTATCGCCCCGGTCCCTTCGCGCCGTCCGAGTTCATGCTGAAGAATTTTGCGGAGTGGTACTACGGCAAGATGTCCGACTACGTGCACGGCCCCGCGCACCGCATCGCCGCCGAGTGAGCCGCATGACCATCGACATGCCGGCCGGGACGGCCGGCCTCATGCTTACCTGCATCGACATCCGCCCCGAGGCGCCGGGGGTGAAGACCTTCCGCTTCCGCGCCGGCGAGGGCGTCGCGGTTTCCTTCGTGCCGGGTCAGGCGATGATGCTCGCCATCGAACGGGCCGGCGAGAGACACTGGCGCAGCTTTTCCATCTCGGGGGCCGGCGCGGATGGCGCCCTCGAGATGACCATCAAGGCGCAGGCGCCCGGCGGGGCCACCCATTGGCTGCATGAGCGGCTGGAGCCCGGCATGACGCTGCCGGCACGGGCGGCACGTGGCGCCTTCACGCTGGCGGTACGCAGCGGCGGGCCGGTTGCCTTCATTTCCGCCGGCTCGGGCGTGACGCCGTTAATCGCCATGCTGCGCGAACTCGCGCGGACGGATCCCGAGGCGGATGTCGCCTGGGTCCACGCTGCCCGCCGCGAGGACGACATCCTGTTCGCGCAGGCGCTGGCGGAACTGCAGGCGCGCATGCCGAACCTCGCGGCGTCGATCACCGTCAGCCATCCCGGTGCCGGCTGGTTTGGCTATCGCGGACGGGTCAACCGGCGCCGGATGTCGGTCATGGTGCCCGACTTCGCCGCGCGCGAGGTGTTCTGCTGCGGGCCGTCCGCCTTCATGCAGGAAATCCGGCTCATTCACGCGGCGGAGGGCGGGCGCAAGGAACGCTTCCACACGGAGCGCTTCCACGCGGAAGGTGGGGGCGTCGCCGCGCCGGCGAGCCCGGCGGCGGTTCCGGCGAACGGAAACCCGGCGGGGGATTTCCAGCTCTGGGCGGCCGGGCGGGAACTGGCGATACGCGCGGACGAGACGGTGCTGCAGGCCAGCCTGCGCCAGGGTGTCATCATCCCCTGCGGCTGCGGCGAGGGCCTGTGCGGCACCTGCATGGTCAAGCTCGAACGCGGCAGCGTGGCGCTGCACCACAATGGCGGCATCACGCCGGAGGAGGAGGCCGAGGGCTATATCCTCGCCTGTTCCAGCCGGCCGGTCTCGGATCTCGCCATCACCATCGGCTGAGCCTGCCGCTCTCCCGCTCACTCCCTCCCTCGCGGAATGACTCGCGCATGATTGCCCCGATCCCGGCCGTGGCCGCCATGGCGTCCTATCCGCTGGCCGATCCGGCACCGGAAGGGGCGATCTCGCTGGCGCAGAACGAGAGCGCCTTTCCCCCGAGCCCGCGGGCGCTGGCGGCGGGGGCGGCGGCGCTGGCCCGTGGCGCGCTCTATCCCGATGCCGACTGGAGCGACCTGCGCGCGGCCATTGCCGCGGTGCATGATGTGTCGGGCGAGAGCATTCTCTGCGGCGCGGGGTCGATGGAACTGATCGGCGCGGTGATCCGGGCCTTCAGCGGGCCGGGCGACGAGGTGCTCGGTTCACGCTTCGGCTATCTCTTCGTCGCCACCGCCTGCCGGCAGTCCGGCGCCCGCTATGTCTGTGCCGACGAGACGGACTACACCGTGTGCGTCGATAGCCTCCTGCGTTCGGTCGGGGCCGACACGCGGATCGTCTTCGTCTGCAATCCGGCCAACCCGACCGGCACGCGCATCGCCAATGCCGAGATCATCCGCCTGCGCGCCGGCCTGCCCGCGCGGGTGCTTCTGGTGGTCGACCAGGCCTATGGCGAGTTCGATGACCAGGACGCGCGTCCGGTTTTCGATCTCGTGGCCGGCGGCGGCACGGTGGTGCTGCGCAGCTTTTCCAAGGCCTATGGGCTGGCCGGTGCCCGCGTCGGCTGGGGGCTTTTTCCCCCCGCGATCGGCGTCGAGGCCCGCAAGTTGCTCAACCCCAACAATGTCGGCGCCGTGAGCCAGGCCATGGCGGCGGCGGCGATGCGCGACGGGGCGCATATGCGCGCCATCGTCACCGAGACCCGCCGGGCGCGCGAGGCGCTCGCCGCCACGCTGCGGACGGCGGGCTTCGCACCGCCCCGCAGCCACACCAATTTCCTGCTCATCCCCTTCGCCAGCCCGCGCGCGTGCCGCGCGGCCGACAGGTCGCTGCGCGCGGAGGGCCTGCTGCTGCGCGGCATGGACGGCTACGGGCTTGGCCATTGCCTGAGGGTGACGATTGGGCCCGCCGAGGCGATGGCTCGCGTCGCCGCGCGGCTTTGCGCCGGCGGCCCCGCCTTTCCTGATGAGGGGGGCGGGTAGGGCGCTTTCGGGCCGGGCGGAGGTCGACGCGCGTGAAGCAGGCGCTTCAGGACTATCGCTTAAGGTTTTGCAGTGGCACGTGGCGGGTTTGTTTTATTCGCGGCGGCGTGCGCGACGATCCATTCCCGCACCGCCCGGCAATAATTGCCCTTGGAGAGCGGATTTTCGACGAGATAATAGGCCCAAGGGCTCGGCCGCCGCACCGGCAGCGGCTCCACCAGCAGGCCGCGCTCGATATAGACCTGCGCCAGCGACCATTGCGTGGCGACGATTCCCGCCCCGCGGGAGGCCAGTTCGAGCGCCACATTGGTGGAGTTCGCCGCGAGGCTGCGCGGGCGTTCGGCGGCGCCAAGATGCAGCGCCTCGGCCATGATCTGCCAGCATTCCTGCCGCCCCAGAACCTGGATCCACGGCTGCCGCATCACATCGGCGCCGGTGCGCAGCGGCACGTTGCCCTCCAGAAGCCGGGGCGAGCAGACGAGCACCAGTTCGTCATCCCACAGCAGCGTGCCGGAAGACGGCTGGTCGTCGAAGCGGCGGATCGCGATGGTGAGGTCGGAGAGCTGCTCATCCGTGTCCTCCCATACCGTGCCCTGCAACACCACCTCGATGGCGGGATGCACGCCGTGGAAAGGCGCCATCACGGCGGCCAGCCAGTTTTCCGCGAGGCTGACGGGGCAGGTGACGACGACGGTGCGGTTGCGACCCTTGGCGACGATGGCCTCGGTGGCGTTGTCGATTTCCGCCAGCGCCTGGCGCAGCGTGGGCAGGAACGCCTCGCCCATGTCGGTGAGCTTGAGGCTGCGCGGGTAGCGGATGAACAGCTGGCGCCCGATATACTGCTCCAGCGCGCGCACATGGCTGCTGATCGCCGCCTGCGTATAGCCCAGTTCCTGCGCGGCAGCGGTGAAGCTGAGATGGCGCGCCGCGCTCTCGAAGGAGCGGATATAGTTCAGGGGAGCCGGCGGCTTCATGCGGTATCCGGGTGACAGGTCATCCGTGCGAGCCTAGTGATGGCATTCCCCGCCGGCAATGCGCATCCCTTTTGCAGCGCAAAAAAAATCGTGGCAATGGCCGTAAATTTCTTGCGTGATTGCCCGCTTGCCCACGATAGGCTTGGGTCAATCGAGCCATAAAAGACGCAACGACACGGCATCCGGTCGATCTGGAAGTCGCCGCACCCCATCGTGCGGTGCGTTCGGTCGATGGGTCGATGGCGATCGGCGGTCGCCTGTCGGCGGTATCCTGTCGGCGTGGCGTGTCGACGCCGCGCATCGCCCGCCTTCCGTGTCGATACAGGCTCCGCGGCACCCATCGTTCCGGCCGTCCGTGCGTCGCATCAACCTTCCGCAATCAGATGAAAAAGGGGAACAAATGACCGGGTTTCAGGACAAGCCGCTCATCCGCGAACTCAAGCGTCAGCTCGACGAGGGCCAGATGGACCGTCGCAGCTTCGTCCGGATGGCGGCGCTGCTCGGCGTGTCGGTCGGCGCCGCCGGATCGATGGCCGGGCTCGTCAGCCCCGCCATGGCGGCGAACCCGGCGCCCGCCGCCATGCCCTGGCCCCGGATCGACCCCGACGCAAAGGCTGGCGGCGTGCTGCGCATCGGCCAGCGGGTGGCCAAGCTGGACGACCCGGCGCTCTACAGCTGGAACGAGATGTCCAACCAGACCCGCCCGATCATCGAGCACCTCGCGCTGCTCGGGCCCGACAACATCACCCGGCCGATGCTGCTGGAGAGCTGGGAGCCTTCCGACGACCTCAAGACCTGGGTGCTGCGCGTCCGCAAGGGCGTGATGTGGCACAATGGCGAGGAACTGACGGCCGAGCACGTGGCCTTCAACCTGCGCCGCTGGTGCGATTCCAAGCTCGGCTCGTCCAATATCGGCCTGTCGACCTTCAGCTCGCTGTCCGAGGAGACGGGCGAGAAGGATGCCAAGGGCAAGGCCATGCGCCGGCCGATCGCCAATGGCATCGAGGTGGTCGATACGCACACGGTGAAGCTCAACCTCGCGCGGGCGGTGCTGTCGGTGCCGGAGGACTGCGCGCAGTACCCCACCCAGATCGTGCACCCCTCTTTCAAGGCGCCGTTCTCGGACGCGCCTCTGGGCACCGGCCCGTTCACGCTCAAGCAGCTCGCGGTCGGCGATCGCTGCATCCTCCAGCGCGTGAAGAAGACCACGGATGGCAAGGATTTCGTCTATTGGGGCGGCGAGGTCTATCTGGACGAGGTGCAGTTCTTCAATTTCGATCTGGAGAACCAGACCGCGGCGCTGGCCTCCGGCACGGTCGACGCCATCTATGAACTGACGTCGGACCAGCTCGAACTGGCCAAGTCGCTGCCCGACGTGAAGATCTATTCCGCCGTGTCGGCGCAGACCGTGTGCTGCCGCATGCAGAACGACAAGAAACCGTTCGACGATATCCGCGTGCGGCAGGCGATCGTGAAGGCGGCCGACAATAACGCGATCCAGCAATTGCTGTTCCCGGAAGGCGGCGTGCCCGCCTATAATTTCCACGTCGCGCCGGTCCATCCGGAATATTTCCCGCTGCCGCCGCTCAAGCGGGATGTCGCGGGCGCCAAGGCGCTCCTGAAGGAAGCCGGCCATGCCGACGGCCTGTCGATCACCATCGATTGTGGCAACACCGATGGTCCGTGGCATCAGGCCGTGTGCGAGGCGCTGCGCGACCAGCTCGCCGACGCCGGCATCAAGCTGGCGGTGAATGTCGTGCCGACCACCCGCTACTGGGAGATCTGGAAGGACACTCCGTTCGGCATCACCTCCTGGAGCCACCGCCCGCTGGGTACGATGACGCTCGGCCTCGCCTATCGCAGCGGCGTGCCGTGGAACGAGAGCCACTATTCCAACCCGGCTTTCGACGCCGCGCTGGCGGATGCGGAATCGACCGTCGCGGTCGAGGCCCGCAAGGCCAAGATGGAGAAGGTGGAGAAGATCCTGCAGGACGACGCGGTGATGGTGCAGCCGGTCTGGCGGCCGGTCTACAACCTGTCGAGCGCCAAGGTGCATGGCTATGCCGCGCATCCCTCGCGCGAGATCGACATCGTCAAGGTCTGGATGTCCTGACGCGGCTTCCCTTCCGGCGTGGCGGCCCGCCCGGGCGCCGCGCCGGCCGCTCGAAGAGGTGCCTCGCGCATCCTACGTCCGAAGCCGTCGCGGGCGATATGCCATGACCCAGCGTGTTGCCGAATCCAGCGCGCTTCTCCTTGGCGCGCTTCTCCCCGGCGCCCGTCTCGCCGATGCGCTCCTCGCCGATCTTGCCCGCGCCACGGCCGATCCGCCCGGCATCACCCGCGCGGCGTTCGGGGAGGGCGAGCACTATGCCCATGCGCGGCTCGGCGCGGCCGCCGTCGCGCTCGGGGCGGAGCGGCGCGTCGATGCGTTCGGCAATCTCTACCTGACCCTGCCGGGACGGCGGCGGGAGCTTCCGGCTCTCGTCATCGGCTCGCATGCGGACAGCGTGCCGCATGGCGGCAATTTCGATGGCGCGGCGGGCGTGGCCGGCGGTGTCGCGGTGATGGCGAACCTCGTCGCGCAGGGCGCCCGATTGCCGCGCGACCTGACCGTGCTGATCACCCGCGCCGAAGAGGCCGCGTGGTTTCCGCTGGCCTATCCCGGCAGCCTCGCCGCGCTGGGCCGTCTGCCGCCGGAGGCGCTGGAGGCGCTGCGGAGCGATACCGGCCGCAGCCTCGCCGACCACATGGCGCAGGCGGGATTCGATCCCGAGCCGGTGCGGCGGGGCATCGCGCAGATCGCCCCGCGCGACATCGCCGCTTTCATCGAGCTTCACATCGAGCAGGGTCCGCGCCTTGTCGCCGCCGGTGCGCCCGTCGGCATCGTCACCGGCATTGCCGGCGGGCTGCGCTACACGGGCGGGCGCTGCATCGGCCGTTATGCCCATTCCGGTGCCGAGCCGCGTTTCGCCCGGCACGACGCGGTGCTCGGCTTCAACGATTTCGTCACCGCGCTGGAGCGGGAATGGGATGCGATCGAGCAGCGCGGGGGCGAAGCGACCATTACCTTCGGCCGTGTCGAATCCGATCCCGCCCAGCATGGCGGCAGCCGCGTGCTCGGCGATCTCGGCTTCACGCTGGATCTGCGGAGCATCGACGCGGCGATCCTGGCCGGGCTGGAGCGTCGCATCGCCGGCATCTGCGCCGACATCGCGGCCCGCCGCCGCGTGCGTTTCGAGCTGGGCCCCACCTTTCGCTGGAACGCGGCGGTGATGGATGCGGGGCTGATGGCAGGGCTGTCGCGCGCGGCCGTCTCCTGTGGGCTTGCCGCGCCCCCAATTCCCAGCGGCGCGGGCCACGATGCCGCCGCCTTCGCCGAAGCCGGCGTGCCGACCGCCATGGTCTTCGTCCGCAACCGGAATGGTAGCCACAATCCCGACGAGGCCATGGAAATGGAAGATCTCGCCGCCGCCATCGCACTGCTGACGGCGTTCGTGATCGCGTTCGATGGCTGAGCGTTCTCACCCGCGTGGATCGCGAGGCCGGGCATGCCGTGGACACTGCCACGCCTCCCACGATTATTTCGAGGCCATAGCCCCCGGCGATCTTGCGTGATCGCCACCGGTCCGGCGCCTAGAGTTCATTCGTGCAGAAGCCAGGTGTGGCGCGGGGCCGGGGCCCTGGGTCGGAGCATGACGATCGAGAAACGCCGACGCGGCAGGCTCGCCGCGCCTTCTCGACGACAAGAGCGTGAGATGGTCTTCGGTCTCCTGAAATCGGCCCTCCGTCGGGATGATCCCACCGCCCGTCACCTTCCGCCCCCGGCGGCGCGTCGGCGGCCGGCGGTCATTGCCGGATGCCGCCCCGGGCGCGCGGCGTGAGCGGGGTCTTCATGCGCAGTCCGTCCGTCCTGATCCATAGCGACGAAGCGGCCATCGGGCGGGAAATCCTCGCCCGCGACCACCCCGGCCTGCCGGTTGCCATCTGCGACAGCTATGCCGGCCTCGCCGAGGCGATCCGCGCGAGCGAGGCGGAGGTCGTCTATTCCACCCGGTTCATGCGCGGTGAACCCTTTCCCCGCGCGGCGCTGCTCGGCAGTGCCGGCGTGCGGTGGATTTCGGTGGGAGGCTCGGGCACCGATCATCTCCACAGCTGGGATCCGGCGCGGGTAACGGTGACGAACGCGGCCGGCGTGGCGGCCGATCTCATGGCCGAATACATCCTCGGCATGATGCTGAGCTTCTCGCTCGGCCTTCCGGCCCTCGCCCGCGCGCAGCACGCACGGACATGGGCGTCGCACCAGCCGGAGCCCATCCAGGGCCGCACACTGCTGGTGCTCGGCATGGGCGGCACGGGGCAGGCCCTTGCGCAGCGGGCGAAGGCGATGGGCATGAAGGTGCTCGGCGTCCGCGCCCGGCCCGCGCCGGCCGCGTCATTCGACGAGGTTCACGCCGCAGCGGACCTGCCCGCCCTGTGGGGCCGCGCCGACTACATCGCCTGCTGCCTGCCGCTGACGGCCGCGACGCGCGCGCTGGTCGATGCCGCCGCCTTCGCGGCGATGCGCGCCACGGCGGTGCTGATCGACGTCTCGCGCGGCGGGGTGGTCGATGAGGGCGCGCTGCTGGCAGCGCTCGATGGCGGGCGTCTGCGCGGGGCGGCGCTCGATGTCTTTCTCACCGAGCCGCTGCCGCCCGGACATCCGTTCTGGACGCACGAGAAGGTGCTCGTCACCCCGCATTGCTCATCGGCGGACGCGCAGTGGTCGGCGCGTTCCTTCGAGCGGTTTTCCCGCAATCTCGCCGCCTATCGCCGGGGCGAGGGGCTGGCAAACGTCGTCGATCCCCAGCGCGGCTATTGAGACTGAACGCACGCCGGGCGCGCCCACGCGCGTCGCCACCTGATGACACCACGCCGGCACAGCCCGGTGCGACCCTCGATTCAACAAGGACGTTCCTCCATGCGGACTCATGCACAGGCTGTGGTGATCGGCGGCGGTCTGGTCGGCTGCTCGATCCTCTACCATCTCGCCAAGCTCGGCTGGACCGATTCCGTCCTGCTGGAGCGCAGCGAGCTGACCTCCGGGTCCACCTGGCATGCGGCGGCCAATATTCACGGCCTGCACGATTCCACCAATATCAGCCGGCTGCAGCACTACACGATGAAGCTCTACCGGGAGCTGGAGATCGAGACCGAGCAGAGTTGCGGCATCTTCCAGCCCGGCTCGCTCTATCTCGCCCAGACCGAGGCGCGTGAGCATCAGCTGCGCCTGCAGGCGGCCAAGGCCCGGCGCTACGGCATGAATTTCCACGAGGTCAGCCGCGACGAGGCCGAGCGGCTGCATCCGCTGGTCGATTTCGACGGCATTCGCTGCATCATGTTCGAGCCCGAGGGCGGCAATGTCGATCCTTCCGGCGTCACCCATGCCTATGCCAAGGGCGCGCGGCAGATGGGGGCGGAGATCCACCGTTTCACCCCCGTCACCGGCACCGAGCCGCAGGCCGATGGCAGCTGGATCGTGCGCACCGAGAAGGGCGACATCCGCGCGCAATGGGTGATCAACGCCGCTGGCCTGTGGGCGCGCGAGGTGGCCGCGATGGCGGGGCTCGAACTGCCGCTGATCCCGACCGAGCATCAGTATTTCGTCACCGAAACGATCCCCGAAATCGCCGGCCTCGGCCGTCGCCTGCCCTCGGTCGCCGATCGTGACGGCGAATATTATCTGCGCCAGGAAGGGCTTGGCCTGCTGGTCGGCGCCTATGAGCGCGACATGCGCTTCTGGGCGGAGAACGGCACGCCGCTGAATTTCGGCCACGAACTGTTTCCCGACGATCTCGGCCGCATCGAGCCCAACATGATGCGCGCCATAGACCGGGTGCCCGCCGTCGGCGCGGTCGGCATCCGCCGCGTCATCAACGGTCCGATGATCTGGTCGCCGGACAGCGCCGCCCTGTTCGGACCGGTGCCCGAGCTCAGCAACTATTTCTGCTGCAACGGCATCATCCCCGGCTTTTCGCAATCGGGCGGCCTCGGCCGGCTCGCCGCCGAATGGATGGTGGAAGGCGAGCCCTCGATGGACATGTTCGGCTGGGACCTGTCGCGCTTCGGCGCCTGGGCCGGCAAGGCCTTCACCAAGGCGCGGGTGGAGGACCAGTACAGCCACCGTTTCAAGATCCATTTCCCCAATGAGGAACGCGCCGCCGGGCGCCCCGTCCGCACCCGCCCCGCCTATGCGATGCAGCAGGCGCTCGGCGCCGTGTTCGGCCTCAATTATGGCTGGGAGCACCCGCTCTGGTTCGCGGCGGAGGGTGAGGCGCGGGAGGAGACGGCGGGCTTCGAGCGGCAGAACTGGTGGCAGCCGGCGGGGCGCGAGGCCCGCATGCTGCGCGAGAGCGCCGGCATCATCGATATCTCCAACTTCGCCCGCTACGCGGTAAACGGCCCGGGTGCGCAGGCCTGGCTCGACGCGGTGTTCGCCAACCGCATGCCGCGCGCGGCTGGCCGCTCCTGCCTGACGCCGCTGATCGGCAAGCGCGGCGGCATTGCCGGCGACTTCACCGTGACCTGCATCGCCGAGGACGAGTATCTCGTCATCGGCTCGGGCATGGCCGAGCGCTACCACCAGCGCTTCTTCAAGGCGGTTCCACTACCGGAGGGCACCTCTTTCCGCTCCATCACCGAGACGATGAGCGGCTTCAGCGTGGCCGGCCCGCGCTCGCGCGAATTGCTGCAGCGCCTGACCAACCAGGACCTTTCCAGCGAGGCTTTTCCCTTCGCGCAATCGCGTCGGATGAAGGTGGCCGGCGTCGACGTCACCGCGCTGCGCGTCTCCTTCACGGGGGATCTCGGCTGGGAGCTGCATTGCGCCGAGGCCGACCAGACGACGCTCTACGGTGCGCTGCTGGATGCGGGGCGGGAACTGGGGGCCGGCCCGGTTGGCGGGCGGGCGCTGGCCTCGCTGCGCATCGAGAAGGGATATGGCAGCTGGGGCCGGGAATATTCGCCGGAATACTGGCCGCAGGAGACCGGGCTCGACCGGCTGGTCAAGCTCGACAAGGGCGACTTCCTCAACCGCGACGCCTATCTCGCCATCGCCGACAGGCCGGCCCGCTCGCGCCTTGTCATGCTGAAGGTGGAGGCCGAGGGCACCGACGCAACCGGGGGCGAGCCGATCTTCCTCGCCGACGGCACGCCGGTCGGCCATGTCAGTTCGGGCGCCTATGGCTACTCGGTCGGCATGTCGCTGGCGCTCGGCTATGTGGAGGCGGGGCGCGCGGCACCCGGGGATCGGCTCACCGTTGCCATTCTCGGGCGCGATCACCCGGCGGTACTGCTCGATGCGCCGCCCTTCGACGCGGCCGGCGCGCGGCTGCGCGCCTGACCGGACCCGGCGGAGGCGCCCGGCCCGGCATAGGTTCGCGGGGCCGGGCAGCGCGCGGCGCCCTAATGGGCGAAGACGCTGTCGAAATCCTTGAAGCCCTTGACTTCGATCGGGTTTCCGCTCGGGTCGAAGAAGAACATGGTGCGCTGTTCGCCGGGCTCGCCTTCGAAGCGGATCACCGGGGGGATGTCGAAGGCGATGCCGCCGGCCTGAAGCCGCTCGGCCAGTGCCAGCCAGCCATCCAGCGGCAGCACGACGCCCAGATGCGGCATCATCACCATGTGATCGCCGACCTTGCCGGTGCGCGTCACCGCGAAGGGCTCGCCAAGATGCAGCGAGATCTGGTGGCCGAAAAAGTCGAAATCGACCCAGGTGTCCGTGCTGCGGCCTTCCGTGCAGCCGAGCACGCCGCCATAGAAGGCGCGCGCCTCATCCAGATCGGTGACGTGATAGGCGAGGTGGAACAGCGATTTCATGAGGCCTCCTGCACGCGTTCGCCCCATGCTAAACCATGCCACCTCAAGAAAAACCGCCGTCCGTCTGGGTCTGAGCACAGGAAAAACCATTGGATACGCGCTTTCTCCGCAGCCTGATCGCCGTGGTGGAAACCGGCTCCATCGCCGGCGCGGCGCGGCGGGAGAAGCTGACCGCCGCCGCCCTGAGCCAGCGCATCCAGGCGCTGGAGCGCGAACTGGACTGCACGCTGCTGGCCCGCGGCGCCCATACCGTGCGGCCCACCGAGCCATGTCTCGCCCTGCTGCCGCGGGCCCGCGCCATCCTGCGCGAAAGCGAAGCGCTGAGGGCCGACGTCGCGGGCGAGGAGCCGACCGGCGAACTGCGCATCGGCGCCATCTCCACCGCGCTTACCGGCCTGCTGCCGGCCACCATCCGCGATGCGGCGGCGCGGGCGCCGCGGCTCCGGCTACGGCTGGTGCCGGGGTCATCCTCCACCCTGCTGGAGAGCCTGATCGCCGGCGATCTCGACATGGCGATCCTGGTCGAGCCGCCCTTCGCCCTGCCCAAGACGCTGGCCAGCACGCGGATCCGCAGCGAGCCGCTCGTCTACATGACGCGGGACGAACTGCCGCCGGAGGCCATTGCGCGCCATGCCTCAAACCATCCCTTCATCCGCTACGAGCCGTCGAGCTTCGGCGGCCGGCTGGTGGCGCGCTACATGGCCGATATGGGGATCGCGCCGCCCATCCTGTGCGATCTCGATGCGCTGGAAGCCATCGCCCTGCTGGTGGCCGAAGGGCTGGGCAATGCGCTGGTGCCGGCCTGGGCCGGCCTGCCGGGGGAGGGCGTGACGCTTCTCGCCCCGCCTTCCGGTGCCGCCTATGCCCGACACATCGTGGTGATCGAGCCGAGCCTGTCCGGTCGGCGCCGCGCCGCCGATTTCATCCGCGCCTCGCTCACGCAGGCAGCCCGTCCCGCCGGGGCGTGACCACCCGGCCGAGAGCCGGGCCGAGCGGCACCCCATCCTGCGCGATCCGGCGTCCGGCCAGCCACACGCTCTCGACATGATAGGGCACGCGCACGCCGTCGAACGGCGTCGCCGCCGCCTTGCTGAGCTGCTCGGCCGAACGGATCGTGCTCTCCCGCGCGGGGTCGACCACCACCATGTCGGCGTCGAAACCCTCGGCGATTTGGCCCTTGCGCGTGCCGAGGCCGAAGCGGGCGGCGGGACTGGCGGCGCACAGCCGGGCGATATCGGGCAGCGCGAGCACGTCCGTCGCGGCGAGGTGCAGCATCATCGGCAGCAGCGTCTGCACGCCCGGCATGCCGCCGGGAATGTCGCCGAAGCGCGGGTAGCGTGCGGCTTTCTCGGCCGGGCTGTGCGGGGCATGGTCGGTGGCGACCATGTCGATCGTGCCGTCGCGCACCGCCGCGCGCAGAGCCTCGACATCGGCCGGCTGGCGGAACGGGGGCGAGGCCTTGATGGCCGCGCCGAGGCGGACATAATCGCGCGCGGTGAAGAGCAGGTTCTGCACCGTCGTCTCCGCGCTCACGTCGGCGAGCGGCTTCATTGCCCGGAGCGTCGCGAGGCCGAGCGCGGAATTGACCTGCCGGATATGCACGCGCGCACCGGTGGCGGCCGCGGCGGCGATCGCCCGCGCGACGCCCATCGCCTCGGCAGCCGGCGGACGGCTGGCGCCGAACGCCTCGATCGACGCGCCGCCGAGCCTCTCCGCGGCGTCGAGCACCGACTGGTCCCCCGGCGAGATGCCCGCGACCACGCCAGCCGGGCCGATCCGGGCGAGCGCGGCGATGACGCTCGCCAGACTATCGTGCAGGAATAGCGCCGGCACATCGGCGGTGAACACCTCGATGGAGATGGCGCCCGACCGGGCCAGTTCCAAAGGATCCGCGCCCTCGCGGGCGAGTGCCGCCTGAAAGCCGAGATCGACATGGGCGCGCCCCTGCGCCAGCGCCGTCTTCTGTTCGAGATGCCCGGGCGCCTGTGTCCATGGCTCGTCGGTCGGCATGACCAGCAGCGTCGTCACGCCGCCCGCCGCCGCCGCGCGCGTGCCGGAGACGATGTCTTCCTTGTGCGTCAGGCCGGGCTCGCGCAGGTGCACATGCGCGTCGACGAGACCGGGAAACAGCAGTCGCCCCGCGAGGTCGACGACGTGGTCCGCCTCGATCGGCGTGCCTGGCGGCAGCAGGGCGACGATCCGCCCCTGCGCGACGGCGACATCCGCCGCCGCGACCCGGTCGGCATGCACGACCCGCGCGCCGGCCAGCAGGCGATCGACGCGCGTCATCGGGCCGGGCTCATGTCGCCGGCCCGTCCGCGTGATGGTCGAGCCAGAAAGAGGCGATGTCGGCACGCCGCAGGAAGGCGACGTCGCCGCGTGCCCGCACGTGCCGGATGACATCGCGCAGGCCGGAGGCGCGGTTCGGCTGCCCCGTCCAGCGCGCATGTACGGCAATGGTCATCATCCGCCCGCCGATCTCCTCGGCTTCGTCGGCGAGGTAGTCGATGGCGCAGCAGCAGTCGCGCGCGAAGTCGCCCGGGTTGGAATAGCCCGGCGCGATGAGATAGCGGCTGTCGTTGAACGTCTTGGAATAGGGCACCACCAGCAGGCGGTTGCCCTGAACGTCGACGAAATAGGGCAGTTCGTCGTTGCAGGGGTCGGAATCATAGAGAAAGCCGCCCTCCTCGACGAGGAGATCGCGCGTATGGATGCTTGGCCGCGAGCGGCAGTTCCAGCCAAGCGGGCGTGCGCCGAGCACGCGCGTGTAGAGCGCGATGGCCTCATGCAACTGCCGGCGCTCTTCCTCGCGCGGCAGCGTCCAGTATTCGGTCCAGCGCAGCCCATGGCCGAGCACGTCGTGCCCGCGCTGCCGGATCCAGTCCACCAGTTCGGGGTTCATCTCCAGCGCCACCGCGGTGCCGGAGACGGTGACGGGCACATCATAGCGGTCGAACAGCCGCGTCAGCCGCCACACGCCCGCGCGGGAGCCGAACTCGAAATGCGTCTCGGTACCAAGGTCGCGGCCGCTGTCGATGGAGGGCAGGCCATACTCGCCCCAGCTGTCATTGACGCCGTCCGTGGCGAAGTCGATCTCCGAACCTTCCTCATAGACCAGCACCAGATTGATCGCGACCTTGGCGCCGCCCGGCCAGCGCACCTTGGGCGCGAAGCGTCCATAGCCGGCATAATCGCGCGGCGGTCCGCCGGTTCGGCCATCGTTCAGGCTCATGCGTCGGTCTCCCAAAGGGGCGGCTATCCCGTCCACAGGTCGGTGAAAGGCGTCGCATGGCCGGTCATTCGGTCCTTCTCCGCCGGGAGAGCGCGAATTCCGCCACGCCGCCGACGCCGACGATGAGCGAGATCGCGCCGAGGAACAGGAACAAAGCCGCCGGCTCGGTGCGGGCCATCAATTCGTTGGACAGGGGCGGGGCGATGACCGCGCCGATCGAATAGACGAATAGCAGCCGGCCGGAGACCGCGACCACGAAGCGTCGCTCGATCGTCGCGCCGGCATAGGCGATGGCGACGGGATAGATGCATAGCGTCGTCGCGCCATAGACGAATAGCAGGACGAAGAGCAGCGGTGTCGACAGATGGCCGAACAGCGCCGTCGCCAGGCAGCACAGCGCGGCGATGAGGCCCGCGCCGGCGAGGATCAGCGGCCGGTCGATCCGGTCGGAAAGCCAGCCGACGGGAAACTGCGCGATGAAGCCGCCGAGGCTGAACACGATCACCAGCGCGGCGGCGGTGCCCGCGGGATGGCCGGTATGGGTGGCGTAGATCGGCGCCAGCACACCGAAATTCATGTTCGTCATGCCGGTTTGCAGAACGGCGAGCACCACGATGAGCGGGGTGATGCGCAGCAGCCGGCCGAATGAGACGACCTCGTCGGTAGCCGGCTCGGCGCGGGAGGGATCATAGCCCGCCGGCCGCATGCGACCATCCACCGCGAAGGGCAGGGCGGCCGCCAGGCAGATCAACGCGGCGAGCAGGATCAGGCCGGCGCCGGTCGGGTCGCCGAGATTGATCATGGACTGGCCCGCGACGAGGCCGAGCGTGCTCATGATCATGTAGAAGGCGATGAGCGAGCCCCGGTTGCGCGGCCCGGAATCGAGGTTGATCCAGCTTTCCGCGACGGTGAAGATCACCGCCATGGCGAAGCCGTTGACGATGCGCAGCCCGGTCCAGACCCACACTTCCGACGAGGCGAGGAACAGCATCGTCGCAAGGCCGGTCAGAGCCGCCATCAGCTGGAAGGCCCGGCCATGGCCGATGCGGGCGATCATCGGTCGGGCCAAGGCGCAGCCCAGCAGGAAGCCGAGGGGATAGCCGGTGATGACGCTTCGTATCGCCCCCACGCTGGCCTTGGCGAGGGAGAGTTCCAGCGCCGTGCGGGTGGTCAGCAGGCCGCTGCCGGCCGTGACGATGGCGATGGCGAGCACGAGCGGGAGGATGGCCCGTATCGGGCCGAAATCTGCGGACGCGAGACGCCTCGACATGGAGAATGCCGGCTTTCACAAGCGGAGATGGACAGGCTGGCGGCCAGCTCGACCCTCTTTCGCCGGCATCGTCCGCGGGGCGGGCAGCGTGGCTCGGGGCGCCGATCTGTGTGGGCAATTAAGACGAATTGCCCCCGTGCCGATATGCTGTAACGCGACATCCCACATTCCTGACGCGACATGCGCGCAAACGCATCGCCGGCGCGGCGTGGCGGCTACAGGCCGGCACCGCGCCGGGCCTGCGCCGGGGTGATGCCGAACTGGCGCCGGTACATCCGGCCGAAAGGGCCCAGGGTCTCGTAGCCGCAGTTCCGCGCGATCTCGGGCAGGCCCAGCGTGCTCTGGGTGATGAGCGTGCGGGCGCGTTCCATGCGCAGCCGGAGATAGAAGCCGGACGGCGTGTCCTTGAGATGGGTGCGGAACAGCCGTTCGAGCTGGCGGCGCGAGAGCGCGACGCGCCGGGCGAGCGTCGCGAGGTCGAGCGGCGCGTCGATATGCTCCTCCATCAGGCGGATCACCTCGCACAGATTGGCGTGGGTGATGCCGAACTTGGCCTGTGGGCGCATGCGCTGCGCCTCGTCGTTGAGGCGGATCCGCGAGTGGTTGAGCTGTTCGGAAATGGCGGCGGCCAGCGGGCGGCCGTGCGCGGCCTCGACGATGTAGAGCATCATGTCCAGCGTGACCGTGCCGCCGGACGAGGTGATGAACGGCCCGTCGACGCTGAAAATGTCGCGCGTCAGCCTGCAGCGGGGAAAGGCGTCCTGGAATTCCGCCGCCGCCTCCCAATGCACCGCGCAGCGCCGTCCGTCCAGCATCCCCGCTTGGGCGAGCAGATAGGCGCCGGTGCTGATCGCCCCGAGGCGGCAGGCCTGCCGCCGGAGCCGGCGGAACCAGCTGAACAGCCGTCGGCTGTAATGGGCTGTCGTGTCCAGACCGGCGCAGACGATGACGAGATGGCAGGGCGGGGCGGTGTCGATCGAGCCATCCGCCGCCACGTCGACCCCCGCGCTGCTGCGCACGGGTCCACCGTCGGCGGAGATCAGCACCCAGCGATAGAGCGTCCGCCCGCTCAGGCGGTTCGCCTGCCGCAGCGGATCGATCGCCGCCGAGACGGAGAGAAGCGGAAAGCCGGGCACCAGATAGAAGCCGATCACCACCGGCTCGGCACCGCCGCCGAGATCCCAGCCATCCGCGGCGGCGGCCGCTCCGGCCATTCCGCCGCTCCGCAGATCGGTTGGCGGGCCGCTGCGCGCCGCGCCGCGTCGGTGAGCCAAGGGTGTGGGCAGGAGATGTGGCATGCGCGCTCGGCACCGAGTTCAGCGGGAGTTCGGCACGCCGCGGGCGAGGGCGCGCGCCGCGATTATGGCGCGATGCCGGGGCTCCTCCCAACGGAATCAGCCGCTCGTGAGCCGCATGTCGCCAGGGACCGCGCGGCAGAACGGCCCGCGGAGCCGGGCATTCCTGACCCGGTCGTGGCGATGCGAGGCAAGAAGCCGGATCCTGCGGAAGCCCCCTCACGAACTCGCGCGTGAAAAAGCCGGGCTGCTGATCCGGCGCCTTGTCGGGCTCGCGTGCGGACACGCGAACAGGCGCCGGTGCGACCGCACGTCTGGCCGCTCCTGGTCTCGATTGAGGATGGAGATCAACCAATTGACAAAAATACAGGCTCCGCATCTATATCTGGTAGTCACGGTCTCTCGAATCCATCGGGTTCGCGAGCTAAGAGGGAATTCGGTGCGCTATCAGGCAAAACCGGAGCTGCCCCCGCAACTGTAAGCGGCGAGCCGACGTCCATTACCCGCGTCACTGACCCCGCAAGGGTTCGGGAAGGCCGGACGGAGGCTATGACCCGCGAGCCAGGAGACCTGCCGCGACTCATGAAACGTCCCTGGGCGGGGTGTCCCGGTGGTGCGCTGGCACTTCCGTGGCTCGTCCATAGGGAATCCCATCGTGTCCGCTCGGCCTTTGCCCCCAAACATCTGGGGTTTAAGCCGATGTCTCTCTCGACCGAAAACCGCGCGGCGATTTCCGCGCCCATTCCCACCGCCATCGTCGCAAAACCTGCTGCCGAGCCGGGCTATCAGGTGATCCGCCGCAATGGCGCGGTGACCCCGTTCGACGGCGCCAAGATCGCGGTGGCGCTGACCAAGGCGTTCCTCGCGGTGGAGGGCAACAGCGCCGCCGCCTCGCGCCGGGTGCACGACATCGTCGCGGGGCTGACCGAGCAGATCGTCGCCGGCCTCACGCGCCGGGCCGATTCCGGGCGCAGCTTCCACATCGAGGATATTCAGGACCAGGTCGAACTGGCGCTGATGCGCGGCGAGCATCACAAGGTTGCCCGCGCCTATGTGCTCTATCGTGAGAAGCGGGCGCAGGAGCGGGCCGAAGCCTCCAGCGCCGCGCAGGCCCCCGAGGCGCCCGCGCTGCGCATGAAGCTTGCCGACGGCACGCTGGTGGCGCTGGATGGCGCCCGGCTGGCGGCGCTCATCACGGAATCCTGCGTCGGGCTGGAGGGCGTTTCCCCCGACGCCGTCCGGATCGAGGCCCATCGCAACCTTTATGACGGCATTCGCCCGGACGAGCTGGCGCTTGCCCCCATCCTCGCCGCCCGCACCCTGATCGAGCGTGAACCGAACTACGCCAAGGTGAGCGCCCGGCTGCTGCTCGACAAGCTGCGCCGCGAGGCTCTGAGCTTCACGACCGGCCGGCCCGATCAGGCGACGCAAGGCGAGATGCCGGCACGCTATGCCGATTACTTCCGCGCCTATGTCGCGACCGGCATCGCCAACGAGCGGATCGACCCCGAGCTTGGCCGCTTCGACCTCGCGCGCCTCGCCTCGGCGCTGCTGCCTGAGCGGGACCTGCAATTCGACTATCTCGGCCTGCAGACGCTGTATGACCGCTATTTCCTGCATGTGGGCGGCACGCGTTTCGAGCTGCCGCAGGCCTTCTTCATGCGCGTCGCCATGGGGCTGGCCCTGCGCGAGATCGACCGCGAGGCGAGGGCGATCGAGTTCTACGACCTGCTGTCGTCCTTCGATTTCATGGCCTCGACGCCGACCCTGTTCAATGCCGGCACGCCGCGCCCGCAGCTTTCCTCCTGCTTCCTCACCACCGTGCCGGACGATCTCGACGGCATCTTCAATTCGATCAAGGACAATGCCCTTCTGGCCAAATATTCCGGCGGGCTCGGCAATGACTGGAGCCGCGTGCGCGGCCTCGGCGCTCACATCAAGGGCACCAATGGCGAGAGCCAGGGCATCGTGCCATTCCTGAAAGTCGCCAATGACACCGCCATCGCGGTGAACCAGGGCGGCAAGCGCAAGGGCGCGGTCTGTGCCTATCTCGAGACCTGGCACATGGACATCGAGGAGTTCCTCGACCTGCGCAAGAACACCGGCGACGACCGCCGCCGCACCCATGACATGAACACCGCCAACTGGGTGCCGGACCTGTTCATGCAGCGCCTCGCCGACGATGCGCAATGGACGCTGTTCTCGCCGGACGAGACGCCGGACCTGCACGATCTCGTCGGCCCCGCCTTCAAGGCGGCCTATGAGGCCCATGAGGCGCGGGCCGCGCGCGGCGAATTGAAGGTCTTCAAGCAGGTGCGCGCCGCCGATCTCTGGCGCCGCATGCTCACCCTGCTGTTCGAGACCGGCCACCCCTGGATCACCTTCAAGGACCCCTGCAACATCCGCTCGCCGCAGGGTCATGTCGGCGTGGTGCACTCCTCGAACCTCTGCACCGAGATCACCCTCAACACCTCCAATGACGAGGTGGCGGTGTGCAATCTCGGCTCGGTCAATTTGTTGGCGCATGTCACGCGCGAGGGGCTGGATCACGCCCGCCTCCGGCGCACAGTGACCACCGCGATGCGGATGCTCGACAACGTCATCGACATCAATTTCTACACCATCCCCGAAGCCCGCCGCTCGAACCTGCGCCATCGCCCGGTCGGCCTCGGCATCATGGGATTCCAGGACGCACTGCAGGCGCTGCGGCTGCCCTACGCTTCCGATGCCGCTGTGCGGTTTGCCGATGAGAGCATGGAGGCGGTGTCGTTCCACACCATCGCCGCCTCGGTCGATCTTGCCAAGGAGCGCGGGCGCTATCCAAGCTTCGAGGGCTCGCTATGGTCGAAGGGCCTATTGCCGATCGACTCTGTCGAGCGGCTTGCCGAGGCGCGCGGCGGGCTCGATCTCGACCGTTCCTCGACGCTCGATTGGGAGAGCCTGCGGGCCCGCGTGATCCGCATCGGCATGCGCAATTCCAACACGATGGCGATCGCGCCGACCGCGACGATCTCCAATATTTGCGGCGTGTCGCAGTCGATCGAGCCGAGCTACCAGAACCTGTTCGCCAAATCCAACATGTCGGGCGACTTCACCGTGGTGAACGCCGCGCTGGTGCGCGACCTGAAGCAGCGCGGGCTGTGGGACGAGGTGATGGTATCGGACCTCAAATATTTCGATGGCAGCCTGTCGGCGATCGACCGTGTGCCGGACGATCTCAAGGCGCTCTACGCCACGGCTTTCGAGATCGACAGCGCGTGGCTGATCGAGGCAGCGGCGCGCCGGCAGAAATGGATCGACCAGTCGCAGTCGCTCAATCTCTATATCGCCAACCCCTCGGGCAGGAAGCTGGATGAGCTCTACCGGCTGGCATGGAGGCGCGGGCTCAAGACCACCTATTACCTGCGCTCGCGTTCGGCCACCCATGTCGAGAAATCGACCCTGAAGGGCACCGACGGCAAGCTCAACGCCGTCTCGTCCGGCCCCGTTACCGCCGCGCCCATCGTCGTGAATCCTGACGCGGCGTGGGGGCAGGCCTGCTCCGTCGACAATCCCGACTGCGAAGCCTGCCAGTGAGCGGCGAGAAGGAGAACCAAGCCATGCTCGACGCGTCAGAACCCAACCGCAATCCGGCCCGCACCATTCACCCCGCGTTCGACAAAAATGCCCCGGCGGCGGATGCCGGCGGTCTCGGCGAGATCGACCGCTCCGGCGGGCGGGTCTCGGTGGACGACAAGCGGATGATCAATGCCCGCGCCGACGTGAACCAGCTTCTGCCGCTCAAATATAAGTGGGCGTGGGAGAAGTACCTGTCCGGCTGCAACAATCACTGGATGCCGACCGAAGTGTCGATGCAGGCCGATATCGCTTTATGGAAATCGCGCGATGGCCTCACCGAGGATGAGCGCCGCGCCATCAAGCGCAATCTCGGCTTCTTCGCGGCCTCGGAAAGCCTGGTCGCCAACAATATCGTGCTGGCGATCTACCGCCACCTCACCAACCCGGAATGCCGGCAATACCTCTTGCGACAGGCCTTCGAGGAGGCCGTGCATACCCACACCTTCCAGTACATCGTGGAAAGCCTCGGGCTGGACGAGGGCGAACTGTTCAACATGTACCGCGAGGTGCCCTCCATCACCGACAAGGCGGCGTGGGCGCTCAAGTACACCCAGCATCTCGACGACGCGGAATTCGCGACCGGCACGCCGGAGGCCGATCAGGCGTTTCTGCGCGACCTCGTCGCCTTCTATGTCGTGTTCGAGGGCATGTGGTTCTACACCGGCTTCGCCCAGATCCTGTCGCTGGGCCGGCGCAACAAGATGGTCGGGATTGCCGAGCAGTATCAATATATTCTGCGCGATGAGAGCATCCATCTGAACTTCGGTATCGACGTGATCAACCAGATCAGGATCGAGAATCCGCATCTGTGGACGCCGGCCTTCCAGGAGGAGATCCGCGCCATGCTGAAGGACGCCGCCGAGCTGGAGGCCGCCTATGGCCGTGACACCATGCCGAACGGGTTCCTCGGGCTGAACGCGGCCTTGTGCGAGCAGTACATGCACTTCATCGCCAACCGCCGCTGTGCGCAGATCGGGCTGGTGCCGGTCTTCCAGGAGACCGCCAACCCGTTCCCGTGGATGAGCGAGACCATGGACCTCAAGAAGGAGAAGAACTTCTTCGAGACCCGCGTCATCGAATATCAGAACGGCGGCGCGCTGGCCTGGGACTGAGCGCGCCGCCGCCTTCCTCCAGCGCGCATGGGTTGCCGCACCGGCGGCGGGTCCGGTGGTCTTGCCGCCTGACCCGCGCCTCTACTCCCCGTCGGGATCCGAGGCGAATGCCGCCGCGTAGGCGCCTTCGACCTGCGGACGTTGCCGGTCGGCGTCGGCTCCCAGTGGATGAAGGGGAGGAGGCGCGCAAGCCAGCTTTCCAGCGTCCGCCGGTAATCCTCGATCCGGTCGAGGATCGCCGCCGAGACGGGAAAAACAACCCCCGGCGGATTGAGCCCGCGTTGCGCTCCCCCTCGATGGCGAAGCTGGAGCTGTGGCAAGTGGCTTGCGGTTTTCAGCGCCACGCAAAAACCGTCGCTTCCAGCGGCGCGCGTTGGATCGCCAATTGTCATGTCCGCCGACAGCGGCGCGGTAGGAGCGTCATAGGACAGCCGCACCACAGCGGATGGCGCAGCAGAATCCTTCGGCGGATGCCGACAGGATGAGCAATGGCGCACGGAAATTGTGCATAAGTAAAGGTCTGTCCACCTTGCGCTTATCTTGGTCATATGCAAGCATCCTTGCATGGATCACACCCTCGTCTCTTCTCCGACGTCAAACGGCCGGCGCCCCGCGTCGCGCCGTGGCTATGCGTCGAAGCGGCGGCGCAGCACACGATGGATTTCGCGCTCCTCGCGCCTGTTCGTGGTGCTGCTTTCGGCGATCCAGGGATCAAGGTCCTGATTTAATGGCCGATTTCTGCGCGCGGCGCTGACGGCTTCCTCACTTCCACAAAGCCGCAGGCTGTTGCGCGTGTGTCCCACACGCCGCCCGCTTTGCGTCACCGCACCGTCGCGCTGAGGAGATCTCTGGCGCGCGTTGCCTACACTATACTTCATCGCTGGAGATTTATTCATGGGCATCGACAGGCGTCGGGCGCTTTACATGATGGGTGCAGGCATGGGTGCGGTGGCTCTGGGCAAGACCACGCGCAGTGCCTTTGCCGAGGAGGCACGGGAACTGGTGATCGTCACCTATCCCGGCGCGCTGTCCGAGCCGCACCGCTGGCTGGCGAACGAGATGCAGGCGCGGCATCCGGGTCTGACCATCCGCCTGGTGCCGTCCGACAGCCAGGACATCGTCGCCCAGATCAAGGCGGCGCAGGGCTATTCGCCCTTCGATGCCGGCCCCAATGACGAGCCGCCCCATCTCATCGGTGTTCGCGAGGGCTATCTGGCCAAGCGCGAGGGCGCTATCCCGAACCTTGCCAATGCCTATCCCGATCTCGTCGCCAGGAGCGAGGGCTTCGGTGTGCCGGCGACCTATTCCCTCGTCGGCATCGCCTACAACACGGATATGGTGAAGGAGCCGCCGACGCGCTGGGCCGATCTGTGGCGGCCGGAATTCAAGGGGCGTGTCGGCATTGCGCGCACCTCGTCCAATCTCGGCCTCGCCACACTCGCCATCGCCGCGAAGACCCATGGCGGATCGGAAGGCAATCTCGATGTCGGCTGGGAGAAGCTGCAGGCGCTGGAGCCGAAGGCGGCGCGCTCGCCGGCCTCGCTGACGCAGATGCTGGAGCGCGAGGAGATCGCGATCTGCCCGCTGTGGAACAACAACACGGCGGCCGCCGCCGCCAAGGGGCTGCCCATCGCCTTCGTCAAGCCGGCGCCGGGCGCCGTCGCCATCATCTCGTTCTTCTCGGGCTTCGCCAAGACACGGCACCCCGAACTGGTCGCCGAATGGCTGAACGGCATTCTCAGCACCGAATACCAGAGCCGGGCCGCGGCGGCGCCGTATTATTTCGGACCGACGGTCAAGGGCGTGCCGGTGCCGCCCGATGCCGCGCCCTATACGCCCGCCACGCCCGAAGAGGTACTCGCCCTGCAGACGATCGACTGGAAGACGATCGTCCCGGTGCGCGGCGCTCTCGTCGAACGTTTCGACCGCACCTTCGCCATTTGACATGCGTGATGTGACCCTTCCATCCGAGCCCGTCTGCCCCAGGGAAGCCCTTTCATGACCCTCTTCACCAACCGCCGCCGCTTTCTCCAATCGGGTGCCGCGCTTGGCGCCGCGCTCGCCATGCCGAGCCTCGCGCGCGCGCAGGACAAGCGCGAACTCGTCATCGTCTCCTTCGCCGGACAGCTGCAGGAGCCGCATCAGTGGCTGGCACGGCAGATGGAGGCCAAGCATCCGGGGCTCACCATCCGGCTCGTGCCGAGCGAGAGCCAGGATGTCGTCGCGCAGATCAAGGCCTCGCAGGGCTATTCGCCCTATGACGCCATGCCCAATGGCGAGCCTCCGCATCTCATCGCCATCCGCGACAGCTATATCCTGCCGCTCGATCCGGCGGCGGTGCCGAACGCCACGAAGGCCGTGCCGGCCTTCGTGGCCAAGAGCAAGGGCTATGGCATCCCCGCGAGCTATTCGCTCATCGGCATCGCCTACAACACCGCGCTGGTCAAGACGCCGCCGACGGCGTGGAAAGACCTCTGGGACCCGCAGTACAAGGGGCAGATCGGCATTCCGCGCGCGTCCTCCAATCTCGGGCTCGGCTTCCTGGTGGCCGCGGCCAAGACCTTCGGCGGTTCGGAAACCGACCTGACGGTGGGCTGGGAGAAGCTCAAGGAGCTGAACCCGAAGGTTGGCCGCTCGCCCTCCCAGCTGCTGCAGATGCTGGAGCGCGAAGAGATCGTCATGGCGCCGATCTGGAACAATGATGCCGCTGGCGCCGCCGACAAGGGCTTGCCCATCGCCTTCGTAAAGCCGGCGCCGGGCCCGATCGCGGTGATCTCGTTCATGTCCGCCGTCAAGGGCACGCGCTACCCCGAGCTGGTCAATGAGTGGATGAACGCGATCCTCTCGCCGGAGTACCAGCAGAAGGCGGCCGGCGCGCCCTATTATTTCGGTCCGACCATCGAAGGCGTCGAGGTGCCGGAAGCGGCGCGCGCCTACACGCCAGCGACGCCCGAAGAGGTCGCCGCGCTGCAGACCGTCGACTGGTCGGCGATCGCCGCCAAGCGCGGGGCGATCGTCGAAGAGTTCGACCGCCTGTTCGCCTCGTGAGCCGATGGAACCGATGATGACCGAGAGCCGACCCATGCTGGAGGATGTCGCGCGCCAGCCGGCCATCCTCGCGAGCCTGATGTCGCGCGCTGCGGACTTCCGCGCCGCCGCCGGTGTGCTGGGCGGGCGTGAGGGGCGCGTCCTGGTGACGAGCTGCGGCGACGGTCATTTCGCGGCGATGGCGGCGTGCTCCAGTGCGAGCCGCCTCGGGCTGGACTGGCGCGCCGTCGGGCCGCTCGACCTGCTGGTCGGCGCGGACGAACGGCGGGACGGCGACCGGGTGATCGCCGTCTCGATGTCCGGGAATGTCGACCGTACCGTCGAGGCGGCGCGGATGGCGCAAGCGCGCGGCCTGCCGATCCTCGCCCTGGTGAACGGGGAGGGCGGCCGGCTCGGCGCACTGGCGCGGCGGAAGATCTCGCTCGACCTGCCCGACATCGCTCCCTTCCTGTGCGGGACCGCGAGCTACACCGCGACGCTCGCCGCGCTGCTGCTGTTCGCCCAAGGGCTGGCGGGGCGCCCGGAGCCGGATCTGTCGCCGCTCGCCGCCGTCCAGCGCGGCGCCCGCGCGGCGGCGCTGCCGGTCACTGCGGAGATCGCCCGGCAGGGGTTTTCCGGCGTGCGCCTCCTCGCGGCGGGTGCCGAGCAGGGGACGGCGGCCTATGGCGCGGCGAAATTCGTCGAGCTGACCCGGCTATCGGTCTGGAGCGGCGAACTGGAGGAGTTCGCCCATAGCCAGTACTGGTCGATGCCGCGCACCGATCTGGTCGTGATCCTCGCCACGCACCCTGTTGTCGCCGGCTATGCCCGGGAATCGACCCGGGCGCTTGCGGAACTCGGCGTTTCGACCCTCGCGATCGACACGGCCGACGCGCCGGTCGAGACCGCGACCTGGCGCGTCACCCTGCCGCCGGTCGATACGGCGCTGGCGCCGCTTGCGAGCGCGATTCCCCTGCAGCTTCTCGCCTATCGAATGGCCGAGGCCGCCGGGCTCGATCCCGACACCCGCCTCCACCTCAAGAACGATGCGGAACGCTTCCGCGTCAGCCGTATGCTGACGCGCCGCTCGCTCCTCGGGACGGGCTTGTAACCCTCATGAGTTCGCAGCGCCTCCTCGTCATGGGTTATCTCTCCATTGATACGGTCACACAGGCCGATGGCGCCTCGCGCATCGTGCCCGGCGGTGCCGGCCTCTATGCCGCGCTCGGCGCGGCGCGGGCGGGCGCGCAGGTCGATCTTTGCGCCTCGATCGGAACGGATTTTCCCGCCGCTTGGATTGCCGCGCTCGAGGCCGCAGGTGTGGGCACCTCCCAGCTGGCGAGGCAGGAATATCCGTCCCGCCGGGCACATATTGACCATGCCGCCGACGGCCGGCGCGGCTCGCGCCATTATGACGATCCGGCCTGGTGGGAGGCGAGCCGCCGGCATGCCCCCGCGCCGCCGGACGACCTCTCCGCCTATCGCGTCGCGGTGGCCTGCCCGATGCCGGCCAAAAGTCTCGGCGACTTCCTGGCTCGCGCCGATAGGTCCGGCGTGGCGGTGGTCGCCGACACCAACGAGATCTTCGCCTCGACCGAAGGGGAGGCGATACTGGAAATGCTGCCGTTTCTCGACGTTTTCGCGCCGAGCCGGGAGGAAACCCGCCTTCTCGCGCCGGGAATGTCGGACGACGCGGCCGCGCGCGATCTGGCCGCCCGGGGCAGGGCCGGCACCGAAGGGCCGGTGGTGATACAGAAGCGGGGGGCCGAGGGACTGTTCATCATCGACGGTCGGGGCATTGGGGAATGGTACCTGCCGGCCCTCACGGCGGACGTTGTCGACCCGACGGGGGCGGGCGACGCGACGGTCGGTGCGTTCGCGGCGGCGCGGATGCAGGGGGCGCCCCCGCTCGAAGCGGGCCGCACGGCCCAGCGCATCGGCACCCTCGTGGTCTCCGGACATGGGCCTTCGGCTCTTTGCGCGGCACTTCCGCCGCTGTCTTCTTCTTGCGCAGGCCAGGGGGTCCTCGTCCGATGAATCAGCTCATCATCGACGGCGTTACCAAGCAGTTCGGTGCGCTCAAGGTTCTCCAGTCCTGCGATCTCACGGTCGAGAGGGGCTCCGTGGTCACGCTGCTCGGCCCGTCCGGCTGCGGGAAGACCACTCTGCTGCGCTCGATCGCCGGCTTCGTCACGCCGGATGCCGGCCGGATTCGGGTGAAGGGGCAGGATATTTCGCGACTGCCGCCGAACCGCCGGGATGTTGGCTATGTCTTCCAGAACTACGCGCTGTTTCCGCATTTGACCTGCCGCGACAACATCGCCTACGGGCTGGTCGTGCGGCGCGTGCCCAAGGCGGAGATCGCCCGCCGCGTGTCGCAGGCGCTCGACCTCATTGCACTCGCCGCTTTTGCGGACCGGTATCCCAAGCAGCTCTCGGGCGGCCAGCAGCAGCGCGTCGCCATTGCCCGCGCGCTGGTGCTCGAACCGCAGGTGCTGCTGCTCGACGAGCCGTTCAACGCCCTCGACGCGCAGCTGCGGCTTTCCATGCAGGTCGAGCTGCGCAAGCTCATCGACCGCGTCGGCATTACCTCGATCTTCGTCACGCATGACCAGCAGGAAGCGATGGCGCTGTCCGACCGCGTCGCCATCATGCGCGGCGGGCGCATCGAGCAGATCGGCAGCCCCCTCGAAATCTATGATCGCCCGCGCAGCTGCTTCGTTGCCGACTTCATCGGCCGCGCCAACCTGATGCCCACGCAGGTGCGCGCCGGGCGCACCGAGGGGCCGCAGGCCATTGCCGCCGCGCTCCCTGACGGTCCCGCGACGCTGGTCGCGCGGCCGGAGAACATCGATCTCACACCCGGCAGCGGTCCGGGCTGGCCCGGCAAAGTGACGTTCCTCACCGCGCTCGGACCGGTCATCGAATATGAGGTCGATTGTGGCTTCTCTGTCCCGGTGCGCGCGGCTCTGCCGCGCCATGCCGGGGTGGAGACCTTCGAGCCGGGTGCGCTGGTGACGGCCCGCATCCGCGACGAAGCGGCGGCGGTCGTTCTGCCGGGGGAGCCGAACCATGCTTAGCCGACATTCGCCTGAGGCGAGCGCTCCCCTGTCGCCGCGTGGCTTGTCCGTCGCGCGCTTCCTCGATGGCGGCGGCATCTGGCCGGCTGTGCCGGCTCTGGTCTATCTCCTGGTATTCATGGTGGCGCCGATCGCGACGCTGCTGACCTTCGGCTTCGTGGACATCGACCGCGGCACCGTCGGTGAGGGCGGATTCACCCTTTCCCACATGGTCGGGGTGCTGAGCGATCCACTTGTCTGGCGCCTGACCTGGCGCTCCTTCTGGATTGCTGTCGTCTCGACCTCGCTCACCCTGATCTTCGCTTATCCCGTTGCTTATGCGTATGGGCATCTGCGCGGCGCCGCGCGCACGCTGCTGCTCGTGGCGGTCATGTCACCCCTGCTGACCAGCGCGCTGGTGCGCACCTATGCCTGGATCGTCATTCTTGGTGGGCGGCGCGGGCTGGTGAACCAGACACTCCTGACGCTGGGCCTCATCGAGCGGCCGCTCGACATCCTCAATACCTCGACCGCGGTGCTGATCGGCATGACCCAGATCCACCTGCCCTTCATGATCCTGCCACTGCTCGCGGTGCTGTCGGAACGCGACCGCTCCTTCGAGCAGGCCTCGCTCAATCTCGGGGCGAGCCAGACCGTGACGTTCTTCCGGGTGACCGTGCCGATGTCGATGCCCGCGATCGTCGCCGGTTTCGCGCTGGTCTTCGCGGTCTCCTACACCAACTTCATCGTGCCGCAGCTGCTCGGCGGCGGGAATTATTCCACCATCGCCGTGCAGGTCTACGAGCAGACCATCGTGGTGCTGGACTGGTCACGCGGCGCGGCGCTGGCGACCCTGCTTCTGTCGAGTTGCTTCGTCTTCGTCTTCGCTATCGTCGCTGCCGGCAACTGGCTGACGCGCTGGAGCGAGGTGCGGCGATGAGTGGTCCCCGTCAGATGATCTCGCTCGGCGATCGGCTCGCACGCGGGATGCTGATCGCCCTCACGGTCATGTCGATCGTGCTGCTGGTCGCGCCCAGCCTGATCGTCATCGCCATTTCCTTCGAGCCGCGCGGCTACATCGCCTTTCCGCCGTCCGGTTTTTCGCTGCGCTGGTACTGGGCGCTGCTCGAGCGGCAGCAGCTGCTGGATTCCATCCTTGTCTCGCTGCGCATCTCTGTGATGGTGATGGTTGTCTGCCTGGTTCTCGGCATTCCCGCGGCCTTTGCGGGTACACGCGGCCGCTTCCCCGCCAAGACCGCGTTCAACGCGTTCTTGCTCGCGCCGCAGATGATGCCGGGCATGGTGATTGGCATCGCCTCGCTGTTCTTCGGCGCCTACATCTCCTTCCGCGCGTCGGATCTGATGCTGGTGCTGTCGCTGTCGGTGTTCTGCCTTCCCTTCGTCGTTCGTATTGTCATGGCGCGGCTCGCCGGGCTCGACCCGCTGCTCGACGAGGCGAGCGCCAATCTGGGCGCCGGCAAGTTTGAAACGTTCTTCCGGGTGACGCTGCCGCAGCTGGCGCCCGCCGCCTTTGCCGGCGCGGCGTTCACCTTCATCGAAGCCTTCGACAACGTCACCGTGTCGCTCTTCACCTCGGATGTACGGGCGCGCCCGCTGCCGGTGGAACTCTACTACCTCGTGCAGTTCGAATCCTCCCCGCTCATCGCCGCGATTTCCTCGCTCGAGATCGGCCTGTCGCTCGTGGTGATGCTGGTAATCGCCCGAGCGGTCGGACTCGAACGCTTCGGTCGCTGAAAGCCGTGCGCGCGCAACACTCGCGGGCGCCACTTCCCCTCGCAGAACCGGACCCACTACCCATGACCGATTTCGCCAGCCGTCTCAAAGCCCTGACGGCGGAACCCTCCCGCGACACGGCCGACGATCCGGCACGGCTCGCCCGCGTCGAGCGCACCCGTAGCGAGTTGTTCGGGCAGGGGGCTGCCATCCGGCAAACGCTTGAAGGCGCGCAGGCCAATCTGGCGGCCATCGCCCAGATGCTATCCGCCCGCCGGCTCAGCCGGATCGTCGTCGTTGGCTGCGGAGATTCCTGGTTTGCCGGCAAGGGAGTGCGCCATGCGCTCGAAGCGATGACGAGCCTGCCGGCGGAGGCTATCGAGGCGCTGGACTACGCCGCTTATGAAGCGGGGATTGCCGATGTCGCCACTCTGGTTATCGGCATCTCCTCGGGCGGTAACACGTCAGCGGTTATGCAGGCGCTCAGGGCTGCGTCGGAACGTGGCGCCTGCTGCATCGGCGTCTCCAATACGGCGGGCAGTCCGATTCTCACCGAGTTCGACGCGGCTTTGCAGGTCCATGCGACCCGCAAGGGCTGGCCGACACAATCCACCAACGCCACCATGGCTCTATTGATTGCGCTGGGGGCGACATTGCCGTCGGCCTCGGTGGCGCGGGACGCGATGCTGCGCGAGCTCGCCGATCTGCCGGAAATCATTGACCGGCTCTGCCTTGAGCTTGACGCCGAGCTCAAGGCATTGGCGGAGCGCTGGGCCCCCGCGGAGCTCGTGCTCTATTCCGGCCTCGGTCCGAACTTCGCGGCGGCCAGCATCGGTGCGGCGAAGCTCCGGGAACTGTCCCCGGTGCATGCCTTCGCCCTGCCTTTGGAGGAATATCACCATTACCGCACGCAAAAGGCCGGCGACCCGCTCGTCCTTGTCGCCACAGATCCGGCCAGCGCCGAGCGGGCCCTCGATACCGCGCTGGTCGCCGAGGAGGTGGGCGGGCCGCTCCTCGCCATTCTGGCGGCTCGCGCACCGGAAATCGAAAAGCGCGCCGCAGCCGTGATCCGCGTGCCCGAAACGCTGCCCGCACTGGCGGGGATGGTGTCGATCGTGCCGCTACACCTGCTCGCCTACCATTTTGCCAGGGCGCGGGCGGCTCTCGGTCTCGGCGCCGCCGTTCGGCCGCCGCTGCATTGAGGACGTTATGATACGGCTCTTTACCGCGGGCGGCATCCTCCTCGACACGGTCGTGGCGGCGGACGGGACCCTGGGCCCGCGCAGCATGGGAGGCAACGCCGTCTATTCGGCCGCCGGCGCGCGCCTCTGGCTCGACGGTGTCGGCATTGTCGGTCGCCTGCCGGAAAATTACCCTCGCGAACTGGTCGCGCAGCTGGCGGTAGCCGGTATCGACACGCAGGGGCTGCATTTCGAGGCGGAGAGCGTCGCCGAGGGCGAGTGGTTCTTCTACCGTCCCGATGGCAGCCGCGCCGACCATCTGCATGCGCCGCTTGATGAGCCGCCGCCGCATCCGCCCGGCACCCGGCTGGATGCTCGCACGCGCGGCCTTCTGGAGGAGCGCCTGCGCTTGCGTCCGGCGGCGGGGCGCGACTTCGCCAGCTTTCGGCGGAGCCACCCGGTCCGCCTTGAGGATGTCCCGGCCGCGTACCGGCAGGCACGCGCGGCCCATCTCGCGGCGAACCGACCGGACCAGCAGGTCGAGATGGCGCGGGGCCTGTCCCGCGAAGGGATCGGCCTGTCGGTTGATCCCGGCTCAAATGCCGGCATCTACCCCGCGGCCGATCTGGCGGAGCTGTTCCGCGCCGTCCGCGCCTTCCTGCCCAGCGAGAGGGAACTGGAGGCTCTCGTCCCCGGCTTCGGTCTCGCCGCGGGTCTGCTCCACGTGCAGCGTCTGGGGGCGCCGATCGTGGTGGTCAAGCTCGGTGCGCGCGGGTGCGGCCGGCTCGGGCCGGATGGGGCACTCGAAACGATGCCCGCCTTCCCGGTGGCCGCCGTCGATCCGACGGGGGCGGGAGACGCCTTCTGCGGCGGCTTCCTCGCCGGCCTCGTGCTGTTCGAGGATGTGCGCGCCGCGATCTGCCTCGGCACTGTTTCCGCCTCCTTCGCGGTGGAGGCGTTCGGGCCGTTCCACCTTCTCGACACGTCCCGGCACACCGCCCGCGCGCGCCTCACCTCCTATCTCGCCACGCTCGACCCCGCTTTGGCCGAGCCGCTTCGACCAATCTTTTCAGACCTGGATGCCGCATGAGTTTTCTTCGTTCCAGCATAGGCGACCCGTTGATCGTCGCCGCCCTGCACCTGCCGGACCTGTCGATCGATCGCGACCTCTCCCTCGCCTTCCTCGAGGACTATGTCCTCGCCAATGGGGAGGTCTTCGTCGGGGCGGGCATTCGGCGGATCATGCTGCAGGATCAGACGCGCCAGAAGGGGCCGGCCAGCGCCGAGACGATCGCCATCACCGCCGCGCTCGGGCGCGCGCTGAAGCAGGCGTATCCCGAGATATCGCTCGGCATCATCGTGCAGGCCCACGACGCGGTGGCTCCGCTTGCGATCGCCCACGCGACGGGTGCGGAGTTCGTGCGGCTCAAGGTCTTCGTTGGTGCCGCCATGACAATGGAGGGCGCGCGCGAAGCGCTTGCCACCGAGGCCCGTACTTATCGCCACCAGCTGCGCCGCGACGACATCGCCATTCTCGCCGACGTCTTCGACCGTACCAGCGTGCCTTTGATCAACGTGACGCCGGAAGAGGCCGCCAAGGGAGCGGTCAAGCTTGGTGCCGACGCGCTGGTCATTACCGGCGCGACCTTCACGGAGAGCCTCGAGCGCATAGGCGCCGCCAAACGTGCGGGCGTTCACCATCCAATCCTGATCGGTGGCAGCGTCACTGCGGAAAACATCGCTGATACGCTTGCCGTCGCCGATGGCGCGATCGTCTCCACCGCGCTCATGCGCAAGGACACCGGGCGCCACGAAAGGGTGCTCTGGGATTCCGGCAAGACGCAACAATTCATGGAGGCGGCATGTCTACGCTAGGCCCCGAACGTGACTTCGCCGGCTATCGCGGTCGCGAGCCGGCCATTCGCTGGCCAAACGGCGCCCGGCTTGCCGTCTCTGTGGTGGTCAATGTCGAGGAGGGCGCGGAACTCTCCATCGGCGCTGGCGATGAGCGCAACGAGTCGATCTACGAGGCGGTCGAGGCGACAGAGGGCGCGCGCGATCTCTGTATGGAAAGCCATTTCGAGTACGGCACCCGCGCCGGCTGGCCGCGCATCCGTAAGGCGCTCGCCGACCGAGCCATCCCCGCAACTCTGAATGCCAACGGACGCGCCCTGGCGCTCTCGCCCTGGATCGCCACTGAGGCGGTTGCGGACGGCCATGAGGTCGCCGCGCACGGCTGGCGCTGGGAGCGTCATGTTCACATGGACGAGGCGGAGGAGCGCGGGGCCATCGCCCGCTCGGTGGATGCCATTGCCGCGGCCGCGGGCACGCCACCGGTCGGCTGGCACACGCGCTCGGCCACCTCGGTGCGCACGCGTGACCTGCTCGTCGCGCATGGCGGCTTCCTTTACGATTCCAACGCCTACAATGATGACGTGCCCTATGTGGTGACAATCGCGGGGCACGATCACGTCGTGCTGCCCTACGCCTTCGACACCAATGACATGCGCTACTTCAACCGCGGCGGCTTCACCTTCGCGGAGGATTTCGCGCGCTATTGTAGCGCCGCGTTCGACCGCCTCTATGAGGAGGGCGCCACCCGGCCCCGCATGCTGTCCATCGGCCTGCATCTGCGCATCATCGGCCGGCCGGCCCGTATCGCCGGGCTGGAGATGTTCCTTGACCACGCGCTGGGCCATCCCGGCGTCTGGTTCGCGCGCCGGGACACCATCGCCCATCACTGGCGCGCCGGTCTCGGCCTGCCCGTCTGGCAGGCGCGCTCGACACCGAAGGGTTTTGCCGCGTGACGCGCGATCTCCTTGGCTATGGTGGCCAGTGGCCGGATGTTACCTGGCCCAACGGAACGAAGCTCGCCGTCTCGATCGTCATCAATTTCGAGGAGGGGGCGGAGGAGCAGGTCGGCGATGGCGACCCGCGCTCCGAACGCCTCGGTGAAGTGCTCTCGGTGGTCGAGCCGGGTCGGCGCGACTTCGGCCAGGAGCAGATCTTCGCCTATGGCATGCGCGCCGGGGTCTGGCGCGTCGCCGAATGCCTGGAGCGTGCGGCATTGCTGGCGACCATCTTCTTCTGCGGCCGCGCGGTCGAGCGGGCTCCGGAACTCGCGCGCCGGCTCGTCGATGCCGGCCATGAGGCGGCCTGTCATGGCTGGCGCTGGCGCCCGCATGCCGACTATCCGAGCCCTGAGGCCGAAAGGATCGATCTAGATCGGGCGACAGCCGCCATAGAGGCCGCGACCGGCGTGCGCCCGCTCGGCTTCTTTTGTCGCGGCTCGGAAAGCCCCTGGACGCGCCAGATCCTTGCCGAGCGTGGGTATGTCTACACCTCGAACGGCCTCGACGACGACCTCCCGTATTGCGATGCCCATACGGCGCTGCTGGTCGTTCCCTATGCGTTCGACAGCAACGACATGAAGTTCTTCCACCCCAACGGCTTCGTGCGGGCGGACGAGATGGTCGACTATGTTGTCGACGCGCTCGACGTACTGGAAGCGGAGGCTCAGCGCGGCCATGCGCGCTTACTGAATATCGGCTTCCATCTGCGCATTGTTGGCCGGCCGGCACGGTTCAAGGCCTTCCAGGCCATCATCCGGGAGCTGAAGCGGCGCGAGAGCCGCCTCTGGGTGGCCCGCCGCATCGACATCGCACGCGCCTTCCAAGCCGCGACGGACCGGGGTGACATACCGTGAAGCCCATTCTCCTCATCAATCCCAATACCAATGCCGGCATCACCGCCGCAATGCTGGACATTGCCCGCGAGAGCCTGCCGGACGCCCGCGTCGAAGGGCTGACGGCGCGGTTTGGCGCGCCGCTCATCACCGACGAGACCGCGCTTGCCGAAGCCGGGCGCGCCGTTCTCGATCTTGCCCAGCACATCGGCAAGGCGGCAGGCGTCATCGTTGCTGCCTTTGGCGATCCCGGGCTCGCGGCCCTGCGGGCGCGGATAGCCCTGCCAATTACCGGGCTGGCGGAAGCCGGAATGGCCGAAGCCGGGGAGGGTGGGCGCCGCTTCGCGGTAGTCACCACCACGCCCGACCTTGTCGCCGCGATCGCGCGTTCCGCACAGGCGTATGGCCATGGTCCGGCCTTCCTCGGCACCTTTCTAACACCGGGTGACCCGCGCGACGTGATGGCGGTGCCCGACCGGCTCGTCGAAGCACTGGCCGAGGCCTGTAGCCGCGCGGTCAAGGTGGGTGCCGAGGCGGTCGTCATCGGCGGTGGCCCGCTGGCTGTCGCCGCGCGCGCACTTGCGGGTAAACGCGATGTGCGGCTGGTCGAGCCGCTGCCGTCCGCCCTGCGTCTCGCCCATAGACGTGCCATGATGGCGGAGAGCCTCGCATGACTACCACTCTCCTGCGTGCCGACCACGTGCTTCTGGGCTTTGCCGCCGATGGAAGCCCCGACTGGCTCCGCGATGCGGGCCTGCTCATCGAGGACGGGCAGGTCCGTGAAATTGGCGACGGACCTGCTCTTGCGCGTGCCCATGCCGATGCTGCGGCTCTCGGGGGGCGGGGCTTCGTCGCGATCCCGGGCCTGATCAACGCCCATCATCATGTTGGCTTAACGCCGTTCCAGCTTGGCTCACCGGACCATCCGCTGGAACTGTGGTTCGCCAGCAGGCTGGGCTTGCGCGATGTCGATATGCGGCTCGACACGCTCTATTCCGCCTTTGAGATGATCGCCTCGGGTGTCACCACGGTCCAGCACCTGCATTCGCGCGTGCCGGGCGGGCTCGATGCGGTGCTGGCGACGGCCGAGCGGGTTATCGGTGCCTATGGCGAGATCGGTATGCGCGCCTCCTACTCGTTCGCGCTGCGCGATCAGAACCGGCTGGTCTACGAGGCGGACGAGGCCTTCCTCGCCCGGATTCCGCCGGAGCTGCGGCCCGGGCTCGCCGCCTATTTCGCACGTTTTGCGCAGCCCCTCTCCGACCAGATCGAAGTGTTCCGCGAATTGCGGCGCCGCTACGCCGACAACGGGCGCATCGCCATCCAGATCGCGCCCTCCAATCTGCATTGGCTCTCCGACGCCGCGCTGGCGAGCGCTGCCGAGATCGCCGCCGAGACGGGCGCGCCGATGCATATGCACCTGCTCGAGACGCCCTACCAGAAGGCTTACGCCCTGAAGCGCACCGGCGGCTCCGCGCTCGCCCACATCCATCGTTTCGGGCTGACCGGTCCGCATCTCACCCTCGGCCACGGCGTATGGATGAGCGAGGAGGATATGGAGATCTGCGCCCATACCGGCACGCGCATCTGCCACAACTGCTCATCCAATCTGCGGCTGAAGAGCGGCACCGCGCCGGTCAACCGCTTCAGAGCGCACGGCATTCCCGTTGCTCTGGGCATTGACGAGGCGGGGATCAACGACGACCGCGACATGCTGCAAGAGATGCGCCTCGCCCTGCGCTTGCATCGTCAGCCCGGCATCGACAGTTCCCAACCGAGCGCGGCGGACGTCCTGCGCATGGCCACAGAGCATGGCGCGGGAACGACGCCTTTCGGCAACTATATCGGCCAGCTGCGCCCAGGCAGCGCGGCCGATATCGTGCTGCTCGACTGGGACCGCCTTGTCTATCCCTATCAAGACCCCGACCTCGCCCTGCAGGACGTGCTCGTCTACCGCGCGCAGCGCGAGTGCGTGGACACGGTGGTGGTTGGAGGCGAGGTCATCTACACCAAAGGCACTTTCACCCGGATCGACCGGGCGGAGACTCTGGCAGAGATCCACCGGCGCCTGAAGGTGACGCCCACCTCGGAGGAACTCGACCGGCGGCGTCTCGCAGCACAGTTATTGCCCCATGTGCGTGCGTTCTATGATGGCTATATCGACGGTCTATTGTGAGGGCTGCGAGACGCGGACGGCCTTACCACGAGCCGCCTGAAATCGCAGGCCGGCGCTGTGAAACCGCTATGGCGCGGGCTTCCGCGCTGGTGCATCTTGGTTCGGCTGGCTGGAACGGTCCAGACCCCCGCTTCAAGGTCAATCTCGTGCCATGTGGCGGCGCGGAGTTCGCCGGGGCGAAGCGCCAGCAGGGCCAGCAGCTTCAGGCCTGCGACCGTCGTCTCCTGTCCCTTCGTCCAGCGATAGATGGCCGCCATAAGCTCGCCAAGCCGCTTCGGGCGCGCGATGGCGGCGCGGTGCTTGGTCGTCGGTGCGACAAGCGCGCCTCGCAGATCGTCGCAATGCCCCGAAGGTGCTGGCTGCGGCCGCGACAGACGCCGCGATAGCGGCCGTGTCGGCTTGTTTGTTGGCTCCGGGGTCTACCCCCGAGGCCAACAACCTCTTGGCCTCGTCCCGAAGCCGCCGCGCATCCGCCAGCGAAAGGAGCGGATAGGGCCCATGGGTGAGCTTCTTCTGTTTGCCCGCGAATCGGTAGGCCTGCTGCCAGGCCCGGGCGCCCTCGGGCTTCACGAAGAGATCGAGGCCGCCACCGTCGGAAAGTGTTTACTCGCCTTCCCGGCCCTTCGCCGTCCGGCACTCGGCATCTGACAAGGCCATGTTCGCCATCCCTGTGGATGGCTGGGATCCCGAAAACATGGGCGGCAGGCCAACAACAAGACCAACAACAAGGCCAGCAAATTCGCGGGATGGGGTGGCTCTGGCTGATCCCGGCCGGGACAGCGAGCGGAGGCTGGAGATGGGATCATCCAGCAATTGCGATGGATAGGCGAAGGGTTTGGGAAATTCTGAGCCGCCCCGGAAACGGGGGAGTGGCTCCCTGAGCAGGACTCGAACCTGCGACCATTCGATTAACAGTCGAACGCTCTACCAACTGAGCTATCAGGGACCGGAGGCGCCGAGCGCCTCGGAGGTGGGCGATATAGCAACGTGGTTCCCATTTGTGAAGCGGGAACCGCGTGCCCATGTGGATAACCTTGTCAGGCGCTGAGCCGCTGCTCCTGTCCGGCGAACTGAAGCTGGTGGAAATTGAAGTAGCGGCCGCGCCGCGCGATCAGCTCGTCGTGGCGCCCGCTCTCGCTTACGCGGCCCTGATCGACCACGCAGATCCGGTCGGCATTGACCACGGTCTGCAGGCGATGGGCGATGACGATGGTGGTGCGGTTCATCTGCAGCTGGCGCAGCGCGCGCTGCACTTCCGCTTCCGATTCGCTATCGAGCGCGGCGGTGGCCTCGTCCAGCAGCAGGATCGGCGCGTCCTTCAGGAAGGCGCGGGCGATGGCGATGCGCTGGCGCTGGCCGCCGGAGAGCTGCGTGCCCTGCTCGCCGACCTGGCTGCCATAGCCGTCCGCGAAGCCGCTGATGAAGTCGTGGGCGTGCGCGGCGCGGGCGGCGGCGATGATTTCCTCATCGGTGGCACCCGGCCGGCCGGCGGCGATGTTGTCGCGGATCGTGCCGGAGAACAGGAACACGTCCTGGCTCACGAAGCCGATGGCATTGCGCAGCGAGCGATAGGTAACCTGCGTGATGTCCTGGCCGTCGACGCAGATGCTGCCCGATTCCAGCTCGTAGAAGCGCTCCAGCAGGCTCATCACCGTGCTCTTGCCGCCACCTGACGGGCCGACCAGCGCGGTGGTACGGCCTCCCTCGGCAACAAAGCTGAGGCCGCGCAGCACCGGCTCTCCCTCGCGGTAGCCGAAATGGACGTCCTTGAACTCGATGCTGCCGCCCGCAAGCTTGAGATCCGTCACGCCCGGCGGGTCAACCTCCACCGCCTTGCGGTCGAGGATCTCGAACAGCATCCGCGCGCCGAGCAACTGGGGCGTGATATCGATATTGAGGCGCGCGAGCCGCTTGGCCGGCTCATAGCTGAGCAGCAGCGCGGTGATGACCGAGAAGAACTCGCCCGGCGTGCGCCCGCCATGCAGCACGCCCCAGCCGGCATACATGATGACCAGGCCGACGGCGACGCCGCCCAGCGCTTCCATCAGCGGGCCGGACTGCGACTGCGCGCGGATCATGCGGTTGGAGGCCTTCTCCAGCCCGTCGATGCGCCCGTAGATCTTGGTGCGCATGTTGTCCTCCATGGTGAAGGACTTGACGGTGCGGATGCCCTGGAAGGCTTCGAGCGATTCGGTCATGATCTGCACGGCCGAGTGGAACTCGCGCTGGAAGATCTTCTGCACCTTGCGGATGAGGCTGCGCACGCCGCCGACCGCGATGGGCATCACCAGCAGGCCGATGAGCGCCATGAACGGATCCTGCGCGATCATCACGGCGGTAAGGCCGATCACCGAGAGGAAATCGCGGCCGATGCTGGTGATCAGGAGGTTCAGCACGTTGCGCGCGGCCTGGGCGCCGTTGCTGAAGCGCAACATGATCTCGGCGGTGTGGCTGCCGCTGAAATAGGCCACGTCCTGCGTCAGCAACCGGTTCAGCACGCGCTTCTGGTTGTCGGCGACGATGCGGTTGCCCACGCGCGAGAGCGAGACCGCCTGGCCGTAGGTGGCGAAGCCCTTGGTGATGCTCAGCGCCAGCACGGCGCCGGAAAGAATCCAGACGGCTGCCGAATTCTGCTGCACGAAGATGCGGTTGACCACGTCGCCCATGAGATAGGCGAGGCCGGACGTGGTTCCCGCCATGATGCCCATGAAGACGAAGGAAATGGCATAGCCCTTCCAGTGCCGGCGTCCGTCAGTCATTATCAGCCGCCGGATCGTGTCCCGGGTCTCGGGGCTGATTATGTTACGGAAGGCATTGGCCAGCTTGGTCGGCACCATCAGGCAGTTCCCTTGATATCGAGCGGCATCGTGAAAATACGGCACCTGCATGCACGCGTGCATCTGCGGCCGCCCCCCGGCGCGGCATCATCAACGACGTTCGGGGTGCGTTGTCAAACGTCGGCACGTCGCGGCCCGGCCCTGGCATGGCAGGCGACACGTGCCGCCGGCGACCTCCTGAAACAGGCCGCCGGCGGCACGCGCGTGAACTGGAGGCCACGGAGGGAATCGAACCCCCGTACGCGGATTTGCAGTCCGCTGCGTAACCACTCCGCCACGTGGCCGTCCGGGGCGACGATGCGTCGTCATCCGGATGACCGGGGCGCCTCATAACAGAGCCGTCCGGGATCGGCAACGGACCTTGCGCGGTTCTCGGCGGTTCTCCCGCGCGAGTTGGGGATGGCGCGCCACCGGGCGCGGGGTTCAAAAGGCGAGCGACGCCGGGACGCGCGCCGCGAATCCGTGGCGAGCCGCGAGGGAAACGTTGGGCCGAGCCGGCTGGGGCACCGCGTCTTGTCAGGGCAGGTCGAAGGCCGGGCGTTGCGCCCCGGTATCGAAGGCCGGTATCGAAGGGAAGGCCGGTATCGAAGGCTTGCATTGCGCGCGCGCGTGCCGCAATTCTGCTGCGGATTTTTACCCGTGCCGCGCTCCAGTGCCTTTGGGGAGCGGTGGGTGCAGCATCGAGGTTGTCCCCGAATGATCGATTTCGCTGAGATGCGTCGCGCCATGGTCGACGCGCAGGTGCGTGCCAACGATGTCACCGACCTTCGCATCGTCGCCGCCATGATGGAGACCCCGCGCGAGCGCTTCGTGCCCGCCGGGCTGCGCAACTTCGCCTATATCGACGATGACCTGCTGGTGAAGGAGGGCAACCCCTCGCGCTACCTCATGGAGCCGATGGTGCTGGCCAAGCTGCTGCAGGCGGCGGAGATCGGGCCGGACGCGCTGGTGCTGGATGTCGGCGCCGCCTCCGGCTACTCGACCGCCGTGCTGGCCAAGCTGGCCGGCCAGGTAGTGGCGCTGGAGGAAGATGCCGAGCTTGCCGCGCAAGGGTCCGCCGTGCTGGTCGATCTCGGTCTGCTCAACGCCGCCTATGTGCAGGGGCCGATGACGGCCGGCTGGCCGGCCGAGGCTCCCTACGACGTGATTCTGCTCAACGGCTCGGTCGATTCGGCCCCGGATACGCTGCTCGCGCAGCTCAAGCCGGGCGGGCGGCTGGTTGCCGTGGTCGGCCGGGGACGTGCCGGGCGTGCGACTGTGTTTACCAAAACCACAGGTAGTATTGGCGGCCGTGTCGTGTTTGATGCCGCCGTGCCCACCTTGCCGGGCTTCGAAGCGCGTTTAAGCTTTGTGTTTTGAAGGGTTTAGTACCCCTCTGTGGCTGATCTGCCGCGTGTGCGATTAAATCGACGCGTGGGCCGGGCCAAAGGTTCACAGTTCGTTACCGACCACATATTCTACCACCGTGTGAAAATGAACTGAGAGTCGCCCAGGGCAGGCGGCTCCGCATCGAACTAGCGTTCGCAGGGGTTTGGATGATGTGGCTGTCAGCTGCCGGGGGCAGGGTCTTTGCGTGCGCAGCGGTCGTATGTCTTGTGGGAATTTCCCATCCTGCCCGGTCTCAGTCTCTCGATGAGGCATTGGCGGCAGCCTACAAGAACAATCCGACGCTGAACTCGCAGCGCGCCGCAACGCGCGCGACCGACGAATACGTGCCGATCGCTCTGGCGGGGTATCGCCCGCAGATCTTCGGTACGGCTTATTATGGAACGCAGTGGAGCGAGAGTAAGGTGGGGAGCTCCACGCTGACGTCTCAGAACGTCAGCGGAACCACTCACTCAACACTCTGGCCGTATGGCGTCGGCGTGACGATCAGTCAGACCATCTATGATGGCCTGAAGACGGCGAACTCGGTTCGCAGCGCCGAATCGCAGGTCCGTGGCCAGCGAGAGCTGCTTCGCAACACCGAGCAGCTCGTGCTGCTCGACGCGGCGACCGCCTACATGAACGTGCTGCAGAACTCCGCGCTGCTGGAACTGCAGAAGCAGAACCTGCAGGCCCTGCGCGAGGAACTTCGCGCGGCCCGGGACCGTTTCTCGGTGGGTGAGATCACCCGCACCGATGTCGCCCAGGCCGAGGCGTCCGTCGCCACGGCGCAGAGCGAACTGGCTCTGGCCGAATCGAACCTCAACACCTCGCAGGCCGTGTTCTTCCAGGTGATCGGCCTGCGCCCGAACAAGCTGTCGCCGGGCCGCCCGATCGACGGCCTGCTGCCCAAGACGCTGCCGCTGGCGGTGGAGACCGGCATCGGCAAGCATCCCGCCATCAAGTCGGCGCAGTTCGCCGTCGATGCGGGACTGTCCAACGTCAAGGTGGCCGAGGCGGCGCTTTCGCCGACGCTTACCCTCAATGGGCAGGCCTCCTCGGACTATAACAGCCAGTCCTATGTCCAGCGGACGACCTCCGCCGCGGCCACGCTGAACCTCAACGTGCCGATCTATCAGGGCGGCGCGGAGTATGCGAACATTCGGCAGACCAAGGAAACGCTCGGCCAGCTGCGCATCGAGGTGGATGTCAACCGCGAGCAGGTTCGCGCCAATATTGTCCAGTACTGGGGCGCCTTGCAGGCCTCCAAGGCGGCCATCGAATCGGCTCAGGCTTCCGTTGCGGCGAACGAGATCGCGTTGCGCGGCGTGCGCGAGGAATGGCGCGTCGGCCAGCGCACCACGCTCGACGTGCTGAACGCGCAGACCGCGCTGTTCAACGCCCGCGCAAGCCTGGTCACGGCCCAGCGCGACCGCGTGGTCGCCTCCTACGCCGTGCTGTCGGCGACGGGCGACCTCAATGCGGCCCGGCTCGGGCTGAAGATTGCCACCTACAATCCCAAGGTTCACTACGAGCAGGTTCGCGACGCCTGGGTTGGCGTGCGCACCCCCGGCGGCGATTGAGCCACCGGCCCGGTAGCGGGCGTCTTTGCGAGACGGCATTCGCGAGACACGAAAAGGGGCGGCGATGAGCCGCCCCTTTTTCATGCGGATCTGTCTGTCGTCTCGGTGTTCCCTGGCATTCCCGGCCATAGGCAGACCTGTGTGCACGGGGCGGGCAGGGCGCGCAGGAAGTCTTCCGTCGGATGCCGGGCGCCGCGTCTCCTGCCTCGCGTCTCCTGCCTCGCGTCTCCAGCGCCGCGCCTCCGAGCGCACTTGTCGTGCATCATGTCCGCGCGGGGCGATGGAACCTGTGTGTGGGGTTGCTCTTCTTCAAAATGACCGCCGGCCTGCGCGTGGCGCCATGCTATAGGCGGTGTCATATTTACGAAGCGTTCACGAGTGATTCGTGCGGGTCGCGCAGTTTTTGAGACGGCGGCGTGGCGATTCGAGACTGGATTTTGGACATGTCGGCGAATGCACGGGCCAGTGAGCCGTCGATGGAGGAAATACTCGCCTCCATCCGGCGCATCATCTCGGACGATGTTGCCGGTGACCCACCTTCCGCGCCGGCTGAATCGTCGCGGGTCGAGATGGCCATGAGTTCCCGTTCGCGCGCTACCGAGCTGCCGCGTGAGGAGGGGGAGCCGTCCGGCGATGCGCTCGCGCCGGAACAGGCACCGGCCTCCTGGGGCGAGGAGGCCCATTCGGTTTCGTCCGCCGATGATCTGGCCTATGCGTCTCTCGAAAACGAGCCGGTCGTCGATGCCTTCGACCCGCGCCATGGCTCGTTTGCGACCGACGGGTTTGCCGGATTGCCGGACGCGCCCGATGCCGTGGATGCGGCGGTGTCATCTCGTGTCGGCGAGGGCTCGCTGGTGCCGTCGGGCGCAGCGGTAAAGGATGAGCGTCGTTCTGCTTTCGTGCCCCGCGCCGCGGACGGCCTGACTGATATTCCGGCGTCGCTGCGCGCCGCCTTCGCCATGATTGAAGCTACATCCGTTCCGGAGACCGTCGACATGCAGGTGCCTGCCAAGCCCGTCCCCGTCTCGTCGCGTGCATATGCCGCCGAGTCGGCGGAAGACAATCGCGCGCCCGAGGCCAACGCGGGCAGCCGCTTCGCCGAGCCCCGCTTCGCTCCCTCGCTGCGTTCGGTCGCCGCCGAGGCGTCGGTCGCCGAGGGCAACTCGCGACTGGTGTCGAACATCACCACGGCTGCGGTCTCCAACGCCTTCGGCACGCTGGCGCGCACGGTGGCGTCGAATTCGCGCTCGGTGGACGACCTCGTCGCCGAGGCGGTCCGCCCGATGCTCAAGGCATGGCTGGACGAGAACCTGCCGGCCCTGGTCGAGCGGCTGGTGCGGGCCGAGATCGAGCGCGTCACCCGCCAGGGTCAGTGATCCCACTTTGATGACGGGCGCGCCGGCGGCTTTTCCTCCGGTTCGCTTGTGCTCGACCTGCCGCGTGCGGGTCCGCGGCCCTCATCGGGCGCTTTACCGGCCGTCGCGGATGGGTTGACGGTTTGGCGTGTTGACTTGCAGCCAAGGCTCCGCTTTGTCTCGCACCTGTTCAATTTGAGGTGCCGGAGCCATCATGCTCGACAACAGGTTCGATCCCGCCGCCGTGGAAGACCGCATCTACCGCACATGGGTGGAGGCCGATGCGTTCAAGGCGGGTCGACCCGAGCGGGTAGGTGCCGATCCCTACTGCATCGTCATCCCGCCGCCCAACGTCACCGGCTCGCTCCATATGGGGCACGCGCTCAACAACACACTGCAGGACATTCTCTGCCGCTTCGAGCGCATGCGCGGCAAGGACGTGCTGTGGCAGGTGGGCACCGACCACGCCGGCATCGCCACCCAGATGGTGGTCGAGCGCCAGCTCGCCGAGCGCCAGCTGCCCGGACGGCGGGACATGGGGCGCGGCCCCTTCGTCGAGCGCGTCTGGGCGTGGAAGGACGAATCCGGCGGCACCATCATCAACCAGCTGAAGAAGCTGGGCGCCTCCTGCGACTGGTCGCGCGAGCGCTTCACCATGGACGAGGGCCTCTCGCGCGCCGTCGTCAAGGTGTTCGTGCAGCTCTACAAGGAAGGGCTGATCTACAAGGACAAGCGCCTTGTGAACTGGGACCCGAAGTTCCAGTCGGCCATTTCTGATCTTGAGGTGCTGCAGGTCGAGGTGAAGGGCCACCTCTGGCACCTGCGCTACCCGCTCGCCGATGGCGTCACCTATCAGCATCCCATCGCCTTCGATGAGGATGGCCAGCCCTTCGAATTCGAGACGCGCGACTATATCGTCGTCGCCACCACGCGGCCCGAGACCATGCTGGGCGACACGGCGGTCGCCGTGCACCCCGAGGATCCGCGCTATCAGGGCCTGGTCGCGGCGGGGGCGAAGGTGCGCCTGCCGCTGGTCGGCCGGCTCATTCCCATCGTCGCCGACGCCTATTCCGACCCGACAAAGGGCACCGGCGCGGTCAAGATCACCCCGGCGCACGATTTCAACGACTTCGAGGTCGGCCGCCGGCATGCGCTGGCGATGATCAACGTGCTCGACGCCGAAGCGCGCCTGACGCTGAAGGACAATGCCGAATTCCTCGACGGCGTCGCGGCCGGCCCGGAACTCGACATCGCGCTGGCGCTGGACGGCCAGAGCCGCGAGGCCGCGCGCAAGGCCGTGGTCGCGCTGTTCGAGGAGCGCGGGCTGGTCGACAGGATCGAGCCGCACACCAACATGGTGCCCCATGGCGACCGCTCCAACGTGGTCATCGAGCCGTGGCTGACCGACCAGTGGTATGTGGACGCGCACACGCTGGCCCAGCCGGCGCTGGCCGCCGTGCGCGAGGGCCGCACGTCCTTCGTGCCGAAGAACTGGGAGAAGACCTATTTCGACTGGCTGGAGAACATCCAGCCCTGGTGCGTCTCGCGGCAGCTGTGGTGGGGCCACCAGATCCCGGCCTGGTACGGGCCGGATGGCACGGTGTTCGTCGAGGAGACCGAGGAGGCGGCCGTCGCCAGCGCACTCGCGCACTGCGTGCAGGCCGGCATCATCACGGACGCCGAGGCCCGCGAACTGGCGGGCGATCCTTCGAGGCGCGCGGCGCTGATCACCCGCGACGAGGACGTGCTCGACACCTGGTTCTCCTCGGCCCTGTGGCCCTTCTCCACGCTGGGCTGGCCGGACGAGACGGCGGAGGTGGCGCGCTTCTACCCGACATCGGTGCTGATCACCGGCTTTGACATCATCTTCTTCTGGGTCGCCCGGATGATGATGATGGGCCTGCATTTCATGCCCGAGGTGCCGTTCAAGGACGTCTACATCCACGCCCTCGTCCGCGACGAGAAGGGCGCCAAGATGTCGAAGTCCAAGGGCAACGTCATCGATCCCCTGTCGCTGGTCGACCAGTACGGCGCCGATGCGCTGCGCTTCACGCTGGCCGCGATGGCCGCTCAGGGGCGCGACATCAAGCTCGCGACCTCGCGTGTCGAGGGCTACCGCAACTTCGCGACCAAGCTGTGGAATGCCGCCCGCTTCGCCGAGATGAACGAGTGCCGGCGCGACCCGGCCTTCGATCCGCGCAATGCGGAATCGACGCTCAACCGCTGGATCGTCAGCGAGACCCAGAAGGCCGGCGCCGAGATCACCGCGGCGCTGGAAGCCTACAAGTTCAACGAGGCGGCCGGCGCGGCCTATCGCTTCGTGTGGAACATCTTCTGCGACTGGTATCTCGAACTCGCCAAGCCGGTATTCATGAGCGAGGGGGCCGGCTGGAAGGACGAGACGCGGGCCACCACCGCCTTCGTGCTCGACGAGATCCTCAAGCTGCTGCACCCGTTCATGCCCTTCCTCACCGAGGAATTGTGGGCGCGCACCGCCGAGACCGGCACGCCGCGCGCGGGGCTGCTGGTGCTGGCTCCGTGGTCGAGCCTCGCGGGGCTGGAAGCGCCGGAGGCCGAGGCGGAGATCGGCTGGCTGATCGAGCTGGTGACGGAGATCCGCTCCGTCCGCGCCGAGATGAACGTGCCGGCCGGCGCGCAGATCCCGCTTGTTCTGGTGGGCGCCAGCGAGGAGGCGAAGGCCCGCATCGTCGTCTGGCACGACGTGCTGCTGCGCCTGGCGCGGTTGTCCGGCGTCGCGTTCGAGATGGAGGCCCCGGCCGGCTCGGTGCAGGTGGTGGTGCGCAGCGAGACGGCGGCGCTGCCGCTGGCCGGCATCATCGACATGGACGCGGAAGCCGCGCGCCTCGCCAAGGAACTGGCCAAGGCGATGGACGACGTCGCCAAGGTCGATGCCAAGCTCGGCAATGCCGACTTCATCAAGCGGGCGCCGGAAGAGGTGATCGAGGAGCAGCGCGAGCGTCGCGAGACGGCGCAGGCACGCGCCGCGCGCATTCGCGAGGCGCTGGCCCGGCTCGGCAAGGCAGCCTGAGTTGGGCGGCGGGGGCCGGCTGGGCAAGGCAGCCTGAGACGGGCGGGTACTGGAGCCGGGAGCGGCGGAGAATCGACGATGCCGTTCATCGAGAGCTTCAACGCGGGCGATTTCTTCGCGACGCTGGTCAGCCTGCTCGCCGCGTTCGGACTGGGCACGCTGATCGGCGCCGAGCGCCAGTATCGCCAGCGCACGGCGGGGCTGCGCACCAACGTGCTGGTGGCGATCGGCGCCTGCCAGTTCGTCGACATGGCGATGCACCTGGCCGGCCCGGACGGGGCGGTGCGTGTGGTCGCCTATGTCGTCTCGGGCATCGGCTTCCTGGGTGCCGGCGTCATCATGAAGGAGGGCGCGAATATTCGCGGCCTCAACACGGCGGCGACGCTGTGGTGCTCGGCGGCGGTGGGCGCCTGCGCCGGCGCGGACCTCATCGCGCAGGCCGTGCTGCTGACGGCCTTCGTGCTGGCTGGCAATACCATGCTGCGCCCGCTGGTCTCGGCGCTGGAGCGTATCCCGCGCTCGGAGGAGGAGACCGAGGCGACCTATGGCGTCATCGTGGTGACGCGCGCCGACCCCGCGGAACTGCGGGGCAAGCTCGCGGCATTGCTGGAAAAGGCGCAGTTCCCGGTCGATGTGATCGAGCCGGACGAGCGCGCGGATGGCTCGTTCGAGCTGCGGGCGACGCTGGTCAACACCTCGGTGCGCATTTCCGAGCTTGATGCGGTCATCTCCCGCATCCGCCATCTGCCCGAGGTCGTCTCCGCCACCTGGACGCGCAGCGCCGCCGACTGAACGAGCCCCCTGCCTCGGCGGAGAGGCGAGGGGAGGGTCAGGCGCCGGGCGGCGTGGTGCTGCCCGACGCCGTGCCGGCGGATGGATCGGTCAGCCCGGCCCGCGCGAGCCGCTGCTCCATGCGGTCCAGCTCGGCGCGCAGGCGCTCGATGACGTCGGCGGCTTCCGAAAGCTCGTCCTCCACCTTGTCGCGGCGGAACTGATCGAGATGGGCGGCCATGGCCCGCAGGCGTTCGACGATATTTCCGCTCGACATGTCCGTCTCCCCGAGTTCCGCCCCGCCGGGCGCAGAGTTTCCGCGTGATGTGGCTCCCGGTTCGCATCGCGAAAACGCGTGGAAACCGGGATCGCAAAGGCTTCCGCGGCCGCCGGCAATCGGCGTCTCGATGACGGGCGGGCCGGTGGACATCTAAGAAATCTCCTATCGCGGATTTGTGACTCGTCGGCAACACCGTCATGCATTCGCAACCATGTTCCGAAGCGTCGTCCGCCATGCCGTGAAGCCGCCACAAACCGGCACGAAATCCGACGGATAGACGGAGGAAAGTAATTTCCGGGTGTGGTCACCCGAGAATAACCTCCGCACCGGGATGCTCGACCAGAAATGGAAGTCAGGACCATAATCGACAAGCGGCATTTGCCCAGTCGTCACGTAACGGAAGGCCCGGCGCGCGCGCCGCATCGGTCCTATCTGTACGCGATGGGTCTGACGCGCGAGCAGATTCACCAGCCGCTGGTCGGCGTGGCCTCGTGCTGGAATGAGGCGGCGCCCTGCAATATCTCGCTGATGCGCCAGGCGCAGGCGGTCAAGAAGGGCGTTTCCGCCGCCGCCGGCACGCCGCGCGAATTCTGCACCATCACCGTCACCGATGGCATCGCCATGGGGCACGAGGGCATGAAGGCCTCGCTCGCCTCGCGCGAGGTGATCGCCGACAGCGTCGAGCTCACCATTCGCGGCCATGCCTATGACGCTCTGGTCGGTCTTGCCGGCTGCGACAAGTCGCTGCCCGGCATGATGATGGCCATGCTGCGCCTCAACGTGCCGTCGATCTTCATCTATGGCGGCTCCATCCTGCCGGGCTCGTTCCGCGGCCAGCCGGTCACGGTGCAGGACATGTTCGAGGCGGTCGGCAAGCACTCGGTCGGGCTGATGTCGGACGAGGACCTCGACGAGCTTGAGCAGGTCGCCTGTCCTTCTGCTGGAGCGTGCGGCGCGCAGTTCACCGCCAACACCATGGCGACCGTATCCGAGGCGATCGGCCTCGCGCTGCCCTATTCGGCCGGCGCGCCGGCGCCTTACGAGATCCGCGACCGTTTCTGCATGGCCGCCGGCGAGCAGGTGATGGACCTCATCGCCCGCAACATCCGCCCGCGCGACATCGTCACGCTGAAGGCGCTGGAGAATGCCGCGACCGTCGTCGCCGCTTCCGGCGGCTCGACCAATGCCGCGCTGCATTTGCCGGCCATGGCGCATGAGGCCGGCATCAAGTTCGACCTGTTCGACGTCGCCGCGATCTTCAAGCGCACGCCCTATATCGCCGACCTCAAGCCCGGCGGGCGTTATGTCGCCAAGGACATGTTCGAGGCCGGCGGCATTCCGCTGCTGATGAAGACGCTGCTGGAGCACGGCTTCCTGCATGGCGACTGCCTCACCGTGACCGGCCGCACCATCGCCGAGAACCTCGCTTCGGTGAAATGGAACCCGCACCAGGACGTGGTGCGTCCGGCCAATGATCCCATCACTGTCACCGGCGGCGTGGTCGGCCTCAAAGGCAACCTCGCCACGGACGGCGCCATCGTGAAGGTCGCGGGCCTGAAGACGCTGACATTTTCCGGCCCCGCGCGCTGCTTCGACGGCGAGGAGGCCTGCTTCGAGGCGGTCGCTAATCGCGCCTATGAAGATGGCGACGTGCTGGTCATCCGTTATGAGGGCCCCAAGGGCGGGCCGGGCATGCGGGAAATGCTCTCCACCACCGCCGCGCTTTACGGGCAGGGCGCGGGTGACAAGGTGGCGCTGATCACCGACGGGCGCTTCTCCGGCGCCACGCGCGGCTTCTGCATCGGCCATGTCGGGCCGGAAGCGGCGGTCGGCGGGCCGATCGGGCTCATCCGCGACGGCGACATCATCACCATCGATGCCATTGAGGGCACGCTCGACGTGGCGCTCTCGGACGAGGAGTTCGCGGCCCGCAAGGCGCAGTGGAAGCCGCGTCCTTCGCCCGTCGGCTCGGGGGCCATCTGGAAGTTCGCGCAAGCCGTGGGACCCGCCCGTGACGGGGCGGTCACCCATCCCGGCGGCGCGGCAGAGACATCGTGCTATGCGGATGTTTGACCGTTCATCTCTCCTCGCCCTGATGGGCGCTCTCGCCGCGGTCGCGCTCGCGCCCGTCGCCGCGCTGGCGTTCGACGGGTCGACGGATACCGCCGCGGCTCCCGCGCTTCCCAAGGCCGTGGTTCCCGGCGTCGTGGCGCCCGCGAAGGCTCGCCCGCTGGAGGAGGCCGTGCGCTTCGGCACGCAGGCGCTCAGGTCCGGCGACATGGAGAAGGGCATCGATTCGCTGCGCTACGCGGCCGACCAGGGCCATGCCGGCGCGCAGTGGAAGCTCGGGCGCATGTATGCCGAGGGCGAGGGGGTCGAGCGCAACGACATCAAGGCGTTCGAGTATTTCACCCAGGTCGCCAACATGCACGCCGACGATAATCCGTCGACACCGCAGGCGCGCTTCGTGGCCGATGCCTTCGTGGCGCTCGGCGCCTATTATCTCGAAGGCATTCCCAACAGCAAGGTGCGCCGCGATCCCGGCCGGGCGCGCGACATGTTCGCCTATGCCGCCTCCTATTTCGGCGATCCGGAAGCGCAGTATCACCTCGCCCGTCTCTATATCGACGGCGACGGCGTCTCGCGCGATCCCCGCTTTGCCGCGCGCTGGCTCGGGCTGGCCGCGCACAAGGGCCAGTACCAGGCGCAGGCGACGCTTGGCGGGCTGCTGTTCAAGGGCGATGAGGGCGTGCCCCGCCAGGGCGCGCGCGGCCTGATGTGGCTGACTCTGGCGCGCGAAGCGGCGGCCGGCCCGGACGACAAATGGGTGGTCGACCTCTATGATGACGCGTTCTCGACCGCGGATTCGGACGAGCGTGCCATGGCGCTGGTCTATCTCGAACAATATGTGAAGACCGGCCGCTGAGGCGGCGCTCCATGGCGATCGGCGCCCTGTAATTCCCTCTCCACGTTGGGGAGAGGTGGCCCGCGAAGCGGGTCGGGGAGGGGCTGTGCGATGGCGGACCCCGGAAAATTCTCACCCAACTCTCGCCGACGGAGAGAGCGCAGCTGTCGTTCTTCCTGCGGCGCCCCGGCCGCGCGCTAATCCGGCTCGCCGCCCCTCACGCCCTGATGGCGAGGTCCGCCCACACGGGCACATGGTCGGACGGCTTCTCCCAGCTGCGCACATGCTTGTCGATACCCACCGCCGCCAGCCGGTCGCTGGCCTGCGGCGAGAGCAGCAGGTGATCGATGCGGATGCCGTTGTTCTTCGGCCAGGCGCCGGCCTGATAATCCCAGAAACTGTAGAGCCCCGGCGCGTCACTCGTCGCGCGTAGTGCGTCGGTGAGGCCGAGATTGAGGAGTTCGCGGAAGGCTGCGCGGGTCTGCGGCAGGAACAGCGCGTCATTGACCCACGCCTCCGGATGGGCGGCGTCCTCGGGCTCGGGGATGACGTTGAAGTCGCCGCACACCACGAGCGGCTCCTCGAAGGCGAGCCGGCCGGCCACATGCGCCTTGAGCCGGGCCATCCAGTCGAGCTTGTAGGGATATTTCTCGCTGTCGACCGGATTGCCGTTCGGCAGATAGAGGCCGCACACCCGCACCACGCCTTCGGCCGTCGACACCACCACCTCGATGAAGCGCGACTGCACGTCGCCATCCCCGCCCGGCAGGCCGGTCGTCACCTCGTCGAAGGGCAGGCGCGAGAGCACGGCGACGCCGTTGAAGCCCTTCTGGCCATGAACGGCGACATTGTAGCCCAGTCCCTCGAACGCCTCGCGCGGGAACTGCTCGTCCTGGCACTTGATCTCCTGCAGGCACACGACATCCGGCCGGGTCTCGTTGAGCCAGGTGATCATGTTGTCGACCCGGAGCCGGATGGAATTGATGTTCCAGGTGGCGATGCGCATCGGCGGGCCTTCTGCAGTCGTGAATCGGCGCGTTCTCTATAGCACCGGCAGCAGCCGGCGGACGATGAGCGCGGAGGACAGCGCCACTTCCTCGAGGAACAGCCGGAAGTCGAAATGCGATTGCGCACCGGCAAGGTCGGAGAGCGCGCGGATCACCAGCCAGGGCACGCCGAACGCCGCGCAGACCTGCGCCATGGCGGCGCCTTCCATTTCCACCGCCGCTCCGCCGAGCTCGCGGAACAGGCGCTCGCGCAGGCTTTCGCTGCCGATGAACTGGTCGCCGGTGAGCACCCGGCCGACATGCAGGCGCGGCGGGCGCGGGGAATCGGTGGCGGCAAGCGGGGCCAGCGCGAGGTCGGCCAGCGCGCCCTGCACGCGGGCGAGCAGCGTCGCGTCGGCCATGAGGCCCAGCCCCTCATGCGGGCTGAAGAAGGGCAGGTGGCCGGCCTGATAGACGGTGAAGCCGGCTTCCGAGTGGTAGCCGGCGTCGTGTTGCACGACATGATCGGCGATGACCACGTCGCCCACCGCGAGGTCGGGGTCGAGCCCGCCGGCAATGCCGGAGAACAGCACCAGCCGGCAGCCGAAGCGCTCGATCAACAAGGTGGAGGCGATGGCGGCATTCACCTTGCCCATGCCGGCCTGCGCCAGCACCACCGGCGCGCCGTCGAGGCGGCCGGTGTGAAAGCGCATGCCCGCCGCCTCGGAAATCTCCGGGGCGATGAGGTTGTCGGCGAGATAGGCCAGCTCCTGCGGGATCGCGCAGAGAACGCCGACCGGGCTCATCACAGGGCGAAGCTGGTGCCGCAACCGCAGGACGCGGTGGCATGCGGGTTGTTGATGCGGAAGGAGGCGCCGATCAGGTCGTCGACGAAATCGAGCTGCGATCCCGACATGTATTCCAGCGACACGGGGTCGATCACCACGCGCGCCGCGCCATCGCCGAGCAGGATGTCGTCCGCCTCGCGCTCGGTCGTGATGTCGAACTTGTACTGGAAGCCGGAGCAGCCGCCCCCTTCCACGCTCACCCGCAGCACGCTCTCGGGCGGCTCGCCCTTGAGGATCTCGGCGATGCGTCGGGCGGCGCTGGCGGTGACGCCGACGCCCGGGGGCAGGGAGGGAATGTCGGTGGAACCGGCCGAAATCGACGGGCTGGCGCTCATGTCGCGTGCCTTCGGGTTGAATATGACTTGGGTGGATAGTTAAGTGCTGCCGCCCCCGAGTCAAAGGGGGATCATTGCAGGGGAGGTCCGCGCATGGCGGTGGCCGGAGCACAGCCGCGTGCGCCATGGGCGTCGAAGGCCGAGGAAAGCCGGGGGCGCCTGTTCCCCGAGCCGGATGCGGGCAGCCGCAGCGCCTTTCGCCGCGACGCGGACCGCATCATCCATTCCTCCGCCTTCCGCCGGCTCGCCTACAAGACGCAGGTCTTCTCCTATCACGAGGGCGACCATTTCCGGACCCGGCTCACCCATACGCTGGAAGTGGTGCAGGTGGCGCGCTCCATCGCCCGCGCGCTGGGCCTCGACGAGGACCTCGCCGAGGCGCTGGCGCTGGCGCATGATCTCGGCCATCCCCCCTTCGCCCATGCCGGCGAGCGTGTGCTGGACGCCTGCATGGCGGCCTATGGCGGCTTTGATCACAATGCCCAGTCGCTGCGGGTCGTCACGCGGCTGGAGAATCGCTACCCCGATTTCGACGGGCTGAACCTTAGCTGGGAGACGCTTGAGGGCATCGTGAAGCATAACGGGCCGCTCACCGGGCCGCTTCCCCACGCCATCGAGGTGCATGCCGAGAGGCAGGACCTGTGGCTGTGGAGCTGGCCCGGCGCCGAGGCGCAGGTCGCCGCCATCGCCGACGACATCGCCTATGACGTGCACGATCTCGACGATGGGCTGCGCGCCGGGCTGTTCGACATCGAGGAATTCGCCTCGCTGCCGCTGGTCGGCGACATCATCGCCGACATTCGCGCCCGCTGGCCGGAGATCGACCGGTCGCGGTTCATCCACGAGATCGGCCGGCGGGTCATCACCGCGCTCATCGAGGACGTCGTCGCCGAGACAAGCCGGCGCGCCGCGCTGACCCAGCCCACCAGCGCCGAAGCGGTGCGCCATTCCGGGGCGGCGCTGGTCGGCCTGTCGCCGAGGCTGGTGGCGGCGGAGCGGGCGATCAAGGCCTTCCTGTTCCCACGCATGTACCGCCATCCGCGCGTGATGGCCGAGATGAACGCCGCCGGCGAGGTGGTGCGCGACCTGTTCCACCGCTACATGGACGACACCGGCGCGCTGCCACCGGAATGGCGCGCCAGTGTCGCCGGGCGCACCGAGGGCGCCCGCGCGCGCCGCATCGCCGACTTCATCGCCGGCCAGACCGATCGTTATGCGCTTGCCGAGCACCGTCGGCTGCTGGGTTCCGCGCCGGTGCCGCGGGCGGACGCACCGGTGCGTCAGGGCTCGGCATGAGGGTGCGCGGGCCGACCGGGCGTGCGGCAAAGATTGGTCGCTTTTGACTTGCCGATTGAACTGGGGTAGCGCCAGCCGCCGCGTCGCCTCATAAGGGCCCGCCGTGCCGGGAGTGTGCTGAATGAACCTTTTCGCGATTTTCGCCGATCATCTTCGCGCCGTTGTCGGCGAGCTGGCGGTCGAAGGCATCCTGCCCGCCGGGCTCGACGTCACGCGCGTCGTGGTCGAGCCGCCGCGCGACCCGAGCCATGGCGACCTCGCCACCAACGCCGCCATGGTGCTGGCCAAGGACGCGCGAATGAAGCCGCGCGATCTCGCCGAGAGTCTGGCGGCCCGGCTCGGGGCCATTCCGGGCGTGCGCCGGGTGGATGTGGCCGGCCCGGGCTTCATCAACATCGCGCTGGACGGCTCGTTCTGGCCGCGCGTCCTCGCCGCGGTGCTGACGCGGGGACGCGGCTATGGCGGCGGGTCGATCGGTGCCGGCGCGCGGGTCAATGTCGAATATGTCTCGGCCAACCCCACCGGGCCGATGCATGTCGGCCATTGTCGCGGCGCGGTGTTCGGCGACGCGCTGGCCAACCTGCTCGCCTTTGCCGGTTTCGCCGTGACGCGCGAATATTACATCAACGATGCGGGCGCGCAGGTCGACGTGCTCGCCCGCTCCGCCTATCTGCGCTACCGCGAGGCGCTGGGCGAAGAGATCACTATTCCCGAGGGGCTCTATCCCGGCGACTATCTCAAGCCGGTTGGCCGCGACCTCGTCGCCAAATACGGCCGGACGCTGCTGGACAAGAGCGAGGCCGAGTGGCTGCCGCTCGTTCGCATCATCGCCATCGACGACATGATGGCGATGATCCGCACGGATCTGGCCGCGCTCAATATCCGCTTCGACAAGTTCTTTTCCGAGCGCACCCTACACGCCCGCGAGGGGGGCAATTCCTCGATCATCGACCGGCTGATGGATGAACTGCGCGCGCGCGACCTCGTCTACCAGGGCAGCCTGCCGCCGCCCAAGGGCGCGCCGGTGGAGGACTGGGAAGACCGCGAGCAGACGCTGTTCCGCGCCACCCAGTTCGGCGACGAGATCGACCGGCCGCTGGTGAAGTCGGACGGCGCCTATACGTATTTTGCTGCGGATATCGCCTACCACAAGGACAAGTTCGATCGCGGCTTCAGCCAGATGATCGACGTGTGGGGCGCCGATCACGGCGGCTATATCAAGCGCATGCAGGCGGCGGTGAAGGCGGCGACGGCCGGCGAGGGCCAGCTCGATGTCGAGATCTGCCAGCTGGTGCGCCTGCTGCGCAATGGCGAGCCGGTGAAGATGTCGAAGCGCGCCGGCACCTTCGTCACGCTGCGCGACGTGGTCGACGAAGTGGGCGTCGATCCCGTTCGCTTCATGATGCTCTACCGCAAGAACGACGCGGTGCTCGATTTCGACCTCGCCAAGGTGGTGGAGCAGTCGCGCGACAATCCGGTCTTCTATGTCCAGTATGCCCATGCCCGCGCGCGTTCGATCCTGCGCAACGCAAAGGAAGCTTTCCCGGATCTGCCGCTGGAGCCAGCTGCTTTTGCGCAAGCCGAACTGTCGCGGCTCGACGACGAAGGAGAGGTGGGGCTGGCCAAATTGATCGCCGCCTATCCGCGACTGGTTGATCAGGCCGCAGCGGCGCGCGAGCCGCACCGGGTCGCGTTCTATCTCTACGATCTGGCCAGTGCGCTGCATGGGCAGTGGAATCGCGGCAAGGACTTGCCACATTTACGCTTCATTATAGAAGATGATCGAAATTCAACCTATGCTCGACTCGCTTTGGTGCATGCGGTTGCGCTGGTCATCGCTTCAGGACTCTCTATCCTTGGGGTCGATGCTCCCGAGGAGATGCGGTGAGCAGTCGCGACGGCGTGGCGGGTGTGCCGCCGCGGTGATGCCGTCTCCGGCGGCGGTGTAGTGAGACGCAGCGAACGGGTTCGGTGAACATGGCCAACGACACAACGCGCAATCGGCAGGAGAATCCGGCCGAGGATCCGCTTGCCGAACTGGCGCGCCTGATGGGTCAGGAGGACGAGTTCGCCGACCTGCTGCGCCAGCTGCCCGCCTCGCGTCCCACGGCGCCGGCAAGCGGCACATCGGCGCCGGCGCCGACGCGCGCGGCACCCATGCCCCCGCGTCCGGCCCCGACCCGCCCCGTCGCACCGCCGATGGGCGGCCGTCCGGCGGCGCCTCCGCCGAGTTCCTTCTCGGCGCTGGCGGCCGAAGCTTATTCCGAGTCCCCGCGTCGCCCGGCCGCGCCGCCGCCGCGTCCCGAGCGCCAGTCGCTGGAAGATGCCGCGCGCGACCTCAATCGCAATTACGTGCGCCCGGAGCGCCCCACCGAGCGTCCGGTGGAGCCGCGCGGGTATGAGCCGCGTCCGCCGCTGGATCCCCGCCTGTCCCAGGATACCCGCCTTGCCCACGAATCGCGGGCAAGTGAACCTCGGATCACGGAACCTCGGATCACGGAACCTCGGATCAGCGAGCCGCGCGTAAGCGAACCGCGCGCGCCGGAAGCCCGGACGGCCGATCCGCGCCTCGCCCGCGAATCGCGGGTGCCGACGGAACCCCGTCACGAGCCACGTGCTCCGCAGGAGTTTCGAGCCCCGCCGGAGTTCCGTGCCCCGCCGGAGCCGCGCGTCGCGCCGGAATTCCGCGCCCCGCAGGAGGCTCGCGCGCCGCAGGAGCCGCGGATTGCGGATCCGCGTACGCCAGAGCCCCGCGCCCCGCAGTTGCGCGCGCCGGATCCGCGTCCCGTGGCGCCGCGTCCCGCTCCCACGGCACCCGTTGCCGGCTTCGTGCCGCCCAATTTCTCCGACAGCGCCGCCGATGCCGTCTCGCGCGCGCTGGCCGAGCCTTTCGAATTCGACGACGAGCCCCGTCCGGAACCCCGGTTGGAGCCCCGTCCGGAGGCGCGTCCGCGGACGGAGCCTGTGGCCGAGACCGCGCCGCCGCCGGCCTGGATGAGCCGGGGCGCGCCCGGCGCTACGGCCGCCGCGCCGTCCACGCGCGCCGAGGCGCCGGCCTCCCGCGGGTTCAGCGCCGCCGAGGAAGCCTATGACTATGGCAGCTCGGCCGTCGCGGAAGAGACTTATGAGGACGAGCCGGCGGACGGCGCGGGCTATGATGTCGAGGAAGAGGAAGCCCCCCGTCGCGGGCGCGGCCGCCTCCTTCTGGCTGGCGCGGCCGTCGTCATCCTGTTGGGCGGTGTCGCGGCCGGCTATGTGCTGCTGTCGCGATCGGGCGGCTCCTCGACCGGAATCGGCGGCGAGCCGCCGATGATCCATGCCGAGGGTGGCCCGACCAAGGTCGTGCCGGACAAGGCCGCGCAGGAGCCTTCGGCGACCGGCGAGAAGCTGATCTATGACCGGGTCGGCGGCAACGCCACCACGGGCAAGGAGCAGGTCGTTTCCAGCGAGGAGCAGCCGGTCGATGTCTCGCAGGCGGCCCAGCCGCGCGTGATTCCGACGCCGTCCGGCCAGGCTTCCGGCAGCGCCAATCCGGCGACCGAGCCCAAGCGTGTGCGTACCCTGACCGTGCGGGCCGACGGCACCATCGTCGAGGATGCGTCGCCCGCGCCGGTCCCGGGCGGCGCTCCGCCGGTCTCGTCGTCGCAGCCAACGGCTTCCACGCCGATCGCTCTCTCCGCCGGCTCCGGCGCGCCGGTCTCCACTGATCCGACCCCGCTGTCCGCCCGCCCGTCCATCGTGCCGAACGTGCCGGTGCCGCCGGTTCGCCCGTCGCAGATGCCGCCGGCCACTGCTGCCACCACCGCCGCCGCCCCGGCGGCTGCGGCTTCCACGGGCAATGGCGCCTTCGTCGTGCAGGTGGCCTCGGTGCCGTCGGAGGCCGACGCCCAGGCGGCTTTGCGCAGCGCGCAGTCGCGCTTCGGCAGCCTGCTGGCGGGCCAGGCCGGAGCGGTGCGTCGCGCCGATCTCTCCTCGGGCGGCGTCACCTATCGTGCGCAGGTGGGCTCCTTCGCCAACCGCGCCGATGCGGTGAGCCTGTGCGAGGCGCTCAAGGCGCAGGGTGGTTCCTGCCTCGTCCAGCGCAACTGATCGAGCGGTACCTTCGTTCATGACCGTATCCGTGCCGCCCCGTGCCTTCATCACCGGCTGTGCCGGCACCCGGCTCAGCGTCGAGGAGGAGGCTTTCCTTCTCGACACGGCCCCGTGGGGCCTCATCCTGTTTCGCCGCAACATCGAGACGCCGGCCCAGGTCGCGGATCTGGTGCGGGCCTTTCGCGCGCTTGTCGGCCGGCCGGACGCGCCGGTGCTGATCGACCAGGAGGGTGGGCGCGTGCAGCGGCTCGGGCCCCCGCACTGGCCGGTCTATCCGCCCGCGTCGGTCTTCGCCGATCTTGCCGAGAAAGAGGGCGCGGCGCGCGGCGCCGAGGCGGCCCGGCTCGGGGCGCGGCTGATGGCGCAGGACCTTGCGGCGCTCGGCATCAACGTCGATTGCGTGCCCTGCGCCGACCTGCGCCTGCCGGAGGGCCACGGTATCATCGGCGACCGGGCGTATGGCGACACGCCGGAGCAAGTGGCCGCGCTGGCGCGGGCGGCGGCGGAAGGGCTGATCGCCGGCGGCGTGCTGCCCGTGCTGAAGCACATTCCCGGCCATGGCCGCGCGCGTGCCGACAGCCATGAGAGCCTGCCGGTGGTGGAGACCTCCCGTACCGAGCTGGAGGCGACCGATTTCGAGCCATTTCGCCTGCTGGCCGACCTGCCGCTCGCCATGACCGCGCATGTCGTCTACGCCGCGATCGATTCCGAACATCCCGCCACCACCTCGAAGCGCGTGATCGACGAGGTCATTCGCGGCCATATCGGCTTCGACGGCGCCTTGATGAGTGACGATCTCTCCATGGGCGCGCTGGCCGGCTCGCTGGCGAGCCGCGCGCAAGCCGCCTTCGCGGCGGGCTGCGATCTCGCGCTCCATTGCAATGGCCGGTTGGATGAGATGCGCGACGTGGCCGCCCATTCGCCGCGGCTCGAAGGCGACGCGGCGCGGCGTTGCGCGGCGGCGCTGGCGTGCCTCGCCCCGTCGGCGAACCTCGAACTGGCGCAGGCGCGCGCGCGTTTTTCGGATATGATCGCGCCATCCTGAACGGTGGCCGCATTTTCAGATGGACCAAAGCCAGTTCGCGTTCGAGCAGGAGCCGCTCCGTCCGGGGGAGGATTCCGCCTTCGTCATCGATGTCGACGGTTTCGAGGGTCCGCTCGATCTGCTGCTGGCGCTGGCGCGCACCCAGAAGGTGGACCTGTCGCGCATCTCCATTCTGGATCTGGCCGAGCAGTACCTGACCTATGTCGAGGCGGCCCGGAGCATCCGGCTGGAACTCGCCGCCGATTATCTGGTGATGGCCGCGTGGCTGGCCTATCTCAAGTCGCGCCTGTTGCTGCCCGAGCCGCCACGGGAAGAGGGCCCGAGCGCCGCCGATCTTGCCGCCGATCTCACCGAGCGACTGCGTCGGCTGGAGCGGATCCGCGCGGCGGCGGCGCATATGGCGACGCGTGACCGCATCGGACATGAAGTGTTCGCGCGCGGCGCGCCCGAGCCGTTGACGCGCTCCGGCGTGCCGGTATTCGAGGCGACGCTCTATGACCTGCTCGCCGCCTATGGTGCCCAGCGCCAGCGCGCCACGCTCTCGCAGGTGCGCTTCGCCCCGCGCAACGTCATCGCTCTGGCGGACGCCCGGGCGCGTCTGGAGCGTCTCCTCGGCCGGCTCGCGCTCGGCGGGGAATGGGCGCGGCTGGACGGCTTCCTGATCAACTGGATCGCCGACCCCAAGATGCGCGCCACCGCGCTGGCCTCCGGCTTCTCCGCGACGCTGGAAATGGTGCGGGAGGGGCTCATCGACGTGCAGCAGGAAAGCGCCTTCGCGCCGATCTGGATCCGCACCCGGCTGGCGGGGCCGGGCGAGCCAGGGACCGCCGGCGATGGCGGGAGCGGGGAAATCGGCGGGGAGGAGGCGTGAGCGGCGAGGCGGCACGCGAGCCGCAGCCCCCGCGCGAACCAGCCCCGATGCCGCATCGCCCCACGGCGCTGCGCCTTGTCGAGGCGATGCTGTTTGCCGCCGGTGAGCCGCTGGACGAGGCGACGCTGATGGCGCGCCTGCCCGAGGGGGCGGATGTGCGGGCGCTGCTGGCCGAACTTGCCGCCGATTACGCGCCGCGCGGGGTCAATCTGGTGCGGGTGGCTGGCAAATGGATGCTGCGCACCGCGCCCGACCTCGGCTTCCTGCTGGCCCGCGATAAGCCCGAGCCGCGCCGCCTCTCGCGCGCGGCGCTGGAGACGCTGGCCATCATCGCCTATCACCAGCCGGCGACGCGGGCGGAGATCGAGGAAATTCGCGGCGTCTCCACCAACAAGGGCACGCTCGACGTGCTACTCGCTGCCGGATGGGTGCGGCTGCGCGGACGCCGACGCAGCCCGGGGCGACCGGTGACCTATGGCACCACCGAGACCTTTCTCGTCCATTTCGGCCTCGATACGATCCGCGACCTGCCGGGCCTCGACGAGCTGCGCGGTACCGGCCTCATTGACGCGCGCGTCTCCGCCGGCTTAACCGTTCCGCTGCCCAATGACGACGCCGCGCTGCAGGACGACGAGGACCCGCTCGAATCCGACTTCGACCTGTCGCTGGCTCCCGAGCCGGATTCCGAGCCGGAACGTGAGGAAGGCGGGGACGAGCCGGGCGGATAGGGCGGCACCGGCTGCCCCCGGACCCATGGCACGCGACGCAAGGCCCAAGGCCCAAGGATTTCCCCATGCAGCAGGCGCTGGCACGCACCCCGGTCTCGCTCGCCAACCGGCTGACGCTGGACGATGTCACCCATGCCTATGGCGAGCGGCCATCGGTTCGTGGAATCTCGCTCGTCGTGCATCCCGGCGAGATCGTCTGCCTGCTCGGCCAGTCCGGCTGCGGCAAGACCACCCTGCTGCGGCTGATCGCGGGCATCGAGCGCCCGACCGGCGGGCAGATCCTGCTCGACCGCACCGTGCTGGCCGGGCCGGGCGCCTATGTGCCGCCGGAGAAGCGCAATATCGGCCTGGTCTTTCAGGATTACGCGCTGTTCCCGCACCTCACCAACCTGCAGAACGTCGCCTTCGGCCTGCGGGCGCTGAAGCCCGAGGAGGCGCAGGGGGAGGCGCTGCGGGCGCTCCAGCGCGTGCGGCTGGAAAACCACGCGGCGAGCTTTCCCCATGCCCTGTCCGGCGGCGAGCAGCAGCGCGTGGCACTGGCCCGCGCGCTCGTGCCGCGCCCCGGCATTCTCCTTATGGACGAACCGTTCTCGGGCCTCGACAGCCGTCTCCGCAGCAGCGTGCGCACCGAGACGCTGAACGTGCTGCGCGAGGCGCGCGCCACCTGCATCATCGTTACCCACGATCCCGAGGAGGCCATGCGGCTGGGCGACCGCATCGCGCTGATGCGGCAGGGACGCTTCATTCAGGTCGGCACGCCGGAGGAATTGTACCGGCGGCCGGTGGATCTGCAGGTGGCGCGTTTCTTCAGCGAAATCAACGAGGTGGAGGGAGAGGTCGAGCGCGGGCGGATTCACACGCCGCTCGGCAGTTTTGCCGCGCCGGGCCTGGCCGAGGGCACGCGGGCGGTGGCGGCGATCCGTCCGCAGGGCGTGGATCTCAAGGCACCCGGCTCGGGTACGCCCGGCCGCGTGGTGGTGCACCGGTTTCTCGGGGAACTCGATCTCTACGAGGTTGCGGTGGAGGGGGTGGACCGCCCGCTTGTGGCCCGGCGTCGCACCCTGGCGGGCCTGTTTCGCGGGCATGACGTAGGCGTGCACATAGATCCGGCGGAAGTCCTTGTCTTCGCCGCAACCGGCCCTTAGTGTCCGCTCCTGATTGCGAAGCGCGGCCGCGAGGGGCCGACTGCGCTTTGGACAGGGAGTTGTAAAATGGGTTCGTTGAGCATCTGGCATTGGATCATCGTGCTGGTTGTCGTGCTCCTCCTCTTCGGTCGCGGCAAGCTGTCGGAGCTGATGGGGGACGCCGCCAAGGGCATCAAGGCGTTCAAGAAGGGCATGGCGGATGACGAAACGCCGCCCGCCAAGCCGGCCGAGCCGGTTCGCACGCTCGACCATCAGGCGACCGGCGACGCCGAGCGCACCAAGGTCGGCTGATTCTAGCGGGCGTGCCTTAGCGATCGGGGAGGGCCGCGCTGTGCGGCCCGTGCGTAGCTCATGTTTGATATCGGCTGGTCCGAGCTTCTGGTGATCGGCGTCGTCGCGCTCGTCGTGATCGGACCCAAGGAATTGCCGGCCGTCCTGCGCAAGGTTGGGCAGGGCGTCAGCAAGCTGCGCCGCATGGCGGGCGATTTCCAGGGTCAGTTCAACGAGGCGCTGCGCGAGGCGGAGCTGTCCGAGTTCAAGGACAACATCACCGGTCTGAAGAACGATCTCGGCAATCTCGCCGCCGATGCGCACAAGAGCATCGCCAGCGCCATTCCGACCAATCCTCTGCACGATATCGAGGATTCGCTGAAAGCGCCGACGTCGCCGGTCGAGCGCAAGGATCTGCCTCCCGATGCGGTGGAGGGGCTGCCCCCCGAGGCGAGCGAGCTGGAGCCCAACGCCTTCGAATCGATCGAGGACGAGGTGCGCGCCGCTGCCGCTCACCTGCCCGAGGCAACCACGCCGGCGCCTGTCATCGCGCCGCCCGTGCCCGCGCTCGCGGTCAGCCCGCCGGTGATTGCCGAGGTGAAGCCGGCCGAGGTGAAGCCGGCTGACGTCAAGCCGGCCGAGATCAAGCCTGCGAGCGTGAAACCGTCGTCCGCCATCGCCGATGCGCCGGCGGACGAGAAGCCCAAGCGCGTGCCGCGTCGCAAGGTTGTGGCGCCGGTGGAGGTGGAAGGGGTGCAGACCGCTTTCGCCCTCGGCGATGCGTCATCGGTTGAGGCCACCGAGGCGGCGAAGCCTGCCGCGCGAGCGAACCGGGTCGCGAGCAAGACGGCGACGACGGCCGCCGATCCGGCCGTGCATCCCTCGGCCAAACCGGCGCTGACCCGCGCGCGTGCCAAGCCGGCATTGCCCGCTACGGAGAGTGCTCCCGCATCGCCGGCCACGCAGGGGGCTGCCGTCAAGCCATCCAAGCCGCGCGTAGCCCAGCCCCGCATAGCCCAGCCCCGCGCATCCAAGCCGCCGGTGACCCAGCCGGGCGATGCAGCGCCCGCCGGCCGCGATACGACCGGAAATGAAGAGCCGCAGGCATGAGCCAGGATGAGATCGACGCCAGCAAGGCGCCGCTGATCGAGCACCTGATCGAGCTGCGCGCGCGGCTGATCAAGTCGCTGATCGCGTTTTTCGTCGCGTTCATCGCCTGCTTCATGCTGGGCAAGTTCATCTACAACATCCTGCTCTGGCCGTATGAGTTCGCGGCCGGCGGTACCGAGCACGTGAAGCTGATCTACACCGCGCCGCAGGAATTCCTGTTCACCCAGATCAAGCTGGGCATGTTTGGAGCGGCGTTCATCTCCTTCCCCGTGGTGGCGACGCAGATCTACATGTTCGTCGCGCCGGGCCTTTACAGCCACGAGAAGAACGCCTTCCGCCCCTATCTGATCGCGACGCCGGTATGCTTCGGCATCGGCGCGGCCTTCGTCTATTTCGTCGCCATGCCGCTGGCGATGACCTACTTCCTCTCCATGCAGCAGGCGGCGGGGCCGAACTCGCCGGAAATCTCCATGCTGCCGCAGGTCAGCGAATATCTCTCGCTGATCATGACGCTGATCTTCGCCTTCGGCATCTGCTTCCAGCTGCCGGTGATCCTCACGCTGCTGGCGCAGATCGGCATCGTCACCTCCGACCAGCTGAAGAAATTCCGCCGCTACGCCATTGTCGGCGTGTTCGTGGCCGCCGCGGTGCTCACGCCGCCGGATGTGGTGAGCCAGCTCGGCCTCGCGATCCCGACGCTGCTGCTCTACGAGATTTCGGTCGTGCTGGTGCGCATGATCGAGAAGAAGCGCGCGGCGGCCGAAGCGGCGGCGGAAAACGCCGCCACCTGACGCGCACACCCATTCATCGCATCGGCGCGGGCGCCCGGCAGGGCGCGCCGCACTTGTCGCGGGCGCCGTCATTGGGTAGTCCCCATCCCGGGATAGTTCCCGTCACGGCCGCAGACCGATCAGACGCGAAAGCGAGACGTCCATGCACGACATCAAATGGATCCGCGAGGAGCCCGAGGGCCTCATCCGCGCGCTCACGAGGCGCGGCACCGCCGCCGCCGAAGCGCAGGCGCTGGTGGACAGCCTGTTGTCGCTGGACGAGCGCCGCCGCTCCGGCATCGCGAAGCTTGAGGAGCTGCAAGCCCGCCGCAATGGCGCGTCCAAGGAAATCGGCGCCGCCAAGAAGGCGGGTGAGAATGATCGCGCCGAGGCGCTGATGGCCGAAGTGGCCGCGCTCAAGACCGACATTCCCGCGCTGGAAGCGCAGGTGAAGACGGTCGAGACCGAACTGAACGACACGCTCGCCGCCATCCCCAACGTGCCGCTGGACATCGTGCCGGAGGGCCGGGACGAGCACGACAACGTGCCGTTCGACGCCCCCGCGCATGCGGAAGCGCCCGACAGCGCGCTGCCCATGCCGGCGCTGCGCAACTTCGCCTTTGCGCCGAAGCAGCATTTCGAGATCGGCGAAGCGCTCGGCCAGATGGATTTCGAGGCCGCCGCCAAGCTTTCCGGCGCGCGCTTCGTGGTGCTGAAGAACAAGCTCGCCCGGCTGGAACGCGCCATCGGCCAGTTCTTCATCAACACCCATACGGAAGAGCACGGCTACACCGAGGTCGCGCCGCCGGTTCTCGTCAAGGACGAGGCGATGTTCGGCACGGCGCAGTTGCCGAAGTTCCGCGAGGATCAGTTTGCGGCCAAGCGGGTTCTTTCTGCTGAGGAAGAACGAGAGCTATTCAAAGAGATCATCTTCCATGACTCCGATCTTATTGAGCGGTTTGGGGGGATCAGCAGATACCTCGTTTCTGACGGGCATCGTTATGGTTTGAATGAGGAAGGTGTTGCTCTGTTCGGTGAGCGTGCAGCAAGACTTAGCAACCTCTGGCTCATCCCCACCGCCGAAGTCCCGCTGACCAATCTCGTCGCGCAGTCCATCGTCGCGGAGGAAGAGCTCCCCATGCGCTTCACCGCGCTCACGCCGTGCTTCCGCGCCGAGGCCGGTTCGGCGGGGCGCGATACGCGCGGCATGATCCGCCAGCACCAGTTCAACAAGGTGGAGATGGTCTCCATCACCACGCCGGAGACGTCGCTGGAGGAGCAGGAGCGCATGCTGGCCTGTGCGCAGGCCGTGCTGAAGAAGCTCGGTCTGCATCACCGCGTGGTGACGCTGTGCACCGGCGACATGGGCTTCGCGTCTGCCCGCACCTTCGATATCGAGGTGTGGCTGCCGGGGCAGAATGCCTATCGCGAGATTTCCTCGGTCTCTACCTGCACCGATTTCCAGGCCCGGCGCATGAATGCGCGCTACCGGCCTGCGGGCGCCAAATCCACGCGCTTCCTGCACACGCTCAACGGCTCGGGCGTCGCGGTCGGCCGCGCCATGGTGGCGATCCTCGAAAATTACCAGAACGAGGACGGTTCCGTCACCGTGCCGGATGTGCTGGTGCCCTATATGGGCGGCGTCACCCGCATCGAGCGGGCCTGACGTCTCGCGGTCATTCCGGGCGCGCGCCGCGCGATCGGGGGGCGTATGACGAGTGGCGAGCGATCCCGCCCAGCGGCTTGACCATTGGTTTGGCCGCCGGCCGGGATGACGTTTGAAGAGCGGAAATGGAACGGCACATGCGCATTCTGGTCACCAATGACGACGGCATCCACGCTCCCGGGCTTGAGGCCTGCGTGCGCATCGCGCGCGATCTGTCGGAGGATGTGTGGGTGGTGGCGCCGGAAACCGACCAGTCCGGCGTGTCGCACTCGCTCTCGCTGTCCGATCCGCTGCGGCTGCGGCAGGTGGACGAGAAGCGCTTCGCCGTGCAGGGCACGCCGACCGATTGCGTGATCATGGCGGTGCGCCACATCCTGAGGGATCACAAGCCCGATCTCGTGCTGTCCGGCGTCAATCGCGGGCAGAACGTGGCGGAGGATGTCGGCTATTCCGGCACGGTGGCCGGCGCCATGGAAGGCACGGTGCTCGGCATCCCCTCCATCGCGCTGTCGCAGGCCTATGGCTTCGAGACCAAGCAGGCCCCGCCCTTCACCGTGGCCGAGCACTGGGGCGCGCAGGTGGTGCGCACGCTGCTGGACGAAGGGCTGCCGCCCGGCATCGTCGCCAACGTGAATTTCCCCAACCGCCCGGTGGACGAGGTGAAGGGCATCGCCGTGACCGCGCAGGGAAGGCGCGACCAGAACCTGCTGCGCATCGACCAGCGCGCCGACGGGCGCGGCAATCCCTATTACTGGATCGCCTTCGAGAAGCGCATCTTCGAGACGGTGAACGGCTCGGACCTTCACGCCCTCGACAATGGCTTCATCTCGGTGACGCCGCTGCGCCTCGACATGACCGACGAGCCGATGATGACCCGGCTTGCGCAGGTCTTCGCGCGCTGATCCGATAGGCGGGGAGAGGCGTTGGCTGGGGACCCGCTTGTGGAAGCTGCCGAGACCGACGATGCGGTGGAGCGCGCGCGGCTGCTGCTCTCGCTGCGCCAGCGCGGCATTCGCGACCGGCTGGTGATGAACGCTTTCGAGCAGGTGCCGCGCGACCGCTTCATCGAGCCGGTGATGCATCGCATCGCCTGGATCGACCAGGCGCTGCCGATCGATTGCGGCCAGACCATCAGCCAGCCCACCGTGGTCGCGCTGATGACCGACGCGCTGGACCTGCTGCCGGCCCATAGCGTGCTGGAGGTCGGCACCGGCTCGGGCTACCACGCCGCCATTCTCGCCCATATCGCCCGGCGCGTGGTGAGCGTGGAGCGCTTCCGCTCGCTCGCCACGGCCGCGGCCGCGCGGCTGCGCGAGCTGGGCCTGGCCAATGTCGAGGTGGCGGTGGCCGACGGGCTCAAGGGCTATCCGCTGCGCGCGCCCTTCGACCGCATCGTGCTGAGCGCGGCGGTGAGCGAGGTGCCGGCCGCGCTGTTCGACCAACTGGAGCCCGAGGGCGTGCTCGTCGCCCCGATCGGCCCGCCGGAGGACACCCAGACGCTGGTGCGCTTCACCCGTGGGCGCGAAGGGGTGGAGCGGCGCGATCTGGCCCGTGTGCGCTTCGTGCCGATGCTGCCGGGAATCGCGGCGGTTCTTTGAACACACTGCCGTCAATCCGCCGCGGAGTTGGCGGGAATCGGCGCGGCTTAAGCGGACGTTTACCTATACGACCCTTTAATCCGGACGGGTATCAGAGTTCGGGTGTGGTGCGATGCGTAACATTCTGTCGGCGTCCGGTTGCAAGCCACTCATGCGGCTTTCCGTTGTCGCGCTCATCGGCGGAACGGCGGCTGCCTGCAGTTCCGATAGCGCGCGTTTCAGCAGCGCCGGCGCCCCGGCGGGGCAGGGCGGACCGGCCTATACCGGCTCGTTGGCCGCCGCGCCGACCGGTGCCGTGCAGAGCGCGCCGATGACCGCCCCCGGCGGGCCGGCGGTCGCGTCCGGTTATCCCGCCCCAGCCTATGGCGCGCCCGCTCCCTATGGCGCCGCACCCGCGCCCTACAGCCAGCAGCAGCTCGCCAGCGCGACCCCGGCCAATGCCGCGCCGCAATACCCGGCGCAGGCTTATCCCAATCCGGCCTATCCCAACCCGGGCTATCCGAACGCCGCCGCGCCCGCGCCGCAATACCCGAACGCCCAGTATCAGACCCCGCAATACCCGGCGCCGGCCGTGGCGCAGCAGCAGCCGCTCTATGGCACGCAGCCCCAGCAGCTCGCGGCGCCGGCCGTGGCCCCCGTCCGCGCGCCGCAGGTGGCGGCCGCCACGACCGGTGCCCATGTTGTGCAGCCGGGCGAGACGCTGAGCTCGATCTCCCGCAATTACGGCATTTCGCGCTCGGCTCTCGCCGCGGCCAACGGCGTCGATTTCAACGCGCAGGTGCAGATCGGCCGCAAGCTCGTCGTGCCCGGCGCCGGTGCCGCCGGCAATCCCGTTGCCGCCGCGCCCAAGCCGGCAACCCATGAGGTCGCCTCCGCCGCGCCGGTCACGGGCTCCAAGCCCGCGCCGCTGGCGGCGCCGACCCCGCACGTCGCTGCCGCGCCCGCCGCGCAGAAGCCGGCCGTCGTCGCGGCCGCTCCCGCGCCGGCTCCGGTCCAGCCAGCGGTGGAAAAGCCGCAGACCATTGCCGCCGTCAAGCCGGCCGAGACGCCGGACGATGCGCGCACCGCAAGCGGCGCCCAGTTCCGCTGGCCGGTGCGTGGCCGCGTGATCTCCGGCTTCGGTCCCAAGCCCGGCGGGCAGAAGAACGAGGGCATCAACGTCTCGGTGCCCGAAGGCACGTCGGTGAAGGCCGCCGAGGACGGCGTCGTCGCCTATGCCGGCAGCGAGCTGAAGGGCTATGGTAATCTCGTGCTGATCAAGCACGCCGACGGCTACGTCACCGCCTATGCCCACAATAGCGAGCTGGACGTGAAGAAGGGCGACGCGGTGAAGCGCGGCCAGGTGATCGCCAAGGCGGGACAGACCGGCAACGTCAACTCGCCGCAGGTGCATTTCGAGATCCGCAAGGGCTCCGAGCCGGTGGATCCCTCGCAATATCTCGCCGGTCTCTGATCCACGCGCGCAGTTTCGAGACGGGGGCGTGCCCCCGTTCTCCTGAATACCGGCGCGACGCTAGGACCTTGGCGCCGGTCAGCGCGGGGCGGCAGGAGGCTCGGAAAGCGAGACGCCCAGCCGCCCCGCGACATCCTGCACATATTGCCACGCCGTGCGACCCGAGCGAGCGCCCCGCGTGGTCGACCATTCCAGGGCCTCGCGGCGCAGCGTTGTCGCGTCCAGCGGAACGTGGAAATGGGCGATGTAGCCCTCGACCATCGCGAGATACTCGTCCTGGCTGCATTTGTGGAAGCCGAGCCACAGGCCGAACCGGTCGGACAGCGATACTTTCTCCTCCACCGCCTCGCCGGGATTGATCGCGGTGGAGCGCTCGTTCTCCATCATGTCGCGCGGCAGCAGGTGCCGGCGGTTGGAGGTGGCGTAGAAGATCACGTTCTCCGGCCGTCCCTCGATGCCGCCTTCCAGCACCGCCTTGAGCGATTTGTAGGACGTATCGTCGCCATCGAAGGACAGGTCGTCGCAGAACACGATGAAGCGGAACGGCGCCGGGCGCATCAGCCCCATCAGCACCGGCAGCGTCTCAATATCCTCGCGGTGAATCTCCACCAGTTTGATCGGCGGCGTACCCTGCGCGACGACCTCGCCATTCACCTGCGCATGGCTGGCCTTCACCAGCGAACTCTTGCCCATGCCGCGGGCGCCCCAGAGCAGGGCGTTGTTGGCCGGCAGGCCGCGCGCGAAGCGCAGCGTGTTGTCCACCAGCGAATCGCGGGTACGGTCGATCCCCCTCAGCAGGGCCATGTCGACGCGGTTGACCCGCGGCACCGGCTCCAGGCGCTTCTCGGCGGCAATCCACACGAAAGCGTCGGCGGCCGTGAAATCGGCACGGGCCGCGCGGGCGGGGGCGATGCGCTCCAGCGCGTCGGCAATGCGCGAAAGGGTATGCGCGAGATCGTCCGGGGTGGGGGTCATGAGCGTGCTCCTTGGCGCTGCCGGAATAGCCATCCGCGGCGCGCGGCACAAGCACAACCGTAACCTCCGTTACGCCTGTCGCAGACGTGACGCTGCGGCCTTGGCGACGCCGTTTGCATTCGGCCGGCGCGTCAGTATAGTCCGCGCCGCTTCGCCGGGCCTTTCGCCCGCCTGATTTCGACGGACCTAGGGAACCGACATGTTCATCACGCCCGCTTATGCGCAGACCGGCGGTCCCGCCGGTACCGACATGCTGATGTCGCTCCTGCCCTTCGTTCTGATCTTCGTGATCATGTATTTCCTGATCCTGCGTCCGCAGCAGCGGAAGGTGAAGGCGCATCAGGAAATGGTGAAGAACGTGCGCCGCGGCGACACCATTGTCACCTCCGGCGGCCTCGTGGGCAAAGTGGCCCGCGTCGTCGACGAAACCGAGATCGAGCTTCAGGTCGGGGATGGCGTGAAGGTGCGCCAGCTGCGCAGCATGATTTCCGAAGTGCGTGCCAAGGGCGAGCCCGCCAAGGATGACGGCGCCGCCTGACGCTGACCTCTTGCGGCGGCGCGGGGCGCGGCCGGAAGGAAGAACATGCTTTATTTCTCGAAATGGAAGGCTCTCGCCATCCTCGCGGTCTCGGCGATCATCTGCCTGATGGTCGTTCCGAGCCTGTTGTCGACGAGCGCCTATGACAGCCTGCCGCACGTCCTCCAGCGCAAGATCGTGCTGGGCCTCGACCTGCAGGGTGGTTCCTACATCGTGCTGCAGGTGGAAGCCGCAGATCTGCGCAAGGCTCGCCTCGAGCAACTGCGCGACGATGCGCGGCGCGTGCTGCGCGACGCCAAGATCGGCTATAGCGGGCTGAACATCCAGGGCGATGCCGTGCAGGTTCGCCTGCGCGATCCCCAGGATGGCGATGCGGCGCTGACCCAGCTGCGCACGCTCGTGGCGCCGATCGGCGGCCCGATGTCGACCAGCGGGCAGATGGACACCACGGTGTCGCTCAGCGGCGACGCGATCACCCTCGCGCCCACCGATGCCGGCATTCAGGCGCGCACCATCCAGGCGGTCGCGCAATCCATCGAGATCATCCGCAAGCGCATCGACCAGCTCGGCACCACCGAGCCTTCGATCCAGCGCCAGGGTTCCGACCGCATCCAGGTGCAGGTGCCGGGCTTGCAGGATCCCTCGCGGCTGAAGGCGCTGCTCGGCCAGACCGCCAAGCTGACCTTCCGGCTCGTCGACACGTCGATGAGCGCGCAGCAGGCGCTGCAGGGCCGGCCGCCGGTCGGCACCGAGGTGCTCAATTCCCAGGACAACCCGCCGGTTCCCTATCTCGTCGAGCAGCGCGTGCTGGTCGCGGGCGAGGACCTGACCGACGCCCAGCCGAGCTTCGAGCAGCAGACCCGCGAGCCGGTGGTGACGTTCCGCTTCAACACCAACGGCGCGCGCCGCTTCGCCGAGGCGACGCAGGCCAATGTCGGCAAGCCCTTCGCCATCGTGCTCGACAACAAGGTGATCTCCGCTCCGGTGATCCGCGAGCCGATCCTTGGCGGCTCGGGCCAGATCAGCGGCAGCTTCACCGTGCAGCAGGCGAACGACCTCGCCATCCTGCTGCGCGCGGGCGCGTTGCCCGTTCCGCTGCAGGTGGTGGAGGAGCGCACGGTCGGCCCCGGCCTCGGTGCCGATTCGATCCGCGCCGGCCTTATCGCCTCGCTGGTGGGCGCGGCTGCGGTTGCGCTGTTCATGATCGCGACCTACGGCCTGTTCGGCGTCGTCGCCGTCGTCGCCGTGGCGATCAATGTGGGCATGATCTTCGGCGTGCTCGCCATGCTCGGCGCGACCCTGACGCTGCCCGGCATTGCCGGCGTGGTGCTCACCGTCGGCATCGCGGTGGATTCCAACGTGCTGATCTATGAGCGCATCCGCGAAGAGGCGAGGGCGGGCCGCTCGGCCATCTCCGCCATCGACGCGGGCTTCTCGCGCGCGCTGGCGACCATCCTCGATTCGAACATCACCACCTTCATCGCGGCGGCGGTGCTGTTCTATATCGGGTCGGGCCCGGTGCGCGGCTTCGCCATCACCTTCGGCATCGGCATCATCACCACCGTGTTCACCGCCTTCACGTTGACCCGCCTGATGGTGGCGGTTTGGGTGCGCTGGCGGCGCCCCCAGCACGTGCCGATCTGAGAAAGTCGAAAACCCATGCGTCTGCTCCGCATCGTCCCGGACGACACCCATTTCGACTTCATGCGCTTCCGGCGCATCAGCTTCCCGATCTCGGCGCTCCTGTCGATCGTGGCGCTGGTGGCGTTCCTCACGCTTGGGCTCAATTTCGGCATCGACTTCAAGGGCGGCACGCTGCTCGAGGTGCGCTACCCCGCGAGCTCACTGAACATGGGCGACGTGCGCTCCAGGCTGGAGGCGCTCGACCTCGGCGAGGTGCAGATCCAGGCGATCGGCAATGATGGCGAGGTGCTGATTCGCATCGCCCAGCAGCCCGGCGGCGAGCAGGCCCAGCAGGCCGTGGTCGGCCGGGTGCGTGCCGCGCTCGGAGAGGGCGTCGAGTATCGTCGCATCGAGGTGGTCGGCCCGCGCGTGTCGCAGGAACTGCTCAGCTACGGCATTGTCGGCCTGATGATGGCGGTGCTCTGCATCCTGATCTACCTGTGGTTCCGCTTCGAATGGCAGTTCGCGCTCGGCGCCTCGATCGCGAATTTCCACGATATCGTGCTCACCATCGGCTTCATGGCGATCTTCCGGATCGACTTCGATCTGACCAGCGTCGCCGCGCTGCTGACCATTCTCGGCTATTCGCTCAACGACACCATCGTCATCTATGACCGCATCCGCGAAATGCTGCGGCGCTACAAGAAGATGCCGACGGACGAATTGCTGAACCAGTCGATCAACTCGACCCTGTCGCGCTCGGTCATCACCCACGTTACCGTCACCCTGGCGCTGCTCGCGCTGGTGCTGTTCGGCGGCCGGGCGATCCATTCCTTCTCGGTCACGATGATGTTCGGCGTGGTGCTGGTCGGCACCTACACCTCGATCTTCATCGCCTCGCCGCTGCTGATCTATCTCGGCGTGTCCACCCGCGCGAATGCCGAGAAGCTGGAGAAGGAAGCCAAGGCGGCGAAGTCGAAGGCCGAACGCGTCACGCCCTGAGCGGGTCGCCCAGCCGGAGCCCGACATGGCGACGCCCGACGCTCATCTGCCCTACCAGGTGCCGATCGACGGCTATGGGCGCGGGCTGTTTCATTTCGCCGGCATGGCGTCGGCTGGCTCGGTGCTGGCCCTGCCATCCGGCATCCATGCCTGGACGCCGCTGGCGCCCGGTGACATCGATGCCGCGGCGCTCCAACTGGTGATCGACCAGGCGGATCGCATCGAGCTGCTGATCATCGGCACCGGCACCGATCCCTGGTTGATCCCCGACGCGCTGCGCTGGCGGCTGCGCGATGTCGGCATTTCCGTCGATGCGATGCCAACCCGCGCCGCCGCCTCCACCTATAATGTGCTGCTGGGCGAGGGCCGGGCGGTTGCGTGCGCGCTGCTGGCGCTGCCGTGACGCCGGACGGAGGCGGGTCGATGAACATGGCCGAGAGCGGCAAGCCGGATACCGCCTATTGCGCGCAGCTGGTACGCGCGCTCGACCGGGACCGCTATATCGCCGATCTGTTCGCGCCGGCCGACAGGCGCGGGGCGCTGTTCGCGCTGCACGCCTTCAATGTCGAGGTGGCGCGGGTGCGCGAGGCCATCACCAACCCGATGGCGGGCGAGGTGCGGCTGCAATGGTGGAGCGATGCGCTGATCGGCGGCGCGCGCGGCGACGTGCGGGCCAATCCGGTGGCGGCGGCGCTGCTCGATGCCATCGAGGCCCACCGCCTACCGCGCGAGACGTTCTTCTCGCTGCTCGATGCCCGCATCTTCGATCTCTATGACGACCCGATGCCGACGATGAACGACCTGGAGGGCTATGCCGGGGAGACCTCCTCGGCGCTCATCCGGCTCGCCGGCCTCATCCTGACGGGAACAGCCGACCCGAATTCGGCCGATGCCGCCGGCCATGCCGGCGTCGCCTATGCGGTCGTCGGGCTGCTGCGAGCCTTCCCCATCCATGCGCGGCGGGGCCAGTGCTATGTGCCGCTCGACATCCTCGCCAGCCATGGGCTCAAGCGGGCGGATGCGGTGTCCGGCAAGGTCAGTCCGGCGCTCAGGGCGGCGCTCGGCGAAATGCGCGTGCTGGCGCGCAAGCATTACGAGCTGGCGCTCGGCCATCTCGCCGGGCGCGATCCCGCGCTGCTGCCGGCCTTCCTGCCGCTGGTGCTGGTGCCGGGCGATCTCGCGCGAATGGAACGGGCGCACGATCCCTTCGTGAGCGTGCCGGCGGCCGGGCCGCTCTCCCGGCTATGGCAGCTTTGGCGCGGGGCACGGCCGCTGCGCGCGGCCTTCGACGCGGCGCCCGCGCGCGCGGGCTGAGGCGGAAGGCGCGGAAATCAGCTGGTGCGCAGCAGCGCGCGCGCGACGCTCGCCACGGCGAAGCCGGTGGCCGCGCCGATCGAGCTGGCGATGAACTGCGCGAGTTCCGATGAGCGGGTGGCGGTGAAGCTCTGAGCATATTCCAGCGCGCCCGCCAACGCGATGAGCCCCAGCACCCCGATCAGCCGCTGGCGTGGCGTGGCCAGGCCGAAGCAGAGCAGGGCGCCGGTGCCGCAATAGGCGATGAAATGCTCGATATTCTTGCCCGCGCCGGTGCGCTCGATCGCCCCCGCCGGCAGCAGCGCGAGCAGCGGCAGGGCGATGAGGCAGGCAAGGGCGCCCAGCCGCGCCAGCCCTTCGAGCGCCCGTGTGAAGGCCGCCCTGTCGCGGAAAATGGCCACGCGCATCGCCTCACTCCCTCCGGCTCTGACGGGCCCTCAGTTGCCGTCGCCTTTGGCGATGCGGTCAAAGGCCTGGAGATGGGCGACAAGCGCCTCGAACTGGTTGAGCGGCACCATGTTCGGCCCATCCGAGGGGGCCTTGTCGGGGTCGGGGTGGGTCTCGATGAAGACGCCGGCCACCCCCACCGCCACGGCGGCGCGGGCCAGCACCGGCACGAATTCGCGCTGCCCGCCAGAGGAGGTGCCCTGGCCGCCCGGCTGCTGCACGGAATGGGTGGCGTCGAAGATCACCGGCGCGCCGGTCGTCGCCGCCAGGATCGGCAGCGCGCGCATGTCGCTCACCAGCGTGTTGTAGCCGAAGGAAACACCCCGCTCGGTGACGAGCACATTGGCATTGCCGCCCTCGGTGAGCTTGGCGACGACATTCTTCATGTCCCAGGGGGCGAGGAACTGGCCCTTCTTGACATTGACCACCCGGCCCGTGGCGGCCGCGGCGAGCAGCAGGTCGGTCTGCCGGCAGAGGAAGGCGGGGATCTGCAGCACATCGGCCACCTCCGCCACCGGCGCGCACTGGTCGTTCTCGTGCACGTCGGTCAGCACGGGCATGCCGAAGCGCTCGCGGATCTCGGCGAAGACCGGCAGCGCCGCCTTCAGCCCCATGCCGCGCTGGCCGTGGATCGAGGTGCGGTTGGCCTTGTCGAACGAGGTCTTGAAGACCACGCCGATATGCCGCCGCCGGGCGATCTCATGGATCGCGGCGGCACATTCCAGCGCGTGTTCCCGGCTTTCCATCTGGCAGGGGCCGGCAATGAGGGCGAGCGGCAGGGTGTTGCCGAAGCGGACATCGCCAATGGCGACGGTGGAATTGGCGGGGGTGCCGCTCATGGGAAGGCCCTCGAGGCGCTAAGGATAAGGGCGCGGGCGGTCAGATGACGCCGGCGCGCAGGATGTCGTGAATGTGGAGGATGCCGACGGGCGTGCGCTCGGCCACCGCGAACACCACCGTGACTGGCCGCCGGTTCATCAGGCCGAGAGCGGCGCTGGCGAGTTCGGCCGGCTCGACCACGAGCGGCGAGCGGGTCATGACATTCTCCACCGGCTGGGCCAGCAGGGCGGCGCTCATGTGGCGGCGCAGGTCTCCATCGGTGACGATGCCGACCAGATGCCCCGTGGCATCCACCACCCCGCAGCAGCCGAACCGCTTGCCGGTGATCTCGATCAGCGCTTCCGCCATCGGCGTGCCGAGGCGGACGAGCGGCAGGGCCTCGTCCCGGTGCATGAGGTCGGCGACCTTGAGAAGCCGCGCCCCGAGCTTGCCGCCGGGATGGAACACGCGAAAATCGGAGGCGGAAAAGCCCCGCCGCTGCAGCAGCGCGACCGCGAGCGCGTCGCCCAGCGCCAGCTGGATGAGAGTGGAACTGGTGGGGGCGAGCCCGTTCGGGCAGGCCTCCTCAACACGCGGCAGCGCCAGCACGACATCGGCCGCGCGCCCGAGCGAACTCTCGGCCCGCGAGGTCATGGCGAGGAGCGGCACCGCGAAACGACCGGCATAATGCACGATGTCCGAGAGTTCGGCGGTCTCGCCGGACCAGGAAATCGCGAGCAGTACATCGTCGGGCGTCACCATGCCGAGATCGCCATGACTCGCCTCGGCGGCGTGCAGGAACAGCGCCGGCGTGCCGGTGGAAGCGAAGGTGGCGGCGAGCTTGCGGCCGATATGCCCGCTCTTGCCCATGCCGGTGACGATGATGCGGCCGCGCGCGGCCTCCACGATCTGCGCGGCCCGGGCGATGGCGTCGCCAAGCGCGCCCTCGACGCTGGCGGTGAGCGCGGCGAGCGCCCGCGCCTCGATGGCGAGCGTGCGCAGCGCGCTGGTGCGGACCGAATCGAGCGTCGCCGCATCGACGGGGCCCCCCTCGACCGCCGGCACGCCGCCGGATAGGTCCGTGGACTGGCCCGTGGACTGGCCGACGTCGCCGGAGGCCGGCGCGGCGCGGGCCGGATCGCGGGGGGAGGCCTCGCGCACCGGGCGGCCCTCGCTGGGGAGGTTCGCGGCGGTGACGTCCTGCGTGATGCTGCCTTGAGCGGTCATGCCCTGAGCGTTACTCCCTCGGCTGCGGGCGCCGGCGTGAAGCCGTGCCGCGCCCGCCTTGATGTCCACCCGCCGGAGGGGGTCATAAGCGGCCTTGGCGCCGGATGCAACGCAGCCGTCCTCCGCAGGCATCTCCCGCCCCAGCTGCGGGGCCGGCATCGCGGGACCGACGCCCCGCCTCAGCCGCGGTTATAGACGTCCTCCAGCCGGACGATGTCGTCTTCGCCGAGATAGGAGCCGGTCTGCACCTCGATGAGCACCAGCGGGATCTTGCCGGGATTGGCGAGCCGGTGCACGCCGCCCAGCGGCAGATAGGTGGATTCGTTCTCGCGCACCTCGAATACCCGCTCGTCCAGCGTCACCTCGGCGGTGCCCTTGACGACGATCCAGTGCTCGGCGCGGTGATAGTGCTTCTGCAGCGAGAGCCGCCCGCCCGGCTCGACGACGATCATCTTCACGTGGAAGCGATCGCCCCGGCAGATGGTCTGGTAGGTGCCCCAGGGCCGGTGCGCCTTCAGATGCTCGTTGGCGGAGTTGTGGTTCTCGGCCTTCAGCCGCGCGACCAGCGCCTTCACATCCTGCGAGCGGTCGGAGGGCATGACCAGCACGGCATCGTCGGTCGCGATGACCGACACATTGTCGAGGCCGACGGTGGCCACCAGCGGGCCATCGGTGTGGACGAAGCTGTTGCGGGTGTCCAACAGCGTCGCCGGCCCGTGCACCACGTTTCCGGCGGCGTCGCCCGGCTCCAGCGCCCTGAGCGCGTCCCAGCTGCCGATATCCGACCAACGGAAGCGCCCCTCGATGACCGCCGCGCGGCTGGTGCGCTCCATCACGGCATAGTCGATCGATTTCGCCGGCGCCGCGCCGAAGGCCTTGGCGTCGAGCCGGATGAAGCCGAGATCCTCGCCGGAGAGTTCCACCGCCTCGCGCACGGCCGCGACCATCTCGGGCTCGAAGCGCTCGGCCTCCTCGATCAGCAGGGCCGCGGGGAACAGGAAATTGCCCGAGTTCCACAGATAGCCTTCGCCGAGATAGCGCGCGGCGGTGGCGGCATCCGGCTTCTCGACGAAGGCCTCGACCTTGCGGGCGCCGCTCTCGCCGGACGGCTCGCCGGGGCGGATATAGCCATAGGCGGTCGAGGGTTCGGCCGGGGTGATGCCGAAGGTGACGATCTGCCCTTCGCGGGCGGCGCGGGCGGCGGCGCGGCAGGCATCCAGGAAAAGCTCGGGGTCGAGCACCGCGTGGTCGGCGGCCAGCGCCAGCACCAGCGCGCCCTCGCCGGAGAGGCGCTGGGCGATGAGCGCGGCGGCGATCAGCGCCGGGCCCGAATCGCGCCGCACCGGCTCCAGCGCTACCGTCGCCTCGATGCCGATCTCCTGCGCCTGCCGGCGGGCGAAGAAGCGGAAATCCTCATGCGTCAGCACCAGCGGCGCGGCGAAGAGCGCGCGGTCCGACACGCGCTTGAGGGTCTGCTGAAACAGCGTGTGGCCGCCGGTCAGCATCTGGAACTGCTTGGGCAGGCTGTCGCGCGAGACCGGCCACAGCCGCGTCCCGGAGCCCCCGGCAAGTATGACGGGAAGGATGGGGGCCGTGCTCAACATGAGGTTCCTCGCAAGTTGCCGGACCCTTTCGGCACGGCATGGCGGCTGACGCGACGCGCGCCGTTGCACACATCTGACGATGCATGGCATGGCGCCGCAGTTGACGCGCCGCAGCATGCCGCAAAAGGTCAATTTGTCCACGTTATTGTCACGCTTTCGGCGGGAACTGGAAGGGTCGACGCCGCGTTCCATTCGATGGGCACAGGCGGGGGCGGGCAATGGACATGAAGCGGCACATCGTGTCGGCGGCGGAGCCGCGCCAGGGTGGCGCCCGGCAGATCGGCACGCGAGGCGGGCCCGGCGATCTGCCGCCCGAGGAGAAGCGCGGCGAGAGGCTTTGGCGCCGGGCCACGCAGGTCGCGATCATCGTCACCGCCGTCATCGTGCTCGCGGCCGCCATGGTGGTGGCGCGCGCCGTGCTGGTCCCCATCGTCGCCGCGGTCATCATCGGCAGCGTGATCGGGCCGGCCATGGAAGCGATGGCGCGCCGGGGCGTCCCGACCCCGCTCGGCTCCGCCCTGATCGTCGCCATGCTCGGGGGCCTGCTCTATGGGGCCGCGGTCATTCTCGCGGCGCCGCTGGCGGACTGGACGGCCCGGGCCCCGGAAATCGGCGCCATCGTGCAGGATCGCTTCGCCGCGCTGAAGCCGGCTCTGCACACGGTGAGTTCCTTCGTCGAGACGATCGAATCGATCGGCCGCGCCGCCGAGCCGCCCATGACGGTGCGCCTGGCCGATTCGCGCATGCTGGAGAGCGCGCTGGGGCTGGTGACGCCGGCCATCGGCGAGCTGATTCTCTTCACGGGTTCGCTGGTGTTCTTTCTCGCCGGGCGAATCCAGATCAAGCGCCGGCTGGTGCAGGCCATCGGCCCGCGCTCGACCCGACTGGCGGCGCTGCGAGTGTTTCGCGAGATCGAGGACCGCCTCGGCGCCTATCTCGTCACCGCCACCTTCATCAATATCGGGCTCGGCGTGGCGACCACGCTCATCACCTGGGCGCTCGGCCTGCCAAGTCCATTGCTGTGGGGCGCACTCGCGGGCCTGCTGAACTACATCCCCTATCTCGGGCCGGCGGTGATGGCCCTGATTCTGGCCGTTGCGGGCATCGTGAGCTTTCCCGGCATCGTCCAGGCGCTGCTCCCCGCCGCGGCCTTCGTCGCCCTCACCAGCATCGAAGGGCATGTACTGACGCCTCTGATCATCAGCCGTCGCGTATCGCTCAATCCCTTCGCGGTGTTTCTGTCCATGGCGCTGTGGACCTGGCTGTGGGGTCCGGCGGGTACTTTCCTTGCGGTGCCGCTGCTGATCGCCGCCATGGCGCTGGCCGACGGCGTCATCGCCCGCCGCCGTCCCGATCTGCCGGGATGAGGGGAGGGCTGTGGATGACTTTCGAGGCGCTTGACACCCGGCGGCGGCTGCCTTAACACCCGCCCCACTCCACGCGGTTCCTTTGCCGGGGGCGCTTTGGGGGTGTAGCTCAGTTGGTTAGAGCGCCGGCCTGTCACGCCGGAGGTCGCGGGTTCGAGCCCCGTCACTCCCGCCATTTGCTTCAATGGCTTGTCTCCTTTTCCTCGAAATCTGTGACACCTTGCCGGAACGGCGTGTGACATTTTCGGTGGTCGTCTCCTCCTGATCCGCGCGCTTCCCAACATCTCCGCTGCCGTCCCAGGGATGGCATGTTCTGCGGATGGCATTCCCGCGCGGGCGCCGTCGCGCGTGTCGTCTACCGGGCGCCTTATGCGCTGGTGGCGCCGATGGCATTCCCGCGCGGGCGCCAGCGCGCGGGTGCCGTCGCGCGTGGCGCGAATGTGCGTGGTTTGATGAATCAATGTCGCGGCAAACGCCGCCAGTGCCTTGATCGCGCGGCTTTATCCCGCGCAGGACCCCACCTAGGGCACGTAGCCGGCGCGGGTAGGGACCTCAGCTGGTGATCACGGTGGGCAGGCCGATCCGCTGCACCAGGCCCCCGCGCGGGCCGTTGCGCAGTTCCAGCGTGCCGTCATTGCCGGTGATGATCTCGCGGGCGATGGCCAGCCCGAGTCCCGCGCCGGGCACCGGAGCATCCTTGACCGTGTCGATCCGGAAGAACGGCTCGAACACCCTGAGCATCAGTTCCTCCGGAATTCCGGGGCCCTCGTCCTCGATCACCACGGCGGCCCGCCCGTGCTCCGCCTCGACGCGGATGATTGCCTTGTGGCCATGCGTGGCGGCATTGATGGCGAGGTTGCGGATCGCCCGCCGAAGCGCGAGTGGTCGCGCCACGACGCTGGCGGGTGCGGTGGACGCGAGGCTGATCGCCAGCCCGATCGCCACAAGTTCGGCGACGACCTCGCTCACCAGTTCGTCGAGGCGCAGGCATGTGCGCGAGGAGCGCTCGACTTCCTCCCGCACCACGCGAATCGCGCTGTCGGCGATGCGGTCGAGTTCGTCGAGGTCGGCGATCCAGTTGGCGCGCTCTTCCTCGTCGAGAAATTCGGCCCGCAGCCGCATGCGGGTCATCGGCGTGCGCAGGTCGTGCCCCGCGGCCGCCACCATGCGGATGCGGCTTTCCATCGCCCGTTTCAGGCGCGTCGACAGCAGGTTGATCGCCCGCGCCGCCGCGCGCACCTCGGTCGGCCCGGCCTCGGGCAAGGGTTCCAGCTCGCCGTCCGGTCCCAATGTCGCGACCGTGCGCTCCAGCAGCGCCAACGGCTCGGTGAGGCGGCGCACGGCGACGACGATGACCAGCGTGGTGCCGATCGCGATGAACAGGGCCCAGCCGGCCAGCGCCCATCCGCCGTTTTTCGGGCCCGGTGGCGGCATGCCGAGGGGGATCGCCAGCCATCGGCCATCGGCGAGCCGGCCCGCGACGACGGGCCAGGGCAGGCCTGCCCCATCCTTCACGACGATTCGCTCGCTGCGGCCGTTATGCGCGAGGGCGGCGTTGATTCCGTGTGTCGCGTTCTCGATGATGTCGCCGGCGGGCTCGCTGTCGTGAATGCCGACGAATTCGTTCTGCAGCGTATCCGGCAGCGCTCCGCGCGCCACCATCTCGGCCACCAGGCCCCACTGGGCGGCGATGGCGTCGTCGACCTGGTCCATGCGCGGCGGCGCCAGCAGCAGGACCGACAGGCCCGTCGCGGCCAGAACCACCAGCAGCACCGAGGCGACCAGCAGGGCGGTGATCTTGGCGCGCAGCGTGTTCATGGCTCTTGTCCGGGCGGGGACGGCGCGTCGACGGTTTCAACCGAGACGGCGAGTTGATAGCCGCCATTGCGCAGCGTCTTGAGAATGCGGAAACTCCCCACGTCGCCCAGCTTGCGCCGCAGCCGGCTGACCAGCACATCGATCGAGCGGTCGAAGGTCGACCCGCTGCGCCCCTGCGTGATGTCGAGCAACTGGTCACGCGAGAGCATGCGGCCCGGCCGTAGCAGGAAGGCCTGGAGCAGCTCGAACTCCCCGGCCGTCAGCGGCACGTCCTCCCCGGAGGCGTCGATCACCCGGCGGGTGGAGGGATAGGCGACAAAGCCCGCGAAACGATAGGTTTGCTGCTGGGCCACGGGCACGGCGGCCTCGCGCGCCGCCGTCCGGCGCAGCACGGCGCGGATGCGTGCGAGCAATTCGCGCGGATTGAACGGCTTGCCAAGATAGTCGTCGGCACCGACCTCGAGCCCGATGATACGGTCGACATCTTCCTTCAGCGCGGTGAGCAGGATGATCGGCACCTGCGAGCGCGCCCTGAGGGCCCGGCAGAAGTCGAGCCCGGACGTGTCGGGCAGCATGAGGTCGAGCACCACCAGATCGATGCGGTTCGAGGTGAGGCTTTTTTCGGCCTGCCGTCCATCCTGGGCGAGTGTCACGCGAAACCCCTGGCCCTGAAGATAGCGGCCGAGCAGCTTGCGGATTTCCTGGTCGTCGTCGACGACCAGGATATGCGGACTGGCTTCCACGTATTGGCTCCCGAAAGATTGGCTCCCTGATGGCCCGGTGCCCCGCCATCAATGGCCGGCAGCGCTCCCCATTCCAACGCACGAATGGCAAGCCAACTTTGCTCAAAAGGCTACAGACACCTAGAGAAACAAAAAGGCCTGAACCGTCCACGTTCGGCAATCATACGACCACTGGCGGCAATGGAAGGCTGGGAATGTCAGGCATCCCCGATGGATGCGAGGAAAATCATGTCCATGCGCCTGACGCCCGTTCTCCTCACTCTCGTCATGGCTGTGCTGGCCATTGTCGGCGTGGCGGTCGAGGCGCGCGTGTCGACCCTCGCGGCCAATCCCGGTCCGCCGTCGCCGGCATTCGCGCCCGGCGATGCGCCCGGAGATTTCCGTCCGGGTCCGCCATTCGGTCCGCCCCCGGGTTTCGCGCCGCCGCCGGGCGGCCCGCTGGTCCTTGCCGGCCATCTCGCCGCGATGGAAACCTATCTCGGCATCACCCGTGACCAGCTGGATGGCTGGCGGGCCTATACTGAAGCTCTCCAGGCGATGATGGCGCTCCCGCTCCCGGCCCTGCCCACCGGCATGGCCGAGGCTAAAGCGTCAGGCGACACCCGGCCGGACACGCCGCCGCCGGGCGCCATGCCGCCCGGTGACGTAGCGTTCGGCGCCATGCCGCCCGAAGTCCTGTCCTCCGCGGTCGGCGGCAGCGATCTTCCGGGTGAGCGGCTGGCGCAGGAGCTTGTGCGCAAGGGCGAGCAGGCCACCCGGCTGGCCGCCGCCATCGGCGTATTGCGCGCGGAACTCTCTCCCGAGCAGATCGGTCGGCTTCAGGCCGCGGCCTGGATGCCCGGCCCGCCGCCCGGCGCCATTCGCGGCGCGACCCCCCTTCTTCCGGCCCCACCCCGGCCGGAGGAGCCGGAGCCCGATCACATCCCCCCCCGTTGATCGGCCTCCGGAGGCGGGCGCGTCGATCCGGCGCGCCCGCCATCCCCTTTCGTCCTGCCCGGCGTGGGGTGCGTAGCCGCGCCAGACTGCCCATCTCCGCTGGAGCCGATCGTTTGATCGGGAACATCTCGTGGACCGAACGCTTTCCCTATTCCGGAGTGGCCATTGCCCGGCCGGACAATGACCCAACCGACCGAAGGCCATGACCATCGCTTTTCCCCCGTCTCCCCGCCAGTCCCGCGCCCGCTGGCTGGTTCCGCTGCTGCTTCTGCTGTTCCTCGCCGGCGGCGGCTGGTGGTCCTTGCGCTCGCAGCTGTTCGCGACCGCCGCGCCGGCCTATATCAGCACGCCCGCCACGCGGGGCGATGTCGAGGTGACGGTGCTGGCCACCGGCACGCTGAAGCCCTCCAAGCTGGTGGCGGTGGGTGCGCAGGTATCGGGGCGCATCACCTCGGTGAAGGTGAAGCTCGGCGAGCGGGTCAAGCGTGGCGACCTCATCGCCGAGATCGATTCCATCACCCAGCAGAACGAGCTGCGCACCGCGCAGGCGGTGCTGGCCAAGGTGCGCGCCCAACTGGCCGAGAAGCAGGCGACCCTTACCCTGAACGAGAAGACGCTGGAACGCCAGAGCACGCTCGTCGAGACCAACGCCATTTCGCGCACCACGTTCGACACCGCGACGGCGGATGTCGCGGTGACGCGGGCGCAGATCGCCGCGCTGCAGGCGCAGATCAGCGAGGCCGAAGTGGCGGTGGCGATCGCCGAGGCCGATCTTGCCTATACGCGCATCACCGCCCCGATAGACGGCACGGTGCTGGCCATCGTCAGCCAGGAAGGCCAGACGGTGAACGCCATCCAGTCCGCCCCCACCATCGTCGTGCTCGGCCAGCTGGACACGATGACGATCCGCGCGGAAATCTCCGAGGCCGATGTGGTGCGCGTGCATTCCGGCCAGCCGGTCTATTTCACCATCCTCGGCGAGCCGGGCCGGCGCTACGAGGCGGAGCTCGAGTTCATTGAGCCGGCGCCGGAATCGGTGCGCAGCGATTCGAGCTTCAGTTCGTCCTCAAGCTCCTCCTTGTCGTCGAGCAGCACCAGTTCGAGCAGCTCCGAGGCCGTCTATTACAACGGCATATTCGACGTTCCCAATGCGGACGGGCGCCTGCGCACCTACATGACCGCCGAGGTCCATATCGTGCTTGGCGAAGCGCGGGGCGTGCTCACCATTCCCTCGGCGGCGCTGGTGGGAACCGCTGTCGATGGCAAGGCGCAGGTGCGGGTGATCGGCCCGGATGGCCGCGCGACGCCGCGCGAGATCGAGACCGGGCTCGATGACCGTATCACCGTCGAGGTGCGGTCGGGACTGACGGAAGGCGAGCGCGTCGTCCTGCAGGAAGGGAGCGCGGTCTCATCCGGCTTCGGGGCCGGCGGGCCTCCGCCTCCCATGGGTTTCTGACATGGGCGAGCCCCTGCTGACGCTCAAAGGCGTGCGGCGCGACTATGCGGCCGGCGAAGATCGGCTATCCGCGCTGAACGGGATCGACCTTTCCATCGAGGCGGGCGACATGGTCGCCATCGTCGGGGCGTCCGGGTCGGGCAAGTCGACCCTGATGAACATACTGGGCTGTCTCGACCGGCCGACCGCCGGCAGCTACCGGATCAACGGGCGCGAGACCGCCGAACTCGACGCGGGCGAGCTTGCCGCCCTGCGCCGCGAGCATTTCGGCTTCGTCTTCCAGCGCTATCATCTGCTGGGCGAATTGACCGCGCGCGGCAATGTCGAGGTGCCGGCCGTCTATGCCGGGGCGGGGGCGGGACGGCGGCGCGCGCGGGCCGATGCGCTGCTGGAGCGGCTGGGCCTTACCAACCGCGCCGGGCACCGGCCGGGCCAGCTCTCGGGCGGCCAGCAGCAGCGCGTGTCGATCGCGCGGGCGCTGATGAACGACCCCGACGTGATCCTCGCCGACGAGCCGACCGGCGCGCTCGACCGCCGCAGCGGCGAGGAGGTTCTGCGCATCCTCGACGAACTCAACGCCGAAGGCCGCACCGTGGTGATCGTGACGCACGATCCGGTGGTGGCGAGCCGGGCCCGGCGCATTGTCGAGATCAGCGACGGCGTCATCATCTCCGATCGCCGCACCGACACGGCGGCATCCCCGCGCGCGCTGGCCGCGGCCTCCATGGCCGACCGGCGGGCGCCGAAGGCGAGCGCCGTGGGCGCGGCGACGGGGCGGCTGCGCGAGGCTTTCCGCATGGCGCTGCTCGCCATGAACGCGCACCGCCTGCGCGCGCTGCTGACCATGCTGGGCATCATCATCGGCATCGCCTCCGTGGTGTGCGTGGTGGCGTTGGGCGAGGGGTCGCGCCAGCGCGTGCTCGCCAATATTTCCAGCCTGGGCACCAACACGCTGGAGGTGTTTGCCGGCCGCAGCTTCGGCGATGTGCGCTCGGCCAAGATCAGCACGCTGGTAGTGGCCGATGCCGACGCGCTGGCCGGCCAGCCCTATGTGGCCGCCGTCACGCCTACGGTCTCCAGCTCGGCGGTGGTGCGCTACGGCTCCAAGGAGGCCAATGCGCTCGTCAATGGTGTGAGCGAGCGCTATTTCGCCGCCCGTGGCACCAAGCTGGCGCAAGGGCGGTTCTTCTCGGCGGCGGCGGTCGATGACTTCTCGCAGGAAGCGGTGATCGACGAGAATACGCGCAAGACCCTGTTCGCCGACGAGGCGGGCAGCCCGCTGGGACGGGTGATTCTCATCGGCAAGGTGCTCGCCCGCGTGGTCGGCATCATCCAGACCCAGCAGGGCGGGTTCGGTGGCAGCCAGAATCTCTCGATCTATCTGCCCTACACGACCGTGCAGGCACGCCTGCTCGGCTCCAGCTCGCTCCGGAGCATCACCATCCGCGTGGCGGACGATGTGTCGACCAGTCTCGCCGAGCAGGCGGTGACGACGCTGCTCACCCAGCGGCACGGGGGCAAGGACTTCTTCATCCTCAATACCGACGATATCCGCCGCACCATTACCTCGACCACGGAAACCCTGACGCTGCTGGTGGCCGTCATCGCCGTCATCTCGCTTCTGGTGGGAGGAATCGGCGTGATGAACATCATGCTGGTGTCGGTATCGGAGCGGGTCGGGGAGATCGGCGTACGCATGGCGGTAGGCGCGCGACGCAGCGATATCCTGCAGCAGTTCCTCATCGAGGCGATACTGGTGTGCCTGCTCGGCGGTGTGCTCGGCATCACGCTGGCGCTCGGTTTTGGCGCGGCGTTCGATGCGTTCGACACCGGCTTCAGCCTGATCTACTCGACCAAGTCCATCGTCCTGGCGGTGCTCTGCTCCTCGGCGATCGGCATCATTTTCGGCTACCTGCCGGCGCGCAACGCCTCGCGACTCGATCCCGTGGTGGCGCTGGCCGCGGGGTAGGGAGCGGCTGTCTTCGCGTCCGTCGAAGGTCGGCGGGCTCGCCGCGTCATGCAGGGCTGCACGGGCACCCATGCCACTGACGCGGCCTGACGCCGCCGGGGCATGATCGCGGCATAGGCGCATACGGTATCATCAGCCCGTCATGGTTGGCGGCGGATACCCGAGACGCTCTCGGCGCCCCGCGCGGAGGGCAGATCGGCCGGATGCAATAAGTGCCGGAAAGCGCCCGACTTTTGCCAGGGGGTCTGGGAAGGGTGGGGGCGTCTCGCTTGCCGTCGCGCTCAAGCTGTGAATTCTGTATACCAGTGCCGAGGGAATGGGATCGGATGCCCTTGCCTCGGCTAGGGCGGTGCGATAAGCCTGCCGCGTGCTTTGAATATTTCGCAACTGCGATACAGCGTCGGATGACGTATGTTGACCGGGGAGGGAGCCGTCCATGAGCAGCTTGCTGCAGGATTATCTGCCCGTCGTCATTTTCATCGCGGTCTCGGCCGTCATCGGCCTCGCGCTTCTGGTCGCGCCGTTCCTCGTCGCCTTCAGCCGTCCCGATCCGGAGAAGATGTCGGCCTATGAATGCGGCTTCAATGCGTTCGACGACGCGCGCATGAAGTTCGACGTCCGCTTCTATCTGGTCTCGATCCTGTTCATCATCTTCGATCTCGAAGTGGCCTTCCTGTTTCCGTGGGCCATCACGTTCGGCAGCCTGGGCGATCTCGGCTTCTGGTCGATGATGATTTTCCTCGGCGTTCTCACCGTCGGTTTTGTCTACGAGTGGAAGAAGGGAGCGCTGGAATGGGATTGAGCGCGAACAGCCCGCTGGTCGCTCCCGCACCCAAGGGCATCATCGACCCCAATACCGGCAAGCCGATCGGCGCCACCGACCCGTTCTTCGTGGAGGTGAATGCCGAGCTGGCCGACAAGGGTTTCCTTGTCACGGCTACGGACGATCTCATCAACTGGGCCCGCACCGGCTCGCTGATGTGGATGACGTTCGGCCTGGCCTGCTGCGCGGTGGAGATGATGCAGGTCTCCATGCCGCGCTACGACGTGGAGCGCTTCGGTTTTGCTCCCCGCGCGTCTCCGCGCCAGTCGGACGTGATGATCGTTGCGGGCACGCTGACCAACAAGATGGCCCCGGCGCTGCGCAAGGTCTACGACCAGATGCCGGAGCCGCGCTATGTCATCTCCATGGGCAGCTGTGCCAATGGCGGCGGCTACTATCACTACTCCTATTCGGTGGTGCGCGGCTGCGATCGCATCGTGCCGGTGGACATCTACATTCCGGGCTGCCCGCCGACCGCGGAGGCGCTGCTCTACGGGGTGCTGCTGCTGCAGAAGAAGATTCGCCGTACGGGTACGATCGAACGCTGATCGCCGGTCTCAACAAGAACCGACTACGGGAAAGACATGGACGAGACGCTGAATGAGCTGGGCGCGCACGTCAAAGAGGCGCTGCCGGGGGCCATCGAGGACGTCGTTGTCGCCTTCGGCGAACTCACGCTCGTGGCGTCCGCCCCGGATGTCGTCAAGGTCCTGAGCTTCCTGCGCGACGATCCGTCCTGCAAGTTCGTCAGCTTCATCGACATTTGCGGCGTCGACTACCCCAAGCGCGAGCGCCGCTTCGACGTGGTCTACCACCTTCTGTCGCCGACCCTGAATGCCCGGGTCCGCATCAAGGTGGAAACCGACGAGGCGACGCCGGTGCCGTCTGCCACGCCGGTCTTCCCGGGCGCCTTGTGGTTCGAGCGGGAGGCCTACGACATGTACGGCATCCTGTTCTCGGGCCACCCCGAACTGCGCCGCCTGCTGACCGATTACGGCTTCGATGGCCATCCGCTGCGCAAGGACTTCCCGACCACGGGCTTCGTTGAGGTGCGCTATGACGACGAGCGCAAGCGCGTGGTCTACGAGCCGGTGAAGCTCGCCCAGGAGTTCCGCAACTTCGACTTCCTGTCGCCGTGGGAGGGGCCCGACTACGTGCTCCCCGGCGATGAGAAGGCCAGCGCCCCCAAGGCGGGCTGAGGTGAGGATCGAGACATGAACGCTCCTTCGAAGGTCGATCCCAACGTCCGCAACTTCCAGATCAATTTCGGCCCGCAGCACCCTGCGGCGCACGGCGTTCTGCGCCTTGTTCTGGAGCTGGACGGCGAAATCGTCGAACGCGTCGATCCCCATATCGGCCTGCTGCACCGCGGCACCGAGAAGCTGATCGAAACCAAGACCTATCTTCAGGCGGTGCCCTATTTCGACCGGCTCGACTATGTCGCGCCGATGAACCAGGAGCATGCCTTCTGCCTCGCCGTGGAGCGTCTGCTCGGCATCGAGGTGCCCAAGCGCGGCCAGCTGATCCGCGTGCTCTATTCCGAGATCGGCCGCATCCTCTCCCACATGCTCAACGTGACCACGCAGGCCATGGACTGCGGCGCGCTCACGCCGCCGCTCTGGGGCTTCGAGGAACGCGAGAAGCTCATGGTGTTCTATGAGCGCGCCTCCGGTTCGCGCATGCACGCGGCCTATTTCCGTCCGGGCGGCGTTCATCAGGATCTGCCGGTCAAGCTGGTCGAGGATATCCGCGATTTCATTCCCTATTTCCTCAAGGTCTGCGACGACCTCGAGGGCCTGCTGACCGACAACCGCATCTTCAAGCAGCGCAATGTCGATATCGGCGTCGTCAGCCTGGAAGACGCCTTCGCCTGGGGCTTCTCCGGCGTGATGGTGCGCGGCTCGGGCGCGGCCTGGGACCTGCGCAAGTCGCAGCCCTATGAGTGCTATGACGAGCTGGAATTCGACATTCCGATCGGCAAGAACTGCGACAATTACGACCGCTACTGTATCCGCATGGAGGAGATGCGGCAGTCGGCGCACATCATGCGCCAGTGCTGCGATCGGCTCCTGAAGGAAGCCGGCCCGGTTTCGGCCGTCGACAACAAGGTCGTCCCGCCCAAGCGGGGCGAGATGAAGCGCTCGATGGAAGCGCTGATCCACCATTTCAAGCTCTACACGGAAGGCTTCCACGTTCCCGCCGGCGAGGTCTATGCCGCGGTGGAAGCGCCCAAGGGCGAGTTCGGCGTCTATCTCGTCGCCGACGGTACCAACAAACCCTATCGCTGCAAGATCCGCGCGCCCGGCTTCGCGCATCTCCAGGCGATGGATTTCCTCTGCCGCGGCTACATGCTCGCGGACGTCTCGGCGATCCTCGGGTCGCTCGACATCGTGTTCGGTGAAGTGGACCGCTGATCCCGGCAGGGGTTGCGGTTCGATCGGAAGGGTACGGCATGTCTGTCCGTAGGCTTGCGCCAAAAGAGGTCCAGCCCGAGAGCTTCGCCTTCACGGCCGAGAATCTCGCCTGGGCCGAGAGTACGATCGCGAAATACCCCGCGGGCCGGCAGGCCAGCGCGGTGATTCCGCTGCTGATGCGCGCGCAGGAACAGGCGGGCGGCTGGGTCTCCGAGCCGGCCATGCGCTATATCGGCGACATGCTCGGCATGGCGCCGATCCGCGTCTACGAGGTCGCGACGTTCTACACGCAGTTCCAGCTGCAGCCGGTCGGCACCCGGGCGCATATCCAGGTGTGCGGCACCACGCCCTGCATGCTCAAGGGCGCCGGCGACCTCATCAAGGTCTGCCAGCGGCGCATCCATGCCGACCCCTTCCACCTCTCCGAGAATGGCGAATTCTCGTGGGAAGAGGTGGAATGCGCGGGCACCTGCACCAACGCGCCGATGATCCAGGTGTTCAAGGACGTCTACGAGGACCTCACGCCCGAGGATCTGGAAAAGATCCTCGACGCCTTCGCGCGCGGCGAGACGCCGACGCCCGGCCCGCAGAACGGCCGGAAGTCTTCCGAGCCGGTCACCGGCCTGCGCGTGCTCACCTCGCCGGAACTGTATGACGGCTCGGTGGTCGGCACCGGCGCGGGTCTCGCGCTCGCCCGCGAGGCGATCGCGGCGCGTGCCAATGGCGCAACAGCGGCCGCCGCTCCGGCGCCGGCCAAGCCGCCCGTGGCCGAGGCCGTCAAGGCCGCCGGCAATGCCGATGCCGAGAAGCCCGCCAAGCCCGTCGCGCCGCCTCCGGGCGGCCAGGCGGCCGGCAAGACGGCGGATTGAGGAGCGAACCATGCTGGCCGACAAGGATCGCATCTTCACCAATATCTACGGCTATCAGGACTGGGGCCTGCAGGGCGCGTTGAAGCGTGGCTCGTGGGACGGCACCAAGACCCTGCTCGATGCCGGCCGCGACTGGATCATCGAGCACATGAAGGCCTCGGGCCTGCGTGGGCGCGGCGGCGCGGGCTTCCCGACGGGGCTGAAGTGGTCCTTCATGCCCAAGCAGTCGGACGGTCGCCCGCATTATCTCGTCGTCAATGCCGACGAATCCGAGCCCGGCACCTGCAAGGACCGCGAGATCCTGCGCCACGACCCGCATCATCTGGTCGAGGGCTGCCTCATTGCCGGCTTCGCCATGGGCGCGCATGCCGCCTATATCTATGTGCGTGGCGAGTTCATTCAGGAGCGCGAGCGCCTGCAGGCGGCGGTCGACCAGGCCTATGAGGCGCGCCTCATCGGCAAGAACAACGTGCATGGCTGGGATTTCGACGTCGTCGTCCACCATGGCGCCGGCGCCTATATCTGCGGCGAGGAAACCGCGCTGCTGGAGAGCCTGGAGGGCAAGAAGGGCCAGCCGCGCCTCAAGCCGCCTTTCCCGGCCAATGTCGGCCTCTATGGCTGCCCGACCACGGTCAACAACGTCGAATCCATTGCGGTGGCGCCGACCATCCTGCGCCGTGGCGCGGCATGGTTCTCCGGCATCGGGCGGGCGAACAATGTCGGCACGAAGCTCTATGGCATCTCCGGCCATGTGAACACGCCCTGCATCGTCGAAGAGGCGATGGGCATCCCGTTCAAGGAGCTGATCGAGAAGCATGGCGGCGGCGTGCGCGGTGGCTGGGACAACCTGCTGGCGATCATTCCCGGCGGCGCCTCCTGCCCGGTGATTCCGGCGGACCAGTGCATGGACCTGATCATGGATTTCGACGGCTGCCGCGCCGTGAAATCCTCGTTCGGCACCGCCGGCGTGCTGGTCATGGACAAATCGACCGACATCATCCGGGCGATCGCCCGCATCTCCTATTTCTTCCGGCACGAGAGCTGCGGCCAGTGCACGCCCTGCCGCGAGGGCACGGGCTGGATGTGGCGGGTGATGGACCGCATGGTGGCCGGCCGCGCCCAGAAGCGCGAGATCGACCTCCTGCTGCAGGTCACGACCCAGATCGAGGGCCACACGATCTGCGCGCTCGGCGACGCGGCGGCATGGCCGGTGCAGGGGCTGATCCGGCATTTCCGGCCCGAGATCGAGAAGCGGATCGACCAGTATTCGGCCAACCCGCATTCCGATCCCGTCCCCGTTCCGGTCGCGGCGGAGTGAGGGCGATGGATCTTCACAAGGTCGTCGAACTCCTCGACGCAAACGACGCCAATCTCGCGGGATCGACCTTCGTGAACGTCAATCTGGCGGGCGCCCGGTTTGACGATGTGAACATGTCGGGCTGGTTCGTGAAGAACGTCAATTTTTCCGGTCTGGCGATGGAATGTGCGAATTTCTCGGGTGCGCGCATCACGCGTGCCGATCTGGTCGGCGCATCGCTTTCGGAATGCCGGCTCGACGGCATGCGGATCGATGGAATTCTCGTGACCGATATGCTGGCGGCATATCGCGCAGCGCATGAGGCGAACTGATGGCCAAGATCATCGTTGACGACATCGAGGTCGAGGTTCCCCCGGAATACACGCTGCTTCAGGCATGCGAGGCGGCGGGCGCGGAAATTCCGCGCTTCTGCTTCCATGAGCGGCTGTCGATCGCCGGCAATTGCCGCATGTGTCTCGTCGAGGTGAAGGGCGGTCCGCCCAAGCCGCAGGCGAGCTGCGCCATGAACGTGCGCGACCTGCGCCCCGGCCCCAATGGCGAGCCGCCCGTCGTGCTCACCAAGAGCCCGATGGTAAAGAAGGCGCGCGAAGGGGTGATGGAGTTCCTGCTTATCAACCACCCGCTGGATTGCCCGATCTGCGACCAGGGCGGCGAGTGCGACCTGCAGGACCAGGCCATGGCCTATGGCGTGGACACGTCCCGCTACGCCGAGAACAAGCGCGCGGTCGAGGACAAGTATATCGGCCCGCTGATCAAGACCTCCATGACGCGGTGCATCCAGTGCACCCGTTGCGTGCGCTTCACCACCGAGGTGGCGGGCGTGGCCGAGCTCGGCGCCATCGGGCGCGGCGAGGACATGGAGATCACCACCTATCTCGAGGCGGCCATGTCGTCCGAGCTGCAGGGCAATGTCGCGGACCTGTGCCCGGTCGGCGCGCTGACCCAGCGCCCTTACGAGTTCCACGCCCGTCCGTGGGAACTGGTGAAGACCGAATCCGTCGACGTGATGGACGCCGTCGGCTCCAATATCCGCGTCGACACGCGCGGCCGCGAAGTGATGCGCGTGCTCCCCCGCCTCAATGAAGAGGTGAACGAGGAGTGGATTTCGGACAAGACCCGCTACATCTGGGATGGCCTGAAGACCCAGCGCCTCGACCGCCCCTATGTGCGCGTCGGCGGTCGCCTCAAGCAGGCGAGCTGGCCCGAGGCCTTCGCTGCCATCGCCGCAAAGGTGAAGGGCGTGCCCGGCAACCGCATCGGCGGGCTGGTGGGCGATCTTGCCTCGGTCGAGGAAGCCTTCGCGCTCAAGACGCTGCTCGGTGCGCTCGGCTCGGCCAATATCGATTGCCGGCAGGACGGTGTGAAGCTCGATCCCGCGCTCGGGCGCGCGACCTATGTGTTCAACGCCACCATCGCCGGCATCGAGCAGGCGGACGCGCTGTTGATCATCGGCTCCAACCCGCGCCTTGAGGCGAGCGTGATGAACGCGCGCATCCGCAAGCGCTGGCTGGCGGGCAATTTCCCCATCGGGCTGATCGGCGAACATGTCGACCTGACCTACCCTTATGACTATCTCGGCGCCGGTTCGGACACGCTGCTGGACCTCGTCGGCGATGGCACCTTCGCCACCACGCTCAAGAACGCGCAGCGCCCGCTCATCCTCATCGGGCAGGGTGCGCTTTCGCGGCCGGATGGCGCGGCGATCCTCGCCTTGGCGGGGCGGCTCGCGGTGTCGGTCGGCGCGGTGAAGGAAGGCTGGAACGGCTTCTCGGTGCTGCACACGGCGGCCTCGCGCGTCGGCGCGCTGGATATCGGCGCGGTGCCGGGCGAGGGCGGTCTCGATGCGGTGGCGCTGACCAATCCGGGCGGCGCGGACGTGATCTTCGCGCTCGGCGCGGATGAGATCGACATCGCCCCGGGCGCCTTCGTGGTCTATCTCGGCACGCATGGCGATCGCGGCGCCCACCGCGCCGACGTCATCCTGCCGGGCGCGGCCTATACCGAGAAGTCCGGCACCTATGTGAACACGGAAGGCCGGGTGCAGATCACCAACCGTGCCGGCTTCCCGCCCGGCGAGGCGCGCGAGGACTGGGCGGTGCTGCGCGCTCTGTCCGACGTGCTCGGCAAGCGCCTGCCGTTCGACACGCTGGGCCAGCTGCGCGCCGCGCTCTATGCCGCGCATCCGCATCTCGCCCGCCTCGACCATGTCGAGCCGGCCGATGCGGCGGCGGTCCTGGCCCTCGCCGGGATGGGCGGCTCGCCGGAGCGCGCGCCGTTCCGCAGCGCGGTGTCCGATTTCTACCTGACCAATCCGATTACGCGCGCATCCGCCGTGATGGCCGAATGCTCCGCGCTCGCCCGCGCCCGTCTTCAGGCGGCGGCTGAGTGAGGGGAGGGAGAGCATGACCGAAACCAGCTGGCTCGATACGCTCATTCAGGTCCTCATCATCCTTGCCCAGAGCCTCGGGCTGCTGGTCGGGCTGCTGATCGTCATCGCCTATGTACTGCTGGCCGACCGCAAGGTTTGGGCGGCGGTGCAGCTGCGCCGCGGCCCCAATGTGGTGGGCCCGTTCGGCCTGCTGCAATCCTTCGCCGACCTGCTCAAGTTCGTGCTGAAGGAGCCGGTCATTCCGGACGGCTCGAACAAGGGCCTGTTCATCCTGGCGCCCTTCCTCACCTGCCTGCTGGCCCTCTCGGCCTGGGCGGTGGTGCCGCTCGACGCCGGCTGGGTGATCGCCGACATCAATGTCGGCGTGCTCTACATCTTCGCCATCTCGTCGCTCGGCATCTACGGCGTCATCATGGCCGGCTGGGCGTCCAACTCGAAATACCCGTTCCTGTCGGCGCTGCGCGCGGCGGCGCAGATGGTGTCCTACGAGGTCTCGATCGGCTTCGTCATCGTCACCGTGCTGATGTGCGCCGGCTCGCTGAACCTCTCCGCCATCGTCGAGGCGCAGGACAGCAAGTGGGGCATCCTCGGCTGGTACTGGCTGCCGCTGTTCCCGATGTTCGTGATCTTCTTCATCTCGGCGCTGGCCGAGACGAACCGCCCGCCCTTCGATCTGGGCGAAGCGGAATCCGAGCTGGTGGCCGGCTTCATGGTGGAATACGGCTCCACCCCGTATCTGCTGTTCATGCTCGGCGAATACGTGGCGATCATGACCATGTGCGCGCTGACCGCCATCATGTTCATGGGCGGCTGGCTGTCGCCGATCCCCTTCGCGCCCTTCACCTGGGTTCCGGGCATCATCTGGTTCCTCATCAAGGTCCTGCTGGTGTTCTTCATGTTCGCCATGGCGAAGGCGATCGTTCCGCGCTACCGCTACGACCAACTGATGCGGCTGGGCTGGAAGGTGTTCCTGCCGATCTCGCTGTTCATGGTCGTGCTGGTGGCGAGCGTGCTGCACTTCACCGGCCTGGCGCCGGGGGCGGGGGGCTGACATGGGCGATGGCGCTCTCACCGGCCTGTTCGAGGTCTCCGCCATCGCCTGGACCGGCGCGCTGTTCGGTCTGGTGATCGGCGCCCTGGAATGGTTGTTGCTGCCGCGGCTGATCGAGACATCGATCCGCGGCTCCCGCGAGGCCCGCAAGCTGAACCGCGATCAGCTCGAGGGCGTGATTTCCTGGTGGAAGACGACGATCCGCGTCTTCGCCGTCTCGATGCCGCTGCTGGGCTTTGGGCTGGCTGCGGCCATGGCCGATTGAGGAGAGCGTTATGAGATTGGACCTGGCGGCCCGCCAGCTGCTGCTCACCGAGTTCGTCTCGGCGTTCTTCCTGGCGATGCGCTATTTTTTCAAGCCGAAGGCGACGCTGAACTACCCGTTCGAGAAGGGGCCGGTCAGCCCTCGCTTTCGTGGTGAGCATGCGCTGCGCCGCTACCCGAACGGGGAAGAGCGCTGCATCGCCTGCAAGCTGTGCGAGGCGATCTGCCCGGCGCAGGCCATCACCATCGAGGCCGGCCCGCGCCGCAATGACGGCACGCGCCGCACCACCCGTTACGACATCGACATGGTGAAGTGCATCTATTGCGGCTTCTGTCAGGAAGCCTGCCCGGTCGATGCCATCGTCGAGGGACCGAACTTCGAGTTCGCGACCGAGACGCGCGAGGAACTCTATTACGACAAGGCCAAGCTGCTCGCGAACGGCGATCGCTGGGAGCGCGAGATCGCGCGCAACATCGGGCTGGACGCGCCTTACCGCTGAGCGTGCGCGCTACGAACGACTGGATGACGGACGTGAACACCTTAACGATACAAGCCGCAAAGGCCCCGGACGCCGTGTTGGCGGGGATGTCGGGCGCGGGGACCACTGCGTCGATCACTTGGGGGTGTCGGGCATGAGCCTCGCCGCGCTGTTCTTCTATCTTTTCGCCGGGGTGGCTGTCGCCTCGGCCTTCATGGTGATCGCGTCGCGGAACCCCGTGCATTCGGTGCTGTTCCTCATCCTCACCTTCGTCAACGCCTCGGGCCTCTTCATCCTGATCGGCGCCGAATATCTCGCGATGCTGCTGGTCGTCGTCTATGTCGGCGCGGTCGCGGTGCTGTTCCTGTTCGTGGTGATGATGCTCGACGTCGATTTCGTCGAGCTGCGCCAGGGCTTCCTGCAATATCTGCCGGTCGGCGCGCTGGTCGGGCTCGTCTTCCTCGCCGAGCTGGTACTGGTGCTGGGCTCCTGGACCTTCGGCACCGGCGTCACCGGCGCGGTGGCGTCCACGGCGGCGCCCGGCGTCTCCAACGCCGTGCAGATCGGTCGCGTGCTCTACACCGACTACATCTATTTCTTCCAGGCGGCCGGCTTCATCCTGCTGGTCGCCATGATCGGCGCCATCGTGCTGACCCTCCGCCACAAGGAGAACGTCAAGCGCCAGAGCATCCCGGTCCAGAATGCGCGTAGCAAGGCGACGGCGATCGACGTCGTCAAGGTGCCTTCCGGCAAGGGGCTGTGAGCGATGGCGATCGGACTTCCCCACTATCTCACCGTCGCGGCGATCCTGTTCACGCTCGGCACGCTCGGCATCTTCCTTAACCGGAAGAACGTGATCGTCATCCTGATGTCGGTCGAGCTGATCCTGCTGGCGGTGAACATCAACTTCGTCGCCTTCTCGGTGTTCCTCGGCAACATTACCGGCCAGATCTTCGCGCTGTTCGTGCTGACGGTGGCCGCCGCCGAGGCCGCGATCGGCCTTGCCATCCTCGTGGTGTTCTACCGCAACCGCGGTTCGATCGCTGTCGAGGACATCAACGCGATGAAGGGCTGAGGGAGCCAGCATGTACTACGCGATCGTCTTCCTCCCTCTCGTCGGCTTCCTCGTCGCCGGCCTGTTCGGCCGCATGATCGGCCCGCGCGCCTCCGAGCTGGTAACGACCGGCCTCCTGTTCGTCGCCGCCTTCTTCGCCTGGATCGTGTTCTTCCAGACGGCGTTCGGCGGGCATGACAGCACGGTCGAACTGTTCACCTGGTTCGCCACGGGCGGGCTCGACGTGAAATGGGCCATCCGCGTCGACACGCTGACCGCGGTGATGCTGATCCTCGTCACCACCGTTTCCTCGCTCGTGCACCTCTATTCGATGGGGTACATGCACGAGGACCCGAGCCGGCCGCGCTTCTTCGCCTATCTCTCGCTGTTCACCTTCGCCATGCTCACGCTGGTGACGAGCGACAATCTGGTCCAGCTGTTCTTCGGCTGGGAAGGGGTGGGCCTCGCCTCCTACCTGCTGATCGGCTTCTGGTACGACAAGCCGTCGGCCTGCGCCGCGGCGATGAAGGCGTTCATCGTCAACCGCGTCGGCGATTTCGGCTTCGCGCTCGGCATCTTCGCCGTCTACATGATGACCGGCTCGGTCGCCTTCGAGCAGGTCTTCGCCTCGGCGCCGTCGCTGATGGACAAGAACATCCTGTTCCTCGGCCATGAGTGGCACGCGCCGACCATCATCTGCCTGCTGCTGTTCGTCGGCGCCATGGGCAAGTCGGCCCAGCTCGGCCTGCACACCTGGCTGCCGGACGCCATGGAAGGCCCCACCCCGGTCTCCGCGCTTATCCATGCCGCCACCATGGTGACGGCCGGCGTGTTCATGGTGGCGCGGCTCTCCCCGCTGTTCGAGCTGTCGCAGACGGCGCTCAACGTGGTGATGTTCGTGGGTGCCTCGACCGCCTTCTTCGCGGCGACGATCGGCTGCGTGCAGAACGACATCAAGCGCGTGATCGCCTATTCCACCTGCTCGCAGCTCGGCTACATGTTCGTCGCGCTCGGCACGGGGGCCTATTCGGTGGGCGTGTTCCACCTGCTCACGCACGGTTTCTTCAAGGCGTTGCTGTTCCTCGCCGCCGGCTCGGTCATCCATGCGATGCACCACGAGCAGGACATGCGGCACATGGGCGGCCTGTGGCGGAAGATCCCCTTCACCTACGCCACGATGATGATCGGCGGCCTGGCGCTGACCGGCTTCCCCTTCACGGCCGGCTATTTCTCCAAGGACGCCATCATCGAGACGGCCTTCGTCAGCCACAGCCCGTTCTCGACCTATGCCTGGACGCTGACGGTGGCGGCGGCGGCGCTGACCTCGTTCTATACGTGGCGGCAGATGTTCATGACCTTCCATGGGCATCCGCACGACCATCATCATTACGAGCACGCGCATGAATCGCCGCTCACCATGCTGATCCCGCTCGGCGTGCTGTCGATCGGCGCTCTCTTCGCGGGCATGATCCTCTATCCCTACTTCGTCGGGCACGACGTGGATCACTTCTTCCGGGAGGCCATTTTCATGGGCCCGGAGAACAAGATCCTCGAGGAGATCCACCACATCCCCGGCTGGGCCAAGTGGGCGCCCACGGTGATGATGGCGATGGGCTTCGCGATCGCCTACTGGATGTATGTGGTCAACCCGGCCATCCCGAAGGGCCTCGCCAAGCGCAATGACGGGCTGTACCGCTTCCTGCTCAACAAGTGGTATTTCGACGAACTGTACGACTTCCTGTTCGTGCGGCCGACCAAGTGGCTGGGCACCTTCCTGTGGAAGCAGGGCGACGTGCGAGTGATTGATGGCTACGGCCCCAACGGCGTCTCCGCCCGCGTGGTCGACGTCACCAACCGTGTGGTGCGGCTGCAGTCCGGCTATCTCTATCACTATGCGTTCGTGATGCTGGTGGGCGTCGCGGCCCTCATCACCTGGTTCATGTTCGGGGGCGCGCACTGATGTACGACTGGCCCATTCTCTCCGTCGTCACCTTCCTGCCACTGGTCGGCGCGCTGCTCATCGTCCTGATGATCCGGGGCGACGACGAGGTGGCCAAGCGCAATGCCCGCTGGGTCGCCCTGTGGGCGACGCTCGTCACATTCGTTATCTCGCTGCTGCTGCTGGCGGGCTTCGAGTCGACCAGCCACGAGTTCCAGTTCGTCGAGCACAAGGCGTGGCTCGGCGAGGTCGCCGCCTATCGCATGGGCGTGGACGGCATATCGCTGCCGTTCCTGCTGCTCACCACGCTGCTGATGCCGATGTGCATCCTGGCGAGCTGGGAATCGATCCAGGTTCGCGTCAAGGAGTACATGATCTGCTTCCTGGTGCTCGAGACGCTGATGATCGGCACCTTCGCGTCGCTGGACTTGCTGCAGTTCTACATCTTCTTCGAGGGCGGCCTGATCCCGATGTTCATCATCATCGGCGTCTGGGGCGGCAAGCGGCGTATCTACGCCACGTTCAAGTTCTTCCTCTACACGCTGGCCGGCTCGGTGCTCATGATGCTCGCCATCATGGCCATGTACTGGCAGGCGGGCAGCACCGACATCGCGGCGTTGCTGAAGTTCAACTTCCCCCCGGGTATGCAGACCTGGCTATGGCTCGCCTTCTTCGCCTCCTTCGCGGTGAAGATGCCGATGTGGCCGGTGCACACTTGGCTGCCCGACGCGCATGTCGAGGCGCCCACGGCCGGCTCGGTGATCCTGGCGGGCATCATGCTGAAGATGGGCGGCTACGGCCTCCTGCGCTTCAGCGTGCCGATGTTCCCCGACGCCTCGGCCTATTTCGCGCCCTTCGTCTTCACGCTCTCGGTCATCGCCATCGTCTACACCTCGCTGGTCGCGCTGGTGCAGGAAGACATCAAGAAGCTCATCGCCTATTCCTCGATCGCCCATATGGGCTACGTGACGATGGGCATTTTCACCCTGACCCAGGAAGGCATCCAGGGCGCGGTGTTCCAGATGGTGAGCCACGGCTTCGTCTCGGGCGCACTGTTCCTGTGCGTCGGCGTCATCTACGACCGCATGCACACCCGCGACATCGCCGCCTATGGCGGGCTGGTGCACCGCATGCCGGTCTACGCCACGCTGCTCATGGCCTTCACCATGGCCAATGTCGGCCTGCCCGGCACGTCGGGCTTCATCGGCGAATTCCTCACGCTGCTGGCCGCCTTCGGGCGCAACACGTGGGTGGCCTTCTTCGCCACCACCGGCGTCATCCTCTCGGCCGCGTATGCGCTCTGGCTCTATCGCCGGGTGGTGTTCGGGCCGCTGGAGAAGGAAAGCCTCAAGTCCATTCTCGACGTGAGCCCGCGCGAGATGGCCTCGCTCGTGCCGCTGCTGTTCTTCACGATCCTGTTCGGCGTCTGGCCGCAGCCCATTCTCGACGCCTGCAACGCCGCGGTGAACGCGATCGTTGCCCGCGCGGATGTGGCGGCCGGTGCCATCAAGGCGGCGAGCCTGGTGCTGCCGTGAACCTGTACATGATCCTCGCGGAGCCTCGCTCATGACGTTTACCCTCTCGGCGCTCGGCCCCGCGCTGCCTGAACTGCTGCTGGCCGTTTCCGCCATCGCGCTCATCCTGTTCGGCGCCATCGTCGGTCCGAAGTCGACCGACACGGTGAACGGTCTGGCGCTGGCGGCGCTGTTCGCGGCGCTGGTGCTGGTCATCCTCGGCCCGACGCAGGCGACGCTGTTCGGCGGCAGCTTCGTGCTCGACGCCTATGCGCGCTTCCTGAAAGTGCTGGCGCTGATTGGCGCGGGCGGCACGCTCGCCATGTCGGTCGACTGGCTGAAGATCGAGAAGCAGAGCCGGTTCGAATTCGCGATCCTGGTGCTGCTGTCGACGCTCGGCATGATGATGCTGATCTCGGCCGGCGACCTGCTGGCGCTCTATATGGGCCTCGAGCTGATGAGCCTCGCGCTCTACGTCATCGCGGCCAACAACCGTGAGTCGGTGCGCTCCACCGAGGCAGGGCTGAAATATTTCGTGCTGGGCGCGCTCTCCTCCGGCATGCTTCTCTATGGTGCCTCGCTGATCTACGGCTTCACCGGCTCGATCAATTTCGGCCACATCGCCGAGGCGGCGCGCGAGCCCTCGCTCGGCCTCATCTTCGGCATCGTCTTCGTGTTTGCCGGCCTCTGCTTCAAGGTGTCCGCCGTGCCGTTCCACATGTGGACGCCGGACGTCTATGAGGGCGCGCCGACCCCGGTGACGGCGTTCTTCGCCGCGGCGCCCAAGGTGGCGGCGATGGCGGTGTTCGTGCGCTTCGCGGTTGAGGCGCTGCCCCATGTCGCGCATCAGTGGCAGCAGATCGTCGTCTTCGTGTCGATCGCCTCCATGGCGCTCGGCGCCTTCGCGGCGATCGGCCAGCGCAACATCAAGCGCCTGATGGCCTATTCCTCGATCGGCCACATGGGCTACGCGCTGGTCGGGCTTGCCGCCGGCACGGAGCAGGGCGTTCGCGGCGTGCTGATCTACATGGCGGTCTATGTCGCGATGACACTGGGCACCTTCGCCTGCATCCTGTCGATGCGGCGCAAGGAAGGCATGGTCGAGAATTACGACGAGCTGGCCGGCCTCGCCCGCACCAGCCCGGTCAAGGCGTTCTTCCTGGCGGTGCTGATGTTCTCGCTGGCCGGCATTCCCCCGCTCGCCGGCTTCCTCGCGAAGTACTACGTGTTCCTCGCCGCGATCGAGGCCGGGCTCTATGCGCTGGCGGTGATCGGCGTGCTGTCGAGCGTGGTGGGTGCGTTCTATTACCTGCGCATCGTCAAGGTGATGTATTTCGACGAGCCGGCGGCGGCCTTCGAGCCGATGTCGACCGAGCTGCGGGCCGTGCTGGCCGTGTCGGGCCTGTTCACGCTGCTGCTGTTCTTCTACCCGGCGCCGCTTCTGTCGGCGGCCGGCGCGGCGGCGAGGGCGCTTTTCTGAGCATGGCGGAGCTTCCCGGCGCGACGCCGGTCATCCGCTACGAGACGATCGGTTCCACCAATGCCGAGGCGCTGGCCCATTCCGATGGGCCGGCGCCTTGCTGGTTCGTCGCGAACCGCCAGACGAGCGGGCGCGGCCGGCGGGGACGGGTCTGGCAGTCGGAACCCGGCAATCTCTACGCAACCCTGCTTCTGGTCGATATCGGCCCGGTGGCCTGCCTGCCGCAGTTGTGTTTTGTCGCCTCGCTCGCGCTTTATGACGCAGTACGGGCCGTCACCGGCATTGATCCGTTGCGCATCGGGCTGAAATGGCCGAATGACGTGCTGATCGACGGGCGCAAGCTCGCCGGCATCCTGCTGGAGGGGGCGGTGCTGCCCGGCGGGCGCCGCGCGACGGTGATCGGTTTCGGCGTCAACTGCGCTCATCATCCGCTTGAGGCCCCTTACCCGACGGTCGATCTCGCGGCGGCCGGCTACCCGACGGATCCGCCGGGTCTGCTGCGGGCGCTGGATGCGGCGATGTGGGACCGGATTGGCCAATGGGATGGCGGCCGCGGCTTTGCGCATACGCGCGAGGCCTGGCTGCGCAGGGCTCCCGGGCTCGGCCAGCCGGTGACGGTGCGGCTTCCCGGGCGCGAGATGCAGGGCGTTTTCGAGGCACTGGATGTTTCCGGTGCTATGGTTCTTCGCTGCCGCGATGGTGGGCGTGAGATAATAAGCGCCGGCGATGTGTTTCCTTCGTCCGGCGCACAGGGGTGAAAGGGAGTGCAGTGAGCAAGTCCACCGAGGAGTTGGTGTTCGCGCCGCTGGGCGGCGTGGGCGAGATTGGGATGAATCTCGGCCTTTACGGCCTCGGACCCCGTCACCGTCGCAAATGGCTCGCGGTCGATCTCGGCATTTCCTTCGCGTCGCCGGACATTCCCGGCATCGACCTGATCATGCCCGACGTCGCCTTCCTCGAACAGGAGGCCAAGCAGGGCAATCTGGTCGGGCTCATCATCACCCACGGCCATGAAGACCATGTCGGCGCGCTGGGGGAATTGTGGCCGCGGCTCGGCTGCACGGTCTACACGACGCCGTTCACCCACGCCCTGGCGGAAGCGCGGCGCCTCGGCGAGCCCGGCGCGCCCAAGGTGCCGTTCCACGTGGTGCCGACCGGCGGACGAGTGCAGATCGGTCCGTTCGACGTGGAATTCCTCCCCGTCGCCCATTCCATCCCCGACAGCCATGGCCTTGCGATCCGCACGCCGCTGGGGCTGGTGGTGCACACGGGCGACTGGAAGATCGACCCCACGCCGGTGGTGGGCAATGTCACCGATCCCGCCCGCTTCGCGGCGCTGGGCGATGAGGGCGTGCGCGCCGTCGTCTGCGATTCGACCAACGCGTTTCGCGAGGGTATTTCGCCCTCCGAGACCGACGTGCAGGAAGTGCTCGCCGAGTTCATCGCCAAGGCGCCGAACCGCGTGGCGGTGACGACCTTCGCCTCCAATGTGGCGCGCGTGCGCTCCATCGCCGAGGCGGCCATTCGGAACGGGCGCGAAGTCGTGCTGGTCGGCCGGGCGATGGAGCGTGTGGTCGGCGTGGCCCGCGAGCAGGGCATGCTGGACGGCCTGCCGGCCTTCCGCCCGGCGGATGCCTATGGCTTCCTTCCACGTGACAAGGTGGTGGCGATCCTGACCGGCAGCCAGGGCGAGCCGCGCGCCGCGCTCGCCCGCATCGCCGATGACGACCACCCCGAGATCGCGCTCTCCCCGGGCGACCACGTGATTTTCTCCTCGCGCACCATTCCGGGCAATGAGCGCTCGGTGAACCGCATCATCAACGCGCTGGTGCTGCAGGGCGTGAAGGTCATCACCGACCGTGACGGGCTGGTGCATGTGTCCGGCCATCCCCGGCGCGGCGAACTGGAGCAGATGTACCAGTGGCTGCGGCCGGAGATTTCCGTGCCCGTGCATGGCGAGCCGCTGCATCTGGCCGAGCATGCCGAACTGGCTCGGGCCATGGGCGTGCGGCAGGTGGTGCGCCTTGTCGACGGCGACATGGTGCGCCTGGCGAGTGCCGATCCGGCGCAGCCTGCCGAGGTGATCGATGAAGTGCCGTTCGGCCGGCTCTACAAGGACGGCCACGTGCTCATCAAGTCGACGGAGCCGGCGGTGGCCGAGCGCCGGCGCATGTCCGTCGCGGGCGTCGTCTCGGTGGCGGTGGCGATGAACGCCAAGGGCGAGGTGGTGGGCGATCCGATGATCGACCTGTCGGGCCTGCCGGAGAAGGGCATCGGCGGCAAGCTGATCGACGACGTCATCGAGGTGGCCGTGCTCGATTGCCTCGACGGATTGCCGCGGCAGCGCCGGCGTGACCCGGACGCGGTTGCCGAATCGATCACCCGCGCGGTGCGCGGGCAGGTCAACGCGGTATGGGGCAAGAAGCCGCTCTGCCATGTGCTGGTGATCACGGTATGAAGGGAGCGCGCCGGGAGCGCGCGCCGCGAGCCGAGTGATCTTCGTGGCCATTCCGTGCGCTGGGATTCCAGCCCCGCCCGCCCGGGCGGGGAGGGGGTGAGCGGGAGGATGTGCTGATGATCGGTCGTCTCAATCATGTCGCCATCGCGGTGCCCGATCTGGAGGCGGCGGTCGCGACCTATCGCGACACGCTCGGGGCCGAGGTCTCGGCGGTGGTCGCCCAGCCCGAGCATGGCGTGAACACGGTGTTCGTGCTGCTGCCCAACACCAAGGTGGAACTGCTCGGCGTGCTCGGCGAGAATTCGCCGATCGCGAAATTCCTGGAGCGCAATCCGGACGGCGGCATCCACCATCTCTGTTATGAGGTGGATGATATCCGCGCCGCGCGTGACCGGCTGGTGGCGGCGGGCGCGCGGGTGCTGGGCTCGGGCGAGCCGCGGATCGGCGCCCATGGCAAGCCGGTGCTGTTCCTGCACCCCAAGGATTTCCTCGGCACCCTTGTCGAGCTTGAGCAGGCGTGAGCGGGCTCCGGCAGGGGCGCAGCCACGATCGGGCTGCCGAACGCGCACGCATGAGACCGCACGCATGAGGGTGGCAGCATGAGTTTCACGACCTATATCGCGATCTACTTCATCGTCTGGTGGACGGTGATCTTCGTCATGCTGCCCTTCGGCGTGCGCTCGCAGCATGAGGACGGGCCGGTGGAAGACGGCACGGAGCCAGGCGCGCCGCAGCGCCCGCTGCTGCTGCGCAAGGCGATCGCCACGAGCATCGTCGCGGCGATCATCGTCGGCCTGTTCGCCTGGTCGGTCGAGACCGGCCGGCTGACGCTGGAAATGTTCCCGATGCCGTTCAAGATCTACTGAGGCGCAAGTCGCTCTGGCGCAGGTCGCTCTGGCGCAGGTCGCTCTCGCGCGCCGCGCCGGCGGCTGACGCGGAAAGCGCCCTCGAGGCGGGAGCGCGGCACAAAAGGACGTGATCAAAAAAAGAGGCGGGACCCAAGGTCCCGCCCTTTTTAACCCTGAACGCCCACACCCGATTCTGCGCCGTTTCGACGTCTGTCAGGGGGCTTTCTTAGCCGTCATTCCTCCCGAGACCTGGACCGGTAGCGCGCCTCTGGCAGCGACAGGCGGACCTCTTTCTAGAGGCCGGCACCATAGAGCAAAAATTAAGGCCTTGTCATCCTTGCGTCGCAATAGATCGATGGTGCGACGCAATATAGTGACCTGCCGTTGCTTGCGCGCGGCCGTGCCAGTGCTGGAGCGCGCAAGGCTGCGGCAGGGCCGCCACCCCTGCGCGCACGAGGGCTTGTATTTTAGTGACCGATCCGGTTTCTGTCGGCCAATATTGCCGCGCTCCCCACGCCGGCCGAATCGCGAGTTTTCCGATGCGCCTGTCCCGTTATTTCCTGCCCATCCTCCGCGAAGTCCCGAAGGAAGCGGAAATCATCTCGCACCGTCTCATGCTGCGTACCGGCATGATCCGTCAGGAGAGCGCGGGCATCTATGCCTGGCTGCCGCTGGGCAAGCGCGTGCTGGACAAGATCTGCAACATCATCCGCGAGGAGCAGAACCGCGCGGGGGCGGTCGAGATCCTCATGCCGACCATCCAGTCGGCGGATCTATGGCGCGAGAGCGGGCGTTATGACGATTACGGCAAGGAGATGCTGCGCATCAAGGACCGGCACGAGCGCGACATGCTGTTCGGGCCGACCAATGAGGAAATGCTCACCGAGATCGTCCGCGCCTATGTGAAGTCCTACAAGGACCTGCCGCTGAACCTCTACCATATCCAGTGGAAGTTCCGGGACGAGGTGCGTCCGCGCTTCGGCGTGATGCGCTCGCGCGAATTCCTGATGAAGGATGCCTATTCGATCGACCTCGATTTCGAGAGCGCGGTCACCGCCTATAACCGGATGTTCGTCGCCTATTTGCGCACCTTCGCGCGGCTCGGCCTCAAGGCCATTCCCATGGTGGCCGATACCGGCCCGATCGGCGGCAATCACAGCCACGAGTTCATCATCCTCGCCTCCACCGGCGAGAGCCAGGTGTTCTGCCATGCCGATTATCTCGCCATGGACACGCCGGCGGCGGGGGTGAACTTCGATGACGCTGAGGAACTGCAATCCATCGTGAACCGCTGGACCAGCCTCTATGCGGCCACGGAAGAGAAGCATGACGAAGCCGCGTTCGGGGTGATTCCCGAAGGCGAGCGTCTCTCCGCCCGGGGCATCGAAGTGGGTCACATCTTCTATTTCGGCACCAAGTACTCGGCTCCCATGGGCGCCAAGGTGACGGGACCCGACGGCGTGGACAGCCCGGTGCACATGGGCTCCTACGGCATCGGCCCCTCGCGACTGGTGGCTGCCATCATCGAGGCCTCGCATGACGAGAACGGCATCATCTGGCCGGAGGCGATCGCCCCGTTCAGCGTCGGCCTGCTGAACCTCAAGGCCGGCGATGCCGCAACCGACGCCGCGTGCGATTCCATCTACGCCACGCTGACGGCCAAGGGCGTCGACGTGCTCTATGACGACACGGACGAGCGGCCCGGCTCGAAATTCGCCACCGCCGACCTCATCGGCCTGCCGTGGCAGATCATTGTCGGCCCGAAGGGGCTGGCGGCCGGCACGGTTGAACTGAAGCGCCGCGCGGACGGTGCGCGCGAGACGCTGTCCCTCGAATCGGCGCTGGCGCGGATTGTCGGATGAACGCCACTGGCGGAGCACGCATGGCAGCAAAGAAGATCGCGAAGCCCTCCGCGAAGGCGCAGCCCAAGGCTGACGCCGCGCCGACGGGAACGCGCCCATTCAGCGCCTATGAATGGATGCTCTCGCTGCGCTACCTGCGCGCCCGCCGCAAGGAAGGCTTCATCTCGGTCGTCGCCGGTTTCTCCTTCCTCGGCATCATGCTCGGTGTGGCGACGCTCATCATCGTCATGGCGGTCATGAACGGCTTCCGCACCGAGCTGCTGTCGAAAATCCTCGGCCTCAACGGCCACCTGCTGATGCAGCCGCTGGAAAGCCCGCTCACCGATTATGACGTGGTGGCCAAGCGCATTGCCGGCGTGCCGGGCATCAAGCTGGCGGTGCCGCTGGTGGAAGGGCAGGCGCTGGCCTCTTCCGCCTTCAATGCCGGCGGCGTGCTGGTGCGCGGCATTTCCGAGGCCAATCTGCGAGCGCTGCCCTCCATCGGCAGCAATATCCGCCAGGGCACGCTGGACGGCTTCGACGAGGGCTCGGGTATCGCCATCGGCAAACGCCTCGCCGATCAGCTCTCGCTGCAGGCGGGCGACAATCTCACGCTGGTCGCGCCGCGCGGCGCCGTGACCCCCATGGGCACGACGCCGCGCATAAAGGTCTACAAGATCGCCGCCGTGTTCGAGATCGGCATGTCGGAATATGACAGCGCCTTCGTGTTCATGCCGCTGACGGAGTCTCAGGCCTATTTCAACAAGAACGGCGACGTCACCGCGATCGAGGTCTACACCGACAATCCCGACGACATCGAGCGCATGCGCGCGGCGGTGCACGACGCCTCCGGCCGGCCGGTCTACATCGTCGACTGGCGCCAGCGAAACGCGACCTTCTTCAACGCGCTGCAGGTCGAGCGCAACGTGATGTTCCTCATCCTCACGCTGATCGTGGTGGTGGCGGCCTTCAACATCATTTCCGGCCTCAACATGCTGGTGAAGGACAAGGGGCGCGACATCGGCATCCTGCGCACCATGGGGGCGACGCGCGGGGCGATCATGCGCATCTTCCTCGTCACTGGCGCGGCCATCGGCGTGGTCGGCACGCTGGCCGGCTTCCTGCTCGGTCTGCTGGTCTGCCTGAATGTCGAGGAGATCCGCCAGTTCATCTCCTGGCTGACGGCAACCGAACTGTTCTCGCCCGAGCTTTATTATCTCAGCCGTCTGCCGGCGGAGATGAATGCCGGCGAGACCACGGCCGTCGTCATCATGGCGCTGGTCCTGTCCTTCCTCGCTCCGCTCTACCCGTCCTGGCGCGCGGCGCGCCTCGATCCGGTGGAAGCGCTGCGCTACGAATAGGGGGCGCACGTGTCCGCTGAACCGTCGCCTGCCGTTCCGGCCTCCATCGCTCCGAAGGGCGCGGTGCTGCGCCTCGAAGGGATCCAGCGCCGCTATGTACAGGGCGAGGGTACGCTCGAGATTCTGCGCGGCGTCGATTTTTCCGTCATGGAAGGCCAGTCGGTCGCCCTTGTCGCGCCGTCCGGCACGGGCAAGTCGACCCTGCTGCACGTGGCCGGCCTGCTGGAGCATCAGGATGCCGGCGAGGTGTTCATCGCCGGTGCGGGAACGGCGGGCCTGCCGGATTCGGAGCGCACCCGCATCCGCCGCACCGAGATCGGCTTCGTCTACCAGTTCCACCACCTGCTGCCCGAGTTCTCCGCGCTGGAGAATGTGATGCTGCCGCAGATGATCCGCGGCCTTGCCAAGCGCGAGGCGGCGGCCCGCGCCAGGGAATTGCTCAGCTATCTCGGCCTGGCCAAACGGCTGGACCATCGCCCGGCGGAACTGTCGGGCGGCGAGCAGCAGCGCGTGGCCATCGCCCGCGCGGTCGCCAACGCCCCGCGCGTTCTGCTCGCGGACGAGCCTACCGGCAATCTCGACCCGCACACCGCTGACCACGTGTTCCACGCGCTCTCGCAGCTGGTGGAGGCCACTGGCCTCGCCGCCATCATCGCCACGCATAATCTGGCGCTCGCCGCCCGCATGCACCGGCGCGTGACCCTGCAGGACGGGCTGGTCGTCGAACTGGCGTAGCGCACCGTCGACCGACGCGAATCGCGAAGGCTGGGGACATCACCCGGCCGCGCTGCGTCGAGCCCCTTCATTCGACGTGGCTTGCGGGCCGTGCGGGCGATCTACAGCGATGCCGGCGAATGTGCGGCGCATTTGCACGCCAGCACCTCCACGCAATGGTAATCCCATGCTATTTCAGGCCGCATCTGGGGTAGGATCGGGGCGTATCCATGTCGGCGGAGCTTCTTTTCCGTATCGAGCACATGACGCTACTCGCGCTCGTCATCGTCGCCGCCGTGGCCTTGATCGTGGTGCTGCGCCTTCTCGGCCGGCGCAGCGTCGCGCCACAGGCTTCGCAGACGCTGCAGGGCGATGGCGGCTATGACTATCCCGTGGCGGGGGCGGATGATCACCAGGCGGTGCTCGGGCGCATCGCGGGCCGACATGTGCCGGCCGAAGGCACGGACTGCACCGCCGAGCTTCTGCCCGACATTTCGCGGGCCGGCGAACTGCGCGCGATCTGGGTGACGGTCGAGGGCGCCCGCATCGGCCATATCGCGCCTCTGGAGGTCCCCCATTTCAACGCCGCGCTGGATGGCCGTGCGGCGCGGTGCGAGGCCGTGGTGGTGGCTTCGAAAGTGGGGCGGCTGTCGGTCAAGCTCGATACGGTCTGGCCACCGCGTCTCGACTGACGCCGCGCGCGATGCCGGAATCAATCTGGCGAGAAGGTCGGGTAAGCCATTGACGCGGCTTGCTGTGGGGCCGGTCGCGCGGCCGTCGATCTGGCGAAAGACGAAGCGGGGGGGCCGGGCCTCCGCGACAGCCGAAGCCAGGCGCCACGGGGCGAATCACCGCGGGAAGATCCCGCGTTATCGGTTCGTCAACCACGCGATGGAACGAAAGAAGAACATAATTTGACTCCGGGGATTATGGGGGTAATGTTCCTCATATGTTCCATGGAGGTCGACATGATCCGCATCCTTCTTCAGGAAGTCGCCGCACTGGCCTCGGTCGGGCTGTTCGTCACCGTTCTCGGCCTCTGGGCCGGCGTGCTCAGCGGGATCTGAGGACAGCGGGGACCATTTCCGCGCCGGGGTGGACGACGCCGGCGCGCGCGCCCACCATTAAGGGCTTGAGATCCGAGTCGCAGGAGGAACCCGATGGCCGCCGATCCAGGCTTCGTGCATCTGCACGTCCATTCGTCGTTCTCGCTGCTGGAGGGCGCGCTTTCCATCGCCAAGCTGGCGGACCTCGCCAAGAAGGATCATCAGCCTGCGATCGCGCTGACCGATACCGGCAACCTGTTCGGTGCGCTGGAATTCTCCGAGAAGATGTCCGGCTCGGGCATCCAGCCCATCGTCGGCTGTTCCTTGGCGATCGATCTTCCCGGTCCGGCCCCGCGCGGCCCGGCCGGCGCGCAGCGCCCGCGCGTCGTGCTGATCGCCGCGACGCATGAGGGCTGGGCGAACCTTATGGAACTCGTCTCGCGCTCCTTTCTCGACACCGCGTCCGATGGTGCTCCCCATATCAAGCTCGGCTGGCTGGAGACCTTTTCCGGCGGGCTCATCTGCCTGACCGGCGGGCCCGCCGGGCCGATCGACCGGGCCTTCGCCGCCGGCAGCGGCGAACTGGCGGAGCAGCGGATGGCGACGCTGGCGGAGCTGTTCGGCGATCGGCTCTATGTCGAGATCCAGCGCCACGGCGTGGCCGAGGAGCGCCGCGTGGAAGCCGCGCTGATCGATCTCGCCTACAAGCTGGACCTGCCGCTGGTGGCCACCAACGAGCCGTTCTTCGCCGCGCAGGATGATTATGAGGCGCATGACGCGCTCATCTGCATCGCCGAGGGGCGCCTCGTCGCCGAGGGCGACCGCCGCCATCTGACCCCCGAGCATCGCTTCCGCACCCGCGCCGAGATGGCCGAACTGTTCGCCGATCTGCCGGAGGCGCTTGCCAACACGGTGGAGATCGCCCGGCGCTGCGCCTATCGCCCGCGCACGGCCAAACCCATCCTGCCGCGCTTCACCATGGACCGCGATGAAGCCGAGGAACTGCGCCTGCAGGCGGAGGAGGGGCTGGCGCGGCGCCTCGCCGTGCATGGCCCGGCCGAGGGACTGACGCAGAAGGACTATGAGGACCGCCTCGCCTTCGAACTGTCCATCATCGAGAAGATGCAGTTCCCCGGCTACTTCCTGATCGTGGCCGACTTCATCAAGTGGGCGAAGGCGCAGGGAATTCCGGTCGGCCCGGGACGCGGCTCGGGCGCCGGCTCGCTGGTGGCCTACTCGCTCACGATCACCGATCTCGACCCGCTGCGCTTCGGCCTGCTGTTCGAGCGCTTCCTCAATCCCGAGCGCGTGTCGATGCCGGATTTCGACATCGATTTCTGCCAGGAGCGGCGCGACGAGGTGATCCGCTATGTGCAGCAGCGCTACGGGCGCGACCAGGTGGCACAGATCATCACCTTCGGCACGCTGCAGGCGCGCGGCGTGCTGCGCGATGTCGGCCGCGTGCTGGAAATGCCCTATGGCCAGGTCGACAAGCTGTGCAAGCTGGTGCCGCAGAACCCGGCCAATCCGGTCTCGCTCAAACAGGCGATCCAGGACGAGCCGCGCCTGCAGGCCGAGAGCGACGCCAACCCGGTGGTGAAGCGCGCCTTCGATATCGCGACGCGACTGGAGGGGCTCAACCGCCACGCCTCCACCCACGCCGCCGGCATCGTGATCGGCGACCGCCCGCTCGCCCGGCTCGTGCCACTCTACCGCGATCCGCGCTCCGACATGCCGGTGACGCAGTACAACATGAAGTGGGTGGAGCAGGCCGGGCTGGTGAAGTTCGACTTCCTCGGCCTCAAGACGCTCACCGTGCTGCAGACTGCGGTGCGGCTGGTGGCGCAGCGCGGCGTGCAGCTGGACCTGTCGACCATTCCGCTCGACGACCCCAAGAGCTACGCGATGATGACGCGGGGCGAGACGGTCGGCGTGTTCCAGGTGGAAAGCTCGGGCATGCGGCGCGCGCTGGTGGACATGAAGCCGGACCGGCTGGAGGACATCATCGCCCTCGTGGCGCTCTACCGCCCGGGCCCGATGGCCAATATCCCGGTCTATTGCGCGGTCAAGAACGGGCAGGAAAAGGCGGCCTATGCCCATCCCGCGCTGGAAACCAGCCTGAAGGAGACCTACGGCGTCATCATCTACCAGGAGCAGGTGATGCAGATCGCCCAGACCCTCTCGGGCTATTCGCTGGGCGAAGCCGACCTTCTGCGCCGCGCCATGGGCAAGAAGATCCGCGCCGAGATGGACAAGCAGCGCGAGCGTTTCGTGGACGGCGCCATCGAGCGCGGCGTGGCCAAGGCCAAGGCTTCGGAGATCTTCGACCTTCTCGCCAAATTCGCCGATTACGGATTCAACAAGAGCCACGCGGCGGCCTATGCGCTGGTCGCCTACCAGACCGCCTACATGAAGGCGAACTACGCCACCGAGTTCCTCGCGGCCTCGATGACGCTCGACATGGGCAATACCGACAAGCTGGCGGAATTTCGCCAGGAGGCGCAGCGCCTCGGCATCGAGGTGGTGCCGCCTTCGGTCAACCAGTCCGGCCGCGATTTCGCGGTCAAGGACGGGCGCATCCACTACGCGCTCGCCGCCATCAAGGGCGTGGGCGGGCACGCGGTCGACGCCATCGTCGAGGCGCGCGGCGACCGGCCCTTCGCCAGCCTTTCCGACTTCGCCGCGCGCATCAACGCCAAGGCGCTGAACAAGCGCACCATGGAAAGCCTGGTCAATGCCGGCGCCTTCGATGCGCTGGAAAAGAACCGCGCCCGCGCGGCGGCGGCCATCGACAATATTCTCGGCCATGCCGCCAAGCGTGGGGCGGACGAGGCTGTCGGGCAGAACGACATGTTCGGCGGCCCGGCGCAGGCGGGCGACCTGCCGCTGCCCGATGCCGCTCCCTGGCTGCCGGCGGACAAGCTGCAGAAGGAATATGACGCGATCGGCTTCTTCCTCACCGGCCACCCGCTGGACGATTACGGCAAGGCGCTGGAAAAGCTGCGCGTGCAGCGCTGGAGCGAGTTCACCCGCTCGGTGCGGGCCGGCTCCATCGCCGGGCGCCTGGCCGCGACCGTGGTGAGCCGGCAGGAGCGCCGCACCAAGACTGGCAACAAGATGGGCATTGTCGGCCTGTCCGATCCCTCCGGCCAGTTCGAGGCGGTGCTGTTCTCCGAGACGCTGGCGCAGTACCGCGAATTGCTGGAGCCCGGCACGGCGCTGCTGCTGCAGGTCTCCGCCGAGCTGCAGGGCGAGGATGTGCGCGCGCGCATCCAGACCGCCGAGCCGCTCGATGCCGCCACCGCGCGGATGCAGAAGAGCATGCGCATCTTCCTGCGCTCGTCCGAGCCGCTGGACAGCGTCGCCTCGCGCCTCGGCTCGCTGGCGGGCGGGGGGCGGGGCGATGGCGAAGTGGCCTTCGTGCTGCTGCTCGGCGAACACGGGGCGACCGAGGTGGAAGTGAAGCTGCCCGGCCGCTTCGCCCTCTCGCCGCAGATCGCCGGCGCCATCAAGGCGGTGCCGGGCGTGGTGGCGGTGGAGGCGCATTGAGGGACGGAGGGCCCACGGGTGACGAGCGGTGCTTTGGTGGTGCAGCGCCCAAAGGTGAGCGGAGCTCGTCGAGCGACTGGGAGGAGGGCGCGTGCCGCTGTCTGAAGATCAGCTCTGCGAGATATTTGCCGACGGAGTTCGAGACATCCCGGCGTTGAGGCTCTGGCTGCTGGGCCGAACGAAGTTTGCCGGGCAAGCCGACCAATGCCGGCTATTGGATGGGGAGCAGATGGCCATTCGCCCCAGACGTCGATGGTGGCGCCATTGGTGGTGTTATGTTCCAGAGCTCTCGCGGGAAAGCCTGACCAAGATATTCATGGTTTTTGAGGTCGGCACCACGGGCGAGCGGTTTGCGCTCCATTTTGAAAACAAGCGGCAGGGTTCCAAGTTTAGCCCAGGGCAGGCCGCAGCCTATGCGCCACGGGCCCGGCATATGAGCCTGAAGGCCGAATATCTGTCCTACACCAATTTCCAGACCCTCCTGCTGGCCCCCGCGGACTTTCGGCGCCGCCGCGCAGCGGATGTCGATCGGTTCGATGTCCTTCTTACCTACGATGAGATTGCAAGGTTTCTACCCGCCTTCGGTGCGTCGGAATCGGACTAAAGGCCTTAAAAAGACTTCCGTGGGGCGACTTGATCGCGGACCTTCGAGCGGCCGCCCTGCCTCGCCCAACCCCCGCGACTTGCACCTTTCGCCTAGCTCGCGTATATGCGCGGCCATTCCGCACGCGGACTCGCGGTCGGGCTCCCTTTTCCATGACAACGTGATTGGAAAGCGCCCGCCGCTCCCGGTGCCGTCGCCGAAATCCCTCGGCACGGCCATGTCCGCGGAGGCCAACCGGACGAGAGACGACCATGGCAGTTCCTGATTTCTCCATGCGCCAGCTGCTGGAAGCTGGCGTGCATTTCGGTCACCAGTCGCACCGCTGGAACCCGAAGATGGCCCCCTTCATCTTCGGCTCGCGCAACAACATCCACATTATCGACCTCTCGCAGACCGTGCCGTCGCTTCATCGCGCGCTGCAGGCGGTGTCGGACACCGTGGCCCGCGGCGGCCGCGTGCTGTTCGTCGGCACCAAGCGCCAGGCGGCGGATGCGGTGGCGGATGCGGCCAAGCGCTCGGCCCAGTATTACGTCAACTCCCGCTGGCTCGGCGGCATGCTGACCAACTGGAAGACCATTTCCCACTCCATCGCGCGCCTGAAGAAGCTGGAAGAGCTGCTCAACGCGGGCGAGGGCGTCGGCTACACCAAGAAGGAGCGCCTGACGCTCCAGCGCGAGAAGGAAAAGCTGGATCGCGCCCTCGGCGGCATCCGCGACATGGGCGGCATTCCCGACCTGCTTTTCGTGATCGACACCAACAAGGAAGACCTCGCGGTCGCCGAAGCGCGTCGCCTGGGCATTCCGGTCGCGGCGATCCTCGACACCAATTCCGACCCGGACGGCATCGCCTTCCCGGTTCCCGGCAATGACGATGCCGGCCGCGCCATCAACCTCTATTGCGACCTCGTGGCCCGCGCCGCGCTGGACGGCATCGGCCGCGCCCAGGGCGATGTCGGCATCGATCTCGGCGCGATGGAAGCCCCGCTCGTCGAGGAACTGCCGGCGGAAGCCGCTTGGTCGACCTTCGAGCCGCTCTCGGGCCCGCGCGGCATCGCCGACGACCTGAAGAAGCTCACCGGCGTGTCGCCGGCGATCGAGAAGAAGCTGACCGACCTCGGCTTCTTCCACTTCTCGCAGGTGGCCGCCCTCGACGCCGTGGACGCCCAGCGTCTTGGCGAGGAAGTGGGTCTGCCGGGCCGCGTGGACGGCTGGATCGCGCAGGCCAAGGGACTGACCGCCGAGGTCGAGTGACCACTCGCCTTCGCGAGGATGTCACCGTGTGACATCAAGCATTGCATCGCACGGCCGGCCCGGAACCCTCCGGCCGGCCGTGTCGTCGACTGACATTCGGGATCGTTTGAGGGATCGAACATGGCCAACATCACCGCTGCCCTGGTGAAGGATCTGCGCGAGAAGACCGGCGCCGGCATGATGGATTGCAAGGCCGCGCTGAACGAGGTGGACGGCGACGTCGAAGCCGCCATCGACTGGCTGCGCAAGAAGGGCCTCGCCAAGGCCGCCAAGAAGGCTGGCCGCGTCGCCGCCGAGGGCCTCATCGGCCTGGCCGTGCAGGGCGGCAAGGGCGTGCTGGTCGAGGTGAATTCCGAGACCGACTTCGTTGCCCGCAACGAGCAGTTCCAGCAGCTGGTCCGCGGCATCGCCACCGTCGCGCTCACCGCGGGTGCGGATGTCGAGGCGATCAAGGCGGCTGAATTCGCCACCGGCGGAACCGTCGAGAACGCCATCTCCACCGCCATCGCCACCATCGGCGAGAACATGAACCTGCGCCGCGCCGCCGTCCTGGACGTGGCGCCGGGCGTGGTCGGCTCCTACATCCACGGTTCGGTGGGCGAGGGCCTCGGCAAGATCGGCGTGCTGGTGGCGCTGCAGTCGGAAGGCAAGGCGGACGAACTGGCCGCGCTCGGCCGGCAGATCGCCATGCATGTGGCGGCCGCCAACCCGCAGGCGCTGGATGCCTCCAGCATCCCCGCCGACGTGGTCGCCCGCGAGAAGGGCGTGCTGGCCGAGAAGGCCAAGGCGTCCGGCAAGCCGGATAACGTGGTCGAGAAGATCGTCGAAAGCGGCCTGAAGACCTTCTACAAGGAAGTCACGCTGCTGGAGCAGGCCTTCATCCACGACCCGTCCAAGACGGTGGCGCAGGCGGTGAAGGAAAGCGAAGGCAAGATCGGCGCGCCGGTCAAGCTGGTGGCGTTCGTCCGCTTCGGCCTCGGCGAGGGCGTCGAGAAGCAGGAAAGCGACTTCGCCGCCGAAGTCGCCGCCGCTGCCGGCGTCTGATCGCCCGTGTTCGGCACGAGCCGTTGACAATTGCACGCCGGAGCGCCCAAGGGCGATCCGGCGTGTTTTAGTATGTGCGCGACCCACGTCGCGCGAATCTGCGAGGTGCCCCATGTCGACCGCAACTGAACCCGTCAAACCGGCTTATGCCCGCGTGCTGGTGAAGGTCTCGGGCGAGGCGCTGATGGGAGGCGAGGCCTTCGGCCTGCACTGGCCGACCATCGAGCGCATCGCGCAGGATCTGGTCGAGGCCCGCGGCACCGGCGCCGAGGTGGCGGTCGTGGTGGGCGGCGGCAACATCCTGCGCGGGGCGAGCGTGGCGGGGCAGGGGCTCGACCGCGCCACCGCCGACCACATGGGTATGCTGGCGACCGTCATGAACGCGCTGGCGCTGGAGAAGGCGCTGGAACAGGCCGGCAGCCCGGCGCGCACGCTCTCCGCCATTCCAATGCCGACCATCTGCGAGCCCTATGCCCGCCAGACCGCCTCGCGCCATCTCGAGCGCGGGCGAATCGTGCTGCTCGCGGGCGGCACCGGCAACCCCTTCTTCACCACCGATACCGGCGCCGTGCTGCGCGCTGCCGAGCTGGAATGCGACGCGGTGCTGAAGGCGACCAATGTGGACGGGGTCTACACCGCCGATCCCAAGACCGATCCCACCGCCCGTCGCTATGAGCGGCTGACCCATGATGAGGCGCTGGCCAAGGACCTCAAGGTGATGGACGCGGCCGCCTTCGCGCTGGCGCGCGAGGCGAAGCTGCCGATCGTGGTGTTCTCCATCCGCGAGCCCGGCGCCATCGCGGCGGCGGTCCGCGGCCAGGGGCGCGCCACCACTGTGGCTCCCTAGCCATCGAGCGGTGTACCCGCGCCCGAAAGTGTTTGCCTCGGGCTGGGATAGAGTCGATATAGCCGATGCCGGCTTGCGGGAGCCGGTCTTGGTGTTGCGAGATCAAGAGAAGAGGTTCGCCATGAGTTCTGCGCCGGTCGATATTGCCGATCTCAAGCGTCGCATGCAGGGCGCCATTGGCGTCCTCAAGCAGGAGCTGTCGGGTCTGCGCACCGGGCGGGCCTCGGCGAGCCTGCTGGAGCCGCTGCAGGTGGATGCCTATGGCAGCCACATGCCGCTCAACCAGGTCGCATCGGTCAACGTGCCGGAACCGCGCCTGCTCTCGGTGCAGGTGTGGGATCGCGGCATGGTGGCGGCGGTGGAAAAGGCGATCCGCGATTCCAATCTCGGCCTGAACCCGCAGACCGAGGGGCAGGTGCTGCGCGTGCGCATCCCCGAGCTGACCCAGGACCGCCGGCAGGAGCTGGTGAAGGTCGCGCACAAATATGCCGAGGCCTGCCGCGTCTCGGTGCGTCATGTGCGCCGCGATGGGCTGGATTCGCTCAAGAAGGCGGAGAAGGACGCCGAGGTCAGCAAGGACGACCTCGACCGCCTGGCCGATCAGGTGCAAAAGGCGACGGACCAGTCCATCACCGAGATCGACCAGGTCCTCGCGTCCAAGGAAAAGGAAATTCTGGCCGTCTAGCTCGCGGGTGCGAGAGGGATCCTCCGTGAACATGGCGAAGATCGGGGTGCCGGGTGGCACTCCCAATGAACGTGAGTCCGCAGCGGTGTCGGTTGCCGGCAGCGCCCTGCCGCGGCACGTCGCCATCATCATGGACGGCAATGGCCGCTGGGCGAAGGCGCACGGTTTGCCTCGCTTCGAGGGGCATCGGCGCGGTGTCGAGGCGGTGCGCCGCACGGTCAGCGCCGCCCGCGAGCTCGGCATCGAGGCGGTGACGATCTACAGCTTCTCCAGCGAGAACTGGTCGCGCCCGCTTGCCGAGGTGAGTGAGCTCATGGGGCTGCTCAAGCGCTTCATCCGCTCGGACCTTCGGGACCTGCACGCCAATAATGTGCGCGTGCGCATCATCGGCGAAGGGCACCCCGGCGATTCCGAGATCGAGACGATGCTGCGGGAGACCGAGGTCATCACCCGCGGCAATACCGGGCTTCGCCTCACCGTGGCCTTCAACTATGGCTCGCGCAACGAGATTGCCCGCGCGGTGCAGGGCCTCGCCCGCGATGTGGCGCAGGGCCGGCTGACGCCCGACGATATCACGCCCGAGCGCATCGCCGAGCGCCTCGACACGGCGGATCTGCCGCCGCTCGACCTTGTCATCCGCACCAGCGGCGAGCAACGGCTGTCGAATTTCCTGCTCTGGCAGGCGGCCTATGCCGAACTCGTGTTCCTGCCGGTGCACTGGCCTGATTTCGACCGCTCCTGGTTCGAGAAGGCTCTGTCCGAATACAGCCGCCGCGAGCGGCGTTTCGGCGGCATCGAACCGGACGGGTGTTGAGCCGTTGCGGATCGGTGCCGATTTCCTCCCGCGCCTGGGATCGGCGGTGGCTCTGGCCCCGCTGGTGCTGTTCCTGTGCTGGTGGGGCAGTTGGCCGTATATGGCGCTGGTCGTCGCCACGTCGCTCATCGTGCTGTGGGAATGGCTGGGCATCATCTCCGCCCGGCCCAAGGCGGCGCTGGTCGCGATCGGCGGCGCGGCGCTGGTGCTCGCGTCCCTCATGCTGGTGATCCGCCCCGTCTCGGCCGCGGCCGCGGTCGTGCTGGTGGGCATGGTGCTGATGGCGCTGGTGGCCCGCGGGGGGCGGCAATTGCGGCCCTGGGCGACCGGCGGCCTGTTCTACGCGGCCGCGCTTGCGTTGCCGGCGCTGATTCTGCGGGCGGATACGCATGTCGGGCTCGTCACCCTGATCTGGCTGCTGGCCGTGGTGTGGAGCACGGACATCGCCGCCTATTTCTGCGGGCGTCTGCTTCGCGGGCCCAAGCTCTGGCCGCGTGTCAGCCCGAACAAGACGTGGTCCGGCGCGCTCGGCGGCGCCTTGTTCGGCACGCTGGCCGGCATGTTCACCATCTATCTCGCGGGCCTTCCCTCCGTGCTGCTCGCCGCCCCGGTGGCGCTGCTCGCCAGTGCGGTGAGCCAGCTGGGCGACCTGTTCGAATCGTCGATGAAGCGTCGCTTCGGCGTGAAGGATTCCGGCTCGCTCATTCCCGGCCATGGTGGCCTTATGGACCGGCTGGACGGCCTGATCACGGCCGCGCTGTTCGCGCTGCTGGTCGGGCTCGTCCGCGATCCCGACGCCCCCGCGCTCGGCCTGCTTCTGTGGTGACGGCGCCGAGCGGACCGGGATCGCGGCCAAATATGCATGGGACCGGGCGGACTTTCGCCCAACTTCGCCGTAAACCTTTGGCAGGAAAAGACGACACGAACTCGTCGCCGGCTATGTGGGAAACCTTGTGATGGAAATACTCGCCTCGATGGGCGGCAATGCGAGCTGGCTCCTCGGCTATGTCGTCCCGTTCCTGTTCGTGCTGACCATCGTGGTGTTCTTCCATGAGCTGGGCCATTTCTGGGTGGCCCGCCGCGCGGGGGTCTCGATCGTCGCCTTCTCCATCGGCTTCGGCCCGGAGCTGATCGGGTTCAACGACCGGCACGGTACCCGCTGGAAGATTTCCGCCATTCCGCTCGGCGGCTACGTGAAGTTTCTCGGTGACGACAATGCCGCCTCGACGCCCGATCGCGGCGCGCTGGCGCGCATGAGCGACACGGACCGGCGGGGTAGCTTCTTCCACAAGTCGGTCGGGGCCCGCGCCGCCATCGTGGCCGCCGGCCCGATCGCCAATTTCATTCTGGCGATCGTCATTTTCGCCGGGCTGTTCATGGTGGTCGGCCGCCCGGTGACGACGCCGCAGGTCGATACCGTGCAGGCGGGCAGCGCGGCGGAGCGGGCCGGGTTCGCGCCCAACGACATCATCGTGTCGATCGACGGCACCAAGGTCGACACCTTCGGCGACATGCAGCGCATCGTCAGCACCAGCGCGGATCGCCCGCTCGCCATCGAGGTGGAGCGCGCCGGCCAGGTGCTGACGCTGACCGCGACGCCGGACCAGCGCGAGATCAAGGACAGCTTCGGCAACACCCACCGCATCGGCGTGTTGGGCATTTCGCGCGCCAGCGGCGGGGCGGATGCGCGCACTGAGCGATTCGGCCCGGTGGATGCGACCGTGATGGCCACGCGCGAAGTGTGGTTCATCGTCGACCGCACCTTCAGCTATCTCGGTGGCGTGGTGACGGGGCGCGAATCGGCCGATCAGCTCGGCGGGCCGATTCGCATCGCGCAGGTGTCGGGGCAGGTGGCGACCTTCGGAATCGCGGCGCTGCTTCAGCTTGCGGCGGTTCTCTCGGTTTCGATCGGTCTTCTTAACCTCTTCCCCGTACCGTTGCTGGATGGCGGGCATCTGCTCTTCTACGCCATCGAGGCGCTGCGCGGCCGGCCGCTCAGCGATCGGGCGCAGGAAGTCGGGTTCCGCATCGGTCTGGCGTTGGTGTTGATGTTGATGCTGTTCGCGACATGGAACGATATCCTAAATATCTCAAAATCTTGAGTGGGTTCGCGGGATGGCGTTGCGCATGGGCCACGCCATCCTGAAAAGGCATGAGGGGCGGACCGCCTTGGTTTGCAGGCTCTGGAAAAGCTTGTACAAGCGGATCGCAGGGTGAAGAACGTGCCAGCTTGCGGCCGCAAGCGGCGCGGCGTCAGAACAACGGTAAGGTTGCGCGCCAAATGGCTGGTAGTTTCCGGTTTATGAGTAAGATGGCTTCGATCGCCGGTGTGGTGGCGATGCTGACCGTCGCTGGGGTGGCCGGAGTTGTCGTCGCGCCCGTGAGTGCCGTCGCGCAAAGCGCCAGCTCGATCGTGGTCGAGGGTAACCGTCGCGTCGATGCGGAGACCATCCGCTCCTATTTCCAGAGCAAGCCGGGTGAACCGCTGACCCCGGCGAAGAT
>NZ_JACICD010000002.1 GCF_014195655.1 Ancylobacter tetraedralis
ATGCCCGCCTTCGGCAAGGCCTATTCCGACGCCGAAGTGGCCGCCGTCGCAAACTACGTCACCGAACGCTTCGGAAGCCAGACCTCGACACTGACGGCGGCGGACATCGCCCGGTTCCGGCACATGGAGTGAGCGCGCCCCCTGCTGCCGCGCACATCGGGTCACGGCGCCGGCTGACCCTCGAGCGCGGCAAGGCACGGGGACGGCGCCCCCTCCTCCGGCGTCGCGCAGAGGCCGAGACGCCCCAGCCAGCGCCCGAGCGCCGGCTCGGAGGTGAGCACCGCGAAGGGCACGGCACTCACGAGGCCGATCAGCACCGGCAACGCCCAGATGAGGGCGGCCGGCACGGCGGCGGCGAGGATGCCGGCTATGGCCGCGCCGAACACCAGCTGCGGCCATAGCCCGGCAAGGGCGGTGCGCCACGACAGCCGTACGGCATCGCGGGCCTGCGCGTCCCACGTCACCGTCCGGCCGAAGGCGAGGCCCACCATGAAGATCGCCACCCGCAGCGCGACGACGGGGCCCAGCAGAACGGAGAATACCAACTCCAGAAACGCGCCGCCGAGCAGACGGCCGGTGCCGCCATAGCGCCGTCGCTCGCCCGGCCGCAGCAGCACGTCGATCAGCCCGGCAATCTTCGGCGCAAGGCTCAGCAGGAAGGTTATCGCGAACAGGGTGAGCCCCAGCCCGGCCGGGAACGGCTCATCAAGCCGCTCGGTGTCGAACGCCTTCAGCGCCGCGAGAACCATGAAGGCGATCCAGGCCAGCGCGCCGACATACATCAGCATCGCCCAGGCGATCTGGAAGCGGCTCATCGGCAACAGCCCGGGCATGGCGATGAGGCGCCAGTACTGCATGTTGCCCTGGCACCAGCGCAGGTCGCGGCGGGTGAACTCGGTCAGGTGCGGCGGGTTTTCCTCATAGCTCTCGCTCTCCTCCGGCAGTACCCGCACCTCATAGCCGGCGCGGCGCATCAGCACCGCCTCGATCTGGTCATGCGAGAGCACGTCACCCGCGAGCGGGCCGCGCCCCGGCAGCACCGGCAAGGCGCAGTGCGCCTTGAACGGCGCGATGCGGATCACCGCATTGTGCCCCCAATAGGGTCCGCAATCCCCCGCCCACCACGACGCCCCCATCGTGTAGGAGCGCATGCCGTGGCGCATGCCGAACTGGAAGATGCGCGCGAAGGGCGAGGGCGAGGGCAGGCCCACGACGAGGCTCTGCAGGATGCCGAGCCGCGGGTTGACCTGCATGATCCGAACGAGCCGCAGGACGCTGGCGGCGCCCATCAGGCTGTCGGCATCCAGCACCAGCATCAGATCGTGATCATCGCCCCAGCGTTCGAGAAAATCGCGGATATTGCCCGCCTTGAAGCCTTGATTGTCGCTGCGGCGGCGGTAGTGCAGCGGCGCGCCCGCGCCGATCTCCGCACGCCAGGCCGCGACGATCGCTTCCTCCTGCGCGGCGATATCGGCGCGGGTCGTATCGGAGAGCACGAACCAGGCGAAATGGCCGCCGGCACCCGCGCGCGCAAGGTCCTCCCACATCACCCGCAGACGAGCGATGGCGCGCGCGGGATCCTCGTTGCGCAGGGTCATCACCACCGCGACGCGGGCGGTGATCGGCGCGTCCTTCGGCGCCTTGCCCGCATAGGGAAAGACCGAAAGGCGCGGATCGCCCGGTCCGTGCAGCAGCCAGAGGCCGATCGCCGCGTTCCAGAAGCCGAGGATGGTCCACGGGGTGGAGAGGCAGAAGGCCAGCAGCAGCAGCCCGTCCAGCAGGGTGAAGCCGCCATGGGCCAGCAAGCGGGTGAACAGCGCGAGGAGGGCGAAAAAGGTCGCCGCGTTGAGCACCGCGACCAGCCGGCGCCGACGGAAGAGCTGCCGGCGGGACTGCACGCCGGTCGGCGTCAGATCGCCGGCGGCGCCGGCACGGGCGAACAGGCGTTCTACGGGCTTTTCATTCACGCTCATGCCGGCCACTCTGATCCGTGCGGGCCGGTCCCTTGCGGGAGGCCTGTCGGTGCTTGTACGCAGCCGAACGCCGACGGTTCACGCCGTCTCGGATCAAACCGCCGTCCACCCCTGTCGGGAGGGACAGTGCGGCACGGGAGCAGGGTCCGCAATGCCACATCCGTCTGGGCCATCGGCACGCCAGCTCTGGTGCACGGCGCCCGGGCGCTATGAGATGAGGAGCGCGCGCCTCGACGACGCGGAACCCGACAGGCTGGTGGTGCGCACCCTCGCCTCCGCCGTCAGCCGCGGCACCGAGCGGCTGGTGCTGCGCGGCGGAATTCCCGCGAGCGAGCACCAGCGCATGCGCGCGCCGTTCCAGCAGGGCGATTTCCCGTTTCCCGTCCAGTACGGCTACCAGAGCGTGGGGAGGGTCGAGGCCGGTCCCGGCGAGTGGCTCGGCCGCACCGTCTTCGCCCTCTACCCGCATCAGGATGTCTATCTCCTGCCGCTCGCGGCGGCCATGCCGGTGCCGGAGGGCATCCCCCCGCAGCGCGCCACGCTGGCGGCGAACATGGAGACTGCCCTCAACGCCCTGTGGGATGCCGGCGCCGGCCCGGGTGATCGCATAACCATTGTCGGCGGCGGCGTGGTCGGCCTGTTGCTCACCGCCCTCGCCGCAGGCCTGCCCGGCGCGGACGTGACGCTGGTGGACGTCGAGCCCGGCCGGGCCGCGCTGGCGCATCTCTTCGGCGCCAGCTTCGCCACACCCGGGGAGGTGAACGACGATGCCGACATCGTGTTCCACACCAGCGCCAGCGCGGCCGGCCTCGCCACCGCGCTTTCGGCCGGCGGCTTCGAGGCGCGGATCGTCGAGGTGAGCTGGTATGGCGACCGCGCGCCATCCATTCCGCTGGGCGAAAGTTTCCACAGCCGGCGCCTGCAACTGATCGGCTCGCAGGTCGGCGCCGTATCTCCTGTGCGGCGGCCACGCTGGCCGCATGAACGCCGGCTGGCCAAGGCGCTCGCGCTGCTGGACGATGCGCGCCTCGACCATCTGGTCACGCATGTCGTCCCGTTCGCGCAGGCGCCCGCGCAGCTGCCGCACCTGCTGGCCGACGGGGAGGACGCGCTGGCGATCCTGCTCGATTACCGATGAGGAAAGCCATGTATTGTGTCGAAGTCCGCGATCGCATCATGATCGCCCATTCGCTGCCCGATCCGTTCTTCGGCCCGGCCCAGGGCCTGCACGGCGCGACCTTCGTGGTCGATGTCGCCTTCCTGCGCGAGAGGCTGACGACCAAGAACGTGGTGGTGGATATCGGCGCCGCGCTCGACGTGCTCAAGACCACGCTCAAGCCGCTCGCCTACCAGAATCTCGACACGCTGCCCGCCTTTGCCGGCCAGCTCACCACCACCGAGTTCCTCGCCAAGTACATTTTCGACGCCATGGCCGCCGCCGCCCGGGACGGCGCGCTGGGCGAGGACGGGCACGGCCTGTCGGCGATCCGCGTCACCCTGCACGAGACCGACCTCGCCAGCGCCAGCTTTGAGGCTGGCCTCGATTGAGGCCCGCGATGAGCGGCTTCGTCTTCGCCATTCCCGGCGCGCTCGATCTCCCCACCGGGGGCTATGCCTATGACCGCCGGGTGATCGACGAATGCCGGCGCGCCGGCGGCGCGGTGACGCATCTCGCTCTCCCCGGCGGGTTTCCCTTCCCCACGCCGGACGAGTTGCAGACGAGCGCGCGGATGCTGGCCGCCCTGCCGGCCGGGCAGCCCGTGCTGATCGACGGGCTCGCCCTGGGCGCACTGCCGGCCGACCTGCTGCGCGGCCTGCGCCACCCCATCGCCGCGCTGGTCCATCATCCGCTGGCGCTGGAAGCCGGGTTGGGCGAGGGGCAACGCGCCGCGCTTCACACCAGCGAGCGGGCGGCGCTGGCGCAGGCGAGCGCCGTCATCGCCACCAGCCCCGCGACCGCTCGCCGGCTGCAGCAGGACTATGGCGTCGCCCCCGACCGAATGGCCATCGCGCGGCCCGGCACCGACCCCGCGCCCCGCGCGCGCGGGACCTCTTCGCGGGGAACGGGCCAGCCGGTGCGGCTCCTCAGTGTCGGGGCGGTAATCCCGCGCAAGGCCCACGGCGTGCTGGTCGATGCGCTGGCCCGGCTGGCGGCGCGGGACTGGACCTGCCACATCGTCGGCGCCACCGACCGCGATGCCGAGGAGACGCGCGCCGTGCAGGCGCGCATTGCCGCGCAGGGGCTGGGCGGGCGCATCGAGTTGACTGGATCGATCCCGCCGGACGCGCTCGCCCGGCACTTCGACGCGGCCGACATCTTCATCTCGGCGTCGCTGTTCGAGGGCTATGGAATGGGCCTGAGCGAGGCGCTCGCCTGCGGCCTGCCGATCGTGGCGAGCCGCGCCGGGGCGATCCCGGACACCGTGCCGGCGGCGGCGGGACTACTGGTCACCCCCGGTGACAGCGAGGGCCTCGCCGGCGCGCTCGGGGCGCTGCTGGACGCGCCGGAGCGGCGGCGCCAGATGGCGGAGAGCGCGTGGCACCACGCGCAGACCCTCCCACGATGGCCACAGACGGCGGCAATCATCCTGGAAACCTTGCAGACATTATCGCGGCAGACTTTATCCCGACAGGAGAACTCCCGATGAGCGGCTTCTCGGCCGAATGGCTGGCGCTGCGCGAGCCGGTCGATGGTGCCTCGCGCAACCCGGAAATTGCCGCGCGGGTCCGCCAGTATTTCAACAGCCGTTCCTCGCTCACCGTGGTCGATCTGGGCTGCGGCACCGGCTCGAACCTGCGCGCGCTCTCACCCTCGCTGCCGCCCGGCCAGCGCTGGCACCTGATCGACGGCGATCGCGACCTGCTGCTTGCCGCGCGCCAATGCCTCACGGACTGGGCCGACCGCGCCCGCCCGAGCGGCAGCGGCCTCGCGCTGGAAAAGGATGGCCGCCGCATCGAGGTCCGTTTCGAATGCGCCAACCTGACCGTGCGCAGCCTGGATTTCGGCGCGGACGGGGCGGATCTGGTGACGGCGGCCGCGCTGTTCGACCTCGTCTCCCGCGCCTGGCTGAAGCGCCTCATGGCCGCCCTCGCCGGCCGGCGCGTGCCGCTCTATGGCGTGCTGAGCTATGACGGCGTGGCGGACTGGCAGCCGGCAAGTCCAATCGACACGGCGGTGACGGCCGCGTTCAACCGCCACCAGCGCGGCGACAAGGGGTTCGGCCCGGCGCTCGGCCCCGCGGCGGGCCCGACACTGATGCGGCTGGCGCCGCGGCACGGCTATGCCGCCTGGGCGGGCGACAGCCCCTGGCGGCTGACTCACGAGAACGCCTCGCTCATCGCCGCCCTCGCCAACGGCATGGCCGCGGCGGCAGGCGAAATCGAGCCGGCGCGGCAGGCGGCCTTCACGGCATGGGCCGAAGCGCAGGCGACAGCTGAGGCGGTCACGATCGGCCATCAGGACGTGTTCGCCCACCCCTGAGGCGGGCAATCCGAAAGCCGCTCGCCGACGCGCCTCAGCCCGGCGGCCACATGCGCGCCATCACGCCGTCCTGCTTGAGGAAGCGGTGGCGCAGGGCGGCGGCGATATGAACGAGGGCGATCGCCGCCAGAGCCAGCGCCAGCAGCTTGTGGACCCCGAGAATGCGGTTCGCCAGCGCCTCGTCGGGCGGCAGGATGGCCGGCAGGTTGAACAGGCCGAACACGTCGAGCGCGGGATAGGCGGAGACCCCGGCCCAGCCCAGCAGCGGCACGATGAGGAGGAGCAGATACAGCGCCCCATGCACCGCGTGCGAGGCGGTACGCTCGAACGGCGTCAGCGTCGCGACGGGCGGCGGCGCCCCCCGTCGCAGCCGCACCAGCACCCGCAGCACGATAAGCCAGAGCACGAGGAATCCGAGCAGCTTGTGCAGGCTGTAGAGCGAGCCGGTGACGGCATCGAAATTGGTCGCCTCGCCACGGGCGACCATGTAGAGCCCGAGAGGAACGAGGCACAGGATGAATGCGGCGATCAGCCAGTGCAGCCGCCGCGCGGCGGGGCTGTAGCGGGCCGGGCCGGGCCCGGCACTGGAGCCATCAGAGACCGACATGCGTCCCTCCTCGGGCAGCACTGCGCAGATCGCAATCGTAGAGGATGTTGCCGTCGTCGAGAAGATAGACATGGGCGCGCGGACGCAGCGCGTCGTCAAGTTCGTCGATGGGCCTGAGGTCGAGGCCCGGCCGGCCCGAGCCGAGGATGATCGGGGCGAGGCACACATGCAGGCGATCGACCAGCCCGGCATCGATGAACCGCGAGATGGTCGACGCCCCGCCCTCGACCAGAATGGTGTGATGACCGCGCGCCGTCAGCGCGGCGAGCAGCCGGGTCGGCTCGAACAGGTCGGGATCGTCCTGGGTGCCGATGCGCTCGACCTCTTCCGGCCATCCCACCGCATTTTCCGAGAACACAATGCGGTGACAACCATCGGCCTGCAGCCATTTGGAATCGCGCGGCGAGCGGCCGGTGCGGTCGATGACGGCGCGCACCGGGCTGCGGCCCGGAACCCGCCGCGTGGTGAGCTGGGGATCGTCGGCCAGCACGGTGCCGACGCCGACGACCACCACATCGACCAGCGCCCGCAGCCGGTGCAGATGATCGAGCCCCGAGCACCCGTTGATATCGCGCGACTTTCCCGTGGGCGTGGCGATGCGCCCATCCAGCGATTGCCCCAGCTGGGCGATGACGAAGGGCGATCTTTCATGCCGGAGGATCGGCTCGTAGAGAGCGGAAAGCGGATCGATCGGTACTTCGCGTCGATTCAAGGGAAGCTCCCGCAGCTCGATCTACAGCACATAGGCCCCGTCCCCGCGCCGGCAAGATGGACCGGTACGGGCGCGCCACCCGCACGCACTACGTACGAACCCTCGACTTGGTGCAATGAAAGACAACTTTAAGCGGCAAGGACGCGCCTCACGTCGCCGAAACCCGGCGCGGGCCCGGCAGATGCCCGGCGAAAACGCCTGGCGAAGACACCCGGCTCGCGGGAGCGGCACGGGCCTTGGCAGGCGGCGAGTTGGTGTGTGGGTCAGCCCGGCGATCGTCCCGGACGAATCCGGCCGCGCCCCGCGGGTGGCCGATTACGGAGCCAGAAGGGCGTGCTTGCGGCAGAAGCTTCCCACATGCCGCCAGGCGCGGTGCACATTGGCGAGGATATGATCGGCAGAATCGGCGATGTCGGGCGAGCGGCCACGGTCGGCATGCCGCTTGACGGCTTCCGCATGGAGCACGACGGCCGTCAGCGCGTTGATGGCTTCGACGGCCGCGCGGGCCAGACTCTCGCTCTCACCGAGAGGCACGTCCCCGCGATCCAGCCGCCAGTCGAGGACGGGGTCGCCGTCGCGCTCGACGACGATGCGCAGCGCCGTGATCGCGCCATCGCGCGCGCGCTCCGGCCGCGCCTGGATGCGCCGGCGCACCGGCAGCATGCCGCGCAGCCGCATCATCTGCTCGATCTCGCAATCGTCCTCGCTGGCGAGGGCGGAGGTGGCCGCCTGCCGGATCAGCTCGAACTCGCTGGGGTCGAGCAGGTTCGCCTGCGCGTCGCTGAGCGTCAGTCCGCCAGATAGTTCAGGTGCGATCGACCGGGGCATGACGCCCTCCCCTCGCCGTCACATGACGGACGACAGGAAGTAACCGATGCTGGGACGCAACCGGTGTTAAAAACTGTAAAATCTCCAGTCACGCCCGCCGCTCGCCTCTTTGCAGAACCAGCGACCAGCCGAACAGCACCGCCGCGGCCAGCACCGTGACGATGGCGGCCGCGATCAGCGCCCAGGCGCCATGCGCATAGATCAGCCCGCCGATCGCCGGCCCGGTGGAAAGGCCGAGCTTGGAGGCGAAGCCCGCCAGCACCGCCGAGCGCCCGCTCGCATCGCCCTCGGCGCAGAGCGCGAAGGCATAGGGCAGCGCCATCGCCATGGTGAAGAACACCGCCGCGATGGCGCCGGCAAACAGCGCCGGATCCTGCCCCAGCCCGATCAGCGCCTTGCTCAGCCCCGCGGCCAGCACCACCGCCACGAGGGGCCGCCATCCGAAGAGCCGGCTGAGCAGCAGCATCGCGAGGGCACCCGGCACGCCGGCCCAGAGGCCGAACCCGACGGCGCCACCGGAAAAGCTCGCCGCATGGCCGAAATCGGCGCCGATGCCGATCAGGAAGGCGCCGAGACCGAGATTGGCCGCCTGAAACAGGAACAGGCCGCCGATGCACAGGAGATTGCGCCGGGGGATGCGTGCGGGAATTCCCCCGCCCGCGTTCGCCGGCCGGGCGCCCGGCTGCGGCACGTCGAATGCCGGCAGCAACGGCACCACGGCGAGCGCCAGCACGCCGAAGGCGGCGAGCACCAGGAACACCATGCCGTGCGTCATGTAGGGGGCGAGGAAGGTGGAGGCGAAGACGCCAATGCCGCCAAAGCCGAAATGGAACAGGAACAGCACGCCGAAACCCTGGCGCGAATCGGCGCTGCGGGCGATCAGCCCATAGCATAGGCCGACCAGCAGGCCGCCGATCACCCCGTGCGCGGCCCGCACCATCACCAGCGCCTCGTAGCTGCGCACGCCGGTGGTGGCGACGTCGGCGGCGATCAGCCCGATCAGCAGGCCGACCGCCAGCGGCCGCCAGGGCAGGCGCGGCACGATGAACAGCGCGAGCAGCGCACCGAATGTCGAGCCATAGCCGTTGCTGGCGGCGACGAAGCCGGCCTGCATCGCATCGAGCCCGTATTCGGCCCGCAGCGCGGCCACGATCGAGGGCATGATGTCGATATACAAAGGCCCGGCCATGGCCAGCAGCGCCAGCAGCATCGCGATGCGCAGCCCGCCCGGCCGCTGCTCCGGCCGGGTCCCGGGTGCCGAGGAGGTAAAGTCCGTCAATGCCGCCATTCTCCGGATGTGCCCCAATCCATCGTCCCCGTCGATAAACCAGATCACCTCCGCTCCAAAGCCCGGTCGCGCGGTTTGTTTCCCGTTGATCCCGATACCAGTATGATAAGGATGCGGCGGCCGAACAGGCCTCCCCCGGATTGTTCATGAAACCTGTCTCCCGCGCCGCGCAGTTCGGTCCTTTCCGCCTCAACCTGTCCTCGAAGCAGCTGCACCGGGACGGCGTGCCCGTTCCCATGGGCGGGCGGGCGCTCGAACTGCTGGTGGCCTTGATCGAGCATGCCGGAGAGGTCGTCTCCAAGCAGGAACTTCTGGCCCGCGCCTGGCCGGACCTGTTCGTGGAAGAAGCCAATCTGCGGGTGCAGATGACCGCGCTCCGGCGCGTGCTCGGCGACGGCCAGGACGGGCGGCACTTCATCACCAACATCGCGCGCCGCGGCTACAGCTTCGTGGCCGATGTCACCTTCACGGACATTGCCTCCACCGACACCACCTCCACCAATGCCGGCGCGCGCGAGGCCACGGGCGATCCGGTCATCCGCCAGAACCTGCCGTTCAACCTGACGACGGTGCTGGGACGCGAGGCCACCGTGGCGGCGATCGGCGAGGAGCTTGCCCGATCACGGTTCGTGAGCGTGGTCGGTCCGGGCGGTGTCGGCAAGACCACGGTCGCGCTCGACGTGGCGCGGGCCGCGCTGGGGCGGGAGGGCGCGGAGGCGCTGGAGGCGGTCGTGCTGGTGGAGCTGGCGCCGATCACCGACCCGGCGCTGGTGGAAAACGCGGTGGCGTCCGCCATCGGCATGACTCTGGGAACCGTGCCGCTGCGGCTCGACGAGCCGCTGCCCTTCGAGCGCGGGCTGCTGATCCTCGACAATTGCGAGCATGTTGTGGCTGCGGCCGCCTCCCTGGCTGAACTGGCGCTCGCCGCCAATCCCGCGCTGAAGCTTCTCGTCACCAGCCGCGAGCCGCTCCGGGCGCGGGGCGAGCACGTCTACCGGCTGCAGGGACTGGAAGTGCCCCCGCGCGAGGCCGACGGCACGCGCGCCGACCTGCTGCGCTACCCCGCCGCGCGCCTGTTCGTGGAACGCGCGGCCGCCACGCTGGGCAGCTACATGCCGGCGCCGGACGAGATCGCCGATATTGTCGCGATCTGCCGTCGCCTGGACGGTCTGCCGCTCGCCATCGAACTGGCCGCGGGGCGGGTCGATGCCTTCGGCGTCAAGGGCCTGGCGCAGCGGCTGGACGATGTCTTCCGCCTGCTGGTGGCGGGTCGACGCACCGCGCTGCCCCGCCACCAGACGCTGCAGGCGATGCTGGGCTGGAGCTATGACCATCTGAGCCCGGGCGAGCAGATCACGCTGGGGCGGCTCGCCATCTTTGCCGGCCATTTCTCGCTCGATGCCGCCGGCAAGGTCGCCTCGATCGAGGAGGCGAGCTGGGAGACCATCGAGAACCTTACCAGCCTGGTGGCGAAATCGCTCGTCGCCGCCGATTTCTCGCAGCCGGTGCCGCGCTATCGCCTGCTCGAAATCACCCGCGCCTACGCACTGGAGCGGCTGAAGGAAGCGGGCGGCCTCGACCGGCTGAGCGGGCGCCACGCCGCCTACATGAAGGAACTGATCGCCACCGCCGAGCAGGAATGGCCGCGCGCGCAGCCTGCCCAGTGGCTCGCCACCTATGCCGGCCAGCTCGACAATGTGCGCGCCGCGCTGGACTGGAGCTTCGGACCGAAGGGCGACCGCGAGATCGGCACCGCGCTCATCATCTCTTCGGCGACGCTGTGGTTCCAGCTGTCGCTGCTGACCGAATGCCGCGCCCGCTTCGAGCACGCGCTCGCCAGCCTCGGCGACGGCCCGCCGCTCGATGCCCCCCGCGAGGTGGCGCTGCTCACCACACTCGGCACCGCTCTGGTCTACACGATCGGCCCCGGTCCGAAGGCGGAAGAGCCGTTGCAAAGGGCCTGCAGAATCGCGCGCGCGAATGGTAGCGTCGAGCTTCAGCTCCGGGCGGCCTGGGCGCTGTGGGCGCTGACATTCTGTTCCGCCCGCTACGCCGCCGCGCTGGAGATCGCACGCGATTTCGCCGCGCTCGCCGCCACCATCGGGGACATGACGCAAGCCGCCGACCTCATCATTGCCAACCGCCTCGCCGGCGTCTCGCTGCTGTTCCTCGGGCGTGTCGAGGAGGCGCGGGTGGCGCTGGAGGCGGCGCTGGGCGGCGGCACAGCGGCGAATGCGATCGTGCGCATGCAGTATGATCAGGAGATGAACGGGCGCGCCTTCTATTCGGCGAACCTTTATCTGCTCGGCCTGCAGGATCAGGCGTCGGCGCTCGCCAGCCGCAACACCACCGATGCCCGCGCGCGCGGGCACGCCACGACGCTGGCGCTCAACCTCGTGGATTCCGGCTGTCCCGTCGCCTTCTATTGCGGCGAGGCCGATGCCCTGGCGGAGCGGCTGGACCTCTTGGCCGACGTCTCCGGCCGGCATCCATTCGGCCCGTGGCGCGCCTGGTGGCGGTGCTATCGCGGCTCGCTTCATCTCCTGCATGGCGCATTTTCCCCGGCCGCCGAGGATCTGGCGGCGGGAATCGAGGCGCTGGAGCAGACCGGCTGGCCCATCCGCCGGGCGATGTTCCTCGGCCTTCATGCGCAGGCGCTGCACGGGCTCGGACGCGGTGCAGAGGCGCGGGTCCGCGCCGAGGAGGCGATCGGCTTCAGTCGGGCGACCGGCGAGGGCTGGATCCTGCCGGAACTGCTGCGCATCCGTGCCGGCATCGACGCCACCGAGCGGCCGCAGGCGGCGCTGGCGAGCCTCGACGAGGCCTGGGACCTCGCGCAGCGAACCGGCCTGCGCTCCTGGGCCTTGCGCGCCGCGACGGCGGCGGCACGGCTGGCACCCCATGAGCGCCGCCTCGGGCAGCGCCTGAGCGAGACCCTGGCCGAGTTCAGCGAGAGCCACGCCAAGCCCGACTATCGCATGGCCCAGCATGTCATGACCCGGCATGTGCTCGACGCGCTGGGCCAGCACCCGCCGGCGTGACCACGGCGATGCGCTCGCCCGCTATGCGGGACCGCTGCCGCCGCCACCGGGCCGGGCGGGTGGCGGCAGCGCGAGCATCGCGGTAACGGCTGCCGGAGCCGGGCCGGGCGAACCGCCGCGCCGCGGCATGCCGTCCACGAAGGGCACCAGCTGCAGCCGTGCGATCTCCAGCACCCGGCGCAGCTCGGCCACCGGCGCGGCATGCTCGTCGACCCTGACATCGAGGGCGGGATAGAACTCGGTGCTGTAAACGCACAGGCTGGCCGATTGCCGGCCGCGTCGGTCGCCGCCGGCGGCATCGCCCGCCTCCAGCGCGCGCATCAGCCGCTCGTCGAGCGGGGCGCCTTCCGAGGCGCGGTAGGCGGCGGCCATGGCGGCGATCACCTCCGGGCCGGTGAGCATGTTGCCCTGCACCGTGAACCCGTCGCCGACCTCATGCCCGAACCAGGGCGTGCATTCCGTCCCCGACCAGGCGGCGACCCGCCCCATGGCGTCGACCATGCCGATCTGCCGCAACTCCCGCCCGTCATCCTGCGCCATCACGGCGGCGAGCGCTTCGGGCGCGGATTGGCCTCGGGCAAGGCGCTCCAGCCCATCGAGGGCGAGATAGGGATTGACCCAGGATTGCGTGGAGACTGCGCCGACCCCGGCCCGCACGAACGGGCACATGGAGCCCACGGCCGGCACCGCGGTGGCGACAGCGACACCAAGGCGGAAGCTGGTGGGGCAGCGGGCGACGATGGAAAAGGTCATGCTCTCGCTCCCGCGCTCACACGCTCAGATGTTTCAGCACGCGCGCGCGGGCATCCGGCTCGCTCGACGCGCCGGCCTCGGCAATCTCGCCGCGGTCGAGCACCGCCCAGCGGTCGGCCACCGCCAGCGCGAAGGGCAGATGCTGCTCGACCAGGAGCATGGTCGTGCCGTGGCGCTCGCGGGCGCTGCGGATGACGCCGGCCAGCCGGTCGATCACCGAGGGCTGCAACCCCTCGGTGATCTCGTCCACCAGCAGCAGCCGGGCGCCCGTGGCCAGCGAGCGGGCCATGAGCAGCATTTTCTGCTCGCCGCCCGAGAGCGTGCCGGCGCGCTGCTTCAGCCGTTGCAGCAGGAAGGGGAAGGAGGCCTCCACCTCGGCCAGCGCGGCCGCGAAATCCGGCCCGCGCACGGCGAGCTTCAGGTTCTCCTCCACGGTGAGGTCCTGGAACAGCGCCTTTTCCTGCGCGACATAGCCGACCCCCAGCCGCGCCACCCGGTGCGGGGAGAGCCGCGTCGCCGCGGTGCCGGCGATGGTCACGCTGCCGGCCATCTTGGGCAGGAAACCCATCATCGCCTTGAGCAGGGTCGATTTGCCCATGCCGTTCTTGCCGAGCACCGCGAGGATCTCGCCCGCGCCGATGGCAAGGCTGACCTCCCGCACCACCACGGCGCCGGCATAGCCGCTGGAGAGGCCGGCGACCTCGAGCGCCGGAGCGTGATGCGTGTCCACGTGAGGCGTGATCATGCCGGCACCTCCTGCCCGCCCGTCTTCGGGGCGGTTTCATGCGCGATGCCGGCATGGCCGGAACCGGCATAGACCTGCTTCACCAGTTCGGAGGCGACCACCTCCTCCACCGAGCCGTCCAGCACGATGCGGCCCTGGTGCAGCACGATGACGCGCGAGGAAATCTCGCGCACGAAATCGAGATCATGCTCGACCAGCAGCACGCAAAGGCCCTGCTTCTTGGTGAGGTCGATGAGGATCGCGCCGATCTGCATGCGCTCGGTCTTGGTGAGGCCGGCGGTGGGCTCATCGAGCAGCAGCACGCGCGGCTCCAGCGCCAGCACCATGGATAGTTCCAGCGCCTGCTTCAGCCCGTGCGACAGCAGGTGCGCGGGGGTGGAGAGCTGCCTGTCCAGCCCGGTGGTGGCGATGACATGCATCGCCGCTTCCGGCAGCGGCAGAATGTTGGCGCGGCGCCAGAGCGAGGGGCGGGCATGGCGGGCGCGGGCGATCTGCAGGCATTCGGCAACGGTGAGCGTCTCGAACACGTTGGCCATCTGGAACTTGCGCCCCACGCCAAACGCGACGCAGGCCTCCGGCGGGCGGCTGCCGATATCGTGGCCGTTGACAATGATCGTTCCCGCGCTGCGCTCGGCGCCATCGGCGATGCAGCGCATCAGCGTGGTCTTGCCGGCGCCGTTGGGGCCGACCAGGCTCACCAGTTCGCCAGCACGGGCCTTGAAGTCGATGCCGTCCAGCACGGTGAGGCTGCCGAAGCGCTTGGCGACGCCGGTGACCGCCAGCGCCGGCCCGTTGCCGACCTCCGCGCCCTGCGTCTGCGCGGCATCGAGGGTGGCGAGGGTGGCGAGCGCCACGCGGGCCGGCCGCGCCACGTCGCCGCGCGGGCGCACCAGCCCCAGCAGCCGGCGCGGCAGGTCGAACACCATCGGCAACAGGCCGCGCGGAAAGGCGACGATGACCAGAACGAACACCGTGCCGATGATGAGCTGCCAGATGAAGGGGAAGTTGCCCGAGAGCTGCGCGCTCTCATAGTCGACGATCAGCGCGCCGAAGACCGGCCCCAGCAGCGTGCCGCGCCCGCCCAGCGCGGTCCAGATCACCAGCTCGGTGCCGAACACGAAGCCGGCGAGCTCGGGCGCGACCACCATCGCATAGGCGGCATAGATATAGCCGGCGACCGCGCCGATCACCGCGCAGGCGAGATAGACCCGGATCTTCAGCCGGGAGGTGTTCAGACCGAGATATTTGCAGCGCTGCTCGTTCTCGCGCACGGCGACCAGCAGCCGGCCGGCATCGCTCTGCACGAAGATATAGGCCAGCGTCGTCATGGCGACGAGGAAGCTGCCCGCCAGCCAGAACCAGGCCTCGGTGGACAGGTCGAAGCTGGTGAAGCCGGACAGCCCGCTCGACGAGCCGGTGAAGGTGCCGCCGGAATAGAGCAGCTGCGTCGCCACGATGGGCAGCACCAGCGTGATCACCGAGGCATAGAGCGCGGAGGCGCCGTGCCAGAAGGCCAGCCAGCCGACAATGGCGGCGGTGAAGACCGCGGCACCGATGCCCAGCGCCAGCGCCAGCGCCGCATTGCCGGGGGTGAAGTCCATATGGGTGAAGACGAGCCCGGCGGCATAGGCGCCGCAGGCGAAGAACACCGACTGGCCGAAGGTGAGGATGCCCAGATAGCCCCACAAGAGATCCACCGTGAGCGCCACCGCGGCATAGAGCAGCGAGCGGGTGAGCACGTTTACCGAGTAGGTGTCGAGCACATACGGCCCGGCGAAGATGGCGGCCAGCGCCAGCACGGCGGCGGCGAGGATAAGCGAGAGGCGGCGTGATTCAGTCACGGGCGAACCCCTTCGGGCGGATGCGCAGGATCACCGCGGCCAGCACGGCGATGGTGAGCCCGCCAAGCACCGGGCTGAAATGGGTGGCGACCAGAACCTGCGCCCCGCCCAGCACGAGGCAGGCGACCAGCAGGCTGAGCAGCGAGGCGCCGGACACCAGCACCAGCATGAAGGCGTTCACCAGCCAGGGCACGCCCATGTTCGGATCGACGCTGGACAGCGGTGTGATGAGCGCGCCCGCCACCCCGGCCAGCGCCGCGCCGAGCGTGAAGGTGAGAAAGCGCACCAGTGCGCTGTTGATGCCGAGGCCGCGCGCCAGATCCTCGTTCATGATGACGGCCCGCGTCTCCAGCCCCAGCCGCGTGCCCTGCAACAATGCGGTGAGCGCGAGGCCAAGCGCGGCGGCGATGCCCACCAGCGCGAGGCGATAGGCGGAATAGCTCTCGCCGAACAGATCCAGCGTGCCCGAGAGCGGCGCCTGCGTGAACTGCACGCCGCGCCCGAAGGCGATGGTGATGACCTGCCCGATGATGATCGACAGCCCCCAGGTGGCGAGGATGGCGTCGAGCGGGCGGGCATAGAGCGGGCGCACCACGAAGCGCTCGATGGCCATTCCCGCGACGCCGCCGAACAGCGCCGCGACGGGAATCGCGAGCCAGGGATTCCACCCCGCCTGGGTGGTGACGAGCGCGGCATAGCCGCCGAGCGTCATCAGCCCCCCATGGGCGAAGTTGATGATCTTCATCACCCCGAACACGAGCAGCAGCCCGGTCGCCACCGCATAGAGGATGGCCGCGGTGGTCACGATGTCGAGCGTCTGGGCAATCATCGGATGTCCTTGGGAGCCAAAGGCACGTCACCTCCGAGGCGGGCAGGCGCCGGGCCGGGGCGGATGAACCGCACCAGCCCGGCGGGCCGCGTCAGATCCGGCTAAACGTCAGCCGACTCACTTCAGCTTCGGGCACTGCTCGCCGGGATCGACGTCCTTGAAGCTGGACATGATCGCCACCGAGCCGTCGGCCTTCACCTGGCCGAGATACATGGTGAGCGGCGCATGGCGCTGCTTGTTCATGACGATGGTGCCCCGCGGGCCCTCCACCGCGACCTCGGCGAGCGCGGGGATCACCTTGGCGGCGTCCGTCGTGCCGGCCTTCTCGACCGCTGCCTTATAGGCATAGATGGCCTCGTATTCCGGCACCGACAGGTCGTTCGGGGTCTTCAGGTCCTTGCCGAACTTCGTCTCCATCGCCGCGAGGAAGGCCTTGTTGGCCGGCGTGTCGATATTGGTGAAGTAGGATCCGGCGATGTAGATGCCCTCGGCGTCGCTGCCCATGCTCTTGGCGGTGCCCTCATCGACGGCGAGGTTGCCGTAGAGCGCCTTGATGCCCGCCGCGCGCAGCTGCTTGGTCAGCGTCACGTTGGGAGCGCCGCCGGCGGTGGAGGTGATGATGGCATCGGGATTGGCCGCCTTCACCTTGGAGAGGATGGCGGTCCAGTCCGTGGCATCCATCGGCGCGTACTCGTCGCCGACGATCTTGCCGCCGGTCTTCTCGATATAGTCCTTGGTGAAGGCCAGCATGCCGCGACCGAAGGCGTAGTCCGAGCCGATCAGGAAATAGGTCTTGGCGCCTTCCTTCTTGAAGAAGTCGACGATGGGGGCGACCTGCTGGTCCGGCACCCAGGCATTGACATACATGAACGGCGAGCAGGAGCGGCCTTCATAGAAGGACGTGTAGATGTAGGGCACCTTGCCGCGATTGACGATCGGCAGGCCGGCATTGCGCGCCGCCGAGGTCTCCATCGAGATCAGCACGTCGACCTTCTTCTGGAAGATCAGCGAATCGAAGGCCTTCTGCGCGCCAGCGGCACCGGACGCGTCGTCCGCCACTTCCAGCACGACCTTCTTGCCGAGGATGCCGCCCTTGGCGTTGATTTCCTCGACCGCGAGTTCGGCCGACTGGACGACCGAGGGGGCCACCACCGAATTGGCGCCGGAAAGGCCGACCGGGATGCCGATGGTGACGGTGTCGGCGGCGAGCGCCGGGCCGCCGAGGAGGCCGGCCGCGAGAGCGCCGGCCATCAGCAGGCGACGATGCGGAATGCGCAGGGTGGAAATGGCTCTAGTGGACATGGCTCTGTTCTCCGGAAGGTTATCGTTATGGTGGAGGAAGCCGCGGCGGGGTCAGTACCAGCCGCGAGGGATGTCGGCGCCGAGCATCTCGGCGTAGACGTCGGTGCGGCGGTCGCGCAGCACCTGGTTGAAGGCGTTCCAGTTGCGGTCGCGCCGCGCGGCGCCGAGGTCGATCTCGGCGGAGACGATTTCCTCAGCGTCGCGGCTGGCGGGGCCGGCGGCGGGCCAGCCGGTATGTCCGACAATCAGGCTCTGGCCCTCGAAGGGCTGGCCGCGCTCGGTACCGATGCGGTCGGCGCAGGCGATGTAGAGCGAGTTGGAATGGGCGGCGGCCATGGCGAGAATGTTGGCCATCGCCTCGCGCCCCTCGGCCTGGCCGGGGATCGGCACCCAGTTGGTCGGCACGCAGACGATGTCGGCGCCCTGCAACGCCTGCAGGCGATAGGTCTCGGGGAACCAGCCGTCGTAGCAGATGGCGACGCCGATGCGCCCGAGCGCGGTCTGGAACACCGGGAAGCCGTTATTGCCCGGCTCGAAGAACAGGTGCTCGTTGCCCCACAGGTGCATCTTGCGATAGGTGCCGATATACCCCTCGGGACCGATCACCACGGCGCTGTTGTAGAGCGCGTTACCCTCACGCTCGGTGATGCCGGCCACGATGTGCAGGCCGCGCGCGGCGGCGATCTCGATCCACGCGGTGGAGGTCGGGCCGTCGGGAATGGTCTCGGCGAGGGCGAAGGCCTCCGCGCGGGTCTCGAACACGTAGCCGGTATTGGCGAGCTCGGGCAGCACGATGAGGGTAGCCCCGCCATCCGCCGCCTTCGCGATCAGGTCGAGGCTGTGCGCGACATTGGCGGCGGTGTCGCCGAGGCGCGGCTCCATCTGGATGCAGGCGACGCGGACAAGACTGGAACTCGGCATCTGGGCACACCTCTCCGGGCGCCGCGGTCGCCCGCGTCGCGAAACAAAAAGCCCCCGGCAGCGTCTTCCGACGCCATCGAGGGCTGCACAGCCTGAATGTGAAACGGCAACGCTGCCGCGCCGCTTCCCAGGGAAGCGATCAGCCATCATGGAAGCGCAGGGCGCCGGCCAAGTCAAGCGCGATCTGCCGAAGAGAATGGCAGCGCGTGGAGTGCCCATATTATGGGCGGATCAGCGGTCCTTCCCGTCGTCGCGGCCGAGCTCGGCCAGCATGGCGTGGGCGTTGATGATGGAACCGGCAATGGTGCCGATCGGCACGCGCTTGGCGGTCGCCTGCTTGCGGATGAACTGGTAGGCCTCGTCCTCGCTGAGATTGCGCAGGCTCATCAGGAGCCGCGTCGCCTTCTCCACGTCGCGACGGGTGCGCAGCGTGTCTTCCAGCTTGGTGATCTTGGCCAGAAGGCGGCTCTCATAGCCGCGCATGGACAGCGCGAGGACGAGATTGGCCAGCACGCCGGAGGCGCGGATCGGGCGCACCAGCACGCCGTGCGCGCTGGAATCCAGCAGCGCCTTCAGCACGGTCGGGTTCTCGTAGTCGACGATGGCGATGTGAGCGATGTTCAGATCCGCCATGCGCCAGGGCATCGAGCTGCGGGTGTCGCGGTCGAGCAGGAAGAACACGGCGTCGAGCGGCTGGGGCAGCTGCGCGGGCGGGGGCCACACGACCTGCACCTGGCAGCCGATACGCTGCAGCTGGCGCACGAGGTCGTCGCCATCCTGGTCGCGCGGGTGGACTACCGCGATGCGCGTGTTGCGCAGGTTCTGGATGAGCGCCGCGTTCACGACGCCGCCCCGGCCATGCTCACCCCCGCCCCGCCCGTTCTAGACATGGTCGTGAACATGGTCGACGAGATAGGGATCGGGCTTCACCGGCGCCTTGGCCTCCCACACCACGTCGAACGTGCCGTGCGCGTTGACCATGCCGATGCGCGCATGCAGCAGCGTGTGGTTATTGTCCGGGTCGATGCGGATGCGGCCCTGCGGCGCGTCATATTCCGTGCCCAGCGCGGCGTCGACCAGGCGCTGGGTGTCCAGCGAGCCGGCCCGTCGCAAGGCATCGGCAAAGACGTGGATCTGGAAATAGGCGGCCTCGGCATACATCGTCACCGGCGCCTCGCGGCCGAAGCGGGCGCGATAGGCCGCGACGAAGCGATGGTTCGCCAGCGTGTCGATGGTGGAGAAATAGGGCGCGGCGGTGATGTGGCCGGCGCACAATTCCGGGCCGATGGCCAGCACCTCGCCCTCCGCCATGGTGAGACTGGCGATCGGCATGGTGCGCGGGTCGAGCCCGGCCTCGCGGAAGATGCGGTAGAACGCCTGCCCGCCCGTCCCCACCACGGTGGAGAACACCACGTCCGGCGCCTTGCGGCGGATGTCTTCCACCACGCGCCGGATCTGGTCTTCGTGCGGGGCGACCGGCACATAGGCCTCGGCCACCACCTCCCCGCCCTCGCGGCCGACCACATCGCGCATGATGCGGTTGGATTCGCGCGGGTAGATATAATCCGAGCCGACAAGATAGAAACGCCGCCCATAGCCGGCAAAGAGATAGCGCGCGAGCTGCAGGCTGTTCTGGTTCGGCGCCGCGCCGGTATAGATCACGTTCGGCGAATATTCGAAGCCCTCATAGAGCGAGGGGTACCAGAGCAGCGCGTTGCGGCGCTCCACCGCGGCGAGGATCGCCTTGCGGCTGGAGGAGGCGCAGCAGCCGAAAATGGTGCTGATGCCGTCCTCGGTCAGCAGGCGCTCGGCATAGCGGCGATAGAGTTCGGAGCTCGATTCCGGATCGTAGCACACCGGCTCGATCGGCCGTCCGCGCACGCCACCCGCCAGGTTGATCTCCTCGACAGCCAGCGCCGTGCCACGGAAATGCTCGGTCTCGGGCATCTGCATGTGCCCCTTGCGGGAGAACAGCACGCCGATCCGCCAGGCCGATCCGCCCGCGCCCGCGCCGCTCTCCTCGTGATCGAGATCGCTCACCGCTCTTGCCTGCTGCTACCTGCCCTCGGTCCGCAGGGCGCGCGCCGGCGCCGCGGCCAAAGGCTTCCCCTTCTCGCCCGGCCTGCGCTCACGCCCGCCCGGCATCGCTTGTCTTTGGCGCGCCGCCCGGCAAAACGCAAGTTCGCCCGGCGAGGCCGTGTCGCGCTTCATCACGCGGCGCCGGCGCATCACCCGGGCGCGTGTGCCGCCAGTTCGCTCGCCAGCCAGTTGCGAAAAGCGGCCAGCGGCGGGTGGTTCGCCCGCGCGCTCGGCCAGACCAGCCAGTAGGAGCCGGTCCCGGCGACCGGGTGCTCCAGAACCGGCAGCAGCCGCCCCTCCGCCAGTTCGGGATCGGCCAGATATTCCGGCAGCAGGGCGACGCCGAGCCCGGCGATCGCCGCCTGCGTCATCGGCGCGAACTGGTCGAACAGCATGCCGCGCCCCTGCGGCGCGGTGCCGCCCTGCACCTCGAACCAGAGCTTCCAGGCGGTTGGCCGGGTTTCCAGCTGCAGCAGCGGCAGGCCGCGCATGTCCTCGATGGCCCGCACCGGATGCGTCGCCAGCAGGCCGGGCGCGATGCAGGCGGTGAGCCGCTCGTCGAACAGCTTCATATGGTCGGCCTCGCGCCAGTCGTCGGTGCCGAAATGAATGGCGGCGTCGAAGCCCTCCGCGTCGAAATTGAAGCGCTTCAGCCGTGTGGCGAGGTTGATGGCGATGCCCGGATGAGCGCCGGCGAAACGGCCGAGCCGGGGCGCCAGCCAGCGCGTGCCGAAGGCGGGCAGGATGGCCAGCGACAGCGCGCCGCCTTCCGGATTGGCGATCAGCTCCATCCCGGCGCGCTGGATGAGGTCGAGCGCGCGGCTGATGTCGCGGCCATAACTGCGCGCCGCCTCGGTGGGGATCAGGCGCTGGCGCTGGCGCTCGAACAGCTCGCGGCCGAGCTGCTCTTCCAGCATCTTGACCAGCCGGCTCACCGCCCCCTGCGAGAGGCTGAGCTCACGCGCCGCGGCGGCGGTCGAGCCGGTGCGCAGCACCGCCTCGAAGGCGGAGAGCAGGCTGATCGAGGGGGTGAAGCGGCGCGGGCGGGTCATAACCTATGCATAACACGCATCAACCTACGCCAAAAACGGGTTATCCGGGGGTTAAACCATTTGATATCGACATGAAGCCCTTTGGCAGCCATCCGGCTGCGAACCGTCGAGAGCCTCATGTCCGCCACCGCCGCCGCCAGCCGCGCGCCCTTCGCCTGGGCCGATCCGTTCCACCTCGAGGACCAGCTCGGCGAGGAGGAACGGCTGATCCGCGACACCGCCCAGGCCTATGCGCAGGAAAAGCTGCTGCCGCGCGTCATCGAGGCCTATCGCGAGGAGAAGACCGACCCGTCCATTTTCGCGGAAATGGGCGAACTGGGCCTCCTGGGCATCACCGTGCCCGAGACCTATGGCGGGGCGGGCGCGAGCTACGTGTCCTATGGGCTGGTCGCGCGCGAGGTGGAGCGGGTGGATTCCGGCTACCGCTCGATGATGAGCGTACAGTCCTCGCTCGTCATGTACCCGATCCACGCCTATGGCGACGAGACGCAGCGCCTGCGCTATCTGCCGAAGCTGGCGCGCGGCGAATGGATCGGCTGCTTCGGCCTCACCGAGCCGGATGCCGGCTCCGACCCCGCCGGCATGCGCACGCGGGCCGCGAAAATCGACGGCGGCTACCGGCTCACCGGCTCCAAGATGTGGATCTCCAACGCGCCCTTCGCCGACGTGTTCATCGTCTGGGCGAAGTCGGCCGCCCATGGCGACGAGATCCGCGGCTTCGTGCTGGAGAAGGGCACGAAGGGGCTTTCCGCCCCGAAGATCGGCGGCAAGCTCTCCCTGCGCGCCTCGCTGACCGGCGAGATCGTGCTCGACAATGTCGAGGTGCCGGAAAGCGCGATGCTGCCCAATGTCTCCGGGATCAAGGGCCCGTTCGGCTGCCTCAACCGCGCCCGCTACGGCATCGCCTGGGGGGTGATGGGCGCGGCCGAGGATTGCTGGCACCGCGCCCGCCAGTACACGCTCGACCGCAAGCAGTTCGGCCGCCCGCTGGCCGCCAACCAGCTGGTGCAGAAGAAGCTCGCCGACATGCAGAGCGAGATCGCGCTGGGGCTGCAGGCCGCGCTGCGCGTCGGGCGCCTGTTCGACGAGGGCCGCATGGCGCCGGAGATGATCTCCCTCATCAAGCGCAACAATTGCGGCAAGGCGCTGGACATCGCACGCCTCGCGCGCGACATGCACGGCGGCAACGGCATCAGCGAGGAATTCCACGTGATGCGCCACGCGCAGAACCTCGAGACGGTGAACACCTACGAGGGCACGCACGACATTCACACGCTGATCCTCGGCCGGGCGCAGACCGGGATCGCGGCATTCTGACCGCGCCCATCGCATAAGGATGCCGAGACGTGACGACGAACGCGCTGCCGCCGCTCCACGGGCTGAAGGTTGTCGAACTCGCCCGCATCCTGGCCGGCCCGTGGATCGGCCAGACCCTGGCCGATCTAGGGGCGCAGGTGATCAAGGTGGAAAGCCCCGAGGGTGACGACACCCGCACCTGGGGCCCCCCCTTCATCGAGCGGCCGATCGGGCGCGGCGGCACGGAGAAGGTCGCCGCCTATTTCCACGCCGCCAATCGCGGCAAGACCTCGGTGGTGTGCGATTTCACCGCCCCCGACGACCTCGCCCGGGTGAAGGCGCTGATCGCTGAGGCCGACGTCGTCATCGAGAATTTCAAGGTCGGCGGCCTCACCCGCTTCGGCCTCGACTATGCGAGCCTGGCAAGCGCCAATCCGCGCCTCGTCTATGTCTCCGTCACCGGCTTCGGGCAGACTGGCCCGCGCGCGCGCCAGCCGGGCTACGATTTCCTGATCCAGGGCATGGGCGGCATCATGGACCTGACCGGGGAGCCCTCGGGCGAACCGCAGAAGGTGGGCGTCGCCTGGATCGACATCTTCACCGGTCTCTACGGCGTCATCGGCATCCAGGCGGCGCTGGCCGAGCGGGCGGTGTCGGGGTGTGGCCAGCAGGTCGACCTGTCGCTGCTCGACACCAGCGTCGCGGTGCTGGCCAATCAGGCGATGAACTATCTGGCGGGCGGCACGGTGCCCCACCGCATGGGCAATGCCCATCCCAATATCGTGCCCTATCAGGTGTTTCCCGCCGCCGACGGCCATCTCATCATCGCCTGCGGCAATGACCGGCAGTTCGCCGCGCTGTGCGGCGTGCTGGGGCTGGAGGGCGTGGCGGTCGATCCCGCCTATGCCACCAACCCCGAGCGGGTGCGCAACCGCGCCGCGCTCGCCGCCCGCATCACGGAGCGCACAAGCACCCGCACCCGCGCCGATCTCATCGCCGCACTGGAAGCCGCCGGCGTTCCCGGCGGGCCGATCAACACGGTGGCGGAGGCGCTCATCGAGCCCCAGCTCGCCGCGCGCGGGCTGGTGATCCGGCCCGAGGGCATTCCGGGCCTGCGCACCCCGCTGGTCTTCTCGCGCAGCCCGCTGGCGCTCGACCGCGCCGGGCCGGCGCTGGGCACCGGCGACTGGCATTTTCGCGACGACCGGCCGGCCGGCGGCCCGCCATGACTCTCTCCCGCAAACCTCCGTTTTCACATCCTGGGATTGTCCGGCCATGAAGATACTCGTGCCCGTCAAGCGCGTGGTCGACTACAACGTGAAGATCCGCGTCCGCCCCGACGGCAGCGGGGTCGAGCTCGCCAATGTGAAGATGTCGATGAACCCGTTCGACGAGATCGCGCTCGAGGAAGCGATCCGCCTGAAGGAGAAGGGCGCGGCCTCGGAAGTGATCGCGCTGTCGATCGGCGCCGCCGCGTCGCAGGAGACTCTGCGCACCGCGCTCGCCATGGGCGCGGATCGCGCCATCCTCATCGAGACCGCGCCGGGTGCGGATATCGAGCCGCTGGCGGTCGCCAAGCTCATCGCCGCCGTCGCGCGGGAGGAAGAGGCCGGCCTCGTGCTGTGCGGCAAACAGGCGATCGACAACGACATGAACGCCACCGGCCAGATGCTGGCGGCCATCCTCGACTGGCCGCAGGCGACCTTCGCCAGCGAGATCCGCCTCGAGGGAGGCGCGGCGCAGGTGACGCGAGAGGTCGATGGCGGCCTGCAGGTCATCGGCGTCGCCCTGCCGGCGGTGATATCGGTGGACCTCAGGCTCAACGAGCCGCGCTATGCCTCGCTGCCCAACATCATGAAGGCGAAGAAGAAGCCGCTCGCCATCCGGCCGGCGGGCGAGTTCGGCCTCGACATCGCGCCCCGGCTCACCGTGGTGACGACCGTCGAGCCGCCGGCCCGCAAGGGCGGGGTCAAGGTCGGCTCGGTCGCCGAGCTGGTGGCGAAGCTCAAGGACGAAGCGGGAGTGCTCTGACCATGACGGTTCTTCTCATCGCCGAGATCAACGGCACCCGCCTTGAGGCCGACGCCACCGCCAAGGCGCTCGCCGCCGCCGCCAGGCTCGGCGCGGTCGATATCCTCGTCGCGGGCGAGGGCGTGAGCACCGCCGCGAACGAGGCCGCCGGGCTCGCCGGCGTCGCCCGCGTGCTCGTCGCCGACCACGCCGTGCTGGGCCGCCAGCTCGCCGAGCCGATGGCGGAGCTGATCGCCGGGCTCGCCGGGCGCTACACCCATGTGATCGGGCCGGCCACCGCCGGCCTGAAGAACATCCTGCCGCGTGTCGCCGGCCGGCTCGACGTGATGATCCTGTCGGATGTCATCGGTATCCTCGATGCGGAGACGTTCGAACGGCCGATCTATGCCGGCAACGCGATCCAGACCGTGCGCTCGGCCGATCCCATCAAGGTCGCCACCATCCGCACCGCCGCCTTCGCCCCCGCCCCGCGCGGCGGCAGCGCCCCCATCGAGGCGATCGAGGTGGCCCCCGCCGCCTCCGCCGCGTCGCACTGGGTGGAGGACCGGCTCAGCGTCGCCGACCGGCCGGAACTCTCCTCCGCGGGCGTGGTGGTCTCCGGCGGGCGCGGCGTCGGCTCGAAGGAGAACTTCGCGCTCATCGAGCAGCTAGCCGACAAGCTGGGCGCCGCGGTCGGCGCCTCGCGCGCGGCGGTGGATGCCGGCTACGCCCCGAATGACCGCCAGGTCGGCCAGACCGGCAAGGTGGTGGCGCCCGCGCTCTATGTCGCGGTGGGCATTTCCGGCGCCATCCAGCATCTGGCCGGCATGAAGGACTCCAAGCTCATCGTCGCCATCAACAAGGACGAGGACGCGCCGATCTTCGCGGTGGCCGATTACGGTCTGGTCGGCGACCTGTTCCAGGCGGTGCCGGAGCTGGTCGAGCGGCTGTGACCTGAGAGGACAGCGCCGGAGGGGCCGGGATGCCCCCTCCGGCGGCTACTTCCCCCGCTCATAGGCGGCCCGCTCGATGCCGTAGCGCGCGAGCTTGTCGTAGAAGGTCTTGCGGGGAATGCCGAGCGCCTGCACCGTGGCGCGCACATCCCCGTCATGGGCTTCCAGCGCCTCGCGGATGAGATTGGCCTCGATCGTGCCGAGCCGCTCCGGCAGGCTGGCGGGCACACCGTTCGCCGCCATGGCGCCGGTCGGCGCCGGCTCGGACAGGCCCAGCGCCACCCGCTCGGCAAAGTGCAGCAGCTCGCGCACATTGCCGCTCCAGTCGTTCTCCACCAGATGGCGCTCCACCGCACGGTCGAGCCGGGGGGGCGAACGGCCATATTTCTGCGCCGCGCGGGCGAGGAAATGGGTGAACAGCAGCGGGATGTCGCGCCGGCGCTCGCGCAGCGGAGGGATGCGCAGCGTCACCACGTTCAGCCGGTAATACAGGTCCTGGCGGAAATCGCCCCGCCCGGCCGGATCGCCGAGATCGATCTTGGTGGCGGCGACCACGCGCAGATCGACCCGCCGCAGGTCGTTCGAGCCGAGCGGGGCGATCTCCCGCGTCTCCAGCACCCGCAGCAGCTTGACCTGCGCGCTCAGCGGCATGCTCTCCAGTTCGTCGAGAAACAGCGTGCCGCCGCTGGAATACTCGATGCGCCCCACCCGCTTCTTCTGCGCCCCGGTGAAGGCGCCGGGCTCGTAGCCGAACAATTCGCTCTCGATGACGCTGTCGGGCAACGCGCCGCAATTGAGCGCCACGAAGGGCTTGGCCCGGCGCCGGCTGAGCGTGTGCAGAAGGCTCGCCACCACATCCTTGCCGCTGCCGGTCTCGCCGAGCACCAGCACGTCGACATCGATATCGGCGAGGTCGCGGATGGTCTGGCGCAGCCGCACCATGGCCGGCGTCACGCCGATCAGCGCGCTCTCCTCCTCCGCGCCGCCGGCCATGGCGCGCAGCCGGCGGTTCTCCAGGATGAGGGCGCGCTTCTCGCTGGCCCGGCGCAGCGTCTCGATGAGGCGGGCACCGGCATAGGGCTTGGCGAGGAAGTCATAGGCGCCCTCGCTCATCGCCTCCACCGCCATGGCGACGTCGGCATGGCCGGAGATCAGCACGACCGGAATATCGGCGTCGATCGCCTTCAGGCGGCGGAACAGCTCGATCCCGTCCATGCCCGGCATGCGCACATCGGTGACGACGATGCCGGGAAAATCCGGGCCGATCCGCTCCAGCAGCGCCGCCCCTCCGCCATAGGGCGTCGCCCGGAAGCCGGCCAGTTGCAGCGCCTGCACATTGGCGTCCCGGAGGTCGGCGTCGTCGTCGACGAAGGCGACCTCCAGAGCCGCGAGGTCGGCGGTCGTGGCACCGGGCGTGCGCGCGGTCATGGAGCCCTCTTCAGGACGATGGTGAAGGCGCAGCCCTCGCCCGGGCGGCAGGCGGGGCTCAGGGTACCGCCGAAGCGGCCGACGATGTCGTGGCAGATGACGAGCCCAAGGCCGAGGCCCTTGGGCTTGGAGGAGCGGAACGGGGTAAACAGCGCCGCGACCTCCGCCGCCGTCATGCCCGGCCCGCGATCGGCCACGGTGAGGGTGACGCTATCCGCGCCGGCGTCGATGCAAAGGCTCAGCGGCGGGCCCTCCGTGGCGGGCGGCGCGGTGCCCAGCGCCTCGATGGCGTTACGCATGAGGTTGACCAGCACCTGTTCCAGTTCAACCCGGCGCGCCATCACCTTCAGCCCCGGCGGCACCGGTTCCACGGCAAGGGTCAGCCCGGCCTGGCGCAGCGGCGCGTCGAGGATCATCAGCGCGCCGGCCACCGCGTCGGCCACGCTCACCGGCTCCAGCGCCCCGTCGCCACGGCGGGCGAAGCCGCGCAGCGTCTCGGTGATGAGGCCGATCCGCTCGGTGAGCGAAACCACCTTGTCGAGCGCCAGGTCGGTGGCGCCCTCATCGCGGCGCTTCAGCAGGGCGCGGGCATTTTCGGCATAGGTGCGGATGGCGGCGAGCGGCTGGTTGATCTCATGGGCGACGCCGGCCGTGACCTGCCCGAGCGTCGCCAGCCGGTTGGCCTTGCCCAGTTCCTCGCGCGCATCGGACAGGCGCTCCTGCGCCCGCCCGCGCTCGGCGATCTCCTCGATCAGCCGGGCATTGGCCCCGGCCAGCGCGGCGGTGCGCTCCTCGACGCGCCGTTCGAGCTCGGCCTTGATGCGTGCATCCGCCCGGCGCTGCGCGGCCGCCTGCCGGCGCCGGCGCAGCAGGAAACCGGCGAGCGCGATGGCAGGCATGAGCGCCAGCGCGGCGATGGCCTGCAGGTCGCCGCGCTCGCTGCGAATGGCGCGCTCGACCGGCAGCAGCAGATCCAGCTGCCAGTCCGTCGTCGGCACGCCGGTGCGCGTCACGAGATAGCGCCCCGCCGCGGCACCGCTGGACGTGACCATGTCGCCGTCACGCGTGAAGGGCAGAGGCTGCAGCGGCGCGTCGCCGAATTGCAGCGTGCGGCGCATCTCGGCGGCCGCGGCGGGCGCCAGCGGCTCTTCCACATGGAAGCGCCAGGCGGGCACGGTGGAGAGCAGGACCACGCCGCGCCGGTCGGTGACAAGGGTCTGCCCGCCAAGCGCGCGCCAGTCATCCTCCACCCGGTCGAACTCGACCTTGACGACGATGACGCCCAGCGCCCCGCCCGGCTCTCCCTCCGGCCCGTCGACGCGCCGGGTGATGTAGAGCCCCGGCCGATTGCTGACCGTGCCCAGCGCGAACTGCTCGGCGCTGCCGCGGGCCATCGCCTCGCGGTAATAGTCGCGGAAGGCATAGTCAGTGCCGATGAAGCTGGTCGGCTCGCGCCAGTTGCTGGCGGCGATCGCCCGGCCGGACCGATCGAGCAGATAGATCACCGCCGTGCGGGTCTCGCGGGCGATATCCTCCAGCTTGGCATCGAGCTCATGCGTATCGGCCCCGTCGAGCGCGGCCTCGACATCGGGATCGCGCACGAGGATCAGCGGCAGGGCGCGCTGCTTCTCCAGTTCCCCCCGCAGCACGGCAATGGCCAGGGTGGAGGCGCTATCCCCGGCCGCCCGCACCGAGGCGATGGCGTGGCTGCGGCCGAGATCGGCGGCCACCACGAAGGCCGCGACGGTCGCCAGCACCGAGACCAGCGCGAAGGCCAGCCAGAGGCGCCGCCCGGCCCGGTCGGGGGCACGCGTCTCGGCTGGGGAACTCGCAAAAGCCATGGCTCATATTGCGCGGAATTTCGCATGAGGCAACGATTTTTTGTGCGAAATTCCGCACGATCGAACGATGACATCGGATTGCCACTCCGCGTAACTCCTGTTTTTTCAATGACTTATTGCCCTTCACACGCCATGGCACGAGGCTTGCGAAAGCGCTGGCGCGATCTTGCCAAGACAAACAAGCCGACCAGTCCCTCGGAGGAAAGCCATGGCCACGATTACCGCGCCCGTGACGGGCGTGCCCGTTCGCCCCAAGAAATTCTACCAGCAGCTCTATGTCCAGGTGCTGGTGGCAATCGCCGCGGGCATCCTGATCGGCCATTACTGGCCGGATTTCGGCGCCTCGCTGAAGCCGCTGGGCGATGCCTTCATCAAGCTGGTGAAGATGATCATCGCGCCGGTGATCTTCCTCACCGTCGCCACCGGCATTGCCGGCATGAGCGACATGAAGAAGGTCGGGCGCGTCGCCGGCAAGGCGATGATCTACTTCCTCACCTTCTCCACCCTGGCGCTCATCGTCGGCCTCGTCATCGGCAATGTCGTCCAGCCCGGCACCGGGCTGCATATCGATCCCGCCAGCCTCGACGCCAAGGCGGTGCAGACCTATGCCACCAAGGCGCATGAGACGAGCATCATCGGCTTCCTGCAGAACATCATTCCCGACACCATTGTCGGCGCCTTCGCCTCGGGCGACATCCTGCAGGTGCTGTTCTTCTCGGTGCTGTTCGGCCTCTCGCTCTCCATTGTCGGCGAGCGCGCGCAGCCGGTTCTGGACTTCATGCAGGCGCTCTCCGCGCCCATCTTCAAGCTGGTCGCCATCCTGATGAAGGCGGCCCCGATCGGCGCCTTCGGCGCGATGGCCTTCACCATCGGCAAATACGGCATCGGCTCGGTAGCCAATCTCGCCATGCTGATCGCCACCTTCTACCTCACGGCGGCGGTATTCATCCTCGGCGTGCTGGGCGCGGTCTGCCGCTATAACGGCTTCTCGATCTTCGCGCTGATCCGCTACATCAAGGAAGAGATCCTGCTGGTGATCGGCACGTCTTCCTCGGAAGCGGCGCTGCCGAGCCTGATGGAGAAGCTGGAAGCCGCCGGCTGCAAGCGCTCGGTGGTGGGCCTGGTGGTTCCCACCGGCTACTCGTTCAATCTCGACGGTACCAATATCTACATGACGCTGGCCTCGCTGTTCATCGCGCAGGCCATGGACATCCACCTGTCGCTGGCCGATCAAGTCCTGCTGCTGCTGGTGGCGATGCTCAGTTCCAAGGGCGCGGCCGGCATCACCGGCGCCGGCTTCATCACGCTGGCGGCGACGCTCTCGGTGGTTCCCGCCGTCCCGGTGGCCGGCATGGCGCTGATCCTCGGCATTGATCGCTTCATGTCCGAATGCCGCGCCGTCACCAACTTCATCGGCAATGCCGTCGCCACGGTCGTCGTCGCCCGCTGGGAAGGCGAGCTCGACCCGGTTCAGCTGGAAGCCGCGCTTGGCGGCAAGCTGCCGGAAGACGTCTCCGACATCGCCGCCAGCGCCCCGGCCGAGTGACGGGCGCGCGCCGCCCGCGCGACACACGGCATTCGGCACACGACACGAGAGCCCCGGCGATGAACCCTGCGTTCACCGCCGGGGCTCTCGGTGTTTCAGGCCGCTTTCGTTCCGCGAAGCGGAACTCGCCCGGATAGCCCCGCCCTCACACCGCATCGGCCTCGAAACGGGCGGCCCTGTTCGGTCCCTTCAGGCACGGCGCGACGAATAGCGTCGTCATCCAGGCACCATGCAGCGTGCGGGCGGCGACGATGACCCAGAACGCGCTGAGGCAGACGGCGAGCCCGATGCCGCTCATGGCGAACAGGCCCAGCCCGGTCATCCGCCCCAGGGCGAGTGTCGCCAGCGTGTAGACCGCCAGCGGGAAGGTGAAGCCCCACCAGCCAAGATTGAACGGCAGCCCTTCGCGCAGATAGCGCTGCGTCTTCAGCACCGCGAGGGCCAGCCACCAGGCGCCATAGCCCCAGAACAGGATGCCGCCGATGATGCCGAGCCCGCGCGCCACCTCGCCGACGCTGGCCAGCCCGTTCGCGGCGAAGATGGACGGCGCGTCGTCCCCCAGCAGCAGCAGCCCCAGCGCACCGGTGCCGATCGGCCCGAGCGCCAGCCAGGCGGAAGCGCCCATGTCGCGGGGCGGCAGCTTGTGCAGCACAAGACGCAGCACCAGCAGCACCAGTAGGCTCATGGCGAGGGGAACCGAACAGGCCCACAGCACGTAGCCGAGCACGAGGACGAGGAAGCCCTCCGTAGCCGGCAGATGCGGCGCCAGCAGCCCGGCGCTGGCGGCGGCGACCTCGCAGGCGACGACCGGCAGCAGCCAGACCGCCGTCATCGTCTCGATGCTGTGCTCCTGCCGGGTGAACATGAGGTAGGGGATCGCCAGCCCGCAGGCCACCGCGAGCGCGGCATCGCACCACCACAGGCCATGGGCGATCGCCACCGCCTGCGGCCCGATCAGCGACGGGCCGAAGGCGAGGAAGCCGTTGACGATGGTCGCCAGACCCATCGGGATGGCGCCGAAGAACATCGACATGACGGGATGGTCGAAGATCCGCGCCGCCTCGACGGGAAACAGCACCCAGCGCGCGAGGTAGAGCAGGCTGAAGCCGGCGAACAGGCCGATATTCAGCATCCACAGCCCGCACGCCACGGCATGCAGTCCGGGCACTTCGATGGGAAGCTGGTTCAGCACCAGCGCCAGCGCGCCCGTTCCCATGGTCACGGTGAACCAGTTGGGCGTGAAGTTGCGCACGATGCCGGTGAGCGACTTCATCCCGGCAACGGCCGCCGGTTCAACGGGAGTGGGAGCATAGGCCATGACGATACCTCCTCGCACCGGGTCCGCGCCGGGTCACCACGGTCGATCCGTGGGATCGACGGCGGAAGCTAGGCCCTCGCTGACGATCACTCCAATAGATGATATGTCTCAATATGATCTAATATATAGATCGTTCATGAGATCCTGATGACCCTGGAACAGTTGCGCATCTTCATTGCCGTCGCCGAACGCCAGCATGTCACGCAGGCGGCGCGGGCGCTCAATCTCGCCCAGTCGGCGGCCAGCCATGCCATCGCCGCGCTGGAGATGCGCCACGATACCCGCCTGTTCGAGCGCGTCGGCCGGCGGGTGGAGCTGACCGAGGCCGGGCGCGCGCTGCTGGTCGATGCCCGCGCCATCCTCGCCGAGGTGGCTCATGCCGAGCGGGCCCTGAGCGCGTTCGGCACGCTGGAGCGCGGCACGCTGGCCGTCCATGCCAGCCAGACCATCGCCTCCTATTGGCTGCCGCGCCACCTCGTGGCGTTCCACCGCGCCCATCCCGGCATCGAGATCCAGCTCAGCGTCGGCAACACCGCGCAGGTCGCGGAAGCCGTCGAGAGCGGCGCGGTGGAGCTCGGCTTCGTCGAAGGTATCGTCGAGAGCGAGCTTCTTGCCAGCCGCCCGGTGGCGCGCGACCAGCTGGTGCTGCTGGTCGGGCCGGATCATCCCTGGGCGGGCGCGCCGGCCCTCGCCCCGGAACGTCTCGTCGAGAGCGATTGGGTGCTGCGCGAACCGGGCTCGGGCACGCGCTCGGCCTTCGAGCAGGCGCTGTCCGGGCACGGACTCTCGATGGGCGATCTGCGGGTCGCCCTCGCGCTTCCCTCCAACGAGGCGGTGCGCGCCGCCGTCGAGGCCGGTCTCGGCGCCACCGCGCTCTCCGCCTCGGTCGCCGCCACCAGCCTCGAGGCGGGGCTGCTGCGGCATGTGCCGTTCCCGCTGCCCGAACGGCATTTCCATGTGCTGCGCCACCGCCGGCGCGGTAGCAGCCGCATCGGCGATGCCTTGCTGGCGACGCTGAAGGGGTGAGCCGAATCGATCGCCGGCAGGTCCATTGGCCTAGTCCCGCCAGGGCAGCATGCCTTGCGGCAGCCAGCGCGCGAGCAGGGTGGCCAGCGCGCAGATCGCGAATACCATCGCCGCCGACAGCACCGCCACCGCCGCCGCCGCGGTCGAACTGCCCTCATATTGCAGGGCGAACACCATGACGCCGATGGTCTCGTGCCCCGACGACCAGAGCAGCGCCGAGAGGGTGAGTTCGTTGACCGCCGTCATCACCACGAGGATCGCGCCCGCCACCGCCGCCGGGAGCACGCCGGGCAGGAAGAGGACACCGAGCCGGCGCAGGAGCCCGGCGCCGACAATGCGGCCGGCCTCATCCAGCGCAGGATCGATCGCCGCCGCCGCCGCCGTCACCGGCCGCAGCACCAGCGGCAGGAAGCGCGCGAGATAGGCCACCATCAGGATCGCCATCGTGCCGTAGAGCGAGATGCCCACCAGCGGTAGCGGCGGCAGGAAGGCGAGGATCATCCCCAGCGCCACCACCGTGCCCGGCACGACCCAGGGCGCTTCCACCGCAACGTCGATCGCCCGCACCAGAAGGGTGCGGTGGTGGCGCGTGAGATAGGCGAAGGGCACCGCGACGATGACCGACACCAGCGCGCAGCCGACCGCGAGGAACAGCGAATTGGCGAAGGCACGGCGCACAGCGTCATTGGCGAGCACGCGCGAAAACGGATCGAGGCTCACCCTCTCCAGCCCGAAGGGAACGCCGATCGCCGGCAGCAGCGCGGTCATCACGAGGGCGACGAGCGGGGCGATGGAGATGGCGAGCACGACGAGCCAGAGGACGGTCTCCACCAGCGGCGCCCGGCGGGTCGGCTCGAACGGCCGGCCGGCCGGCAGCGGCACGGCGAGCCGCGCCAGCACCAGACCGCGCAGGATGAGCGCGCCCGCCGCGATGGCGGTCATCAGCATGGCGAGCACCGCAACCTGTCCGGCCGCCGCCGGGCCGAAGCCGTTGAGCCGCTGGTAGATCAGCGTGGTGAGCACCGAAACCCGCCCCGGTATGCCGAGCAGCGCCGGCACGCCGAAATTGCCGATCGCCGCGGTGAAGGCGAGCAGCCCGCCCGCCACCGCCGAGGGCAGGATGACCGGCAGGATGATGCCGGCGCCGATGCGGTGCGGGGGGATACCGAGAATGCGCGCCGCCTCGATGAGATCGGCCGGCAGTGTCCGCAGGGCCGCCCGGGTGGCGATGAACACCAGCGGCATGTGCTCGACACCCATGACCAGCGCGATGCCGCCGGCCGAGTAGAGCGGATTGGTCGTCCCGGCCGCCGGGGCGAGACCAAGCGGGGCGAGCAGCGGCGAGCCGGCGCCGAACAGTTCGATCCATGCCAGCGCCATCGTCTGCGACGGCACGATCAGCGGCATCAGGATGAGAAAGGTGAGGATCGCCCGGCTGCGCAGCCGGAACAGGCTCACCGCGAAGGCGAGCGCGATGCCGAGCCCGGCCGAAATAAGCACCGAGAGGCCGGACGTGGCGAGCGAGCCCCACAAGGCCCGGCCGGTGGCGCGGCTCGCCAGCGTCTCGCGCATCACGCCGAGAACCGTGCCGTCCTCGCCCGGCGCCAGCGCGGCGGAAAACAGTTCCGCCAGCGGCCAGAAGGTGGTGAACAGCACATAGGCGGCGGTGAGGCCGGCGAGCACGCGCTCGCCGCCTCCCAGGCTGCCTCCCAGGCCGCCGCCGGTCGTCGCCAATGCCACGCCGGTTTCCCCTGCAATGGCCTCAGCCGCCGAACAGGTCGGCGAAGGTCTCCTTGGTCGTCTTGTCGTCCTTCAGCATGGCGGCACTGTCGGCAGGCAGCACCTTGAGCGTCGCCGGGTCGGGATAGCCGGCAGGCGGGGCCACGCCCTCCAGAACCGGGAAATAGCCCTGCGCCGCGCCCTGCTGCTGCGCGGGGCGGGAAAGCTGCCAGCGCACGAAGGTCCTGGCGGCCTCCGGCGCGTCCGAATCCTTCAGCACCGCCACTGGCTGGGTGATGATGCTCACGCCTTCCTTCGGGAACACGAAATCGACCGGCGAACCCTTCGCCCGCGCGTTCAGCGCCATGTATTCGATGATGATGCCATAGGCCTTCTCGCCGCGCGCCACCGCCTCGATCACCGTGCCGTTGCCCTGGCCGGCAACGGCGCCGCGCTCGGCCAGGGTCTTGAAGTAGGACCAGCCAAAGGCGGGCTGCTGCACCATCGTGCCCACATGGATAACCGCCGCGCCGGAATAGAGCGGGCTCGGCAGGATGAGGCTTTTCGCCACCTCGGGCGCCAGCAGGTCCGCCCAGGAGGTCGGCGGGGTCGTCACCAGCTTGGTATTGTAGACGATGCCCGTGGTGATCAGCTTGGTGCCGACATAGGTCTTGTCCGGGTCGATCACGGCCGGGGCGATGCCGGTCGTGGGAATGTCGGTGAGCGGAAGCAGCCGGCCGTCATTCTTCAGCTGCGTCATGGCCACGGTGTCGGCGATCAGCACCACATCAGCCGGGCTCTTGCCGGCGGCCTGTTCGGCCTGCAGCTTGGCCATCACCTCGGTGGTGCCGGAGCGGAACAGCTCGACCTTGATGTCGGGATGGTCCTGGTTGAACGCCTTGATCACCGCCGCCATCTGATCCTGCGGCTGCGAGGTGTAGACGGTGATCGTCTCGGCGGTCGCCGGGGCGGCACCGCCGGAGATGGCGGCTCCGCCGAGAAGCGCGGCCGTGAACAGGGAGCGGACGAAGCAGGCGGGGAAGACGGACATCGGATCGCTGGCCTCATAAGCGGGGCGTGCAGGAACGACAGGGCTGGGAATTCCCGACCCCAGGCGTTGCAGGAAACGCCGCCGGGGATCGACGACGCTGCGCATCGACTACCCCCGCGCATCGACTACCCTTGCGTGACGCGCTGATGACAGGCGCCGGGGCGGCGGCCCTTCAGGCGTGCAGGTAGCGCGCGGCAAGGCCGGCGGAGGGCGCGGCATCGCGCGCGATGACCCAGCCCCCGCGCAGAGCGATCTCGACCAGCGCGCCGGGCGCCACTCTTTCCGGCAAGGCGAGGCTGATTGTCTCCACATCAATGCCGATCGGCACCAGCTGGGTCATGAAGGCGCCGTGCTGGAAGATCTGGTTGAGCACGCGCCCGCGCAGATGCCCGCCCTCGCCCCTCGCGGCAAGATCCGAGGCATGCAAGCAGAGCCAGCCGGGGCCCACCGGCGCGCTTCCCTCAAAGGCGAGCACCGTGCCGGCCAGGTTGATGCGGCAGCGCCCCTCGCCCGAGGCCAGCACCTCCACCGCCAGGGTCCGGCCGCGGCCGATGAATCGCGCGACCATCTCGCTTGCCGGGCGCCGGTAAAGCTCTTCCGGCGTGCCCACCTGCTCCAGCCGGCCCCGGCTCATCACCGCCACATGGGTGGCGACCGCCATCGCCTCCTCCTGGTCATGGGTGACAAAGACGAAGGTTGCCCCGCTGGCGGAATGGATTCGGCGAAATTCCGCGAGCATCGTCTCGCGCAGATGCGCGTCGAGATTGGCCAGCGGCTCGTCCAGCAGGATGAGGCCGGGACGCATGGCGAGCGAGCGGGCCAGCGCCACCCGCTGGCGCTGGCCACCGGAAAGCTCATGCGGCCGGCGGGCCTCCAGCCCGGTCAGCCCCACCACCTCCAGCACCTCGGCGATGCGGCGGCGGCGCGCCTCGGCGGAGAGCTTCTGCACTTTCAGGCCGAATTCGATATTGCCGCGCACGCTCATGTTCGGCCACAGCGCGTAGGACTGGAACACCATGCCCAGCCGGCGCGCCTCCGGCGGCAGCAGCACACCCGGCCCGGCAACAATCGTCCCATCGAAGGCGAGCGTGCCCGCGTCGGGCACCTCCAGACCGGCAATCATGCGCAGCAGCGTGGTCTTGCCGCAGCCGGAGGGGCCAAGCAGCGCGAGAAAGGCGCCGTCGGGAATGGAAAAGCTCACCGCATCGACCGCCGTCGCGCCGTCGAAGCTCTTGGTGAGACGGCTTGCCGTCAGTCGCGGCACGGGCTCATCCTTGCGCGGCCCGGCCAGCCATCTTCCGCCGGGCACGGTCCGCGCCTACGACGGATCCATGACGAAGCGATGACGGCCGGCGCCGCACGCCCTTCACCCCGAGCTCGCGCCATGACGTGTTCCACCGTGACTTGTCGCGCGCCATCGCGATGCCCACCTTCCCCCAAGGCGCCAGTGCACACGCGTCGCGGATCAGGGGAGGGCCGATGGCACGGGTGCTGGTCACGGGCGGAACGGGCTTCATTGCCGCTCACGTCATCCGGGTGCTGCTCGCCGCCGGCCACACGGTGCGCGCCAGCCTGCGCGATCGTGCGCGTGCGGGGGCGCTGCACGCGCTCCTCGCGGCGGCCGGCACCGAGCCGGGCGACCGGCTGACGTTCGCCATTGCCGATCTGGAGCGCGATGCCGGGTGGGCGGAGGCGAGTGCGGGCATGGATCATGTGCTGCATGTCGCCTCGCCCTTCCCCGCCGGCGTGCCGACCAACCCGGACGAATTGATCCGTCCCGCCGTCGATGGCACGCTCCGCGTGCTGCGGGCGGCGCGCGACGCCGGGGTGCGCCGGGTGGTCGTCACCTCCTCCTTCGCCGCCATCGGCTACGGGCAGGACCGGCGGAAGACCTATTTCGACGAACGGGACTGGACCCGCCCGGAAGGCCGCGACGTCCAGCCCTACATGAAATCGAAGACGCTGGCGGAGCGCGCCGCGTGGGACTTCATCGCCCATGCCGGCGGGACGATGGAACTGGTCACCGTGAACCCGGTCGGGGTGTTCGGCCCGGCGCTGGGACCGGACCTTTCCACCTCGGTCTCGCTGATCAAGGCGATGCTCGACGGGGCGATCCCGGCCTGCCCGCGACTTTATTTCGGCGTCGTCGATGTGCGCGATGTCGCCGAACTGCACCTGAAGGCGATGACCAATCCGGCCGCCGCGGGCGAGCGCTTCCTCGCCACGGCCGGCGATTGCCTGTCGATGCAGCAGGTGGCGCAGTGCCTGCGCGCCCATCTCGGCCACGAGGCCGCGCGGGTACCGCGATTCGAGCTGCCGGACCCGCTGGTGCGCCTCGCCGCGCTCGCCATGCCGATGGCGCGCGCCGCCGTGCCGCAGCTCGGCATCGTCCGCAATGCCAGCAGCGCCAAGGCACGGCGCCTCCTCGGCTGGACCCCGCGCCCCGCCGAGGAAGCCATCCTCGCCAGCGCCGAGAGCCTGATCCGCCTCGGGCTGGTGAAAGGCTGACGCCCCTCAGCCCGGCACGCCCACCGGCTGCTGCTGGGTGATGCAGTGGATGTTTCCACCGCCCAGGATGATCTCGTGTGTGGGCACGCCGACAATTTCCCGCGGCGGGAACAGCCGGGCGAGGATGTCGCGCGCCGCCTCGTCGTGCCGGGGATCCAGCAGCGGCATCAGGATGAACCCGTTGCCGATGTAGAAATTGGCGTAGGAGGCGCCCAGCCGCTCGCCAAATCCACGCGACATGGAGCCGGGCAGCGAGCCGATGTCGATCGCCTCGGCGGCACTGCGGAACAGCGGGCCGGGCAGCGGCAGCTTGACGATCTCCAGCGCCCGCCCGCGCGCATCGCGCGCCACGGAGAGCCGCTCGAAGGCGTCGCGCGAGATCGGGTATTGCGGATCGAGCGGATCCTCGCACCAGGTGAGCGCCACCACGCCGGGCCGCACGAAGCAGGCGAGGTTGTCGATATGGCCGGAGGTCTCGTCGTCGACCAGGCCCGCGCCCAGCCAGATGACGGTCGAGACGTTGAGATAGTCCTTCAGATGCCGCTCGATATCCGCGCGCGACAGGCCCGGATTGCGATTGGGATTAAGCAGGCATTCCTCTGTCGTGAGCACCGTGCCCTCGCCATCGACATGGATCGAGCCGCCCTCCAGCACGAGCGGGGCGGCGTAGCGCGGCGCGCGCTCCACCTCCAGCATCTTGGCGGCGATCAGTTCGTCCTGGTCGAAGGGCGTGTAGAGCCCGCCCCAGGCATTGAACCCCCAGTCGACGCCGCGCAGCCGGCCCCCCGCATCGGTGAGGAAGCTGGCGCCGCTGTCGCGGCACCAGGAATCATCGGACGTGGCCTCGACGAGGCGCACGGCCGGCGGCAGCATCGCCCGCGCATTGCGCCATTGCCGGGCGGAGACCAGCATGGTCAACGGCTCGAACCGGGCGATCGCCGCCGCCACGCGGGCGAAAGCCTCCTGCGCCGGCACCGCGCCCTCGCGCCAGTTGTCCGGCCGCTCCGGCCAGATCATCCAGGTGCCGGCATGCGGCTCCCACTCGGCCGGCATGCGGAAACCGTCAGCGGCGGGCAGGCTCGTCAGCGTCGGGGCCATGAGGGACTTTCAGCGCAGCTTTCAACGAAGGGGACGGGTCGGCGCGCGGCCGTCGAGGGAGAGCAGCGGGCCATAGAGCTCGGGCCGCCGGTCGCGGAACAGGCCCCAGCTGCGGCGCTGGTGGGCGATGGCGTCGAGATCGAAGGTGGCGGTGAGGATACCCTCCTCGTCGCGCCCCGCCTCGACCACCTTCTCGCCGGTCGGCCCGGCGATGAAGGAGGAGCCGTAGAAGGTGATGGCGGTGCCGGCGCGGCCCGGCTCGGTGCCGGTGCGGTTGGAGGCGATGAGCGGCATGAGGTTCGCCCCGGCATGGCCCTGCATCACGCGCTGCCAGTGGCCGGCGGAATCGAGCGCGGGATCCTGCGGCTCGGAGCCGATGGCGGTGGGATAGAGCAGCACTTCCGCGCCAAGCAGCGCCATGGTGCGCGCGCATTCGGGAAACCACTGGTCCCAGCAGATGCCGACGCCGATGCGCCCGACCGTGGTGTCCCACACGCGAAAGCCGGTATCTCCGGGGGAGAAGTAGAATTTCTCGGTATAGCCCGGCCCGTCGGGAATGTGGCTCTTGCGGTAGAGGCCGAGCACCTCGCCATCCGCGTCGATGATGGCGATGGAGTTGAACGCCGCCGGCCCCGCGCGCTCGAAGAAGCTGACGGGCAGCACCACGCCCAGTTCACGGGCCAGCGCGGCGAAGCGGGCGATCAGCCGGTTGCCTTCGAACGGCATGGCCAGTTCGAGAAACTCATGCCGCTGGTCCTGGCAGAAATAGGGGGTCTCGAACAGTTCCTGCAGCAGGATCAGCCCGGCGCCGCGATCGGCCGCTGCCCGCACCAGCGCCTCGGCGCGGTCCAGATTGCCGGGAATGTCCCAGTCGCACCGCATCTGGGTGGCGGCGACGGTCAGGCTGCGCATGTCGGTCTCCAGCGGATCGAGGCGGGCGCCGGTCAATTGACCGCGCGCAGCGGTTTTTCCAACACCGCGAGCACGCGCGCAAGCTCGTGGCCGCGCTTCAGGATGAGGCCGGTCTGCGACACCACCGTGTAGGCGCCCTGCCGGCGCGCCAGCCGGGGATCCTTCTCGATCCGGTAGATCGGGACCTCGGCCGCGCGGCGGAAGATGGAGAAGACGGCGCGATCGCGCGTGAAGTCGATGGCATAGTCGCGCCATTCGCCCAGCGCCACCATGCGCCCGTAAAGATCGAGGATCCGGTCGAGCTCGCGTCGGTCGAACGTGACGGGACCGACGCGCGAGCCGACCGGCAGGACTATGGGATCGGTTTCCGCCATGCGCGTCCTCCCGCTCGGATCCTGCTGGTTGGGGGTAGGAATTGGGTGAAATGGGGCTTCATGGAAGCGTCATGATCCTCCCGCGTGCGGCCGGCATCAAGCGCCTTTCTGGCGCCCGCTGCGGGATCGCCCGCCCGGCACGTGCCGCTGCGCGAGGCGCGCCGCGCCGTTCACGCCCTCGTCAACCGAAAACACATGCTCGCCCGATTTTGGCCGTTGCGTTGCCCAGCGGCCACAGCATCTTCACGTCATAGCGTCGGGCCGGTTCGCAGAGCGCATCGGTTTCCCAGCCCCCCAGCCCCCCGCGGCGTCATGTGGGCCGGCCTGGCGTTATGATCTAGGTTCAATCCCCAAATTACCCTTGAGGGTCGGCTGTTTCGCCGGCCCTTTTTCTTTGTCGGCAAATGGCAGCGATTTGGGCCGGGGATCCGGCAGCCGCCGCACCCGTCCGGGCGACGCTTCGCGTGACGAGAAATCGGTGAGGGAAATGCCGGCCCGAGCTTCCGGCGCGGTCAGCGCAGCGGCTGCAGCGCGGCGCCGACGATGCGGCCCGGCTCGCTGGCATTGCCCGACTGCACCAGCACCGCGACGGCATCGGCGTTGAAACCCGGCTGCGGGCGCAGCACGGTGTCGAAGCGTGCCTCGCCGCCGGTCCAGTCGCCGAGCTTGGTCCAGCCGCGCACCACATTGTGGTAGGTGATCTTGGTGCCCTCGTTCTCGCCGCGGCCGATATCGACCGTCATGGAACTGGCCACCGGGCAGAGCCACACTTCGCCCGACCCGGTGCCGGGCGGGCTGGCGCCCACGCGAACGGTGACGCGCCCGTCGCGCGTGTCGATCTCCACCGGCACGGGAAGCCGCTGGTCGCCGGCAATGGCCCGCTCCAGCGCGGCGCGGTCGGAACCCACCGTCATGAAGCTGCCATTCACCACCGCCTGCGGCGTGAACATCTGCCCGTCGCCGCGCAGCTTGGCATAGGCCTTCTGGCGCAGCGAATGGCCGTGCTTGGCGAGCGTGTCCTTCCAGCCGAGATAATCCCAGTAATCGACCGCCAGCGTCAGCGTCATCACGTCCGGCTGCTGCCCCAGTTCTCCCACCAGCCGGTCCGCCGGCGGGCAGGACGAGCAGCCCTGGCTGGTGAACAACTCGATCACCGCCCGTGGCGAGGGCACCGGCTTCACCCCGGCCTCCTCCGCCGCGGCGGGGCCCTGCAGGGCGAGGAGGCCCGCGAGACTCGCCCCGGCAAGAGCGAAAAAGGCGCGCAACGCCCGGCCCGCCCCCGTCCCGTCAGGCCACGCGGCGCGCGAGGGCGCGGGCAGGGTGCGGGGCGTGGCGGGGTATGACGCGAGCATTCGTGCGGATCGTCCGTTAGCGCGGGCTCGGAGGCCGGCGGCTAGGCAATAGGACGGCGGGCGCGGGCGTACCAGTCACATTCGGGTGTCGCCGCCGCACGGAAGGGTGATGCGGCGCCGACACAATCGGGCCGGCGGGCGGGGTCATCCCGCGCGCCGGCCCGGTCGGTTGGGGTCAAGCCGCGAGGTTGCGCAGCACGTAGGCGAGGATGCCGCCGTTGCGGAAATAATCCAGCTCGTCCAGCGTATCGATGCGGCAGGTGAGTGGCACGTGCTTCACCGTGCCATCGCTGAATTCCACCTCGGCGACCAGCGTCTGGCGCGGCTTGAGGTCACCCTCGATGCCCTTCAGGGTGACGATCTCGTCGCCCTTGATGCCGAGCGACTGCCACGAGTCCTCGTTCTGGAACACCAGCGGCACGATGCCCATGCCGACCAGGTTGGAGCGGTGGATGCGCTCGAAGCTCTGGGCGATGACGGCGCGGATTCCGAGCAGCTTGGTGCCCTTGGCCGCCCAGTCGCGCGAGGAGCCGGTGCCGTATTCCTTGCCGGCGAACACCACGGTCGGGACGCCTTCGCTCTTGTAGAGCATGGCGGCGTCGTAGATCGGCATTTCGGTGCCGTCCGGCCAATGCTTGGTGAAACCGCCTTCCTTGCCGCCCAGCATCTGGTTCTTGATGCGGATATTGGCGAAGGTGCCGCGCATCATCACCTGATGGTTGCCGCGCCGCGTGCCGTACTGGTTGAAGTCGGCCGGGCGGACCTGATGGTCGCGCAGATAATGGCCGGCGGGGCTGGCTTCCTTGATCGAGCCGGCGGGCGAGATGTGGTCGGTGGTGATCGAGTCGAGGAACAGGCCCATCACCCGCGCCTTGAGGATGTCCGTCACCGGCTCCGGCTCCATGCGCATGCCCTCGAAATAGGGCGGGTTCTGCACATAGGTGGAGCGATCGTCCCAGGCATAGGTCTCGCCCAGCGGGATGGCGATCTTCTGCCAGTTCTCGTCGCCCTTGAAGACGTCGGAATACTTCTCCTGGAACATCTTCTTGGTGACGTTCTCGCGGATGAAGGTCGCGATCTCCTGGTTGGTCGGCCAGATGTCCTTGAGGAACACCGGCTGGCCATCCGTGCCCGTGCCGAGCGGCTCGGTGGTGAGGTCGACCTGCAGCGAGCCGGCGATGGCATAGGCCACCACGAGCGGGGGCGAGGCGAGATAGTTCGCCTTCACGTCCGGGTTCACGCGGCCTTCGAAATTGCGGTTGCCGGAGATCACGGCGCCGGCCACGAGGTCGTTCTTGTTGATGGCTTCCGAAATCGGCTCGGGCAGCGGGCCCGAATTGCCGATGCAGGTGGTGCAGCCGAAGCCGACCAGGTTGAAGCCGAGCGCGTCGAGGTCCTTCTGCAGGCCGGCGGCGTTGAGATAGCCTTCGACCACCTGGGAGCCCGGCGCCAGCGAGGTCTTGACCCACGGCTTGGAGGTCAGCCCCTTGGCCACCGCGTTGCGCGCCAGCAGGCCGGCGGCGATCAGCACGCTCGGGTTCGAGGTGTTGGTGCAGGAGGTGATGGCGGCGATCGTCACGTCGCCATGGCCGAGCGTGTAGTCGGTGCCTTCCACCGGAACGCGCTTGGCGGCTTCGCCCGGCTTCTTGAACTCGCCTTCCAGCGCGGCGCGGAAGCCTTCCTTGGTGCCCGAGAGCAGCACGCGGTCCTGCGGGCGCTTAGGGCCGGCCAGCGAGGGCAGCACGCTGGTGAGATCGAGTTCCAGCACGTCGGTGAATACCGGGTCGGCGGTGCCCTCATGGCGCCACATGCCCTGTGCCTTGGAATAGGCCTCCACCAGCGCGATGCGCTCGTCCGTGCGGCCGGTCTCGTCGAGATAGGCGATGGTTTCGCTGTCGACCGGGAAGAAGCCGCAGGTCGCGCCATATTCCGGCGCCATGTTGCCGATGGTGGCGCGGTCGGCCAGCGAGAGGTGCGTGAGGCCCGGGCCGAAGAACTCGACGAACTTGCCCACCACGCCCTTCTTGCGCAGCATCTGGGTGACGGTGAGCACGAGATCGGTGGCGGTGATGCCTTCCTTCAGCTCGCCGGTGAGCTTGAAGCCGATCACCTCGGGGATGAGCATGGAGACCGGCTGGCCGAGCATGGCCGCCTCCGCCTCGATGCCGCCCACGCCCCAGCCCAGCACGCCGAGCCCGTTGACCATGGTGGTATGCGAATCGGTGCCGACGCAGGTGTCGGGATAGGCGACGGTGACGCCATCCTCATCCTTGGTCCACACGGTCTGGGCGAGATATTCGAGGTTCACCTGGTGGCAGATGCCGGTGCCGGGCGGCACCACGCGGAAATTGTCGAAGGCCGACTGGCCCCATTTCAGGAAGCGGTAGCGCTCCTGGTTCTGCTTGTATTCTTCCTCGACATTCTTGCCGAAGGCGGCCGCGTTGCCGAAGAAGTTGACGATCACCGAATGGTCGATGACGAGGTCGACCGGCACGAGCGGGTTGATCCGCTTGGGGTCGCCGCCGAGATTGACCATGGCGTCTCGCATCGCGGCGAGGTCGACCACGGCCGGCACGCCGGTGAAGTCCTGCATCAGCACGCGCGAGGGGCGATAGGCGATCTCGCGCTCATCCTTGCCGCGGCTGATCAGCCAGTCCTTGACGGAGATGATGTCGTTCTTCGTGACGGAGCGCCCGTCCTCGAAGCGCAGCAGGTTCTCCAGCAGCACCTTCATGGAGAAGGGAAGCGCGGAAACCCCGTCCAGGCCGTTCCTTTCGGCGTCCGGCAGGCTGTAATAGACGTAGGTCTTGTTTCCGACGGTGAGACTTTTCCGGCTTTTGAAGCTGTCGAGCGACGTCACGGCAGACTGATCCCCGCTGGTAGGTGGCACGGATGCGTGGGCCTTGGAGGGAGCCGGCCTTGCGGGCTATAGCTCGCGCGACCTTGCGCCGAGGCGAGGACGCATCGTTCAGTTTTCTATATAGAGCCATTTCAAACACCGATCCTAGTGGGCTCACGCGGCGCATCGAAAATTTGTGCGTCGCGATGGCGCCCGTAGCGGAAGGGGGACTGCAGATGCGGCTCGTGGCGGAGCGGCTCGGCTGCCGGCGCGGCGCGCGCCAGCTGTTCGAACGCCTTGATTTCGCGCTGGAGGCCGGCCGCGCGCTCATCGTCACCGGACCGAACGGCACCGGCAAATCCTCGCTCTTAAGACTTTTGGCGGGCCTCTCCCGGCCGAGCGCCGGCCGGGTGCGGCTGGAAGGCGTCGCCGAGCCCGATGATTTCGCCGAGAACGCGCATTATCTCGGCCATCTCGACGCCCACAAGGCGGCCCTGACGGCGCAGGAAAACCTCGCCTTCTGGCGCGCCGTGCTCGGCCGTCCCGCGCTCGCCGTGACGGACGCGCTGGAGGAAGTGGGCCTGGGAGGCCTCGGCGGGCTGCCGGTCGCCGTGCTCTCGGCCGGCCAGAAGCGACGGCTTGCGCTGGCGCGCCTGCTGGTCAGCGCCCGTCCGCTCTGGCTGCTCGACGAGCCGACCACGGCGCTCGACGTGTCGGCCCAGGCGCGATTCGGGGCGCTGGCCCGCGCGCATGTCGCAAAGGGCGGCATGATCGTCGCCGCCACCCATGCCCCGCTCGATTTCGGCCCCGGCGAGACGCTCGATCTCGACCGCTATCGGCCGGTGCGGCCGGTAGCCGCGTGAGGATGGCGCGATGACGCGTGCCTTCCTCGCCCTGCTTTCGCGCGATCTCGCGCTCGCCATCCGCGCCGGCGGCGGGGCGGGACTGGGCGTGGTGTTCTTCCTCGCCGTGGTGGTGGTGACGCCCTTCGCCATCGGCCCGGACCTCGCCCTGCTCGCCCGCATCGGCCCGGCCATCCTGTGGATCGGCGCCTTGCTCGCCTCGCTCATCGGGCTCGACCGGCTCTTCGCCGCCGATGCCGAGGACGGCGCGCTCGACGTGCTGTCCATGGTCGCGCTGCCGCTGGAACTGATCGCCGCCGCCAAGGGGCTGGCGCACTGGATCGCCACCGGACTGCCTTTGGTCGTGGCGGCACCCGTCCTCTCGCTGCTGCTCAATCTCCAGCCGGCCTCGATCGGCGCTCTCACCCTGACGCTGCTGGTGGGAACACCGGCCATCACCTTCCTCGGGCTGATCGGCGCCGCCTTCGCCAGCGCGTTCCGCCGCGGCGGGCTGCTGGTCGCCGTGCTGGTCATGCCGCTCACCATCCCGGTGCTGATCTTCGGCGTCGCGGCCACGGGCACGGCGCTCGGCGGCACGGTGCCGTTCGGCACGCCGTTCCGCATCCTCGCCGGCCTGTCGCTGGCGGCGCTGGTGCTGGGGCCGATCGCCGCCGCCGCCGCGCTGAGGGCGACGCGCGAATGAGCCGCGCTGGCATGCCAGCAGGACAACGCGGCGCGACATGCCCGCGCAGGGCGCGCGCCCACCCCGCGACATCCCGGCACGCCGCCGCGTCGCCGGCCCGGTGCAGCAATGCGCCGCAGCCCGCCCAAAGCCTTGCGGCAGCGGCGTCCTCGCCGATGTCCGCCGTTCCGGGGCCGCTACGTCATTTGCCCCGGTCGATCCCTCACGTCGTTGTGTTGCAGCATGCCAAGAGCCGTGTTAGGGAACCCGCCGACTTCATGGGCGGGTGAAGAAAACTCCATATCCCGCCTTGCGTTTGAACCCTTCCAGTCCGGAACCGAATCGGGCCCCTGCGGTCGGTGTCGTTCCGGACAAGCCCCGAGAGAGGCACAGTGGCCGAGACATACGTATCCGGAGTGGCAGGACGCTACGCGAAGGCTCTTTTCGAGCTCGCGCGAGACGCGGGTGTCATCGATGCGGTAAAGGCCGACCTCGACAGGTTCGGCGCCCTGCTCGCCGAGAGCGACGACCTCAAGCGCCTCGTGCGCAGCCCGGTCTTCTCGTCCGATGAGCAGGAAAAGGCCATCGCCGCCATTCTGGACAAGGTCGGTATCGGCGGCCTGGCCGGCAACTTCTTCAAGACCGTGGCCGCCAACCGCCGCCTGTTCACCGTCGAGTCGATCATCCGCGGCTTCGAGGCCCTGGCCGCCGCCGAGAAGGGCGAGGTCGTGGCCGAGGTCACGGTCGCGCAGCCGCTCTCGGACGCGCATGCCGCGACCCTGAAGGAAACGCTCGACACGCTGACCGGCAAGAACGTTCAGCTCGCCATCGAGGTCGACCCCTCGCTGCTCGGCGGCCTCAAGGTCAAGGTCGGCAGCAAGCTCGTCGATGCCTCGCTCAAGACCAAGCTCAATTCGATTCGAACTGCGATGAAAGAGGTTCGCTGATATGGATATCCGCGCCGCTGAAATTTCCGCGATCCTCAAGGAGCAGATCAAGAACTTCGGCCAGGAAGCCGAGGTTTCCGAGGTCGGCCAGGTTCTCTCCGTCGGTGACGGCATTGCCCGCGTCTACGGGCTCGACAACGTCCAGGCGGGCGAAATGGTCGAGTTCGAGAATGGCACGCGCGGCATGGCGCTCAACCTCGAAATCGACAATGTCGGCGTCGTGATCTTCGGCTCCGACCGCGAGATCAAGGAAGGCCAGACCGTCAAGCGCACCGGCGCCATCGTGGACGTGCCGGTCGGCCGCGGCCTGCTCGGCCGCGTCGTCGACGCGCTGGGCAACCCGATCGACGGCAAGGGCCCGATCGAATACACCGAGCGCCGCCGCGTCGACGTGAAGGCGCCGGGCATCATTCCGCGCAAGTCGGTGCACGAGCCGATGCAGACCGGCCTCAAGGCGATCGACGCCCTGATCCCGATCGGCCGCGGCCAGCGCGAGCTGATCATCGGCGATCGCCAGACCGGCAAGACCGCCGTCGCGCTCGACGCCATTCTCAACCAGAAGCCCATCAACCAGGGCACGGACGAGAAGGCCAAGCTGTATTGCGTCTATGTCGCGATCGGCCAGAAGCGTTCGACCGTCGCGCAGTTCGTGAAGGTGCTGGAGGAGCAGGGCGCGCTGGAATATTCCATCGTCGTCGCCGCCACCGCCTCGGACGCCGCCCCGATGCAGTTCCTGGCGCCGTTCTCCGGCACCGCGATGGGCGAGTTCTTCCGTGACAACGGCCTGCACGCGCTCATCATCCATGACGATCTGTCCAAGCAGGCCGTCGCCTACCGCCAGATGTCGCTGCTGCTGCGCCGCCCGCCGGGCCGCGAAGCCTATCCCGGCGACGTGTTCTATCTCCACTCGCGCCTGCTCGAGCGCGCCGCCAAGCTCAATGACGAGAACGGCGCCGGCTCGCTGACCGCCCTTCCGGTCATCGAGACCCAGGCGAACGACGTCTCGGCCTATATCCCGACCAACGTGATCTCGATCACCGACGGCCAGATCTTCCTCGAGTCCGACCTGTTCTTCCAGGGTATCCGCCCGGCGGTGAATGTCGGCCTCTCGGTGTCGCGCGTCGGCTCGTCGGCGCAGATCAAGGCGATGAAGCAGGTTGCCGGCAAGATCAAGGGCGAGCTCGCCCAGTATCGCGAGCTGGCCGCCTTCGCCCAGTTCGGCTCGGATCTCGACGCCTCGACGCAGAAGCTGCTGAACCGCGGCGCCCGCCTCACCGAGCTGCTCAAGCAGTCGCAGTTCGCGCCGCTGAAGGTCGAGGAGCAGGTGGTGGTGATCTATGCCGGCACCAACGGCTATCTGGACACGCTGCCGGTCTCCAAGGTCCGGGCGTTCGAGGACGGTCTGCTGCTGTTCCTGCGCGCCAAGCACCAGGACATCCTCGACACGATCCGCACGTCGAAGGAACTGTCGAAGGACACCACCGAAAAGCTCGTCAAGGCGCTCGACGCCTTCGCGAAGACGTTCGCCTGAGCGCATTAGCGGAGCATCGGGGCACATGGCCAGCCTTAAGGATCTGCGCAATCGCATCGCTTCGGTGAAGGCGACGCAGAAGATCACCAAGGCGATGCAGATGGTCGCCGCCGCCAAGCTTCGCCGCGCCCAGATGGCGGCGGAAGCGGCGCGGCCCTATGCGGACCGGCTGGAGAGCGTGCTCGGCAACATTGCCAGCGCGGTCGCCGGCGGTCCGGAGGCGCCGCTGCTGCTGACCGGCACCGGCAAGAACCAGACGCATCTGCTGATCGTGCTGACCGCCGAGCGCGGCCTGTGCGGCGCCTTCAACTCCTCGATCGTCCGCCTCACCCGCGAGCGCGCCCTTGCGCTGCAGGGCCAGGGCAAGACGGTCAAGATCTTCTGCGTCGGCCGCAAGGGCCACGAGGCGCTGCGCCGCCAGTTCGAGCGGCAGATCGTCGAGGTGGTCGAACTGCGCGCCAACAAGGGTGTGACCTTCGCCGACGCGCAGGCCATCGCCGAGAAGATCTCGTCGATGCTCGCCGCCGGCGAGTTCGATGTCGCCACGCAGTTCTTCAGCCGCTTCCATTCGGTGATCTCGCAGGTCCCGACCGCGCAGCAGCTGATCCCCGCCACCTTCCCGGAGGCGAAGGCCCCCGCGGCCGGTGCCGCAGCGGTGTATGAATACGAGCCCGAAGGGGCGGAGATCCTTGCCGACCTGCTGCCGCGCAATCTCGCGGTGCAGATCTTCAAGGCGCTGCTCGAAAACGGTGCGTCCGAACAGGGCGCCCGCATGAGCGCGATGGACAACGCGACCCGCAACGCGGGTGACATGATCAAGAAGCAGACGCTGGTCTACAACCGCACACGTCAGGCCCAGATCACCAAAGAACTGATCGAAATCATTTCCGGTGCCGAAGCGCTCTGACGGGCAGCGCGGTCAAGGACAAAGGACGCATGAAGATGGCGAACACGGACGGACGCATCACTCAGGTCATCGGCGCTGTTGTCGACGTGCAGTTCGACGGCCACCTGCCGGCGATTCTGAACGCACTGGAGACCACCAATAACGGGTCGCGCCTCGTACTCGAGGTCGCCCAGCATCTTGGTGAGAACACCGTGCGCACCATCGCCATGGATTCGACCGAGGGTCTGGTCCGCGGCCACGCGGTGTCCGATACCGGCTCCCCCATCATGGTGCCGGTCGGCGAGGCCACGCTCGGCCGCATCATGAACGTCATCGGCGAGCCGGTGGACGAACTCGGCCCGGTGGTCGGCGAGATGAAGCGCGCCATCCACCAGGAGGCGCCCTCCTATGCCGACCAGTCGACGGAAGCCGAGATCCTCGTCACCGGCATCAAGGTGGTGGACCTGCTGGCGCCCTATTCCAAGGGCGGCAAGATCGGCCTGTTCGGCGGCGCCGGCGTCGGCAAGACCGTGCTGATCATGGAGCTGATCAACAACATCGCGAAGGCGCATGGCGGCTATTCCGTGTTCGCCGGCGTGGGCGAGCGTACCCGCGAGGGCAACGACCTCTACCACGAGATGATCGAGTCGAAGGTGAACGTCGACCCGCACGAGCATAATGGCTCGTCGGCCGGCTCCAAGTGCGCCCTCGTCTACGGCCAGATGAACGAGCCCCCGGGTGCCCGCGCCCGCGTCGCGCTGACCGGCCTCACAGTGGCCGAGCATTTCCGCGACCAGGGCCAGGACGTGCTGTTCTTCGTCGACAACATCTTCCGCTTCACCCAGGCGGGTTCGGAAGTGTCGGCGCTGCTCGGCCGCATCCCCTCGGCGGTGGGCTATCAGCCGACGCTCGCCACCGACATGGGCGCGCTGCAGGAGCGCATCACCACCACCACCAAGGGCTCGATCACCTCGGTTCAGGCCATTTACGTGCCCGCCGACGACCTGACCGATCCGGCGCCCGCCGCCTCCTTCGCCCATCTCGACGCGACCACCGTTCTGTCGCGCTCGATCGCGGAAAAGGGCATCTACCCCGCGGTGGACCCGCTCGATTCGACCTCGCGCATTCTCTCGCCGCTGGTCATCGGCGAGGAGCACTACAACGTGGCGCGTCAGGTCCAGCAGACCCTGCAGCGCTACAAGTCGCTGCAGGACATCATCGCGATCCTGGGCATGGACGAGCTCTCGGAAGAGGACAAGCTCACCGTCGCCCGCGCCCGCAAGATCGAGCGTTTCCTCTCGCAGCCCTTCCACGTCGCCGAAGTGTTCACCGGCTCGCCCGGCAAGCTGGTCGACCTCGCCGACACCATCAAGGGCTTTAAGGGCCTGGTGGAAGGCAAGTACGACCACCTGCCCGAGCAGGCCTTCTACATGGTCGGCACCATCGAAGAGGCGATCGAGAAGGGCAAGAAGCTGGCGGCCGAGGCTGCGTGATCGCCCTTACCTGACGAACGTCGCCCGGCGCCGATCTCCGGTCCGGGCGACGAACTGCCCAAGCCGACGCCAAAGCTGACGCCCGAGCCGACGCCTCCGTGCCGACGCATCCTCTGGAGGATCCATGGCCACCTTCCCGTTCGAACTCGTCTCCCCGGAACGCCTCGTCTATTCCGGCCAGGTGACGGAAGTCGTGGTGCCCGGCAGCGAGGGCGAGTTCGGCATCCTCGCCGGTCACGCGCCCTTCGTGTCGACGCTGAAGCCCGGCATCCTGACCATCAAGGGCGATGGCGCCCCGCGCAAGCTGTTCGTGCGCGGCGGCTTCGCGGAGGCCAATCCGCAGGGCCTCACCGTGCTCGCCGAAACCGCGGTGCCGCTCGCCGAGCTGCGCGCCGACAATCTCCAGCAGATGATTCGCGACGCCCAGGAAGACGTCGAGGACGCCCGCGACGAGGCCACCAAGGCGCGCCGGCTTGTCGTGCTGGAGCAGCTAAAATCCGCGGCTTCCGCCATCGAAAGCGACGCTCGCGCCTCGCATTGACGCCGCGCGTGCTCCGCATCGACGCAAGAAAAAGGGCCGCTTCCACAGCGGCCCTTGTCGTATCCAGGTGTCGTGTCCAAGTGTCGTATTCAAGTGCAGTATCCAAGTCCTGGCGATGGCAAGTCCTGCCAATGGCAAGGCCCTGACCTTGGCCGGCGCTTGCCAGCCTCGCCGCCCTTGCCAATGGCGGCAGCCGCCGGACCGATGCCGCCGCCGCCACCCGCTGGAGACTGAACCGGCCGGGAACCGGCCGGTTGAACCCGCCAAGTTGGATCTCGCCCGAGTGGAGCCTGCCATGAGCGATGCCGCCCGTTCCGCCGCCCCGACCTTCAGCACGGAGGCCTGGAGCCGCAACGCGCCGCTCTACGAGGCCATCCGCACGCTGCCTTTCAACGATGCGCTGGCGGACGGCACCCTCTCGCAGGAGCGCTTCCAGCACTACATGGTGCAGGATGCGCATTACCTCATCGCCTTCGGCCGCGCTCTGGCCATTGCCGCCGGCAAGGCCGACGACCCCGACGGGCTGGTGCAGTTCGCCGAGGCCGCCAAGGTGGCGGTGGTCGTCGAGCGCTCGCTGCATACCGAGTTCTTCACCCGCTTCGGCATCGCGCCCGCGGATTTCGCGCGCACGCAGATGTCGCCCGTCTGCCATCACTATTCGAGCTTCCTCATCGGAACGGCGCACGCGGAGCCCTATCCGGTCGTGCTGGCGGCGCTGCTGCCCTGCTTCTGGATCTATGCCGAGATCGGCCGCGACATCCTCGGCCGCGCCGTGCGTCCGAATCCCTATGATGCCTGGATCGACACCTATGCCGGCGAGGATTTCCACGAGGCGGTGCGCGCGGTGATCGCCACCACGAATCGCGCAGCGGCCGCCGCCTCGGCAGACGAGCGGGCGCGCATGCACCATGCCTATACGCGCGCCTGCCAGCTGGAATGGATGTTCTGGGATTCGGCCTGGCGGCTGGCCGACTGGCCGGTGTGACGTTCCGCAGGCGGATCGTGTCACCACCGCCCGTGGCGTGAAGCGGCGGGAAATGCTTAAGTCCCCGGACCAGACGCCGGGACCCCCATGAACGACGAGACGACCGAACGGGCCGCGCCCGATGTGCCGGCCACCCGCCGGGGGCGTTCCGAGGCGGTGATTCGCGCGCGGCTGCTGCAGGCCATTTTCGAGCGCCGGCTGCCGCCCGGCGAGAAGCTCACCGAGGAGCGCCTCGCCGAATTGTTCGGCGTCAGCCGCACCGTCGTGCGCCAGGCCCTCGCCCGTCTCGCCCAGGACGGCATTGTCGAGCAGCACCCCAATCGCGGCGCCTTCGTCGCGGCGCCCAGCCGTGCCGATGCGCGCCATGTGCTGGAGGCGCGCGCGGTGGTGGAGCCGGAGGTCGCGCATGCCCTCGCCTGCCGCTGCGGCGCCGAGGCGCTGGCGCGGCTGCGCCGCCACGTGGCGCGCGAGAATGCGGCGCGCGCCGCGGGGGATCGCGGGACGCTGGTGCGGCTCACCGGCGAATTTCATGTCGCGCTGGCGGAAGAGGCGGGCAACCCGGTTTTCGTGCGCCTGCTCACCGAGCTGCACGCGCTGAGCTCGCTCGCCATCCTGCTCTACGCACGCGGCGAGCACGCCGCCTGCCCACCAAGCGAGCACGGCGACATTCTCGGGGCAATCGAGCGCGGCGATGCCGACCAAGCGACGCGGCTGATGCGCGAGCACATCGCGCATGTGGCGGCGGAGATGGATCTCAGCGAACCTGAGGACCGGCCCACGGATCTCGCGCAGGCGCTGGGCATCACGCCCCGCACGCGCCAGCGCTCACGCTGACACGCCGGGCGCGGTAACAGGCCGCTCGAACCGTTTCCGTGAACCAGGGTTCACGGAAACGCCCCGGGCCTGTCTCTCGACGGGTTTTCGTCGCGCAATCCGGTATCGAGCCCGCGCGCGGACGCCCTGCCAAGCGTTCAGCGACGCCGGCCCGGAGGCGGACGGCGCTGGCCGGAACCGATCGGCGGGGTCGGGCCACCGGTCTTGTGGCGGAAGTTGATGCGCCCACGCTCGAGGTCGTAGGGCGACATCTCCACCACCACCCGGTCGCCGACGATGGTGCGGATGCGGTTCTTCTTCATCTTGCCCGCCGCATAGGCGAGAATCTCGTGGTCATTGTCGAGTTTGACGCGGAAATTTCCGTCAGGCAGCACCTCGGTCACGGTGCCGTCGAACTCGAGCAGTTCCTCTTTGGCCATTCCTGGCTCTCCTCGTACAGGCTTATCGAGTGCTTGCCGTCAGGCACATATCCTGACGGCAGCGCTTTTGTCTCGTTCAACGCGCAGGACGGACCGAATTACGCGGTCCGCTGCGCTGCTGCTCGCGTGCCGGACCTTCGGCGCGCTGGCCGTCGCGGCGCGAACCCTCGTGACGGGCGCCCTCGTGACGGGCGCCTTCATGATGAGGACGCTCGTGACGCGGACGTTCCGGGCGCGCACCGCGCTCGTCGGCCCGGGCGGGCTGCATGAAGCGCACGCCCGTCATCTCGCCAGCGGGACGGGGCTCGCCCCGGCCTTCGGGACGCGCGTCCGTGCCGCGATATTCCGGGCGCGGGCCGCGCTGGAAGGGTCGCGCGCTGCGCTCGCCGTCACGACGCGGACCACGGTCGCCCTCACGGCGCGTCGCGCGGGGATCGCGCTCGCGCGGCGAATCGAAGCCTTCCGGCCGCACCGCGCCTTCGCGGCGCGATTCGCCGCGACGGTCCTCCGACGGGATGGTCAGCTTGATCAGGCGCTCGATGTCGCGCAGGAAGGCGCGCTCCTCACCGTCGCACAGCGAGATGGCGATGCCTTCCTTGCCGGCGCGCGCGGTGCGGCCGATGCGGTGGACATAGCTCTCGGGCACGTTGGGCAGGTCGTAGTTCACGACATGGCTGACGCCCGGCACGTCGATGCCGCGGGCGGCGATATCCGTCGCCACCAGCACCTTGACCGTGCCCTGCCGGAAGGCGGCAAGGGCGCGCTCGCGCTGGGGCTGCGACTTGTTGCCGTGGATCGCCTCGGCGGCGATGCCCGCGACGTTCAGGCCCTTCACCACACGGTCGGCGCCGTGCTTGGTGCGGGAGAACACCAGCGCGCGGTCGAGCGCGGTGTCGGAGAGCAGTTCGACCAGCAGGCCCGGCTTGCCGGCGCGATCGGTGAAGATCACCTTCTGCTCGACGCGGTCGGCGGTCTTGGCGACCGGGGTCACGGCGACACGCACCGGATCCTTCAGCAGGGCCTCGGCCAGCTTCTCGATCTCGCGCGGCATGGTGGCCGAGAAGAACAGGTTGCGGCGCTTGGCCGGCAGCTTGGCGACGATGGCGCGGATGGCGTGGATGAAGCCCATGTCCAGCATCTGGTCGGCTTCGTCGAGCACGAACACCTCGACCATGTCGAGCCGCACGGCATCGTTCTGCATCAGGTCGACGAGGCGGCCGGGCGTGGCCACCAGCACATCGACGCCGCCGGCGAGCGAGCGGGCCTGCCGGCCGATCGGCACGCCGCCAATGGCGAGCGCGGTGGAGGGGCGCAGGTGCTTGCCATAGAGGCGGAAGCTCTCGAGGATCTGGCCGGAGAGTTCGCGGGTCGGGCTCAGCACCAGCGCGCGGGCCGAGCGGCGCTCGGGGCGAAAGCGGTTGGTGGCGAGATGGTGGAGAATGGGCAGCGCGAAGGCTGCGGTCTTGCCGGTGCCGGTCTGGGCGATGCCGACGAGGTCGCGGCCCGCCATCACCTGGGGCACGGCTTGCGCCTGGATCGGCGTGGGAATCGTGTGGTTGGCTTCCGCGAGGGCCTTGAGGATCGGTTCGGCAAGGCCAAGTTCGGAGAAAGTGGTCAAGTAGCGTTCTTTCATGGGCGATCGGCTTCGCAGGCATCGGGCCTTGCGAACGCGAACGCGGGGGTCTGAGACACCCCGCGTGGCCTGGGACGTCGGCGATATGTGATGATGAGGGGCTGAAGACTGCTGCGGCTGAACCGAAGCGGACGTCGCGCAACGCGGCCCCGATACGGGCAAACCACCCGTACACCGTGCCTATGTGGCGTAAATACGTGGTGATTTCAAGTCGTCACTGGCCGGGATATAAGCTCGGCCCATGTTTCCCGACGTCGTCGACCTCCGCAGCTTCTATGCCCAGCCCCTCGGCGTGGTCACCCGCCGCCTGATCGGGCGGTCCATCCGCGCGCGCTTTTCCGATGTGCGCGGCCTCGCCGTGCTCGGCATCGGCTATGCCACGCCTTATCTCGGCGTGTTCCGCGAGGAATGCGAGCGCACGCTCGCCTTCATGCCCGGCGCGCAGGGCGTGACCCGCTGGCCCTCCGCCGCGCCGACGCTGGCGGCGCTGGTCGACGAGACCGAGCTGCCGCTGCGCGACGGCATGGTCGACCGCGTCATCGCCGTGCACCTGCTGGAAATGACCCCCGCCGCCGAGGACGTGCTGCGCGAAGTCTGGCGCGTGCTGGCCCCGGGCGGGCGGGTGCTGTGCGTCGTGCCCAACCGGCGCGGCGTCTGGGCGCGGGTCGACAATAACCCGTTCGGCCATGGCCGGCCCTACTCGCGCGGGCAGATCACCGACCTCCTGCGCGAGGCGCTGTTCACGCCGGTCGCCTGGGGCGAGGCGCTCTACATGCCGCCCGTCGCGCATAATTGGCTGCTGCGATCGGCCGTGGCGTGGGAGCGCGCGGGTGCCTCCCTCTCCCTCCCCTTCGCCGGCGTGCATGTGGTGGAAGCGACCAAGCAGGTCTACAAGCCGGTGGTCACCAAACGCCGCGCCGCGCAGCTGCGCGTGCTGCGGCCGGTGCTCGAACCCGTTCTGTCCCCCCGCCCGCTGGGCGGCTGAGGACGGCCCGGCGGGCGCGCGCGGCTCAGTCCTTGCGCGAGAGCAGGAACACCGCCTGCTCGCCGAGCAGGTTCCACACCGCCCAGGGCAGGTTGACGCGCACCGGATGGCCGGACGCGTTGAGCGCCGTGGCGCGCTCGATCTTTGCATCGACCTCCCCCACCAGATCGACAAAGTCGCGAATGGTGCAGAAATGGATGTTCGGCGTGTCGTGCCAGCTATAGGGCAGGTTGTCGGAACTGGGCATCCGGCCATTGACCAGCAGGTCGAGCCGCAGGCGCCAGAAGCCGAAATTCGGGAAGGAGACGATGGCGCGCCGGCCCACGCGCAGCATCTGCTCCAGCACCCATTTCGGCCGCCGCGTCGCCTGGATGGTCTGCGACAGGATCACGTAGTCGAAGGCGCCGTCGGGATAATCGGCGAGGTCGAGATCGGCGTCGCCCTGGATGATGGCGAGACCGCGCGCCACCCCGGCATTGACCCCCTCGCGCGAGAGTTCGATGCCGCGCGCATCGCAGCCGCGCGTGGTGGCGAGCAGCTCCAGCAACTCGCCATCGCCCGAACCGACATCGAGCACGCGCGAGCCGGGCGCCACCATGTCGGCGATCAGCAAGAGGTCGACACGCTTGCCGGAGGCGGCGCGGGCGGCCTCCTTCATGGTGAGGTCGTGGATGGCAATATCGCGCGGCGACATCACGCGACCCCCACCGCGCGGGCCGCGGCATCGATGAAGCCGCGGGTGATGGCGGAGAATTCCGGCTCCTCCAGCAGGAACGCGTCGTGGCCCTTGTCGCTGTCGATCTCGGCAAAGGAAACCTGCGCGCCGGCCGCGTTCAGCGCATGCACCACCGCGCGCGAATCGGCCGTGGTGAACAGCCAGTCGGAGGTGAAGGAGACGAGGCAGAAGCGCGTCCGGCTACCCTTGAACGCATGGGCCAGCACCCCGCCATAATCCGCCGCGAGGTCGAAATAATCCATGGCGCGGGTCACGTAGAGATAGGAATTGGCGTCGAACCGGTCGACGAAGGCCTCGCCCTGGTGGCGCAGATAGGATTCCACCTGGAAATCCGCGTCGAACGAGAAGGTGTGCCCGTCGCGGTCCTGCAGCCGGCGGCCGAACTTCCGGTGCAGCGAACTGTCGGACATATAGGTGATGTGCGCCGCCATGCGCGCGACCGCGAGGCCCCGCCGCGGGCTGGTGCCCTCGACCAGGTAGCGCCCGGCGCGCCAGTCGGGATCGGCCATGACCGCCTGGCGGCCGACCTCGTGAAAGGCGATGTTCTGCGCCGAGTGGCGCGCCGCCGTGGCGATCGGCATCGCCGCGAAGACCCGCTCGGGATAGCTCGCCGCCCATTGCAGCACCTGCATGCCGCCCATGGAGCCGCCCACAACGGCCAGCAGCCGCTGGATGCCGAGATGGTCGACCAGCATGGACTGCGCGCGCACCATGTCGCGGATGGTCACGACCGGCAGGTCGAGCCCATAGGGCCGGCCGGTCGCCGGATTGGTGGAGGACGGCCCCGTGGTGCCGAGGCACCCGCCGAGCACGTTGGAAGCGATGACGAAGAAGCGGTCGGTGTCGATCGGCTTGCCCGGCCCCACCAGCGTCTCCCACCAGCCGGGCTTGCCGGTGACGGGATGCACGTTGGCGGCGTGCTGGTCGCCCGACAGCGCGTGGCACAGCAGGATGGCGTTGCTGCGCGCGGCGTTGAGCGTGCCATAGGTCTGGTAGGCGATCTGGAACGGGCTCAGCATGCCGCCGGCGTCGAGCGGCAGCGGCGCATCGGCACCGAAGCGCGCCACCAGCGAATGCGGATGGTCCGCCTCGCCGCGCGCGGCCTCATAAAACGGCCTTTCCAGGGTGGTCGTGTCGCCTTCGGCCATGATCAACCGTCCAACCGGACAAACAGTTCGTTATACCGGACGCACGGATGATCCCACAGCACCGGCTTGTCAATATCGGGCACGGTGAGATTTTGTTTTGCGCCGCGCGCGCACGGCGCTAGGAACATCGGCCGATGAACGAGAACCCTCGCCCCCTCGCCACGCCCGACGACGCCTCGGTTCTGAACGCCGGCAGCGCCCCCCCCGCTCCCGCGCCAGACCTCGCGGTGCTGCGTTCGGAAATCGACCGCATCGACGCGGCGATGCACGCGCTTTTGATCGAGCGCGGCCAGATCATCGACCGGCTGGTGGCGGTGAAGCGGGCGCGCGGCGCCGAGGGCGGCTCCGCCTTTCGCCCGGCGCGCGAGGCCTCGATGATGCGCCAGCTGGTGGACCGCCACCGGGGCATCCTGCCGCTCGATACGGTGGAAGGCATCTGGCGGGTGATCATCTCCACTTTCACCTATGTGCAGGCGCCCTATGCCGTGCATGCGGACCTGGCCGCCGGCGAGGCCGCGATGCGCGATACCTCGCGCTTCCATTTCGGCTTCACCGTGCCCTTCGTCGCGCATATGGGCCCCGCGGGCGTGGTGGCGGCGGTGGCTGCCTCGCGCGGCGACCTCGGCCTCGTCCCCGCCTTCGCCCCGCCCGGCGCCAGCGCCTGGTGGACCGCGCTCGAAGGCGCGCACGCGCCCAAGATCATCGCCCGGCTGCCCTTTGTGGAGCGCGCCGACCACCCCGCCGGCCTGCCCGTCTTCTGCATCGCCCACCCGGTGACGGATGGCGCGGTGACGGAGGTGGAGACCTGGAGCCTGCATGTCGGCGGCTGGTCCGCCCAGGCCGCCCGCGCGCTCGCCCCGCTGGCCGATGTCATCGCCGTGCCCGATCGCGGGCTCGATGGCGCGGCGCTGCTGGTGTCGATCCCGGTCGGCGGTGCGGTCGCGCTCGATGCCGTGCTCGCGACGCTGCGGGCGGCCGGCGCCTCGGTGCGTGCAGTGGCCCTCGTGGGTAGCCATGCGCGCCGCCATACCCATTCGCCGCACCCCGCGCTGCCGCCGGGCGCCGCCCCCATCGACGCCCGCGCCGGAAACCCCTGACGCGCGCCCTCCCTTTCCGCCCCTTCGGAGTGCCTGCCATGTCGTCCGCCACCCTCCCGAGCCGTCCCGTCCCGCGCCCCGGCGTGCTGGCGATCGAGGCCTATGTGCCCGGCAAGGCGAGCGCGGGGCCGGGCACAAGGGTGTTCAAGCTCTCGGCCAACGAGAACCCGCTCGGCGCCAGCCCGAAGGCGCTGGAGGCCTACCGCTCCCTCGACGCGCTGGAACTCTACCCCGACGGCTCCTCGCTCAAGCTGCGCGAGGCGATCGGCGCCGCCTACGGGCTCGACCCCGCGCGCATCGTCTGCGGCACCGGCTCGGACGAGCTGCTCATGCTCACGGCTCTGGCCTTCGCGGGCCCGGGCGACGAGGTGCTCTATTCGCAATATGGCTTCCTGGTCTACCGCATCGCCACGCTGGCGGCCGGAGCGACGCCGGTGGTGGCGCCGGAGACGGACCATCATTCCGACGTCGACGCGCTGCTGGCGGCGGTGACGGATCGCACGCGCGTGGTCTTCCTCGCCAATCCCAACAACCCGACCGGCACCTACCTGCCCTTCGACGAGATCAAGCGCCTGCAGCGCGGCCTGCCGCCGAACGTGCTGCTCGCGCTCGACGCGGCCTATGCGGAATATGTGCGCCGCAACGATTATGAATCCGGCATCGAGCTGGTCGCCACCACGCAGAACGTGCTGATGCTGCGCACCTTCTCCAAGATCCACGGGCTTGCCGCCCTGCGCGTCGGCTGGGCCTATGGCTCGGCCGAGGTGATCGACGCGCTCAACCGCATCCGCGGCGCCTTCAACGTCTCCGCGCCCGGCATCGCCGCCGCCATCGCGGCGATCCAGGACACGGGCCACACCGAGGCGGCGGTCGCGCATAACGAGCAATGGCTGCCCTGGCTGACGCACGAACTGACCGCGCTGGGGCTGACGGTCACGCCGAGCGTCACCAATTTCCTGCTGGTGCATTTCCCCGACGCGCCGGGCAAGACCGCGAAGGAGGCCGACGCCTTCCTGATGCAGCGCGGGCTGATCCTGCGGCGGGTGGATTCCTATGGCCTGCCGGGCGCGCTGCGCCTGACCATCGGCACCGAGGAGGCGAACCGCCTGCTGGTCGCCGCGCTGGCGGAATTCCTCGGAAAGACGGGCGAACGGGCGGGCACGGGTCATGGTGCTTGATCCCCCGCTGGCGCAGCCGCTGGTCGGCCGGCTCGCCGTCATCGGCATCGGGCTGATCGGCTCCTCCATCCTGCGCGCGGCAGCGGCGCGCAAGCTGGCGGGCACGCTCATCGCCTATGACGGCGATGCGGCGGTGCGCGCCCGCGCGGCCACGCTCGGCCTCGCGGACCTCATTGCCGCCACACCCGCCGAAGCCGTGGCGGGCGCCGACATCGTCATCCTGTGCGTGCCGGTCGGCGCCATGGGCGCGGTGGCGCAAGCCATCGCCCCGCATGTGGCGCCGGGCGCCATCGTCTCCGATGTCGGCTCGGTGAAGGGCGCGGTGCTGAACGCGCTGCGGGCGCATCTGCCCGAGGGCGTGCACGTCATTCCCGGCCATCCGGTGGCGGGAACGGAGTATTCCGGCCCGGATGCCGGCTTTGCCACGCTGTTCCAGAACCGCTGGTCGATCCTCACCCCGCCAGAGGGCGCGGATGCGGATGCGGTGGCCAGGCTCTCGGGGCTGTGGAGCGCGATGGGCGCCAATGTCGAGATCATGACGCCCGAGCACCACGATCTGGTGCTGGCCATCACCTCGCATGTGCCGCACCTCATCGCCTACAACATCGTCGGCACGGCGGCGGACCTCGAAAACGTCACCCAGTCGGAAGTGATCAAGTACTCGGCCGGCGGCTTCCGCGACTTCACCCGCATCGCGGCGTCCGACCCCACCATGTGGCGCGACGTGTTCCTCAACAATCGCGCGGCGGTGATCGAGGTGCTGGGCCGCTTCACCGAGGACCTGATCGCACTGCAGCGGGCGATCCGCTGGGCCGAGGGGGACAAGCTGTTCGACCTGTTCACCCGCACCCGCGCCATCCGCCGCTCGATCATCGAGATCGGCCAGGAGACGGCGGAGCCCGATTTCGGCCGCGAGCGGGGGTGAGACGGCGGGCGACCCCCGCCGCCTCCCGCCCCTCATCCCACGTCGCCTAAATCGCCGCGCCCAGCGCATAGACCCGCAGCCGATGACCATCGGGATCAAGGGCAACGAAGCTGCGGCCGAAATCGAGATCGGTCGGCTTCAGGGCGATGGCGACGCCCTGCGCGGCCCAGCTTTCATAGGCGGCATCGACGGCGGCGGCATCCGCGACCTTGAAGCCGATCTCGCCGCCGCCGGCGCGCAGCTGCGGCGCCGGCTGCACGTCGTCGCGCCGCCACAGGCCCAGCGCCACGCCCGCCGCCAGCGGGAACAGGGCGAAACCGGGGCTCTGCTCGATCGGGTCACGCTCCAGCAGGCGGGTGTAGAAGCGGGCGCTGGCAGCGGGATCGTTGACATAGAGAAGGATATTGCTGGCGTCGGTCATGGTGGGCCCCATCGGTGGATCGAGGACACCCATCTATCGCCCCCTGCTGCCAGTTTCCGTCAGCAGCCAGCGCCGCCCGCCAGCTTTTGCTGCTGGCGCCACGCGGTCATCAGCGCGGCGCGACGCTGCGGGTAGCGCTGCTCGGTGATGTCGGCGCGGATGATGCGATCGGTGCGGAAAGAGCGGAAATCGCCGCGCAGTTCGCACCAGCCCAGCAGCAGCCGCACCTGGTCGAAGAAGGCGAGCGCGAAGGGCCAGACCGTGCGCGAGCTCGCCGCGCCCTGCGCATCGCGATAGGCGAGGACCAGCTTGCGCTCGGTGCGTATCGCCTTGCGCAGCAGCGCCGGGTCGACGATATCGACCGGGATCGGCGCGCCGGGCGCGACAATGAGCGAGGACGCGTCCATTTCCGCGCGCAGCGTCGCCGTCAGCACCGCTCCGATGCGCGCCAGCGCCGAGCGCGCCGCTTCGGCGAGGTGCCCGTCGAGCCGCTCGGCCACCCAGCGCGAGCCGAGCACCAGCGCCTCCAGCTCCTCGGGCGAAAACATCAGCGGCGGCAGCAGGAAGCCGGGCTTGAGCACATAGCCCACCCCCGCCTCGCCCTCGATGGTCGCCCCCTGCGCCTGCAGCGTGGCGATGTCGCGATAGAGCGTGCGCAGGCTCACGCCCAGCTCGTGCGCCAACACCTTGCCGCTCACCGGCCGTCGATGGCGGCGCAGCAGCTGCAGCAGATCGAGAAGCCGTTCGGAGCGCGACATGCGGGGATGATAGCAGGCCTGCTGCCGCAAACTGGCAGCAGGGAATGTCCCTCAAACGAAAATGCCCGGCTCCTCGCCGGGCATTCCATAGTGCTTGACCGCGTCCGAACCCTGGCCGGACCTCAGTTCCCGGTCGTCGGCATGACGAACTGGGCGCCCTCGCGGATGCCGGTGGGCCAGCGGGCGGTGGTGGTCTTCATCTTGGTGTAGAAGCCCACGCCTTCCATGCCGTAGACGTTGCGGTCGCCGAATACCGAGCGCTTCCAGCCGCCGAAGGAGTGGAACGCCACCGGCACCGGGATCGGCACGTTGATGCCGATCATGCCCGCCTTGGCGTCGCGGTCGAAGGTGCGGGCGCTGTCGCCGTCGCGGGTGAAGATGGCGGCGCCATTGCCGTATTCGTGGTCGTTCACCAGCTGGAGCGCCTCGGCGAAACTATCCACCCGCACGACGGAGAGCACCGGGCCGAAGATCTCGTCCTTGTAGATCTTCATGTCGGGGGTGACGTCGTCGAACAGGCAGCCGCCGATGAAATAGCCGTCCTCATAGCCCTGCAGCTTCAGGCCGCGCCCGTCGACCACGAGCTTCGCGCCTTCCGCGACGCCGGCATCGACATAGCCGGAGACCTTGGCGAGGTGCTCCTTCGTGACCAGCGGGCCCATCTCGCTGTCGCGATCGAGGCCGGGGCCCACTTTCAGCGCGCGCACCTTCGGCACCAGCTTGTCGAGCAGCGCATCGCCCACGCCGCCCACCGCCACGGCGACCGACACCGCCATGCAGCGCTCGCCGGCCGAGCCATAGCCCGCGCCCATCAGCGCATCGACCGTCTTGTCGAGGTCGGCGTCGGGCATGACGACGAGGTGGTTCTTGGCGCCGCACAGCGCCTGCGCGCGCTTACCGTGTGCGGCGGCGGTCTTGTAGACATACTCACCGATGGCCGTGGAGCCGACGAAGCTGACCGCGGCGACGTCGGGATGGGTCAGCAGCGCGTCGACCGCTTCCTTGTCGCCCTGCACCACGTTGAACACGCCGGCCGGCAGGCCGGCTTCCGCCAGCAGTTCGGCCAGCATCAGCGAGGGGGTCGGGTCCTTCTCGGAGGGCTTCAGCACGAAGCTGTTGCCGCAGGCGATCGCCACCGGGAACATCCACATCGGCACCATGACGGGGAAGTTGAACGGGGTGATGCCGGCCACCACGCCGAGCGGGTGGCGGGCCGAGAACACGTCGACGCCGCGCGCCACCTGCTCGGTGAAATCGCCGCGCAGCAGATGCGGGATGCCGCAGGCGAACTCGACCACCTCGATGCCGCGGGTCACCTCGCCCTTGGCATCCTCGAAGGTCTTGCCGTGCTCGCGGGTGATGGCCTCGGCCAGCGCGTCGATGTCGCGCTCCAGCAGCGCCTTGAACTTGAACATCACGCGGGCGCGGGTCAGCGTGGGGGTATCGGCCCAGCCCGGGAAGGCCGCGGCCGCCGCGGCCACCGCCTCGCCCACCGTCGCGGTGGAGGCGAGCAGCGCCTCGCCGGTCTGCGCGCCGGTCGCGGGATCGAAGACCGGCGCCGTCCGTCCGGCAGTGGTGACGCTCTTGCCGCCGATGTAATGCCCGATGACCGCCATGACGATCTCCCCTGTTTGTGTGACCCTCGTTGTGCTTGCCGAAACAGCTCACTTCAACGACGATGTTCCCGCATCCGTTGTGCGTAAACGGGCTAACAAGAACAGACAATCAAGAATAAGCGCGACGGAGGCGACCATGATGGACTGGGATCACCTGCGGATTTTCCTCGCCGTGGCGCGGGCCGGCCAGATGCTGGCGGCGGCGCGCCAGCTCGGGCTCGACCATGCCACGGTGGGCCGCCGGCTTGCGGCGCTGGAGGCCGGCCTGGGGTCCAAGCTCATCGAGCGCCGCACCACGGGCAGCGAACTCACTCCGGCGGGCGAGCGCCTGCTCGCCCATGCCGAGCGTATCGAGACCGAAATGCTGCAGGCGCAGGCCGCGCTCGGCAATGTCGATCTCGCGCTGGCCGGCACCGTGCGGATCGGCGCACCGGACGGCTTCGGCACCTATTTCCTGGCCCCCCGGCTCGGCCGGCTCGCGGATGAACATCCCAGCCTCACCATCCAGCTCGCGCCGCTGCCGCGCAGCTTCTCGCTGCCCAAGCGCGAGGTGGACATCGCGGTGACGCTGCAGCGCCCGGGCGAGGGGCGGCTCGTCGCCCGCAAGCTCACCGATTACAGCCTCGGCGTCTACGCCACGCGCGACTATCTGGAGCGCACCGGGCCGGTCGCGCGGCTCGCCGATCTCGCCGGACGCCTGCTGGTGACCTATGTGCCCGATCTCGTCTATTCGCCGGCCCTCGACTATTTCGAGGCGTTTCGCGAAGTGGAGGCCCGGCGGCTCGAATGCGCCAGCGTGGTCGGGCAGATGGAGGCGGTGCGCGCCGGGGCGGGCATCGGCATCTTGCACGACTACGCCGCCCGCGCGCATGGCGAACTGGTGCGGCTATTGCCGGAACTGAGTTTCCGCCGTGCCTACTGGCTCGTCACCCATGCCGATATTCACGGGCTGCGGCGCATCCGCGAAGTCGAGGATTTCATCGCCGGCGCGGTGCGCGAGGCGCGCGGCAGCTTCATCGCGGCGGATCTGCCCCGGCCCGCCCTCGTGCCGGCGGACGGAGTGGGCAGCGCCGGGGGCGTCAGATCAGACCGAGCGCGCTGATCTGGCTGCGCACGCGGTTGGTCTCCTCGCGCACGAAGCGTGCGAAATCCTCGCCCGTCCTCAGGCTGCTCTGCCAATTGTACTGGAACAGCCGCGCCCGCCATGCCTGGCCCGCGACCATACGCTCCATCAGCCCGACCAGATCGGCCTGACTGTCGACGCCGATCCCCGGCGGGGCGAACACGCCGCGCCAGTTGGCCAGCCGGATATCGACGCCTTGTTCGGCAAAGGTCGGCACGGCCACGCCTGGCAGGCGCTGCGAGGACGAGATGGCCAGCGCCCGCAGCCGCCCGACATTCACCTCCGGCAGAATATCGCCGAGGCTGCAAACGACGCCGACCGCCGCCCCGCGCACCGCGGCATCCGCCGCGCCAACGCCGCCGACATAGGGATGATAGCCGACGAGACGCCCGGAAATGCCGACATGGCGTGCCAGCATGCCGACCAGCAGATGATCCGTGCTGCCGAGCGAGGAACCCACGAAGGATACCGCGTCAGGCTGCTGCCGCATCGCCGAGAGCAGGTCGCCCAGCGACCGGAACGGCGAATCGACGCTGACCGCGAGGATGAGGTTCTCCGTGATGAGACAGGCAATCGGCGTCAGGTCGGACAGGCTGACGGCGAGATGCTGCATGACGGCGACGCCCGCCATGCCGATACCGCACACCATCAGCAGATCGGTACGCCCGCGCTCGCGGTCGACGAACTGCACGAGACCACCCGCCGCGGTGCCGGGATGATAGGCCGTTACGGGATCGGCGACGAGGCCGGTCTCGCGCAGGCTCATGTCGATCGCCTGGGCGAGGCGCTCCAGCCCCCCGCCCCCGCCCCCGCCGGCCGGCACGAACAAGGCGAGCGGCCCGGTTTCGCGCGCGGAGGGCTGCAACTGTGCTTGTGTCGATGGCTGGGCCTGCGCCCACGCCACCGACCCGGCCGGGCCCGCGGCGGGCAGGGCGACAAGGACACCGGCTACACCGGTGATGAAGCGGCGTCGGTTCATGGGCGCGAGGGTCCCTGCCGGCTGCCTATGACGGCACCGTGAAGGTTCCCGCATAACGCTTCGTCACCCGGCTCGAAAGTCTTAAGTGGCAAGCTTCGATGCCCAGCCGGATGTTTTTTGAGGCGGGAACATGGCCGTTCATGCAAAGCGGTATATAAATACCCCGAACATTGTCGCCGCGTATCCTAGCCGGCGAGGACCGCTTTCTCACCGGCACGGCTGCGACTGAGAAAATCCACCAGCGAGCGGCCCGCCGCCAGAATATGCTCGCGGGTCAGCGCCGCCGCCTGGTCGGCATCGCGCGCCACCACGGCCGCCAGGATCTGCTCGTGCTCACGCTGCGCCCGCGCCATGCCGTCGGTCAGCACCAGCTGGGCGCGCGAGTAGCGGTCCACCCGGTCGAGCGCGGCGTTGATGGTGGAGAGGTAATAGGGCCGCGCCGAATCCTCATACAGCGCATAGTGGAAGCGCCGGTTGAGCTCTCCCCAGCGCGCGCTGTCCGGCTCGCTGGCGAAGGACGCGGCGAAGTCGCCGGCCCGCGCGAGCGCCGCCTCCGACATGCGCGGAATCGCCAGCCGCAGCACCTCCGGCTCGATCAGCGCGCGAAACTCGAACACTTCCTCGATTTCCGCGATGGAGAGGCTGGAGACCACCGCGCCCCGATAGCGCTGTGTCGAGACCAGGCCCTGCTCCTCCAGCCGGGTCAGCGCCTCGCGCACCGGGATGCGGCTGACATTGAACATGCGGGCGATGCGGTCCTGGCGCAGGGCCTCGCCCTCCTTCACCTCGCCCTGGGTGATGGCCTCGCGCAGCGCCTCGAAGATCACCTCGGAAGCCGAGGCCATCTGGCCGATATCGGTCGCCTTCACCTTCATGTCGCATTCCCTCGACGAACGAAAAAAGGATATTGCAAATTGGATCCAAAAAATAGATGCTCCCGACGAATTCCTTGCAGCCCAATTCCGTCACGCATCAGGAGCGCGAGCCATGTGGACAGGTGTCTTCCCCGCCGTTACCGCCAAGTTCACCGAGGCTGGCGCTCTTGACGCCCGCGAAATGGAGCGTTGCTTCGCCCTCCAGATCGATGCCGGCGTCGACGGCATCATCGTCAACGGCTCGCTCGGCGAAGGCCCCATGCTCTCGCATGACGAGCGCCTCGAGGTGCTCGCCATCGCCAAGTCGGTGGCCGGCCGCAAGCCGGTGCTGATGACCATTGCCGACGCGGCGACCCGCGATTGCGCCGCCCTCGCCTCCCGCGCCCACACGGCCGGCGCGGACGGGCTGATGGTGGTGCCGAGCCTCGTCTACCACACCAACCCGAAGGAAACGGTCGCGACCCTCAACGCGGTGGCGCAGGCCGGCGACCTGCCGGTGATGATCTATTCCAACCGCGTCGCCTACCGGGTCGACGTCACCATCGAGATCATGGCCGAACTGGCCCGGGATTCCCGCTTCGTGGCGATCAAGGAATCCTCCGACGATATCCGCCGCAGCACCGAGATCATCAACGCGCTGGGCAGCCGCTTCGACGTCTTCACCGGCGTCGACAATCTCGCCTATGAGGCGCTCGCCGTCGGCGCGGTCGGCTGGGTGGCAGGCCTCGTGGTCGCCTTCCCGGAAGAGACGGTCGCCATCTATCGGCTGATGAAGGCCAAGCGCTATGACGAGGCGCTGGCGATCTATCGCTGGTTCCGTCCGCTGCTCGACCTCGACGTGTCGACCTATCTCGTGCAGAATCTGAAGCTGGTCGAGGCGCTGGTGACCGGCACCACCGAACATGTGCGCGCGCCCCGGCTGCCGCTGGAAGGCGCGCAGCGCGCCAAGGTCGAGACGATCGTCGCCGAAGCGCTGGCCACCCGCCCGACTCTCGCCAGGGCTGCCTGAAGCCGGCCTGAAGCGGCGGGCCGGAAGGCCTCTCGGAGGGCCGCATGGGAGCATCTGCCGCGGGCGATGTCGGTCCTACCGCGGCCATGGCGGGCATCATGAGACCAAAGACCCCGCCGCCCGGGCTTGACCCGGGAGGTGGAAAGGCCGAGGTGCCCGGCCGGAGCGTCAGGACGGCGTCGATTCCCGGGGATCGGACCCGGCCGTGAAGGTCGCGACAGAGATCTCAGCAGGGCAGAATGAACAGCCACTCGGTTGCCGCCAACGCCGTCCGCGCCGCTGCCGGTGACGGCCAGCCCCCGGCACACAACGACGCGGCCAGCGACATCATCGTCATCGGCGCCGGTATTGTCGGCCTCGCCGCCGCCTTCCACCTCATCGGCGAGGGCCGGCGGGTGCGCCTGCTGGAGCGCAACGGCGTGGCGGAAGGGGCGAGCTATGGCAATGCCGGCGCCTTCGCCTTCACCGACATCCTGCCTCTGGCCTCGCCCGGCATCCTGCGCAAGGCGCCGACCTGGCTGCTGGATCCGCTCGGGCCCCTGTCGGTTCCCCCGTCCTACCTGCCGCGCATCCTGCCGTGGCTGATCCGCTTCGGCCGCGCCGGCCTGCCCGATCGCTACCGCCATTCGCTGCTGGTGCAGGCGCGGCTCATGCGGCTCGCCGCCACCGCGATGGACGCCATGGTCGACGCCGCCGGGCTGCGCCCGCTGGTGCGGCGCGACGGCAATCTCCAGCTTTACGAGAGCGAGGCGGAATGGCAGGCCGCGCTGCCCGGCTGGGAAGCGCGCGCGAGCGAGGGTATCCGCTTCGAGCACGCGCGCGGCGAGCGCCTGGCGGAACTCCAGCCCGGCCTCTCGCCGCGCTTCACGGTCGGCACCTTCACCCCGCACTGGCAGACGGTGGCCGACCCCTACCGCTTCGCGATGACGCTGTTCGATACCGTGATCGCGCGCGGCGGCACCATCACCCATGGCGAGGCGGTGCGCCTCGAACCGGGGCCGGATGGCGTGCGTGTCCACCTCGCCGACGGCTCCCGGCTGCTCGCCGGCCAGGTCGTGCTGGCGGGCGGCGCCTGGTCGCGCCCGCTGGCGAAAGGGCTGGGCGATGCCGTTCCGCTGGAGACCGAGCGCGGCTACAACACGACGCTGCCGGGAACCGCCTTCGACCTCCGGCGCCAGCTCACCTTCGGCGGCCACGGCTTCGTGGTTTCGCCGCTCGTCACCGGCATCCGCGTCGGCGGCGCGGTGGAACTGGGCGGGCTCACCGCACCTCCCAATTTCAGGCGCTCCGAAGCGATGCTGAAAAAGGCCGCCACCTTCCTGCCGGGCCTCAGGACCGAAGGCGGGCGGCAATGGATGGGCTTTCGCCCCTCGATGCCCGATTCGCTCCCCGTCATCGGCCCCTCGACCGCCGACCCACGCGTGTTCTATGCCTTCGGCCACGGCCATCTCGGCCTGACACAGAGCGCGGCGACCGGCCGGCTCATCGCCGAGCTGGCCGGCGGGCGCCCGCCCTCGATCCCGATCGATTCCTTCCGTCCCGACCGCTTCTGACGCCCCCATCTGCAACGAGTAGCCCCCATGGCGCGACACAGCTTCTTCTGCATAGACGGCCACACCTGCGGCAATCCGGTGCGCCTGGTCGCCGGCGGCGGGCCGAACCTTCAGGGTTCGACCATGCTGGAAAAGCGCGCGCATTTCCTGCGCGAATTCGACTGGATCCGCACCGGGCTGATGTTCGAGCCGCGCGGCCACGACATGATGTCGGGCTCCATCCTCTATCCCCCGACCCGGCCGGATTGCGACGTCGCCATCCTGTTCATCGAAACCTCGGGCTGCCTGCCCATGTGCGGGCACGGCACCATCGGCACGGTGACCATGGCCATCGAGCACGGGCTTATCACCCCGAAGACGCCGGGCGTCCTGATGCTCGATACTCCCGCCGGCGTGGTGAAGGCCGAGTACCGGCAGGAAGGGCAATATGTGGAGGAGGTGCGCATCACCAACGTGCCCGCCTTCCTCTATGAGCGCGGCCTCACCGCCGAGTGCCCCGGCCTCGGCGAGATCGCCGTCGACGTCGCCTATGGCGGGAATTTCTACGCCATCGTCTCGCCGCAGGAGAATTTCCGCGACATGGCGGACTTCACCGCCGGCGAACTGATCGGCATGAGCGGCGCGCTGCGCCGCGCGCTGAACGAGAAATACGCGTTCGTGCACCCGGAAAAGCCGGAGATCCGCGGCCTCTCGCACATTCTCTGGACCGGCGCGCCGCAGCACCCGGAAGCACACGCGCGCAACGCCGTGTTCTATGGCGACAAGGCCATCGACCGCTCGCCCTGCGGCACCGGCACCTCCTCGCGCATGGCCCATCTCGCCGCGCTCGGCGAACTCAAGGTCGGCGACACGTTCATCCACGAGAGCATCATCGGCTCGCTGTTCAAGGGCCGGGTCGAGGCGCAGGTGAAGGTGGGGGACCGCGACGCCATCATTCCCTCCATCGGCGGCTGGGCCCGCATGACCGGCTACAACACCATCTTCATCGACGACCGCGACCCCTTCGCCCACGGCTTCGTGGTGGTGTGAGCGGACTGCGGCTGAATCCGCAGGACGCCGACGCCCATGACCGCGGTGCCGGCCCGGGAGCGAGCGGGTTCAGCGCCCGATCCCGCCCGGCTCGGCGGGGCCGTGATGGTGGCGGCACTCGCCGTGATCGGCGAGGATCTCGATCACCCGGCATGCCGCGACATGGCCGTGCGAGCAGCCTTCCACCATGCGCTGCAGTTCCGCCTTCAGCGCGGTGAGGCTGGCGATGCGCCGCTCCACCTCGATCAGCCGGTCGCGGGCGATGGCATCCGCCGCCGCGCAGGGCTGCTCCGGCTGGTCCTGCAATTGCAGCAAGGTGCGGATCGCCTCGATCTCGAAGCCGAGCTCGCGCGCATGGCGGATGAAGGCGAGCCGGCGCATGTCGGCCGCGCCATAGGAGCGGCGTCCCCCTTCCGTGCGCGGCGGCGCCGGGAGAAGGCCGATTTCCTCGTAATAGCGAATGGTCGGCACCTTCACGCCGCTCGATCGCGCCGCCTCGCCGATGGTGAACGTTCCGGCCGGCTCAGTCCTGCTCATTTCCCGCTTGCTCCTCTAGTCGCTAGAGGAGCTAGGGTCGTGCCGGCCGTGAGACAAGAGGTGACACCATGTCCGCCGTGAAAACCCGCTACCGTATCGCCGGGATGGATTGCGCCTCCTGCGCGACGAAGATCGACACCGCGGTGCGCCGGGTGGCGGGCGTCGCGGAGGTGTCGGTCTCGGTCACGGCCGGCACCCTGACCGTGGATCACGAGGGCGCCGACCTCGCGCTGGTGGAAAAGCGCGTCGCCGGCCTCGGCTATGGCATCGTGCCGCTTCCAGTCGCGAGCCACCCGGCCGCAGCGGCGCCGGCTGGCGATCACGGCCATGAGCACGACAGCCATGCCCATGGCGCGTGCTGCGGGCACGATCATGATCCCACCCATGATGATGGCCATGACCATGGCCATCACGATCACGAAGCCCACGATCATCAAGGTCACGGCCATCAGGACCACCCGGGCCTGGTCGCCGCCGCGCCGGCGCCCCGCGCGGCGGCCGAGAGCCATGGGCACGACCACACGCATATCGACGGCGACGGGCCGTGGTGGAAAAGCCGCAAGGCGCGGCTGACCCTCGTCTGCGGTGCGGCGCTGGCCGGCGCCTACGCGGTCGGCCATTTCCTGCCATGGCTCGATCCCTGGATCTTCATCGCGGCGCTGCTGATCGGCCTCGTGCCGATCGCCCGGCGCGCCGTCATGGCCGCGCTGTCGGGCACGCCCTTTTCCATCGAGATGCTGATGACCATCGCCGCCGTCGGCGCGGTGATCATCGGCGCGTCGGAGGAGGCGGCGGCCGTCGTATTCCTGTTTCTGGTCGGCGAATTGCTGGAAGGCGTCGCCGCCGGCCGGGCGCGCGACAGCATCCGCGCGCTGACCCGGCTGGTGCCCAAGACCGCGCGCCTCCTCGAGAACGGCACCACCCGCGAGGTGCCGGCCGAGAGCCTCACGGTCGGCGCCGTCATTCTGGTGCGGCCGGGCGAGCGCATCCCCGCCGATGGCGAGGTACTGGAGGGAAGCGGCGCGGTGAACGAGGCGCCGGTGACCGGCGAGAGCGTGCCGGTGGCCAAGCGGCCGGGCGATGGCGTCTATGCCGGCACGGTGAATTTCGACGCGGCACTCACCATTCGCGCCACCACCGCGCCCTCCGACAACACCATCGCCCGCGTCGTGCGGCTGGTGGAGGAGGCGCAGGAGAGCAAGGCCCCGACCGAGCGCTTCATCGACCGGTTCTCGCGCTGGTACACTCCCTTCGTCGTGGGACTGGCGGCGCTGGTCGCCGTGGTGCCGCCGCTCGTCTTTGGCGCCGCATGGGATGCGTGGATCTACAAGGGCCTCGCCATCCTGCTCATCGGCTGCCCCTGTGCGCTGGTCATCTCGACCCCCGCGGCCATCGCGGCCGGGCTCGCCGCCGGCGCACGGCGCGGCCTGCTCATCAAGGGCGGCGCGGTGCTGGAAGTGCTGCGCAACATCGACACGGTGGCGCTCGACAAGACCGGCACGCTCACGGCAGGAAAGCCGAAAGTGACGGACGCGATCGCTTTCACCGGCGATGAGAACGCGCTGCTCGCCCGCGCCGCCGCGCTGGAGGCCGGCTCCACCCATCCGCTCGCCAGCGCCATTCTGGCGGAGGCCGCCATTCGCGACCTCGAGGTGCCCGGCGTCCAGAACGCCGGCGCGGCGAGCGGCGAGGGCGTCACCGGCACGGTGGAGGGCGTGACGCTGTTCCTCGGCTCGCCCCGGGCGGCGGGCGCGCGCGCGCCCCTCACCACTGAGCAGAGCGCGACCATCGACACGCTGAACGATGCCGGCAAGACGGTCTCCGTGCTGCTGGCGGATGGGGCGGCCGAAGGGCTGATCGCCATGCGCGACGAACCGCGCCCCGATGCCGCCGCCGGCCTTGCCGCGCTGAAGGCGGCGGGCATCCGCACCCTCATGCTCACCGGCGACAATGAGCGCACCGCACGGGCGATCGGCGCCGATCTCGGCATCGAGGTGCGGGCCGGGCTGATGCCGGCCGACAAGCAGCGCATCATCGTCGAGTTGCAGCGCGAGGGGCGGAAGGTCGCCAAGGTCGGCGACGGCATCAACGACGCCCCCGCGCTTGCCAGCGCCAATGTCGGCATCGCCATGGGCGGGGGTACCGATGTCGCGCTGGAGACGGCGGATGCCGCCGTGCTGCACGGGCGGGTGGGCGATGTCGCCGCCATGATCGACCTGTCCAAGGCGACGATGGGCAATATCCACCAGAACATCACCCTCGCGCTCGGGCTCAAGGCGGTGTTCCTCGTCACCACCATTGCCGGCATTACCGGGCTGTGGCCGGCCATCCTCGCCGATACCGGGGCCACCGTGCTGGTGACGGCCAACGCGCTGCGACTGCTGCGCAGACGCTGAGCCGGCAAATCACTTCGCCCGGATGGCGCGCCTATCGGTGTACGGCGCGCCCCAGCGCGGCTTGCGCCCGCGCCAGCAGTTCCTCCGGCGTGCCGGCGGCGCTGAGACGGATCCAGTCCAGCTTGCCGACCTCGCGCTCCGCCTGCTGCTTCAGCACCTCCACAGTGGCGTCGGAGGCATCGCCCCGCCGCGCCTCGACGCGGGCGGCCAGCGCATCCACCGGCGCCTCCAGCCAGAGGCCGGAAAAGCCGAGGCCGGCCTGCTGCGCGACCGCCGCGAGGGCGTCGCGCTCCTCGGGCCGCTGGTGCACGGCATCGACCACCACGCCATGGCCGCTCGCCAGCACGGCCGCGGCCCGCGCGCGCAGCGTCGCATAGACCTCTTCCGTCGCCTCCCTCGTATAGGCGGCCGGCGGCAGCCGGTCGAACTCGCCGACCCCGGCGAGGCGCTTCCGCTCGACATCGCTGCGCAGATGCACCGCGCCCGGCAGCGGGCCGATGGCGGGGGCGAGATGGGCGGCCAGCGTGCTCTTGCCGGTGCCGGACAGCCCGCCAATGGCAAGGAGGCGCGCCGGCACCGGCGTCAGTGCCACTTCGGCGAAGGCGAGATAGGACAGCGCTTCCGCCCGCCCCGCCTCCAGCGCCGCGCCGGTGCGATGGGCCAGCGCCGCCGCGCTCACCTGCGCCCTTATCCCCGCCCGCAAGGCGAGGAACAGCGGCAGCGCCGCGAGCCCGTCATAGGGCGGGGCGGCGCCGCGAGCCTTGAGATAGGCGTTGAGCAGGCGATTGGCGGCCAACGCCTCGCCGCGCGAGCCGAGATCCATCAGCAGGAAAGCGAGGTCGTAGAGAAGGTCGATCGTGGCGAGGCCCTCGTCGAATTCCAGCGCGTCGAACAGCACCGGCGCGCCGGCGATCCGCGCGATGTTTCGCAGATGCAGGTCGCCATGGCAGCGCCGCACCTCCCCTTGGCCGGCCCGAGCCGCGAGAAGCGGCGCCAGCCGGCCGAGCGCGGACCCCAGCATGGCCTCCAGCGCGGCGACGCGGGCCGGGGCGAACAGTTCCGGCCTCTCCCGCAGCCCATCCACGACCCCGGCGGCAACGCCGGCGAGCGCGCCCGGCACGTCCCATTCCGGGTGCCGCGGGGCGCGCTCATGCGCGGCCGCCACCGCCTGCGCCAGCGCGTCGATCAGTTGATTATCGAGCCCACCCCGTGCGGCGACATGATCGAGCGTCGCCTCCTCATCGAAGCGGCGCATGTGCACCGCCCACTCGACGATATCGCCGGCCCCACCCAGATGAAGCCCGCCGGCCCGCGCCACGATGGGCACCAGGCCGAGATAGTGGCCGGGCGCATTGTCGCGGTTCACCTCCAGCTCGCGCCGGCAGGCGGCGTGCCGACGCTCCAGCGTGGAGAGGTCCATGAACGGGAAACGCACGGCGCGCTTCACCTTGTAGACGTCCTTTCCCGCCAGAAAGACCACCGCGCCATGCGTATCGATCCGCCGCACCGGCCCGCTCATGCCATGCGTCGCCGGATCGGCGAGCCGCGCGAAGACCCGCTGCTGGTCGGCGACGACAGGATCGGCGGGCGAGATGGCTGGGGGCGAGATGGCTGGGGGCGAGATGGCTGGGGGCGTGTTCATCGCCCCAGTCTAGAACGCCGCGCCCGCCCCGGCATCCGGCGTTATGCGAGCGGCGCGGACGGGCATCCCGGTTGCGCGGCGAACGGCTATAAGGGAGGTTCCGTGCGACCGACCTTTCAGGAATCCTCCCGTGACCGATGAGACCCGTTCCCTGCCGCGCCAGCCCGGCTTCGGCAGCGATAATGTGGCGGGCCTTTCGCCCGCCATCCTCCAGGCCCTCGCCGCCGCCAATGAGGGGCCGATGCCCTCCTATGGCGCCGACCCGATTTCGCGCCGCGTCGAGGAAAAGCTCTGCGCCCTGTTCGAGCGCGAGGTGGCCGTGCTGCTGGTTTCCACCGGCACGGCGGCCAATGCGCTGTCGCTCGCCCTGTTCAGCCCACCCTGGGGCGCGGTGCTGTGCCATGCCGGCAGCCATATCGAGAATGACGAGTGCGGCGCGCCGGAATTCTTCACTAGCGGCGCCAAGCTGGTGCATGTGGCGGGCACGGATGCGCGGATCGACCCGGAGGCGCTGCGCGCCGCCACCCGGCTGAACAAGGGCGACGTGCACGGCGTGCAGCCCGCGGTGGTCTCCATCACCCAGGCGAGCGAACTCGGCACGCTCTATTCGCTGGAACACACCCGCGCCATCGGCGCCGTCTGCCGCGAGGCGGGGCTGCCGCTGCACATGGACGGCTCGCGCTTCGCCAATGCGGTCGCAGCGCTCGGGGCGAGCCCGGCGGAACTGACCTGGAAGGCGGGCGTCGACATCCTGTCCTTCGGCGCCACCAAGAACGGGGCGATGGGGGTCGAGGCGATCGTGCTGTTCGATCCCGCCCGCGCCGGCGAACTGGCCTTCCGCCGCAAGCGCGGCGGGCACCTCTCCTCCAAGATGCGCTTCCTCGCCGCGCAGATGGACGCCTATCTCGACGACGACCTGTGGCTCGCCAATGCCCGCCAGGCCAACGCGATGGCCGCGCGGCTCGATGCCGGCCTGCGCGTCATCCCGGGCGTCGACGTCAATGGCACGGTCGAGGCCAACATGCTGTTCGCGCGGCTGCCGCAGCCGATGATCGACGGGCTTCTGGCCCAGGGCTTCCGCTTCTACACCGACCGATGGGGCGCCGGCGTGGTGCGGCTCGTCACCTCCTTCGCCACCCGCGAGGACGATGTCGACGCCCTGCTGGCGGCCGCGCGCGTGCTCGCCTGATCACATCACCGAGGACACGGCCTCGGGCGACTGTTCCAGCGCATGGGCGATGTAGTCGAGCGCGGAGCGGATCTGCGCCCGGCTCGCCGGCCCGCCGAGGCACACGCGCACCGCCTCGCGCGCCGGCCCGCCGGCGGTGAAGGCATCGCTCGCCACCACGCCGATGCCGGTGCTGCGCATGTGGCCGACAAAGGCCGAGCGGGTCCACGCCGCCGGCAACTCGATCCAGAGATTGAAGGCCAGCGGGTCGGCGCGGAACGAGCCCGCCGGCAGGATCTCGGCGGCCAGCGCCTGCCGCGCCTGCGTCTCCGCGCGGATGAAACGCAGCAGAGTGTCGGCCGTGCCGTCCTCGATCCAGCGCGTGGCCAGCGCGGCGGTGAGCGGGGAGGCCATCACGCTCGCCGTGCGCAGCGCCGCCGCGAAGGGATAGCCGGCGCGCGTATCGGGCACCACGACATAGGCCGTGCGCAGCCCCGCGCCGATGCATTTGGCCAGCCCCGCCACATGCCAGGTGAGATCGGGCGCGATGGCGGCGAGCGGCGGCGGCCCATGCGGCGGGATGAAGCCATAGGCGTCATCCTCGACGATCGGCACGCCGAAGCGCCGCGCCACCTGGGCGATGGCCGCGCGCCGCGCCTCCGGAATGGTCAGCGTGGTCGGGTTCTGCAGCGTCGGGTTGAGATAGAGCGCCTTGGGCGCCAGCGTGCGACAGGCCTGCGCAAAGGCATCGGGGTCGATACCCTCAAGGTCCATCGGCAATCCGTGCAGCTTGAGCCCCAGTTGCGCGGCGATGGCGCGCGCGCCGGGATAGGTGATCGCCTCGCACAGCACACATTCGCCCGGCCGGGCGAGATGTCCGAGAATGCCGAGCAGGGCGGGATGCGCGCCCGGCGTGACGAAGATGCGCTCCTGCGAGGGCACCATGGCGCGCCGCCCCAGCCAGGCGGAAGCTGCGTCCTTGTCCGCCCGCGTGCCGCCGAAGCCCTGATAGCGCAGCAGCGCCACCAGATCGCGCGCGACCTCGGCGAGCCCCTCCTGCATGCGCGCGATGAGGGCCGGATCGTCCGGCTCGGGCGGCAGGTTCATCGAGAGGTCGACGGCGGTGGACCGCGCGGGGGTGGCGGCGCGCGTCTTTGGGCGCGGCGCACCCACCACGAACGTGCCCTGACCCACCCGCGATTCGACGAGGCCTCGCTTCTGCGCCTCGACATAGCCGCGCGCCACGGTGGTGAAATCGATATCCAGCCGGCTCGCCAGCTTGCGCTGCGGCGGCAGCCGGTCGCCGATGGCGAGGCGGCCGCTGCGGATATCCTCGCCGATCAGGTCGGCGATGGCGAGATAGCGCGGCTTGTCGGAACGGGAGAGGTCGGGTGTCCAGTCGGCCATCTCAGTCGGTCTTCCTGTCTTGGTCGCGGCAACGGCGGCCGCGCTTCGGCGTGGCGTTCCGGTCCCGCGCAATCCATGCACGGCATAATTGACTGTATAATGTTGCAGAGGTGGCCTGTCACCCCTGGTCCAACAATTGCTGCGTCCGGAAGAGTACGAAGCTATTCCTGACAGCTGCCCGCAAACCAAGCAAAACCCTGCCTGTTCGCTGCGCGCACGCCCAGAGTTTCAACAGCCCGGAATCGGCGGCCGAGCCCAGATTGAATGTATAATTGAATGTAATTTGACTGTTTTGCTGATTCTTTTTGCATTCCATCAATTGGCACATTGATTGCAATTCCAGATGGCGTGGCCCGGCAGCGCTGCCGGCCCCGTTTCACTTGAGGAGAGCGACATGGCCACCATCACCGTCCCCGCCCATCAGAAGGGCGACGTTCTGGTCGATTTCGAGGACAAGAAGTTCGAGGACGTCAAAGCCGCCCCCGGCGAGAAGGCGCTCATCACCTTTCACACCGTCGCCTTCGAGGGCTCGATCGGCCTCGTCAACCTGCTGCAGGCCTCGCGCCTGATCCAGAAGGGGTTCGAGACCTCGGTTCTGCTCTATGGCCCCGGTGTCACGCTCGGCGTGCAGCGCGGCTTCCCCAAGCTCGGCGACGAGGCCTTTCCCGGCCACCTGAACTTCAACAACCGCATCGAGAAGATCCTCAATGACGGCGGCAAGGTCTATGCCTGCCGCTTCGCCCTGCAGGCGCTGTACGGGCATGGCGAGGGCGCGCTGATCCCCGGCATCATCCCGGTCAGCCCGCTCGACGTGCTCGACATCATCCTCCTGCACCGCCGCGACAACGCCTTCATCCTCGATACCTGGACGCTCTGAGCGTCCGGGTCCCCACCGCATCCGAGGAGACTGCAATGGCCGGAAAGAGAATCGCGGAAAAACGGGTCGTGCGCGTCGGCGCGGTGCAGATCGCGCCCGACCTCGATAGCCTGGAGGGCACGCTCACCCGCGTGCTCGCCGCGCTGGACGAGGCGGCGGGCAAGGGCGCGGAGCTCGTGGTGTTTCCCGAGACCTTCGTGCCCTGGTACCCCTATTTCTCCTTTGTCCTGCCCCCGGTTCTCACCGGCGCGGAACATCTTCGGCTCTATGAGAATGCGGTGGTCGTGCCCGGCCCGGTGACCGAGGCGGTGGCGGCCAGCGCCCGCCGCCTCGGCGTCGTGGTGGTGCTGGGGGTGAACGAGCGCGACCATGGCTCGCTCTACAACACCCAGCTGGTGTTCGACGCCGACGGCACGCTGGCCCTCAAGCGCCGCAAGCTCACCCCGACCTTCCATGAGCGGATGATCTGGGGCCAGGGCGACGGCGCGGGGCTGAAGGTGGTCGACACCGCGGTCGGCCGGGTCGGCGCGCTGGCCTGCTGGGAGCACTACAATCCCCTCGCCCGCTACGCCCTGATGGCGCAGCACGAGGAAATCCACGTCGCGCAGTTTCCCGGCTCGCTGGTCGGGCCGATCTTCGCCGAGCAGATCGAGGTGACGATCCGCCACCACGCGCTGGAATCGGGCTGCTTCGTGGTGAATTCCACCGGCTGGCTCACCGACGAGCAGATCGCCCGCATCTCCCCCGACGAAAAGCTGCGCCGCGCCCTGACCGGCGGCTGCATGAGCGCGATCATCTCGCCCGAGGGCAGCCATGTGGTGCCCCCGCTGACCTCCGGCGAGGGCATCCTCCTCGCCGATCTCGACATGGCGCTGATCACCAAGCGCAAGCGGATGATGGATTCGGTCGGCCATTACGCCCGGCCGGAACTGCTCAGCCTCAATCTCGACAACCGGCCGGCTGTGCCCATGCAGCAGGCCGCTCCCTCCTTCACCAGCTACGGGAGTGCGACCGATGAAACCGATGGATCCGGCGACCGATCTTCAGCCGATGCCGACCGAGCATCTGATCAACGAGTTGCAGTCCTACGGGGTGCGGCTCGTTGATCCGGCGGCCGGCGCGCCCTCGCGACGCGGCGGTGCCGGCCCGTCGGACCACAAGGCGATCACCCTCGACGGCATGACCGTCATGGTGCCGGTGCACACCGCGCCGGCCTTCGAGAGCCCGTATCTGGTGGAAAAGCCGGATGCCTTCGGCCGCAGCCGCATCAGCCGCGACGGACTGGTGCTGGGCGAGGTATCGTTTCCGCTGCAGCCGAAATTCTACGGGCTGAGCACCGCCGAGGGCATCCCCTATTCCAGGATCGCCGTGCTGCATGGCCGCGATGTGCTGGCGACCACGGTGCTGCAGACCTGCATCCGCTACCAGAGCCGCACCAAGACCTGCCAGTTCTGCGCCATCGGCCAGTCGCTGGCGGCGGGCCGCACCATCGAACGCAAGACCCCGGCCCAGCTGGCGGAAGTGGCGAAAGCCGCCGTGGAGCTGGACGGCGTCAAGCACATGGTGATGACCACCGGCACGCCGCCGGGCAAGGACCGCGGCGCAGCCCTCCTCACCGAGAGCGCGGCGGCGGTGAAGGCGGCGGTGAACCTGCCCATCCAGGTGCAGTGCGAGCCCCCGGACGACGATGCGTGGTTCGCCCGCATGTTCGACGCCGGCGCCGACGCGCTCGGCATGCATCTGGAAGCCTGCACCGAGGAGGTGCGCCATGCCATCATGCCAGGCAAGGCGCAGGTCTCGGTGGAGCGCTATTTCGAGGCTTTCGCGGCGGCCGTGCCGGTGTTCGGGCGGGGCCAGGTCTCCACCTACATCCTCGCCGGCCTCGGCGACACGCGCGAGGATATTCTCGGCGTGTGCGACCGGCTGACGCGGATGGGCGTCTACCCCTTCGTGGTGCCCTTCGTGCCGATCTCCGGCACGCCGCTGGAGAGCCACCCGACGCCCTCCCCCGCCTTCATGAATTCCATCCTCGGTCCGCTCGCCGGCATGCTGCTGGCCACCGGGCTCAAATCCATCGATGCCAAGGCGGGCTGCGCCAAATGCGGCGCCTGCTCGGCACTCGCGACCTATGAGCGGCGGGGAGTCGCGCCAGGGGCCTGTTCATGATGTTCGAACCCGTCCGTCCCTTCATCGCCGCCGACTTCCAGGTGAAATTCGCCACCGCGACCTGGGAGCGGCGCTGCGCCGCGCAACTGCGCCGACAGGTGTTCTGCGCCGAGCAGGGCCTGTTCGGCGGCCGGGACGACCGCGACAGCCTCGATGACGTCGCCATCCCCATCGTCGCGCTGTCCATGCTCGGGGTGATGGCGGACGATGTGGTCGGCACGGTGCGCATCCATGAAGCCGAACCCGGCACCTGGTGGGGCTCGCGCCTCGCGGTGGCCGAGGACTATCGCAAGGTCGGAGCGTTGGGGGCGGCGCTCATCCGCCTCGCCGTCTCCTCCGCCCATGCGCGCGGCTGCACCCGCTTCCTCGCCCATGTGCAGAGCCAGAACAGCCTGCTGTTCCGACGGCTGCACTGGAACATCCTCGAGGAGACGGAGCTGCACGGCCGCGCGCATGTCCTCATGCAGGCGGACCTTGCCTTCTATCCCCCGATCGCCGACGCGGAGACCGGCTTCCACGCGCAGGCCCGCTCGGCGCTGGCCGGTTCGGCTTCGATGCGGAGGGCGGCCTGACATGAGCGGCTCGCCCTTTTCTGCCACCGCCTTCGAGGCCCTCGCCGCCGCGCTGCGCGGCTCGGCCGGCCTGATGGCCAAGGCCGATATCGGCCTTGCCGCTGCCCGGCTTGGCCTTGGCGAGGGGTCCGCGATCCGGGTCGGCGACGATTGTGCGGCGATCCCCGACGGCGACGGCTTCCTGCTCCTCGCGATCGAGGGCTTCATGAACCGTTTCGTCGCCGGCGACCCGTGGTTTGCCGGCTGGTGCGGGATGATGGTCAACATTTCCGACATCGCCGCCATGGGCGGACGCCCGCTCGCCGTGGTCGACGCGGTGTGGGCGGATGGCGAGGAGGGGGCCGCACCGGTGCTGGACGGGCTGCGCGCCGCCTCCCAGCGCTTCGGCGTGCCGATTGTCGGCGGCCATACCAATCTCTCCACCGATCGCGGCCAGCTCTCGGTGGCCATTCTCGGCCGCGCGAAAAAGCTGCTCACCTCCTTCGACGCCCGCCCGGGCGAGACGCTGATCGCCGCCATCGACCTGCGCGGGCGCTACCGCGAACCCTTCTCCAACTGGGAAGCCGCCACCGAGGCCCCCGCCGAGCGGCTGCGCGGCGATCTGGAACTGCTGCCCTTCATCGCGGAAAGCGGGCTCTCCCGCGCCGCCAAGGATATCAGCCAGGGCGGCGTGGTCGGCACGAGCGCCATGCTGGCGGAAGCCTCCGGCGTCGGCGTCGAGATCGAGCTTTCCCGCGTGCCCGCGCCGGAGGGGGTGGACCCGGCCCGCTGGCTGATGAGCTTCCCCAGCTACGGCTACCTCATCTGCGCCCAGCCGGCCCATGTGCCGGCCATCCTCGCCGCCTTCGAGGCGCGCGGTATCGCCAGCGCCGCCATCGGCACCCTCACCGCCGATCGCCGCGTCACCGTGGTGAATGGCGGGGCGCGCGAGACCATCTGGGATTTCGCCACCCGCCCGCTCATCGGCTGCGGGCCGACCACCGCGCCGCGGGAGGATGCGGCATGAGACGCGATCCCAGCCCGAATCTGCGCATCGCCATCCTCGCCCATTCCACCAATCCGCGCGGCGGCGTGGTGCACGCGCTGGAACTCGCCGACGCGCTGACCCGCCTCGGCCATGAAGCGGTTGTGCATGCACCGGACGCCAAGGGCGCCGGCTTCTTCCGCCCCACCCGGTGCGGCACGGTGAGCGTGCCGGCTTCGCCCGTCGGGACGGATATCGCCGAGATGGTGAGCATTCGAATAGCCGACTATGTAAATTACTTCGAAACTCCGGCCCACCGCCGCTTCGACGTGTTTCACGCGCAGGACGGCATTTCCGGCAACGCGCTGGCTGTACTGAAGGCGCGCGGGCGGATCTCCGGCTTCGCGCGCACCGTGCACCATGTCGATACCTTCGCCGATCCCGCTTTGATGGCCCTGCAGCGGCAGGCGATCATCGCCGCCGACCGGCACTTCGTGGTCAGCCGGCTCTGGCAGGATCTGCTGTTCGAGACGTTCGAGGCGCGCCCGACGCTGGTCGGCAATGGCGTGGACCGGCAGCGTTTCTCCCCCCTGCCGGATGGAAGGGAAACCGCGCTCGCCGCCGGGCTCGGCGTCGGGACCGGGCCGATCGTGCTCAGCGTCGGCGGTGTGGAGGCGCGCAAGAACACGCTGCGTATCCTTGAGGCCTTCGTCGCGCTGCGGGCGCTGCACCCGAGCGCGCAGCTGGTCATCGCCGGCGGCGCCTCGGTGCTCGACCACCAATCCTATCAGCAGCTTTTCGCCGCCGCACTGCAGACGAGCGGGCTGCCCGACGGGGCGGTGGTCATCACCGGGCCGCTGCCGCAGGCCGACATGCCCGCGCTGTATCGGCTCGCCCATGCGCTCGCCTTCCCCTCGGTGACGGAAGGCTTCGGCCTCGTCGCGCTGGAGGCGATGGCCTGCGGGGTGCCGGTGGTGGTCTCGCACATCCTGCCCTTCACCGAGCATATCGGCGCGGACGAGGCGGTGTGGTGTGATCCGACGAATTCCGGCTCGATCGCCAACGCGCTTGCCGCCGCGCTCGATCCCTCCCTCGCGGCGCGCCTTGCCGCGCAGGGCCCGGTGGTCGCCGCCCGTCATGACTGGACGGCCACCGCCCGCGCCCATCTCGCCGTCTATGAAAGCCTCGCGGAGCCCCTCCATGCCTGAAATGACCTTCACCATTCGCTGGCCGGACGGAACGCGGGAGCACTGCTATTCGCCCTCGCTGGTCATCAAGGACTATCTCTCCCCCGGCGCCAGCTACTCCTTAGCCGACTTCCTTGGTCGCAGCCGCGAAGCCTTGACCATCGCCAGTGATCGGGTCGCGGCGCGCTATGGCTTTGCCTGCTCGCGCGCGCTCGGCCAGCTCGCCCGGCTGGAAGCGGCCGGCGGCACCTTTTCCACCCATCCCGATGCGCGCGTCGTCGTCGAATCCTTCGACGCGTGATCGCGCGCGCCCGACACCGGAGCGCAAGTCATGAACGAGAACCAGATCCAGCATTACCCGGTCGTGATCGTCGGCGGCGGTCAGGCCGGCCTGTCGACCAGCCATTTCCTGCAGCAGCAGGGCATCGATCACCTCGTCTTCGAGAAGCACACGGCCATGCATGCCTGGAGCACGCAGCGCTGGGACAATTTCTGCCTGGTCACGCCGAACTGGCAATGCGCCCTGCCCGGCCATTCCTATGCCGGCAACGATCCGCACGGCTTCATGAAGAAGGACGAGATCCTCGACTACCTCAAAGGCTTCCGCGCCAAGGTCGAGCCACCCATCCGCGAGGGCGTCGCGGTGCGCCGCGTCAGCCCACGCGCCGCGGGCGGCTTCCTCGTCTCCACCACGGCGGGCGAGGTGAGCGCCGATAATGTGGTGGTCGCCTCGGGCGGCTATCACGAACCGATCGTGCCGCGCATGGCCGAGCGGCTGCCGGCCTCGATCACGCAGATCCATTCCGCGCAGTACCGCCATGCCGGCCAGCTGCCCGAGGGCGCGGTGCTGGTGGTGGGGTCCGGCCAGTCTGGCGCGCAGATCGCCGAGGACCTGCATCTGGAAGGGCGCAAGGTGTTCCTCGCGGTGGGCAACGCGCCGCGCTGCGCCCGCTTCTATCGCGGCCGCGACGTCGTCACCTGGCTGGCCGACATGGGCTATTACGACATGGCGGTCGAACAGCACCCGCTGCGCGAGGGCGTTCGCGACAACACCAACCACTACGTCACCGGCCGCGACGGCGGGCGCGACATCGACCTGCGCAAATTCGCCCGCGAGGGCATGGAACTGTTCGGCGTGCTGCGCGACTATGACGGCGCCGGGCTGATCTTCGACACCAACCTCGCCCAGACGCTCGACGACGCCGACCGGACCTATAACGGCATCAACGCGGCGATCGACAAATACATTGCCGAGAACGCCATCGACGCGCCGCCACCCTCGGTCTACGAGCCCGTCTGGCAGCCGGCCGGCGAGCGCGGCACGCTCGATCTTGCTGCCTCCGGCATTACCTCCATCGTCTGGTGCATCGGCTTCAAGCCGGATTTCCGCTGGCTCGACGCGCCGGTGTTCAACGGCGCCGGCCATCCCCAGCACCGGCGCGGCATCACCCAGCGCGAGGGCGTCTATTTCATTGGGCTGCCCTGGCTGCACACCTGGGGCTCCGGCCGCTTCGGCAGCGTCGGGCGCGACGCGGAATTCATCGTCGACCACATCGCCACGCGGGCGGCGCGCGGGCGCGAGGACAGCGCGGCATGAACGCGATTATCCCCCCGCCCCTCACCATGCCGTTCCCCCTTCCGCACACACGCGGCGTGCCTCACGGCGAGCCGCGTCTGCTGGAGGAGACCGTGCGGCTCGGCATGCCGCAGCTGGCACTCGGCGGCCTGTCGGAGGGCTGGCTGCTGAAGGATCTCGGGCACCGCCACTGGATGATGCTGGCGGCGATGGCCGGGCGGACGGTTCCCGATTTTCGCGACATCGACGGCGCGCCGGTCTATGCCGCCTTCTCGGCGCTGGCGATCCGCGATGCGCGCTTCGCGGAGCTTGGCGAGAATGACGTGCTCGCCATCCGCTCGTCCATCGCCCGGATCTCGCGGACGCAATGCGCCAGCCGCCATGTCCTGAGCCGCGCCGGCGAGGCGATGGGCACGGTGGAGCTGGTCTCCGCCTTCGTGCGGCGCGGCGCGGGCGGGGGCAACCACCAGGTGGCTCGGGTGGCGCTGGAGGGCTTCCCGCCCCCCGCCGCCGCATCCTCCGCCCCATCCACCGCGACGCCCGCCAACAGCCTCGCGGATCGGGCGGCCGCCCTGCGCGCGCGTCGGCTCGAGCACTATTTCGGCTTCGACCTCGCGGCCGCGGCGGGTGAGGCCGACCCGTTCATCGAGATAGACCCCTGCCCGGCGCAGGATTTCAACGGCGCCGGCTTTCTTTACTTTGCCAGCTTCGTTTCCTTCATCGATCGCGCCGAATGGCACTTTGACGGAAGGCAGGCACCGCGCGCGGCAACACTGCGGCGGGACGTGTTCTTTCATGCCAATGCCGATCCGGGCGAGCGGGTGCGGGTGCGCTGGCTCGGACAGCGGCGCGGCGACGGGCGGCTCGCCCATCATTGCCGGCTGGAGCGGATGAGCGACGGCACCCGCCTCGCCGAGGCCTTCACCCTGCGCGCGGTGTAAGCCACCTCACGCCAGCCGGCGGGTGAAGGCGACCGCCACCACGGCGAGCAGCAGCAGCGCGCCGAGCACGGCGAACGTGTCGGAAAAGCCCATGATCCGCGATTGCTGCGCCACCATCTGGCCCAGCAGGATCTCAGCCTGGTGATAGGCCCGCGTGGCATCGGAGCCATGCTGCATGAAGTAGTGCTGCATGCGGTCGAGGAATTCGCGCACGTTCTCGCCATAGGGCGTGACCGACTGCCCGATGATGTTGGAATGGAACTGCTCGCGCTTGGTGATCAGCGTCGCCAGCGCCGCCGTGCCGATGGCGCCGCCAAGGCTGCGCATCATGTTGAACAGGCCCGACGCCTGGCCCGACAGCACCGGCGGCATGCCGATCATGGTGATGCTGGCCAGTGGGGAGAGCACGATCGCCTGCCCGAGCGCCCGCACGATATTGGTCAGCATCAGCTGGTCGCCGCCGACATGATAGCTCAGATGCGTGTTCATGAAGCAGCTCGCCGCGAAGATGGCGAGGCCGATGCCCACCAGCACGCGCGGGTCGATCCGCTTCATCAGCATCGGCACGAACGGGATGACGATGAGCTGCGGCAGCCCGACCCAGGCCAGCACCATGCCGATCTGCTGCGCGTCATAGCCCTGCACCTCGTCGAGATAGGTCGGCAGCACATAGACCGAGCCGAACAGCGCGAAGCCGACAATGACGTTGGCGAGGGTGCCGAGCGCGAAATTGCGCCGCGTGAACAGCCGCAGGTTCACCGCCGGCTTCTCGACCTTCAGCTCGATGGCGACGAAGATGGCAAGGCAGATCGCCGCGAGGATGGACAGCCGCACGATGAACGGCGAGCCGAACCAGTCATCCTTGTTGCCCTCGTCGAGCACCGTCTGCAGGCAGGCGAGGCCAATCGCTATGAAGCCGATGCCCCACCAGTCGCCCTCCCTCAACAGGCGAAGGTTCAGCGGGCTCTTTTCCAGCGTCGGAACCAGCATGCCCAGCATGACGGCGCCGGGAATGAGATTGATGAAGAAAATATAGGGCCAGCCGAACTGATCGGTGAGCCAGCCGCCAATGGTCGGGCCGATCGCCGGGCCGAAGGTCGCGGTCATGGCGAAGATGGCGATGCCGATCGGCTGCTGGCGGCGCGGCAGCTTGGTCAGCACCACGGTGAAAGCGAGCGGGATCAGGCAGCCGCCGAAGAAGCCCTGCAGCCCGCGCATCGCGATCATCTGCGAAAGATTGGTGGCGAAGGCGCAGCCCATCGAGAAAACGAGGAACAGCACCAGCGCCGAGAGGAGGAAGCGCCGGAAGCCGAATACCCGGCTCAGGTAATCGGTCAGCGGGATCATGATGATCTCGCCGATCAGGTAGGAAGTGGAAATCCACGTCCCGTTATCCGAGCCGGTGCCGATGCCGCCCTCGATATAGGGCAGCGAGGCATTGGTGATCTGGATGTCGAGCACGGCGATCAGCGCGCCGAGCATGCAGCCGATCACGGCGATCCAGGTGACGAGGCTGGCGCCGGGCTCCACCGCCGGCATCCCGGCCGGCGGCGCGAAGGTAGACGTGGCGGCGGCCATGACACCCTCACTCGCTGGGCGGGATATAGGCGTTGCGCCTCACGTCGGCCGGGATCGTCGCATCGGTTCGGATGGTCGTTTCCACCGACATGCCGGGCCGCAGCTGCCGGGCCAGCGGATCGGTGCGGTCGATGTCGATGCGCACGGGAATGCGCTGGACGATCTTGGTGAAGTTGCCGGTGGCGTTGTCGGGCGGCAGCAGGGCGAATTCCTGCCCGCTGGCCGGGGCGAGGCTGGAGACGAAGCCCCGCACATGAAGATCGGGATAGGTATCGACCGAGATCGTCACCTTCTGGTCGGGCTTCACGTCGGTGAGCTGGGTTTCCTTGTAGTTGGCGACCACATAGGTCGCCTGCAGCGGCACCACCGCCAGCAGCGCGGTGCCGGGCTCGACATACTGGCCGACGCGCAAGGTTCGCGCGCCCACGACGCCGTCCACCGGCGCGACCAGCCTCGTATAGCCGAGATTCAGCGTCGCCGTGTCGAGCGCCGCCTGGTTGTGGGCAAGGTTCGCCCGCGCCTCGGCAAGCTGGGCGGTCAGGGTGGCGACCTGCTTCTGCGCCGCGTCGAGCGCCGCCCGGTCGCGGGTCACCTGCGCCTGCGTCTGGCCGATCTGCGAGGTGGTCTGCTCGGCAGTCTCGACCGGGCCGAAACCGTCCTGGGCGAGCTTGGTGAAGCGCCGGTTGTTCTGCTCGGCGAAGGTCTCGGCGGCCGCATCCGCGGCGATCTGCGCCTTGGCCTCCTCGATCAGCGCCTGCTGCTCGTTGAGCTGCGCCGCGTGATCGTCGATCGATGCCCGTGCCGCGTCGACATCGGCCACGGCCTGATCGACCGCCGCCTGATACGGGCGCGGGTCGATGATGGCGAGCACCTCGCCCTGCTTCACCGGCTGGTTGTCGGTCACGTTGACCGTCACGAGATAGCCGGCGACCTGCGGGGCGATGGTGACGATGTCGGCCTGCACATAGGCATCGTCCGTGCTGGTCTCGAAGCGCCACTGCGTCCAGTATTCGGTGCCCGCATAGGCAAGGGCGCCGACCAGAAGCAATACCCCCGCCACTCCCAGCCCACGCTTCAGGCCGCCATGGGAGGACGGCGCGTCCGGGAGAACGGACGGCGTCGGGGCGACAGACGCATCGACGATCGGCGTGGCCTTCAGCGAGGCCGGATTGGTGGCCATGTTCATCGCGGCCTCCGTGAGAGGGGGATCAATGGATCATGGGCACCACCCTGCTCCTTCCCGGTCGGGCGATATTCCCTATATCCACGCGGCTTGCGGGATCGCATCCGCGTGCACGCCCGGCGGACGAGGCCCGCCCCACATCGCCCGGCTGCGTCACGCATTCGTCATCGCACCCGCTTAAACGCTCGCCGCAACACCCTTTTTCGAGCTTTCATGATGAACCGACTGACCGCGCTGTCCGGTGCCGGCATCAAGGGGCCGGCCTGCTTCCTGCTGGAAACCGCTGGCCGGCGCCTCATTCTCGATCTCGGCGAAGGCCCGGATGCCGGCCGGCGGCCGGACCTCGCCGGGGTCGGCCGCGTCGACGCCATCCTGCTGTCGCACGGTCATCACGACCATGTCGGCGCGCTTGATCTCGCCGGGCAGCTCGGCGACCCGCCCCTCTACGCCACCGCCGCGGTGCGGGCCCTGGCCGGCGAGACGCGCCTGCGCAACGCGCACGACCTTCCTTTTGAGGGAACAGCCGGGATTCTCGGCCTGGAAATCGCGACCGGCCCGGCGGGCCATGCGCCCGGCGCCGTGTGGATGCGCATCGGTGGCGAGGCCGGGCTGCTCTATACCGGCGACTATTCCGCCGAGAGCCGACTGTACCGCTCCACCATGCCTCTGCGCGCGGCCGCTCTCGTCGTCGATGCCAGCTATGGCGAGGGGGATCAGACGCTCGCCTTTCAGGCCGACGCTCTGATCGCCCGCGCCCGCCACCGCCCGCTTCTCCTGCCGGCCCCGGCGGCCGGGCGGGCGCTGGAAATGGCGCTCACCTTCCTCGAAGCCGGCCTCGCGGTGAGCCTCTGCCCAGTGACGCGGGGCGTCGTGGAGGTGCTGGCGCGCCATCCCGAGGTGCTCGCAGTGGGCGAGGCGGATGCCCCGGCCCGGCTTCTCGCCAGAGGGCTCCTCACGGCCGACAGCCCGGCACGCGGCGTCATGATCGTCGCCGGGCCACAGGCCGATCACGGCCTTTCCGCTGCGCTGACGGACCGGTTCGCGCGGAGCGGCGAGGCCGATATCGTCTTCACCGGCCATGTCGCCGAAGGCTCGAATGCCAGCCGGCGGATCGCGGCCGCGCAGGCCCACCATGCGCGCTGGAACGTGCACCCGAGCTTCAGCGCCCTGCAGGCTCTCGTGACGGCCGTGGCGCCGCGCGTGCTGCTGCCCGCCTTCCTGCCGCGTGCACGAATGGCCGGACTGGCGGCGCGCCTGCCCGGCGTAGGCGTGGTGGCGGAAGGCGCCAGCTTCTGCTGGTAGCCCGGCCGTCCGGTTGATCCGGCGATTCTCGCGAACCGGACTTCGCGTCGCCGGCAAACGCTCTAATCGGCGCTCGCCAGCTTGTCCTGCGTGCGTGTGTCGAAGTCGCTGGCATCGTGGCGCTCGCGCAGCTGTTCGGAAGGCTCGCCGGACATGCGGTTGACCATGCGTCCGCGCGCCACCGCCGGCCGCGCCAGAACCGCGTCGGCCCAGCGCTGCACATGCGTGTAGTCGGCAACCGAGAGAAATTCGGCCGCGCCGTACAGCCAGCCCTTCGCCAGCCCGCCATACCAGGGGAAGATGGCGATGTCGGCGATGGTGTAGTCGGGGCCCGCCACATAGGCGCTCTCGGCGAGCCGCCGGTCGAGCACATCGAGCTGGCGCTTCACCTCCATGGCGAAACGGTCGATGGCATATTCGATCTTGGTCGGCGCGTAGGCATAGAAATGCCCGAAGCCACCGCCGAGATAGGGTGCCGACCCCATCTGCCAGAACAGCCAGGACAGGCATTCCACCCGCGCGCCGGCTTCCACCGGCAGGAAGGCGCCAAACTTCTCGGCGAGATAGACAAGGATGGCGCCGGATTCGAATACCCGGATCGGCGTCTGCCCCGATCGGTCGAGCAAGGCGGGGATCTTCGAATTGGGATTCACCTCGACGAAGCCCGAGCCGAACTGGTCGCCCTGGCTGATGTCGATGAGCCAGGCATCATATTCCGCATCCGCATGCCCCAGCGCCAGCAGTTCCTCCAAGAGGATGGTGACCTTCTGCCCGTTGGGCGTGCCCAGCGAATAGAGCTGCAGCGGATGTTCGCCGACCGGCAGCGCCTTCTCATGGGTCGCCCCGGCCACTGGCCGGTTGATGTTGGCAAAGCGCCCGCCGCTGGCCTTGTTCCAGACCCAGACGCTGGGCGGCGTGTAATCGGAGGAGGTGGTCATGCGATGCTCTCGAGCCAGATGAAAACCGTGTCGCCTTGCATAGGGGCGGCGGAGGCCGGTCGTCACATCAAATCGCCGCTGCCGACCCGCTGTTCCGTTCTCGCGCCCCCCGCACGTCCTCGGGGCGAAAGCCGAGCCCGACCAGCCGGCCGGCCAGATGCGCGAGCAGCGGCCAACGGGCGATGCTGCGCAGGAAGCCGGGAGGACCGCCTGCCCTTTCCTCCCCGCTCGCCTCACGCTGGCGCCGGCCACGCCGCATCATCAGCTGCAGCTTCTGCGTCGCCCAGGTGGGAAAGCGCCGGCGCGCCTCCACCGCCGCCAGATCGCGTGCCGCGAGGCGGCCTTCCTTCAGCGGGCGGGTGAGGATGTTCGCCGCCGCCACGGCATCCTGGATGGCGAGGTTCACCCCGAATCCGCCGATCGGCGACATGGCATGCGCGGCATCGCCGATGCAGATCAGCCCCGGCCGCCACCAGCGCTTGAGCCGGTCGATCCGCACGCTGAGAAGCTGCACGTCGTCCCAGCTGGCAATCTCCTCCATGCGCGATGCCGGTAGCGGCGAGACCGCCGCCACCTGCGCGCGGAACGCCTCCAGCCCGGCGGCTTTCACGTCCGCGAAGGAGCCCTTGCGCACGACATAGCCGCATTGCCAGTAGTCGCCGCGATCGACCATGACGAAGCCCTGGCGCGGCCCGCCATGGCCCATCACATAGGGCGGATCGCCCGGCTGGTGGGACAGCTTCATCCACAGCACGTCGCTCGGGCTGCCGAAGCTCTCCACTTCCAGCCCCGCCTTCTGCCGCACCACCGAGTTGCGCCCGTCGGCGCCCACGACCAGCGCCGCGCGCAGCGTGAGCGCTCCCCGCGGGGTCGTCGCCCGCAGGCCGGCGATCCGTCCCTCCGCCTCGATCAGCCCGTCGACCTGTGCCGGCATCACGAGGTGAAAGTTCGGCCGGCGCGCGGCCTCGCGGGCGAGAAAGTCGAGAAAGTCCCATTGCGGCATGAAGGCGATGAAGCGGCAGCGCGTCGGCAGGCGCGAGAAATCGGCCAAGGTGACGTCGCGGCCGCCGATCTCGGCGTGAAGGCGCGACGCCTGCGTGTGCGGCAGCTTCAGCAGCTCGTCGAGCAGGCCAAGCTCGTGCATCACGTCCAGTGTCGAGGGATGGATGGTGTCGCCGCGGAAATCGCGCAGGAAGTCGCCATGCTTCTCCATCACGGTGACGTCGAGCCCGGCGCGCGCCAGCAGCAGGCCGAGCATCAGCCCGGCCGGGCCAGCGCCGACAATGGCGCAATCGGTGGTGATGTCGGGGAGATCGGGCTGGGTCATGCGCCGAGCCTAGCGCATCGGGCCGGACGCTTCGAGCGGGCGCTTCGAGCCGAACGACCGCACGGATGTCATTTCGCTACCGAAATAGCGCGCGGATCACGCGCCGCCTCAATCCTCGCCACCGCCACCGCCCGGCCGGTCGCGGCGGATGGCCTTGACGCCCGAGCGCCGGGCCTTGCCCTCCAGCCGGCGGATCTTCGAGCCGAGCGTCGGGCGGGTGGGACGGCGGATGATCGGCGCCACCGTTGCCTCGCGCACCATCTCAACGAGGCGGGCAACGGCATCCTCGCGGTTGCGCTCCTGGGTGCGGAAGCGCTGCGCCACCAGCACGATCACGCCGTCATTGGTGAGCCGGCGGCCGGCAATGCGCTCCAGCCGCGCCTTGACCGCCTCGGGCAGTGTCGCGGAGTGGCGCACGTCGAAGCGCAGCTGCACGGCGGTGGAGACCTTGTTGACGTTCTGCCCACCGGGGCCCGAGGCGCGCACGAAGGTTTCCTCGATCTCCCGCTCGTCGAGCCAGACCCGCGGGGTAACGGGGATCATGAGAGCAGCTCTCAGCTCAGACGCCGCGGCGGCTCGATCGCTTCAAGCCTCGCGCGCACCGCCTCGAGCCCGCTTACGGTCTCCTGCAATTCCTCGCTCAGCGCCTGCATCAGCGCCAGCGCTGCCTGCGGATAGCTCTCGATGGTCCGCATGAAGATCACCCGCGGGATGCGCAGCACCACCGAGGGCGTGATCGCGGTGGCCGTGGCCGGCCGCTTGCCGTCGGTGATCAGCGCCAGCTCGCCCAGCAGCGCCCCGCGCCCGACCTCGATGCGCTGCCCCGGTCGCCGCGCCAGCGCGGCATTCTCCCGCGAGATCGCCAGCGTCCCCTCGACCACCACATAGGCGGCCTCGGCGAACTGGCCCTCGCGGTACAGAACCTGCCCACGGTTGAGCGAGCGGCTGTCGGCGCTGATGGCGACGACGCGCAATGCGTCGGGCCCGAGCAGCCGCAGCATCGGGACGCTTTCCAGCAAGGCGATGTCCTCCTCGATCGGCATGCGGCGGGCCGGTTCTCCTGCCAGGGCTGGCCCCGTCGGGACGAATCGCTTCGCCCCGTGTCAGGGTAGCAGTTTGTAGCCGCCCGCCTCCGTGGCGAGCAGATTGGGATGCGACGGGTCTTTCTCGATCTTCTGGCGCAGGCGGTAGATATGGGTTTCCAGCGTATGGGTGGTCACGCCGGAATTGTAGCCCCACACTTCCTGCAGCAGGATCTCGCGCGCCACCGGCTTCTTGCCGGCGCGGTAGAGGTAGCGCAGGATCGCCGTTTCCTTCTCGGTCAGGCGGATCTTGGAATTGCGCTCCGTCACCAGCAGCTTGGCGCCGGGGCGGAACGTGTAGGGCCCGATGGTGAACACCGCGTCCTCGCTCGCCTCATGCGAGCGCATCTGCGCCCGGATGCGCGCCAGCAGCACGGCGAAGCGGAACGGCTTGGCGACATAGTCGTTGGCGCCGGCCTCCAGCCCCATGATGGTGTCGCTGTCGGTGTCGTGGCCGGTCAGCATGATGACGGGCGCCTTGAAGCCGTTCTCGCGCATCCGCCGTACCGCCTCGCGCCCGTCGAGATCCGGCAGGCCGACATCCATCAGAACCAGGTCCACCCGGCCGGTCTCGACCTGGCCGATCGCGGCCTGGGCGGATTCCACGGCGACCACCTCGAACTCGTCATAAAGCGCGAGCTGTTCGACCAGCGCGTCGCGCAGATCCTTGTCGTCTTCGACCACCAGGATTCGTTGAGCATTCGCCATAACCGATCCCCCGAAGTCCGCTTCCCCGAACCTCTTGTCCGCGCCGCGCCACGCGGTAAAGCTCGCGCGCTCGGCAGGATTGCCGTTGAGTCCCGAGTAGGCAGGCCTGACGCATTCGGCAAGAGTCGGCGAACCCGCACTACCGGTTGCTGTCGGGTACGTGACGTGATCGTGAACGGAAAACGCGTGAATAAGAAGGCCCCCCGCACCGAAACCCTCAGGAAATCCACGTCAAAACGCAAAATGACGTGCATGGAGCTTCGCGTCGTCGCCCGGCCGGGCCTGCCGACCCGCGGATGGCTGTTCGCCGGCGGCCCGCCAATGCCGGTCGCTCTCGGGCGCACGGGCATCCGCCGGGACAAGCGCGAGGGCGACGGCGCCACGCCGGCCGGGATCTGGCACCCGCGCGAACTGCGCTACCGCGCCGATCACGGCCAGCGCCCCCTCACCCGAATACCGGCGCGGCCGACCCGGCGCGAGGACGGCTGGTGCGACGACCCCACGGACGGGCGCTACAACCGGCCGGTGCGCCTGCCCTTCGCACCCTCGCATGAGGACATGTGGCGCGCCGACGCGCTCTATGACCTCGTCATCGTGCTCGACCACAATGAGCGCCCGCGCGCCCGGCGGCGCGGCTCGGCGGTGTTCCTGCATCTGGCGCGCGAGGGATTCGAGCCGACCGCCGGCTGCATCGCCTTCCGCCGGGCGGATCTCACCCGGCTTCTGGCGCGCCTCTCGCCCCGCACGGCGATCCGCGTGGGGTGATGCCCCTCTAACGCCCGCCGAAAATGGCGCTGCCGACCCGCACATGGGTCGCGCCCAGCAGGATCGCCGTCTCGAAATCCCCGCTCATGCCCATGGAGAGGGTCTTGAGCCCGTTGCGCGCGGCGATCCGGCCCAGCAGCGCGAAATGCGCGGCGGCGGGTTCGTCCGCCGGGGGAATGCACATCAGCCCCTCAATGGTCAGCCCGTGCTCCTCGCGGCAGGCATCGAGGAAGGCATCCGCCGCGCCCGGAGCGATGCCGGCCTTCTGCGGCTCCTCGCCGGTATTCACCTGCACCAGCAGGCGCGGCGCCGGCCGCCCTTCCAGCCGCGCGATCTCCCTGGACAGCGCCTCCGCCAGCGAGGGCCGGTCGAGCGTGTGGATCACGTCGAACAGCGCGAGCGCCTCGCGCACCTTGTTGCTCTGCAGCGGACCGATGAGATGCAGTTCGACATCGGGATGGCGCTCCTTGAGGGAAGGCCATTTCCCCTTGGCCTCCTGCACCCGGTTCTCGCCGAACAGCCGCTGGCCTGCCGCCAGAACCGGCAGGATATGCTCGGCGTCGAAGGTCTTGGAAACGGCGATCAGCTGCACCGTCGCCTCGGCCCGGCCGGCATCGCGACAGGCCTGGGCGATCCGCCCGCGCACCTGCGCAAGGCGCTCGCTCACGCCGTTCTCACCCGTCACGTCCATCACCCGGATCCCCGCTGCCTGGCGCAGGCATGCGAAGCCCCCGCCACCTTGTCAAGCAGGCTGTCCATTCGCGTGCGGGCCGGCAAACTTGGCGCCCGACGGCAGGACTTATCCTTGCGGCACTCCGGGGAGGCCCGTAAGTCTATGCCAGGCTGGGGCGGTCGGGATCGTGAGCGTGGCGAACGAAGTCCGGAAGGTTCAACGCGATCGGCGATCCACAACCCGTCCGAGCGGCCCGCGCCCGCGCACGGTGCGTCTGCGCCTGCGGCTGTTCCTCTTCGCCGCCGTCGCCATGACGCTCGTCATCGCCGAACGAACCATCAGCCTCATCCACCTCCACGCCGACAATCTCGCGGCGGCCGAGAGCCATGTGATGGATCTGGCGGAGCGCAGCGTCGGCCATTACCGGCAGACCATCGCCGTCGCCCAGGCGGTGCTGCTGACCCTCGCGTCCGACAGGCATGTGATCGCCGGCGCCGAAACCGGCCTCCCGCCGATCGCGGCCGATGAGCCGTCCGGCGCGCCCAGTTCCAGCGCGTGCGCGGCACTCACGCCGGTGAGCGATGCCTTCGCCGAGATCGATTCGCTTTCCCTCGTCACGCGCGACGGCATCATACGCTGTTCGACGGTACCGAGCGCCGTCGGCCTCGATATCTCGAGCCGCAGCTACACACGGATCGCCCTGCGCGGCATTGCCAATATCGAATCGGTCCGGCGCAGCCTCGTCATCGATCGGCCGGCGATCTATGCGGCGCAACCGATTGCGGCCGGGAACGACACCGGCGTGCTCGCCGTGATCCTCGCCCGCGTCAGCATGGCGGAGCTGTTTCCGGGCGGCACGTTCGCCGAACTCGGGCCGGGCGGGCAGGCCATGGTCGTGGGCCCGGATGGAACGCTGCTCACCGCCTATCCCGAAGGCACCTATGGCATGGGGCTCGACCTCAGCCACACGGCGCCGGTGGCGAAGGCGATGATGTACACGAGGGGCACGGTTCTCGCGGCCGGGCCCGACGGGGCGCAGCGCATTTATGCCTATGCCCGGCTACCCGGCACCAACATGCATCTGCTGGTGGGGGTCGACCAGAACTCGGCGCTCGGCCCTGCCGAGCGCGCCGCCTGGCACGCGGGACTGACCATGCTGGCCATCGGGCTCGCGGTGCTCATTGGGCTGGCGATGATCGGCGAGCGGCTGATCGTGGTGCCGATCCGATCCCTGGCCGCCCGCCTGGTCCGCTTCGGCCATGGCGATGCCAACGCGTTGCAGGTCCGGGAGCGGGTCGCCGAACTGCAGCCGCTCGCGGTCGCGTTCGAGACGATGGCAAACGAACTCTCCGCGCGCGAGACGGCCCTGCGCAATGCGAACCGCCACCTCAACTCGCTTGCCAGCCTCGATGCGCTTACCGGCATCCCCAACCGGCGCAGCTTCGACGCCGTGCTGCCGCTGCAATGGAACAAAGCCCCGCAGCTCGCGCTGCTGATGATCGATATCGACAACTTCAAGCTGTACAATGATCATTACGGCCACAAGGAGGGCGATCGCTGCATTCGCTCGGTGGCGCAGGCGCTGGCGACGACGGTGCGTGGAAGCGATGTGATTGCCCGCATCGGCGGCGAGGAATTCGCGGTGCTGATGCCCGATGCCGATATCGGCACGGCCGCCGATGTCGCGGACCGGCTGCGCCGCGCCGTCGAAGCTCTCGCCATTCCGCACGCGAACGCGGCCGGGGTCGTGACGGTCAGCGTGGGCGCGGCCGCCTGCCAGCCGGCACCCAGCCTGTCGCCCTCGGAACTCTTCGTCGCCGCCGATCAAGCACTCTATGCCGCCAAGCGCGCGGGGCGTAACGGGGTGCGGCGGGCGGACGCCCCGGCGCTGCACGGCGTCGCGTCCAGCCCCGAGGAGGGCCGACCGGGCGGCGGCACGGATGCTGGCGGTTGACCCGACGCATCAAACCGTGCCTAGTCGCGCGCCGTCGGTGCTTTTCGCCACCTTGCGCCTGACGACATCCACCGAAGACCAAGCCTGCCCGAGACCCGAGCATGAACACCGAGCGCTACAACGCCCGCGAGGCTGAACCCCGCTGGCAGAAGATCTGGGACGAACGCGGAATCTACCGCACCCGCAATGACGACCCGCGTCCCAAATACTACGTGCTCGAGATGTTCCCCTACCCGTCCGGGCGCATCCATATCGGCCATGGGCGCAATTATGTCATGGGCGACGTGGTGGCGCGCTTCAAGCGGATGAAGGGCTTCAATGTCCTGCATCCCATGGGCTGGGACGCCTTCGGCCTGCCGGCCGAGAATGCGGCTATCGAGCGCAACACCCATCCCGGCATCTGGACCTACGAGAACATCGCCACCATGCGCGAGCAGCTCAAGCTGCTCGGCCTGTCACTGGACTGGTCCCGCGAGATCGCCACCTGCGATCCCTCCTATTATGGCGAGCAGCAGCGCATCTTCCTTGAGTTTCTCCAGGGCGGGTTCGTCTATCGCCGCGAGAGCGAAGTGAACTGGGACCCGGTCGACAATACCGTGCTCGCCAACGAGCAGGTGATCGACGGACGTGGCTGGCGCTCGGGCGCCCTTGTCGAGCGGCGCAAGCTCGCCCAGTGGTTCTTCCGCATCTCCGACGCCTCCGAGGAACTGCTGGCGGGCCTCGATACGCTGGAGCGCTGGCCCGACAAGGTGCGCCTGATGCAGCGCAACTGGATCGGCCGTTCCGAAGGGCTGCATGTCCGCTTCGCGCTGGAGAACGCGCCTGCCGGTCTGCCGCAGGAGATCAAGGTCTACACCACCCGGCCGGACACGCTGTTCGGCGCCTCCTTCCTCGCCCTCTCGCCCGGCCACCCGCTGACCGAGGCACTGGCAGCGGCGGATCCCTCGCTCAAGGTGTTTGTCGAGGAATGCCGTCGCGGCGGCACCTCCACCGCCGAGATCGAGACGCAGGAGAAGATGGGCTACGATACCGGCCTCACCGTGCGCCACCCGCTGGGCGGCGCGGCGGTGCCGGTCTACGTCGCCAATTTCGTGCTGATGGAATATGGCACCGGCGCCATTTTCGGCTGCCCGGCCCATGACCAGCGCGACCATGACTTCGCCCGCAAATACGGCCTGCCCATCACCCCCGTGGTGCTGCCGCCCGATGTCGACCCCGCCACTTTCTCGGTCGCGGATGCGCCGTATGATGGCGACGGCACGCTGTTCAACTCGCGTTTCCTCGACGGCCTCGCCGTGCCGGCCGCGAAGGAAGCGATAGCGCTCCGGCTGGAAAACGAGATCCTCGGCAATGCGCCGGTCGGCGAGCGCGCGGTGAATTACCGCCTGCGCGACTGGGGCATCTCGCGCCAGCGCTACTGGGGCTGCCCGATCCCCATCATCCATTGCGACAGCTGCGGCCCGGTGCCGGTGCCGCAGGACCAGCTGCCGGTGCGGCTGCCGGAGGATGTCACCTTCGACCAGCCGGGCAACCCGCTCGACCGCCACCCGACCTGGAAGCATGTCGACTGCCCGCACTGCGGCGCCCCGGCACGGCGCGAAACCGACACCATGGACACGTTCGTCGATTCGTCCTGGTATTTCGCCCGCTTCGCCGCCGAACCCGGCACCGCGCCGCTGCAGAAGGCGGCGGCCGACCACTGGCTGCCGGTGGACCAGTATATTGGCGGCATCGAGCACGCGATCCTGCACCTGCTCTATTCGCGCTTCTTCACCCGCACCCTGGCGAAGATCGGCCGGGTCTCGGTGAAGGAGCCCTTTGCCGGCCTGTTCACGCAAGGCATGATCGTTCACGAGACCTACAAGGACACGGCCGGCAAGTGGCTGTTCCCCGAGGAGGTCGAGAAACGCGCCGACGGCAGCGCCGTGCGCGTGGGCACCGACGAGCCTGTGACGGTCGGTCCGCCGGAGAAAATGTCGAAGTCCAAGCGCAACGTGGTGCCGCCGGAAGTGGTGGCCGACACGTATGGCGTCGACTGCGCCCGCTGGTTCATGCTCTCCGATACGCCTCCCGAGCGCGACAGCGAATGGACCAGCGCCGGCATCGAGGGCGCGTGGCGCTTTGCCCAGCGCATCTGGCGGATGGTCGGCGACGCCGCCGAACTCACGGCGCCCGACCTCGTCGCTCCCGAAAGTTTCGGGTCCGAATCGACTTCGCTGCGCCAAGCCTCTCATCGTCTGGCCGCGCTGGTCGAGGAGGATGTCGAGCGCCTGCGCTTCAATGTCGCGGTCGCACGCGTGCACAGCTTTACCAACCAGTTCGGCGACGCCATCGCGGCCGCGCGCAAGGGCGCGGCGGGAGAGCCAGTTCCGGCCGATCTCGCCTTCGCGCTGCGCGAGGCGGCGCAGTTCCTCGTTGCGGTGGTCGCCCCGATGGTGCCCCATCTTGCGGAGGAATGCTGGATCGTGCTCGGGTTGGACGGACTGGCCGCCACTGCGTCATGGCCGGTGGTCAATCCGGCGCTGCTGGTGGACAATACCGTTACGCTGCCGATTCAGATAAATGGCAAGCGCCGCGGCGAGATCGCCGTCTCGACCGACGCGAGCCCCGCCGAGGTCGAGAAAGCGGTGCTGGCGCTCGATCTTGTAAGGCAGGCTCTCGACGGACGGCCGCCGAAGCGTATCATCGTGGTGCCGCAGAGGATCGTGAATGTCGTCGCTTGACCAGATGAAACGCACGCCGTCCCGTCGCCTGTTCGGCCTTGCCGCTGCCGGCCTGCTGGCCTTCGCCGTGGCGGGCTGCTTCAAGCCCATGTACGCGCAGGATACCGCCGACGGTGGCAATCTCACCGAGCGGCTGGGCGACATCCAGGTGGTGTTCGCCTCCGGTCGCATCGGCAATGAGGTGCGCAACGACTTGATCTTCGCCCTCACCGGCGGCGCGGGAAACCCGGCAAATGCTCCCTACCGGCTCGAACTGGCGGTGACGGACAGTTCGACTTCGACCGCGGTGGATTCACTCTCCGGCCTGCCCGAGGTCGAGATGGTGTCGGTGGACGTCAAGTGGCTGCTGTTCGACACCACTCGTACACCAGGTCCCGATGGCAAGCCTGTGCCGCCCGTGGCGCATGGCAACGCCTTCGGCAAGGCCTCGCTCTATAGCGGCTACCAGCGCTTCGCTCGCGCCCGCGCCATTCGCGACGCGCAGAACCGCGCCGCCGGTGTCGCTTCGGAAACCATCAAGGGGCAACTCGCCGCCTATTTCATCGCGCCGCCCCCGGCTGCGCCCGCCACGACCGCTTCCACCCCCAAGAGCTGAACCGCATGGTTGCGGTGCGTCCGGCCGAGGTGGAAGCGACGCTCACGCGCATCGATCCGCTCCGGCCGATCCTGCTGCTGTTCGGTCCGGATAGCGGGTTGGTGCGCGAGCGTGCCCGTGCCTATCTCGCGCGCGCCGCCGCCAATTCGACCGATCCCTTTGGCATCACGCGCCTCGACGGCGACGAGATTTCCGGTGATCCCGGGCGGCTGGTCGACGAGGCCGGCACGGTGGCGCTGTTCGGCGGGCGCCGGGTCGTCTCGCTGCGCGTGGGCTCGCGCAATGTCGTACCGGCGGTGGAGGCGCTCCTCGCCGTCCCGCCGAGCGACGCCATCGTCGTGATCGAGGCCGGCGACCTCAAGCGCGGCACCGGGCTGCGCGCGCTGTGCGAGGCCTCCCCGCACGCCCTTGCCATCGCCTGCTATGCCGACACCGACCGCGACCTGTCGCGCCTCATCGATACGATGACAGCCGAGGCGGGCATCGCGATCGACCGCGACGCCCGCGCCGAATTGATGGGCCTGTTGGGGAGCGACCGGCTCGCCTCGCGCGGCGAGATCGGCAAGCTGCTGCTCTATGCCGCCGGCGAGCCGCGCATCACTGCCGAGCATGTACGAGCCATCGTCGGCGACGCCTCCAGCCTCGCGCTCGACGAGATCGTCGATTCCGCCTTTGCCGGCATGAGCGCGGAAATGTCGTCGGCCTTCGTCAAGGCGACGCAGGAGGGCATGCGGGCCGACATCGTGCTCGGCGCCGTCTGCCGGGGCGCGCAGTCACTGCACCAGCTGCGGCTCGCGGTGGAGGGCGGCGCCAGTGTCGAGCGGGCGATGGATGGGGCCCGGCCGGCGCTTCACTTCCGGCGCAAGCCGCTGATCGAGAAGGCCCTGCGCAGCTGGAGCGCAGCCCGGCTACAGGCCGCGCTGCTCACGCTGGACGATGCGCTTCTGGCCGCGCGGCGCAGCGCCGCTCTCGGCCCGGCCTTGGCCGAGCGCGCGCTGTTCCAGCTCGCCGCGGCGGCGCGGCGGGGCTGAGGCTCAGCCGGCGGCGAGCCGGCGGCAGACCTCGTCCAGCTGGTCGAGCGACGTATAACGAATGCGCAGCTCGCCGGCTTCGCCGTCATGGCGCAGCGTCACCTTGAGCCCGAGCGCGTCGGACAGTCGGCGCTGCAGCGCGGCCGTATCAGCATCCAGCTCCGCAACGGCCCGCGCCTTGCGTGCCGGCTTTCCGGCCGCTTCCGCCTTGGCGACGTTCAACTCCTGCGCCAGCGCCTCGATGGCACGCACATTCATGCCACGCTCGACAATCGCGCGGGCCAGCCCTTCCGGGTCGTCCTGCGTCAGCAGCGCGCGCGCGTGCCCCGCCGACAGCCGACCGTCGGCGAGATATTCCTTCACGGTCTCCGGCAGCCGCAGCAGCCGCATCGTATTCGCGACATGACTGCGGCTCTTGCCGATCACCCGCGCCAGGTCGTTCTGCGAATAGCCGAACTGGTCGGACAGCGACTGGTAGCCGGCCGCCTCCTCCAGCGGGTTGAGATCGGCGCGCTGGACATTCTCGATGATGGCGATTTCCAGCGCCTCGCGATCGTCCACCTCGACGACGACGATCGGCACCTCGTGCACGCCCGCGCGCTGCGAGGCCCGCCAGCGCCGCTCGCCGGCCACGATCTCATAGGCATCGCGCTGGCCCGCCACCGCCCGCACCACGATGGGCTGAATGACCCCGCGCTCGCGGATGGAGGCGGACAGATCCTCGAGATCCTCCTCGCCGAAGGTCCGGCGCGGGTTGTGCGGGTTCGGCCGCAGGAAGGCGAGCGGCACCTTGCGCGCACCTCCCGGCGTGCCGGGCTGGCGCTCGCCCACCCGGTCATTGCCGTCGGACATGTCGCCGATCAGCGCCGCGAGCCCACGCCCCAGCCGCGAACGGCCACCATCTTCCGGCATTGCCATGGCGTTCTCCTACGCTGCCGCTGTCGCGCGCAGGGCGCGCTCCCTCTGGATTATTTCGGATGCGAGACGAAGATAGGCCTGCGATCCCACGCATTTCAGATCGTAGAGCAGCACCGGCTTGCCGTAGGACGGTGCCTCGGACACCCGCACATTGCGCGGAATGATCGTCTCATAGACCTTGTCGCCCATGAACTGACGCACATCCTGAACCACCTGGGCGGAGAGGTTGTTGCGCGAATCGAACATGGTCAGCACGATGCCATGGATGGTGAGCTGCGGGTTGAGCGTGGTGCGCACCTGCTCCACCGTCTTCAGCAGCTGCGACAGCCCTTCCAGCGCGAAGAACTCGCATTGCAGCGGCACCAGGATGGCATTGGCCGCCGCCATCGCATTGACCGTGATCAGGTTCAGCGAGGGCGGGCAGTCGATCAGCACGTAGCTGTAGGGCGTTTCGTTTCGGCTGTCTAACGATCCGCTGTCCCGCCCGCCATTGAGGCCACGGATGGCATCGCGCAGGCGATAGGCACGGTCACGCTGGCTGGCCAGTTCGAGTTCGAGGCCTGAGAGATCCATGGTCGACGGCGCGATATGCAGCCGGGGCACCGCCGTCTCCAGCACCGCCTCGCGCAGGCTGACATCGCCGGTCAGCACGTCATAGGTGGAGACACGGCGGCTGCGCCGGTCGATACCGAGCCCGGTGGACGCATTGCCCTGCGGATCGAGATCGACGATCAGCACGCTCTCGCCGATCGCCGCCAGCGCCGTGCCGAGATTGATCGCCGTCGTCGTCTTGCCCACCCCGCCCTTCTGGTTGGCGAGGGCGAGAACCCGTGGCAGCCCATAGGGCGCAGCAGGCACGAGCGGAAACTCGTCGGTCATGTCAGCGATCCCGATGCGAATGCGGCCTTGGACAAGCCATCACGGTGCCGATTTCAGCGGCGTCGCGGCGTCGACAATCAGGATACGCCCGCCGCGATCGGTCAGACTCTCCTGAATTCTGCTGTTGATTCTCCAAGATTTAGCTGACTCGGTCAATTCGTTATCAACATCTTGACCTTTCAGAAACAGACCCACCGCTCCTTGCGCAAGGAAAGGATGCGCAAGCTCCAGCAGGCGCGGCAATGGTGCAAGCGCGCGGGCCGAGACAATCTCGACGCCGGCAGCGATCCGGGCCGCCACCTGCTCGATGCGGGCCGGCAGCACCGTCACCGGCAGTTCGGCGATCCGCGCCGCCTCGCGCAGGAAGGCCGCCTTGCGTGTGTCGCTCTCCACCAGCGTCACATCCGCGCCCGCCCGCTCCGCCAGCACGGCGGCGACGACCAGGCCGGGAAACCCGCCGCCGGAGCCGAGATCGACCCAGCGCCGCGCCTCCCCCGCGAGCGGCACGAGCTGCAGCGAGTCGGCGACATGGCGGGTCCACACCCGCGGTAGGCTCGCCGGCGCGACCAGGTTGATAGTGCGCTGCCACTTCTCCAGCAGCGCGACGATGGCGGCGAGCCGGTCCTCTGTTTCACGTGAAACAGGGGTCAGTCGCAGCGCCTGGGCGCGGTCGGAGAGAGCGGCGTCGGTGGAGGAAGGGCCGGACGGGTCAGGCGCTTTCGAATCATTCGCGTTCATGGGGCAACTATAGCGCGCCCGGCCCTATCGCGCCCGCCGCGCATGCGCCGCCAGCAGCGCCAGCGCCGCCGGCGTCATCCCGTCGATCCGGCCCGCCTGACCAATGGTACGGGGCCGAATCGAATCCAGCTTGGCCTTGATCTCATTGGAGAGACCCGCGACGGAGCGATAATCGAGTTCCGGCAAGGCTGCGGCCTCGTCACGCCGGAAGGTCGCGATATCCGCCTCCTGGCGGTGGAGATAGACCGCATATTTGGCATCGATCTCCAGCTGCTCGCCGATGCGCGGATCCTCGCCCGCAGCCTCGGGCCAGATGCGGCAGATGTCGGCCCACGCCACATGCGGGTAGGACAGCAGGTCGAAGGCGCTGCGCCGCTGACCGTCGCGGTTGAGGGCCAGTCCGTGCCGGTCGCCCTCCCCCGGCGTCAGCGAGACCGAGCCGCTCCATTCCCGCACCCGCGCGAGCGCGCCGCTCTTGATCGCGAAGTGGGTCCGCCGCGCGACACCGACCAGCCCGAGCGTCTCGCCGCGCCCGGTCAGGCGCTGGTCGGCATTATCGGCGCGTAGCGACAGGCGATATTCCGCTCGCGAGGTGAACATGCGATAGGGTTCGCTCACACCCCGCGTCACCAGATCATCGATCATCACGCCGATATAGGCCTCGGCGCGGTCGAAGGTGACACCATCCGCGCCATCGGCGCGACGGGCGGCGTTCAGCCCCGCCACCAGCCCCTGGGCGGCCGCCTCCTCATAGCCCGTCGTGCCGTTGATCTGGCCAGCGAGGAACAGTCCCCGCGCCTTGCGGGCCTCCAGCGTCGGCTCCAGCTCGCGCGGATCGACATGATCATATTCGATGGCATAGCCGGGCCGCAGCATGCGCACCCGCTCGAGCCCCGGAATCGTTGCGAGCAAGGCGAGCTGCGCGTCCTCCGGCAACGAGGTGGAAATGCCGTTGGGATAGACGGTCGGGTCGTCCAGACCCTCCGGCTCCAGGAAGATCTGGTGCCCGTCACGCTCGCCGAAGCGGACGATCTTGTCCTCGATCGAGGGGCAATAGCGCGGGCCAACGCTCTGGATGTTCCCCGAATACATCGCCGACCGCGCGATGTTGGCGCGGATGACCTCATGCGTCGCCGGCGTGGTGCGGGTGATGCCGCACTGAATCTGCGGGTTGGTGATGGCCGCCGTGAGCGTCGAGAACGGTTCGGGCGGCGTATCGCCGTCCTGCATGTCCAGCCCCGCCCAATCAATGGTGCGGCCATCGAGGCGCGGCGGCGTGCCGGTCTTCAGTCGGCCGAGCGCCAGGCCCAGACGCGCGAGCGAGCCCGAGAGACCGCGCGCCGGGGCCTCGCCCATGCGCCCCGCCGGCATCTGCCGGTCGCCGATATGGATGAGCCCGTTGAGGAAGGTGCCGGTCGTCACCACCACGGCGCCGGCCGACATCGTCCGACCGTCGAGCAGCCGGAGGCCGGCAACGCGGCCTTCGCGCAGCAGGAGTTCATTCGCCTCCCCTTCCACAACAGATAGGTTCGGCTGCGAATCGATCTCGCGCTGCATCGCCTGCGCGTAAAGCTTGCGGTCGGCCTGGGCCCGCGGGCCGCGCACGGCCGGGCCCTTGCGCCGGTTCAGCACCCGAAACTGAATGCCGCCCTGGTCGGCCACGCGGCCCATCAGCCCGTCCAGCGCATCGATTTCGCGCACCAGATGGCCCTTGCCGAGCCCACCAATCGCCGGGTTGCACGACATCGTGCCGATCGTGGCGCGCGAATGCGTGACCAGCGCCGTGCGCGCCCCCAGCCTCGCGGCGGCGGCGGCGGCTTCCGTACCAGCGTGACCGCCGCCGATGACGACGACGTCGAAGGAAAGATCAGCCTGATGCGTCATGGGTCCGGCGATGTCTGGCAATGTCTGGGATGACGGGCGGCGGCTCCTGGCGAGCTGCGGCGATGGCGGCACAAAGCCCTGTCCCCGCCCCCGCGTCAAGCGCCACGGGGTTGAGGTTCGGTCACGGGCTCGGAACGCGGTTTCACGTGAAACATTCCGTCGGCGAATCGAGTGGGATGAAGGGCCTCTGTTTCACGTGAAACGCGGCGCGATCCCATCCGGGTCTGCGGGCGCGCCCGGCCACCGGCCTCGCATCACTTGCCGATGCAGAATTCCCGGAACACGACGTCGAGCACATCCTCAACTCCGATGACACCAGTCATCCGCCCGAGCGCGCGGGCGGCCAGCCGCAACTCTTCCGCCAGCAGTTCATCGCTCAAGGCATCCCAGCCGCTCATGGCGGCCCGCACATGTGAAGCCGCCTCCGCCGCGTCCTGCCGGTGCCGCTCGCGGATCAGCGCGGGATGATCGGCGCCTGCGGCGTGCGTTCCGACGAAACCGGCCAGCGCATCGACCAGCCCGTCAACACCCGCGCCGGTCGCGGCCGACAGCGCCAGCCGGCGTTCGGCCCAGCCCGGCACCGTATCGTCGCCCCCAGCCGTCGCGTCGATCTTGTTGGCGACCAGCCACAGCGCCCCTGCGGCGGCCGCGTCGATATCCGGTCGGTCGAACGGAGGCCGGCCGGCGGCGGCGTCATGCACCCACAGCACGAGATCGGCCTGCGCGATGCGATGGCGGGCGCGACGGATGCCCTCTGCCTCCACCTTGCCTTCGGCCTCGCGCAAGCCCGCCGTGTCGAGCAGCGTGACCTTGTGGCCGCCGAGGTCGAGCGACACCTCCAGCACATCGCGCGTGGTGCCCGGCTCATCGGAGACGATGGCGACCTCGCGCGCCGCCAGCGCGTTGATGAGCGAGGACTTGCCGGCATTGGGCAGGCCGGCGATCGCCACCACGGCACCCTCGCGCAGCATCGCGCCGCGCCGATCGGCCAGGGCGGCCTCCAATTCGCCGAGCAGCGCCACCAACTCGGGCCGGGCCAGCGCCCGCGCCTCGGCCGGAACATCGTCCTCGTCCGCGAAGTCGATGCCCGCCTCGATCAACGCCATGGCGCGAATGAGACGTAAACGCCACGCCTCCACCCGCTGGCCGAGATGGCCGAACGCATGGGCGAAGGCGAGGCGGCGTTGCCCCTCGGTCTCCGCCGAAATGAGGTCGGCCAGTCCCTCGGCCTCGGTGAGGTCCATCCGGCCGTTGAGAAAGGCGCGGCGCGAGAACTCCCCGCGCTCGGCTGGGCGGAGGCCCTCCTGAGTGAACAGCGCATTGAGGACCGCCGCCACCACGGCCGGCCCGCCATGGACCTGCAGTTCGGCCAGATCCTCGCCGGTCGCGCTGCGCGGGCCGGGAAACCACAGCACCAGTCCCTTATCGAGCGCCGTGCCATCACCGGGGTGGCGCAGCGTGGCCAACCGGGCCCGGCGCGGCTCCGGCAACCCGCCGGCCAGCGCCCGCAACGCGGGCCCCGCCTGCGGCCCGGAAATCCGGAGCACCGCGACCGCCGACGCCCCCGTGCCGGAGGACACCGCCGCGATGGTCTCGGCCCGATTTGCGCTTTCCTGCTGCACACTCACCCGCTACGCCCTATCTCTGTGAACGGAACCGCCTGCGCGATCCGCTGCCCCACACCCTTCCCCGATGCCGGAGAGACGCCTTGCCGAACCGTCTTGAGCATGCCGCGAGCCCCTATCTCCTGCAGCACAAGGACAATCCTGTCGACTGGTGGCAATGGCAGCCCGAGGCCTTTGCGGAGGCCCGGCGCAGCGGCCGGCCCGTGCTGCTCTCCATCGGCTATGCGGCTTGCCACTGGTGCCATGTCATGGCGCATGAAAGCTTCGAGGATGCGGCCACCGCCAGCGTGATGAACGAGCTGTTCGTGAACATCAAGGTGGATCGCGAGGAACGCCCGGAGGTCGACCAGATCTACATGTCGGCCCTGCAACAGCTGGGCGTGCAAGGCGGCTGGCCGATGACCATGTTCCTCGATGCCGAAGGCGCCCCCTTCTGGGGCGGCACCTATTTCCCCCGGGAGGCAAAATACGGACAGCCGGCCTTTGTCGAGGTGCTCCGGACCATGGCGGGCGCCTATGCCTCGGGAGACCCGCGCATTGCGTCCAACCGTGAGGCGCTGCTCGGGCGGCTGCGGCAGAAGGCGCGGCCGGCGGGCCAGGTGGTGATCGGCGTCAATGAGCTCGATGACGTCGCCGGGCAGATCCTCGGCATCATGGATCCCGAGCATGGCGGCCTGCAGGGTTCACCGAAATTTCCCAACACGCCGTTCATCGAGCTGCTCTGGCGCGCCTATGAGCGCACCGGGCGCGAGCGGCTGCGCAATGCCGCGCTGCACGCGCTGGACGGCATGAGCGAGGGCGGCATCTACGATCATATCGGCGGCGGCTATGCCCGCTACAGCGTCGACGAGCGCTGGCTGGTGCCGCATTTCGAGAAGATGCTCTACGACAATGCGCAGATCCTCGAACTGCTCGCCCTCGCCTATTCCGAGACGCTGGCCGACCTGTTCCGCGCCCGCGCGGAAGAGACGGTGGGCTGGCTTCAGCGCGAGATGCTGACGCAAGACGGTGCCTTCGCCGCCAGCCTGGATGCGGATTCGGAAGGCCATGAGGGGCGCTATTATGTGTGGACCCTTCGCCAAGTGCTGGATGCGCTGGGCGCCGAGGATGCCGAGTTCTTCGCCCGGCACTACGACATTGTGCCCTTCGGCAACTGGGAAGGCGTTTCGATCCCGAACCGGCTGAAGGAGGTGGAGCGCTCGGGCAGCGATGATCTGCGCCTCGCCCTGCTGCGCGACAAGCTGCTGAAGCTGCGCGAAACCCGCGTCCCGCCCGGCCGCGACGACAAGGTGCTGGCCGACTGGAACGGGCTGATGATCGCCGCGCTGGCCGATGCCGCCCATCGCCTCGGCCGGCCGGAATGGATCGATCTGGCGGCGACGGCCTTTCGTTTCATCGCCGAATCGATGACGCGCGGCGAGCGGCTTGGCCATAGCTGGCGGCAGGGCCAGCTGGTGTTCCCCGGCCTCTCCTCCGACTATGCGGCCATGGTGCGGGCCGCGCTGGCGCTGCATCAGGCCACCGGCGAGCCCGGTTATCGCGCGCAAGCCATCGCCTGGCAGGCGGCGCTGGAGGCGCATCACGGCGCGGAGGATGGCGGCTATTACCTCACCGCCGACGATGCCGAGGGCCTGCTGCTGCGCCCCGAGGCGACGGCCGATGACGCCGTCACCAACCCCAACGCGCTGATCGCCCGCAATCTCCTCCGCCTCGCCGCCCTCACCGGGGATGAGGCCTATCGCGCCCGCGCCGACCGCCTGTTCGAGGGATTGCTGCCGCGCGCCGCGCCGTCGCTCTATAGCCATGCCGGCCTGCTCAACGCGCTCGACACCCGGCTGCGGGGGCCGGAAATCGTCATCGTCGGCAGCGGGGAGCGCGCCGATGCGCTGGCGCAGGCAGCGTTCCGGCTGCCGCGTGTCGACATCGTGATCCAGCGCGTGAGCGATGCTACCGCCCTGCCCGCCGATCATCCCGCCCGCGCCAAGGCCGAGGCTGGCTCGCCCGCCGCGTTCTACTGCGCCGGAGCGAGCTGCTCGCTACCGGTGACGGAGACGTCTCAACTGGTGGATCTGGTGATGAGAGAACGGGTGGCGGAGGCCTGAAGAGGTCTCGGCCGTCCTCCGGCAAAAGCGGATGGTGGCGCGCGGCGTCTGAACAGTGGGGATGCGACGGGTGGATCGCCCGATGGTCCGGGCGAAAGCTTCGAGACTCTCAGAAATTCCGCGACGGACTCCGCAGATACCGGAGCGCCCGTCATCTGCCCCGCCTGTGGGGAGGTCTGTGGATAAGATGGGGAGAAAAACACCCCCACCCCGCCAGATCGCCAGAAATGACCGCTGGCGGCGACGAGCCTTCTCACGATGAATGGATCGGAGCGGAGCCGAAACGGCCGTCCTGAGTCATCTGCGCGAGGCATCGTTTCGGCAGCGATTTAAAATCCTGGATCGTATCCAGAGCATCCAACACGTTTCACGTGTGGGATGGCAGGTTCACTCCCGGCGGGTGAACCACATATTGGCGACCATCAGCGGCAGCACGAGAACCAGCGCCCCGGCGAGGTCGAGCTGCAGGATGTAGCCGAGCCCCAGTTCCTCCCGCAGCGCCGGCCCGATCACCGGGTCGGCGACATCGGCGATGAGGCTGGAGATGAACAGCGCGGCCGGTACCCAGATCGCCAGTGGTAGCCACCAGCGGCGGCAAGCCATCACCCAACTCAGCGCCGCAATGCCGATGACGAGCAGCCACAATACGGCGGAAGGCGGCTCTCGCTCGGCGACGCCGGCCAGAGCGACCGAACCGCCCGGCAGCGCCAGCAGAGGGAGAGCGGCGAGAGTCTCGATGAGACGCTTCATCCTGCCGCCCTCCCCGCTCACGCGCTGTTCGATGTGCCTCAGGTATTCATGGAGTCGAAGAAGTCGGCATTGGTCTTGGTCTGGCGCAGCTTGTCGAGCAGGAACTCGATGGCGTCGACCGTGCCCATCGGGTTGAGAATGCGCCGGAGAACATACATCTTCTTCAGCACGTCGCTCGGCACGAGCAGTTCTTCCTTGCGGGTGCCCGAGCGGGTGATGTCGAGCGCCGGGAAGACGCGCTTGTCCGACACCTTGCGGTCGAGGATGACCTCGGAATTGCCGGTGCCCTTGAACTCTTCGAAGATCACCTCGTCCATGCGCGACCCGGTCTCGATCAGCGCCGTGGCGATGATGGTCAGCGAGCCGCCCTCCTCGATGTTGCGCGCCGCGCCGAAGAAGCGCTTGGGGCGCTGCAGGGCATTGGCGTCGACACCGCCGGTCAGCACCTTGCCCGAGGACGGCACGACGGTGTTGTAGGCGCGCCCGAGGCGGGTGATCGAATCGAGCAGGATGACGACGTCGCGCTTGTGCTCGACAAGGCGCTTGGCCTTCTCGATCACCATCTCGGCGACCTGTACATGACGCTGCGCCGGCTCGTCGAAGGTGGAGGACACTACCTCGCCGCGCACGGAGCGCTGCATGTCGGTGACTTCCTCCGGCCGCTCGTCGATGAGCAGCACGATGAGGTAGCACTCGGGATGGTTGGTGGTGATCGACTGCGCGATGTTCTGCAGCAGCACGGTCTTGCCGGTGCGCGGCGGTGCCACGATGAGCGCGCGCTGGCCCTTGCCGATGGGGGCCACCACATCGATGATGCGGGCCGAGAAATCCTTGCGGGTCGGATCCTCGATCTCGAGCTTGAAGCGCTCGTCCGGGTAGAGCGGCGTCAGATTGTCGAAATTGATCTTGTGCCGGATCTTCTCGGGGTCTTCGAAATTGATCGTGTTGACCTTGAGAAGCGCGAAATAGCGCTCGCCATCCTTCGGCGAACGAATCTGCCCCTCCACCGTATCGCCGGTGCGCAGGCCAAAACGACGGATCTGGCTGGGCGAGACATAGATATCGTCCGGCCCGGGCAGGTAGTTGGCATCCGGCGAGCGCAGGAAGCCGAAGCCGTCGGAGAGAATCTCGACGACGCCTTCGCCGATGATATCGGTGTCCTTGGCGGCCAGCTGCTTGAGAATGGCGAACATCAGCTCCTGCTTGCGCAGCGTGCTGGCATTCTCGACCTCCAGCTCTTCCGCGAAGACGAGCAGTTCGGCCGGATTTTTGGACTTGAGGTCCTGGAGCTTCATTTCCCCCATGGGAAAAGGCCTCGGAAGTTGGAATTATCCCGTCCGAGCCTGAACAAGCCGACGGGACGAAAAGGATGAGAAGCGCTGGTCTGAGGACACGGCCGGCATCAGATCCGGCCTCCTGTCCGACACACCATCGACACCGGGGAGGTGCCGAGCAAAGCGGAGCGTCAGCCAGCTTCGTGGAAGTGAAGGCAACATAGGCAAAGCCACGATTCGGCGCAAGCCTGCCTGTGCTGCTTCAAGCCGATCAAAATGGCTTTACGATGACCAGAATGACGATGGCGATCATCAGCAGCGTCGGAATCTCGTTGGCGATCCGGTAGAACCGTGCCGACCTCACATTGGCATCGCTGGCAAACTCCCGCACCCGCGCCGACAGGAACCCGTGAAAGGCGCTCATCGCGAGCACGGCCGCAAATTTCGCGTGGAACCAGCCGACGCGATACCAGCCGCCCTCCCAGGCGAGATAGAGGCCGGCGAGCCAGGCGACGATCATGGCCGGGTTCATGATCGCCTTGAGCAGGCGCCGCTCCATGACCTTGAAGGTTTCCGACTGGGCCGAACCCGCCGGCGCGGCGCAGTGATAGACCATGAGCCGCGGCAGATAGAGCAGGCCCGCCATCCAGGAAATGATGGCGATGACGTGCAGCGCCTTGATCCAGTCGTAGAGCATCGCCCTGTCCCTTGCGACCCGTCTCTGGCGGCCCGTCGCCTGCCCGCCCTTCGCCGGCCTCAGCCGCGCAGCCGGGCGATCATCCGTTCCACATGGGCGATCGGCGTCTCCGGGCGGATGCCATGCCCGAGATTGAAGATATGCGCCGCGCCGTGGAAATCCTCCACCAGCGCGTCGACGGCCGCATCGAGCGCCGTCCCGCCGGCGATCAGCACCAGCGGGTCGAGATTGCCCTGCAACGCCACGCGACCGCCCACCGCCAGGCGGGTTTGCCGCCGTTCCACCGTCCAGTCCAGCCCCACGGCATTGACGCCGGTGGCAAGCACCAGTTCGGTGAGCCCGGCCAGCGTCGCCCCCTTGGGGAAGGCGATGATGCGCGCATCCGGCACTTGCGCGCGAACCAGCGCCACGATGCGGCGGATCGGCTCGATGCTCCAGCGGCGGAAGGATTCCGGGTCAAGCACCCCCGCCCAGCTGTCGAAGATCTGCACCGCGTCCGCCCCGGCCTTGAGCTGGCCGATGAGATAGCGCGCGGAGGTCTCGACCAGCCGGTCGATCAGCGCCTCGAAGAATGCCGGGTCGGTGAGAGACGCCAGCCGGGCCGGCCCCTGGTCCGGCGTTCCTCGCCCGGCCACCATATAGGTCGCCACGGTCCAGGGAGCCCCGCAGAAGCCGAGCAGCGTGGTTTCGCGGGGCAGTTCCTCCCGGATGCGCCCCACGGCCTCCAGCACGCGTTCTATGCGGCTGGGATCGAGATCGTCCCGCAGCGCGTTGAGTTCCGTGTGATTGGTGGTCCGGCTGAGCCTTGGCCCCTCGCCCGCCTCGAAGCTGAGATCGACGCCGAGCGCATGTGGCACGACTAGGATGTCGGAAAACAGGATCGCGGCGTCGAAGCCGAAGCGGCGGATCGGCTGCAGGGTGACCTCGACCGCGTGGTTGGGTGTGTAGCAGAGGGTGAGAAAATCGCCGGCCTTCTCGCGCACCGCCCGGTATTCCGGCAGGTAGCGTCCCGCCTGGCGCATCATCCAGATCGGAGTGCGAGCCGCGACATGCCCGTCGAGCACTCGCTTCACGACCCGTTCACCCGCTTCGCTTTTCCCCTGCCCATTCATACTTAATTAATCTCTTTGACTAAGAGTTGTCTGTGTTTAGGTGAGGGCATTAGACAGGTTCCTGCCGCACCACAAGCCGTCCCCAGGCCGACCCGCTCGCGCCGCGCCGCGCCGCCGGGCGAATCCTACCATTGTCAGTGGCTTGCGCGGAGCCTGCGATTTATCCACGCAGTTCGCCGGACGGTGCGTAAAGATTCGCACAGCGGCCGGCCCTGTGGAGAGAACGCGCCTCTGTCCCCAGGCCGCACTTGCTAACCGCTCTGCCACGTGGCTTGTTCCCATTCCATACACAGGCCTGTGGATGACCGGCGTGACTGACGCGACCCGCGAGTCGGAAAGCTATTACCACTTGCACCTCGTCTCGGATTCCACCGGCGAGACGCTGATCAGCGTCGGCCGGGCGGCGGCGGCGCAATACAGCTCGGTCCGGCCGATCGAACACATCTATCCGCTGGTGCGAACCCACAAGCAGCTCGACAAGGCCATTCAGGCGATCGAGGAATGTCCGGGCATCGTGCTCTACACGCTGACCGATCCGGAATTGCGCAACCGGCTGAAGACCTATTGCCAGACCAACAGCGTGCCGGTGCTCTCGGTTCTGGCGCCGGTGGTGCGGCTGTTCCAGGCCTATATTGGTGGCGCGCCGGAGCCGCGCGTGGGCGGCCAGCACCAGCTGGACGGCGAATATTTCCGCCGCATCGACGCGATGAACTACACCGTCATGCATGATGACGGGCAGCATACGGACGGGCTGGAGGGGGCGGACGTGGTGCTGCTCGGCATTTCCCGCTCCTCCAAGACGCCAACCAGCATCTATCTCGCCAATCGCGGCATCAAGACCGCCAATATCCCGCTGGTGCCCAACATCCCCGTGCCTCCTGGTCTGTCGGACCTGAAGCGCCCGCTCGTGGTGGGGCTGGTGGCCAGTGCCGAGCGGGTGATCGAGATCCGCCGCAACCGGCTGCTCGGGCTGAATGCCAACCAGCCCAACGACGCCTATATCGATCGCGAATCGGTGGCGGAGGAAATCAGCTTCTCGCGCCGGCTCTGCGCCAGGCATGGCTGGCCGGTGATCGATGTCACGCGCCGCTCGATCGAGGAAACCGCCGCCGCCATTATCGGCCTGCTGCAGGAGCATCGGCGCCGTATCTCCGAGAGCACCGGTGGCTGAGCGCGTGTGTGAAATCCAGGTGCCGGAATCGCCGCCGGAGCCCCACGCGCCCAATCCGCTCTGGCGCGGTGGCGCCCCGCTGGTGCTGGCCTCCAAGAGCCCGGCACGGCGCGCCCTGCTGGACGCCGCCCGGCTACCGCACGAGGCGTTCGGCGTGGATGTGGACGAGCGGGGGCTGGAAGCCGATGCTGTTGGCTCGGGGGCTGGCCCGGCCGAGGTCGCCAGCGTGCTGGCGCGGGCCAAGGCGCTGGCCGGCAGCCGGATGCGCCCCGGCCGGCTGGTGATCGGCGCCGACCAGACGCTGGCGCTGGGCGTCGAGGCCTTTCACAAGCCGGCGGACCGTGCCGGCGCGAAGGCGCAGATCCGCCGGCTGGCCGGCCACACCCATGCGCTTCATGCGGCGATCGCCGTCGCGCGGGATGGGAACATCCTGTTCGGATGCATGGAAACCGCCTTTCTCAGCATGCGGGAGCTCGATGACGCCGCGATCGAGGCCTATCTGACGGCGGCCGGGGAGGCGGTGTCCACCAGTGTCGGCGGCTATCAGCTGGAAGGGCTCGGCATCCACCTGTTCGAGCGGATCGAGGGCGACCATTCCGTGATTCTCGGCCTGCCGCTGCTGCCGCTCCTGGCCTTTCTGCGGCGTCAGGGAGACCTGCTGTGACCCGCCGCGCCGCCGTTATCGGCCACCCCATCGCCCATTCGCGCTCGCCGCTCATCCATGGCTACTGGCTGGAAAAGCACGGCATTGACGGCAGCTATGGCCTGCGCGACGTGCCGCCCGCCGCGATCTCCGGCTTTCTCGCGGATTTCGCCGCCAGCGGGCTGGTCGGCGGCAATGTGACGGTGCCGCACAAGGAAGCAGCCTTCCGCGCGGCGCGGGAACTCGATCCGGTCGCGGCGGCGCTGGGGGCGGTGAATACGCTGTGGCTGGCGGAGGGCGTTCTGCACGGCGCCAATACCGATGTGCACGGTTTTCTCGCCAATCTCGATGCCGGCGAGCCGCAATGGGCGCGGGCGCTGGGCGAGGCGGTGGTGCTGGGTGCCGGCGGCGCGGCGCGGGCCGTCGTTCACGGTCTCGTCACGCGGGGCATCGACCGGGTGGTGGTTGCCAACCGGACGCTGGCAAGGGCCGAGGCACTGCGCGCGCAATTCGGCCCGCGCGTGCACGCCATCGACTGGCGCGACCTTGCCGGCCGGCTGAATGGCTGCCGCCTTTTGGTCAACACCACCTCGCTCGGCATGAAGGGCCAGCCGCCGCTCGATATCGACCTGTCCGCCCTCTCCCCCGACGCCTTGGTGACGGACATCGTCTATGTGCCGCTGGAGACGCCGCTCTTGACGGCGGCCAAGGCGCGCGGGCTCAAGACCGTCGACGGGCTCGGCATGCTGCTGCACCAGGCCGTGCCCGGCTTCGAGCGCTGGTTCGGCGTGCGCCCGCAGGTGACGGGCGAACTGCGCGCCCGCCTTGTTGCCGATCTGGCGGCCAAGGGCCAGCTGACGTGAGCGACGAGCGCCCGGCGGGGCGCCCCTTCCGCCTCGGCCTCACCGGCTCGATCGGCATGGGCAAGTCGACCACCGCTGCGTTTTTCCGCGACTTCGGCGTGCCGGTCCATGATGCCGATGCGGCCGTGCATGCCATATACGGCGCGGAAGGGGTGGCGCCGGTGGAGGCCGCCTTTCCCGGTGTGGTGAGCGGCGGGCAGGTCGATCGCACCCGGCTGGGCGCCCATGTGCTGGGCGATCCGGCGGCGATGAAGCGGCTGGAGGCCATCGTCCATCCTTTGGTGCGAGCGCGCGAGCGCGCTTTTCTCGACGCGGCGGCCGCGGCGGGTGAGGCGATCGCCGTGCTCGACATCCCGCTGCTGCTGGAAACGGGGACGCAGGAGCGGGTCGACGCCGTTCTCGTGGTCACCGCGCCGGAATCGGTGCAGCGCGCCCGGGTTCTGGCGCGTCCGGGCATGACGGATGAGAAATTCGCGGCGATCCTGTCGCGGCAGATGCCCGACGCGGAAAAACGCCGCCGGGCCGACTACATCATCGATACCGGCCATGGGCTGGAGCCCGCCCGGACGGCGGTCGCCGAACTCATCGCCCGCCTGCGCAGGAAGAAGACAGATGCGTGAGATCGTCCTCGATACCGAGACCACCGGCCTTAACCCGCTGACCGGCGACCGGCTGGTGGAAATCGGCTGCGTCGAGATCCTCAACCGCATCCCGACCGGCCAAGTCTACCATGTCTACCTGAACCCCGAGCGCGACATGCCGGTGGAGGCGTTCAACGTTCACGGCCTGTCGCGCGAGTTCCTGTCGGACAAGCCGCTCTTCGCCCAGGTCGTGGATGACTTCCTCGCCTTCATCCAGGGCGACCCGCTGGTGATCCACAACGCGGCCTTCGACATCGGCTTCATCAATGCGGAACTGGCCCGGCTCGGCCGGCCGGCCCTCACCTTCGACCGGGTGGTGGATACGCTGAGCCTCGCCCGCCGCCGCCATGCGGGCGCCTCGAACCGGCTCGACGATCTGATGGCCCGCTACGGCATCGATAGCTCGCGCCGCACCAAGCATGGCGCGCTGCTGGATTCCGAATTGCTGGCGGAGGTCTATGCCGAACTGTGCGGCGGCAAGCAGACCGCGCTCAGCCTCACCGTGGTGGAAAGCGGGGCGGTTCTGGCCGAGCGCCGGGAGGCCGGCCCGCGCCAGCGTCCGCGCCCCTTGGCGCCGCGCCTGAGCCCGGAGGAAATCGCCGCGCACCAGGCCTTTGTCGCCGGGCTGGGCGAAAACGCGATCTGGAAGGAATACGCGGCCGAGACGTGACGGCCCGGCCGCGCGAGAAGGGCAGGGCGCCTCAATGGGCGCCGTCGAGGCGCGCCTTCAGGAGGCGAGGACGCCGCTCGGCGGCACCTGCGCCATGCGCTGGCGGTAGAGCGTGACGAAATCCACCGGATCGATCATCAGCGGCGGGAAGCCGCCATTGCGCACCGTGTCGGCGACGATCTGCCGCGCGAACGGGAACAGCATGCGCGGGCATTCGATCATGATGAAGGGGTGGATGGTCTCCTGCGCCACGTTCTGCGCGCGGAAGATGCCGCCATAGGCGAGTTCGAGCGCGAACAGCGTCTTGCCGTTCAGCTCGGCCTTGGCGTCGATCTTGAGGACCACCTCATATTCGCTGCCGATCGGACGGGCATTCACGTTGATCTGGATGCCGATCTGCGGCTGGCCGCCGATGGCGAGGGTTTCCGGCGCGCCGGGATTCTCGAAGGAGAGATCCTTCGTGTACTGCGTCAGCACCTGCAGGGTGGGCAGCGGTGCGGCGTTCTCGTTCTCGGCCATCAAGGTCTCCGTGTCCGCCGGTGCCCTTCAGGCCCCGCCGGCATGGGCGCCGCGCGCTGGATCCTGCCTGAGGTCGGCGGTCTTCAAGATAGGGCGGGTGTCGCTAACACGGTTGCCTCCCGCTCACAAGGCAGCCACTGGCGCGGGGCCTGCGGATGGGGTTGGCCTCGGTGGCACGCTTCCGTTAGTCTCGGTCGGGAAAGCCGGCGAAAGCCGCGCTTTCCGCATGAAGTGATGACCTTGCGGCATCCGCAGGCTGGTGAAATCGGCCGGACGTCGTAAATAGACCGGAGCGTGCCGGATGATCGGGTCCATTGGAATCGGTCGCGGTGCGCACCACATTGTCCCAAGGGCCCTACCGGAAGCGGTTTCGGTGGCGGGTAAAAACGGCGGCGTGAAACGTGTTCGACATCTATACGATCATCTTCCTGGCCCTCGCCGTATTCATCTTCATACGGCTGCGCAGCGTGCTGGGACAGAGGACCGGGCGCGAACGGCCGCCCTATGATCCCTATTCGCGCCGCGATGCGGCCAAGGCGCCGGCGGGCGCCACCGACAAGGTGGTGAATTTCCCCGGTACGGCCGAGCCGGCCAACCTGCCCGAGCCGGTCGAGCCGGCCGATCCCGAGGCGCCGCTGCCGGCGCGCTGGGCCGGGGTGGCGGAGGTCGGCTCCGCGGTGGCGAACGGGCTCGACGCCATCGCCGCCCAGGAGCGCGGCTTTGATGTGCAGCATTTTCTCAGCGGTGCCCGCTCGGCCTATGAGATGATTGTCGTCGCCTTCGCCAATGGTGACCGCGCGACGCTCAAGGAACTGCTTGCCCGCGAGGTGTTCGACGGCTTCAACGCCGCCATAGCCGAGCGCGAGCAGCGCGGCGAGAAGATGGAAACGCAGTTCGTCGGCATCAACCGCGCGGACATTCTCGACGCCGGCGTCAAGGGTCGCACCGCCCAGATCACCCTGCGCTTCCTGTCGCAGCTGATCTCGGCCACGCGCAGCCGCGACGGGCAGGTGATCGACGGCGATGCCGACCAGGTGGTCGACGTGACCGATGTGTGGACCTTCTCGCGCGACCTCGGGGCGCGCGACCCGAACTGGAAGCTGGTCGCCACCGAAGCGGCTTCGTGAGAAGATGACGGGGTGCGCGCGCCTCTTCTCATCACCTTCGCATCCTGTGTCCTGACGGGATTGCTGCTTTTGCCCGGATTGCCGTTTCTGACGGCGGCCGGGCAGGGCGGTTCTGCGCAGGCAGCGCCCACCGGCCGCCATAGCCCGCCGCCGCCGCCGCTCTTTCCCGAAGCCGGGCTTGAGCCCTTGAGCTATCGGGATTTGCCGGGCTGGCAGACCCACGGCGTGGGCGAGGCGCTCGCCGCCTTTCGCCGCAGCTGCACGGTGATCAAAGCCAAAGACGATTTGGTAACGCCGCCCCGCCCGATGTTCACCGCCTTGCGCGGCATCTGCCGGCGGGCGGCGCATCTGCCCTCCCATGTGTCGGAACACCGGGCGCGGGCCTTTTTCGAGATGGAATTCCGGCCCTTCCGCATCACCCCGCTCGATCAGAAGCAGGGTTTCCTCACCGGCTATTACGAGCCGGAGATCGAGGGCTCGCGGGTGCGCACGGACGACTATGCGACCCCGCTTTACCGCCGCCCGCCGGATCTCATCCTCGAGGCGCCACCTTCGGGCGGGCAGCCGGCCAATCGCGGCAAGGCCTTTCGCCGCCAGGCGGGCGATGGCTCGAGCGATGCGTCGGGCGATGCCTCCGGCCAGCTGGTGCCCTATTACGACCGCGCCGCCATCGAGGACGGCGCGCTCGCCGACAAAGGGCTCGAACTGGTGTGGATCAAGGAGCCGGCCGATGCCTTCTTCGCGCAGATCCAGGGTTCGGTGCGCGTGCGTCTCGCCGATGGCGAGGTGCTGCGGCTGAACTATGACGGGCACAACGGCCAGCCCTACACGCCGGTCGGGCGGATCCTCATCGAGCAGGGGCTGGTGACGCGCGAGAAGATGTCGATGGACGTGATCCGCGCCTATATCACCGAGCATCCCGAGGCGGGGCGGGCGCTGATGCGGCAGAACCGCTCCTATGTCTTCTTCCGCGTGGCCCGCGAGCTGAAGGCCGGCGACGGCGCGGTGGGCGCGCAGGGATTGCCGCTTGCCGCCGGGCGAGCCATCGCGGTGGACAAGCGCATCCATGTCTATGGCACGCCCTTCTTCATCACCGCCGAACTGCCGACCGGGGAGGGCGGCGCGCTGGAGAGTTTCAGCCGGCTGATGATCGCCCAGGATACCGGCTCGGCCATTGTCGGCCCGGCGCGGGCCGACATCTTCTTCGGCGCCGGCGGGCAGGCCGGCTCGGTGGCCGGCCGCATCCAGCATCCCGGCGAGTTCGTCGTGCTGCTGCCGCGCACGCTCGACCCCACGCGCCGCCATGTGCCGCTGCCCAAACCGCGCCCGGCAATCCCTCCGCCCGCGATGCCTCGCCCCGTCACCCCGGCTGCGAACGTTTCGGGCGCGCAATGAACGGCGGGGAGGGGAAAGGCCGGCCGGGTACGAAACCCGGCTCGAAGAAAAGTGGGAAGAACGGCGCCAAGAGTGGCGTGCGGGCGGAGCCGAAACCCGTGGTGCGAATCGCACGCCGGCGCACGCTGGCGCCGGAGGAGACGGCGCTGTGGGAGCATGTCACCCGCGCCGTGAGCCGGCTGCGCCCGCTCCCGGTCAAGCCAGTGGAGCCGATTGCCGTCGCGCCCGAACCGGCTCCGGAGAGTCCGCCTCCGCCGCTCAAGGCGCCGGCCCATCCGCCGGCGCGCATGCCGCCGCTGCCCGCCCGTCCACCCATCACCCCGCTCGCCCCGCTGGAGCCGAAGATGCGCCGGCGGCTTACGCGCGGGGCGGAGGTCGATGCCCGGCTGGACCTGCACGGCCTGACGCAGGCCGCCGCGCATGGCCGGCTGATTTCCTTCCTGCGCGGCGCGCAGGGCGCGGGCCACTCGCTCGTTCTGGTCATCACCGGGAAAGGCGATGCCTCGGCCTATCTTCACGGCGAAGGCGGGCGCGGCGTGCTGCGGCGGCTGGTGCCGCAATGGCTCGCGGCCCCGGAGCTGCGCACCGTGGTGATCGGCTTCGAGACCGCCGGGCGGGGCCATGGCGGGGAAGGCGCGCTCTATGTGCGGGTGCGCCGGACACGGGAGGGCGGGCGATGACCCCGTTCGGTCGCCGCATGCGCGAATTGCGCGCCGAGCGCGGCGTGACGCTGTCGCAGATGGCGCAGGCGATCGGCGTCTCGGCGGCCTATCTCTCGGCGCTGGAGCACGGCAAGCGCGGCCAGCCGACCTTCATGATGCTCCAGCGCATCATGGCCTATTTCAACGTCATCTGGGACGAGGCCGAGGCGCTGCGGCTGCTGGCGGAAATCTCCGATCCGCGCGTGGTGGTGGATACGGCGGGCCTGTCGCCGGAGGCGACCGAGCTCGCCAACCTGCTTGCCCGCGAGATCGCCACCCTGCCGCCCGACGCTGTGGCCGAGCTGCTGGGCCGGCTGAAGATCCTCAGCCGGCCGGGCTGACGCGACCGCCCTCCTCGCGACGGGTGGTTTCACGTGAAACCACCCCGCAGGTCGCGGAGGGTGCGACAGGATCATTCCGGAACCGATTCAGAGGATGTAGCGGCTGAGATCCGTGTTGCCGGCGAGGTCCGCCACGCGCTCGCGCACATAGGCGCCGTCGATCACGATGACCTCCCCGGCGCGATCCGGCGCGGTGAAGGACAGGTCGTCCAGCACCCGCTCGATCACCGTCTGCAGCCGTCGCGCGCCGATATTCTCGACGCTGGCATTCACCTGCACCGCGATGTCGGCGATCGCCTCCACCGCGTCGGCGGTGATGGAGAGCTCCACCCCTTCCGTGCCCATCAGCGCCACCGACTGCTTGACGAGGCTGGCCTCGGTCTCGGTGAGGATGCGGGTGAAATCCTCGCGGGTCAGTGCCTCCAGCTCGACGCGGATCGGCAGGCGACCCTGAAGTTCCGGCAGCAGGTCCGAGGGCTTCGACACATGGAAGGCGCCGGAGGCGATGAACAGGATGTGGTCGGTCTTCACCGGCCCGTGCTTGGTGGAGACCGTGGTGCCCTCGATCAGCGGCAACAGGTCGCGCTGCACGCCTTCGCGCGAAACGTCCGCACCGCCGCGCCGCTCCGAGCCGGCGATCTTGTCGATCTCGTCGAGGAAGACGATGCCGTTCTCCTCCACCGAGCGGATCGCTTCCTGGACGATGGCGTCCTGGTCGATCAATTTGTCGGCTTCCTCCGACAGCAGCAGCGGGTGCGCGTCCTTCACGGTGACGCGGCGCGGCTTGGAGCGCCCGCCAAACGCCTTGCCGAGCATGTCGCCCAGCGAGACGGCGCCCATCTGCGCGCCCGGCATGCCGGGAATTTCGAACATGGGCATGCCCTGCCCGCCGCCGGAGGTGATCTCGATCTCGATTTCCTTGTCGTCCATCAGCCCGTCGCGCAGCTTCTTCCGGAAGCTCTCGCGCGTGCCGGGCGAGGCGGTGGCGCCGACCAGCGCGTCGAGCACGCGCTCCTCCGCCGCCAGATGCGCCTTGGCTTCCACGCCCTTGCGGCGGGCATCGCGGATGAGGCCGATGCCGACTTCCACGAGGTCGCGCACGATCTGCTCGACATCGCGCCCGACATAGCCGACCTCGGTGAACTTGGTGGCCTCCACCTTGAGGAAGGGCGCGCCGGCCAGCTTGGCGAGGCGGCGGGAAATCTCGGTCTTGCCGACCCCGGTCGGCCCGATCATCAGGATGTTCTTGGGCAGAACCTCCTCGCGCAGCTGGCCCTCCAGCTGCTGCCGCCGCCAGCGGTTGCGCAGCGCGATGGCCACCGCCCGCTTGGCCTTGTGCTGGCCGACAATGTAGCGATCGAGTTCGGAGACGATTTCACGCGGTGAGAAATTGGTCATGAATCCGGTCTTCTGATGGGAGCCGTCATCCCGGCCAAAGCCGCGGGGCACTGGACCGGGATCGTAAGCCGAGGCGGGCGGAAGCTCAAAATGCACCCGGCCAGGTGCGGCGGCCCGTGCGGGACGCCGGGCGCGGGCTAGCCGATGGTTTCCACCACCACATTATGGTTGGTGTAGATGCAGATATCGGCGGCGATCGACAGGCTCTTGCGCACGATGGCCTGCGCATCCTGCCCGCTATCGGCCAGCGCACGCGCCGCCGCCAGCGCGAAACCGCCGCCCGAACCGATGGCCGCGATGCCGTTTTCCGGCTCCAGCACATCGCCGGTTCCGGTGAGCACCAGCGTCACATTGGCGTCGGCGACGATCATCATCGCCTCCAGCCGGCGCAGGTAGCGGTCGGTGCGCCAGTCCTTGGCGAGTTCCACCGCGGCGCGCTGCAGCTGGCCGGGATACTGCTCCAGCTTGGCTTCCAGCCGCTCGAACAGGGTGAAGGCATCGGCCGTGGCGCCGGCGAAGCCGCCGATCACGTCGCCCTTGCCGAGCCGGCGCACCTTGCGCGCATTCGACTTCATCACCGTGTTGCCGAGCGTCACCTGCCCGTCGCCGCCAATGGCGACGCGCCCGCCGGAGCGGACCGAGACGATGGTGGTGCCGTAGATCGTGTCGGGGGAATGGCTCATGAAAGGCTCTGCTGTCGAGGGCTCCGGTCGAAACCCTTACTTAAGCCGTCAAAGCGCCAGCGCAACTCGCCGGGCCGGCCGGCATGTCCGCCGCGTGCATGGCGGCCGAGCGGGCGCATATGGCATCCCAGGAACTTAGCTGCTAAGACGCCGGCTCTTCCGGGAGCTCGATCCGCCCATGCGTACGGCCAGCATTACCCGCGCCACCAAGGAAACGCAGATCCGCCTCGCCATCGATCTCGATGGCACGGGAAAGGCGACGATCGCGACCGGGGTCGGCTTCTTCGATCATATGCTGGACCTGCTCGCCCGCCATTCGCGCATCGACATGGACATCCAGGCGACTGGCGACCTGCATATCGATTTCCATCACACGGTGGAGGATGTCGGCATCGCGCTCGGTCAGGCGCTGCGCCAGGCGCTGGGCGACATGCGCGGCATCACCCGCTATGCGAGCCTCCATCTGCCGATGGACGAGACGCTGACCCGCGTCGCGCTCGACATTTCCGGCCGGCCCTTCCTCGTCTTCCGCACGGAATTCCCGGCGGCCAAGATCGGCGAATTCGATACCGAGCTGGTGCGCGAGTTCTTTCAGGCCTTCGCCATCCATGCCGGCCTGACCCTGCATGTGGAGACGCTGTACGGGCTGAACGCCCACCACATCGCCGAGAGCTGCTTCAAGGGCCTCGCCCGCGCGCTCCGGGCGGCGGTGGCGATCGATCCGGCGAGCGCGGGCGAGATTCCCTCCACCAAGGGCAGCCTCGGGGGCTGAGGCGCGGCTGATTTCGGAGGCTGAACATGACGGTGTGGACGGTTTTCGAGCCGGACGGCGCGGATGAGACGGCGAACACGCTCGATTGGGCGGACGGCGTCGTCCTCGTGCCGGAGAAATTGTCGTGGACCGCGATTGTCCTCGCGCCGCTGGTGCTTCTCGTCCATCGACTGTGGCTCGCCCTGATCGGCTACGTGCTGCTGCAGGGGCTGATCGGTTTCGCGGCGAGCCAGCTGGAGCTCGAGCGCGGCGTGCCGCTGCTGGCGCTCATGGTCAATATCGCGGTCGCCATCGCGCTGCCGTCGCTGCGCCGCTCGAGCCTGGCATGGCGCGGCTTCGAGGAGGCCGGGGCTGTGGCGGCGCCGACGCTGGAAGCGGCCGAGCAGCGCTATTTCGAGGCCCGGCTCGGCGGGGCGGGCCTGCGCCCGCTCGCCCGCAGCCCGGGCTCCCCTCTTGCTGTCACGCCGGTTCCGCGCCCCACGGCGGGCCCGGTGCTCGGCCTGTTTCCGGAGGCTGGCCGATGATGCCGCCCGCACCCGTCGCCCTGATCGATTATGGCTCGGGCAATCTTCATTCCGCCGGCAAGGCACTGGAGCGCGCCGCCCGCGAGAGCGCCGGCAACCGCACCGTGCTGGTGACGGCCGACCCGGAAGTGGTGCTCCGCGCCGATCGCATCGTGCTGCCGGGGGTCGGTGCCTATGCCGACTGCCGTCGCGGGCTGGACGCCGTGCCGGGCATGGTGGAGGCGCTCACCGAGGCGGTGCTCGGCCGGGGGGCGCCGTTTCTGGGCATCTGCGTGGGCCTTCAGCTGATGGCGACGCGCGGGCTTGAGCATGGCGAAACGCAAGGCCTCGGGTGGATCGAGGGCGATGTGGTCAAGCTTGCCCCCACCGATCCCGCGCTGAAGATCCCGCATATGGGCTGGAACGCGCTGGATGTGGTGCGCCCGCACCCGATCCTCGCCGGCATCCCCACCGGGCCGGCCGGCCTCGACGCCTATTTCGTTCATTCCTATCACCTCGACGCGGCGCGCCCCGACGACGTGATTGCCACCAGCGACTATGGCGGCAAGGTCACGGCGGTGGTCGGCCGCGACAACATTGCCGGAACCCAGTTCCATCCGGAGAAGAGCCAGCGCCTCGGCCTCGCCCTTCTCGCCAATTTCCTCGCGTGGACGCCGTGATCCTCTTTCCCGCCATCGATCTCAAGGAAGGCAAGTGCGTGCGCCTGCAACAGGGCGACATGGCACGGGCCACCATCTTCAACCACGATCCCGCGCAGCAGGCGGCCGCCTTCGAGGCCCAGGGCTTCCGCTATCTGCACATCGTCGATCTCGACGGCGCCTTCGCCGGCAAGCCGGTGAATGCCGGCGCGGTCGAACGCATCCTCGAGACCGTCGCCATGCCGGTGCAGCTCGGGGGCGGCATTCGCGATCTCGCGGGTGTCGAGGCGTGGCTGGCCAAGGGCATAACCCGCGTCATCCTCGGCACGGCGGCGGTGCGCGATCCCGCCTTCGTCCGGCAAGCCGCCCGGCTCTATCCCGGCCGCGTCGCGGTGGGGCTCGACGCCAAGGACGGGCGCGTGGCGGTGGAAGGCTGGGCGGAGACCTCCGAGCTTACCGCGCTGGAACTGGCGCGGCGCTTCGAGGATGCCGGCGTCGCCGCCATCATCTATACCGACATCGCCCGCGACGGCCTGCTGAAGGGGCTGAATCTGGAGGCCACCATCGCGCTGGCCGATGCCATCTCGCTTCCCGTCATCGCCTCCGGCGGCCTTGCCTCGATCGAGGATGTGAAGGCGCTGCTGGAGCCGCGCGCGAAAAAGCTGGAAGGCGCCATCACCGGGCGGGCGCTCTATGACGGAAGGCTGGATCCGCATGCGGCGCTGGCGCTGGTGGCGGGGTTGCCGGCATGAGCGGGGCAAAGGCCAGCGGGGATTCCAGGCTCAAGGTCCGCGTCATTCCCTGCCTTGACGTCAAGGACGGCCGCGTCGTCAAGGGCGTGAAATTCGTCGACCTGCGCGATGCCGGCGATCCGGTGGAGGCCGCCAAGGCCTATGACGCCGCGGGCGCCGACGAATTGTGCTTCCTCGATATCACCGCCAGCGTCGAGGCGCGCAGCACGCTGATCGACGTGGTGAGCCGCACCGCCGAACAGTGTTTCATGCCGCTCACCGTGGGCGGGGGCGTGCGCACGGTGGAGGATATCCGCGCGCTGCTCAATGCCGGCGCCGACAAGGTGTCGATCAACACCGCGGCGGTGAACCGGCGCGCCTTCGTGCGCGAGGCGGCGGACAAGTTCGGCGAGCAGTGCATCGTCGTCGCCATCGACGCCAAGAAGGTGTCCGCGCCCGGCGAGCCGCCGCGCTGGGAGATCTTCACCCATGGCGGGCGCAACCGCACCGGCCTCGACGCGGTCGACTACGCCCGCGAGGTCGTCGCGCTCGGCGCCGGCGAGATCCTGCTCACCTCGATGGACCGCGACGGCACCGGCGAGGGCTTCGACCTGGAGCTTACCCGCGCCATCTCTGACGCCGTGTCGGTGCCGGTCATCGCCTCGGGCGGTGTGGGCACGCTCGATCACCTGGTCGACGGCATCCGCGACGGCGGCGCCTCCGCAGTGCTGGCGGCGTCGATCTTCCATTTCGGCACCTTCACCATCGGTGAAGCCAAGGAGCGGCTCGCCGCGGCCGGGCTGCCGGTCCGCAGCGGCGGCGGCGACACGTTTTGAGCGAGGCGGATAAGGTGGATCTGAGTGAACGCGTGACTCTGGAACAACTCGCCGCCATCGTCGCGCGGCGGGCGACGGGAGAGGGCGAGGCCTCCTATACGCGCACGCTTCTGGCCAAGGGCGTCGCCAAATGCGCGCAGAAGCTCGGCGAGGAGGCGGTGGAGACCGCGCTCGCCGCGGTCGGCGCTGATACCAAAGCCGTCATTTCCGAAACCGCCGATCTTCTCTACCATCTGGTCGTGCTGTTGCAGGCGCGCGGCGTGCCGCTGGAAGACGTCTATGCCGAGCTGGCCCGTCGCACGCGCCAGTCCGGCCTGGAGGAGAAGGCGTCCCGCCCGGGCTGACGAGCGGGCACGGCCCTTTCCCGCCTTCCGGCCGCGTGACGGCCGTGTGACGGCCCGGGCCGATGTGGTATCGGTCGAACCAACGCCCTGCGATCTCAACGTCCGGGCGACGGGACCGGGAAACGCGCCGATGGAAATGAAGCTCGACGAACGCGGGCTCTCGCCCTACCGCAATTTCACGCGCGCCGAATGGGCGACGCTGCGCGCCGACACGCCCCAACCCCTGCAGCCGGACGAGATCGCCCGCCTGCAGGGGCTGAACGACCGGCTGTCGCTGTCCCAGATCGAGGAGATCTATCTCCCGCTCTCGCGCCTTCTGTCCATGTATGTCGGCGCCACGCAGAAGCTGTTCCGCGCCATGCAGCGCTTCCTCGGCCCGGAGGAAGGCGGCAAGATGCCCTATATTATCGGCGTCGCCGGGTCGGTGGCGGTCGGCAAGTCCACGACGTCGCGCGTGCTGCAGGCGCTGCTCGGGCGCTGGCCGAACACGCCCAAGGTGGCGCTGGTGACGACCGACGGCTTCCTCTTGCCCAATGCCGTGCTGGAGCAGGAAGGGCTGATGGGCCGCAAGGGCTTCCCGGAGAGCTACGACCTGCCGGCGCTGCTGCACTTCCTGTCCGACATCAAGGCCGGCCGCCGGCCGGTGCGCGCGCCGATCTACAGCCATTTCAACTATGACGTGATGCCGAACGAATCGGTCGAGGTCGACCAGCCGGACATCCTCATCGTCGAGGGGCTGAACGTGCTGCAGACCTCGCGTCCCCCGAAGGACGGCAAGGGCATTCCCTTCGTCTCCGATTTCTTCGACTTCCGAATCTATATCGACGCCGACGAGGCGATCCTGGAGCGCTGGTATGTCGAGCGCTTCATGCGGCTGCGACAGACCGCCTTCCGTGACCCGGCCGCCTATTTCCATCGCTACTCCACCCTCTCCGACTCCGAGGCCGACGCCACCGCGCGTTCGATCTGGCACACCATCAACCTCGCGAACCTGCGCGAGAACATCCTGCCGACCCGCCAGCGCGCCGACCTGATCCTGCGCAAGGGCGGCGACCATGAGGTCGAGGCGGTGGCGCTCCGGAAGCTGTGACAAGGAAGCCGTGAAATGAGCGCTGCCCCGGTCGAGATCGCCCCGGGCTGCCTGTGGTGGCCGGGCTGGCTCGACCGGGCCGGGCAGGAGACGCTCGCGCAGGAGGTGCGCGAGGTGCTGGCGCGCGCGCCGCTCTTCACCCCGCTCATGCCGCGCACCGGCAAGCCTTTCTCGGTGCGCATGTCCAATTGCGGGCCGCTCGGCTGGGTGTCGGACGTGGCCGGCTATCGCTACCAGCCCGCCCATCCCGAGACCGGAGCCCCCTGGCCGCCATTCCCCGACCTGCTGGTGCGTGCCTGGGCGGCGTTGGCGGCGACACCGCTGGCGCCGCAGGCCTGCCTCATCAACTGGTACGCGCCGGGCGCCCGCATGGGACTGCATCAGGACCGCGACGAGGCGGAATTCGCGGCGCCCGTGCTGTCGCTCTCGCTGGGCGACACGGCGCTTTTCCGCATTGGCGGGACGGCGCGCACGGATCCCACCCGCTCGATCCGCCTCGCCTCGGGCGACGCGCTGCTGCTGGCGGGGCCGAGCCGGCTGGCCTTTCACGGCATCGATCGCATCCTGCCGGAAAGCTCGACCCTGCTGCGCCAGCCCGGACGCATCAATCTGACGTTACGTCGTGTCCATCCGGCGGATCATGGCGAAATTCCGCCTTCTTGCGCGTAAACAAGGAAGCTCGACCACGCCCCGTGACCACCATTCGTGGCCATGCCTATTGCACCCGCCTCTTGCACACGCCTCTTGCCCGACGCTGCGGGGCACCGGCCTGCCGGTTCCGCCCGCACCATCTGAAGGATAAGGAATGCGCCGCCCGATACGCGCCCCCATCGCCGCCGTTCTTGCCGCGCTGCTGGCCTGCCTGCCGCTCCTGCTGCTCGGCGCCCTGCCGGCCGCCGCACAGGCGGTCTTTCCCAATCAGGGCTCGGTCGGCCTCGAACCGCCGCCGGGCATGGTGGAGATTCCCGGCGTCAGCGGTTTCGAAAATCGCGGCGCTCAGGCGGCGATCCTGATCCTGGAAGTGCCGGCGGCGGCCTATGACGACGTCATCGCCAGCTTCCGCCCGGAGGCCCTGCAGGGCAAGAACATCACCATCGAGAACAAGCGCGATTTCGATCTCGCCAATGGCAGCAAGGGCATGCTGTTCTCGGGCTACCAGAGCGTCGGCGCGGTGGCGCTGAAGAAATGGATCCTGGTCGCCCGCAATGACACCACCGCCGCCATGGTGACGGTGCAGTTCCCCGAAGCGGCCACCGCGGGCTATTCCGACGCGATGATCGAGGCGGCGTTGCGCAGTCTCACGTTCCGGGCGCCGCCGACGCAGGACGAGATGCTGGCGCGCCTGCCCTTCTCCATCGCCAACATGGAGGGCTATCACGTGCTGAAGGTGCTGGGCGCCTCGGCCGTGCTGCTGGTCAAGGGTGAGGGAACCGGGCCGGACGCGGTGGTCGAACACCCCTATTTCATCGCCTCCGTCGCGCGCGGGGATGTGCGCGAGGAGGAGCGCGACAGCCTCGCCAAGCGCGCCATCGCCACCGTGCCGGGCGTGAAGAACCTGCGCATCGAGCGCGGCGGCCCGCTGCGCATCGGGGGGCAACCGGGCATCGAGGTGATCGCCTCGGCGGAGGAAGTGCAGAGCGGCAAGCCGCTCAAGGTCGCGCAGTGGATTCGCTTCAGCCGGGGCAATTACCTGCGCATGGTCGGCGTCGCTCCGGCAGACAGTTTCGACGCCAATTTCGACGCCATGCGCGGCCTGCGCGACGGCATCGAACTGCGGTAAGGGCCATGGTAGGGCGACGAGCGCCGCCGCGGGGTGGCGCTCGTCGAATTCAGTCCTGCGCGGCGGGGGTCTCGACCGGCGCGGCCTTCGGACCGCCCTTGGACACGCCGACCAGGGCAGGGCGCAGCACGCGGCCGCCGATCGTGTAGCCGGGCTGCACCACCTGCACCACCGTGCCGGACGGGATCTCGGTATTCGGCACCTCGAACATCGCCTGATGCAGGTTCGGGTCGAACTTGGCGCCTTCCGGCTCGATCTTCGCCACACCGTGCTTGGTCAGCGTCTGGGTCAGGGCGCGGCTGGTGAGGTCTATGCCGTCGAGCAGCGTCTTCAGCGTGCCCTCGGCCTTGGCGCGCGCATCGGCGTCGATGGCGGCGAGGGCCCGCTCGAAATCGTCGGCGACGGTGAGCACGTCGCGCGCGAAGCCGGTAATGCCGTAGACCTTGGCGTCGGCGACCTCACGCTCGGCGCGGCGGCGCACATTGTCGGCCTCGGCGAAGGCGCGCAGGAACTTGTCCTTCAGGCTCGCGATCTCGGCCTCCAGCCGTTCCTTTTCGGCGGCGAACTGGGCGGCGATGTCCTCCGGCGCCGGCGCGCTCGCCTCGGGGGAAACGCTGGCCGAAGCGTCGGGCTGTTCCGCCGGGTTGCGGGTGTCTTCGCTCATAGGTACCTCGTCGGGAATGGACTACCCGCGCGACAACGCCACGCGGACGCCCGCCATATCGGGTTGCGGGCGCGAAAAATCAAGCCGCGTCAATCCCCGGGCCGGCCAGAACACGGCTCACCACCCGGGCGGTGAAATCCACCATGGGCACGATGCGGGCATAGTTCAGCCGTGTCGGACCGATCACCCCGAGCACGCCGACCACCCTTCCCTGCCCGTCGCGATAGGGCGCGACGATGGTGGAGGAGCCCGAGAGCGAGAACAGCTTGTTCTCCGAGCCGATGAAGATGCGCAGGCCCTGCGCATCCTCGGCGCGGCCCAGCAGGTCGACCACTTCCTGCTTGGATTCGAGGTCGTCGAACAGGAGGCGGATGCGCTCCAGGTCCTCGATGGCCCTGAGATCGTGCAGCAGCCGTGTCTGCCCGCGCACGATGAGCCGGCGCTCGGCCTTGTCGCCGCCGGACCAGCTGGCGAGGCCGGTCTCGACCACGCGGGCGGTGACCTCGTCCAGCTCGGCGCGCCGTGCGGTGAGCGAGCGCTCCACCTCATGGCGAAGCTCGGCCAGGGTGCGCCCGCGCGTGCGGGCATTGAGGAAGTTGGTCGCCTCGACCAGCGCCGAGGCAGGCAGGCCGGTGGGCAGCGGTACCAGCCTATTCTCCACCTCCCCGTCCTCGGACACCAGGATCAGCAGCGCCCGCGTCGGATCGAGCGCGACGAACTCGATATGTTTCAGCCGCGTGTCGCTCTTCGTCGTGGTGACGACGCCCGCCCCGCGGGTGAGGCCGGACAGGAGGTTGGTCGCCTCGGCCAGCACGCCTTCCACGGTCTGCGCCTTGGCGGCGGCGCGCACCTGCGTCTCGATCGAGTTGCGCTCGTCCTCCGAGACATCGCCGATTTCCAGCAGCGCATCGACGAAGAAGCGCAGCCCCAGTTCGGTCGGCAGGCGCCCGGCGCTGGTATGCGGCGCGAAGATGAGGCCGGCCGCTTCCAGGTCCGCCATCACGTTGCGCACGGAGGCGGGCGACAGCGTCATGGGAATGAGGCGGGAAATGTTGCGCGAGCCGGCCGGCTCGCCGGTCGCCAGATAGGTCTCGACGATCTGGCGGAAGATCTCGCGCGAGCGCTCGTCGAGCCGGGCGAGCGACGGTGTGGCGGACATGAGAGGGTCGAAGGCCATGATCACGCCTGTCTCTTTTGCGATGCCGGTCCTGTTGGTGGCACACCACATAGTTCGGCAATCGCGGCGCCGGTTCAAGCTTGGGGGGCACGATCGCTTCCCGTGGTGGACGGCGCGGCGTTGCGCACCCGGCGCGCCACCCTTACAAGGGCGCCGACAGTTCAGGAGAATTCAGCCATGCGCCCTTCCCGCCGCTCGCACGACGAGATGCGTGCCGTCAGCTTCGAGCGCGGCGTGTTGCGCCATGCCGAAGGCTCGTGCCTCGTCAAATTCGGCGAGACCCATGTGCTCGTCGCCGCCACGCTGGAAGAGCGCCTGCCGCCCTGGCTGAAGGGGCAGGGGCGTGGCTGGGTGACGGCGGAATACGGCATGCTGCCGCGCGCCACCCATGACCGCACGCGCCGCGAGGCCGCGGCCGGCAAGCAGTCCGGCCGCACCCAGGAGATCCAGCGCCTGATCGGCCGCTCGCTGCGCGCCATCGTCGATCTCGAAAAGCTCGGCGAGCGCCAGATCACCGTCGATTGCGACGTGATCCAGGCCGATGGCGGCACCCGCACCGCCTCGATCACCGGCGCCTGGGTGGCGCTGCATGATTGCCTGAGCTGGATGAAGTCGCGCGGCATGATCTCCACCATCCCGCTGCGCGATCATGTCGCCGCCGTCTCCTGCGGCATCGTCGACGGCGAAGCGCGGCTCGACCTCGACTATGTCGAGGATTCCGATGCGCAGACCGACGTGAACTTCGTGATGACCGGCACCGGCGGTTTCGTCGAGGTGCAGGGCACCGCCGAGAAGATCCCCTTCACGGAAGCCGAGTTCAGCACCATGCTCGGCCTGGCCCGCAAGGGCGTGGGCAAGCTTGTCGACCTGCAGAAGCTCGCCGTGGCCTGAGGGGATCTGCGCCGATGGAACAGCACCGCCGCCTGACCGGCCGGATCGTCATTGCCACGCATAATCCCGGCAAGCTCGAGGAAATGCGCGGGCTGCTCGCGCCCTATGGCGTCGAGGCCGTCTCGGCGGGCGAACTGGACCTGCCCGAGCCCGAGGAGACCGGGCTCACCTTCGGCGAGAATGCCCGCATCAAGGCGATTTCGGCCGCCAATGCCACCGGCCTGCCGGCCTTCGCGGATGATTCGGGACTCTGCGTCGAGGCGCTGGGCGGCGCGCCGGGTCTCTACACCGCCCGCTGGGCCGGGCCGGAGAAGGATTTCTACAAGGCCATGTCGCGGGTCGAGGAAGAGCTGCGCGAGGCGGGCGCCGATGAGCCCGAGGATCGCCGGGGCTTCTTCATTTCCGCCCTCTGCCTTGCCTGGCCGGATGGCCATGTCGAGGATTTCGAAGGCATCGTCGAGGGCACGCTGGTCTGGCCGCCGCGCGGTCCCTCCGGCTTCGGCTACGACCCGATGTTCCAGCCGGATGGTCATGAGCGCACGTTCGGCGAGATGACGGGCGACGAAAAGCACGGCCTGCCCCCGCTCGGGCGCGGCCTGTCGCACCGGGCCCGTGCCTTCATGGCCCTGGCGCAGGCGTCTCTCGGGGCGACCTTCGATGACGGGGACGCTGCCCCGCTTGAAGACCGCCTTGGCTGATCCCCGCCAGCGGCAGACCCCGCCGCCGGCCGATCCCGGCTTCGGCGTCTATGTGCATTGGCCTTTCTGCAAGGCCAAGTGCCCTTATTGCGACTTCAACTCGCATGTCCGCCATTCCCCGCCCGATCAGGCACGCTTCCTCGCGGCGTTCCGCACGGAAATCGCCCATACGCGCGCGCGCATCGGCCAGCGGCGGACGCAGAGCGTGTTCTTCGGCGGCGGCACGCCCTCGCTGATGGAGCCCGGTACGGTCGGTGCCATTCTGGAGGCGATCGATGCCGCCTGGCCGCTCGATGCCCGCGCCGAGGTGACGCTGGAGGCCAACCCCACCAGTGTCGAGGCCGGGCGCTTTCGCGGCTATCGCGCCGCCGGCGTCAACCGCGTCTCGCTGGGCGTGCAGGCGCTCGACGATGCCGCGCTCAAGGCGCTCGGCCGCATGCACAGCGCCGAGGAGGCGCTGGCCGCTGTGGCGGTGGCGCGCGCGGCCTTCGAGCGGGTGTCGTTCGATCTCATCTATGCCCGCCCCGGCCAGACGCCGGAAGCGTGGGGCGCGGAACTCAACCGCGCCATCGGCGAGGGCTGCGAGCATCTCTCGCTCTACCAGCTCACCATCGAGGAGGGCACGCCCTTCGCCGCGCTCCATGCCGCCGGCAAGCTGATCGTGCCCGATGGCGAGCGGGCCCGCGCGCTGTGGGACGTGACGCAGGAGACCACGCAAAAGGCCGGCCTGCCGGCCTACGAGATTTCCAACCACGCCCGCCCGGGCGCGGAGAGCCGGCACAACCAGCTGTACTGGCGCTATGGCGAATATGCCGGGCTCGGCCCCGGCGCGCATGGCCGGCTGGTGGTCGACGAGGACCGCTTCGCCACCTCCACCGAGCGCGGGCCGGAGGCCTGGCTGGCGCGGGTGGAGCGCGAGGGCCACGGCGTCATCGCGGATGAGAGGCTGGCGCGCTCCGAGCAGGCGGACGAATTCCTGCTGATGGGGCTGCGGCTGGCGGAGGGTATCGACCGCGACCGCTTCGCGCGGCTGTCCGGCCGCGATTTCGACCCCGCCCGTCTCATCGCCCTTCTCGAGGAAGGCATGATCGAGGAAATGCCCGGCCGGCGCCTGCGTGTCACCCCGCGCGGATTCCCCGTGCTCGACGCCATCGTGGCGGATCTGGCGGCGTAGCGGCCGAGCCCGCTATTGGGTTCGGCCTGTGCGCGTCACACCACCCGGCGTTTACGTCGCCTGCGCGAAGCTGCGCGGGGCGGGGCTGACGATCTGCGCCGCGCCATTGCCGATCTGCATCACCGCGAGGCCGCGCTGGTTGGTGCCGTCGGCGCGGAAGCGGAAAATGCCGTCAATGCCGGTGAAGCCGGACGGATTCTGGATCGCCGCATCGCTGATGCCGCTCTCGCCATGGGCGGCCACCAGCGCCGCCATCAGCGTCACCGCATCATAGGAGAGCGTGGCGGTGCGCACCGGCTCGCGGCTGTAGCGGGCGCGGTAGCGCTCGGCGAAGGCGCGGAAGCCCGCCGGGTCCGGCGCGGCGAACAGGCCGCCCGCCACCGAGGGGGCGGCGAACAGCCGGCGGTCGTCCCACAGGCCGGTGCCGATCAGCTGCTTGCCCGCGAGCTGGACGCCGGCCGCCTGCAAGGCCTGCAGCGCCTGCGGCACGGCATCGGCGGCGTCCGGCAGGAACAACGCATCGGCCTGCGTGGCGGAGGGAGCGAGGCGCCGCGCGGCCTCCGCGAACTGGGCCGCCCCGCCGGTGCCGTAGCGCTCCAGCCCGAGGATGCGCCCGCCGGTCGCCGGCACGGTCTCACGGAAGGCGGCCTCGACCACCGAGCCATAGGCATTGTCCGGCACGAGGCCGACAAAGCCGCGCCGGCCGATCGAGGCGGCGTAGCGCACGGCGCGCTCGACATCGGTCTGCGGCAGGAAGCTGAGCAGATAGACGCCCTGCGTCGCCACATTGGTATCGGTGGAGAAGCCGACCACCGGCACGCCGCGCGGGCGGGCCACCAGCCCGGCGGCGGCGACCGTGTGGGCGAAGACCGGGCCGATGATGGCGCGGGCGCCTTCGTCCATCGCCTGCTGCGCGGCGGCCTGCGCGCCCGGCCCGCTGCCGCCGTCATCCCTGACGAGGATCTGGATATTGGCGCCGGTGAACTCGGCCATCGCCATCTCGGCGGCATTGCGCAGGGATTGCGCGGCCAGCGCGGCATTTCCGCTGGCACCGAGCGGCAGGATCAGCGCGACGCGCACCGCGCCGCCGCCGATCACATTGGCCGGCTGCTGCGGCGCCACCGGCTCGGCGGGCGGAAGCTGTGCCTGCGGCGGCGCGGCCTCGCGCGTCGAGCCGCAGGCGGCCAGGGTGGCACTCCCGGCCATGAGGAGGAAGGCGCGACGGCTGGTCTGCAAGGCGACGCGGCGCCGGCGGCGGGCGGAAATGAAGCTGTCGTCCATGCGTGCCGGGCTCGGGGCCTGAATTTCCGCCGCTCGTGGCGCGCGTTAACCTATCTTTAGGACGCGTCGACGCGTCCTGTCACGCCGCTCCCTCCGGCGCGGGGCGACATATCCACGGAACGGCCCGTGCCGTGAGCGATTTCGCGCGCTCACGCAGCCGGTTTCGCGGCCGATCTGCTATGAGGAAGGCATGAGCCATACGCCTTCAGACGCACCGCGTCCCCGCCAGTTCACCCTCGCCGGTTCGGTCGTGCCGGCGGCGCGCCCCGAGCCGGGCCTTCACATTGTCGCGACACCGATCGGCAATCTGGGCGATGTGACGCTGCGGGCGCTGCAGACGCTGGCCGGCGCCGACATGATCGCCTGCGAGGACACCCGGGTGACGCGGCGCCTGCTGGATCGTTACGGGATCGAAACGCCGCTGGTGGCCTATCACGACCACAATGCCGAGCACATGCGGCCGCGACTGATCGGCCGGCTGCTGGAGGGCGGCGTGGTGGCGCTGGTGTCGGATGCCGGCACGCCGCTGGTCTCCGATCCCGGCTACAAGCTGGTGGAGGCGGCGATTGCCGGGGGCTACCGCGTCATTCCGGTGCCCGGCGCCTCGGCGAGCCTCGCGGCGCTGGTCGCGGCCGGGCTGCCCACGGACCGCTTCTTCTTCGAGGGTTTTCTGCCGCCCAAGAGCGGCGCGCGGCGCACCCGCATCACTGAGTTGAAGGGCCTGCCGGCGACCTTGGTGCTGTATGAGAGCGGCCCGCGCCTGCCGGAGAGCCTCGCCGATCTCGCCGCCGGCCTCGGCCCGCGCCCGGCGGCGGTGTGCCGTGAACTGACCAAGGCCTTCGAGGAGGTGCGGCGCGGTCCGCTCGATGCGCTGGCCGCCCATTATGCCGAGGCCGGCTCTCCCAAGGGCGAGATCGTGCTGGTGGTCGGCCCGCCGCTTGCCGAGGAAGCGCGCGCGGAGGACCTTGACGCCGCGCTGCGCCGGGCGCTCGCCTCGCTCTCGGTGAAGGACGCGGCGGCGGCGGTGGCGACCGCGACGGGCCTGCCCAAGCGCGCGGTCTATGCCCGCGCCCTGGCGCTGCAGGACGGGGGCGACGACACGCCATGATTCTCGCGCCCGCGCGACACTGGCCGGAAGGCGTGCCATGACCGAGGCGAAGCGCGCCGCTTTCTCCCGCGGTGTCGATGCCGAGGCGGTGGCGGCCGCGCTGCTGGAGCGACAGGGCTTCGTCATTCTGGCGCGGCGCGTGCGCACCCCGCGCGGCGAGATCGACCTGGTGGCGCGGCGCGACGATCTGGTCGTCTTCGTGGAGGTGAAGGCCCGCGCCTCGCTGGCGCGCGCCGCCGAATCGCTGTTGCCACGCCAGCGCCGGCGCATTGCCGGGGCGGCGGAAGTCTACCTCGCCGGCCAGCCGGACCTCGCCGGGCTGGATCTGCGGCTCGACGTGGTGCTGGTGGCGCCCGGTGCAAAGCCCGTGCATCTGCCCGGCGCCTTCGAGGCCGAATAGCGCCGGCCGGCGGAGGGCCATTCACCGCCCCTGCCGGCGCGCTGGCCTGACGCATCTTCCCTCGCGCACCCTGCCTGAAAACGCGCTCGCGCGGGTGCCGCGCCACCATGGCGTCCGGGGCGCGGAGGGATTACATCAGGAGCCGACATGCCGGTTTTCCCGCCGGCCCCCTCGTGCGTGCACTTACAGCCCGCGCATGCCTTCTGCCGAGACGGAATCGCCATGACTCTCAACGTCGCCATCCAGACGGACCCGTTGGATCGCATCAACATTGCCGGGGATTCCGGTTTTGCGCTGATGCTGGAAGCGCAGGCGCGCGGCCACCGGCTCTCCTATTACACCACCGATCGCCTCGCCATGCGCGACGGCGAGGTCTTCGCCACCGTCGAGCCGGTCGAGGTGCGCGACATCAAGGGCGATCACTACACGTTGGGCGCGCGCGAACGGGTGCGGCTCGACAGTTTCGACGTGATCCTGATGCGGCAGGATCCGCCCTTCGATCTCAACTACATCACCGCGACCCATCTTCTGGAGCGCGTGCACCCGAAGACGCTGGTGGTGAACGACCCGGCCGAGGTGCGCAACGCGCCGGAGAAGATCTTCGTCACCGAATTCCCGGACCTGATGCCGCCGACGCTGATCACCCGCGACCTCGAGGAGATCAAGGCGTTCCGTGAGGAGCACGGCGACATCGTGGTCAAGCCGCTCTATGGCCATGGCGGCGCGTCGGTGTTCCGCATCACCCGCGACGACCTCAATTTCGGCTCGCTCTACGATCTGTTCGCGAACGTCTTCCGCGAGCCCTGGGTGGTGCAGCGCTTCCTGCCGGCGGTGAGCGAGGGCGACAAGCGCATCATCCTGGTGGACGGCATGTTCGCCGGCGCGGTCAACCGGGTGCCGAGCGCGGGCGATCTGCGCTCCAACATGGTGCGCGGCGGCGCGGCGAAGGAAACCGACCTCACCCCGCGCGAGCGCGAGATCTGCGAGCGGCTCGGCCCCTCGCTGCGCGCCAAGGGCCTGCTGCTGACCGGTATCGACGTGATCGGCGGCTTTCTCACCGAGATCAACGTCACCGCCCCCACCGGCATCCGCGCCGTGCGTCGGCTCGGCGGGCCGGACATCGCCGCCCGCGTGTGGGACGTGATCGAAGCCAAGCGCCGCTTCTGAGCGGACATGCCGCCTCGCGCATCATTCCGTATCCGGAATGATGCGCGGCTGGCGTCAAGAAAAAACCCGCCCGGCGCCTGGGCGCCGAACGGGCTCTATCCAATCAGCGGCGGTGGCGGAGGGTGCCGCCGCGCGCGCTCAGTGAAGGCTCACGGTCATCAATTCGTTCTGCGCGGCGCTGGCGATGGCGGCCTCGCGGCTGTCGGTCAGCATCATCGGCGTGCCGTCGGCCGCGTGCAGCGTGTAGAGCTGCAGCCCGGGCGCCAGCCGCGCCTGCGGAAAGAGGGACGAGGCCTCCTCCGAGGTGATCGGCTTCACATAGGCGATCTGGCCGCCGCCGAGATTGGCGAAGGCTTCCGGCGAGAGGCCGCCGGCCAGGGCTTCGCTGGCCGAAGCCGCATTGAGCTGGAAATCATTGGTCATGGTCCGACTCCTGTTCGAGCTGTCGAGACCGGCTTGGGAAAGCCCTCACTCGTCCGTCGCAATGGAGATACGCCGGACGACACGTTCAGGTTCCGGGCGGACGAGGTCAACCGATAAAAGTCCGTTCTTCATCTCGGCACCCAGAACCCGCATGCCATCGGCCAGCACGAAGGTGCGCTGGAACTGACGGGCGGCGATGCCTCGGTGAAGATAGACCCGCTCGGGCTCGTCGGCCTGGCGGCCGCGAATGACGAGCTCCTTCTCCTCCAGAGTCACCTCCAGCTGGTCGCGGGTGAACCCGGCGACCGCCAGCGTGATCCGGAGCCGCTCCGGCAGGCCCGGCTGTGCCACCCGCTCCACATTATAGGGCGGATAGCCGTCCGAGCCCTTGATGACGCGATCGAGCGCCCGCTCGACCTCATCAAAGCCGAGCAGGAAGGGGCTCGACAGCGAGGGAATACGCGACATGCTCCCAAAGTCCTTGTCTGAAGCGACTTTGTGTTGTGGGACCCCGCAAGGGCATCCCGTTGCGACAGATATGGGCGGGCCAGCCAAGGTGCGCAAGCCCGGCAAGAGGGCGGGCTGGCGAAAATGCCGCGCGCGATGGATTCGTGCCGGCGCGGGCCGCGCATCGGCACCCAGGCCCCCGCCTGGCGGCCCATCGAGCATCCCGTCGTCGCTCCGCTGCCGCCGATATTTGGCGTCGAGGCGCCACGCCCGTCCAGCGCGAGGATGCAAGGAGCCTTGAGATGGGTACGGGTTCCGCGTCGTCGGCCGCGTCGCCGATCGCGACGTGCCGAGCCGGCACGAGACCGTGCGCAAATCCAGGAAGACGGCGGCCCTCGGTGTACCGCACGCGCGGGTGTGAACCCGGATACGCGATGGCCGGCTCTCGCGGCGAAGCGTCTGGACGCCGCGCCTCAGGCGGCGTGGCGCTCGGCGTTGACGCCGAAATGGTCGAGATAGCGCGGGTTGATGCGCTCGATGGGCAGCACGATCAGCACGTCCGTGGTGCCGAACTGGTGATCGACCACCGCCGTGCGGCCGATCATGGCGCCGAGCCGCAGATAGCCCTTGATGAGCGGGGGCAGTTCGTTCAGTGCCGCCCTGGCGTCCAGCCCCTCGCGCGGCAGCCGGTCCATCGTGGCGGCGTGGCGCGGCAGCGCATCCGCCAGCCACCCGGCCTCGGTGGGGGCGAAATGGTGCAGGAAGGCGAGCGGCCGGGCCAGTGCCCGCGGATCGGTGCCCTCCAGGCTGGCGCAGCCGAACATCACATCGATGCCGTGGCGGCGCACATAGGCCCAGATGCCGTGCCACAGCAGTTCGACCGTGCGCTTGGTGCGATAGGGCGCGAGCACGCAGGAGCGGCCGAGTTCCAGGAAGCGGCGGTGCGGATGGCGGGCGAGCAGCGGGGCGATGTCGAACTCGCCGGCGGTGTAGAACCCGCCATGGCGCGCGGCGATTTCCTGCCGCAGCAGCCGGTAGGTGCCGACAACTTTCGGCACCCGGCGCCCGCGCACCATGCGGCAATTATCGTGGTCGAGCACCAGAAGATGATCGCAAAACGCATCGAACGCGTCGAAATCCCTCCGGGCGAGGCGCACCGTCGCCGCCGGGATGGCCGACATCTCCTCGTAGAACACCTCGTAGCGCAGCCGCTGGGCGCGCCGCACGTCGGCCGCAGTGGTGGCCAGCCGAACCTCCAGCGCGCCGATGCGCCCCAGGCTCGCCGGGCCCGGATTGGCGCGGCTCTCGCGATGGCGCAGGCCGGAATAGGAGCGCAGCGCCGGCATGAAACGGGAGGGCGCGAAAGCCGACGGCATGAAGGGCAGCGGGGCGCCCGCCGGCCGATAGCCGGGCGTGAGCGATTTCAGCAGCGCGGGGGAGAGAAAGGGGGGCTTGAACAGCGCCCGCAGCGCCGGGGAAGCGCCGGGTGGACCCGCCTCGACATTCGCGTCGCCAACCACATCGGTCATGGCAATGTCCCCAGCCTCGAATTGCACTTATAGCGCCATCTTATTGGAATCACATCTGTAGGACGCGCATGTGACAGGTCGCGACGACGGTTTCTTTCGCGCTTGCCCGCCGGCTGGCTCGCGCGTCCCCGGGGCGTGCGCGCTGCGATCTCCATGCCGTGTGCGCTGCATGAGCGGCTCGGGACCGTCGCCCGGCTGCGAACGGCACCCGCATCGGTGCCGCGCCGCGCAGCCGCTGCGGGGCACATCGGCGCCCGCCGCGCCGGATGGCCCGAACCTGCCCGCTCGCCCGGCCCGTCTTGCTCCGCGCGGTTCCCGTCGCGGCGGCAGGTGACGGCGGCAGGTTAAGGCGGCAGGTTAAGGCGGCAGGTTAAGGCGGCAGGTGATGGCGGCCCTGTGGCGCACCCAGGCTGGACGCACGGCTCCGCCCGCGCGGGGTGTCGACACCGCCGGGGCGGGACGCGCGCGCGCAAAGCGGTTCGCACCGATCCCCGGGATAGCGCAGCGCTCCCGCTCTGGATGCTGGCCGAACTTGCGCATCGCATGACCGCAAACGCGCGCGATGGGGGCGCGCATCACGACCCGTATTCCGCGTCCGACTTCGGGTTGTGGGCGCGGGGGCCGGATAGGCAGCTGCGCGACCCTGACGGCTGGAAGCGTGCGGGCTCGACATCACATCGGGGCCGCGCAGCGGGGCCCGCCATATCCGCGCGTTGGCGCATCGGGGATGGTCATCCCGTCGACATCCAAGACGTGTTCCGCGGGCGGTGTCCGTCCGCGGGATGCGCAGAACCCGCCGATTTCCATCGGGTCCCGGTTCTTTGAGCGCGCATTCGGGGTCCGGGCTTTGCGCGGGCGAACACCCGCCGGGCGGCCACATTCCGGCCTTTGGAGCGCCAGCCTCCTTGGAACGCGCGTTGGAACGCGCGCGTGCGCATGCGTGGTACGGCTTCCAGGATCTGCCCATGCGGTCGCGGCGTGCGCATGCCGGGTGCCGGATGCCGGATGCGGCCCCCAAACCCGGCGCGGCCGACCCTCGCAGGTGTTCGACGGCGTCGCGCCCCGGCTTTCTCAGGCCGCGGCGGTGGTGCGGTCGGCGCTGGCGCGATAGGCCAACGCTTCGGCGAGGTGGGCGCGGCCCACGCTTTCCGCACCGGCGAGGTCGGCCAGCGTGCGCGCCACCCGCAGCACCCGGTGATAGCCGCGCGCGGACAGCCGCATCAGCCGCGCGGCGTCGGCCAGCAGCGCCGCCCCGTTCGCGTCGGGCGCGGCGATCTCTTCCAGGATGGGCCCGCTCGCCTCGGCATTGGTGAACAGGTCCGGCCGGTCCAGCGCCAGGAAGCGCTCGCGCTGGGCGTGCCGTGCCTCCGCGACGCGGGCGGCGACCACCGCGCTCGCCTCGGCCGGGCCGGGGCGCACCAGGTCGATGGCGGAGACCGCCGGCACGTCGAGATTGAGGTCGATGCGGTCGAGGAAGGGGCCGGACAGCCGCGCCTGATAGTCGCCGGCGCAGCGCGGGCCACGGCGGCAGGTATGGCCGGGCTCGCCGGCCCGCCCACAGCGGCACGGGTTCATGGCGGCCACCAGCTGGAAGCGGGCGGGATAGGCGATGCGATGATTGGCGCGGGCGATCACCGCCTCGCCGGTCTCCAGCGGCTGGCGCAGCGAATCCAGCACGGCCGGGGCGAATTCCGGCAGTTCGTCGAGAAACAGCACGCCATTATGGGCGAGCGAGACCTCGCCGGGCCGCGCCCGCATGCCTCCGCCCACCATCGCCGCCATGCTGGCCGAATGGTGGGGCGCGCGGAACGGGCGCCGGTTGGTCAGCGCGCCGCCCTGCAGCGTGCCGGCCACCGAGGCGATCATCGAGACTTCGAGCAGTTCGGCCGGGGCGAGCGAGGGCAGGATGGAGGGCAGGCGCTGCGCCAGCATCGACTTGCCCGAGCCCGGCGGTCCGCAGAGCAAGAGGTTGTGGCGCCCGGCGGCAGCGATTTCCAGCGCCCGCTTGCCGGTCTCCTGGCCCTTCACGTCGGAGAGGTCCGGCAAGGCCGCCGCCCCGCCATCGAGCCGGGGTTCGGGACGGGCAAGGTTCTGCCGGCCCGCGAAATGATTGACCAGCTGGATGAGCGATTGCGGCGCCAGTACCGCGAGGTCCGGGCTCGCCCAGGCCGCCTCCGGCCCGCAGGCGGCCGGGCAGATGAGGCCGTGGCCGCGGGCATTGGCGCCGATCGCCGCCGGCAGCACGCCGGCCACCGGGGCGATGCGCCCGTCGAGCGCCAGTTCGCCCACCACGGTGAAGCCGTCCAGCGCTTCGGGCGGGAAGGCGCCGATCGCCGCCATCAGCCCGAGCGCGATGGGAAGGTCGTAATGGCTGCCTTCCTTGGGCAGGTCGGCCGGGGCGAGATTCACGGTGATGCGCTTGGCCGGCAGGGCGAGGCCGGAGGCGATGAGCGCCGCGCGCACCCGCTCCTTCGCCTCGGTGACGGCCTTGTCGGCCAGCCCGACCAGATTGAAGGCCGGCAGGCCTGGGCTGACCTGCACCTGCACGTCGACCGCCCGTGCCTCGACGCCTTCGAATGCCACCGTCGCCACGCGCTGGACCATGCCGCGCCCCCACCGCTCGCCGGAAACCGTGCCTCCGTAACGTCAGCGTAGCGGCTTACCGGATGTCGTCAAGAACATTTGAGGAACAAAATCGACGCCGCCATCCACAGTTGCGATGCGGCCGCACCTTGACGATAGAAAAATTCTATCAAGGCACGGAACGCCCGGATTGATTTCGGTTTCGCTGCGCGCGATGGTTCCTTTGGAAAACTTTAAAAGAAGGCTCGGGAGAAGATGCCGCATTACGAACCCTGGAGCGAGGGGCGCGCCCGCGCGGTGATCGAGGAATTCTCGCACCTCGAAGGCCCGCTGATGCCCATGCTCCACGCGGTGCAGGAGACGTTCGGCCACGTGCCCGACGCCATCGTGCCGATGCTCGCCGAGCTGCTGAACATTTCCCGCGCCGAGGTCCATGGCGTGGTTACCTTCTATCATGATTTTCGCCATGAGCCGGCCGGCCGCCATGTGCTGAAGCTCTGCCGGGCCGAAGCCTGCCAGGCCGCCGGCGGCGATGCGCTGGCCGACCATGCCGAGCACCGGCTCGGCTGCAAGCTGGGCGAGACGACCGCCGACGGGCGCGTCACCGTCGAGCCGATCTATTGCCTGGGCCTGTGCGCCACGGCGCCCTCCGCCATGCTGGACGGGCGGATCGTGGCCCGTCTCACCGAGCGCCGTCTCGATGCGCTGATCGCGGAGGCCCAGTCATGACGAGCAATCCCGTGAGCATTCGCATCTATGTTCCCAAGGACGCCTGCGCCATCGCTTGCGGTGCCGACGAGGTGGTGGCTGCCATCGCGGCTGCCGCGGCCCGGCGCCAGCAGGCCGTCGAGATCATCCGCACCGGTTCGCGCGGCATGCTGTGGCTGGAGCCGCTCGTCGAGGTCGGCACGCCGGAAGGCCGCATCGGCTATGGTCCGGTCGAGGAAGGCGATGTCGAGGCCCTGTTCGAGGCCGGCTTCCTGACCGGCGCGGCGCATGGCCTGCGCATCGGCAAGCCGGAAGAACACCCCTTCATGGCGAAGCAGACGCGCCTCACCTTCGCGCGCTGCGGCATTGTCGACCCTGCTTCCTACACCGATTATCGCGCCCATGGCGGCTACAAGGGGCTGGAGCGCGCGCTGCAGCTCGGCCCGGTCGAGATCATCGAGGAAGTCAAGAAGTCGGGCCTGCGCGGACGCGGCGGCGCCGGCTTTCCGACCGCCATCAAGTGGAAGACGGTGGCCGACGCCAAGGCGGACCGCAAATACATTGTCTGCAATGCCGACGAGGGCGACAGCGGCACCTTCGCCGACCGCATGATCATGGAAGGCGACCCCTTCGAGCTCATCGAGGGCATGACCATCGCCGGCATCGCGGTGGGCGCCACCAAGGGCTTCGTCTACACCCGCTCGGAATATCCGCACGCCATTGCCGCGATGGAAAAGGCGATCCAGGTCGCCCGCGCCCATGGCATGCTCGGCGTCAACATCGCCGGCTCGCAGCACAGCTTCGACATGGAAGTGCGCATGGGCGCCGGCGCCTATGTGTGCGGCGAGGAGACTGCGCTGCTCGACAGCCTGGAAGGCAAGCGCGGCACGGTGCGTGCCAAGCCGCCGCTGCCCGCGCATAAGGGTCTGTTCCAGAAGCCGACCGTCATCAACAACGTGCTCTCGCTCACCGCGATTCCGCACATTCTCGCCGGCGGCGGCGAGTTCTACGCCAATTTCGGCATGGGTCGCTCGCGCGGCACGATGCCGATCCAGATCGCCGGCAACGTGAAGTTCGGCGGCCTGTTCGAGACCGCCTTCGGCATCACGCTGGGCGAGCTGGTCAACGACATCGGCGGCGGCACCGCCTCGGGCAAGCCGGTCAAGGCCGCGCAGGTGGGCGGCCCGCTCGGCGCCTATGTGCCGACCTGGCAGTTCGACCTGCCCTTCGACTACGAGGCCTTCGCCGCGAAGGACGCGCTGATCGGCCATGGCGGCATCGTCGTGTTCGACGAGGGCGCCGATATGGCGAAGATGGCGCGTTTCGCCATGGAGTTCTGCTCGGTCGAGAGCTGCGGCAAGTGCACGCCCTGCCGCATCGGCTCGACCCGCGGCGTGGAGTTGATGGACCGCATCATCGCCGGCCAGCGGGTGGAGGCGAACCTCGCGACGCTGACCGACCTCTGCCAGACCATGAAGCTGGGATCCCTTTGCGCCCTTGGCGGGTTTACCCCCTACCCGGTGCTGAGTGCCCTGAAACATTTCCCCGAGGAGTTCGGCGCCCCGCCGCGCCGCCTCGAAGCCGCCGAATGAGAAGGACGCCACCCATGTCTCTCGTCCATGAGATCGACTACGGCACGCCCGCTCCCAAGACCGACAAGCTGGTGACGCTCACCATTGACGGGATGGAAATCTCGGTCGCCGAAGGTACCTCCATCATGCGCGCGGCGATGGAGATGGGGACGCAGATCCCCAAGCTCTGCGCCACCGATTCGCTGGATGCGTTTGGCTCTTGCCGGCTCTGCCTCGTCGAGATCGAGGGTCGCGCCGGCACGCCGGCCTCCTGCACCACGCCGGTCATGCCCGGCATGAAGGTGCACACCCAGACGGCGCGCCTCGCCCAACTGCGCAAGGGCGTGATGGAGCTCTATATCTCCGACCACCCGCTGGATTGCCTCACCTGCGCCGCCAATGGCGATTGCGAGCTGCAGGACATGGCCGGCGCGGTCGGCCTGCGCGAAGTGCGCTACGGCATGGAGGGCGCGAACCACTTCGCCCCGACCTCCGAGCTCGTCATGCCCAAGGACGAGTCGAACCCCTATTTTACCTATGACCCGGCCAAGTGCATCGTCTGCAATCGCTGCGTGCGCGCCTGCGAGGAAGTGCAGGGCACGTTCGCGCTGACCATTTCCGGTCGCGGCTTCGGCTCGCGCGTCTCGCCCGGCCAGTCGGAAGCCTTCCTCACCTCCGAATGCGTGTCCTGCGGCGCCTGCGTGCAGGCCTGCCCGACCGCCACGCTTTCCGAGAAGCGGCTGATCGAGATCGGCACGCCCGAGCATTCGGTGGTCACGACCTGCGCCTATTGCGGCGTCGGTTGCACCTTCAAGGCGGAAATGCGCGGCCAGGAAGTGGTGCGCATGGTGCCGTGGAAGGATGGCAAGGCCAATCGCGGCCATAGCTGCGTCAAGGGCCGTTTCGCCTGGGGCTATGCCACGCACCAGGACCGCATCACCAAGCCGATGATCCGCGCCAAGGTCACCGATCCGTGGCGGGAAGTGTCGTGGGAAGAGGCGATCAGCCACACCGCGTCCGAGCTGGCGCGCATCCAGGAAGCCTATGGCCGCAAGTCGGTCGGCGGCATCACCTCCTCGCGCTGCACCAATGAGGAAGCCTATCTCGTCCAGAAGATCATCCGCGCCGGCTTCGGCACCAACAATGTCGACACCTGCGCGCGCGTCTGCCACTCGCCGACCGGCTATGGCCTGAACCAGGCCTTCGGCACCTCGGCCGGCACGCAGGATTTCGATTCGATCGAGGATACCGACGTCGTCCTCATCATCGGCGCCAACCCGACCGACGGCCACCCGGTGTTCGGCTCGCGCATGAAGAAGCGGCTGCGCCAGGGCGCCAAGCTGATCGTGGTCGATCCGCGCCGCATCGATCTGGTGCGCTCGGCCCATATCAAGGCCGATTTCCACCTGCCGCTGCAGCCCGGCACCAATGTCGCCGTCGTCACCTCGCTGGCCCATGTGGTCGTGACCGAGGGGCTGGTGAACGAGGCCTATGTCCGGCAGTTCTGCGACTGGGACGAGTTCCAGGACTGGGCCGAGTTCGTCGCCGACAAGCGCCATTCGCCGGAAGAGGTCGAGAAGATCTCCGGCGTGCCGGCGGAGCTGATCCGTGGCGCCGCCCGGCTCTATGCCACCGGCGGCAACGGGGCGATCTATTACGGCCTCGGCGTCACCGAGCACTCCCAGGGCTCGACCACGGTGATGGCCATCGCCAACCTCGCCATGGCGACCGGCAATATCGGCCGTCGCGGCGTCGGCGTGAACCCGCTGCGCGGCCAGAACAACGTGCAGGGCTCGTGCGACATGGGCTCCTTCCCCCATGAGCTGCCGGGCTATCGCCACATCTCGGACGACGCCACCCGCGCCACGTTCGAGGCCATGTGGGGCCGTCCGCTCGATCCCGAGCCGGGCCTGCGCATCCCCAACATGCTGGACGCCGCCGTCGACGGCACCTTCAAGGCGATCTACATCCAGGGCGAGGACATCCTGCAGTCCGACCCGGACACGCATCACGTCGCCTCGGGCCTCGCGGCCATGGAACTCGTCATCGTGCAGGACCTGTTCCTGAACGAGACGGCCGCCTACGCCCATGTCTTCCTGCCGGGCTGCACCTTCCTCGAGAAGGACGGCACCTTCACCAATGCCGAGCGCCGCATTCAGCTCGTGCGCAAGGTGATGGCGCCCAAGAACGGCTATGGCGACTGGGAAGTCACGCAGCTGCTCGCCAATGCGATGGGCCTCGGCTGGAACTACACCCACCCCTCGCAGATCATGGACGAGATCGCCGCGCTCACTCCCACCTTCGCCGGCGTCTCCTTCAAGAAGCTGGACGAGATGGGCTCGGTGCAGTGGCCGTGCAACGATGCCAATCCCGATGGCATGCCGATCATGCACATCAACGGGTTCGCGCGCGGCAAGGGCAAGTTCGTCGTCACCGAATATGTGCCGACCGACGAGCGCACCGGCGCCCGCTTCCCGCTGCTGCTGACCACCGGCCGCATCCTCAGCCATTACAATGTCGGCGCGCAGACCCGCCGCACGGCGAACGTGGCGTGGCATCCGGAAGACGTGCTGGAGATCCACCCGCACGATGCCGAGCAGCGCGGCGTGCGCGACGGCGACTGGGTGCGCGTCGACAGCCGTGCCGGCGGCACCACGCTGCGCGCGGAGATCACCGACCGCGTGGCGCCGGGCGTGGTCTACACCACCTTCCATCACCCGGGCACGCAGGCCAACGTCGTCACCACCGACTTCTCGGACTGGGCTACCAACTGCCCCGAGTTCAAGGTGACGGCGGTGCAGATCTCCCGCTCCAACGGTCCGTCCGAGTGGCAGGAGGATTATGACGCCTTCACCCGCCAGAGCCGGCGCATCGCCGCCGCGGCGGAGTGAGCGGAGCACGGGTCCGATGATCCCCCCGGTCGTCCGCGTCTCGCGCCTTGCCGTCGGCCCCTCGGGGGCGATGGCGGGCGAGCGGGCGATCCCCGAGGAGACGCCCGTCGCCATCGTGCATAACGGCTCCACCTATGCCGTGATGATGGCGACCCCCGGCGACCTCGAGGATTTCGGCTACGGCTTCAGCCTGACCGAGGGCGTCATCGGCCAGCTTTCCGACGTCGAAACGGTCGAGACGCTGGAATTCGACCACGAGGACGGTGTCGTCGGCGTCGAGATTCGCCTGTGGATCAATGCCGAGCGCGCCGGCCAGATGGTGGCGCGCCGCCGGCAGATCGCCGGGCCCACCGGCTGCGGCCTGTGCGGCGTGGAAAGCCTGGAACTCGCGGTCAAGCCGGCGCGAGCGGTGGGGGAGGGCCGGCGCTTCACGGCGGCGGACGTCTCCCGCGCCATCGCCGCGCTGCCGCCGGCGCAGACGCTCAACCACCAGACGCGCGCGGTGCATGCCGCCGCCTTCTGGGAGCCGGGCGCGGGGCTGGTGGCGGTTCGCGAGGATGTCGGCCGCCACAATGCGCTGGACAAGCTGGTTGGCCATCTCCTGCGCGAGGGCCACGCGGCGGGGGGCGGCATCGTGCTGCTGACCAGCCGTGTGTCGATCGAAATGGTGCAGAAGACCGCCATGCTCGGAGCCTCCGTGCTGGTGGCGGTCTCCGCGCCCACCGCTCTCGCCGTCCGCACGGCGGAAGCGGCGGGCATCACGCTGGCGGCCATCGCCCGCGATGACGGATTCGAAGTGTTCACCCACCCCCATCGCATCGCGCTGGACGGGGCAGAGAAGGAGCGGGCCGCCCATGTCGGCTAACACGATGGAACGGCTCGTCTATATGGCGAACCAGATCGGCAAGTTCTTCGAGGCGCAGAAGCATGATCGCGCCGTGCCGGGCATTGCCAAGCACATCAAGGATTTCTGGGATCCGCGCATGCGCGCGCGCATCGAGGATCACCTGGCGGCTGGCGGCGAAGGCCTCTCCCCGCTGGTGTTCGAGGCGCTGAAGACCCTGCCGCCGGTGAAGCGCGATTCGATCCCCACGGCCCATCCCACGGAAAACCCGCCCGGCCCGACCTCGGCGCATCACCCGGCGCATTGAGAACACCGGCACGCGCCCGTGCCGGACCATAGCGGATCGCGACGACGGACGCCCGGCCCAGCCGGGCGTTTTGGCATGGGCGCACCAATTTACGGGCGCACAAGCGCCCCGCTGTTGCGTCCGCACGGTCATCTCGCGCCTTCCCTCGCGCGATGACGCGCAGGCCTTTTTCTCCGTGCCGAAAGATGCTCCGATGGGGCAGCGGACCAGCGCCATAAGGTCCATAAAGCACCATTGTTCTGCCATGCGGCGGCAGCATCCCTGGCGGTAGAACGGCGCGGCGGGCAGTGGCGAGGGAGCGGATGAGCGATGCATGGTGAGGGCCAGGGATTCCTGATCGCGGCGCTGATCTTCCTGGCGACCGCCGTCATCGCGGTTCCCGTCGCCCGGCGTCTCGGGCTCTCGCCCATAGTCGGCTATCTTCTTGCCGGCGTCGCCATCGGCCCTTCCGGCATCGGCGCCTTCCGCGATCCCGAGCGAATCCTCACCGTCGCCGAGATCGGCGTCGTGCTGCTGCTGTTCATCATCGGGCTGGAACTGCAGGTCTCGCGCCTGCTGGCGCTGCGCAAGGCGATCTTCGGCATGGGCACGGCCCAGCTGGTGTTCACCGGCACGGCCGTCGCCGTGTTGACCCATTATGCCGGCGACAGTTTCGACTGGCGCGCCGCCACCGTGGCGGGGCTCGCGCTGGCGCTGTCGGCGACCTCGATCGCGCTGCAACTGCTGGGGGAAAATAACGGCCTCGCCCAGCCCTATGGCCAGCGCGCCTTCGCGGTGCTGCTGTTCCAGGACATGGCGGTGGTGCCGCTCATCGCCTTCCTGCCGCTGCTGGCGCCTGGCGGGCATGAGGAGCAGACCTTCACCGAGTCGATGGGCCATGTGCTGATGATCGTGGCGGCCATCGCCGTCGTCATCGGCACCGGGCGCTATCTGCTGACCCCGCTGTTCCGCGTGCTGGCCCATTCCGGCGCGCGCGAGGTGATGACGGCGGCGGCGCTGCTCGTGGTGCTGGGCGCGGGAGGTCTCATGGCCTCGGTCGGCATGTCGATGGCGATGGGCGCCTTCCTCGCCGGCGTGATGCTGTCCGAATCGAGCTTCCGCCACGAACTGGAAGCCAATGTCGATGCCTTCCGCGGGCTGCTGGTGGCGCTGTTCTTCATGGGCGTCGGCATGTCGATGAATCTCGACGTGGTGCTCGCCAATGCGCCGCTGCTGATCGTCGGGACGCTGTTGATCACGCTGGTCAAGGCAGTGTCGGTGTGGACCGTGTTCCGCTTCTCCGATGGCAGCCGGGCCGATGCGGTGCGCTCGGCCTCCGTGCTGACGCCGGCGGGCGAATTCTCCTTCGTGCTGTTTCCACTGGCGCTCGGGCTCGGGCTGATCACCGCGCGCCAGAGCGACATGCTGGCCGCCTGTGCCGCCATGACCATGCTGCTCGGCCCGCCGGTGGCGCTTATCGGCGAGCGCATCGCCCAGCGGCTGGATCGCGCGGCGGCCGGCAGCGAGCCGCCCGAGGCCGATTTCAGCGAGGCGCATGGCTCGGTTCTCGTCGTCGGCTTCGGCCGCTTCGGCCAGATCGCTTCGCAATGCCTGCTGGCGCAGGGGCTGGAAGTGACCATCATCGACAATGATGTCGAGATGATCCAGAGCGCCGGGCGCTTCGGCTTCCGCATCTATTACGGCGACGGCACGCGGCTCGACGTGCTGCGGGCGGCCGGCGTCGAGCGCGCGCGCGTGGTGGCGATCTGCGTCGACAAGCGCGACACCGCCGACCGCATCGTCGAGATCCTTCAGGCCAACGTGCCCGGGGTCCGCCTGCATGTGCGCGCCTATGACCGCACCCACGCCATCACCCTGCGGGAGAAGGGCGTGGACTACGAGATCCGCGAAACCTTCGAATCGGCGTTGGCCTTCGGCGAAGCCACGCTGCGCGCCAACGGCATCGATGCCGAGACCGCCCAGGCGACGATCGTGGACGTGCGCCAGCGCGACATCGAGCGCCTGCGCCGTCAGCGCCTGCAGCCGACGGATGACGGTCAGATCGGCTTTGTCGAGCCCGAGCCGCTCATGCCGCCCGAGCGTGCCGCCCAGCCGCTCAACCCCGAGGCGGAAGACGTGCTCAAGCACGAGACCGAATTCTCGGGCTGAGTTTGGCGCGCGGGGCTGTCCGGCTTCATGGCCGTGGCCCCGCGCGGCCTGTTACGCCCGCGGCAGCACGAACTGCTCGATGGCATGGGCGACGCCATCCTCGGCATTGCTCAGCGTGACGAGATCCGCCTGCTGCTTGATCGTGTCGGAGGCATTGCCCATGGCGATGGAAAGCCCGCCGACCTCGAACATCGGCAGGTCGTTCGCCATGTCGCCGATCACCGCCACCTCGTCCAGCGCCACGCCGTAATGGTGGGCGAAGGCGCGCACCGCATGGCCCTTGTCGGTGCCGGGCGGCGTCAGGTCGAGATATTTGTTCTGAGAGCGCCGCGCCGTGGCGCCGTCTCCCACCAGCGCCTGCAGTTCCGGCTCGCTTTTCGCCAGCATGTCGAAATCGGTCGAGGAGAACACGATCTTGCCGGCGCGGGCGAGGTGGTCGCCGAAATCGCTCACCAGCGTCGGCTGGAACGCGACGGTGCGGATTTCCCCGGCGACATAGGTGTTGTCGGGATCGGTGAGATACCACTCATTGTCGGCGAATACCCATACGGAGGCGCCGCGCGGGGTCATGATCTCGATGCAGCGGCGGGCGGCCTCTTCCGCGACGAAATGCTGTTCGAGCACGGAGAAGTCGCCGCTCAGGATGGAGCCGCCATTGAAGCCGCCGAAAATATCCAGCCCCAGCGCCTCGACCAGGATCTTCATGCCGCGCGGCGGCCGGGCCGAGACGGCGGCGAAGGCGATACCCGCCGCGCGCAGCCGCGCCACCGCTTCGACCGTTGCGGGGGCGACCTGCTTCTCGCGGTTCACCAGCGTGCCGTCGACATCCGATACCATGAGGCGGATGCGGCGGGGCAGGTCTTTCTTCATATCGCTCATCGCGGGCGCTCCCGTTCCAGCGGAAGCCACTGGAAACCGTCCTGGGCCAGCATCACGTCGGCCATTGCGGGCCCGTTCGAACCGGCCGAATAGAATTGCACGTCGTCTTCACCGCCCCGCACCGCCTCGATGATCGGCTCCACCGCCTCCCATCCGGCCTCGATCGTGTCGGCACGCTGGAACAGCGTCGGGTCGCCGCACAGGCAGTCATAGATCAGCGTCTCATAACCGGTGGAGGGCGCCGCCTTGAAGTAGTCGGTGTAGCGGAAGTCCATCTCGACCTCGGACAGCCGCACCTTGCGGCCGGGCACCTTGGCGGCGAAGCGCAGCGAGACGCCCTCGTCCGGCTGGACGTGGATGACCATGAGGTTCGGCTTGAGCGCGGTCGGCAGGTGGCGGAACAGCACGCCTGGCGCGCGCTTGAACTGGATGGCGATCTCCGTGCGCCGCACGCCGAGCGCCTTGCCGGTGCGCACATAGAAGGGCACGCCGTTCCAGCGCCACGAATCGACGAAGCATTTCAGCGCCACATAGGTCTCGGTGCGGCTCTTGGGATCGACATCCTTCTCCGCGCGATAGTCCTTCACCGCCTCGCCATTGACGAAGCCGGCGCGGTACTGGCCGCGCACGGCACTGCCGATCGCGTCGCTCGGGCGCATGTGGCGGATGGCCTCGATCACCTTGGTCTTTTCGGTGCGCACGGCGTCGGCGTCGAAGGAATTGGGCGGCTCCATCGCAGTCATGGCGAGGAGCTGGAACATGTGGTTCGGCACCATGTCGCACAGCGCGCCGGTCGCGTCGTAGAAACGCCCGCGCTGCTCCACCGTCACCGTCTCGGCGGCGGTGATCTGGATATGGTCGATATATTCCTTGCTCCAGATCGGCTCGAAGATGCCGTTGCCGAAACGCAGCGCCATCATGTTCTGCACCGTTTCCTTGCCGAGGAAATGGTCGATCCGGTAGATCTGCCGCTCGCTGGCCACCGCCAGCAGGCGTCGGTTCAGCGCCTTCGCCGAGGGCAGGTCGGTGCCGAACGGTTTTTCCACCACGACATGGCGGAAGGCTCCGGTGTCCTCGTTGAGCAGGCCGGCAGCGCCCAGTTGCTCGGAGATGGTGGCGAAGAATCGCGGCGCCACCGCGAGGTAGAACACCGCGTTCCCGGTCTGCGCCGCGCGCGCCTGCTGCCGATCGCGGATGCGCCCGTATGTGGCGGGATCCTCGAAGTCACCGGCAATGTAGCCGATGCGACTCATCAGCCATTTCCAAGTCTCGCCCTCGGTGTCGAGCGAGCCCGGCAGGTTCTTCACCTCGTCCGTGAGATAGGCGCGGTAATCCTCCTCGCTGCGCTCGACGCCATCGACGCCGATGACGGCGAAGTCGTCGTCGAGAACGCCCTCATTGGCGAGGTTGTAGATCGAGGGCAGCAACAGCCGCTTGGTCAGGTCGCCGGAGGCGCCGAAGATGAAGAAGGTCGAGGCCGGTGCCCGCGCCGCATCGGGCGCCAGCACCTTCTGGCCGAGAACGACGGTCTCGCTTCCCATGGAACTTGTCTACTCGCTTGCTGGCCGCGGGATCACTTCTTGAATTCGGTGTGGCCACCGAACTGGAAGCGCATGGCCGAGAGCATCTTCTCGCCGAACGTGTGTTCCTGCCGAGAGCGGAAGCGTGTGTAGAGCGCGGCCGAGAGCACTTCCGCCGACACCGCCTCCTCGATCGCCGCCATGACCGTCCAGCGTCCCTCGCCCGAATCGGCGACTTCGCCCGGGAAGTCCCCGAGGGTGTCGTCCTTGGTCAGCGCGATGGCGGTGAGGTCGAGCAGCCAGGACGAGACCACGCTGCCACGCCGCCACACTTCGGCAATGTCGGCCATGTCGAGCGAGAAACGTTCGTTCTCGGGCAGAGCGGTCGAATCCTTGTGCTTGAGGATCTCGAAGCCTTCGGCATAGGCCTGCATCAGCCCGTATTCGATGCCGTTATGCACCATCTTGACGAAATGGCCCGAGCCGGCCGGGCCGGCATGCATGTAGCCCTGCTCGACCCGCTTGTCGCGCCCCTCGCGGCCGGGGGTGAGCGCAATCTCGCCGCGGCCGGGCGCCAGAGCGGCGAAGATCGGATCCAGATGATCCACCGCCGCCTTGGCGCCGCCGATCATCATGCAATAGCCGCGCTCCAGCCCCCACACGCCACCCGAGGTGCCGACATCGACATAGGCGATGCCCTGCTCGATCAGGCTGGCGGCGCGCCGGATGTCGTCCTTGTAGAAGCTGTTGCCGCCGTCGATGATGATGTCGCCCGGCGCGAGCAGCGCGGCAAGCTCCGTCACCGTCGCCTCGGTCGGTCCGCCCGCCGGCAGCATGACCCACACCGCGCGCGGCGCATCCAGCCGCGCGACGAGGTCGGCAAGACCCGAGGCGCCGGTATTGCCTTCGGCGGCCAGCCCCTTCACGGCGTCCTCGTTGCGGTCCCAGACCACGCAGGCATGGCCGGCCTTCGTGAGCCGGCGTGCAATATTCCCGCCCATGCGGCCAAGACCGACAATTCCGAGCTGCATCGTTGTCTCTCCCGAGTGTCTGGTGCCGAGTGATGGATGCCGACCGGTTCACGCCGGCGGTTCGCGCCGGGCAATCGGCGCCTTCCGGCAACCCTATGCCGGAGATGCGACAATTGAAACGTGGCGCGTGGCGTTAACGGCAATTGCCGACGGCGCAAACAATGCCCGTATGCGTCGCCCTGCTCGCCGGAGCGCCTCGATTTTGTGTGCACTGGTGAACACAAGCGGGAGGTGCCGCATGCTATTGGCGGTAAATGCGTCACACAGAAGAAACCGCCCGCGCCATCTGCACCCTGGATCTCAAGGGGATGGGGGTGCGCGAAGACGAGATCCCCCGTCTGGTGGACCGCTATTGGCCGGTACTCGCCAATGAGATTCGCCAGGGCGTCGCGGTCGGCGCCTGGCCCTTCGCGGCGGAGGAGATCGCCACGCTCAGCCGCGAATACGAAGCCTTGCTGAAGCGCCGCTGAGCGGCGGGCGGAGCGGCCTCCGGCGGGCAGCCGGCGCAGGGTAGTTCCCGGTGGACCGTGCTGGTGGAGCGTGCCGGTGAGCCCGCCGCTGGCCCGACGGACGAGGGCTGCCCCCGCGCGGCAGGCGGTGGTGCTACGGCCGATCCCCGGTGCCCGGCGGGTCGAGCCCCCGCGCGCGAATCGGCTCCAGCCCGCCACGCTCGGCGCTGACGGCGTCCGCCATCGCCTGGGAGAGGGTGGACGCTCCGGCTAGCCGCAGGCGCGTGCGCCGGGTGGATCATCACGCCGCCGCGCAGCCCGCATGGCGACGGGCGGCGCCTCTCGCAAGCCGCGGTCAGGTCCCGATCCGGTTCCATACGCCGCTGCCTACAAGACATGGGAAACCCGCCCCGACACGGGTCGGAGCGGGCTTCACAGGCTCAGCCGAGGCGGGTTGGACTATTTCGTGCCGCCCTTGCCCGGCTCGCCGCCCTTGCGGCCGGCCTCGCCGGCGCGTTCGGGATTTTTGCCGAAACTGCCGGGGTTGTCCTTGGCGTCACCCTGCTGGCCGCCCTGCTGGCGATGATCGCCGCCGGACTGGCTGTGCTGCATGTCGCCCCGGCCGTGCTCGCCGCCCTTGCCCGGCTCGCCGCTCTTGCGGCCGGCCTCGCCGGCATGATCATGGGCCTGGGAGGCTTTGTCGGAGCCGCCGCGATGCTGGTTGTTGTTGGGCTGATTGTTGTTGGACATGGGAAATTTCCTTCCTTGGATGTCCCCCATTCACCCCGCCTTGACCAACCCGCATTGGCCCCCGGCTGTTCCACGGTAAAATCGCCCCGACCGGCGCGTCGCCCTCCCACCGGTCCGCTTTCGGTCGCCTCGGCGAGGAAACCAAAGCCGCACGCTCGGGTTATTTCTGCGGCGTCGCCACGGCGAAGCCGGTTCGCCAGAGCCCCGGGAGGAACAAAAGATGCGGTCAGTCCGCGAACTGCTCTTGGAAGTCGATATCGAGCTGGAGGATTACTCCTTCGCCATCTCCAGGGCGCGCAATCCGGCGCTGTCACCGCAGGAGCGGCTCAAGCTGATTCGCGCCAGTCAGGCGACCTGGGCACGGCTGGAGGCCGCCCGGCGCGAACTGACGAAGGTCGCGGGCTGAGCCGGGCGGCTCGGCCGGCCTATCTCGCGATGAGCGCGAGGCCGCTCGCCGCATCCACCCGCTTGTGCAGGTGAGCGGGCGTCTCGGTCAGGATGATCTCAAGCGTCGGCCGGACCATGCCGTCCTCCAGATGGCCAGCCACCGCGACGCCGCCGCGCTTGCCGAGAACCACGTGAATGTGAACGGCCGGCTTGCCGTCCGGCCCGATCGCCACGTCTCCCGAGAGCGCGGCGACCTCGACCTGCTCGCGCACCGGAATCGTCTCATATTCCTTCCGGTCCCAGTCGAAATAGCTGATCGTGGCCTGGCTGAAGGCGCCGATGGCCGAAACATGGGCCGCCGTCAGGCCCTCCTGCTCGGCGAAGCCGCGCAACGCGGCCATGGCCTCCTCGCCGGTTTCAAGGATGACCGCGAAAGTGCGCAGACCATCGGCTTGCGAAAGCAGCTTGATGAACACGTGATGCCTCTCTGTTACCCCATGGGCAACGAGAGCGATGGCGGGTTGTTCCCTCGCGCCGGGATATCCGACCGGGGAACACGCGCAGCGCAAAGCGAGCAAAGGGTCGGGGTCGCCCGCGTGCGAATCACCCGCCGTGCCTTTGAGGCGCCGGACGTGAAGCCTCCCGACAGGGGCGCGTTTGCGGGGTGGGCGCGTGAAGTCGCCAATCGCCGAACGTGATTCGCGCGTTTTGCCGGGAACGTAGCAGGGGCAGGATACGTAGGCGCGGCGGGATCAATATCCCGGTGCGATGCCGGCGGCCGGCAAGTGTGACTTTCAGGATCCCGAATTTCCGGGAGGGAAGATTGGTGGAGCCAGGCGGAATCGAACCGCCGACCTCTTGAATGCCATTCAAGCGCTCTCCCAACTGAGCTATGGCCCCACCGGGGGTTGCCGGGCGGCGCTGGGCTTTCGCTCAGTGCCTTGGGTGTCTCACCCGGCGGATCGCTTCGGCGCAGTGACCGGAGCGGGATGGTCGTAAACCACAGGACGATGAGGACTGCAAGCCTTCACTTCGTGTTGGCCGCGCTGTCCCCAGCGCTTTTTCCTCAGGCTTCCTCGTCGTCCTCGATTCCGTCGCCGATCAGGTCGGCCACGTCGTCATCGCCATCCTCGTCTTCTTCGAGGAAGGTGTCGTCATCGTCATCGGTCTCGACGTCCTCGTCGATCTCGATGTCGTCATCGACCGCGGCGGCCTTGGTCGGGCTGCCAGCGGCTTCCTCGTCCGCATCCTCGAGCGAGACGAGTTCGACCTCGGCGGTCTCCTCCACCTCGGCTTCCTCGACGGGCCGGGCGGCTTCCGGCCGCACGCGGCTGGCAATGGCCACGGCGATCGGTACGATCTGGCCGGTATAGGGGGAGATCACCGGATCCTTGTTCAGATCGTAGAACTTGCGCCCCGTGACCGGGCAGATGCGCTTGGTACCAAGTTCAGGTTTCACCACGGTTGGCGACCTCGGGAGTGGTGATGAAAAGGGGTGCACCCATTGAACTGCCGTGCCGGTTGAGTCAAGCGCACAATTGCAGGACCGTGACGGCGATAACGCGCTCGTGCTAGGACGGCGCCCGCCGGGATGGCGCGCCGGCGTGCGCCCGCCCCGACGAACTTCGCTCCCGGCGGATATCACTTCCGCTAGGATGGTTGAGACTACCATCGCCGTTTGAGAAGGCTAGCGAGATGACGAGCCCCCTTTCGCCCCGCGCCACGACGGACGCTGCCACTATGGAAGCGGCCACGACGGACGCCGGTGGCCATGCCGGCGCGCCGATGCCCGCGCGTGCCGGCCTCTCGCCGGCGCTCAAGGGCACGGTCCGCGTGCCGGGCGACAAGTCCGTGTCGCACCGTTCGCTTATCTTTGGCACGCTGGCGGTGGGCGAGACCCGCATTTCCGGGCTGCTGGAGGGCGAGGACGTGCTCAACACCGCCAAGGCCTGCGCCGCGCTCGGCGCCACGGTGGAGCGCCTCGGCGAGGGTGAATGGCGCGTCGAGGGCGTGGGCGTCGGTGGCCTGACCCAGCCCGACGCGCCGCTCGATTTCGGCAATGCCGGCACCGGCTCGCGGCTGATGATGGGCGTCGTCGCCGGAAACCCGATCACCGCGACCTTTGACGGCGATGCCAGCCTGCGCCGCCGCCCGATGCGCCGCATCCTCGATCCGCTGGAGCAGATGGGCGTCGAGGTGATGGACGCCGCCGAAGGCGGGCGGCTGCCGCTCACCCTCAAGGGGCCGCGCGACCTGGTGCCGATCACCTATGAGAGCCCCGTTGCCTCGGCGCAGATCAAGTCCGCCGTGCTGCTGGCGGGCCTCGGCGCGCCGGGCGAGACCGTATTGATCGAGCGGGAGGCGAGCCGCGACCATACCGAGCGCATGCTCACCCATTTCGGCGCGGAGGTCACGGTCGAGCCTTATGGCACGCATGGCCGCAAGGTCACGCTCAAGGGCCGGCCCGAGCTGAAGCCCCGACCGATCGCCGTCCCGGCCGATCCCTCCTCCGCCGCCTTCCCGGTGGCGGCGGCACTCATCGTGCCGGGCTCCGACATCGTCATCGAAGGGGTGATGGTCAATCCGCTGCGCACCGGGCTGTTCATCACGCTCAAGCAAATGGGCGCTTCGATCGATTATTTGAACGAGCGCGTCGAGGGCGGCGAGGACGTGGCGGACCTGCGCGTGCGCCACACCGGCCGGCTGACCGGTGTCGAGGTGCCGGCCGAGCGCGCGCCCTCGATGATCGACGAATACCCGATCCTCGCCGTCATCGCCGCCTATGCGCAGGGCACCACCCGCATGAACGGCCTTTCCGAGCTGCGGGTGAAGGAATCCGACCGGCTTGCCGCCGTGGCCGATGGTCTTGCCGCCATCGGGGTCGCCCATCGTATCGAGGGCGACGACCTCCTCGTCGAAGGCAAGGGTTCGGTCTCGGGCGGCGGCCCGGTGGCCACCCATATGGACCACCGCATCGCCATGAGCTTCCTCGTCGCCGGCCTTGCCGCTGCGAACGCCGTGGAGGTGGACGACGTCGCCTTCATCGCCACCTCCTTCCCCAGCTTCCTGCCGCTGATGAAGCGGCTTGGCGCGGTTATCGAGGTGGACACGGCCGGGGGCGCGCGGTGATCATCGCCATTGACGGGCCGGCGGCCTCCGGCAAGGGCACCATTGCCCGCGCGCTGGCGGCGCATCTGGGCCTGCCGCATCTCGACACCGGCCTGCTCTACCGCGCGGTTGGGGCGGCGGCGCTGGAGGCGGGCGTCGCCTTCGAGGACACCGCCGCGCTTGCCGCGCTGGCGGCCGGCCTCGATTCGGCGAGGCTCGATGCCGAGGCGCTCAAAGCCGGCCCGGTGGGCGAGGCGGCCTCACGCGTCGCCGCCGTGCCCGCCGTGCGGGAGAAGCTGCTCAGGCTGCAGAAGGATTTCGCCGGCCAGCGCGGCGGCGCGGTGCTGGACGGGCGCGATATCGGCACGGTGATCGCGCCGCAGGCGCAGCTGAAGATCTTCGTCACCGCGACCCCCGAGGCCCGCGCCGAGCGGCGCTATCAGGAACTTGCCCGGCGCGGCGAGGCGGTGACGTTCGAACAGGTGCTGGCCGACATCGAGATGCGCGATGCGCGCGACAGCGGCCGGGCCAGCGCGCCGCTCATGCGGGCGTCCGACGCCGTGCTGCTCGACAATACCGGCCTCGATCGCGATGCCAGCATCGCCGCCGCGCTCGCGCTGGTGGCGGATCGGACCGGACGGAGCTGACGATGGCGGGCGAGGAAACCACGGTCGGCGAACAGCCGCCCGCCGACGACCGGCTGGCGCGCGGCAAGCGGCAGCTTGCCGCCATTACCGGCCGCTCGGGCGCCGAGGTGATGGCGGCTCTGGGCGACATCGCCCCCGATTTCGCCCGCTATATCTTCGAGTTCGGCTATGGCGACATCTATTCCCGCCCCGGGCTCGACCTGCGCACCCGGATGCTCGCCACGGTCGCCGGGCTGGTCTGCCTCGGCCATGCCGAGAAGGAACTGGAAGTGCATGTCGGCTCGGCGCTCAATGTCGGCGCGAGCCGCGAGGAAGTGGTGGAGACCATCATGCAGATGGCGCTCTATGCCGGCTTCCCGGCGGCGCTGAACGGCCTGTTCGTCGCCAAGCGGGTGTTTGCCGCGCGTGACGCCGAGGCGGGGCCCCAGGAGGGGCTCCAAGCGCGATGATCGACGCTGCCGGGAATGATGCGGCCACCGTGCGGCGCATCCTCGTCATCGGCATCGGCGCCGGCTCCCCGGCCCACCTCACCCTGCAGGCGATCGAGGCGATCAACCGGGCGGATCTGTTCTTCGTCTTCGACAAGGGCGAAGCGGCGAGCGAGCTCGTGGCCGCCCGTGAGGCCATCCTTGCCGCCCATCGCCGCGCACCCTGGCGCGTGGTGCCGGTGGAGAGCCCCCGCCGCCGTGCGGAAGCCCGTGTGCATCCGGCGGCCGAAGGGGGCGAGGAGGGGGGCGCGGCGCCCGCCGATCCCGCCCTTCCCGGCCCGGCCGGGGCCTATCGCGCCGGCGTCGCGGACTGGCACGGCGCCCGCGCCGGGCGGCTGGCACAGGCGATCGCGGCACAGCTCCCGCCCGGCGGGACCGGGGCGGTGCTGGTCTGGGGCGACCCCGCGATCTACGATTCCATGCTGCGGATTCTGGAGCAGACGCGCGCGCATCTGGCGCTGGTCCTTGAAGTGATCCCCGGCATTTCCGCCATCCAGGCGCTATGCGCCGCCCATGGGCAGGTGCTGAACGCGGTGGGCGAAAAGGTCACCATCACCACCGGGCGCCGCGTGCTGGCCGATTACCCCACGGGCGGCGGGAGCCTCGTCGTCATGCTGGACGACGGCTCCGGCCTTGCCGCGCTCATCGCCCGCGAGGCGCGGGCGCGCGCGGCCGGCGCCTCGCCGCTGCTCATCTGGTGGGGGGCGTATCTGGGCATGCGCGAGGAAATGCTGGCGAGCGGCCCGCTCCATCAGGTGGGACACGACATTCTCGCCCGCCGGGCGCAAGCCCGCGCCCGGCGGGGCTGGATCATGGATGTGTGGCTCGTGCGGGGGTGATGCCCGGCCCCGCACGCCTCCGCACGCCGGCTCACGTCTGCTCCCCTGCCGCCGAACCCTTCATTGCCGGTGGCGACCGGGTACGCCTAAACTCGCGGGCGTCCATTCGGAGACAGCTCAATGGCGACCCGTCCGCTTTCCCCCCTCTCCACCGCGCCGTCCGCTCCGCCCGTCCGGGAGCCCGTTCCCGCTCATCCCGAGGAGATAAAGGCGGTGTTCGAGGCGAGGCTTGGCCGATTCGCGACCTTCCAGGCCAGCGCGCGCGTCACGCCCGCCGGGGTGGTGACGGCGGGGATCGCCGGAACCGCCCTGCTGTTCGGCGTCGCGGCCGTGCTGCGCGCCTGCCTGAGGCGGTGAGGAGCTTGAAGGAACGCGGCGTCGCGCAGCAACGGCATGGCTCTGCCGTTCAGGCGATCGTGAAGGCCGGCGGCACCTCCGGCACGCCATGGGCGGCGCGATTGGCGCGGCAGAAGGCGATGTATTCCTGCGCCGGCAGGGCGGGGGAAAACAGCCATCCTTGCGCGAAACCCACCTGCTGCCGGCGCAGATAGGCGGCCTGGGCCTCGGTCTCGACGCCCTCGGCGATGATCTGCAGCATCAGTTCGCGCGCCATGGCGATGATATGGTCGGTCACGTGCCGGGTGGGGGCGTCGGTGCCCACCGCCTCGATGAAGCTCTTGTCGATCTTCAGCGCGTCGACCGGCAGGCGCTGGAGATATTGCAGGCTGGAATAGCCCGTGCCGAAATCGTCGATCGCGGTCATGTGGCCGCGCCGGTGCAACTCGGCGAGCGTGACCCGCGCGCCCTCGATGTCGACGAATCCCCGCTCCGTCGCTTCCACCCAGATCTGCTGCGGCTCGATGCCGGTGCGCGCGAGCTTGTCATCGAGCGCGGCCAGGATACGCCCCGAGCTTATGTCGGCGGCTCCCACATTGATGGAAATGTGCTGGCGGCGGTCATTGCGCAGCAAGTCTCCGAGATCGGCGACCACGGCTTCCAGCACCTGATCGGTGATCGGCTCGATGAAGCCGGTATATTCGGCCAGCGGTATGAACAGGTCGGGCCCCACCAGCGTTCCGTCGGGCCGGCGCCAGCGCACCAACGCCTCCGCGCCGATGCAGCGGGAGGTCGCCAACTCGATGATCGGCTGGTAGTGCACGACGAATTCATGCTGGCGCACGGCCAGTTCCAGTTCGCCGCGCGGTGACAGCCGGCGTCGCATCAGCCAGAAGGCGATGCCCCCGAACAGCACCGCGAGGGGAATGGTGACGCTGAGCAGCAGGTATTTCGTGGCGTTCAGCTGCTGGGAGAAGCTGGGCCTCGGCAGGCGGACGGTCACCTTCCAGCCTTCCGCTTCGCGACTGGCGACGAGGTCCCCCGCGCGCGCCGGCGGCGGCTTGATGTCGGCGTTGCCGGTCGTTCGCTGGGTGGTGGCGAGTGCGATGCCGTTTGGGGCGGTCACCTCGACCCGCGCGTCCGGGTCGGTCGGCTGGAGCACGAAGCGTACCTGCGCGACCACCACGCTGTGCTTGCCGAGCTTGATCACCATTAACGGCCAGCGGCGCAGGGTGTTGCCGGGGAAATTGACGCTGAGACCGATGCCGTCCGGAAGCCAGGCGTGCACTGGCGCGCCTTGAACCGGCCGTGTCATGGGCCCCCAGGCGGTGCAGCGCACGAGGTTGTTGTCCACATAGCCGATATTGTCGGTCGCCAGCGAATTCGCCATGAGTTCGCGCAGGAGGGCGATATGTTGCGGCGAGCAGGGTGGCAGGTCGGTCTCGGTTGCCGCGTGCAGCGTGGCGCGCGCGTCGGCAAACACGGACAGCGCCTGCGCGACGGCCTCGCTGGCCAGCAGATCGACGCGGTCCTGCTGTGCGTTGATGGATACGCGCCAGGACAGAAAAAAGGCGATTGCCAGTGGCAGCAGCATCCCTGCGGCCACGATCAGCATTGCCTCAACGACCACGCGCCACCGACGCACCCGGAGCGTTCCCTCGGCTTTGCGGCGGGAACCCGCCTTCCCCCCTACGCGGACCTCAGCAATTGCCGTTCGCGCAAGCTCCCTCGCTGCGAGAATGCAGCAAAATCATAAAGAAATCCGCTGCAATCGGGTGTCTCGCGTTGTTTCATTTCCTTCGGCGGGGCACGATCTCCCGATCGATCGAGATCGTGTTACCATATTTAGATACCTCTTGTCGCGACCTGTCGACCTTGAACGCGCGGCCCGCGCGCCGCGTTCCACATCTTGCTCTTGGACGCATCTTGCGCTAAGGCAACGCGCGTCCGAGCACCCGTCAGGGTGACGCGGCCGAGGGGAGGGCCGGCGAAGCGGGAACCGCGTCGCCGCAGGCATGGAGGCAGCCCGCCCCGCCGCTATCGAGCATATCAGCCTATTCGATCCGGAATTCCAGGATGGCCGTGCCGTTTTCGGCCGGCGTCGGGGTCCGGGTGCCTCGAAGACCACGTTCCTGACGCCGCGGCCAATGCGCCGGGCTTCGCGAGAGGTTGCAGCGGGAAGCGCCATGTCCCGATGCCCGCGGTGAAGGGAACGATTATCAACCCCGTACCGGTGCCGTGGCGATCAGGAGTATTAATGTCCGCAGCTCAAACCCTGAGTTCCGCGCGCGAAGATTTCGCCGCGCTGCTCGAAGAAAGCTTCACCCTTGCCGAGCCGGCCGAAGGCGCGGTCGTCAAGGGCATCGTGGTCGCGATCGAGAAGGATCTCGCGATCATCGATATCGGCCTCAAGACCGAAGGCCGTGTGGCGCTGAAGGAATTTGCCGGCCCCGGCCGCGACCAGGTCATCAAGGTCGGCGACGAGGTTGAAGTCTATCTGGAGCGCGTCGAGAACGCGCTCGGCGAAGCCGTCCTGTCGCGCGACAAGGCCCGCCGCGAAGAGAGCTGGGTCCGTCTCGAGAAGGCGTTCAACGCCACCGAGAAGGTCACCGGCGTGATCTTCAACCAGGTGAAGGGCGGCTTCACCGTCGATCTCGACGGCGCCGTGGCCTTCCTGCCGCGCAGCCAGGTCGATATCCGCCCGATCCGCGACGTCGGCCCGCTGATGCACAACCCGCAGCCGTTCCAGATCCTCAAGATGGATCGCCGCCGCGGCAACATCGTCGTCTCGCGCCGCACGGTTCTCGAAGAGACCCGCGCCGAGCAGCGTCACGAGCTGGTGCAGAACCTCGAGGAAGGTCAGGTCATTGACGGCGTGGTCAAGAACATCACCGATTACGGTGCGTTCGTCGACCTCGGCGGCATTGATGGCCTGCTGCATGTCACCGACATCGCCTGGCGCCGCGTGAACCACCCGACCGAAGTGCTGAATATCGGCCAGACGGTCAAGGTGAAGATCATCAAGATCAACCACGAGACCCACCGCATCTCGCTCGGCATGAAGCAGCTGCTCGGCGATCCGTGGGAGGGCATCGAGGCCAAGTACCCGGTCGGCGCGCGCTTCAAGGGTCGCGTCACCAACATCACCGACTACGGCGCGTTCGTCGAGCTGGAGCCGGGGATCGAGGGCCTCATCCACGTTTCCGAGATGAGCTGGACCAAGAAGAACGTCCACCCCGGCAAGATCGTCGCCACCTCGCAGGAAGTGGAAGTCGCGATCCTCGAGGTCGATCCGGTCAAGCGCCGCATCTCGCTGGGCCTCAAGCAGACCCTGCAGAACCCCTGGGAAGCCTTCGCCGAGAAGTATCCCTCGGGCGCCACCGTCGAGGGCGAGGTCAAGAACAAGACCGAGTTCGGCCTGTTCCTGGGTCTCGATGGCGATGTCGACGGCATGGTCCACCTCTCGGACCTCGACTGGAACCGTCCGGGCGAGCAGGTCATCGACGAGTTCAAGAAGGGCGACGTGATCAAGGCGGTCGTTCTCGACGTGGATGTCGAGAAGGAGCGCATCTCGCTCGGCGTGAAGCAGCTCGCCGGCGACCCCTTCCAGGATTCCGGCGAGATCCGCAAGGGTGCCATCGTCACCTGCGAAGTGCTCGACGTGAAGGAAGGCGGCGTGGACGTGAAGATCGCCGGTTCCGACCTGACGACCTTCGTGAAGCGCTCGGAACTGGCCCGCGACCGCGGCGACCAGCGCCCCGATCGCTTCGCGGTCGGCGAGAAGTTCGACGCCCGCGTCATCCTGTTCGACCGCAAGGCGCGCAAGGTGCAGGTCTCCATCAAGGCGCTTGAAATCGCCGAGGAGAAGGAAGCCGTGGCGCAGTTCGGTTCGCAGGACTCGGGCGCTTCGCTCGGCGACATCCTGGGCGCCGCGCTCAAGAAGGCGTCCGAGAAGGCCGACTGAGGGACCGGCGCGGGGCTCACCGCCCCCGCCGCCTGACGGCGTGAGAAAGAACGACGGCCGGCGTGGTGACACGCCGGCCGTTTCGTTTTGGGCGGCCCAGGACATTGCCGGTGCAGATCGGTCGCGCCCGGAACCGGCATCCCTTGAGGGCGCTCTAGATCTGCGGCGGCGCTTCGACCGGCGGCGGCAGGCTGTCGGGCGGCAGTTCCTGCGGCGCGTTGCCCGGCAGGATCTCCGGCATGTCGGGGCCGGGCGGGGGGATATCCGGCCCGTTGTCGGGCAGGCCGGGCTCCTCGACCGGCGTCGGCGGGCTGTCGGGCGATTCGGCCGGCGCGGGAATGTCCGGCCCGCCCGGCTCGGGGCTGCGCGGCGGGCTGGCGAAATGGGGAGCGCTGGGCTGGGGAGCGTTGGGCTGGGCCATGGGCAGGTCCTCCGTTTTCCTCTGTCGAGGGCAACGGGCCCGGCGGCGCGTGGTTCCCTTCGTTGCACGCCGGACGAGAGCGATCCCCGGCCAATTGCATGGCGCCACCGGGTTGCGGAACCCGCCGCAAACGGGCCTAAGTGACGCCAGCTTGCGCCGCGGTCCGGCATTGAGGGGGACGTTCATGCCACGCACGGATTCGGGTTCTCTCGCGCGCCTCATCGTGCGGGTCGTGCTGGTGAGCCGCTGGGCGATGGTGCCGCTTTTCGTCGGCCTCGCCATCGGCCTCGTGCTGCTGGTCATCGCCTTCGCGTTGCGGCTGTGGAGCTTCGCGCTCCAGATCACCGCGATGAGCGAGACCGGCGTGATCATGGAACTTCTGACCCTGCTCGACCTCGTGCTGGTCGGCGGGCTGATCGTGATCGTGATCCAGTCCGGCTACGAGAATTTCGTCGAGAAGATCGACCGCCGGCACGCCCCGGATTCGCCCGCCTGGATGACGCGGATCAGCTTTTCCGGGCTCAAGCTCAAGCTGTTCGCCTCGCTGATGTCGATCGCCGCCATCACCCTGCTCAAGGCGCTGATGCGGCTGGAGCTTGATGTGAGCGAGACGCAGGTGCGCTGGCTGATGGCGGCGAGCGTGATCTTTCTCGCCGCCTATGCGGTGCTCGCCTTCACCGACCGCTACACCCATAGCGGCGACGACGGCTGAGCCGGCCCGTCAGCCGCGCAGGCGCGCGGGATTGCCCAGCGCGGTGGCGCCCGGGGGGACATCCTTCGTCACCACCGCGCCGGCGCCGATCACGGCATCGTCGCCAATGGTGATGCCCGGCAGGAGGATGGCGCCGCCGCCGATCCACACATGGCGCCCGATCCGCACCGGACGGCCGAATTCCAGCCCGGTGCGGCGCGTCGCGACATCGCGCGGATGGTCGGCGGTGTAGATCTGCACGGCCGGACCGATCTGCGTGCCCTCGCCGATGCTCACCTCCACCACGTCGAGCACGACGCAGTTGAAATTGAGGAACGCGCCCGCCCCGAGCCTGATGTTGAAGCCGTAGTCGCAATGGAAGGGCGGGCGGATCACCGCACCCGCGCCCACTTCGCTCAGCCGCTCCCGCAAGAGCGCATCGCGCACCGCCTGCGGCGCACCGAGGGCGCCATTATAGCGCGCCATCCAGGCGAAGGCGGCCTCCTGGGCGGCGACGATCTCCGGATCGCCGGCATGGTAGAGCTCGCCCGCAAGCATCTTCTGCATCGGGCTGCGGACGGAAATATCCGGCACGGCGGTCCTCCTTGCGCGACATCCCGGCACGGTGCCGGGGTCGCATGCCGTCCTCTCATTGCGGAGGCGACGGGGAGGCGCAAAACACGTTCGGTTTCGCGATGAAAGGAGCGCCGCGCCGCTCGCGCCAGAATCGCACGCCGGAATCGCGCGGTGCCGAACCGCTGACGATAGGCGCGCCCCGGACCCCTACAGCTCCACCCAGCCCTTCAGTTCGCGGCGCACCACCGCTTCCAGCACCTTGATGCCGTCCGGCGTGTCGTTGAGGCAGGGGATGAAGTGGAACTTCTCACCGCCGCTGTGATGGAAGATCTCGGCATTCTCGCCGGCGATCTCCTCCAGCGTCTCCAGGCAATCCGCCACGAAGCCGGGGGTGATGACGGCGAGGCGCTTCACGCCGGACTGCGCCAGTGCCTCCACCGTCTTGTCGGTATAGGGCTGCAGCCACTCGGCCTTGCCGAAACGCGACTGGAAGGTGAGACGCAGCTTGCCCTCCGGCCAGCCCAGCGCCTCGCGCACCAGCCGCGTGGTCTGGTAGCAATAGCAGTGATAGGGGTCGCCCTTCTCGAAATACTCCTTCGGGATGCCGTGGAAGGAGGCGAGCACCAGCTCCGGCTCCCAGTCCAGCGTGGCGAGCGAGGTGCGGATCGAATTGGCGATGCCCTCGATATAGGCCGGCTCGTCCGGCCAGTGCGGGGCGACGCGCAGCACGGGCTGCCAGCGCATCGTCTTCAGCGCATCGAAGGCGGCATCGCACACGGTGGCCGAGGTGGCGGCGGCATATTGCGGATAGAGCGGCACCAGCAGCAGGCGCTCGCAGCCCTGTGCCTGCAACGCTTCGATGCGCGAGGCGATGGACGGGTTGCCGTAGCGCATCGCCCAGTCGAACACGAGCCGGTCGGAAAGCGGGCCCAGCGCCGCGTCGAGCTTTTCCGACTGCGCACGGGTGATGGTGCGCAGGGGCCCCTCGTCGCGCTCCGTGTTCCAGATCGTCGCGTAGTCCTTGCCCTTGGCCTGTGGCCGCCGCGACAGGATGATGACGTTGAGGATGAACCACCACAGGACGCGGTTGACCTCGATGACCCGGCGGTCGGAGAGGAACTCCTTGAGGTAGCGCCGCATCGACCAGTAATCGGTGCCGTCGGGCGTGCCGAGATTGACGATCAGCACGCCGATCTTGCCGAATTTCACCGGCGGATGGCCGGCGGGCAGGTGCGAGGTGGAGCGCGCACCGGGCGGCGTCACATTCTGGTTCATCATCGCTCCCGACCTGTCGCTGGCGCCCGCTTATAGGCGAATCCAGCCTTGATGCCACCACACCGGCGGCATCGCTTATACGCGTCAGCCGCGCGGGGGGATTTCCAGTCCGCGCTGCACGGCGGGGCGATCGAGCCCGCGCGCCAGCCAGGCCGGCACATGGGTCAGCGCGGCATAGTCGACCAGCTCGCCCGCGCCGTAGAAGCCGACGAGGTTGCGCACCCAGCCGAGCGTGGCGATGTCGGCAATGGTGTAATCCGCGCCCATGATCCAGTCGCGGCCCTCCAGCCGGCGCTCCAGCAGGGCGAGCAGGCGCTTGGCCTCCGCGACGTAGCGGTCACGCGGGCGCTTGTCCTCATAGGCCGCGCCGGCGAATTTGTGGAAGAAGCCGACCTGGCCGAACATCGGCCCGATGGCGGCCATCTGCCACATCACCCACTGGATGGTCTCGTAGCGCGCGGCCGGGTCGGCGGGCAGGAATTTCCCGGTCTTTTCCGCGAGATAGAGCAGGATGGCGCCGGATTCGAACAGCGCCAGCGGCGTGCCGCCCGGCCCATCGGGATCGAGGATCGCCGGGATCTTGCCATTGGGGTTCAGCGCGAGGAACTCGGCCGTCCAGCTCTCGTCCTTCAGGATGTTGACCGTGTGCGCCTCGTAGGGCAGCCCGGTCTCCTCCAGCATGATCGACACTTTCACGCCGTTGGGCGTGGGGAAGGAATAGAGCTGAAGCCGGTCGGGATGCTGCGCCGGCCAGCGGGAGGCGATCGGGAAGGCGGAGAGATCGGACACGAGGGCGCTCATGGGGGTGCTCCGGGCGGGCGGGAAGGTCGCTCGCTTACTTAGGCGCGCCGCGCTGGCGCGCCAGTCGAAAAATCCGGCAGGCGCCCCTTGCGAAAACGGCCGGGACAGGCCCGGCCGCGTCATAGGTGGTTTCGGGCGATCCGCTCACCGCACCAATATGTTGCGGAACTGCCAGGGATCGGTCTCGTCGAGGTCTTCGGGGAACAGGCCCGGCCGGCCGTCGAGCGGCGTCCAGTCGGTGTAATAACCCTTTACCGTGCCGAGATAGGGCTTCTGGATATCCAGACAGCGGCGATAATCCATCTCGTCGGTCTCGACGATGCCGGCCTCCGGGTTCTCCAGCGCCCACACCATGCCGGCCAGCACGGCGGAGGTCACCTGAAGTCCGGTCGCGGTCTGGTAGGGGGCGAGGTTGCGCGCCTCCTGGATGGTGAGCTGCGAGCCGAACCAATAGGCATTCTTCGCGTGGCCGTAGAGCAGCACGCCGAGCTCGTCGCGCCCGTCGACGATCTCGTGCTCGTCGAGAATGGTCCAGTCGCCGGAGAACTTGCCCTCATTGCCGAACAGCTCGTGCCACGACACCAGCGCGTCGTTGCAGGGGTGGTAGGCATAGTGGCAGGTCGGACGGAAGCTCACCTGCGCACCGTTGCGCACGGTGAAATAGTCGGCGATCGAGATCGATTCGTTATGCGTCACCAGGAAGCCGTGCTGGGCGCCCAGGCTCGGGCACCAGGTGCGCACCTTGGTGGCGGCGCCCGGCTGCATCAGGTAGATGGCCGAGCCGGAGCCGAAATTGTGGGTGTGGCCGTTGGCCGGCATCCATTTCTCATGGGTGCCCCATCCCAGCTCGGCCGGCTGCAGCCCTTCCGAGACGAAGCCCTCCACCGACCAGGTGTTGACGAAGGTGCCGAACGGGCGCGGGTCGCGGGCGCGCTGGGTGTCGCGCTCGGCGATGTGCAGACCCTTGACGCCGAGCCGGCTCATCAATTCCGCCCAGCCCTCGCGGCTGGCTGGCTCCTCGAATTCGAGGCCGGTGTCGTGGGCGAGGTTGACCAGCGCCTGCTTGACGAACCAGGACACCATGCCGGGATTGGCGCCGCAGCAGGAAACCGCCGTCGGCCCGCCCGGCTGGGCGCGCTTGGCCTTGAGCATGGATTCGCGCAGCGCGTAATTGGAGCGGCTGGCGGGCGTGGCGTCCTTGTCGAAATAGAAGCCGAGCCACGGCTCGACCACCGTGTCGATATAGAGCGCGCCGCATTCGCGGGCGAGCAGCATCAGATCGACCGAGCCGGTATCGACCGAGAGGTTCACCACGAAGCCGCGCCCGCCGGAGGTGAGCAGGGGCGTCAGAACCTCGCGGTAGTTTTCCTTGGTGATCGCCAGTTGCAGGAAGGCTATCCCGCGCTCATCCAGCAGGGCGCGATGGTCGTCCACCGGATCGATGACGGTCAGGCGCTCCTTGTCGAAATCGAAATGCCGCTCCAGCAGCGGCAGGGTGCCACGACCGATCGAGCCGAAGCCGATCATCACGATGGGACCGTCGATTTTTCCATAGACAGGCCAGACTGACATTCTCGGGGGGACTCCTTTGACTGGGAAAATGTAGCTCCGCAGGACTTGGATCTTGCGGCCGCACCATGGGCACCGCAGCCTGCCGCGTCAATGGTGACGGGGGAGTGACGGGCCGAGCCGCCCGGTCGTCAAGGCCCGCCCTGCCGCGCTCGCCCGACCATTCCGGATCACTCCGACGGGGGGCCTCAGCCGTCGCTGGCGAGGATGTGGCTGCGCACGAGCGGATAGACCTGGCCCTTCCAGCGGCGGCCGCTGAACACGCCATAATGGCCGACGCCCGCCTGCATATGGTGGCGCCGCAGATGCGGGCGCAGGCTGGCGCAGATGTCCTGCGCCGCCACCGTCTGGCCGACCGCGCAGATATCGTCGCGCTCGCCTTCCACGGTGAGCAGCGCGGTGCGGCGGATGGCGCGGAAGTCGATTCGTTCGCCCTGATAGGTCAGCACGCCGCGCGGCAGGTCGTGTTCCTGGAACACGATGCGGATGGTCTCGAGATAGAATTCGGCGGCAAGGTCCAGCACGGCGAAATACTCGTCGTAGAAGGTCTTGGTGGTGCGCGCCTTCTCGTGCTCGCCCATGGCGAGGTTCTCGAACAGCTCGACATGCGCCTTCACATGGCGGTCCATGTTCATCGCGAGGAAGGCGCCGACCTGCACGAAGCCGGGATAGACCCGCCGGCCCGAGCCGGCAAAGCCGGGCGGCACGGTGGCGATCAGGTTCTGCTCGAACCAGTCGAGCGGCTTGGAGGTGGCGAGCTCGTTGACCTTGGTCGGGTTGACGCGGGTATCCACCGGCCCCGCCATCAGCGTGATGGAGAGCGGTGTCGCCGGGTTGTCGTTCTGCGCCATCACCGCCGTGGCGGCGAGCACCTGCACGCAGGGCTGGCACACGGCCAGCGCGTGGGCGCCCGGCCCGATGGCCTCCAGAAAGCGGATGACGTGCTCGACATAGCCGTCGAAGCCGAAGCCGCCGGCCGAGAGCGGCACGTCGCGCGCATTGGCCCAGTCGGTGACGTAGACGTCGTTCTCCGGAAGCAGGGTGCGCACCGTGTCGATCAGCAGCGTGGCGAAATGGCCCGAGAGCGGGGCCACCACGAGGATGCGCGGCTGCGGCTGGTCGAGGTCCTTGGCGAAATGCAGCAGCGTGCCGAAGGGCAGCGCGAGCGCTACCTCCTCGACCACCGCGACCTCGCGATTGCCGACCACGACGCTTTCGATGTCGAAGGCGGGCCGCGCGTGGCTCAGGCCGGAGCGCTCCACCATCTCGCACGCGGCGGAAAGGTTGCGCAGCAGCGCGCTTTCTCCGAAGCCGGACAGCCGGGTGCCGGACATGGCGGTGTCGAGGAGCCGCCGCGACATCCGAGCCATGGTGCGAAACGGGTCGAAGAGGTCGGTCTGGGCCTGATAGGCGGCATAGATCATCGGCGGCGGCTCTCGATGGCGGCGTGACGGGCCGCCCGTGCGACGGTTGCCGGCCGGCGGCCGGAGGAGAATGTCACGTAACGGTCGTCTCGTCCCGCCCCGTGCGCGATGGCGCGGCGCCGGGGAAGCGGCGGGCGGCGCGGCATCGCTGGGTTGTTCAAGGGCAAGGGGCGTGCCGTGTCGCGCGCGGCACCCGCCGGAATGCGGGTCGTGCCGGATCGGGTATGGCACGAATAGTGTTTGGCCCGTGCCGGTCTTTCGCTGGACCGCCGCCCGCGCTGGAATCTCACCCGTCGCGGGGCGCGGGTCCGTCGCACGATCCTCATCGCAGCCGATCATACAGGACGCATGCCCATGCCCGCGCCCACCGCCAAAGCCGCCTCCACCACCGGGCCGGGGACGACGCGCGCCAGAGCCTCGAGAGGGAGCGCCGCCAAGGGCGCGGCCACCAAGGCTCCGGCGGCCGCGGCCGCGTCCGGGCCTGCCGCCGGGTCGACGGCGTCCCCCGCCACCCTCACCATTTCCAGCAAGAACTACTCCTCGTGGTCGCTTCGCGGGTACCTTCTGTGCCGGCTGGCCGGGCTCGACGTCGAGGAGGTCCGGCTCTCCGCGGACGATCCCTCGATCCGGGCGGAACTGCTCCTGCAATCCTCGTCCTTCCTCGTGCCGCGCCTCGACCATGAGGGCCTGCGCATCTGGGACACGCTGGCCATCGCCGAATACCTGCACGAATTGAGGCCCGATGCCGGTCTGCTGCCCAAGGATCGGGCAGCGCGCTCGCATTGCCGCTCGATATCCGGCGAGATGCATTCCGGCTTCGCCAACCTGCGCTCGGCGCTGCCGATGAACATCAAGGCCCGCCACCCCGGCTTCAAGGTGTGGACCGGCGCGCAGGCCGATATCGAGCACATCCTCGCCATCTGGCGCGATTGCCTGACGACCTATGGCGGGCCCTATCTGTTCGGGCCCGCGCCGACCATGGCGGACGCCATGTACGCCCCGGTCTGCTCACGCTTCACGACCTACGACGTGGCGCTCGATTCGCTCACGCGGGGCTATTGCGAGGCCATTCTCGCGCTGCCGGCGATGGAGGAATGGAGCGCGGCCGCGCTGGAGGAGCCGGACGAGATGGAGGAGCTCGACGTCGAGTTCTGACCGCCCGGCGCGGGGCCGGCGGAAAACCTCGCGACGCTCGACCCCATCCCGTCCGTGGGGGCGGAGGGGCGGGGGTCTGGAAGCGGGCTCGATCCCGGACAGGAGAACCCGCACAAACCCACGCCGCCCCTCCGAGGGGAATGTCTGACATCGGATTCTCTCCTGAGGGGAGAGGGGCCCGCGGATCGGCTCGGGGAGGGGCTGCGGGATCGCGAAGCGATGGAGCCCTCACCCACCCCTCTCCGCGTGCGGGGAGAGGGGGAGGCGCCTCGTTACGCGGAGCGCTTGAGGCCGCCGGTGGTCTCAAGCGCCATCAACTCGCTCAGGCTCGGCACCTCGACCGGTGCACCGGTCGGGCTGACGAGGCCGCGCGCGCCGTCCAGAGCGCCGGAGCGCAGTTCCAGCCCGAGGAAGCGGCGGCGATCGAACGCGCCGGGCAGCCACAGCCCTTCCGTCAGCGCCACATCGAAGCCGAAGCGCGCGTAATAGGGCGCGTCGCCCACCAAGAGGATGGCGCCATGGCCGAGGCGGGTCGCCTCAAGGATCGCCGTCGCCATCATCGCCTTGCCGAGGCCCCGGTCGCGGAACCAGGGATGCACGGCGAGCGGGCCGAGCAGCAGTGCCGGCCGGGCCGGACCCGCCGCGACATGCCACAGGCGCAGCGTGCCGACCACGCGCCCGTCCGCGCCATGAGCGGCGAAGGCCAGGCCATCGGCGGGCTTGCGCCCTTCGCGCAGGCGCTCGCTGGTCTTGGCCAGACGCGCGGCGCGGCCGAAGGCGAGGTCCAGCAGCGCCTCGCGCTGGGCGAGGTCGGCCGGCGTCTCCAGCGTGATGGCCGGCGTAGGACCGGCGAAGTCCTTGACGGTGACGGGGGTGGCCTGTGCCCGCGCGGACGCGGCGAAATCGGTGACGGCGAGTTCCATGGCGGCCTCCAACACCCGGTCCCGCCGGGCAAAAGAGGTGAAAAGGAATTGTGAAGGGTCGCGAGCCGTCATCCCGGCCGGAGCGGGGGCATGCCGCCGGAACCGCCCGATGGCTGGCGGCATCCGCTTGCGCGCATGTCGCCGGGGCAATTCCGGCGCGCCGCGCGGGCGGTGTCCGGGATGACGTGTAGCCGGGCTTCGCCCCGCTCAGATCACATAGGATCGGAGCGGTTCGAAACCGTTGAACGCCACCGCCGAATAGGTGGTGGTGTAGGCGCCGGTGGCTTCAATGAGCACCTTGTCGCCGATGGCGAGGGACACCGGCAGCAGGACCGGGGTCTTCTCGTACAGGACGTCGGCCGAATCGCAGGTCGGACCGGCGAGCACGCAAGGCTCCATCGCGTCGCCGTCATGGGGCGTGCGGATGGGGTAGCGGATGGCCTCGTCCATCGTCTCGGCGAGACCGCCGAACTTGCCGATGTCGAGATAGACCCAGCGCATCGTGTCGGTGTCGGACTTCTTCGAGATCAGCACGACTTCCGCCTCGATCAGGCCGGCCGCGCCGACCATGCCGCGGCCCGGCTCGATGATGGTCTGCGGGATCGTGTTGCCGAAGTGCCGCGACAGGGCGCGGAAGATCGCCTCGCCATAAGCCTCGGCGGCCGGCACGTCCTGCAGGTACTTAGCCGGGAAACCACCGCCGAGATTGACCAGCGACAGCGTGAAGCCACGCTGCGCGCAGGCGGCGAAGATGGCGCTCGCCGAGGCCAGCGCCGAATCCCAGGCGTCGACATTCTTCTGCTGCGAACCGACATGGAAGGAGATGCCATGCGCCTCGAGGCCGAGGCGGTGGGCGTGTTCCAGCACGTCGACCGCCATGTCCGGCTCGCAGCCGAACTTGCGCGACAGCGGCCATTCGGCGCCGGCGCCGTCGCACAGGATGCGGCAGAACACCTTGGCGCCGGCGGCGACGCGGGCCACCTTCTCGACTTCCTCGACGCTGTCGACCGCGAACAGGCGCACGCCGAGTTCGAAGGCCCGCGCGACGTCGCGCTCCTTCTTGATCGTGTTGCCGAAGGAAATGCGGTCGGCGGTGGCGCCGGTGGCGAGAACCATCAGGATCTCGTTGACCGAGGCGCAGTCGAAGCAGGAGCCCATCTCGGCCAGCGCGTTGAGCACGGCGGCGTCCGGGTTGGCCTTCACCGCGTAGAACACGCGGGTATCCGGCAGGGCGCGGGCGAAGGCGGCATAATTGGCCCGCACCACATCGAGATCGACGACGACGCAGGGACCATCCTCGCGTCGAGTGCGCAGGAATTCGCGAATACGGTCGGTCATGGCAATCCCCAAGGACCCGAAGCTTCAAACCCAAGTGGATGCGAACACCCGCCCGCGGCGTCATTGAGCCGCGCGCGTGGCGAGAATGCGCATCCGTTCGCCGGCCGCGCGACACCTGTCGCAGGGTCCGGATGGAATGGAGCCGTGGCAGCGATGCGATCGCTTGCGCGTGTGGAGAGCGCGAGCGTTCGATCGATGCCTTCGCTTGGTACGGGAGACCCGACCGCACGCCCGGCAAGAAGTAGTGCCTCTTCAGTTTCCCGACCTTTGGAGGGCCGACAGAGACTAAAAAAGCCCGCTACGTCGTTGCTTCAAGTCACGTTCCCCGCTGAGAGCGAGGTGCGCCGGTTTCGCCTCCGGCTACCGATCTGACTGGCGATTTTCCGGCCTCTTGTCCGGACTTCCGCCGATCGGCACGCGACCACAGGCACGTGCGAATGTTGGGCAGGACGCGATGTATGGATTTCCGCTGTCATATGCAAGCGGCTGGGATCGATTTTTTCCCGGACGCCTGTAAAATCCGCATGCACGTAAAACCGGCGGCTGCCGGCTGCCGGGAGGCGCGGCGACGATCGGGCGTCGGGCGCGTGTCGTGGCCGTATCCCGCAGTAGCGGTGTGATTCGCCGCGCTCAGCCTTCGACGAAGGGCTCGACGGATTTGGCCTTCATCACGAAGCGATAGATGCCGTAAAGCGCGAGCAGGCCGAACAGGCCTTCGAAGAAGATCTCGACCATCCAGCTGGCGTTGAACAGCGCGGCGATGGCCCAGCCGGCGGCCAGTCCGGCGCCGATGAGTTCGGCGCCAAGCAGGATGGCGGCGCTCACCACCGTGCTCACATGGTCCCAGCGGATGCGTCGGCCGGTGCTCATCTCGTCTCAATCCGTCTTATTCAGCAGGGCGCAAACTGCTATGCCCGGCGGCGCGGGTCAAGTTTTCCGCCAATAGGGAGAATCCACATGGCTTCGGGAGCGGGTTGGGGATCGGATCACGAGAGCGTGCGCGCGGGTTCCGGCATGGTCGCCACGCCGCACTGGCTAGCCACGGAAGCCGGCCGCGCGGTGCTGGAAGAGGGCGGCAACGCCATCGAGGCGGCACTCGCCGCCGCCGCCGCCATCGCCGTGGTCTATCCGCACATGAACCAGCTGGGCGGCGATGGCTTCTGGCTGATCCGCGATCCCCGGGGCCGCGTCGCCTATGTCGAGGCGGCCGGCTTTGCCGGCGCCAAGGCCACGCCCGCCTTCTACCGCGAGCACGGCCATGAGGAGGTCCTGCCCGCGCGCGGCCCGCTCGCCGCGCTCACCGTGCCCGGCCAGATCGGCGGCTGGAGCCTCGCATTGGAGGCCGCCGCGGCATTCGGCGGCAGGATGCCGCTGCGCCGGCTGCTGGAGCCGGCGATCGCCCATGCCCGCACGGGCTTTCCGGTCTCCGCCTCGCAGAACCGGCTCACCACCGAGAAGAAGGACGAACTGGCCTCGGTCCCGGGCTTCGCGCGGAACTTTCTCGATGAAGAGGGCGCGGTGCCCGAGGCCGGCACGGTGCAGCGCTTCGAGCGGCTGGCCGATACGCTGGAGCATCTCTCCCGCGCCGGGTTGGATGATTATTACCGCGGCGACATCGGCCGCGAGATCGCCGCCGATCTGGAGCGCGCCGGCAGCCCGGTGACGCGCGAGGACCTCGCCGCCTTTCACGCCGTGCGCCGCGCGCCGCTGCATGTGAAGCTCTCGACGCTGGAACTGTGGGGCTCGCCGCCCCCGACCCAGGGGCTGGCGACGCTGATGATTCTCGCCATCTTCGACCGGCTCGGCGTGAAGGAGCCGGAGAGCTTCGCCCATGTGCACGGGCTGATCGAGGCCACCAAGCGCGCCTTCCTGGTGCGCGACCGGGTGGTGACGGATTTCGAGCGGCTGACGCAGGACCCGGCGGATTTCCTGACCAAGGCGGCGATCGATCGCGAGGTGTCCGCCATCGATGCCCGCCGCGCCCTGCCCTGGCCGCACAAGGCCGCGCCGGGCGATACGATCTGGCTCGGCGCGGCGGACAGGAGCGGCCTCGTCGTCTCCTATATCCAGTCGATCTACTGGGAGTTCGGCTCCGGCCTCGTGCTGCCGGCGACCGGCGTGCTGATGCAGAATCGCGGCACCTCCTTCTCGCTGGACCCCACCGCCGTGAACCCGCTGGAACCCGGCCGCCGGCCGTTCCACACGCTCAATCCCGGCATGGCGGCGCTGGCGGACGGGCGCGTCGTCGCCTTCGGCTGCATGGGCGGGGAGGGCCAGCCGCAGACCAACGCGGCCGTCATGAGCCGCTATGCCCTGTTCGGCGCGCCGCTCGGCGAAGCGGTCGCCCGCCCGCGCTGGCTGCTCGGGCGCAGCTGGGGCTCGCCCTCGCTGACGCTGAAGCTGGAGGGCGCCTTCGATGGCGGCATCGCCGACCAGCTGGCCCGCGCCGGCCATGAGATCGAGATCCTCCCGCAGCCTTACGCCGACATGATGGGCCATGCCGGGGCCGTGGTGCTGCACCCGGGGCGCGAGGGCCTGGAAGGCACGCACGACCCGCGCTCGGATGGCGGCGCGCTCGGCGTGTGACCTGCCGCAACGGCTTTCACGGAACCGTCACACGCGCATGCGAGAGCCGGGCGCCAATGGGAAAGAGCCGATGGAAACGATTCTGACCAATGCCCGCCTGGTGCTCGAGGACCGTGTCGTCGAGGGCACGCTGGTGCATGAGAACGGCACCATTCGCGCGCTGGACGAAGGCCGCTCGCAGCTGCCCGGCGCCGTGGATTGCGACGGCGATTATCTCGCCCCGGGCCTGATCGACCTGCATACCGACGCGCTGGAAGGCCATTTCGTGCCGCGCCCCAAGGTGATCTGGCCCGATGCCCGCGCCGCCGCCCTGGCGCATGACGCGCAGATGGCCGGCTCGGGCGTCACCACCGTCTATGACGCGATCTGCGCCGGCGGCTTCGACCAGGCCAAGGCCGACCGGCGCGCACTCTATGAGGTGATGCTGGACGCGGTCGAGCAGGGTGCCACGCGCGGCATGTTCCGCGTCGATCACCGCATCCATCTGCGCTGCGAACTGACCGACCACGGCTTGCCCGATCTCGTGGATGCCGCGATGGGCCGGCCCAACCTGTCGCTGGCCTCGCTGATGGACCACACGCCCGGCACGCGGCAATGGCGCAATGTCGAGCATCTCAAGGTCTACCTGTCCGGCATCGGCAAGGGCGGGCCGGATATCGATGCCGAGGTGGCGGACCGCATCGAGCGGGCCAAGGGCGCGGTGGCCGGCAATTACGACAAGATGGTCGCTCTGTTCTCCGCGTCCGGCATCGTGCTGGCGAGCCATGACGACACCACCCCCGCCCATGTCGACGAAGCGGTGGCGGCCGGCTGCAGCATTTCCGAGTTTCCGACCACGCTGGAGGCCGCGCGCGCCGCGAAGGCGAGGGGCCTCGCCACGATCGGCGGCGCGCCGAACGTGGTGCGCGGCGGCTCGCATTCCGGCGGCGTGTCGATGCGCGACCTCGCGCAGCAGGGCCTGCTCGACGCGCTCGCCTCCGATTATGTGCCGGCAAGCCTGCTGCAGGCGGCGCTGGCGCTCACCCGCACCGCCGGGCTCACCCTGCCCGCCGCGCTGGCGCTCGTCACCGCGGCGCCCGCCCGCCTCGCCCGGCTCGACGACCGCGGAAGACTGGCGCCGGGGCTGCGCGCCGATCTGCTGCGCTTCCGTCTGATCGACGACACGCCGGCGGTGGGCGAGGTCACGCTCGCCGGCCGCCGTGTCTTCTGAGCCGGCGATCATGTCCTCCGATACCCGCTCCATCGAGCCGCGCTACGCTCTCTACTACGCCCCGCCGGCGCAGAGCCCACTCTGGCGCTTCGGCTCGGCGGTGATCGGCTATGACGCCGAGACCGGCGAGGCCGATGGCTCGCTGGCGCTGCGCCGCTTCGATGCCGTGCGCTGGCGCGAGATCACCGCCGAGCCGCGCCGCTACGGTTTCCATGCCACGATGAAGGCGCCGTTCCGGCTGGCGAGCGGGCGTGTGGAGGCTGATTTGCGGGCCGCCTGCGCCCGCTTCGCCGCCGAGCGGGCGCGCTTCGCCTGCGCCGGCATCCAGCTCGCGACGATCGGCCGCTTCCTCGCCTTCCGCACCGCCTCGGCCTGCGCCGCGCTCGATCGGCTGGCCGCCGCCGCCGTCGCCGCCTTCGACGAGTTCCGCGCGCCGATGAACGCGGCCGAGCGCGAGAAGCGCCAGCGCGCGCCACTGACGCCGCGCCAGCGCGACTATCTCGACCGCTGGGGCTACCCCTATGTGCTGGAGGAGTTCCGCTTCCACATGACCTTGACCGGGCCGCTGGAAGCGGCGGAGCGGGCGTTGGCGGAGGCGGAACTCGCCGAGCATTTCGCCCTGAGCGGGGCCGACGGACCGCTGATCGTCGGCGAGATCGCGCTCTACCGCCAGGAGGACGGCCCTTTCCGCCTGATCGCCCGCTATCCGTTCGGAGGAGACCGATGAGCAAGCTCGGGCTGTCGCCCACCATCGATCCCACCGCGCAGGTGAGCCGCTCGACGCTCGGGCGCTATACCGAGGTCGGCCCGCGCACCAAGCTCGATGAGGTGGAGCTCGGCGACTATTCCTATGTCGTGAACGATTCCGACATCGCCTATGCGCGCATCGGCAAGTTCACCTCCATCGCCGCCATGACCCGCATCAACCCGGGCAACCACCCGATGGATCGCGCCAGCCAGGCGCATTTCACCTATCGCGCCTCCGCCTATTTCGAGGATGCGCAGGACGAGGACAGCTTCTTCGCGTGGCGCCGCGCCCATGGCGTCACCATCGGCCATGACGTGTGGATCGGCCATGGCGCCATCATCCTGCCCGGCCGCACGGTGGGCGACGGCGCCGTGGTCGCGGCGGGGGCGGTGGTCTCCAGGGACGTGCCGGCCTACACCGTGGTGGCCGGGGTGCCGGCGCGGCCGGTGAAGGCGCGCTTTGCGCCCGCCATCGGGGAGCGCCTGCAGGCGCTCGGCTGGTGGCACTGGGAGCACGCGCGGCTGCGCGCGGCGCTGGAGGATTTCCGCGCGCTCCCCATCGAGGCCTTTCTCGAAAAGCACGGCGGCTAGTCCACAATCGTCAGCCCGGCCGGAGCGGAGCGGCTCGCCGGGGCCTCGGGCATCACGGGCGCGCCGCCTCGCAACCCGCCCGCGCTTGCGTCCACCTTCCCCGCCCGCTACCCCTTGGGCCCTGGAACCCGGAGGGAGGCGGATGGCCTACAGCTCGATCGAGGTCGACGAGGTGCTGGTGCGGCGCCGGTTGCGGCGCAAGCTCGCCTTCTGGCGCGTCCTTGCCTTTCTCGTGCTGCTCGGCGCCGGCTTCGGCCTGTTCGCCTGGTGGAGCGATGGCGCGCTGCTGCCGCGCTCAAGCCCGCATGTGGCGCGTGTCACCATTGGCGGCATCATCCGCAACGAGCGCGAGCGGCTGGACCTGCTGGAGGCGATCGGGCGCTCCGGCGCGCGCGCCGTGATCCTCTCCATCGACAGCCCCGGCGGCACGGTGGTGGGCTCCGCCGCGCTCTATGACGGGCTGCGCCGTCTGGCGCAGAAGGTGCCGATCGTCGCGGTGGTGGACGGCATGGCGGCCTCGGGCGCCTATATCGCGGCCATGGGCGCCGATCATATCGTCGCCCCGCGCAACGCGCTGGTGGGCTCCATCGGCGTCATCTTCCAGTTCCCCAATTTCGCCGGGCTGATGAAGACGGTCGGCATCTCCTATGAGGAGATCAAGTCCAGCCCGCTGAAGGCGGCGCCGAACATGTTCGATCCGCCCACCGAGGATGCCCGCGCGGCGGTGCGCTCGCTGGTCACCGACAGCTATGACTGGTTCAGGGATCTGGTGTCCGAGCGCCGGCTGCTGACCGGCGACAAGCTGGCGCAGGTCTCGGACGGCCGGGTCTTCACCGCCCATCAGGCGCTGCCGCTGCGGCTGGTGGATGAGCTGGGCGACGAACGCACCGCGCGCGACTGGCTCGCGCGCGAGCGCGGCGTCTCCCGCGATCTTCCCGTGCGCGATTGGCGCACCGGCCGTGCAGGAGACGAATTCGGCTGGTTGCACGCGCTGGCCGTGCGGGTTATGTCGCTGATCGGGCTCGGGGATCTCACCCATGCGGTGCTGAGTTCGGCGAGCGAGGCGACTGACACGGCGCGCCTTGACGGTCTGTTGGCCCTCTGGCAACCTCGGGGCGGCTAGACGGGGCCCAAGAGTTTCCAAAATATGATGTTTTTGGAATTCCGACGAGCCGATCACAATCAGGGGGCGGGGCGTCGATGATCAAGTCCGAACTTGTGCAGCGGATCGCCGAGGCGAATCCGCATCTCTATCAGCGCGACGTCGAGAATATCGTGAACGCGATCCTCGACGAAATCGTCGCGGCGCTGGCGCGTGGCGACCGGGTCGAACTGCGCGGTTTCGGCGCTTTCTCGGTGAAAGCCCGTCCGGCCCGCACCGGGCGCAACCCGCGCACCGGCGCGCATGTGGCGGTGGACGGCAAGGCCGTGCCCTATTTCAAGACGGGCAAGGAAATGCGCGAGCGCCTTAATGATGGCGTCGACCTTGAATAGTCTGGCTTTCGTTAGTCTGGCGATGATCGAACCTTCCGGGAGTGCCGCGTGTTGCTGCGTCGTATCGTGACGATCCTCCTCGTGCTGCCGATTTCGCTCGGGCTGGTCATGCTGGCGGTGGCGAACCGGCAGAAAGTCGCCCTCGTCGTCGACCCGTTCGGTGGCGCTTGGTCGATCGAGGCTCCGCTCTATCTCGTGGTGTTCGCCGCGCTGATCGTCGGCGTCGTAATCGGCGGGGTCAGCGTATGGCTCGGCCAGGGCCGCTATCGCCGGGCCGCCCGCCGCAACGAGCGTGAGGCGCGCCGCGCGAGGACGCAGGCGGACGAGCTGCGCGCCGTGGTCTCCGCGCGCGAGGGCACCACGCCCGCCCGCGCCACCGGCCTTCCGCTCGCCGCCGTCCCGTCCGCGCCTGCCCTTGCCGATCGCCGCCACGCGGCCTGATCTTCCGCCTCTTCCCGCCTCTCCCTGCCGGCGTTTCCATGACCGATCTGCGCTTCGTTTCCGCTGGCGAGATCGCCGGCCTCCTCACCTTTCCCGCTCTGATCGACGCGCTGGACGCCGCCTTCCGGCGTCGCATCGTGGTGCCGGTGCGCCATCACCACGCCATCGAGCGGCCCAATGGCGAGGAGGGCACGCTGCTGCTCATGCCGGCCTGGACGGCGGAGGGCGGCGAGGACGACGTGATGGGCACCAAGCTGGTGACGGTGTTCCCCGGCAATGCCCGGCGAGGGCTCGACAGCGTGGCCGGCCTGTTCGTGCTCAATTCCGCCGCCACCGGCCTGCCGCTGGCGGTGATGGACGGGCGCGCGCTCACTCTGTGGCGCACCGCCGCCGCCTCGGCCCTCGCCGCGCGCTATCTCGCGCGGGAGGATGCCACGCGGCTCACCGTCATCGGCGCGGGAGCGCTCGCCCCCTATCTCGCCCGCGCCCATGCCAGCGTGCGGCCGATCCGCGCCATCACCATCTGGAACCGTACCCTCGCCCGCGCGGAAGCGATGGCCGAATCGCTGCGGGCGGAAGGCTTCGAGGCCCGCGCCGAGCCCGATCGCGGCGCGGCCATCGGGGAGGCGGACATCGTCACCTCCGGCACGCTCTCGCCCGATCCGCTGGTCGAGGGTCGCTTTCTGCAACCCGGCCAGCATGTCGATCTGGTCGGCGGCTTCACCCCCGCCATGCGCGAGGCGGATGACGAAGCCATTGCCCGCGCGCGGGTCTATGTCGATACCCGCGCCGGGGCGGGCAAGGAGGCGGGCGACATCGTGGTGCCGCTGCGAACCGGCGTCCTGGCGCCGGACGGGGTGCAGGGCGACCTGTTCGAACTGGCCGCCGGCACCGCCGCAGGGCGTGGCGGGCCGGAGGAGATCACGCTGTTCAAGTCGGTCGGCACGGCGATCGAGGACCTCGCCGCCGCCGAACTGGTGTGGAAGGCGCTGAAGGGCTGAGCCCCCCACATGACCCGCGGGTCTGGAGCTAATGCCCCGGCCGGCCCTGCGCCTTCACCCGCGCCGCGTCCAGCCGCTCGATGATGGCCTTCACCACCAGCGTCACCAGCGCGACGGCGGTCAGCACGGTGGCCACCGCGAAGGCGGCGATGGCGTTGTTGTCCTGGTAGAGCAGCTCGATCTGCAGCGGCAGCGTGTTGGTCTGGCCGCGAATATTGCCGGACACCACCGAGACCGCGCCGAACTCGCCCATCACCCGCGCATTGCACAGCGCCGCGCCATAGAGCAGGGCGAAGCGCACATTGGGCAGGGTGACGAGCCGCAGGATGCGCCAGCCGCCGGCCCCCAGCGTCACCGCCGCCTCTTCCTCCTCCGACCCCTGCGCGATCATCAGCGGGATGAGTTCGCGCGCGACGAAGGGCGCGGTGACGAACAGGCTGGCCAGCACGATGCCGGGCACGGCGAACATGATCTTGATGTCGTGCGCCTGCAGCCACGGCCCCAGCAGCCCCTGCGCGCCATAGACGAAGAGATAGGCGACGCCGGCAATGATCGGCGAAATGGAGAAAGGCAGTTCGACCAGCGCCACCAGGAGGTTGCGGCCGCGAAAGCGGAACTTGGCGATGCACCAGGCGCTGGCGATGCCGAAGCCGATATTGATCGGCACCACGATGAGCGCGACGCACAGGGTCAGCAGCATCGCATATTGCGTGTCGGGCGCGGCGAAGGAGGCGAGATAGGCGCCCCAGCCATGGCGCAGCGCCTCGGCGAAGATGGCGATCAGCGGCACCACCAGCACCAGCGCGGTGACGGCCAGCACGCTACCGATCAGCAGCGCCCGCGTCAGCGGACCGTCGCCGACCCGGATACGGCGGGCGGGTCCATGCGAGGGAGCGGGATGCGAGGGGGGGCTCATAGCCTCAGTCTCCCGTGCCGATGCGGCGCTGCTGCCAGAGCTGGATCATGTTGACCAGAAACAGCATGGCGAAGGCGAGGCCGAGCAGCGTCGAGGCGATCGCGGCGGCGGCGGGGTAGTCATATTCCTCGATGCGGATGAAGGTCAGCAGCGAGACCACCTCGGTCTTCAGCGGCAGGTTGCCGGCGATGAAGATGATGGCGCCGAATTCGCCAAGCGAGCGGGCGAAGGCGAGCGAGGCGCCGGTGAGGAAGGCCGGGAAGATGGCGGGAAAGATGATGCGCGCGAAGATGCGCCAGTCCGAGGCGCCGAGCGTGGCCGCCGCTTCCTCCACATCGGTGGCGAGATCCTCCAGCACCGGCTGCACCGTGCGCACCACGAAGGGGATGGAGGTGAAGGCCATCGCCGCGGCAATGCCGAGCGGAGTATAGGCGACCGAGATGCCGAGCGCGGCCAGCGGCGCGCCGAACCAGCCATTCTTGACGAACAGCGCCGAGAGGGCGAGCCCGGCCACGGCGGTCGGTAGGGCGAAGGGCACATCGACCAGCGCATCGATGAAGCGCCGGCCGGGAAATTCATAGCGCACCAGCACCCAGGCCAGCGCGAGGCCATAGACGGCGTTGAACAGGGTGGCGAGCGCGGCCGTGGTCAGCGTCACCCGGAAGGCGCTCGCGGTGCGCGCGCCGCTCAGGATGGCGAGATAGCGCTCCCAGCCGACATCGAGCGCCTGCCACACCAGCGCGCCCAGCGGCAGCAGCACGATCAGGCAGAGATAGAACAGGGTGATGCCGAGCGAGAGGGGATAGCCCGGTATGACGCGGTTCAACGGACGGGCTCCTCAGAAAAGCCGATGGCCGGGATATGCCCCCGGCCATGACCTATTGAAACGCGGATGTCCAGCGTGGCGAGGGCATCTGCCCCCTCTCCCCCGCGGGGGAGAGGGTCGGGCTGAGGGGGAAGGCCGGGTCCATGACGGCCCGAACGGCTCGACCCCTCACCCGACGCCGCGCGGCGACCTCTCCCCGTCGGGGAGAGGCGAGAACTCACGGCGCGACGAACAACTGGTCGAGCTTGCCGCCCGAGGCGAAGTGCACCTTCTGCGCCTTGTCCCAGCCGCCGAACACGTCCTCGACCTTGACCAGGCGGACGGGGGCGAACTTGGCCTTGAACGCCTCGGCCACCTTGGGGTCGACCACGCGGTTATTGGCCTGCGCCGCCACGGTCTGGCCGGCGGGCGAATAGAGGAAGGTGAGGTAGTCGGTGGCGAGCGCGCGCGAGCCGCGCTTGTCGACCACCTTGTCCACCAGCGCGACCGGGAATTCCGCGAGCAGGCTCACCGGAGGCACCACGACCTCCAGCTTCTTGTCCTTGTAGGCGTCGCGGGCGCCGAGGACCTCGGCCTCGAAGGTGATCAGAACATCGCCCTGCTCGCGATCGACGAAGGAGGTGGTGGCGCCGCGGCCGCCCGTGTCGAACACGACGACATTGGCGAGGAATTTCTTGATGAAGGCGTCGGCCTTGGCCTCGTCGCCGTTGAACTTCTCCAGCGCATAGGCATAGGCGGCGAGATAGGTGTAGCGCGCATTGCCCGAGGTCTTGGGATTCGGGAACACCAGCTTCACATCGTCGCGGACCAGGTCGTCCCAGTTCTTCACGTTCTTCGGGTTGCCGGCGCGCACCAGGAAGGCGGGGAACGAGTACCAGGGCGAGGAGGCGTTGGGCAGGCGGGCCTGCCAGTCCTTGGCGACATAGCCCTTGTCGACGAGGAAGGTGATGTCGGTGATCTGGTTGAAGGTGACGACGTCGGCCTCCAGCCCCTCGACGATGGAGCGCGCCTGCTTGGAGGTGCCGGCATGGCTCTGGTTGACCTTGATGTCCTTGCCGGTCTTGGCCTTCTCGGCCGGCTCGAACTCCTTGTTGATCGCCTCGAAGAGCTCGCGGGCGACGTCATAGGAGGCGTTCAGGATCGAATTCGGCGCCTCCTGCGCGCGGGCCGGGCCGGTGCCCGCCAGGATGAAGGGCGCCAGGGCGGCGGCGAGGGTCGTGGTGAGCACGAGGCGGCGCGACAGGCGCATGGACGTATCTCCGCGGTCAGCATACGGCACGATCGGCTTGCCCCGACGGCCTATATTCATAAATTTGACGTGAAATCTATAATTTCACAGATAATGCTGAGTAGCATGTGGATCGCCGTGGAGGAAGGACCGATTGCGCCGGTCGGGGCGAGATTTCACTCAAATCGATGGGAATTCCGAAGCGGCAGCTCCGGGAGCCGCTGCGCCGGGACGCCGGCGCCCGGCGTCGAGACGCTTGCCAAGGCCGCACGAGCCAACGACCGCGCGCCAGCCAGAACCCAGGCCCAGCCAGAACCCCGCCCCAACCAAGACCCGCCCCAACCAAGACCTCGCCTCCGCCCGCGGTTCCGTGCTAGGTGGCTCTCTTCGAGGAGACGGCCTTGGCGCTTGAGATCAAAATCTGCGGGCTCAGCACCCCCGAGACGCTGGATGCGGCGCTCGGGGCGGGGGCCGACATGGTGGGCATGGTGTTCTTCCCGCCCAGCCCGCGCCATGTCGATCTCGCCACGGCGCAGGCCCTCGCCGCGCGGGCGCGCGGCCGCGCCGGGATCGTCGCGCTCACCGTCGATGCCGATGACGCCACGCTCGCCGCCATTGTCGCTTCCGTACGGCCGGACCTGCTCCAGTTGCACGGCACGGAGCCCCCCGAGCGGCTCGCCATCCTCCGCGCCCGTTTCGGGGTGCCGGTGATGAAGGCCGTCGGCATCGCCATGCCCGCCGACCTCGACCGGCTGGCCGCCTATGACGGGCGGGCCGACCGGCTGCTGCTGGATGCCAAGCCGCCCAAGGGCGCCGTGCTGCCGGGCGGAAACGGGGTTCCCTTCGACTGGAACCTGATCGCCGGCCGGGCCTTCGAGACCCCCTTCCTGCTGGGCGGCGGCCTCGACCCGGCCAATGTCGGCGCCGCGGTGCGATTGATCCGTCCCGACGGCGTCGACGTATCGTCCGGTGTCGAGCGTGCACCCGGCATCAAGGACCCAGATCGTATCGCCGCCTTCGTGCGCGCGGCGCGGGAGGCGGACACGGCCGCCACCGCTCCCGCCCGACCGGCCGACACTTCACCCGCGAGAGAGACGAGCCTGTCGTGAACGTTCCGAATTCCTTCCGCACCGGCCCCGACGAAAACGGCCATTTCGGCATTTTCGGCGGTCGTTTCGTCGCCGAAACGCTCATGCCGCTCATCCTCGATCTCGACGAGGCCTACCAGCAGGCCAAGGCCGACCCCGCCTACAAGGCGGAGATGGATGCCGGGCTCAAGCACTATGTCGGCCGGCCGAGCCCGCTCTACTATGCCGAGCGCTTCACCGAGCACCTGCGCGCCAGCGCCCCGGGGGGCATGGGCGCGAAGATCTATTTCAAGCGCGAGGAGCTGAACCACACGGGTTCGCACAAGGTGAACAACGTGCTCGGCCAGATCCTGCTCGCCCGCCGCATGGGCAAGGAGCGCATCATCGCCGAGACGGGGGCGGGCCAGCACGGCGTCGCCACCGCCACGCTGTGCGCGCGCTACGGGCTGAAATGCGTCGTCTACATGGGCGCGGTGGATGTCGCGCGTCAGGCGCCCAACGTGTTCCGCATGAAGATGCTCGGCGCGGAAGTGGTGCCGGTGAAGTCGGGCTCCAGCACGCTCAAGGACGCCATGAACGAGGCGCTGCGCGACTGGGTGACCAACGTGCACGACACGTTCTACTGCATCGGCACGGTGGCCGGCCCGCATCCCTATCCGGGCATGGTGCGGGACTTCCAGTCCATCATCGGCCGGGAGACGCGCGAGCAGATGCTGGAGGCGGAAGGCCGCCTGCCGGACAGCCTGATCGCCTGCATCGGCGGCGGTTCCAACGCGATGGGCCTGTTCCATCCCTTCCTCGACGACACCGGCGTGCAGATCTTCGGCGTCGAGGCGGCCGGCCACGGCATCCCCACCGGCCAGCACGCCGCCTCGCTCACCGGCGGGCGCCCGGGCGTGTTGCACGGCAACCGCACCTATCTGCTGATGGACGATGACGGCCAGATCACCGAGGCGCATTCCATCTCGGCCGGCCTCGACTATCCCGGCATCGGCCCGGAACATAGCTGGCTGCACGATATCGGCCGCGCCACCTACATCTCCGCCACCGATGACGAGGCGCTGGCCGCCTTCCAGCTGGTGTCGAAGCTCGAGGGCATCATCCCCGCGCTGGAGCCGGCCCATGCCCTCGCCAAGGTGATCGATCTCGCCCCGACCCTGCCGAGCGACCATCTCATGGTGGTCAACCTCTCCGGCCGTGGCGACAAGGACATTCCGCAGGTGGCGGAAATTCTGGGGACCCGCCTATGACCGCCCGCCCGACAACCCGCCTCGACCATCGCTTTGCCGCCTGCGCCACGGAAGGGCGCGCGGCGCTGGTGACGTTCATTACCGCCGGCGATCCCGACTACGACACCTCGCTGGCCGTGCTCAAGGCGCTCCCAGTGGCGGGTGCCGACGTGATCGAGCTCGGCGTGCCCTTCACCGACCCGATGGCCGATGGCCCGGCGATCCAGGCGGCGGGCCTGCGCGCCCTGGCCGCCGGCCAGACGCTGGCCAGGACGATCCAGCTGGTGCGCGAATTCCGCAAGCAGGACGATGCCACGCCGATCGTGCTGATGGGTTATTACAACCCGATCTATATTTATGGCGTCGACCGTTTCCTGGTGGACGCCAAGGCGGCCGGGGTGGACGGGCTCATCGTCGTCGACCTGCCGCCGGAGGAGGACAACGAGCTGTGCCTGCCGGCGCTGCTGGCCGGCCTCGCCTTCATCCGCCTCGCCACGCCGACCACCGACGACAAGCGTCTGCCAGCCGTGCTCGCGAACACGGCCGGCTTCGTCTACTACGTCTCCATCAACGGCATTACCGGCTCGGCGACGCCGGACGCGGATCGGGTCGGCGAGGCGGTGGCGCGTATCAAGCGCCATACCGTGCTGCCGGTCGCGGTCGGCTTCGGCGTCCGCACGCCCGAGCAGGCCGCCGCCATCGCCGCCGGGGCGGATGGCGTTGTGGTGGGTTCGGCGATCGTCGATGCGCTGCGCGCCAGCCTCGACAGCAACAACCGCGCGACGCCGGCCACGGTTTCCGCCGTCACCTCGCTGGTCGCCCGGTTGGCGCAGGCGGTGCGCGGCGTGCGGCGCGAGGCCGCCGAGTAGCGCGCTCTGCCCTCATGTGCGAGGCCCCGCAGGTGTGCATCTGCGAGGCCCGCATGCTGCAACGCCTTCCGGGCGCCTTCCCTTGGCCGGCTTTCGGCATTAGATGAGAAAGCCGGCGTGCCAAGGCGCGCCCGTGCCGCTTCCCGTTTTCCGTCCGGAGCCACGCCGTTGAACTGGATCTCGAACGTCGTCCGCCCGAAGCTGAACAGCTTCCTCAATCGCCGCGACGTGCCGGAAAATCTCTGGGTGAAATGCCCGGAGACCGGCCAGCTGGTGTTCCACAAGGACCTTGAGGCCAATCTCCACGTCGTTCCCGGCTCCGGCTACCACATGCGCATGGAGCCGGCGGCCCGGCTGCGCTCGGTGTTCGACGGCGGCAAATGGTATGACATCGCCCTGCCAGCCATGCCGGTCGACCCGCTGAAGTTCCGCGACGAGAAGCGCTACCCCGACCGCCTGCGCGATGCCCGCGCCAAGACCGGCGCGCAGGATGCGCTGAAGGTCGGCTATGGCAAGCTGGAAGGCCTGCCGGTCACGGTCGCCGTGCAGGATTTCGGCTTCATGGGCGGCTCGCTCGGCATGGCCGCCGGCGAGGCGATCATCACCGGGCTGGAGACCGCCGCCGCGCGCGGCACGCCGTTCATCATGTTCGCCTGCGGCGGCGGGATGCGCATGCAGGAAGGCATCCTCTCGCTGATGCAGATGCCGCGCACCACCTGCGCCGTGCAGGAACTGCGCGAGGCGAGGCTCCCCTATATCGTCGTTCTCACCAACCCGACCACCGGCGGCATCACGGCGTCCTACGCCATGCTGGGCGACATCCAGATCGCCGAGCCGGGGGCGCTGATCGGCTTTGCCGGTCCCCGCGTCATCGAGCAGACCATCCGCGAGAAGCTGCCCGAGGGGTTCCAGCGCGCCGAATATCTGCGCGATCACGGCATGGTCGATCTGGTCGTGCACCGCCATGAGATGCGCGCCACGCTGGGCCGGGTGTGCCGCCTGCTGATGCGGGCGCCGGCGGTGGCGGCCGAACAGCCTGTCGTGAAGCCGGCCCCGGCCGAGGCCGAGGCGGCACCCGCGCCTGCGCCCGTCGCCGCGCCGGTGGGCGCCTGAGGTTGCCATGCCGGCCCTGCCCCAGCCACGGGACGCGGTGGAAGACATCTTCTCCCGCCTTCTGGCGCTGCACCCGAAGCTGATCGACCTCTCGCTCGATCGCATGTGGCGGTTGCTGGAGCGGCTCGGCCATCCCGAGACGCGCCTGCCGCCGGTCATTCATGTCGCCGGTACCAATGGCAAGGGCTCCACCGTCGCCTTCATGCGCGCGGTGCTGGAGGCCGCGGGCAAGCGCGTGCATGTCTACACCTCGCCCCACCTGGTGCGTTTCAACGAGCGCATCCGCCTGGCCGGCCAGTTGGTCGACGACGCCACGCTCACCGAGGCGCTCGCCCGCGCCGAACGCGCCAATGAGGGCGCGCCCATCACTTTTTTCGAAATCACCACCGCCGCCGCCATGCTGCTTTTCGCCGAGGTGAAGGCGGATGTGCTGCTGCTGGAAGTGGGGCTTGGCGGGCGGCTGGATGCGACCAACGTCATCGAGACGCCGCTGGTCAGCGTGATCACCCCGGTCTCCATCGACCATGTCGATTTCCTCGGCGGCACCGTCGCAGAGATCGCGGGGGAGAAGGCCGGCATTCTCAAGCGCCTTGTTCCGGCGGTGATCGGGCGCCAGCCGCCCGAGGCGCTGGCTGTGATCGAGCGTCAGGCGGCCCGCCTCAGGGCGCCGCTCAGCATCATGGGCGAGCAGTTCCAGGCCCATGAAGAGGGCGGGCGCCTCGTCGTCGCCGATGAGGACGGCCTCATGGACCTGCCGCGCCCGCGTCTCGTCGGCCCGCACCAGATCGGCAATGCCGGGCTGGCGGTGGAAGCGCTGCGGGTGGCCGGGCAGCGCGATCCCGCCTTCCGCCTGCCGGCTTCGGCCTTCGAGGAGGGCATGCGCGCCGCGCAATGGCCGGCGCGGCTGCAGCGCCTGGGGCCGGGCCCGCTCACCCAGCGCGCGCCGCAGGGCGTCGACATCTGGCTCGACGGCGGCCACAACGCGGCGGGTGGGCAGGCACTCGCGGCGGCGCTGGCCGACCTCGAGGACCGGGTGTCCCGCCCGCTGGTAATGATCGTCGGTATGCTGGGAACCAAGGATTCCGGCGCGTTCCTGGCGCCCTTCGCCGGGCTCGCGCGTGAACTCGTGGCCGTGCCGGTGCCGGGCGAGCACAAGGGCCAGCCGCCCGAGGCGGTGGCGGGCGCGGCGCGCGCGCATGGCATCAGCGCTTCGGTCGCGCCGAGCGTGGCGGCCGCGCTGGATGGGCTGAGCGCCTTCCCGGTGGCGCCGGCGCCGCGCGTGCTCATCACCGGCTCGCTCTATCTCGCCGGCGCCGTGCTGGCGGAGAACGGCACGCTGCCGGACTGAGGCGCGCGCTCTTGCGCGCTTTCAACGCTACCCGCGCACGAAACAACCCGGATACGGCCTCTCGGCCGTTCCGGGATGACGCAGGTGCAGTCGTCGTGAAGGTACCGGCTCAGCGGGGAGCCAGCACCATGATCATCTGCCGGCCTTCCAGCGAAGGCTCGGCTTCCACCTTGGCGATGGGGGCGAGTTCTTCCTTCACCTTGTTCAGCAGCTTGTAGCCGAGCTCCTGATGCGCCATCTCGCGGCCGCGGAAGCGCAGGGTGATCTTCACCTTGTCACCTTCCTCGAAGAAGCGGTGGATCGCCTTCATCTTCACCTCGTAGTCATGGGTGTCGATGCCGGGACGCAGCTTGATTTCCTTGATCTCGACGATGTGCTGCTTCTTGCGGGCCTCGTTGGCCTTCTTTTGATTCTGGTACTTGAAGCGGCCGTAATCGAGAATCTTGCATACCGGCGGCACGGAGTTCGGCGCGATCTCGACGAGGTCGAGGCCGGCTTCCTGCGCACGCAGAATGGCATCACGAGTCGGGATGACGCCAAGATTCTGGCCCTCCTGATCGATGAGCTGCACTTCGCGGATGCGGATGTCTTCGTTGACGCGCGGGCCTTCCTTCTCCGGCGCGACGGGTCTCATAGGGCGACGAATGGCGGCTTTCTCCTCTGCCGTTTCAGAAAAACTGCTCTACCGCGACCTGAAGCGTGCCAGACGGCTCGTTCCGCGCGCGTAAAACGGTCGCAGAACATGTTGACAAACCGGTCAGAAGTCAACGGTACGACAGGGTCGAACGCATCAATGCCCGGATGAGTTTCACGCGCCCTGCCGCAAGCCGGAGGGGAGCCCTGTTCGCGCTCCCGTCCGGCCTGTAGGTGAAGATGGCGCGGGCGGCGCGAATCGCAAGTGCCGGCGCGGCACGGGCCGGCATTGCGGCGGCGACCTCAAGGAGACGGGCATGACGGAAACCGCCGTTCAGATAGCACAGACACAACCCCGTTTCATCGCCGTGGGCGAGGATGCGCGGTCGATCGCGGTGCGGTCCACCCCGGCCGGGGCCGGCGAGGGAGCCCCCGGCGTGCTGTGGTGCGGCGGCTATCTCTCGGACATGTGCGGCAGCAAGGCGGAGGCTTTGGCCACGTGGGGCGTAGAGACCGGCCGGCCGGTGGTGCGCTTCGACTATTCCGGCCATGGCGAATCCGGTGGGCGTTTCATTGACGGCACCATCTCGCGCTGGGCGCAGGAGGCGCTCGCGGTGTTCGACGGCGAGACGAGCGGACCGCAGGTCGTGGTCGGCTCCTCCATGGGCGGCTGGATCGCGCTGCTGCTGGCGCGGGCGCTGGCCGCGCGCGGCGAGCCCTCGCGCCTCGCCGGGCTGGTGCTGATCGCCCCGGCGCCCGACTTCAGCGAAGAGCTGATGTGGAAGGCGATGACCCCGGAGATTCGCGCGGAAATCCTGGAGAAGGGCGTGTGGTACCGCCAGAGCGAGCACGGCACCACGCCCATCACCCGCGCCTTCATCGAGGACGGACGGGCCAATCTGGTGCTGGGCGCGCCGTTCGCCGTCGGCTGCCCCGTGCGCATCCTCCAGGGCGTCGCCGATGATGTGGTGCCCTGGCAGCACGCCTTGCGGCTCAGCACCTGCCTCGCCGAGGACGACGTGGTGGTGACGCTGGTGAAGGATGGCGATCACCGTCTGTCGCGGCCGGAGGACATTGCCCGCATCCTCGACGCGGTTGCCTCGATCGGCTGAACGCTCAGGCGGAAGAGCTGACCGTCACCGGGGTGGCCGCGATGTCCGGCGCGCGCAGGATCACGATCTCGGTCGTGTCGTAGCGCCGCCGTTCCAGCTCCTCGAAGCCCTCCGGCGCGGTGAAGCCGGCCTCGGCCGCTTCCTCAACGATGACAAGCGCGCCGGGCGCGAGCCATTTGCCCGCGCGCGCATTGGCCAGCGCCAGCCCGGCGAGGCCGCGCCCATAGGGGGGATCGCAGAAGACGAGGTCGAAGGCGTCGCTCGCCATCGCCTCGCCGAGCTTCGTCGCGTCGCGGCGGAAGATGCGGGTGATGCCGCCGAGGCCCAGCGCCTCGATATTGGCGCGGATCAGCGCGCGCGGCTCGGGAGCCTCGTCCACGAACACCGCGAGCTTCGCCCCGCGCGAGAGCGCCTCCAGCCCCAGCGCGCCGGTGCCGGCGAACAGGTCCAGCACCCGCGCGCCCGACGCGGCGTCGTCATAGGCATGCGCGAGCACGTTGAACAGCGCCTCGCGCAGCCGGTCCGACGTGGGCCGGGTGGCGTTGGAGGACGGCCCGTGCAAGGGGCGTCCCTTGAAGCGCCCGCCGACAATGCGCACGTTTCAGCCCGCCTCAGCCGCGCGGCGCGCGCGGCGGGCGCCCGCCCGGCTTTCCGCCGGGGGAGCCGCCGGGCTTGCCACCGGAACGCGGACCGCCCGGCTTTCCACCGCCCGGCTTGCCGCCAGCGCGCGGGGCGCCACCCGGCTTGCCGCCGAAGGATTTGCCGCCGGCGGGCTTGTTCCCAAAGGATTTGCCGCCAAAGGATTTGCCGCCGCCGGCCCGCTCGCCACCCGACCGTTCACCACCCGACCGTTCACCACCCGGTCGGCTCCCGAACGGCTTTCCGGCCGGCCGCTCGCCGCGCTCGGGCCTGTCGCCAAAGGAGCGCTTCTCGCGGAACGGGCGCTTCTCGCCGGGAGATTTCTCCCCGAACGACTTCTCGCCATAGGTCCGGCCGCCCTCGGGCCGTTCGCGGCGCGGGGGGCGATCCTCACTGGTGCGCTCGGGACGATCGAAGCGGCGCACGGGCCGCTCGGCATCCTCGCGGCGCGGACGGTCGAGATCGCGCGGCGGACGGACGGGACGCTCCACGCGCGCGCCATCCTCGCCCTCGCCGGGACGCGGGCGCCGCGCGCGGCTCTGCTCGGATTTCACCCGGCCGGTGAAGGGTCGGTCGGTTGCCTCGCCACGATAGGGCCGCGCACCCTCCGAGCGCTCCCGACGTTGCGGACGATCACCCATGGGGCGCTCGCTGCGTTCACGGAACGGACGATCGCCAGCGGGACGCTCGCTGCGTTCACGGAACGGACGATCGCCCGTGGGACGCTCGCTGCGTTCACGGAACGGACGATCGCCAGCGGGACGCTCGCTGCGTTCACGGAACGGACGGTCGCCCGTGGGACGCTCGCTGCGTTCGCGGAACGGACGGTCGCCCGTGGGACGCTCGCTACGTTCGCGGAACGGACGATCGCCAGCGGGGCGCTCGCTGCGTTCGCGGAACGGACGGTCGCCCGTGGGACGCTCGCTGCGTTCACGGAACGGGCGATTGCCGCCCTCCGGTTCCTCGCGCGGTCCGCGCTCCTCGAAGCGCGGGCGGGCGGGGCGGGGGCCGGCGGCGGCGCGGTCCCGCGTGGGCTTGCGCTCGGGACGGCCGGCACGCGCGGGCCGGGGGGCGTCGCCGGCCTCGGCCTCGGCCGGGGCGCCCTCGCCGTCGGGCCGCCGGCGGAAGGTGCGCTCGCCGCCACCCTCGCGGGTGGGGCGTGACGTGGTGCGGGCGTCGTCGCTGCGGCGGGCCGGGCGGGCGGGGGCCTCCTCGGCCTCCTCGGTGGCGGTGGAGCGCACACGCTGCACCAGCACCTTGCGACCCTTGCGATCGGCCACCAGGCCGGAGGTCACGCTGCGCTCGGGGCTTTCCTCGGTGTCGATCGGCCGGCGGCGGTGGCGGTCCTCCGACCCTTCCGGCTTGGCATAGCCGGCCTTTTTCGCGGCGGGGCGGCGGGGCGCCTCGTCCTCGTCGGCATGGTTGAACAGCGGACCCTCGAAATCCGCGCCGGCGGCGGCGGAAAGCTCGGGGCCGAGCTGGTCGGCCAGCACGCGGGTGCGCACTTCCTCGACCGCGCCCTGCGCGATCTCGCCGAGCTGGAACGGGCCGTAGGAAAGCCGGATCAGCCGGTTGACGTCGAGCCCGAGGCTGCCGAGCACGTTGCGGACTTCGCGGTTCTTGCCCTCGCGCAGCGCCAGCGTCAGCCACACATTGGAGCCCTGCACGCGGTCGAGCAGTGCCTCGATCGGCCCGTAATGCACGCCCTCGACCGTGATGCCGTGGATCAACGCGTCGAGCTTGTCCTGGGTGATCGAGCCCTTGGCGCGCACGCGGTAGCGGCGCAGCCAGCCGGTTTCCGGCAGTTCCAGCACCCGCGACAGGCCGCCATCATTGGTGAGGAGGATGAGCCCCTCGGTATTGAGGTCGAGCCGGCCGACCGAAACCAGACGCGGCAGGCCGCCGGGCAGGATCTCGAACAGGGTGGGGCGCCCCTCGGGGTCGAAATTGGTCGTCACCACGCCCTTGGGCTTGTGGTAGAGGAACAGCCGCGTGCGCTCCTTCTCGGGCAGCGGCGCGCCGTCCACGCTGATGTGGTCCGCCTCCGTAACGGTGCGGGCGGGGCTTTCCAGCACCTCGCCATTCACCGCCACGCGGCCGGCGAGGATCCATTCCTCGATCTCGCGGCGCGAGCCGAGCCCCGCGCGGGCGATGACCTTGGCGACGCGCTCGGCCTCGCGCGGCTCGGCCGGGGCGAGGGTACGCGGGGCGCGCGGTACGCGGTTCTGGTCCTTGCGGGGCGGCGTGTTCTTGGGCATGGGGTGCAATCGTCCGGGGGTTCGGTCCGGTCCTTGGCGACGATCCGGAGTGCAAAGCGATATCCGTATTGGGGCGCGGGTGCTAGCACGTCCGTCGCCTTGAGGCGAGCATTTGCGGCGTGCGAGGGCGGCAAGCGGCGATCAGGTGAGCGAGAAGTGACCGAGCGGCAGAATACAGGCCCGGAATCGGGCCCGGAAACAGGCGCGGGATTGCGCTCGACATCGCGCGCCGGTTTCATGGATCTGGCGCTGGCCGAGGCCGGCAAGGCGGGCGCGCGCGGCGAGGTGCCGGTAGGCGCCGTGCTGGTGCGGGGTGGCGTGGTGATCGCCGCCGACGGCAATCGCACGCGCGAACGCGCCGACCCCTCCGCCCATGCCGAAATGCTGGTGGTGCGGGCGGCGGCGGCCCTCATCGGCAGCGACCGGCTGCCCGACTGCGATCTCTATGTGACGCTGGAGCCCTGCACCATGTGCGCGGGGCTGATCGCCTGGGCGCGGCTGCGCCGGCTCTATTACGGCGCGGCCGACCCCAAGGGCGGGGCGGTGGAAAGCGGCGTGCGCTTCTTCGCCCAGCCGAGCTGCCATCACCGTCCCGATATCTATGGCGGCCTCGGCGAGCGCGCGGCGGCGCAGTTGCTGCGCGATTTCTTCGCGGGGCGGCGGTAGGACGCTGAAAGCCGCTCGGCTTTCAGTTCACCCGCGAGATGCAGAACTCCACCACGTCGAGCAGCGCCCGCTTGGCCGGCCCGGCCGGGAAGAGGCCGAGCGCATCGCACGCCATGGAGCCATAATGGCGCGCACGCTTGACCGTGTCGGCGAGCGCCTGGTGGCATTCGAGCAGCCCGACGGCGCGCGCGAGGTCGCCCTCGCCGATCTCCCCGCGCTCCAGGCTGCGGCGCCAGAAGTCGCGCTCCTCCTCGGTTCCGCGGCGGAAGGCGAGGATGATCGGCAGGGTGATCTTGCCCTCGCGGAAATCGTCGCCGACATTCTTGCCGAGCGCGGCGCCGGAGCCGCCATAATCGAGCACGTCGTCGACGAGCTGGAAAGCGATGCCCAGATTCATGCCGTAGCTGCGGCAGGCGACCTGCTCCGCCTTGGGCCGCTCGGCCAGCACCGGCCCGACCTCGCAGGCGGCGGCGAACAGTTCGGCGGTCTTGCCACGGATGACGGCGAGATATTCGTCCTCGCTGGTGGCGGTGTTCTTGGCGGCGGCGAGCTGGGCCACCTCGCCCTCGGCAATGACCACGGCGGCGTTGGACAGAATGTCCAGCGCTGTGAGGTTGCCGACCTCGATCATCATGCGGAAGGCCTGGCCGAGCAGGAAGTCGCCCACCAGCACGCTCGCTTCGTTGCCCCACAGCATGCGGGCGGCGAGCTTGCCACGGCGCATCTCGCTGTCGTCGACCACGTCGTCATGCAGCAGCGTCGCCGTGTGCATGAACTCGACCGAGGCGGCGAGCTTGACCGCGCCATCGCCCTGATAGGCGGCGAGCCCGGCCGTGGCGAGGGTGAGCATCGGCCGCAGCCGCTTGCCGCCCGAGGAAATCAGGTGCTGCGCGACCTCCGGGATCATCGTCACGTCGGAGCCGGTACGCGAGAGGATCAGGGCGTTGACCCGCTCCATGTCCGCGCGGACCAGATTGACGATGCCCTCGATGGAGGGCGCGGCCGAGACCTCGGCGGCAGGATCGAAGGGCAGAACGACGGCCACGGGGTTCCTTCCGAATCTCTTCACCAAAACGCCAGCACGAGGTGTGAAGACCGGTTGTCGCGCGCGCGAAGCGCAACCCCGGCCGCCATCAACCCGAGCGCCGACCATCCCCATAGCGTAAATACGCCATTGACGGAAAGAGCCGAAGCCGTCGCCCAATCCCGCCCGGCCGGCTCTCATCGCCGCATGAACGTGGCATGATGGCGCCATGCGCGAACTCATCCGGACCAATGACATCGTTCTTCTCTCCGCCGTCGAGGCGCTGCTCGACGGGGCGGGAATCGGCCATCTCGTGCTGGATCAGCACATGAGCGTGATGGAAGGCTCGATCGGCCTGCTGCCGCGCCGCCTTCTGGTGGAGGAGGCGCGCCTGGCCGTCGCTCGCGCCCTGCTGAAGGAAGCCGGCCTCGGTGCCGAGCTTTCCGCACAATGACGGGCGAATTGGAAACGGACGCCGCGCCCGCGCCGCGCGAGCCTGGATGGGGTGAGCCGGAATTGACCGACGACGCTCTCCTCGGCGGGCGGCTTCATCTGCTGCAGCCGGCGCGGGGGCATCGCGCCGGGCACGACGCGCTGCTGCTGGCCGCCAGCGTGCCGGACGATGCGCGACGGGCGGTCGATCTCGGGGCCGGAATCGGGGCGGCGGGGCTGGCTTTGGCCACCCGCCTCGCGCGGGTTGCGCTCACGCTGGTGGAGATCGATCCCGCCACCGCCGCGCTGGCGGGCCACAATGCCGCCCGCCAGTCTCCCGATCTGTCGGCGCGGGTCAGCGTCGTGACCGGGGCGGTCGAGCGGGTAGGGCGTCCTTCGGGCCCGCCCGCGCCGGCGGCCGGGGCGGCCGATCTCGTGCTGATGAACCCGCCCTTCAACGACCCCGCCCGCCACCGCGTCTCCCCGCGCGCCAGCCGGGCGCTGGCGCACAGCGTGGCCGATGCCGGGATAGAGGCGTGGCTCACCGCCGCGGGGCGGCTGCTGGAGCCGGGCGGGCGGCTCGCGCTGATCCACCGGCCCGAGGCCATCGAGGCGCTCCTCACGCTTCTTCGCGGCCGTTTCGGTGCCGTGACGATCCGCCCCGTGCATCCGCGCCCCGAGGCGCCGGCGATCCGCCTGCTCATCGGAGCCATCAAGGGCCGGCGCACGCCGCCCGTGCTGCTCCCCGGTCTGGTGCTCGCCGGCGCGGATGGCCGGCCGAGCGTGGCGGCCGGGCGCATCCTGCGCGAGGGGGCGAGCGTGGAAGCGGCGCTGCGCGGTTCGCAGGGCACGTCGCTGGACTCGCTGCAGGACTCGCCGCAGGACACGCCGCTGGACTCTCGGCCGATGCCGGCTTGAGCCGGCCGATGCGACGCCCTATGTCTTGGGCATGGCCAATGCATCCTTCTTCGCCGAATTCCGCCGCCGCCTCGATCCTGTCCTGCCCGCACGGTTGCGCGCGGGTACCGCCATCGTGCCGGTGGTGCGGCTCAGCGGCGCGATCGGCATGTCGCGGCCGTTCAATCCCGGCATCACCTTCGCCAATACGGCGCGGGTGCTCGACCGCGCCTTCGCGGTGAAGGGGGCGAAAGCGGTGGCGCTGGTGATCAACTCGCCCGGCGGCTCACCGGTGCAGTCGCATCTCGTCCATCGCCGCATCCGCCTGCTGGCGGAGGAAAAGAACCTCCCGGTCATCGCCTTCGTCGAGGATGTGGCGGCGTCCGGCGGCTATATGATCGCCAGCGCCGCCGACGAGATCGTCGCCGATCCGTTTTCCATCGTCGGCTCGATCGGCGTGGTGAGCGCCGGCTTCGGCTTCAACCGCGCGCTCGACAAGCTCGGCATCGACCGGCGTGTCTACACCGCTGGCGAGAGCAAGGTGATCCTCGACCCGTTCCAGCCGGAAAAGGCGGAGGATGTCGAGCGGCTGAAGGCGTTGCAGAAGGAAATTCATGACGCCTTTGTCGGGCTGGTGCGCCAGCGGCGCGGCGACGTGCTCAGCCATGACGAGGCGACGCTGTTCTCCGGTGCGTTCTGGACCGCGACGCAGGCGCAGGAACTCGGCCTTGTCGATGCCATCGGCGAGATCCGCTCGTTTCTGCGCGCGCGCTATGGCGAGAAGGTCGTGACACCGCTGATCGAGGGCAAGAGCGGCCTGTTCAGCCGGCGCGTTCCCGGCATTGCCGGCCTCGACGCGGGCGCCATGGCGCCGGCGATCGGTGCCGGCATCGCCGAGAACCTGCTCGCCGTCGCCGAGGAGCGTTCGCTCTGGAACCGGTACGGCCTATGATCATTCTGCCCCGCGAATGGGAAATCGCACCATGCCGCCTGTGATCGTGCTCGCCCTCGGTGCCATGGGTGCCGCGGCTCTGGTCAAGCTTCTGGCCGGCGAATCGCGCCGCGTGAATGCCGAACTCGATGCCGCCCGGCGGGCGGAAGAGGCCAATGTGCCGGCGACCCGCGTGACCTTGCGTCGCGACCCGAAGACCGGCGAGTACCGACCCTTCGATTCCTGAGCCAACAGGCCGACCGGCGGCTGCGTTACTGCGGTAATAGTTGTTGGAATGGCTCCAATATGATGGCGTGGTCCATCATTACAGGGAATTCACTTTTTACGCTGGCGGTTCGGCCTTATCCCCGAGGAGAATGGTTCGGGCGAGCGGGGCGATGTTGCAGAGGTCGGAAGGCGGTTGGACGGCAGGCACGCGGGCGACGCGGCGGCGCCGCTGGTCGGGCGTGCTGCTGCTGCTCGTGCTGGGCGGCGCGGGCGGGGGCTATGCGTATTACCGCCACCTCGCCGCCGAGGCGCAGGCGGTGCCGGCCTACCAGACCGCGAAGGTCGAGCGCGGCGATATCGAGACCACCGTCACCGCCATCGCCAACATGCAGCCGAAGAACTATGTCGATGTCGGCACGCAGGTCTCCGGCCAGCTGCGCCGCATCGATCCCGATGTCGGCGCGGTGGTGAAGAAGGACGACCTCCTCGCCGAGATCGACCCCACCGTCTACCAGACCCGGGTGGCCGGCGATCGCGCCAGCCTCGACAATCTGCGCGCCCAGCTGGCGCAGGCGCAGGCCCAGCTCACCCTCGACCGGCTGCGCAACCAGCGCGCCCAGCAATTGCTCGCCAACCAGTCCGGCAGCCGCGACGCGGCGGACGCCGCCGACGCGACCGAACGGATCAGCGTTGCCAAGATCGACGCGCTCAAGGCGCAGATCGCCCAGACCCAGGCGACGCTGGACGGCGATCTCGCCAATCTCGGCTACACCAAGATCTACGCGCCCATGGATGGAACGGTGGTCTCGATCACCGCCCGCGAGGGCTCGACGCTGAACGCCAACCAGTCCGCCCCCATCGTGCTGCGCATCGCCGACCTGCAGACCATGACGGTGACGGCCCAGGTGGCGGAAGGCGACATTCCCCGCATCCGCATCGGCACGCCGGCCTATTTCTCCACTCTCGGCCTGCCCGACCGGCGCTGGCAGGGGCAGGTGCGGCAGATCGAGCCGACCCCGACCATCGTCAACGACGTGGTACTCTACAACGTGCTGATCGACGTGCCGAACGAGGACCTGACGCTCATGACCAACATGACCGCGCAGGTGTTCTTCCGCCTCGGCGAGGCCAGGGACGTGCCGCTGGTGCCCACGCAGGCGCTGCGGACCCGCCGCGACGGCTCGCATGTCGTGAAGGTGGTCACCCCGGGCGGCACCGAGGATCGCGTGGTGCAGACCGGCCTGTCCAACCGCACGGTGACGCAGATCGTCGAAGGGCTGGAGCCTGGCGAGACGGTCGTCACCGGCGCCAGCGCGGGTGCCGCGGCTCCCCGCCCGCCCGGCCAGCCGCGCCCCTCCATGCCGCCCCGGCTTGGCTGAGGCCGTCATGGAGGAGGTCGCCCGCCCCGCCCCCACCCCCGCCCCCACCCCCGCCCCCGGCCCCGTCTGCCGGCTCGATGCCGAGGAGGAGATCGCGCGCCGGGCCGCCGCGTCGGCCACCGGCGCGGCCCTTCGCCCGATGGTCGAATTGGACGATGTCAGCCGCATCTATCCCAATGGCGAGAGCGTGGTGCGCGCGCTCGACCGTGTTTCGCTCACCATCATGCCCGGTGAGTTCGTTGCCATCATGGGCCAGTCCGGCTCGGGCAAGTCGACGCTGATGAACATTATCGGCTGCCTCGACCGTCCCTCGGCCGGCGCCTACCGCGTCGACGGCGTCGACGTCGCCGCGCTCGACAAGGATGCGCTGGCGGCGCTGCGCTGTTCGACCTTCGGCTTCGTGTTCCAGCGCTACAACCTGCTGCCGACCCTCACGGCGGCGGAGAATGTCGAGATCCCCTCCATCTATGCCGGCGCGGCCAAGGAGCCGCGCGTCGAGCGCGCCCATGTGCTGCTGGAGCGCCTCGGCCTCGGCGACCGCAGCGCGCACCGGCCCGGCCAGCTCTCCGGCGGCCAGCAGCAGCGCGTTTCCATCGCCCGCGCGCTGATGAACGCCGCCCCGATCATTCTCGCCGACGAGCCCACCGGCGCGCTCGATTCGCGCTCGGGCGAGGAAGTGCTGGCGCTGCTGCGGGAGCTGAACGGGGAGGGCCACACGGTCATCCTCATCACCCATGACCCCGATGTCGCGGCCCATGCGCGGCGCGTCGTGCGCTTCCAGGACGGGCGCATCGTCTCCGACGAGCGGCGGGAGGAGGAGCCGGCCCGCGTGCCGTTGCCCGCCGTCGGCCCGGCGCGGCGCGGCGGGCTCGCCCGCTTCGTGCCCGACGTGGCCGAAGCCGTGCGCATGGCCTTTTCCTCGATGCACGCCAATATTTTCCGCACCGCGCTGACGCTGCTCGGCATCGTCATCGGCGTCGCCTCGGTCATCACCATGCTGGCGGTGGGCGATGGCGGCAAGGCGCGGGTGATGGAGCGCATCGCGCAGATCGGCACCAACCTGCTCATCATTCGTCCCGGCGCGGTGGGCGTGCGCTCCTCCGGCGACAATGCCACGCTGCTGCCGGAGGATGCGGAGGCGCTGCGCGCCGTTCCCGGCATCGCCGATGTGGCGCCCGAGCGCACCGGCCGCTACACGCTGCGCTTCGGCTCGGAAGATTATTTCACCACGGTCACCGGCACCAGTGCCGATTATCTGGCAGCCCGCGACTGGCCGATCGCCAAGGGTGTGATGTTCACGGCGGACGACGTGCGTGCCTATGCCCCTGTTATCGTGCTGGGACAGACCGTGGCCACCAACCTGTTCGGCGAGGATGACCCGCTCGGGCGCTACATCCTCGTGAAGAACGTGCCCTATGAGGTGATCGGCATCCTCGCCGCCCGCGGCGCCAACGCCTTCGGGCAGGATCAGGACGACGTCGCGCTGGTGCCGCTCTCCACCGGCTTCGTGCGGATCTTCGGCCGCCGCTTCGTCAACTCCGTCACCGTGAAGGTGGAGAACGCCGCCGACATTCCGCGCGTCGAGGCCGACGTCACCCGCATCATCACGGATCGCCACCAGGCGGAGGACTTCCAGGTACGCAACACCGCGCAGTTCCTGGAAACCGCTGTGGAGACCCAGAACACGCTCACTCTCGTGCTGGGCTGCGTCGCCGCCATCTCGCTGCTGGTGGCCGGCATCGGGGTCATGAACATCATGCTGGTGAGCGTGACCGAGCGCACCCGCGAGATCGGCATACGCATGGCGACGGGCGCGCGCATGAGCAACATCATGCTGCAGTTCAACACCGAGGCGCTTGTCGTGTGCGGCGTCGGCGGGGCGGTGGGCGTCGCGCTCGGCATCGGCGTCGCGGTGCTGCTGGAGAGTCTCGGCGTCAGCATCGTGCTCAGCCTGCTGCCGCCGCTGCTGGCCTTTGGCTGCGCCTTCCTCACCGGGCTGATCTTCGGCTACCTGCCGGCGCGCAAGGCGGCCGGGCTCGATCCCGTGGTGGCGCTCGCCTACGAGTAGGCGACGCATGCGCCGCGCGACGGGCCGACGCGCGACGGGCCGACGTGCGACGGGTCTTGCCCCCTGCCGCCCGAACGTTTAGGCGAAGCACGGACACCGGCGGCTGGAGGCACTCGGCATGAACGTTCTTCTGCTCGGCTCGGGCGGCCGCGAGCATGCGCTCGCCTGGAAGCTGGCGCAGAGCCCGCTCATTGAGGGCTTCTTCGCCGTGCCGGGAAATCCCGGTATCGCCGACTACGCGACCTGTTTCGAGGGCATTGCGCTCACCGACCACGACGCCATCGTCGCGCTGTGCGGGGCGTATCGGATCGACCTCGTGGTGGTCGGCCCCGAGGCGCCGCTGGTCGAGGGCATTGCCGACCGGCTGATCAACGAGGGCATCGCGGTGTTCGGTCCGCGCCAGGTCGCGGCGCAGCTGGAAGGCTCCAAGCTCTTCACCAAGGAATTGTGCAAGGCGCACAACATCCCGACCGCCGCTTTCGGCCGGTTCGACGACCGCGAAGCCGCCCGCGCCTATGTCGAGCGCCACGGCGCGCCCATCGTGCTCAAGGCCGACGGGCTGATGGCCGGCAAGGGCGTCATCGTCGCGTTGACGCTGGACGAGGCGCTGGCCGGGATCGACGAGGTCTTCGCCATGGGCGGGTCGGAGGCGGGCTTTCGCACCGAGATCCTCATCGAGGAATTTCTCGAAGGCGAGGAAGTCTCCTTCTTCTGCCTCGTCGACGGCGAGACCGTGCTGCCCTTCGGCTCGGCGCAGGACCACAAGCGCGCCTTCGATGGCGACGAGGGCCCCAATACCGGCGGCATGGGCGCCTACTCGCCCGCGCCCATCTTCACCGCCGAGATCGAGCGCCGGGTGCTCGGTGAGATCATCAAGCCCACCGCGCGCGCGCTCGCCGATGCCGATTGCCCCTATCGGGGCGTGCTGTTCGCCGGGTTGATGATCACCACCAAGGGCCCCAAGCTCATCGAATACAATGTCCGCTTCGGCGATCCCGAATGCCAGGCGCTGATGCTGCGGCTCGACGCCGACCTGCTGCCGCTGCTCCACGCGGTGGCGACCGGGCGGCTGGAGAGCCAGCCGGTGCCGCTCAAGCCCGAGGCGGCGATCACCGTGGTCATGGCGGCGCGCGGCTATCCCGGCAGCTATTCCAAGGGCTCGCGCATCTCGGGCATCGGCGCGGCGGAGAGCATTCCCGGCGTGAAGGTGTTCCACGCCGGGACACGGCGCGAGGGCGCGGCGATTCTCGCCAATGGCGGGCGCGTGCTCAACATCGCGGCCATCGGCGGCAATGTGGCCGAGGCGCGCGAGCGCGCCTATGACGGCGCGGCGCTGATCGACTGGCCGGAAGGCTTCTATCGTCGCGATATCGCCTGGCGCGCGCTGGGGAGCGACACCAGATAGAGCGTGCGCCGCAGCATTTCCCAACAAATGCCGCGGTCGCAGGCCAGTCAGGGGCGGGACAGGAAGCATCATGAACGACCTCGCGGCAGCCCCCGATCTCTCCGTGACACAGAAGGCCCGCCGCTCTCCCCGCGCGGCGCCGGCCTATGACGGCATCGTCGTCTCCGGCGAGCACAGCCCCGCCCCGCCCGCGCCGGGGCCGCGCATCGCGGTGGCGCTCGGCTCGGGCGGAGCGCGCGGCCTCTCGCATGTTCTCGTGCTGGAGGCGCTGGACGATCTCGGCGTGAAGCCGGTGGCGCTGGCGGGCGCTTCCATTGGCGCGCTGTTCGCCAGCGTCTATGCCGCCGGCATGCCCGCCCGCGAGTTGCGCCAGCTGGTCGCCCACACGCTGCGCAATCGCGGCGAGGTGATGCGGCGCCTGCTGGCGGCCCGGGTGGGGCGCATCTCCCATCTCTTCGCCGGGCTCGGCAATCCCGTGCTGATCGATGCCGAGCAGATGATTGCCGGCTTTCTCCCCGACATCGTGCCCGAGACCTTCGAGGAGCTCGGCATTCCGCTGCAGGTGGTGGCGACCGATTACTGGGGCCGCTGCGAGCGCATGTTCGAACAGGGCCCGATCCGCCCGGCGGTGGCGGCCTCGCTCGCCATTCCGGGGCTGATGCGCCCCGTCCAGCATGGCGGGCACACGCTGGTCGATGGTGGCGCGGTCAACCCGCTGCCCTTCGACCTGCTGCGCGCCCGGGCCGATATCGTGCTGGCGGTCGACATTACCGGCGGCCATGGCACGGAAATGCGCGGCGTGCCGGCGCCGTTCGAGGCGATGTTCGCCACGCTGCAGATCATGGCCTCGTCGATTGTCGGCGAGAAGCTGAAGAACGGCGCGCCGGACATCCTGATCCGGCCCAACGTGCATGATTTCCGCGTGCTGGAATTCTTCCGCTTCGCCGCCATCTTCAAGGCCTCCGAACCGGCCAAGGATGAGGTGAAGCGCCGCCTCGCCGCCGCGCTGGAGCGGGTTCTCTAGCGCACGCCGTCTCTAGCCGCGCGGGCCGAACACCACGATGGCGGCGCCGGCGAGGCAGACCGCGCCGCCCAGCAGGTCCCAGCGATCGGGCCGGAAGCCCTCCACCTGCCACAGCCAGACGAGCGACGCGGCGACATAGATCCCGCCATAGGCGGCGAAAGCGCGCCCGGCCATCGGCGCATCGACCTGCGTCAGCACGCCGGCGAAGGCGATCAGGCTCGCCACGCCCGGCGCCAGCCACAGCGCGCTCGCCCCGCTGCGCACCACCGCCCAGAAGGCGAAGCAGCCGGCGATCTCCAGCAGGGCGGCGAGGACGAAGAGCAGGGCGGTGTGCATTACTTTCCCTCAGCCGAGGATGGTCGACTTCACCCACCAACCGGGATGAGCGGCGGCGACCTGCTTGCCGGCCCGCGCGGCGGCGCGGCAGTCCGGATAGAGCGCGAACATGGTCGCACCGGAGCCCGACATGCGCACGAGCCGCACCTCCGGCGTCGCCCGCAGCGCGCTCGCCACATCGTCCAGAACCGGGGCGAGGCGACGGGCGGGCGGCTCGAGGTCGTTCGGCTCGTCCATCAACCAGGCCAGCGCCGGCCCCTGCGCGACAAAGGCCGGGACGGGCCTGGCGGCGGCGAGCGTCGTGCCCGGTGTGAGGGCGAGGGCGCGGAACACGTCCGGTGTCGGCACCGGCACGCGCGGATTGACCAGCAGCGCGCCGAACCGGGGCAGCGCGAGCGGGGTGATTGCTTCACCGCGCCCGGCCATCCGGCAGCTTCGGCTGTACAGGCAGGCCGGCACATCCGAGCCGGTGGCCAGCGCGGCGGCGAACAGGCGCGCATCGCCCCGTGGCAGGCCGTTCGCCCGCGCCAGCAGCCGCAGCGCGGCGGCCGCGTCCGCCGATCCGCCGCCAATGCCCGCCGCGACCGGCAGGCGCTTGTCGAGTGTGAAACGCCCGGTGACGAGGCCGGGAATCCGCGCGACCAGGTCGCGCGCGGCCCGCAGCACGAGATTGTCCGGGTCCGCCGCCAGTGTCCCCGCGCCCGGCCCGGCGAGGTCCAGCGCGAGTTCGTCCCCCGGCTGCAGCGTCAGCCGGTCGCCCGCGCCGGCAAAGGCGACCACGCTCGACAATTCGTGATAACCGTCCGCGCGCCGTCCGAGCACGCGCAGCGACAGGTTCACCTTGGCCGGCGCGCGCTCGGTCAGAACAGGGGATTCAACGCGGGGAGGGCGGCTCTCGGGCATGGTCCGCTTATGCGATGGAGCGCCGCTGCCGGCAAGCGGGGGAACCGCCCGCCGCACCCCGGCCGCACCCCGGCCGCCGCTCGGCTTGCGCCGGTCCGTCATTTGGATGTATAAGACGGTCATTCACTAATTCTCATAGCGACTATCTGGTCGGTTGAGAGTGGGTTCCGCCACCGGAGCCCGCTCTTTTTGCATTACGGGCCGTGTGGGTCCGGGCAGGACGGATGAGCGAACAAGACAATCACCCCGCTGAAGAGATCGTCGCACCGGCTAGCGGTGCCGGCGAACCCCGCCTTGACGAACCCCGCCTCGTGACCGAGGCCGGACCGGCCGCGCGCGTCGCCGGCATCGTCGCGCCGGTGCTGGAAGGTCTCGGCTTCCGGCTGGTGCGGGTGAAGATCACCGGCGGCCATTCGCCGACGCTGCAGATCATGGCCGAGCGGCCGGATGGCGGCTTCGGCATCGAGGAATGCGAGGCGGCCAGCCGCGCCATCTCGCCCGTGCTCGATGTCGAGGACCCGATTTCCGGCGCCTACAACCTCGAAATGTCCTCGCCCGGCATCGACCGGCCGCTGGTGCGCATCTCCGATTTCGAGCGCTGGGCCGGCCATGAGGTGAAGGTCGAGATGGCCGTGCCGGTGGAGGGGCGCAAGCGCTTCCGCGGCCTGCTGATCGGCGCGAAGGACGGCGCGGCGCTGGTTCGCCTGCCCGACGCGCCGGCCGGGTCGCCCGATACGGCGACGCTGCCGATCGCCGATATCGGCGAGGCGCGCCTCGTCATGACCGAAGCGCTCATCCGCGAGGCCCTGCGCCGCGACAAGGCGCTGCGCGAGGGCGCGGGGATCGACGAGGACGATATCGACACCGCCGACCTGGGCGATGCCCCTCTCGACGGCGATGACGAGGGCGACGACGCGGGGGCCGGCGAGGCCGTCGCCGTCCGCGTGGTGCCGCCGAAGAAGATGCCCGTCCGCGGCAAGCCGAAGGCCAAGGCGATGCTGAAGCCCAAGGGCGCGGCAAAGCCTGGCAAGAAGTCCAACGCCAAACGCACATCCACCGCGAAGGAGATCCACTGATGGCAGTGGTCAGCGCAAACCGGCTCGAACTCCTGCAGATCGCCGACGCGGTCGCGCGGGAGAAATCGATCGACCGGAGCATCGTCATCGCCGCCATGGAAGATGCGATCGCCAAGGCGGCCCGCTCGCGCTACGGCGCCGAGACCGACATCCACGCCGAGATCAATGCGCGCACCGGTGAGCTGCGCCTCGCCCGCCATCTGCTGGTCGTCGATCAGGTGGACAATCCGTCCACCGAGATCGAGATCGTCTCCGCCCGCCGGCACAACCCGGCGGCGCAGGTTGGCGACACCATCGCCGACACGCTGCCGCCCTTCGACTTTGGCCGCATCGCCGCGCAGTCCGCCAAGCAGGTGATCGTGCAGAAGGTGCGCGAGGCCGAGCGCGACCGGCAGTACGAGGAATTCAAGGACCGCATCGGCGAGGTCATCAACGGCGCGGTCAAGCGGGTCGAATATGGCAACGTGGTCGTGGACCTCGGCAAGGGCGAAGCCTCGCTGCGCCGCGACGAGCTGCTGCCGCGCGAAGTGTTCAAGGTCGGCGACCGCATCCGCGCCTATGTCTATGACGTGCGCCGCGAACTGCGCGGCCCGCAGATCTTCCTGTCGCGCACCCATCCCCAGTTCATGTCGAAGCTGTTCGCGCAGGAAGTGCCGGAAATCTATGACGGCATCGTCGAGATCAAGGCCGTGGCCCGCGATCCGGGCTCGCGTGCCAAGATCGCCGTGACCTCCCGCGATTCCTCGGTCGATCCGGTCGGCGCCTGCGTCGGCATGCGCGGCTCGCGCGTGCAGGCGGTGGTGAACGAGCTGCAGGGCGAGAAGATCGACATCATTCCGTGGTCGGACGACGTCGCCACGTTCATCGTCAACGCCCTCGCCCCGGCCGAAGTGGTCAAGGTCGTGCTTGACGAGGATCGCGAGCGTATTGAAGTCGTGGTCCCGGATGCCCAATTAAGCCTGGCGATCGGCCGTCGCGGTCAGAATGTCCGCCTTGCGTCCCAGCTCACCGGCTGGGACATCGACATCATGACCGAAGCGGAAGAGAGCGAGCGGCGGCAGAAGGAATTCGCCGAGCGCTCGAAGATTTTCGCCGAGGCGCTCGACCTCGACGAGATGATGGGCCAGCTTCTGGCCTCGGAAGGCTTCTCGAATGTCGAGGAGATCGCCTATGTCCCGGTCAACGAACTCGCTTCCATCGAGGGCTTCGACGAGGACACGGCGCAGGAACTGCAGAACCGCGCGCTGAACCATCTGGCGCAGGTCGAGGCGGATTTCGACGCCCGCCGCCGCGAGCTCGGCGTCGCGGACGAACTGCGCGACGTGCCGGGCGTGACCTCGCCCATGCTGGTGGCGTTCGGTGAGAACGACATCAAGACGGTCGAGGATCTTGCCGGCTGTGCCACCGATGATCTCACCGGCTGGACCGAGCGCAAGGATGGCGAGACCGTGCGCATCTCCGGCGCGCTGGAAGGTTTCCAGCTGTCGCGCGAGGATGCCGAGGCGCTGATCATGCGGGCCCGCGTGAAGGCCGGCTGGATCGAGGCCGACGAGGTCGTCGCCGAGGAAGGCGAAGAAGAAGCCGAAGCCGAGGTCGAGGCGGACGAGACCCGCGCCTGAGGCGTGGGGTTCGGTCCCTGAGGTCCAAGGCTGGTGAGCAGGAGCGTGGCACCCGTGCAGGCAGAGGCGGCATCGGACGGGGCGGAGGCGGACATGTCCGCGTCGGTCCCCGCCAGCGACACCGCGGCCCCTGTCGGGGTTGACGTCGGTGCGGACGCGGCGGGCGATGTGCCCGGTGACGTTCCGGCCGTGGAAGCCGATGCCGTGGAGACCGACGAGGGACCGGAGACGGTCCGTCGGGCGCTGACGCGGCTCTGCCTCGCCACGCGCACCGTGAAGCCGGTGGGGGAACTCATCCGCTTCGTGGTGGGTCCCGACGGCCTTGTGGTGCCGGACATCGCCGCCCGGCTCCCCGGGCGGGGCGCCTGGGTCACGGCCCGGCGCGACTCGGTGACCGAGGCGATGAAGAGGAAGGCCTTCGGGCGGGCCTTCCGCGGCAAGGGTCGCGCCGATCCGGCGCTGCCCGAGCTGGTCGGGCAGCTGCTCGAGAAGGACGCGCTCGGCGCCCTCGCCCTCGCCAACAAGGCGGGGCAGGTGGTGACGGGCAACATGAAGGTGATCGACGCCCTCACGGGCGGAAAGGTCGCCGTGCTGGTGCATGCCCGCGACGCCGCTCCCGACGGGGCCGGCAAGCTCGACGGGCTGGCCCGGCGCATCGTTGAGGCGGGCGGACGCAAGATCGCCCGCATCGATGCCTTCCCCGGCGTGCAATTGGACTTGGCGCTAGGGCGGGCAAATGTGGTACATGCTGCGCTGCTTGCGCATCCGACCAGCGCGGGCTTTCTCGCGCGTGTCAGACGACTTGAAGGCTGGTACGCCGACTAAGGGCAGTTCAGCGTTCGGATGGAACCATCCGGGCGACGAGAAAATGCTTCAGTCTCAATGAGCTGGAGCATTTTCTCGTCGATCAGGTGTTTCCATCTGAACCTTGAAGGCCCCGCATTGAGGCAGGCGGACCGCAGGTGACGCATTCCCGCAAGGGGCGGGGATGCACAGGAACGGATATCGAATGACCGATACGAAGAACCCGGGCGAGAAGACGGTGGGCGTTGGCCAGGGGACTGGCCAGGGGGGGAAGACCCTCACGCTCAAGCGACCTGTCGAGCAGGGCGTCGTCCGCCAGAGCTTCAGCCATGGGCGGTCCAAGTCCGTCGTGGTGGAGAAGGTGAAGCGCCGTGTCCTCGGCCCGGGCGACAAGCCCGAGGCGCCGCAGGCCGCGTCGCCGGCACCTTCTTCCCCGGGACCGTCCGCCCAGCCGCAGGCTCCGCGCCCCGCGCCCAGCAACGTGCAGACTCGCCCGCCGCTGCGCACCCAGCCATCGCCCAACGCCAATCTGTCGGGTCCGCGCCCGGCGCCGCAGGGCTCGCGCCCGGGCGGCGTGGTGCTGCGCTCGCTGACCGAGGAAGAGGCTCGCGCCCGTACCGCCGCGCTGCAGGACGCCCGCCTGCGCGAGGTCGAGGAGCGCCGCCGCGCCGAGGAAGAAGCCGTCCGCCGCGCCGAGCGCGAGGCGCGCGAGAAGATCGAGCGCGAGGCCGCCGAAGCGCGCAAGCGTGAGGAAGAGGCCCGCCGCGCCTTCGAGGAAGAAGCCAAGCGCAAGTCCGAGCAGGAGGCGCGCAAGCGCTTCGGCGAGGAAAACCCCGGCCATGCCGGCGCTGCCGCGTCGTCGCAGGGGGCTGCGCCGGCCTCGGCGCCGCGCGGGGGGGCGTCTGCCCCGGCCGCTTCGCGTCCCGGTTCGTCCGGTCCTCGCACGACCACGCCCGCGCCGACCGCCGCCACCCCGGCGGGTGCGCCGCGCGTGGCGACGCCGCGCAGCAACCCGGCCATGGACGCCGAGGAAGACGATCGCCGTCCGGTTCGCCGGGGTCCCGGTGGCGCGCCCGCGCGTCCCGCCGTCCCCGCCAAGCCGACCCGTCCGGCTGCCGGGCCTGAGAAGAGCCGCGGCCGCCTGACCGTCGTCACCGCCCAGTCGGGTGATGACGAGCGCCAGCGTTCGGTGGCCTCGTTCCGCCGCCGCACCCAGCGCATGAGCGGCCATCGCCATGTCGAGACCAAGGAAAAGATCGCCCGCGAGGTCACGGTCCCGGAGACGATCTCCATCCAGGAACTCGCCAACCGCATGGCCGAGCGCGCGGTCGACGTCATCCGCCTGCTGATGAAGCAGGGCCAGATGGTGAAGATCACCGACGTGATCGACGCCGATACCGCCCAGCTGCTGGCCGAGGAACTCGGCCACACCGTGCGCCGCGTCGCCGAATCCGACGTCGAGGAAGGCCTGTTCGACACGGCCGACACCGACGAGGAACTGGTGTCGCGTCCTCCGGTCGTCACCATCATGGGCCATGTCGACCACGGCAAGACCTCGCTGCTCGACGCCATCCGCAAGGCCAACGTCGTCTCCGGCGAGGCCGGTGGCATCACCCAGCATATCGGTGCCTATCAGGTGACCTCGCCGCTCGGCGGCAAGATCACCTTCATCGATACGCCCGGCCATGCGGCGTTCACCGCCATGCGCGCCCGCGGCGCCAAGGTGACGGACATCGTGGTGCTGGTCGTGGCTGCCGATGACGGCGTCATGCCGCAGACGATCGAGGCGATCAACCACGCCCGCGCCGCCAAGGTGCCGCTGATCGTGGCCATCAACAAGGTCGACAAGCCCGATGCGAAGCCGGAGCGCGTGCGCACCGAGCTGCTGCAATACGAGGTCCAGGTCGAAAGCCTCGGCGGCGACACGCTCGAAGTGGAAGTGTCGGCCAAGGCGCAGACCAACCTCGACAAGCTGCTGGAAGCCATCACGCTGCAGGCGGAAGTGCTCGACCTCAAGGCCAATCCCAACCGCGTCGCGGAAGGTACGGTCATCGAGGCCAAGCTCGATCGGGGCCGGGGTCCGGTGGCGACCGTGCTGGTGCAGCGCGGCACGCTGCATGTCGGCGACATCGTCGTTGCCGGCGCCGAATTCGGCCGCGTGCGCGCGCTGATCGACGACAAGGGCGCCAATGTCACCGCGGCGGGCCCGTCCTTCCCGGTCGAGGTGCTCGGCTTCAACAGCACGCCGGAGGCGGGCGACCGTCTCGCCGTGGTGGAGAACGAGGCCCGCGCCCGCGAGATCACCGACTATCGTCAGCGCCAGAAGCGCGAGAAGGCGGCGGCCCGTTCCGCCACCATCCGCGGGTCGCTGGAGCAGATGATGAGCCAGGCCAAGACGACCGGCCGGAAGGAATTCCCGCTCATCATCAAGGGTGACGTGTCCGGCTCGGTCGAGGCGATCATCTCCTCGCTGGAGAAGCTCGGCACCGACGAAGTGCAGGCCCGCATCATCCATTCCGGCGCGGGCGGCGTGAACGAGAGCGACGTGACGCTGGCCGAGACGGCCGGCGCGGCGATCATCGCGTTCAACGTGCGCGCTAACAAGGAAGCCCGCGATGCGGCCGAGCGTGCCGGCATCGAGATCCGCCAGTACAACATCATCTACGACCTGGTGGATGACGTGAAGGCGGCGATGGGCGGCCTGCTGGCGCCGATCAACCGCGAGACCATGCTCGGCAATGCCGTGATCAAGGAGATCTTCGCGGTCTCCAAGGTGGGCAAGGTCGCCGGTTGCCTTGTTACCGACGGTGTCGTCGAGCGCGGCCAGCATGTCCGCCTCATCCGCGACAACGTGGTGATCCACGAAGGCAAGCTGTCGACGCTCAACCGCTTCAAGGATGCGGTCAACGTCGTGCAGTCGGGCCAGGAGTGCGGCATGTCCTTCGAGAACTACCAGGACATGCGTGCCGGCGACACGATCGAGTGCTACCGCGTCGAGGTCGTGCAGCGCACGCTCTGACGTGTGCCGCTCTCTGCCGCTCCCCGTGCGCGGGGAGCGCGCGCCCCGCGCAGGCTCGGCATACGTCGTTGGCCGGGCGCGGATTTTCCACGGGAGCGAGCGGTCCAAGCCCGCTCGCTCCGGTCGAGGCCGGCCCCATCGATCCGGTTCACCGGCGGGGGCCTTGAAGGTTTGTGAATCATGAAGAACAAAGCGAGCTCGGGCGCAGGCCCGAGCCAGCGCCAGTTGCGCGTGGGCGAACTGGTGCGCCATGCCCTGGCCGATATCCTCGCGCGCGGCGATGTCGCGGATCCGGCCCTGTCCAAGGTGCTGATCACCGTTCCCGAGGTGCGGATGAGCCCGGACCTGAAGATCGCCACCTGTTTCGTCATGCCGCTCGGCGGCAAGGATCCGAAGGCGGCGATCGAGGCGCTGGCGACCAACGCCAAGCCGCTGCGCGGGGAAATCGCCCGCCGGGTGGAGCTGAAATTCGTGCCCGAGCTGCGCTTCCGCATCGATACCTCCTTCGAGGAGGGGGGACGCATCGACGCGCTGCTGCGGTCGCCGCAAGTGCAGCGCGATCTCGACAGGAACGACGACGACAAGAACGACGACGGCCAGAACGACCACGAGGACGCCCGATGAACGCCCCCTTCGCCCAGCAGGCGCCGATTGACGAGGCTCCGATGGATCCGGCGCCGCACGTCGACGCCGGCGACGAGACCGCTGCCGAGCGGGCGCCCGCCCCGCGCGCGGCGCCCGAGCGCAAGCGTCGCCCCAAGCGCGACCTCGACGGCTGGGTGCTGCTCGACAAGCCGGTCGGCATGACCTCCACCCAGGCGGTCGGCGCGGTGAAATGGCTGTTCCAGGCCAAGAAGGCGGGCCATGCCGGCACGCTCGATCCGCTCGCCTCCGGCTGCCTGCCCATCGCGCTGGGCGAAGCCACCAAGACGGTTCCCTTCGTGATGGAAGGCCGCAAGGTCTATCGCTTCACCGTCCGCTGGGGCGTGCAGACCGACACCGACGACAGCGAGGGCAAGGCGATCGCGACCGCCGACGAGCGTCCCTCGCGTGAGGCCATCCTGTCGATCCTCGACGAGTTCCGCGGCGAGATCGAGCAGGTGCCACCGCAGTTTTCGGCGCTGAAGATCAATGGCGAGCGCGCCTATGACCTCGCCCGCGAAGGCATCGAGGTGGAACTCGTCGCGCGCACCGTCATCGTCCACTCGCTCGACCTTGTGGAGATGCCGGACGCCGACCACGCGGTTTTCGAGACCGAGTGCGGCAAGGGCACCTATGTGCGCTCGCTGGCCCGCGACATGGGCCAGCGGCTGGGCACGCGCGGCCATATCTGCGCGCTGCGCCGCACCCGCGTGGGCACCTTCGCCGAGGAGGAACTCGTGCCGCTGGCGACGCTGCGCGAGATTTCCGAGGCGATGGACGATGCCGCGCCCATGCAGGCGCTGCGCCCGGTGTCGATCGGCCTCGATACGCTGCCCTCGCTGCGCGTCTCGCCGGCGGATGCCGCGCGGCTGGTTCATGGCCAGCCGATCATCCTGCGCGGCCGCGACGCGCCGATCCTCGAAGGGCCGGTGGCGATCACCGCCGGCGGGCGCCTCGTCGCCCTTGGCGAGGCCGAGGCCGGGGAGATCCACCCCAAGCGGATCTTCCATTCGGGCAAGTAGGCGGCCCCCGCGCCGGGCGCACGGCATAGTTGACGCTAGCCAGATTGGCGTTTTCGTGTATCTTGCGCCCGCGTTGCGGACCCTTGTCCGCGCGACCCGCAATCCTTCGACCGCGCTGGACGACATCCCGGCCCGGCCGAACTGCGGAACCGGCGAGCGAGAACGGCACGTGATCCCGGAGGGATCGGCCGCGGCGCTCGCCATCTCCACCGTCAGAACCGAAAGGACTCTCCGATGTCGATCACTGCCGAGCGCAAGCAGGCGCTCATCCAGGAATACGCCACCAAGCCGGGCGATACCGGTTCGGCCGAGGTGCAGGTCGCGATCCTCACCGAGCGCATCGCCAACCTCACCGGCCACTTCAAGGGCCACGCGAAGGACAATCATTCCCGTCGCGGCCTGCTCAAGATGGTCTCGGCCCGTCGCGGCCTCCTCGACTATCTCAAGAAGACCGAGGAAGCCCGCTACAAGTCCCTGATCGCGCGGCTGGGCATCCGCCGCTGACCCTCGATGCGAGGCTCGCACCCCGACGGTGCGGGCCTCGCGCGCATGGGTGCCCTGCCTGCCGACCGGAAGGCCGGACCGGCAGGCACGTGCCCATACGATGACGTGGAGCGTGTTCGCCGCGCAAATGGCCCCTCGGCCCTTGCGCAACAGGCTCCGGACGACGGCGCAGCGGATGGTCCGCGCGCGCCGATACCGCAAGAGCGGCGGGCATGGGGCTCGCCGCGACCGATGAGAAGCGGCGCGCCATGGCAGGATCGCCGGAGGCTCGGAGCACGACCCGAACCTCTCGCCGTCTTGCCCATGGCCCCGCTTCGGAAAGCCAGAGACAGACATGTTCGATATTCACCGCGAGGAACTCGACTGGGGCGGGCGCACGCTCGTTCTCGAGACCGGCCGCATGGCGCGCCAGGCTGACGGCGCCGTGCTCGCGACCTATGGCGACACCACCGTCCTCGCCACCGCCGTCTCCGCCAAGGCGCCCAAGCCCGGCCAGGACTTCTTCCCGCTGACCGTCAACTACCAGGAAAAGGCCTACGCGGCCGGCCGCATTCCCGGTGGCTATTTCAAGCGCGAAGGGCGCCCGAGCGAAAAGGAGACTCTGGTCTCCCGCCTCATCGACCGTCCGATCCGCCCGCTCTTCGCCGACGGCTACAAGAACGACACCCAGGTCGTCATCACCGTGCTGTCGCACGACCTTGAGAACGATCCCGACATCGTCGCGCTGGTCGCCTCCTCGGCCGCGCTCACCCTCTCCGGCGTGCCCTTCATGGGCCCGGTGGGCGGCGCCCGCGTCGGCTTCATCGACAATGAATACGTGCTCAACCCGACCAGCGACGAGCTGAAGGAATCGGCGCTCGACCTCGTGGTCGCCGGTACCGCCGACGCCGTGCTGATGGTCGAGTCCGAGGCCAAGGAACTGTCCGAGGACGTGATGCTCGGCGCGGTCATGTTTGGCCACCGCCACTTCCAGCCCGTGATCGAGGCCATCATCCGCCTCGCCGAGAAGGCCGCCAAGGAGCCGCGCGACTTCGTGGCTCCGGACCATTCGGCGCTCGAGGCCGAACTGCGTGGCCTGATCGAGCAGGACCTGCGCGCCGCCTACAAGATCGCCCGCAAGCAGGATCGCTACGACGCGGTCGGCGCGGCCAAGGCGAAGGCGAAGGCGCATTACGCTGCGCTGGCGGCCGAAGGCCAGCCGGTGCCGGATGGTCAGGTGCTCTCCGAGGTCCTCAAGGAGCTCGAAGCCAAGATCGTGCGCTGGACCATCCTCGACGATGGCGTGCGCATCGACGGCCGCGACACCAAGACGGTCCGCCCGATCGTCGCCGAAGCCAGCGTGCTGCCGCGCGCCCACGGCTCGGCGCTGTTCACCCGTGGCGAGACGCAGGCCCTGGTGGTCGCGACGCTCGGCACCGGCGAGGACGAGCAGTTCATCGACAGCCTGGAAGGCACCTACAAGGAGCGCTTCCTGTTGCACTACAACTTCCCCCCCTTCTCGGTCGGCGAGACCGGCCGCATGGGTTCGCCCGGCCGCCGCGAGATCGGCCACGGCAAGCTCGCCTGGCGCGCCATCCGCCCGATCCTGCCGCCCGCGCATGAGTTCCCCTACACGCTGCGCGCGGTGTCGGAGATCCTGGAGTCGAACGGCTCCTCCTCCATGGCGACCGTCTGCGGCACCTCGCTGGCGCTGATGGATGCCGGCGTGCCGCTGCGCCGTCCGGTGGCGGGCATTGCCATGGGCCTCATCCTCGAGGGTGAGAAGTTCGCCGTGCTGTCCGACATCCTCGGCGACGAGGATCACCTCGGCGACATGGACTTCAAGGTGGCCGGCACCGACAAGGGTGTCACCGCCCTGCAGATGGACATCAAGATCGCCGGCATCACCGAGGAGATCATGAAGGTCGCCCTCGCCCAGGCGAAGGATGGCCGCGCGCATATTCTCGGCGAGATGGCCAAGTCGCTGACCGGCGCCCGCGCCGAGCTGGGCGAACATGCCCCGCGCATCGAGGTGATCCAGATTCCGGTCGACAAGATCCGCGAAGTCATCGGCTCCGGCGGCAAGGTCATCCGTGAGATCGTCGAGAAGACCGGCGCCAAGATCAACATCGAGGATGACGGCACCGTGAAGGTGGCCTCGGCCTCGGGTGAATCGATCAAGGCGGCGCTCAACTGGATCAAGTCCATCGCCTCCGAGCCGGAGATCGGCCAGATCTATGACGGCACCGTCGTCAAGGTCGTCGATTTCGGCGCCTTCGTGAACTTCTTCGGCGCCAAGGACGGGCTCGTGCACGTCTCGCAGCTCGCCAAGGAGCGCGTGTCCAAGCCGTCCGACGTGGTCAAGGAAGGCGAGAAGGTCAAGGTCAAGCTGCTCGGCTTCGACGAGCGCGGCAAGACCCGCCTGTCCATGAAGGTCGTCGACCAGGCGACCGGCGAGGACCTCGAGGCGAAGGGCAGCAAGGACGCCGACAAGGAAGGCAACGCCGCCGAGTGATCGGCCGCGCACTCTCCTGATGCCATTATCGAGCGGGGCGCCTTCGGGGCGCCCCGTTTCGTTTTGGCGGTTCAGACCCCTGCGCCAAACGCATGGCGCTGCATCCTGACAGCCAATCGACAGGTTGCCGGCATGAGATTAGAGTAATTCTAATCTAATCCGGACGCTGCCGATGAAACGCTTTGCCGACCTGACAGAGGCCGAGATTCTCGCCCTCGCCATTTCCAACGAGGAGGAGGATGCGCGCATCTACCTCCAGTTCGCCGGCCGGCTGCGGGCCGACTATCCCGCCACCGCCGCAATGTTCGAGCGCATGGCGGAGGAGGAGCACGGCCATCGGCATTCGCTGCATGAACTGTACAAGGCGAAGTTCGGCGGCGAGCTGCCCTATATCACCCGGCAGGACGTGAAGGGCTTCCTCAAGCGCAACCCGATCTGGCTGCTCGAGACGCTGCGCATCGACAGCGTGCGCCAGCAGGCCGAGATGATGGAATACGAGGCGCAGCAATTCTACATCAAGGCCGCCGCCCGCGCCCGCGATGCCGATACGCGCCAGCTGCTCGCCGACCTTGCCGAGGCGGAGAGCCAGCATGAGCGACTGGCGCAGGATCTCGGCGGGCAGATCGAGACCAGCGGCGCGCGCGAGAGCGAGGACGAGGCCGCTCATCGCATCTTCGTGCTGCAGATCGTCCAGCCGGGCCTTGCCGGGCTGATCGACGGGTCGATTTCCACGCTGGCGCCGATCTTCGCCGCCGCCTTCGCCACGCAGGATAGCTGGGCGGCCTTCCTCGTCGGCCTCGCCGCCTCCATCGGTGCGGGCATCTCCATGGGCCTCACCGAGGCGCTGTCGGACGATGGTGCGATCACCGGCCGGGGCAGTCCGTGGCCGCGTGGCATCGCCTGCGGCGTCATGACGACGCTGGGCGGGCTGGGCCATACGCTGCCCTATCTCATTCCCGATTTCTGGACCGCCACCGCGGTGGCCGGCGTGGTCGTGGCCTTCGAACTCGCCGCCATCGCCTGGGTGCGCACCCGCTACATGGAGACGCCGTTCACCTCGGCCATCGTGCAAGTGGTGCTCGGCGGCATCCTGGTGCTCATCACCGGCATCCTCATCGGCTCGTCCTGAGCGCGCTCAGCCATAGGCCGCCAGCGCCGCGCGGATCGCCGCGCGGTCCCACCCGGCCTTGAGCGCGAGGGCAAGCAGCACGCGCGCCTTCGGCCCGGAGAGCAGCCCGGCCGGCAGGGCGCCACGGCCGATGAGGTCGATCTCCGAGCCGGCATAGCCATAGGTGCGCTCGAAGACCGGGCCGGCCAGAGTCCGGCTCGCCAGCGCGACCGGCAGGGTGAGAGCGACCTCGCCGACCAGATCGGCGAGCGGTGCCGGCACGTGACCCGCGCCCATCCCCTCGATGACCACGCCCGCATAGCCGAGCTCGGGAACCGCCCGCAGCAGCCGCCCGTCATCGCCCATCGCCATCTTGATGAGCGCGACGGGGGGCATGTCGCCGGGCACGAGGTGCAAGGCCGGCAGGTCGACCGGCGCGGGCCGGGCGAAGAAGCGCGGCCGCCCCTCCGCCACCAGCCCGAGCGGGCCGCCATTGTCGGAGACAAAGGCGGAGGTCAGCGCCGTATGTGCCTTGCGCACGAAGCGGGCGGCGTGGATCGTGTCGTTCAGCACCGCCAGCGCGCCCAGCCCGCGGGCGGCGGGAGCGGCGGCGACAAGGGCGGCGGCGAGCAGGTTGCCCGGCCCGTCCGCCCCGGCCTGCTGGGGCCCGCGCATGGCGCCGACCACCACGACAGGGCGCTCGCCGGGCACCAGCAGGTCGAGCGCGAAGGCGGTCTCCTCGATCGTGTCGGTGCCCTGGATGACGATGGCGCCGTCAAATCCGGCGCCAAAGCCCATGCGGATCTCTGCGGCCACGGTGACGACATGGTCCAGCGTGAGCGAGGGGCTGGGCAGGCGCAGCGGCGAGCGCGCCTCGATCTCCGCCACCTCCCCCAGCCCCGGCACGGCGGCCACGAGTTCGGCCGCCCCGAGCGTCGGGGCGATGCCGCCCGCGGCCGAGGCGGTCATGGTGATGGTGCCTCCGAGCGAGAGCACGAGAAGGCGCGGGCGTGTCATCGGGGCCCCCAGGCGAAGCGACGCGAGGCGCGATCATAGCCCGCCCGCGCCGTGCCGGACAGGCGGGCGTCTTGGGATGCGGGCGTCTCACGCGGCGGCGGGCAGGGAGGGCAGGCCCGCCGGCAGCGGCCCGCCGGTCGCCCAGTCGAGCAGCTCGACCGTATGCACCACCGGGATCGCCGTCCCGCCGCCGATCTGCGTCATGCAGCCAATATTGCCGGCGGCGATGATCTGCGGGTCCGTGCGCTCGATATTGGCGACCTTGCGCGCGCGCAGGCGCCCGGCGATCTCCGGCTGCAATATGTTGTAGGTGCCGGCCGAGCCGCAGCACAGGTGCCCCTCGGCGGGCTCCAGCACAGTGAAGCCGACCGACGACAGCAGCGTCTTCGGCGCGGTGCGCACGCGCTGGCCGTGCTGCAGCGAGCAGGCCGAATGATAGGCGACGCGGATGCCGGCGGCGATGACCGGCACCGGCAGCTCGCGCTCGGCAAGAAACTCGCTCACATCCTTCGCCAGCGCCGAGACCCTGGCGGCGCGCGCGGCATAGGCCGGCTCACCGCGCAGCATGTGGCCGTAATCCTTGATGGTGGTGCCGCAGCCGGAGGTGGTGACGAGGATGGCGTCCAGCCCTCCGCGTTCCTGGCCCTCGCCCTCGATCTCGCGCGACCAGGCGTCGACATTGGCGCGCGCATTGGCCAGCGCCAGTTCCTCCTTGCCCATGTGGTGGGTGAGCGAGCCGCAGCAGCCTCCGCCCACCGGGCGCACGATCTCCACGCCCATGCGGGTGAGCAGGCGAATCGCCGCGTCGTCGATATCCGGGCGCAGCACCGGCTGGGCGCAGCCGTCGAGCAGCGCGACGCGCGCGCGGCGCGGTCCCTTCGCCGCAAACCGCCGCTCGCCCTCGTTTGCCGAGCGGGTGGCCGGCCGCGCGGGCGCCAGCTTCAGCATGGCGGCGATGGGGCGCAGCGCCGGCACGCCCTCGAACAGCGGGGCGAAGGGCCGGGCCAGCATCGCCCCGCCGATCGCCAGGCGGAACAGCGCGCGGCTGGGCAGCACGCGCGCCAGCAGGGCCCGGGTGAACTTGTCGATCAGGGGGCGGTCATAGGTCTTCTCGACATGGTCGCGGGCATGGTCGATCAGGTGCATGTAGTGCACGCCCGAGGGGCACGTGGTCATGCAGGACAGGCAGGACAGGCAGCGGTCGACATGGCGCGCGACCTCGACGGTGGCCGGCCGATCATTTTCCAGCATGTCCTTGATGAGGTAGATGCGCCCGCGCGGGGAATCCAGCTCGTCGCCCAGCAGCACATAGGTCGGGCAGGTGGCGGTGCAGAAGCCGCAATGCACGCAGGCACGCAGCACCTGTTCGGACCTCGCCATCTGCGGATCGGCGAGCTGGGCGAGGGAGAAGTTGGTCTGCATCGCTCACATCCCCGCATACATGCGGCCGGGGCTCAGCACCCCCGCCGGGTCGAAGCCGCTCTTCATCCGCTTCACCAGCGCGCCCGTCACAGCGTCCAGCGGCTGGAACACCTCCTGCGCCGCGCGTACCGGGGCGCCAGCGCGGATCAGCGTGGCGTGCCCGCCGCCGGTGGCGCTCACCGCCGGACGGATGAGCGGCGCGTGCGGCTCGATGCCGGGCATCTCGATCCAGACCAGCCCGCCGGACCAGTCATAGAAGCAGCGCCCGCCGACCGCGCGGACCGCGGCCCCGATCCGCGCACCCGCCATGGGCGCGACCGAAACGCGCCAGATGGCGGCAACCTCCCCCTCCCCCCCGGGGAGAGGGACGGGTGAGGGGGATGCCGCGATTGCCTCGCCCGCCGCGCTGCCCGCGCCGACCTCTCCCGCACGGAGAGATACAAGAGGAGAGACAAGAGGGGCGGCGAACGGTTCCACATCGCGCAGCGCCCGCCAGAAGGCGCGCGAGGCGTCGGCATCGAGAAAGGCGAGCTCGCCGCGCGCGCGCAGCAGTGCCTCCAGCTTGCCGCGCCGGTGCAGGATGGAGGGCTGCACGCCTTCCAGCCGCAGCGCCGTCACCGAACGTCCCGCGCCCGCCACGGCGGGGAGGCGGGAGACGACATCCGCCGGCAGATGGGCGGCGCCGGACACGTCGTAATAGGAGCCCACCGCCGCGCTCATGGCGCTGGCGGCGGCGTCATCGTCGAGGCCGAGGATCAGCAGCGTCTCCACTGTCTCGGGTCGCGGCAGCACCTTGATGGTGATTTCGGTGAAGGCGGCGAAGGTGCCGTGCGAGCCGGCGAGGCCGCGCGGCAGGTCGTAACCCGTGACATTCTTCACCACCCGCCCGCCGGCCTTGAACGCCTCGCCCCGGCCGGAAACGGCGCGGATGCCGAGCGCATGGTCGCGCGCGGCGCCCGCGCTCGGGCGTCGCGGGCCGGCGAGGTTGCAGGCGAGCAGCCCGCCCAGCGTGCCTTCGCCCGGGGGCTGGCCGAGCAGCGGGCCGAAATCCATCGGCTCGAACGCCATCATCTGGTTGGCACCGGCGACTAGCGCCTCGATCTCGGCGACGGGGGTGCCGGCCCGCGCGCTCAGCACGAGTTCTTCCGGCTCATAGAGCGTGACGCCGGTCAGCGCGGCGAGCTCCAGCGTAAAGTCGGTCTGGATGGCGCGGCCCAGCGCCGCCTTGGAGCGGCGGCCGGCCACGTCCAGCGTGCGGCCCTCGCTCGCGGCCCAGCGCACGGTCTCGGCGACGTCGGCCTCGTCGCGCGGGCACAGGCGATCGCCCGATATGGCGGCACTAGCGGCACGCGTGGCAGCACTCATGGCAGCACTCATGGCAGGGATCACTCCGACAGCGCGGCCAGCCGCGCGGCATGCTGGTTGTGCTCGGCGACGACGGCGGCCAAGTCGATGGTGACGACCTCGCCATGGGCGACGATCGGGCGGCCATGCACGACGGTGAAGGCCGCGCGGCCGGGCGTGCAGAACAGTGCCGCCGCCACCGGGTCCGAGAGGCCGCCGGCAAAGGCGACGTCGTCGAGCCGGAGCGCGAAGAAATCGGCGCATTTGCCCACTTCCAGCGCGCCGATATCGCTGCGCCCGAGCACCGCTGCCCCGCCCAGCGTGGCCAGTTCCAGTGCCTCGCGGGCGGTCATCCACTCGGCATCGCGCGCGGGGTCGGAGGTGGACAGCGTGGTGTCCGGGCCTTCGGGCGGGCGCAGGGAGATCTGCAGCCGCGCGAGCAGCAGGGCCTGGCGCGCCTCGCCCAGCATGTTGTTGCCGTCATTGGAGGCCGAGCCGTCGACGCCGAGCCCGACCTTCACGCCGGCGCGTCGATATGCCTTCACCGGCGCGATGCCGGAGGCGAGCCGCATGTTGGAGGATGGGCAATGGCACACGCCCACCCCCGCGCTGGCAAAGCAGCCGATCTCATGCGCGTTCACATGCACCGCGTGAGCGAACCAGACATCGTCGCCGAGCCAGCCCAGTTCCTCCATATAGGCGACCGGCCGCTTGCCGAAGCGCGCCAGCGTGAAGCGCTCCTCGTCGATGGTCTCGGCGAGGTGGGTGTGCAGGCGCACCCCCTTCGCCCGTGCCAGCGCCGCGCTGTCGCGCATCAGCTCCGGCGTCACCGAGAAGGGCGAGCAGGGGGCGAGGGCGATCTGCAGCAACGAGCCGGGCGCGGCGTCGTGATAGCGGGCGATGACGCGCTCGGAATCAGCGAGGATGTCGTCTTCCCGCTCCACGCAATCATCGGGCGGCAGGCCGCCGCGGGACTGGCCGAGCGACATGGAGCCGCGCGAGACCATGAAGCGCAGGCCGATTTCGCGCGCCGCCGCGATCTGATCGTCGACCGTGCAGCCATTGCGGAACACATAGGCGTGGTCGAAGCAGGTGGTGCAGCCGGTCAGCGCCAGCTCGGCGAGGCCGGCCAGCGTCGCGGTGCGCGAGGCCTCCGGCGTGCGCGCGGCCCAGCGGCGATAATGCGCGGTGAGCCAGCGGAACAGGTTGACGTTCTGGGCGACCGGCAGGTTGCGCGTCAGCGTCTGGTCGAGGTGATGATGGCAATTGACCAGCCCCGGCAGCACCACATGGCCGTCAAGGTCGAGAATGCGATCGGCCGTGGTGGGCAGGGTTTCGCTCGGCCCCACGGCTTCGATGATCCCGTTGCGGGCGAACAGCCCACCCCCCGCGATCTCGCGGCGCGCGCCGTCCATGGTGACGAGTACCGTGGCATTCCGGACGAGGAGTGTGCGGTCGGGCGGGTTCATGAGGGGCTCAGAATCGGGGAATGTCGGGGAAGGGCAGCTGGCCGGCGCTCACATGCATGCGCCCGAGCTCGGCGCAGCGGTGCAGCACCGGGAACACCTTGCCGGGGTTGAGCAGCGCCTCGGGGTCGAAGGCGCATTTCAGCCGCTGCTGATGGGCGAGGTCGACCTCGTTGAACATGGAGGGCATGAGGTCGCGCTTCTCGACGCCGACGCCGTGCTCGCCCGTCAGCACGCCGCCGACCTCGACGCAGAGCAGCAGGATATCGGCCCCGAAGGCCTCCGCCTTGTCGAGTTCGCCGGGTTTGTTGGCGTCGTAGCAGATGAGCGGATGAAGATTGCCGTCGCCGGCATGGAAGACATTGCCGCAGCGCAGCCCGTATTTGACCGACATCGCCTCCATGCGGCTCAGCACCAGCGGCAGCGCCTTGCGCGGAATGGTGCCGTCCATGCAGAGATAATCCGGCGAGATGCGCCCCACCGCCGGGAAGGCCGCCTTGCGCCCGGCCCAGAAGGCGACGCGCTCGGCCTCGCTGGTGGAGGCGCGCAAGGTCATGCAGCCGAGCCCGTTGCCGATCTCGGCGACGCGCTCGATGAGGTGATTCACCTCCGCCTCCGGCCCGTCCAGCTCGACGATCAGCAACGCCTCGACATCGAGCGGGTAGCCGGCTCCCAGAAAGGCCTCGGCCGCGTGCACCATCATGCGGTCCATCATCTCCATGCCGCCGGGGATGATACCGGCGGCGATGATGGCGGCGACGCAGGCGCCCGCCGCCTCGGAGGAGGGGAAGCCGAGCAGCACGGCGCGCGCCGTCTCCGGCTTCTTCAGAATGCGCACGGTGACCTCGGTGACGACGCCGAGCAGCCCTTCCGAGCCCACGATGAGGCCGAGCAGGTCGAGCCCGCCGGAATCGAGATGCTTGCCCCCGAGGCGGATGATCTCGCCCGTGATCAGCACCATCTCGACGCCGAGGACGTTATTGGTGGTGAGGCCGTATTTCAGGCAGTGCACGCCGCCGGAATTCTCCCCCACATTGCCGCCAATGGTGCAGGCGATCTGCGAGGAGGGGTCGGGTGCGTAATAGAAGCCGTGATCGGCCACCGCGGTGGTGATGCCCAGATTGGTCACGCCCGGCTGGGCGATCACGGTGCGGTTCTCGAAATCGATGTCGAGAATCCGGTTGAACTTGCCCATGCCGAGCAGGATGCCGTCCGCCAGCGGCAGCGCGCCGCCCGATAGCGAGGTGCCCGCCCCGCGCGGCACCACGGGTATGGCGTTGGCATTGGCATAGGCCAGCACCTGCGACACCTGCTGCGTGGTGGAGGGCAGCACGACCACCAGCGGCAACTGGCGATAGGCGGTGACGCCGTCGCTCTCGAAAGGGCGCATCTCGGTCTCGGTATCGATCACCCCCTCGCCGGGGACGATCTCGCGCAGCGCCGCGACGATCTCCGACCGGCGGGCCAGCACGTCGGCTTTTGGCGCCGGCATGACGAGACCGGACATGGCGTTTCTCCTCGTTCCCGGCTGGCGCTCTTGGCGGCGCGCATCTGGCTTTCGAGCCATTCTAGGGAAAAGCGCGCACGCTTCCTATGGTAAAAAAACTGGACCACGCAAGAATGTACGCCCGTCCGCGGCCCGTTCCCGCGGCGCGCGGGAACCAACGGGCTTGCGGCGCATCAAGGAAGAGGGTCGGCCCGCACGCTACAAGCCTATCGTTGCGGGCGGGCCCGCTGCCGGCTCGTTCCGACCGGAGACAAGGGAGACAGCCATGAACGCCGTCGCGGCCACCGCGCTCCAGCGCATCCGCCTCCATCTCGCCCGCTCGAAGGAGTTTCCCGAGGGCAGCGCCCGCCACGGCTACGAGTTCGTCGCGCCGCTCGACGCGCGCGGGCATATCGATCTGGAGGGTTGGAAGGCCGCGCGCGCGGCCTGCCTCGTCACCCGCTTCTGGGGCAACGACGCGCCGGAGAGCGGCCATCTCGTGCACCGCGCCGGCGGTGCGCGGGGCGCGACGTGGATCTTCGATTATGAGGAGGGCACCAGCGAGGATGACGAGGCCGGCTACCGCTTCGCCGATCATGCGTTCGCGCCGGGGGAATATGTCTCGCTGCGCGAGGAAGACGGCGCGCTGCACACATTCGTGGTGTTTTCGGTAGTGCCGGCCTGAGGGCGCTTGCCTGAAAGTGCCCGCCTGAAAGTGCCTGCCGCCCCGTCGTCGACCGGCGCGCCTCAGTTCGGCGCGCGCATCACGGCGGGACTGACGGCGCCGGCGGAGGGAGCGGCGGCGGTTTCCGTCGCCGACGGCGCAAGCGTGGCGGAGGCGGTGGGCGCGACATTCCCGGCCGGAGCGCCGGGGCTGGCGACCGGTGCCGCCGGCGGGGCGATCGGCCGGGGCCGGCGCGGCGCGCGGCGCGCGGGCTGCTCGATCAGCGCGATCACGTGCTGGTGCAGGTCCGACGCCTTCTCCATGTTGAAATGCGTCAGGCCCTTGCCCGCGAGATCGACATTCTCGACCCGCGGGCCGGCCACGCGCTTTCCGGCGCCGCCGGTCTGGTAATAGTTCAGCACCCGGGTGATGCGCCCGTCGGAGGTGACATTCGAGACGGGATCGAAGGTGACGACCAGCGGCACCGGCACGCCGGCACCGGCGACCTTGTTGCCCATGTAGATCGCCGCGTCGGCCCCGAGCGAATGGCCGATGATGATCACCGGGGTCGCGCGGCGCTTGCCCTTGGTCGCGTCCTCGATGGCCATGGTGCTCAGCGTCTGCCAGTCGGTATAGGGGTGCACGCTCGCCTTGATGCCGCGCGCCTTGAGCTTGGTGGCGAGATCATCCATGCCGAACGAGAAGATGTTGGCGAGGCCGCGCAGCAGGTAGACGCGCACCTCCGGCGCCTTGCCCGCGTTGGGCGTGCGCGCCTGGGCGAAGGCGGAGCCCGGAAAAGCGGCGGCGAGGGCCAGGGTCAGGACGGCGACGAAACTGAAGAACCAAGCCCGCGCAGGCGTCATGTCACGATTCCCGAAATATCGCTCAACTTCATGCATCTGCCATGATCGGCAAGGCAAACCGTATTTTGATTCGCTCCAGCATCACGACCGGGCTGATGCGAATCGGCAACAGAGTGTGACCGGTCCTGCTGCGGCAGGTCGGCGCGGCGGGCTTGCCAGTGCCCCGCCACCATGCAACCGACTGGGTCCGCTGCGGGTTCCCGCCCGGCCGGACGGGGGCGGCGGTGATTTGGTAGCATGGTCGAAATGGGTAAATTTTCCCGTTTCGCCGGGTGGGTTTGCACGCGCGGGCGATCGCGAAGGCTGTCGCCGGGACGGGATGGCGCCGGGCATTTTCGAGCGAGGTGAGAACCGGCTCGTGTGAAGAAATGCGTGAAGCCGATCGTGGAGCCTGTTCGGTGAACCCGGGTTCACGATCAGGCTCCACTGCGCCGGCAGTGTTTGCGCGGGCACGCCTTGAAGCAGGGAGCACATGCCGTGACGACGACTATCCTCGCGAAAGCCGAGCCCATGCTGCCGCGCGCGGGAGCCTTCTACGATCATCCGCTGCGCGCGACCGTGCTGGCCGAACTGCACGCGCGCCCCTTCGTGCCGGTGGCGACGCCCGCCCGCATCCTGCATGCCGCCTTCCTGGTGGATCGCAGTCAGGCCGGCGCCGACCGTGCCGCCTTTGCCGCACTGTGCACCGCGCGCGGCCAGCCGGCGCCGGCGCGCGAGGCCAAGCAGCATCGCGTGTCCTTCGGCGGCGCCGTGGTGCGCTGGGAGCGCCACGCCGAATTCACCACCTATACCTGGGAACTGCCGGCGCAGGATCTGGTGGATGGCGGGCTTCCCTTCCACCCCTCCTCCGGCAGCCTTGCCGAGATGCTGGCGCAGGTGCCCCAGCCCGGCCCGCTGCTGGTCGCGGTCGACGTGCATCTCGTCACCGACACCGCGGATGCGCTGGCGCTCGACCGGCTGTTCGACCGCGCCAGCCTCGCGCGCTCGGATGTGGAGGATGGCTTCGCGGAGATCGCCACCGACTTCCAGCCGGACCCGTCCGGCTTCGTGCGCATCCTCGTGCGCGATCGCGGCATGACGGCGGATGCGGCCGGCGCGCTGGTGCAGCGTCTGCTGGAGATCGAGACCTACCGCACCCTCGCGTTGCTCGGCCTGCCGGAGGCGCAGCGTCTCGCGCCCACCGTCGCCAGCAGCGAGCAGCAGCTCAGCGCGCTGACCAGCGAAATGCGCGAGAGCGAGGGACTGGCCGCCAATAACAAGCTGCTCGGCGCGCTCACCTCGCTCGCCGCCGCGCTCGAGGCGGATGCCGCCGCCTCGCTGTTCCGCTTCGGCGCGACGCGGGCCTATGAGGAAATCGTCTCGGCCCGGCTGCGGGCGATCGGCGAGCGGCCGATTTCAGGCTACCCGACCTGGCAGCAATTCCTGCTGCGCCGTCTGCAGCCGGCCATGCGCACCTGCCAGGCGATCGAGCAGCGGCAGGCCAATCTCTCGGTCAAGCTCACCAGCGCCGCCAACCTCCTGCGCACGCGCGTCGATGTCGAGCTCGAGCAGCAGAACCGCGATCTCCTGCAAAGCATGAACAAGCGTGCCCGCCAGCAGTTGCGGCTGCAGCAGACGGTCGAGGGTCTCTCCGTCGCCGCCATTTCCTATTACGTGGTCAGCCTGATCCATTATCTCTTGGAAGGCATCCACGCCCGCGCGGAGGCGGCTGGCCTGCATTACGACGTCGGCACCGCCACCGCGATGTCGGTGCCGCTCGTCGCGCTGCTGATCTGGCTGGTGGTGCGGCGCATCCGCCGCGGCCATGTCGAGGAAGGCTGAGCCCGGCGACGACGGAGCGGACGAGGCCCGATCCGGGAGCACGGTACGGCGGGCGGCGGCCTGAGGCGTCGCCGGCGTGGCGAAGGGCGCCTCGACTGCCGCGTGGCCGTCTATTGCGAGAAGGTGTTGGTCGCCGGGGCGGGCGCGCCGATCCACTGATTCTGCCCGTTGCCCGACGCCGCCTGCGGCGTCGCCGGCGCGGCCGGGGTTGCGGTGGCCGGGGCCGCCGTCACGGGCGCGGCCGGCGCTTCGATCGGGGCCTGCTGTACCACGGGCGTGGAGGGCGCCGACGGGGCCGTGGTGGGCCGCGATGTCTGGGCGGGCGCAGTCTGGACGGGGGCGCTCTGCGCCGGCTTCGGCCGCGAGGTGCGCGGCCGGGCGGCCGGCTTGTCCGCAGCCGTGGCGCCCTGCGCATCGAAGCCGACATAGACGACATACTTGTCCAGCGTCGCCGCGTCGGGGCGCGGGAAGGTCACGTCGTCCGCCACGAGGCCGAAATCGACCTGCAGCACGTTGGGACCGATTTCGACCGGCACCGAATAGAGCTTGGTCCAGATCGACTTCGGCTCGGGCCCTTCCTGCAGCAAAGCGAGGCGGATCGGCACGTTGATCTTGCCCGGGCCACCCTTGGCGCCCAGCAGCACGCGGCCCTGGATGCCGATGCGCATGGTCATGTCCGGCGAGGTGTAGCGGCATTCGCGGGCGAACTGGCCGAGCGTCGCCTGGTAGCGCACGCCGGGCGGCTCCTCGCCCCGGGCCGGCTCCGTCACCTGCCAGGAGCCCGCCCCGCCCCGGACCTGCACCAGCGGGCAGGAATAATCGGGATTGTCCGTCGTCTTGGGCGTGGGCGACACCGAGCCGCGGATGACCGGGTCGTCAGGCGAGAGATTGGTCGAGGTGGTGGTACCGGACGACGCCACGGTCGTGGTCTGCATCTGCGACCCGAAAAGGCCCTGGCCATCCGTGCCGCCGGCGCCCATCGGGCCGACATTGCCGTTGCCGCCGCCCGTGCCGGCACCGGCGCAGCCCGCCAGCAGCCATGCCAGCCCTGTCGCGGCCAGTGCCGCACGAAGGCGAATGGCCGCGCCACGGGGGCCGTGACCGGTGACGCCCGAAGTTCCGTTCCGCATTTGAGCTCGACGCATACAGCTACTCCCGCCCAGGACCGACAAGACCGTCAGCTTACCGGCGCGTCGCCACGCCGGACCCCGTTTCCATTCGAGATATCCAGACCGGGGGCTCTTATAGCAGGCGATCCCGCGCGGGGGGAACATCCTGCGGCGTCGCCGCATGATTCGTTACCCGGCGTCAACACGGGGAAATCAACCGCCGTTCGGCACGACCCCGACCGGTTTGCCGACCAGACTGAACAACAGCTCCGGATTTGCCTTGAGGCGCGCGGCGACGCGCTTCACGTCGTCAAGCGTCACGGCGGCGACCAGCTGGTTGCGCACGTCGATGTAATCGATGCCGAGATTGTCGATCTGGATCTGCAGAAGCTGCGAGGCAACCTTGGCGGAACTATCGAAACGCAGCGCGAAGGAGCCGATGAGGTAGCTCTTGGCGTCGTCCAGCTCCGCCTCGCTCGGCCCGTCGGTCAACAGCTTGAGATATTCGGCGCGGATGAGGTCGATGGCCTCGCCCGCCCGTTCGTTCTTGGTCGCCGTCCCGCCGAGAATCAGCGCGGCGTGGTCGAGCGGGGCGAGATGGCTGTAGACCGAATAGGCGAGGCCGCGCTTCTCGCGCACTTCCTTGAACAGGCGCGAGGAGAAAGCCGAGCCGCCCAGCATGTGGTTGAGCACGAAGGCGGGAATGAAATCCGGGTCGTTGCGCTTGAGACCGATGCCGCCGAACACCACCGAGGTCTGCGGCACGTCGAGCGTCTTGACCTCCACCGTGCCGAGGCCCTGCGGCACCACGTCGGGCACCGGAGTCAGCTCGGCCTTGGCCGGCAGCGCGCCGAATATCGAGTCCAGTGCCGGTGCCAGCGTTTCCGCCGTGATGTCGCCGACCACGGCGATCTTGAGATTGTCCTTCGCCAGCGTGCGCTTGGCGAAGGCGGCGAGATCCTCGCGGGTGATGGTGGGAACGCTCTCCAGCGTGCCCGCCACCGGGCGACCATAGGGATGGTTGGGGAAGGCCCTCGCCGACCAGCCGAGGCTGGCCAGCGTGGAAGGATCGTTCGCCCGGCGGCGCAGGCTCGCCAGCTGGCCCTGGCGGATACGCTCCACCGCCTCCTCGTCGAAACGCGGCGCATTGACCGCGAGACGGGTCAGCTCGAAGGCGGGTGCGACATTTTCCGAGAGGGTCCGCAGTGAGCCGCCGATCGAATCGCGCGAGGCATCGAAGCGCAGCTCGATCGCCTTCTCCGCCAGCTTGTCCTGGAAGCTGCGCGAATCGAGGTCGCCCGCGCCCTCGTCGAGCAGCGAGCTCATGAGGCTCGCCGTGCCCGGCTTGTCCGCCGGATCCTGTGCCGCGCCGGAGACGAAGGCGAACTCCATCGCCACCAGCGGCAGGGTCTTGTCGTGCACCAGCCACGCCTCGATGCCGCCGGGGCTCACCACGCGTTGGATGCGCGTGGTGTCGGACTGGGCGGAGGCGGCGGGCGCGAGAGCGATGTTCATGATGAAAAAGGCCGTGGCGAAAAGGACGGGAGCGGAAAGGATGACGCCAAGCCCCGAGCGGAGCCGGGCGCGCGCGGACGGTTGGGCACCGGCGCGGGCGGAACCGCGTGGCGCGCGGCTCACGAACGCTTCTCCGGCGCCCCGGGCGCGGCGGCGGGCTCGGACGAGGCGGAGGCCGCCGCGGCGGGCAGGAGTTCGCTGGTTACGGCGCGGGCCGGCACCAGATAGCGGCGGGCAACGTCGCGCAACTGGTCGGCCGTGACCGCCTTGACCATGTCCGGCCAGACCTTCACGTCCTCGACAGTGGATCCGGTGGTGAGCGCGGCACCGTAGATGCGCGCCAGCGTCGCCTGGTTGTCCTGCGCGTAGATGGCATCGGCGACCAGCCGGGTCTTGGCGCGCTCCAGTTCGTCCGCCGCCGGGCCGTCCTTGGCCAGCGCGGCGATGGCCTCGTCGAGCGCGGCCTCCAGTGCCTCGGTCGTCACCTCCGGCCGGGGCGAGGCCGAGATGCCGAAGCGCGTGGCGTCCAGAGCGGTGGACTGGTACCAGGCGCCGGCGCTTGCCGCCAAGCCCTTCTCGACCACGAGGTCGCGGTAGAGCCGGCCGGTCGAGCCGCCGCCCAGCACCTGCGCCAGCACGTCCAGCGCGACGCTGTCCTCCTTCGCCTGCCGATAGGACGGCACGAGATAGGCGCGGGACAGGTTCGGCTGGCCGACGCGCGCATCGGCGAGGATGAGCCGGCGCGCGGCGCGCGGCGTGGGCTCGCTCGGGCGCACCCGCTCGGCGGTCTCGGCGCGGCGCTCGACCTTGCCATAGGTCTCTTCGGCGAGCGTCTTCACCTCGTCCGGCTCGACATCGCCGGCCACCACGAGGATCGCGTTGTTCGGGGTGTAGAAGCGGCGGTAGAAGGCCAGCGCATCCTCGCGGTTGAGCTGCTTGATCTCCTCCTCCCAGCCGATGATCGGATGGCCGTAAGGATGGTTCACATACATCGCGGCCTGCGCGGCTTCCGAAAGCTGGGAGGCCGGATCGTTGTCGGTGCGCATGCGACGCTCTTCCAGCACCACGTCGCGCTCGGGCAGCACGACCTCGTCGGTCAGCACCAGCCCGGTCATGCGGTCCGCCTCGAAGGCCATCACCGTGCCGAGGCTCGGCTTGGCGACGCGCTGGAAATAGGCGGTGTAATCCTGCGAGGTGAAGGCGTTCTCCTGCCCGCCGAGCTTGCCGACCACCTGCGAGAACTCGCCCGCCGGGTGCTTGTCGGTCCCCTTGAACATGAGATGCTCGAGGAAATGGGCGATGCCCGACTTGCCCGGCTGTTCGTCGGCCGAGCCGACCCGGTACCACACCATATGGGTGACGACCGGCGCGCGGTGATCGGGCACGACGACGACCTGCATGCCGTTGTCGAGGGTGAATTCGGCGACGTCCGCCGCCTCGGCGGCCTTCGTCGAGGCGAGGGAGGCGGCGATGAGCATCACGGCGGACATCAGCTTTCCAGTCGACAGGGTTCGAGGCGCCATTCCGGTTACAATATCCGTATTGGGTCCCTGATATAGGGACATGTCGGCGCAGGCGCCATGAGAGGGCGCATCGAGGGGCGGCATTTCCCGGCGCGGCGTCCTGAAGAACGGCGCCGTGAGAAGGGGGCGCCAGCGGGATCGGCGCGGTTCGGCATGGGCACGCGGGCAAGGCCGCCCGCTTTTTGTCGTCGTGTTGGGCTTCCCGTCATCTCCCGGGCCGGACGCGCCAGACGGACGGACCCGATGACGGACAACGGCGCATCTCCGGTGCAACGCACCGAGGGCACAACCGCGCGGCGGAGTGTGCCACAGTTCGAGCGATGAAAACGGCCGGCCAGATCAATCCCGTGTGAGTCGCCCCCGGTATCGAAGGCATGTCCCGGAAGGCATGGCCCGGGCGCGGCGTGTGGCCGGAAGTTTGTGCGATGCCGACGAGCGCGCGAACGGCCAGCCCGCGGCGCCGCCCTACGGCATGGGGCCGGCGCGGGCGGATCCGCCCCCCCGGTCGAGAGGGGCCGTCGGAGCCCGTCAGTTGCGGGTATTGTTCTTCTGCGAGCGGTCGAACCAGTCCGGCAACTGCCAGACGCTCTCCTCGGGACGCTCGGCGACCGTGCCATAGGCGGCGCTCGATGCCGGCGTCTGATAGCCGACCGGCGGGTCGGTCAGCGTCTGACGCTCCGGCTCGCCCGCGAAGGCGATCGGCTTCTCTTCCTTCTTGCTGCCCCAGCCGAGGAATCCGAGGCCGCCGGTCGGCTTCAGCCAGTCCTGCCGCTGGGCATTGTTCTCGGCCACGAGGCCCGGCTTGGTGGTGATGTTGTTGGCGTTCGGATTGGTGCCGGTGGCGATCTGGGCCGGCGTGAGGGCGCGGGTCGCGTCACGGTCGTTGAAGCTCGTCGGCTTGCTGGCGACCTTCTGCGCATCGGCGCGCTTCTTGACGTCGTCGTCCTTCGGCCAGTTCGGGTTCTGGGTGATGGCGTCGGCCGCGCGCGGGGGCGGCAGCGTCTCGCCCGTGGGCGGCACCACCAGCGGCGCGCGCTCGCGATAATCGATATCCGGCGGCGGCGCGGCGACGAGGCCGAGATTGGTCAGCAGCTGCTCGGTGAAATTGTCTTCCTGGGCGAAGGCAGGGCTCCCGTTGACCAGAACAGCCACGCAGAAGGCGCCGGAAAGCAGGGCGGCGCGCATCGTCAGAGGTTGTCTCGACATTCGGTCATCTCCTGCTTCTGCCGCGAAAGACCCGCTCGTCGGGCGTCGCGCGGGCACGGGCATGTAGAACACGGGGCCTATCGGGCACGGGCTCGCCCGCCTCCCATGACGCGCGTCCCGAAGCGTCAACTCTTCATGTCAGGACGGCAATTTTGCGGCGCCGCCCAGGAAAGAGTCATACAGAAGCAGTCCGACACCGGCAACAATCGCGACGTCGGAGAGATTGAACACGTACCAGTAGAAGCCGAAGGCGTGCAGCGAGACAAAGTCGAACACCGCGCCATAGGCGAGGCGGTCGATGGCGTTGCCGAGCGCGCCGCCGATCAGGAGGCCGAGTGCGGCCGCCTCGATCCGGCGGTCGACCCGGGCGAGCCAGAACCAGAACAAAACCGCCGCCGCCAGCTTGAGCCCGCCCAGCAGCCACCAGCCATCCGCGCCCTGCGAGAACAGGCCGTAGCTGATGCCGGTATTCCAGGCCCGCACGAAATCGAGGAAGGGCAGGATCCGCACGATCCCCGCGTCGCCGAAATCGACGCCGTGCAGCACGGCGAGCTTGGACGCCTGGTCGATCACCAGCGCGGCGAGCGCAAAGCCGCCGCCATAGAGCGAGAGCGGCCCGGTCAGACGTAGCCCGGCGAGGCGCGGCTTCATGCGGAGAACCTCACGGGGCGCAATAGGACAGCGTCATTCCGCCGCTCGCCGCGCATTGGCGAGTTCGCGCAGCGCCAACGCGTCGCGCGGCGTCACGTCGGGGAAGTCCGGGTCGCTGCCGACCAGCGGCGAGATCTTCCACGAGCGGGCGCATTTCTCGCCCACCGCCTTGGCCGGCACCACCGCGACGCCCGGCACGTCCGGAAGGCGGAACGCCTCCTTCGGCCCGGCATCGGGCATCAGATGCGCGTCGGAGGTGATGCACACCTCCGCCAGATCCACCGCGCTCACCGCCGCGAACAGGCTCTCGTCGCTGACATGGATGATGGGCGCGGCCTCCAGGCTGGAGCCGATGCGCTTGGCGGCGCGCTCCACTTCCAGCGCGCCGAGCACCACGCGGCGCACGAGGCGGATCTTGCGCCACTCGTCGGTCAGCGTCTCGTCGCGCCACTTGGCCGGCGTCTCGGGGAAGAGCTGGAGATGCACCGAATCCGTCTCGGAGGGGAAACGGGCGAGCCAGGTTTCCTCGGCCGTGAAGGGCAGGATCGGCGCCAGCCACAGAACGAGGCGGTTGAACACCTCGTCCAGCACGGTCAGGCACGCCCGGCGCGTCACCGAGGAGATCGGGTCGCAATAGAGCGCATCCTTGCGCACGTCGAAATAGAAGGCCGACAGCTCGGTCGTCATGAAGGACGACAGCGCCGCATGCACGCGCTTGAAGTCGAACGCGGCATAGGACGCGCGCACCTGCCGGTCGAGCTCGTGCACCCGGTGCAGAACCATGCGCTCCAGCGCCGGCATGTCGGCATAGGCGACGCGCTCGGCCTCGCGGTAATGGTGCAGCGAGCCCAAGAGCCAGCGCAGCGTGTTGCGCAGCTTGCGATAGGTCTCGACCGTGGTCTTGAGGATTTCCGGCCCGATGCGCAGATCGTCGGAATAGTCGGAGGCGCAGACCCACAGGCGCAATATGTCGGCGCCGGAGGACTTGATCACCTCCTGCGGGGCGACGACGTTGCCGACCGATTTCGACATCTTGCGGCCCTGCTCGTCGAGCACGAAGCCATGCGTCAGCACCACGTCATAGGGCGGGCGCGCCCGCGTGCCGCAGCTCTCCAAGAGCGAGGAGTGGAACCAGCCGCGATGCTGGTCCGAGCCTTCCAGATACATCACCCGGTCCGGCCCGCCCTGGAACGCGCGGTTCACCTTCAGGTCTTCGCGCACTTCCAGCGTGAAGGCGTGGGTGGAGCCCGAATCGAACCACACGTCGAGAATGTCGTCGACCTTGTGCCATTCGTTCGAGCTGTGGTCGTGCCCAAGGAAGCGCTGGGCGGCGCCGTCCTTGTACCAGGCGTCCGCGCCCTCGGTGGCGAAGGCGTCCGCGATGCGCTGGTTGACGGCGTCGTCGCGCAGGATCTCGACCGTGCCGTCGCCCTTGTCCTTCACGAACACGGCGATCGGCACGCCCCAGGCGCGCTGGCGCGACACCACCCAGTCCGGGCGGTTCTCGATCATGCCGGTGATGCGGTTCTGGCCCGAAGCCGGCACCCAGTCGACGCGTGCGATACCGCCGAGCGCGCGGGCGCGGAGCGTGTCGCCGGAGGTGGAGGAGCCATCGCTCGCCGCGATGTCCTTGTCCATCGCGATGAACCATTGCGGCGTGTTGCGGAAGATGATCGGCGCCTTGGAGCGCCACGAATGCGGGTACTGGTGCTTCAGCCGGCCGCGCGCCAGCAGCCGGTCGGCGGCGAGCAGCGTCTTGATGACGAGGTCGTTGGCGTCGCCATCCCGGCCCTTGTCGTCCATCACCCGATGGCCGGCGAACAGCGGCACATGCTCGTAATAGCGCCCGTCCGGGCCGACCGTGTGCGGGACATCGCCGAGCTTCTCGGCGACGTAGAGATTGAAGTCGTCGGCGCCATGGCCCGGGGCTATGTGCACGAAGCCGGTACCGGCGTCGTCGGTGACATAGTCGCCGGCGACCACGGGAACGGGGAAATCGAAATAGCCGTCCGTGCCCTCGACGCCCTTCAGCGGATGGGCGCAGACGAGATGGGTCGGGTCGACCTCCTTGTGGCGCTCATAGCCGGTGACACGCGCGGCCTTGAACACCTCGTCCGCCAGCTTGTCGGCGACGATGAAATGCTCTCCCACCTTCGCCCAATTGTCGGCGGGAGCCTCCGTCACCTCGTAGACGGCGTAGGTCACGTCCTTGGAGAAGGCGATGGCCCGGTTGCCCGGAATGGTCCAGGGCGTGGTCGTCCAGATGACGATGGACGCGCCCTCATAGGAGGGGAACAGGTGGATGTCGTCGGCTTCGCTGGCCGGCTTCAGTCCCTTGGGCAGGCCGCCGGCGGTGGCCGCGCTCTCGCGATAGCCGGTCACGGGGAACTTCACGAAGATCGTGGTCGACTGGTGGTCGTGATACTCGACCTCGGCTTCGGCCAGAGCGGTGCGCTCGACCACCGACCACATCACCGGCTTGGAGCCGCGATAGAGCAGGCCGTTGCTGGCGAACTTGATGATCTCGCGGGCGATCTGCGCCTCGGCGTCGAAGCTCATCGTGGCATAGGGGTGCGACCAGTCGCCCTCGACGCCGAGCCGCTTGAACTCCTCGCGCTGGATGTCGAGCCAGCTGGCGGCAAAGGCCCGGCATTCCTGGCGGAATTCGACGACCGGCACCTCGTCCTTGTTCTTGCCCCTCGCGCGGTACTGCTCCTCGATCTTCCACTCGATCGGCAGGCCGTGGCAGTCCCAGCCCGGCACATAGTTGGAATCGTGGCCAAGCGCGCCTTGAGAGCGCACCACCACGTCCTTCAGGATCTTGTTCAGCGCGTGGCCGATATGGATGTTGCCATTGGCATAGGGCGGGCCGTCATGCAGCACGAAGCGCGGGCGGCCCTCGCCGGCCTTGCGCTGCTGGGCGTAGAGGTCGATGCGCTGCCAGCGGGCCAGCAGTTCCGGCTCGCGCTGGGGCAGGCCCGCGCGCATGGGGAAATCGGTCTGCGGCAGGAACAGGGTCGACGAATAATCGCGCGCCTTCGCCTCCTCGGCAGGCTCGTTCGCGGATCGACCATCGCTGTTGCGGCTCGTCATGACGGACTCCTTCACTCGCCGCACGGTTTAAGCGCAGCGGCAAGGCGGTGCAAGGGCGGGGATGGTGGGGGCGTAAGGGCGATGGGCCAAAGAGTTTATATGGCCGAAGAGTCTCTCCTGGCTCCCGGATCGGCGCTGCACGTTGTCCAGCTTGTCCGGGAAACAGCAGCCTCGTTTCCCGGACAAGGTGCGCGAAGCGCAACGCCGATCCGGGACCCAGCGCGGGACTCGTCGGCTGGCGCGAGATTGTTCGGCTGACCCCTCTCTAACCCAGCGCCGCCTTCGCCCGCGCGCTGTCGATGTCCATCTGCGCGATCAGCGCATCAATGCTGTCGAATTTCAGCTCGGGGCGCAGATAGGCGTGGAAGGCGATGGGCAGCACGCGGCCGTAGAGGTTGCCTGAATAGTCGAAGATGAACGTCTCCAGCCGCGGCGCGCCGTCGTCGAAGGTGGGGCGCCGGCCGAAGCTGGCCACGCCCTTGTGGCGCACGCCGTCGATCTCCACCGTCACCGCATAGATGCCGTGGGCGAGGCGGATCGCCGGATCGAGCCGCATATTGGCGGTGGGATAGCCGAGCTCGCGCCCGCGCTTGTCGCCATGGATCACCTCGGCCTCGACCTCCCACGGGCTGCCGAGCATGTCGGCGGCCTGTTCGACCCGGCCCTGCGCCAGCGCCGCGCGGATGGCGCTGGAGGAAATCTGCGCCCCCTCGTCCAGCAGCGGCGCGACGATCTCGACCGGGAAGCCGTGGCGATGGCCGGCTTCGCGCAGGAAGCTCGGCGAGCCGCCGCGCCCCTTGCCGAAGTGGAAATCATAGCCGGCGACCACCATGGAGACGCCGAGCCGGCCGAGCAGGATCTCGCTCACGAAGGTCTCGGCGTCGAGGCCGGCGAGCGCGGCGTCGAAGGTCAGCACCACGGCGCCGTCGAGCCCGGTCTGCGCCAGGCGCTTGAGCTTCAGCGGCGGCGGGGTGAGGCGGAACATCGGCTCGTCCGGCCGGAAGAAGGCGCGCGGATGCGGCTCGAAGGTCAGCGCCAGCGCCGGCCGCCCGAAGGAGCGGGCCTGGTCGATCGCCGTGCCGATGACGGCGCGATGGCCGCGATGCACGCCATCGAAATTGCCGATGGCGACGACCGGCCGGGCCAGGGCAGCGGGCAGGCCCGTTGCATCGTGAAAGATGGCGAAGTCATGCGGGCGGGCGGCAGCGTGGGTCATGTCCGGACACGGCACGAGGGGACGGGCGCGGTCGCCTTAGTGGCGCTGCCGCGCATCCGCGTCAATGCGGCTCAGCACGGATCCCCTCACCAGACGAGGCGGGTGGTGACGGCCGTCGGCTGGCCGGGCCCGTCGGCGAGCAGGCGCGCCAGCGCCTTCGGGTCGACCTCGGCGCCGTGTTCCAGCCCGAGCTCGCCGGCATGGATGCCGGCGGCGACGAACAGGCAGTCGATGCCCACGCCCAGCGCGCCGGCGAGGTCCGTGCGCAGCGCATCGCCGATGGCGACCACGCGGCTGGCCGGCGTCTCGGCCCCGCGCAGCTCGCGCGCGGTGGCCAGTGCCGCCTCGTAGATCGGCCGGTGCGGCTTGCCGCAGAACACCACGTCGCCGCCCAGCGCCGCATAGGCCTCGGCCAGCGCGCCGGCGCACCACACGAGATCGCCGCCGCGCTCCACCACGATGTCCGGGTTGGCGCAGATGAAGGGCAGGTTGCGCGCCCGCGCGGCCGCCAGCCGGTCGGCATAGTCCGCCGGCGTCTCCACCGTGTCGTCGAACAGGCCGGTGCAGACGATCAGCTCGGCTGCGTCCAGCTCGGCGAAGGCGAGGTCGAGCCCGTCATAGATGCCGAGGTCGCGCTCGGGGCCGAGATGCCAGAACCGCGCGCCGGCATGTCCGGCGAGCAGCCGGTTCGTCACCATGCCGGAGGTGACGATCGTGTCATAGGCGGCGCGCGGCACGCCGAACCCGTCGAGGATCTTCGCCACCCCGTCGCGCGGGCGCGGGGCGTTGGAGACCAGAATCACCGTGGCGCCAGCCGCCCGGGCGCGGATAAGCGCGTCGGACGCGGCGGCGGCGGCGACCACGCCGTTATGCAGCACGCCCCACACGTCGCACAGCACAACGTCGTAGCGCGGGGCGAGCGTGGCGAAGGAGGTGATGACAGGCGGCAGGATTCCGGGCGGAACGATCTCGGTTTGCATGCCCCGCGCATGCCATGGCGCGGGCGGCGGCACAAGACCCGCCGCGGCGCAGGAGCCATGCACGCGTTTCATCCCGCGCGTTTCATCCCACGCGTTTCATCCATGGTTGCAGGCGGTACCCTGGGTTTCAGGCGGTACCTTGGGTGGGTTCCCCGCAGGGGCCCGTCCCTGCTACGAGGAATGAGGGTCCGCGAAGCCGCGCGCGCCCACCGGCCCCCAGAGGAGACTTCAACGCCATGGATTTCGCCTTCGCGGCCAAGGTGTTCGCCGCCCTGTTCGCCATCATGAACCCGATCGCCAACCTGCCGATCTTCCTGTCCTTCACCTCGGGCATGAAGGAGGCCGAGCAGCGCCGCACGGCGATCCTGGTCAGCCTGACGGTCGCGGTCGGCTGCCTGGTGTCGGTGTTCGCGGGCAATGCCATTCTCGGCTTCTTCGGTCTCGACGTGGATCATTTCCGCCTCGCGGGCGGGCTGATCGTGCTGCTGATCGCGCTCTCCATGCTGCACGGCGAGGACAGCGCCACCCATGGCGGATCGAGCGCGGAGAAAGCGACCTTCAATAATGCGAGCAACGTGGCGTTCTATCCGCTCGCCATCCCGATGCTGCTGGGGCCGGGCACGATCTCGGCGCTGATCGTCTATGCCCATACTGCCGGGCGGACCGACCAGTTCCTTGCGCTCGGCCTCGGGCTCGTCGCCTTCCTGCTGCTGCTGTCAGCCACGCTCATCGCCGCGCCCTTCATCGGCCGGGTGGTTTCGCCCACCGTGATGAGTGTGACCAAGCGGCTCATGGGCATGGTGCTGGCCGCCATCGCCATGGAAATGCTGGTGGCGAGCCTGCGCGCGCTGTTTCCGGGGCTGGTGTGACGCCGCTAGGGCCGGAAGGCCGGCCCATGGGTGATGACCGGCCCGTCCGATACCTCGTTGCCGGTGGGATAGACACCGCCGAGCACATCGTCGAAATGCCGGCGCACCACGTCGTGGCAGCCGCAACTCATTGCCTTGAGCCGTTCCGGATCGCGCACCGTCAGCCGCCCGCGCCCGGGCTCCACCGCGCCGGAGCGGCGCAGGTGCTGCAGCACGCGGCTGACATAGGAGCGCCCCACCGCCAGCATCGAGGCGAGCTGGTCCTGGGTGAGGCGCACGCTGTCCTCGCCGGTGCGGTCGAGCGCGGCGAGCAGCCATTTGGCCGCGCGCTGCTCGATGGTGTGCGCGCCGTTGCAGGCCACCGACTGGAACACCTGTGCCAGCAGGCAGTCGGCATAGCGGGCGAAGAGGTTGGCGAGCGGCGGGGAGGTCTGCTTGGCGCGCTCCAGCTCGGCGACGTCGAGCCGCAGCAGCGGGCCGCCGATCTGCACCACGGCGCGGGCATAGGCGGGCAGCCGCCCGTGCGAGACGATGCCGCCGACGGCCCCCTCGCGGCCGATCGAGGTGATCTCGACCAGACGCCCGTCCTCCATCATCACCATGAAGGAGACGAGGGTCTGGCCGCAGGGAAAATAGACCGAGCGCACATCGTCGCCCGGCTCGTAGAGCACCGTGCCGGCGGCGCGGTCGATGCGCCGCAGCTGGTGGCGGATCAGCAGGAAATCGGCCGCGCGCAGGGCGCCGATGAGGTTGTTGCCGCCGGAGGAGGGTTCGGCGACATTGGCCACCGGCTCCGAAAGCGATCCCGATGCGTGCGTCATGAGGTTCTCCCCAGGGCTTCCCGAGCCAGAACGCACGGAGCGGCGCTTTGTTCACTCTTGCACAGAAGCGGCGTGACGATCGCGGTAAGAGTCTGCCATTATTCGCCGGGTCGATCCGGCCTAGCGGATGCCGAGGGGCGCTTGAGGGTTCTAGGAATGAGACGGACCGGCGTCCGCGGGACCATCCCGCTCGCGGCGGCCCTGCCGGCGGCGGACAACGCGGCGGCGTGGCACAATGGCTGAAATCGAAACGGCGGCGGCGGCTAACCCGGCCCTGTTCTGGCGGCTGGTCGAGTTCGCGCGGCCGCTGCGCCGGCATCGCTGGCTGCCGGATGCGTTCGGCGTGGCCATGTTCGCGGCGGCGCTCGCCCTGCGATTCGCGGTGGACGCGGTCCTGCCGCCTGGCTTCCCGTTCCTCACCTTCTTTCCCGTGGTGATTCTCACTACCTTCTTCTGCGGGCTGCGGCCGGGCATCACCTGCGCCACGCTGTCCACCATCGCCTCCTGGTATTTCTTCATCGGCCCGGCCACCGGCATGCAGATGACCGGCCAGGCGATGATGGCGCTGGTCTTCTTCATCAGCATCGCCACCATCGACATCATCCTGATCCACTTCACCTTCAGCGCCGCCGACAAGCTGCGCGCGGAGAAGGAGACCACGGCCCGGCTCTATGAGAGCCAGCGCACCATGTTTCAGGAGCTGCAGCACCGCGTGGCCAACAACATGCAGTTCGTCGCCGCCCTGCTCCTGCTGCAGAAGCGCCGGGTGGTGGACGATCCGCGCCAGGCGGTGGCCGCGCTCGACGAGGCGCGGGCCCGGCTCGACACCATTGCCCGCATCCACCGCCAGCTCCACGCGCCGGAGCGGCTGGACCTGCCGACCGGGCAATATCTGCGCGAGCTGTGCTGCGATCTCGTCGCCGCGTCCGGCGTGGAGAACATACGCTGCGAGGTGACGACCCCCGACCTGCCGCTGAGCGTAACCCAGCTCACCACCCTGTCCATGCTGGTGGCCGAGGTCGTCACCAATTCGCTCAAGCACGCCTTCGCCGACGGGCGGGCGGGCAGCATCCGCATCGTGGTCGTTCCGCGCGGGCCGGACCGCTACGAGGTCTCCATCGCCGATGACGGGCGGGGCCTGCCGGCGCAGATGGATCTCGCCGCCAGCCACGGGCTGGGCTGGCGCATCATCCAGAGCCTTGCCAGCCAGCTCGGCGGCACGCTCAACTATGGCAGCGCCAGCGGCACCACCGTACGGGTCGAGTTCGCGATCGCCTGAACGGCGACAGCCCGCCGCTGCCCTTGCATCCGGCCGGACAGGGCGCGTAGGAGAAGCGCGTGAGAGGGCCCACCGGCGAGGACGGCATGACTGAAACCTTCGATCTCCTGCTCAAGGGCGGCACGCTGGTCAATCACGACGGCACCGGCGCGCGCGACGTCGGCCTACGCGGCGGGCGCATCACCGGCATCGGCTCCTTCGATCCGGCGCAGGCCGGCGAGACCCTCGATTGCACCGGGCTCCACATCCTGCCCGGCGTCATCGACACGCAGGTGCATTTCCGCGAGCCGGGGCTGGAGCATAAGGAAGACCTCGAATCCGGTTCGCGCGCGGCGGTCATGGGCGGCGTCACCGCCGTGTTCGAGATGCCCAACACCAACCCGCTCACCACCTCGGGCGACGCCCTGGCCGACAAGGTCCGGCGCGCGAGGAACCGCATGCATTGCGACTTCGCCTTCTTCGTCGGCGGCACGCATGAGAACGTGAAGGACCTGCCGGAGCTGGAGAACCTTCCCGGCTCGGCCGGCATCAAGGTTTTCATCGGCTCCTCGACCGGCTCGCTGCTGGTGGCGGACGATCCCGGCGTGCGCGCAATTCTAAAGGTGATCCGCCGCCGCGCCTCGTTCCATTGCGAGCACGAGCCGCGGCTCGACGAGCGCAAGCACCTGCGCGTACCCGGCGACGCCGCCTCGCATCCGGTGTGGCGCGACGAGATCGCCGCCCTCACCGCCACCATGCGCCTCGTCAACCTCGCCCGCGAGGAAGGCAAGCGCGTGCACGTGCTGCACGTCACCTCGCAGGAGGAGATCGAGTATCTGCGCGACCACAAGGATGTCGCCACCGTCGAGGTGACGCCGCACCACCTCACGATGGAGGCGAGCTGGTACGCCCGGCTGGGTTCACTGGTGCAGATGAACCCGCCGGTGCGCGAGGCGCGGCACAGGGCGGCGCTGTGGCGCGGCCTCGCCGAGGGCGTGGTCGACGTGCTCGGTTCCGATCACGCGCCGCACACGCTGGAGGAGAAGGCCAGGCCCTATCCCGACAGCCCCTCGGGGATGACCGGCGTGCAGACGCTGGTGCCCATGATGCTCGACCATGTGAATGCCGGTCGCCTGTCGCTGGAGCGCTTCGTCGACCTCTCCTCGGCCGGGCCGGCGCGCATCTTCGACATCGCCACCAAGGGCCGCATCGCGGTCGGCTACGATGCCGATTTCACCATCGTCGACCTGAAGCGCCGCGAGACCATCCGCAATGGCTGGATCGCCTCCAAGCCCGGCTGGACGCCCTATGACGGGGTCGAGGTCACGGGCTGGCCGGTCGGCACCTTCGTGCGCGGCCACAAGGTGATGTGGGAAGGTGAGCTGACCACCCCGTCGCAGGGCGCGCCGGTGAGGTTTCTGGAGGCGCTGAAGCCCCTGCCGTGATGCGCGAAACGCCGTCCCCCTCAACCTCTCCCCGAGGGGGAGAGGGCGCCGCGTAATGGCGGGCGAGGGGGGCTCTCCGGTGCCGACGGCAACAGGTTCCTCACCCCAGCCCTCTCCCCGGCGGTGAGAGGGAGCAAGGTGCTCAATACCTCACTTCCGCCAGATACAGCCCGGCCGAGGGCGCCATCGGGCCGCAGCGCGTGCGGTCCCTGGCCTCCAGCGCGGCGCTCACATCGTCCGGCGTCCACGCGCCCTCGCCAACCTTCAGCAGCGTGCCGACCATGGAGCGCACCTGATGGTGCAGGAAGGACCGCGCCGCCGCATGCACGCGGATTTCGCTGCCGAAATCCTGCGCCACCGTCTCCACCTCCAGCCGGTCCAGCGTCTTCACTGGCGAGGCGGCCTGGCAGCCGATGGCGCGGAAGGTCGTGAAGTCGTGCCGGCCGACGAGGTGCGCCGCGCCCTTCGCCATCGCCCCTGCGTCGAGCGGGCGCAGCACCCGCCACGCCCGGTCGCGCTCCAGCGCGAGATCGGCGCGGCGGATGAGGATGCGGTAGACATAGCGCCGCCCGGTGGCGGAGAAACGGGCGTGGAAGTCGTCCGCCACCTTTTCGGCGGCGAGCACGGCGATGGGACGCGGGCGCAAATGCGCGTTCAGCGCATCGCGCACCGTGTCGGGCCGCCAGTCCTTGCTCAGTTCGATGTGCGCCACCTGGCCGGTGGCGTGCACGCCGGCATCGGTGCGGCCGGCGCCCTGCACATGCACATGCTCGCCCGTGAAGCGCGCGACGGCATCGGTCAGCGCGCCCTGCACGGTGACGCCCGCCGCCTGGATCTGCCAGCCGACAAAGGGGGTGCCGTCATATTCGATGGTGAGCTTGTAGCGGGGCATGGTGCTCTGTAGCGCCGCGACGGCCCGCCGTCATCTGCCACGAAAACACATCATTCCCGACGGCCGCCGCCCGGTCCGGGATCGCCGGCGGAAACGCGGAGCGATCCCGGCTCTCGCCGGACCCGGCCGGGATGACGTCACGCAAGCGGGATATCGCCCTTGCCCCGCGGCCGACGCATGGGGCATCGTGCGCCCGCCCGAGCCTGGCTCGGCCATCTGAATTCGGGGCGGGCCGTTCCCGTCCCCACCGGAGCCCTTCATGCCCGAGCACGACCCGCTGGAAGCCGGCGACCATGTCGTCCTGATCGACGGTTCCGCCTATATCTTCCGCGCCTATCACGCGCTGCCCCCGCTCACCCGCTCGTCGGACAAGCTGCCCGTCGGCGCGGTGGCGGGGTTCTGCAACATGCTGTGGAAGCTGGTGCGGGCGCAGGGTTTCTCCCCGGCGCCGACGCATCTGGCCGTCGTGTTCGACAAGTCCGAGCAGACCTTCCGCAAGGACATATACCCGCTCTACAAGGCGCAGCGCCCGGATCTGCCGGAGGATCTGCGCCCGCAATTCCCGCTCATCCGGGAAGCGACCCGCGCGTTCGACCTCGCCTGTGTCGAGCAGTCCGGCTTCGAGGCGGACGACCTGATGGCGACCTATGCGGAGCTGGCCAAGGCCAAGGGCGCGCTCGTCACCATCATCTCCTCCGACAAGGATCTGATGCAGCTGGTCGATGCGCGCGTGCGCATGTACGACCCGATGAAGGACAAGGCGATCGGCACCGAGGAGGTGTTCGAGAAATTCGGCGTCGCGCCGGAGAAGGTGGTGGACGTGCAGTCGCTGGCCGGCGATTCGGTCGACAACGTGCCGGGCGTGCCGGGCATCGGCATCAAGACCGCTGCCCAGCTGCTCGCCGAATATGGCGATCTCGACACGCTGCTGGCCCGCGCTTCCGAGATCAAGCAGACCAAGCGTCGCGAGAACCTGATCGAATTCGCCGACCAGGCCCGCCTCTCGCGCGAACTGGTGACGCTCAAGCGCGACGTGGCGCTGGACGTGCCGCTGGACGACATCGCCGTGGTGGAGCCCGCCGGCGGCAAGCTCATCGCCTTCCTCAAGGCGATGGAATTTACGACGCTCACCCGTCGCGTCGCCGAGGCCTATGGGATCGACGCGGCCGCCATCGACCCCGATCCCGGCCTGAAGGCGGGCGGCGCGGAGACGGCGCTGGTCGCCGCCGGCATCGACCCCGAGAGCCACGCCGCCGCCGCCGCCGACAATGACATGGCCATCCCCGGCGCCGCGCCGGCACTGACCCCACAGGCACTGACCCCGCAAGCGCTCTCGGCCGCGCGCGTGGCGCAAGGCGCGGCCACCCCGGTCGACCGCTCGACCTACGAGACCGTGACGACGCTGGCGCGGCTGAACCAATGGATCGCCCGCGCCGTCGAGATCGGCGTGGTGGCGGTGGATACCGAGACCACCGGGCTCGACCCGATGCAGGCCGACCTCGTCGGCTTTTCGCTCGCCACCGCGCCGGGCGAGGCGTGCTATGTGCCGCTCGCCCACAAGGGCGGCGACGAGGGCCTGTTCAGCGAGGGCCTGCTGCCCGGCCAGATCCCGCCAGCCGAGGCGATCGCCGCGCTCAAGCCGCTGCTGGAGCACAAGGGCGTGCTCAAGATCGGCCAGAACCTCAAATATGACTGGCTGATCCTGAAGCGCCAGGGCATCGAGGTCGCCCCGTATGACGACACGATGCTGCTCTCCTACGTGCTCGACGCCGGCGCCTCGCCGCACGGCATGGACCCCTTGTCGGTCCGCTGGCTCGGCCACACGCCGATCAAATATGAGGAGGTCGCCGGCAAGGGGAAAAGCGCCGTCACCTTCGACCGCGTCGCCATCGACAAGGCCAGCGCCTACGCGGCGGAAGACGCCGACGTGACGCTGCGGCTCTGGCGGGTGCTCAAGCCCCGCCTCGTGGCGGAGGGCAAGACCACCGTCTATGAGCAGCTGGAGCGCCCGCTCGTCACCGTGCTCGCCCGCATGGAGGCGCGCGGCATCATGATCGACCGGCAATTGCTCTCGCGCCTGTCCGGCGAGTTCGCGCAGGGCATGGGCCGGCTGGAGGCGGAAATTTCCGAGATGGCGGGGGAGAGCTTCAATCCCGGTTCGCCCAAGCAGCTCGGCGACATCCTGTTCGGAAAGATGCAGATTCCCGGCGGCCGCAAGACCCCCACGGGCGCCTGGTCCACGGGTGCCGACGTGCTGGAGGAACTGGCGGAGCAGGGCCATGCGCTGCCGCGCCGCATCCTGGACTGGCGCCAGTTGCAGAAGCTGAAATCGACCTATACCGACGCGCTGCCGTCTTACGTGAACCCCGAGACCGGCCGCGTGCACACCTCCTTCGCGCTCGCCGCCACTACCACGGGCCGGCTCTCCTCCTCCGAGCCGAACCTGCAGAACATCCCGGTGCGCACCGAGGAAGGCCGCAAGATCCGCAAGGCCTTCATCGCCGCGCCCGGCCACAAGCTGATCTCGGCCGACTATTCACAGATCGAGCTGCGCCTGCTGGCCGAGATCGCCGACACGCCCTCGCTGCGCCAGGCCTTCCAGGACGGGCTGGACATCCACGCCATGACGGCGTCCGAAATGTTCGGCGTGCCGATCGCCGGCATGCCGAGCGAGGTGCGCCGGCGCGCCAAGGCGATCAATTTCGGCATCATCTACGGCATTTCGGCCTTTGGCCTCGCCAACCAGCTCTCCATCCCGCGCGAGGAGGCGGGGGCCTATATCAAGCGCTATTTCGAGCGCTTCCCCGGCATCCGCGCCTATATGGACGAGACGCGCGCCTTCGCCCGCGAGCACGGCTATGTCGAGACGCTGTTCGGCCGGCGCTGCCACTATCCCGACATCGCGGCCAAGAACCCGTCCATTCGCGCCTTCAACGAGCGGGCGGCGATCAATGCCCGGCTGCAGGGCTCGGCCGCCGACATCATCCGCCGCGCCATGGCGCGCATGGACGCGGCGCTCGCCCGAGCCGGGCTCGCCGCGCGCATGCTGCTGCAGGTGCATGACGAACTGATCTTCGAGGTGCCGGACGACGAGATCGGCGCCACCGTGCCCGTGGTGCGCGAGGTGATGGAACTCGCCCCGCTGCCCGCCCTCTCGCTCAAGGTGCCGCTGAAGGTGGACGCCCGCGCCGCCGACAACTGGGACGAGGCGCATTGAACGGATCGCTTCCGTACAGCGTCATCCCGGCCGGAGGCGTAGGGCGTGACATGAGAGCCGCGATCGCCCGCCGCTCGCCGCCGCGATGACGATCCCGGATCGGCCCGGCGGGCCGTCCGGGATGACGTCTTTTCGGGTGGGCGCCTCAGCCCACGCTGAGCTCGACCGGGATGTTGCCGCGCGTCGCCTTGGAATAGGGACACATCTGGTGCGCGGCATCGAGCACCTCCTGCACCTCCGCGGGCGAGAGCGCCGGCGCCTTGAGCGAGAGCTTGGCGGCGAGGCTGAAGCCGTCATCGCCCTTCACCAGCGAGACCGCCACGGTGACGGCGGCGCCGGTGACATCGAGCTTCTTCATCCGCCCGACCGCCTCGACCGCCGAGCCGAAGCAGGCGGCGTAGCCGGTGGCGAACAGGTGCTCGGGCGTGGTCTTGCCGGGATCCAGCACGCCATTATGCGGCATGGCGAGATCGACCGAGACCGAGCCGTCGCTGGTCTGGGAATGACCGTTGCGGCCGCCGATGGCGGTCGCGGTGCCGGTGAAAAGGACGGTGCCGGACATGGGTATCTCCTCGGTTGATTGACGTCTTGGGGCCGGTGAATTGGGGCCAGTGAATTGGGGCCGGCGAGGCCGGGGCCGGTGATGCCGGGCGCAGCGTAGCGCCCGCCTGCTAACATGGTGCGACGGCCGCGCGCGGCAACCGGATCGGCACGATCCATTGCCCCCACGCACGGTCGTCGCTGTGTTCCCGGTTTGTTCATTTTCACTTGCCGATCCGCGCGCCAGGGCTTACCTGTCACCCAACACGTCCCGTTCCCGCGCGCCAGGATCTCACGCTAGGGAATGCGACAACCCCGTCGACGGAACTGCCTCATGCCGATCGCGATCCTGAAGGAGCGGGCGGTTGCCCGCATTGCGGGCGCCGATGCCGCCCACTTCCTCGACAATCTGCTCACCGCGCGCGTGCCGGGCGAGCCCGGGGCGGCGCGCTACGCGGCGCTGCTCACCCCGCAGGGCAAGATCGTCTCCGACATGATCGTGCTCGCCACCGAGGGGGGCTTCCGGCTCGACGTGCCGCGCCTCACGCTGGCCGACCTGGTCAAGCGCCTGCAGCTCTACCGGCTGCGCGCCAAGGTGGAGATCGGCGTCCTGGAGGACCTCGCTGTTGCTGTGGCCTGGGGCGGGGCGAGCCCGCTGGTCGACACGCTCGCCTATGACGACCCGCGCCTGCCCGCGCTCGGGCGCCGCTTCCTGCTGCCCGCCGCCGAGGCCAGCGAGATCGGCGCGGTGCCGGAGGAGGAATGGCAGGCGCATCGCATCGCGCTCGGCGTGCCGGAGGGCGGCATGGATTTCCTCTATGGCGACGCCTTCCCGCACGAAGCGGACATGGACCAGCTCGGCGGCATCGATTTCGACAAGGGCTGCTATGTCGGCCAGGAAATCGTCAGCCGCATGCAGCATCGCGGCACGGCGCGCACGCGCATCATCCCCTTCGCCGTGTGCGGGCGCCCGCCGGCCGAGGGCACGCCGATCCTCGCGGGCGGCAAGACCATCGGCCGGCTCGGCTCCGGCACGCCGGGGCGCGTGCTCGGCCTCGTCCGGCTCGACCGGCTGGAGGATGCCCGCGCCGGCGGCCATGTGGTGGAGGCGGACGGGGCGGCGCTGGTGCCGGAAAGACCGGGCTGGGTATCCTTCGCGGTCCCCGGCACGGCCGGCGGGGAGATTCTGGCATGAACGTGCACCATCACCCCGACGGCGTGACGCGCTGCGCCTGGTGCGGCACCGACCCGCTCTATGTCGCCTATCACGACGACGAATGGGGCGTGCCGGAATATGACGACCGCGCGCTGTTCGAGAAGCTGATCCTCGACGGCTTCCAGGCGGGCCTCGCCTGGATCACCATCCTGCGCAAGCGCGAGGGTTTTCGCGCGGCGTTTGACGGCTTCCAGCCGGAGATCATCGCCCGCTACACGCCCGAGAAGGTGGAGGCGCTGATGCTGGATGGCGGCATCGTGCGCAACCGCTCGAAGATCGTCTCCACCATCCGCTCGGCGCAGGTGTGGCTGGATATCATGGAGCGCGGGCCGGGATTCTCGAAGCTCTTGTGGGGCATCAACGGCCCGGTGCAGGACAATGCCCGCAATCCCGGCGCGCCGCCCATCATCACCTCGCCGGTGGCGGTGGCGATGTCCAAGGAACTGAAGACGCGCGGCTTCAACTTCGTCGGTCCCACCATCGTCTATGCCTTCATGCAGGCGGTCGGCATGGTGGACGACCATGCCGTGACCTGCCACCGGCACGGCGCGCATGCCGGGAGCCCGTCCCCGGGAGCGCCGGCGTGAGTGCGGGCGGCGCCCGGGTGGCACGGACAGGCCCCGCGCGGACCCGGCCGGCGCGTGTCTGGCAGCGCATGCTGTCCGGCCGGCGGCTCGACCTGATCGACCCGTCCCCGCTCGATGTCGAGATCGAGGACATCGCCCATGGTCTCGCCCGGGTGGCGCGCTGGAACGGGCAGACGAGGGGCGAGCACATCTTCTCGGTCGCCCAGCATTCGGTGCTGGTGGAGCACATCGCCCGCCGGCAGGCGCTCGCGCGCGGCAGCGATCTCGATCCACGCTGGCGGCTCGCCACGCTGCTGCACGACGCGCCGGAATATGTGGTCGGCGACATGATCAGCCCGTTCAAGGCGGTCCTCGGCGGAGACTACAAGCTGGTGGAGGCGCGCCTGCTGGGCGCCATCAGCCTGCGCTTCGGCCTGCCGGCGCTGTGGCCGGCCGCGCTGGTGAAGTGGGTCAAGGCGGCGGACCGGGCCAGCGCCTTTCTCGAGGCGACGCGTCTGGCCGGCTTCGAACTGGTCGAGGCACGCGCCCTTTTCGGCCAGCCATTCCCGCTCGACGCCGCCGCCGAGCGGGATTATCTCACCCCGTGGAGCGCGGAGGAGGCCAAGACGCGCTTCCTCGCTCGTTTCCGCGAGATCACGGCCGAGCCGGCCACTGCCACGCTCGAACCCGAGTCCGCGCCCGATATCGCATCCGCCGTCCGGAGGGGTTCCTCATGATCCATGTCTGCCCGCTCTCGCGCCTCGAGGAGACGGTGACCCGCACCGGCGCCGCGCATGTGCTGAGCGTGATCAATCTTGGCACGCCGGTCGTGCTGCCGACGAGCGTCGCGCGCGACAATCATCTGTTCGTCGGCTTCAACGACATTGTCGAACCGCGCGATGGGCTGATCCATCCGGCGATCGAGCATGTGGAGGCCATCCTCGCCTTTGCCGGCCGCTGGCCGCGTTCGGCGCCGCTGGTGGTGCATTGCTTCGCCGGTATCAGCCGCTCCACCGCCTCCGCCTATATCGCCGCCTGCGCGCTGAATCCCTCGCGCGACGAGGCGGAGATCGCCACCGCCCTGCGCGCCGCCTCGCCCATCGCCACACCGAACGCGCTGCTGGTATCGCTCGCCGATGCCGCGCTCGGCCGGCAGGGCCGCATGAGCGCCGCCATCGCCGCCATCGGCCGGGGCGAGGAGGCGATGGAGAACGTGCCGTTCGAGCTCCGGCTGGATTGACGCGCCTCGGTTGGCGGGAGAGGCACCACAGCCACCGGATCTGCCCGCGATGCGAGCGGGGCCATCTCTCCGGCCGACGCGGGATAGGGATGGGAATGGGTGGCGCAGAGCCGGGACGCCGTGAGTCCCTCGGGGCCCCGTCTTGACGTGCCGGACGCCTGAACCGGGAGGCCGCGTCGCCGAAGCGCGTTTCTGAGCGCATTCCCGCCGCGGATGGCGGCAAGCCGGGACGCGACACGTCCCACGCGGCCACGCCCGATCCGGCAAGGCCCGATCCGGCAAGGCTCGATCCGGCAAGGCTCGATCCGGCAAGGCTCGATCCGGCAAGGCTCGATCCGCGAGATCGCGTGCCGACGCCCTCATTCCGGAGCCCGAGATCCGAGCTGTCTCGCCCCCGGCCGCGCGCGCGTGGCCGGGCAAATCGCGCCCGTCGCGCGCGGCTCGGGGCAGAGGTTGGATGCTGCCCCGCCCGGCCGATGGACGTCCCGTTTCGGAACCGCGGCGCGGCCGATCTCCGGCGCCGCGCGATTGCCGTTCAGCTCGTAGCCGCGCCGGTGGCGGGCAGCACCACGACCTTGGTGCCCACCGGCACGCGCCGATAGAGGTCGATGATGTCCTGGTTGATGAAGCGGATGCAGCCGGAGGAGACCATGGTGCCGATGGTCGAGGGCTCCGTCGTGCCGTGCAGGCGATAGAGCGTGTCCTGCCCGTCCTTGTAGAGATAGAGCGCGCGCGGGCCGAGCGGGTTGGTCTCGCCCCCCGGCATGCCGCCGGCGAAGGGGCCGTAGCGTTCCGGCTCGCGCGCGATCATGGTAGGGGTCGGCGTCCAGCGCGGCCAGGTGGCCTTGCGCGCGATCGTGCCTTCGCCGCGGAAATTGAAGCCCTCCTGCCGGCCCACGCCCACGCCGTAGCGCAGCGCCCTGCCGTTTCCGAGCACCAGATAGGCGTGGCGTTCGTTTGGATCGACCACGATGGTGCCGGGCTGGTACGGCGAGCGATATGCCACCTCCTGGCGCAGGAAGCGCGGATCGATCTCGCTCAAGTCGACCGCCGGGACCGGGAACGGCTCGTCGGTGATCGCGGCGTACATCTTCAGGAATTGCGGATCCACCGACGGCGGCAGGACGCCGCTGACGCGCGGGCCCTGCGTGGTGGTGCAGGCCGCGAGGGCGAGCGGGGAGGCGATCAGGAACAGACGGCGGTCGAGAAGCATGGCGGGCGGACCGGGAGGCGTTAAGGAACAGGGATGTTCCCCTATAGCGTGTCGCGATGGCGCGGTTCGCGCCGGCGCCTTCACGGTGGCGTTATGGCGGCCATTCGCGGACGGCCTGTGGCCTATCCGCCTCACCTGCTTCCATCATTTTTCCTGATCGCCAACCTGAAAATTATTCGTTTTCCTTCCCGATGACGGCCATTTATTTCACAGCGAGGGGTGGTCGAAATCGCCTGCGGCCCCGCGCCGCCGTCTCGCAGCGTGCCGGAGGAGATGTCCGTGTCCAGCCCCGCCGCTCGTCCCAGCCTTGCCATGCGAGCGCCGCTGATCGTGGTGCTGTGCGGCTGCATGATCGCGATGCTAACCTTCGGCCCGCGCGCCTCCTCGGGCATCTTCCTGCTGCCGATGACCCGTGAATTCGGCTGGGGCCGTGACACGTTCGGCCTCGCCATCGCCATCCAGAACCTGCTCTGGGGGCTGGGCACGCCGTTCGCCGGCGCCATCGCCGACCGCTTCGGCGTGGTGCGCGTGCTGTTCGTGGGCGCGGGCCTCTATGCGCTGGGCCTTATCGCCATGGCGCATGCCGCGACCCCGGAACTGCTGCAACTGTCGGCCGGCGGGCTGATCGGCTTCGGCCTGTCGGGCTGCTCGTTCAACATCGTGCTGGCCGCCTTCGGCAAGATGCTGCCGGATCGCTGGCGCCCACTGTCCTTCGGCGCGGCGACGGCGGCGGGCTCGTTCGGCCAGTTCCTGTTTCCTCCGCTCGCGGCCGGGCTCAATGCCAGTATCGGCTGGCAGGAGACGCTGACCCTGTTCGGCCTAGCCATGCTGCTGGTGCTGCCCTTCTCGCTGGCGCTGGCCACCCCGCGCGGGCCGGCGAGGGCCGATAGCGGGCCGCGCCAGACCATCGGCGGCGCGCTCGGCGAAGCGTTCCGGCACCCGAGCTACGTGCTGCTGGTGCTCGGCTTCTTCACCTGCGGCTTCCAGCTCGCCTTCGTGACGACCCACCTGCCGGCCTATCTCGCCGATCGCGGCCTCTCCATCGCCATTGGCGGCTGGACACTGGCGGCGATCGGCCTGTCCAACATGGTGGGCTCGCTTGGCGCGGGCTGGCTGTCGAGCCGCATGCCCAAGCGCTATTTGCTGGCGGCGATCTACTTCGCGCGCGGCATCGCCATCGCGGTGTTCGTTCTGCTGCCGGCATCCCCCGTCACGTCGATCGGCTTCGGCGTCGTGCTGGGGCTGCTGTGGCTGTCCACCGTTCCGCCGACCTCGGGGCTGGTGATGCTCATGTTCGGCACGCGCTATCTCGCCATGCTCTACGGCTTCGCCTTCTTCTCGCATCAGGTGGGCGGGTTCCTCGGCGTGTGGCTGGGCGGCGTGTTCTATGAGCGGCTCGGTTCCTATGATCTGGTCTGGTGGCTGGCGGTGGCGCTCTCCTTCGCCTCGGCGGCGATCAACCTGCCGATCGTCGAGCGGCCGGTGGAACGCGGCGTGCAGCCCGCCTGACGCCGCCCGCCAGATGCCTCGCCGGCGCGTTTGCTGGCTGTTAACCCTGTATGTTCATCATGGCGGTGTTGCGGTGCCGATGGCGTTGCGCCCATGTCACAGGGCGATCCGCAAGCATGCCGCCGGGCGTGCGGCGGGGCGCTTGTCCTTGACAGGATGGGGCCTTCGCAGCGCAACCTAGCTCGTCCTGACGATGGAAGCCGGAATGCGTATCCCCTCCGTTCTCACGCTTGCCGCCTGCCTCGCCCCTGCTCTTGCGGGCATGGCGCCGGCGTTCGCCGACCCGATGAACGCCCAGTCGGCCGAGCGCTTCGTCTATGGCCGGACTTTTTTCTACACCTGCTACGAGGGCACGGCGGGCGCCGGGCGCATCCTCGACGACGGCTCGGTGGCCGGCACCATCCAGATGCGTGGCAAGGGCAATGTGCGCTATGTCGCGCTGCCGGCCGGCACCATCCTCGTGCGCGGCGAGAAGGTCTGCGCCAAGGTGAAGGGCCTCGCCTTCCAGCCCTGTTTCGACCTCGACAAGACCGGGGAACAGAGCTTCCGCGGCAATCTCGCCGGGGCCGACAAGATGTGGTGCGAGTTCAAGCGCGGCGGCAGCGGCCGCACCCGCATGGCCGAGCGCGCCACGCCCAAGCGCAACGATGTCGCGACAGCCGACGAGAAGGCGCCGTCCGACCCGCCGCACTGATCGCGCGGCCGGGTGGCTTGAGCCCGTCTCGCCGAGTTTGCGCATGCGCAATATCGACCTGGTATAAACGGCTATTCTATTGCGAAATTGATTGATCTAACCTCTGGGCATGAAACGGACCGCACGGATGACCCGTCCCGTCCTTCACCCCTGAGGTTGTGCCATGATCGACAAGAACTCGGCGCCCTATGGCGTTTTCCTCCTGCGTGTCGCGCTCGGCGGCATGTGGGTCTCGCATGCCCTGCTGAAATATGTGGTCTTCACCATTCCCGGTTTTGCCGGCTATCTCGGCAGTCTCGGCTTTTCTCCCGCTCTCGCGTGGCCGGTCTTTCTGATGGAACTGACGGGCGGCATCCTCATCCTGCTCGGCGTCTATGCGCGCCATGTCGCGCTGCTGCTGATCCCCGTCATGGTGGCGGCCTCCAGCGCGCATATCGGCAATGGCTGGGTGTTCTCGGCGGCGGGCGGTGGCTGGGAATATCCCGCTTTCCTGGTCGTCACCTCCTTCGCCCTGTGGCTGATCGGCGACGGCGCCTTTGCCCTGCGCTCGCGCCCGCTGCTCTTCGCGGGCCGGCCCGTGAGCGCCTGAGCGCCCCGGCCGCCGTGCCGGACAAGGCAGTCGACTGACGAAAAAGGGGCGGACCCCATGAGGTCCGCCCCTTTTTCATGTCGTCCTGCCGCGAGCGCCCAGGGCCGTTGCCGGCCCGCCCCGATCAGCCGCCCCGATCAGCCGCCGCCGTCAGGCTTGGTTTCCACCGGTGCCGGGGGCTCGGCTGCCTTGGGCGCCTCGGCCTGATGGGTGGCAGCGGCAGGGTCGACCTCGGTCTTCTGGATGTCCGGCTTGTCGTTCTTGCGCCGCTCCGCCTCGTCGAGGCCGACGGCGATCTTCAGTTCGATTTCCTGCAGCTCGTCGGCATCGGGCTTCAGGTCGCGGGCATGGTTCCATTTGAAGGTCGCCTCGAGCTTGCGCCCCACCTTCCAGTAGGCATCGCCGAGATGGTCGTTGATGACCGCCTCGTTCGGCTTCAGCTCCACGGCGCGCTCCAGTTCGCGCACCGCGTCGTCATAATGGCCGGTGCGGTAATAGGCCCAGCCGAGGCTGTCGATGAAGAAGCCGTCATCGGGCCGCAGCGATACCGCCTTGCGGATCATCTCGGTGCCCTGGTCGAGATGGATGCCCTGGTCGATCCAGCTATAGCCGAGATAATTCAGCACGTGCGGCTGGTCGGGCTTCAGTTCCAGCGCCTTCTTGAGGTCGGCCTCGGACTTCTCCCACTGCTTGGTGCGCTCATAGCTCGTGCCGCGGAAATAATAGAGCATCCAGTTGGCGGCGGTGGGCGTCTGCAGCTGGTCGATCGCCTTGGTGTAGATGTCGGCAGCGTCGGCATATTTCTCGTTCGAGCGCAGCACGTCGCCCAGCGCCATCAGGGCCCGCAGGTCCTTCGGGTTCTTGGCGACGACGGCTTCCAGCGTCTTGCGGGCACCCTCGAAATCGCCGACGGCGTCGAGATTGAGCGCCATCTGCACGTCGGCATTCACCTTGAAGGGCGAATCGGACGGCACGCTGCGGTAGAGCGTGATGGCTTCGTTATTGCGCTTCTGCGTCTCGAACAGGTCGGCGAGGGTGATCTCGATCAGGGGATGCGAGGGATCCAGCCAGTGGCCCAGCTGCAGATAGATGAGCGCGAGGTCTTCGCCGCCCTGCCGGGCCAGCGCCGCGCCGAGCCCGTAGAGCACCTCCGCCGCCCCGGCCGACGGGGTGGTGATGAGCGCGGGAAGCGTCTTGCCGGCTTCCAGCAGGCTCAGTTCCTGGTCGACCAGCGGATCATTCGGCACCAGCTTGTCGAATGCCTCATAGGTGTCGACGGCCAGCTTCTTGTTGCCCGATCGCGAGGCCCAGCGGCCATAGGCATCGACCACGCGCAGCGTGCGCGGATCGATCTTGAGCGCGCTCTCCAGGCGTTGGCCGGCCTCCTTCTTGGCGCCCGCCGCATCCAGCAGCAGGCCGGCGTGGAAGTCCTTGAACCCCGCATACCATTCCGGGCCCTTCAGCTCGTCGATGGCGGCAACGCCGGCGCGCGGATTGCCGGATCCGTACTGGCTCCAGGCGCTGAGCAGAGTGGAATTGAGCTCGGCAATGGCCCCCTGGCCGGAGCGGCGCAGATTGCTGCGGGCGGTGACATATTGCTTCGACTTGATGGCGCGCACGCCCAGGACGAGGCGCGCCAGCGTGTGCTCGGGATCGATCCGCACGATGCGCTGGGCGTAGTCCACGGCTTCATCGATCGAGCCTTCCGCCAGTACGGCGAGGAAGGCGCGCTCCAGGATCTCGCCGCTGCGCGGGAAGCTGCGCACCAGCGCGCGATAATAGGCCGCGGCCGCCGGTGTATCGCGTTCGGCGGTGGCGAGCCGGGCGGCGAGATAATTGCCGGCCGGCGCGGAGCGGGCGATGAAATTGTCCGGCGGGGCATCGGCCAGCACCGGCGACGCTCCAAGCGCGGTCATGATGGCAAGAATGGCCGCACCGGGCCGCAGCGACAAACGGCGGAACGTCAAGTTGGAACCTCCTGCGGCGCATCCGTCATGCCTTCGGCGTGACTCGCAGCCATTGCTCGCCGGCAGATTGGTCCTTTTTGGCTCCCCCTGCAAGAATCGCCGGAGTCCGAAACAGGCCGCTGCGGAACGTTCCGCGACGGTTTCAGATGCGTCGGCCAAGAATAAGGCCGAGAAGTGCCGCCCCCGCGGCAACGGCGATCACCGTTGTGGCATTGGTCGGCCGCGGCGGCACCGCCTCGGCCAGCGGCTGAATGGAGGGCGGTGGCGCGGTCAGCCCGGCGAGGCTCGAATAGCCGCCCCGCGCATGCCGCCGGCGCGAGCGCAGATGCGCCGTCATCAACAGAATCAGCGCCAGCAGCAGCAGCACGCCGGCAATGATGAACGCCGCGATCACCGGGTCGTAATGGCTTGCGAGCAGCAGGAAGCAGGCGACGAGAAACGCCAGCACCGCACCGCCGAGCATGAGCCCGGCGATGAGCAGGATGACAAGCGTGACCGCCGCGCGGCGGGTCGCCATGCGCAGCTCGGCGCCGACGACGCCGGCGACCAGCCCGGTGAGGAGGCGCAGCATCAGCGACCCCGGGTGATGAGGCCGAGCAGGAAGCCGACGCCGAGCGCCGCTGCCACCGCGCCGAGCGGGTTGCGCTCGATCGTCGCCGTCACCTCGCCACCGAACTGGCTGGCGCGCTCCTTCGCCTCCTGATAGGCGTCGGCGCCTTCCTCCATCAGATCGGCGGCGGTCGCCTCCGCCTTCTCCTTGCCCTGGCGCACACGACTGGCCACCGCATCTGCGGCGGCCTCGCCCTGCACCTTGGCAAGCGTGGTGAGCGTTTCGGCCAGCCTGGCGACGTCGGCGCGCAGCACGGCGAGATCGGCGGACAGCTGGGCGAAATCTTCCTGCGCGTTGGGTTCGGCCATGAACATCTCCTGACGGGTGCTTTGGTGCTGTTCCGACAACGCCGATCGCGGAACTCGGGTTCCATTCTACGCGGTAGTCAGATGCGCCGGAACTCGTAATAACCCGGCCGGCGTCCCTCGCGCAGCGCTTTCGCCTCGTAGCGCGTGCCCGGCCAGCCTTCCCAGGGCAGCCGCCAGTCATCGGCGCGACGGGCGGTCCATTCGAAGCGCGGATCGGCGTTGAGCCGCGCCAGCGTCCAGGCGGCATAGTGCTCGATGTCGGTGGCGAAGCGGAAATGCCCGCCCGGCGCCAGCAGGCGGGCGATGCGGTCGATATTGTCGGCCTGCACGAAACGGCGCTTCCAGTGCCGGCGCTTGGGCCAGGGATCGGGATAGAGCAGGTCGATGCGCTCCAGCGCGCCGTCCGGCAGGCGGTCGAGCAGCGGCACCACGTCGTCGCCATGAAGGCGCACATTGGCGAGGCCCGCCTCGGCGATGGCCGCGGTCATCTTGGCGATGCCGTTCAGGAAAGCTTCCGCACCGATATAGCCGATATCGGGATGACGCCGCGCCTCGGACAGCAAATGCTCGCCGCCGCCGAAGCCGATTTCCAGTCGTACCGCGCGCACCGGATGAGGAAACAGCTCGGCAAGCGGCCGGCCGTCCAGGGTGGCGGTGTCGATGGCGAGGGCCGGCAGGTCGCGGACGAGATGGGTTGCCTGCGCGGCGCGCAGCTTCTTGCCCTTGCGCCGGCCGTAGAAGGCGGTCTCGCGCACGGGAGCGGGGACACCGGACGCGGGTGCGTCACTGTCCGGGTCGTCACGGGCAGGTGCATTACTTGCGGGATCGGTCATCGGCACAAGACAAAATCAAACGGGGCGGACACTGGCGTCCGCCCCGCTTATCATCGACAGGAAGGGTGCGTGCAACCGTCCGCTCAGGCGACCGCGGCGCGAATGGCCTCGGCGAGGTCGGTGCGCTCCCAGGAAAAGCCGCCATCGGCCTCCGCGGCGCGGCCGAAATGGCCATAGGCCGAGGTACGCGCATAGATCGGCTTGTTGAGGCCGAGATGCTCGCGAATACCGCGCGGGCGCAGGTTCATCACCTCGCGCAGGACCTTCTCGAGCTTGGCCTCTTCGACCTGCCCGGTGCCGTGCAGGTCGACATAGATGGCCAGCGGGTCGGACACGCCGATGGCATAGGCGAGCTGGATGGTGGCGCGGTCGGCGAGGCCGGCGGCCACCACGTTCTTGGCGAGATAGCGCGCGGCATAGGCGGCCGAGCGATCGACCTTGGTCGGGTCCTTGCCGGAGAAGGCGCCGCCGCCATGGGGCGCGGCTCCACCATAGGTGTCGACGATGATCTTGCGCCCGGTCAGGCCGCAATCGCCGTCCGGGCCGCCGATCACGAACTTGCCGGTCGGGTTGACGTGCCAGATCGTGGCGGGGGTGATCCAGCCTTCCGGCAGGGTCTCGCGGATATAGGGCTCCACGATGGACTGCACGTCATGCGAGGAGAGGTCGGCGTCGAGATGCTGGGTGGAGAGCACGATCTGCGTGACCTCGACCGGCTTGCCGTCCTCATAGCGCACGGTGACCTGGCTCTTGGCATCCGGGCCGAGCACGGTGCTCTCGCCGGAATGCCGGGCCTCGGCGAGGCGCTTCAGGATCTTGTGCGCGTACAGGATCGGCGCGGGCATCAGTTCCGGCGTCTCGCGGCAGGCATAGCCGAACATGATGCCCTGGTCGCCGGCGCCTTCGTCCTTGTTGTTGGCGGAATCGACGCCCTGGGCGATGTCGGCCGACTGCGCGTGCAGCAGCACTTCGATCTGGGCATTCTCCCAGTGGAAGCCTTCCTGCTCGTAGCCGATGTCCTTGATGGCCAGGCGCGCGATATGGGTGATCAGATCCTTGGTGATCTGCGCGGGCCCGCGCGTCTCACCGGCGATCACCACGCGGTTGGTGGTGGCCAGCGTCTCGGCCGCCACACGCAGGTGGCTGGGATCCCAGCCATGTTCCGGCCCAAGGCGGAAGAAGGCATCGACCACTTCGTCGGAAATGCGGTCGCACACCTTGTCGGGGTGCCCTTCGGAAACGGATTCGCTGGTGAACAGATAGGCTTGCCGAGACACGCGTCAGCTCCTCAATGCTCGCCGGCGCGCGCACAGGCTCCGGCTTGGCCTGTGTCGCAAGCGCCAGCACGTGGGTCAAGATTGCCAAGCGAATTCGTTCGGAAAAAAGAACGCTGTGGCAGGCAGGTCTCAGGCCACCGGTTCGCCGCCCGCCAGGGCCTCGACCAGATCGACAATCCGGCGCCGCACCTTGCTATCCGGTATTTTTAGGAAGGCGCGCGTGAGGGCGAGGCCTTCGTTCGTGGCGAGAAAATCGGCGACATAGGCGGGCGAGGCGTCTTCGGCAAATCCCGCGGTCCCGGGCGTGGTGTTCGGGATTCCCTCGAAGAAAAACGCGACCGGAACGCCGAGCACGCTGGAAATGTTCTGCAGCCGGCTGGCCCCGATCCGGTTCGTGCCCTTCTCGTATTTCTGGATCTGCTGAAAGGTGATGCCCAGATTTTCCCCCAGCTTTTCCTGGCTCATGCCGACCATCATCCGGCGCATGCGCACCCGACTGCCGACATGCTTGTCGATGGGGTTGGGAGATTTTTTGGTCATCGAGGTCTCCGACCGCAAGCAAAAAAAACCCTGCCCCCGCCGGCCTAGCGGGGAGAAGGTGTGCCCGAACAAGCATCAGTCTAGGCAAAGCGTTGGGCACCGTCGATCAATCTAGAGGTGCAACTGCCTCCGATGCCCCAGCAGGGCCAGCAATAGGCTCATCAGCACCAGAAAATGTGGTAATAAGTTGCCGATGCTTGTATAAATTGGCGGAGCGAGAGGTAACGGGAGGGGGCCATCGAGCACGCCGCGTACACCCAGAGGTAGTATGCCCATAATTCGGCCAAGCGGATCGACGATCGCCGAAATGCCGTTATTGGTTGCGCGTATAAGTGGCAGGCCCTGTTCCACCGCCCGGAGGCGCGCCTGTTCGAAGTGCTGGTAGGGGCCGGGCGTGAGGCCGAACCAGGCATCGTTGGAGACATTGAGCAGGAATCCCGGCCGTGCCGCTCCGGGCGCGGATGCCGGCATCAGCTCCTCGGGAAAGATCGCTTCGTAACAGATGAGCGGCACCGCCAGCGGCAGGCCGGGGATCGCCATCGGCTGGCGATGGCTGGCGGCGGTGAAGCCGCCCCGCTGGCGGGTCAGTTGCTCGAAGCCGAGCGCCTCCAGCGTTTCCTGGAACGGCAGGTATTCGCCGAACGGAACGAGGTGCACCTTGTCGGCATCGGCGATCACTTCGCCACGCGCGTCGATCACCCTGAGACTGTTATAGGCCTTCGGCCGCGGCTGCCCGGGCACCGGCTCCAGCCGGGCGGCGCCGGTGATGAGCAAGGCCCCTGGCGGCAGCATGGCGGCGATGCGGGCCTGGGCCTCGGGTTCGCGCTCGTAGAAGAAGGGAAAGGCCGATTCCGGCCAGATCAGGTGGGTGACGCCGGTAAGCCCGCCCTGGCTCTCGCTGGTCGCGACATAGAGGTCCATCACGCTGCGGCGCGCGTCATAGCGGAATTTCTGGTCCTGCGGCAGGTCCGGCTGCATGATCCGCAGATGCACGCCGGCCACGGTCCCGACCTCGGTGGTGGCCAGGCGCCACTGCCCGCCGGCCCACACGAGCGCGAGCAGCCCGATGGCGAATGCGAGCGGCAACTGGCGTCCGCGCGGCGTCGCCTCCTCGTCGAACAGCGCCGCCGGGCTGGCGAGGGTGATCAGCGTCAGCCAGCACAGGCCAAGGAGCCCGACCACCGAGGCGGCCTGGGCAAAGCGCAGGTCATTGGCCAGCGCGTAGCCGAAATTATTCCAGGGAAAGCCGGTCAGCAGGAAACCGCGCAGCCACTCCGTCAGCGTCAGCGCCCCGGCAAAGGCGAAGAGCCGCCCCCAGCCGCGCGACCACAGCAGCACCGCCAGCGCGCAGCCGAGCCCGGCAAAGAGTGCCAGGCCCGCCGGCAGCAGCAGCACGGCGAAGGGCATGAGCCAGGCGAAGGCATCGGCCTGCACCAGGAAGGCCTCGCCGATCCACCACAGGCCGGCGAGGAAATAGCCCATGCCGAACAGCCAGCCGCTGGCGAAGGCGCCGCCGAGCCGCCGCCGAAGGCTGCGCGCCTCGCTCGCCGCGTCGATCAGCCCGACCAGCACCGGCAGGGTGGCGGCGAGCACCGGCCACAGGCCGAACGGCGGCATGGCGAGCGCCGAGAGCCCACCCGCCGTGAGCGCGGCGAGCACGCGCCAGCGGGTGGATGCGCCCCGCAGCAGGGCCGGAGTCAGCATCATCGACGCGTCTTAGGCCGCTTCATTCGGTGTGCCGGAGGGGGAGGGACGACGGCCGCTGGCCTGTTCGGCCGGTGGCGGCAGGCTGGCCGCGCCGCTGCGGGCGGGATCCTCCCGCACGGTCTCCTCGGACTGCGCCGATGCCCGGCGGACCGGGGTGTCGCCTTCGCCGGCGCGGGAGATGCGCAGCCGCTTGACCCGGCGCGGATCGGCATCGAGCACCTCGATCTCGAACTGGCCCGGCCCGGGAACGATTTCGCCGCGCACCGGCACGCGCCCGGCAATGGTGACCAGAAGGCCGCCCAGCGTATCGACTTCCTCCGCCTCCTCGCCGGCCGCGAAGGCCGGATCGATCATTTCGGCGACGTCCTCGAGGCTGGCGCGGGCATCGGCGATGAAGCTGCCGTCGGCCTGGCGGGCGATGAGCGGGGTCTCGTCGTCGTCGTGCTCGTCCTCGATATCGCCGACGATCTCCTCGACCAGATCCTCCATCGAGACGATGCCGTCCGTGCCGCCATACTCATCCACCACCAGCGCGAGGTGAATGCGGCTCGCCTGCATGCTGGCCAGCAATTCGATGGACGGCATGGAAGGCGGCACGAACAGCAGACGGCGGATCAGCTTGGCGGCGCTCAGCGTGGCGCTGAGGTCGATGGCCTTGAGGTTGAAGGCCGGCAGCGGGTGCGCGAGATCCCAGCCGCGCATGTGGGGCCGCTCCTTGGCGCCTTCGCCATTGGCCCGCCCGTTGTCGCTCTTTGTCTCGCTCTTCGCCTCGTTGCGGGCGTCGCTGCGCGCCTCACCCCGGCGCGGCATCATGGCGCGCTGGGTGAGATAGGTGACGAGGTCGCGGATGTGGACCATGCCGACCGGGTCGTCGAGCGTGTCGTCATAGACGACGAGACGCGAATGCCCGGCATCGGCGAACACGGCGAGCAGTTCGCCGAGCGTGATGTCCTTCTGCACGGCGATGATGTCGGCGCGCGGCACCATCACGTCGCCGATGCGCAGCTCGCGCAGGTCGAGAATGCTCTTGAGCATGGACCGCTCGGTGGCGGTCAGGTCGGAGCCGGTGTCCATGCTGGTCGACAGCGCTTCCGCGAGATCGTCGCGCAGCGATCCGGTGGACCGCCAGCCCCCGATGAGATGGCGGAGCCGGTCGAACAGGCCGCCGCGCGCGTCGGCGCGGGCGGCGCTTCTACTCTGCCCTGCGCCGGACGTCGAGCCGCCGGACGAACCGTTACTGGATCCGGTACTACTTGGTCCGGCAGCCGGCCCTTCGCTGGAGCCGGAGGAGGAATGGGAAACGGGGTCGGACATTGGCCTCTAAGGGTGTTGTTGAACGGGTTCCGTGTCGGCATAGGGGTCGGGAATGCCGAGGCTGGCGAGCACGTGGCGTTCCATCGCCTCCATCTCCTCCGCTTCCTCGGTGACCTCATGGTCGTAGCCGACGAGATGCAGAGTACCATGGACCGCCAGATGCACGAGATGGTCGGCAAGGGGCTTGCCCTCGCTGGCCGCCTCGCGCTCCAGCGTCTCGAAGGCGATGGCGATGTCGCCGAAATGGGGATCGCCCCCTTCGCGCGCCACCTCGGGCGTGGGGAAGGAGAGCACGTTGGTGGCGCTGTCCTTGCCGCGCCAGTCGCGGTTGAGCGCGCGGATGGCGGCGTCGTCGGTCAGCTTCACGGCGATCTCGGCGCCGTCGAGGTCGAGTTCATAATCGGCGGACGCGCCCTCGCAGGCCGCCATCACCGCCCGCGTGACCAGCCCGGCCGCCTCGGGAAGCGCCGACCAGCCGCTGGCCTCGACCAGGACGTCGACCTCAAGGGCAAAGCCGATGGCGGGCGCCTCGCTCATCGCGGTGGCGCCTCGACGGCACCGGCCACCTCGTTGGCCCGCGCCTCGGCACGGGCGCGCGCGCTGGCGGCCTTGCCGTCATAGGCGGCGACGATGCGCCCGACCAGCTCATGCCGCACCACGTCGGCGGCCGCGAAATGACAGACCTCGACGCCTTCGACATGGCTCAACAGAGCCACCGCCTCGGCGAGGCCCGAGGTCTGGCCCGGCGGCAGGTCGATCTGGCTGGGATCGCCGGTGACGATCATGTGGGAGTTCTCGCCCAGACGGGTGAGGAACATCTTCATCTGCATCGAGGTGGTGTTCTGCGCCTCGTCGAGGATGACGCAGGCATTGGCCAGCGTGCGCCCGCGCATGAAGGCCAGCGGGGCGATCTCGATCTCGCCCGACGTCATCGCCCGCTCGACAAAGGCGCGGTCCATCAGGTCGTGCAGCGCGTCGTAGATCGGCCGCAGATAGGGATCGACCTTCTCCTTCATGTCGCCGGGCAGGAAGCCGAGCCGCTCGCCCGCCTCCACGGCCGGGCGGGAGAGGATGATCTTGTCCACCACCCGGCGCTCCAGCAGGTGCACCGCATAGGCCACGGCCAGCCAGGTCTTGCCGGTGCCGGCCGGGCCGACGCCGAACACCAGCGTGTGCCGCTTCAGCGCGCGGATATAGGCGTCCTGCGCGGCGGTGCGGGCGCGCACCGGGCGCCGGCGCAGCTGGATCTCGTCGAAGCTCTGCTTCTTGGTCGCGGGATCGAAATCGAACAGGAAGCCCTGGCTGGCAGCCTCGCGCAGCACGCCCTCGACATCGCCGGGCGCGATCTCGCCACCCTTCTTGAGGCGGGCATAGAGCGTTTCCAGCACGTGGCGGGCCTGGTCGCAGGCCTCCCGCTGGCCTTCCAGCGTGACATGGTTGCCGCGCTGCTCGGCGACGATCTCGAGGCGCCGCTCGACCAGCGCGAGGTTCTGCCCGTAATGGCCGAACAGCAGGCTGGCGAGGCGGTTGTCGTCGAAAGCGAGCACGATCTGGCTCGGCGCGTCGTCCGGGGTGTCGAGCCATCGCGCCTCGGGGCGGCTGGCGGTTCGCGGCGGCGAACCTCCCGGTCCACCCGCGCGGGTGGCAACCAAGGTACGGTCGGAATCGGAACCACCAGGTCGACGCACGCTCACGCCTCCACCTTCTCGCTCTGCCTCGCCGAACGATTCATGCCGACATTGTCGGCGAAGAATTCGCCACCGACGATGTCACCCGAAAGACTCTTGGTGCTGACCTCGCGCACGTCAACCAGCGCCAGCGTACCGATCGCCTCGACCGGCGCCTCGACCACCACCGACTGCAGATAGGGCGAGCGGCCGATGAGCTGGCCGGGGAAGCGGCCCGGCTTCTCCAGCAGGATCTCGAAGCGGCGCCCGCGGCAGGCCGCGTCGAACGCCGCCTTCTGCCGGTCCAGCAGGGCCTGCAGCGCATGGATGCGCGCCGATTTCACATCCTCGGGAAGCTGGCCGTCCATGCTGGCCGCCGGCGTGCCCGGGCGCGAGGAATATTTGAACGAGAAGGCGCCAGCGAAGCCGACCTTTTCGACGAGGTCCAGCGTGTCGGCGAAATCCTCGTCGGTCTCGCCGGGGAAGCCGACGATGAAATCGGAGGAGAAGGCGATGTCTGGCCGCGCTGCGCGCACCTTTTCCACGATCGCGAAGAACAGCTCGCGGTCGTGCCGGCGGTTCATCGCCGCGAGAACCCGGTTGGAGCCCGACTGCACCGGCAGATGCAGGTAGGGCATCAGCGCGGGCAGGTCGCGATGGGCGGCGATCAGATCGTCATCCATGTCGCGCGGGTGGCTGGTGGTGTAACGCACCCGGGCGATGCCGGGCACCTGCGCCACGCGGCGCACCAGTTCAGCGAGGCCGACATCGCGCCCGCCCGCGTCAACGCCGTGATAGCCGTTGACGTTCTGGCCGATCAGCGTCACCTCGCGCACCCCGCCATCGGCGAGGCGGATCACCTCGTCGAGGATCTTGGCCACCGGGCGCGAGACCTCGGCGCCCCGCGTATAGGGCACGACGCAGAAGGTGCAGAACTTGTCGCAGCCTTCCTGCACGGTGACGAAAGCGGTGGGGCCGCGCTTGGCGATGGCGGCGCGGCTCGGGGGCGGGAGAAAATCGAACTTGTCCTCGACCGGGAACTCGGTCTCGACGATGCCGGCGCGGCGGTTGGAGCCGCGCGCTTCCGCCTGCGCGATCAGCTCGGGCAGCTTGTGGTAGCTCTGCGGGCCGACCACGAGATCGACTGTGCGGGCGCGCTTGAGGATTTCCGCGCCTTCCGCCTGCGCGACGCAGCCGGCGACCGCCACCATCTGCCGGCGGCCGGCTTCTTCCTGGCTTTTGCGCAGGCGCCCCAGCTCAGAATAAACCTTCTCGGCCGCCTTCTCGCGGATATGGCAGGTGTTGAGGATGACGAGGTCGGCGTCCTCGGCCGTGTCGGTCTCGACATAGCCTTCCCTGGCCAGCGTGTCCGTCATGCGCTGGGCGTCATAGACGTTCATCTGGCAGCCGAAGGAGCGGACGTAGAGTTTGCGCGGCTCAGTCATGGCGTATCGATCGACCCGGCCCGCGTGGCGCCGATGGCGGCGCGGTCCCTTGCGTTGAACGTTCGGGCGCGCGACGAGAGCGCCCTCGACAAGGCGCATCCGAAAATCGTCGCTCGCACCGAGGTCGGGATCGCCTACGTCTCCACAAATGACACCTTGTGACCTGTGTAGCGGGATTCCCGCGAAAAGGGAATGCGGGAGACACGAGACGGAGGCGCTTGCGTGCATCCGCCTTGCCCGGGAAATGTCAGCGCCCCGTGAGCGCGCGCGCCAGCATGGTGCGGCTCGCGGCCTCCGCCCGGAGCGTCGCCGCCTTGCGGTCGCCGGCGTCGAGCGGGGCGCCGAAATGCACCTCGACATCCACCGCCCCGCGCCGCAGCACGGCGAGGAGATGGGGCGCGAGGTCCATGTCGCCATACCAGGCGAGGCGCGGGCGCCCGGCGCGGCCGAGCGGCACGCCGTTCTGGCGGACATAGGCGATGGCGAGCGGCTGGAGGATCGCCGCGCCCGCCGCATCCCCCGCTGCCGCACCCTCTCCGAGGGTGGCCCGCGCGGCGCCGATCAGCGCCGAGCGGAATTGCAGCACCCGGTTGCCGTCGCTGGACGTGCCTTCCGCGAACAGCACCACCGGATCGCCGTCATTCATGCGCGCCGCCATCTCGCCGGCCACCTTGCCGGTGGCGGCGCGGGAGGTGCGATCGACGAAGATGGTCCGCTGGAGCTTCGCCAGCAGGCCGATGCCGGGCCAGCCCGCCACCTCGGCTTTGGCGACGAAGCACAGCGGCAGGCAGGAGCCGAGCACGCAGATATCCAGCCAGGACACGTGGTTGGACACGAGCAGCAGCGGGCGGGCCGTCGCCGGCGCCCCCACCACGCGGACCCGCACTCCCACCAGTGCCAGCACGATGCGATGATAGAGAAGCGGCAGGGTCCGGCGCGCCGGTAGCCGGTACCGCACCGCCAGCCATTGCAGCGGGATGCCGATCAGCGTGACGAGAACCACCGGCACCAGCACCAGCCCGACACGCAGCCCTCCCGCACGCATGGCCGGGGCTCAGTCCGTCTTCTTGTCGAGCGGCACGCCGTAGAGCTCCAGCCGGTGGCCGACCAGCCGGTAGCCCAGCTTGCGGGCAACCTCTTCCTGCAGCCGTTCGATTTCCTCCGAGCGGAACTCGACGACCGTGCCCGAGCGCAGGTCGATCAGGTGGTCGTGGTGCTCGTCCGGCACCGGCTCGTAGCGCGAGCGCCCGTCGCGGAAATCGTGGCGCTCGATGATGCCGGCATCCTCGAACAGCTTGACCGTGCGATAGACGGTGGAGATCGAGATGCGGTCGTCGATCGCCGCGGCGCGGCGGTGCAGTTCCTCCACGTCGGGATGGTCCTGCGCGTCGGCGATGATGCGGGCGATGACGCGACGCTGGTCGGTCATGCGCAGGCCCAGCGTCACGCAGGCTTCCTCGATGGCGGTCGGCTTTTCGTTCATCTACGCCCGGTCTCCCGTCGCGGCCTGCGGTTCCCGATGCCTTATGGCGCAGGCGGAACGCAAAGGGCAATCGTCTCTCAGGCGATATCGCGCCGCATCACCAGCGCGGCCGCCGGTTCGCCCGCCGCGCTGCGATAATAGCCCGACCGCCGGCCGATCTCCTGAAAGCCGGTGTGCTGGTAGAGCCGCAGCGCCGGCGCGTTGCCCTCCTCGACCTCCAGGAACACGGTCCTGAAGCCCTGGGCGGCCAGTTCGGCGAAGGCGGCCACCACCAGCCGGCGGGCAATGCCCTCGCCCCGGCGGGACGGGGCGACCGCGACGGAGAGAATTTCCATCTCCGGTGACACGCCGCTGAGCAGGATGAAGCCGAGTATGCGCCCGGTCGGGCCTTCCGTCGCCACCAGGCAGCGACTGAGCCGGTTGGCCAGCAGGCGCTCGAATTCCGACGCGTCCCAGCCGATGCGGAAGCTCTGCGAATGAATCTGCGCGAGCGCGTCGGCATCGGCCGTGCAGGCCGTTCGCAGCGCCGTGTCGGGGCGCGTGATGCCGAGAAGCTCGAACAGCCGGGAGGTCATCGTCGCGCGATCCTTCCGGCCGTCTGCGGCTTGGCGTCGGCCTCGCGCAGATAGAGCGGGCGCGGCTCCGAGCGGGCGGGGTCGGCCACAATGGCGAGGCGCGCGAGCCAGACCGCATCGGGCGTGGCGGCGGGATCGACGCTGATCGGGGGCCTCTCGCCGGACGGCCAGGCCTGCGCCAGCAGGGCGGCGCCCGAGCCGACGATGCGGACCGGGCCGATGGCGATGGAGCGGGCGGCATCCTTCAGCGCCATGGCGCGCGGGCCCACCAGCACGCGCCCGGCGGCGCCGATCATCTGCAGATAGACATTGCCGTGCCGCGCATCGATCGCCGCCGCGACCGGGACCGCGTCGTTCACCGCGAGAAGCGGCGCGGCGAGCACGGCGAGTGTGGACAGGCCGATGACCGGCCGGCCGGTGGCGATGCGGAAACCGCGCGCGGCGGAGAGCCCGACCCGGAGGCCGGTGAAACTGCCCGGACCGACGGTGACGGCGAAGCAGTCAATGTCACTGAACCCGAGCCGAGCCTCCTGCATGACGCTGTCGACCATCGGAATCAGCGCCTCGGCATGGCCACGGCTCATCGTCTCGTGCCCGGACGCCAGCGTCTGGTGCGAGGTCGTGTCGTAGAGCGCCACGGAACAGGCTTCGAGCGCAGTATCGAGGGCGAGAATCAGCATCGTTTCAACCTGTCGTCGCTCACGATGCACACGCTCCGCGCCGGAAGGAAAGGGACCGGCGCAGCCGGGTGGGTCGCGGCGTCGGGGCTCTCAGACCGGCCGCACTTCCACCACGTCGGGGACGAAGTGGCGCAGCAGGTTCTCGATGCCGTTCTTCAGCGTCGCGGTGGAGGACGGGCAGCCCGAGCACGAGCCCTTCATGGCGAGGAACACCACGCCGTCCTTGTAGCCGCGGAACGTGATGTCGCCGCCGTCATTGGCCACCGCCGGCCGGACGCGCGTATCGATCAGTTCGCGGATCGTATCGACCACGCCCGCATCCTCGGCGGCGAAGAAGGCATCGTCCTCGGCATGCTCATGGTCGTCCGGCAGCAGCGTCTGGCCGGAGACGAAGTGCTCCATGATCGCGCCGAGAATGGCCGGCTTGAGATGCGCCCATTCCGCGCTGTCCTTGGTGACGGTCACGAAGTCCGAGCCGAAGAACACGCCGGTGACGCCGGCAATCTCGAACAGCCGGCTGGCGAGCGGCGAGCGCGTGGCCTCGCCGGCGTCGCGCGCCTCGAAGGTGCCCTGGCCGAGCACGGTGCGGCCGGGCAGGAATTTGAGCGTGGAAGGGTTCGGGGTGGCTTCGGTCTGGATGAACATGGCTGTCTCCTTGCCCACCGGGGTTCAAGGCCGCGGCGACGGGGAATGTGCCCTCTAGATAAGCCCTCCCGACGCGGAGGGGAAGGGATCGGCCGCGCACATCCCTCGTGGAGCGCGCGGGGAGGGGCGCAGGGGGGAGGCGGCACCGAGCGTCGGGCCTCAGGCCAGCGCGTCGATCTCGGCGTCGGAGAGCGTGCCCGGCACGAGGGTGATGGGAATGCCCAGGCCCGCCCAGAGCCCGGAGCCGAGCGAGGATATGAGCGAGGCCGGAGCCTCGCGCCCGGCATGCACGGCCACCACCAGCAGCGCGATATCCTCGTCCGCCTCGATCAGCTTGAGGATCTCGTCGACTACCGCGCCCTCGCGGATGAGCGTCTGCGCCGTGACGCCGGCGACCGAGCGGGCGCGCGCGGCCATATGCTCGAGCCGCGCCGTCGCCTTGTCGGCGGCCTCCGCGCGCATCAGCTCGGCGACGCCGAACCACTGGCTTTCCACATCGGCGAGGGTGAGCACGCGCAGCAGCACCAGCCCGCCGGCGGTGCGTGCCGCCCGGCGCGCGGCGTAATAGACCGCGCGGTCGCATTCGGGCGAATCGTCCACCACCACCAGGAGCTTGCGCAGGTGGCCGGGCTCGTGGATCTGGCGCCGGCGCGTCATGGGACTTTTCCCGAATGGAACCGTGTCGGCACCGTCGGCCGCCGAAACGGAGGCAGAGGCACAAGCTTGACAGGCGGACCCGCCGCGCGGCCGCCGTTCCGCCTCAGGATAGCACGGGCAGCGGGCGGCCGCGCAGGCCGCTCGCCCCGCCGGCCTCAGCGCACGAAGCCGACGATGTCCTTCACCTGGTTCAGGGTCTCGTCCGCCAGCACGCGGGCGCGGGCGGCGCCGTCGCGCAGGATGGCGTCGATATGGGTGGGCTCGGCGACGAGGCGCTTCATCTCGGCGCCGATCGGCCCGAGCTTCGCCACCGCGAGGTCGACCAGCGCCGACTTGAAGGTGGAGAACTGCCCGCCGCCGAAATCGGTCAGCACCTGCTCCTTCGGCGTGTCGGACAGGGCGGCGTAGATGCCGACGAGATTATCCGCCTCCGGCCGCCCCTTCAGCCCCTCGGCCTCGGTGGGCAGCGGCTCGGGGTCGGTCTTGGCCTTGCGGATCTTCGAGGCGACCTGGTCGGCATCATCGGTGAGGTTGATGCGCGAGAGGTCGGAGGGATCGGATTTCGACATCTTCTTCGAGCCGTCGCGCAGGCTCATCACCCGCGCCGCCGGCCCGCCGATGAGCGGCTCGGTGAGCGGGAAGAAGCTCTCGCCGAGTCCAAGGCTGGCGATGGAGGGGCCGAAATCATTGTTGAACTTCTGCGCGATGTCGCGCGTCAGCTCCAGATGCTGCTTCTGGTCCTCGCCCACCGGCACATGGGTGGCGCGGTAGAGCAGGATGTCGGCCGCCATCAGGCTCGGATAGGCGTAAAGGCCGACCGAGGCATTCTCGCGGTCCTTGCCGGCCTTTTCCTTGAACTGGGTCATGCGGTTGAGCCAGCCCAGCCGCGCGACGCAGTTGAACACCCAGGCGAGTTCGGCGTGTCCCGACACCTGGCTCTGGTTGAACACGATATGCTTCGCGGGGTCGATGCCGGCGGCGATGAAGGCGGCCGTGACCTCGCGGATCTGCTTCTTCAGCTCGATCGGGTCCTGCCACACCGTGATCGCGTGCATGTCGACCACGCAATAGATGCAGTCATAGCTGTCCTGCAGCGCCACGAAACGCTGGATGGCGCCGAGATAATTGCCCAGATGCAGATTTCCGGTCGGCTGGACGCCGGAAAACACACGCTGCTGAAATTCCATGTCGTGACGTCCTGATCGTCAAACGCGGCTGCGGCGGAGGGCGCCGCGCGTCGCGCTATGGCACGCACGGCCGGGCCGGGCAAGCGCAAGGCGCGTCTCGCCTGTCCCTAATGCCGCAGCGCGGCCGTGAGCCGGGTGAATTCGATGGCGCCGAACGCCCGCGCTGCCCCGCCATAGACTATCATCCCGATGAGGACGAGGCCGGCCAGCGCGCCGGCCGCGCCAAGCCCGTTCGTGGCGAAGGCGCCGCCGGTGAACGTGAGGGCCAGCGCGATGGCGCCGGCCATGACCAGCGCGGCCGCCACCAGCCCGCCAATCCGCCGGCGGGCCGGGCGGGAAAGCGCGAGGTGCCCGCGCCGGGCCAGCCCGAGGCCGAGCGTGCCCAGCCCGACCAGGCTGGAGACCAGCACACCCAGCGCCGGCCCGGCCATGCCGAGCATGGCTGCTCCGGCAAACCCGGCCGCGCCGCCGGCCAGCAGCGCCGCCAGCCCCGCCTTGGTCACGAGTCGCGCGAAGCCGCGCGAAAAGGCGATCGCCGCGAGGATCTTCTCGACCGCCTGCAGCGGCAGCGACAGGGCGAGAAGCGCCAGCGCGGTGGCGGTGAGCGCGCTCGCCTGCCGGTCGAAGGCGCCGCGCTCGAACAGCACGGTGACGATCGGGTGCGCCAGCACGGCAAGGCCCAGAGCGGCCGGCAGGGCGAGGGCGAGCGCCGCCTCGATGCCGCGCGTGCCGAGTTCGTGGCCCTGCCGGGACTCCTCCGCCGCCAGCGCCGGCAGCAGCACCGCCCCGGCGCTGGCGCCGATCAGCCCGAGCGGCAGCTCGACGAGGCGGGTGGCGTAGAACAGCGCCGCGATGCCTCCCGTGATGCTGGAGGCCGCCGCGGCGGCTACCAGAAAGCGCAGCTGCGGCAGGGCGGCGGCGAACAGCGTCGGCGGCGCGGCCTTGAGCATCGCCCCGCCCGCGCGAAAGGCCGCGCGCGACAGCCGCCAGTCGAACGTCCCGCGCGGCATGGCGAGAAAGTTCAGCCCGAACTGCGTCGCCGCCCCGGCGACAGCCCCGCCCGCCAGCCAGGCGATCGCCAGTGCCGGGGACATCGCGTGGGCGCCGGCGAGATAGAGCGCCACCAGCAGCGCCAGCACCACGACATTGGCCGCCGCCGGCGCGAGGGAGGGGCGCGCGAAGCGCCCGGCGGCGTTGGCGAGCGCGGCGAACACTCCCGCCAGCATGGCGAGCGGCAGGCAGATGACGGTGAGACGCCCGGCGAATACGGCCCCTTCGGCCCTCGGCCCCTCGCCGGGAAAGCCTGGGGCCAGCAGCGCGATGACGGCGGGCATCAACAGGTAGAGCAGGACGGCCAGCCCCATTGCGGCAAGGGCGAACAGCACGACCGCCGCTGCGGCGCGGGCGCGGGTCTGCGCACTGCCCCGCGGCCCCGCCGGCCCGCCCAGATGCGGCAGGATCGCCGCGTTCAGCGCGCCTTCCCCGAGCAGTCGCCGCGCCAGCTGCGGCAGGGCGAGGCCCGCCACGCAGGCATCCGCCACCAGGCCGGTGCCGAACAGTGCCGCCACCCCGGCATCGCGCGCGAAGCCGAGCACCCGCGAGGCGAGGGTGAGCAGGGCGACGGTGGACGCGTGACGCAGCAGGGCCATGGGTCTGCGATAAAGGAAACCGGCGGGCAATAGAAGCGACGAGAGAAGGGACGAGGCTGGTCCGAGAGGCGTTGCGAGCGGCCCCCGCGTCTGCTACCGCCACTGCGGTTCCGCCCGGAGGCTCCCGCCGCCGCCCGCCCTTCAAGGAAAGCGCCTCCATGACTGTCCAGCAGCTTGATGTGATCGGCTTCGGCAATGCCATCGTCGACGTGATCGCCCGCTCCGAGGAGGCGTTCCTCGACCGGCACGGCATGCGCAAGGGCGGCATGACGCTGATCGACGAGGCGCGGGCCGAGGCGGTCTATGCCGACATGGGGCCGGGCGTGGAGATTTCCGGCGGCTCGGCGGCCAACACCATGGTGGGCATCGCGGCGCTGGGCGGGCGGGCCGGCTTCATCGGCAAGGTGCGCGACGACGAGCTGGGCGGCATCTTCGCCCATGACATCCGCGCCGCCGGCGTCGCCTACGCCACCCCCGCCGCCGTGGCCGGGCCGACCACCGCACGCTGCCTCATCCTCGTCACGCCCGACGGCGAGCGCACGATGAACACCTATCTCGGCGCGGCGCAGCACCTCACGCCGGCCGATGTCGACGCGAATGCGGTGGCGAGCGCCGGCGTCACCTATCTCGAAGGCTATCTGTGGGATCCCGCGGAAGCCAAGGAAGCCTTTCTCAAGGCCGCCGACATCGCCCACAAGGCGGGTCGTACCGTCGCGCTCACCCTGTCGGATGCGTTCTGCGTCGGCCGCTACCGGGCCGAATTCCTCAATCTCATGCGCGAGGGCATCGTCGACCTGGTCTTCGCCAACGAGGCCGAACTGACCTCGCTCTACGAGACCGGCTTCGACGCCGCGCTGGCCCAGCTGCGCCGTGACGTGACGCGGGGCGTGGTCACGCGCAGCGAGAAGGGCGCGCTGTCGGTGGCGGGCGAGGATCTCGTCGTGGTGCCCGCGCACCCGGTCGCGAAGGTGGTGGACACCACGGGCGCGGGCGACCTGTTCGCGAGCGGCTACCTGCACGGCTTCGCGCGCGGCTTCACCCCGGAGGAATCGTTGAAGCTCGGCGCGCTCGCCGCCGCCGAGATCATCAGCCATATCGGCGCCCGCCCCGAGCAGGGCCTGAAGGCGCTGGCGCTGGAGAACGGCCTCCGGGTGTGAGGGTCGGTCGGGTGTAAGGGCGCGGCGGGTGTAGGGGCCAGCGCGGCGTCCCATAACCGACACGTTGGGCGTCCAGGGTCCGCGACGAACGGCTTCGCCCAGCGGCGAAGCGCGCGTGGAGCCGGCCATGTCTCTTCCAGCGTCCCTTGCCGAACCCGAGATCATCCCGTTCGACCCGAGCCGCTTCCGCTCGACGGCCGCGTTCTATGACCGCTATCGCCTGCCATATCCGCCGGAACTGATCGCCTGTGTGGCGCTGCGGCTCGGGCTCGCCCTGGGCGACCGGGTGCTCGACCTCGGCTGCGGGCCGGGGCCGCTCGCCATCGCCTTCGCGCAGCGGGCATATGACGTGACGGCGATGGACCCCGAGCCCTCGATGCTGGAGGCCGCGCGCCTTGGCGCAGTGGCGGCAGAGGTAAGGCTGACCCTCATCGAAGGCTCCTCCTACGACCTCTCCCCGGCGCTGGGCCGCTTCCGCGCGGTGCTGATGGGCCGGGCGTTCCACTGGATGGACCGGGTCGCGACGCTCAAGGCGCTGGACGCGCTGGTCGAGCCCGAGGGCGCCGTGGTGCTGATGGGCGACCGGCGGCTGCACGCGGTGCCCGATTATCACGCCGTGCTCGACAAGCTGGCGGAGAAGCACGCGCCGGCGCGCTACGCCGACCGCAAGCTCAGGCGCGGGCCGGACTGGGTGCCTCATGAGGCGGTGCTGCTGGCCTCGCCCTTTGCCTGGCTGGAGCGGACCGGTCGCATCGTGGCGCGCGAGCGCCGCATCGACGAGGTGGTCGGCCTCGCCTTCTCGCGCTCGCTCACCTCGCCCGCGGCACTGGGCGCGGCGCGCCCCGCCTTCGAGGCCGAACTGCGCACGAACCTCGCCCGGCTGGCGCCGGAAGGGGTGTTCCACGACGTGGTGGAGGTCGGCGCGGTCATGGCCTTCCGCCAGGCGCCCAGGGACGCGAGGGAGGCTTAGGACGCGCCTAGCGTGGCGCGCGTTTGGCGAGGATGCGCTGGAGCGTGCGACGGTGCATGGAAAGGCGCCGCGCGGTCTCCGACACATTGCGTCCGCACAATTCATACACGCGCTGGATATGCTCCCAGCGCACCCGGTCGGCCGACATCGGATTTTCGGGCAATTGCGGCTTGTAATCGCCCTGCACGCTCAGCGCGGCGCAGATGTCGTCGGCGTCCGCCGGCTTGGCGAGATAGTCGACCGCGCCCATCTTCACCGCGTTCACGGCGGTGGCGATATTGCCGTAGCCGGTGAGGATGATGCCGCGCGCTTCCGGGCGGCGGCGCTTCAGCGCGGAGATGACGTCGAGCCCGTTGCCGTCGGCGAGGCGCATGTCCACGACCGCGAAGGCCGGCGCGACGCCCTCGACGCTGGCCAGTCCGTCGGCGACCGTCTCGGCAGTGGTGACGATGAAGCCGCGCGTTTCCATGGCCCGCGCGAGACGCTGCAGGAAGGGGCGATCATCGTCCACGATCAGCAGCGATCGATCCTGAGTCTCAGACGTCACATCCAACATTGGGTCTTTCCCGGGCGCCGCGCGGAAATCATCGCTCTTTTTTCTGCCGAAACAGTACACCGGCCGGCACGCGAGTGCAAAATTGTCGCAGCCCCCTCAGCTGCGCCCCGCTGCCGGCACCCTCGCTGGGTCGCCCGAGATGTCGACCCGCGCGCGCGGCCAGCGCACCGTCACCGAGGCGCCATGCGCGGGCGCCGTGCGGTTGGCGAAGGCGATCTCCGCCCCCGAGCGCTCCAGCAGCGTCTTGGCGATGAACACGCCGAGCCCGAGCCCCTCGCTGCTGTCCTCGCCCGCCTCCACGGCCTCGCGGCGCCAGCGGTTGCGGCCGCGGCTGGTCACGTAAGGCGCGCCGATGGAATCGATCAGTTCCGGGGGAAAGCCCGGCCCGTCATCGGTGATGGTGACGGTGACGTCGGCATGGTTCCAGTTGGCGACGATATTGACCCGGCCCGCCGCGAAATCGACCGCGTTTTCCACGATGTTGCCGAGCCCGTAGAGCAGGCCGGGATTGCGGGCGATGACCGGCTCGTCAATGCCGCGTGCCGGCAGCGTGACCTCGATGGCGATGCCGAAATTGCGGTGCGGCGCCACCACGTCCTCCAGGATGTGCGAGAGCGGCATGCGGTCGAACGGGGCATCGCCCGCCTCCAGCGAGGTGAGCGTGCGCAGGATGGCGCGGCAGCGCTGGGCCTGCTCGCCCAGCAGGCGGATGTCTTCTGCCATCGGGCTCCCGGTGGGGAGCGCCCGCGCCAGCTCCTTCGCCACCAGCGTGATGGTGGCGAGCGGCGTGCCGAGCTCGTGCGCGGCGGCGGCGGCCATGCCGTCCAGCGCCGAGAGGTGCTGCTCGCGCGCCAGCACCAGTTCGGTGGCGGCGAGCGCCTCGGAAAGCTCGCGCGTCTCCTCCGCCACGCGCCAGGCATGCACGCCGATGAAGGCGATGGCGATGGCGAGCGCCACCCAGATGGCGGCGAGGTAGATGGGCGGCAGCACGGGGGCCGCGCCCAGATCGTCCGCCGACCAGGGCAGCGGCATCTGCCACAGCCCCACCAGCGCCGCGCAGGCCGCCGCCAGCACGCCGAGCAGGATGGTGGTGCGCGGGGAGAGCGCCGTCGCCGAGATCAGCACGGGGGCGAGGAACAGGAAGGCGAAGGGGTTGGCGAGTCCGCCGGTGAGGAACAGCAGGGCGCCGAGCTGGAGGATGTCATAGGCCAGAAGCCAGGCCGCCTCGATGTCCGAGAGCCGCCGCGCGCCCGGATTGCGCAGCCGGAGCGCGAGGTTCAGCCAGGCCGACAGCGCCACCACCGCGAGGCAGGCACCCAGCGGCAGGGTGAAGCCGAGCAGCCAGTGCACCACCACGATAGCCAGCGTCTGGCCCGAAATCGCGAGCCATCGCAGGCGGATGAGCGTATCGAGCCGCAGCCCGAAAAAGCGTTCGCCAATAGGATGTTCCAGCGAAAGCATCATGATTCCCCGTCGCGTCGCCCTCTATAGCCGCTAATGTGACGGCACGGCGAGACACGTGATTCGTTGACGTCGCTCCGAAAACGCCTATGTATGCTGCAACGCACAACAAAGTGCGGTCAGGGAATGACGCTGGCGGGGAGCCGCGGCAGCTACCGATACGCGCAGCGCGGGCGGTAGCATAGGGCCGCACCTGCCGCCGGAGCGAAGCAGGCGGCTCGCCTGAGGATGGAGGCTTTCATGGCGATCGGCGTTTTCGGCGATGTCCCCGACGCTGAGGAGGCGGTCCGTGCGCCCGACGTGGCGCTCGAGACGGTGACCTCCTTTTCCAAGCCGCTCTACTGGATGTTCGAGATGGGCCATGCGGCCCTCGATCCCCTGCGCATGATGGCGGATGCGGGCCGGCTCTATTACCGGAACCCCGTCAATCCGCTCGCTCATACCGGGTTCGGCAAATCGATGTCGGCGGCACTCGAAATGTTCGAGCGCTCGACCCGGCGCTACGGCAAGCCGGACTGGGGCATCACCGAGACGGTGGTGGGCGCCACCCGCGTGCCGGTGGAGATCGAGACCGTCTGGGAGCGGCCTTTCTGCAAGCTGCTGCATTTCCGGCGCGACTTCGCCACGCCGCCGCGCCGCCCGCAGCCGCGCATGGTGATCGTCGCCCCGCTGTCGGGCCATTACGCGACGCTGCTGCGCGGCACTGTGCAGACCCTGCTGCCCAATCACGACCTCTACATCACCGACTGGGTCGACGCCCGCAACGTGCCGATGAGCGATGGGCGCTTCGACCTCGATGATTATATCGACTACCTCATCGATATTTTCCGCCATCTCGGCGGCGGCGTGCACGCGCTCGCCGTGTGCCAGCCGGCCGTGCCGGTGCTGGCGGCGGTGGCGCGCATGGAAGACATGGGCGACCCCGATGTCCCCGCGTCCATGGTGCTGATGGGCGGGCCGATCGATACCCGCGAAAGCCCGACCGCGGTGAACCACTTCGCCGAGGCGCGCAAGATCGACTGGTTCCGCCGCAACGTCATCACCACGGTGCCGTGGCCCCATGCCGGCATCATGCGGCAGGTCTATCCCGGCTTCCTGCAGTTGCATGGCTTCATGTCGATGAACATCGAGCGCCATCTGCAGGCCCATGCCGAAATGTTCGGCCATCTCGTCAAGGGGGATGGTGATTCCGCCACCAAGCACCGCGAGTTCTACGACGAATACCTCTCGGTCATGGATCTGCCGGCGGAATATTACCTGCAGACGCTGGAAGCCGTGTTCATCGACCATTCGCTGCCGAAGGGCGAGATGACCCATCGCGGCGCCCGCGTCGACACCTCGAAGATCCGCAACGTGGCGTTGCTGACCGTCGAGGGCGAGAATGACGACATTTCCGGCGTCGGGCAGACGCGGGCCGCGCACAAGCTGTGCTCGAACCTGCCCGACGACAAGAAGGCGCATTACCTGCAGCCGACCGTCGGCCATTACGGCGTGTTCAACGGCTCGCGCTTCCGCGCCGAGATCGCTCCGCGCATCTCCGACTTCGTGCTGTCGCACAACTGGCCTCGCAAGGGGCACAACGCGCCGGCGGACGCGCCCGCTTCGTGACGTGAGTGTCCTTGTCGATCCGGTCAGTTCGCCGGATCGACAAGGCACCCGGCCTCCCAATAGGGCGGATCGCCGAAGGCGTCGCGCAGGCATTCCGCCAGCGCCCGCAGCTTTGCCGTCGGGTTGCGCCCTTCGGGATGCGCGACATAGATGAATTCCTCCTCCGGCTCCGCGCCGACCTCGATCACGCGGAGCGTGCCCGCGCGGATGTCCGGCCCGGCGATGAACAGCGGCAGCATGGCAATGCCGAGCCCGGCGGCGGCGGCGTCGCGCATCACCATGCCGTTGTTCACCTGAAGCCCGACCTTGGCGCGCACCTGAACGCGGCCGGACGCGGCGACGAACTGCCAGTCGGCAAGGCCGCGATGGGTGTAGAAGATGCCGCGATGGCCATCGAGCTCGGCGAGGTCGCGCGGCGTGCCGTGCCGCTCCAGATAGTCGGCTGAGGCCACCAACACGCGCCGGCTGCGGGCGAGGCGCCAGGCGGTGAGCGGGCTATCGCGCATCGGCCCGTGGCGGATCACACCGTCGAAGCCTTCCGCCTGCGCGTCCACCACCCGGTCGTCGAGCTCGAGGCTCAGTTCGATCTGCGGATGGCGGCGCAGGAAGGGATAGAGCGCCGGGCCGATATGCAGGGCCGTCAGCGTCACCGGTGCGGAAAGCCGCAGCGGGCCGGCGAGCGTGCCGCGCCGCTCGGCCAGCGTGGCAACCGCCGCATCGAGGCCGCGCAGCGATTGCGAGGCCATTTCCAGAAAGGCCGCGCCGTCCTCTGTCAGCGATAATCGACGGGTCGAGCGGTGCACCAGACGCGCCCCGAGACGATGCTCGAGTTGCGCCAGGCGGTCGCTCACCACCGATTTCGACAGGCGCAGCCGGCGCGCGGCCTCGCTGATCGAGCCGGCCTCGGCGATGGCGATGAAGGCGGCGATGCCGTCCAGTTTCATCGTTCGGCTTTTCCGGACATGAAATCCATTTTTAGAAGTCTAATCCGAACGCGTAGGCCTTGCCATACTCTGGGGCGAAACAGGCCGACCGGGATCGTCCGGTGGCCGACCAAACGGAAATCACGGAGACTCCCCATGTCACGCCTCAAGGACAAGGTCGCGTTGATCACCGGCGCCAGTTCCGGCATCGGCCGCGCCACGGCGCTGTTGTTTGCCGCCGAGGGCGCGAAGCTCGTGGTCGGCGCCCGCCGACAGGCCGAGCTCGATACGCTGGTCGCCGAGATCGCCGCCGCGGGCGGCGACGCCGTGGCTCTGGCGGGCGACGTGCGCTCGGAAGACTACGCGCAGGCGCTGGTGGCACTGGCGGCGACCCGCTTCGGCCGGCTCGACATCGCCTTCAACAATGCCGGTACGCTCGGCGAGAAGGGGCCGAGCACCGGCGTCTCCGCCAGCGGGTGGGACGACGCGCTGGCGATCAACCTCACCGGCGCCTTCTTCGGCGCCAAGCACCAGATCGCGCAGATGCTGAAGACCGGCGGCGGCTCGGTGATCTTCACCTCGACCTTTGTCGGCTACACCACGGCATTTCCCGGCCTTGCCGCCTATGCCGCCTCGAAATCGGGGCTGATCGGCCTCACCCAGGCGCTCGCCGCCGAATTCGGGCCGCAGGGCATCCGGGTCAATGCGGTGCTGCCCGGCGCGGTGGAAACCGAGATGTACCGCGAGGCCAACGACACGCCCGAGGCGCAGTCCTTCATCACCGGGCTGCACGCGCTGAAGCGGGTGGCGCGGCCGGAGGAACTGGCGCGCTCGGTGCTCTATCTCGCCTCGGACGATTCCTCCTTCGTGTCCGGCACCGCGCATCTGGTCGATGGCGGACTGTCGATCACCCGCACCTGAGAGCTCGCGTCGCGGGGCGCGAAATAACCGCCCGATTTGCGGCGGCGCCCCTCGGCCGGCATGATAGCTCTCAGCCATGCTGTTCGACCTGCCCGATGCTTCCACGCTGTACCGCGCGCTCGTCGAGCGGGACGAGGCGTTTGACGGGCGCGCCTATGTCTGCGTCGCCACCACCGGTGTTTTCTGCCGGCTGACCTGCCCGGCGCGCAAGCCGCTGCCGCAGAACTGCACCTTCGTGGCGACGATCGGCGAATGTATCGAGGCCGGCTTTCGCCCCTGCAAGCGCTGCCACCCGCTGCAGCCGGCCGCTGCCGCCGATCCGACGATCGCCACCCTGCTCGCGGCGCTCGATGCGCGGCCGGAGCGGCGCTGGAGCGAGGGCGACATCGCGCGGATGGGGTTCGATCTCTCCACCGTGCGCCGCGCCTTCAAGCGGCAGTTCGGCATGACATTCCTCGACATGGCCCGGCATCGGCGCCTGCGCGAGGGCTTCGAGACCTTGGCCGGGGGCGGCTCGGTGATCGAGGCGCAGCAGGAGGCGGGCTTCCAGTCCGCCAGCGCCTTCCGCGCCGCCTTCGCCCGGCTCCTGGGCTGCGCACCGGGCGACATTGCCGGGCGCGGCGCGCTGCTGGCCGACTGGATCGGCACGCCGCTGGGCGACATGATCGCCATTTCCAGCCCCTCGCACCTGCATCTGCTGGAGTTCGTCGAGCGCCGCGCGCTGCCCACCGAGATCGCCCGGCTGCGCCAGCGTGCCAAAGGCGACCTTGGCATCGGTCCCTCGGCCGCGACGGAACGGATCCGCGCGGAGCTGGGCGCCTTCTTCGCCGGCCGATCGGCCGTGTTCGAAACGCCGCTGGCGCTGGATGGCAGCGCCTTCACCCGCGCGGTGTGGGCGGAGCTGCGCCAGATCCCGCCGGGTGCCACGGTGAGCTACAGCGAGATCGCCCGCCGCCTCGGCCAGCCCGCCGCCATCCGCGCGGTGGCGCGGGCCAACGGTGCCAACCAGCTGGCGCTGGTCATCCCCTGCCACCGCGTCATCGGCGCCGACGGTTCGCTCACCGGCTATGGCGGCGGACTGTGGCGCAAGCAGCGGCTGCTGGAGATCGAGCAGCAGTTTCGGCGAAACGGGATGGCCCCCGCGGCCGTGGCGGGCGGCTGAAAGCACCGCGCGCGGGCATCCCGCCCGAGCCGGGCGGGAGAGGGGCGCGCCCCTCGTTGCCGTGCGATCCCGGATCGGTCCTGCAGACCGTCCGGGATGACGAGGATCGGCGTTCGCCTGCGCTCAGTGCGCGCGGGCGAACATCTCGTTGAACGAATAACCCGAGCCGCGCACGGTGCGGATGGGGTCGGGCTGGCGCGGGCGATTGAGCGCCTTGCGCAGGCGGCCGACATGCACGTCGACCGTGCGCTCGTCGATATAGACGTCCTGGCCCCACACGCCGTCGAGCAGCTGCTCGCGGGAATAGACGCGGCCGGGCGACTGCATGAGGAATTCCAGCAGGCGGAACTCGGTCGGTCCCAGATGCAGTTCGCGGCCGGCGCGGTGCACCCGCTTGGTCTCGCGATCCAGCTCGATGTCGCCGGCGCGCAGCAGCGTCGAGACGTGCTCGGGCTTGGCCCGGCGCAGCAGCGCCCGCACCCGCGCCACGAGTTCCGGCACCGAGAAGGGCTTGACCACGTAGTCGTCCGCCCCGGTGGCGAGGCCGCGCACGCGCTCGGTCTCTTCGCCGCGCGCGGTCAGCATCAGGACCGGCATGCGCTCGGTCTCGGGCCGGGCGCGCAGGCGCCGGCAAAGTTCGATGCCGGACAGGCCCGGCAGCATCCAGTCGAGGATGAGAAGGTCCGGCACGGCTTCGCGCAGCCGGGTCTCGGCTTCGTCCCCGCGGGCCACGCTGTCGACGGCGTAGCCCTCGGATTCGAGATTGTAGCGCAGAAGGAGGGTGAGGGGCTCCTCATCCTCCACGATCAGAATGTTGGTCGGCATGCTTTAATCCCCGGTTCGTGGGGTGATCGCGGCGTCGCGCTCAGGCGGGGAACGGCACCGATGTCAGGCTGCTGGTGTCCTGCTTGGGGCGCTCGTCGGCGAGCTGCTGGCCGGTCGCGAGATAGTGCACGGTTTCGGCCACGTTGGTGGCGTGATCGCCGATGCGCTCGATGTTCTTGGCGCAGAACAGCAGGTGCGTGCACAGCGAGATGTTGCGCGGATCCTCCATCATGTAGGTGAGGAGTTCGCGGAACAGCGAGGTGTACAGGACATCCACCTGTCCATCGCGCCGCCACACGTCCAGCGCGCGGGCATCGTCGCGGCCCGCATAGGCATCGAGCACTTCCTTGAGCTGCTCCTGAACCAGGCTGGACATGTGCTCGACACCGCGCACAAGCTTCTGCGGGTGGAATTCGCCGGTGAGCGCGAGCACCCGCTTGGCGGTGTTCTTGGCGAGGTCGCCGATGCGCTCGAGGTCGTTGGCGATGCGCATCGCGGCCACGATTTCGCGCAGGTCGCCGGCGAGGGGCTGGCGGCGCGCGATGGTAAGGATGGCCTTTTCCTCGATTTCGCGCTGGAGCAGGTCGACCGGGCCGTCAAGCACGATCACCTTCTGGGCCAGCTCGGAATCGCGCTTGACCAGCGCCTCGACGGAATCGGCGACCAGCCGCTCGGCCTGGCCTCCCATCTCCACCACGCGGCGGGAGAGTTCCTTGAGATCGATGTCGAACGACGTGACGATGTGTTCGGGCATGATGTGATCCTCCGCTGCCGGTTCAGCCGAAGCGGCCGGTGATGTAGTCGCGAGTGCGCGCTTCGCGCGGATTGGTGAAGATCTCGGCGGACGGGCCGACCTCGATCATCTCGCCGAGATAGAAGAAGGAGGTGATGTCGGCGCAGCGGGCAGCCTGCTGCATGTTGTGCGTGACGATGACGATGGTGAATTCCTGCTTCAGCTCGTCGATCAGGTCCTCGATCTTCGAGGTCGAGATCGGGTCGAGCGCCGAGGTCGGCTCGTCGAGCAGGATGACTTCCGGGCGCACGGCGATGGTGCGCGCGATGCACAGGCGCTGCTGCTGGCCGCCGGACATGCCGAGCGCCGACGTGTGCAGGCGGTCCTTGGTCTCTTCCCAGATGGCGGCCTTGCGCAGGCACCATTCCACCCGCTCGTCCATCTGCGCCTTGTTCAGCTTCTCGTGCAGCTTCACGCCGAACGCGATGTTGTCGTAGATCGACATCGGGAAAGGCGTCGGCTTCTGGAACACCATGCCGATGCGCGAGCGAACGACAGTGGAATCCAGCTCCTTGCTGAGCAGGTCCGTGCCGTCGAACAGGATTTTGCCCTCCGCGCGCTGGCCCGGATAGAGTTGGTACATCCGGTTGAAGATGCGCAGCAACGTGGACTTGCCGCAGCCCGACGGGCCGATCATCGCGGTGACGCGCTTCTCGGGGATGTCGAAATGGATGTTCTTCAGGGCGTGGTTTTCGCCGTAATAGAAGTTCAGCCCCTCGACCTTGAGCTTGGGCTCGGCGGTCGGCGCGGTGGCACGGTTGACGGCGGAAGCGATGTCGATCGACGTATCAGAGGTGAAGTTCATGGTCCGTCTCACTTCATCTTCGCCAGGACGAGGCGGGAAAGGATGTTCAGGGTGAGCACCCCGACGGTGATGAGCAGGGCGCCGGCCCAGGCCAGGGCGACCCAGTCTTCGAAGGGACTGGCAGCGTATTGATAGATGGCGATCGGCAGCGACGCCATCGGCGCGTTCATGTCGAGCGACCAGCCATTATTGCCGAGCGAGGTGAACAGCAGCGGCGCGGTCTCGCCGGCGGCGCGGGCGATGGCCAGCAGAATGCCGGTGACGATGCCGGCACGGGCCGCGCGCCAGGTGATGAGCGTGACCACCTTCCACTGCGGCGCGCCGAGCGCGAAGGCCGCCTCGCGCAGGCCGATCGGCACCAGGTTCAGCATGTCTTCGGTGGTGCGGACCACGACCGGAATGATGATCACGGCGAGCGCGGCCGCGCCGGCCCAGCCCGAAAAGCCGCCGAACGGCATGACGAGCAGCTGGTAGACGAACAGACCGATCAGGATCGAGGGCGCCGAGAGCAGCACGTCATTGACGAAGCGCACGGCATTGCCGACCGGCGTGGTCTTGCCGTGCTCCGCGAGGAAGGTGCCGCACATCAGGCCAATCGGCGTGCCGATGACGAGGGCGATGCCGATCTGGATCAGCGAGCCGACAATCGCATTGAGCAGGCCGCCGCCGGCGCCCGGAGGCAGCGTGATGCGGGTGAAGACATGTGGGCCGATGGCCGGCAGGCCCCGCACCACCAGGGTCCAGAGGATCCAGGCGAGCAGCAGCAGGGCAAAGGCAGCGAAGGCGACGCTGATGACCTTGACGGTGTAGTCGGTGGCGCGGCGACGGGCGAGAGATGACATGGGTTTTCCCCTCAACCCTTGAGCTTCGAGCGGACCAGCAGCCGGGAGAGCGCCAGAACGATGAAGGAGATGACGAAGAGGATGAAACCAAGTTCCAGCAGCGACTGCAGCTTCAGCGAGCCAGGGCCTGCCTCGGGGAACTCGTTGGCGATGGTGGAGGCGATGGTGGAGCCGGGCGCGAAGAGCGAGGCCGACATGCGCGTCGCGTTGCCGATGACGAAGGTGACGGCCATGGTCTCGCCCAGCGCGCGGCCGAGGCCGAGCATCACGGCACCGACCATGGCGGTGCGGCCATAGGGTACCGAGACGTTGCGGTACACCTCATAGGTCGTCGCGCCGACGCCATAGGCCGATTCCTTGATCATCGGCGGCACCGATTCCAGCACCTCGACGAACATGGCGGTGATGAAGGGCAGGATCATGATGGCCATGATCAGGCCGGCGGTCAGCATGCCGGCGCCGAGCGGCGGCCCCTGGAACAGCGCGCCGATCACCGGCAGCGGGCCGAGCAGGTCGATCAGCGGCGGCTGCACATAGGCGGCCATGAGCGGCACGATGACGAAGAAGCCCCACATGCCGTAGATGATCGACGGGATCGCGGCGAGCAGCTGGATGGCGACGCCGATCGGCCGGCGCAGCGGGCCGGGCGCGATTTCGGTGAGGAAGAAGGCGATGCCGAAGGACAGCGGCAGCGCGATGATCACCGCGATGACGGCGCTGAAGATGGTGCCGAACACCATGACGCCGGCGCCGAACTTCTCCGTCACCGGGTTCCAGGTCGTCGACCACAGGAACTGGATGCCGAATTCCCGGAGGGCGGGCAGGCCGCCTTCGAACAGCATGGCGATGATGAGGCCGAGCAGGATCAGCACGAAGATGCCGCTGGCCCAGAGCACCCCGACAAAGATGGGGTCGCTGAGGCGGCCGGTCGGCTTGCGCGCGACGGCCATGGCCGAGGCTGCTTGGTTTCCGGTAAGCGTGGCGTCCATGTTCCTGTGATCCTGTCAGCGCCGTGGGCGTGGACACCCTGGGGGAACGGGTGCGCGCGCGGGGCTCGCTAAGGCGTCTCGTGCGTCATCTCGGGGCATGGCGGCCAGGCCACGCCGGAACCGGCGGAGCCGGTGAAACATCGGCGGCCAAACTCACCGCGGGTATTATCAGGCGGCGCTTGCGAGAATGGACGGCCGCCGCAACGGCCGCCCCTCTTTTTGCTGGACCGGTAACGATCAGTTGGTCCAGACGGGCTTGCCGTCGAACTTCACTTCCGTCTTCCAGGCGTCGCGGACGCGGTTGGCGACATCGGCCGGGAGCGGGATGTAGTGCAGCTTCTCGGCGATGGAGCCGCCATCCTTGAAGGCCCAGTCGAAGAACTTGATCACCTCGGCGGCCTGCGGGCCGGACTTCGGCTCCTTCGGCAGCAGGATGAAGGTGGCCGACGTGATCGGCCAGGTGGTCTCGCCGGGGGTGTCGATCATCGAGGCGGCGAAGTCCTTGGCGCCGGCCCAATCCGCATTCGCGGCAGCCGCCTGGAAGGACGGCACCGTCGGCGCGACGAACTTGCCGGCCTTGTTCTGCAGCTGGGTGGTGATCAGGCTGTTCGACGACGCGTAGATGTACTCGACGTAACCGATCGCGCCCTTGGTGTTCTTGACGGTGCCGGCAACGCCTTCATTGCCCTTGCCGCCCGCGCCAGCCGGCCACTGAACCGAGGTCGCGGCGCCGACATTCGACTTCCACTCGGGGCTCACGGCGGAAAGGTAGCTGGCGAACACGAAGGTGGTGCCCGACCCGTCCGAACGATAGACCGGGACGATGGCCAGATCCGGCAGCTGCGAGCCCTTGTTCAGGGCGGCGATCTTCGGGTCGTTCCACTTGGTGATCTTGCCGAGATAGATGTCGGCAAGGACCGGGCCGGTGAGGTTGAGCTGGTTGGCGGCGATGCCGTCGAGATTGACGATCGCGACGACCGAACCGATCACGGCCGGGAACTGCAGGAGCTTCTGGGCCGCGAGCTTGTCACCTGCCACCGGAGCGTCCGAAGCGCCGAAATCGACGGTGCGGTTGAAGATCTGGGTCTGGCCGGCGCCCGAGCCGATCGACTGGTAGTTCAGGCCCGTGCCGGACTTGTCCTTATAGGCGACGGCCCATGCCTGATAGACCGGGGCGGGGAAGGTGGCGCCGGCGCCGGTGATGTCGGCAGCGAAAGCGGCGCTGGAAAGGCCGAGGGTCAGCGCAGCGGCGCCGAGGATGCGGGTCAGTTTCAAGGGTCTTCTCCTTGTTTCGGGAGACGGGCGGAACCCGCCGGGCCATATGACCCTGGGGAACGCCTTTGGCCGGGGGAGGCGGATGAGTTTCACACCGGGTTATGTATCCCCCCGGCGCCAAGGTTCTATGACGCCGCAATGACACCTTGATGACGATTCAAGCCTATGATTTTGTTGATGTTTTCGTGTCGTCCGCGGGGCAGGCGGACAGTCTTACCGAAAAGGTCGATCCTTCGCCCGGCGTGCTCTCGATGCCGAGCCGGCCGCGGTGGCGGGCGACGATGTGCTTGACGATGGCAAGTCCGAGCCCCGTGCCCCCCTGCTCGCGCGAATGGGCGGTGTCCACCCGGTAGAAGCGTTCCGTGAGCCGGGGCACATGCTCGGGGGCGATGCCAGGGCCGTAGTCGCGCACGGATATGACGACATCGGAGCCCTCGCGCACGATGCCGATCTCCACCCGTCCGGCCGCGCCGCCATATTTAAGCGCGTTCTCCACCAGGTTCTCGAACACCCGAAAGAGCTCGTCGCGGTCACCATGGACGGCGACGGGCTGGGGTGGATGCTCGAGGGCGATCTCCACCCCCCGCTCGCGCCCGAGCGGCCCCAGCGCATCGCGCACATGGCTGAGCACCGCGGTGACATCGACCTTGGTCTCCGGGCGCAGATGCGCGTTCATCTCGATGCGCGACAACGAGAGCAGGTCGTCGATGAGCCGCGACATGCGCCGCGCCTGCTCGCCCATGATCTTCAGGAAGCGTTCGCGCGCGCCGGCATCGTTGCGGGCCGGCCCCTGCAGCGTCTCGATGAAGCCGGAGAGCGAGGCGAGCGGCGTGCGCAGCTCGTGGCTGGCATTGGCGATGAAGTCCACCCGCATCTGCTCCACCCGTCGCTGGGCGGTGAGGTCCGCGAAGCCGACCAGCACGGCTTCCGTGGCGGTGCCGCGCCCTTCGGCCGAGCGTACCGGCACGATATCGGCCCGCAGCCAGCGGTCCAGTGGCACGCGCTCGGCGAATTCGATGCGGCGGGCGACGCCGTCGGCGGTGGCGGCGCGGATCGCTTCCAGCACCTCCGGCACCCGCACGGCGAAGGACACGGGGTCGCCCACCCGGGCGCTGGCGACGACGCCGGAGGCGCGGAGATTGGCCACCACCACCGTGCCGCGCGGGTCGAGCAGCAACGCGGCATCGGGCAGCGCGCGCACCAGGGCGGTGAGGCGATCCTCGCCGCCCAGCCGCAGCGGCTTGGGCTCGTTGGTCAGCCGGGCCAGCGCGGCCGCTACCGGGCGCCGCCGCGCCGATACGCTCGCCGCCACCAGGATCAGCGCGCCGAGGCCGATGGCGGGCATGAGGGCGAGCGCATCCATCCAGACCGCGGCGGCGAGGCCGAGCCACGCGGCCGCCAGAATCCAGCGCGCACCAGCCAGGCGCTCACGCAGATTGTCCTCGATGAACCGGCTCGAATCTCCGAGAGCCATGCTGGATCGCTTCCTGCCAGGTATCGGCATCGTAACGGCGTGGGTGACCCGCCCCTCCGTCCCGTTCCGCCGCATATGGCGGCTGGGTCCGGCGAAGGAAAGGGCGAATCTGCCGCTTATGCTACAGACCTTCGGCTTCCATGTGACGACGATCGCACGCTGCTGTTGATGGCGGCATGACGGGCCATGGCGAGGATCGACAGGGTGGGCGCGCCGTGGATGGCTATTTTGGAAAATGACAAAATGCGGGCGCGACCGGTCGCTGTTCGACAGATTTGATCACGTTTGCCCTATAAAGGTCGCGATGATCGCGCGGTAGCTGGTCCGATCCGGCTCTCGAGGCGGGGTGCGGGACTTTTTCGACGGTCCGGAAGCTGAGACGACGACGCGTGGCGTGGGGCAGGGCAGTGATGGGCAGGAGCGGGCTGGCAATCGTCGCCCTCATCGTCGGGATGCCGGTTTGCGGGGCGTTCGCCGGGGAGCCGGTGCCGCGCGCGGCGGTCGACTATAACCTCACCGCCCGCACCGCCGAGCGTGCCCGCCTGTCGCTGGCCCACAGCAATGGCTGGATGCGGGTCGAGCTTGAGCAACTCGGCGTTCCCGGCACGTTTACCGGCCTCATCGACTTCACGCGCAACCGCATGCTGGTGATGGCGTCGCTGCCCGGTCTCGACCGGATGGCGATCGACATGGCGATGCCGGCCGATTTCGCGGTGGTCGACATGGGCGGTCAGGGCACCCGCACCGGCGTCGACATGGTAGCCGGCCAGCCCTGCGATGTCTGGCGCGCGCAGGAAAAGCGCTCTGGCGCGCTGATCGACACCTGCGTCACCGAGGACGGCATCACGCTGCGGGCGGTGGCCGACGTGAACGGCAAGAAGACGCTGATCTTCGAGGCCGAGACGCTTGAGCGCCGCACGCAGGACCCGGCCATCTTCAAGCTGCCCAAGGGCGTGAAGGTGACGCGGGTGCCCGGCGGCCTGATGGACAGCCTCGTGCCGTCCTTGCTGCCCTGACAAGGGCCGGCGCGCTGCGCTCCGGCGCGGCCGCTCACGCGCTGCGGCGCGCGGCGGTTTCCTTCACCGGCTCGTCGTCATCCTGCAGCACCGGCATGTCGGCCAGCGGGTCGATGGAAATCTCGGGCTCGCATGGCGCGGCGCGGCGGCGTGTGCGGTTCACCAGCAATTCGCGCACGCCCAGCAGGATGAGCGCGAGGGCGAAGGGCGTCACGTAATAGAGCAGCCGCAGCAGCAGCAGCGCGCCCAGCAGCGATTCCGTCTCGAACTGCGGCAGCGCCACCAGCATGGCGGCATCGAACACGCCGAGCCCGCCCGGCGCGTGGCTGGCAAAACCGAGCAGCGTCGCCGAGATGAACACCACGCCGAGCGCGATCGGGTCGATGAACGGCGCCTCCGGCATCAGCACATACATCGCCGCCGCGCAGAAGGAGAGGTCGATGATGCCGATGCCGATCTGCAGCGCGGTGAGCTTCGAGCCCGGCAGCGTCACCGTCCAGTGGCCCTTGCCGATGCCGATGCGGCGGGGCTTGAGGCCGACCCAGACGATGTAGCCGGCAAGGCTCGTCAGCAGCGCGATGCCGATCAGCCGGTTGATCCAGGCCGGCAGCTGGTCCACCGCGCTGGCCGCCCAGGGCTCGACGGTGATGCCGAGGCCGAGAATGGCGATGTTGCCGAGCCAGAAGGTGAGGCCCGTGATGAAGCACAGCTTGGCCACGTCGATCGCGCCCAGCCCATGGGCGGAATAGATGCGGTAGCGCACCGTGCCGCCGGTGAAGGCGGAGAAGCCGAGATTGTGGCCGATCGAATAGGAGGTGAACGAGGCGAGCGCGGCCACCCGATAGGGAACGTTCGGCCGGCCGATGGTGCGCAGCGCGAACCAGTCATAGAAGGTGAGGGTGAAATAGGCGCCGGCCACGAACAGCGCGGCGAGCGCCACGCGCCAGGGATCGGTGTCGGCGAGCGCGTTGAAGACCTCGCCCAGATGGATGCCGCGCAGCATCCGGTACAGCACGACCGCGGCGATGCCGATGATGACCAGGCTGGCCACCAGGCCGAGCGCATGCCAGCCGATGCGTTGGCGCAGCCAGCCGAAAACCGCCTTCAGCCCGTTCATCGCACAATCACCATTATCGTCTCCGCACCCAGGACGGTCCCGGCAGGCCTACCAGACCTTGAGGCCTTTCGGAACCGTGCCCGCATGTCGCGGCCGCGCCATCGCCTTTGCGGCGCATGCGGCCCCGTCGCCGCGCCGGATGCGGCGGCTTGTTGGCCGGGATCGCGGCGAAGGCATGGCCTTGGCGCGCGGATCGCGCGGCCGTGATCGGGCCGGCGCCGGCGCGCGATCACAGCCGGACCGGGTAGCCGATCTCGATGGTGCGCGGGCGCGGCAGCCCGAAGCGGTCGACCGAGCGCTCGGCGTTGCGGGCGAGGAAGGCGAAGACATGGGCCAGCACGTCGCGCACGCCGCGGATATCCTCCGGCGGAATCACCCGCTCATGGCCGATCACGTAGACCGCGTCGTCTGGGTCGATCCCCTGCGCGTAGAGCGCCGGGCCGAGCACCGAGGGCACGTCGATCTGCTGCATGTAGCCGAAGCGCACGTCCACCCGCACATGCACGGGATCGAGCGCGGTGACGCGCACCCGTTCGTCCACCGCCACGCGCGGGCGCGAGGCGATCCACACCGAGACGATCACCGCCTTGCTGAACTGGATGTTGAGCAGGTCCGACAGACGCCCCAGCGCCACGGGCGTCACCGCCCCGCCGCGCGACAGGAAGATCGCGGTGCGCGGGCTCACCGCGCAGGCCGGCGGCTTGCCACGGGCGATGAAGTCGTCCAGCGGCTCGGTGAAGCGGCGCTGCTGCAGGCCCAGCCCTTCCAGCCCGCGCCGCCACGACACCATGACCACCAGCACGATGGCGGCAATGGTGACGGGCAGCCAGCCGCCATCGTGCAGCTTGGTGAGATTGGCGGCGGCGAAGGAGACGTCGATGACGGCCAGCCCGCCGGCCAGCCCGATCAGCGCCGGCAGCGGCCAGTTCCAGCTGCGCTTGACATAGGCGACGAACAGCACCGTCGTCGCCACCATCGCCATGGCCACCGCGATGCCATAGGCCGAGGCGAGCCGGTCCGACGAGCCGAACGACACGACGATGGCGGCGCAGGCCAGCATCATGATCCAGTTGAGCCGGCCGATATAGATGTGCTGGTCGTTGTGCTCGCTGGTGTAGCTGATGCGCATCGGCGGCAGGTAGCCAAGCTCGATGGCCTGCTTGGCGAGCGAGAACACGCCGGTGATGATGGCCTGCGAGGCGATCACGGTGGCGCAGGCGGCCAGGATCAGCAACGGCAGGTCGAGCGGATCGGGCGAGAGGTCGTAGAACGGGTTGCGCACCGCTTCGCGGTGCACCAGCACGTTGGCGCCCTGCCCGTAATAGTTGAGCAGCAGCGCCGGCATCGCCACGAACAGCCAGGCCCGGGTGATGACCGGCCGGCCGAAATGGCCGAGATCGGCATAGAGCGCCTCGCCGCCGGTGATGGCCAGGAACGTGGCACCCAGCACCGCGCCGGAGAGAAACGGGTGGTCGACCAGCAGCGCCACCCCGTATTGCGGATCGAGCGCCCATAGAACCTGCGGGGCCTGCACGATGCCATAGACCCCGAGCCCGCCAAGCGCGCCGAACCAGAGCAGCATCACCGGCCCATAGAAGGCGCCGATGCGGTCGGTACCCGCGCGCTGCGAGAGGAACACCGCCAGGACCACCATCACGGTGAGGGCGACGATCCAGTGATCGAGCGCCGGTGCGATGACTTCGAGCCCCTCGATCGCCGAGAGCACGGACATGGCCGGGGTCAGCACGCCGTCGCCGATGAGCATGGCGGCGCCGATCAGGCCCACGACCAGCAGCCACAGGCGCTTGCCGGTCGTCGAGCGGTGCAGGTCGAGCAGCGTGACCAGCGCGAGGATGCCGCCTTCGCCGTCATTGTCGGCGCGCAGCACCAGCATGACATATTTGATCGTCACCGAGAGGATGATCGACCAGGTGATCAGAGAGAGCAGGCCGAGCACGTCGGCATCGCTCACGGCACCGCCGCCGACGGCGAGCAGGCCCTGCTTGAAGGCATAGAGCGGGCTGGTGCCGATATCGCCGAACACGACGCCCAGCGCGGCGACTTCTGCCGCGAAGGGCACGGAACGGCCGCCGACGGAGACACCCTTAGCCATGATTTGTCCGGGCTGACGCATCCGGCGCAAAACCCCGAGCGGGGCCGGGCACGCAGCGAGGGACGACAAATGAGGTCATGGCGATCCGGATTCGCGCTGGAAGGCCGGACGCGTCCGGCGCAGCAGCATTAACCCGACCGCGCGGCGCCGCCAAGCGGAACCTCCGGCCGTCCTTGCGCGGGGGCACGACATTGCGCCGCCCGCCGCTTTTCAACCACAGGGAGAGGACGAGGGAGGAGGATCTGGGGGGCGGAATGAACCCCCTCCCTCTACCATCGGTCGCGGAATTTCGAGCGGCTTGCGGGAGCCTCCCGAGGTGCAGACCGTCGGATGACCCATCTGATAGAACGAATTGCCGCGGCCGGCAAGCTATACTGAACGGTTCGGTCAAAAAATATCGGTTTGGTAGGAGGGCCGCCCCTGAAACCATTGAGGTCGGGCCTGTGTTGCGTCAAAGATCGAATCGTTCCTCACCCTCGCCGCTCCCTGACCCCTGACCATCGGCTCAACGTGTCCAGCATGACCAGTGCGTCAAACGAAATCTCCGCCGATCCGGAAGGGGGGGCGAGCGCCTCCGTCGCGGCGGGGGGGCTGGCAGCCGGTGGCAGCCGGTCGAATTCCGACAAGCAGCGGCGGATCCTCGCCGGCGCGCGCGATGTTTTCCTGTCGAGCGGGTTCGATGGAGCCAGCATGGGCGAGATCGCCCGTGCCGCCGGCGTCTCGAAGGGCACGCTCTATGTCTATTTTCCCTCCAAAGAGGGGCTCTTCGCCGCGGTGGTGAGCGAGGTCTGCCAGGAGGCGGCCGAGCAGAGCTTCGCGCTGGACCCGCAGGCGGATGCGCGCGAGGCGCTGACCCGGACCGGTCACCGCTATGTCCGGGCGATGATCCGGCCCGAGCACATCGCCACCGTGCGCATGGTGATCGGCATCGCCGAGAAACTGCCGGCAATCGGCCGGACCTACCTGTCCGCGGGTCCCGACGCTGGCGTCGAGCGCCTGTGCGGCTGGTTGCGGGGCAAGTGCGCGGCGGGCGAACTGGTCATCGACGACTACGAACTCGCGGCGTGGCAGTTCCTGGTCGGCTGCCACGCGCTGATCGTGATGCCGATGCTGTTCGGCGGCTCGTCCCAGCCCGACGAGGCGACCGTCGATCGGGTGGTGCGGCACGCGGTCGACAATTTCATGCGCGCCTATGGCGTGCGAGCGTCAACCGGCCGGGAATCCTGATTCGCGCCCTCGCCCGCGGCGAATAGCGCGGCGAGCCCCTCGCGATAGCTGGGATAGGCGAGGGGGCCGGCGAGCGCGGCCAGGCGATCGTTGCGCACCCGCCGATTGTCCGCCCAGAAGGACAGCGCCATCGGCGACAGGCTGGCGGCGGCCTCCTCGAAGGGCACGGGCTGCGGCTCCGGCAGGCCCATCAGCCGCGCGGCGAAGGCGACCGGGGCGCAGGAAGGCGAGGGCTCGCCGTCCACTACATTGAGGATGCCGTCGAAGCCGGTGTCGATCACCGCGCGGATCGCCCCGGCGATGTCATCGACATGGATGCGGTTGAACACCTGGCCCTCGCGCTCGATGCAGCGGGCGGTGCCCGCCGTGAGGTCGGCGAGCGCGTTGCGGCCGGGCCCGTAGATGCCGCCGAGCCGCAGCACGGCCACCGGCCGGCCGGCCGCCTGCCCCAGCGCGCGCCACGCCGCTTCGGCCTCGATGCGGCGGCGCGCGCGCGGTGCCGCCGCGTCCGTTGGCGCGTTCTCGTCGATCCAGTCGCCGCCCGTGTCGCCATAGACGCCGATGGTGGAGAGATAGATCAGTGGCCCCTTGCGCGCGCCGGCAGCCAGCGCCGCGCCGAGACTCGGCAGGAACGGATCGCCCGCCTCAAGGGGGGCGGCGGAGGCGAGCACGATGTCGGCCGCGCGCGCGGCGTCCAGCAGGGCGGGCGTCGCGGCGCCTGCGAAGCGCAGCATCTCCACGCCATTGGCGGGCGCGCCGTCCCGGCTGGTGCCGGTGATGCGCGCGAACGCCCCGGCGTGGAGCGTGGCGAAGCGGCGGGCGCAATAGCCGAAGCCGAGGCAGAGCAGCGTCGTCATCAGGTCAGCACTTTCAACCGTGGGCTCATGCCATCACCGATGCCGGATCCGGCGCGCCGGCAGCGCGCCGCCATTCGTCGCGTACCTCGTCATCCTCCTCGCCGGCATGGGCGGTTTTGAGCCGGGCAAGCGTCGGCCGGTCGAGAAGCTGCGCCAGTGCCCACACGGCGGCCCCGCGCACCAGCGGATGCGGGTCGACGAGGAGCCGTTCCGCTTCCGGAACGAGCGCGGGATCGCCCGAATTGCCGATGGCCACCAGCACATTGCGCAGGAAGCGGACGCGGCCGGTGCGCTTGATCGGGCTCTTGGCGAAGCGGGTGCGGAAGGCCGGCTCGTCCAGCCGCGCCAGCTCGGCCAGCGCCGGCGCGCGGTTCTCCGTCCGCGCCGCCAGCCGGGCCTCGCGGCCAAGCGCGGCGAACTTGTTCCACGGGCAGGCGGCGAGGCAGTCGTCGCAGCCATAGATGCGGTTGCCGATCCCCGCCCGCAGTTCGTGCGGGATCGGCCCTTTGTGCTCGATGGTGAGGTAGGAGACGCAGCGCCGCGCGTCGATCCGGTAGGGGGCGGGAAAGGCCTGCGTCGGGCAGGCGTCAAGGCAGGCGCGGCAGGAACCGCAATGGTCGCGCTCGGGCGCGTCCGGCGGCAAGGCGAGCGTGGTGGCGATGGCGCCGAGCAGCAGCCAGGAGCCACGCGCGCGGGAGACGAGATTGGTGTGCTTGCCCTGCCAGCCGAGCCCGGCAGCCTCCGCGAGCGGCTTCTCCATCAGCGGTGCGGTGTCGACGAACACCTTCACCTCGCCGCCGGCACGCGGCAAGAAGCGCGAGGCGATGCGCTTGAGCTTGCCCTTGATCAGTTCGTGATAATCGTCGCCGCGGGCATAGACCGAGATGGCGCCGCGTGTCCGGTCGGCCAGTGCCGCGCGCGGGTCCTCGTCCGGCCCGTAATTGAGGCCGAGCATGAGCACCGACCCGATCTCGGGCCACAGCCGCGCCGGCGCGGCGCGGCGCTCAGCGGTCTCGGCCATCCATTCCATGTCGCCATGGGCGCCCTCCACCAGCCATCGGCGCAGGCGGTCGCCGGCGAGAGGAATGGAATCGGGCGCGGCGATGCCGAGGGCGTCGAAGCCCTCCGCGCGGGCGAGGTCGAACAGAAGGTCCTTGGCGGCGGCAGGGCTCAGAAGTCGAGGTCGGCGTAGCACGGCGCCGGCGGCATGCCCGCCACGGTCAGCGCCAGCAGCGGCCGGAAGGCCGGGCGCGACTTGATCCGGGCGTACCAAATCTTCGCTCCCTCGTCCTCGTCCCAGGGCACGTCGCCGAGATAGTCGACGACGGAAATATGCGCCGCCGCGGCAAGATCGGCATAGCTCATGCGCTCGCCGGCCAGCCAGTTCCGCGACTTCAGCAGCCAGCCGATATATTGCAGATGGTAGCGGATATTGGCCCGGGCGGCGCGGATGATCGACATTTCCGGCGGGCCGCCGCCGAATTCGCGCGGCATGCGGCGCTTGTAGACCTTCTCGCGCACCAGCGGCTCGGAGACCTCGGCGAAGAATTTGTGATTGAACCAGGAGGTGAGCCGGCGCACCTCGACGCGGGCGTAGAGATCCACCGGCAACAGGCGCCGATCGGCGAGATGGTCGCCGCGCGTCTCGTCGAGATACTCGGCGATGAGGTCGCCGCCGGGCACCACGAAGCCGTCATTCTCGACCAGAACCGGCGTGATGCCGGCGGGGTCGAGCATGAGGAATTCGGCCCGCCGCTCCCAGACGTGTTCCTCGATCAGCTCGGGCTCGATCCCCATCTCGCCAAGGGCGAGCCGGATCAGGCGCGAGTGTGCACAGAAGGGGTGATGATAGAGCTGCATTGTCCGGGAAAGCTGAGGTGGGCCAGAGGGCCGCGCCTGATGCATCGATTAGAAGGGTTGAGGCGTCATCGCAAGCCATCGCGGCGTGAACATGGCACTGCTGCCGGCACCTGCGCAGTCGCCCTCCCACGCATTTCTCCGTGTATCGTATCCAGATCGTTAACGGCTGGTAAGGAGATGTGGGAGGCGGTCATGGCCGGGACCCCACCGGGCGAGCCGGAGCGCGCGATCTTCGTGTGGAGCGGGCCGAACACCCGCCCGGGGGAGGTGGCCAAGGCGTTCTGTGCCGCAACCCCGGGGCTGGCGTTTCGGGCGATACCGATCGAGGACGAGGCCCATCCTTGCCGATCCTCTCGGGTGGCCGGCGACCATCGTGCCGCGTCCGGGCATCGACGTGCCGGAAATCGGACGAATCGCCATCGCGCGCGATTGGCTCGGCGCGGCGTCGGGCCGGATCACGCCGTCCATGTCAGGCGAGGGCCGGGCCGCGCGGGTAGCGGGTTGACGCTGCGGCATTAGGCTGATCGGACATTCACGTGTCATGTTGGCGGCGCAGGAGCGTTCCCAATGTGGCGCTCCTCTCCGCATCGGCGCGTCGCACGGCCGGTTTCCGCCCGGCACGGCCCGGCTCGACCGGCCCCGCGCTCCGCGGCCGCGATGCGGGCCCGAGAATTCGCGGCGCAGCGCCCGTTGCGCCGTCATCCACCTCGAACGATCAGGAAACACGTCAGGATGCAGATGCACATTCCGGCTTCCCCCATTCGCGCCGTCGGCTATTCCATCCGCGAGGGCAGTGCCGAGTTCGACGATCTCGGCGCCAGCCTCGACGAGGCGGAGGCGCTGGGCGTCGACGTGGTGGAACTGCCGGTCTATGCATGGCATCTCATGGTCGAGGGCCGGCTGCTGCAGGACCGGGTGAAGGACCTGCAGGCGGCGCTGGCCGGCCGCCGGCTCGGCTACACCGTGCACGGCACGCTGGCCATCAACCTGATGGACGTGGCCGAGCGCCTGCCGCGCCACGAGAAGGTGCTGGCGGCCAATATCGAGCTGACCGCCGCCCTCGGGGCACAGCATCTGGTCATGCATACCGGCGTGGTGCGCGCGCATGACGATGATGTCGAGGTCGCCTATTCGCGCCAGCGCGACGCGCTCGCCCGTGCCGGCGACCATGCCGCCTCGCTCGGCGTGACGCTGTGCGTGGAAAACATCTTCCGCTACGGTCAGGCGCGCGAGACCGCGACGCCGTCCAAGCTGGCCGGCGAGCTCGCCGCCATCGACCACCGCGCGGTGAAGGCGACGCTGGATGTGAGCCACGCCTATATACGCTGCACCGATGCGCGGATCGACCCGCTCAAGGAAATCGCCGCGCTGGCGCCCCATGTGGTGCATTTCCACCTGCATGATTCGTTCGGCCGGCCGAGCGAGTTGTGGACCTATCACCCGGCCGAGGCGGTGGCGCTGGGCGAGGGCGACCTGCATCTGCCGATCGGCTGGGGCGGCATCGACTGGGACGGGGTCGTCGCGGCCGTGCAGCCGAACGAGGGTGCCATCGCCATCCTGGAACTGGAGCCGCGCCACTGGCGCGAGCTGAACGCGCAGATTCCGGTGCTGCGGAGCCTCGCCGGCCGCTTCCGCGCGCCCGCCGTGGCGGTCGCCTGATGCCGGCGGCGGCTCGGCTCGGGGCGTGCAGGGCCGGCTGAATCCCGGCGGCACGCGCGGGCGGCCCATTTTCGCCGCGTGCACCTTCTTGCAGCGGAAACGGCCGCCCCCTATATCGGCCTCGAACGGCGTGGACAGCGCCGTACCCCATGAGTTTGGGGGCCGGTCCGGAGGGACGGGATGGCAGCGTGCCGCCCTTTTTCCTCTCCGGGTGCTTCGCGAAGGCCCGGCCGGCCTGCCAGAAGGAGAGACAGTATGTCTAAAGTCATCGGTATCGACCTCGGTACGACCAATTCCTGCGTCGCCGTCATGGAAGGCTCTTCGCCCAAGGTGATCGAGAATGCGGAGGGCGCGCGCACCACGCCGTCCATCGTCGCCTTCACCGAGGATGGCGAGCGCCTCGTCGGCCAGCCGGCCAAGCGGCAGGCCGTGACCAATCCCGAGCGCACCTTCTTCGCGGTAAAGCGCCTCATCGGCCGCCGCTATGACGACCCGATGGTCGCCAAGGACAAGGACCTCGTCCCCTACAAGATCATCAAGGCCGACAATGGCGACGCCTGGGTCGAGGCGGACGGCAAGAAATATTCGCCCTCGCAGATCTCCGCCTTCACGCTGCAGAAGATGAAGGAGACCGCGGAATCCTATCTGGGCTCGAAGGTGACGCAGGCGGTCATCACCGTCCCGGCCTATTTCAACGACGCCCAGCGCCAGGCCACCAAGGATGCCGGCCGCATTGCCGGCCTCGAAGTTCTGCGCATCATCAACGAGCCGACCGCCGCCGCGCTGGCCTATGGCCTCGACAAGAAGCAGGCCGGCACGATCGCGGTCTATGACCTCGGCGGCGGCACGTTCGACGTGTCGGTGCTGGAGATCGGCGACGGCGTGTTCGAGGTGAAGTCCACCAATGGCGACACGTTCCTCGGCGGTGAAGACTTCGACATGCGCCTCGTCAGCTATCTCGCTGACGAGTTCAAGAAGGAGCAGGGCATCGACCTGCGCAACGACAAGCTCGCCCTTCAGCGCCTGAAGGAAGCGGCCGAGAAGGCCAAGATCGAGCTGTCCTCCGCGACGCAGACCGAGATCAACCTGCCCTTCATCACCGCCGACGCCACGGGCCCGAAGCACCTGACGCTGAAGCTTACCCGCGCCAAGTTCGAGGCGCTGGTGGACGACCTGATCCAGCGCACCGTCGAGCCCTGCCGCAAGGCGCTCAAGGATGCCGGCCTCACCGCCGGGCAGATCGACGAGGTCGTGCTCGTGGGCGGCATGACCCGCATGCCCAAGGTGCAGGAAGTGGTGAAGCAGTTCTTCGGCAAGGAGCCTCACAAGGGCGTCAACCCGGATGAAGTGGTCGCCATCGGCGCCGCGATCCAGGCCGGCGTGCTGGCGGGCGACGTGAAGGACGTGCTGCTGCTCGACGTGACCCCGCTCTCGCTCGGCATCGAGACGCTGGGCGGCGTGTTCACGCGCCTGATCGACCGCAACACCACCATCCCGACCAAGAAGAGCCAGACCTTCTCCACCGCCGAGGACGGCCAGACCGCGGTGACCATCCGCGTGTTCCAGGGCGAGCGCGAAATGGCGCAGGACAACAAGATCCTGGGCCAGTTCGATCTCGTCGGCATTCCTCCCGCGCCGCGCGGCGTGCCGCAGATCGAGGTCGCCTTCGACATCGACGCCAACGGCCTCGTCAACGTCTCGGCTAAGGACAAGGGCACCGGCAAGGAGCAGCAGATCCGCATCCAGGCCTCCGGCGGCCTGTCCGACACCGACATCGACAAGATGGTGAAGGACGCCGAGGCGCATGCCGAGGAGGACAAGAAGCGTCGCGCGGTGGTGGAAGCCAAGAACCATGCCGAGGCGCTGATCCACTCCACCGAGAAGGCGCTCGGCGAGCATGGCGACAAGGTCGGCGCGCCCGAGAAGGCCGCCATCGAGACCGCGCTCACCGAGCTCAAGAGCGCGATCGAGGGTGACGACGCCGAGGCGATCGCCACCAAGACCAACACGCTGGCGCAGGCGAGCCTGAAGCTGGGCGAGGCGATGTATGCCTCCCAGTCGGGCGGCGCGGATGCCGGCGGCGCGCCGAAGGACGATGTGGTCGACGCCGAATTCACCGAGGTCGACGACGACAAGAAGAAGTCGGCCTGACGGCCTGACAGCTGAGCACCGCCCCCGGAATCCCTTCCGGGGGCGGATTTCTATCCGGCAGCCTCCGCTGCGCGGGTGGCCTGTGGCCGCTCATGTCGGGATGGATCGGGTCGACGGGCATGTCGACCGGCAAGAATCCTGCATGTCGCGGCTGCCTTGATCCGCGTGGCCGCCGCGCTGAGGCGGGGCGCCATCCGGCACGAACCGCGCGACGATCCGTCTGCCGGACACGTCCGCCTAGGTCCATTCGCACATGTCCAAGATCGACTATTACGAACTTCTCGAAGTCACCAAGACCTGCAGCGATGGCGAGCTGAAAAGCTCGTATCGCAAGCTCGCGATGAAGTGGCATCCCGACAAGAACCCCGGTAATGCCGAGGCGGAGATGCGCTTCAAGGAGATCAGCGAAGCTTACGACGTGCTCAAGGACCCGCAGAAGCGGGCGGCCTATGACCGCTTCGGCCACGCGGCCTTCGATGGCGGCATGGGCGGGGGCGGCGCGGGGGCGGGCTTCGGCAATGACTTCGCCTCCACCTTCTCGGACATTTTCGACGACCTATTCGGCATGGCCGGCAACCGGCGCGGCGGCGGCGGCGGCGGCGGCGCGGGTGGCCGCGGCGGGCGCGAGCGTGGGGCGGACCTGCGCTACAACATGGAAATCACGCTGGAGGAGGCCTTCGGCGGCAAGAACGCCACGGTGCGCCTGCCCACCTCCATCGTCTGCGAGACCTGCTCGGGCTCCGGCGCCAAGCCCGGCACCCAGCCCACCAGCTGCCGCACCTGCTCCGGCTCCGGGCGCATCCGCCAGGCGCAGGGCTTCTTCACACTGGAGCGCACCTGCCCGACCTGCCAGGGCCGGGGCCAGGTGATCGAGGATCCGTGCCCGGCCTGCGCCGGTGCGGGGCGCACCACGCGCGAGCGCACGCTCGAAGTCGCCATTCCCGCCGGCGTCGAGGACGGCACGCGCATCCGGCTCGGCAATGAGGGCGAGGCGGGGCTGCGCGGCGGCCCGCCGGGCGACCTCTACATCTTCCTGTCCATCGCGCCGCACGAGTTCTTCCAGCGCGATGGCGCGGACCTGTTCTGCCGCGCGCCGATCTCCATGGTCACGGCCGCGCTCGGCGGCTCCTTCGAGGTGCCCACCATCGACGGCGACACCACCAAGGTGAAGGTCCCCGAGGGCACCCAGTCCGGCAAGCGCTTCCGGCTGTCCGCCAAGGGCATGCCCGTGCTGCGCACCCGCACGCGCGGCGATATGTATGTGCAGGTCGTCGTGGAAACGCCGCAAAACCTGACGCGACGTCAACGTGAACTTCTGACGGAGTTCGATGCAGAATGTTCGAAGGAGACGCATCCCGAATCCAGCGGATTCTTCGCCAAGGTTAGGGATTTCTTTGCCGGCGAGGCGGAATAGGCTCATAAGGGCGTAATCGGCGCGTCATGGCAGGGGCTTAACATGTCGGGTCAAGCGCTTTAGGGTCTCTTGAGCCGTTTCGGCTCAGGGGGGGTTTCCGCAACCGCCCGTTTCAGGGGCACATCGGAATTTTCGTGGCATGATTCACCGCTCCGCCTCCCGCGCCGGCAAGACCTCCGACCCGAAATCACGCCCCGACGAGGTTCGCTTCCTGCGCTCCTGGCTGCAGAATCCGCTCCGCACCGGGGCGGTGTCGCCCTCGGGGCGGGCGCTGGCGCGGACCATGGCCAATTATGTCGATCCGGCCCAGCCCGGGCCGGTGATCGAGCTCGGACCCGGCACCGGCCCGGTGACGAGCGCGCTGCTGCGGCGCGGCGTGGCCGAGGAGCGGCTGGTGCTGATCGAGTTCAACCCCGAATTCTGCACGCTGCTGCGCGCCCGCTTCCCGCGCGCCACGGTGATCCAGGGCGATGCCTACGGCATGAAGGCGACGCTGGGAGACAGCGTCCGCGCGCCGGCCGCGGCCGTGGTGTCGAGCCTGCCGCTGTTCACCCGTCCGGTCGAGGAACGATATTCCCTGCTCGACCAGGCCTTCGAGATGTCGTGCGCGCAGGCCCCCTTCATCCAGTTCACCTACGCGGTGGTCTCGCCGATGCCGCTGCGGCCGGAGCGCTTCGACGCGCATGTCAGCCAGCGCGTGTGGGCGAACCTGCCGCCCGCGCGCGTCTGGGTCTATCGCGCGCGTGAGGCCGGGCAGGCCGCCGCCTGATACTTCGCCGCCGTGCGCCGCCGATATCCGTGCGGCCTCCGGCGCTGGCGCCGCGCGGCGTGCGCCCACATATAGGGCGGGCTGGCGGGATCCTCCGCCGGACGACTTATCGGGGAGGCGACGATGCGTCGGCCGAGAATCCTGACATTCGCCGGCTCCATCCGGACGGGCGCCTATTCGGCGGCTCTTGCCGCCCTGGCGGCCAAGGAGCTGGCGCGGCTCGACTGCGAGCCGGTGCTGATCTCGCTCGCCGACTATCCGCTGCCGATCTACGACGCCGATTTCGAGGCGTCCGACGGTGTGCCGTCTCCCGCAATGCGGCTGCGCGACCAGCTGGCGCTAGCGGACGGCGTGTTCATCGTCACGCCGGAATATAATGCCGGCCTGCCGCCGCTGCTGAAGAACGCGCTCGACTGGGCGAGCCGCGCCAAGGGCGAGGGCGATGCCTTCAAGAAGCCGGTCTATGCGATCGGTTCCACCTCGCCGGGCGGGCTCGGCGGCTACCGCGCCTCGATGATGCTGCGCCAGGTGCTGGCGCTGGGCCTCGGCGCGCTGGTGCTGGCCGAGCAGGCCATGGTGGCGGGCGCGGGAAGCGCCTTCGCCGAGAATGGCGATCTCAAGGACGAACGCGCGCAGGAGAGGTTGCGCGCACTGCTGTCTGCGCTTATCGAGCAGGCGGCGCTCAGGTCCGGCCTGCGCGCCTGAGACCAGCGGAGAACCAGCCCGATGAGCGTGCCGATAACCGACCCGAGAGACCGGCTGATCGTCGCGCTGGATCTGCCCTCGGTCGGCGCGGCCGAGAGCCTCGTGGCGCAGCTTGGCGACGCCGTCACCTTCTACAAGATCGGTTATGAGCTCGGCTTCGCGGGCGGCCTCGGCCTTGCCCGCGAGCTGATCGCCGACGGCCGCAAGGTGTTCATCGACTTCAAGCTGCACGATATCGGCAACACGGTGGCCCGCGGCATCGCCAGTCTCGCCGCGCTCGGCGCCAGCTTCGCCACGGTGCATGCCTATCCCCAGACCCTGCGGGCGGCGGTGGAGGGCCGGGGCGACAGCGCACTGCGCCTGCTCGCCGTCACGGTGCTCACCTCCTATGACGAGGCCGACCTGCGCGCGGCCGGCTACGGCGCCGGCGTCGAGGAGACGGTCGCCCGCCGGGTGGTGCAGGCGCGCGAGGCCGGCATAGACGGCATCGTCTGCGCGCCCACCGATGCGACGCGGGTGCGCACGCTGCTCGGGCCCGACCGCGCCATCGTCACCCCCGGCGTGCGCCCGGAAGGCGCGGCGACGGGCGACCAGAAGCGCGTCGCCACCCCCTTTGCCGCCATCCGCGCCGGTGCCGACCATCTCGTGGTCGGCCGGCCGATCGTCGCTGCGCCCGACCCGGCTGCGGCGGCGCGCGCGGTGCAGGCCGAAATCGCCGCCGCGCTGGCGGCTTCCTGAGACATTTGCGACGCGACGTTTCGCCAGCAAGACGTTTTGCCAGAAGGATCGATGACGATGGCCAAGGCCTACTGGATCAGCCGGATCGATGTGCGCGACCCCGAGCGCTACAAGCTCTATGTGCCGGGCGCGGATGAGGCCATCGCCGCCTTTGGCGGCCGCTTCCTGGTGCGCGGCGGCGCCTTCGAGGTGCTGGAAGGCACGGCCCGGGCCCGCAACGTCGTGGTCGAGTTCAAGGATTACGAGACCGCGCTCGCCTGCTTCCATTCGCCGGTCTATCAGGCCGCCTATGCCCACCGCTCCGCCTCGGCGGAGGATGAGCACCTGATCATCGAGGGCTATACCGGCGACCAGCCGGCCGCCAGCGTCATCCCCGGCCCGGCCGAGGGCCCCGGTACGGCCTATTGGGTGATGCGCATCGACGTGCACGACCCCGAGACCTACAAGTCCTATGTGGCGGCGGACGCCATCGCGGTGGAGACCTACAAGGGCTGGTTCCTGGTGCGCGGCGGCCGGCATGAGGCGGTGCACGGGCCGGCGCGCTCGCGCAACGTGGTGCTGGCGTTCAAGGATTACGAGACCGCGCTCGCCGCCTACCGCTCGCCGGAATATCAGGCGGCGCTGGCCTTCCGCCTGAAGGCGGCCGAGGCCGAGGTGATCGCCATTCACGGCGTGTGAGCGCCACCTCGGGAATTTCGGCCTCGAAAGCCCTGCTCCGAAAAGCCCTGCGGGTTGAATCGATTGGCTCGGGCGGTGTTTGTCTGGCATGCCAGTTTGGGCTGTGGACAAGCCTTGGGGCGTCTGCTATGAGCCCACACCTTGATCGGTGGAACGTGGCCTTGCGCCCTGCGTGAGACGCTCGCCCGATCTGAGCGAATTCAACGCAGACGCGACAGCAGAGCACGAAGAGGAAGACACGTGCAGGTTCTCGTTCGGGACAACAATGTCGATCAGGCCCTGAAGGCCCTGAAGAAGAAGATGCAGCGCGAAGGCATTTTCCGCGAGATGAAGCTGCGCGGCCATTACGAGAAGCCGTCCGAGAAGCGCGCCCGCGAGGAGGCCGAGGCTGTCCGTCGCGCCCGCAAGCTGGCTCGCAAGCGCGCTCAGCGTGAAGGCCTGCTGCCGTCCAAGCCGAAGGTCGTTGCCGGCGCCGGCGCGGGCGCCCATCGCTGAGGCATGCGCGGCCTGCGCGATGGTGCGGGCCTCGGCTGGATCGATACGGCACAAAGCATGATGAAAGCGCGGTGACGGATGTCGCCGCGCTTTTTGTCGTCTGGAACATCAGGTTGAATCCCGGTCTACCCGCGGCACCCGTGCCCGCCGCGTCGTCGCGCAGGCTGCGGCGGGGGCTTCTGCAACACCATGGATGCCAGCGTCCCGCACCATGATCGCGGATACCGATCACAACCCCGTCGCCATTGACGACCTGCGGCTCGTGCCCGGCTTCGCGCCGATCGTCGCCGATCGCGTGTGGCGAGCATGGTGGCAAGAGGCCGGCAAGCCGCTGGCCGCGCTGCGCGCCCGGCTCGATGAGAGCCTCGGTCCGGCGACGGCGGCGATCCCCTCAAGTTTCGTGGCGCATCGAGGCGCGGAATTCCTCGGCACGGTGGCGCTGATCGAGAGCGACATGGAGGATCGGCCGGCCCTGACGCCTTGGCTCGCGGCGCTCTGGGTGGAGCCGGCAGCGCGGGGACGGGGGACCGGTGCGGCGCTGGTTCGCCATGCCGCTCGGGCCGCCTTCGCGGCCGGTCACGCGCGGCTCCACCTCTGCGCCACGGCGCAGAACGCGCCCTATTATCACCGTCTCGGCTGGAGCCGTATCGAGGCCGATATTGACGGCCTCGACATTTTCATCCGTGAACGTGTGGCCGGGTGAGGCGCCTTACTGCCGGTTTTCCGGGATCGTGTATTCGCCGGCGCGAATCCGGCCGGCCAGACGTTCGGCGAAATCGGCAGCGGCATCCTCGCCATAGGTGGCGACCATCGAACGTATGGCGGTGAACAGGGCCGCCTGCGCGAGGCAATCCTCGTCGAGCCCGTCATAGACCGCCTCGTTCCACGCTTCATCGAGATAGGCCAGCGCCGCGTGGCGCTCGTCTTCATGCGCCTTGTCAGCCCTGTCGTCGATGTCGTGCGTCTCGGGAAGCTGGGACAATATCTTTCCTCCGCGTGCGAGCAACGCACCCCAATGGGCACACTAGCACGCCGCGCCGGAGCTTCCGCGCAAGAATTGAAGGAAGGTTAATTCGGTGCGACAAAAATGTGACACGTGCTGGAATACCGATGTCGGCGCAAGCCCTTTGCCATGGGCGAGAAATCGACTCCGGGCGGGCCGGCTCGACGCGCTCAGTTGCTGCCGTAGCGCGCTGCAATGTCGCGGGAGAGCTTGGCGCCGGTCTCGAGATAACGCTGGCTGGCGAGTTCCGCGGAGGGCGTGCAGCTGTGATAAACCTGCCGATAGCTGTCATAACCGCGGTTGAAGGCGGCGACAAGCTGGCCGCGCCGCGTGTCCGAGGGCTGTTCCGCCTCGATCAGCGCCGTCATCTCGTCGCGCCAGCGGGTGCCTTCGGTAGCGCCACAAAGCGGGCGGATATAGTGCAGCGCGCCGAGGATTTCCGCCAGACGCGTCAGTTCCGGCTCATAGGGCGGCGGCGCGCCCTCGCTCGCCTGGCCGAGCGCCGGCACGAGGCTGAGGCCGAGCAGCAGCGCGGAGGATAGCGCCAGGAGGGGGGCGGGTCTGTTCATGAGGGATGGGATGAGCCCCGCCCGCGCCGGCGTCAAGATCGCCTCACGCCTGCCTGGTCACATCGTCGGCCACGTCGCCGGCCACGTCGTCGGGAACTTGGCCGGGAACTTGGCCGGCAACTTGGCCCGGCCCATGGCGGGTGGCCTGCACGATGAGCGCCGCCGTCGCAACGATGCCGGGCAGTCCCTCCGTCGTGCCGTCCGGCAGTGCGGTGGGTTCGAACCAGCCGATTTCGGCGGCTTCCGGCCCGGTCGTGGGCTCGCCGCCGCGCCAGCGCGCCGCATGGGCCACCACCACGAAATGCGCACTCACCTCGCCCTGCGCGTCGCGCAGGATGACGTCGACCGCCCCGGCCACGCCGAGAATCTCCGCCGCGACACCGACTTCTTCCATGAGCTCGCGCTCGGCGGCGGCGGCCAGCGTCTCGCCCGGCTCCACCCGCCCGCCGGGCAGGGTCCACAAGCCCTGCGCCGGGCGCGCGCCGCGGCGGGCCAGCAGCACGCGGCCCTCGTGGAACACGGCCGCGCTGGTGGCGAGAACCGGCCGCTCAAGCGTGGGGAGCATGATGGCATCCAAGGGTTTCGACGAATCGACCCCATGCTAGAGCACGCGCCGATCGGATTGCAGCGCAATCGGATCGGCTCGGGTTCCCTTGCCCCGATCGGGCCGCAATCGCGCGCGAGATTCCATTGCCGCTCCCCAAGCGCGGCCGCGCGGGGACAGGAACAGGGGCGAGGCCATGATGGGCGCGGGACGTGGGCGGGTTCTCGTCGGAGCGATCGGCGCGGCGGTCCTTGGGCTCGCGGCGCCTTTGTTCCTGGCGCCGGCCCAGGCCGGCATGGTAAAGAGCCCGGCCGCCGCCGTGGCGGAGGACCCGGCCAACGGCACGGCCAAGGTGGACCCGTTCTGCGCCAGCTATGGCGCCGGTTTCGCGCGGCTGTCGGGCACGTCGACCTGCGTGAAGATCAGCGGCAACCTGCAGGCCGACGGTTACAACCAGTCTTCTTCGGGCGGCGCCGGTGTCGGGGCCTTGCAGCCGGCCCTGCGCAGCCAGTAACGCTGCAAGTCTTTGTTTTAATGTGTTTTCTTCACGCGAACCGGAATCCGCTTCGCTCGAAAACGCCCTAGCGCCCGAAGGCGGCGAAATAGCGCGCGACGATGTCGGCATAGACGCGCTTGAGTGCCGCGACCTCGTCGATCGGCGTCGATTCGTCGACCGCATGCATCGTGGTGCCGACCAGGCCGAACTCGACCACCGGGCAGTAATCCTTGATGAAGCGGGCATCCGACGTGCCGCCCGTGGTCGACAGTTCCGGCCGCCGGCCCAGCGTCGCCGCGATCGATTCGACCACGAGGTCGACGAAGCTGCCCGGCGCGGTGAGGAAACTGTCGGACGAGCGCGGCTCGAAGGCGAGGCTGAAATGCACCATGTTGCCGGCGGCGCTGGCCAGCCGGCGTTCGATCTCCGCCTTCAGCGTCACCGGATTCCACAATTCGTTGAAGCGGATGTTGAAGCGGGCGACCGCCTCGGCGGGAATGACGTTGAACGCCGCATTGCCCACGTCGACCGACACGACTTCGAGGTTCGAGGCCTGGAAATGCGCGCTGCCGCCATCCAGCGGGGCGCCGTCGAGCCCCGCCAGCAGGCGCACCATGCCGGGGATCGGGTTTTCGGCGAGGTGGGGATAGCCGACATGGCCCTGCTTGCCATGCACGGTGAGCGTGGCCGAGAGCGAGCCGCGCCGGCCGATCTTCACCATGTCGCCGAGCGCGGCGCGGCTGGTCGGCTCGCCCAGCACGCAATGGTCGATGCGCTCGTCGCGGTCGGCCAGCCAGCGCAGCAGCTTCTCGGTGCCATTGATGGCCGGGCCTTCCTCGTCGCCGGTGAGGAGGAAGGAGATGGAGCCCGGCAGGCTCTCGCTGTCGCCATCATGACCATGGGCGGCCGCGACATCGAGACCGGCGGCGATGAAGGCGCTCACGCCGCCCTTCATGTCGACCGCGCCGCGCCCGTAGATGAGCCCGTCCTGGATCGCCCCTTCGAAGGGCGGGAAGCGCCATTGCGCGGCATCGCCGGGCGGTACCACGTCGGTATGGCCGGCGAAGCAGAGATTGGGGCCCTTGCTGCCGAAGCGGGCGTAGAGGTTCTCCACATCCGGCGTGTCCGGGCCGGTGAGCCGTACCCGGTGAGTGGTGAAGCCGGCATTGGACAGCAGCGCGTCGAGATAGGCGAGCGCGCCGCCCTCCTCGGGCGTCACCGAGGGGCAGCGGATGAGATTGCGCAGGATCTCGACCGGATCAGTCACCTTCGCCTCGGCCATCGGTCCCTCCTTCAGCGGTATTGTACCAGCGCGTCTGCCAGCTTGCGCGGCCTTTGGGTCGCCATCGCGGCGGGCGAGCCGCGTCGCGATCAGTCCCGCAGCAGGTCGTTGATCGAGGTCTTGGAGCGGGTCTGCTCATCGACGCGCTTGACGATGACGGCGCAGTAGAGCGAGGGGCCGGGCTCCCCGTTCGGCAGCGTCTTACCGGGCAGCGCGCCGGGCACCACGACGGAATAGGCCGGCACCTCGCCGATGAAGATCTCGCCGGTGGCGCGATCGACGATCTTGGTGGTGGCGGAGATGAACACGCCCATCGAGAGCACCGAGCCGCGGCGGACGATGACGCCTTCCACCACTTCCGAGCGGGCGCCGATGAAGCAGTCATCCTCGATGATGACCGGGCCGGCCTGCAGGGGCTCCAGCACGCCGCCAATGCCGACGCCGCCGGACAGGTGCACGTTCCGGCCGATCTGCGCGCAGGAGCCGACCGTCGCCCACGTATCCACCATGCTGCCGGCATCGACGCGGGCGCCGAGATTGACGAAGGAGGGCATGAGCACGACGTTCGGCGCGATGAAGGCCGAGCGGCGCACGATGGCGCCCGGCACGGCGCGGAAGCCGGCCGCGCGGAACTCGCTCTCGCCCCAGCCCTCGAACTTGGAGGGCACCTTGTCCCACCAGTGGGCGCCGCCCGGCGCGCCGGGAATGGCGGTCATGTCGTTGAGGCGGAAAGAGAGCAGCACCGCCTTCTTGAGCCACTGGTTGACGCTCCAGTCGCCATTGGCGCCGGGCTCGGCGACGCGCAGCGTGCCGGCATCGAGCAGGCCGAGCGCCTCGTTCACCGCGTGACGGATCGCGCCGCCGGTCTCGAAATTGACCTCGGCCCGGTTCTCGAAGGCGTTCTCGATGGTGCTCTGAAGCTGGCTCGACATGACACTCTCCCGCTGTTCGGCGCGTCTTGTCCGGTTGCCGGGCGGTTCTGTCAACGGCTGAGTGGCGGGGGCGGAGTGGCGGGCGGCCCCCGGCCGGGGAGCCCGCCGCCGCTCAGCCGGCGCGCAGGCCGGCGAGGAAGGCCGCGAGGTCGTCCGTCACCACGTCGATATGCGCGCTGTCGAAGCCCTCATTCTCCCACGCCTCACGGTCGGCGGGGGCGGCGGCCTGAAGCGGGGGCACGACCAGCACGGTGCGCATGCCGAGTTGCGCAGGCACTTCGAGGTTGCGGGCGAGGTCCTCGAACATCGCCGCGCGGCCGGGATCGACGTCGAAGCGCGCGAGGAAGCCGCGATAGGCGGCCTCCTGCGGCTTGGGATGGAATTCGGCGGCCACGATGTCGTGCACGTCGGCGAAATGCTCGGTGATGCCGAGCTTGTCCAGCACCTGCTCGGCATGGCGGCGCGAGCCATTGGTGTAGATCAGCTTGCGGCCGGGCAGCGCGCCGATCGCCGCGCCGAGCGCGGGGGCCGGATCGAGCGAGGCGAGGTCGATGGCGTGGGCATTGGCCAGGAACGGGTCCGGGTCCATGCCGTGCTCGATCATCAGCCCGCGCAGCGAGGTGCCATATTTGCGGTAATAGCTCTTCTGCAGCGCGAAGGCGTCGTCCAGCGACAGGCCGAGATACTCGGCGATGTAGCTGCGCATGCGCATGTCGATCTGCCGCCAGAGATCGAGGCCCGGCGGGTAGAGCGTGTTGTCGAGGTCGAACACCCAGGTGTCGACATGGGCGAAAGCGACCGGCGAGGCCTTCGCGGGCGAGGAATCGGTGGAGAGGAGCGACATCGTCATGGCTCCATCCATAGATCAGACCGGGCGATGGGGCGAGAGGCAAGCGGCACGCGGGGGCGACTAGATCTCTCCCCATGGAGGAGAGGTCGGCGCGCAGCGCCGGGTGAGGGGCTCGTGCTCCAGGACCGGGAACCGCGCCCCCCTCGCCCCACCCCCTCTCCCCGACGGGGAGAGGGAGGAGGTCAGGGCCTCACCGGGTGATCAGCGTGCCGGCGCCGTGATCGGTGAACAGTTCCAGCAGCACCGAATGCGACACCTTGCCGTCGAGGATGACGACCCCTTCCACGCCCTGCTCCAGCGCGTAGATGCAGGTCTCCACTTTCGGGATCATGCCGCCCGAGATGGTGCCGTCGGCGATCAGCGCGCGCGCTTCGCCGATGGTGAGCTCCTTGATCAGCTCCTTGTTGCGGTCGAGCACGCCGGGCACGTCGGTCAGCAGCAACAGCCGCTTGGCACCCAGCGCGCCGGCGATGGCGCCGGCGAAGGTGTCGGCATTCACGTTGAACGTGCCGCCATCCTTGCCGGTGGCGACCGGGGCCAGCACCGGGATCAGCTCGCGGCCGAGGATCTGGTCGAGCACGGTGGTGTCGACGCTGGAGGGCTCGCCGACGAAGCCCAGATCGATCTCCTGCTCGATATCGGAGCCGGGATCGCGCACGGAGCGCGTGACCTTGGAGGCAACCACCATGTTGCCGTCCTTGCCGGACAGCCCCAGCGCCTTGCCGCCCGCCTCGTTGATGAAGCCCACCAGCGACTTGTTGATGGAGCCGGCCAGCACCATCTCGACGATCTCGACGGTGGCCTTGTCGGTGATGCGCAGACCGGCGGCGAATTCCGACTTGATGCCGAGCTTGGCCAGCATGGCGCCGATCTGCGGCCCGCCGCCATGCACCACGACCGGGTTCACGCCGGACTGTTCGAGCAGCACGATGTCCTGCGCGAAGTCCCGCGCCACCTGCTCGTCGCCCATGGCGTGGCCGCCATATTTCACCACGATGATGGCGTCGTCATAGCGCTGCATGTGCGGCAGCGCCTGCACCAGCACGCGGGCCTTGGCGTGGTCGTCGATGGGTTCGGCGCTGATGGGGGCGCTGATGTCGGCGCTCATGGCGGTTCCGTCTCGCGGCTTGGCGGCGCCGGGCATCCGGAAGGGGGTCCGGCGTCCGGTAGCCCGGTTGAAAGCGTGCCCTTCTAGCCGATTTCGATGACGCTTCTCAATCATTCCGGAGCCGGCTGGATCATTGCGGATGGCGGGGGTATCCGGGTCAGGCCCCCCCGCTGTCCGCCCCCGGCCGTCCTTCTCCGGCGGTCCTCGCCGCGCGCACCGCCGCGCCATTGGCGGCGCGCGCGCAAACGCACTGTTGCGCGAGCCCGCCTATCTGGAAGCGCGGGCGCCATGGCATATGTCAGCCATCATGAGCATGCCCGACCCTGTCGATCCCGCCGCTGCCCCGCTTGCCGCCCCCTCGCCGGGGCGCCCGTTCAAGGCCCGCTTCGTCGAGGGCTCGACGCTGCGCCATGTCGCGGTCATGACGGCGACCGGCTCCATCGGCCTCGTCGCGGTGTTCCTCGTCGACCTGCTGAACCTGTTCTACATCTCGCTGCTCGGCGAGGAGGAACTGGCGGCGGCGATCGGCTATGCCGGCACGGTGATGTTCTTCACCACCTCGGTCGCCATCGGGGTGATGATCGCCGGCTCGGCGCTGGTCTCGCGCGCGGTCGGCAGCGGCGCGCCGGAGGACGGGCGCCGGCTCTCCACCTCCTCCTTCGTCTACATGGCGCTGGTGACGACGCTTCTGGCGGCGGTGATGCTGCCGCTGGTCAGCCCGCTGCTGACCCTGCTCGGCGCGAGCGGGCGCACGCAGGAACTGGCGCGCGGCTTCCTGTTCATCGTGCTGCCTTCGACGCCGCTGCTCGGCATCGGCATGGCCGCCTCCGGCACGCTGCGCGCGGTGGGCGATGCCCGGCGCGCCATGTGGGTGACGCTGTCGGGCGGGCTCGCCACCGCCGTGCTCGATCCGCTGCTCATTCTCGGCCTTGGCTTCGGCGTCGAGGGCGCCGCCATCGCCTCGGTGATCGCGCGCCTGGTGATGGCGGCTTACGGCCTTTACGCCGTGGTGCGGGTGCACAAGCTGGCCTCCGTGCCGAGCGTGGCGCATTTCCTGCGCGACGTCGCGCCGCTATCGGCCATCGCCGTGCCGGCCATCCTCACCAACATCGCCACCCCGGTCGGCAATGCCTACATCACCCACGCGCTCGCCGCGCATGGCGATGCGGCGGTGGCGGCCTGGGCGGTGATCGGCCGGGTGATCCCGGTCGCGTTCGGGCCGATCTTCGCCCTGACGGGGGCCATCGGCCCGGTGATCGGCCAGAATGTCGGCGCGCTGCGCTATGACAGGGTTCGCCAGACGGTGCGCGACAGCCTGAAGCTGATCCTCATCTATGTCGCCTTCGTCTGGCTGTTGCTGGCGCTGGCGCGCCACCCGCTCGCCTCGGTGTTCGGCCTGTCGGCCGAGGGTGTCGGGCTGGTCGAGTTCTTCTGCCTCTACGCGGCGGGCAGCTTCGTGTTCATCGGCACGCTGTTCGTCGCCAATGCCGCCTTCAACAATCTCGGCGCGCCGCTGCTCTCCACCCTGTTCAACTGGGGGCGGGCGACGCTCGGCACCGTGCCCTTCGTCTGGGCCGGCGGGCACTGGTTCGGGGCGACGGGTGTTCTCGCCGGGCAGGCGGTGGGCTCGGTCGCCTTCGGCATCGCGGCGCTGGTCTGCGCCTTCGCGGTGGTCGGCCGGCTTCATGCCGGCCTGCCGCCGCGTCCCGCCGCGGCACCGCTGGCCGGCGCGCAATTGCCGCCCTTCTCGCGCGGCGAGGATGCGACCGCCATCGAGACCGCGTCGCCGCGCGATTGAGTCGGCCTCAGATGAGGCCCAGCGCGCCGAGCCCGGCACCGAGTGCCATCATCCAGAGCGGGCTGATACGGGTGAGGTAGAGCACGATCGCCGTCGCGGCGGTGAACAATGCAGTCGGCACCGAGCGGGCGGCGCCCTGCGCCAGCACGACGCCCGAGGCGGCGATGAGGCCGATGGCCAGCGGCACCAGCGCGCCCTGCACCACCCGGCGCCAGCGCGCCTCGCGGAAGCGGTGCCAGAGGCCGCCGACGACATAGGCCAGCACGCAGGTCGGCCCGCACATGGCGAGCGTCGCCGCCAGCGCCCCCCAGGCGCCAGCGACCTGCCAGCCGATCAGCGTCACCACCAGCATGTTGGGGCCGGGCGCCGCCTGCGCGATGGCGAAGGTGCGGGCGAACTCGGCATTGCTCATCCAGCCCGCCACCTCCACCACCTGCCGGTGCATTTCCGGCAGCACCGCATTGGCGCCGCCGACCGCGAGCAGCGAGATCAGCAGGAAATGCAGCACCAGCGCGGTGATGGGGCTGTCGTCGCTCATCGCCGGTGTGCCCACCACGAGAGCGCCAGCGCCGCCGGCAGCAGCACGGCCATCACCTGCGCCAGCGGCAGGCTCACGAGCGTCATCGCCAGAAAGGCGGCGATGGCGATGGCGCTGCTGTGCAGCCGCGGGTGCCGCCAGAGCGGCTCGGCCATGCGCGCGGCCATGGCGATGACGAGGCCGGCCGCCGCCGCCGCGAGGCCCGCCAGCATGCTCGATACCGCACCGATATCGCCGTAGCGGGTGAACACGACGCTCACCAGCACCACGCCGACCGCCGGCACCAGGGTGAGCCCGAGAAAGGCGGCGAGCGCGCCGAGCGGGCCCTGGAAGCGGCCGCCGACCACCACGGCGAGATTGACGATGTTCGGCCCGGGAAGAAACTGCGCGAGCCCGATCAACTCGGTGAATTCCTCGGGCGTCACCCAGCGATAGCGCTCCACCAGCGCACGACGGGCGATGGGCAGCACGCCACCGAACGCGACCACCGTGACCGACAGGAAGCCGAGGAACAGTTGCGCCAGGCCCGGCGGCGGGTGGGGGGCAGCCCTGCTGTCGGCGGGGACGGGGTCGGTGGGGGAAGCGGCCATGGCAGGGATACCGGCGGGGTCGCCCCGCCTATAGACCAATCGCGCGCGCCCGGTAAGGCGTCGCCGTTCGGCCCGGCCACGCCGCTCTTCCCATCCCGCCACGGGAACGGATAGAGTACGCTTCCCGTGTGAAGCCCGGATCGCGCCCGCCTTGTCCGAATCCGCTGTCGCCCTCAGCTCCCTTGCGGTGCCCCTCGACGGACGCCAGTCCGAGACGGCCCGTGCCATCCAGCGCGGCGCGCTGCGCTATCTCGCGGCGCGCGGGCTGATGGGCGTGCCGGAATTCGGGCTCGCCTCGGGCCGGCGCGCGGATATCGCGGCGGTGGACGGGCGCGGCGAGGTGTGGGTGATCGAGATCAAGTCCTCGGTCGTCGACTTCCGCACCGACCGCAAATGGGCCGATTATCGCCTCTCTTGCGACCGGCTGTTCTTCGCGGTGTCTCCCGATTTTCCGCTTCACATCCTGCCCGATGACGTCGGCGTGCTGGTGGCCGACCCGTTCGGCGCCGGGCTCATCCGCGAGGCGCCGCGCCACCCGCTGCCGGGCGCGACGCGCAAGGCGCTGACGCTGCGCCTCGCGCGCACGGCGGCGGGCCGGCTGATGGGGCTGATGGACCCCGAGGCGATGCGCGGCATCGAGCTGTGACGCGCTTTCCGGCCGCATGGTCGCTTTCCCGCGTCGGAAGGTGCCCACCTGTCAAATGAGTGAGGGGATAACCGGCCGTGATGCTTGAAACGCCGCGCCCGCCTCTGCCAGCGTCATCGCCATGAATGCACCCGTGAACACGCCGGCCTCCGACGCGACTGAGCCCGCCCACCTCACCCCCAAAGCGGCCGGCGAGGGTGAGCGCGTCACCCCCATGATGGCGCAATATATCGAGATCAAGACCGCCAATCCCGGCAGCCTGCTGTTCTACCGGATGGGCGATTTTTACGAGCTGTTCTTCGAGGATGCCGAACTCGCCTCACGGGCGCTTGGCATCGTGCTCACCAAGCGCGGCAAGCACCAGGGCGAGGATATCCCGATGTGCGGCGTGCCGGTGGAGCGCGCCGAGGAATATCTCCACAAGCTGATCGCGGCCGGCTACCGCGTCGCCGTGTGCGAGCAGACCGAGGAACCGGCGGAAGCGCGCAAGCGCGGCCCAAAGAGCGTGGTGAAGCGCGACGTCATCCGCCTCGTCACTCCCGGCACGCTCACCGAGGACGCGCTGCTCGACGCCCGCCGCGACAACGTGCTGGCGAGCCTCGCGCGGGTGAAAGGCGGGGAGGGCGAGGAGGCGGCCCGGGGGGATGGCTATGTCTATGCTCTCGCCCTCGCCGACATCTCGACCGGCAGCTTCCGCGTGGCGGAGACCGACGCCGCCCGCCTCGCCGCCGATCTCGCCCGCATCGAGCCGGCCGAGCTCCTGGTGGCGGATGCCATCTATGACGAGCCGGGCTTCAAGGCGCTGTGGCGCAGCCTGCCGGCGGTGACGCCGCTGCCCAAGGAGAGCTTCGATGGCGCGGGCGCCGAGCGCCGTCTCGCCGGCTTCTTCCAGGTGGCGACGCTGGAGGCCTTCGGCAGCTTCTCGCGTGCCGAGCTCACCGCCGCCGCCGCCGTGGTGGCCTATATCGAGCGCACCCAGCTCGGCGCCCGCCCACCGTTGAGCCGGCCGCAGCGCGAGGCCTCCAGCGCGGCGATGGTGATCGACCCGGCGACGCGCGCCAATCTGGAGATCCTGCGCACCACCACGGGCGATCGCGCCGGTAGCCTGTGCGCCTCGGTGGACCGCACCGTCACCTCGGCCGGCGCGCGCCTGCTCGCCCGCCGCCTCGCCGAGCCGCTGACCGATCCCGCCGCCATTGCCGGGCGGCTGGACGCGGTGGAGCATCTGGTCGAGGAAACCGCCCTGCGCGGCGCTTTGCGCGAGCGGCTCGCCGGCGCGCCGGATCTTGCCCGCGCGCTGTCGCGCATCGCGCTCGGGCGGGCCGGCCCGCGGGACCTCGCCGGCATCGGCCGGGGGCTGCGTGAAGGGCTGGAGATCGCCCGGCTCATCGCCGCCTCGCCGGCGCCGGCCGAGCTGGTCGAGGCCGCCCGCGTGCTCGGCGCCGTCGATCCCGCGCTGGTGCTCACGCTGCAGGCGGCGCTGGATGATGAATTGCCGCTCAACCGGCGTGACGGCGGCTTCACCCGCCCCGGCTACAGCGATGAACTCGACGCCACCCGCGCGCTGCGCGACGAGAGCCGGCGCGTGGTGGCGGCGCTGGAGCGGCGCTATGTCGAGGAAACCGGCGTGCGCGCGCTGAAGATCCGGCATAATGCGGTGCTCGGCTATTATGTCGAGGTCAGCCAGCAGAATGCCGACCGCCTGCGGGAGCCGCCTTTCGATGTGGTCTTCGTGCACCGCCAGACCATGGCGGGTGCGATGCGCTTCACCTCTACCGAACTCGCCGAGCTGGAAGCCAGGATCGCCAGCGCCGGCGAGCGGGCGCTGGCCTTCGAGCAGCGTATCTTCGACGACCTGGTCGCGCGCGTCATGGCGGAGGCCGAGGCGGTGCGTGCCTGCGCCGAGGCGCTGGCGGTGATCGACGTCACCGCGGGGCTCGCCAAGCTCGCGGTGGACGAGGGCCATGTGCGCCCCGAGGTCGATGGCGGGCTCGATTTTCGCATCGAGGGCGGCCGCCATCCGGTGGTGGAGCAGGCGCTGCGGCGCGATCACGGTTCCTCGGGCGGCCCGTTCGTCGCCAATGATTGCGACCTCTCCGCGCCCGAGGCCGGCAAGGGCAAGCCGCCTTCGGGGCGCATCTGGCTGGTCACCGGCCCCAACATGGCGGGCAAGTCGACCTTCCTGCGGCAGAATGCGCTGATCGCCATCCTCGCCCAGGCCGGGTCCTTCGTGCCGGCGACGTCGGCCCGCCTCGGCGTGGTCGACCGGCTGTTCTCGCGCGTCGGCGCGGCGGATGATCTGGCGCGCGGGCGCTCGACCTTCATGGTGGAGATGGTGGAGACCGCCGCCATCCTCAACCAGGCGACGGAGCGCTCGCTGGTCATTCTCGACGAGATCGGCCGCGGCACCGCGACCTTTGACGGCCTGTCCATCGCCTGGGCGAGCTTGGAGCACCTGCACGAGGTGAACCGCTGCCGCGGCCTGTTCGCCACCCATTTCCACGAATTGACGGCGCTGTCGCAGCGCCTGCCGCGCCTCGTCAACGCGACGGTGAAGGTGAAGGAGTGGGAGGGCGAGGTGATCTTCCTGCACGAGGTGGTGCCGGGGGCTGCGGACCGCTCCTACGGCATCCAGGTGGCCAAGCTCGCCGGCCTGCCGCCCATGGTGGTGGCGCGCGCGCGGGCGGTGCTGACGGAGCTGGAAAACGCCGACCGCGCCGCCCCCGCGCAGCGCATCCTCGACGATCTGCCGCTCTTCGCCGCCATCAACCGCGCCCCCCCGCCCGCCGGCCCGGTGGTGAAGGCCGACCCGGTGGCGGAAGCCGTGAAGACCGCGCTGGCCGGGCTCGACCCCGACGAGATGTCCCCGCGCGAGGCGCTGGAGGCGCTGTACAAGCTGAAGGGGATGGCGCGGGGTGGGTGAGGCACTCCCCACCGTGTGATCACCTGAACACACGGAAGGTGTGAGATGAGTGCATTGAAAGCAAAGACCGGAGAGACGTGCCCGACCAGTGGCGTGTGGAAGGTGGACGACCCGTTCGGGTCCACCACGGCCCATCGCCAAGGGCAACATCTTTCCTCCCTTCAGGGGCAAGGCCGTTAACTGGGTTCTGATCCAGTACGCCTGATCCTGCAAAGCAAATGGGGCGGCCGGTGGTCGCCCCATTTTTCGTCATGCCTTGTGGCGTGTCTGCGTCTTCAGTGCTGGCGGCTTGGCGGACCATCGTTATGTGGAAGGGCGGGCAGGATGTTCCATCGAGCCCCACGCCCTTTCAGCCGACGGCGACCAATACCCAACCGCATCCCGTCTCGCTCGGGACGCCAACCCTCCGCCACCGGAGCGGAATGTCTACTTCCCGCCGCGCACGCTGGCGGCGCGGGCCGGCTTGGCGGCCGGGGGCGGGGTGGCGGCGTCGCGGGCGAGGCGGGCTTCGCGCAGGCGGGCGGTCTTGGCGTCGCGCCGGACGGTTTCCTGATTGATCAGGTTGCGCGCGACGCGCGCGACCGTCTCGGCCTTGCTCTCGGTCTTGGTGAGGTTGGGCTTGAAGAGATCGTCGTGGGTGGTCTTGGCCATCGTCCTAATCTCCTTCACATGAAAAAGGCCGGGGGTGATCCCGGCCTTCCCTGGAGCCTCGTCGCAATCGGGTGAATGCCCGATCGAGCAAGGCTCTCCATTCCGTGCGTGGGCCGTATCGTCCGGCGCGGATCCCATGACCCGGCCGTGATCCTGCCCGGTGCTCAGCGCTGCGTGCCAGTACATCCGTGGTCACACAGCGCCGGCACGATCACACGTCCTGAAGTTGACCGGCCGTCTGCTTGCCGGTGCGGCTGTCGGCTTCGATCTCATAGGAGATCTTCTGCCCGTCGCGCAGTTCGCTCCAGCCCGCCCGCTGAACGGCGGAGATGTGGACGAAAATGTCCGACCCGCCGGCGTCCGGCTGAATGAATCCATAGCCCTTCTGGCCGTTGAACCACTTTACGGTGCCCGTCGTCATGATGAAGTTCCTTCATTCGATATAGAAAATCGTTCGGTCACCCGAGGGTGATCGTCACGCCGTCATCGATTTGAGAGGAAGTTCGCCACCGCGCGAAACGCGCAAACAAAGCTCAACGTGCAAGATCGATGTGGATAACTTACAGATTCGCTGGTGATATTGCAACCCTGCAGAAATGTTATTTTTCCACACACGTCCCTGTGGCGGAAAAGCGATCGGTGCAGGCGAGGGCCGCGCGCTAAATCAGGTCGGCGGCGCGCAGCACCGTGCCATATTCGCCATCCATGTTGGCGAGCGAGAGCGCATGCACCTCCTCGGCGCTGCGCCACCGCCCGGCATGGTCGTGGCGCGCGAAGGTGAAGCAGCCGTCCTCGACCAGACGCACATGGAAGCCGAGATCGGCCGCCATCCGCACCGTCGCCTCGACGGAATTATTGGTGATGACGCCGGCGACCACCAAGGTGCCGATCCCCGCCGCGCGCAGGAGGGGCTCAAGCTCCGTGCCGATAAAGGCGCTGTGCGCCTGCTTGGCGATCACCACCTCGCCGGGGAGCGGCATGGCCTCCGGCTTGAACGCGCTGCCCGGCCCGGCCGGCGCATAGGTCGAGGCGGGGTCGGTGGATTCGTGGCGGATGTGGAAGATCGGCCGTCCCGCCTCCCGCCAGATGGCGAGCAGGCGCGCGATGACCGCTTCCGCGCCGGGATTGTTGCGCGGCCCCGCCGCCGCCCAGCGCGGATCGTCGATGGCCTTTTGCAGATCGATGATCACCAGGGCGGCATCGGGCGGCAGCATGCAAAGATCTCCTGTCGGCCCCCCGAACGCAAAAATGGCCGGGGGAGACCCGGCCATTCTGGTTCAGTATCGGCGGCGCGTCACGCCTTTGCGGGTCGCGCCCCAGCGCCCTCAGGCCTGGCTGGCGGCCTGCGTCTTCAGCGCCGCCTGCGCGGCGGCAAGGCGGGCGATCGGCACGCGGAAGGGCGAGCACGATACGTAGTCGAGCCCGACCTCCTCGCAGAAGGCGACCGAGGCGGGATCGCCGCCATGCTCGCCGCAAATGCCGAGCTTGAGCTTGGGCCGCACCGCGCGGCCGCGCTCGGTGGCGATCTTCACCAGTTCGCCGACGCCCTCGACATCGATCGAGACGAACGGGTCGATCTCGAAGATGCCCTTGTTGATATAGGTGCCGAGGAACGTGCCGGCATCGTCGCGGGAGATGCCGTAGGTGGTCTGGGTCAGGTCGTTGGTGCCGTAGGAGAAGAACTCCGCCGTCTCGGCGATCTCGCCCGCCTTCAGCGCCGCGCGCGGCAGCTCGATCATGGTGCCGACCTGATAGTCCAGCTTGGTGCCGGTCTCGGCCTCCACCTTGGCGGCGGCGGCGTCGATGACCTCCTTCACCAGGTCGAATTCCTTCTTGCCGGTGATGAGCGGCACCATCACTTCCGGCACGACCGGCTTGCCGGTGGTCTTCTGCGCCGCCACCGCCGCCTCGAAGATGGCGCGTGCCTGCATTTCGGCGATCTCGGGGAAGGCGATAGCGAGGCGGCAGCCGCGGAAGCCGAGCATCGGGTTGAACTCGTCGAACTCGCGCTTGCGGGCGGCGAGCTTGGCGGCGCTGACCCCGAGGCCTTCCGCCACTTCGGCGATTTCCGCGTCGGTGTGGGGGAGGAACTCGTGCAGCGGCGGGTCGAGCAGGCGGATAGTGACCGGCAGCCCGTCCATGATCTCGAACAGCTCCTGGAAGTCCGAGCGCTGGGCGGTGAGCAGCTTGGCCAGCGCGGTGCGCCGGCCCTTCTCGTCATCGGCCAGGATCATCTCGCGCACGGCGCGGATGCGGTCGCCCTCGAAGAACATGTGCTCGGTGCGCGAGAGGCCGATGCCCTCGGCGCCGAAATCGCGGGCGGTGCGGGCGTCCAGCGGGGTCTCGGCATTGGCGCGCACCTTCAGGCGCCGCACGCCGTCGGCCCAGCCCATGAGCGTGCCGAACTCGCCGGAAAGCTCGGGCTGCAGGGTGGGCACCGCGCCGGCGATCACCTGACCGGTGGCGCCGTCAATGGTGAGGATGTCGCCGCGCTTGAGCGTCACGCCGCCGGAGGTGAGCGTGCCGGCGGCATAGTCGACGCGGATGGTGCCGGCGCCGCAGACGCAGGGCTTGCCCATGCCGCGCGCCACGACGGCGGCGTGCGAGGTCATGCCGCCGCGCGTGGTGAGGATGCCCTGCGCCGCGTGCATGCCGTGAATGTCCTCCGGCGAGGTCTCGATGCGCACCAGGATGACCTTGCGGCCCTGCGTCTTGAGCAGTTCCGCGTCATCGGCGGAGAACACGATCTCGCCCGAGGCGGCACCCGGCGAGGCCGGCAGGCCGGTGCCGATGACCTTCTTGTCGGCCTTGGGATCGAGCATCGGGTGGAGCAGCTGGTCGAGCGAGGCGGGATCGACGCGGGCGATGGCCTCCTCGCGGGTGATAACGCCGTCATTGGCCAATTCGACCGCGATGCGCAGCGAGGCCTTGGCGGTGCGCTTGCCCGAGCGGGTCTGCAGCATCCACAGCTTGCCGCGCTCGACGGTGAATTCGAGGTCCTGCATATCGCGATAGTGCTGTTCCAGAACGCCGGCAATGCGCTGGAACTCGGTGAACACCTCCGGCAGCGCCTTCTCCATGGACGGCTTGTCGGAGCCGGCCTCGATGCGTGCGACCTCGGTGATGTTCTGCGGCGTGCGGATGCCCGCCACCACGTCCTCGCCCTGGGCGTTGATGAGGAACTCGCCATAGAGCGCGTTCTCACCCGTCGAAGGGTTGCGGGTGAAGGCGACGCCGGTGGCCGAGGTCTCGCCCATGTTGCCGAACACCATGGCCTGCACGTTCACCGCCGTGCCCCAGCTCTCGGGGATGGCGTGGAGGCGGCGATAGACGATGGCGCGCTGGTTCATCCACGAGCCGAACACGGCGCCGATCGCGCCCCACAGCTGGTCGGCCGGCTCCTGCGGGAACGGGCGGCCCAGCTCATGCACCACCAGCGCCTTGTAGCGCTTGACGATTTCCTTCCAGTCATCGGCGGAGAGGTCGGTGTCGAGCGTATAGCCCTGGTCGGCCTTGAAGCCGTCCAGCACTTCCTCGAAATGGTGGTGCGGGAAGTCGAGCACCACGTTGGAATACATCTGGATGAAGCGGCGATAGCTGTCATAGGCGAAGCGCGCATCGCCGGAGGAGGCGGCGACCGCCTCGACCGTGACGTCGTTCAGTCCGAGATTGAGCACCGTGTCCATCATGCCGGGCATGGAGGCGCGGGCGCCGGAGCGCACGGAGACGAGAAGCGGGTTGGCGGGGTCGCCGAAGGTGCGGCCGGCGAGCGCGCCGATATGGGCCAGCGCGGCGTCGACGTCGGCCTGCAATTCGGCCGGATACTTGTTTCCGTTGGCGTAATAATAGGTGCAGACCTCGGTCGAGATGGTGAAGCCGGGCGGCACCGGCAGACCCAGATTCGACATTTCCGCGAGGTTCGCGCCCTTGCCACCGAGCAGGTTGCGCAGTTCCGCCGCACCTTCCGCCGTGCCGTCGCCGAAGGTGTAGACCCATTTCGTCATGTGGGGAGCCCCGTTGCTTTGAAGCGCGAACGCGCCCTCATCGCCTTGATGGAAATTCAGACGAGATTAAAAATAAAGCACCTACAATGGGTTCGGGCGGAGTGAGACAGTTGTGCCGCTCGTTTTCCCACTCGATGATCTAGCGGTTTGAGGTCCTTCATTCAATCCATCATTTGCACTGCGGCATGGCTTTGTGCCGCGCACCGGAATGTGACCGCATCGGTGGATTGTGACAAAACCGCCAATCGGTCAGTTTCGCCGGGCTTGGAAACCTACTCGCGTACAGGGCTCATCATGAATGCTGTTTTGAATCGTCTCGCGCCGCACATCCTCAGCCTGCTGCGCGTCGCCGCCGCGCTGCTGGTCATGCAGCACGGCACCACCAAGATCCTCGGCTTTCCCGCGACGCAGATGTCGGGGGTCAGCATCTTCACCATGGCGGGCGCGGCCGGTGTCATCGAGCTGGTCGGCGGGCTACTGCTGCTGATCGGGCTGTTCTCGCGTCCGACCGCGTTCATCCTCTCGGGCATGACCGCGGTGGCCTATTTCCTGGTGCACGCGCCGCGCGATTTCTTCCCGATCGTCAATCAGGGTGAACTCGCGGCGCTCTATTGCTTCGTGTTCTTCTATCTCGTCTTCGCCGGCCCCGGCCCGTGGAGCGTGGATGCCTTCCGCGGCGGCGAGAAGGCCGGAGCGCTCCGGCGTTGAGGCAAGCCGATGCCCGGGTTCGCCCCGGGCATCGTGCCGTGCGTGGCGGGCAGGATCAGAACGGCAGCTTGAAGCCGTGGCCGAGCAGGCCGGTGACGCCGATGAAGATGAGATAGATCGCCACGATGAAGTTGAGCAGGCGCGGCATCACCAGAATGAGGATGCCGGCGATCAGCGCGACCAGCGGCTGGATGGCGACGATGTTGATTTCCATGAGAGTCTCCCCGGGGTGGTAACGACATAAGCCGCCCCGGCGCGGATGGTTCCGCGCCGGACGCGCCTGTCGCGCCCCCGAACGGGCGCAGGATACCGCCCGCCCCGGCCGCCGGCGAGGGGCTCAGCCCTCGATGCGATCGAAATCGGCGATGGCGCGGGTGATGGTGCGGATATCGGCGAGCAGGCGCAGCCGGTTGGTGCGCAGGGCCGGGTCCTCGACATTCACCGTCACCTTGTCGAAGAAGGCATCCACCGGCCCGCGCAAGCTGGCGATCAGCGCCATGGCGGCCTCGAAATCCTCGGAGCTGAGCGCCGCCTCGATCGGCTCGCCCAGATGCGCGATCGCCTCGCCCAGCGCGCGCTCCTCCGGCTCGTGCAGCAGCACCAGATCGACGCCGCCCTCATACGAGACGCCGTCCTTCTTCTCCTCGATGCGCAGGATGTTGGCCGCGCGCTTGGTGCCGGCCAGCAGCGTCCGGCCGTCTTCCGAGCTGAGGAACCGCCCCAGCGCCTCGACGCGCTTCACCACCAGCAGAAGGTCGTCCTGACCGAGCAGGGCGAACACGGCATCGACGAGGTCATGCCGCGCGCCCTGCTCGCGCAGATGGACCTTGAGGCGGTCGGCGAAGAAGGCGAGGAGGTCCGGTTCGACGAATTCGGCGAGCTTCACGACTAGCCCGTTCTCCAGCACCAGCCGCACCACGCCCAGCGCCGCACGCCTTAGCGCATAGGGATCCTTGCTCCCGGTCGGCTTCTCGTCGATGGCCCAGAAGCCGGTGAGCGTGTCGATCTTGTCGGCCAGCGCCACGGCGACGGAGACCGGCGCGGTCGGGACATAATCGGTCGGGCCCTGCGGCTTGTAATGTTCTTCCGCCGCCGCGGCGATTTCCTCGGGCAGGCCTTCGAGACGGGCGTAATAGCGACCCATCAGCCCCTGCACTTCGGGGAATTCGCCGACGACTTCGGTGCGGAGGTCTGATTTCGCGTAGAGCGCGGCCTGCCGGGTCAGCGCCGGATCGGCCCCGACCAGCGGCGCCAGCGTCTCCGCCAGCGCGGCGATGCGCTGGATGCGCTCATATTGCGAGCCGAGTTTCTCGTGGAAGGTGACGTTGCTGAACCGCTCCAGCCGCTCGGCGAGCGGCACCGTCGCGTTGGTCTTCTGGTCGGTCTCCCAGAAGAACTTGGCGTCCGACAGGCGGGCGCGGATGACGCGCTCATTGCCGGCGATGATCGCCTTGCCGCCATCGCTGGCCGCCAGGTTCGACACCAGCACGAATTTGTTGGCCAGCCGCCCGGTGGCGGGGTTCTTCAAGACGAAGCACTTCTGGTTGGCGCGGATGGTGGCGCGGATCACCTCGTCCGGCACGTCGAGGAAGTCTTCCTCGAAGCTGCCCATCAGCACGACCGGCCATTCCACCAAGCCGGCGATCTCGTCCAAGAGGCCGGCATCCTCGACGAGTTCCAACCCCTGGGCGAGCGCGAGGTCCTTGGCGTCGTTGAGGATGATGTCCTTGCGCCGCTCGCGGTCCACCACCACGAAGGCGGCCTCCAGCTTGGCCATCCAGTCCTCCAGCCGGCGCACGCGGATCGTGCCCGAGCTGAGGAAGCGGTGGCCGCGCGTGGTGTCGCCCGATTCCAGCCCGTCGATCGCGAAGCGCACCACCTCCGGCTCCTCGGTCTCCGGCCCGAAGGTGCACAGGATCGATTGCAGCGGCCGTACCCAGCGCAGCGCGGCGGGATGGACCGAGGCCTTGCCCCAGCGCATCGATTTCGGCCAGGGGAAGGCGCGCACGATCTGCGGCACGATCTCGGCGATCACTTCCGGCGTGGTGCGCCCATGCTTGTGGATGCGCGCGACATAGAACGAACCCTTTTTCGGGTCGGTCTCGATGGTCGCCTGATCGAGGGAGGCGAGCCCCGCCGCCTTGAGAAAGCCCTGGATGGCGGCATCCGGCGCGCCGACGCGCGGGCCCTTGCGCTCCTCATGCACATCCGGCTGCTGCGCCGGCAGGCCGTGCACGGCGAGGGCGAGGCGGCGCGGCGTCACGAACGCCTTGGCGCCCTCATAGACCAGACCTCGCTCGACCAGCGCGTCGGTGACGAGCTTCTTCAGCGCGTCCGCGGCGGCCGCCTGCATGCGGGCGGGGATTTCTTCCGAAAACAGTTCGAGCAGGAGATCGGGCATGGGGCGGTTCGATACGCTGTCGGCGCCGGCACGCGCGTTGCCGGCGGGGATGGAGGTCGCCTGAGGCCCTAGCACGTCGCGGCGCGCGACGGGAGTGCGGATTTGGGCACCGGGCCCCGACGGGCGCGCCCGGAGATCAGGTCAGCGACGCGCCGCTCCGCTCCTTCAGCGTCAGCGCCGCCGCGAGCGACACCAGCGAAATGCCGATCAGATAGACCGCCGGGCCCATGTCGAAGGCCTCGCGGTTGACGAGATAAACCGCCACCATCGGCGCCGTGCCGCCGGCCAGGCCGAGCGCCACATTGTAGCTGAGCGAGAGCGCCGTGCAGCGCGCGCCGGGGCGGAACATTTCCACCAGCGTGGCGGGTATAGGCCCGGCATAGCAGGCGGTGAGAACGGCAAAGCCGAGCTGGCCGAGCAGCGCGCCCTGCGCCCCGCTCTCCAGCAGGCGGAACAGCGGCCAGGAGAACAGCACCATGCCCACCAGCCCGGCGATGATCACCGGCTTGCGGCCCACCCGGTCCGACAGCGCCGCGAACATCGGTGCCAGCACCAGCACGGCGATCATGGAAATCGTGTTGATCTGCAGCGAGAGACGCTGCGTCAGCCCGTCCACCTGCTGCATGTAGGTGGTGAGGTAGACGAACAGCATGTAGAAGCCGGCGCCGAGCGTGAGGTTCAGCGCCGCCGCGCGCGCCATGTCGGCGCCATCGCTGCGCAGCGCCGCCATCAGCGGCAGCTCGGCCTTCGCGCCCGGCGCGCGGGTCGGCCGGGGCGGGCCGTGCTCGATCGCCGCGTTGCGCAGATAGAGCGTGAAGCCGCCGAGCACGATGCCGAGCAGGAACGGGATGCGCCAGCCCCAGGCGATGAGGTCGTCGGTCGACATCATAAGGGCGGTGACGGCCCCCACCATGGAGCCCAGCAGCGTGCCGCCCGAGGCGCCGCAGCCGGCGAAGGAGGCGACCAGCCCGCGCCGGCCGGGCGCGGCGTTCTCGGCGAGGAAGATGGCGGAGGTGGTGTATTCCCCGCCGATCGATAGCCCCTGCAGCAGGCGCAGCATGAGCAGCAGCACGGGGGCCAGCGCGCCGATGGTGGCATAGGTCGGCAACAGGCCGATGGCCACCGTCGATGCCGTCATCATGGCGGCGGAGATGAACAGCGCCGGCCGCCGCCCGTAATTGTCACCGATATGGCCGAACAGCACGCCGCCGATCGGCCGCATGAGGAAGGAGGCGGCGAAGATGCCGAAGGCGGCGATCAGCCCGACAAAGGCATCGCTGGCGGGAAAGAAGTTCCTCGCGAAGATCGCCGCCAGGAAGCCATAGGCGGCGAAATCGTACCATTCCAGCGCATTGCCCAGCGCGCCGGCCAGAAGCGCCCCCGGCGCCGCGCGCCGCGCCGCCGGTCCGGTATCTCGGTAGCCTGCATCGTCAAGGCTGCTCACGGACACGGCGCAGTCTCCAGAAGGGAGCGCAGGAAGGTGGGAAGTCAGGCGGCCGAGGTGCCGCCCGCCGCGGTCTTGAGCCAGGCCGCCCCACAGGCCTTGGCAAGCTCGCGCACGCGCAGAATATAGCTTTGCCGCTCGGTGACGGAAATCACCCCGCGCGCGTCCAGCAGGTTGAACACGTGGCTGGCCTTGATGCACTGGTCATAGGCCGGCTGCGCCATCAGATGGCGGCTGCGGTCCTCGTTCCAACCGGCCTCAAGGTACTTCGATGCCGCGCTCTCCGCCATCCTGAACTGCTCGAACAGCATGTCGGTGTCGGCATATTCGAAATTGTGCCGGGAATATTCCTCCTCGGCCTGCAGGAACACGTCGCCATAGGTGACTTTCTCGTCACCCTCGCGGCCGTTGAAATTGAGGTCGTAGACGTTCTCGACCCCCTGCACATACATGGCGAGGCGCTCCAGCCCGTAGGTCAGCTCGCCCGCCACCGGCGAGCACTCGACGCCGGCCACCTGCTGAAAATAGGTGAACTGCGAGACTTCCATGCCGTCGCACCAGCACTCCCAGCCCAGCCCCCAGGCGCCCAGCGTCGGGCTTTCCCAGTCATCCTCGACGAAGCGCACGTCGTGCAGGTTGAGGTCGATGCCGATCGCCGCCAGCGAGCCGAGATAGAGCTCCTGCAGATTGGCCGGCGAGGGCTTCAGGATCACCTGGTACTGGTAATAATGCTGCAGCCGGTTGGGGTTCTTGCCGTAGCGCCCATCCTTGGGCCGCCGCGAGGGCTGCACATAGGCGGCCTTCCACGGCAGCGGCCCGAGCGCGCGCAGCGTGGTGGCAGGATGGAAGGTGCCGGCGCCGACCTCCATATCATAGGGCTGGAGCACGACGCAGCCCTTGTCCGCCCAGAAGGCATGGAGCGCGAGGATGAGCCCCTGGAACGATTTGTCGGGGCGCATGTGGGGCGGCAGGGCGGGATCGATCATGGGAGGCGGGCCGGCGGTTGGCGGGAAATCGCGCGCAACCTAGGCCGGGCAAGGGCGGGGATCAAGGTGGGGCGCCTGTTCCGGCCGCGGCGTCCCGCGCGACGTCATCCCGGACGGCCGCAGGCCGATCCGGGATCGCGGGCAGAATGGAGAGCGATCCGCGCTCTCGCTTTGCTCGGCCGGGATGACGGGGGCCCTGCCGGTTCCCGCCTTCCGCAAAAGCGATTATCACTCCCCCATGCCCGACACGCTCTCCGAATCGCCCGCCTCCAACGCCCCCGACTGGACCGTCTCGGAACTCTCCGGCGCGCTCAAGCGCACGGTGGAGGAATCCTTCGGCCATGTGCGGGTGCGCGGGGAGATTTCCGGCTATCGCGGCCCGCATTCCTCCGGCCACGCCTATTTCAGCCTGAAGGACGCCAGTGCCCGGCTCGACGCCGTGGTGTGGAAGGGCACGTTCAACCGGCTCCGGCTGAAGCCCGAGGAAGGGCTGGAAGTGGTCGCCATCGGCCGCATCACCACCTTTCCCGGCAAGTCCTCCTACCAGATCGTCATCGAGCAGCTGGAATTCGCCGGCGCCGGCGCCATCATGGCGATGCTGGAGGAGAGGAAGCGCCGTCTTGCCGCCGAAGGTCTGTTCGATGGCGCGCGTAAGCGCCGCCCGCCCTTCCTGCCGCGCGTCATCGGCGTCGTCACCTCGCCGACCGGGGCGGTGATCCGCGACATTCTGCACCGCCTGTCGGACCGCTTCCCCCGCCATGTGCTGGTGTGGCCGGTGCGGGTGCAGGGCGACACCAGCGGTGCCGAGGTGGCCGCCGCCATTCGCGGCTTCAATGCCATTGCGCCCGGCGGGCCGATCCCGCGCCCGGATGTGCTGATCGTGGCGCGCGGCGGCGGTTCGCTGGAGGATCTGCTTGGCTTTTCCGAGGAGATCGTGGTGCGGGCGGCGGCCGAGAGCGCCATTCCGCTGATCGCCGCGGTCGGGCATGAGACCGACGTGACGCTGATCGACTTCGCCGCCGATCTGCGCGCCCCCACCCCCACCGCCGCCGCCGAGATGGCGGTGCCGGTGCGCGGCGAGCTGCTCGCCGAGATCGGCAGCCTGCAGGCCCGGCTGGGCGGGGCGCTCGCGCGGGCCACCGAGCGGCGCCGGGCCGAGCTGCGCGCGCTGGGGCGGCTGCTGCCGAGCGCGGATACGCTGCTCGCGGTGCCGCGCCAGCGCCTCGATGTCGCCGGCCAGCGCCTGCCGCGCGCGCTCAAGGCCAATGCGGGCGCGCATCGTCTGCGCCTCACCCGGCTTGAGGGGCGGCTCGGCCCCGAGCGGCTCGGCGCTGTCATCGAGAGGCGGCGCGAGCGGTTCGGCCTGTTCGCCAGCCGGCTTTCCAGCGCGCTGCGCGCCAATGCGAACGCGCATCGCGAGCGTAATGCGCGCTCGCGCGAGCGGCTGGAGGGCGCGCATGCCCGCCTGCGGCCGAGCTTCAACCGGGCGGGGGCGGAGCGCCGCCGCCAGTTGAAGGCGCTGGAACAGCTGATGCAGGCGCTGTCCTACAAGGGCGTGCTCGCGCGGGGCTATGCGCTGGTGCGCGACGCCAGCGGCGAGCCGATCCACGCCGCCCGCCAGATCGCCGCCGGGCAGGCGCTGGAGATCGAATTCCACGACGGTCGCGTCACCGCCGTTGCCGGGGAGGGGGCGCCACCCCCGGGCGCGCCGCCCTCCAGGCGCGGGCGAAGGAGCGGTGCCAAGGGGGCCGGCCAGGCCGGGACCGGGCAGCAGGAGACCCAGCCCAGCCTGTTCGAGACCTAAGTGTCGAAGCTATGAGGGTTTTTTAATCGGGAGTGAGCTGAGAGGGGGGAGGCTTCAACACTTGTCATTGAGCCGCATGCCGGCCGGGGCAAGCGCCATTGAGACGCGGCTCTGCAATGCGATATCGGCTGCCGCCGTCCTCACGTTTTATTTATCTTACGCCGACTGAACGAGGTAATTGCTTAGATAAGAAGAATTATTTTCTGTCATGGGTCGTATATTGAATTTCCCTCATTGTCGGGCTGTCGATGTTTTGCGTCAACCGCGGTGCGGACGTCTCCTTCGATAAGTTGAATTATCATTACTACGATGCATTCGCCTTTCTTAAGGGCCGCATTGAACTGTACGGCGTTCCGGCCTCGCTCAGGCGCAGCTATTACAATCCCATCGTCTATGTGACGTTTTATTTTTTGCTGACGATCACCGGACCGCTCGTCACAAACATGGATCTGACGATAATACAGTCGTTAAACTATATCATCGTCGGCTTGACGACATTCTTTCTGGTCCGTCGGGAAAGCGCTTGGTACCGCTGGGGGTGCATCGTCATCGCGACGATCATCGCCCTCGCCAGCCCGATCGCGCTCTCCGAAATCGGAACGTCGTTCGCGGACATCGTGTCGAGTATTCCCGTGATTGCCGCGGTCGCCATCGTGCTTTCCTCGGCGAATGTCACCCGTCCGATGCTGCTGTTGAGTGGCCTGCTCATTGGCGCGGCCACCGGGCTCAAGCGCACCAACGCCACCTTCGCCATCGCTTTCGGCGCAGTCTGCCTGCTCTGCGCGCCGGGGATCGGCGCCCGCATCCGGGCGGCCTGCACCGCCGGCATCGGCCTTGTGGTCGGCCTCATCGCCGTCGGCGGCGCGTGGGGCTTCACTTTGTGGACGCGCTTCGGGAACCCCATCTTCCCGTTCTATAATTCCATCTTCAGGTCGCCCGATTATCCACCCTCCTCCTCCGCGGATCGCCGATATCTGCCGGAGGGGGTGCTGGACGGCATCGCCTATCCGTTCCGCGGGCGGTCGAAATCGTGCCGCAGCCGGAAGCTACCTTCCGCGACATCCGCTTTGCCGTGATCCTCGTGCTGCTGGTCGGCATCGCGGTCATATCGATGGACAGGCGGCGATCCGCCCCGCCCCGCCGCAGCCGGGCTGGGCCGGCCCCGGCATCAGGCTGGCGGTGTTCTGGTCGGTTTCCTTACATCGTGTGGCTGAGCGTTTTCGCCATCCAGCGCTACATCGTGACGCTGGAACTGTTGTGCGGCCCGCTCGCCGTGCTGGTGGCCGCTGGATATTTCGGGAACGGTACCGGCTCGTTCGGCTCGCTGCCTGCGGTACTTTGGCGATCTCCGCTGCTTTCACGGTCACCGTTCCCAACTGGGCGCATACGGACTTCACCGCGACGCCTTGCGGAACCGAGATCCCGCCCGAAATCCAAGGGAACGGGCTGTATATCACCATGGGCGAGCCTGACCATGGGCGAGCCTGTTTCATATCTCCTTCCCGCGCTGTCGCCAGAGGCCCGCTTCTTCGGCGTCTGGGAATATGAGGAGACGCTGGCGAGTTCGAACACGCTGACGACCCGCCGGCTGCAGCAGGCCCTCACCGAGGCCGGCGCACGGAAGATTTTCGTGATCAGCCGTTATCCGATGTCGATGGGCACGCGATATCGCGTCGGCAGCTTCGGTCTGCAGCCCACCGGGCGCTGCACGGTCATTCCCGGTTTTGCGTATGACAGCCGCACCAACCTCGCCTGCGAACTGGTCCAGGTCACTGACACGCGTCCGACCGCAACCGAGCTGGCGCCGGACAGGGACGTCGATTTTCGCGCCATCGCCGACAACTTCACGATACTTGCCTCCGCGACCAACGCCGATTGGCGCAGCCCCGGCCCGATCGCCGTGGTGCAGCAGGGCAATGAGCCCGGCTGCCGCTTCCGCCGCACGTCGCGGGGGAAGGGCAGCAAGGCACTGCGTCTGGAGCTGACCTGCAGGCTGGCCGACGGCTCTGCCGCGGATCGCGACGTTATACCCTTGATCAACGGCTTCCCGCCTACCGACAGCCGCGCTGTGGTCGGCAGCGACGGCCAGACCCGGACATTGACGGCCTGCATCGCCGAGGAGCGGCTCGACGGATCCAATGAAGGGGCCGACATCATTCATCTTGGCCTGCATGGAACGGATGCCTTGCCGGGATGGGCCGACATCGGTCCGGTGCGGCTTCGCATCGAAACGCTGCGCTGGAACTCGGATGACAAGCTGTGCGATGGTGGCGCGGTCGGTCCGGCGGAAGGCGCTATGGGCGAGGCGGTCGACTAGCCGCAAGAGCGGCGGCCGGCCGACGCGGTCCGGGGCATTGTTTCGGGGCGAATCGCGGGCGCGCGGCCTAGGCCGGCGCCGAGAGGCCGCTTGAAGTCACCGTCTCTGTGCGAGATAAAAACGCCTCGAGCGAACGAGAAAATGGCCATGGAGTCCGAAGTCACGGAGGTGCGCGTGCATCACGCCGCGACCCTTTCGCCGGCGCGCGCGGCGGCGCATGCGCGGGTGAGGGACTTCTCGCCAATCGGCGTCCTCGGGGGAGCGGCGATCACGACATGCTTCGTCGTCGGTGTGCTGGTGATCGCCGGTGCGGCGCCAACCTTCGGCTCCTCCATGCTTATGATGTTGGCAGCCGTCGTCATGTTCCTTGCCGGGGACATCATCATCTCCTGGGCATCACCAGCCTACTGGCCCGGCAGGCTGCCGTTCACCTTCGTCTGCGGTGTGGTGGCCACGGTCCTGGCACAGCTGTTCGGCGTCTTCGTCTGCCGGGTGGGGGCGGACATCGCGTTCGCCGCCTGGAGCCTGCCCGTGCTTGCGGTGGGCATCTTCCGTGCGCTTCGGCAGTCAAACGCGCAATGGAGTCGCCAGGACCTTGTCGACCTCGTCGTTATGGCGGGCATCGCCGTCATGGTCGCCTTCGCTTTCCGCAACAATGTGGCGGTCATTCCGACGCTGGAATTGCGCGGCGCATTGCTCGATTCGGACGGGGTGATCCACGCCGGGCAGCTCGCCCAGTTCGCCGATCCGCTCGCCCTGCATCGCTGGCCGATGCTGTTCTCCGACACCGGCCTGCCGCTATATCATTATGGCTTCTACATGCCCGCGGCCGCGATGATGCGGCTTTTCGATCTGCCGCCGCTGGTCGCCGAGGCGGCGATCCTGGTGCCGTTCGGGGCGTTCATCGCGGCCTGCGCCGGCTACGCCCTTGCCGCGACGCTCGGCGGGCGGCTCGCGGGGGTCTTGGCGCTGGCACTGCTCTTCGCCCTGCCGGATGGGGGGCATTATGGCGTTAGAAACATCTTCTTCGGTTTTCACAGCGTCATGCTGTACGGTCCGGGAGCGGGTTACGCCATTGCCGCCGCCGCGGCGGCTCTGGTCAGCCTGTCGCGGTGTCGCGCGGAAGGCGTCAGCTTGCGTTGGGCTTTCCTCTGCCTTGTCATGACGGCCGCGATATTCCAGCTGCGCGTCCACGTGCTCCTCCTGTTCCTGCCGTCGATCGTGCTGTCGAGCCTGTGCTACATGCCCGTGGTCCGCCGTAAAGCCAGCTTGCTGGCGGTGGCCGGTACCGCAACCCTCGTCGCCCTCGGTGCCGCCTTCTGGCTCGTGCCCGCGCTCGGCGACGCGCTGGCGCGATTCTCGATCGTCACGAAGTTCCTTACGGTATCGCTGGACGTACTCGGACCTACCTTCTACCCGGGATTCTTCCAGTCGCTGTTGTCGGCGACATCGCCGCGCGTGGCGGTCATCCTGGGGACAGCCATTGTCATCGTCGCGATATTGGGTGTGTTCGTTCTGATTTACCCGGCAGCCTTCATCGCCAATCGTATGATGAACGGCGAGAGCGGTCTCGATTTATTTCCTTTAGTGATGTTGTTTGTCTATGTTTTTATGATTATTTTGTCACCATCCATGCCGTTCGCGGATCCATATACGGAACTGCAGCATCGCCCCATGGTTCTCGTGTATTTTATCTTCGCAGTATTCATCGCCGTCCTGTCGATCCGGCTCCTCCATCTCGGAGCGGCCTATAATGACGATTTCGTCCTAATCTCGCTGGGCACGATGCTCGTCGCCGGGCTGTCGATAGGCCTCAGCCTCGCCACCGGCTATCGGCCCGACATTCCGCCGGCGGCACTGGCGAGCTTCGTCGGCCGTCCGACCAATCCGGACATAGTACCGATGTCGCTGGAACTGCGCCGCCTGTCCCGCCCTGGGCAGACGCTGGCCGTATCCGGGGTCGAGCGGACCGACGGGGTGATCGACAGCTGCGCCGAGATTGCCAGCATCAGCGGCGTCCCGTGCTATCTTTCCCGACCCGCCGCGGAATCGACCGCTGGCGCGGCGGCGGCGGCCGTGGTGCGCGCGCGCCTCGATGAACTCGACCGGCTTGCCGCGAGCCCGATCCTCGCCGACCTGCACCGGACCATGCGCGAGGTCGGCATCGACTGGTATATCTTCCCGGGCCCTCAGGCGCCCCCCTTCGACCCCGACGGATCGAATGCGCGCATGCGCAATTCCGTCGGCTTCCTCTATGCTGTGGAATGACGGGCGGCTCCGGAGCGGATCGGCGCGCCCTGCCGATGCGTCATGCCGCCGATGTGTTATGGAGACATTGCGCGAACCGGCGGCCCGGAGAAATTTTCTCCCCGCCGCCTGTGGGCCGGGCTTGCGCAGGAGGCTTTTTGTCGCATGTCGGTGCCGTTCAATAAGGTCGTTCTTGCCGGTCGGGAATTCGACTACATCAGGCAGTCCATTGACGACAGCATCGCCGGAAACGGCCGCTTCACGCAGCTCTGCCAGGCTTCGCTCGAACAGCGGTTCGCCCCCGCCAGAGTGCTGCTGACGACCTCGTGCACCACTGCGCTCGAAATGTCAGCCCTGCTGACGTCGATCGGGCCCGGCGACGAAGTCATCATGCCGTCCTTCACCTTCACCAGCACCGCCAATGCCTTCGTGCTGCGCGGCGCTGTCCCGGTCTTCGTCGACATCCGGCCGGACACGCAGAACATCGACGAAGCGCTGATCGAGGCGGCGATCACGCCGCGCACCCGCGCCATCTGCGTTGTGCATTATGCCGGCGTCGCGTGCGAGATGGATGCGACCCTTGACATCGCGTCGCGCCATGGGCTGGCGGTCATCGAGGACGCCGCGCAGGCGATCGGCTCGACCTATCGCGGCAAGGCGCTGGGCACCTTCGGCAACCTGGCGGCGCTGAGCTTCCACGAGACGAAGAACATCGTCGCCGGCGAGGGCGGGGCGCTCATCATCAACGACCTCGCGCTCGCCGAGCGGGCCGAGATCATCTGGGAGAAGGGTACCAACCGGGTCGCGTTCAAGCGTGGCATGGTGGACAAGTATACGTGGGTGGATATCGGCTCCTCGTTCCTGCCGAGCGATATCACCGCAGCCTTCCTGTATTCGCAGCTCGAATCGATGGACGCGATCATCGCCGACCGCCGGCGGATATGGGACCGCTACCAGGCGGGCCTCGCCCGGCTCGAGGCGAGCGGCCAGCTGCAGCGCCCGGTGATCCCGCCGCACTGCGAGGGCAACGGGCACATCTACTACATCCTGCTGGAGAATCTGGACGCCCGGCGGCACTGGGCCAAAGAGTTGGCCGCCGCCGGCGTCGACGCCTTCATGCACTACGTGCCGCTCCACAGCTCGCCCGCGGGACGACGGCTGGGCCGGACCGCCGGCCCGATGCCGGTCACCGACGCCACCTCCGACCGCCTATTGCGGCTGCCGCTGTTTCCCGGCCTGACCGACGCGCAGGTCGATCATGTGGTAGATGCGCTGGATACCATCGCCCGGCGCACCTAGATCGCGTAGAGGGCATCCGGAGGGCCACGTCCTTTGCGCCGTCCGCCCGTGGAAAATCGCCATGCCCAAGAAGATCGCCATCGTGCAGTCGAACTATATTCCGTGGCGGGGTTATTTCGACATGATCCGCCAGTGCGACGAATTCGTGCTGTACGACAATGTCCAGTACACGGTGCGGGACTGGCGGAATCGCAACAGGATCAAGACGCCGTCCGGGCTGACATGGCTTACCATCCCGGTCGAGAACAGCCATTTCCAGACCAGCGGGCAGCGGATCGACGAGACGCGGACGGTCGACGGCCGCTGGGCGCGCAAGCACCTCGCCACGCTGCAACACGCCTATGGCAAGGCGCCGTATTTCCGTTCGGTAATGGATTGGCTGCGGCCGCTCTACCAAGAGCTGGAGGACGAGCCGATGCTCTCGCGCATCAATGAGCGCCTGCTTCGGGCCCTCGCGCGCGAACTCGGAATTCTCACGCGCTTCACCCGGTCGACGGATTATCTGTGCCACGAGCCAATGTTGGCGCTGGAGAAGACCGAGCGCCTGCTTGCTTTATGCCAGGCGGCGACAGCAACGCATTATCTCTCCGGCCCCGCCGCTCGGGACTATCTCGACGAGGCGGTGATGAATGCCGGCGGCGTCACGGTCGAGTGGATGGATTATTCGCGTTATCCGGACTACCCGCAGCTCTCTCCGCCTTTCGAGCCGGGCGTCTCGATCCTCGACCTGCTGTTCTGTGTCGGCGGCGAGGCGCGCGCCTTTGTCGGGCGCCCCGCCTAGGTTGTGGCCCTATAAGTTGGCGCATCTAAGCGTACCGTGATCCAAGCTCTCGAACTGGGAGCCCAAGAGATGCGCCGTCACGAACTGGCCGAGACGAGGAATGGGCGATCATCGCGCCGCTTCTGCCGAACAAGGTGCGCGGTGTTGTACGGGTGGTTGACCGCCGGATGATCAACGGCATCCTCTGGCGCTTCCGCACCGGTGCGCCGTGGCGGGGTGTGCCGGAACGCTATGGTCCCGCACAACCCTCTACAACCGCTTCGTGCGCTGGCGGGGCGCCGGGGTCTGGGACCGGCTGTCGGAAGCGGTCTCGGCCGCCTATGACAGCGACATCGTGATGATCGACAGCTCCTGCGTTCGGGTGCACCAGCACGGCGCCGCGATCAAAAAGGGGGCGACGACGATCGTTGCATGGGGCGCTGCCGGGGCGGCCTGACCACCAAGATCCATGCCCTGGTCGATGCTGAAGGCAGGCCCATCCATCTCGCCCTGACCGCCGGACAGGCGGGTGATGCACCTACGGGGCGGGAACGGCTGGCCCACCTCGCCCCGGGCGGCATCCTTCTCGCCGACAAGGCCTACGACACCGACGCCATCCGCGCCGAGACGGCGGAACGCGACGCCTTCGCCAAAGCGCCGCCTCGCACGATCCGCAAGCGGACCTTTGCCTTCACGTCATGTCTCTATCGCCAAAGGAACCAAATCGAGCGGTTCTTCAACCGCATCAAGCAGAGGCGGGGCCTCGCCGCCCGCTACGATCGCCACCCGGAAGACTTCCTTGCAGCCCTCAAGCTCGCCGCGACGCGCATCTGGAGCAAGACGCCGTGAGTCCGCTCCCTGGACCCTTCCAGCGTTCACGGAAACGCTGGAAGGGTCCACACCTTTGTCACATCGCGTTTTCTTCACGCGAGTCGGTACCCACTTCGCTCGAAACGCACCTAGAGCGGCGAGGCGTAGAAGGGCAGCCCAGGCTGTGTCGCCGAATCGAGCCGGACCTTCATCAGGAACTCGAACGGCATATAGGTGTGGTCGATCAGCACCCGGCGGCTGTGGCGCAGGCCGATGCGCAGCGCGTCCGCCGGCTCGGTGAAAAACAGATCGTCGCGGCGGCGGTCCGATGTCGCGCTCAGGAAGTCGACGATGACCGTTGTGGAAGCGAGGAAGGCCGCGCGGCTCACCAACTCCTCGATGAAGCCCATGGTCCCCGCCACGCGCTGGTAGTTGCAGAGCCCGAGAGAGACGCAGGCGTCATGGCCCTTCTCCGGCAGATCGACGCTCATGACGTCTGCGACGTGGAAATTCGCGCGCCCGTCATCGCGGAAACGGCGATTGGCCGCCTCGACGAACTGTGCGGTGAAGTCGATGCCGGTATAGCGGCCTTGCCAGCCCAGCGCCCGGAAATGGGCTAGCAAGTCGCCGAAGCCGCATCCCAGGTCGACGATCGAATCGGGCAGGCGCCCGCCGAATGCCGCGGCGACAGCGGCGAAGCGCACCGGCTGCGAGGCGGGGCGCCCGTCGAGCGCCTCGCTGCGGTCGCCATGCTCGATATGCAGCCGCTCATAGAGCTCGCGGATCTGATCGTTGCTCATCGGCCCGTCGATGCGGTCGAAGCCGGTCATAGGCAGCCTCCTCTTCTGTGTGGCCAACGCTGCGGGCGCTTGCAGAAGGCTATGGCCCGTCCGGCGATTTCAGACGCGGCACGCTCACGGTGCCGGGCGTTGCCGTGCCGCTGTGCCAGATTTCCTGGATGATCGCGTTGGGTCGCCTTTTGACCTCGACGAAGATGTAGCCGAGATAGGCCGCGCAGAAGCCGACACAGGTCAGCAGCAGGCCGTTGAAGAACGAGAACAGCAACGCGAGCGACGTCCAGCCTTCCACCTGTCGACCAGCGGTCACATAGTTGATCAAGACGTAGAAAGCGTAAAGCGCGGCGACGAAGGCAGTGCCGATGCCGGTGGCGGTGATAAGCAGCGGCAGCTTCGAGCTGAACACCAGCAGGTATCGTATGAACACGCCGGCCCGCTTCAAACCGCTATAGGTCGTGTAGCCCTTATAGTGTTTGTCGACCAGCAGTGGCACCTGCGTGAAGCCTGTCAGCGAAAAGACGCCGAACAGGGCCAGCGTGCGCTCCTCGTGCAGGAGCAGGGCATCGACATAGCGGCGTGTCATCAGCCGCACCGTCAGCACGTCGGCTGGCATCTCGACATCGGACAGCGCGCCGAACAGGCGATAGAAGGCGGTGGCGAAGAAGGTGTGCTGGATCGTGCCGTTGCGCGTCTTCTGCACGCCATAGACGACGTCGGGCGCGGGCGCCCCCCGTCCCATCACCTCCAGCATTTCAATCAGCGTCGCCGGCGGTTCCTCCAGATCCGAATCGATCAGGAAGACGAAATCGCCACGTGCCAGCTTGAGGCCCTGAACCATCGCCGGCTCATGGCCGAAATTGCGCGACAGCTTGGCGAGGGTGATACCCGGGTGCTCGGCGATGTACTGCAGGCAGATCTCGACCGTGCGATCGGCGCTGCCGTCGTCGACGATGACGATTTCAGACAGGCAGTCGATCTGGTCGAGGACATCGCGCATCGCCTTCAGGAAGCGGACGATGTGGCGTTCCGAATTGTACGCCGTCGCCACAACCGATATCGTGGGCGTGTGATTTTCCCTCATGGAGATCGGATAGAGACTCCATCAGGGATTGACAAGGGGAGCCGATCCGTCCGTGAACACCGGGGAAAGGCGCGCATGTGGTCGCTGACGCGCCGCCGGTGCGCCCTCTCCCGGCATCAGGCGGGGATACCGCCGCCCGATCGGCGGCCGCATCGTGGCGAGGGCGGGAATGAGCATGTCGGGATACATCTATCTGGCGGCGAACGTGATGCTGTCGCTGCTGGGTGCGCTGGCGATGAAGTGGCGTGCCGAATCGCATTCGCCCACCGCCGAGCATACCGGGCGCATCGCCTATCTCGTCGCGATGATGCTCGATCCCTGGGTCATCCTGTCACTCGCTCTGGCCGCGCTGGCCATGCTCGCCTGGATGAGTGCGCTCGAACGGGTTGAACTGTCGCGGGCCTTCGCCTTCACCGCGCTGATCTATGTCCTTGTGCCGGTCTGTTCCTGGCTGATCTTCCGCGAGCGGATCACCGCGCTGCAGATGCTCGGCGTCGTCATCATCGCGGTCGGCGTCGTTGTCGCCGAGGTCGGGCGGGCGCGGGAAGGCACGACCGTGCAGCAGCCCCCGCAGGATAGCACCACCGCCCCGTCCTGATCGCCTCGTGGCGGCGGCGCGTCACTCCATGACGACGGCGCGGTCGGCCGGCGTCGGGGTGCGGGGCGCGCGCAGCAGCAGCAGCCGCGGCATGGCGACCCGCGTCACGATCATCACGAACTTGAAGTCGTCGAGATAGGCGATGATGGTCGCCTGCAGGGTGACCATCTGGTCTAGCGCGGCCCGCTCGCCGCCAGCGGGTTGAGGTGCCGGTGGATGGCGGGGCGTTGTCGCTCATTCTCGAAGCCGGGGGCCCTTGTCTCCCATCCCATCGTCGGCCGCGAGTCGGGCGACAGGACCGGAGTGTATCTCAGCTGCAAGAGCTTCTGGCGGACAGGCATGGCCTTGACGCCATGAGCCGTGCGCACCGCCAGATTCTGCGCCAATTACGATTGCTCAGCCGAATGACTGACGCGCCAGGGTCGATCCTCAATATGTCGGGCGCGGGTCGACGGCGCCGGTTCAAGGTTCCGAGAAGGAGCCTTGGAGATGGCAAAACGGTTGAACATCTCCGGCTTTTCAGCGCTGATTTGTTTGATAGCCTCAATTGGATCTTAAAGCGAAGGGTCTTGAGCTGCTTGGAGTCGTTGCCCGAAGCGCCGTTCGTGTTCCGCGATTGAAGCTTGCGATCGGTGTAACTCCGCTCGAACGGCGTGCGCGGTCGTGGCGCCACCTTCTCCCGCTTGCCTCGCCTCCGCCGAAAGAGGCGCGGCCCGCCCTTGCCGGAACGGGTCCCCGCTCATTATGTTGAGGCGTCAACCAACAAGGAGTAGCGGCATCATGAACCGCTTCGAGCGTTTCTCCGCCTCCGGCGAAGCCGAGGTGCGTTATCTCGACGGCGACTTCCGGGTCGTGCGTCCCGGCACCTTCGTGCGCTGCGCGGTGACCGGCCAGCCGATCCCGCTCGACGAACTGCGCTACTGGAGCGTCGATCTGCAGGAAGCCTATGCGACCCCGCAGGCCGTGCTCGCCCGGATGCACCCCAGCCGCGTGCGTCCGGCCTGACGGCTGCGCTGAACGCCCGCGCGTCGGGCCGGTTCAGCCGAGGATACCGGACAGCATGTGATCGAGCGCCTTGACGCTCTGTGGTTCGAGCGCGAGGCGCACCGGCAGCACTTCCGAGGCGTCCAGCAGCTTCTCCCCCACCTCCGTGCCGGCGAGACGGACCGCGTCCTTCTCGGTCGTCACCAGCGTGAGGTCGTGGGACCTGGCCTCGGCCAGCAGGCCGGCCACCTCGGCCATCGTGTAGACATGGTGGTCGGGAAAGGGGCGGGTGAGGATAGGCAGCACGCCGAGCGCGCGCAGCGTCTCGAAGAACTTGGCCGGCCGGCCGATACCCGCATAGGCCAGAACGCGCCGGCCGAACAGCCGGGCCACCGCCTGGGCATCCGGGGCGAGCCGCCCGCGCAGCACCACAACGCCCGCGCCATAGCCATCGCGCGCCACACGCTCGCCGGGCGGGCCCTCACCGACCACGAGCAGCGCCTGCGCGTGCTCCAGCTGGGGGCCGAGCGGGGCGCGCAACGGGCCGGCGGGCACGCACAGGCCATTGCCCACGCCGACCCCGGCATCGACCACGAGAATGGACAGCGCCTTGGCCAGCGCCGGGTTCTGGAACCCGTCATCCATCACGAGCACATCGGCGCCGTCCTGCGCGGCGAACAGGGCGCCGGCGAGGCGGTCGCGCGCCACATAGGTCGGCGCGACGCGCGCGATCAGCAGCGGCTCGTCGCCGACATCGCTCGCCTGGTGCAGCAGCGGATCCACCTGCACCGGGCCACGCTCGCGCCCGCCATAGCCCCGCGTGAGCACGCAGGGGCGGTGCTTGGCGGCGATCAGGCGGCGGGCGAGATGGATCACGGTCGGCGTCTTGCCGGCGCCGCCCACGGTCGGGTTGCCGATGCAGATGACGGGAATGCCGACTTCCGAGCCCGGCGCCTTCAGGCGCGCCAGGGTCACCGCGCCCAGCGCGGCGCCGAGCGGCGCCAGCAGCCGGGCCGCGGTGCTCGGCTCGCGTCGCCACCAGAAATCGGGCGCGTGCATGTTCCTCAGCGCCTCTCCAGTCGTATCTGCACCAGATAGGGATCGATGGCGGCGAGGGACCGGTCCAGGGCGCCGCCGAAGCTCTCGATGGTCGCCTGCGCGGCCTCCACCATGTGCTGACGCGCCGCGCCATCCGTCAACAGCGTGAAGCTCGCGGCGGCGAGCGATGGCGCGTCGATCACCGTGGCGGCGCCCTCGTCGGCGTCCAGCGCGCGGTAAAGATCGTCGAAATTGGTGGTGTGCGGCCCGTGCAGGATGGCGAGGTCGAGCTTGATCGGCTCGATCGGGTTCTGCCCACCCTTGCGCGCCAGCGAGCCGCCGAGCAGCGCTACCCGGCCCAGCCGGTAGAACAGGCCGAGCTCGCCGATCGTGTCGGCGATGTAGATGGCGGTTCCCCGGTCCGGCAGGTAGCCGTCGCTGCGCAGCACGGCCGGACAGCCCGCCTCGTTGGCGAGCCGCGCCACCTCGGGCCCGCGCTCGGGATGGCGCGGCGCGATGACGGTGATGAGGCCCGGCACGCGTTCGGCGAGCTGCCGATGCGCCTCGATGACGATTTCCTCCTCGCCCGGGTGGGTGGAGGCGGCCACCAGCGCGGTGCGCCCGGCCGTGGCATAGCGCAGCCTGTCGAAGGCGATGATGTCGACCGGCGGCGGCGGGGAATCGAATTTCAGGTTGCCGGTGACGATCACGCGGGGGGCGCCCAGCTGCTTCAACCGGGCGCCGTCGTCGGGCGCCTGGGCAAGGCACAGATCCACCCGACCGAGCAGCGCGCCCGCGCTCGACCCGACCCTCTGCCAGCTGGCGAAGGATTTCGGCGACATGCGCGCATTGACCAGCACCAGCGGAATGTGGCGGGCATTCACCTCCAGGATGAGGTTGGGCCACAGCTCGGATTCGACGAGCAGCACCAGGTCCGGCCGCCAGTGCTTGAGGAAGCGGCGCACGAACAGGGGCGAATCCAGCGGCACGAACTGGTGCACCACATCCGGCGGCAGCCGTGTGGTGGCGAGCCGGGCCGAGGTGACGGTGCCGGAGGTGAGCAGCACCTTGAAGCCGCGCCCGCGCAGCCGGTCGATCAGCGGCAGCACCGCCAGCATCTCGCCGACGCTGGCCCCGTGCAGCCAGATGAGCGGTCCCTTCGGTCGCGCCGCGCTGGCCCGTCCGTAGCGCTCGCGCAGGCGCCCCCGCTCCTCCTTGCCGCGCGTCAGCCGGCGCCACAGCAGCAGCCCGATGAACGGCGTCGCCAGCCAGGTCGCGAAACGGTAGAGGCGGATGAGCAGGGTGGTCGGCGCCCTAGCCATGCGTATGGCCACCGGGCGCAGCGGGACGGCCGACCAGTTCCTCGGCGCGGGCCGTGGCGGCTTCGAGCTGGCGCTGCACCTCGCGGCGATGGGTCTCCAGCTCATCGGTGCCCGCATCGAACGGCACGCGCACCCCGTCGCCGGCCACGACGGCGGCGCGGCCGAAGGGCAGGTGGATGGCGGCGCGGTCCCAGCTGCGGGCAAGAATCCGGTTCGAGGTCGCGATCGCCACCGGATAGATCGGCCGGCCGGAATGCTTGGCAAGGGTGACGACGCCAAGGCCGGCAATGCGGGAGATCTTCGGAACGTCGGCGGTCATCGCGACATTGGTGCCCTCGGAGAGGTGCCGCAGCATCTCAACCGTCGCGTTCAGGCCCCCTTTGGTGCGGAAATCGCGGCCCTGCGCGCCCGAGCCGCGCACGGCGCCGATGCCGAGCGCCTCGGCGGCGATGGCGTTCACATCCGCATCGGCACTGCGCGAGATCATCACGCGCGCCTTGTGGTGCGGCTTGATCAGGAACGGGGTGAGGAAATGCTGGCCATGCCAGAAGGTGAGGATCATCGGCACCTGCACGTCGGCGCGCGCGTACAGGTCGAAGGGCTCCATCACCACATCTTGGGTCCGCCAGACGAAACGCAGATAGGAGGCCATGCCGCGCCCGAGCACGGTTCGCACTGCCTGCGAGGAACGCAGCTTACGCCACATATGTCTGATGCCGGTGCGTCAGCTGGCAGGGGTGCTGGATTCCGGGTCCAGCAGCCGATGCAGGTGAACGACGAAATAGCGCATCTGGGCGTTGTCGACGGTCTGCTGCGCCTTCGCCTTCCAGGCGGCGTGGGCGGTCGCATAGTTCGGGAAGATCCCGACCAGGTCGAGCTTGTCGAGATCCTTGAAGGTCACGCCGTCGAGCTTTTCAAGTTCGCCGCCGAAGACAAGGTGAAGGAGCTGGGGGTTCGTCATGGTCTCGATTTGCTGCCGTTGTTTGCGATCCGCGTGGCTCGCCCTGCGCATCCGCCGTTAGCGCGCCGCGTCCAGAAGGGACGGGTACAGCCGGGGCCCTGCCGAGACCAGTGCCCCGTGCCGCGGAACCGGTGCATTATAGGCGAGGGCCAGGCCGTCGAGCGTCGTCAGGCGCCCACCCGCTTCGTGCACCAAAAGGTCGGCGGCGGCAAGATCCCAGTCATGTCCGTTGGGGGAAGCGAAGGCGGCATCCAACTCGCCGGTGGCCACGCGCGCGATGCGCAAGGCCAGCGAACGGATGCGCATGACCCGGCGCAGCGGCGCAAGCGGGGCGATCCGCCCGTCAATATGGTTGAGCCAGGGGGCAGGGCCGTCGGCCAGCGCGCCCGATACCGCGCCGGCCTGCGAGGCCGCGATCGGCTGGCCGTTGCACGTCGCCCCGCCGCCGCGCACGGCGATGAACAGTTCCTCGGTGAGGGGGGCGAACAGTGCGCCGGCGATCGGTCGCCCGTCCTCCACCAGTGCCGCCTCGACGCACCAGTCGGAACCGCCGGCCATGTAGGCGCGCGTCCCGTCGATCGGGTCGACGATCCACACCCGACGGCACGCCAGCCGCGAGGGCTCGTCCACCGTCTCCTCGGACAGCCAGCCATAGGTGGGGGAGAGCCGGCCGAGGCGCTCGCGCAGCATCCGGTCGACGGCGATATCCGCTTCCGTGACCGGCGAATCATTGTGCTTCGACCAGGATTTGACGCCCGCGCGAAACATCTCCACCGCCACCGCCCCGGCAGCCACCACGGCTTCCGCGAGGTGCCGCGCCGCCACGGCCGGATCGGCGAGCGGGTCGGCCGCCGGCGGGTGGGGCGGGTGCGGCGGCGCGGAGACGGGCGCGCGGCGATCGGCGGGGGAGAGGTCGGGGCTGTCGGTCATGGCCGGGGCATAAGCGCTGAGGCTGGTGGCGGCAATGGGGCATATCGTCGGGCAGCCGCGCGGCGACAAGGTTTCGTCAAGCATGGCAGCGGAAAGCCCGTCGCGACCCGCCCGCCAAGATTCGTCAACCATGTCCCTTAAGCGGGCGGGGGGAGGGCCGCGCCTAGGGTTCGTCCAGTGACCGGGGCCGTCAGAGCCTGAAAACCGGCAGGGATGAACATGATGCGTCAGATGAGAGCGGAGGCGCGCTCCGCGTGCCCGACCGAACCACGTCCGGCCTATCCCTTTGTTGCGCTGGAGCGTCCGTCCGGCGCCGGGGAGTGGCCCATCGCCTTCCAGTCGCTCGATCCGGGAGCCGACAATGGCGTGCGCCTGATCGAACTGCACCGCGACCACCTCGTGCTGCGCCGACGCGTGGCGGGCATGCCGATGAAGCTGCGGCTGGACCTCTCCACCTATGAGGGCCTCGCGGTGGCCCTGCTCGATCCGGAGGGCGACGGCGAGGGTGTCGCCATCGTGCTCGTGCATGCCGATCCCGGCTTGTGCGTGACGCTCTATTCCGCCCCGCATATCGACGACGTGGTCGCCGAATGGCGGCGCTGGACCGCCGATCTCGGCCTGCCCATGCTGGTGACGGAGGAGGACGGCACGCGCCACCCCGCCTATGCGATGATCGGGCGGTTGTCGGTCGGCACGAGCGGCGCGCGCCGCCGCCGCCGCGGCGCTTTGAAGCACCGCCGCCCGACCGTTTTCCGCCGTCGCGCCCCGGGCCGGCCCGTGGCCGGGCTGGCCGTGCATCGCGGCGAGCGCGAACTGATCGCCCGCGAATGAGCCGGCCGGCAGGTTGTGCTCGCAATGTCATGCTGCACACGTCATGCTCGATGCGCCGGGCTCGAAACGAGGCGGCGCTTCCTGTTAGACTGACTTGGCGTTATCCCTGATTTCCCCGCGACCGACCGTGTCCAGAGAGGCACCATGAAGCACACGCTGTCCATCACCCTGACCCTTCTCCTGCTGGGCGCGGCACCGGCCGCCATGGCGGGGCCCTGCGAGCAGGCGGTCAAGGATACCCAGGCGGCCCTGGATCGCGTGATTGCCGACATCGCGGCGCTCTCGCCGACGGCGCCGGAGAGCGAAGGCGCGCTGCTCAGCCACGACCCCTCGCCGGAGGGCATTGCCAAGGAAGAGGCCGAGCTTGGCGACGGCGTGGCGCCCGAGAAGGCGCTGGAAGAGCTGGAGCGCGCCCGCACCGCGGCCGCGGCCGGCGACGAGGATGGCTGTCAGAAATACGTTGCCGCCGCGCGCGACGCGATCGGTCTTCAGTAGCGCCTGACGCCCGGAGCGGGCGCCCGCATTTGTACGCGTTCAAACTCGGCCTTCCCGGGAGGCTCTCTCTGTGACGGACCGGTGAAGGCCGGCCCTTGCGGGTGGGAGCCCTTGCGCGCGGGGTGCGTTCGCGTGCGGGCTGTCTTCGCACGCGGGGATAGCGGGGCTCAGTCGCCCCCTTGCGCGGCGAATGGCTGGAAGAGGTGGTCGTGAAAGGCATAGGCGGTCAGCGCCAGCGCCGCCAGCAGCAGGCAGGCGCCGCCGACCGCCGGGCTGAGGCCCACCCAATGCAGCATGACCGCCCCGAGCGCGGCGCCGCCGACGAAAATGGCCCACGAGAACGCGTAGAGCGAGGCCTCTTTCGGGCCCTCCTTGCCGGCCATCATGCGCGCCAGCGCCTGCCCGCAGCTGACCAGCGCGCCGGTGACGAAGCTCTTGCCGATATCGGCGCCGGCGATCACCTGATGCACGTTGTTCTGCATGCCCATGGCGGTGGCGATCGGCAGCAGGGCAAGGAAGCCGACGCCCGCGAGCGTCAGCACCGTCGCCAGCGCGAACAGCGCCACCTCGGTGGAGAGCACCGCCACCAGCTTCCAGTCGCCGACGGCGTCGCAGACCACGGCGCCCAGAAAGGCGCCGCCGAGGAAACTCCCGATGACACCGAGCGTGAAGGCGACATGGGCCCAGTCCGCCCCCGCGATCTGGATGCCGAGCCGCGTGCTGTTGCCGCTCATGAACGACACGTAGAGCCCGCCGAGCTGGGCATAGCCGACCGCGTCGACGAAACCGGCGATCAGCGTCGCGAAGGTGGCGAAGATGAACGGGCGGATGCTGACGGGCTTGGACATGGGCAAAAATCCGGGCAAAAAACCGGACACGTGTCCGTGGCGCGGGGCTGTGGATGGCGGGAGAAGAAAGGGCGCCTCGCGGCGCCCTTCATAGGTTCGACGCTGGCACGGGCGGGTTCAGGGGCAGGTGTGCACCCAGGCGCCACCCCAGTTGCGGTGCCAGTAGCAGTTCGGCCGCACCGGCGGGCCCCAGGCGCGGGCATAGGGGGGCACGTACCAGGTGGTGTTGTTGGGCCGCCACGCGCAGCGCCACGGACCGCAGACCCACCGCACGTTCTCGGTGAGCGGGGCGGCGGCCGGCAGGGCGGTGCCCAGCGCCGGACCGGCGACGGCGGCCTGGGCCGACGAGCCGGCCATGCCCGTCACGCCAAGCGTGGCGACGGCCAGAGCGGCGGCGAACAGCGCCTTGCGCAGGCCGGTTGCGCGAGCGAGGGAAGGCGCGACAGAGGCGCCAGCAGAAGATGTATCGCAAGTCACGGCGACGGTGGTCATGGATCACTCCCGAGCGATTTAACCTGACACCCGACGATATCACGCCCCAAATCCGACGCCACGTCTAAGCCCCTGCGGCAATGGAAATATTTCGGCGGCAGACTGGATTGTAGCGCCTCCCTTGCCCTAAGCTTTCGCATTCGCCGCTCCATGCCACCTGCCTGCCCCGGCCGCTTCAGGAGACCCTCATGCGCTCGAAGATCATCGGCACCGTGCTGCCCGTCCTGGAGATCGGCCTGGAGCCGGGAGAATCGGTTGTCGGCGTGCCCGACCAGCTCTCCTGGATGTCGGGCGACGTGACGCTGACGACATCGACCTCCGGCGCGGGCGCCAGCGGGGGCGGCCTGTTCGGGCTGGTGAGCCGCGCCGTCTCCGGCGGCGGGCTGTTCATGACCGAGTTCGCCGCCCAGCGCGGCCCGGGCAATGTCGCCTTCGCCGCCAAGCTGCCGGGCAGCATCGTCGAGGTCGAGGTGAGCCCCGGGCGCGGCTATCTCGTGCACCGCCACGGTTTCGTCTGCGGCACGCCGGGTATCGAGGTGGCCAGTGCGTTCCAGCAATCGCTGGGCGGGGCGGTGTTCGGCGGCGAGGGCTTCATCCTGCAGAAGCTCTCCGGCAGCGCCAAGGCGTGGATCGAGGTGGGCGGCGAGATCGTGACCTATGATCTCCAGCCCGGCCAGTTCCTGCTGGTGCATCCCGGCCATGTCGGCTTCTTCGAGGAGAGCGTGTCCTTCGAACTCACCGCCCTGCGCGGCATCAAGAATGCGCTGTTCGGCGGTGACGGGCTGTTCCTGGTGAAGCTGTCCGGCCCCGGCAAGGTGTGGCTGCAGACGCTGACAGCCCCCGGCCTCGCCCACACGATCAGCCCCTATCTGCCGCCGAGGCAGGGGTGACGGCCGACCCCCTCGCTGCTTCCGACCGCCCGCGTGTCTTCGGCGCGGCCTACAGCGTCTATGTCCGCATCGTGCGGCTGGCGCTGGCGGAGAAGGGGGTCGAGCATGAACTCGTTCCCGTCGATGTCTTCGCCGCCGAAGGAGTGCCGCCCGGCTATCTCGACCGGCAGCCCTTCGGCCGCATTCCGGCCTTCGAGCACGGCGATTTCACCCTCTACGAGACCGCGGCCATTGTCCGCTATATCGACGAGGCCTTTGACGGCCCGCCGCTCCAGCCGGTGGACCTGCGCCAGCGCGCCCGCTGCAACCAGATCCTCAGCATCGCCGATGCCTATGCCTATCGCAGCCTCGTCTGGGGAATCTATGTGGAGCGCGTGGAGCGGCCGGCCGAGGGCCGTGCCGCCGATGAGGCGCGGATCGCCGCCGCCCTTCCGTGCGCGCGGACCTGCCTCGCGGCGATGTCCGATCTCATGGGCGGGAATGTCTGGCTCGCGGGCGCCACGCTGTCGCTGGCCGATCTCTATCTCGCGGCGATGGTCGATTATTTCGTGCAGGCGCCGGAGGGGCGGGCGATGCTCGCCGAATACGGGCGGCTGGCCGCGTGGTGGTCCCGCATGGCCGCGCGTCCGTCGATGGCGGCGACCCGGCCGGACTAGCCGGCAGCGGGCCTCACGGCATACCGGCGCCGGTGCCGCTCAGCAGGATGAGGCCGACCACCCCGCCGCCGAGCACGAAGAATGCCGGGTTCACCTTCTTGATGAAATACACCCCGATGAACGCGCCGATGGCGATGGCGACCGTGAGCGAGCCGTCGATCGCGGTGCGGGCGATGGAGATGGCGCCGGCAGCCATCAGGCCGATCACCATCGGCGCCATGCCGAGCTGCAGCGAGCGCCGCCAGGGCGAGCCCTCGAAATGGTCCCACACCCGCGAGGCGCCCCAGGAGATGACGCCCGAGGGCACGAAGAAGCCGAGATAGGCGAGCAGCGCGCCGAGATAGCCGGTGACGTGATAGCCGATCACCAGCACCATCAGCATGTTCGGCCCGGGCACCACCTGGCCGAGGCCGTAAATGTCGCGGAACTGGTCGTCGGTCAGCCAGTGATGGGTGCCCACCACCAGCATCTTGGTCTCGGGCAGCACGGCCGCGCCCCCGCCCACCGCCAGCACGGACAGCAGCGAGAAGACGCCGAGGACGGAGAGATTTTCGCTCATGCCGAAGGGCCCGCCGGGTGGGAGGGGGCGGCGCCGTCGTCGCGCCGGGGGCGGTATATAAGAACCGCTGCCGGCCCGACGGTGAGCAGCACCCAGAGCAGCGAGATGTGCAGGAAGCTCACCATGGTGATGGTGATGAGGATGATGGCGGCGTCGATCAGCCCGCCGAACTGCTTGCGGCCGATCTGCAGCGTCACCGCCGTGAGCATGCCGACCGCCGCCGCCCCGACCCCCACCAGCGTCGCGTTGACATAGGGGTTGGCGGAATTGGCCGCATAGGCGACGCCGAGAATCATCACCAGGCTCGCGCCCGGCAGGGTGACGCCGAGAAAAGCGATGACCGCGCCCGCCACCCCACGCAGCCGGTCGCCGACGATGATGCTCATGTTGGTGGCGTTGAGGCCCGGCAGCGCCTGGGAGATTTCCAGCGCCGACATGAAGTGCTCCTCGTCGAGCCAGCGCTTGCGGATGACCAGGCCGGCCCTGAGATAGGCCACCACGCCACCGCCGAAGCTGGTGGCGCCGATGAGCAGAAAGGTGAGGAAGATCTCCCACAGCGGCACGCCGCGCGGAAGGACGTAGGCGGCCTCGCCCGCCGCCTCGCCGGCTCCCGTGGCGGGCCGGCCGCCTGCCTCATCCGCGGTCGAGTTCATGATGCGCGGTTCATTCGTGGCTGGAGACGAACTGCTTGCCGAAATTATAGACCAGCGCCGTCTTGGTGGCGCCTAGCTTCACCCATTCCGGCGCGCGGGTCTGGATCGCCTTGAAGAATTCCTCCGAGCGGGCGCGGGCCTTGGCATGCACCGTGTCATAGCGGTCGAACTTCGCCTGGAAGGCGAACTCGCCGATGATCGAGGTCTCGGTCGCGCGGTCGCGCCACACCGCGATGGTGGCCTTGGCGACGAATTCGTGGCCGAAATCGAAGGAGCCGACATTCACCTGCACCTCCTCGACCGGCAGGTTGTTGACCAGCGAGACCTTCTCGTCCGAATGCGCGGGGCAATGCTCGCGCAGCACCGGGAACACGGTGGAAATGCGCTCCAGCCCCTCGTCCAGCACCAGGCCGGGGGTCAGCAGCACGCAATTATGCGAATAGAGCGAGCGCATGCCGCCGAGACTGTCCTTCAGCGGCAGCAGCTCTTCCTTGAACTTGATATTGGCCGAGCCGCTCAGATGCGGCGTCACGTCGATCGCCGCCGCGGCCTCGAGGTCGGGATGGCGGAACTTGAAGGTCAGCTCGTGCTCGGGCTCGGGCCAGCCATCGGTATAAAAGGTGCGTTTGCGCAGAATGAAGGCGTTGCGATAGAGGTCGCTGTCGGGCGTGTCGTAGAACAAGACCTCGCGAACCTGGCGCTTGAAGCCGTCCTTGGCGGTGGTGACGCCCACCTTGAATTCAGGGGCGATCAGGCACAGCTTGTGCCAGAAGACCTCGAACTGATGGGGATCAAAGAACCGCTCCGGACGGAGCAGGATCTTGTACTCACGATAGTGAATATCGTCCATGGATGTCTCGAAGGCACCTGTCACGAGGCTGTATTAGGGTTTACGCTTACTGCGAAATCGCCACAAGGGCATCTTCACGCTTGAGGCCGAGGCGGGCGGTCGCGGCGTGACGGCACAGGATGCCGGCGCCGCGGAATCGTCCCGCCGGCGGGGCCAGGGGCCGGGATGTCCGCAAGAAGAGAGGCCGCACCATGCCGTCCAAGCTCGACCAACTGCGTTCCATGACCGTCGTCGTCTCCGATACCGGCGACATCGAAACCGTCCGGCGGCTCAAGCCGCAGGATTGTACCACCAATCCGACCCTGCTGCTCAAGGCGGCCGAGATGCCGGCCTATGCCCATCTGGTCGACGAGGCGATCGAGTGGGGCCGCGCGCAGGGCGGCAGCGGCGCGGTCCATGCGACCTGCGACCGGCTGGCGCTGAATTTTGGTGCCGAGCTTTCCAAGATCGTGCCCGGCCGCGTCTCCACCGAGGTCGATGCCGACCTGTCCTTCGACACCGCCGCGACGCTGGACAAGGCCCGCGCCTTCATCAAGGCCTATGAGGCGCGCGGCGTGGGCCGCGAGCGCATCCTCATCAAGGTGGCCTCCACCTGGGAGGGCATCCGCGCCGCCGAAGTGCTGCAGAAGGAAGGTATCGACTGCAATCTCACACTGCTCTTCTCGCTCACCCAGGCGGTGGCGGCGGCCGATGCGGGCGCCTTCCTCATCTCGCCCTTCGTCGGGCGTATTCTCGACTGGCACGTCAAGGCCGGCGAGGGGCCGTTCACCGCCGAGACCGATCCGGGCGTGACCTCGGTGCGGCAGATCTACGCCTACTACAAGAAGTACGGCATCTCGACCGTGGTGATGGGCGCCTCCTTCCGCAACACGGCCGAGATCGAGGCGCTGGCGGGCTGCGACCGGCTCACCATCGGCCCGGCGCTGCTCGACCAGCTCGCCGCCGACGAGGGCGTGCTGGAGCGCAAGCTCGACGCGTCCAATGTCGCCGAGGCTCCGGCCCGGATCGAGCTTGACGAGAAGGCGTTCCGCTTCGCCCTCAACGAGGACCAGATGGCGACGGAGAAGCTCTCCGAGGGCATTCGCCTGTTCGTGAAGGACCTGCGCACCCTGCGCGGGCTCGTCGCCCGGCGGCTGGAAGGCGCGCAGGCGGCCTGATAGAGGAGGGCGCCCGCCCTCCTCACACGCCTGGCTGCGATGACTCCCGAACTCGCCTTCCTGCTGGCCGCCGGCCTTGCCGCCTTCTGCGTCGGCATGGGCAAGGGCGGTGTTCCCATGATCGGCACGCTCGCCGTGCCGATCATGTCGCTCGTGATGCCGCCCATCGCCGCCGCCGGCCTGTTGCTGCCGGTCTATGTCGTCAGCGACATGTTCGGCGTCTGGGCCTACCGGCGTGAATTCTCCACGCGGGTGCTTGCCATCATCATTCCCGCCGCGGCGTTCGGCATCGGCATCGGCTGGGCAACGGCTTCCTTCGTCACCGACGCCATGGTCGAGGTGATCATCGGGGTGATCGGCATCGCCTTCTGCCTGGTGCGCTGGTTCGGCACGGCGGGCGCGGTGGCTCGGCCGGCAGATGTGCCGCGCGGGCTGTTCTGGGGTGCCGTCTCGGGCTTCACCAGCTTTGTCACCCATGGCGGGGCGCCGCCCTACCAGATGTATGCGCTGCCGCTGAAACTCCCGAAGATGGTCTATGCCGGAACCACGACCATCGCCTTCGCCGCCATCAACGCGATCAAGCTCGTGCCCTACTGGGCGCTCGGCCAGCTCAACCCGGCCAATCTGAAGGCCACCGCCCTTCTCATGCCGGTGGCCATCCTCGCCACCTTCGTCGGCGTGCAGGTCACGCGCCGTCTGCCGGAGGCGCTGTTCTACCGGCTGATCGTCATCGCCCTGTTCCTGCTCTCGCTGAAGCTGCTGCAGGGCGGACTGTTCACTTTGCTCGGGCTCTGATCAGGCGTCGTCCGTCACCGGCCGGCCGATGGCGGTGGCGGTCCAGAACCCGGCCGCCACCACCAGCGAGGCGGCGATGATCGCCACCAGCACGGCGTCGTAGCCGCCCGTGGCGGTCCACAGCACGGCGAGGCCGGCGGGAGCCGCCGCGCGGGCGATCAGCGCGGGGAAAGCCAGCGCGCCGTTGACCGCGCCATAGGCGCGCCGGGTCAGCAGTTCCGGCACGATCAGGCCGCGCACGATGGTGATGATGCCGTTGACCGCGCCGAAAGCGAGCGCGAACAGCGCCACGCCGGTGAAGGCGGGCGGCATCAGTTCCAGCGCGAGGAAGGCGAGCGGAAACACCGCGACGATGAGCGAGCCGATCACCCGCACCGGCGCGCGCGGCGCCAGCACGGTGATGGCGATCCGCCCGGCGACCTGCGCCGGCCCGATGATGGCGATGGCACCCACCACGGCGTGGGTGTCGAAGCCGCGCTCGATCAGCAGCGGGTAGAGGTGGAAGGTGAAGCCGGAGAACATCGCGGCATAGGCGGTGAAGGCGACGGCCAGCGCCCAGAACACGGGCTGGCGCAGCGCCTCGCCCACCGCCGAGCGCCGTCCCTCTTCCGGCGCCGCACTGGCAGGCAGGCGGGCGAGATCGCGGGAGGGGTCGATGGCGAGGAAATTCGCCGTGCCGCAGATCGCGATGTTGATCGCCGCCATCACCAGAAGCGTCTCGCGCCAGCCGATGCCCTCGATGAGCAGCTGGATCAGCGGAATGAACACCGTGGAGGCGAAGCCGCCCCACATGGTGAGAGTGGTGATGCCGGAACGCGCCTGCATCGGCCCGGTTCGCCGCGCCACCACCGCAAAGGCGGGGTCATACAGAGTGGCCGCCTGCATCGCGCCGATGCCGGCGGCGGCGAGATAAAACAGCGCCATGCTGCCGACCTGCGACCACAGCACGAAGAGCAGCCCGGCCAGAAGGGAGCCGCCGGCCATGATCGCGCGGCCATGGCCCCGGTCGATCCACACGCCCACGGGATAGGCGGCAAGGCCGGCCAGCGCGAGGCCGAGCGTGGCGGCGCCGTAGAGCTGGGCCTTCGACCAGCCGAGATCCGTGCTCATCGCCTGCGCGATGAGCGGGAAGCTGTAATAGAGCGTGCCCCACGAGCAGACCTGCCCGATGCCGAGCCCGGAGAGGAACAGGCCGCGCGCGCCGGGCAGCGGCTCGGGCGCCGCGGGGGAGGGGACGCCCATGATCGGCCTCGGGCTCAGGCCGCGGGCCGCAGCAGGGAATGAACCAGATGGACCCAGTAGCTGGCCCCGACCGGAATCAGCGCGTCGTTGAAATCATACTGGGCATTGTGCAGGTTCGCGCCCGGCCCGCTGGCGAGGCACAGATAGGCGCCCGGCGCCTTCTCCAGCATATAGGCGAAATCCTCCGCCGCCATGATCGGCTCGAAATCCGCCACCACCGCCCCGGCGCCGGCGGTGAGGCGGGCGGCATCGAGCGCGTGGGCGAATTCCGCGCCGTGATTGACCAGCGCCGGATAGCGCCGCTCGTAGCGGATCTCCGCCCGGGCCCCCTGCGCGGCGCACACGCCTTCCACCACCGCGCGGAAGCGCTGCTCGACAAGGTCGCGCACCTCGCTCGTGAAGGTGCGCACCGTGCCGCGCAGCAGCACCTCGTCGGGGATCACGTTCCAGGTGTCGCCGCCATGGATCTGCGTGACGGTGACGACCGCCGCCTCCTGCGGGCTCACCGCGCGGGCCACGATGGACTGGAGCTGCGCCACGATCAGCGATGCCGTGAGCACCGGATCGATGCCGCGCTGGGGCATGGCGGCATGGGCGCCGCGCCCGATCACCCTCACCTCGAAAATGTCGAAGGCGGCGAACATCGGGCCCGGGCGGCCGAGAAAGGTGCCGAACGGCGCGTTCGGCCAGTTATGCAGGCCATAGACCGCCTGCATCGGGAAATGCTCGAACAGGCCTTGCTCGACCATCACCCGCGCACCGCCCTCGTTCTCCTCGGCGGGCTGGAAGACGAAGTGCACCGTGCCGGCGAAATCCGGGTCCGCGCTCAGGTGCCGGGCGGCGGCGAGCAGCATGGTCATGTGCCCGTCATGGCCGCAGGCGTGCATCTTGCCGGGCGTGTCGGAGCGCCAGGGCAGGTTGGTCGCCTCGTGAATGTCAAGCGCGTCCATGTCGGCGCGCAGCCCGATGGCCGGCCCCTCGCCGCGCGCGCCCTTCAGAGTCGCCACCAGCCCGGTGCCGGCGAGGCCGCGATGGACGGGCAGGCCGAAGCTCGTGAGCCGCGCCGCCACGAAGGCGCTGGTGCGCTGCTCCTCGAAAGCTGTCTCGGGCATGGCGTGCAGCGTGCGTCGCCAGGAGGTGAATTCCTCCGCCGCCTGCGCGAGGGCGGGCAGGACGCCCTGGGCGATGTCGTCGTCGGTTTCATGCTGCACGTGCGGCCGCCTGACGCTGCGCTGGAGCTGGCGCGCTGTATAGGCACCCCCGCAGCTCGGAGGCAAGGGGCGCCGAAAGAGGCGCTCCACCGGGTGCACCAAAGAAAGTGGTAAGCGCGTGCTGCGCCTCTATTTCGGGGAAATGGTGAAGGAACGTTGTCCGCCGGTAGGTGTTCTACCTTCCGTGGGCCGCGCCGCAACGGCAGATGGGGCCCTCAATATAGACATTACGTACATGACGTACGCTCCATCAGGAGGAAATTACCATGTCAGTGTTCTCGAAAGACATCAAGACCTTCGACGACCTCTTCCTGCATACGCTGCAGGACATCTATTACGCGGAGAAAAAGATCTCCAAGGCTCTGCCGACCATGATCGAGAAGGCGAGCAACAAGCAGCTCAAGGCCGACTTCAAGCATCATCTCGGCGAGACCGAGAACCATATCAAGCGCGTGGAGAAGGTGTTCGAGCTTTACGGCGCCAAGCCGAAGACCACCAAGTGCCCGGCCATTGACGGCATTCTGGAAGAGGCCCACGAGGTCGCCGGCGAGGTGGCCGATCCCGAAGTGCTCGACGCCGCGCTGATCGCCGCCGCCCAGGCGGTGGAGCATTACGAGATCACCCGCTACGGCACGCTCGCCGCTTGGGCCAAGCAGCTCGACCGGGCGGATTGCGCCAGCGTGCTGGAAGAGAACCTCGCCGAAGAGAAGAAAGCCGATGCCAAGCTGACCAAGCTGGCGGAATCTAAGATCAATCTGCAGGCCGCCGAATAGGCTGGCCGGCGGGTGGCCGGTGCCGGTGGCGAGGTCTCCCCCTCCGCCGGCGCCGGCCTGCAGCCTTTCCGGTGAGCCCCCGCTCATCGGAGGGGCTGCCGAGCCATGTCGGTACGCCTCGTCATGAGCGAGCCGCGCTTCACGCGACACGTTCCGTGACGTGGCAAGGACGAGATGTCCGCGAAATCGAAAGCCCAGCAGAAAGCTGCCGGAGCGGCGCTCGCCGCCACGCGTGGCGAGACGGCATCGAGTGCGCTCAAGGGTGCCTCGAAGCCGATGGCGCGATCCATGAGCGTCGACGAACGGGCCGAGCTCGCCGCCACGCCGCGCAAGGGCAAGCCCGAGCGCGTCGGCGCCAGGGGGGCGGGGAGCCGCCCTTGACCGGAACGAAGCCGGCCGCGCCACGTTGAAGCTCCGCATAGCGGGGTTCCCATGGCGACGACACGCAAGCCGGCTTCAACGTCTTCTCGCAAATCCCTTTCCGAGCCCTCCGGCGCGGCGTCCGGCGCGTCTGGCGGCGGCGGTGGGCGACCCAAACGCTCCTTCTTCACCCGCTTCTCGCAATGGGTATCGACGCAGGCGGGCAAGCCGACGACCTTCATCGGCGCCATGGGCCTGATCGTGCTGTGGGGCGTCAGCGGGCCCCTGTTCGGCTTCGGCGATACCTGGCAACTGGTGATCAACACTTCGACCACCATCATCACCTTCCTGATGGTGTTCGTGATCCAGAACAGCCAGAACCGCGACACCGCCGCCCTGCACATCAAGCTCGACGAACTGATCGCCAGCGGCACGAGCGCCCGGCGGATCCTGCTCGACCTCGAGGAGTTGGATGAGAGCGCGATCGAGAAGATCCGTTCCGAATACGAGGAACTCGCCCGCCGCGCGCGGGAAGGGCGCTAGCCCTTCTTCTTCTCCTTCTCGTCCTTGTCTTTCTTGGTCGTTTCCTTGACGCTCTTGTCTTTTCCACCCTTCTCCTTGCCGTCCTTGCGCTCCCGCACCGCCGTCTCCTCGGCATTGGGGTGGGAGCGGTTGGTGAAGCGCGCATTGCCAAGGCCGGTGCCGATGGTGATGACGCCCCAGCGCTCGACATCGCCCATGAACGGCACCTCGCTCAGGCCCTGCACCACCGCGTCATTGTGCATGACGAGTGTCGTCTCGCGCCCGCCAATGGCCGGGATCGCCTCCCACAGCGCGGTCGGCAGGTTGAAGCGGCGGCTCTCCCAATTGCCCGGCAGGTTCTGTGCGCCGGTCTCGATGGCGCCGTCCGGGGCGATCGCACCGGGGCAGCCGATGCCGATGAAGGGGGCGAGGTTGAAGCCTTCCGCTTCGGCATGCTCGATGAGCGTGCCCAGCATGCCGGCCAGCCGGTCGACGGCCGCGTCGCGGGTCAGCTTTTCCTCCGCGTGGCGCCACAGATCCATCTCGGCGACGCGCGCCCTGGAGAGGTCCTGCGCCTTGTCGAGGTTGAGCTTGACGATGCCGGCGCGGATATTGGTGCCGCCGATATCGACGCCGAGAATGTGATCGAAACTGGCGAACATCCAGCTGGGGGCGAGATGGACGGCGCCGATCAGCCCTGCCTCGTCGGGCTCGGCGCGGATGGGCACCAGTTCGATCTCGATGCCGTCGGCGCGGGCGATCAGTTCGGCGCGGGCGATGGCGATCTCGGCGAAGCGTCCCCCTTTCAGCCCGCCGCCCACCACGATGCGCTGGGTATCGCGCCATTCCCGGGTGCGCAGCAGGCGGCGGATGACGGTGATGAGCTCGCTGGCATAGTCCTCCACGGCGCTGAAGATCAGCGCCTGCTCGTGCGGCTTGCCCGCGACGAGCAGTTCGTCCAGCAGCGTTTTGGAGAGTTCCGCCGTCGGCGTGTCGCCCAGCGCCTTGGCGGGACGGCGGGCGAGATTGCGCCAGCGGTCGAGTATGTCGAAGAAGGCGGCGCGGCGGGCGCGGTCGCCGACAAAGCCGTCCTCCTCGCGCAGCTGGCTGTTGCACGCATCCACGCTTACGGCCGCCAGCACCGGCGCGCCGTGCACGGTGACAGAGGGTGGGGCGGGCTCGCTCCTGGATTTGTCGGCGGCGGTCTGCGGGCGGGGGGAGGCCATGGGTGCCGGGGCTCGCTGTTCCTGCGTCGGGTGGAGGGAAACGGATGAAGCCGCCTGTGCGTTCCCTCCCATCGTGGTTTGCGATGGCGCGGCCCGCCCGCCGGAAGGAAGCGATGATGAAAAATCGGCGGGCGCCGGGGAATAGGGCGGCGGGCGGCTCCGTATACGGGTCATGAAGCGCGAGAGTTCCACCTTCGACGTGCCGGCCGAGCTGCCCGTCCTGCGGCGCTATGCGCGCGCGTTGACGCGCGGCGACGACGGCGACGCGGAAGATCTGGTGCACGACGCGCTGGTGCGTGCCTATGAGCGGCGCCGCACCTTTCAGGACGAGCGGACCCTTCCCGGCCGGGCCGGCGGCGGCGCCTCCGGCAACCGGCTGCGCGGCTGGCTGCTCTCCATCCTGCACAATGTGTTCGTCGACCGCCGCCGTTCGCGCCATGCCGAGCAGCGGCGCGAGGCGCAGGCGGTGGAACTGGCCGAGACCACCACGCCGCCCGCTCAGGAGCATCACCTGCGCCTGTCGCAGGTCCGCGAGGCCTTCATGGGCCTGCCGGAGGAACAGCGCGCCGCGCTGCATCTCGTGAGCATCGAGGGGCTCGGCTATGCCGAGGCCGCCGCCGCGCTCGGCATTCCGCAGGGCACGCTGATGTCCCGGCTTGCGCGCGCCCGGGCGGCGCTGCGCGCGCTCGACGAGGGCGGGGACGCGGCGCGTGCCGCTCGCCTCGCGGCCCCGTCCGCGTCTCATCTTCGCATCGTAGGAGGTCCGGATGACCCGACCCGTTGATCCCGTCTCCGACACCGACCTGCAGGCCTATGTCGACGACGCGCTCCCCGTGGAGCGACGCATCGATGTCGAGGCCCATCTCAGCGCCAACCCGACGGAAGCCTCGCGGGTGATGGCGGATCTGCGCATTCGCGACGAATTGCGCCTCGCCTTGGCCGATGCCCCGCGCTCGGTGATGAACGCCCCCGCGCGGGTGGCGACGGTGGAGGCGGCGCGCCGGCTGGAGCGGGCGCTCTCGCGCGAGAGCTGGATGCGCCCGCTGCGCATCGCCGCGTCGGTGGCGCTGCTGCTGGGCGCCGGCTGGCTGGCCCATGCCCAGTTCGGCCCGCTCGGGGTCAGCCGCGTCGTCGCCTCCGACCTGCCGCCGGCCTATCTGGAGGAAGCGGTGCGCGCCCACCGCACCGCCGAGCTGCGCGCCGGGCTCGGGGCGCCCGCCGGCCCGGCCGGCTACCAGCCGGCGGATATCCGCGCCGCCACTGCCATCATCATGCCCTCCCTGCCGGAGGACTGGCAGGTGGCCGACGTGCAGATCTTCCCCTCGGCTTTCGGCCCCAGCGTCGAAATGTCGGTGAAGACCAAGGATTTCGGCGCGGTGTCGCTGTTCGCCGTCCGTCCGGGGAGCTTCGACGTGGTGCCGGCGACCAGCGTGCCGAAGGACGGGCTCAATGCCGCCTACTGGCAGGTGGGCGAGGTGGCCTATGCGCTCGTGGCCCATGGCGACGCCCGCGAACTCGACCGCGCCGCCGCCGGGCTGGCGCGCTCGCTTTACTAGACCCTTTCCCGGCCGCGGGGCGCGCATTCGCCAGGCGCCACGCGGCTGACATCCCCTTGTGCTCATATCCCCTGACAGGAGACCGACATGAATATGCCGAATTCCGGCTTCCAGTGGCAGACCGGCGCTCGCGGCGTCGATCAGGCCGTCTTTGATGAAGGCCTGCGCCGCCACATGCTGCGCGTCTATAATTACATGGCGATCGGCCTCGTCCTGACCGGCGCCGTGGCCTTCTTCGTCGGCACCACGCCGGCGCTCTACGTGCCGATCTTCTCCACCCCGCTCAAATGGGTGGTGATGCTCGCCCCGCTCGCCTTCGTGCTGCTGTTCTCGTTCCGCATGCAGTCGATGTCGGCGGGCGCGGCGCAGATGATGTTCTGGGCGTTCTGCGGCGTGATGGGGCTTTCCATGGCCTCCATCTTCCTCGTCTTCACCGGCACCTCGATTGCCCGCACCTTCTTCATCGCCGCCACCATGTTCGGCGCGACGAGCCTGTATGGCTACACCACCAAGCGCGACCTGTCGCAGTTCGGCTCCTTCCTGATGATGGGCCTGATCGGCGTCGTCATCGCCAGCGTGGTGAACATCTTCCTCGGCTCGACCATGCTGCAGTTCATCGTTTCGGTGGTCGGTATCCTGGTCTTCGTCGGTCTGACCGCCTGGGACACGCAGTCGATCAAGGAACAGTACGCGGAAAATTTTGATGCGGAATCGCAACAGAAGCTCGCTGTTTTCGGCGCATTCTCCCTCTATCTGAACTTCGTGAACATCTTCCAGCTGCTGCTGAACCTCACCGGCGAGCGGGAGTGATGCGAGCGACGCTGTTTCCGCAGTGATATCCCCGACAGGAGGGATTTCGAGATGAACGACCAGGACCGTCAGGCCATCGATGGCCTTTTTGCCAAGCTCGGCGAGGTCGAGAGCCGCACGGGCCCGCGCGATGGCGACGCGGAGGGCTACATCGCCCGCCGCATCGCCGCGCAGCCGGCTGCGCCCTATCTGATGGCGCAGACCATCGTGATGCAGGATTATGCGCTGAAACAGGCGCAGGCGCGTATCGAGGACCTGGAGCGCCAGGCGCAGCAGGCGGCGAGGGACGCTCAGGAGGCGCAGGAAGCGGCCCGGCAGGCGGCCCAGCGCCCGGCCGGCGGCGGCGGGATCTTCGGCGGCCTGTTCGGCTCCGGCGAGCCGCCGGCGCGGACGGGTTCCGTGCCATCGGTTCCGCGCGCGGGCACGTCCTTCGGCGCGCCGGCGGCGGGTTCCCAGCCGTCGGGCGCCGTGCCGCCGGATGCCGCGTCCGTCTGGCAGTCCGGCGGGCCGCAGGGCGGGGCCTATGGCGCCCCGCAATATGCCCAGCAGCCGCCCGGCGCGCCTCAGGCCCAGCCCGGCGGTTTCGGCCGGTCGGGATTCGGCGGCGGCGGCGGTTTCGGGGGTGGCGGCTTTCTGGCCGGCGCCGCGCAGACCGCGCTCGGCGTCGCCGGTGGCGTGATGCTCGGCAACGCCCTTGGCGGCCTGTTCGGCGGGCACACCGCGCAGGCCGCCCCGGTCACCGAGATCATCGAGGAGAAGGCACCCGCCAGCGATTCCGATCAGCGCGATCCGCGCGCCGACGACAGTGCCGCCAATGACGACACGTCTTCCGGCGACACGTCCTCCGGCGACGATGGCGGCTGGTTTGATGGCGGCGACTGGTTCGGCGGCGACGACCAGCTCTGAGCGAAGCCCACCCCGGCAAACGTGCAGATCGCGCATCCGTGCGCGCTGTTTCAGGCGCGGGAAGACGCCTTTTTGCCCACCTCTGCGGGGCCGGCCTCCGGGTCGGCCCTGTCTCATGACGGAACGCCGGCGCCACGATTCCGGCGGGTGGCGCGATGTCGTAAGGGAAACTCCGGTTGCCGCGGGCTCGCGGGCCGGTAGCGTGTGTGGCACCGTGTCTCCCACCTGCCGAACCCGAGCGCCCCCGGAACGATGATAGATGCCGCCCCGCCTCCCGGCTCCTCCGCCCCGTCCCGGTCCGCCCCGCGCACCCCGCCTGCCCAACACCCGGCCCGCCCGCCCGACTGGCACGCCCTGCCGCATGAGGCGGTGGCGGACCATCTCGATGCGTCCCCTCAAGGGCTCAGCCCCGCGGAGGCGCAGGCCCGGCTGCAGCGCCACGGCGCCAACGCCCTGCCCGAGCCGCCGGGCCGCCATCCGCTGCTGCGCTTCCTCTCCCAGTTCAATAATGCGCTGATCTATTTCCTGCTGGCGGGTGCGCTCGCGGCGTTGCTGCTGGGCCACCATGTCGATGCCGGGGTGATCGTCGCGGTCGTGCTGGTCAACGCCATTGTCGGCTTCGTGCAGGAGGGCAAGGCCGAGCAGGCGCTGAAGGCGATCGGCAACATGATCTCGCCGCAGGCCAGCGCGCTGCGCGGCAACCGGCGCGTCAGCGTCGCCGCGCGCGATCTGGTGCCGGGCGACCTCGTCATCCTGGAGGCGGGCGACCGGGTGCCGGCCGATACGCGGCTGGTGCGGGCGCGCGGGATGCGGATCGACGAATCGATCCTGACCGGCGAATCCCTCGCCGCCTCCAAGCGCGAGGATCCCGCCCCGCGCGACGCGGCGCTCGGCGACCGTTACTCCATGGCATTCTCGGGCACCACGGTCGCGGCCGGGCAGGGGGCCGGCATCGTCGTCTCCACGGGGCGCCATACCGAGATCGGACGAATCGGCACGCTGATCGCCGGGGTGGAGCCGCTGGCGACGCCGCTGCTCCGGCAGATCGACGCCTTCGCCCACCGCTTCACCTGGGCGGTGCTGATCGCCGGGGCGGGGCTGTTCCTGTTCGCGGTCGCGGTGCGCGGCTATGGCTGGACCGAGGCGCTGATGGCGGTGGTGGCGCTCGCCGTCGGCGTTGTGCCCGAAGGACTGCCGGCGGTGATCACCATCACCCTGGCCATCGGCGTGCGCCGCATGGCGGCGCGCCATGCCATCATCCGGCGCCTGCCGGCGGTGGAAACGCTGGGAGCCACCTCGATCATCTGTTCGGACAAGACCGGCACGCTCACCCGCAACGAGATGACGGTGCGCCGGCTGTTCCTCCCCGCCAGCGGGCCGGACACGGGCGAGGTCGAGGTGTCCGGCGCCGGCTATGGGCCGGAGGGCCGCCTTTCCTGGCCGGCGGGATCCGAGGCCGAGGGCGATCCGGCGGCGGCGGCCGAGGCGCTGCTGCGCTGCGGCCTGCTGTGCAACGACGCCCATCTTTCCGCCAGCGCGGGGCACTGGCACGCCGAGGGCGACCCGATGGAGGGCGCGCTGGTGGCGCTGGCGATGAAGGCCGGTATCAAACCGGAGGTGGAGCGCGCCCGCTGGGTGCGGCGCGACGAGATTCCCTTCGATGCCGCCCATCGCTTCATGGCGGTGCTGGCACAGGGACCGCACGGCACGTGCATCGCCTTCATCAAGGGCGCGCCGGAGGCGGTGCTGGCCATGTGCGACGCGCCGGACATGGCGCGCTGGGACGCGGCCATCGAGAGCGCCGCGCGGCAGGGCGAGCGCGTGCTCGGCTTCGCGATGATGCGCTTCGAGACCGCGCCGGCGCGGCTGACGGCCGAAGCCCTGACCGGGCCCGGCGCTTCGCCCGGCGCGATCTTCCTCGGCCTTGCCGGCTTCATCGATCCGCCGCGCCCCGAGGCGGTGGCGGCGATCGCCGAGTGTCGCACCGCCGGCATCGGCGTGAAGATGATCACCGGCGACCATGGCGCCACCGCGAAGGCGATCGCCCGCCAGCTCGGCATCGCGCCAAACCCGGCGGTCATCACCGGTGCGCAGGTGGATGACGCATCCGACGCGGCGCTCATTGCCATGGCCCGCGAGACTGCCGTGTTCGCCCGCACCAGCCCGGAGAACAAGCTGCGCATCGTGCGTGCGCTGCAATCCAGCGGCGCGGTGGTGGCGATGACCGGTGACGGGGTGAATGACGCGCCCGCGCTGCGGCAGGCGGATGTCGGCATCGCCATGGGCAGGAAGGGCACGGAAGCGGCCAAGCAGGCGGCGGAAGTGGTGCTGGTGGACGACAATTTCGCCACCATCGTCGCCGCGGTGCAGGAAGGCCGCACCGTCTACGACAATATCCGCAAGATGATCGCCTGGACGCTGCCGACCAATGGCGGCGAGGTGCTGGCGGTCATCATCGCCATCCTGGTCGGCGTCGCCCTGCCGGTCTCGCCGGCGCAGATCCTCTGGATGAACCTTCTGCTCTCCGCCACGCTGGGCCTCGCTCTGGCCTTCGAGCCGACCGAGCCGGGCGTCATGCGCCGCCCGCCGCGCGCCGCCGATGCCGGGCTGATGACGCCCTTCATGCTCTGGCGCGTGGTGCTGGTCTCGCTGCTGTTCATGGCCGTGACCTTCGCCATGCAGGCACTGGCCTTCGCGCGTGGGCATGACGAGGCGATGGCGCGCACCATCGTGGTCAACACCATCGTGGTGATGGAAATCTTCTACCTGTTCAACGTGCGGTTCCTGCACATGACCTCGGTCACGTGGCGCGGCGCGCTGGGCACGCCGGCGGTGCTCATGGCCATTGCCGCCGTGACGCTGGGACAGGTCGCCTTCACCTATCTGCCGGTCCTGCAGTGGATCTTCGACACCCGCCCGGTCGGCCTTGTCGACGGGCTGATCATCCTCGGCGCCGGCGTAGCGCTGATGGGGGTGCTGGAGGGGGAGAAGGCGCTGCTGCGGCGCCTGCGCCTCTTCGCTGCCCAGGACATGTGACGACGGGGAGCGGGGCGCCTAGCCGAGCTTTGTTTCCCCCCGCGCGGCGCGCATGGCGCCGGGCGCGTGGCCGGTGATGCGCTTGAAGGCGCGGCTGAAGGCTGCCTGCGAGCCATAGCCAAGCCGGTGCGCGGCGATGTCGATCGGCACCCGGTCGCGGCTGATCCATTGCGCGGCCAGCCGCATGCGCAGATCGGTGAGGTAGCGTACCGGCGTCATGCCGGTGACGGCGAGGAAGCGCTCGGCGAAGACCGAACGTGAGGCGCCCATCTGCGCCGCCAGTTCCGCCACCGTCCAGTCGCGGCCGGGATCGCGGTGCAGGGCGGCGATGACGCGCCCGAGGCGCGGGTCGCGCAGCGCCGCCACCCAGCCATTGGCATCGCCGCAGCCGCATTCCACCCAGGCGCGCACGATGAACGCCGAGACCACATCGGCAAGCCGCGCGAGGATGCCGGCAAAGCCGGCCCGGTCTCCGCGCGTCTCGCGCTCCATCGCCTCCAGCATCGGCAGGATCTCGGGATAGCGCGCCAGCAGCGTGCCGACGAACATCTGCTCGGGCATCAGGCTGACAAGCGGGCTCATGCTGCCGAGGTCGAATTCCATCGAGCCGCTGAAGATCAGCGCGCGAGTGGAGGGGCAGCCCTCGGGGGCGGTGATGTCGCCGACGCTGTCGCAGATCGGCTGCACCGCGCAGCTGCGCACGTCCCGGCAGGGCAGGTCGGGCGCCGAGAGGAGGTCGTGCAGGCCGCCGCGCGGCAGCAGCACGGCATCCCCGGTCTGCATCGCATCGAGGCCTCCGGCGGGACGGCGCAGGAAGACCGGGCCGCGCGCGATGAAGTGGAACTGCGCGCGGCCTTCCTCCTGCCCGAAGCGCAGGCCGAACGGCGGCGCCAGTTCGATGCGGCGATAGTCGATGCCGACCAGGCGCATGCCCATCAGCATGTCGCTGACCAGATCGAGCGCCCCTCCGGCCGGGTCGCCCAGCCCCGCTGTTCCGGACGAACGATCAATCATATGAGAGTTATTGGCATATATCGTCCGGTATTTCCAGCCTAGGACTGGGGCAACCATTCTCCCGCTTCGAAGGGAATTTCGATGAGCGATACTCTGCCCTGGCCCGAGGAGGCTTCCGCCGCCGGGCTCGACATTGACAGCATCACCGCCCTCGCCCCGCCCGCCGCCGCCGCGCCCGCCTGGGCGGCGGTCGGCTCGATGACGCTGGGCGTGTTCGGCCTCGTGACCGCCGAGTTTCTCCCCGCCAGCCTGCTGACGCCGATGGCGGCGGACCTGCGCATCAGCGAGGGCACCGCCGGACAGGCCGTGACGGCGACCGCCATCGTCGCGCTGGTGGCCAGCCTTCTCGTCGCCACGGTGACGCGGCGCATCGACCGGCGCATCGTGCTGCTGGTCTTCACCGTGCTGCTGATCGTCTCCAACCTGATCGTCGCTTTCGCCCCCGATCTCGGCTCGCTGCTGGTCGGCCGCGTGCTGCTGGGCATCGCGCTGGGCGGGTTCTGGGCGATGTCGGCCGCGCTCGCCATGCGCCTGGTGCCGGAGGAGATGGTGCCGCGCGCTCTGTCGATCATTTTCAGCGGCGTCTCGGCGGCCACCATCTTCGCCGCGCCGGTGGGCAGCTATCTCGGCCATCTCTTGGGCTGGCGGGCGGTGTTCCTCATCGCCGCGGTGCTGGCGGTGGCCACGCTGATCGCGCAGGTCGCGACGCTGCCGCGCATGGCGCCGAGCGGTTCGGCCAGCCTGCGCACGCTGATCGACGTGCTGCGCCGGCCGGGCATCGGCATCGGCATGTTCGCCGCGATGCTGGTTTTCTCCGGCCATTTCGCCGTCTTCACCTATATTCGCCCCTTCCTGGAAACGGTGACGGGCGTGGGGATCAGCGCGGTGTCGGGCATATTGCTCGGCTTCGGCGTCGCCAATTTCGTCGGTACGCTTGTGGCGGGGCGGCTCTTGCAGCGTAGCCTCGGCGTCTCGCTGGTCTGCGCCCCGGTGCTGATGGGCGTGCTCGGGCTTGGGCTGGTCACGCTCGCCAATACGCCGGCGGGGGATGCGCTGATGGTGGCGCTGTGGGGCTTCGCCTTCGGCATCGTGCCGGTGGCGTGGTCCACCTGGCTGACCCGCACCGTGCCCGATCAGGCGGAAAGCGCCGGCGGCCTGCTGGTCGCGGCGGTGCAGTTCGCCATCTCCGTCGGCGCGGCCGGGGGCGGGATGATCTTCGATCGCGAGGGCGCGGCCGGCGTGTTCGGTGCCGCCAGCCTCGTCCTGCTGGCGGCTGCCGTGATCATCCTGGCCGGCGTGCGTCCGCGCCTGCGGCAGGGTGGGTGAAGTCTCACGTCCCGCGCGCCCGGGGGCGGGACCGGCCGGCTGCGTCAGGAGCGCGCGGCCGGCTGCACGGCACGCCGTGGCGTGCGCGGGCGCCGCATGATGCGCGACTGGACGAACTTGAGCACCACGCCGGTGGCCAGCAGCATCACCAGGGTCAGTCCGCCCATCCACATCAGCCACGAGCCCTCGCTCTGCGCGCCGATGAGCGAGGCGCTCTCGGCGGCGAGCCAGCCGGGCGCCAGCATCACCGGCGCCCACACCACCGCCGAGGAGACGTTGGCGAACTGGAAGCGGCGCTGGTCCATGCGCATCATGCCGGCCACCATCGGCATGGTGGCGCGCACCGGGCCGAAGAAACGGCCGACGAAGATGGACGCGAAGCCGAAGCGGCGGAAGAACAGCCGCGCCTGCGCCACCTGCGAGCGATAGCCGATCAGCGGCCAGCGATGCACCACGCGCGGGCCCACCCAGCGGCCGAACCAGTAGGACACGATGTCGCCCGCCACGGCGCCGACGATGGCGCCGGCAATGACCGGGACCGGCTGCACCAGCCCCGAGCCGATCAGCCCGCCGATCGCCAGCATCAGCGCGGTGGCCGGAATGACGAGGCCGAGCAGGACGAGCGATTCGCCGAAGGCGATGATGCCGACCACGACGGGCACGAGATAGTCGTGGCTCTGCATGAGCTGAGCCAGATACGCGCTGATGCTTTCCATTGTCCTCTGCCGTTGGGATGCCCGCCGCGCCGGCCGCCACACGGGCGGCCACGGCCGGGGACACACCGGAAGTTCGTGTCCCCCATGTTGGACAGGAACATGGCAGCCGCAAGACAGGACTGCCGTAAGGGAAGCGACGAAATCCGCCGTCCATGCGGCGATCCGGCCTCCTGCGACGATATGAGCGGGGGCCCGGGCGCCCGTCGGGCGGGTGGCCTCCCGGAAGGGAATCGAACCCCTGACCCCAGGTTTAGGAAACCTGTGCTCTATCCTGCTGAGCTACCGGGAGTGACCGCCGGTACATGACCTCAATCGGCGTTCCGGATCAAGAGGGCGGCCGCACCGGGAAGGGTCCGCGGCCAACGCGACGGCGGATATCGCCGCTCATCCGCGTGGATTAGCATGGGGAACCGGCCAGGGCGGCTTGATGCGAATGGAGTGCCGATTGTCACCATGGCAAGCTGCCGCCGGCCCGCGTGCGGACGAGGTTCACGAGCGCCCGTCCGCGGGGCGCTGGCGGCATGACGGTGCGGCGTCGCGGGGTGGTCTGTCATGCTTGAGCGCGGGCCCCGCCGGCTTCCTCGTCAGCTTCCTTGCCAGCTTCCTTGCCAGCCTCCTCGCGGCTGTCCTCCTGCTCGGCGCGCCGGCGTGGGCGGCGAAGGAGGAGGCGGCGCCCTGTCCGGCCGCGTTCGGCGCGCCGGTCGCCGTCACGGCCATCGACCGCTTCGGCGATGTCGTGCTGGCCGACGGCACGGTCGTTGCGCTGGCGGGTCTTGCCGTCGAGGACGGCGAGGCATCGCTGGCAGCCCGCCGCGCGTCGCTGGCGGCGCAGTTGAGCGGGCGGGAGGTGACGCTGGCGGGGACGGTCGCCACCGACCGCTACGGCCGCCGGCGCGCCGTGCTGCGGCTGGCGGCGCCCCGTGAGGAGGAGGGCAAGGATACCACCGTTCAGGCGGCGCTGCTGCGGCAGGGGCTGGCGCTGGCGCGGCCGGAGGCGGGGTTTCTCGGCTGCATGAACGAATTGCGCGCGGCGGAGGCGCCGGCCCGGCGGGCGAAGCGCGGCCTCTGGGTGGGGCTGCCGCTGCCCGCGCGCGACGAGAAGACCGTGACAGCGAAGGCCGGGCGGTTCACAATCCTTGCAGGACGTGTGCTTTCGGTTGGAAACGGCCGGCGGGTGGACTACCTCAATTTCGGCCCGGTTTGGCGGCAAGACACCACCGTCAGGCTGGAGAAACCGGTACGGGCGGCTCTGGAGCGCGCCGGCCTGTCGCTGGAGGCGCTGGCGGGGCGCTCGGTGGCGGTGCGCGGCGTGGTGTTCGAGGCGGACGGACCGGCAATCGACGTACGGTGGATCGAGCAGATCGAGTTCATCGACGGCAGGATGGGACAAGGGCAGGCGGGGAACTGGTGAGGACACCGGTGCATAGCGGGGCAGGGGGTCTGTCCAAGGGTACGGCGTCGGTGTGGCGGCGGCTGGGCGCGTTTGCCTGCCTGCTCGCGGCCGGGCTGCTGCTCGCCGCCTGTGCCGGGATGCAGGAGCCCTCCACGGCGGAATCGAAGGCGAGCACGCCCGCGCCCGCCGCCGAGGAGGCCATGACGCCGGCCCAGCGCAAGGAGCACGAGCGTCTCGTCACTTCCTATGGCGGCGCCTATAACGACCCCAAGCTACAGGCGCAGATCCAGCAGATCGTCACCCGGCTGGTGGCGGCGTCGGAGCGGCCGGACCAGAAATACCGCGTCACCATCCTCAATTCGCCGGCCATCAACGCTTTCGCGCTGCCCAACGGCTCGCTCTATGTGACGCGCGGCCTGTTGTCGCTGGCCTCCGACAATTCCGAGCTGGCCTCGGTCCTGGCGCATGAAATGGCCCATGTCATCGCCAACCACGCGGCCACCCGCGAGGACCAGATGAAGCAGGCGGTGCTGGTCAGCCGCGTGATCTCCGATGTGGTGAACGATTCCGACCTCGGCGCGCTGGCGCTGGCCAAGAGCCGCATTTCGCTCGCCAGCTTCTCGCGCGGGCAGGAACTGGAGGCGGATGCGATCGGGGTCGGCATCAGCGCCCGCGCGGGCTTCGATCCCTATGGCGCCGAGCGCTTCCTCACCACCATGGGCCAGCAGGCGAACCTGAAGTCCAGCTCGATGAACCAGAGCGCCAGCGGCGAGCAGGCGGATTTCCTCGCCACGCACCCGGCGACGCCCGAGCGCATTTCCATCGTCATGGCCAATGCGCGCGAATATGCCTCGCCCAAGAATCCGGGCGAGCGCGACCGGGCGCAATATCTCGCGGCGATCGACGGCCTCGTCTATGGCGACGATCCCAAGGAAGGCTTCATCCGCGGGCGGCGGTTCTTCCATCCCAAGCTCGGCTTCACCTTCACCGCGCCGGAAGGCTTCGCGCTGGAGAACACCTCGCAGGCGGTGCTCGGCGCCAGCACCACCGGCCGCGAGGCGCTGCGGCTCGATGCGGTGCGGGTCGGCGGCGACCAGTCGCTGGCGCAATATCTCTCCTCCGGCTGGATCGACGGGGTCGAGGTATCCTCGGTGGAGAGCCTTGTGCTCAACGGCTTTCCCGCCGCCACTGCCGTGGCGCGCGGCGAACAATGGTCGTTCCGCATGTTCGCCATCCGCTTCGGCAGCGATGTGTACCGGCTTATCTTCGCGGCGCGCGAGCTGACGCCGGAACTGGACGCCGGCTTCCGCGAGGCGGCGGAAACCTTCCGCCGCGTCTCCATCGAGGAATCGGACAACGTCAAGCCGCTGCGCATCCGCATCGTCACGGCCGGGCTCACCGATACGCCGGAAAAGCTGGCGGCCAAGATGGACGTGCAGGACCGACAGATGGAGCGATTCCTCATCCTCAACGGGCTGCAGCGCGGCGACAAACTGGCCTATGGCGAGCAATACAAGATCATCGCGGAATAGGGCCGGATGAGTGCCGGACCTAGCGGTCCGTCCGTCATTGCGGACGGCCGCAGGCGGATCCGCGATCTCCCGTTGGGAGAGGCGCGGCGGCTGTGAGGCTCGATCGCCGCTATCCCGTCGCCGCGGCGGGGAGACCGCCAGCCATGGGCGGGGCCGGCTTTCGCGATTTGACACAGTGCTCCCGCTTGTGGAAACGAGAGCCCTCAGCGATCACGTGATTCCGCCCGATCGATCCGGGCTTCAGATCGGTCCGAAGGCGCCGCGCGGCACATCGGAGCCTTGCGTCAGCGCGACGCGCAGCTTTTCCAGCGCCCGGCTCTCGATCTGCCGCACCCGCTCCTTGGAAATGCCAAGCCGCGCGCCGAGCGTTTCCAGCGTCTCGCTTTCCTCATTCAGGCGGCGGGCCTTGATGATGCGGATCTCGCGCTCGTTCAACGCCCCCAACGCGCGCCACAGCCAGCGACGGCGGCGCTCGCCGTCGATTTCCATCGAGGCCTGCTCGTCGGGCAGCGGATCGGCGGCGGCGAGCTGGTCGAGCCGCGCGCCTCCATCTTCCTCGCCGGCCTGAAGCGGGGCGTTGAGCGACAGGTCGGGCCCGCTGAGCCGGGCATCCATGCGCGCCACCTCGACCGGGTTCACGCCGAGGCTGCGGGCGATGGCGCCGTGCATCGCCTCGCGCGGGGGCGGTGTGGCGCCGCCGGCGCGCTCAAGCCGGGTCCGCATGCGGCGCAGGTTGAAGAACAGCGCCTTCTGGCCGGAGGAGGTTCCCCCGCGCACGATCGACCAGTTGCGCAGCACGTAATCCTGAATCGCCGCGCGGATCCACCAGGTGGCATAGGTGGAGAAGCGCACGTCATGGGCGGTCTGGAACCGCGCGGCGGCTTCCAGCAGGCCGATATTGGCCTCCTGCACAAGGTCCGACATGGGCAGGCCATAGCTGCGGAAGCGGCGGGCGATGGCGATGGCGAGGCGCATATGCGCATGCACCAGCTGGTGCATCGCGTGCTCGTCGCGCTGCTCGGTCCAGCGGCGGGCGAGCCCGTATTCCTCCTCGCGCCCCAGCAGGGGCGCCTTCATCGCGTCCCGCACCAGGACAATGTGACGCTCGGCCCTGTCGCTCATGCGCATCTCTTTGCTCGTTCAGACGGCGGCTGGACAACGTGTCAACGCGACCGGGCAAAGGATGGTTCCCGAGAGGATTCGAGCCGGGAATGCGGGCCCCGCTTGCGGGCCGAGATTTCCGCGAGGGAGCGGCCGACGCGGGGCAAGAAGAGGAGCTGAAAAAGAAAAGCCCGGCACGGAGCCGGGCTTTCATCGCGGTGTCTAGGGGGAAGCGGCGCCTCAGGCGGCGGCTTCCTCGGCTTCGTCGTCGGTGTGCTCGACTTCGGCCTCGGCCTCGACCTCTCCCTTGCCCAGGCGACGCGGGCCCTTGAGCAGGTTCTGCTCGATGGCCTTGATCGCCTCGGTCTCGGTCATGTTCTCGACGGCGGCGAGTTCGCGGGCCATGCGGTCGAGCGCGGCCTCGTAGAGCTGGCGCTCGCTATAGGACTGCTCGGGCTGCGCATCGGAGCGATAGAGGTCGCGCACCACCTCGGCGATGGCGACGAGATCGCCGGAATTGATCTTGGCCTCGTATTCCTGAGCGCGGCGGCTCCACATCGTGCGCTTCACGCGGGCGCGGCCCTTCAGGGTTTCCAGCGCCTTCTTGAGCACGATCGGATCGGAAAGCTTGCGCATGCCGACGGTCACGATCTTCGGCACGGGCACGCGCAGCGTCATCTTGTCCTTTTCGAAATGAATGACGAAAAGTTCAAGCTTGAAGCCGGCGACTTCCTGTTCCTCGATCGCCATGATGCGTCCGACGCCGTGCGACGGATAAACGATATGTTCGCCCGTCTTGAAACCCTGGCGGATGTTGTTGGACGGCTTCTTCGTCGACGTCATGCTGTATCTGCTCCTGGGTCTCGGTTCTTCCGGCGGAGTACCACCCTGGCACGCCGTCGCCTCGCGCGTTGCCGCGCGGGGGCAAGAAACACCGCAGCTCCAGCGGATGCCGGAGCCGTACGCTCAGCCGTCGACGGAAAACTCAGGGGAGCCTGATGCGCGGTTGCGCATTGGGCAAAGACCCGACATCAATTCCGGGAGGGGCGCTCCGGCCTGGGAGCGTTGCACCATGGCAAACCCAATCGACTGCACGGGTAAGCTTATAACACAAATTATGCCGAAATCAAAATACTGCTGCGCTGCAGCGCGCACGTGGCTGCGGCCGCGGTCCATGCCACGGCGTCGTGTCGGCGCGTCGACCATGTCCGGCCCGTCATCGGGCCGGCAGTCCAGAACTAGTCCTGCTTACCCGGTTCGGTCGAGAGATACTGTAGCTTGTCGGCTACACCGTCCCATTCCTTGGCGTCGGGCAGCGGGTCCTTGCGGTCGGTGATGTTGGGCCACGCCTTGGCATAGTCGGCGTTGATCGTCAGCCACTTGTCGAGGCCCGGTTCGGTGTCGGGCTTGATCGCCTCGGCCGGGCATTCCGGCTCGCACACGCCGCAGTCGATGCACTCGTCCGGATGGATGACGAGGAAGTTCTCACCCTCGTAGAAACAGTCGACAGGGCACACCGAGACGCAGTCGGTGTACTTGCACTTGATGCAATTCTCCGTGACGACGTAGGTCATTCATCCGGTCTCCGCGCGGGGCGTGTAGATTGGCCCGCGGCCCTCCCCTAGCGCACCGTCTCAAACGGCGCAAGGAACATGAACGCATAGGGCCGGCCCGGCGGGCTCATGGCCTGCCGGGCCGTGCCAGCCCTGTCGGAGGAGGATCAGGGGCGGATCTGGCCGGTGCCCCGCACCCGGTATTTGAACGAGGTCAACTGCTCGGCGCCCACCGGCCCGCGCGCATGCATGCGCCCGGTGGCGATGCCGATCTCGCCGCCGAAGCCGAATTCCCCGCCATCGGCGAACTGGGTCGAGGCATTGTGAACCACGATCGCGGAATCGACCTCGCGGAGGAAGGTTTCCGCCACCACGGCGTCTTCGGTCAGGATGGCGTCGGTGTGGTGCGAGCCGTAGGTCTCGATATGGTCGATCGCGGCATGGAGGCCGTCCACCAGCTTCACCGAGATGATGGCGTCGAGATATTCGGTGCGCCAGTCGCCTTCGCTGGCCGGCCGCACGCGCGGATCCACCGCCTGCGTCGCCGGATCACCGCGCACCTCGCAGCCCTCGTCGAGCAGCATGGTCACGAGCGGGGCCAGCAGCGTGCCCGCGCCGGCGCTGTCGACCAGCAGAGTCTCGGCCGCCCCGCACACGCTGGTGCGGCGCAGCTTGGCGTTCCGCACCACGGCCAGCGCCTTGGCGGGGTCCGCCGCCTTGTCGACATAGATGTGCACCAGCCCCTCGAGATGGGCGAAGACCGGCACGCGCGCCTCGCTCTGCACGCGGGCGACGAGGCTCTTGCCGCCGCGCGGCACGATGACGTCGATCGCGCCCGCGAGGCCCCCCAGCATTTCGCCCACCGCCGCGCGGTCGCGGGTCGGCACCAGCTGGATGGCGTCGGCCGGCAGTCCGGCGCTGGCAATGCCTTCGGCCATGGCGGCGTGGATGGCCCGGCTCGAATGGAAACTGTCCGAGCCGCCACGCAGGATCACCGCGTTGCCGGCCTTGAGGCAGAGGCTGCCGGCATCCGCCGTCACATTCGGCCGGCTCTCATAGATGACGCCGACCACGCCGAGCGGGGTGCGCACGCGCTCCATCCTCAGCCCGTTGGGCCGCTCCCAGCTGTCGATCACCGTGCCGACCGGATCGGGCAGGTCGGCGATCTCCTCGACGCCGCGCGCGGTCGCGTCCAGGCGGGCCGCGTTCAGGGTCAGCCGGTCGAGCATGGAGGCGCTCATGCCGGAAGCCTGCGCCGCCGCCACGTCCTGCGCATTGGCGACGAGAATGGCGGGGGCCTGGGCGCGGATGGCCTGGGCGGCGGCCTTCAGCCCGGCGCGCTTGGCCTCGGCCGGGGCGAGCGCCAGGGCGCGGGCGGCGGCCTGCGCGCGCCGTCCGATCTCCAGCATCAGCGCCGGCACGTCGTTCACCCGTTCCGGCTGCGGGACCGGCACGCCGAGACGGGTCTCGGGGGCGGAACCGGCACGCAGGGAGGCGGCGGACGAGGGGGCGGATGACGCGGCGGACATGGCGTTCACTCGGGCTTTCCCCGCGCATCCTTCACGCGGGGGTCATGAAACGGGCGCCCTATCTACCACTAGTCGGCCGCCGGCGCACCAAAGCGAATGCGCGCGGTGCCGGGCTCCGGCCGAGGGGATCTGGTGGGCGCGCCCGGGGCCGCGTCTTCCCGCGGGGCCATGAGGAATCGGGACGTCGAGGAATCGGGACGTTACGTCTTGCCATTTCCCGCGTGACGTCCGATGTCAGGTCACACCTTTAACGTCGAACAGGGGAGACCGGGCGACGTGTTGCGTGCTTTCGACATCGCCTGGGATGCCTTCTGGCGCTTCGTCGAAGATGACGGATGGGCGATTTCCAGCCATATCGCCCTGTCTGCGCTGATGTCGCTGTTCCCCTTCCTCATCTTCGTCACCGCACTGGCGGCGTTCTTCGATTTCAAGAACCTCGCCGACGAGACGGTGCAGCTGATTCTGGAGGCGTGGCCCAGCCAGGTCGCCGCGCCGATCGGCCGGGAAATCCGCAATGTGCTGACGCAGGTGCGCACCGATGTGCTGACCGTCGGCGTGGTGCTGGCGATTTACTTCTCCTCCAACGGCATCGAGAGCCTGCGCATCGGCCTCAACCGCGCCTATGGCGTGCGCGAGAAGCGGTCCTGGTACTGGCTGCGCCTCGAATCCATCGGCTATGTCGTGGTCGGGGCGGCGGGGCTGCTGGCGCTGTCCTTCCTGGTGGTGCTCGGGCCGGTGCTGTGGCTCACAGCCATACACTGGGTGCCCGCGCTCACGCCCTTCGGCTGGATGATCACCTTCCTGCGCTATGCCGCGACCTCGGCCATCCTCATCGTCGCGCTGGTGGTCGCGCATATGTGGCTGCCGGCGGGGCGGCGCACGCTGACCGAGGTCGCGCCGGGCATTCTGGTCACGCTGGCGCTGTGGCTGGCAGCCGGCGCCGCGTTCGGCCGCTATCTCGCCGAGTTCGCGAGTAACTACGTCACCACCTATGCCGGCCTCGCCTCGGTGATGATCGCTCTCATCTTCCTCTACACGACGGCCTCGATCTTCGTGTATGGCGGCGAACTCAACGCCGCCATCCGCCGTGCCCGCTCCGACGCCTTCTGAGCCGCGCGCCCGCGCTTGTTGACCCGCGTCAAGGCAGCTTGCCGGCCGCCATGCCCCTATGAGAACGCGCTCCCGCGCGGAGCATCCTCCGGGATGGCCGGTCGGGTCAGGGCCGCGCCGCGCCAGCGCGCGGGAGGAGGCGTGAATGAGCCGCACGGACACGATCAAGATCAAGGCCGGCGCGTGGGTCGTCGTGTGCGATGGCCAGAAGGCGCTCATCCTCGTCAATGAGGGCGGCGCGACCTTTCCCAAGCTGCGCACGCACGAGGTGCACGCGCAGGACAACCTGCCCAGCCGCGCGCAGGGCACCGATGCGCCAGGCCGGGTGCACCAGTCGTCCGGTTCGGCCCGCTCGTCGGTGGAGGCGACCGACTGGCACGAAGAGGCCGAGCGCGCCTTTTTGCGCAGGATCGCCGATCGACTGGAGGCGGCGGTTGTCGCCGGGGAGACGCGTTCGGTCGTGGTGGTGGCGCCCCCGCGCGCGCTCGGCGTGCTGCGCCCGCTTTATGGTCGCGCGCTGGCCGCAGCGGTGGAGGCGGAGATCGACCGCGATCTGGTGAAGCTGCTGCTCCACGCGATCGAGCAGCATCTCGCCGGCTGACAGGCCGCGGGCGGACCCGCCCACTCGCATCGGTTCCCGTCTTGTCCGGCGGCGCGGTCTGGCTGACGGTTGTCGTTGGCGATATCCCGGTGGCCGTCGCTGGGGGCGGGTGAGGTGAGGGCGCGCGGATGTGGGATTTCTCGATCGGAACCACGTTCGGGCTGGTGGCGCGTACCTGGCCCTTCGTGCTGCTGCGGCTCGCTGTCTACGCCGCGTCGGTGCTGGCCATCATCGCCGGCACCGGTCTTGGGGCGGGTGTCGGCTGGAGCCTCGGCAGGCTGTTCGGCCACGACGAGAGCCTGTTCGGCGCGATGATCGGCGGCGTCGGCGGTCTCAGCCTGATGCTCGGCCTGCTCTGGTGGGTGCGCCAGTATGTCGTCTATCTCGTCAAGGCCGCCCATGTCGCGGCGATGGACGCGCTGCTGCGCGGCGCCGCGCTTCCCGACGGGCGATCGCAGATCCGTTTTGCCACCGCGATGGTCCGCGCCCGCTTTCTGGAGGTGAACGTGCTGTTCGGCTTGGATCTGCTGATCCGCGGCACGGTGCGCGCCTTTGTCGGCGTCCTGGACGTGCTGACCGTCTGGATACCCGGCGCGGGGGCGCTCAACCGGTTCGTCGCCGCCGTGCTGCGGGTGGCGCTCGGCCTGGTCGACGAGATCATCCTCGCCTACATCATCCGCCGCGATGGCGTGCCGCCCGGCGACGCGGCGCGTGACGGACTGGTGCTTTACGCGCAGAATGCCGGCCCGCTGGCGCGCAACGCGGTGTGGATCGCGCTGTTCGACTATACGCTGAGCCTTCTCATCTTCCTCCTGCTGCTCGGGCCGGCGGTGGGGCTGGCCTATTGGCTGCCGGGAGCGCTCGGCGGCCTGGGTGTGGTGGTCGCCCTTGCCAGCGCCTGGGCGCTGCGGGCGGCGCTGATCGAGCCGCTGTCGATCGCGGCGCTGTTGCAGGCCTATGACATCGCGACGCGCGGGCAGGCGCCGAACCCGGCCTGGACCGCGCGGCTCGACGCGGCGTCCGCCGCCTTCCGCGATCTCGGTCATCGCCCGCCGGCGGCGCGCGGAGCATGAGAGGTACGGAATGAGGGGGGAATTCGCACCGGAGGTGATCCGACCGGACGCCTCGGCCACTATAAGCAGTCGAATCAGCTGCCGCAGCCGCGGCCCTGATCGCGCAGGGAGGCACCGATGAAGACCTTGTCCTTCTTCCGTCTCGTCGTCGCCGTCGGCGTGTGCCTGGCGGTCGGCGCGCTGGGCTCGCTCGCCACCACGCCGCAGATCCCGACCTGGTATGCGAGCCTTGCCAAGCCGTCCTTCACCCCGCCGGCCCCGGTCTTCCCCATCGTGTGGACCACGCTCTACGTGCTGATGGCGGTGGCGCTGTGGCGGCTGTGGCAGCTTCACGCCCCCTCGCCCGAACGGCGGACGGCGATCCTGTTGTGGATCGTCCAGCTTGCGCTCAATGCGGTGTGGTCGCCCGTTTTCTTCGGCATGGAGGCGATCGGGGCGGGGCTGGCCATTATCCTGGTTCTGTGGCTGGCCATTGCCGCCACGATCTGGGCGGCGGCGCGGATCGACCGTATCGCGGCCTGGCTGCTGGTGCCCTATCTGGTCTGGGTGTCCTATGCGACCGTGTTGAATGCTGCCATTGTCGTGATGAACTGAAGGCTGGCCTCGCGCCGCGCTCGCCGGAGATAAACGATGGATCTCGTCACCATCGCCAAATTCGTGGTCCTACCCATCGCGCTCGGCGCGGTCGCCGTCGTTCTGGTGTTGGGCCTCGCCAACATGGCGCGGGGCGGCTCGCCCCAGCGCTCGCAGAAGCTGATGCAGTGGCGCGTGCTGCTGCAGGCGGTGGCGCTCGGCTGTGTGCTCGTCACCATCTTCCTCATGAACCGGGGCTGAGGCCGCAGGGGACGCGCATCCGCCATGGTGGTGCTCAACCGCATCTATACCCGCACCGGCGACGACGGCACGACCGCGCTCGGCACCGGCGAGCGCCGCGTCAAGCACGACCTGCGGATTGCCGCCTATGGTACGGTGGACGAGACCAATGCCGCCATCGGCGTCGTACGCCTCCATACCGGCGGACTGGCCGATATCGATGGCGTGCTCGCGCGGGTGCAGAACGACCTGTTCGACCTCGGCGCCGACCTCGCCACCCCCGATGACGGCGTCGATCGCGGCTATGAGCCGCTGCGCATCGTCGCCGGCCAGGTCGACCGGCTGGAGCGCGACATCGACACGCTCAACAAGCCCTTGAAGCCGCTGCGCTCCTTCGTGTTGCCGGCCGGCACCCCGGCGGCGGCGCATCTGCACGTGGCGCGCACCGTGTGCCGGCGCGCGGAGCGGCTGGTGGTCGAGCTGTCGCAGGCGCCCGGCGAGATCGTCTCGGAGGCGGCGGTCCGTTACCTCAACCGGCTGTCCGACCTGCTCTTCGTCATGAGCCGCCTCGCCAATGCCCGTGAGGGCGGCGGCGACGTTCTGTGGGTGCCGGCGGCCGGGCGCGAGGGGTAGGGGCGCGCCATGCTGCTGCCCATCAATGACGACAATCCGCTCGAAGGCATCACCCACGCCTATGTCACCTGGGCGCTGATCGCCGCCAATGTGATCATCTTCGTCCTGGTCCAGCATGGCTACCGGGCGGAGATCGACATCGCCTCGGCCTTCGGCTTCGGCGCCATCCCGGCCGTCGTCACCCATGCCGCGGTGCTGCCGGCCGAATATGCGCGCCTGCCGGCCGAGCTGACCCTCGTCACCTACATGTTCCTGCACGGTAGCTGGATGCACCTGGCCGGCAACATGGCCTTCCTCTGGGTGTTCGGCGACAATGTCGAGGATGCGCTCGGCCATGCCCGGTTCCTCGCCTTCTATCTGATCTGCGGCGTGATCGGCGGGCTCGCCTATGCCTATGCGGTGCCGGATTCGGCGGCGCCGCTGGTGGGGGCTTCGGCGGGCATATCCGGGCTGGTCGGCGCCTATCTGATGCTGCATCCCAATGTGCGCATCTGGGTGCTGGTGTTCCTGCGCGTGCCGCTGCGCATTCCCGCGATCTGGCCGCTCGGCGCGTGGATCGCCTTCCAGCTCTGGAGCGTCATCCGCTCGGGCGATCAGGATACCGCCTGGTGGGCGCATATTGGCGGGCTTCTCGCGGGGGCGGTGCTCATCGTCGTCATGCGGCGCAAGGGCGTGCCGCTTTGGGTGCTGACGCGCGACGGCACCCCGGAGCAACACCCGCCGATCTGATGGCGCCGGCGCGTTTCCCCACGTTGACACGCCCTTGGGCGATCCATAGTTTCGCCCCGCTTTCCGCAGGCCGATGCCGGGCCGTGTCGTCCGTGCGGGGCGCTGAACCGTGGCGCCCGATCCGGGCGCCACGTGCAGTCCCCGCCGGTGCCCTCCGGCCCGATCGCATCGCCTTCCTCGACTTGCTGCTGTCGCGACGGCCCCGACATTCTGTCGGGCGGGAGATGTGGTGATGAAGATCCTTGTGCCCGTGAAGCGGGTGGTCGACTACAACGTCAAGATCCGCGTCAAGCCGGATGGCTCAGGCGTCGAGCTTGCCAACGTCAAGATGTCGATGAACCCGTTCGACGAGATCGCCATCGAGGAGGCGCTGCGGCTCAAGGAAGCCGGCAAGGCCACCGAGGTGATCGCCGTCTCCATCGGCCCGGTCAAGACCGACGAGACCATCCGCACCGCGCTCGCCATGGGTGCCGATCGCGGCATCTGGGTGAAGACGGACGAGGCCGGCATCGAGCCGCTCACCGTCGCCAAGATCCTGCGCAAGATCGTCGAGGCGGAAGGCCCCGGCCTCGTCATCCTCGGCAAGCAGGCGATCGACGACGACGCCAACCAGACCGGGCAGATGCTCTCCGCCCTGCTCGGCTGGCCGCAGGCGACCTTCGCTTCCAAGGTGGTGGTCGGCGAGGGCAAGATCGACGTGACGCGCGAGATCGATGGCGGCCTGCAGACGCTGGAGCTGGCGCTGCCGGCGGTGCTGACCACCGACCTGCGCCTCAACGAGCCGCGCTATGCCAGCCTGCCCAACATCATGAAGGCGAAGAAGAAGCCGATCGAGGAGAAGAGCGCGGCCGATCTCGGCATCGACCTCAGCCCCCGCCTCGAGGTGCTCTCCACGCTGGAGCCCGCCGGCCGCACCGCCGGCAAGAAGGTGGGCTCCGTGGCGGAGCTGGTTGGCGATCTCAAGCAGGCGGGAGTGATCTGACCATGGCGACGCTGCTTTTTGCCGAACATGACGACGCGAGCCTGAACCCGGTCACCGCCCGCGCGCTGACCGCGGCGCTCGCGCTGGGCGCGCCGGTGCATGTGCTCGTGGTGGGCGAGAATGCCCGCCCCGCCGCCGAGGCCGCTGCGAAGCTCGAGGGCGTGGCCGAGGTGCTGCTGGCCGATGCGCCGGTCTATGCGCACCGCCTCGCCGAGCCGGTCGCGAGCCTGGGTGTCGCGCTCGCGGCCCAGTATGACGCGCTGGTCGCGCCCTCCACCGCCGTGTGGAAGAGCGTGCTGCCGCGCATCGCCGCACTGATCGACGTGATGCAGGTGTCCGATGCCGTCGCCGTCATCGCGCCCGACATTTTCGAGCGGCCGATCTATGCCGGCAACGCCATCCAGCGCGTGCGCGTGCGCGACGCGAAGAAGGTAGTGACCATCCGCACCGCCGCCTTCGCCGCGACGGGTGAGGGCGGATCGGCGCCGATCCGCGCGATCACGCCGGCGGACGCTCCGGCCGGCACGCTGTTCGTCGGCGAGCAGATCGCCGCGAGCGAGCGTCCGGACCTGACCGCGGCGCGCATCATCGTTTCGGGCGGGCGGGCCGTCGGCTCGGCGGAGAATTTCGCCAAGGTCATCGAGCCGCTGGCCGATGCGCTGGGCGCGGCGGTCGGCGCCTCGCGTGCGGCGGTGGATGCCGGCTACGCGCCGAATGACTGGCAGGTCGGCCAGACCGGCAAGGTGGTGGCGCCCGATCTCTATGTCGCGGTGGGCATTTCCGGCGCCATCCAGCATCTGGCCGGCATGAAGGATTCCAAGGTCATCGTCGCCATCAACAAGGACGAGGACGCGCCGATCTTCTCGGTGGCCGATTTCGGCCTGGTCGGCGATCTGTTCCAGCTGGTGCCGGAACTGACGGCGGAAATTGCTAAGGCGAAAGCCTGAGAGCCTTTATACTGAGCAGCGAGCCGTCAGCAGGGGCAGGACAACGTGGCCATGGGTTTCGAGATCAAGCGCGTCGGCATTATCGGCGCCGGCCAGATGGGCAACGGCATCGCGCATGTGTGTGCGCTGGCCGGCTACGATGTCGTGCTCAACGACCTGGAGAAGGACCGCCTCAAGTCGAGCCTCGCCACCATCAACGGCAACATGTCCCGCCAGGTGGGCAAGGGGCTGTATTCCGATGAGGAAAAGCAGGCCGCGCTCGCGCGCATCCACGGCACCGACCAGACGGCCGACCTCTCCGAAGTCGACCTCGTGATCGAGGCGGCGGTGGAGAAGGAGGAGATCAAGCGCAAGATCTTCTCCACGGTCTGCCCCTTCCTCAAGCCCGAGGCGATCCTCGCCACCAACACCTCGTCCATCTCGATCACCCGGCTCGCCGCCTCCACCGACCGGCCGGAGCGGTTCATCGGCATCCATTTCATGAACCCCGTGCCGCTCATGCAGCTCGTCGAGCTGGTGCGCGGCATCGCCACCGAGGACGAGACCTTCGAGCTCTCCAAGGCCTTCGTCACACGGCTCGGCAAGACCTATGCGGTGTCGGAGGATTTCCCGGCCTTCATGGTCAATCGCATCCTTCTGCCGATGATCAACGAGGCGATCTACACGCTCTATGAGGGTGTCGGCTCGGTGGACGCCATCGACACCGCGATGCGGCTCGGGGCCAACCACCCGATGGGCCCGCTGCAGCTGGCCGATTTCATCGGCCTCGACACCTGCCTGTCCATCATGCAGGTGCTGCACGAGGGGCTAGCTGACAGCAAGTACCGCCCGTGCCCGCTCTTGGTGAAATATGTCGAGGCCGGCTGGCTGGGCCGCAAGACCCAGCGCGGCTTCTACGACTATCGCGGCGAGAAGCCGGTGCCGACGCGCTGAGGGTTTCCCTCTCAGGCCGTCAGGAAATCGACAGCTATCCCGCGCGCGACCGAATTGCTCACCGTGGAATCCTGCCGCGCCCGCTCGATCAGGGCGACGATATCGCTCGCCGGATCGACCGGCACCACCTCAACCCGCACCAGGGCGCGGGTCGCCAGCAGCGGCGCACCCTCAAGCGTCAGCTCGACGTCGACGCCGATCGATTCGATCGCGATCCCCATCGCCTGCGCGACATAGTGGAGGTCGTTGCAGAGGCATCCGCCGATGGCGAGCGCCAGCAACTCCCCGCCATTGAAGCCAAGCCCGGTGCCGCCGGCACGCCCCTCGGCCCGGTCGACCACCAGGGTATGCGCGCCGGCCCAACCCAGCGCCGCGCCCGTGCCGCCGATGCTGCGCAGCTGAACCTGCATCCTTGTCATCGCGAGGGGCCTCCGTGACGCGCGTGGATGCTCTCAGGGCCGTTGCGACTTTGCAAGCCCTCGCCATGCCGCCCTCACACCGCCCGCCCCCGCACTCACCGCCCTCTTACCCACCGCCCCGGCCGCCCGTCGATCGCCGCCAGCCCCAGCGCGATGAGGGCGAAGCCGGCGAGTTCGCGCGGCTCCAGCGCCTCGCCCAGGAACAGCGCGCCGAGCAGGATGGCGCTCACCGGCACGAGGAAGGTGACGAGCGAGATGTTGGTCGCCCCGTTGCGCGCGAGGATGCGGAAATACAGGATATAGGCGATGCCGGTGGAGAGCACGCCCAGCCCCATCAGCGCCGCCAGCACGTGCGGGGAGGGCAGCGGCCGCGTCCAGGGCTGGTCGAGCGCGAGCGCGAGCGGTGCGAGCAGCACGCTGGAGGCGGCGAGTTGCAGCATGGCGACGCCGATCGGCGGAAGGTGGCGGAAGCGCCGGCCATAGACCGCGGCAAAACCGTAGGACACGGTCGCGCCGATGGCCGCGAGCTGCGCCGGCAATTGATGGCCGCCAAGCTGGCCGATCAGCGCCGGCCCCATCATGACCGCCACGCCGGCAAAGCCCAGCACCACGCCGGCGAGCTTGCCGGCGGTGAACTTCTCGTCGCGGGTGAAGGCCTGCGCCACCAGCACGGTGAAGAGCGGCGTGGCGGCGTTGAGGATCGAGGACAATCCGCTGGGAATATGCTGCTGCGACCAGGCGATGAGGCCGAAAGGAATGATGTTGGCGATTACCGCCATGATCAGGAACTCGCCGATCAGGCGGCGGTTGAGCGGCACGTGCACACCGCCGATCCGCGCGATGACGAACAGCGCCGCGGTGCCGATCGAAACCCGTCCCAGCACCATGGTGAGCGGGGAAATCTCCTGCACCGCCACCTTGCCGAAGAAGAACGAGCCGCCCCAGATCAGCGACAGCAGCACCAGCGCCCCCCAGTCGCCGGCCGCCATCGGTAGTAAGGTCGATTTTGCCCCGGCCGCCTTGGGCGGGGAGCCGGGACGCGTGGCGGATGGGGTGGCGGACATGCAACGCTCCTGCGCGGCCCCCCCCCGCGCGGAAAGGGGGGAGCGGCCTTGAACCCGCTGGCCCGCCCCTGTCGGCCACGGGCCGCGGCAGGCGAGCCGGCTCGCGCAGGGTCATACGTCCTCGCGCGGCGTTCGCCTACCCGATTTCGCCCGCTCTCAGCCGTGCGGCATCGCGGGGTGCGCCAGCCAGTCGGCGTACCCGCGCGGCCAGTCGGCGCTGGGCGTGCCGGGCCGGCCCATGCCGAAGCCGTGCCCGCCGGAAGGGATCTCGTGCATTTCCACCGGAACGCCGGCGCGCTCGCAGGCGCGCGCCATCCATGGCGCCTGCCGGGGATCGCTGGTCGGGTCATCCTGCGCCTGCACCAGAAAGGTCGGGGGAAAGGCGGGCGTGACATAGGTCTCCGCCGACCAGCGCGCCGCTTCCTCGGGCGAAGGGTGGCGCCCCACCAGCACGCGCTGGGCCGAGGTCGGCGCGAGGTCCGGGGCGAGGCTCAGCACGGGATAGATGAAGGCGACGAAATCCGCCCCGCCTGCCGCCGCATCGGCCGCCGCATCCGAGGCATCCACCGGGGGATAGTCGCCCATCGGCGCGCCCCCGGCGGTGAGCGCCAGCAGATGCGCGCCGGCGGAGAAGCCGAGCAGGCCGACGCGGGCGTGCGTGGTCCCGCTGACGCCGGCCCGGATGAGCCGCAGCGCGCGGCGCGCATCCTGGAAGGGGGCAGCGGGGCCAGCGCCCCAGCCCTCGCCCGGCAGGCGATAATCGAGCACGGCGGCGGCGATGCCCCGTCCGGCCAGCCAGCTTGCGGCCGGCAGCGCCTCGTTGCCGTCCTCGATCCGCCGGTAGCCGCCGCCGGAGGCGATGAGGATCACCGTGTCGGCCGGGCGATCCGGGCGGAACAGCGTCAGGCTGGGGCGGGCGATGTTGCGCCGTGCGTCGCGCGGGCCGCGCGTCATCGCGCCCTGCGGCCCGCCGCCGCCGGGTGGCGGGCCGGGCCAGAGCGGGAGAACCGCGGGGGGCGCGCGGTCGGGCGCGGATGCCGGCGCGTCCGCCCGGCTCGTGCCGGCGGCAAGGGCTCCCGCAAGGGCGAGGAGGCTCCGGCGGGTCAGCATGGTCTCCCCTCGGCGCGGGACATCGCTCGACCCCCGCAGGCGCGCTATGGCCCCGCCGGCGCGCGGCGGGCGGCCTCGATGAGTGCCACCGCCTCCGGGCTCGCCCATTCGGCCGGCCCGGCAATATGGCCGATCTCGCAGCCCTGCGCATCGATCAGCATGGTGGTCGGCAGCCCGAAGCCGCGCCCCACCGCGCGCAGGTCCTGGAAAGCCTGCGCCTTGGGGTCGGTATAGAGCGCCAGATGCCGGATGCCGGTCTCGTCCATGAAGGTCTTGGGCTTTTCGGGATTGCGCTGGTCGATATTGATGGCGATCACCGCGAAACCGGGCAGCGCCGTTGCATCCTTGCCGGCCGCCGTCGTGGCGCCGAGCGTGCCCTGCAAGGCGTCGAGCGCCGGCATTTCCTTGCGGCAGGGCACGCACCAGGTGGCCCAGATGTTGACGAGTTTCAGCCCGTCGCCGCCCACGTTGGAAAGGCGGGTCGGCGTGCCGTCGGGGGCGAGGAAGGCGAGGTCGGGAATGCGGGTCGGCTTGAGCGTGGGAGCGAAGGCGGCCAGTTCGCCCTTGGCGAGATCGGCGATGCGGCGGCCGGTGTCGCTGGCGGCGGTGCAGGCGGCATCGCCCCCGAGCGCGGCGGTGGTGGCGGCCTCGTCCGGGGCTGCCGGCGCCTCGCGCTGCGCAACGGCGTTGCGCGCCCCACCCCCGATCCCGTATACGCCTGCCAGCCCGGCAGCGGCGCCGAGCACCAGCGCGGCCGCCACGATGAGGGCGAACCGGCCCTTGGCGCGCGCCGTGCCCCGCCCTTCGGGGGGCGTCGCATCCTCAGGTCGTTCGGTCATGGCCGTCCTCGCGGAGAAAAGTCAGCATGAGCAACAAGATGTGGGGCGGCCGCTTCGAGACCGGCCCCGACGCGATCATGGAGGAGATAAACGCCTCCATCGGTTTCGACCAGCGCCTCTATGCGCAGGACATTGCGGGGTCGAAGGCGCATGCCTCGATGCTCGCGGCGAAGGGGATCATCGACAAGGCTGATGCCGAAAAGATCGTCGCCGGTCTAGACACGATCCTGTCAGAGATCGACGCGGGCGATTTCACCTTCCAGCGCGCGCTGGAAGACATTCACATGAACATCGAATCGCGCCTCGCCACGCTGCTTGGTCCGGCGGCCGGCCGGCTGCACACCGCCCGCTCGCGCAACGACCAGGTGGCGACCGATTTCCGTCTCTATGTCCGCGACACGATCGACACGCTCGACGTGCAGTTCCGGGATCTGCAGAAGGCGCTGGTGGAGAAGGCGCTGGTCCATTCCGGCACGGTCATGCCGGGCTTCACCCATCTGCAGACCGCCCAGCCCGTGACCTTCGGCCACCACCTGCTCGCCTATGTCGAGATGCTCGGGCGCGATCGCGGCCGGTTCCGCGATGCCCGCGCGCGGCTGAACGAATGCCCGCTGGGCGCGGCGGCGCTGGCCGGCACCTCCTTCCCGATCGACCGATTCGCCACCGCGAAGGCGCTGGGATTCGACCGGCCGACCGCCAATTCGCTCGATTCGGTGTCCGATCGCGACTTCGTGCTGGAGACGCTGGCGGCCGCCTCGATCGCGGCCATGCACCTCTCGCGCTTCGCGGAGGAAATCGTCATCTGGACCTCGCCGCTCACCGGGCTGCTCAAGCTCTCGGATCGCTTCACCACCGGCTCCTCGATCATGCCGCAGAAGCGCAACCCGGATGCCGCTGAGCTGGTGCGCGCCAAGATCGGCCGCATCGCCGGCGCCTTTTCCGGGCTGCTGATGGTGATGAAGGGCCTCGCGCTGGCCTATGCCAAGGACATGCAGGAGGACAAGGAAGGCGCGTTCGACGCGCTCTCCACCCTTTCGCTGATGATCGCCGCCACGGCCGGCATGGTGCGCGACATGGTGCCGGACGAGAAGCGCATGAAGGACGCCGCGGGCTCGGGCTATTCCACCGCCACCGATCTCGCGGACTGGCTGGTGCGCGTGCTCGGCCTGCCGTTCCGCGAGGCGCACCATGTCACCGGCCGCATCGTCGCGCTGGCGGCGGGCCGCGACGTGGCGCTGCACAAGCTCTCGCTGGCCGACATGCAGGAGGTGGAGCCGCGCATCACGAATGAGGTGTTCGGCGTGCTCTCGGTGGCGAAATCCGTGGCGAGCCGCGTCTCCTATGGCGGCACCGCGCCGAAGAATGTCCGTGCGCAGGCCAAGCGCTGGCTGAAGCAGCTGGACAAGCACGCCTGAGCGGCGTCCCCTTGCGCCGATCCTTGAGGAGCCATGCCGCGATGACGAGCCCCGAGACGACGAAGCCGGACAGGAGAGGGACGGACAAGGTTCGGCCCGAGGCGGGCGATGCCGGAACCCGGGTCCTGCGCCGCCTGCACCCGGTGACGAAGTTCGCGCTGGAGATGGGCCCGCTCGCCGTGTTCTTCATCGCCAATGCGAAGGGCGGCATCTATGCCGCGACCGGCGCCTTCATGCTGGCGACGCTGATCGCGCTGGCGGCCATGTGGTATCTCGCGCGCAAGATCGCGGTGATGCCGCTGGTGTCGGCGGGGGTGGTGCTGGTGTTCGGCACGCTCACCCTGGTGCTGCAGGACGATCACTTCATCAAGATGAAGCCGACCATGGTCAACGCCCTGTTCGGCATCGCCCTGCTCGGCGGGCTCGCCTTCAACAAGCCGCTGCTGCCTTATGTGCTCGGCGACGTGTTCGAACTGACCGATGAGGGCTGGCGCATCCTCACCATACGCTGGGGCGTGTTCTTCCTCGTTATGGCCGTGGTGAACGAGATCGTCTGGCGCAGCGTGTCGACCGATGCCTGGGTGGCGTTCAAGACCTTCGGCTACCTGCCGCTGACCTTCATCTTCGCCATGGCGCAGATGCCGCTGATGACGCGCCATGGCCTCGAGCCGGGCGCCGAGAAATAGGCCCCAAGACATAGACCCGGGGCAATAGCCGGCGGGATGGGGCATCCCGCCGGAAATGCGTGCCGCCGGCTCCGGCGCTATGGGCAGGGATTGCCGCGCAGCTGGTGCACGGCATCGATCTTCGCCTCGATCTCCGGCGTGATCGCCACATCGATGGCGTCGATATCGGTGGCGAGCTGCTCCATCGAGGTGGCGCCGATGATGACCGAGGTCATGAACGGGCGCGACAGGCAGAAGGCGATGGCCATCTGCGCGGGATCGAGCCCCGCCTCGCGGGCAATGGCGAGATAGTCGTCGATCGCCTCTTCCGCGCCCGGCTTCTGGTAGCGCTGGCCGCGATCGAACAGCGTCGAGCGTGCGCCGGGCGGGCGGGCGCCCTTCTGGTACTTGCCGGTGAGAAAGCCCTGCGCGAGCGGGGAATAGGCGAGCAGCCCGACCTGCTCGCGCAGGCTTACCTCGGCGAGCGCGGTCTCGAAGGTGCGGTTCAGCAGGTGATAGGCGTTCTGGATCGAGGCGACGCGCGGCGCGCCGGTGCGCTCGGCCTCCGCGAGGTAGCGCATCGTGCCCCAGGCGCTCTCGTTGGAGAGACCGACATGGCGCACCTTGCCCTCCCGCACCAGTTCGGCGAAGGCGTCGAGCGTCTCGGAAATCGGCGTCTCCTCGCCCGGCGCCGCCTTCCAGCGGGTGGGGTTGGAGCCGAACTCCGCCATGGGCCGGCCGGGCCAGTGCAGCTGGTAGAGGTCGATATAGTCGGTCTGCAGGCGCCTCAGACTCTTCTCGACCGCCTCGCGGATCTGCCCGCGGGTCGGGCGGGCAGGCGCGCCGTCGTCGCGGAACCAGGTCATTTCGGACAGGCCGCAGACCTTGGTGGCAAGGATCACCTTGTCGCGGTTGCCGCGCGCCTTGAGCCAGGAGCCGATGACCCGCTCGGTGGAGCCCTGCGTCTCGGGCTTGGGCGGGATGGAGTAGAGTTCGGCGGTGTCGAGGAAGTTGATGCCGCGGTCCAGCGCATAGTCCAGCTGCGCATGGCCTTCGGCTTCGGTGTTCTGCTGGCCGAAGGTCATGGTGCCGAGACAGATGGCGCTGACCTCCAGGCCGGTGCGGCCGAGCGGGCGATAATGCATGGCGATGTATCGGGGTTTTTCGAGGGAGGGAGTTGAGTGAGGATAGGCGCCGCGCGCCGAGCGGGCAAGATGCCGGACAAGATGCCGGGCAAGCGGCATGCGTATATCACATAAAATAAACGTTCAATTCCGCGCCGTCGCCTGCTCGATCCGGGTGAAGGCCGCCGTCAGGCTGTTTTCGACGAAGCGCGCGCCATAGAGCGAGAGGTGGTTGTTGTCGAAATAATAGCTGCCGTTCCGGTCGCCCCAGAGATACACGCCGTTCTGCTGGAACAGGTCCTTGAACGACAGCACCCAGACATTGGCGCCGGCGAGCCGGGACAGCACGGCGGTGGCGAAGCCGTGCGCCGCCGTGTCCGCCGCCACGCTCTGCGACGTCTCCCGCACGGCCTGCTCGAACTGTTCGGGCGAGACCCCGCCGCTGCGGCCGAGATAGACCGCCTGGCGCAGCACTTTCTGCGGGAAGGCCGGCTGTTCGGGCATCTGGTCGATGAGGACGACGGTGATGCCGAGATCGGCATAGGCCCGCACGGTGCGCGGGATGAAGCGGGCGAACACCGCCTTCGAGCCGTTGGCCGCTCCGTCAATCGCCCCCCCGGCGTCGGCCGGCCCGGCTTCCGGCGGCAGCATGGACGCGCTGTCCGCCGGCCCCTCGCTCAGGCTGTTGAGGTAGTAGGACCAGGCCGAGACGAGCACCACCATGTCGTAGCCGCCGGCCTTGACCGTCTCATATTGCTGGCGGGCGAAGGGCTCGCACACCCCCGCCCCGAAGGCGGCGCCGCGCACCGTGACGCCGAGGAAAGGCGGGCAGCTGGCAAGGCCCATCCACGAGACGGCGTCGGTCTTGCCGATCTGCGCGAAGGCCGGCAGCAGGATATGCGCGTGGCTGTCGCCGATAATGAGGATGCGCCGCTTCGGGTTCTCCGGCGTGAAGATGGGGCACAGGATCGCCTTGCGCGGCGCCCCGGGCTTCAGCCCGTCCGGCCAGCAATCCTGGCCCAACTCGTTGCCCTTCAGCGTATCGAGCAGCATCGCCTCGCGGCTGCCGGGCGCGGGGATCGGGAAGCGCTCGGGCAGGCCGCCGCTGAGATTGCCATAGAGGCCGAGTGCGACGAACAGCGTTCCCACCGCGCAGGAGGCGACGAGCACGCGCCGGCCCGGCAGCCAGGGCCGCGGTCCGCGGCGGAACGGCTGCTCGACGAAGCGCCAGCTGAGATAGGCGAGGCCCAGCGACAGCACCGCCAGCCCCAGAAGCAGTTCTTCCGGCGGCGCCGCGAGCGCGCGGATGCGGGCGAAGGCGAAGAGCGGCTGGTGCCAGAGATAGGCGCTGTAGCTGATGAGGCCGATGCCGACCAGCGGCGGAAGCGAGAGCAGCCGCGCCGTCCATGTGCCCTGGCGGGCATAGAGGATGATCAGCGCCGCCCCGCCGACGGGCGCCAGCGCGTAGAGGCTGGGGAAGGGCGTCTTGCCGTCGAAGCCGAAGATCGAGAACAGGATGAGCGCCAGCCCGGCGGCGCCCAGCGCGTCATTGCCGCGCGGTGCCCGCCACGTCATCCGCATGGCGCAGAGCGAACCCGCCAGCAGTTCCCACACGCGGAACGGGGTGAGGTAGAAATTGGCGCTCGGCGCATGGCGCCAGCCCCATTCCGTCAAGGCGAGGCTGGCGAGCGCGGTCGCGACCGTCGCCCAGAACAGTGCCTTCTTGCCGAAGCGCCAGAGCAGGAACAGGCAGACCGGCGCGAACAGGTAATACTGCTCCTCGACGGCAAGGCTCCAGGTGTGCAGCAGCGGCTTGAGCTCGGCCGGCGCGGAGAAATAGCCGTCCTCGCGCCAGAACACGAAATTGGAGACGAAGAACACCACCGAGACGATGCTGCGGCCGAAATCGCGCAGCTCCAGCGGCCCCATCCAGACCCAGGCGAAGGGCAGGCAGGCCGCCATGACCAGGAACAGCGCCGGACAGATGCGCCGCGCCCGCCGCTCATAGAAGGTGAGGAGCGAGAACTGTCCGCGCTCGAGGTCGGCGACGAGCAGGCTGGTGATCAGATAGCCGGAAATGACGAAGAAGATGTCGACGCCGACGAAGCCGCCGCTGAACACGCCGACCCCGGCGTGGAACAGGATGACCGGCAGCACGGCCACGGCCCGGAGGCCGTCGATTTCGCTTCGGTACTTCATCGAATCCCAGGGGCGGGGAGCCGCGCTACGGCGGGCGCCATTGCGTCGCGCGAGCGATATCGGAGGCCTCCCGCCTTGTCGAGCGCGCGCAGGCCACGCGCGCCGGGGCGCCTGCCTCAGCCGTTCTTGCGCGCCTTGATCTGCGCGAGGAAAGCCTCGACCGCCGGCTGGATGCGCGTGACGATGACGTCCACCCCCTGGGCGGTGGGATGCAGGCCGTCCGGCTGGACGAGGTTGGGGTGGCCGGCGACGCCGTCGAGGAAGAACGGGTAGAGCGGCACGTCATAGGTGGCCGCCAGCCGGCCATAGATCCCGTTGAACCGCTCCCCATAGGCCTGCCCCAGATTGGGCGGCGCCAGCATGCCGGCCAGCAGCACGGGAATGCCGCGCGCCTTCAGCCGCGCCAAAAGGGCGTCGAGCGACTTCTCGGGGATGGACGGATCGAGGCCGCGCAGCGCGTCATTGGCGCCCAGTTCCAGGATCACCCCGTCGGTCCCCTCCGGCACCGACCAGTCGAGCCGGGCCAGCCCGGCGCTGGTCGTGTCGCCGGAAACCCCGGCATTCTCGATCAAAACATCGTGTCCCGCCTTGGTCAGCGCGGCCTGCAGCCGGGCCGGGAAGGACTGGTTGGCCGGCAGCCCATAGCCCGCCGTAAGGCTGTCGCCAAAGGCCACAAGCCGCAGCGGCGCGGCCAGCGCGGGTGCTGCGAGGGCGAACAGACCGAGGAGCGCGAGCGCGAGGAGCCTCGCCCAATGAGGCCGGGCGGCCTTTCCCGATCGCTGTGCACCGCCATATGGTGCGGGGACGGGGGGCCGTAGGGTCACGTTGCCGAGGAATGCACACAAAGACATGCAGCCGAACTCCAATCGCTTGCCGGCACCGGGCCCCGTGGCCAATTCATCCGCCATCCGCCTCGACAGGGTCGAACTATCCCTCGGCACGGGCGCGGCGCGTGTCCACATCCTCAAAAGCATATCTCTCGCCATTGGCCAAGGTGAGGCGGTGGGGCTGGTCGGTCCCTCGGGATCGGGCAAGTCGAGCCTGCTGATGGTGCTCGCGGGGCTGGAAAGGGCCGATTCCGGCTCGGTGCACGTGGCGGGCGAGGAACTCACCCGGCTCGACGAGGACGCGCTGGCGCGCTTTCGCGGCCGCCATGTCGGCATCGTCTTCCAAGCCTTCCATCTCATCCCGACCATGACGGCGATCGAGAACGTCGCCATCCCGCTGGAACTGGCCGGGCGCGCGGACGCCTTCGCACGCGCCGCCGCCGAACTCACCTCGGTCGGCCTCGGGCACCGGCAGGGTCACTATCCCGCCCAGCTCTCGGGCGGCGAGCAGCAGCGCGTGGCGGTGGCTCGCGCGCTGGCACCGGAGCCGCGCATCCTGGTCGCCGACGAGCCGACCGGCAATCTGGACGAGACGACGGGCAAGCAGATCATGGATCTCCTCTTCGCCGCCCAGGCGCGGCGGGGGGCGACGCTGGTCATCGTCACGCATGATCCGGCCCTGGCCCGGCGCTGCGACCGCACCGTGCGGCTGCGCTCCGGCCAGATCGAGCCGGATGACGCGCGGGTCGATGCGCTGGCGGGAGCCTCCGCATGACGCTGGCGGCGACGTCTTCCCCGGCCGGCGCGGGGCGTGCCGGTGCCGGACTGCGGTTCCGCCTGACGCTGGCCCTGCGTTTCGCCCTGCGTGAACTGCGCGGCGGGGTGCGCGGCTTCGGCGTGTTTCTCGGCTGCCTGGCACTGGGGGTGGCGGCGATTGCCGGCGTCGGCTCCTTCTCGCGTGCGCTCACCGACGGGCTTGCCCGCGAGGGCACGGCGCTGCTCGGCGGCGATGCCGCCTTTTCGCTGGTGCAGCGGCAGGCGAGCCCCGACGAATTGCGGCTGCTGGCCGCCGGCGGGCGGGTCTCCACCATCGCCACGCTGCGCGCCATGGCGCGGGCCGGCGAGGGGGACAAGCTCGAATCGACGCTGGTCGAGCTCAAGGCGGTGGACGGCGCCTACCCCATGGTCGGCGCGCTGGAGACGGCCCCGCCGCAGCCGCTGGACGAGGCGCTGGCCGAGCGGGACGGCGCCTATGGCGCGCTCGCCGACCCCGCGCTGGCCGACCGGCTGGGGCTGAAGCTGGGCGATCGCTTCCAGCTGGGGGAGGCGAATCTGCGGCTGGCCGGCCTGATCGAGCGCGAGCCGGACGCGCTCGCCACCGGCTTCGGCTTCGGCCCGCGCCTTATGGTTTCGCTCGCCGGGCTCGATGCGGCGAAGCTGATCCAGCCTGGCAGCCTGGCGCGCTGGACCTACCGCGTGAAGCTCGCCGATCCCGGCCGGCTCGCGACCTTCGTCGACGGGGTGAAGACCGCCGCGCCCGATGCCGGCTTCGAGGTGCGCACGCGCGAGGCGGCCGCGCCGCGTCTGGAAGACAACGTCAAGCGCTTCACCCAATACCTGACCCTTGTCGGCCTCACCGCCCTGCTGGTCGGCGGGGTGGGCGTCGCCAATGCGGTGAAGAGCCATCTCGACGCCAAGCGCGCGGTGATCGCCACCTTCAAGAGCCTCGGCGCGCCGGGCGGCACGGTATTCGCCATCTATCTCGTCGAGGTCGGGCTGATCGCCACTATGGGCATCGCCATCGGCCTCGCGGTGGGGGCGGTGCTGCCCTTCCTCATCGCCGGCGCCTTCGGCTACCTGCTGCCGGTGCCGATCGAGCCCGGCCTGCAGCCCGCGGCGCTGGCGCTGGCGCTCGGCTATGGCGGGCTGATCGCGCTGGCCTTCGCGCTCTGGCCGCTGGGCATGACCCATGACGTGCCGGTCTCGGCGCTGTTCCGCGACGATGTGGAGACCGCCCGCCGCCGGCCGCGTCGGATCTACGTGATCCTGACCGCGCTCGCCATCGCCGCGCTGGCGGGGCTGGCCATCGCCGCGTCGCAGGAGCGGCGGATCGGGCTCTATTACCTGATCGCCGCCGCCAGCGTGCTGGTGACGCTGCGCCTCGTCGGGCTCGGCATCATGGCGGTGGCGCGCCGGTTGCCGCGCCCGCGCTCCACCGTGGCGCGGCTGGCGCTCGCCAATATTCATCGCCCGGCGGCGCTGACGCCGACCGTCGTGCTCTCGCTCGGCCTGGGCCTTACCTTGCTGGTGACGCTGGCGCTGATCGACCGCAGCCTGACCCGCGAACTCACCGCCCGGCTGCCGGCGGCGGCGCCGAGCTTCTTCTTCCTCGACATCGACAGCGGCGCGAGCGAGCGCTTCGCGGATTTCCTGCACGCGCGGGCGCCCGAGGGCAAGGTCGAGATCGTGCCGATGCTGCGCGGCCGGCTGATCACGCTCGGCGACCGTCCGGTGGAGAGCATAACGCCGCCGCCGGAATTCGCCTGGGTGCTCTCCTCCGATCGCGGCATTACCTATTCGCCGACCCTGCCCGAGGGCTCCAGCGTCACCGCGGGCGCGTGGTGGCCGGCCGATTATGCCGGCCCGCCGCTGGTCTCCTTCGAGGGCGAGATCGCCGATGCGTTCGGGCTCAAGGTCGGCGACAGCGTCAGCGTCAATGTGCTGGGCCGGCCGATCACCGCGCGGATCGCCAATCTGCGCAAGGTCGAGTGGGATCGCCTCGCCATCAACTTCGTCATGGTGTTCTCGCCCAACACCTTCGCCGGCGCGCCGCACACCTCGCTCGCCACGCTCGCCTTTCCCGGCGGGGGCGATGCGGCCGGCGAGCGCACCATTGCCCGCGCGGTCGCCAGCGAATTTCCCGCGGTGACGGCGGTGCGGGTGAAGGAGGCGCTGGCGCAGTTCAGCGAGATCGCCTCCAAGCTGATCCTGGCGATCCGCGGCGCCAGCCTGGTCACGCTGCTATCCAGCGTGCTGGTGCTGGCGGGGGCGCTGGCGGCGGGCCAGCACCACCGGGTCTATGACGCGGTGATCCTGAAGACGCTCGGCGCCACCCGCGCGCGGCTGATCGGCGCCTATGCGCTGGAATATGCCGCGCTGGGGCTGGTGACGGCGCTGGTGGCGGTGGGGGCGGGGGCGATTGCGGCCTTCGTGGTCGTCACCCGCGTGATGAACCTTCCCTTCGCCTGGTCCTCCGGCGCGGCGCTGGGGGCGGTGGCGGCCGCGCTGGTGCTGACCGTCGGCTTCGGGCTGATCGGCACCTGGCGGGCGCTGGGGCAGAAGCCGGCGCGCATCCTGCGCAACCTTTAAGGGCCGGTTCGGCTCGGTCCCGGCGCGGGCGCCGCGTGGATCCTGTCGCAAACTTCACTTGCGGCGGGGCGGGGCGGCCCTCATATTCCAGGTGAAATTCCGTTTGCCGCCGCGCCTTCCGGCCGGTGGGGGAATGCGGGAAACCGGGGAAAAGGGTTCGACCATGTCCGACTTCAACCGCAACGCTTCCGTGCCGCGCTTCGGAGCCGGCGCGGCACGGTCGCAGGCCGAGCTCGACCAGGGCCTGCGCACCTACATGCTGCGCGTGTACAATTACATGACGCTCGGCCTCGCCATCACCGGCGCGGCGGCGCTGGGCATCTACATGCTCGCCGTCTCCAGCGTGCCGACCGCGGCCGCCATCGCGCCCGGCCTCTACCTCACCGATCTCGGCGTGGCGCTGTTCATGAGCCCGCTGCGCTGGGTGGTGATCTTCGCCCCCTTCGCGGCGCTGCTCTTCCTCAATTTCCGCGTCGACCGCATGAGCGTGGGCGCCGCGCAGGGCGTGTTCTGGATCTATGCCGCGCTGATCGGCGTGTCGCTGTCGTCCATCTTCCTCGTCTACACCCATGACAGCGTCGTGCGGGTGTTCTTCATCACCGCCGCCGCTTTCGGCGCGCTCAGCCTCTACGGCTACACGACCACGCGCAGCCTCTCGGCGATGGGCTCGTTCCTGGTCATGGGCCTGTTCGGCCTGATCATCGCGATGGTGGTGAACATCTTCCTCGCCTCGACCATGATGCAGTTCGTCATCTCGGTCGCCGGCGTGCTGATCTTCTCGGGCCTCACCGCCTATGACACGCAGCGCATCAAGGAAATGTACTTCGCCGGCGACGACGACGTGGTGGCCGGTCGCAAGGCGATCATGGGCGCGCTGACCCTCTATCTCGACTTCATCAACCTCTTCGTCATGCTGCTGCAGCTGTTCGGCAACCGCAACAACTGAGCGGCCCGACGAAACGACGAGACGGACAAGCCCTGGCGTGAGCCGGGGCTTTTCTTTGGGCCGGCGGCCCCACTCCGCGTGGTGCCGCCTACCAGCGCAGGTTCTGCTCCAGCCAGTAGTTCACCTCCCGGAACCCCGTGCCGCGATAGGGCTTGCGTAGCAGCACGACGTAGAGGCTCTCCCCGTTCTCGACCAGTTCGCGCAGCCGGAAGAACAGCTCCTCGTCGGTCTCGTCCGTCATGACGGCATAGGCCGCTGGCCCGAGCTGGGTCCACGACATCTGTCGAAGCTCCGCGATCAGCCGTTCCGTACGCCGGGGATCGGCCAGTTCGAAGGTTACGAGATAGGCTGCCATGCGCTTCCCTTGGCGTGGTTGGCAATCCGGGTGGCCTTTGCGCGCGGCGCCCGCCACCGCGCCGTTGTAGCCGCTACGTCATTTTCATCGCGCGACGGCTTGTCCCCGCCCGCCAGCGCCCTTTATCGCCACAAAGGGCCCGGAGCGAAAGAGGCGCGCCGGCAAAACGAACGGGCATCGAGACGGGCGGCCGAGCAAACCAGACGCGGAGGAAGGGATGCCATGAGCGCTTCGACACGGATGATCTTCGTCAACCTGCCGGTGGCCGACTTATCCCGCTCGGTGGCCTTCTACGAGGCGATGGGCGCGACGCGGAACCCGCATTTCTCCGATGAAAGCGCCGCCTGCATGGTGCTGTCGGAGGCAATCTACGTGATGCTGCTCACCCATCCGCGTTTCGCCCAGTTCACCCCCCGGCCGGTCGCCGACGCGCGCGCCGCCAGTCAGGTGCTGCTCGCGCTCTCGCAGGAGAGCCGCGCGGCGGTGGACGCCCTCGTCTCCCGGGCGGTGGCCGCCGGCGGCACGGCCGATCCCGCGCCGAAGGAGGATTTCGGCTTCATGTACAGCCGCAGCATCGAGGATCCCGACGGCCATATCTGGGAGCCGGTCTGGATGGACCCGGAAGCCGCCGCCCGGGGTGCTTTCCAGGCCGGTGCGGAAGGCGCGGCCAGCGCGGTCGCGAACGGGGATGGTATCGGAAAACCGTCCGGCTACGACGCTGCCTCGTGACGCGTGGCGTAACATCGCGCATGGCTGACCGACAGGAGCACAGGATGAGCTATATCGACGGATTCATCGTCGCCGTGCCCACCGCCAACCAGGAGGCCTACCGCCTCATGGCGGAAAGGGCCGCCGTCATTTTCCACGACCACGGGGCGCTGCGTCTGGTCGAATGCTGGGGCGATGACGTGCCCGACGGCGACGTCACCGATTTCCGCCGCGCCGTGCAGGCGACGCCGGAGGAGACGGTGGTGTTTTCCTGGATCGTCTGGCCTTCCAGGCAGGTGCGCGATACCGGCATGAAGGCGTTCATGGACGACCCGCGCATGAAGGAAATGACCGACATGCCGTTCGATGGCCAGCGCATGATCTTCGGCGGCTTCACCCCGCTTCTCGATAGCGGGGCGGAATAGGCAGGGGGCCCGCTCGGCGCCTTTCCGGGGTTCGACGGGAGGGCGGCAGGTGCTGCGCGCTTCCATCTCCGCGGCGACCGACAGCTCGAGCGGGCGACGTGGCGTGTGATCACATTGGCGTTGTCGCCCCCCTGCGCGGGCGGTAGATAGCCTTCACGCGGCATCGGCCATGAGGGCCGGCGCCGAAGAAGGAGCAGGGCTCATGAGCTGGTCGGATTTCAAGCGCGAGGCGAATTTCATCGGCGGCGAATGGCAGGGCGCCGATAGCGGCGCCGCCATCGACGTCACCAATCCCGCGACGGGCGAGGTGATCGGCACCGTGCCCAATGCCGGCCGGGCCGAGACCATGCGCGCCATCGCGGCGGCCGACCGGGCGTTCGAGAGCTTCTCCCGCACCACGGCGGACGAGCGCGCCAAGCTGCTGCGCCGCCTGCATGCCGCCATCATGGATAACCAGCGCGCGCTGGCCGAGTTGCTCACCATCGAGCAGGGCAAGGCTCTGGCCGAATCCATGGGCGAAGTCGGTGCCAGCGCGGCCTATGTGCTGTGGTTCGCCGAGGAAGCCCGCCGGGCCTATGGCGATGTCATCCCCTCGCCCTGGGGCGAACGGCGCATCCTCGCCATCAAGCAGCCGGTCGGCGTGGTCGCCGCCATCACGCCGTGGAACTTCCCGTCCTCCATGCTGGCGCGCAAGATCGGCCCGGCGCTCGCCACCGGCTGCACCTCGGTGGTGAAGCCGGCGACGCAGACCCCCTATTCGGGCCTCGCCTGGGGCGTGCTGGCCGAGCAGGCCGGCTACCCCGCCGGCGTCGTCAACATCCTCACCGGCTCGGCGTCCGAGATCGGCGGGGAGATGACGGCGAACCCGATCGTGCGCAAGATCACCTTCACCGGCTCCACGCCGATCGGCAAGATCCTGCTGAAGCAGGCCGCCGACACGGTCAAGCGCGTGTCGATGGAGCTGGGCGGCAACGCACCCTTCATCGTCTTCGACGACGCCGACCTCGACAAGGCGGTGGAAGGCGCGCTCGCCTCCAAGTACCGCAATTCCGGCCAGACCTGCGTCTGCGCCAACCGCTTCTATGCGCAGGCGGGCATCTATGACGCCTTCGTCGAGAAACTCGCCGCGGCCTCCGCCACGCTCAAGGTGGGCTCCGGCCTTGAGGAGGGTGTCACCCAGGGCCCGCTGATCGACGACAAGGCGGTCGCCAAGACCGAGAGCTTCATCGCCGACGCGCTCGCCAAGGGCGGCCGGGTTGTCGCCGGTGGCAAGCGCCACGCGCTCGGCGGCCAGTTCTTCGAGCCGACCGTGATCGCCGACGCGACACCTGAGATGAACTTCGCCCGCGAGGAAATCTTCGGCCCCGTCGCCCCGGTGTTCCGCTTCGAGACCGAGGACGAGGCGGTGCGCTACGCCAACGACACCGAGTTCGGCCTCGCCTGCTATTTCTACACAAGCAACCTCGCCCGCGCTTTCCGCGTCACCGAGGCGCTGCGCTACGGCCAGGTCGGGGTGAATGCCGGCGTCATCACCACCGAGGTCGCCCCGTTCGGCGGCGTCAAGGAATCCGGCGTCGGCCGCGAGGGCTCGAAATACGGGCTCGATGAATATCTCGACATCAAATATGTCTGCCTCGGTCTCTGACCGACGCTGACGCATCCGCCGTCGCGGGGTTGGTCCCTGCGGCGGCCTTGCGGCTGGGCCGCGAGCCGGATTTTCCGCCGCCGGAGGGGGCTACTTGTCCGCCGCGCGCTGGCGGGCATCCGACACGACGTCCTTGAACCCTTGCAGGTCGAGCGCCGCGGCCACCTTGAACGGGCCGATCAGATAGACCGGTGTGCCCGGCAGTTCCAGCGCCAGCGCCTGTTCGTTGTTGCGCTTGAGCAGCCCGCCAATATCGCCGGCATGGGCCTTGAGATCGATGGAAAGGCGCTTGCGGTCGAGGCCGGCGCCCGCCAGCGCCGTCATCATCCGCTCTGTCGACGAGCGCCCGGGCAGTTCCATCAGCGTCCGGTGGGCGGTCTCGTATTTGTCCTGGTAGCGCGCGGCGAGCGCCAGCTGGGCGGCGACGACCGAGGCTTCCGACAGGATCGGCCAGTCCTTGTAGACGAGGCGGATATTGCCATCCTCGCGCAGCAGCCGCGCGAGCGCGGGCGAGGCCTTGCGGCAATAGCCGCAATTATAGTCGAAGAAGGCGACGATGGTGACGTCGCCCTTTGGATTGCCGCCATTCGGCGCGTCGGGATCGAACAGCAGCGCCTCGACATCGAGCGTGCGGGTGCCGAGCTGCTGGGTGTTGACGGCCGGCACGGCAAACAATGTCGCCAGCGACACGCCGGCGGCGGAACGCAGAAAGCCTCGGCGGTGCATGAGCGTGCGTCCCCTGAACGGCGCCTCAGTCGGGCGAGCGTACACGCAGGCCGTCGAGGATGATGCGCTGGATATTACATACAGCCTCCTCGGCAAAGGCCTCGTCGTCCAGCCCTGTTTCCAGCAGCGCGTCGATCTGGGCCGCGAAATCCGCATAATGCTGGGTAGTCGCCCAGATGGCGAAGATCAGGTGGCGCGGATCGACCGGGGCGAGCCGACCGGATTCGCTCCAGGCGCGGATCACCTCCGCCTTGGCGTCGACCAGTTGCTTGAGCGAGGTCTCCAACTCCCGGCGCAGCAGCGGGGCGCCGCGCACGATCTCCAGGCAGAACAGCCGCGAGGCTTCCGGGTGGGCGCGCGAGAACATGATCTTGCGCCTTATATACTCGCCAATGGCCCTCGCCGGGTCGCTGTCGCGCTCCAGCGCGCGCAACGGTGCCAGCCACTCGTCCAGCAGCCGGCGCAGCACCGCGACATAGACCTCCTCCTTGGAGGCGAAATAATAGAACAGGTTGGTCTTGGAGACGGCCGCCTGTTCGGCGATCTGCTCGACCGTGGTGCCGTGCAGGCCGAGCCGCGAGAACAGGCCGAGCGCGGCATCGAGGATGGCGGTGCGCTTGGCCTCCACCTGCCGGGCCCGGCGCGGCGTGCGCGGTGTGGCCGAGCGCGAGCTTTTCCGGCCGACGGGCGGTTCGGGGGTGCCCTCCGGCGGCGGGGGCGCCGCCGCCATGCGGTCCGATGATGCAGCGCGCGCCACAAGCGTCTCCTGACCCGTCACGTTTCGATGACGTCCCGCGCGGCATCAGGGCCGGCGCGGGTGCATGAATTTTGGCCATGCCCGAAACCGGTACATGCCGCGTCACATGCACCGTGACATGGCACGGAAGTCGTTTGCACCGCAATATGCCGCGCCAACCCTGCCACGATTCGCCGAGCCGGAGCCTTCCCATGACCGATCGCTATGACCGCATCGCCCGCGGGCTGCACTGGGCCGTCGCCGGGCTGGTACTGGTGCAGTTCGCGACCGGCTGGAGCTGGGGCTTTTTCGATCGCGGAACGGAGCCGCGCTTCTATCTGTTCCGCCTCCATCTCTATTCTGGCTATGGGGTTCTGGCGCTGGCCGTGCTGCGCATCGCCTGGCGCCTGACCCACCGCGCCCCGGCGCTCCCCGAAGGTCTGTCGCGCGTCACGCGGATCGCCGCCCATGCCACGCATGGCCTGCTCTATCTCGCCATTCTGGTGCAGCCCATTCTCGGTGCCATCACCGTGACCGCGCTCGGCAAGCAGCTGGGCACCGGGCCGGTGCATGTCGTGCTGGCCTATCTCATCGCCGGCCTCGTCGCGCTGCATGTGGGGGCCGCGCTGTGGCACCACTTCGTCCGCCGCGACGGGCTCGTGCGGCGCATGCTCCCCTGACGGACGCGAAGCGACATCCGACATGCCGATCCCCTGCCGCCGTTCCCTCGCCATTCTCCTTCTGCTCGCCGCGCCGGCCGCCGCTCGCGCGCAGGCGGTGCCGATCAAGATCAATGCCACGCCGATCCAGCGCTTCCTGCCGACCGGCTCCAACCGCATCGGGCCGCTGGAATTTCGCGGCGGGCTGGTGCTGGCTTCCCCCGCGCGCGAGTTCGGCGGGCTGTCAGGCCTCGTTCTGGACGCGGACGGGCAGGGACTGGTCGCCGTCACCGATCGCGGCTTCTGGCTGACGGGGCGGATCGAGGCGGAGGGCGACCGGCCGACCGGCATCCGCGCGGCGTTCATGGCGCCGCTCCGGGCGGACGGCGGGGGCGAATTGCGGCAGCAGGGGCGCGGCGACATCGAATCGCTCGCGCGCCTTCCCGGCGGCTTCCTCGTCGGCATCGAGCATGCCCAGGAAGTCTGGTCGTTCTCAGGGGACGATCCGCTGCACGCGACCGGCCGGCGCCTTCTCGCCGATCCGCAACTGGCCAGGCTCGGCGGCAATGAAAGCCTGGAGGCGCTGCTCGCCCCGCCGCCGGGAACGCCCGGCGCGCCGGCTCCGCTCATCGTCATCGCCGAGGAAAGCCCGAGCGATCCCGCCGTGCTGCCGGGCTTCCTGTTCGGGCCGCTGGACCGGCCCGCCCCGCTCGGTGCGTTCGCGGTGGAGCGCATCGACGGCTTCTCCGCCACCGATGCCGCGCTCTCCGATGATGGGCGGGTCTATCTGCTGGAGCGCCGCTTCGACATGCTGCGCGGCGTGTTCATGCGCATCCGCCGCTTTCCGCTCGCCGATATCCGGCCCGGCGCGTTGATTCGCGGCGAGGTGCTGATCGAGGCCAGCGGCACCGCGGCGATCGACAATATGGAGGGGATCGCGCTGCACCGGAACGCGGCGGGCGAACTGATCCTCACCCTGTTGTCCGACGACAATTTCTCCCCGCTCCAGCGCACTTTGCTGCTGCGCTTCGCGGTGATGCCGTGATCGGACGAATATCGGCGCGAGAATGTCGGGGGAGACGGGGCGGGAAGACGCGGGCAGATCGGCGCAGGGGGCGGCGTCGGAAGGTCAGCGCGCCGAACCCGGGGCGCTCGCGCCGTTCCACGGCTTCAGCCAGCCCATCAAGGCGCCATAGGGCACGAGGGCAAGAAGCGCGCAGCCGGCCTTCACCAGGAAATCGAAGAAGGCGAGGCCCACCCACAGCGGCACGGTGATGCCGGTGGAAGCGTAGGTGACGGAGAAGGACATATCCGCGTCGCCGGCGAAGGCGAGGGAGAAGAACAGCACGGTGTCGAGCGCCGAGCCGAACAGGCTGCCGGCGAGCGGCGCCTGCCACCAGCTGAGGCGGCGCAGCCGGTTGAACACCGTGATGTCGAGCAGCTGGCCGACCAGGAAGGCCGAGCCCGAGGCCAGCGCGATGCGCGGCGTCGCCAGCGCGATCGACAGCACCACGGCGAGCGCGAACCCGAAATACACCACCTTCCGCGCCACGGCAGGGCCGAAGCGGCGGTTGGTCAGGTCATTGACGAGAAAGGCGATCGGATAGGTGAACGCGCCCCAGGTCAGCACCTCGGCAAGGCCGAACTGCTGAACCGGGTATTGCACCAGCACGTTGGAAGCCGCCACCACCGTCATCATGGCGATGACGGGAGCGACCAGCCGGGAAACCGGGGGCTTCGTGCCAGAGACGTTCATCGCACTCAGGCGGCGGCGGCGACGGTCGCCTTGGCCACGGCGCGCTTCAGATCGGCGGCCTTGGGCGACAGGTCGTCCATGCTGGCCTTGATCAGGAACGCATCGAGCCCGCCGCGATGATCGACGGTCTTGAGGGCATTGGCGCTCACGCGCAGCTTCACCGACCGCTTCAACAGATCGCTGGTGAGCGTAACCTTCACCAGGTTCGGCAGAAACCGCCGACGGGTCTTGCGGTTGGAGTGGCTCACGAGATTGCCGGTCAGAACCGCCTTCCCGGTAAGTTCGCACCGACGCGACATCGTGGACTTCCTTCACGTTTCATGCCGTTGCGCCGCAGGCCACGAGGGCAGCCTGACGATCCCGCATGCGGCATCTGTCAAATTAGGAGTGCGCTCCTATAAGGGCACCCCCAAGCCCCGTCAAGCTCGCCGTCACACCGCCGCGCCGCTTTGCGCCGCCGGCTATCGGCTTCGTGAGCGCGCGAGTCACAGTTCCGCCGACTTCCGCCGCCATCGAAAGGTGCGATAAAGGCGGTTCGGATGCAATCCGGGCGATTCGCCGTCCGCATCGGGATTCACGTTCAATGCATCGCTTCTGCGTCTCGGCGGTTCTCGCGCTGGCCGGCGTCGGCACCCTCGCCACCGGGGCGCTCGCCGACGGCCGTCTCGAGGCACGCTACAAGCTTTCCCTTGCCGGCCTGGAACTCGGCCGCGCCGCCTTCGTGCTGGAGGTGGACGACAAGGCCTATACCGCTTCCGGCAGCGCCCGGCTGACCGGCGTCGTTCAGGCGGTGTCCTCGGCCAAGGGCACGGCCGGCGCGCGCGGCCAGATCGAACGCGGCCTGCTCGCCCCGCGCGCCTTCGCCATGGAAGCCGAATCCGACCGCAAGTCGGAGGCCATCCGGATGGTGATGAGCGGCTCGGCGGTGACGGAGGCCAATGTCGTTCCCCCGGTGATGCCGACGCCGGACCGCATCCCGCTGACCGACAAGGACAAGAAGGGCGTGCTCGACCCGATGTCGGCCGCGCTCATCCTGGTGCCCGGCGCCGAGGAGCCGCTCTCCGCCAAGGCCTGCGAGCGCACGCTGTCAATCTTCGACGGCCGCCAGCGCTACGATCTCACGCTCAGCTTCGAGCGTATGGAGGATGTGAAGGCCGAGAAGGGTTATGCCGGCCCCTCGGTGGTGTGCCGCATTTCCTACCGCCCCGTGGCCGGCCACAAGCCGAACCGCGTGGGGGTCAAGTACATGATGAACAACAAGGAAATCTACGTGTGGCTGGCGCCCGTCGCCGGCACGCGCATGCTGGTGCCATTCCGGGCGGCGGTGACGACCGCCATCGGCGTCGCCGAGCTGGAGGCGCAGAGCTTCGTCACCGAGCCGATGGTCGGCAAGCGGGCGACCCCCACCCGGGCGGCCATTCCCTGAGCCGTCGGCATAGGTTACGCACCGGGCCTCACGCGGGGCAAGCCGAGGCGCCGCCGGCGCTGGCGCCCGCCAGGGGCTGCGGGTCTTCCCTCTTCGGCGGTTTCCTGTGCTACAAGGACCGCCCTGCCGGCGCGACGGACTGAACGGCTCCATGAACATCGCCCCTCCAGCCTCGACGCATCTCGCCCCGAGGCTCGACCGGACCAAGCCGCTGCCGCCTTCCCTGCGCGCGCGCGGCGTGACCGCGGTGCTGGGGCCGACCAATACCGGCAAGACCACCCTCGCCATCGACCGCATGATCGGCCATTCCTCCGGGCTGATCGGCCTGCCGCTGCGCCTGCTGGCGCGCGAGGTCTATACCCGCCTCGTCGAGCGCGTGGGGGCCGGGCAGGTCGCGCTCATCACCGGCGAGGAACGCATCAAGCCGGACAATCCGCGCTTCTGGGTGGCGACGGTGGAGGCGATGCCGCGCGACCTCGACGTCGCCTTCGTGGCGCTCGACGAGATCCAGATTTCCGCCGACCTCGACCGTGGCCATGTGTTCACCGACCGGCTGCTCAACCGGCGCGGGCGGGAGGAGACGCTGCTGCTGGGCGCCGCCACCATGCGCCCGCTGGTGGAGAAGCTGCTGCCCGGCGCCTCCATCCTGGTGCGGCCGCGCCTGTCCAACCTCACCTTCGCCGGCGAGAAGAAGATCACCCGCCTGCCGCGCCGCTCGGCCATCGTCGCCTTCTCGGCGGATGAGGTCTATGCCATCGCCGAGCTGATCCGCCGCCAGCGCGGCGGCGCGGCGGTGGTGCTGGGCGCTCTCTCCCCGCGCACGCGCAACGCGCAGGTCGAGATGTACCAGAATGGCGACGTGGACTATCTCATCGCCACCGACGCCATCGGCATGGGGCTCAATCTCGATGTCGACCATGTCGCCTTTGCCGGCGACGTGAAATTCGACGGCTGGCAGTTCCGCAAGCTGAACCCGGGCGAACTCGCCCAGATCGCCGGCCGCGCCGGGCGCGCCCAGCGCGACGGCACCTTCGGCACGACGGGGCGCTGCACCCCGTTCGACGCCGAGCTGGTCGAGCGGCTGGAAGCGCACAGTTTCGATGCGCACCGGGTGCTGCAATGGCGCAACAGCGCGCTGGACTTCGCCTCCGTCGAGGCGCTGAATCGTTCGCTGGCGCAGGTTCCGCGCGAGGAAGGCCTGACCCGCGCGCCCACCGCCGAGGACGTGCTGGTGCTGGAGGCGCTGATGCGCGACCCTGCCATCCGCCGCCATGCGGTGGGGGCGGATGCGGTCGAGCGGCTGTGGGAGGCCTGCCAGCTGCCGGACTACCGGAAGGTGTCTCCGGCCTCGCATTCCGACCTCGTTTCGACCGTCTACGACGATCTGATGCGCCATGGGCGCATCTCCACCGACTGGTTCGCCAAACAAGTGGCCTTGGCGGACCGAGCGGAAGGTGACATAGACACGCTGTCGGGACGAATTGCGCAGGTTCGCACGTGGACCTTCGCGGCGAACCGGCCGGATTGGCTTGATGACCCGGAACACTGGCGGGGTGTCACACGGCGTGTGGAGGACAGGCTTTCCGATGCTCTCCACGAGCGGTTGACCCACCGCTTTGTTGATCGTCGGACCAGCGTGCTGATGCGGCGCCTGCGAGAGAACGCAATGCTCGAAACTGAAATCACCAAGACCGGCGACGTCGTCGTGGAAGGCCATGTGATCGGCCACCTGCTCGGCTTCCAGTTCGCCGCCGATGCCTCTGCTGCCGGCCCCGAGGCCAAGGCCTTGCGCACGACCGCCCAGAAAGCCCTCGCGGGCGAGATCGAGGCGCGCGCCGCGCGCCTGGCGGAAGGCGCGGACGATGCCTTCGTGCTTTCCTCGGATGGCACGCTGCGCTGGGTCGGCGAGCCCGTGGCCAAGCTGATCCCCGGCGACGAGGTGCTGGGCCCGCGCCTCAAGGTCATCGCCGACGAGCATCTGACCGGTCCGGCGCGCGACGCCGTGCAGGCCCGCATCGAGCTGTGGCTGAAGGCGCATATCGAGAAGCTGCTCGGCCCGCTCATCGTGCTCGGCAAGGCCGAGGACGTGGCCGGCATCGGCCGGGGCATCGCCTTCCAGCTGGTCGAGACGCTCGGCGTGCTGGAGCGCCACAAGGTCGCCGAGGAGATGAAGGGTCTCGCCCAGGAGGCGCGCGCGGTGCTGCGCGGCCACGGGGTGCGCTTCGGTGCCCACCACATCTACATTCCCACCCTGCTGAAGCCGGCGCCGCGCGCGCTCGCCGCCCAGCTCTGGGCGCTCAAGCATGGCGGCCTGCAGCAGAAGGGGCTCGACGAGCTGCCGCATCTGGCGGCCTCCGGGCGCACCTCGATCCCGGTCGATCCGGAAATCCAGAAGGGTCTCTACCGCGCGGTCGGCTTCCGCGTGGCCGGCGAGCGGGCGGTGCGCGTCGACATTCTGGAGCGCCTGGCCGATCTCATCCGCCCGGCGCTGGCCTGGCGGCCGGGCACGTCCGGCGAGAAGCCGGCCGGTGCGTTCGACGGCGGCGGCTTTGTCGCCACCGTCGCCATGACATCGCTGGCCGGCTGCGCGGGCGAGGATTTCGCCTCGATCCTGCGCTCGCTTGGCTATCGCATGGAGCGTCGCCCGGCACCGGTCGAAGCGGCGCCTGTCGAAGCGGCACTGGTCGAGGCGGCGCCTGTTGAGGCAGTGCCTGCTGAAGCCGTTCCTGCGGTCGAAGACGCGGCAACCGATCATACGGCCGCCGATCTCGCCGAAGCCGAGGCCCCCGTCGTCGGGACATCGCCGGACGAGGCTTCTGTCCCGGCGGGTGCCGACGTCGCGTTCGACCACACGGTCGAGCCGGCGCTGGAGCCCGAGGCTGTCGCCGAAATCGTTGCCGCACGCGCCGAACCTGCCCCTGAGGCGGCGGTGGCCGATGCCGCCGGGGTGAGCGGGGAGGTCTTCACCGATCCGGTGTTCGACCAGACCGTGGAGCCGGCTCTTGAGGCCGAACCCGCGGCCGATTCCCCGTCCGCCGCGCCGGCGGAAGCCGCTTCGGAAGACGGGCCCGCGCAAGAAGTGGCCGTGGACGAAGCGATTGTTGACGTAGCCGCCGCGCCGGACGCGGTTGCGCAGCCGGCGGTTCCGGCCGAGCCGGCCATGATCGAGGTGTGGCGTCCCGGTCGTCCGCCGGGACAGCACCGTCCCGCGCAGCACCGCAAGGGCGGCCAGCAGGGCCGGCCAGGTCCGCGTGCGGAGAATAACGCGCGCGCCGAGAATGCCCCGCGCGGGGAGGCCGCACCGGCTGCCGCAGCGGGCGAGGAGGGCGCGCGGCGCGAGCGGCCGGAAGGCGAGCGCGGTCGTCGGCCGCCGCGCGACGACCGGCGGACCGAGGGACGTGGCGAGCCGCGTTCCGAGGCGCGCACGGATGGCCGCGAGCGTCGTCCCGAGGGTGGCGATGCCGGCCGTCCCGCCCGCGAGCCGCGCCCTGAGGGCGGCAAGCGCGATGACAACCGCCGCGACGACAACCGGCGCAATGACGGGCGCAAGGAATTTGGCAACCGCGAGCAAGGCAATCGCGACCATGCCAATCGCGACCATGCCAACCGTTCCAGCCGCCCGGCGCCGGATCGCTTCACCTCCGGCCCGCGTCCCGACACCCGTCGCGACAAGCCGGTGGATCCCGATTCGCCCTTCGCCAAGCTGCTGGCACTGAAGGCCCGCATGGAGGCGGAGAAGAATGGCGGCTGATTGCGCCGCCCTCCGCTGATGCCGGACGACGGGGCCGAGCGCCCCGCGCCGGACGAGGGGCCGGGAAGGCGCGCGGCGGGAGAACCGCTTGCGGGTGCCGGGTCCGGCATGGCGGCGTGGACGGCGGCGCGGGATGTCCGCATCCCGCCGCTCGCGCCCGGCATGCGCATCGGCCTGTATGGCGGCAGCTTCAACCCGCCGCATGCCGCCCATCGCGCGGTCAGCCTGCTGGCGCTCAAGCGCCTCCGGCTGGACAAGGTGTGGTGGCTGGTCACGCCGGGCAACCCCTTGAAGGACAATGGCCGGCTTCCCCCGCTCGGCGTGCGGCTGGCGCAGGCGCGGGCGATCGCCAACCATCCCGCGCTGGTGCCGACCGGGCTGGAGGCGGGGCTCGGCACGCGCTACAGCTTCGACACGGTGGCGGCGCTGGTGGCGCGGTTTCCGCAGGTGCATTTCGTGTGGCTGATGGGGGCGGACAATCTTGCCTCCTTCCATCGCTGGCAGCGCTGGCGTGATATTGCCGCGCGCGTGCCGATCTGCGTGGTGGACCGGCAGGGCTGCACCTTTCCCGCCATGGCCGCGCCGGCGGCGCTGGCGCTGGCGCCGTGGCGGCGCGAGGAGCACGAGGCGGCCCGGCTGGCGGGGATGAAGCCGCCCGCCTGGCTGTTCCTGCACGGGCTCAAATCGCCGCTTTCCTCAACCCAGTTGCGGGCAAAGCGGGACAATTCGGCCGCCCTATCGCCCTCTTGATCGCGATAACGGCAGCCGCCGGTTGAAAAACAGGCGGTTTTCGACATATCTTGAGATGGCATTAACGGCAGGGGGGCTCCCTGACCGTGTTTCCTGCCAAAATGACGAGAGGATCTGGACCCCTGTCCAACATGGCGCTCTCCGCAGCCGCCCCCAGCCCGGCAGCTGCACCGGTTTCCGAGGCGTTCGACGCCGAGGAGATGCTGGCCCTCGTTCTGGCCCGTCTCGACGACGACAAGGCCGAGGACATCGTTCCCATTGAACTGCGCGGCAAGACCACCATCGCCGATTACATGGTGGTGGCGTCGGGCCGTTCCCAGCGCCATGTCGGCGCCATCGCCGATCACCTGGTCGAGGCGCTCAAGGAGCGCGGCGTCAAGGGTGTCCGGGTCGAAGGCATGCCCGCCTGCGACTGGGTGCTGATCGATGCGAGCGATGTGATCGTCCACGTCTTCCAGCCGGAAGTGCGAGGCTTCTACAACATCGAGAAGATGTGGTCGGGTGCGCTGCCCGCCGCCGCGCCGAAGCTGACGCGCGGCTGATCCGCGCGTGCGCCTCATGATCGTCGCCGTGGGCCGGCTCAAGGCCGGGCCCGAGCGCGAGCTGTGCGCACGCTATGTCGACCGCACCGGCAAGAGCGGGCGCGCGCTGGGCCTTTCCGGGCCCGACATGCACGAGACGCCCGAGAGCGCGGCGCGCCGGCCCGAGGACCGCATGAGCGAGGAAGGCGCGGCGCTCATCGCCGCCCTGCCCGAGGCGGCGACCGTCATCGCGCTCGACCCGCGTGGCCGCGAAGCCACGAGCGAGGAGATCGCCGCCGACATCGCCGCGCTGCGCGACCGGGGCGTTCGCGCGCTGGCCTTCCTGATCGGCGGGGCCGATGGTCTCAGCGACGCGGCGCGCGCGCGAGCCGATCGGCTCATCGCCTTCGGACGCGCCACCTTCCCCCATCAGCTGGTTCGGGTGATGATGGCCGAACAGCTTTACCGCGCGACCACGATTCTCTCGGGCCATCCCTACCACAAGGCCTGAGGACAGACCGGGCGACGGTAACCCAACCTTAATGATGCCGGCGTTCCCTCTCCCGATGCGCTTCCCACGCCCTGCCGCCCGTTGCCTGCCTCCCAGATCACCCGTGCGGTCGCGCCGGCGCCGCGGGCTCGCCGTGCTGTGCGCCGCCGGGCTCGGCCTGCTCGTCGCGCTGCCGGCCTGGCCGCAAGCGCCGGAATCCGGCTCGACGCCCGCGCCGGATTCCGCGCCTGCCCCGGCGCAGGGCCAGGCGCAGGGCCAGACGGAGGGCCAGGCGGATGGCGATGCCGCGGGGAACGGTGCCGCGCCGCAGCAGCGCATCCATGAGCTCGACGCGGCGATGAAGGGCAGCGCCGCCGAGCAGGCGCGCCTGGCCGGCGAGATCGCCTCGCTGAAGGGGGATCGCGCCAAGCTGAATACCGCGCTGATCGACACCGCGCAGAAGGTGCGCGGGGTGGAGGGCAAGCTCGATGCCAGCGAGCAGCGCCTGGTCGAGCTCGGCCGCGAGGAGGCCGATATCCGCGAATCGCTCGATTCGCGCCGGGGCCAGCTGGCCGAGGTGCTCGGCGGCCTCGCGCGGCTCGGCCGTCGCCCCCCGCCCGCGCTGCTGGTGCGCCCGGACGATGCCCTGCAGTCGGTGCGTTCCGCCATTCTGCTCGGCGCCGTGTTGCCGGAGCTGAAATCGGAGACCGATCTGCTCGCCGGCGAGTTGCAGGCGCTGCAGCGCGTGACGCACGAGGCGGCCAGCGAGCGCGACGCTCTCGCAGAATTGAAAGCCTCGCTGGCGGAGGAGCGCCGGCGCACCAGCGCGCTGATCGAGCAACGCCAGGCCTCGCTGGAGGCGGGGGAAGCCGCCCTCAAGGACGAAGAGGCGCGCGCGGCCACGCTGGCGGCCGAGGCCGGCAATGTGCGCGAGCTTGTCGCCCGGATCGAGACCGAGGTGAGCGCCGCGCGCAAGGCCGCCGAAGCGGCCCGTGCGAGCGTGCCGAGCAAGGCGGATCAAGGCCCGGCGGCCCGGCTGGCGGCGCTGCAGAACCCGAGCCGCCTCTCCCCGGGCATAGCCTTCGACGAGGCCAAGGGGCTTCTGCCCATGCCCACCGCGGGCCAGGTGCTGAAGGCGTTCGGCGCGGGAGACGCCTATGGCGGGCAGGAAAAGGGCATGACCTTCGGCACCCGGGCGGAGGCGCAGGTGTCCTCGCCGAGCGATGGCTGGGTGGTCTATGCCGGACCCTTCCGCTCTTACGGACAACTATTGATCATCAATGCCGGCGGCGGCTACCATATCCTTTTGGCGGGAATGGATAAGATAACGGTGGAACTGGGTCAGTTCGTGCTCTCGGGCGAACCGGTGGCGGTCATGGGACAGGGGCCGCAACTCGTCTCGTCGGTTGGCCTTGGAACCGCCCAACCCATTCTCTATGTCGAGTTCCGCAAGGATGGAAACTCGATCGATCCAGCGCCATGGTGGGCGACGAGCGAGAGCGAGAAGGCACGCGGATGATGCGTAAGACGTCAGTATTTCTCTTGGGCGCAGCTGTCGGCGCGCTGGTCGCGGTCGGCGCCGCTCAGCCGCGGCTGCTGCTGCAGCCCGGCCAGGCCATGGCGGCGGCGTCGGACACCTACCGCCAGCTGAATCTGTTCGGCGACGTATTCGAGCGCGTTCGCGCCGACTATGTCGAGAAGCCGGACGATTCCAAGCTTGTCGAGGCGGCCATCAACGGCATGCTCTCCTCGCTGGACCCGCATTCCACCTACATGGACGCGAAGGAATTTCGCGACATGCAGGTGCAGACGCGCGGCCAGTTCGGCGGCCTCGGCATCGAGGTCACGATGGAGGACGGCCTGGTCAAGGTTGTCACCCCGATCGACGACACCCCCGCCGCCAAGGCCGGCGTGCTGGCTGGCGACCTTATCATCAAGCTGGATGACGAGGATGTGAAGGGTCTCACACTGCAGCAGGCGGTCGACAAGATGCGCGGCGCGGTGGCCACTCCGATCCGGCTCACCATCGTCCGCAAGGGCCAGGACAAGCCGCTGGTGCTGACGCTGACCCGCGACATCATCAACATCAAGTCGGTGCGTTCGCGCGTCGAGGATGGCGACATCGGCTATATCCGCGTCACCTCCTTCAGCGAGCAGACCGGCGAGGGCGTGAAGAAGGCGGTCGAGGACCTGACCAAGCAGATCGGCGAGGACAAGCTCAAGGGCTTCATCGTCGACCTGCGCAACAATCCGGGCGGCCTGCTCGACCAGGCCATCGACGTCTCCGACACCTTCCTCGACCGCGGCGAGATCGTCTCCACCCGCGGGCGCAACCCGGAAGAGACCGAGCGCCGCAATGCCCGGCCGGGCGACCTGGCCAAGGGCAAGCCGGTGATCGTGCTGGTCAATGGCGGTTCGGCCTCGGCCTCCGAGATCGTCGCCGGTGCGCTGCAGGACCACAAGCGCGCCACCATTCTCGGCTCGCTCTCCTTCGGCAAGGGCTCGGTGCAGACGGTCATCCCGGTTTCGGGCAATGCCGCGATCAAGCTGACCACCGCGCGCTACTACACGCCGTCGGGCCGCTCCATCCAGGCGAAGGGCATCTCGCCCGATATCGAACTGGTGCAGGACGTGCCCCAGGACGTGAAGGAGAAGGCCGAGGCGGCGGGCGTCGAGACCACGCGCGGCGAAGCCTCGCTCAAGGGCCACCTGAAGAATGGCGAGGACGAGAAGACCGGCTCGCCGGCCTATGTCCCGCCGGATCCGAAGGACGACACCCAGCTGAAGCTGGCCATCGACCTGATGCAGGGTGTGCAGAAGAACGCCGCCTATCCGGCCGACCCCAAGGCCGCCGTTCCGAACTGATGCGGGCCGACGGCGGTTCCCGCCGTCTCTCCTTCATCCTGTATGTGATAAAAATACCACGGGCTCCGTTCTTTCGCAGGAACGGGGCCCTTTTCCTGTCCTGTCGTCTTTGTTGCCCAATCTTGCCCCGATCCCGCCTAGGTCCGATCCGACAAGGGCATCATGTCCAGTATCGAACCGCTGCCGATCATGCCGCTGATGAACGAGACGGACGCTCCGCTGGGGCGTGACACCGGGCGGGACAATGCCTGCTTCTGGGCGGCGGTGGCGATGTTCAGCCTGACCGGCGTCGCGGTCATCGCCGTGGCCGGTGCCTGGCTGGCCCTGCGGGAGCGGCCGGAGACGCAGGTGCGCAACCTGTTCGAGCGCGAAAATACGGCCGTCGTCGTCGATATGCCGACGCTGCGTCCCCGTTACGATGATGGCGACGATGAGGGCCCGGGCCCGGGTTCCTTCACCTTTCTCGACGAAGCCAATGGCGTGCACGAATTGGTGGAAGTCGTGCCGCCGGCGCGCCTGGGCGCGGCCGCGTCCGGCACGCCGACTTTCGCGCGCTGAGCGCCAGCCCGGATCTGTGGATGGGGCTTTCGTCCCGAACCCTTGATCCCGCCGCCTTTGAGGCTGGCTGACGGCGCACGTGTCGCCGCGGGATCGCCGTTCCGCGATGCATCATGCTGGCACCGGCGGCTCGCCATTAAGCATGTTTTAACGTGGCGCTCGCCCGGTTCCGGGGCCGGCTCTAGAATGACGCGCGGTTCCTTGGCCGCCTCCCTCGACGTGCGGACCCATCGCGATGATCCCGTTCGACCAGCTGCCCTATCGTCCGTGTGTCGGCGTCGTCCTCGTCAATCGCGAGGGTCTGGTCTTCCTCGGCCAGCGCATGGGCGGGGCTGAACATGTCGACGCGCTGCATTCCTGGCAGATGCCGCAGGGCGGCATCGACGAGGGCGAGAGCCCGCAGGACGCGGCGCTGCGCGAGCTTTACGAGGAAACCAATGTCCGCTCGGTGGAGCCGCTGGCGGAGGCGCCCGACTGGTTCGCCTATGATCTGCCCGAGCCGGTCGCCCGCGAGGCCTGGAAGGGCCGCTATCGCGGCCAGACGCAGAAATGGATCGCGCTGCGCTTTACCGGCGACGATCGCGAGATCGATGTCATCCGTCCCGGCGGCGGCAAGCACAAGCCGGAATTCCTCGCCTGGCGCTGGGAGCAGCTGGAGGCGACGCCGTCGCTGATCATTCCGTTCAAGCGCTCGGTCTATCTCAAGGTGGTCGAGGCGTTTGCGCCGGTGCTGGCCGCCCGGGGCTGAGCGGCGGGACGCGCGCGGACGCCCGGTCGGCATTTGGAGAACGAACGTTCGTTCTTGACGCCGTGCGCTTTTGCAACCTTAATGCCGCTGCGGGGAAGACTAAAGTCTGGGGGGGCGATGACGGTCGCAGTTCGTGCCGGTGCCGAGGCATCGTCTGACGTGCCGGACACTGGCGGCGGCCGCCGTGGCCCGACACGTATCGACGCGCGCCGCCGCGTGCTGGACGGCGCCATCGCCTGCTTCACCCGTTCCGGCTTTCACGGCACCTCGATGCACGAGATCTGTGCCGAGGCCGGCATGAGCCCGGGGGCGCTCTACCGCTATTTTCCTTCCAAGGAGGCGATCATCATCGCCATCGTCGAGGAGGAGCGCGCGCTCAGGGCCGGTCTCGTCGAGACGCTGGAGAGCGCGCCCACCTTCATCGAGGGGCTGCTGCGCATGGGGCATGCGCTGTTTTCCGGCGAATTGTCGATGATCTGCCTTGAGCTTGGCCCGGAAATCTACGCCGAGGCCTCGCGCAACCCGGCGCTGAAGCCGACCTTCCAGGCGGTCGAGGACGAGATGAACGTGGCGCTCCGCCGCGCCTTTCTTGCCGCCCGCGCTCGCGGCGAGGTCGATCCGACGATCGATCCAGATGTCGCCCTTCTGCTCATCAACGCCATTGGCGACGGCCTCGTGCTGCGCAACCGGTTCGATCCGGAACTGACCCTCGAACGTGCCGCGCCGGCTTTCGCGATGCTGATCGCGCGCATGCTGGCCCCTGCCTCTGTCTTTGCTGCGTCGGCTGCCGCAGCGTCTGTTCCTGGCGCCGCCCATTCGGACATTACGCCATGATCCTCAAGCTTCCTCCCTCCTTCGGCGGGCGCGTCGCGCTCGCCTTCGTCGCGACCGTGGTGATGGTCGGCGTGGTCGGTCTCGCCTTCCGCGACCGCTTCAGCTCCAGCCTCCAGCTCACCGATGCGGCCCAGGCCGACGACGTGGCCGTGCCGGATCCGAATTCGGTGCGCGCCATTTCCATCTCCGTCGTGCCGGCGGCGCGGCGCGAGGTGGTCGAGCGGCTGTCGGTGACCGGTACGCTGGTGGCGCGCGAGGAGATCATGGTCGGGGCGGAGATCGACGGTTTCCGCATCACCGACATTCTGGTCGAAGAGGGGGATCGCGTCAGCAAGGGTCAGGTGCTGGCTCGCCTCTCGCGCGATACGCTGGAGACGCTGCTGGCGCAGAACACCGCGACCGCCGCCAAGGCGCGGGCGGCAATCGCCCAGCAGAAGGCGGCGCTGCAGCAGGCCATGGCCGAGCAGACCGAGGCGGAATCCTCGGTCGAGCGCGCGCGCACGCTGATCAAGACCGGCGCCACCTCGCAGGAAATGCTGGATGCCCGCGAGCGGGCCGCCAAGGTGGCCGCGGCTCAGGTGGCCGCCGCCGAGGAATCGATTACCGCGTCGGAAGCCGAATCGGCGCAGATCCGCGCCAATCGCGATGAAATCGACGTTCGCATCGACCGTACCGACATTCGCGCGCCCGAGTCGGGCATCGTTTCCGCCCGCTCGGCGCGCATCGGCGCCATCGGGCTGGCGTCCAATCCCGAACCGCTGTTCCGCATCGTCAAGGATGGTGCCATCGACCTTGAGGCGGAAGTGCCGGAATCGGCGCTGCCGCGGGTGACGCTGGGCCAGCCGGTCGCGGTGACGCCGGCCGGCTTCAACGAGCCGGTGCAGGCCAGCGTGCGGCTGATCGGCGCCAAGGTCGATCCCACCAGCCGCCTCGCCCATGTGGCGGTGGCGCTGCCCGACGACGAGCGCCTGCGCCCCGGCGCCTATGGGCGCGGCGTGATCGAGATTGCCCGCCGCGTCGGCATCGCCCTGCCGCAGGCCTCGCTGCAATTCACCCCCGAGGGCGTGTTCGTCTTCGTCGTCGAGAACGACATCGTGCGTCGGCGCGCCGTCACCACAGGCCTCAAGGGCGACGGCTATGTCGAGATCCTGCAGGGCGTAACGGAAGGCGACAGCGTCGTCGCCAAGGCCGGCGGCTTCCTGCGCGAGGGCGACCGCGTCACACCCATTCCGCTCACCTCCCAGGAGAAGGAGGGGGTCTGATGGCTCTCAACATCTCCGCCTGGGCGATCCGCAAACCCGTTCCATCCATCGTCCTGTTCGTCGTGCTGACGGTGGTCGGCCTCTACACGTTCGGCCGGCTGCCGATCACGCGCATGCCGAATATCGACGTGCCTATCGTCGCGGTCACCATTATCCAGCCGGGCGCCGCGCCCAGTGAGCTGGAGACGCAGGTTACGAAACGCGTCGAGACGGCGATTTCCGGCGTGCCGGGGGTGAAGCACCTCACATCCAGCGTCACCGAGGGCCAGTCCTTCACCGTCGTCGAGTTCCAGCTGGAGACGCAGGTCGACCGCGCGGTGAACGATATCCGCGACGCCGTTACCAATATCCGCACCGAACTGCCGCAGGACATCCAGGAACCGCTGGTGCAGCGGATCGACGTCGAAGGCATGGCCATCGCCACCTATGCCGCCTCGGCGCCGAGCATGACGCCGGAGGAACTGTCCTGGTTCGTCGATGACACCGTCATCCGCTCGATGCAGGGTGTGCGCGGCATCGCCCAGGTGAAGCGCGAGGGCGGCGTGGATCGCGAGGTCCGTATCTCGCTCGACCCCGACCGGCTGTCCGCGCTGGGCGTGACGGCGGCGGACGTGAACCACCAGGTCGCCGCCACCAATGTCGACCTCGCGGGCGGCCGCGGCCGCATCGGCACGCAGGAGCAGTCCGTGCGCACGCTCGGTGGTGCCACCACCGTGGCCCAGCTCGCCGAGACCCGCATCGCGCTGCCGGGCGGGCGACATGTGCGCCTCGCCGACCTCGGCACCGTGACCGACGGTGCGGCCGAGCCACGCCTGTTCGCCCGGCTGGACGGCAAGCCGGTCGTCGCCTTCGGCATCTACCGCGCCAAGGGCTATTCGGACGTGGTGGTGGCGGAATCGGCCGAGCAGGAGCTGCGCAAGCTCGAGGCCGCCTATCCCGAGATCCGCATCACGCTGATCGATTCCACGGTGAAATACACCAAGGCGGACTACGAATCCGCCATGCATACCCTCATCGAGGGTGCGGTGCTCGCGGTCATCGTGGTGTTCCTGTTCCTGCGCGACTGGCGCGCCACCGTGGTCTCCGCCCTCGCGATCCCGCTCTCCATCCTGCCCACCTTCTGGGTGATGGACATGCTGGGCTTCTCGCTGAACGGCGTGAGCCTTCTGGCCGTGACGCTGGTGACGGGCATCTTGGTCGACGACGCCATCGTCGAGATCGAGAATATCGTGCGCCATATGCGCATGGGCAAGTCGGCCTATCGCGCCTCCATCGAGGCCGCCGACGAGATCGGCCTCGCGGTGGTGGCGACGACGCTCACCATCGTCGCGGTGTTCCTGCCGGTCAGCTTCATGGGCGGCATCGCCGGCCAGTATTTCCGGCAGTTCGGCATCACGGTCGCGGTGGCCGTCCTGTTCTCGCTGCTGGTGGCGCGCCTGCTGACGCCCATGCTGGCCGCCTATTTCATGCGTGACGAGGGTCACCGGGAAACCGACGACACCCGGCTGATGCGCTGGTACGTGCAGGTGCTGCGCGATTCGGTCCGCCACCGCTATCTCACCGTGGCGGGGGGCATCGTGCTGTTCATCGCCTCGATGTGGCTGTCCACGCTATTGCCCTCCGGCTTCATCCCGAGTTCGGACGTCTCGCGCTCGGTGCTCGCTCTGGAACTCCCCCCCGGCGATACCCTGGACCAGACCCGCGACATGGTGGACGAGGTCTCCACCCGCCTGAAGGCCCAGCCCGAGGTGGCGAGCGTCTATGCCACCGGCGGTTCGAGCTCGGCCGGCGGCCCGTTCGGCGACGGCGGCGAGGTGAACAAGGCGACCGTCATCATCAACCTCGTGCCGCGCGACAAGCGCGACGAGACGCAGAAGCAGTTCGAGCACCGCATGGTGCGCGAACTGGCGCCCATCCCCGACCTGCGGTTCAGCTTCGGGGCCTCGGGCGGCGTCGGGCCGGGCGGGCGCGAGTTCACGCTGGTTCTGTCCGGCTCGGACGGCGCTACCGTGGACAAGGCGGCGCTGGAGCTGGAGCGCGAGATCCGCGCCAATGTGAAGGGCCTGTCCAACGTGGTGTCCACCGTCGCGCTGGAGCGACCGGAACTGCGCGTGGTGCCCAAGCTCGCCGAGGCGGCCGAACTCGGCGTCTCGGTGGCCGACATCGCCCAGACGGTGCGCATCGCCACCATTGGCGACATTGCGCAGAATCTCGCCAAATTCTCCGCCGGCGACCGGCAGGTGCCGATCCGCGTGCAGCTGGACGAGCGGGCGCGCGCCGATATCTCCACCTTCGAGATGCTGCGGGTGCGGACCGGAACGGGCGCCTCGGTGCCGCTCTCGGCGGTCGCCGACATCTCGTTCGGCACCGGCCCCTCCAGCCTCGATCGCTATGACCGCGCCCGGCGTGTGGCCATCGAAGGCGACCTTGCCGGCTATACCCAGCTCGGCGAGGCGCTGGAGGAGGTCTATGCCCTGCCGGCGGCGCGCAACTTGCCGGCCGGCGTGGTGCTGAAGGAGACCGGCGACGCCGAGATCATGGGCGAGGTCTTCTCGGGCTTCACGACAGCCATGAGCGCGGGCATCCTCATGGTGTTCGCCGTGCTGGTGCTGCTCTTCGCCAATGTGCTGCAGCCCATCACCATCCTCATCGCGCTGCCGCTGTCGGTGGGCGGCGCCTTCGTCGCCCTGCTGCTGACCAACAACGCACTGACACTGCCGGTGGTGATCGGCTTCCTGATGCTGATGGGCATCGTGACCAAGAACACCATCCTGTTGGTCGATTTCGCCATCGAGGCGATCAATGCGGGCGAGGATCGCGGGGCGGCCCTGATCGAGGCCGGCCGCAAGCGCGCACAGCCCATCATCATGACCACCATCGCCATGGTGGCCGGCATGATGCCCTCGGCCCTGGGCATCGGTGAGGGCGGCGACTTCCGCTCGCCCATGGCGATCGCGGTGATCGGCGGGCTGCTGGCTTCCACCGCGCTCTCGCTTGTCTTCGTGCCGGCAGTGTTCACGCTGATCGATGATCTCGGCGTCTATCTCGGGGGCCTGCTCAGCCGGTTCGTCGGCGAGACGGACGAGCCGCCGGGCTATGATGCCGGGACGCAGACACCCACCGCCGCGCATCCGGCGCCCCATCCGGTCGGCCCGCCTATGTCTGGCCCTGCCGCCGGCCCGCGTGCCGTCGGCTCACTGCCGGTACCGCCCCGCCCGCCCATAGCCGCGGAGTAGCTGGCCGAGCGGGCGCCCGAGCGGGCGCCATTGCCGTGCACGAATCCCCTCCGCCCCCCGGAGGGGTCAGGTGAGGAACCGGCCACCACGCCCCCCTTAGGTGACCGGTTCCTCACCGCCCATGCAGGGCGCACGGCGGATGGGCGGCAAGGGCGCCCGGGGTCACTGCAGTGGAGTGTCGCCGTCGCCGGCGGTGCGCGCCATGCTCATCTGCGTGACGGCGATCAGCATTTCCGCGCGCGCCGCGAGGGTCGCCGCCTCCAGCAGGGCCTGCTTCTCGCGCGGGCCGAACGGCGCCATCATGGCGAGCGCGTTGACCAGTGCTTCATTGGGCGCATTCTTGATGCCCTCCCAATCCGCTTCCAGCTCATTGGCGTCGAGATAGTCGGCCAGCGTGCGCAGCAGTGCGCCGCGGTCCACTGCCTCGGCGCCGAAGCCGGGGGTGAAGTCGTCGCGGAAGGCCTCGAAATCGACCTCGCCCTGCCGGAACGGGGTGTCGACCTCAAGCTCCTTCACGAGGCGGAAGCGGGCGATACCGGTCAGCGCCAGCAAATAGCGCCCGTCGCCGCTCTCGGCGATCTCGGTGATGCGCCCCACGCAGCCGACGCCGGCCAGCGCCTTGCCGCCCTCGAGCGGCCGCCCGGCCAGATCGAAGGCCGGCTGGATCATGCCGATGAGCCGGCCGCCGGCCAGCGCCGCGTCGATCATCTCGACATAGCGGGGCTCGAAGACATTGAGCGGCAGCTGGCTGTGCGGCAGCAGCAGAACTCCTTCCAGCGGAAAGAGCGGGATGAGGCTCGGCAGTTCCGATGGACTGCCATAGGGCCGGTTGATGGGCATCGGCACTCCTGAAAGAAACACGCACGAAGAGGCTCGCCGGCAGCGCGGGATAGCTCTACCGGCCGGCGCCTGCGACAGGATCATGCCCGCGCACCTGCGCTTTTGCATGTCCCGACGTTTGAATCCACAACGCTGTCGGGCCCGTTGCGGGAAATTGCGCGGCGCCGGGACGAGGACGGCGTGGCGCGCCTCGACGGCGAGCGGCCTCGTGAGCCCGCCGCCGGCCGCTGCCGGGATAAGGCCGGGGAGGCCCCCGTTCAGGCGAACAGGATGGATGACAGGCGTCGCCGGCCGGCGATGGTGTGCTCGTCGGTCGGTCCCCAGGCCTCGAACAGCTGGACCAGCTGCTTGCGCGCGCCGTCCTCGTTCCAGGTGCGGTCCTTGCGCACGATGGCGAGCAGGTGGTCGGCCGCCTCCTCGCGCAGGCCGCGCGCATTGAGCGCCAGCGCCAGATCGAACCGCGCCTGATGGTCGAGCGCATTGGCGGCGACACGGGCCTCCAGCTCGCGCACGTCGCCGAGCCCGGCCGCGGCCTCTTCCAGCTCAATGGCGGCGCGCACGGCGGCGATGCCGGCATCGTTCGCCGCGGTCTCGGGCGCCAGAGCAAGCGTCGCCTTGGCGTCCTCGACATTTCCGCCGGAAAGCTGGGTGCGCGCGAGGCCGGCAATGGCTTTCACGTTGGCGGGCTCCTCGGCGAGCACGGCGGTGAAGATCTCCGCTGCGCCGGCAAGGTCGCCCTCCGCCAGCGCGGCTTCGCCCGAGGCGACCACTTCGGCGATGTCGCCACCGCCGGCGGCGGCCACCAGCCGGTCGACCAGCGCCTGGACCTGCGTCTCCGGCTGCGCGCCCATGAAGCCGTCAATGGGCTGGCCGTTGACGAAGGCATAGACGGTGGGCAGCGACTGGATGCCGAGCTGCTGGGCGACCGCGGGATGCTCGTCGGTGTTCATCTTGGCGAGGCGGATCTTGCCCTTGGCCGCGCGCACCACCTTCTCGATGATCGGGGTGAGCTGCTTGCACGGGCCGCACCAGGGCGCCCAGAAATCGACCAGCACCGGCCGCTGGCGCGATTCCTCGACCACGTCCTTCATGAAGCTCCGGGTGGTGACGTCGATCACGACATCGTCGCCAGCCGGAGAGGCGGCCCCGTTCTCGGCCGGGTTGGCGGGCTGGTTCAGCAACATGGGACAGTCCTCGCAGTGCTTGTCGTGTTGACCGCTTGTTTGCCGCTTAACATGGTCCGTCGTGCCGGGAATGCAACTGTCGCAACCGCGCGCGGCATCAGGCTTGTTCCACCGTATCGGCCCGGCGCGGCACCGCCATGACGACCGGCTCATGCCCGGTCGCGCGCAGGAAGCGGACCAGGTCGTCGCGGCCGATCGTGGTGGTCGCGGTATTGACCAGCGGATGGCAGTTGATGTCGGCGAAGGCCATCAATTCGGTGTCGAGCACCACCGTCACGCGGCCCTGCCGATCGTTGATCGGAGCGAAGGCGGTCACAGCCCCGGGCTTCACGCCCAGCACCTCCTCCAGCAGTTCGGCGCTGCCGAAGGAGAGCTTGCTCGCGGCGCCCAGCGGGCCGTGCAGGTTCTTGAGATCGACGCGCGCCTCCTCCTCGACCACGACGAGGAAGAGGTTGCCCTTCTTGTCCTTGAGAAACAGGTTCTTGGTGTGCCCGCCGGGAATGTCGCCGCGCAGCGTCTGCGAATCCTCCACCGTGAAGAGCGGGGGATGCGTGATGGTGCGTGTGTCGATGCCGAGTTCCGCCAGACGGGCGAATAATTGCTCCGGCGTGAGCGGCGGCGAGGCGGGAGCGTCAGCGGAGGCGTCGAAGGAAGACATGGGCGGGATCCTTTCGCCCGCCTTCTAATGCCGCGAGCCCTGTGGCGGCAAGCACGGGCGCGCCTCGGGCGTGGCGCCGCCCGCCCGGCTCAGCGCCGCACCTCGCTCTCGGCCCATTCGGGCACCTTGAGCGGGCAGGGGAACAGACGTTCCGCCGCCGCCACGATCAGGATCTCCGGCTTGAACCGGGCGATCGGCGCCGGGTCGCCGCGGCAGAACAGGTGGTGCGTCCACACGAAGGCGGAGCTGCGATAGGCGAGGTAGTCCTTCCACAGCCCATAGGTGAAGGAATCGCCGATCACCATGATGCGCGGGCCGGGATGGCCGGTCTCGAAAGCGAGCGGGGGGAAGGGAAAGCGCGGCGAGCGCGCCTGAGTGATGCCGGGAAGTGGTGTGAGGCTCGCCGCGCCAACGGCGACGGGCGGCTTCACCGGATATTGCACGTCCGCCGGCTCGGTGGTGCCATTGCCCGTGAGCCGCACCAGATCGCCATCGGTGCGCGGCTCCGGCGGGCCGAGCGCCTCGTCCGGGTTGATTTCCAGGTCGGCGCGCCCGACAGCCGCCAGCGCCGCGTTGAAGCCGATCAGCGCGCCGCGCTGGTTCCAGTGCGTGTCGAAGCGCCAGTAGACCGGGCCAGCGGCCTTCGCCGCCAGCAGCGGCGGACGCAGGTCCGCATGGGCGATGCCGGCCTTGGCGAGGTCCGCATCGAGCAGGTCATACTCGGTCGGCCGCTTCATCTGCCGGCGCGCATAATCGGGCAGGTGGTCGAACTGGATCGTCTGGGCGTTGGGAGCGATGACCACGACCAGCCGGCCGCCCCACGGCTCGATCTCCCGCTTGAGGCTTATCACCCAGTCGACGAACTCGCCCACCAGCGCCGGACGCAGCAACTGGCCGACGCTCTGCTCCAGCGCGTGGTCGCCGGTGTAGAACAGCGAGCCATCCGTGCCGCGCAGCACCGAGGGACCGCGCGGTGCGCCGATGAAGCGCACATAGGCGCCATGCGCGGCCAGCACCGCGCCGCGAAAGCCGAACGTGTTGTTGAGATAAGGGTCCATGCGCTTGTTGGCCTCTTCCCACCAGCGCGCCTCGGGCGCCACCACGGTGCGCATCGGCGCCGGCAGGTCGGGCAGGAAATGGCCGATCGCCGGCAGGCTCAGCACCGCCACGAACAGGATGGCCCACCAGCGGCGGAAGGCGAGCAGCAGGGACATCGCGGCTTCCCCCTCAGAACCGGAAATACAGGAACGGCGAATAGGTCGCCGCCGCGACCGAGAGCACGCACAGCGCGAATAGCAGCGCCACCGTGGCGGTGTCGGTGACGGCGTAGAGCGCCTGCCGGAGCCGCGGCGCCATCCACCTCGCCCCCGGCTGGGGCAGGCCGAACATGGAGAGCGGCCATCCCAGGATCAGCATCGCGATGGTGAGCGGTGCCAGCAGCGCGGAGGTGGAGACCGCCAGCGGCCCGGTGCCGTTGAGCCCCACCAGCCCGGCGAACAGCGCACCGGCCTCGTTGAGCCCGTTGGCGCGGAACCACACCCAGCCGGACAGCACGACCAGCAGCACATAGGCATGGCCGACAAGGCGCGGGCCGGCCTTCAGCAGCGCGCCCAGCCGGGTGCGCTCCAGCACCAGGAACGTGCCGTGATGCACGCCCCAGATAATGAAGGTCCAGCTCGCCCCGTGCCAGAGGCCGCAGAGCAGGAACACCGCCCACAGGTTGAGCGCGGTGTGCATATGGCCATGCCGGTTGCCGCCGAGCGGGATGTAGAGATAGTCGCGGAACCAGCTGGACAGGCTCATGTGCCAGCGGCGCCAGAAATCGGTGATCGACAGCGCGCCATAGGGCAGGTTGAAATTGCGCGGGAATTTCACCCCCATGGCCAGCGCGAGGCCGATCGCCATGTTGGAATAGCCGCCGAAGTCGAAATAGATCTGCAGCGCATAGGCGCTGACCCCGAGCCACGCCTCCGCGAGATTGGGCGCGGGCGTGTTGTCGAACACCGCCGCGACCACCGGCGCCACCTGATCGGCGATCAGCACCTTCCACGACAGGCCGATGACGAAGATGCGCAGGCCCGCCGACACCCGCCCCAGCGTGGTCCGCCGCGCGCGGATGCGGTGCGCGATGGTGGAGTAGCGCACGATCGGGCCCGCCACGAGCTGCGGGAACATGGTGATATAGACGGCGATTTCCTCGAACCGGCCATTGGCCCGCGCCTTCCCGCGATACACGTCGACGAGGTAGGAAATGGCGTGGAAGGTGAAGAACGAGATGCCGAGCGGCAGCGCGAGGTGAACCACCGGCAGCGCGAGGCCGGTCGGCTCCAGCAGGACGTTGAGGTTCTCGGCGAGGAAGCCGGCATATTTGAAGGCGATCAGCCCGCCCAGATTCGCGGCCACCGCAAGGCCGAGCATGCGCAGCCGCCAGGGTTGCGAGCGGGTGTCGATGACCAGCGCGAAGACGTAGTTGGCCAGGATCGAGACGGCCAGCACCGCCACGTTGGCCAGCCCGCCCCACGCGTAGAACACCAGCGAGAACGCCAGCAGCACGAGGTTCTTGGCACGAACGCCGGGCACCGCGAAATAGCAGATCAGGAAGGCCGGCAGGAAATAGAAGAGAAACGTAACGGAGGAAAAGACCATGAAACCCCTGCGGACGGGAGGCACCGAACCGTCGGCATGAAGTCGGCTTTCTGACATGTTCGGCGTCGTTTGGAAATCTTCGGGAAAAATTCCTCACCGCACGAGCGCGAGCAAAGGGAGGCCTGCGGCAACGCGCCGCCGCCGCGCCGCCGCCGCGCCTTGGCCAACGGGCGCCGCGCATGGCCGTGCGTCAGCCAGGGTCTTCACACGAGCCAGGGCCTTCACACGAGCAAGGGCGTTGACAGCGGCCGGGGTGCCGCCCCACATCGGCAGGATCGGTTTTCAGGATCAAGACATCATGCGTCCAGTCATCGGCGTGATCAGCGACGTCAAGGCCAGGGATGGCCATGTCGTGCACGGCGTCACCGAGAAGTACATCTACGCGGTCGCGCGCGGCGCGCAGGCCATGCCCGTGCTCATTCCCGGCACGATCTCCTCGGTCGATGCGGCGATGGCGCCCGTGCGCATGGTGGTGGAGGACGTGCTGGCAGCGGTCGACGCCATCTTCCTGCCGGGCAGCCCATCCAATGTGGGCCCGCATCATTATGGCGATGCGCCCCACGAACCGCCGCTGCCGGCCGATCCGTATCGCGACGATATCTCGCTGCCGCTGATTCGCGCGGCGCTGGAGCGTGGCGTGCCGCTGTTCGGCGTGTGCCGCGGCTTCCAGGAAATGAACGTCGCGCTCGGCGGCACGTTGTTCCAGAAGCTCTATGAGCAGCCGGGCCGCTTCGACCATCGCGAGGATTCGGCCCTCGACATCGACGGCCAGTACGCGCCGGTGCACGACGTGGCGCTGGAGCCGGGCGGACTGCTGGAAAGTCTGGCCGGCGCGCCGAGCTGGCGGGTCAATTCGCTGCACGGGCAGGGTGTCGCCCGGCTCGCCGCGAGCGTCGCGATAGAGGCGCGGGCCCCGGACGGCACCATCGAGGCCTTCCGCGTGCCGGATGCGCCGGGCTTCAACATGGCCATCCAGTGGCATCCCGAATGGCGTTTCTGGGAGGACCGGCTCTCCTCCGGCATCTTCACCGCCTTCGGCGCCGCCGCCCGGCTACATGCCGAGACGCGCCGCGCGGCGCCGCGCTTCGCCGCCGCCATGTGAGGGGAGATGGCTGCGCCGCCGGTGGTGCCGGTGGCGCTAGCCCAGCTTTTCCAGGAGATGGCCGATGCCGTCGCGAATATCGGCTTCGATGGCGCGGCGCAGCGCCGCCTCGTCCTTCGCCGCCAGCGCGGCCAGCGCTTCGGCGTGGCGATCGACCGGGTAGTAGCGCTCGAGGTCGGCCAGCGCCATGCGCATGAACGGGCCGATCTGCAGCCAGACCGATTCGATCAGCGGCATCAGGACATTGTCCGCCCGCCCGCCATAAAGCGCGGCATGGAAGGCGAGGTTGGTCTCGATCATCGCTTCGGTATCATTGGCCTCCACCGCCGCATCGGAGGCGCGGTCGAGCGCCACCAGCCGCCGGCGGAAGGGCGCATCGGCGATCTTGAGCGCGCGCGCGGCGGCCTCGCATTCCAGCAGCGTGCGCGCCGTCACCAGTTCCTCGAAGCGGCGCGCGGTCATTTCCGGCACCCGCACGCGGCGATTGTCCAGCAGCACCAGCGCCCGCTCGGCCACTAGGCGCCGCAGCGCCTCGCGCACCGGCATGGCCGAGACGCCCAGCGCCTCGGCGAGCCCGCGGATCGTCACCGCCTGCCCGGGCGGGAAGCGCCCGCTCATCACCGAGCGGCGCAGCCGGCGGAACACCCATTGCTGGACGGTCTCGCCATGCAGGCGCGGTTCGAACACGAGATCGAGCGGGGAGGCATCCATCGGGGCGGTTCGCGGGGACTGGTTCATGCGGCCGGGCGGGTGCGGGGTGAGCGGGCGTGACGTGAGCGGGCGTGACGTGAGAATGTCAGCTCGCTGGGCTATATAGCGGAAATTGCCGAATCCCGGTGCCGGCCGCCTGTACAGGTGGCGCCGGGGACAGAAGGAGCTGATCACCGCCATGGCCGAGAAACACCCGCACGCGCATTCCCGCTCCGGCTATGAGCTCGATCCCAAGCTGCTGGAAATTCTGGTGTGCCCGGTGACCAAGGGCACGCTGGAATATGATCGAGCGGCGCGCGAACTGGTGTCGCGCGCGGCGCGGCTCGCCTATCCCATCCGCGACGGCATCCCGATCATGCTGGCGGACGAGGCGCGCCCGCTGACCGAGGACGAACTGGCCGGCCGCTGAGGGTCGGCGCGTCCGCCATCCTCGCCGCTCGAAGACGCTCAGAGGGCCTCGCCGCGCAGCAGCTTCGGCGCGGCGCCGACAATGCCGGCGGCGTCGCGGATGAAGAAGGATTTCAGGCCCGGCAGCCGCTCCACGATGCCGAGGCCGACATCGCGCACCAGCCGCGCCGCATCGTTGCGCACGCCGAACAGCCGGTTCAGCCCGTCCGTTGCCGCGCCCATGGTGAGCGTGTCGAAGCGCCGCCAGCGCTGGTAGCGTGCCAGCATGTCGGGCCCGCCAATGTCGAGGCCGAGGCGGCCGGTATCGGTGACCACCTCGGCCAGCGCCGCGACGTCGCGCAGGCCCATGTTGATGCCCTGCCCGGCAATGGGGTGGATGGTGTGGGCGGCGTCGCCCACCAGCGCGAGGCGCTCGCCGACGAAGGAGCGGGCCATCTGGAAGCCGAGCGGGAAGGCCTGCGGCTCGTCGAGGATTTCCAGCGCCCCCAGCTGCAGCCCGAAGCGCCGCTCCAGCTCGTCCAGCAGCAGCACGCGCGGAAGCTTGAGGAGGCTTTTGGCGGTCTCGGTCGCCTCCGTCCAGACGATGGACGAGCGGTTGCCGGTCAGCGGCAGGATGGCGAAGGGGCCGGCGGGCAGGAAATGCTCGACGGCCTTGCCCTCGTGCGGGCGCTCATGGCCCACCGTCATCACGATGGCCGACTGGTGATAGGACCAGCCCACCACGCCGATGCCGGCGAGCGCGCGCAGCTTCGAGCGCCCGCCATCGCAGGCGCAGAGCAGCCGCGCCGTCGCCGGGGTGCCGTCGGTGAGGTCGATCCGGCTCACTGTCGGGCCGGCGGCGAAGCTGGCGACGCCGGCCGGCAGCAGGGCGATGCCGCGCTCGCGCGCCAGATCGGTCATCGCGTCCTGCAGCACGGCGTTTGGCACCATGTGCGCGAAGGGCTCGCCCGGCGCGACATCGCCCTCGAAGGACAGGAATACCGGGCGGGCGGCATCGCCGAGCTTGGAATCGGTGATTTCCATGGCGAGCATGGGCTGCGCCGCGTCGGCCACGCGCTCCCACACGCCCAGCGTCTCGAACAGCCGCCGCGCCCCGGCGGCGAAGGCGGAGGCGCGCATGTCGGCGCTGCGCGGCGCGGGAGCGGCGAAGGTGGGATCGGCCACGGCGAGGCGGGCGCCGCCAAGGCCGCGCTCCAGCGCGAGGGCGAGCGACAGGCCGGCAAGTCCGCCGCCGGCGATGAGTGCATCCGTGTCCGTCATTGGCTCAGATCCCCTGTCCGCCCGCCCGCTGCGCCGCCGCTCGGGCATGGCCCGCGCCTCCGCGTCGCGCCCGGGCGAGATCGCGCTGCGGCGCATTGTCTGCCGGGCATCATATGCCTTAGCTACGGACAAGGAACAATGCGGCGCGCCGGCCTGCCCTGCGCGCCAGGAAGGCGGAGCCACGATGTCGACCACTGCCGAACTCGTCCAGCTGCTCGATCTGGAGACGCTGGAGGACAACCTGTTCCGTGGCAAGAACCCTCCCGAATCCTGGCCCTTCCGCACGCGCGTGTTCGGCGGGCAGGTGCTGGCGCAGGCGCTGGTGGCGGCCCAGCGCACCGTCGATCTCGCGGCGCATTCGCTGCATGCCTATTTCCTGCTCGCCGGCGACCCGAGCGTGCCCATCCTCTATGAGGTCGAGCGCGTGCGCGACGGGCGCAGCTTCGCCACCCGGCGGACCGTCGCCATCCAGCATGGCCGGCCGATCTTCATCATGTCGGTGTCGTTCCACCGCGAGGAGCCGGGCCTCGACCACCAGATCGACCTGGAGGCCGCGGTGGAGGGCGAGGTGGAGGGCGAGGTGCCCGCGCCGCAGGACGTTCCGGGCCTCGACGCGCTGGCGGCGGATGTGCTGGAGCGCCTTCCCGCGCCGGTGCGCGATTACTGGCTGCGCCCGCGGCCCATCGAGCTGAAGCCGATCGGGCTCGGCCAGACGCACAGCGTGCCGCGCCGCATGGTCTGGTTCCGGGCCGCCGCGCCCCTGCCGGATGCGCCCGAGCTGCACCGCGCCGTGCTGGCCTATGCCAGCGACATGACGCTTCTGGAGGCCACCACGCTGGTTCATGGCACCAGCGTGCTCGGCGCAGGGATTCAGGCCGCGAGCCTCGATCACGCGCTGTGGATCCATCGGCCGTTCCGCGCCGATGGCTGGCTGCTCTATGTACAGGACAGTCCCAGCGCCTCCGGCGCGCGCGGGCTGGCGCGGGGCCTGATCTATGACGAGCGCCGCCGGCTGGTCGCTTCGGTCGCCCAGGAAGGGCTTATTCGCCCGATCCGCAAGGCTTCCGGCAGTGAATGACTAAAAATTAATCGGTGTGTGCCACTTTTTTAGCGGCGCGTAAGGTTGACCGAGGGTGCCGACCAAGAAATGGGCAGTGCGCTGCCGCCGGGGCGGGCCGAATTGGAGCCGGCTGCTGAAGCGGCGCCTCCGCCTCACGGGGTGCGGCAATGTAAATTTGCCTCACCCATCTGGGTTGGCACGCGAATTGATTCCTACCGCCCGGCTTGACCGCAAGGGTTTCACTGACCTGCCTGGCCGAGTCCGACATGAAACGCCCGGAACCGGCTGTGCAGGGTTCGGGGCCAAGCGGGGACAGGAACCATGAAGATCGTCATGGCTATCATCAAGCCTTTCAAGCTTGAGGAAGTCCGGGATGCGCTCACTGGCATTGGTGTGCACGGACTGACCGTCACGGAGGTCAAGGGCTACGGGCGCCAGAAGGGCCACACCGAGATCTATCGCGGCGCCGAATACGCGGTGAGCTTCCTGCCGAAGCTCAAGATCGAGGTGGCCGTGGCCTCCGACCAGGTCGCCAAGGTCATCGACGCCATCACCTCCTCGGCCAAGACCGGCCAGATCGGCGACGGCAAGATCTTCGTCTACGCGATCGACCAGGCCGTGCGCATCCGTACCGGCGAAACCGACGCCGACGCGCTCTGAGCCAGTGCTTTTGATCCCGATATTTTCCGAACGCGACGGAGCTTTGAACCCATGACGATGAAGAAGTGGATACGTGCGGGGCTTCCCGTGCTGGCGACCACGGCGCTGGTGGCAGCCGCCGCCTTCGCGCAGGACGCGCCACAGGTCGGCGCCGAGGCCACTGCCGAGGCTGCCGCCGTGGTCGCGACCGTGGACAAGGGCGACATCACCTGGATGATGCTCTCCACCATCCTGGTCCTGTTCATGACCGTGCCGGGCCTCGCGCTGTTCTATGGCGGCCTCGTGCGCGCCAAGAACATGCTCTCGGTGCTGATGCAGGTGACCGTCATCGCCGCGGTGATGATGCTGCTGTGGGTGTTCTACGGCTACTCGCTCGCCTTCACCTCGGGCAACGCCTTCATCGGCGGCTTCGAGAAGGCCTTCCTCGCCGGCGTGACGACCGAAAGCCTGGCCGACACCTTCTCGAAGGGCGTGAAGATCCCGGAATACGTCTTCATGGCGTTCCAGATGACCTTCTCGGCCATCACCCCGGCGCTCATCATCGGTGCCTTCGCGGAGCGCTTCAAGTTCTCGGCGATCGTGCTGTTCTGCATCCTCTGGGTGACCTTCGTCTATTACCCCATCGCCCACATGGTGTGGTTCTCCGAGGGCTACCTGTTCGGCCTCGGCGCGCTCGACTTCGCCGGCGGCACCGTCGTGCACATCAATGCCGGCATCGCCGGCCTGATCGGCTGCATCATCGTCGGCAAGCGCACCGGCTATGGCAAGGAGCTGATGCCCCCCCACTCGCTGCCCTTCGCGATGGTCGGCGCCAGCGTCCTGTGGGTCGGCTGGTTCGGCTTCAACGCCGGCTCCAACCTGGAGGCCAATGCCGGCACCACGCTGGCCCTGGTGAACACCTTCGTCGCCACCGCCGGCGCCATTGTCGGCTGGACGCTCATCGAGTGGCTGGCCAAGGGCAAGCCGAGCATGCTGGGCGCGATCTCCGGCATGGTCGCCGGCCTCGTCGCCATCACCCCGGCCGCCGGCCTCTCGGGCCCGATCGGCGCGATCGTGCTCGGCTTCGTCGCCTCCATCGTCTGCTTCTTCTTCGTCACCACGGTGAAGAACGCGCTGGGCTATGACGACAGCCTCGACGTGTTCGGCGTCCATGGCGTGGGCGGCATCATCGGCGCCATCGGCACCGGCATCGTCGTCTCCCCCTCGCTCGGCGGCCCCGGCATCGCCGACTACGAGATGGGCCACCAGGTGTGGGTGCAGGTCCAGGCCGTCGCGACCACCATCGTGTGGTGCGGTGTGATCTCCGCGATCCTGTACTTCATCGTGAATGTCATCGTCGGCCTGCGCCCGTCGGTGGAGAAGGAGCGCGAGGGTCTCGACATCGTCGAGCACGGCGAGCGCGCCTATCACAGCTGAGGCGATCGGCGCGGTTCGTCCGCGCCGTCCCGTCGCCGCCTGAAACCCGACCCCGGCGCCCGCGCCGGGGTTTTTTCATGAGCCCCGCGGCTCGGGGTGAGCGCGGGGGCCGGGCGGCTCGTTTCCGCCCCCCGGCGCGCCCGCGCCGGGTTTTCATGGGCCGGGACTCCTTTTCCCCGCCCCGCGCCAATGCGTCGCGCCCGATCCTGCGCTCGCGGCGCCTGCATGGTTAAGAACGCCTTTACCGCACGCGGCCTATTGTGAGCGAACGCCCGTAGTCCGCACTCTGTGGTGAGACGTTCCACGTGTCCGATTTCCGTCCTGAGGGTAAAGTGCCGCTGGCACGCGATCCGGCCGTCGATGCCGGTCCCGCGGCCCGCTCGCCCTTTATCCGTCTCAATGAGCTGCTGGCGAACATCGCGCCGGGCAAGCCGCCGCTGAGCCTTGCGGTGGGCGAGCCGCGCCATGCTATGCCTGATTTCGTCGGCAGCGTGCTGGCGGGCCATCTCGACGGTTTCGGCCGCTACCCCGCCGGCCGGGGCCTGCCGGAATTTCGCCGCGCCGCCGCCGACTGGTTCGGCCGGCGCTACGCGCTCACGCGCCCGCTGGACCCCGAGCGCGAGGTGCTGGTGCTCAACGGCTCGCGTGAGGGCCTGTTCTTCGCCGCGCTGCAGGCCCGTGCGCGCCTCTCGCCGCGCAAGCGGGCGATGATCGGCGACGCGGCGCCGGCCGTGCTGCTGCCCAATCCCTTCTATGCCGCCTATGGCGCCGGCGCCGAGGCGGCCGGCTGCGAGAGCGTGGCGCTGCCGGCGGGCGCGGACTGGCTACCCGTGCTGGAACGGCTCGATGCCGGCCTGCTCGACCGCACCGTCGCGCTCTATTTCGCCTCGCCGGCCAATCCGCAGGGCACCATCGCCCCGCGCGCCTATCTGGAAAGGCTGGTCGCGCTGGCCCGCGCCCATGAGGTGATGATCTTCGCCGACGAGTGCTATTCCGAGATCTGGCTCGGCGATGAGCCGCCGACCGGCATCCTCGAAGTGGCGGGGCCCGATTTCGCCAATGTCGTCGCCTTCAATTCGCTGTCGAAGCGCTCCAGCCTGCCGGGGCTGCGCTGCGGCTTCTGCGCGGGCGACGCCGGCTTCATCGAGGCTTTCGCCGATTTCCGCAACGTCGCCGCGCCGCAGGTGCCCGAGCCGCTGCAGCATGTGGCCATCGCCGCGCTGGCCGACGAGGCGCATGTGAGTGCCAGCCGCGCGCTCTACCGCGCCAAGGTCGACGTGGCCGACGCGGTGTTCACGGGGCTCTTTGGCTATCGCCGGCCCGATGGCGGCTTTTTCCTCTGGCTCGATGTCGGCGCGCTCGGCGGCGGCGAGGCGGCGGCACGGCGTCTGTGGGAGCGGGAAGGGCTGCGCACCGTGCCCGGCGGTTATCTGTGCCGCAGCGGGCCGGACGGCGGCAATCCCGGACAGGACTTTCTGCGCATCGCGCTCGTGCAGGACCTCGCCACCACGCAGGCCGCCTTGCCGCGCCTGCTGGCGGGGCTGTCCTGAAAGGACCAGGGGGCAGGCGACACATGGGCCGGCAGACACAGACGACGATGCGCACCCCGCGGCTCGATGCCGAATCGCTGCGCGCGCCCAAGCGCCCCCCGCGCACCGGCGCCGCCGCGGCCGGGCCGAAGGGAACGGAGGCGCCCGGCGCCGGCCGTGGCGCCGCGCGCCGCCGCAAGATGCAGCCCGGCCTGCTGCCGGACGAATTGAAGGGCGCGCTCGGCCGCCGCATGGAGGAGGGGATCGGCCTCGCCGTGCTGGCGGTCTGCGCGCTCATGATCGTGGCGCTGGCGAGCTGGTCGGCCGATGATCCCAGCCTCAGCCGCTCCAGCGACGCCCCGCCGATGAACCTGCTGGGCCGGCCCGGAGCCGCGCTGGCGGATCTGCTGATGCAGCTGTTCGGCGTTGCCTCGCTCGCCGTGGTGCTGCCGATCGGCGTGTGGGGGTGGCTCACCCTCACCCATCGTCGCCCCGGTCGCGGGCGGGCCCGGCTGATGGCCTGGGTGGCGGGAACGGTGTTCGCATCGGGCTTTGCCGCCTGCCTGCCGCATTTCGGCGCCTGGCCGCTGCCGCGCGGGCTCGGCGGTGTGCTCGGCGACAGCGTGCTGCTGGTGCCCGATGCGTTTCGTACCGCCTGGCTCGGGGCGTTCGACTATGCCGTCGTCGGTGCGCTCTGCCTGTTCGGCGCGGTGCTCACCCTGCCGCTCGCCGTCGGGATGGGCCTGAAGGTGCCCGGCGAGGCGAATGGCGAGGAGGATGACGGCCTCGCCGTCGACGACGAGCCGAGCACGTTCGGCATCCTCATCGGCATGTTCACCCACGCCTTCCTCTCGTTCCGCGCCCGCCTCTCGGCCCGGCCGGTGCGCCGGCCGGTGCGCGACGAGCCCCCGCCCGGGCTGCTGGGCCGGCTGCGCGGCCTTGTCGCTCCGGTCGAGGAGGACGGCTTCGTGCGCAAGGACCGCCTGGAGCCCAATTTCAACCCGGACACGGTCGATCCCGATTTCGGTGTCGCCGGGTTCGAGAGCCATGCCGGCGACCCGGAAGAGGAAATCGAGATTCCCGCCCCGCGCCCCACGCGCGGCGTGCGCCGTCCGCCGCTGCGCTCCATCAAAGGCGGGCGCGCGGCCGAGGAGGAGCAGCGCCGGCGCTACCAGACGCCGCCGCTCGATCTGCTCTCGCCCCCGCCGCCGCGCGGCGGCCCGGCACTTTCCAAGGACGTGCTGGAGGAGAATGCGCGCGACCTCGAAGGCGTGCTGGATGATTTCGGCGTGCGCGGCGCCATCGTCAACGCGCGTCCCGGCCCGGTGGTGACGCTGTATGAACTGGAGCCGGCCCCCGGCATCAAGTCCAGCCGCGTCATCGGCCTCGCCGATGACATCGCCCGCTCGATGAGCGCCATTTCCGCCCGCGTGGCGGTGATTCCGGGCAAGAACGCCATCGGCATCGAGCTGCCCAATCCCAAGCGCGACAAGGTGCTGCTGCGGGAAATCCTCGCCGCCAAGGATTTCGGCGAGACCGCCTACAAGCTCGCCATCGCGCTCGGCAAGACCATTGGCGGGGAGCCCGTCGTGGTCGACCTCGCCCGCATGCCGCATTTGCTGGTCGCCGGCACCACCGGCTCGGGCAAGTCGGTCGCCATCAACACCATGATCCTGAGCCTGCTCTACCGGCACCGCCCGGACCAGTGCCGGCTGATCATGATCGATCCGAAAATGCTGGAACTCTCGGTCTATGACGGCATTCCGCACCTGCTCACGCCCGTCGTCACCGACCCCAAGAAGGCGGTGGTCGCCCTCAAATGGGCGGTGCGCGAGATGGAGGAGCGCTACAAGAAGATGTCGAAGGTCGGCGTGCGCAACATCGATGGGTTCAATGCCCGCGTGAGCGAGGCCATGGCCAAGGGCGAGCAGATCGTGCGCACCGTGCAGACCGGCTTCGACAAGGAGACGGGCGAGGCGATCTATGAGCGCGAGGAGATGGACCTCTCGCCGATCCCCTATATCGTCATCGTGGTGGACGAGATGGCCGACCTGATGATGGTCGCCGGTAAGGACATCGAAGGCGCCATCCAGCGCCTCGCGCAGATGGCCCGCGCCGCCGGCATCCACCTCATCATGGCGACCCAGCGCCCGAGCGTCGACGTCATCACCGGCACGATCAAGGCGAATTTCCCGACCCGCATCTCCTTCCAGGTCACATCCAAGATCGATTCGCGCACCATCCTCGGCGAAATGGGCGCCGAGCAGCTGCTGGGCCAGGGCGACATGCTCTACATGGCCGGCGGCGGGCGCATCTCGCGCGTGCACGGCCCCTTCGTCTCCGACCAGGAGGTGGAGCGCATCGTCGAGCACCTGAAGACGCAGGGCGCGCCCTCCTATCTCGAGGAGGTCACGGCCGATCTCGAGGGCGAAGACGGCGCGGTGTTCGACAAGAGCGCCGTGGGCGGGGGCGGGGGCGGCGCGGAAGGCGGCGGCGATCTCTATTCGCAGGCGGTGGCGGTGGTGATGCGCGACAAGAAGTGCTCCACCTCCTATATCCAGCGCCGGCTGCAGATCGGCTATAACCGCGCGGCCTCGCTGGTCGAGCGCATGGAGCGCGAGGGGCTGGTGGGCCCCGCCAACCATGCCGGCAAGCGCGAGATCCTCACCGAGGGGGATGGCGACGACTATTGAGCGGACGTCGCGTCCGTGAGGGTTCCGGGCGGGGGAACCCGTGCCGGGACACAGGATCGCCACAGCGCCCGGCTAGTGCCACCCCGTCGGATCGGCGCCCGAATCGATCGCGCGGCGTGCCGTCGGGCGGCTCGGGACAGGCCGGCCCTGCGACAATGTTCCCGGCCCGATCGGGGAACACTTTTGGCGGATCGGTCTTGAGCTGCCATGATCGATGACGAGATAAGCCTCGGGCGCGCGTGTCTGCCGCTGCCGCCCGGATGTCGTGCCGACTATCGCGCCGAGTATCGCGCTACGAGAGGCCCCATGCGCCGTTTCCTTGCTGCCTGCGCCGCTTCCGCCTTCCTTGCCGCCGGTCTCGGCAGCGCGCTCGCGCAGGTGCCGCCGCCGCCCTTCGCGCCGCCCAAGAAACCGGCCGCTGCGTCATCCGCGCCTTCGTCCTCCGCGCCTGCCCCTTCCGCCGCCGCGCCGGGCAGTACGCCCGGTGTGCAGATGTCGGCCGCCTCCAATCAGCGTGCCGCGGCCGCGACGGTTCAGCGCATCAATGATTACTTCAACAGCTTCAAGGCGATGAGCGGCAATTTCGTGCAGCTGGACCCGGACGGGACGCGGCGCGAGGGCGAGTTCTTTATCCTCAAGCCCGGCCGCGTGCGGTTCGAATACGCCCCGCCGAGCCCGATCGAGCTGGTGGCCGACGGGCGTTCGGTGGCGGTGCGCGACAAGCGGCTGAAGACGCAGGACATCACCCCCCTTTCCGCGACCCCGCTGCGCTTCCTGTTGGCGGAGAATTTCGACCTCGCGCGCAACGCCAACGTCACCGGCGTGTTTCAGGACGACGTGTTCGCGACCGTGGTGATCGAGGAAAAGCAGCCCATGGTCGGCACCTACCGGCTGATGATCATGTTCGACGCCAGGACCATGCAGCTGAAGCAGTGGACCGTGACCGACCCGCAGGGCTTCGACACGACCGTGGCGGTGGCCAACCTCAACACCTCCGAGCGCCCGGACCCGATGCTGTTCGTCATCAACCGGAACGACCGCTAGAGCCCGCGCCGATCCGATTGCCGCGCAAACGGATCGGGTCACGCGTTCTCTATCGGGCTCCAAGGCGGGCGGCGTGACGGCACGTCCGTTCGCCGGGCTGGATTCGCCGGGCCGATCCGTTAGGGTGGCCCGCTCATCCCGTCCGGTTCCCTTGTCCCGCTAGGTTCTTTTTGTGCCGCTGACCATCGCCACCTGGAATATCAATTCGGTGCGCCTGCGCATCGGCCTCGTCGAAAAGCTCGCCGCCGAGTACCAGCCCGACGTCATCTGCCTGCAGGAGACGAAGACGCCGGATGACCGCTTTCCGCTGAAGGAGGCGGCCAAGTTCGGCTATCCCCACGCCGCTATCCACGGGCAGAAGGGCTATCACGGTGTCGCGATCCTCTCGAAACATCCGTTCGAGGACGTGAGCCGGCAGGGCTTCTGCGACATGGGCGATGCCCGCCACATCTCCGTGGTGCTGGGGCGCGAGGCGGGGCTGGCCGCGCCGCTGACCATCCATAATTTCTACATCCCCGCCGGCGGCGACATTCCCGACCCCGAGCTGAACGACAAATTCCGCCACAAGCTGGCCTTTCTCGACGAGGCCATCGCCTGGGAGCATCTGCACCCGATCGATCCCGCGGCGCGCTCGGTGCTGGTCGGCGATCTCAACATCGCCCCGCTGGAGACCGACGTGTGGAGCCACAAGCAGCTGCTCGACGTGGTCAGCCACACGCCCATCGAGGTGGAGCGGCTCGCCCGGCTGCAGGCGGCGGGCGGCTGGGTGGACGTGATGCGTCATTTCGTGCCCCCGCAGGAGAAGCTCTATACCTGGTGGAGCTACCGCGCGGCGGACTGGTCGGCCTCCAACAAGGGCCGCCGGCTCGACCATGTGTGGGCGACGCCCGCCCTCGCGCCCACCGCGCGCGCCATGACCGTGCTGCGCGACGCCCGCGGCTGGGAGCGCCCGTCCGATCATGTGCCGGTCGTGGTCACGTTCGATGCGTAACGCATTGGCCGGCACTCGCGTTTCGCGGCAACGCGATATAAGTATGCGCATACGCATCGTTGCTGCAGCCGAGGACGTCTCCTTGACCCGCCGAAACGTCATCCGCCCATCCCGAAAGATCGCGCTCGCCCTCGTGCTGGGCGGCGCCCTGGCGCTTGGCGGCTGTGGCGTCAAGGGCCCGCTGGAGCCGCCGCCCAATTCGCCGATGGCGCAGCCCGGCCCGGATGGAAAGAAACCGAAGGACACCGGCCCCATCCGGCCCGACAAGCCCTTCATCCTCGACGGCCTGCTCTGACGCGGCGCCCCGTCCCCGGGGCGCGCCGACCGGCCTCTCCAAGGCGCCCGCCATGCATCATTTCGCCTATCGCGACGGCATCCTCCATGCGGAGGATGTCAGCCTCGCCGACATCGCCCGCGACGTCGGCACGCCGACCTATGTCTATGCCACCGCCACGCTGGAGCGGCACCACCGCGTGTTCACGCAGGCCTTCGCCGAGATGAACACCACGCTGTGCTACGCGCTGAAGGCCAATTCCAACCAGGCGGTGATCGCCACCTTCGCCCGGCTCGGGGCGGGCGCGGACATCGTGTCGGGCGGCGAGCTGAAGCGGGCGCTGGCCGCCGGCATCGAGCCGCACAAGATCGTGTTCTCCGGCGTCGGCAAGACCCGCGAGGAAATGGCCGCCGCGCTCGACGCCGGCATCAAGTGCTTCAATGTCGAGAGCGAGCCCGAGCTGCTGACGCTTTCGGAAGTGGCGGTCAGCCACGGCGTCGCCGCCCCGGTCTCGATCCGCATCAATCCGGATGTCGACGCCAAGACCCACCACAAGATCTCCACCGGCAAGTCCGAGAACAAGTTCGGCATTCCCGTCTCTCGCGCGCGCGAGGTCTATGCCCACGCGGCCGCGCTGCCGGGCATCCGCATCACCGGCGTCGACATGCATATCGGCAGCCAGATCACCGATCTCGAACCGTTCGACAACGCCACCGCGCTGCTCGTGGAACTGGCGCGCGACCTGATGGCGGATGGGCACCGGCTGACCCATCTCGACCTCGGCGGCGGGCTCGGCGTGCCCTATGTCGCCGGCGAGCCGGAGCCGCCGCTGCCCTCCGCCTACGCGGCGCTGGTGAAGCGGCACACGCATAATCTCGGCCTCGGCCTGGTGTTCGAGATCGGTCGCATGCTGGTCGCCAATGCCGGCATCCTGCTGACCCGCGTGCTCTATGTGAAGGAAGGCGAGGGCAAGCGCTTCGTCATCGTCGACGCGGCGATGAACGACCTGATCCGCCCGACCCTCTATGAGGCTCATCACGAGATTTTGCCCGTGCATGAGGCGCGGCCGGGCGGAGAGCGGATCGTTGCGGATATTGTCGGCCCGGTCTGCGAATCCGGCGATTTCCTGGCGCTGGGGCGGCACATGGCGCCGCTGCGCGCCGGCGATCTGGTCGCCGTGATGACCGCCGGGGCCTATGGCGCGGTGCAGGCCTCCACCTACAATACCCGCCCGCTGGTGCCGGAAGTGCTGGTGAAAGGCGGCGAATTCGCCGTGGTGCGTCCGCGCGTCGATGCCGATGCGCTGATCGCGCTGGACCGGATTCCCGGCTGGCTTGGCTGAGCGCGGCGGGCTCTCGACCGGCCACATTTCGCGCGCGCGCGGCTTCACGATGTGATGATGAAACGGGCGCGCCCAGCGAATCGGCAGGGCTGGCGCCGGCTGGTTGCCATGTTAAGGTGACGCTGGGGCTGGTGCGGAGCTAATCGGAGGCTCGATGGCGTGACGGCGGCACCGGAAGGCAACATGGACGGCGGGGCGGGCGATCCGCGCGCGGAAGCCGAGCGGGCGCGCCAGAGCGCCCGGCAGGCGGACGACCGGCACACCGCTCATCGCATGGCGGCGGCCCTGCAACGCGCCGGGGCGGCGCTGCTGTGGGAGCGCAGCTGGCCGGCGATCGTCGCGGTCGCCTGCGCCTTCGGCCTCTTCCTCATCGTCTCCTGGCTCGGTCTGTGGGTAGCTCTGCCGCCTTATGGCAGGGCGGCCGGCCTGTTCCTGTTCTCCGTGCTGCTGGTCGTCGCGCTGCTGCCGGCGCTGCGCATCCGTCGTCCGTCCCCGGTCGAGGCGCTCACCCGGCTGGATCGCGAGAGCCACCTGCCGCATCGCCCCGTCACCGCGCTCGCCGACCAGCTGGCGAGCCGTCCCGACGACCCGGTCGCCGCTGCGCTGTGGCGCGCGCATGTCGCCCGCGCGTCGGCCCAGCTTGGCCGGCTGCGGGTCGGGCTGCCCTCGCCGCGCCTCGCCGCCATCGACCGGCGGGCGGTGCGCGCGCTGGTGCTGCTCGGCGTCATCGCCACCTTCTTCATGGCCCCCGGCGATCATCTGCGCCGCATCGGCGCGGCGTTCGACTGGCACGCCTTCGCCCCGCCCGCGCCCTACCGCATCGATGCCTGGGTGACACCGCCCGCCTATACCGGCCGGCCGCCGGTCATGCTGCCGGGGCTGCGCTCGCAGGAAGCCGCGCAGAACGGGGCCGCGACGCCGCCGGGCGAGGCGGGCGACATGCCGTCCTTCGATGCCGCCGCGCTCACCGTGCCGGCCGGCAGCGAACTGGTGGTGCGCATCATCGGCCTCGACCATGCGAAGCTCGCGATCGAGGGCGGCATCACCGCCGCGCCCGTGCCGGAGGCGCCGGCCGCCGATGGCAAGGGACCCTCCGCCGCTGAGGCCCCCGCCGCCACCCCGTCGGCGCCTCCGGCCCGCGACAAGGCAGCCGGCGAGGAGCAGCGCTACCTCATCACCGCCGATGGCGCCGCGCGCATCGAGGGGCCGGACGGGCGGACCGCGGCCTGGCATTTCCGAGCCCAGCCGGACCAGCCCCCGACCATCGAGCTGACCAAGGAGCCGCAGGCTTCCGGCCGCACGGCGCTGGCGCTCAGCTACAAGGCCGAGGACGATTACGGCATTGTCGGTGCGCAGGCGACCTTCGCAGCCGTCCCCCCCGCGCCGCCGCTGCACGCGCTGAAGAATGCGCCGCCCCGGCCGCCCGCGCGTGTGCTGGTCGAGGCGCCGAATTTCCCGCTGCCGCTCTCGGGTGCGCGCGGCCGGGCCGCGACCGGCCAGACCACCAAGGACCTCACCGAGAGCCCCTGGGCCGGCACGCGCGTGACGCTGGTGCTGACCGCGCGCGACGATGCGGGCCAGACCGGCCAATCCCGCCCGCGCAGCGTCATTCTGCCCGCCCGCACCTTCGCCAACCCGCTGGCGCGCGCGTTGATCGAGCAGCGGCGCCTTCTGGCGCTGGACGCCAATGAGCGCGAGGACGTGGAGGCCGCGCTCGACGCTCTCGCCATCGCGCCCGAGAAATTCACCCCCAACGCCGCGCATTACATGGGCCTGCGCTCCGCCTATTGGCGGCTGGCCAATGCCCGCAGCGACGACGATCTGCGCGGCGTGGTCGATTATCTCTGGGATATCGCGATCCGCATCGAGGATGGCGATCTCTCGGATGTCGAGAAGCGGCTGCGCGACGCCCAGCAGGCGCTGCAGAACGCGCTGGAGAACGGTGCCAGCGACGAGGAGATCAAGCGTCTGGCGCAGGAACTGCGCGAGGCGATGCAGGAGTTCATGCAGGCACTGGCCGAACAGGCGCAGCGCAACGGTCAGCAGGCCGACAACAATCAGCCGGCCGACCCCAATACCCGCTTCGTGCGTCCGCAGGACCTGCAGAAGATGCTCGACCGCATCGAGGACATGGCGCGCACCGGTTCGCGCGATGCGGCGCGGCAGATGCTGAGCGAACTCCAGAACATGCTCAACGGCCTGCAGGCGGGCCGCCAGCAGCAGCGCCGGCAAGGCCAGAGCCAGATGTCGCAGTCGCTCGACCAGCTTGGCGACATGATCCGCCGCCAGCAGCAGCTGCGCGACAAGACGTTCAAGCAGGGGCAGGACGGGCAGCAGCAGGATCAGGCGTTCAACGACCTGAAGCAGAACCAGCAGCAACTGCGCGACCAGCTCCGCCAGCTGCGCGAGAAGATGCAGCAGGCCATGCGCGGCCGTCAGCAGGGGCAACCCGGCGAGCAGGGTCAGCAGGGCGAACAGGGGCAGGGCCAGCAGGGTCAGAACGGCGAGGGCCAGCAGGGGCAAGGCCAGCAAGGTCAAGGCCAGCAGGGGCAAGGCATGCCCGGCGAGGGCGGCCTCGGCGAGGCGGAGCAGGCCATGCGCGAGGCCGAAGGGGCGCTTGGGCAGGGCGACGGCACCGGCGCCGTCGACGCGCAGAGCGAGGCCTTGCAGGCGCTGCGGCGTGGCGCCCAGCAGATGGCCGAGGCGATGCAGCAGGAAGGCGGGCAGGGCGAAGGGCCGGGCGGTCCGTCCGGCGAGACCGCCGAGCGCAACGATCCGCTGGGTCGGCCGCTGCGCTCGCGCGATTATGGCGACGACGTCACGGTGAAGGTGCCCGACGAAATGGACATGCAGCGCGCCCGCCGCGTGCTGGAGGAACTGCGCCGCCGCTTCGGCGAGCCGGAGCGCCCGCGCCTCGAACTCGACTATCTCGAGCGCCTGCTGCGCGATTTCTGAGCGGGCGTTTCCCCGCCCGCCCGCGCGACCCGGATGGTTCACCCGGCACTGGCGGCTCCCCGAGCCCGCGCCGGGTTTTCCGTGCCACGGCTCCCGGCCCCCGTGCCACGGTTCTCCACCCCGGCGCGGCGGGATGCTGCGGGGGAGGGGGCGTCGGCGGCGTGCCGCTCAGCCTTCCAGGTCGGGGATGTAGCCGATGAAGGGCAACTGCCGGTAGGCGTGCGACACGTCCATGCCGTAGCCCACCACGAAATAGTCCGGGCACTTGAAGCCGACGAAGTCGGCGTCGATCTGCACCGCCCGCTTGTGTGGCTTCTCCAGCAGCACGCAGACCATGACGCGCCGGGCGCCGCGCGCCGCCAGCAGGTCCTTCGCGAAGGCGAGGGTGCGGCCGGATTCGAGAATATCGTCGACCAGCAGCACATCGCGTCCGCGCACATCGGAATCGATGTCGCGCAGCACCGCCACCTGACCGGAGGACACCCGCGCATCGCGATAGCTGGACAGGGTGATGAACTCCACCTCCGGCGCCAGCCCGGCCGCGTGCATGGCGCGGATGAGATCGGCGGCGAACACGAAGCTGCCCTTCAGCACGGCGATGACGACGAGCTTGGAGGGTTTGGCGGCGACGATCTGCTCGACCAGTTCGCGGTTGCGCGCGGCGATGGTCTCGGCGTCGAAGAGCACCTCGACATGGGGCGCCACATAGCTGTCCACGGTGTCGACGGCGCCCGGCGCCGTCTCCTGCGGCGGGGTGGGCGCGCGGTCCTGTTCGCTCGGCTTGGTCATCCCTGTCCTCTTCTGGGGGCCCGCGTCCCCCGGGCGTCCTCGGGTCACATTTGGCGGCGCAGGATGAACGCGCAAGGCCCGCGCGTCCAGCGGTGCCTGCCCGATGGGCGGCCCTGCCGGCTGTTGACGCCGCGACGGGCGCGCGGGTGTCGTCCTGCCGGCCGCGCGCGGCCTGTGCTAGGAAGATGCCCGACGAGAATCATTCGCCGGACGGGGGCCCGGCAGCCGAGGGAAGACCAGATTGGTTCGCTTCGAGAATGTCGGGCTGCGCTACGGCATGGGGCCGGAAGTGCTGCGGGATGTCACCTTCGGTATTCCGCCGCACTCCTTCCAGTTCCTCACCGGCCCTTCCGGCGCGGGAAAGACCACGCTGCTGCGCCTGCTGTTCCTGTCGCTGCGGCCCACGCGCGGGCTGATCAACATTTTCGGCCGCGATGCCGCCAAACTCGGGACCGATGAGACGGCGGCGCTGCGCCAGCGCATCGGCATCGTGTTCCAGGACTTCCGCTTGCTCGATCACCTGACGACCTACGAGAATGTCGCGCTGCCCTTGCGGGTGCAGGAGCGCGAGGAGGCGAGCTACCGCGCCGAGGTGCAGGAACTGCTGCACTGGGTGGGCCTCGGCGAGCGCATGCACGTGCTGCCCCCGGTGCTCTCGGGCGGCGAGAAGCAGCGCACCGCCATTGCTCGCGCGCTCATCTCGCGCCCGGAAATCCTGCTGGCCGACGAGCCGACCGGCAATGTGGATCCCGGCCTGGCGCGCCGGCTGATGCGGCTGTTCCTCGAATTGCACAAGACCGGCACCTCCGTGCTCATCGCCACGCACGATATCGGGCTTATGGACCAGTTCGACGCACGTCGTCTCGTGCTCAACCAGGGGCGGTTGACCGTCTATGACTGAAGAGCCCAGCAAGGCGCGCCGCGGGTTCGCCGGCCTGTTCATCCGCTCGCGCGGCGAAGCGCATGCCACCGAGGCGCACGTCGGCGGCACCCGTTCCATCGTGCCGAGCGCGACGGTGACCGGCAGCGCGCTTATCGCCGTGGTCGCCATCATGACCTTCCTGGCCGGCATCACCATTGGCAGCGTCGCGGCGGTGCGCTCCATGGCGGCGGACTGGAGCTCGGATATCGCCCGCGAGACCACCATCCAGATCAAGCCGGGCGACGGGCTCGACATGTCGGCCGCGCTGGCGCAGGCCGTGCAGGTGGCGCAGGCCACGAGCGGCGTCGCCAGCGCCCGCGCGCTCGACGAGAAGGAGACGGCGGCGCTGCTGGAGCCGTGGCTGGGCTCCAGCCTCGACATCGCCAACCTGCCGGTGCCGCGGCTGGTGGTGATCCGGCTCGCGCCGGGCGCGGGTGCCGACACGCTGGCGGCGCTGCGCACGGCGCTGGCCGCGCAGGTGCCCTCCGCCAGCCTCGACGACCACCGACGATGGTCCGAGCGCCTCGCTGCCACCGCGCGGACCGTGGTGGCGATCGGGCTCGCCGTGCTGGCGCTGGTGGGCGCGGCGACCGTGCTCTCGGTGGTGTTCGCCACCCGCGCGGCGGTCGATGCAGCGCGGTCCATCGTCGAGGTGCTGCATTTCGTCGGCGCGCGGGACGGCTTCATCGCAGCCGAGTTCCAGCGCCATTTCCTCAATGTCGGGCTGGTCGGCGGGCTGATCGGGGGCGGGTCGGCCATGGCGCTGTTCTTCATTGGCAGCACCCTGCCGGGCTGGCTGGGGATCGGCGGGTCGGGCGATACGCTGATCGGTGCCGTCTCGCTGGATGCGCGCGGCTATGGCGGCATTGTCGGCATTTCGGTGCTGGTTGCGCTGGTGACGGCCATCACGTCGCGGACGACGGTCTATCGCACCCTGCGCGGCATAAGCTAGGCTCGTGCCCGTGTCGGACCAGCCCTCGCCAGAACCCGTCCCCCTGCCACGGCGGCGACGCCGGGTGGTTTTCATCGCCTGCGCGGTGGGGGCCGTCGTCGCGGCGCTGCTCGTGGCGTTGCTGGCCGGCTTCGGCGTGTTCGTCGCGTCGCTGGCGCGGGAATCCGGCCCGCTGCCGCCCCCGGCCGACGGCATCGTCGTGTTGACCGGCGGGGCCGACCGGATCACCGATGCGACCATCCTGCTCACCGAGCAGCGCAGCCGGCGCCTGCTGATCACCGGCGTGCATCGCGACACGACGCTGGCGGAAATCAGCCGCACCGTCCCGGCGACCGAGAAGGCGCTCAGCTGCTGCACGGAACTCGGACGCTTCGCGCTCAATACGCGCGGCAATGCCATCGAGGCGGCGGTGTGGGCGCGCGCCAACGGCTTCCATTCGCTCATCGTGGTGACGTCCGCCTGGCACATGCCGCGCGCGCTGGTCGAGCTGCGCCGTGCCATGCCGGAGATCGCGCTGGTGCCTTACCCCGTCATCGCGCGCAGCCAGCGCGAGCCGAACTGGCAGAGCCGGCTCGCCACCGGGCGGCTGCTCTTCGCCGAATACGTCAAGTTCCTCGCCGCTTATGTCGGCATCGGCCCTTGGCCTGCGCTGGCCTCCGAGACCGAGCTCCTGCGCAGGTCGGGCGCGTCCTGACCGCTGAAGCGTCTCGAATGGGCACGCGCCCGGTCACCCGCGAGTGGCGGGAACCTCGGGGCGCTTGCGTGCATTTGTCTGAAGCGCGTTCATCCATCCGAAAGGCTGTCGCGCTTTGGTGTTCTCGGAGCTATTGACGCGGCTCGCGGATGTTCTAGATTTGTTCTCATGATGACACGCGATCTTGTGCCCAGTGATTCGCTGACCGATGAAGGGCCTCTCAGCGCGGCTGATTCGCCGCTGGCGCGGCGTTTCCGCCTCTGGCGCGGCCCGGATGGTCGCCGGCAGGTATTTTCGGTCTATGCCGCCGAGGATGCGCCGGATTATCCGGACGCCGTGGCGATCGCCGTGCGCCATGTCGGCGGGCGCCGCGTGCCGCTCTGGACCGGCCCGGCCGGCATCAAGGCGCGGGTGGCCGCGCGGGCCGTGGGCGCGCAGGAGATCCACCTGCGCATCCTTCCCGAGACCGTGAGCGGCCCGCTCGCGCCCTTGTGATCGAGCGCGGGGGCGGGTGCCGGGCTTTCACAGCCGCTCCATCAGCCAGCGCATTTCGGGATCGCGAATGCCGAGTTCGTCGAGATGGCGCAGCGTGGCGGCGACATAATCACCATTCGGCCCGCCCACCCCGTGCCCCTGCCGGATGAGGTGCAGGCGCTCCTCCCGGGTGAGCGCGCCGGCATATTGGGCGTGGCCGCGATCGACCAGGAACACCACGGCGGGCACCACGCGGGCGCTGCCGTCCTTCAGCCACACCCGCCGCACCGCCTCGCGATAGACCGTCGTCACCTGTTCGCGTTCGCGCAGATAGGCCAGCGTCGCCGCGGCCCGGGCGGGCGCCACGCGGAAGGCGAGGCCGACGCAGGCTCCGCCCTGGTCGAGGCCCAGCACCAGCCCCGGCTTTTCCGGCGTGCCGCGCCAGTGGATCGAGGTCACGCACAGCGAACGGTGCGCGCCGATGAGCTTGCCCGCCGCCTTCTCCTCATAGTCGAAGCCGGGATTCCACATCAGCGAGCCGTAGCCGAAAATCCACAGGTCGTTCGGGGCGGCGGGGTCGGCGGTCATTTGGGGGGCAGCGCTCGCAGGTGAGGGGAGGTGGAGACGGGGAGGCGCCGGGAGAAAGCCGTCGCCCGCGGCGACACTATGGCGTAAGAGGGCGCAAGACGAGAGAAGCACGCGAGGCGGCGTCTTGCCGCGCGGTGTCTTGTGAGAGGCAGCGTGCGAGCGCCGCCGGGGACGCGCTGTCCCGCCATAAGCGCGCCGCACCGGCATCGGAGCCTCGCCATCCCTGAATCCGAGGAGTTCGCGCATGAGCCCCCCCGCCGCGCCGACCGAGCCGACGCCGCCGTCCCCCGCCGCCGGGGAGCCGCGCCGCGCGCGCCGCTGGCTGATCGCGCTGCCCGTGGGGCTGATCATCCTGGCGGCGCTCGGCTGGACCGGCGCGTGGTTCTATGCCGCCAGTCGCGCCACCGGCGAGATCGACGCCTGGATGGCGCAGGAGGCCAGCAAGGGCCGCACCTGGAGCTGCACCGACCGCCAGTTCGGCGGCTTTCCCTTCCGCTTCGAGCTGATCTGCACGGCGCCGACCGTCACCTTCGCGGGCGAGGGCGTCGGCAAATGGGAGGCCAGCGCCACGCGCGCCCATGCGGTCGCGCAGGTTTGGAATCCCGGGCACATCATCGCGGAGTTCGAGGCCCCCGGCCGCCTCTCCGATATCGGTACGGGACAGGACCTCACCGCCAACTGGTCGCTCCTGCAGGTCAGCGCCGTGGGCACGCGGGCGCGGGCCGAGCGGATGTCGCTCTCGGCCAACGATTATGTGCTCTCCGCCGGCGGCACCAGCCTGTTCGCCGCCAAGCATGCCGAGCTTCATGTGCGCCACACGCCCAATGCCGATGACGGCACGCTCGACATCGCTGCCGGGGTGAAGGGGGCGAGCGGGGCCACATCGGGCGCGGGCGCCCCTCCGCTCGACGGCGATATCGAGGCGACGGTGACGCAGGTGCCCGAATTCCGCGCCATGTCGCCGGCCGAGCGGCTGCGGCTGTGGCAGGCGGCGGGCGGGCGGGTGAACCTCCTGGAGGCGCGGGTAAGCGCCGGCGGCGGCGCGCTCGCCGCGACCGGGCAGATCGGTCTCGACGCGCTGAACCGGCCGGACGGCAAGATCGACCTGCAGCTCGCCAATGCGCCGGCCCTGATGAACGCGCTGGCGGCCAACGGGCTGATGCCGGGCTTCATCGCCAGCCTCGCCCCCGTCATGATGGCGGTCGGCATGCCGGGCACGCTCGATGGCGCGCCCGCCGCCAGCTTCCCCTTCGTGTTCCGCAATGGCCGCGTGGCGCTGGGCATGCTTCCGCTCGGCAAGGTCGGCCCGCTCTACTGAGAACGGCCGCCGTCCATCGGGACGGCGGCCCTCTCTCGCCCGCGCGGTCAGACCGCGAAGATGGTCGCTCCGGTGTCGGCGGTGCCGACAGCCGCGCGGAACGCGGCGAACAGCTCGCGCCCGACCCCCACATGCGACGGCGCGAGATTGGCCGGCGCCGGCGCGCGCTCGGCCCACACTTCCGCTTCCACCAGCACGGTGAGCGTGCCGGCCACCGCGTCCACCCGCACCAGATCGCCGTCGCGCACCAGCGCGATCGCCCCGCCATCGGCGGCTTCCGGCGTCACATGGATGGCGGCGGGCACCTTGCCGGAGGCGCCCGAGAGCCGGCCATCGGTGACGAGAGCGACCTTGGCGCCGCGGTCCTGCAGCACACCGAGCGGCGGCATCAGCTTGTGCAGCTCCGGCATGCCATTGGCCTTCGGCCCCTGGAAGCGCACCACGGCGACGAAATCGCCGGTGAGCTTGCCGGCCTTGAAGGCGGCCTGTAATTCCTCCTGGCTGTGGAACACCCGGGCCGGCGCCTCGATGACATGGCGTTCCGGCGCGATGGCGGAGGTCTTGATCACCGCCTTGCCGAGGTCGCCCGAGAGCAGCCGGAGCCCGCCGGTCGCCTGGAACGGCGCCCGCGCGCCGCGCAGCACCGCCTCGTCGCCGCTCTCCGGCGTGCCGTCGCGCCAGTCCAGCGCGCCATCCTCACGGAGCACGGGTTCCTGCACATAGGCATCGAGCCCGCCGCCCCAAACCGTTTCGACGTCGGCATGCAGCAGGCCGTCGCCGATCAGCTCGCGGATGACGAAGGCCATGCCGCCGGCGGCGTGGAAGTGGTTCACATCGGCCTTGCCGTTGGGATAGACGCGACAGAGCAGGGGGGTGACGTCGGCAAGGTCCGAAAAATCGTCCCAGGTCAGCTTGATGCCGGCCGCCGCCGCCATGGCGACGACATGCATCGTGTGGTTGGTCGAGCCGCCCGTGGCGTGCAGGCCGACCACGCCGTTGACGAAGACCCGCTCGTCCAGCATGCGCCCGACCGGACGATAGTCATTGCCCAGCGCGGTGATCGCCATGGCGCGCTCGGCCGCCGCGGTGGTGAGCGCGTCGCGCAGCGGCGTGTTGGGGTTGACGAAGGAGGCGCCGGGCAGATGCAGGCCCATGATCTCCATCATCATCTGGTTGGTGTTGGCGGTGCCGTAGAAGGTGCAGGTGCCCGGCCCGTGATAGGACTGGCTTTCGGCTTCCAGCAGCGCGTCGCGGCCTATCTTTCCTTCGGCGAACAGCTGGCGGATCTTCGCCTTCTCGTCATTCGGCAGGCCCGAGGTCATCGGTCCCGCCGGCACGAACACCGCGGGCAGATGGCCGAAGGACAGCGCGCCGATGACGAGGCCGGGCACGATCTTGTCGCAGATGCCCAGGAAAACGGCAGCGTCGAAGGTCTGGTGCGAGAGCGACACGGCGGTGGAAAGCGCGATGACGTCGCGCGAGAACAGCGAGAGCTCCATGCCGGCCTCGCCCTGGGTGATGCCGTCGCACATGGCCGGCACGCCGCCCGCCACCTGCGCCACGCCGCCCGCCCGCCGCGCTGCCGCGCGGATCATCTCGGGGTAGGTCTCGTAGGGCTGGTGGGCGGACAGCATGTCGTTATAGGCGGTGACGATGGCGAGGTTGACCCCGGCGCCCTCGCGCAGCATCTCCTTGTCCGAGGGGCCGCACGCGGCGAAGCCGTGCGCCTGGTTGGCGCAGCCGAGCTTGGCGCGGCTGGGGCCACGCTCGGCGGCAAGGGCGATCCGTTCCAGATAGCGCATGCGTGTGTCGTAGGAGCGCCGGACGATGCGTTCGGTGACTTCACTGACGCGGGCGTTCACGCGGGACGAAAGGGCGTCGGCCATGCGGCTCTCCTCAGAAAAGGCGTCGACCGGCCGGGGCCGGCCGGTCGTTGGGGGAAGCGGCGCCCCGGCGGCGCCGCCGTCGCGGATGGGCTCTACGGGCACCAGTAGATGGCGAGCGGGCGCGCGGCCCGCAGCACGGCACGGATCGGCATGTCGGTGGCGGGGCCCTCGCCCAGCGCCTTTTCCAGCACGGGGCGCTTGGCCGCGCCTTCAATATGGAGCGCCAGCGCATCGGCGCCCAGCAGCACCGGCAAGGTGAGGGTGATGCGCGGCTCGCCGGCATCGGGCGCGTGCATCGGCAGCAGGCCGAGCGCGCCGTCCGGGTCCAGCGCTTCCGCGAGATGGTCGCCGCCGGGGAAGAAGGAGGCGGTATGTCCGTCATCGCCCATGCCGAGCACGGCGCAAGCGAGCGGCCAGGCGAGGTCCTCCAGCGCCTCGTTCACCGAGAACAGCCCGGCCTCCGGCGTGGGGGCGTCATTGGCCAGCGGTACGAACCGTGCCGCCGCGGCCTTGCCCTTCAGGAGATGCTGGCGCACCAGCCGGGCGTTGGAGCGCTCCGAGGTTTCGCGCACCCAGCGCTCGTCGACCAGCGTGATGCCGACCTTCTCCCAGGACAGGTCGCGGGTGGAGAGTTCCTCGAAGAAGCGCGTGGGCGTGCGTCCGCCCGACACGGCAAGGCTCGCCAGCCCGTCGCGCGCGATCCGCGCCTGAAGCGCGTCGGCGACGAAATCCGCCAGCGCATGGGCGAGCGCAGCGCCATCGGGCAGTTCGTGCAGCGTGTGGCTCACGGTTCTCTCCAAACCTCGGCGCGCCGGCAGGGCGCCGTTCCGGAATTTTCTGGCGCCTGCCGCGCCACGTCGGATTCCAGCCCCGTTGCTCTCCCCATGGAGGAGGGGCCGCGCAGCGGGACGGCGAGGAGGCTATGGCTCCCTCTCCACGGCCTCTCCCCGCCGGGGCGAGGGAGCCGTCCTCCGCGCGACGACAGCATCCCTGAAAACGACGCCCGGCTGAAGGCCGGCCTCCAGCGCACGAGTGCGCCGTCTTCCAGCCATAGGCGCTGGTCAGGCGCCGTCTTCCAGCCATAGGCGCTGGTCAGGCGCCGTCTTCCAGCCATAGGCGCCGATCAGGCGCCGTCTTCCAGCCACGTGCGGCCGTCGCGCTCGATGAGGGCGATGGAGGCGGAGGGTCCCCATGTGCCGGCCGTGTAGGGGCGCGGGGCCTCCTTGGCGTTGCGCCAGGCCTGGAGGATCGGATCGACCCATGTCCACGCCGCCTCCACCTCGTCGCGGCGCATGAACAGGGTCTGGTTGCCGCGCACCACGTCGAGGATCAGGCGCTCATACGCATCGGGATTGCGCACCTTGAACGCCTTGGCGAAGCTCATGTCGAGCGGCACATGGGTGAGGCGGATGCCGCCCGGGCCCGGATCCTTGATCATCAGCCACAGCTTGACGCCCTCGTCGGGCTGAAGGCGGATGACCAGCCGGTTGGCCTCCAGCGGCCCGACCGCCTCGCCGAACACCGAGTGCGGCACCGGGCGGAACGCCACCACGATCTCCGAGACCCGCGAGGCGAGGCGCTTGCCGGTGCGCAGGTAGAACGGCACGCCGGCCCAGCGCCAGTTTTCCACCTCCGCCTTGACCGCGACGAAGGTCTCGGTCTGGCTGCGCGAGGAGCCGAGCTCCTCGAGATAGCCGGGCACCGCGCCGCCCGCCGAGGCGCCGGCGCGATACTGGCCGCGCACGGTGACGGACGCCATGTTGTGCTCGTCGATGGGCTTGAGCGCGCGCAGCACCTTCAGCTTCTCGTCGCGCACCGCGTCGGCGTCGAGCGAGTGGGGCGGCTCCATGGCGACCAGGCACAAGAGCTGGAGCATGTGGTTCTGCACCATGTCGCGCAGGGCGCCGGCAGTGTCGTAATAGCCGGCACGCTCCTCGACCCCCAGCGCCTCGGCGACCGTGATCTGCACATGGTCGATATGGCCGTTGTTCCACAGCGGCTCGAACAGCGCATTGGCGAAGCGCAGCGCCATCAGGTTCTGTACCGTCTCCTTACCGAGATAGTGATCGATGCGGTACACGCGCTCTTCGGGGAAGATGCGCCCCACCTGCTCGTTCAGCGCCACGGCCGAGGCGAGGTCCTTGCCGATCGGCTTCTCGATGACCACCCGGCCCTTCTCGGCGAGGCCGTGTTTGCCGAGCTTCTCGCAGATCGGGCCGAACAGGGCGGGAGCGGTGGCGAGATAATAGACCGGGATCATGTCGCCCTGCGCGGCGACCAGGCTCGCCAGATCCGACCAGCCGGGCTCGGCGTCGGCATCGGCCGCGACATAGAGCAGGCGGGCGAGGAACTTCTCCACCGGCGAGCCGTCGAGCTGGCCGGAGGGGATGTGGTCGACCAGAGCCTGATGGGCGAAGGCGCGGAACTCCTCATGGGTGAGGGCGCGGCGCGATACGCCGATAATGACCGCATTGTCGGGAATCTGCCCGTCGAGATCACGATGGAACAGGGCGGGGATCAGCTTGCGCCGGGACAGGTCGCCCGTGGCGCCGAACACCGTCAGCACGAAGGGCGCGACCGGAATCAAGCGACTGGTCATGAAAGACGTCTCCTCATGTCGCCATGGCGCGGGAACAAGCAGTCACGACGAAGCCGGGCCCGGCCATGCCGCCCGTTTCGTCGCCGGCCCGCCTCCGGCCGCGCATACCTAGCAAAAACGATTCCGCAGTGCGACGCCTTCCGGAGACGATCGCGCAGTCTGCCCCTCGGCTGCGGCGGATCGGTGACACGATCCGCGGGTCCGGGCGTGCTGCAGTGCCGCAATATGGCGATGAGGTGGCGGATGAGGTGGCGGAAATCGGGCAGCGCCGGCACGGCCAACTATTGGCCACCGTAGAGGCAAAGAGATGAGGGCCTGTCATTCGCGGCCGCGTCTCTATCTCATCCGTGTGCCGGCATCCGTTCGCGTCGCTTGGCCGTTGGATAAAAAGCGTTATCTGGCAACGGCTTAATTAATAAGGTATGTATTCACACATAATAAATTATTACGTATACCAAAGATGGAATGCCAGATTCATTATTATTGGGATACGTAATACAAACTGTCATTGCACTGCACAATTCGACTTTAGAATTAATGCTTGGCTTCGGCGAAGTCTTGGTACAACTTATTCCACAGAGTAACCGGCAGAGAGACGAAGAAAAACTCGCTGGCTATCGTGGCTTCGCCCGGCCCGGGAGGCGGGAGCCGGAGTCCAATCAGAAGAGCCGACCGAAAAAAGATCGGCAGTTCGCCAGAACCCTTTGGGAAGGAAACGCCAAATGAAACATTTCAACGCTTTCGGCCTCGGTGCCGTTGCGGCGCTCGGTATGACCGCCCTGTCGATGCTGCCGGCATCGGCGGCCTGGGAGCCGACCAAGCCGGTCGAGTTCATCGTCCCGGCGGGCACGGGCGGCGGCGCCGACCAGATGGCCCGCACGCTTCAGGGCATCATCGCCAAGCACAGCCTGATGTCGACGCAGCTCGTCGTCATCAACAAGTCCGGTGGCGCCGGCGGCGAAGGCTTCCTTGATGTGAAGAATGCCAAGGGCAACCCGCACAAGATCGTCATCACCCTGTCCAACCTGTTCACCACCCCGCTCGCGACGGGCATTCCCTTCAACTGGAAGGACATGACCCCGGTCGCCATGCTGGCGCTGGACGAGTTCGTGCTGTGGGTGAACGCGTCCGAGCCCTACAAGACCGCGGGTGACTATGTCGCCGCGATCAAGGCTGCGCCGGACGGCACATTCAAGATGGGCGGCACCGGCTCCAAGTCGGAAGACCAGATCATCACCGTCGCCTTCGAGAAGGCCGTCGGCAAGAAGATGACCTACATCCCCTACAAGGGTGGCGGCGAAGTGGCCGTGCAGCTTGTCGGCGGTCACATCAACTCGTCGGTCAACAACCCGATCGAGGCCGTCTCCCAGTGGCGCGGCGACAAGGTCCGCCCGCTCTGCGTGTTCGACTCCAAGACCCTTCCCTACACGGACAAGATCCTCGGCGACCTCTCCTGGTCCTCGGTTCCCACCTGCGTTTCCTCGGGTGTGGACGTCGAATATCTGATGCTGCGCGGTATTTTCATGCCGCCGGGCGTGACCGACGAGCAGGTCGCCTATTTCGTCGATCTGTTCAAGAAGGTCCGCGAGACCCCGGAATGGAAGCAGCTGATGAAGGATGGTGCGTTCAACCAGACCTTCATGGCCGGTGCCGAGTTCAAGACCTGGCTTGAGGGCGCCGAGGCGACCCACAAGGGCCTGATGCAGGAAGCCGGCTTCATCGCCGGCAACTGACGGGACGGCCGCGGTCGACAAGCAGACCGTTCGCGCCCTCGCATCGTGACGACCTTCGCCGCGGCTGGCTTCAGCCCCGCCGCGGCGAAGGCGCACGGCGCCTCACTCAGCGTCTGAAGCGCCAAACCTTGAAAATGCGTCGATCCACGGCTGACGGGGGAGATCCCCGCCGGACGGCCGACGCGTGAAAAAGTTCCGGAGTGAAACAATGCAACAAGCACCCCACGGCGCGGGATCGGGGCCGACCCAGCGCAATGCCGAGATCGGTGTCGCCGTTCTGACCCTGCTCTTCGGCCTGATCGTCATCTATGGCAGCACTCTGGTCGGCATCGGCTGGGGGTCGGATGGGCCGCAGGCGGGCTTCTTCCCGTTCTATGTCGGCCTGATCATCTGTGGCTGCAGCATCATCAACCTCTTTCAGGGCCTGCGCGAGAACCCCACGGAGCTGTTCAGCGAGTGGAGCCAGCTCGGCCAGGTTCTCCGGGTTCTTATCCCGACCGCAATCTATGTCGCGCTGGTGCCGTTCTTCGGCATCTACGTGCCGTCGGTGATCCTGATCGCCGTGTTCATGAAGTGGCTCGGCAAATACGGCACGCCGCTCACCCTGGCGGTGGCCCTGGGCGTTCCGGCCTTCTTCTACATCACGCTGGAGCGCTGGTTCCTCATCCCCTTGCCGAAGGGGCCTCTCGAGGCGTGGCTCGGACTCTGACCAGACAATGAGGAAAAGGGGCCGGCTGACGCCGCCCAAGGGGAAGCGCCCATGTTCGAGAATTTCATCAATCTCTACCACGGCTTTCATATAGCCGCCGACCCATTCAACATCCTTCTGATGGCGGTCGGCATCCTGCTCGGTGTCATCATCGGCGTGCTGCCGGGCCTCGGCGGGGCCAACGGCGTCGCCATCCTGCTGCCGCTCACCTTCTCGATGTCGCCCACCTCGGCGATCATCCTGTTGACCTGCATCTATTGGGGCGCTTTGTTCGGCGGCGCCATCACCTCGGTTCTGTTCAACATTCCCGGCGAACCCTGGTCCGTGGCGACGACCTTCGACGGTCATCCCATGGCCCGCAACGGCAAGGCCGGCGAAGCGCTCACGGCGGCGTTCACCTCGTCCTTCGTCGGCGCTTTCGTCGCCGTCATCATGATCACGCTGATCGCTCCGCTGGTCGCGCAGTTCGCGTTGCAGTTCGGGCCCGCGGAGAAGTTCGCGGTCTACTTCCTCGCCTTTGCCTCGTTCGTCGGCATGAGCAAGGAACCGCCCGCGAAGACCATCGTGTCGATGATGATCGGCTTCGCGCTCGCCGCGGTCGGCCTCGACATGGTGACCGGTCAGCTTCGCCTGACCTTCGGCTCCACCGAACTGCTCAACGGCTTCGACTTCCTCATCGCGGTCATCGGCCTGTTCGGCATCGGTGAAATCCTGCTCACCATGGAAGAGGGTCTGGAGTTCCGCGGCAAGGCGGCCAAGATCGATCCGCGGATCGTGTGGAAGACCTGGAAGACGCTGCCGAAATACTGGGCGACCTCGTTGCGCTCCTGCATCATCGGCTGCTGGATGGGCATCACCCCCGCCGGCGCCACCCCGGCCTCCTTCATGGCCTATGGCGTTGCCAAGCGGATCTCCAAGAATGGCAAGAACTTCGGCAATGGCGAGATCGAGGGCGTCATCGCGCCGGAGACCGCCGCCCATGCCGCCGGTACCTCGGCCATGCTGCCCATGCTCGCGCTGGGCGTCCCCGGTTCGCCGACAGCTGCCGTTCTGCTCGGCGGCCTGCTGATCTGGGGTCTCCAGCCCGGCCCGATGCTGTTCGTCGAACAGTCCGAGTTCGTGTGGGGCCTCATCGCCTCCATGTACCTGGGCAACGTCGTCGGCCTCATCCTCGTCCTGACGACGGTTCCGCTGTTCGCCTCGATCCTGCGCATCCCCTTCTCCATCATCGCTCCGGTGATCCTGGTGATCTGCGCGATCGGCGCCTACACGGTGAACAACAACGTGTTCGACGTCATCATGATGCTGGTGTTCGGCGTACTCGGCTACGTGCTGAAGAAGACCAACTACCCGCTGGCGCCGCTGGTTCTGGCCATCGTGCTCGGCGACAGCGCCGAAGAGGCTTTCCGCCAGTCGCTGCTCTCCTCGGGTGGCTCGCTCGGGATCTTCTTCTCCAACGGGCTGGTCAGCACGATCATGGGTATCGGCCTGATCGCCGGGCTGTGGCCGGTGCTGCAGATCGTGCTGAACCGGTTCCGCCGGGTCGCGCAGCCGGCGTGATCGATGGGACGGGCGGCGTTCCTTGCCGCCCGTCCTGTTGACTGAAGGCTGTTGTCGGAAGTCTGTCGTTGCAAGACGCCCGTCCGGTCGACGACAGTTCCAGAGTGGACGCCAGATCCGGGCTTGATCCGGGCCCGGACTGCCGTCCCGCCGCGATCCCGGTCGCGGCGATCCTTTCAAGAGCCGGCGCCATGCCCCCGGGATTTTCCGGCGGGCATGGCGCCATGCCCATGCGAAGAGCGGCACGGCTGCTCCCCGCCGGCTCCCTCGCCCCCCGGAGAGCGGAGATCGGGCAAAACGGGCGCCTGGGCGCCGCGCGGCCGCCCGGCGAAGAAGGCGGCACGCGAGCGTCGGGCGATACCGTACGGGAACGGGGTATGGGAGGGATTGCCAATGTTCTGCACCTACAAGCTGCAAGCCCGGCGCCGGGGGATTCCGCGGTCCGGCCCGGGTCCCGCGACGCCGCAGCGGGGGGTGCGAGCGTGATGATGAGTGCCGACACCACCATCCGCCGCATCAATGGCGGGGCCGCCAAGCTTTCGGTGGCGCCGCTCGAGGACACCTCGACCTTCAAGAACCGCGCCTATAGCGCTCTCAAGGAGGTCATCGTTTCGCTCAACATCTACGACCAGCCGCACGAGGTGCGTCTGGACGAGCGCCAGCTTGCGCAGAGCCTTGGGGTCAGCCGCACGCCGGTGCGCGAGGCCATGGCCCAGCTGGAGCGCGAGGGCTTCGTCCACTCGGTGCCGCGTCGCGGCATCTATGTGGTGCGCAAGACCAAGCGCGAGGTGATCGAGATGATCCAGGTCTGGGCGGCACTGGAGAGTCTTGCCGCCCGGCTCATCACCCAGCAGGCGAGCGACGACGAGATCGCGCGGCTGCGACACATGTTCGCCTCCTTCGAGGAAGACCAGCACACTCCGCATGCCCGGCTGGACGAGTATTCCGAGGTGAACATCCAGTTCCACCAGACGATCATCGCCATGGGGGGGAACGGGATACTGGTCAATCTGGCCGAGAACCTGTTCACCCACATGCGCATGATCCGCCGCAAGACGATCGGCGAGGAGGATCGGGCCGACCGTTCGATCCAGGATCATCTCGCCATCATCCAGGCGCTGGAGGCGCGTGACGCCGAACTGGCGGAGACGCTGGTGCGCAACCACGCGCTCGGGCTGGCCGAGCACGTCGCCCGCTTCGCCGACTATCTGGAGTGAGGTGGGCCGCCTCGCGCGGCGCCGGATGAACCTGACAGCCGGCGGGCACCACGGGCCCGCCGGCTTTGTCGTGCCCGGCCGGTGTTGCGCGGTTGCACGCCGGCGCGCAGGCGTGAGCTCACCCGTGCGCGGCTCGTTGCACCCCGGACATGATTCCGCTACGCAGAAATACGAGGGGCCAAGCTTAGCCCCGATCCCAAACCCGATCATCCTTCGCGCCCGCAGGAGAGCCGAGCGGCATGCTGCGCACCTTGACCGATTTCATCTCCGAGATTGCCGGCGGTGGCCGCGAGAGCACCTTCGCCGAGAACGACTACCGGCTGGCCGCAGCGGCGTTGCTGGTGCATGTCGTGACGATTGACGGCGTGGTGGGCGACGACGAGATGGCCAGGCTGCGTGGCATCCTGGGCCGCCGCTTCGAGCTTGGCGAGGACGATGCCGGGCGGCTTCTGGAGGCGGCCATCGCCCGCGACGCGGAAGCTGTCGACCTCTATGCTTTCACCAGCGTGCTCAACCGGGCGCTGGATGAAGAGGGGCGCAAGCGCATTGTCGAGATGATGTTCGAGGTGGCCTATGCCGATGGTGGGCTCACCGAATTCGAGGACAATCTCGTGTGGCGCGCCGCGGAGCTGCTGAATGTGAGTTCGCGCGACCGGGTGCAGCTGCGCAAGAACGTGCGCGACGCGGCCGGCGAGGAATAAGCCCGGTTGCGGTCTTGAGGCGGCCGGAATCTGGCGTCATCCTTGCCTGTCGGGTGAGACGAATCGCTCGTTGAAGGTCAGCTCACGAAAGATGCCGCTTCCCGTCCTGATCGTGCTTCACCAGGAACATTCCTCCCCCGGACGGATCGGGCGGCTGCTGACCGAGCGTGGCTATCGGCTCGACCTGCGTCGTCCTTGCCTGGGCGATCCGCTGCCGGCGACGCTGGCGGGGCATACCGGCGCCATCATCTTCGGCGGGCCGCAGAGCGCCAATGACTGCCATGATTACGTGCGGGCGGAGATCGACTGGATCGGCGTGCCGCTGAGCGAGGGCAAGCCTTATCTCGGCATCTGCCTCGGCGCCCAGATGCTGGCGCGCCATCTCGGCGCCGGCGTCGCGCCGCACCCGCAGGGGCTGGTGGAGATCGGCTATTATCCCATCCGCGCCACACATGCGGGCCGCGCGCTGCTCGGCGGCGCGGCGGAAGAGCCGCCGCCCTGGCCGGATCACGTCTATCACTGGCATCGCGAGGGCTTCGAACTGGCCGCCGGTGCCGAATTGCTGGCGGAGGGCGAGGCCTTTCCCAACCAGGCCTATCGCTATGGCGAGAACGCCTTCGGCATCCAGTTCCACCCCGAAGTCACCCACCACATGATGTGCCGCTGGACCGTGCATGGCGAGGCCCGCATGGACCTGCCGGGCGCCCGCCCGCGCCGCGCGCATTTTCTCGACCGCCTGCAGCATGACGGCCGCATCCGCCTGTGGCTCGATGCTTTTCTCGACCGATGGCTGGCCAGCGGGCCCGCCGCGCCCGCCTGGTGACGGGTTTCACCGCTCTCGTGACGTTGCCAGCCAGATGGGGGGGATCGATCAGATCCCGCCGCTTGATCGCCACGTCGATCCTGCGGCGTCGATCCTGCGGCGGGATGCGACGGCGGGATGCGACTATCCTGCGGGCGCGCGGATCGACGGGCAAAACGAAACGCCGCGACCCGACTTGTTCGGGGCACGGCGTTTTCAGCATCAAACGTCTCGCCGGCGCAGGTATCGCATGCGCAGGTCCGGCAGCGTCAAGGCGCGGGGCGCCTCGCGTCGCCTCACGCGACCTTCGCTTCAGGCGACCTTCTTGCGGCCGCGCGGCTTGGGAGCGGGCACTGCAGGCTTCTTGCGCTGCTGGCCGAGGCCCATCTTCTTGGCGAGATTGGAACGCGCTTCAGCATAGCTGGGGGCGACCATCGGATAATCGTTCGGCAGGCCCCACTTCGCCCGGTATTCTTCGGGCGTCATGTTGTACTTGGTCCGCAGATGGCGCTTGAGCGACTTGAACTTGAGGCCGTCCTCAAGGCAGATGATAAATTCCGGCGTGACCGACTTCTTCACCGGTACGGCGGGCTTAAGTACCTCTTCCACCACCGCCGGGGCCGGGGCGGAAAGGCGAAGCAGAGCGCCATGAACCTTGGCAATCAGATCGGGAAGCTCCGTGGCGGGCACCGAATTATTGCCGACAAAGGCGGCCACGACATCGGCGGTAAGGCCGAGATAGTCCACAGGTGAGCTATCCTGTTCCGACATTTATTTTCTCCATGGCGAACTTCCACTGATTTAACACCGTCCTTGCGAAGGTCAATAAGCAAGAAAAGAAAAACGGCGTCCGCGACAAGTTAAAACCTCGCGAGCCTGTTGCGGATCAGCACGATCGGACAGGCAGACATGATTTAAGGTTGTGTCAGGTCGAAGTCTTCAGGCGTCGACCGGATCGGCCGGTGAGTTGGTATACCAACCCGCGGCCTGCCGTCACGGCATAGTCATCTTGCGATGATCTATTCAAGTGTAAAGGATTGGCCAATGCGGCGGAACTGCAAGACTCGCTGAACAAATGGCCGGCTGTCGTGTGCCGGCCACTGTCGCGGAACAATCACAAGTATATATGATCGAAGAAGGCACGCTCCAACGCGACGGCGCGGCCGAACAGGGACGCGGCGGCGGCGCGGCCCGTCTCATCCGCGTCCGCTCCCGCCCGATCGAGTTCACCGCGCAGCCAGATCACAAATGCGCGAAACCCGTCATTATTGTGCAGCGTGATCCATTCCGCGTGGATGAAATCGGTCGGAAGCACGGCGCCGGGGCGGTCGGCCCAGTCCAGATACAGCCATTCGGCGACGGTGAGCACGGCAAGACAGCACGCATAGTCGCGCGTCTGGGCGGCCTCGCGCATCAGCGCCTGGAAGCGCGCGGTCGGCGCGGCGATGGCGGGCTGGCGGCGCTCGGCCTCAGCGACGCCCAGCGCGTCGAAGCCGCGCTGGAAATAGGTGTTCTCGTCGCTGGTGATCATTGCCGCGAACTGGGCGAAGCGGATGCGCGATTCATAACGGTCGGCGGTGGCGATCGCCATGCCGAGCAGCGCGACGAAACCATCGATGAACTGATAGTCCTGCGTCAGGTAACGGCGCATGATATCTGCAGGCACGCTGCCGGCAAAGATCTCCTCGACGAAGCGATGCTGGCGCGCCGCGTTCCAGTTCTCGGCATTGGCCTGTTTCAAAGCGTCGCTGAAGGTTTGCCCTGAGTGATTCGCCATCGATCGTCTCCCGCTGGTTCGCGGGCTGTATGACCGCATGCGCTTGGGCCGTCGAGCCACGCACGTGCCTGCGGCGCGTCAACTTCCGAGGGTCACGTGCGGCGCGTTACATGCGAGGCGTTACATGCGGATCGTCTGTCCACCGTCAACCACGAGTACATGCCCGTTGACGAAGGACGCCTCGTTCGAGGCGAGGAAGACGGCGGCCGCGCCGATCTCCGGCGGATGCCCCCAGCGACCGATGGGCACGCGGATGTCGACGAAGGCGGAGAACTCGGCGTTGGCCACCAGCGACTGGTTGGTCTCGGTGGCGAACATGCCGGGGGCGATGGCGTTGCTGGTGATGCCGGCGCGGGCATAATCCACCGCCAGCGCCCGCATCAGCCCGGTGAGGCCCGCCTTGGCGGCGGTGTAGATAGGATCGTTGCGGTTGGCGATCTGCGCGGCGATCGAGGTGACGGTGATGAGCCGTCCATGGCGGTGACGGGCCATGATCTCGGCCGCCTCGCGCGCCAGCAGTGTCGGCCCGATCAGGTCGGTGGCGAAGAGGGCTGTGGCCTCCTCGGGGGTGAAGTCCCGCAGCGGCCGGCGGTCGCGCGCGCCCACATTGTTGACCAGGATGTCGAGCCGGCCGAACCTTCCGGCGATCTCCGCGATGGCCGCGCGCCCGGCTTTGAAATCGGCCACATCGAACGCCGCCCACGTGACCTGCCGCCCGGTGGCGGTGCCGATCGTCTCGGCGGCGGCGGCGAGGCGCGCCTCGTTGCGCCCGTTGAGGACCACGTCCGCCCCCGCCTGCGCCAGCGTCTTGGCCATTTCAAACCCCAGCCCGCGGCCGGCACCGGTGACGAGGGCGGAGCGGCCGGCGAGCGAGAAAAGCGCGGGTGTCGGGGTCATGCGATTGTCCGGGATGGCGGTCGCCGAGGGGGTGTCGTCCGCGGGAGGGGGCGGATACGGCGTGCGAAACGACAGGCTGCATCGTGTTTCGCCCAATTCGATGGCAGGAGCCACCCGCTTTCGCCGGCTTGACAGAAAGAGCCGCATATCTGTACCAAATGGTACATACAAAACCGATCGGTACACATATGCGCCATTATTTTCATCGCCACCAGCCACCCCATCATCCGCACATCGCCGTGCTCGCCGGCATCGGCGCGATGGTGGCGATCGGCGTCACCGGCGCGCTGAGCTTCTATGCCGGGGCGCCCCTGCTGATCGCCCCGTTTGGCGCGAGTTCGGTGCTGCTGTTCTCGGTGCCGGCGAGCCCGCTCTCGCAGCCGGCCAACGTGGTCGGCGGCCATGTGGTGGCGACCGCGGCGGCGCTGGCGCTGCACATGGTGCTGCCGGGCACGTGGTGGGCGGCGGCGATCGCGGTCGGCGTCGCCATCGCGCTGATGGCGCTGCTGCGCATCACCCATCCGCCGGCGGGCGCGGACCCGCTGCTGGTCTTCGCCAGCGATCCGGGCTGGGCCTTCCTCATCATGCCGGTCGGCCTCGGCGCGGTGGCGCTGGTGGGGATCGCGGTCATCTTCCACCGCCTCACCCGCACCACCTATCCCTTGAGGATCCCCTGATGGCCCGTCTCGTCGCCGAGCGCGCGGACATCGTGCCGGCGCTGGGCGAACTGTTTCGCACCCACGGATACCAGGGCACCAGCCTCGCGCTCATCAGTGAGCGGACGGGATTGGGCAAGGGCAGCCTCTATCACTTCTTTCCCGGCGGAAAGGAGGAGATGGCGCAGGCCGTGCTCGCCGATATCGACGGCTGGTTCGAGCGCGAGATCTTCGCTCCCCTGCGCGCCAGCGAGGGGGAGTGCGAGACGACGGCGGGCGCGCGGATCGCCGCCATGTTCGCGGCGGTCGACGCCTATTTCCGCTCCGGCCGGCGCGCCTGCCTTGTCGGCACCTTCGCGCTCGGGCAGGTCCGCGAGCGCTTCACCGTGGTGATCGACGGTTATTTCTGGCGCTGGCAGGTGGCGCTGGCGGGGGCGCTGGCTCGCGCCGGCGTGCCCGCCCATGAGGCGAGCGGCATTGCCGAGGAGGTGCTCGTCGGCATTCAGGGCGGCATCGTGCTGGCGCATGCGCGCGACGATTCCGAGGTGTTTCGTCGCACGCTGGAGCGGCTGCGGGCCCGTTGTCGGCTCGCCCCCTGAGCCTTTGCCGGCTTCTCTCCTGTCCTGTGATGATGCCTAATGGCGCGGGTCGCGCGCGTGCGGCAGCCGGCTACCGGTTTCTGGCATCGGTTTCGCATGGTTCGAGACCGGGCCGGGTGAGAGCCGGGGCCGCTCAGGCAGGGGAGGGGACGGAATGGCGCTTATCCGCAACAGCTACGGCAAGGGCCGGGTGCGCATCATGCGTGTGAAGCGCGACAGCGCGCGACACGAGGTGCGCGAACTCACGGTCGAGGTGCTGCTGACCGGCGCGTTCGATGGGTCCTACACGGAAGGCGACAACCGGTCGGTCATCGCGACCGATTCGATCAAGAACATCGTCAACTTCCTGGCCCGCGACCATGTCGGCGCGGAGAACGAGGTGTTCGCCGGCATCCTCGCGCGCCATTTCCTCGACCGTTACGCGCATGTCAGCGGTGTGAGCGTCACCGCCAGCGAGACCAAATGGTCGCGCATCGTGATCGAGGGGGCGCCGCACGATCATGCCTTCGTGCTGGACGGCAATGGCCGGCCCACGGTGAAGCTCACCGCTACCCGCGAGGGCACCACGCTTTCCTCCGGCGTCAGCGGCTTCACCTTCCTCAAGACCACGCAGTCGGCCTGGGAGGATTACTGGTTCGACGAGGCGACCACGCTGAAGCCGACGCCCGACCGCCTCTTTGCCACCGCCATGGATGCCTCCTGGCTGTGGTCGGGCGTGCCGGGCTCCTATGAGAGCGCGAACCAGGCCGTGCTCGATGCCGCGCTGAAGGTCTTCGCCACCACGTTCAGCCCCGGCGTGCAGAACACGCTCTATCTCATGGGCGAGGCGGTGCTCGCGGCAGTGCCGGACATCCGCGAGATCAGCATCGCCTGCCCCAACAAGCATTACCTGCCGATCGACCTCTCACCCTTCGGCCGCGCCTTCGACGGTCAGGTCTTCACCCCGACCGACGAGCCGCACGGCCAGATCACGTGCACGATCGGGCGTGGCTGAGGCACGGACAGGCTCACGGGGGCAGGCTTTTGGATCTCAACTCGGTCACGGCCATCGTGCGGCCGCGCGCGCGCAGCGAATTCGCCCCGCCAGGGGCGGGAGACGCCATACTCGGCGGCGGCACCTGGCTGTTCTCCGAGCCGCAGCCGGGGGTGCGGCGGCTGATCGACCTCACCGGCCTCGACTGGCCGCCGCTTGAGGCGAGTGCTTCGGGACTGTCCATCGCCGCCACTTGCACCGTGGAGCGGCTCTATGGCTTCGAGCTGCCGCCGGACTGGCGCGCCGCCGGGCTCATCGCCGCGTGCTGCCGCTCCTTTCTCGCCTCGTTCAAGATCTGGTCCATGGCTACGGTGGGCGGCAATCTCTGCCTCGCGCTGCCGGCCGGGCCGATGATCTCGCTCTGCGCGGCGCTGGAGGGAACCTGCGTGATCTGGCGCGCGGAGGGCGGCGAGCGGCGCGTGCCGGCGATCGATTTCGCGCGCGGTCCGCTCGACAACGCGCTGGAGCCGGGCGAGGTGCTGCGTGCCATCGAACTGCCGGTCGAAGCGCTGCGCCGGCAGGCCGCCTTCCGTCGTGCCTCGCTCACCCCGCTCGGGCGCTCCGGCGTGCTGCTGATCGGAACGCTGGCGCCCGACGGCCGCTTCGCCCTCACCGTGACGGCGGCGACCCGCCGGCCCGTGCAACTGCGCTTCGAGGCGATGCCCGGCGCGGGCAAACTCGCCTCGCAGCTCGCGGCGGCGATTCCCGACGCGCTCTATTATGACGACATGCATGGCCGCCCGGACTGGCGCCGCCACATGACGCGCGAACTGGCGGAAGAGATCCGCGACGAACTGGCGGAGGGTGCCGGGTGACGTTTCGCGTCAATGGCGTGTCATACGAGGTGGCGCCCCGGCCGGGGCAGTGCCTGCGCACCTTGCTGCGCGAACTGGGCTGGTTCGGCGTCAAGAAGGGCTGCGATGCCGGCGATTGCGGGGCGTGCACCGTGCATGTGGACGGGCGCCCGGTGCATTCCTGCCTGTTCCCGGCCTTTCGGGCGGAGGGCCATGCCGTCACCACCATCGAGGGGCTGGCCGATACGGTCGAGGGGCCGGGCCTGCACCCGATGCAGCAGGCCTTCCTCGAGGCGCAGGGCTTCCAGTGCGGCTTCTGCACCGCCGGCATGGTGATGACCGCCGCCGCGCTCGACCAGGCGCAGATGCGCGACCTGCCCGCCGCGCTCAAGGGCAACCTGTGCCGCTGCACCGGCTATCGCGCCATCGCCGACGCCGTCGAGGGCCAGTGCGCCGTCGAGCCGGACGCGGCCGGCGCGTCGGTCGGGCGCAGCCTGCCAGCGCCGGCCGGGCCGGCCATCGTCACCGGCGCGGCGCGCTACACCATGGATGTGGCGCCCGAGGGAGAACTCGCCGGCCTCACCCACATGAAGATCCTGCGCTCGCCGCATCCCCATGCGCGCATCCTGCGAATCGACACGGCGGCCGCGCTGGCGGTGCCGGGCGTCGTCGCGGTGCTGACGCATGAGGACGCGCCGGCGCGGCTGTTTTCCACCGCGCGCCACCACCACGCCACCGACGATGTCGACGACACCCGCGTGCTCGACACCGTGATGCGCCACGTCGGCCAGCGCGTCGCCGCCGTCATCGCCGAGACCGAGGCGGCGGCGGAAGCCGGCTGCGCGGCGGTCAACGTGGACTATGAACGGCTGCCGGCCGTGTTCGATGCGCAGGCGGCGATGGAGCCGGGGGCGCCGCGCGTGCATGGCGACAAGGGGCCGCAATCGCGCATCGCCGATCCCGCGCGCAATCTCGTCGCCGAACTGCAGGGCGGGGTCGGCGATGTCGAGGCGGGCTTCGCCGCGGCCGATATCGTGCACGAGGCGACGTACATGAGCCAGCGCGTGCAGCACGCGCATCTGGAAACGCACGGCGCCATCGGGTGGCGCGATAGCGAGGGCCGGCTCGTCATCCGCACCTCCTCGCAGACGCCCTTCCTCACCCGCGATGCGCTGGCCACGCTCTACGACCTGCCGCGCGAGGCGGTGCGGGTGTTCACCGAGCGGGTGGGCGGCGGCTTCGGCGGCAAGCAGGAAATGCTCACCGAGGACATCGTGGCCCTTGCCGTGATGAAGACCGGCCGGCCGGTGAAGCTGGAATATACAAGGCCCGAGCAGTTCGCCTTCTCCACCAGCCGGCACCCGATGAGGGTGGGGGTGAAGCTCGGCGCCACGCGCGAGGGGCGGCTCACCGCCATCGCGCTCACCATGCTGCTCGATACCGGCGCCTACGGCAATCACGGGCCGGGGGTGATGTATCACGGCGCGGGCGAGTGCATCGCGCTCTATCGCTGCCCCAACAAGAAGGTCGAGGCGCGGGCGGTCTATACCCATTCCCTGCCGAGCGGGGCGTTTCGCGGCTATGGGCTGAGCCAGACCATCTTCGCGGTGGAATCGGCGATGGACGAGCTGGCGCGCAAACTGGGCCTCGATCCCTTCGCCTTTCGCCGGCTCAACGTCATCGGCCCGCAGGACGAGATGACTTCGACCGGCGGCGGCGCGCATGATGTCGAGATGGGCAGCTATGGGCTCGACCAGTGCCTCGACTGGGTCGAACAGGCGCTCGACGCGCCGGGTCGCGAGGCGCTGCCGGGGGATTGGCTCGTCGGGCGCGGCATGGCGGCGGCGATGATCGACACCATTCCCCCGCGCGGCCATGTGGCGCAGACCCGCCTCGTGCTCGGCGCGGGGGGCGGCTTCGACCTCTTCACAGGCACCGCCGAATTCGGCAACGGCACCACCACGGTGCACCGGCAGATCGCCGCCACCGTGCTGGGCGTGCCGGTGGCGCACATCCAGGTGCGCCAGTCCGACACGGACATCGTCGCCCATGATACCGGCGCCTATGGTTCCACCGGCACGGTGGTGGCGGGCGAGGCGACGCGCCGCGCGGCGGTGCAACTGGCGGCGGCGATCCGGGCGGCGGGGGCGGCGCGCCTCGGCGTTTCGCCCGACAAGTGCCGCATCGAGGCCGATGTCCTGCGCGCCGGCGTCCAAACTCTGCCGCTGGCCGCGCTGGCCGCGCTGGCGCCGCTGGAGGCGCGCGGGGAGGCCGAGGGCTCGCCGCGCTCGGTCGCCTTCAACGTGCAGGGCTTCGAGGTCGCGGTGCATCGGCGCTATGGCGAAATCCGCATCCTGCGCTCGGTCCATGCCGCCGATGCCGGCACCGTCATCAACCCGATGCAGTGCCGGGGGCAGGTGGAGGGAGGCGTGGCGCAGGCGATCGGCGCCGCGCTCTACGAGGATCTGATGCTGGACGGGCAGGGCGCCGTGACCAACCCCAGCTTCCGCGGCTATCACATCCCCGCCTTCGCGGACGTGCCACGCACGCAGGTGTTTTTCGCGAAGACGCATGACAGCGTCGGCCCGCTCGGCGCCAAGTCGATGAGCGAGAGCCCCTATAATCCGGTGGCGCCGGCGCTCGCCAATGCCATCTTCGATGCCACGGGCGTGCGCCTGCGGGCGCCGCCCTTCAAGGCGGACACGCTCTACGCGCTTCTGCCGACCGAACCGAGCGAGGACTGAACATGGTGGACCGCATCAGCCTCGACACTCTCAACGGGCTCGACCCGGCTGGCTTCGTCGCGGCGCTGGACGGCATTTTCGAGCACGCCCCGTGGGTGGCCGAGGACGCGGCAATCGAGCGGCCCTTCGCCGGCATCGCCGATCTCCACGCCGCGCTGATGGCGGCGGTGTGGGCGCGGCCGGAGGGCGAGCAGGTGGCCTTCGTCGCCGCCCATCCGGACCTCGCCGGCAAGGCCGCGCGGGCGGGCGACATCGCGCCCGCCTCGGTGTCCGAACAGGCGGGGCTCGGCTTCGACCGATTGTCGGACGGGGAGTATGAGCGCTTCGAGCGGCTGAACGGCGCCTATCGGGCGCGCTTCGGCTTTCCCTTCGTCATCTGCGTGCGCCGGCAGACGCGCGACGCCATCCTCGCCGCCTTCGAGCGGCGCCTCGCCCATGACCGGCCGACCGAGCTTGCCACGGCGCTGGCCGAAATCGGCTACATCACCCGCCTGCGCCTCGTCGAGCGAGTGGAGGGCCCTGGCGCGCCGCCGGTCGCGGGCCGGCTGTCGACCCATGTGCTCGATACCCACAAGGGTGGGCCGGCGCAAGGGGTGCGCGTCGAGCTCTATGAGGTCGGCGCCTCCGGGCGGGCGCGGCTGAAGGAGGCGCACACCAATGCCGACGGGCGCACCGACGCGCCGCTCCTCGGCGGGGTGCCGCTGCGCGCGGGCACCTATGAGCTGGTGTTCCATATCGGCGCCTATTTCGCCGCGCGGGGGCTCGACCTGCCCGGCCAGCCCTTTCTCGGCGAGGTGCCGGTGCGCTTCGGCATCGATGCGCCCGAGGGGCACTATCATGTGCCTCTGGTGGTGACGCCGTGGAGCTATTCCACCTATCGCGGCAGCTGAGGCGCCGGCGTTTCCGCGCGGCGGAAGGACCCGCGCCGGGCCAGCGCCGCGCCGTCGATCAGGGGCTCGCGCGTCGCGGCGTCACCACCACGGTGGCGGACATGCCGGCGGTCAGCTCCAGCCCGGGCGGCAGCGTGCCGATGCGGATGCGGACGGGGATGCGCTGGGCAAGGCGTATCCAGTCGAATTGCGGACTCACATCCGCTAGCAGGCCGCTGCGGTCCGTCGTGTTGGCGATGGCCCGGCTGAGCCCCTCCACCACGCCCTGGGCGATCACCCCGCCGGCCATCAGCTCGATCTGCGCGGGGTCGCCGACGCGGATGAAGGGCAGCTTGGTTTCCATGAAATAGGCATAGACATAGAAGGAGTGCGCATCGACCAGCGCGATCACGCCCTGTCCCTGCGTGGCGTAGTTGCCGACAAAGACGTTGAGGTTGGTGACATAGCCGTCCACCGGCGCGCGCACCTCGCTGCGGGTGAGGTTGATCTGCGCGGTGGCCAGCGCGGCCTGCGCGGCCTCGACCTCCGCCTGTGCCTCGCCGGCCGAGGTGGTGGCGCTTTCCGCCGACTGGATGGAGATCGCCTCGCTATCCTCGCGCACCAGGCTGGTATCGCGGTTGGCGCTGTCGCGCGCATATTGCAGCGCCGCCTGCTTCATCGCGACCTGCGCGCTCGCCTGCGCGACCGCCACCTTGAAGCGCTGCTGGTCGATGACGAAGAGCACGTCGCCCTTCTTCACCAGCTGGTTGTCGACCACGTTGACCGCGCTGACGAGGCCGGAGACATCGGGCGCGATCTCCACCACATCGGCCAGCACCCGCGCATCGCGCGTCCACGGCGAGAGCGTGTAATAGACCCATATCTGCCAGCCCACCCCCAGTGCCAAGGCGGCGGCGGCGAGGGTGATGACGACCCGCAGGGCTACGGCGCCGATATTCATGCCTGTCCTTCTCCAACAAGCGGCAAGCCGGGCCTGCCCGGATCCAGCGTGGCAAGACCTGACGTGGCAATGCCTGACGTGGCAATACCCGACGTGGCTGGGCCGAGCATGGCCAGACCCAGCATGACCGCGCCGAGCACGATGATGTACAGCGCGGCGTCGAATAGCGGCCGGTGCCAGACCAGCCGGTAGAAGCCCGCCCGCCCCATGGCCCAGCGCAGGAGCAGGAAGGGCGGCAGCGCAAGCACCGCCCACATCATCAGCGGCGGTAGGTAGAAGCCGAGCGCCTCGGGCGTGAAGAAGGCGAGATGGGCCGGGAACAGCACGCTCACGCCTCGCGGAAGGAGCGGGTGAGGAAGGCACGATCGATGCTGAAGCGATCGCCGATGAAACGCAGCGAGGCTCCCGCCCGCACGGTCAGCGCCGCCGCCGCCGAGCCCGGCGCCAGCGTGAGCGCCTCCAGCATAGCGCGTGCCGTCGCCACCGTCGCCTCGGCCTCCGCGACGGCGTCGGGCAGGCGCGCGCCGGCGCGCGGCCATGTCTCCAGAACGGCGGCGAAGCGCGTCAGGAAGCGTGCCAGCGCCTCGCCCGCCGCTGGCGGCAAAGCCGGTTCGAGGCGCAGGCGGTTGAGCCGGCCCAGTTCGAGCGCACAGGAGGCCGCGCCCAGCGTGCCGCGCAGGAAGTCTTCATCGCCGCTTCGGTCGAGCGACAGGCGCGGCAGCAGTTGCGCCAGCATGTCGACGATCTCGCCGAGTACCCGGCGCTCGTGCCGCTCGCCGCGCGCCGCCATGGGGAGCAGGCGGCCGACGATCTCGGCCCAGGCCCGGCGCCGCGAGGCCTGCGACGTCACCGGGAACAGCGCGAACAGCATGAGCCCGGCCATCATGCCCGCGACGAAGGCGAGATTCGTGTTGAAGAAGGTGAGTTCATCGGGCTGGAACAAGTTGCCGGTGCCGATCTGGTCGGCGAGGAAGCCGGCGAAGATGATGCCCTGCCAGACATAGGCGGGCGTGCCGGCCATCAGCCCGCCGGGCAGCAGCACCAGGACGAGGAAGATGGCCAGCGCGCCATAGCCCTCCAGCCGTGGCAGCACGAACACCATGGCGGCATAGGCGGCGGCCATGGCGAGGACGCTCCAGATCAGCACTGGCAGGCCGAGCTTGCCTGGCCGGTCCTGGTTGACCGAGAAGAACAGCATCAGCCCCAGCCCGGTGACGGCGCCGAACCCCTGGTTCCACTCGCTGCCGGCCCAGAAGGCTGAGGCGAGTACCACGCCCAGCGCGGCGCGCAGGCCCACCAGCATGGCCTCCCGCCGCGCCGTCGCCGGCATCGCCTCGGCCGGGATGCGCAAGGTGCCGCGCCCGCGCCTGCGAAGGCTGGCGGCTTCGCACACGATCACCAAAGACAGTCCGTGCAGGAGGTCGCCGGCGCGGCGCAGGATCAGCAGCCCGTTGGCCAGCGGCGCGAACGGCACCGCGCCGGCCATGGCCTGGAGCTGCAAGGCCGCCGCGTCGAGCTGGCCGCGCGCCGCCAGAAGATCGCGCCGCACGCGGTGGGGATCGGCAAAGGCGGAAGGGTCGGCAGCCAGCCGCTCCAGCGTCGCGCGGGTGTGCTCCAGCGCCGGCCTCACCTGCTCGACCACCGGTCCCGCGCCCTCGACGCGGAAATCGTCGATCCGCACGAACAGGCCGCGCGCCACCGCCAGCACGCGCAGGAACTCGCGCAGCGTGCGGCGCAACAGCACATCGTCGGCGCGCAGCTCCGGAGCTTCGAACACGGCATAGGAGCGCAGCGCGTCGAACTTGACGACGGCGTCGACCATCTCCCGGCGCAGCGCCACGAAGGTCGCGAACGGCATGTCCGGCTGCAGCGCCACCGCGCCGTAGCGGCAGAGCTGGCGGAACAGCGCGGCCATCTGCTCGCGCAGCGCGTCGCCGGCATAGCGCGGCAGGATCAGCACGGTGGCGACCGTGCCGCAGACAATGCCGATGACGATCTCGCCGGTACGGTCGGCGGCGATCGACCAGGCGTTCATCGGGTCGGCCGAGCCCTCCAGCGCGACCAGCAGCGCCGTGTAGCCGGCGAGCATGAAGGCATAGGCGGCAAAATTGGCCAGCCGCGCCGCGAGATAGAAGGTGAGGCCGACAAACAGCGCGACGCAGCCGACCAGCGGCGGACCCGACTCGGCGAACAGGGCAAGGAAAACGAGGCCCATGGCCGCCCCGGCAAGCGTGCCGTAGATGCGATAGACGCTCTTGGCCAGCGCGGCGCCGGAGGTGGACTGGGCGAGCAGGTAGACGGTCAGGATCGCCCATTGCGGGTCCTGCATCTCCAGCCAGTAGGCAATGGCGAGCGCGGTCACGCCCGCCAGCGCGGTGCGCAGCGCGAACACCCAGTTGCGCCAGCTCAGATCGATCGGGAAGGGCCGCCACCCATCGGGGCGGGCCGTCTCAGCCACGCTCATGGCGCCTCCCCGCGCATGGGAGCGGCCGACCCCGTCCCCCGCCGGCATTATCGCCAGCCCGGCGATTCCTGCCAAGCGGCATGGAGAGGGCGGTGACGCGGCACGGCGGCGGCAACGCCTTCCGGCAGGGTCGGCGGAACACGACAAGCATTGCCGCGTGAGCGGAGGTAACCTCTTGCGACACGCGGAGGCTTGAACAGCCCACCGGATGGCCGCGACGCACGAGACGGCGGTGAGGGGCTGGCGGATCTCTCGAATCGGGTGGCGACGTGGCGGAACCGCTTGAGCTTGGTCCGCGCGTCCTCGAAGATGACCGCCCAACGCGCGTTCCGCGGACATTTCCGGCACGGTTGCAACGCCTTGTCGCTGCCAACCGGAAACCGCTCCGCTCGAATATGCTCCAGCTGCCTGCCGGGACCTGAACCATGAATACGCATCCCCTGTTCGATCTCACCGGCCGCACGGCGCTCGTCACCGGTGCCAGCCGTGGCATCGGCCGGCAGATCGCCACCGCTCTCGCCTCCGCCGGCGCGGATGTGGCGGTGACGGCGCGCGCGGCCTCCTCGTTAGCGCAAACGGTGGAGGACATTGCCGCGCTGGGCCGGCGGGCGGTGCCGCTCGCGCTCGACGTAACCGATGTCGCCCGCTGCCGCGCCGGCGTCGCGGAGGCCGCGCAGGCGCTGAGAGGGCTCGATATCCTGGTCAACAATGCCGGCATGGAGGAGGTGCGCCCCTCGCTGGAGGTGGACGAGGCACTGTGGGACCGCATCCTCGACACCAATCTCAAGGGCGCCTTCTTCTGCGCCCAGGCGGCGGCGGGGGTGATGAAGGAGGCGGGCGGCGGCGCCATCATCAACCTGTGCTCGCTCACCTCGGAGGTCGGCATTCCCACCGCCGTGCCCTATGGCTCCTCGAAAACCGGCCTGCTGGGCATGACGCGGGCGCTGGCGGCGGAATGGGCCGATCTCGGCATCCGCGTCAACGCCATCGCGCCGGGCTATTTCCGCACCGATATGACCGACGTGTTCTATGCCGATGACGCGTGGCAGGCCACGATGCGGGCCAAGATCCCCATGCGGCGCTTCGGCGAACTGGGCGATCTCTCGGGTATCGCCATCTTCCTGGCGTCCGGGGCCTCCGCCTACATTACCGGCCAGTGCTTCCCGGTCGATGGCGGCTTTCTCGCCTCGATCTGAGCGGCCCCGATCTGGCCCGCATCCGTCGAAACGCCTGCGCCTTGGGCAGAGGCCGCGCAATCTTTGGCCTCCCGAGCGCGAGCTTATGTCTGTACATACTCGCCCTTTATCGGGGCGGTGAGGATTTCGGCCATGTCGGACATCTGCAATTTCCACGAGCTCGCCACGCTGGACGCGACGGCCCGCGCGGCGCTGCTCAAGCGCTCGGAAACCGATCTCTCCGGCTTCATCGAGAAGGTGCGTCCCATCATCGAGGCGGTGCGGCTGGAAGGCGACGAGGCGCTCGCCCGCTTCGGCCGCGATTTCGACAAGGCGGACATCACCGCCGGCCGGCTGAAGGCGACGGAAGAAGAGTTCGATGCCGCCTTCAAGGCGGTCGACCCCGAGGTGATCGATTCCATCCGCTTCGGCATTGCCAATATCCGCAGCTTCCACGAGGAGCAGGCGCCCGAGCCGATGTGGCTGAAGGAAATCCGTCCCGGCGCCTTTGCCGGCGACCGCTGGACGCCGATCGAATCGGTGGCGCTCTACGTGCCGCGCGGCAAGGGGGCCTTTCCCTCCGTCACCATGATGACCGCGGTGCCCGCGAGCGTGGCGAAGGTGCCGAACATCGCGATTCTCACCCCGCCCACCGCGGATGGCGGGGTGGATGCGGCCACGCTGGTGGCGGCACGGCTGGCCGGCGTCGAGACGGTCTACAAGTGCGGCGGCGCGCAGGCGGTGGCAGCGGTCGCCCATGGCACGCAGACCGTGGGCCGGGCGATCAAGATCGTCGGCCCCGGCTCGCCCTGGCTGGTGGCGGCCAAGCGGCTTCTGTCCGACATCATCGATACCGGCCTGCCGGCGGGCCCCTCCGAGGCGCTCATCTTCGCGGACGGCACGGTGAACGGCGCGGTCGCCGCGCTCGACCTTCTGATCGAGGCCGAGCACGGGCCGGATTCCTCCGCCTATCTCGTCACCCATTCGCGGGAGGTGGCCGAGGCCGCGCGGAAGGCGCTGCCGGAGCACTGGGCGCGCATGACGCCCCAGCGCGTCGCCTTCTCCAAAGCCGTGCTCACCGGCCCGTGCGGCGGCATCGTGCTGACCTCCTCGGTGGAGGAGAGCATCGATTTCGTGAATGCCTACGCCCCGGAGCATCTGGAAATCCTCTCCACCGACCCGTTCGCGCATCTGGGCCGCATCACCGAGGCGGCGGAGGTGCTGATGGGCCCCTACACGCCGGTGACGATCGGCAATTTCGTGCTGGGGCCGAACGCGGTGCTGCCGACCAGCCGCTGGGCGCGCACCTATGGGCCGCTCTCGGTAACGGATTTCCTCAAGCGTTCCTCCATCGGCTATGTCACCGGCACCGCCTATCCCGAGCTTGCCGGCCATGCCCGCCGGCTGGCGCGCTATGAGGGGTTCTCCAGCCACGAGAATGCGGTCTCCGACATCCGCGACGCGCTGCTGAAGGGCGGCTGAGATGAAGGCGGTGCGGCTGCATGGCGCGGGCGACCTGCGCGTCGAGGCGGTGCCCGCCCCCGGCGCGCCGGTGCCGGGCTGGGTGCGGCTCACCGTCACCGCCGCCGGCATCTGCGGCTCGGACCTGCACAATTACCGCACCGGGCAGTGGATCACCCGCGCCCCGTCCATCGCCGGACATGAGCTGGCGGGTGTGGTCGCGGCGCTCGGGGACGGCGTCGAAGGCTTTGTGGTGGGCGATACCGTCGTGGCGGATTCGCGCGTCTGGTGCGGGGAATGCCCGGCCTGCCGCACGGGCCGCCGCCACCTGTGCGAGCGGCTCGGCTTCGTCGGCGAGGCCTGCGACGGCGGCTTCGCCGAGGAGATCGTGCTGCCGGCCCGGCTGCTGCTGCCCCTCGCCCCCTTCATCGACCCGGCCGTGGCGGCGATGGCCGAGCCGCTGGCGGTGGCGCTGCACGCGGTGCGCCGACTGGCGCCGCGACACGGCGAGCCGGTGCTGGTGGTCGGCTGCGGGCCGATCGGCGGGCTGGCGGCGCTGGTGCTGGCGCGCGATCATGATGGCCCCATCCTCCTCGCCGACCGCAACGCCGCCCGCGCCGTGCGGGTCGCCGAGGTCACGGGCGGCAGCGTCACTGCGCTGGACGCCGACGCCCTGCGCGCCGCGCTGGGCGGCCGGCTGCCGGGCGCGGCCGTTGAAGCCACCGGCAGCCCGGCGGCTTTGGACGCGCTGATCGGCGCGGTGGCGGGCGGCGCGCGGGTGGCGCTGGTCGGCATCTATCACGGCCGGCTGGCGCTCGATCCCAACCTCCTCGTCGAGCGCGAGATCGACCTCGTGGGCTGCCACGCCTTCACCGATGAGCTGACGGAGGCGGTGGCGCGGCTGCCGCAGCTGGCCGGCGACCTCGCCCGCCTGATCGACCGGCAGATCGGCCTCGACGCGGTGCCGGACGCCTATGCGCGGTTGCTGAAGGGCGAGGCGCAGGGCCTGAAGACCATCATCCGGCCCGGCGGCGTGCCCGCATGAGCACCCGTGACGCGCCAAGCCGCACGGCGCAGATCCGCGCGCTCGCTTTGCTCGATCCGCTCGCCGCATGCGCGCCGCTCGCCGCGCTGCTGCGCGACCTGTTCGGGCTGGAACCTGAAAATCTCCGCATCAATCTCGACCCGTACAGCCTCAATTCGCTGAACGGCTTCTTCGAGACGCCGGACGGCGCCTTCTTCTTCAAGTTCCACCAGGAGGACGGCGAGGAGGGCATGACCGGCGAGTATTACCGCGCCGATATCCTCAGCCGCGCCGGCCTGCCGGTGGATCAGCCGGTGCATGTTTCCACCCTGCCGGGCGAACAGATCCTAGTCTATCGCCGGCGCGAGGAGCCGCGCTTTTCCGATGTGCTGCGCGCGCTGGACCTTGCCGACGACGCGGCCGTGCGGGCGAGCGCGGTGGCGGCCGAGAGCGCGCTGTCGCAGCGGCTCACCGCGACCTATCTCGCCACCCTGCACCCGATCACCCCGGAGGAGGCCGGTGCCGAGCCGATCCACCGGTTGTTTCACGAGCGGCTGGTCGACCGGCCGGGCAACGATCAGCCGCCGCGCTATCCCGGCGGGCGGCTGAAGGACTTCTATATCGGCCGGTCCTTCGCCTTTCCTGGCGTGGACTTGAGCTGGGAGGATCTCGCCACCCGGCGCTTTCGCGTCAACGGGCGGACCTATGCCCGCACGCTGGCCGAGCTGTTCGATGCCGCAGCGGCGCGGCTGCTGCCGGTGCTTCTGGCGGACGCGGGCGGCGTGGTCGCCCATGGCGATGCGCACAATGCCAATGTCTGGTTCACCCCGACACGCGAGGGGCCGCGGCTCACCTTCTTCGATCCCGCCTTTGCCGGGGCGAATGTGCCGAGCCTGCTCGCCGAGGTGAAGGCCACCTTCCACAACGTGTTCGCGCACCCGTTCTGGCTTTACGACCCCGCGCTCGCCACGCAGTGGTTCAGCGCGGCGGCGCGGCTGGAGCCGGGACTGCTTGTCGTCGATACCGACTGGGCGCTGTCGCCGGTGCGGACGCAGCTTTTGGAGGTGAAGGCGCGCGAGGTCTGGCGCCCGATGCTCATTGCCCTGAAGGGGCGCGCACTGCTGCCGGAAGACTGGCGCGAGGTCGTCCGCCTCGGGCTGTTCCTCTGCCCGACGCTGGTGATGAACCTGCGCGCCGGTGCCCGCTCGCATACGCCGGTGTCGTCGCTGATCGGGCTGTCGGTGGCGGTGATGACGGGGAGCGAGCCCCGCGACGGCGAGGATATGGTCACGCGCTTCCTCGACAGCATCGATCCCGATCAATGACGGACGGCGACCGGACGGCTTATAAGCAGGCGCAGCCGAACCCGTTGCGAGTCGCCCCATCATGATCGTCAATGTCGAGGATGCCCGCCGTGCCGCCCGTCGCCGGCTGCCCCGCATCTTCTTCGATTATGTCGACGGCGGCGCCTTCGCGGAAGAGACGCTGGCCGCCAACCGCGCCGACTTCGCCCGCTGGACGCTGGTGCAGCGCGTGCTCAACGACGTCTCGACGCGCGACCTCACCACCCGCTTCCTCGGCACCGATCATCCGCTGCCCTTCATGCTCGGGCCGGTCGGCTTTCTCGGCCTCTATGCCGGCCATGGCGAAGTGGCCGCGGCGAAGGCGGCGCATGCGGCGGGCATCGGGCTGTGCCTCTCCACCTTCTCCATCGCCTCTCTGGGCCAGCTGCGACAGGAGACGAGCGGGCCGCTGGCCTTCCAGCTCTATGTGATGAGCGACCGCGCCATCGGCGACGAATTGCTCGAACAGGCACGCGCGGCCGGCGTCGAAACGCTGTTCGTCACGGTCGATACCGCCATCACCTCGGTGCGCGAACGCGATGTGCGCAACGGCTTCCGCTCGCTCACCCGCATCACCCCCGCGCTCGCGCTGAAATTCGCCATGCGGCCGCTGTGGAGCCTCGACATGCTGCGCGCCGGCCGGCCGGAAGTGGGCGCCATCGCCCATCGGCCGGAATTCGGGCGGGGCGTGCTGGAGCAGGCGAGCCATCTCTCGCGGCGCATCGACACCCGGCTGTCGTGGAAGGATATCGACGACCTGCGCGCGCGCTGGGGCGGGCGGCTGGTGCTCAAGGGCATTCTGGCGCGGGAGGACGCGTTGACCGCCCGCGCGGCCGGCGTCGACGCCATCGTGGTGTCGAACCATGGCGGGCGCCAGCTCGACGGCGCCGCCTCCACCATCGCCGCGCTGCCGGACATCGCCGAGGCCTTGGGCGACAGCCTGGAAATCCTGTTCGACGGCGGCATCCGCCGTGGCGCCGACATCGTCAAGGCGCTGGCGCTCGGCGCCTCCGGGGTGCTGCTGGGGCGCGCCTATGTCTATGGCCTCGCGGCCGCCGGGGAGGCCGGCGTCGCCCGCATCATCGCCCATCTGAGCGAGGAAGTGAGCCTCACGCTGGGGCTGATGGGCCTCTCCTCGATCGACGAACTGAAGCGCCGCGGGCGGGCGGCGCTGCGTCCGCGCTGAGCGTGGTTGTCGTCCGATCGCGCGGCAATCAGACCCGCGCGTGGTCTAATGCTCGTCGTCCTTGATCTCGTTCTTGAGCAGGTCGAGGATCCGGCGCTTCACGGCGATGAACTCCGCATCCATCACCATGTCCATCGAGCGCGGACGGGGGATGGGGACGATGATCTCCTCCTTCAGCCGGCCGGGGCGCGCGGTCATCACATAGATGCGGTCGCCGAGCAGGATGGCCTCGTCGATGTCATGGGTGACGAAGAGGACGGTCTTGCGGTTCTCCTCCCACACACGCAGCAGGAGCTTCTGCATGGAGTTGCGGGTCTGGCTGTCCAGCGCGCCGAAGGGCTCGTCCATGAGCAGGATCTTCGGGTCGTTGGCGAGCGCGCGGGCGATGGCCACACGCTGCATCATGCCGCCGGAGAGCTGCTTGGGGTAGGCGTCGTGGAAGGCGGCAAGGCCGGTCTCGTTGAGATAGCGGTTGACGATCTCCTCACGCTGCTTTGCCGGCATGCGGCGGCGCTTGAGGCCGAATTCCACGTTCTCGCGCACGGTGAGCCAGGGAAACAGCGTGTAGGACTGGAACACCATGCCCCGGTCCGGCCCGGGCCCGTCCACTTCCTCGTTGCCGAGCAGGATCTCGCCCGAGGTCGGCTCTGCGAGGCCGGCGACGAGATAGAGCAGGCTCGACTTGCCGCAGCCCGAGGGGCCGACGATGACGGCGAACTGGTTGTCCGGCACGTCGATCGAGATGTTGTCGATGGCGACGACATTCTTGCCGCGCGTGGAATATTCCAGCCGCACATCCTTGATGCGCAGGCGCGGCTCGGTGGCGCTGGCACCAGACGTCGCCGTCCCGATGCCGGCTTCCGCCGGCGAGGTCTCGCGCTGCAGTTGAACGACGCTCATCGTGCGCTCCCGGTCGGATTGAGGAGGATCAGTTCGCCCATGGCACCAGCCGCAGGCGCACCAGCCGGAATACCGTGTCCGTGAACAGGCCGAGCAGGCCGATCACCGCGATGGCGAGGAAGATGACGTCGACCTGGAAGCCGCGCATCGCCTTCATCGAGATGTAGCCGAGCCCCGAGGACGCCGCGACCAGTTCCGCCACCACCAGGTAGGTCCAGGCCCAGCCCATGGTGATGCGCAGCGTGTCGACGATGCCCGGCAGCGCGGCGGGGGTCAGCACGTGCAGCAGCGCGTCGCGGCGCGAGGCGCCGAGCGTGTAGGAGGCGTTCAGGAGGTCCTTCGAGACGCCGCGCGAGACGTCGGCGATCATCACCAGCTGCTGGAAGAAGGTACCGAAGAAGATGACCATGATGCGCTGCTCGATGCCGATGCCGATCCACAGGATGAACAGCGGCACGAAGGAGGTCACCGGCAGGTAGCGGATGAAGTTGACCAGCGGTTCGAGGCCGGCCTGAACCACGCGGAACGTGCCCATCAGCAGGCCGAGCGGCACGGCGATGAGGGAGGAGATGAGGAAGCCGATCACCACCACCTGCAGGCTGGCCCAGATGTGCTGCTGCAGCGTGCCGTCCTCGAACAGGCGGAAGAAGGCGCCGATGACGGCGGTCGGCGAGGGCAGGAAGATGTCCTTCATGAAGCCGCCATAGGTCGCCAGCGACCACAGGCCGATCACCGCCAGCCAGGTGAGCGTGGAGACGGCGTAGCGCAGGCTGGCCGGCACCTCGCTCTTGGGGGTGAGGCAGGCATCGATGAGGGAGCGCTTGCGGGCCATGAAGCCTCTCAGTTCAGTCTATGTGTCCAACTCGTCATTTCCTCTCCCCGTCGGGGCGAGGTGGCCCGCGAAGCGGGTCGGTGAGGGGCGACGCCATCGCGGAGCGGCAGAGCCCCTCGCCCTCGCCCCCCTCCGCAGAAGCCGGATGCTTCCGGCTTCTGCCTTCCCGGCACCGAACGCGGCAACAGCCGGGTTCGGTACCGGGAGAGGGGGGGAGGAGACCCGTCGGGCGTCGCTCCGATCACTGGGTGAAGCTGGGATCGATGATCTCGGCATAGCCGACCGGCTTCTTGATCTTGCCGAGGTCGGTCCAGATCTCGTTGCCGAGCGTGATCACCTCGGTCACCTTGCCCGGCTTGTCCGGGGTGCCGAGATATTCCACCGTCATCGCCTTGTCGTAGAACTTCACGCCCGAGGCGGCGTCGGCGAAGTCCTTGGGCTCCTTGAGATAGCCGCCCACGCCCTTGGCCATGATGGCATAGGCCTTGTCGGGGTTGGTCTTGATGTAGTCGACCGCCTTCTGCAGGCCGGCGACGAAGCCCTTCACGTCCGCCGGACGATCCTTGAGCACCGAGCAGGAGATTTCCAGCACGTCGACGATGACGCCCGGCGTGGCGGCGCTGTCGGTGAGCACCTTGCCGACATTCTTGGTCTTCACCAGCGTGAGGTTGGGCTCCCAGGTCACGGCGACCGGCACCTGGCCGGCGATGAAGGCGGCGGCGGCGGCGTCGGCGCTCATGTTGAGCACCTCGACATCCTTCAGCAGAATGCCTTCCTTCTTGAGCAGGTAGGAGAACCAGAACTGCGAGGTCGAGCCCTCGTTCAGCGCGACGGTCTTGCCCTTCAGCTCCTTGAGCGAGTTGATCTCCTTGACCGAGACCATGCCGTCGCCGCCATGGCTCTCGTCGAACAGCGCCACCGCCTTGAAGCAGAAATTGTCGGAGCGATACTTCAGGATCTCGTCCAGCGTGGTGGCGGTGCCGTCCAGCTTGCCGGCGGCCTGCGCGGCCATGGCGAGGGCGGAATCGTCGACAACCTGGAAATCGACGTCGACCCCGTTCTCCTTGAAGTAGCCGAGCTCCTTGGCGAGGTAGAGCGGGCCATAGCCGACCCACACCGTATGGCCGATGGAGATCTTGCCCGCGAGCGCGGGCTGGGCGGCACCGGCGGCGAGGACGGCCCCGGCAAAGGCACCGGCGAGGCACCGGCGGAAGGTCTTCGTCAGCATTGTTCTCTCCTCTGGAACCGGCATCCGGCCGGCGTCGGCACATTCCGGGGGCGGCGTGAAACCGGTGATGCAGTTGGGCGGTCGTCTGGTCGGCCGGGCTCGAAAGTGTCTATTCTTAGAACCGCGAAACAAGCCTGATGGCAGGTAGTTAGCTCCCCGGTTGCGCGGAAGCGCACTGTTCGGCGGCGGGGAAACGCTAAGCCGGATTCAACAATCAGGCACGTCCATGTTTTGAGCAGGCCGCGCTTATTCGCTCGTCACTCGCCGACCGTCGCGTGGCTCCCCCCGAACCGGCGGCGAGAACCGAAGAGCGAGGGACTGCAGCCTGTTGCCGCGTCTGCACTCGCGGCCTGCGCCGGCCCGGCCCGCGCCAGAATGCCGCGAAATCGGGCGCCATGGTCGGCGCGCCGCAGCCCTTGCGCGGCCGTTACTCCTCGCCCCCGCTTCCCACAGCGTGATAGCGGCGGCCGAAATAGATGAGCCCGCCCCGGCCGCCATCGGATGCCAGGTTGACCACTTCGCAGAACAGCACGTCATGCGTGCCCACCTCGACCGTCCGCGTGATGCGGCAGTCGAAGGCCGCCGGCGCGCCGACCAGCATGGGCGCCCCGGTCGCCGCGCGGCGCCAGTGCCCGGCCGTGAAGCGCTCGGCCGGCGGGGTGCCGCCGCCGAACAGCCGCGACAATTCCTCGTGCTCGGGCGCCAGCGTGTTGACGCAGAGCACGCCATTGGCGTGGAAGGTGGCCGCGGCGGACGAGCCCTTGTTGAGGCACACCAGCAGGGTCGGCGGGCTGTCGGTCACCGAGCACACCGCCGAGGCGGTGAACCCGTGGCGCCCGCCCGGCCCGTCGGTGGTGACGATGTTGACCGCCGCGCCGAGCCGCGCCATGGCGTCGCGATAATCCTGACGCGCCACCGGCGCCATCGCCCCGGTGGCTGCAGCCGTGCCGGTAGGCGCCAGCCCGGCCGGCGTGGTCCGGGGGGCGGGGTGCGGGTGCGGATTGCACGTCGCCATGGGCATGCTCCATGTTGAACCGGAAAGAGGAGCCGGGGTCGGACCGGCGTGAGGGGCAGAGGCGGGCCGGCGCGGCTCAGAATTCGCGCAGATTGTCCCGCAGCAGCTGGTGCTTGTATTCGCGGCGCACGAGGCCGCGCTGCTGCAGCTCCGGCACCAGCCCGTCGCAGATTTCCGCGATGTAGCGGCGCGAGACCCGCAGCACCGGCGTGGTGATGAGGAAGCCGTCGCCGCCCACCTCGTCCATCGCCGCGCCCATCTGCTCGGCGACCTGCGCCGGCGTGCCGATCAGCTCCATGGAGGAGACGAGGCCGCCGCCGCCCGCCGCCGCCAGCTGGCGCAGCGTCTTGCCCGAGCCCCATTGCTGGAACTTGTCGAGCGTGCCGGATTCGCCATTGGTGACGAGCTTTTCCGGCAGCGGCTTGTCGAGGTCGTACTGGGCGAAGTCGATCTCGGTGATGGCGGAGATGGAGATCAGCACGTCGGTGACGAAATTGTCCGACATGGTGACATTGTCGTAGCGCGCGCGCGCTTCCGCTTCGGTTTCGCCCAGGCTCGGGCAGATGCAGAAGAACACCTTGATCTCGTCCGGGTCGCGGCCGAGCTTCTCGGCGCGGGCGCGGATATCGGCGCGGAACGCCTTCATGCCCTCCACGCCATTGGCCACCGAGACGATGGCGTCGGCATGCCGGGCGGCGAAGTCGCGCCCGCGCGGGGAGGCGCCGGCCTGCAGGTAGACCGGGCGGCGCTGCGGCGAGGGCACGGTGTTGAGCGGGCCGCGCACCTGATAATAGGTGCCCTTGTGGTCGATGGTGTGAACCTTGGAGCCATCGGCATAGATGCCGTTCTTGCGGTCCAGCACCACCGCGTCGGGCTCCCACGAATCGAACAGCTTGCCGACCACTTCCATATATTCCTCGGCCATGGCGTAGCGGTCCTCGCGCGGGGGCAGCTTGTCCATGCCGAAATTCTTCGCCATCAGGTCCTCGGCCGAGGTGACGACGTTCCAGCCGAAGCGGCCCTTCGTCAGGCTGTCGATGGTGGAGGACAGCCGCGCCAGCATGAAGGGCGGGTAGGCCATGGTGGACAGGGTGGCGACCACGCCGAGATGCCGGGTCGCCATGCCCATCGCCACGGCGAGCGGGGCGGGATCGGCCTTCGGCACCATCATGGCGTGCTTGAGCGAGAGGTCGCGCGAGCCGCCATAGGTCTCCGGCACCATGAGCTTGTCCTCGATCATGATGAGATCGAAGCAGGCCCGCTCCAGCGACTGCGCCATCTCGACATAGAACTGGCCGTCCCACGGATTGCCGCCCTGGCCGAACGGCTCGCGCCATTCGTCGGGCGTGAAGTTCATGAACCAGGCGAGGTGGAAGCGCTTGTCGGCCATTGCGATCAGTCCTTCACGAGCGCCCGGGCGGGGGAGACGTCGCCGGGCAGGGAATTCGGGTCGGTGGAGGCGGGCGGGACGAGGGCGAGGCGCACCCGCTCGCGCTCGGTCTCGAAGCGCCGGCTTTCGCGCACGATCCGGCACTTGGCCTCGAAATCGGAGGCGATGGTGGCGCCGAAACGTTCGGGCGCCTGCGGGTCGCGGCGCGGCTTGTCGACGGCGATCACGCGGGTGCCGAGCAGGAAGGCCTCCGAGAGGTCGTGCGTGACCATGACGATGGTCATCGCGTTCTCCTCCCACAGGTCGCGCACCAGTTCGTGCATCGACCTGCGGGTGCCGGGGTCGAGCGCGCCGAACGGCTCGTCGAGCAGCAGCACCTTCGGCTTCAGGATCAGCGCCTGCGCCAGCGCCAGGCGCTGCTGCATGCCGCCGGAGAGCTGGGCGGGGTATTTATGCGCGGAATCGGCGAGGCCCACCCGCTCCAGCAGTGCCATGGCGCGCGCTTCCAGCTCGCGCCGGCGGGCGCCGAAGAAGCGCCCGAGGACAGGCGCGCCGGCCCATTGCGGGCCCAGCATCACATTGCCCAGCACGGTTCTGTGCGGGAACACCGAGTAACGCTGGAACACCACGCCGCGATCGGCGGTGGGCTCGGCCGCGATCGGCTCGCCGTCGATCAGAATGCGTCCGCGCGAGGGCTGCTCCTGGGAGAGCAGCATGCGCAGCAGCGTGGTCTTGCCGACGCCGGAGGGGCCGATGATGACGAGGAACTCGTGGTCGTCGAGCGCGAGATTGACGCGCTCCAGCACCACGCGGTCCTCATATTCCTTCCACACATTGTCGAGGATGATCGTGGTCATTCAGGCCGCCTTGATCCGGTCCCAGGGATAGGCGGCGGCCGCGAGCCTGCGCAGGCCGTAGTCCATGAGGAAAGCGAGCAGCGTGATCCAGGCGACATAAGGCAGGATCACGTCCATCGCGAGATAGCGCCGCACCAGGAAGATGCGGTAGCCGAGCCCGCCCTCGGCGGTGATCGCCTCCGCCGCGATGACGAACAGCCACGCCGCGCCAAGCGAGAGGCGCACGGAATCGATGAGGCGCGGCATCACCTGCGGCAGCACCACGCCGGCTATCATCTGCCATGTGTTGGCGCCGAGCGTCTGCGCCTTGATGATCTGCTCGGCGGGCAGGGAGGCGACGCGCAGCATCACGTCGCGGATGATGAAGGGCGCGATGCCGAACACGATCAGCACGATCTTGGAGACTTCGCCGAGGCCGAACAGGATGAACAGGATCGGCAGCACGGCAAGCGGGGGAATGAGCGAGAAGGCGGCGAAGAACGGTTCGAACGTGGCGCGAAGATAGGGGATGAAGCCGACCAATATGCCGAGCACCAGCCCGGCCAGCGCCGAGATGCCGAGCCCGAGGAACAGCCGCTGCAGGCTGAGCCAGGTGTCCCACCAGAACAGGTACTGATTGGTGGCCTTGTCGATCGTCGTGGCCAGGCGCGTCAGCGTCGCCCAGAAGGTGGCGAAGGCGGGCATCAGCTTGTCGTTCGGCTCGACCGCGAGCCGCGCATTCGAGGCGATCAGGTAGATCGCCAGAACCGCCACGAAGGGCAGGGCGGCGAGGATCACCCGCCCGCCGGCGCGGGGCGCATAATTGATGATGCGGCGCATGGTGTGGCCTCTACATTCCTCTCCCCGTCGGGGAGAGGTGGCCCGCGATGCGGGTCGTTGAGGGGGATGCCTGGCGGCGGCGGCGTGTCGATTCGCGTGTCCCGGTCCCGCGCAGGCGCAGCCGAAGCGCCGAGCCGGGATCCAGCGCATAACTCCGCCGCAGGCGCTTCTTCAGGATTCGGCGGCTTCGCCACGCTCCCGTGCTGGCCTCCGGACCGGCTTCGCTCGATGCGCGGCTTGTCCGGGGAACAGGGTCGGGGTTGCCGTCACAGCTTTCCGTCGGCGGCCTGCTTGGCGAAGGTCGCATTGATGCGGAACTTGATGTTGGCCTTGTCGCCCAGCACCGTGCCATCGGCCACTTCGATGCCGATCGAATCGACACTCGTGGCGCCCTGGCCGAACAGGCCCTGCTGGAAGCAGAAGGTGCGGATGCTGTTCCAGATCTTCGCGTTCTCGGCCGAGGTCAGGAAGGAATAGGCTTCGGCCGGCGTGTAGAAGAAGTGGGTGGTGTCGAGCTGGCTCTGCAGGCCGCCGGCATCGGTGCCCATGGCGCTGGTCATCACCGCGCGCATCTCCTCGGCCTTGGCGCCGCCCTCCTTGAGGATGCCGAGCGCCTCGTACCACGCGCCGGTCACCGCCCGCGCGAAGTCCGGATTGTCCTTGAGCACATCGGTCTTGCCGATGAACACGTCCATGATCTCGCCGGGGATCTGCGAGCTGTCGAACAGCTTGGTGGTGCCCTTGACCTTCAGCATGTCCTCGGTGAGCGGCTTCCACGACACGGCGTGCTTCATGTCGGGCTGCGAGACGAAGGCGGCGGAGACCTCGCTGTCGGAGATGTTCACCGTCTTGACCGAGGCCGGATCGACACCTTCCTTCTCCAGCGCGCGGTTGAGGAGATAGTGCGAGACGGAATATTGCAGCAGGTAGACGTCTTGCCCGGCAAAGTCCTTCACGCTCTTGGCGGTCTTCGACAGCACGATGTCGTTGCCGTTGGAATAATCGGTGATGAGAAAGACCGAGGTATCCACGCCGCCGGCGGCCGGCATGGTGAGGCCGTCCATGGAGGCGACGCCGACCGCGTCGATCTCGCCGGCGATGAACTGGTTCACCGAGCCGACATAGTCATTGGCCTGGATGATTTCGACATCGATGCCGTATTTGTCCGCCCACTTCTTCATGATGCCGGACTGTTTCAGATAGGCGAAGGGCATGAAGCCGATATAGACCGTGTAGGCGAGCTTGAAGTTCTTCTTGGGGGCGGCCTGGGCCGAACCCGGCAGGCCACCGGCGAGGGCCGCGGCGGTGAGGCCGGCGAACAGGGCGGCGGCCCTGAGGATGCGCTTCATGGGACGGGCTCCTGGTCGCGGAACGAAGATGTCGCGTTGCGGGCGGGACCAGGCTATTAAACGGGGACTTAATATCTGCTGCAAGCCTAACAAATGAGCACGCATAGCACATAGGCAAGGCAAAAAATCCGTAGTTCTACGGAGGGGACGAGCATGACCGCCATATCGGCTACAAGGTCGGCTGCAACGCCGGCCATCGCGATGGCCGCCACGGCCGACGCCAAGCCCGCGCGCAAGCGCCTGCAGCCGGCCGAGCGCCGCGCGATCATCCTGCAGACGGCGCTCAAGCTGTTCGCGCAGCAGCATTATTCGATCGTCACGGTGCGCGACATCGCGCAGGCGTGCGGCATCAATGTCGGGCTTCTCTACCACTATTTCGACAACAAGGACGACCTCGTGCGCCGCGCGCTCGGCCATGCGATCGAGCAGCTCGTGGTGAGCTACGAGGCGCGCCGGGCCGCCGGGCTGGAGCCGCTGGCGGAGATTCTCGCCTGGCTCGACACCCATATCGAGCTGGCCGCCACCCTTGAGCAGATGGTCAAGCTGATGGCGGACTATGCGAATTCCAACATCCGCGACGAGGAAATCGACGGGCTGATCGCCGGCTTCTATGACGGCGAGAAAAGGGTGCTGGAAGGCGCGCTGCGACGGGGGATCGAGGCCGGGCGGTTCGGTCCGCTCGACGTTCCGCGCGTTGCCCGACGCATCGGCCTCATGCTCGACGGCATCTTCTACGCCTCCGCCAGCCGGCGGGACGATCGCATCGAGGACGATATACGCGATCTCGCGGATCTGGTGGGCGGCATGCTCGGCGTGGGGGATGGCGCTGCGGCAGGGCATCGGGCGGAGCGGCGAAAAGAGCCGTAACCACACGGATATAGCTCACGGACTGGTGATTAGATGATTACCATCATGATATCCTAGCCTGCCGCCCGGAGCGCTAGGAAAAGGCCGCCCTCCTCGCACCGGGAAGCGAGAGGCGGCCGCATTTGCTGCGCCTCCTCATTCCCGAGGAGAGGGCTTCTCATGAAATTCACACTCAACGGAACCGAGCGGACGATCGACGCCGACGGCAACATGCCGCTCTTGTGGGCGATCCGCGACGTCGTCGGTCTCACCGGCACCAAGTTCGGCTGCGGCGCGGCGCTGTGCGGTGCCTGCACGGTGCATCTGGACGGAGCCCCCGTGCGCTCGTGCCAGACGTTCCTGTCCGACGTCGAGGGCAAGCACGTCACCACCATCGAAGGCGTCGCCGGCACCGGCAAGGTGGGCGAGGCCGTGGTCGCGGCGTGGCGCAAGCTCGACGTGGTGCAGTGCGGCTACTGCCAGTCCGGCCAGATCATGTCGGCCGTCGGCCTGCTCAGCGAGAACCGCAAGCCGACCGACGACGACATCGACGCGGCGATGGACGGCAATGTGTGCCGCTGCGCCACCTATCAGCGCATCCGCGCCGCCATTCACGAAGCTGCCTCCAACCTCGCGTGAGCGCCATGCACAACATCCAGCCGGCCGACTATGCACGGATGCTTGAGCGCCTCGCTCCCGCGTCCGCCACGCTCGACGCCCCTTCGCGCCGCGGATTCCTGAAGGCCGCGGCGGCGATTTCCGGCGCGCTGGTCATCGGGGTTCATCTCGGCCCCTCCGAGAGCCTCGCCGCCGCGATGGCCGACGGGCCGATGCCCAATGCCTTCGTGCGCATCGCCCCCGACAGCACCGTCACGGTACTGATCAAGCATCTCGACATGGGCCAGGGCACCACCACCGGCCTCACCACCATCGTCGCCGAGGAACTCGACGCCGACTGGAGCCAGATGCGCGCGGCCTTCGCGCCGGCCGACGCGCAGCTCTACAACAACCTGCTGTTCGGCCCCATCCAGGGCACGGGCGGCTCGACCTCCATCGCCAATAGCTGGGAACAGCTGCGCAAGGCCGGCGCCGCCGCGCGCCACATGCTGGTCGCCGCCGCCGCCGAGCAGTGGAAAGTGCCGGCGGGCAGCATCACCATCAACAAGGGTGTGATGACCAGCGGCAGCCACAGCGCACCGTTCGGCGCCTTCGCTCTGGCGGCAGCCAAGCAGCCGGTGCCCAAGGACGTGACGCTGAAGGACCCGAAGGACTTCCGGCTGATCGGCACCCGCCTGCCGCGCCTCGATTCCGCCGACAAGACCGACGGCAAGGCGGTCTATGCGCTCGACATCCGTCGTCCGGGCATGCTCACCGCGCTCATTCGCCGTCCCGACCGCTTCGGCGCCAAGGTGAAGAGTTTCGATGCGGCCGCCGCCAAAAAGGTGCCTGGCGTGGTCGATGTCGTCGCGGTGCCGAACGGCATCGCCGTGCTGGCGCAGAACACCTGGGCGGCGACCCAGGGCCGCGACGCGCTCACCGCCATCGAATGGGACGAGAGCGGCGCGGAGATGCGCGGCACGCCCGAACTGATGGCCGAATACAAGAAGCTCGCCGCCGCGCCCGGCGGCACGCCCGCCGCCCGCAGGGGCGACGCGGCCAAGGGGCTGGCCGGCGCGGCCAAGGTGATCGAGGCCGAGTTCGCCTTCCCCTATCTCGCCCACGCGCCGATGGAGCCGCTCAACTGCGTGATCGAGAAGACCGCGGACGGCGTCACCATCTGGACCGGCTCGCAGTTCCAGACCATCGAGCAGGCGGTAACGGCGGGCGTACTGGGGCTGAAGCCCGAGCAGGTGAAGATCGAGACGCTGTGGGCCGGCGGCTCGTTCGGACGGCGCGCCAACATCCCCGCCGACTATGTCGCCGAGGCCGCCACCATCCTCAAGGCCATTGACGGCAAGGCGCCGGTCCATCTCGTCTGGACCCGCGAGGACGACATCAAGGGCGGCTATTACCGCCCCATGTTCTACCACACGGTGCGGGCCGGCCTGACCGCCGACGGCAAGATCGCCGGCTGGCAGCAGCAGATCGTCGGCCAGTCCTTCATCATCGGCACGCCGTTCGAATCCTTCATCGTCAAGGAAGGCGTCGACGGCACCTCGGTGGAGGGGGCGGCGGATACCAACTACGCCATTCCCGACTTCGCGGTGGACCTCCACACCACAAAGGTGGGCGTGCCCACGCTCTGGTGGCGATCGGTCGGCCACACCCACACCGCGCAGGTGGTGGAGGTGATGATCGACGAACTGGCCCATGCCGCCGGCCGCGACCCGGTGGCGCTGCGCTTCGAACTGCTGAAGGACAAGCCGCGCCATGCCGCCGTGCTGAAGCTGCTGGCGGAAAAGGCCAATTGGGGCCCCAAGGCGGGGCCCGGCAAGGGGCGCGGCATCGCTCTGCATGAGAGCTTCAACACCGTGGTCGGCAGCGTGATCGACGTCTCGGTGGTCGATGGCAAGATCAAGGTCGACAAGGTGGTCTGCGCCGTGGATTGCGGCATCGCCATCAACCCGGACGTCATCGCCGCGCAGATCGAAGGCGGCGTCGGCTTCGGGCTCGGGGCGGCGCTGCATGACGAGATCACGATGGACAAGGGCGTGGTGGAGCAGGCGAATTTCGACAGCTACATCCCGCTGCGCATGTCCGAAATGCCGGTTGTGGAGGTGCATGTCGTGCCCTCCGCCAACGCGCCGACCGGCATCGGCGAGCCCGGCGTGCCGGGCGTCGCTCCGGCACTGTCCAACGCCATTTTTGACGCCACCGGCCAGCGGCTGCGCTCGTTGCCGTTCAAGCTGGAAGACTTCAAGGCGTAGGCCCTCGCCTCGGAGAGCCGGCATCGACAACGGAAAGGCCGGCGCAAGCCGGCCTTTTTCATGGCGCGGCGGATGGGCCGGCAACCACCGCCCGCAGCCCCTCCACCAGCGCATCGAACACCGCGCGGTAGCGCGCGCTTGCCTTGAGATCCTCGTGCATGACGATCCACACCGGCAAATCCAGCCCAAACGCCTCTGCCAGCACGGGGACGAGATCGGGGTCGCGCCGCGCGATTGCCTGCTGGCAGATGCCGATGCCGAAGCCGGCGCGGATCGCCGCGAGCTGGGCGAGGTCGCTGTCGGTGCGCAGCGCATAGGCGCCGCGCGCCAGCATCGGGAAAAGCTGCAGCGCGGCGCGGATGGCCGGCGTCTCCCGGTCGAAGCCGATCAGGTCGTGGCCGGCGAGATCCTCGAGGCTGGTCGGCAGGCCCTTGCGCGCGAGATAGCGGCGATGCGCGTGCAGGCCCACCCGCAAAGGCGGCAGGCGTTGCGCCAGCAGCGCGTCCTGCGTCGGCTCGACCATGCGCACGGCGATGTCGGCCGCGCGCTCCAGCACGTTCTCCACCGTGTTGGACAGCACCAGCTCGATCACCAGCCCGGGATGATCCGCTCGCAGCCGCGCGAGGATCGGCGGCAGGTGCTCGGCGCCCACCACGTCCGAGGCGGTGAGCCGCACCGTGCCGCGCACCTCGCCCGCCCGCGCGGAGGCCGTGCGCAGCAGCGCCGCCGAAGTGGCGGCGAGCGCGCGCGCATAGGGGCGCAGCTCCAGTGCTGCCTCGGTCGGGGCGAGGCCACGCTGCGTGCGCAGGAAAAGCTGCGCGCCGATCGCCCCTTCCAGCGCATCGAGATGGCGCGCCATTGTCGGCTGGGTCAGGCCAAGCCGACGTGCCGCGCCGGAGAGCGATCCCTCCTCCAGCACGGCGAGGAAGCTGCGATAGAGGTCCCAGCCCGGCTCGGTATTCATCCATTTAAGTATAGTAGACCCAGAATTTTATGCAATTTCGTGGAGTTCCGAACCGCGTCATCCTCCCCCATCGACATGAGGGAGGTTTCCATGAGAACGGCATTGGTGGTGGGCGCGGCGGGCGGCATTGGCGGCGAGGTGACGCTCGCCCTGGCGCGGCGCGGCTGGCGGGTTCGGGCACTGACGCGCAGCGGCGGGGCGCACGGCGACGGCATCGAGCCGGTGCGCGGCGACGCGCTGGAGGCGGACGATGTGCGCCGCGCGGCCGAGGGCGCCGCGCTCATCGTCCATGCCGTCAACCCGCCCGGCTATCGCCACTGGAACCGGCTGGTGCTGCCCATGCTGGACAATTCGCTGGCCGCCGCCCGCAGCACCGGCGCGCGCCTGCTTCTGCCCGGCACGGTCTATAATTACGGGCCGGAGGCTTTCCCGCTCGTCGACGAGGAGGCGCCGCAGTGCCCGCTCACCGTCAAGGGAGCGATCCGGGCGGAGATGGAGCGGCGGCTGGCCATGGCCGTGGCGGTGGGCGACATCACCGCGCTCATCGTGCGGGCGGGTGATTATTTCGGCCCGCGCGCGGGCAATAACTGGTTCGGGCAGGCGCTGGTGAAAGCGGGCACCCGGCCGCGCGCCATCACCTATCCCGGCCGGCCGGGCGTCGGCCATCAATGGGCCTATCTTCCCGATGTCGGCGAGACCATGGCGCGCCTCGCCGAGCGCGACGACCTGCCGGCCTTCGCCCGCTTCCACATGGATGGCCAGTGGGATGAGGACGGCACGGCGATGATCGGCGCCATCCGCGCCGCGCTCGGCGCGCCGCAAATGCCGGTGAAGAAACTGCCCTGGATGCTGATGCGGCTCGCCTCCCCCGTGGTGCCGCTGTTCCGCGAACTGAGCGAGATGGCCTATCTCTGGCGCGCGCCGGTGCGGCTCGACAATGCCCGGCTGGTCGCCACCCTCGGGGAGGAGCCGCGTACGCCACTCAACGAGGCGGTGCGGGCGACGCTCATCGGGCTCGGCTGTCTCGCCGCTGACCCTACCGTGGCGGCGGCCCGGGGCTGAGGGTCGGCAGGAATTCCGGCCCGCGACGGGCGAGAAACTCCACCAGCGCCGCCGCCGGCGGGGTGAGGCGCTTGGCCGAGCGCTTGACCACGAACCATTGGCGGATCTCCGGCAGCCCCTCCACGTCCAGCGTGGCGAGGCGCCCGTCGGCGACCTCGGCGGCAATGGTGTGGGCGGAGATGAAGGCAAGGCCCAGCCCCGCCATGACCGCCTGCTTGATCGTCTCGTTGGAGCCGATTTCCATCACGATTCGCGGCTCGATGCCCGATTCCTGAAAGAACCGCTCCATCAGCCCGCGCGTGCCCGAGCCCGGCTCGCGCGAGAGGAAGTTCGCGCTGGCGAGCGCCGCCGCCTTGATGCGCCGGCCGAGCAGGGGGTGGTCGGCCGGGGCGATGATGAGGTGGGGATGCGGGCCGATCAGGCTCTTGTCGACCTCGATATCGACCGGCGGCCGGCCCATGATGGCGAGGTCGACCCCGTCGCCGCGCAGCGCCGCGATCATCTCCTCGCGATTGCCCACCACCAGCGCGATGTCGATGCCCGGATGCAGCCGCGCGAAGGCGCCGAGCGCATTGGGCACGAAGTACTTCGCCGTCGACACCAGCCCGACCGAGACATGGCCGGACTTCAGCCCCTTCATCGCGTCGAGCGCCGCGCCGCAATCGGCCAGCGCGTGCTCGATGCGCAGGACCGCGGCGATCACCTCGCGCCCGGCCGCGCTCGGCTGGAAGCGCTCGCCCGCGCGGTCGAGCAGCGGCAGCCCCAGATGCTCTTCCAACTGCTGAATCTGCATCGTCACGGCCGGGGGCGTGACGTTGAGGCGCTTGGCCGCGGCGGTGACGGTGCCGGTATCGACGACCGCCGCGAGGGCGCGCAGCTGCTTGAGCGTGGCATTACGCATCTGGCATTACACTTCAGTTAAATTGAATGTGTCGCAAAGAATATTCGAATTTCCTTATGCCTACAACTCAGGCAGTGTCGGATCAACAAGAGGCGTCCGCCGCTTCGGGTTCCCCGCTCGAAGGCTCACGGAAACGACACGCCACAGGGCACAAGCCCTCGCCATAACTGGGGAAACGCCATGATACGCCCGACCTTGAGCGATCACCTCGCACGGTGGTCGCAGACCGATCCGTTGCGTCGCGACATTGCCGCGAGCGTCAACGCGCTCGCCGATGCCGGCCTGAAGATTTCCGAACTGCTGGCGGCCGGTCCGCTGGCCGGCGCGCTGGCCACGGTGCGCGGCTATCACGAGGACGGCGACAGCCAGAAGGAGCTGGACGTCATCGCCGACACGCTGCTCCGCGACGCCCTGCGCACGGCGCCGGTCGCGCTATACGGCTCGGAGGAGGCGGAGGCGTCCGAAATCCTCGATCCCGCCGGCACGCTCGCCGTGGCGGTCGATCCCCTGGACGGCTCGTCCAATATCGATGCCAATCTCACCGTCGGCACCATCTTCTCCATCCTGCCCCATACCGGGCCCGACGCGCTGCTGCAGCCGGGTGCCCGCCAGCTCGCGGCCGGCTTCCTGGTCTACGGGCCGCAGACCTCGCTGGTGCTCACCGTCGGCGAGGGCACGCAGATCTTCGTCCGCGATCCGGCCTCCGGCGCTTTCCTGCTGGCGGAAGCGAATGTGAGCGTGAAGCCCGAGACGACGGAATACGCCATCAACGGCTCGAACGAGCGGCACTGGGATTTCGCCGTGCGCTGCTATGTCGAGGATTGCCGTGCCGGCACTGACGGTCCGCGCGCCAAGGATTTCAACACGCGCTGGGTCGCCTCGATGGTGGCGGACGTCTACCGCATCCTGATGCGCGGCGGCGTCTATCTCTATCCCGGCGACGCGCGGCAGGGCTATTCGCACGGCCGGTTGCGGCTGGTCTACGAGGCCAACCCCGTCGCCTTCCTCATGCAGCAGGCGCAGGGCGCGGCGACCGATGGGGTGACGTCCATCCTCGACCTCCAGCCGACCCATCTGCACCAGCGCGTGCCGCTGGTGTTCGGCTCGCGCGCCGAGGTCGAGCGCATCGGCCGCTACCACCATGATTCCAGCGCCATGCCCGAGCGTTCGCCGCTGTTCGGCCGCCGCGGCCTGCTGCGCGCCTGAGGGGAGAGGAAGCGATGTCGATCCATCACCCCATCATTTCCGTCACCGGCTCCTCGGGCGCGGGCACCACCTCGGTGCGGCGCATCTTCGAGCAGATCTTCCGCCGCGAGAACGTGACCGCCGCCTATATCGAGGGCGATGCCTTCCATCGCTACGACCGCGCCGGCATGCGCGAGAGGATGGCCGAGGAGGCGGGGCGCGGAAACCACCATTACAGCCATTTCGGCCCCGATTCGAACCTGTTCGAGGAGCTGGAGGAAACCTTCCGCTCCTATTCCCGCACCGGCTCGGGCAAGACCCGCCACTATGTGCACGACGCCAAGGAGGCCGAGGAATTCGGCGGCCCGCCGGGCACCTTCACCGATTGGGAGCCGATCCCGACCCCGACCGACCTGTTGTTCTACGAGGGCCTGCACGGCGCCGTGATCAGCGGCAATGTGGATGTCGCGCGCTATGCCGACCTGAAGATCGGCGTGGTCCCGGTGATCAATCTCGAATGGATCCAGAAGATCCATCGTGACCGCTCGCATCGCGGCTATTCCACGGAGGCGGTGACCGACACCATCCTGCGGCGCATGCCCGATTACGTGAACTATATCTGCCCGCAATTCACCCACACTGACATCAACTTCCAGCGCGTGCCGACGGTCGACACCTCGAACCCGTTTATCGCGCGCTGGATCCCGACGGCCGACGAATCCATCGTCGTCATCCGCTTCAAGAGCCCGCGCGGCATCGATTTTCCCTACCTGCTCTCGATGATCCAGGGCTCGTGGATGTCCCGCGCCAACTCCATCGTCATCCCGGGCGGCAAGCTCGACATCGCGATGCAGCTGATCCTGACGCCGATGATCCTCAACCTCGTCGAAAAGAAGCGGCGCGCCGCGTGAGCCGGGAGACCACCATGCTCAACCGACCCAACGACCAGGCCTTTGGCGACCCGGCTGTCCGCGAGCCGGCCCTCGATGTCGAAGAGGCTCACGTCGACATGGCCAATGCCCTGCGCGCCCTCGCCATGGATGCGGTGGAACGCGCGAAGTCCGGCCATCCCGGCATGCCGATGGGCATGGCCGATGTCGCCACCGCGCTGTTCACCCGCTTCATGAAGGTCGATCCCTCGCGCCCCAACTGGGCCGACCGCGACCGCTTCATCCTCTCGGCCGGGCACGGCTCGATGCTGCTCTACGCGATCCACCATCTCATCGGCTATGCCGATATGGGGATCGACGAGATCAAGCGTTTCCGCCAGCTGGGTGCCGTGACCGCCGGCCACCCCGAATATGGCCACACGTTCGGGGTGGAGACCACCACCGGCCCGCTCGGCCAGGGGCTGACCACGGCGGTGGGCATGGCGCTCGCCGAGCGCATGATGAACGCGCGCTTCGGCGACGAGATCGTCGACCACCACACCTATGTCATCGCCGGCGATGGCTGCCTGATGGAGGGCATCAGCCACGAAGCCATCGACCTCGCCGGGCACCTGAAGCTGGGCAAGCTCATCGTGCTGTGGGACGATAACGGCATCTCCATCGACGGGCGCACCACGCTCTCCACCTCGACCGACCAGCTCGCCCGCTTCCGCGCGAGCGGCTGGGATGTCGCCTCGGTCGATGGCCACGCCTATCACGCGGTGGTCGACGCCATCGCTGAAGCGCGCCGCTCGGATCGGCCGAGCCTGATCGCCTGCCGCACCACGATCGGCTTCGGCGCGCCGACCAAGGCCGGCACCGAGGGCGCGCACGGCGCCCCGCTCGGCGCCACCGAAATCGAGGGTGCACGGCAACGGCTCGGCTGGAGCCATCCGCCCTTCGAGATCCCCGAGAATGTGCGCGCGGCCTGGCTGGGCGTGGCGACACGCGGACGGGCGGCGCGCGAAGACTGGGAGACACGGCTCGCCGCCTCCGGCCGCCGCGCGGAGTTCGAGGCGCGCATCGAGGGCGAACTGCCGGCCGATTTCGACGAGAAGCTCACCGCCTACAAGCGCGAGCTGTCGGAAACCCGGCCGAATGTCGCCAGCCGCAAGGCCTCGGAAATGGTGCTCGGCATCATCAACGCCGCCACCGACCTGACCTTGGGCGGCTCGGCCGACCTGACCCACTCCAACCTCACCCTGACCAAGGGGCTGGGCTCGGTGGCGCCGGGCGACTATGCCGGCCGCTACGTGCATTACGGCATCCGCGAACACGCGATGAGCGCCGTCATGAATGGGCTCGCGCTGCATGGTGGCTTCATCCCGTATGGCGGCACCTTCCTGGTGTTCTCCGATTATGCGCGGGGCGGCATCCGTCTCTCGGCGCTGATGGGCCAGCGGGTGGTCTATGTCTTCACCCACGATTCCATCGGGCTCGGCGAGGACGGGCCGACGCACCAGCCGGTCGAGCATCTCGCCATGCTGCGGGCGACGCCGAACCTGCACGTGTTCCGCCCCGCCGACGCGGTGGAGACGCTGGAAGCCTGGCAGCTGGCCCTGCATGCGGAGGGCACGCCCTCGGTGCTGGCGCTGTCGCGGCAGAACCTGCCGACCTTCCGCACCGAGCACACGGACGAGAACCTCACCGGCTACGGCGCCTATGTCGCGCGCAAGCCCAAGCGCCGGCGCGACGTGACGCTGCTCGCCACGGGGTCGGAAGTGGAGATCGCCTTCCGGGCGGCCGACATGCTGGCGCTGCGCGATGTCGATGCGGCCGTGGTCTCCATGCCGTGCTGGGAACTGTTCGAGACGCAGAGCGCGGACTATCGCCGGCAGGTGCTCGGCACCGCCCCGCGCGTCGCCGTCGAGGCCGCCGCGCGGCTCGGCTGGGACCGCTGGATCGGCGAACGCGGCCGCTTCGTCGGCATGAACGGCTTCGGCGCCTCGGCGCCGGCACCCGAGCTTTACCAGCATTTCGGCATCACGCCCGCAGGGGTGGTCGACGCCGTCTGCGACATCCTCACCTGCGCCTGAGCCTGAGGAGAACCCCAATGGCCCGCATCACCCTTCGCCAGCTGCTCGACCACGCCGCCGAGCACGGCTACGGCGTCCCCGCCTTCAACATCAACAACATGGAGCAGGGCCTCGCCATTCTGGAGGCGGCTTCCGCGGTCGACGCGCCCGTCATCATGCAGGCAAGCCGCGGCGCGCGCTCCTATGCCGGCGACGTCATGCTCTCGCGCATGATCGAGGCGCTGACCGAAATGTACCCGGCGATCCCGATCTGCATGCATCAGGACCACGGGAACAACGAGGCGACCTGCCTCTCCGCCATCCAGCACGGCTTTACCTCGGTCATGATGGACGGCTCGCTCAAGGCGGACGCCAGGACGCCGGCGGATTACGACTACAACGTCACTATTACCCGCCGCGTGGTCGACGCCGCGCACTGGGTCGGCGCCTCGGTCGAGGGCGAACTCGGCGTGCTCGGCTCGCTGGAGAGCGGGGCCGGCGAACAGGAGGACGGGCACGGCGCGGAAGGCGCGCTGAGCCACGACCAATTGCTCACCGATCCGGCCCAGGCGGTCGAGTTCGTCGCCGCGACCCGGGTCGACGCGCTCGCCATCGCCATGGGCACCTCGCACGGCGCCTACAAGTTCTCGCGCAAGCCGGATGGCGACATCCTCGCCATGCATGTGATCGAGGAAATCCATAGCCGGCTGCCGAACGTGCATCTGGTCATGCACGGCTCCTCCTCGGTGCCGCAGGCGCTGCAGGACCTGTTCAACGCCTCGGGTGGCGAGATGCCCCAGACCTGGGGCGTGCCGGTGGAGGAGATCGTGCGCGGCATCCGGCACGGGGTGCGCAAGGTCAATATCGATACCGATTGCCGGCTCGCCATGACCGCGCAGTTTCGCAAGGTCGCCACCGGATCGGTCTCCGAGTTCGACCCGCGCAAGTTCCTGAAACCCGCCATGGACGCGATGCGCGACCTGTGCCGCGAGCGCTTCGAGCAGTTTGGCACGGCGGGACAGGCCTCGAAGATCACTCCCCTGCCGCTGGCGGCGATGGCCAAGCGCTATGCCTCGGGCGCGCTCGATCCAGTGATCGGCGGCGCCCGCGCCGCGGCGGAATGAGTTTCACACGGGGCTCTCCCTCGCCTGGCCCATCGGGCCGATCTCGCCCCGCCGGGCCGAGATGAGCGGAGGCCTCCGGCACCTTCGGCCCCCGGGGCGGAGGGATGGGGTGAGGGGCCATGCGCCCCGCGCCTTCCCGACAAAGCTAAGCGGCGCGGGCCCGTACCCGGCCCTCACAATGGAGCGAGAGCGATGAACGCCATCGACAAGACCACCGCCACCGAGACGCCGCGCAGCCGCTACAGTGCCGGTGTCATGGAATACCGCAAGATGGGCTACTGGGAGCCCGATTACGAGCCCAAGGACACGGACGTCATCGCCCTGTTCCGGGTGACCCCGCAGGACGGCGTCGACCCGATCGAGGCCTCGGCGGCGGTGGCGGGCGAGAGCTCCACGGCGACCTGGACGGTGGTGTGGACCGACCGCCTCACCGCGCACGACAAGTACCGCGCCAAGTGCTACCGGGTCGATCCGGTGCCGAACGCGCCGGGCCAGTGGTTTGCCTATATCGCCTATGATCTCGACCTGTTCGAGAACGGCTCGATCGCCAACCTCTCGGCCTCGATCATCGGCAATGTGTTCGGCTTCAAGCCGCTCAAGGCGCTGCGCCTCGAGGACATGCGCCTGCCGGTCGCCTATGTGAAGACCTTCGACGGCCCGGCCACCGGCATCGTGGTGGAGCGCGAGCGGCTCGACAAGTTCGGCCGGCCGCTGCTCGGCGCCACGGTGAAGCCCAAGCTCGGCCTCTCCGGCCGCAACTATGGCCGCGTGGTCTATGAGGCGCTGAAGGGCGGGCTCGACTTCACCAAGGACGACGAGAACATCAACTCGCAGCCCTTCATGCACTGGCGCGACCGCTTCCTCTACTGCATGGAGGCCGTGAACAAGGCGCAGGCGCAGACCGGCGAGATCAAGGGCACCTATCTCAACGTGACCGCCGCCACCATGGAGGACATGTACGAGCGCGCCGAATTCGCCAAGAGCCTCGGCTCCAGCATCGTGATGATCGACCTGATCATCGGCTACACGGCGATCCAGTCCATGGCGAAGTGGGCGCGCCGCAATGACATGATCCTGCATCTGCACCGTGCCGGCCACTCCACCTATACGCGGCAGAAGAACCACGGCGTGTCGTTCCGCGTCATCACCAAGTGGATGCGCCTCGCCGGTGTCGACCACATTCACGCGGGCACCGTGGTCGGCAAGCTGGAGGGCGACCCCCACACGACCCGGGGCTATTACGACCTGTGCCGAGAGGATTTCGTGCCGCAGAACCTCGCGCACGGCATCTTCTTCGACCAGCCCTGGGCCTCCACCCGCAAGCTGATGCCGGTGGCCTCCGGCGGCATCCATGCCGGCCAGATGCACCAGCTCATCGACCTGCTCGGCGAGGACGTGGTGCTGCAGTTCGGCGGCGGCACGATCGGCCATCCCATGGGCATCCAGGCCGGCGCCACCGCCAACCGCGTCGCGCTGGAATGCATGATCCTCGCCCGCAACGAGGGCCGCGACATCGTGCACGAGGGGCCGGAAATCCTGCAGCAGGCCGCCCGCCACTGCCTGCCGCTGAAGCAGGCGCTGGAGACCTGGAAGGACGTGACCTTCAACTACACCTCCACCGACACGCCCGACTTCGTGCCGCAGGCCACCGCCGCGGAGTGAGCCGTCCCTTGCCGTCCCGGACGCGCATGCAGCGCGATCCGGGACCGTGGGATGCCCTTGGAACCCCATCCCGGCCCGGCCTCTGGTCGCGCGGGACGAAGAGCGAGACACCACCATGCGCCTTACCCAGGGAGCTTTCTCCTTCCTGCCGGACCTCACGGACCAGCAGATCACCCGCCAGGTGCAGTACTGCATCGACAATGGCTGGGCGGTGAATATCGAGTTCACCGACGATCCCCACCCGCGCAACTCCTATTGGGAGCTGTGGGGCCAGCCCATGTTCGACGTGCGCGACGCCGCCGGCGTCATGTTCGAGCTGAACGAGTGCCGCAAGGCGCACAAGGGCCAGCATTACATCCGGGTGAGCGCCTTCGATTCCACCCATACCTGGGAATCGCTGCGCCTCTCCTTCATCACCGACCGCCCCGCCGACGAGCCCGGCTTCACGCTGGAGCGGCAGGAGGTCGAGGGCCGCTCGATCCGCTACACCACCCGCGCCTATGCGGCGAACCGCCCGGAGGGCGCGCGCTACTAGGCGGATCCCTCCTGCGTTTTCGCGGCGCGGTGCCAGTCCGCCGCGAACACGCTCCCCCATCCGTCGGTCTCCCTCTACTCCCCCGACGGAACTATCGCGGTCGACCTGTTTCCTCCCCGACCGCGAGGGACCGGCTCTGGAATGCCGCGCCCGGAGCCGGTCCCCCTTTCTTTTCCCCGACGAAACGCGGGAGTTCTCGCCATGGATGCCGTCACCGACGCCCCGTCTGCCGACGCCCGGCCTTTTGAAAATGTGGTTCGTCCGCCCGACGCGATCGACCTCAGGGCCGAGTTCGTCGAGAGTGGCCTCGCCGCCGTGCTGGAGGAGCTCGACACCGACCTCGTCGGCCTCGGCCCGGTCAAGCGCCGCCTGCGGGAGATCGGCGCGCTGCTGCTGGTGGACCGCGCCCGCGCCCGCTTCGGCCTGCAGGCGGTGAGCCCGACCCTGCACATGAGCTTCACCGGCAATCCGGGGACGGGCAAGACGACCGTGGCGCTGCGCATGGCGCAGATCCTCCACCGGCTCGGCTATGTCCGCAAAGGCCATCTCGTCACCGTCACGCGCGACGACCTGGTGGGCCAGTATATCGGCCATACCGCGCCCAAGACGAAGGATGTGCTCAAGCGCGCCATGGGCGGCGTCCTGTTCATCGACGAGGCCTATTATCTCTACCGCCCCGAGAACGAGCGCGACTATGGGCAGGAGGCGATCGAGATCCTCTTGCAGGTCATGGAGAACCAGCGCGACGACCTTGTGGTCATCCTCGCCGGCTATTCCGACCGCATGGAGCGCTTCTTCACCGCCAATCCCGGCTTCCGCTCGCGCGTCGCCCACCATATCGACTTCCCCGATTATTCCGGCGAGGAACTGGAGGCGATCGGCGGGCGCATTCTGGGCGGCATGAACTACACGCTGAGCCCCGACGCGGAAGAAGCCTTCCACCGCTATGTCGACCTGCGGATGAAGCAGCCACATTTCGCCAATGGCCGCTCCGTCCGCAACGCGCTCGACCGCGCGCGGCTGCGGCAGGCCAACCGCCTGTTCAATGGGGACCGGCCGGTGACGGTACGGGACCTCACGACGATCGAGGCCGAGGATATCCTCTCCAGCCGGGTGTTCTCCGGCGGCATCGACAGCTACCCGCCGCTGAAGCCGTGATCGCGCCGTCATAGGTTTCCTCTCCCCATTGGGGAGAGGTGGCCCGCGAAGCGGGTCGGCGAGGGGTTTTGCGGTCGCGGAGCGGCGCCCCCTCACCCCGCCCTTCTCCCCGACGGGGAGAGGGAAACTGTGGCTTTGCACGCCGCCCGATCAGCCAAGGAAAGTCCCATGACGCTCATCGCCCCCTCCATGCTGGCTTCGGACTTCGCCCGTTTCGGCGAGGAGGTGCGCGACGTGGTCGCGGCCGGCGCCGACTGGATCCATCTCGATGTGATGGACGGCCATTTCGTGCCGAACATCACCTTCGGGCCCGATGTCATCAAGGCAATCCGGCCCTGCACCGACAAGGTGTTCGACGTGCATCTGATGATCGAGCCGGTCGAGCCCTATATCGAGGCCTTCGCCAAGGCGGGGGCCGACGTCATCACCGTGCAGGCGGAGGCCACAAACCATCTCGACCGCTGCCTCCAGCTCATCCGCTCGCTCGGCAAGAAGGCCGGCGTGGCGCTGAACCCGGCGACGCATGAGAGCGCGGTGGCCTATGTGCTGGACAAGGTGGATCTCATCCTGCCCATGACGGTCAATCCCGGTTTCGGCGGGCAGGCCTTCATCGCCGACGTGATCCCGAAGGTGCATCGGCTGCGGGCGATGATCGGCGGCCGGCCGATCCATATCGAGATCGACGGCGGGGTGAACCCCGAGACGGCAGGGCTCTGCGTCGAGGCCGGCGCCGATGTGCTGGTGGCCGGCTCGGCCGTGTTCAAGGGCGGACGCGACGCCTATCGCGCCAATATCGCGGCGATCCGCGCCACCTGCGACAGGTCCAGCCGGGCGGCGTGACCGCGCGCCCGCGCCCGGCCTGGCTCGGTTCGGTGCGGCACGCTCAGCGCAGCGCGTCCTCGGTCACGGTGAGGATCAGGATGTTCCGGGCGCTGTCGGGAATGGAGGGCGAACTGCGCACCTCCAGGCTGAGCGCGGGGCGTTTGGCCTGCACCAGTGCTGCAAGCTTCTTCGCCATCGCCTCGGCGCTGGGATTGAAGGAGAGCGTGTTGCTGGTCGGGTTGGCGACGCCCGCATCGGAAATCAGCACTTCGAACCCGGCCGATTTCAGCGCGCTGGTGAACTGATCGACCTTGGCCGGCGGCACCGAGGCGGTGGGGGCGAACACGCGCACGATATAGCCTGCGCCGGGGCCGGACGGCTTGGGCGGCGCGGCGGCCGCCTCCGGCTCCGCGGGCGCCGGTGCCGGCGGCGGGGCCGGGGAAGCGGCGGGCGCCGGCGGGGCGGCCGGGGGGCTGGCACTGGCGGTGGCCACCGGCGGCGCGGCGGGGATATCGGCGACCTTGTCCTCCAGCGCGGCGAAGGCCATGCGCAGGCTGGCCACCTCGGCTTGCAGGGAGGTCAACTGGTTGTTGAGCGTCACCGCCTGAAACAGGCCGAGCGCCAGCATCACGACCAGCAAGAGCACGCTGGCGACGATGCCCGCCGTCAGTCCCGGCGCATGCGCGCGGGCCGCCTCGGGACGCCGCCCGGCGGCCGCCTCGGGACGGCGGGTCTCGTTGACCAGCCGGCGGTTCTCGATCTCCAGGCGGCGCATGTCGACCTTGAGCCGCTCGATCTCGACCCAGCGATGGAAGGCCTCGGGATCCTCCGGCGGCCCCTTGCGCGCCGCGGCGGCGGCTGTCGTGCGGGACGTGGCCTGTGTCGAGGGGCTGGCCGCGGGCTCAGTACCGGGAGCGCTGGCCGGCGAGGGCCTTGCCGCCGTGCCATGGCGCCCGGCATTGGCCGACGACATGAACTCCTGCAGCGTCGGTTCGCGCTTATCCATGCTGTGCTCCCAAGACGCTGTGCTCCCAAGACGACCGCTTCCCGGCGGCTTCTCCCCGCAGCGTAGCTACGGATCAGCTGCGGCGGAAATACAAGCGCTGATTGGCCGGCTGTTGCCGGGTCCGTGTCGGGCGGTCAGTTCTCCAGCCCGACAATGGCGCGCGCGAAATCCCGGGCCGCGAAGGGCTGCAGATCGTCGACCCCTTCGCCGACCCCGATCAGGTGCACGGGCAGGCCGAATCGGGCGGCGATGGCGATGAGGATGCCGCCGCGCGCCGTGCCGTCGAGCTTGGTCATCACGAGGCCGGTGACGCCGGCCACGCGCTGGAACGCCTCCACCTGCGACAGCGCGTTCTGGCCCACCGTCGCATCGAGCGTCAAGACCACCGCGTGGGGAGCCGATGGCTCCTGCTTCTTGATGACGCGGACGATCTTTTCCAGCTCGGCCATCAGCTCGGCGCGGTTCTGCAGCCGGCCGGCCGTGTCGATGATGAGCACGTCGGCGTCCTGTGCACGTGCCTGCTGCAGGCCGTCAAAGGCGACGCCGGCGGCATCCGCGCCCGGCTCGCGCGCCACGACGCTGGCGCCCGTGCGATCGGCCCAGACCTTCAGCTGCTCGATGGCGGCCGCGCGGAACGTGTCGCCGGCGGCCAGCACCACCTTCTTGCCTTGCGCGCGCAGGGTGGAGGCGAGCTTGCCGATGGTCGTCGTCTTGCCCGAGCCGTTGACCCCGACCATGAGCAGGACGAAGGGCCGGACATCGGACGCAAAGACCAGCGGCCGGGCGACCGGTTGCAGCACCGCCTCGATCTCGGCGGCGACGAGGGAGCGCACCTCCTCGGGCTCGATGGTCTTGTCGTAGCGGCCCTTGCCCACCGCCTGCGCGATGCGCGCGGCTGTGTCCACGCCGAGATCGGCGCGGATCAGCACGTCTTCCAGGTCCTCCAGCGTCGCCGCGTCGAGCTTGCGCTTGGTGAACAGGTCGGTGATGCCGGTCGACAGGCTCGACGCGGTGCGCGTCAGGCCTTGCGTCAGACGTTTCCAGAAGCCGGGGCGGGGGGCTGGGGTATCGTTCATGAGGTTCACGCCGCGATCAGCCGCGTGCCGTCGTGGCCGGCGATGCGGATATGGGAAAAGGTGCCGGGGACGAGCTCGCGGGCGAGCCGCACCGGGGTGAAGCCGGGCGTGCGGGCCAGCCCGCCGCGCTCGGCGAGAATTTCGCGCCGTGTCCCGATCTCGCCGGCGAGATGGCGCAGCAAGGCGGTCTCGCCCGCCTCGCGCAGGCGCCGGGCGCGTTCGCGGATGAGCGGGGTCGGCACTTGCGGCATGCGCGCGGCCGGCGTGCCCGGGCGCGGCGAGTAGGGGAAGACGTGCAGATGCGTCAGCCCGCAGGCATCGACGAGGTCGAGCGAGGCGCGGAAATGGGTTTCCGTCTCGGTCGGGAAACCGGCGATGATGTCGGCGCCGAACACCATGTCGGGCCGCAGGCGCCGGGCCTCGGCGCAGAAGGCGATGGCATCGGCCCGCAGGTGCCGCCGCTTCATGCGCTTGAGGATGAGGTCGTCGCCCGCCTGCAGCGAGAGGTGCAGATGCGGCATCAGCCGCTCCTCCTCGGCGAAGGCGCGCATCAGTTCGCCGTCCGCCTCCACCGAATCGATGGAGGACAGCCGCAGCCGTCGCAACTCCGGAACGTGCCTGAGCACGGCGCGCACCAGCGTGCCGAGCCGGGGCGCGCCGGGCAGATCGGCACCATAGGAGGTGAGGTCGACCCCGGTAAGCACGACTTCGGCGAAGTCCTGCTCGACGAGCTGGCGCACCCGCGCGACCACCGCGCCCATGGGCACGGAGCGCGAATTGCCGCGGCCATAGGGAATGATGCAGAAGGTGCAGCGATGATCGCAGCCATTCTGCACCTCGACGAAGGCGCGGGTGTGCCCCTCGATCGTGTCGGCCGCGCCGTCGAGGAGATGCGGCGCGGTGGCGCGCACGCGCATGATGTCGCCGACATGCGCCTTCTCGTCGGTGTCCAGCCCGAAATCGAGCGCGCGTCGCGTCGCCGACCAGCTGGCGGGGGACATCTTCTCCTCATTGCCGAGCACGCGGTCGACTTCGGCCATGGCGGCGAAGGTCGCCGGCTCGGTCTGCGCCGCGCAGCCGGTGACAATGATGCGGCGCGCGGGATCCTCCCGCTTCAACCGGCGGATCGTCTGGCGCGCCTGCTTCACCGCTTCGCTGGTGACGGCGCAGGTATTGACCACCACGGCGCGCTCCAGCCCCGCGGCGCCGGCCAGCGCCTTCACGGTCGCCGAATCCAGCGCGTTGAGCCGGCAGCCGAAGGTGACAACGTCCAGCGCGGTCGGGTCGAGCGAGGTTTCGGGGGGCATCGCGATCCGCGTCACGCGGCGCCGGCGAGCATGGCGGCGCTGAGCTGCCCGTCGAACTCGAATTCGGCCGGCCCGGTCATCAGCATGTGGTCATCGCTCACGCGCCAGTCGATCACGAGATCGCCGCCCGGCAGGGTGACGGTGACGCGGCGCCCCGTCAGCCCGAGGCGGGCGGCCGCCACCGCGGTGGCGCAGGCCGCCGAGCCGCAGGCGCGGGTGAGGCCGACGCCGCGTTCCCACACCTTGAGCCGGATGTGATCGGCCCCCACGATCTGGGCGAGCGAGATGTTCGCCCGCGCGGGGAAGATCGGGTGGTGCTCCAGCTCCGGCCCGTAATGCGCGAGGTCCACCGCGTCGATGTCCTCGACCCAGAAGATGGCGTGCGGATTGCCGACATTGACCACGGAGGGCGCGCGCAGCACCGGCGCCTCCGCCGGGCCGGCCTGCAGCTCGATGGCGCGGGTATCCGCAACCGGGCCGGCGAGCGGGATGTCGGCCCAGCCGAAGCGCGGCACGCCCATGTCGGCGGTGATGGCCGCGCCGGCGATGCGGCAATCGAGTAGGCCGGCGACGCTCTCGAACAGCAGATGGTCGCGGCCGGTGCGGCCGGCCTCGTAGAGCGCGATGCAGCGCGTGCCGTTGCCGCAGGCGCCTGATTCCGAGCCGTCGGAATTGATGATGCGCACGAAGGCACTCGTGCCCTCGGTGGTTGGCGGGTAGAGCGCCATGATCTGGTCGAACGGCAGCACATCCGGCCGGGCCAGCGCGCGCGCCTCCTCGGGCGGCACCGCGAGCGGCGCGTCGCGCAGGTCCAGCACGACGATCTCGTTGCCGAGGCCGTTCATCTTGACGAAGGGGCGATTTTCCAGCGCGGCCATGGCGAACCCGGATCTGCTTGAAGCCCCTATATGGCGAAGCGGCCGGCAAATGACCAGCGGCAATGACGCGCCGCCGCGTGGGATGCGGCGAGCCAGCATCTTGCGCGAACATATGTTGCGCGAACCCACGGTCCGCTTTGCGCGCCGGTCGCGAGAATGCCATGGCGATGATAATAATGGACGGCGCTCGCGCTTTCCCGGTGATTTGATGACGGTGTCCCCCATGCCTGCCCGCGCCCTGCTGCAACGGCTTCTGCTGTCGCTCGCCTTTCTCTGTGCGGCGGGCCCGCTCGTTCCCGGGCCACTTGCCCTGAAGCCCGCCCGCGCGCAGGACGCGACCCCTCCGGCGGCAGCCCCCGCGACGCCTGCCCCGGCGACGCCAGCCCCCGCCACGCCAGCCCCCGCGGATCCCTCCTCTCCCGATAACCCGCTGGACGAGGACGACATGATCGCCCCGCCGGTGGTCGACCCCAAGGGCGTCGAGACGCAGGCGGTCGCGCCGGTCATCGAGGACCCGCTGAAGCGGCCGGACGGTTTCGGCGAGGAGGCGGTGCTCAAGCCCGTGCCGGTGCTGATCAAGAAGGCGCACAGCAGCTGGGACGAGGGCTTCACCACGATCGTGGCGACGCTCAAGCAGATCGACGCCGAGATGGCGCGGCTGAAGCTGACGCCCGTCGGGGCCTCGCTCGTCATCTACACGGCGACGGACGATAATGGCTTCGATTTCGAGGCGGCGGTTCCCTTCGAGGGCGTGACCACGCAGAAGCCGCAGGACGGCGTCGAGCTTTCCGCTTCGCCCGCCGGCAAGGCGCTGCGCTTCACCCATCGCGGGCCCTATGACGCGATGGACCCGACCTATGAGCAGATCGCCAACCTGCTCGACGCCAAGGACCTGGAGGCGCAGGACCTCTATGTCGAGGAATATCGCTCCGACCCGCGCACCACCTCGCAGGACGATATGGTCATCGACATCTGGGTGCCGCTGAAGTGAGGAGACGCGCGCGGCCGGACACAGCGACCCAAGGGAAGTGACTTCCGGGCCAAGGGAAGCGACTTCCGGGAATGTGAACGCGTGCGTTCGCCATGCCGGCCATACTGTGCTATGAGGCGCGCAAACTCATACCTCGATAAAGCGATGAACCTGATCGATACCACAGCGGCGTCCGCCGCCGGGGCGCAAGCCTCCGTCGAGACGCCGGCCTCCTTCGAGGCTGCCGTCTCCATCGAGAGCGCTGCCCCGCTTGAGACGCGCGGCCCGGCTGTCCCGACAGTGCCGGCACGGCGTTCGCTCGCCGGGCTGGACCGCGCCGGCCTTGCCGCCGCGCTCGCCGAGATCGGCGTGAGCGAGCGCGAGAGCCGCATGCGCGTCGCCCAGCTCTGGCACTGGATCTATCTGCGCGGCGCGACCTCCTTCGACGAGATGACCAATGTCGGCAAGGGGCTGCGCGTAAAGCTGGAGGCGGCCTTCACGCTGGCCCGGCCCGAGGTGGTGGTCGAGCAGGTGTCCAATGACGGCACCCGCAAATGGCTGCTGCGCCTGCCGCCCGACATTGCCGGCGACAAGCCGCACGATGTCGAGATGGTCTATATCCCCGAGAGCGACCGCGGCACGCTGTGCGTCTCCAGCCAGGTCGGCTGCACGCTCAACTGCTCGTTCTGCCACACCGGCACCCAGCGCCTGGTGCGCAACCTGACCGCTGCCGAGATCGTGCTGCAGGTGATGGTGGCGCGCGACCGGCTCGGCGATTATCCCGGCCGCGAGCGGGCGGTGGGCCCGGGCCTGCCGACCGAGGGCGACCGGCTGGTGACCAATATCGTCTTCATGGGCATGGGCGAGCCGCTCTACGCCTATGATTCGGTGGCCCGGTCGATCGAGGTGCTCGCGGATGGCGAGGGGCTCGGCATCGGCAAGCGCCGCATCACCGTCTCCACCTCCGGCGTGGTGCCGGAGATCGAGCGGCTCGGCCGCGAGGTCGGGCCGATGCTCGCCATCTCGCTGCACGCCGTGCGCGACGAACTGCGCGACGTGCTGGTGCCGATCAACAAGAAATATCCGCTGAAAGAGCTGCTGGAAGCCTGCCGCACCTATCCGCCGGCCTCCAATGCCAAGCGCATCACCTTCGAATATGTCATGCTCAAGGGCGTGAACGACAGCCCCGCCGACGCCAAGGCGCTGGTGAAGCTGCTGGCCGGCATCCCGGCCAAGATCAACCTCATCCCGTTCAACCCGTGGCCGGGCACCAAATACGAGTGCTCGGACTGGGAGACGATCGAGACCTTCTCCGACATCGTGTTCCGCGCCGGCTATTCCAGCCCGGTGCGCACGCCGCGCGGGCGCGACATTCTCGCCGCCTGCGGCCAGCTCAAGAGCGAGACCGAGAAGCTCACCGCCCGCGAACGCCTCGCCCTGCGCGCCATGGCGGCGGCAGCGGAATAGCGCCGCGCGCGGGGGACCGGCCATGATCGATCACATCGGCTTCCCCGTGGCGGATTTCGCCCGCGCCCGGGCGTTCTACGCCAGCGCGCTGGCGCCGCTCGGCCTCGCCGTGGTGATGGAAGTCACCGCGCGGGAGACCGGCGCCGGCGACCATGCCGGCTTCGGCGCGACGGCCGGGCCGGGCGGCGGCAAGCCGTTCTTCTGGATCGGCTCGGGTGGCGCGCTGGCCGCGCGCGGCGAGGGCCGCCTGCATGTGTGCTTCGCCGCGCCCGACCGGGCGGCGGTCGACGCCTTTTATGAGGCGGCGCTCGCCGCCGGCGGGCGCGACAACGGGCCGCCGGGCCTGCGCCCGCATTACCACCCGAACTATTACGGCGCCTTCGTGCTGGATCCGGACGGGCACAATATCGAGGCCGTCTGCCACGTGCCCCCGTCCGTGCCGGCGTGACCGCCGCCCCTTGCGAGCCGAATCTGAGGGCAGCTTCCTGATGGACAGCCTCCTGCGCCTGCTGCTGCGGTTTCTCGTGGTGCCGCTCGGCGTCATGGCCGGCATGATCACCACCATGCTGGTGGTGATCATCGGCTATTGGGACATCGGCGCGCTCGTTTCCGGCGCGGATGTCGGCCATGCCGTGCTGCTGCTCGACGCGCTGTCGGCGGCGGTGTTCGTGCTCACCGCGCTCGTCATGATGATGTGGGCGATCGCCGCCATCGGCATTCTGTTCGCCGAGACCTTCGCGGTACGCTCCTGGATCTTCCATGTCGCCAATGGCGCGGCATCCGCCTGGCTCGCCGCCTGGCTGTTCCCAACTTACGCGGACCAGACGGCGCCACCGATGGACGAGGCCACCTTCTACGTGGTGGCCGCCGGGCTCGCTGGCGGGTTGGCCTATTGGCTGGTGGCCGGCTGGAGCGCGGGTTTCTGGAAGCCGCTCGGCCGGGCGGTGGTCGCCCCGTTGCCAGCGCCCGCCCCGCCGTCCGCGCCCGCTTCGGCGGCCGGGCCGGTGCCCGCCGCCCCGGCCGCCCCGTCTTCTTCGCCCGGCTCGCCGCTGCCGACCCGCATGCCCTGAGCGCGCTGGGCGCGCTCAAACCGCACGGCGAGGGTTGCGCCCGCGCGCGCCATGCCTATAGTCCGCGCCGTTTTCCGGCTCCGGTTGCCCCGGGGTCCCTTTGGTCTTCCTCGTGCGGAACCCTTCGACATGGCTGACGTCAAGCGCGTGGTGCTCGCCTATTCCGGCGGTCTCGACACTTCGGTGATCCTGAAATGGCTGCAGACCACCTATGGCTGCGAGGTGGTGACCTTCACCGCCGATCTCGGCCAGGGCGAGGAGCTGGAGCCGGCGCGCAAGAAGGCGGAGATGCTCGGCATCAAGCCCGAGCACATCTTCATCGAGGACGTGCGCGAGGAATTCGTGCGCGACTACGTGTTCCCGATGTTCCGCGCCAATGCGCTCTATGAGGGCCAGTACCTGCTGGGCACCTCCATTGCACGTCCGCTGATCGCCAAGAAGCAGATCGAGATCGCCCGCAAGGTCGGCGGCGATGCCGTGTCGCACGGCGCCACCGGCAAGGGCAACGACCAGGTGCGCTTCGAGCTGAGCTATTACGCGCTGGAGCCGGAGATCAAGATCATCGCGCCGTGGCGCGAATGGGACCTGCGCTCGCGCGAGCAGCTGATCGCCTTCGCCGAGAGCCACCAGATCCCGATCGCCAAGGACAAGCGCGGCGAAGCGCCGTTCTCGGTCGACGCCAACCTCCTGCACTCCTCCTCCGAGGGCAAGGTGCTGGAAGATCCGGCCCATGAGGCGCCCGAGATGGTCTATATGCGCACCATCGCGCCCGAGGACGCGCCGGACAAGGCGACCTACATCACCATCGACTTCGAGCAGGGCGATGCGGTCGCCGTGGACGGCGAGGCACTCTCCCCGGCCAGCCTGCTGACCCGCCTCAACGCGCTCGGCAAGGAGAACGGCATCGGCCGGCTCGACCTCGTGGAGAACCGCTTCGTCGGCATGAAGTCGCGCGGCGTCTACGAGACGCCCGGCGGCACCATCCTGATCGCCGCGCATCGCGGCATCGAGAGCATCACGCTCGACCGCGGCGCGGCGCATCTCAAGGACGAGCTGATGCCGCGCTACTCGGAGCTGATCTATAACGGCTTCTGGTTCTCGCCCGAGCGCGAGATGCTGCAGGTGCTGATCGACAAGAGCCAGGAGCTGGTCACCGGCCGCGTGCGGCTGAAGCTCTACAAGGGCAATGTCACCGTGGTCGGCCGCGAGAGCCCCTATTCGCTCTACAATCAGGACCTCGTCACCTTTGAGGAAGGCGCGGTCGCCTATGACCACCGCGACGCGGCGGGCTTCATCAAGCTCAACGCGCTGCGCCTGCGCACGCTGGCCAACCGCGACCGCAAGGTCGGCCGCTGAGCGGGCCTTCCTGAACCCTCCTCCCGGACGGCCGCTGGCCGATCCGGGGTGGGGACGGGAAGGGCGAGCGCTCAGGCCGAGGTCTTGCGCACGAGGTCCAGTTCGATCTCGTCGCCGGCCGCGCCGATCATGCCGGCCGGGTCGAGGGCGATTTCCAGATCCGTCTCGTCGAGATCTGTCTCATCGAGGTCCGTCTCGTTGCCGGGCGCGGCCGCGGGGCGGGTTTTCGGCCGCAGCAGCGTGAAGACCAGCAGGGCGAGCACGGCCATTCCCGGCAGCACCACGCCGAGCGCGGCGGTGGGCGCGGGAAAGCGGCTGGCGACGGCGGTGCCGATGAAGCCGCCGCCGATCTGCAGGCATCCCATCAGCGCAGCCGCCGAGCCGGCAATGGCCGGAGAGCCGGACAGCGCCGAGGTCGTTCCCCCCGGCATGACAAGCGCCATGCCGCAGGCCCAGACCGCGACCGGACCCATCACCGTGAGGAAGGAATAGGGCAGCAGCCAGGGCAGGACGGCCATGGCGGCGCCCGCGCCCAGCACGATGGTCAGGCCCGCCGGGATGAGGCGGTTGGCGTCGACCCATTTCATCGCCCGCCCGGCGATCACCGTGCCCAGCATGAAGGAGCCGGTCTGGCAGACCATGGCGAGGCCGAACTGCGTCGGCGTGAGGCCGACCACGTCGATCAGCACGAAGGGCAGGATGGCGGCGAGCGTGTAGATGCCGCCCACCGTCAGCCCGATCAGCAGGCTGGCCCGCATGAAGCCGGCATCCAGTACCAGCGCGCCGTAATTGCGCAGGATGCGCGACGGGCGCGCCTGTGTGGGGTCGGGGCGGGCGTTGGTTTCCGGCACGGCGAGCAGAACGAGGCCGAGCGCCCCGACGCCATAGAGCACCATGACATAGAAGATCGGCTGCCAGCCGAACGCACCGAGGATCGCCCCGCCGAGGGTGGGCGCGATCGCCGGCCCGATGCCGAGCATGGTGCCGATGAGATTGAGGATGCGGGCGGAGGCCTGCCCGGTGAACTGGTCGCGCACGATGGCGCGGGAAATGGCTGGCCCGGCGGCGACACCGATGCCCTGCAGCCCGCGGCCGAGGATGAGCCACGTGACATCCGTCGCGCTCGCGGCGATGAGGCTGCCAGCGACATAGAGCGAGAAAAAGCCGATCGCCGCCGGGCGCCTTCCATAGGCGTCCGAGAGCGGCCCGCAGACCAGCTGCGCGAGGGCATAGCCGCCGAAATAGACGCTCAGCGTCAGCTTCATGGTCGAGGCGCTGGTGCCGAAGGCGGCAACCAGTTCCGGCAGGGCCGGCGTATAGAGCGACATGCTCAGCGGCCCGAGCACGATGAGCAGCGCGCCGATCACCGCGGTGCGCGTTTCCGTCATGACCGGGGTCACGATTCCTCGCTCCGGGTCGACGGGCAGAGATTGGCACGCATGCGGGTCAGCGCGACCCGCAAGACTTCGCGCTCGGTGTCCTCGACGCCCGCCAGCGCCTCCTCCCGGGCAATGGCCGCCGCCGCCATCACCTGCGCCAAGAGCGGGGCCGCCGTCGCGGTCAACTGCACGATCTTGGCGCGGCGGTCGGTCGGGTCCGGGGTGCGCTGGATGAGGCCATGGGCCTCCAGCCGGTCGAGGAAACCGACCAGCGTCATCGGCTCGACATTCATCCGCACCGCGAGCACGCCCTGCCGCAGGCCCGGATTGATGCTCACATGGATGAGCGCGCGGGCCTCGCCGGCCGTGAGGCCGAGCCCGGCCTCGTCGAAGGCGCGGTCGATCCGCGCGCGGTAAAGCCGCGCCGCGTCGACCAGCAGGAAACCGAGTGGAAGGGTGTTCATGATAGGCGGGGCATATTATAAGGAAAGCATACGATCAAGCCGAAAGCGCGCCTCGGTCTGACGATATTGCATTCCCCTCGCGCCTCTCCCTCACGCGGGGGGGGCGTGAGGGAGGGGGGATGGCTTGGCGCGACGCGCCTTGAGGCCGCGTCAGTCCAGCGAGACTTTCCGGTTCTCGCCGAGGTCGGTGGGGGAGCCGCTCAGGCGCGCGGCCATCATCTTGAGCGCGACGCTGATCGCGCCGGACGGGCCATCCCAGTATTCCGCGCGGTCGGGCAGGAAGCGCACCACGCAGATATTGGGATCGCTCTTGCCGTTCGGCCAGAACGCCTTGTTCATGTCGGTCCACAACTCGTCGATCTTGGCGCGGTCATCCGTGACTTCCGCCTGTCCGGACACCGAGAGGTAATCGTTGCGGCCGGGATGGGCGAAGGTCAGCGCGGCCTGCGGATCGTGCCGCATTTCTTCGTCCTTGTGACCGCGTCGGTCGGAGAGGAACCAGATGCACCCCTCTTCGCGGGAGGGATGGGCATCCATCGGCCGTCCCCGCAAGGTCTCGCCTTCGCGTGTGACCAGCATGCAGATGCGGATCTCCTCCATCATCGCCCACGCCTTGTCGATGGCTTCTGTCGTCGTCCTGTCGTCGCTCATTCGGTCGTCGCTCATGGCAAGCTCCTCTGTCGGAGAGGCAACCCGCCGGCCCGCGCCGGGTTCCGTCGCATGATGCAAGGCATGACGGCTGGAGAGCGCATCGGCGGCGTTTACGGCGTGCGCCTGACGCCAGTGCGGGTCTATGCTGTCGCGCTGCGTGAAGGAGAAGCCCATGCCCTGGTCGCTCACCATCGGCACCGTCTACGGCACGGCGGTGCGCATCCATGTCAGCTTCCTGCTGTTCCTCGTCTGGATCTGGGCCGCCTATTACCGGCAGGGCGGAAGCGGCGCCGCGTGGGAGGGGGTCACCTTCGTGGTTCTGCTGTTCCTGTGCGTGCTGCTGCACGAGTTCGGCCACATCTTCGCGGCACGCCGCTACGGGGTGAAGACGCCGGAAGTGACGCTCTGGCCGTTCGGGGGCATCGCGCGGCTGGAGCGCATCCCGGAGAAGCCGTCGGAGGAGCTGGTCGTGGCCCTCGCCGGGCCGCTGGTGAACGTGGCGATCGCCGCCGCGCTATTCGTTCTCCTCGGCGGCCATGTCGGGGTCGAGCACATCGAGAATATCGAGAACCCGCAGGTCAGCCTGCTGGCCAAGCTCGCCGCCGCCAATGTCTTCCTTGTGGTGTTCAACCTGATTCCCGCCTTTCCCATGGATGGCGGGCGGGTGCTGCGGGCGCTGCTCGCCATGCGGATGGGCCATGCGCGAGCCACGCAGGCCGCCGCCTCGATCGGCCAGGCGCTGGCCATCGGCTTCGGCCTGCTCGGCATTTTCGGCAACCCGATGCTGATCATCATCGCCGTGTTCGTCTTCCTCGCGGCCTCCGGCGAGGCCGGCCAGGCGCAGATGAAGCAGGCGGCGCAGGGCCTGCTGGTGCAGGATGCGATGATCACGAAATTCGAGGTGCTGGGTCCGCAGGCGAGCGTGGGGGATGCCGCCGACGCGCTGATCCGCACCACGCAGAAGGAATTCCCCATCGTCGACGGCGCCGGCCACCTGCGCGGCGTGCTCACGCGCGATGCGATGATCCACGCGCTGCAGGCACGCGGGCCGGCCTCCTCGGTGCTCGAGGCCATGCAGGGCGATATTCCCACCGTCGATACCCGCGCCCCGCTCGACCGTGCGCTCCGGCTCATCACCGAGAAAGGCGTGCCGGTGGTGGGCGTGGTGGATTCGACGGGCCGTCTGGTCGGCCTTCTGTCGCCGGAAAATGTCGGCGAGATGATGATGCTGCGCGCGGCACAGCCGGATGGCCGCTTCGGGCCCTGGGCGAAGCGGCCGGTGTGACGGGCGAACGGGTCGCGCGCCCCGCGCCCGCCATGCCCCGCCCACCGGCGGGAGGGCGAGGGCCGTGGGCTCAGTCGCTCTCCTTCACCCCGGTCATCGGCGTGAAGGAGGGCGGGTCGCTGGCCGGGAAACTGTCCTCCAGCATCTCGTCAATATCCGCCTCGCTGCGCTCGATCTTCTCGTCCGGCGGCGGCTCGTCGCCGGTCACGCCGCTGAAGGCGGGTGGGTCGCTGGCGGGAAAGCTCTCCTTGCCGGCCTCATCCACATCCCCGTCGACATAGGGAGCCGGGTCGGGGGGCGTTCCGCGCTCAGGTTTGCCGTTCTCCGGGTCGTCGCTCGTCTGCGTCATCGTTCCGTCCCTCCTCGCTGTCCCCTTCACAACTGGTGAAACCGTGCCATCGCTTCAAGGGAGGCCTCTGCGGCAAGGCCCTTCGGCAAGGCGTGGCCGTATCCGGGCATGGAACCACCGCGCGGCCGGTGGCGTTGATCCCGGCAGGCGCGCCCGCGGGTGGCTTCGCACGGGCGCGCGAAGCGCACCGGACGCCGGCTGGGGCTTTCTCGCGCGGCCGGCACGAAGCCTGACCTGAGGAGAAGGTGCATGACCCCCGATCATCAGCCCGCCCGGCTGCAATACTGGCCGGCCTCCCATGCCGTCGACGCTCCCGACGCCTGGCCCGACAGCTATGAATTCGCCACCGTGGACGACGCGGTCGCCTTCGCCATGACCCAGTCGCCGGCGAACCGCGAACTCGCCTGGCTGCGCACGCCCGATGGCGCGATCCTCAAGCAGGCGCAGATTCGCCGGCTCTGGGAGTTGCGCGAGACCCCGTGAAGGGCGCCGATTCGCGCCAACCCTGCGGTAGAAGCGCCCGATGAGCGATCAAATCGAGCGCCCTCATTGCCTTGGCGGGCATTCTCAGTATAGTGCGCCGCAAAATTCAGCGCGGGTCCGGAAGCCTTCGGGCCCGCTTTTTGGTGTTTTCATATGAAGCTGCGCAACATCGCCATCATCGCCCACGTCGACCACGGCAAGACCACGCTGGTGGACGAACTGCTCAAGCAGTCCGGATCCTACCGCGAGAACCAGCGCGTCGCCGAGCGTGTGATGGATTCGAACGACCTCGAAAAGGAGCGCGGCATCACCATCCTCGCCAAGGCCACCTCGGTGGTCTGGAAGGATACCCGCATCAACATCGTCGACACGCCCGGCCATGCCGATTTCGGTGGCGAGGTGGAGCGCATCCTCAACATGGTGGACGGCGCCATCGTGCTGGTCGACGCCGCCGAAGGCCCGATGCCGCAGACCAAGTTCGTGGTCGGCAAGGCGCTCAAGGTTGGCCTGCGTCCGATTGTCGCGATCAACAAGGTCGATCGCTCCGACGCCCGCTCGCAGGAAGTCATCAACGAGGTGTTCGACCTGTTCGCCGCGCTCGACGCGACCGACGAGCAGCTGGACTTCCCGATTCTCTACGGCTCGGGCCGCAATGGCTGGATGAACACCACCGCCGAGGGCTCGCAGGACGAGGGCATGGCCCCGCTGTTCGACCTCGTGCTCAAGCACGTGCCCGAGCCCACCGTCGATGATGGCCCGTTCCGCATGATCGGCACGCTGCTGGAAGCCAACCCCTTCCTCGGCCGCATGATCACCGGGCGCATCACCTCCGGCTCGATCAAGCCCAACCAGTCGGTCAAGGTCCTCGCGCAGGACGGCTCGCTGGTCGAGCAGGGCCGCGTCTCCAAGATCCTCGCCTTCCGCGGCATCGAGCGCCAGCCCATTGAGGAAGGCGTGCAGGGCGACATCATCGCCATTGCCGGCCTTTCCAAGGGCACGGTGGCCGACACGTTCTGCGACCTCAGCGTCGACGCGCCGCTCAAGGCGCAGCCGATTGATCCGCCGACCGTGACCATGTCCTTCATCGTCAACGATTCGCCGCTCGCCGGCACCGAGGGCGACAAGGTGACGAGCCGCGTCATCCGCGACCGCCTGCTGCGCGAGGCCGAGGGCAACGTGGCGCTGAAGATCGAGGAATCCAGCGACAAGGATTCGTTCTTCGTGTCCGGTCGCGGCGAGCTCCAGCTCGCCGTGCTGATCGAGACCATGCGCCGCGAAGGCTTCGAGATCGCCGTCTCGCGTCCGCGCGTGGTGTTCACCAAGGATGAGAGTGGCGAGATCCTCGAGCCGATCGAGGAAGTGCTGATCGACGTCGATGAGGAATATTCCGGCGTGGTCGTGCAGAAGATGTCCGAGCGTCGCGCCGAGATGGTCGAGATGAAGCCCTCGGGCGGCACCCGCCAGCGTCTGGTGTTCTACGCTCCCACCCGTGGCCTCATCGGCTATCAGGGCGAGCTGATGACCGACACGCGCGGCACCGCCATCATGAACCGGCTGTTCCACGCCTATCAGCCGCACCGGGGCGAGATTCCCGGTCGCCGCAACGGCGTGCTGATTTCCAACGAAGCCGGCGAGGCCGTGGCCTATGCGCTGTGGAACCTCGAGGATCGCGGTCCGATGATGATCGAGCCGGGCTGGAAGGTCTATCAGGGCATGATCATTGGCGAGCATAACCGCGAGAACGACCTTGAGGTCAATGTTCTCAAGGGCAAGAAGCTCACCAACATCCGCACCACCTCCAAGGACGAGGCGGTGCGCCTGACCCCGCCGATCCGCATGACGCTGGAGCGTTCGCTGGCCTGGATCCAGGACGACGAACTGGTCGAGGTCACGCCGAAGTCCATCCGCATCCGCAAGCGCTTCCTCGACCCGAACGAGCGCAAGCGCGAGGAGCGCCGCAAGGAATCCGAGGGCGTCTGACGCCTCGGCCAAGCGCCGGCCAAGTGGTATCCAGATAGATGACACGTGCCGTCCACGCACCGGCTATTTGCCGGCGTCGTGGCGGCCGGGCCACGCCGCGTTCAATCGAACGTGCATTTTGCAGAGAGGCTCTTGATCCGGGAGAGCGCATTTGCTCCCATCGGGCTCATGAGCACGCTTCTTGTCGAGACGCGCCGGGCTCGCCCGGCTGACGCTGCCGACATAACCGACATCCATGATGCGGCATGGCGGGTGGCCTATCGTGGCCTCATTCCCGGTGCCGAGCTTGAGAAGATGATCCAGCGGCGCGGCCCGGTCTGGTGGGAAACCGCCTTGAAGCGGGGCTCGCGCGTCGTGGTTCTCACGCTCGGCGACACGGTCGCCGGCTATGCCAATCTCGGCCGCAACCGCGCGCGCGGCCTGCCCTATGAGGGCGAGATCTACGAACTCTATCTGCGGCCGGAATATCAGGGGCTCGGCTTTGGCCGCCGCCTGTTCGGCGACGCGCGCAAGGAACTGGCCGCCAGCGGCTTCGAGGGCCTCGCGGTGTGGGCGCTGGCCGGCAACGAACCCGCTCTCGGCTTCTACCGCGCGATGGGCGGCACGGGCGTCGCCCGCTCCTCCGAGACCTTCGGCGGGCGCATGCTGGAAAAGCTGGCTTTCGGCTGGAATGGTTGAGGCCGCTCCGCTGGCCCCCGGGGGAGTGCCAGCGTGCCGTTCTAGCCGACCAGCGCGCCGAGCCGGGCGGCGACCTCGGTCGCATCGCCCGTCAGCTTGAAGCTCTTGGTGCGCGAGGTCGCTCCCGACAGCAGCTCGACGCGCGAGGGGGCGATGCCTCCGGCCTTGGCGAGCAACCGGGCCAGCGCGGCATTCGCCTTTCCGTCCTCCGCCGCCACCGAGACGCGCGCCTTCACGGCCCGCCGCCCGTCGCCGAGTTCCACCAGCCCGTCGATCGCGTCCCGCCCGCCGCGCGGCGTGGCCCGCACCGTGACGACGAGCCCGTCCGCGACCGCCACCCAGGCGGGGGCAGGAGGCGGGTGCTGGCTCACCAGCCGGTCACGAGCTCGAAGACGAGATTGCGCACGAAGTAGAGGACGATGATGAGCACCACCGGCGAGATATCGATGCCGCCGAGATTGGGGAGGATGCGGCGAAGCGGCGCCAGCACCGGCTCTGTCACCCGCCAGAGAAATTCGCCAAGCGAGCGCACGACCTGATTGTGCGCGTTGACGACATTGAACGCCACCAGCCAGGACAGGATGGCCGAGGCGATCAGAATCCAGACATAAAGCGTGATGAGCGTGTCGAAAAGCCAGAGAAGCGAATACATCGCGAGCCTCGGAACGGGGGAGCCCGGCGGGGGCTCCCTTGCGTGCAACACCATGATGCTTAAAGGCGCCGCTGCATTGCGGCAACCCCGATTCACAGAACCGGTGGGGAGCGCGCGCAACGCGCCTTGACAGCGCCCATTGCGCGAACGTACAAGGCGCGGCCTGACGCGTGGGGCCGTAGCTCAGTTGGGAGAGCGCTGCAATCGCACTGCAGAGGTCAGGGGTTCAAATCCCCTCGGCTCCACCATTCGTCAGGGCTAGTAAATTGAAATGGCAGCGGAATTTCCTGCGCCTCACGACGACACCCCAACATTTACCCCAACATTTGACCGCGCTTCCGGCAAACCCCAGCAAACTTTGGCGGGATTAATCGGGATAAGTCGGGATTTGCCGGGACCGCTCCACCGAACTCGACTGCGCCGATAAGGACCGCCTACGCTGCCTCATCTCGGGAGGTGGGCTTGGTCGATCTGCGCGTGTTCGAGGGCGGTGGCAGCGATGATGACGAATCGCGGGGTGCCGGGGCCGAAGTGTCAGCAGCTTTGGCATTCGAGCGGCTGGTGATTGAAATCCTGCGTGCGGCTGCGCGTGGCTCCGAAAGCACCCACCGCGTGGCTGATGCGCTGATGGCCCTCTATGAGGTGCTGGCCGTCGATGGTGTCCGATTGCGTGCCCCGATCCACGCCGGGCTCGGCGCCGTGAGTGCGCGCCTGACGCCCAATGACGAGCCTTATGATGCTGAGCTGCGCTGGCTGCTCCAGGGCGCGCTACGGCTGACGGCCGAGAAGCTGGCGACCGATGGCTTTGCCAGGGGACGAGCGTCACAGCGGCAGGACGATTTCGACAGGGCGTTCGAGAGCTATCTGCTCGATAGGGAAACGACCGCCCGCAAATGGGGCGGCAGCTATCTCATGAAGATGCTCAAGGAGCTTCCACCGTTGGCGCCGCAGACGCCGCCGCGTAAGCCAAGGACGAAGAGCAAAGCCAGCAAGAAGGCCACATAGCTGTGCGACATGGCTGTCTCACGCCCGTCGCTTACGTCCCCCGGATTATCCGGCGCCACCCTTCGGATTTGACGCTGTCCCGGCGCTGGCGGCCTGAGCTGCAGCTGCCCGTGTGAGAATGACCCGCAGGGTATCTCGTTCATCGCGCGTCAGCTGGGCCATCCAACTGAAGTCGGCGCGGCTCTCCGTGCGGATCGGGCCGCCATTCGCCCCGGTATGCTCTATGCGCTCCTTGAACATGCCAAGATGCCTCCCGAGGTCGACCAGCGCGGCGCGCTTGTCATGCAGCTTGAATTTCACACGGCGAACGTCACGCGCCGTCTCTCCGCGGCCATCCTTGAAATCCTCGACCGTGACCTCCGCCAGGGCTGCGGCCTGCTCACGGGTGAGGCCGGAGAAATCCAGATACGGATCGCCCTCGGCATTGGCGCGCATATAGTCCTGCATGTTGGCGAAGCCGATTTTCGCCAGTTCGTCGACGATCCGTTCCTGCGTCACGTCCATCTTCGCAGCGAGCAGGTTCTGCTTCGCCTGGACGGCGGCCTTCACGCTAGCTTTGGCTAACAGGCGCGAGCCCTGTTCATTCGCTGTTCGCAGGCTGTATCCGGCGCGGATCGCGGCCTGCGTAGCATTGAGATCGACAAGGTACTCGTCGACAAAGCGCTGCTGCTTGGGCGTCAGTTCGCTCATGGCACGGATATCCGCAACGGTTGCGGTTCTGCCTTCTCATCGCCGGCCCCGGCCGACATCGTGGCGGCAACCGGCCAGGATCGCCGATAGCGCTGAATGAGGGCCGTGCGTTGTCCCTTGGAGAGCGTGCCGGGATATTTCGCCAGCAGCGCGCGGGCACGATCCGGATTAAGCAGGGCATCGGTCACGAGGTCGTCCACCTTGGTTATACCGGCGCGGCGGAGGGCGCCGATGAGTTCGGCGCCGGCGACACCGGCCAAGGCTCCCCAGCCGCTCCCCGTGGCAATCGCTCCAGCGCCGAGCGAGGCCCCGCTTGTCAGGATGCGCGCCAGCAGTGATTCGGGCTGATTGGATGCACGCATCTGGGCCACGATATCCTGCGGCGAATTGGAGCGTCCCGGCAGCTTCACGGCATTGACGGAACGGGCGGACCTCTGGAGGTCGTCCGCGATGGCCTTCATGCTGGAAGTCTCGGCAGGGCTGAAGATTGAGCGCAGCGCTGGCTCTGCCTGTTTCATGAAGGTTTGGAACTGGTCGGACCGGAGCAGCGTGGTTCCCGAGGTTGCGGCCTCGGTGTTGGACTTCATCCGCTGCAGCATGAAATCCGCCACCGCCTTGCGCAACCCGGCGCGGGCCTCGGGATCCCTAGCGGCCTCCTTCGCAAGCTGGCGCATGATCTGCACCGGATTGGACGAGGAGAATATGCCCCCGATGGCACGAACGGCATCGTCGGCGTTGTCGACGCCGATAAGCTGGCGCACTTTGCCGGCTTGGAATTCCTCCATGGCCTGCTTCTTCGCCGCCATGAGCCGGGTGACGGCTTCCGAGGCTTCGACCGGACCTTTCAACATGCCGTCAATTTCGGGGAAGGCGCGCAGGGCGTCGCGATAACGCTGCCGCCAGGCCGTGACCTTCGCCGGGTCCAGCGTGCCGTCCGGCAGCTCGGCGGCGCGCCGAAGGGTCATGACGGCATAGTCACGGATGCTGTTGTTCACCTCGGGAGAGGCGGCGGCTTTTCGCAGCGCCTGAACATTCTCATAGCCGCGGCTTCCGGCGCGGAAGAACTTGCGGCCGACTTCGGAGAGCGGGAGGCGGAACACGTCCTGCGTGCCGGCGCGGCGCAACACCTCACCGACCGCGCCCTGTTCATAGGTCCGCGCGCGCTGCTTCGTGGCGCTCGTCGCCGCTGTCAGTCGGTCTCGGGCGGCTTGGTCGAAGTTGGGGGTGAGGCTGCTCGGAGTTCCTTGAGCGCGCGCAGCGTCATTAAATCCGCCTCCGCTCTGGCCTTGGTTTCGAGATGCGCGAGGAAAAGGGCTCGCTCCGGCTGCGGTAGATCCTCTACCAGAGCCGACAGCCTCTTGCCCAATTCCCCCGGCTCGATCTGCAAGCCAGCGTTCCTTTCCCGCGCTTATGGCGGATTCCCACTGCGCCAGCATCGTATCCTCGGGGCGCATCGCCCCCGACGCCACGGCCTGCGCTTCCTGCTGCGCCTTGCCGGCGACGGTCTCCTCGATCGACCGTTCGATGGCTCCGCGCAACTGCGAGAGCCTAGCATATACCGGAGTGCGGCCCCGCTGCGATAGCTCCTCGCTCATGGCGGTGTTCACGCGGGTGCGCAGCGCGGCGACCTCGCGGAACGGCACGGCGGTGTTGTAGTTCGCCACCGTGTCGAGGATGTCGCGCTCTTCCCCCTCGAAGGGCTTTGCGGATATCGGCATGTCGGAGACGAGGCGACTCGCCTGTGCGCGGATCGGAGAAGCGTCGAGCACCAGCTTGCGGCCGGGGTCGACCGCCTCCCACAGCGCGCTTTCGCGGGCCTTGGCCTGGGCATGCGTGTCGTCGAGGCTCTGGCGGAGCGTCGCGCCGTAGCCTTCGGGTGTTCCTTCCCCGCCAAGCGCTCCCACGCGTTCTCGCGCCTGCGAGCGTGCCGCCTCGATGGCCCGCGTGGTCTCGGCGTCGAGACCGGCAAGATTCTGGCGCAGGGCCTTCACCACGGCGTCCGGTGAACCTGAGGGCTGCACATTCTCCAGCGCGGAGACGCGGGCCTGGTTCTGTTCCGCCCGGCGCTGGTTGAACGGCTCGGCACGCCGGGTCTCGGCGACGCGCTCCAGGCCGCCGATTCCCATATCGCCGGTGAGCTGGAACGTGGTCGGCTTCGATCCCGGGACAAGTTCGCCCGGCCCCTGCTCCAGAGCATCGCGCAGCGCGGCGGGGCTGGTGGCGGCATCAGTCAGCGTGTCAGCCGCAAGGCGTTCGCGGCCACCCGCCGTGAGCGGGGCGACATAGTCGCGACCGGCGCGTGCCGCCGTGGCGGCAGTGCGAGGAATCCCCGTTGCCAACGCACCAACGCCGCCGCCAATGAGATTGCCGCCGAGTTCCGCTAGGGGGCGATAGGGCTCGGGAACGGCCTGCGCGGCCTTCTCGCCCGCGGCGCCACCCGACGCCCCGATGATGGTGTTGGCCGCGACATCGCCGGCAGAACGGGAGGAGCCGATCAGGGAATCGACAAGAGGGCTGACGGCGCGCCCAACCCCCTGAGCAAGACCGCGCACAGCCAATTCCGGCGCGACCATGTAGCCGGCCCCCGCGCCTGCCGCGCGCGCCACCTTCTCGCCCGGCGTCGTGGCCCGAACGCTTTCCGGGTCCGGAACTCCGACAGAGCCGAACGCCTTGGCGATGGAACGCGAGCCGCCGACCGGATCGGTGATCTGCGGGATGTCCGCACCGGTCAGATAGTTGATCCCGCCGATGCCCTTGTTCAGCGCCCATGTGGTTGCGTCGACCGGCGCACCGGCGGTCGAATAGATCGCGTCGTTCAAGCCGGCCGTGGTGTTGAGGAACAGGCCGTCCCTTTTGGGGAAAGTGGCGGGCGCATCGCCCTCGATGGTGGAGAAGGCCGCATAGGGATCACCGGCGGACGCCTCATCGGCAATCGTGGAGAAGGCCGCATAGGGGTCTTCCTGCCCCGCCGTCTGCTGCGCATTCGTGTCGATATCGGGCGTATCCGTCACGAGGGGGAGCGCCGATGCCTCCACCGTCCCGCCGTTCAGCGGAGCGCGCAATGGTCTCGGTTGCGCCCCACCATAGGCCTGATAAAGGCGCTGGGCCGCAGCGACGCGGTTATCATAGCCGTTGGCTCCCGTGGGGTTGCCGCGCTGCCAGCCGCCGGGGCGCTCGTAGTCAAGGAAGGTCGCCGCCGCGCGCGTCGGGTCCGCCGCCGCTTTCAGCCGCGCACCAACCGACTTTTCCGAGGTGCGCAGCTCGTGGTCGAGGAACTGCAATTGCGTGTCCATATCGGACACCGGCAGCCCGCGTTCCGCCGCGAAACTGCGCAGGTTTGTCCAGCGCCCAGCCCCGGGCTGCGGGTCGCGCCAGCCGGCGATGCCATAGCCCGTGCCCTGATCGTGCGACGCGTTTGGGTTTAGGCCGGATTCCTGCCGGAGATTGCCGACGATGCCGGCCGCCGCGACGGGCGACCAGCCGAGATCGACAAGGCGGGTGAAGGCGTCCTGTTCTTGCGGCGTCATTGCGCACTACCCCCGCCGACAATGCCGATCTTGCCGTCTTGTCGGCGAAAGCGGCTTCCCGGTGGCAGCTTCCTTGCTTCTTCGGGCGACAGAACCGGAAGACCGTCAGTCGCCGCAGGCGATGCACTGCCGGATGTCGAAGGGCCGCCGAACATCTTCCCCGTGTCGAGCGGGGGAAGCTGGTTCACGTCGCGGCGCTCCTCGACCTGGGCCTGCTTGAACGCCGCCGCCTTCTTGTTGAGGCGGTTGATTTCGTCGATGCGCTGCTTCACGACCTCGGGATCGTTGATGCTGGCGACCAGTTCGTTCCAGGCGCGCTGCGCATCGCCTTCGGTCTGCACCCCCTTATTCAGGCGCAGGCTGTCATTGCGAAGCTTTTCCAGCGTCGCCCGGAACGAGGCGTAATTGCGCGACTGCTCATCGCTCATGCCCATCGTATTCTTCGCGCCGGACCACAGATTGCTGAACAGGCCGAGATCCAGCTTCTTGTCGTCGATCAGGCCCTTGAAGCGCTCAAGCTCCCCCGTGATGGTGTTGATCGACTGGATATCCTCAAGGTCGCCGGCTTCTGCGGCCTGCACGGCGGCAGACGGCGGCTTCTTGGGCAGCGTCTTTACCCCGCCGACGGTATCCCAACTGCGCGTTTCGGCGTTCCATTGCGACTTTTGCGGCTGCCCCGTTTCAGCGTCATAGGTTTCAATGACCGCGGGCGGCTTGGCCTTGCGCGCCTCCGCCATGCTCTGCGCGGCGGTCCATCGGGCGTTGGGAATGCCGGTATCGACGATACGCCCGTCAGAGGGGTAAAGAACGCGGATCGTCGGCCCGTCGCTCAACACCTTGGGGTGCGCGTCGAGCTGCGCGGCGCGAAGCTTGGGCGCCTGATAGGCTTCCAGTCCCGCGCCGAGCCCTTCGCCGATAACGCCGCCAAGATCGGGCCGGCGCGAGGTCAGCATAGCGATGCCGGCGGAGAGCAGCGGCAGGTTGATTTCACCCGGCTTGCCCAGGATGCCGCCTAGGAACTGAGGGGCGCCCTGTGTGGACTGCGGCGCCGCCGCGATGCCGCTGGCGGCGGGCGTGGCGCCTATCCCCTGCGCGGGCACCATCGGCGCCTCTGTCGCGGCCTCCTCCAGCCACGGGGCATCGGCGGGGTCTTCGTCCGTGTCATAAACACCGCCGCCATCCGCATAGGATTTGGATGGCATGCGGTCCATCGCCGCGCGGATCGCCGCCTCGAGCCCCCTTACAGCGCCGTAGTTGCTCCCATCCGGTTCCCGGCGGGGCGAGCCGAGCGGATTCGGGCGCCCCATCCCGATGGGCTCAACCTCATATTCTTCCGCCGGGCGGATGAGGAGCGGGGTCTTGCCGTCCAGATCTTCCGGCTCCACCACCATCCCGTTGATGGTCTGCTCGCCCACGATGCCGCCACCATCGGCATAACCGACAATGCCGCCGCGCGCGCGGGGCCCGCCATATGCCAGATTGTTCACGTAACCCGTATTGCCGAAATAGCCCGGCACGTTGCCGCCGGAGGGGGCCAAGCTGCCGATGGCACCCTCCAAAGCATCTGCGAAGCTGGAGACCGACTTGGCATTGATCCCACTATCGCGTGGCTGGCCCCCGCTCGGCGCCGAAGGAACGCGCCCACCGCCGGGCTGCGGCATGTTGATGCCGAGAGCATTGAAGGTGGTCGGGTCGAAGCGGCTTGAGGCGATGCCGCTCGAAGGCGCGGAGGCGACGATGCCGCCGGAAGCCATGTAACGAGAATCGTCGTCATCCGCGTCATCCGCGTGTCCGACAATCCCGCCCTCACTCATGAACTTGGGCACCAGCCCAAGAATGCTCGTCGCCCCGCCGAGGATCTGCCCCGCGGTGCTCACGCCGCTGCCCTTCTGAATATTCTGCTGCCCGAAGTTTGGCAGTATCTGGCCATACATGCCCGACAGCCACGAAAGCTGGTTATAGGGCGCGGCCTGCTGGTTCTGCCAGTTCTGGTATTGCGCATCCAGCTGCTGCTGCTGGTTCTGCTGCTGCAGGCCGCCCGAGGACAGAAGCGCGTTGATGTCCTGATAGTTGGCGTTCTGCGCCTGCGAGCCGAGCCCGCTATACAGCTGCGACGCGGTGCCGTAGCCGGACATGGCGGCCGACCGGTCGGCCTGCAATGCCTGCTGCTGCGCCGCGTTCTGCGTGTTGAACTGCCCCACCGCCGAATTGAACGCGCTGCTCTGGAGGTCAGATAGCGTCTGGTTCGTCGTCATATCCTGATTGCGGGCCAGCTCCGCCGAGGCCAGCCCGGCACGATCCCCGCCGAACGGCGAGGAGCCGGAGGAAATCGCCCGGCCGATCAGGTCGTTCTGCTGTGTCGCGTTGTTCTTGCGGACATTCGCCAGCGTCGAGTCGACGACGTTCTGCGTGTAAGGGTTCAGGTATTTCTGCAGATTGTCCTGATTGAACGCCTCAAGCTGCCCTGCCGTGCCCTGTGCCCCGGCCTGCGCCGCCTGCTGGGCATAGGTTCCGGCCTGGTCAAGATAGGGCTGCCAGATGCCCTGCGAATTGCGGATCGCGTCGAAGGCGGCGGTCTGGTCGCCCGTGAACCCGGCGACCTGCTGGCCGGTATAGGGCTGATACGGCGTATTGCCGAGATCCTTGGTCTGCTGCAGCAGTTGCGCATAATAGGGCAGCGCGACCGGATCGGCCTTGCTGATTGCCTTGGTGGTGGAGCTACCCAAAGTCGAAACTCCTCGGCTGGGCTTGCGTCAATTGAGCCCCAGCGCGGGGCGGCTTCGATCGTCTTCAACGGCCTGCGCCAACGCCTTACGGATGACGTGGCTTAAGGGGACGTTTTCTCGCGCCGCGGCCTGCTCGACTGCGGCGTGCAGATGCGCCGTCACGCGCACGTTGATGTAGGCGTCTTTCTTCATCGCGGGGGGGCCTCAGTGATGGACCACGAGAGGAGAAGGCTCCGCGCCGGTCAGGGCTTCATCATCGCTGCCTTCCGCCTCCGGACCGGGAGCGACGAGGTCCGAAATGTCGTCCGGCGAGGCGGCTGAAGCTGCGGGCTCCGGCGCCGCGCTCTTCGGCCCGAAGACCACGTCCGGACCGCCCTTGAGGACGTCGATGCCGGTGCGGTAGCCGTAATGAGCATAGGCCTCGAAACTGAGAGCGAGCAGCAACAGCTCTTCGGCACTGCCGGCCAGATTGGCAGCAGCGGCGATGCATGTTCGCCGGACCTCTTTCTCACTCGACATAATGATAACCTCGAACGACACTCAACGATCCAAGAAGTGAATCGATGTAATGTAACACGCTCAGGCATAAACGTGCAAATTATTGACTAATTGTTTACTTACGATTGCTTGTATTTTCCGATGTTTATGTAGATTTTAGATTGTTATATCTTGAGTGTATTTCGTTAAATTCGAACGGTCGGGTGCCTATTGCTCGGCGAGGTCGATAGCGGTGCTGACATGGAGAAGGATGAATCGCCGGAGGAGGGTGGCGCTGCAATTGGCAACAATGAAGAGCCCGCTCTGTGGGCCGATCTGCAATCTCTCGCCGCAGGCTTGAGCACCGCGCATAGCCGTGTCTAGGCTCCAGCGATGTGCAACCTTTACAGCCACCGCTCCAACGTGCAGGCCATCGCCGACCTTGTCGGCTCGCTGCGCAACCTAGCGGGCAACCTGGCGCCCCAGCCCGGCATATTCCCGGACTACCCGGCACCCATTGTGCGGACAGGTGCCAGCGGGGACCGCGAGCTCGCCATGGTTCGCTGGGGCATGCCGTCCTCATCGGCGGCTCTGTTTGAGGCGGCCCGGAAGCGCGCGGCGCGGCTGGAGGCCAAGGGCCAGACGGTTGATTTCAAGGAACTGCTTCGGCTGGAGCCCGACAGTGGCACGACCAACATCCGCAATGTCGGCTCTCGCCACTGGCAGCGCTGGCTGGGGCCGGAAAACCGGTGCCTCGTGCCGTTCACCAGCTTCAGCGAGCACAGCAAAGCACATGGCGGCGACGTGTGGTTCGCGCGGTCCGAGGATCGGCCGCTGACCTTCTTCGCCGGGATATGGGCGCCGCAATGGGCCTCCGTTCGGAAGATCAAGACCGGTGTTGAGACCATCGACCTGTTCGGCTTCCTCACGACCGAGCCAAACGCGGTCGTGGCGCCGATCCACCCCAAGGCCATGCCGGTAATCCTCACCACAGCGGAGGAGCGCGAGGTGTGGCTGCGCGCGCCATGGAGCGAGGCCAAGGCCTTGCAGCGGCCGCTGGTGGACGGGGCGCTCATGATTGTGGCGCGTGGGGCGAAAGAGGATCCGCCACCGGAGTCGCCGCAGGCGGACCTGTTCTGAAGCGTGGGATTGGCTCCAGATCGTCGATGTTCTCCTATCCCGTCATGCGCTCCGGGCGCTGGCTATGGCGGTTTCGGGCGCAATCAGCTGATCTGACCGCGGCTCCTATACCGCCGTAGCGTCCCGACCGTGGTCGGACCTACGCGGTATCGGCGCGCTATCTCCTGTCCACCCACCTCAGTATTTCCTCTCAGAAATGGTCTTATTACTAAACGGCGAAATCCTTGCGTTTGTTGTGCGCGCTGTTGGTCGGTAGCTTCAGGAGATAGCGGAGGGGTAGGCAGTGCACTTTCATATCGAGCGGAGGTTACGATTTCACACGCAGCCGGACTACGGTGGCCTGTATAGCTGGGCCATCAACGAAGTCGACGCTGATGGAAAGGTGATCGGTACCGATCAAATTCCTTGGAATTGGGGGCTGCATTTTTCGGCATCGTTATGCGTGTTTCGTGATGAGATCGAAATTAAGCAAAAATGGCAGGAGGATGAAGGCTACTCTGCAACTGCCGAGGTCGCGCAGCGACGGATCCTTCGCATTCAGTTGCGACCAGGCCACCCTTATGATGAAGGAAACTTCCACCGCCATACTAGCTTTTCGATGTTTGGGACGGAGCGACCTATCAAGAAATTCCAGTTGGATATAGAGCAATTGAGCAATGAAGCCGAACCAGAGAGGTGTGTCGCTTGGGGCTCTGTTTCTTATACGACTGAAGTCGACTTTCGAGAGGATACGGTTGAAGATTGTATAGTATTTTCTCTTTTCGTAAAAAAAGAGACATTCGCGCGATATGAATTTTCGATTGCTAGTAGGGCAGTAGATGAAATGGTGTTCAGCGTTCGGTGGGTCGATGGCTTCTATTCCGATTGGAGTCCGTCAATTTCGACGCGCAGCGTGAAGGTTCTGACGCGGGGGGAGGAGCATGCGATCCAATTGCCGTTGGGGCTCGACTTTGATCTACCCCGGCTGGGAGCGGTCGGCGAGGCCAATCTATACCTTAGCCGGCGACTAGAACTTGTGAAGCGAGTTGGCGAGGCCGACGACGAGTCCGGCGACGATGGCGGGACCGCCGTGGCGGCACTCGCTCCGAGCGTCGAGTCGGCCCCAGACCCCGTAGCTTTGCAAGCAATCGCTTCCTTGCGAAAGGCTGCATGGCTTATCGTGGCGCTGCTGGCGCTGATCTTTCTGGCCCTCCTATCGAAGCGCTAGCATCGCGCTATTGACGCCGCGTTCGCATTTCTCCGCCTAGGGCGGGTCCGTGGTCCGGCACGCTGACGTCAGCATGTTCGCATTGCCGAAAATGCCAAGCATGCGCGTTAACTCTCTAGCATCCGCCGCAACTTCCCCACGGTCGTCGGGCTCACGCCACAGCGGCGCGCAATCTCCCGGTCGCTCATCTCGGGATAGCTGTCCAACATCGACAGTACGTCGCGGCGCTTGTCAGCCGTGTTGCGATGATGCGGCTGGAGCGCCTGTCCATTTTGGGCAGCGGAGACGGCGCTCAGGGCGGCGACGTCTGCCTCCAGCCGATCGAGGAACGGATCATCACGCTTGGTCGGCTCGATCCATTGCCGTTCGAACTCATAGCGCTTCCAGGCCAAGCGCGCCTGCACGTCCTGCCATGAGGCGGCCGGACGCCCTGCCTCAAGCTCATGCTCCAGCAGCGCGATACGGCATTTGGCCTCGGCGTAGTGGTTCCATTCCCTCGCATCGCAAAACAGCCCGCGGTCCCAGCGCAGCCGATCCCAAGCCTGCACCTCGCGCAGGGCGCTGTCCAAAGTGGACGGCCACGGATATGCGCGCGCGACAGCATCGCGGATTGCGGGAGTTACATCGTCGTGGCGCCATAAGCCGCAAATCGGGCGCTTGCCTTCGAGTGTGTCGGCGTGGCGGTGCTCGACGCCGTCCGTATCGGTCCAGTACGCCCATGTCGCCAGCGGGGCGATGGCGCGATCGAGCGCGGCCTCGAACTCGTTCCGGGCAAACAGAGCGGCCTCGGTGCCATAGCGCGCCAGCACCTCGGCGCGCCGAGTATCGTCGCGAGCGTCCCGCGCTGCGCGCTTGGCGGCTTCGCGCGCCTTGTAACCGGGCTCCTTCTTCTCCATGAAATCGGCGAAACCGGCGAAGATGTCGCGGACGCCTTGCGGGACACCTGTCGATGGCGTCGCGTCCGTTCCGGACACGGCCTCATCGAGCGTCATGCCGGCGCGCTTCGCCATGGTCGCTGCGCGCGCCCGAGCCGCCGCACGCTCGCCCTCAGTCACGCCGCCGGTCATGAGGGCGTGGACTTTCCGGAACTTCTCAGTGTCCAGTTTCAAGGGGCTCGTGGCGCTCATAATCCGACCGCTGCGCCGCCTCGCCGGATCCATTTGCGACCCTCGGCGACTGTCGACACGAACCGCACGGGCTCCTCGCCGCGCATCAACATATAGCCGTCACTCCTGGGATCCACCGACATGCCTGCGGGCTTGGCGAACCATTCCAGCAGCGATGCGCCGTGTTTGCGGCTGGCCGCGTTAGGCGATCCGGCTGCCTTTGCCGCCTCCCCGTTGTGATCGGCTTTGGGGGCCATCACATCGATCACATCGATCACAACGGGATCGCACTCATTGATATCATTGAGCTTTTCGGCCGTCCGCTTGTGATCGACAGGTGGCGGGTCAATCACAACGGCGGGTCGATCACAAACGGGATCACAAGCTAAGATATTGAGATTGCTATCATTTTCGTCCGTTGTGATGTTGTGATCGATGTGATCGGCGTTTGCATGCGGGTGGGGATGCAGGTAGCGCCCACGAGCGGCCTTAACGACCTCACCCGCCTTCACCATGCTCACGAGCAACTGCCGAACATTCTGGCTCGGCATCCGCGTCGCGTCGGCAATATCGCCGGGTGACATGGACTCCGCGCTGCCCGCCAGAGCGTCGAGGATTGCAGCGCGCTCGCCGGTCATCCGGACCTTGGCCGCATCGCCCTTGATGCTCCACAGTCCACCGTCGAAGGACAGCGCGGTCTCCTTCTCCTCGATGTCGCGTCCACGTACGTAGAGCGTGCGCTCGCCGCCCTTCATGTCCAGCACCAGCGTCGTGTCCGCGCAGGCGGAGAGGCCGTTGGAGCCGGACAGGCTCTCCAAGGGATCGTCGGCGCCGCCCTTCTTCGTGTGGTGAAGGCCGACGACGGCGATGCCGTGCTCGGTCGCCCATTTCTGCAGCGGGGACCAGATGGAATAATCGTTCTCGTAGGCCGTCCGGCTTGCCGAGCCGGCGGGTTTGATCCGCTGAAGCACGTCGATCACGACCAGCCGGGGGTCGGGAACGCTCTGGCGCCAGTCTTCCAGCGCGTCGATGAAGCCACGATCCAGCGCCGGGGCGTCCGTCACCCATTCAAGGCGCGAGAGATCCGGGCGCACGACGCCATGGGGGTACAGGGTGTCGATCCGGCGCTGGATACGCCGCGGCCCGTTCTCCAGGTCGATGTAAAGAACATCGCCCGGATCGCAGGCGATGCCGCCCATAGCTGCACCGCCGGTCGCGACCGCCAGTGCCCAGTCGATGGCGAGCCACGTCTTGCCGAGCTTCTGGCGGCCGGCGAGCACGGAAAAGCCCTCCGACACGTAGCCGTCCACCGTCCAGCGAATCGGCGCGAAGTTGATCTTCATGATTGTGGTGGTGCTGGTGCGAGCGAAGGAGGCCTTCGGCTTCCCGCCGTTTCCCATTCCGCGCTGGTAATCTTCGAACGGTATAGGCTCGAAACGGTTCACGCGGACACCGCCTTTCTGACCACCAGAACAGACAGCTCGGGCAATCGAGCCGGCTTCATGTGGCGCCTATAGAGGAACAGGAGGCTTTCCGAGATGGCGATGCGGGGGCAGTCCCGGAGGCGGTCGAAGGCGCGAGGCCAGTCGAGTACCACGCATCCATCGCAGCCGCTCAGCAGCCATTCCAAGGGCGTGGCGTAGACGTTCAGGTGGCCGTCGAACGCAAAAGTCTCGGGGGCGAGAATGGCCGCTTCCCCGAGAGCGAAGGCGATGCCGCTCCAGGTTGCCGTCTGCCCGGTCGCCGGGCACCAGAACACGGCGTCGTCGCCCTCGGAAAAGGCAAGGAAGCCTCGGCCTTCAGGATCGACATCGAAGCGACCATCGCCCGCGACGGTGCCATGGGCGAGGCGGATCGGCATCCGGCGGGTGATGACGGTGGTGTCCACCCCCGCGCGTCGCAGCCAGTCGAATTGGCGGAACTCGATAAAGGGGAAGCGCTCGATGTCCATCAACGCGCGCCTCCCCGAACGTAGGGAAGGGCCGCACCGGCCGGCAGCGGTGCCGAGGGCGGGGCCATTACGCCACCTTGCGCGAGGATCGTCACCGCGGTGCGCAGCACGTAGCGGGCGTGGTGGCCGGAGAACGCGCCGGAATGCGGCTCCTCGATCGTCTCGATTGCAAGGCCTTCCTGCCGAAGCCTCAAGATATAGTGCGAGGTCCTCGGCGCGGGATGCGTAATCGGGGTGATGCCCCGATCGCCGGCCTGCACCAGCTGGACGAGCGCCCATGCCATCCGGCCGACGAAGGTGCGCTCGCCGCCGCCTTCGCCGCCGACGCGGGCCTGAACGTAAAGTGCCTTGGCGCCGCGCATCAGCGTGCCTCCCCGAGGCCGGCAGCCTCGAAATGCGCCAGCACGACACCGATGGGGAGGCCCGTACGGTCGGCAATGCGAGCGGCTCGACAAGTGCGAGGCGAGGGGCTGGAGGGCGTTGCCGGCGGGTGCCAATCGAAGAGAGGCAGGCCGACGAGGTTGTGAAATTCGTTGCCCGGAATGCGGGCTTCAGCTATATAGGTCACGAGAGATCTATCCTTGGTCGGATGGGATTTCGAACGCTTCAGGAAGCCCGACGCCGGCACAGCGTCGGGTTTTCGCGTTTTACGCAGCACTGTTCTGGAAGCGCGGCAGGCTACCGAGCCACGTTTCAATGGCGGCGCGGGTGATAACGGTCCGGCGACCGACTTTCCGGGCATCAAGGCGCCCGGCGGCAATTTCGTCGTAGATCTTATTACGGCCGATCCCCATGACGCGCATGGCGTCGCTTACATCATAAGCGAGGGCCTCGGCTTCGATACGGTCCGGAAGCTTCCGCATTTCTTTTCCTCAGCAACAAAACGTTGATAAAACGTCCGGCGTTTGTCGCCGTTGCTGAGAAAATAGAGAACGATCCTGCGATCGTCTTGGTATAAGTATTGGAAAAATATTGGTAGTTGAATTGGCAGCGTCGTTCTCACGCTACCGTTTAGGGCCTTGTTGCTTAGCCCACCGTGAGTATCCCCGCCTCAATCGATCTATCCGACTATCTTCATTTCCTCCACCTTCGGACTTGGCGACCACGGCCTTTGCCGCTGGCAGGATCTTCATCCCTCCGTCGATGAGACCTGCCATTTCTAAGAAGAGCGGAATGTCTTCATATCTGCCCCCACGGGGCGCTCCTACAGAAGGTACAATTGGCGCATTCGATCGACCGGTAGCGTGGGATTGAACATCATCGCCGCTTTCGCCCGAGCCGGCGTGAGCCTGCGTAGGGTCGCCGTCACTCCCCGCCAGCGAGGCAGGCCACGTTCCGAGCGCAGCATTTCGTGCCGCTTCATCAACCTGCGCATTTTCAATTTCCGCTGCAACTCGATCCCGCTCAATTGCCGCGGCTTCCTCCCCATCGCGGATAGCGTCATGCATCGCCTGCACCATGTCGGTGCGTAAATGTCGCTGTAACTGCATGTCATCGACGAAGATACGCTCGGCGTCGCTATCGTCATCGTCGATCCGGCATTCCGAGAACACGACCTCCGGCTGCGTCACCGCCCAAAAGCCCGAGTCCAGCTCTCTGCGCGCGCCGGTTCGCGACGATATGGCGAAGGTGCGCAGGCGCCCTTCCACGGCCAGGTCGCGAAGCTCACGAAACACAGCCTGCGCCTGCCGCCTCTGGTACGTGTCCCGCTCCGAAAGTGGCGGAGGCATCCTTTCCCGCGCTTGGTCGAGCAGAGTTTCCAAGGCTGCAGGTGCTGACAGGTCCGTGTTGGCGGCCTCGTCCAGCCACGGCATGGCAGGCGGTTCGATACCGGGGGCGAGGTCGCTCCAGTCGTCGCGGTGCCGCACGCGGCCAAGCTCGCAAACGGCACGGCCGAGAAAGGTCAGGCCCTTGGGATCAAGGGGCCATGCGGCCCGGTTATTCCAGAATTGAAAGCTCATCGCATGCACCCGGCAAGCACCGTGGGGGACGCAGGGAAACCGAGCGGTGCGTCTCGGCTTGTCGGCCCGTCGGCCTATCCCCGCGAACTCGTCAAGCCCTGAGGCCGTCAATTCTTCTGTCAACGAGGCCGGGCGCCCTGACGGCCGCAAGATCAGCCGCGTAAATGCCGCGGCAGATCTTGAGCAGTTCGACCAGCCGTTCAGTGTCGTCACCCACGTGCTGAACAATGAGACGTGCGGCGTCTTTTCGCGCGGCCGCCTCCTGGTTCAGCTCGGCTTCCCGCTCCTGCCGGTGTCGCTCCAGCTGGCGCTGCCGCCGTGCTTCAACCTGTTGCCGCCGCCGACGCTGCTCGGGCGTCCGCTTGGCATCTTCTCGGGCCCGCCGTTCTGCTGCCTTCCCGTGCCTGACGATGCTCTTGATCTCGTCGTGGGAGAGACGTTCGCCCTGTTCCAGCCGCTCGACCACCGCTGCACGGACCGGTTCCGGCGTCGACGGTGAGGCGAGCTGGTAAATTGTCGTGGGCGGCAAATACGAAACGCTTGCGGATTTCGAGGCGAATACCTCGGCGGCGCGCATGTAATTCTGCGCGGTGCGCTCACCCCAACCGAATTCGGCCGCCAGCCAGTCGCCGAAGTGGCCATGCCCCAGCCCCTGCTTGGCGGCCAGCAGCAATTCCCCGATAGCGATGATCTGCTGGCCGACCTTCTTCTGGTAGCACCGGATTGCAGTCACGACCTCGCGCAGCTTGGTCGCGTCCGCTGGCGTCAGGGCCGCATAGTCGAAGGGCTGGACAGGAACAGTCTCGGCGACAGGGCGAGCTGGAGAGATAAGTTCAGCCTGCTGCATGAGCCACCTCCCGCCGCCCGCCGGTGAGATAGGCTTCGACGGCATCGAGGTCGGCCCGGTAAGGGGCGGCGCCGGAGCCGAACACGATGGCGTTCGACGCGATGTCGATCAGCATCCATCCGCCGTGATCGAGCGCGTCCGGATCGCGCCTCCGCGATTTCTCAAGCCTCAATCCCTGCCGCTGCGCTTTTCGGCGTAGACGGTTCTCACGCACCTTGTCGACCATGTGCAACGCCCTATTCTGCGAGCCATTCGCAGAATCATGACCGACGCGCGGTTGCAGAACAAGAGGGGAACGCGACTGTCCCCATTGTGACGTCTAGAAGATGAATCAACTGGATGTGAGTCAATGGCCGCGGCGGTTTTCTGAAGGCTCTCGCCGAGCAATCCCTGGCACAATATGCGAGACGCTGGAATCGGCGCGCTGCACCGGGCATTGGAAGACCACGACGTTCGCGGACGCATTCCGCCTCGCGGGTATGACCGCGCTCTTTGTCTACGACTGCGCCACGAACGGGGTCGTGTTCCGGGCTTACGTCGCGCAGGTGCAATCCGCCCGATGCTTGCTAGCAAGCTTGGTGTGTGCATGATGCTTGCATAAAGCAAGCAATGGATTCGCAATGAACGATATTCCGAGCGAGGGCGGCAAAGCTCGCGCCCTCAAGTTGTCGCCTGAAGAGCGACGCGCCATCGCATCCGAGGGTGCTAAGGCGCGTTGGGCAAAGGTCAAAGCTGAACGTAACCAGCTCCCGAAGGCTGAACATGGCGATGAAAGCCGGCCGCTTCGCATTGGAGAGATGGAGATCCCTTGCTACGTGCTGGATGATGAGCGCCGCGTCCTGACCGCTACGGGCATGCAGAGTGCGCTCAATATGGCCCGAGGTGGCAGTATGGTCGCGGGGGTGAATCGTTTTGAGCTTTTTGCCAGCGGAAACCGGATTAAGCCATTTGTTTCCAACGATTTAATGGAGAGATTCCGAAACCCAATTATCTTCCTTACGCCAACTGGAGGCCAAGCCTATGGGTATGAGGCTGAGGTTCTGGTTGAGCTATGTGAGGCGGTTCTTTCGGCTAGGGCTACTGGAGAACTTCAGAAGCAGCAACTCGGCATTGCCCAGCAGTGCGAAATGATTATCCGGGGCCTTGCACGAGTAGGTATCGTCGCTCTCGTTGATGAAGCTACAGGATTTCAGGAGGTCCGTGCCCGAGATGCGCTGCATAAGATCCTTGAAGCTTATATCTCGCCCGAACTTCTCCCTTGGACACAGCGCTTCCCCAATGAATTTTACAAGGAGATGTTTCGATTGCATCGCTGGGAGTACAATCCGGCATCGGTCAAGCGCCCGGGCGTCGTTGGGAAGTTCACCAACCAACTCGTTTATGAGCAGTTGCCGCCGGGCATCTTAGACGAGTTGCGGGCGAAGAACCCAAAGGATGATGCCGGCCGTCGTCGGGCCAGGCATCATCAGTATCTGACGCACGAGGTTGGACACCCCCACCTAGAGGGCCAGATTACCAAGGTAGTCACTTTGATGCAGGCATCAGATAACTGGCCAATGTTCAAACGGCTGTTTGAACGGGTATTCCCAAAGAAGGGAAGCCAGCCAGATTTGCTACCGGACTGATCAACAAAAACCGCCGCTCGCGGAGATGCCGAGGCTTATCCCCGCCCGCTACGGGCGCTGCGGTAGGCGGCTGATCACCGTATCGAGGCGCTGGTTGGTTGCCCTAATCTCAACTTGCAACATCCCGATCGACTTGTCGATTTGTCCCAAATCCTTGACGGTCTGAGTTTTGAAGGACGCCAAGCCGTCAGCCACGGTGGCTGCGTCGCTTCGGATGGAAGCGATATCCTCTCGAAATCCAAGGCCGATAAAGGCCAGCAGGCCACCCACTGCAACAATACACACGGATATAATGCCGGCTGCTGAGAGGGGATGTGGTTCGGACACTGGCGTCACTACCGGTTCGTCGTTGACAAAGTCGTACAGGTTAGGTGGAGGCGTAGGCTTATATATACGATTGAATCCCGGCGCCCCACGCGGCAGCGCAACCGAGGCGGGCCACGTGTTTCTGAACGGCGAGCGCGCTATTGCAATCGCTGCCGCCGCGGACGAGTTGCTCCGGTAGACGGTCAAACGCGAATGGGTGAAGGCCAATTTATTTAAATGCGTCGCGGGTGGCATCGACATCTTCTTGCTTAATACGCCCATCCGACAACATTTGTGCGATAGACGTGTTAAAAAACGCTACAAGGTTCAAAAATCCCGCCTCCGGCATTACGATCTGTACGCATGGTGATAGATTATTCTTGCCCCCATCAGAAAATGATGGATCTACGCGTGCGAGATAGAATTTGTGAACGCCGTTGGCGGCAGCGTGGTTCATCGCCAAGTCAGCAAACATTGTTGGCGTAAATGTCGCCGGAAAATCAGCAGGATTGTTGTCAGTCACTCGCACCCTCCCCGGTTGCGGGTTGACGGTAGCATAGGCGGAAAGGGAGTCGAGTCAGGGAAGCGGCTGATCAACTCGACGGCAGAGCAATCCCTTCACACGGGAGGGGTCGTATGTTGGCCCGCGCCCTTACCAACGGAGTTCACGAGAGCGCCAAGGTTCCGACTATTCCGCGCCGGCCGGCTTCGCCAGCCGCACCCCAGCGCCGCCGCCGTTCTCCGGAATGAACTGCACCCCGGCGGCTTCGAGGGCACGCTGAATAGCGCTGACTGTTCGAGCTTGGGCGGCAAGCGGCCCCGGCAAGGTCTCCAGTCGCTTGATCGATGGGAGCGACACCTCAGAAGCTTCAGCAAGGTGCTTTTGCTCCCAGCGCAACATGGCGCGTGCCGCCCGGACTTGCTCACTCGTCAGCATCGTTAAAATTAATCCTCAAGCATTAAATAACTCTCTGGGTATTGACGAAACCAAGAGAATTGATTTATTCCTAGGGTATCGAAACAAACTGACTTGAGCAACCCCAATGCCGAACACCTCCGTTCCGGCCGACGCCACCCCTTTGCCTGCCAATCCCCTGAACCGCCGCGACATGCTGGCGGTGCTGGTCATGGTCCAGAACAGCGCCGGCAATGGCGGGCGGGACATCATGACCATCGCCGGCATGTGCGACGACGGCGAGCTCGCGGACCATGTCTTTTCGGAATGGCGCCGCATCAGAAGCACGGATCGGAAGGTCGCCGTCCTGCGCTACGCCCGCTCCCTGGTCTCGTGAGGAGGTTGTGCCGATGCCCGTCAGCCTCACCGCCCGCCGCCTCGACCGTTCCGCCATCATGCGGGCCGCTGTCGCCTATGCCCGCGAGCTGATCGAGCGCGAAAGGTCCTGGTACTTCACCCGGTATTCCGCCGAGATCCGGTACGGCTCGCCGCGCCCGGCGATGAAGTTGCCGACGTGGCGCGCCGCCATGGCGCACGGCCTCAGGCTCGCCTGGGCGGAGGCCCGCAAGTCAGGGGAAGCGGCGCCCGTCGCGCCGGCTGTCAAGGCCGAACTCGCCAGCATCGAGCTGGGCATTCTGTCTGTCCATTGCGCCGAGCGCATCACGCGCACCGAGGCCGCGCACCTCGCCAGCCTGACCGCTCGTGCCGCCGAACTTCACGCCATGTCCCGCGCCGCCGTGGCGCACGCCCTCTGAGGTCTGGCCATGCATTATCCCGTCTCCGCCCACGATCCGCGCCAGAAGTCAGCGAAGTCTCACCACGAGATCGACCGCGTTGCGCTCGTTGCGGCACTTCAGGTTCGCCTCAACGCCCTTTACAATCAATGCAAGGCCTTCCACGAGACCACCCGCGGTAAGGCAGACGACGACCCAATCTTCACCGAATGGGAACGCGTCGCCGCGAGAGCAGAGCGCACGCGCAAGACACTGATCCGCTCCGTCGAGCGCATGCCCTACTGGAAATGGGCGCGCATCCGCACCGCCGAGCTTGAGGCCGAGGGATGGGAATTTGTCCCTACCAAGGCGCGGGCGTCTCCCACCCGCTAACCTTCGTCCGGTTCAGAACCAACCATTTCGTCACCAGCCCGGCGCGCCATGCGCGGCCGGCAAGGGGAAAGCCATGTCAGAACTCAGCCGCCGCGCCCTTCTCGGAACGACCACCGTCATCGCGGCCAGCCTAGTAGCTGGCGCGGCGGATGCCCTCCCGGTCGCGGCCGCCGCAGATCCGGTATTCGCCGCCATCGCCGCCTATGACGAGGCGCGCGGCCGCTACAAGGCCACCCTCGCCGAGGAAGGCACCACCGAGAGCCAGGTCGACGCGCTCGGCGCCGAGGAGGCCCGCGCGACGGTACATGTCCTCTGCACCGATCCGGCGACGCTCGCCGGCCTTGCCGCCTTCTGTGCCTTCGCGGCGCGCCTCGCCGCCGGGGAATCCGTGGTCGACGCCTCCGGCCTCGGGAACTGGTTTCCCGGAAGCGCTATCGGCCGGCCCGACCTCCCGTCCGCCGAGGGGATGTTCTTCGAAACCCTGGAGCGCGCCACGCGCCGGCTGCTGCCCACCACCTGACACACCCGATCAACCGAACCGATCAAGCCCCCGGCACCGCATGATGCGGGCCGGGAATGGGGGAAAGCCATGACCAATCATACCCGCCGTTCCTTCCTGTCCGCCGTAGCCGCCGCTGCAGCCATTCCCGCCACGGCTGCCGCCGCCGTCTGCATCATACCGAGCGGCATGGATACCGATCCGGTATTCGCGGCGATCGAGCGCCACAAGCTGGCGAACCGGCACCATGGCGATGCGTGCGACACCACCGACACCATGGTCGAGACGTTCGGCCCTGTTTCGCCCGAGGCAGAGGAAGCTCACGCGCTTCAGGATGAGGCGTGCACGGCGGATTTGGCCGCTCTGCGCGTGGTTCTGGAAACCGTCCCCGCGACGGCGTCCGGCATGGTCGCCTATCTCGATCACATCGCCAGCCCCCTGGGGTTCGAGCATAGCATGGCCGATGGCGAAGATTTCGCCGCGCTGCTCGCCACCGTCCGCCAGTTCGCCGAGCGTTTGCCCGCCTGAATATCGCGCATCCGTCACCCCAGCCGCCGGCCAGCATGGCTGGCGAAGGAGGCTCTATGTCCATGCGAGATCCCTGTCCGCTGTCCGCTCTGCTGGCCGCCTATGCCGACGAGATCGAACGTTACAATACCGACAAGACGCCGAAGCCACCTGAGGAGGATGAGGCGGACGCCAGCGGCTGGCAGCGCATCTATGAGATGCCGGCACTCCCGGCCCCCACCACCGCACGGGGCGCCATCGTGGCCCTGAACGCCGTCCGGCAAGAGGAGGGGGATGACCTCTGCGATTTCTCCGCGAACCTCATCCGCGCCGTTCTGGCCTACCTCGCTGGCCTCGATGCTCGCGACGTGCTGGCGGAGGTCGCGTGATGTCGAAGGAGAAGCCCGTTTATTTCCCCATCGGCAATTCCGGCCCGGACGACTTCCGGCACGGGATGAACCTTCTCCGCGTCGTGAGTGCCGCGATGTCGGCCATGCATGATCGACATATGGCTGTCGACCTCGGCGCGCTGCAGGCGAGCACGAACGACGCCATCGCTTACCTTGAAGGCGCGCTCGCCTGGGCCACGCGGGTTGAGGCCGAGGAGGCCGACCACCAATACGCGGCCTGTGAAGGCCGGCAGGCGGGGGCGGCCAGCGGGAAGGGGGCGACGCAATGAACCGCCGTCCCGATCCCGCCATCTTCACCGCCGTCACACCGGCCATGCGTGAGCTGATCGAGAACGTCGTTGAGGATCTGATGCTGCTGCTCGACGAGATCGACGGCGATCCGGACGCCGAGGACGACGACCCACCGGAAGAGGGTGACAACGGCATCGCAGAGAATGGGCTGCTATGACGGCCCGCATCATAGGCCACTGGATCGCCGTTGCCGGCCTCTCGCTGTCGCGCCTGGGATTGAGGCTCATGAGCGCGGGGCCGGTGCGCGTGGTCGTCGCCGGCTAGCAAACGTAGCAAGTGTAGCAGGGGTACACTCGAAAACCGCAAGCGATGCGGATAGGGTGAGGGGCAGAGAACCGTTTCTGCATAAGGCTTTCACCCCATGATTCCGCTCCAACTTGAGATGCGGCCCCTCGGAAAGTTGGCGCCGGATCGCAACTTGTGGTCGAACTTCAATCCGATCGGTATCGAACGTTTTTCTGAGAGGGAGCACTGCAGGAAAATATTTTCCTTGACTCTCTCATCGAAAAGTGAATTCGCAAACGTCAAAAGAAGATCAATACCAAATACCGAGACCATTTCTCCTAAGGCATTGATATTAAATGAATTTCAAAATTTGAACGGTATTATAATATGGCAGGCGATCAAAACCCGATCAAATTAGGCCCACGACGGGATATAGCCGGCCCTCGGACTTGCCGGGTCGGCCAGCCGGATCAGGTTGGCCGACGTGGCGTCTCGCAAAATACGCGACACCTGTGCCGCGTTCTGGTCTTCAATGCCGAAACGCGCGCGAAGCGATGCGTTTGTCAATTTTTCGTTCGTAAGAAATCGCAGAACGGCATGCTGGTACGTTGCCCGCAATCTTTCAGCGGCGGTCATATGCGCAAACTGGCGGGGAGACAACATGATGACCTTCATGTTGTTCGCTTCCACCCGAAACTCCGGAGGTGGTAACTGAAATAACTCGACCGAAGCGATTACCTTGTCGAGTCCACTCCCCTGCTCTTCGCATATATTCATGCGCCGCATTAGCGCCGCCATCGCCTCGTTTCTAGAGCGAGGGGGCAGATCGATGAGGCGAGACGGTTCATTAAGTGGCGCGCCAGGATTTGTGATTTCAATACGATCAGGAAATATTTCGATAATCGGACCAGCGCCAGTAATCGTCATGTCCTGATGAATAAGTGCATTGGCGACCAATTCCCGAACCGCTATTTCCGGATAAACTGGTTGAACCTCCCGGAAGGCACGACCTATATGTTCGTTCCTAGGCAGCATTCCATTAACAGCATCGATAAGCCACGAGAATCCACTGGCATATCCACGAGTGCTTTCTTGTCTGCGATGGGTCTTGGTTCTGTCGTTTGCTTCATATTCGATAATTCTGACAACCTTTCGAGCGAGCCGCTCAAATCGATCTAGCCTCTTGCCAAATAATAGAGCGCCTAAGTTCAATATATTCCAATTATTTCCGACATCTCGCGCTATTAACCGATCTGCTAGAAGTCGTTCGAAAATTCCATCCCGGTTATCGGGGAGTGGGTGCTGGACAAGTTCGAAATAACTTGGGTAATCAATTAATTCTAACACCTCGCTGGATGTGACATATTGCATCGCGATGCCGGATTCCCACGCGTATGGCTGAAGGCGAGACCACAATATTCTCTCAGTATCCGGATGTCTTGATAGTTGCGTAGTGGCGCTCCCTATACGGATATAGGCCTCTCGATTAAATCGCGTAGGATATTGCGTTGCCGCAGATATCTCCAATAGGACAATTCGACCGCGCTCGTGGTCAAACACCTGAAAATCTAAATGAGGCGGGGGGTCAAGCATCTGGGATAACCACAGCTGTAGTGGTTGGTTGCCTTTGACGGAGTTCCCAGGTTGAAATGTTGTGCCGACAATCTCATGATCATTGTCCCTTATACCCCAGATAATAAATCCATTGTTCCGATCAGACAACCTTGAGCTATTAGCGATAGCCGATATATTTCTTCCAATAGTCTCCACATCTGAGTTGTTTTCTTTGAATTCGACCCATGGCGTCTCACTGTCCAGCGCCCGCAGGCTATTTATTAGATCCAGTTGCCGGGCCGTCGCCATAGCGGTCCTCGTCTCTACGTTTTTTTGCTCATGCCTGCTGACGGTAGGCTAGAGAAATCGTCAGTTGAGCACGAGACCCCACTAATCGGTTATCACCGTTTCCGTGCCAACGACAGGATCTATGCGCCGCCCTCATCCTTCGCCAGCGGCTCGCCCATGGCCGTGAGCGCTACCCCGGCCTCACCATCGGCACGACATTGGCGGCTGGCGTCGTCCCGATGAACTTCGCCCAGGCGTCCATGAGTTTGCGCCGCTTCTCCAGCGCGTCGCCGCGTCGATAGGCGCGCTCCACCTCATCACCAACCACATGCGCCAGTGCGGCCTCCGCCACCTCGCGCGGGAACGTCGTGAGCTCGCCGGCCCAATCGCGGAACGAGGAGCGGAAGCCGTGCACCGTGATGCTCTCCATATCCATGCGCTTCTGGAGCAGGGCCAACATTGCCATGTTGGAATGCGGCTTCCCCTTCCTCGGGCCGGGGAACACATACCCGTCCTCTCGCCGCAGCAATTCGACCCTGTCGAGAATTTCCAACGCCCTTTCGGATAGGGGCACGCGGTGCTCCTTGCCGGCCTTCATCCTTTCCGGCGGCACGGTCCATATCTTCGCCTTGCGATCTATCTCGCCCCACGTCGCCGCAATCACCTCGCCCGAGCGCGCTGCCGTCAGAATGGTGAATTCGAGCATTAGAGCGGAGAGCGCCTCGCGCTTGCGCAACTCGGTGATAAAGGCCGGCACCTCGGCATAGGGCATCGCCGGATGGTGGCCACGCTGGAGCTTTTTCCTGCGCGGCAGGAGACTGTCCAGGTGGCCACGCCAGCGCGCGGGATTCTCGCCGGCCCTCAGTCCCTTCGCCCGGCCAGCGTCGAGCACGCGTTCGATCCGGCCGCGCAGGCGTGAAGCCGTTTCCTGCTTCGTCTGCCAAAGCGGCTGGAGAACCTTCAGCACATGCTCGGTATTCACCCCCGCAATAGCTATGGGGCGAAGCGAGGCGGCGTAGACCTCCAGCGTGTGGCGCCACTGCCAGCGGTGCTTCTCGTTCCGGAAGCCCGATTCGATGTCATCGATCATCTGGTCCGAGAAGTCGCCGAACGTCACCACGCTCGCTGCTGCCTCGGCTGCACGACGTTGTTCGATGGGATTGAGGCCCGCTGCGACAAGGCGTCGCGCATCGGCTGCAGCGTCGCGTGCGACGGAAAGTGAGACGGAGGTGAGGCCGCCCAGGCCCATTTCCTTCAGCTTCCCCTGCCAACGAAACAGAAATAGCCAGCGCTTGGCCCCGCTGGGATCGACCACCAGATAGAGGCCGCCACCATCAGAGTGTCGGCCGGGCTTGCGGAGGGCCAAGACGCCGCGAGTAGAGAGCTTGTTCACTTCGCGCGCCATCTGGCACCCCAATTTACCCCAACATTTACCCCAACAAATTACGGTGCTTCTGGCGGACGTCAACAAACGTCGGTAGCGCGAATGGGAGCCAAGCGTTTGGCATTTAAAGGGCTGTGATGACATCAAGGGACGCGAGAGGGCGTTAGTTTGGTGGACCTCGGCTCCACCATTCAGGCATCCCAATCCGCTGAAATGACATCGGAAGTTCGGGCCTCGCCCGGCGTGTCGGCGCGCCATCTGGCGGCGGCATCGGATGGCCATGGCGTGAGCGAGCCGAAATCGTTTCCGCGCATGCGATCCGGCGGGTTCACCAGGCCCTCGTTCAGGAAGCCCCGGCCAGCGCCGGCCGCAGGATTGCCGGCGGGCCGCGGGAGCCGGCGAATCATCGGCGATCGGCGTGTGGGTGCAGGCCTTCGGCACGAGCGGAATGTGCTCTTCAGCGAATCGACCCTTCAGTGAATCGACCATGCGCGACGAACCGTCTCCGCGCTCCACCGCTGATCGAGGCGGTCGGCGTCCATCTGGGCTCGAGACCTCCGCCAGTCGACACGTGGCCCGCGTGCCCCCGTCGGGCCGGGCGCCAAAGGCGCGGGGAGGGCCCGAGCGCGCGCCGGCCCGCCGGCCGGCCTGTCAGGGCCGTGTGATCAGCGGCGGCCCGCTGCACGGCTCCTTGAGGCAGCTGGGCCACGGGATGCTCTGGCGGATGGCGGGCGGCAGCGGCGGGGCCGGGCTCCAGCCCGGCGGCGGCGGGGGAGCCTGCCGGGGAATCGGGGTCGTCACCGAGGGACGTTGCAGGATCGGGTTCTCGCGATATTGCGCACGGGCGTCGTCCGCGCACGCGGTGGCCAGCAGCGCGCCGGCGATCAGCGCGGCGACAATGTTGACGGTGTGGCGCAGCATGGCGCGATCCTCCGCATGTCTCGTCCATGAACAAGTATGTCCGGGTGTCGCCTGTCAAGCCTTCCCCGCGCGCGGCTCCCGGCCACGTGCGCTACTCGACGCCGCTCCTGTGCTCGCCGCGCTCGTGAATGGAATTCGCCCGGCCCACCAGGAGCGTGTCGACCGGGCCGATGCGCGCGCTGTCCTTGTTGGTATAGGGCAGGGAATGCAGCACGTAGCGCATGGCGTTGATGCGCGCGCGCTTCTTGTCGTCGGACTTGATGACCGTCCAGGGCGAATCGGCCGTGTCGGTGTGGAAGAACATGGCCTCCTTGGCGCGGGTGTAATCATCCCATTTGTCGAGCGAGGCGAGGTCCACCGGCGAGAGCTTCCAGTGCTTCAGCGGGTGCACCTCGCGCTCCTTGAACCGGCGCCGCTGCTCGTCGCGGCTGACCGAGAACCAGAACTTGAACAGGTGGATGCCGCTGCGGGTGATGTTGCGCTCGAATTCGGGGGCCTGCCGCAGGAACTCGCGATATTCGTCGTCGGTGCAGAAGCCCATCACCTTCTCCACCCCGGCGCGGTTGTACCAGCTGCGGTCGAACAGCACGATCTCGCCCGTGGTGGGCAGGTGCTGCACATAGCGCTGGAAATACCATTGGCCGCGCTCCACCTCGCTGGGCTTCTCCAGCGCGACGACCCGCGCACCCCGCGGGTTGAGGTGCTCCATGAAGCGCTTGATGGCGCCGCCCTTGCCGGCGGCGTCGCGGCCCTCGAACAGGATGATCACCCGCTGGCGCGCTTCCTTCACCCAGGATTGTAGCTTGAGAAGCTCGCTCTGCAGCACGAATTTCTCGCGCTCATAATCCCGGCGCAGCATCTTGTACTTGAAGGGATAGCCGCCCAGCCGCCAGTCATCGGCCAGTTCGTCGCTGGTCGTGCTGGGACTGCCGGATTTCCGGGGCATGCCGAGCGACTTGCGCAGCCGCACCGCGTCGTCGGGAGCGGCGCCGGCGATCAGCGCCTCCAGCCCCTCGCCGGATGCGGGCGAGGCGGCAAGCTCGGCGACCACCGAGAGCTCGGCTTCCTGTGCCGCCTCCACCCTCTCATCGGCCAGCCCGGTCTCGACGGCGGGGGGAGCCGCGGAGGGGCCGGAGGCGGAGGAGGGAGCCGCTGCGGCGGCGGCGGGTTTGCCCGCGCGCTTGCCCGCCGGGCGGCGCCTGGGTCCGGTGTCGTCCGACATGATTTGTCTCCTTCCGCAGATGCACTCCCGGCCATCACCCGCGACCGGTGCCGCTACCGGGTCCGACAGACTGACAGTCCAGCTTGGAGGCACGCCATGAGGTGAGTCAAATGCCCCCGCTGCGCCGATGCGGGCGGCGACTCGCCCGGCTGCGGCTTTCTGTTTCCCACCCAATCGATGATATGTAGGCCGCGATCGAACGGGCGCCTCCGTGGCGGCGGTGTTACATCGGCGATGCCCGTGGGATGAGGGGGATAGTCCAAAGTTACGGACAATATTGGAGAGAAGTCTTCCGGTTAAACGGTAGTTATCTCAATATCGCCGCGGCGGCACGGGTCTCCCGAACAAGAAACACTCCGTAATTTCAGTTGAGGATTGCCAAATGAAGGGTATTGTTCTGGCCGGTGGCGCGGGCACTCGCCTGCATCCGATGACGCTCGTGACCTCAAAGCAGCTGATGCCGGTATACGACAAGCCGATGATCTATTACCCGCTGTCAACCCTGATGCTGGCCGGAATTCGCGAGATTCTGCTGATCTCGACGCCGCACGACCTGCCGCACTTCCAGCGCCTGCTGGGTGATGGTGAGCAATGGGGCCTGTCGATCCACTATGCCGAGCAGCCCCACCCCGGCGGGCTGGCGCAGGCCTATACAATCGGGGCCGATTTCGTGGCCGGCGGCCCGTCGGCGCTGGTGCTGGGCGACAACATCTTCTACGGCGCGGGCCTCGGCGCGCTGCTGGCGCGCGCATCCGAGCGCACCTCCGGCGCCACGGTCTTCGCCTATCACGTGGTCGATCCCGAGCGTTACGGCGTGGTCGCGTTCAACGACGCGATGCAGGCGCTGTCGATCGAGGAAAAGCCCGCCGTGCCGAAATCCAACTGGGCGGTGACGGGGCTTTATTTCTATGATTCCCGGGTGGTCGACATCGCGGCGAACCTCACGCCCTCCGCGCGCGGCGAACTGGAGATCACCGACGTCAACCGCGCCTATCTCGAGAGCGGCGACCTGAATGTCGAGCAGATGGGCCGCGGCTTCGCCTGGCTCGACACCGGCACGCCCGACAGCCTGCTGGAAGCCGCCGAATTCGTGCGGACGCTGGAGAAGCGCCAGGGCTTCAAGATCGCCTGCCCCGAGGAGATCGCCTACAAGCTCGGCTTCATCGACGCCGACCAGCTCGCGCGCCTCGCCTCCCAGCTGGGGAAGAGCAGCTATGGCGGCTATCTCAAGCAGCTGCTGGCGAGCGGCGAATGAGGCGCGGCGGGGTGGCCCGGTGCCCGGCGCGCGGCCGGCAGGTCCATTGCGCGCGTGCCGACCTGCTCTTGCCGGCCCGTATTTTCCCGGTCCGTTCGGTCCCGGTCCATTTCGCCGACGCCCGCGCGTCCATCGTCTGAAGAAGGGATGAGGTATTCGATGTTCCCCTTGCCTGAAGCCTCGCTGAAGCCGAACACCTACGCCTACGAGACCGTGCCGCTGGTGAAGCCGACCGGCTTTCGTGAATATGACGCGCGCTGGCTGTTCGGCAGCGAGCTGAACCTGATGGGTGTTCAGGCGCTCGGCCTCGGCCTCGGCACGCTGATCCATGAGCTGGGCATCCGCCCGGAGCTGGTGACGGGCCACGATTTCCGCGGCTATTCGGCCTCGATCAAGCAGGGGCTGGTGCTCGGTCTCATGGCCGCCGGCATCAAGGTGCACGATATCGGCCTCGCCCTGTCGCCGATGGCCTATTTCGCGCAGTTCGCGCTGGATATTCCCTGCGTGGCGATGGTGACGGCCTCGCATAACGACAATGGCTGGACCGGCGTGAAGATGGGCGTGAACCGCCCGATGACCTTCGGCCCGGACGAGATGAGCCGGCTCAAGGAAATCGTGCTCTCGGGCGCCGGCATTCAGCGCGCGGGCGGCAGCTACACCTATGTCGAGAACTTCCCCGAGGTCTATATCCAGGACCTGACCGACCGGCCCAAGCTGAAGAATCCCATCAAGGCCGTGGTCGCCTGCGGCAATGGCACGGCGGGCGCCTTTGCCCCGCGCATCCTGGAGGCGCTGGGCGTCGAGGTGGTGCCGCTCGACACGGACCTCGACCACAGCTTTCCCAAATACAACCCCAACCCGGAAGACATGGAAATGCTGCACGCCATGCGCGATGCGGTACTGGCCTCGGGGGCCGATGTCGGGCTCGGCTTCGACGGCGACGGCGATCGCTGCGGCGTGGTGGACGATCTGGGCGAGGAAATCTTCGCCGACAAGGTTGGCGTCATGCTGGCGCGCGATCTCTCCGCGCTCCATCCCGGCGCCACTTTCGTGGTCGACGTGAAGTCGACCGGGCTGTTCGTCACCGATCCGGTGCTGATCGCCAACGGCGTCAAGGCCGATTACTGGAAGACCGGCCATTCCTACATGAAGCGCCGCGTCAACGAGACCGGCGCGCTGGTCGGCTTCGAGAAATCGGGGCACTATTTCTTCAACAAGCCGATCGGGCGCGGCTATGATGACGGTCTCGTCTCGGCCATCGCCATTCTCGACATGCTCGACCGCAATCCGGGCAGGAAGCTGTCCGAATTGAAGGACGCGCTGCCCAAGACCTGGTCCTCGCCGACCATGTCGCCGCACTGCGCCGACGAGACCAAATATGTCGTGGTCGACGCGGTCGTGAAGCATTTCGAGGCGATGGCGGCGCGCGGCGATACCATTGACGGCCAGAAGATCCGCGACCTCGTGACGGTGAACGGCGTGCGCGTCACCGTGGAGGACGGCTCCTGGGGGCTGGTGCGCGCCTCCTCCAACAAGCCGGAACTGGTGGTGGTGGTCGAAAGCCCGGTATCGGAAGGTCGCATGCGCGACATGTTCGCGCTGGTGGACGGCGTGCTGCGCACCCATCCGGAAGTCGGCGCCTATAATCAGAGCCTGTGAGGGCGACCCGCGCCGCGGCACCGGCGGCGGCGCGGGATCACCGACGGGACATGCGGCGGGCGGGCTCCGGCTCAGGTGAGGATGCCGTCCCGCTTCAGCATCTCGTGGGCGGTGAGGCCCTGCGCCTGCGCCCGGCGTTCCAGCTCAAGAAGCGAGGCGTCGACATAGGTGCGGTACCAATAGGCCTGCAGGAAGTGGAAGAAGAAACCCTCCTTCCCGTCCAGAAAGCCGCGCCCGATCCCGTAGCGATAAAAGAAATACAGTGAGGAGCGCAGCGCGCTCGGCAGCCGGTTGTAGATGCGCTCCTTGAGGAAGCGCTTGCGCCGGGCCGATCCGCTGAGGTCGCCGGCTTTCTCCCGGCTCTCGCCGGCCGCGCGCGAGGCGATGATGTCGTAGGCCTCGCGCCGCGCATAGCCGATATGCTTGCCGGTCCACCAGGCGAGGTCGTTCAGATTGTGGTCGACCAGATCGCCCGGCAGCGTCGCCGTGACCGGGTTCTCGACCAGAATGTGCTCGTCCATCCAGCGCTGCTCGATGCGCCCCGCGCCGCTGCGCCAGAGCCGCAGCATGAGCGCGGGGTAGAAAAAGCCATGGGTGATCGGCCGATCGAGAAACACCACCTTGCGGCGGAAATAGACCGCGTTCACCGCGCCGGGACGGGCGAGAAAGTCGCCGATCGCCTGCTGCAGCGCGGGCTCCAGATATTCGTCGGCATCGATGCGCATGGTCCAGCCAGTGGTGATGCCGGCATTGTCGAGGCCCCACTGGAACTGGGTGGCGTAGTTGCGCCACGGGTTGAGGAACACCTCGGCGCCGTGCGCGCGGGCGATCTCCGCCGTGTCGTCGGTGGAGTGGCTGTCGATCACGCAGATGCGCGCGGCCACCGGGCGCAGGCTGTCGATGCAGCGGGCAATATGTTTCGCCTCGTTGAAGGTGAGGATGATGGCGGTGATTCCGCCGGGGCTGTCGCTCTGCGCCATGCTCAGCGCCTCCGGAAGGGTTTGCGGGGCTTCAGCGCCACGGCCGGGTTGCCCGAATAGATGGTCCAGGCCGTGAGGTCGCGCAGGGCGACCCCGCGCGCGCCGAGCACCGCGCCCTCGCCCACGGTGACGCCGGGCCCCACGAAGGCCTCGGCGCAGATCCAGGCGTCGTCATGGATGGTGATCGGGCGCACGCGCAGCTGGAAATCGGCGCTCTGCACGTCATGGGTGCCGCTGCACAGATGCGCGCGCTGCGAGACGACGACATGGTGTCCGATCCGCGTCGGCGCCATGCAGTAGCAGATGACGCCCGGCCCCAGCGCCGAATAGGGCGCCATGTCGAGATTGGGCGGATACCAGACGCGCGCGCTGCCATAGACCTGCACGCCCGTGCCGATGCGCGCACCGAACAGCCGCAGCAGCATCGCCCGCCAGCGGCGCAGCGGCGGCGGCGTCCAGGCGGCGAGCAGAGCCCAGGTGAGCTGCCACACCACCCGCAGCAGCCGGTGCTTCAGCGGAAAGCTCGGGGCCCCCTCGAAGGTGGCGGTGCTGTTGGCCGCCAGCGGCCCGCCGGGGGAGGGCGGGCGAGCGGCCGAAGAGGTGGGCGAAGGGGAGGGCGAAGGGGTGGGCGAGGCAGCAGGCAAGGCCGTGGCAATGGTATCCGCGGTCACGGGCGTGCCCGCCGAGGGCACGGGAACTCGCTCGTCCGCGGGATGGGCCTCGCCGCGATAGGTGGCGACGAGTGCGTTGACGACAGCGTCCTGCGAGAACACCTCGCGGTGCAACTGCCGGGCATTCTCCACCATGGTGGTAACGCGTGCGTCGGGCCATGTGACGAAATCGGCGATCTCCCGCTCCAGCGCGGCGGCATCCGGGCTGATGGCCAGCGCGGCGCCGCGCTCGAAGCCGATGCCGAGATTGCAGGCTGGCGTCATCAGTACGGGCAGCCCGGCGGCCCAGGCCTCCAGAACGGTCATCGGCAGGCCCTCGCTCTTGGAGGGCAGCAACAGGGCATCCGCGCCGGCCAGCGAGCGGGCCTTGCCGTCGCCATATTGCGGGCCGGCATAGGTCACGTTGCCGAAGCGCGCGGCCAGCGCTTCGATCCGCCCGACGAAATCGGGCGAGCCATCGACCCAGCCGCAGAACACCAGCTGATTGCCGGCGGCGAACGCGTCATTTCCGGCCGACAGCGATTCCCAGGCGTCGCACAGTTCGCGCCAGCCCTTCTTTTCGTGGATGCGGCCGAAGAACAGATGGACGCGCCGCCCCTCCATGGCCGGCTGCCACCAGTCCGGCCGCTGCTCGACCACGGGCGCGGGGGGCACGAAATTCGGCACGACGACGCAGGAGGCTGCCGTGCCGAGCGCCGCCTCGACATCGGAGCGCTCCTTCACGGTCAACACCTGGATCGCGTCGGCCTTGCGCAGGAACTGGTCCTGATAAAGCGCGGAAACGGCCGCCTTCAGCCGGCGCGAGCGGGCCATGATCCAGGCTTCCAGCATGCCGTGCGGCGTCACCACCACGCGCTGGCCCCGCCACCGGCTTTTCGACAGATGCGCGCACAGGTCATGAAACATCCACACGCCATGCACGTGCAGCACGTCCGCCCGGCGCCGCAGGAGGAAGGCGAGCATGCCGGGCGAGAAGCCGAAATTGCTTGGCCCATGGGAGCGGAAGGCATGGATCGGCACGTCCGGCCAGCCGGGGCGGTCGGTCGCGAAATGCTCGCTCTCCAGCGTCACCACTTCCAGCGCGATATCAGGCCGGCGCGACAGCGCATGTGCGAGAAGGCGTGCGGATTCCGAGACGCCACCGGCGCTGCGGCAGATCGCCGGCAACACCAGGAAGAGGCGCGTCGGCGGCATGTCGGGTTGCGCGCCGGCGCCCGTGGCGCGGCCCTCAGCGTTCATCGTCCTGGACATGTTGTCTCGAAGGCAAGGGCGGATTCGGAAGGAATGATGGCGGGAACTGATGGATAGCACGCCCGCCGCCCGGGGGAAGGCGTCGCGCGCCACAATCGTCGCTCGGGCAAAATGCCGGATCCAGCATGCCGGAAGGGGCATCATCGCAGGCCGCGCATGGTGACAGCCGATGTGCGGCCGATTAGAGTGCGGCGCAATAAGTGCTTCGGGGGCTGGAGCGCCGACATTGCAAGGGCCGATTCGACGTTCGCGGCATTCCTGTCGTGCGCGTGGGCCTCGTGCAGGTCGACGTTGTGGCCATGTGGGCCGGTGGGGACGACTTGACGTTTGCTGTGCGGGGCCGCGGACAGGCTGTGTCGCGCGGGGCGGGACGAGGCGAGGATGCCGGCGTGACGGCATCGCGTTCGTGCCCACCCGCCATGCTCGCGCGCGCCGTTGACCGGTCCTGCCCGGCGGCCGCCACCCGTGCCGCCACCCGTACCGGACCGTCGTCTCCTGCCTTCCGGGCCTCGCTCGTTTCCGCCACCCTGCCCAACTTTCCTCTGCACCGCCGTAAGGACTGCGTACAAAGATGACTTCGACCCGTAAGGTTGCCCTGATCACCGGCGTCACCGGGCAGGATGGCGCCTATCTTGCGCAGCTTCTGATCGACAAGGGCTATCTGGTCCACGGCGTGAAGCGGCGTTCGTCTTCCTTCAACACCGGACGCATCGAGAATATCTATCAGGATCCGCACGAGACGGATCCGCGCTTCATCCTTCACTACGGCGACATGACCGATGCGACCAATCTGATCCGCATCGTGCAGGAGACGCAGCCCGACGAGATCTACAATCTCGCCGCGCAGTCGCATGTGCAGGTGTCGTTCGAGACGCCGGAATACACCGCCAATGCCGACGGCATCGGCACCCTGCGGCTGCTGGAGGCGATCCGCATTCTCGGCCTTGAGAAGAAGACGCGCTTCTACCAGGCCTCGACCTCCGAGCTCTACGGCCTCGTGCAGGAAGTGCCGCAGTCGGAGACGACCCCGTTCTATCCGCGCTCGCCCTATGCGGCCGCCAAGCTCTATGCCTACTGGATCGTGGTGAACTACCGCGAGGCCTATGGCCTGTATGCCGCCAACGGCATCCTGTTCAACCATGAGAGCCCGCTGCGCGGCGAGACCTTCGTCACCCGCAAGATCACCCGCGCCGCCGCCGCCATCAAGCTGGGCAAGCAGGAAAAGCTCTATCTCGGCAATCTCGACGCCAAGCGCGACTGGGGCCATGCCCGCGAATATGTGCGCGGCATGTGGCTCATCCTGCAGCAGGACGTGCCCGAGGATTTCGTGCTCGCCACCGGCGAGACGACGGAAGTGCGCCAGTTCGTGAGCTGGGCGTTCGAGGATGTCGGCATCACGCTGGAATGGCGCGGCAGCGGCGTCGACGAGAAGGGCTATGACGCCGCCACTGGCCGGCTTCTGGTCGAGGTCGACCCGCGCTATTTCCGCCCGACCGAGGTGGACCTGCTGATCGGCGACCCGCGCAAGGCGCACGAGAAGCTCGGCTGGAAGCACGACACGTCCGTGCGCGAACTCTGCCGCGAGATGGTGGTCGAGGACCTCCGGGTCATGCAGACTTCGACCATCATGAAGGAGGCCTGATCGTGTACGATCTGGCCGGCAAGAAGGTCTTCGTGGCCGGGCATCGCGGCATGGTCGGCTCGGCGGTGGTGCGCCGCCTCGCCGCGGAGGGCTGCGAGGTCATCACCGCCACCCGCGCGGAAGCGGACCTGAAGAACCAGGCGGCGGTCGAGGCCTTCATGGCGCGGGCGCGGCCGGACGTGGTGGTGATCGCCGCGGCCAAGGTCGGCGGCATTCTCGCCAACGACACGTTTCCCGCCGATTTTCTCTACGACAACCTGATGATCGAGGCGAACCTCATTGCCGCCGCGCATAATGTCGGCGTCGGCAAGCTGCTCTTCCTCGGCTCCTCCTGCATCTATCCGAAATTCGCGGACCAGCCGATCGTCGAGGATTCGCTGCTCACCGGCCCGCTTGAGCCGACCAATGAGTGGTACGCCATCGCCAAGATCGCCGGCATCAAGCTGGCGCAGGCCTATCGCCGCCAGCACGGGCACGACTACATCAGCGCCATGCCGACCAATCTCTACGGGCCGGGCGACAATTTCGACCTCAATTCCAGCCATGTGATGCCGGCGCTGATCCGCAAGGCGCATGAGGCGAAGCTGCGTGGCGACCGGGAAGTCGTGGTCTGGGGCACCGGCACGCCGCGCCGCGAGTTCCTGCACTGCGACGACTGTGCCGACGCGCTGGTGTTCCTGCTCAAGAACTATTCCGGCTACGAGCACGTGAATGTCGGCTCCGGCGAGGACGTCACCATTCTCGAACTGACCCGCCTCGTCTGCGAGGTGGTCGGCTTCGAAGGCGAGATCGTGCATGACCTCACCAAGCCGGACGGCACGCCGCGCAAGCTGATGAGCGCGGACAAGCTGCGCGCGCTCGGCTGGGCGCCGCGTATCGGCCTGAAGCAGGGCCTGACGGAGACCTATGAGTGGTTCAAGGCCCATGCCGCCTGAACCGACCGTCCCCGGCGCGGGGGCGCCCGCCGCTCCGCGCGCGCTGCGAATCCTCATCCTCGGCCTCAACTACGCGCCCGACATGGTCGGCATCGCGGTCTATACCAGCGATCTCGCCGAGCATCTCGTGCGCGGCGGCCATGTGGTCGAGGTGGTGGCCGGCAAGCCCTATTACCCCGCCTGGCGCGTGCCGGAGGCCTTTCGCAGCGGCTGGCGGCGGCGGACGCGCGAGAACGGCGTGGATGTGACCCGCGTCGCCCACTACGTGCCGGCCAAGCCCACCGGGGCGCGCCGCATCCTGCATCATGCCAGCTTTGCCGCTTCGAGCCTCGTTCCCGCGCTGGCGGCGGCGCGGCGGATGCGGCCGGACGTGGTGATCCAGGTCTCGCCCTCGCTGATCGCCGCACCGGTCGCGCGCCTCGCCGCTTCCGTGGGCGGTGCGCGCTCCTGGCTGCACATCCAGGATTTCGAGGTCGAGGCGGCCATCGCCACCGGGCTGGTGAAGGGCGGCACGACGCTGAAGCTGGCGCTGGCCTTCGAGCGCCGCGTGCTCTCCTGGTTCGATCGCGTGAGCTCGATCTCGCCCGCCATGTGCCGCAAATGCCGCGAGAAGGGCGTGCCGGCGGACCACGTCGTCGAGTTCCGCAACTGGGCGGACATTGACAGCGTGACCCCGCGTAGGGAGCCCTCGACCTATTCCGGTGAATGGAATGTGACCACGCCCCATGTCGCGCTCTATTCCGGCAACATCGCCAACAAGCAGGGCATCGAGATCGTGCTGGAAGCCGCGCGCCGGCTCGGCCATCGCCGCGACCTGACCTTCGTCATCTGCGGCGAGGGCCCCAACCGGGCCAATCTCGAGGCGCAGGCGGGCGACCTCGGCAATATCCGCTTCCACGCCCTGCAGCCCAAGGAGCGGCTCGGCGACCTGCTCTCCCTCGCCAGCGTTCACCTGCTGCCGCAGGCGGCGGGAGCGGCCGATCTGGTGCTGCCCTCCAAGCTGACCAACATGCTCGCTTCGGGCCGCCCCGTGGTGGCGACGGCGGCGGCCGGAACCGGCCTTGCGGACGAGGTGGAAGGCTGCGGCATCGTGGTGCCGCCGGAGGATGGCGCCGCGTTCGCAGCCGCGATCGAGGATCTGCTCGACAATGCGCCGGCCCGCGCCAGCCTGGGCGTTGCGGCACGCCGGCGGGCGGAGACGCGCTGGGCGCGCGATGCCATTATCGGCGGTCTGGTCGGGGAGCTCGGTCGGTTGACGCGGGGCTAGAGCGTTTTCCGCGAGAGTTTGATCGGCTTTCGTGGTTCGAAAGTGCTCCCGTTTCGTGGATCGAGAGAGCTTTCGAGGGACGTGGATGTCCGGCGCGAAAACGCGCCGGGATGAATACCGGGCGCATTTTCGGTGAACCCGTGTTCGCTGAAACGGCACCGGGTCGTCGGTCCGGCTGGACCGGGACATATCGAGCGCAAGGCCTGGGTCGCCTCGGCATTGCATGATTTCTGTCGGGTGTGACACGCGCGAACGGGCCATGCGGATTCTGTATATTGGAAGTGCCGGCGGCATATCGCTCATGATGCGGAACGCGCTCGTGCGTCTGGGTCACGCGGTGGTGGGCGTCGATCCCTATGAAGTCCTGCGCGGCAACCGGCTGCTGAACAGCTGGTCCTGGCATTCCGGCGCGCTGGGCACTGCCTTTCTGGCGGAGCGGCATATCCGCCGCAGCGTCGGCGACCAGTTTTTCGATCTCGCCGTGGTCGACAATGGCGAACTCGTGCCACCCGGCGCCGTCGAATTCCTGCGCGCACGAGCCGGGCGGGTGGCGCTGTTCAACGGCGACAATCCCTTTGTCGGGCGAGATGGCCGGCGCTGGCGCACGCTGCTGGCGGCGCTGCCGCATTACGACCTGTTCGTCACCGCCCGCCAGTCCACCGCCGACGTGGCGCCTTCCCATGGCGCGCGGCGGGTTCTTCGGGTCAATTTCTTTGCCGATGAGGTGCTGCACCGGCCGGCCCGGCCGAGCGAGGAGGAGCGCGCGCTCTATGGCTCGCCGGTGTCCTTCGTCGGCACCTGGTTTCCCGAGCGGGGCCCCTTCATGGAGACGCTGCTGCGCCGCGGCGTGCCGTTGAAGATCATCGGCCCGCGCTGGAACAAGGCGGGCAACTACGACGCCATCCGTCACGCGGTGCTGCCCGGCTATCTCAACCCGAAACAATATTCCGCGGCGGTGCGCAGCAGCGCCATCGCCATCGCCATGCTGTCGAAGGGCAATGAGGACCTCCACACCTCCCGCTCGGCGGAAATCCCCGCGATGGGCATCCTCATGTGCGCCGAGCGGACCTCGGAACATCTGCAGATGTATCGCGAGGGCGAGGAGGCGGTGTTCTGGTCGTCGGCCGACGAGTGCGCCGACATCTGTCTCGGCCTGCTGGCCGACCCGGACCGTATTGCCCGCATCGCCGAAGCAGGGCACAAGCGTGTGCAGACGAACGATACCTGGACCGGCCGGACGATGGAGCGCATCGTGAGGGAAGCCGTCGAACCCGGCGATGGCGTGCATGGGGCGTGACAGGCAGTTCCTGCCGCGCGCTTGCACGCGACGCGATGCCGGGATCGGCAGGGAAATCCGATGCTGTTCTATCTGATCCTATTCGTCGAACTGATCATGCTCGCTGAGCTGATGGTGCGCATTCGCCTGTTGACGTCCGCTCATCTCATTCTGATGTATATTATCCTGTCCCAGATCGTTTTCTGGTCGGCGGACTGGCTTGGCTACGAGGAACTTGTCGATGGGCTTCCGTCGTCATTTCTCTATTTCACGACAGAAGGAGTGCTGTTTTATTTTGCGTTTTTCATATTGTTTTATCTATCGACTGTCGGAATAAAGATAAAGAATATAACAAAAATCGTTGACGATATCAGGAATTCCATAAACTCGGCCAGAAGTATACAATATTACATATTTATATTTTGTGTATCTTTCATAATAATAGACTTTATTGCGATAGATAAAGATGTTTTGTGGAAAAATTACCGATATCTATTCATTGGTGGCGGAGAGTCTCTTATCTATTCGAATCCGATCACGCGGATCGCCCATTCGACAACGCCGATCCTCGCGATCGTCTCGGTTTTCGGCTTCTTCTCCAACCTGTTCGGCCGGAATTTTCGTTGGGCAATGCTGTGGTTCGTCCCTGCGCTGTGGATGGTCGCCTATGCCACGGCGTCGGCGTCGCGCCTTTCCGCCATGCTGATGTTCGTGCCGATCGTGCTCGGCATCGTCATGCTGCGCCGAGGCCGTCTGCTGGTGGGCATCGTGTTCGGCCTCGCGGCTGTCATGGAGCTGGGGGCCGCCCTGTGGGGCCGAGGCAATCTCGAATTCGGCATCTCCGCCATCCCGACCATGCTCGGCGGGGCTCTGTCGGAAGGGCTCGATCTCAGCGATTACAGCCTCAATCTCTTCCAGGGAATTTTCGTGACCAGCGATTCCCTGATGATCGGCGGAAACTTCTCGGATCGGTACAGCCTTCTGTCGATGTCGCCTTTCCCCTCCTTCATCGACGGCTTCAACAACATCCTCGAATCGGATCAGATCCGGCTTCATCTGTTCGTGCCGATGAGCGCCCTGGCCGAGGTGATCCTGTTCGGATGGCCGTACGCCGTGGTTTTCTTCGGGATCTTTGCCTATACCGTGCGGCTGTCGATCCGGCTCTCGCGAAAAAACGGCGTGCTCTACATTCTCTTTACGCCCTATGTGTTCCTCCTGTTCGTCATCGCCAACGCCTATCCGACGCGGAACGTGTTCCGGCAGTTGGTCTATGTCCTGATCCTCTCGGTGATCGCCAGCCTGTTCGTGGGGTGGCTGGGGCGCAGAAAGCAGGCCGCGCCGGGGGGCTTGCGGCGGAGGTAACGCGGGTTGGCAGGCGTCGGTTGGATCCTCGAAGGTGAGGCCTCGCCGAGACCTGGCGGTTGAAATGGGTGGAAGCCGCGCATGAAGGGTGGGCCTGTTGAGGCGGTGCCAGGGGCGTCGGTTCGGTCGATGAGGGAAATGGAATGTGCTCAGTCAGCGTGATCGTGGCGGCCTATAACTCCACGCGGACGATCCAGCGGGCCATTGACAGTGCCCTCGGTCAGACGATGTCCGATCTGGAGATCCTCATTGTCGACGACTGCTCGACGGACGGCACGGCCGATCTGGTGCGGTCTTTCTATGGCGCCGAGCCGCGCGTGAAGCTGCTGTCCTGCGCCCGCAATGGCGGGCCGTCGCGGGCGCGCAACCTGGCGCTGGACGCCGCCTCCGGCGAATGGGTGGCGGTGCTGGATGCCGATGACCTCTGGCTGCCGGACCGGCTGGAGACCCTGCTAAGCCGTCGTGAGGTCGCGGACTTCATCGCCGATGGCATTGTCTCCTACGATGCCATCGCGGAGCGGCAGACGGGTCCGTTCTTCCTTGTCGACATTGCCGGAGCGCTCGATTTTGGCAGGTTCATCTCGCCGAAGACCAAGGCGGACCTGGGAAATCTCAAGCCAATCCTGCGCCGATCCTTTCTCAACCGGCATGGGCTTCGCTATGACGAGCATCTTCGCTACGCGGAGGATTTTGTTCTCTACGCGCGGCTCCTGTGCCTGCGGGCACGCGCCTGCATCCTGCCCTATGCCGGATACGTCTACACGAGCCCGATCGGCCGGCTCACCCGGACGACCTCTCCCGACACGCGGACCACGCCGAGCATCGAGCCGTTCCTGAACGAATTGTCCGAGCTGGGCAGCCGCTTCAGCGCGACCCTGACCGGCGAGGAAAAGCGCCAGCTGGATCGCCGGATCCGGCACTTCCGCGCGGAGGTGAAGGCAAGGCCCTTCGCCCTCGCCTATCGGCGCCGCGATTTTGTCGCCATGTTCGGCCTGCTGGTGAAGAATCCGGTTCTGGTCGTCCGCTCCACCATCGACTATTTCCAGTCCTCGGCGAAAATCAAAAAGATCCTCAGCGAGTTGGAATAGATATTCGCCACGCGCGTTGGGCCCCGGCCCTATGGGCTCAGGCATGCCTGGTGAAGCGCCGGCTTCACCAGGCCCGGGGGGACGTCGCGCCTGCGCGCCACCGGAAGCCGGCAGGCAGGGGCAAGACCGCCGCCTCCGCCGCGATGGGGCTCAGGAGCGCGTGAGCGCCTCGCGCAGGAACGCATCGGACGATTGCCGCAGCGCGGCGAGCTTTTCCCGCACAGGGCCGTAGTCGATCGGCGTTCGCGCGAGATCGCGGGCCCGATCCGGGGCGCCCTCGACGAGCAGGCGGTCCATCAGCCCCAATTGGCCGAGCAGCGAGGTGAAGCGATCGCCGCCGCGCTCGCGGTTCATCATCGACACGAAGTTCTTCTCGAACAGGATCGCGAAGACCGTGCCGTGGAAGGAATCGGTGAGGATGTAATCCGCATCCATGAAATCCCGCAGCCAGTTCGGCACATCCCGCACCTTCCGGCCGGCATCCGCGGTCAGCAGGCTGAACGTGTGATTCGGCCCGAGCGCCTCGGCGATATCCGTCCGCACGCGGATCGTGTGGGGCGTGGGGTCGAGCAGATATTCCAGAAACAGCTTGCCACGCCGCTGCACATGCGGCGCAGCAATGGCCTTGAACAGCGCGGGGTCGACGAGCAGCGTGGGGTCGAGCACGGTTCGCGCATCCGAGCGCCCGAATTCGGACTGGCAGATCGACACGCCGGACATTTCGCGAACCGAAACCGCGTCGAACTGCGCGAGGAGTGGAGCCACCCGCGGCGTCATTTCCGGGAACCGCCAATCCCCCCGACCGAACGAGGCGGCATAGGAAATCTTGCGGATGCCGGGCGACGCGGCGAAGCCGAGGAAATAGTCCTCGACCGCGCGATTGGGCAAATAGTCGGCGCGCCAGACCTGATCGCTGCCGACCACGACCGCGTCCAATTCAAGAGCCTCTGTCGCCGCGGCGAGTGCCTCCGAACTGTAGAGCGGGCCGGATGTGCGGGGCATCTGGGCACGCAGGAACGGGCGGTGCGCCAGGGCGCGCCGGTCGAGGGCGGCGGCCCGGCTGAAATACGCGACCCGTCGCATGAGGCCGCCCACGCCGGACGACGCACGCTCCGTCCAGGGTTCCAGCGTCTGGCTCAGCGACAGAATGCCCGGCAGGCTTCGGGCGACAGCGAGGGTGGTGCGGCGACCCCGCTTCATCGTCGCCGATCTTTCCAGCAGAGTGACCTCATGGCCGCTCCGGGACAGGTGGTGGTAAAGGGACACTGCCTGCAGCATGCCGCCATAATTGATGCTCAGGGGAAGCGTCAGTAGTCCGATGCGTTGAGCCACGGGGCCCGATCCTGTCGTGTTGAGCGTGGAGGTAGGGTCCGGAAGGATAGAGGATCGGGTCCGCGGATCATAGGTGGCGCGGGCGATGGACCGCCGCATTCACCGCCTGCGGTTTCATTTTCGGCACCCGGATGTCCGCGACGTGGCGTGGGATCGTGGACGTTTCGGGAGGGAACCATCCCGAACGGGCCTTGGCTGAATAGCCAATCCGGAATGGACGATGGGCGCTGCCGCGCGACCATTGCCAAGCCCGGCAGACCCCCGCATAAGGCGGCGCTGGGTCAGTGGGAGCGAGGTGTATGGAACGGACGGGTCGCAACGTGCTGGTCACCGGGGGCGCCGGCTATATCGGCTCCCATGCCTGCAAGAGGCTGGCGGCGGCCGGCTATGTGCCGGTGACATTCGACAGTCTGGTCACGGGATGGGAGGAGGCCGTGCGCTTCGGCCCGTTCGAGCCGGGTGACCTCGCGGACCGTGCGCGGCTCGACGAAGTGTTCGCCCGCTGGCAGCCGGTGGCGGTCATGCATTTCGCCGCGCTCAGCCAGGTGGGCGAATCGATGAGCCAGCCCGGGCGCTACTGGCGGGCCAACGTGCTGGGCACGCTCAACCTGATCGAGGCGGCGGTCGCGGCGGGTTGCCGCGACATCGTCTTCTCCTCGACCTGCGCCACCTATGGCGACCATGACGGGCTGCTGCTGGATGAGGATACGCCGCAGCGCCCGCTCAACGCCTATGGCGCCTCCAAGCGCGCCATCGAGGACATGCTGCGCGATTTCGGGGCGTCACATGGCGTGAACGCGGTGATCTTCCGTTATTTCAACGTGGCGGGCGCGGACCCGGACGGCGAGATCGGCGAGTGGCACCGGCCCGAGACCCATCTCATTCCCATCATCCTCGAGGTCGCCACCGGCCAGCGTCCCTCCCTCAAGATCTATGGCGACGATTATGCCACGCCGGATGGCACCTGCGTGCGCGACTACATCCATGTCGGCGACCTCGTGGAGGCGCATGTGCTCGGCCTCCGCTGGCTGGAGGCCGGCAGGGGCAGCCGCGTCTTCTGTCTCGGCAGCGGGCATGGGTTCTCCGTGCGCGAGGTGATCGAGGAGGCGCGGCGGGTGACCGGGCACGCGATCCCGGTCGAGACAGCCCCGCGGCGGGCCGGCGACGCGGCACGGCTGGTCTGCGGCAGCCGGCGGGCCGTGGAAGAGCTGGGTTGGCAGCCGCAGCGCACGGATCTCGCCTCGATGATCACCGATGCCTGGCGCAGCCCCCGCGGCGTCGAGGAATTCCGCCGCCGCCTGTCGTCGACCTGAGCGGGGGCCGCTCCGCCAAGGAAGGGGCGCCGCGCGCGCCTCAGGTCTTGCCGTTGCCTCAGGTCTTGCCGTTGCCTCAGGTCTTGCCGTTGCCTCAGGTCTTGCCGCCGTCTCAGGTCTTGCCGCGCCGCTGGATCATGCCGAACAGGAACCGTTCGGCGCCATCCGGCCGTCCGGCGAGCCACCACAGCCCCAGATGCGTCGCGACATAGACCAGCATGCCGGCGGCGATGATCAGCCCGAGCTCCACCACCTGCGCCAGGCTGCCCGTCATTGGCGGCAGGCCGAGCTTTAGCGCCAGCACGGCGCCCGCCATGATGCACGCGCTGGTGAGGCTGCGCCACGCATTGACGATCTGCTGCAGCACGGAGAGGCGCAGGAAGCGGCGCCCGAGCATCAAGGTCATCAGGATGATCGCGAAGCCGCTGACGGTGCGGGCGATGATCGCCCCCAAGAAGCCGTAATACCACGCGCCCACCAGCGTCACCGGCAGCCGCATGAGGAGATTCGCGACCTCGCGCACCACCAGCACGCGCGGCTGGGCGAGCGCCATGGCGAGCGAGAGCATCGGCAGGTAGAGCACCTGCAGCGCGGCCACCGGCGCCATCCACACGACAGCTGAAATGGCGGCATCCCAGTTCGGCCCGAGCAGCAGCGGCATCAGCCGGTCGGCGACCGCCGACATGCCGAAGCCGAAGGGCAGAACCGCCATGACCAGCAATTGCTGGCCCTTGAGATAGGCCGCGCGCATGCGTTCCGCGTCGCCATGCAGGCGCGAGAAGCCGCCGAACATGGTCTGCATGATGGGAGTGGCGAAGGCATAGGTCGTCATCGAGGAGATGTCGCTGCCGACCGTGTATTGCCCGAGCTGGGCCTTGCCCAGGATATAACCGACGAGAAAGCGGTCGGACTGCAGGTTGACGGTCGAGACGATCCGCGAGGTGGTCATCCAGCCGGCGAAATGCAGGATGCTGCGCGCGCCTTCGAGCCGCAGCCGGGGGCGATAGGGCGCGATACGGTAGCTGTAGCAGGTGGAGATCACCTGAGCCACGAACTGGTTGGCGATCAGCGCCCAGTAGGAGCCCGTGCCGTAGGCGAGAGCGATCGCGATCACCAGCCCGCCCAGGCGCCCCATGATCTGCAACTGCGCGGTCGGCCGGTATTCCAGCCGGTGCAGGAAGTGCACCATGGCCGGGCTCGCCAGGCTGTTGACGAACGGGATGAGCGACATGGCGCAGAGCAGCAGCGCGAGACGATGGTCGTTGTAGAGCGCCGCAATCGGAAAGGCGCAGGCCAGGATGATGAACATCACCAGCAGGCCGCGCAGCAGGTTGAGCGTGAAGGCGGTGTCGACGTCACCCGGCTCGATGACCTTGCGCTGGACCAGCACGTCACCGACGCTCAGTTCCGTCACCGCCCCGACGATCAGCAGCACCGAGGCGGCCAGCGCCACGAGGCCGAAATCGGCCGGCGTCAGCAGGCGCGCCATGATCACCAGCGAGATCACGTCGACGAATTTGACCACCAGTTGCAGGGCGGTCAGAAGCGCCGCGCCGAGGGCAACCTTATGTCCGATCATGCGCCTGCTCTTTTCCGTCCACGCCAGTGAGGGCGAAGGACTGTGCGTGCGCCGGCCCGATCCGGGCGCGCCGGCACTCGTGCCACAGATTGCGGGTCAGACATGACGGGGCATGAACGCGGGAATGCCCTGAGCGGCGCAGCGGGCACGCGGCAGGCCCGTGCCCGGGCGGTCCGGCCAGCGGCCTGCATGCGTCGCCCTGCCGGGCGCGAAGACAGAGGCGGAAGTCATGGGTGAATCCAGAAGTAAAACCACGGGGTCGCCGGTCGAGGCCTATCGTCCCATCAGCTTCTTGACCATGTTGACGCCGTCCGTGCCGAGCATGTCCTTGGCCAGCTGCTTGACGCCATGCTTGACGGCATCGGCCTTGGGTCGCTTCTCGATATTCTTGATGGTCTTCAACGCATCGCTTTCGAGATCGGCATCGGTGAACACCTCGAACAGCAGCGGCTTTGCCGACGCGGTCGGCGAGAGGAAGCGCTCGTGCACCGCCTCGAACCCTTCCTTGCTCTCGGCGGAGATGTAGTCGAAGCCGAGATTCTGCGCGTAGTTCTTCACGAGGCTGCGCGACTGCGTGCCGAAATGGCCGGACGCGGCCACGAAAACATTGGCGTCTTCGCCGAGAGCCGAGCCCGGATGGGCATATTGGGTGAATTCGGTACCCTTGCCATTATTGACCAGAAGGATGCGGATATTCGACCCGACATGGCGGTTGCCGAGCACGTTCATGTCGTAAAAGAAGGCGAGATCGCCGATCACCAGGAAATACAGCTTGTCCTTGTTCGCAAGCGAGGCCCCGATAAAGGCGGAGAGGCAGCCATCAATGCCGAAACCGCCGACATTGGACGCGGAGGTGACATGCGGCGGCAGGTCGAAGTAATTCCAGGTCCGCAGGCTGTTGAGGATGCCGAAATGGATCGTCGCGTTCTCCGGAAGGCGATGCGCCATCCGTGACGCCAGCCACGCATTCGAGAAGGGCAGTTCCGGGAGATGGGCCCGAACCTGTTGCAGCTTCTCCCGGCAGGTGGCGAGATAGCTGTTTTCGGTAGCGGAACCCGTCTCGGCATAATGCGCGAAGAACGAGGTTTCCGGCATCTCGAAGACATAGCGCAGCTTGCGGAAGGCATCGCGGATCTCGCCATCCGGGCTGACGCGCCAGACCTGCTTGCCCGAGGCCTTCAGCGTGTCGTAGTCGCCGCTGATTTCGCCGATATGGATCATGACGTCGGCCGCCATCTCCGCCGGATCGAACATGTCCTGGCCGGCGGCGAGGGCGAAGTGGATGCCATGCGTGCCGCGATAGCCGCTGGTGTGGTCGCACAGCACCACCGCGTTGTTGGCGGCGCAGAAACGCTCCAGCGCGTCCGTCTCCGCCGGCGACCAGGTCGCGTGCGCCCCGACGAACACCGCCACCTTGCCCGAGAGCGGGGGAAACACGTCGGTGGGGGTGATGCGGTCGATCACCCGGTAGGCCGGCAGGGTCTTCACGTCGAAGGTGCGGGCGTAGTTGGTTGGCAGGTTGATGTGCACCGGCCCGCCGCCGTGGCGCTTGAGCGCCAGGATGGCCTGGTTGACCTTCATCTCACAGTCCCAGAGGTCGTCGGCATCCTTCACGACCGGCAACTGGACGCTCAGCTTGGCGATGTCGTTCGGGATGGAACTGCGATCGATGATCTGCGCGACATGATGCCCGACCTTGGCCTGGATCTGGGTCGAGGTGATCGCGAGCACCGGCAGCTTGCGATAATAGGCCTCGGTCAGCCCGGGCCCATAGTTTCGCGACGCCGTGGCGCCGGTGCAGCTCAGGACGACCGGCTCGCCCAGTTCGGCCGCCAGCCCGCAGGCCATATAGGCCGCCGAGCGTTCGTCGACGCAGGAATAGACGGTGAAGAACGGATCGCTCTGGATGCTCACCACGAAAGCCATGTTCGTGGTGCCCGGGGAGGCGATGACGTGCCTTATGCCGCTATTCTTCAGGAGATGGATAATGACCTGAACGTTCTTCTCGGTTGTGTAATGCCGCATATGCACCTCCCACTACTAGTTCCCGGCGCTCATATATCGGCAAACCGAATATTTTACTGCATTTTTCATGCCAGACACTTCGCTCAAGCTCATGCGCTCACGCGTGAAACGGTCTTTGACCCCTTCGCGCCGCCAGTCGATAGCCAGGAAGCGGGGGCTCTTCAGGAATGCCGTCAGGCAATCGCGCAGGCCCTCGCGCGGCGTCACGAAATCACCGCTGTCGATGAGCGTGTCGATCTTGCCCGTGTCGAAAACCCGGTTGTAGAGCCGGTCATACCGCACCTGGGCCGGCGCCGGCGACCAGGCGAGCGTGTCCGGAAGATTCTGCAGCACGACCTTCGGTTTGCGGCCGAGATGGGTCTCCAGCACCTCGACATAGAGGTCCAGCACGTCGCTCCAGAGGATCGGGTTGCGCCCTGCCATGTTGAAGGCCTGCCCCTGCGCCTTCGGGTTGCCGATGGTCGCGGCCATGGCGCGGGCCACGTCCAGCCCGTAGGTCAGCGTCGACTGGCGCGCGCAGATGTCCCTGGAGAACAGGATGGTCCGCCCGTGCAGCGCCCGGTAGAGCCAGTGCTCCTTTTCGAGATGGCCGAGCTGCAGCCGCTCCTCGCCATAGGTGATGTAGGGGCGGATGATGGTCCAGTTCTGGCGGCCGGAATCCATCAGCCGGTTTTCCTGGCGCGCCTTGGTCAGGGCGTACTCGTCCGTGGCCAGGTAGTCCTTGTCCGTCGAGGCATCGAGAAGGCGCGGCGAATCCTCGGTGATGGGACGGTCCGAGCCGGCGAATACCCGCGCCGAGCTCAGGAACACGTATTGCGCGGTGGAGGACAGGAACCGGTCCGCCTGCGCGGAAAAGCTCTGCGTCGTGTAGACCATGAAGTCGACGACGCAATCCCATCGCTCTTTCAGCAACTCACCGACGAAAGCGGGATCCTGCGCATCCCCCCGGATGTAGCGCACCCGGCCCTTGCTGCCTTCGCGGCTGCGCGAGGTGACGGCGATCTCGAATCCCCGGTCGTCAAGCAGCTTGACGAGGTGATTGCCCATAGCCCCCGTGCCGCCAAGAATCAGGACGCGCATGAATCCACCCAGACAACGTCGAGAAACCGGAGGCTCGGACGAGCGATCGATTCGGATTTCTAGAGCATGGCACGCCGGCGCGCCAGCGCGGGAAACCGCGGAGCCTCATCGGGACGCGTCGTTCCTGCTCGCATGCCCCGGTGCCGTGTGAATTGGCGATCCCCGTCGAGTTTTCACGCGCGGCGAACCACCGTCGCGGACCTCACGGCGCGGCGGGCGTCAGATGTCCGCGGCCGATCCCGACATATTTGAAGCCGCGGCTGATCAGGTCGCCCGGCGGGTAGATGTTGCGCAGGTCGACCACGATGGGGCTCCGGAGCACCTGCTTCAGCCGGTCGAGATCGAGCGCGCGGAAAGCATCCCATTCGGTGACGATGACGAGCCCGTCCGCGCCCTCCGCGCATTCATAGGGGCCGCTGGCATATTCGACACTGTCGGGCAGCACCTTGCGCGCTTCCGCCATGCCGACGGGATCGAAGGCACGCACTTTCACGCCGCGGTCGAGCAGCGACTGCACGATGTTGATCGCCGGGCTGTCGCGCATGTCGTCGGTATTGGGCTTGAAGGTGAGGCCGAGCACCGCCACCGTCGCCCCGCGCGGGGGCACGTCGAGCGCCTCCAGCACGCGCCGGCCCATGGCGGCCTTGCGGCTCTCGTTCACCGTCGTCACCGTCTCGATGAGGCGGGTGGGCGCGCCGGCCTCCTGCGCCGTGCGCATCAGCGCCAGCGTATCCTTGGGAAAGCAGGAACCGCCATAGCCGGGCCCGGCATGCAGGAATTTCGACCCGATGCGCCCGTCGAGCCCGATGCCGCGCGCCACTTCCTGCACATTGCCGCCGACCTTCTCGCACAGGTCGGCCATCTCGTTGATGAAGGTGATCTTCATCGCCAGGAAGGCATTGGCGGCATATTTGATCAGTTCGGCGGTGTTGCGCTCGGTGAACAGGATCGGCGCGGCGTTGAGCGAGAGCGGGCGGTAGAGCGCGGCCATCACCTCGCGGGCGCGCGGGTCGTCGGTGCCGATCACCACGCGGTCGGGTCGCTTGAAATCCTCGATCGCCGCGCCCTCGCGCAGGAATTCGGGGTTGGACACGACGGCGATGTCGGCCTCCGGCGCCGCCTCGGCGATGATGTGTTCGAGGTCGGACCCCGTGCCCACGGGTACGGTCGACTTGGTGACGACCACCGTGAAGCCTTCCGCCGTGCGGGCGATCTCGCGCGCGGCGGCGTGCACATAGGAAAGGTCGGCATGGCCGTCGCCGCGTCGCGAGGGGGTGCCGACGGCGATGAACACCACATCCGCGCTGCGCACCGCCTGGGTCAGGTCGGTGTCGAACTGGAGCCGCCCGGCGGCGACGTTGCGGCGCACCAGATCCTCAAGCCCCGGCTCGAAGATGGGTATCTCGCCCTGCTTGAGGCGCTCGATCTTCGAAGCGTCCTTGTCGATGCAGGTCACTTCATGTCCGAAATCGGAGAAGCAGGTGCCGGAGACGAGGCCGACATAGCCGGTTCCGATCATGGCAACGCGCATTGCGGCGAACTCTCATTCTGGAACCCGGCCGCGTCTGGCGCGACCGGGGGGAGGGGCGTCCCCTTCTAGCCGGTTCGCCGGACCTCCCGCGAGGGCCCGGCAGTTGTGCACAGGGCGACATTCGACATCATCGCAGATCTGTACGTCGGTTTTACGGCGCTACCGTCGCTGGGAACCGCGCGCCGCATGGCGAGGATACGTGAGCGTGATGTGCGGTAGTTCAAAGTAAATGAAAGTATGTTTGTCAAACAAATATACATTAGACTAATTAAAAACAAGCAGTTACAAATTGTTTAGTTGACAGGTCGGTCTACTCGTCGGAAGAGCGACAGCAACCATCTCGTCGATCCGGCCTCTCCTCATGCCTTTTGGATTTTCCGCGCGCAGATCTTCGTTCGCCGCCCGCCTCGGGCGATGGCTCGGCGCGCTCGCGCTCGGCCTCGTCGTGCAGGCATCCCCCGCGATCGCGGATATCGCGCTGAAGGACGTGACCGGGCGCGAGGTGCATCTGGCCGCGCCGGCGCAGCGGCTGCTGATCGATGACGGGCGCTTTCTGATCGCCCTGGCGCTGATCCATCCCGATCCGGTGAGTGTGGTGGCCGCCTGGCCGCGCGACATCAACCGAATCGGCGCGGCGACCTTCGCGGCCTATCAGGCGAAATTCCCCGCCATTGACAGCCTCGCCAAGGTGGCGAGTTCGGCCGGCTCGCTCTCGGTCGAGCAGGTGGTGGCGGCGCGGCCGGACCTCGCGGTGTTCTCGCTGGGCTCGCAGCCCTCGGATGAGGAGCGCGCCCGCATCGAGGCGGCCGGCATCCCCGTCGTCGTGATCGACTTCTTCGTCCATCCGCTCGCCAATACCGAGCCGAGCCTGCGCCTTCTCGGCGCGGCGACGGGACGGACGGCGCAGGCCGAGGACTTCCTCGCCTTCCGCCGCGACCATCTCGATGCCGTGCGCGACGCCCTGGCCGGGCTGACGGCGGCGGAGCGTCCGCGCGTCTTCCTTGAGCCGCACGCCGCCATGACGGCCGATTGCTGCAACTCGCCCGGCAGGGGCAATGTCGGCGAGATCATCGAGGCGGCGGGTGGAACCAATATCGGCGCGGCGGTCATTCCGCGTGCCTTCGGCAAGCTCAACCTCGAATATGTCATCGCCCAGGACCCGCAGGTCTATATCGCCACCGGCGGCAGTCACATGGAGGGCACTGCCGGGCTGCTGATCGGGCCGGAATACAGCCCTGCCCGTGCCCGCGAGACGCTGCAGCGGGTCATTTCGCGCCCCGGATTCGCCGGGCTCGCCGCCGTGCGCGACGGGCGGGTGCATGGCCTCAGCCACCAGCTGCTCAATTCCCCGCTCGATCTCTTCACCGTCGAGATCCTCGCCACATGGATCCACCCCGAGCGCTTCAAGGGGCTCGATGTCGGCGAGACGGTCGCGCAGGTGAACCAGCGCTTCCTCGCGGTTCCCATCCAGGGGCCGAACTGGATCGATCTTCCCTGATGCGTGCCGGCCGCCGGGGCCGCCGCGCATCTCCTCCCCGCTTTCCTCAACGGAGAAACGTCATGTCGACCGCCTCTTACGCCCGGTCCCGCCTCGGGTTCCTGCAATCCGCCGCGCTCGCGGTGCTGGCACTCGCCGCCTGCAGCGGCGCCGCCTTCGCCGATCCGGAATTCGTGAGGTCGGCCAAGCCGGGCGAGGGGCTGTACGAGATCGTCTACAGCGCGCCGCTCGGCCGCGTCTATGTCGCCGCGGCGGGCGCGCGCGGCGCGAAGGAGACCTTCGTGCTGGCGCTCGATCCGGTGACTCTCGAGACCCGCGAGACGATCGCGCTGGGCGACGACCCGGTGTTCGGCCTCGGCATCAACAACAAGACCAGGACGCTCTATGGCACGCAGACCCGCGACGGCGCGCTCGCGGTGATCGACCTCACGACCGGCAAGGTGGTGGCCAAGATCGCCAAGGGCGAGAAGGCGCATGTGCGCGAGGTCGCCGTCGACGAGGCCAATAACCGCGCCTACGTGACCGTCACCGGCCGCCGCGACACGCCGTCCTCGGTGTGGGTGGTGGACGGAGCCCGGAACGAGGTGGTCGACACGATCGACAACCTGCCCGGCAGCGTCACCGGCATCGCGGTCGATGCCAAGGGCAACCGCCTGTTCCTTTCGGCCATGGAGAGCAACCAGGTTCATGTGGTGGACCTCGCGACCAAGCAGGTGAAGAGCTTCCCCTCGGGCGGCGAGGGTGCCATCAACCTCGCCTATGACCCCTCCAGCGACCGGATCTTCGTGGCGCATCAGGGCAGCGGCGAAGTGGTCGCGCTCGACGCCCGGGATGGCACGATCGTCAAGGAGATCCCGACCGGCGGCGGGGCGCTCGGCGTCGCCATCGATGCCGGCCGCTCCATCCTCTACGTGGCCAACCGCACCGGCGGCTATGTCACGCTGGTCGACACCAAGACGCTGGAGCCGATCGCCAATGTGGTCACCGGCTCGGCGCCGCAGACGGTGGCGGTCGATGCGGCGAGCGGCAATGCCTATGTCACCAACAAGCTCAAGGTCGTTGCCCGGCCGCGTCCGCCGGCACCGCCCGCCGGCGCCGCTGCGGGCGCCACACCCGCGCCGCAGCCGACCTCGGCGCCCGCAGGCGCTGCCCCGGCAGGCGCTGCTCCGGCCGGCGCCCCTCCGGCCGGTGGGGAGGCGCGCGCCCGCCCGGTGCCGCTGGTCGATCCGTTCGGCGACACGGTCGTGCTGATCAAGCCCTGAGCGCGAAGCGGAGACGGACCGTGTCGATGAGCGTCGTTGCCGGCGGAGGCGCACGTATGCCCGAGATTGCGGGGCAGGCGGCCGAGGAGCGCGCCGAGGAGCGCGCGGGCTTCGCGCCCGCCTTGCCCTTCGCGCTGGTGTCGAGCGGCGAGACCCTTGTCGGCAAGGGCTGCCTCGGCCTCGTGGCCGAGGGAGATGAGCCGCTCGGCGCGCGGGTGCGCGCGCATCTGGCCGCCAGTGCCGCCTTTCGGGGCCCGGCGCCGGATATCGTGGTCGGCGCGCTGCCCTATGAGCCGGGCGCGCCGGCGCATCTGTTCCAGCCGGCCGAACTGTCGCGCAGCGCGGGGCGGGCCTGCTTCGCCGCCGCCTTTCCTCCGCCGGCGCTGGTGCGGCCGCCGCCGGCCCGCCCGCCGCATATGTGCATCGCCGCCGAACCCCCACTCGCCGCCTATCGCGCGGCGGTGGCCGAGGCGCTGGTCCGCATGCAGGCAAGCGAAGGCGCGCCGATGGGCGAGGTTCTGCGCAAGATCGTTCTCTCGCGCAGCCTGCGCCTGTCCAGCGACCGGCCGATCGATGCCAGCACGCTGCTGCGGGCGCTGGCGCGGGACGCGGGCGTCACCGCCTTCTGCGTACCGCTGGCCGGCGCGCCGCAAACGCCCGGCCGCGCGCTGGTCGGCGCGACGCCGGAACTGCTGGTCGCCCGGCAGGGCACGGTCGTCACCTCGCATCCACTCGCCGGCTCCGCCCGGCGACGGCGCGAAGCGAGCGCCGACCGCGCCGCCGCGCAGGCCCTGCTCGCCTCGGACAAGGACCGGCGGGAGCATGGGGAAGTCGTCACCGCCATTCTCGACCAGCTGGCGCCGCATTGCGTTGACCTCGGCACGCCGGTCGGTATCGGCCTGACCGCGACCGCGAGCATGTGGCACCTGGGCACCCGCATCACCGGCCGCCTGCGCCGGACCGAGCTTTCCGCCATCGATCTCGCGGTGCTGCTGCATCCCACGCCCGCCGTCTGCGGCACCCCGCGAGCGTTGGCCGCTCGCGCGATCGCCGAGCTGGAGGGCTATGACCGCGGCTTCTATTCCGGCGCGGTCGGCTGGTGCGACGGGGCGGGCGACGGCACCTGGCATGTCGCCCTGCGCTGCGCCGAGGTCGCGGGGCATGAGGCGCGGCTTTATGCCGGCGCGGGCATCGTGCCGGGCTCGGATCCGGTCTCGGAGGGCGAGGAAACCTCCGCCAAGTTCGCCGCCATGCTGCAGGCGCTCGGCATCGACGAGGATGGCCGCCCGCTGACGGAGGACGGCGCGTGAGGAAGCTGGAGCAGAGCTGGCCGGCGGAGGCTGCGGCGCGCTATCGCGCGAGGGGCTATTGGCGCGGCGAGACCTTCACCCGCGTGCTGCGCGACCGGGCCCGTGAGCGGCCCGATCATGTCGCGGTGGTCGGCGGCGGCGCGCGCTGGAGCTTTGGCGAGCTGGAGGCGCGCGCCGAGCGCCTCGCCCGCGGCTTCCTCGCGCGGGGCCTTGAGCCGGGCGACCGGGTGATCGTGCAGCTGCCGAACATCCCGGAATTCCTCACCGTCGTGTTCGCCCTGTTCCGCGCGCGGCTCATCCCGGTCTTTGCGCTGCCGGCCCATCGTCTCGTCGAGATCGCCCATTTCGCCCGCACGGCGCAGGCGCGCGGCTATGTCGTCGCCGAACGGCACGAGGGCTTCGACTATCGCACCCTCGCGCAGGAGCTTCTCGGCGAGGTGCCGGATATCGCGCATGTCGTGGTGGTGGGCGATGCGGGGGACTTCACGGGTCTGGAAGGGCTTCCCCAAGGCGGGGATATCGACCTGCCCGAAGATGCCGACCCCTCCGATGTCGCCTTCCTGCAGATTTCCGGCGGCTCGACCGGCCTGTCCAAGCTCATCCCGCGCACCCATGACGACTATATCTATTCGTTCCGCGCCAGCGCCGAGATCTGCAAGCTGACGCCTTCCAGCGTCTATCTCGCCGCGCTTCCCGTGGCGCATAATTTCCCCATGAGCTCGCCCGGCGTGTTCGGCGCGCTGTATGCGGGATCGCGCGTGGTGCTGAGCCCCTCGCCGAGCCCGGAAGCGGCTTTTCCGCTGATCGAGCGCGAGCGCGTCACCATCACCGGCCTCGTGCCGCCGCTGGCGCTGCTGTGGCTGCAGGCGGCGCCGACCACCCGGCACGACCTCTCCTCGCTGGAGGTCTTGCAGGTGGGCGGCGCCAAATTCCTCCCCGAATCCGCCCGACGGGTGAAGCCGGTGCTCGGCTGCACGCTGCAGCAGGTATTCGGCATGGCGGAGGGGCTGGTGAACTATACGCGGCTCGACGACCCGGAGGAGATCATCGTCTCCACCCAGGGCCGGCCGATCAGCGGGGATGACGAGGTGCTGATCCTCGATGATGCCGGTCAACCCGTGCCTGAGGGCGAGGCGGGCCATCTCTTGACGCGCGGGCCCTACACGATCCGCGCCTATCACAATAATGACGGCGCGAATGCGCGTGCCTTCACGCCGGACGGCTTCTACCGCACCGGCGACGTGGTGAAGCGCATGCCCGGTGGCTATCTCGTCGTGCAGGGGCGGGCGGGCGACCATATCAACCGCGCCGGCGAGAAAATCTCCGCCGAGGAGATCGAGGACCATCTCCTCGCCCACCCCGCCGTGTTCGATGCCGCGGTGGTGTCGCTGCCCGACGACTATCTGGGCGAGCGCTCCTGCGCCTTCATCATCCCTCAGGGCGAAAAGCCCAAGGCGGCGGCGCTGAAGCTGTTCATGCGCAAGCGCGGCCTCGCGGATTTCAAGGTGCCCGACCAGATCGTGTTCATCGAGGCGTTCGAGACCACGGCGGTCGGCAAGGTCTCGCGCAAGGAACTGCGCGCCGGCCTGCGCCGCCGTTTCCTTGAAAAGACGGAAGCGGAGGCGGGAGAATGAGCGCGCAGGTGAAACCCGGTCTGCCGGCCATCGCCCCTTATGCTCTGCCGCGCGCGGAGGAACTGCCCGTGCCCCGCGCGCCGTGGCGGCTGGAGCGCGCGCGCGCGGCGCTGCTGATCCACGACATGCAGAACTATTTCCTGCGCGTCTTCACGCCCGATGCCTCCCCCATCGCCCCGGTCATCGCCAATATCGCGGCGCTGGCGCAGGCCGCGCGGGGCTCGGGCGTGCCGGTATTCTACACCGCGCAGGACGGCGACCAGGATCGGCGCGACCGCGGCCTGCAGGCCGACCTCTGGGGGCCAGGCATGAGCTGGGCGCCCGAGCACCAGCCCATTGTCGGCGCGCTCGCCCCGCAGGCTGGCGATATCGTGCTGGTGAAACACCGCTACAGCGCCTTCCAGCGATCCAACCTGGAGACGCTGATGCGCGCGCGCGGCCGCGACCAGCTGATCATCTGCGGGGTCTACGCGCATATCGGCTGCACGCTGACGGCGGCGGATGCGTTCATGCGCGATATCGAGCCGTTCATGGCGGCCGACGCGCTGGCGGACTTCTCCCGCGCGAAGCACGACCTCGCCCTGTCCTATGTCGCCGACACGTGCGGCGTGCCGCTGACCAGCGCGCAGATCCGGGAGCAACTGTAATGGCCATCGAGCCCGCCGACATCCGGCGTATCATTGTCCCAGCCGCGCCGATCACCCGCGAGAGGATGCGCGCGGACATCGCCAGGATGCTGCACGAGGACCCCGAGGCGATCGGCGGCGATGACAGCCTGATGGATCTCGGCCTCGATTCCATGCGGGCCATGAATCTCGTGCTGGCCTGGAGCGAGGGCGGGCTGGAGCTGGAATTCGCCGAATTCGCGGAAACGCCCACGCTTGACGGCTGGTGGGCACTCATCCACGCCAAGCAGGCGGCACGTGGTGCACCCGGTGTCTGACCCCCGCGCGCCGGCGCATCCGCTCACCGAGGCGCAGGCGGGCCTGTGGTACGCCCAGCGGCTGGACCCCGCCAACCCGCTGTTCAACACCGGCCAATCCATCGAGTTCACCGGCCCGCTCGACCGCGACGCCTTCGCGGCGGCACTGGCGCAGGCGGTGACGGAAGCCGACGCGCTGGCGCTGCGGCTGGTGGATGACCCCGCCGGCCCCTATCAGGTCGTTGACCCGGCCAGCCGGCCGATGCTGGAAGTCATCGACCTGTCGGGTGAGGTCGATCCGCCGGCGGCGGCGCAGGCGGCCATCTCCCGCGACATGGCGACGCCGGTCGACCCGACGCGCGACAGGCTCGCCGCCGAGCGACTCTTCGTGCTCGGGCCGCAGCATCACATCTGGCAGCAGCGCATCCATCATCTGGCCATTGACGGCTATGGGATGATCCTCCTCACGCAGCGCGTCGCCGAGCTTTACACGGCGCGGCTGCGCGCCCGCACGCCGGGCGCCCCAGCCCCCGGCATCGCCGCGGCATTCGTGGAGGATGCGACCTATCGCGCCTCCGACCGGCGGGCGAAGGACGGCGCCTATTGGCGCGCGCGGTTCGCCGACCGACCGGAGGCGGCAAGCCTCACCGCCGGCGTCCCGGCGAGCGCTCACGCCTTCCACCGCCACGTCGTGGAGATCGATGCCGAGGCCTTCGCCCGGCTGCGCGCGCGGGCCGAGCGCACCTCCATCCCCTGGCCGGACATCGTCACGGCGCTCAGCGCGGCCTATGTGCAGCGCCATACCCAGACCCCCGAGGTGATTGTCGGCGTGCCGTTCATGGCGCGGCTCGGCAGCGCGGCGGCGCGGGTGCCGGCCATGCTGATGAACGTGCTGGCGTTACGCGTCACCGTCCCATCCGGCGTGCCGCTCGACGACTTCCTCGATGCGGTGGCCGGGAGCCTCGTGCGCGCCCGCCGGCACGGGCGCTACCGTTCCGAGCAGCTGCGCCGCGACCTCCGGCTGGTGGGAGGCAACCGCCGGCTGCACGGGCCGCTGATCAACCTGCTGCCCTTCGACGAGACGCCTCGCTTCGAGGGGCTGACCAGCCGGCTGGACGTGCTCTCCACCGGGCCGGTGGAGGACATTACCTTCGCCTTTCGCCTACATGGGGCGGACGGGCTGCGGCTGGAGGTCGACGCCAATCCGGCGCTGTACGATATCGCCGCCGTCGAGGCGCATGCGCGGCGGTTGGCGCACTTCATCGCGGCGGCGAGCGCGGCGGCGCGGCTCGATGACGTGCCCACCGCCACGCCCGCCGAGGCCGAACGCCATCTCGTCAACCTCAACGCCACCGACCACCCCGTGCCCGACACGACGCTGGCGGCGCTGATCGGCGAGGGGCTGGTCGCCACGCCCGACGCGCCGGCGCTACGCTTCGGCGGCACGACGCTGGATTATGCCGGCCTTGAGGCGCGCAGCCGCGCGCTGGCCGAGCAGCTGGTGGCGGCTGGAATCGGCGCGGATGAGCGCGTCGTGGTGGCGCTGCCGCGCTCTTTCGAGCTGGTGGTGGCGCTCATCGCCGTGCTGCGGGCCGGGGCGGCCTATCTGCCGCTGGACCTCGCCCAGCCGGACGCGCGGCTCTCCCGCATCCTCGCCTCGGCGACGCCGCGCTTCGTGCTGGCGCGCGCGCAGGATGCGCATCGCTTCACGGGCAAGGCCGAGGTGCTGGCGCCGGAGGACTGGCGGACGGTGCCGGTGGGCGAGCCTCTGCCCGTGCCCCGGCCCGAGGATGCGGCCTATGTGATCTACACCTCGGGCTCCACCGGCGAGCCGAAGGGCGTCGTCATCGAGCACCGGGCCATCGTCAATCGCCTCCTGTGGATGCGCGCGCATTACGGATTCGGGCCGCGGGATCGCATCCTGCAGAAGACGCCAGCGACCTTCGACGTCTCGGTGTGGGAGTTCTTCCTGCCCTTCCTCGCGGGGGCCTGCCTCGTCATCGCCCCGCCGGAGGCCCATCGCGACCCGCAGGAGCTGGCGCGGATCCTCCGCGAGGAGACGATCACCACGGCGCATTTCGTGCCCTCGATGCTCGCCGCCTTCCTCGCCGAGCCGAGTGCGCAGGGCCTTGTCCTGGCCCGTGTCTTCTGCTCGGGCGAGGAATTGCCGGCGGACCTGCGCGACCGCTTCCACCGCACGCTCAAGGCCGAGCTGCACAATCTCTACGGGCCGACCGAGGCGGCGGTGGATGTGAGCTTCTGGCCGGCCGGGCCGGAGGACCGCAGCACGCCGGTGCCGATCGGCTTTCCCGTGTGGAACACGCGGCTCTATGTGCTGGATGAGGCCGGGCGCCCGCAGCCGCCGGATGTGCCGGGCCATCTCTTTCTCGGCGGGGTGCAGCTGGCGCGCGGCTATCTCGGCCGACCGGACCTCACCCGCGAGCGCTTCCGCCCCGATCCCTTCCGGCCGGGCGAGCGGGTCTATGCCACGGGCGACCTCGCCCTGTGGCGGGCGGATGGGGCGGTGGTGTTCCTCGGCCGCTCGGATCACCAGATCAAGATCCGCGGCCTGCGGGTCGAACTCGGCGAGATCGAGGCGGCGGTCATGGCCTCCGGCCGCGTGCGGCAGGCCGGGATCGTCGCGCGCGAGGATCGCGGCACGAAGCGCATCGTCGCCTATCTGGTGCCTGCGCCGGGTCTTGAACCGGGTATGGACCTTGCCGCGCTCAAGGCCGATCTCGCGTCCCGGCTGCCGGACTACATGGTGCCGGCCGCCTTCGTCGGGCTCGACGCACTGCCCGTGACCGCCAATGGCAAGCTCGACCGGGCGGCCCTGCCGGCCCCGGATTTCGCCGGCACCGGCAGCCGGGCGCCGGACACGCCGACCGAAAGGCAACTCGCCGCGCTGTTCGCCGCGCAACTGGCGATCGATGGCCCGATCGCGGCGGAAGATGATTTCTTCGCGCTGGGCGGGGATTCGCTGCACGCCGTCGCGCTGCTGCTGCAGGTGCGCGAGCGCTGGGGCCGCGATCCCGGCCTCGGCGCGCTGTTCGCCCAGTCGACCGTGGAGGGCTTCGCCCGGCTGATCGAGGCCGAGGGCGACGTGGATGCCGGGCTCGGGCCGCTGGTGACGCTGGCACAGGGCGATCCCGGCCGGCCGCCGCTCTTCGTCATCCATCCCGCCGGCGGCCTGTCCTGGTGCTATGGCCGGCTGGCCCGCGCGCTCACCCCCCGCCGCACGGTCTACGGGCTGCAGGCACCGGCGCTGGCGGCGGGCGTCGCGACGCCGGAAAGCCTGGAGGCGCTGGCACGCGATTATGTGGCGCGCATCCGCCGGCTGCAGCCGCGCGGGCCCTGTCATCTGCTCGGCTGGTCGGTCGGCGGCATCCTCGCGCAGGCGATGGCGGTGAGGCTGCGCGAGGACGCGGCGGAGGTCGGGGTGGTGGCGCTTCTGGATTCCTACCCCTGCGATGTGTGGCGCGGCGAGCCGGACCCGGGCGAGGATGGCGCGGTCAAGGCGCTTCTCGCCATTGCCGGGCACGACCCGGACCGGTTGCCGGCGCTGGCGTTGAACCGCGCCGCGGTGCGGGCCTTCCTGCGCGCCACCGATAGCCCGCTCGGCCGGCTGCCCGAGGCCGCGCTGGACGGCGTGGTGCGGGTGGTGGCTGGCAACAACGCGCTGGTGCGCGGGCATTTTCACCGCCGCTATGACGGCGTCCTCACCCATTTCCGCGCCGCGCTGGATCATCAGGGGCGCGACCTGTCGCCCGAACTCTGGGCGCCGTATGCGGCGCAGATCGATGTCATCGACGTGCCGAGCCTGCACGCCCACCTCACCGGCCCGGAGGCGACCGCGCGTGTCGCTCCGGTGTTGGCACGGGCGCTGGCGCAGGCCGATAGCAGGGAGAAGGTTGCATGCGCGACAGCGGTCTGAGCGGCAAGGTCGCCCTCGTCACCGGCGCGGCCGGCGGCATCGGTGCCGCCGTGGTGCGCCGTCTGGTGGAAGAGGGCGCGCGCGTGGTCGCCACCGATGTGGAGGCCGAGCCCCTGCAGGCGCTGGCCGACACGCTGGGTGCGGCCGCCGTTCCCGCCTGCCTCGATGTGCGCTCCACGGCCGAGGTCGACGCCCTTGTGGCGTGGGTCGAGCGGGAGATCGGCCCCATCGACCTTCTCGCCAATGTCGCGGGCGTGCTGTCCCATGAGCCGGTGACGAGTCTGTCCGATGCCGAATGGGAGCGGGTGTTCGACATCAACGCCGCCGGCGTATTCCGCCTCTCGCGGGCGCTGGCGCGGGTGATGCAGCCGCGCCGGCGCGGCGCCATCGTCACCGTGTCCTCCAACGCCGCCGGCATTCCGCGCCACGCCATGGCGGCCTATGCCGCCTCCAAGGCGGCGGCGACCATGTTCACCCGCTGCCTCGGTCTGGAACTGGCGCCGCATGGCATACGCTGCAACATCGTCGCGCCGGGCTCCACGCTCACGCCGATGCAGACCGGCATGTGGGCCGACGGCAACGGCGCCGCGCGGGTGATTGCCGGCTCGCCGGAAACCTTCAAGGCGGGTATCCCGCTCGCCAAGCTGGCGACGCCGGAAGATGTGGCCGATGCCGTGCTGTTCCTGCTCTCGGAGCGGGCCGGCCACATCACCATGGCCGACCTCTATGTCGATGGCGGCGCGACGATGCGCGGGTGAGGGGGCTAAAAACCCCTTCTCCCTGTCGGGGAGAGGGGGGAGGGTTCTTTCCGGCCTCACACCGCGCGGTCGACGATGACCTGCAGGAACCCGCGCGCGCAGCGCTCGACGCGCGCCTCCACACGATAGACGCGGGCCAGCGTTTCCGGGGTGATCGCCTCCCCCGGCGAGCCATCGGCGGCGATGCGGCCCTGCTCCAGCACGACGATGCGGCGGGCGAAGCGGGCCGCCTGGGCGATGTCGTGCAGCACGATGACGACGATGATGGAGCGCTCGCGCGCCAGTTCTTCCACCAGCTGCATCACCCGCATCTGGTGGTGGATGTCGAGCGCGCTGGTCGGCTCGTCCAGCAGCAGCACGGTCGGCTCGCGCACGATGGACTGGGCGAGGCTGGCGAGCTGGCGCTGGCCGCCGGAAAGCTCGTCCAGCCCGCGCATGGCGAGATCGCCGATGCCGAGCCGCTCCAATGTGCGCAGCGCGCGCGCCTGAGCTTCACCCGAGGACAGGCCGCCCCCGGACAGCCCCCCCTCGCGCGAGGACATCAGCGCGGACAGCGTCGCCTCGAACACGGTGAGTGCCACGCGTTGCGGCAGCGCCTGCGGCATGTAGGTGACAAAGCGCGCATGGCCGGCAATGGTGAGCCGGGTCAGCTCGACATCGTCGAGGCGGATCGAGCCCGTCGCCGGCACCAGCCCGGCCAGCGCGCGCAGCAGCGTGGTCTTGCCGGCGCCATTGGGGCCGATCAGCGCGGTGACGCTGCCGCCCGTGAGCGCCGGCACGGACAGGTTCTCGAGGATGGCGCGCCGGCCATAGAAGACCGACAGCCCCGCGATGGTGAGCGCCGGCGCCATCACAGCCGCTCCCGCCGGGTGAAGATGAGCGCCATGAAGAAGGGCACGCCGATCAGCGCCGTGACGATGCCGACCGGCAGCAGCGCGCCGGGAACCAGCGTCTTCGAGGCCACCGAGGCGAGCGACATGATGGCCGCTCCCGCCAGCATGCTCGCCGGCAGGAAGAAGCGGTGGTCCTCGCCCACCAGCATCCGCGCGATGTGCGGGGCGACCAGCCCGATGAAGCCGATCGTGCCGACAAAGGCGACCGAGGTCGCCGCCAGCAGGCTGACGCGCAGCAGCGAGAAGAAGCGCAGCCGTGCCACCGAGATGCCGAAGGAGCGGGCGCGGTCCTCGCCCAGGCGCAGCGCGGTCATGCGCCAGGAGGCGTGGAGCGCGAAAGGCGTGGTCAGCGCCGTCACCAGCGCCAGCACGCCGAGCTTCTGCCAGGTGGCCCGCGACAGGCTGCCCATGCTCCAGAACACCAGTTGCTGCAACGCCTCCTGGCTGGCGACGAACTGGATCAGCGCCACCAGCGCGTTGAAGGTGAAGACCAGCGCGATGCCGAACAGCACCAGCGTTTCCACCCCCGTGCCGCGCAGGCCGGCCAGCGCCTGCAGCAGCAGCACCGAGCCGAAGGCGAAGAGGAAGGCGAAGGCCGGCAGGTTCCAGCCCGCCGGGATGAACGGCAGGCTGGCGCCGAGCACCAGCGCCAGCGCGGCGCCGAACGAGGCGGCGGAGGAGACGCCCAGCGTGAAGGGACTGGCCAGCGGGTTGTTGAGGATGGTCTGCATTTCCGCGCCGGCCAGCGCCAGCGCGGCGCCTACCAGAACCGCCATCAGCGCATAGGGCAGGCGCACGTCCCAGATGATGACGCGCCCCGGCCCATCGAGGCCGGCAGGGTTCAGAATGCCAGTGATCACGTCGTTGAGCGGCAGGTTGGACGGGCCGGTGGCGATGTCGAACAGCAGCGCCACCAGCATGAGCGCGCCGAGCCCGAGAAGGATGGCGACGCGCCGGCGCAGCCGGTGCGCATAGGCGGGCAGCGTGGCCGTGCGGGGCGAGGGTCCGGTCATCCTGTCTCCGGCGCCTCCGCCCGGCAGACACGGGGCGGCAGGCGGTGCCGGAGGGTTCTGCATGAGCGGCCCGTATGGGTCAAGTTCTTGATAGAAAAGGACATTCCTTAGAATCATTTCATTCTGCCCCGATGCGGCTTGCGCCGTCCACGGCATGGGCTAGAGCTTGCTCGTCAGGTTCGCCGCGGGAGCGCCCATGTCCACCATGATATCGGCCACGTCGCCCGTCCTTCTGCCCGACACTGAGGCGTTCGACCTTGCGCCCGCGTCGCATGGCGCGGGCGGTGCGGCGCGGGGGTGGCGCATCTTCCGCTCCATCCCGCGCGGGCCGGCGCCGGAAGACGGCTTCCCCGTCATCTACATGCTGGATGCCAATGCCGGCTTCGCCAGCTTCCACGAGGCGATGGCCCGCGCGGCGCGGCGCCCGTCCGCCACCGGCGTGAGCGAGGCGGTGATTGTCGGTATCGGCTATCGCGAGGGCGAGGATATCCGCACCCGCCGCGCCTTCGATTTCACCGCCGGGCCGAGCCGTGAGGCCGCGCCGGCCCACCCGGAAAGGGCATCGCTGCACGGCGGGCGCGACGCGTTCCTTGGCTTCATCGAGACGACGCTGAAACCTGCCATCGCCGCGCGCGTTGCCGTCGATCCCGCCCGCCAGACGCTGTTCGGTCATTCGCTGGCCGGCTGGTTCACGCTGGACGTCATGACGCGCGTCCCCGCCGCCTTCGCCGCCTATGTCGCGGTCAGCCCGTCCATCTGGTGGGACGAGGCGCGGCTGATGGAGGGCCTTGCGGGGATGGAGGGCCTCGCGAGGACAAAGGGCCCGCCGCCGCGGCTTGCGCTGATGGTGGGCGAGTGGGAAGAGGCGCTCGCCCCCTGGCAGGCGGACCGTCCGGAGGCCGCCGAGATGGCGGCGCGGCGGGCGCAGCGCGCGATGGTCGCCCGCGCCCGCGCCTTCGCCGCACAGGCTGCCGTGACACTCGGCCCGGCCGCGCGGGTGCGGTTCGACCGGATGGCCGGCGAGGACCACGCCTCGATCCTGCCGGCCGCCATGACGCGAGCGCTGCGCTTCGCGCTGGAGCAGGGGCACGGGCGAGCCGCCTTTCCCTAGCGGGACCTGCTGCCGACGTGATCGGGTTCGGGGCGAGGTGACTTGCGTCGGGTGGCGGCGGGGGTAGTTATGGAGCGCTTTCGAGCGGCGCGGATTGCGGTTCGCCCGCCGGGAACGCGCCGCTGAAGATGGCTGGAGCGCCTCTCGCGAGGGACTCTGGCGCCACCGCTGCCAATGGATTGCACCATGACCGCTGCTTCGCCCGTCACCTCCGCCGCCGCTTCCAAGCTGCGCAGCGTGCAGACCGCCGCCGCCCTTATCGTCGCGGTGGCCGGTGCCGGCACGCTGGCGGGAGCATGGTATTTCCAGCTTGTGGTGGGTCTGGCGCCATGCCCGCTCTGCCTGGAGCAGCGCATTCCCTATTATGTCGGCGTGCCGGTCGCGCTCATCGCCGTGATCTGCGCGCTGGGTGGGCGCGCGCCGCTCGCCCGCGTCGCGCTGGCGCTGGCCGGCACGCTGATGGCGGTGGCCGCCGCGCTGGCGGTCTATCATGCCGGTGTCGAATGGGGCCTGTGGGCGGGGCCGACCGCCTGCTCGGGCTCCGGGCCGGCGCTCTCCTCGGGCAATCTGCTCGAAAGCCTGCAGCAGGCACGGGTGGTGCGCTGCGACGAGGCGCCGTGGCGGCTTCTCGGCCTCTCGCTCGCCGGCTACAACGCCCTCATCGCCAGCGCGCTGACCCTGGTCGCGTTCCGCGGCGCGGCGGCGCGGTAGGGGCCGCCGGAGAGACCGGGCAAGCCGGCGTTTCCGGGCGTCGGTCTCACGGATCCAGTTCGGTGTCCCAGTAGAGGTAGTCCACCCAGCTGTCATGGAGGTAGTTGGGCGGGAAGTGCCGTCCATTCTGGTGCAGGTCGAACACGGCGGGCTGATAAGGCTTCTGCCGCGGGATCATGCGTGCCTCGGCCGGCATCATGCTGCCCTTCTTCAGATTGCAGGGCGAGCAGGCGGCGACGACGTTCTCCCAGGTGGTCTGCCCGCCGCGCGAGCGCGGGATGACGTGGTCGAAGGTCAGATCCTCGCGCGAATCGCAATACTGGCAGGTGAAGCGGTCGCGCAGGAACACGTTGAAGCGGGTGAAGGCGGGCTGGCGGGCCGGCCGGATGAAGGCCTTGAGCGACACCACGCTCGGCAGGCGCATCTGGAAGGTCGCGCTGGAGACCTGCCGCTCATAATATTCGACGATGTTCACGCGGTCGAGGAAGACCGCCTTGATCGCGTCCTGCCACGCCCAGACCGACAGCGGGTAATAGCTCAGCGGCCGATAATCGGCGTTGAGCACGAGGGCAGGCCAGGCACCCGGAGACAATGTCGCCGTCAACGCTCTCGCTCCCTGCCGGAGCCCTTTGCGATCGGGTGCGCCACCCGATCGCGAAGGGCTCCAGTTCCACGAACCGGAGCCTGATCTCATCGCACAAGCCAAGCGGCTCCTGCGGAACAGGCTCGTCGCCGGCACGGGCAAGTCGGCACCGCGCGGCGCAGGGGGATAGTCTATATTTAGCGTGTCAATCTTGTGAAGCGCTGCCTTGCGGAGGATGCCGGGCGGATCGCGGCAGGACCATGGAGCGCGCCCGCCACAGGTGGCTCAGGGCCGGTTATCCCGCCAGGGGCGGGTTCAGCCCAGCACCTCGGCCAGGAAGCGGCCGGCCAGCGCCAGCCCGTCCGGGTCGATGCCATGGCCAAGGCCTCGGGAGAGCTGCGAGCGCACCGCGATGCCGCGCGCGCTCAAGCTCTCGACTGCGCGGGGCAGGGCGGCGGGCGGAATCACCTCGTCCACATCGCCATGTACCAGCAGCACCGGCGGGCGGGCTGTGATCCCGGCGTCGAAGGCGGGCAGCGCGCGCTCGGACGGCACCACATGAATGCCGGAAAAGCCGACCAGGCCGGCCGGCGCCTCGGCACGCCGCAGGCCCGTATGCAGCGCCATCATCGTGCCCTGGCTGAAGCCGACCAGCGCGAGGCGCGAGCCGGGCAGGCCGAGACGGGTGAGTTCGGCGTCGAGGAAGCCGTCGAGCGCCGCGTGCGCCGACTGCACCCCGACCCACCGCTCGGCATCGTTGCGCTCGACATAGCCGAACCATTGCCGGCCGACCGGCGCGACCGCGCAGGCCTCGGGGGCATGCGGGGAGACGAAGGCGGCGCCCGGCAGCAGGGGAGCCCAGTGCCGCCCGAGGTCGATCAGGTCGCGCCCATCGGCGCCGTAGCCATGAAGCAGCACCACGAGCGCCTCGGCTGGGCGGCCCGAGCGGGGCGGAAGACGGGGGCCGTCGAGCATGGGCATCCTCTCTGTCGGATCGTCCTCTGGCGGGTCTTCCTCGCCCGTGTCAGTTGGTGTCGTCGTCGAGCGCGCGCAGGCCCCCGGCGGCGACCTTGGGCATGGCGCTGTGGTTGAGCAGCGTGTCGATGCGTTCGCGCTCCTGCTCGAAGGAGGCGAGGATCCTGCCATCGAGCGCGCGCCCGCGCGGCAGGCGGATGCGCATCGGGTCGACGAAGCGGCCGTTCACCAACACCTCATAGTGCAGATGCGCGCCGGTGGAGAGGCCGGTCGAGCCGATATAGCCGATCAGCTGGCCCTGCCGCACGCGCAGCCCCTCGCGGATGCCCTTGGCGAAGCCGGACTGGTGCGAATAGGTGGTGACGTAGCCGTTCGAGTGCTGGATCTCGATGCGCCGCCCGTAGCCGGAGGTCCAGGCCGCCTTCTTGATCACGCCATTGCCGGCGGCATAGATCGGGGTGCCGACCCGGTCGGCCCAGTCGACGCCCGAATGCAGTCGGCTATAGCCGAGAATGGGGTGGCGGCGCATGCCGAAGCCCGAGCGCAGCACGCCGCCCGAGAGCGGCTTGCGCACCAGGAACTTCTTCGCGCTCTTGCCGGATTCGTCATAGAAATCGATCAGCCCGTCATCCGGGGTCTGGTAGCGGAAATAGCGCCGCTCCTCGCCGCCGACGATCAGCCCGGCATAGAGCACGCCTCCGGCGCCGCCGGCCTCGTCGGGCTCATAGACGACCTCGAAGGAATCGCCGGTGCGCACCCGGCGCTGGAAATCGACGTCGAAGGAATAGACGCGGATCAGGCTCTCGATGACCGGGCGCGGCACGTCGTGGCGCAGCGCGGTCTCCCAGATGCTCTCATAGAGCGTGACGCCGCCACGCCCGCCGCCATCGGCGTCGTCGTCGCCATCGTCCGGCGCGATATCGGCGACCTGCGTGTCGGCCGGCTCCTGCACGGGCAGGAACTTGCCCATGTCGGACAGCGCCACCGTGCCCTGATGGCCGGTATCGTTGAAGACGGCGACGCGCACCGCCACGGGCGAGCCGCTCGAACCGTCGAGCAGCACCTTGAGCCGCATGCCATCGGGCAGCGGGCCCTGCAGGTCGCGCGTCAGGAACGCGGCGGCGGCGGCGCGGGCGGAGACCTGCGGTACGCCGAGATCGACCAGGATCGAGGCGATGGTGTCGCCCTTCTTGGTGACGACGGCGCGCTCCGCCCAGTCATTGCCGCCGGTCGCCTCCTCGCCCGACTTGCCCATGGAACTGACATTCTCGGGCTGCTGCAGCGCGCTGGCGGCGGCTCCCCCGGCCGGCGGGGGGGCGAAGGCGAGCGTGCCGGCAATGCCGAGATTGGCCAGCGCGGGCGTGCGGGTATCGGTCGGGGTGCTGAACTCGGCGGCCTCGCGCACCTTCATCAGCACGTCTTCCATCGGCAGTTCGGCCGCGAATTTGGTGCTGGGGGGGACCGCGGCGATGTCGCGCACCACCAGGGTGAGGTCGCCGGTGGGCTCGGCCTGGGGCGCCTCGCCGTCATCATTGGTGCTGTCGGCGATCAGCTTGGCGGGGTTGAAGCGCGGCACGTCCACCGAGGCGGCGGTGACGGACTGCGCGAGATTGGCCGCGACCTTGGTCACGGCGCGCACCTTGATGACCTCCTTGTCGCCGTCCTTGCTGGCGGAGGCGAGGCGCAGGGTCTGCTTGGCGGCGAAGCTCTCCGACAGGATCGACATGCGGTCGCCCTTGCGGGCGACGTTGGACGGCCGCTCGCCGGCGGCCAGCGCGCCGCGCAGCGCCGAGCGCACCGTCTCCGGGCTCTGCGCGAAGCGATACTCGCCATCCAGCGCCGCATAGACCGCCCCGCCCATCAGCGCGGCACCGCAGATGCCGGTGAGCAACGTCGCCATCAGCCAGCGGATGGAGATGCGGCGGCGGTTGGTCGGCTCCTCGGCATCGCCATCGACGCCGAGCGGGGGCTCTTCGCCCAGATCGAACCCAGCGCCGCGGTTTTGCCGCATGCCGTTTGGTCCGCGACGAGTCTCCAACAGGCCATCCCCACATTCATCGGCGCTCGACGCCGACATCGCGTCACTTGTGGCCGCAGCGTGCGACCGGACGTTCTGCCTCCCCGGCATCCGCCGGGGCGGATGCGATGGTCACGCGGGCGGTAAATTGTTCCGCAGGACGCGGGAACTTGCCGCCTGGGGTGGACGCCGTCAACCCGGCGCTCACCGCGGGTGCGAATCCGAATGCGCGCCCGATGGGGTGCGATGTAGAGCGGGGGCTCACGGCAAAAGCATGGCGGCCGGCGCACATGCCGGCCGGGCTCCACAGCCGTCGCCGGAGCGGGTCCGGTTGCGGGTTACTGCGCGGAGGTACTGCGCTGGCGCAGCGGCGAGGGCGGCGGCAGCGGAACCAGCGCCACCCGGGCGCCGGCGGGTGCGGCGTCATCGTCCGTCGAGGCGATGCCCTGCCAGGCATTGGCGGGGGAACTGGGGTTGCGCAGGATCGGCGCGCCGCCATTGGCGTGAGATGCTGTCGCGGAATAGGCGCTGCTGCGCGCGCCCGGCACGCTCGTGGCCATGACGGGCGCCGCGCCGGGCGTGACGAGCGGTATCGCCACCGTCCCGGAGGCCGGCGCACCGGGCGCGGCGGCGTCGGCCATCACCGCGCCCTCGGTCGGGGCCACGTCGAAGCGCTTGAAGAAGGACCAGATTTCCTGCGGCGCGTCGAGCCCGCTGCGGCGCGGGCCGAGGATGACCGCCGCCAGCGCGTCGCCCGCGCCGGTGGACTGGGCGGGCGGCTGGTGGCCGCCGGCAATTTCATAGAAGGCCACCGCCGAGCCCGACGCGCAATTGTCCCAGCGCAGGATGCGCGCGCTCGGCGCGGTGCTCGCTTGCGGCGGCGCGCAGCCGTCGATGCGGGCGAACAGTTCCGCGCTCTCGGAGGCCGACATCAGCCGGGCGCCCGGTGTCTGCCGGCCGAACATGGGCACGATCGGATCATAGGTGCCGTTCATGATGAGGATCGGCACCGGCCGCGCGGGCTTGCAGCTCTCGTTGTAGCCCACCGGCACGGTCATCATCATCGTGGCGAACGCCTTGAAGTGTTCGGCATAGCGGCAGGCGATGAAGGCGGTGAGGAAGCCGCCATTGGAGAAGCCCATAAGAAAGGCGCGATTCGGATCGGCGATCCCCTCGGCCTCCAGTGTCGCAAGCACGTCCAGCACGAACCGGCCATCGTCGCGCGGGTAGAGGATGGGCAGGAAGCCGGCGACCGTGCTGCGCCCATCATTCCAGAGCAGATTCATGCCCTTGGGGTAGGCCACCACGAAGCCCTCGCGGTCGGCCACGGCATCGAGGTCGAGATAGCGCTGCATGATGGAGGCCGGCTGCAGCGCGCCATGCAGGGCGATGACCACGGGCTTCGGCCCCGGCGCCGCGTTCTTCGGCACGTGCAGGATGAATTCGCGCTTGAGGCCGCCCGAGGTGATGGTGCGCTCGCCATCCTGCACGGCCCGGCCGGGGCTCTCCTGCGCCGTGGCAGGCGTCGCCGCCAGCGCGGCAAGGCTCGCGACGAATGCAAAGAGCAGAAGGCAGGGTTTCGCGAAATGCATGCTCGTCGCAACCTTGGCAGGGCGGGCGCCATCGGAGAGGTACGTTACAGACGGTTTATTTCAGTCAAATAAATGGCGAAGATAGTTAACGAACCGTCAGCGCCGCGCGTCGATCGCTTGATCTGCGGGGCGTGGGCGGTGGCGACGGGGGGCTGGCGCTGCCGCCGGCTTCGTCTAGGGTGCGCGCGCTGCATCGCAGCGACAGCGACTTTGTTGTGTGATAGGCGTCGCCTTTGGAATGATTGCGAAAAGCAATCGTTTCGGCTAGGCACTGCAAAACAAGCCTTCGGGACCGGGAAAATCGATATGCCAGGAGCGGCCGAGCGGCCCCTTTCTCCGCATCTCCAAATTTATCGCCCGATGCTCACGATGATGATGTCCATCGTGCACCGCATCACGGGCGTCGCCCTTTATTTCGGCACGCTGCTGCCGGTGATCTGGCTGCTCGCCGCGGCGAGTTCGCCGGAGGCCTTCGCCACGGTGAACGGCCTTTTGGGCAGCTGGATCGGGCTCATTATCCTGTTCGGCTATAGCTGGGCACTCATCCATCACGCGCTGGGCGGCGTACGTCACTTCGTGTGGGACTTCGGCCATGGTTTCGGGCCGCAGGCGCGCGAGCTTCTGGCGAAGGCCACCATCGGCGGCTCGGTCGTACTGACCGTGCTCTTGTGGATCGTCATCGCGGTGGTGAAAGGCTGAGCCCATGAGCACCTCGTCGCGTACCCCTTCCGGCGCCTCCATGCGCACCCCGCGCCGCAAGGTCGCGGGCCTCGGCTCCGCCCGGTCCGGCACGGGCCATTTCTGGCTGCAGCGGGTGACGGCGCTGGCCAACATCATCCTCGTGATCATCGCCCTGCCGATCGTCATCTCCATGGCGGGCGGCGGCCAGGAGGCCGTCCTGTCCACCCTGCGCCATCCGCTGGCGGCGCTGGTGCTGCTGCTGCTCCTGCTCTCGATGACGTTCCACATGCGCATCGGAATGCAGGTGGTGATCGAGGACTACGTCCATAGCGAGGGAACGAAGGTGCTCGCCCTGATCGGCAACACCTTCTTCACGATCGCGGTCGGCGCTGCCGGCGCGTTCGCCATCCTCAAGATCAGTTTCGGAGGCTGAGAGACCGATGGCCGGAACCCACTCCGCCAATGGCGCTTCCAACGGTGCTGCCGGCCCCTCGGTGAACGGGGCCGCCTATCCCATCACCGATCACACCTATGACGTCGTCGTGGTTGGCGCTGGCGGCGCGGGGCTGCGCGCCGTGGTCGGCTGCTCGGAAGCCGGGCTGCGCACCGCCTGCGTGACCAAGGTGTTTCCCACCCGCTCGCACACTGTGGCGGCACAGGGCGGCATCGCCGCCTCGCTCGGCAACATGGGCACCGATGACTGGCGCTACCACATGTACGACACCGTGAAGGGGTCGGACTGGCTGGGCGACCAGGACGCCATCGAATATCTCGTGCGCCACGCGCCGGCGGCGGTGTATGAGCTCGAGCACTGGGGCGTGCCGTTCTCGCGCACCGAACAGGGCACGATCTACCAGCGCCCGTTCGGCGGCATGACCATCGACTACGGCAAGAGCCCGGCGCAGCGCACCTGCGCCGCCGCCGACCGCACCGGCCACGCCATCCTGCACACGCTCTACGGCGCGGCGCTGAAGCACAATGCCGAGTTCTTCATCGAGTATTTCGCGCTCGACCTGATCATGGACGAGGATGGCCGCTGCCGTGGCATCGTCGCGCTGAAGATGGACGACGGCACGCTGCACCGTTTCCGCGCGCAGACCGTGATCCTCGCCACCGGCGGCTATGGCCGCGCCTATTTCTCCGCAACGAGCGCCCATACCTGCACGGGCGACGGCAATGCCATGGTGCTGCGCGCCGGCCTGCCGCTGCAGGACATGGAGTTCGTGCAGTTCCACCCCACCGGCATCTACGGCTCGGGCTGCCTCATCACCGAGGGCGCGCGGGGCGAGGGCGGCTACCTCACCAATTCCGAGGGCGAGCGCTTCATGGAGCGCTATGCCCCCTCGGCCAAGGACCTGGCCTCGCGCGACGTCGTCTCCCGCTCCATGACCATGGAGATTCGCGAGGGACGCGGCGTGGGCAAGAACAAGGACCACATCTACCTGCACCTCGACCATCTCGACCCGGCGATCCTGCATGAGCGCCTGCCGGGCATTTCCGAGAGCGCGAAGATCTTCGCCGGGGTCGACGTGACCAAGGAGCCGATCCCGGTTCTGCCGACCGTGCATTACAACATGGGCGGCATCCCGACGAACTTCCACGGCGAGGTCGTCACCAAGAAGGACGGCAATCCCGATCACGTGGTGCCGGGCCTGATGGCGGTGGGCGAATGCGCCTGCGTGTCGATCCACGGCGCCAACCGGCTGGGCTCGAACTCGCTGACCGACCTCGTGGTGTTCGGCCGTGCGGCGGCTTTGCGTTGCGCCGACATCCTCACCCCCGGCGACAAGCAGCGCGAACTGCCGGCCAATTCCGCCGATCTCGCGCTGTCCCGGCTCGATCGCTTCCGCCATGCTTCCGGCGGCACGCCGACCGCCGAACTCCGCCTCTCCATGCAGAAGGTGATGCAGAACAACTGCGCCGTGTATCGCACCGGCGAGGTGTTGGAGGAAGGCCGCAAGCTGATCGCCGACGTGTTCGCCGGCACGGGCGACATCGACGTGACGGACCGTTCGCTGGTGTGGAATTCCGATCTCATCGAGACGCTGGAATATGACAACCTGATCGGGCAGGCCATCGTCACGATGGAGAGCGCCGCCGCCCGCACGGAAAGCCGCGGCGCCCACGCCCGAGAGGACTTTCCCGAGCGCGACGATGCCACATGGATGAAGCACACGCTGGCTTTCGTCGATTTCGACAAGGGCGCGGTGAGGCTCGATGATCGCCCGGTTCACACCTATACGTTGTCGAACGACATCCAGTATATTGAGCCGCGCAAGCGCGTCTATTGACGCTCACGACCTTTGGGGGGCGGAGCCGTGATGGAGACGAAGCAGGTAAAATATACAGAGAGATTCTTTCAAGATCTGGCTGACGACTCCTACAGGTCCGCATTCAAGATTCTCGGGATCGTATTCGATATTACCCGGCCCGAGTCTGTCATCGATTTTGGTTGCGGGACCGGTTCCTGGCTCAAGGCAGCGCATGAATTGGGCGCGTCGCGCGTGGCCGGAGTGGACGGGCCGTGGGTTACGAAGGGTCAATTGGTCGACGGCTCGATTGCACTGATAACATCGGACATGTCCTTGGCGTCGACCCCGGCGGTTTCCGCGGGCGCCTTTGATCTGGCCATTTCGCTGGAGTGCGGCGAGCACCTTCCGGCGAGTCGAGCGGATTGGCTCGTCGACAACATGTGCGACGCATCCAGCAAGGTGCTGTTTGGCTCGGCGATTCCCGGGCAGGGTGGAACCGACCATATCAACGAGCAGTGGCCCAGCTACTGGGCGGAGAAGTTTCGTGCCCGCGGCTACCTTCCGCTCGATCTCGTTCGTCCGAACGTCTGCTTTGATCAAAGCATACCCACTTGGTATCGAAACAACCCTCTCATGTACATCCACGAGGATGAGCATGCGCAAGTGCGGAATACGGCCCTCTCGTCGAAGACCCATTCATTGACCATTACCGATTTCGTCATTCCGCAGCTGTTCGACGATCCTGGCCTGCGTCAAAGTATGCGGATCGCGAGCCACATCCCCGGCAAACTGGCTCGCTCTCTGCTGTGGCGGTGGAAGATCCGCCGCTGGTCGATGTGACCGTGATGGCGAGACCAACCGACATGCGCAGAGCCTTCGATCGAACGATCGGCCGGATCCGGCGGCCGGCGCGTGTTGGTTGGTCGGGCCCGGTCGTTGGAAGATCCGCCGAGATCGGCTGGCCGGTATGTTTCGCCAATGTCAGCCCCTCCTGTCCCGGGCGGGTTGATAGTTTCGCTGCCCAACTCTCTCGGCGATACGCTATCCGCCTGGCCCGCATTCGAGCCTTCTGAGGAACTGCCATGGTCCAGCTTACACTTCCCAAGAATTCCCAGCTCGTCGCGGGCAAGGTCTGGCCGAAGCCCGTGGGCACCAACCGGCTGACCGAGTACCGCATCTATCGCTGGAACCCCGATGACGGGAAGAATCCCAGCGTCGACACCTATTATGTCGACCGCGACGATTGCGGGCCGATGGTGCTGGACGGCCTCATCTACATCAAGAACAAGATCGACCCGACGCTGACCTTCCGCCGCTCCTGCCGCGAGGGCATCTGCGGCTCCTGCGCGATGAACATCGACGGCACCAACACGCTGGCCTGCCTCAAGAGCATGGACGACGTGAGCGCGAAGTCGGTCAACGTCTATCCGCTGCCGCACATGCCTGTGGTGAAGGATCTCGTCCCCGACCTCACCCAGTTCTATGCCCAGCATGCCTCGGTCGAGCCGTGGCTGCACACGCAGACGCCGGCCCCGGAGCGTGAATGGCGCCAGGGGCGCGGCGACCGCGAGAAGCTGGACGGGCTCTACGAGTGCATCCTGTGCGCCTGCTGCTCGACCTCCTGCCCGAGCTACTGGTGGAATGGCGATCGCTATCTCGGCCCGGCGGCGCTGCTGCAGGCCTATCGCTGGCTGATCGACAGTCGCGACGAGGCCACCGGCGATCGGCTGGACGATCTGGAAGACCCGTTCCGGCTCTATCGCTGCCACACCATCATGAACTGCGCCAAGGCGTGCCCGAAGGGGCTCAACCCGGCGAAGGCGATTGCCGAGATCAAGAAAATGATGGTTGAGCGGCAGTTCTGACGCGCTACATCAAGGGGCGATGATCTCGCCCGCACGCCCCACCTTTCGTTTCGCCCCCAGCCCGAACGGGCTGCTGCATCTCGGCCATGCCCGCTCCGCCCTGCTCAACGCGGCCATGGCCGCACAGGCGGGCGGGGTATTGCTGCTGCGCGTCGAGGATATCGATCTCGCGCGCTGCCGCCCGGAATATGAGGCCGCGATCTGCGAGGATCTTGCCTGGCTCGGCATCGCCTGGGAGCCGCCCGCTCGCCGCCAGTCGGAGCATTTCGACGACTACCGGACCGCGCTCGTTCGGCTCGGCGAACTGGATCTGGTCTATGAGAGCTTCGAGAGCCGCGCGGATATCAACCGCGCGGTCCGGGATCGCCCGGACTGGCCGCGCGATCCCGATGGCGCGCCGCTGTTTCCCTTCCGCCGCATGGCCATGGGCGTCGACGAGCGTGCCCGCCGCCGCGCCGCCGGCGAGCCTTTTGCGCTGCGCCTCGACATGGCCCGCGCGGTCGCTTTGGCCGGCCCGCTCGACTGGCAAGAGCAGGGTGAAGGGGCGGGGCACGGGGCGGGGCACGCGGCGTCGATCGAGCCGCGCGCCGTTGCGGCGGATCCGCTCGCCTGGGGCGATGTGGTGCTCGCCCGCAAGGATGTGCCGACCAGCTACCATCTTTCCGTCGTGGTCGATGACGCGCTGCAGGGCGTGACGCATGTGGTGCGCGGGGCGGACCTGACGGCGGCCACCTCGGTGCACCGGCTGTTGCAGACGTTGCTCGATCTGCCGGCGCCGCTCTACACGCATCATTCGCTGCTGGTGGATCCACAGGGCCGCAAGCTCTCGAAGTCGCTCGGCTCGGAAAGCCTGCGCAGGCTGCGGGAGAACGGGGCAACGGCGCAGGAGGTGCGGCGGCTGGCGCTCGATGCCGTTGATTAGCCGGCATTATATCGGTGTCGCTGCGTAACATACCTGTCACCGCCGGCCTGTAGCCATGGCGGCGCCCTCTTCAGTCCCGCATGACGGAGCCTGCCATGAAGAAGCGTCTCGCCAGCCCCCTACTCGCCACGCCTCTCCTTGTTATCGCCTTCGCCGCCGGCTCCCTCGGTGCGGCCCTCGCCCAGGCGCCCGGCGGCCCCGCCGAACTGGGCCCGCGCCCGTTCTATCTGGTCGACCAGATGAAGGACGGCCCGCTCAAGGACGAACTCGCCCGCTGCAAGGGCCCGTTCACCACCAAGGGCTTCTCGATCTCGCATCGCGGCGCCCCGCTGCAGTTTCCCGAGCATACACGCGAAGGCTATCTCGCCGCCGCGCGCATGGGGGCGGGTGTCATCGAGTGCGACATCGCCTTCACCAAGGACCGCGAACTCGTCTGCCGCCACGCGCAGTGCGACCTGCACACCACGACCGACATTCTCGCCCGGCCGGAGCTGGCGTCGAAATGCACCAAGGGCTTCGAGCCCGCCGACCCCGCCACGGGCCGCAAGGCGAGCGCCAAGTGCTGCACCAGCGACCTGACGCTGGCCGAATTCCGCTCGCTCAAGCCGAAAATGGACGCCGGCAACCCCAATGCCACGACGGTGGCCGACTACATGAATTCCACGCCGCGCTGGCGCACCGATCTCTATGTCGACCGCGCCACCCTGATGTCGCACAAGGATTACATCGCGCTGGTGAAGTCGCTCGGCCTCAAGTTCACGCCCGAGCTGAAGACGCCGGAAGTGCCGATGCCGTTCGAGGGTGATTACACGCAGCAGGCCTATGCCCAGCAGATGATCGACGAGTACAAGGCCGCCGGCGTCGACCCCCGGGATGTCTACGCCCAGTCCTTCCTGCTCGATGACGTGCTGTACTGGCTCAAGAACGAGCCGGCCTTCGGCGCGCAGGCGGTGTTCCTCGACGATCGCGACGAGACCACCAAGGGCTTCGACAACATGAAGCCGGAGACCTGGCAGCCCTCCATGCAGGAACTGGCCGACAAGGGCGTGAAGATCCTCGCCCCGCCGCTGTGGATGCTGGTGACGGTGAAGGACGGCAAGGTCGTGCCGTCCGCCTATGCGCAGGAGGCCAAGAAGGCCGGGCTCGGGCTCATCGCCTGGTCACTGGAGCGCTCCGGCCCGCTGAAGGATGGCGGCGGCTATTACTACCAGTCGATCAAGTCCGTGACCGACCGCGATGGCGACACGCTGGCACTGCTCGATGTGCTGGCCCGCGACATCGGCGTGATCGGCGTGTTCTCGGACTGGCCGGCGACCACCACCTTCTACGCCAACTGCATGAAGCTGAACTGAGCGGCAGCGGGCGGCCGCATGAGTGCGACCGCCCATTTGGCTCTCGACATGCCGCGCGGGCCCGCGTGGCATGTCGACGTGGAAGCCTCGCGTGAAGGGCACTTGTCCTGTGCCGCGTCACGGGCGATAGGCGAGGGGCGCCTTTTTCCACGGATGCCCTGCGATGATTCCCTGGTCCCTCATCGACACCGCGAAAGTCCCCGATGGGTTCGGCGACCTGCGCCTGATGCGGCGTGGCGACGAATTTTCCATCATGACCGGCGCGACGGAATTGATGAACAGCCGCCTCAGCGGCTCGGAGAAGGCGCTCGCCACGCTGGTCTGCGAGCGTCTGCGCGAGCGCGCCGCGCCGCGCCTCCTGATCGGCGGGCTCGGCATGGGCTTCACCCTGCGCGCGGCGCTGGGCGAACTGGGGCCGCAGGCGCAGGTCGTGGTCGCCGAACTCGTGCCGGCCGTCATTGCCTGGGCCCGCGGGCCGATGGCGGAGATCTTCGGCACCAGCCTCGATGATTCCCGCGTCAGCCTGTTCGAGGGCGATGTCGCCGCCTCGATCCGCGCCGGCCGCGCCGCCTATGACGCGATCCTGCTGGATGTCGATAACGGCCCGGGCGGCCTGACCCGCGCCGCCAATGACGGGCTCTACAGCCCCGCCGGCCTTGCCGCCGCCCGCGCGGCGCTGCGCCCCGGCGGCATTCTCGCGGTGTGGTCCTCGGCCCCGGACAGCGACTTCACCGGCCGCCTGCGCCGTGGCGGCTTCACCGTCGAGGAGGCGCGGGTGCGGGCAAACGGCAAGGGCGGCGGCGCGCGCCATGTCATCTGGCTTGCCGCCAAGGCCGGGATATCGGCAAATCCGGCCGGGAGCTCGAAGCCGGCCGGGGGCGCGAGTCCGCCGCGCGCGCGCAGCCCCCGCACGCCTTGATCCCTATTGCGGATCATCCTCATTTCCCGCCCTGGAGTGCCGGTCCTGGAGACATCGCTTTACCTGCCGATCAAACGCTTTCTCGAAGCGCGTGGCTTCACCGTCAAAGGGGAGATCGGCGACTGCGATCTGGTCGCGCTGTCCCCGGAGGCCGAGCCGCTGGTGATCATCGGCGAGATGAAGCTGAGCTTCAATCTGGAACTCGTGCTGCAGGCGGTGGACCGCGCGAGCGCGTGCGACGAGGTGTGGCTGGCGGCGCGGGCCTCGCGGCGTGGCAAGGGCCGCGAGAGCGATTCGCGCTTTCGCAATCTCTGCCGCCGGCTGGGATTCGGCATGCTGGCGGTGTCGGAAGGCGGCGAGGTGAGCGTGCTGGTCAGTCCGGTCTCGCCCATGCCGCGCAAGGATCCGCGCCGCCGCGCGCGGCTGGTGGCGGAGCACACGCGGCGGCTCGGCGACCCGGCCGTGGGCGGCGCCTCCCGCGTGCCGATCATGACCGCGTATCGCCAGCAGGCGCTCGCCTGCGCTGCCGCGCTGGCCGCGGGCCCGCGGCGCCCGCGCGACCTGCGTGGCCGGGCTCCCGATGCGGGCAAGATCCTCATGAACAATGTCTATGGCTGGTTCATTCGCACCGAACGCGGCGTCTATGCGCTGACGCCGGCCGGGCTGGAGGCGCTGGCGCGCTGGCCGCAGGAGCAGGAGCAGGAGCAGGCCGCCGATGAGGCCGCTTCTACCCCACGCCCAGAATGAGCAGCCACACCGAGAGGGTGACGAGGCTCAGCGCGGTGGACAGCGAGACCGCGCCGGCCGAGGCGGCGACGCCCACCCTGTAGCGCTGCGCCAGCAGATAGGCGTTGATGCCGCTCGGCATGGCAGCGAAGGTCACGCACACGCCCGCCCAGACCGGGGGCATCGGCAGCACCCGGGTCAGCGCGTAGACGATGGCCGGATGGACGATCAGCTTCAGCACCGTGATGACCAGCGCCGGCCCGAGATCGCCGCGGATCGGGTAGCGGTGCAGGGCGAGGCCGAGCGAAATCAGCGCGCAAGGCGAGGCCGAGGCCGCCAGCATGTCGAAGACCTGCTTGGGGATGCCGCCCGGCACGAAGCCGACCAGCTTGGCGATGGCGCCGGCATAGATGCCGATCAGGATCGGGTTGCAGGCGAGCATGCGGCCGAGCTTCTGGAGCCCCGCCAGCGAAAGCCCGGCGGAGGCGCCCTCGGTCAGCACGGTCGCCACCATCATCATGATCGGCAGATGGACGGCGATCAGCAGGAACAGCGGCACCGCGCCCTCCGGCCCGAAGGCCGAGAGGATGAGCGGCACGCCGACGAACACGGTGTTCGCCTGGCCCGAGGTGAAGCCGTGGATCACCGCCTCGGTATGGCTGCGCCCGAACAGCCGCCGCGCCGCCAGCATGCCGAGTGCGAAGACGATGAAGGCGCCGGTGAAATAGGCGATCCAGTAGCCCCAGGGCTGCCCTTCATCGGGCAGCCTCGCCTCGGACAGCGTCTTGAAGATGAGCACCGGCACGGCGAGGCCGAACACGTATTCGGACAGCCCCTCGGCCGCTTTCTCCCGGATATATCCGGCGAGCGAGGCGAGGAAGCCGACGCCGATCAGACCGAACACCGGCGCCACGATGAGAGCGATGGCGCCGAGCTGGTTCAGCATGATCGATCAGGCCGCCACCGCGGCCGAGGCGCTTGAGACCAGATGCGAACTGCGCACCGGCACCATCACGTCGATCCGCGCCCACAGGCGCTCGGCGAGTTCCGCCGGCGCGGTGAAGCCGATCTCGGCGCGCATGGGGCGCAGGTCCGTCGGATCCAGCCGCTCGTCTTCCGGCGCGTCGAGCCGCACGCGCGTGGGCTGGACATTGTGGATGGCGAAGGGCTCGAGCAGGCGCAGCATCAGATTGGGATGGGCATCGGCCTCGACAACGAGGCGATGGCGGAGAAGACCGGCAGTCATGGCAATATCCGATGACGAAAGCAGCAGAACGGGGACGAGCGTCAGGAAACCCGGCCGATCCTGTCGGCCGGGCGACGAATTCGCCGCCCGAGGCGCATGCGCCCGCTCATTTCGTTCATCGACATCATGGCGTCAAAACTAGGCGCACCGCGCCGCGCCGTCAACGGTGCTTACCCGTTTCGCCCGCCGCAGGGGGAGGGCGGGGGAAGCGGCGCGGGCTCGAGCCGCGAGGCTCGCACCGAGGGTCGCGTCACCGTCGCGTCGTTTCGGTATTTCGATTGACGCTGAAGGCCCCCGGCGGCACGCTCGGCCCTGCCGGGCGGCTTTCAGCGCCGCCATCGCCACGGCGGCAGGCGCCGCCACCACAGGGGGCGCCGCACATGCAATATCGGAAGTGAACGGTCGATAGCGACACGCCATCCAGTTCGGGGAAGAAACGATGAGATTGGTTTATCTGGGCCTCGCCCTCGGCGCCGCGCTGCTCCTCTCCGCCTGCGGCGATCCGCAGCCCGGCCCTGCCGGCCCTCCCGGCCCGCAGGGCGCCGCGGGTCCGGCCGGTGCGCAGGGCACGGTCGGCCCGGCGGGTCCCGCGGGCCCGAAGGGCGATCCCGGTGTAGCGGGTCCGGCCGGCCCGGCAGGTCCCGCGGGTGCCGCCGGCCCGGCCGGGCCGGCTGGTCCCCAGGGCCCGGCCGGCATGGCGGGCGACAAGGGAGAGGCGGGCGAGGCCGGCAAGGCCGCCGAGGCGCCCGGCAGCGTGCGCGTCTATTCGCGCCGCGAATGCTTCTCGCCCGAGGGCTGCCACCTGACCTGCGAGGCCGATGAGGTGGTGGTGAACGCCTATCTCGCGCCGCGCGAGGGCGAGACCACCATCGTGAGCGAGCGGGAGGTGCATTTCGCGCCCAAGCCGGTGGATGCGAGCCGCGCTCCGCTCATGGTGCTCATCTGCGCCCGGCGCTAGGCGCGTGACGCGGGGGCGTCGCGCGATCCGCCGCTTGCGCGGGTCACAGGAAGCTCTGCGGGTCGATGTCGATCTCGACGCGCAGGCTGCCCGTGGCGCGCGGCGCTCCGGCCATCCAGCGCCGCACATAGGCGGAGAGGTCGAAGCCCCGCGCCGCGCGCGCCAGCAGGCGGAAGCGATGGCGCCCGCGCACCAGCGCCAGCGGCGCCTCCGCCGGGCCGAGCACGCGCACTTCGTCGGTGAAGGGTGAGCATGCCGCGACGGCGCGCGCATGCGACTGCGCGGCGTGGGCATCCGTGCCCGAGACGATGAGCGCGCAGAAGCGGCCGAAGGGCGGCAGGTGCGCCTCCTCGCGGATGGCGATCTCGCGGTCGTAGAAGGCGTCGCGGTCGCCGGCCACCAGCGCCTGCATCACCGGATGCTCGGGCATGTAGGTCTGCAGGAAGGCCCGCCCTTCCACCGTGTGGCGCCCGGCGCGGCCGGCCACCTGATGCAGCAACTGGAAGGTTCGCTCGGCGGCGCGCGGATCGCCCTGCCCGAGGCCCACATCGGCGTCGATCACCCCCACCATGGCGAGGCCGGGGAAATTGTGCCCCTTGGCGACCAGCTGGGTGCCGACGATCACGTCCACCTCGCCATCCTCGATCGCCTTGAGCTCGGCGCGCAGCCGCTCCACTCCGCCGGCAAGGTCGGAAGAGAGCACCTGCAGGCGTGCTTCCGGCATCAGCGCCTGCACCTCCTCGTGCAGCCGCTCGACGCCCGGACCACACGGGATGAGCGCGTTCGGCTCATGGCAGTTCGGGCATTCGGTCGGCACCGGCGTGGCATAGCCGCACTGGTGGCATTCCAGCCGGCGGCGGAAGCGATGTTCCACCAGCCAGGACGAGCAGGACGGGCACTTGATGCGGTGGCCGCAGGCGCGGCACAGGGTGAGCGGGGCATAGCCGCGCCGGTTGAGGAAGAGGAGCGCCTGCCCGCCGGCCGCCACCGTGCGCTCCATTTCCGCCGCGAGGCGCGGGGCGATCCAGCGCCCGCGTGGCGGGCCTTCGCGACGCAGGTCGATCGGCTCGAGGCGCGGCACCTGCGTGCCGGCGAAGCGCTCGGGCAGGGCAAGCCGGGTGTAGCGCCCGCGCCGCGCATTCACTTCCGTTTCGATCGAGGGGGTGGCGGAGACCAGCACCACCGGTCCGCCCTCCAGCCGCGCGCGCACCACCGCCATGTCGCGGGCGTGGTAATGCACCCCGTCTTCCTGCTTGTAGGCGCTGTCATGCTCCTCATCGACGATGATCAGGCCGAGATCGGCGAAGGGCAGGAACAGCGCCGAGCGCGCCCCCGCCACCACGCGCACCTCGCCGCTGGCGACGCCCCGGAACACCCGCCCGCGCCTCTTCGAGCCGACAGCCGAATGCCATTCCGCCGGCTTCACGCCGAAGCGGCGGGCGAAACGATCGAGAAACGCCTGGGTGAGGGCGATTTCCGGCATCAGGATCAGCGTCTGCCGCCCTTGTCGGATGGTTTCCGCCACGGCCTCGAAATAGGTCTCGGTCTTACCGGAGCCGGTAACGCCGTCGATCAGGAAGGGGCGGAAGGCCCGGGCCTTCACCGCGTCCACAAGGCGCGCGGCGGCCTCGCCTTGCGCGGGCAGCAGGTCGGGGCGGGCATGGTCGGGGTCGGGCGCCTCGGCGGCCGGTTCCGGCGGCAACACGAGCGTTTGCAGCACGCCGTCATCGATCAGCCCATCAATGACCGAGGGCGACACGCCGGCCTCGCGCGCCGCATCCGTCTTGGAGCGGACGAAGCCGTCCGCCAGCGCCTCGATCACGCGGGCGCGCGCCTTGGTCGCCCTGTCGGGCCGCGTGTCGGTGAGCCGCACGCCGGTGCGCTCGCGGGCGATGCCGGCGCTCTCGTCATGGCGCAGCGCGAGGCGCAGCACCATGCCCGGTGGGGAAACGGTATATTCCGCGATCCAGCGGATGAAATCGATCATCTCCGGCCGGAGCGGGGCGACGTCATAGCGGCGCTGGATCGACTTGAGCTTGGCCGGGTCGACCGGCGCGGCGCCCTCCGCCCGCGGCCACACGCAGCCGAGCATGTTGCGCGTGCCCAGCGGCACCACCACGATGTCGCCCGGCGCCACCTCCAGACCCTCGGGCACGCGGTAGGAATAGGCCGTGCCCACCGCGAGGGGCAGCAGCACATCGACCACCCGCTCGTGACGCGGGAAGAGGAGAAGGGAATCGGCGGGGCTGGGCATGGTGGGCCTTCATAGCGCATTCGCAACGACGATGCCGTCCTCGCGGAGGTCTCCTCGCCTCTCTCCCGAGGGCGTGAGCGGCAGGGGGGCGACGGCTCGCCGCCGGGCCTCTCCATGGCCATGCGGCGAGCTTTCCCGCCGGTCGTGCGCGGCGACCTCGGCGAAACTTAAGGATCGTGTGGCACTCTCGCCAGTGGATCGACGAGCAGGTTGTTCGGAAGGGCAGGGTGATGGCGGCAAGCGATGCACAGAAGGCGGCTCGGGCGGAGCGGGCGCTGCTCGCCGGCGCGGCGCCGGATGTCGGCGCGGCGCTGACGGCGTGGCTAGCCCGGCTCGGTCATGAGCGGCGGCTCTCGCCGAAGACGCGCGAGGCCTATGCGCGGGATGTGGCGACCTTTCTCGGCCTTCTGGCGCGCCATCTCGGCCGCGTGCCGGACCTCAGGGCGCTGGCCGACATGCACCCGCGCGACGTGCGGGCGGTGATCGCCGCGCGACGCGCCGAGGGCATCGAGCCGCGCACGCAGATGCGCTTCCTCGCCGCCGCGCGCTCCTTCGGCCGGCACATGGAGCGCGAGGGGCTGGGCAAGGTCGGTGCGCTCACCGCCGTGCGGGCGCCGCGCATTCCCCGCACCCTGCCGCGCCCGCTCTCGCCCGCCGATGCCCGCGCCATGGCCGACCCGGCCACGCGCGCCGGCGAGGATCGCGAGCCCTGGGTGCTGGCGCGCGACGCGGCGGTGATCGCGCTGCTCTATGGCTCGGGCCTGCGCATTTCCGAGGCGCTCGGGCTGATGCGCCGCGACATGCCGGAGCCCGGGCGCGGCGACCAGATCATCGTCCACGGCAAGGGCAACAAGACCCGCATGGTGCCGGTGCTCAAGGCGGTGCTGGAGGCTGTCGAGGCCTATGCCCGCGCCTGCCCGCATGAGCTGGAGCCGGCCAGCCCGCTGTTCCGCGGCGTCAAGGGCGGGCCGCTCTCCCCGCGTATCGTGCAGCAGGCGGTGGAGCGCATGCGCGGCAGCCTCGGCCTGCCCGACAGCGCCACGCCGCACGCGCTGCGCCATTCCTTCGCGACGCATCTGCTCAGCCGCGGCAGCGACCTGCGTTCGATCCAGGAACTTCTCGGCCACGCCTCGCTGTCCACCACGCAGATCTATGCGGCGGTGGATTCGGTGGCGCTGATGGCGGCATGGAAGGCGGCGCATCCGCGCGCGCGATAGGAGGAGACGATGCACCACGTTCGGCCGGTCATCGAACACATGTCGATCGGCGTCGCGGATTTCGAGCGCGCGCGCGCCTTCTATGACGCGGTGCTGGCCCCGCTGGGCTTCGTGCGGGTGATGACGTTCACGGAGGCGGAGGGCGAATCGGCCTGCTGGGGACCTTTGGGCGAATTGCCCTCGCCCGAGGGCACGCCCGGCGCCGCGCCGTTCTGGATCCAGCATCGGGCGGACACGGTGACGCCGCCGCCCGGCTTCCACCTCTGCTTCATGGCGCCCTCGCGCATGGCGGTGGACGCGTTCCACGCGGCGGGACTGCGGTTCGGCGGGAGTGACGAGGGCCCGCCCGGCCTGCGTCCGCATTATGGCGAGGGCTATTACGCCGCCTTCCTGTTCGATCCCGATGGCTGGAAGATCGAGGCCGTGACCTACACGGATGCGTGAGACAACGGCTTTTATCTTCCCTTAGGTTATTAGCCACCGCTGGCGTGCTTTTCATCGCGCCCGCCGGGCGTACACTGGCTGTCATCCGAAGCAGCCAGAGGAGACCACGCATGAAGAAGATTGTGACGGCCCTGTGCGCCCTGTCCTTCACCGCCGCCCTCTCGGGCGCCGCGCTGGCGGATTGCTACCAGGGCCATGCCTCGGCCAAGCCCCCGGTGGCGACCGACACCAAGGGCAGCTGATCCTTCCCCATTCCTCCGCCAAACGCGACGGCCCGGAGAGCGCTCTCCGGGCCGTCGTCGTTTTCATCGCGGGTATGGCGCCGCGTGGGCGCCGCTTGGGCGCCCACGCGCTCACATGTGGATGGCGCGCTTTTCCACCGCCATCGCCGCTTCCTTCACCGCTTCCGAGCGGGTCGGGTGGGCGTGGCAGGTCCGGGCGAGGTCTTCCGAGGAGCCGCCGAACTCCATCAGCACCGCCGCCTCGTGGATCAGTTCGCCCGCCTCGACGCCGATGATGTGCACGCCGAGCACACGGTCGGTGGTCTCGTCCGCCAGCACCTTCACGAAGCCGTCGGTCTCGTCATTGGCCTTGGCGCGGCCATTGGCGAGGAAGGGGAACTTGCCGACCTTGTAGGCGATGCCGGCCTCCTTCAGTTCCTCCTCGGACTTGCCGACGGAGGCCACTTCCGGAGAGGTGTAGACCACCGCCGGAATGACGTCGTAATTCACATGGCCGGCCTGCCCGGCCAGCAGTTCGGCGATGGCGACGCCCTCGTCCTCAGCCTTGTGGGCCAGCATCGGGCCGGCGATCGCGTCGCCAATGGCGAAGATGCCCGGCACGTTGGTGCGGTAATAATGGTCGGTGACGACGCGCCCGCGCTTGTCGGTCTCGACGCCCAGCGCCTCCAGCCCCAGCCCTTCCGTGTAGGGCACGCGACCGATGGCGACGAGCACGACGTCGGCCTCCAGCACCTCGGCCGCCCCGCCGGCCGCCGGCTCCACGGAGACCTTGAGCGTCTCGCCGCTGGTATCCACGCCCGTCACCTTGGAGCCGAGCTTGAAGGCGACGCCCTGCTTCTGCAGGATGCGCTGGAAGGACTTGGCCACGTCGAGATCCATGCCGGGCAGAATACGGTCGAGATATTCGACCACGGTGACCTCGGCACCAACCCGGCGCCACACGCTGCCAAGCTCCAGCCCGATGACGCCCGCGCCCACCACGAGCAGCTTGCCCGGCACCTTCTCCAGCGCGATGGCGCCGGTGGAGGAGACGACGCGGGTCTCGTCGATGGTGATGCCGGGAAGCTTCGCCACATCCGAGCCGGTGGCGATGACGATGGCGGTGGCCTCCAGCGCCTGCGAGCCGCCGGCAGCGAGCGCCACCTCGACCTTTCCGGGCGCCGTGATGGTGGCGGTGCCGTGGAACGTGTCGATCTTGTTCTTCTTCATCAGGAAGGCGACACCCTTGGTGTTGCCCTCAACGGCCTGGTCCTTGAAGGCGAGGAAGGCGGCATGGTCGAGCTTCGGCGTGTCGACCACGATGCCGAGCTTGGCAAAGTTGTGGCTCGCCTCCTCGAACAGGTGCGAGGCGTGCAGCAGCGCCTTGGAGGGGATGCAGCCAATGTTGAGGCAGGTGCCGCCGAACGTGGCGCGCTTCTCGACCACCGCGACCTTGAGCCCGAGCTGGGCGGCACGAATGGCGCACACATAGCCGCCGGGGCCGGTGCCGATGACGACAAGATCGTAGGACATGGACGCAGCTTCCCTGAATTCGAACGCGGTCAGCCCGCCTTCTGGACGGCGAGGCGAAGGCCGAGCAGCACGAAGGTTGCACCGGTCAACCGGTTGAACCAGCGGCCACCCGCCGCGAAGCGTGCCCGCACGGCGGGGTTGGTGAAGAACAAGGTGACGCCGGCAAACCAGGCGATGAGCGCGCTCGCCATGCCGATGCCATAGAGAAAGACCACCGGAACCGGCGTCTCATGGCTCACCATCGCCGAGAACAGCGACAGGAAGAACAGTACCGGCTTCGGGTTGAGCGCATTGGTGAGGAAGCCCATGCCGAAGCATCCGGCGAGCGAGGCGCCGCGCGCCGCGCCGGCCTCGGCCGCAAAGGACGCCTCGTTGAACGCCATCGGCTTCTCGAAGAAGGAGCGGATGCCGAGATAGACGAGATAGCCGACGCCCAGCCACTTGATCAGCGCGAACAGCGCCAGCGACTGGGAGACGATGAGCCCGATGCCGAGGATGGTGTAGGAGATGTGGAAGAGCAGCGAGGCGCCGATGCCGAAGCTGGTGATGAGCGCCGCCTTGCGGCCATGCACCACGCTCTGGCGCACGACGAGGGCGAAATCCGCCCCCGGCGCCACGATAACCACCGCGAACACGGCCATCAGCGCCGCGAATTCGCTCACATAGCTCATCACATCCTCCGCGTGCCCGATCTGCGGATCACAGATCCAGCACCAGCCGGGTCGGGTCCTCCAGCGCTTCCTTGACGCGGACGAGGAAGGTCACCGCGCCCTTGCCGTCGACGATGCGGTGATCGTAGCTCAGCGCCAGATACATCATCGGGCGGATGACGATCTGGCCCTTCACCACGACGGGCCGCTCCTCGATGCGGTGCATGCCGAGAATGCCGGACTGCGGCGCGTTGAGGATCGGGGTCGACATCAGCGAGCCGTAGATGCCGCCATTGGTGATGGTGAAGGTGCCGCCCTGCAGGTCCTCGATGCCGAGCTTGCCGTCGCGCGCCTTGCGACCATAGCCGGCAATGGCCTTCTCGATGCCTGCGATGGACAGCGTGTCGGCATCGCGCACCACCGGCACGACGAGACCCTTGTCGGTGCCGACCGCGATGCCGATATTGTAGTAGTTCTTGTAGACGAGGTCCTGCCCGTCAATCTCGGCATTGACCTCGGGCACGTCCTTCAGGGCCTGGATGACGGCCTTGGAGAAGAAGCCCATGAAGCCGAGCTTCACGCCGTGCTTCTTCTCGAACACGTCCTTGTACTGCGCGCGCAGGCTCATCACCGCCGACATGTCGACATCGTTGAAGGTGGTGAGCATGGCGGCGCTGTTCTGCGCGTCCTTCAGCCGCCGGGCGATGGTCTGGCGCAGCTTGGTCATCTTCACCCGCTCCTCGCGCACGGCATCGGCCGGCACGGAGGGAGCGCGCACCGTCACCGGGGCGCTGGCGGCGGGAGCCGGGGCGGCGACGCTGGTGGCGATGGCGGCGAGCATGTCGCCCTTGGTCACGCGGCTGTCCTTGCCGGAGCCGGCGAGCAGGGCCGGGTTGATGCCCGATTCCGCCGCGAGCTTGGCCACCGCCGGGCCGTTGGCACCCGCGGGAGCCGCCGCCTGAGCGGGAGCCGCCGGGGCCGCCGCGGGAGCTTCGGTCTTCGCAGCTTCCGCCTTGGGAGCTTCCGCCTTTACGGGAGCGGCCGGTGCGGCGGCGGGTGCCGCCTTGGCGCCCGCACCCGCACCCGCACCGATGGAGCCGAGCAGCGCGCCGACACCGACCGTCTCGCCGTCCTTGGCGATGATCTCGGAGAGCACGCCGGCCGCCGGGGCCGGAACTTCGATCGTGACCTTGTCGGTCTCCAGCTCGACGATCGGTTCATCGGCGGCGACCGCCTCGCCAGCCTTCTTGAACCACTTGCCGATAGTTGCCTCGGTGACCGATTCGCCCAGCGTCGGGACGCGGATCTCGGTGGCCATGCTCTTAATTCCTCACCGTTTGCCGACCAGATGGCCGGCGCTCCCTCAGGGTATGCGGATCGTCAGCCCAGCGCGTCCTGCAGGAACGCCTTGAGTTGCGCAAGATGCTTGGACATCAGGCCGGTCGCCGTGGCGGCAGAGGCCGGACGGCCGGTATAGCGCGGCCGCGCCGAGGCGGAGCCGGCCTGTTCCAGCACCCATTCCAGATAGGGCTGCACGAAGGCCCAGGCGCCCTGGTTCTTCGGCTCTTCCTGGCACCAGGCCACTTCCGCCTGCTTGAAGCGGGAGATTTCCTGCACCAGCGTCTTGAGCGGGAACGGGTAGAGCTGCTCCACGCGCAGGAGGTAGATATCGTCGGCGCCCCGGCGCTCGCGCTCCTCGTACAGGTCGTAATAGACCTTGCCCGAACACAGCACGACGCGGCGGATCTCGCTGTCCGGCTTCAGCTTCACCGCCTCGGGGGGCAGGGTCGCCGCGTTGGAGCGGTCGGCATCGTCCCACAGCACGCGGTGGAAGGTGGTCTGCGGGCCAAGCTGCGCCAGCGTGGAGGTGGCGCGCTTGTGGCGCAGCAGGCTCTTCGGCGTCATCAGGATCAGCGGCTTGCGGAAGTCGCGCTTCAGCTGACGGCGCAGGGCGTGGAAATAATTCGCCGGCGTCGTCAGGTTGGCGACCTGCATGTTGTCCTCGGCGCACATCTGCAGGAAGCGCTCCAGGCGGGCCGAGGAATGTTCCGGGCCCTGGCCTTCATAGCCGTGCGGCAGCAGGCAGACGAGGCCCGACATGCGCAGCCACTTGCGCTCGCCCGAGGACAGGAACTGGTCGAACACCACCTGCGCGCCGTTGGCGAAGTCGCCGAACTGGGCTTCCCACAGGGTCAGCGCGTTCGGCTCGGAGAGCGAGTAGCCATATTCGAAGCCGAGCACCGCTTCTTCCGAGAGCATCGAGTTGATGACCTCGTACTGGGCCTGCCCCGCGCGCACATGGTTGAAGGGCGTGTAGCGATCCTCGTTCTCCTGGTCGGTCAGCACGGAGTGGCGCTGCGTGAAGGTGCCGCGCTCGCTGTCCTGGCCGGACAGGCGCACCCGGTTGCCGTCGAGCAGCAGCGTGGTGAAGGCGAGTGCCTCGGCGGTCGACCAGTCGATGCCCGTGCCGTCCTCCACGATCGCCTTGCGGCGGGCGTCGAGGAAGCGCTGGATGGTGCGGTGGAGGTGGAAGCCCTCCGGCACGGTGGTGATCTTCTCGCCGATCTCCTTGAGCACGGCGAAATCGACGCCGGTATTGCCGCGGCGCGGATCGTCCTCGCCGGCGGCGGCCTTGAGGCCCGCCCAGCGCCCGTCCAGCCAGTCGGCCTTGTTGGGCTTGTAGGCCTGGCCGGCCTCGTATTCGCCATCGAGCTTGGAGCGCCACTCGGCGCGCATGCGGTCGAGCTCGCCCGGCTCGATCACGCCCTCGGCCTCCAGCTTCTTCGAATACAGCTCCAGCGTGGTCGGGTGCTGCTTGATGAGCTTGTACATCAGGGGCTGGGTGAAGGCGGGCTCGTCGCCTTCATTGTGGCCGAAGCGGCGGTAGCAGAACATGTCCACCACCACGGGCTTGTGGAAGCGCTGGCGGAACTCGGTGGCGATCTTGGCGGCGAAGGTCACGGCTTCCGGGTCGTCGCCATTGGCGTGGAAGATCGGCGCCTCGATGGTCTTGGCGACATCCGAGGGGTAGGGCGAGGAGCGCGAATTGCCGGGATAGGTGGTGAAGCCGATCTGGTTGTTGATGATGAAGTGGATCGAGCCGCCGGTGCGGTGCCCCTTCAGGCCCGACAGGCCGAAACACTCGGCCACCACGCCCTGGCCGGCAAAGGCGGCGTCGCCGTGCAGCAGCAGCGGCAGCACCTGGCTGCGCTCGGTATCGCCCAGCTGGTCCTGCTTGGCGCGCGCCTTGCCCAGCACGACGGGATCGACGATTTCCAGATGCGAGGGATTGGCGGTCAGCGACAGGTGCACCTGGTTGCCGTCGAACTCGCGGTCCGAGGAGGCGCCGAGATGGTACTTCACGTCGCCCGAGCCCTCGACGTCGTCCGGCGCCCAGGAGCCGCCCTTGAATTCGTGGAACAGCGCGCGGTGCGGCTTGCCCATTACCTGGGTCAGCACGTTCAGACGGCCGCGATGGGCCATGCCGAACACGACCTCCTTCACGCCGAGATTGCCGCCGCGCTTGATGATCTGTTCGAGCGCGGGGATCAGGCTCTCGCCGCCGTCAAGGCCGAAGCGCTTGGTGCCGGTGTAGCGCACGTCGAGGAACTTCTCGAAGCCCTCGGCCTCCACCAGCTTGTTGAGGATGGCGCGCTTGCCTTCGCGGGTGAAGGTGATTTCCTTGTCCGGCCCCTCGATGCGCTCCTGGATCCACGCCTTCTCCTCGGGCGAGGAGATGTGCATGAACTCGACGCCGAGCGTCTCGCAATAGGTGCGCTGGAGAATGGCCACCATCTGGCGCACGGTGGCGAATTCCATGCCGAGCACGTGGTCGATGAAGATCGGCCGGTCGAGATCGGCTTCGCGGAAGCCGTAGGAGGCGGGGTCGAGCTCGGGCGCGGGGTGCACCGGCTCCAGACCCAGCGGGTCGAGCTTGGCATGCAGGTGGCCGCGCATGCGGTAGGCGCGGATCATCATCAGCGCCTTGACCGAGTCGCGCGTGGCCTGCTGCACATCGGTCGAGGTCAGTTCGACGCCAGCCTTCTGCGCCTTCTCGGCGACCTTGGCCTCGACCTTCCTGCCGACCGCCTTCTCGGTCTCGATCCAGTTGCCGTCGAGCGCCGAGACGAGTTCGCCATTGGCGTGGATCGGCCAGCCGGGCTTCTTCCAGGAGGCGCCGCGCGCGCTCTTCTCGACATCGGCCGGGGCGTCCTTGAGCCCGGCGAAGAAGGCCTGCCACTCGGCGTCGACCGCGTTCGGGTCGGCCTCGTAGCGGGCGTAGAGATCCTCGATCCAGGCGGCATTGGCGCCGTAGAGGAAGGACGTATTCAGGAAGGCTTCGTTCAAGTCCGCGCGCGACATTGTCGGCTCCTGAGGGACCAATGGTCCGATGGAGGCAATTTTCTGCCGGATGTCCGGCTTCGCCGAGGGCGTTGTCGGACTCCGGTCGCCCCGGACCCTCGGGGCAATGGCTCGATAGAACCTATATAGGTCTCGTGTTCACTTCATGAATACCGCAGGATTGCGGCACGGCGGTGCTCATCGGCAACAGGTCGCTGCGGTCGGCAGCCGCTGCGGCACCCGTCGGGGCGTCGCAGGCGGCATGGCGGAGCGGCGGCGGAACCTTGGCGGCTCGCCGCGCGCCGGTCAGGTCACTTGCCCAGGCCGGAGGCGAGGTCGGGGGCGATCTTCTGGCACTCGGCGACCAGTTCCTTCACCGAGGCGACCGACTTGTCGAGCATGGCCTGCTCGGTCGCATCGAGCGAGATTTCGACGATGCGCTCGACGCCGCCGGCGCCGATGATGACCGGCACGCCGAGATAGAGGTCGTCCTGGCCGTATTGGCCGGAGAGGAAGGCCGCGGCCGGCAGCAGGCGCTTCTTGTCGCGCAGATAGGAGGTCGCCATCTCGATGGCCGAGGCGGCGGGGGCGTAGAAGGCCGAGCCTGTCTTGAGCAGGTTGACGATCTCGCCGCCACCCTTGCGGGTGCGATCGACGATGGCGTCGAGCTTGGCCTGCGTGGTCCAGCCCATCGCGACGAGGTCCGGCAGCGGAATGCCGCCGACGCCGGAATAACGCACCAGCGGCACCATGTCGTCGCCATGCCCGCCGAGCACGAAGGCGTTGACGTCCTCGACCGAGACGTTGAACTCGTCGGAGAGGAAATAGCGGAAGCGCGCCGAATCCAGCACGCCGGCCATGCCCACCACCTTGTGGGTCGGCAGGCCCGAGGCCTTCTGCAGCGCCCACACCATGGCGTCGAGCGGATTGGTGACGCAGATCACGAAGGCGTCGGGGGCGAATTTGGCGATGCCCGCGCCGACCTGCTGCATCACCTTGAGGTTGATGTCGAGCAGGTCCGAGCGGCTCATGCCGGGCTTGCGCGGAACGCCGGCGGTGACGATGACCACGTCGGCACCCGCGATGCCCTCATAGCCGTTGGTGCCGACCAGCTTGGCGTCGAAGCCGAGGACGGGGGAGGCTTCCGCAATGTCGAGGCTCTTGCCCTGCGGGATACCTTCGGCCACGTCGAACAGGATGACGTCGCCGAGTTCCTTGAGGCCTGCCAGAAGGGCGAGAGTGCCGCCGATCTGGCCGGCCCCGATCAGTGCAATCTTAGCTCGAGCCATGAGATTTCCTGACTTTCCGAGAGGGGGTGCGGCGCTCCGCCGCGCGGGCATCCGATAGCCCTTATCGCCGCCCGGTTCAAGCGAACACGCCCCGCCCGCCGTGAGGTCAGGCTACGACTTTGCGCGTATTCGTTTTGGCATACGAAATACTGAATGCCTAACGTCGGCGTGCCGCCAAGTCTTCCATAAGCTCGATCTGGATGGTCTGGATCTCGGTCAGGCGTTCCCACTGATGCGTGAGCATGTGATCGATCTTCTCGTGCAGGTGCCGGATTTCCAGCTCGGCCTTGAGATTGACCCGATAGTCGTTTTCCGAACGCAACCGGTCTTTCGACTCCTGCCGTTTCTGGCTCATCATGATGACCGGCGCCTGCAGCGCGGCGATGCAGGACAGCACGAGATTGAGCAAAATGAAGGGGTAGGGGTCGAACCCGCCGACTAGGCCGAGGATGTTCAGCGCCATCCAGATGTTGATGAACACCATGAAGGAGATGATGAAGGTCCAGCTGCCGCCGAACGAGGCAATGGCGTCCGCCGCCTGCTCGCCGAAGGTGCGGTGCTGGTCGATTTCCGCCTCGACATTGGCGGTGAGGATGTCGTTCTGCGCGAGGCTGTCGATGACGTCATGGTCGAGCTGGGTGAGGTCGCCGCGCTCGGCCTGCAGGGTCGCGGCGATGTAGGCGGCCCTCTCCCGCGCCAGCGCCGGGCGGGAGATGTATGCGTCCGGCGCAATGCCGGGATGCGCGGCGCGTATATGATCGGCCAGCGCGGGGCGCAGCATGTCGAGCTGGACGGCATCGCGCTGGGAAACGATCTTTCCCGTCAGTGCGCAGCTATGCTCCCGCAACTCGTTTCCGTGATGATGTCGACTGCTCATGAGCCCACGCGCTGGTGATGGAGAGGCGGAACCACAGAAGAAGCCGCGCCGCCGTCCCGATCAAGCCCGCAGGTCAGGTTTCGACAAGGCCCGTCGTGTCGCCGGAGGCTTCGGAATCGCCGCGGCCGTGCGGACGCGCAATATAGTCGCTGGAGCGCATCTCATGCAGGCGCGAGACGGTGCGTGCCCATTCGAACGCTTCCGCCCCTTCCGTGCCGAGATAGAGATCCTCCGGCTCGGCCGCGGCGGAGGCGACCAGCTTGACGCCCTTCTCGTAGAACTCGTCGATCAGCGTGATAAAGCGCTTGGCCTCGTTGCGCCGGTCCTGGTCGAGCTGGGGAATGTGGTCGATCACCACCGTGTGGTAGGCGCGCGCGATGCGCAGATAGTCCGAGGCGCCGAGCGCCGCGGCGCACAGGTCCTCGAAGCTGAAGCGCGCCGCCCCGCCGCCCGCGCGCGGCACGCGGATGATGCGGCCGGCGGAACTGATGCTGGCGGGCGCGCCGCCATCATTGCCGGCGATGCGATGCCAGATCTTCTCCATCTCGCGGTCGATCTGCGCCATGGAATGGTCGTCGTCGGGCACGAACCAGATCCGCACGCCGCCAAGCTTTTCCATGCGGTAGTCGGTGGGCGACTCGATACGCACCACCTCCATGTGTTTCTCGATCATGGCGATGAAGGGCAGGAACAGCGCCCGGTTGAGGCCGCCCTTGTAGAGATCTTCCGGCGCCACGTTGGAGGTGGCGACGATGACGACGCCGAGGTCGAACAGCTTCTCGAACAGCCGGCCCAGGATCATCGCATCGGCGATGTCGGTGACGTGGAACTCGTCGAAGCACAGGAGCCACGCTTCTTCATAGAGCGCGGCGGCGACCAGGGCGATCGGGTCGGCTTCCTTGATCCGGCCGGCCTTCATGTCGGCCCGCACCTTGAAGATGCGGGCGTGCACGTCGGCCATGAATTCGTGGAAATGCGCGCGGCGCTTGCGCTTGCGCACCGCCACGCTTTCGAAGAACAGGTCGGCCAGCATGGTCTTGCCGCGCCCGACCGCCCCGTGGATATAGAGCCCGCGCACACGCGGAATGGTGTCCTCTCGACGGGCGAACAGCCAGCCGAGCGCGGAGGATTTGCGGGCCAGGCGGCGGCTGGCGATGCGCTGTTCCAGCTGCGCGAGGGCGGCGACCACCTTGGCCTGGCCGGAATCGGGGGCGATGTCCCCGGCCGCCATCCGCGCGACGTAACGCGCCGCGAGCACCGAGCCGCCAGCTTCCGCGGTGAGCATGTCCGCCATCTCGGGACACTCCAGACTGTTGCAGCGCACGCATTAGCCGCCCCGTCCCCTCGGGGCAAGCGGCCAGACCCGATCTCCGACGAAGTGGCAAGGCGCCCGCCGCGCCAGCATGTCGCCACGCCGCGCGCGGCCTTGACGCCGACACGATCCTCCGCAGACTGGCCTCGTCAGACGGGCCCGCGTCCGGGGTAGAGACCGGCGCGGGAGGAGACGGGGCGGAGGAGACGGGGCGGGGCATGCACCAGGAACCGATCCGTGCGAAGACCATGAGCCCCGTTCGGCGCCGGGGAACGGGGTCGCGGCGGATGGCGAACTGCTTCGCCAGGCGCGTGCGACTTACCGGATGGCCGGCCCTCTGGCTCGGCTGCCTGTGGCTGGGCCTGATCGCCGGGGCCGGCGGGCCGGCGCTGGCGCGCGACCTTCCGTCCTCGCTCATCATCATCGACACGGACGGCCGGATGGCGCCGGAGGTGTTCGCCCATGTCGTCGGGCTGTCGTCCCGCGAGCTTGCCACGCGCTTCGGCGCGACCGGCGTGGTGCATTGCGGCGGGGCGGTGGGCACCGGTCAGCTGGTCGGCGCGGCCAATGTGCTGGTGACGGCCGCGCATGTGCTGTTCGCGCCGGATGGTACCGCGCGCGCCAGCGGCCCGGCCTGCGGCTTCGTGATCGAGGTCGGCGGCCAGCGCCGGATCGTGCCGATCGACATGGAGCGGGTGTTGACCGGCTCGCGCGAGCCTTACGACGCACCGGCCCTGCAGGACTGGGCGGTGGCTCCGCTCGCGGCCGTCGTCGCGGGCGCGCGACCCTATCCGCTGGCGCCGGCGATGGCGGTGCCGGGGGAAGTGGTGCTCGCGGCGGCGGCCAGCACCGCCGGCGTGACGCGGCGAACCCTGGAGCGTTGCCGGGCACGCACGGTCACGGCGCGCGGCGAGGGCGGGCTGCGGGAAGTGGCGATCGACTGCGATGCCGAGGGCGGCACCTCGGGCGCGGCGCTGCTGAGCGAGCAGGGCGGCTTTCTCGGCGTCTATGTCGGCTTCCGCTCGTTCCATCCCGGCGAGGCGGGGCCGTTCTCGATGAGCCACTACAATTTCGCCGTCACGGCGGAGGGCCCGCTGCGGCGCGCCATCGTGAAGGCCGCCGGCACCGGCGAGGCGCTCAGCGCCAGCCGCTGAACGGCAAGGTCCCGTGCCGCCCCGATGGAGTGTGTTCCTACGCATTGCGCCGCCTGGCAAAGCGGCGCAGTAATTCTGCGGCTCGCTGGCGTCCGTGAAGACGGTACATGGAAGACGGCGCATGCGAGCCATGCAGATGCAGGAGTTGCCTTCTTGTGCGATGCGCATATTTCTGCTGCGCCGCAACAAGGAATGTGGCCGGCGGGATAGAAGCCATGCCTGCGATCGAACAGAGCGCCCCGATTTCCGATAGCCGCGCGCCATTGCGCGCGCCGGAGCCTGCGAATACCTCCACGCCCCATCACCATGTCGACCCGGCCGAGGGTCAGATCCGCAAGGTGCTGCCGGCCGAGCGTCATTTGCTGGTCGAACATTTGCTGCGGCTCGATCCGCTCAGCCGTTTCATGCGCTTCGGCGGTGTCGTCTCCGATGGCGCCATCGCCCGTCACGGCACCCGCGTCACGAGCGGTGATGCGATGGCGATCGGCTATTTCGTCGACGGTGAATTGCGCGCCGTCGCGGAGCTGCACCCGCTTCCGCGGCGCGCCGGCAAGCCGGCCTCGGCCGAGGCGGCGTTCAGCGTCGAGCGGGAATTCCAGGGTAAAGGCATCGGCTCCGCGCTGATGCGCCATCTCGTGCTGCTGGCGCAGAATCGCGGCATCGAGGAGCTGCAGGTGGTATTCCTGCCGAGCAACGCGCCGATGAAGAACCTCGCCGTGCATCATGCCGCCAATTTCTCGATGGACGACGACGAGATGATCGGCCGCGTCCAGGCCCCGCACGCCACCGTGTTTTCGCGCCTGCGGGAGTTTCTCGGCGATGTCTTCGCCGTCTGCTCCGCCGCTTTCGACCTGCAGGAGCGCACGCTTCCGCCCTCGATGCGCGGGAACTGAGCGTGCGCCGGGTCCCCTGCCGGGGCGCCGGGCAAGGCGTGGCGGTGGTCTGAGGGCCGGGCGGTAACTTTGCGTTAACGTCTTCGCCTTGACTTGGCCCTTATCCCACCGGAGACAGGGGCACTCACGCTCCAATACGATCCGGTCATGGCTCAACGCACATTCGCAACGGCTCGCGCGATCGCCGGGCGGCGGCGCCCGCACATTTCCTTCGCCGATATCGGTGCGATGCTGCGGCCCACCGCGACGACGCTCATCGTTCTTACCGCGTGGCTTTGCCTCGCGCTTGGCACGCTCGCCCCCATGGCGGCAGGGGCGCAGGGCGCGCTGTCGCCCGAGCAGCAGGTCCTGCAGGACAAGCTGGAGGGCCAGCGCGCCGTGGTCGATGGCGTCGAGGCGGCGCTGGGGCGTGACGGGCTGCGTTCCGAGGATCTCGATGGGCTCCGCGCCCGGCTCGACCCCGTTCGCGGCAACCTGAGCGCCGGCATCGCCATTCTCGATCCGGCGGTGGCCGACCTCTACAAGCGCCTGCAGGAACTGGGGGCCAAGCCCGCCGCCGACGCGCCGCCGGAGAGCGAATCCATTGCCCGCGAGCGCGAGTCGCTGGAGACGCGGGCGAGCGCGCTGGACGGACTGCTGAAGCAGGTGCGGCTGATCAACGTGCGCGCGGACCAGCTGTCCGACCGAATCACCAGCCGACGCCGCGCCTTGTTCACCGATACGCTGCTGGCGCGGTCCTTCAGCGTGCTCGATCCCAATCTGTGGATCTCCGCCGTCTCCTCCATTCCGGTGGAAATCCGCGGCATCCGCTATCTCCTGACCGACTGGCGGGCCTATGCGGATGCCCGCATGTCGCGCACCGGACAGGTGCTGGTCGGCCTTGGCGCGCTGGGCATCATCGCCCTCGTCGTGTTCCTGCAGAACATGTTCAGCAGGCCCTTGCGGCGGGTGGATCTTGATGTCGACGGCGAGCCGCTGTCCCCGCTCAAGGTGACGGGGCTGTCGGCGCTGGTCGCCATCATCGGCATGGCGGCGGCGCCGGCCGCGACGCTGGCCGTGATGGCGCTGCTGAATGCCTTCGACCTCGTGCCGCCGCGCGTGGTGGAGATTTCCCAGGGCGTTCTGATCGCCGTGTGCATCCTCGCCGTCGGGCGCGGCCTGCTGGCCGGCGCGCTGGCGCCGATGTCGCCGCGCCGTCGCGTGGTGCCGGTGTCGGACGAGATGGCGCAGCTGATCTACCGCAACGCGGCGCTCGGCCTCTGGATTGTCGCGACCGCTGTCGTGCTCAGCACCATCCACCGGGCGCTCGTCGCGCCGGTGCCGCTCACCGTGGCGACGGCGGCGGGCATGGCGCTGGCACTGGTGCTGATGGCCGGGCGCACCATGCGCGCGCTCGGCGAACTCGCCGACGGGCCGGACGCCGACGAGGGCGAGGAGGCCAAGGGCGATGCAAGGATCGAGGCGAAGCCAGAGGCCAAGAGCGAGACCAAGAACGAGACGAAATCGGATGGTGGCGGTCCCTCGCAGACCATGCTGCAGTGGATCCGCTTTCCCTTCTGGGTGCTGAACGCCACCATCGTCGCGGCGCTGGTCGCCGGCTATGTCAGCGTGGCCTCCTACCTCGCCTCGCGCTCGCTGTTTGCCGTGGTGCTGGCGGGCGCGCTCTACCTCATCATCGCGCTGATCAACGCGGTGTTCATCGACGGCATCGCCTCGGGCCCGCGCGCGCGCCATGTCGCCAAGACGCTCGGCGTGCGTCCGGCCAGCCTCGAATTGCTGGCGCTGCTCGTCGCCGGCGTGTGCAAGGCATTGGCGACGGTCATCGTGCTGGTGATGGTGATCGGCACCTTCGGCACCTCCACCGCCGATGTCCGCGATCTGGTCAGCCGCATCACCTTCGGCTTCACCATCGGCACCTCCACCATCACGCTGGGCGACGTGCTGAGCGCGGTGATGTTCCTGGTGGTCGGCATCGTCATCGCCCGCGCCATCCAGCGCTGGTTCGCCGTAGCGATCCTGCCGAAGACCTCGTTCGACCAGGGCCTGCAGAACTCGATTTCCACCATTATCGGCTATGTCGGCTCGATCGCCGTCATCGCCATGTCCATGGGCCAGATTGGCCTCAACCTGCAGAACATCGCCCTGGTCGCCGGTGCGCTCTCGGTCGGTATCGGTTTCGGCCTGCAGTCCATCGTGTCGAATTTCGTCTCCGGCCTCATCCTGCTGGCGGAACGGCCGATCCGCGTCGGCGACACCATCTCGGTGAAGGGCGAGGAAGGCTATGTGCGCCGCATCAGCGTGCGCGCGACCGAGATCGAGACCTTCGACCGCGCGGCGGTGGTCATTCCCAATTCCGACCTCATCACCGGCATGGTGAAGAACTTCACCCACGCCAACACCACGGGGCGGGTGATCGTGGCGGTGAATGTCGCCTATGATGCCGATGCCGACGAGGTGCGCGACATCCTCATCGGCTGCGCCTGCGACCACCCGCAGGTGCTGCGCTCGCCGCCGCCGCGCGTGTTCCTGATGGCGTTCGGCGACAGCTACCTGAAATTCGAGCTGCGCTGCGTCGTCGCCAATGTCGATTACGCGCTCACCGTGAAGAGCGACCTGCATTTCGCGGTGCTGGACCGGATGAAGGCGGCGCAGATCGGTATTCCCTACACGCCCTGGAACATCTATCGCGGCGGCCCGATCGGCACGCCGCCGCCGGCCGCCGACGACTGATCCTCTCTTCGCCCGTCCCACCTCGGACCCACGAGACCTTGATGCTCCCCATGTCGCCGACGCGCCTTGCCATCGCCCTTCTCGTGCCCCTGCTTCTGGCGGGCTGCGCCAGCGAGCCGACCACGATCGCGGTCAACGATACGTTCTACGCGAACATCGCCAAGGGCGGAGCGCTCGATCCGCAAGCGGCGGCCTCGCTCCTGAGCGACTACCGGCAGGCGCGCGGCCTGCCGGCGGTGACGATCGACCCCACGCTGATGGCGGTGGCCGAGCGGCAGGCCAAGACCATGGCGGCGGCCGACCAGCTCTCGCACGACATTGGCGGGCGCTCGCTCATCGTGCGGCTGAAGGCGGCGGGCTTCTCCGGGCTGAAGGCGGCGGAGAATGTGGGCGCCGGCTATCACACGCTGGCCGAAGCCTTTTCGGGCTGGCGCGATTCGCCCTCGCACAACAAGAACATGCTGATGCCCGGCGTGACCCGGCTCGGCATCGCCGCCGTGCGCGCGCCGCGCTCCAAATACAGCGTGTACTGGGCCATGGTGCTCGGCGTGCCCGATCCGAAGGTGGAAGCCGCGCAGCAGGCCGCAACCGCGCCGGCCGCGCAACCCCCCACCGCTCCGGCATCCGGCACCACGCAGCTGCAGTTCGGCGGCGCGCCAATGCCGCAATAGGGCACGCGCCGATCCGATTGCGGCGCAACCGGATCGGGCTCCGTGTTTTCCATCAATCGCATAGAGGCGGATTGAAGCCGGTGGCCAGCGTGTTCAGCGCCGCAGGGTGGCCGGGGCGAGGGGATTGTCGCTCAGCGCCGCCCCGTCCGGCTGGTCGAGCGCCGGCAGGCCCATGAAGGCGTCGAACAGCCGGCGGATCACCGCCGGCTCGACATCGCGCACGATCATGACGAGACGTGTGCGCCGGTCGTCATCGGGCCACTGGGCCAGCTGGCTCGGGGGATGCAGCACATGCTGCACGCCGTGCAGCACCAGCGGGTGCTCGGGATCCTCGGCGAGCTTCACGATACCCTTGAGGCGCAGCAGCTTGCCGCCATGGGTACCGCGCACCAGCTCCAGGAACATGTCGATCGCGGCTGCCGCCACCGGCGCATCCGTGGCGACCGTGAAGGCGCGGATGCGGTCGTCATGGCGATTGGCGTCATGCCGGTGGGCGCGCGATTCCGCCTCTGCCGCCGCCACCGCCTCATCCGCCAGCCAGCGGCCGACATCGGCGATCTTGGTCGCGGGATCGTAGAGCCCGGCATTCAGCAGCGCCGCCGGGCTCGCCTCGCCGCGCGCGGCGTCCAGCACCGGCGCGCCGGGCGCCAGCGCCTTCAGCCGCTGGCGCAGCGCCGCCAGATCGGCGTCGCGCGCGGGCGTGTCGACCAGATCGGTCTTGGTGAGCACGATGCGATCGGCGATCGCCGCCTGACGCACCGATTCGGGATGCTCGTCGAGCGTCGAGCCGCCGTTCACCGCGTCGACCAGCGTCACCACCCCGTCGAGCCGGAAGCGCATCACCAGATAGGGGTGCATCATCAGCACGTGCAGGATGGGCGCGGGGTCGGCGAGGCCGGTGGTCTCGATCATCACGCGGCGGAACGGGGGAATGACGCCGTTATCCATGCGGCGCAGCAGCTGTTCGAGCCCCTCGGCGAGATCGCCGCGCACCGTACAGCACAGGCAACCGGAGGCCAGCAGCACGGTGGCATCGTCGAAATGCTGCACCAGCAGGTGATCGATGCCGATCTCGCCGAACTCGTTGATCAGCACGGCCGTGTCGGCGAGCCCGGGATCCTGCAGCAGGCGGTTCAACAATGTGGTCTTGCCGGCGCCGAGAAAGCCGGTGAGCAGTGTGACCGGAATGGGCTCGGGGCGCCGCGAGGCCGTCTCGCCGGTGATCTGGCTCATGAAGCAGGTTCCTGTGCGGGCCGTCTCGCCCCTCGCCGTGCTACGCCGTGCCACCCGCCGCGCCGCGCGGCCGGCGCGCGCTATTGCGGCGCGGGGACGGTGGGATAGCTGGGGGCGGCCGGCGGATTCGGCAAGGGCTGGGAGGCCGCGGTCGACTGGGTCGCCGGCTTCGCGGCGGGTTTGGCCACGGGTTTGGCCACGGGCTTGGCGGCAGGTTTGCCAGTCGCAGTGGCGGCCGGCTTGGGCGCGGGTTTCGCCGCCGGCTTCGCGGTCGGGGAGGGAGCGGCCGAGGGAGGCGCGGCCGGCGCGGTGGCGGGCGGAGCGTTGGGGTCGCTGGTGTCGATGATCGCGGTCTGCGCGGCGGGCTTCTTGCCCTTGGCCGCCTTGGTGTCCTTGGTCGCCTTGGCGTCCTTGGGCGGCGTCTTCTTCACCGGCGGGGGCGGATAGGCGGCGGCGAGCGCCTCGGCGCTCGGCACCGGTCCGACCCAGACCTCGACCGGAGGCATGGAGGCGGGCAGCTTCTGCAGCAGGCTGGCGCCGGTGACATTGTCGCCGAGCGAGCCCATGCCGGCGGCGACGAAGCTGGAGGCGGAGGATGGGGTGTCGTCATCTTCCGAGGCGACATTCTTGCGTTTTCCGCCGCACACCTCGGCGCGCATGTCGGCCGGCGGGCCGCTCTCGTTGCGCAGTGAATCGACGGTGGGGGCGACGGCGCCGAAGATCTTCCACGAATGCTGGAAGCCCTTCTCCAGCAGCAGCGCCGCCTGCTCGGTGCGCGCGCGGCCCGAACTGGTGCCGAGCACCACGGCGAGCACGTGCTTGTCGCCGCGAGTGGCGCTGGCCACCAGGTTGAAGCCGGAGGCGCAGATGAAGCCGGTCTTCATGCCGTCCGCGCCGGGATAGCTGTCGATCAGCTTGTTGTAGCTGCGGATGACATTGGTGCCGAGCTTGATCGCGGGAATGCGGAACAGATCCGCCCGCTCGGGAAATTCGGTGAAGATGGCGCGCGCGAGGATGGCGAGATCGCGCGCGGTGGTGATCTGCCCGGGGGAGGGCAGGCCGTTGGGGTTGTCATAATGGGTGCCGTCCATCCCAAGTTCGCGGGCGGAGCTGTTCATCTCGTTGATGAAGGCCGCATAGGTGCCGCCCACGCCCTCGGCCAGCACCACGGCCATGTCGTTGGCCGACTTCACCAGCATCATCTTCAGCGCGTTGTCGATGGTGAGCTGGGTGCCGGCCTTGAAGCCCATCTTGGAGGGCGCCTGCGCGGTGGCGTTGTCCGAGACCGTGATGAGGGTTTCCGGCGTCACGCGGCCGGCGCGGATGGCCTTGAAGGTGACATAGGCCGTCATCAGCTTGGTGACGGAGGCGGGATACCACGGCTTGGTGGCGTCCTCGGCCAGCAGTACCTTGCCGCTGTCGACCTCGATCACCAGCGCGGGTGTCGCCAGGGCCGGGCTCACCAGAGCCGGCGTCACCGCCGCAAGAGCGAGCACCGCGGCCAGCCCGGCGCGGGCGCGAGCACCGGCGGCGAGGCTTCCGAGGGTGCGGAAGAAGAGAGGGCTCGACACGCTTCTCAGTTTCCCATTCCAGCTTTCGACCCGCCGCGAGGGCCCGGCCTTGCCTGAATACCCCGTTTGCGGCGGGGGATCAAAACGCGACGGCCGATCCCCGCATCGCAGCATAGTCGCCATGGCCCCGCATTCAACGCCGGGTCTCATGACATCGCCGTCATCGAGGCCATCATCGCGATCGGCATCACGGATGACGGCACGCCGCCCATGACGGGGCGACGACACGGGAGCTTCACACAGCAGGTTCTAGAATTGGTGAATGAGCGATTCGATTCGTCGTCTGCATGATGCGGTCATAGCCACGCGCCGGGGCAACAACACCTCCGCGCGCACCGCGCGGCTGTTCGCCAAGGGCCGGCCCTTCATCGCCAAGAAGGTGGCGGAGGAGGCGGTGGAGGTCGCGCTCGACGGCGTGGTCGGCAATGTCCCCGCCACGGTATGCGAGAGCGCGGACCTCCTCTACAACCTCGTCGTGCTGTGGGTGGATCTGGGCATCGACCCCGACGACGTGTGGACCGAGATGGCCCGGCGCGAGAATCTGCTCGGCATGGCCGAGAAGCTGCCCAAGCGCGCCCGCAAGGGGGCGGGGGGCGATGCGGGCCCGTCATCGGCACCGCCCACGGATGCCCCCGTGTTCGATTTCCACCCGATTCCCCATCGTGCGGCCAGCCTTCCCATCGGCGAAGCCGGTTCCGGTCCCGCCCGCCGCCGCTAAGGCTCTCTCCCGACCTGCGGTTAATTGGGCGCGCGCGCGGAGCGTCTGCCCCGCCGATAAGAAAACGCTCCCGATTCATTTGATAATGGTCGAGAACAGCCGCGCACCGTGCGGTGCGGCGCGCGTCGTGCCGCTCGTGCCGTCGATCCACGACCGTCCCTTTCCGGAGCCATCATGCTGCGCCGTCTCTATCAGTGGGTGATCAACCTGGCCGAGCGGCCCTCGGCGCCCTGGGCGCTGGCGGCGGTCTCCTTCGCCGAAAGCTCGTTCTTTCCCGTGCCGCCGGACGTGATGCTGGTGCCGATGTGCCTCGCACGGCCGAAGCTCGCCTGGTTCTATGCCGGGCTGTGCACGCTGGCCTCGGTCATTGGCGGCCTGCTTGGCTATGCCATCGGCTCGCTGCTCTATGACTCACTGGGCCTGTTCCTGATCCAGCTCTACGGCTATGGCAGCAAGATGGAGGCGTTCACCGCCGCCTATCAGCATTACGGGCACTGGATCATCCTGATCAAGGGCCTGACGCCGATCCCCTACAAGGTGGTGACGATCACCTCGGGCTTCGCCCACTACAACCTGTTCTGGTTCGTGGTGCTGTCGATCATCACCCGCGGGCTGCGCTTCTTCCTGGTCGCCGGGCTGCTTTACTGGATCGGCCCACCGGCGCGTACCTTCATCGAGGAGCGGCTGGGGCTGGTGACGGCGATCTTCGCGCTCGTGCTGGTCGGCGGGTTCATCGCCGCGATCTACCTGTTCTGATCGCGATGGCCACCACGAGGATTCAGTGGCGGTTGCTGCGGGTGCCGAGGCGCGCTTCCAGCGTGGCCTTGGCCAGCAGCGTGACGATGGCGAGCAGGGCGAGCAGCGAGGCGACCGCGAAGGACGCCTGGAACTGGTATTCGTTGTAGAGAATCTCGACCTGCAGCGGGATGGTGTTGGTCTCCCCGCGCACATGGCCGGACACCACCGAGACGGCGCCGAACTCGCCCATGGCGCGGGCGTTGCACAGGAGCACGCCATAGAGCAGCGCCCATTTGATGTTGGGCAGCGTGACGCGCGAGAATACCCGCCAGCCGCCGGCTCCCAGCGTCACGGCGGCCTCCTCCTCCGTGGTGCCCTGCTCCTGCATCAGCGGGATGAGTTCGCGTGCCACGAAGGGAAAGGTGACGAAGATGGTCGCCAGCGCGATGCCGGGCCAGGCGAAGATGATGCGGATGTCGTGGTCCGACAGCCACGGCCCGAAATAGCCCTGCGCGCCGAACAGCAGCACGAAGACCAGGCCGGCCACCACGGGCGAGACCGAGAATGGCAGGTCGACCAGGGTGATGAGGAAGCTCTTGCCCGGGAACGAGAATTTGGTGATGGCCCAGGCCATGACGACGCCCATGACGGTGTTCGCCGTCACCGAGATGGCGGTGACGATGAGGGTCAGCTCGATGGCGGCCAGCGCGTCGGGCTCGATGATGGCGGCGCCGAAGGCCTCCCAGCCCTTCACGAAGGCCTGCGCGAACACGTTGACCAGCGGCAGCAGGATGAACAGGGCGATGAACAGCGCGGCGAGGCCGATCACGGTCCATTTGACGGCGGTTGGCTCCGAGCGGATGGGTGCGCTGCTCATGAGGTCCTCCCGGTGCGGCTTTCCGACCAGCGCTGCAGGCCGTTGACCACGAACAGCAGCGCGAAGGCGGCGATGAGCATGGTGGCGGCGATGGTGGTGGCGTCGGCGTAGCGGAACTCCTCCAGCCGGATCACGATCAGCAGCGGCGCGATCTCCGACACGTTCGGCAGGTTGCCGGCGATGAAGATGACCGAGCCGTACTCCCCGACCGCGCGGGCGAAGGCGAGGGCGAAGCCGGTGAGGAAGGCCGGCAGCACCGCCGGCAGCACGACGCGCCGGATGGTGGTCCAGCGCCCGGCACCGAGCGTGGCGGCGGCCTCCTCCAGCTCATGGTCGAGGTCTTCCAGCACCGGCTGCACCGTGCGCACCACGAAGGGCAGGCCGATGAAAATGAGCGCGACGAGAATTCCGAGCGGGGTGAACGACACCTTGATGCCGAGCGGGGCGAGCCAGGCGCCGATCCAGCCGTTCTCGGCATAGAGCGTGGTGAGCGCGATGCCGGCCACCGCGGTGGGCAGGGCGAAGGGAATGTCGATCAGCGCGTCGAGGATGCGCCGGCCGGGAAACTCGTAGCGCACCAGCGCCCAGACGATGACCGCGCCGAGCACGAGATTGACGCTGGCGGCGACGAGGGAGAGGCCGAAGGAGATCTTCAGCGCGTTGAGCGTGCGTGCCGCGGTGAGGATGGCGACGATGCGGGAGGGCGACAGCTCGGCGGTCTTGAAGAACAAAGCCGCGAGCGGGATCAGCACCACCAGCGAGAGCCACAGCAGCGTCAGCCCGAGCGTGAGGCCGAAGCCGGGGAGCACGGAGTGACTGCGGCGCAGGCGATGACGCGGCGCGGTGCCCGCCAGCGTGGGTCGATCGAAGGTCAGGTCGCTCACGTCGCGTCTCCCGGCGGCGTCGTTTCACGGAAAAAGCCGGGCCTTGAGGCAAGGCCCGGCAGCAGGTCGACCGGCTCGTCGTTCAGCCCGCGCCGCGTCGTGGATCGGGCTCAGTTGGAATAGATCTGGTCGAACACGCCGCCATCGTTGAAGTGGGTGGCCTGTGCCTTGCGCCAGCCGCCGAAGGCCGGGTCGTCGATGGTCACGAGGTCGATCTTGGGAAACACCTTCTCGTACTGCTTGGCGATTTCCGGATCGCGCGGGCGATAGAAGTTCTCCGCCGCCAGCTTCTGGCCGTCCTTGGTGTAGAGGAACTTCAGGTATTCCTCGGCGACCGCCCGGGTGCCCTTCTTGTCGACCACCTTGTCGACCACCGCTACCGGCGGCTCGGCCAGGATGGAAAGCGAGGGTACGACGATGTCGAACTTGTCGTCGCCGAATTCCTTCTTCGACAGGAACGCCTCATTCTCCCAGGCCAGCAGCACGTCGCCCACGCCGCGCTCGGTGAAGGTGACGGTGGAACCGCGCGCGCCGGTGTCGAGCACGGGCACGTTCTTGTAGAGTTGGCCGACGAATTCCTTCGCCTTGTCCTCGGAGCCGTATTTCTTGAGCGCATAGGCCCAGGCGGCGAGGTAGTTCCAGCGCGCGCCGCCCGAGGTCTTCGGGTTCGGCGTGATGACCTTGATGTCGGACTTCAGCAGGTCATCCCAGTCCTTGATGGCCTTCGGATTGCCCTTGCGCACGAGGAACACGATGGTCGAGGTGTAGGGCGAGGAATTGTCCGGCAGGCGCTTCTGCCAGTCCTGCGCGATGAAGCCCTTGTCGGCGATGGCGTCGATGTCATAGGCCAGCGCCAGCGTGACCACGTCGGCCTCCAGCCCGTCGATCACCGAGCGCGCCTGCTTGCCCGAGCCGCCATGCGAGGCCTTGATCTCGATGGTCTTGCCGGTCTCGGCCTTGAACCGGTCGGCGAACAGCTTGTTGTACTGCTGGTACAATTCGCGCGTGGGATCGTAGGACACGTTGAGCAGGGTGACGTCGGCGGCGCGGGCCACCGGCACCAGCGCCGCCGGTACTGCCAGCGCGGCCATCAGCGCGGCGGCGACCGTGGACCTGAAATTGAAAGACATTTTCCATCTCCCCGTCGGCGCCGAGAGCGCCGGTGAATTCCGGAGTGAGATTTTCACAGGCCAATCACGGGGTCAATATAATTCCTACATACAAAATAGATTATATATTTATACCCAGTTGGCTTCCGTGAATTGCAGGTGCGGCGCGGTCTCCCCCGGCTCTTCGCCGGGCGCCGGGCCCGTCGCGCTCAAAGCGTGTTGAGCAGGGTGTGGATGCCGCACTCGGTCTTGGCGCGGCCGCGCCAGCGGCCTTGCCGCCCATCCTCGCCAGCGGCGGCGCGGCTGGTGCAGGGCATGCAGCCGACCGAGGTGAAGCCCATGGCCTTCAGCGGATGGTCCGGCAGGTTGAACTGCGCATGCGCGGCCTCGACCTCGGCGCGGTCGAGATTGGCGAGCGGGTTGAACTTCAGCCGCGAGCCGTCGCGCTCCACCACGGGAATGCTGGCGCGCAGCCCGCCCTGGTAGCGCTTGCGCCCGTTCAGCCAGCCGTCAAACCCTTTCAGCGCCTGCGCCAGCGGCTCCACCTTGCGGATGCGGCAGCACAGGTCCGGGTCGTTGTGCCAGAGGTCGCCCTCGGCATCGCGTTCGGCAAGGCGCGCGGCCTCGGGGTGAATGCTGCGCACGTCGGTCAGGCCGAGCTGGCGGGTGAGCGTGTCGCGATAGGCCAGCGTCTCCGCGAACAGCCAGCCGGTATCGAGGAAGATCACCGGAATCGCGGGATCGACCTGCGCCATATAGGCGATCAGCACCGCCGATTCCGTGCCGAAGGACGAGACGAGGCTGAGCCGGCCCGGCCCGACGGTGCGCGCGGCGGCGGCGATGATCTCGGCGGGGCCTGCCCCTTCGAGCGCGCGGTTGAGCGCCTCCAGCGCCGGCTCGGCGGCGGGGGCTGTCGGTGCATGCGCGTCGCTGTGCGGGGCGAGGTTCATTCCGCGACTCCGGAAACGCTGCGCCCGAGGCGCTGGCGCAAGAGGCTCGGGCGTCGGTCGGTCGCGGGTTGATAGAACACGGTATAGCGATGCACCGCCTCGTCGAAGGCATCGGCATCGGCCGCCTTGACGGGCTGGATCTGATCGAAGCCCGAGCGCTGCATCAGCAGGAACTGGTCCTGCAGCACATTGCCCACCGCGCGCAGCGGCCCCGCCCAGCCGAGCCGCTCGCGCAGCAGCCGCGCCTGGCTGTAGGCCCGCCCGTCGCGGAAGCTCGGGAAATTGAGCGCGATCAGCGCGATCTGGGGCAGATAGGGCGCGATCTCGGCGATCGGCCGGTTGTTCGGCCAGATGACCCCGACCGGCGCCGGCCAGTCCTTCAGCGCCTCGGCGTCCCGCAGGAAGCGCTCGATGCCGATCAGCACGGGAGCGCCCTCGGGCAGCGCCTCGTCGTCGGGCACGCGCGCGAAGCGGTCCTCGACCAGCTTTCCATTCTCAATGAGCCGCATAGACGCGCTCCTTGAAGGGCTCGACGCCCAGCCGCGCCACGGTGTCGATGAAGAGTTCATCCGGGCCGGCGCGCAGTTCGATATAGGTATCCACCACGTCCTCGATAAGGCCGGGCACCTGCTCGTAGGACACGGCAGGCCCGAGCAGGGTGCCGAGCTGGGCGTGCTCGTCGGCGCGCCCGCCCAACGTGATCTGGTAGAATTCCTGCCCGTTCTTCTCCACGCCGAGAATGCCGATATGGCCGACATGGTGATGGCCGCAGGCATTGATGCAGCCGGAGATGTTGACGTGCAGCCGGCCGATGGTGCGCGAGCGCTCGAGATCGGCAAAGCGCTTGGCGATCTCCTGCGCCACCGGAATGGCGCGGGCATTGGCCAGCGCGCAATAGTCGAGGCCGGGGCAGGCGATGATGTCGCTGATGTGGTTGACGTTCGGCGTGGCGAGACCCGCCGCCTCCAGCCGCCGCCAGATCGCCGGCAGGTCCTCCTGCGCCACGTTCGGCAGGCACAGGTTCTGCTCGTGGCCGACGCGGATCTCGCGCCAGCCGAAATCATCCGCCAGTGCCGCCACCACTTCCATCTGATCGGCGGTCGCGTCGCCGGGCGGGGCACCGATGGCCTTCAGCGACACGGTGACGATGGCGTGGCCCGGCACCTTGTGCGGGTGCACGGAATTGCGATGCCAGGCGGCGAAGGCCGGGTCTTCCAGCGCCGTCGCCAGCGCGGCCGGCTGGTCGGCCCGCGGCTGGAAGTCCGGGTAGAGGAAGCGCGAGCGGATGTCGGCGATGATCTCGTCGGACAGGTGCAGCGCGCCGTCGCGGATCGCCTCCCATTCCGCCTCGACCGCCTTGGCGAAGGCCTCGGCGCCGATCTCGTGCACCAGGATCTTGATGCGCGCCTTGTAGATATTGTCGCGGCGCCCGTACTGGTTGTACACGCGCATGATGGCTTCGATGTAGCTCAGCAGGTGTCGGGCCGGCAGGAAGGCGCGGACAGACTTGCCGACGAAGGGCGTGCGGCCGAGCCCGCCGCCGACCAGCACCTCGAAGCCGAGCTCGCCCGCCTCGTTGCGGTGCAGGCGCAGGCCGACATCGTGCACCTTGGTGGCGGCACGGTCCTTCGGCGCGGCGGTGATGGCGATCTTGAACTTGCGCGGCAGGTAGGTGAATTCGGGGTGCAGCGTCGAATATTGGCGCAGGATCTCCGCCCAGATGCGCGGATCGTCGAATTCCTGCGGGGTGGCGCCGGCCCACTGGTCGGTGGTGACGTTGCGGATGCAGTTGCCCGAGGTCTGGATGCCGTGCACGCCGACTTCCGCCAGCGCCGCCATCGCGTCCGGCAGGTCCTCCAGCTTGATCCAGTTGAACTGGATGTTCTGCCGGGTGGTGAAATGGCCGTAGCCGCGGTCATAGGTGCGCGCGACATAGGCGAGGCGGCGCAACTGGTCCGAGGACAGCGTGCCGTAGGGAATGGCGACGCGCAGCATGTAGGCGTGCAACTGCAGATAGACGCCGTTCATCAGCCGCAGCGGCTTGAACTCGTCCTCGCTGAGCGCGCCCGACAGCCGGCGCGCGACCTGATCGCGGAATTCCGCGACGCGCTCGGCCAGGAAGGCGCGGTCGAATTCGTCATAGACATACATCGTCGGGCTTCGCCTCTTGCGTCGTCAATTCGTCAATGCGGCAGCTCGAAGGTCGGGCCGGCGACGCGGATGCGTTCGCGCAGGTTGCCCGGCGCGATCGCGCCATCCGCCTCGATCACCACCGGCGCCACATAGGCGCCGACCGCATCCGTGTCACGTTTCTGCGCGCTGGCGAGCAGCGCGATGGCCTGGTCCGCCGTCGTCACGATGAGCGCATCGGCGAGGTCGGGCGACCAGTCTTCCTGCGCCGTGCGCCACACCACAGCGCCGTCCGTCAACCGGTTCGCCGTTACCGCGACGGGGCCGTTGACCTTCAGTTTCTGCTGTTGCGGGGACGCCATGGCGCATTAATTTCCTGTTGACGGATGGGTTAGGGGTGATAACACCAATTTAGAACGTGCAAAAGAAATAAATGCACGAAAATTACGTGTAATTAGTTCCCGCACAAGCGGGCCACGATAAACCGGGTTCTCACCATGTCCACCGCCGATGATCGGCTCGACGAGCTCGAGGCTCAGAGCATCTACATATTTCGCGAGGCTTTCGCGCGAATGAAGCGCATGGCGCTCCTGTGGTCGCTCGGCAAGGATTCCAACGTGATGATCTGGCTGGCGAGGAAGGCATTCCTCGGCCATGTCCCGTTTCCCGTGCTGCATGTCGACACCGGCAAGAAGTTCCGGGAAATGTATGATTTCCGGGACCATTATTCCCGCGAATGGGGCCTCGACCTCCGGGTCGACCCGTGCCCGCCGCTGGAGCAGATGGACCCGACCCTGCCGCCCGCCACCCGCTCGGCCGCGCGCAAGACCGAAGGGCTGAAGCTGGCGCTGGAGAAATACGGCTTCGACGCCGTGGTCGCCGGCATCCGCCGCGACGAGGAGGCCACCCGCGCCAAGGAGCGCGTCTTCTCCCCGCGCGGTCTGGAAGGCGACTGGAACGTGCGCGAGCAGCCACCGGAATTCTGGGATCACTTCAACGCCACGCTGCCGGCCGGCGCGCATCTGCGCGTCCACCCGATCCTGCACTGGACCGAGCTGGATATCTGGGCCTACACGCGGCGGGAGAACATTCCCGTCATCCCGCTGTATTTCGCCAAGGACGGCAAGCGCTACCGCTCGCTGGGCGACCAGGACATCACCTTCCCGGTGGCGTCCGAGGCGGCGACGATCGACGAGATCCTCGTCGAGCTCGCCACCACCAAGGTGCCCGAGCGTTCCGGCCGCGCCATGGACCATGAATCCGAGGATTCCTTCGAGCGGCTGCGCGTCGCCGGCTATCTGTGAGAGGGGCGATCATGTCCGCCAACGTCACCGTCCTCCCCTCCGCCACCGTCGACGCGGCCGACCGGCAGCTGGTGCGCATCGTCATCGTCGGCCATGTCGACCACGGCAAGTCGACCCTGATCGGACGCCTGCTGCACGAGACCGGCGGCATCCCGGCCGCCAAGATCGAGCATCTGAAGGCGATTTCCGCGCGGCGCGGCATGCCCTTCGAATGGTCGTTCCTGCTCGACAGCCTGCAGGCCGAGCGCGACCAGGGCATCACCATCGACACCAGCCAGATCCGCTTCCGCACCCCCTCGCGCGACATCATCCTGATCGACGCGCCCGGCCATGCGGAATTCCTGCGCAACATGATCACCGGCGCCTCGCAGGCCGATGCAGCGCTGCTGCTGATCGATGCCGCCGAGGGCGTGCGCGACCAGACGCGCCGTCACGGCTATCTGCTGCACCTGCTCGGCGTGCGGCAGGTGACGGTGGTGGTGAACAAGATGGACCGCGTCGATTATGACGAGGCAGTCTTCCGCGCCATCGAGAGCGAAATCACCGCCTATCTCGCCGGCCTCGGCGTGCAGGCGAGCGCGGTCATCCCGATTTCCGCCCGCGAGGGCGACGGCGTCGCGGAGCGCGGCACGCGCACGCCCTGGTTCACCGGGCCGACCGTGCTGGAGGCGCTGGACCAGTTCGAGCCGGCCCGCGCCCCGCAGGAACTGGCGCTGCGCATGCCGGTGCAGGCAGTCTACAAGTTCGATGACCGGCGCATCGTCGCCGGGCGCATCGAGACCGGCAACCTGGCCGTGGGGCAGGAGATCGTCTTCCAGCCCTCCGGCAAGGTGGCGGTGGTGAAGACCATCGAGACCTGGCCGGTACCGCCCGCCGGGCAGGAATTGACGGCGCTGCAGGCCGGCAACGCCGCCGCGCTCACGCTCGACCGGGAAATCTTCGTCGAGCGCGGCGAGATCCTTTCAGTGCCGTCCGCCCGCCCGCGCGCCACGCGGCGCATCCGCGTCCGGCTGTTCTGGCTGGCGGAGGAGGCGCTGGAGGTCGGCACGACGCTGATCGCCCGGCTCGCCACCTCGGAATCGCGCGCCACCGTCGCGGCGGTGCACGAAGTGGTCGACCCCGGTCACCTCTCCACCTTCGAATCCAAGCGCATCGGCCGCAACCAGGTCGGCGAGGTGGAGTTGCTGCTCTCCCGCCCCATCGCCGCCGATCCGCACCGGCTGAACCCGCGCACCGGCCGCATCGCGCTGGAACTGGGCGGGCGCATTGCCGGCGGCGGCCTCGTCATCTCGGTGCTCGACGGCGAGGCGGCGCAGCCCGCGCCGGCCGCCCGCCACATCACGCCCGTGGCCTCGGCGGTGACGCCGGAGGAGCGGCTCGCCCGCTTCGGCCATGGCGGCGCGGTGGTGTGGCTCACCGGGCTTTCCGGCTCGGGCAAGTCGACGCTGGCGCGGGCTCTGGAGCGCCGGCTGTTCGACCGCGGCGCCCTCGTCACGCTGCTCGACGGCGATACGCTGCGCGCCGGGCTGAACAGCGATCTCGGCTTTTCCGATGCCGACCGGGCGGAGAACAACCGCCGGCTCGGCGAGGTGGCAAACCTGCTGAAGGGCCTCGGCCATGTGGTGCTGGTGGCGGCGGTCTCGCCCTCGGCGCAGGCGCGGGCGCAGGTGCGCGCCGCCGTCGGGCCGGGCTTCTTCGAGGTGCATGTCTCGGCGCCGCTGGAATTGTGCGAGCAGCGCGACCCCAAGGGGCTCTACGCCAAGGCGCGTGCGGGCGAAATCCGTGGCTTCACCGGCATCGACGCCCCCTATGAGGCGCCGGTTACGCCGGAACTGGTGGTGGAGACCGACAAGCTCGATCTCGCCACCGGGGTCGACCGCATCGAGGCCCTGCTGGCCGAGGCCGGCGTGTTCCAGCTGCGCCCGGCGGCGGCGGACGATACCGGCCTGTGAGCCGCCGCGTCGTCGTCCCGGATCGGCGGCCGGTCCGTCCGGGATGACGCTCTCTAGGCCCAGATGGCGATCGGCAGGCCGTGCGCGTCCTCTTCGGGCGGCGAGGGGAAGCTCACCGCCTCGCCCCGCGCGATGCGCCCCGCCGTCCACGCGGCCGCGCAGGCGTCGATGAGGTCATCCTCGCCGACGCCGATCGCGCGCGCCGCGAAAGGCGCGAGCGGGTCGGGCGGAAAGCCGGCGGCCTGCAGCAGCGCGCGGCGCAAGGCAAGACCCGGCTTGTGCGCGGCGTTCTTCACCTTCTTGGGGGTATCGAGCGGGGCTCCCCCGTTCATCGCCCAGAAGCTCACTTCCGGGTGGCATTCATGGACATGCGGCCGCAGCGCGGGATTGTCGCGCAGCCAGCGGTCGATCTCCATGATCTTGGGAAAGATGGCGAAGCCCTGCTTGGCGACCGCACGCGGCGGGGTCGAGGTCGCGCGGGCCGTCGCGCACGCATGGCGGTAGCGCTCCGGCTCCGGCACGGTCGCATCGACCCCGGCATGGACGGCGGCGCGCGAGGGGATCGAGAACACGCTCGATTGTCGCCCGCCCAGCAGCGGGCGCACCAGCCGCTCGGGCGCGCGGCCCTTCGCCTCGATCCGCTCAGGCAGGCCGATGGGCATGTCGACCGCCAGAATATCCGGGTGCAGCGGCCGGTCGAACAGGTCCGCGAGCCGGGACACGCGCTCGGCGCGGGCGGTGCCGTCCGGCTCGACGATCACCACCGCCCAGCCGCCCTTGCACCCGTCCGCGCCGGCCACCCGCATGGGTTGTCTCCCGGGCGGCATCCTCAGATGATGTTCAGCTCGGCATAGGGCCGGCCGGCGAGGATGCGCTCATAGCCGAACACGTCGAGATCGAGCGAGACCGAGCGGCCTCGGCTGATCCATTCGGCAATGGCGCGGCCGGCGGCGGGCGCCTGCTGCAGGCCGTGACCGGAGAAGCCGTTCATGAAGTAGAAATTGCCGACCTCCGGATGCGGCCCGATTACCGCATTGTGGTCGAGCAGGTTCATCTCGTAATGCCCCGCCCAGGCGCGCACCACCTTGAGTTCCTCCATCGCCGGGATGCGGTGGGCGAGGTGCGGCCAGATGCCTTCCTCGAACACCGACCAGTCGACCTCGAAATCCCCGTCCGCGTCCGGGTCCTGGTCTTCCGGCGGCGGCGCGCCGCAGATCTGGTAGGCGCCTTCGGGCCGGATGTAGAAGCCGGACGGGTCGCACAGAAGCGGCAGCCTGGGCAGCGGAGTGCGGCAGTGCACGACGAACACGCAGCGCTTGCGGCCCTCCACCGGCAGGGCGATGCCGGCCATTCCGGCCACCCGCCCGCCGCGCGGACCGGCGGCATTGACCAGCGCGCCGCAGCCGAAGCGCCGCCCGTCCTTGAGCGTGGCGCCGGTGATGCGGTTGCCCTCGCGAGTGATGTCAACCACCTCGCCGGTGATGAACACCGCGCCGCGGGCCTTGGCGGAGGCGCGCATGCCGGCGAGGAAGGCGTGGGCGTCGAACCAGCCCTCGCCGGTGAGCCCATAGGCACCGGCGACGATGCCCTCCACGTTCAGCCAGGGGAAGGTGGCTTGCAGCCGCTCGGGGTCGAGCAGGGCGATGTCGGCGCCTTCCGCCTGCTGTATGCGGTGATTGGCTTCCAGGATGGGGCGCCCCGCCTCGCTGGCGAGGATGAGATAGCCGCCTTCGTGCCAGGCGAGATCGACATCCGCCTCGAAGCGCTCGCGGGCGTTCTTGATGAAGTCGAGGCCGAACAGCGACATGCGGATGTTCTCGGGGATCGAGAACTGCTGGCGCAGCGAGGCCGCCGACAGCGTGGTGGAGGAATGCGCGAAGGTGGTATCGCGCTCGATCACCGCCACCCGGCCCTTGAAGGCCGGGTCGAGGGTGAGGAAATAGGCCGCCGCTGCACCCATGATCGCGCCGCCGACAATGAGAACCTCGAATGTATCGTCCATGATCCGTGTCCGCTGGGGAGCTTCTGCGCCATCGTCTCGCCCGGCTGACAGTGTCGGGTTGGCAGTGTCCCGGCGAGGCGGATAGGCTCAATTCAGCCGTTTGCCAATTAGCCGAGCGAATCATGAACGCTTTCGTCCGTCCCCGCCGCAGCGTGCTCTATATGCCGGGCTCGAATGCCCGGGCGCTGGAGAAGGCGCGCATGCTGCCCGCGGACGCCATCATCCTCGATCTCGAGGACGCCGTGGCCCCCGATGCCAAGCCGCAGGCGCGCGAGGAGGTGGCCGTGACGCTGGCGCGGGGAGGCTTCGGCCCGCGCGAGGTGGTGGTGCGGGTCAATGGCCCAGACACGCCGTGGTTCGAGGACGACCTGGCGGTTCTAGCCACGGCAAGCGCGGCGGGGGCGGGCCCCGATGCCGTGTTGATCCCCAAAGTGGGCGATCCCGAGACGCTGCGCCTCGTCGGCCGGCGGCTGGAGGCGCTCGGCGCGCCGAGCTCGCTCGGCGTGTGGGCGATGATTGAAACGCCGATCGCCGTGCTCCGCGCGCTCGACATCGCGCTCGCGGCGCGCGACCCGCTCACGCGGCTGCGCGTGCTGGTGCTGGGCACCAACGATCTGGCGAAGGAAACCGGCGCGCGCATCCTGCCCGGGCGGGCGCCCATGCAGGCATGGCTGTCGCACTGCGTGCTGGCGGCCCGGGCCGGCGGGGCGGAGGTGCTTGACGGCGTGTGGAACGATTTTCGCGACGTGGCCGGCTTCGCGGGCGAATGCGCGCAGGCGGCCGATCTCGGTTTTGACGGCAAGACGCTGATCCATCCCAGCCAGATCGAGCCATGCAATGCCGCCTTCACGCCCCCATCTGAGGAGATCACGGCCGCGCGCGGGCTGATCGAGCTGTTCGACCGGCCGGAGAACGCGGGCAAGGGCGTGCTGCAGATCGAGGGGCGGATGTATGAGCGCATGCATGCCGACATCGCCCGCAAGAGAGTGGCACTGGCCGACGCGATCGCCGCGCGGCCGTGAGGCATGTGGAGTGAGGCATGCGGCTACCAGACATCTGGAGTGAGGACGAGACGATGAAGCTCTATCGCTATCTGACCGGACCGGACGACGTTTCCTTCTGCAAGCGCGTCTCGGCGGCGCTCAACAAAGGCTGGCAGCTGCAGGGCAGCCCAACCCTGACATTCGATCCTGTGAAGGGTCGGGTGATCTGCGGGCAGGCGATCATCAAGGAAGTCGAGGGCGACTGGTCCGACGACGTGGTGCTCTCCGACCACTGAGCGGGTGCCCGAACACCCGTCGTGGTGCCCGTTTGCGGGGCAAACGGCATGTGAAACTGCCGCGTCCTGAGGCATATGGCGGCCAGATCCGAACGGCAGGGAGCGCGAGATTTTTCGCCTCCCGAGGTGCCGGAAAACCCGCCGAGGGGCACTCCGAAAAACGGACAGAAACGCTAACCAATTGAAAGGTCGGGATTTCTGACGTTTTCGCGGCGATTGATCCACAGCGTCGTTTGCCTGTCATTTTTCTGCAAGAAGGCCGTTGACAGGTTGGGAGGGGTGCCCCTATAAAGCGCCCATCGACGCGGCGCCACCGCAACGGCGGGATTGG
>NZ_JACICD010000003.1 GCF_014195655.1 Ancylobacter tetraedralis
TCGTGCCGATCGCGATGGAAGAGAAGCTGCGCTTCGCCATCCGCGAAGGCGGTCGCACCGTCGGCGCCGGCGTCGTCGCATCCATCATCGAGTGATCTAACCAATCCCGAGGGGCGCGGGATCGCCTGCGCCCCTTTTTCGTGGTGCTCGTAATAGAGCCCTATTGACGAGCCCTCTGGGAGCCTGAAGTCAATGAACGGCCAGAACATTCGGATTCGCCTCAAGGCGTTCGATCATCGCATACTCGACGCCTCGACGCGTGAAATCGTTTCGACGGCGAAGCGCACGGGCGCCCAGGTTCGCGGCCCCATTCCGCTGCCGACGCGGATCGAGAAATTCACGGTCAATCGTTCTCCCCACGTCGACAAGAAGTCGCGTGAGCAGTTCGAGATGCGGACGCACAAGCGTTTGCTGGACATAGTCGACCCGACCCCCCAGACCGTGGACGCGCTGATGAAGCTCGACCTCGCTGCGGGTGTCGACGTCGAGATCAAGCTCTGAGAGAAGGCGAAGGGACACGGCCATGCGGTCAGGCGTCATCGCCCAGAAGGTCGGCATGACCCGCATCTTTAACGATGCAGGTGAACATGTTCCGGTCACTGTGCTGAAAGTCGATAATTGCCAGGTGGTTGCCCACCGTACGCTCGAGAAGAACGGCTACACGGCCGTCCAGCTTGGCGTCGGTCAGGCGAAGCCGCAGAACACCACCCGCGCGCTGCGCGGCCACTTCGCCGTGGCGAAGGTGGAGCCCAAGCGCAAGATGGCGGAGTTCCGCGTCGAGGAGGCCGAGTTGATCCCGGTCGGCGCCGAGCTGACCGTCGATCACTTCGTGGTCGGCCAGTTCGTCGATGTGACGGGCACGTCCATCGGTAAGGGCTTCGCCGGTGGCATGAAGCGCCACAATTTCGGTGGCCTGCGCGCCACTCACGGCGTGTCGGTCTCGCATCGTTCGATCGGTTCGACCGGTGGTCGTCAGGATCCCGGCAAGACCTTCAAGAACAAGAAGATGCCGGGTCACATGGGCGCCGATACGGTGACCACGCAGAACCTCAAGGTCGTTCTGACCGATGTGGAGCGTGGCCTGATCGCGGTCGAGGGCGCGGTTCCCGGCAACAAGGGCGGCTGGATCCTGGTCGCCGATGCCGTGAAGAAGAAGCTTCCGGCCGAGGCGCCGCAGCCGGGCAAGTTCCGTCTGCCGGGCACCGAGGCGGTGAACGACGCGGCCCCCGCCACCGAGGCTCAGGCCGAGGAGAATGTGTGATGGTGGAACTCGCCGTTAAAACGCTCGAAGGAGCCGAGGCCGGCTCCGTGACGCTCTCGGACGAGATCTACGGTCTCGAGCCGCGTCAGGATATCCTTCACCGCATGGTGGTGTGGCAGCTTGCCCGCCGTCAGGCCGGCACGCACCAGACCCTGTCGCGCGCGGACATCAATCGCACCAAGCGGAAGATGTACAAGCAGAAGGGCACCGGCGGCGCTCGTCACGGCGCTGCTTCCGCTCCGCAGTTCCGCGGCGGCGGTCGTGCCTTCGGTCCGGTCCAGCGCAGCCACGCCAGCGACCTGCCCAAGAAGGTCCGCGCGCTTGCCCTCAAGCATGCGCTGTCGACCAAGGCGAAGGAGCAGGCGATCGTCATCCTCGACGAGGCCACGCTGGCCGAGCCGAAGACGAAGCTGCTCAAGGAGCGCCTGGCGGGTCTCGGCCTGTCGAACGCGCTCGTCATTTCGGGCGCGGAAGTCGATGCCAATTTCGGCCTTGCCTCCCGCAATATCGGCCATTTCGACGTTCTGCCCGTCCAGGGCATCAACGTCTACGACATCCTGCGCCGTCACACCCTGGTGCTGACGAAGGCGGCTGTCGACGCTCTGGAGGCGCGCTTCAAATGAGTCTCGATCCGCGCCACTACGACGTGATCGTGTCCCCGGTCATCACCGAGAAGGCCACGGCGGCCTCCGAGCACAACAAGGTCGTCTTCAAGGTTGCTCTGACGGCTACCAAGCCGCAGATCAAGGAGGCGGTCGAGAAGCTTTTCGACGTCAAGGTCGAGAGCGTCAACACGCTGGTCCGCAAGGGGAAGACGAAGTTCTTCAAGGGCCGCAAGGGCGTGCAGAGCGACGTGAAGAAGGCGGTCGTGACCCTCGCCGAGGGGCACACCATCGACATCACGTCGGGTCTGTGAGCCGGGATTAAGGGATCAGAGACATGGCGCTCAAAACCTTCAAGCCGGTAACGCCGAGCCTCCGTCAGCTCGTCATCGTCGATCGCTCGGGCCTGTACAAGGGCAAGCCGATCAAGACGCTGACCGAGGGCAAGTCGGAAGCGGGCGGCCGCAACAATACGGGGCGGATCACTGTCCGTTTCCGCGGCGGTGGCCACAAGCAGGCCTATCGCATCGTCGACTTCAAGCGCGCCAAGCGCGATGTGTCGGCGATCGTGGAGCGGATCGAGTATGATCCCAACCGCACCGCCTTCATCGCCCTCGTCAAGTATGATGACGGCGAGCTCAGCTACATCCTGGCGCCGCAGCGCCTGGCTGTCGGCGACAAGGTTGTGGCGTCGAAGAGCGTGGACGTGAAGCCCGGCAACGCGGCTCCGCTCGGCAATCTCCCCGTGGGCACGATCGTGCACAATGTGGAGCTGAAGATCGGCAAGGGCGGCCAGATTGCCCGCTCCGCCGGCTCCTATGCGCAGATCGTCGGCCGCGACCAGGGCTATGTCATCATCCGACTCAATTCGGGTGAGCAGCGTCTTGTTCATGGCGAGTGCCTCGGCACGGTGGGCGCGGTGTCCAACCCCGACCACATGAACACCAACCTCGGCAAGGCCGGCCGCAAGCGCTGGCTGGGCCGTCGCCCGCATAACCGCGGTGTCACGATGAACCCGGTCGATCATCCGCATGGCGGCGGCGAAGGCCGTACGTCGGGCGGCCGTCATCCGGTCACCCCGTGGGGTCTCCCCACGAAGGGCAAGAAGACCCGGAAGAACAAGTCGACCACCAAGTTCATCGTGTCCAGCCGGCACGCCCGCAAGAAGTGAGCGAGGGGAACTGAATTATGTCTCGATCGGTCTGGAAAGGTCCGTTCGTCGACGGCTACCTCCTCAAGAAGGCGGAAGCCGCACGCTCGTCGGGTCGTCACGACGTCGTCAAGATCTGGAGCCGTCGCTCCACGATCCTGCCGCAGTTCGTCGGGGTTACCTTTGGCGTCTATAACGGCAACAAGCATGTTCCGGTCGCGGTGACCGAGGACATGGTCGGCCACAAGTTCGGCGAGTTCGCTCCTACCCGTACCTATTACGGGCATGCGGCGGACAAGAAAGCCAAGCGCAAGTAGAGGCAGGGTCATGGGTAAGGCAGCTCGTCCGCGCTCGCTCGCGGATACGGAAGCCAAGGCGGTTGCTCGCAATCTGCGAATCAGCCCCCAGAAGCTCAACCTCGTCGCGGGTCTCATCCGGGGCAAGAAGGTCGCGACAGCGCTCGCCGACCTTCAGTTCTCGCGTAAGCGGATCGCCGGCGACGTGAAGAAGTGCCTGGAATCGGCGATCGCCAATGCCGAGAACAATCATGAACTCGATGTCGACGATCTGATCGTCGCCGAGGCTCATGTCGGCAAGGGGCTGGTCATGAAGCGCTTCGCGGCGCGTGCGCGCGGGCGTGCCAGCCGTATCGAGAAGCCGTTCTCGCATATCACGATCGTGGTGCGTGAAGTCGAGGAGAAGGTCTGATGGGTCAGAAGGTTAATCCCGTCGGGCTGCGGCTCGGCATCAACCGCACCTGGGATTCGCGCTGGTTCGCCAGCAAGGGCGAATACGGGCAGCTGCTGCACGAGGATATCAAGATCCGCGAAGTGCTGCACAAGCTGCTCAAGCAGGCTGCGGTGTCGAAGATCGTCATCGAGCGTCCGCACAAGAAGTGCCGCGTCACCATCTACTCGGCTCGCCCGGGCGTGGTGATCGGCAAGAAGGGCGCGGACATCGACAAGCTGCGCAAGAAGGTTGCGGAGATGACCTCCTCGGAGGTCTTCATCAACATCGTCGAGATTCGCAAGCCGGAAATCGATGCGCGCCTCGTCGCCGAATCGATCGCGCAGCAGCTCGAGCGCCGTGTGGCGTTCCGTCGCGCCATGAAGCGCGCGGTCCAGTCCGCGATGCGTCTGGGCGCGGAAGGTATCCGTATCAACTGCTCGGGCCGCCTCGGCGGCGCGGAAATCGCCCGTCTGGAATGGTATCGTGAAGGGCGTGTGCCACTTCACACCTTGCGCGCGGACGTGGATTACGGTACGGCCACCGCCTTCACGACCTACGGCACCTGCGGTGTCAAGGTTTGGATCTTCAAGGGCGAGATCCTGGAGCACGACCCGATGGCGCAGGACAAGCGTCAGGCGGAGAGTGAATCTTCGGGTGGTCGTTCCTCGCGCCGCGACGCGGCGTGAGATCGGTAAAGAAGGAATAAGAGGCGCGTCATGCTGCAACCGAAGCGCACGAAGTTCCGCAAGCAGTTCAAGGGCCGTATTCACGGTGCTGCGAAAGGCGGAACTGACCTCAATTTCGGCCAGTTCGGGCTGAAGGCCCTGGAGCCGGAGCGCGTTACCGCGCGTCAGATCGAAGCCGCGCGTCGCGCGCTCACCCGTCACATGAAGCGTGCGGGCCGGGTGTGGATCCGCGTGTTCCCCGACGTGCCGGTGTCGTCCAAGCCGACCGAAGTTCGTATGGGTAAAGGCAAGGGCGCCCCGGAATATTGGGCGGCCAAGGTCAAGCCGGGCCGAATCATGTTCGAGATCGATGGCGTGAGCCAGGAGATCGCGCGTGAGGCCCTGACGCTTGCCGCGGCCAAGCTGCCGATCAAGACGCGCTTCGTCGAACGTATCGCTGAGTGACGGGGGAGATGATGACAAAGGCTTCCGACATTCGGACGAAGACCGTGGACGAACTCCAGGACGAACTGCTGTCCCTGAAGAAGGAGCAGTTCAACCTGCGCTTCCAGAAGGCGACCGGCCAGCTCGAGAACACGGCGCGGGTGCGTCAGGTCCGCCGCGACATCGCGCGGACCAAGACCGTCCAGGCGCAGAAGGCCGCATCTGCGGCCAAGGCGAAGTGAGGAGATAGCGATGCCGAAGCGTTTGCTGCAGGGCGTCGTGGTGAGCGACAAGCAGGACAAGACCGTCGTGGTCCGGGTCGAGCGCCGTTTCACCCATCCGCTGCTGAAGAAGACCGTCCGTCGTTCCAAGAAGTACCATGCCCATGATGAGGGCAATGCGTGGAAGGAAGGCGACACCGTCTGGATCGAGGAGCACCGCCCCTTGTCCAAGCTCAAGAACTGGATTGTGGTCCAGGGCGAGAAGCGGGCTGAAGTCTGAGCGCCCGGAAACGGGATTGAGGGGCGCGTGCCGGCATGACTGGTGCGCGCAGTTTTTGCGAGAAATAGGTGCGTCATGATCCAGATGCAGACCAATCTCGACGTGGCGGACAATTCCGGCGCGCGTCGCGTCATGTGCATCAAGGTGCTTGGCGGTTCCAAGCGTAAGTATGCCCATGTCGGCGACATCATCGTGGTGTCGGTGAAGGAAGCTATCCCGCGCGGCCGCGTCAAGAAGGGCGACGTGATGAAGGCGGTTGTCGTTCGCACCGCCAAGGACATCCGTCGCGTCGACGGTTCGGTGATCCGTTTCGACCGCAATGCGGCCGTGCTGATCAACAACAACAAGGAGCCGGTGGGCACGCGTATCTTCGGGCCGGTTCCGCGCGAGCTGCGCGCGAAGAACCACATGAAGATCATCTCGCTGGCGCCGGAGGTGCTTTGATGGCCGCGAAAATCAAAAAGGGCGACAAGGTCGTCGTCCTCGCCGGCCGCGACAAGGGCCGCAGCGGCGAGGTGATCGAGGTGCTTCCGAAGGAGAATACCGCCAAGGTGCGCGGTGTGAACCTGGTGAAGCGCCACCAGCGCCAGAGCGCGAACCAGGAAGGCGGAATCATCTCCAAGGAGGCTTCCATCGACCTGTCGAACATCGCGATTGCCGATCCCAAGGACGGCAAGCCGACCCGCGTTGGTTTCCTTGTGCAGGCAGACGGCACCAAGGTGCGCGTCGCCAAGCGCTCGGGGGAGAAGATCGATGGCTGAGACCAGCTACACCCCGCGGATGAAGTCCTTCTACGAGGACGAAGTTCGCAAGACCCTGATTGAGCAGTTCGGCTACAAGAACGCTCTCGAGGTGCCGACGGTCGACAAGATCGTCATCAACATGGGTGTCGGCGAGGCAACTGCCGACACGAAGAAGGTGCAGACCGCCGCGGCGGACCTCGCGCTGATCGCCGGCCAGCGGCCGGTCGTCACGCGGGCTCGCAAGGCGATCTCGAACTTCAAGCTGCGTGAAAACCAGCCTGTCGGCGCGAAGGTCACCCTTCGCAAGGTGCGTATGTACGAGTTTCTCGATCGGCTCGTCACCATCGCGCTGCCGCGGGTTCGCGACTTTCGCGGCCTGAACCCCAAGAGCTTCGATGGCCGGGGCAATTACGCCCTGGGTATCAAGGAGCATATCGTGTTCCCGGAAATCAACTACGACAAGGTTGATCAGGCCTGGGGCATGGACATCATTGTCTGCACGACGGCGAAGACGGACGACGAGGCGCGCGCGCTTCTGAAGGCCCTCAACTTCCCGTTCCGTCAGTAAGCATCCCCTTCCGGCAGTGGGGCCAAGGCCCCAAACGCGGAGACTAGGAGCAAAGTCATATGGCGAAGAAGAGCGCGGTCGAGAAGAACGAACACCGCCGGAAGCTCGTAAAGAACTATTCCGGCAAGCGTGCGCGTCTCAAGGCCCTCGTAAGCGACAAGGAACTGCCGATTGAGGAGCGCTTCGCCGCGGTCCTCAAGCTCGCGCAGCTCCCGCGCAATTCCGCGAAGGTGCGTATCCGCAACCGGTGTGAAGTCACCGGTCGTCCGCGCGCCTATTACCGCAAGCTCAAGATGAGCCGCATCGCGCTTCGTGAGCTCGGGTCGCAGGGGCAGATCCCTGGCCTGGTCAAGTCGAGCTGGTGAGGAGGGTCTGACCATGTCCACGACTGATCCGATCGGCGATCTCATCACCCGCATCCGCAACGCGCAGCTCCGTCGCAAGGAGAAGATCTCCACGCCCGGTTCTCGCCTGCGCGCCAGCGTTCTCGAAGTGCTCGCCGCCGAAGGCTTCATCCGGGGCTATTCCGCCTCGGAGCCGCTGAACGGCCGCACCGAGTTCGAGATCGAGCTGAAATATTACGATGGCGAGCCGGTGATCCGCGAGATCTCCCGCGTGTCCAAGCCTGGCCGGCGCGTTTATTCGTCGGTCAAGACCCTTCCGCGCGTCGCCAACGGTCTCGGCGTCGCTGTCGTCTCCACGCCGCAGGGCGTGATGGCGGACCACGAAGCCCGCGAGAAGAACGTGGGCGGCGAGGTCCTCTTCACGGTCTTCTGATCGGGGAGGGAGAGAGAGCACATGTCCAAGATCGGTAAAGCACCCATCACCATCCCGGCCGGCGTCACCGCCAGCGTCGATGGCCAGACGGTCACGGTGAAGGGCCCCAAGGGCGCCCTTGAAGTGAATGTCGTCGAGGAAATCGGCGTCACGCTCGACAACGGCACGGTGCTGTTCGCACCGCGCGGCGAGACCAACCGCCATCGCGCGATGTGGGGCCTGTCCCGCACGCTGGTGGCGAACCTGGTGGAAGGCGTGACCAAGGGCTTCGAGAAGAAGCTTGAGATCAGCGGCGTCGGCTATCGCGCGGCGGTTCAGGGCAAGAACCTGAACCTGGCGCTCGGTTATAGCCATGACGTCATCTACTCGATCCCGGAAGGGATCCAGATCGTCACGCCGAAGCCGACCGAAATCGTGGTGTCGGGCATCGACCGTCAGAAGGTCGGCCAGGTCGCCGCAGAGATTCGCGAATTCCGCGGTCCCGAGCCCTATAAGGGCAAGGGCGTGAAATACGCGGGCGAGTTCATCTTCCGCAAGGAAGGCAAGAAGAAGTAACGGACCCGAACCATGGCTCAGTATAAGGACGCTACCGAGCGCCGTAAGGCGCGTGTCCGCCGTGCCTTGCGCGCGACGGCGAACGGGCGGCCGCGCCTCTCGGTGCATCGCTCGTCGAAGCACATCTATGCGCAGATCATCGACGATGCGCGCGGCGTGACCATCGCCGCCGCTTCGTCGCTTGAGAAGGATCTGCGGGACAGCCTGAAGACCGGCGCGGATGTCGCGGCGGCCCAGGCGATCGGCAAGCTCGTGGCGGAACGCGCCGTCGCAGCCGGTGTGAAGGACGTGGTCTTCGACCGCGGAGCCTTCATTTATCACGGCCGCGTCAAGGCGCTCGCCGAGGCCGCCCGCGAGGGCGGTCTCAACTTCTAATCACGAGCGGGATCTCCCGCAGAACGACAAGGATAAGATCATGGCTCGTGAACGTGAGCGTGAACGCGAGGATCGCGACAACACGTTCGTGGACAAGCTGGTCCACATCAATCGTGTCGCGAAGGTTGTGAAGGGTGGCCGTCGCTTCGGCTTCGCGGCTCTCGTCGTCGTCGGCGACCAGAAGGGCCGCGTCGGTTTTGGCCACGGCAAGGCGCGTGAAGTGCCGGAAGCCATCCGCAAGGCGACGGAAGCCGCCAAGCGCGCGCTGATCCGCGTGCCGCTGCGCGAGGGTCGGACGCTGCATCATGACGTGCACGGCCATCATGGCGCGGGCAAGGTCATCCTGCGCGCGGCTCCGGCCGGTACGGGCATCATCGCCGGCGGCCCGATGCGCGCCGTCTTCGAGACGCTCGGCATGCAGGACGTGGTGGCGAAGTCGTTCGGCTCGTCCAACCCGTACAACATGGTTCGCGCGACCTTCGATGCGCTGAAGAACCAGGACAGCCCGCGTCTGGTGGCTGCCCGCCGCAGCCTGAAGGTCTCGCAGCTTCAGTCGCGCCGTCGCGTCGACGACGCCGAAGCGACCGACTGAGCGCCTGAGAGGTAGTGGAGCTTATCATGGCGAACAGCAGCAAGACGGTTACCGTCGAGCAGACCGGCAGCGCGATCCGCCGTCCGGAAGATCAGCGGGCGACCCTCATCGGCCTCGGCCTCAACAAGCTTGGGCGTCGTTCGACGCTCGAAGACACCCCGGCCGTGCGTGGCATGATCCAGAAGGTTCGCCACCTCGTCCGCGTCGTCGAAGCGTGACGACGCAAGGAGATTGGCGATGAGCAGCCTTAACGATATCAAGGACAACGCCGGCTCGCGCAAGAAGCGCATGCGCGTCGGTCGCGGCATCGGTTCCGGCAAGGGCAAGACCGGCGGACGTGGCGTGAAGGGACAGACCTCGCGCACTGGCGTCGCGATCAAGGGCTTCGAGGGCGGCCAGATGCCGATCCATCGTCGCCTGCCCAAGCGCGGCTTCCACAACATCTTCGCACTGGATTGGAACGAGGTTTCCCTCGATCGCATCCAGATCGCGATCGATGCCGGCAAGCTGGATGCGACGGTCGCCATCACCCAGGCGGCGCTTGTCGAGGCGGGCGTCCTGCGCCGCGTCAAGGCCGGCGTGCGCGTGCTGGGCGGCGAACTGACCGGGAAGGTCGTGCTTGAAGTGGCCTATGCCACCAAGTCGGCCCTGGCGGCGGTCGAGCAGGCCGGCGGCACTGTGACGCTGCTGGCGTCGAAGGGCGACGCTGGCGAAACGGCGGCCTGACGATTAAGTCAGGCCTTCCGCCTTTTCAGGGCACAGGTGAGGGAGCGAAGCCCCATGGCCTCGGCAGCAGAACAGCTCGCGGCAAACCTCAATTTCGGTGCTCTGGCGAAAGCCGATGAACTCAAGAAGCGCATCTGGTTCACGCTGGGTGCGCTTCTCGTGTATCGGCTCGGCACCTATATTCCGATGCCCGGCATCAATCCGGATGCACTTGCCGACGTGTTCCGCACGGCGTCGCAGGGCATTATCGGCCTTTTCAACATGTTCTCGGGCGGCGCGGTATCGCGCATGGCGATTTTCGCCCTGAACATCATGCCCTACATCTCCGCCTCCATCATCATTCAGCTGTTGACGACCGTGTCGCCGACGCTGGAAGCGCTGAAGAAGGAAGGCGAGTCGGGCCGCAAGACCATCAACCAGTACACGCGCTACCTGACCGTGGTGCTCGCCGTGTTCCAGTCCTACGGCATCGCCGTCGGTCTTGAGGGCTCGGGCGCCGTCGTGTCGGATCCGGGCTGGTTCTTCCGCATCTCCACCGTCGTCACGCTGACCGGCGGCACGATGTTCCTGATGTGGCTGGGTGAACAGATCACCTCACGCGGCATCGGCAACGGCATCTCGCTGATCATCTTCGCCGGGATTGTCGCCGAATTGCCGGCGGCCATGGCCAACACCCTGGAGCTCGGCCGTCAGGGCGCCTTGTCGACCGGCGTGATCCTCGGCGTGATCCTGATGGTCGTCGCGGTCATCACCTTCATCGTGTTCATGGAGCGTGCCCAGCGCCGGCTGCTGATCCAGTATCCGAAGCGCCAGGTAGGCAACAAGCTGTACGAGGGGCAGTCCTCGCATCTGCCGCTGAAGCTGAACACCTCGGGCGTCATCCCGCCGATCTTCGCTTCCTCGCTGCTGCTCATCCCGACCACGGTCGCGAGCTTCATGCAGGGGCAGGGGCCGTCCTGGCTGACAACGGTGACGACGCTGATCGGCCACGGTCAGCCGCTGTTCATGCTGCTCTACGTGCTGCTGATCGTGTTCTTCTGCTTCTTCTACACCGCGATCGTGTTCAATCCGACCGAAACCGCGGACAACCTCAAGAAGCATGGAGGGTTCATCCCAGGTATCCGCCCGGGTGAGCGGACCGCCGAGTATATCGACTATGTGCTGACTCGCATCACCGTCATCGGTGCGGCTTACCTTGCGATCGTCTGCCTGTTCCCCGAGATCCTGATCTCGTATGCCGCAGTCCCGTTCTATTTCGGTGGCACCTCGCTGCTGATTGTGGTGAGCGTGACCATGGATACGGTGGCTCAGGTCCAGGGGCACCTGCTGGCGCATCAATATGAGGGTCTGGTCAAGAAGGCCAAGCTCAGGGGGAAGCGTCGATGAGGTTGATTCTGCTCGGACCGCCAGGGGCGGGCAAGGGCACCCAGGCCCAGCGTCTGGTCGAACGCCACGGCATTGTGCAGCTGTCCACGGGGGACATGCTGCGCGAGGCGGTGCGAAACGGGACGCCGATCGGCCTCAAGGCCAAGGCGGTGATGGAGGCCGGCCAGCTGGTCTCGGACGAGATCGTGATCGGCATCATCTCCGACCGGATCGACCAGCCCGACGGCGCGAAGGGCTTCATTCTCGACGGCTTTCCCCGGACCGTGGCGCAGGCCGAGGCTCTGGACGGCATCCTGGCCGAGAAGGGCTTGAAGCTCGACGCGGTGATCGAGTTCAAGGTCGATCAGGAAAAGCTGGTGGACCGCATCCTGCAGCGCGCGCGCGAAACCGCCGCGCGCGGGGAGCCGGTGCGCAAGGACGACGATCCGGAGATCTTCAAGACCCGCCTGGAGGCCTTCAATCGCGACACCGCGGTCGTGGCGCCCTATTACGCGGGGCGCGGGTTGCTGGTTGAGGTCGACGGCATGAAGCCGATCGACGACGTGACGCGGGCGATTTCGGACGTTCTCGAAACGGTCTGACGAAACATGGCGCGGCTTGACATGTGAGCGGAATCGCTCTATGTGCCGCGCTTCACTCATGCGATCGTCACTTTCCGACATCATTCGCTGATGCCGGGCGACGTCGTGCGTATCTCCGCAGGGGCCGGTCTCCACCGGACGCGGAGTCAATCATCACCGGCATTGCCGGCGTACATGGAGAGAGCGAAGTGGCTCGTATTGCAGGCGTCAACATCCCGACCAACAAGCGCGTCATCATTGCGCTTCAGTACATTCACGGCATTGGCGCCAAGCACGCCGCCGACATCGTCTCGAAGGTCGGGATCCCGCTGGAGCGCCGCGTCAACCAGTTGACCGACCAGGAAGTGGCCCAGATCCGCGAGACGATCGATCGCGACTATCTGGTCGAGGGCGACCTGCGTCGCGAAGTGTCGATGAACATCAAGCGCCTGATGGACCTGGGCTGCTACCGCGGCCTGCGTCACCGTCGTGGCCTGCCGGTTCGTGGCCAGCGCACGCACACCAATGCCCGCACCCGCAAGGGTCCGGCCAAGGCGATCGCCGGCAAGAAGAAGTGATCGGGCGGGCCTTGGCCCGCCTTTTCCTGGCCGGCGGCGCGAGCGGCCGGCACCGCAACCAAGCATATTGTCCCGAGCGCCTGGAACGACGGGCGCGCCTGAAGGATCGAAGGTCAAATGGCTAAAGAAGCTGCCCGTATCAAGCGTCGCGAGCGCAAGAACATCGCCTCGGGCGTCGCGCATGTGAACGCCTCGTTCAACAACACCATGATCACCATCACCGACGCGCAGGGCAACACCATTGCCTGGTCGTCGGCCGGTGCCATGGGCTTCAAGGGTTCGCGCAAGTCGACGCCGTATGCCGCGCAGGTGGCAGCCGAGGATTGCGCCCGCAAGGCCGCCGATCACGGCATGCGCACCATCGAGGTCGAGGTGTCGGGTCCGGGCTCCGGTCGCGAATCGGCGCTGCGCGCCTTCCAGGCTGCGGGCTTCACGGTGACGTCAATCCGCGATGTTACCCCGATTCCGCACAATGGCTGCCGTCCGCGCAAGCGTCGGCGCGTCTGACGCCATTCCGTCCGGTGGCGTCTCGGCGCCGTCGGGACCGCTGCGTTTGGCATTCCCTCCCGGCGGAGCCGGGGGACGGTGCGGTCGGGTGAGGGTGCCCGGGGTATCGTCGAGAGCAAGGGTGACGTCGTGATTCAGAAGAACTGGCAAGAGCTGATCAAGCCCGAGAAGCTCGAGGTCGCCGTCGGCAGCGACCCGAAGCGTTTTGCCACCGTCGTCGCAGAGCCGCTGGAGCGTGGCTTCGGCCAGACGCTTGGCAACTCGCTGCGTCGTATCCTGCTGTCCTCGCTGCAGGGCGCCGCTGTGACTTCGGTCCATATCGACGGCGTGCTGCACGAGTTCTCCTCGATCCCCGGCGTGCGCGAGGACGTGACCGACATCGTCCTGAACATCAAGGACATCGCCATCAAGATGGCCGGCGACGGCCCCAAGCGGATGGTGGTGAAGAAGCAGGGCCCGGGTGTGGTCACCGCCGGTGACATCCAGACCGTAGGCGACGTCCAGGTGCTGAACCCCGAGCTGGTGCTGTGCACCCTCGACGACGGCGCCGAGATCCGCATGGAATTCACCGTCGATACCGGCAAGGGCTACATCGCGGCCGATCGCAACCGGCCCGAGGATGCCCCGATCGGTCTCATTCCGGTGGACAGCCTCTATTCGCCGGTCAAGAAGGTCTCCTACAAGGTCGAGAACACCCGCGAGGGCCAGATTCTCGACTATGACAAGTTGACCCTCTCCATCGAGACCAACGGTTCGGTCAGCCCCGAGGATGCGCTCGCCTATGCCGCGCGAATCCTTCAGGATCAGCTTGAGATCTTCGTGAATTTCGAGGAGCCCAAGCGCGAGACCGAGAGCCCGGCCATCCAGGAGCTGCCCTTCAACCCGGCGCTGCTGAAGAAGGTCGACGAGCTCGAACTGTCCGTGCGTTCGGCGAACTGCTTGAAGAACGACAACATCGTCTATATCGGCGACCTGATCCAGAAGACCGAGGCGGAGATGCTCCGTACCCCGAACTTCGGCCGCAAGTCGCTGAACGAGATCAAGGAAGTTCTCGCCAGCATGGGCCTGCACCTCGGCATGGAAGTGCCGGGCTGGCCGCCCGAGAACATCGAAGACCTCGCCAAGCGCTTCGAAGATCATTACTGAGCATTAGACGCGGCGGTCGAGCCGCCTTCCTCCACACCGGCTCGAAGCCGTCGCATTTAGGATACTCGCCATGAACCACGGCAAGACGTATCGGAAGTTCAACCGTACCGCTGAACACCGCAAGGCCATGTTCGCCAATCTCGCGCAGGCCCTCATCACCCACGAGCAGATCATCACCACGCTGCCCAAGGCGAAGGATCTTCGCCCGGTCGTGGAAAAGCTGATCACCCTCGGCAAGCGGGGCGGCCTGCACGCCCGCCGCCAGGCGATTGCCGACATCCGCGACGTGGCGGTGGTCCGCAAGCTGTTCGACGTGATCGGCCCGCGCTACAAGGAGCGCAATGGCGGCTACACCCGCATCATCAAGGCGGGCTTCCGCCACGGTGATTCGGCCGCCATCGCGGTGATCGAGCTGGTCGATCGCGACGAAGCCGCCAAGGGCGCGGCCGATCTGGCTCGGCTTGAGGCGACGAAATCGGCGGAAGCCGCCGCCTGATCGCGATTTCGAGACATAGTTGATGAAGAGGGGCGGTTTTCACCGCCCCTTTTTCTTTTGTCGCGCGGCCGGCTCGGCATAGGTGCGACACCCTTTTTCTGCCGCGAGGCGAGGGCTATATCTCGTTCATGCAACGTTTCGCTCTTTCCCTCGCCGCCAGTCTCTTGCTCACCCTTCCGGCCGCGGCCCAGATGCCGCCGTCCCCGGCGGAGGTGGCGCAGCCGCGTGTGCCGGCTTCGCGCGCGGAGATCGGCCTCAGCTTCGCGCCCATCGTGGCCAAGACCGCGCCGGCCATCGTCAATGTCTATGCGATGCGCACGGTGCAGGCGCGGCGCGGGCCTTCGCTGCTGGAGGACCCGTTCTTCCGCCGCTTCTTCGGCGCACCGAACGGGCCGGGCTTCGGCGGCCCGAGCGAGCGCATCCAGCGCGCGCTCGGCTCGGGCGTCATCGTCGATGCCTCAGGGCTGGTCGTGACCAATAACCACGTCATCGAGGGCGCGGACGAGGTCCGCGTGTCGCTGTCCGACAAGCGGGAATTCGATGCCGACATCCTCCTGCGCGACCCGCGCACCGATCTTGCGGTGCTGAAGCTGCGGGACGGCAAGACGCGTTTCCCGGCCGCCCAGCTCGGTTCGTCGGACGACCTGCAGGTCGGCGACATCGTTCTGGCCATCGGCAATCCGTTCGGCGTGGGGCAGACGGTGACGCAGGGCATCGTCTCGGCGCTCGCGCGCACGCAGGTCGGCATTACCGACTACCAGTTCTTCATCCAGACGGACGCGGCGATCAATCCCGGCAATTCCGGCGGCGCTCTGGTGGATGGCGCCGGACGCGTGGTGGGAATCAACACGGCGATCTTCTCGCGTTCCGGCGGCTCGCAGGGCATCGGCTTCGCGATTCCGGCCGACATGGTGCGCGTGGTGCTCGAATCGGCGCTGACCGGCGGCAAGTCGGTGCGCCGGCCCTGGCTCGGCGCCAGCCTGCAATCGGTGACGGCGGACATTGCCGAGGGCCTCGACCTGCCGCGCCCGGTCGGTTCGCTGGTCCAGAGCATCCGGCCGGGAAGTCCCGCCGAGAAGAGCGGCCTGAAGGTGGGCGATCTCATCACCAGCATTGCCGGCCAGGAGACCGACGACCCCGACGCGTTCGGCTACCGCTTCGCCACCCGCCCGATCGGCGGGGCGGTGGAGGTGTCGGTCATCCGCCAGGGCAAGCCGCTGACGCTGACCATCCCGCTTCTCACCGCGCCGGAGACCACGCCGCGCGAGGAGGTGACGGTGTCGACCCGCTCACCCTTCGGCGGGGCGACGGTGGTGAACCTGTCGCCGGCGGTTGCCGAGGAGTTGCGCACCGTCGAGGCCGATAGCGGCGTGGTCGTCACCGCCGTGGCGGAGGGCTCGCCGGCGGATGCCACCAACCTTCGGGTGGGTGATGTCATCCGCGAGGTGAACGGCATGCCCATCACCCGCACCGCCGATCTCGTGCGCGCCACCTCCACGCCGGCGCGCGTGTGGCGCATCACCCTGCAACGCGGCGGTCGCACCCTGACCGCCATGCTCCCCGGTTGAGGCGCCCGTGGCCGATCTCTTCGCCACGGCGGGACTGGAGACGGGGGCCCCGCGGCCGCTGGCCGACCGGCTGCGGCCGCAGAGGCTTGGCGAGGTGGTCGGCCAGGAGTACCTGACCGGGCCGGAGGGCATGCTCACCCGGATGATCGCGCATCATTCGCTGGGCTCGCTCATTTTCTGGGGGCCGCCGGGCACCGGCAAGACCACGGTGGCGCGGCTGCTGGCACGCGAGACGGACCTGCATTTCGAGCAGATCTCCGCCATCTTCACCGGCGTCGCCGACCTCAAGAAGGTGTTCGAGGCCGCGCGGGGCCGGCGCGCGGTGGGGCAGGGCACGCTGCTGTTCGTGGACGAGATCCACCGCTTCAACCGCGCCCAGCAGGACGGCTTCCTCCCCGTGATGGAAGACGGCACCATCACCCTGATCGGCGCGACCACCGAGAACCCGTCTTTCGAGCTGAACGCGGCGCTGCTGTCGCGGGCGCGGGTTCTGGTGTTCAAGGCGCTCGATGCGGAGGCGATCGAGCGGCTGCTGCAGCGCGCGGAGACGCTGGAAGGCCGGCGCCTGCCGCTGGATGCCGATGCGCGGGGAGCGCTCGCCGGCATGGCGGATGGCGACGGGCGCTATCTGCTCGGCCTCGCCGAGGAGCTGCTGGCGCTGCCGCCGGGGCCGGATCTCGATATCGGTGCGCTTGCCGCCAGCCTGCAGAAGCGGGCGCCGATCTACGACAAGGGGCAGGACGAGCATTACAATCTGCTCAGCTGCTTCCACAAGAGCCTGCGCGGCTCGGACGTGAACGGCGCCATGTACTGGGCGGCGCGCATGATCGTGGGCGGGGAGGATCCGGGCACGGTGTTCCGTCGCCTCGCCTGCGCGGCGTCGGAGGATGTCGGCATGGCCGACCCGCAGGCGATGCCGCAGGTGGTGGCGGCGTGGACCGCGTTCGATCGCGTCGGCTGGCCGGAAGGGCGGCTGTTCCTGGCGCAGGCCATCGCCTATGTCGCCACCGCGCCGAAATCGAACGCCGCCTATTCGGCCTTCAACGCCGCGCTCGCGCTGGCGAAGGCGACCGGTTCGCTGCCGCCGCCCAAGCACATCCTCAATGCCCCAACCCGTTTGATGAAGGAACTCGGCTACCACGCCGGTTATCGCTACGACCACGATTATCCCGATGCCTATGCGGGACAGCAGTTCTTTCCCGATGAACTCGCCGGTGATCGTCGGGCAGAGTTCTACGTGCCGAATGAACGCGGCTTCGAGCGTGACGTTAAGAAGCGGCTGGAATACTGGGCCCGCCTCAAGGCGGAGCGACAGGGCGGCAACAAGTAGGCCCCCGTGCGCGACGTCTTGCCTGGCGGAAGTCGGCGGTTGAGGCGGCGCGTAGGCTCGGTGGTTTCACAACCTTCTCCTCCGTCTCGCCCGATACCGCGATGTTGGCGGAAGGCGACAAAATCGGCCTCGCCGCCTTCAATAGCGCGCGTCGGTCGCCATTTCCCGGGTTGCCGTGTTCGCCGGGCTTGCGCTCACATGCGCAGTCGCGTGACGTGAGGCCGCGTCTCGGCTATGTGCAGGCGTGAGGAGTACCCGACCCATGGCTGTTGAAATCCACCGCGTCGATTCGGACGAGGAGGGCATGCGGCTCGACCGCTGGTTCAAGACGCATTTTCCCGACCTGTCCTTCGGGCACCTGCAGAAGCTGCTGCGCAGCGGGCAGGTGCGCGTCGATGGCGGCCGGGTGAAGACCAACACGCGGCTGGCTGCCGGCCAGAGCGTGCGCGTCCCACCGCTCGAGGAGAAGCCGCAGCTCTCGACCGCCGATTATCTGGAGGCGGAGGAGCGCCGTGCGCGCGGCGAGACCGTGCCACGCGGGCGCGTGCCGCGTGACGCCGCGGCCGATGATGCCGCGCGGGATGACACCGGCTCCGATGACGATGTGTCCGAAGACCTGGCGTCCGGCGATGAGGCCTCCGGCCGTCCGGCGCCGCGCGCGCGGGCCGAGAGCCTCGCCGCGCCGGCGGTGAAGCGCGCCAGCAGCGATGACAAGGATGCCGCGGCCCTGCGCGCCATGACGCTGTTCGAGGATCGCGACGTGCTGGTGCTGAACAAGCCCTACGGCCTTGCCGTGCAGGGGGGCTCGGGCACTTATCGCCATGTCGACGGCATGCTGGAAGCGCTCCGCGCCGATGATGGCCAGAAGCCGCGCCTCGTGCATCGCATCGACAAGGACACCTCCGGCATTCTGCTGATCGCCAAGAACCGGCTCTCGGCCTCGACGCTGGCCAAGACCTTCCGGTCGCGCTCGGCGCGCAAGGTCTACTGGGCGCTGGTTCCCGGCGTGCCGCGCCCGGCACAGGGACGCATCTCGACCTACCTCGCCAAAGACGAGGCGGCCGAGCGCATGCGGGTTGCCCGCCATGGCGACGACGAGGCCAGCCATGCCATTTCCTATTACGCCGTGGTCGACCACGCGGCGCAGAAACTCGCCTGGCTGTCGCTGAAGCCCGTCACCGGCCGCACACACCAGCTGCGCGCCCACGCCGCCCATATCGGTCATCCCATTGTCGGTGATCCCAAGTATTTCAACGTCGAGAACTGGCCGTTGCCGGGGGGGCTGCAAAACCGGCTGCATCTTCTGGCGCGTAGGCTGGTCATCCCTCATCCGCGCGCGGATAAGCTGATCGACGTCTCGGCTCCCTTGCCACCGCACATGCAGCAAAGCTGGAATGTTCTGGGCTTTGATGCAGGCCAATACGATCCGATTGTGGACGCGCCGGAGAGTTGACCTTGCGTTATATGCACGCGCCGCATCGTAGGCGCGATGCATCGCAGCAACATGTGCGCGAAAATAAGATTGAGTGCACCGCATTCATATTGGCTTAACCCAGCATAAAGCGTTGATGATGACCTATACTCGCTAACCAGTGATGCCGAGTTCAGGGCAATTTAGTTCTGTATTCGAACAATCTCTGGGGTGGCTGGTAAATGGCGCTGCAACCTTCTATGCCGCAGCGCAACCTGATTGCGGTGTCTGGATAGTGAAGGGCAGTTGCCGATGACCGAGATGGGAGCCTTTGTCGGAGTGGCGAGGCGGATGTCCCACGCGGCACAGGGGGGCGTTGGCAAGGGGCAGAGCCTCTTGTGGCGCCATCGCAATCTTGTGCGCCTCGGCTTGGTCGGTGGTGCTGTCGTCGTCGACATGGCCGCCATCGTTGCGGCCAGCGGGCTGGGTGCCTATCTGAAGACCGGCGATCTCCTGGGGGGCAACTGGACGCAGACTTTCGTCCTGCTCGCCCCGACCTATCTTCTCGCCGCTCTCGTGCTGCACGGCTACCGGCTGAGGACGCTGCGCTCGTTCGGGCGCTCGGTGACGGCGGCAGTCTCCGCGCTGCTCATCGCCTCCGGCATCAGCTTCGCCGCCATGTTCGCGCTGAAGGTCTCCGAGATGACCTCGCGCCTGGAGACCGGCTATTCGCTGCTGCTCGCCGCCACCCTGCTGGTGCTGTTCCGCGCCGTAGGATCGGCTGTGATACGACGTGTGTTCCGCACCGTCGTGGAGCCGCGCTTCATCGTTCTCACCGACGGTGTCGGCCTCGGACGCCGTTCCGGCAACCGCGCCACGACGCTGATCGATGTACGGCAGGCGGGAATGGTGCCCGCGCTTGCCGATCCCCGTTTCTTCGACACGTTGAGCCGGGCCGTGCGCGACGCCGATCGCGTGGTGCTGTCCTTCTCCGATTCGCAGGAGCGGCTGAAGTGGAGCGAGGCCATGCGCCTCAGCGGCCTCGATGCCGAGATCGTCGCCGATCTCGGCGACGTGCAGCCGCTCGCCCTGTCGCACTGGGAGAGCCACCCCACTCTGGTCATTTCGCGCGGTCCGCTCAACATGGTGGAGCGGGCGGCCAAGCGCCTGTTTGATCTGGTGGTGACCGGCGGGCTGATGCTGATCGCCGGGCCGATCATCGCCGTGGCGGCGCTGCTGGTGAAAGTCGATTCCCCCGGCCCGGTCTTCTTCATTCAGGAGCGGGTGGGGCGCAACAACCGCACCTATCGCTGCTTCAAGCTGCGTACCATGCGCATCGACACGGTCGATACCGCCGGGGCGGTCTCCGCGTCGCGTGGCGACGCCCGCATCACCCGCATCGGCGCCATTCTGCGTCGCACCAGTATCGACGAACTGCCGCAACTGCTGAATGTGCTGATCGGGGACATGAGCCTCGTCGGCCCGCGCCCGCATGCGCTGGGCTCGCGGGCGGAAGGGGCGCTGTTCTGGGAACTGGTGCCGGACTACTGGAGCCGCCATTCGATGAAGCCCGGCGTCACCGGTCTCGCCCAGGTGCGGGGCCTGCGCGGAGCAACGCATAGCCGCGCCGACATCGAACAGCGCGTGGCGGCGGACCTCGAATATATCAACGGCTGGTCGCTCTGGCTGGACATCAAGATCCTGTTCATGACGATCCGTGTCGCGGTTCATCCCAACGCCTACTAGGGCTTGTCCGGTCGAACGCGCGGGCGCCAAGGTGCGCCCGAATCGTATCCTTGCTGGGCGTGGCGCGCAGCGCTTGGGACGGGGCAGCGCTTGGGACGGGTTCGCGTCTCGCTGCCACGATCCCGCCCAGTCGGCCATCCAAACGCCCAGAAGGCGATCCATTGCTCCGCGCTGTCCGGCGTTTCGCTGCGCGCCGGTGGCGGCAAAAGCCTTGGAAATGTCAGGACTGAACATCCAGGGCCACGTCGATCGGATGGCAGCGCGGTCGGACGCGTGCCTTATCCATCAGCTTCTAGAGTGTTTTCGAGCGAAGTGGGTTCCGGTTCGCGTCAAGAAAACGCGTCAAACCAAGAACCTGGAGCGTTGCCGGTGAACCGGAATTCACTGGAAATGCTCCAGGCAACCGTTCCCTCGGTTTCGATCCGGAGTCGACATGCCCGGCCTTCTCAGGCACACGGTCGCCGCGCTGGCGGTGTTCTGCGTTCTCTCGCTTCCCGCCCGCGCCGCGGCGCCCTGCGAGGGCGCGCTCGGCACCTCCCGCGTGATGGAGGTGCCCGCCGCCGGCCTCCAACTCGGCACCAAGCACTTTCCCCAGACGCTCGACCTCACCGATGGCGAAGTGGTGCTGACCTTTGATGACGGCCCGCATCCCGGCACCACGCCGGCGGTGCTGAAGGCGCTGGCGAAGGAATGCGTGCGCGCCACCTTTTTCCTGATCGGGCGTAATGCGAGCGCCCATCCCGATCTCGCCCGGCGCCTGGTCGCCGAGGGCCACACGGTCGCCTATCACAGCCAGACCCATCCGATGACGCTGGCGGACCTGCCGTTCGACAAGGCGGTGGCGGATATCGAGAAGGGCTTCGTCAGCGTCGACAAGGCGGCCTATGGCAGCGCCAGCGCGCACCCGCGCACGCCCTTCTTCCGCTTTCCCGGATTCGGCTCCTCGCCCGAACTGCTGAAATATCTCGGCGATCGCGGCATCGACACGTTCGGCGCCGATCTATGGGCGAGCGACTGGAACCCGATGACGCCGGACCAGCAGCTGAAACTCCTGATGGAGCGGCTCGATCACCAGCGGCGCGGCATCATCCTGCTGCACGACACCCGCGAGCAGACCGCCCGGATGGTTCCCGCCTTCCTTGCCGAACTCAAGGCGAAGGGCTACCGGGTCGTGCATGTGGTGCCGGCTGGCGTGACGACGGCGGCGAAGCCATAGCATCCCTTGCCATTGGCAAGCGGTAGCCGAGCGGTAGCCGAGCGGCGGTGGTGTGATCATCCCGTTTGAGCGGCAGCCCGCGACTCGGAACGCCGCCAGCGGCGGCTCGGGCGGCGCGGAGAGCCGAATCGGGCGTGCCCGCGTCCATCCTGTTCATCCGGCCTGTTCATCCGGCGGGCAGGGGATAAAGCAGCGACGCTCGCCCGGCGAGCTTGCCTGCGACAGGCCGTGGACAGGCGCAGGCTCCCGAGGATCGAAACGCAAGCGCAGGTGCCGGGGGAACGGGGCCGGGGGAACGGGAATGCCGGGGCCCAAAACGACAACGGCGACCCGAAGGCCGCCGTACGTTCTGCTCGTAAGAAGATGGTGCGGTCGAGAGGACTCGAACCTCCACGGTGTTACCCACTGCCACCTCAAGGCAGCGCGTCTACCAATTCCGCCACGACCGCATCTTCCCCCATCGAACCGCCGAAGCCTGAGGCCTTTGGCAGCCCGTCCGGGCGGGGCATCGTCTAACAGATCAAATCAGGGTCCACAAGGGCCGCCCTGGTCCTGTCCCGGCCTGTGGATAGCTCGGACGCGCCGGGCAGGTGGGCGGGCCGCCACGCGGGGCAGACAGATGCCGCGGCGATGATTATCTGTGGAGGCATGAAGGACGATGCAAACGAGAGTGCCGAACAGGGCCTGACGCCGCGCCAGATGCCGCGCCACGAACTGGCGGCGCTGCTGCGGCCCGCGCCGGGCAGCGCGCCGGTGCGCTGGCGCGTGGCCGAGCAACCCGTCGGCTATCCCGAGGCGCTGGCCGAGATGGACCGGCTGGCCGAGGCGATCGCGAGCGGCCGCGCCGACGAGACCGTGTGGTTGCTGGAGCATCCCTCGCTCTACACGGCGGGAACCAGCGCGCAGGCGCAGGATCTGGTCGAGCCCGACCGATTCCCCATTTTCCAGACCGGCCGGGGCGGGCAATTCACCTATCACGGGCCCGGCCAGCGCGTGGCCTATGTGATGCTGGACCTCAAGCGCCGCTCGCCGGATGTGCGCCGCTACGTGGCGGCGCTGGAGGAATGGCTGATCGCCGCGCTCGCCGACTTCAACATTCGCGGGGAGCGGCGGGAGGACCGCGTCGGCGTGTGGGTGCGACGTCCCACAAAGGCCGGGGAGGGCGAGGACAAGATCGCCGCCATCGGCATTCGCGTGCGCCGCTGGGTGACGATGCACGGCATCTCGCTCAATGTGGAGCCCGATCTCGGCCATTTCGACGGCATCGTGCCCTGCGGCGTGCGCGAGCATGGCGTGACCAGCCTGGTCGACCTGGGCCTGCCGGTAACGATGGAGGATGCCGACATCGCCCTGCGCCGCGCCTTCGAGGACGTGTTCGGCCCGACGGTCGACGATTAGAGCCTTTTCCAGCGAAGTGGATGCCGGTTCGCGTGAAGAAAATGCGTAAAAACAAAGACCTGGAGTGTTTCCGTGTTTCCGTGAAACACTCTAGGCGGTCGGCAGCACCGTGAAGCCGGCGAGGAGGGCGATGTCGCTCTCACCCACGGCGAGGATCTCGATCTCGGCGACCCGGGCGGCGGGCGGTCCCTGCCGGCAGGCGGCGACCAGATCCCCGAGGATCGCGGCATCAACGGCTACCAGCGCCTCGACGCTGCCGTCACGGCGATTGCGCACCCAACCCGTGAGCCCGCGCCGCTCCGCCTCCCGTGCGAACCACGCGCGGTAGCCCACGCCCTGCACGCGGCCGGAAATGATCAGACGCGCGTGTTCCGGCGCCATCCTGCCCTCGCCCTGTTGCCCGCGAAGCACGACGGCGCGGGCACGGAGGCGCCTGCGGGCCGTTCGAATTGCCTTCCCTGGCGTCGCTTCCTAAGAACGGCTCCAGCCATTCGAATCTCGATCTCCGTCAGAAACCTGTCAACCGGAGTGCGGCATGCGCGAAGATAACGACGCCGCCCGATCCGCGCATGTGGGACGCGAGGGGGAGCATGACATTGACCGCATCGAGTCGCCAGGCTTCGTGGAAGCGGTGGTCGGCGCCATCGAGGCGGGCGAGCGCGACATTCTGCGCAGCCTCATCGCCGACCTGCACGAGAGCGACCTCGGCCGGCTGATCGAGGCGCTGCCGCCGCCCGACCGGCCGCGCATGATCGAACTGCTCGGCGCCGATTTCGACTTCACCGCGCTGACCGAGCTGGACGAGACCACCCGCGTCCGCATTCTCGAGGAATTGTCGACCCAGACCGTCGTCGAGGGCATGCGCGACCTCGATTCGGACGACGCGGTCTATATTCTGGAAGACCTCGGCGACGCCGAGAAGCAGGAGATTCTCGCCGGCCTGTCGGTGCCCGAGCGGGCCGCGCTGCAGCGCAGCCTCGACTATCCGGAAGAGAGCGCCGGCCGGCGCATGCAGACCGAGTTCATCGCTCTGCCGCCCTTCTGGACGGTCGGTCAGGCGCTGGACTATATCGGCGAGACGGAGGGACTGCCCGAGGTCTTCTTCGAGGTCTTCATCGTCGATCCCACGTTCCGCCTCAGCGGCTCGGTGCCGCTCGACCGGCTGCTGCGCACCAAGCGCGGCACCAAGCTCGGCGAGGTCGTGACGCCCGACCGTCACGTGGTCAACGTGCTGGACGACCAGGAGGACGTGGCACGCATCTTCGAGCGCTACAACCTGATCTCCGCCCCGGTGGTGGACGCGGCAGGGCGCATCGTCGGCGTGCTCACGGTCGACGACATCGTCGACGTGATCCAGGAGGAGGCGGACGAGGACCTCAAGGCGCTCGGCGGCGTCGCCGGCGACGAAGAGCTGTCGGATAGTTTCTGGTACATCGCCAAGAGCCGTTTCGCCTGGCTGCTGCTCAACCTCATCGCCGCCAATCTCGCCTCCTTCGTGATCGCGCTGTTCGAGAACGAGCTGCAGCGCATGGTGGCGCTGGCCGTGCTCATGCCCATCGTGGCCAGCCAGGGCGGCAATGCCGGCACGCAGACCATGACGGTGGCGGTGCGCGCGCTCGCCACCCGCGAACTGAAGCCGAGCAACGCGCGGCGCATCGTCGCGCGCGAACTGCTGGTGGGCCTGTTCAACGGCGTGGTGTTCGCGGTGATCATGGCGGCGGTGGTGTTCGCCCGCTTCGGCGTCATGGATCTCGGCTTCGTCATCGGCCTCGCCATGATCATCAATCTGGTCGCGGCGGCTCTGGGCGGTATCTTGATCCCGTTGACACTCGACCGGCTGAAAGTCGATCCAGCGGTATCCTCCGGCCCCTTCGTGACGACGATTACGGACGTGGTCGGCTTCTTCGCCTTCCTCGGCATCGCCTCGCTGTGGTTCTAGCGGCGCGCCGTCCGGGCGCGCGGGGCGCAATGGGAGGCGTGGACGGGCGGCGACGACAGGTAGACGGCGCAGTCCAAGATTGATTTACTTCAAGCTATATGTGGGGATCTCGCTAGATTGGCCGGCGAATCCATGGAGGCAAAGGGATGAGGGCGCCGACCGGTCGTCTTCCCGATTTCCCGCCTCACGACACCCCGTCGGCCGTCATGCGCGGGAGCGAGGCATCGCCCAAGAGCGACCGGACCATTCTGGCCGTCGCGCTGGTCATCGCGGCGGCGATCGCGGCCATGGTCGCATTCTCGCTGATCGCGGCGGAACGGGTCGATGCCGCGTCACGCGCGCGCTGGGCCGAATTGATGCTGGATTCGCTTCAGCGGCGCGCCGGCGACATGGAGCGCGACCTCGCGAGCTTCGCGCATTGGGATGAATCGGTGCTGCGCACCGCCTATTTCCTCGATACCGAGTGGGTTCACGAGAATTTCGGCCAGTGGCTGCACGAGACGCAGGGGCACGATCGCTCCTATGTCGTGCTGGAAGGCGGGCTCGGCTACGCCTCCGTCAACGGAACGCTGGTGAAGGTCGAGCGCGCTCCGTTCGATTCGGAGGCCCTCATGCCGCTGGTGCGCGGAGTGCAGGCAGCCTTTCTCGACCAGGCCACGCGGCTCGCGCAGGTCGCTCCCTACGGCGGGAGCGAGAACACGCGGCCGCGCCAGGTGGAGCCGATCTTCCGGGCCGGGTATCTGCGTATCGAGGGCCGGCCGGCGCTGGTCGGCGCCATCAGCATCACCCCCGATTATGGCCGCGTGGTCTCGCCCAAGCGGGTGCCGCCGGTCGCGGTGACGGTGATCTTCCTCGATGGGGACTTCCTGCGGGACGTGGTCGCCGAACTGCACGTCACCAATCCGGCGGTGTCCGATGCCCCCCCGTCGCCCGAGCGGCTGTCGGTGGCCGTGCCGTTCCACGATGGCGCCATCGCGCCCGCCTGGCTCAACTGGGAGCCGGAGAACCCCGGCGCCGCCTTGCTGCGGGCACTGCTGCCCGCCCTGCTGGGCACGGCCGTGCTGCTGCTGGTGGCGGCGGCGATCATTCTCTTCTACGCCCGTCGCGCCAATCGCGAGATTGCCGCCAGCGAGGCGCTGGCCACGCGGCTCGCCTATATCGATTCGCTGAGCGGGCTGGCCAACCGCTCCATGCTGATGCGCGCGCTCGCCGAGCGGCTTCCGCGTGTGACGCCGCAGCAACGGCTCGCCGTCCTGTTCCTTGATCTCGACGGCTTCAAGGACATTAACGACACGCTGGGCCACTATGCCGGCGATCTGCTGCTCGCCGAGGTCGGCAAGCGCCTCAACGCGCTCGACCTGCCGGGCATGCTGGCGGCCCGCTTCGGCGGCGACGAGTTCGTGCTGCTCGCCACGGTCGGCCCGGAAGACGACGAGGTGGCGGCGATCGGCGCGGTGGTTCTCGATGCCATCCGCCAGCCGGTATCGATTGCCGGGCAGATGCTGGTGGTCGGGGGATCGATCGGGGCGACCATCGCGCCCGATCACGGAACGGAGGCGAGCCAGCTGATCCGGCGCTCGGATATCGCCGTCTACCGCTCCAAGTCCGATGGGCGCGGTGCGCTACGGCTGTTCGTGCCCAGCATGGAACGCGAGCTGATCCGCCGCCGCGATCTCGAACTGGAGCTCAAGCGGGCGCTGGCCCAGGACGAACTCACCGTCTACTACCAGCCGCAATTCTCCGTCAGCGGCGAGGTCGTGGTCGGCTTCGAGGCGCTGGTACGCTGGATCCACCCCGTTCAGGGGCTGATTTCGCCCGGCGAGTTCATCCCTGTCGCCGAGCAGACCGGCCTCATCACTGAGCTCGACATGTGGGTGCTGCGGCGCGCCTGCGCCCAGGCGCGCGACTGGGGCGAGGTGAAACTGGCGGTGAACCTTTCCCCGGTCGATTTCCGCTCGCATGACCTCGCCGGTTCCGTCGCCGCCATCCTGCGGGAAACCGGTTTCCCGCCGCAGCGGCTGGAGATCGAAATCACCGAGAACCTGTTGTTCGGCAACCACGCGGAAGCCTTCGCCGCGCTCTCGGCGCTGCGCAGCACGGGCATCCGCATCGCGCTCGACGATTTCGGCAGCGGCTATTCCTCGCTCGGCTATATCCGCCGCTTCCGGGTCGACACGATCAAGATCGACCGCAGCTTCACGCAGAATATCAGCCAGAGCGACGATGCCGCTGCCATCATCGATTGCGTGGTCCGGCTGGCCCGCGCTCTGGCGATCACGGTCACGGCGGAGGGCGTGGAGACGCGCGACCAGCTGCGCTACCTGCAATCGGTCGGCTGTCATTATGTGCAGGGTTTCCTGCTCGCCAGCCCCGTGCCGTTCAGCAGCATCGACCGCTATCTCGAACGGGCGAAGCGGCCCGATTCCGCCCGGCACCCCCGGCTCGTCAACTGAGCGGGAAGCGGATGTTCTTCGCCGCGTCCAAGCTGTTCTGGATGGTCAGCGTGCCTTCGACGCTGCTGACCATGATCGCCCTCGCGGGACTGCTCGTGCTGGCGCGCTGGAGGCGGGCCGGCGCCGTGCTCACGTCCATCGGGGTGATCGGGCTGGTGCTGGCGGGGCTCGGCCCGTTCGGGCGGCTGCTGACCGTGCCGCTCGAGCAACGCTTCCCGACCTTCGTCGACGATGGCCGCCCGGTGGAGGGTGTCATCGTGCTCGGCGGCGCCGAACTGCCCGGCATCACCGCCGCGCGCGGCCAGCCGGCCTTCCAGGAATCGGCCGAGCGGATGTTCGCGCTGGCCGATCTCAGCCGGCGCTATCCGCAGGCGCGCCTTCTGTTCTCGGGCGGTAGCGGCGCGCTCATTCCCGCCGCGCTGCAGGAGGCGGACGTGGTGCGGATGGCGCTGCCGCAGCTGGGCGTCGATCCCGCGCGGGTGGCGTTCGAGACGCGCTCGCGCAACACGGCGGAGAATGCGCGCTTCTCGCGCGCGCTGGCGCAGCCCAAGCCGGGCGAGCGCTGGCTGCTCGTCACCTCCGCCCTGCACATGCCGCGCGCCATGGGCTGCTTCCGCGCCGCCGGCTTTCCGGTGGTTGCCTATCCCGTCGATTTCCGCACGACGGGGCAGGCGCCGTGGTGGCAACCCTTCGATTCGGTGGCGCAGGGGCTCGATTTCTTCGACACCGCGCTGCGGCAGTGGATCGGCCTCGCGGCCTATTACTGGACCGGGCGCACCGACGCGCTGTTCCCCGCGCCGTAGGCTCAGTCGGCTGTGTCCTCGGTGTCAGGGGTGCCGGCGGTATCGGAGCCGGAGGGCAGGCCGAGCCGATACACGCCGCGCAACTCGTCCGGGTCGATCGGCTTGCCCTTGCGATAGATCACCAGCCGTCCCTCATGGGCCAGACGCAGCGCTGCGCGCCGCACCCGCGGCAACCGGGCCTGCCAGTCCGGCCCGTCGACGAGCGCGCGGGCGACATCCTCCGGCGCGATGGACCGGCCCTTGGGGGCGTTCGCGGCGAGGTGAAGGATCGCCGCCTCCGTCTCCAGATCAGGTGAGTTCGGATCGGGGGCGGGGGCAGACGGGGTTGTTTCGCTCATCAGCTGGCATCCGGCTCGTTATCGCGATGAATCCCGGCATTTCGGGACATGGCCAGTGGATCGGGATCTCCGTCATCGAGAACCCAGTGGGCATCCCGGCCGAACTGGCGGTTGGTCATGACGATGAAGATCGCGGTGGTCGCCGCCATGAACGCCCACGCGTTCACGTACCAGCCGAGATAGGCGATGGCGAAGAAGAAGGAGCGCTGTCCACGATTGAAATGGCGCCCTGCCAGCGTCACCATCCGGGCGACTTTGAGCACATGGGCGTGCGCGTGGGCGCTTCCCGCCTCGGCGGGCGGCGGCGTCGAGCCGAGCAGGATGGTGGTGTAGTTGAACAGCCGATAGGCCCACGCGAACTTGAAGAAGGCATTGGCGAAGATCAGCGTCAGGCCCAGCGTCTTCAGCTCCCAGTTGGAGCGGTTGGACGTGACGAAGGGCAGGTCCATGAAGATCGCCATCACCGCATCCGTCGATTGCAGGATGGCCAGCGTGCCGCCAATGGCGAGCAGCGAGGTGGAGGCGAAAAAGGCCGTCCCGTTTTGCAGCGCAGCGACGATCTGGGCGTCGACGATCCGGTTCTCGCGCGCCAGCATGCGCTGCATCCATTCGAGGCGGAACAGGTCCATGCGGCGGTTGAACGAGCGCCGTTCTGCCCATTCACCCTCCATCAACTGGTGATAGGCAGCCCACGCCGCGAGAAAGGCGGCGAAGGCCAGGCCGTCCAAAGCGGTAAATCCCAACATCGCCTTACGCCATGAACCTCATATCTCGGATGAAGAGCGGCGCACCGCGCCGACGCCTGCCGGGCGTGCCGCCGATCCTGCCGGCCCGTTCCGCAGGCAGCGCCTGCTCAAGGAATACCCGATTCGGCGACTGCCGCGTGTCAGGGTTGCGCCCGGCGCGTGGCATTGTGACCATTTTGCGATTGCGAATAAGTTCATGTTTCATTAAATATCAATGCGTCGCGCGCTGAGACCGGAGTCGCATCCGGCGCGTGCGGAGGCCAATCAATCTAGGGATTTTCGATGAACTCCGTATCCGAGCGCTCCTGCTGGGGAGTCGCACGCTGGACTGTCATCGCCTTCCTGGCCCTTGTGGCACTGGTTTACCTGTTCGGCGGCTTTCAGGCTGTCCAGGTGGCGGCGAGCTGACCGGGCTGCCTGAGACTGACATCCGTTCATATCCACGATCACCGCGGATCGCGGCCCGGGCGCCGGCTCGGGCCGTTCTGATTCAGGTGGCTTGGCCGCGGGATAGGTCGGTCGCGACATCACCGCTTCTTATGGCCGGCATTTCATTCGTGCGTTTGCTTCTTGGCACGACCCGGTCGATCCTGCGCACCATTCGTGTGGGAGACGGGCCATGACGCTGAAGCTGGTGATCGGCAACAAGAACTATTCCTCGTGGTCGCTCCGGCCCTGGCTGGCCCTCAAGGCCTTCGACATCCCGTTCGAGGAGGCCACGGTGTCTCTCGGCGCGGCCGACTTCAAGGAGCAGGTGCGGGCGCATTCGCCGGCCGGCCGTGTGCCGGTGCTGCTGGACGGGCCGGCCGTGGTGTGGGAATCCATCGCCATCCTCGAGCATCTCGCCGAGCGCTTTCCCGGCAAGGCGATCTGGCCGGCCGATCCGGTGGCGCGGGCGCATGCGCGCTCGCTGGCTACCGAGATGCATGGCGGGTTCGGCGCCCTGCGCTCCGTGGCGCCCATGAACCTGTGGCGGCCGATCGAGGCCCGGACGCTGCCCGAGGCGGCGCTGAAGGACGTGCGGGCGCTGGAGCGCCGCTGGAGCGAAGCGCGTGCGCGTTTCGGGCAGGGGGACGGGCAAGCCGGGCCGTTCCTCTACGGCGCCTTCAGCGGGGCGGATGCGATGTACGCGCCGGTCGCCACGCGAATCCGCACCTATGGCATCGAGGTCGGCCCTCTCGCGCTCGCCTATGTCGAGGCCATCCATGCCCATCCCGCCTTCGTCGAGTGGAAGAATCTCGCCCTCACGGAGAGCGAGGTGCTGCCGGAAGACGAGGTCGACTGGCCGGTGGTGAAGCGCGTATAAGGCGCGGCCGGCGGTTCGCGCCGCGACCGCTCCCCAGCCCGAAACCGTTCGAACATGCCGCTTCATCTGCTCAAGCTCTGCGTCGGTGCCGAATCGGTCCAGGACCTGGAGGAATGGATCGCCGAGAATGGCGCCGCCAGGATCGCGCGGGGCGAGCCGGCCGAACCGTTCCACACGACCCGCATGGTGCCGACGCGCAATGAGGAATTGCTGGCCGGCGGCTCGCTCTACTGGGTGATCAAGGGCGAGATCGCGTGCCGGCAGGTGCTGACCGATATCCGCCCGTTCGTCGATACGGATGGCATCCGCCGCTGCCGGCTGGTGCTGGACCCGGTCGTGCACCGGGTGAGCCCGCGCCCGAGCCGCCCGTTCCAGGGCTGGCGTTACCTCGCCCCCAAGGACGCGCCGCCCGACCTCGCCAGCGGCGGCGAGGAGGCCCCGCTGCCGGACGAATTACGGCGCGAACTGCGCGCGCTCGGCCTGCTCTGATTGCCGGAAGGGAAACTTCCTGCCCTCACCGGGCGTTGTCCCTCCGAAGCACAGCAACGGAGCGAACGGATGACCCAGGATTCGAATGACCGCCGCGTGGTCGAGCACGGCGAAGTCGTCGTGAAATCCCAGCCGGAAGAGCGGCAGGCGGTTGAGGTGCGGCCGATGCGCTACGTGCTCGGCATCAGCCTCGTTCTCGTCATCCTCGGCATGGCGGTCAGCTATTTCGGCGTGGCCTGACGCGAGCAACGCGCGCAATTCAATCGACGCCGATATTGTCGATGAGGCGCGTCGCACCGATCCGCGCGGCCACCAGCAGGCGGATCGGCCCTTCCTCGGGCGCGGCGATCGGGGCGAGGCTGTGAGCGTGGCGCGCCTCCAGATAGTCGAGCGCGAATCCGGAGGCGATCACCTGCGCGCGCGCTGTCGCCACCGCCGCCGCGATGTCGCCGCCGGCCCGTATCTCCGCCGCCGCCGCCTGCAGCGCGCGATGCAGCACCGGCGCGGTCGCGCGGTCCTCTGCGCTCAGATAGACATTGCGCGAGGAGAGGGCGAGGCCATCGGCTTCGCGCACGGTCGGCACGCCGACAATATCCACCGGCAGGTCGAGGTCGCGCGTCATGCGGGTGACGACCTGAAGCTGCTGGTAATCCTTCTCGCCGAACAGGGCGACGTCCGGCCCCGTCTGCAGGAGGAGCTTGGCCACCACCGTGGCGACGCCGGCGAAATGGGTCGGCCGGAAATCGGTCTCCAGCCCGAGCGCCGGTCCGGCGAGCGAAATGGTGGTGACGAAGCCCGGCGGATACATTTCCGCGACGTCCGGCACGAAGGCGATGTCGACGCCCGCCGCGTCGGCCTTCTCCAGGTCCGCCGCCAGGGTGCGGGGGTAGCGGCCGAGATCCTCGGTCGGGGCGAACTGCGTCGGGTTGACGAAGATGGACACCACGATGCGCTGCGCCAGCGTCCGCGCCACGTTCATCAACTCGACATGGCCGGCGTGCAGCGCGCCCATGGTGGGCACGAGTGCGACCCGCTCGCCGGCCGCGCGCCACGCACGCACCTGCGCGCGCAGTTCGGCAACGTTGTGGAGGGTGCGGATGCGGGGCGAGGAAGAGGGCATGATGGTTCATCCGCTGGCGGAAGGGCGGGGGCGAGACTGGCGCGCCGTGGTCTAATGCCTTTTCTCCGCCAAGGGAATTGCCTCCTGCGGACGCGGTCGCCATGCGATCGCGTACGAAGCGGGGAGCCCATTCGGCCGCCGTATGCCCTGCCGCACGCGACAGGCCGGCCGCACTCGCTGGTCAACCGTACGGGAGGAGGCTGTTCGAGACGGCGAGGTCGCCGCTACACTCGCGCCGAATCCGGCGGATGATCATGACTTCAGACAAGACACGACCCACAGTGCCCCTCCCGTCCGCCACCTCGCAGGTCGCGGCCTTCCTCGCGGAAGTGCGCGCCCGCCCTCCCGTGCCCGCCGAGCGGCGTGGCCGACTCATCTTCGCGCTCGACGCCACGATGAGCCGGCAGCCGACCTGGGATCTCGCCTGCGCCTTGCAGGCCGAGATGTTCGAGGAAGCGGCGGCTGTCGGCGGGCTCGACCTTCAGCTGGTCTATTATCGCGGCATAGGCGAATGCCGGGCATCGCCCTGGATTGCCGATGCCTCCCGGTTCGGCGCGCTGATGGGGCGGATCGAGTGTCGCGGCGGGCGAACGCAGATCGGCCGGGTGCTCAAGCATGCCGGAGCGGAAGCCGCGCGCGGGCCGCTCGGCGCGGTGGTCCTCATCGGCGATGCCATGGAGGAGACGCTGGATCATCTCTGCGCAGAGGCGGGTCCGCTCGCCGTGCGGGGCATTCCGGTCTTCCTGTTCCAGGAAGGGCATGACCCGGGCGCCGAGCGCGCCTTCCGCGAGATCGCGCGGCTGACGAAAGGGGCGTGGTGCCGGTTCGATGCCGGTGCGAGCGCACAATTGCGGGCCCTCCTGCGGGCCGCCGCGAGCTATGCCGCAGGCGGAACGCAGGCCCTCACCGCGCTGTCCGCGTCTTCCGCCGGAGCCCGCCAACTCCTCGCCGCGATGCGGGATTCACAATGATCAATCTTCTCATCGGCGCGGCCATCGTCGCGCTGCTCTATTACGGGCTCAAGGCCTTCGGGCGGGCGGATTCCAAGTCGCTGGCGCGCATGGGCCGCATGGTCGGGGGCACGCTCACGCTGCTGGTGGCCGGCTTCCTCGGCATGCGCGGCCATTTCGAGACGGCCCTGCCGCTGGGCATCTTCGGCCTGTCGCTGATTGGCTGGAACCTCGGCAACGCGCTGCCCTGGCAGCGGCTCAAGCCCAGCAAGGGCCGGACTTCCTCGGTTCGCACAGCCGCGCTCGACATGGTGCTCGACCATGATAGCGGGCGGCTGTCGGGCACGGTGATCAGCGGATCGCTGGCCGGCCAGTCGCTCGAAGGGTTGCCCGTGCCGGAGATTGCCCGGCTCGCCCTCGACCTTGACCCCGAGAGCCGTCAGCTACTCGAAGCATATCTTGACCGCCGGGCGCCCGGCTGGCGTGAACACGCTCAGGGCGACATGGGCGGGCGGGGCGCTCATCCGCCGCGCAGCGGCACGATGACGAAAGAGGAGGCCTACCAGATCCTGGGGCTTCAGACGGGCGCGGGGGCGGATGACATCCGCAAGGCCCACCGATCCCTTATGAAGAAACTCCATCCCGATCAGGGCGGGTCGAACTATCTCGCTGCCCGGGTGAACGAAGCCAAGGACGTCTTGCTCGAGATACATTGATTTCACCCGTCAGTTCCGGAAGACCATGCAGCTGAACGCGCTGCGCTTGAGGGCCTGACAGGCCTTCTGGGCGGCGGCTTCGGCGTTGAATCCGACGAAGCGGGCACGGACGATCTTCGAGGAGCCCTTGGCGACCTGCTCGGTATAGGGCTCGGCGCTGGCGAGCTGGCCGGAGGCCTTCTCCTTGGCCTTCGCCATCTGGTCGCGCGCATCGGCTTCGCTGCCATAGGCGCCGATCTGGATGCCCCATCCACCGGCACGGGGGCGGGCGGAGGTGTCGGCTGCCTCGGCCTCCTGGCGGGGAAGCTCGGTCGGGCCGGCGCTGGCCAGCTTGACCTGCTTGATCGCGCGCTGGGCCGGCGCCGTCTGGGCTGTCGTCGCCGACATCGCGACGGGGCTGGAACCATCCACGCTCGAGAAGGACAGCGTGCCGAGAATGCCGGGCTGGTTGCTGAGCGTGGCGGTGGGGGCGGCCGGACGGGCGACCGGGACGGTCTTGACCGCAACGGGGACGATCGGCTGGGCGGTGCCGACCTGCGCGGCGGGGGCGGACCCACGCGCCACAGGTGCCGGGGCGGAGGCCGGCGTGGGGATCGAGGCCGTCGTCAGCATGTCGGTGCCGGCGGCGGAAGCCATGGCAAGGCGGGGGGCTGGCAGGGGGCACCGCGATCGTCGCGGGAGCGCGGGTGGCGACGACCGGAGGGGGCAGCGGCGCGGGAGCCGGAGCCGCCTCGGGCTCCTCGGCGACAGCCACCTCGGCGGCCTGCTGGACCGGCGCCTCGTCGTCGGTCGACAGGGCCGGGGCGGCATTCATGCGGGCGACCATCTGCCGGCCGGCATAGGAGCGGGGCAGGGTGTCGTTGAGCAACTCCACCATCCGGTTGTCGCGCGAGCCGGCGCTGGTGCCGCCCATCACGACCGCTATGACGTAGTGGCCTTCATGCTTGACGCTGGTCAGCAGGTTGAAGCCCGAGGCTGCGGTATAGCCGGTCTTGATGCCATCCACGCCCTCGATCCGACCGAACATGCGGTTGTGGCTGGGAATGGTGACGCCGCGATAGACGAAGCTGCGGGTGGAGAAATACGCGTAATAGCGCGGGAAGCGCTCCTGGATGGCGCGGCCGAGAGTGGCGAGGTCGCGCGCCGTCGTCACCTGTTGCGGATCGGGCAGGCCATTCGGATTCTTGAAGGTGGTGCGCGACATGCCGAGCGAGCGGGCGCGCAGCGTCATCTGCCGCGCGAAGCTGGAGGAATCGCCGGCAATGTTCTCGGCGATGACCACGGCGACGTCATTGGCCGAGCGCGTGACCAATGCCTGGATGGCGTCTTCGACGGAGATGGTCGAGCCCGCCTTGACGCCGAGCTTGGAAGGCTGCTGCGCTGCGGCATAGGCAGAAACGCGCAGCTGGGTGCCGAGCGTCATACGCCGCTGCTCCAACTGCTCGAACAGCACGTAGAGCGTCATGACCTTGGTGACGGAGGCCGGGTGGCGCAGGGCGTCGGCATTGTCCTCGTGCAGGATCTTGCCGGTATTGGCGTCGATGACGATGTCGGAATATCCGCGCTTCCACACGCCGCTGGCGGCGACCGTGCGGGTCACGACCGATTTGTTGCGCGCCTGCTTCTTCTTTTTCGTCGCGGCATCCGCAACGCCCGCGCCGAGCAGCGAAACTGCCAGCAGCGCCACGCCCGCTCGCGCCAGACAAGTGCCAACGATCACCGGAACCCGCATCTAATCCGTCCCGCTATTTGGTTCCGGTTCGAGCCGGAACCTGTAAATCCGGCGAGAGCCCAGCAACGGGGGCGGCCTTGGCCGCCGGCCCCTTAGCCTCGAAAAATCAAGGAACGTTGCCGGGCAATCACTACCGCAACCTTAAAAAGGATGCGGTTACGAAGTGGTAAACCGCCGGCCATCAAGCGGCTCCTTGTGGCGATATAAAGGGCAGGTATGCCGGTGGCTCCGACGCCGTCGGACGTCATATTGCACTGCACAAAAATTGATTGACGACGATGCTGCGCCGCATTAGGTTGCAATCAGGGAAACGCGATCCCGTTGGACGCGGGCGAGGAAGCCTCGGCGCCGCGTGGTGGCATCAAAGGAGCTGGATCATGATGCAGAATTTCGAAGACGTTCAGAAGCTCGGCAAGGACAATATGGAACTCGCGGTCAAGAGCTTCGGCACCGTATCCAAGGGCGTCCAGGCGATTGCCGTCGAAGTGGCGGACTACTCCAAGAAGTCCTTCGAGGAAGGCACCGCCGTCGCTGAGAAGCTGTTCGGCGCCAAGACCATCGACAAGGCGGTCGAGATCCAGTCCACGTACTTCAAGAGCGCCTACGAGAGCTATGTCGCCCAGGCGACCAAGATCGGCGAGCTCTATGCCGACCTCGCCAAGGAAGCCTACAAGCCCTACGAAGGCGTGCTCGGCAAGCTGCCCGCCGTCAAGTGAGGCCGGTTCGCTGGCGGCCCGCCGAGGGCTGCCGGCAGGCTTGAGTCAAAGGCTTGAGTCAAAGGCCTGGCGCCGTGCTGGCGGCTCCGTTTGATGCGGAGCAGCCCGGATGCAGCGTCGCCCGCGATATTGTGAAGGAGGCCCGGCCAACGCCGGGCCTCTTTTCGTTTTGCCGCCCGACGCCATCCCTGTCACCGAGATGACATGGCGGAAATGGCGAAAGCGCAAGGCGCGAGGGGGGATGGTCACCGGAATGCGACGGCGGATACGCAACGTGCCTCTGGCGCCGCCCGTCAGGCGTACATATTATACATCCCGTAACCCCGGGCATCCGTCCGGCAAGGTCCCGCCCGAATGTCTGCAATCGTGATGACCAAGCTGCCCGACACCCTGATGGCCGACGACGAGCGTCGCCGGCGCAACGACAACGCGCCGGGCACGGCCGTCATCACGCGCACCAAGCCGCAGGTGAAGCGGCCCAGCCTTTACCGGGTGCTCCTGCTCAACGACGACTACACGCCAATGGAGTTCGTTGTGCATGTGCTGGAGCACTTCTTCACCAAGAATCGGGAGGAGGCGACCCAGATCATGCTGCATGTGCATCAGCATGGCGTGGGCGAGTGCGGCGTCTACACCTATGAAGTGGCCGAGACAAAGGTCACCCAGGTGATGGACTTCGCGCGAAAGCACCAGCATCCTTTGCAGTGCGTCATGGAGAAGAAGTGACGCTCCGCGACGGCTAAACGAAGAGGTCCCGATGCCCACCTTCTCCCGCAGCCTCGAGCAGTCGCTTCACCGGGCCCTCGCGCTCGCCAACGAACGCCATCACGAATACGCCACGCTGGAGCACCTGCTCCTCTCGCTGGTCGACGATCAGGATTCAGCCGCGGTCATGCGCGCCTGCAATGTCGACATCGAGAAGCTGCGCCGCAATCTGGTCGAATATATCGACACCGAGCTCGACAATCTCGTGCAGGATAGCGGCGAGGATTCCAAGCCGACCGCCGGCTTCCAGCGCGTCATCCAGCGCGCCGTGATTCACGTCCAGTCCTCCGGGCGCGAGGAAGTCACCGGCGCCAACGTGCTGGTGGCCATTTTCGCCGAGCGGGAGAGCCACGCGGCCTATTTCCTGCAAGAGCAGGACATGACCCGCTACGATGCGGTCAACTACATCAGTCACGGCATCGCCAAGCGCGCCGGCATGTCGGAGAGTCGTCCCGTCCGCGGCGCCGAAGAGGAGACGGAGACGAAGACCGGGGAAGAGACCAAGAAGAAGGCCGATGCGCTCGATGCCTATTGCGTGAACCTCAACAAGAAGGCGCGCGAAGGCAAGATCGACCCGCTGATCGGCCGCGATGGCGAGATCCAGCGCACCATCCAGGTGCTCTGCCGCCGCTCCAAGAACAACCCGCTCTTCGTGGGCGATCCCGGCGTGGGCAAGACCGCCATCGCCGAGGGCCTCGCGCGGCGCATCGTTTCCGGCGAAGTGCCGGACGTGCTGAAGAAGGCAACCGTGTTCTCGCTCGACATGGGCGCGCTGCTGGCCGGCACGCGCTATCGCGGCGATTTCGAGGAACGCCTGAAGCAGGTGGTGAAGGAGATCGAGGCCTACCCCGACGCCATCATGTTCATCGACGAGATCCACACGGTGATCGGCGCCGGCGCGACCTCGGGCGGGGCGATGGATGCCTCCAACCTGCTCAAGCCCGCGCTGGCTTCCGGCACGCTGCGCTGCATCGGCTCGACCACCTACAAGGAGTACCGCCAGTACTTCGAGAAGGACCGCGCGCTGGTGCGCCGCTTCCAGAAGATCGACGTGCCCGAGCCGACCGTGCCGGACGCGATCGAGATCCTCAAAGGTCTCAAGCCCTATTTCGAGGACTATCACCGTCTGCGCTACACCAACGAAGCCATCAAGGCGGCGGTGGAGCTTTCGGCCCGCTACATTCACGACCGCAAGCTGCCCGACAAGGCGATCGACATCATCGATGAATCGGGCGCGGCGCAGATGCTGCTGCCGGAGGCCAAGCGCAAGAAGACCATCGGCGTGAAGGAGATCGAGGCGACCATCGCCACCATCGCCCGCATCCCGCCAAAGACCGTCTCCAAGACCGATACCGAGGTTCTGGCGGCGCTGGAGACCACGCTCAAGCGCGTCGTCTATGGGCAGGATCGGGCGATCGAGGCGCTGGCCTCGGCGATCAAGCTGGCCCGCGCCGGCCTGCGCGAGCCGGAGAAGCCGATCGGCTCCTACCTGTTCTCGGGTCCCACCGGCGTCGGCAAGACCGAAGTGGCCAAGCAGCTGGCCTCCTCGCTGGGCGTCGAACTCCTGCGCTTCGACATGTCGGAATATATGGAGCGGCACACCATCTCGCGGCTGATCGGCGCCCCTCCGGGCTATGTCGGCTTCGACCAGGGCGGCCTGTTGACGGACGGCATCGACCAGCATCCGCATTGCGTGCTGCTGCTCGACGAGATCGAGAAGGCGCATCCCGACCTGTTCAACATCCTGCTGCAGGTGATGGACCACGGGAAGCTGACCGACCATAACGGCAAGCAGGTGGATTTCCGCAACGTCATCCTCATCATGACGACCAATGCGGGCGCGGCCGATCTGTCGAAGTCGGCCTTCGGCTTCACGCGCACCAAGCGGGAAGGCGATGACGTGGAGGCGATCAACCGGCTGTTCGCACCGGAGTTCCGCAACCGCCTCGACGCGACCATTACCTTCGCGCATCTCAATAACGAGGTGATTGCGCTGGTGGTGGAGAAGTTCGTGCTCCAGCTGGAAGCCCAGCTCGCCGACCGCAACGTCACCATCGAACTGTCCGATGCGGCGACCGCCTGGCTGGTGGAACGCGGCTATGACCAGCAGATGGGCGCGCGGCCGATGGGCCGGGTGATCCAGGAGCACATCAAGAAGGCGCTCGCCGACGAGGTTTTGTTCGGCAAGCTGCGCACGGGCGGGCATGTCCGCGTGGTCGTCAAGACCGACGAGGAAGGCGCCACCACGCTCGGCTTCGAGTTCCCGGAAGGGCCGATCACGCCCAAGCCCGAGAAGATCGAGCCGGTCAAGGCCAAGCGCGCGCCGCGTCGGCGCAGCGCGGGCGCGACCAAGGCGAAGAAGCCGGGCGAGGGCGCAGGCCCCGGGGCCGCGCCTGGGCCCAGCGGCTCGAAGGTGCCGAAGGTTCCGCTCGTCAAGGCGTGAGAAGCCGGGCGCCGTTTCGCCCTTGAGCAGAGACAACCCCGTCGCGGCCCCGTGCCGCGGCGGGGTTTTTCATATCCATGCATGGCCTATCCCCAGCTCGCCGCAGCCCCCGGCCGGTTCGGCATGGGCGGTATGCGGGACGCGGGGCGCTCTCGCTTGACGGCAGCGGCGGCGAGGGCGATGAACGGCCGGCATCGGGTTTCGCATCATGCCTTCGCCTGTTCCGTCGCCATCCCTCGCTCCGGCTTCCTCGCTCCGCTGGTTTTTCCGCGGCATGGCGGGAGCCTGCGCGGTGCCCGGATTCGTGCTGGTGGCGACCTTCATAGGCTTTGGCGGGCTGATGCACGATGTCGGCTTTCCCATTGTCGCCGGCCTGCTCTCCACCCTGCTTGTCTGGGCGCTGCCGGCGCAGGTGATTCTGGTTGGCGGTCTTGGCGCGGGCACTTCGCTGCCCGCGCTGGCACTCGCGGTCTGCCTCTCGGGCGTGCGGCTGATGCCGATGGTGGTGGCGCTGATGCCGCTGATGCGCGGCCCGCGCCCCCGTTTGTGGCGGGAGTTGCTCTGCGCCCATTTCGTCGCCGTGACCTTGTGGGTGGAGGGCTTCCGCCTGCTGCCCGGCGTGCCGGAACCTGCGCGCCCGGTCTATTCCTGTGGGCTTGGCGTCGGCCTCACCACCCTGAGCATGGTGGGCACCGCGTTCGGCTTCTACCTCACCAATGCGCTGCCGGGCCCGCTCGCCGTGGCGCTGCTGCTGCTGACGCCGATTTCCTTCACCATCCTGCTGGTGCGCAATGCCCGGCAGGCGGTGGACTGGCTGGCCATCGCGCTCGGGGCGGCGATTTCGCCGCTGGTGGCCAATTCGCCCGGCGGGCTGGACCTGTTCTGGGCTGGGGTCGGCGGGGGCACGCTGGCCTTCCTCCTCACGCGCTACGGGCCGAGGCGGCGCGCGTGAGCTTCTACAGCAACGAACTCACCGCCATCCTCATCGTGATCTTCGTCGGCTTCCTGCCGAACGAGGTCTGGCGCGTGTTCGGCGTGCTGTTCGGGCGCCGCATCGATGAGAACAGCCTGTTGATGCAATGGGTGCGCGCCGTGGCGACGGCGCTGCTCGCCGCCGTGGTGGCGCGGCTGGTGCTGGTGCCGAGCGGCGCGCTGGTGGCGCTGCCGCTCTGGCTGCGGCTCGGCGCGGTGGCGGCCGGCATTGCCGGTTTCCTCACCATGCGCCGCTCGGTGCTGGCCGGCGTGCTCACCGCCGAGGCGGTATTGGTGATCGGTGCCTGGTGGCTCGGCGTCGGCTGACGCTCAGTCGGCCAGCGCCGCCTGGAGCCGGGCGGCCTGTTCGGCCAGCACATCCGCCGTTTCCTTGTAGGATAGCGGCGGCTTCAGCTCGACGCCGAGGCGGCGGGGAATCACATGCACATGCAGGTGGAACACTTCCTGTCCGCCGGCATGCTCGTTGTGCTGGGTCACGGTGATGCCCTCCGCCTCGAAGGCGGTCATCTGCGCCCGCGCGATGCGCTGGGCGGCGGCGGCCACGGCGGCCAGATCCTCCGGCTCGATATCCAGCAGGTTGCGCGAGGGTGCCTTCGGGATGACGAGCGTGTGGCCCGGCGCGCGGGGCATGATGTCGAGGAAGGCGAGAACGCGCGCGTCCTCATAGACGCGGTAGGCGGGCAATTCGCCGCGCAGGATCTTCGCGAAGATGTTGCCGGGATCGTAGGCCATCGGAATTCTCCCCTGTCGGCCCGACCTGATGACAAGCCGGGCGCGAGCGGTCAAGTCTGGGCACAAGAGTGCAGGGCGGTCACGGCTCGTCCAGCTGGGCGGGATCGAGATCGCGGCGGAACGGGCCAAGTTCGCTCAGCTCGGCGCCGGCCTGCGCGACATAGCGGCGCTCGCGGTCGAGATAATGCGCCACCGCCGCGCGGAAATCGGGATCGGCGATGTAATGCGCGGAGCGGGTGGTGACGGGCAGGTAGCCGCGCGCCAGCTTGTGCTCGCCCTGCGCGCCGGCCTCCGCCCTCTTGAGCCCGCGAGCGATGGCGAACTCGATGGCCTGATGGTAGCAGACCTCGAAATGCAGGAACGGATGCTGCTCGATCGCGCCCCAGTGGCGCCCATAGAGCGCATCCGAGCCGATGAAATTGATCGCGCCGGCAATCCAGCGCCCGGCGCGTTTCGCCATCACCAGCAGGATGCGCTCCGCCATGCGCGCGCCGATGAGCGAATAGAACTGCCGGTTGAGATAGGGGCGGCCCCATTTGCGCGAGCCGGTTTCCATGTAGAAGGCGAAGAACGCGTCCCACGCCTCCTCGGTGATGTCGCTGCCGGTCAGCCAGTGCAGGGTGATGCCGTCGCCCAGCGCCTCGCGCCGCTCGCGCCGGATCGCCTTGCGCTTGCGCGAGGCGAGATCCCCGAGGAAGGCCTCGTAGTCGCCATAGCCGTGATTGTGCCAGTGAAACTGCTGGTCGGTTCGGGGCAGGAACCCTTCCGTCTCCAGCGACTGCGCATCCTCCTCGCGGAGGAACGTGGCGTGCACGGAGGAGGCGCCGCGCATCTGCGCCAGCGTGAGCAACCCGCGCGCCAGAGCCTGCCGCACGTCTTCAGCCGGGGCACCGGCCCGCACCAGCAGGCGTGGGCCTGTGGCGGGGGTGAAGGGCACCGAGACTTGCAACTTGGGGTAATAGCGCCCGCCGGCCCGCTCGAACGCATCCGCCCAGCCTTCGTCGAACACATATTCGCCGCGTGAATGCGACTTGAGATAGGCGGGACAGATGCCGAGCGGCACGCCCTCCGCATCGGCGAGCACGAGGTGCTGCGGCAACCAGCCGGTGGTCCGCGACGCGGAGCCGGATTCCTCCAGCGCGGAGAGATATTCGTGCGATACGAAGGGGTTGTAGGCAGGTTCTTCACCGAACGTGGCAGGAGGCTCGGTGTGGCGAGGAGGAGTGTCCGAGGCCGAATCGCCGTTCAATGGCAAGGACGTGCGGGGCGTTGTTGGCGGTTCGTCGGAGGCGGGATTGGCGCACGAATTCCAATCCGTGGCGGAGAGCTTGGTGATGTCGCTCTCGACACGCAGGGTGAACGTATCGTCAGGCATGGGGGTGGTTCGCTCGGGCCGGCGCACGGAAGGCATGGCGCCAATTTGCGCGCCTTCGCGCGGCAGCGGAAGAGCGTTCACGACAAAGAGAACATGCCGGCGGCCGCACTCCGGGACGTCTCAGGGCACGAAGCCCTCGAAGATCATCTGGTCGGCATGGCGGGCGGCGGTGGCGCGGTCCTCGGCCGTTCGCACCGTCCAGGTCAGCAGCGGCAGGGCGAAGCTGCGGCGCGCCAGCGCGACCGGGGCCGAGGGCAGCTCCTTCACGTAGTGGGCGATGAAATCCGGCCGTGTGCGCGGAAAATGCAGCAGGTTGCCCCACGCGAACTTGGTCGCCGCGCTCAGCATGTCCCATTCTGGGTCGTCATAGGCATGTTCCATGGTGATGCCGCGCGGAATGCGCGGCGCCAGATGCCGCACGGCTTCCACCAGATCCGGGTCGAACGACATCAGCGCCGCCGGGCCCGCGTAGCCGGCGAGATCCACGGCGGCCCGCTCGGCCACCGCGCGGTTGCCGTCGAACTGGCTCTTCAGCTCAATGATGAGCGGCACGCGGCCGGCGACGCGCGCCAGAAGCTCGGGCAGCGTCATGGTGCGGTCGTCCGTGCCGCGCAACGCGGTGGCCTTGAACTGGGCGGCGGTGAGCGCAGGGGCCGGCCCGGTGGCGGTGGTCAGCCGCTCCAGCGTGTCGTCGTGGAACACCATGGCCTCGCCATCGGCGGAAAGCTGGATGTCCACCTCGATGGCGAAGCCGTGCGCCAGCGCGGCATCGACCGCCGAGGGCGTGTTCTCGATCACGCCGCGCGCCGCATCATGCAGCGCGCGGTGGGCGACGGGCCGGGCGGTGAGCCAGGCGGGGGCGTTCATGAGGACCTGCCGATCGGGCTGCCGGGGATCAGACGAATTCGACGACCGCCTCGATCTCGACGCTGACATTGAACGGCAGCGCCGCCACGCCCACCGCCGAGCGCGCGTGGCGGCCGGCATCGCCGAACACCTCGACGAGGAGGTCGGAGGCGCCGTTCACCACCTTCGGCTGGTCGGTGAAGTCCGGCGCGGAATTGACGAAGGCCACCAGCTTGACCACCCGCTTCACCCGGTCGAGATCGCCGAGCGCGGCTTTCACCTGGGCCAGGATGTTGATGGCGCATTGGCGCGCGGCGGCGCGGCCGCCCTCGATATCGGCCTCGCCCGTGAGCTTGCCGGCGAGGAACTTGCCCTCGGCCACGGAGATCTGCCCGGAAATCCACAGCTGGTTGCCGCTGATCACGGTCGGCACATAATTGGCCGCTGGCGCGGTGGCGGCGGGAATGGTGATGCCGAGAGCCGCGAGCTTCGCCTCAACCGTACCGGACATGTCGATCTCCATGCTAATCTGATGCGTGAAGGGCGCGTTGGGGCCTGCCAACATGTCGCCCTTGTTCTCGCCTTGTGTTCGGGGTGCGATGTTTGTCTGATCGACCAGCCGTGCGCAAGTCGTGCGCCTTCGCCGAAGGGAAATCCAACCTGATGTCCGCACCCGTGCCTGCCCGCGCGTTTCCGCGCCTGTCCTTGCCCGGCCAATCCTCACGCGGCCAATCCCTGCGCGGACTCGCCGCGCTCGCGCTGCTTCTGGCCGCGGTGGTGCCGGCCGGCGCCGTGCAACTCTCGCCGCACCGGGCGACCTATGCGCTGACGCTGGATGGCGCCAAGCCCTCCAAACGCATCAACGCCGCGAAGGGGGAGATCGTGTACGAATTGCGGGGCGACGCTTGCGCCGGCTATTCCGTGCAATTGCGGCAGGCGACCGCGCTGGAAACCGAAGGCGGGCGGGTGAACAGCGCCATCGACACGGCCACCTGGGAGGATGGCGATGCCAATGCCTATCGCTTCCGCGTGACCAACACGATCAACGGCTCCGCGCCCGAGGAGGCCGACGGGGTCGCCGAGCGCCGCGATGGTCGGCTGGTGGTGACGGCCACCAAGCCCTCCTCCGCCACTCTGGAACTCGGCAAGACCGTGCTTCTGCCCACCCAGCACGTGCTGCGCGTGCTCGGCGCCGCGCAGCAGAACGAGGCGACCCTCGAGGCACCGGTCTATGACGGCTCGCCCGATGCCAGGAAGATCTACGACACGCTCTCGGTGATCGGGCGCGGCACGGCCGATCCCAAGGGGCTGGAAGAGGCGGCCACGAGCGGCGACCTGGCCGGGCGCATGCGCTACCCCGTGACGATCAGCTATTACGAGCGCGGCGCCGCCGCGCAGACGCCGGACTACACGATCAGCTTCGACCTGTTCGACAATGGCGTGAGCCGCGCCCTGAAGCTCGACTACGGCGATTTCGCGCTGCGCGGCACGCTCACTTCCTACGAGGCGCTGCCGCAGGAGAGCTGCTCGAAATAGTCGGATCGTCCGCGCGCGGTTCGTCCGGCGCGTTGCGGTGCGGCTGGGTCGGCCCGCGTCGGCGCGGGCTGTCGAGCAGGATGCCGCGATCGATGATCGCCGTGCCGAAGCGGGCGCGCAGATCATCCACGGCCAGTTCCGCCTTGCCTTTCTTGGTGGCCTGCATGTCCACGAGGTCGGCGGGATCGGCAAGCGCGGGATCGGCGAGTTCGGAGACGCCGACACCGATCAGCCGAAAGCGCCGACCATCCGCCTCCTTCGCCAGCAATTCACGCGCGTGCTCGAAGATGCGGTGGGCGAGGCGGGTCGGGTCCTCCAGCGAGCGGGCGCGGGTGATGAGGCGGAAATCCGCCGTCTTGAGCTTCAGCGTCACCGTGCGCCCGGCATGGCCGGCGGCCTTCAGCCGGTCGGAGAGCTTGCGCGAGAGGGCGTAGAGCTCCTGCTCCAGCGTGCGGAACTCGGCGATGTCGACATCGAAGGTCGTCTCGGTCGAGACGCTCTTGGTCTCGCGCTCGGGGTTCACGCGGCGCTCGTCGATGCCGCGCGCGAGGCGAAAGAGCCGCAGGCCCTCATTGCCGAAACGGCGGGCGAGGGTGGCTTCATCCGCGGCCTGCAGGTCGGCGATGAGGCGGAAGCCCTCGCGGGCGAGCCGCTCCTGCGTTGCCTTGCCCACCCCCCAGATGGTGCCGACGCTGCGCGGGGCGAGGAAGGCGGCCGCCTCCGCCGCGCCGATCACCGCGAAGCCGCGCGGCTTGTCGAGATCGGAGGCGATCTTGGCGAGGAACTTGTTCGGCGCCAGCCCGACCGAGAGGGTGACGCCGATCTCCGCCTCGACCGCGCGGGCGAGCCGGGCGAGGGCGCGGGCCGGGCTCTCGCCATGCAGGCGCGCGGTGCCGGCGAGATCGAGGAAGGCCTCGTCGATCGACAAGGGCTCGACCAGCGGCGTGAGGTTCAGCATCCGCTCGCGGATCTGCCGGCCGACGCTGACATATTTGGCCATGTTGGGCTTCACCACCACGGCTTCGGGGCACAGCGCCAGCGCCTTGAACATCGGCATGGCCGAGCGCACGCCCTTCACGCGGGCGAGATAGCAGCAGGTGGAGACCACGCCGCGCTTGCCGCCGCCGATGATGACCGGCACGTCGCGCAGCGCGGGGTCGTCGCGCTTCTCCACCGCCGCGTAGAAGGCATCGCAGTCGACATGGGCGATGTGCAGGCGGTCAAGCTCGGCATGGCGGGTGATGCGCGGGCTGCCGCAATGGCGGCAGCGCACGGCCTCGCCCGCCTCGTGCAGGCAATCGCGGCAGAAGGCCGGCTCGCCCGCCATGGCGCCCCTCAGTCCCCGTTCGTCCCGTCATGGGCGAGGATCTCGCGCGCGGCCACCACATGGCCGGGATCGATGCCCGCCTCGCCCGCATAGGCGATGAGAAGATCCTGCCGGTTGATCAGGAAGTCCAGCAGGGCGACATGAAAGGCCGTGGATCCCGCGATGCCCCGCAGGTCGGCGGGCGAGAGGCCGCTCTCGGCGAGGAAGGGGCCGATTCGCTCAGGGTCGGCGGCGAGAAAGCCGAGCGCGCCGAGGGCGACCTCGCGGGCGGCCTGTCCGGTGGACAATGACTTCGATCTGCGACTGTGCATTTGCGGTTCCGTAAGGAATGCTGGCGTAAGCTGCGCTCACGAAGAGGGGCCGACGCCTGCTGGATAGTGGCCCGCGTGCGGACCGTCGACGACGAACTCAAAGACGCAACGGACCCCCGCCCGATGTCCAAGACCGTTCTGATCGTTGAGGATAATGAGCTGAATATGAAGCTCTTCAACGATCTTCTTGAAGCCCACGGCTATGTGACCCTCGGTACCCGGCATGGGCTCGAGGCGTTGGATCTGGCGCGCAAGCACCGGCCGGACCTCATTCTCATGGACATCCAGCTGCCGGAAATTTCCGGGATCGATGTCACCCGTCGGCTGAAGGCCGATCCGGAGCTGAAGGCCATACCCGTCATCGCCGTCACCGCCTTCGCCATGAAGGGCGACGAGGAGCGGATTCGCGAGGGCGGCTGCGAAGCCTATCTGTCCAAGCCCATTTCCGTCGCCAAGTTCCTGGAAACGGTGCGCCAGTTTCTCCCCGACGAGTGAGTCGGGCGAATCGGCCGGCAGCGGACGCCCCGTTCGACACACGCGGCCGGGGGAGCGAATCTTGCGAAACTAGTTCGACTTTATTGCCTGGAGCCGCGCAACCCCGTTGCTTTCGCCCACGGTTGAGCTAGCTTTATAGCGGTATCGCCTTGCCCTGCGGAGTGCTCGGGTCCGCCGCATCTCCTGGGTCCGTAGGGTTCGGTCGGCGGGCGGTGGTGTTGGATGGCCTCTCCTCACCACTGCCTGCCGATCACCGATTGCGCCACCCCGCCCCGGGGGTGATCAAGGCATGAACCGAAACCGATCAAGCACAGCGACGTCGTCCGTTACGCTGTCCGCGTCAGGCCGAGTGATCGCAGCATTGAACGATCGCAGCATTAAAAAAGGCGCCTCTCGGCGCCTTTTCTCGTTCCAGCGGCAGCGTCTGGCGACGCCGGCTCAGCTGAACGTGCGGATCACTTGATCTTGCCTTCGCGGAACTCGACGTGCTTGCGCGCGACGGGATCGTACTTCTTCACGACCAGCTTGTCGGTCATGGTGCGCGAGTTCTTCTTGGTAACATAGAAGAAGCCGGTGTCGGCGCTGGACACGAGCTTGATCTTGATGGTCGTTGCCTTGGCCATTGACCGGGTCTCCTGCTACGTGGCCGCAGCCACGCCTAATTTATCTGGATCGCGCGGCATAGGTGCCGCTCGTTGGCGTCCGTATCCGTGATCGGGACGCGAATGTCAAGAATTCCCGTTCAGCGGTCGCGCCATATCTGGCCGGCGACCACCACGGCATACATCACGAGAAAGCCGCCAATGGTCCAGGCGAAGCCGTGCGGGTCGAACAATTGCATGCCACCGCCCACCGTGGTGGGCCCGAGGATCAGGCCCAGCGAATACAGCATGACGAAGCCTGCATTGGCGGTGGCGAGCGCCGCCCCGTCGAATCGCGCGCCCAGCAGGGCGAGCCCGATCGTGTAGAGACCGGCGACGATTCCCGTGGTGATGAACACCGTCGCCCACATCGCCCAGCCATCGATGGCAAGGTAGGGCATGAGAAAAGCACCGACGACGCCGACCATGCCGCAGCCCAGCAGCATCTTGCGCCGGTCCAGCCGGTCGCTCAGCAGGCCGATCGGCAGTTGCAGCGCGACATTGCCCAGTTCCGCGATGGTGAGCAGCAGCGCCGCCTGCGGGGCGTCGAGGCCCCGCCTCAGGCCATAGAGCGGGAGGAAATTGACCAGCCCGGTCTCCACCGCGCCGAACACGAAGGCGGCCAGCGTCGCCGCCGGCGCAATGCGCAGCAGGCTCAGCACGCCGCCGGAGCTTTCCGTCTCGATGGACGGCGCTCCGGCCGCGCCGATCATCACGGGAATCGCCGCCAGCCCGATGCAGGCGGCGCCGCTCAGATAGGGCGCCCAACCCGTGGTTCCGACCAGGCTGAGAATCGCCGGCCCGCCGGCAAAGCCGGCCGAAAGCACCGTGGCATAGATGCCGATGACCAGCCCGCGCCGGTGGCTCGGCGACGCGGCGTTGATCCAGAACTCGCTGACCACGAACAGCACGCACAGCGCCGCGCCGAAGACGAAGCGCAGCGGAAACCACAGCAGGAAGGACGACGTGACCTTGAACGTGAGCAGGCTCACGGCGGCCGCGGCGATGGCCGTCAGCAGCAGCGGGCCCGCGCCGAAGCGGCGCACCATGTTGGGCAGGAAGGGCGCGAGGGCAATGGTCGCCACGCCGCCGACGGCGGTGTTGATGCCGATCCAGGTCGAGGAAATGCCGCGCGCGTCGAGCTCGAAGGCCAGCAGCGGAATCGACAGCGCGAGCCCGAGCCCGACCGCGGATATGGCGCCGATGGCCGCGGCGATGGAGGCGATATTGATGTCGCGACGCGCGACCGGGGCATGCATGGCGTCACCTGAGAGGGCCTCTTGAGCGCCTTCGAGCCAAGGGGATTCAGGCTCGCGTGGAGAAAACGCATCAAGGCAAAGACCTGGAGAATTTTCGCCGAACGCGCGTTCGGCGAAAATTCTCCAGCGGCCGCCTCGTCTAAACCATGCGCCGTGAAAGTCGAATGACTTTTGGCAATGCCAGCATGACGGGCATTTCTGGATCGGGCGGCGGGTCAGCCGCGACAGACCCGGGGGCTGCGGCAATCCGCCATCAGGCGAGCGTCTCGCGCAACATGCGGCCGGCACGCGAGAAATAGAACGGCACTGGTGTCCATGGGCGGTTGCCCGCCTTTAGCCGGGCCTCCACTTCCTCGATGATGACAAGCGTGATGCGCGGCACCTCGGCGGCCTTGGCCTCGCTGAAGGTCATCCAGGCGAGTTCCACCAGCTCCGTGTCGGGACCGATATTGCGTTCCTCGCGGTGGGCGATCTCGCCGGCATCGGCGAGAAAGAAGCGCGTATCGAAGCGGCGCGGCAGGCTCGGCGGGGTGATGGCGCGGGCCACGAAGGTCAGCGCCTCCAGGCTTGGAAACACGCCGGCATCGCCGAAGCCCTGCCAGCTCGGCGGCAGGTTTTCCGGCGTTCCGGCCTCGCGCGTGCCGATCAGCAGGCCGGTCTCCTCGCAGGTCTCGCGGATGGCGGCCAGTGCCAGCGCGCGCGCCCGTGCCGCGCTCGGCCGGGTAACGCGGGCGAGCAGGCGGCGCTCGCTCTCGGTGTCGAGCATGCCGTAGACCGGCACGCGGCGGTCCTGTGGATCGACCCGCCCGCCGGGGAAGACGAACTTGCCCGGCATGAATTTCAGCGCCGGGTTGCGACGCCCGAGCAGGATGCGTGGCGTGCGGCGGGAGCGGTCGACCAGCACCAGCGTCGCCGCGTCCACCGGACGCACGGGAGCGGCCGCCCGAGCGGCGGTCGGCTCGGTCGCGGGGGCGCGCGGCACGTCGAAGCGCGCGGAAACGTCGGTCGGGATCATCGCGGGGGGCTGCTCAGGTTCGGCGGCTGGGAGGAACGGGGTCGTGCTCGCCATCGGCCGGGTCGAAGCCGTGCATGCGCAGCGCCCATTGATAGCCGATCAGCGCCCCCTTCACCGGGGGCAGCAGCGCGAGCGAGAGAAGGAGCGTCAGCGGCAGCCAGATGACGAGGTGGATCCACACCGCCGGGCGCAGCGCCATCTCCACGGTCAGCAGCAGCGGCACGACGATGTGGCCGACAAGGGTGATGACCATGTAGGGCGGCGCATCGTCCGCCCGGTGGTGCCACAATTCCTCGCCACAGCTCGGGCAAGTCTCGTTCACCTTGAGATAGGCGTTGTACAGCGCGCCCTTGCCGCAGGCCGGGCAGCGCATGCGAAAGCCGTTGATGAGTGCCGGCCCGACCGGGCGCGCGGGCCCGCCCGCCATCTTGTGCCCGCCGATCGGGGGCGTCGACATCTGCCGTGCGGTCATTGCCGGCTGCCTCCAATCGTCGTTCTCGGGCGTCATCGCCGCTTGCCGGGGCCCTTGCCCGGTCCCTTGCCGGGCCGCGTGGACGTCGCGGAGCGCTGTTCCGGGCGGCGATAGCCGCCGCGTCCCGGTGCTCCCGATCCACGCCGGCCGCCCGCGACCCGCGCCCCTTCCGATAGTAGCTCGAAGCGCAGCGCGCCAGCCACCGGCGCGGCTTCCACCAGCTTCACTTCGACGCGGTCGCCCAGCCGGTGCATCTCGCCGCTGCGCTCGCCGATCAGCGCGTGGCGTGATTCGTCGTAGAGATAATAGTCCTGGCCCAGAGTCGCGGCGGGAATGAAGCCGTCGGCGCCGGTGTCGTCCAGCGCGACGAACAGCCCGGCCTTGGTGACGCCGGCGATGCGCCCGTGGAAGGTCGCGCCGATCTGCTGCGCCATGTGGTGGGCGATCAGCCGGTCGATGGTCTCGCGCTCGGCCGCCATGGCGCGGCGCTCGCTGGCGGAAATGCGCGCGGCGATTTCCGCCAGCTGCTCCGGCGTCGTGCTCTCGGGCAGCCCGTCGCGGCCGAAATCCAGCGCGCGGACCAGCCCGCGATGCACGATGAGGTCGGCATAGCGGCGGATGGGCGAGGTGAAATGCGCGTAGCGGCGCAGATGCAGGCCGAAATGGCCGTAATTTTCCTGCGCATATTCGGCCTGCGCCTGGCTGCGCAGGATCACCTGGTTCACCAGCGGCGCCAGCTCCGTGCCGACGACGCGGGCGAGGATCTCGTTGAACTGGGCGGGGCGCACCGTCTCGCTCTTGGCCAGCTTGATATCGAGTGTCTGCAGGAATTCGCGCAGGCTCGACATCTTCTCCAGCGAAGGCTGGTCGTGCACGCGGTAGACAAGGGGGGTGCGCTTCTCCTCCAGCGTCTCGGCGGCGGCGACATTGGCGAGGATCATGAACTCCTCGATCAGCTTGTGCGCGTCCAGCCGCTCGGGAACGATCACCCTGTCCACCGTGCCGTCGGCTTTCAGCAGGATCTTGCGCTCGGGCAGGTCGAGTTCCAGCGGCGAGCGGGCATCGCGCGCCGTCTTCACCGCCGCGTAGGCCGCCCAGAGCGGGCGCAGCACGTCATCCAGCAGCGGCGCGGTCGTCTCGTCCGGCCAGCCGTCGATCGCCGCCTGCGCCTGCGCATAGGCAAGCTTGGCGGCCGAGCGCATCATGATGCGGTGGAAGCTGTGGCGCTTCTTGCGGCCATTGGCACCCACCACCATGCGCACGGCGAGGGCCGGGCGGTCCTCCAGCGGGCGCAGCGAGCACAGGTCGTTGGAAATGCGCTCGGGCAGCATCGGCACCACCCGGTCGGGGAAATACACCGAATTGCCGCGCACCAGCGCCTCGCGGTCCAGCGCGCTGCCGGGGCGCACATAGGCGGCCACGTCGGCGATGGCGACGGTGAGGATGAAGCCGCCCTCATTGTCCGGATCGAGATCCGGCACCGCGTGGACGGCGTCGTCATGGTCCTTGGCGTCCGGCGGATCGATGGTGACGAGCGGCAGGTCGCGCCAGTCCTCGCGCGTCTCGTGGCGCCCGTTGAGCGTGGCGGGCCGTGCGGCTTCCGCTTCCGCCAAGGTCTCGCGGCGAAACACGCTGGGAATGCTGTGGGCGTAGATGGCGATGAGGCTGATCGCCTTCTCGGTGGCGACCGAGCCGAGCCGCTCCTTCACCCGCGCGATGGGCAGGCCATAGGCGTGGTGGCGCACCACTTCCACCGCCACCAGGTCGCCTTCCTGCGCCTCGCCGGCAAAATCCGGCGGGATGGCGAGTTCCCGGCCCATGTTGCGCTTGTCGACGGGAACGAGCCGCCCACCGCCCTGCGCGTCGCGCCGGAAGATGCCGAGCGTCAACGCGCGCGCCTTGTCGATCAGCTTGAGCACGTGGCCATTGTGGCGGATGTGCCCGTCCGCCTCGGGAAGCTCCTCGGTCTTCAGCAGCACGCGGTCGCCGATGGTGGGGGCCGGCCCGGCCACGCGGCCGCGGCGCGCCAGACGCACGAGAATGCGCGGCGCCTCGCCCTGCTCCTCCTCGTCCCAGTCGACCGGCTGGGCGATGAGTTCGCCGTCCTCGTCGCGCTCCACCACTTCGGCCATGACGATGGCGGGCAGGGCGCCGGGAACGTGCAGCTTGCGGCGCTTGCGCCCGATCACGCCTTCCTCGGCGAGTTCTCGCAGCACGTCCTTGAGAATGATTCGGTCGCTGCCATCGAGGCCGAAATGGCGTGAAATCTCCCGCTTGCCGACATCCCCGCCATGCTCGGCGATGAACGCCATCAACTCCTCGCGAGTGGGCAATCCCCGGGGCGGACGGGGCGAGGAGGACTTGCGTATCTTCGGCTTCAAGGGTTTGCGCACTGATCAGGGGTCCGTGAATGACGTTGCGACGCTAGCGGTTACGCGCAGCCGCGTCGACCGGGCAACGTGGCCTGAGGGCGCCATGGTGGGCGCGGTCTCTTGCAATTGATGGTTTATGCGCCGATTTTGCCGCGCTCCCCGGGGCGGGGCCCCCGATCTGAAAGCTGCCCGATGGACGCCCACTCTCCCCCCAGTGCCGATTACCAGCTGGCCCACGCCGAGATTCGCACCATCATCATCGGCGTGATGCTGGCCATGTTCCTCAGCGCGCTGGACCAGACCATCATCGCCACCGCGCTGCCGACCATCGGCGCGCAGTTCGGCGATCTCGAAAGCATCTCCTGGGTCGTCACCGCCTATCTGCTGACCGGCACGGCGGTGACGCCGCTGGTGGGCAAGCTGGCCGATATTCACGGCCCCCGGCCGGTGCTGCTGGCGTCGATCGCGCTGTTTCTCATCGGCTCGGTGCTGTGCGCGCTGGCCCCCGGCATGATGTGGATGATCGCCGGGCGCGCCGTGCAGGGGCTCGGCGGGGGCGGGCTCATCGCGCTGGCGCAGACCATCATCGGGCTGCTCGTGGCCCCGCGCGAGCGTGGGCGCTACCAGGCCTATTTCGCCGCGGTGTTCATCACCTCCAGCATTGCCGGACCGATTCTCGGCGGATTCTTCGCCGAGCACCTGCACTGGTCGCTCATTTTCTGGATCAACGTTCCACTCGGCATCGGCGCGGCCGCCATGAGCGACCGGGCGCTGCGCCGGCTGCCGGCGCATCACCACCCGCACCGGCTGGACATTCTCGGTGCCGGGCTGATGTGCGTGGCGACCGTGCTGCTGCTGCTCGCTCTCACCTGGGGCGGGACGCGGTTTGCCTGGGCCTCGGCACCCATCATCGCCCTTCTGGCCGGATCGGCGGTGGTGTGGGCGGGCTTCGCCGTGCGCGTCGTCACGGCGGCCGAGCCGCTGCTGCCGGTCGCCGTGCTGTCCAACCAGGTGGTGCGCACCGGGGTGCCGGCGGCGGCCTTCGCGATGGGAACGCTGATCGGCCTGTCGATCCAGCTGCCGCTTTATCTCGAGGGTGTGCTGCGCCTCAGCGCCTCGGCCTCGGGCATGGCGCTGATTCCGCTGATGGGCGGCGTGGTGGTGGGGGCGACCGGCGCGGGCCGGATGATGAGCCGCGCAGTGCACTACAAGCGCCTGTCGTTCGTGGGGCTGCTGGCGGCGATCGCCGCGCTGCTGGTTCTGGCGGTGTGGCCGATCGGCCTGCACGTCTTCACGGTGTGCGCGGCGATGGGTGTGGTGGGCATCGGGCTTGGCACGGTGCTGCCGGTCTCCACCGTCGCCATCCAGAACGCCGTCCCGCTGCCGCAGATGGGCACGGCGACGGGGGTGGTCAATTTCTTCCGCTCGCTCGGCGGCGCGGTGCTGACGGCCGGATTCGGCGCCATCGTCATCGGCATGTCCGGCATCGAGGGCGGCTCGCTGCTGGAGGCTCTGCTGGCCGGGGAGACGCGGGTCGGCCCGCTCGCCGGCGCATTTCGCTGGGTGTTCGCCGCCGCCGCCGCCGCGCTGTCGATCTCGCTGGTCGCGCTGCTGCTGATGGAGGAGCGCCCGCTGCGCTCGGGCCATGCGCCGGCACCGACGCTGACCGAATAGCGCACCCGCTCCCGATCTCATTCCCGCGCAGGCCTTCGCGGGGAACGCTCCCGTGAAGGCGCTGGCGCGAGGCGCGGTGAAGGACGCTAGGCGCCCTTCACCGCCTTCTTGGCGGGAGCCTTGGTGGCTGCGGTTTTCGTTGCCGCGGTTTTGGTTGCCGTTTTCGTTGCCGTCTTGGCGGCGGTCTTCTTGGCCGCCGCTTTCTTCGCGGGAGCCTTCGAGGCCTTGCCCTCCGTCGCGCCGGTCGCGGCCTTGGCAGCCGCCGCGCGGCGCGGCGCCTTGGCCGGCACGGCGCCGCCCTTGGCGGTGATCATCTCCACTGCCTGATCCAGCGTGACGGTTTCGGGATCCATGTCCTTGGGCAGAGTCGCGTTGACCTTGCCGTGGTTGACATAGGCACCGAACCGCCCCGGACGCACCGTGATCGCCCCGCCAAGCGTGGGATGATCGCCCAGCGCCCGCCCGCCGGTGGCCCCGCGGCCGCGGCCCGGGCCCTTGTTCTGCTTGTCCGCGATCAGCGCCACGGCCCGGTTGATGCCGACCGACAGCACGTCGTCATCGGCTTCCAGATTGGCGTAGATCTTTCCGTACTGCACATAGGGACCGAACTTGCCGATGCCCGCCAGGATCGGGTCGCCGCTGTCGGGATGCCGGCCGATCTCGCGCGGCAGGGACAGCAGGGACAACGCGGTGGCGAGATCGACATCGGCCGGCGCGAGCCCCTTGGGCAGGCTGGAGCGCTTGGGCTTTTCCCCGTCCTTGGCCTCGCCAAGCTGAAGATAGGTGCCGAAGCGGCCATCGCGCACCGTCACTTCGAGACCCGTCGCCGGATCGGTGCCGAGCACGCGGGTGCCGTTCCCCTCCGCCGGCTTGTCGGGATCGCCGTTCTGCACCGCCAGCGGGCGGGTGTATTTGCATTCGGGATAGTTCGAGCAGCCGATGAAGGCGCCGTACTTGCCGACTTTCAGCGACAGCCGGCCGGTGCCGCAATGCGGGCACAGGCGCGGGTCGGTGCCGTCTTCCTTGGGCGGGAACATGTGCGCGGTCAGCAACTCGTCGAGCCGGTCGATCACCTCGGAGACGCGCAGGTCCTTGGTCTCGCCCACGGCGGCGGCGAAATCGCGCCAGAAGTCGCGCAGCACGTCCTTCCAGTCGAGTTCGCCGGCCGAGATCTTGTCCAGCTTTTCCTCGAGATCGGCCGTGAAGTCATATTCCACATAGCGGTCGAAGAAACTCTCCAGGAAGGCGGTGACCAGCCGGCCCTTGTCCTCGGGTACCAGCCGGCGCTTGTCGAGCCGCACATATTCGCGGTCGCGCAGCACGGCGAGCACGGACGCATAGGTCGAGGGGCGGCCGATGCCCAGTTCTTCCATGCGCTTGACCAGCGACGCCTCGGAATAGCGCGGCGGCGGCTCGGTGAAGTGCTGCTCGGCCTTGATGCCCTTGTTGGCGAGGCGCTCGCCGGCCGACATTCCGGGCAGGCGGCGATTCTCCTCCTCTTCCTCTTCGTCGTCGCGGCTCTCGCGATAGAGGGTGAGGAAGCCGTCGAACTTGATCACCGTGCCGGTGGCGCGCAGTTCCAGCGTCCGTCCGGCCGCCACGGCGTCGATGTCGACCGTGGTGCGCTCCATCTCGGCCGATTCCATCTGGCTCGCGATGGTGCGCAGCCAGATCAGCTCATAAAGCTTGGCCTGCTCGGGTTCGAGGTGGCGCATCACGTCCCGGGGCAGACGCGACATTTCGGTCGGGCGGATCGCCTCATGCGCTTCCTGCGCGTTCTTGGCCTTGGCGGTGTATTTGCGCGGGGCCGAGGGCAGGTAGCGATCGCCATAATCGCGCCCGATGAGCGAACGCGCCGCGGCGATGGCTTCCGGTGCCATGTCGACGCCGTCGGTTCGCATATAGGTGATCAGGCCGACCGTCTCGCCGCCCACATCCACGCCTTCATAGAGGCGCTGGGCGATGCGCATGGTGATGGCCGGCGCGAAGCCGAGCTTGCGGCTGGCTTCCTGCTGCAGGGTGGACGTGGTGAAGGGCGGGTAGGGGTGGCGCCGCGCGGGCTTGGCCTCGACGCTGCGCACCTTGTAATCGGCCGCCTCCAGCGCCTGACGGAAGGCGCCGGCCTCCTCGGCTGTGCCGACATCCAGCCGGGTGATCTTCTTGCCGTCGGCACCGACCAGCCGCGCCTCGAAGGTCTCGCTCCGAGGGGTGGCGAGCAGGGCCGCGATCGACCAGTACTCGCGCTGGACGAAGGTTTCGATCTCGCGTTCGCGGTCGCAGACGAGGCGCAGCGCCACCGATTGCACGCGCCCCGCGGAGCGCGCCCCGGGCAGCTTGCGCCACAGCACCGGCGAGAGCGTGAAGCCGACGAGATAGTCGAGCGCGCGCCGGGCGAGATAGGCGTCCACCAGCGCCGCGTCGATGGTGCGCGGATGCTTCATCGCCTCCAGCACCGACTGTTTGGTGATGGCGTTGAAGACCACGCGCGAAACCGGCGTGTCCTTGAGGGCGCGCTTTTCCTTCAGCACCTCCAGCACATGCCAGGAAATCGCCTCGCCTTCCCGATCCGGGTCGGTGGCGAGGATGAGACCATCGGCATCCTTCACGGCTCGGGCGATGTCGGAAAGCCGCTTCTGCGACTTGGGATCGACATCCCACAGCATGGTGAAATCCGTTTCGGGGTCGACAGAGCCGTCCTTCGCTGGAAGGTCGCGCACATGCCCATACGAGGCGAAAACCTCGTAGCCCGATCCAAGGTATTTATTGATCGTCTTCGCCTTTGCAGGCGATTCAACGATGACGACCTGCATGCGTCCGCCGCGTTCGTTATATGTTCATCCCAAAGCGGCCCGGAAAATGGGGTAGCTGTCCCGCCCTGTCAAATAGGGCGTCGCCGCTCCCCGGCCGAACAGGGCCTTTCGCCGTCATCGCCGATGACGATTTGCGGTTTCGCACGGCTTTTGGGACACACCTTTTGGCCGCGAGACTTCCGACGAATGACAATTAATGATAATTTATATCGACCATTTTGCACCTAAAGGTTGCACACATTGGTCGTCGGCCTGGCTGACGATCGTCCTCCCGATCCTCAGCGACAGGCGCCCCGTGCACGATATTGATCGCGATTTCCAACCGAAGCGCGAAGTCGTGAGCTATATCGCCGATATAGCTCACGAACTCGCGACATTGGCTGCGGGACACAACCTGCACGTTCTACGCTATCTGCTGGAGATGGCGCGGGACGAAGCCCGCGGACTGAAAAACCCGCGGCACGAGGACACGGAGGTCGATCGCTCCTGAAGCGGGCGCGCGCGGACGATCCACGCAATCACATGGCGGGAGCATCCGCCCGCGCGCATTCAGGGGAGCTCACGCAAGCAGCGAGACGCGCCCGCCGGCGTGGCGCTCCAGCCGCCCGGCAAGCTCAAGTTCGAGCAGCACGATCTGCGCCTCGGCGGCGCTGCAGCCGGCCATCGAGACGAGGTCGTCGACCGGCAGCGGAGTCGTGCCCAGAAGGCCGAGCAGCCGGCTGCGCGCATCGTCGCTCGGCTCGAACATGTCGAGCGCCATGTCGGGCTCCTCCTCGGCCCGGAAGGCCGGCGGGCGCCCACGCAGCGAGGACAGCACCTCGATCACGTCGTCGGCGCCCGTCACCAGCGCCGCCCCCTGCTTGATGAGGCCGTTGGTGCCGGCCGCGCGCGGATCGAGCGGCGAGCCGGGCACGGCCAGCACCTCGCGCCCCTGTTCGCCCGCCAGCCGGGCGGTGATGAGCGAGCCGGAGCGTTCCGCCGCCTCTACCACGACCACGCCGAGCGACATGCCCGACACCAGCCGGTTGCGGCGGGGGAAATCGCGCGCGCGCGGCTCCCAGCCCATCGGCATTTCGGTGAGCACCACGCCCTGCTCGACGATCCGGGCGTGCAGCGCGTCGTTCTCGCGCGGGTAGGGGCGATCGAGTCCACCGGCGATGACCGCTGCCGTGCCGGTGGCCAGGCTTGCCGCGTGGGCATCCGCGTCGATGCCGCGCGCCAGTCCGGACACCACCAGCCAGCCGGCCTCGCCAAGCCCGCGGGCGATCCGCGCGGTCATGGTCCGCCCGGCCCCGGAGGCATTGCGCGAGCCGACAATGGCCACTGCCGGCCGGGACAGGAGTTCGATCCGCCCGCGCAAGGCAATCAGCGGCGGCGCGTCGTCGATCTCGCGCAGCAGGGCAGGATATTCCGGCTCGCCAAGCGCCACCAGCCGCGCACCGATGCGCTCCAGCGCGGCGATCTCGGCCTCGACCTCGGCCAGGGTGGGAATGCGCGGGGGAATGAGCCGCCCGCCGCGCCGCGCCATGCCCGGCAGCGCCTCCAGCGCGGCAGCCGCGCCACCGAATCGGTTGATCAGGCCACGAAAGGCGCGCGGGCCGACATTTTCGGTGCGGATGAGGCGAAGCCAGTCGCGGCGCTGGTCGGGATCGAGGTGAACGCCGCGACCGGACAATGGCTCAGCCCTTCTTGCCGATCTTGCCTTCGGTGCCCGCGAGCAGCCGCGCGATGTTGGCACGGTGCATGAACCACAGCAGCACCGTGAGGATGCCCAGCACCAGCGCGGTGTGCGACGCGCCGAACATGAGCGCCGCCAGCGTCGTGAGCACGCTGGCGATCAGCGCGGAGAGCGAGGAATAGCGGGTGACGAAAGCGATCGCGATCCAGGACACGGCGAAGACCAGCGCGGCCTGCCAGATCAGCGCCAGCGTCACGCCGAGAAAGGTCGCCACGCCCTTGCCGCCCTTGAAACCCAGCCAGACCGGGAAGAGATGGCCCAGAAAGGCGCCGAAGGCCGCGGGGTAGGCCGCCTCGGGGCCGATGAGATAGCGGGCCAGCAGCACCGCCACCGTGCCTTTCAGCGCGTCGCCCAGCAGCGTGGCGGCGGCAAGGCCCTTGCGGCCGGTGCGCAGCACGTTGGTCGCGCCGATATTGCCCGAGCCGATGCTGCGAATATCCTGCGTGCCGGCCGCCCGCGTCAGCAGGAGGCCGAACGGTATGGAGCCGAGAAGATAGCCGAGCAGCAGCGCGGCATAGCTCGACAGCGTGGGCAGGGACCAGCTCATGCCTCGACCTTAATGGGTTTCGCGCGAAAGTGAATGACGCGGCGGCGCGCGCCGCCGCGTGGTTCACACGTATTCGAACACCGTCCGCCCGGCCACCAGCGTGCGCACCACCCGGCCCTCGAAACGGGCCTCGTGGAAGGGCGTGTTGCGGCTGCGCGACTTCAGCGTCGCGGCATCGAGCAGCCACGCCGCGTCCGGGTCGATGAGGGCGATGTCGGCCGCGCGGCCCGGCCGCAGCGTGCCGGCGGGCAGGCCGAGCAACTCGGCGGGCCGCGTGGACATGGCGCGGATGAGCGTCATCAGCTCCACGCTGCCGTCATTCACCAGCCGCAGGCCGGCCGCCAGCATGGTTTCCAGCCCGATCGCGCCGAACGCCGCCTCCGAGAAGGGCAGGCGCTTGACGTCGACATCCTGCGGGTCGTGATCGGAGACGATGACGTCGATCAGCCCGTCCGCCACCGCCTCGACCAGCGCGCGACGGTCCGGCTCGGCGCGCAGCGGCGGGGTCAGCTTGAAGAAGGTGCGGTAGCCGACCACGTCGCGCTCGTTGAGCGTCAGGTGGTTGATGGAGGCGGAGGCCGTCACCGGCAGGCCGGCTTGCTTGGCGCGGCGCAGCACGTCCAGCGATTCGGCGCAGGTCAGCGAGGCCGCGTGGTAGCGCCCGCCGGTCATGGCGGCGAGGCGCACGTCGCGCTCCAGCACGATCGCCTCGGCTGCTTTGGGCACGCCGGCAAGGCCCAGCCGCGAGGCGAGTTCGCCCTCGTTCATCACCCCTTCGCCGGCCAGCGAGGCGTCCTGCGTGTGATGCACGATCAGCGCGTCGAAATGGCGCCCGTAGACGAGGGCGCGGCGCAGCACCTGCGCGGTGGGCACCGAGCGCGTGCCATCGGTGAAGGCGACCGCGCCGGCCTCCCGCAGCAGGCCGATCTCGGTCATCTCGCGCCCTTCCAGCCCCTTGGTGAGGGCGGCCATGGGATGCACGTTGACGATGGCGGTGTCGCGCGCGCGGCGCAGCACGAAATCGACGATGGCCGGCTCGTCGATGATCGGGTCGGTATCGGGCTGGCAGATGATGGTGGTGACGCCGCCGGCCGCCGCCGCCTGGCTGGCCGAGGCCAGCGTCTCGCGGTGCTCGGCGCCGGGCTCGCCGACGAAGGCGCGCATGTCGACGAGGCCGGGCACGGCGATGAGGCCACGGCACTCGACGATCTCGGTGCCGTCGGGCAGGCCGGCATCGCGCAGGCTGCCGGCCATGTCCTTGATCACGCCGTCGGCGACCAGGATATCGCCATGGGTATCGAGGTCGCGCGAGGGGTCGAGGATGCGCGCGCCGGCGAGGAGAACGGGGCGAGGGTCACGCATTCGGCAGGTTCCCGGGCAATGTGCGCGACAGCGCGTCCAGCACGGCCATGCGGACGGCTACGCCCATCTCGACCTGCTCGCGAATCAGTGACTGGGCGCCGTCGGCCACCGCCGAATCGATCTCCACGCCCCGGTTCATCGGGCCGGGATGCATCACCAGTGCGTCGGGCTTGGCAAAGCGCAGCTTGGCCTCGTCGAGGCCCCAGAAGTGGAAATATTCCTTCACCGAGGGCACGAAGGAGCCGTTCATGCGCTCGCGCTGCAGGCGCAGCATCATGACGATGTCGACATCGGCGAGGCCGGCGCGCATGTCGTGGAACACGCCGACGCCGAAGCGCTCGATATCGCCCGGCAGCAGGGTGGGCGGGGCGATGACGCGCACCTGCGCGCCCAATGCCTGCAGCAGCAGGATGTTGGAGCGGGCGACGCGCGAATGGGTGATGTCGCCGCAGATGGCCACCGTGAGCCCCTGGATCCGCCCCTTGTTGCGGCGGATGGTGAGCGCGTCAAGCAGCGCCTGCGTCGGGTGCTCATGCGCGCCGTCGCCGGCATTCACCACCGAGCAGTCGACCTTGCGGGCGAGCAGTTCCACGGCGCCGGAAGCGCTGTGGCGCACGATCAGTACGTCCGGATGCATGGCGTTGAGCGTCGCCGCCGTGTCGATCAGCGTCTCGCCCTTCTTCAGCGAGGAATTGCCGACCGCCATGTTCATCACGTCCGCCCCGAGCCGCTTGCCGGCGATCTCGAAGGAGGACTGGGTGCGCGTCGACGCCTCGAAGAACAGGTTGATCTGCGTGCGGCCGCGCAGGGTCGCCCGCTTCTTCTCGACCTGGCGATTGAGGATCACGAACTCTTCGGCGAGGTCGAGCAGCCCGACGATTTCCTCGGGCGAAAGCCCCTCGATGCCGAGCAGGTGCCGGCGGGAGAGGGTGAAACTGGATGTGGGGTTCGATGTCATATCGAAGTCGGCTGGATAGACGCAGCGCGCCCGCGCCGCAAGCGATTTGGCACGCTTTCCCGCCCTTTCCGTGCGCCATGCCCGATCGCCGCCGGGGAACCCGCAGGAGGCTGGCGCGTTGCTTCCCCGATCATTCCGATCGCAGGACAGGAGCACAATGCGATGACGGAGACGACCTTTCACAAGGCCGGAATCGGCAAGCTTGCCGCTTTGGGCCTCGCCGCCGCCCTCACGATCGCCGCCGTTCCGGCCTCGGCCCTGCCGCTGGGCGGCGCCGGGGTAAACCGCGCCGCGACGGCAGCCCCCGCGCTGCCGGTGGAAAACGTAAAGTGCAACACGGGCTGCGCCGCGGCCATCGGCATCGGTGCCGGCGTCGTCACCGGCGCGATCATCGCCAACCAGGCACAGCGCAACCGTTCTTACGATGACGGTTATCGCGGCGGCTACCAGGGCGGCTATGATTCCGGGCCGGGCTATTACGGCGGGCGCCCCGCCTATCAGCGTTCGTCCGGCTATGGCCGCTGCTGGGTCGAGGTGAACCCCCATCGCGGCACCGGCTACTGGACGCAGTGCTGATCGATCCTTGGACGTGATCAGACCTGACGGGCGGCCGCGTGCCGCCCGTTTCGCGTGTCAGAGATGGCTGACGATGGCGATCACCACCGGCATGGTGAGCGCGGCGAGCAGCGTCTGCACGGTGAGCATTTCAGCCAGCAGCGGCGCGTCACCGCCCATCTGGCGGGCGAGCACATAGCCGTTCGGCGCTGAGGGCACCGAAGCTCCGACCGCGACGATCATCAGGTCGACATCCTTCAGCCCGAGCGCGAAGCCGATCGCCACCGCCACCGCCGGCAGGGCGATGAGCTTGACAAGGCAGGTGAACCAGGTGGCCGGGCGCGGGCGCCGCAGGTCGCCCAGCCGAAGCCCCGCGCCCACCACCAGCAGCCCCAGCGCCAACGAGGCGCGCCCGAGAATGTCGCCGAATGTGACGATCACCGGCGGGATGGGCACGGCCAGGGCGTTGATCGCCGCGCCGATGGCGCAGGACCAGATGAAGGGGTTGCGCGCCAGTTGCAGCAGCAGGCTGCGGGTGCCCGCCACGCTGTTTTCGCCATGGCGGGCCAGCACCAGCACGCTCATGGCATTGAGCGAGGGAATCAGCACCGCCAGCCCCACCGCCGCGACGGCGAGCCCCGCCGGCCCCGCGAGCGTGCCGGAGACGGCGAGCGCGATATAGGTGTTCCAGCGCAGCGCGCCCTGGAACAGTGACGTGTAGCCCGGCCCGGTCAAACCCAGCCCACGCGTGAGCGGCCGACGCAGGAGGCTCACCACGAGGCCGAGCAGGCAAACCGAGCCGAGCAGGGCGATCGACACTTCCAGCACCGCGACATTGCCGAGGCTCGCCCGCGAGATGCTGACGATGAGCAGCGCCGGGAACAGCACGTAATAGGTCAGCCGCTCTAGCGCGATCCAGTGCGAGGCCTCGGGCAGCAGCCCGCGCTTGAGCGCCGCGCCGAGCGCGATGATGAGGAACACCGGAACCAGCGCACCGAGCACCGCCGACATATTGGGTTCTCCGTGGTCAGCCGAGTTTGCCGTCGTCCTGGCCGGCCCTATCGGGAGCGGCGCCACCTTGCCCGGCGATGTGCCGCAGCCGGTCCAGCGCGCCCTGCAGGATGAAGGTGGCGGCCTGCTGGTCCACCACTTCCGCCCGGCGCGCGCGGCTCATGTCCATGGCGATCATGTCCCGCTCGACGGCGGCGGTGGAGAGCCGCTCGTCCCACAGGATGATCGGCAGTTCGGTGAGCCGCGCGAAATTGCGGGCGAAGGCGCGCGAGGACTGCGCGCGCGGCCCCTCGCTGCCATCCATGTTGACCGGCAGGCCGATGACGAAGCCCGCCGCCCCCCGCGCCGCGCCCAGCGCGAGGATGCGCGCGGCATCGGGGGTGAACTGCTTGCGGGTGATGGTTTCCACCGGCGCGGCGAGGCGGCGCTCGGGATCGCAACTGGCCACCCCGATGGTCTTGGTGCCGAGGTCGAGCCCGATCAGGCCTCCGCGCGGGGGCAGGAGAGGGGCGGCGTCGGTGACGGAAAGGATGGGGGCTGGCATGGCGCGAGCGCCTAGCACGCCTGCCGCGGCAAAGCCACTTCTCCGGCAATTGCAACGGGCGGGCCGGTGCAACGGGCGGGTCGGCAAGGCGCGCCTTGTGCGGCGAGGGAGCCGCATTATCTTGCCGCCGACTCTCCGCCGACATTCGCGAGGAAATGGCAATGAAGATCACGTGGTTCGGGCATGCGGCCTTTCGGCTGGAATTCGCGCAGAAGGTCGTGCTGATCGACCCTTTCCTCACGGGTAATCCGGCCTTCACCGGCAGTGTCGAGGCGGCCACCGCTGGCGTGACGCATATCCTGCTGACGCATGGCCATGGCGACCATGTCGGCGACACGGTGGCCATTGCCGAGCGGACGGGCGCCACCGTGGTGGCCAATGCGGACCTCGCCAGCTGGCTCGGCACGCAGGGCGTCGCCAAGCTGGAAATGATGAACACCGGCGGCACCATCCATCTCGACGGCTTCGCCATCAGCATGGTGCGGGCGGATCACTCCTCGGGGATGATCGTCAACGGCGCGTCGGTCTATCTCGGCAATGCCAACGGTCTCGTCGTGAAGGCGCCGGGCGAGCCGACCGTGTGGCACATGGGCGATACCGACCTGTTCTCGGACATGGCGCTGATCGCCGAACTGCACAAGCCGGACGTGGTGATCGTGCCGATCGGCGACCGTTTCACCATGGGCCCGGAATCGGCGGCGCTGGCGGTGACGCGCTATCTCGGCGGGCTGACCATCATTCCCGCGCATTACGCCACGTTCGGCCTGCTGGAGGCCAATGCCGACCGCTTCACGACGCTGGTAGGCGGCGAGGCGACGGTGGTGGTGCCGGAGAAGAACGTCGCGACGCCCTTCGCCCGGCTCTGACCGGCCGGCGGGACGGGTGCGTCCGATCGGAAAACCGGACGTGTTTCCCGACCCGGTAATGTGCGGCGATCGGGAAATGCTCTAACACTCCCGATCGAAGCCGCCGACCCGGAGACCGCCATGGACATCGCGACCGCCCTGCTGGCCTTCTCGTTCGCGGCCGCCCTGCTCACCCTCACGCCGGGCCTCGATACGGCGCTGGTGCTGCGCACGGCGGCGGTGGAGGGCGGGCGGCCGGCCTTTCAGGCCGGGCTCGGCATCTCCACCGGCTCGGTGCTGTGGGGAGCGATGGCCGGGCTGGGGCTCGGCGCGGTGCTCGCCGTTTCCGAACTTGCCTACACGATCCTTCAGTTCGCCGGCACCATCTATCTATTCTATCTCGGCATCGGCCTGCTGGCGAACGCGGTGCGCGGCGGCGCCCCCGGCCTTGCCGCCCCCGCCGGGCCATCCGTAAGCGGATCGGGAAACGGGTCGGCCAATGGGTTGGCCAACTGGTTCCTGCGCGGGCTGATGACCAATCTGCTCAACCCGAAGGTCGGCGTCTTCTATGTGAGCTTCCTGCCACAATTCATGCCGGCGGGCGTCAACGTGCCGCTCATGAGTGTCATCATGGCGTCCATCCATGCGGTGATGGGCATTGCGTGGTTTGCCGCATTGATCCTCGCGACCCGGCCGCTGTCGCGTCTGCTGCGCCGGCCCGGCGTGGCGCGGGGGCTGGATGCGCTCACCGGCGGCATCCTCATCGCCTTCGGCCTGCGGCTGGCGCTGGAGAAGCGGCTGGGCTGAGCCGGGGCGTTGGACCCACGCCCCGCGCTTATTCCGCCGCGTCGGCGTCGGGTTCTTCGAGCCGGGCGGGCTGGGCATCGCCGCTGAACGCCATGGCTTCGCGCACCGCGATGACCTGTATCGCCAATACGGTGGCAACGAAGGTTTCGATGCCCTCGACGAGCGCCGGCGTCGCCATCTGCCCCCCCGATCGTCCGAGGGGGCCCGAATCGCAGCGCGTCACCAGCCCGGCCGCCGCAGCTTTGACCAGTATGTCGGCGACGTGCGAGCGCGAGAGGCGGTAGGCGCGGGCGAGATGGGCAGCGGTGAGGGCCTCGCCGGTATGGGCGGCCTCGAACAGGGCGAAGGCGATCGCCAGCCCGCCGTCGCGCTCAATGAACGATTCCAGGACGGGCGCGTCGTGGACGAGGCGCCAGCCGCGGCGGAAGGGGCGCAGCAGCACGGCGACGTAGGGGGCGAGGAACGCCCGATCGTCGAGTCGGGCCAGCCCGATGGCGCCCTCGGGGGCAAGGGCGGCCAGGGCGTTCATCATGACGCGCCAGCGGTCACGGTGGAGGTTGAGCAGGCGATCGGTCACGTTGAGCCGTTTGCGCCGTCGGTCCGAATCGAGCGCGGGTTCCACCAGTCGCCGCAGGCGGCACAAGGCGAGGACCGCGGCGACCCGTCCCGGGCTGCACAGCCCGAGTCGCACCGCCTCGTCCTTGAGCCGACCCGCCGTCAGGCCCGGTGCGTCCGCCGGTTCGAAATGCATGTCGAGCATGAGCATGGCGAGCGTGATGCGGGCCCGGTCGTTCAGCAGCCGCGCCAGCAGGAACTGCCGGCGGTAGCCGCTCTCGAGGGCGGCGACGGTCCGGCGCGCGATCTCGGGAAACTGCGCATGCGCCCGTAGCCGGGCACACTCGTCCAGCTGCTCCGGCGGGGTCCTGCCCGGAGCAATCGTGGTATGTGTTGAATATGACGCCGTGCCGATGGAAATCATGGCCTCACGTTAGGCGAAATGAGACCAAAAATCGACATTGCGCCCGAACCTCGCCCCCCGAATATGCGCACCACTTGCGGTGCGGAGCAGTTGAAGGAAAAGCCCAGATGACCCTTTCCGACGTCGTTACGGTTCGTCCGGTTCGTGCGATGCGGTGGTTTGCCGGTGCGCTGCTGCTGACCGCAACGGCCCTGTCTTTCGCCGATACGCCCGCCGAGGCGGCGGTGATCTACTGCACGCGCCCGGGCTACCCGGCAGGCTGCGTGGCGGTGGCCACCCGGGCGCCGGCAGCTCGCGCCGTTGTCTATTGCACGCGGCCCGGTTTCCCCGTCGGCTGCGTTGCCGGCGCGGGCGCCCCGGCGGCGCGCGCGGCGGTCGCCTGCACGCGGCCGGGATTCCCGGCGGGCTGCGTGGCCGGTCCCGCCGGCGTCAATGCCAATGCCCGCGCCGTGGCACGGCCGGGTCCCGGAGTGAATGGCGGAGGCCCGGTCAACGGCCCCGGACTGCGCTGAGTTTTTCGACCCCAAGGGAGTGAACATCGTGAACGACATGCATACCCGTCTTGCCCGCCGCGTCCTCGGCGCAACCTGCCTCGCCGCGCTGCTGGCTGCCGGCTCGGCCGCCTATGCCAACCGCGCCGCCGGCGATGCCTGCGCCGCCGCGCTGCCGCCCGGCGCGCAGAGCATCTATGCCGCCGCCGTTGATCAGGTCGTTGCGGGCGGCGACCCGCGCACCGTCGTCACCGATGTGGTGAAGCCGATGGTCATGTCCGGCCAGATGGACCGCAACACCGCTCGCGCCAATGCCGAAGCGGCCGCCCCGTGCCTGAAGCAGGCGAAGTCCTGACGCGCGATCGGTCCTTGAATCGGGTGAATACTCGACGGGGACCGGACTGATGCGGGTTCCGGCCTGAACCGGGCCGGGCCCGTCGTCGAATCCAGCCTGTGCCGGGATGTTTTTGCCCCCGGCCCAGGCTCTCCCCGCATCGATCTCCACCGAAGCCCGGCGCTGCGCGTTGCGGGGCGCCGTGCCCGCCTGCTATAGGGCGCGTCTGTTTTCAGATGAACTGGGATTTCGGATGTCGGTGGATCAGGCGACGGTCCGGCGGGTGGCGCATCTGGCGCGCATCGCCGTGACGGAGGACGAGGTGGCCCATCTCCAGGGCGAGCTCAACGCCATTCTCGCCTTCGTGGACGAGCTCGGCGAGGTGGACACCACCGATGTCGAGCCGATGACCAGCGTCATCCCCATGCAGCTGCCGCTGCGGGCGGACGTGGTCGATGACGGCTTTTATCCCGATCGCGTGCTGGCCAACGCCCCGCTCGCCGAAGACGGCTTCTTCGCCGTTCCCAAGGTGGTGGAGTGAGCCCCATGTCGGATCTGACCCGTCTCACCGTCACCGCCGCCCGCGAGGGGCTGGCGCAGGGCCACTTCACCGCCACCGAACTGACCCGCGCCTATGTCGAGGCGGTCGAGGCCGCCGGCGCGCTCAACGCCTTTGTGCTCGCCACGCCCGAGAGGGCGCTGGACATGGCGCGGGCGAGCGATGAGCGCATCGCCAAGGGCGAGGCCGGCCGGCTGGAGGGCATTCCGCTCGGTATCAAGGACATGTTCGCGACCAATGGCGTGCGCACCACGGCCTGCTCGAACATCATCGGCAATTTCGTTCCGCCCTATGAGTCGACCGTCACCTCGCAGCTGTGGCGCGATGGCGCGGTGCTGCTCGGCAAGCTGAACCAGGACGAGTTCGCCATGGGCTCGTCCAACGAATCGAGCGCCTTCGGCCCGGTGGTGAACCCGTGGCGGCGTGGCGGGTCGACCCAGCCGCTGGTACCCGGCGGCTCCTCCGGCGGTTCGGCGGCGGCGGTGGCGGCGCATATCTGCGCGGCGGCGGCCGGCACGGACACCGGCGGCTCCATCCGCCAGCCGGCGGCCTTCACCGGCACGGTCGGCATTAAGCCGACCTATGGCCGCTGCTCGCGCTGGGGCATCATCGCCTATGCCTCCTCGCTCGATCAGGCCGGCCCCATTGCCCGCTCGGTGAACGACGCGGCGCTGCTGCTGGGCTCCATGGCCGGGCACGACCCCAAGGATTCGACCAGCGCCAACCTCGCCGTGCCCGATTACGAGGCGGCGGTGGGCGCCTCGGTGAAGGGCAAGCGCATCGGCATCCCGCGCGAATACCGCGTCGAGGGCATGTCGTCCGAGATCGTCAGCCTGTGGGACAAGGGCGCGCAGATGCTGCGCGACGCCGGGGCGGAAGTGGTCGAGATCAGCCTGCCGCACACCAAATACGCGCTGCCGGCCTATTACATCGTGGCGCTGGCGGAAGCCTCCTCCAATCTCGCGCGCTATGACGGCGTGCGCTATGGCGAGCGCGTGCCGGGCCGGGACATTGCCGAGCTGTACGAGAAGACCCGCGCGAGCGGCTTTGGTGCCGAGGTGCGGCGGCGCATCATGATCGGCACCTATGTGCTCTCGGCGGGCTATTACGACGCCTATTACCTCAAAGCCCAGAAGGTGCGCACGCTGATCAAGCGCGACTTCGAGAACGCCTTCGCCGAAGGCATCGACGCCGTGCTCGCCCCGGCGACGCCATCGGCTGCCTTCGGCATCGGCGAGAAGTCGAGCGGCGATCCGGTGGAGATGTATCTGCAGGACGTGTTCACCGTGACGCTGAACATGGCCGGCCTGCCGGGCATCGCCGTGCCGGCGGGGCTTTCCTCGGAAGGGCTGCCGCTCGGCCTGCAGCTGATCGGCCGCCCGTTCGGCGAGGAGAGCCTGTTCTCGCTGGCGCAGGTGATCGAGGACGCCGCCGGCCGCTTCGACGTGACGGACAAGTGGTGGCGGTGATGGCCCGCGTGCTGCCCGATAACGAGCGCTGCCTCGCCCCCTTCCGGGCGGAGATCGATATCATCGACGCGCAACTGGTGGATCTGCTCGCGCGCCGCTTCGAGGTGGTGAAGCACGTCATCGCCGTGAAACAGGCGGAAGGCCTCGCCGCGCTTCTGCCCGAGCGCGTCGAGGACGTGGTCGAGAAGGTGATGGCAACGGCCGAGACCAGGGGCGTGCCGCCCGAGCTGGTGGAAAAGCTCTGGCGCGTGCTGATCGAATGGGTGATCGCCTACGAGAACGAGCGGCTCGGCTGAGGCTGCCCGGTCTGCCGCGCTACACGGCGATCCCGTCCCGGTCTTCCGCGGCGCGGGCGGCTTCGAGCCGTCCGATGGAATCGTCGAGATAGGCGACTTCCGCCGCCACCTGCCGGCACACCCAGTCCCGGAAAGGCTCGGCATTGCGGCAGAAGCCGGGGAGCGGCTGCTCCGGCGGAACATCGCCGAGCCAGGAGCGACACTCGCCCGCCACGCGGCAGCCGAGGCAGCGCTGGGCGGCTGCGGCGAGTTCATCGGCCGCCAGCGAGGGCTCCTCCGGCGTCAGGCCGGCGTGCTCCATCATGTGGCGGAAAAGAGCCAGACGTTCGTCGATCGTGTCCACGCGCATGGGTGCCTCCTGTGTCCGATGCAGAATGGACGGGGGCGTCGCCCGCGCCTTGATCTGGCGCAAGCCGGCTAGGGAGCGGGGTGCCCGTTCGCCACCCAGTCCCGGAAGACGGCGAGGTCGATATTCCCGCCCGACAGCACGACGCCCACCCGCTTGCCGGCGAGACGGTGCTTTTCCTGGAGGAGCGCGGCGAGCGGCGCGGCGCCGGCGCCCTCCGCCAGATTGTGGGTGTCGGTCCAATAGATGCGGATGGCCTCCGCCACCTCGTCATCCTTCACCGTGACCATGCGCGCCACGCCCGCCCGTATCATGTCGAGGGCTGCCGAATCAGGAATGCGCACCGCGAGCCCGTCGGCCTTCGTGTCGGCGCTGGCGGTCTCGATCAGCCGGCCGGCCGCCACCGAGAGCGCATAGGCCGGCGCATGGGCACTCTGCACGCCGATGATCTCGGTGCTCAGCCCGAGCAGGTCGCGGGTGCGGATTGCGCCGCAGATGCCGGAGCCCAGGCCGATGGGCACATAGAGCACGTCGAGCGGCGGCGCGGCGCGGAACAGTTCCAGTGCCCAGGTCGCCACGCCGACAACGAGGTCGGGATGGAAGGACGGCGCGAAGGCGAGCCCGTCCCGCGCGGCGAGCGCCTTGGCGTGCTGGCGCGCGGCATCGAAATCCTCGCCATGTTCGATGAGGCGGGCTCCGAGCGCGACCATCGCGGCGTTCTTCTCCGCGCTGTTGCCGTGTGGCACGACGATGGTGACGGGCATTCCGAAGCGGCGACCGGCGAAGGCCAGGGACTGCCCATGATTGCCGCGCGTGGCGGAGATGATTCCGTGCGGCGCTCCGCCCTCGCGCGCCAGCCGGGCGAGATGGACCAGCCCGCCACGCACCTTGAAGGCGCCGGTCGGCGCGTGGTTCTCGTGTTTCACCCAGACATCCGCGCCAGCGCGCTGGCCCAGCAGCGGCCAGGCATATTGGTTTGTGCCGGGGAAAACCTCGTGGACCTGCCGGAGGGCGTCCTCCAGCGCGTCGAGACTGAACATGCACGGCTCCTTCGCGGAATTTCACGCAGCGCGCCGGGATCGATACGCCATCGCGACGCCCCGGCACAGCGCGAAGGAGCGGCGGCGGTTGCGGCTGTGCGGTGCACGGAGTAGGGAAACGGTCGACAAACCGCGTTCTGACGAGGCCCGCCCCATGAACATGCACGCCCGCCCCGCCGACCCGAAGAAGCTGATCAAGGGCGCGACCGGCGACTGGGAAGTGGTTATCGGCATGGAGATCCATGCGCAGGTGACCTCCAATTCCAAGCTGTTCTCCGGCGCTTCCACCGAATTCGGCGGTGAGCCGAACAGCCATGTCTCGCTGGTCGACGCGGCCATGCCGGGCATGCTGCCCGTCATCAACGCCGAATGCGTGAAGCAGGCGGTGCGCACCGGCCTCGGCCTGAAGGCGCAGATCAACAACCGCTCGGTGTTCGACCGGAAGAACTATTTCTACCCCGACCTGCCGCAGGGCTACCAGATCAGCCAGTTCAAGGACCCGATCGTCGGCGAGGGCGTGGTGCTGGTCGATACGGCGGACGGCCAGATCGAGGTCGGCATCGAGCGCCTGCATCTGGAGCAGGATGCCGGCAAGTCGATCCACGACCTGCACCCGACACAGTCTCTGGTCGACCTCAACCGCTCGGGCGTCGCGCTGATGGAGATCGTGTCGCGCCCGGATCTGCGCTCGTCGGAAGAAGCCAAGGCCTATGTGACCAAGCTGCGCACCATCCTGCGCTATCTCGGCACCTGCGACGGCGACATGGAAAAGGGCTCGCTGCGCGCGGACGTCAACGTCTCCGTGCGCAAGCCCGGCGATGATTTCGGCACGCGCTGCGAGATCAAGAACGTCAATTCCATCCGCTTCATCGGGCAGGCGATCGAGACCGAGGCGCGCCGGCAGATCGGCATCCTCGAGGATGGTGGGAAGATCGACCAGGAAACACGCCTGTTCGACCCTGGCCGTGGCGAGACGCGCTCCATGCGCTCCAAGGAAGAGGCGCACGACTACCGCTATTTCCCCGATCCCGACCTGCTGCCGCTCGAATTCGACGACGCCTTCGTCGCCGAGCTCGCCGCGCACCTGCCGGAGCTGCCGGACGAGAAGAAGGCGCGCTTCGTGACCCAGTATGGCCTGTCGGCCTATGACGCGGACGTGCTGGTCGCCGAGAAGGCGACGGCCGATTATTACGAGGCGGCGGTGGCTCATGCCGGCGCCACGCGCGACGCCAAGGCGGTAGCGAACTGGATTATGGGCGACGTGTCGGCCTATGCCAACTCGGTCGGCCTCCCGCTGGCCGAGACGCATATCCGCCCGGCGCAGATCGCCAGCCTTGTCGACCTCATCGCCGACCAGACCATCTCCGGCAAGATCGCCAAGGATGTGCTTCTCCTCATCATCGGCGAGGAAAAGGACGGCGACCCGCGCGCGATCGTCGAGGCCCGCGGCATGCGCCAGGTCACCGATACCGGAGCCATCGAGGCGGCGGTGGACGCCATCATCAAAGCCAACCCCGACAAGGTGGCGCAGGTGCAGGCCAAGCCGACCATGCTGGGCTGGTTCGTCGGCCAGGTAATGAAGCAGACCGGCGGCAAGGCCAATCCGCAGGCGGTGAACGACCTGCTCAAGGCCAAGCTCGGCATCTAGGCGCGTTCGGGCGCGGATTGCGGTTCGCGTCGGGAAAACATTTTTGAACAACAGGTTGGAGCCTTTCCGTGAGCGGTAGTTCAGCGGAAAGGCTCCAGCCTTCGGGCCGGGGTCGCGTCGTGTCGCTTTCCGTATGCATCGAGGAGGCCCGGTGGGACGACCTGCCGGCCATTGTCGGCATCCTCGCGCTCGAAACCAGGTTCGGCGTGCGCGACAGCGCGGACCCGGCCGACCGACCCGATTACGAGCGAGCCTTCGCGGAGATCGCGGAGGATCCGCGCACGACCCTCTACGTGGCGCGCGTGGGCGGGCGCGTGCTCGGCACCTTCCAGATCACCCTCATGCGCGCGCTGACCCGCCACGGCGCATTGCTGGCCATTGCCGAGGCGGTGCAGGTGCACCCGGATGCGCGGGGGCAGGGCGTGGGCAGCGCGATGATGGCCTTTGCCATCGAGGAGGCGCGGCGGCGCGGTGCCGGCTCGCTGCAGCTTGCCTCGAACAAGCAGCGCCTCGACGCTCACCGTTTCTATGAGCGCGCCGGCTTCGAGAAGCGGCTCGACGGCTTCAAGATCGACCTCGCGGACAAGGGCTGAGGGCCAGCCCGCCGGCTCACGGCAGGCAGCGCGCCATGAAGACGTGCCACGCCTTGGCGCCGGAGAGATTGTACCGCGCCTTGTAGGCCTGCCATTCGCCATTGCAGCGCTCGAGCGCCGCGCGGTCATTCTCGCCGGGCGGCTGCTGGAGCGCGGGCGGCGGCGCCGGAGCCGGCGTCGCGGCCGGGCGCGTGCCCACGCTGGGCACCGAGCTGCGCGTCCGGGCGGCCTCGGGAGGCTGCTGTTCGGCGCCCGGCGAACCGGCGAGGCACTGCTGGGCGAATTCGCGATAGGTGAGGCGGCCGGTCTGGTTCTTCGTCTTCATCTCGTTCCACAGGTCGGCGCACTGCTTCATCGAGGGTTGCGCCGCGGCCGCGGCCGGGCCGGTGGGCGGGCGTTGCCCGCCGGTGGACGGCGGATGGGCGGAGGAAGCGCCGGGCGGCGGGGCACTACCCCCCGCATCAGGCTTCGCGTCTCCCTGATTGACCTGCGCCATGCAGGTCTGCGCGAAATCGCGATAGGTCTGGTCGCCGGTCTGGCCCTTGGCCTTCATCTCGTTCCAGCGGTCGGCGCACAGCTTGGCCGGGGAGGGCGCCTGCGCCTGCGCGCCGGGTGCCAAAAGCGGCAGGCTGGCGAGAATCAGTGCCGCAAGCGCGAGGCGCGGCGCGGGGCGGCGGCGGGCCGAAGGGGGAACCGGGCGTTTCACAGCGACATCTGCTCCCTGGGGCGCTGGCCCCGTCCCCCGCGGCCGGGCGGCGACAAGGCCGGAAAATCACGGGGTTGGCGGCGGCTCGGGCCATCCTGGCGCGGCAAACCCTAACCCGTCCGGCACCATTGGGCGAGGCCGGAACATGCCGCTCCGGTGGGTCGGCTTGCCAGTGGGCCGCAGCGGTCCTAGTTCTGATGTAAAGACGCCCCGAGGGGTGTGGCGGCGGAAGGCTAACCCATGGCTCAGCTTCAGACCAAACCGATCCAGCTCTACTATTGGCCGACACCCAATGGGTGGAAGATCAGCATCATGCTGGAGGAGTGCGGGCTGCCCTACGAGGTGGTGCCGGTGAATATCGCCCGGGGCGAGCAGTTCAAGCCGGACTTCCTCGCCATCTCGCCGAACAACAAGGTGCCGGCGATCGTCGATCCGGAAGGGCCGGACGGCCTGCCGATCTCGATCTTCGAATCCGGCGCCATCCTGCAATATCTCGGGCGCAAGACCGGCCTGTTCTATCCCGCCGACGAGCGCGGCCGGGTCGAGGTGGACCAGTGGCTGTTCTGGCAGATGGGCGGCCTCGGGCCGATGGCGGGTCAGGCGCATCATTTCCGCATCTACGCGCCGGAAAAGATTGCCTACGCCATCGACCGCTACACCAACGAGGTGCACCGGCTCTACGCCGTGCTGAACAAGCGCCTGGCCGACCGCCCCTTCATCGCCGGCGACTACTCGATCGCCGACATGGCCTGCATCGGCTGGGCGAAGCTGTGGGAGCGGCAGGGGCAGACTATCGCCGAATTTCCCCATTTCGCGGCCTGGCTGGAGCGCGTGCTGGCGCGCCCCGGCGTCCGGCGCGGCATGTCGGTGAATGCCGAGGATCGTGGCCGGATCGACATCGCCACGGACAAGGAAGCGCAGAAGGTGATGTTCGGCCAGCGCGGGCAAGCGTGAGCGCTGTCACAATGGGCAGTGGGTGCCGCTGCCTTTGCCCTTGACCCGGGGGCGTCGGAAACCTAGACAGAGCGCCGCTGGATGACGCCCTTGGGCAACCAAGGGAGAGTCCCCCAGCTGGAGACGTGGCCGAGAGGCTGAAGGCACTCGTTTGCTAAATGAGCAGGCCCCCAAAAGGGCCTCGAGGGTTCGAATCCCTCCGTCTCCGCCATTTCAGTCCCAAACTGGGCGCCGAGTTTACACCATCACCCGATGCCGGCGTCTGGAGCAGCCGGGATTTCGATCCGATGTCTGTACAAGGCGACATCGATGATCCGGCAATCGGTGTCGCGAAGCCGCTGGCTCGCATTCTCGTACGTGGAGGTGTCGAGTATGTCCGAATAGGACAGGCCGACCGGGGCGAGCCTGCGTTGAAGCGCGGCGTGCTGACACCGGCGATCTCCGCAACGTCGGCAAGGGCTGTGGTGCCCTCGTCGAAATAGGCCGGTAGCATCGGCTTGAGCAGCTCGACGATGTTGTAGCCCGAAAGACCGTCCTCGGTGTCGCGCGGCGGCGCAAAACTGGCGGTCGAGCGGTTGGTGAGGCTGAGCAGCTTGATCGGCAGGCGGATCCAGGCGGTATGCGGGCCCGACAGAAACGGCATGTTCGGCCAGCAGGATGCCGGTCTGCGAGCCGGGCCGCACGACGCTCACCAGGGATGAGATCGGCACCCGCTACGGGCTTCGAGCGGCCCGTCTCCTCGTCGCCCCCAACGACGCCAAGGACCTCGCGCAGTTTCACGCCCTGCGGGATGCCTTGAAGGTGGAGCAGACGTCCGTCGGAAGGTTCGAAACCCCGAACTTGGGCCTTGCTCGACAGACGAAGATCCGCGAGGCGCTTGAAGCGCTGTCCGCTGCTTCCGGCAGCTTCACCCACGCTTTCGGCCCGAAGGGAGAGGTCGATCCGGTCAAGCATCGGATCGGTATGGCAGCCGGCTGGGGCGGCAACCCCGACAGGGACGCCTCCTAGCCCTCCGTGACCCCGGACAAGAACGACGGCAAGACGGTCGACACGCTCGTCAGGATGGAATTGTCGAGCTTGTGCCGCGTTCATGCCGGCGTCGCAGGCCGGCAGCGCGGCAATGTGGGCGTTGGCCGCCGGGCCCGTTGGAGACCGATTCGTTCCGCATCACCGGGCGCCTTCTGTCGTGCGTTGGCCGGCGAGGGCCGGGGCCGCCACCTTCCCGCTGGAAAGCAGGGCCTCGATAGCGGCCTCATCGAAATGCAATGCTCGAAGAACATCCCTGGAATGTTCCCCTACCGTTGGGGCAGGCGTCGTGCCGGTCAGGCGCTGGCCGTCGAGGATAAGCGGCAGGGCGGGCAGCTTGGACGCGATACCGCTCTGCAGTTGCATCGGAATCATGGCCCCGGACTCGTTGAGATGGACGTCATCGAGCAGGTCGATCGGCGTGCGAAGAGGCGCGAAGGGCAGCCCGATACGCTCGACGGTGGAGGCGACGTCCGCGGCGTCGCGGGACAGGAAGGCCTCGCGGATTGCGGGCAGAATGCGCGAGCGCGCCTTCTGGCGGAGATGGTTGGTCGCGAAGTCAGGGTCGGACAGCCAGGCCTCGAAGCCGAAGGCCTGACAGAAGGCACGCCATTGCTCATCGCCGACAATGCCGACAAACAGCTTCGAGCCATCCGCCAGATCGAAGAGGTCGTAGGCCGGCCAGGGGCGCTCGGTGATCGCAAACGGCGTGGCAGGCTCGCCGGTGATCACCTCGGCCAGCATGGCCGGAGCCATCAGGAAGGCGGTGTTCTCGAACAGCGAGGACTGCACCTGTTGGCCATTGCCCGTCCGGCGGCGTTCGAGGAGCGCGTTCTGAATGCCGATGACCCCGAACATCGCTCCCATGATGTCGTTGACCGACGCCCCGGTGCGTAGCGGGCGGCCGGGCAACCCTGTCATGTAGGCGAGGCCGCCCATCATCTGCACAACTTCATCGAGCGCGGTGCGGTGTTCATAGGGGCCCGGCAGGAAGCCCTTCAGCGAGCAATAGATCAGCCCCGGATTGAACTCCCGCAAATCGTCGTAGCCGAGGCCGAGATCGGCCATCATCCCCGGACGGAAATTTTCGATCACAACGTCGCAGTCGCTGACGAGCTTGCGCACGATGTCCATTCCTTCCTCGGATTTCATGTCGAGGGCGATTGACCGCTTGTTGCGGCTGAACGTGTCGAAGAAGCCGGCGGCCAGTCCGGGGAGATAGCGCGTGCGGTCACCCTTGACCGGCTCGACCTTCACGACATCGGCGCCGAGATCGGCGAGGATCAGGCCGGTGCACGGCCCCATGATCATCTGGGAGAATTCGATAACCTTTAGTCCCTTGAGGGCTCCCACGGTCATCGGTGCGCTCCATAGCTCTTGGGAAGGCCGGATTTGAACAGGTGACTGGCCAGCGGCTCAGCGGGAAGACCTGCGTGCAGAAGCGCGGTGACCGCGAGCAGCGCCTCGAGATCGATGCCGGTGGAGATGCCGGATCGCTCCATCAGGTAGACAAGATCTTCCGTCGAGATGTTGCCGGAGGCCCCCGCCGCGAAGGGGCAGCCGCCCAATCCGCCAAGGGATGCATCGAAAAGGGTGATGCCCTCTTCCATGGCCGCGAAGGCGCAGGCCATGCCGGTTCCGGTGGTGTCGTGCAGGTGCAGGCGAAGCGGGATATCGGTTCCCACCGCCGCGCGCACGGCGGAGATCACCTGCCGCACCCTCACCGGGTCGGCGTAGCCCACCGTATCGGAAAGGCAAATCTCGTCGGCGCCGGCCGCGCGCGCCTCGACGGCAAGGCGAGCGACCGCGTCGACGGCTATTTCGCCCTCGATCGAGCAGCCGAACACTGTCGCCAGCGCCAGGACGAGCCGTACCGGCTCTCCGTCGCGGCCGTTCAGAAAGGCGCGAACCTCGCGGGCCGCGGCGATCTGCTCGTCCGTGGTGCGGTTCACATTCGCCCGGTTGTGGCTCTCGCTCACCGACACCACGAAGCTGATCGCATTCACGCCAGCCGCTGCGGCGCGCTCGGCGCCCTTCGGGTTTGGTGCGAAGGCCGACAGGTCGAGGTCGGTGTAGCGGCGGGCATGGGCGACGATCTCGGACGCATCGGCGAACTGCGGAAAGCGCGCCGGCGGCACGAAACTGGTGATGTCGAGGTGACGCAGCCCGGCCCCGTAGAGGGCGTCGACGATGCGCTTCTTGTCCTCCGTCGGGAGGACCGAGCGGACGAGTTGCAACCCATCGCGAAGGATGACGTCGCTGATCTGCACGTGCGGGTAGGGCATGAGATTAGGCCACTCTAGAAGTCGTTGCGCTCGTGATAGGTCTGCAGGAATTGCCGCAGCCTCGGCTCGTCGCTCTTGCGCAGGATGTCGGGTGGGCCGCACTGGACGATGCGGCCTTTGTCGAGGAAGGCGATCTTGTCGGCGGCGCCCGCCGCGAAACCCATCTCGTGGGTAACGACCACCATCGTCATGCCCTCACTGGCGAGGGCCCGCATGACCTGGAGGACCTCGCCGACCAGTTCGGGATCGAGCGCGGAGGTCGGCTCGTCGAACAGCATGAGATGCGGCTCCATCGCCAGCGCGCGGGCGATGGCGACACGCTGCTGCTGGCCGCCGGACAGGTTCGCCGGATAGGAGGCCGCCTTGGCGGCCAGCCCGACCTTTTCCAGCACCGCAAGCGCCCTTTCGCGGGCCTGCGCCTTGGAGAACCCGCGCACGCGGATCAGCGGGTCGGCAACATTTCCGATGGCGGTCATGTGCGGCCAGAGATTGAATTGCTGGAACACCATGCCGATCTTGCGCCGCTGCTGCCGGAGCTTCGCGCCCGATGCCAATCGCCGCTGGCCTCCGCGCTCCTCGTAGCCGACGAGTTCGCCCTCCACGCGAACGTCGCCGGCCTCATAGCGCTCCAGAAAATTTATGCAGCGCAGCAGGGTGCTCTTGCCCGATCCGCTCGGCCCGATCAGGCACAGCACCTTGGAAGTCTCCGCGGTGAGCGAGACGTCGCTGAGGACCTCCACGGCGCCGAAGCGCTTGTGGAGATGGCGTATCTCAACCATGTGCTGGGTCATTGGGATCTCGCCGCATGGATGTGGAAGGTGACGCGCCGCTCGAACGCCGCGCCCAGCGTGCTGATGACGCTCACGAGCGCCCAGTAGCCAATGGCCAGGGCAAACAGGGATTCGAAGGACGCGAAGGTTTCGATGCCCATCTTCTGGACCTCGTAGGTCAGATCCGGGACCGAGATGATCGACAGGATCGAGGTTTCCTTGCTGAGCACGACCAGCGCATTCACCATGGACGGCGTGACCGCGACGAGGGCTTCGGGAAGCTGGACGCGCAGGAATGTGGCCACCGGGGACATGCCCAGGCTCGCCGCCGCCTCGACATGGCCGCGCGGCACGGCGTTGAAGCCGACCCGGTAGATCTCGGCGAAATAGGCGCTTGCATGAAGGGCAAGCGCGAGGATCCCGGCCGGCAGCGGCTCGAGCAGGAGGCCGAAGGCAGGCCCTCCGCCATAGATCAGGAAGGCGATCAGCAAGAGCGGGGTGCCGCGAATGGCCTCGATGTACAGCACGGCGGGGATGCGCAGCCACCGCACGGGCGACATCCGCAACAGGGCGATGGGCAGGCCGAGCGCCATCGCGCCGAGCGCCCCGGCCAGCCAGCAGAACACGGTATAGCCGAACCCGCTGGCGAGCAGGCCGAGATAGGGGACGACAATGGAAAGATCCATGGCTCAACGCCTCGCCCAGTGGCGCTCGAGCAGCCGCCCGGCCGTAAGAAGAATCTGGCTCATGACGATGTAGATGCCGGCGGCCACGAGATAGATTTCCACCGGACGAAACGTGGTCGCCACGATGTTCTGGCTGACGCGGGTAAGCTCGGCGATGCCGACGACCGAGATCAGTGAGGACGACTTCAGAAGCAGCGTTAATTCATTGAAAAGTGCTGGAATGGAAAGGCGGATTACCTGCGGAAGCAAAATATATTGCCACGTCGCGCGCGGGCCATAACCCAGGGCCGCGGCCGCCTCGCTTTGTCCGGGGGGAATGGAATGAAGCGTGCCGCGCAGAATCTCCGAGACATAGGCCGCCGTTATCAGGCCGAGCGCGGTGACGGCGGCGGCGGTCGCCGAGATGTCGAACTTTATCCAGGGCAGGAAATTGAACAGGACCAGCAACTGCACCAGCAGCGGGACACCGCGGAAATAGCTGACATAGATCTTCGTGAAGAGACGGCCCGCCGTGCCCAGCGTTCCGGTGATGAGAACCAGGATTCCGATCGGAACGCCGACCAGCACGCCCAGAAGCGAGACGTAGACCGTCATGAGCGCCCCTTCGAAAAGAAGGGGCGCCGAACTGAGGATGGCTGACATGAAGCGGCGCGCTCCGATGCCGACTCAGATCTGCGGCGGCGGCAGGACCGCGGGCAGCGTGTAGGAGGCGCCGAACCACTTCTCCTGGATCTTGGCGAGACGGCCGTCGGCGATGATGGCGGCCAGCGCCTTGTTGACCTCCTCGATCAGCCGCTTGCTGTCGTCATCTTTGCGCGCGATCCAGCAATAATAGGTCGGTACCCCGAAATTGGGCTGCACCACATCGAACGCCTCGGGGCGCTGCTTGGCGGCGTAGGAGACGTTGGCGTGCGAGCTTGCCGCGGCGTCCACCCGGCCGATCGCGAGGTCGGCATAGAGCTGGTTGTTGTCGGTATATTCGCGGATCGTGACCGGGGTCGTCTCGTTGAAGAGCTGAACCTGCTTCAGGATCGCGCTGGCCTTCACGACGCCGACGGTCTTGCCCTTCAGGTCTTCCGGCTTGCTGATCGTGGCATCGCCCTTGCGCTTCATGAAGGCGCTACCGGAATAGGCGAACGGATTGGTGAAGGCATAGCGTTCGAGCCGCGCCTTGGTCGCGTTGATCGGCGCGGAGACGAAATCATACTTGCCGGATTCGAGGCCGGGCAGGACGCTGGTCCAGGGCAGGTCGACATAGACCATCTCGACTTTCAGCTCCTTGCCGATCTCGTCGAGAATGTCCCTGTTCACGCCGGTATATTTACCGTCCACCAGCATGTCGAACGGGGCGAACTGCATCTCCGTCACCGCGGTGAGCTTGCCGGAACTCTTGACCTTGTCCCAGGCGTCCGCCGAAGCCGGACCCGCCGCAAAAACCGCCGAGGCGACCAGCGCTGAAGCCGTCAGGCGCTTGAGCAAGCTGCGTATATCGACCGCATATGTCTTGAACATCGAAACGAGTCCTTCTTCCGCGACTTTGCCGCGCCTCTGGATTTTTGTGGAGCCTGCGCCCCTGCCTAAAAACATAGCGATACAATTTGTGTTGACGAAGTGGGCATGGGCTGCTTTCTCATTTAGCTCAGCTAAAGGAGTAGCCCGGTGAAGGATCTGCCCTACCTTCGCGCCATGCTGGCTTTCGAATGGTTCGGGCGCACCGGCAGCATGACCGACGCGGCGGTCGCGCTCGGTGTGACGACCGGCGCGATCAGCCAGCATATCCGCCATCTTGAAGAGGTGCTGGGCGTGAAGCTGGTGCATCGCCATGGCAATTCGGTGCGCCTCACCTTGCTCGGCCATACCTATCACGCGCAACTAGCCACCGGATTCGGCGCGCTGCGGAGCGCGCAGGATATCATCCGCGCAGCCAAGTCGAGTGCGGTACTCACCGTCAGCAGCCTTCGCTCGCTCGCCACGAAATGGCTCGGACCCAGGGTTTTCGACTGGCAGGGACAGAACAAGGACGCCAAGGTCCGACTGATCGGCGACGCCGCCGAACCGGATCTGGACCGCGAGGACATCGACTATCGGGTCACCTATGGCCCGAACGCCGCCCGGCACGCCCAGACGGCCGTCCTGTTCACCGACTACGTCGTGCCGGTCTGCACGCCGCAATTGTTGCGCGACAGCGCGCCCCGCAACCCCGCTGAACTGCTGCACGTCCTGCCACTGATCGGCATCGAGTGGCCCAATCCCGCAGGCCAGTCGCCGAACTGGACCCAATGGAGCCGTCATGTCGGGCTGGAGATGGGCGAGGTCGTACCGCACATGACCTTTTCCTTCTCCAACGCCGCGCTCGATGCCACGCTCTACGGCAAGGGTTGCGCGCTCGGGCAATTCTCCATGGTATCCGACGACATCGCGGCGGGACGGCTGATCGTCCCCTTCGACATTCGGATGCGCATGCCCGAGCCCTACTATCTGGCCTGGTCCGCCTCCGCCTTTGAGAAGCCGCACAGCCGCACCTTTCACCGCTGGCTCACCGCCCTCGGCAAGGCGCAGGACGAGGCCTATGGCGCTGGAAAAAGCGGAACGCCCGACCGCCAAGCGACCGCCACGAGATCTCTGACTTAGGAGATTTCTGATTTAGATTTACTAAATCAGACGTCAGCTTTCATCGGATTGTCGGCCTACGAGGCCAACCATATCGTCGGCCCCTGCAAGAAGTGCGCGGCAAGCACGCAGAGGGACTATCGATGGCCAGAACCGACAAGATGAAGCTCGGCACGTTCTGTTATACTTACGGCTTTCATGCCGCTGCTTGGCGACATCCGGCCAGCGATGTCCATGCGGCCAACGAGTTCGATCATTTTCGCGATATTGCCAAGAAATCGGAAGCGGCGAAATTCGATTTCATGTTCCTGGCCGATTCTGCGGCCGCCGGCGTGGGCGATCCCGACGCCCTGGCGCGGAGCCCCACCAAGGCCAACCGCTTCGAGCCGCTCTCGCTGATCTCCGCACTTGCGGTCGCGACCGAGCGCCTCGGCCTCGTGGCCACCGTCTCGACCAGCTATTACGAGCCGTACAACGTCGCGCGCATCTTCGCCTCCATCGACCAGCTCAGCAAGGGACGGGCCTGCTGGAACGTCGTCACGTCGGATCACGACGAGACCGGCTACAATTTCAACCGCGAGGGCCTCGACCCGCACGCACTTCGCTATGCGCGCGGCGCCGAGTTCGTCGACGTGGTTTTCGGCCTGTGGGACTCCTTCGAGCGCGATGCGTTGGTGCTCGATCGGGAAAGCGGGGTCTATTACGACAAGGATAAGGTTCACACGCTGAACCACAAGGGAACGCATTTCCAGGTGCGAGGGCCGCTCAATATCGCGCCGTCCGCGCAGGGCCGGCCCGTCATTGCGCAGGCCGGCGCCTCGGATCCGGGCATGCAACTTGCCGCCCGCACCGCCGAGATCGTCTTCTCGCTCGCGTCCAATATCGACCGAAATCGCGCCTTCTACCAAAACGTCAAAGGGCGAATGCCGGCCTTCGGCCGCAACCCCGACGATCTGAAGATCATGCCCGGCGTCGTCATCAATGTCGGCGAGACCCGCGCGGAGGCGCAGGCAAAGGTCGATTTCCTGATCGACCAGCTGCACCCCGATGTCGGTCGATTGATGCTCGGCGAATTCCTCGAAGCCGACCTTTCGGGGGTGCCGCTCGACAAGCCCTTCCCGATGGAACGCCTGCCGGAATCGCCGAAGGGCTCCAAGGCGATGTTCGAGGAACTGGTCGACTTCGTGAAGCAGGGCCGGACGGTCGGCGAACTGGTGCGGCACTATGCCGAGAAGCACACCGGCAACGGCATCACGGGCACGCCAACGGAGATCGCCGATTTCATGGAGGAATGGTTCGAGACCCGCGCCGCCGACGGCTTCATCCTCATGTTCCCCACGCTGCCCGCGAGCCTCGACGACTTCGTGAAGCTGGTCCTGCCGGAATTGCGCCGCCGCGGTCTGTTCCGCGAAGAATATGAAGGTGCCACGCTGCGCGAGAATCTCGGCCTTTCCATGCCCGAGAACCGCTACGCCGCGCGGCGTCGCCTCGCCGCGCCTTCCCCCTGATCGGGATGGACAGTTTCCCTCACGCCTCGCCGGAGTCGGTCGATTCGGACCGGTTCCGGCACGCCATGGCCTGCTTGCCGGCCATGTCTGCGTCATGACGGTGGGCAAGGGCACGGACCGCACGGGTTCTACCGCAAGCTCGGTTGCCGCGTTGTCCGTCGACGGGCCCACCGGCAAGCATGCACGGAACGCTGTCACCCCTCGAGTTCGCACGCCAGCACAAAGCGAAAGCCGACGGCGTCTGGAAAACTCGGGGCGGTTCAGATGGTGAGAAGCTTCACGCGGTTCTTCGCCAGCTTGCGGACGTAGAGTTCCAGATCGAAATGATCGCGGAAGAAGCCGCTGACGCGCGGGCTGTTCAAGGGATGTCACGCGGGACGTGGATGCGTTGCGGCTGCCGGATGTGCGCTCTTCCACCGCACCGCGCGCAGCGATGTGACGGCAGAATATGTGCAGCGGACCCGCCGAGTCGGTGCACGTGGTTTGCTGTGCAACAGGAGATTGTTGTTAAAACTAAACTGTTTCAATAATCTGATCGTCTTATGGGGGGAGTTCTATGGTCGGTCGGTGGGGTGTCGTTACTCCTTTTTGGGGGTATCCGGTCTCGTGGGCGCGTCGATGTGGCCAGTATCTGGCTCTTCTTTCAGCTCTGGCGGTCACCTCTGCCGCGCTGGCCGATATGGGGGCTTCCTTCTACCTCCAGTCGCCCTATCGCGCCGTGCCTGCACTGGTGCTGGAGACGGACGAGCAGCTTGCCGCGGCGATCTCCGCGTTGACCACCTTTCCAGCGACGCTCAATCCGCGCCTGTGGAACGCCGACGGAACGTTTCGCCAGGATGTGCGCGAGCGCACCCTTGCCTTGGTCCGATCGATGTTCGACCGCTTGGCGTTCCCCCCGGAGACGGTCCGCATCACCGACATTGACCTGCTCGGCAGCAATATTTCAAGGGAATGGGACGAGAAGGGGGATCTGGACGTCCACGTCTTCCTCGCGGCACCGGCCTCCGTCGCGCCGGCGGATTTCGAGAAGCTGCTCAGCTTCTACAACCGGTTGACCAAACTCGAACAGCAGGGCCAGATCACCTTCAACGGGGTTGCCGTCGAAGTGTTGTTCCGCGGCTCCCGCCGCCCCAGCGAGGCCGACGAGGGCGGCGTTCCCCATTTCGCCCTGTGGTCGCAGGACCCGGCCCGGGTCAATCGCTGGTTCTCCATGCCTGGCACGATCGAGGACCGTTTCGACCGCACGGACATGCAGGTGAAGACGAAGGAGGTCGTCGGAAAATACAATGCGCTGATGGTCACCTATTTCGCCGACAAGCCGGCCTTCCGCTGCGCGAATTTTTCGGACCTGCTCGCGCAGTTGCGGACCTATCGCAGCGGCGAGATCGTCGCGGCGGGCCAGCGCTCGACGGGTAATCTGGTCTATCGCTTGCTTCACCGGCTCAGTATGGACGTGCAGGAGGAGACCGATGCCGCCTACCGCGAATGCACCAATATTCAGTGGTCGCTGAGATAGCCGGTGCGCGCGCGTGGTGGCGTTCCACCGGACGCCGCCGAAAAGGCGTCGGCGCGTAGTACCTCGCTCGAAGGCCATCGCATCCCGTGGCGCAGGACGGAGGACGGGCCAGGCCATGCCCCCCGTAGCGCTCCGAGGCGCCTCGGAGAGAGGGCGCGTGGCAAGGGAGCCTCGCCACGCGCCGCCGCGATTGCGTTAGAACCGAACCGAGAAGCGCAGGCTGGCCTCCTGGCCGAGATAGTCGCTGCCGATCTGGGCGCGATACTCGCCGCGCAGCTCATAGGTATCGTTGGACATGAATTGCAGACCGGCTCCGATATCGAACAGCGTGTCGGGAAGCGGGGACTGGGTCGTGAAATCGATGCCCTGCGCCAGCGCCGTATCGAAGCTGGCCGTGACGCTGGTGTCATTCTCGAACAGGAAGGTCATGCCGGCCATGGCATAGGGCCGGAGCCATGAGCCGTCATCGAGGTCGATGCGCGCGCCGAATTCGAGCGCCGGGGTCAGTGCGAACGTCCAGTCCTGCAAGGTGCCGACGTTGAGATGGCTGCCGGCAGACAGTCCGACCTGATAGCCCGGCATGTGGGTGTAGATGGCATCGAGGTCGACATAGGGCCGCAGATAGAAGCTCTCATTGGGCAGGGGCAGTTCGTAGGCGGCGCGCAGACGCAGTCCCGCGGTCCAGATGTTGGATGTGCTGGTGTCGCTGGGGCTGGCCGATTCAAAGTTGAAATAACGCGTGGTGTCGAACACGCCGAAGCTGGCCTCGGCCGATGCCGCGAAGAGCCACGGCCCCACCTGGTGTTTGATGGAGACGGCGAGGTCGCCGCTGTCGCCGTCTGTGCGGGTATAGCCGTCATTGCTGTCGAGGCTTGTATTGGTGTAGGCGCCGGTGACGCCCATGAACCAGTTGTCGGCGACTTCCCACTGCGCGCCCAGCCGCATGGTGACGCCGGTCTGGGTGAAGCCGTCGGCAACCGCATTGTCCGAGGCATGGATGCGCGAGCCGGTCACACGGGCCCAGGCGCATTCGCTCTCGGTGATCATGACGCTGTTGTCGACGAAGATCGGGCAACTCAGCGCCGCATTCATCGCGCCGCGCGCGGCAAGCGTCTGCGTGGTCGCGGGGGACAGCTGTTCCTCGCTGGACAGGCTGTCCATGGCCTGACGATAGCTCCCGGCGGAGGTCAGATTGGCGAGCTGGGCGAAAACCGGCGCCTCGCCGGACGAGCTGGCGTTCCACGCCGTCTGATAGGTGGCGGCGAGATTGCGCTCGTTCGCGTTCCAGTTCGCCGTATCGGGGGTGAGGAAATTGGCGGACGGCGTCAGGATGACCGCGTTGCGCTGGATGCCCGAGTTCCAGGAGATGGGCACCCCACCATAATTGGTGACGGTCGGGGCGCCGCTGCCGCTCTTCATGAGCCATTCGATGACCCGGTAGCTCCCCGGCAGAAGCCCGTCCACCGCGCTGGGCCGGATGTTCACGCCATCGAAGGTCAGGTTATAGACCGAAAGGAGATCGGCGCTGGTGATGCCCTTGGCGGTGCTGCGGACATCGGCCAGCATCTGGCCCCCCAGCAGCGCGCGGCTGCTAACGGAGAGGTCGGAGACGCGACCGATTCCGCCGATATCGAGCGTCCCGCGATTGGTGAACAGGCCGGTCAGGCCCAGATCGAGCGTGCCCTTGCCGGCGCGGCTGCGATAGGTGCCGTTCGCCTCGTTGACGAACGGATTCGACGCGGAGCTCGACAGGAGCACATCGCCCTCGATCAGCCCGGCATTGGTGATCGTGGTCGTTCCGAGCCTGGAGATGATCGCGACGCCCGATTTCGCCCCCAGCGCCGAATTCCATGGCACGGTGATGCTGTTGCTGCCGGCGCCGTCGATGCGGATGCCGGCACCCGTGCCGGAGCCGCCCCAGATCGTTCCCTCGTTGCGGATCGAGACGGTGCCGCTCCAACCGGGCACGCGCGGATCGATCGAACCATCCGTCTTCTGGCGGCCATTCTGGACGAAGATGCCATAGGCATCCCGGCCGGTCGCGTTGATCGTGCCCTGGGTATCGATGCTCACCCGGCCGGCATGCCCGACGCCGAGGAGAGAGGCGGCGACCCCGTAAACGGCACCGGGATCATAGACATAGGGGCTGCCGTTCGCGGTAAAGGGAGCGTAGATATAATCAACCACGGCGGGTTGGCCGGCCGTGTCGGTCACGGGAGCCACGTTGGCGCCGTTCACGTCGAAGGCGGCACCGCCGCCTCCGGCGAGGCTCTGGATGTAGAGCCCGTGCGCACGCGCGCCGCTTGTTTCAATGGACATCGGGCCGTTCGGCCACCGTGCCATGCCGACCGAAATGTCGCCGCCGTTTCCGTAGGAAGCCGTCCGCAGACCGACATCCCGCCAATCGACGTCGGCGACGCTCTCGGCAAGGGACGCGCGGCTTATGGTGCCCGTGCCGACGCCGCCATAGCCGCCGCCGCCGCCGATCGACTGCAGCAGCACGCCATGGGCGCCGGCGCCCTTCGTGACGATCGACGCGCCCTTGCCGAAAGACAGGCTCACCGAACCCCCATCGCCGCTGGCCGGTGTGTCGTTTACCGCCAGCGGCACGCCTCCGAAGCTCAGTTCGAAGTGAACCGGCGTGGACAAGCCGCTCGCGTCCGCGCCAAGACCGCCGCCGCCGCCGATGCTCTGCCCGACGATGCCGATCGCACCCACTCCCGTCGTGCGGATCGAACCCAGATACTCGACGCTGACATTCGCGCCTGAGCCGCCGAAAGCATCCGTCCGATTGGCGCCGATGCCGCCAAACTGGGCCTTGACCGATGCCGACGGGACTTCGGAGGCAGCCGCCGCGGCAAGGGAGGCTCGCAGGTCGATATCCGCGTTACCCGTGCGCTCCGCCGCAAGGGCGAGAATATCCTCGAGATCGCTCAGCGCCTGTGCCTCGGTTTCACTCGTCGCGAGGGCTTCGGCACCCAGCACGCTCTGGCGGTTCACGATATACATGCCGCCTCCGCCACCGATACTTTGCGCAACAATGCCGTGCGCGTCCCGACCTGAGGTGGCAATGGCTCCGGTATTGGACACGGCGACGTCGCCGCCATTCGCCATTGCCGTGCTGGTCGAGCCGAGGGTCATGGTTACATTCATGGTCCCGGTCATGGCGGCATTGGACACCGCCGTCACGATGCCGCCACCGCCGCCGATGCTCTGGGCCACCATGCCGAAAGAGGCATTGCCCGATGTGCGCAGCAAGCCGGTGTTGTTCACCGTGACGCGGCCGCCATTGCCATCGGCACCCGCGGAACGACTGCCCAGCGTTCCCTTGACATCGAGCATGTCCGGCCCGAGCGTCACGCCGCCGCCCGCGGTGCCGCCGCCGCCGCCGATCGACTGAGCCAGCATGGCGGCGGCCGCGGCACCGCTCGTCTCGATGCCGCCATCGTTGCGCGCGGCAGCCGGGCCACCGTTTCCGCCATCGCCGCCGGTGCCGCCAACCTGCATGTCGAGCGTCAGGGGCAGGGGGATAGGGGACTTGAGCCGCCGGCTGCCGATCGCGCTCTTGAGCGCATTCTTGGCCCGGCTGGCGAAGTCGCCGATAATGTATTCCATGGCAGCCGCGCGAGATGACTCGCGTATGGAATCCAGGAAAATCTCAGCGGTGCTCTTCGCGCTGACGGTAGCGTCGTCGTCGTTGTCACGGGCGGCGGCAAAGGTCGATGGCGGCTTCACCGGGACGGGTCTGGCGGTCGCGTCCGCCGCCGAGCTAAGTGCCGACTTGATCGTCTTGACCGCGAAAGCCGCGTCGCTGACGCGCTGCTGGAAGAGGCTGTCGGAATCGAGGAAGGAGACCTTCTTGCCGAAGAGCTTGGCGGCGAGGTCATTTCCCTTGATCAGCGCGTCGGCCATCTTGAGCAGGAAACTGCCGCTCGCACTCGCGCCGGCACTCTTTTCCGTCTTCTGCGGCGTCGCGGCGCCATAGGCCCCGCCATTTCCGCCGCCGCCGCCGATGCTCTGGGCGTGAAGTCCGACCGAACCGTCTCCGCTCGTGGAGATGACGGCGCCGGTCGCGTTCGTCGCCGTGACAGCGCCGCCGTCTCCGCCCTTGCCGCCGCTGCCGCCGACGCCAATCCTTGCGGAGAACGACGTCTTGCCGCCCGAGACATAACCACCGCCGTTGCCACCGCCGCCGCCGACGCTTTGTGCCAGCATGCCTGTCGAGGATTCGCGCCGCGTGGTGATGCTGCCGAGGTTGTCGGCCGTCACCTCGCCGCCGTTTCCGCCGCCGCCGCCGCTGCCGCCCACGCTAACGTTGATGCCCAGCGAGGCGCCCGTCGGAACCGCGTCGGAAAGCGTCGAGAGGATCTCGCCCTGCTTGATGCCGGTGGACGAGGTGGCCTTTCCGGACCCGCCATTGCCACCGCCGCCGCCGATGCTGACCGCCTGGACACCGGGCGCGAACTCACCGGAGGTTTCGATCTTGCCGCCATTGCTGACGCGGACGGCTCCGCCGCCGCCGCCGCCGCCTCCCGAGCCGCCGACCCCGATGGTGACCCCGACATTCGCCGTGACCCCGAGCATTTCCGCGAGTGCGCTGGCCGTCGCGCCGTTGCCGCCGCCGCCGCCGATGCTGCTGGCGAGCAGGCCGATGGAGTTGTCGCCGGAGGTGGTCACGTCGGCGAGATTGAGCAGGTTGACCCCGCCGCCGGAGCCGCCATTGCCGCCGGCGCCGCCAATGGCGAATGTCACGCCCCCGGCCACTACGCCGGGCAGCCCGACGGCGGCGGTATAGGACGAGGCGTCGCCGCCGCGTCCGCCGCCGCCGCCGATGCTGCTCGCCTCGATGCCATGAGACGTATTTCCGGCGGTGCTTATGTCCGAGGTGTTGATGACACTGACCAGATCGCCTCTGCCGCCGTCGCCACCGCTTCCGCCGATGCCGATGGTGATGGCGATAGGCGCGCCCGGCGCCTTCGCGGCGGCGATTCCGCCCACGCCGCCGCCCCCACCGATGCTCTGGGCGACGATGCCGCTGGCATTGTCGCCGGTCGTCTCGATTTGTCCGCGGCTGTCGTAGGAGGGAAGGATCTCGACGACCCCGCCATTGCCGCCGGCCCCGCCCGCGCCGGCCCCGCCCCCGCCGGCGCCGCCCGAACTGGAGCCGGATGTGACGCGCGTGGCGGCCCCGAGCAGCACGGAGAAGGCCGTCGCGGAATCGCCGCCCGCACCGCCGCCGCCGCCCACGCTCTGCGCCAGAATGCCATGCGCACTGGCTCCCGACGTGGAGATCGTGCCCGCATTCCTGATCTGGACGTTGCCCCCGTTGCCGCCGGAGCCGCCTTGGCCGGCCTCGCCGTCGAGCGACAGGCCGATCAGCGAACCGCCGGCGCCGCCGCCGGTATAAGAGCCGGGCCTTATGTCCTCCGTCTGCAGCGCTCCAAGGGCCGAGCCGCCGCCGAGGCTTTGGGCGGCAATGCCAACGGAGCCCTTGCCGGCCGTCCTTACCTCGCCCGTATTGACGACGTCCACCTTGCCGCCATTTCCCGCATTGCCGCCATTTCCGGCGGAACCGACATGAATGCCCGTGGAATCGTTGCCGACACCGCCGACACCGCCCATCGACGCTGCGGAGACGCCGAAGGAATAGTCCTGCCGGGTGTCGATCGAGCCGGCCTGACCGACGCTGACGCGGCCGCCATTGCCGCCATTCGCGCCGGACCCGCCCGTGGCGTCGCCGATCTGGATGCCGAGCGGGACGTAGACCTGATCGCCGCCGTGACCGCCCACCGACTGAAGCAGCAATCCGGCCGAGCCGCTGCCGTTCGTGGCGATGAGGCCGGAATTGGCGAGCCGGACCTCCCCGCCATCGCCGCCGCGGGTGAGAACCTCGTCATGCTTGCGGCCGCCGTCGAGCCCCGATCCACCGATGGATTCGAGCACCACGGCGTGGGCGCCCTTGCCATGGGTGATCACGGACGCCTCCGCCCGGATGGTGACGTCCACCTTATTGCCGTTGGCACCGGCATATTCGCCGGCATCGGCGGGCTTCGCGAAGGCGAAGGGGACATAGAACTGGCCGTCATACGGCTGGTTGCGACCCGACTGTCCGCCCTTGGAGCGTGCCCAGACACCAAAGAAATTGTCTCCCTTGGTGCTGATATCCGCACCAAGGTCGAGCGTGACCGTTCCGGCTCGGCCTCCCTTGCCAATCCCCGGGGTTCCGACCCGCCCGTCGCCGCCGATCGAATAGAGGTAAACGAGCGCGGCGTTCTGCGACTGGCTACCGTCGCCCTTGAACGTGCCGAGAAGGGCCAGCCAGACGTTGCCGGCATTGCCGCCCGCCTTGCCCGCCGATGCGAAACTCGACGCGTAGATACCGCTGCTGGTGAGGGGAGCGCCCAAGGCTCCGTTGCCGCCTCGCGAGCCTATTTCCACCGCCGTGGTGGACGCAGGCGACAGCATTCGGAACGCCAGCCCTCGCGTCAGTGACCCGGCAGATGCGCCCTCCGTGGAATCGACCGGCTGGCCTGCAAGGATGGTAAATTCCCTGCCGTCCGCTCCGCTGACAACATCGCGAAGGACTGGATCCGCAGCGTGGGCGACCCGCCAGGGTGTCAAACAGGCGGACAGCGCGATAACGCTGACGCAGACGAGAAAGTTGGTGCGGGTGAGTTTATGAGAGCCACTCATCACCAGCCATTCCTCCATCTTCGCCATTGGCGGACACAGGATGCCCTTCATGGGCTCCCTTGGGTGACGTCTCATGATGTGATTGCATTCGCAAGACTGATGATCTTCAAGAGCGCGATTCTCTGGAGCCTTGCAATCGAAGTGCCACAGGCGCAGCATTCTGCGTGTCCGCAGGTGCGGCTTGTTGTTCGCGATGCATGGCCGATCATTGTGGGGTAAAGTTCCACCCGGCAGTTCGGGTGGACTACACTAGAAGGATCCTTAGCGGCGGAGTTTAACCATAGGTCTGACCATCGGACCTTCTCGGACCGTCCGCCCAGCGAATACGACCGGGCCGACATGAACAGGCTTTTACAGCTTGGGTAGCGGCCTGCGACCGCACGCCTTTAGCCGGCTGTCTTTATGTTCGATTCTTCCGCAATTCTATCGACGAGGCGCCGTGCCGTGCCGCAGCGCGATGTCGAGCCGTTCCGGGGCGGCTTCCAGCGCCGCGATCCGGTCGATCGGCGGCGGCATCGGCGAGATGTCGTGGCCGTTCGCGTCGGGCGTCGCCAATATGAGTTCGCCCGAGGGCACGAAGATCGCGCAGCACCCGCCATGGAGCCCGCCGCTGCGTGCCCGCGGCACATCGCTATGCCCCTCGCTTGCGCCCTCGCCCTGTTGCAGGATGGGGATGCCGCCCTGCGCGGCGGGCTCCCAAAGCCGCAGCCGCACATCGTTGGGACCATCGAAGACCGCCTGCTTCTGTAACGGCATGCCCCGGCTCACCCTCCAAATGTCTCACCTCTGGCGCATGAATGGCGGGGCCGGGCGCAGGGGTTCATGTTGGATTTCGGCCAACCTCTTTTCGTTTCCGCCATACCCGCCGGCTCAGGCCTATGGGCCAGGCGGCAGGCGCGGAAAACCGCGACGCGGCAGTCCCTTCGCGGCACAGATCGCCTCCATTCCGATCACGGTCTCGATCTTCGCAGCGACCGGCTGGATCGATGACGCATCGGCAACAGCACGGATGGCGACAGGCGTTCCGCGCGGCGTAGACTTGGCGGGTGAGCATACACTTGCTGACCTGTTCCATTGACGGGGTGTCGCCCAGCTTTGCACGAGCGCGGGCTGGACGGTGGTTCGAAACCCGTTCGGTTTCCGAGCGTGTGGCTTGATTGCGGGATACACGCCTGATGAAACCCTTGCTGCTCGATCGCCTCAACATCGCGCTTCTGGCCATTGCCGGGCTCGGCCTCGTCGCGGGCCTTGCCCTGCTGCTCGGCGGGCAGGCCCATCTCGCCAAACTGGCATGGACGGCGGGCGTCGCCCCGGTGCTGGCGGCGCTGGTGGTCGAGATCGTTCGTAGCCTTGCAAAGGGCGAGGTCGGGCTGGACATCGTCGCCGCCCTGTCGATGTCGGCCGCCTTGCTGGTCGGCGAGACGCTCGCGGCGGCCGTGGTCGCGCTGATGTATTCCGGCGGCACCTTCCTGGAGAGCTTCGCCGAGGGCCGTGCGCGGCGCGAGATGACCGATCTTCTGTCGCGCGTGCCAAGGACCGCGACGCGCAAGCGCGGCGGGGCGCTTGAGGACGTGCCGCTTGACGAGATCGAGCCCGGCGACCTTGTTCTGATCCGGCAGGGCGACATCGCGCCCGTCGACGGCACGGTCGAGAACGACCGCGCGATGCTCGACCAGTCGGCACTGACGGGCGAATCCATGCCCGTGCGGCTGGAGCGTGGCCAGGAGGTGATGAGCGGCTCGACCAATGCGGGTGACGCGTTCGATCTCCGGGTCAGCCGCCGCGCGGCCAACAGCACCTATGCCGGCATCGTCCGGCTGGTCGAGGCGGCACAGCATTCCAAGGCGCCGATGGCCCGGCTGGCGGACCGTTACTCGCTGCTGTTTCTGGCCGTCACGCTGGCGCTGGCAACGGCGGCCTGGTGGTTCACCGGCGATCCGATCCGCGCGGTGGCGGTTCTGGTGGTCGCCACCCCCTGTCCGCTGATCCTCGCCGTTCCTGTCGCGCTGGTGGCCGGCCTGTCGCGTGCCGCCCATTTCGGGGTGCTGATCAAGGGCGCGAAGCCGCTGGAATCGCTGGCGCGGATCCGGACGCTGATCCTCGACAAGACCGGCACCTTGACCGACGGGCGGCCGCAGGTGGTCTCGATCGACACGCTCGGCGCCTTGACCGAGGACGAGGTTCTGGCTTTCGCCGCCGCGCTGGATCAGGCCTCGAAACATCCCATCGCGCAGGCCATCGTTGCGGCGGCCCGGGCGCGCGGTGCCGTGCTGCCGCTCCCGGAGCAGATCGTGGAGACCGCGGGAGACGGCGTCAGCGGCATCATCAACGGCCGCAGGGTCGTGGTCGGCGGCGTGGGTTTCGTCGCCTCGCAGATCGGCACGGCCGAACCTGAAGGCGCGATCCGCAATGCTGGATCGGTCGTGGTGGCGCTCGCGGTAGACGGCAAGCTGATGGGCCATCTGGTCATGGCCGATGCGCTGCGGGCCGGCATCGCCGACCTGTTCGCCGAGCTGCGCCGACTGGGCATCCGCCGTATCCTGCTGGCGACGGGGGATCGCCGGGCGGTGGCGGAAGCCGTCACCGCCGGGCTTCGCCTCGACGCCATCCGCGCGGACCTGGCTCCGGACGAGAAGGTTGGGGTGGTCCTCGCCGAGCGCGCGAATGGCCCGGTCATGATGGTGGGCGACGGGGTCAACGATGCTCCCGCGCTGGCCGCCGCCGATATCGGGGTCGCCATGGGCGCGCGCGGTGCGGCCGCCTCGGCCGAGGCGGCCGATGTCGTCCTGCTGGTCGATCAGTTGGACCGGCTGCTGCCGGGGATGGACATCGCCCAGCGCTCTCGCCGCATCGCGCTCCAAAGCGTCGTGGTCGGGATTGGGCTGTCGATACTGGGCATGGTGGCGGCGGCGCTGGGATATCTCACCCCCGTGCAGGGCGCCCTGCTGCAGGAAGTGATCGACGTCGCGGTCATCCTCAACGCGCTGCGGGCGCTCCGGATCGTGCCGGAACCGGCCGGGCGACCCGCGCCCGCGCTTCCCGAGGCCTCATCCCGCTGACCCGTCCGCCCCGGACCCGGATCCACGCCCCTCATCGATGGTGTCCGGGTTGCCTCGCAGCGCAGGATGCGGCCGTGGGCGCGCGAGCGTGAGCGGGGCGCCGAGCCGACGTCTTGAAACTCTCTCGCGTTCTTGCCATGTCACGGCCTGAGTTTCCCTCGAACAGCGTGCCGCCATGACGACAGAGACCACCGAGAACCGCCCTTTCGAGGCCGATGTTTCCCGCCTGCTGCACATGATGGTGCACTCGGTCTATTCCGACCGCGACGTGTTCCTGCGCGAACTCGTCTCCAACGCCGCCGATGCCTGCGAGAAGCTGCGCTACGAGGCGATCGCCAGCCCCGCGCTGCTGGGCGACGATCCCAGGCTCGCCATCACCATCGCCGCCGACCCGGAGGCCAACACGCTCGCCATCGCCGATAACGGCATCGGCATGAGCCGGGACGAGATGATCGAGGCGCTCGGCACTATCGCCCGCTCCGGCACGCGCGGCTTCATGGATCGCATCGCGGAGGTCGAGGGCCAGGACGGCGCCAAGCGGGGCGCGCAGCTCATCGGCCAGTTCGGCGTGGGCTTCTATTCCGCCTTCATGGTGGCCTCGAAAGTCGAGGTCGTCAGCCGCCGCGCCGGCGCCTCGGAGGCCTGGGTGTGGGCCTCGGATGGCAAGGGCGAATATTCCGTCGCCCCCGTCGCTCTGGAGGAGGCCCCCGTGCGCGGCACGCGGGTGCTGCTGCACCTCACCGACGACGCCAAATCTTATGCCGAGCGCTGGACGCTGGAGCGCATCGTCAAGGAACAGTCCGGCCATGTGCCGGTGCCGATCACGCTGGTCGAGAAGCCGGGCGCGGAAGCCGCCTCGCTCTCCGACGGCGCCGCGCTGTGGACCAAGTCCAAGTCGGACATCAGCGCGCAGGACTACACCGATTTCTACCGCAGCGTTGCCGGCCAGTATGACGAGCCGGCACTCACCGTGCATTTCCGCGCGGAGGGCCGTTTCGAGTACACCGCGCTTGCCTTCATCCCCGGTGCGCGGCCGTTCGACCTGTTCGATGCCGACCGCAAGGGTCGCATCAAGCTTTATGTGAAGCGCGTCTTCATCACCGACGATGCCGAATTGCTGCCGCGTTACCTGCGCTTCGTGCGCGGCGTGGTCGACAGCGCCGACCTGCCGCTCAACGTCTCGCGCGAGATGATTCAGGACAGCCCGCTGCTCGGCGCGATCAAGAAGGGCGTGACCAACCGCGTGATTTCCGAACTCGCCAAGCTGGCCGAGCAGGATGGCGAGGCCTTCGGCAAGGTTTGGGAGAATTTCGGCGCGGTCATCAAGGAAGGCCTCTACGAGGATTTCGAGCGCCGCGAGCAACTGCTCGGCCTTGCCCGCTTCAAGACCACCGCCTCGGGCGAGGGCACGCGCAGCCTCAAGGATTATGTGGCCGTGCTGCGCGAGAACCAGACGGCGATCTATTACATAGCCGGCGACGATGCCGCCCGCATTGCCAGCTCGCCGCATCTGGAAGGCTTCCGCGCCCGCGGCATCGAGGTTCTGCTGCTGGCCGATCCGGTCGATGCCTTCTGGGTGGCGAGCGGGCTCGACCATGAGGGCAAGCCGTTCAAGTCGGTGACGCAGGGCGCCGCCGATCTCGGCCTCATACCGCTGCTGGACAGCGATACGCCGCCCCCGGCCGAGGCCAGCGCGGAAGTGACGGCGCTCATCGCGGCGATCAAGGAAACGCTCGCGGAAGACGTGGCGGATGTGCGCGCCTCCGACCGCCTGACCGACAGCGCGGTGTGCCTCATCGCCGCCGAGAGCGGGCCGGACCGGCAGTTCGAGCGCATGCTCGCCGCCGCCGGCCGCATCGGCAGCGCCGCCAAGCCGATCCTCGAGGTGAACCCCCGTCACGCCATGATCGCGAGCCTCGCGGCGACGTCGGACGAGGCGGTGAAGGCCGATGTCGCGCATCTGCTGCTCGACACCGCCCGGGTGCTCGACGGCGAGAAGCCGACCGACGCCAATGCCTTCGCCACGAGACTTGGCCGGCTGATCGCCCGCGGCCTCACGGCCTCCTGAAGCCGGGCCCGATCCGCCTGGAGTGGGCGGATCGGGCCTTCTTGTCCAGCGGGGAGGGGGCTCCGCCGGATATCGGCTCGCCAGGGCGCACGGGCGGCAACAGCCCGATGGGCGGCGGCGGGGTAGGTCAGATTTTGCCGTCGAGGCCCATCTGGTAATATTTGTGGATGATCTTGTCCTGGTTCTCCAGCAGCCAGTCGATCGAGGGCTCGCCGGTCATCGCCTTGCGGATCGCCTCGGTGGTTCCCCGGCGGTGCAGGTCGAACAGGATCTTGTGGTCGAGATTGGGTTCGGTCACGACGGAAGGCGCGAGCCAGACCGAGCAGATGATGCCGAGATCATTGGCCTGTTCCTTCGGGATATAGCCCGCGCGCACCGCGTCGAGCACACCGTTGGCGATGGCGAACTGCACCGTGCCCATGAGGATGCTGGTGTAGCGGTTGTCCTCCACCGTCACCTTGGAAACGCACAGCGTGACCGGGCGCACCATGATATCGGTGTTGAGCAGCGCGAACACCTTGGTATGGCCGGCGACCTGCGAGCCGGTCAGCGTCGCCAGCGCGGTGCCGACCGGCCCGTCGAGCGCGCCGATCACCACTTCGGGCTCGGCGGCCGTGCCGGGCGGGCCGCCGGCGACAAGCGCCTCACCCGCGCGCAGAATGATGCGGTCGGTCATGTCGATCTTCCTCGTTGCTGAATAAGCCGGACGCGCTCAGGACGCGCCGCGACGCTGGAAAAGCTGGAGATAATTACCCGACGGATCGACCAGCGTCACCGTGCGACCGTGGCTGCCCATGTCGCGCGCGGCAAGGATGCGGATGCCGGCCGCGCTCAGCTCGGTCTGCCGAGCGTCGAGGTCGTCCACCTCGAACACCGCGACCGCGCCCGCCGCGCCGCCGGGATATTCGGCCGACGAGCCGATGGCGAAGTTCACCCCGCCCGCATCATATTGCACCCAGCGCTCCCCATCGGCGAATTTCGGGGTCAGGCCCAGCACCTGCTCGTAGAATTGGCGGCTCGCCGCCATGTCGCCGGCACCGACATAGACATTATGCAGTTTCTTGACGGTCATTGTCGTGTTTCCTCGCGGGGCGCCCGCGGCGGAGCCCCGCTCCTTTTGCCGCGTGCGTGCGCGCTCGTCCCCTCGGTCCTGTCGTGATGGCCGTCAGTTCGCTGGGGCGAACGCGCCGGCGCGGTAGAGCAGCGCGGCGCGCTGCGGCGAGACCGTGGTGGCCGTGACGGCACCGAGAAACACCGTATGCGTGCCGGCGTCGATCGCCTGGATCACCTGGCAGTCGAAGGCGGCGACGGCGTCCGCCAGCACCGGCGCGCCGGTGGCCAGCGAGCGCCATTCGCCATGCTCGAAGCGCTCCGCGCCGCGCGCCCCGTCCCGGCCGGCGAAGCGCTCCGCCAGGCATTGGTGCTCGGCGGCGATGACATTGACGCAGAAGGCACCGCTCTCGCGGATCGCCGCGTGCCCCTCGGCGCTGCGGTTGATGCAGACGAGGAGCGTCGGCGGGTCGGCCGATACCGAGCACACCGCGGTGGCGGTCAGTCCGCGGCGCCCACCGTCGCGTCCGGCGGTGATGATGGTGACGCCGGCGGCAAGCTCGCGCATCGCCGCGCGGAAGCCGGCCGAGTCCGGCGCCTGGGCCGAAGGGGCCGGTATTGTGGGGTCCGTGGGTGAGGGCATCATGCGTCATATCCCAGATAGGCACTGCGCACGCGCGGGTGGGTGATGAGGTCGGGTCCGTTGCCGGTGAGCGTGATCTCGCCCGATTCCAGCACGAAGGCACGGTCGGCGATTTCCAGCGCGCTATAGGCGTTCTGCTCCACCAGCAACACCGTCACGCCCTCGCCATTCACCCGGCGCACCGCATCGATGACGAGGTCGACGATCTGCGGCGCCAGCCCCATGGTCGGCTCGTCGAGGAGCAGCACCTTGGGCGCGGTCATCAGGGCGCGTCCCATCGCCACCATCTGCTGCTCGCCGCCCGAGAGCGTGCCGGCCAGCTGGCGGTAGCGCTCGCGCAGGCGCGGGAACAGCTCCAGCACATGGTCGAGGTCGTGCCGGCGCGCGGCGTGGTCGCGCCGGGCATAGGCGCCGATCTCGAGGTTCTCCGCCACGCTCATGCGGCCGAACAGCCGGCGCCCCTCGGGCACCTGCGAGAGCCCGTGGCGCACCCGCTCATGCGGGGGCAGGGCGGTGATGTCGTCCTCGCCGAGTCGGATGGAGCCGGAGCGAACGTCGCGCAGGCCGCACAACGCGTTGAGGATGGTCGTCTTGCCCGCGCCATTGGCGCCGATGATGGTGGCGATCTCGCCGGCTTCGACGGTGAAGCTCACCTCGCGCACGGCGGCGATCTCGCCATAGGCGATGGTGAGGTTGGAGACGTCCAGCGCCTTGCTCATGCGATGCGGGCCTCCATCTGGCGCTGCGGTTCGGGGGACGCGGCAGGGGCGGCGATCTGCCCGCTGCGGCGGCCGAGATAGGCCTCGATCACCCGCTCATCCGCCTGGATCTCACCCGGCGTGCCCTCGGTGAGGATGGCGCCGCGATTGAACACGGTGATCCGCTCGGCCACCGCCATCACCACGCGCATGTGATGCTCGATCAGCACGACGGTGACGCCCAGCTCGGTGCGGATGCGCTCGATCAGCTCGACCAGCGCGCGGCCCTCGGCCGGGTTCATGCCGGCCGCTGGTTCGTCGAGCATCAGGATGCGCGGCCCGGCCACCAGCGCACGGGCGATCTCCAGCCGACGCTGGTCGCCATAGGGCATGTGGCGGGCAAGATCGCCGGCCCGCTGCGGGATGCCGACAAAGGCGAGGTAGTGGTGCGCCCGCGCGCGTGCCTCCGCCTCCTCGCGGCGGAAGCGCCCGCTGCCCAGGATGGCTTCCCAGAACGTGGCGTGCAGCCGGCGGTGCTGGCCGACCAGCACGTTCTCCAACGCCGTCATGTTGGGGAACAGCCGGACATTCTGGTAGGTGCGCGCCACGCCATGCCGCGCCACCACATGCGCCGGCAATCCATCGATACGCTCGCCGCCGAGGTAGATCGTGCCGGCCGTGGGTTGCACGAAGGCGGTGATGCAGTTGAAGGCGGTGGTCTTGCCCGCGCCGTTCGGCCCGATAATGGCGTGAACGCTGCCCTCGGCAATGCGGAGATCGACATTCTGGATGGCGATCATGCCACCGAACGCCTTCTTCAGGCCATGCACGTCCAAGAGCGGCGCGCGCGGGGGGATGGCGAGCGGGAGATTGGGGGGGAGGACGTCAGGCACGGGCGTTCTCCTGGGTCTGGGTCGTGGCCGGCCACAGGCCTTCGGCCCGCACATGCATCATCGCCACCAGCGCGATGCCGTAGAACAGGTAGCGGAACTCGCCGAACTCGCGCAGCAGCTCCGGAAGTCCGATCAGCACGATCGCCCCCACCAGCACGCCGGGAAGCGAGCCGAGACCCCCGATGACCAGGATGGCCAGAACGTTGATCGACACCAGCAGCTGGAAGGAATGGGGATAGACCGACCCGACCAGCGCCGCGAACACCGCGCCCGCCGCCCCGGCGAAGGCCGCGCCGATCGTGTAGGCGAGCAGCTTGGACGCCACGGGATCGATGCCGAGCGCCTGCGCCACGTCCTCGTCCTCGCGCATGGCGAGCCACGCCCGGCCGATACGGGCGTGCTGCAGCCGCCAGGATATGAAGGCGACCACGCCGGCCAGCGCCAGGGCGAGGTAGTAGAGCGCGGCCGGCGATTGCAGCGAGACGCCGAAGATGCGCGGATGGTCGATCTCGATGATGCCCTGCGAGCCCCCGAGATAGGGCGCCAGCGCATCGGACAGCACCAGCACGCGGATGATTTCGCCAAGCCCCAGCGTCGCCATGGCGAGGTAGTCGCCGCGCACCCGCAGAACCGGCAGGCCGAACAGCATGCCCGCGCCGGCGGCAAGTACCACCGCCACCGGCAGCGCCACCCAGAACGACACGTCGGCGACGGCCAGCGGGCCGGACGAGCACATGAGCGCGACCGTGTAGGCGCCAACCGCGAAGAAGGCGACGAAGCCGAGATCGACCAGCCCGGCAAGGCCCAGCTCGATGTTCAGCCCCATGCCCATCAGCATGTAGAGCGCCACCAGCATGGCGACCTGCGCCACGAAATCGTTGGTGACCAGCGGCAGGACGAGAACGCCCACCAGCAGCAAGGCGAGCCCGGCTTTCGAGGAGCGCGCCCGGCGTGCCGGATCGATCTGTGCGTTCCAGCGATCCCGAACCAGGCAGAACAGCGCGCCCCCCACCAGCAACAGCAGCGCCGAGCCGCGATTGAGCCCGCCGGGGCCGAACACCTCCCAATCCGGCCCGTTCAGGTCGGGCAGGTTGTCCAGCACGCTGACGAAGACATCGCGGAACAGGCCGGCGATGAGGACGAATGCAAAGCCATAGGTCAGCGCACGGCGGTAGCGGCTGGGCATGGCCGCGAACAGCCCGCCGATCACCCCGAGAAGGGCGCCGAGCGCGGGCAGTTGCACCAGCGCCTGCAGCGAGCCGATGGGCGCGCCAAGGCTCAGCGCCTTGATCAGCATCGGGCTGGCCGCCACCAGCGTGGCGCGCAGGCTGACGGACCCCATGAGCAGAACGAGAGCCGAGACGCACAGCCCCGCCGTGAGCCCCGCCACCGCGCCGTGAACGACGACGCGGGTGCCCGAGGGTCGGCCTTGCCGGTCACGCCCGGCGACATAGCCGGCGGCGATGGCCATCAGCGCGAAGGCGATCTGCGACAGGGTCAGCGTGTCTTCCACCACATGGCGCTTGTCCATCGCCACATAGGCACCGATCAGCGCGAAGCCGATCGCTGCAAAGCCGGCGAGGGCACCGACCTGAAGGGTCTCGGCCAGCGGCGTCTTGCGCCGCCGCGTGACCTTGAAGGAGCTGGTAACGGCGTTGAAGGACATGGCGTCAGGCCCGCTTCGAGGCGAGTCGCTCGCCGAGCAACCCCTGGGGACGGAAGATCAGGATCATCACCAGCATGCCGTAGCCGATCACGTCCTTGAGCTGGTAGGGCGCGGGCAGGCCGAAGCCTTCCAGCACCAGCGCCGGGCCGAGCGCCTCGGCCAGCCCCAGCACCAGCCCGCCGAGCAGCGCGCCGCCCAGATTGCCGATGCCGCCGAGAATGGCCGCCGCGAAGCCCTTGACGCCGAGCGCGAAGCCCATGAAGACGGTGATCTGCTTGAACACCAGCGCGTAGAGCACGCCGGCGACCCCGGCCATGGCGCCGCCAATGGCGAAGGTGGCGACGATGACGGCGCCGACATTGATGCCGACCAGCGCCGCCGCATCGCGATCCTCCGCCACCGCCCGCATCGCCTTGCCCAGCGGGCTCAGCTTCACCAGCGCCAGCAGGCCGGCCAGCACAATGAGCGCGGCGATGAAGGCGACGATCTGCGGGATCGGCACGATGAGCCCGAACAGGCTCACCGTCCCCTCCATCCAGCCGAAGCCGGGATAGGCGCGGTTACGCGTGCCGAACAGGCCGCGCGCGGCATATTGCAGGACAAAGGACATGCCGATGGCGCAGATGAGCGGCGCCAGCGAGCGCACATGCAGGAAAGGCCGGTAGGCGATGCGCTCGATGATGAGCGACATCGTCGCGCCCCCCGCCATGCCGGCGGCAAGCACCAAGGGCAGCGCCAGCAGCGGCAGGGCGTTGAGCAGCCCCGCATCGTTCAGCGCTCCCGCCGCGAACAGCCCGGCGAAGGACCCGATCATCATCACGTCGCCATGGGCGAAGTTGATCATGCGCAGGATGCCGTAGACCATGGTGTAGCCCAGCGCGATCAGCGCGTAGATGCTGCCAATGGTGAGGCCGAACATCGTGAAGGACACGAAATCGGCGGCGGAGTAGGTGCCGGCGGTGAGACCGCCGGCAAGACCCACCAGGACGAGAGCCGCGACACTGATCCGGATGGCGAGAAGCACATGATCGACCCAGGTCGACCGGCGCAGCCATTCGGAGAATGCCCCCGGCTCCGTCGCGGAGCGCGGGACCTCGCTCACGGAAAGATCCGCTTGGGGTTGGTGCCGGGCGCGAAGGACGACTGGTCGTCGCTGGTGAACTCCCAGATCGCGTAGGTCGCGGCACCGCAATCGCCGTAGGTGTCGCAGGTCAGCGCGCCGGTGAGGCCGGGCAGGGCCTTGGTCGCCATCATCGCGTCGTGCAGCGCCTGGCGGCCGATATAGAGATTGCCCTCGGCATCCGTCTTGCCGACTTCCTTGATGGCCGCCATGGTCAGCAGCGCGGCGTCATAGCCATAGGCGCTGAAGCCGCCGATCGGCGCCTCGCCATATTCCGCGGTGAAGTTCTTCACGAACACCGGGAACCGCTCGGAGAACAGGTCGGTCGAGGGACCGACAATGTGGAAGCCGATGATCTTCGGGCCGACCGCCTCGATCACGTTGGCGCTGAACACGCCTTCGCCGCCGATCACCTTGGTCCCGGCAAGCCCGGCCACTTCGTCCTTCTGGCGCATCAGGAAGCCGACGGTGGAGGTGAAGACCGGGGTGAAGATGAGTTCCGGCTTCTTGGTGGCGATGCGCGTCAGCACCGGGCGCAGGTCGGTGTCGGTCGGGGAGACCGCCTCGCTGGCGACGATGGTGCCGCCCTTGGCGATGAAGTCTTTCTCGAAGGCGCGCACCAGCTGCTCGGTATAGGGGCTGCCGTCATGGATGGTGGCGGCGGTCTTCACGCCCAGCTTGTCATGGGCGTAGCTGGCGGTGAAGGCCGCGCTCTTGAGGTCGTTCGGCACCACGCGCAGGAAGCCCTTGAACCCGTCCGGCCGGTCGGCGGCGGTCAGCGCCGGCGCGGTGGCTCCGATCGCGACGCTCGGAATGCCGAGCTTCCACAGGATGGGGGCGCCGACGCGCGCGCCCGAGGAGCAGCTCGGGCCGAGCACGGCGACGATCTGCTTGTTGCCCGCGAGCTTGGTGGCGGCGGTCTGGCCGCCCTCGGCGGTGCACTGGGCATCCTCGCCGAGCAGCTTCACCGGGAAGCCGAGCACCTTGCCGCCGGCGTCCTTGATGGCGATCTCGGCGCCGCGCAGCTCGTCGATGCCCTGGTTGGTGTCGCCGCCCGACTGGGAGGAATAGCCGCCGATCTGGATCGGCTGGCCCTTGGTGATCTTCACCACGCCGAGCGCGTCGGTAACGGGGCCGAGCGTTTCCGCCCGGCTGCCGGATGCGGCGAGAAGCACCGCGGCGAGGGTCGCCGCGGAGAAGAATACCTTGTTCATCGTCGTCCATCCTCTGGTTGGCGCGCGGCCTTTTGCCGGCCGCGTCGTTCGAAAGATCGGTTGGGGCTACACCTCTCCGAAGCGGTTCCGGAGTGAATGGCCGGTCACTCGGCCGCGACCGGGACAGGCTTTCCGATGGCCGACAGCGGGCCTACCTCGCGCTCGACGAGGGGCAGCACCTCGGCGCCGAAGCGCTCCAGCGCGCGCCGCGCGCGGGCCACCGGCATGTCGCCGAACTGGAAGAAGCAGTTATAGTGCTGCGGGTTGAGCCGGCGGATTTCCGAGACCAGCCGCTCGGCCACATGATGCGGATCGCCGATCAGCAGGTTGTCGCGGAAGGTCTCCAGCGGCGGCTCGTCGGGAATGGGGGCCGCTTCCACGAAGGAGCCGTTCAGCGTCAGCACGTTGCTGCGCAGGCCGTGCACCATGCGCCCGACATAGCGCGCGCGCTCGGCCGCCTCCAGCGCTTCGCTCGCGCTGTCGGTGACGTGGATATATTGCTGCAGCGCCACCGGCATGGTCGGGCCGTCCAGCCCGCCCTGCACCCAGGAGGCGCGCACCTGCTCGGCAATGCCGAACAGCGCCTCCGAGCCGCGCCAGCCGGCCGTGATGAAGGGCACGCCGCCCCATTTCGACAGCGCCTTGAGGATCGGCGGGTGCGGCGAGGTGCAATAGACCGGCGGCATGGGCTGCTGCACCGGGCGCACGGTGATGGCGGTCTCGGGCACGGTGATATGCTTGCCCTCGAACGCGACGCGGCCCTCCGCCAGCACCTGCTCGACCACCGACCAGTATTCGAGGAAGATCTCGGTCTTCTTGGCGACCTCGGCGCCGTAGCGCTCGAATTCATAGGCCTGGTAGCCGGTGCCGACGCCGAGCACCGCCCGCCCGCCGCTGATCTGGTCGAGCAGGCCGATCTCCTGCGCCACCCGCAGCGGATGATAGAGCGGTAGCACCACCACGCCGGCCCCGAGCCGGATGCGGCTGGTGTGGCCGGCCATGTGCGCCGCCACCATCAGGGGCGACACGCTGACGGAATAATTGGTGAAGTGATGCTCGGCGAACCAGGCGATCTCGAAGCCGATATCCTCGGCGAGCGTCACCATGCTGCGCGTATCGTCGATGACGCCCGCGACCCCGCCGGGATTATCGCGCAGGCCCATCAGGTTGAATATGCCGAAGTGCATGTTCGTACTCTTGTTCTCAAATAAAGGGCGAAAGATCAGGCGATGAAGTAACCGCCGCTGATCGCGACCGTCTCGCCGACCATGTATCTGTTCTTTTCCGAGACCAGGAAGATCACCACGTCGGCGACATCTTCCGGCTCCGCGGCGCGGCCCAGCGCGGTCTGCGCCGCCAGTTCCGGCAGGAAGCCGGCGGCGCGCGCCTTCTCGGTGGCGATGCCGGCCGGCGCCACGCCGTTGATGAGGATGTTGTCGGGCGCCACGGCCAGCGCCATGCTCTTGGTGAGGCTGACCACCGCCGCCTTCATCGCCGCGTAATGCGCGTTCTTCGGGTGCGCCTTCAGCGCGTCGATCGAGGCGATGTTGACGATGCGCCCGCCGCCCTGCGCCTGCATGTGGGTGATGGCGGCCACCGAGACATTGTAGAGCCCGCGCACATTCACCGCGAAGCTGAAGTCCCAGTCGGCGTCGGTGATCTCGAGGATCGGCCGGCGCGGATACACCCCGGCGCAGTTGATCAGGCCGTGCACGCGCCCGGCCGTCGCGATCGCGCTGTCCACCAGCGCCTTCGCGCTGTCGCGGGTGGTGATGTCGCCGATCACCGAGAAGGCCTTCCCGCCCTTGGCCGTGATTTCGTCGACCACGACCTGCGCGGATTCGGCGTTGATCTCGAGGATGGCCACCTGCGCGCCGGCATCGGCGAGGCCCAGACAGATGGCGCGGCCCAGGCCGCTGCCCCCACCGGTGACGATAATGGTTTGACCCTGCATGGAGGCTCCGATGTCTGGAAAGGTGGCATCGCCGCTTGAGGCATGACGACGTTCTTGTGACGGAGTGTTCCCGACCGGGGGCACCGATCACAAACGATGAATTCTCATGGAACGATAAGGAAAGACGCCGCCGGCCCGGGCCGCCAAGTCCGGCTTGGCCAAGCATAAGAACAGCTAATTTGCCGGGCGCCGGAGCTGTTCCTATGCTTTGAGATAACGAGCGCCATGCCTTGAGATGACGGGCATGCGAGCCACATGACAAGCCTGCGACGGATAGCGGGACAGGCGGCGGAAGGCGCGTGTCCGCATCGGCATCCGTGGCAATGGGGGAACGCCATGACCAAACTCGGCCTCTTCAACCTCATGGGCCTGTATGACCGAAATACCTCCCCCGCCTCGGTGCTGCGCACGACGGTCGACACGGTGAAGATGGCGGAGGATTTCGGCTTCGATGTCGCGTGGTTTGCCGAGCACCACTTCACCAATCACTCGATCTGCCCGTCATCCCTCGTGATGGTGGCCCATTGCGCGGCGGAGACGACGCATATCCGCCTTGGCCCCGCCGTTCTGGCGCTGCCCTTCTACGAGCCGCTGCGGCTGGTGCAGGAGGCCGCCTTCGCCGACCTGCTGACGCGTGGCCGGCTGATCCTCGGGCTGGGCTGTGGCTATCAGCCCTATGAGTTCGACCGCTTCCGCGTCGATCCGAACTATCGCTACCAGAAGATGCTGGAGACCTGGGACATATTGGAACAGGGGCTGACCAGCGGCGTGGTCGAGTATGCGGGCCAGTTCCACCGCATCCCGCGCACCGAGTTGTCGATGCGCCCGTTCGGGCTGGCCATGCCGGAAGTCTTCGTGGCCAGCAGCCATCCCGAAATCCTCGCCCGCATGGCGACGCGCGGCCACACGCCGTTCATGAGCTTCGGCCATCGCGGGCTGACGGCGGCGCAGGCGTTTCGCGACGTCATCGCCGAGCGCTGGGAGGCGGGCGGGGGCGATGCCGCCCACATGCCGCTGGCGGTGCAGCGCTATGTCTATGTCACCGACAATCCGGACGAAGCCCGCCACGCCGCCCAGTGCGTGCGCGACCTCGCCCGCGCCGCCGTGCCGCTCTCCACCGCGCAGCCCAGCAAGGATGGCCCGTTCCTGCGGCTCATGCCGCTCAATGACGAGCCGCCGCTCGACAATTTCCTCGACAACGCGGTGATCGGCTCGGCAAGCTACTGCGCCGACAAGCTGGCCGAGGAACTCGACAGCCTTCGCCCGACGCATCTGTCCTGTTTCATGGGTTTCGCCGGCATCGGCCGCCGCGAGACTCTGGCCTCGCTGGAGCGCTTCGGCTGCGATGTGATTCCTCAGCTCGACGGCCTCGTCGAACTGAGGGACATGGGCCTGCAGGATGCCGCATGAGATGACGAAGCCCCCGGACGAGCCCCTCCTGAGTGACGCCGCGGCCCTGGTGTCCGAGGCCGTCGCGCCGCGTGTTGCCCCGTCCGATCCGCGTCCCCTCCGCCGGGCCGCCCGGCTGCCGCCGCTCAATCTTTTCCGGGTGTTCGACGCCGCCGCGCGCAATGGCAATTTCACCACCGCCGCCGAGGAACTCTGCGTCACGCAATCGGCGGTGAGCCAGCAGATCCGCCAGCTGGAGGAGTTGCTGGAAGTGCGCCTGTTCCGGCGCATGCCGCGCCGGGTGGAGCTGACGCGCGAGGGCACCGCGCTCGCCAGCGCGGTGGGCGAATCCATGGCGCTGCTGGTGCGCGCCTGCGAGCGCATCGCCGACCCCAAGGCGCCGGTCGTGCTGTGCGTCAACGCGCCTCCCGCCATCGCCTCGCGCTGGCTGGTGTCGCGGCTGAAGCGCTTCATGCAGTTGCACCCGCAATTCAAGGTTACGCTGCTCGCCTCCAACGATCCCGTCGATTTCGACCGTCAGGACATCGATGTCGCCATCCGCTGGGGCCATGGCGACTGGCCCAATGCGCGCATCGAACTGCTGGCGCCCGACCGGCTGTTCCCGGTGTGCAGCCCGGCGCTGCTGCGCGAGGGGCCCCCGCTGCTGGTGCCGAGCGACATCATCCGCCACACGCTGCTGCAAGTGGTGAATGGCAGTTTCTGGGGCGCGTGGTTCGGCGCTGCCGGGGCGGGCGGCCTCGCCTTCGACGAGACGCTCTATTTCAACGATGCCGGCCTCATGCTCGATGCCGCCGTGCAGGGGCAGGGCGTGGCGCTGGCCAGCCGGCTGCTGGCGGAGAGCGACCTCAAGGCCGGGCGGCTGGTGCGGCCGTTCGATCTGGAGATCGAAACCGGCGCCGGCTTCCATGTGCTGACCAGCCCGGATTTCTCGGAGAAGCCGGCCGTGGCCGAATTCCGCCGCTGGATCGGCTTCGAGGGACGCGAAAGCGCCTGACGCAGGCTCGCCTCCCGCACGCATCTCACCCCCCCTATCCCCTCCGTTCAGCCCTCATCAGGAGCATGGTCATGTTGCGTCTCGGTTTCGTCGGTACGGGTACGCTGGTCAGCGCGGTGATCGACGGCCTTCAGGCGACCCATGGCGACCGCTGCACCATTCTGGTCTCGCCGCGTTCGCAGGAGACCTCGCAGGCGCTCGCCGCGCGCTACGCCAATGTCACGCGCGCGCCAAGCAGCGCGGCGGTGGTGGAGGGCAGCGACGTGGTGTTCCTCGGCATGCGCCCCAACCAGTTGGACGAGGCCACAGCCGGACTTCCCTTCCGCCCCGACCAGACGGTCGTCAGCTTCCTCGCCGGCGTGCCCCATGCGCGGGTGAGCGAGACGGTGCGGCCGGCGGGCCATGTGGTACGGGTCAACCCGCTGCCGCCGATCCGCCTGCGCAAGGGGCCGGTGGTCATCTATCCCGCCAACCCGATCGTCGAGGATCTGTTCGGCGGCCTCGGCGACCTCATCGTGGCGAGCAAGGAGAGCGACCTCGCGGCCATCGCGCATGGCAGCGCGATGATGTCCTCGCATTACGCGCTGCAGAACGCCATCATCGACTGGCTGGTGTCGCGCGAGATGGCGCCCGACACCGCGACGCATTATGTGCGCTCCATGTTCAGCGGCCTCGCCGCCGTCGGGCTCGATGCCTTCGCCAAGGGCGAGGCGGTCGATCCCGCCCATCACGAGACGAAGGGCGGGCTGAACGAGCGCGGGCGGCGCTATCTCACCGAAATCGGCTGGTTCGACGAGGTCGGCCGGGCGCTGGACGTGATCGAGGCCCACGTGCTCACCGCACGCCCGAAGAGCTGAGGTCATCCGCGCCTCGGGCTTACCGCGGCGGGCGCTCAGAGAAGCGACTTGCGCAGCATCATGTGCACGCCTTTGTTGCCGTCCACCATCTGCGTCACGCGCAGGTTGCCCGCCAGCGAGCACAGCATGTAGGCCTGGTTGCGCGAGAGGTTGGTGCGCTCGCATACATGCTTCACCATTTCGCGTGTTGCCTGCTTGGCGGCATCGTCGAGATCCTCGTCGAGGCCGATGGAGATCAGGTGCGTCGCGCTCTCGGCGAACGGCCAGGCGAGGTCCATGTCCTTGCGGACCGTCAGGCGGAACGTGCCAGTGACGCCGGTTTCCAGCGCGGTGATGCAGACCTCGCCGTCGCCCTGCACGCCGTGGCCATCGCCGGCGAAGAACAGCGCGCCCTCGTTGAACACCGGCAGGTACAGCGTGGTGCCGGCGCGCAGCTCCTTGTTGTCCATGTTGCCGCCGAAGGCACGCGGCACCGGCGAGCCGCAGCGGCCCCAGGCCGGGGGCGGGGCGGTGGCGATGATGCCGAAGAACGGGTCCAGCGGAATCTCCGTGCCCCACGGCATCACGCAGACATTCTTCGCGTGGTCGACCACGGGGTGGATGGTCTCGTAATCGGTGAACTCGTCGGGCAGCGTGCCGAGCAGTGGCAGGATGGAGACGAAGCCCCAGTCCTGTCGCACCTTCACGTCGAGAATGTCGACCTGCAGCACGTCGCCGGGCTTGGCGCCGGCCACATGGACTGGCCCGGTGATGAAGTGGGGGCCCGCACCCTGCGGCATCGTGTCGAGCGCCAGCTGGTAGTCTGCCGGCACCGGCAGCGTGTCGGGCAGCGTCTCCTTGCCGCCGGCGGGGAAGGAATGCAGCGTCACCACATCGCCCGAGGCGACTTCGAGGACGGGCGGGGTCGAGCTGTCGAGATAGCCCCAGACCATGTTTTCCGGTGTGGCGGGGATTTCAAAGCGGCGCGACATGCTGAACTCCTGATGCTGGCGCGGGTACGAAATCAGACGGCGATGAAACGGGTGAGATGTTCCCGGCTCATCGCTTCGGCGCGGCCGGTCTCGACGATCGAGCCACGCGAGAGAATGACGAAGGCGTCGGCGGTGTCGATGGCAAAATCGAGATACTGCTCCACCAGCAGGATCGACAGCCGGCCCTTGAGCATGCGCAGCACCTCGCCGATCAGCGCCACGATATTGGGCTGGATGCCCTCGGTCGGCTCGTCGAGGATAAGCAGGCGCGGCTGCGTGACCAGCGCGCGGGCGATGGCGAGTTGCTGCTGCTGGCCGCCCGAGAGCGCTCCGCCCGAGCGTTTCCACATTTCGCGCAACACGGGAAACAGGCTTACCGTCTCATCCGTCGCCGCGGTGCCGTAGGTGCCGTGGGCGCGGGCCGCGGCCTCGATATTCTCGCCCACCGTCAACTCGGCGAAGATCTCCCGCCCCTGCGGTACATAGGCGAGACCGGCCCGCGAACGGCGGTTCGGCGACCAGCCGGTGGCGTCGGTCTCATCGAGCAGGATCCGGCCCGCGCTCGGCGCGAGCAGGCCCATGATGCATTTGAGCAGGGTGGACTTCCCGGCGCCGTTGCGGCCGAGCACCGCCAGGCACTCGCCGGGCGCAATCTCGAAGCCGACATGGCGCAGAACCTGCGCCGAACCGTAATACTGGTCGAGATCCTCGACACGAAACCGCATGATCAGCGCCCCAGATAGACCTCGACGACCGCCTTGTCGGCCCGGACCTTGTCCATGGAGCCCTCGAACAGTGTACGGCCCTCGTGCAGCACGGTGACGCGGTCGGCGATGCGTTCGACGAAATCCATGTCGTGCTCGACCACGACGATGGCGCGGTCGGGGCGCACCAGCGCGCGCACGAGGCGGGCGGTGCGCTCGGTTTCCTCATCGGTCAGCCCCGCCACCGGCTCGTCCAGCATCAGCACGCGGGGATCGGACGCCAGCACCATGCCGATCTCCAGCCACTGCTTGTGCCCATGGCCGAGCTCCCCGGCCAGCCGCTCGCCCTGCTCGGTGAGGCCTACGGTCTCCAGTACCTCACTGATGCGGTCTTCCAACGCGGGTGCGTCGAGCCTGGAGCGGAAGCCGACATCGGCGCCGATGGCGATGTGCTGACGCACGGTGAGACCCTCGAACACGCTCGGCTTCTGGAACTTGCGGCGCAGACCGGCGCGGGCAATGGCGGATTCGCTCCAGCGGGTGATGTCGTGGGCGCCGTCGAACAGCACGCGCCCCTGCTTCGGCCGGGTAATGCCCGAAATTACGTCGAGCAGCGTGGTCTTGCCGGCACCGTTCGGGCCGATCACCGCGCGCACCTCGCCATAATCGATGGCGAGCGACAGGTCGTCGATGGCGCGGAAACTGCCGAAACGGACGGTGAGCCCATCGACCAGCAGGGCGGTGAGGCTCATGACCGGGCCTCCCCGATCCCGCGCGCCATACGCTTGGTCTCCATGCGCTTGGGCCCCATCGGGCGGGCCAGCCGGAACTTCGCGAGGTCCATCAGCCCGTTGGGGAATACCAGCACGACGAGGACGATGAGGCCGGAAAGAATGAAGGGCCACACGTCCGGCGCGGCGGAGGAGAGCCAGAATTTGAGGGCATTCACCAGCAGCGCGCCGATGACCGCGCCGACCAGATGGCCGCGCCCTCCAATGGCGACCCATACCGCGATTTCCAGCGACAGTTCGGGCGAGAGCACGCGCGGGTTGATGATGCCGACCTGCGGCACGTAGAGCATGCCGGCCAGCATGGCGAGGAGCGCGGAGAGGCACCACACGATGAGCTTCAGCCGCAGCGTCTCGTAGCCGAGCGTGCGCAGGCGGGTCTCGTCGTCGCGCGTCGCCAGCATCAGCGCGCCGAAGCGGCTGCCGACCAGCCAGCGGCACCCCACCAGCACCAGCGCGAGCGTCACCAGCGAGGCGACCGCCAGCGCGGTGATCATGCCGCTCGTTCCCATCGGCCAGCCGAGGATGACGGAAAACCCGGTCATGCCGTTATTGCCGCCGAAGCCGGTGTCGTTTCGGAACATCAGCAGCATGGCGACATAGACCAGCGCCTGGGTGATGATGGCGAAATACACGCCGCCCACACGCGAGCGGAACGAGACATAGCCGAACACGCCGGAGATCAGCAGCGTGACCGCCACCGCGACGCCAAACGCATAGGGAAAGAACTCGAACCCCGCCCAGTAGAACGGAAATTCCTTCCAGCCCATGAACTGGAGGAAATCCGGCACCGTGCCCGTGACCACGAAGGAGTGCTTGAGCAGGTACATGGCGACGACATAGCCGCCAATGGCGAAGAACAGCCCGTGGCCGAGCGAGAGGATGCCGAGATAGCCCCAGATCAGGTCGAGCGAGAGGGCGAGCACGGCGAAGGCGGCCAGCTGGCCGATGGCGTTGGTGAGGTAGCGCGACGGCGCCAGCCCCGTGCCGGACAGTAGCGGCATCGCCACCGAAAGCATCACGAGCAGCGCGACGAGAAGGAGGAAGGGGCGGTCTCGGGTGATGGGCGTCATTTGCGGCGGCCCTTCACGGCGAACAGGCCCTCGGGCCGCCATTGCAGGAAGGCGATGATCATCAGCAGCACGATGACCTTCGCGGCCACGGCGCCCCAGAGCGGCTCGATCAGCACGTTGATCTGGCCGATGCCCAAGGCCGCGACCACGGTGCCCGCGATGGTGCCGACACCGCCGAGCACCACCACCATGAAACTGTCGATGATGAAGTTCTGCCCCATTTGCGGGTTCACGCTGTAGATCGGCGAGAGCGCGAGGCCGGCGAGGCCGGCAAGTCCGGAGCCGAGCCCGAAGGCCATCCTGTCGACGCTGCGGGTGGGAATGCCGATGCAGGCGGCCATATCGCGGTTCTGCGTCACGGCGCGGATGTTGAGCCCGAGCGGGGTCTTGCGCACGATCGCCCAGGTCAGCGCCAGCGTGACCACCGCGAAGGCAATCGCGAACATGCGGTTCCAGGTGAAGATGAAGTCGCCGATGACCGGCACGCCGCCGGAAACGTAGAACGGCGTCTCGAATTGCATGTTCTGCGTGCCGAACACCACTCGCACCAGATTGACCAGGAACAGGCTCACCGCCCAGGTGGCCAGCAGGCTCATCAGCGGGCGCTTGTAGAGATGGCGCAGCAGCAGCGCTTCAAGCGCGATGCCGATCGCCGCCGTCACCACGAAGGCGACGGGGATGGCGAGGATCAGATACCAGTCGAGCAGGGCCGGGGCGACGGCGCGCAGGCCCTGCTGCACCATCCAGGTGACATAGGCGCCGATCATGATCAGCTCGCCCTGCGCCAGATTGATCACCCCCATCAGCCCGAAGATGATGGCGAGGCCGATCGCCGCCATGAACAGGATGGAGGCGAAGCTCAGTCCGTTATAGAGGGCGGCCAGCACGTCCCCGATGGCGATGCCGCGCTCGATGCGTCGCGTGGCGGCGTCAATGGCGGCGCGGAAGTCGGCATTCGTCGCATAGGCGGGGTCGCGGGTCAGTTCGGCCATCTGCGCCAGCGCCCGGCGGCTGGGATTCTCCGCGATGCGGCCGATGGCGCGCAGGCGGGCTGTCGGGTCGGAGGCGTTGAGAGCCGCCGTCTGCGCCAGCCCCTCGATCTGCGCCTTGAGGGCGGGATCGCTCTCGCGCGCGGCCGCGGCGTCCAGCAGGCCTTCCGGGATGGTGGCGGGGCGGCGCTCCAGCATCCTGAGCGCGGCCGCGCGCGCGCCGGCATCCGGCGTGCTGCGCAGGGCGAGGGCGGCGTCGGCCTGCTCGAACACGGCGCGGTTCTTCAGGCTCAGCACGGGCGCGCGGGCGTCGGGGGCGGGCTCGCGCACCACGCGGGAGACGGCATCGAGGCGGCCATTGCCCAGCACGGCGCCCGCGGCGTCGCAAGCGAGCGTCTTCTCGATCAGCGCACGCGGCAGCGCCAATGCCCAGGCGCGGTCCTCGTCGCTGCCAGTCGCCGCCGTGGCGGTGAGCGCGGCGGCGGCCTCGAACATCTGTCCGGCATTGCCGCACAGGCCGGCGACGACGGCCGCGCGGTCAAGCGCCGCCGCCGCGCCGGGTGTGGCCAGCACGGCGGAAACGAGAAGCCCGGCGAGGAAGGTCGGCAGGTGCCTGAATGTCATCAGCGGGATCACGACGGCCGCCCGGCGGGACGGCCGTCACTCATGCGAGAACGCGGGTGGAGCGGGGACGGCGCGGGCGATCAGCCGTAGGGGCTGAACGGCACCGGCTTGGGCGTGTCCTTGGACTGCCACAGGATGTCGAAGCCCTGCTTGTCGTTCACCGAGCCGATGAACACGCCGCGGGACACGTAATTGTTCTCGCCGGTCATGGCGATCTTGTAGCCCGACGGGCAATCGAAGGTGAGGCCGGCAAAGGCCTTGGAGACTTCCGGCACCTCGAACGAGCCCGCCTTCTGCGCCGCCATCGCCCAGAGGTGCACGGAATCATAGGCCGACACCATCGGGTCGATCGAGACGTCACCCTTGAAGGGCACGTTCTTCGCGGTCACGTAGCCGGCCCAGTTCTTCAGGAAGGTCTCGTTCGCCGGCCCCTTGGCGTTTTGCAGATAGGCCCAGCAATTGAGGTGGCCGACCAGCTTCGAGGTGTCGAGGCCTTCGAGATCGGCCTCCACCATGTCGAGGCCGAGCACCGGGATATCGGTGGCGAGAATGCCCTGGTTGGCGAATTCGCGCATGAAATCCGGGATCGAGTTACCCACCACGGTGAGCACCACCACCGGCTGCCCGCCACCCTGGTCGGCGAAGGCGCGGATCTGGTTCACCAGCGTCTGGAAATTGGAGAAGCCGAAGGGGACATATTCCTCCTTCCACGCGCTTTCGGGGATGCCCTTGGACTTCCAGTAGCCCTTGAGCTGCTTGTTGATGGTGCGCGGCCACACATAATCCGAACCGAGCATGAAGAAGCGCTTGGCCGAGACGCCTTCCTCGCTCATGAGGTAGTCCACGGCGGGCAGCACGGAGCTGGCTGGCGGCGAGTTCACGTAGACGACGTTCTTGGAGTTCTCGTCACCCTCGAAATGCAGGGGGTAATAGAGCAGGCCCTTCTCCTGCTCGACCACCGGCAGCACCGTCTTGCGCGAGACCGAGGTCCAGCAGCCGAACAGCGCCGATACCTTCTCCTGCTGCAGCATCTGCTTCGCGGTCTGGGCGTAGAGCGGCCAGTCGGAGGCGGGGTCGGAGACCAGCACGTCGATGGTGCGCCCGTTGACGCCGCCCTTCGCGTTGATCTCGTCGGCTGCCATCTTCACCACATAGTTCAGCCGGCCCTCGAGATTGGCCATGGTGCCGGAGGACGAGAACAGGCAGCCGAGCTTCACGGGGCCGGACTGCGCCTGCGCGCTGCGCAGCAGGGCGGGCATGCCGATGGGGGAGGCCAGACCGGCGGCGGCAACACCGCTCGCCTGTAGGAAGGAACGCCGCGTGAACTTGACCATGGCCGACACCTCAAGGTTCCAGGATGTCGCGAATTCTGTTGAGCGCGGGCTCGCGCGCAACTTCATATAATGCACAGCGCTGCCCAAACCCGCGCCAACCCGCCGGCCGGTCCGCGCTTTCTGGCACTATTGTCATATGCCCCGGCCAGCCCGGCCTCGCCGTGCCGCTCGCCCCCGCGCCGAGGCCGGGCGGCAAGAATCGGCATTCACGCGCGGGCCTGATGGGCTATAGTGCTGCCCACAATAAACGCATGCCTAGACGATGTGCGGCTGGCGGCCGCCGCGCGTTACGGGTCCGTGAGATAAGCCCAGGGGGAATGGCTCCTGCCCCACGGGAATGGACCGTCATCCGATCCGTCAACACATGCTGAGGACGATCCGATGCGACGTTCGCAATTCACCGACAACGAGATCATCCAGCTCATCCGCGAAGCCGATGCCGGTGTTCCGGTCGACGAAATCTGCCGCACCGCGCGGGTGTCGCTGCGCACCTTCTATCGCTGGCGCCGGCGCTTCGGCAGCCTGAGCGAGCCCGCCGTGCTGCAGATGAAGGAACTGGAGGCCGAGAATCGCCGGCTCCGCTCGCTGGTGAGCAACCTCTCCGAACGCCTGCACGCGCCTGCCGGCGAAGCGCCGCATCGGCCGGAGCATCCCACGGCTGGAGCGGCTGCCAGCCTTCCGCCCGGCCGGGCTTCCCTCCTGGCGGCGGAACGCTGCGGCGGCGCGGTGGTCGGGCGGTTCGCCTCGGTCCGCATCACCCGCTGAACGCTCGCGCGTCAGCGCCCGGCTGGCCTGCGAAGCGGCCCTTGGCGGAAAAGACCTCTGGCGGCCATCGGGGAGGCGGTCCAGAAAGGGGCGTCGGCACGCCTCGCGCCGGCGCGTTTTGGTAGTCAGTGGCGGACGTCCATGGATATCAGTGATCTCTACGAATCGAGCGACGCCGTCGCTCTGGCCGAGCATGTGCACAAGGGCGATGTCCGCCCGGGCGAACTGCTGGATGAAGCGCTGCGGCGTGTCGAGGCGCTCAATCCGCGCCTCAACGCCGTGACGCTGCTGCGCGAGGGCGTGGCGCGCCGGCTGATCGAGGAGGGGCTCCCGGAAGGACCGCTCAAGGGCGTGCCGTTCCTGCTGAAGGATCTCGGCGCCGAGGCCATCGACTTCCCGTCCAATAACGGCTCGAAACTGTTCGCCGACACGCATTACGGGCAGGATTCCTCGATCTATGCCCGGCTGCGGTCTGCCGGCCTCGTCACCTTCGGCCGCACCACCTCGCCGGAAGGCGGCGTCGGCCCCACCACCGAATCGGCGGTCTATGGCGGACCGACCCGCAACCCGTGGAATCTCGACCACACTCCCGGTGGCTCCTCCGGCGGCGCGGCGGCGGCGGTGGCGTCCGGGATCCTGCCCGCCGCGCATGGCTCGGATGGCGGCGGCTCGGTGCGCATCCCCGCCTCCAGCTGCGGGCTGTTCGGCTTCAAGGCCACGCGCGCCCGCACGCCCGATGGCCCCTATGTCGGCGAGGGCTGGGCGGGCATGGCGATCGACGGCTTCCTCACCCGCTCGGTGCGCGATACCGCCATGCTGCTCGACATCACCCAGGGCCCCGATCTCGGCGCGCCCTATGTCGCCCCGCCGCTGGAAGACTCCTACCGGGCGGCGCTGGCGCGGCGCGACAGCCCGCTGCACATCGCCTTCACCACCACCACGCTGACCGGCGAGCCGATTGCCCCCGAATGCCGCGCCGCGGTGGAAGAAGCCGCCCGGCTGCTGGAGAGCCTCGGCCACCGGCTGGAGGAGAAGCGCCCCACCGCCGACACGTCGGGCATGATGGCCGCGTGGACCAAGATCGTCGGCTGCGGCACCGCCCTGTCGGTGGAGAGCGCGGTGCGGCGGCGTGGCCGGCCGCTGGGCGATGACGAGATCGAGAGCGTGGCGCGCACCGCCATCGACTATGCCCGCACGGTGAGCGGGGCGGATTATCTCGAAGCCATCAACAAGGTGCACGCCTATGGCCGGGAGATGGCGGCGTTCTTCCAGCCCTACGACATCCTGCTGACGGCAACGCTGGCCGAGCCGCCGGCGAAGCTGGGGCGGTTCGACCATGTCGGCAAGGACTATGTCGACTACCGGATGGGGCCCGATGGCGTGTTCGCCTATTCGCCGTTCACCGCCGCCTTCAACGCCTCCGGCCAGCCGGCGGCCTCGCTGCCGCTGCACTGGACGGCGGACGGCCTGCCGGTCGGTGTGCACCTCGCCGCCGCGTTCGGGCGCGACGAACTGCTGATCGGGCTGTGCGCGCGCATCGAGGAGGCGGCGCCCTGGGCCGCCCGCCGCCCGCCCGTGAGCGCGTTCCGCAAAAGTTGAAGACTTTTGCGGAACGTACATGCTCAGCCAGAAGGGCACTTTCTCGTCGATCCGGCACATCGCCGGATCGAAAGGGGCCCTACGCTGCGTTGCGCTCGTAAGTGACGTGGCCGCCGCAGATCGTGGTGGCCACCTTGAGCGTGTCGATATCCTGCGGCGCCGTCGCCTCGATATCGCCGGTCAGGATGACGATATCGGCGGCAAGGCCCGGCGCCAGCCGTCCCTTGCTCGCCTCCGCGAACTCGGTGAAGGCCCCGTCGAGGGTGAAGCCCGCGATCGAATCGGCAAGGCTCTGGCGTTCGTCCGGGGCACCCTCGAAGACCGGCCCGCGCGTCATCGCCGTCTTGATGCCGAGCAGCGGGTCGAGCGGCGCCACCGGCCAGTCGCTGGCGAAGACAACGCGGGCGCCGCTGTTGCGCAGCGTCTGCCAGGGATAGGCGAGCCGCATCCGCTCGCGGCCGACCATGGAGAGGATCGGCTCGGGGGGATAATAGCCGCCCGGCGCGTGGGTCGGCTGCATCGAGGCGATGACGCCGAGTTCCGCGAAACGGGGCAGGTCGGCGGGCGCCAGGATTTCGATATGCTCGATGCGATGGCGGCTGTCGCGCACGCCATTGGCCCGCCGCGCCGCCTCATAGCCGTTCAGCGTGCGGTTGACGGCGGCATCGCCGATGGCATGGACGGTGATCTGGAAGCCGAGACGGTCGATCTCCGTGGCGATGGCGTCGAATTCCGCCGGCTCGAAATAGGAGGAGCCGCGCACGCCGGGCGCGGTGTCGTAATCGGCGAGCATGTGGGCGGTGGTGGATTCCACCACGCCATCCATGAAGATCTTGACGAAATCGGCCTTCAGCCGGTCGGAGTTCCAGCGCCGGCGCATCTCCACCGCCTTCTCCAGCTCGGACAGCGCCATGCCGGGGATGAAGCGGAACGGGACGCGGCCGCGCACGGTCAACTCGCCCGCCGCCTCGATCTCGCCCAGCAGCTCCAGCTGGTAGAAATTGCCGTCCATGTTGTGGAAGCTGGTAATGCCGAGCGAGGCGCAATAGGCGAGGGCCTGCTTGATGATGCCCTTGTCGATGGCGCGCTGCGCGGGCGTCGGCGGGAATGAGGGCTCGACGCCCTGCAGGCCGAGCATCTCGCGCCCGCCGGCCGGGGTGAGGCGGGCCACCGGCGCGAAACCCTCGAACTCGCGCAGCTCGCCGGTGGCGAGCCCGTCCGCGCCCATGACGATCTCGTTGCCGGGCGGCACCTGCCGGCCGTGCAGGATGCCAGCGAGCTTCAAGGCCGGTGTGTTCGCCCACATGGTGTGGTGGTCGCTGGCGAAGAAGGCGAGCGGCCGGTCCGGCAGCACGCGGTCGAGCACATGGCGGGTGATCGGCTCCTGCTCGCCGAACATGAAATAGGCTGCCTGCTCGACCACCAGCAGATCGTTCGACGGCTCCGCCGCTGCGCGCTCGCGCACCGCCCGGGCGATGGAATCGAAGCCGGTGACGCCGGCCAGCGAGAGGCTGTTCAGCTGCGCGCCGCCGGTGAACAGATGGATATGGCTGTCGATGAAGCCGGGCAGCACGGAGGCGCCGCCGGCATCGATGCGCCGGCGGGCGGTGGGCGCCGCTGCGGCAATGTCGGCACGGGAGCCGACCGCGAGTATGACCCCATCCTTCAGCGCAATCGCCTCGGCGAAGGGCTGGGCGGGGTTCATCGTGACGATGCGGGCGTTCTCGATGATGAGGTCGGCGGTCGACACGGGATGCTCCCAAATATGGCGGGCCAAAAATATGATCACATTCTTAGCCTCCCGCCTTGCCGGAAGCCAACCCGTCACATAGGCTCAGCGAAATCAGAAATGTGGACGCGCGGGTTCCCGCGTGTCTTCCAGAGATCGGCACTACAGCAACGGGTGAATGATGCCGGAGCCTGCCGCGGTACAGGGTAAGCGCATCGCCATTGAAGCCAGGGGTATCGTCAAGCAATTCGGTCAAGGACCGAGTGCGCTTCGTGCGCTCGACAATGTCTCGGTATCCATTCGCGAAAACGAATTCTTCACGTTGCTTGGCCCCTCTGGTTGCGGCAAGACGACGCTTCTAAGAATGATCGCTGGGTTCGAATACCCCACGGAAGGCGCGATCCTGCTCCATGGCGAGGACATTGCCGGCCTGCCGCCCTTCAAGCGGCCGATCAACACCGTGTTCCAGAGCTATGCGCTGTTTCCCCATCTGAGCGTCTGGGAGAATGTCGCGTTTGGCCTGCAGATGCTGGGGCGGCCCTCGGCGGAGATCGGCCCGCGCGTCGCCGAGATGCTCAAGCTGGTCCACATGGAGGAGCTGGCGCAGCGCCGCACCGACCAGATTTCCGGCGGCCAGGCCCAGCGCGTGGCGTTGGCCCGGGCGCTCGCCCCCGCGCCAAAGGTGCTGCTGCTCGACGAGCCGCTCTCGGCGCTGGACTACAAGCTGCGCAAGGAAATGCAGATCGAACTCAAGCGCATGCAGAGCGAGACCGGCATCACCTTCGTGTTCGTCACGCACGACCAGGAGGAGGCGCTGACCATGTCCGACCGCATCGCCGTGATGTCGAAGGGCAAGGTTCTGCAGATCGGCTCGCCCTGGGACATCTACGACAAGCCGGCCGAGCGCTTCGTCGCCGACTTCATCGGCGAGACCAACTTCCTCACCGCAGAAATGGTCGGCATCGGGGGTGGCACCGCGCGGGTGCGGCTCCGGTCCGGCATCGAGATCCCCGCCACCATCGCGGAGGGCTACACGCCCGGTCGCGAGGCGACCATCGTGGTGCGCCCCGAGCATGCGCGGGCGGTCAAGACCGGCGGTCAGCTGGCCGGCAAGGTCGAGAACGTCGTCTATTTCGGCACCGATACCCACATCTACATCGTCCTCGACGAGGGCGGCCCCTTCATGGTGCGCCAGCAGAACTCGCGCAGCCAGTCCTGCGGCTTCGAGGTCGGCGATCGCGTGGGCATCGACATCGCGGCGGATGCCGCGCAAGTGTTGCGGGACTGATCATGGCGAGCGCAGCAGACGTCGCGCGTCAGGAGGAGGGGCGGAAGATCCGGTCGCGCTGGCTGCTCTCGGCGCCGGCGCTGGTCATCGTCTTCATCGCCGCCATCGGGCCGCTTCTGGTGATGCTGGCCTATTCCTTCATGACCAAGGGCGATTATGGCGACGTGAAGCCGGCCTTCTCGCTGGATGGCTGGTTCTCCGTACTCTTTCAGCGCGACATGTTCGACGACACGCTCTCGCTGGCGGATGCCCACCTGTCGATCGTCTGGCGCTCGGTCCGGCTGTCGGTGATTACCACCTTCGCGACGCTGGTGCTGGGTTTTCCGACCGCCTATTTCATCGCCACAAGGCCGCGCAACACCCGCGAGGTATGGGTGTTCCTGGTGACGATCCCGTTCTGGACCAACCTGCTGATCCGCACCTTCGCGATGCAGCAGGTCATCCGCAACGAGGGTATCCTCAATTCCCTGCTGATCTGGCTCGGTATCATCCGAGAGCCGCTGCAGATCATGTATACCGACTGGGCGATCCTGTTCGGCATGGTCTATGTCTACCTGCCGCTCATGGTTCTGCCGCTCTATGCGAGCCTGGAGAAGCTGGATTTCCGGCTGATCGAGGCGGGGTACGATCTCTATGCCGGCCGGCTCGCCGTGCTGCGACGCATTATCCTGCCGCTGGTGAAGCCGGGCATCGTCGCCGGCTCGATCCTCGTGTTCATCCCCTCGCTCGGCGCCTATGTCATTCCGCGCGTGCTGGGCGGGGGCAAGAACCTGATGCTCGGCAATCTCATCGAGCTGCAGTTCGGCTCGGGCCGCAACTGGCCGCTGGGCGCGGCGCTGTCGATCACGCTGATGGTGCTGGTGATGGTCGCCATGCTGTTCTATGTCCGCAACGCCGCGCGTTCGGGAGGCGGGCATGGCTAGGGCACGCTTCGACGTCCGCTCGCAGCCGGGTTTCGGCACCATCGCGCTGTTCACCTTCGTGGTGCTCTACCTGCCGATCATCACGCTGGTGGCCTACGCGTTCAACGCCAGCGAATCGCTCACCGCGTGGGGCGGCTTCTCGCTGCACTGGTTTGGCGAGGCGGCGCGCAACACCGCCGTGCAGGATGCGGCCTGGCGCTCGCTGGTCATCGCGCTGAGCGCGGCCAGCGTGGCCACCGTTGCTGCCACCATGGCGGCGATCGCCACCACCCGCACCGCCCCCTATCGCGGCCTCGGCTTCAAATATGCCTTCATCAACCTGCCGCTGATGGTGCCCGAGATCGTCACCGCCGTGGCGCTGCTCATCGTCTTCGCGCGGGTGAAGGTGTGGACCGGCTATTCGGGCCTCGGCTATCTCATCCTCGCGCACACGGCCTTCTGCATCCCCTTCGCCTATCTGCCGATCCGCGCGCGGCTCGAGGGCATGGACGAGGCGCTGGAGCGCGCCGCGGCCGACCTTTACGCCCCGCCGTGGCAGGTGTTCCGAAGGGTGACGCTGCCTCTGCTGCGGCCGGGCATCATTGCCGGCTTCATGCTCGCCTTCGTCATCTCGCTCGACGACGTGGTCATTTCCGAGTTCGTGAAGTCGGGCGGTCAGGATACGCTGCCGACCTACATGCTCGGCCAGATGCGGCGCGAGATAACGCCGGAGGTCAACGCCATCGCGGCGGCTTTCCTGGCGCTGTCGGTGGTGCTCGTCACCATCTTCTTCTTCATCAACCGCAAGAAGACGTAGGCCAGAACGACGATCCGGCATCCAATAGCGAAGATCTCGAACCGAAAACGGACGGAGTGGGAACATGAACTGGAAATTGACGGCAGTCGCCTCGGCGATGGCCATTGTGGCGAGCGTCGGTGGCGCCTCGGCCGCAGGCTCGCTCAATATCTATAACTGGGGCGATTATACCAGCCCCGAGCTGATCAAGAAGTTCGAGCAGAAGTACGACGTCAAGGTAACGGTCACCGACTACGATTCGAACGATACCGCGCTGGCCAAGGTGCGCGCCGGCGGTCATGGCTTCGACATCGTGGTTCCCTCGGCCAATTACGTGCCGATCTGGGTGAAGGAGGGTCTGCTGCTGGAGGCCCGGCCGGACCAGATGTCCAACTTCAAGAATGTCGACGAGCGCTGGGTCAACGTTCCCTGGGATCCCGGCCGTCACTATTCGGTGCCGTGGCAGTGGGGCCTCACCGGCATCGGCGTGAACAAGAAGGTCTATGGCGGCGACATCAACACCTCCGCCATCTTCCTCGATCCGCCGAAGGAACTGGTCGGCAAGATCAACGTCGCGCCGGAAATGAACGACGTGCTGTTCGCCACGATCAAGTATTTCGGTGGCAATTGGTGCACGTCCGACAAGGAAGTGCTGAAGAAGGTGCGCGACAAGCTGGTCGAGGCCAAGCCGAAATGGCTGGCCATGGACTATAGCGTGACCGAGAAGCTGCCGGCCGGCGACTATGCGGGCGTGTATTACTGGAACGGCGCCATCATGCGCTCGCGCCTGAAGAATCCGGATATCGCCTTCGGCTATCCCAAGGAGGGTTTTCCCTTCTTCATGGACAGCGTCACCATCCTCAAGGATGCCAAGAACGTCGAGAACGCCAAGCTGTTCATGAACTTCATCATGGAGCCGGAGAACGCGGCGCTGATCTCGTCCTTCGCGAAATATGCGAACGGCATCAAGGGTTCGGCCGAATTCCTGCCGCCCGAGATGAAGACCGCTCCGGAGCTCTCCGTGCCGGCGCAGTTCGAGAAGGCCGGCGAGTTCCTCACCGCCTGCCCGCCGGAGGTCTCCCAGCTCTATACCCGCATCTGGACCGACGTGAACAAGTGATGCCATCTGCCGCCGCGCGCGGATAGGGTGCGCGGCGGTGAGGTTCCGTTTGTCATCCCCGGTCGGGCGCCGGGGGTGGCGAGGGGAGGCAAACCCTGACGGGGCGGCCTCTGCGCCACCGACCGAGACCGAGGCTTGTCCATGCACCTCATGGATCTGACGGCGACCGAGCTGTCCCGGCTGATCGCCACGCGCGCCATCAGCCCGTCCGAGACCATGGCGGCCTATCTTGAGCGGCTGCCGGCGGTGAATGGCGCCATTAACGCCATCGTCTCCCCGTGCGATCCCGATGCGCTGATGTCGCAGGCGCGGGCGATGGATGACGCGCCGCGTCGCGGCTGGCTGCATGGCTTGCCCTTCGCGGTGAAGGACCTCGTCGCGGTGCGCGGCGTGCGCACCACCTATGGCTCGCCGCTCCACCGCGACAACGTGCCGGAATATGACGACCTGCTGGCGGCGCGGCTGCGCGCGGCGGGCGCGATCTTTACCGGCAAGACCAACACCCCGGAATGGGGCCATGGCAGCCACAGTTTCAATCCTGTGTTCGGCGTGACCCGCAATCCGTACGACACGACGCGCAGCGCCGGCGGCTCCTCCGGGGGCGCGGCGGCGGCGCTGGCCGCCCGGCTGGTGCCGGTGGCCGACGGCTCCGACATGATGGGCAGCCTGCGCAACCCCGCCGCCTTCTGCAATGTCTACGGCTTTCGGCCGAGCTATGGGCGCGTGCCCGGCGATGCGGACGGCGACACGTTTCTCGCGACGCTGGCGACCGACGGGCCGATGGCGCGCACGGTCGAGGATCTGGCGCGGCTGCTCGACGTGCTGGCGGGCGAGAACCCCCAAGTGCCGTTCGGCCGGCCGGCCGGCGATTTCGCCGGACAGCTGAAGCGCGATGGGCGGCGCGACCTGCGCGGCCTGAGGGTCGGCTGGCTGGGCGACTGGGGCGGCGCCTATGGCTGCGAGCCCGGCATACTCGACCTCTGCGAAGAGGGGCTGGGCGTGCTGGAATCCCTCGGTGCCCGGGTGGAAAGGCTCGCGCCGCCCTTCCCGGCGGAAGACCTGTGGACGGCGTGGATCCACCTGCGCGGCTTCCTCAACGCGGGCGCGAAGGGCGCGCAGGCCGCGGATCCGGCCGTGTTCGCGCAGCTCAAACCGGAGACGCAGTGGGAAATCCGCACCGGCCAGGCCGTGAGCGCCGCGCAGGTTTACGCGGCGAGCGTCGTGCGCTCGCGCTGGTACGCGACTGCCGCAAACCTCTTCCGGCGCTTCGACATTCTGGCCATGCCGGCCGCGCAGGTGTGGCCGTTCCCCGCCGAGTGGCGCTGGCCGCAGGCCATTAACGGGCGCGCCATGGATACCTATCACCGCTGGATGGAGGTAGTGGTGCCGGTGAGCCTGCTCGGGCTGCCTTCACTGGCGGTGCCCTGCGGCTTCGGCCCGGGCGGACTGCCCACCGGCATGCAACTCATCGGGCCGGATGGCGGCGATGAAGCGGTTCTGGCGGTCGGCGCGCATTATCATCGCGCCACCGACTGGCCCGCGCGACGGCCGCCCCCATAGGCGGATCCCGCCGTGGGCAGGGCGTTCTGCCCGGCTCACGCGCCGAGCGTTGCGCTCCGCGCCTTGTCGTCGCGCCGGAGCCGGGACACGTCGTGCTGCAGCGTGAGCGCCCGCAGGGTCGGGTGATCCCATATCGTGCCGCCCGGCGCCGGCGCGAGCGGGGCGGCTGGCAATGGCAGGGCCTCGATCAGCGCATCGGCATCCGGCAGGTCGACCGGGTTCCAGTGCCTGTCGATGGCCCGCATCACCGCCGGCCAGTCGGTCAGTGCCTCGCGCGGCTGGGCATAGGCATGCAGCCGTGCGCGACCGAGGCCGCGATAGAGATCGATGATCCTGAGGTCGAGGGTCGGATCCGCGCCGAGATCGAGATCGACCACGCCCGCCTCCGTGCTGGCCGGCGAGAAATAGAGGCAGGGAATGCCGTAGCTCTCGGCGACGACCATGCCATGCAGGCTCATCGAAACGATGCGCTCGCAGGCGCGGATTTCATCGAGCTTGTCACGCAGACCATCGAGCGCGATCGGGGTCACGGTGGTGATCAGGCGAATGTCGTCGCGCAGTTCGTCGGGAATGAGATAGCGCGCATAGGCCTCCAGCGGATGGGCCTCCATCTCGCGGTCGGCCAGTTCCGACAAATGCAGGATGCAGCCAAGCTTCCATTTCTTCGCCACCGGACGGCTGTCGAAGCGCGGCAGCAGCCACACCGGATCGCCATAGATGCCGGTGCCACCGCTGCCACCGGTCAGCAACCGCTCGGACACCGGGCCGCGCGTGGCGCGCACATGGAAACGGGAGCCGGCCGGCGGCACGAACGGCTCGCGCTCCGCCTCTGGCCGGGTGGGGTTGCGCCAGTTCGAGCAGCCGGTGCCCCAGAACCAGACATCGCCGCCGGAAAATCCATGGCCGATCGTGCCGACCGCGGCCATGCGGGGCGTCATCGACTGGCTCGGCACGCGATGCACGGCAAGGCCGCTGATCAATGAAACCATGACCGGGCTCAAAGCATCGCCAAAATTGAGATAATTCATCTGCAATGTCGAACCGGCCCAGCCTAAGGGTATGCTGCCGGTGCGGGAGATGATGTCGTCCAGTATGTTCGGCATCAAATCGCCGGCTCCATTGTCCCGATGTTCGAGGGGGAGCAGGGTATAGCCTTCAGCCGCGATGTACAGCGGGTTCAATTCGTCGGGGCAGGGAAGGGGGATGCCTCAGCGCTCGCGCAGCATCTCGATCATCGAGCAGAGGCTTTGCTTGATCGTGATGAATCGCGGACGAAACGCGGGCGGCGCGATGAAAGCCGCCAGCTGAATCAGGATCAGCGACATATGGTAGCGAATTAGTTCCATTTTGCCCCCCAGCGGCGGGGACAATGGACAAGCTTTGCGGGTGGCTCAAGAGCGTTCCGCACTTTTTTACCGATAGGCGGCTGTGCCGGCCCGCTCTGCGCGAGCGGCCCGGCGGGGCCTGCTTGCGGCCGGATGGGGCTTCCCGCTCCATGCGCGCAGCTTGTTAAGCCAAAGTAGATGGGCGCTTCGGAGCGGAATATAGCCTGAAAGCCCGTCAGGATACCGTTGGTTACATTCGGAAACATTAGACAATATGAAGAAACTCGATATCCGGATCAAGTTCTGTTTATCTGCGCCCGTCTGGACCGATCCCTGCCCGGACGCGGCCAGGCCGGGCCGGCGCTGCCCTCACGGGTCCGCTGCCGGCCCGTTTTCTCGCTCCGTCGAAATGGCGGGGCTCCGCGGCGCCCACCGGACGGGCCGCCGCATCGGGCATGTGGGCGCTCCCTCCGCGCTCGGATCCACCCGCAGCTTGTCGCCGGCGCGGGCGGATGACCGACTCACCCCGGCCGGGTTCTGCCCGACCGGGCCGCTTCAGGCTTCACGTCTACGGCGTCACGCCTCCATGTCGACGTCGCGCGTCTCGGTGCCGAGCAGCAGCGCGATGAGCGTCAGCACCGCCATGGCGGAGAGATAGACGCCAACCCAGAACGGACTGCCCCCGCCCCAGGCCCATAGCGCCACGGCGATGAACGGGGCGACCGCCGCGCCGAGGATCGAGGACACGTTGTAGGAAATGCCCGAGCCGGTGTAGCGCACGCTGGCGGGGAACAGTTCCGGCAGCAGCGCGCCCATCGGGCCGAAGGTCATGCCCATCAGGCTGAAGCCGACGATGAGCCATGCCATGACGCCGACCGGGCCGGAGGCGAGGATCGGCACCCAGGCGAGGCCGAAGACGATGATGGCGCTGGTCACGCAGATCAGCGTGCGACGACGGCCCCAGCGGTCCGCCCACGGGCCGGAGAGCATGGTGAAGATGCCGAAAAACACCACGCCGAAGATCATCATCAGCACGAAGGTCGTGTAGTCGTAGCCAAGGCCGGGCAGCTTCGCCGTGGCGGCCGCGCGGCCATAGCTGAGCGAGAAGGTCGTCATCAGGTAGAACAGCACATAGGTCGCCAGCATATAGAAGGTGCCGAGTACCAGCTGACGCGTATGGGTGCGGAATACCGAAAACAGCGGCACGCTGTGCACCTTGCCGGCCTTCACCGTCTTCTTGAACGCCTCGCTCTCCACCAGGTTCAGCCGCACCCACAGGCCGACCACCACCATGACGACGGAGAACAGGAAGGGGATGCGCCAGCCCCATTGCAGGAAGGCGTCCGAGGGGCGCGAGGGATCGCTGGAGGGCAGGCCCGCGGCGATGAGGAGGAACAGCCCGTTGGCCAGGATGAAGCCGAGCGGCGCGCCGAGCTGGGGAAAGGTGCCGAACAGCGCGCGCTTGCCAGCGGGGGCGTTCTCGGTGGCGACCAGCGCCGCTCCGCTCCATTCCCCGCCGAGCGCGAAGCCCTGGGCGAGGCGCAGGATCACCAGCAGTGCCGGCGCCAGCCAGCCCACCTGCTCATAGGTCGGCAACGCGCCGATGAGGAAGGTGGCGATGCCCATGGTGAGCAGCGCGCCGACCAGCGTGACCTTCCGCCCGCGCCGGTCGCCCAGATGGCCGAAGAAGATGGCGCCGAGCGGCCGCGCCACCATGGCGGCGCCGAACACCGCGAAGGAGGCGAGCAGGGCCGTCGTGTCGTTGCCGGAGGGGAAGAACAGATGCGGGAATACCAGCACCGCTGCCGTGGCATAGACGTAGAAATCATAGAATTCGATGGTAGTGCCGATCAGGCTGGCGAGGATGACGCGCGAGCGCGGATTGGCAATGGCGGCGCCGGCGGGCGCGGCAAGACTGGACGACATCGATTGGCTGCTCCGATGGCGATCGGGCGGCCGCGGCCGGCCCGACGACCGAATATGTCTCGAGCGGCCCTTTTAGAGCAGGATCCGTTCCGGCGCAGCCGGGCTGTCTCATACTTTCGTAGTGGCGTGATCGGGATTTGTCTTTGGCCAGGCTCGCCTTTGCTCGCCGGCTCCGGGGAGGCCGGCCCGGCCGACGCTGCCGCGCGTCAACCGGCGATGCGAGTCGCGGGCCTTCCCGTTCTTGTGACCGGCCGGGCACCGCCGCGATGGCCGCGCGCCTCATCATCCGCCGCCAATCCGGCTCGCGACCGGAAGGATGCCGCAGAGTCCGACAGACGTCACATGGCCGGGAGCAATGTCCGGGGTGACACACGCTGGGGAAGCTGGGTGCGTCTCAGTGTCATTAGGGTGTCATACGTTGCGTAATTCATCGCTCGAAAATCAAAAATACCCTATCGACAGCAACGTCATTCGTGCGAATGGAAAACAATAATATTCAATACGTCTTGTATATGCCGCCGGATATTAATTGGAATATGAAATGGTAAGAGTCATTCCTCTAGGGGATATACATTGGTATATTAGATATTGAATCTTGATCGAGAGGTGATATCTATCGATTGCGGATTGATGACGTAGCTTTCGTGAAATGTTGGCCTTACCGAACGTCAGTTACTGATGTTGAGCAAGGCGAAAGATCGATCGCGAAGGCCGGCACGTTTCCTGTCCGGTCTCGGAGTTGGCGTCGCTCTTCGCAGAGATAGGTGCATGGCATCGAAGTCCGAAACGGCCGTGAAGAGCCGTGCGGTTGTGCAACAGGTCGAGGAAATTTCAATGGAAGCGAGCACTGCGACACCGCAGACGTCGACGCGCGCCTGGGAACCCTGGTTCCAGCTGGCATGCGGCATTGTCTGCATGGCAATGATTGCCAATCTTCAGTACGGATGGACCCTCTTCGTCGATCCCATCGACCAGGCGCATGGCTGGGGCCGCGCGGCGATCCAGACCGCCTTCACCATCTTCGTTCTCACCGAGACATGGCTGGTGCCGATCGAGGCGTGGTTCGTTGATCGCTACGGCCCGCGGATCGTGCTGTCCTTCGGCGCGGTCATGATCGCGCTGGCCTGGGTGGTGAATTCCTACGCCTCCTCGCTGACCATGCTCTATGCCGGCGCGGTGCTGGGTGGCATTGGCGCCGGTTCGGTCTACGGCACCTGCGTGGGTAACGCGCTGAAGTGGTTCCCCTATCGGCGCGGCCTCGCGGCGGGCGCCACGGCGGCGGGCTTCGGTGCGGGCGCGGCGCTCACCGTCGTGCCGATCGCCAACATGATCGCCACCTCGGGCTACCAGTCGGCGTTCCTGTGGTTCGGCATCGGCCAGGGCGTCATCGTGCTGGTTGCCGCGCAGTTCCTCTATCCGCCCAAGTTCAAGATCGCCGCCCCGAAAAAGGCGCTGAGCCTGCCGCAGAGCAAGGTCGACTACCAGCCCTCGCAGACGCTCAGCAAGCCGGTGTTCTGGCTGCTCTACGCGATGTTCGTCATGGTCGCCTCGGGCGGCCTGATGGCAGCGGCGCAGATCGGCCCGATCGCCCATGATCTCGGCGTGGCCAACGTGCCGGTGAACATTCTGGGCCTGCAGGCCGTGGCACTCACCCTCGCCATTTCGCTGGACCGCATCTTCGACGGCTTCGGCCGCCCGATCTTCGGTTATGTCTCCGACCGTATCGGCCGCGAGAACACCATGTTCATCGCCTTCGGCACGGCGGCGGTGATGCTGCTCTTGCTCGTCTATCACGGCTCCAACCCGGTCGTGTTCGTCGTCGCCACGGCCTGCTTCTTCGGTGTGTTCGGCGAAATCTACTCGCTGTTCCCCGCCACCGCGGGCGATACGTTCGGGTCGAAGTTCGCCGCCACCAATGCCGGCATGCTCTACACCGCCAAGGGTACCGCGGCGCTGCTGGTGCCGATCGCCAGCATCGTCGCGGCGGCCTATGGCTGGTATGCGGTGTTCGCCATCGCGGTGGGCCTGAACGCCAGCGCCGCCTTCCTGGCCCTGTTCGTGCTGAAGCCTCTGCGTTCGCGCTTCATCGCCCGTTCGGCGGTCGAGGCGCAGAGCGGCACGGCGACGATCACCGGTCGCCAGTCGCCAGCGCACTGAGCGTCATCTGCCGAAAAGACCAAACGCGCCGGGAGCCTCCTCCGGGCGCGTTTTTCTTTGTCGATCAATTGCTTGTTATGCGCTCTAGCGTCAGCCGCCCGGTATCAGCCGCCGATACACGTCCGGCCGCCGGTCGGGCAGATGGGTGCTGAGAGCCCGCGCCGTCTTCAGCCGCTCGGGGTCGAGATCGGCGAGAACCAGTTCCTCGCCATCGCCGGCCAGCACCAGATTGCCCCCCTGGGGGTCGCCGACGCAGGACAGGCCCATATAGTCCAGCTCGCCCTCGCGACCGCAGCGATTGGCATAGGCGACGAACAGCTCGTTCTCGAAGGAGCGCGCCGGCACGACGAAGAGCGAGACGGCGTCATAGGGCTTCATGTTGGCGGTTGGCACGAGGACGAGGTCGGCACCGCCCAGAGCCAGCGCGCGGACCACTTCGGGGAATTCCACGTCGTAGCAGATCAGCAGGCCGATCTTGAGCCCGTCGATCTCCGCCAATTCGGCGGTGCCCTCGCCGGGGGCGAACATCGCCCGGTCGATATCGCCGAACAGATGCGTCTTGCGGAAGTTCAGCAGGGTCCTGCCGTCCCGGTCGAGCAGCAGGGCGGAATTGTAGATGACCCCGCCCTCGCCGATCTCGGGGTAGCCATAGGCGAGGGCGATCCCGTGATGGCGCGCGATGTCCGCGGCGCGGCGGGCGCTCGGCCCGTCGCTGGGTTCGGCGGCGGCCAGCGCCGCCTCGCGGCCGATATTGTAGCCGGACAGAAACATTTCCGGGGCCACCAGCAAGCGAGCACCGGCTGCCGCGGCGCGGGCGGCGGCGGCGTCGAGCCGGTCGAGATTGGCGGCGGGGCGATTCTCGGGATCGCCCGCCGTCTGCAGCAACGCGATCCGCATCAGCCGCCGCGCCGTGCCTTGAGCGAGGTGACCGCCATGCAGAAGATCTCGAACAGCACCTGCGCCGCCGCCTGCGCCGTGTTGGAGGTCGGGTCATATTGCGGGGCGACCTCGACGACATCGCCGCCGATCACGTCGAGCCCGTTGAGGCCGCGCAGGATCTCCAGCACCTCGCGGGAGGTGAGGCCGCCGATTTCCGGCGTGCCGGTACCGGGCGCGAAGGCGGGATCGAGGCTGTCGACATCGAACGAGACATAGACCGGGCCGGTGCCGAGAATCGCCTTCGCCTTCTCGATGATGGCGGGCACGCCCATGCCGGTGACCTCCTCGGCGTGGATCACCGTCATGCCGCTCTCATAGGAGAACTCCCACAGGAACTCGGCGCCGCCGCGAATGCCGATCTGGATCACGCGGCCGGGGTCGAGCGTGCCATCCAGTACCGCCTTGCGGAACGGTCCGCCGTGATGGAACTTCGAGCCTTCATAGACGCCGCTCGTGTCGCAATGGGCGTCGATGTGCAGCATGCCGACCGGACGCGTCTCGCCGACCGCCTTGAGGATGGAGCCGGTGATCGAATGGTCGCCGCCCACCGAGAGCGGAACGACGCCGGCCGCCACCACCTTCTTGTAGAAGGCTTCGATATCGGCATGGCAGGTGTCGAGGCTGAAGCGGCTGGTGAAGGGCACGTCGCCGATATCGGCCACCTTGGCATCGGCGGCGGGCACCATGCCGAGCACATGCTCATAGGGCCCGACGCGCTCGATGGCGCGCACCGCACGCGGCCCGAGCCGGGCGCCGGCGCGGTTGGTCACGCCCAGATCCATCGGTACGCCGATCAAGGCGACGTCGAGGCCACCGAAATCGGCGAGGTCCTGCACGTCGGGGCGATAGGGCGCGTCGAGCAGCGTGGCGGCATTGGCCCACGGCCACACGCGCCGGTCGCCCCCCTTGAACTGCAGTTCGGCCACGCGCTTGAAAGTGGGGTCGAAGATCACCCCGCCGGCGATGGCGCCATATTTCGCCCGGAGCTTCTCGAGCTTTTCCTGATCGGACATTCGTGCCTCACGCTTGTTCGGAAGTCGGCCCAGCCTAGCCGGGCCGGGCGGCGGCGGGGAGGGGGTATGTGGCGGTGTCCCGTGCTGCTTCGCCGGATGCGCGGGGCGGCGACGGGGAGGGGGGAGCGTCATTCTCGGCCGGCCCCGCCGGAGACGGGATCGGGCGTGCCGTTCAGCGCCAACACTTTCCCTCGCCACGATGGGGAAAGGTGGCCCGCGAAGCGGGTCGGTGAGGGTCGTCGCCTCGGCGGAGCGTCGAAGACCCTCACCCCGCCGCTCTCCGCGACGGGGAGAGGGACCCGTCGGGCTCACGGTCTCGCGGTCCGCTCGGCTATACGGCGGTTCCTCGGTGGCGAAGGCAGCCTGCTCAGATATCCAGCAGTTCCTCATTGGCGAAGGCGGCGCGTTCGGAGATGAAGGCGAAGCGGCTTTCGGGCTTGTTGCCCATCAGCCGCTCCACCACATCGGCGGTGGCGGCGCTCTCGGCTTCCGCGATGGTGACGCGCAGCAGCATGCGCGACTTCGGGCTCATCGTGGTTTCCTTCAGCTGCGCCGGCATCATTTCGCCGAGGCCCTTGAAGCGGCCGATATCCACCTTGCCGCGGCCGGTGAACTCCTTCTTCAGCAGCTGGTCGCGATGCGCCTCGTCGCGCGCATAGAGCGTCTTGGCGCCCTGGCTGATGCGGTAGAGCGGGGGAACGGCGAGGAAGAGATGGCCTTTCTCGATCAGCTTGGGCATCTGCCGGAAGAAGAAAGTGACGAGCAGCGAAGCGATATGCGCGCCGTCGACATCGGCATCCGTCATGATGATCACGCGCTCATAGCGCAGGTCCTCGTCGCGATATTGCGCACCGGTGCCGACGCCCAGCGCCTGGATCAGGTCGGCGAGCTGCTGGTTCTGCGCGAGCTTGTCGCGCCCGGCATTGGCGACGTTGAGGATCTTGCCACGCAGCGGCAGCACGGCCTGGGTCTGGCGCTCGCGCGCCTGCTTGGCCGAGCCGCCGGCCGAATCGCCCTCGACGATGAACAGTTCCGAGCCGGCGGCGGAATTGTTGGAGCAGTCGGCCAGCTTGCCCGGGAGGCGCAGCTTGCGCACCGCGCTCTTGCGGGAGATTTCCTTTTCCTGACGGCGGCGCAGGCGCTCGTCCGCGCGCTCGATCACCCAGTCGAGCAGCCGGCTCGCCTGGGTCGGGTTGCCGGTCAGCCAGTGGTCGAACGGGTCGCGCAGCGCGCCCTCGACAATGCGCGTGGCTTCCGCCGTGGCGAGCTTCTCCTTGGTCTGGCCCTGGAATTCCGGCTCGCGCACGAAGACCGACAGCATGGCGGCGCAGCCCGACATGACGTCGTCGCTGGTGATGATGGAGGCGCGCTTGGCATTGCCGATCCGCTCGGCATGGTCGCGCAGGCCCTTCAGCAGCACCGCGCGCAGGCCGGCCTCGTGCGTGCCGCCCTCCGCGGTGGGGATGGTGTTGCAATAGGAGGAGATGGAGCCGTCCGCGTCGCCCAGCCACGCCACCGCCCATTCGGCGGAGCCATGGCCGCCGGGACGCGATGTCTTGCCAGCAAATATGTCCGTATGGACCAGCGCGTGGCCTTCGATATCGGCGGCGAGATAGTCCTTGAGGCCGCCGGGGAAGCGGAACACCGCCTTTTCCGGGATCTCGGTGCCGGCGACCAGCGCGGGATCGCAGGTCCAGCGGATTTCGACGCCGCCGAACAGATAGGCCTTGGAACGCGCCATCTTGAAGACGCGGGCCGGCTTGAAACGCGCGCTCTCGCCGAAGATCTGCGCATCGGGATGGAAGCGCACGCGCGTGCCGCGCCGGTTCTGCACCCGGCCCACCTCGACGATGGGCCCCTGCGGCACGCCGCGCGAATAGGTCTGCCGGTAGAGCACCTGCCCGCGCGCCACCTCGACCTCCAGCATGTCCGACAGCGCGTTGACCACGGAAACGCCGACGCCATGCAGGCCGCCGGAGGTCTCGTAGACCTTGCTGTCGAACTTGCCGCCGGCGTGCAGCGTCGTGAGAATGACCTCCAGCGCCGACTTGCCGGGATATTTCGGGTGATTCTCGATCGGGATGCCGCGCCCGTTATCGGTCACGATCAGGCAGCCATCCGCTGTCAGTTCCACCTCGATGAAGCTGGCGTGCCCCGCCACCGCCTCGTCCATCGAATTGTCGATGACCTCGGCGAACAGATGGTGCAGCGCCTTCTCGTCGGTGCCGCCAATATACATGCCGGGCCGGCGCCGCACCGGCTCCAGCCCCTCCAGCACCTCGATATCGGCGGCGGTGTAGCCGCTCTCGCCCGGCGTTCCATTGGCGTGCGTCCCGTTGGCCGGCGCGCCGCGCGTGGCAACAGGCGCCGCGCTCGGCGCCTTGGCGGCCGGGCGCGGCTGAGGAGGCGTGGAGGCAAACAGGTCGTCGGCGTTCGACATCGAGCGTTGCGGCCTTCGGCTGGCGATGGGGCGATTCGACCGGACACGGTCTTCGACCATCACCTGTAGCAGGAACAGGGCGTGAACGCAGCCCCCCGCTATGTCGGCCGCTTGCGCGCCAGGCGGCGGCGGTTGGCGCCGACCTTGCGGCCATACATGGCGATGATCTCCGGGCCCACCTGTTCCAGCCGCCCGGAGGCCGCTGCCTGCGCGAGCCGGGCCTGCACCTCACCGGCTGCCAGCATTTTCTCGCTGACCATGCGCACCGCCTCGGCGCCGGCGCCCACATCGCCGCGCGACATCAGGCTCAGGCGTTCGGCGATGACGATCTGCGAATCGAGCCCCAGGCGCGCGAGGCGCATGCCCAGGGAAAAGGCGTGAAGCGGATGCATCATGGAAGGGGGTTCCCGGCGGGAGGGGGAAGCGAGGCGCGCGCTCGGCCTGGCCTTGGGGATGAGCGAGGCGTTCGACGCTCATCCTGGGCAACCAAGTCTTGGCAATCGTGGCCGGTTCCCTTCGCCACTCGCTTATCGGCCATGCGTGTCCGGCGTGCATCGCGTCTTTCACCCGACATGCATCCGGTGTAATGCGCGGGCTCCACACACGCGGTGCCTGCCCGGCGCCGCGCGGGCAGCGACAAGGGATCGCCACCATGACGGACAGCAAGGCACGGATCGCCATCCTCGGAGCCTCGGGCTACACCGGCGCTGAGCTGGTGCGACTGCTGGTCCGTCATCCGCGCGTCGAGATCGTCGCGCTCACCGCCGACCGCAAGGCCGGCCAGACCATGGCCGAGGTGTTCCCGCAATTCGCCCCGCTGAGCCTGCCGACCCTGATCACCATCGACGAGGTTGACTGGTCGGGGGTCGATCTCGCCTTCTGCGCGCTGCCGCACGGCACCACCCAGCAGGTGATCAAGCGCGTGTTCGAAACCGCGCCTCACATCAAGATCGTCGACCTCTCCGCCGATTTCCGCCTCACCGATGCCGGCGCCTACGAGCAGTGGTACGGCCATCCGCATCAGGCGCTGGAACTGCAGCAGGAAGCGGTCTACGGCCTCGCCGAGCTGTATCGCGACGATATCCGGAAGGCGCGGCTCGTCGCCAATCCCGGCTGCTACACCACGACGGCGATCCTGCCGGTGGTGCCGCTGATCGAGGCGGGCGCCATCGAGCCCGACCATATCGTGATCGACGCCAAGAGCGGCGTCACCGGCGCCGGCCGTTCCGCCAAGGAATCGCTGCTGTTCACCGAGGTGGCGGACGGCATGAACGCCTACGGCGTCGGCGGCCACCGCCATATGGCCGAGCTTGACCAGGAGTTCTCCAAGGCGGCGGGACGCACCATCGTGCCGAGCTTCACGCCGCATCTCATTCCCATGAGCCGGGGTATCTACAACACCATCTATCTCAAGACCGGCGCGGGCGTGGGGGCCGAAGGCGTGCACCGCGTGCTGGCGGATTTCTATCGCGGCGAGACCTTCGTGCATGTGCTGCCGCTCGGCCAGGTGCCGCATTCGCGCTTCGTGAAGGGCTCCAACATGGCCTTTATCGGCGTGATCAAGGACCGCGCGCCCGACCGCGTCATCGTCATCGCGACCACGGACAATCTGGTGAAGGGCGCCTCCGGCCAGGCGGTGCAGAACATGAACCTCGTGCTCGGCTTCCCCGAGGCGACGGGGCTGGAGCAGATCGCGCTGTTCCCGTAGGGCCCCCGGTTATATTACCGTCGAGAGTTTCTGAATACCTCTCGACGCGTTGCATCGGAGAGGAGTGTGACGGATGGTTCTTCGCTGATCGCTTCGATCAGGCGGGGGAGCACTCTCATGGCGATGTCCGGCCTCTTGTCTCGTCGTAATCTCCTTCACGCGGCTGCATGCGGCTGCGCGGCCGCCGCCGCGGGCGTGGGCGCCACGCTGGCGGGCGGCAGTGGCGCCTTCGCGGCGACCTATGCCGAAAAGACCACGCTGACCGCGACCCAGGCGCTCGATCGCCTGAAGGCGGGCAATGCCGCCTTCGTCAAGGGCGGCGCCTGCGTGCCGGTGGGCGGCCCCGAGGCGATCGCCCGGCTCGCCTCGGGCCAGGCCCCCTTCGCCGTCGTCGTCGCGTGTTCGGATTCACGCACGCCTCCCGAGCATCTCTTCGACGCCCGGCTCGGCGAACTCTTCGTCATCCGCGTCGCCGGCAACACCGTGGACGATACGGCGCTCGGCTCCATCGAATACGGTGTCGTCGTGCTCGGTGCGCCGTTGGTGCTCGTGCTGGGGCATAGCGAGTGCGGCGCGGTTGCCGCGGCCGTCAGCATGGTGACGGAAAAGGCGCGGTTTCCCGGCTCGATCAGCACGATGGTCGAACCCATCCTGCCCGCGGTTCTGCGGGCGCAGGGCACGACGGGCGACCTCGTCGCCAACGCGGTGCGCGAGAACGTGGAACTGGTGCTCGACCATGTCGGGCAGGCCAGCGTGCTCATCTCGGACGCCGTGCGGGCGGGCAAGGCGCGTCTGGCGGGCGGTGTCTATGATCTCAAGACCGGCGAGGTCGGCTTCCTGAGCTGACCGGCCGGCCCGCTTTCACGGCGGCGGCATCCCGGCGATGAAGGCCACGATCTGCTGCTTCAGCGCCGCGATGCGTGCCTGATAGAGGCCTGTCAGGCATCCGGCATCGGCACCGCACCGGCCGCGCGCGGCGAGAAAATCGCGAGCGGCCTCATGGCGCGCGCCATTGCCGCCCATCAGCATGGGCAAACGGCTATAGGCAAACCACAAACCGCCCATCTCGCTGTCCATCGCCGAAAGAGCGGGATCGGCGCATACCGCCCGCTCGTCCGGCGCCGATGCCCGCGCGCAGTCGAAGCTCGCGGCATCCGCAGGCCGCATGGCGAGAGGGCCGAGCGACGCGAAAGCGAGCGCGGCCACCATCACGGCTCCGCGATGTGCGCGGCTCACGACTTGACCTTCACATAGCGGCCGGGGGCATCCTCGATCGGCGAGAACACGCCGCCGCCCGGCTCGCGGGCCGGCAGGCGGTGCGTATCCTGCTGCTCCAGCCATTGCAGCCAGTCCGGCCACCAGGAGCCGGGGTGCTGCTCCGCCGTGTCGATCCAGCCTTCCAGCGTCCCCTCGGGTGGGCCGCCGGTCCAGTACTGGTATTTGCCGCGTGCCGGCGGGTTGATGACGCCGGCAATGTGGCCGGAGCCGGCCAGAACGAAGCGCGCGCGCGCCCCGAACAGCTGCAGCCCGTTGAACACCGAGGTGGCCGGGGCGATGTGATCCTCGCGCGTTGCCACGCTGTACATCGGCAGGTCGATCGCCCTCAGGTTCAGCGGCAGGCCGGCGAGCAGCAGCTTTCCCTGCGCCAGCTTGTTGTCGAGATAGCAGTTGCGCAGGTAAAATGAGTGATTGGCCGCCGGCAGCCGGGTCGAATCCGAGTTCCAGTACAGGATATCGAACGGGAAGGGCGCCTGCCCCTTGAGGTAGTTGTTGACGACATAGGGCCAGATCAGGTCGTTGGCGCGCAACATGTTGAAGGCGTTGGCCATCTTGCGGCCTTCCATCACGCCGGTCTCCAGCATCTTGCGCTCGAGATTGGCGATCTGCTCCTCGTCGATGAACACCTTGAGGTCGCCGGCCTGGGCGAAGTCGACCTGCGTGGTGAGGAAGCTGACCGTGCGCACGCCGACATCCTTGCGCCCCGCCGCCAGCCAGGCCAGCGTGATGGCCAGCATGGTGCCGCCCACGCAATAGCCCAGCGCGTGGAAATGCTCCACATGCGCGGCCTTCTTGGCGACCTCGAAGGCTTTCAGCACGCCGTCGCGCATGTAGTCCTCGAATCCCTTGCCGGCGAGTTCCGGCCCGGGATTGACCCAGGACACCATGAAGACCGTGATGCCGTGCTCCACCGCCCAGCGCACGAAGGATTTCTCCGCCGTGAGGTCCAGCACGTAGAACTTGTTGATCCAGGGCGGGATGATCACCAGCGGCAGCGCCAGCACGTCTTCGGTCTGCGGCGCGTACTGAATGAGCTGCATCAGCTCGTTTTCGAAGATCACCTTGCCCGGCGTGGTCGCGAGGTTCTCGCCGACCTGGAATTTCGAGGAATCGGTCTGGCGGATCTTCAGGTCGCCGCCGCCCGCCTCGATATCCTCGGCGAGCATCTTCATGCCACGCACCAGGTTTTCGCCATTGGAGGCGAGCGTGGTGCGCAGCAGCTCGGGATTGGTCAGCACGAAATTGGAGGGCGACACCGCGCTGGCGATCTGGCGGACATAGAACTCCGCCTTGTGCTTGGTGTGGGCGTCGATCTCGGCTTCCTCGACCATGTTCTCCGCCCAGTTGGACGTGAGCAGATAGGTCTGCTTGAGCGCGTCGAAGAACGGGTTGTTGTTCCATTCCGGGTCCATGAACCGGCCATCGCGCGGGGGCGGGGCTGCCACCGGCTTGGTTTCCTGCCCGCTCAGGCGCTTCAGCGTGGACGACCACAATTCGAGATAGCCGCCGATCAGCCGCGACTGCGCGTCCAGCGTGCGCTGGGGGTCGGCGAGCCAGTATTCCGCGACATTGCCGATGGTCTTCATCACGTCCGCGATGTCCTCGGCGACGTCATCCTGCACCAGCCCTTCCTCGCGCGGGCGCATATAGGCCGCCATCGCCTTGCCGCTCTCCTCGACCAGTCGGGCGAGATTACCGGCGAAGGTGGGCAGGTCGATCGGGCCGGCCGGCGGCGGGCTCGCCGCCTCCGGCGCGCTTCGGGACGCGGGGGAGGAGGAGGCGGATGTGGGCTTGGGCTCGGTGGGCGGCACCGTCGCGGCCCTGGCCTGCTCCCTTTCCTGTGTCCGGGAGGCCTCGGCCCGACGCTGCGAGGGGCGCAACGCGTAACGCGGCTGGCCCGCAGCGCCCGTGCCTTGCGCGGGGTTTTTCGCGGCGGTCTTGCGCGTTGCAGCCTTGACTGGCTCCGGCTTTGCCGGCGCGGGGGTGGCGATGACGGCCGGCGGCGCGGCTTTGGCCTGTCGGGTCGCGCGTCCGGTGGCCGGCGCGGCTGCGGTGGCGCGGGCATTCCCGGCGTCCTTGGCCTGCGATCTGACGCTGCGGGACTTTGCCGCAGCGTCTTTGCCGGTGGTGGACGGTGTCGCGGAGGATTTCAACGCGGCGTTCGGTGACGCGGCCTTTCGCCGAGACCGACCGACCGTGGCCGCCTCCGCGATGGGCGCTGCCGTGATGGCGGGCTCCGGCGAATGTTGCGCGACGACGGCGGGCGCCTTCGCTTGAACCTTCGCCTGGGCCTTGGCGGGCGACAAGCGCGAACGCGGCGGTTTGCCGCCGTTGCGCGGCGCGGAGGCTTGCGGCGCCGGGTCGGCGGCTGTTTCCTTCCGCACAGCTACCTGCGCTGGCTTGGTGGCCGCGCGGGCGCGGCTCTCCCGGGCCTGAGCGGCCGGTGGCGATTCGCTCGCAACCGGTGGTGCGGCGGGGGCTGCCGCCGGTGGAACAGAATTCGCCGACGCCCTGGGGGTTCTCGCCCGTGCCGGGGAGACGACAGGAGCCGCGACCTGCTGAATCGGTTCGGTCGTGGCGGTGGCGGCCGGTTTCCGGGTCGTGGGTCGTTTACTCACCGCTTGTCCCCGCGGGTACGTGCGTTCATAGGTGAGTGATCATAGACGCGCCGCACGACGGTAGCGAGTGCGTATGAGGCCGGAGGAACGTCTTGCTGAAGCTGTGGGTGAAAGCTGACCAGGAAATGACGCGGGCGCCGGCGGCTCCGCTGCTCGCCGCCGTGGCGCTGGGCCTCGCGCTGGCCGGCTGCGCGCCGCCCGGCTGGCCAGAAACGCCACCCTCGACAGCCCCCGGCGCCGCCGCGCCGCCGGCCCAGGGCGCGAAGAGCACGTCGCCCTTCGCCCCCAAGGGGCCGGATTTCCTGCATTATGGCGCGCCCAAGCAGATTGGCGACCGTCCGGTCATGACGCCCGAGCAGACCGCCAAGATGCAGACGGACCTTGAAAACACCGCGAAGAAGCGCGAGCAGCAGCTGAAGCAGGCCACCGATCCGGAAGGGCAGGCCGGGCAGTAGCCGGTGGGCCGCTGCCCGCCGGATCCTCACGCCTCCGCCGGTTTGGCGGGCATCCCACGCTGTGCGTGGGCGTGAACAATGTTATGAAGCGCAGTTACGCCGTCCTTGGTTGAATCGGGACGGTATGGAGCTTGAGACCGATGACCGACTTCCACCGTATCCGCCGGCTGCCACCCTACGTGTTCGAGCAGGTCAACCGTGTGAAGGCCGCCGCCCGCAATGGCGGCAGCGACATCGTGGATCTCGGCATGGGCAATCCGGACCTCGATGCCCCCGCGCACGTGGTCGAAAAGCTCAAGGACACCATCGGCAAGCCCCATACCGATCGTTACTCGGCCTCCAAGGGCATTCCGGGACTGCGCCGCGCGCAGGCCGCCTATTACGCGCGCCGCTTCGGCGTGTCGCTCAATCCCGATACGCAGGTCGTGGCGACGCTCGGCTCCAAGGAGGGCTTCGCCAACATGGCGCAGGCCATCACCGCGCCCGGCGACGTGATCCTGGTGCCGAACCCGTCCTACCCGATCCACGCCTTCGGGTTCCTCATGGCGGGCGCGGCCATCCGCTCGGTGCCGTGCGAGCCGGGTCCGGAATTCTTCCACGCGCTGGAGCGGGCGGTGGTTCATTCCATTCCCTCGCCACTCGCGCTGGTGCTCTGTTATCCGTCCAACCCGACGGCGCAGGTCGCCGACCTCGACTTTTATCGCGACGTCGTCGCCTTCGCGAAGAAGCACGACCTCATCATCCTGTCCGACCTTGCCTATTCCGAGGTGTATTTCGACGACAACCCGCCGCCCTCGGTGCTGCAGGTGCCCGGCGCGATGGATGTGACGGTGGAGTTCACCTCCATGTCCAAGACCTTCTCCATGGCCGGCTGGCGCATGGGATTCGCGGTGGGCAACGAGCGGCTGATCGCGGCGCTTGCGCGTGTGAAGTCCTATCTCGACTATGGCGCCTACACGCCGATCCAGGTGGCGGCGGCGGCGGCGCTCAACGGGCCGCAGGACTGCATCGCCGAGATGCGGTCGGTCTACAAGAAGCGCCGCGACGTGCTGGTGGACAGCTTCGCCAAAGCCGGCTGGGAGATTCCCGTGCCGACCGCGTCGATGTTCGCCTGGGTGCCGATCCCGGAAAAATTCCGCCATATGGGCAGCGTGGAATTCGCCAAGCTGCTGATCGAGAAGGCCGATGTCGCGGTGGCGCCGGGCGTCGGCTTCGGCGAGCATGGCGACGAGTATGTGCGTATCGCGCTTGTGGAGAACGAGCAGCGCATCCGGCAGGCGGGACGGAATGTCCGGCGCTTCCTTGAAACGGGCGCCGAAACATTGCACAACGTCGTCCCTCTCGCCGCGGCGCGCTGACGCCTGGATGTCTCCGGGCGGCGTCGCTTTCCAGGTCTTTTGTTGAGTTCGGACAAGATATGGCGCCGCCGCTGAAAATTGGCATCGCCGGCCTCGGTACGGTCGGGGCCGGAGTGGTGCGTATGCTGGCCCGCCGCAAGGATGAGATCGCCTTGCGGGTCGGCCGCCCGGTCGAGGTCGTGGCCGTGAGCGCCCGTGATCGCACCCGCAACCGCGATTGCGATCTGTCGGGTGTGCGCTGGTTCGAGGATGCGGTCGAACTCGCCCGTGATCCCGACATCGATGTGTTCGTGGAACTGATCGGCGGTCATGACGGCATCGCCCGTGACGCGGTCGAGGCGGCCATCGCCAGCGGCCACGAGGTGATCACCGCCAACAAGGCGCTGCTCGCCCATCATGGCGTGTCGCTGGCCAGCGGCGCCGAGGCGAACGGCTGCAACATCTATTTCGAGGCCGCGGTCGCTGGCGGCATCCCGGTCATCAAGGCGCTTCGCGAGGCCCTGCTGGGCAACGAGATCGCCCGCGTTTCGGGCATTCTCAACGGCACCTGCAATTACATCCTGACGCGGATGCACGAGGAGGGGCTGTCCTTCGACGCCTGCCTCGAACAGGCGCAGCTTCTGGGTTACGCCGAGGCGGACCCGACCTTCGACGTCGACGGCTTCGACACCGCGCACAAGCTCTCGCTGCTCGCCGCGCTCGCCTTCGGCGTGCAACCGGATCCGGATGCCATCCATGTCGAGGGCATCCGCTCGATCACGCTGGCCGATCTCGAAGCGGCGGACGAACTCGGCTACCGCATCAAGCTGCTCGGCGTGGCCGCGCGGGCGGGCGCGGCGGTGGAACTGCGCGTTCATCCCACCATGGTGCCCAAGCACTGGCCGATCGCGCAGGTTTCGGGCGTTACCAATGCGGTGGCGATCGATGGCGACGCGGTGGCTCTGACGCTGGTCGGCCCCGGCGCCGGCGGCGATGCCACCGCTTCCGCCGTGGTGGGCGACATCTGCGACATCGCGGCCGGAAAATCGGGCACGCCGTTCGGCTGGAAGGCGCGTGACCTGCGTGCCGCCGGCAAGGCGGCAATCCAGCGCCACGAAGGTGGGTATTATATCCGCCTCGCGGCGGTCGACCGGCCGGGAACGGCGGCGGCCATCGCGCGGCATATGGCGGAGCAGAACATCTCGCTCGAGTCCATCATGCAGCATCGACGCGGCCGTCCGCATGGCGGCGAGCGGGCGGAAAGCGCGGAGGCTCCGGCACCGGTGGTGCTGGTCACCTACGCCACAACCGAGGACGCGGTCCGCCGCGCCATTGCCGCCATCGAGATCGACGGCGTGATCGCATCGCCGCCGCAGGTGATTCGGATCGAGAAGGACTGAGAGGGGCTGGGACGATGGCGGAAGAGATTACGGTCAAGGCAGGCCAGGCGCTCGAGCGCATCCTGACGCTGGAACTGGTGCGCGTGACCGAGCGCGCGGCGGTGGCCTCCGCCAGCCTGCGCGGGCGCGGCGACGAGAAGGCGGCCGACAAGGCCGCCGTGGACGCGATGCGCCGCGAACTGAACCGCCTGCCGATCGCGGGCCGGATCGTCATCGGCGAAGGCGAGCGCGACGAGGCGCCGATGCTGTTCATCGGCGAGGAAGTCGGCACCGGCAAGGGCCCGGCGGTCGATATCGCCGTCGACCCGCTGGAAGGCACCACGCTGTGCGCCAAGAACATGCCGGGCTCCATCGCCGTGATGGCCATGGCCGAGGGCGGCACGCTGCTCTACGCGCCCGACGTCTACATGGACAAGATCGCCATCGGCCCGGGCTACCCGAAGGGCACGATCGATATTGACGGCTCCCCGGCCGACAACATCCATTCGCTGGCCAAGGCCAAGGGCGTGAAGCCTTCCGAGATCACCGCGCTCATCCTCGATCGTCCGCGCCATGCGGCGATCATCGAGGCGGTGCGCAAGACCGGCGCGGCGGTGCAGCTGATCACCGATGGCGACGTGGCCGGGGTGATCCACACCACCGATCCCGATGAGACCGGCATCGACATCTATATGGGCACGGGCGGCGCCCCCGAGGGCGTGCTCGCCGCGGCGGCGCTGCGCTGCATCGGTGGCGAGATGTACACCCGGCTTATTCTCGATAGCGAGGAGAAGCGCGAGCGTGCCAAGCTGATGGGCGTCACCGACCCGAAGAAGATCTACACCATCACGGACATGGTGCGGGGCGACTGCCTGATCGCGGCGACCGGCGTGACCACCGGCAACCTGCTCAAGGGCGTGAAGTACCGCAAGGACGTGGTGACCACGCACACTGTCGTCATGCGGTCGGCCTCCGGCACGGTGCGCTGGATCGAGGCCGAGCATCGCGATCTCTCCAAGTTCCATCTCGGCTGATTGCGGAGGACGGGCCCTTCCGCCTGTCCAGGCCGCCCTTGGCTGCGGCTCCCTCCATGCACTTGTCTGAGGGAGCTTGCCTCTGCCAGCTTGCGGCAGTCTTTGCGGATCGAAAGGGGCACCACGGTGCCCCTTTCCTTGCGCGAAACCGCCGTCGGCGGGTTTCCATAGCGCCGGAGATGAGCCACGCGCGGGTGGCAACCTCGCGGACGCGGCCCTCCCTGTGGGCTCGGCTCTCCCTTGTCGCCATCCTCGCGCTGCTGATGCTGGCTCCGCCCGGCGCAAGCGCCGCCTCGCAAGCACCGCCTCGCAAGCGCCCTGCATCGGGGTCATCCGCCTTGCCGTCCGGGATGAGGCCGGCGCCTTCGATATAGGGGTGTGGTATCCAAGTGCTGATCCGGTGATCTCGTGGTAGGTGGGGGGCCTTCACCTTCGCCGCCAGTCAGGCCCATCTCTGAACGCCCGGAACGTGCCGGCGATGGGGAGGCGGGGAGGGTGAGCCGTGGTTTTGGCCACGAGGCTCTTTGGAACCGCGTCGGTGTGCTGTATACCAAGGACATCGCCGACAGGCATTCCGCAAGAATGCAACGCCAATTGCAAAGGGAACGACCCATGCCCGCTCCTCATTCGCTCCTTCCGCCCCTGCTGGCCCAGATCGATGCGCTCATCGCGGCCGAGAAGTATCAGGAGGTCGCCGAGACCTATGCGGCCTTCGTGACGGAGCACGCGACAACCAGCTACCTCGCTTCCGAGCCGATCCCGTTCAAGCTGAGCGTGGCGTTCTCGAACAAGTACGGCTCCTCGGCCACCACCACCTTCACCCTGCGCAACACCACCTGGGCGTCGGACGTGAAGGGCGCGCTCAAAGCCGGCCCGGCCGACTTCGCCGTGCTGGTCGCTAAGTATGAGGCGGAAGTCGCCGAGATCGCCAAGTCGGTCAAGAAGGTCGCCTGAGGCGCCCCTGCCGCTGGACAAAGCTGAAAGGCCGGCCTCGTGCCGGCCTTTTTCGTCTCAAGCGGCGCTCTCTCAGGCCTGCCGCAGGTCCTTGAGGAAATGGTCGACGCCAAGTTGCACCATGGCTGGCTGCGAGGCATGCGGGCCGGGATGCTCGACATAGGTCAGCTCATAACCCGCCCCCCGCAGCTTGGCGGCATGGGCGCGCCCGGCGCTGTCGATCGGCGTCTGCGTGTCGGCCTGGCCATGGGCGATGAACACCTTGGGGGCTCCCTCCTGCGCCAGCACGGTCATGAAGCCGGCCGAGAAGGCCAGGATATGCGTGACGATCTGCCCGTTGCTCAGCCCGGTCGAGAGCGAGTAGCTGCCGCCGTCGGAATGGCCGGCAAAGGCCACATGCGCCGGGTCCAGCGCGAAGCGTGAGGCCACCTCGCGCAGGCCGATGTCGAGCCGCTCGCGATCGGGCCCGTTGCCGGCGATCACGATGTCCCAGGTGGGAAACAGCGATTGCGGCACCAGCAGCAGGAAGCCGCGCTCAAGCGCGTGCCGGTGCAGGATCGGCAGGATCTTCTCCGCACTGCCGCCGCCGCCGTGAAACAGCACCATCAAGGGCGTGGGATGCGCCGGGTCGATTCCCTCCGGCACGATCAGCACATAGTCGCGCTCGGCGAACAGGCCGAGATCGTGCCGGCCGGGCGGCAGCGGCGGCCTGGTCGGCGCGGCATGGCGGAACTCGAGGCGGCCGAGCAGGGAGAGGTCGAGCATGGCAAGCACCGTAGGTGTTCCCCACGACGACGGCGCGGCGCGCGGGAACGGGGAGAAAACAGGCGCCGGCGGCCTGGGGAGCCGGGACGCAGGCAAGACATTGGCGGGCCTCTCCATTTTCACGGAGGGGCGCCGCAATCTAGTGGGTTTCGCGGTGAAGGGGAATCCGGTTCGCGCGCGAAAACCGCGTCGAATCAACCAGCTGGTGCGTGCATCGACCGCGGAATGCCCCGGATGAGCCCTCGGCCGCGGGGGTGGCAGAGCCGCGCTTTGCGCGTGCCTGCCATGTTTGGCGCGCAAGGCAGGCATCGGCTGGGCGGCCTTTGCGCGTCCGCGACGAGGGGGTATGTCCGGCTGTCTCGGGCGGGACGGCTCGACTCGTCCGTGACGTGCGTTCCGCCACGGGCCGCACCGCTGCCTCTCGTCCTTCGTGGTGCATAATGCCTTTCCGGGACCAGCTGCTCGCCGTCGCCATCGTGTGCGTGTGGGCGCTCAACATGATTGCGATCAAGCTCGGTGTCGCGGAAATCCCACCCGTGCTGACGACGGCACTCCGCTTCATGGTCGTCTCGCTGCTGGTGGTGCCCTTCACGCGCATCACCTGGCGCCAGCTTCCCGGAGTGATGCTGGTATCCGTCACCTTTGGCTCGATCCATTTCGGCATGTTGTTCGCCGCGCTGGAACATGCGGAGGCGGGCACCAGTTCCGTCATCATCCAGATCGGCGCGCCCATCGCCACGCTGCTGGCCTGCCTGTGGCTGCGAGAACCGCTGGGAGCGGTGAGAATGCTCGGCCTCGTCATATCGGTGGCGGGCATCGCCCTGCTGGCGATGGGGCCAACCATGCCGCCGCCGATCGGGCTCGCGCTGCTGGTGATGAGCGCGACCGGCTGGGCCATCACCAATCTCGTCGTCAAGCAGGTGCCGGGCATTTCGCCGATGGCGATGATGGGCTGGTCGTCGCTGTTCTCCGTGCCGCAGCTGCTTCTGGCCTCGTGGCTGTTGGAGGGCGAGCGCTGGGGCATGGTGGCCACGGCCGGGTGGAATGGCTGGGTGTCGGTGTTCTACAGCGCGATCGGGTCCTCGATCCTGGCCTATGGCGGCTGGTACTGGCTGTTGCGGCGTCATTCGGTGAGCGCGGTGGTTCCCTATTCGATGCTGAATCCGCCGCTCACCGTGCTGTTCGGCATCGTGCTCATCGGCGACGATCCTTCGCCGGCGAAGATTGCCGGCACGCTGGTCATGGTTGCCGGCGTCGCGCTCATCCTGCGCAAACCGGCCGTGAGCCTGCCCGATACCGCCTGAGACGGAAGCGGCCGGGGCATCGCCTCCCCGGCCGCATTCGCTCGTCAGCCCGATTGGCCGTTCGGCGGGCCCTTTACTTGGCCTTCAGGAAGTCTCCGACCTCGAGCAGGATGAGCTCGTTGTCATCGGCCTTGGCCGGGTCGCGCGAGGAGGAGAAGGGCAGGTTGTTGTCGTTGCCCACCACGATATGGCTGGCATCGACTACGTCGACATTCTCGATGGTGAAGAAGGGGAAGGTCAGCACGCCGTCATTGAGCGGCTTGCGCGCCTTCTTGTCCGGGTCGGCGATCTTCATCAGGTCGATATGGCCGATCTTGCGTACCGGCTGACCGACAGTGGCGTCGGTGAGTTCGATCTTGTAGACGCGCTTGAACTTCGCGAGATCGTGGAAGCAGTCCGGCCCCTTGGTGCCGGCCGCGCAGGCCTTGTCGGGCGTGCCTTCGCCATTGTCGCGCTCGATGATCAGGCCGGTGGTGCCGTCGATCATGTTGAAGTCGCCGATGGCGTTGCCGTTCTGCTCCAGCACATACTGCCAGGCACGGCCGGTCCACTTCTGGGCGGCGACGTCGAATTCGAGGATCTGCAGATATTCGCGCCCGTCGGCGGTCTTCTGCCAATCCTTCTTCGCGCCGTCCCACAGCGGGCCTTCGAGCAGGGGATAGAGGAACTTGCCGTCCTTGGAGGCGGCCATGCCCTCGAAGCCCTTGGAGCGGCGGGCGTTGAACTCGGCGGTCTGGTTGGGCGCCCCAGCCGAGGCGACGAGATAATTGTCCGGCGAGCGCACCGGCGTCTGGCCGGCGAGCGTGTCGAACACCTGCTTCACCGTGCCCTTCATGTCGGCCTTGATGAGGAAGGGCCCGAACTCCTCGCCGATCCACAAATCGTCGCCGATGATCTGGAAACTTTCGAGGTCGAAATCGGCGCCCGTGAGGTAGCGCTCGCGCGTGCCCTCATGGACGATACGGAACGGCACCTTCTTGTCGGGATCGGTGAGGAAGATGGTCTCGACGCGCTCGAAGCCACCCGTCTGCCAGTCGATCCGGTAGCGGTTGAGGTAGAGCGCGGAATCGGGGCTGTTGGCCTTGGAGCCGAAGCCGTTATCGGTGAGAATCCAGAACGTGCCGTCCGGCATCACCTTGATGCCCGAATGGCCCTGCAGCGGCTGGCCCTTGAAGGGAACTGAGATGCCCGTCGGGCGGCCGGCGGACTTGCCTTCCACCGTGCCGGCCGCCTCGACCCGCGTGCCCGTGGTGAACTTGCCGGACAGCTTGAGATCCTCCGGCGCATCCGCCGGCAGCTGGATGAAGCTGGCGGCCGGCAACACGGCATGGCCAGCGAGCGTGGCGGGATAGGCCTGGTCGGCGCGAACGCCGGCGCTGGTGCCGGCGAGGCCGATGAGCGCGAGCGCGGCGCTCGCGAGCAGGCAATGACGGATGCGGGGGCGGACCATGGCGGTTCTCCGTTCGGAAAAGGGGCGGTGCCGAAGCCGCCTTCCTGACCGTCCCACGTGTCGCTCACGCTACGGAATGGTGACGCCGGGATGACGTTTCGTCATCCCCGGGGTGACGGCTTGTCATCCCTGGGGTGACGTCTTGTCATCCCCGGGATGACCGCTTGTCCTCCGTCGGTCCGTCCGCCCCGGCCTCCGCCCCGGCCTCCGCCCGGCGTCATGCACCGCGATCCCTCATGTTGCCGGGCGGTTGCCGCACCTGTCACTCGACGCGGGCCCGCGCTTCGGGCTTATCCTGCGAATCATGAGCCTCACTCTTCCCAAAGCCGCGCCGCCGCCACGCGCCTTTCTCGGCGTCACGAACTCGGCCACCGGCCGTTTCTGGCGCGAGCGCCTCGATCTACGCGGCGCGCAGACCACGCTCGCCATCGTCCAGCGCCACGGCGTGCCGGAAATCCTCGCGCGTGTGCTGGCGGCGCGGGGCGTCGGCATCGACGAGGTGGCGGGCTGGCTCGACCCGACCGTGCGCGACCTGCTGCCCGATCCGGACACGCTGACCGACATGGGTGCCGCGGTGGCGCGCCTCGCCGACGCGGTGGTGTCCGGCGAACCGGTCGCCGTGTTCGGCGATTATGATGTGGATGGCGCGACCTCGACCGCGCTGCTGGTGGAAGTGCTGCGCGCCGGCGGGCTCGACCCAGCCTTCTATATCCCGGACCGTATCTTCGAAGGCTACGGCCCCAATATCCCGGCTATCGAGGGGCTGGCGGCACAGGGCGCCCGGCTGCTGGTGACGGTCGATTGCGGCACGATGAGCTTCGCGCCCTTCGCCCGCGCCCGCGAACTGGGCCTCGACGTGCTGGTCATCGATCATCACCAGGCCGGTGAGGAACTTCCCGCGGTCGCGGCGCTGGTGAATCCGAACCGCGTGGACGATCTCTCCGGCCTCGGGCACCTGTGCGCCGTGGGGCTGGTCTTCGTGGTGGCGGTGGGGCTGGTGCGGGAGCTTGGCCGGCGCGGCTGGTGGAACGAGGCGCGGCCCAAGCCCGATCTGCTGGCCTCGCTGGATCTGGTCGCCCTCGGCACGGTGGCGGATGTGGTGCCGCTCATAGGCCTCAACCGGGCCTTCGTCACCAAGGGGCTCATCGTGCTGCGCCAGCGCCAGCGCCCGGGCCTCACCGCGCTGATGGACGCGGCGCGGCTGTCCGGTCCGCCCAAGGCGTGGCATCTGGGCTTCCTGCTGGGCCCACGCATCAACGCGGGCGGACGCATCGGCAATGCCGCGCTCGGCACGCGCCTGCTGCTCACGCGCGATGCCATCGAGGCCGGGGGCATCGCCGCCGAGCTGGACCGGCTGAACACCGAGCGCCAGCAGGTGGAACGCGCCATCGTCGCGCAGGCGGAGGCCGAGGCGGAAGCCGCCCTCGGCCACGCCGGGGCGGGGGCGGTCATCCTCTCCTCCGGGCAAGGCTGGCACCCCGGCGTGGTCGGCCTCGTCGCGGCGCGGCTGAAGGAGAAGTTCGGCCGGCCGGCCTTCGCCATCGCCTTTACCGGGGAGACCGGCTCCGGCTCCGCCCGCTCCATTCCCGGCGTCGATGTCGGCAAGGCGGTGCGTGGCGCGGTGGATCGCGGGCTGCTGGTCAAGGGTGGTGGCCACGCCATGGCGGCCGGCCTCACCATCGCCCGCGACCGCCTCGGCGAGTTGCGCGCCTATCTCGAGGAGGTGCTGGCGCAGACCGTGGAGGAGGTGCGCGCGGTGGACGAGACGATGATCGACGCCGCCCTCTCCGCCGCCGGCGCGACGCCGGAACTCGTCGAGATGGTGGAGCGCGCCGGGCCGTTCGGTGCCGGAAATCCGCAGCCGGTCTTCGCCTTTCCCGCCCACCGCATCGTCTATGCCGAGGCCGGAAGCGCCGATCAGGTGCGGGTGCGGCTGCGTGGCAGCGATGGCACCGTGCTTCCGGCCGTCGCCTTCCGCGCCGCCAATACCGAACTCGGTCGGGCGCTTATGGAGGCGCGCGGCCAGCAGGTGCACGTGGCGGGCATGCTGGACCTCGATTCCTGGCAGGGCCGCACTCAGGTGAACCTGCGCATCAGCGATGTCGCGCGGATGGAAAATCGTTGAACATCAAAGGTATGGACGCTCATGCGGAATCGGTTTCCCAATCCGCACTGACCGTCATGCCATGCTGAATCGGATCCTCGGCCCGTGAGTGCAACGCCCCGCCACGATTCAAAGAAACCCCACGCGGCCATCCTCGGTGCCGGGCCTGCCGGCCTTATCGCCGCCGAGACGCTGGCGCAGGCCGGCTGTCGCGTCACCGTGTACGAGCGCATGGCCTCGCCGGCGCGCAAGTTCCTCATCGCCGGGCGCGGCGGCCTCAACCTCACCCATTCCGAGCCGCGTGAGCGGTTCCTGCCCCGCTACGGCACCAGCGCCGAATGGCTCGCCCCGCTCATCGACGCTTTCCCGCCCGGCCGCCTGCGGCACTGGGCCGAGGGGCTGGGCGAGGCGACCTTTGTCGGCTCCAGCGGACGGGTGTTCCCGACCCGCTTCAAGGCTTCGCCGCTGCTGCGGGCCTGGCTTGGCAGGCTGGATGCGCTCGGCGTGCGGCTGGCCGCCCGGCATTGCTGGCTCGGCTGGGGCGAGGGCGGCGCGCTACGCTTCGAGACGCTGGAGGGCGAGGTCGCGATCTCGCCAGACATCACCCTCCTCGCGCTCGGCGGCGCCAGCTGGCCGCGCCTCGGCAGCGATGGCGGCTGGTTCGGGATGCTGGCCGCGAAGGGCATCCGCGTCGCTCCGCTGCGCCCCGCCAATAGCGGCGCACGGATCACATGGTCGGAAGGCTTCCGTTCCCGCTTCGCCGGGCAGCCGCTCAAGCGCATCGCTCTCACGGTGCAGGGCGTGCGGGTGCGCGGCGAGGCGATGGTCGATCCCGGCGGGCTGGAGGGCGGCGCGGTCTATGCGCTGTCCGCCAGGCTGCGCGAGGCGGTGGAGTGGGAGGGGCGGGCGGGCCTGCTGGTCGATCTCCGGCCGGATCTCTCGGTGGAGGCGCTGGCAGAGCGGCTCGGCAAGAGCCGCAAAGGCGAATCGACGGCCAACCGCCTGCGCAAGGCCGCCGGTCTCTCCCCGGTTGCCGCCGGCCTGCTGCGGGAAGCGGCGGGCCCGCTGCCGGTGGAGGCGGCGCCGCTCGCCGCGCTCATCAAGGCGGCGCCGCTGGAGGTGAACGCCATGGCGCCGCTGGAGCGGGCGATTTCCTCCGCCGGCGGCGTGATGCGCGGCGCTCTCGATGCGCGGCTGATGCTGCGGGCCGGCCCGGACGTGCCGCCGAACACCTTTGTCGCCGGTGAAATGCTGGATTGGGAAGCCCCGACGGGAGGCTATCTGCTGCAGGCCTGCTTTGCCACCGGCCATGCCGCGGCATGCGGCGGGCTCGCTCATCTCGGCCTTCCCGAACCGGCGGCCTGGCAAGGTCCATGGTCGGCGAGCACCGGGGAGGAGATGGCGCGGGACGACGGCTGAGGGAGCGCGTGCCGTCGTCCCGCGCGTCTCGCGAGACCTGCCGGGAAGTCGGCCTCGCGAAGCGTGTGCCGGCGACTGCGATGGCTGGGAATCTGTTCTTCGCGTTCATCGTCGGCGTTGGGCGACTGAATACGCTCGTTCTCCGACGAGGACAATGACTATCTTCCGTTATTATTATAGTTCCAAACTACAGTGACGTTTTTATACTTGCTATTTCCCTCCATTCGAGAGCGGCTTGCGCCGTGCCGGCGGCGGGCGTACCTCCTTGGGCGCGGGACGGCTGGGCGATCCGCGAGGTGAGCGATGGCACGATTGTTCTTCCGCCGGGGAGCGGCCACGGAGGCCGCGCCCGATGCCGCGCGCGAACTGGCCGACAAGGCGAGGGCGCTGCTCGGCGTGGGCGAGGAAACCACGGTTTCCATCACCGAGATCGCCTGCGGCGACCCCGCTTGCGGCGGCGCCGAGACGGTGGTGCTGGTGATGCGTCCGGGCCGGCGCACCGAGGCGGCCAAGCTCTACCGACCGCTGGCGACCGTCTCCGACGAGGAACTGCGCGAGGCCCTGCAGCCGCTGCTTGACGCTGGGGCATGAATGTGTCGCGCAGGGAAAGTATTCGCGAATATCATTTCAATGAAATTCACGAAATTCGCGATATCGCTACCGTAAAATCATTCTAATGTAGCCCTGAACACTTGCGACTGCTTGAGGCATGGGCGTAGAAGTCCCTTTCACGGATGCCGCGTAGGCGCTGGGAGGAGATATCATGCGAGCCAGGTCGTTGTTTGCCACGCCGCTGCTGGCGGCCGTTGCGCTGGGAGCCCTTGTTGCCGCCGGTCCGGCACGGGCCGACACGGCCCCGCCGAAGGTGCACGACATCGTCGTCACCTATGCCAACATCGCCGAGGCGATCTATGGCGACAGCCTCGCCACCGCCAAGGATCTGCAGAAGGCCGTCGAGGCCTTCCTCGCCGAGCCGACCCAGGCCAATCTCGACAAGGCGCGGGTGGCCTGGAAGGCCGCGCGCGTACCCTACCAGCAGAGCGAGGGCTTTCGCTTCGGCAACAAGATCGTCGATGAGTGGGAAGGCAATGTGAATGCGTGGCCGCTCGACGAGGGGCTGATCGACTATGTGGACAAGAAGAGCTACGGCGAGACCTCCGACGAGAACCCGCTCTACACCGCCAACGTGATCGCCAATACCAAGATCCGCGTCGGCAAGAAGACCATCGACGCCACGAAGATCACGCCCAAGCTGCTGCGCAGCCTGCAGGAGGCGGGCGGCGTCGAATCCAACGTCGCCATCGGCTACCACGCGATCGAATTCCTGCTCTGGGGGCAGGATCTCAACGGCACCGGCCCGGGCGCGGGCAACCGGCCGGCTAGCGACTACGACCTGAAAAACTGCAGCAACGGCCATTGCGACCGCCGCGCCGCGTATCTCAAGGCCGCCACCGAACTACTGGTCGCCGATCTCGAAGAAATGTCCAAGGCGTGGGCCGCCAAGGGCAAGGCGCGGGCGGCCGTGCTGAAGCAGAAGGACAATGCCGCGCTCGGCACCATCCTCACCGGCCTCGGCTCGCTCTCCTATGGCGAACTGGCGGGCGAGCGGATGAAGCTCGGTCTCATCCTGCACGACCCCGAGGAGGAGCATGACTGCTTCTCCGACAACACCCACAACTCGCATTATTACGACGAACTCGGCATCGCCTCGATCTATCGCGGCAAATATACCCGCGTGGATGGCAGCGTGGTCGAGGGCCCTTCGGTCGACGCGCTCGCCACGGCCAAGGCGCCGAAGGCCGCCGAGGAAGCCAATGCCAAGATCGACGCCGCGCTCGCCGCGCTGAAGGCAATCAAGGACGAGGCCGACAGCGGCAAGGAGGCCTATGACCAGATGATCGGCGAGGGCAACACCGAGGGCAACGCGCTGGTGCAGAAGGGCGTCGATTCGCTCGTCGCCCAGACCCGCGCCATCGAGGGCGTCGTCGCCGGCCTGAAGCTGAAGATCAAGGTCGAGGGTTCGGACAGCCTGGACGATCCGTCCAAGGTTTCGGAATAGGGCGTCGATCGTGGCCGGTGGCGTGAGGCTCTCGCGCCGCGCCCTCTTGGCCGCGGGCGCGGCATGGGGTGTCGGGGCGGTGCTCGCCCCGGCGCGCACCGGTTTCGCCCGCGCGCCGGCCGCGTTCGAGCCCACCGCCCGCCTCACGCTGGCGGCAGGCGAGACCGATTTGCGATTGCTCGGCGCGGACAAGCCCGCGTCGCGCATCTATGCCTATGACGGCCAGCCCTTCCGACAGCTGCGCTACCCGCGCGGCACGCGGCTGGAAGCGACCTATGTGAACGGGCTGAGCGAGGGCAGTTCGCTGCATTTTCACGGCATCCGCATGCCGAACGAATATGACGGCGTGCCCCCGCTGACCCAGCCGCTGGTGGAGCCGGGCGGGCGCTTCGTCCACCGCCTGCCGCTGGACGATCCCGGCACGTTCTTCTTCCATCCCCATTGCGACGAGACCGGCCAGGCCGGGCGCGGGCTGGTCGGCGTGCTCATCGTCGAGGACCCGCGCGACCCCATTTTCGATGCGGAGGAGGTGCTCTGCCTCAAGGACTGGCGGCTTGGCGAGGATGGCGGCTACCTGCCGCTGACCGAGCCGGACGGGGCCTCCAAGGCCGGCACTTTCGGCGCCACCCGCACGGTGAACGGTTTGCCGCATCTCGACCTCACCGCGCCGGCGGGCGGGGATGTGCGGCTGCGCATCCTCAATGTCGATTCCACCCGCATCATGGATATCGGCGTGGAAGGGGGCGAGGCCTGGCTCATCGCGGTGGATGGCCACGCGCTGCCCCCCGTGGCGCTCGACAGTCTGCCGGACGGCATCTGGCGCATGGGGCCGGCGCAGCGCATCGACCTGCATCTGCGCATGCCGGCCAAGGGCGGGCCGGTGACGCTGGGCGATTATCGCGCGGCGGATGTGTACAGCTTCGCGACGATCACGCCGAAGGGCCGGCGCGCCGGCAAGCCGCGCAAGGCGCCGCTCGCGCTGCCCGCGCCGGAGCTGCCGATGCCGGATGTGGAGGCGGCGGAATTTCACTCCTTCACCCTGCAGCAGGCGACCGATGCCGCGGTGAAGGAACTCGGCCTGCCGCCCGATGATCCGCTGGCCAAGGCGCTGGTGGCGAGCTTCTGCGTCGGCCGGGCGACCTACTGGTCGATCGGGCAGGTGTCCTGGGCGGCCGGCGACCGGCTCGGGCTGCCCCCGCCGCTGGTGGCGATGGCGGAAGGCCGCAGCTATCGCATCGAGATCAAGAACGAGACGCGTTTCCCCCATCCCATCCACCTGCACGGCCATGCCTTCGCCGTGCTGCGCTCCAGCAAGGGCCGGTTGCCGCGTCATTTCGCCGACACGGTGCTGGTGCAACCCGGAGAGGCGGTGGAGATCGCCTTTGTCGCCGCGCCAGGAGACTGGGTGTTTCACTGCCACATACTGGAGCACATGGAGACCGGCATGATGGGCTGGTTCCGGATCCTGTGATGGCAGAGCCCCGCTTTCGCGCGTGCGCGCCGCGCCTTGTCCTGCGGACAGCCGCCTTCGCGATGGCGCTGCTGGCCGGCCTTGCCGCGATGCCGGTGCGGGCCGACGAGGCGGGCCTGGACGCCGCCATCGGCAAGGCGCTGTTCAAGCGCCCCTGGGTGCCGGCGCCCAGTTCCACCCGCGCCAATGACGGCCTCGGCCCGCTATTCGATGCACGTTCCTGCGCCGCCTGCCATCCCGGATCGGGGCGCGGGTCGAGCGCGCTCGACGCCACAGGGCGGCCGGAGGGGCTCGGCCTCGTGCTGTCGCTGTTCCGCGAGGATGGCAGCGGCGATCCGGTCTATGGCCACCGGCTGGAGACCATGACGCTGCCCGGCGTGCCGGCGGAGGGCGTCCTCGTGGCGGATGTGGAACAGGCCGGCCGGCGAGTGCCGCGCATCGTTGAGCCTGGTTATGGCCCGCTTGATCCCGCGACCCATGTCTCGCTGCGCCTCGCGCCGGACCTGCGCGGGCGGGGCGGGCTGGAACGGGTGGACGATGCCACCATCCTCGCGCTGGAAGACCCGCAGGACCGGGACCGCGATGGCGTGCGCGGCCATGCCCGGCGGCTGGATCACCCGGAAGGCGGCTCCTCCATCGGCCGCTTCGGCTGGAAGGCGAGCCATGCCACGCTGGAGAGCCAGACCTCGGAGGCGTTTTCGCTCGACCTCGGCCTCTCCACCCCGCTGCGGCTGGAACCCTGGGGCGATTGCACGGCGGCACAGGCGGCCTGCCGCAACGCGCCGCATGGTCAGGACGCGGAAGGCGCGCCGGAAATTCCCCATGCCATCGTAAGCCGCATTGTCACCTATCTGCGCGATGTCGAGGCCCCCAACCCGCCGCGCGATGCGCGCGGGGAGCGGCTGTTCGCGGCGACGGGCTGCGCCGCCTGCCATCGCCCCTCCCTGCCGACGCGCGACGGCGGGAGCGTGGCGCTGTTCACCGATGTGCTACTGCACGACATGGGCGCAGGGCTGGCGGATAGCGGCGGCGTGCCCGGCGCGGAGGCTGGCGAATGGCGCACCGCCCCGCTCGCCGGCCTGTCGCAGGCGCTGGCGCAGGGCGGCGGCCTGCTGCACGATGGCCGCGCCGCCGATGTCACTGAGGCGGTGCGCTGGCATGACGGCGAGGCCGCGGGCGCCCGCGCGCGCTTCGATGCCCTCGACCCCGGCGCGAAACGGGCGCTTATCGACTATGTCTCATCCCTCTAGCGAGGTTGCGGAATGAACCGCTCTCCATTCGCGCTGGCGCTTGCGCTGGCAGGCCAGATCGGACAGGCGGCGCAGGGCGTGCCGGCCATTGCGGCGGCAACTGCGCTGATCTCCAACATCTTCGTCGGCCGCGCCTATGCCGCCGCGATCGTGGCGCCCGACGTGGTGGCGGATTGGCTGCTGCCGCGCTACGACACGCTCGCCGCCAGCACGGCCGCCCAGCGCACGGCGTGGGAGGGGTTCTGCAAGGCTCCCTCCATGGAGGGGGTAGCGGAGCTGAAGGCGCGCTTCGCCGCTGTGTCCGATGCCTGGACCTCGGTGGAGTTCATCACCTTCGGGCCGGTCATGCTGTCGCTGCGGGCGGATCGCTTCAACCTGTTCCCGGAGCGGCGCAACGCGGTCGGGCGCTCGGTGGCGGAGATCGTCGCCGATCCGACCGACGAGCGGCTGCAGCCGCAGCGCTTCTTCCGTCTCAGCGCGGCGGTGCAGGGCCTGCCGGCGCTGGAGCGCGTGCTCTATGACGAGGGCGCGGCGGCGGCGCTGGTGGCCGGGCCGGAGGCGGCGCGGCGCTGCCAGCTGGGCCTCGCCATCGCCGACAATCTCGCCGGGATCGCGCAGGACATCCGCACCGGCTGGGGCGACCGCGGTTCCGGCCTGCTCGGTCAGCTGGTCGCCGGCAAATCCGATCCGGTCTATTTCCCCGATCCCGACTCGCTGCTCAGCCGGCTGGTGACCGACCTCGCCGGCGCCTATCAGCGCGCGGTGGACCAGCGCCTGCTCATCGTGCTGGGCAAGAGCCCGGAGGAGGCCAAGCCCCTGCTGGCCGACCGACGCCGCAGCGGCCTCGCGAAGGAAACCATCGTCGCCGAGATCGCCAGCGCCGGCGATCTCGCCGGGCTGCTCGCCAAGGGCCTCGGCACCGGCGACCAGGCCGTGCTCGCCCGCACCATGGCCGCGGCGCGCACCGCCGCGGACGCGCTGCCGGCCGATATCAGCGCGGCGGCGACGAGCGCGAAGGGGCGCAAGCAGCTGGAGGCCGCGGCGGCGGCGTTCAAGGCGGCGCAGGCCAGCGTCGCCACGGCGCTGGCGGCCGGGCTTGGCGTGCCGCTCGGCTTCAACGCGCTGGACGGCGACTGAGGAGGCGGGCATGGGCATTTTCGATCTCTCCCGCCGTTCGCTGCTCCGCCGGCTCGGCGGGCTTGCGGTCACCCCGCGCGTGTTGTTCGGCGGTGCGGCGCACGCGCAAGACCACGCGCAAGACCACGCATTGGAGGCGGAGTGGCTGGCCACCGCCGGTGTCGCGGGCGGCTTCGCCCCGGTCGTGCTCGCGCCCGATCGCACCGCCACCGCCGTGGGCAGCGGCACGCAACGCATGCACTGGGTGGAGCCGAGCCCGGACGGGCGCACCGCGGTGGCGGTGGCGCGCCGGCCCGGCACGAGCGCCGTGCTGTTCGATCGCCGCGCCGGCACGGTGCTGGCCGAATTCGAGCCGGGCGAGGGGCGGGTTTTCTCCGGCCATGGCCGCTTCATCGAGGGCGGCCGGCGCTTTCTTGCCGTTGAAATCGAGCGGGCGAGCGGGCAGGGGATCGTGACCCGCCGTGTCGTCGAGGCCGATTTCGCCATCGAGGCCGAATGGGCCTCCGCCGGCATCGGCCCGCATGACATGCTCCCCGTCGGCGACGCGCTGATCGTGGCCAATGGCGGCATCGAGCCGCATACGCCGGAGGCGCTGGGCGCCGAGGTCGCGGGCGCCAGCGTCGCCCTCATCGATGCTCTGAGCGGTGCGACCCGCGCGGTGATCGCATTGGAGGAGGATCTCGCCTCGCTGTCGCTGCGCCATCTCGCCGGCACACCGGACGGGCTCACCGTCCTCGCCGCGCAGGACCTCTTGGCCGATGGCGTGGCGCGGCCGCTGGTCTATGCGGTGGAGGAGGGCCGGCTGCGCGCCTTCGACGCGCCGGAGGAGGAGTGGCGTGGGCTCAGGACCTATGTCGGCTCGGTGGCCGTGGATGCCTCCGGCGCCTATGTCGCCGCCGCCAGCCCGCGCGGCAACCGCGTGGCGGTGTGGCGGCGCGACGGGCGCTTCATCGGCTCGCTCACCCTGGTCGATGGCTGCGGCCTCGCGCCCACCCGCGCAGCGGGGCAGTTCCTCGCGACCAGCGGTCTGGGCGAAGTGGCGCTGATCGGGGTGGATGACGAGGGCGTCGGCGTCATCGCCCGGCGTCAGCAGCCGATGCGCTTCGATAACCACGCGACGCTGGTTCTGATGTAGGTCGGCGCGGGCAACGGGCGGATAGCGCGCGCTCTTTTCTTTTGCGGTGGCGGGGAGGATAAGGACGAGCCCATGCCGTTCGATATCTTTTTATCCGCGCCGAGATCGTGAAATGAACTCCCTGTTCGCGTCCCTGCCCACCACCGTGTTCGAGACCATGTCGGCATTGGCCCGCGCGCATGACGCGGTGAATCTCGGCCAGGGCTTTCCCGATGATCCCGGCCCGCTGGACGTGCGCCAGAAGGCGGCCGAGGCGGTTCTGAACGGGTGGAACCAGTACCCGCCGATGATGGGCGTGCCGGAACTGCGCCGCGCGGTCGCTGCCCATTACCGGGACTGGCAGGGGCTCGATCTCGATCCCGAGGCCGAGGTGATGATCACCTCCGGCGCCACCGAGGCGATTGCCGGCGCGCTGTTCTCGCTGATCGAGCCGGGCGACGAGGTGGTGCTGTTCCAGCCGCTTTACGACGCCTATCTGCCGCTGGTGCGGCGCGCCGGCGGCGTGCCGAAGCTGGTGCGCCTCGTTCCCCCGCACTGGCGCCTGACCGAGGAAGCGCTGGCGCAGGCCTTCTCGCCGCGCACCCGGCTGGTGCTGTTCAACAACCCGCACAACCCCACCGGGCGGGTGTTCGACCACGAGGAACTGGAGCGGCTGGCGCGCTTCTGCACCCGCTCGGATGCCGTGCTGGTGAGCGACGAGGTGTGGGAGCACGTGATCTTCGACGGGCGCGAGCATCTCAGCGTGCTGGCGCTGCCCGGGATGCGCGAGCGCGCGGTGAAGATCGGCTCGGCCGGCAAGATCTTCGGCATGACAGGGTGGAAGGTCGGCTTCGTCTGCGCCGCTCCCGCGCTCATGCGCGTGCTTTCCAAGGCGCACCAGTTCCTCACCTTCACCACGCCGCCGGCGTTGCAGCACGCGGTGGCCTATGGGCTGGCCAAGGAGCGCGACTGGTTTCTATCCACCCGCGCCGGCCTGCAGCGCTCGCGCGACCGGCTGGCGGCGGGGCTGAGTTCGATCGGATTCAATGTGCTGCCCTCGGCCGGCACCTATTTCCTAAATGTCGATCTCGCCCCGCTCGACGCCGCGCTGCGCGACGAAGCCTTCTGCCGCACGCTGGTGGAGCGCTTCGGCGTCGCCGCCATTCCGGTCTCGGCCTTCTATGCGGAAGAGGCGATCGACACGGTGATCCGCTTCTGCTTCGCCAAGGCGGATTCCACGCTCGATCGCGCGGTGGAGCGGCTGGAGGCGGTCAGCCGGACGGCATTCGTCTAGCGCCTGCCGCGCCCTGTATGCAGATACGGCTTTCGTAGGGGCGAATTTGCCTAGTTTGGCGACAGGTCGCTCACGATTTGAGCGATTGATTGATTCGGAATTCGAAACTTTTGTTGCCGATCGGCAACCGACCCCGTCGCCGGCTTCTGGCACGCGCATTGCTAACTAACCCCCGGCACGCGGACGGGGGTCCTGCGTGCGAACTCCAGAAGGGAAGAAATATGCTCAACCTGTTCACCCAGGCGCGGCGTGCGGCCGGTCGCGCTGCGGTCGGCGCGACAGCCCTCGCGCTGGCCGGCCTCACCGTGCCGGCCCACGCGCAGGAAACGATCAAGGTCGGCGTGCTTCATTCGCTCTCGGGCACGATGGCGATCAGCGAGACGACGCTGAAGGACACCGTGCTGTTCATGGTGCAGGAGCAGAACGCCAAGGGTGGCGTGCTCGGCAAGAAGCTTGAAGCCGTCGTCGTCGACCCGGCGTCCAACTGGCCGCTCTTCGCCGAAAAGGCGCGCGAGCTGATCGCCAAGGACAAGGTCGCCGTGGTGTTCGGCTGCTGGACCTCGGTCTCGCGCAAGTCGGTTCTGCCGGTGTTCAAGGAGCTCAACAGCATCCTGTTCTATCCCGTCCAGTACGAGGGCGAGGAGAGCGAGCGCAACGTGTTCTACACCGGCGCCGCCCCGAACCAGCAGGCGATCCCGGCGGTCGACTACCTCATGGAGAATGAGGGCGTGAAGCGCTGGGTGCTCGCGGGCACCGACTATGTCTACCCGCGCACCACCAACAAGATTCTCGAAGCCTACCTGAAGTCCAAGGGCGTTCCCGCCGAGGACATCATGATCAACTATACGCCGTTCGGTCATTCCGACTGGCAGACCATCGTCGCCGACATCAAGAAGTTCGGTTCGGCCGGCAAGAAGACCGCCGTCGTCTCGACCATCAACGGCGATGCCAACGTTCCCTTCTACAAGGAACTCGGCAACCAGGGCATCAAGGCGACCGACATTCCGGTCGTGGCCTTCTCCGTGGGCGAGGAAGAACTCGCCGGCATTGACACCAAGCCGCTGGTCGGCCATCTCGCCGCGTGGAATTACTTCCAGTCGGTCGATACGCCCGCCAACAAGGACTTCATCGCGAAGTGGCAGGCCTATACCAAGAACCCGAAGCGCGTGACCAACGACCCGATGGAAGCCACCGTCATCGGCTTCAACATGTGGGTCAAGGCGGTCGAGAAGGCCGGCACCACCGAGCCGGACAAGGTCATCCCGGCGCTGATCGGCGTCGCGGTGCCGAACCTGTCGGGCGGCTTCTCGGCCATGATGCCGAACCACCACATCACCAAGCCGGTGCTGATCGGCGAGATCAAGGATGACGGCCAGTTCGACATCGTCGAGCAGACCCCGGGCCTGATCGTCGCCGAAGAGTGGTCGCCCCACCTCGAAGGCTCCAAGGACCTGATCTCCGATTGGCGCTCGCCGCTGAACTGCGGCAACTTCAACGTCAAGACCGGCAAGTGCGGCGGCGCGGGCAACTGATCGCCCGATCCTGAAACGATGGGGACCGGCGCTCATGGCGGCCGGTTCTCATCAGCCACCGCGCCGTGTCGTGGCCCGCTACGAGGGAAGGCGGTCTTCCGCCTTCCGCTTCGCCGCCGGAACGAGGCTCCGGTCGTCCGCATCGCAGCTTGACGGATGATGATGATTTCCAGCGCTCGACTTCGCCGCCTGTCCTGTGCGCTGTTGCTCGCCCTGTATGGGCTGTGTGGCGCGCTCTTTTCCCAGCCTGCGCTGGCGCAGGACATCAGCGCCCCGCTCGCCCAACTGGCGACCGACAATTATGCCGACACCGAGGCCGCCCTCGGCGCACTGGCCCTGAGCGGCAGCCCGGCCGCGGCCGGCATCGTGGCGGCGCTGGCCGACGGCAAGCTCGTCTTTTCGGCCGCGCCGCGCCAGGTGTTTCTGCGCACGGAGACCGGCCTCGTCGATCCTCTGACGCTCCAGCCGGTGGCCGATCCGCCGGCGGTGAAGCCGGTCCGGGTCAATAACCGCGTGCGCCGCGCCATCGAGGCCGCCAATGGCACGCTCTCTCTCGTCAGTCCCGATCCCGCCAAGCGGCTGGAGGCGGCCACGGCGGTGGCCCGTTCGCGCGACACGGCGGCGCTGCCGGCGCTCGATCTTGCGCTTTCCAAGGAAGCCGATCCGAAGGTGAAGACCGCGCTGACGCTGGCGCGCGCGTCCATTGTCATGGGCCAGCCCGGCGTCTCGGATGCCGAGCGCATCGCCGCCATCGGCCTGGTAGGCGCCGAGGGCAATCAGGACGCGCTGGCGATCCTGCAAGGCGTGCCGGCCGATTCCTCGCCGGCGGTGAAGCAGGCGGCGGCCGACGCCATTGCCGGCATCGAGCGCAGCCTCGCCATGTGGAGCATGGCGCAGAACGTGTGGTACGGGCTCTCGCTCGGCTCCGTGCTGCTGCTCGCCGCCATCGGCCTCGCCATCACCTTCGGCGTGATGGGCGTCATCAACATGGCGCATGGCGAGATGGTGATGCTCGGCGCCTACACCACTTTCGTCGTGCAGGACGCGATCCGCACCTATAATCCCGGCCTGTTCGACTGGTCGCTGATCATCGCCATCCCGCTCGCCTTCCTGTTCACCGGGCTGATCGGCGTCATCATCGAGCGCACGGTCATCCGGTTCCTGTATGGCCGCGCGCTGGAGACCCTGCTCGCCACCTGGGGTATCTCGCTGATCCTGCAGCAGGCGATCCGCACCATCTTCGGCCCCACCAACCGCGAGGTCGGCGCACCGAGCTGGATGTCCGGCTCCTTCGACATCGGCCAGCTGGCCATCACCTCCGGCCGGCTGTGGATCATCGTTTTCGCCATCCTCGTCTTCGTCGCCCTGCTGGCGACGCTGCGCATGACCCGCATCGGCCTTGAAATGCGGGCCGTGACGCAGAACCGCCGCATGGCCGCCTCCATGGGCATCCGCACCAATTGGGTGGACGCCATGACTTTCGGCCTCGGCTCCGGCATTGCCGGCATCGCTGGCGTGGCGCTCAGCCAGATCGACAATGTCTCGCCAAATCTCGGCCAGAGCTACATCATCGACAGCTTCCTCGTCGTGGTGTTCGGCGGGGTGGGCAATCTGTGGGGCACGCTGGTCGGGGCGATGTCGCTCGGCATCGCCAACAAGCTGTTGGAGCCCTATGCCGGCGCGGTGCTCGGCAAGATCGCGCTGCTCGTCATCGTCATCCTCTTCATCCAGAAGCGCCCGCGTGGCCTCTTCGCCCTCAAGGGGAGGTCGATCGAAGCATGAGCCCGTCCGATACCCGTCCGCCGACCCTCATCCCCACCAATGGCCTCGTCTTCCTCGGCGTGCTCGCCGCGGTCGCCGTGCTGGTGCCGCTGCTCAACCTGGCCACCTCGCCCGACGCCGCGGTGCACGTGCCGACCTATGTCGTCTCGCTGCTCGGCAAATATCTCACCTACGCGCTGCTCGCGCTCTCGGTGGATCTCATCTGGGGCTATGTCGGCATTCTCTCGCTCGGCCAGGGCGCGTTCTTCGCGCTCGGCGGCTACGCGATGGGCATGTACCTGATGCGCCAGATCGGCACGCGCGGCGTCTATGGCGACCCCATGCTGCCCGATTTCATGGTGTTCCTCAACTGGAAGGAACTGCCCTGGTTCTGGTACGGCTTCGATCTGTTCCCCTTCGCCCTGGTGATGGTGCTGCTGGCGCCGGGCCTGCTCGCCCTGGTGTTCGGCTGGTTCGCCTTCCGCTCGCGCGTCACCGGCGTCTATCTGTCGATCATCACCCAGGCGATGACCTTCGCCCTGCTGCTCGCCTTCTTCCGCAACGACATGGGGTTCGGCGGCAATAACGGGCTGACCGACTTCAAGGACATTCTCGGTTTCAACATCCAGTCGGATGGCACGCGGGCGGTACTGTTCTTCCTGTCGGCGCTGGCGCTGGGGCTCGGCTATGTGCTCTGCCGTTTCCTCGTGCGCTCGCATTTCGGCAAGGTGCTGATCGCCATCCGCGATGCCGAGACGCGGGTGCGCTTTACCGGCTATCGCGCGGAAAACTACAAGCTGGTCGCCTTCGTGGTCTCGGCCATGCTGGCGGGCATTGCCGGCGCGCTCTACGTGCCGCAGGTCGGCATCATCAACCCGTCAGAATTCTCGCCGGCCAATTCGATCGAGATCATCGTGTGGGTGGCGGTCGGCGGGCGCGGCACGCTGGTGGGCGCGGCGCTCGGCGCGGTGCTGGTGAACTACGCCAAGACCTATTTCACCTCTGGCTTCCTCGCCCCGTACTGGCTGTTCATGCTCGGCGGGTTGTTCGTCGCCGTCACGCTGTTCCTGCCCAAGGGCATTGTCGGCACCTTCTACGACTGGCGCGAGAAGCGGCGTCCTTCGCCCGACGCTTTGGGCGAGCCGCTGCCCGAACCGAAGCCGGCCGAGTGAGGAGCACGCGATGACCGCAACCGATACGCTGGATCCGCCCGTCGCGGCCGGAGAGGGCGCCGCGAAGAAGACGCTGACCGAGGCGCTTCTGTACCTCGACGGCGTGACCGTCACCTTCGACGGCTTCCGCGCGCTGAACGCGCTGTCCTTCACCATCGATCCCGGCGAGATGCGCGCCATCATCGGCCCCAACGGCGCCGGCAAGACCACGATGATGGACGTCATCACCGGCAAGACGCGGCCCGACAAGGGCGACGTCTTCTTCGACGGCGGCACCACCGACCTCACCAAGCTCGACGAGACGCAGATCGCCACGCTGGGCATCGGCCGCAAGTTCCAGAAGCCGACCGTGTTCGAAAGCCACACGGTGCTCGACAATCTGCGCCTCGCGCTCAAGGGCCAGCGGCGCGCGCTGCCCAACATCTTCCGCCGCGAGACCGCCGCCGCGCGCGAGCGCATCGACGAGATCTTCGAGACCATCAAGCTCACCGAGCATCGCGGCCGCCTCGGCGGGGCGCTCTCGCACGGCCAGAAGCAGTGGCTGGAAATCGGCATGCTGCTGGCGCAGGACCCGCGCCTGCTTCTGGTCGACGAGCCGGTGGCGGGCATGACCGACGCGGAAACCGCGCAGACCGCCGAATTGCTGCGCGCGATCAACGCCAACGGCCATTCGGTGGTTGTCGTGGAGCACGACATGACTTTCGTGCGCGACCTCGGCGTACGGGTCATGTGCCTGCACGAGGGCTCGGTGCTGGCCGAAGGCACGCTCGATCAGGTCAGCGCCAATGAGCGCGTCATCGAAGTCTATCTGGGACGCTGAAGGCATGCTCGAGGTTCAGGACGTCAATCTGTTCTACGGCGCGGCGCAGGCCCTGCGCGGGGTGTCGCTCAAGGCGGAGCCGGGCAAGGTGACCTGCGTGCTCGGGCGCAACGGGGTGGGCAAGACGAGCCTGATGCGCGCCATCGTCGGGCAGGCGCCGGTGGCGAAGGGATCGATCCGCTTCAACGGCGAGGACATCACCACCATGGCGCCCTCCGAGCGGGCGCGGCGCGGCATCGCCTTCGTGCCGCAGGGGCGCGAGATCTTCCCCCTGCTCACCGTGGCGGAAAACCTTCAGACCGGCTTCGCGCCGCTGAAGCGGGCGGATCGTTTCATCCCCGATGACGTGTTCTCGCTGTTCCCGGTGCTGGACAGCATGATGCGCCGGCGCGGCGGCGACCTCTCGGGCGGGCAGCAGCAGCAGCTGGCCATCGGCCGCGCGCTGACCATGCGGCCCAAGGTTCTGGTGCTGGACGAGCCAACCGAGGGCATCCAGCCCTCCATCATCAAGGATATCGGCAACGCCATCCGCTACCTACGCTCGAAGGGTGACATCGCCATCGTGCTGGTCGAGCAGTATTTCGACTTCGCCAAAGAACTCGCGGACCATTTCATCGTCATGGAGCGCGGCGCCGTGGTGATGTCGGGCGATGGCGCCGCCCTTGAGGATCCCGATGTTCGCAACCGAATTGCCGTTTGAACCCGTTGCCGCCTCGATCCCGATCGAGCGGCGCGGGCAGGGGCGGCTTGTCGTGGAGGCGCACGCGCGGGACGGGCGCACGCAGCGAGGGCGGGTCGAGGAATCGGGCTTCGCCCGGGTGCGCTTTCCGCTCTCCGGCCGCCGCGCCCATGCGCTGGAGGCGGTGCTGATCAATACTGGCGGCGGACTGGCCGGGGGCGATGTCTCGCAGACGATCATCCGCGCGGCAGACGCTGCCCAACTCGTCGTCACCACCCAGGCGGCGGAGAAGATCTACCGTTCCGACGGCGCGCTTTCGCGCATCGCGGTGGACCTTTCGGCCGGAGCGGGCGCGCGGATCGACTGGATGCCGCAGTCGACCATCGTGTTTGACGGCGCGCGGGTGGAGCGCTCCATCGCGGCCGAGATCGCGGCCGACGCGCGGCTGCTGCTGGTGGAGCCGGTGATCCTCGGGCGCACCGCGCGCGGCGAGCGCTTCCGCCAGGGCCTGCTGCATGACCGCTGGCGCATCCGCCGCAACGGCAGGCTCGTCTATGCCGACGGGTTGCAGCTGGAGGGCGACATCGCGCGCCTGCTCGATCGCCGCGCCACGGCCGGCGGCTGGGCGGCCTTTGCGACGCTGCTGCTGGTCGCGCCCGATGCGGAAGGCCGGCTGCAGGAGGTGCGCGCCGCGCTCGGCCTGCGCGATGGCTCGCCCGAAGATCCGCCCGATACGCTGCCCGCCAATCTCGAGGCCGGCGCCAGCGCCTGGGACGGCATGCTGTCGGTTCGGCTGCTGGCCCGGGACGGCGCGCCGCTGGAGGCCGCGATCCGCCGTGTCCTCGCCGCGCTGGGCGTCGCCGACATTCCGCGTATCTGGCATTCCTGATGCAGGTAACACTCGCCTTATTCGATCCGGAGACCGCCCGATGAACCTGAGCCCGCGCGAGAAGGACAAGCTGCTCGTCGCCATGTCCGCGATGGTGGCGCGCCGCCGCCTGGAGCGTGGCGTGAAGCTCAACCATCCCGAGGCGATCGCGCTGATCACCGATGTGGTGATCGAGGGCGCGCGCGACGGCAAGAGCGTGGCCGAGCTGATGACGCTCGGCGCGCAGGTGCTGACCCGCGATCAGGTGATGCCGGGCGTCGCCGAGATGATCTACGACATCCAGGTCGAGGCGACCTTTCCGGACGGCACCAAGCTCGTCACCGTGCACGAGCCGATCCCGTGGCACAGCGGCCCTGGGGCGCCGGGCGAGTTGCTCATCGAGGAAGGTGAGATCGAGCTGCTGGTCGGGCGCGAGATCATCGACCTCGTCGTCGCCAACACCGGCGACCGGCCGATCCAGGTCGGCAGCCATTACCATTTCTTCGAGACCAACCCGGCGCTGGCCTTCGACCGCGCGCGGGCGCGCGGCATGCGCCTCGCCATTCCTTCCGGCACCGCGGTGCGCTTCGAGCCGGGCCAGAGCCGCGAGGTGAAGCTGGTGGCGCTCGCCGGGGACCGCGAGGTCTATGGCTTCCGCCAGGACGTGATGGGCTCGCTCTAGGCGACGGTATCCGCCCGCCCGCACCTCCTTGCCCGCGGCCTTGCCGCTGAACGGATTGTCCCATGTCGATCAAGATTTCCCGCGCCACCTATGCCGAGATGTTCGGTCCGACAACCGGCGACCGGGTCCGGCTCGCCGATACCGCGCTCATCATCGAGGTGGAGAAGGACTTCACCGTCTATGGCGAGGAGGTGAAGTTCGGCGGCGGCAAGACTATTCGCGACGGCATGGGCCAGTCGCAGGTCACGCGCGCCGCGGGCGCGGTGGACACGGTCATCACCAATGCGCTGATCCTCGACCACTGGGGCATCGTGAAGGCCGATATCGGCCTGCGCGACGGGCGCATCGCCGGCATCGGCAAGGCGGGCAATCCGGCGATCCAGCCGGGCGTCGACATCGTCATCGGCGCCTCGACCGAGATCATTGCCGGCGAGGGCAAGATCATCACCGCCGGCGGCTTCGACAGCCATATCCACTTCATCTGCCCGCAGCAGGTCGAGCACGCGCTGATGAGCGGCGTTACCACCCTGCTGGGCGGCGGCACGGGGCCGGCCGCCGGCACCAACGCCACCACCTGCACGCCCGGCCCGTGGCATATCGAGATGATGCTGCGCGCCGCCGACAGCTTCCCCGTCAATCTCGCCTTCTCCGGCAAGGGCAACGCCTCGCTGCCCGGCCCGCTGGTCGAGCAGATCGAGGCCGGCGCCTGCGCGCTGAAGCTGCACGAGGACTGGGGCACGACGCCCGCGGCCATCGACAATTGCCTCTCGGTGGCCGACGACTACGACATCCAGGTGATGATCCACTCGGACACGCTGAACGAGAGCGGCTTCGTCGAGGACACGATCGAGGCGTTCAAGGGCCGCACCATCCACGCCTTCCACACCGAAGGGGCGGGCGGCGGCCATGCGCCCGATATCATGAAGGTGGCGGGCCTGCCCAACGTGCTGCCGTCTTCCACCAACCCGACCCGACCCTTCACGGTGAACACGCTGGACGAGCATCTCGACATGCTCATGGTGTGCCACCATCTCGACCCGCTGATCGCCGAGGATCTCGCCTTCGCCGAAAGCCGCATCCGCAAGGAGACCATCGCGGCCGAGGACATCCTGCACGATCTCGGCGCCATCTCGATGATGAGTTCGGACAGCCAGGCCATGGGCCGGCTCGGCGAGGTGGTCACCCGCACCTGGCAGACCGCGCACAAGATGAAGCTGCAGCGTGGCCTGCTGCCGGGAGACAGCGAGCGCAACGACAATGCGCGCGCCAAGCGCTATGTCGCGAAATACACCATCAACCCGGCCATCGCGCATGGCGTGTCGCGCCATATCGGCTCGGTCGAGGCGGGCAAGCTGGCCGATCTCGTCGTGTGGTCGCCAGCTTTTTTCGGAACCAAGCCGGACATGATCATCAAGGGCGGCGTCATCGTGGCGGCGCGCATGGGCGATCCCAACGCCTCCATCCCCACGCCCCAGCCGGTGCATTACCGGCCGATGTTCGGTGCCTTCGGCAAGGCACGCACCGCCACCAGCGTCACCTTCGTCTCGAAGGCGGCGATCGAGCGCGGTGTCGGGGACAAGCTCGGCCTCGCCAAGACGCTGGTGGCGGTGGAGAATGTGCGCGGCGGGATTTCCAAGGCGTCGATGATCCACAATGACGCGACACCGCATCTGGAGATCGACCCGGAGACCTATGAGGTGCGCGCCGATGGCGAATTGCTGACCTGCGCCCCCGCCACCGAGCTGCCCATGGCGCAGCGCTACTTCCTGTTCTAAGGATCGGTGAGACTGGCCGCGCGCCTCCTCGGAGGAAGCGCGGCGGATTTCAGCCGCGTAGGCATGGCATCGCCGCAAAGGTTTCCCACCTTTGTGGCAGCTGTCCCGAGGAGACCCGATCATGATCCGTGCCCGTTCGCTTCTGCCCGCCGGAACCTGGGACGCCGCCCAAGCGGCCGACCGCGTGGTGCTGCCGCATGACGGCCGCCACCGCCGCCGTATCGCCATGCGCGGGGAGGGCGACGTGGTATTCCTGCTCGACCTGCCGGAGGCGACCCGCCTGAAGCAGGGCGACGGGCTGGCGCTCGACGACGGGCGCACCATCGCCGTGGTGGCGGCGGACGAGCCGGTGGCGGAGATAGTCGCGCGCGATTCCCATCACCTCGCCCGCCTCGCCTGGCATCTGGGCAACCGGCATGTGCCGGCCGAACTGCTGGAAGACCGAATCCGCATCGCCCGCGATCCCGTGCTGGAGGAAATGGCGCGCGGCCTGGGCGCGCGCGTCGACGTGGTCGACGCGGCCTTCGAGCCGGAAGGCGGCGCCTATGAGGCGGCCGAGGCACATGGCCATCCCCATGGCCACGCGCATGACGATGCGCATGATCACCACCATGCCCATGGCGAGGCCTGCGGCTGCGGCCATGACCATGGCGACCATGATCACGAACACCATGACCATGAGCGCCACGGTCACCAACCTCATTCGCATCATGATCACGGCGACGCGGCGCACGCGCCGGCGGCGGCACCGGAGCGCGACGTGCTGCATGTTCATGAACATGCCCGCGAGCATGCGCACGAGCACAAGCATGGCGACGCCTGCGGTTGCGGACAGGATCACAGCCATGATCACGAGCATGCGCACGATCCTTCCCATGGCCATCGCCACGGCCACTAGGCCCGCGCGATGAGCGGAGACGCCGCACCCGAGCGCCGCTTGCCCGCGGGTGTCGCATCGTCGCAGACCACGTCCGCCGAGGCGCCCGCCGATCTACTGGCGCTGTTCGTCTGGCTGTCGCCGGCCTATCCGGTCGGCGCCTTCGCCTATTCGCACGCCCTCGAATGGGCGGTGGAGACCGGCGACATCCGCGATGCGGCGACGCTGGCAGGCTGGGTGGACGATCTGCTGCGCCATGGCGGGCCCTTCGCCGATGCGGTTCTGCTGGCCCATGCCTGGCGCGCGACGGAGACGGAGGACGATGCCGCGCTGGCGGAGGTGCTGGAGCTTGCCAGCGCCTTCGCGCCGGCCCGCGAGCGGCAGATGGAGACGCTGAACCAGGGCGATGCCTTCATCAGTGCCACCCGGCTCGCCTGGCCCTCGCCGCGTCTCGATCGACTGCCCGACATATGGGCCGGGCGTGTCGCCTATCCGGTCGCGGTGGGCATCGCGGCCGCCGCGCACGGGCTGCCGCTGGGGGCGACGCTCGGCGCCTATCTCAATGCGGTGGCGGCCAATCTCATTTCGGCGGCGGTGCGCCTCGTGCCGCTCGGCCAGACCGATGGCAACCGCACGCTGGCGGGTACGACAAGCACCGTCCGCGCCGTGGTGCCGCTCGCTCTGCAGGTGCCGCTCGATCGTCTCGGCGGCGCGGCGTTTCGTTCCGACATCGCGGCCATGCGCCACGAGACGCAATATACGCGGCTGTTCCGCAGTTGAGGCGAGGGGAGTTCATTCGATGGCAATTGAGGCGAGCAGTCCGCTGCGAGTGGGCATTGGCGGGCCGGTGGGCTCCGGCAAGACGGCACTGATGGAGGCTTTGTGCCGCACGTTCCGGGACCGTTACGACCTCTGCGCCATCACCAACGACATCTACACCAAGGAAGACGCCGAGATCCTCACCCGGGCAGGCGCCCTGCCGGCCGAGCGCATCATGGGCGTGGAGACCGGGGGGTGCCCGCACACGGCGATCCGCGAAGACGCCTCCGCCAATCTCGCGGCGATAGCGGAGATGCGCGCGCGCTTTCCCAAGCTGGACCTGATCCTTATCGAATCCGGCGGCGACAATCTAGCAGCCACCTTCTCGCCCGAGCTTGCCGACCTTACCGTCTATGTGATCGACGTCTCGGCCGGCGAGAAGATTCCGCGCAAGGGCGGGCCGGGCATCACGCGTTCGGACTTGCTGGTGATCAACAAGACCGACCTCGCCCCTCATGTGGGCGCGTCGCTCGAAGTGATGGACCGCGACTCCCGGCGCATGCGCGGCCGGCGGCCCTTCGTGTTCTCCAACATCCGCAGCGGAAGCGGGGTTGCGGAGGTCGCGCGCTTCATCGAGGAGGCGGGTGGGCTGGTGCCGGCGGAGGCCGGCGCGGTGTAGTGATTACCCTCTATTGCCGCAATGGTTGCAGGATGGTCAAATCGCCGCGTGATGGTATCATGCGGCTTTCTTGCTGGCATGCTTGCTACTGCGGTCCCGTGGGTCCGACGGGTCGCGCGCTATTTGCTTTAGCCGTCCTATCGGGTGCCAGATGGATTTTCCGCTTCCCGACAACGAAGCCGAGCGCCTTGCCGAGTTGCATGCGCTCGATATTCTGCGCTCGGCAAGCGCCGAGGCGCTGGACGGGGTCTGCGTGCTCGCGCGGCAGATGTTCGACGTGCCCTATGCCTGCATCGGCCTTGTCAACGAGGACCGGCATATCTTCAAGGCCAATTCCGGCTGGGGCGATACCGATGGAACGTCCCGGGCCCATTCCTTCGGCACCTGGACGATCCTGTCCTCCGAGACGCTGTTCATCCCGGATACCCGCACGGATCCCCGTTTCGCGAGCAATATCTACGTCACCGGTCCTCCGCACATCCGTTTCTATTTGGGTTCGCCGCTCGCGCTGCGTCCGGGGGTGAATATTGGCTCGCTCTGCATTTTCGGCTGCGAGCCGCGCGAATTGCGGCCGGGTGATCTTGCACTCCTCAGCCATCTGACGCGCATCATTATCGACCAGTTCCGGCTGCATCAGGCGAACCAGCGCGCCAAGCGCGAGCTGGAGCACCGACGTGCCAGTCAATGCCTGCTGGAAACGCAGAGCCGGGAATTGTGGCGCCGGCAGACGCTGCTCGCCCAGACCGAGCGCATGGCCCGGGTGGGCGGCTGGGAATATGACGTCGCCAGCGCCCGGCTGAGCTGGTCGGACGGCGTCTTCCGCATTTACGGACTGACGCCGGGACTTGAGCCGACCACCGCGCTGGCGCAGTCCTATTTCCCGAGCGAGGCGCGCCAGCATTTCCAGAAGCGTTTCGAGGCCGCGCTGCGCACGGCGGAGCCGTTCGAGTTGGAACTGCCCTTCATCAACGCGCAGGGTCATCACCGGCTGATCCGCAAGACCTGCGAACTGGAGACGGACGGTGCCAGGGTGCTGCGCGCCTTCGGCATCCTGCAGGACATTACCGAGCAGAAGGAAGCCGAGCAGCGCATGTGGCACATGGCCAATCATGATGCGCTGACGGATCTGCCCAACCGTGGGCTGATGCGCGAAAAGCTCGATCTGGCGGTGCGCCGCGCCCGTCGCGCCAGCCATAATGTCGGCGTGCTTCTCGTCGATCTCGACCATTTCAAGGATGTGAACGACACGCTCGGGCACGATGCCGGCGATGCGCTTCTCGTGGAGGCCGCGCGCCGGCTGAGCGGCTGCGTCGACGATGCCGACACGGTGGCGCGGCTGGGCGGCGATGAATTCATCGTGCTGCTGTCGCGGCTGACGAGCCCGGCCGAGGGCATGGCGGTGGCGCAGCAGCTTCTCGCCGTGCTGGCGCAGCCGTTCAGCTATCGGCGCTCCACCCTGTCCTGCCAGGGCAGCATCGGGGTGACGGTTGCCCCCATCCACGGCAGCGATCCGCTGACCCTGCTGAAGAATGCGGACATCGCCCTCTATCGCGCCAAGTCGGCCGGTCGCGGGGTGGCGGTGGAATATGACCCGCGCATGCAGCAGGCGACCGAGAGCCGCATCCAGCTCGCCGCGCGAATCCGCTTGGCCCTGCGCCATGGCGAGCTTGTGCCCTATTACCAGCCCAAGGTTTCGCTGACCAACGGAGAAATCGTCGGTTTCGAGGCGCTGATGCGCTGGCACCATCCGCGCCGGGGCGTGCTGGGGCCGCAGGATTTCGGCGAGGTATTCGACGATCCCCAGCTCTCGATCGAGATCGGCGAGCAGCTGCTCGGCCAGGCGACGCGCGACATGGCACGCTGGGCGGCGATGAACTGCCCGTTCGGCCATGTCGCCATCAATGTAAGCTCGGCGGAATTCTCGCGCGGCCACCTTGCCGAGCGGGTGCTGGCGGCACTTGCCGCTGCCCGGCTTGCCCCCGAGCTCATGGTGGTCGAAGTGACGGAGTCGGTGTTCCTTGGCCGCTCCATGGAGACGGTCCGCCAGAGCCTGCAGGCGCTCAGCCATGCCGGCGTGAAGATCAGCCTCGACGATTTCGGCACCGGTTACGCCTCGCTCACCCATCTGAAGCAGTTCCCGGTCGATCGCATCAAGATCGATCGCTCTTTCGTGCAGGATCTCGAACACGATGCCGACGACGCCGCCATCGTGCGCGCGGTCATCCATCTGGGCCGAAGCCTGGGCATCGAGACCGTGGCGGAAGGGGTTGAGACCCGGGCCCAGGCTGCCTATCTGCGCGCCAATGGCTGCGATTTCGCGCAGGGCTTTCTCTATGCGAGGGCGCTGCCGGCCTCGCGCGTGCCGGCGCTGATGGAGGGCTGGTGCGCGGCCGATGCCGTTCATGGCTCCGACGGGCCGCTGGTCGTCGCGGTCTGAGCGCGGGTGACGCGCGGTGGGGGCGGCGCTTCTGATATGGTCGCCGCCTACCGAATCGGACGAGCGCGATGACTGGCAGAACTGCATGGGAGACCGGGCCTGGGACGTCGCCCGTGCGACGCAACGGGCTGCGGATCGCAAGTCACATCGTCGCCCTGTTCGACGCCTGCGCCACCTCGACGCGGCGTGCCTGCCTGTTCCTGACATTGGTCAGCCTTCTGGCCTTCCTGCCCGGCTTCTTCGCGCTGCCCGTGCTGGATCGGGATGAGGCACGCTTCGCGCTGATCTCGCGGCAGATGGTGGAGACCGGCGATCTGACCGATGTCCGGCTCGGGCTGGAAGGCCAGCGCACGCGGCCGTTCGGGCTGTACTGGCTGCAATCGGCGCTGGTGGCTGGGGCACAGGCGGTCGGCATGCCGGACGCGGCGCGCAGCATCTGGCTCTATCGGCTACCCTCCCTGCTGCTGGCCATCGCGTCGGTGCTGCTGAGCTACTGGGCCGCGCTCGGCTTTGTCGGGCGTCGGGCGGCGCTACTGGCCGGGCTGCTGCTGGCAACCTCGGCATCGGTCGGCGTCATTGCCCGCCTCGCCGTGCCGGATGCGGCGATGCTTGCGGCCGCCGCCGCGATGATCGGCGCGATCGGCCGTCTCTATGTGCGCGAGACCCCGGTGCTGGCCGCGGGCACGGCCGATCCGTCCGCCACCCGCCGCCTGGTGGCGCTGTTCTGGGCGGCGCTGGCCTTTGCCTTCCTCTTCAAGGGGTTGTTCGCGCTGGTCTATCCGGCGCTGGCGCTGACGGCCCTGGTGGCGCTTGACCGTTCGCTGCGCCTGCCGCGGCTGCTGGCGCGTTTTCCGCTGGGGATTGTCCTCCTGCTGGCGATGGGGGCCATCTGGTACTATCTGCGCCATTTCGCCGGCCCGACCGACGGGTTGACGACGCGCTTCGTCGTCGGCTGGGTGGCGCCGGCCTTCACCGGCATCGGTGCGCCGCCCGGCGCCTTCCTCTTGATGTTCTGGGCGCTGTTCTGGCCGGCCGCGCCGCTGGTGGCGCTCGCGGTACCCATCATCTGGAAGGCGCGCCGGCTGCGGGGGGTGCGCAGCCTGCTGGTGTGGATCCTGCCGGTCTGGTTTCTGCTCGAACTGCTGCCGACGAAGTTTCCCGCCCATCTCGTGCCCACCTTCCCGGCGATCGCCATTCTGGTCGGTCTGGCGGTGGAGAAGGGGGCGCTGGCGCTGGCCAATGCGCGGCTGGCCCGCATTCTCTGGCTCTGGCCGCTGCTCGGCGCCATCATCGCCATCTCGTCGCTGCTGGTCCTGGCGGTGCTGGATCGGACAACGAGCCTTCTGGCCTGGCCGCTGCTGCTGGCGGGCCTGTTCGCGCTGATCACCGCTGCCAGCGCGGTGCGCGAATACGGGGTGGAGAAGGCGACGCTGCTCGCGCTGGCCGGCACGCTGGTGTCCGGCTTCGGCGTGGTCGATCTGGTGATTCCGAAGATGGAGAGTCTGTGGCTGTCGCGGCGCATGGCCGCGGTGGTGGAGGGCGAGGCCTGCGCGGCCGGCGCCGCGTCGCTGGCGGTCGGCACGGCCGGCTACAACGAGGCGAGCCTGATGTTCGAACTGCCGGGGCGGACCTGGCTGCTCGACGGCGGCAGTGCCGCCGATTTCCTCAAGGAGGGCGGCTGCCGCCTCGTCTTCGTGGAAAGCCGGCAGGAGGCGCGCTTCGTGCGCCGGGCCGAGGCCATCGGCCTGCGGATCGAGCGCCGGGCCGATATTCGCGGCTATGAATATACCAATGGCCGCCGCGTGCGGATTTCGCTCTATCGCAATTCCGGCGGCTGAGTGCCGCGCTCAACCGCCGGCGGCTGCGCGTTCGCGCGTCAGCCGGCGTCGTCCGCGGCGCGCAGCCGGGCGAAGCCCTGCTCGAGGTCGGCGATCAGGTCGGCTGGATCCTCCAGCCCGATATGCAGCCGCAGCGTCGGCCCGCCCGGCTCCCAATGCGTGGCGGTGCGCGAGGAGCGGCAGTCGAAGGGGATGATGAGGCTCTCGAAGCCGCCCCAGCTGTAACCCATGCCGAACAGCGCGAGATGGTCGAGCATCGCCGCGACCGAGGCCTTCGACACGGGCTTGAGGATGAGGCTGAACAGGCCGGACGCGCCCTTGAAGTCGCGCTTCCACACCGCGTGTCCGGGATCGTCCGGCAGGCCCGGGTGCAGCACGCGCGCGACTTCCGGCCGCCCGGCCAGCCAATGGGCGATCGTCAGCGCGGATTGCTGGTGCCGCGCCAGCCGCACCGCCAGCGTGCGCAGCCCGCGCGCGGCGAGGAAGGCATCTTCGGGGGCAATGGTGAGGCCAAGATCGCCATACGTGCCCTTCACGCGGTCAAACTGCGCGGCATTGGCGGAAATAATGCCGATATTGATGTCGGAATGGCCACTTATGTACTTGGTGCCGGCCTGGATGGAAATGTCCACGCCGGCATCATGCGGCCGGAAGAACAGCGGCGTCGCCCAGGTATTGTCCATCAGCGTCACGATCCCGCGCCGCTGCGCGACCTCCACGATGGCGGGGATGTCCTGCATCTCGAAAGATTGCGACCCGGGCGCCTCCAGAAAGATCGCCCGCGTGTTCGGCCGGATGAGCTGTTCGATGCCGGCACCCGCGAGCGGGTCGTAATAGGTGGTCTCGATACCGTAGCGCTTCAGCACCACGTCGCAGATCCGCCGCGTGGGATGGTAGCAGGTATCGACCATCAGCAGGTGGTCGCCCGCCTGCAGCACCGACAGCAGGCCGATGCTCACGGCGGAAAGGCCGGATGGGGTAAGCACCACGCCGGCGCCCCCTTCCAGCACGCACATGGCCTGCTCCAGCCCTTCCAGCGTGGGGTTGCCGCGCCGGCCATAGGTGTAGCGGCCGGCATGCCCCTCGAGATCGGCGACGGTGGGCGAGAGCACGGTGGAGCCACGCACGATGGGGGTATTCACGAACCCGTCATAACGCTGGGGATCGCGACCGGCGACAACCAGCTCGGTTTCGACGGCAAAGGCGGGGCGGTTGGCGCCCCCGGTCTGGCGGGACATGCGTTTCAGAGGCTCCTGCATCGATGCTGGGGGCATTGATGATGGATGGACAAGCTCCGTCAAGCGCTTGACCGAAAGACGATAGAGCGTTCTGATGACCTTAGGGCTGCCGCGGGGCGGTGCATCCCTTTGCTCCGCTGCGGATCAGACCAAGGACGCAGGGTGTGCCACCCGGGCGCGGCATGCCGCGGCACACGAATTGCTTTGACTGTTCACCCGTGCCGTCCGTTACGGCAGATGGCACGTCAATCATAACCGATGAAGAAGGCTGCAATGATGAAACGCCTCCTCTCCACGCTTGCCCTCGCGGGTGCCTGCGGCCTCGCGGCCGTTGGCGCGCAGGCGCAGACGAAGCCGGCAAAGCTCGACCAGATCAAGGCGAAGGGCTTTGTCCAGTGCGGCGTCAGCCAGGGTCTGCCGGGTTTCTCGACACCCGACGACAAGGGCAACTGGACCGGACTCGACGTTGACTTCTGCCGCGCCGTCGCGGCAGCCGTGTTTGGCGATGCCACGAAGGTGAAGTTCACCCCCCTCTCGGCCAAGGACCGCTTCACCGCGCTGCAGTCCGGCGACATCGACGTTCTTTCCCGCAACACCACCTGGACGATCTCGCGCGATACCTCGCTGGGCCTCAACTTCACGGGCGTCACCTATTATGACGGCCAGGGCTTCATGATCCGCAAGGACAAGAAGGTCACGTCCGCGATGGAACTGTCGGGCGCCTCGGTCTGCACGCAGACCGGCACCACGACCGAGCAGAACCTGGCCGACTTCTTCCGCGCCAACAACATGACCTATGAAGTCATCGCCTTCGCCACCAATGACGAGGTGGTCAAGGCCTATGACGCGGGCCGTTGCGACGTGCTGACCACGGACCGCTCCGGCCTGGCCGGCGAGCGCCTGAAGCTCACCAACCCCGACGACCACATCGTCCTGCCGGAAATCATCTCCAAGGAGCCGCTCGGCCCGGTGGTCGCTCACGGCGATGACCAGTGGTTCGACATCGTCAAGTGGGTGCTGTTCGCGCAGCTCACCGCGGAAGAACTCGGCGTGAACTCGAAGAACGTCGACGAGCAGCTGAAGTCCTCCGCCAACCCCGAAGTGAAGCGCCTGCTCGGCACCGAAGGCAAGTTCGGCGAGGGCATGGGCATCGGCAACGACTGGGGCTACCAGATCGTCAAGACGGTCGGCAATTACGGCGAAATGTATGACCGCAATGTCGGCCCCGACACCCCGCTGAAGCTCGCCCGCGGCGTCAATGCGCTGTGGAACAAGGGCGGCCTCCAGTACGCGCCGCCGATCCGCTGAGACGCGGCTAGCGAAAAGGCTCCCGGCGTCATGTCGGGAGCCACCTCGTCCGGCCAGACCAGCCAAAAAGGCGGCGTGCCGGGCATCGTATCGAGCCTCGTGAGAGGCGAGGGGGAACATGTCGGATCTGGTCGAGCCCGCAATCGGGCGTTCCAAGACGTCTTTCATCAATGACCCGAAGGTCCGCAGCATCGGGTTGCAACTGATCGCCCTGGTACTGGTCGTTTTTCTCGGCTGGATGTTTGTCGACAATGCCCGCCAGAATCTCGCGGCCCAGAAGATCGCGACCGGCTTCGGCTTTCTCGACAACACGGCCGGCTTCGGCATCAGCCAGACGCTGGTCCCCTATAGCGAAACCTCGACCTATGGCCGGGCCTTCCTGGTCGGCCTGCTCAACACGCTGCTGGTGGCGGTGGTCGGCATCTTCTTCGCCACCATTATCGGCTTTTTCGTGGGCATCGGGCGCCTGTCCAAGAATTTTGTCGTGCGCCTTCTCTCGACCATCTATGTCGAGGTGATCCGCAACCTGCCGCCGCTGTTCCAGATCCTGTTCTGGTACCTCGCCGTTCTCAGCGCCATGCCGAGCCCGCGCCAGAGCATCAATCTGCTGGGCGAGGTGTTCATCTCCAATCGCGGCATTATCGTTCCCCGGCCGGTCTTCGAGGCCGGAACCGGCTACGTGCTGTGGTCGTTCGGCGCGGCCTTGCTGGTCGTCATCGTGCTGCACTACTGGTCGCGCGAGCGGCGGGCGGAGACCGGACGCGGCCTGCCCATGCTGCCGATCGGGCTCGGGCTTATGATCGTGGTGCCGTTCATCGCCATGGCGCTCACCGGCTTTCCCATCAGCCTGGAACGCCCCGAACTGAAGGGCTTCAACTTCGTCGGCGGAGTGCGCGTCATTCCCGAATTCGTCGCGCTGACCGTGGCGCTGGCGACCTATACCGGCGCCTTCATCGCGGAGAACGTGCGGGCCGGCATCCAGTCGGTCAGCCACGGCCAGACCGAGGCGGCCCACTCGTTGGGCCTGCGGAACGGGCACACGCTGCGTCTCGTGGTGATTCCGCAGGCCATGCGGGTCATCATCCCCCCGCTCACCAGCCAGTATCTCAACCTCACCAAGAACTCGTCGCTGGCGGTGGGCATCGGCTATCCCGATCTCGTCGCCGTGTTCGCCGGCACGACCCTGAACCAGACCGGCCAGGCGATCGAGATCATCGCCATCACGATGGGCGTCTATCTCGTGCTGTCGATCATCACCTCGGTCATCATGAACGTCTACAACAAGCGCGTCGCGCTCGTGGAACGGTGAGGGGCGTGCGATGAGCCTGACATTCGACGACGGCACCTTCATCCGCTCGGAACTGGTGACGCCGCTGCCCCCGCCGATCCGCAATGTCGGCATTATCGGCTGGATGCGGGAGAACCTGTTCTCCAGCGTTCTCAACACCTTGCTGACGCTGTTCGGCCTCGCGCTGCTGATCCTGATCGTGCCGCCCATGGTGCGCTTTGCCTTGATCGACGCGGTATGGACCGGCGAGAACCGCGAGGCCTGCCTCGATCCCGGCGTGGGCGCCTGCTGGCCGTTCATCCGGGCAAAGTTCGCGCAGCTGATCTATGGCTTCTATCCGATCGAGGAGCGCTGGCGGCCGAACATCGTGTTTGCCGCCGGCGCGATCCTGCTGGTGCCGCTGCTGGTCCCGAGCTGGCCGATGAAGCGGCTGAACGCGCTGCTGTTCTTTGTCGTCTACCCCATCATCGCCTTCATCCTGCTGACCGGCGGCAATATCGACGCCTCCTCGTTCCTGTTCCAGCGCTTCGGCCTCATCCAGCCGATCACCGGGGATGCCAGCATTGCCGGTGTCAACATCGCCTTCTGGGCGGATTTCGTGCTGACGGCGCTGGTTGCCGCGGCACTCGTCGGCGGCATCATCGGGCTGATCGGCGGCAACGCGCTGAGCGCGGGGCGGGCGGTATTGCTGGCCTTCGCGGCCTTCGGCGTGCTGGTGCTGGCGTGGGACATCGATTTCGGCCTCCGGCCGGTCGAGACGCGCCAGTGGGGCGGTCTGCTGGTGACGCTGGTCATCGCCGTCACCGGCATCGTCGCTTCGCTGCCCCTCGGCATCCTTCTGGCGCTCGGGCGGCGCTCGCAGATGCCGATCGTCAGGCTGCTCTCGATCGTCTTCATCGAGTTCTGGCGCGGCGTGCCGCTCATCACCGTACTATTCTTCGCCACCTACATGCTGCCCCTGTTCCTGCCGCAGGGCGCCAATCCGGACGGGCTGCTGCGCGCGCTGGTCGGCGTCGCGCTGTTCTCCGCCGCCTACATGGCGGAGGTGGTGCGCGGCGGCCTGCAGGCGATCCCCAAGGGGCAGTATGAGGGCGCGATGGCGGTGGGGCTGACCTGGAGCCAGATGATGCGCCTCATCATCCTGCCGCAGGCGCTCACCCTGGTCATCCCCGGCATCGTCAACAGCTTCATCTCGCTGTTCAAGGACACGACGCTGGTGCTGATCGTCTCGATCTTCGACTTTCTCGGCCAGCTGCGCGCCTCCTTCACCGATCCCAACTGGGCGACGCCGGTGACGCTCTATACCGGCTTCGCCTTCGCCGGCATCGTCTATTTCCTCTTCTGCTTTGGCATGTCGCGCTACTCGCTCTTCGTCGAGCGGCGGCTCAACACATCGCACCGGCACTGACCGACGGAGACACATTCATGAGCGACACCCATTCGATCGTCCCGCCGGATGCGCTTCCGGCGGTTCACACGCCGCCGGGCAAGGACGTCGCGGTCGAGCTGGTCGGCGTGCACAAATGGTATGGCGAGTTCCATGTGCTCAAAGACATCAACCTGAAGGTGCGGCGCGGCGAGCGCATCGTCATCTGCGGGCCGTCGGGGTCGGGCAAGTCGACCATGATCCGCTGCATCAACCGGCTGGAGGAGCACCAGCAGGGCACCATCGTGGTGGACGGCATCGAGCTGACAAACGACCTCAAGCGGATCGACGAGATCCGCCGCGAGGTCGGCATGTGCTTCCAGCATTTCAATCTGTTCCCGCACCTCACCATTCTGGAGAACCTGACGCTGGCGCCGATCTGGGTGCGCAAGATGCCCAAGAAGGATGCGGACGAGCTGGCGATGCACTTCCTGAGGAAGGTGAAGATCCCCGAGCAGGCGACGAAATATCCCGGCCAGCTTTCGGGCGGGCAGCAGCAGCGCGTGGCGATCGCCCGGGCGCTGTGCATGAAGCCGAAGATCATGCTGTTCGACGAGCCGACCTCGGCGCTCGACCCGGAAATGGTCAAGGAAGTGCTGGAGACCATGGTGAGCCTGGCCGAGGAGGGCATGACCATGCTGTGCGTGACGCATGAAATGGGCTTCGCGCGGCAGGTGGCGAACCGGGTGATCTTCATGGATGCCGGCCAGATCATCGAGATGAACGAGCCCGAGGCGTTCTTCTCCAACCCGCAGCACGAGCGCACCAAGCTCTTTCTCAGCCAGATCCTGCACTGAGGCGCGTGGATTTTACCAGGCCGGCAGGCAATCGGCGGCGGTTGAAACTTGCAGCCGCGGTTGCCCGCCGGGTTTTTCGACGATCGCGCCGTCGAATTTCGGCATCAGCCGCGCGGACAGGAGACGCCGCGTATAGGGGTCGCGAACGGCGGATAGCTCAAGCTGCTCGGGACGGCAGCGCTCGACAATGCGCCCCTGATGCATGACCAGCACCTCGTCGGAAATCCACCGCACCGCCTCGATGTCGTGGCCGACGAACAGCATGGCGAAGCCGCGCTCGGCCTGCAGCCGCTTCAGAAGGTCGAGGATCTGCACCTTCACCGTCATGTCGAGCGCCGAAATCACCTCGTCGCAGATCAGCACCTCGGGTTCGCACAGCAGCGCCCGCGCGATGCAGGCGCGCTGGCGCTGGCCGCCGGAAAGCTGGTGCGGATAGCGCATGGCGTGGTCGGCATCGAGACCGACCTCATTGAGGCCCGCGACAATCCGAGCGGCCTGCGCCGACGCGGGCACGCGGGCAAGCGCCAGCGGCTCCGCCAGCGCGCGGCCTATGGTGAGCCGCGGATTGAGCGCGCCATAGGGGTTCTGGAACACCATCTGGCACCGGCGGCGCAAAGCGTCCGGCAGCGGTTTTCCACGCGGTTCGAGAGCATGGCCAAGAAGGCGGATGCGCCCGTCGGCGAGCGGTCGCATCCCGGCGAGTGCCGCCGCGAGCGTACTCTTGCCGGAGCCGGATTCGCCGAGCAGTCCCAAGGTGCGGCCCGCCAGCAGGGAGAGCGAGGCGCCGTGCACGGCGCGGAACGACGTGCCGAACAGCCGGCGCGCGGAATAATCGACACACACGGCTTCAGCTGTCACCGCAACGGGGCGCGCCATCGTCTGCGCCGCCGGCACGTCGGCCAGACGTCGCCGCGCACCGACGAGGCGGGCGGTGTAGGGATCGCGCGGCCGCGAGATGACCTCTGCCGCCGGCCCGGTCTCGACAACGCGGCCATGCTGCATCACCGCGATGGAATGGCCGAGCACGCCCGCTACCGCCAGATCATGGGTGATGATCAGCAGGGCGAGCCGGCGTTTCGCCTGAAGGCGCGCCAGCAGCGCCACGATGTCGGCCTGCACGCTGGCGTCGAGCGCGCTGGTCGGTTCATCGGCGATGAGAAGATCCGGCTCGCCGGCCAGCGCCATGGCGATCATCACCCGCTGCTGCTGGCCGCCGGAGAGCTGGTGAGGATAACGCGTGGCCAGCGCGGCCGGATTCGGCAGTTCCACCTCGGCAAGGCCGGTCACGATCCGCTGCCTTCGCTCGGCGGGCGCCGCGATGCCGGCGCGCTGCAGCGTCTCCTCGATCTGCTCGCCCACCCGCATGAACGGATTGAGGCAGGCCATCGGATCCTGAAACACAATGGCGATGCGACGTCCGCGCAGCGCCCGCCAGCCGCGTTCGTCGCGCGGCGCCAGCACGCGACCGTCCACCGTGATGCGGGTCGCGGGATCGACCTCCAGCCCATCCGGCAGCAGGCCGAGCAGAGACAGCGCGGTGAGCGACTTGCCGGAACCGGATTCGCCGATGATGGCGAGGGTGCGCCCGGCCTCAAGATCGAGCGAGACGCCATCGACCAGCCGGCGTCCGCCGGCGCTGATGATGAGGTTGCGCAGGGAGAGAAGCGGCGCGGTCATGACGTCATCCTCGGGTCGATCAGGCGATGGAGGAGATCCGTGGCGGCATTGATGATCACAAGTGCGATGGCGATGACGAGGATCGCGGCCTGGATCACCGGATAGTCGCGGCCGTGAATGGCGTTGAGCAGCAGGCTGCCGACGCCCGGCAGGCCGAACAGCACTTCCATGGTCAAGGTGCCGGCAACGAGGCTGGTCAGCACGAGGCCGGACAGCGCCAGCATCACCGGCACGGCGGTCGGCAGCAGATGGCGCAGGGCGATGCGCGAGGGCGCCAGACCCTTGGCGCGGGCGGTGCGCACATGCGCGGAGGTCGCGGCCTCCCGCAGTTCCTCGTGCAGCGGCTTGACGATGAGCCCGGCACTGTCGATCCCGATGATGATCACCGGCAGCACCATCGATCCGAGCACCGGCAGCCAGCCGAGCCAGATGGAAAAGACCAGGATGCCGACCACGCCGACGCAGAAGGTCGGCAGGGCGATCGACCAGACGTTCAGCACATCGACCAGCCCGCGCAGGCCGCGATGGCCCGTCGTCACCGCGCTCACCGCGACGCCGAGCGCGAGGAGCAGCGCGAAGGTGAAGCTCAGCGCCGTAAACAGCAGGGTCGTCGGCAGCGCGGTTGCCAGCATGGCCGAGACCGGCCGGCCAAATCGGATCGACGCGCCGAAATCGCCGTTGAGCAGCCGCCAGCTCCAGCCGGCGAGCTGTTCGACGACGGGACGATCCAGCCCGAGTTGATGGCGCAGTTCCACCTGCTGGGCGGCGGTAAGATCGCCCTCGAGGCCCTTCACATCCACCGCGTCACCTGGAACGAGCCGGGCCAGAAGGAAGACGATGACGACGATGCCGGCGGCTTGCACCAGCATCCGCGCCAGGGTGAAGGCGAGGGGGGCGAGACGGTGGAGAAGGTTGGTCATAGCTTTGCCTCGCCGGCCGCGCGCAGTGGATCGAGATTCCGACGCACCGCTTCGCCGAGGATGGAGAGCGACAGGGTGAGCAGGATGATCGCAATCACCGGCGCCAGGATGACGTGCGGGGATGTCTCGATATAGCGGCTGGCGTCGGCCACCATGCGGCCCCAGGTCGGCTCATCGGGCGAGGAGCCGAGGCCGAGGAAACTGAGCACCGATTCCGTCACCACGCAGCGCGGCAGCAGGATGGCCGCCTGGGTGACGAGCCCACCGACAAGGTTCGGCGCCAGATGCAGGCGCAGCACATGCAGCTTGCCGCCGCCGAACAGCCGCGCCGCCGTGACATAATCCTTCACCGCCTCGCGGTGGAAGGTGGCGCGGGCGACATAGGCGAAGAAGGGCGCAAAGGCGACACCGAGGGCGATGACAACCGGCTGCGCCCCCGCCCCGAGCGCCACGATCAGCAGCAGCGCCAGCAGCACGTCCGGCATGGCGCGCACCAGGTCGATCAGCGCGAACATCACCGTCTCCGCCACCCGCCCGAGCGACAGCGCGACGAGGCCGAACCCGGCGCCGAGGATGAAGGCGACCAGTGCTCCGCCAAAGCCCACCATCAGCGTGGTACGGGCACCCATGACGAGGCGGGAGAAAACATCCCGCCCCATGTGATCGGTGCCCAGCCAGTGCTCCGGGCCCGGCGGCTGGTTCAGCGCCCGCAGATCCTGGTCGAGCGGGTCGAACGGGGCGACCAGCGGTGCGGCAAGCGCCAGCGCGACGATCAGCGCCAGCACCAGCGCGGCGATCATGGTGCGCGGGGAGGGCCCCCGCCGCACCGCTTCGCCCGCCTTGGCGGGGAGCGCGAGGCTCACGACCGGCCCGCGAGCCAGGTCTGGGCGACGCCGCCATCCACCCGGTTGGGCGACCAGGTGAAGCCAGGCTCGTAGCCCTCCACGCCCTTGCGGATGACGATCTGGTCGGCGTTGAGGCCGAGGGCGACGACGTAATACTGGTCCATCACCCGCTTCCACGCCGCGAGATAGAGCTGGCGACGGGCCGAAAGATCGGTCTCGGCCACGGCCTTCTTCACAAGCGCGTCGTAGTCGGCATCCTGGATGCCGCCCCACAGCACCGGGTTGGGTCCGTCGCTCATCATGCGGACATAGCGCAGGAAAATATCGGCGCGCGGACCGGAATCCATGCAGTTCATGTCCCAGTCATACTGGCCGAGGCGCTTCTGCGTACCGATGTCGTCGAGCGCGACATGGTTCACGTTGAAGCCGAGCTTGCGCACCATCTGCACCACCACCTGCGGGTAGCTTTCCTGCCAGGAGACAAACTCGATGGTTTCCTTGGTGGGGTCGACGCCCGCCTCCTTCAGCAGCGCCTTCGCCTTGGCGAGGTCCGCCTTGGCATGTGGGTCGGCCTTGAACAGCGCCTCGTCGAAATAGAGATTGCCCGGGCCGACCATCTGGTTGGAGACCACGCCAGTGCCCGCCGAGGCGAAGTTGATGAACGCCGCCTTGTCGATCGCGTAGGTCAGCGCCTGACGCACGCGCACGTCATCGAAGGGCGGGCGAGGCTTGCGGTTGTTGAAGGCAACGAAGTACCAGCCGGCGTCCTTGAGCTGGGAGACGCGCAGGTTCGGATCCTTGGCCAGCTGCTTGGCGATGTCGGCCGGCACGCTGGCAATGTCGATCTCGCCGGCGCGCAGGGCCAGCTGGCGGTCGGCGCCATCGCGCAGGTCCGCCTCGATCGCGGCGAGGTAGGGCATGCCGCCGCGCCAATAGGCGGTGTGGGCCGGCGCGGTCAGCTTCACCTTGGGCTGCCAGTCACCGAAGGTGAAGGGACCGGTGCCGATCGGGGTGGTGATGGTGTCGTCCCAGCCCGGAGATTTGGGCGAGAGGATCCACAGTTCGGACATCAGGTTCAACAACGGCGCGTAGGGCTCGCGCATGGCGATGACTACGGTGCGGGCATCGGGGGCCGTCGCGGTGTCGACCAGCTTCATGGCCGAGGCAAGCCAGCCGCCCTTCACCTTTTCCTTCACGCGGGTGATGTTGGCGACCACGTCGCCGGCGCTCATCACCTCGCCATTGTGGAACTTCACGCCGTCGCGCAGCGTGAACGAGTAGGTCTTGCCGTCCGGCGAGACGCTGAAGCTCTCGGCGAGGAAGGGCTTCACCGAGCCGTCATCGCCGATCGAGGTCAGCGCCTCGACATAGATCTGCTGCACCGAAATCGACCCGGTATGGCGGTGCGGATCGGCGGTATCGAGCCCCAGCGTCGCGTAGCGCAGAACGCCCCCGCGCTGGGGATCGGCGGCGGCGCGGGCATTCTGCGGCTGGAAGCCGGTCAGTCCGCCGGCAAGGCCGATGGCGGCGGTACCGGCCAGGAATGTGCGACGGCTGAGACGTAGCGAGGTCATGGGCGGGTCTCCGAAACGGGAAGCTGAAGGGAGAGGGGGCGGGAGCCCGAACGCGAGGGCTCGATCTCCTGCAGCGGCGCGCCATCGAGTTGGTTCACCGGCAGGCCGAGATGGGCGAGAAGGGTGGGGGCGATGTCGACCACCGCCACCGGGGCGGCGCGTTCGCCGGATATGAAGCCGCCGCCGTCGATGACGAGCGCCGGTGCCTGTTCATGGCCATTCAGGCCGCCATGCTGGCCGAAGCCGAGCCGGTCGGCCTTGCCGCCCTGCGGCTTCACGGCAAGGCATGAGCCGGGAATGCCGAAGGCGTTGGGCGCCTCGCTGCCCTTCATCGACACCGCGAAAGCGAGGGCGCCGGCCGGCGCCTGCCCGACGGCGCCCAGTTCGTCCCTGCCGAAGACCGCGCCGGCCCAGGCACGGCCGCGCAGGAAATCGTCGAGCCGGCCGCGCCGGCTTTCATGGTCGGGGTGCAGATAGATCAGCGCCGCGGTGCCGTTGGCGGCAACCACGACATCGTCGGAATGAAGCTCCGCCTTGAGGCCAGAAGCGACGAGTTCTTCTTCGATATCGACAATGCCGGTGATGGTCTCGTGGCCATGATCGGAGCCCGCGATCAGCAGCACGTCCTCACCCTCGCGGCGCAGCGCCTCCACCATGGCGATGACGCGGCCGAGATTGGCATCGGCTGCCCTCAGCACCGCCAGATGGGCCGGCGAACCCAGCGGCGTCTCGTGCTGGATATGGTCCGGTTCGCCCATCCACAGCACCGCGAGAGCCGGACCACCGGGAACCAGCGCCTCGGCGATGAAGCGCGACGTCATCGCCGTATCGCCGGCCACGTCCAGCGCAATATCGAGCCCGTCGGGAATCGGCACCCGCCCGGGCCCGAAGGAGCCGGCGCGATGGAACACCCGGCCATGGCCATCGGGGTCATGGGCATAGGCGGCGCCGGGCGAGACATTGTTGAAGATCATCGCCCCGCCATGGCCGGCCACGCGCTCGGCAAGGGTCGGCGCGGCGAGGGAGCGGCCGGTCACGCGGCGCTTGTGCTGCAGGAAGTCCGGGTGACCGACATCGTGGCGCACCAGCCGCCCGGCCTCGACCAGCACCATGGAATTACCCTGCAGGCCGTGCCGCGCCGGCCAGCAGCCGGTCGCCAGCGTCGAGGACACCACCCGCGTCGCGGAGGGAAAGGCGGAGCGATAGCCGGCAAAGAAGGCGCCACGCTCGCGCAGCGCCGCCAGATGTGGGGTGCGCTCCGCGTCGACGAAGTCGCGACGCAGGCCATCGAGAACCACGAGGACAGCGCGGCGCATGGCTCAGCCCACCCGGTTCAGCACGAAGTCGAAAATGTCGAAATTGCGCAGTCGGTGGCCCGCCTCCGCCTCCAGCAGCGGATGCGAGAGAAGGAAGGGCACGCGCTGTTCCGACAGGCTGCCATGCGAGCGCAGCCGCTCGCCGGCGAGCTGGGTGATATCGTGGTCCACCGCACGGGCGCCGAGCGCGAAGCCCTCGGCCCCCACCACCACGAAATCGGCCTCGCGGTCTTCCGGCATCTCGAAGCGGGCGGCGGCTTCCTCTCCCGTCAGCGCGAGCGCGACGCCCGGCTGGGCGGCCAGCAGGTCGTGCACCGCCTGGCGCGACAGGCCGTCCTTGAGCAGATGGACCCGCACGAAGCCGCCGAGGGCGCCGTGATGCCGCACGAAAGGATCGGTGATCGGGCAGATCACCCGCGTCGCGCCCTCGCCGAAGGCGGCATCGAGCACATCGCCGAGATAGGTCACGCGCGGAGCGCCGTCAGGCCGGGCCATGTCGGTCATGCCGTGATCGGCAGTGATGCCGACAACGGCGCCGAGCTCCAGCAGTCGTGCCACGCGCGCATCCACCGCCGCCATGAAGGCCAGCGCCTCCGGGGCTTCCGGCGCATGCTTGTGCTGCACATAGTCGGACAGCGAGAGGTAGAGCACCTCGGCACGCCCCGCCTCGATCAGCCGGATGCCGGCATCGAGCACGAAGAGCGACAGTTCCGGCGAATACTGGTCGGGCTTCGGCAGACCAACGAAGCTTGCCGCATCGTCTATGCCGTGCTCGTCATCCGTGGTGCCTTTCGCGCATTCGGCGGAGAAGGCGATGCCGTCGAGCCCGAAGGCCAGCGCCTTGCGCAGCTTGTCCTTCGCCGTGACCACCGCCACCGGGCTGCCGATGTCGGCGAGGCCGGCCAGAATGGTAGGCGCGCGCATCAAGGCGGCATCAAGCATCATCACGGTCTCACCCGTGGCGCGGTCGAGATAGAAATTGCCGGCCACGCCATGGACGGAGGGCGGCGCGCCGCACACGATCGACACGTTGTTCGGATTGGTGAAGGTCGGCATCGCCGCATCGGCGAGGGCGAAGTGACCGTTCCTGCGCATGGCATCGAGCGCGGGCGTGACGCCGGTCTGCGTGGCGGCCTCGATATAGGCCGGGTCGCATCCATCGAAACAGATCACCACGGTGGTACGCTGCGGCCTGCGATAGTGTCGCCCATTCACGTCAATGCATTCGCGCGACGCGCTGGCGTCGGTCGTTATCGTGTTCATTTTATCTATTCCGTTATTAAATCGTCGCAAATGAGATGTAACTTATTGTGATTTGTTACTTTTATATCTCATTCTTATTGTCTTTATTATTGACTATACACTGTGTGAGTAAAGCGATATTAGTTCCGTCATAGTGTGAGGTTTTGGAACAAAGGAATGAGGCGCAGTCTTCCCCCGCTGAAGGCGGTCGTGGCATTCGAGGCGGTGACCCGCATCGGCAGCGTCACGGGAGCCGCCCAGGAGCTCGGTGTCACCCATAGCGCGGTAAGCAAGCAGCTGGCGGTGCTGGAGGCCTGGCTCGGCGTGCCGCTTTTCGACAGCAATCGACGTCACATGACGGCGACGCCACCGGCCCTGCGGCTGGCCTCCGCGGCCGGTGCGGCGCTGGACCTGCTTGCCTCCGCCATTGACAGCTTCATGCCGGACGAGGCGTCGGAAGTGCTCGATGTCATCGCGCCGGCCACTTTCGCCATGCGCTGGCTGATGCCGCGCCTCCCGGCCTTCGAGGCGGAGTTCAGCCATGTCGATGTCCGCGTGCGACCGATTCACACGGGCGAGGAGTGGAGCGGCATTCCTTTCGATGTGGTGATCCGGCGCGGGGAGGCGCTGCAGGGCGACCTGCGCGGCATCACCTTGCTGCGCGAGGAGATCGGGCTACTGGCACGGCCGGAGGTCGCGGCGTCTCTCGCCACCTGCGCAGATCTGGCCGGCATTCGTCTGCTGGAATCCGTGACGCGGCCGGGCGAACTGGCTCGCTGGCTGGTGGCGGCGAATATGCCGGCGGAGCTTGCCGCCGGCGCATCGCGCTTCGGCCATTTCTATATCGCGCTTGAAGCCTGCCTGGCCGGGCAGGGCGCCATTGCGGCGCCGATCGAGGTCGTGTCGGATCTGCTCACCCGCGGCGATCTCGTCGAGCCTTTCGCGACCCTGCGTGTGAGTGGACCGGAGTATCGGCTCGGCTATGCGCCCGCCGGTGCGCGGGCAAACCTGGCTGCCTCTTTCGCCGAATGGGCCTTGCGGACGGTAACGATGGATTCGGGCCTGTCGGCGTGACAGCCGACGGTCGACAATGCGTGCCGGCCGTTCAGATGCGGGGCATCGCGACGTACCCTCCGCCATCCTGGCGCATCACATCCATGGCGATGCCGTAGATGCGCGCGAGCGTATCGGGCGCCACGATCTCCTGCGGCGTGCCGCGCGCGATCAGCCGGCCGCCATGCAGCGCGATGATGTCGTCGCAGAACCGCGCGGCCATGTTCACATCGTGCAGGACCACGATCACGCCCGTGCCGCGCTCCCGGCACAGGCTGCGGATCAGCGTGAGCGTCTCGATCTGGTGCGCGATGTCCAGCGCGGAAGTCGGCTCGTCCAGCAGCAGGCAACCCGCGTCCTGCGCCACCAGCATGGCAATCCACACACGCTGGCGTTCGCCGCCGGACAGCGTGTCGACCAGCCGGTCGGCGAAGGCGCCGGTGTCGGTCAGCGCGATCGCCTCCTCCACCTTCTGTCGGTCCACTGCGGTGAACCGGCCGAGCGCGCCGTGCCAGGGATAGCGGCCGAGGGCTACCAACTCCCGCCCGCTCATGCTGCCCGTCGCGGGCGATGATTGCGGGAGATAGGCGACACGGCGGGCGAAGGCCCGCGTACCCCATTCCCAGAGCGGCCGCCCTTCGAAGCGGATCTCTCCGCCCGTGGCTGCGTGCTGCCGGGCGAGCAGCTTCAGCAGCGTCGATTTGCCCGAGCCATTATGCCCGATCAGCCCGACAACGCGCCCCGCCGGTACCGTGAGACTGAGTGGATGCAGCAGGGTGCGGGCGCCGATGCGCATCTGGGCGTCGACGAGTTCGAACAGCGCGGGCGAGGGCGGGGCACTCATGCGCGATCCCGGCCGAAGGCGAAGCGTATCGCCAGATTGAGTGTCGCCGGAAGCACCGACATATGCGTCTCGCCGGGGATAAGGGCGAATTCCGCCGTGAGGCCCGGTGCCTGCGCGAGGCGCTCGGCCATCTCGCGCGTATTGTCCACGATCCGGCTCTCCTCGAAACTGGCGCGCCGCGTCGGCGCGTCGGCGGCACCGACCTGGAACGGCGCGAGCTTCTGTTCATATTCGCCGGCAAGGAGCAGCACCCGACCCTCGCTCGCGATGCCCTCGGCAAGGAAAGCCTTGGCGCTATCGACAATGCCCGCGCCCTCCCACCAGATGGCCGGGCTGGCGGCGATCCACCGGGCAAAGGCGGTAGGGCGGCGGAACAGCGCGTGCAGCACGAACAGACCGCCGAAGGAATGGCCGAGAATGGATTGTCGCGCCGGATCGACCGGAACGCGGCGGGCGATTTCCGGCTTGAGAACGTCCTCGATAAAGGCGAGGAACCCGTCCGCGCCGCCGGTACGAACCTCCGGCCCATCCGGGGTGTGGGGCGGATAGGACTGGCCAGGCGGCGGCCCCATGTCCCAGGAGCGGCGCACGCTGTCATAGGCACCCTCGACGGGATAGCCGATGCCCACCATCACGCCCCACGCGATGCCGGTGCCGAGCGGATAGGTCGCCTGAACGCGCATGATGTCGGCAGCGGTGCCGGCGACGGCGTTGGCGTCGAGATAATACAGCACCGGCCATCCCGCCTCCGGCGCCTCGTCCGGCGGCCGGTAGAGGTAGATGCGCCAGGGCTTGTCGCCGGAGGTTTCGCCGCCCGCGGGCGCAGCGATCTCGAAGACTTCCGTGTCGGGGATGGGGGCGGCGATCATGCGAGGTCCTGCTTTCGCGAAAGGAGCCAGAGGAAGGCGGGAGCGCCGATCATCGAGGCGACGAGCCCGGCCGGCATCTGCCAGGGAAAGGCGATGGTGCGGCCGAGGAAATCGGCCGTCACCAGGATGAACGCGCCGATCAGGGCGGCCCCGTAGAGTTCGCTCAGGGGCCGGCGCAGGCCGAGGAGCCGGGCGGCATGCGGGGCCACGAGGCCGACGAAGGACAGAGGCCCGACCAGCAGAGTCGCCAGCGCCGTGGCGACCGCCGCGATCATTAGCAGCAGCAGCCGGCCCGCGCCGAGCGGCACGCCGAGCGCGCGCGCCGTGTCCTCGCCCAGAGGCAGCATGCCGAGCCATCGCCGCACCAGCGGCAGCAGCGCCAGCAGGACGAGCGCGGCGAGGAGGCTCGCGCCGGCCGTCGAGGCGTCGACGCCGTAGGTCGAGCCGGTCATCCAGTTGAACAGCAGGATGGCGCGGGGATCGCCGCTGGCCATCAGCACGCTGACCAGCGCGTCGAGCAGCGCGCCGATGGCGATGCCCGCCAGGATGATCCGCTCCGGATTGGCCTTCGATACGCGAGCGGCCAGCAGTAGCACGATCAGAGCCAGAAAGGCCCCGAGCGAGGCGGCCAGCATCTGCTCCAGACGACTGGTCTCGGCGATCAGGAAGATCGCGACGGTGAGTCCGCCGGCCGCGCCCGCGCTCACGCCCATCACTTCCGGGCTCGCCATGGGATTGCGGGTCAGGCGCTGCAATACGCAGCCCGCCACCGCGAGCAGCGTGCCGCCCGCCAGCGCCGCCAGCGCGCGCGGCAGCCGCAGCGCCCAGGCAGATGAGGGATCGCCCGGCAAAGCCAGGCTCCACCCGGTGGCTGTCGGCCCGATGAGGCTCGATAGCGTAAGCGCGAGGAGAAGCAGACCGCCCAGCAGCAGCAGGCGTCGCCCCGGCCGTCCCACACTCTGTCCAAGCTGGACGGAGAGGCTGCCGGCGGCGGCCGGGGGAAGGCGAAGGCGCGGGATGATCCAGAGCAGCAGCGGCGCGCCGAACAGCGCGGTGACGGCGCCGGTCGGTATCATCTGCGCAGAGATGACGGCGGCGACCTGCACCATCTGGTCGGTCGCCCAGAGCAGCGCGGCGCCGGTCGCGGCGGAGGCGAGCATCCATGGACCGATCCGGCGCGCGCCCGCGATCCGTGCCAGCGCCGGCGCGGCAAGGCCGATGAAGCCGATGCAGCCCACGCTCGCGACGACGAACGCGGTCAACGCGACCGCCACCAGCAGCGCGGCGAGCCGGACCATGCCGACGGAGAGCCCGAGACTGCGCGTCTGCGCGTCCTCCATCCCCAGCAGCGCCAGCGGCCGCAGCAGCAGGATCGCCGCGAGCCCGGCAAGGCCCAGACGCGGCGCGAGGAACAGAGGTTCCTCCCAGCCTTGCAGGCTGAGCGAGCCGGCGCCCCACAGGAACAGGCCAGCCAGATAATGGCTCTCGAACAGCGCCAGCAGCGCGGCGAGCGAAGCGCAATACAGCCCCGCCACCATGCCGGCGAGGATCACCACCAGCGGCGCGAAGCCGCTGCGGCGCGACAGCAGGAACACAACGGCGATGGTGAGAAGACCACCGGTCAGCGTCACCCATTCCCGCCCGAAGCCGAGCAGGCCCGGCATCCAGATGAGCGCGGCCGAGAGCGCGAGATTAGCGCCGGATTCAATGCCCAGCGTCGTCGGCGAGGCGATGGGATTGCGCAGCACCTGCTGCAGGATGGCACCGGCAAGGCCAAGCGCTGCGCCCGCCAGCAGGCTCACCACGAGGCGTGGGGCGAAGCTGTAGGCGGCGAGCAGCTGGTCGGGAAGGCCGGCGTCCGGCCGGACGATCGCCGCCCACCATCCCCCGCCGGGTAGCAGCATGGCGAGATTCGCCACCGTGCCGGCGAGGCCGATGGCGGCAAATCCCAGCACCAGCGCGGCCGCTCCGAGGCGCGACGGCGCCCGCGCGCGCCGTCGCGCCCATGGCGTATCAGCCATCATTCCGCTCTCCGGCGAGGTGGAGCGTCAATTGCCGGGCGAAGCGCATGGCGGAGGGAAGCATTCCGAACATGAGGACGGCGGGCAGGCGGATGACCCGCCCGGCCTTCACGAAGGGAAGGCTGCGCCAGAGCGGGCTCGCGGCCAGACGGCCCAGCGTGTCGGCCGCGATGGGCTCGAGATAGACCAGGCGGCTGGCCGGGCTTGCCGCCAGCGCCTCGATGCCCACGGTGCTGAAGCCCCAGTAGTTGCTCGGCTGGGTCCAGCCATTGACCAGCCCCACACGCTCCAGGACATCGCCGAACAGGCTCCACGCGCCGTAGACGCGGACGTGGCGAGCGTCGAGGAAGTTGACCGCCAGCACCGGCCGTCCCGCGAGGCCTGCCGCGGCTAGATGCCGGCGCGCCTCATCCATGCAGGCTTGCGTCCGCGCGATCAGTGCCTCGCCGGCATCCTCCCGGCCGAGTGCGGCGGCGAGTTGGTTCGTGGCCACCACGCTGCGGTCAAAAGCATGGCCGACCGGCGGCGCATAGACCGAGAAGGTCTTCGTCGGGGCAAAGCGTGCCAGCAGAGGCGCGATGGCGTCGAGATAGGGCGTCGTCACGATGAGGTCCGGCTTCAGCGCGGCGAGAATTTCCAGATTGGGCTCCCGGTCGGTGCCGAGATTGACGATGCCGGGCGGCAGCGCCGGCTCCACCACCCATTGCGTCCAACTGGCGGGATCGGGCAGCGCGACCGGGGGCAGCCCCATCTCGATCAGGGTCTCGGCAAGGCCGAAATCCATCGAGACAATCCGCAGTTCCACCGCTCCTTGCCGCGCGGTGGCGCCCCAGGCATTGGGAAAGGGCAAGGCGGCGGAGGAAAGCCCGCCGAGCATCACGGCCCGGCGGGAGGGCATGGACAATACGCTCACCAGCGATACTTCAGGCCGGCGAGAACGGTGCGCGGTGCCCCGAGATAGCAATAGCCGGCATCGCAGGTGACATATTCCTCGTCGAGCAGGTTCTGCGCGTTTACCTGCAGGCTCCACCCCTTGAGCTTGGGGTCGAGATGGCTGAAATCGTAGCTGATCTTGGCATCCACGAGGGTGTAGGCGCTGTTCTGGAACGTATTGAGCGAGTCGCCCCAGGTGGCGCCGACATAGCGCACGCCGGCACCGACGCCGAGGCCCACCAGCTTTGAGCCGGGCTGGAACTGGTAGTCGGCCCAGAACGCGAACGTGTTCTCCGGCGTGCCCGACGGCACCAGGCCGATCGTCTCCGCGGCGCCCGAGACATTGACCATGTCGAGATAGCTGTAGGCGCCGCGCACCTTCAGCCCCGCGCCGAGATTGGCCACCGCCTCCAGCTCGAAGCCGCGCGCGCGGACCTCGCCGGTCTGCACCTGATAGAGCGGGTTCGTATCGTCCGTCACCAGGCCGTTATTCTGGTCGATCTGGAACACCGCAGCGGTGATGTAGCCATCGAACCCGACCGGCTGGTATTTCACGCCCGCCTCGATCTGCTTCGCGGTGGTCGGCGTAAAGGCCGTGCCGGCCATGTCCACACCGAGATTGGGCGCGAACGAGGTCGCATAGCTCACATAGGGCGCGAGGCCGTTGTCGAAGCGATAGGTCAGCCCGGCGCGCCCGGTGAACTCGCTGTCGTCGATAGTCTCGGAACTGTTGTCGAGCAGGTCGTCGCTCTTGGTGTCGACCCAGTCCTGCCGGCCACTCAGGGTGAGGATGAGACGATCGAAGGTCGCCTGTTCCTGTACATAGAGGCCGGTCTGGTTCTGCCGCTGCCGGTAGCGCGAGGCGTTGAGCTCGGGATCATAGGTGGGCCCGAGCGGCTGGCCCGCGTTCAGGTCATAGTCGGACGCCGTGCCATAACCGATGCCGCCATCCAGCGCGAGATAGGAATAATCGAGCCCGATCAGTAGCTTGTGATCGATTCCACCGGTCGCGAAATTCGCCTCCAGCTGATTGTCGACGACGAAGGAGTCGAGATAATCATGCACGAAGCCGGTGTAGCGGCTGGCGATATTGGTCGCCGCGTCCACGGCGCTCGTGCCGGCATAGCGCACCGAGGTGTTGGCGCTGCCATAGCGCAGGTTCTGCCGGACGGTGAAGACCTCGTTGATGTCGTGCTCCGCGAGATAGCCGACGCGGTACTGCTCCTGGTTTTGCGCGTTGTAGTCGCCGAAATTCTTCGAGAAGGTTTCGGTTCCGCTGCCGGTCCAGCCGAAATAGGGCAGGGAGGCCGGTGTTTCCGACTTCTGGTACTCGCCGAGGAAGGTGATGCGGGTGTCGTTGCTCGGCTTCCAGGTCAGCGCCGGGGCGATGAAGTTCATGTCGTTGGTGCCGCCATTATAGACGTTCGGCGAGCCGGCATCGCGCAGCACGCCGGTCAGGCGGTAGAGCCACGTGCCGTCCTTGTCCGCTGGGCCGCCAATGTCGAACTGGCCCTGCCACCAGTCATAGGTGCCGCCCTGCAGTTCGACCTCGCCGAAGGCTTCCTCGGTCGGCCGCTTGGAGGTGATGTCGACGAGGCCGCCGGGCGAGCCGAGCCCGTACAGGGCGGAACTCGGGCCGCGCAGAACGGTCACGCTCTCCACGCCATAGGGCTCGACCTTGAAGATCGACATGTTGGCGCCCGGCAGGCGCAGGCCGTCGCGGTAGATGCCGTTATAGGTCACGTCGAAGCCGCGAATGGAGAACGCGTCGAAACGCGGATCGTAGCCGCTCTGCTGGGTCCGCACGCCCGGCGTGTAGGCCACGGCGTCGGTCAGCGTCTGCACATTGCGGTCGTTAAGCTCCTCACGCGTGACGACGGAAATCGACTGCGGGATTTCGATAAGGGGCGTGTCGGTCTTGGTGCCGACGGTGCTGGTCGAGGCGACATAGCCGACCGTGCCCTGGCCTTCGACGGCGATGGTTTCCAGTTCGATGGCATCCGGGTCGGCGCTTCCCGCGCCGGTGCGGATGGCGGGATCGACCACGGTAACGCGGTTCGGCGCGGTGAAGCGATAGCTCAGACCGGTGCCGCGCAGCAGCATGTCCAGCGCTTCCGGCGCGCTGAGCGTGCCCACCACCGGGCTGGAGCGGCGGCCGCCAAACTTTCCCGTGTCGAAGAACACGCGCACGCCGGCCTTCTGCGCGAACGAGAGCAGGGCGTCGTTCAGGTCCTGCGCGGGAATGCTGAAGGAAATGCGCGCCGGCGTCACGCTGGCCGTGGCCTGCGCCTGCGCGGGGGCGGACGGAGCCGTCAGGCCGAAGCCAGCGGCCAGCGCCCCGAGGGTGAGGGCGCGATGCGCCACGTACCCACGAAAATGCCGCCGCTGCCGCAAAGGAGCCGAACGCGTCATGGGGTCTTCTTCCTTCCTGCCAGATGGCGCGACACACGCATCGTCCGGCCTTGGCACCGGCTTGCAGTAGGGAAGACAATCGAGCGGGGGAAAGCCGTAAAAGATTCTGACGCTTTCCGCGAAAATCTAATAAAGTACTGTGATAAAAGGATAAATAGACCTTTCGCCGATCCCCAGCTCGGCGGTGATCGTCTCGATCGCGTCGCCGAGGTCATTCGTGGCGAAAACGCCGCTGACCCGACGCCGGGCCAGGTCGTCATCGAGAATAACGATGCGGCCACGGCGATAGCGGTTCAGCGTCTCCACCACATGGCGCAGCGGGGTGTCGCTGAACACGAGCATGCCACGCCGCCAGGCCGTCGCCGTCTCGATGTCGCGCGTGCGGACCTCGCCGATGCCCCGCCCGGCGGCGTAGCGCACTTCCTGCCCCGGCGAGAGCACGACGCCATTGCCCGTGGCGCGGTCCTTCAGCGCGACTTCGACATCGTGCTCGACCGCCAGCACGTCGGCACCTTCGCCCGCCTGCTCGATGACGAATTGCGTGCCAAGCGCCGTGGCGGTTCCCCCGGCCGCCTCGACCACGAAGGGGCGCGTCTCCATCCCCGCTCGTGGCGCGGCTGCGAAGAAGATTTCCCCGGCGAGCAGCCGTACGCGGCGCTCCTTGTCGGTGAAGTCGAGGGCGAGGGCGCTGGCGGGGCCAAGCTCCACCTCGCTGCCATCGGATAGCGTCACGCGGCGCAATTCGCCCGGTGCGGTCCGGTAGTCGGCCGCCGCCAGCAGCCAGGGATCGCCAAAATGGAAACGGGCAGCGCCGGCGGCGGCCAGCACGGCCAGCACCAGGGCGATGCGGATGCCGGCCCTGCGGCGTCTGGCACGGCTGCGGCGCCAGTCGGGCAGCAGGTCCCGCAGGGGGCCGGGGTCATGCCGCAGCAGCGAGAGTTCACGCCAGGTCGATCCCGCCTCCTCGAAGGCGGCGCGGTGCTCGGGATCCGCGGCGAGCCAGTCGCGCAGCGCGCGTGTCTCGGCCTCGCTCAGCGACGCGCCTTCGAGCCGCGCCACCCATTCGGCGGCGCGCAGGCCGATTTCATCCGGTTGCCCGTCGACCCAGCTCACCGTTCAACTTCCGCAAATCGATGCCCGCCCATCGACGTCCCCAATTCATGCCCCTGCCGCTATAGGACATTCCAACCGGGGCCGCGTCGAAAATGACGGCAATCTCGTTTGCCCCGCGCGCGCTCATCGCCCTCGCAGGCGGCGGGTCATGTGCGCGATGGCAACGGCCAGATGCTTCTGCACCGAGCTCTCGGATATCCCGAGGCGCCGGGCCACCTCGATCTGGGTCAATCCCTCGATGCGGCTGAGCACGAAGATCTCCTGCGTGCGCACGGGCATTTCGCGAACCAGCCCGTGCAGGCGCTCCAGCTGAAGGCGGGAATCGACGATCTCCTCCGGCGAGGGGCGATCATCCACCATCTGGGCGAAGGCTTCCGGGGCCAGCGTCTGCGTGCGCCGCCGGCGCTCCTGTTTGTGGTGGTTGACGAGGAGATTGCGGGCGATCGCGTAGAGATAGGCGCGAATGTCCTGGATGCAGGTTTCCGGCCGCTCCAGCACGTTCAGGAAGGTGTCCTGCATAAGGTCGCTGGCTGTATGTCCGTCGCCGAGCCGGCGTTGCAGATAGGTCCGCAGCTCGCGGCTATGGCTCGAAAAAACAAGCGACAGGTCTGGTTGCATGAACCGGCCCACTCTCCACATCACGAAGGCGTGCGTGGATCATTATCATGCACCAATTATCAAGGTAAGCTGAAGTACCGTCTTTTAGTATCGGTCCAATCTACTGAATTAGAACCATTCTTGACTTGGGAATTCTTGCGCGCCGCAGTGCGCCGCGCGCCGCCCGGCCGGGCTGATGTCAGGCGCGGTCCACCCAAGCATCGATCGCCGCGCGATCGGGAATGCTGTCCTGCGCGCCGGCCCGGGTGCAGGCCAGCGAGCCCGCCACGACGCCGCGCCGCAGCGCTTCCGCGAACGGGCGGCCTTCGTCCATGGCGGCGGCGAAGCTGCCGACGAACGAATCCCCGGCCGCCGTCGTGTCGATGGCCTCGACGCGAGGCGCGGGCTGGCGATGGATGACGCCATCGCGGAAGGCTACCACGCCGTCGGCACCCACCGTCACCACCACGGTGAGGCCATAGCTGCGGTGAAGTTCCTGCGCGGCGCCGTGCGCATCGGCGGCGGTGAGGCCGGCCTCGCGGGCGACATGCTGCGCTTCATGCTCGTTGACGATCAGCGTATCGATCCGGCGCAGGATGTCGTCCGGCACGCGACCGGATGGCGCTGCGTTGAGCATCGTCCGCCAGCCGCGCTGCCCGGCCAGATGCACGGCCGCGAACAGCGCCTCGTCGCGGATCTCGCGCTGCAGCAGCAGCACGCTGCCGGGGGGAGCGGCGAGGGCGGCGAGCCGGCTGGCGTCCACCGCGTAATTCGCGCCGGCCGCCACGACGATAGCGTTCTCGCCCTGCGCATCGACGCTGATGAAGGCGACGCCGGTGGGCGTGTCCACCCGCGCCACGCCGGCGAGGTCCACGCCGCTCCCGGCCAGCGAGCGCAAGGCAAGCGTGCCGAAATCATCGCGCCCCACCGCCCCGACAAACGCCACCCGCGCACCGCTGCGCGCGGCGGCGACCGCCTGATTGGCCCCCTTGCCGCCGGGAATGGTGCGGAAGCCGGGCCCGATCACCGTCTCGCCCGGCGCGGGGATATGGGGAACCTCGGTGACGAGATCGAGATTGATGGAGCCGAAGACGATGATCATCGCGGGTCAGTCCGTCCAGAGCGCGAGCAGCGTCGCCGTGTCCATCAGCGCCACCTGTTCCGGCATGCGCGGCAGCAGGTGGGTCATCACCGCCTCATGCGAGGCGGGCGCCGAGCTGGTGACGGCATCCGTCACGACAATGGCATGGAAACCGCGATCGAGCGCATCGAACAGGCTCGCCAGCACGCAGATGTCGGTCTCCACGCCGGTGAAGACCAGCGTGTCGATGGCATTGTCCGTCAGCCAGTCGGCAAAGCCCGCATTCGCGAAGATGGAATAGCCGGCCTTGTCGAACACCCGGTCCGGGGCGGCATGCGCCGCCAGCGGCGCGACCAGTTCGTGCAGTTGCGGGTCCATCTGCTCAAGGGTGAGCGTGGACCATTTGAGGTAATAAGGCTGCCAGCAGCCCGGCGCCGTCTGCGCGCTGTCGGCCACGATGAAGCGGGCAAACAGGCTGCGTCCGGGCTTGGCCTCGGCGATGCGCAGGATGTTGGGGAGCACGTCGGCCATGGCCGGTGTGTGCCACGGTGTCGGCTCCGCGAAGAGCCGCTGCATGTCGATGCACAGATGCACGGCATGCGCACCGGGACGGCGCGGAGCCGCCGCCACGTCGCCCGCCACGTCGCCCACGATGTCGCCCGCCATCATGGCGCGTCCTCGATCGGCACGGTGTGGTCCGGTGACCAGCTGAGCGTCACCGCCGCGCCGCGCGCCAGCGGCTGTGCATCGCGGTTCTGCGCGAAGATCTTGAAGCGCTGACCCGCCGCGTCCACCTCATAGGTAAGCGCCGTGCCGGAATAGAGCGAGGCGATGATCGTGCCTTCCACCCGGTTCGTCAGCCCGTCCTGCGGCGCGGCATCGCGCGCCGCGACGGTGATCTTCTCCGGCCGGACCGCGAGCGTGACGGGCGCGCCACTGGTCGGCAGCGGCGAGGCAGTGGCGATGCGCATCCCATTGGGCAGGCTCACGCGCCCCTCCGCCACCGTGCCGGTGAGGAAATTGGTGTCGCCGAGAAACTCCGCCGCGAAGCGCGTGCGCGGCCGCTCATAGACCTCGGCCGGCGCGCCGATCTGCACGATGCGGCCGCGATCGAGAATGGCGACCTTGTCGGAAAGCGTCAGCGCCTCTTCCTGGTCATGCGTGACGAAGATGGTGGTGAGGCCGCTCTCGCGCTGGATTCGCAGCAACTCCACCTGCATTTCCTGCCGCAGCCGCCGGTCGAGCGCCGAGAGCGGCTCGTCGAGCAGCAGCACGCTCGGGCGGGTCACGATGGCGCGGGCCAGCGCCACGCGCTGCTGCTGGCCGCCGGAAAGCTGCTTGGGCTTGCGCGTCCCGAAGCCGCCGAGATGCACCATCTCCAGCGCGCGCTGCACCTCGCGGCGGGCCGGCTCGCCCTTCACGCCGCGCTGCGCGAGCCCGAAGGCCACGTTGTCGGCGACGCTCATGTGCGGGAACAGCGCATAGGACTGGAACACCATGCCGATATTGCGCGCCCAGACCGGCACGCGTGTGACATCGCGCTCGCCGATCGTCACCCGCCCGGTATCGGGGATCACGAAGCCGGCGATGATGCGCAGCAGCGTGGTTTTCCCCGAGCCGGAGGGGCCGAGCAGGCTGGTGAACGAGCCTTCGGGAAAATGGGTCGTGATGTCGGAGAGCACCTGGACCTTGCCGTAGGACTTGGCAATGGCGGTGACGTCAACTGCGGTCACGGGAGGCTCCCGGTTTGGCGAACAGAGTGAAAAGCAGGAAGATCGATACCGAGCCGGCGAGCAGGATTGTGCAGACGGCGTTGATCTCCGGCGTGAATCCCTTGCGGATGGCGGAATAGATCTCCACCGGCAGGGTGGAAGAGCCCGGCGTCGCGAGGAAATAGGACACCACGAACTGATCCAGCGACACGGCGAAGGCGAACAGCGCCGCGCCGAAGATGCTGGGCGCCAGCAGGGGCAGCGTCACCTGGAAGAACGCCTTCACCGGCGGCGCCCCAAGGCTCATCGCCGCTTCTTCAAGGTCGGCGCGAATGGTGGTGAGGCCGGTGCCGACCACCAGCACCACATAGGGTATGGCGAGCGCGACATGGCCGATCAGGATGGCGTGGAAGCCACGCCCGATGCCGGTCCAGTAGAAAAACACCAGCATCGCAGTGCCGGTGATCAGCCAGGGAATGGCGATCGGCGGCAGCAGCAGCAGGCGCAGCGCCTCCTTGCCGAAGAACTGGCGGCGCGACAGCGCCACGGCCGCGAGCGTGCCGAGCACCGTGGCGATCACCGCGGTGATGGCGGCGATGAGCACGCTGTTCCAGCTGGCGCTGATCAGCTTGCGGTTGCTCATCAGTTCCACATACCAGTGGGAGGAGAACTGGAAGGGCAGCTGGTAGAGCGGCGATTCGTTGAACCCCATCGCGATCAGCACGCCGATCGGCAGATAGAGGAAGACGAGGACGGCGAGGATGTAGGTGCGGGCGGCGAGCTTCATGGCGCCTCTGCCTCACAAGGACGAGCTGCGGCGCAGCACGCCGGAGAAGGTCGCGAAGATGCCGAGCACCAGCGCCAATATGGTGAAGGACAGCGCCGCGCCCAGCGGCCAGTTGAAGGCCTGGGTGAACTGTTCCTCGATCACCGTGCCGAGCGTCACCCCGCGCGGGCCGCCAAGGATGCGCGGTTCCATGAAGGCGCCGATGACCGGCACGAAGATCAGCACCGAGCCGGAAATGAGCCCGGGCGCCGCCATCGGCACGATGATGCGCCACAGCACGGTCCATTTGCGCGCGCCAAGGCTTTCCGCCGCTTCCAGAATGGAATCGTCGATCGTCACCAGCGCGATGTAGCAGGTGAGCACCATGTAGGGCAGGTAGCCGTGCACGAGGCCGAGGATGATGGCGGGCAGCGAATAGAGAAAGCCGAGCGAGGGCGCATCCGGCCACACGCTGCGGGCCAGAAGGTCGAGGAAGCCGCCCTCGCGGATCACCATGGTCCAGGAAAATACGCGCACCAGCCCGTTCGTCCAGAAGGGCAGGATGACGAGGATCAGTAGCGTCTCGCGCAGCCGCCCGGCGGTGGCACGCGCCAGGGCCAGCGCCGTGAAGAAGCCGACGACGGCGCAGAGGAAGGTGGTCCACAGCCCGATGAGCAGCGAGGTCCAGGCCACGCCGATGAGATAGGGCTGGTCGATGAAGGCGCGGTAATGCTTGAAGGTGAACGCCACTTCCTTCTTGCCCAGCGGCGTCGCGGTCATGAAGCTGAAGCTCAGCATGGCGCCGAGCGGCAGCAGGATGGCGAGGGTCAGCCACGCATAGGTCGGCAGCAGCATCGTCAGCGTGACGAGCCAGCTCGGCAGACGCAGGCCGGCCGAAGGGACCGCGCCAAGGGCGCGGTCCGGGGTCGGCGGGGTCCGGGAGGCGGCGTCAGCCGGCATAATAGGCTTTCACTTCCTGCCAGAGATTGTTGAAGGACTCGCGCCGGTCGTCGGGCAGCGGCGCCATCAGCGTCATGGTCTCCAGATACTGCGCCGCATGGACGCGCCGGTTGAGATCGTCGGCCGGCAGCCGGTCCATGGCAAGGGCATTGGCCGAGGCCGGGGCGCCGATCTTGGTCGCCCATTCGTGGTAGAAATCGGGGCTGATCATGTAGTTGATGAACGCCTCGGCATTGGTCTTGTTGGTGCTGGAAGCGGGAATGGCCAGCGTGTCCAGCCAGCCCACGGCGCCTTCCTTCGGCACCACGAAGGTCACGGGCAGCTTGAAGTTGCGCTGCGAGCGCACCGAGGCGCCCGACCAGTAAACCGAGAGGTCGAACTCGCCCGCGGCGAAGCCCTTGTTCCACTGGTCCTCGCTGGACCACAGGGTCTTGATGTTCGGCTTCAGGCTCTTCAGCCAGTCGCCGATCGGCTTGAGGTCCTTGGGCGCGTTCATGTCCTGGCCGGTCATGAAGGCGCCCAGCGCGATCGCGGTGACGGCATCGTCATACATCGCCACCTTGTTCTTGTAGGCGGGGTCGGCGAGCGCGCCATAGCTCTCCGGCAGCGCCCGGCCGTCGCGGATGGCGAGCGAGTTCATGCCCCACAGCCACGCGACGCCGTAATGCTTGCCGTCCACGGTGAAGGCCGCGTTGTCGCGCAGCTTGGGGACCAGGCCGGCGGCGTTGGGAATCTTCGCCAGATCGACCGCGTCAAGCAGGTCGTCCGCCATCGCCTGCTGGGTGCGCGCGCTGTTGATCAGCACGACGTCGTAGACGCCCGGATTGGTCCGCAGCTTGGTGATCATCTCGGATTCGGCGTTGAAGTAGTCATTGACCACCTCGATGCCGGTCGCCTTGCGGAAGGCTTCGAGCGCCCACTTCTCGTCCGTGCCGTAGCCCTGCCAGTTCAGCACGGTGACGGTTCCCGCCGCCCGCGCCGGACGGGAGGTGGCGCTGAGCCCGGACAGGGCGGCGGTGCCGGCACCGAGCAGGGTGAGAAACTCGCGTCGAGACTGCTTCATTGTCGTTATCCCCTTGGAAGCTGTGGTCTGGAAGGCCGTTGCCTGGAAAGCTGCTGACCGGAAGATCCGTGCCTGTTCTCGTCTCGTCGGTGCCGGTGCGGGCGGAGCCTCCGCCCGATCATCGGTTCTGGAAAGCCGGTGCGCGCCCGAAGGGAGCATGCCGGCCGTCCGCGTCAAGGTCCCCGTGCCAAGGTCCTGGCGCCAAGGTCCTGCCGCCGGGGGGCGCCCCTCAGGTCCGGCGCTGCATTTCCTTCACGGCGATGTCGCCGTCGAGAACGATCGGCTCGTCGTCGAGGAAGAGGGAGCACCCGCGCATCGGAATGTCGAGATGGCAGGCGGTGTCATTGGGCCCGCCCAGCTCGTTGTTGGGGCCGGTGGAGAACATCACGTTCCCGTAGAACGAGCGCAGTTCCATGCCCATGCCGCCCGGGAACTGGGTCAGCCCGTGCCACTGGGCCCGGTGGTCGAGGCCCCAGCCGACATGGCTCATTCCCATGCCGCGCGGGTCGTTGAACTCGCCCATGTAGCTCTTGATCAGCTCGGCATCGAGCCCGCCACGGATGTCGGTGACGAAGCCCTTCTCGATCGTGTAGGTGACCTTCTCGCGCACATAGGTGTTGAAGGGCAGCAGCACGTCGCCGGGCGCGAGCACGATCTGGCCGTCGACGCCGTCATCGGTGCCGCCGGTGAAGACGAAGGCCGCTGGCCAGTGGTCCCAGCGGCCGGGCTCGTCGGTGTAGCCATATTCGGCGATGGTGGGGTACTTGCCGATCGTGTAGGTCACGTCGGTGCCGTGCTTCGAGGTGATGCGCATCACCTTGGCCTTCGCGAGGATCTCCGCGCCGACCTCGACCCGCTCGCGCAGTTCCTTGGTCGGCAGAAGGCGAGCGAGCAGCGGGGCCGGCTCCACGGCGGTGAGCACGCGGGTTCCGGCGGCCTGGATGGCCATCTGCTCGGGGCTGAACAGCAGGAAGATGAGGTCGACCACCATGTCGGCCTGCTTGAGCGCCTCCACCGCATCGGGATTGGCGGCGAGACCGGTCTGGCCGACCGCCCAGGAGCCGGTGGCCGGCAGCGGCGCGGGCAGGCGCATGTGGTACATCTGCGCGCCGAGGCGCTGGCCCGCCGCGAGGAACGCATCGGCATAATCGAGCCGGTCGCTGCCCTGGCTGAGCACCACCACCTTCTCGCCCTCATGAACGCCCGACAGCGTGAGCTGGTGAAGGCAGATTTCCGTCAATACGTTGCGATCCATGGGTCTTGTCTCTCCTCGGAGCATGGGAGGGGCGGCAAGCCCCCATCCGTTCAGGCACGCAGGCGGCACGGCTCAGGTGGCACGGGCCCGGTAGCGGGACTCAGGCGCGGCGGCCGAGCGCCTGCAGCGCCTCGTCCAGCGTGACGACGTCGCCATATTTGGAATCGATGTCGAACAGGTTGGCCTCGTGCGGGCCGTCATGACGGTCGCCGACGCAGTCGCGCACCACGATGGTGCGGAAGCCGTTCTGGCAGGCATCGACCGCGCTGGCCCGCACGCAGCCGCTGGTGGAGCAGCCGGCGAGGATCACCGTGTCGACGCCCTGCACATGCAGCATCGAACCGAGGCTGGTGCCGAAAAAGGCGCTGGCATATTGCTTGGTGAAGACCGGTTCACCCGGCGCCGGCTCCACACCCTCGCAGAATTCCGCCAGCGGGTTGCCGGGCACCATCGCGGTCATGACCGGCGCCTTCTTCACCCACACGCCGCCATCGGCGCAGTTCGGCGCGTGGTAGAGAATATTGGTGTGGATGACCGGCACGCTCGCGGCCCGAGCCGCCTCCAGCAGGCGGGGCGCCTGCGCCACCGCCGCGACCACGCCGGGGGCGAAAAGCGGCGCGCCCTCGGTCGTGTAGGCCTTCATGAAGTCGATCATCAGCACCGCCGGCCTCGCGCCGAAGCCGATGCGATGCCCCCAGACGCCGCGATAATTGTCCGATGCGCTCTCGCTCATGGCTCGCTCCTCAGTAGGCGCCGGAGAGCAGCGCGCCGGCACCGGGCACCACCGGCTCCAGTTCCAGCGCCTGCAGCATGCGATAGGTGGTGGCCACCGCCGCGGTGAGGGTCGGCTTGCCGGTGAGCGCCTCCACCTTGGCGACGCTGCCGAGCGAGGGCATCTGCACGCAGGCCGACAGCACGATGGCGTCGACGCCGGACGTGTCGAGTTCCGCGACGATGCCGGGCAGGCGGGCCGGATCATGCGCCGCCACCGCCAGATTGTCGGAAATCTCCAGCGCGCGATGCGTCACCACTTCCACGCCTTCGGCCTGGATATAGTCGATCACCATGCGGGTGAGCGGCTTCATGTAGGGCGCGACAAGCGCGATGCGCCGGGCCTTCAGTACGCCGAGCGCCTCGACCAGCGCCCCCGCGCTGGTGACGACCGGCGCCGGCGCGCCATTGGCGGCGGTCACGCCCTCCAGCCGGCTCTGGCTCTCGCGGTGATAGCCGTGGCCCATCGACATGATCGCGACCAGGCAGGCATAGCCGAGCACGTCCACACGCGCATCGGACAGTTCCAGCGCGCAGCGGTCGGACTGTGCGTCCATCGCCGCCAGCTCGTCCTTGGTCACGTGCTTCATGCGCATGCGGGCGGAGTGGAAGGTGAAACGTTCCGGCCGGATCAGCTGGCGGGCCGCCAGCATGGCCGGAATTTCCGTCTCCATGGTGACATTGGAGCTGGGGACGATCTGCCCGATACGATAGCTGCGCGCGCTCATGGGCGGTTTTCCTCGAAATCCGTGCCGAGCAGTTCATCGAGGGCGCGGAAGAAGCCGTCGAAATCGTCCCACGGGATCATGTGCCCGGCATCGGCCACATGGGCCACGCGGATGCCGGGCGTGAGCGCGGCGATCTCCGCCTCGTCCGCCGGCTCGATGACGCCGCCGCGCCCGGCAACCATCAGCGCCACGGGGAGGGCGAGGGCGGGCAGGTCGCGATGGATGTCGTCCGTGTGGAAGCCCTCGAAGGCGGTGACGATGGCCGGCTCGAAGCAGGTGTGCAGCCATTCGGCGCGCAGCGCGCGCTGCTCCTCGCTCCAGGTCGGGCAGAAGGCGCGCATCGCCTCCGCATCCATGCCCGCGCTCGCCAGTCGGATGGAATCGACATACCAGGGCAGCTTCGAGGGGTAGGCGCGCCGGCCGGGGCCGGAGACCGGCGGGTCGACCAGCACCAGCTGGCTCATGCCCGAACGATCGCGCGCGGCCGCGCGGATCGCGACGCGCGCGCCCATGGAATGGCCGAGCACGGTCACGCCATCGAGCTTGAGCGCGGCGATGAGGCCAATGAGGTCGTCGGCCATGGCGTCCAGCCCATAGTCGAGCGCGGGGCCGGTGGAGGACAGGCCGCGCCCGCGCACGTCGACCACATAGGTGTCGAACACCGCCGCAAGCCGCCGCGCGACGAAGCCCCAGGTCACGGCCGGGCTGGTAATGCCGGGAACGAGAATGAGCGGGGCACCGGGGCCGCGAAAGCGCAGCACATGCTGGCGGATGCCGTTGGCGGCGATGTTGTGACCGGTCGGAATGAAGGAATCCATCACATCCTCACGCGGCCGCGTCGCTGCCGAGCGCATGCTCATAGATATCGTAGCCGAACACCCAGGCGGGATCTTCCTGCGTGCGCAGCCAGGTATTGGCGTTGGACACCGCCTGCACGCGCGAGGCGCGCTCGCGGCGGTTCGCCTCATAGAGCTGGAAGCCGGTGGCGAAGTCCGACAGCCCGGTTTCGGCCAGGCATCGCGCCAGCATGGCGCCGTCCTCGATCGCCATGGCCGCGCCTTGCGCCATGTGCGGCTTCATCGGGTGGCAGGCATCGCCCAGCAGCACCATGCGCCCACGGCTCCACAACGGCAGCGGATTGCGGTTGAGCAGCGGCCATTTGGAAATCTCGTCGGCGCTGGCGATCAGCCCCTGCACGACCGGATGATAACCGGCAAATGCCTCGTGCATTTCCTCCCGGCTGGCGGGCACCGAATTGCCGTCGAACTCCCAGGCCGGGTGCGGCACGCCGGTGACGAAGTAATATTCGTTGCGGGTGGACGTGGTGTAATAGGCCATCATGTGGCGGTCGTCGGTCCACCACTTCACGCAGGGCTCCACCGCGATGCCCGCGGCCTCCAGCGTCGCGCCGGGGATCAGCGCGCGGTGCGCGACCCAGCCGCTGTAATTGGGCTTTTCCGGGCCCAGCAGCGCCTCGCGGATGCGCGAATTGATGCCGTCGGCACCCACCACGATGTCGGCGCGATGGCGCGTGCCGTCGGCGAAGGTGAGGTCGACGCCTGCGCCATCATCCTCGATCTCGGTGAGGCGCTTGTCGAAATGCAGCGTGCCCGGCTGCAGCGCGGCGATCTGCAATTCGTGAAGATCGCCGCGATGGATGGTGACATAGGCCGCGCCATATTCGCGCCGCGCGAAATCGCCGAGCGGAATGCGGGAGAAATAGTCGCCGCTGGCGCCGTCCCGGCTCAGCCAGAAATCGGGCTGCGATCCCAAGCGGGCAACGGCATCCTCGATGCCGAGCCGGCGAAAGATCTTCATCACGTTCGGGCCCATGTGGATGCCGGCGCCCAGCCGCGAGAAGGCATCCGCCTGTTCGAAGACATCGACCGAGAAGCCGGCACGCTGGAGAAGCGCGCCCGCGGCGGCGCCTCCCAGTCCGGCGCCGATAATGGCGATTTTCTGTGGTGACATAGGCGCTCCAAGCGGCGGTGCGGTAACTGAGATTGCTCTTAGAGAATAGCGTATGCGCTATAATCGCAAGCCTAAAAAACACGCAGCTTACGCATTTTTCCTGATTGAAATTCAGTCATGACGACGTTTTTGGACAGTGCTATTGACATAACGCAAGATCTTGATGGCCGCCGTATCAGTGTATACGCTTATATCTCGGGGTCGAGAGGATGGTGCGCGGCACGCCTCGCGGGGGCAGGCCCTGCTGCGGTGAGGGGAGCGTGATATGCCGGGCGGCGGTCGGATCAAGGCGAGCGGTCATCGCAGGATTACAGGCTGTGATGCGGGCTCCCACGTCGCCCCCCACGTCGCCCCCCATGGTGGCTCCCCTGGCGGCTCTTGCCCTGCGCCGAGTTTGCCCGTACCCGCACATAGCGAGGGTCGCGGCGATGGTGCGCCGGTGCCCGCCCATGGCAGGGAAGGGGAGGCGAATGCACGATCCGGACGACGCGCCCGAAGCGACGCAGGCGGCTGGGTACATCCTCGCCGAGCAGGTCGGCTATCTGCTGCGCCGCGCCTATCAGCGCCATCTCGCCATCTTTCAGGCCGAGGCCTGCGATCCGCAGCTGACCTCGGTGCAGTTCTCGACCCTGTGCGCGCTGCGCGACGGCGGGGCGCAATCGCAGGGGCAGCTGGTCAAGGCCACGGGCATCGACCAGGCGACCATTCGCGGCATCGTCGACCGGCTGAAGGCTCGCCATCTCATCGCCCTGTCGAAAGATCCGGGCGATGCGCGCAAGGTGATCATCGCCATCACCCCCGCCGGCAGCGCCCTGCTGGACCGCATGATCCCCTGCGCCCAGCTCATTACCGAACTCACGCTCGACGGGCTGAATCCGGCCGAGCGCATGGCGCTGCTCTACACGCTGAAGCGGATCGCGGGCACGGACGAGGACTGAGCCGCGCCGGCTCCCGCCGCCGGAGGCCCCCGCGATGACCGCCTCCACCATCCTGTGCGTCAACGGCCGGGATGTCACCGTCCAGGCCGACCCCCGGACGCCGCTGCTCTATGTGCTGCGCAACGATCTCGGGCTCAACGGACCGAAATATGGCTGCGGGCTGGGCGAATGCGGGGCCTGCGCGGTGCTCATCGGTGATCGCGCCGCGCGCTCCTGCACGGTGCCGATCGGCGCGGTGAAGACGCGCCCGATCACCACGCTGGAAGGGCTGGGCACGGAGCGGGACCCGCACCCGGTGCAGGCCGCCTTCATCGCCCATCAGGCCGCCCAGTGCGGCTATTGTCTGAACGGCATGATCATAGCCACGGTGGCGCTGCTGCGCGCCAATCCGCGCCCGGCAGAGGCCGAGATCCGCCAGGCCCTGCGCCATCATCTGTGCCGCTGCGGCACGCATATCGAGATACTCGCCGCCGTCCGCGCGGCGGCCGCGCCCGCCGATACCGGGGACAGGACATGCGGGGACAGGACATGACCGCGCCTCACGATCGCCCCGCGGCCGACTACCGGGCCGATGCGGATACGCTGCTTGTCACGCGGCCTGTCGCCGGCGGCGCGCCGGAACTTTTCCTCGCGCTGCAGGCCGATGGCGGCATTACCGCCTTCAACGGCCATGTCGACCTCGGCACCGGCATCCGCACCGCGCTGGCGCAGATCGTCGCCGAGGAGCTCTGCGCACCGTTCGAGCGGGTGACGATGGTGCTGGGCTCGACGGCCGCGACGCCGAATCAGGGCGCCACCATCGCCAGCGAGACCATTCAGGTCGCCGCCATCCCGCTGCGCCAGGCAGCGGCGACGGCGCGCGGCTTCCTCCTTGGCGAGGCGGCGCTCCGGCTGGCCCGTCCCATGGACAGCCTGCGCCTCGAGGATGGCGTGATCCGCGCGGCGGCCGGCGACAACCTGTTCGTGACGGTCGGCGAACTCATCGCCGGCCGAGCGATCCGCCTCACCCTCGATCCCGCCGCGCCGCTGAAACCGGTCGCCGCCTACACGCTGGTCGGCCGCGCGCAGCCACGCTCCGATATTCCGGCCAAGGCGACGGGCGCCTTCCAGTATGTCCATGACGTGCGCGTGCCGGGCATGGTGCATGGCCGGGTGGTGCGCCCGCCCCATGTGGGGTTCGATCTCGGCCCGCATGTCGGCGCCAGCCTCATCTCGGTGGATCGCGCCTCGGTGGCGGACATTCCCGGCCTGATCGACGTGGTGGTGATCGGCGATTTCGTCGGCGTGGTCGCGACACGCGAGGAGAACGCGGTCGCGGCGATGCGCCAGCTCAAGGTGGCGTGGCGGACGCCGCCGCGCATCCCTGATCTCAACGCGCCGCAAGCGCCCCTGCGCGACAACCCCTCCACCGCCCGCGTGCTCGCCGATCGCGGCGATGTCGGGCGGGCGCTGGACGCCGCGGCCGGGGCGATGGAGCGGACCTATGTCTGGCCCTATCAGATGCATGGTTCGATCGGGCCGTCCTGCGCCGTCGCGGAGTGGCAGGACGAGGGGCTGACCGTCTGGTCCGGCACGCAGAATCCGTTCCCGATGCGCCGCGATCTGTCGCGCCTGCTCGACCTGCCGGAGGAGCGCATCGTCGTCGAGCGCCTGGAGGCCGCCGGCTGCTATGGGCGCAACTGCGCCGATGACGTGACGGCCGATGCGGCGCTGCTGTCGCGGGAGGTGGGCCGCCCCGTGCGGGTGCAGCTGACGCGCGAGCAGGAGCATGGCTGGGAGCCCAAGGGCGCGGCGCAGGTCATCGATGTGCGCGGCGGGCTCGATGCGGAAGGCGGGCCGGCCGCCTATGATTTCGAGACGCGCTATCCCTCCAATCTCGCGCCGACGCTGGCGCTGGTGCTCACCGGCAAGCTGCCGCCCGTCGCCGATGTCGCGCAGATGGGCGATCGCACGGCGATCCCGCCCTATGCCATCTCCAATCTGCGCGTCACCGTGCACGACATGCCGCCCATTGCGCGCGCCTCGTGGTTTCGCGGCGTATCGGCGATGCCGAACAGCTTCGCGCATGAATCCTTCATCGACGAACTGGCGATCGCGGCCGGCGTCGATCCCATCGAATACCGGCTGCGCTACCTCACCGATCCGCGCGCGATTCACCTCGTGCGGGCCGTGGCCGAGCGGGCGAAATGGCAGCCCCACACCGCGCCGTTCAGCCATGGGCAGGCGGGCGACATCCTCTATGGTCGCGGCTTCGCCTATGCCGTCTACATCCACGGCACGTTTCCCGGCACGGCCGCTGCGTGGGCCGCGTGGGTGGCGGACGTCGCGGTAAACAAGGTCACCGGCGAAATCGCGCTGACGCGGGTGATCTGCGGTCAGGATACCGGCCAGGTGGTCAATCCCGACGGCGTGCGCCACCAGATCCACGGCAATGTCATCCAGTCGACCAGCCGCATCCTGAAGGAGGAAGTGCGCTTCTCGGAGACGGCGGTGGCCAGCCTGGAGTGGGGCGCCTATCCGCTCCTCACCTTTCCCGAGGTGCCGGATATCGACGTGCTGATGATCCCGCGCCCGGACGAGCCGCCGCTCGGCGCGGGCGAATCCGCCTCCGTGCCGAGCGCGGCGGCGATTGCCAATGCCGTGTTCGACGCGACCGGCATCCGCTTCCGCGAATTGCCGCTGACGCCGGAGAAGGTGCGCGCCGCGCTCAACCCGCTGCCGGCCCCTCCGCCGATGCCCGCGCCCGAGAAGAAGCCGGCCGGGCGCCGCTGGGCGTGGCCGTTCGCTGGCATGCTGTGCGGCGCTCTCGCGGCCGGCGCCGCCCTGCTGCCCTGGCGCGCTCCCATCGCGCCGGTCTCGGCCATGGGCGGCGACGTCTTCTCCAGCGCCGCCATCGAGCGGGGCCGGCTCGCCGCCGCGGCGGGCGCCTGCAATGTCTGCCATGTCGGCGCGGACGGCACGGCCTTTGCCGGCGGGCGGGCGCTGGAAACGCCGTTCGGCACCATCTACGCCTCCAACATCACGCCGGACCGCGCGGCGGGAATCGGCAGCTGGAGCTACCTCGCCTTCGAGCGGGCCATGCGGCAGGGAATCCGCCGCGACGGCCGGCATCTCTACCCCGCCCATCCCTACACCTCCTTCGCGAAGGCCGACGAGCGCGACATCCAGGGGCTCTACGCCTATCTCTCGACGCAGGCGCCCGCGCCGGTGGCGGCGCCCGACACCCGGCTGCGCTTCCCCTTCAATCTGCGCCCGCTGATGGCCGGCTGGAACGCGCTGTTCCTGTCCAGCGCGGCGGTGCCCGCCGACCCCGCTCGCAGTGCGGAATGGAACCGGGGCGCGGAACTGGTGGAGGGGCTCGGCCACTGCTCGGCCTGCCATTCGCCGCGCAACGCGCTGGGCGCGGAGAAGACCGGCGCGGCGCATCTCGCCGGCGGTTTCGCCGATGGCTGGGACGCGCCCGCGCTCTCTTCCGCCTCGCTGGCGCCGGTGGGCTGGAGCGAAGCGGCGCTCTACGACTATCTGCGCACGGGGCGGGCCGTCGATCACGGTGCGGCCGCCGGGCCCATGGCGCATGTGGTGGAATCGCTCGCGCCCTTGCCCGATGCCGATATCCGCGCCATGGCCACCTATCTCGCCAGCCTCAACACCGGCACGGCCCAGCGCGATGCCGCCACGGTCATCGCCGCGTCCGACGCGGCTGCCGGCCGCGCAGCCATGGCCGAGCCGGTCGGCGCGCGGATCTTCGAGGGCGCCTGCGCCGCCTGCCATGGGCCGGGGACCCGCCTGCCGTCGCTGGCGCTGAACAGCAACCTGCACGCGAACCAGCCCACCAACGTGCTGGCGGCGCTGCGCGCGGGCATCGCCGCGCCCGCGGGCGAACTCGACGAGACCATGGCGATGCCGTCCTTCGAAGGCGTGCTGGATGAGCGCGCGCTCGGCGACCTCCTGCGCTATCTCAGGGCGCGCTTCGCCCCCGAGCGGGCGCCGTGGCAGAATCTATCCGACGCCATCGCCTCCGCCCGTACCGCCCCCGGGCCTTGACCTTGAAGTGTGGAACTCTCCCGATGCTTTTGGATCCCAACATCGCCCCGGCCGAGGCCTGGAACAGCTGGTCCGAGCGGCCGGCGGAAATGGTGTTCCTGCCGCTGGGCGTGCGCATCACCCCGGTGCTCTATTCCAGCAAGATGCGGCAGGCGACGCTGATCTGCCCGCCCGAGGAGATCCGCTTCGGCCGGCATGATCTGGCTGGCGAGCACATCGCCTTCGAGACGTTTCACGGCGGCACCCGGCTGGCTTTCGCCTATGAAAAGCGGGACCCCTTCACCTTCAGCGGAGGCTGGGAGCGGGTCGAGACCGGCGAATGGGGCCTGCGCTACTGGGTCGTCCTCGCCATCAGCGCGGGGGGCCGTGAGATCGCGTTCGACGCGGCCAGCGGCTGCGCCCTCGTGGAGGTGGGCGGGCGCTTCATGGCGCTGGCCTCGACCGAAGCGCCGGTGCTGGTGACCGCCCATGACGATGCCGAAGCGCTGGCCGCCGACATGCAGGCCAATGGCTATTTCGACAAGTCGAGCCGGGGCACGCGCGGCCCCACCCTCGGCCTGCGCTTCAATCTGGAAATGATGCCCCGGCAGCGTTTCGCCGCCGCCGTGGCGGACAGAAGCGACCTCGCCATCGCGCGGGCGCGGCAGGCGCTCGAAGCTCCCCCCGCGGAGGGCGCGACGTTGCAGGAGGGACGCAATGCCGGCGCGCTCGATGCGGTGCGCGACGTGCTCGGCTGGAATACGGTGTTCGATGCCAGCCGGCGGCGGACCTATACGGCGGCGAGCCGCATCTGGGGCCTTGGCGACGCCGTATGGTTCAATGACCAGTGCTTCGCGGCTCTGATGGGCAGCGTGCTGGACACCGCTTTCGGCCGCGCCAATCTCGCGGTCGCGCTCAGCAACGCGACGCCGCAGGGCAACATGGCCTGCCTGGTCAACCCTAGGGATGCGTGGGTCGATCGCAGCCAGGCCCCGCACGGGGCCTTCACCGTGTGGACGATGTATCTGCGCAGCCGCGACCGCGCGCTGCTCGATGCCGCCTTCGCGCCGCTGGCGCGCAATCAGCTGTGGTGGCGCGCCAATCGCGATCCCGAGGGGCGCGGGCTTGTATCCTGCGGGACGTCGGATGTCGGCGATGCCATGTACAAGGGCACGGCGTTCGGGGCGCGCAACGAGACCGGCATGGATAATTCCTCGACCCATGACGAGGCGGTCTATGACCCGGTGACGCGCACGCTTTCCACCTTCGATGTGGGGCTCAATTCGGCGCTGGCGCTCGATGCGCAGATGCTGGCGCGGATGGCGCGCGAACTCGGGCGACACGACGAGGCCAACCGCTTCGAGGCGCTGGCCGCCGAAACCTGCGCGCGCATCCATGACGAATTGTGGGATGCCGCGCGCGGCCTGTTCGCCAACCGCCAGCGCGATGGCGGCTTCGTGCGCAGCGTCTCGCCAACCAGCTTCTTCCCCCTGCTGTGCGGCGCCGCCGATGCGGATCAGGTGGTGCGCCTGCTGGGTCATCTCGCCGACCCGGACATGTTCGCCACCCCGTTCGGCCTGCCCAATGCCACGCGCAACGACCCCGCCTATCGGGACGACACCTATTGGCGCGGCCGGATATGGCCGAACGTGAACTATCTCGTCTGGCAGGGGCTGCGCCGCTACGGCCTCGACGCCCCGGCCGATACCCTGGCGGAAGCGAGCTTCGCGCTTTTCCGCGGCCCCTGGTCGGCGCGCCGCCTCTGCGGCGAGAATTACGGCGCCGAGACCGGGGAGATCGATGACAAGCCGGGCAATGATCCCTTCTATACGTGGGGCGCCATGCTGCCGCTGATGGCGGTGGCGCAGGTGATGGACATCAGCCCGTGGAACGGCTGGGAAGTGAGCAATACCGGCGCGCCCGTTCGCCTCGGCCCGCTGGCGAGCCCGGCCGGCGCGGTGACGGTCGCGGTCACCGACGGCGCGCTCACCCTGTCCGGGCCCGAGGGCGCCCTGTTCACCACCAACCTCACGGGACGCCTGACCCACATCATCGTGGAGCGCGGCCTCCTCTCCTTGACGCTTCCCGCGCGGATCGCAGCCGGCACGTGGTTGCGGCTGGGGGAGGGGCCATCCGCCCGCTTCCTCATCGCGCGCTGCGGCGGGCAGGAGGTGGCGACCCGTATCGAGCAGGGATGCCGCGTGATCGACCTGACCGGCCTGCCGCCGGGCGACCGGCTCGACTGCCATTTCGAGCCGCGCACATGAGTGAAAACTCCATCGCACAGACCTCGGCGCCGGACTGGTTCCGCAACCCGGGTCGCCCATTCCAGGTCGCCACCTTCTGGTTCTGGCACCGGCTGCCGACCGAGGACGAGATAGAGGCCCAACTCGCCGACATGAAGGCGAAGGGCATCGGCACGGTGATGATCCAGGCGCGGCCGGCACTGGAGCGCACCACCTATCTGTCGCCGCCCTATCTGGATGCCTGCCGGGCGGCCTGCGCGCAGGCCCGGCGGCTCGGGATCGGCATCACGCTCTATGACGAGTATGGCTGGATGTCCGGCCATGGCGGCGGGCGCACGGTGGAGGGGGCGGATCACCTGCGCGAGCGGCACCTGTTCTGGGCCAGCGGGCCGGGCGATGCCGCCGGCATCGAACTGACGGTGAGCGGAATCCGCGCGCCGTTCTTCGACTTCATGGGTCAGATGGGCCGCGACTGGCTCTATGAGGACGGCGTTGCCCGCTGGGGCGACTGGCGCACGGTGCTGGTCGTCGCCCATCCTGCGTCCGTCACCACGCCGGACGATATCCGCCCGCTCGACGGCGCAATCATCGAGGAGACCGGTCCGGATTCGTGCCGCATCCGTCTGGCCCCCGGCGCGCCGATCCCCGAGGGCTGGCGCGTGACGGCCTTCATCTCGGCGCGGTGCCTAACCTCGCGGCTGGTGAACTACCTGCTGCCGGAAACCGCGCAGCGTTTCGCGCAGACGGTTTACGCCCCGCTGCTGGAGGCTGCCGGCGGGCAGGCGGACAGCGTGTTCTTCGACCATCCCTATGCCGGTTTTCAGATATGGAAAGAGCGGCACGGTCCGCTCGGCAACAGTCTCCTTTCCGACGGGGCGCCGGCCGACCCGGCGGATGCGCGCGCCCTGCTCGCGCTCACGCGCGACATCGGCCCGGATTCCGCCCGGCTGCGAGCCGATTATCTGCGCCGCTATGGTGAGCGGATGCACGAAGCCTTTTTCGGCACGCTGTCGCGCTGGGCGCGGGAGCACGGCATCGGCTTCACCGGCCATGAGTTGCTGACCCATGTGGGGAGCTGGAACCTGCAGGGCGATCTCAGGGGATTCGACCCGCGCTCCATGCCCGGCGTCGATTATTTCGGCATTGACGCCTACCGCACGCAGACGACGGTCGACGCCGCCGATTACGCCCCGCAACTGGCCGCCCGGTTTGGCGACAGCGTGGCGCGGGCGCATGGCCGCACGCGCTGCACGATCGAGCAATATGCGACGGGACGGGAGGTCGGCCTGCCGGCGCTGGCCGGCCAGTGGGGCCTGACGCCCGCGCGTTTTCGCGCCCAGTCGATCCGGCATCTGCTGTTCGGCGCGCGCCGCATCCTGCTGCACGCGGTCAACGTGACCGACGGCTTCGACGACGATCCGCGCCCGCTGGCCAATCCGCGCTTCGATTTCCCTCCCGCCTTCAATTTCGAACCGTGGTGGGAGGATTGTTCCCTCATCTTCGGCGAACTCGCCCGGCTTTCCGCCTTTCTGGAGGAGGGCGAGCCGGTGCGTCCGGTCGCGCTATTCTACCCCCTGCACACGCTCTACGCCGAAGGGCCGGACCATGCCTGCGGGGTCGTGTTCGGCCGCTGGGCGCAGGCCCTCGCCCGCGCCGGCATCGGCTATGACATCGTCGACGAAGCCACGCTCGCGCACTCCCTCGGGCCCGCGACGCGCTACACGACCCTGATTCTGCCGGCCGTCACCCTGTTCGGCAGGGCGGAGACGGCGGAAATCATCACTGCCTTCGTCCAGAGGGGTGGACATGTCGTCCTCGCACCGGCGGCGGATGACGCGCTCCTGCCGGACATGGGCGAGGATGGACCGGTCACGCGGCTCGCCGATCCCTCGTTCGAGGCCATCACCGCGTGGGTCGCCCAGCTGGAGCGCCCCGTGCCGGATGTGCGCTTTGCCGATGGCGGCACGGCCTGGTGCACGGCGTTGCACTGCGGGGATGAGTGGCGGCTGGCCATTTTCAACGACATGCCGCAGCCGCGCGACCTTAGCATGACCTTCGCGGCCGAGTCGCTGGAAGGCGATATATGGTGCCCAAGCACCGGGGAGCGGACGGCGCTGCCGGCCTCCGCCTTCGAGGGCCGGCGTTTTCGCGGCACTCTGGCGGCCGAGGGCGTGCTGTGCCTCTCCGTGCGCGCCGCCACGGCCCGGGCAACGGGCGACCGTGCGGTGCCGGCGCCGCAGACCGAACCACTCGCCTCCCTCACCCTGTCGGAGGGCTGGACGCTGGAGGCCGATGGACGACCGCCCGTTGCCATCGCGGTGGATCGCGGCTGGGAAGGGCAGGGCTTTGCCACCTTCGCCGGCACCGGCATCTACCGGTGCACGGTGCGGCTACCCGAACTGGCGGCGGCCCGCTGGCAGATCCGGCTTCCCGCGGTCCATGAGACCGCTGAACTGTGGGTCAATGGCGCGTGGGTGGGAACGCATATTGCCGGCGACGCCTGCTTCCCCATCCCCTCGGTGTCGGGAGCCTTGTGCGCCATGGAACTCCGGGTGAGGAACACGGCGGCGAACCGCTATTATGCCGGCACCACCTTCGGTGCCCGGCCCAGCCCCTCCGGCCTTACCCAGCCTCCGCGACTGGAGGCGCTGTCGTTCCTGGATTGATCCGGACGCGCTCCCCGGATGGCGCGAGGGGCCGCCCCCTCGTTCAGCGGGCTCCCAGCCGCGACAGCACCGCGTCGGCCGCCCGCACCACGCCCGGATCGGCCTTCATCTGTGCCGAGATCGCGGCGAGGCGGTCCCGCAGGTCGCGATCCTTCAGCAGCGCGTCGATCGTGGCGCGCAGCCCGTCGGGCGACCAGTCCGAGCGGTGCATGCTGCGCCCGGTGCCGGTATCCTGCACGCGCCGGGCATTGTCGTGCCCGTCCCAGCAATAGGCCATCACCAGCGATGGCACGCCGTGGAACAGCGCCTCGCAGAAGGAGTTGTTGCCGCCGTGATGGATGAACAGCGCCGACTGGGCGACGACGGAGGGCTGGGGAAACCAGCTGCCGAGAAAGACATTGTCCGGCACTTCGCGATATTCATCGAGAAACCCGCCGACATTCACGAAGAAGCGGGCGGGAATGGTCGCGAAGACCGCGATCATGCGCCGGATCTGGTCGGTGTCGATCGCGCCCAGGCTGCCGAAGCTCATATAGACCAGCGGCCCCTCATTGGCCGGCAGGGCCGGGGGATCGAACGGCACCTCGTCGCGCACGCAGCCTTCGAGAAAGGTGAAGCGATCCGCCGGCAGCGTCTCGGCGCGTCGATAGCGCACGGCGGAAGGTGCCAGCAGCAGGTTGAGCCAGTCGGAACATTCCAGAAACTGCCCCTGGGGCAGCGGCCGCAATCCGCGCGCGCGGCGGAACGCGTTGTAGCGATGATGCGCGGGCCGCAGCGCCGCGCTCGCCGCCTTCTCCCAGAGGGCACGGCCGGCGACGTCATCGGGGCCAAGGCCGGAGAGATAGGGCGGCACGAGCGCATCCGGTATCTCGGTCTCGGCGCAAGAGACCACCCGCGCCCAGGGCCGGCCGCAGCGCAGGATGGCCGGGAACATGATGACATTGTCCAGCAGGATGGCGTCCGGCTGGATCTGCGCCAGCAGCGCCTCCAGAGAATCGTCGACCGCTATGACGGTATCGACGATCGCCTCCCAGGTGGGGGCGACATAGGCCTCCAGCTGCGCCTGCGGCGTCAGGTCGAAATGGGCGAGATGCGTGTTGACGAAGTTCTGCCAGTAGGCCTCGCCGCGCGCCTGCACCGCTCCCGCCTCGGGCTGGAGGTGATATTCCCGGAAGCCATATTCGGCGAAGACGCCGGTAAAGCCGGGATGGCACAGGAAGACCGGCTCCGCGCCCCGCGCCGCCAACTCGCGCGCGATGCCGACGCAGTTGAGCGCCGCGCCGAAGCTCGCTTCGGGGAAGAGCGCAATGACGGGAGGGCGCGTCACGAAGCGGGTCCTTTGCGCGCGGGCGCGGGTTGCGCGCCCCGGAGCAGCGCCGACATGCCGCGCCCGGCGGTTTCGGGCCGGCGAATTCCGGAGCGACGCAGATGCAGCACCATTTGATCGGCCGCAAGCTCCAACTGGGTGCGCTCCAGGCTATCGAGAATGTCGAGATGCTCCTCCATCGCCTGACGCTGGCGAAACGGCGGCGGGGCGGCTTCCTTCTGCGCCATGCGGCGCAGCCGGTGATGGGCGAGCAGCGCGCCCTGCACGAATCGGTTGGCGGAGCCTTCCGCGATCATCACGTGGAAATCGATGTCGAGGCGCTGGAACCCCGCCGCCGTCAGCCGCCCGTCCGGCAGCAGCTGGAAGGCGCGCATCTGCGCGCGCAGGGCGCTGGCGCGGGTGGGATCGAGCGCAAATCCCGGCGTGAGGATGGCCTGCGGCTCCAGCGTCAGCCGGAAGGCGAAACTCTCGGCGATCGCCGGCGGGGTGTCGAGCAGCGGCTGAAAGGCCCAGGCGCTGCCCGGAAGCTGGGAAACAATGCCGTCGCGCGACAGTATTTTTAGCGCATTCAGTACTTCAACGCGGGAGGCGGAATAGCGCCGCGCCAGCGCGCTGACGGACTGCACGTCGGCGATCCGCCGCGCCGCGCGATCGGCCAGGATGCGGGTGAACAGGCCCTGGTCGCGATCCGCCGCGGCGATGCTCGCGTCCGAGAGCCCCTCCTGCGCGCTGCGGGCGAGAAAATAGCCCTGCTCTTCCTTCCAGATCAGAATATTGTTCTTTTCCAATATTTTGAAGGCCGCGCGGATCGGCGTCCGGGAAACGCCGCAGGCTTCGGCGATGGCCTGTTCCGGCATGTGCTCGCCCGCCTTCAGGCCGCGATCGAGCGCCAGCGCCACGATCTGCTGCGCCAGCGACTGATGGTTGTGGCGCGCGGCGCGGCGGCGTTCGGCCATGGATTTCCCCCGGAAGGCCCCTGTGGGGCGGGCAAGACAGGCAAAGAACCGTGAATACAGTTTGACGTATTTTTCCGCTTATACGTACTCTTGTCGTCAGCGGTCATCAAGAACCGCTCCTTCCGACACACCGCCTCCGGCGGGGGACAACAGGAGTTTGCAATGGTGGGGATTTCCTGCCGCGCGGCGGTCATTGCGGGTGTGGCGCTGAGCCTCACCGCGTTTTCCGCCAGCGCCGATCCGCTGGTGATTTCGAACTGGGACGGCTATCTCGCCCCCGACGCGATCAAGAAGTTCAACGAGGCCAGCGGCAACAGCGCCGAGCTGGTGCTGCACGCCACCAACGAAGAAATCATGGGCAAGCTCATCGCCGCCAAGGGCAAGGGCTATGACGTGGTCTTCGTCTCCTCGCCCTTCGCCGAGGTGCTGCACAATCTCGGCCTCGCCGAGACGCTCGATCATTCCAAGATCCCCAATCTCGCCAATCTCTACCCGGAAGCAACCGCGCTCGCCCATGACAAGGGCAACACCTTTTCCGTGCCCTATACCTGGGGCACCACGGGGCTGTGCTACCGCTCGGACCTGACCCCCGCGCCGACCTCGTGGAACGACCTGCTGAAGCCGACGGATGCGCTGAAGGGCAAGACCACGATGCTGGCGACCGACCGCTGGCTGCTGGCGGCGGGCTTCCTGGCCGAGGGTTATTCGGTCAACGAGACCGACAAGGCGAAGCTGCAGCAGACGCGCGACCTGCTGATCGCCGCCAAGAAGACCCTGCTCGCCTATGACGACACGACCTTCTATTCCAAGCTGGTCTCCGGCGAGGCGCAGTTGGTGCAGGCGTGGGATGGCTGGTGCAATTACGGCATCACCGAAAATCCGCAGATCAAGTACGTGATCCCCAAGGAGGGGTCGGATCTGTGGGTCGACACGATGGTGATCCTCAAGTCCTCCGAGCACAAGGACGCCGCCTACGCCTTCGTCAACACGATGCTCGACGGCGCCAACCACCGCTGGGCGGCGGAGAACATTCTCTACAAGGTGCCGAACAAGGCCGCGATGGACGGGCTCGATCCGAAGCTGCTGGAAAAGTACCCGAACATGACGATGACGCCGGCCGAGCTTCTCACGCATGAGCAGCTTCGCGATGTCGGCGCCGCGCAGCGCGATTATTCGCGCACGGTCTCCGAGATCAAGGCGTCGAACTGACCGTCGAGGTCCGTCTGCCCGTCAACCATCGAGCACCTGTGAGCCGATCCGATTGCGACGCGACCGGATCGGCGCGGGCTCCAGCGCCGGATCACCGAGCGGTGACGTATCGCCATGCAAGATCGCCATGCAAGACCGTAGATCCCTCGTGCTGGTCGCGCCCGCCTTTGCGTGGCTGACCGCCTTCATGGTCGTGCCCTGCCTCTTGATCCTCGCGCTGGCCTTCTTCCGGCGCGGGCTCTATGGCGGCATCGACTATGAATTCACCTTCGAGAATTTCGCGATGGTGCTGGATCCGCTCTACGCGCGGATCTTCCTGAAATCCGCCTGGATTGCCGGGCTCGCCGCCCTCATCGCGGCGGTGGTCGGCTATGCCGCCGCCTATGCGATCGCGAGCATGCCGCGCCATCGCCAGCCGGCGCTGCTGTTTTTCGCCATCCTGCCGTTCTGGTCGAATTATCTCGTGCGCACCTATGCGTGGATCGTGCTGCTGAACCGCGAAGGGCTGATTGTCGGCATCGCCCGTGCGCTCGGCTTTTCCGGCGAGATGCCGCAGATGCTCTACACCGAGGGCGCGGTGGTGCTGGGGCTGGTCTATAATTACCTGCCCTTCGTCATTCTCGCCGCCTACGCCCCGCTCTCGCGGCTCAACCCGGAGATTTCGGAGGCCTCGCGCGATCTCGGCGCCGGGCGCTGGACGACGTTCCGACGGGTGGTCCTGCCGATCACGCTGCCCGGCGTCGCCACCGGCTTCGTCTTCGTGTTCGTGCTGTCGATCGGCAATTTCGTGACGCCGGCGCTGCTGGGCGGTGGCCAGTTCCAGATGATCGGCAACCTGGTCTACGACCAGTTTCTCTCCGCCAATGACTGGCCGTTCGGTTCCGCGCTGTCGATGGTGCTGATCGCCGTCATGCTGGTGCTGCTCACGGCGCAGACCTTCGCCAACGAGCGCGCCTCCACCGGCCGCCAGAGCGCGGAGCCGGTCGATGGCTGATCGTCTCAACATGCAGGTAATGCTGCTCATCCTCGGCCTCGTCTTCGCCTTTCTCTACCTGCCGATCTCCGTTCTGGTCGGGCTGTCCTTCAATGCCGGCGGCATGCCCACCGCGTGGACCGGCTTTTCGCTGAAATGGTATGGCGCGCTGTTCGCCAACCGGGACATCCTGCGCGCCGCCGGCAACACGCTGATCGTCGGGCTGGTCTCCGCCGGCATCGCGACGATCCTGGGCACGCTGCTGGCGATCGGCATCGAGATCCGCCGGCGCAAGGGCCGCTTGCTGGAGACGCTGATCTTCGCGCCGATGGTCATTCCCGACATCGTGCTGGCGATCGCGCTGCTGAGCTTCTTCTCGCTGCTCGACGTGCGGCTGGGGCTGCACACCGTCATCCTGGCGCATGTGGTGTTCAACCTCGCCTTCGTCTGCGCGGTGGTGCGGGCGCGGCTCAAATCCTTCGACTGGTCGATCGTCGAGGCCTCGGCCGATCTCGGCGCCTCGATGCTCACCACCCTGCGCCGCGTGGTGCTGCCGGCATTGGCGCCGGCCATCATCGCGGGAGGGCTGCTGGCCTTCACGCTGTCGGTGGACGAATTCATCATCGCCTTCTTCACCGCCGGGCCCGAGCGCGCCTCGATCACGCTGCCCATGCAGATCTACGCCATGATCCGCTTCGGCGTGACGCCCGAGATCAATGTGCTGGCGACGCTGGTGATCGGGTTTTCCCTCGTCACCCTGGCCCTGTCGCAGCGCCTCAACCGTGGAGGCCTGCCGGGCCAATGACCAGCTTGCTTTCCATTCGCCATGTCGAGAAGCATTTCGGCCGGGTGCGGGCCGTCAATGGCGTGTCCCTCGACATTCGAGAGAACGAGTTCTTCGCGCTTCTGGGGTCCTCCGGTAGCGGCAAGACCACGCTGCTGCGCATGCTCGCGGGATTCGAGACGCTCAGCGGCGGGCAGATCCTGCTCAACGGGCGGGACATTTCCAACGTGCCGCCCAATCACCGCCCGGTGAACCTGATGTTCCAGTCCTATGCGCTGTTTCCGCATATGACGGTCGCGCAGAACATCGCCTACGGGCTGGAAATGGAGAAGCTGCCCCGGGCGGAAATCCGCGCACGGGTCGACGAGATCCTCGGCACCATCCAGCTCTCCGCGCTGGCGGCGCGCAAGCCCGAGCAATTGTCCGGCGGCCAGCGCCAGCGCGTCGCGCTGGCCCGCGCGCTGGTCAAGCGGCCGCAATTGCTGCTGCTCGACGAGCCGCTGGGCGCGCTCGACAAGAAGCTGCGCAGCGAGATGCAGCTGGAGCTGAAGCGGATCCAGCACCAGTTCGGCATCACTTTCATCATCGTGACGCATGATCAGGAGGAAGCGCTGGTCATGGCCGACCGCATCGCCATTCTCCAGCATGGCGAACTCGTGCAATGCGCCCCGCCGCGCGAGGTCTATGAACACCCGGCCACCCGTTTCGCCGCGGAATTCATCGGGGTGATGAACGTCTTCCCGGTGCAGCGCGACGGCATGCGGCTGACGGCGGCGGATGGCAGCCTCATCCATGCCTCGATCCCCGAGGGGCTGGGGGCGGAGATTGTCGCCGCGGTGCGGCCGGAGCGGCTGCGTCTCGATGCGGAGACTTGCGACAATCGGCTCTCGGGCCGGATCATCGCCACCGCCTATCACGGGCTCGACCTGCAGGTGCATGTCGCGACCCCCGCCATGGCGAAGCCCATGGTCTGCCGGGTGACGGCGGATGCCGCCGAGGCGCGCAATTTCCGGGCGGGCGACCTTCTCACCCTGGGCTGGAACAGCGCCGACACGCGCCTCTTCGCCGCCTGAACACGATGACAAGGCCCGCAAAGGGCGATCCACCAGAGGTACCGAACAGATGGAACAGAAGACCTTCGCCTTCTTCCCCGAAGCGGCCTTCGGCCCCGCCCTGAACTCCGTGGGCATCGCGCAGGCCATTACCGCGCTGGGGCACAAGGCGGTGTTCCTCTCCGATCCCGGCTTCGTCTCGGTCTATGAGGGCTATGGTTTCGAGGCCCATCCCGTGGCCCTGTCGGAGCCCATGCCGCCCGAGCAGATGGCGAAGTTCTGGGAGGACTTCATCAACGGCCATATCCCGAACTTCTCGAAGAAGCCGATCGACCAGCTCGACAACTACGTGAAGGAGTGCTGGGAGGCGATCGTCGCCAGCGCCACATGGGCGCAGAAGGACCTGCCGGGGGTGCTCGCGCGCATCAAGCCGGACGTGATCGCGGTCGACAACGTCATCCTGTTTCCGGCCATCAAGCAGTTCGGCGTGCCGTGGGTGCGCATCATCTCCTGCTCGGAGAACGAGATCGAGGACGAGGCGATCCCGCCGCACCTCTCCGGCATGGGCGAGAACGACCGGGAGGGCCATGCCGCCTTCCGCGCGAAGTTCAACGATGTCATCCAGCCGATCCACGACGCCTTCAACGCCTTCCTCGCGGAGAATGGCGAAGAGCCGTACCCGCTCGGCCAGTTCTTCGAGGCTTCGCCGCATCTCAACCTGCTGCTCTATCCCGAGCAGGCGAAGTACCAGCGCGAGAAGCCGCTCGACCCCGCGCGCTTCCAGTATCTGGAAGGCTGCGTGCGCAAGGACGAGCCCTACACCGTACCGACCTTCGGCCGGAACAATGATGGACCGCTGCTCTACATCTCCTTCGGCTCGCTCGGCTCCGGCGACACCGAACTGCTGAAGCGACTGATCGCGCTGGTCGGCACGACGCGCTACCGCGCGCTGGTCAATGTCGGCGACTACATGGCGAGCTACACCGACGTGCCGGAGAACGTGGTGCTCGGCAGCTGGTTCCCGCAGCCCTCGGTGATCCCGCAGGTCGACGCGGTGATCCACCATGGTGGCAACAACTCCTTCACCGAGTGCCTCTATTTCGGCAAGCCGGCGATCATCATGCCCTATGTCTGGGACGGGCATGACAACGCGATGCGCGTCGAGGAAACCGGCCATGGCTTCCGCTCCGAGCGCTATGAGTGGAGCGACGCGGAGCTGATCGCCAAGATCGAGGCCTGCCTCACCGATCCCGCGATCGCGGCGAAGCTCAAGACCACTTCCGCCCACATGCAGGCCTGCGAGGGGCCGAAAAAGGCCGCGCGCCTGCTCGCCTCACTGGTGTGACCGACATGACAAACCTGACCAGTTCCGCGCCGCACATCCACGGCGCCACAACTTACGACGACCTGGCCGACTGGGGCGCGCAGCCCGACGCCATCGCGGGCGCCTCTCATTCCACCGGGCGGCTGCTGTTCAAGGGCCCCGGCAATTCGCCGGAGACCGGCATCTGGGTGTGCACGCCCGGCCGCTGGAAGATCTGCGTGCCGCGCGACGAGTTCTGCCACTTCGTCGCGGGCCGCGCCCGCTACACCGCCGTCACCGGCGAGGTGACGGAGGTCGAGGCCGGCACCTGCGTCGTCTTCCCCGCCGGCTATGAGGGCGAGGCCGAGGTGATCGAGACCATCCGCAACATCTACATGCTGGCCTGAGAGAAAACCCATGAAAACGCCCGTGATGAAAAAGCCGCTCGAGATCACCGATGTGGTCGACTGGGGCATCATCCCGACCATGATCGAGGGCCAGTCCCACGTGTCGGGGCAGGTGCTGCACAAGGGGCCGAACGGCCAGTCCGAATGCGGGCTGTGGATCTGCACGCCCGGCAAATGGGACTGCCACGTTACCTCCGACGAGTTCTGCCACTTCCTGGAAGGGCGCTGCACCTATGTGCATGAGAGCGGCGACGTGATCGAGATCACCCCGGATACCGCCGCCTTCTTCCCGAAGGACTGGAAGGGCGTCTGCACGGTCCATGAGACCATCAAGAAGGTCTACATGATCCGATGATGCCGGCCGTGACCTGCCGTCCTCGCCTCGATCCGCCGGGCGTCACCTTCCTCACCCGTCTCGGTCAGTCCGGCGTGCCGCTCGAGGCGCTGCCGGGCGATGCTTCGGCCCGCCGCTACCATCGGCTGGCCGGGGCCGGCCTGCTGCTGATGGAGGACCGCACCGATCCGCAGGGCTTCGCCTCCTATGTCCGCGTCGCGCGGCATCTGAACGGGCTCGGCCTGTCGGCGCCGCGCGTCGAGGCGACGGACCCGGTGCATGGCCTGGCGCTGATCGAGGATTGGGGCGACGCCACCTATGCGCGGCGCCTCCGTGAAGGCCGGCCGGAAGCGGAACTCTATGGCGTGGCGGTCGATGCGCTGGCGCATCTGCACCGCGCTCCCACTGGCACGGCGGTCGCGCAGCCGCGCTACGATCCCGCGACATGGCTGGATGAGCTGCGCCTGTTCGCCGACTGGTTCGCCCCGGCCATCGCCCCGGATCTGGACCGCGAGGGCTTCTCCGCGCGCTTCCTCGCGCTGTGGGACGCGGCGCTGCGTCCCGTCTCCGACCGGTTCGAGACGCTGGTGCTGCGCGATTTCCACGTCGACAACCTGATGGCGCTGGAGGATCGCGAGGGTGTGCGGCGCTGCGGCCTGCTGGATTTTCAGGACGCCGCCCTGGGCCCGCGCGAATACGACCTCGTCTCGCTGCTGCAGGATGCCCGGCGCGATCTGGCGCCGGGGCTGGAGGAGGCCATGCTGGCCCGCTACATCGCCGCGTTCCCGGAACAGCCGGGGGGCGGGGAGGCCATCCGCGCGCGCTATCACCTCGTCGGCGCGCAGCGTCACGCGCGCATCGCGGGCGTGTTCGTCCGCCTCTGCCAGCGCGACGGCAAGGCGCATTACCTGAAATGGCTGCCCCGCGTTCTCGGGCAGCTGGAGACGGCGCTGGCCGCCGCCGGGCTCACCGCCATCGCCGACCTGCTTGCCGTGGAACTGCCCGACTGGCGCGCGCGGGGCGAGGCGATGGCCCGGCGTCTCGGCGCCGCCGGCACGCTCGATTGAAGGAAGACCGCATGTCCAGCTCCGCCACCTCCGATCTCGCCAGCCCCCGCTACTATCTTGCCCCTGGCCTGCGGCCGTCCGCCGGGGGCACGCAGCCGGTCCTCGATCCCGCGACGCTGGAGGAGGTCGGCCGGCGTGCCGAGGTAACGCCGGACGAAATCGCGGAGGTACTGGCGCGGGTGAATGCGGCGCAGAAGCTGTGGAACCGCACCGACGCCAAGAGCCGGGCGCGGGTGTTGCACCAGCTGGCCAATCGCATCGAGAGTGCCGATTTCACCGACTGCGCCATCCTGATGAGCCGCGAAATGGGCAAGCCTTATCCCGAGGCCATCGGCGAACTCGCCAATGTCGCACCGATTTTCCGCTACTATGCCGAGATGGCGCGCGACGATGCCGGCAAGATCGCCGGCACCACGCAGATCGGCTCGACGCAATATGCCCGCTACGAGGCGCTGGGCGTCTCCGTGCACATCATGCCGTTCAACTTCCCCATCCTCCTGATGTGCTGGACGGTGGCGGCCTCGCTCGCCGCCGGCAATGGCTGCATCGTCAAGCCGGCCGAGGCGACCACGCTGTGCACGCTGGACTTCATGAAGGTGTTCGACGAACTGCCGGAAGGGTTGGTGGCCGGCCTGCCGGGCGGCGTCGGGACGGGCCGGGCGCTGGTGGAGAGTGAGCGCACCCATGCGGTCGCTTTCACCGGCTCCGTCGCTGCCGGCCGTGCGGTGGCGATGGCGGCGGCGGCCCGGATGAAGCCGGCGGTGATCGAGGCCGGCGGCTCCGACCCGATGATCATCGCGGCCTCGGCGCCGCTCGATGTCGCGGCCGCGGGCGCGGTGACGGGCGCCTTCCACATGACGGGCCAAGTCTGTACCTCCACCGAGCGGATCTACGCGGTCGACGCCATCCACGACGATTTCATCCGCGCGTTTGTCGCCCGCACGAAACAGCTGCGCATCGGCAATGGGCTGGAGAAGAACGAGATCGGCCCGCTGGTCTCGCAAGCCGCGCGCGACAAGGTGATGCGACTTGTCGCCGATGCGGTGGCCAAGGGCGCGCGGGTGGAATGCGGCGGGCGCATTCCCGAGGGGCTGGAGACCGGCTGGTTCTACGAGCCGACCATTCTCACCGGCTGCACACCGGACATGGAGATCCTGCACGAGGAGACCTTCGGCCCGGTGGTCGCGGTCTGCCGCGTGGCGGATTTCGATGCTGCGGTGGCGGCGGCCAATGACAGCCCGTTCGGCCTCGGCGCCTCGATCTTCACGACGTCGCTGGAAGAGGCCATCGAGGCCTCCGAGCGGCTGGAGGCCGGCATGGTCTGGGTGAACAACCCGATGATCGACAATGACGCCTTGCCCTTCGGCGGCTGGAAGGCCTCCGGCATGGGCCGCGAGCTGGGCCGGCAGGGTCTGGATGCCTTCCGGCGCACCAAGATGGTGGTGATGGACCACAAGCCGCAGGTTCAGGGCTGGTGGTATCCCTATCCCGATGAGTGGTTCCTCGACCGCGCGGGAAGCGGCGGCCGCAAGCATGTCTGAGAGGGCACGCGCCATGCACAGAACCCAGCTTTACATTGACGGCGCCTTCACCGCTCCGGAGGCTGGCGGCACCTTTCCCGCCATCGATCCCGCCACCGAGCAGCCCTTTGCCGAGGTCGCGGCCGGGCAGGGGGCCGATATCGACCGCGCCGTGCGCGCGGCCCGGCGGGCTTTCGACAGCGGCGTGTGGTCCGGGCTCTCCGGCACCGTGCGCGCCGGGCACCTCCGCCGGATCGCGCAGGGGCTGCGCGACCGGCTGGCCGAGATCGCGGCGCTGGAGGTGCGCGACAATGGCAAGCCGCTTCCCGAAGCCGAATGGGATGTGGGCGATGCGGCCTTCACCTTCGATTATTACGCCGATCTTGCCGAGGCCGAGGACAGCCGGGCGGAGGAGGAGGTCGATGTCGGCGATGCGCGCTTCCGCGCCACCATCCGTCGCGAGCCGCTGGGCGTGGTGGGCGCCATCACACCGTGGAACTACCCGCTGCTGATGGCGGTGTGGAAAGTGGCCCCCGCGCTGGCGGCGGGCTGCACCCTCGTGCTGAAGCCCTCCGAAATCTGCTCCATGTCCTGCGAAGTGCTGGCCCAGATCATCCATGCCGCCGGCCTACCGCCCGGCGTGTTCAATCTGGTGACGGGTACCGGCCCCGAGGCGGGACAGCCGCTGGCCGATCATCCGCTCTGCGACAAGCTCGCCTTCACCGGCTCGGTGGCGACGGGGCGCAAGGTGATGAACGCGGCGGCTTCGGGCATCCGTACCGTGGCGCTGGAACTGGGCGGCAAGTCCCCCTTCCTCGTCTTCGCCGATTGCGACATCGAGAAAGCCGTCGAGTGGATCCTGTTCGGCATCTTCTGGAACAAGGGCGAGGTGTGCTCCGCCACGTCCCGCGTACTGGTGGAGCGCAGCCTCTATCCGCGCCTGCTGGAGCGGCTCAGGCAAGCCGCGGAGGCCATCACCATCGGCGCCGGAAACGAACCGGGGGTGAAGCTCGGGCCCATCGTCTCCAGGGGGCAGTACGAGAAGATCCTCGCCGCCATCGCCTCCGGCACGGCGTCCGGCGCCCGGCTGGTCTCGGGCGGCGAGCGGCCCGCCGGCCTCCCGACGGGCTATTTCCTCAAGCCGACCATCTTCGCCGATGTGCCTGTTGAGGCCAGCATCTGGCGCGAGGAGATTTTCGGGCCGGTCGTCTGCGTCAACCCGTTCGACACCGAGGAGGAGGCGCTTCGCCTCGCCAATGACAGCGCGTTCGGCCTCGCCGGCGCGGTCATGTCGGACGATCTGGAGCGTTGCGAGCGGGTGGCGTGCCGGCTGCGCGCGGGCATCGTGTGGATCAACTGCTCGCAGCCGACCTTCGTCCAGCTGCCCTGGGGCGGCTTCAAGACCTCCGGCATCGGCCGCGAACTGGGCCGCGCCGGCTTCGAGGCCTATTTCGAGACCAAGCAGATCACCCGCTTCGATCCGGCCGAAAGCTGGGGCTGGTACCTCGCGGGTGGACAATGAATACTCGCGCCATGAATGCCCCCCCGACGAGCCCGATCGCCGCCATCGTGCTGGCCGCCGGCAAGGGCAGCCGGATGGGGTCGGACCTGCACAAGGTGCTGCATCCGCTGAAAGGAAGGCCGATGCTGGGGCATCTGCTCGACAGCCTCGCCCGCGTCGATGCCGCGCGCATCGTGCTGGTGGTCGGCGCCGGGCGCGAGCAGATCGAGCGCGCCTATCCCGACATACCGAAGGTCGTGCAGCGCGAACAGCTGGGCACGGCCGATGCGGTGCGCGCGGCCGAGGCGGAACTGGGTGATTTCCCCGGCACGGTGCTCATCCTCTATGGCGACGTGCCGCTGATCGCGCCCGACACGATGCGCAGGCTCTGCGCGGCACTGGCGGGGGATGTGGTGCTCGCCGTGCTGGGCTTCCGCCCCGCTGACACCCGCGCCTATGGGCGGCTCGTCACCGCGCCGGATGGCAGCCTCGCGCGCATCGTCGAGCACGCGGACGCCGGCGAGGAGGAGCGGCGGATCGGCCTGTGCAATTCCGGCGTCATGGCGGTGCGGGGCGATGTCCTGTTCCCGCTGCTGGCGCGCGTGGGCTGCGCCAATGCCAAGGGGGAATATTACCTCACCGATATCGTGGCGCTGGCGCGGGCGGACGGGCATCGCGTCGCCATCGTCGAAGCGGGCGAACTGGAGGTGAGCGGAATCAATTCGCGCGAGGAACTCGCCGCGCTCGAAGCCCGTCTGGCGGACGCCGTGCCATGAGCGAACGTGGCTCTTCGCTGGCGGGCGTCGCCCTGCGCCCCTACTGGTTCGACACCGTCGCGCCCGAGCCGGCCCGCCCGGCACTGGCGGGCGACATCCGCGTCGATCTCGCCATTGTCGGCGGCGGCTTCACCGGCCTGTGGACGGCCCTGCAGGCGCGCAGGCGCGACCCGCAGGCCCGTATCGCGCTGGTGGAAGCCGACCGAACCGGCAATGCCGCCTCCGGCCGCAATGGCGGCTTCTGCGCGCCGTCCATCTCGCACGGCCTCGGCAATGCGCTGCGCCGCTGGCCGCAGGAGGCGGAGGCGCTGGTGCGGCTCGGCCGCGAAAATCTCGACGGTTTCGCGCAGGACGTGGCCGAGTACGGCCTTTCCATCGAGTTCGAGCGACCCGGCAAACTTACCCTCGCGGCCACGCCCTGGCAGGCCGAGGGGCTGGAGGCCCTCGCGGTCCATCACCGCCGCTTCGGCATCGCCAGCGAGCTTCTGACGGGCGCGGCGCTGGCGGAAAAGCTCGACAGCCCGGTCTACGGCACCGGCCTCTTCGAGCCCAATTACGCGCTGGTGAACCCGGCGAAAACCGTGGCGGAACTGCGCCGCGTGGTGCTTTCGCTGGGTGTCGAGATCCACGAGCAGACCCCGGTGACGGCGCTGCGGCAGGCGGGTGCGGGCGTTGAGCTCATCACGCCGGGCGGGGTGGTGCGGGCCGCGCGGGCGGTGCTGGCGACCAATGCGGCGGTGCCGCTGCTACGGCGCCTGAAGCCGGCGGTCATTCCCATCTACGACTACGCCATCATGACCCGCCCGCTCGACGCCGACGAACTGGCCGCCATCGGCTGGACCGGGCGCCATTCGGTGGCCGATAGCGGCAACCAGTTCCATTACATCCGCAAGACCGCCGATAACCGCATCCTGTGGGCCGGTTATGATGCCGTCTATCATTTCGGCTCGCGCCGCGACGCTGCCCTGCTGGACCGGACGGAGAGCTATGAGCGGCTCGCGGGCCATTTCCGCCGGGCGCTGCCCCCGCTCGCCCATGTGCCGTTCACCCATGCCTGGGGCGGCATCATCGACACCTCGGCGCGGACCACCTTCTTCGCCGGGCTCGCCCTGGGGGGGCGGCTCGCCTACGCGATGGGCTTCACCGGGCAGGGCGTCTCCGCCAGCCGCTTCGCCGCGCGGACGATGCTCGACCTGCTGGCCGGGGAGGAGACCGAGCGTACCCGGCTCGCCATGCTGCGCACGCGGCCGTTTCCCTTCCCGCCCGAGCCGCTGCGCTGGCTCGGCATACGCTGGGCGCAGGCCGGGCTGGCCAGCGAGGACCGCACCGGACGTCGCTCGCGATTCAACCGGCTGCTCGATGCCTTCGGCGTCGGCTTCGATTCATAGGAGGTGCCCGCCATGGGAGAGCTCACAATGTCCCCCCGCAATGTCATCGCCTTCGATCCTGACGCCACGCCAGCCCGCGAGATCCTCACCGATGACCCGGCCGTGGTCGACACGCCGTTCCGTGCCGAAAGCTGGCGTCATTTCACCCATGCCGAGAAGGGCGCGCTGGCCGGCATCTGGCAGGCGGGGCCGCATCTGGAGCGCGTGGACTGCGATTATGACGAGATGTGTCACCTGCTCGAAGGCGAGGTGCGCCTGACCGATGCCGAGGGCCATGCCCGCATCTTCGGGCCGGGCGACAGCTTCATAGTGGCGCGCGGCTTCAAGGGGACGTGGGAGAACCTGTCTTACGTGCGCAAGGTGTACTTCATCCTGAGCTGAGCAAGCCCGACCTCGCGTGAACCGCCATGGCCAGCGGCCTCGCCGAGGCGATGGCGGCTCACGAAACGCGTGTGGGCTCGATCGACGCGGAATCCGCCCCGGCCGGGCGCGGCTGCTCGCCCTTGAGGAACATGTCCCACGCATAGTCGAAGAATGTGGCGCGCGCGGCAGCGTCCGCCAGCCCCTCGAAGCCCAGAAGGGACTCCTTGAGAGCCCAGCCGGTCAGCATGCCGCTCAAGGCGCGCATTGCGGTATCCGTGTCGAGATCACTCCGCAACTGGCCGGCGCGGCACGCGTCGATGAGCAACTGGCGCGTCAGGTCCTCGATCGGCCGCATCACATTGTCATGCACCCAGTCTGCGAGTGCGGGAAAGCGCGGCGCCTCGATCAGCAGAATGCGGTAGATGGCGACGACGGACGGTTGCGCCACCACGTCCAGCGTGGCGCGGCACGACAGTTTCAGCTGCACCAGCGGGTCCGGGGACAGTTTCTGCGCGTCGATATGGGACTGGGTGAGCACGTCGCCCAGGCTTTTGACGACCGCGAAAAACAGCGCGTCCTTCGAGGGATAGCGCCGATAGATGGTGAGCTTGCCGATGCCGGCGACCGCCGCGATCCGCTCGATCGATGTCCCGGCAAATCCATGCGTGACGAACATCTCGGCCGCGACTTCGAGCACGCGTCGATCCAGCTCCATCGCGCGCTGCGGATCGGGGCGGCCGGTTTTTCTCACAATGTCCGCTTCCCGCATTCTGTCCTCGCCTTGTTTCACGTTGCCCGCCGGTTGACCCGGCTTCAAGGAAATATTAATTGAACGATACGGTATCGTTCTATAACACGCATCCTCTGTTCGCGACCGAAGCTCATGGTTTTTTCCCAACATGCCCGCAACCCGATGAGAATGCAGATGGCAGGCTGGCTGGCAGGACGATCGCCGACACGATGGGGGGCCGCCTGCGCGATTGCGCTTCTGGCCGCCTCGTTGGCGGCCTGTGGCGACGACAAGGCTCCGGTCGCCAAGGCCACCCTGCCGGTCGAGACCGAAACGGCCGTGCTGACCCCCGTCACCAACACGGTTTCGCTGACCGGCGAGGTCCGGGCCCGCGTCGAGAGCGACCTGTCCTTCCGGGTCGCCGGACGCATCGCGACGCGCCTCGTCGATGTCGGCGACACGGTCGCGGCCGGCCAGGTTCTGGCCACGCTGGAGACGACCGAGCAGGCCGCCGAGGTGGCCTCCGCCACCGCTGGCGTCCAGTCGGCCGAGGCGACGCTGCGCCAGGCGACCAGCGCCTTCGATCGGCAGAAGGAACTGATGAAGAGCGGGTTCACCACCCAATCCAGCTATGACAACGCCAGCCAGGCGCTCACGGCGGCCGACTCGGCGCTGAAGACGGCGCAGGCGAACCTTTCCACGGCACAGCAGCAGCTCGGCTACACCGAACTGCGCGCGGATGCGGCCGGCACCATCACCACCCGCAACGCCGAGACCGGGCAGGTCGTCGAGGCCGCGCAAGCCGTTTTCACCCTCGCCCATGACGGAGCCCGCGACGCGGTGTTCGACATCGACGAAGCCCTGCTCACCGACGAGCTGAAGGACAAGACGCTGTCCATCTCCCTTCTGTCCAATCCGGCGGTCCACGCCACCGGCAAGGTCCGCGAGGTGGCGCCGACCATCGATTCCACCACGGGCACGCTGCGCATCAAGCTGGCCATCCAGGATCCGCCGCCGGAAATGGGGCTCGGCACCTCGGTGGTCGGGGTCGGCCGCTTCCAGTCGCGCGAGGTCGTGACGTTCCCCTGGCAGGCCTTCTTCTCGAGCGGCGACAGCCCGGCCGTCTGGGTGCTCGATCCGGCCAGCCGGACCGTATCGCTGCGCCCGGTCGTCATCGACAGCTATCGCAGCGGCAAGTTCGTCCTGCGCGGCGGTATCGCGCCCGGCGAGAGCGTGGTGACGGCCGGGGCGCAATTGCTGCGCCCGGGGCAGGTGGTCGATCCCCGGCCGGCGGAAGGGCAGGCGCTATGAAACACGTCCCGGTGCTTTTCCTCGTTCTGGGCAGCCTCGCGCTCGCCGGCTGCAAGGCCGAGGGCGAACAGGCCGACGCGGCGCCGCCCCCGCGCCCGGTGCTCAGCGTGCTGGCAGCGGCGCCCCCGGACCGCGCGACCGGGTTCGCCGGCACGGTGCAGCCGCGCTACCAGACCGATCTCGGCTTCCGCGTCCTCGGCCGCGTCATCACCCGCACCGTCGATGTCGGTGATCGCGTCAAGCCGGGGCAGGTTCTGATGCAGCTCGATCCGATGGTGCTCGATCTCGCCGTGCGGGCCCGCGAGGCCGATCTCGCCACCGCGCTCGCCCAATTGTCGAACACCACGGCGGCCGAGACGCGCAGCGAGACGCTGCGGGACAAGAAAGTGGTCAGCCAGGCCGAATTCGAGAACACGCTGCAGGCCCGCGAGGCCGCCGCCGCCGCGGTGGAGCAGGCGAAGGCCGGCCTTGCGAAGGCCCGCGAGCAGCGCAGCTATGCCACGCTCAGCGCGGATGTCGACGGCATCGTGATTTCGGTCGATGCCGAGGTCGGCCAGATCGTCGCGCCGAGCCAGAAGGCCATCACCGTCGCCCGCACCGATGAGCGCGAGGCGGTGGTCGATCTTCCCGAGGAGGTGGCGCGCACGCTCTCGAACGACACCCGGTTCCGCGTGGCGCTGCAATCGGCACCCTCGGTCGCGGCCATCGGCACGGTGCGGGAAATCGCGCCGCAGGCCGATGCGACCACCCGTATGCGGCGGGTCAAGATCTCGCTGGACACCCCGCCCGAGGCCTTCCGGCTGGGCGCGACGATTTCGGCGGCGCCCGTCGAGGCGGGCGCTGATCGTTCCATCGAGCTTCCGGTCTCCGCCGTGCTGGAGCGCGATGGCACGCCGCGCGTGTGGGTGGTGGATGCCGCCACGCGGACGGTGAAGACCGTGCCCGTGGTCATCGCCCGCCGGGACGATACCCGCGTGCGCATCGCCGGGGGGCTGGACGTGGGCGCCCGCGTGGTGATCGCCGGCGTGCACAGCCTGACCGAGGGACAGGCCGTTCAGACAGACGGAAAGGCCAACCCGTGAAGACATTCAACCTTTCCGACTGGGCCCTGCGGCACCGTTCGCTGGTCTGGTATTTCATGCTCGTCTTCTCGCTGGCGGGCCTGTTCTCCTTCTTCAATCTTGGCCGCGCCGAGGATCCCGACTTCACCATCAAGACGATGATCATCCAGGCCAGCTGGCCGGGCGCGTCGGTGGAGGACACGGTCAGCCAGATCACCAACCGGATCGAGAAGAAGCTCGAGGAGCTTCCCTCCTTCGACTACGCCCGCAGCCTGAACACGCCGGGCGCGACGACGATCTTCGTCAATCTGCGCGACACGACCAAGGCGAAGGATATTCCCGATATCTGGGTCAAGATCCGCAACATGATCGGCGACATCCGCAGCCAGTTCCCCGAAGGGGTGGTCGGGCCGTTCTACAATGACAGTTTCGGCGACGTGTTCGGCAACATCTACGGCTTCACCGCCGATGGCCTGAGCCAGCGCCAGTTGCGCGACTATGTCGAGGAGATCCGCACCAAGATCCTCACCGTGCCCGATGTCGGCAAGGTCGATCTGATCGGCGCGCAGGACGAGGTGATCTATCTCGAATTCTCGACCCGGCAGATCGCCGCGCTCGGGATCACGCAGAAGATGATCATCGACACGCTGCAGGCGCAGAATGCCATCACCCCATCGGGCGTGATCCAGGCCGAGGGCGAGCGCATCAGCATGCGCGTCGGCGGCCAGTTCGCCTCGGAGGACAGCCTCCGGGCGATCAACCTGCGCATCAATGATCGCTTCTTCCGGCTGGGCGACGTCGCCACCATCCGCCGCGGCTATGTCGACCCGCCGTCCGCGTTGTTCCGCGTCAATGGCGAGCCGGCGATCGGCGTCGCCATCGGCATGAAGCCGAACGGCAATCTGATGGCGTTCGGCGAGGCGCTCAAGGACGAGATGGCGCGGATCGAGCAGGAACTGCCGATTGGCATCGGCGTGCACCTGGTGTCGGATCAGCCGGAAATCGTCCGCGACGCGATCGGCGGCTTCATCCAGGCGCTGGTCGAGGCGGTGGCCATCGTGCTGCTCGTCAGCTTCGTCAGCCTTGGCCTGCGCGCGGGCCTCGTGGTGGCGGTGTCCATCCCGCTTGTTCTGGCCATCACCTTCGTGGTGATGGAGTTTTCCGGCATTTCCCTGCAGCGCATCTCGCTCGGCGCGCTCATCATCGCGCTGGGACTGCTGGTCGACGACGCGATGATCGCGGTGGAAATGATGGTGGCGCGGCTGGAGATGGGCGACCCCATCGAGAAGGCCGCCACCTATGTCTACAGCCACACCGCCTTTCCCATGCTCACCGGCACGCTCGTGACCGTGGTCAGCTTCTTCCCCGTGGCGCTGAACAACAGCAATGCCGGCGAGTTCACGTTCACGCTGTTCGTCGTCATCGCGGTCTCGCTGATCGTCTCGTGGCTGGTGGCGGTACTGTTCGTGCCGCTGCTCGGCGTGACCATGCTGCCCAGGACCATGAAGAGCCATCACGACCAGCCCGGTCGCCTGACGCGCGGGTTCAGTGCGCTGCTGCGCCTGTGCGTGCGCTGGAAATGGATGACCATCGCGGCCACCGTGATGATGTTCGGCCTGTCCATCTTCGGCATGGGTTTCGTGCAGCAGCAGTTTTTTCCGTCCTCCGATCGCACCGAAGTGATCATCGACTGGACGGCGCGGCAGAACACGGCGATCACCGAGACGCTAGCCCAGATCGAGCGCTTCGAGACGACCGCGCTGGCCGGCGATCCCGATATCGACCACTGGTCCTCGCATATCGGCGAAGGTGCGCCGCGCTTCCTGCTCTCGCTCGACGTGCAGCCGGCCAGTCCCAATTTCGGCCAGATCATCATCGTCACCAAGGACATCGCGGCGCGCGAGCGGCTGCGGGCGAAGCTGCGGCCGATCCTCGACCGTGATTTCGTCGGCATCGATGCCTTCGTGCATCTGCTCGATATCGGACCTCCGGTCGGCCGACCGGTGCAGTATCGCGTCAGCGGGCCCGATATCGCCACGGTGCGAGAACAGGCGCAAAGGCTCGCCAGCGCCATCGGCCAGAATGCCGGCCTCGCCGATATCGTCTATGACTGGAACGAACCTGCCCGTGTGCTGAAGATCGACGTTCTGCAGGACAAGGCGGCCCAGCTCGGCGTCACCTCCGAGACGATCGCCACCACGCTCAACGGCCTCGTCGGCGGCTCCGCCATCACGCAGGTGCGCGACGACATCTATCTCGTCGACGTCGTCGGCCGCGCGCAGGAGAATGAGCGTTCCTCGCTCGACACCCTGCAGAACCTGCAGATCCAGACCAGCAGCGGCAAATCGGTGCCGCTCGCGGCCATCGCCAACATCCGCTACGAGTTCGAGCAGCCTATCGTCTGGCGGCGCAACCGGCTGCCGACATTGACCGTCAAGGCGGCGATCAACGGCAATGCCCAGCCGGCGACCGTGGTCGCAGCGCTGGAACCGACAGTGAAGGCGGTGCAGGCGCAATTGCCGGCCGGATACCGCATCGCCGTCGGCGGCGCGGTCGAGGAAAGCGCCAAGAGCCAGGGGCCGATCCTGGCCGTGGTGCCGCTGATGCTGTTCACCATGGCGACGATCCTGATGATCCAGCTGCAGAGCTTCCAGCGCCTGTTCATGGTCTTCATCGTCGCCCCGCTGGCGCTGATCGGCGTGGTCGCGGCCCTGTTGCCGAGCGGGGCGCCGCTCGGCTTCGTCGCCATTCTCGGCGTGCTGGCGCTGATCGGCATCCTCATCCGCAACTCGGTCATCCTGGTGGTGCAGATCGAGGAATTGCGACACGAAGGGATGGATGGCTGGTCCGCCGTGGTGAAGGCGACCGAGCACCGCATGCGCCCCATCCTGCTCACCGCCGCCGCCGCCAGCCTCGCGTTGATCCCCATCGCGCGCGAGATCTTCTGGGGCCCGATGGCCTACGCCATGATGGGCGGTATCATCGTCGGCACCGTGCTGACGCTGCTGTTCCTGCCGGCCCTCTATGTGACGTGGTTCCGGCTGAAGGAACCCGCACCGGAATAAGCGACCACGCCGGGCGGGAGGCGGCGCGTCGTCCCCGCCCGGCGTGTCGATGAAGACAGCGCAGAGCAAGGTGCGGCCGCAGATGAAGAGCCATCGCGCATGGCGCCGCCGAACACCAGTTCGCCGGCCCGCTCCGGCACCCGCTCCACCCTCGACCAATGGCCTTCTCGCCGGGCGAGAGCCCGCTCGACATCCCCGATTTCCCCGGCATCTTATGCCCGCATGGCCCCGCCACGGCGGCGCGGAATCGACGGTGGAGCCGATCTATATGGCGGATCGCTGCCGCCCCCGAAGCGACGCCCTGTGAACGGCCCGCACGCTCACCGGATGCGCGGCGGGCGCGCGGCGCCGTTGCCCATAAACGGTTCCGACGGACAGCTTGCCATGCCGCGATGCCGTCATGCGTCATGCGTCATCTCGCCTCTCGGCTTCACAGGTGAAGCAGAGCTCACTCAAGCGCGGCAGCGGACAGCTTCCACCGGAGCGCGGCCATTCGGTGGGCACGCCCGCTTTAAGCTGTATTCTCTGAGATATACGATGGCTTGTTTCGCTAATTTTTGGACCCCTTCCAACGAAGTCATAGCGAAAATTCCATATACATGTTTCACACACGGATATATGTTATATGCCTGATGGCGCGCTGTTTTGTGCCATGCAGCAAATACAGTTTCCCGAACTGACAATAATATACGCCAACTAAATTCAACTCAGATAATCTCGCGGCTCTCGGAACAACGCACATAACTTGCATTCCCCTCTGACGGTATGCGGATATGGGCTCACGCTTCTTTGAGGCCGCCGCCAGCTAACTTGTACAGCCATTGGGATTGCGCGTTCATGCAGCCGTCACGGCGGGAATTTCTGAAATGGGGCACGGTCAGCGGAATCCTGCTCAGCATGACGCCGCTCACGGGCGCCCAGACCACCGATTTTCCGGCCACTGATTTCAACGAGCTGGAAACCCTTCCCGGCCGTGGTGTCCGCTCACGTGGCGCAGCGCGGGGCCGCGTCGACGGGCGGGCGAAGGTGACCGGGGCCAAGCTCTATGTCTCCGATTTCCGCGCCGCCGACATGCCGGGCTGGCCGCCCGAGACCTCACATGCGCTGCTGGTGCGGGCGCCCGATGCGACGCATGTCTACCAGGGGCTGGACCTTGCCGCGCTGGAGCCGGGCGCGCAGCCGAGCGTGATCGTCACCGCCGAGACAATCGCCAAGGCCGGCCTGCGCGTGCCGCCCTTTTATGCCGGCGACCTGTTCTGCCCGGCGGGGCAGACGCCGCTCTATCTCGGCCAGCCGGTGGCGCTGCTGCTGTTCGAGCGCTTCGATGCCTATGACCGCGCGCGCGCCGCCTTCCGCAATGGCGACCTCGTGCGTTTCGGCGCCGAGACCGGTCCGCTAGAAGGGCCCAATTATGCCGCGCTGCGTTTCACCCGCATCGCCGGGCTGACACCGGGCGCGCCCGATATCTACTCGCCGCTGCAGGAAGGCTGGATCAGCCCCGGCTTCCAGGAAAGCAGCGGCCGCCCGGTGTGGAAGCCGCTGCCCGTGGCGGAGGGCGGCACCTATGCCCGGGGCGCCACCTATGGCGAGGAGATCCGCGCGGCGCTGGCGGCGCCCGGCCCCGATCTCGTCGTGCTCGATCGCGCGTTCGAAACCCAGTCGATCGATCCGATGTTCCTGGAGCCCGAATGCGGCCTTGCCTGGTTCGAACCGGGCGCAAAAACGCTGGATATCGTGATGGGCGTACAGTCGCCCTTCGAGGCGGCGGAGGCGGTGGCGTTTCTGCTGGGGGAGGCGAGGGCCGATATCCGGCCCGCGCGCATCGAGGCCCGCTTCGCCTATATTGGCGGCGGCTTCGGCGGGCGCGACCACACGCCGTTTCCGCTCTATTCCGCGCTCGCCGCGCTGTTCCTGCCCGGCAGGCCGGTGCGGCTCGCCCATGACCGGTTCCAGCAGTTCCAGGGCGGCGTCAAGCGCCACGCCTTCGAGATGCGCTCGCAGATCGCCTTTGATCGAGCCAGCGGGCGGATGGTCGCCTTTGCCGGCGATCATGTGCTCGACGGCGGCGGCCTCGCCAATTATTCGCCAAGCGTCGCCGTGGTCGGCGCCACCGCCGCCATCGGCATCTACGACATCCCCAGGGTCGACGTCACCACGCTCGCCACGCACACGCGCGGCGTCACCGCAGGCTCGATGCGCGGCTATGGCACGCTGCAGACCCTGACGGCGCTGGAGACGCTGGTAGACGAAGCCGCCACCGAGCTGAAGATCGACCCGATCGAACTGCGCCGGCGCAACCTGCTGAAAACCGGCGGGCGCACCATGACGGGCAATCCATGGACCGTCTCGGTACGCACGCCGGAGATTCTCGACAAGCTGGCCGCGCATCCCATCTGGCGCGAGCGGGCGGCGCGCAAGGCGGCGGGGCAGGGGGTGCTGGTCGGCACCGGCGTCGCCTGCTGCACCAAGGATTACGGCACCGGCGCCGATTGCTCGCTGGGCCGGATCGAACTCGCCCCGGATGGCGCCATCTCCATCCATGCCGACGCGGTGGAGATGGGCAATGGCATCGGCACCTCCATCGCCCGGCGCGTCGCGGCCATCCTCGGCCGCACCTCCGACGCGGTGAGCGTCGCGCGGATCGACATGTTCGATGAGCTTGGCCTTGTCACGACGGGCGATCCCTATTCGATGACGCAGGCCGAGCAGGACGCGGCGGCGAAGAATCCGCGCTGGGTGCCGGAGATCAGCTCGGCGACCAGCGCCTCGATCGGCGCGCATGTCGGCACGCAGGCGGCGGCGCAGGCGGCGCGCATCGTGTTCCGCTTCGGCCTCTGGCCGGCGGCACTCGCGCTGTGGGGCATTGCGCCCGGCGATCCGCGTGAATTCCTGTTCGAGGAGGCGTTCTGGCAGGACAGCGAGCTGATCCTCTCCGGCCTACCGCCGCTCGCGCAGGCGGACGTCGCGGCCAAGGCGCATGAGCAGGGCGGTGTGACCGGGGCGATGGCGCATGCCTTCTCGCGCTGGGCGTGGGCGCAGGCGGCCTTCCCGCTCGGCGGCATGGACTGGGCGGCCGATATCGACGCGCTCGCCATCCGCCGCGGGGCCGGCGGCTTCACGGTGCTGGACCGCAGCTTCGTCTTCTTCCCGCCGACCGATTATAATCGCATCGGCACCTCCTTCACCTCCTCCTGCGGCACGGCCGTGCGGGTGGAGATCACGCCCTCGACCGGCGCCATCCGCATCGCCAATGCGTACAGCGTGTTCGAGTGCGGCGAGGTGCTGGTGCCCGAGCTGGTCGAGGGGCAGGCGCAGGGCGGCTTCGCCATGGGCGTGGGCTATGCCCTGCTCGAGACCCTGCCACCTTTCGAGGACGGGCCCGGCAATGGCCGGTGGAACCTCGGCGACTATGTCGTCGCGCGCGCCTCCGACCTGCCGCTGCATCAGCTTCAGATCGAGGTCCTGCCACCGGTCTCGCCGAAGGAGCCGCCCAAGGGCATGGCCGAGGTGGTGATGATCCCCGTCGTGCCGGCCTTGCTGAACGCCATATTCGACGCCACCGGCCACCGCTTCCGTTCGCTGCCGGTAACGCCCGCCATGCTGAAGGAAGTCCTGCCGTGAGTGCCATCTCCCTCACCATAAACGGCCGCGCGCACGGCCCGATCGAGGTGCGCGACGACCTCTCGATGAACGACTTCCTGCGTGAGGTGCTGGGCATGACCGGCACCAAGTTCGGCTGCGGCGCCGCTCAGTGCCTCAGCTGCGTGGTGATCGTCGACGACCCGGACGGCACCAGCGCCACCAACCCGACCTGCGTGGTGCCGGCAGTCAATTTCGACGGCAAGAGCATCCGCACCATCGAGGGCCACGCCAGGGACGGCGAGCTGACCGCGTTGCAGGAGGCCTTCATCGCGCATTTCGCCTTCCAGTGCGGCTATTGCACCGCCGGCTTCCTCAACGAGGCGCAGGTGCTGCTGGAGCGGCTGGCGGCGGCGCCGGTGGCGCGTGGCGATCTGGAACAGACCATTCTCGAGGCGCTCGACGGGCATCTGTGCCGCTGCACAGGCTATGTGCGTTATCATCAGGCGGTCCGCGACGTGGTTCTGGCCGATCCCGCCCGCTATCTCGAAGCGGGGAGCGCGCCATGACGCGAGCGTTCGCCCTTCTGGCCGTGCCGCTGCTGGTCGCCGCCGTTAGCCTGACGACGGGTCTGCTCGCCAGCCGCGCGGTCGAGGGCGCGTCCCCCACCACGCTCGCCCCGCCCGAGAGCTTCGCCGGCATCACGAATACCCGCGAGCGCTCGCTCGCGCTGTTCGGGGAGATCGGCAAGGTGCTCACCAGCCCGCGCTGCATGAACTGCCATTCCGCCAATGACCGCCCGCGCCAGGGCGACAGCGGGCGTCTGCACCAGCCGCCGGTATTTCGCGGCGTGGACGGCATGGGGCTGCCGGCAATGCGCTGTTCGGTCTGCCACCAGAAAGGCAATTTCGACGCGGCCCGCATGCCCGGCCACGACCCGTGGGCGATGGCGCCGCGCGAGATGGTGTGGGAGGGCCGGACGCTCGGGCAGATCTGCGTGCAGATGAGCGACCCCGCCCGCAATGGCGGCAAGTCGCTGGCTGACCTCGTCGTCCATATCGGCGACGATACGCTGGTGGGCTGGGGCTGGGCGCCCGGCATCGGCCGCACGCCCGCGCCGGGAACCCAGAAAGAGGCGAAGGCGCTGGTGCAGGCCTGGGTCGATACCGGCGCGGCCTGCCCGTAGCCGGAAGCCGCCGCATAGCAAGGACCGGTGGCCGGCGCGGGAGCGGCCACCGCAAGCGCGGGCGACATCAGGATCGCTCGCTTCATCGGTGGGGGATTTGAGATGATTTACGCCAAGACACGCCATGTGGCGGGGCTATCGGCGCTGCTGTGCGGCCTCGCCTTCGGATCCGCCATGGCGCAGACCCCGCCGGACATCCCCGCCTATATGGACGTGATCGTCGGCGCCACGGTTCCCGATGCCGCGCAGGTGGCCAAGCAGAACGTGCTCGCGCTCAATACCGGCATGTTCGACCTCTATGCCGATGCCAGCCGGCTGGTGCAGTCCAGCATTCTCGCCCAGCATCCGGTGATCCTCGGCCTTTTCTCGGGCACGGGCGGGCGCTTCATCCTCTACCGGCCCGGCCAGCCGCCGCTCGACGCGCCGCCGGTGCCGGAGGTCTACCAGCTTCTCAAGTCGGTCGGGCATAGCGTGATGGCGCTCGGCGTCGTGGTCGGCCCGCATATCGGCAAGACGAACGACAGGTCATGGCAGCCGCAGGTGCTGGCCTATCGCGCACGGCTGCAGGCGGCACTCGACAGCGTGAACGCTACCAGCATGCCCGAGGAATGGCGGGCCAATAACCGCGAGCTGATCGCGGCGAACATCGCCTTCATCGACAAGGTGACCGTGGCCGAGGTGGTGAGCTTCGCCGACGTGCAGGCCTTCGCCGAGAGCCAGAAAGATCGGCTGAAGCTCAACATCCGGTGGGCGGCGGACACGCAGGTGACGCACTGGATGGGCGTGCTCGCCGACTGGAAGCAGCAGCTCGGCCCGGACTGGGCCAAGGTCTACGCCGCCAGCAACACGATCTATGTCGCACGGCAGAACAACGTGCTCTACAGCGTACTCGCCCAGTTCTTCGCGCCCGAAGACATCAATTCCCGCCTCATCCTGATCGAGACGGTGTCCTTCACCACCACGCCGCAGGACATGCTGGATTCGCTCACCCGCATCATCGCCGACCGCACCGTGGGCGAGACCTTCTTCGGCAGCCGCTATCTCATGGATTACGAACTGATGGGCGGCGATGCGCGCGACAGCATCCTCGCGCAGACCAAGGCGCGCGGCATGGCCACCCATCTGCCGCCCAAGGTGCCGTTCGGCTCGCATCAATGGCCGGCCCTCGTCACGCCCGGCCCCGGCCCGGCCTCGCTGGCCGATCTGCCGTGAGTCCGACATCAGGGCAGGCCTGAAGGCATAGCTCAGCTTGAGGCCCGGCGCCGACCCGGCGAACCGGCCTCGCGGGGGATCGGGCTCGCGGCGGCCGCGAGCCGGCCCGCCGGTCGAGTTCGATATCGGCGTCACACACACCGCTTCCGCGCGGGTGCAGATCGTCCGCTCACGATGGCGTAGACGCACGCGCCCACGTGCGAGACGAAATGGCAGACTTCCCAGTCATCGCGCTGACATCCGCGCGCACTACCGAGGGGCAGCTAATCCATTCGGGAGATACCGGGATGCGCCGACTGCTTGCGGCCCTCGCAACCACCACCTGCCTGATAGCCGCCGCGGATGCCGCGACCGTCTATCCGCTCGACCGCGCCACGATCCTCGCCGGCTCGCCCTTCGACTTCAAGGTCGAGTTCGACGCCGTCGTGAAGCCCGCTGATGTGAGCGTGACGATCAATGGCGAGCCGGCCGAGAAGGTGCTCGGCAAGGCGCCCGAGTTCATCGAGAAGGAGAAGGGCGTCGAAGCCACGGCGGTTCTCCTGCGCGCCGTGAACATCGCGGCCCCCGGCACCTACAAGGTCGAGGCCAAGGCCGGCAACGAGACCAAGGCGGTGACCTGGAACGTCTACGGCACCCCGGCCACCGCGAAGGCGAAGAACGTCATCTTCTTCCTCGGCGACGGCCTCTCGGTCGCGCACCGCACCGGCGCCCGCCTGATGTCGAAGGGCATGCACGAAGGCAAGGCCGATGGCCGCCTGAACCTCGACGACATCCCGCCGGTTGCCTTCATCGGCACGTCGGCCACCAACGCCATCGCCACCGACAGCGCCAACACGATGTCGGCCTATATGACCGGCCACAAGACGGCGGTGAACGCCATCGGCGTCTATGCCGACCGCACCAAGGACGTGCTCGACGACCCGCGCGTCGAGAACATGGCCGAGGCGCTGCGCCGCACCGGCAAGAAGTCGATCGGCCTCGTCGTCACTTCCGAGGTCGAGGACGCGACCCCGGCCGCCGTGATCGGCCACACCCGCGCCCGCGCCGAGAAGGCCGTTCTGGTCGAGCAGCTGTTCGAGGTGAAGCCGGACATCATCCTCGGCGGCGGCTCGGCCTATTTCCTGCCCAAGGCCACGCCGGGCTCCAAGCGCAAGGACGAGAAGGACTACATCGCCCTGTTCCGCGACCAGGGCTACACGCTTGCCACCACCAAGGAAGAGCTGGCCAGCGCGGCCGGCAGCAATTCCGGCAAGATCCTCGGCCTGTTCCACACCGGCAACCTCGATACCGTGCTGGACCGCCAGTTCCTCAAGAAGGGCACGGTCGCCAAGTTCCCCAACCAGCCGGGCCTCGTCGAGATGACCAAGGTCGCGCTCGACCAGCTCTCGAAGAACCCGGAAGGCTTCTTCCTGATGGTGGAAGGCTCCTCCATCGACAAGATGTCCCACCCGATGGACTGGGACCGCGCGCTGTATGAAACCATCGAGTTCGATCAGGCGATCGGTCTCGCCCGCGAATTCGTGAAGACGCATCCCGATACGCTGATCGTCGTCACCGGCGATCACACGCACGGCGTCTCCATCGTCGGCACGGTCGATGACGACAAGCCGGGCCCCGAGATGCGCGAGAAGGTCGGCGTCTATGCCGATGCCGGCTTCCCCAATTATGAGGACAAGAACGGCGACGGCTATCCCGACAAGGTCGACGTGTCGCGCCGCCTCGCCATCTTCTCCAGCAACTTCCCCGACTATTACGAGACCTTCCGTCCCAAGATGGATGGTCCGTTCGAGCCGGCGGTGCAGAACGAGAAGAAGGAATACGTCGCGAACGAAGCCTACAAGGATGTGCCCGGCGCCGTGCTGCGCATCGGCAACATTCCCCGTTCGTCCGATACCGCCGTCCATGCGGTGGACGACGTGGTGCTGCAGGCGGTGGGTCCCGGCGCGGATGGCTTCCGCGGCTACATGGAGCAGAGCGACGTGTATCGCGCCATCGCCGAAGCCCTCGCGCTGGCGCCTGCCAAGAACTGATCCGGGGCGGCTGTCTCTCCAATGACCGCTCTGCGGCCCGAGCCAACTCGGGCCGCAGAGACTTTTCGGGAATGTGCCGATGCCGGATCCCCTGCTGACGCGCCGCCGTCTGCTCTTCACGCTTGCCGCGGGCGCTTCCGGGTTCGGCGCGCACCGGGCGCAGGCCGCCACCTCGCTCGACTTCGACGAGCTCTACGGCAAGATCAGCGTGCTCGGCCTCACCTTTTCCGACAAGGTCAAGGCGCTGGCCGGCCAGACCGTGACCATGCGCGGCTACATGGCCCCGCCGCTGAAAGCCGAAGCCGACTTCTTCGTGCTGACGGAAATCCCCATGTCGATCTGCCCGTTCTGCTCCTCCGATTCCGACTGGCCGGACAACATCGTCGTGGTGCGTCTGACGCGGGTCCAGACCTTCGAACAGGCCAACGCCCTCATCGAGGTGGCGGGAACGCTGGAAGTCGGCTCCTGGACCGACCCCGCCACGGGCTTCGTCAGCCTGCTGCGCATCGTGGACGCCCGTTTCCATGCCGCCTGACACGACACGCTCTGGCACGACACGTTTCCTGCGCCTGCGCGCGGTCGAGCAGCGCTTTCCCGGCCTCGACACGCCCGCCCTCGCGATTCCCTCGCTCGACATCGCCGCTGGCGAGCAGGTGGCGGTGATGGGGCCCTCGGGCTCCGGCAAGACGACGCTGATCAACCTGCTCACCGGGCTCGAACGGGTGGGGCAGGGGAGCCTCATCTGGGGCGACACGGATCTCGCCACCCTGTCCGAGGGCGCGCGGGACCGCTGGCGCGCGGCCAATGTCGGGCTCGTCATGCAGGATTTCCATCTGTTTCCCGGCCTCTCCGCGCTGGAGAACGTTCTGCTGCCGCAGCGTCTTGCGCGCCTCGCGCTGCCGGCGGGCGCGCGGGCGGAAGCCGGGCGGCTGCTCGCCCGCGTGGGCATCGAGCGGCCGGGGCAGGCGATCGAGACCATGTCGCGCGGACAGATGCAGCGCGTCGCCGTTGCCCGCGCGCTGGCGGTGCGCCCCGCCATCATCGTCGCCGATGAGCCGACCGCCAGCCTGGATGCCGATTCCGGCGCGGCCGTCGCCCAGCTGCTGCTGGAACTCGCCGGTGAATCGGGTGCGACCCTGCTGGTGGCGACCCACGACGCGAGCCTGGTGGCGCGCCTGCCCCGCGTGCTCCGGCTCGAATCCGGCCGGCTGAAGGACTAAGCCGATGTTGCGCTTCATCGCTGCCGACCTCAGACGCCAATGGGCCGGCGCGCTGGCCATCCTGCTCCTCGTGGCGCTGGCAACCGCGCTCGGCGTCGTGGTGACGCTGCAGGAGCGGGCACTGCGGCTCGGCAGCGCGCGGGCGGCCGACGCGTTCGACCTCGTGGTCGGCGCCCCCGGCAGCGAGACGCAGCTGGTGCTTTCCTCCGTGTTCCTCCAGGCGGCGGCCTTGCCGCTTCTGCCCGGCACGGTGCTCGCGGGCCTCATCGCCGACCCGCGCGTCGCCTGGGCGGCACCGGTCGGCTTCGGCGACTTCATCGAGGGCTACCCGATCGTCGGCACCACGCCGGCGCTGGTGGAGGGCATAGGCGGGCTGGCGCAGGGGCGCGGCTTCGCGCGGCTGGGGGAGGCCGTGATCGGCGCCAATGTCGGCATGCGCCTCGGCGACCATTTCCATCCCCAGCACGGGCGCGTCGGTGAGCCGGGTGGCACCCATACCGAGATCACCTATCATGTGGTCGGCCGCCTTCCGCCCACCGGCACGCCATGGGATCGCGCCGTGCTGGTGCCGATCGAGACGGTCTGGCTCGCCCATCATCACGACGAGGCGGATGCGGCGGGCGCTGCCGGGACAAATCCGTTCCTGCGCACCGGGCACTCGGATGCCACGCACGAAGGGGAGGCGCCGCAAGCGGACCCGCCTGAGGGCGATGTTCACAACGACGAGCCGCTCAAACATGAGGTGCATTCCGGCGAAACGCATGCCGGCGACACACATGTGGGCCCAACACATGCCGGCGAAACGCTTGAAGGTGAGGCCGGTCACCCCGATGCGCTCGACGCGCCCATCCGCGCCGAGAGCCTCAGCGATCCGCACGCACCCGGCGTTCCCGCCATCGTGGTCAAGCCGCGCAGCATCGCGGATGCCTACAAGCTGCGTCAGGCCTACCGCACGGATCATACCTGGGCCGTGTTTCCCGGCGAGGTGCTGACCCGCCTCTACAGCACGCTGGGCGACGTGCGCCTGGTCCTGTCGCTGGTGGCCAGCGGCGCACAGGCGCTGGTCGGCGCGGCGATTTTGCTGGTGGTCACGATCCACGTGGTGCAACGCCGGCGCCAGATCGGCGCGCTGCGCGCGCTCGGCGCCCCGCGGCTCGCCATCTTCGCCATCGTCTGGGGAGAGGTGGCGCTCATCGCGACGGGCGGACTCGCCGCCGGCTTCGCGCTTGGCTATGGGGGAGCGCTCGCGCTTTCCTCCGCCTTCAGCGCGGCGAGCGGCGTTTCGCTGCCGGTCGCCTTCGTGCCCGGTGATCTTGCCCGCCTCGCCGGCCTCGTGCTGGCGGCGGCGATCGTGGCAAGCCTGCCAGCCGTGCTGGCCTATCGGCAATCGCCTGCCGCGGCCCTGCGCGGCTGAAAAAGGGGCGCGCCCGAACACCAGGCGGCCGGGCCCAGCCATAACCCTTCCTTTACCATAATGTAATGTGCGCCCCATTTTCGCCCCACTCCCCCCGCCTCCTGTGAGACAGGACGTACGGTCGTGGGCTAGTATTTCGCGATCCAGGGTGACGTGCGCCCGTCCGCTACAGCGCCGAAACAGGCGTGACAGGTGGGCAGGCGCTCAGGAAACGGTCGGGGTGCATGGGGACGAAACCTGCTCTTGTTCGAGCCAATGGTGTGCCGGCGCGTCAGCCCTTCACGGGGCTCAGCCGTATCGCCTTCGTCTTCGGCATCGGCCTGGTGGTCGCCAACTGCACCGGCGGCGAGAAGCTCTCCAGCAGCAGCAATATCGATCCGCGCCTCGGCGTGGCCGCGAGCCCGCGAGTGATCGCGGCAGGCCAGCCCATTCCCAAGGGCGGCGGCGTCTACATGGTCGGCAAGCCCTATGTGGTCGCCGGCAAGACCTACGTTCCGCAGGAACCCAAGAACTACAAGGCCGAGGGCCTCGCATCCTGGTATGGCGACAATTTCCACGGCCGCCTGACCGCGAACGGCGAAGTCTATGACATGCACTCGATCGCTGCCGCGCATCCCACGCTGCCGCTGCCGTCCTATGTGCGCGTCACCAATCTTGAGAACGGCCGGGCGATGACCGTGCGCGTCAACGACCGTGGGCCGTATCACAAGAACCGCCTGATCGACGTCTCGGGCCGCGCGGCCGACATGCTCGGCATCAAGGGGCCGGGCACCGCGAAGGTGCGGGTCGAATATATGGGCCGGGCGCCGATCGAGGGCTCGGACGACATCCAGCTCGCCTCGTCGCTGCGCCTGAACGGCGCGCCCGCGCCCAACATCATGCTCGCCTCAGCGGCACCCGTGCCCGTGCGCAGCAGCGCGCCGGCGCCCAGCGCTCCGGCGCTCGCCGACGTTCCGCTGCCGCCGAGCCGCCCCTACGATCTCGGCGAGACACAGGTGGCCGCAGCCTCGCTTGAGCCGGCAGAGATGGCGCCGCTGCAGATGGCCCCGGCTCGCGTCGCGGCCGCCCCTGTGCGTCAGGCCGCGCCGGTCGCCATGGCGGCACCCGCCAGGACGGCGCCGAAGCCCAATATGCAGGTTGCCAGCGCGCAGCCGGTGGCGCAGCGTCCGGTGCAGGCACAGATGCAGACGCCTGCACGGCGCGTCGCCTCGGCGGACCAGGCCCCGACCGGCTGGGTTGTCGGCGCGCAGCCGGTTCTCGGCTACGCTGCGGAAGGCGTCGCGACGCCGGTCGATACGGGTCGCGGCCTCTACTGATCTTCGCCGATCAGCGCATTGCCACGGCCTGAGGCGACGGGTACCTCTCCTCCCGGGCAAGAGGGGTCGATGATGATGGCACGTGCGATACGGCTTCGCCGGCATGCGATCCAGGCTTGCGCGCTGGCGTTCGTCTGGCTTGCCTGTGGACTTGTGGCCCGCCCTGCGGCAGCTCAGCAGGCGCCGACCATCGCCGCGCCGCAGGCCATTCTGGTGGATTTCGACAGCGGCACGGTGCTGTTCGAGCGCGCCGCCGACACGCCGAACTTTCCCGCCAGCGTCGCCAAGATGATGACCATGGCCGTGGTGTTCCGCGAGATCGCGGAGGGGCGGCTTACGCCTGATTCCGAGTTCAAGGTGAGCGAATATGCCTGGCGGCGCGGTGGCGCTCCGTCCGGCGGCGCCACCATGTTCGCCTCGCTCAACAGCACCATCAAGGTCGGCGATCTGCTGCGCGGCGCTATCATCCCCTCCGGCAATGACGCGACCATCGTGCTGGCAGAGGGCATTGCCGGCAACGAACTCGCCTTCACGGTGAAGATGAACGAGGAGGCCAAGCGCCTCGGGCTCACCAACTCGCACTTCACCAATTCCAATGGGCTTTCCGACCCGGACCAGAAGACCACCGCGCGGGACCTGTCGCGCCTCGCCGCGCAGATCATCCGCGGCTATCCCGACCTCTACAAGATCTACAGCGAGCCGGATTTCCTCTGGAACAAGATCCGGCAGAACAACCGCAATCCGCTGCTGGGCATGAGCCTGGGCGCGGACGGCTTCATGACCGGCTATCTCAAGGAATCGGGCTTCAATCTGGTCGGCTCGGCCGTTCAGAACGACCAGCGCCTGATCGTCGTGATCCTGGGCGCCAAGTCCGAGAAGGAGAGGGCGGAGGACGCGCGCAAGCTGCTGGAATGGGGCTTCCGCTCCTTCGAATCGCGGCTGCTGTTCGATGCCGGAGAGACCGTGGGCGAGGCCGTGCTCTATGGTGGCGAGCAGGGCAATGTTCCGCTCACCGCCGCCGGGCCGATCCGCCTTCTGGAGCCGCGCAACGGCACCGAGCGCGTCGCCGCGCGAATCCGCTATGAAGGCCCCGTCCACGCGCCGGTCGAGAAGGGCGCGAAGCTGGCGCGGTTGGAAATCATGCGCGGCGAGCAGGTCGTGCTGGAGATCCCGTTGGTGGCCGCGCAGTCCGTGCCCGAAGGACCGCTCTGGCGCCGGGCCGTCGATGGTGCCTATGAGCTGGTCGTCGGGCTGCTGCGCGAGGGTTATGCGAAGCTGGCGGCCAAATTGCCCGTCAAGCTCGGCTGACCGGCAGCCATGCCGTCGCGGCCCTCCTCCCCCCCCCGGCGCGTTGCCGGAAAGCCCACGCCCGCATCCAAGGCCGGCGGGCAGGCGACGAGCAAGGCGACGGGCGCCGTCGCCGGCGGCGCGCCAGCGGCGCGGGCACACGGGCGCTTCATCACCTTCGAGGGCGGGGAGGGGGCGGGCAAGTCGACCCAGCTGCGCCGCCTCGCCGAAAAGCTGGCGGAGCGCGGGGTCGATGTCGTGACCACCCGCGAGCCCGGCGGCTCGCCGGGCGCCGAGATCATCCGCCATGTCCTGCTCTCGGGCGCCGCCAAGCCGTTCGGCGCTTTCGCGGAGGCGGCGCTGTTCGCCGCCGCGCGGGCCGATCATCTCGCCGTCACCATCCGGCCAGCGCTGGAGCGCGGCGCCTGGGTCATCTGCGACCGCTTCGCCGATTCCACCCGTGCCTATCAGGGCGCGGCCGGCCATATCGAGCCCGCTTTGCTCGATGCGCTGGAGGCGGCGACGGTGGGCGACACCCGCCCCGACCTGACCCTCCTCTTGGACATTCCCGCCGAGGAGGGGCTCGCCCGTGCGGCGGCCCGTTCGGGAGTGGGGGCCGACCGTTTCGAGAGCGAAGGCCTGACCTTCCACCGGCAGCTGCGCGACGCCTTCCTTGCCATCGCCGCGCGCGAGCCCGGGCGCTGCGTGGTGATCGATGGCCGCAAGGAGCCGGATATCGTCACGAAAGCCATCTGGCAGGCCGTGTCGAAGCGCCTGTCCCTTCCCCGCGCCCGTCGACGGAGTGTACGCGCATGAGCGAGACGGCCCTGGAAGGCGATCGCCTGGACGGCGCGCCCGCCCCGCGCGAGACGCAGGCATTGGTCGGCCATCACGAGGCGGTCGCGATGGTGCGCGAGGCGTGGGATGCCGGCCGCCTGCCGCACGCATTGCTGCTGGGCGGCCCGGAGGGAATCGGCAAGGCGACCCTCGCCTATCAGGTCGCGCGCTTCGTGCTGGCGGGCGGGGCCGCGCCGGCCGGAAGCCTCGATGTCGACCCCGCTCATCCGGTGGCGCGGCAGGTAAGGGTGCTGTCGCACCCGGACATGCTGGTGCTGCGCCGCACGCCGTCGGAAAGCGGCAAGCTGCCCACCGCCATTCCCGCCGAAACGGTGCGCAAGGTGCGCAGCTTCTTCGGCTCCACCGCCGCGCTCGGCGGCTGGCGGGTGTGCATCGTCGACACGCTGGACGAGATGAACACGCAGGGCGCCAATGCGCTGCTGAAGACGCTGGAGGAGCCGCCGAGCCGCGCGCTTTTCCTGCTGGTGAGCCACGCGCCGGGCCGGCTGCTGCCCACCATCCGCTCACGCTGCCGCGCGGTGCCGCTGCGGGCGCTGTCGACCGGCGAGGTCGTGACCGCGCTGGAGCATCTGACGACCGCCATGCCCACGCTCGACCGCGCGCGCTTCGAGGAGGCGGCGGAAGCCTCCGAGGGCAGCGTGCGCGAGGCGCTCACCCTGATGGCGGGCGAGGGGCTCGCCATCCGCAAGGCGACGGCGGCACTGCTGGGCGCGCTTCCCGATGTCGATCCCAAGGCGCTGCACGTGCTGGGCGAGAAGCTGCAGGGCGACCGGGGAGGGGCCTTCGAGAACTTTGTTTCCACTGTCGAATGCTGGATTTCCGACCACGCCACCGGACGCCAGCACATGGCGGCGCTGCGCCTTGCACGGCTGCCTGAGGTATGGGAGAAGGTGCGGCGCGCCGCGGTCGACGCCGATGTGTACAATCTCGACCGCAAGACTTTCGTCTTTCGGATCTTCGCGACGCTCGACGAGGCCGTGCGCCACTGACCGCGCCGCGAACCGGCATCGTCGCAGGAAAGACCCCGCGTGAAACCCGCCTTCTACATCACCACCGCCATCGATTATCCCAACGGCGCGCCTCATATCGGCCATGCCTATGAGAAGATCGCGTCCGACGCCCTCGCCCGCTTCAAGAAGCTCGACGGCTTCGACGTGTTCTTCCTGACCGGCACCGACGAGCACGGCCTGAAGATGGCGCAGACCGCGGAAAAGCAGGGGCTCACGCCGCTGGAATGGGCGACGAGGAATGCGTCTCGCTTCCAGGAGATGGATGCCCTTCTCGGCGTCGATTACGACCGTTTCATCCGCACCACGGACGAGGATCACCTCGCCTCCTCGCAGGCGATCTGGCAGCGCATGGTCGAGGCGGGCGACATCTATCTCAGCGCCTATTCCGGCTGGTATTCGGTGCGCGACGAGGCCTATTTCGCCGAGGACGAGACCGTGGTCGGCGAGGATGGCGTGCGCCGCAGCCCGCAGGGCGCCCCGGTGGAGTGGACCGAGGAGAAGAGCTATTTCTTCCGCCTCTCCGCCTATCAGGACAAGCTGCTCGCCTATTACGAGGCGCATCCGGACTTCATCCGTCCCGACAGCCGGCGCAACGAGGTGCTGAGCTTCGTGAAGGGCGGGCTGCAGGACCTCTCCATCAGCCGCACCACCTTCTCCTGGGGCATTCCCGTGCCGGGCGACGCCGAGCATGTGATGTATGTGTGGGTCGACGCGCTCACCAACTACATTACCGGCGTCGGCTATCCCGATACGGACAGCGCCAGCTTCAAGCGCTACTGGCCGGCCGATCTGCACATTATCGGCAAGGATATCATCCGCTTCCACGCCGTGTACTGGCCGGCCTTCCTGATGTCTGCCGGCGTGGAGCCGCCCAAGACCATCTTCGCCCATGGTTTCATCCATAACCGCGGGGAGAAGATGTCGAAGTCGGTCGGCAACGTGATCGACCCGTTCGACCTCGCCAGGGCCTATGGCGTGGATGCGCTGCGCTATTTCCTGCTGCGCGAGATCCCCTTCGGCCAGGATGGCTCCTATAGCCACGAGGCCATCGTCGCGCGCACCAATGCGGATCTGGCCAACGATCTCGGCAACCTTGCCCAGCGCTCGCTGTCGATGATCGCCAAGAACCTCAGTGGCACGCTGCCGGAGCCCGGCCCGCTGGCGCCCGATGACGCCGACATCCTCGCCAGCGCCGATGCGCTGGGCGGGAAGGTGAGGGCGGCGATGGAGCAGCAGCAACTCCATCAGGCGCTGGGTGAGCTCTGGTCCGTGGTAGCCGACGCCAACCGCTATTTTGCCGGCGCCGCGCCCTGGGAACTGCGCAAGACCGATCCCGAGCGCTTCGGCACCGTGCTGTGGACCACGGCCGAGGTGATCCGCCAGGTTGCCATTCTCGCCCAGCCCTTCGTGCCCACCGGCGCCGCCAAGCTGCTCGACCTGCTGGCCGTGCCGGGCGAGGCGCGCAGCCTCATCAGCCTCGGGGAGGGCGGGCGGCTCACAGGCGGCACGGCCCTGCCCCCGCCCGCGCCGGTATTCCCGCGTTATGTCGAACCCGAGGCGGCGAACCCGGTATGATTGTCGACAGCCATTGCCATCTCGACTTCCCGGACTTTGCCGCGGAACTCGACGACGTGGTCGCCCGCGCCCGTGCGGCCGGCGTCGGCCGGCTGGTGACCATCGGCACGCGCGTGCGCCGCTCGGCGCAGGTGCGGGCCATCGCCGAGCGTTTCGAGGATGTGTTCTGCTCGGTCGGCACCCATCCGCACAATGCCGGCGAGGAAGCCGACGTCACGCTCGACGAATTGCTGGCGGAAGCCGACCATCCCAAGGTGGTCGCCATTGGCGAGGCGGGGCTGGACTATCACTACGACACCGCCCCGCGCGAGGCGCAGATCGCCGGGTTCCGCCTGCATATCGAGGCGGCGCGGCGCACGGGGCTGCCGCTGGTCATTCACGCGCGCGATGCGGATGACGATGTCGCGGCGATCCTGGAGCAGGAGATGGGCGAGGGCGCCTTCTCCTTCGTGCTGCATTGCTTCACGGCCGGCGAGGCCCTCGCCCGCCGGGCGGTGGCGCTCGGCGGCTATGTCTCCTTCTCCGGCATCCTCACCTTCAAGTCCGGCGCGCCGCTCCGGGCGATCGCCGCCGGCCTGCCGGCCGACCGCCTGCTGGTGGAGACCGACGCGCCCTATCTCGCGCCCAATTCCCGGCGCGGAAAGCGCAACGAGCCTTCCTATGTGGTCGAAACGGCCCGTATATTGGGCGAGGCGCGCGGCCTGTCTCCGGACGAGATCGCCGCGTTGACGACAGAGAACTTCTTCCGCCTGTTCGCACGGGCCAACTGAACAGGGCGGCATCGGCGCATGTCTTTGACCTTCACCATTCTCGGCTGCGGCTCTTCGGGTGGGGTGCCGCGAGTCGGGCAGGGATGGGGGGTGTGCGACCCCAATGAGCCGCGCAACCGCCGCCGGCGCTGCTCCATGCTGGTGGAACGCTTCGGCGCTGCCGGTGAACCGCCAACGCGTGTGCTGATCGACACCTCGCCGGATCTGCGCGAGCAACTGCTCGATGCGCAGGTGGACCGGCTGGACGGCGTGCTGTTCACCCATGAACATGCCGACCATACCCATGGCATCGACGACCTGCGCCCGCTCACCATCCGGCATCGCCGCCGCATCGACGTGCATGTGGATGCCGAGACCTCGGCCATGCTGCACCAGCGCTTCGGCTACTGCTTCGAGACGCCGCCCGGCAGCGACTATCCGCCGATCCTCACCGAGCACCGTTTCCACCATGGCGACACGATCCGCGTGGACGGTCCCGGCGGGCCGATCGAGGCGACGGCATTCCGCCAGTTCCACGGCAACATCATCTCCTATGGCTTCCGCATCGGTGGGCTGGCCTATTCGAGCGACCTGCACGACCTGCCCGAGGAAAGCCTGCCTTACCTCGAAGGGCTCGACCTCTGGATCATCGACGCGCTGCGCCCGACGCCGCACCCGACGCATTTCTCGCTGGGCGAGGCGCTGGACTGGATCGCCCGCATGAAGCCGCGGCGGGCCGTGCTGACCAACATGCACACCGATCTCGACTATGGCGCCCTGGCACGCGAGCTGCCCGAAGGCATCGTGCCGGCCTATGACGGCCTGACAATCGAGATGGACTGAAAGCGCGGGGAATTCCAAAGGCTTCTGCCGAGATCCTCGCGCCCTCACCCCGTGCCGACCCCGCTTTTGTTTTCCATAATATGTCTTCTGCGACTCATCCCTGACTTGCTGGATCACCGGACATGACCCCGTCCCGCGACATTTCCCGTCTTCTCGAGATCATGGCGGCGCTGCGCACTCCGGGCACGGGCTGTCCGTGGGACCTGGAGCAGGACTTCGCTTCCGTCGCGCCCTACACGATCGAGGAAGCCTATGAGGTGGCCGATGCCATCGCCCGCGGCGACCTTGATGACCTCTGCGACGAATTGGGCGACCTTCTGCTTCAGGTCGTCTTCCACGCTCAAATGGCCGAGGAGCGCGGCGCCTTCGCCTTTGGCGACGTGGTGATGGCGGTGACCTCCAAGATGATCCGCCGCCATCCGCACGTGTTCGGCGATGTGGGCGGCCGCGATGTCGCGGCGGTGAATGCCGCCTGGGACGCGATCAAGGCCGGCGAGAAGGAGGACAAGGCCGAGCGTCGGCGCCAGCGCGGGCTGCCGCCAGAGCCGGAGGCGGGCCGGGTGCTGGACGGCGTGGCCACGGGGGCGCCTGCCCTCACCCGCGCGGTCAAGCTGCAAACCAAGGCCGCCAAGGTCGGCTTCGACTGGCCGGACACGCGGATGGTGATCGACAAGATCCGCGAGGAAATCACGGAAGTGGAAGCGGAAATCGCCGCCGGGGACCGCGTGGCGGCCGCCGGCGAGGTGGGCGATCTGCTCTTCGCCATGGCCAATCTGGCGCGCCATCTCGGCGTCGACCCGGAAGCGGCGCTGCGTGGCACCAACGAGAAATTCGTGCGCCGTTTCGGCTATATCGAGGACCGTCTGGCGGAAGAGGGCCGGGCGCCCGGCGCGGCCAGCCTCGACGAGATGGAAGCGCTGTGGCAGGCGGCCAAGACCCTGCCCGCGCCACCCCCTGCCCCGGAAAAATAGCGGCGCGAACTGGAGAGTCGCCCCGCCCCGGCAGATCCGGGCTCAGGCCGCGCCGCGAGCCTTGATCCGGTGCGCGCCGAAGCGCCGCTCGATATGCTCGGCCCGCTCCGGCGGCACCCGCACGGCGAGGTGCACATGGCCCTCGATGTCGTCGCGCCGCTCCAGCACCTCGGCATGGCGATAAAGCCAGCTCAGGCCCTCGCCATCGCTCGCCTCGAGCTCGATCCGCAAGCTGATGCGCTCGCGCGACAGACGCTGCGCGATGGCGGCGAGGAGGGCGTCGACCCCCTCCCCGGTGAGCGCCGAGACCGGAATGGGCCGGTCGTCGCCCTCGCGCCGGGTCGCCGTGTTGAAGATCGCGGTGCGGGCATCCTCGTCGAGCCGGTCGATCTTGTTCCAGACCTCGATCAGCCGGACATGGTCGTCCGGATCGATATCGAGATCGGACAGCACATGCGCGACATCCTGCGCCTGCGCGTCCGCATCCTCATGCGACATGTCGCGCACATGCAGGATGATGTCCGCCTCGATCACCTCTTCCAGCGTGGCGCGGAAGGCGGCGACGAGTTGCGTCGGCAGGTCGGAGATGAAGCCCACCGTGTCGGACAGGATCACCCGCTCGCCGGTCGGCATCTGCACCGCGCGCAACGTTGGATCGAGCGTGGCGAAGAGCAGGTCCTGCGCCATCACCTTGGCGCTGGTGAGCCGGTTGAACAGCGTCGACTTGCCGGCATTGGTGTAGCCGACCAGCGCCACCACGGGATAGGGCACCTTCTTGCGGCTGGCGCGGTGCAGCGCGCGGGTGCGCTTCACCTGTTCCAGCTCGCGCTCGATCTTCACGATGCGCTCGCCGATGAGCCGGCGATCCGCCTCGATCTGCGTCTCGCCCGGGCCGCCGAGAAAGCCGAAGCCGCCGCGCTGGCGCTCCAGATGCGTCCAGGACCGCACCAGCCGGCTGCGCTGGTAGTTGAGATGGGCGAGTTCGACCTGCAGCACGCCTTCCTTGGTGCGGGCGCGCTGGCCGAAAATCTCCAGAATGAGAGCGGTGCGGTCGATCACCTTGGCCGACCACGCCTTTTCCAGGTTGCGCTGCTGCACGGGGCTGAGCGGAGCGTCGACGAAGACCAGCCCCGCCTCCTGCGCCTTCACCAGATCGCCGATTTCCTCGACCTTGCCCGAGCCGAGATAACTCGCCGGCCGCACCTGCGCGAGGCCGACGATCAGGCTGGCCGCCACGTCGAGGTCGATTGCCATGGCAAGGCCGACCGCCTCGTCGAGGCGGGCCTGCGGCGTGCGGCGAACATCGCCCTCTGGCGCCTTGCGCGTGAGCTGCGGCACGACGACGACGACCCGGGTGGTGTCACCCGGCTCGTTCGCCTCTGGCGGCAGCCCGGCCGTCGAGCCGGCCGCGCGGCGCGATCCCTTGAGTTCCAAGTCAGCTCTTCTCGCCGGTCTCGTCCGGCTCGAACAGCTGGACGGGATGTCCGGGCATGATGGTCGAGATGGCGTGCTTGTAGACGAGCTGCGAATGGCCATCGCGGCGCAGCAGCACGCAGAAATTGTCGAACCAGGTCACGACCCCCTGCAGCTTGACGCCGTTGACGAGGAAGATCGTGAGGGGAGTCTTGTTCTTGCGGACGTGGTTGAGAAAGGTGTCCTGGAGGTTCTGGGAACGTTCCGCGGCCATGGTCTTTTTGATCCGTTTGTTTGTTGTTGCTCGTCGTCGGCGCGGTCGTCTTCATGGCGAATCGGTCCCGTCCGGGGGCCTTTCATGATGAAAACGTGCACCTTAAAGATGGCACACCGCGCCTATCGCGCAAGATGCTTTCGCTCGGCAAGCACGTAGTGGGGCAAGCCAGTGGTGGACGCCCTGCCCCGGCAGGACGGCTTAACCACGATTTTACAAAGAGTTACGCTCACTCAGGGGGTGACTTCGGCAAAGCTATGGAAGTTCTCGCGCAGGACGCGCGCGACCGCGCCGGGGCGTCCATCGCCAATGATCTGGCCATCGATTCGCACCACCGGGGTTGCGAAATTGGTCGCCGAGGTGACAAAGGCCTCGCGCGCCGCCAGCGCCTCCGCCACGGTGAAGGGGCGTTCCTCCACCGTCAGCTGCAGCTGTTCGGCGACGTCCAGCATCACCGTGCGCGTGATGCCGCGCAGGATGCCGCTATCGGCGTGGCGGGTCACCAGCCGGCCCTCCGGCGTGACGATCCACGCATTGGTCGAGCCCCCCTCGGTGACGCGCCCCTCGCCGTCCACGAACCATGCCTCGCGCGCGCCCGCCTCCTTGGCGGCCTGCTTGGCCAGCACATTGGGCAGCAGGCCGACCGTCTTGATGTCGACGCGCTCCCAGCGATTATCCGGCGTGGTGATGACCGCGATGCCCTCGCGCGCCACCGCCTCGCCCTTGGCGGGATCCACCGCCCGCGCGGTGACCACGAGGGAGGGCGGCGTCGCGGGATCGGGGAAGTAATGGTCGCGCCGGGCGACGCCGCGCGTCACCTGCAGATAGACGAAGCCGTGGCGCACCCGATTGCGCCGGATCGTCTCGCGCAGTACCACCTTGAGCGCGGCGAGCGGCATGGGCAGCGCGATGCGGATCTCGCCGAGCGAGCGCACGAGGCGCTCGATATGGCGGCGCTCGTCCACCAGATGCCCGCCGCGTACCTCGCACACCTCATAGACGCCATCCGCGAACTGATAGCCGCGATCCTCGATATGCACGGCCGCCTGCGCGTGCGCCACATATTGCCCGTTTACATAGGCGATGCGCGACATGTCTCACCCGTTCTGCCCGTGGCGGCGTCAGCGCCGCCAGAATGCGAAATTGGCCAGCCCCAGCACGACGAGAATTTCCAGCCGGCCGAGAATCATGGCGATCGCCAATATAATCTGCGCATAGGCCGGCAGACTGCCCCAATCGGGCCAGACGACCGCGCTCTGCCAGGCGATGGCGTAGACCGGGCCGGCATTGGAGAGCGCCGACACGACGCTGACCAGCGCCGCCTCGAAACTCGGCATGGCCGGCGCGATTGCCGCCGAGAAGCCGGCAATGACGGTGCAGGCAACGCCGAACATGATCCAGATCGCCTTCATCATCTGCAGCGTCACGCCCTGTTGGCCCAGCCGGCGGGTGCGCACAGCATGGGGATGGACGAGGCGCTCCAGTTCCAGGTAGCTCTGCAGGAACATGGTGCCAGCGCGGTACATCTTGATGCCGCCGGCCGTGGAGAAGCTGGCGCCACCGATGAACACCAGCACCATCACAAGTGACAGCGGCAGGCTGGCAAAGGCGCCGCCATGCGGCTCGATGGCCGTGGTGGTGATGAGCGAAACCGCCGTGAACAACCCGTCTTCGATCGCCATCGGCACGGACAGATTCAAGCTCGGCGTGTTGTAGGCGATCGCCGCCGCGCCGATGCCGACGACCAGGCAAACCAGAAGCAGTGCGCTGTTTTCCTGCTGCCCGACGGCGAGACGCAGACGCCGAGTCACCAGCATGCGATGCCACAGCACGCTGGTGCCGCCCACCAGCATGAACACCATCAGCACCAGCTTGACCGCGAAATGGCCATAGGCCGCCACTCCGTCGGCATCCGGCAGCAGCCCGCCGGTGGACAGCGCCGCGCCGGCGAGGCCGATGGCGTCGAAGGTCTTCACACCCGCGAAGAACAGCAGCACCGCGCACAGCACGGTGGCGCCGAGATAGATCGGCAGCACCAGATGCAGCGCGTCGTCCAGCGCCATGGATTCGCCCATGCCGAGCAGATTGACCCGGCTGGAGCGATCCGGCAGCCCGCCGATGCCGGCCGGCCCGAGCACCGCGACAACACCCACCAACGTCAGCAGGCCCCCCGCCCATTGCAGCGTCAGCAGCCAGCCGAGCGTCACGCGCGGCACGCCGTCAATGCCGTGGATCTGCACCGGGCCCGTGGTGGTGAAGGCCGACACCGCTTCCAGCCACGCCTCGATGGGGCTGAGCGGCGTGGTCGCGGCGATGGGAAGCGCCGCGATGACCGGCAGGCCGACCCAGAGCACCAGCAGCAGCCCGTAGGAGGCCCGCCGATCCAGCCGCGCCGCGCGGTTGCGCACGGACAGGTACACCGCCCCCGCGCCCGCCAGGGTGAGCAGCGCGGTCATGACGAAGACATCCGCCCCGGCCTCGTTGCGAAACAGCGCGCCGAGGGCCGACAGCAGGAGGAAGCCGGCCATGATGGCGGCGGTGACGGCGCTGTGGCGGGCGACCGCGAGCATGACGCGCCTTTCAGAAGAACTCGAGGCTGACGCGGAACAGCTGTTCGACCCGCTTCACGCGGTTGGCGAGGGCGAACAACACCACGCGGTCTCGCGCGTGAATGACGGTGTCGCCACGCGGCAGCAGCACACGCCCGCCGCGGATCACCGCGCCGATACGCATGCCGTCGAACAGGTCGAGTTCCTTGAGCGGCTTGCCGACCAGCGGCGAGGTTTCCAGCGCCTCCGCCTCGATCACCTCCCCTGCCCCGTTCAGCAGTGAGTGCACCCCGCGGATGCGCCCCTTGCGCACATGCTGGAGGATTTTCGACACGGTGATCTGGCGCGGGTTCACATAGGCATCGATGCCCAGCCCGCGCGCGAAGGCGGGATAGTTGGGATCGTTGAGCAGCGACAGCATGCGCCGCGCGCCAAGCTCCCGCGAAAGCAGGCAGGACAGGATGTTGACCCGGTCGTCATTGGTGACCGCGATCATCGTGTCGGCATCGCCCACCGTCGCTTCTTCGAGAATGGCGCGGTCGAGCGCGCTGCCGCGCAGCACCACGGTCTTCGACAATTGCTGGGCGATCGCCTCGGCCCGCGCGGGGTCGGCCTCGATCAGCTTCACCCGCGCGCGCGGGTTGCGCAGCTCCAGCTCGCGGGCGACGTAGAGCCCGATATTGCCGCCGCCGCCGATGACGATGCGGTGCGCCTGCGGCTCGTCATGGCCGAAGATCGACAGGGTGCGCGTCACCTGGTCGGCCTGGGCGACGAAATAGGCGGTGTCGCCGGCCAGCAGCGAATCCGTGCTGCGCGGTACGAACACCTTGCCCTTGCGGTTCACCGCCACCACCACCGCCCGCAGATCCGGGAACAGGTCGGTCAGCTGGCGCAGCGGCGTGTCGAGCACCGGGCAATCGTCGAGGCAGACCACGCCCGCCACCACGACATTGCCGTCGGCAAAGCTCACCGTGTCGATGGCGCCGGGCAGCGACAGGCGCCGCAGCACCATCTCGCCGACTTCGACCTCGGGCGAGATGACCACATCGATCGGCAGGTGATCGCGCGAGAACAGGTCACGCCAATGGCCCTGCAGGTAGCTCTGCGCGCGCACGCGGGCGATCTTGGTCGGCACGTCGAACAGCGCGTGGCCCACCTGGCAGGCGATCATGTTCACTTCGTCATGCAGGGTGACGGCGATGAGCATGTCCGCCGCGTCGAGGCCCGCACGCGCCAGCACGTCGGGATGCGAGCCATGGCCGACAAAGCCGCGCACGTCGAGCGTGTCGGTGATGGCCTGGATCAGCCGGGGCGAGGTGTCGATGATCGAGACGTCGTTCTGCTCGGCAGCCAGCCGCTCGGCGATGCCGAACCCCACCTGTCCCGCCCCGCATATGACGACCTTCATGACATTCCTCACTGCACTTCCCAGGAACGCCACTGGCGCCCTGAGCCTGCCCTGTTGATTCACTCTATAGCAGTTTCGTCGACGTCCGCGGACGCCGTGCGAGCCACACTATCGTGCATTGGAGGACACCGCAGTGCCGATCGACCGCCGCCGCTTCGCTCTCTCGCTGCTATCCACCATCACGGTGGCCACCGCCGTCCTCGCGCCGCGCCACGCCCGCGCCGCGGCGCCCGCTCCCGCCCCGCGCGACATCCTCCTCGACGCGTTCGCGGCGATCGAGCGGGAGGCCGGCGGCGCCCGTCTCGGGGTCGCCGTCATCGATACGGCGAGCCGCGATGCCATCATCGGCTACCACGCGCAGGAACGGTTCCCCCTGCTCAGCAGCTTCAAGCTGCTGGCGGGCGCGGCGGTGCTGGCGAAGGTCGATGCGGGCCAGGACAGGCTCGACCGCCGCGTGACCTATGATGCGGCCTCGCTGGTCCCCTATTCGCCGGAGACGTCGAAACATGTCGCGGACGGCATGACGCTCGATGCCATCTGCGCCGCCGCCATCGGGCTCAGCGACAACACGGCGGGCAACCTCCAGCTCCACGCGATCGGCGGCCCGCCCGGGCTCACCGGCTTCCTGCGCGGTCTCGGCGACCCTGTGACGCGGCTGGACCGCTGGGAGCCGGAGCTGAACGCCGTCGGTCCCGGCGAAGAGCGCGACACCACCACGCCCGCCGCGATGGCGCAGGATGTCGCCCGCCTCATCGCCGGCGAGGCTCTCTCGCCCGCCTCGCGCGAGCGCCTCGCCACGTGGCTGGTGGCCAGCACGACCGGCGGCAAGCGGCTGCGCGCGGGGCTTCCGGCGCAATGGCGCGTGGGCGACAAGACCGGCACCGCCAGGGGCAGCGCCAATGACGTCGCCATCCTCTGGCCGCCCGGTCGGGCGCCGATCGTCGTCGCCGCCTATCTGAAAGGCTCCCCGCGCGGGCTGACGGAAAACGACCCGATCTTCGCCGCCATCGGCCAGGCTGTGGCGAGCTATGTGAGGGGTTAGGCTATGTGTCGTGACGCGTTTTCCTCACGTGCAGCGGCACGGGCCGCGCGGTTCCGGTCACGAATCAGAAAACACCAATAAGTCCCTGAAGCCTATCGCCCTTCCCGCCATCGGCGAAACGCTTCAGGGACCGAGCCGGGGCGCGATCACCCGATGCCAAGCGCCTTGAGCTTGCGGTGCAGCGCCGAGCGCTCCATGCCGACGAACTCGGCGGTGCGCGAGATATTGCCGCCGAAACGGCTGATCTGCGCCACCAGATATTCCCGCTCGAACACCTCGCGCGCGTCGCGCAGCGGCAGGCCCATCAGGTGCTCGCCGCCCGCCCCGTTCGGCAGGTTGGGCACCAGCGAGCCGACATCGGGCGGCAGCATGTCCGCCGTCACCGGCGCATCGGCATCGCCGGCGGCCAGGATGAGCAGGCGTTCGATATTGTTGCGCAGCTGGCGCACATTGCCCGGCCAGTCATGCGATTGCAGCACGGCGAGCGCGTCGTCGGCGATGCGCCGGCGCGCCAGTCCGGTGGCCTGCGAAATCTGGTCGAGGAAGAATTCCACCAGTTCCGGCACGTCCTCGCGCCGCTCGGCGAGCGGAGGAACGCGGATCGGCACCACGCCGAGGCGGTGGTAGAGGTCCTCGCGGAAGCGGCCGTCGGCGATCTCCTTCTCCAGGTTGCGCCCGGTCGAGGAGATGATGCGCACGTCCACCGCCACGCGCGTACCCCCGCCGACCCGCAGGAAGGTCTGGTCGACCAGCACGCGCAGGATGCGATTCTGAGTTTCGCGCGGCATGTCGGCGATTTCGTCGATGAACAGCGTGCCGCCATGCGCCTCTTCCAGCGCGCCGACCTGCCGGCCGCTGCCGTCGGTCGGCTCGACGCCGAACAATTCGACCTCCATCCGCTCCGGCGTGATGGCGGCGGCATTGATGACCACGAACGGCCCGCTCGCCCGCGCCGAGGCGGAATGCACCATGCGGGCGGCCAGTTCCTTGCCGGAGCCGGACGGGCCGACGATCATGATGCGGCTATTGGTCGGCGCCACGCGCTCGATGGTCTGGCGCAGCTGGTTCATCACCGAGGAGCGGCCCACCAGCTGATGCGCCACGGAGGCGCGCTGCTTGAGGTCGCGCACCTCGCGCTTGAGCCGCAGCGTTTCCAGCGCCCGGTCCGCCACCAGAATGAGCCGGTCCGCGTTGAACGGCTTCTCGATGAAGTCATAGGCGCCCTGCTTGATGGCGGCCACCGCGGTCTCGACCGTGCCATGGCCGGAAATCATCACGACCGGCACTTCCGGATGCTGCTTCTTGATGACTTCCAGCAGCTGCAGCCCGTCCAGCTTCGAGCGCTCGATCCAGATATCGAGAAACACGAGATGGGGCCGGCGTGCCTCGATGGCCGCCAGCGCCTCGTCGCTATCCTTGGCGGTGCGGGTGCCGTAACCCTCGTCCTCGAGAATTCCGGCCACGAGTCCGCGAATATCGGCCTCGTCGTCGACGATCAGGATGTCCGTCGCCATCAGCCTTTTCTCCTTCAGTCAGCGCGTTTGCCGGTCGCGGCATTTTCGCCGACACCGTTATTGTTGAGAGAGGCGGAGCCCCCGTCGAGCGCGAAGGTGAGGCGGATCCACGCCCCCCGCCCGCCCGGCGCGTCGAGCAGCTCTATGCCGCCGCCGTGCTCCTCCAGGATCTTGCCGACAATGGCGAGGCCGAGCCCGGTGCCCTTCTCGCGTGTCGTGACATAGGGCTCCAGAAGCCGCGCCCGGTTCTCGCTCGGCAAGCCCTTGCCGTTGTCGATCACGTCGATCGTCACCAGCCGCCAGTCCGAATGCAGGTCGACCCGGATGGCCGCCGGCTCGGTGCGTTCTTCGGGCGGCACGGCGGCGATCGCCTCGGTCGCGTTCTTGATGATGTTGGTCAGCGCCTGCGAGATGAGGCGGCGGTCGACGCGCGCCACCACCGGCACGTCCGGCACCTCGAAGGCGATGGCGATGTCGGGATTGCCGACGCGCATGAGGAACACCACCTGGCGCGCGATCTCGGCCACGTCCTGCGTTTCCGCCACCGGCTTGGGCATACGGGCGAAGGAGGAGAATTCGTCGACCATCCGCCCGATATCGCCGACCTGGCGGATGATCGTGTCGGTGCACTGGTCGAACACCTCGCGATCCTCGCCGATCACCTTGCCGTAGCGCCGCTTCAGCCGCTCGGCCGAAAGCTGGATCGGGGTCAGCGGATTCTTGATCTCATGGGCGATACGCCGTGCCACGTCGGCCCAGGCCGAGGTGCGCTGCGCCACCACCAGCTCGGTGATGTCGTCCAGCGTCACCACCCAGCCATGATCAGCCTCGCGCGACTGCTCGGTCGTCACCCGCACGGCGATCACCCGGTCGCGCCCGTTGCGCGTCAGCGTGGTATTGGACTGGACGCTGCGCTGGCCCGCCTGCATCGCCTCCGCCAGCAGCGGCGCGATTTCCGGGATCACCGCGCCCAGTTCCTGGCCCAGCACATCCGCCTCCGCCACGCCGAGCAACCGCTCGGCCGGCCGGTTGATGATCGACATGCGCCCGGTCGAATCGAGGCCGATCACGCCCGCGCCGACGCCCGACAGCACCGCCTCGGTGAAACGACGGCGGGTGTCGATCTGGTCACGCGCCTGGACGAGGTCGTTGCGCTGGGTGCGCAGTTCGTGCGTCATCTTGTTGAACGTCTCGGCGAGGCTCGACAGGTCGCCCTCCGAGCGGTGCACGGGCACCTCGACATAGAGATTGCCGGCGGCCACGAGATCGGCCGCGCCGATGAGCCGCCGGATCGGCGCCACCAGCCGGTTGGCGAAGTGAATACCGAGCCACACCGCGCAGAGCAGCACGGTGAGCGAGATCACCGCATAGAGCAGCGCGAAGGCCACCTGCACGCCGAAGCGCTGCTGTTCCAGCAGGCGATAATCGGCCACCGCCGCCTGCGTCTCCTTGAGATATTCGATCACCCGCGGGTCGACCGGCCGGGCGACATAGAGGTAGAGCCCGTCGAAATCCTTGAGCGGGATGGCGGCGCCGACGAAATCGGCATCGCTCGGCAGGTAGATGACCGGCTGCTCCTCGGTGGCGTCCTTCAGGGCGATGCCCGGCGGCACCACGAATTCCCGCCCGACGCGGATGGTGGCACGATCGACCACGGACAGGTCGCGCTGGATCACCATGGCGGCGGGCAGGCCGCGCACCACCGCCTGCGCGGTCATCACCTGGCGGAAGCGGCTGCGGTCCTGGTCCCAGAGCGGGCGCACGCGCTGCAGGTCGCGCGCCATGCCCATCACGTCGCCGCGGATGGAATAGGCATGCTCGCGCACATAGGTCTGCGCCACCGACACCGCGTTGTCGACAATGGCCCGGGTGCGCACCGAGAACCAGCGATCGAGGCCGCGATCGAGCGTGATGCTCGCCAGCAGGGCCACCAGCAGCGCCGGCACCACCGCGACGATGCCGAACAGGCCGACAATGCGCACATGCAGCCGCGCCGCCGCCCTGCCCCGCCGCCGCGCCTTGACGATCCGCCAGACCTCGCGGCCGATGATGCCGACCAGCAGCAGCGACATCGCGCCATTGAGGCACAGGACGATGATCACCACGTCCTGCGAAGGCACCAGCGGAGTGATGCCCATCAGGATGATGAAGCTGGTGAGCGACGTGATCAGCGCCAGCAGCACGACCAGAGGCGGCAGGCCCCAGAGCGAGAAACGAAAGCCCATGCCGCCGGCATCGGGGGCATCGTGCTGGTCATTATCGCGCGGCGACGCGTCGCTCATTCATCACCCTGCCGCCGGCCGGAAGCGGCCTGCCGAAGTGATGCAGTGCTACGACACTGGTGCAAAAATGTGACATGAATCGTCACCTCCCGGATTTTTTTCCGAAAGTCGACCTCGTTCACCGGCTTGTGCGAATAATCTGGATGTCCAGATCGCGGATCTTCTTGCGCAGAGTGTTGCGATTGAGCCCCAGCAGCTCGGCCGCCTTGATCTGGTTGCCGCGCGTGGCCGCCAGCGCCGCCGAGAGCAGCGGGTATTCCACGTCCTTGAGGATGCGGTGGTAGAGCCCCGGCGGCGGCAGGTTCTCGCCGAAACCGCCGAAATAGGTGTTGAGATGGCGCTCCACCGAGGAGGACAGCGTCTCGTCCTGTCCGGTCTCCTCCGGCGAGGCCGTGGAAATCGGCGTCGACAGTTCCGCCTCGATGATGGAGGCGGTGATGATCTCCTGCGGGTACAGCGCGGCGAGGCGGCGGACGAGGTTTTCCAGCTCGCGCACATTGCCCGGCCAGCGGTAGCGCTTCAGCCGGTCGAGCGCGGCGGCGTCGATCTGCTTGCGCGGTAGTCCTTCGCGCTCCGCCTGGAGGAAGAAGTGGCGGGCAAGGTCCGGCACGTCCTCGGTGCGCTCGCGCAGAGGCGGAAGACGCAGCGGCACCACGTTGAGGCGGAAGAACAGGTCCTCGCGGAACAGGCCCTGCTGGATGAGGATACGCAGGTCCTTGTTGGTGGCGGCGACGATGCGCACGTCGGTCTTGATCGCGGTGCGCCCGCCCACCGTAGTGTATTCGCCCTGCTGCAGCACGCGCAGCAGGCGGGTCTGCGCCTCCATCGGCATATCGCCGATTTCGTCGAGGAACAGCGTTCCGCCCTCGGCCTGTTCGAAGCGTCCGGCCGAGCGGGCATTCGCGCCGGTGAAGGCGCCCTTCTCATGGCCGAACAGCTCGCTCTCGATGAGGTCGCGCGGGATCGCCGCCATGTTGATGGCGACGAACGGCCCGTTGCGGCGCTTGCCGTAATCGTGCAGCGCCCGCGCCACCAGCTCCTTGCCGGTGCCGCTCTCGCCGGCGATCATCACCGTGAGGTCGGTCTGCATCAACCGCGCCAGCACGCGGTAGATGTCCTGCATGGCGGGCGAGCGGCCCACCAGCGGGATGTTGTCGACATCGTCGCCACCGGCCCGCAGCGCCGCTTCCGGCTTCTTCGGCTCGGAGAGCGCGCGGCCGACAATGGCGATCAGCTCCTTCAGGTCGAAGGGCTTGGGCAGATATTCATAGGCGCCCTTCTCCGAGGCGCGGATCGCCGTCATGAACGTGTTCTGCGCGCTCATGACGATGACCGGCAGGTCCGGGCGCACCTTCTTGATGCGCGGCAGCAGGTCGAAGGCGTTTTCGTCCGGCATCACCACATCGGTGATGACGAGATCGCCGTCGCCCTGGCTCACCCAGCGCCACAGGGTGGCGGCATTGCCGCAGGAGCGGACCTCATAGCCCGCGCGCGACAAGGCCTGATTGAGAACGGTGCGGATGGCGGCGTCGTCATCGGCAACGAGGATGCTTCCCGTCGGCATGGCGTTCTCAACTCTTTTCGTTACCGCGGGCGGCGCGGTACATGGGCATGAGGACACGGAAGGTGGTTCGGCGCGGCTGGCTGTCGCATTCGATGATGCCGCCATGGTCGCCGACGATCTTGGCCACCAGCGCGAGGCCAAGGCCGGTTCCGGTGGGCTTGGTGGTGACGAAGGGGTCGAACAGGTGAGGCATCAGATCCTCCGGCACGCCGGGGCCATTGTCCCTCACGCAGAACTCCAGCGGCAGGCTCACGCGGGCCGGCGCTCCCGGCATCATGAGCCGCACGCCGGGACGGAACGCGGTGGTGAGCTGGATTTCCCCGTCCGGTGAATCGCCGATCGCCTCGGCGGCGTTCTTCACCAGGTTGAGGAATACCTGGATGAGCTGGTCGCGATTGGCCAGAACCGGCGGCAGCGAGGGGTCATATTCCTCGACGAAGCGGATATGCCGCGCGAAGCCCGAGGCGGCCAGCGTGCGCACATGCTCCAGCACGGCATGGATGTTCACCGGCTCGCGCGCCACCGGGCGCTCGTCGGAGAAGACTTCCATGCGGTCGACCAGCTTGACGATGCGGTCGGCCTCGTCGGTGATCAGGCGGGTGAGCGATCGGTCGTCGTCATTGGCGTTCAGCTCCAGCAATTGCGCGGCGCCGCGAATGCCGGAAAGCGGGTTCTTGATCTCGTGCGCCAGCATGGAGGCCAGCGCCGTGACCGAGCGCGCGGCGCCGCGATGGGTGAGCTGGCGGTCCATCTTGTCGGCGATGGTGCGCTCCTGGAGCATGATCACCACATGACCGGGCGCTTCGGGCAGCGGCGCGACGTGGATGTCCACCACCCGCTCGCCACCATTGCGCGGCGTCCCGAGGTCCACGCGGTATTCGTTCACCGCGGCGCCGCGCGAGCGCACCTGCTCCACCAGCGCCAGAAGCGGGCTGCCGAACGGAACGAATTCCTGCAGCCGGTGCCGCGCCAGCACCGCGAGGCTCGCCTCGAAGAACGCCTCCGCCGCGACATTGGCATCCACCAGCCGGTCATCGCCCGACACGGTGAACACCGGATGCGGCAGGGCGTTCACCACCGCTTCGGCGGTGGCGGCGCCAGCACCCGGCTTTGAGAGGTCGGAAGAGGGCGCCTTCATGCCGCTTCACTCCAGGCAAGATCGTCGAAAGCGTCGCGAATGCCTTCCACGACGTGGGCAGGTTCATCGCGCGTCAGCAATTGCTGGCGCCAATGGCGGGCGGCGTCGGGCGGATGGCCGGCGGTGACGCCGGCGGCTGCCAGCGCCCAGCCGATATGCTTGCGGGCGCAGCGCATGCCGAGTTCTCGCCCGTAATGGCCGAGCCAGCCCTCATAGAGTTCCAGCAGCACGTCGCGCTGCTCCGCCAGCGGCGGGTCGGCGGGAGTCTGGCCGGTTTGCAGCCGCATCGCCACCTGGCCGGGAAACCATGGCCGGCCCTGCGCGCCGCGCCCGATCATCAGCCCGTCCGCGCCCGACGCGGCGAGCATGGCGGGCGCGTCCTCCGCGTTGACCAGGTCGCCATTGGCGAGAACCGGGATGGTGACCGCCTGCTTCACCGCGCGGATCGCCGCCCAGTCGGCCTTTCCGGTATAGAACTGGCAGCGCGTGCGCCCGTGAATGGTGACGAGCCGCACGCCGATCGCCTCGGCCCGCCGCGCCAGCTCCGGGGCGACCAGCGCCTCGCCGTCCCAGCCGAGCCGCGTCTTCAGCGTCACCGGCACCTTCACCGCGCCGACCACGGCCTCGATGATGGCGGTGGCGAGATCGAGGTCGCGCAGCAGCGCCGAGCCGGCGAGGCCGGTCGTCACCCGCTTGGCCGGGCACCCCATGTTGATGTCGATGATCGCCGCCCCGGCCGATTCGGCGAGCCGCGCGGCGCGCGCCATCGAGCCCGGCTGGTTGCCGGCGAGTTGCACGGCGTGGAGCGCCACCCCCTCGCCTTCCGCCCGCAGCACCGTCTCCTCATGGCCGCTGGCGAGCGCATCGGACGCCACCATTTCGGACACGACAAGGCCGGCCCCATAACGCAGCGCCATGCGGCGGAACGGGGCGTCGGTAATGCCGGCCATCGGCGCGAGCACGACGCGGTTCGGCGTCGAGAGGGCGCCTATGGAGAGACTGGCGTTGGCAGTCGCGGAGAAGATCAAGCGTTGATCACTCGATGCACACGAAATGGGCCCGATCGGCCTTGCCTACATAATAGCCACGCCGCGTGTGTCAGCAACCCTTCCAAAAGCCATATGTCAAAACTTTTGCAATCTGCCTTCGCTTTTGCGCTAAACGATCGCGTGGGGCAAGGGCGTGCCGGTCGCATGGCGCCCAGCGGATAGGCGGTTTCTCATGGGTTTGCGGACGGACGTGATCGTGGTCGCGGCAGGCAGCGGCCAAAGAGCGGGCGACGGCATTCCCAAGCAATACCGGTCCATCGGCGGGCGCACCGTGCTGCGCCGCACGCTGGAAGCCTTTGCCGGCTCAAATGGAATCCGCCACATCCTGCCGGTCATCAATCCCGAGCACGCCGCGCTCTGCGCCGATTCGGCCGCCGGCCTGCCCGGCGTGCTCGCACCGGTGGCGGGCGGGGCGACGCGCCAGGCCTCGGTGCGCGCGGGACTGGAGGCGCTGGCGGACGATCCGCCGGATCTGGTGCTGATCCATGATGCCGCGCGGCCCTTCGTCTCGCCGCGCCTCGTGGCGCGTGCCATCGCGGCGGCCGAGCGGCATGGCGCGGCGGTGCCCGTGCTCGCGCTGGTCGACACCATCAAATCCGTGCCCGAGACTGGCTTCATCGCCAGCGGTCCGGACCGCGATGCCCTACGCAGCGTGCAGACGCCGCAGGCTTTCCGCTACGCGCTGATTCGCGACGCCCATCGCCTTCAGACACACAGCGCCCACCTCACCGACGACGCGGCGGTGGCGGAAGCGGCCGGCCACAAGGTCGCCGTCTTCCCCGGCGATCCCGCCAATGTGAAGCTCACAACCCCCGAGGATTTCGTGACCGCCGAACGCACCGCCGCCGCCGATCTCCTCGATGTGCGCACCGCCACCGGCTTTGACGTGCACGCCTTCGGCCCCGGCGACCATGTGATGCTGGGCGGCGTGCGCATTCCCCACGGCTTTGGCCTGTCCGGCCATTCCGATGCCGACGTGGTGCTGCACGCGCTGACCGACGCGCTGCTCGGCACCATCGGCAGCGGCGATATCGGCCACCATTTCCCGCCCTCCGATCCGCAATGGAAAGGCGCCGCCTCCGACCAGTTTCTCGCCCACGCCGCGCGGCTGGTGCGCGATGCCGGCGGGCGCATCGCCCATCTCGACGCCACGGTGATCTGCGAGGCGCCGAAGATCGGCCCGCACCGCGAGGCCATGCGCGCGCGGATCGCCGCCATCGCCGGGATCTCGCTGGCCCGGGTGAGCGTCAAGGCGACCACCAGCGAACAGCTCGGCTTCACCGGCCGCCGCGAGGGCATTGCGGCGCTGGCGGCCGCCACGGTGCGGTTGCCGTGGATCGACTGATCGGCGAGGATGGCGCCATGATCGACCCCACCGATGCGCTCGACCTGCAGGCCATTCGCGTGCTGGACCTGTGCCGCGCCCGCAGCCTGACGATTTCTACCGCCGAATCCTGCACGGGCGGCCTCGTTGCCGGCGCGCTCACCGACATTGCCGGTTCGTCCGATGTGCTTGACCGCGGGTTCGTGACCTATTCCAACCAGGCCAAGGTCGAGGTGCTCGGCGTCAGCCCGTCCACGCTGTCCATCCATGGCGCGGTGAGCGAGGAAACCGCGCGCGAAATGGTGCGCGGGCTGCTGCGGGCGGCCCGCACCTCGCTCGGCGTCTCCATCACCGGCATTGCCGGCCCGGGCGGCGGCTCGGCGGCCAAGCCGGTGGGGCTCGTGCATTTCGCGGCCGGCACGGCGGATGGAAAGATCATCGCGCGGCGCGAGGTGTTCGCCGACCAGGACCGCGCCGGCGTGCGCCGCCTCTCCGTGCTTACCGCGCTCGCCATGCTGGCGGAACTGGCCGCTCAGGAGCCGCTGGCGCCCTCCGGGCCATAGACCTGGTCCGCCCGCGCCTCGAACGCATCGGAGAAGCGTCGGAAGGCGGCATCGAACATCGCGCCCATCAGAAGGCCGAGCGTGCGCGAGCGAAATTCATAGGAGATGAAGAACTCCACCTCGCACCCGCCCCCCTCGACAGGCCGGAAGGTCCAGCGGTTTTCCAGCCGGCTGAACGGGCCGTCGAGATATTCCACCGTGATGGCGAGGCGCGGGCGATCGAGCGAGACGCGGCTGGTGAAGCTCTCGCGGAACACCTTGTAGGCCACGCTCATGTCGGCGACGAGGATATCCACCCCCTCCCCGCTCGCCACGCGCCGGCGCACATGCAGGCTCTCGCACAGCGGCACGAATTCGGGATAGCGCTCGACATCGGCCACGAGGGCGAACATGTCGGCCGCCGAGTGGCGGACACGCCGCTTGTTGCGGAAGGAGGGCATGGATCAGACGCTGACGGTGGAGCCGAGCTTGGCCGCACGCGCCGCGCGCAGCCGGGCGAAATCCTCGCCGGCATGGTGCGAGGATCGCGTCAGCGGGCTCGACGAGACCATGAGGAAGCCCTTGGAATAGGCAATGGTCTCATAGGACTTGAAGTCCTCCGGCGTCACGAATCCCATGACAGGATGATGCTTGCGCGTCGGCTGCAGGTACTGGCCGATGGTCATGAAGTCGATCTCCGCCGAGCGCAGGTCGTCCATCAGCTGCAGCACCTCGTTCCTCACCTCGCCGAGGCCGACCATGATGCCGGATTTGGTGAAGATGGACGGGTCCAGCTCCTTCACCCGCTGCAAGAGGCGCAGCGAATGGAAGTAGCGCGCGCCGGGCCGCACCTTCAGGTAGAGCGAGGGCACGCATTCCAGATTGTGGTTGAACACGTCCGGCCGCGCCGCCACCACCACCTCCAGCGCCCCGTCCTTGCGCAGGAAATCGGGCGTGAGAATCTCGATGGTCGTGGTGGGGCTGGTGGCGCGGATGGCGCGGATGGTGCGGGCGAAATGCTCGGCGCCGCCGTCCGCGAGGTCGTCGCGGTCGACCGAGGTGATGACGACATGCTCGAGCCCGAGCTTGGCCACCGCATCCGCCACCTTCTGCGGCTCGTCCATGTCGAGCGGGCCCGGCAGGCCGGTGCGCACATTGCAGAAGGCGCAGGCCCGCGTGCAGGTGTCGCCCATGATCATGAAGGTGGCGTGCTTCTTCTGCCAGCACTCGCCGATATTGGGGCAGCTCGCCTCCTCGCACACGGTGACGAGGCCGTTGGCGCGGACGATATCCGCCGTCTGCTGCCAGCCGGGCGTGCCGGGAGCGCGCACCCGGATCCAGTCCGGCTTCTTCAGCGCCGGCGTTTCCACCCGGTTCACCTTTTCCGGGTGACGGGGCTTTTCGAGCGCACGATTGAGCGTGTTGAGAACCGTGACCATTGACGACCTTCCGGACGACGCGGCTGCCGGTGCGACACACACCGAAAGCGACCGTCCATTCCTAGTCCAGCCCAGCCCCGGCGTCGACCGCCGCCGGCGCAGGGCGCCCCTGCAGCAAGCGCTTCCGGGGCAGCCTGCGAAGTATCAGCGCCGGAACAGGCCCAGCAGGAACAGCAGCACGACCGCGCCGACCGAGGAGACGATCAGGCTGCCGATCCAGCCCGCCTGCACATTGATGCCCAGTGTCGAGAACAGGGCGGCGCCGAGAAACGAGCCGATCAGGCCGACAACCAGGTTGGTGAGGAGCCCATGGCTGCGCCCCAAGGTCTTTTCCGCGATCCACCCGGCGAGGATGCCGATGATGATCGCTCCAAAAATGCCGACGCCCGTCATTCCCAAACTCCCGATGCCGCCCCTCAATGTGGCGGGCAGCTCTGCAATCGGCAAGACCACCGTCAGCGCCGGACGGCCATAGAGAGGCGGGCGGCGCGGTCCCCCGCAGCGCCCGCCGGCGTTCACATGTGGATGGCGCGCCCATAGGCCGCGAGCACGCTCTCATGCATGGTCTCGGACACCGTGGGATGGGGGAAGACCGCGTTGATCAGCTCTTCCTCGGTGGTCTCGAGGTTCATCGCCAGCACGAAGCCCTGGATCATCTCGGTGACTTCCGCGCCAACCAGATGGGCGCCGAGCAGCTGGCCCGTCTTGGCATCGAAGATGGTCTTCACGAGGCCTTCCGATTCGCCGAGCGCCACGGCCTTGCCGTTGCCGATGAAGGGGAAGCGGCCGACCTTGATCTCAAAGCCGGCTTCCTTCGCCTTCTTCTCGGTAAGGCCGACGGAGGCGACCTGCGGCATGCAATAGGTGCAGCCGGGGATCATCAGCTTGTCCATCGGGTGGGCGTGCCCACCGGCGATAGCCTCGGCGGCGATGACGCCCTCATGCTCGGCCTTGTGCGCCAGCATGGGCGGGCCGGCGACGTCGCCGATGGCCCAAAGGCCCGGCACGTTGGTGCGGCACAGGCCGTCGATCACCACGCAGCCGCGATCAGTCTTCACGCCGAGCGTCTCAAGGCCGAGATTCTCGATGTTGCCGACCACGCCCACCGCGGAAATCAGCCGGTCCGCGGTGATCGTCTGGCTCTTGCCATCCGCCGTCTCAACGGTCGCGGTGACGCTGTCCGCGCCCTTCACGACCTTCGACACCTTGGCGCCGGTGAGGATCTTGATGCCCTGCTTCTCGAACCGCTTCCGTGCGTGCGCGGCGATCTCCTCGTCCTCGACGGGAAGGATCTGCGGCAGAAGCTCGACAATGGTGACATCCGAGCCCATCGCCTTGTAGAAGGAGGCGAATTCGACGCCGATGGCGCCCGAGCCCATGATCAGCAGCGACTTCGGCACGCTGGCCGGGGCCAGCGCCTCGAAATAGGTCCAGATCAGCTTCTTGTCCGGCTCGATGCCCGGCAGCGCGCGCGGGCGGGCACCCGTGGCGATGACGATGTTCTTGGCTGTGTAGTCGCCGGGCGCCAGTGCGCCCTTGGGCGCAGGCTCCGGCGAGGCGGCGACCGAGACCTTGCCGGGCGCGGTCAGCGTCGCCTGCCCCCAGATCACGTCGACCTTGTTCTTCTTGAGCAGGAAGCCGACGCCATTGCTCATCTGCGCCGAGATGCCGCGCGAGCGCTTGACCACGCCGGCAATGTCGACCCCCGTCTTCTCGGCGACGAGCCCGTAATCCTTGGCGTGCTCGATATAGTGGAAGATCTCGGCCGAGCGCAGCAGCGCCTTGGCCGGGATGCAGCCCCAGTTCGGGCAGATGCCGCCGACATATTGCCGCTCGATGACGCCGACCTTGAGGCCGAGCTGGGCGGCGCGGATGGCCCCGACATAGCCGCCGGGGCCCGAGCCGATGAAGAGAACGTCGTAGTTATTCGCCATGATCGTTCCTCAGACCAGCATCGACATCGGCTTTTCGATGATCCGCTTGAAGGCGCCGATGAGCTGCGCGCCCATGGCGCCGTCCATCACGCGATGGTCGCAGGAGATGGTGACAGTCATCACCGTCGCCACCGCCAGCTCGCCCTTCTTCACCACTGCCCGCTGCTCGCTGGCACCGACCGCCAGGATCGTTGCATGCGGAGGATTGATGATCGCGGTGAAGTCCTTGATTCCAAACATGCCGAGGTTCGAAATCGCCGAGGAGCCGCCCTGGTATTCGTTCGGCGCCAGCTTCTTGTTGCGGGCGCGGATCGCCAGGTCGCGGGTCTCGTTGGAGATCGCCGACAGCGTCTTGGTCTCGGCCTTGCGAATGATCGGCGTCAGGAGCCCCTTGCCGCCGTCGATCGCCACGGCGACGCCGATATCGGAATGCTTCAGCTTGAGGTAGCGGTCGCCGCCCCACACCATGTTGGCATCCGGCACCTGCTGGAAGGCGAGCGCATAGGCCTTGATGACGAAGTCGTTGACCGAGAGCTTGTAGGTCGGCTTGCCGTCCTTCTCGGGCGCGGACTTGTTCAGCTCCTCGCGGAGCTTCAGCAGCGCGTCCACGTCGCAGTCGACCGTGAGGTAGAAGGTCGGCACCGTCTGCCGCGCCTCGGTCATGCGCTGGGCGATGACGCGGCGCATGCCGTCGAGCGGGATCTCCTCGTAGGTGCCGGGCTCGTAATAGGCCTTGGCCAGTTCGAGCACGGCGGCATTCGAGGGAGCGGCGGCGGCCGGGGCCGGCACGGCCGCGGGAGCCGGCGCGGCGGGTGCGGGGGCCGCAGCTGCGGCCGGCTTGGCGGCACCGGCCTTGGCGCCGGCGATGTCGGCCGCGACCACGCGGCCATGCGGGCCGGAGCCCTTCACATCCGCGAGTTCGACGCCCTTCTCCTTCGCGAGGCGACGGGCGAGCGGCGAGGCGAACACGCGGCCGCCGGGTGCCTTGCCATTGCCGTGATCGTAACCGCCGGATGCGGCGACGGGAGCCGGAGCGACATCCGGCGTCGCCGTCGCGGGCTCGGCAACCTTCGGCACCTCCGCTGCGGCTTCCGCCTTGGCGGGCGCCGCGCCGGAGCCGGCGGCAATCGCCTTGACGTCCTCGCCCTCGGTGGCGAGCACGGCGATAAGCTGGTTCACCGGCACGTCGGCGGTGCCTTCCGGCACCAGGATCTTCGCCAGCGTGCCCTCGTCGATGGCCTCGACTTCCATCGTGGCCTTGTCGGTCTCGATCTCGGCAATGACGTCGCCGGGGGCGACCTTGTCACCCTCCTTTTTCAGCCATTTGGCGAGGTTGCCCTTCTCCATGGTGGGAGACAGGGCCGGCATCAGGATTTCGACGGACATGGCGCTTCTTCGACCTCAGCGATAGGTGACGGCGCGGGCGGCGTCGATGACGTCCTGCACCGAGGGCAGCGCAAGCTTTTCGAGGTTGGCGGCGTAGGGCATCGGCACGTCCTTGCCGGTGACGCGCAGCACGGGGGCGTCGAGATAGTCGAACGCCTTCTCCATCAGCTGGGCGACGATTTCCGCGCCGACGCCCGACTGATGCCAGCCCTCTTCCACCGTCACGCAGCGGCCGGTCTTCTTCACCGAGGCGAGGATGGTGTCGACATCCATCGGACGAATGGTGCGCAGGTCGATCACCTCCGCCTCGATGCCGAGCTTGGACAGCTCTTCCGCCGCCTTGAGCGCGTAGTTCATGCCGATGGACCAGGCCACCAGCGTCACGTCCTTGCCCGGCCGGGCGATCTTCGCCTTGCCGATCGGCACGGTGTAGTCGTCCAGCTTGGGCACCGGCGAGGCGTGGCCGTACAGGATCTCGTTCTCAAGGAAGATGATCGGGTTCGGGTCGCGGATCGCCGACTTCAGCAGGCCCTTGGCATCGGCCGCCGTATAGGGCGCGACGACCTTGAGGCCGGGGACATGGCTGTACCAGGCGGTGTAGTCCTGGCTGTGCTGGGCGGCGACGCGGGCGGCGGCGCCGTTGGGGCCGCGGAACACGATGGAGCAGTGCACCTGCCCGCCCGACATGTAGAGCGTCTTGGCGGCCGAGTTGATGATCTGGTCGATCGCCTGCATGGCGAAGTTGAACGTCATGAACTCGACGATCGGCTTCAGCCCGGCAAAGGCCGCGCCGACGCCGACGCCGGCGAAGCCGTGCTCGGTGATCGGCGTGTCGATGACGCGCCGCGCGCCGAATTCCTGCAGCAGCCCCTGGGTGATCTTGTAGGCGCCCTGATATTCCGCGACCTCCTCGCCCATGACGAAGACGTCGCCGTCGCGGCGCATCTCCTCGGCCATAGCGTCGCGCAGCGCTTCGCGCATGGTCTGGTTGACGAATTCGGTGCCGGCCGGCACATCCGGCTCGGGCAGCGCTTCGGGCTGCGGCGGGTTTGCCACCGCCGAGGTGACGATGGCGGGAGCGGCCGGCGCCGCGCTGGCCACCGGCGAGGGCTGGAGCGGCGCCGCCTCGGCCGGAGCAGCCTCGGCAGCCTTGGGCGCGGGTGCGCTCGCCGCGCTGGCATCCTCGCCATCGGCAAGGATCACCGCGATCGGCGTGTTGACGGCGACATCCTGCGTGCCCTCGGGCACCAGGATCTTGCCGAGCGTGCCCTCGTCGATCGCCTCGACCTCCATCGTGGCCTTGTCGGTCTCGATCTCGGCGATCACGTCGCCGGACTTGACCGTGTCGCCCTCTTTCTTGAGCCACTTGGCGAGATTGCCTTTCTCCATGGTCGGGGAAAGGGCAGGCATAAGAACTTCGGTCGGCATGGCGGCGTTCCCCAGAAAGAACGTGCGGCGAGATCGCGCGTCACTGCGTGTGTGCCGGCGGCACGAACGTCAGGTTGCTGTAGACAGCCATCGAGGAGATGGCGACGAGGAGGGCGAGAAAGAAGGCAACCAGCATCTTGTTGAGGCTGGCGGAGATGTCGGCGGGAACGCCGGCCGCCTGCCGCGCCCCGAAGGGCCAGAAGGCAACCCGCAGCCTTGCGGTGGCGCCAGCCTTGCGGCGGACGGCAAGGCTATAGGCGAGGCGCACCGCCAACACCCAGATGACCACCGCCGCCGAACCGCCGGCGACGACGCCAACCCAGAACATGCCGGCGAGCATCGACACGCCCGCCACTCAGCGGTGGATGTCGGTGTAGAGCTCGGACGCATCCGGCTCCGGATCGTGGCTGGCGAAATCGGCCGCCGCGTTCATCACGTCGCGGATCTCGGCGTCGATCGCCTTCAACTCTTCCTCGCTCGCCCAGCTCTTCTCCAGCAGACGCGCCCGCACCTGCTCGATGGGATCGTGCTCGGTGCGCATCTTCTGCACCTCCTCCTTCGACCGGTACTTGGCCGGATCGGACATGGAGTGGCCGCGATAGCGATAGGTGAGCATCTCGAGGATGTAGGGGCCCTTGCCGGAGCGGGCGAATTCCACCGCGCGCTGCCCGGCGGCCTTCACCGCCCGCACATCCATGCCGTCGACCTGTTCGCCGGGAATGTTGAACGAGGTGCCGCGCTTGGAAAAGTCCGTCTGGGCGGAGGCGCGGCTCACCGCGGTTCCCATCGCGTATTTGTTGTTCTCGATGATGTAGACGACCGGCAGCTTCCAGAGCTCCGCCATGTTGAAGCTCTCGTAGACCTGCCCCTGATTGGCCGCGCCGTCGCCGAAATAGGTCAGGCAGACATTGCCGTTCTGGCGGTAGGCGTCGGCGAAGGCGAGGCCGGTGCCGAGCGAGACCTGCGCGCCGACAATGCCGTGGCCGCCGTAGAAGCCCTTGTCGGTGCTGAACATGTGCATCGAGCCGCCCTTCCCCTTGGAATAGCCGCCGCGCCGGCCGGTCAGCTCGGCCATCACGCCCTTGGGGTCCATGCCGGTGGCCAGCATGTGGCCATGGTCGCGATAGCCGGTGATGACCTGGTCACCCTGCTTGAGCGCGGCCTGCATGCCGACGACGACGGCCTCCTGGCCGATATAGAGGTGGCAGAAACCACCGATCAGGCCCATGCCGTAGAGTTGGCCGGCCTTTTCCTCGAAGCGGCGAATCTCCAGCATCTGGCGATAGGCTTCGAGTTCTTCCGCCTTGGAGAATTCGAGCGTCGAGGGGGAGCCCCCCGAAGACTTGTCGGCGCGCCGCGCCGCGCTACGGGCGGTTTTGGGGGCAGCGGTTCCGACGGTATTGCTGACGGCCGACTTCTTCGCGGCAGTTACCATGGCGCATCCTCAGCTCGCGAGTGACCTGCGAGCTTCATAACGCACCTTTCCACGCGGCGCTACGCCTGGAATGCAATGCTGCAACGCACAACATATTGTACGCGCATAGGTTTCTTGCAATTAACTGAATTCTAGTCAATTCGGCTATTTAACTTATTTCAAGTTAAGCATTTGCAATCGCGACATTTCCTGTTCGAACGCTACTGGCATCCAATATGCCGGATGCACCGCAGCGACGCCCATCACGGCGCCCTTTCCGCGTCGGGGCTGCGCAGCAGCACCAGATCCTTGGGGTGAACGAGGTTCAGCAGCAGACGCGCCTCCTCGTCCAGCATGTCGGCATCGATGCGCTCGGAGGAGAGCAGGCGCACCTTCGCCTCGATCGCCTCGCGCTGGGCGCGAATCGTGTCGCGCTCCTCGATAAGCTCGGCGCGCTGCTGCTCGAAGCCGCGCCGGGCGAGCAGGCCGTACTGCCCGTTATAGCCCTGGAAGGCAAAATAGCCGATGAGCGCCGCCGCCCCGAGATGCAGGGTGACGGTCTGCAGGATGGATCGCCAGCGTGTGCGTATGATCATGAAAACGGAGCCTAACCGCAGGCGGTTGAGGCTCCGTTAACCGTGATCGCTCGGTGGAGATTTGTCGACGGCGCCGGCGCGCGGAAGAGGATCTGGCGCCGGCCGCGACCGTCACGCTCGGGCGTTCGAGGCCCGCCCCCCTCTCCCCGCCGGGGAGAGGGCCCGGGGTGAGGGGCTTTCACGCTTGGTGAGCGCGCCTTCCCTCACCGACCCGCGTCGCGGGTACCTCTCCCTCAACGAGGAGAGGAATTCCAATGCGGCCTCAGCCCAGCGCCTTCAGCGCCGAACGCCCGGCATAGATCGCCTGCGGGCCCAGTTCCTGCTCGATACGCAGCAGTTGGTTATACTTGGCGGTGCGGTCGGAACGCGCCAGCGAGCCGGTCTTGATCTGCCCGCAATTGGTCGCCACCGCGAGGTCGGCGATGGTCGAATCCTCGGTCTCGCCCGAGCGGTGCGACATGACGGCGGTGTAGCCGGCCTTGTGCGCCATCTCGACCGCGTTGAGCGTCTCGGTCAGCGAGCCGATCTGGTTGACCTTCACCAGGATGGAGTTGGCCACACCCTGCTTGATGCCGGCCGAGAGCCGCGTGACATTGGTGACGAACAGGTCGTCGCCAACCAGCTGGCACTTGGAGCCGATGGTCTCGGTGAGCAGCTTCCAGCCCGCCCAGTCGTCTTCCGCCATGCCGTCCTCGACGGTGACGATGGGATAGCGCGCGACGAGATCGGCGAGATACTTCACCTGCGTCTCGATATCGCGCACCGTGCCCTCGCCCTCGTAATCATAGGCGCCGTTCTTGAAGAACTCGGTGGCGGCGCAGTCGAGGCCGATGAACACGTCCTCGCCCGGCCGGTAGCCGGCCGTCTCGATGGCCTTCACCACGAAGGCGAGCGCGGCGTCCGCCGAGGGCAGATTGGGGGCGAAGCCGCCCTCGTCGCCGACATTGGTGTTGTGACCGGCGTCCTTGAGCGCCTTCTTCAGCGTGTGGAAGATCTCCGCGCCGGTGCGCAGCCCTTCCGCGAAGGTGGGTGCGCCGGCCGGCAGGATCATGAATTCCTGGAAGTCGATCGGGTTGTCGGCATGGGCGCCGCCATTGATGATGTTCATCATCGGCACTGGCAGCACGCGGGCGTTCACGCCGCCGACATAGCGGTAGAGCGGCACGTCGCGGGCGGCGGCCGCCGCCTTGGCCAGCGCCAGCGAGACGCCGAGAATGGCGTTGGCGCCGAGGCGCGCCTTGTTCGGGGTGCCGTCCAGCTCGATGAGGATCTGGTCGATCGCCGCCTGGTCCTCGGCATCCATGCCGCCGATGGCGTCGAAGATCTCGCCGTTGACCGCATCGACCGCCTTCAGCACACCCTTGCCGAGATAGCGGGACTTGTCGCCGTCGCGCAGTTCGACCGCCTCATGCGCGCCGGTCGAGGCGCCCGAGGGAACGGCGGCGCGGCCCTTGGAGCCGTCTTCCAGCACGACATCGACCTCGACGGTCGGATTGCCGCGGCTGTCCAGAATTTCACGCCCGATGATATCGACAATGGCGGTCATGCGTTTCCCCACTTCCTCAGCTGCCTCGACCGGAGGCCAACCGCGCTTCTACTCGACAGCCATGACATGCGAAAGAGGTGCCACAGAGGTACCAAACATGCCGCGCCGGCCGCCCGCCGGCCCGACAGCCGGGAAACCGGCACCCCAGAACCCACGCTCAGGAGAGGATGCATGACCGATACCCCGCTGCAGCTCGGCCGCGCCACGCAATGGCCGGCCTCCCCCGAGGAGGCGGTGCTCGACCGCGTGCCGAACCCCCAGGCCGACACGCTCTATGTCGCCCGCTTCACCTGCCCGGAATTCACCTCGCTCTGCCCGGTGACCGGGCAGCCGGACTTCGCGCATTTGGTGATCGACTACGTGCCGAAGGACTGGCTGGTCGAATCGAAGTCGCTCAAGCTCTATCTCGCCAGCTTCCGCAACCACGGCGCCTTCCACGAAGGCTGCACCGTGATGGTGGGCCGGCGCATCCACGACCTGCTGGCGCCGCACTGGCTGCGCATCGGCGGCTACTGGTATCCGCGCGGCGGCATGCCGATCGACGTGTTCTGGCAGAGCGGCGCGCCACCCGCCGACATCTGGCTGCCCGACCAGGGCGTGCCGACGTATCGCGGGCGGGGGTGATCCCCGCCCCTATCCTGCCGTCGCCGCTTACTCCACCGTCACCGACTTGGCGAGGTTGCGGGGCTGGTCGACATCCGTCCCCATGTGCACCGCCGTGTGATAGGCGAGCAGTTGCACGGGGATGGCATAGACCAGCGGCGCGATCAGCGGGTCGGCATCGGGCAGGATCAGCGTCGCCTCGGTCTCCAGCGCCGCCCGCCGGGCGCCCGCCTCGTCGGTCAGCAGGATGATGCGCCCGCCGCGCGCGGCCACCTCCTGCATGTTCGACACGGTCTTGTCGAACACGGAATCATGCGGCGCGATGACCACCACCGGCATCTTCTCGTCGATCAGCGCGATGGGCCCGTGCTTCAACTCGCCGGCGGCATAGCCCTCGGCGTGAATATAGGAGATTTCCTTCAGCTTCAGCGCGCCCTCGAGCGCCAGCGGATAGGCGGTGCCGCGGCCGAGATAGAGCACGTCGCGCGTCTGGGTGAAGCTGCGCGCCAGATGCTCGATCGTCGGGCCGAGCTTGAGCGCCTCGTTCATGAGGCGCGGCAGCTCGATCAGCGCCCGCACCAGCCGTTTTTCCTCCGCGGCGGACAGCACCCCGCGCGCGCGGCCGGCCGCCACCGCCAGCGCGGCGAGGGTGGCCAGCTGGCAGGTGAAGGCCTTGGTCGAGGCGACGCCGATCTCCGGCCCCGCCAGCGTCGGCAGCGCGACATGCGCCTCGCGCGCGATGGTCGAGGTCGGCACGTTCACCACGGCGAGCACGCTCTGCCCCTGATCGCGCGCATAGCGCAGCGAGGCCAGCGTGTCCGCGGTCTCGCCGGACTGGGAGATGACGAGCATCAGGCCGTTGGGGTCGAGCGGAGCCTCGCGGTAGCGGAACTCGGAGGCGACATCGATCTCCACCGGCAGCCGCGCCAGCGCCTCGAACCAGTAGCGCGCCACCAGCCCGGCATAATAGGCCGTGCCGCAGGCGGCGATGCACATGCGGTTCAGCTTGGCGAAGTCGAACGGCAGATCCTCGGGCAGCCGCACCGTCTCGTTGGCCATGTCGATGTAATGGCCGAGCGTGTGGGCGACCACTTCGGGCTGCTCGTGCATTTCCTTGGCCATGAAATGGCGGAAATTGCCCTTCTCGACCATGAAGGCGGCGGCCGTGGTCTTCTGCGGCGCCCGCACGACCACCTCGTTCGCCGCGTTGCGGATCACTGCGCCGTCGCGCGTGAGCACGGCCCATTCGCCGTCGTCGAGATAGGCGATGGTGTCGGTGAACGGCGCCAGCGCGATGGCGTCCGAGCCGAGGAACATCTCGCCCCTTCCATAGCCTACCGCCAGCGGGCTGCCCTTGCGCGCGCCGATCAGCAGGTTGTCGTCGCCGTCGAACAGGAAGACGAGGGCGAAGGCGCCCTGCAGCCGGGGCAGCGAATTGGCGACCGCTTCCATCGGGCTGCGGCCGTGGTTCATCTCGCGGCTGACGAGATGGGCCACAACCTCGGTGTCGGTCTCGCTCTCGAAATTGGCGCCGTCGGCCAGCAGTTCCTCGCGCAGGTCGCGGAAATTCTCGATGATGCCGTTATGCACCACCGCGACCCGCGTCGTGGCGTGCGGGTGGGCATTGGCGACGCTGGGCCGGCCATGGGTCGCCCAGCGCGTGTGGCCGATGCCGATATGGCCGGCGAGCGGGGCATCCGCCAGCACCGTCTCCAGGTTGCGCAGCTTGCCCTCGGCGCGGCGGCGCGTGAGCTGCCCGTGCTCCAGCGTGGCAACGCCGGCCGAGTCATAGCCGCGATACTCGAGGCGCCGCAGCGCATCCACGAGACGGTCGGCGACCGGTGCTGTTCCGACGATGCCGATAATTCCACACATGAGGCGGCCAACTCCGTGATGTCGCGCGGCGAAGCGGCGGCGAGCGGCGCCGATTTAGCGGGCGCTCACCGCAATACCGAAATCAAATCAGGTATCGCTTCGTTTCGTCGCATATCCATTTTTTGGCATGTCTATTTCTTGGGCGCGTTCTCGGGCGCGAGCCCGGCCGCCAGACGTTCGCGCAGCCGCACCGCCCAGCCCGGCTTGTTGACCTGCCGGGCGCGGGCAATGGCGAGCGCATCCGCCGGCACGTCTTCGGTGATGATCGACCCGGTGCCGATATAGGCACCGTCGCCGACGCTGACAGGGGCGACCAGCAGGCTGTTCGTGCCGATGAAGGCATTGGCGCCGATCACCGTGCGATGTTTGCGGAAGCCGTCATAATTGCAGGTGATGGTGCCCGCGCCGATATTGGTATTGGCGCCGACGCTCGAGTCCCCGACATAGGACAGGTGGTTGACCTTCACGCCCGGTGAAAGCTCGGCCGCCTTGATCTCCACGAAGTTGCCGACATGCACCCCCTCCCCCAGCATCGCGCCGGGCCGCAGCCGGGCGAAGGGGCCGACAATGGCACCCCGCCCCACATGGGCGCCCTCGATATGGCTGAAGGCGCGAATGGTGGCGCCCTCCTCCACGGTGACGCCCGCGCCGAACACCACGTTCGGCTCCACCACCACGTCGCGGCCGAGCCGCGTGTCGGCGCTGAAGAATACCGTGTCCGGCGCCACCAGCGTCGCCCCGCCCTCCAGCGCGCGCCGGCGCAGCCGGGCCTGGAGGATGGCCTCCGCCTGCGCCAGTTGCACGCGGCTGTTGACGCCTGCCACCTCGTCCGCCGGCGCCTCGACCACACCGCTAAGGCGCCCCTGCGCGCGGGCGATCTCGACCGCGTCGGTGAGGTAGAATTCCCGCTTGGCATTGGCATCGCCGATCGCGTCGATGAGGCCGAGCACCGCGCGCCCGTCGAAGGCCATCAGCCCTGCGTTGCACAGCCGAACCGCCCGCTCCTCGGGGCTCGCCTCCTTCTCCTCGCGGATGGCGACGAGTTCCCCGCCCCGCGTCAGCAGCCGGCCATAGCCGGTCGGGTCCTCCGGCCGGAAGCCGAGCACCGCCACGCCGGCACCCAGGGCCAGCGGCGCGCGCAAGGCCAGCACGGTCTCGCCCCGCACCAGCGGCGTGTCGCCATACATGACGACGACGTCATCATGCCCTTCCGCCAGCGCCTCCCGCGCAGCGAGCACGGCATGGGCGGTGCCCCGGCGCTCAGACTGCACGAAGATGGCGGCGTCCGGCACGGTGCGGTGCACCTCCTCCGCCACCGCGTCGTGATCGGGGCCGACCACCACGGCGATGCGTGACGCGCCGGCCGCGAGCGCGGCATCCAGCACGTGGCTCACCATCGCCCGGCCGGCAACCTTGTGGAGCACCTTGGGCTGGGCGGACAGCATCCGCGTGCCCTCTCCGGCCGCGAGAACGATGACGAGCAGGCTGCGCATGCGCGAAACTCCTAGAAGGGGCGCGGCTGTTTAGCGCACCGCGGCGCCGGCCGGAAGCGCCGCCCGAGACAGCCGGTCGCGGGTGGGCGCATGGGGTGAATTGATCGCCGGCCCGCGTCGTGCCATCCAGAGGCGGGTCGAGGAGACCGGAGGAGATCACACCTTGGCGTATCGCAACTTCCTGCCCGGCCCGCGCGCCACGCATCTCGTCATCGCGCTGGGCGGTGTCGCGCTCGGCTGGGCGATCTACATGCGCTATGCGCTGGTCGAACAATCGGCCATCGGCCTCGCCTGCCGGGGCATGGAGACGTCCACCTGCGAGACGCGGGCGCTGGTCATCTCGCTTTATGGTTACTCGGTCTTCGGCATCGCGGCGATCGTCACCTCGCTCATCCAGCTGGTGCGCCCCTCGGTGCCGATGTTCATCGTCGCGCTGATGGCCACGGCGATCGGGGTGGTGATGTACAACAACAACCTCTCCTCGCTCGCCGCCGGCCTGCTGCTCATCTCGTTCGCCCGGCCGTGGCGAGCCGCCAGAGCGTGAGCGACAGCACCACCAGGAGCGCGCCCGTCCACAGGCCCTGCCAGTTGGCGAAGGTCTCGTTTATGGCGATGTAGAGCCCGCTGCCGAGGAAGATCGCGGCGGCGAGCGCTTCGGCCTGCCGGCCGGTCACGCCCGGTCGCGCGGGCGCCACCGCCGCGTAGAAGGCGAAGGCGGCGATGATCGGCGTCAGGCCGGCGAACTGGAAATCCTTGTAGCGCGGGTCGAAAACCAGCCCGAAGGCGATCTGCACCGCCAGCACCACCGAGGCGGCGAGCAGGAAGGCCACCACGCGCTCCAGCACGGTCCAGCCGGTGAGCAGCGCGGGATTGAGCGCCGCCGCCAGCGTCACCAGCCGCGCCCGCGCCCCGATGGCCGCCGCGCAGGCCAGCGGCACGGCGAGCGCCAGAACCAGCAGGACGATGCCGCGGATCCAGCCGCCGACGCCCAGGCTCTCCACGGGAACGGTGGCGATGAGCCGGCCATACATCAGCCCCGTGAACAGGGCGATGCCGGACACGGCCAGCCAGTGCCGCGTCTCCAGCACGTCCGCTCCCGCCCGGCGCCGGCCATAGGCGGCGGCGCCGAAGATGCCGCTGGCGAAGGCAAGGCCGACCAGCGCCTGCCAGATCCAGCCGGGATGATCGGAAACCGGCTGCCCCCAGGCAAACTTGAAGTCGCGCGAATAGGCGTCGAGAAAGCCCCAATGGCCGCCGACCGTGCCTTCCGAGGCCCGCTTCCACGGCTGGTCGAACGCCTCGATGACGTTGAGGCGGTAGTTCTTTTCCTTGGCGAGCGCGAGCAACTGCTGGATCACGTTGGCCTGGTTCGAGGGCGAGGGCAGCGCGCCCTCGCGCATGCGCCCCTCGCTCGGCCAGCCGGTTTCGCCGATCAGGATGTCCTTTCCAGCGAAGACCTTGCCGACATGCTGGCGGATTTCGTCGAGATGGGCGACCGACTTCTCGGCCGCGACCGGCAGGTCCTCCCAGAACGGCAGGATATGCACGGTGACGAAATCGACCGAGTTCGCCAGATCGCGGTTGCGTTCCCAGAACTCCCACACATCGGCATAGGTGACCTGCACCGATTCCGGCACTTTCGCGCGCACGTCCTTGATGAGCGCGGCAAGGTCGACGGCGGACTGCTCGCCGCGCAGCAGCACCTCGTTGCCGACGATCACCGTCTTGATGACGTCGGGGTTCTCCTGCGCCGCCTTCACGGCGGCGTCGATCTCGACACGGTTATTGGCGGGGTCGCGGCCGATCCAGATGCCCTGCAGCACGGTGAGACCATGCTTGCGCGCCAGTTCCGGCACCACATGCAGGCCCATCTCGGTGGAATAGGTGCGCACGCACTGGGTGATCTTCGCCAGGCGCTCGAAATCGTCGTCGATCTGCCACGCGGGAATGACGAGCCCCGCATTGAAGGGCGACTGGCCCGGCCGGAACGGAGCGTAGGAGACGCAGGGCAGCTTCTCGCCCGCCGTCAGCGGCGAAACGGGCGCGGGCACGGGATGACCGAGCCACGCCCAGACGGCGACGATCGCCACACCGACGATGGCGGCGAGCGCGAGGGGAAGTCGCATGCGCAGGTACTCCGGAAGGAACGGGCCGAACGAAGGAAGCCGGCCGCCGGCGGTCCGCGGCGGCGCACAGGTCTGCTTCTAGCCTTGGCCGGGCGGTCGGGGAAGCGCCTGCGTGCGAAAGGGACACACCGAAGGGCTCGCATGCAGGGGGATAGCGTGCGCGGCTGTCGTCATGCTGACAAATTCCAACGCTTCACCTAGTGTCCTTCCGCACTCTTCCTCTTTCGCGTGTGACGTTTCCCATCATGTTATCCTTCATACGTCCTTTTGCCGCCCTGATGATCGGCGGCGTTGTCCTTGCGGCGGCCACCGCCGGTGGCGCCGTGGCCCAGAACAGCGCCCCGGAACAGAAGCCGGCTGAACAGAAATCGCCCGATGAACAGGCCAAGGAAGAAGCGCAGCGCCGCTCCGTCGAGGAGTACGCCGAGGCGGCCAAGCTCGCCGGCAATGCCGGCCTGCCGGAATGCGTGTGGAGCGGGCGGCGCATCGTGATGCTGCTGTGGCGCGACGATATCGACACCGCCCGTCGCCACATGGACCTCTACGAGCGGTTCGGCTGCCCGACCGAGCACCTCAAGATCGCGTTCCGCTGCCTGGTCCGGCAGGGCAACATCGACACGAAGTCGCAGGAGCGCCTGTCCGAGCGTGTCCAGAGTTGCTGGGTGAACCCGGATGCGCCTCCCCCGGCGCCCGCGACTGCCGCTCCCGCAGCGCAATGAAATCATGTCACAGCCGCGGCTGTGACATGGCTCCGCCACAGAGCGGAACCAAATTCGGATCGGGCGCGTTTGCTGGGCGCTTGGGGGTTTCGGGCGGGACGTATCGATTCTGCCGCACTGCCCTCATGAATGTGCTGCAAATGCGTTAAACTTGAATTATATATCTCCCGTTCCTCATTCATCTGGTGGGTTAGTCTCATGCGTCCCGCTGTTCGTGTCGCTGCCGCCGCCCTGGCGGTCGTCACGTCCGTGCATGCTTTTGCGTGGTTTGCGATGCGGGAGCAGGTGAGCGCTCCCGCTGTGCCGGACCGCTTTGCCAGCATGTCCTTCGCGCCCTACGGCCGCGATGCCAATCCCGACAAGGGCCAGGGCACGACGGAGGCGCAGATCCGCGCCGACATCGATGCGGTGGCGCCCTACACCAAGGCGGTGCGCACCTATGCCTCCACCGGCGGGCTGGACATGGTGCCGCGCCTCGCCGCCGAGGACGGGCTGAAGGCCACCGTCGGCGCGTGGATCGACAAGGACGAAAAGCGCAACGAGGCGGAGATCGCCAACGCGCTCGACGCCGCGCGCAAGAATTCGAATGTCACGGGCATCGTGGTCGGCAACGAGTCGATCCTGCGCGCCGAAAAGACGCCCGAGGAACTGATCGCCATCATCCGCAAGGTGAAAAGCCAGACCAACGTCCCGGTAACGACCGGCGAGACGTGGGACGTCTGGATGGATCACCCTGAACTGGTATCCGCGGTCGACTATATAGCCGCCCACATCCTGCCTTACTGGGAAGGCGTGCCCGCCAACCAGGTGGTCGATCGCTCGATCAACATCTATGAGCGCCTGCGCGCCGCCTATCCCGGCAAGCGCATCGTCATCGCCGAGTTCGGCTGGCCGAGCGGCGGCTATAACCGCGACGGCGCGGTGCCCGGCGAGCTGGAACAGGCCCAGATCATCCGCGACTTCGCCGCCCGCGCCGATGCGCTCGGCATCGAATACAACCTGATCGAGGCGTTCGACGCCCCGTGGAAGAGCTTCGAGGGCAGCGTCGGCCAGTATTGGGGCATTCTCGACGCCAACCGCGCGCCCAAGTTCCCGCTTTCCGGCCCGCTGGTCGCCTCCAACTATACCGAGACGGCCGCCATCGCGCTGCTGCTGGGCATCGCCTTCTCCATCCCCGTCTTCCGCATCGGCCGGCTCACCTTCACGCAGGCGGCCGTCATGTCGGGCGCCGCGGCGCTGGTCGGCGCATGGATCGCCACGGTCACGGACTACTGGCTTACCCACTATGTCGTGGGCGGCAACAAGGTCACCTTTGTCGCCAGCATCGTGCTGCTGGTGCCGCTGGTCGTGATCATGCTGTACCGGGTCGAGGAACTCGCCACCATCGCCTTCGGCAAGACGCCGCAGCGCCTGCTGCGCAACGCTTCCGCCGCGATGCCGACCCGCACGCCCAAGGTCTCGATCCATATCCCGGCCTATAAGGAGCCGCCGGAGATGCTGAAGCAGACGCTGGACAGCGTCGCGCGGCTCAACTGGCCGAACTTCGAGTGCCTGGTCATCATCAACAACACGCCGGATCCCGCCTTCTGGGAGCCGATCGAGGCCCATTGCCGCGAGCTTGGCGATCGCTTCAAGTTCCTCAACCTGCCCAAGGTGGAAGGCTTCAAGGCCGGCGCGCTGCGCATCGCCATGCAGAAGACCGCGCCGGATGCCGAGATCATCGGCGTGATCGATGCCGACTATGTCGTCGATCCGAACTGGCTGCGCGACCTGGTGCCGACCTTCGAGGACCCCACCGTCGGCATCGTGCAGGCGCCGCAGGAGCACCGCGACGGCGATCGCAGCCTGATGCACGAGGCAATGAACGCCGAATATGCCGGCTTCTTCGACATCGGCATGGTCCAGCGCAACGAGCATGACGCCATCGTCGTGCACGGCACCATGTGCCTCATCCGCCGCGCCGCCATGGTCGAGGCCGGTGACTGGTCGAGCGACACGATCTGCGAGGACACCGATCTCGGCCTCTCCATCGTCGAGCGCGGCTGGAAGAGCCAGTACACCAACACCCGCTACGGCTGGGGCCTGCTGCCGGACGACTTCGCCTCGTTCAAGAAGCAGCGGCACCGCTGGGCCTATGGCGGCATGCAGATCGTCAAGAAGCACTGGCGCAACATGCTGCCCAACGGAGGCACCCGCCTCTCCTCGGCGCAGCGTCGCGAGTTCAGCATCGGCTGGGTCTCTTGGCTCGGCTCGGAGAGCATCGGCGCGCTGGCGGCCGTCCTGTCGCTCGCCTGGGTGCCCTTCGTGCTCGGCCTCGGCATCGCGGTGCCGGCGCGCATCCTCACCGTGCCGATCGTGTTCTGCTTCGGCATCTACGTGCTGCATTTCTGCGCGCTCTACCGGCTGCGTGTCGCCACCACCCCACTGCGCATGCTGGGTGCGGCCATCGCCGCCATGGCGGTGCAGTTTACCGTGGCCAAGGCGGTCTATGATGGCTTCCGCTACAAGGACCTCGCCTTCGCCCGCACCGCCAAGGGCAGTTGGCTGGCCAATGCCGCCCGCGCCTTCCCGGCGCTGCCGGAAGCGGTGATCGGCGGCGGGCTGCTGCTCTCGGCCATCGCGCTGCGCATGACCAACTGGCATGCCGTGGTGGAGATCAACCTGTTTGCCCTCGCGCTGGCGGTGCAGTCCCTGCCCTTCCTCGCCGCCGCCTTCATCGGCTGGCTGGAAGGCTCGCCGCTGAACCTGTTCGCCACCTGGCGTGCGATGGGCGCCCGCGCCCAGGCCCTGCTGCCCGGCCGCGCGATCCGCGATAGCCAGCCGGTGACGGAGAAGGCCCGCTCCTGACCGCAACGGATCGGCACACCTGACGAAAAAGGCCCGGGAGCGATCCCGGGCCTTTTTCCGTTTGCCGTCCGCGCGTGGCCGGCGTCAGGCCGCCGGCTCGAAGACCAGCGTGGCGCCGAGGCCGGCCTGGGCGCTGATGACGATGATGCCCTCGATCTCCTCGGCCGCCATGCGCGAAGAGGCGACGCGCTTGCGGGCCTTGTCGATATCGGACACGGCGAAGCGGGTCGCGACCAGGCGCAGCCCTTCCTCGGGCGGCGCCGCGACGCCGAAACGCTCGGTGAACAGCGCGTGGCTCATCAGGTCGACATCGCCGCGCGGTGTCTTGGCGATGTGCCAGCCATCCACCGCGCGGCGGAAGGGCGCATCGGTGAAGGCGGCGAGGAAGGGCAGGTGACGCTCCGGCTCGGCGGCCGCCAGCACCACGCCCGCGACGCCGGTCGTGGTGTTCATGTGCCGCTGCAGGTCGGGCGCCCAGAAATTCTCCGGCCGCAGCTGCTTGCAGGTGAAGAAGCCGGTATGCGGCGAGGCCGGATCGCGCGCATAGGCGAGGGTGAACGCCACCTCCACATCCGATCCATCGGGCCGCTTGCCGGTGCGGGCAAAGTCGAACAGCTCGAATCCCCCGAAGCCCTCGGTGTCGAACGCCTCCTTGTCGGCCGCGGGATCGCGCCCTTCCAGCACGAGCATGGAGAGCCCCTGCCCCACATCGTCGAGAAAATCGCGGTTGAAGGCGCCGAAGGAGAACTTGCCGTCCTCGTGAGGGGGAATCGCCTCGGGGTCGGCGACCTCCAGCAGCTCGACGAAGAAGCCCGGCGTCTGGATCAGCCGGTTATGCGTGCCCCAGGGATGGCGATTGCGCGCCCCCACGGTGAAGCCCAACATGTCGTAGAGTTCCCCTGCGGCCTCCAGATCACGGACGACATGGACGACATGATCGAGACCTCGAGCCACCGGCACGTTCCTTCATTCAGAACCCGTTCCGCTCAGGATGCGAGCACCTGATCAAAAACGGCTCTTGTTTCAAGAGCTTGAGCCTGATCCCTCGGGATCACGCCAGGGGATCGGCGGCGCCCAGGTCGCACCGGCCGAGACTTCACGAATCCCGTGGATGAGAGCACGGGGCGGAGGGGCGAGGCAACGACGTCCGGGCCACACACGTGGGCAAACGTGCCTCGGACGCGCGTTCCTTGACGCTCGGCTTATGCGGCCGGCGCACACTCCCGATCGAAAAACTACGCGGCACGGGCCAAATCTGGCGTCGCGGGCCCTTTGGTCCGAGGGAGTTGACAATGTTCCGCCTGTTGCACCGCTGGCTTCTCGACGCGTTCAAACGCCTCGACAGCCGTTTCACCGATGCCGCCACACTGCATGGCCGCTACTGCGTGAGCGACGCCAAGCTGCGCCACCGCGGCCTCAGCCAAGCCGCGGCACGGGTGGCTGGCCATTGACCAGGAGCAGGTCGCTCTCGTCCTTCAGGCTCACGCCGGTCAGCTGCCGCGCCAGCGCCTGCTCCAGCAGCCAGGCCAGCTTGAAGGCGGCCTGATCGTGTGAGAGCCCCTCGCCGCGCACATTGGAGATGCAATTGCGCTCGGCATCGGTGCGCCCGGCGCGCGGCGCGAAGGTGAGGTAGAGGCCGAGGCTGTCGGGCGAGGAAAGCCCGGGCCGCTCGCCGATCAGCACCACCACGGCCGCCGCCCGCAGCGCCTCGCCCACCTCGTCGCCCAGCGCGACCCGCGCCTGGCTGGCGATCACCACCGGGGCGACTCGCCATCCCGCCGCCGCGATGCGCGCCTGAAAGGCGGTGAGAAACGGCACGGCCTGCGCGTGAATCGCGGTGGAGGACAGCCCGTCCGCAACCACGATGGCGAGGTCCACGGGGTCGAACTCGCCGGCGCGCAGCACGGCGCGGCTCGCGTCCGACAGGCGGCGGCCAAGATCGGGACGGCGCAGATAGGCGTCGCGCGCCGGCGCGGCGGAGGCGAGTTCGAGCGTCTCGAAGCCCAGCCCGGCGATCTCACCCGCCATGCGCGCGGAATCGAAGGGGGCGTGCACGGCGTCGCGCGCCTGCGCGTGGGCGAGCGCGAAGCGCAGCACCTCGCGGGTCGGCAGCCCGGCCCCCACCCGGCCGAGCGCGATTCGCGCGGGAGTGATGCCGGCCAGCCGGCTCCACGAATCCTCGATGCGATATTCCCCGCCCTCGATTACGTGATCGGCCGGCGGCACCGGGTCGTTCGCCGGCTCAACTTCCATCTCCGGCCGGCTCATGCCGCCAGCTCCCGCGCGGCCGCGAGCAGCGGGTGATTGCCGCGCTGCGTCTTCAGCCGTCCGTCCGGCCCGGTAATACCCATGGCCTGCAGCCACGCCTCGAATTCCGGCGCCCGCTTCAAGCCCAGCACCTCGCGCAGGTAAAGCTGATCGTGGAACGAGGTGGACTGGTAGTTCAGCATCACGTCGTCCGAACCGGGAATGCCCATGATGTAGGTGACGCCGGCGGCGCCGAGCAGCGTCATCAGCGTGTCCATGTCGTCCTGGTCCGCCTCGGCATGGTTGGTGTAACAGACGTCGCAGCCCAGCGGCACGCCCATCAGCTTGCCGCAGAAATGGTCTTCCAGCCCGGCCCGGATGATCTGCTTGCCGTCATAGAGATATTCCGGCCCGATGAAGCCGACCACGGTGTTCACCAGGAGCGGCTTGAACGGGCGGGCCACCGCATAGGCGCGGGCCTCCAGCGTCTGCTGGTCGACGCCGTGATGGGCATTGGCCGAGAGCGCGGAGCCCTGCCCGGTCTCGAAATACATCACGTTGTCGCCCAGCGTGCCGCGCTTGAGCGACAGCGCCGCCTCGTGGCCTTCCCGCAGCACGGCGAGATCGATGCCGAAGGAGGCGTTGGCGGCCTGCGTCCCGGCGATGGACTGGAACACGAGATCCACCGGCACGCCGCGATTGATCACCTCGGTCGAGGTGGTGACATGGGTGAGCACGCAGGCCTGCGTGGGAATGTCGAAGCGCTGGATGATGCCGTCGATCAGCCTCAAGAGTTCGCTCAGCACCGGCAGGCTGTCGGAAGCGGGGTTGATGCCGATCACCGCATCGCCGCAGCCATAGAGCAGGCCGTCGAGGATAGAGGCCGTCACGCCCGCGGGATCGTCGGTCGGGTGGTTCGGCTGCAGGCGCACCGCCATCGTGCCGGGCAGGCCGATCGTGTTGCGGAATTTGGTGACCACGCGGCACTTCTTCGCCACCGCGATGAGGTCCTGGTTGCGCATCAGCTTGGACACCGCCGCCGCCATTTCCGGCGTCACCCCCGGCGCGAGCGCGGCGAGCACCTCGCTGGTCGCCACGCCAGAGAGCAGGAAGTCGCGGAAATCGCCGACATTCATGTGCGAGATCGGCCGGAAGGCCGCCGCGTCATGCGTGTCGATGATCAGCCGCGTGACCTCGTCGGTCTCGTAAGGTACCAGCGCCTCGCTGAGGAAGGTCGCGAGCGGCACCTCGGCGAGGCACATGCGGGCGGCGACGTTCTCCTCCGCGGAAGCCGCCGCGACGCCGGCCAGCATGTCGCCCGAGCGCAGCGGCGTCGCCTTCGCCATCAGGTCCCGGAGATCGGCGAAGAGATAGGTCTGCGGCCCGACGACGTGGCGATACGGCATGGCGGTGCGCTCCTCCCGGCGCCCGCCCAAATCGGCGCCGTGATGAAAATGTACTCCGGCTGTTCCCCGCCGGCAAAGGTCCGTTGCGGTGGTGGATGGTATGCCACTGGCTGGACGGCAGGCCGGCGACGGGCTACACGCCCGCCAAACATCCGCGCCAAGCTATTGGGGAGACGCGAGCCATGGCGACCTTCATTCTCATCCACGGCTCCTGGCATTGGGGCGGCTGCTTCCAGAAGGTGGCGAACCTTCTCGGCGCCGCCGGCCATGCGGTGATCGCGCCCGACCTCGCCAGCCACGGCTTCGACCCCACGCCCACCGCCGCCGTCGCCGACATCACCGAATACGCGGCCCCGGTGCGCGCCGCGCTGGAGGATATCGAGGGCCGGGCCATCCTGGTCGGCCATTCGGTCGGCGGGGCGACCTGCACCTGGCTCGGCGAGGAAATGCCCGAGCGGATCGCCGCGCTGGTCTACCTCACCGGCTTCATGGCGCCGAACGGCAGGACCGCGCGCGATTTCGTCATGACGCCGGCCTATCTCAAGGACCCCGCCATCGTGGAGACGCAGGGCATGCTGCGGCTCGGCAAGGAAGGCCTCGGCCTCGACCTGACCAAGCGCGACCTCATTGCCCGCTCGCTCTATTCCGATTGCACCGCGCACGACATCGAGCGGGCGCTGCCCAACCTCGTGCGCGTCACCCCGCACGCCCCCTTCACCGCCGTCTCCGCCATCACGCCGGCGCGCTACGGGCGGCTGCGGCGGCATTACATCGAGTGCCTGAGGGATCGCGGCCTGCCGCTGGCGGTACAGCGCGACATGCAGGCGGCGGTGCCGGGCGCGCATGTCCACGCGCTCGACACCGGCCACTCGCCCTTCCTCAGCGCCCCCGAGGCGGTGGCCGACATCCTGCTCGACATCGCGGGGTGAGGTGGGCGCCGCCGGCCGTTGGACCAGCGTTGTCGGGCGGAGGTTTCGTCACGCGATTCCCTCTCCACGTTAGGGAGAGGCGGCCCGCGCGGCGGGTCGATGAGGGCTACGTGCTCGCGGCGGGGCGCCCGTCACCCAAATGGGGAGAGGGCGCGCCGCGCCCTCGGTTATAGGGCGGCACGCAAGCCGGGCGGCGGCGGTGCTCAGGCGATATCCCTTACTGGCTCTTCGCCTTGGCGAGGAACGAGCCGTCGAAGGTCTTCGACAGGTCGATGCTGGCGGGATCGATGGTCGGATCGGTGGTGGCGATGAGGTTGAGCGCCGCCTTGCGGCTGGCATCGTCAATGTTGCCATCGGTGGAGAATGACGGCCGCGAGGCGTTGAACGCCTTGATATAGAGCGCCTTGTCGCCCAGCCAGTATTCCTCCGGCACCGCCGCCGCGACTTCTTCCGGCGTGGCCTTTTCCAGCCATTTCAGCGTGCGGTAGAAGGCGTTGGTCAGCGCCTGCACGGTCTTCGGATTGGCCTGGATGAAGCTCTCCTTGAAATAGAGCACGGCCGCCGGGTTCATGGCGCCGAACAGCTGCTCCGTGCCCTCCGTGGTGCGGGTGTCGATCAGCACGTTGATCAGCCCGAGTTCGTCCAGCTTGGAGATGACCGGATCGAGATGCGAAATCGCGTCGATCTCGCCTTTCTGCATCGCCGCGACCCCGGAGGCGCCGCCGCCCACGCCGATGAACGAGGCATCGTCCTGCTTCAGTCCGGCCTTGGCGAAGGCATATTGCACCAGGATGTGGGTGGAGGAACCGGGCGCGGTCACGCCGATATTCTTGCCCTTGAGATCCGCGACGGTCTTGATCTTGTCGGCCTCGGACTTGCGCACCGCCAGCACGATGCCGGGATAGCGGCCGAGATCGATGACGGCGCGGATGTCCTGCTTCTTCTGCTGCATGCGGATCGTGTGCTCGAAGGCACCGGTCACGCCGTCCACCGAGCCGCCGATCAGCGCCTGCAGCGACTTGGCGCCGCCGCCGAAATCGTTGATCTCGACGGTCAGCCCCTCATCCTTGAAATAGCCGAGCCGCTCGGCCAGGGTGAGCGGGAGATAATAGAGCAGCGGCTTTCCGCCGACGCCGATGGTCAGGTTGGGCTTCTCCACATCGGCCGCCTGCGCCGCGCCGAGCCCCGGGAACGCAATCGCCGGGAACAAAAGGCTCGCGGCCAGCAGCAGAATTCGCATCTTCATGTCTTTCCTCCCTTTTCTTGTCGGATGAGGGGTCAATTCTCTTCGCTGGCGGCCTGCGGGCGCCACACGAGAAGGCGTCGCTCGACGCGCGTCACGAACCAGTCGATCACCAGCACGAAGGCGGCGAGAATGAACATGCCGGCGAACACGCCGGTCACGTCGAACACGCCCTCGGCCTGGTGAATGAGATAACCCAGCCCCGCCGACGAGCCGAGATATTCGCCGACCACGGCGCCGACCAGCGCGAAGCCGACCGCCGTGTGCAGCGAGGAGAACATCCACGACATGGCCGAGGGCCAATAGACATTGCGGAACAGCTGGCGCTCGCTCATCCCCATCATGCGCGCATTGGCGAGCACCACGGGGCTCACCTCCTTCACGCCCTGATAGACGTTGAAGAACACGATGAAGAACACCAGCGTCACGCCCAGCGCCACCTTGGACCAGATGCCGAGCCCCAGCCACAGCATGAAGATCGGCGCCAGCACCACGCGCGGCAGGGCGTTGAACATCTTCACATAGGGGTCGAACACCGCCGCCACGACAGGCTTGCGGGCGAACCAGAAGCCGATGACCACGCCGCCGGCCGAGCCGATGACGAAGGCCAGCACGGTTTCCGTCAGCGTGATCCACAGGTGCTTCCAGATGGTGCCGGAGACGAACAGCTGCACCACGCGCGACAGCACGTCCCACGGCTTGGAGAAAAAGAACTCGGGCAGCAGATAGTCGCCACCGATCGGCACGGTCGCGCCAACCTGCCAGATGGCGAGCGCGACCACCGCGACGAGAATCTGCAGGAGCAGCAGCTTGGCGGGATGCAGCTTCATCAGGCCATCTCCTCCCCATAGGTTTTAGCGACTTCCGCCTTCAGCTGGTTCCAGATCTCGCGGTGCAGCTGGTGAAAGCGCGGATCCAGCCGGATGTCGGCGGTGTCGCGCGGGCGGGCGAGGTCGATCGGGAAATTGCCGATGATGCGCGCCTCGGGACCTGCCGACATGATGACGACGCGGTCGGACAGCGCGATCGCCTCCTCAAGATCATGGGTGACGAACATCACCGCCTTGCGGTCCTGCGCCCACAGCCTGAGCAGCAAGGTTCCCATGATCTGGCGGGTCTGCGCGTCGAGCGGGCCGAAGGGCTCGTCCATGAGCAGGATCTTGGGGTCGCGCACCAGCACCTGTGCCAGCGCCACGCGCTTTCTCTGCCCACCCGAAAGCTCGTGGGGATAACGATCCGTGAAGCGTGCGAGGCCCACGCGCGCCAGCCAGTCGCGCCCCTGCGCCAACGTGTCGGCCCGGCGCGCGCCGCCGATCTCCAGCGCGATCGCCACATTGTCCAGCGCCGTCTTCCACGGCATCAGGGCGTCCTGCTGGAAGAGATAGCCCGCCTTCGCGTTGAGCCCGGCGAGGGGCTCGCCGAAGATGGCGACGCGCCCGCCCGCCGGCTTCAGCAGGCCGGCCGTGGCATTCAGCAGGGTGGACTTGCCGCAGCCGGTGGGGCCGACAATAGCCACGAACTCGCCATCCCCGACATGCAGCGAGGTCGGCGCCACCGCCTTGAACACCGGGCGCCCCTTGACGGCGAAGCTGATGCTCACATCGTCCAGCGCGACCGCAAGCGGGGCGGCGCCGGGAGCGGGGCCCTCTCGGCCCGGCTGTCGCAGAGCGATTTCCATGTCGCTTCCTCTCATCTCAGCTCGAAGTCCGCCACGCATGGGTCGGCACGCCGGCGAAGGACGTCCTTTCCCTCGCCCCGGCAGGGAGAGGGTGAAAAGACGACCCTCGTGGCTATAGGCTCCTCACCCGCTCTCACGACGCGGCCCTGAGACTCGCCGGGGCGGGATGCAGGTCCCCGCTCCGCCCGGCCTTGGCCACCTGCCCCGGTATGTCGTGGCCGAGCAGATCCGGCAACCCGCGCGCCAGTTCCAGCAGGCGCCCGAGATCGACGCCGGTGGCCACGCCCATCTCCTCCAGCATGTGGACGAGATCCTCGGTCGAGATATTGCCGGTGGCGCCCGGGGCGAAGGGGCAGCCGCCAAGGCCGCCGAGCGAGGCGTCGAAGCGGTCCGCCCCCTGCCCCAGCGCCGCCAGCACATTGGCAAGGCCCATGCCGCGCGTATTGTGGAAATGCAGCGTCAGCGGCACCGCGCCGAAACGCGCGCGAAAGGCCGCGACGAGGTCCGCCACCTGCCGTGGATTGGCCATGCCGGTGGTGTCCGCCAGGGTGATCGAATCGAGGTCGGCATCGAGATAGGCCGCGGCCAGACCGAGCACCTTCTCGGCCGGCTGCGCGCCCTCGAAGGGACAGCCGAAGGCGGTGGCGATGGAGCCGTTGAGCCGCGCGCGCGTGCCTCGCGCGGCCGCGACAATCGCGCGGAAACCCTCCAGCGACTGATCCGGCGTCAGGCGCATATTGGCGAGGTTGTGCGTCGCGCTCACCGACATGACGAGGTTGAGCTCATCCAGATCGGCTGCGAGCGCCGCCTCGGCGCCGCGCAGGTTCGGCACCAGCGCGACATAGGTCACGCCCGGCCGGCGCCGGATCGCCCGGGCCACCTCGGCCGCGTCGGCGAGGTTCGGCACGGCTTTCGGCGAGACGAAGGACGTTACCTCGATCTTGGCCACGCCGGTGTCGGACAGCGCGTCGATCAGCGCGATCTTGTCCGCCGTCGGCACGAAGCGCGGCTCGATCTGCAGGCCGTCGCGGGTGACGACCTCCTGGATGAACACGCGGGCGGGATAAGGCTCGCCGCTCATGCGTCGTCTCCCTCGCCGTCCGGCCGTGCCACCACGCCGCTGGCGGTGAGCGCGGCAATCTCCTCCTCGCCATAGCCCAGCCCGGCCAGCACGCTTGCCGTGTGTTCGCCGAGCTTCGGGCCCAGCCAGTTCACGGCGCCGGGCGTGTCGGAGAGCTTGGGCACGATGCCCGGCAGCTTCACCTTTGTGCCGTCCGGCAGGGTGGAGGGCAGGATCATGTCGCGGGCGCGATATTGCGGATCGGCGACGATGTCGGCGACCGAATAGATGCGCCCGTTCGGCACCTGCGCGGCATCGAGCGCCGCTGTGACCTCGTCCAGCGAATGCCGGCTTGTCCATGCGGTGATGGCACCGTCGATCGCCTCGACATGCGCCACCCGTCCATCATTGGAGGCGAGGCGCGGGTCACTGGCGAGGTCGTCGCGCCCGATCGCCCCCATCAGCCGCTTGAAAATGCCATCGCCATTGCCGGCGACGATGACATAGGTGCCCTCGCGCGTCGGGTAGGAATTGGAGGGCGCGATGCCCGGCAGCGAGCCGCCCGAACGGGCGCGCACGAAGTCGAACACGTCATATTCGGGAACGAGGCTCTCCATCATGTTGAACACGCTCTCATAGAGCGAGACGTCGACCACCTGTCCCGCGCCGCGTCCGGACTTGATGGCGAGGAGTGCCATCAGCGCGCCCATCACCGCGTGCAGCGCCGCCAGCGAATCGCCGATGGAGATGCCGGTGCGCGCTGGCGGCCGATCCGGATCGCCCGTGGTGAAGCGCATGCCACCCATCGCCTCGCCCACCGCGCCAAAGCCGGGGCGCTCGCGATAGGGCCCGTCCTGCCCGAAGCCAGAAATGCGCACCATGACGAGGTTGGGGTTGATCGCCTTCAGCGCCTCCCAGCCCAGCCCCCAGCGCTCCAGCGTGCCGGGGCGGAAATTCTCGATCAGCACATCGGCGTCGCGCACGAGGCGGCGGACAATCTCCTGGCCCTCGGGCAGGCGCAAATTGACGGCGACGGACTTCTTGTTGCGCGACTGGAGATACCACCAGAGCGAAGTGCCCTTGTGCAGCTTGCGCCATTTGCGCAGCGGATCGCCCTCGCCCGGGGATTCGATCTTGATCACCTCGGCGCCGAACTCGGCCATCAGCCGCGCGGCGAACGGCGCGGCGATCAGGTTGCCGAGCTCGACGACGCGGATTCCGGTCAGCGGGCCGTCCGCCCGGCCCGTCGCGGGGGCTTCCATCTGTGACGCTCCTCACCCGGTTTTTGCGTTCTATCGGTCGAAAGCCGCAAAAGGTCCAATAGTCTTTGGACCCGGCGCGCGCCAGCGGCGGAGGAGCGATCGGCGCGCGCCTGTCGGAGGCGGGCAAAGACTATCATCCCCCGGCGACGACGGACAATCGCGGCCGCGACGGCGCGAAAACCATATCCGGCTTCAGCGGCGACAGGGCTCGCTTATGAGTTGCTTCGCCCGCCAACACCGCTCATCCTTTCGCGCGCCGGGAGACGGGAGACGCTGGATTCATGACCACTGAAGTCACCAGCCGCGCCGTCAGTGCCATCGCCACGCGCGTCCTTGTCCGTCCCGGCATGGCGGATCGCTTTGCCGAGTGGCAGGCCCGCTTCACGCGCGCCGCCTCGCTCGCCCCGGGTTTTCTCAACGTTGAGATCCTCCCCGCCTTTGCCGGCTCCGGCGAATGGCAGATCGTGCAGCGCTTCGTCTCGCACGAGACGCTGGAGCGCTGGCTGGACGAGGCCGGGCGCCGCGCGCTGCTGGCCGATCTGGCGCCGCTGCGGGCGCCGGAAGACCCCGCGCTGCCGGAAGAGGTGGCGCCGGACTACCACGCCTTCGCCACCGTGACGGAGGTCATCACCACGCAGGTGCAGCCCGGCCGCGAGGGCGAGTTCTTCGCCTGGAGCGAGAGCATGCAGGCCGCGCAGGCGAAATTCCCCGGCTATATGGGCACGCTGGTGCAGGCGCCGGTCTCCGGCGACCTGCCCTACTGGACCGCGCTGGTGCGCTTCGGCTCGCCCGCCGAGCTGGACGCCTGGCTGGTCTCCCCGGAGCGTGCGGCCCGCCTTTCGGCGGCTGACCCCAGCGTGTCGCACTGGTCGAACCGCCGGCTCGCGGCGGGCTTCTCCGCCTGGTTCGCGCCCGATGCCAGCGGCGCCGTGCCGCCCGCCTGGAAGCAGACCGCGCTGGTGCTGCTCGTGCTGTTTCCGGTGGTGATGCTGGAGATCCGCTTTCTGAGCCCGCGGCTGGCCGGGTTGCCGCTCGCGCTCGCCACCTTCCTCGGCAATGCGCTCAGCGTATGCCTCGTCTCCTGGCCGCTGGTCGGCCTCGCGCGACTGGGCATGATGTGGTGGCTGCGCCCCGCGCCGACACACCGCACGGCGGTGGAGATCGGCGGCGCCCTCACCCTCGCCGCGCTCTATGGCGCGGAGATGGGACTGCTGTCGCTGCTGTTCTGAGTGCCTGAAGACCCGCCGCGCCTTCACCCGCAAACCCCAACGAACCAGGGAAAGCCATGACCAGCGAGACAGCCGTCACCCGCGAAGACGAAAAGTTCATGCGCCACGCCATCGCGCTGTCGGAGAAGACCGCGCTGGTCGACAGCGCCGGCGGCGTGTTCGGCTGCGTCATCGTTCGCGATGGCGAGATCCTCGGTGATGGCGCGAACCGGGTGGTGGCGGAGAACGACCCCACCTGGCATGGCGAGATGGAGGCCATTCGCAAGGCCTGCAAGAAGGAGGGCAGCTTCAAGCTGACCGGCGCCGTTCTCTACACCAGCGCCGAGCCCTGCCCGATGTGCATGGCGGCCTGCTACTGGGCCGGAATCGAGCACGTGTACTACGCCTCGACCAATGCCGACGCGCTGGAATATGGCGATTTCGACGACAGCCTGATCTATGCCGAACTGAAGAAGCCGGTCGGCGAGCGCTCCATCAAGTGCGAGCAGATCCTGCAGGTGGAAGCCGTCGAGGTGTGGAAGAAGTACAAGAACAAGACCGATCGCGTGCCCTATTGAGACGCGCGCGGCACGGGCGCGGCACGGGCGCGGTTCCGCGGCAACGGCGGGGCGTAAAACGCCGTCGCGCCGCGCCGGCGCATCCTGTGCCGCCTTGCCCCGCGCACGGCGAAATACCATAGTCGCCGCGGGGATTCCGGGGGCAAGCTTGCCGTGGCGGCGCCAATGACGCGTGGCGCATGGCAAGGGCCGGCCGGAGCCCGCCTGCCCGCTCTCCCGCCCGCTTCTCTGCCCGCCTTCTCCCTCCCCAGCCGCTCCGAGCCCCGATGCCGCGCAAGCCATCCAACATCGTCTATTCGGCCCATGAGAAGCCGCCGCTCGGCACGCTGTTTGCCCTGGGCATCCAGCACGCGACGCTGGCTCTGCTGTTTCTCGTCTATCCGCTGGTGGCGGCGGAGGAGGCCGGGCTGAGCTTTGCCGATACCCAGGTGCTGATCACCAGCTGCATCATCTTCATGGGCATCGCGACCATCATCGAGTGCTGGCCCAAGGCCGGCGCGGGCATGCTGTTGGTGCAGATTCCCAACACGCCGCATCTGCCGCTGGCGGTGCAGTCGCTCTCGGCCGGCGGCCTGCCGCTCTATGCCGCGATGAGCCTTGTCGCCTCGGTCTCGCAGCTCTCGCTCACCCGCTTCACCAATGCGCTGCGCGCGGTGTTCCCGCCGGAAATCTGCGGCGTCGCCGTCACCATGCTCGGCATCGCGCTGGCCCCGCCGGCGCTGCGCCGCGTTTTCGGGCTGGCGCAGGAATCGGGCGGGCTGGTCGATACCCGCTACCTCATGGTCAGCTTCATCACGCTGTTCATCATCATCGCGCTGGCGATCTTCTCGCGCGGGCTGCTGCGTCTGTTCGCGGTGGCCATCGGCGCCGGGGCGGGCTGGCTGATCGCCTCCTTCGCCGGCATCGCGCCGACGCCGGCGGACACGTTCGCGCAGCTTCCCTATGTCGACATTCCGCGCATCGGCTTCCCTGGCTTCGCCTGGTCCTGGGCGCTGCTGCCGGCGGCGATCCTCACCGGCTTCATCTCCGCCGTCGACATGATCTCCACCGTCGTGTCGATGCAGCGCATGGACGATGCCGACTGGCGCCGCGCCGACATGGAGCAGGCCGGCCGCGCCATTCGCGCCAACACGTTCGCCGATATGGGCGCCGCACTCACCGGCGGTTTCGCCAGCGCCTCGTCCTCGGCGGCGATCGGCGTCGCCTTCGCCACCGGCGCCACCGCCTGGCGCATCGGCATCATAGCCGGCGGTGTGATCCTGCTCGCCGCCTTCTCGCCAAAGCTGGTGGGGGCGCTCACCATCATCCCGACGCCCGTCGTCGGCGCCATCCTGATCTATGCCTCGGCCTTCCTCATCGTCGCCGGCATGGACCTGATCCTCTCCCGCCGCCTGAGCGACCGGCGCATCTTCACCGTGGGCCTCTCGGTTCTGGCCGGCCTCACGGTCGCGCTGCTGCCGGAAGTGGTGCACTCGACGCCGGACTGGGCGCAGCCCATCCTCGAATCGCCGCTCTCGGTGTCGACCGCCGTCGCGGTGCTGCTCAACCTGTTCTTCCGCATCGGTATTCGCCAGGAAGCCTCGCTTCCCGTGACGCTGGGCGACAATGCCTTCCAGGTGACGACCGAGTTCCTCGAACAGCAGGGCGACCTGTGGGGCGCGCGTCGCGATGTCATCGCCGCGGCGATTCCGGTCGTCGCCGAAGCTGTCGAGACGCTGCTCGACACCGAGACCGCCGCCGGCGCGCTGGAATTGCGAGCGCGGTTCGACGAGAACAATTTCGACGTCACCCTGCTCTATCAAGGCGAAGCGATCGAGGTCCCGACGCTGCGTCCCTCGCCCGAGGACCTGCTGGGCGATGCCAAGGCGGTCGCCCGTTTCGTCGGCTACATGCTGAGCAAGCGCGCGGACAAGCTGGTCATCGGCATGGAAGGCGAGCGGCAGGCGCTGTCCCTTCGCTTCGAGCACTGACCGAGGCTCGCGGGAGGCGAGCCGGCTGCCGGCGCGCCGCTTGCGTGGCCCGGGCTTTTCGGGCTAGCTCTGGCGCCAGCCGGGATGCTGCGCCGCACAGGCGGCCCGGCAGCCTCGGGTACAGGCTTGGACAGGATTGGCATCGCCATGCATATCGACCGCATTGTCGAGAAGGACGTTCTGATCACCGCGGTGCGCGGGCGCCTCGACAGCAGTTCCTCGCCCAAGCTCGACGAGACGCTGGCCGTCATTCCGGAGGGAAGTGCCGCCATCGTGCTGGATTTCGCCGAGCTCACCTATATCAGCTCGGCCGGGCTGCGCGTGGTGCTGAAGGCCACCAAGCTGGCGCGCAGCAACGGCCTGCAGCTCGTTATCTGCGGCCTTGTTCCGCAGGTGCACGAGGTGTTTGATGTGAGCGGCTTCACGGCGCTCATCCCGATTCACGAGAGCCGGGCGAGCGCGCTCGCCGCGCTCACGTGACCGCGCCTCCCTGACCGATAATCGGCGGGCGGGACCATGATCATTCGCGAGATCGACATCCGCCTGCCGAGCCGGCTCGATCAACTTGAGCCGCTATTCGAGGCGCTCGACTTCTTCGTCAGCACCAACGCCATCCCGCCGACCCCGGCCTATCGGCTGCAACTCGCGGTCGACGAGTTCGTCGCCAATGCGGTCGAGCACGGCTACGAGGACGGGCGGCAGGGCGAGATCGGCGTCCGGGTGCGCCTTGATGGCGATGTGCTGGAGCTTACCTTCAGCGATGACGGGGCGCCGTTCGATCCGTTCCACGCGCCGCCACCGGACCTGACCGGCTCGATCGAGGAGCGCCGCGTCGGCGGGCTCGGCGTCCACCTGGTGCGCACCCTCGCGGCCTCGGTCGCCTATCGCTACGAGCACGGCCGCAACGTCGTGGTCATCCGGCTGCATCTGGCCGAGCCGACCGGGTGAGCGCAGCGCCCTCAGGCTGTGACGGCTCAGCTGGCTTCCACCGCCCTGTGAACCTGTGTGAAATCGTTCACCAGCCCACGCGCCTGCCAGACGATGCGCTCGAACAGCACCGTCATGCGGAACAGAGCGTTCTGCGCGGCCGGCGCAATGTCCTCCTGCGAGGAGAGCCGCAGCCGCAGCCCCTCCATCAACTGGTCGCGATGGCCGAGCAGGGCGAGCACCAGCGCGGGATCCTCCGCGCCGAGCGCCTCCGCATGGTCGGCCACGGCGCAGAGAATGGCGTGCAGCGCCTCGATGAGCCGCGGCGCGGTCGGCACCTCGCGCGCCTGTCCCGCCTCCTGCGCGAATTCCGCCAGCGCCTCGTGCAGCGCGCCGGCCGTGGTCGCGGCCTCATCGAGCAAGAGCGCCACCGCCACCTGCGGACGGGTGGGGTTGGCGTCGAGCAATGAGGCGAGATAGGTCTTCACCGTCGCCGCCAGAGTCGCGCCGGCCAGCCGCAGCGCGGCGGGCGCCGGGCCGCGGGTCGGACCATCCTCGCGCACGCGGTCCAGCATCTGCGGCAGGCGGGTGGTCAGCCGCGCCACCTCGCGCAGGCTGAGTTCCAGCGCGGTGGCGGGATCGCCCAGCGCCTCACGCAGCAGGAAGGCCGGCTCGGCGAGGGTCTCGGCCGGGCTCGCCGGCATGAGCCGGTGCAGAAGCCGCCGGCAGGGACGCTCCAACCAACTGGTCACGAGCGCACCGCCGACCTGCGCCAGCAGGAAGACGAGGGCGATCTGCGCGCCCGGCGAGCCGAGCCCGTCGGTCGTGAGGAGATGAGTCATCGGATCGGGATAGAGCGCGGCGATCACCGACAACGCTGCCAGCAGCAGCCCGCCCGCCCCCTTCTGCACCACTTGCAGCGCGAACACGGTTCGCCCCGCGGCGGTCTCGCCGGGAATCATCAGGGCGTTGTTGATGGCGCTGGCGAGATTGGCGCCGGCTATCAACGGAAACGCCGCGCCGAGCGTCAGCAGCCCACCGGAGATCGAGGCCACCGCCAGGGCCGCCGCCACCGAGGAGGATTGCGCGGCGAAGGCGAAGCCGGCCCCGACCAGCGCGAGCAGCCCGGGATTGTTCACCGCGCTCTGCCACCAGATCTCATGCATCGCCTGCTCGCGCAGCGGTCCGACGGCGCTTGAGACAAGATACATGCCGAACAGCAGCAGCGCCCCGCCCAGCGCCGCGTCCAGCGCGTTGCGCATCCGGTCGCCGCGCACCAGCCGGAAATAGGTGGCGAAGCCGACAAGGCCGATCACGATGCCGGCCGGGGTCGCCGTGTTGACGGCGACGATGAGCGGAAGCAGTGCCGTGCCGACATTCGACCAGGTGGGCGCCAGCAGCGCGGGCCCCGGCGGCAGCACCCCGCCCCGGACGAAGGAGACGATGATCCAGGATACCGCCGTGGAACTCTGCGTGACGATGCCGGCCACGACGCCGCTGGCCGCGCAGCCCAGGGTGCCGTGCAACGCCCGCGCGAAGACGGCGCGGGCGCGCCGCCCCACCAGCGGCACGAGGTTGGCGGAGAGCATGCGCACGCCGATGAAGAAAAGGCCGAGGCCGCACAAAAGGGAGGCGATTGTCGACATCGCCTCAGAGATCCCAGTTCCGCAACGCCGTCATATCCTTCAACGCAGTCTCAAGTCTCGGGGGCGCCGTGATCCCGACCGGGCGCCGGCAAGGCTCGCGCCTCGCACCGGCCCGGCGGATCGGCCAATGGAAGGCCGGGAGACATCAGCCGCCCAGCAGCGCCTGGATCTTGCCGAGCAGCCGCGGCAGTTCAACCGGCTTGGTGTCGAAGTCGTCGCAGCCGGCCGCCATGGCGTCCTCGCGGTCCTTCGCCATCGCGTGGGCGGTCAGCGCGATGACCGGGATGGCTGCTGTGGCCGGATTGGCCTTCACCTGCCGCGTCGCCTCCCAGCCGTCCAGCACCGGCAGGCTCATGTCCATGAGGATGATGTCGGGACGCTCGGACAGGGCGAGATCGACCCCTTCCTGCCCGTTCACCGCCACCAGCACCTCGTGACCGTTGCGCGAGAGCCGGCGCGAGAGCATGTCGCGGTTCATCTCGTTATCCTCGACCAGCAGGATCTTCGCCATCGCCCGGTTCCCGTTCTCCAAAGCCGTCCCGCTCACGCCGTCCCGCCGCTGTGCCGGACCCGCCGACCCGCGATCGCCGCCAGCGCAGAGCCGAGCGTGCCAATGGGCTGCGCGCTCTTGTTGAGGATGAGCAGCGTGTTGCGCGCGAGGAAATCGCGCTCGGGCGAACTCAGCTCCTTGGCGGTCAGCACCACGATCGGCAGATCGACGAATTTCGGCTGCGCGCGCACCTTCTCCAGAAAGGTGAAGCCATCCATTTCCGGCATCATCAGGTCGAGGAGCACCAGCGAGGGCGGGCGGTGCCCGTCCAGCCATTCGAGCGCCTCCCGGCCATTGGCGACCTCGGCCACGTCGAGCCCGACGCCCTCGACCGTGGCGCGCACCATGGCCCGCACCTCCGGATCGTCATCCACCACCAGCGCCAGCGAATCCTCGCCGATCGGCGCCAGGCGGTGGATCAGCGCGATCAGGCGCTGCCGGTCGATCGGCTTGGTCATGTATTCGGAGGCGCCCAGCGAATAGCCGAGGTTCCGGTCGTCGACGATGGTGAGCATGATGACCGGGATATGCTCCAGCGCCGGCTCGGACTTCATGATGCCGAGCACCGACCAGCCGTCGATCTTGGGCAGCATCACGTCCAGCGTCACCACGTCCGGCGGATCGGTGTGCATGATGTTCAGCGCCTCGACGCCGTCGCGCGCGTGGCGCAGCACGTAGCCTTCCTTGCCGAGCGTGGCGTCGAGCACCTCGTGCACCGCCGGGTCGTCGTCCACCACCAGAACAGTGATCGCACCAGGCTGCACCGGCGCGAGCAACTGGGACATCTCGGTAGCCGTGATTTCCTGCGCCTGCGGCTTGCCCTCGATCGGCAATTCGATGGTGAAGGTGGATCCCTTGCCCGCCTCGCTGCGCACGGAGATGGAACCACCCAGCATCGCGGCGAAATGCTTGGTGATGGTGAGGCCGAGGCCCGTGCCGCCGAAATTGCGCGTGGTGGACGAATCCGCCTGCGTGAAGGCCTGGAACAGCCGACCCATCTGCTCCTCGCTCATGCCGATGCCGCTGTCCGACACCTCGAAGCGCACCAATCCGGCCGCCTCGCCACCCTCCTCGCGCGCAATGCGCAGGGTCACGTCACCGTCCTTGGTGAACTTCGCGGCGTTGCTCAGGAGGTTGATCAGGCTCTGCTTCAGTTTCGTGACGTCCGTGCGCAGCGAGCCGATATCGACCGGGCAATCGATGACGAAGCGGTTGTTGTTCTTCGCCATCATCGGCCCGACAATGGTCTTCACCTCGTCCACCATGCGGGTGAGGAACACCTGCTCCAGATAGACGTCCATCCGCCCGGCCTCGATCTTGGAGAGGTCGAGAATGTCGTTGATCAGTCCCAGCAGATGCTTGCCCGCCGCCTGGATCTTGTCGAGGTCGGCCACCATGGCGCTGTTGCCCTCGTCGGCGGCGTCCTCGGCGAGGATCTCGCTGTAGCCGATGATGGCGTTGAGCGGCGTGCGCAGCTCGTGGCTCATATTGGCGAGGAAGGCCGACTTGACGCGGTTGGCGGATTCCGCCGCTTCCTTCGCCTCCCGCAGCTGCTGCTCCATGCGCACGCGGTCAGAAATGTCGACGAAGGTGGCGATCACCGCCCGCGATCCGCGGAAATCCAGTTCCTCATGCGAGACCATGGTGCAGACCGAGGTGCCGTCGGCGCGCGGCAGGTAGAATTCCTGCCGGCCGGTGGACGGCGCCAGGAGCAGCTCGTGAAGCTGCTTCACCTTCTCCGGGTCGGCGAACAGCTGGCCGAAGGGCAGGTCCGTCAGCGTCGCCGCATCGCGGTCGATCAGCCGGCCGAAGCAGCCATTGGCGTGGCGCACCGCCGCATGAACGAGATCGAGGATCAGAAGGCCCACCGGCGCAGCCGCGTCGATGGCGCGCAACTGCTCCTCATCCTCGCGCAGCTTCATCTCGGCCAGCTTGCGCTCGGTGATGTCGGTATAGATGGCGATGAAGCCGCCGCCGGGCACCGGGTCGCGGCGGACCTCCAGAATGGTCCCGTCCGGGCGGGTGCGCTCGAAGGAATGCGGCTCCGCCAGCTGGGCGATGCGCTGCGCCAGCGCGACCTCGATATCGATCTCGCCGAATTCGCCGCGGCTGCCGAGATAGCGGATATAATCGGAGAATGTGTGCTCGGAGGTGAGGAACTCGTCCGGCATGTCGAGATATTCGCGGAACAGCTGGTTCCACGTCACCAGCCGGTGCTCGCCATCATACATGGCGATGCCCTGCGACATGTTTTCCAGCGTCGCCCGCAGCAACGTGGCTTCCCGCCCGGCGAGGCCGTCCTCGGGCAGGGTTCCCGAATCCGCCGTCTTCGTCATCGCGTTTCCCCCTCGCCTGCGGACGTTGCCGCGTCATCTCTCACGGGCGCCAGCGTGAGCAGGATCGCCGCCATGTCATCGAAGGCCGGCAGCCCCGCCTCGAAGGCGCGCACGTCGCTCACCAGCCGGCCCAGCGTGTCCGCCTCCGACCCGTCGAGCGCGGCGAACAGGTAGCCGAGCCGCTCCTCGCCATAAAGCGCCTCGCCGGCATCCTGCGCTTCGGTGAAGCCATCGGTCACCACCAGCAGCCGATCGCCCGGAACCAGCGGATGCGCGGCGGTGCGATAGGGGAACTCCTCCATGATGCCGAGCGCCGGCCCGCCATGGCCGGAAAGCCGGGTGAGGCCACCGTCGGCCGCGCGCAGGAAGGGCGGAATATGCCCGGCCCGGACATAGGACAGCACGCCGGAAGGCGCGTGCAGCACCGCCAGCAGGAAAGTGACAAACATGCAGCCGACATTGCCGCGCGCCAGCGCATCATTGGCGAGCGAAACCGCGCGCGCGGGATCGGCGAACAGTTCCGGCGCGTCCGGCCGCCCGGCCATGGCACGGAACATCGCATGGGTACGCGCCATCATCAGCGCCGCCGCAGCGCCCTTGTCCGACACGTCGCCCACCACCAGCACGATAAGGTCGCTGCCCACGATGAAATGGTCGACGAGATCCCCGCCCACTTCCTTGGCCGGCTCCAGCAGGGTGCGGATGCCGACGGGTTGGCCGCCTATCGTGCCGTCAAAGGGAGCGGGCACCAGCGCGAGCTGCAGCGTGCGCGCCTCGTTGAGCTCGACCTGTTTGCGCCGGAGTTCGTCGCGCGTGCGGTCGCGCAGCGCCTTCTTCTCCAGCGTCGCCAGCACCCGGGCCCGCAGCAGCGTCGGGTTGAACGGCTTGAACAGGAAATCGTCGGCGCCCAGCTCAATGCAGCGCACCACCGGTTCGATCTCGTTCAGGGCCGAGACCACGATGACCGGCAGGTCATGGATCCGCCCGTCGGCGTTCATTGCCGCCAGCACGCCGAATCCGTCCAGCTCCGGCATCATGATGTCGAGAAGGACGAGATCGTAGCGGGTCTGGGCGATGGCGGCGAGTGCCTCGCGCCCGTCGGCGGCCTCATCCAGCCGCGTGAAGCCGAGACGGCGCAGGCGTCGAATCAGCAGGTCGCGATTCTCGGCAACATCATCCACCACCAGAATCGTCGCGTTCTGGTCAGCCATCTGTCCGCTTCCGCCATCCGCCCGAGGTGCGTTCGGGCCGGCGGAATATTCACGCAAAACACGGACTTAGCAACGCCCGCATGCGCCCTCCGCAACGTCATTCGCAGCGGCACGGCGCTTTCCGCCTTCGACAAGGCAATGGCAAAGCGGTCGACCTCACCCTAGATAAGGAACAGACCCGAGGTGATCGATGAAGAACATGTCCGGCGTCGTTCTGCTCGTGCTTGTAGCCACGGCGGGCTCCGCCCTAGCCCAGAGTTCAACCGTGAAGAATCCCTACATGCCGCAGCGACCCAATTCGGTGAAGCCGAACAGCCAGAACCTGATGCAGGGTCCCTCCTCCTGGACACCGCAGCAGCGCCGGCTGAACGTGCCGGGCGCCGATGCCAATCCCAGCCTTCGCCGGCAGACCCTGCCTTACACCGCCCAGCCGCCGGTGACCCAACAGGCACCGCCCAGCACGCCGGCCACGCCCGTGCCGGCCGAGACACCGCCCAAGCCGCCGATCCTGTAGCGGCCGGGCGCGGACGAAGGTCCGCGCCGGCACGACACGCGCGGCGTGTCGTGCCGGCGTGCCTTCCCGCTCAGTCGCGCAGCCGGTCCGGCGCGGTGGCCTCCGCCGTCAGGCTCGCCAGCGCCTCGTCCAGCGTCAGCGTAGTCTGATTGGGGCTGCCCAGCCGGCGGATCGACACGGTGCGCTCTGCCGCTTCCTTGCGCCCGACCACGATGAGCGCCGGCACCTTGGCCAGCGAGTGCTCGCGCACCTTGTAGTTGATCTTCTCGTTGCGCAGGTCGATCTCGACGCGCAGCCCCAGCTTCTTGGCCGCGGCGACGATCTCCCGCGCGTACTCGTCGCCCTCGGAGGTGATGGTGGCCACCACCGCCTGCACCGGCGCCAGCCAGAGCGGGAAATGCCCGGCATGGTGCTCGATCAGAATGCCGGTGAAGCGCTCCATCGAGCCGCAAATGGCGCGGTGGATCATGACCGGCGTCTTCTTGCTGCCGTCGGCATCGACATAGAAGGCGCCGAAGCGCTCCGGCAGGTTGAAGTCGACCTGCGTGGTGCCGCACTGCCATTCGCGGCCGATCGCGTCGCGCAGCGTGTACTCGAATTTCGGCCCGTAGAAGGCACCCTCGCCCGGCAGGATGCCGGTCTTGATCTTGCCGCCGGATTCCGCCTCGATCTGGGTGAGCACCCGGCCCATCACGTCCTCGGCGTGATCCCACACCGCGTCCGAGCCCACCCGCTTCTCCGGCCGGGTGGAGAGCTTGACCACGATTTCCTCGAAGCCGAAATCGGCATAGGTGGAGAGGATCAGCTCGTTGATCTTCAGGCACTCCGCCGCCATCTGCTCCTCGGTGCAGAAGATGTGCGCGTCGTCCTGCGTGAAGCCGCGCACGCGCATCAGCCCGTGCAGCGCGCCCGAAGGCTCATAGCGATGTACCGCGCCGAATTCGGCCAGCCGCATGGGCAGGTCGCGGTAGGATTTCAGCCCATGCTTGAAGATCTGCACATGGCCGGGGCAGTTCATGGGCTTGAGCGCATAGACCCGGTCATTGTCCTCGGTGTCGCCGGCCGGCTGCACCTTGAACATGTTGTCCTTGTACCAGCCCCAGTGACCGGAGGTCTCCCACAGCGACTTGTCGAGCACCTGCGGCGCGTTGACTTCCGCGTAGTCCGCCGCGAGGCGGCGGCGCATGTAGGCGACGAGGTTCTGGAACAGGCTCCACCCCTTGGGGTGCCAGAACACGACGCCCGGCCCCTCCTCCTGGAAGTGGAACAGGTCCATCTCCCGGCCGAGGCGACGATGGTCGCGCTTCTCGGCTTCCTCCAGTTGGTGGATATAGGCGTCCAGTTCCTCGCGGGTGCGCCAGGCGGTGGCGTAGATGCGGGTCAGCATCGGGTTGTTGCTGTCGCCGCGCCAATAGGCGCCGGCCACCTTCATCAGCTTGAAGGCGTCGCCGATCTTGCCGACGGACGGCATGTGCGGGCCGCGGCAGAGGTCGAACCAGGTGCCCTGCCGATAGATCTTGATCGACTGGTCGGCGGGAATGGCGTCCACGAGCTCGACCTTGAACGCTTCGCCCTTCTCGGCGAAGACGCGCTTGGTCGTCTCGCGGTCCCACTCTTCCTTGGTGAAGGGGGCGTCGCGGGCGATGATCTCGCGCATCTTCTTCTCGATGGCGGCGAAATCCTCCGGGGTGAAGGGCTCGTTGCGGAAGAAGTCGTAATAGAAGCCGTTCTCGATCACCGGGCCGATGGTCACCTGCGTGCCCGGCCACAGTTCCTGCACCGCCTCCGCCAGCACATGGGCGGCGTCGTGGCGGATCAGTTCCAGCGCTTCCAGGCTCTCGCGGGTGACGAGCTCGAACTTCGCGTCGTGGGTGATGGGGTCGGACAGGTCACTCAGCGTGCCATCCAGCTTCATCGCCAGCGACTTCTTGGCCAGCGACTTGGCGATGGAGGCGGCGACCTCGGTGCCCGTGGTGCCGGAGGCATAGGCTCGAACGGCGCCATCTGGGAAGGTGAGGTTGATATTCGACATTACGCTTTTCTCCGGCCCACTCCTGCGAACCACGCAGGTAGGCTTGTTGGTCGGTCAGTTCTCGCCGGTCCCCTGTTTCGGAGTCCGCGCGTAGCGCCACGGCATATACCACACTGCTTTTGGCGGCAATTCGACCGGCACCGCCTCATAGCCCGAGCCGCCCCAGGGATGGCAGCGGCAGATCCGCCCCGCCGCCATCCAGCCCCCCGCCCAGGCGCCGTGGCGCGAGATGGCCCCATCCGCGAATTCCGAACAGGTGGGGAGATAGCGGCACTGCCGCCCGATGAAGGCGGACAGGCTGTAGCGATAGACCAGAATCGGCGCCCGCAGCGCCAGACGCGGCGCCAGCGCCAGCGCGCCCAGCAGGCGGCGCGTCGTCATCGCCCGGTGCCCCTAACCGGGAACCACCGCAGGTCCTGCGCGTTGGCGCTGGCGCAGCATGCGCAGGCAAGGACCATGTGATGACCAAGAACGACGCGCTGCCGGCCCTTCACTTGTCGCCTCTGGCAACCCTCTCGGCGGTGGCGCTCGGTCTGGCGCTGCTCACGGCTCCCGCTGGCGCCCAGCAGATGCCGGCCACCGCCGCGCCCACCACCGGCACGCAGCCGGAGCCCGCGGCGGCAGCCTCCCCCGAAGCGGATCCCGACATGCAGCGCATCGCGGCCTGCAAGCAGCAGGCTCTCGCCCGGCTGAAGCAGCTCTCGCCCTCGGTGGACGATATCTACATCGATGTCGACGGACTGACCGTCGCCACCGCCGATGCCAAGCTCGGCGACACCGCGGTGAAAGGCGTCATCATGGGCGAAGCATATATCCAACGTGACAAATCCGATTCGGCGAACCGCTTCCTCTGCCTCACCGGCGAGAAGGGCGAGGTGTTGTTCACCTTCTTCACCGTGCGGTGAGTGGACGGCGGTGAGCGTTGGAACAGTCCGGCCCTTTACTCGGCCGCCTGTGTCGCATCGCTCGGCGACCCGCTCTCCTGTGCCGTGCTGTCGCGCGCGGCGATCTGGTCGAGCGCGTCGACCACCGCATCGAAGGTGAGCAGCGTCGAGGCGTGGCGCGCCTTGTAGTCGCGCACCGGCTCCAGCACCGCCAGTTCCGCCCAGCGCCCGCCCGGCGCGGCGCCGTTCTCCTTGAGCATGGCGCGCATCGCCTCGCGCACCGCGCGCAGCTCGGCGGCGGTGGAGCCGACGACCAGCCCGGCCATGACCGAGGACGAGGCCTGGCCAAGCGCGCAGGCGCGGACCTCATGGGCGAAGTCGGTGACGACACCGTCCTTCACGGCGAGATCGATCGTCACGGTGGAGCCGCAAAGGCGCGAATGCGCCGTTGCCGTGGCATCTGGAGAGGCAAGCCGCCCGAGCCGTGGTATATCGGCAGCCAACTCAAGTATGCGGCGATTATAGACGTCGTTCAGCATGCCTTGTCCGTCCGTCGAGCCGCGGGACGCGATTTGCCCGCGTTGCAGCCTGCCCCGTGCCGCCTATATAGGAACGGTGGTTGGCGTGCGAAAGCAACCGGATGTCCCTTCCGGGCATTTCGCGTGGCGACTATGGTCAAGACGTGGCGCTGATCTGCGGTGGAAGATGGCACGTATGACGAGTTGGACCGGTGAAGCCTCGATGCCGGATGTGAAATGCGCCGTCGAACGGAGTTCGTCATGGATGCCGTACTTAAGTCGCTGATGCGTAGCGCCCAGAGCGAGAGCGAGGCCGCCGCCAGCCGGCGCCCCTCGCGCGAAGAGGCGGAAGCCGCCGTCCGCACGCTCATCGCCTGGGCGGGCGACGATCCCGCGCGCGAGGGCCTGCTGGATACGCCCAAGCGCGTGGTGCGCGCCTATGAGGAACTCTACAGCGGCTACAGCGCCGATTCCGAGAAGATCCTCGACCGAACCTTCGGCGAGATCGGCAATTTCGACGACATGGTGCTGGTGCGCGACATCGAGTTCTACTCGCATTGCGAGCACCACATGGTGCCGTTCGTGGGCCGGGCGCATGTCGCCTATTTCCCGGTCGAGCGTGTGGTCGGCCTGTCCAAGATCGCCCGCATCGTCGACCTGTTCGCCCGCCGCCTGCAGACGCAGGAGCACCTGACATCGCAGATCATCACGGCGATGGACGAGACCTTGAAGCCGCGCGGCGTCGCGGTTCTCATCGAGGCTGAACACATGTGCATGGCCATGCGCGGGGTGCGCAAGCACGGTGCGTCCACCGTCACCACCCAGTTCACCGGCATCTTCCGCGACGATCCGCAGGAGCAGGTTCGCTTCATGACCCTGCTGCGCGGCATGCGGCCCTGACGCCGGTGTCCACGGAACCTGCGGCGCCGCGTTTCGCCCCGCGCGGCTCCACCGCCGCGATCGAGGAAGGCAACCGTCTGGCGCCGAAATTCGACGCCGACGGACTTCTCACGGCCGTTGCGGTGGATGCCGACGACGGCACCGTGCTGATGGTCGCGCATATGAACGCACAGGCGCTGGCGCTGACCATCGAAACCGGGCAGGCGCATTATTTCAGCCGCTCGCGCCAGAAGCTGTGGAAGAAGGGCGAGGAGAGCGGCCACGTCCAGACGCTGGTCGAACTGCGCGTCGATTGCGACCAGGACGCGGTGGTGATGCGTGTGCGCATGGCTGATCTTCCCGGCGGATTGCCGGGCGCGGCCTGCCACACCGGGCACCGCTCCTGCTTCTTCCGCTCGGTGCCGCTCGGCGCCGCGCCGACGCCCGATCTGACATTGACTGTCAACGAGCCGGGCAAGCTTTTCGATCCGGCGGCGGTATATGCCGCGCCGAAGAAGACCGACATACCGCATTTCTGAGCGGGAAGAGCGGCCCGCCCCTCACCCTTCCCTCTCCCCGGGGGGAGAGGGAAAACGGGCTCCGGAATCACGTCGAGAGGATGTACTCGCGCAGCGCGGTGCTCTCGCGCTCCATCTCCGCGAGGCGGTGCTTCACCACGTCGCCGATCGAGATGAGGCCGATCAGCTTACCCGCCTGCACCACCGGCAGATGGCGGAAGCGGCCGGCTGTCATGTGCTCCATCACCTGATGCACGGTCTCGTTGCCATCGGTGGTCACGACCTTGGTCGTCATGATCGCGCGTATGGGATCGTCGAGCCTCGCCGGACCGTCACGGCCGATCACCCGCACCGCGTCGCGTTCGGAAATGATGCCCACCACATGGCGATCGGCATCGGTGACGACGACCGCGCCGATGCGCTTCTCGGCAAGAACCGCCATCACCTCGCGCAACGTGGCATCGGGGCCGATGGTCTGAACGTCGTATCCCTTCTCGTCCAAGATCGAACGAACCGTCATGGCATTGCTCCTTCCCAGTGCCGGTGGCCGGTCGGCATGCGCGCCGGCCACTCGTTCTCGGTCGTCACCGCGGGCGCGGTGCATACCGTTAAGCCGGGAATGATCGATCCTAACGCCGCGGGAGGCAAGAGGCCTGCGCGCGAACGGCCCTCAGCCGCGGCGCGAGCGGGCGAGAGGGCGGTCATCGGGGTGCCGCGATACCGGATCGAACAGCGGGAACAGCAGCAGGCCGACGAGGAAGCCGCCAATATGCGCCTCCCATGCGATGCTGCCATCGGGTGTCGCCGTCATCACGCCGAAGGCGATATTGATGACGAACCACACCACCACGAAGCTGATCACCCGGCGGTCGCGCATCACCACGGAGAGCGGCGGGGCGGGAAACTCCACCGAAGCGCCGAGAAAATCCGGCCGCCACGCCTCGCGGCCCTCTGCCGCGAACATGAAGCGGATGGCCGCCGCCATGCAGCCCGACACCGCGGCCGAGGCGCCGATCATCGGCACCATCTCACCCTCGTGGCTGATGAGGTGCAGCCCCGCCCCCGCCGCCGCGGCAACCGCGAAAAAGGCAAGGAACCGCACCGGCCCGAAGCGCTTCGCCACCGGGCTGCCGAAGGCGAGCATCCACAGGAGGTTCAGCCCGACATGGGTCCAGCTGCCGTGCAGGAACGCATAGGTGACGAAGGTCCACGCATCCGCCGCCGTGCCTCCCGGCAGCACGCCATCCGCCAGCAAGGACGGGTCGTAGCGCGCGGGAATGAAGGCGAACAGCGCCAGGATCTCGATTCCCATGTCAGGATCGAGGAAGTCGCGCGCCAGCTGGATGACAAGCATCGCCACGGCCAGCGCGGTGATCACCGGCGGCACATTAAGGATCGGCTGACGCTGCCGCGCGGCGATTTGGGATGGATCAAGCACAGGGATGACATAGGCGCCGGCAGCCCCGGCGGCAAGTCGCGCCGGCCTCCCCGCAGCCACAGGGACGTTGCCGTCCGCTTAATCCTCGTGATGAACGGAATGCCTATTCATATGGTTAATATCAGTAGTAAGACCCGTTAACATTCCATATCCAGCGTAGTGCAGAATTTCCGACATCGCTTAGACCAGCATAAAATTCTATCTGTCATGATCTCTTCCATAGACAGGAACGAGGCACGCGATGAACAAGAGGCTCGAACGAGCCCGTCACGCGACGGTGACAGTGATTATCGGAGCGTTGCTCGGCGTATTCGCCGGCGCGCTGCCAGTCGAGGCGAATGATCGACTGGCAATGCATTCCAGCTTTCCGGCCAACATGGTGTCGGAAGGCAAGTCGACCACGCCGATCGGCTACGCACAGTTCTGCGAGGAGTATCCGCGCGACTGCGGCGGCGGCAACGAGCGCGGCGGCAAGGTGGCGCTGACGGAAGCGAACTTCGCCCAGCTCAAGGCGATCAACGCCGAGGTCAACCAGCGAATCAAGCCGATGACCGATCTCGATCATTACGGCGTCGCCGAGCGCTGGACCTATGCCGAGGACGGCTATGGCGACTGCGAGGAATATGTGCTGGTGAAGCGCCGCGAACTCATCGCGCTCGGCTGGCCGGCGGAAACGCTGCTCATCACCGTGGTGCGCGACCGCGAGAACGAAGGCCACGCGGTGCTCACCGTCGTGACGGATCGCGGAGACCTGGTGCTGGACAATCAGGGGAGCGACATCGTGCTCTGGCACGAGACCGGCTATCGCTTCGTGAAGCGGCAGGCGCAGGGCAATCCCGACCGCTGGGTTTCGCTGGGCGACGTGATGGCACCGCTGACGGTGGGCCAGTACTGATAGCGGGCGAAGGGCGACGCCGCCCTTCGCGCTTGTAGAGAGAGCCGTCCGCGCAGCGGTTCAGCCGATCTTCGACAGGCCCTCGGCGAAGCGCCGCCAGTTGCGCACATAATGCGCGGCGGTGCCGTGGATGCGCTTGGCCGTCGCCTCGTCCAGCGTGCGGATCACCTTGGCCGGCGCCCCGACAATCAGCGAATTGTCGGGAAATTCCTTGCCCTCTGTCACCAGCGCGCCGGCACCGACCAGACAGTTGCGGCCGATCTTCGCGCCGTTGAGCAGGGTCGCCCCCATGCCGATCAGGCTGTTGGCGCCGACGGTGCATCCATGCAGGATGGCCCGGTGGCCGATCGTGCCGTCCTCGCCAATGGTCAGCGGGAAGCCCGGATCGGCGTGCAGCACGCACAATTCCTGAATATTGACCCGCGCGCCGAGCGCGATGCGCTCATTGTCACCTCGGATCGTGGCGCCGAACCACACGCTCGCCTCGTCGCCGAGCTGGACATGGCCGATCACCTCGGCACTCGGCGCGATCCAGTAGCGGCCGGGGGCCGGAAGTTCCGGCGCGATGCCGTCGAGCGCGTAGATCGCCACGGCTCAGTCCTCGAGATCGGTGTCGAGAATGGCCATCTGGAAATTATAGGAGAGGTCGCCGTCTTCCTTGTCCTCGAACATGATGCCGATGAACTCGTCGCCGATGTAAACCTCGGCGGAATCCTTCTTCTTCGGACGGCCGACGACGCGGATCTGCGTATTGTTGAACAGCCGGCGCATATAGGTCTGGATGCGCTCGAAATCCTTCTTTTCCAAAGCTCTGTCTCCCGAAATGCGTTGGATTGGGCGGCAGGCTTGCCACGCCGGGCGAGCCGGCGCAACCCGCAAGCGCGCTGCGTGCCACCCGGCAGCCCTGCCGGGCGGGCGGGGCTGGGAACGGCGATCGTCAGATGGCTTCGCCGAGGAAGGACGGCACGTCGTCGATCTGATCGAACATCTGGTCCATGCTGCGCGAGGGCTCCGAGCAGCCCGCCACGCCGACCACCCGGGACGGCACGCCGGCCACCGTGGTGCCGGGCGGAACCGGCTTCAGCACCACCGAGCCGGCCGCGACACGCGCGCATTTGCCGACCTCGATATTGCCGAGCACCTTGGCGCCGGCGCCGATGAGCACGCCGCTGCGGATCTTCGGGTGCCGGTCGCCATGCTCCTTGCCGGTGCCGCCAAGCGTGACGCCCTGCAGGATCGACACATTGTCCTCGATGACCGCCGTCTCGCCGACCACGATGCCGGTCGCATGGTCGAAGAAGATGCCGCGCCCGAACACCGCCGCCGGGTTGATGTCCACCTGGTAGACCATCGAGGCGCGGCTCTGCAGGTAGAGCGCGAAATCCTTGCGCCCGTTCTGCCACAGCCAATGCGCGAGGCGATGCGTCTGGATGGCGTGGAAGCCCTTGTAGTAAAGCAGCGGATCCACCGCGCGCTGGGTGGCGGGGTCACGGTCGCATACCGCCAGAATGTCGGCGCGGACGGCGAGGCCCAGCTCCGGATCCTCGTTCACCGCCTCACGGAAAGCCTGGCGGATGAGGTGGCTCGGCATGTCCACATGGTCGAGCCGCTGGGAGATGCGATGGCCGACCGCTTCCTCCAGCGAGGGGTGATACAGCACGGTGGAATAGATGAAGCTGGCAAGTGCCGGCTCGCGGGCGACGATGGATTCGGCCTCGCCGCGGATGCGCGTCCATACCGGGTCGATCTTGTCGATGACCCGACTGCCGATCTCGGCACGGTGGAGAGAATTCTGAGCCATTGGTCTTGTCCCTGGCCGGCTGTCCCGGTGGCGCCGACCTTTTAAACCCGAGTTGGATGGATCCTAGCACAGCGCGCGGAAGGCGCCCATGTCTGTGCCCATGTCTGTGCGAGCGCCGGCGCTCACGCGCGGCGGGCGGAGCGCGTCCTCGCGCTACATCGCAGCAGCTTCAGCGATAAAGCCTCGATCATCGGCATGGTCGCCATCATCCAACCGGTCGCTCGCCCACCCGAGGGGCCTCAGGGGCGCGCGTCGAGAAAGGCGAGCGCGGCTTCCTTGAACACCTTGTCGCCCACCGCCAGCATATGATCGCGGTCCGGAATGTCCACCACCTGTGCGCCGGGAATGAGTGCCGCCAGCGGGCGTGCCGCGCCGGATACCGCGTCCTTGGTGCCGATGGCGATCAGCGTCGGCACGCCGATGCGCCCCACTTCCTCGCGCGTCAGCGTGCGGCGCGAGCCATAGATGCAGGCGGCAAGCGCCTGCCGGTCACTTTTCGTCACCTCCGCGAAGGTCCGGAAGGTGCGCCCGGTCGGGTCGGTCACATGCTCGAGCGAGGGGGCGAGCAGCGCCTCGGCCACCGTCACCGGCAGGCCCGCGCCTTCCACCAGATGAATGCCGATGCCGCCGAGGATGAGCGAACGCACCCGCTCGGGCGCCTCCAGCGCGAGGCAGGCGGCGATCCGCCCGCCCATGGAATAGCCCATCACATCGGCGCGCGGCAGGCCGAGGTGATCCATCAGCGCCAGCGCGTCCTGCGCCATGAGGGCGGGATCATAGGCCTCGCGCTCATAGAGCTTGGTGGAGGCGCCGTGCCCGCGATTGTCGAAGGCGATCGCCCGCCGCCCGGCGCGCACCAGCGTCGACATCCAGCCCGGCCCGACCCAGTTGATTTCCTTGGTCGAGGCGAAGCCGTGAATGAGCAGGACCGGCTCGCCCTCCCCCTCGTCGAGATAGGCGAAGTCGAGACCGTTATGGGAGAAGGTCGGCATGGGCGCGGGTTCCGGCAACAGGGAGCCGGCAACCTAGAGAGCGGCTACCGGCCTGCCAAGTAGCGCGCCTGCCAAGTAGCGCGCCTGCCAAGTAGCGCGCCTGCCAAGTAGCGCGCCTGCCAAATAGCGCGATGGAAACCGCCGAAGCGGTACGCGCGACCGGCGTCGGGCGGCGGCGCTTCCATAGCGGGCGCACGCTCGCCACCACCATGGCGTTGAAGGCGCAGACCAGCCCGAACAGGTTGACGGCGGCCGCGATCACCCAAAAGGCGAGCTTGGCGATAGCCTCGGTCACGAACAGCGCGCCACGCCCCAATGTCTTGAAAATGGCCAGCGTCTGCCCGCCCTTGACGTCGGCAAGCCGCGCTAGGCGCCCGGCGCCGGCCGCATCATCGACATGGGCGAGCCCGGCAAAGGTGGCGCGCGTGCCAGCCTTGGTGCCGGCGCGGCCGATATCGGCCAGGGTCGCCGCCGCCTCGACCCGGCGCCCGCCGCGAAGCGCGCCCATCATGTCGCCCGCCAGCCGCGCACCGACCACGCCGGCGCGGCGCGCACCCTTGATCAGGCTCAGGCCGGCCCGCAATGTCAGCGGCGCGCCGAAGGCGGCATAGGTGGCGCCGGTCGCGACAATCCCCGCGCCGGCCAGTCCCACCATGAGCGGATCGACCGGCTCGCCACTCGCCCAGTGCAAGGCCTCGCGCCCGAGGTCGCGCACGTCGCCCCACACGGTGAGGTCGCCGGTCGCCGCCCCCGCAAGGCCCGCCAGATCCTCGCCCTCGCCGGTCACGAAGCCCTTGCCGAAGGCACCGGCCCCGCGCGCGGCCACCGTCGCCGTGCTGTTGGCCAGCGCGACCCGTGCGCGCAGCGCCGGCGCGATCTCGATCCCGCGCGCATCGGCCAGCGTGATGAAGCTGGCGGCCAGTTCGCCGTCGTCCGTGGAAAGCGCGCTCTCGATCTCGCTCGCCACGCTGGCCGGCGTCAGCACGCGGGACAGTTCGATATCGGCGATCCGCGCCGCGTCATCCTGCGCCAGCGCGAGGTCCAGCGCATAGCGCCCCGCCGGCAGCACCCAGTGGGCGGCGCCGGCAAAGGCAAGCAGGAAGGCGGCGGCGGCGAGGAAACGATGCATGGCGGGGGAGGGCTGCACCCGATGAAATTGCCCCACCGTCATGCCCGGCCTTTGTGGCGAACCGATGAGCGGAAGAGACCGCGGGAGGCGATGGGAGGGGCGCCATCCCCTGCCCCGGCGCGCAAGCACCTTGGCCGGCGCGTTTCCAGCGGCTATGGTCCACGCCGTCGAAACACAAGCGCGGACAGGCGGATATCATGGCGGGCCACGTCGTTCCCCACTTCCACAATTCGGCGGGCGTGCCGAAAATCTTCATCGGCGCCAAGGAGTTCATGTGCGTCGGGGCGGAGCCGCCCTATGACCACCCGCATGTGTTCCTCGACATGGGCGCCGATCACGAAATCGTCTGCCCCTATTGCTCGACCCTCTATGTCTACGATTCGAAGCTGCACGGCGCGCAGACCAATCCGCCGGGCGCGCTCTACGAGACGCCGGCCGCCGCCTGAGCGGGTCGTCTCCTGGCCGGGTAGCCTCCTGAATCGGGTGTATCGGACGTGTCGCAACGCCACATCCTTGTCGCCGGGGCCGGTATTGGCGGGCTGGCGGCAGCGCTTGCTCTCGCCCACGCCGGCTTTCGCGTCAGCGTGACTGAGCGCGCGGGGGCGATCGAGGAGGTCGGCGCCGGCGTCCAGCTCGCCGCCAATGCCACGCGCTGCCTCGTCGCGCTCGGCGTCTATGAGCGCGTGCGCGACATGGCCGTCGAGCCCGCTGGCTTTGCGGTGATGGACGGGCGCAACGGTCGCGTCATCACCCGCGCACCGATGGGTGCGGCGGCGCAGGCGCGCTTCGGCGGGCCCTTCATCGTCATTCACCGCGCCGACCTGCAGGCCGCGCTGGCCGCAGCGGCGCGCGAAATGCCGGCCATCGACATCCGCCTCGGCCGCACGGTGCGCGGTTTCACGCAAGCCGCCGGCCAGGTGAGCGTGCAACTGGCGCGCGGCGAGGGCCGCGAGACGCTGGAGGGCGATGCGCTGGTGGGGGCGGACGGCCTGCGCTCGGCGGTGCGCGGCGTGCTTCATCCCAATGCACGGCCCTCCTTCCGCCACCGCGCCGCGTGGCGCGCCACCGTGCCGGCAAGCGCCCTGCCCGCGCGCCTCGCCGACCCGGTGACGCGGCTCTGGCTGGGGCCGGGCGCGCATCTGGTCTCCTATCCCGTGAAGGCCGGCGCGGCGATCAACCTGGTCGCCGTCACGCCGGACGAGCGCGAGGTTCATGGCTGGAATCTCGAGGGACTGCCGGGCGAACTCCTCGCCCATTACCGCGACTGGAGCGCGGATGCCCTCGCCCTGCTCAAGACCCCCGAGCACTGGCTGCGCTGGGCGCTGTTCGATCTCGATCCCCTGCCCGCCTGGGGAACCGGGCGGGTGACGCTGCTGGGCGATGCCGCCCACGCCATGCCGCCCTTTCTGGCGCAGGGCGCGGCGCAGGCGATCGAGGATGCCGTGGTGCTAGCGAACACGCTCAAGGAGGCGTCCGACATTCCCGCCGGCCTGCGCCGCTACGAGGCGCTGCGCCAGCCCCGCACCGCGCGGGTGCAACGGGCGGCGCGGGCGATGGACCGCCTCTATCATCTCGCCGGCCCGGCGCGGATCGCCCGAGACCTCGTGATGCGCGCGCGCTCGGGCGACGCGGTGCTGGAGCGATATCGCTGGATCTATGACTGGCGCGCGTGACGGTTCACGCCGCCGCGTTCACGCCGCCACTTTCAGCCCGGCAATGCCGATGACGATGATGACGACGCAGACCAGCTTCATCGGGCTGAGCGCCTCGCCCAGCACCAGCGCGCCGAGCAGCACCGTGCCCAGCGTGCCGATGGCGGTCCACACGGGATAGGCGACGCTGACCGGCAGGTCCTTGATCGCCAGTGTGAGAAACGTGAAGCTGGCGCTGACGCTGACCATGGTGAGGATGCTCGGCCACAGGCGCGAGAAGCCGTCGGAATATTTCATGCTCAGCGCGAACACCACCTCGAACAGCGCGGCGATGATCAGATAGGCCCAGGCCATGACAGGACGCTCCCGCGACGACGGCACGGGGGAATGATGTCTCCCGTCTCGGTTCCGGCACCGCAGCATCCTTGTACGGGAAGCGTCGTTTATTGGACAAACGCTTAATACTCATCCCATAGATGAATCCTGTTCATTCGTGAGGGGCCGATGCGCCGTCTACCGCCGCTGGGTTCGCTGCGCGCCTTCGAGGCCGCCGCGCGGCTGGAGAGCTTCAAGCTCGCCGCCGCCGAGCTGGGCGTGACGCCCACCGCCGTCAGCCATCAGATTCGTCGGCTGGAAGCCGATCTCGGCCTCGCCTTGTTCGTGCGGCAGACCCGCAAGGTCGCCCTCACCCCGCAGGGACAGGCGCTGCTGGTGCCGATGCGGACGGCCTTTGACAGCATGGCCGAGGCGATCGACGACCTGATCGAGGAGGCGCGCCCCCATCCCCGCCGGCACGTGGCGACGTTGTCGGCTACCGCCGCCTTTGCGGCGCGGCTGCTGGTGCCGCGCGTCGCCGGCTTTCGCGCGCGTCATCCCGACTGGGACCTGCGCCTGCACGCCTCGGACGAACCGGTCGATGTCGCGGCCGGCGAGGCCGATGTCGCGATTCGCTATGGGCGCGGGTCCTATCCCGGCCTCACCGCCCTGCCCCTCATCGCCGATGGCTTCGCTCCCGTCTGCGCCGCCAGCCTGCCGCTGCGCCGGCCGGAAGATCTCGCCCGCGCCACACTGATCCATATCGAGCAACTGCCCTGGACGCGGGAGGCCAGCGTGCCGAGCTGGGAAGACTGGCGCCAGCGCGCGGGGCTCGCCAGCCTCGACATTGGCGCCGGCATCTCCTTCAATGATGAGGCCAGCGCCATCCAGGCGGTCATCGCCGGTCATGGCGTCGCCCTGCTGAGCCTCGTGATGATCGCTCCCGAACTGGCGGGCGGCACGCTGGTGCAGCCGTTCGGCCCGGTCATCGCCGGGCTGTCCTACCACCTGGTCTTCGCGCGCGCGGCGGCAAACCAGCCGGCGGTCGCCATGCTGCGCCGCTGGGTGGTGGAGGAATTCGCCGCCGCCCCGTCCGCCGCGAGGATCACGCCGACAGGCTCCTGAGCCCACGCGACGCCGATGATGGGAGCGCAGGCTCGCTGCCTGAAAGCCGCGCCTCGCGCCACATATCGATATTTCTTATCGCCCCCATGGAAACAACTCGTTTTCCGATCCAAAGCCGTTTCGCTAGCGTGCGCCACCGATCGCAAGGGACAAAACCGATGCCCGCCGCAGCGCCCGCGCCCCTCGCCGCGCCCCGCACCTTCCTGCCGCTGCCGCTGCTGGTGGCGCTGTTCTGCGTGCTGTGGTCCTCCGCCTTCGCCGGCGCGAAGATGGCCCTGGCGCATTGCCCGCCGCTGACGCTGCTTTCCACGCGGCTGCTACTGGCGGGCATCATCATGCTCGCGCTCGCCTGGGCGGTGGATGGGCGCCCGCGCATGGGCCGTCGCGACGTCGCCGCGCTGGTCTTCATCGGCATCCTGAACAACGCGATCTATCTCGGCCTGAACTGGACCGCGCTCACCTTCACCTCCTCCGCCTATACCGCCGTGCTGACCAGTTGCCTGCCGCTGGTGGTCGCGCTGTTCGCCGGCCCGCTGCTGGGGGAAAGGATGACGCTGGTGAAATGGGCGGGTATCGGCCTCGGCCTGATCGGCGTGGTGGTGGTGCTGCGCTCGCGCCTTGCCGGGGCGCATGAGAGCGTTGAGGGCACGCTGCTCATCGGCGGCGGCATGCTGGCGCTTTCGGCCGGCACGCTCGCCTTCAAATATTTCGTTCCGCGCGGCGGGGTGTGGAGCGGCAACGCCATCCAGTGCCTGGCCGGCGGGCTCACCCTGGTGCCGGTGGTGCTGCTGCGGGAGGACTTCCATCAGGTGAACCTGACGCCGGAGCTGTTCGCCGGCCTCGCCTATCTCGTGGTGGCGGTGTCGATCGGCGGCTACGGGCTATGGTTCTACCTGCTCACCCGCTCCTCGGCGACAGCAGCCTCCAGCCTGCACTTCCTCATGCCGCCGCTCGGCCTTTTCTTCGGCTGGCTGCTGCTGGGCGAGGCGGTGCCGCCGCTCGACATTCTGGGCATCGCACCCATCGCCCTGGGCATCTGGCTGGTGACGCGCCCGGCGCGCCCGCTGCGGCTTTAAAGCGCGACCGGCACCCGCTGCAGCGCCTTCACCAGCTCATAGGAGCGCGCCTTCGCCGCGAAATCGTGGATCGGCGTGGTGATCATCAACTCGTCGGCCAGCGTGCTGTCGAGGAAGCGCTCCAGTCCCGCCGCCACCTTGGCGGGCCCGCCGACCAGCACTTTCTCGCGGTTGCGGCGCATGAAGGCGCGGTCGGCCTCGCTATAGGGGAAGGCCGCCGCCTCCTCCGGCGTGGGCACCGGCCCATAATCGCCGCGCGCCCGCTTGAGATGCGCGAGGTCGACGCTGCCGGCCAGCCATTCGGCCTCCTCGTCGCTTGGGGCGCACACCACGGAGAGGGCGAGGATGGCGTGCGGCTGGTCCAGCCGATCGGAGGGCTGGAAGGCCGCACGGTAGCTGAGCATGGCGTCCAGCACGTCGTGCTGGGCGAAATGATGGGCGAAGGCGAACCCCACGCCGATCTGCGCCGCTAGCCGCGCGCTGTAGCCGGAGGAACCGAGCAGCCAGAGCGGCGGCAGGTTCACGTCCACCGGCATCACCTTGATGTTGCGGTACGGGTGATCGGCCGGCCAGAGGCCGCTGTCCCAGAGCATCAGCTCTTTCAGCCGATCGAGAAAATCGTCGCCGGGGTCGATATCCTGCCGCCGGCGCAGCGCATGCGCGGTCAACTGGTCCGTGCCCGGGGCGCGGCCGAGGCCGAGATCGACCCGGCCGGGATAGAGCGCCTCCAGCACCTTGAAGCGCTCGGCCACCATGAGCGGCGCATGGTTCGGCAGCATCACGCCGCCCGAACCGACGCGAATGCGCTGCGTGGCGGCGAGGATCTGCCCCGCCATCACGTCCGGCGCGCCCGAGGCCACCGAGGGCAGGTTATGATGCTCCGCCACCCAGAAGCGCTCGAAGCCGAGCGTATCGACGAGGCGCGCCAGCTCGATCGTGCTGCGCAGCGCCTGCGGCCCGGTGCCGCCCGACGTGACGAAGGACAGGTCGAGCACGGAGAGCGGAACGGTGGCGAGGCGGTTCTGGGTATCTCGGGTCATGGCCCTTAGTTGGGATGCCCCGCCGCCGCCGCAAGGCGTTTCCTGCGTGTAACCGGGTATGAGCGGTCGTCGTCCCACGCAGGACCGGATGTGGAGGGCGGGCCGGCTCACCCCGTGCGGACGTCGGGTGTCACCTCGCTCCTTCCGCATATCGCCCCATGCGTCATGGAAATCGCGGCCTTCCGGATTAGTTGCACCTCATTCCGATCACGGTTACACTTCAACGTCAGTTCGCATGTCGAGGCGCAACCCCCAGAGGATAACCGCATGTCCACCAGCACCATGGGCGTGAAGATCGACGAGGAGCTGCGCGCCCGCCTCAAGCTCGCCGCCGAGGCCGAGGGGCGCAGCCCGCACGCGCTGGTCAAGCAGGCCATCATCAACGCCATCGAGCGGGTCGAGCGCGGGCTGCCGCCGGCTCTGCCGGAAGGTGCAACCGATGTGCCGGGGCTTGAGGGCGCGGAGAGCCCCTTCCTGCCCTTCGCCCGCAGCGTGCGTCCGCAGGGCGTGCTGCGCGCCCGCATCACCGGCGCCTATCGCATGCCGGAGACCGAGGCGGTACCGATGCTGCTCGGCCCGGCGACGCTGGCGCCCGGAAAAGCCGAGGCCGCCCGCGCGCGCGCCCTCGCGCTGGTCGAGGCCTTGCGCGAGAAGGGCCAGAAGGGCCCGGTCGAAGGGCTGATCCACGAATATTCGCTCTCCAGCCAGGAGGGCGTGGCGCTGATGTGTCTTGCCGAGGCGCTGCTGCGCATTCCAGATCGCGCCACCCGCGACGCGCTCATTCGCGACAAGATCGGCCATGGCGACTGGCAGGCGCATGTCGGCCACTCGCCCTCGCTCTTCGTCAATGCCGCGACCTGGGGGCTGGTGCTCACCGGAAAGCTGACCACCACCTCCAGCGAAAACGGCCTCACCGGCGCGCTCACCCGCCTCATCGGGCGTGGTGGAGAACCCTTGATTCGCAAGGGCGTGGACGTCGCCATGCGCATGATGGGTGAGCAGTTCGTCACCGGCCAGACCATTTCGGAAGCCTTGGCCAATTCGCGCCGGATGGAGGCGAAGGGCTTCCGCTATTCGTTCGACATGCTGGGCGAAGCCGCGACCACCGAGGCCGACGCGCAGCGCTATTATGCCGATTACGAGCAGGCCATCCACGCCATCGGCAAGGCTTCGGCCGGTCGCGGCATCTATGAAGGGCCGGGCATTTCCATCAAGCTCTCGGCGCTGCACCCGCGCTACAGCCGCGCGCAATATTCCCGCGTCATCGCTGAACTTCTGCCGCGCGTGGCAGCGCTGGCGCGCCTTGCCCGGCACTATGATATCGGCCTCAATATCGACGCGGAGGAAGCCGACCGGCTTGAAATTTCGCTCGACCTGCTTGAAGCACTTTGTTTCGATGAGACTCTAAGCGGCTGGAATGGCATAGGTTTCGTTATCCAAGCCTATCAGAAGCGCTGCCCCTATGTGATCGACCATCTCATCGATCTCGCCCGCCGCTCCAACCACCGGCTCATGGTGCGGCTGGTGAAGGGCGCCTATTGGGACAGCGAGATCAAGCGCGCGCAGGTCGACGGGCTGGAGGGTTTCCCGGTCTATACCCGCAAGGTGCATACCGACGTGTCCTACCTCGCCTGCGCCCGCAAGTTGCTGGCCGCGCCGGACGCGATCTTCCCGCAATTCGCCACGCACAACGCGCAGACGCTTTCAACGGTCATGGAAATGGCCGGCGCCAACTACTATGCCGGACAATATGAATTCCAGTGCCTGCATGGCATGGGCGAACCGCTCTATGAGGAGGTCGTCGGGCGCGAGAAACTGGGCCGGCCCTGCCGTGTCTACGCGCCGGTCGGCACGCATGAGACGCTGCTGGCCTATCTCGTGCGGCGCCTGCTCGAGAACGGCGCCAATTCCTCCTTCGTCAACCGCATCGCCGATGCGAGCGTGCCGGTGGAGGAACTGATCGAGAGCCCCGCCGAGGCCGCCGCCCGCATCGAGCCGGTGGGAGCGCCGCATCCGCGCATCGCCGCCCCGGCCGATCTGTTCGGAGCCTCGCGGAAGAACTCCGCCGGTCTCGACCTGTCCAATGAGCAGCGGCTTGCCTCGCTTGCCGCCGCGCTGCTGGCCGGCAGCGCCGCCCCGCTGAAGGCGACGCCGCTGCTCGGCGATGGGCCGGCCGCCGGCATCGCTCGGCCGGTGCTGAACCCGGCCGACCCCCGCGACGAACTCGGCATCGTCGAGGAGGCGACGCCGGCCATCGTGGCGCGCGCCATGGAGATCGCCCACGGCGCCGCGCCGATCTGGCAGTCCACCCCGCCGGAGGCCCGCGCCGCCTGCCTGATGCGCGCCGCCGACCTGATGGAGGAGCGCCTGCCCTCGCTTATCGGCCTCATCATCCGCGAGGCCGGCAAGTCCTTCCCGAACGCCATCGGTGAGGTACGCGAGGCGGTGGACTTCCTGCGCTACTACGCGGCGCAGGCGCGGGACAGCTTCTCCGCCGACACCCACCGCCCGCTGGGTCCGGGCGTGTGCATCAGCCCGTGGAATTTTCCGCTCGCCATCTTCACCGGACAGGTCGCCGCGGCGCTGGCCGCCGGCAATCCGGTGCTGGCCAAGCCGGCGGAGGAGACCCCGCTGATCGCCTTCGCGGCGGTGGAGATCCTGCGCGAGGCGGGCGTGCCCGCGGGCGCGGTGCAACTCCTGCCCGGCGCGGGTGATGTCGGCGCCGCCATGGTGGGTGACACCCGCACGCGCGGGGTTATGTTCACCGGCTCCACCGAGGTTGCCCGGCTGATCCAGAAGCAGCTGGCCGGCCGGCTCAATCCCGATGGCGGGGTGATACCGCTGATCGCCGAAACCGGCGGACAGAATGCGATGATCGTCGATTCGTCCGCGCTCGCCGAGCAGGTGGTGGCGGACGTGCTCGCCTCCGCCTTCGATTCCGCCGGCCAGCGCTGCTCGGCCCTGCGGATCCTCTGCTTGCAGGAAGATGTCGCCGACCGCGTGCTGGAGATGCTGCGCGGTGCGCTGAAGGAACTGGTCGTCGGCAACCCGGTGCGGCTTTCCACCGATGTCGGGCCGGTGATCAGCCGGGAAGCGAAGGCCAATATCGACGCCCATGTGGAGCGGCTGAGAAAGGCCGGCCGGCGTGTCGAGCAGGTGGAACTGGGCGAGGAGGCCCGGCACGGCACCTTCGTGCCGCCCACTCTCATCGAGATCGACGACCTCTCCGAACTGACGCGCGAGGTGTTCGGCCCGGTGCTGCATGTGCTGCGCTACCGGCGCGAGGGGCTCGACGCGCTGGTCGACGCCATCAACGCAACCGGCTACGGCCTCACCTTCGGCCTCCATACCCGCATCGACGAGACGATCGCCCGCGTCGCCGCGCGTATCGAGGTCGGCAATGTCTATGTGAACCGTAACATCATCGGCGCGGTGGTCGGGGTGCAACCCTTCGGCGGACATGGGCTTTCCGGCACCGGCCCCAAGGCCGGCGGCCCGCTCTATCTCGCGCGCCTGCTCGCCGTGCATCCGGCCGCCAGCCTCACCGGCAGCGGCGCGCCGGAAGCGGCGCGGCGATGGGTCGACTTCCAGTCGGACCCGCAGACGCGCGACCTGTGCGGCCGCGCGGCGGGATACGCGCCCTATGGCTATCAGGGCGAGCTCGCCGGCCCGGTCGGCGAGCGCAATGTCTATGCGCTGGCGCCGCGTGGCACAGTGCTGTGTCTTGCCGCCACCACCCAGGGGCTGGCGGTGCAGATCGCCTCCGTGCTGGCCACCGGCAACCGCGTGCTGCTCGAAGGCTCCACGCTGCCGCCGCTGCCCGAAGGCGTGGCGCGCGAGGTGACGCTTGTCGACAGCCACGCCGGGGGGCGGTTCGACGCGGTGCTGTTCGAGGGCGATGGCGACGCGCTGCTGCGGCTCAATGCGGAGATCGCCGACCGCGAAGGGCCGATCGTGCTGGTGCACGGGCTCTCGCCCGACGCCATTGCGCGCGGCGAACTCTATCCGCTCGACCTTTTGATGCTGGAGCGCTCGACCAGCACCAACACCGCGGCGGCGGGCGGCAATGCGAGCCTGATGAGCATCGGCTGACGGGCTGGCGATCGGGGAGGCGCGACACCGGCGGCCATCCGTCACGGGAGGAATCCGCACCTGAGCGGCCACGACGATTCGCGGGGTGCCATCGCGGGGCTCCTCGGCGCTGGCGCGCGCCGCTCTCTCTTCTGCCGGCCACGCGATGCGCGGCGAGGGCGGGCCGGGGCCGCAAGCGCGGACCGCTTCCCCGCCCGGTCTCGCCATGGCGCTCCGGAATGGCGCTCCGGAGACGAGGAGGATGCCCCCACGGGTCGGCCAGGATCCGAGGTTCCATCAAGGCACGCGGATGCCTCCTGCCGGAAGAGCCCCCCTGCGGCAAGAGGCCGGAGGCGGCGGACGGCTCAACGGGCCGCGCCCGCGCATGGCCCCGCGCCGCTTGCGGCTGAGGCTGACGGACGGGCGAAGCTGCACGGCGCAGCGCACACGGCCCCGCCCCTTGGCGGCACGGCTGGGGCAAGGCCGCCCCGGCGCCGGGCGGAAGAGGCCGCGCGCGGTGTCGGGACATCGCCGCCCGGCCGAGCGTTCGAGGGCATTCCCATATGCCGCCTCCCCCCCCCCGAGCCGGATGCTCCGCCCGTCATCGGGCTGTTGTAAGGTTCGCGTAAGCTGGTTGCGGGACAGGTTCAGATCGGCCGATCTGGCCGGGCCGGAGACTGCATTGCGCCACGAAATATTCGACCCGCTGCTCGAACGCACCGACCTGCGCCCGCGTCCGCTGCCCGATCTCTCCGTGGTCATCGCCGCGAAGGACGAGGCCGGCGCAATCGCCGGGCTGATCCGCGAGATCGACACGGCGCTCGCGGGCGAGCGTTTCGAGATCATCATCGTCGATGACGGCTCCGGCGATGCCACCGCCGAGATCGTTCGCGACATCGGGCGCGCCCATCCGCACGTCGTGCTGTTCGGGCACCGCGTCTCCTGCGGCCAGAGCGCGGCCATCCGCACCGGCGTGCAGGCCGCGCTCGGCCCGCTGATCGTGACGCTGGACGGCGACGGCCAGAATGATCCCGCCGATATCCCCGCCCTGCTGGCGCGCTATCGCGATGCCGCCGGGTCGGTCCCGGCGCGCATGATCGCGGGGCAGCGCGCGCGCCGCAATGACAGCCTGGTGAAGCGCCTGTCGTCGCGCATCGCCAACCGCGTGCGGGCGGGCCTGCTCGGCGACGGCATCGCCGATACAGGCTGCGGCCTCAAGCTGTTCGAGCGCGAGGCCTTCCTGCGACTTCCCTATTTCGATCACATGCACCGCTTCCTGCCGGCGCTGATGCAGCGCGAGGGCTATCGCGTCCTCACCCACATGGTGAACCACCGCGCCCGCCGTACCGGCCGCTCGAAATATGGAACATGGGGCCGCCTGCGCGTCGGCATTGTCGATCTGGCGGGCGTCTACTGGCTGCGCTCTCGCTTCACTCGTCCGGAAATCGTCGAATGACCGCTTCCATCTGGATGGCCGTCGGCCTCATGGGTCAGGCCCTGTTTTCAGGCCGGTTCCTGCTGCAATGGTGGAGCAGCGAGAAGCTCGGCCGCAGCGTGATGCCGAACGGCTTCTGGTATCTCAGCATCGCCGGCTCCCTGAGCCTGCTGGCCTATGCCGTCTATGTGCGCGATCCCGTGTTCATCGTCGGCCAGTCGACCGGCTTCCTCATCTATGCCCGCAATCTGCGCCTGATCCGCAACGAACGCCGCACCCCCGGCGAGGTCTCCACCTGAGCAGCCACATGCGCGAGGCGCCTGTCCTCGGCCCGCATCAGCCTCCGTTCATGGTGGGGGATGGGGCGAACAGACGGGCGGCACGCCCCGCATGCCGCGCTATAGTAACCGTCCTTTCGGGATGCAGCCGCCACGCGCGGCCGGGGATGCGAGGGCGATGCGCCTGCTGCTGGTGGAAGATGAACGTGAGCTCGCGGGCCTGCTCAAGGCCGGGCTGAAGGCGGCGGGATTCGCGGTCGATCATGTCGCCACCGCCGCCGATGCCGAGGCCGCCCTCATCTCCGGCAGCTACGACATCGCCGTGCTCGATCTGCGCCTGCCGGACGGCGACGGGCTGGACCTGCTGCGCCGCCGCCGCGCCGCCGGCCTCACCCTGCCCGTGCTCATCCTCACCGCGCGCGACAGCCTGTCGGATCGAGTGAAAGGGCTCGAACAGGGCGGCGACGACTATGTGCTGAAGCCCTTCCACATCGACGAGGTTGTGGCACGGCTGCGCGCGCTGCTGCGCCGGCCGAACCAGGCACTCGGCGTCAACATCGTCATCGGCAATCTGGGCCTCAACACGATGGATCTCCGGGTGATGGTGGCCGACGACCCGCTGACCCTGTCGCGGCGCGAACTCGGGCTGCTGGAGCTGTTCATGCGCCGCGCCGGACGGGTGCTGACCAAGGAAGTGATCGAGCAGGCGCTCTACGGCTTCAACGAGGAGCTGGAATCGAACGCCGTGGAGGTTCTGGTCCACCGCCTGCGGCGCAAACTGGCCGGCGCCGGCGCGACACCGACCATCCATACGCTGCGCGGCATCGGCTATCTCATGGACGACATGCCGTGACCGCCGCCCTCGCCCGCTGGTCGCTGAAGCGCCGTCTCGCCATCCGCCTGCTCATCGTGCTGACGGTGGGCGTGCTCGGCCCTTCCGTGGTGATGGTCGGGGCCGCCCTGTGGGCGATCAATTCGATGGACGATCGCGCGCTGCAGGATCAGGCCGGCGACATCGTGCGCAACCTCGACATCACCGCCTCCCCGCCGGTGCTGCGGCTGCCCGCGGCACTCGCCGACTCCTATGCGACATCGGGCGATTCCTATCTCTATGTCGTGCTGGACGCGGCTGGCGACATCCTCGCCACATCGTCCCCGGCGGCCGAGATACTCGCCCATGTGGCGGATGACATGAGCCCGGGCGTGTTCTTCCTCGTCACCCGGCCGGCGGGCGGATCGCCTTGGTATGCTTATATGACGACGGCCGGCCCCTATTTCGTTGCGGTTGCGCAGGGCGGACTGCATGACGACACGCTGTCGGACAGCGTGATGCGCGATCTCGTCAGCTTCAGCCTCGTCACCGCGCTGCCCCTGCTGGCGGTGACGCTGCTCGTCACCTTCTGGACGCTCAACCGCGCCTTCCGGCAGATCGAGCGGGTGGCCGGCGAGGTACGGGCGATAACGCCCGGCGGCGCCGAGGCCCACCTGTCGAGCGAGGGGCTGCCGAGCGAGATCGCCCCGCTGGTGGCCGCGGTGAACGATGCCCTGTTCCGGCTCGGGCGCGCCTATGAGGTCGAGAAGCGCTTCACCACGGACGCGGCGCATGAGTTGCGCACCCCGGTCGCCGTGCTCACCGCGCGTATCGACACGCTGCCCCCCGGCGCCACGCGCGACAGCCTTTCCGCCGACGCGGCGCGGCTCAGCCGGCTCGTCTCGCAGATGCTCGACGTCGCCCGTCTCGACGCCGCGCCCCTGCCGATGAACGAGCATGTCGATCTCGTCGCCATCGTGCGTGAGGCGGTAGCCGCGCTGGCACCCCTCGCCCTTCGCGACCGCCGGACTATGGAGATGCGCGCGCCCGACGGCCCGGTGATCGTGGAAGGGCATGAGGGCGCGCTGCGGCTCGCCGTCACCAACCTGGTCGAGAACGCCATGCTGCATACCCCGCATGGCACGCCGATCGACGTGGAGGTCACGCCGCAACCGGCCATTCGCGTGCTCGATCGCGGGCCGGGCGTCGCGGAGGCGGAGCGCGCCTCGATCTTCGAGCGCTTCCAGCGCAGCCCTTCCGCGACCAGTTCCGGCACCGGCCTCGGCCTCGCTATCGTCGCCGAGATCGCCGCACGCCACGGCGCGCAGGCCGCCGTCACCGAGCGCCCGGGCGGCGGCGCCGCCTTCGAGATCCGCTGGCCGGATGCGGATTGAAGGCGAACGCAGGCCGTGGGGATCGCGCGGCATCGCCCCGCGCCCCGGTCCTGACCATCCTTTGGGCGCCGCTCGCGCGGAGGCTGGGGCGAAGGGTGGATGACCTGCCGTACCGTCTGGCTTGGCGACGGATTTGCATGCAGCTTCGGCTCCCCTCCCGATGGCGACCATCGGGAGGGGAGCCGCTCCACCCGCCGTCCCCTGCCACATATGACCGCCCGCGCCAATTTCCGCCCTGCGTCCCGACACATCCGGAGGTGCCCGCCATGCTGAAGCTGATCCGTCGTCTCGCCACCCGTTTCGCATCGACAGGCCCGCGCGCACCGGCGGAAGGGGCGGCGGCGAAGGCCGGTACGGCAGGCCTCGCCAAGACGCTGAGCATGACTCTCGCCGCGACGCTCGCCATTGCCGCCAGCACCGGCGCGCAGGCGCAGACCCCGGTGAAATTCACCCTCGACTGGGTGTTCCAGGGGCCGACCTCGCCCTTCCTCGTCGCGCTGGAGAAGGGTTACTACAAGGCCGAGGGGCTCGACGTGACCATGGACCCCGGCCAGGGCTCGGCCGGCGCGGTGCAGCGCGTGGCCACCGGTGCCTATGATATCGGCTTTGCCGACGTGAATTCGCTCATCGAGTACAATGCCAAGAACCCCGGCAAGGAAGTGCTATGCGTGTTCATGGCCTATGATTTCCCGCCCTTCGGCGTGCACACGCTGAAGAAGAACGGCATCGCCACGCCGGCCGACCTCAAGGGCAAGAAGCTCGGCGCGCCGGTCTTCGATGCCTCGTTCCGCCTGTTCCCCGCCTTCGCCAGGAAGGTCGGGCTGGACCCCAAGAGCGTCGAATATGTGAACCTCACGCCACAGTTGCGCGAGCAGTCGCTGGTACAGGGCACGGTCGACTTCATCTCCGGCCACTACTTCTCCTCGGTGCTCGATCTGAAGGCACGCGGGGTGAAGGCGGAGGACATCGTGTCCTTCAACTATTCCGACTACGGCATGGACGTGTATGGCAACGGCATCATCGTTTCCCCCGCCTTCGCCGACAAGCCGGAGGTGGTGAAGGGCTTCCTGCGCGCCACCGCCAAGGCGTGGAAGGAAGTCGCCGCCGATCCCGCCATCGGCGTCGCCGCCGCCATGGCGCGCGACCCGCTGATCGACCCGAAGCTGGAGACCGAGCGCCTCGACCTCTCGCTCAAGATGAACGTGTTGACCCCTTACGTGAAGGAGAACGGCATGGGCGATGTCGATCCCGCCCGCTTCGCCCGATCGGTGCAGGATGTGGCCGATGCCTTCGGCCTGCCGAGCGCGCCCGCGCCGGACAAGGTGTTCACCAACCGGTACCTGCCGCCCAAGGAACAGCGCATGATCGCGCCCTGACGATTCCCTTGCCGCGCCCGAGGACGGGCGCCGCCCCCTTTCGCGTGGTGCCTGCACGAATGCCTCCTGCCGCCTCTCCTCTCGTCGAACTGAAGAATGTCAGCCTTGCCTATGGCGAGGGCCGCGACGCCACGCTGGCGCTCGGCGACGCCACGATGAGCATCGCGCAGGGCGAGTTCGTCGCCGTGGTCGGCCCCTCCGGCTGCGGCAAGTCCACGCTGATGAAGCTCGTGACCGGCCTGATCGCCCCGACCTCCGGCGAGGTCAGGGTGCGCGATGCCCGCGTGACCGGGCCGATCCGGGGCGTCGGCATGGCGTTCCAGAACTCCACGCTGATGCCGTGGCGCACCACCCGCGACAATGTCATGCTTCCGCTGGAAGTGGTGGAGCCGCACAAGCGGCGGCTGCGCACGGATCGTGCCTTCTATTTCGACAAGGCGCAGAAGCTGCTCGCCTCGGTCGGGCTCGGCGAGTTCGGCGACAAATATCCCTGGCAGCTCTCGGGCGGCATGCAGCAGCGCGCCAATGTCTGCCGGGCGCTGATCCACGAGCCGCAGATCCTCATGCTCGACGAGCCGTTCGGCGCGCTGGATGCCTTCACCCGCGAGGAGCTGTGGGGGATCCTGCAGCAATTGTGGCTGGAGCGGCGCTTCACCGCCGTGCTGGTGACGCACGATCTGCGCGAGGCGGTCTTTCTCGCCGATACGGTCTATGTGATGAGCCGCCGGCCGGGGCGGATCGTCAAGATCCGCACGGTCGACCTGCCCCGGCCGCGCAGGCTGGAAACCACCTTCACGCCCGCCTTCGTCGACATCGTGCACGAACTGCGCGAGCGCATCCAGCTGGAGCATGCCTGAGATGACCGCGCGCCAAGAGCGCCTTGCGCGCCTGCTCATGCCCTGGCTGACGCTGGGCGTTCTGCTGCTCGCCTGGGAACTCGCCTGCATCCTGTTCGACGTGCCGGAGATCATCGCCCCGCGCCCCTCCCGCGTGTTCGAGGTGGCGGTGCAGCGCTGGGACCTGCTGCTGCGATTCTGCCTGGAAACCCTGTGGACGACACTGATCGGCTTCGCGCTCGCCATCGGCTTCGGGCTGCTGCTGGGCCTCGCCATCGGCGCCTCGCCCTTCGTCTATGCCGGGCTCTATCCGCTGCTCATCGCCTTCAACGCCATCCCCAAGGTCGCCATCGTGCCGATCCTGATGATCTGGGTCGGCATCGGCGCGCTGCCGGCGGTCATCACCGCCTTCGTCATCTCCTTCGTCCCCATCGTGGTGAACGTCGCCACCGGGCTCGCCACCATCGAGCCGGAAATGCGCGACCTCCTGCGCTCGCTCGGCGCCAGCAATTGGGAGATCCTGACCAAGGTCGGCATTCCCCGGGCGATGCCCTACCTGTTCGCCAGCCTGAAAGTGGCGGCGACGCTGGCCTTTGTCGGCTCGGTCCTGTCGGAAACGGTGGGCGGCAATCGCGGCATCGGCTTCCTCATGCTGTCGGCCAGCGCGCGCAATGATTCGGCCACCACCTTCGCCGGCCTGTTCGCCATCGCCATCATGGGCGTGGGCGTCTACGCCGTCTGCGCGCTGATCGAGCGGCGCATGACGCGCTGGGCGTTTCGCGGCGAGCTGGTGCGGTAGCATCGCACGTTCTTCGGGCGTTTCGGCTGTGACGATGCGGAAGGGAAAGAGCGGCACGGCGTTTTCCGGCATCGCTGTCTGGACGACCGAGCGGGTCGCCATCGCCAGACCGGCAGGACCCACGCCATGCTCAGCCCTGACGCCATCTCCTCTGAACACAAGCCCTCGGCAACCCGTCTCCTCCTCGCCGGTGCAATGCTCCTCTGCGTCGCCACCAACGCGGCCCGCGCCGATGACGGCGACTTCTACAAGATCGCCGCCGACCGGATCGCCGGGCCGCCGGGAACGCTGCTGAAGGCGGAGCCTGTGCCGGCCCCGCCCGGCGCGGCTGCGGCCTACCGCATCGTGTATCGCTCGCGCGGCCTCGCCAACGAGGCCATCGCGGTTTCCGGTGTCGTCGCCCTGCCGGCCGCCGGCATGGGCGCCCGGCCCGTGATCGCCTGGGGCCACGGCACGACCGGCGTCGCCACCGACTGCGCGCCCTCGCTGGCTCCCGCCCGCGACTTCTCCGAGATTGCCGGGCTGCAGGCGCTGCTGGCCAAGGGTTACATCGTCGCCGCCACCGATTATCAGGGACTCGGCGAGGGCGGCCAGCATCCCTATCTCGCGGGGCCGAGCGAGGCGCATTCGATGATCGACGCGGCACGCGCCGCCCGTCGACTGCCCGGTGCCCGCGCGGGAACGCGGTTCGCCGCCTGGGGATTCTCGCAGGGCGGCCATGCCGCGCTGTTCACCGGCGCGCTGGCCCGGCGCTATGCGCCGGAACTGCAACTGGCCGGCGTCGCGGCCGTCTCCGCGCCCACCGACCTCGACCGGCTGCTGCGGGCTGACATTCACTCCACGGCCGGCGAGGTGCTCACCTCCTATGCCGCGTGGTCGTGGAGCCGCTCCTATCGCCTGCCGATCCGCCAGATCATCAAGTCCAAGGCGATAACCGACGTGCAGCGCGTCGCCTCGACCTGCAATCTCGACCTCGCCGACGACCTCACGCTCGGCCTCGACGCCGCCGGCTTCCAGGGCACGGGCCTGCTGAAGCATGGCGCCGACCGGCGGCCGGACTGGAACCACCTCATCACCGGCAACAGCGTGCCCCCGCCCGGCGATGCGCCCGTGTTCATCGCACAGGGGGTAATGGACCAGATCGTGCAGCCGGGCCCGACCCGCGCCTATGTGAACCGGCTGTGCCGGGCGGGTCTCAAGGTCGACTATGTCGAAATTCCCTGGGCCTCGCATGGCGCGGCGGAAACCGCCGGCACCACGGCCGCGGTCGCCTGGCTCTCCGCCCGCCTGTCCGGCCAGCCGTCCACGAGCACCTGCACGGATATCCTCGCCAAGGCCGGCAGCCAATAAGGGCCGCCCCCCCGCCGGGAGATCAGGGGTGATCGGGCAGCGCGGCGGCGAGCCGGCGCGCCCAGGCTTCCACGCCCGCAGGGTCGGAGATCTCGTCGTGGCGGATCTCGATGAGGATCGCCTCATGACCGCGCGCCTCGCCATGGATGGGAATGGCGTAGTCGCCATCGGCCGCGATCTGGTACGGCTCGTTGGCCGCCACCACCAGCCCGGCTTCCCGGCCGAGACGGGCAAGGATGCGCTCGCCATAAGCCTTCGAGCGGTCGAACAGGATGCCGGCATGCCAGGGCCGGGCGACGCCATGATAGACCGGCGTGAAGCTGTGGATCGTGACGAGAAGGGTCGGCCGGTCCGCGCGCTGGTCGAGATGGCGCGCCACCGCGTCATGGAACGGGAGGAACATGCGCTCCACGCGCCGCTGCCGCTCCTCCGGCGACAGGTCGATATTGCCGGGAATGTCGGTCGCCTCGGAGCGCACGGGAATGCTGGAGGGCTCCCCCACCGGACGGTTGAGGTCGATCAGCAGGCGCGAATAGGTGCCGAGAAACAGCGGCGCATCGAGCCGCGCGGCCAGCCCGCGCGCCACCTCGGCGGCGCCGATGTCCCAGCCGATATGCCGGCGCACCTCGCTCTCGGACAGCCCCAGCCGGCCATATTCGGCGGGGATGTGGCAGGACGCGTGCTCGCACAGCAGCACGAAGGGCGAGGCACCGGCTTCGTTGACGATCTCGACAGCCGGGGGCCAGTCGAGGCCGGGCGGCGACGCGCTCGCCGGTGAAGTGCCCATAGCGGATGCGTTCACGATTGCCTCGCTCACCGGCCCGTCCGTCATGAATTGCGGTCCTTCGTCGCCGCGCCGCTCATGGTGGCGCCGCTCATGGTGACGCCATTCGCCTCGCGGGCATTCTCGAATTCCACTACCCGCTTCTCGATCCGCTCCTGCCGTCGCGCGACGATGAGCGTGCACAGCGCCTCCACCTGGGCGAGCGGGGGCAGGAAGGTGTCGTAGGGCGATTCCACCTCCACCGGCGCCACCAGCACATGCAGCGCCCCCGCCGCCACCGGCGAAAGCCAGGGATCGGTGAACAGCACCAGCCGCACGCCGCGCTCGGCCGCCTGCTCGCTGAACCGCACCACGTCCGACTGGTAGCGGCGGTAGTCGAACACGATCAGCACATCGCGCCGGCCCATGTCGACCAGCCGGTCGAAGGTCTCGGAGGAGCACAGACCGAGATCGGCCACCCCTTCGCGGAACTGGCCGAGATAGCCCGCCAGCATGCCGGCCAGGTGCCGGCTGAAGCGCCCGCCGAGCAGATAGACGCGGCCCGGCGCCTCCATCACCAGCTCCTCGACCTGGTCGAAGATGGCGGGCGTCACCTTGTCGGAGAAATCGGCCATGCGCCGGGTCGCCGAGCGGATATAGGCCCGGGCCACATGATCGTCGCCAGCGGGAACGCGGCGCGCCTCCATCATCAGCAGCGGCGAATGCAGCCGCGCCTCCAGCTCCGCCAGCAGCTCGGCCTGGAAATCGGCGAAGCTGGCATAGCCGAGCTTGGCGACGAGACGCGCCACCGTGGGGTCGCTCACCCCTGCCCGCTTGGCGATCTGCGCGGCGGTGCCGAGCCCGCTCAAGGGATAGTCGGCGAGCAGCAGCTGCACGATCTTCGCCTCCGCGGGCGTCGGCGCCGGCAGGCCGTCGGTCAGCTTGTCGCGAACGCGCATCGCGGCTCCTCCTGATGTTATTTTTCTCACATATGCGTCGATTTTGGTCAATTACGAAATGATATTGACATAACCGACCACGCCCTCACTATTACCACCCGGGACCCGCTGGGAGTTCGCAATGCGCGGTTTGTCGTCCGGAATGAAGGTGGCCTTGGTCGACGCGGCGGCGATGGCGCTGGCCGTCGCCGTGGTGGCCGGTCTGATCGCCGCCTTCGGCAGCGCCGGGGCGCAGCGCGTGGCCACCCATGCCGGCCTGCTGCTCGTCTCCGTGGTGTCGCTGCAGCTGTTTTCCGGCAATACCGGCATCGTTTCGTTCGGCCATGCCGGCTTTGCCGGGATCGGCGCCTATGTGGTGGGCGTGCTCACCATGCCGGCGGCGATCCAAGCCACCGCGCTGAAGAACCTGCCGGCGCTGCTCGCCGGCTACCAGCTCTCGCTCGGCACCGCGCTGCTGGTGGCCGCGGGGATCGCCGTGGTGCTGGGCCTCGCCACCGGCGCCGTGCTCATGCGCCTCACCGCCTCCAGCGCGTCCATCGCCACACTGGCGCTTCTGGTGATCATCGTGACCGTGCTGGTCGGCGCGCGCGAGATCACCCGCGGCAGCCAGCCCTTCTATGGCGTGCCGCGCGGCGTCGGGCTGGCCACCGCGACGGCGGCAGCGGCGATCGCGCTCATCCTGGCCCGCCTGTTCCGCGACACGCGGACCGGGCGCATGACCCGCGCCAGCGCCGACGACGCGGTGGGCGCCGCCGCCATCGGCATCGACCGGCGCCACGGCGTGCTGGCCAGCTGGACGCTCAGCGTCGTCGGCGCGATGCTCGCCGGCGGCCTCACCGCGCAGTATATCGGCGCCTTCAAGCCGCAGGATTTCTATTTCGACCTCGCTTTCGAGACACTGGCGATGCTCATCGTGGGCGGGCTTCATTCCAGCCTCGGCGCGCTGGTCGGGGTCGGCGCGACGACGCTGCTGATCGAGGTCGCCCGGAGACTGGAAGAGGGCGGCTCGTTCCTCGGCGTCGACGTGCCGCCGGTGTTCGGCTTCACCGAGGCGGTGCTGGCGCTCGCCATGCTGCTGGTGATCTGGCGCCGCCCGGAAGGGCTGAGCGGCGGGCATGAGATGGAACTGCTGCGCCGGCTCGTCCGCCTGCGCCCGCCCGCCCCCGCGCCCGAGCCGGAGGGCCGTCCCGCCGCCGCGATGCTGAGCACGCGGGGCGTGGGCAAGCGCTATGCCGGCGTCGCCGCCGTCGCGGACGTCACCCTCGCCCTGCCCACCGGCCAGGTCACCGGCATTATCGGCCCCAATGGCGCGGGCAAGACCACGCTCATCAACCTCATCGCGGGACAAGCCGCACCAAGTTCGGGCGGGGTCTATGTGGATGGCGCTCCGCTCGCCGGCCTGCCCGCTTTCCGCGTGGCGCGCACCGGCATCGCCCGCACCTTCCAGAACATCCGCGTCTTCCCGCACATGAGCGTGCTGGAAAACGTGATGACGGCGGCCGAGCGCATCGAGCCGGACGCCCTCGCCGCCGAGCGCGCCGCCCGGCGCGAACTCGCCCGGCTCGGCCTTGCCGAGCGCGCCGACCGGCTGGCCGGCACCCTGCCCTATGGCGAGCGGCGGCGGCTGGAGATCGCCCGCGCGCTGGTGACGCGCCCGTCCTTCCTGCTGCTGGACGAGCCGGCCGCCGGCATGAACCCGGTGGAGACCGACGCGCTGATGGTCATCCTGGCGCAGGTGAAGCGCGAGCGCGGCCTCGGCATCGTGCTGATCGAGCACGATCTCGGCCTCGTCATGCGCCTGTGCGACCGTGTCGCCGTGCTCGACCATGGCCGGCTGATCACCGAAGGCCCGCCGGCGGCGGTCCGCGCCGATCCCAGGGTCGTCGAGGCCTATCTCGGCAGCCGCTCCAGTGCCCGCGCCCTCGCGCGGCTGAGCGAACAAACACAATAATCACCTTCCGGAGAACCGTTCATGCTGCTCTCGCATCCCACCATCGGACGCCTCGTTCTCAGTGCCGCCGTCACCTGCGGGCTCGCCGTGCCGAGCTATGCCGAAGACATCCTCATCGGCGTCGCCACCGCCCAAACCGGCGGCCTCGCGCCCTATGACCAGCCCTCGCTCGCCGGCTTCCGCATGGCGATCGACGAGCTGAACGCCAAGGGCGGGCTGGGCGGAAAATACACCGCCAAGCTCGCCATCAAGGACACCCGCACCGACACCGCCGCGACCATCACCGCCGTGCAGGAACTGGTCGATGCGGGCGCCTCGATCATCCTCACCCCCTGCGATGCCGACGCCACCATCGCGGCCGGGCAGATCACCGTGGCCAAGCGCATCCCGACGCTAACCTTCTGCGGCACCGCGCCGGTGCTGGCCACCGCGGTGGGCGACAACCTGTTCGGCACCTATCCCGGCGACAATCTTCAGGCCACCGTCATCGCCGACCACGCCTATGCCAAGGGCTTCCGCAAGGCCTATCTGCTGGTCTCGCCGGATTCGAGCTACACTGCCCAGCTGCCGGAATATTTCGCCGAAGTGTTCAAGAAGAAGGGGGGCACCATTCTCGGCACCGGCTCCTTCACCATGGGCCAGCCGGACTTTTCCGCCATCGTCACGGCGATCAAGGCGCTGCCCGAGCAGCCCGACCTGATCATGACCGCCGCCTATGAGCCGGATTTTCCCGCCTTCATCCAGCAGCTGCGCGCGGCGGGCGTGACCACCACGGTCTATGGCGCCGACGCCATCGGCACGGGCACGGTGCAGGGGCTCGGCAAGCTGGTCGACGGCACGGTCTACTCCGCCGCCGGCTACCCCACCCCGGGTGGGGCGCTGGAGGCCTTCAACAAGCGCTTCGAGACCACCACCGGCCATGCCGCGGAATCGGCCTATGAAGCCAATGGCTACGAGATCGGCCTCATCCTCGACGCCGCCGTGAAGGCTGCCGGCTCGACCGACCCGGTCAAGCTGCGCGATGCCATTGCCGGGCTCGACAAGCTGCCGATCGTCACCGGCACCATCACCTATGCCGGGACCAACGGCATGCCGGTGCGGGCAGTGTCGCTGATCGAATACAAGGACGGCAAGCCGGTCTTCATCGCCACGCAGACCCCGGCGGCCGCCGACGTGCCGGCTCCGGCGCACTGACATGCTCGACGTCGGCGCGCTCCAGGTCCGGTATGGCGAGGCGGTCGCGGTCGAGCATCTCGACCTCGCGCTGCCCGAGGGCGGCGTGCTCGCGCTCATCGGCGCCAATGGCGCCGGCAAGAGCTCGACGCTCGCCGCCATCAGCGGGGTGGTGACGCCGGCCCGCGGCAGCGTGCGGTTCGGCGGGCGGGACATCACCCGCCTGCCGCCGGAGCAGCGCTCGCGGCTGGGCATCGCGCTGGTGCCGGAAGGCCGGCGCGTCTTCGCGGCCCTCACCGTCGCCGAGAACCTGACGCTGGGCGGCGCGATGCATCTCGACCGGGCCGCGCGCGCGGTCCGCGCCGAGGAAATGCTCGGCCTGTTCCCGGTGCTGCGACAGTTCTACCGCTCGCGCGCCGGCACGCTCTCGGGCGGCCAGCAACAGATGCTGGCCATCGCCCGCGCGCTGATGGCCCGGCCGAAACTGCTGATGATCGACGAGCCCTCGCTCGGCCTCGCGCCCAAGGTGGTGGACGACGTGTTCGACCTGCTCGCCGCGCTGAAAGCCTCGGGGCTCACCATGCTGCTGGTCGAACAGAACGTGGCGCTCGCGCTCGATCTCGCCGACAGCGCCGTGGTGCTCGCCACCGGCCGGGTGGTGCTCTCCGGCCCGGCGCCGGACGTGGCCGCCTCAGAACTCGTGCGCCACGCCTATCTGGGACAGTGAGCCATGCTGCTGCAGCAAGTCATCAACGCCATCAGCCTCGGGGGCATCTATGCCCTGCTGGCGCTCGGCCTCGCCATCGTGTTCTCCATCACCGGGCTGATCAACTTCGCCCATGGCGAGCTGATGACCCTCTCCGGCTATGCCCTGCTCGCGGCGCTCATGATGGGCATGCCGCTGCTGCCGGCCGCCGTCACCGCCGTGGCGGCCGGCGCGCTGGCGGCGGTGGCGATGGAGCGGGTGGCATTCCGCCCCATGCGGGGAGCCAGCGTGACCAGCCTGCTGCTCACCTCGTTCGCCGTGTCGAACCTGCTGAAGGTCGTATTCCAGAACGCCATCTCGGCGCGCGGCAAGCCGATCGCCATGCCGGACTGGATGGCCGGCGTGGTGCCCATCGGCTCCTTCACCATCGGCGTCGGTCCGCTGATGTCCATCGCCGTCTCGGCGCTCGCGCTCCTGGGGCTCGAACTCTTCCTGCGGCGCACCGTGATGGGCGCGGCGATGCGCGCGGCGGCGCAGGATTTCAACACGCTGCGGCTCGTCGGCATTTCCGCCAACCGGGTGATCGCCGTCGCCTTCCTGCTCTCGGGCGTACTCGCCGGCATCGCCTCGCTGCTGTGGATCGCGCAGCGCGCCTCGGTCGATCCGATGATGGGCTTCGTGCCGGTGCTCAAGGCGTTCATCGCCACCGTCATCGGCGGGCTCGGCAGCCTCTCCGGCGCGGTGGCGGGCGGCATGCTGCTTGGCGTCATGGAGGTGGCGCTGCAGGCGCTGCTGCCGCCCTCCCTGGCGCCCTATCGCGATGCGCTGGTGCTCTCGGGCATCATCGTCGTGCTTCTGGTGCGGCCCAATGGCCTAATTCCCGCCGTCGACACCGCGCGGAGCTGAGCGCCGCCCGCCAAACCGATACGGGCCGGCTTCGCCGGCCTTGCCCCACCCTTTCACTCACCGACCAAGGATTGCCGCGATGGCAAGGGAGCCGATCACCTACCTCCTGTGGAGCGACCTCGTGGGCGTCACGCGCACGCGCGGCGTGCCGACCGCGGACCTCGCCGGCAAGGAGGAAACCGGCCTCGGCTGGGCCTGCGCCGGGCAGGCGCTGACCGCCTTCGACTCCATCGTCGACAACCCGTGGGGACCGATGGACGAGGTGCGCCAGATCCCCGACCCCGCCGCCGCCTTCAGCTTCGAGGGTGAAGTGACGGGCGAGAGCTGGAACGCGGCGATCTGCTATTCCAAGCGCTCGGTGACGGAGGACTGGGACTGCTGCACCCGCACCTTCTATGCCCGCGCGCTCGACGCGCTCAAGGCCGAGACCGGCTTGACGCTGGCGGCCAGCTTCGAGCACGAATTCACTCTGGAGGCCGAGACCCCGGTGGAGCGCGGCTTCACCTTCGCCGCCGCCCGGCGCGCCAACCTGTTCCTGCAGGATTGCGGCGCCGCGCTGCGCGCCGCCGGCGTGGTGCCCGAGAGCCTGGAGCCGGAATACGGCGCCTCGCAATATGAGATCAGCTGCGCACCCTCGCTCGGCGTGGCCGCGGCCGATGCCGCGCTGATCGCCCGCGAGATCATCCGCGCGGTCGCCGCCGAGCACGGGGCGCGGGTGAGCTTCACGCCCAAACCGGCACGCCGCGCGGTGGGCAATGGCGCGCATATCCATTTCAGCCTGGTCGATGCCGCCGGCGCCAACGTCACGCATGATCCCGGTGGCACGCTCGGCCTCTCCCCCGTGATGGCGCGGTTCTGCGCCGGAATTCTCGCCCATCTCGACGCGCTCGTGGCGATCAGCGCGCCGACCCCGGTCTCCTATTATCGCCTGACGCCGCATGCCTGGAGCTGCGGCTTCCGCGCCATCGGCCTGCAGAACCGCGAGGCGGCGCTGCGCGTCACGCCCTCCGCCTCGCCCCATCAGGCCAAGCGGCATCGCGCCTATAATGTCGAGTACCGTCCTGCCGATGCCTGCGCCTCGCCCTATCTCACGCTCGGCGCGCTGGTACTGGCCGGGCTCGACGGCATCCGCCGCGAACTGCCGCTGCCGCCGGCCATCGACCGCGACCCCGCCGATCTCACCGTCGAGGAACGCGAGGCGCTCGGCATCGTGACGCTGCCGACCTCGCTGGAAGCCGCGCTGGCCGCGCTGGAGGCGGACGAGATCGCGCGTGGCTGGTTCTCGCCGACGATGTACGGGGTCTATCGCGACCTCAAGCTGTGGGAATGCGCGAGCGCCCGCGAACTCGACGAGGCGGCTTTGTTCGCCCGCTACAAGTCGGCCTACTGAAAGGACCTCCGCCGTGCAGAGCTACATCGACAGCCTTTCCCTCATCGACCACCACTGCCACGGCGTGGTCACCCGGCCGCTCGACCGCCCGGCCTTCGAGGCGCTGATGAGCGAGGGGCACAAGCCGGTGGCCGGCTGCACCCAGTTCGACAAACCGCTCGGCGCCGTGCTGCTGCGCTGGTGCGCACCCGTGCTCGGCCTGCCGCCGCACGCCGAGCCGGAGGATTATGTCGCGACCCGCCTCAAGCTGGCGCCAGACGAAGTGACGCGCCGCCTGGTCGGCTCGACCGGCGTTTCCAACCTGCTCATCGACACGGGCCACCGCTCCGACGCCATCCTCACGCCGGAGGGCATGACCCACGCGACCGGCCTCGATGCGCGCGAGGTGGTGCGCATCGAGGCGATCATGGAAGAGGTGGCGCGCCTCGGCCCCGCGGACGGCGCGGCGCTGCGCAAGGGCTTCGACGCCCGGCTGGAGGAGCGGGCGAAAGGCGCGGTCGGCCTCAAGTCCATCGTGGCCTACCGCACGACCTTCGACATCGATCAGACCCCGCCCGGCGTCGCCGAGGTAGACCGCGCCGGCGATGCGTGGCTCAAGGCGCTCGCCGATGGCAGCAGCCGGCGGCTGGAGGATCCGGTCCTCATCCGCCACGCGCTGTTCCGCGCCGGCGAGCTGTGCCGCACCCACCGCTATCCGCTGCAGCTGCATGTCGGCTTCGGCGATGCCGATATCCTCATGCCGAAATGCGACCCGACCGTCTTCACCCCCTTCATCGCCCAGATGGAAAAGTGGGACGTGCCGATCACCTTGCTGCACTGCTACCCCTTCCTGCGCGAGGCGGCGTTCCTCGCCGAAGTGTTTGCCAACGTCTATGTCGATATCGGCGTGATCCAGAATTTCACCGGCCCCTCCGCCCCGCGCGTGCTGGCGGAGATCATGGAGCTGACGCCGTTCTACAAGCAGCTCTATTCCTCCGACGCCTTCGGCCTCGCCGAGCTGCACTTCCTCGGCGCGCGGGTCTTCCGCAACGCCCTCGCCAGCGTGCTGCATGACTGGATCACGCGCGGCGAAATCACGGTGAAGAAAGCCGAATCCATCGCCCGCGCCATCGCCTCCGAGAACGCCCGGCGAATCTACCCGGTGTGAGGACCGGTGACGAACCCGGGCGCCCGCGATGCGCCCGGGTCCAAGGGGGGAGTCAGCAGCAGAAGTCTGATGAGAAGACAGTGGTGCGGACGACGGGACTCGAACCCGTAAGCCTATGAAGGCGCAAGATTTTAAGTCTCGTGCGTCTACCAGTTTCGCCACGTCCGCCCGGCCCGCGCCAGTCTTGCGCGGGTCGTCTCCTTGTCGTCCACCGATACCCGGCGCGTGGTCTATCCATAGTCTGGAGGCGGATCGACCGATACGGTTCTAGAACACCCCGCCGATGAAGCCGGTCTCGTCGACGAAGATGTTCTCCGCCGCCGGGCGCGAGGGCAGGCCCGGCATGGTCATCACCTCGCCGCACAGCACCACGACGAAGCCCGCGCCGGCGGAGAGCCGCACGTCGCGCACCGGCAGGACGAAGCCTTCCGGCGCGCCGCGGCGACTGGGATCGGCGGAGAAGCTGTACTGCGTCTTGGCCATGCACACCGGCAGATCACCGAAGCCCAGCGCCTCGAACTCGCCCAGCTTCTTCAGCGCGCCGGGCTCGATCGCCACCGAGCCGGCGCGGTAGATCTTCTTCGCCACGGTGTCGATCTTCTCGACCAGCGGCAGGTTGCTCGCATAGAGCGGGCGGAACGCGGACGGAGCGTCGGCGAGCTGGACCACGTCCTGCGCCAGCGACAGCGCACCCGCCGAGCCATCCGCCCAGTGGGTGCACAGGTGAACCCGCGCGCCAACGCCGGCGCAAGCAGCCTCGATGGCGGCGACCTCCGCCGATGTGTCGCTGGTGAAGCGGTTGATCGCCACCACCGCCGGCACGCCGAACTGGCCGATATTCTCGATGTGTCGCACCAGATTGGCCGCGCCCAGCGTCACCGCCGCGACGTTTTCCGGCCCGAGGTCCTTCTGCGCCACGCCGCCATGCATCTTCAGCGCGCGCACCGTGGCCACGATGACGACCACGGAAGGCGCCAGCCCCGCCTGCCGGCACTTGATGTCGAGGAACTTCTCCGCCCCGAGATCGGCGCCGAAGCCGGCCTCGGTCACCACGTAATCGGCGAGGCCGAGCGCGGTGCGCGTGGCCATCACCGAATTGCAGCCATGGGCGATGTTGGCGAAGGGACCGCCATGCACCAGCGCCGGGGTTCCCTCCAGCGTCTGCACGAGATTGGGCTGGAAGGCGTCGCGCAGCAGGGCGGTCATCGCCCCCGTCACCTTCAGCTGCGCGGCGGTCACCGGCTGGCGGGTGCGGGTCTGCGCCACCACCATGCGACCCAGCCGCTCCTCCAGGTCGTCCAGCGAGCGGGCGAGGCAGAAGATCGCCATCACCTCGGAGGCGACGGTGATGTCGAAGCCGTCCTCGCGCGGGAAGCCGTTGCCTGGGCCCCCGAGCCCGACCACGACGCTGCGCAGCGCCCGGTCGTTGAGGTCGACCACGCGCCGCCAGTTGATGCGCCGCGTGTCGATGCCGAGTTCGTTGCCCCAGTAGACGTGATTGTCGATCGCCGCCGCGAGCAGATTGTGCGCCGCGCTGATGGCGTGGAAATCACCGGTGAAATGCAGGTTGATGTCCTGCATGGGAATGATCTGCGCGTGCCCCCCGCCGGTGGCGCCACCCTTGGAGCCGAAGACCGGGCCGAGGCTCGGCTCGCGCAGCGCGATGGCGACGCGCTTGCCGGCATGCGCCAGCGCATCGCCGAGGCCGATCGTGGTGGTGGTCTTGCCCTCGCCCGCCGGGGTCGGGTTGATAGCGGTGACGAGCACCAGCCTGCCATCCGCCTTCGCCTCCGCTGTCCGGGCGAAGGGGAGCGCGATCTTGGCCTTGTCATGCCCATAGCGGAACAGGGCTTCGGCGGGCACGCCGAGCCGGGCGCCGATCTCCTCGATCGGGCGCGGCGCGACGCTGGCGGCGATGGCCGCATCGCTGGTGGGATCGATCGTGCGCACGGCGCTGTTCATTGCGGCATCCGTTTGTTCGGGCCCGTCAGGCGGCGCGCGTGCGCTCCGCCAGGATGGCGACCAGCAGCATGCCGCCGACGACCGAGAAATGCTCGACGGCGACATAGAATTCCAACTGCGCCATCGGGCCCTCCATGTTCCAGAAATGATGGGCGATCGGAATGGTCAGGAGGGTGAAGATCGCCAGTGCCCCGGCGCCGAGCCAGGTCGCCCGGTTGAGCAGGATCAGTAACCCGCCGACGATCTGGGTAAAGATGGTGAGCGCGGCGAAGAGCCAGGGCGGGTTGAGCCCGAAAAAGGCCATCTCCGTCTGCGCGCCGGGAAAGTCGACCAGCTTGCTGATGGCACTGCCGAGAAACATGAAAACCAGCAGCAGGCGCGCCACGAAGGCGGTGGCGGGCGCGCGCAGGATGGCGGAAATGATCGCGGGGGTCATCGGTGATTTCCTCTGGGGAAGAGCCGTTTCTGCCATAGCGCAACCGCCCGGTGAAGGCGAGTGACCCCCGCGATGCAACCGGTTTACTGGCGGGTATCGTCCACCGCTTCGGTGTCCGCCTCGTCGTCGCCCTCGTCGCCCTCGGCTCCTTCTTCCTCGCGCGCGGCCTTCGCCTCGGCGATGAAGTCGGGCGCCTGCTTCTTGGCTTCGCGCACGCTGTCGCCGAGCTCGCGCACGAAGCGGTCGAGGTCGAGCCTCAGGCCGCCAATGGACGGCTTCTCCGTCTCGGCGGCATAGGCCACCATGCGCAGCGACAGGCCGAGATCGGCGACGATGTCGGCGAGGAAGCCGTCGCCCAGCTCGTGCTCGTCGGCATAGGCGACGATCATGTCGTACAGGCCCGAGCGATGCGTCTCATACGCCTCCTCGTAGCCATCCTCGTTCTCGTCGTCGGGAAGGTCGTCCCACTCTGCCATGATGGCGTTTCCTTGCAAGGCGTTATCGGGCGGCGTCAGGCGACGCCGTCGCGTATCGGGGGCTGGAAGCTCAGCCCCATGTCCCACGGGAAATAGATCCACGTATCCTGGCTCACCTCGGTGACAAACGTGTCGATGAGCACCCGGCCGAGCGGCTTGGCATAGACGGTGGCGAAATGCGCCTTGGGCAGCATCTCGCGCACCATGCGCGCGGTCGAACCCGTGTCGACAAGGTCGTCGATGACCAGAAGCCCCTGCCCGTTCGGCCCGGCCGCACCCGTCACCCGCTCGGCGATCGGCTTCAGGACCTCCATGTCACCCTGGGTCTTGTAGTCGTGATAGCTGGCGATGCATACCGTTTCGATGAGGCGCAGGCCGAGTTCGCGCGCCACGATGGCGGCCGGCACCAGCCCGCCGCGGGTGATGCAGACAATGCCCACGAACGGCCCCGCCGCCGCCAGCCGCCAGGCAAGCGCCCGCGCATCCCGGTGGAACTGGTCCCACGAGACGGGGAAAGCCTTGGCTTGGCGGTCGTCGGACATGAAGGAAACCTCGACAGGCGAACGGCACGTGCCAGATCAATAGCCGCAGCCTTCGCGCTTCTCCAGAGGCCGCGAGCGAAATACCCAGCTCGTCCATGTTGAAAAGCCCGCCTCGCCGCCTCGCTCTCGCGCGGGCGAGGCGGCGAGGCGGGCCCACCCGCGGCGCAAGGGCCCGTGCCGCGACGGCGAAGCGAGCGCATTCGTGCGCGCCCCATCGGACGATATCGGGAGATCCTCAGGGTCGGCGCACGGTCTCGACCATGGCGCGCACCGCCGCCACCGCCTCTGCCAGCTTGCCGGCATCGCGCGAGCGCACCACGAGATTGGAATTGGGGCGGCCATCCTCGCCCATGAAGGGATAGGAGCCGATCGTCACGTCGGGATGTGCCTGCGCGATAAGCCGCAGCGGCCCGCCAATGTCGCCCTCGCGCGCATCCGCCCGCACCGTCTCCGAGAGAACCTTGACGCCGGTGCGCAGCTTGGGCGCCACCTCGTCCAGCATGGCCTGCATGATGGTCGGCACGCCGGCCATCACGATGACGTTGCCGATCCAGAAACCCGGCGCCTTCGACACCGGGTTGGCGACCAGCTCGGCGCCGGCGGGAATGCGCGCCATGCGCAGGCGCGCCTCGTTCAGGTCCTCCGGCTTGATGTATTCCAGCAGCATGGCACGGGCGCGCGGATCGACATCGATGCCGACGCCGAACGCCTTGGCCACCGCATCGGCGGTGATGTCGTCATGGGTCGGGCCGATGCCGCCGGTGGTGAACACGTAGGTGAAGCGGGCGCGCAGCGCGTTGAGCGCCGCGACGATCTCCTCCTCCACGTCCGACACGACCCGCACTTCGCGCAGCTCGATGCCGAGGCCGGTGAGATATTCGGCGATGTAGCCGATGTTCTTGTCTTTGGTCCGCCCCGAGAGGATCTCGTCACCGATGACGAGGATGCCTGCGGTCACCGGCTCAGCCGTCCCGACCATGCGAATCTTCTCCTGCCTTCGGCGCCTCGCGGCGCGTTGCCCTGTTTCGCCGCAAATGACCGCAGCGCCCGCCGCAAGCAAGGGCAGGAAGCCTCAGAAATGGGCAATCTGCGAATATTCCGCTGATTATCCCGCTCTGGATTCTTCCACCTCTTCCGCTCGCCCGGCGTTTGTAGCTAACTTGGGAGAGTTGGGGAGTAGATTTGCACCGATGAGCGTCGCCTTCGACGAGATGACAAACGCGGACGGTTCCATCCGTGCCGCTTACACCGCCCTCGCCAAGTGGTTGAACGGCGTTCCACCCGAGGTGCTCGACTTCCGCCGCAAGGAGGCCGAATTCATATTCCGGCGCATCGGCATCACCTTCGCCGTCTATGGCGACAGCGATGCCCAGGAGCGCCTGATTCCCTTCGACATCATCCCGCGCATCCTCACCGGTGGCGAATGGGGGCGGCTGTCCAAGGGGCTGGAGCAGCGCACCAAGGCGCTGAACCTCTACATCAAGGACGTCTATTCCAAGCGCGACATCCTGAAGGCGGGCATCGTGCCGGAGGATCTGGTCTACCAGAACCCGGTGTTCCGCCCGGAGATGAACGGCCAGAAGGTGCCGCACGACCTTTATGTCCATATTGCCGGCATCGACGTGGTGCGGGTGGATTCCGAGACGTTCTACGTGCTCGAGGACAATGCCCGCACGCCCTCCGGCGTCTCCTACATGCTGGAGAACCGCGAGATCATGATGCGGCTGTTTCCCGAGTTGTTCGCCGAGAACCGCGTCGCGCCGGTCGAGAACTACACGGACGAACTGCTGGCCACGCTGAAATCGCTCGCCCCGGTGACCGCGAACAATGATCCGGTCGTGGTCGTGCTCACGCCCGGCATCTTCAATTCGGCCTATTACGAGCACTCCTTCCTCGCCGACAAGCTCGGCGTCGAGCTGGTAGAAGGGCGCGACCTGTTCATCCGCAATGACGTCGTCTACATGCGCACCACCGAGGGGCCCAAGCGCGTCGACGTGATCTATCGCCGTCTCGACGACGATTTCCTCGACCCCCTCGCCTTCCGGCCGGACAGCGCGCTGGGCGTGCCCGGGCTGATGAGCGCCTATAATGCCGGCAACGTCACGCTGACCAACGCGGTCGGCACCGGGGTTGCCGACGACAAGGCGGTCTACAGCTACATGCCCGACATCATCCGCTTCTATCTCGGCGAGGAGCCGCTTCTGAAGAACGTGCCGACCTGGCGCTGCCGCGAGGCGGACCACCTGAAATACGTGCTCGACCACCTGAACGAACTCGTGGTGAAGGAGGTGCACGGCTCGGGCGGCTACGGCATGCTGATCGGCCCGCGCGCGGACAAGGCGCAGATCGAGCTGTTCCGCGCCAAGCTCAAGCAGGATCCGACGAATTTCATCGCCCAGCCGACACTGGCGCTGTCCACCTGCCCGACCTTCGTCGATGAAGGCATCGCGCCGCGCCATGTGGACCTGCGCCCCTTCGTGCTCACCGGCTCCGACCGCGTGCGCATCGTGCCGGGCGGGCTGACCCGCGTGGCGCTGGAGGCCGGCTCGCTGGTTGTCAATTCCAGCCAGGGTGGCGGAACCAAGGACACATGGGTGCTGGAGGAGAGCTGATCGCTATCGGAACGACGACGGGCGTGAACAGGAACGGGGAGCGAAACAATGCCGATTGAAACATGGCTGGCCTTCGTCGCCGCGTCGGCGGTGCTGCTGGTCATTCCCGGGCCGACCATCCTGCTGGTCGTCTCCTATGCGCTCGGTCAGGGACGCCGCGTGGCGCTGCCGGTCGCAGCCGGCGTGGCGCTGGGCGACTTCACCGCCATGACGCTCTCCATGCTCGGCCTCGGCGCGCTGCTCGCCACCTCCGCCCTGCTGTTCACCGGGCTGAAATGGATCGGCGCGGCCTATCTCATCTGGCTCGGCATCAAGCTGTGGCGTGCCGGTGGCACCCCGCTCGTCAGCGAGGCGCGCACCGGCGGCTCGTCGCTCGGCATGCTGCTGCATGCGTGGATCGTCACGGCGCTTAATCCCAAGAGCATCACCTTCTTCGTGGCCTTCCTGCCGCAATTCCTCGATCCCGGCCGGGACTTCCTGACGCAGTTGGTCATCTTCGAGACCACCTTCCTGGTCCTCGCCGCCACCAACGCCTTCGGCTACGCGCTCATTGCCGGCCGGCTGCGCGGGGCGATCGGCAATTCGCACATCGTCGCCGCCATCAACCGGGTCGGCGGCACCCTTCTGATCGGGGCGGGCGTGGCCACGCTCGCCTGGCGTAACGCCAAATAGAACGAACGCGGTCCCCATGCTTTCACGCACTGCAGACAATCTCTACTGGCTGGCCCGCTACATGGAGCGCGCGGATTGCCTCGCGCGTATCCTCGACGTCACCCAGCGCCTCGCGCAGCTTCCAGCCGCCTATGGTGGCTCCACCAACGAGTGGCGCTCGGCGCTGCTCACGGCGGGCTGCGCCGACCTGTTCAAGCAGGTGCACGGCGAGGAGGCGACCGAGCAGAACGTCATCAACTTCCTCGCCTTCGCGCCGGAGAACCCCTCCTCGATCCGCAACTGCTTCGAGATCGCCCGCACCAATGCGCGCTCGGTGCGCACGGCGCTGACCATCGAGATGTGGGAGACCATCAACTCCGCCTGGCTGGAACTGAAGCGCTATTCCACCAAGAACATGACGCGCGAGGAGCTGGCGCGCTTCCTCTCCTTCGTGAAGGAAACCTCGCTGCGCTTCGACGGTGCCGCCTACCGCACCATGCTGCGCAACGATGCCTTCTGGTTCTCGCGCGTGGGCATGTATGTGGAGCGGGCCGACAACACGGCGCGCATCCTGGACGTGAAATACCATGTGCTGCTGCCGGACTCCGAGCACATCGGCGGACCGCTCGACTATTTCCAGTGGGCCTCGATCCTGCGCTCCGTCTCGGCGCTGACCTCGTTCCACTGGGTCTATCGCGAGAGCGTGAAGCCGTGGCTGGTCGCGGACCTCCTGATCCTCAACGCGCAGATGCCGCGTTCGCTGACCAGCTGCTACCAGAACATCACCCGCTATCTCGACGATATCGCCGCCTACTACGGCCGTCAGGGCTCCTCGCAGCGCCTTGCCCGTAACACGCTGACGCGGCTCGGCAACAGCCGCATGGATGATATCTTCCAGACCGGCCTGCATGAATTCATTGACGGCTTCGTCGTCGAGAACAATCGCCTCGGCTCCTTCGTTACCGAACAATACCTGCTCTGAACGGCAGTCCCGAACCGACCCGACCCCGATACGGCCCAACCCAGTTCCTGCCCAAACCAGACCTGGCCTTCGCGTCATGCGCATTCATGTGAACCACGCCACGACCTACACCTACGAGCCGCCGGCCAATGGTGCGATCCAGACCCTGCGCCTGACGCCGCGCAACCATGACGGTCAGTATGTCGTTGCCTGGCGTATCGAGGTGTCGGAGAGCTGCCGCCTGCGCACCCACGAGGATGCGTTCGGCAACCTCACCCACACCTTCGCGCTGGAAGGGCCGCTGTCGCAGCTGCGCGTGCAGGTGGACGGCGAGGTGGAGACGCAGGAGACCGACGGCGTGGTGCGCGGCACCAAGGAGCGCTTCCCGCCCTCGCTATTCATGCGCCAGACCGATCTCACCGGCTGTGACGAGGCGCTGCGCAGCTTCGCGCTGGATAAAACCGTTGGCGAAGGCGACCGCATTGCCCGGCTGCATCTCCTGATGGACGCCATCGCCGCGACCATGACCTTTGACACCGACCCGACCAATGCCGGCACCTCGGCCGCCGAGGCCTTCGCGCTGAAGCGCGGCGTGTGTCAGGACTACGCGCATATCTTCATCGCCGCGGCGCGCCATCTCGGCATTCCCGCCCGCTATGTCAGCGGTTATCTCGTCGGCGATGCCGGCACCTCGGTGCCGACCAGCGGCCAGCAGGCCGGCCATGGCTGGGCCGAGGCGCATATCGAGGGGCTGGGATGGGTCGGCTTCGATCCGACAAACCGCCAGTGTCCGACCGAAGCCTATATCCGCCTCGCCGTCGGGCTCGACTATCTCGGCGCCGCACCGGTTCGCGGCAATCGCTATGGCGGGGGCGAGGAAAGCCTCGCCGTCGCCCTGAACGTCGACCAATCCAGCCGACAAATTCAGGGCTGAATGGTTGCCGGTCGCAAAAGCGCACCGCTATAAGGGCGCAACGGGTGCAGACGTGTTCCAGACGGAGCGCGGACCAGGGGGAAGTGCCTTTCATGACCTATTGTTGCGGAATTCTGGTGCGTGACGGTCTGGTCATGGTCGCGGACACGCGTACCAATGCCGGCCTCGACAATATCTCGACCTTCCGCAAGCTCCACGTCTTCGAAGAGCCCGGCCGTCATGTGATGGGGCTGGCGACGGCGGGTAACCTGTCGATCTCGCAGGCTGTCATCTCCACGCTTCAGGAGGGGCTCGACAATCCCGAGACCGGCGAGAAGGACACGCTGACCGGCTGCACCAGCATGTTCCGCGCGACCCAGCTGGTCGGGCGCGCCGTGCGCCACGTCTATCACCTCTATGGCGAGGGGCTGAAGGAAGCCGACGTGCGGTTCGACGTCTCCTTCCTGTTCGGCGGGCAGGTGAACGGCGGACGGCTGCGGCTGTTCATGATCTATGCCGCCGGCAATTTCATCGAGTGCACCTCGGACACGCCCTTCCTGCAGATCGGCGAGCACAAATACGGCAAGCCGGTGCTGGATCGCTCGATCACCTACAATACCGATCTGTATGACGCGCTGAAATCGGGACTGATCTCGATGGATTCGACCATGCGCTCGAATCTCGGCGTCGGCATGCCGCTGGATGTGCTGATCGCGCGACGCGATGCCTCGGAAGCCGAGCTGAACTACCGCGTGGAGCCGGGCGAACCGTATTTCCACGACCTGCGCGAGCGCTGGTCGGCAGCGCTGCGTGCAGCCCACAACTCGATCCCGCGCCCGCCCTATGGCCCTTCGCGCTAAGCCCACAAGCAAATGAACCGTCCGCGCGTGGCGCGCGGCCGGTTCATGGCCTCTTTCGGGCTTCGGCTTCGGACCGACATCGTCGATCGTCAGGTCAGCAGATAGAGCACGATGATGATCGGAATCGGAATACCGATAAGCCACATAACAATAGCCGGCATGGGTGCTTCCTCCTGTGTCTGTAGCCTCACCTTCGCCTTGATAACGCCAGAACGACTTGGTGGTTCCTTGGCGAGTTAAGAAGCTCTCACCCGGATCTCGGCCGGGCGATGCCTTGCCCGGCCGGCCCGGCTGGTTCATCTTCACCGCCCTCCGGAGGAAGACCATGAACGCCAGCAACCGCATCGCCCTCGTCACCGGCGCCGGCACCGGCATCGGCAAGGCCGCCGCCCTCGCGCTGGGCGAGGCCGGCTTTACCCTTGTGCTCACCGGCCGCCGCCGCGAGCCGCTCGACGCGGTCGCCGCCGAACTCGGCGACAAGGGCCATGTCGTGACCGCCGACGTCGCCGATCCTCCGTCCGTCGCCACGCTGTTCGAGACGGTGGCCGCGCAGTTCGGCCGGCTCGACCTGCTGTTCAACAATGCCGGCGGCTGGTCCCCCGGGGCGCCGATCGAGGACATTCCGCTCAGCGACTGGCATCACGTGGTGAACGTGAACCTCACCGGCGTCTTTCTGTGCACGCAGGCCGCCATCCGGCTGATGAAGGCGCAGGATCCCAAGGGCGGGCGCATCATCAACAATGGCTCGATCTCCGCGCATGCCCCGCGCCCGTTCACCGCGCCCTATACGGCGACCAAGCACGCCATCAGCGGCCTGACCAAGCAGGTGGCGCTCGAGGGCCGGGCGCACAATATCGCCTGCGGGCAGATCGATATCGGCAATGCCGATACCGACATGGCGGCGAAGATGAAGAGCGGGATCATCCAGCCCAATGGCCAGATCATGGTCGAGCCGACCTTCGACCCCGCCCATGCCGGCCGCGCGGTGGCCTATATGGCGGGGCTGCCGCTCGACGCGAATGTGCTGACCATGACGATCATGGCGACCAACGCGCCCTTCGTCGGCCGGGGCTGAGCCCCCGCCACGCCGCGGCGGCGCGGCTCAGATATAGGCGACCGCGCCCTGGTAGAGCATCCAGCTCAGGAAGCCCATCACGCCGAGGCTGATGAGGGTGGCGACGATGCCGGCGGCGATGAACGCGCCGTCGCGCTCCACCAGCCCGAGCCCGAGGATGCAGACGGCAATGCCGGGCGGCAGGTTGCCGAAGATCGGAATCGGCAGCAGCAGCAGCAGGCCGAGCAGCAGCACCATGCCGCCGAGCACGAAGCGCGCGGAGGTGCCGGAGAAATACTGCAGGCGCGGCCGGGAATAGCTCTCGAACTTGCGAATCCACTTCAGCGCGCCGCCGACGATCTTCTCCAAGAGGCTGCGCGAGAAGGTGCGCGCGGCCAGCCAGCGCGGCAGCCACAATTCATCGCGCCCGAGCATCATCTGCCCGCCCACCAGGCACAGCAGCACCCCGCAGATGACCGGGATGCCCGGCGGCATCGGCAGGCAGTTCGGCAGGCCGAGCAGCAGGATGGACAGGCCGAAGGCGCGGTTGCGAAGCGCATGCACGACTTCGCCCACGCTGATGCGCTCCGCCGAATGGGCGGTGACGATCGCGGACAGCAATTCAGAAGTGCGCGGCGAACGATGATCCACGAGCAGCGTTCCAGAGGCCTCATGACGTCGGGACGCCACGACGGCCCCCACTTCGCCGACCTCATAGCACGGTGAAAGCGGCAAGGAGAGGGCCAAGCTGAAAAAGCCACGGCCCCCTGTCGCCGGGCGCGCCGCTCAGTTGAGCTGGAACATGCCGTCGATGCTGCGCAGTTCCGCTGGCCGGATCAACCGCGCATGCGCCACCGTCACCGAGTGCAGCGGGCCCTCCAGTTCGCGCTTCCAGAAGTCGAGGAAGCGGTTCAGCTCGGGAAAATGCGGGCACAGGTCGTAGTGCTGCCAGAGATAGGTCTGCAGCAGCCCGGGATGGTCGGGCATGCGGTAGAAGATCTGGGCGGTGGTGAGACCATAGCCGGCGAGTTGCCGGACGAAGTCGGCGGACGCCTTCTGCGGGACGACGCCCGCCGACGGAGCTGCACGAGATGTCATGCGGAACCTCCTTTCGCGATAATCGGAGTGTGCCGGCGAGTCGCTCCCGCGGCAAGGCAAAAATTTGGTTTTCATGTTCAATATCAATGCACTAGCAGCATATATGACCGAGTGCTGACAGGATTCCCTCCGTGGCGTTGGCACTCACTGTCCGCGACTGCTACTTTTTTCCCCTCCGGCCCTTGCGCCCTATCCGGGCGACGCCTAGATGTCCCCTGGGCGACGCAGCGAAGCGCCCCACCAGCGCGTGCGTCGCCGGGATCAATTGATCAATCACGCTTTCTGGAGAGAGAAACGATGAAGTTCCGTCCCCTGCATGACCGGGTCGTGGTCAAGCGTATCGAAGCGGAAGAAAAGACCGCGGGCGGCATCATCATTCCCGACACCGCCAAGGAAAAGCCGTCCCAGGGTGAAGTCGTCGCTGCCGGTCCCGGCGCGCGCGACGAAGCCGGCAAGCTGGTTCCCCTGGACGTCAAGGCGGGCGACCGCGTGCTGTTCGGCAAGTGGTCCGGCACCGAGGTCAAGCTCGACGGGGTCGACTACCTCATCATGAAGGAGTCCGACATCCTCGGTGTGCTCGACGAGACCGCCTCGGCCAAGAAGGCCGCCTGACGCAGGCCCTCGCCTGACGCAAGCCCCTCGGCCGACGCAAGCCCCTCGCCTGACGTAAGCCGCAACGACTTACCGGAGTTCGAATTCATGTCTGCCAAAGAAGTAAAATTTTCCGTTGAAGCCCGCGACAAGATGCTGCGCGGCGTCGACATTCTCGCCAATGCCGTCAAGGTCACGCTGGGCCCCAAGGGCCGCAATGTCGTGATCGAGAAGAGCTTCGGCGCTCCCCGCATCACCAAGGACGGCGTCACCGTCGCCAAGGAAATCGAGCTCGAGGACAAGTTCGAGAACATGGGCGCCCAGATGGTGCGCGAAGTGGCCTCGAAGTCCAATGACCTCGCCGGCGACGGCACCACCACCGCCACCGTGCTGGCCCAGGCCATCGTCCGTGAAGGCGCCAAGTCGGTTGCCGCCGGCATGAACCCGATGGACCTCAAGCGCGGCATCGACCTCGCGGTCGAAGCCATCGTGGCGGATCTCAAGAAGAACGCCAAGAAGGTCACGTCGAACGACGAGATCGCCCAGGTCGGCACCATTTCCGCCAATGGCGATGCCGAAATCGGCAAGTTCCTCGCCGAGGCCATGCAGAAGGTCGGCAACGAGGGTGTCATCACCGTCGAGGAAGCCAAGACCGCCGAGACCGAGCTCGACGTGGTCGAGGGCATGCAGTTCGACCGCGGCTACCTCTCGCCCTACTTCATTACCAACGCCGAGAAGATGCGCGTGGAATTCGAGGATCCCTATATCCTCATCCACGAGAAGAAGCTCTCGGGCCTGCAGGAGCTGCTCCCGGTTCTCGAAGCCGTCGTGCAGACCTCCAAGCCGCTCCTCATCATCGCCGAGGACATCGAGGGCGAGGCTCTCGCCACGCTCGTCGTCAACAAGCTGCGCGGCGGCCTCAAGGTCGCGGCCGTCAAGGCGCCGGGCTTCGGTGATCGCCGCAAGGCCATGCTGCAGGACATCGCCATCCTGACCGGCGGCACCGCCATCTCCGACGATCTCGGCATCAAGCTCGACACCGTGACGCTCGCCATGCTCGGCCGCGCCAAGAAGGTGGTGATCGAGAAGGAGAACACCACCATTGTCGACGGCAATGGCGGCAAGAAGGACATCGCGGCCCGCATCTCGCAGATCAAGGCGCAGATCGAGGAAACCACCTCGGACTACGACCGTGAGAAGCTGCAGGAGCGCCTGGCCAAGCTCGCGGGCGGCGTCGCGGTGATCCGCGTCGGCGGCGCGACCGAAGTCGAAGTGAAGGAAAAGAAGGACCGCGTCGACGACGCGCTGCACGCGACCCGCGCGGCCGTCGAAGAAGGCGTGCTGCCGGGCGGCGGCGTGGCGTTCCTGCGCTCGATCAAGGCGCTCGAAGGCGTGAAGACCGCCAATCCCGACCAGAAGACCGGCGTCGAGATCGTCCGTCGGGCGATCCAGACCCCGGCCCGCCAGATCGCCAGCAATGCCGGCGAAGACGGCTCGCTGATCGTCGGTCGCATTCTGGAGAAGGACAGCTATTCCTTCGGCTTCAACGCCCAGACCGGCGAATATGTCGACATGTACAAGGCGGGCGTCATCGACCCGGCCAAGGTGCTGCGCTCGGCGATCCAGAACGCGGCCTCGGTGGCCTCGCTGCTGATCACCACCGAAGCGATGATCGCCGACATCCCGAAGAAGGGCGGCGCCGCCTCCCCGGCCATGCCGGGCGGCGGCATGGGCGGCATGGACTTCTGATCCAGCCGTCTATCGGTCTCCACAAATGCGAAAGGGCGCGGCGAAAGCCGCGCCCTTTTCGTTTGGCCTCTCCCGCCGCCTTGTGGAAAACCTGCGGCGATATTGCAACTTTAGAAAAAGTTTGAAACCATGATCAACCTTTAGTTGTACGCCGAGGAGACGCTCAGATGGTTGAAGTACAAGTTACCTGCATCAATAAGACGCCGCGGAACGACCCCTACGAAGGAATCACACATCTTGGCAACTCCACAGGAAAGTGGACGCGCCAGGCGGTTGTCGATTGGATCGAACGGAAGGAGCACACGTTCTTCACTCTCGTGAACGGTAATCGTGGCGACATCGGTGTAGTCAATGGACCGAACGGCAAGTACCTGCGAACATATGCCGACGGGAAATGGAACGACAACCTTCTCGCCCTCCCCGAGTGTCCGTAAGGTTTGATCGTCCCGCTCAATCCAGTGTCTGGCGGAAGCGCTTCACCGCGATCACCATCGCCACCAGCATGATGGCGGAGAGCGCGAGGATGTCCTGCGAGAGGTCCGCGACGGCGGCTCCCTTCAGCAGGATGCCGCGCACCATTCGCAGGTAATGCGTCAGCGGCAGGGTCTCGGATATCCACTGCGCCCAGCGCGGCATGCCGGCGAACGGGAACATGAAGCCGGAGAGCAGGATGTTCGGCAGGAAATACATGAAGGTCATCTGCACCGCCTGCAGCTGGTTCTGCGCCAGCGTCGAGAAGGTGTAGCCGATCGACAGGTTGGTCACGATGAACAGCGCGGTGAGCGCGGTGAGCAGCTCCATCGAGCCCACCACCGGCACCTTGAACAGGAAGATGCCGGCCACCACGATCATCGTCGCCTGCACCGCGCCCACCATCACATAGGGCGCGATCTTGCCGAGCATCACCTCCACCGGACGGATCGGCATGGCGAGCAGCGTCTCCATGGTGCCGCGCTCGATTTCGCGCGTCACCGACAGCGCGGTGAAGATCAGCATGGTCATGGTGAGGATGGTGCCGAGCAGGCCCGGCACGATGTTGAGCTGCGTCACCGCCGCCGGATTGTAGCGGGCATGGGTGATGATCTCGAAGGGCGGCGGCGCCCCCTCCAGCCCCGAGCCCTGCGGCCCCTTGTCCGTGGCGAAGCGCTCGCGGCGCACCGAGGTGTCGACGATATTGCGCAGCGTGGCGATGGCGCTGCCGGAGGCAACGGGGTCCGTCGCATCCGCCGCCACCAGCATGGAGGGGTCTTCCCCGCGTACCACCGCCCGCTCGAAGCCGGCCGGGATCTCCACCACGAACAGCACGTCGCCCGCCCGCATCAGGTGCTCGGCCTCGGCCGCGCTGGTCGGGTGATGGGTGACCGCGAAATATTTGGTGTTCTCGATCGCCGCGAGGATGGAGCGGGTGAGCGGCGTGTTCTCATAGGCCAGCACCGCGGTCGGCAGGTGGCGCGGCGTGGTGTTGATGGCGTAGCCGAACAGCACCAGCTGCAGCAGCGGGATCATGATCATGGTCGCGAAGGAGACGCGGTCGCGCAGCAGCTGGAGGAATTCCTTGCGCACCATGGCGCCGACGCGGCGCAGAAACCCGCTCATCGGAAATTGTCCTTCGAGCGGCTCATCAGGTCGATGAACACGTCTTCCAGCGTCGGCGCATCCTGCCGCCACACGAGTTCCGGCCGGGCGCGGAAGGGCTCGATCGCGCGGGCCAGCGCCGCGTCGTCATGCCCGCCCACATGCACGCTGGTGCCGAACGGCGCCACCATCTCCACGCCCGGCTGCTCGGCCAGCTCGCGCGCCAGTGCCGCGGGATCTCCCCCGGAGACGCTCCAGGTGGTGAGGCCGGAATGGGCGACCACCTGCTCCACCGTGCCCTGTGCCAGCAATTCGCCATAGGCGATATACGCGATCTCGTGACAGCGCTCCGCCTCGTCCATGTAATGCGTGGAGACCAGCACGGTGAGCCCGTCCGCGGCCAGTTCGTGGATCTGCATCCAGAACTCGCGCCGCGCCTTGGGGTCGACGCCGGCGGTCGGCTCGTCCAGCAGGAGAAGCTGCGGCGAGGGCAGGATGCAGGCGCCGAGCGCGAGGCGCTGCTTCCAGCCGCCCGAGAGCGAGCCGGCCAGCTGCCGCTCGCGCCCTCCCAGCCCGAGCCGCTCCACGGCGTCGCGCGCCGCCTTCACCGGGTTCGGCACGCCATAGATGCGGGCGACGAATTCCAGGTTCTCGCGCACCGACAGGTCGGCATAGAGGCTGAAACGCTGCGTCATGTAGCCGACATGGCGGCGGATGGCCCGCGACTGGGTGAGGATGTCATAGCCCAGGCACGTGCCATGCCCGGAATCCGGGGTCAGCAAGCCGCACAGCATGCGGATGGTCGTCGTCTTGCCCGAGCCGTTGGGCCCGAGGAAGCCGTAGATCTGCCCCCGGCGCACGCGCATGGAGAGGTCGCGCACCACCGCCCGGTCGCCGAACGACTTGCTCAGCCCCTCGACCTCGATGACATAATCCGCCGCATCCCCACCGGGAGCGGCAGGGCCCGCCGCGCTTCCCGTCACGGCGCGACCTCGACGGTGATCGGCTGGCCGGGCCGAAGCGCCCCGGGCGTCTCGGCCTTCGCCTCCAGCAGGATGACCAGCTTGGAACGCTCGTCGAGGCTGTAGATGACCGGCGGCGTGTATTCCGCGCTCGGCGCGATGTAGGTCACCCGCGCGGGCGTCGGCGCGCAGCCGTCGCAGCTCACGATGACGCGGGTGCCGAGCTTGAAGCGCGCCAGATCGGGTTCCGGCACGAAGAAACGCAGCTTGATGAGGTCCGGCGGCAGGATGGAGACGACTGGCCGGCCCGCCGGCACCAGTTCGCCCGGCCGGAAATACACCGTCTCGATCGAGCCGGCCACGGTGGCGGCGAGGTTGCGCCGCTCCAGCCGGATGCGGGCGGAGGCGAGGCTCGCCTGCGCCGCGTCGACCTGCCGCTGCGCCTGATCGATCTGCTGGTCTCGCGAGCCCATGCCGGCGACCTTGATCTGCTGGATGATCTCGTCCAGCGCGGCCTGGTTCTGGTCATAGGTATGCTGGGCGGTATCCAGCGCGGCTTTGGAGCCGACCGCCTTGGCATAGAGTTCCTTCTGCCGCTCCAGCTCGATGCGCGAGAGGTCGAGCGCGGCCGAGGCGCGGCGGCGGCTCGCGTCCAGCACCGCGATTTCCTCGGGCCGCTGGCTGCTCGCCTTGAGATCGGCGAGGCGCGCGCGCGCCTGTTCCAGGCTGGCGCTGGCCGCATCCACCTCCGCCTGCTGCAGCACCGGATCGATCTCGAACAGGGGCGTTCCCGGCGTCACCGCCACGCCCTCGTCGACGGCAAGCCGCGCCACGCGGCCCGCCTCGTCCGGACCGACGAAGATGAGATCCCCCTCGGCATAGCCCTGATAGCGCGGCGGGCCCGCCTGGGAACAGGCCGCGAGCGTGAGGGCGAGCGCGCCCGCCACCATCACCCCGACAACATCGCCGATCTTCAAGGCTCTCTCCATCCCAGGCCACGCAGCACCACTTCCGCATGGGCGTCCAGCATGGCGCTGACATCAAGCGGTTCGGTTCGCCGAAAAAGGCCCTCCCATACCGCAGCCACCAATAGCGGGGCGACAAGCAATTGCGGAAAGCGCAGGCCGGCGTCGGACGTGATCTCGCCCCGTTGCAGCGCGCGCGCATTGATGGCGCGCAACAGATCGAGCCCGCGTGCAACCACCTCGCGATAATAGAAATCGGCCAGCGCGGGGAAGCGCTCGCCCTCGCCCAGCATCAGCCGAATGATATGGCGACGCGGCGAGTGCACCGCCTCCTGCGCCAGATGGCGGAACAGCAGGGTGAGGAAATCGCGCGTGCTGCCCGTATAGGCCGCCAGCTCACGCTCCATCGTGCCCAGCACGGGATCCACCGCATCGCGCACCAGCCCCTCGAACAGCGCCGCCTTATCCTCGAAATGGAGATAGAGCGTGCCCTTGGCGATACCGGCGCGGGCCGCCACGTCCTGCATGCGGGCGGCCGCGAAGCCGGATTCGGCGAAGACCGCCAGCGCGGCATCGAGGATGACACGCCGACGCTGCGCCGGCTCCAGCCGCTCGGCGCGGCGCCGGGTGCCGCCGGGCGACACCTCGCCGGAGGCGGCGGCGCGTGATGGCCCGTTCGATGGGATTGCGCGGTCGCGCACGGCTGTCTCTCACTGACTGACTGGTCAGTCATATCAAGTCGAACGCCCCGCCGCGACCCCGTAAACGCAAAACGGGCGCCCCGCTGGAGCGCCCGTCCGCTTGTCCGATGAGGACCGCCCGATCCAGGATCGAGCGGCCCGCACACGCCGTCAGTTCGCCAGCTTGCCGATGGCGAGGAACTGTGTCTCGCCCGACGAGTCCTTCACGCCGTCATTGTCGGTGACGATGAAGGCGTTGCCGTCGGCGTCGATGGCGAAGCTCTCCACCTTGTCCAGCACATAGCCGTGCGGGGCGGCGAGCAGCGGCAGCAGGTCCTTGACCTCGGTCTTGACCAGCACCGGCGCGGCCGCCTCGCTGCCGAGCGCCACCGGGGTGACACCCTTGAGCGAGACGAAGTTGAGCTTCTTCAACTTCGCGGCCGGCCCCACCTGGTTGTCGCGCTCGATGACGATCAGGCCGTCCTTGTAGGCGGTGATTTCCGAGAGCCCGACCCAGCCCTTGGCGGCCGTGTTGAGCGGGTAGCGCACATAAGACCAGCTCTTGGCCGCCGGCTTGTAGGCGAGCAGCTTGACGAAGCCCTTGGGATCGTCCTTCCACTCGCGCTGCACGGCGATCCACACTGTCTCGTCCGCCCCGGTGCCGGTGACGGTGACGCCCTCGAAACCGTAGCGGGTAGCCTGCGCCGCCACCGCTTCCGGCAGGGCGATCTCTTCCGCGATGGCGCCATCCGCGCCCACCCGCAGCAGAAGGTTCTGCGTCGGGTTTTCCTTCTTCTCCGGATTGCCTTCGGAAACCAGCCAGAAGCCGCCCTCGGGACGCACGGCGATGCCTTCGAGGTCGATGCCCTTGGCCGGCTTGCCGTCACGCGTCACAACCGTGGCGGCGGTGATCTTGGCCGGCAGCGCGGAGGCGTCGACGGTGAGAATGCGCGCCTGCGCATAGGCGCTGTCGGTCACCGCGTAGAGCTTGCCCGGCTGCGTGGCATCCGCCGCGAAGCCCGAGAGAGCGCCCCACCAGATCGGCAGCCCGTCCGGGCCGTTCTGCGCCTCGATGGTGGGATAGGCCGGCTTGGCGCCCGGCTGGCGCTCATACACCGTCACGACCGAGCCGATGCCGCCATCTTCCCGCAGGTCGGTCTCGCTGGCGGTGACGAACAGGTTGCGCGAAGGAATGGCGATCAGCCCTTCCGGCCCGATGCCGCCCGGCAGCACCTGCAGGAATTCCGGCGCCTCAGCGCCCCCCTTGTCGCGATAGACGAAGATGAGCGAGCCGCGCTCGGAGCCGAGGAACAGCAGGCGATCGTCGCCGAAGGTCGCGACCTCGGCGCCCTCCATCTCGATGCCCTTCTTGTTGCGGTGCTCGGGATAATGGCCGAGGCCGACCGCGATGTGCTCGGGCGCCGCGCCGGATTCGAACAGCAGCGCGCCTTTCTTGTCGAAGATGCTGAAGCCGCGCGAGCCGCCCTTCCAGTCGCCCTCATTGGCGATCACGAAGCGCTCGTCGTCGATCCATTGCACGGTGTCGGGCTCGCGGGGAACGCCCTTGGCCGAGCCGGAAAGGTCGATCACCGAGTCCTTCTTGGTATCGATGTGATCGAGATCCACCGTGCCGGCGGGGAAATGGTTCGTCACCTTGCCGGAGGCGAGGTCGACGATGACGATGTGGTTGTTTTCCTGCAGCGTGACGACGACCTCGTTGCGCGAATTGATGTCGAGATATTCCGGCTCCGGATCTTCCGGCGCGATCGTGGCGAGGCCGGTGAGATCGACGATCCTTTTAGAGGCGGCGTCGACCACGCCGTTCGTCACCTTGAAATAGGTGAGGTTGCCGGCGGGGGCCTGCGGCAGCGCGCCGTCATTGATCTCCTCGTCGCGCTCATTCTCGATCGCGATGGCGAGATAGCTGCCATCCGGGCTCTTGGTGATCGAATCCGGCTGTCCGCCCAAGTCATGCGTGGCCTCGACCTTGCGGCTGGCAATGTCGACCACCGCGAGATGGCCAGACGGGTTCGACTTCGATGGCGAGGTATTGACGCCGACATAGACCTTGTCGCCGATCACCACGCTGGTTGTGGGCTCGCCCTCCAGCGCCACCACGCCGGCGGGCTTGGGGGCCTTGGGATCGGTGATGTCGATGAAGCCGATGCGCTTGCCCGGGCTGTCGCTATAGATCAGCGTCTTGCCATCGCCGGTGAAGGTGATGATCTCGGCCGAGGTCGCCTTGGCCGCGTCGGCACCTGCCGGCAGGTTGTCGATCACGTTGAACGTGGCGATGCGGTTGAACGGCGCGGGCGCCGAGATGGGCGCCGGGCCGGCTGTCTGGGCCAGCGCGGCCGAGGCGGCGAGGCCGAACACCAGCGCCGAAACGCCGGCGAGAAGATAAGAGCGCATGGAAGGTTCCCCGTCCTGATGCGGGCGGGCGCCGCGGCGCAGCGCAGCGCGTCCCGCTGATGGCGCCTTTCAACGGCTTGCGAATGACAGGGCGATGACGGTTCAACTGCGAAACCGTGGGGAACGTGGCCAGCATTCGACTTTCGTACGGCCCGGTTGACGCTGAGGAAGTGAATTATCGCTTGCACTTGCCTCTTCGTCATCGTCTCCTTGGTTCATCGGGACAAGGCGCTCAAGCGCCGCCCGGCGGGCACGACCCGCGAGGAAACGCCACAGGAGGAACCGCCCATGACCGACATGTCGGGCAGGAACGCTGACGTGCGCCCGGACGCACGCACCAGTCGTCGCCGCTTCATCGCCACCGCCGCCGCCGCGGCCGGTGCCACCGCTCTCGCCGCTCCCGCCGTGCATGCACAGGCGCCGATCCGGCTGAAATTCCAGTCGACCTGGCCCAACAAGGACATTTTCCACGAATTCGCCGGCGATTATGTGAAGCGCGTCAACGCCATGACCGGCGGGCGCGTCGAGCTGGAACTGCTGCCGGCGGGCTCCGTCGTGCCGGCCTTCCAGATGCTCGACGCGGTATCCTCCGGCATCCTCGACGGCGGCCACGGCGTCGCCGCCTATTGGTACGGCAAGAACAAGGCCTTCTCGCTGTTCGGCACTGCGCCCGCCTTCGGCTGGGATGCCGACGAACTGCTGGGCTGGGTCCGCTATGGCGGTGGGCAGGCGCTGTATGACGACCTCGTGCAGAACACGCTCAAGCTGAACGTCGTCGGCATGCTGTCGGGCCCGATGCCGAGCCAGCCGCTGGGCTGGTTCAAGAAGGAAATCACCAGCGCCGCCGACATGAAGGGCATGAAATACCGCACCGTCGGCCTCGGCGCCGACCTGTTCAAGGAATTCGGCGCGGCGGTGACCATCGTTCCCGGCGGAGAGATCGTGCCCGCCATCGATCGCGGCCTGCTGGACGGGGCGGAGTTCAATAACCCCTCCTCCGACCTCGTGCTGGGCTTCCCGGACGTGGCCAAGGTCTACATGCTCGGCAGCTACCATCAGGCGCTCGAGTGCTTCGAGATCCTGTTCAACAAGACCAAGTTCGAGAGCCTGCCCAAGGACGTGCAGGAAATCCTGCGCGGCGCCTCCGATGCGACCTCCGCCACCATGATGTGGAAGGCGCAGGACCGCTATTCCAAGGACCTGGAGGCCATCAAGGCGCGCGGCGTGAAGGTGCTGCCGACACCCAAGCCCGTCCTGGAGGCGCAGCTGAAGGCCTGGGACGTGGTGATCGCCAATCTCTCGGCCGATCCGGTGTTCAAGAAGGTGGTCGACAGCCAGAAGGAATGGGCCAAGCGGATCGTGGGCTTCCGGCTGGAATATGAGCCGGATTCCAAGTTCGCCTACGACCACTTCTTCAAGACGGCCTGAGGTGGCAGCGGCGGGTGCGCCTGGCTGGGGTCCCTTGCATGAACTCCGGTTCTCCGGGAAGGCTCCAGCCGCCTCACTCGACCCGTTTTCGGCCCGCGGACCCGTATCCACGTCGCCTGAAAACGCGTCGGCGCACCCGGCCGGTCGCTCGCATCGCGCCCGACAGGGTGGTCATCGCCCTGCCGCCCCCGCGGCCGGAAACGCGCTGCGCTGAAGGTCGCGCCTCGGCACGCCTTCGGTCATCGGCCTCTCCGGCCGGCTTGCGCCCCGTGCGTGCCGACGCATGCGCGGGGAAGGTCGAGGAGGTTGGCCCGCAACGGACGCGTGCGGCCCACCGCGCGAGGCGACGGCGCCGCGCGGCACGATCCGCCTTCCGAAGGCCGGCTCTGCGACCGACCTAGCGCACCTGCCCAGCGCACCGACCCATCGCACCTGCCCTTGTGCGCCCACCCCTGTGCAACCGCCATCGCCCCGCCCTCCCCCCGAGGCCCTGCCATGCAATCCATCCTCCTCGGCGTCGACCGGCTGAACGCCTTCATCGGCAAGCTGTTTTCCTGGTGCATCGTCATCCTCATGCTGGCGATCTGCTACGAGGTGTTCCGCCGTTACGTGCTGCGCGATCCCACGACCTGGGCCTACGACGTCAGCCTGATGCTCTACGGCACGCTGTTCATGATGGCGGGCGCCTACACGCTCTCGCGCAACGGCCATGTGCGCGGCGATTTCCTCTACCGAAAATGGCGGCCGACGACGCAGGCCCGCACCGATCTGGTGCTCTATTTCCTGTTCTATTTTCCCGGCATCCTGGCGCTGATCTATGCCGGCTGGGGCTATTTTCAGCTGTCCTACATGCTCAACGAGCATTCCTCCTTCAGCCCGGACGGGCCGGTGATCTGGCCGTTCAAGGCCATCATCCCGTTTGTCGGGGTGATGATGCTGCTGCAGGGTGTGGTGGAGGTGGTGCGCTGCCTCATCTGCATCCGCGATGGCGACTGGCCCCAGCGGCTGCACGATGTGGAGGAGATGGAGAAAATCATCCTCGACGAGGCCGCCGCCAAGGCCGAGCAGCAGTCCCGGCAGGAGGCAACCCTCACCGCCATCGAGCGGGATGCCACCACAAGGGGGTCGCTGTGATGTTCATCTCCGATCCCGCCCTCGGCATCGTGATGCTGGTGCTGTTCCTCATCTTCCTGATGCTCGGCTTCCCCATCGCCTTCACGCTCATGGCGCTGGGCGTCGGCTTTGGCTATTTCACGCAAGGCGACAGCATCTTCAACCTGTTCGTCCAGCGCACCTATTCGGTGATGGCGAATGACGTGCTGATCTCGATCCCGCTCTTCCTGTTCATGGGCTACGTGATCGAGCGCGCCAATATTCTCGACCGGCTGTTCCGCGCCATCCAGCTCGCCGCCGGCTGGATCCCCGGCTCGCTCGCGGTGGCGACGCTGATCACCTGCGCGCTGTTCGCCACCGCCACTGGCATTGTCGGCGCCGTGGTGACGCTGATGGGGCTGCTCGCCTTCCCCGCCATGCTGCGCGCCGGCTACGACACCAAGATCGCCTCGGGCGTGGTCTGCGCCGGCGGGTGCCTGGGCATCCTCATCCCGCCGAGCGTGATGCTCATCCTCTACGGCGCCACGGCCGGCGTCTCGGTGGTGAAGCTCTACGCCGCCGCCTTCATTCCCGGCATCGCGCTGGCGGGCATGTACATGCTGTATGTGATCATCCGCGTGATCATCAATCCGGCGCTGGCGCCCAAGCTGCCGGCGGAGGAGCGCAACGTGCCGGCCGGCGAGATCGCGCTGGCGCTGCTCACCTCGTTCCTGCCGCTGGTCGCGCTGATCGTCTCGGTGCTGGGTTGCATCATCTTCGGCCTCGCGACCCCCTCGGAAGCCGCCGCCATCGGCGCGATGGGCGCCATCCTGCTGGCACTCGCCTACCGCACCTTCAGCGTCGAGAAGCTGAAGGATTCCGTGTTCCTCACCGCCCGTGCCTCCGCCATGGTGTGCTGGCTGTTCGTGGGTTCGGCGGTGTTCTCCGCCGTTTTCGCCCTGCTCGGCGGCCAGCGCGTGGTGGAAGAGTTCATCATGTCGCTGGATCTGGGGCCGGTCGGCTTCCTGATCCTCACGCAGATCATCATCTTCGTGCTCGGCTGGCCGCTGGAATGGACGGAGATCATCGTCATCTTCCTGCCGATCTTCCTGCCGCTGCTCGACCATTTCGGCATCGACCCGATCTTCTTCGGCGTGCTGGTGGCGCTGAACCTGCAGACCTCGTTCCTCTCGCCGCCCGTGGCCATGGCGCCGTTCTACCTGAAGGGCGTGGCGCCCAAGCATGTCTCGATCGACGAGATCTTCTCCGGCGTGATGCCCTTCATCCTCATCGTCGTCTTCGCGATGGCGCTGCTCTACATCTTCCCGGGCTTTGCCCTGTGGCTGCCGAACTACCTTTATGGCGGCTGAGCCGGGCCGGCTCATGGGCTACTTAACGAAACGGGTCCTTGCGGACCCGTTTCAGTTTGCCGGCTCTTGATGGTCGCCTCAGGCGGAGGCGGGCAGACCCTTGGGGTCGCCGGGCGCGGTCTTCCAGCCGAGCGTGGGAAAGCGCACCACGCGGCGGCCGCGGAAATCCGCCTCGCACACGAGATGGCCGCGCTCTTCCATATAGGTCAGCAGCCAGCGCCCGCGCGAGGGCGAGCGGCTGCCATAGGCGCGCGCCAGCGCCTCGTCGGCCGGCGAAGGCGCGCCGTCCATGCCGGCGCGGGCCAGCAGCAGGAACACGCCCTGCATCTCCTCGGGCAGGCCGGCCGCCTGCGCCACCGCGCGCTGCCAGTCCTCATCCTCGGCCCGCGCATCCAGTCCGGCGCGGGCGATGGCCAGCCGGCGGGTGAACTCGGCAAGGTCCGGCACCCGGGAGCCGACCCGCCGCACGCGACAATGCACGAGGAAATCGGGGTAGAGCGCCGCCGCCGAGCGGAACGGCGCCTCCGGATCGGCCACGAACTGGCGCACGATCTCGGCGACCAGCGCCTCGCGCTCGGCATCGAACGCGGCCGCCACGGCAGGATCCACCGGCGCGGGCACGGGCGCGGGCGCCACTTCCAGCGTCTCCAGAATCTCCTCGGTGGCGCGCCGCTCCACCGGGCGCGCCGGTTGGGGCGGTGGCTCGGTGGCGAGATCGTCGAAGATCAGGTCCTGGATCTGGGCCGTGCCCAGTTCCGGCGGGGGCATCAGCTCGGGCCGGCCGTTGCGGCTGGCGGTCTCCACATGGCCGATCTTCACCGGCAGCGGGCGACGCGACAAAGCCGGGCCCAGTGCCACGAAGGACCCGGTATTGAGATCGCGGAAGCTCTCCGCCTGCCGCTTGTCCATGCCGAGCAGATCGGCGGCGCGCGCCATGTCGATATCGAGGAAGGTGCGGCCCATCAGGAAGTTGGAGGCTTCCGCCGCCACGTTCTTGGCCAGCTTGGCGAGGCGCTGGGTGGCGATGACGCCGGCCAGCCCGCGCTTGCGGCCGCGGCACATGAGGTTGGTCATGGCCGAGAGCGAGACGCGGCGCGCCTCGTCGGAAATCTCGCTGGCGCCGGACGGGGCGAAAAGCTGCGCCTCGTCGACGATCACCAGCATCGGATACCAGTGCTCGCGGTCGGCATCGAACAGGCCGCTCAGGAACGCCGCCGCCGAGCGCATCTGCGCATCGGCATCCAGCCCTTCGAGATTGAACACGACGGAGGCCCGGTGGCGGCGAATGCGCGCGGCGATGCGCTGGATTTCGCCGACCGTGCGCTCGGCATCGATCACCACATGGCCGAAGCGCTCGCCGAAGCCGACAAAGTCGCCTTCCGGGTCGATGATCGCCTGCTGTACATGGCCGGCGCTCTGCTCCAGCAGGCGGCGCAGCAGATGCGACTTGCCGGAGCCGGAATTGCCCTGCACGAGGAGGCGCGTGGAAAGAAGCTCCTCCAGATCGAGCCGCACCGGCTGGCCGGCCGTGCTGGTCCCGAGCTCGATACCGATCTTCATTCCGTTCCCGCGATCCTTCATTGTGAGCCCCTGCCTAGCACGCGCGCGCGACCCGCTTCAGGGACTTGACGGAGGAACTCCACAGATTCGGCGGGCGGCGGCAAGCGCGCACCGCCATCCCGGGCGAATGCCAAGCCGAAGCGGCGATAGGACGGCGGGATCAATCCCCGATCGACCCTCGGCCGCGCGGGATGACGAGAACCCTCGACGCCCCCCTGCTCCTGTGCCACACCTCCCTCATGTCCGCGCCTCTCTTCACCATCGGCTATGAACAGGTCGCCTCCGGCGCCGTGCTCGACACATTGCGCACGGCCGGCGTCGAATTGCTGGTGGATGTGCGAGCCGTTGCCGCCTCGCGCCGCGCGGGATTCTCCAAGAGCCAGCTGGCCGCCGGCGTCGCGGGGCTCGATATCGGCTACCTGCATTTGCGCGGCCTCGGCACGCCGGCGGAGGGGCGCCAGGCGGCCCGCACCGGCCATTATGGCGAGCTGCGCCGCATCTACGATCTCCACCTCGCCACGCCCACCGCGCGCGAGCAACTGGACGAACTCACCACGCTGGTGAAGGCCGGCCGGCGGGTGTGCCTGTTGTGCTATGAGCGCCATCCCGAGCATTGCCACCGCCAGATGATCGCCGATCTCGTGTGCGAGCGCGTGGGCATGCCGGTCGAGCACCTGTTCGCGCCGCCGGTCTGACGCCGCGCCCTGTCTGCGACAACACGCCGCACAACGACACCTCACTCAAGGGCAGGCCTCAATCTTCGGTTGATTGAGCACAACCGCCGCCAAGTGCTCGGATCGGTTGCACGCAGACACCTTTTCCACCTACCAGATTGCTGAGCGCCGATGCCCGGTTCGCCGACGTCGTGCCGTGCGTGCACCTTTGCGCGCGCCTTCGGGCCGCGCGCCGGCACGTATCTTCCGCTGCCCCGCGCCCGGGACCTTCGGCGCGCCGGTGCTGTCGCGGGCGCGTGGACGACCCGCCTGCTGGCGGCCCTGCTCGCCGCCGGCCTCGTGTTCCCCGCCGAGGCGCAGGAGGGGGCTCAGGAAGCGGCAGAATTCTCGCTGCGCAACCGGCTCTATTTCTTCACGGGCATCGATATCGCCCGCGACAATGCCTATGGCTGGGGCGGCGCGGCATGGGCGCCGTTTGCCGCCATGGACCAGGAGGGGCTGCGCCTGCGCGCGCAGATCGGCGGCGGGCAATATAGCTACCGCACCGATGCCGTGCCCGGCGGCTGGAACCATGTGACCAAGCAGGAGGGCGAGGTGCTGGCCGGCTGGCAGTGGCTGCGCGGGCCGCACGCGCTCGCCCTCTACGTCGGCGCCAACGTGATCGACAACCGGCTCGACCTGCCCGACCCGAGCAACCCCGATCAGGGCGTCGCGGTCGGCGCCAAGTTCACCGCCGAATGGTTCTACCGCCTTGATGAGAACTGGACCTTCTCCGCGGCGCTATCCGGCTCCACCGCCGACGGCACCGGCCATGCCCGCGCCACCGCCGCGCGCCGTATGAACGCGTGGTGCGAACTGGGCATGGAGGCCGGCGCCTCCACCGACTGGCTGTCGCAGGATGCGCGCGGCGGCCTGTTCATCGCCACCAATTCCCTGCCCGGCTGGCAGCTGCGCGCGGCCGGCGGCTGGCGCTGGAGCAGCGACAGCGATGACAGTCCCTACGCCACGCTGTCGCTCTTCATGCCCTATTGACCGCCGCGCGCGTCAGGCATCCTCGGCCTTCATCGCCTCCAGCGCGGCGCTCGCGTCCACATCCGCGCGAGCGGCGATGGCGTGGATTTCCAGCGCCTCCAGTTCCTCGCGCGTATCGATGTCGAGAAAAGCGCCCTCCCCCTCCACCGGCAGCTCGACCACCGCCTCGGCATGGGCGGCGATGAGATGACGCGCGCCGACATCGCCGGTCAGCGCCATCAGCTCGGCAAACAGAGGACGGGCCCAGGCAACCGGGTTGCCCCGCCGCCCCGCCGCCACCGGCACGGCGATCAGCTGGCCGGATGCCGGATCGATGGCACGGATGAGCGCGTCGACCAGCGTGGGACCGACGCTCGGCATGTCGCCGAGCAGCACCGCCGCCGCCTCGGTCTCCTCCGGCAGCGCGGCGAGGCCGGTGCGCAGCGAGGTGGACAGCCCCCCGGCAAAATCGGGATTATGGGCGAAGACGACGTCGAGCCCCTCCAACGCCGCGCGCACCTTCTCCGCCTCATGGCCGGTGACGACGATGACCGGGCGCGCCGCCGAGCCGAGCGCCGCCTGCACCGCGCGGCGCACCAGCGGCTCGCCGTCCAGCGGCGCGGAAAGCTTGTGCGCGTGCGGCATCCGCGTGCCGCGCCCCGCCGCCAGCACGATGGCCGCGCGCGGGCCGTGTGCGGCGCCCGGCATCGGCGCCGGGGCGATCTCACGCGGCTGCGGCCGTGTCGGTATTTCCATCAGCAATCCTCCCACCCCCATCGCGGTGATGTCGGCGCGCGAGACGGCAAGGCCCGCCAGCAGCCGGTGCAGCACCCAGTCGAAGCCGTTCTCCTTCGGACTGCGCGCGCAGCCGGGCGCGCCCAGCACCGGCACGCCACCAACGCGCCCGACCAGCAGAAGGTTGCCCGGATCCACCGGCATGCCGAGATGCTCGATCGCCCCGCCCGCCGCCTCGATGGCGGCAGGAATCACATCGCGGCGATCGGCGATGGCCGAGGCACCGAACACCAGCACGAGTTCGGCGCCGCCGGCCACGGCGTCCGCGAGCGCGGCGGCGAGCGCCGCTTCCGCATGCGGCACCCGCCATTCGCGGGCGATGGTCGCGCCGGTCGGCGCGAGGCGAGCCTGGGTGACGCGCAGCGTCTTGGCGATCACCTTGTCCGCCAGCCCCGGGAGCAGCGTGGAAATGACCGCGACCCGCCTCAGCTTATAGGGCGCCACCTCCACCAGCGGGCGGAACAGCCGGCCAACGGCAGTCATCGCCTCGCCCGGCACGGCGAAGGGAATGATCTTCACCGTCGCCACCATTTCGCCCAAAGCCACCGCCCGGAAGGGCGGCAGCGTCGCCAGGGTCACGGCCTCGCTGATCTCGTTGAGCGCGTCGACGCCGGCCCGGTCGACCAGCAGCACGCCCGCGGCTTGCGCCCGCAGGTTGACCCGGCCGGTGAAGGGAGCATCCGCCTCCGCCTGCGGCCCGGCAATGGCCGCCGCGACGGCGGCCGCGGCCGCGTCCTCGCCCACATCCCCCGGCTCCAGCCGCGCCGCGACGATCTCCGTGATACCCGCCTGCGCCAGCCGGGCGATCAGCGGCGCATCCAGCACCATGCCCTTGCGCAGGTCGACGCCCGGCAGGCGCAGAGAATGCACCGCGACCGCGCCCTCGACCTCCTCAAGCGGAACGGTACCGAACTTCACGCCGCGCGCTCCCGCGCCGGTGCGCGGCGTCGCAGGTCCGCGATCACCTCGCCCAGAATGGAGACGGCGATTTCCGCCGGGCTCACCGCGCCGATATCGAGCCCGATCGGCGCATGGATGCGCGCCAGCGCCTCGCGCGCCAGCCCCTGTGCCGCAAGCCTCTCCAGCCGCGCGGCATGTGTCTTCCGCGAGCCCAGCGCGCCGACATAGAAGCACTCGCGCGCCAGCGCCTCGACCAGTGCCGGATCGTCGATCTTCGAGTCATGGGTCAGCGCGGCAAAGGCGGTGAAGGCATCGAGCCGCAGTTCCGGCAGCACCACGTCTGGCCACTCCGCGCGTAGGTCGATCGCGGGGAAGCGCTCGGGCGTCGCGAAGGCGGTGCGCGGATCGATGATGATCACCGTGAAGCCGGCGCTCGCCGCCATCGGCGCCAGCGCCTGCGAGATATGCACCGCGCCGGTGATGACCAGCCGGGGCGAGGGCACCTGCACGGTGAGGAAGAGGCGCTCGTTGCCCGCTTCCACCAGCCGGCTGCGGCCGGTGCGCAGCGCTTCCGTGAGCGGCTCGGCCAAGGGATCGCCGGCGATCTCGGCTGGGCGGACCACGCGCTGGCGCCCGCTGCCGAGCTCGGTGACGAGAAGCGTGGGCCGGCGGGCGGCGCGCTCGGCGTTGAGCGCTTCAAGAACCGCGAGTTTCATCAGTCCACCTTCTCGACATAGACGGCGATGCGCCCGCCACAGGACAGCCCGACCTGCCAGGCGGTGGCGTCGGCCACGCCGAATTCGAGCAGGCGCGGCGCGCCCTGCGCGATTACCTCGGCGGCTTCCGCGACGACCGCGCCCTCCACGCAGCCCCCCGATACCGAGCCGAGGAAATTGCCCTCCCCGTCAATGGCCAAATGGCTGCCGACCGGGCGCGGCGCCGAACCCCAGGTCTCGACCACGGTGGCGAGCGCCACGGCCCGCCCCTCGCGCCGCCAGCGGGCCGCGGCTTCCAGAACGTCTTCCTCGCGCGCGAACATGCCGTTCTCCCGATAGGTACCGTCATCTTTATCGCAGAGCAGCACGCCCGCGCTTGCCGATAAAGCACGAAGCGATCAAAAAGCCGCGCATGACATTGCCCGCAACCGCTCCCGCCCCCTCTCCGCCGGCCGCGACCCTGCCGCGCACGCTGCGCCGCCTCGACGAACTGACCGAGGCCGGCCTGCTGCCCGCGCCGGCGGATCGCCCGGGTGCGCTCGATGCCGTCGCCGCGCGCTATGCCGTGGCGGTGACGCCGGTTCTCGCCGGCCTCATCGACCCGGCCGACCGCGCCGACCCCATCGCCCACCAGTTCCTGCCCGATGCGCGCGAGCTGGAGACGCGGCCGCAGGAGCTGGCCGACCCGATCGGCGACAGCGCGCACAGCCCGGTGCCCGGCATCGTCCACCGCTATCCCGACCGGGTATTGCTGAAGCTGGTCGGCGTCTGCGCCGTCTATTGCCGCTTCTGCTTCCGCCGCGAGATGGTCGGCCCCGGAGCCGAAAGCAGCCTGTCGGACGCGGCGCTGGACGGCGCGCTGGCCTATGTCGCGGGCCATCCCGAGATCTGGGAAGTGGTCGTCACCGGCGGCGATCCGCTGGTCGCCGCGCCGCGCCGGCTTGCCGAGCTGATGGCGCGGCTCGCGGCCATCCGCCATGTGAAGATCGTGCGCTTCCACACGCGCGTGCCGGTCGCCGCGCCCGAGCGCATTACCCCCGCGCTGGTGGAGGCGCTGCGCGTGGCGGGGCTCACCACCTATGTCGCCGTGCATGCCAATCATGAACGCGAGCTGGGGCCGCAAGCGCGCGCCGCGCTGGCCCGGCTGGCCGATGCGGGGATCGCGCTGGTGGGCCAGAGCGTGCTGCTGGCCGGCATCAATGACGAGGCAGAAACACTCGCCGCGCTGTTCCGCGCGCTGGTGGAGTGCCGGGTGAAGCCCTATTACCTGCATCATCCGGACCTTGCGCCCGGCACCGCGCATTTCCGCCTGCCGCTGTCGCGCGGGCAGGAGCTGATGCAGGCGCTGCGCGGGCGCGTCTCCGGCCTCGCTTTGCCGACCTATGTGCTCGACATTCCCGGCGGCTACGGCAAGGTGCCAGTCGGCCCCGGCTATCTCGAACCAACGCCCGAGGGCTGGCGCGTCACCGATTATTGCGGCGGCGTGCATGCCTATGCCGAGGGCGTGGACGCCCCGGATGTCGGCGCGTGAGGCCGCCAGAGCGCGTGGACGTGGTCGTGCTCGGCGCCGGCGCGGCCGGCATGATGTGCGCCTGGGAGGCCGGCAAGCGCGGGCGTAGCGTGATCGTCATCGATCACGCCCGCGCGCCGGGCGAGAAGATCCGCATTTCCGGTGGCGGGCGGTGCAACTTCACCCATCTCGACTCCGCGCCGCGCACCTATCTCTCCGCCAATCCCGGTTTCGCCATCTCGGCGCTCAAGCGCTACACGCCGCAGGATTTCGTCCGTCGGGTCGACCAGCACGGCATCGCCTGGCACGAGAAGACGCGCGGCCAGTTGTTCTGCGACGGCTCGGCGCGGCAGATCGTCGACATGCTGACACGCGGCCTCGCGGATGCCGGCGCCGAGCTGCGCCTCGCCACCACCGTCACCGACATCGAACGCAGCGCCGACGGCTTCACGCTGGCCACCTCGACGGGCCCGCTCGCCTGCCGCGCGCTGGTCGTGGCGACGGGGGGCAAGTCGATCCCCAAGATGGGGGCCACGGGTCTGGGCTATGAGCTGGCCGCGCGCTTCGGGCTCAACGTGCTACCGACCCGGCCGGGGCTGGTGCCGCTGACGCTGGATCCTTTGCAGCTGGAGCGGCTCGCCCCGCTCGCCGGCGTGGCGGTGGAGGCACGCGTGCGCCACGGCAAGACGCGCTTCGAGGATGGGCTGCTCTTCACCCATCGCGGCCTCAGCGGGCCGGCCATCCTGCAGATATCGTCCTACTGGCGCGAGGGCGAGGAGATCGAGATCGCGCTGGCGCCGGCCACCGACGTTTTCGCCCGGCTGCGCGAGGCGCGCGCCCGCCACGGACGGCAGGCCGCGTCCAGCGTGCTCGCCGAGTTCCTGCCCAAGCGGCTGGCCCAGCGGATCGGCGAGCAGGAAACCGGGGCGAAGAACCTCGCCGACCTCCCGGACACGCTGCTGCGCGCCATCGAGGCGGCGGTGAACGGCTGGCGCCTGAAGCCCACGGCCTCCGAGGGCTACCGCACCGCCGAGGTGACGCTGGGCGGCGTCGACACGGCCGGGCTCGATTCGCGCAGCATGCAGGCGCGACATGTGCCGAGCCTCTATTTCATCGGCGAGGTGGTGGATGTCACCGGCTGGCTCGGCGGCTATAATTTCCAGTGGGCATGGTCCTCCGGCTGGGTAGCCGGGCAGAGCGTCTAGGGCGCTTTCGGACGGCGAACCCGCAGGGGCGCGCGGGGAACCGCCGGCTAGACGGTCAGGAAGCTTCGGCCGAGATAAGCCAGCTTGGCACGGTCCGCGCCCAGCGTGACCGCTTCCACCCGCCCCACCAGCACGTCATGCGTGGCGATGGTGCGCACTTCGACCAGCCGGCACTCGAACGCGGCGATGGCATCGCGCAGGCACGGAACGCCGAGCCGGCCCTCGTGCCAGGTGCCCGTGGCGAACCGCTCCTCGCCGGACATGCCGCCCGCCCCGCCGCCCTTGCCGCCGAACACCTGCGCCACCGCCTGCTGCTCGCCGGCGAGCATGTTGACGGCGAAGACGCCCGCCTGGCGGAAGGCCGGGGCGGAATGGATACGCCGGTTGAGGCAGACCAGCAGGGTCGGCGGGCTGTCCGAGACCGAGGCAACCGCCGTGGCGGTGAAACCGGCGCGCCCGCTCGCGCCGCGCGTGGTGACGACATGGACGGCCGCCACCAGCCGGCTCATCGCCTCGCGATAGAGCCCCGCCTCGACCGCTCCGCCAGCGCCGTGCACTGCCGCATGCTCGGCGTCCTGCCGCGTCGTCTCGTCCACCTCTGCCTCCCTTTGCCGGCCCGGCTCCCTGAGGTTGGCGGGCGGCTTCCTGTGCATAACTCCCCGGCGGCGACTTGGGAAACCGGCGACTTCGGAAACCACGCACCCGCGCCTGCGGCGACCCGGACAATGCGTCAAAAAAGTGAAGGTGGGATGCAGATTCGGTGACGTGGTAGCCATCCAGCAAAATATTGAAGAACAAGGATATTTTGTGTTTTAGTATTATAATACCCATACATCAGCCGTTTCGATCGATTGCATTTCGTCTTTCGATCGAATTGTATCGGAGCGCGACGCGCGCTATGAGAGATGTGCGCCTACGTGACAGGCACGATCACAATATGTGCAATCCAGCCGCACGACGCGACTTCCAAGACCGGTTGAGGGGAACCGTAACCTAAAATGGATGTATTCATTCAGCAGCTCATCAACGGGCTGACGCTCGGTTCGATCTATGGCTTGATCGCGATCGGCTACACCATGGTGTTCGGCATCATCGGCATGGTGAACTTCGCCCATGGCGACGTGTTCATGGTGTCGAGCTTCATCGCGCTGATCTGCTTCCTGCTGGTCACGACGGTGCTGGGCATCACCTCGATCTTCCTCGCGCTGGCCATCGTGCTGGTGGTGGCGATGTTCTTCACCTCGCTCACCAACTGGGCCATCGAGCGGGTCGCCTATCGCCCGCTGCGCGGCTCGTTCCGCCTCGCGCCGATGATCTCGGCGATCGGCATGTCGATCTTCCTCGCCAATTTCGTCCAGGTCTCGCAGGGCCCGCGCAACAAGCCGGTTCCCCCGATGGTGACGGACGTGATCGTGCTGATGGACAATAACGGCTATCAGGTCACGCTGGCCTGGAAGCAGGTCATCATCATGGCGGTCACGGCCGTGCTGCTGATGGGCTTCTGGTATCTGGTGCAGAAGACCTCGCTCGGCCGGGCCCAGCGCGCCGTCGAACAGGACCGCAAGATGGCGGCGCTGCTCGGCATCAATGTCGACCACACCATCTCGCTTACCTTCGTCATCGGCGCCGCTCTCGCCGCCGTCGCTGGCGTCATGTACCTGATGTATTATGGCGTGGCCCATTTCGCCGACGGTTTCGTGCCCGGCGTGAAGGCCTTTACGGCGGCTGTTCTTGGCGGCATCGGCTCGCTGCCGGGCGCCGTTCTCGGCGGGCTGCTGATCGGCCTGATCGAGGTGTTCTGGTCGGCCTATTTCTCCATCGAGTACAAGGACGTCGCGGCCTTCTCGATCCTCGCCATCACCCTGATCTTCATGCCGCAGGGCCTGCTCGGCCGGCCGGAAGTCGAGAAGGTCTGAGGTCAAGCCACCATGGCAGTTCAGCTTGCTGAAACCGCGCCGCCCACGGCGAAGGCGTCCCCGTCCAGTTCGGTGATGGCCCACGCGTTCAAGGACGCGGTGATCACCGGCCTCATCGCCCTCGGCCTGTTCGCCCCGCTGATCGGATTCGAGACCGTCATCATCGATGGCGCGCTCGGGCTCGACTACCGTCCAGGGACGCTGGCGGTGATGGTCGGCATCATCTTCGTCGGCCGCCTCCTCCTCAACCTCACGGTGTGGTCGCCCAACCGCAAGCCGAGCGTGCGCAGCGGCCCCACCATCTTTGACCGTGCCGGGACCACGATCGGCCCGGCGATGAAGCCGTTGCTGCTCGCCTTTGCGGTCGGCTTCCCGTTCATTGCCGCCTTTGCGATGGGGGGGATGAACGAGAGCCGCTACCTGATCGACCTCGGTATCCTGATCCTCACCTATGTGATGCTTGGTTGGGGCCTCAACATCGTGGTGGGTCTCGCGGGCCTGCTCGACCTCGGCTATGTCGCATTCTATGCGGTGGGCGCCTATACCTACGCGCTGCTCGCCACCTCGGCGCCGATCAACGACTTCTTTGCCGGCTTTCTCGGCGAAACCTTCTGGGCCAACTGGGCCTTCTGGATCTGCCTGCCCATGGCGGGCGTGTTCGCGGGACTGTGGGGCATGATGCTCGGCTTCCCGGTGCTGCGCCTGCGTGGCGACTATCTCGCCATCGTGACGCTGGCCTTCGGCGAAATCATCCGCCTGGTGCTGATCAACTGGGTGGACTTCACCGGCGGTGGCGCGGGCATCGCCTCGATCCCGCGGGCGACCTTCTTCGGTGTTCCGTTCACCGCGGGCGAAAATGGATTTGCGGCGCTGTTCGGGCTTCAATTCAACCCGATGCACCGCATCATCTTCCTCTATTTCGTGATCCTTGCGCTGGCCCTGATCACCGCCTTCGCCACCGTCCGCTTGCGTCGCCTGCCGGTCGGGCGGGCCTGGGAAGCGCTGCGCGAGGATGAGATCGCGTGCCGCTCGCTCGGCATCAACACCACCAACGTGAAGCTCTCGGCCTTCGCCACCGGCGCCATGTTCGGCGGATTCGCGGGCTGTTTCTTCGCGGTGCGTGCCGGCTTCGTCAGCCCGGAGAGCTTCACCTTCGACATTTCGGCGATGATTCTCGCCATTGTCGTTCTGGGTGGCATGGGCTCGCAGATCGGTGTCGCGGTGGCGGCGGCGGTGATGATCGGCGGCATGGAAATGCTGCGCAATCTCGGCTTCCTCAACCAGATCTTCGGCGGCGATTTCGACCCGAGCCTGTACCGCATGCTGATCTTCGGCTTTGCCATGGTCGCCATCATGGTCTGGAAGCCGCGCGGGCTGGTCTCCACCCGTGACCCCACCATCTTCCTGAAGGAGCGAAAGGCTGTGTCGGGCGACCACGTCAAGGAGGGGCACGGCTGATGGCACCCTCTCCCGCTGCCGCCGGCCTTCCCAATTGGGAAGCCGACCCGATCCTCGCCGTCGAACACCTGTTCATGCGCTTCGGCGGCCTGATCGCGGTGAACGACCTGTCCTTCAAGGTCGGGCGCGGTGACATCACCGCGCTCATCGGGCCCAACGGGGCCGGCAAGACCACGGTGTTCAACTGCATTACCGGCTTCTACAAGCCGAGCGAAGGCCGCCTTGTGCTGGCGCATGGCCATGCGCCCACGGCCGAGGAGCTTGCCCGCGTCACGCTCATCGGCGAGCGCGCGCTGGTCGGGCGCAATTCGAGCGTCTACCTGCTCGAACGCATGCCGGACTATCGCGTCTCCGGTGAGGCCAAGGTGGCCCGCACCTTCCAGAACATCCGCCTGTTCACCGGCATGACCGTGCTGGAGAACCTCATGGTGGCGCAGCACAACACGCTGATGGTGGCCTCCGGCTTCTCGCTCAAGGGTCTGTTCGGGCTGCCGGGCTGGAACGCGGCCCAGCGCGCCGCCACCGAGAAGGCGAAGTACTGGCTGGAGAAGGTCAACCTCACCGATCGCGCCGACGACCCGGCCGGCGACCTGCCCTACGGCGCCCAGCGCCGCCTGGAGATTGCCCGCGCCATGTGCTCGGAGCCGATCCTGCTGTGTCTCGACGAGCCTGCGGCCGGCCTCAATCCGCGCGAGAGCCTGGAGCTGAACACGCTGCTGCGCACCATCCGCGCCGAGCACGGCACCTCGATCCTGCTGATCGAGCACGACATGAGCGTCGTGATGGAGATTTCCGACCATGTCGTCGTGCTCGACTATGGCACCAAGATTTCCGACGGCACGCCCGAGGCGGTGAAGAACGACCCGCGCGTGATCGCCGCCTATCTCGGGGTCGACGAGGACGCGGTCGAAGAGGTCGAGGCCGAGATCGACGCGGAGATCGCGGCCCATTCGACGGGAGCGCATTCGTGAGCGACACAAGGACTGCCGCCCCAGCGCCCACCGCCGCCCCGGCCGGCGGCGCCGAGCCGATGCTGGCCGTGCGCGGCGTGAAGACCTTCTACGGGAACATCATGGCGCTGAAGGGCGTCGACGTGGATGTCCATCGCGGCGAGATCGTCACGCTGATCGGCTCAAACGGCGCCGGCAAATCGACGCTGATGATGACCATCTTCGGCCAGCCGCGCGCGCGCGAAGGGCAGATCGTTTATGACGGGCGCGACATCACCAAGATGCCGACCCACGAAATCGCGCATCTCAAGATCGCGCAGTCGCCCGAGGGCCGGCGTATCTTCCCGCGCATGACGGTGTTCGAGAACCTGCAGATGGGGGCCTCGGTCGATGGCTTCGGCCATTTCGACGAGGACCTGCTGAAGGTGTTCGACCTGTTCCCCCGCCTCAAGGAGCGCATCAACCAGCGCGGCGGCACGCTCTCGGGCGGCGAGCAGCAGATGCTGGCCATCGGCCGCGCGCTGATGAGCCGGCCGCGCCTGCTGATGCTGGACGAGCCTTCGCTCGGCCTCGCCCCGCTGATCGTGAAGCAGATCTTCGACGCGATCCGCGAGCTCAACCGGGCGGAGGGGCTCACCGTGTTCCTGGTCGAGCAGAACGCGTTCCACGCGCTCAAGCTTGCCCATCGCGGCTATGTGCTGGTGAACGGCCTCGTCACCATGACCGGCGCGGGGCGCGAACTTCTCGAGCGCCCGGAAGTCCGGGCGGCCTATCTCGAAGGCGGGAAGCACTGACATGGCTCATTCCAGCGGATCCCTCATCTCTCAGGGCGCGCCGAGCAGTCTCGCCGTCGTGGTGCCGGCCCTGGTCATCGTCGCCGTTATCGCCAGCGCGGTGGTTGCGCCCTGGTTTGTGGTCGAGGTCTCGCGCGGCGACTTTACCCTCGTCACCCTGTTCCTGGGCGGCGGCGCGGCGTGGCTTACCGGCCGCTCCGTGGCCGGCACCTGGCGCAGCTACCGGCAGGCGCTCATCTACGCGCTGCTGCTGGGCTGCGTGGTGCGCTTCTTCCACTTCGCGCTTTTCCTCGGCACGCTGCTGTCGTGGCACTATTTCCTGACCGACACGGCCTTCCTCATCGCGGTCGCCACGCTCGGCTTCCGTTCGGAACGTGCACGCCAGATGGCGACACGCTATGGTTGGATCTATCGTCAGTCGGGACCGTTCGGCTGGGTCGAGGGTGGCCCTGCCGAATCACTCGGGACGCGCGCGTGAGCGTCCTCACCATCGGTTTCGCTTGCTCGTCGACAAGAGCACGAAAAAGGGCATGATAACGGCCGGAGCACTTGCTGCCGCGCCGCTCAGGCTGCGAAAAATCAAACTTCCAGGACTAGGAGAGAAGTTCATGAAGAAGCTTCTGTTGGCCGGCCTCGCGCTCGGCGCCATGGCGGCCCTGGCCGTTCCGGCCTCGGCGCAGGTCAAAGTCGGCGTCGGCGGCCCGATCACCGGCGCGAACGCCACCTTCGGCGCCCAGCTGAAGAACGGTGCCGAGCAGTGGGCCACCGATGTGAACGCGGCCGGCGGCCTGCTCGGCCAGAAGGTCGAGATCGTCGTCGGTGACGACGCCTCCAAGCCCGAGCAGGGCGTCTCGGTGGCGAACAAGTTCATCGCCGACGGCGTGAAGTTCGTGATCGGCCACTTCAACTCGGGCGTGTCCATCCCCGCCTCCGAGCAGTATGCCGAAGCCGGCGTGCTGGCCATCTCCCCCGCTTCGACCAACCCGAAGCTGACCGAGCGCGGCCTCGCCAACGTGTTCCGCACCTGCGGCCGTGACGACCAGCAGGGCCTCGTGGCGGCCGAGTACATCGAGAAGAACCTGAAGGGCAAGAAGATTGCCATCGTCCACGACAAGACCCCCTACGGCAAGGGTCTGGCGGACGAGACCCAGAAGTCGATGAACAAGGCGGGCATCAAGGAAGTCATCTACGAGGGTATCAACCCCGGCGAGAAGGACTATTCGGCTCTCGTCTCCAAGCTCAAGGGCGCGAATGTCGACGTGCTCTATTATGGTGGCCTGCACACCGAAGCCGGCCTGCTCGTGCGCCAGATGCGCGATCAGGGCCTGAAGACGGTCCTGTTCTCGGGTGATGGCATCACCGACAAGGAATTCTGGACCATCGCCGGCCCCGGCGCGGAAGGCACCCTGATGACCTTCGGCCCGGATCCGCGCAAGAACCCCGCCGCGACCAAGGTCGTCGACGAGTTCAAGAAGAAGGGCATCGATCCGGAAGGTTACGTGCTCTATTCCTACGCCGCTGGCCAGGTGATCCAGCAGGCTGTCGAGGCGACCAAGTCGCTCGACACCGCCAAGGTCGCCGAGTACATCCACTCCGGCAAGGCGTTCGACACCGTTCTCGGCAAGCTGACCTTCGACAAGAAGGGCGACCGCACCAACCTCGACTACGTCGTCTACGTCTGGAAGGACGGCGGCTACACCGAGCTCTGAGGCGGCGTATCTCGCGAAGCGCCCCGCTGGCGCTTCGCGGTAGCCCTGAATTGACGAAACCCGCCGGTTCACTCCGGCGGGTTTTGTTTTGGTGGTGGGGCGGGCAAACCGTCATTCTGTGCCGAGACGTGGACGCGTGCAGGCCCGGCGACGGCCTTGTCCGCCCCTTCATGAAGCGGCGCGCGATCCGCCACCATCTGGCGGGAGCAGGCGGCGCCGCGCGAGGATGTCAGCCGAAGCTGCCCAGCGCCGGGAAGGTCTCCAGCATCCAGTAGCTGAACGTCGCCATCCAGCCCGAAAGGAAGCCGATGCCGGTGAGCACCAAAAGCGCGCCCATGGCTTTCTCCACCACCGGCAGATAGCGCCGCGCATGCACCAGCAGGCCCAGCGCGGGGCGGGCCATCGCCGCCACCAGCATGAAGGGCACGCCAAGCCCGGCCGAATAGACCGCCAGCAGCCCCGCCCCGCGCGTCAGCGTCTGTTCGCTCGCGGCGACCGCGAGAATGGCGGCGAGCACCGGCCCGATGCACGGCGTCCAGCCGAAGGCGAAGGCAAGGCCCATCACATAGGCGCCCGCCAGCGTGGACGGCGCATCCACATGCACGCGCCGGGTCCGGGTCATCCAGCTGAACTTGAGAATGCCGAGGAAGTGCAGCCCCATCAACAGGATGGCGACGCCCGCGACGATCGACAGTTCCTGCGAGTAAAGCCTGAGATACCCGCCGACCACCGAGGCGCCCGCGCCCAGCGCGACAAAGACCGTGGAAAATCCCGCGACGAACAGCACCGCCGCCCCCAGCGTGCGCCGGGCCGCGGCGTCGGTCGGCGCCTTGTGCGTGATCTGGTCGAGGCTGGTTCCGGCGAGGTAGCACAGATAGGGCGGCACCAGCGGCAGCACGCAGGGCGAGGCAAAGCTGGCAATGCCGGCGACAAAAGCGGCCGGTAGGGTGACGTCGGCCATGAAATGGGCAACCTTGGTGGGTGCGGGGATGATCCCAATGCACGGCCGGCGGCGCTTAGGCAATGCGGCCGGTTGGTCTCTCCCCGTGATGTGAAGCCGCCCGACGAGGTTCCCCTGCCCGATGCGAAACCTGATCACCGATGTTGCCGGCCTGAAGGTCGGCCATGCCACCGACCTCGCCCTCGCCTCCGGCGTCACCGCCATCCTGTTTGACGCCCCGACCGTCGCCTCGGTCGATGTTCGTGGCGGCGGGCCCGGCACCCGCGAGACCGACCTGCTCGCCCCCGACGAAACGGTCGGCGCCATCCACGCCATCACCCTGTCCGGCGGCTCTGCCTTCGGCCTCGACGCGGCGGGGGGCGTGATGGCCGCGCTGGCCGAGCGCGGCATCGGCTATCCCGTGGGCCCGGCGATCGTGCCCATCGTGCCGGGCGCGGTGCTGTTCGATCTTGTCAATGGCGGCGACAAGAACTGGGGACGCTTCTCTCCCTATCGCGATCTCGGCTATGCGGCGGCGATGGCGGCCGGGCTGGAGGTGCCGCTCGGCACCGTCGGCGCCGGCACCGGGGCAACGACGGTAAACCTGAAGGGCGGGCTCGGCTCCGCCTCCATGGTCGCCGCGTCCGGCCACACGGTCGGCGCCATCGTTGCGGTCAATGCCTGCGGCGCCACCAATCTCGGCGAGGAGGGGCATTTCTGGGCGGCGCCGTTCGAGACGGGCGGAGAATTCGGTGGCCTCGGTCTGCCCTCGCCGCTGCCGCCACTGCCCGAGCGGCCGGCGCTCAAGGGGCTGCCGCCCGGCGCCAACACGACCATCGCGCTGGTCGCGACCGATGCCGTGCTGACCAAGGCGCAATGCAAGCGCCTCGCGGTGATGGCCCATGACGGCTACGCGCACGCCATCTGGCCAGTGCACACCCCGCTGGATGGCGACACCATCTTCGCCGCCGCCACGGGGCTGCGTCCGCTGGCCGACCCCATCTTCGATCTCGCGCTGATCGGCGACGCCATTGTGCGCACGCTCGCACGCGCCTGCGCCCGCGCGGTCTATGAGGCGACCGCGCTGCCGCAGCCGGGCACGCTGCCGGCGTGGCGGGACCAGTGGCCAGGCCAGAGGCGAGCCTGACGCGGGAGGACAGGACGGCCGGAACCACTTCCGGCCGTCCATTGTGCTACGCCCTCAGATCACGACCCGGGCAGCGCGCCTTTGAGGAGCGTCCGCCGAGACGTGCCCCCTGAGGCGTGCAGGCTCACGGGCAGGCTTCCCAGAAACCCGTGGTCTGCTGCGGATTGGTGTAGAACCAGCAGTAGTTCGGATGCGGCGGCGGACCGGCCAGGGAGACCGCCGCGGCGCCCGCGAGGAAGCCGACAGCCGCACCCGCCGCCACGGCACCGCCGGTCGGCCAATAGCGGTAGGGATTTGTCACCACCACCGCTCCGCGCGGACCGTAATAGGCGCCATGCGGCGCCGCATAACCGCGGTTCGGGTAGAACCCCGGACCACGGGGATAATAGCCCGGGCCGCCGGCCGCGGCACAGCCGCGCGGGCCACAGGCCGCCGCGCGCCACGCGCTCGCTTCCGGGATGGCCATGAACAGCCCACCCGCCGCGACGGCAGCCAGCACCACCAGATGTCGCAACTTGCTCATTGTAAAACGTCCCCCTCAAACCGTGCCGGGCGGCGCGCCAATACGCGCCGATGCACCGCGACTCGGGAGATTAATGCATGGTGGTTCCATCCGCATCCAGCGCTACGCAACCGCGCCGTTAATTGCCGCTCCGTGATCACCATGCTAGAGGATTTCAGATGGGTACCGGTTCGTTCGGAAAGCTCTAGGTCTTTGTTTCTCCGCGTTTTCTTTATGTGAACCGAAACCCGCCTCGCTCCAAGATGCCTCAGGGCCGGCCCTGCCGGAGACGCCATCATGACCCACCGCCCCCTCATCCTCGCCCCTTCCATCCTCGCCAGCGACTTCGCCCGCTTCGGCGAGGAAGTGCAGGCCGTCGACGCGGCGGGCGCGGACTGGATCCACATCGACGTGATGGACGGGCACTTCGTGCCCAACATCTCCTTCGGCCCGGACGTGGTGAAGGCCATCCGCCCGCTCTCCGCCAAGCCGTTCGACGTGCACCTGATGATCGCGCCGGTCGATCCCTATCTCGAAGCCTTCGCCAAGGCCGGCGCCGACCACATCAGCGTCCACGCCGAAGCCGGACCGCATCTGCACCGCTCGCTGCAGGCCATCCGCGCGCTCGGCAAGAAGGCCGGCGTCGCGCTCAACCCCGCCACCCCGGCCAGTGCGATCGAGCATGTGCTCGATGTGATCGACCTCGTCATCGTGATGACGGTGAACCCCGGCTTCGGCGGCCAGGCCTTCATCGCGCCGGTCATGGACAAGGTGCGCCAGATTTCCGCGATGATCGGCGACCGGCCGATCGACATCGAGATCGACGGCGGCGTGACGAAGGACACGGCGAGCGTCTGCATCGCGGCGGGCGCCAACGCGCTGGTGGCGGGCTCGGCGGTGTTCAAGGGAGGCGCCGGCAGCTATGCCGGCAACATCAAGGCGATCCGCGAGGCGGCGGCGCGCACGCGCGGCGAACTGGTATAGCCGTCGGCATCGTCGATCATGCACCTGTCTGGGAGCGGGAATCCGTGAACACGAACCCGAATGGCGACGAACTCAGGAAGATCCTGTGCCGCCTCGAAATGGGCATGGTGCTCACCGTGCCGGACCGGTGGCTCGAGCGAAACATCGTCGGCACCCGCGTGAGCCGCGCCCTGCTGGTGGAGGAAATCGCCCACCAGTTCCATTGCATCTGCCATCTGGAAATCGACGGCATCCGGTTCGAGCGGCAGGGCTTCCCGTTCACCGGCTGAGCGGGCGCCGCATTTGTCCCACCCCGTGGGATCTGCTAATGCGCGAGGGTCCATCGTCAGCCGAAAGAGCCGCCCGTGATCCCGCGCTATACCCGCCCCGAGATGGCCGCCATCTGGGAGCCGCAGACCCGCTTCCGCATCTGGTTCGAGATCGAGGCGCACGCCACCGATGCGCTGGCCGAGATCGGCGTGGTGCCGAAGGAGGCCGCGGCGAAGATCTGGGAGATGGCGAAGGACGCCACATTCGATGTCGATCGCATCGACGAGATCGAGGCGGTGACCAAGCATGACGTCATCGCCTTCCTCACGCATCTCTCCGAGATCGTCGGGCCGGAGGCGCGTTTCGTCCATCAGGGCATGACCTCATCGGACGTGCTGGACACCTGCCTCAACGTGCAGTTGGTGCGCGCCGCCGATATCCTGATCAAGGATGTCGACCGCCTGCTGGCGGCCCTTGAGACCCGCGCCTTCGAGCACAAGCTCACCCCGACCATCGGCCGCTCGCATGGCATTCATGCCGAACCGACCACGTTCGGCCTCAAGCTGGCGCAGGCCTATGCCGAGTTCACCCGCAACCGTGCCCGGCTGGTCGCGGCGCGCGAGGAAGTGGCCACCTGCGCCATCTCCGGCGCGGTCGGCACCTTCGCGCAGATCGACCCGCGGGTTGAGGAATATGTGGCGGAGAAGATGGGGCTGAAGGTCGAGCCGGTCTCGACCCAGGTCATCCCGCGCGACCGCCACGCCGCCTATTTCGCCGCGCTCGGCGTGGTCGCCTCCTCGATGGAGCGCGTCGCCATCGAGATCCGCCATCTGCAGCGCACCGAGGTTCTGGAGGCCGAGGAATTCTTCTCCGCCGGCCAGAAGGGCTCGTCGGCCATGCCGCACAAGCGCAACCCGGTGCTGACCGAGAACATTACCGGCCTCGCCCGCCTCGTGCGCGGCATGGTCACGCCGGCGCTGGAGAATGTGGCGCTGTGGCACGAGCGGGACATCTCGCACTCCTCGGTGGAGCGCATGATCGGCCCCGACGCCACGGTGACGCTCGATTTCGCGCTGAACCGGCTTGCCGGCGTGGTCGAAAAGCTGCTGGTCTACCCCGAGACCATGCAGAGGAATCTCGACCGCCTCGGCGGGCTGGTGCACTCCCAGCGGGTGCTGCTGGCGCTCACCCAGAAGGGGGCGAGCCGCGAGGACGCGTATCGGCTGGTGCAGCGCAACGCCATGCCGGTCTGGCGCGGCGAAGGCGAGTTCCAGACGCTGCTGACCCATGACGCGGATGTGCGCCACTATCTGTCGGCCGAGGAGATCGCCGAGAAATTCGATCTCGGCTACCACCTCAAGCATGTCGACACGATCTTCCGCCGCGTGTTCGGGCGGGTCTGATAAAAAAGACGATGCCTGACGAAAAAAGGGCGGCTCCGAGCCGCCCTTTCCCAACATGGCGCTCAACCCGGATCACCGACCGGGGAAGCCGCGTCCGCCAATGCCGCCGCCGCGATAGCCGCCGCCCCCGCCAAAGCCACCCATCGGCCGGTACATGACCGGGCGCGGACCGGCGAACCCGCCGCGATAGCCGGGAGCACCCCGATACATCGCGCCGCCGCGATAGACCGGACCACCGCGATAGCCGGGTCCGCCGCGATAGACCGGGCCGCCGCGATAACCGGGACCGGCCCAGGCGCCCCAGTTGGGCGGACGCGGACCCGCTCCGGCCCAGCCCGGCGCGCCACCGCGCCAGCCCGGGGTGCGCCAATTCGCCGGCACGCCGCCGCCGCGACCATAGACAGGGCCACCGCGCCAGTTGCCGGGAGGAGGTCCGCCACGCCAGGTGCCGGGAGGCGGGCCCCAGTAATTGCCGCGCCCTCCCCAGTAACCGGGGCCGCCCCAGTAGCCGGGACCACCGCCCCAATAGCCGGGACCGCCCCAGCCCCAGCTGGAACCCGCAACGGCGCCCAGCGCGAACGCGCCGACGCCAAGGCCGATATTGCTGTCATACCCGTCATCGTAATAGCCGGGCTGGACCACGACATTGGTGCCGCCGCGGAACGACAGATAGTTCGCATTCACATAGCCACCGGCCGCGCGGCACCAGTTGGACGTGCAGTTACCGGCATCGACCCGCGTGCCCGCCCGCAACGCGCCGATGACGGCGTAGCGTGTGCCGGGACCGCTGCGCACGTTCAGATCGGTGGTGACGACGGCAGGGCGGGCGATGGCCGCTGCGCTGCCGGCGATCAGCAGACCCACCGCGAGCATCAGGCTCTTGGGCAAACGCATGGCACTTCTCCCTCGAACTTAACTGCGGGCGCGCGCGAGAAGATTCCCGGGTCTTCGCCCTCGCAGGCCTTCGCAGGCCGACACCTCAATGTGGTGTAGCAACCGTTTTCAGCGGAATTGGTTGCAATACCTACCCCGCCCGCGCCATCACGGCCGCGTCATCGCGCGCGCCTATGGACGCCAGACCACCGGACGCCCGTCATACCAGGGGCCGGCGGCATAGGGCCCCTGCCAGTGCGGGCCGAGGCCGGAATAGAAGCTCGCCCGCTGCGGCAGCGCGCCCTCCCCGCGGCGCGACCCGTAGGTATTGCCGGCGCGGTCACCGAAGCGGGGCGCGTCGCCATAGCCGGGATGCATGTTCCAATAGGTCGGCCGCCCGCCCCAGTAGCTCGGGCGCGCACCCCAGTAGCTCGGGCGGTTGGCGCCATCCAGACCCGGCCCCCAATAGCCCGGCCCCCAGCTGGCCCGCCAGGTCGAGTCCCAGCCATAGCCGTAGCGTGGCACGGGCGCGACATAGCCGCCGCCCACATAGAGCGCCGGTCGCGCGGTGGGGCGGTCCCAGCCGCCGGTCCAGCCATCCACGACCGTGCCCACCGCCGCCGCCACCCCGACCACGGGCGCCGCCAGCGTGGCCAGCACCGCGCCGCCCAGCGTCGGTACGCCGGCAGCGGGATAGATGGGATAGGTGCCGCCCGGAACGGTCTCGCCGGGATAGCTGACATAGGTCGGGGTCTGCGTGGCGGTGGGATAGGATGCCGAGGGATCGACATAGGACGCGTTGGCATAGCCCGCCGAGGCAAGGCTCGCGGGACGCACCACGACGCGCGTGGTGCCCGCGGGCGCACCCGCCATGTCCATGGCCGGCCCGGCCGCGAGCCGGCGGGCGTTCACATAGCCATAGGGCGTTTCACACCACGCCCCGTCGCAACCGGCCAGATCGACCTTCGTGCCCGCCGCCAGCGTGCCGGTGACGGCATAGCCAGTGCCGGGGCCGCTGCGGATATTCGCCGCCGCGGTGGTGACGGTTGCCGCCGTGGTGGCCGCAGTGGTGGCGACGGGGGCAAGGCCTGCCTCGATCGCCGAATTCGCGGAAATCGATCCGGCGGCAGCCCGCGAGATCGGCACGCTTGTGGCCGGCGGCGCGGAGGCCATGCCGATTCCCGGCGCATAGGCGCGGCCAGCCGGCGCGGCGGCCGTGGCGCGGTCGGTAGCGACGATCGGCGCCCCGGTCGCGGCCTGCGCCATCGGCGCCGTGCCGATTGCCGGCACCGGCTGGTCGCGTGTCGCGGACGGGGCGACGGGGCGGACGCTGACACGGCCGATGCTGACATGGCGGACGCTGACATAGCCATATTGCGTCCGGCACCACGCACCGGCGCAGGATTCGATGTTCACCGGCATGCCGGCCGGAAGCGTGCCCAGCACGCCGTACCGTACGCCCGGCCCGGAGCGCGCCTTGACGCTGGCCGTCGTCGCCGCGTTGGCGGCGGATACGCCCGGAGCGACACCGAGCGACATATTCGGCTGGGTCTGAGGCGACAAGGTTTGCGGCGACAAGGTTTGCGGCGGCTGGGCCTGCGGCGGCAGCACCTGTGCCACCGCGCCGCGCGAGAGCACATAGAGGCTGATATAGCCCTCGTTGGTCTGGCACCAGCCATTGGCACAGCCCGTCACCTCCACCTTCGTGGCGTCCGGCAGGGTCCCGGTGATGTCGTAGTCGGTGCCCGGCCCGGAACGCACATTGGCGGTGCCGATGGTGGTGCGCGGGCCGGCCATGCTGGCATTGTCGCTGGCACCACCCGCCCCCAGCGTCACCGGCGCAGCTGCGGCCGCGCCGGCCCCATAGCCCAGCGCCGCCGCACCGCTCGCTGCCGGCATCGCAGAAGTCGGGGCGAGCGCGACAGCGGCGCGCGCGGCTACCGGTGGAGCCGCGATTGGTGGAGCGAGGGAAGGGGCAGCTGTCGCGGCCCCGCCGGGACCGGGCGCAGCCCGCGCGATCTGGCGAGCGCTGACATAGCCGTATTGTGTCTGGCACCAGCTGCCCGCACAGGAGACGACGCTCACCGGGAAGCCCGATGGCAGCGTGCCGAGCACGCCATAGCGTCCACCCGGCCCGGAGCGCACTGTCGCGTTCCGGGTCACGATCGCATTGGCGGGTGTCGCCGGAGCACCATCGGCGGAAGTTGACGGCTGAGCCTGCGGCGGCAGCACCTGCGCCACCGCGCCGCGTGAGAGCACATAGAGGCTGATATAGCCCTCGTTGGTCTGGCACCAGCCATTGGCGCAGCCCGTCACCTCCACCTTCGTGGCGTCCGGCAGCGTCCTGGTGATGTCGTAATCGGTGCCCGGCCCGGAACGCACATTGGCGGTGCCGATGGTGGTGCGCGGGCCGGCCATGCTGGCATTGTCGCTGGCGCCGCCGGTTCCGGCGGCAAGCACGGGCGCAGCGGCCGTCCCGGGCGCATAGCCCAGCGCCGCGGCACCGCTCACTCCCGGCACCGCCATGGGTTGCGGCAGCGCCGGCGCGCCCTGCAGCACCGCGCCGGCACTGACATAGCCATATTGCGTGCGGCACCAGGCGCCGGCGCAGGAAACCACGTCCACGGGTGTGCCCGCCACCAACGTGCCGAGCATCGCGTAATTCGCGCCCGGCCCCCCGCGCAGTTCCGCCGTGCGACCCATCGTGGCAGGCGCGGCGAAAGCGGCCAGCGTTCCGGCTGCGATCGTTCCGGCTGTCAGCGTCCCCGCGACCGCAACGCCGCTGGCCCGCGCGAAGGATGTCGTGAACCGCATCGGCGCCTCCCCAACCGCCGCCCGCCCGCCTGGGCAGCAACGGCCATCCTCACGCTTGACCGGAATCCGGCGGTGGCGCAACGAAATGGGGAAAAGATGGTTGCCAACGTGCAACCCGCAGCATCGCCGCCCTGCGATTCGCCGGCGGCACGCGGAAATTCACGCAAAAAATCCCTCCCGGAGATGGCCCGGGAGGGATGTTCCGCCGCTCTCACGGCGAGACGTGCCTCAGACGGAAGCCCGCCTCAGGTGCCGGATTTCAGCTGCGCCAAGGCCTGCTCAAGCAGTTCGTCCATGGTGCGGCGGATGCGGTGCTCGGAGACGTCGAGGCTCTTGGCCTCGAAATCGGCCTTCAGCTTGCGGAAGACGTCATCATCGCCGGCTTCCTCGAGGTCGGCCTCGATGAGCGTGCGAGCATAGGCATCGGCTTCCTCGCCCGTCAGACCCAGCTTGCCGGCGGCCCACAGGCCAAGCGCGCGGTTGCGGCGCGCGTGGGCCTTGAACTTCAAGGTCTCGTCATGGGCGTACTTGGCTTCGAACCCATCTTGGCGCTTATCGAATGTGCTCATGGCTTCGCCCTGTCTCTAGGTCAGTCGCGGGCTTGATTATCGCGCCCGGCCCCCCAAATCAACGCCATCGACGCCCCCACGCGGTGATGTAGGTCAATGTGACGCTTGGCCAAGGGGGTATCGGCGGCGCATGCGGAAGAGATCGCGCATTTGAAACCGACCCTGCGAAACCTACCATGTGAAACCAACAGGGCACGTGCACGAAACTTGCACGCTGTCACGTTTGTATCCGCTCCCCCGATCGGCTAGTGTCCGCCGGTGGGCGCCACCTACCGGCGATACGAATCGTCACGGCGCTCCATACCGCAGAAAATGCTCGGCGCCCCAGCCGCTAACTCGGAACCGGAGCCCCGGCACCCTAATGGACTTCCTCAACCGACGGTACCCACCCATGAGCCGCCGCCGCCGCATTTATGAAGGTAAGGCGAAAGTCCTCTATGAGGGCCCTGAGCCTGGCACGCTGATCCAGCACTTCAAGGATGACGCCACTGCCTTCAACAACAAGAAGCACGACGTCATCGACGGCAAAGGCGTGCTGAACAACCGAATCTCGGAATATGTCTTCCTGAAGCTGAACGAGATCGGCGTTCCCACGCATTTCATCAAGCGGTTGAACATGCGCGAGCAGCTCATCCGCGAGGTCGAGATCATCCCGCTCGAAGTGGTCGTGCGCAACGTCGCCGCCGGCTCGCTGTCGACGCGGCTCGGTATCGAGGAAGGCACGCAGCTGCCCCGCTCGATCATCGAGTTCTATTACAAGAACGACGAGCTCAACGACCCGATGGTGTCGGAAGAGCACATCACGGCGTTCGGCTGGGCCACCACCCAGGAAATCGACGACATCATCGCTCTCGCCATCCGCGTGAACGACTTCCTCTCCGGCCTGTTCCTCGGCGTCGGCATTCGCCTCGTCGATTTCAAGATGGAATGCGGCCGGCTGTGGGAAAACGATCTCATGCGGATCGTCGTGGCCGATGAGATCAGCCCCGATTCCTGCCGGCTGTGGGACATCAAGTCGAACGACAAGCTCGACAAGGACCGCTTCCGCCGCGACATGGGCGGCCTCGTCGAGGCCTATTCCGAAGTCGCGCGCCGTCTCGGCATCATTTCCGAGAACGAGCGGCTGCAGGGTGGCCCCGTGCTGGTGAAGTCCGAACAGCCCGAAAAGTGAGATGAACGCCCCCGGCCTCGCCATATTCGTGGGGCAGCCATCCACAATCGACCGTTGAGCCGTTCGCGGCCAAGTGATAGGCGGGGGCCCGCAAAGCCCCCGTTTCTGTTTTCTCCCGTTCTCTTATCAAGAACGTCCTCGAGAGTGATCCCATGAAGGCGCGCGTTCTCGTCACCCTGAAATCCGCCGTGCTCGACCCGCAGGGCAAGGCCATCGAGGGCGCCCTGCGCTCGCTGGGCGTGCCCGGCATTTCCAGCGTCCGCCAGGGCAAGGTGTTCGACGTCGAATTCGACGGATCCGACCCGGCCAAGGCCGAGGCGACGCTGAAGGACGCCTGCGAGAAGCTTCTCGCCAATACGGTGATCGAAACCTACCGCATCGAGTTCGTGGGCTGAGCGCGATGAAAGCGGCCGTCATCCTCTTTCCCGGCTCGAACCGCGAGGGCGATGTCGCCAGCGCGCTCAAGCATGTCACCGGCGTTACGCCCAGCATCGTCTGGCACGCAGACACCGAGCTGCCCGCCGGCACCGATCTCGTCGTGCTGCCCGGCGGCTTCTCCTATGGCGATTACCTGCGCTGCGGCGCCATTGCGGCGCGCGCCGCCATCATGGATGCCGTGCGCGCCCACGCGGCGCGCGGCGGGCTGGTGCTCGGCATCTGCAACGGCTTCCAGATCCTGTGCGAGAGCGGGCTGCTGCCCGGCGTGCTGGTGCGCAACGCGCGCCTGCGCTTCGTCTGCCGCGAGGCGCTGCTGAAGGTCGAGCGCAGCGACACGCCCTTCACCCGCCGCTACGCCAAGGGCGCGATCGTGCGTTATCCCGTGGCGCATGGCGAGGGCAACTACACCGCCGACACCGAGATGCTGAAGCGGCTTGAGGGCGAGGGCCGCGTGGTCTTCCGCTATGTCATGGCTGACGGCAAGCGGGACGATACGCAGGTGCTCAACGGCGCCGCCAATTCCATTGCCGGCATCGTCTCCGAAAAGCTCAACGTGCTCGGGCTGATGCCGCACCCCGAGAACCATGTCGACCCGCTGCTCGGGCCGACCGATGGACGCGCCTTGTTCGAAAGCATAGCGGGCGTGCTGGAGCGGGCCTGAGCCTTGCGCTCGCCCCCTCCCCGCCGCGCAACGGAATGACGGCCCTCGCATGACCTCCACCGAGCCGAAAATCACCCCCGAGCTGATCGCCGAACATGGCCTCAAGCCCGACGAGTACCAGCGCATCCTGACGCTGATCGGCCGTGAGCCGAGCTTCACCGAGCTTGGCATCTTCTCGGCCATGTGGAACGAGCACTGTTCCTACAAGTCCTCGCGCCTGCATCTGCGCGGCCTGCCGACCAAGGCGCCCTGGGTCATCCAGGGCCCGGGCGAGAATGCCGGCGTCATCGATATCGGCGATGGCCAGGCCGCCGTGTTCAAGATGGAGAGCCACAACCACCCCTCCTATATCGAGCCCTATCAGGGCGCGGGCACCGGGGTCGGCGGCATCCTGCGCGATGTGTTCACCATGGGCGCGCGGCCCATCGCGGCGCTGAACGCGCTGCGCTTCGGCGACCCCAAGCACCCGCGCACCCGCCATCTGGTGGCGGGCGTGGTTGCCGGAATCGGCGGCTATGGCAATTCCTTCGGCGTGCCCACCGTGGGCGGGCTGGTGGGCTTCCACACCCGCTATGACGGCAACAACCTGGTCAACGCCATGGCGGTCGGCCTCGCCGATGCCGACAAGATCTTCTACGCCAAGGCGACCGGCGTCGGCCTGCCGGTGGTCTATCTCGGCTCCAAGACGGGTCGCGACGGCATCCACGGCGCCACCATGGCCTCGGCCGAATTCGGCGAGGGCGCGGAGGAGAAGCGCCCGACCGTGCAGGTGGGCGACCCCTTCGCGGAGAAGCTGCTGCTGGAAGCCTGCCTCGAGATCATGGAAGCGGGCTGCGTCGTCGCGATCCAGGACATGGGCGCGGCCGGCCTCACCTGCTCGGCGGTGGAGATGGGCGCCAAGGGCGACCTCGGCATCGAGCTCGACCTCGACAAGCTGCCCTGCCGCGAAGCGGGCATGAGCGCCTATGAGATGATGCTCTCCGAGAGCCAGGAGCGCATGCTCATGGTGATCGCGCCGGGCAAGGAAGAACAGGCCGAGGCCATTTTCCTGAAATGGGGCCTCGACTTCGCGATTGTCGGCTACACCACCGACAATCTGCGTTTCGTGGTGAAGCACAAAGGCGAGATCAAGGCCGACCTGCCGATCAAGGAACTGGGCGACGAAGCCCCGCTTTATGATCGTCCCTGGGTGGAGACGCCCAAGCAGCAGCGCATCGACCCCGCCTCGCTCGAAATCAGCGCCACCATCCCGGGCGCGCTGGAGCGGCTGATCGGCTCACCGGACTTCGCCTCCAAGCGCTGGATCTGGGAACAGTACGACCACCTCATCCTCAACAACACCGTGCAGCGCCCCGGCGGCGATTCGGCCGTGGTGCGGGTTGGCGAGGGGCCGAAGGGCCTCGCGCTCACCTGCGACGTCACCCCCCGCTATTGCGAGGCCGATCCGTTCGAGGGCGGCAAGCAGGCGGTGGCGGAAGCCTGGCGCAATATCACGGCCGTCGGCGGCAAGCCGCTGGCGCTGACCGACAATCTCAATTTCGGCAACCCCGAGAAGCCGGAGATCATGGGCCAGCTGGTCGGCTGCCTGCGCGGCATCGGCGCGGCGGCGCTGGCGCTGGATTTCCCCGTCGTGTCCGGCAATGTCAGCCTCTATAACGAGACCAATGGCCGCGGCATCCTGCCGACCCCGACCATTGGCGGCGTCGGCGTGGTCGACGACATCGAGAAGACGGCGACGCTGGCCTTCAAGGCGGGCGGCGAGGCGATCTACGTCATCGGCGAGACCACGGGCTGGCTTGGCCAGTCGGCCTTCCTCTCCGAGATCCTCGACCGCGAGGAAGGCGCCCCGCCCCCGGTCGACCTGGAGCTGGAACGCAAGAACGGCGATTTCGTCCGCTCGCTGATCGAGGCCGAGCTGGTCACCGCCGTGCATGACGTCTCCGACGGCGGCCTGCTGGTCGCCATCACCGAGATGGCGATGGCATCGGGCATCGGCGCCAGCCTGCTCGCCCCCGAAGATGGCATCAACCCGTTCGCTTACTGGTTCGGCGAGGATCAGGCGCGCTATGTCGTGACGGTGGCCAGCGGCGAGAAGGCGCAGGTCCTGCGCCAGGCCGAGGCGGCGGGCGTCACCATCGCCAAGATCGGCGGCACGGGCGGCGACCGGTTGAACATTCCGGGCGAGCGCCCACTTGTGATCGACACGCTGCGCGAGCGGAACGAAGCCTGGCTGCCCATCTATATGGGCGCGGGCCTTATGTGAGGGAGCATCCGCGATGGCCATGGAAGCCACCGAAATCGAACGGCTGATCCGGGAGGGTCTGCCGGATGCGGCGGTCGAGATCCGCGACCTCGCCGGCGACGGCAATCATTATGCGGCGACCGTCGTGTCCGCGAGCTTTCGCGGCAAGAGCCGCGTGCAGCAGCACCAGATGGTCTATGCCACGCTGAAGGGCCAGATGGGCGGCATATTGCACGCGCTGGCGCTTCAGACCAATGTACCGGACTGAAGCTGGCGGCCGAGACTGCCAGGCCTCCCGTGAGGGAGGTCGCCACCCCCACTCGCGACGCCCGCACGGGCAGAGGGCAATGCCATGAGCATTCACGATTTCATCGACAGCCAGGTGAAGAGCAACGACGTCGTCGTCTTCATGAAGGGCACGCCGCAATTCCCGATGTGCGGCTTCTCCGGCCAGGTCGCGCAGATCTTCACGCTGCTCGGCGTGGACTACAAGGGCGTCAACGTTCTGGATTCCGACGAGATGCGCCAGGGCATCAAGGAATTCACCAACTGGCCGACCATTCCGCAGATCTTCGTCAAGGGCGAGTTCATCGGCGGTTGCGACATCGTGCGCGAAATGTACCAGTCCGGCGAGCTGCAGGGCCTGCTGGAAGAGAAGGGCGTACCGGTGATGGGCCGCGCCACGGCGTGAGCCTGTCCACCCGCGGAACGAAAAAGGCCGTCCTTCGGGGCGGCCTTTTTTATGTCGGGATGCCGCGCCATGCCGGATTGCGCCGATGGCGGCCTTGCCGGGTCGCCCAACAAAAAAGCCGCCCCGAAGGGCGGCTTTTCCGTTTGGTCGCAGCTGGGTCGCAAGACCCGATCAGCGCGAGTAATACTCGACGACCAGATTGGGCTCCATCACGACCGGATAGGGCACCTCGTTGAGCTCGGGCACGCGGACGAACTTGGCCGTCACCTTGTTGCCGTCGACTTCGAGATAATCCGGCACGTCACGCTCGCCCGAGGCGGCCGCTTCCATGACCAGCGCGAGCTGCTTGGAGGCTTCCTTCACCTCGATCACGTCGCCGACCTTCACCTGGTAGCTCGGCACGTTGACGCGACGGCCGTTCACCTTGATGTGGCCGTGGCTCACGAACTGGCGGGCGGCGAACACGGTCGGGACGAACTTGGCGCGGTAGATCACGGCGTCGAGACGGCGCTCGAGGAGGCCGATCAGGTTGGCGCCGGTATCGCCCTTGAGGCGGGAGGCTTCGACATAGACGGCGTAGAACTGCTTCTCGCCGATCGAGCCGTAATAGCCCTTGAGCTTCTGCTTGGCGCGCAGCTGCACGCCGAAGTCGGAAACCTTGCCCTTGCGGCGCTGGCCGTGCTGGCCGGGGCCATATTCACGCTTGTTGATGGGGCTCTTCGGGCGACCCCAGATGTTTTCGCCCATACGGCGGTCAAGCTTGTGCTTGGCTGCTACGCGCTTGCTCATGCGCTGGTCCTCTCGCAAGTTGCGGGTTGGATCGCGCCCCCTCCTCTCCTCCCTGATGGAAGGCGACAGGTCATCCCCGAACGCGCCGGAGACATCCATGGGTGCGTGAAACGTAACACGGGGCCGTTGCCGACCCCGTGCGTGAGCGGGTGCATAGGCGGGAAAGGCCGGCAGGTCAAGGGCTGCGGCGGCGTCCCCGCCTTTGCGCCCGCAATCAGCGCCCCTTGCGCAGCGCCGCCAGCACGTCGAGCCCGGCATAGCCGTTCGGCTCCTGGCCGATCTTGCGCTGGAAATCGGCCACCGCCTTCATCGTCATGTTGCCGACTCGCCCGTCCGTGCCGCCGGTATCGAAGCCCGCGCGGGTGAGCCGCTTCTGGACCTCCTGCACCTCCGCCAGCGTCAGCGTCCGCTCGCCGCCGGGGAAGGGTGTGATGAAGGGCGCACCGCCCAGCACACGGTCGCCGAGATGGCAGACCGCCAGCGCATAGTTCATGGACGGGTTGTAGCTGCGCACCGCATAGAAATTCTGCGTCAGCAGGAAGCACGGCCCCTCCGGCCCGGCCGGCGCCCAGAGCCGTGCCCGCGCCTTGGGCAACGCGAAACGCCCGCCGCCCGCCGGCTTCACGCCGAGCCTGCCCCACTCCTCCACCGTGCGCCAGGTCTTGGCGTCGGCGGCCGATTCGGGCACGCCATCCATGCGCACCTCGATTCCCCAGGGCAGGCCGCGCTGGTAATTGCCGCGCTTGAGCAGATAGCGCGAGGAACCGGCCAGCGCATCGGCCACCGAATAGGGCGAGGGCGTGCCATCGCCGTCATAGTCGATGCCGAGATTGAGCCAGACTTCCGGCATCCACTGCGTATGGCCCATTGCCCCCGCCCAGGAGCCGAGCATCTCGTCCGGGCTCGCCCATCCACGCTGCACGACGGCGAGCGCGTTGATGAATTCGGTCTCCCAGTAGCTTCGCCGGCGCGGCTCGCCCCAGGCCAGCGCCCCAAGCGAGGGGAAAACCGGCTTCATATGATCCGGGTCGTCTACCAGTTCGCCAAAGGCGCTCTCCATGCCCCAGAGGCCGAGCAGCACATCCGGCTCGACGCCGAAATCGCCGTGCAGGCGACGGAGCAGCGCGGCGTTCTTCTTCGCCGCCGCCTGGCCGGTCATCAGCCGCCATTCGGAAATGCGGCGGTTGAGATATTGCCAGAGTTCCTCGCGAAACTCGGGCTGGGCGCTGTCCTTGGCATAGACCGAGAGGTCCGGCTCCAGTCCCCGCGTCACCCGGTCATAGACGGCATCGGAAATGCCCTTGGCACGCGCGCGGGCGCGAAAACTCACCACCCACGCATCGAACGGCTGGGCCGCCGTCTGCGCGCTCGCCGCGCCACCGGCCAACGCCAGCGCGCCCGCTCCCATCAGGAAGGCGCGGCGTGTCGGCGCCAGCGTCGACGTCTGGCCGGCGGGGCGAGCGAAGGCGTCAAGCGTCACGGACGAATCTCCCGCGGCGCGGAATGCCGCTGGGGCATGGTGGGTGCGGATGATGTCGTCCGCAAGGCGTCGGGATGAGACGAGACGTGCCTCGGCTCGCTAGCCGCCACGCCCTCGCCCGCTGGCTGCGGGCGATCCGACGGCCGGCAGTGACATTGGCACAAGTTCGCCGGCGCGGCTGGCGCGGCCGACGATGCGCTCCACCAGCCGCGAATCGAGCGGATGGCCGGTGGAGAACAGGCGCAGCGGCGCCGGGCTCGCCGCGAAGGCGACCGGACCGATCAGCGAACTCAGCCGGCGGGCGATGGCGGGAGCCGGGTCGATCCAGCGCACCGGCCAGGGCGCCACCGCGCGCAGCCGTTCCAGCACCAGCGGATAATGCGTGCAGGCCAGCACGACCGTGTCGGTGCGCCTGCCCGCCTCGTGCACGAAGGCCGGGGCGATCTCGGCGGCGAACGCCTCGTCCTCCACCGTCTCGCCCGCCATGACGGCCTCGGCGAGCGGTGCCAGCCGGGTCGAGCCGACCAGCGTGACACGGCAATCGCCCGCGAAGTCGCGGATCAAAGCCTGCGTGTAGTCGCGCTTCACGGTGCCCGGCGTGGCGAGCACGCTGACCTGCTTGGTGAGCGAGCTTTCGCAGGCTGGCTTGATGGCCGGGACCGTGCCGACGAAGGGAATGGAATATTGCGCGCGCAGCGCCGGCAGAACCAGCGTCGAGGCGGTGTTGCAGGCGATAACGACCGCATCCGGCGCCAGGCGGGCGATCAGCGCATCCATCACCGCCGTTACCCGGCCGATCAGGTCCGGCTCGCTGCGGGGGCCATAGGGAAAGCCGGCATCGTCCGCCGCGTAGACAAAGCGCGCATCGGGCCGGGCTCGCGCCAGTTCGCGGAAAACCGAGAGCCCGCCAAGCCCCGAATCGAACACCAGGATCGTGGGCGCGCGCAGCGTGGGCGCGGAAGCGATATCGGATAGCGGCACGGCGGATGGCCCCGTTGAACGAGGGTGCGGGACGCCGTGAACGCTGCCAGGAACGCGGCCCTCGGCGCCCTGAAGGAGCGCCGGAGAACCAGAAGCAGAAACGGGCGAAGCCTCGATACGCATCTGATGTCCTCCATCCCGGGCAGCATTGTGGCGCATCAAGGTGAACGGATCGTTGCCGCCGTCAGCCATCCCTCGCAGCCCATCCCTGGGAAGCCGTCCCTGGGAAGCCGTCGGTCCGGCGCTCAGCCTTCGGCGTCGCCCTCCCCACCCCCGGCCGGCTCGGCGGGCTTGCTGGTCGCCTTCCTGGCAGGCTTCATGCCCAGCCGGGCCGCGGTGCGCGCCTCGCGCGTCTGCCGCCCTTCCACCAGCGCGGTGATTATCCCGTGCAGCGTGGCGACATCCTGCCGGGTCAGCCCGACCCGGTGGAAGATGTTGCGGATATTGCGAATGGTGACCGGCTTCTTCTGCTCGGAGCGGAAGAACAGCGCCTCGTCGAGTTCGTGTTCAAGATGGTCGAAAAAGGCCAGCAGGTCCTGCTTGTCGGCGAGCGGGTAGCGATCCGGCTGTTGGAAGGGCAGAGCCCCGCCAGAGGTGAGCTTGAACCACTCATAGCCGACCACCGCCACCGCCATGCCCAGGTTGAGCGAGGCAAAGGCCGGGTTGACCGGCAGGGTGAGAATCACGTCGGCGAGCGAAACCTCTTCGGTATAGAGGCCCGTGCGCTCGCGCCCGAACAGCAACCCCACGGTCTCGCCGGCGGCGGTGCGCGAGACAGCCTCGACCGCCACCGCATCCGCCCCGAGCACGGATTTCTGCATGCCGCGCTCGCGCGCCGTCGCGGCGACGATGAAGTTGAGGTCCGCCACCGCCGAGCGCAGATCCGGGAACACCTGCGCGCCCTCCAGAATGCGATCGGCACCGGAGGCGAAGGTCACGGCCTTCGGGTTCGGCCAGCCCTCGCGCGGATTGACGAGGCGCAGCCGCGACAGGCCGAAATTGCCCATGGCGCGCACGGCCGAGCCGATATTCTCGCCAAGCTGCGGCTCGACGAGAATGACGACGGGTCCGCCTTCCGGCCAGGGCCGGGTCGAATCGGTGCCGGCGCCGGACATCAGGTCGAGCTCCGGCGCATGAGAACGAGAGGGATAAGCGCGCACATGCAGCCGTCCTAACCGAAGTCCCGGCAAAACTGAACGGGCTTCGCGCAGGAACCTGCCGCGCAGGAACGCCGCGTCGCCGCGACGAATGGCTCCCCCGCCGCTGCGCGCCCTTCCGGCGGCGCGCCCCGCGCCGGTCGAGCGCGGCTCCATGCGCGGGTCATTCCATCCGCCGTCCACTACCCGCCGCGGCCCATCAATCGCGCCGTTTGCGCGCCGTTTCCGCGCCCTTCCCGCCCCGTTTGCGACAATCGGCAAAAGTCGACGCGGGAACGGCTTTCGCTTGCCGTTGCGGCGCGGTATCACGCCTTTACCGGCGCCCGCCGCGCGGACGGACGTCGAGGCCCCATTACGATCTGCATCCGCGCGAGGTGGAACCCCATGGCGAAAATCAAGGTCGCGAATCCCGTCGTCGAACTCGACGGCGACGAGATGACGCGCATCATCTGGCAGTACATCAAGGACAAGCTGATCCATCCCTATCTCGATGTGGATCTCGAATATTACGATCTCAGCATCGAGAACCGCGACGCGACCGACGACCAGGTCACGATCGACGCCGCCGAAGCGATCAAGCGGGTCGGCGTCGGCGTGAAATGCGCCACCATCACCGCCGACGAGGCGCGCGTGAAGGAATTCGGCCTCAAGAAGATGTGGCGCTCGCCCAATGGCACGATCCGCAACATCCTCGGCGGTGTGATCTTCCGCGAGCCGATCATCGCCAAGAACGTGCCGCGCCTCGTGCCCGGCTGGACGCAGCCCATCATCGTCGGCCGCCACGCCTTCGGCGACCAGTACCGCGCCACCGACTTCAAGGTGCCCGGCAAGGGCAAGCTGACCATCAAGTTCGTCGGCGAGGACGGCACCACGATCGAGCACGACGTCTACGACTTCCCGGGTTCGGGTGTCGCCATGGCGATGTACAATATCGATGAATCCATCATCGAATTCGCCCGCGCCTCGCTCAACTATGGCTTGATGCGGAATTATCCAGTCTATCTCTCCACCAAGAACACGATCCTCAAGCAGTATGATGGCCGGTTCAAGGAGATCTTCCAGAACATCTACGAAACCGAATTCAAGGCCGAATTCGAGAAGCGGAAGATCTGGTACGAGCACCGCCTGATCGACGACATGGTCGCTTCCGCGCTGAAATGGTCCGGTGGCTATGTATGGGCCTGCAAGAACTATGACGGCGACGTGCAGTCCGACATCGTGGCGCAGGGCTTCGGCTCGCTCGGCCTCATGACTTCCGTGCTGATGACCCCGGACGGCAAGACCGTCGAAGCTGAAGCGGCGCACGGCACCGTCACCCGCCATTACCGCGAGCACCAGAAGGGCAAGGAGACCTCGACCAACTCCATCGCCTCGATCTTCGCCTGGACGCGCGGTCTCGCCCATCGCGCCAAGCTCGACGACAATGCCGCCCTCGCCACTTTCGCGCTCACGCTGGAAAAGGTGTGCGTGGACACGGTCGAGAGTGGCTACATGACCAAGGACCTCGCCCTGCTGGTCGGCGCCGACCAGAAGTGGCTTTCCACCACCGGGTTCCTCGACAAGATCTCCGAGAACCTGCAGGAGGCGCTGGCCTGAAGGCCGGCAGGACCGGGGCGCGGCATACCCGCGCTCCGGTTTTTTGCACGGGGTCGCGGCGCCGTTCGCCCAGGCTCGCGCGATTGCCCACTCCCCGCGCGCCAGGATTATCCAGACGACGCGGGCGCACCGGCAGGCACCCGTTGCCCCGCTCGCTGCGCGTATTGGCGCTTGCCAGCCTCAGGGCATCGCCGGCGGTTGCGCGCATCGACGTCTCAGGAAAGCAACGCCTCACGGGCTCCGGCCGCGTGCGCCCTGCCCGGCCGGACCTACCCGCGCCGGTCTTCGATGCCTGCGGCCGTCGCAGATCCGACCAGCCCTTCGCGCCCGCAAAACGCGCGCCCGCTCAACTGCCCTGTTCGTCCCTGGGCAGCATTTCCTCGGCGACGATGTCGGACCGGCGGCGGATCGGCTGTGCCGTTTCAGCATCCCGGGCCATGGCGAGAATGCGCTCGCCGACTTCCGGATGACGGCGGATCACGTCCGCGACGTCATCGGCATCCAGCATGAGCAGCATGGAGCGGCTGCGCGCCCGCGCCGTGGCCGCCCGTCGCGCCGTATGAAGCAGCGCCCGCTCGCCGAAGAACTGCCCTTCTGTCAACACGATGGTACTGTCGGGAAATTCCAGCGCCACTTCGCCGGAGGCGATGAAATACATCGAGCGCGCCTCCTCGCCGCGGCGCACGATGATCTCGCCAGGCTGGGCCGTATGGGCTGACAGGATCTTGTGAATCTCCCCGATGCCCTTGGCGTCGAGGTCCGCGAACAGCGGCACGCGCGCCACCATGCCCCAGGTGATGATGAAGTCGCGGCGCTTGATCACATCCGCGAAAGCCGTGGCGATAATGCCGACTGGCAGGGCGATCATGATGATGCCGGTGATCATGGTCAGACCCGCGACCATCCTTCCCGCCACGGTCTTCGGGAAGACATCGCCATAGCCGACCGTCGTCACCGTCGTCATCGCCCACCACATGGCGGCGGGAATCGACCCCAGACTGTCGGGCTGAACCTGACCTTCCACCAGATACATGGCGGTCGCCGAAATCAGCACCGCCGCCGCCAGAAGCCAGAAACAGGCCAGCAGCGCCTGCCGCTCACCGTGCAGCACCTCCAGCAGCGACTGCATCCCCGGCGAATAGCGCGCCAGCTTCACGAAGCGCAGCAGGCGAAGCACGGCCAGCGTGCGCAGGTTGAATCCCAACGAGGCCGACAGCAGGAAGGGCAGCCACGCCACAAGATCGACGAGCGCGGCCGGCGTTCGCATGTGGCGCAGCCGGGCGCTTGTCGCCGACATGCCGCGATAGCGCGGATCCTCGGGAGCCACCCACACTCGCAGTCCGTATTCGAGAGAGAATATGGCGAGCGAGAAGATCTCGAAGGCCCGAAACAGCACCTGGTCGCGCAAGGCCAGGCTCGGCACCGTCTCCAGCACGGCCGCAACGACGTTCACGACAATGAGCACGATCAGCGCCCGATTGACCCGCTCCGCGAGCCTGTCACGGAGCGAATCGCGCTCGAGTACCTCATAGCAGCGTCGACGCTGCGCCCGCCGCCAGGAAGCGGAAAGCCAGCCTTCGTTCTTCGCCGCCATGCCGGCCTCCCCCGCCACCGGCACGCTCAGCCGGCGAGGGCGCTCTCGATCGCCGCCAGCGCCTCGGCGGCGCGCTCGCCGTCCGGGCCGCCAGCCTGCGCCATGTCGGCACGCCCGCCGCCGCCCTTGCCGCCGAGTGCCTCCGCCCCGCGCCGCACCAGCGCGACGGCATCATAGGTGCCGGTGAGATCCTCGGTCACGCCCACCACGATGCCCGCGCGCCCCTCCTCGGTCACGCCGACAATCGCGACAATGCCCGAGCCGAGACGCTTCTTGCCTTCGTCCACCAGGCTCTTGAGGTCCTTCAGATCGATGCCGGTGACCTGACGCGCCAGCAGCTTGACCGAACCGACCATGCGCAACGGCTCCTCGCCCGCCGTGCCGCCGCCCATGGCCAGCTTGCGTCGCGCCTCACCCAGTTCGCGCTCAAGCTTGCGCCGCTCCTCGACCAATTGCCCGACACGGGCCTCCACCTCCGGCACGGATGCCTTGAGCAACCCCGCCGCGGCCCGCAGCGCACGCGTCTGCTCGTTGAGGTGATGGCGGGCGACGTCGGCTGTCATCGCCTCGATGCGGCGCACGCCAGCCGCCACCGCGCTCTCGCCGAGCACCGAAACAAGGCCGATATCGCCGGTGCGCGACACATGGGTGCCGCCGCACAGTTCCACCGAATAGGGCGCCCCGTTGCCCGGATCCGTCCCCATGGAAACGACGCGCACCTCCTCGCCATATTTCTCGCCGAACAGCGCGCGCGCGCCCGAGGTAATGGCGTCGTCCACCGCCATAAGCCGCGTCACTACCGGCTCGTTGCGCAGCACCATTCGGTTGGCGATGTCCTCGACCGCACGCAGCTCGGCCTCCTCCAGCGGGCGCGGATGGCTGAAATCAAACCGCAGCCGGTCCGGCGCCACCAGGGATCCCTTCTGCGCGACATGGTCGCCGAGCACCCGGCGCAGGGCTTCGTGCAGCAGATGGGTGGCCGAATGATTGGCGCGAATCGCCTGGCGGCGCTCGCCATCCACCACCAGAGCCAGCGCCGCGCCGACGGCGAGCGTGCCGCTCTCGACCTCGACCTCGTGCACGAAGATCTCGCCGAGTTTCTTCTGGGTGCCGAGCACGCGCGCCGTGAGGCCGCCTTCGCCGGTAAACCTGCCGGTATCACCGACCTGACCGCCGGATTCGCCGTAGAACGGCGTCTGGTTCAGCACGACGAGCCCGCGCGTGCCGGCACCGATCTCATTGACGCGCCGTCCGTCGGCGATCAGTGCGGTGACCGCCCCTTCGGCCGTCTGCGTCTCGTAGCCGAGGAACTCGCTGGCCCCGACATCATCGCGCACTCCGAACCACACGGTATCGGTCGCCGCCTCGCCAGACCCAGCCCAGGAGGCGCGCGCCTCGGCCCGCTGACGCTCCATCGCCGCGCTGAAGGCAGGGACATCGACCGAGATGCCGCGGGCACGCAGGGCATCCTCCGTCAGGTCGAGCGGGAAGCCGAACGTGTCATACAGCTTGAACGCCGTCTCTCCCGAGAACTTCGCGCCGGAACCGAGACCCTCGCTCTCGCCCTCGAGAATCGACAGGCCACGCTCCAGCGTCTTGCGGAAGCGGGTCTCTTCGAGCCGCAGCGTTTCCGTCACCAGCGCTTCGGCGCGCACGATCTCCGGATAGGCACGCCCCATCTCGCGCACCAGCACCGGCACCAGGCGGTGCATCAGCGGATCGCGGGCGCCGAGCAACTGCGCGTGGCGCATCGCGCGGCGCATGATGCGGCGTAGAACATAGCCACGCCCTTCATTGGAGGGCAGGACGCCATCCGAGACCAGGAAAGTCGCGGCGCGCAGATGATCGGCGATGACACGATGGCTGGCCTTCTGCGGCCCGGTCGCCGGCACGTCCGTGAGTTCCTCGACCGCGCCGGTCAGCGCCCGCATGAGGTCGATCTCGTAATTGTCATGCGTGCCCTGCAGCACGGCGGAAATGCGCTCGAGACCCATACCGGTGTCGATCGACGGCCGCGGCAGACTGACCCGCTCGCCACCCGGCAGTTGCTCGAACTGCATGAAGACGAGATTCCAGATCTCGATGAAACGGTCGCCATCGGCATCGGGCGAACCGGGCGGGCCGCCGGGTATATGCGCGCCGTGATCGTAGAAGATCTCCGAGCAGGGGCCACAGGGGCCCGTGTCGCCCATCTGCCAGAAATTGTCGGACGTCGGAATGCGGATGATCTTGGATTCGGGCAGCCCGGCAATGCGCTTCCACAAGCCGAACGCCTCATCGTCCTCCGAATAGACGGTGACGAGCAGCTTATCGACCGGCAGCTCGAACTCGCGAGTGATGAGGTTCCACGCGAACTCGATGGCGTTCTCCTTGAAATAATCGCCAAAGGAGAAATTGCCGAGCATTTCGAAGAAGGTATGGTGCCTGGCCGTATACCCGACATTATCGAGGTCGTTATGCTTGCCGCCCGCGCGCACGCATTTCTGCGAGGTGGCCGCACGCGAATAGGGACGCTTCTCGACACCGGTGAAGACGTTCTTGAACTGCACCATCCCGGCATTGGTGAACATCAATGTCGGGTCGTTGCGCGGCACGAGCGGCGAGGACTCCACCACCTGGTGACCGTTCTTCGCGAAATAGTCGAGGAAGGTCGATCGTATCTCGTTAACGCCGCTCATCGAAACAGGTCCGTCGAATTCACCAGGTAACCGGCGCGGTGCAGCCGCCGGCCCACGCCTCGCGGCGCGCGAGCACGGTTCTAACGACGCTCCAAGGGCTTGTCCAGAAACGCACGGGCCACCCGAAGCGACCTGTCGAAAACAGGGCCGGCGCCCCTTCGGCCGCGTCCCGGGCGGACAGATCGCCCACCCCTTCACTCAAACAGGCGGCACAGCCGCACCAGGCTCCGGCCGGCCGCGCAAAGGCCTTCTCAGCCCTCCGCCTCGCCGCCGCCCTCTTCATCTCCCGGACCAGCCAGGATCTGCTCGGCGATGAGACCCGCATTCTGGCGGATCGCCGCCTCGATCCGTGCCGCTAGGTCCGGATTCTGGCGCAGGAAGGTCTTGGAGTTCTCACGCCCCTGACCGAGCCGCTGGCTGTCATGGGAGAACCAAGCACCTGACTTGTCCACCACCCCGGCCTTGACGCCGAGATCGAGCAATTCGCCCATCTTCGACACGCCCTCGCCATACATGATGTCGAACTCGACCTGCTTGAAGGGCGGCGCCAGCTTGTTCTTGACCACCTTCACGCGGGTCTGGTTGCCCACCACTTCCTCGCGCTCCTTGATCGAGCCGATACGGCGGATGTCGAGGCGGACCGAGGCGTAGAATTTCAACGCATTGCCGCCCGTGGTAGTCTCCGGGCTGCCATACATCACCCCGATCTTCATGCGGATCTGGTTGATGAAGATGACCATGGTGTGCGAGCGATTGATGGAGGCGGTCAGCTTGCGCAGAGCCTGGCTCATCAGCCGCGCCTGCATGCCGGGCTGGTTGTCGCCCATCTCGCCGTCGAGTTCGGCGCGCGGGGTCAGCGCCGCCACCGAATCGACCACCAGAACGTCCACCGCGCCCGAGCGCACCAGCGTGTCAGCAATCTCCAGCGCCTGTTCGCCGGCATCCGGCTGGGAGATCAGCAGATTGTCGAGATCGACCCCCAGCTTGCGGGCATAGATCGGGTCGAGCGCATGCTCGGCGTCGATGAAGGCGCAAACGCCGCCCTTTTTCTGGGCTTCCGCGATCGTATGCAGCGCCAGCGTGGTCTTGCCCGAGGATTCTGGCCCGAAAATTTCAACGACGCGGCCACGCGGCAGGCCGCCAATGCCGAGCGCGATGTCAAGACCGAGCGATCCGGTGGAGACCGTCTCGATCTCCATGATCTTGTCGTTCTTGCCAAGGCGCATGATCGAGCCCTTGCCAAAATGGCGCTCGATCTGGGTGAGAGCGGCGTCCAGCGCCTTGGTCTTGTCCATGGAAGATCCTTCGACGAGTCGCAACGTCGCCTGAGTCATTGCCGCGCTCCCGGTTGCATGCAAGTGGTTAATGAATCTTCGCCTGATCCTGCCAGCAACGTACTCGTTTTGTTCGACGTTCGCAATATGTTCTTCCGGAGCTTACGGTAGGCCAAGTTTGGGGCTGGGGGCGCTATCGCTTTTTGTCGTTCTGGCGGTTGGCGCCCGCTAACATTATTTGTCCCGCTTCCGGCCGAAATCCATTGGGAGTGCTGGATTTTAAGGCCCGGACCCATAAGGGGGGCGGCATCGCGGGCTCGGTGTGATTCACGGCTTCCGGAGGAAGTGCGGATGAATCGGGATCGTTTCTGGCTGACGGATGCATTTTCGCTCATATCGCGCCGCATCTGCCGACGGATACGCGCGGCAAGCCGCGGGTTGATGACCGACGCGTGATCAGCGGCATCATCCATGTCGTGAAATCCGGCGGACGGTGGATCGATGCGCCGCCGGACTACGGGCCACGCAAGACACTCTACAATCGTCATGTCCGCTGGGTCGCCAAAGGCGTCTGGCTTGATCTCTTTCATGCTCAGGCAAGCGCTGGCGGTCCCTCGGTCCAGGTGCTCATCGGCTTCATCGCCCGAATTCGGATGCACGCGTTGATCGCCTTGGGCGAATAGCCCTCCGCCTTCGCCTCGGCGTTCAGCGCGGCTTCGTCCTTCGAAAACTGCTTCTTCGCCTCGCGGATTGCCTCCTTCGCTCAATATAGGCGCGCAGCTTCTCGGCACTTGCGGTAATGGTCCCACGGCTCATCTCATCGCCCTCCAAGGCGTCGGGAGGATCTCTCGGTCAGTGGGAAAACAGGTCGGCCACCGGCAGTGCCGGCCGGTCGGCGGGAGACGTCGTCTTCAACTCGGTGGCCAGAAACGCGGTGGTGATTTCCACCAGCTCTCTCGCCACCTTGGCGCGGCGGCCGGAGTGCCGGGCCCGCTCGCGCTCATATTCGGCGGTCTTCTCCGCCCGCACCCGGCGCAGCTTGTGCGCCGCCATCTGTGTCGGCGTGGGCCTGGGGTTGGCGGTCTTCACATAGATCCGCGCCATCGTCGCCTCCGGGGTGATCACACCTCGCCCAGCGCCGCGCGCGCCGCCTGAAGGCTCGCATCCACCGCGCGAACCTCGCTCTCAGGAGCGCGGCCAGCTTTCGCCGCAAGGAAGGCGCGCTCGGTTTCCAGCTTGCGGATTTCGGATGCGAGTTCGCGATCCACGGTGGCCAGGAGCCATTCGTAGACATGCTTTTTGATCGCCTTGATGCGCCCTCGCCGAAGGTTTTCCATCGTGCCGGGGGACAGGCCAACGCGCCTTGCAACAAGGGGGCGCACCGCAGTGATGTTCAAGCCGGTCCCCTCCGCCTCTTTCTTCTCGAGGCGCTTGACCAGATGCGACGCCAGATCTTCGTCGCTGAAGGCATTCGCGCGGATCATTCGTCCATCACCGGTGGATGACATGTCCATCTAATCCGTGCTCTTGTAGGGGCACCGAATAGATGGACATCGGAGATTGATCGAGATCCCGCAGACCCGGGCTGGCTTCGCACCCACCACGGCGCGCCCGCTCGACACCACACGCCAAGCCGCCGTTCTGGTCGGGCCTCTCCCCGGCAAGGGAGAGCGCGACGAGACGCCGGGAATGAACAAAGTCCCCGCCGCCTGAAAAGGGCTCAGCCAGCTTCACCACATCGCAGAAGAGGCGCGACGCCGGTTCGACGGGTCGCCCGAAGAAGGTCGCGGCAACGAACTCCTCGGAGCTCGGGTTCAGCAGGCTTCACAGCGCCTCGATCGAGGTCGGGCGCGCCTTGCGACAAGCGTGCACATGATAGAATTTCTGTCCCGGGAACTCATGAAGACGCAGGCCAATCATTCCGCACGACGAGTGGCAGACATCGGCCACCACATAAACCTTCCCCTGCTCGGGAGCGGCGCATGGCTCCGCTGAGAATACCGTACCGTCATCACCCACGATAAAATCGTTGGCGCCAAACGGATCGATGCACACAACGACATCGCCCGGCACGATGCTCGTGCTGTCGTCGAAGCGCAGGCGCGGCGCACGGGCCGGGCCGCCCAGAGGGAAATCAATGATCCTGCGGCGGAGGCCCATCACTCCACCCCGGAGTTCGCGAGATCGTGGTGATAGAGCGCTGCATAGGGAGGCTCCTCGCCCGCAGCCATCGCGCGCAAGCAGAGGATGGAGACGTCATTGCATCTATTCGGAAAGCTGAAGCGGTGGATAAACTCCTCCGCTATCGCAACGTGCGCAGGATCCGAGCCATGCTTCCGCTTGTCTCGTCCACCGAAGCGTTCGGCTATTACCTCGTCGGAAGCCGTCTTTGGTACGCCTACCGCGCTCTTGCCGACATCGCTCTCGCGCGCGGCGCGATCGACGAGGCCGGCTTGGCCACCATCGCGGCCGACGTGCTGGCCTGCCTCGACGGAGGAGAGGATGAGGTCATCGGAAAGGCGGACACCGCCAAGGCCCGGGCGTTCGCTGCGGAAGAGGCGCGCAAGATATTCGCCGAGGCGCGCACACTTCGAGAGAAGCAGGCCAAGGCCGTAGGACCAGGCGCCGAACCCGACGCCAAGGAGGAATGACGTCGCGCTCATTGTGCGGGCTCCGGATGGGGTGCGGGCTCGGTCGCGAGATGAGGCGATGGCGCGCTGCATAGGCCGTGAACCGATCGAGCGCGCCAATCAATGCCCCACCTCGCGTAGAGAGATGAGTGGACTCAATCAGTAATTGATTTGAATTTTCAACAGCTTGCGGCGACACACCAACACGTGGGCGTGATGGCCGGTAACTTTTTCCGCGATTGCGACGGTCAGTCGGCAATGCATACAATGACCCTGTGGGAGCCCAAGAAAAGCGCTCTCAGGGGGAGCCATCATGCATCGTGGTGTGGGCGACTGGCCGGTCGCAGAACCGGTGCCAGTGCAGGATGAGTTTGTCACCCAGGTCGCAGAAATCGAACTTCTTGGAGACAATGCTCGCATTGTCCTTTGCACCCCAAGACACATCCCCGGAACCGATCAATACGAGAGGGATTTAGTGTCCAAACTCGTTGCTCCCGTCAGAGACGCGCTTGCCATGCTCGACTTCTGCCGTGCAGCGCTTCAACCGCAAGGGAACGTCGTGCCCTTCATCCCGCATCACTGAGCGGCCTCCGCACCCCCGCGCATGCCAAAAATGGCGGTGCCGCGATTTTTTGTGCTTGGCAAGTTCTGCCTGGACGATCGGATAATGCGTCGCTGGGACACGACGGCGGGCGCGCCAATTTGCTACAGACGAAACCGAAGAATGACCGATCAATCACACCGCGGACGTGTTGCCGCCCAGGGCGGCGATCACCTCGTCAACCGTTGTGATGACGGCAGGTGCCTCGGCATCCGCAGTGATGATAGCGTTCATAGCATCGAAATTATCACGTTATGTGATAATTTTAAGCACCACAAAACGGATATTTTAATCACATTCTGTGAATGAGATGATTGCGCCCATGACTGAGGCGGACAGGCCATTCATAGAGATCGGCGAGCGGATCGCACGTCTCCGATTTTTTCTCGGGTACAAGACCCAGGCCGATTTCGCGCGCTTCCTAGGGGTGGCCGCAAATCTTCTCAGCATGATGGAAACTGGCTTGCGCCGCCCGACGAGCGACTTTGCCCTTCTGCTGCAGTCGCGCACAGGAGCCGACATGCATTGGCTCTATACGGGGTCAACGGCGAACATGCCGCTTCGCTTCCAGCCCATGCTCGATACGGCGGCGCCGGAACGCGCCCGTCGCGGGCGCCCGAGCAAGTCGCAGTGAACTAAACCTTTTCGCGCATTAACCATCACTGCGTCAGTTGGCGCAGCTGTGCCGGGCGTCAGCCCATTGCGGCACAGAATACCTTAAAGTAGTGTCAACCTACCATGGCGCCGCCGTTACCCCCAGAGCGCCAGGAGAGGTGCGCTCGTGCCCAAGAACCATGGACCCTTAGACTTGGCTTTATTGGCTATTTCTCTCGTGCTTGGGCTGGCTGTCTACTCGGTTAATCGGGGGTTCGACGTTTCATTTGATCAATTGAACTACCATTATTACACTGCCTTTGCATATCTCAATGATCGCATCGACATCGACGCGGCACCGGCGCAGATCATACACAGTTACTTCAACCCTCTGGTCTATCTTCCTTTCTATGTCCTGCTGGAGAATGCCGGTCCTTTAGGCACGAGCATCAGCTTGGCCATCATCCACTCTGCCAACTACGTATTGGTCGGCTTGATAACGTCGTTTTTGGTTTCTCGGCATAGCGCCATCTACCGATGGTCATGTGTTGCCGCAGCGACCGTGATCGCTCTCGCCAGCCCCATGGCCCTTTCCGAAGTCGGGACTTCATTCGCCGATATCCTCTCCGCAATTCCAGTTCTGATCTCGGTCGCCATCCTAGTTTCATCTTCTGGGACAGCCGCCCGCGGGCTCCTGCTGAGCGGGCTCCTTATCGGCGCGGCTACCGCGCTCAAGCTGACCAATGGCACATTCGCGATCTCGCTGGGAGCGACCTGCCTTATCTGCGCGCCCGGCATGTACGGCCGGTTGCGAGCGGCGTCATTGGCGAGCATAGGCCTTGTCGCCGGTTTCATCACTGTCGGCGGAACTTGGTCCCTGACGCTCTGGACCAGATTCGGAAACCCGATTTTTCCCTATTACAACTCGATCTTCCGCTCCCCTGACTTCCCACCGACATCGGACATCGACCGAAGATACATCCCGGAAAGCATCCTCGATGGCGTGGCATATCCCTTCCGATGGGCAATCGGAATCGTGCCAGCCCCGGAGATTGGCTTTCAGGATGCGCGCTTCGCCGCGCTGATCGTGTTGCTGGCGCTTTGCGGGGCCATGGCATTGATCGGCCGGCGCTCAACAACGTCATCTATTCGATCGTGGGCGACCCCGGGCGTCAGGCTCGCCGCGTTCTGGATGGTCTCATTTATCGTGTGGCTCACGGTCTTTGCGATCCAGCGCTACATCGTGGTCTTGGAGCTTCTCTGCGGCCCGTTGGCCGTCTTGACGGTGCAATGGCTGTTCGGCGGCAGATATCGGATCGTCCAGATCGCCGCTTGCGGAGCATTGGCGGTTGCCGCAGTGCTGACCGTAAAGGTCCCGGACTGGGGACACATCGCTTTCACCTCTGAACCCTATGGACTGGAAGTTCCCGCCGAGATCCGTGGCGACCACATATTCCTGATGGCAGGAGAGCCGGTTTCACACGTCATCCCCGCACTGTCGCCGAACGCCAGATTCTACGGCGTCTGGGAGTATGAGCAGACGATGGCAGCCGCGGGTACTACATTCACCCGTCGCCTCCAGCAGGCCATTCGAGAAGCCGGCACGACGCGAATCTTCGTCATCGCCAACTACCCGATGACTATGGCGACACGGCTCCACGTCGGGAGTTACGGCTTGCAGTCCAAAATGGATTGCATCCCGATAACCGGCTTCGCCTATGGCGAGCGTACGAACTTCGCTTGTGAACTCCAGCAAGTGGAGGGCACCGGCGCTCTGGCGGCTGTTCTGCCCCCGGACGAGCCCGTCATCTTTGGCTCGGGCGGTGATGGATTTGCCATCCTCGCTTCTGAGACCAACTCCGATTGGCGGGGGGCCGGCCCTACTGCCGTACTTCAGGATGGCCACGGGCCCAGTTTGCTATTTCGTCGGCCGGACGGGCACATTCCTAGCCGAAGTCTGCGAGTAGATATTGCCTATGAAGTCGCTCCTGGAGATGACAGCGGCATCGAGATCATACCGAAGATAAATGGCCGAACGCCAGATCAGAGCTTGACCGAGGCGGATCCAATCCATTCGATCAAGATAGTCAAGACTTGCATCGCGGAGACGGCTTTGGCGAGATCCGAAGAAGGGCCGCATGTCGTTCGGCTGACGCTTCGCCTGGACCGATCTAGCAAAGAACCGAGACCCGTTCTGGTGCGTTCGGTGCGGTGGCGTTCTGACGAGGCCGCCTGCATTGCTTCCAAGCCCGCAGCGCTCTCTGTCGACTAGCGGCTAAGAGGGCGATCCTCTCATCATAAAAATCATCACAAATAGTGATGATTTTTTGCTTATAATTATCACAACACGTGACATTAACGCGCGCATCAGCCCCGCGGCTGATGCGCGCCCGGCGGCGGCTTCCCCGCCGTCCAAGCCCCGCCGATCGCTGGGCGTGCTCCCTTTTTTTGCTGATGGGAACGAGACGATAACAAGCGAGCACCGGTTCTGGATGTGAACCGCCCCTAGATTCCTGGACGCCTTCTTCCCTAAATTTTGAGGCAAGGAGGCCCCGATGGGCAAAGCGAACTTCACCGAGGACTTCAAGCGCGACGCGGTCCTTCAGATCACCGAGCGGGGCTATCCGATTGCGGAGGTGGCGGCGCGGCTGGGGATCAGCAAGTACTCGCTCTACGAGTGGAGGAAACGGTACGGCAAGCCTGCCGCCGTGGCCCACGATGACGATCAGGCTGCCGAGGTCCGCCAGCTTAGGTTACCATGAGCATTGATTGACATTCCAGCACCGGCGGGTGTGGCGTCTACCCCACTTCTCCATGGCGATTGATCCACCGCGACGGACGCCCCCTCGGATAGCCCCAAGACGCGCCTCTACGGGCCTCGTCCACCCGCCGCCGCAACACAGCCTGCCCAAGCAGAAGGGCGCGTATGGTCGCCCTAGCGTCCCCTGCGCACGTCTCCAGCGCCTCGTCTATGGCCTCCTCGGGGACGGTGAAGGCGTCGCCCTCGGTGGATGATTCGGGTGCCTCAGGCGGGGCGGAAGGCTGGACGTGGGCGTTCACAGGCATGGGCGGCTCTCCTCGTCCATCATCGAAACATGAGAACGAAGAGGGAACAAGCGAGAACCCCGAGCCTTCCCCTGCTACGCTGCCGAGGACGCAGCGAGGGACCGGGAGCCATGTGCGGACGCTACAGTCAGCAATATACGTGGGCAGAGGTGCACGCCTTCAGCCAGCCGCTCACGCTCACGGGTCCCGCCTCGAACCTCCAGCCGCATTACAACATCGCCCCTACCGAAATGGCCGGGGTGCTGGTTCCCCAAGCGGACGGCTCCCTGCGCTATGAGCGGATGCGCTGGCAACTCGTGCCGCGCTGGTGGAAGAAAAGCCTCAAGGAGGTTCCCGCCACGTTCAACGCGCGAGCCGAGGAGGTAGCGGACAAGCCGATGTTCCGCGATGCCTTCCGCTCCCGCCGCTGCATCATCCCGGCGTCAGGTTTCTTTGAATGGAGCGGGCCGAAAGGGGATAGACAGCCTTGGTACATCACCGCCGCATCGGGCGAGTTGCTCGGCTTCGCGGGCCTCTATGACCGGTGGAGGAACCCCGAGACGGGCGAGGAGGTGCCGAGTTGCACCATCATCGTCACCACGGCGAACAGCTTCATGGGGCAGATACACGACCGTATGCCGGTCATCCTCGACAGGGCGGACTGGCAGGCGTGGATTGAGGAGCCGCGCGAGGATTTGCTGAGGCCAGCCCCGGAGGGACCGTTGCGGCGCTGGAGGGTGACGCAGGCGATGAACAGCAGCCGCTACAAGGAGGCGGATGCGATTGAGCCGGTGGAGCCGGAAGGTGGATCGGCCAGTGCCAAGCGGGGGACCATAGCAACTTGCCAGGGTGATTAGCAGCCCATTCGCTAGCGCCACACTGAGCTTCTTCAGGATCGGAGCCGCGCGGCTGAGTCGTCCTGCCACACCCCCCGCATCCATTTGGGGTTCAATGCGGGGGTCCATTTGGGGTCCACCCCCAAAATTACGTCAGAGATTATTGAGTGATTTCAAAAACTTGCACATCGGCAAGCAGACTGGCGCGCCCTAGGGGAGTCGAACCCCTCTCTCCACCGTGAAAGGGTGGCGTCCTAACCGATAGACGAAGGGCGCGCAGGCCGGGTTCTTATAGGCAAGCCGGCGGCGGTGCACAAGCGGTCCCTGCGCCCGTCATCCACAGGCTTGCGACGTCGCGTCCCTCATCCCGGCACCTATCCGCTTGCGGCGGAATGCGAGTGTCATCCCGGCAAGATGTAGCAACGGGTGCGGCGACCCACGCTGGCCGGCCGCGAGACAAGCCCGGCCGCACTCGTGATCTCCTGCTGCGGCGATGCGTGTTCGCGCGGGCAAGCGTCCCTCTTCGCAGTCCGGCATCCATACCGTGGCGAGACGACGCCGCGGTGAAGGGGTCCGGCAGGATCGAACACGGAAATGGCGCCCGACATAAACGGGCGCCTCGCGAGCCGTCCACCTGCCCGCCTGCCCGCCTGCCCGCCTGCCGCACCAGCCCGCGCTGGTGCGGCCCGACACTGTCCCCTTGCCCGGCGGGCACCCTGCCCGGCCCCGATCCGGGGCTATCGCTCCGGCGACCTCACCATTTGCCGGTGTTCGGCATGGAGGACCAAGGCTCCTGCGGGGGGCGGGCGCCGCCCTTCTGGAGCAGTTCGATCGAGATATTGTCCGGCGAGCGGACGAAGGCCATGTAGCCGTCGCGCGGCGGGCGGTTGATGGTCACGCCGCCGTCCTGCAGCTTCTGGCAGGTGGCATAGATATCGTCGACCTCATAGGCGAGATGGCCGAAATTGCGGCCTTCGCCATAGGGTTCCGGATCCCAGTTATAGGTGAGCTCCAGCTCGGCGACGCCCTTCTGGCCCGGCGCGGCGAGGAAGACCAGCGTGTAGCGCCCCTGCGGCACCTCCTTGCGCCGCACCTCCTCGAGGCCCAGCTTGTTGACGTAGAAATCCAGCGAAGCATCGATGTCGGTGACGCGAACCATGGTGTGAAGGTACTTCATGGGTCCTCTTGGAGCGGTCTTCTTGGGGGCTTGTCGCGGCGCCGACGGCGCCGGTGACGATAGTGGCTGAAGATATGACGATGGACGATGACATCAAGGCAGCATGCACCGAACTCGGCGCAATCCTCGCCGGCATGCGGCGCGGCGTCGCCTTCACCGGAGCCGGCCTGTCGACCGAAAGCGGCATTCCCGATTTCCGCTCGCCGGGCGGGCTGTGGACGCGCAACAAGCCCATCGACTATGGCGCCTTCCTGTCGGACCGGGCGATGCGCCGCGAGGCCTGGCGTCGCCGCTTCGCCATGGAGGAGGCTTTCGCCGGCGCGGCGCCCGGGCGCGGCCACCGCCGGCTGGCACAATGGCTGGCGGGTGGTCAGCTGGCCGGCATCGTCACGCAGAACATAGACGGCCTGCACCAGGCCTCGGGTGTGCCGGACGAGCGTCTGGTGGAACTGCACGGCAACACGACCTATGCCACCTGCCTCGACTGCGGCGAACGCTATGAGCTCGACTGGGTGCGCCAGCGCTTCGAGGCGCACGCGCTCGCGGTGCCCGACTGCCTCGACTGCGGCGGCCCCATAAAGACCGCCACCATCTCCTTCGGCCAGCCCATGCCGAGGACGGCCATGGTGCGCGCGCACGAGCTGACGCGCGCCTGCGACGTGTTCCTCGCCATCGGCTCCTCGCTGGTGGTCTGGCCCGCCGCGGGCTTTCCCGTCGAGGCCAAGCGGCACGGCGCCACGCTGGTGATCATCAACCGCGAGCCGACCGAGTTCGACGAAATCGCCGATCTCGTGATCCACGCCGATATCGGCGACGTGCTCGACGCGGCCGCCGAAACGAAATGAGCGCGCGTGCGGATGACGCGCCATGCAGGGCACCGCGAGGCCGCCGTGCCCGCCCGCTTTCCCCACCTGATGCCGGGAAGCCACTTGACGCAACTGCCGTGCGCGAACCGAATCAATTTGGGTGTTTTCGTGGCGTCTTCGGGTGCTATGCTTTGCGAGAGTAGAATCATGAAACGCTGGCAGGACGGGCGCTGGCAGCATGGGCGCCGGCTGGATAGCGGTGCCCGGCGTTCGCGGGGGTGAGTGGCCGATGGTGTCGGACGGTACGGTGCCACGACATGGCGCAGGCGAGCGTCGTTCGCTTGAAGACGAGGCGGATGCCACCGGCACAGGCGAGGGTCCGCTCGTCCAGATCGCCGGCACCATCAAATGGTTCGACCTTTCCAAGGGCTATGGTTTCGTCGTGCCGGATAATGGCGGCGGCGACGTTCTGCTGCATGTCACCTGCCTGCGGCGTGGCGGCTTTACCACGGCGCAGGAGGGCGCGCGGGTGGTGTGCGAGGTGGTCGCCCGTGACCGCGGCTTCCAGGCGCTGCGCGTGATTTCGATGGACGCCTCCACTGCCCTGCATCACAGCCAGCTGCCGCAGGCGCGCACCCATGTCACGGTGCAGCCGGTCGGCGGCTTTGAACGGGCCTGGGTCAAGTGGTTCAACCGCCTGCGCGGCTTCGGCTTCCTGTCGCGCGGCGAGGGCACCGAGGACATTTTCGTCCATATGGAGACGCTCCGGCGCCACGGCCTCACTGAGCTGCGCCCCGGCCAGATGGTACTGGTGCGCTTCGGGCCCGGACCCAAGGGGCTGATGGCGGCCGAGGTGCGGCCCGACGGGGCCTCGACGCCCTCCTCGCACTAGCGCATAATTCGGTCGGCTCAAGCGTGCCGGCCATCGCCACCGGGCTTGAGCCCTCGCGGCCAGTGCTTTGTCCAGCCGGGTGAGCCCGCGCGAGGCAAGGCGGCATTGGGCTCCATAGCATCAAGGGAAGGCGCCCGGCGCCCGGTTCCATATGAGTTTTTCTGCTTCTCCGGCCGCGCCTTACCCGGCGGCCCTTGCCTCGCCCCTGCCCGCCTCAATCCATGTGCCACCTGCTGCCCGGCCATCATCGCCGGCGTGGTTCATGGGCATGCTGGCACTCATTTTCGCGCTGATTCTCCTCGTCCATCCGGCCATGAGCGCGGTGTTCGAGCCGCTGACGATCCAGACCAAAAAGGGCCCGGTGGCCTTCACCGTCGAGATGGCGACCACCCCGGCGGAGCGCGCCAAGGGGCTGATGTACCGCACGGAACTGGCGCCGAATGCCGGCATGCTGTTCGATTTCGGCGTCGAGCAGCCGATCTACATGTGGATGAAGAACACCTATATCCCGCTCGACATGGTGTTCATCCGCGCCGATGGGCGGATCGCCAGCATTGCCGAGAACACCACGCCGCTCTCGACGCAGACCATCGAATCCGGCGGTTCGGTCAAGGCGGTGCTGGAACTGGCCGGCGGCACGGCCAAGGCGCGGGGCCTCGCGGTCGGCGACCAGGTCGTCCACCCCCTCTTCGCGCCGAAGTAACGTGGCCCTGTAACCGCAGTCTGTTGACCGCCGCGCGTCAGCCGCGGCTTGACGCGGCACGCGGCGGATGCGATGCCGCAGGACACGTGCTTTGGCACATGTTCGGGTTTCGGGGCATAGCGCAGTCCGGTAGCGCGGGAGTTTTGGGAACTTCAGGTCGCAGGTTCGAATCCTGCTGCCCCGACCACCCACCTTGATGGCCGAGCCGACGAGTTGCGCGCCCCCAGCCCGGCCCGGCCGACCGCCGGAAGCCCCTCTTTGGCAAGCCGGATCCCCTGTGAGCATTGGACGAGCCGCCGCGTTGCGCGCGCCCGACGCCCGATGGGCGCGATGCCCGCTTGCCAGAACGCGACCCTCGTCTTAAGCAATCTTCAGGTAGCCGTCTGGGGCGCCGCCGGATCGCGTGTAAGGGTTTTCAGAGGCTCGCGGCGCGCCGAGCCTCGGCCATCCGCAAGGCGAGGCAGCCCGTGCGCCGGGCAAGGGAGCGAGTTGAATGGTTGCACGCATCTACAAGCCGACCCGCAACGCCATGCAGTCCGGCACGGCCAAGACCAAGCTCTGGGTGCTCGACTACGAGCCCGAGGCGCCGCGTCAGGTCGAGCCTCTGATGGGCTATACCAGTTCGTCGGACATGAAGAGCCAGCTTCGCCTGCGCTTCGAGACCAAGGAAGAAGCGATCGCCTATGCCGAGCGGCATGGGATTGCCTACCAGGTGCAGGAGCCGAAGGAGCCGGTGCGCCGCCGCATCGCCTATTCCGACAATTTCAGCTTCCGCCGCCAGGGGCAATGGACCCACTGAGCCACCCCGAGGGCGCCTGCTCCCTCGCAACGACGTGCCGCCTGCCGCGCGGCGCGTTTCAGGCCGCGTAGCTCAGCTGGATAGAGCAGCCGCCTTCTAAGCGGCAGGTCGCTGGTTCGAGCCCAGCCGCGGTCGCCAGTTTTATCGCGTGGCATCAGTCACTTAAGATGATGCCCTGATGCTATCTATTGAGAACAGAAGAAGCACATTTTGGCCGCTGTGGCGGCGTTCGTGACAATAAGTCCCGAGATAGTCCCGAGCAGGACGCGCCGCATGTGCAACCTCTACAGCCACCATTCGAACATCCAGGCGATCACCGATTTGGTCGGCACGCTGCGCAACGGCGCCGGCAACCTCGCCCCGCAATCGGGCATCTATCCCGACTATCCCGCCCCCATTGTGCGGACGGGAACGGATGGCGAGCGGGAGATCGTCATGGCGCGCTGGGGCATGCCGTCGCCGGCCTTCGCGCTTGAGGGCAAGAAGACCGACAAGGGCGTCACCAATATCCGCAACACCTCCTCGCCGCACTGGCGGCGCTGGCTCGGCATCGAGCACCGGTGTCTTGTGCCCTTCACGAGCTTTTCCGAGCCGCCGGCGGGGGCAAAAGGGCCGGAGACGTGGAAGTGGTTTGCGCTCTCGGCCGAAGAGCCCCTCGCCTTCTTCGCTGGGCTCTGGACGGCCTGGACCAGCGTCCGGAAGCTCAAGGAAGGCCCGGTGACGGCGGATCTCTACGGCTTCCTAACCACCGAGCCAAACGCCGTCGTCGGCGCCGTGCATGGAAAGGCCATGCCGGTGATTCTCACCACGGCCGAGGAGCGCGAGGCCTGGCTGCGGGCGCCGTGGAGCGAGGCCAAGGCGCTGCAGCGGCCTCTGTCCGATGATGCCGTGGCGGTAGTCGAAAGGCCGATCGACGCGACAGGTTAACTTGCCTTGCCGCCCTTGACGACGACAAAGGCGCGCATGGGCTCATCGGGCGGACGGCGTGGCGGCCAGTCCAGCAGGCGCGCGCGGCAGCCCCGCCGATAGGGGTGCGTTTCCCGCCGGTGGTAGCAATCGGATGATAGCTGCTTGATCAGCTCATCGAGGTCGATCTCGGGACCGTAGCACGCCGCCAGCCGCGCGAGCTTGTATACGCCATATCGTTCGCAGCGCTCGCAATGCACGCGCACGGTGACATAAGGAAAATCCGACAGCCTCGAGCCTGCGTCGGACACCGCCCGCCCCTATGCCGCCCGTGGTGCCGGCCGGGCGCGGATGAATCCACGCGACGCCGCGCGAATAGCGGTCGAGCGCAGCCGGGCCATCTCGTCCTGCAGCTTGACGTTGGACATGATCAGCACCCGAATTGCCTCGCGCGCGTCGTCACCACACAGCTCCAGCATGATGTCGATATCCGCGTCACTGGCGACAAACGGTACAGGTTCAGCAGATGGCTGCGCACTCGTCATGGGCATCTCCTCGCGTGGCTGGCCGGATTGATTCCATGAGAACAAACTGAGAACAAGCGGAATGTGCAGATTGCTCCGAGCTGCCGGTGTCCGGCCTACGGCGGGGACATCAGACTCGGCCAAAGAATGTGGACGGCGAGCAGACGAACCGCTTTGCCCCGTCGCGGAACCTCGACGGCCTTTCAGCGACGTCCGCTTTGCGCCGCCATCTCGGCCATTGATCTGGTAACCGCCGCTGCGCAAAAGGGACATTAGCAAGGTGGGGCACGTCAGCACCTTTGCGCCACAACCAGAAGTTCGCCGTGACGACAATGACTGGCCGGTTCGGAGCTGGCAATTTTGCACCGAACGGCTTTTCTAAATTAGGAGCCTCACAGCGCCTCAGGCTTATGGCGCCACCCCGCCTTTTTTCAGTAGCGCTGCCCCGATGCGGAAGAGGTCGGGCATGTCGTAGCGCCCATCTGATCGGCTTGTAAGAACGCCCATCTTGGTCAGGCGGTTGGCTAGGTCTGGCTCTCGATCCAGAAGGCCGGGATTCTGAGATGAACCGGTTAATACTGGAGGGAGGGCATTCTCTTTGCGCGCAATTTTCACGGCAGCTTCTACGGTGGCGTTCTCCGTCCAGGCGTCAAAGAAGACCTGTGGCGCTGCCGGCACTCGTAGACCCGCGAGGGGCTGTAGAACCCGCTTGATCCAGGGGTATTCGGTGTTGAGCTGCTCGATGCGGACTTTAGACGCTTCCCGGAGTCCTTCCCGGATCGTTTGAGGCAGGAGGACAAGGGCGCCCGCATCTCGGGATTGGGACCGCTCCGCTGCGTTCTGCATCAGGATGAGAAAGCTGCGTGGCGTTACATCTCCGAGGCCATCTGCCAGATGGTTATACGGCCAGTCGAAGGTTTTTCCCTTTCGCGGTCCTGCACCCATGAAGTTGCCTGCCATGGCCTCGAAAAGCCGTTCTTGCTGGGTCTCATTATTCGACAGCCTCCATGTCCGAAGCTCCTCTTGTTTTCCCGGCGGCTTGCCCAAGCCAAGGGATACGAGGAAATGATCGAAGGCCTCTCCCGCCTCTTCGTCAAAAGCCAATCTTGCAAACATCAGCCCATAGAGATCCGTCTGCGTCCACCTTAGCTTGGCCGCTCCACTGCGCAGCTTCGGCAGTTCCACAAATCGTAGCCTGAGCTCGCTCAACTGGTCCGGTCGCATGAAGAGCTTGGCCCGGATCGCATCAAATCCCCGCAACTCCCAAACCGAGCGCATCAGCGCGTCAATGAGGCCGTTAAGCCGTCCCCAATCCTCCGAGATTGCATCGAGTGCGTCAAAGACGATCAGGAGAGACTCGCCCCGGTTGCTCAGGTCGTCATCGACCTCCGTCATGGCATCGACCCAATCCTGGGGATCCGCGAAACGTTTAAGCATGTCTGTGGGGGCGTGTCTTTGATCAGGCTCGGTCACTTTGAGGGCCGCGCCTGCGATGACGGCGTGCCAGAAGCGGTCTGCAGTGGCCCTCTCCTGCCCATGGGGTACCAGTTCGTCGATGACAGCCTTTGACGCGCCTGCGCGGCCCACGCCGCCAAATCCGATCTGGACCCGGAGCTTGTCGAGCCCCAGGCGCGGGTAGAGATCGGCGGCGAGCTTCCGGGTGTCCTCGTTATAGAGCACGCTCGCCCAGAAGCTCTTGCCGGCCCCGCGCGCGCCGAGAACAAGCGTGGTCGCAGGGTCGAGCGCGTTGCTATGGGCTGTGGGCGCAAAAATGTCCCGCAGTTTGGCCTTGTCGGCTCCGACAATTGTCGTCGACGCGCTGGGGTCAAACCGAGCGATGGCCTCGCGGACCGCCGAGATGTCCTCCAGTGTGCAGGACAGGGATTTCTGGCTAACGCTCATTTGGCTAAATCCATCTGCTCGTCGAGCCAATCCAATAGCTCTCCGAAGGTCGACCGCACGAGCCGCTCATCGAGCTGCACGCGGTTCGCAACTGGATTAAAGCTGCGGTAGCGGTCATCATTGAGGATGCGCAGCACGGGCACCGGTTCCTTGGGCAGGGGGGCTGGAGCATCATTGTCCGCCCAGACCAACTCGAGATCGTCCGGCCCCAGCCTTTCGGGCTTTGTAAGCGGACCTTCCTTAATGTTCCAAAGTGCGTTGAAACGCTCCTTGGCGACCTCCGCGTCCCCGGGATCTGCTTTGGCTTGCACGAACCAGGCTTTCTCCTCCCAATCTGCACCGTCAGGGATGCGATCTCGGATGTGAGCCAATAGGAAGGCATAGCCCTGGAAGGTCTGCGGCTCATTGATGCCAAAAAGGAGCACTTTCGCGCCAAGCCCAAGGACCGGGGTCGCCGTCGTTTCGTGCAGGCCCGCGCGCCCGTCGATCAACACAACGTCGTAGTCACCAGTAGCCTCAAAGTTCTCAATCATTTCTAGCAGTTGAACGCGAACTGGTATTTTAACACCATCGCGCATATCTTCGAGGCTTGCCCGGGCAATTTTGGCGAGCGCATCGGCGGGATGTGCCAGGGTTTGGCTACCAAAGGCGGGCACGACCGAAATTCCATCCAGAAGGGAAGACCTGCCAATGCAATCGGCGCGGAACGTGCCATCGGTTCCGGAAAGCCCGTTTTCGACGAGCCAATCCACGACGCCATAGGTGGGTAGTTCCTCTGGCTTCAAGAGTGTCGCGCCGAGCCCCGGAGCCTCTAGATCGAGATCCACAGTGAGAACCCGCAAACCGGCCTGAGCCAGATGCGTTGCCGCGATAGAAAGCGCTGTGGAGCGGCCCACACCGCCCTTGATGCTGACAAACGCAATTCGAGGGATCGCGCCTGGCTCGATCACTGGAGGCGCCATCCAATCCACACCGACAATCCGGCGGTCGAGTAGCCGGAGGTTCACGCCGTCAATTTTCAGAACAGGTGCGGTTTGAGCTTCCTCGACGATCCGTGAGGCGCCGGCCGCGTCGCGTCCGCGAATGGCGGCTTCGGGGCGGGCATATGGGCCAAGGCTTTCAGCGACCGCACTATTCAAATGGTCGAGATCTGCTGTGGGGATTTCCAGAATGACCCCAAGGCGGCCTTCAAAGTCCCGGATCACGATGGGATCTGCGGCAGCCAAATCTCCAGAATATGCAGCTTTGAGACTGGCGATTAGCTGCGGGATGCTGTCGTCGAAACGAATGGGGCGCCTCATGGCAAGGCCGCCCGGGCTTCGTCCGCATGGCCGCGCCATCTTTCCAGAGTTGCCGCATCGGGACGTGTGCCGTCGCTATAGCGGACGGTGATAGCCCAGCCCTCCATGTAATGCTGATCGGTAAACCGAACGAGCGGCGCGGCCCCGCGCCCAGCAATCTCGTCGCGAAGTTTCGACTTGAGGCCTGGGAAGTGGGCGTAGACGGGTCCGTCTTTACTGTCGGTGGTCCAGGAAAGTTCGCGGAACAAGGCCTTGATAGCGCACTCGGCCGCAATTCCATAAAGATAACCTGCGGTCGTTCGGTCGGGCGGCACTGTGTTCATGAGGCGTTCGGCAGCGGCCCAATTTCGATGGGCGGCCTTGGTCATGTTTGGAGTGAATTGGCTCATGGATCGTTGCTAGTCCCTGGCGCGCCACTTGCCAAGCTTCGGGCTGCGGGCGCGTTAGTTTAGACCTCCCAGCGTTGGATGCCAGCCGCAGTGAACAACCCTTACCGCCTATCTACGGAGCTATACCCAAGCGCGGCGAGCGGCCGACTTAGGGTTGCAGGATTGGGTCGCACATGGCCGAAATGAGGGCGCAAGCGGTCGTTGCTGAAAGGGCAGTTGAGGGACAGCTATGGGTCAGTTCCGGCCTTGGGCATTCACCGGCGATATGTCCGCTTCTCGTTTGAAGTCCCCAATAGCGGACAGTCTGCCACCGGCCCCAAACTGGCCATTCGTCGTCGCTGCGGCGAACTTCCGCCGATGGCGTGAGCACATCCGTCCCGGCCGGCTCACATTTCCGTCCGGCACGGACAGCACCGCTATCCGCGCGATCCGCGCTCATTCCTCTTAATCCGCCGCGCCTCCCAGCACGCCGCGATGAGCGTCGCGGCCCATCGCTCCACATCCTCGATCTGGCCGTGCACGCGATGATGGCGCTCGGTCACGATCAACATGCCGAGCTTGGCGTCATAGACGGCGCGTGCGCTTGGATCACTGGGCAACAGATAGCTCCCCGGGAACCGATCAGGCCGCGCCGCGGCGAGCGGCGGAAATGCCGCCGGCTCGCCGCCAGCCTTGTCATGGTCGCAGGACATGCACGCGCACCCCTGCCCATGCGACGATCAACATCGCCCCCACCAGCACGGTGATGACTGTGTAGCCGATCTTGGAGGCGATGCCGTCCATGGCCAGTCGCCAGCGCCGCAGAGCACGGAAATCCTCGCGCGCCTGATCGACCTCATCGGCGCTGGCAGCGCGAAGGCCGATCGCGTGTAGCTCTTCGCGGAACACATCCCGCACCACGATGCGGAAATCATCCTTCAGTTCTTCGATCACGTCGCGGCGGATCGATTCGATGATCGCAGCGGGCACCTCGTCCGTCACGGGCGCCACCCGCAGATCGCGCGGCCGACCGCGTTATTGGCCTTCGCCTGACGGATCGTCTCGTCAGTGTCGGCATCCGACCACAGCACCGGCCGGAAGCTGTCGCACACCGCCTTACCCGTCACGCCGCTTCCATCCGTCGTCGTCGCGCAGCCGGCCAGACACAGCGTCACGATCAGAATGGGCGCGCGCATCAGTGCCCCTTTTGCGGATGTCGTCGGCATGGGCTTGCTCCTGTTCCCGGGCGCGCTGGAGGGCGCCGGCCGAACCCGTGTTGCGGCCGGCGAGATAGGCAAGGCCGCCCGTCGCGAGGACGGCGAGGCCGGTGCGGATTGGCTTGGGCAGGGCGAACCACCAGGGCAGCCAGATCTGCCACGTCGCGGCGAGCAGGCCGGCGCCCGCGAGCGCCCACAGCCACCAGGGGATGAGATCGAGGAGCCAGTTCATGCCGCCTCCGCCAGGCCGCTGATGTCGGCGACGGCGTCACCGCTCAGGATGGCGCTCGCCGCTTTGTTGCGGCGAGAGGCCCAGATGCCATAGGCGACGCCGCCGACAGCCACGACAATGCCGGTTGCCACCAGCCCGGCGAAGATCGTGTCGACCACGCCGCCGCCGCCGACCATCGGCTGCAGCGTATCCTTGGCCTGATCGATGACGACGGCCACGCCGCCGCCGCCCGCCACAGCGCCGGCCGAGCCACCGATCGGCGCCGGGGGAGTCGCGATATCCGCGATGCGTGCCGGCGCCGCGCCGGCTGCCGTATAGGTCGGCTTGGGGCCGACGCTGCCGCGCGCCAGCGCCTGCCCATGCGCCAGCACGTCCTTCAGCCGGCTCGACCAGCCCTTGCCGAAGGTGGACCAGGTCTTGAGGCCCCGCAGCATGGCCAACCGGCGGGCGATGATGTCGGCGATCAGCGCGTCGTGGTCGGGATGCGCTTCGAGCGCGCCCAGCGTGGCAGCCCCGATGGAGCCATCCGCCGCGACGCCCAGCGCGCGCTGCAGCCATTTGACCGACTGCACCGGCCCGCTATGCACCCCGCCGTCGAAAACGACATAGTCGATGCCGGCGGGCAGATCGTCGCCGCGGACCTTGTCCCAGTACTGCATGTCATAGATCGCCGCGACCTCGGCCGGGGTGATCTCGCGCACGCTCCGCGCGGGCTGACCCTTGCGGGTGCGCCAGCCGTCATACACGCGCTGGGTGACGCCGCGATTGGTGGCCCCGCCCGGATCGGCGGGGTGATTGGCATATCCGCCCTCATGCACGAGCACGCGCTTGAGCGCCCCGTCATAGCTCGACGCGGTCATGATGGTCTCCAGATTGTGGGAGGTGTCAGGTCAGGCGGGCACGAGCGCGCGGCCGCGCTCGGTCACGCGCCACAGCGCGCTCCAGCCTCGGCCGGATGTGGATGTCGCGACGCGCTCGATCGCGCCAGCGGCGGCAAGGCGGCGGACAGGCGCCGACACGGACACCGCCGATGTCCGGATCATGCCGTCATCGGCGATCGACCATCGCAGGAGATCGATATCCTCAAGCATCAGGTCTGGCACCGCGGCCTCCATCATGCCGCCATCCCCCAGGCCATGCCGCGCATCGCGCTGTCGACCAGCGCCGCGAAGCCGGTCATGGCCGGTGCGGCGAGGTGGACGCCGTCGACCATGAGCGCCGAGGGCGGCACGTTGCCGTTGGCGACGGCGGTCACATCCGTGGTGCCGTTGGACAGCGAGAGCAGATAGGGCATGCACGGCAGCACCTTGCCGGGATAGGCCGCGAGGAGCGCGGCCGTGAGCGCGGTGACGGCCGTCTGCGCCGACGCCGACTGCCCTTCGCGCTTGGCGGTGGGGATGATCAGGTAGTTCGTGTGGCCCAGCGCCGCGATGATCGCCTGATGGCGGGCGACATCATTGGCGGTCGTCGCGTCGAAGCTGTTATTGTCGCCGTCCCACCACAGCGTCGGCAAGGCCTTCGCGAAGGCCGGCGCCGCCAGCATGCGCGTCTTGATCTGCTCCAGCGTAGAGCCGCCGACCGCCGTCACATAGGGCGTCCAGCCGAGCAGCGCGAGCGAGCGCCCGAAGCCGATTTCGGGGTTGCCCGCGCCGCCGCCAAAGCTGTCGCCGTCCACCCAGCAATCCCAGGCCGGGAGGCTATCCGCCTTGATGCGAGCCGTATCGGTAACGGCATCGGCGTAGATGGTGAACCGGCGGAACGGCGAGGCGAAATTCGCGCCGGTCCGATCGCCGCCGATGACGAGATTGGTGACCGCCGGCGCCCCGGGCCAGTTGGTGGAAAGCTGGGCGTCCTGCCCATTATAGGCGCCTCGCATGGTGGCGCCATAGGAGGCCGCGACCCGCAGGATCGGCCCGCCGATCGGGCCGAAACCCGCCGGCAGGTACGATGTCGTGCCCGCGGTGACCCCCGCCACGCCCAGCAGCCCGGACGTATTGCGCGTGGCGGTGAACCGGTTGTTATCGTTGGAATAAAACTCATAGGGACAGCGGGAACCGCTGGCCCAGGCATCCCCCGACTGGATAAACTCGGCGACCACGTAGACCGAATTATCCGTCCACGGGATGCGGATGACCCGGCTCGCGCCGGTGCCGGAAAGCACCGTGCCGCCGACAAAGCTAATGAAATCGGCGATCGTGGCGAACTTGATGCCAAACCAGCTCGCCCGGTCATTGATGAAATCGATGTCGAGCACCGCCCCGGCGGGCGTGTCCCACGCGGCATGGCTCACGCCGTAGCGGATGGCCTTGGCCAGGGGCTGGCGGCCGAAATAGCCCTGCGCGTCATGGCCGATGACATGGCCGAGCAGGCGCTTCGTCGCGGTTTCGATTTCGCCGGCCATCAGGAGACCTTTCCGTTGAGGCGCAGGATTGGGCCCGGCTCGACCCGGCCGAGCGGCGTGACGCGCCGGCCATCGGCGAGGAGCGCGGTGAGAAACAGGTGCCCCACCGGCGGCCAGACCAGCGTGCCGCCGGCGGGGGTGAGGGCCGGGCCGGCGCCAATGCCGATCGCGCTCATGGCCGCCTCACCACAGCACGACGATGCCGGCCGCCGTCGTGCCGGTCGCCCAGATGCGAGTGACGCGCAACGACAGGCGGCCGACGGCATTGGGGATGGTGATTGTCTGCCCGCCCCGCGTGGTCACCTTGAGATCGCCCTGCGTGCCCACCCAGATCTCGCGCGGGACGTAGGCAAGATCGGTCGCGTCATTCGGCACGACAGCCGCCGCGTTGTCGGCCGGGCCGGTGTAATCGATATTGGCAAGCGGGAATGGATCGACGATCGGCATTGGGTGCCCCCCAAATGAAAAAACCGCCCGGAGGCGGCGCGGATGGCGCAAGGAATGGCGTGGTGGATCGGCTTTACGGCGCCTTTTGCGGTGACGGCGATCGGTGTCGCGCTGGTGCTGGCGCACGCGCGGCGGCAGGCCAGATCGTCGGCGTCAGCCGATTGCGGGCCAGATGACGGCGGCGGCAGCTTGCGCGGCCTCGGGCGTGGCGGCGGCGTCGACGGCCTTTTTGCCACCCAGCCGCACGGCTTCGATGGCCGCGCCGATGGCGAGCCATTGCTGATAGGCGGCCAGCACGACGGCGCCGACATCGGCGAGGGTGCCGGCGGTGATACCGATCTCGGCCGAAAGCAGCGGGTAATCCGATGGCGCGGGTGAGGCATCATCCGCCAGCCGGCGCGCCTCCTCGGCCTTGGCCTGATAGGTCATGGCCTGCCCGGCCCCGGCGGTGATGTACTTCACCCGCTCGGCTTCGGCCTCCGCATCAATGTAGGATTTGAGGCTGCTTTTCAGCGCGATGAGGTCGACCTCGGGGGGGGCGGGCGGCGGCGACCACACGCCATCGGCATAGCTCCACCCGACATCGGCCTCGCTCGCCGGCGCCCATATGAGAGACGGATGGAACATCGTCTCGATATCGCCGTCGGACTCGAAGGTCTCAACGGCGAGCCCGGCCTTAATGCGAAGGTATTTCATATCACCACTCCAAAGCGAGGCAGCCGTCTGCGCCGGCGAAACCATTTTCAGCGGTGCTCTGCGATGATCCGCCCGCGCTGCCGCCACCACCGGGGCCGGACGGCGCCCACGCCTGCTGGCGGGCATATTGCGTCGACGGCGCCCACCCTATGCAGGCGCCGCCCGTCCCGCCCACGAAGCGTATGAGGGAGCCGGTGTATTCAGTCAGCGCTGCCGAACCGAGGCCGCCCGTGAAATTGATCCGCCCGCCGGTACAGGAGCCGGGCGTGCCGAGATATGTCGAGTAGCCGGACGCGATACCGCCGCCGCCACCGCCGCCTGTCGCCGAAATGAACGACCCGAACGACGTGGTACCGCCATTGCCGCCATTACCGGCCGATGTTCCGCCTACGCCGCCCGCGCCGATCACGACCGGATAACTGGTGCCGGGCACCACGGTATAGACGCCCTCGCCCGATCCACCGCCACAGCCGCCCGAGGCACCGCCCGAGGAGCCGCAGGCCCCGCCGCCGCCGCCAGCGCCGGCCGGACGCGCCTTCACGCGCGTCACGCCGAGCGGGGGGACCCAACTGTATATGCCGGCCACCGTCCACACGGCCGAGTTGGCCAACACACCGGCCGATGCCGGCATGGCGACCAGCTGCCAAGCGGTGCCGGTATCGATCAGATCGAGTATCTGCCCCGCCGACCAGTCGCCCGACTGGATCGCCCCGCCGCCGGGCCGCTGGATCGCCCCGGCCACTCCATCCACCGTCAGCGTGGTCGCGCCCGTCGCCGCGGTGGAAACTAGCAGCCGCAAACCCATGCCGGCCGAATGCGCCAGCAGCGGCACGCTGAGAGACGCGGTCAGCGCCGTCGCGGTGCCTCCGGCAGCGGCGTAATTGAGCCGGCCCGAGCGGACGGCCCGCGTCACCTGCGACAGGTCATCGGCCGTCGGCGTAATCCCCGCCGCGCGAATCAGGTTGTCCTGCTCGCGCTGCGGGTGCTCGATCGCCTTGGCCGGCGGCACCGAGCCGCGCGTGGCGCCCGGCGTGTTGCGGTCGACATAGGGCGCATCCGGGTCCAGCGACCCGAAAGGTGCCTGATATTTCATGGCGATGTCCTGAAGGTGGGGACGCGGAGCGCGTCAGAGGATGCCGGACAGGCGCGCGGAAGAGCCGCCGTCGAGGAGCGCGCGGGGGAAGAAGCGCTCGCCGCCGCTGTCGAGGCCGGTCAGCCAGTCATGGGCGAAGGGCGGGAGCTCCTCGTCGATCTCGTAAACCGGCTGCGTCCAGCCGGGGTACAGGCCGCGAAACAGGCATTGCAGCCGATCGAGGCCGGAGGTGGCGAAAAGCGGATCGAAACCGCACTCGCTCTCGCCGACCACGAAATAATCGACCGCGATGTTGCTCACATGCACGATCCAGTAGGCTTCCTCGCGCGCATCGCCGAGCGTGTGCTCGCCGCCGCACTCCGAAAAACCGCACTCGAACAGCGCGGGCTCCTCGATCGCGATCTCGAACCCGCGATCATGGGCGAGGCGCACGAAATCCAGCGGGGTGATGACGCCCGTGCCGCGCACGCGCGCCTGCACCGCCTGCCGCCGCCCGGCCGTCGACTGGTCCACCGAGGTGCAGGCATCCGGCAAGCCGTGGTCAGCCTCCCATTCTGGCAGGCTGTCGCCCATGGTGCCGGCGGTGCTTTCCACCACCAGCCGCCAGGCGCGGGCATAAAGATCGACGAAGGGTGCCAGCACCGCGCGCGTGAAGCGGGCAAGCCCGGTGTCGTCACCCGCCGCCATGCCGTCCGGCGTGCCCCAGGCCGCGCCGACCGGCCAGCAGGCGAGGCCGGCGGAAAGCAGGCCCTCGACCGAGGGATCGGAGAGCGCGTCGCCCGGCATGGGCGGGGGTACATCGCCCCCGGCGGTGACCGGCGCGTAATAAGTCCAGGTGTTGAGACCGGGATCACGCATGGACTACCTCACGCATGGCGCACCTCACGCATAGGTCACAGTCCCGCGCACGGGGTAGCTGGCGGTAAAGGTGAGGTCGCCGGCCGGCGCCGCCAGCGTGTGACTGTCCTCGCCGGCGACCGCCGAAATCGTCTCGCCGATCCAGGAGCGCGAGAGCGTGAAGGGCTTGGCCACCACGCCCGGCCTGCAGCGCGCGAGGAACATGGCATCCAGCGCCGTCTCGATCGCGGCGCGGATTTCCGGGGTGTCGACGGTGAGATTGTCGATGGTGATGTCGACCGGATCCGGCGTGGGCGCCGACGCCACATCATCATCCACGCGGATGAGCCGCTTGGCGTCGATATAGGCCTGCACCACCGCGACATCCGCCTCGGTGGGGATGAGGTTCGGGCGACCCCTGAAGAGGAAAAACACCACGATCGAGCCGACCCCGCCGGAAAAGGCGAAGGCCCAGGCCTTGACCACGCCCGGCACCTCGAGCGCGAAGCGCTCGTAATCGGCGAGCGATCCGCCCTGCGGCGGCTGGCCCTTTCGCGCGAGGATGCGGGCGCGAAAATCTTCGATACCTTCGATATCCGCCCCGCCCCCGAGCCCGTCGGAAGAGACATCGACCGTGTCGGACAGCGTAGGGTAAAGCGCGGCATCGGCCAGCGCGAGCGCCGCGCCGCCATCGCGATTGGTTGCCGCGCCGGTCGTCTCCGCCTTCACAGCGGCGGCAAAGCTGCCATCGCCCGAAGCGGTGAAGGCCGCCGTGGTGAGATAGGTGGTGCCGCCCGAGAGGTAGCGCACGCCGGCGGGATAGGTTGCGCCGGGCTGGCCGATGCCGGCAATCGACCCCGTCGCCGCCGCCGCACCCTTGAGATAGACCCGCACATCCGCGCCATGCAGCCGCAGGATGGAGATTTCCGTGCAGGTGCGCACGAACAGCTGGTCGAACAGGTATTTGAGCCGCAGCTCATAGGCCCGGCCGAACTGCGCCAGCACCCGCGCGGTGACGGCCACGAAATTCTGTTTGATCCAGGCATCCGCGCCGGTGAGGTACTGGCGGAAAAAGCCGCGCGCGCGGGCGCCGAGTTCGTCGGGCGAGCGGACATCAAGCGGCATTGATCTGGTCCCACAACACGGCGAAGCGCCGGTGATAGATGTGCTGCCCGTCGCGCCCGTACAGCGCGACATCCAGCTCCAGCCGGTTGTTTTCCGGCAGGCGGGTCGCGGTCACGTCGGCCCGCACCGCCACCTGCTGGTTGAGCAGCGTCTGCAGCGCGGCGCGGGCATGGTCCTGCGCCTCGATCTCGATTCCCTCGGTCAGCGCCCGGCGCCGCAGCAGCCAGAGCTTGGAGCCGAGCGGCACGTCGCCGGGCTGCTGGTCGATGGCATCGCCCGGCCAGCCCCGGTTGCTCTCGCCCTCCGGCAGCTCGTAATCCTCGACCCGGCAATCGGTCATCAGGCACATGAGCACGGCGGTCTCGATCGCCGCGCCGGACACCAGGTCGCCCGTGGCGGGATCGACCGCGATGTCGCCGGTCGTGCCGTTCCACAGGAGATCGGGCAGGATCACCGGCTCGGATCCGGTGTCGAGCGGGACGATGCGCATCATTCCATCCAGACTTTGGTGGCCGGGTTGGTCACATCGGCAAAGCCGCCGGTGTCGACGGTGCCCTGCGCCGAGGCCGGGCGGCTGGCGCCCGGGCCGCCGAGCTTGATCTCGCCCTCGAGGATGATCTCCGGGGCGACGAGGTGGATCCTGCTCGCGTGGACGATCCGCAATTCCGTCATCACCAGCGAGACGATGTTGCCGAGATGGTCGTAGATCGCCGTCCCGCCCTGCGGCAGCACCGGGACGAGGCCGGGATTGGCCCCGCCCAGCGCATAAAGGCTGTCGCGATTGCCGCGCGCGCCGATCACCGTGGCAATGCCGCCCGCCACCGGGTGCGACGTGAAGCCATGCGGCTCCACCCGGTGCACCCGAGGAAACGCCTCGCCGGCATAGCCCTTGCCAGCGAGAAACTGTTGCCCCGCGCGATGCTGCACGGCGCCATCGAGTCGCATGCGCGTGACATTGGCATCCGATGTCATCGGTCAATCCTCGCGGAAACTCGGGTCGTCCTCGCCGGGCGCTTCCCAGCCCTTGGCGCTGTCGCCGCGCGGGTTCTCGCCGCCCAGCGCGCGCGGGTCCTTGAGGGTCAGCGTCGCTTCGGTACCGCTGCCGTCGCCCTGTTGCGCGAAGCTCACCTGCGCGATCACCATGTCCTGCCTCAGCGCGCCGCGCGGCACATCGACCGGCACGAGCCAGTTAGGCGTCCACAGCGTGCCGGCCGCGTCGCTCAGCCCGGGCACGGTGATCGACGCCGCCTTGGCCCGGCCCGCCGCGCGCTTGGCCTCCCACTGCGCGCGCTTCTTGGCCCGCGCGGAGGTGAGTTCGCCCTCGTGGTAGATGATCAGCGTGCGCTTGCGCTGCGCCGTGCCCTTGGCCTGCGCTTCCGGCCGCAGCGCCGCGCCATTGGTGCCAAAGCTCGATTGCCCGCGCACCTTGACCTCGGAATAATTGAACTGCCCGGAGAGCGTGCCGGAGGCGCGAGTGATGTTGACGCCCTCTGCCAGGATGCCGGCATGGCGCCCCTCCGGCCCGGCGACGATTTTCAGTCGGCCCTGCGGCGTGTCATGGATCAACGCGCCCGCCGCGCGCGCCTCGCGTTCCAGCGTGGCGAACAGTGTTTCGCCCGGCACGATCTGGTGTAGCGGCTTTTTCTCGGTGTCGATCTCCACATCGACGCCCACGCCCCCCGTGTCGAAACTGGCGGCGATATCCCGGAGGTCGCAATCCTCGATCGACCCCGTGGGATGGTCGATCGCGCCTTCGGTCGCATCCACCGTGCGCGAGACGACCGACACGGTGACGATGCGCGAATCGGGATCGGCCGACCAATTGATGTCGCGGACATAGCCGGTGAGCCATGGCGCACCGTCGATCGTCACGAGGCACTCGTCATCCTCGCCGCAGGGCAGGCCATCGTCCACCCACACCACGTCGAAACTGCCGGAGCGCACCGCCTCCTCGGCGCTCGCGGTCAACTCGCAGCTATCAAAGGCCAGCGGCCGGCCGGCGACGCTCAGCCCGATCACGTTGAGCATCGCGCGTCATCCTCGTTCATCACGATCGAAGTCAGGGCGCGCCGGTCAGGGGGCAATCGCCTCCAGCACCACCGGCATCACCATGGCGGTGCCCGTGCGATTGCGCGTCACCAGCTCGGCGTCGCGGGCGGGGTCGCCATAGAGCCGCCAGGCCAGCACGGTGGCCGGCAGCGACACGCCGGTCTCCACCCGCACCAGCGGCGCGCGGGTCGTGGCGATCTCGGAAAGCTGCAAAGCCGCCTGCCCCGCTAGCGCGGTCAGCCAGTCCTGCAGCACATAGCCATATTTCGTGCCCGCCGCCTCGATCACCGGGTCCGCCCGCGCGGCAAGCGCGGCGCGCGCCCGCTGCGCATCCGGCCGCGCGGCGTAATCCTGTTTCACGCTCGCGAAACAGGCGATCACCAGCAGGCCGACAGAGTCGAGCGTCGAAGGATCCTCGACATCGTCCAGCGCGGCGATCAGCCCGGCACTGTCGCTCGCCGCCTCGCCGAGCAGCCGGCAGGCCTCGAGATAGGCGCTCGCCCCCGCCGTGCCGCCGAGGCGGATGGCATCCAGCCGCCGGCGGGCGAGCAGCAGGTCGTCGGGCGCGGTGACGAAACGGTCGATCAGGTCGGCAAGCCAGTCCATGGGCACCCTCACAGATCGACGGACAGCGCGAGCGACACCGGGCCGAGATTGACGCCGAAGGTGAGCCGCAGCGCCGGAATGCCGGTCGCCAGCGCGGAGAAGGCGCCGCCGGCCGCGACGAAGGAGAGATCGAAACCGACATATCCGGCCCGGTCGCGGCTGCGGCTCGGCCGGCAGGCGAGGCAGCGCACGAATTGCGGCGGCTCCATCGGCAGGGTCAGCAGCGAGGCGCCGGGCAGCCCGCATGCCGCGCGCAAGGCGAGGCTCTCCAGGTCCGCCACATCCGAGACGACATAGGCCCGCACGTCGAAGGTCGCCACGCGACGGCCCATATCCTCGGTCACCGGCACCTCGCCGCCGACGATCTGGTGCACCACGACGCGGCGGCCATCCTCCGACGAATCATCCTCGACCCAGAAACGCACCCCGCGAAAGGAGGCGCGGCGCAGGTCGCGCTGCCAGTTGCGCATGCGAACTCCTGATCAAGGTTGTGAGCCGGGCGCCCCTCACGGCGCGCCCGGCGTGCCCGCCGTCGGCATCGAGGCGCCGAGATTGGCGTTCGGCCGGGCATAGGCCCCGCGTCCCACCGGCCCGGAATAGGCCGGCGCCTGTGGCTTCGCCGCCGAAATGGCGGCGGCGGCATCCTGCCCCGCCCGGCGCAGATTGTCGGCCGCGCCATTGAGCAGATCCGCCCCCTGCCGGGCGCCGCCCTCGATCGCGGTGCCGGCCTCGGTGCCCGCATCGGAGACCGAGCCACGCGCCTGATCAAATGCCGCCCGCAGATCCTCGACGCCCGCTCCGACCGGCGCGGCCTCGAAGCTCATCGTCGGCGCCGCTCTCTCAGGGTTCGCCGGCGGCAGAGGAACCCCGCGCAGCGGGCTGGCTTCAGGGCGAGGAGTCGTCGGCATGTCGGCGAGATTGGACCAGATTGGCGCCTCACCCCTCATCCAGGCCGGCGCGCCTTCCGATCCACCCCACCGGCTCTGCGCCTCGGCCTGCGCCCGGTCATTGAGTGCCTGGTCGTGCGCCGCGCGGGCTTTCTCCACCTCGCCGGGGACGTACGGGAAAATCCCGCTGTCGCGCTGCTGCTCCGCCTCACGCAGCGTCTTCTCGGTCGAGACGATCCGCGAATCGCTCTGCACCCGCGTTTTCTCCGCGGCGGCGGCCTCTTCTTCCGGCGTGCCACGCCAGCCGCCCCGCCGCGCCAGGTCGCGGATGTCGTCGCCCGAGGCCCACATGGTGAACTTGCGGCGCTTGGAAGCGTCCCAGCCCTCCTTATCCATGACCTGCTGCGCGACCTTGTTGGCGTCGAGCGCGGATTGCTGCTGATCGACCGCGTAATTCAGCCCGCCCGAAATCTTCTCCATCACCGTGCTGGCCCCGAAACTGTCGGCGGCCTTGCCCACGGTTTTCCAGAGTTTGCCCCAGGCATTGTCGAGCCGGTCGACCGCCGCCTGTGTGTCCGCGAGCACACGATTGAGATTGCCCTCGACCGCGCCTGCCGAATTACCGATCTCCTGCTGATACCCCTTGTAGGCATCCCGCAGCTTCAGGAGCGCGGTGACGCCTGTGCGGGCCTGCTCGTCGGTGAAAATCGACGAGATCATCATGTTACGCTGTGTCTCGCTCATGCCCTTCGTGAGGTTGCCGAGCACGTCGAGCACGGCTTCAAACTGGTCTTTGCCTGTCTTCGCCGCCTTTTCCAGCACCTGCCCGATATTGACGCCCTGTTTTTTGAACGCAGCGGCCACCGTGGGCGACAGGATCTTTTCAAACGCCTGCCGCACGGCGGTCGCGGCCTCTTCCGAGGTGCCGGTGACCTGCCGTACCGTCTGCAGCATCGCCACCAGCTTTTTAGTGCCATCCAGCCCGGAATAGCCGAGCTTGGCGGCCGACGCGGTGAGGCTGGGCAGGTAGCGCGCCATGTCCTTGAGTTCGAACTGGCCGAGCTGGCCACCCGTCACCAGCATGTCGAAGGCCTGCTGCATCTCGCCGCCCGCCACCTTGAACGAGGTGCCCAGCGCATTCGCCGACGCCGCCAGTTCGTCGGTCGAGGATCCGCTGGCCTGCGCCGTGCGCAGCACGGACGGAAGGAAGGCCATTGCCTCCCTCATGTTCATTCCCGTCGCCACCAGCGCGTCGAGCCCGGTTACCGCCTGATCGAGAGGCAGGGCGACAGCGTCGGCGAGCTTGGCGACATCCTGCGTCGCCGACTTGGTCTCCTCGTCCGTGGCGCCGGCGGCAAGGCCGATCCGCGTCATCTGACGTTCGAGCGCGGCATAGTCCTTGACGGCCGAGACAATCGCGCCGGTCGCCAGCGCCCCACCCAGCGCACCCGCCGCCATGCCGCCAAGCCGCCCGACCCCCGCCGCCATCGCGGACTGGCGGGCGACCTGCGCCTCGCGCTGCTCCACTTTTGCCGCAAGCCCATGCGCGCGGTCGATCTTGGCAATCTGCCGCTCCCGCCTCGCTACCTGCTCGGATAGGCGCTCCGCCTTCTTAAGACGACTTTCGAATGAGGCGAAGCCCTTGGCGGTGTCATCAACCGCCTTGATTTTCAGGCGAGCTTCAACGTCCGTGGCCATGAGACACCTTACGATCCGTTCACCAACCGTATATTCTGACAATCAAAACAACACACTTCCGGCGAACGCAGGCCATATCACTACCGACTCTAGCCATATAAACGTGGCTTATCTAATATCTCTATCAAAAATTCTACTTCGTCACGAAATAACACAATCGCGTCGTGTCGCTTTCTCGCAAATATATTTATGGTCTAAATATCGACATTAGAGGGTCGGAATCCAAAACGGATACGATATTCGACGACCGACGATGAGACAAATCCGAGTTGAAAGTCTTTTGTTTCCGTGCGGTAATCGTCCGGTACCTGCCAGCCGACAAACTGTGAGATGAGCGATGGATCCTGCAACAATCGCCTCAATTATCTCTTCGGCGATAAGCTATTTTGACAAGCAAAGCGATTCTAAATGGAAAAACGAAGTATCCTCTAAACTTGATGAGATTTCTTCAAAATTAGATGTCGTAATTGCCGAGTTGAATGAGCTAAAAGTATGGATTGTAATCATTGACGGCAAAGTTAGCAATGTTGCCCCATCAATTTTCAAAAATCAAGTGGAAGGGAACCGAATATCTATTGAGTCAATAGCCCCCGATGTAAGGAACGGCACGGCACCTAGCAGCCAAAGAGATGCATTAATTGTAGCTCATTCGCTGATCACGCAGGCTTTTGGCTCTTTATACGACTGGAATCAATTCGGATTTACGTATTATTCTGGTGTTTTTTCCGGCGTTCTTACCCAGCTCTATGCTGGAAGCGTACTGCGTTTCACCAAATCGTCCATGAGCACGATTCGCATCGGAGCCGTAGAGCAGTACTTCAGTCACGCGATAGCCGCATCGAACCCAAAATCCATAGAACATGCTCGGTTGCGTGCAATTGCGAGTATGGATCAATTAAGGTCCCAAGCTAATTCCTTCCTCGGCACGGCATGGCTATCCAACTATGATGCCGGCTCGGCCCCCAGCACCAATGATTCCGGAAAGCGAATACCAGGAATACCGTCGAAATATGTCGTGACGGTTATTTCCGGTTCCATCGATTCGGGGTTCACTTACTCAAGAGAACAGAAGCAGGGTCCGGGAGGAAAGGAGCCAGTTCCGTGGTTCCCCGGCCTCAAGCATTTCGACGTGGGGGACGGCGAAAGCAGTCTTATCGACATAAGAGCATGCATGGATGGCTTGACCAGGCAGTTCATCGGCTATCAGAAAAACTGCGAAGCTCTCCAGGCCCACGTCACTGCCGTGCAGAATATGATCGATTTTCTGGCCAATTCTCAAATCTTGGAAAAGGATGCGCCGGAAGCGTAGCGAGTAGTATCGGCACTCGCCCTGCTTTCACGGCGAGTGCCGAGGGCTTCGGGCGTGGCCTATCCCACAGCATTTACATTCGAAATTATTCGGGTGGCGAGTGCGTGATCATTGGCACCACAACGCCGCGCCTCAGCTTTCCGTCGATCTGCATCGGTTTGGCGGCGCGGTGTGCGCCCGGCAGCAGGCGCAGCCGGTCCTTCCACGCGTAGCAGATTTCCGTGTCCTCGAAGCCCTGCCGCAGGAACGGATGATCGTCCGCCACGATCATTGCCGGCCCGGCGTCGAGGTCGAGCAGCAGCACGCCATACTCCTCAAGGTCGCGCCGCTTCGCCTTGTCGTTGAGCGCCGCCCGCACCAGTTCGCCCAGTGTCAGCGCGTCGCCCGCGGCGAGGTCCAGCAGAAACGCGAGCGTGTCGTCGGCACTCCACCGGCCGGCGGAAAGCGCAAGCGCCGCGCTCGGTGGCGGGAGCGGACTTCGCTCGATCAGCTCCTGCGCCGCCTTCTTGCCGTAGACCGCGTGATAGACCCGCGCGGCGCTCGACCATGCCGAGACCTCGGCGGGGTGAAGATCACCCTTGAACCGGGGCCGAAGCGGTCGACGGGCCGCCGGCATCACGTACGAGCCCGTCTTACGCAGTGCCGGCAGCACCTCATGGGCGAGCCATCGCTTGAAGCGCTCGGCGGCAGGCTTGCGCGAGGCGAACACCAGCCGGTACACACCGGGCTCGGAAATGACGATAACCTGCTGCTCGCCGCGAGGGGTGGGTACAGTGCACCCACCCCTTTCATCGTCACTGAGCCGATCCAAAGCCTGCGTATGGTCCTTAATTTCGAGGATGCGGCAGACATCCAACCCGACGAACCAAGGTTCATTGTCGATGGTCACGGTGCGGACGCCCTTGCCCTCGAAGTCGAAATTCACGATCGCATTCATGCTCAGTCTCCATCGGCGTCCGGCCGGCCAAGCCTGAGACGCACAGGGTCGCTTTCGCGATCACCGGAGCCGATGGAGCTCGGTGTCGCGTCTTCCCCTTGGCCCCGGGGAAAAGGCGGCAAAGCGTGGGATCAGTTGGACTGGATCAGGCGCAGCGAGGCCTGAATGGTGTTCATGATATCGGCGAATACCTCTTCGGCGGAGATATCGCGATATCCCTTCTCACCCCGCACATGCGCCACATAGGCCGCAAGGCCCGGCGCCGTGCGCGGCACGGTCGTGATCAGCACTTCGTCCCGGTAATCGCAGGCGGCATCGCCGATCTCCTGCTGCTGGTCATAGGCGCTGTGGTAGGCGGCGGACGCCTCGCCAAAGGCCTCTTGGGCGGCATCGGTCCGCGAAATCGCCGCGCCCCAGGCTTTCCACAGGGCGGCATGGCGCTTCAGCACCGCGAAAGTCGGGTCATCGCTGGCGGGCGACGGGTTCGTGTCGGCATGGCGCGGCAGTGCCGCCCGCGCTAAGGTCGCGTCAGCTTCAATCATCGGCTTAGCTCCGATGGAGGGGGTTAGGGCCGAGCAAGAGGTTGCCTCCTCCTGCTCGGCCTGTTACTTTATGACGTCATAAAGTCTTGACGTCAACGGGTGACTTTACAATGGCAAAAATTGGCAGGCCTCCAGCGGACACGGAAGCCGTTACGGTTCGCGTGGCTAGGGATATGATCACCCAGTTAGACGACTGGCGGCGGGAACAGGAAGATTTACCAACCCGCCCTGAGGCAATCCGCCGGATCGTCAAGGACTGGCTGATCGGCCACGGGCTGCTATCGCCAGCGCCGGAGATCGAGGAAGGCGACGATCAGCCGAAATAGCTCAGGCTATCAAGGCAAGAGCGTCAGGGCGTAAGCCCCACCGAGAAAAAGGGACAGCCACGTCGCGATGAGAGCCGCGCGCATGCAGCGCCCATTGCCGCGCAGAATGGCGGCATTGTGCAGTATTTGGTCATCATAGTGTTGAAGCTGCTCGGCAAGCGCATCCTCAAGCGTCACCCTGCGGCGGATATCTTCAATCCAGGATGAAGGTGTGTTTCCGCAATAATGGAAGCCGACGGGGCGCGCCGAGTAACTAGCAAGCCCCATGGCGATGAGGAACCCGCCGGCAATGGCCAGCGCCGGCCGGCCAAATGGTGACGGGTCGGTTTGCAGAAGCAGCGTGAACCCTGTCGCCGCAACGATCGCCGCCGCCGCCGCAATCACACTGACGAAGGAGATGGCCCGCGCATCGGCGGCCAACCCGCACTGCAACTGTGCCGCGAGATAGGATTCGGCTTCCCGCAGGACCTCAGCTAGCATCTTCGGGTCGGCACCTTGGTAAGGATTCCCGCTCATGCAGCCACCTTTCCTTGAAGTTCTTCCTCAGAAACAGCCTACCGGCACAAAAGGCCCCGGCACCAGTGTTGTTCGCACGGGTGATAGCAAGCCCAAGCCAGCACCTCCCCCACCCCCGAAGCCCTCTGGTGGCTCGAAGAAGTGAGATGATGGTCATGCAACAGGTTCATGCATCCGGTTCGCTGCCCAAACCGCCGACGCCGCCAAACCAGCCGGGGCCTGGACCCATCGGAGAGAAATAGCTCAGGACTCGATTTCCGCGTGCACCCTGCGGGGGGATGGCCCCGGGAAAACAAAAGGCCCCGCATGCGGGGCCTTCCACCGTTCGTCATCCTGTGTCCGATTACGCCATGGCAGCGTGTGCACCCAGCATGATGCTCCCCTGACCTTTTTCTCGGAACTGATCCGTGGCCGCGCGCGCGATCACCGCTTCTTGGCGACGGTTCGTCAGCCGCGCAGCGTAGCGGGGCAGCAGTTCCACGGTTTCCGGCCAGCGTAGAAACATGGCGACGATGCCGCTGGCAAGCGCGGTTTCGAAAGCCTCGTTAAGATCTGGGCGTGAAGTCGCCAATTTCGCTAGATCGGCCATCATCGCCTGATCTTCAGCCGATGGCGCGCCCAGTTTCTTCTTTTCACAAAGGCGCCGAGCAAGCTTGGCCGCCAGATCGCGATCAGCCGAAATATCGCTCACAGCCAGTAGTATCTCGACAGCGCTCGCCGGAGCGGCGGGGTCGGTTACAAACGCCTCCATCGCCTCGTAATGCTGGCGCAGGTTCGCCGCGGCGGCGTCGTACTTGATGACAGCTTCACGAACCCTGGCACGACGGCGCGTAACAACGTTCCACGCCAGCGAGATCAGCAGGCTCATCGCGAAGGCGGTCCAGATGTCAAAGGTCTGCGGCATCGTTCATGTCCTGTCCCGCTCGGCACCATTGCCAGAACCATCTGGCTTCGACAACTGCTTTCGCGCCTTCTCGCGAACGCGCGCTCCCTTCTCCGCCTCGATCTTGTCAATCGCTATCTGGGCCATCCGTTCCTTGTGCACGTCCGACCGATCGCGCTTCCAGAAATAGACCCATGCTAGGCCTACCGTCAGAAATACTACCACGAATTGGTCTATGCCTACGCCGAAAAGCACGCCGGCCAGCACCATAACGGCTATGACGACGAAGGCATCTAAACCGTCGCCGCCCAACTTGAGCATTGACGGCAACACGGATTTGAGAAAATCGAACGCCTTCGTGGGATCCATATATGCACCCGGCTTTTCAGGTGCAACGAGGCTTGTCCATTGCCACGCCAGATTGCAACGAGAGTTTTCGTTCTGGCCCGCACCATACACAGGTGCAAACATCGCGGAGCGAGTGTCTTCCTTCTGTTAGGCCGCCGTACGCCCCATCAGATACGTCACCTGCTGCAGAATGACATGGGCGAACTGGTTGCGGGCGATCTCGGCCAGCAGTTCCTCGTAAAGCTTCGGGTTCTCCCGCGCCGCGTGCGCAGCGCTCGGGCCGAACATCATGCGCACCGGGGTGCGCCCGGCATTCTTGTCGCGCCGCATGACATGGCCGGCGATGCTCTTGGCATTCGACGGCGCGATGAAGAATTTCGCCATGCCATCGCCTTCGAGATTGCGGTACATGTCGCGGCCGGTGATTGTAATACCTCGCGCTGACTGGCGCGGGTTCAGTTCTTTCAGCGCGATGTTGCGATCCTTGACCGTGAGGGTCACGAAACCCTCCTCCAGCCTGGACCTCATCGCCCGCTTGATGATCCGCTGCGGCACCCGGATATGTTGGGAAGCGAAGCGCGCATAGGTGCGTTCCACCACCTGTTTGGTCCGCGCCGCCGCGCGGCCGAAGGCGATGCGCTGCATCTTGTAGGGCAGCGCGGTGAACATGCGTTCGATCCGCTGCAAGTCGGCAGTGTCGAGATCCAGCCGGGGGGCCATCATCATCTCCTCCGCGCCCGACGGCGCGCCTCATCCTGATGCCATGTCACCGCGCGGGAAAACCACGCGGCGATCTCGGGCAGGGTCAGCCGGTCGAGATAGGCGGGGTCCCATCCGAGCCGGAAGACGAGTTCGTCGACGCGGGCGCCGACGTCCGGGCATTGATAAAAAAAGCGAGGATGTGATCCTCCAGCGCCAGCGTGTCCGTGAGGTCGAGCACGGCGAGCGCGCCGGCGGCCGGCGAGGTGATGAGCCGATCAACATAAGTGAACACCGCCTCGCGGTCGCGGATCACGATGCCACGCTGCACCTCGTAAACCGGGCCGATCTGCCGATAATCGGCATAGCCTGGGTCGCGCAGCTTGATGACGGCGAAGCTCTCCGAGCCCGCCGTGTAGGTTTTGGAGAGCGGGAGATCCTTCATCCGCCAAGCCTCTGGTAACCGTTGGCATTGATGGTGATGCCCGTCCACTCGCCCGTCTTGCGGTCAACCATCGGCTCGCCCGAGAAAAAGGCGCCCGTGAACACATGGCTCACCCCGGTGAACTCCTCGGCGACATAGATGTCCTGACGCGGCGCCTGCATCAGGGCATCGATGTCGGTGCCATCATCCTCGAGCGTCACCTCCGCGGTGCGCGGGCGCGGCGCCGCAGTGCGCGACACCGACCCATTGTCGTTGGTCACCGCCTCGATCGAATAACGCGACGGGCCGATCGAAAAACTCCCCCGCATCACCAGATTCGCGCCGCTCGCGAGCCGCAGGCGCATGTGCCCGCCGAAATCACTGCCGGCCATGGATGCGTCTCCCGGTTAAGCCGCCATCGAGGCGGGATACTGGCTGTAGATGCGCGCGTTCGCGGCGATCACATCGAGCGGGTTGACCATGTCGAGCGGGGCGTAGATGTCGACACGGTCAGGATTGTCGCCATTGCGCTGCACGATCAGCGCGCGGCAGAAGGCCTGGACGTTTTCCAGCACCCCCGGCATCTCCATGTAGGTTGCCGCCATCGTGTTGCGGATGTCCTCCGGCGTGGAGATCGCCGCGAGATTGCCCGGGTTGTCGTCGGCAACCGCCTTCTGGCCGTGCTCGGCCTGCAGTCGCGCCCGGAAGCGGCGCAGCGCATACATGAGCTGGCCGATTTTCTGCACGTCGCGGAAGGTCGTGTCGACATTGCCCGCGCCATCGGTGCGCTGCATCGTCACGATCTTGTCGATCGCCACCGCCCCGTCGCTGCGCACGAGATAGGTGGAGAGGCCGGAAACCAGGAAGGCGTTGCGGTCGGCATAGGCGTTGAGCCAGCGCGTGCGGTCGCGCGGGGCGGCAACACCTTCCACCACCAGACCGGACTGGGCGCGCGAGACATTGCCGGTCGCGCCGTCCGACAGCCAGGGCACCACCCGCCCCGCCTGCGCCGCCACCCACACCCAGGGCGGCGTTTCGTCACCGCCGGAGGAGAGGCGCGGCAGCACCGAAATGTGCCGCGTGTCGTAGCCCAGGCCGAAGGTCGTCAGGTTGCCGGTCGTGTCCGTCTTGGGCACGAAGACATGGCCATAGACCTGCCGGCTCCACGCCCAGCGGCCGGAAATGTCCGACAGCGCCGTCTGGTAGCGCCCCATATTCGTCGCGTCGGCGAAGGGCGAAGCCCACCAGTCGAACGGATCATCGCCTAGCGCGGCGAGCCCGGCCGCCAGATTCGGCGCGCCGACGCCGGCCGTCACCACCGCCGCGGTGATCAGCGTGGCGAAGATGTTGCCGGAGGCAACGGTGGGCACATAGATGTCGACGGTGTTGTACACCTCGCCGGCATGGCGCGCGGTCAGCGTCACGACATTGGTCGCGACAGTCGCCGTGAAGGGCAGCGCCGATTTGGTGAGCGGGTCCTGATAGGCGTTGATCACGGCCGCGAGCGCGGTCGCCACCGTCGCCGCCGTGTCGCCGGCGCTGACGGTGAGGTCGATCCACTGGCCGGCGATCTTGATCGCGCCGTAGCCGCCATCGGCCGGCACCGCGCCAATGGTGAGGCTGCGCACCTCCGCCGTGCCGGTGGCGGGCACCGGCAGCACCCAGATGTCCTGTGCCGGCGCGTTGCGGCGCGCCGCGATCACCATCTCGGCCAGCATCGAGCCCTTGCCGAAATAGGCGATGGCCTCGGTCACCGCGTTGCAGCGGATCGGCATATTGTCGAGGATGATGGCCGGCGCGCCGGCATTCTTGTGGCCGATCAGCAGCAGGCGCGAGACGTTTTCGAACTGGCCGCCCGAGTTGACCTCGAAGGAGATGATCGGCGCGACGATATTGCCGGGGATGGAATTGAAACCGATGCCCGCCATCACTTTTTCCCTTCCGTCTTGCCCGTGGGCGTGCTTGCCGGCGCCTCCACCAGGTCCCCATCGGCGACCAGGCGCAGGAAGAAGCCGTTCTGTTCGTCGATGACGATGCCGTCCCCGCCCTCGGGGACGAACTGACCCGGCCGCCCGGGCATGGGGATGCGCAGCCCCGGTCTGGCGCGGTAGCGCGTCATGGGTGTGCCTCTCAGGTGGATGTGGTGTTGTGTCAGCCGCCGATTGGCGGGGTGATCGCCGGCCCGTCGCCGGCCGTGGGGTGGATATCCATGCCGGCGAGCGGCGTGCGCGTCGTGGCGGCAAAGGCCGCGCCGAGCTCGATCAGCTTGGCTTTGGCATAGGCACCGTCCGGCAGATCCTCGGCCACCCGCTTGAGCGGCTCCGGCAGGCCCGGCGCATCGGTATATTTGTCGTCGGCGATCCGGCAGGTGAAGGTCATCACGTCGCGCATCATGCGCACGCCATATTGCGGCAGGGCATAGGGTTCGACCTTGATGGACTGGACGGACATCAGCACCCGCCGCAACCCGGCCGCTTTCTCGTCGCGGGTGAACACCCGGCGCACCTGCGCGCCCAGCGCCTCCAGCGTCAGGCGCATCAGGGCGTCGCCCTCGATCACCGCCTGTGCAAACTCCCCGTCCTCGTCGCTCGCCTTCTGGGCGATCTCCACGACCACGATGAGGTCGGCACTCGCATCGCCGATGGTTGAGGTGGCGATGCCGCCCCGCCGCTCGACCATCGTGTCCTCGGTGTAGACCGAAAGGCACGGCGTGCCGGGCAATCGCTTATCCAGCTCATTCACCAGCACCTGACGGCTGTCGAACACCCGGTGCTGCGCCATGGTGGGGAACCCCTCCCCCGTGCCGGCCAGCACCGACGCGGTCGGACACAGCGCCTCGATGGCGGAGAGGCGGAGAGCGGCGCGCGCGAGCATCAGGGGGTCACTCCGTTGAGCCAGAACACGAGGCGTCCGGTGCCGTCGCGCTCCGCATTGGCGGCGACGAGATAGAGCGTCGTCCCCGCCTCGATGCGGTCGCCCTGTCGCGGCACCCACGGCCAGCCCGTGGCCAGCGCGGTGAGGCAGGCGCGAAACACCTGCCGCACATTGCGGTCCTGCGCGCCGGCCGTGCGCGCGCCAGTCATCGCGCTCATTTCCGGCCCGAATTCGAGCGAGCCGGCGAAGACGAAGCTTTCCCGCGTCGGGTCCGCCTCGTCCGCCGACGCATTCACCGCCAGCCCCGGCTTGCACATGGGGATGGCGGTGAAACTGCCGGTGTCGAAATAGCCCGCCACCGCCGCATCGCCGCGCGCGAGGTCATCGTCCCACGACATGGCGGGTCAGGTGAGCGTGAGCTTGCGCAGCACCTGCGGCCGGGTGCACAGCGAGATGGCGTTCATCTGCACCTGCAAGTTCCGGCCCTTGTCGTCGGGAGTCGGGAATTGTTTGGCGTAGAACGGCAGGCCGGGCGTGTTCACGGTCTCCTCATAATCCGCCGGGGCGAAGCGGGTGATGAAGAGATCCGGCACGCCCTTGACGATGACGCGCGCCTCGGTCGCCGCGATGTAGGGCGCACCGAGATCCGTGGTTGCCTTGGCACCCGTGCGGTAGCGTTCCCAGGTCGCGCCGCCGAATTCGAATGTGTCGGGCACATCGAGCCGCAGCTGCGCGGCACCGGCATGGTAGAGAAACGTGTCCATGACCGACTTGTGCGTCCACAGCGCCTTGTGGAAATCGCGGCCGGTCAGCACATGGAAGCCGTCATAGGGCTCATCGAGTGCATCCTCGATCGAGTAGCGCACATCCTGCCACAGCGCGGCGACCTTGGTCGTATCGACATCCAGCTCGAGCGACACGGCCGCCGGCTCGGCGATGCCGAAGCGGGTGTAGAGATTGTGCAGCACCTTGCCGCTCTTGGAGGTGACGATGCCCTTGAGCGAACCGACACGCTGGTGTTCCAGCGTCATGGTCAGGTCCTGGGCGTGTTTCGCCGCCTTGCTGTTCACCCGCTCCAGCACGGTCTCGAGCTGGCTGTCGGTGCCGAAGGCCCGGACGTTCTGCACCTCGTCGGCCTTGACCCCGGAATCCCGCTGGTAATGGTCGACGATGAAGGGAATCAGATCGCGATCGTCATCGTCATTGACCACCTCGCCCGGGCCGCCTCGCGGGGTCGGCTCGATCAGCGACAGCTTGCCTTCCTTGTACTCGATGGACACAACCGTGGTGGAAACGCTGTCCTCGCCGAAGATACCGAGCGCCGACACCTGGCCGGGGCGGTAAGACCGGCTATTGACGGCTGCGGTGAGCGATTCGAGGGAAAAGCCATCGGCCTCCCAGATATTCACGCGGGGCATGCGGGCCTCTCCTCAGCGCGGGATGATGTTGGCCGCCACCAGCTGCGCGTATTTCGCGGCCAGCTTCGTGGCGTCGTTGACCGTCGCATCGACGACCAGATAGGGCTTCTTGACCTCGCCGAGGCGGGCAAGCACCACCACATCGACATCGGCCGACGTGGCGTCGACCGCATAGGCCAGCACGGCCTTTGCGGTTTCCGCGCCCGTGGCGCCGGTGGCGGGCGACGGCCCCCACTTCTTGCTCGCCGTGATCTGGCCGAGCAGCGTGCCCGGCTGCAGCTTGCCCGAGCCCGCGACGACGGTGACGGTGTCGTAGGAGAGCGAGCGCTCATCCGACAGCACGAAGCCCAGATTGCGCGGGCCGATGCTCTTGATCGAGAGATCCATGGTCAGGCTCCCACCTGCTTGGCGCGGGCCGCGAAGATCGCCGCGCGGTCAATCTTGACCTTGGCTTTCGGCGGGTTTCCGCCGCCCCCACCCAGACCGGCGCCGGCGGCGCGGCTGCGCTCATAGGCTTTCGGGTCGGGCAGATCGTCGCCGTCCTCGTCATCCTCGGGCGCGGCGGCCTTGGGCGCGGCGGCGAGCACGGCTTTCGCCTGTTCGATCGTGATGCCGGTGTCGCACAGCGCCTTGGCCTGCGCCTCGCGGCCCTTGGCCTCGTCCAGCGCCAGGATAGCGTCGCGCCGCTCGCGATCCTGTGTGGCCGCCTTCATCTGGGCGAGTTCCTCGCGCAGGCGCTTGATTTCGGCAGCATCCTCGCCGCCGGTCGGTTCCGTCATTGTCTTCTCCTTCTGACGGGGGGGAGCGGGCGGAGCCGCCGGGTCACGAGCCTGAAAGGCCCAGTTCTTCCGCTTCGCCAGCGCGACAAGGCGCGGCGGCGCATGGTCGAAGGTGCGATAGTCGAAGGCGGCAACGGGCACCGCCTTCGTCGCCGTCGTCGCATCCGCGAAACCTTCGGCAACCGCCTGTTCGGGGGTCAGCCAGGTCTCGCGCTTCATGATTTCGCGGCATTCAGCCTCGGTCTTGCCGGACTTTTCGGCATAGACGCGCGCATAGGCGGTCGCCAGCGCCTCGAGCTGTTCGACCGTCTTGGAGTGATCGGCCGACGTGCCAATGGTGTAGCCGCTCGGATCATGGATCATCATGATCGAGCCGGCCGACATGGTGACCGCATCGCCCGCCATGGCGATGAGCGAGGCAGCGGAGGCAGCAATGCCCTCGACAATGATGTTCGTGGGGCCCGGTCGATCCCTCAGCACGGCATGGATGGCGGCGCCCTCGGTCGCAACGCCGCCGCCCGAGTTGATATAGACGTCGACTTCCTCGTCGCGGGCAAAACCGGCAAGGGCGAGGACCACGTCGGCGGCGGTGAAGCCATCCTCGAAGTAATAGTCGCCCACATAGCCGGAAAGCCGAAGCTTCCCGTCTTCAACGATAACGGCCATGGATCGGACCTCAGTAAGGGCGGAAACCGCCGCTAATGGCGAAGCGCGTGCGCTTGCCGCTCTTGGCATCGCAGGCGCGCTGCAGGTCGCGCAGCTCGGCCTCGATCGCCGCAATGTTGCCGGGCGAGAACCGCGTGCGGCGATTGGTGAGAGGCGAACGGATCTCGATTTCCTCGACCTGCTCGCCGGTCAGCACCTTGAGCTTGTAGGCATAGAGCGCCTGCCAGAGCGCGCACGGGTCGTCCGCGTCGACGCTCTGGCCGGCAATGGTGACCATGCTCATGGCTGTGCCGGCTCCCGCCTGCCCTCGGCCGCCGCGCCATTCGGCCCGGCGCCGCCGCTCATTGGTTCGTACGGATTCGGCAGGCCGAGGTCTTTCAGCCGGGCGACTTCGCGCGCCATCTGCTCAAGCTCGGTCTCCCAGTCTTTACCTTCCGCCGCATATTCGGCGGCGAGCGTGGTGAGCTGTTTTTCCAGCCGGGTCTTGGAGGTCAGCGCATCCTTGTAGGCATCGGCGCTCGGGCGCGGCGGACCCTGCCAGATGCCCCGGCAGATCCGCGCCCGATTGGCCGAAAAGGCGCGATAGCCCCCCTTGAACGGGATGCGGCCGGCCGCGATCTCCTCATCCAGCCAGCAGGCGAAGATGCCGAGCACGATCGGCTGCGGCACCCGCGAGCGCCGCCGCTCGATAATCGGCCAGATGGTCGCCACGCCCATTTTTTCCGAGGTGTAGGTGGAACCCTCATGGTCGAGCGAATAGGCCTCATAGGTCACGCCCAGGCACCGAGCGATCTCGCGGCGAATGTCGCGGGAGAAAGGCAGGTAATTGTTGCCGGGCGTCTGGGCAGTGTGGAAATCCAGCTCCTCGCCGGGGCCGAGATGGCCGATGCGCGCCGATTCCGCGAGGTTGATCCCGCCCTTTTTCAGCGCGTCGATCCGCTGGCCCCACACGTCGATGAGGTCGGCCTGAATGCCCCCGACATGCGTCGTCCACTCCGCCGCCGTGCCCGTCCAGCCGGACGGCGGATCGGTATCCGCCAGCGTCTGGATAGCCTCGAATGCCGCCTGGCTCGGTTCCGGGCTCTTGATCGTCGCCGCGAATGCCGTCTGCAGCAGTGCGGTCGCCAGTGTCGCGTCCGCCAGCTGGTCGCTCTGCGCGATCGCCTTGAGGCACGGCGCCAGCGGCGTGATGCCACGCGGGCTGCCCGGCGCCGCGCCGCGATCCATGGCGTGGATCACGTTCGGCAGGCCGTTCGCGGTGCGCGCGGCGATATCCTCGTCGCGATCGATCCCGTCCTGGCAGCGGCGAAAGCGATAATGCGTCGCCCGGCCGTTCGCATCGCGAAAGATGCCCTGATACAGGCCCTCCATCTGATTCGTCGTGCGCGGCACCCGGTGCGGCGCCACCAGGCTGAAGCGCGTGCCGCTCTCGGCCCCCTGCCGCTGCAGGGGGGGCAAAAAATCCAGCACCACAAAGGCTTCGCCGCCCGCGAGATAATAGCGTGTGGCGCCGTCCAGCATCTCGATCAGGGTCGATTCCCCCGCGAGATCGCACTCGTTCTTGTCGCCCGACCATTGGGTGAAGCGGTCCTCGACAAGGCTGGCCCAGGCCGAGGCCTGCTTGTCGTCATAGCCGAGACCGGTCAAGTTCGGTCGAAAGTTGAAGGTCAGCGCGGGGCCGACCATGTCGGTCACAACCTGCTCCACCGCGCCGGCGATCCAGCCATTGTTCTGGACAAAGTCTGTCGCCAGCGCATAGGCGCGGTCTGCCGCCTCCCACACATCGCGCGCGCTGTCCCGGGTATAGGCCCGCCGCATCGACAGGATGCCGGTGCTGTTGTCCCTGAGGTAGCGCGCCGAAGGCCGCATCGCCGGGGCCGCGGCGCCCGCCGCTGGGGCGGGAAGCGCCGGCACGGCGTCCGGCAAAATCGCGCGCGACCCCGCCGCCCGCCGATACCTCGGTTTCGCCTCGACCATGCTCTCTTTTCCCTAGGAATAGGCCCCCCACGATCCCCGCCGGCGGGATGGCTGCGCGGGTGGCACAGGAGGCGGCGGCGCGGGCGAGGCCGGTATCGGACTCGGCGCCGCATCGAGCGGCGCAGAAGCGCTGCCGCCCCCCGCCACCGCCTGCTTTGCAACTTCCGAGGCGAACAGGTCCGCCGGGGCGGCCACCGCGTAGCGTGCCCGCAGCGCCGCCCAGCCGTCGCGCGTCAGGCGGGAGATGCCGAGCAGTTCGGCCATCGCCATGGCGTAGATACGCGCATCGAGTAGATGGTTGTCCTTGCGCAGCTTCTTCCATTCTTCATGGTAGCGCCCGTTGACCATCTTCTGCTCGAACCATTCCGCCGTGATCTGTTTGAAATATTCCTCGCCCAGATCAGCGTGGAAATGACAGTAGCCCGGAGGATCAACCTCGGCGCCCGCTGCCAGTCCCTTGCGATGCAGATTGCCGTAGAATTCGCTTTTCAGCGACCAGGTGCCCACCGGCCATACCTTGCCGCCACGGAATTTCCGTAGCTTTCCATCTTTCTTCACGGACTTGTTCGATGGTTGGCCGATCGCCGGCACACCTCGGCCTTTCAAGCCCTTGATGGCGTAGGCATTCACATGCCGCCGGCACCATTCGATGACTTGCGAGGTGCGGTTTCCGTCGCCGGCATCCACGGCGATGGCATCAAGCCGGCGCGCATTACCATGCGCGTCCGGCCATGACTTGGCGTGCAACTCCTCCAGCAGCAGCCAGGCACCCGCATTCGGATCGTCGGTCGAGCCGGCGAGAAATCCGGCATCGACCACCCAACTCTGCCGATCCTCGGCGAAAGCGGGGAGCTCATACCACAGCCCGTCACCCTGCACGTCGACCCCACCCACAAAGATAAGGCCATCGGGCGGGATCACACCGCGTTCATAGGCCTCGCGCCGCTCCATGAGCCTTTCATGGTCCGGCGCGTTGCCGCGCTCCTGAAACGGCAGGGCGAGAACGCGCTTGGTGTAGCCGGCAATGCCCGCCTCGCTGCCAGTGCGTTCAGCCGTAATCTTGGCATTGGCGATCGCTTCATAGCTCAACATGAGGCTGATGAAGCCGTCGATGTGGAAGCCGGGATGACGATCCGGCCCCTCCCGAGTGGCGATGAAACGGCCGGCGCGTACCGCGGCGACGCGCTCCATCTCGCTCATCCAGTGACCGCAATTGGGGCAGACATAGTAGCTCTTGTGCGGCTGAGCACGATCGACATGGAAGCCCGCATCGGTCTGCACGAATTCGAAGTCATCGGCCGGCGGGCATTCCGGGCAGCGAATGTGCCAGAACCTCTGGTCGGACCTGCGAAAGGACCGATCGATCCGACAATGGCCGGGCGCCTCACCCAGTTCGTCGCCACTATCCTGCTCCGGCGTCGATAGCTCGAAAATCTTGTAGGACTTCTGCCGCAGAAAGGCGGTGAAGCGACCGAAGAACAGCTCTTCCGGGTCCTCGCCCTTCGCCGTCTCACTCCACTTCGACAACTCGTCCTTGACGCCATAGCGCGTGGTGCGCATCGACAGGTCAGTCGCCACATTCGCATTGGCGAGGCTGATATAGCCGCCGGGGAACCTCTTCTCATAGACCGTCGAGCCAGCACCGGAGCGCTCTTTCCCCGGCAGAATGATCCGCTTACCCGTTTCCTTCTGCCACGCGTCGATCAGCGGCTGCAGCTTCTGGCCGTTGATGTCCTGCAACATGTCGATGCCGGGCACGCCGTAGATGATATTGTCCGGCGCCACCTCGGCCAAATACAGGCACCATGCCAGCGCGAGGATCGACACGCCGGTCTGCTGGCTCTTGCGCACCGTGACGAGGTTGCACGGGTGCTCGATCGACAGGCACCGCGCCACCTCGACCAGATAGGGCGCATCCGCCGCCGACCAGCGCTCACCCTTCCTCTCGCCATCGACGAGCACGATGTTCCGCGCCAGCCAGACATCGAACGGCAGGGGCAGTTGCGGGCGGATGGCGGCCGACAGCCGCTCGGCCACCAGCCGCAACGCGCCCGCATGTGCGTTCATCCGCCGTCATCCGTGAGAGCCGCATCGGTCGCCGGCGCCTCCACGCCGATCTTGGCCAGGGCATCCGCGATCTGCGTATTGATTTCCGCCGCGAGCGTGCGCAGCAGCACGCGCACGCCATGCACACCTTCCTTGGCACCGGCAAGAGCGATGTCGTCCGCCTTGTTCGGCAGACGGGCGATGATGGCCTGTGCCTCGCGGCCGACATGGTCCAGCGCCTCGCCGATCTTGTCGGCGCGCAGCAGCTTGCCCGAATCGACACGCTGCTGCAGCCGGGTCTGCTCGACCTTGAGCCACTCGTTGATGCGCCGGGCTTCGTCAAAACTGTCGTTGCGCCCCGTGCCAGGTTCGGCCGGCGGCGCAGATGCGCCGCGCGCCGCCGCGACCTTGGCCGGGTTCACGAACTGCCCGCGGTGAAAGTCATAATGGGCCAGCGAGACCTTCGCGACGCGCCCCCGCCCATCGCGCTCAACCGGGATATCGTGCTTCTCGATGAGCGACTGCACGACTTTCGAGACAGCCTGCTTCGAAATCCCATCCCGCTCGACGATCTGAGAGATCGCCCACATGATGCGCGGCCCGCCGCTGTCAACCGGCTGCGCCATCTGTCAACCCTGTCAACCCAAGCTAAACCACTGTCTCACTGACAGAATTCCGCGCTCCGCCGGGACCGCGGGCTGTCGGAAAGGGGGTACGGTCCCTGAACCCGGGGGGTGCAGTTGCGCGGGCGCAACAGGTCGGAGGGGCGCGGAGGGGGGATGCCTTCGGGGTCACATCGCCACCTCCCGCCGTCAGGTCCGTCGCTTGAAAACGAAAGCGCCCGGCTGGGGGTCCAACCGGGCGCTCTTTCGACGGGGTGAATATGCGTCAAGGTGGATCGGCTGTCAAACGCGCCGTTTCCGCTTTGCTTTCAATGGCTTGCCAGCCGCTGAATTATCGCTCGAAACGGCCTCCAGCACGCGGCCGGTGCGCAGCAGCCACGGCGAATCACTGACTTTCGGCCCTTGCGGCGCCCAGCGGGTGAGGCGATCGGTGAGATCGGTGGCCAGGATGCCGAGCGCCGCGTGCCATACGGCATAGACCGCACGGGCATGCATCATCTCGGCAAAGGTGAGGCCCGGCGCGATCTCGCCATCGCGCGACGGGCGGCCGCGCCGGCGGGCGACATCGGCATAACAGTCCGGCCGCGTGGAGGAACGGGCGTGCAGCAGCAGATGCACCGATATGGTGATCTTGCGGGCCAGCGTCACCATGCCATCCGCCCCGGTGATGCGCGCCCGCTCGCCGGGGAACTCCTCCACCCTGCCGCCCTCGCCCTCGATCATCGCCCGGTCCAGCACCATGGTCGTGCCCGTGTCGGCATCGATCGCCGCGAAGGCCGCATCGAGCGCCATGACGGCGTCATGCACCATGGCCGCGTCGTCGCAATCACCCGGCAGAAGCTCGTAGGGCGACACCCGCACCACGGCGCCGAGCACCGAGGCCCGATCGACCGCACCCCAGCTGGAGGCCAGATCGCCCGGCCCGGTCCACCCCATCCCCGCAACCTTGTCGGCTTCCATGTCACGGTAAGCCCAGACCAGCAGATCCTCGATATCGATCGCTTGTTTCACGCCTCGCCCCTTCTGTCCCACCTGTCCCACCTTTATTTTCAAGAAAACAAAGGTGGGACAGGCATAACGCCTTGCCAATGCTGGCATTGTCCCACCTGTCCCACCTGTCCCACCTCAAATCGACCTTTGAGCCGCGAGAGCGGTGGCGTCGGCGTGATCCACATTCCAACCCCGTGGCTTTCGCGCGCGCGTGATCGCGTACATACGCGCGGCAAGGTGGGACAGGTGGGACAAAACCTTGAAGATGAACCCGTTTTCGCGTCCCACCTTGCAAATCCGCTGCGCGCGAGGTGGGACAGGGTGGACGCTGCCGGGGGATCTACCCCAACAAGACCGGTCTCTCTCACGCATCGGTTTCGCCCCAATCCACGGGCTGGCCGAGTTCAGTGACGAAAGCCTCTCGGCACGCATCGAGTTCGGGCAGCACGTAGCACCATGTGCGTTTGAAAACGCCGGCGGCCACCTCCCAGGTCAGCCGCGTGCGCTTGATGCCCGGCACCAGCTTGCGCAGCTTCATGCCGACCGCCGTCGCCTCCGCCTTGCGGCGGATACCTATCTTCTCGGAGGCGTCGAGATAGTCGGAAAACATCACATCGGCCGATATCTCAGTGAGCCAGTATTCGCCGGTGCGCGTGGTCGTGCCGGTGGTCAGCCGCTCGAACCACCACGATTCGACGCTGTCGAGCGAGCGCAGTTTCTGTTCGAGCAGGCCTTCCGTGCGCGGGATCTTGCGCAGATCGACGGTCGAGAGGTCGAAATGCAGCAGGTCGTGCAGCAGCGCCTCGCGCCCGCCATTATCGAGCTCCTCGTCCATTTCGCGGAAATAGTCGGTGTTCTGGGCGCATCGCGGGTGCACGTCCAGCACACAGAATCGCCGCTCGTCCTTGCCGGCCGGCACCACCCAATCCTCATTCGAGGTCATGAGCAGGCGCACGAAATTGTCGATGCGGATGGGATCGATGCCCTTGGCCTCGATCATCTGGAATTTCGAGGTGACAAGCCCCTTGAGCCGGCCTTCCGCCGCCTTGTCGCCCGCCCACACCGCTTCTTCCGCCTGAAGGAAGATACAGGACGCCATGTGCGCGTTGAACTGCCCCGTCACGTAGCGCGGGTCGTCGACGGCGAAGTAATGGGCGGAGATCAGCCCGCCGATCACCTCGCCGATCTTGGTCTTGCCCGTGCCCATCTTGCCGCGCATCACCAGCGCGGTGCCGATCCGCTCGCGCGGGCGCTGCATCATGTGGGCAAACCAGCCGAACACCCACTTAAACAAATCGAGGTCGCCCCCGCAGACATTGTTCAGCAGATGGTCCCGAAAAATCGCGTAGGAGCCGCCCTTTCGCGGCGCCACGGTGAAGCCGCGCCAGAGGTTGAGATAACCCTCGGTCGGCTCGGCATCGCTCCCCGGCTTGAACTCGATACCCTTGTACTGCCGGCGCTCGCGGCTGGTCAGCCAGCGGTTCGCCCACGTCATCACCTTGAGGTCGCCAGCGGAGTTGACGGTCTCGGTGTATCGATTCGCGAACCATGCCTTGAATGCGTCGATGGAGATGATGCGTAGCCGATCCTCGATCGGACCATCGGCCTGCTCATGCACGATGACGGCCTTCGAGCCCATGAGCACCAGAGCCCATTCCTCGTTCATCCGCTCCAGCGAATAGCCCATAGTGCGACCGCGCGGCGGCTCGCCATCATCATCAGGCGCCGGCGCCTCGGCCTTCTTCCGGCGCTTGGGCTTAGGCGGCGCTGGCGGAGTTGTGGGTGGCGGCTCATCGGGACCTGCCTGTCCCGCCGGGACAGTCCCGCCTGTCCCGATCGCCGGGGCGTCTGCCCCCTCCGGGAACACGGCCGCAAGGATGGCGTCGTCCGGATCGATCGTGGGAATATCGTCCGTCACGCCGCGCACTCCCCGCCTTGCAGCATGGAATTGAAATCGCGGCCCGGCTCCGGCCAGGCCGTCAGGATGCGCCGCCCCGCGCACGCGTGGCGGGCTTCGGCCCGCTGCATGGCGAGGCGCGTGGTGAAGGGGTCGCTGTCGCCGTCGCCGAGCAGGCGCAGGTCGAAGACGCTGTTGGGGATCGTCACCGCCTTGCTGGCCAGGTCCGGCTCCGCGCCCGGCACCAGCAGGGTGCGCCCGGCCGCATCCTTGGCGATGGGATGGCGCACGCGGCAGCCCGCCGCCGCCTTGCCCGCCAGATTGCCCAGGTCGCCCGCCGCCCAGAAGGCGATGCCGTCCAGCGGGCGCCCCTTGCGCACCATGGCGGCATAGATGGACAGCACCGTCTCGATGCCCTCGCCAATGATCAGGCAGGTGGGCGAGGCGCAGCGCAGCAGCTCGATCTGCCCGCCCTGCTTGCTGCCGCGCATCTTCTTGGCCTGCAGCACCTCGCCGGTCTCGGGGTGGGTGATCACCGCCTTGCCCTTGGGCTGGTCGAGATCGAGCCAGGTGATGTGCAGGCCGAGGAAATGCCCGGTTGGTGCCGTGATCGCCGCGATCATGGCCGGCCCGCGATGGATGGCGCGCCACACATCGCGCCCGCGCTCGTCGCGCCCCTCATGCACCATGTAGGGGTGATCGGGGCGGAAGCGCAGCCGCGCGCCGGGCGGCACCCGGCACCCTCGGCGCAGCAGATATTGCTCCGCCGGCGAGCCCGCCACCGGCCGCGCCTCCTGCCACCAACCATAGAGCCTGTCGCGCTCGCGGTTGCGAAAGCCCGCCTGCGCCACCTCCTGCTGCGCCTGCTTTTCCGCCCGCTCGGCCGCGCGCCGCGCCTCCTCCGCGTCATCGACCTCGCGCGGCCCGCCAAGCCATTCCACGGCCTCGCGAAAGCTCTTGTGCTCGTACTCCTCCACCAGCCGGATCACGTCGCCGCCCTTGCAGCAATGGGCGCACACCCAGCCATCGGACCAGCATTCGAAGCTGGTAGAATCCTTGGCGTGCGGGTCCTTGGAGTGCAGCGGACACGGGCCAACCATGCGCCCAGTCTTGGTGCCCCGCCGCAGGCTCACCCATTTGCCAGCCACCTCCGGCACCGGGTTGCGCCGGCGCAGATCTTCGAGAGCGGCGGGGGTGATCATTCCGGAACCTCCAAAAACGTATCTTGAGATGATACTTTTCTCTTGCTCTTCGTATCATAACAAGATACGTTTTTATCATCGAAAGCGGCGAGGCAGCGATGATCGTGAACTTCAAAAACAAGCTGGCGGAAACGGTGTGGACCGGCACCGTCGGCAAGGGGTTCCCGGCCGATCTCGTCCGCACTGCCCAACGCAAGCTGGCCATGCTCAACGCCGCCGTCACACTCGACGCGCTGCGCGTGCCGCCCGCCAACCGGCTCGAAGCGCTGAAGGGCGACCGCGCCGGCCAGCACTCCATCCGCGTGAACGATCAGTTCCGCATCTGCTTCGTCTGGCGCGATGGCAGCGCCGCCGATGTCGAAATCGTCGACTACCACTGAGGAGAGACAATCATGATTGGCCCCCACCCCCCCATCCATCCCGGGGAGATCCTGCGGGAAGAGTTTCTCACCCCCCTCGCCCTCAAGCCCTACACCGTGGCGAAGGCGCTCGGCGTGCCGCGCACCCGCATCGAGCGGCTGATGCGCGAGGAAACACCCGTCACCGCCGACACGGCGCTGCGGCTCGGCCGTTTTCTCGGTACCGGCGCGGAATTCTGGATGAACCTGCAGTCGAGCTTCGACCTCGCCACGGCCGAAGGCGCGCGTCCGGAGATCGCAGAGATCAAGCCGCACCAGGTCGCGGCGTGAATGCCCGGCCCCCGGAATAAAAGTCACGTGCCCGCGCATCACTCCGCTGCCTCCTGAAACAGGGGCATCGCGAGCGGGGCCTTGCGACTGGCGGGGCGCAGGACCTCGCGCGGGCGATAGTTCGCGCGCACCAATGCCTCGGCCTCGGCAGGGCACACCGAGTTGCCGCACATGCGGCCCTGCTGCTCCAGCGTGAAATGCACCGTCGAACCATCCTCGAGGATGCCGCGATCGATGATGTAGTCAGGCCGGAAACCCTGCGCATTGAACCGCTCGCGCGGGGTGAGCATGCGCATTCCGATGTCGACCAGCACAGCCGCATGTCCGTCCACATCCAGGGTGACGAACTCCCCGTCACCCCAGCACCCGTGGGAGCGCAGGAACTCCGCCACCTCGCGCGCACGGGGTTCGTGCTCACGCCCGAAAGGCGGCGCGCAAGCGAGAACATCCACTAGGCCGAACCGGGGCTTCTCGGTCTCGGTGCGGCTGGGCTGGTCGACGGGCGCGCCGTCATCGTCGGTGCCGTAATAGACCGTCATCAACGGCAGAGAGATCACCGCGCTGTGCTGACCGCCGGCGCTTTGCGTGCGCACCGGCGCGTCGACCGAGGCGTCCCTTCGGTCGCTGCCGCGCAAGGTCAACATGCTTGCGGCGACCACACCGTGCTGGGAACCCGCGCCTAGAATGGTATTGGTCGGCTGCTCGACTCGGTGAGCCGGCGAGCCCGGATGCGAACCGGCCGTGTGCTGGGCAATGAAAACCGCCGCAAGGCCGGCTTCGTTCCCGGTCGGCACTGGCGTCGGATGAGGCCGATCAACTGACAGGGATCGCGGCTCCTGCCCATCGCGCTCACCATAGCGCGGGACCAACATGGGCACCGCCACGCACAGGTCCGGCTTGCCGGTCTGGGTCAACACAGGCGCGTCGCCGGGCTGCGGCTCGCTCTGTGCGGCTCGGCCACCACAGCCGACGAGGACGGCAGACACCAGACCAAGGGGCGCTGCGCCACCACCATGCGTTGCGGAGGCATGCGCGGTGACGGTATGCAGCGGTTCATCGATCTTGTGCCCGGTAGAGCCAGAATTGAACTTCGTCACATAGGGCATGATGACGCCGTTCTGGTCTTTCTCGGAGGCGCAGACCGTATGGAGCGGCGCCGTTGACGGCCGCGTGCCGCCGCCCTGCTGCGCATAGGTGACAATGGGCACCGCCACGGCATCGTCCCGCGTCAGGGTGAGCGATGTCACGGGGAGCCCGAGCGCGCGGTCCCGCGGCTCTCCCCGCGCGGTGTGGTTTACCTTGACGAGGAAGGGGCGCGGGTTGTCGAGCACATGCCGTTTCGTGCCGACGGCCAGTCGTGCCCGCGTATTGAACACCAGCGGACGCTTCGCCCGCACGCCGAATTTGCGCTTGATCTCCTCCGCCGTGTCGAAGATCGAGGGGCCCGGCAGCGAGAAGTCGATCACATGGCTGGCCGCCGTCCGCCACGGCTGCAGCTCGCCGCGCGCAATGCGCCCGGCATCCGCGGGATCGCTGGGGTTGCCGAAGGCCGGCTCGGGCCACACGATCGGCTCGCCGTCGCGACGGATCACCATGTAGAGCCGCTTGCGGATGGTCGGCGCGCCCGCCTTCCAGGCGCGGCGCTCGCGCCATTCGATGGCGGGATAGCCAAGATCGCGCCACGCCTGCACGAACTGCTTGAAGATGGCGCCCTTCTGAAGCGGGCAGCGCTTGCCGTCCTGCGTGAGCGGGCCCCAATGGGCGAACTCCTCGACATTCTCGAGGACGATGACGCGCGGGCGCTGCCATTTGGGCAGGGCCTTGACCCAACCGACAATCGCCCAGGCAAGGCCGCGCGTGCTGTCCGCCCCGCGCCGCGGCGGGCCGCCCTTGGCCTTGGAATGGTCGGTGCAGTCCGGGCTCATCCACAACAGGCCGATCGGCTGCCCGGCGCACATGCTCACGGAATCGACCACCAGCACATCCTGCACCAGGTGCCGCGTGCCGGGGTGGTTGATGCGGTGCATGGCGAGGGCCATGCGATCGTGGTTGACCGCGATGTCCGGATCGCGCCCGAGCGCCGCGCGGATGCCTTCCGACGCGCCGCCACCGCCCGCGAAACTGTCGATAACGAGTTCGAGCATCGGGCCCATCACTCCGCCGCCTCCCCACCTGCGAACAACGGCCCGAAGTCCGGCGCCTTGCCCTCCGCCTCGGCGCGCGCCTTGGCGGACTCGCGCTTGCGGGTACCGGCGCCGGCGCCGCACAGCGCCATCCGCCGGCGGATGTCGTCTTGAAATTTCGGCTCGCGCTCGATCAGCACCGCGCGGCAGCCCTCGCGCCACGCGGCCTCGCCCGTGGTGCCCGTGCCCGCGAAAGGATCCAGCACCACGCCGCCCGGCACGGTCACCAGCCGCACCAGCCACGCCATGAGATCGACCGGCTTGACGGTCGGATGCGTGGAGCCGAGCCGGTCATCGGCGTCCGCCTTGGCCGAGTAGAAAAAGCGCGCGGCGGAACCACTGTCGCCACGCGGCTCGGCCCGGCCGGCGCGTGCGGGCATATCGCCATAGACATTGGCGAAGGGCGACGACGGCTCATCGCCAGTGACCGGGCGAAGCGCGCCGGGCGCAACGGGGAAAGCCGCCACGACTTCGGCGCTGCCGTCATGGATGATGTTGGCGGGGTGCCGGCCACCAGCCTTCTGCCGATACACCCCGGCTACGTTCGCGCCGCCATAAACGCCATTGCCCGATGAGCCCAAAGCAACATTGCGCGTAGCGGTGATGCTTTCGGCCGTCGCTACCCGGCACCCGTCGATGTTCAGCGCGCCCGTTCCGTGCGCCAGCACATTTTCTGCGACGCTCCCCACCAGCGGCTTGCGCGCCAGCACGATCGGCTCCCAGGCCGGCTTAAGCGCCGTGCCCCAGCCCTGCCATTCGCGGGCTGCATCGGTTACCGGGGCAGTTGCGAAGGCGCCCATTCCGATGCTCTCGGCAAATGCCGAAGATCCTACTAAGCCTTCTGTGCGCTGGTTCGGCTTGCCGCTGACATGCCTTGCGCTGCGCCCGATGACGGGTCTTTCAGCCCCTGCCATCTTGTCGAGCGCCTTGCTGACATCGTGGCTCTTGGGAAAGCCGGTGCCATAGACCCACGCGAGCAGACCCTCGAATTCGATCTGGTCGGCGAGGCGCAGGAAGGCGTCCAGCTGCGCCGCGTCCAGGCTCTCGACAAAGGCCCGCACGGCGGGGTCAAGGCTGATGGCATTGGCGATGGAATCGCGGATCTCGAAGCCGGCATCCTCGATCGCGCTGGCGAGACGGTGATAGGCTCGCGTGCCCCCGAAGGCGACCACATGGCCGCCGGGCTTGAGCACTCGCCACACCTTCCGCCAGAATTCGGCGGAGAAGGCGACCTCACCCGTGTCCCAGCCCTGCCCCATGAAACCCGCGGAGGCGCGCGCATAGGCGTCATTGCCCTTCGCCGGCGCCGCGCCGTCTTTGCCGAAGCGCTTGCCGATCGACACCAGCGCATAGGGCGGATCGCACACGCAATGATCGATGCTCTCGGGCTCCAGAGTGTCGAGCACGTCCCGGCTGTCGCCGCAGTGAAGCGTCACACGCCCATCGAGAAAGGATTCAGGGGGGCTCATCGCAGCGCCTCCGCCTTGCGACGCTCGCCGGCCTTGCCGATCTCAGCGGGGACGCGAAAGCCCCGGCGGACGCTGTCGCCCGCCAATTCGACATGGCGTGTCTTGGCGACATAACCCCGCGCGCGGTTGCCGACTTCGCGCCCTTCGATCCAGACAAAATAGGGATCGAGCCGGCCTTCGATCAGCCGCCAGTGGCCAACCCGCATATGCGCCCGCACCGACGCCATCTCATCGCAGGACCTCAAGACACCGTTATGCACGGCCGTTTTCGGCAGCAACAGATCGACCTGGTTGTGCGAAAAGATCGGCCGCCCGCGCTGCGCATTGCGCGCGAGAAAGGCGCGGCGCGCAGCATCGCCCTCAGGACCCGGCATGACCCGCCGCGTGCTGGCAAAATGCGGCGATGAGAGCACACCGAGGATCGTGACCACGCGCGCGGAGATGCTCGCGATGTAGTCATTCGCCCCAGCCCTACCTGCCAAGGTGCTGCGCATTGGCGGCAGAAGGAACGCATCTCCGAAGCTGGGCGAATCCGCGGCGACCACAACGCCTGCAACGGGTGTGGGAAAACGCGCCAGCCCCTCAACGGCCGACTGGTCGAAGTAGATCGCCACATCACCATCGACGAGAAACGCCCAATGGTAAGACGGCACATCCAGCCAGAGGCGCGGCAACGGAGAACGGGCCACTTGCCGAAGCAGATCAAACTGACCCGGCTTACTCACGACATCGGCCAAGACATCAGCCGTTGCCGCCGTAAGCACGAACCGATCAACCGCGCCCTGCGGATGCGCCAATATGTCATGGTTCGTGTCCGGCATTTTCAGGAGGTCCCGGGCTCGCTCGAACCATTTGAGTTGCGAGCGAGGCGCCGCCAAGATCCGATCCGCCAACAGTTTCACCGTCCCGCCTCCGCCTTCCATGCCGCGCGCATCCGCGCCATTTGCTCCGGGGTCCAGATGCCGGCGCCCTCGCTGAGGGCGAGGCGCACCAGGCGCTGGCTGATGTTGAGCCGGCTCGCGATTTCCCATTCCCGCACCGAGCGCGCGGCCAGCCCGCGCACCACGGCCACCAGCCGCCGCCAGGGCCTTCGCCGCACCACCACCACGGGCCGGCGTGTGCCGGCGCGCGGCGCGAATGGGCTGGCGGGAAAGGGGCGAGGCGGGCGCGCGAGCATGTCCCTCACCACTGCTTGCGGTCGCCCTCGTCCGCGCAGAGCGCGGCGGGGCTGCCGGAAGAGCCCACGCCGGCCACCAGCCGGCGCCAGTTGAAGGCCGCGCCATCGGCTCGGCCGGGCCGCACATCACGCGGGGCGCCGGCGTGGTGCGCGGAAAGGGCGCACAGAAGCGGATCCTCGCCCCGCGTATCGCGCACCTGCAGGATCTCGTCCGGCTCGGCGCGCTCATCCAGCAGGCCGAGGCGCCCGGCCCTTGCATGCGCGGAATCGGCCGTGCGCCGCTGGCCCGCCCAGCGAAGCTCCTCGGCAATGGCGGAGAAAGAGCGCCCCCGCCGCAGGCCATCCCGCAGGATGGCGTCTTCCGCCGCCGACCACGGTGCGCTCATCTTGTGGCGCGGGGCCGGGCGCAATCTGTCCGGCCCGCTCATGCCGCGCCCCCGATCGCGTCCACCAGGTCCGGCACCTCGATTTCCGGCGCATCCTCTTCCCGCGCGGCCGGCCGGGGCCCGCGCGGGGCCACGCCGTCATGCCGGGCGAAACTGCCGGCGCGGTGCTCCAGCGGCCCGCCGCTCGGGGCGTTGTGGGTGTGGTCGTAATGCGCGGCGCAATAGGAGTGCCCCGCCCGCACCGGGGCGCCGCACACCATCGGCCGCGCGGGAATTGGCGCATGGTCCGGCCAGAGCGGGAAACAGCATTGTTCCGGCGTGCGCCCGATGAACGGCACGCCCCGCCAGCCCACCGGCGGCACGAAGGCCGGGGCAACCGGGACAGTGGGGACGATCGGCGCGGCCACCTCCGGCGCGGCGGCGACGCGGGCGCGGGCCCTCGGCACCGCCTTTTTGACCGCTGCCGCTTGCGCCGCCTCTTGCGCCGCCTTCGCGCCAAGCGCCGCCACCGCGCGAGGCTGCAGCGCCGGCTGCTCGCGCTTTTCCAGCCCCATGCGGTGGCCGCGACCGAGCACCGCATTGCGGCTACGTGCGGGAAACCCCTCCCCGGCCAGCTGTGCCGCGATCTCGCGGGCGCTCAGCCCCTCGGCATGCAGCGCGCGCAGGCGGGCATCTTCCTCGCGCGTGAAGCTCGCCCCTCTCATGGTCAGGCGCCCCGCTCGTCGACATCGGCTAGCTTGCGGGCGATGCGGGTCAGCACATCATGGTGGGCGGCCTTGACCTTGAGGATCTCCCGCCTCTCCGCGGGCGTGACCTTGCCGTCCTGCAGCGCGTCCGCGACCACGGTCTGCACACGCGAGGAGGAGGCCGAGAGGTCCAGAAGGTCCGCCATGCCCAGCTCGGCAAGGGCGTCCTCGTCCTCGGCGATCGGCACCAGCTTGTGGCCGGTGAGCGCGGCCAGCGCCCGGGCGAAGATCGGCTTCTGGGTCAGGAACTCGACCAGGAAGGCGACCTCGATAGGCATCAGGTCCTTGTGCGCGTCGCCGCCCCACCGGCTGATCGTGCCGGCCGAAAAACCGGCCAGATGCTCGATCCGCTGCGGCCCGGTCATGCCCGGCACGGCACAGGCCACCACGGCGAGCCGGGTGGTGTTCTTGATGAGCGGGATGAGCCCGTCAGGCAAAGCGGTATCGGTCACGAAAAAAGCCCTCATGCTTTTTCGTTGGGAAAACGTGCGGTGGGTGCGACGGTCAGCCCGTCAGATCACAGAGACAGCCTCACGGCGGAGCGCGGACATGCAGGGCGGCGAAGAGCATGGAATGAGCCTCGAGGATCGGCGCGCCGCACAGCGCGAGAAGCTGCGCCGCGCGCTGGAGCGTCTGGCGCGGGCAGAGAAGATGAGGGGAGAGGCGGAGAGTCATGCGGCCTCACCGAACGAAGAAGCGGAGCGACGTAAATGCCGGACTGGCTGAACCTGCCCAACATCACGGCTGTGCTGACCACGATCGTGGGAAGCGCGACGGCGCTCCTGCTGTTCATTCAAGACCGGCGCCAGCGCAACGGCGAGCTGCCAGACGTGGAATGCACCATTGCACCGCGCCCGCGCGGCGAGGACTGGTTCCCCGTCGTCATATCGGTTCGAAACTTCGGGCCGAGAACCGCGCATGTGAAGGAGTTTCGGCTCGAGAAGCCGCGCAGCGGTCGCATATTCTCGGCTTATGCTGACAACTTTGGCGACCAGACCGACCCTAAGGTGCTGCCCGTTGGCAGCGATGTATCGGCCGCCGGCTCCACAACAGGCCCACTTCTGCAATCGGGCGTCGCTTTCGCGAGCGGGTCCGCCGTTCGAACCGATACTCAGTCCTGGCGCTTCGCAATCGATCCCGGCGCCTCGAGCGGGGGCATGGGCGCACGGGTGGCAGTCTTGATCAGCGTCATCATCGAGGAGAGAAGCCGGGTGCTTCGATCCAGACGCATCGCCATCCATAGGATCATCAGGCTCTGAAGCAGCAAGACGACCTGCTGAACCATCATTCCCGTTTCGGCAGTCATAACGGATCTCCTTCATGCGGCGGCCTCTTCGGTGGGGGCCGGCACACATGGCGCCGGGTAAAGGTCGGGGCGCAGTTCGTGCCGCGGAACGCCGGTCACGCGCTCGACATCGAGCACGCGCAGCGGCGGCACTCGCCGCCATTGCGAGAGAGCTTGCGGCGATACACCGACCAGCGTTGCCAGCTTTGCAGCCGACCCGATGCGATCGATGGCGCTCACGAGAGATGCGTCGCGGTTCTCCATGCAACATACAAAGCATTGCTTTCATGAAAAATCAAGCACCGCTTTCTGCCTTTCATCAAGCGCGGCTTTATGCTGGCCAGATGAGCCTCGACACGAGAATCCGCGCCGTCCGCAAGCACATGCGCCTTTCTCAGGAGGCGTTCGGCGCGCGGTTCGGAATCACATCGCAAGCCGTCAGCCAATGGGAAAAGCCGGAACGCGCTGGGCAGGCGCGGAGGCCCGCTCGACCGAGCAAGGATAATCTAGCCGAGATGTCGCGCATGGCTGGCGTGCGGCTCGAATGGCTGATGTCCGGCGTCGGGGAGATGCTTCCCGAGCATCTCAGCTCCGAAGACATCGCCGCGTCATTGGACGATACCCGCCAAATTGATTCGATGGACGACGCTTCCGACGGCCGCGCTATCGACCCTGACGAACCCATGACTATCGGCAGCGAGACCGGGCGACGCGGCCTCCCGAAAGATGCTTCGGCACAGCTCGACGTGACAGCAGGAATGGGCGGCGGCGGATTGACCATCATCAGCCCTGGCGTGCCGGGACGAAGCGGCATGACTTTTGCGGCCGAGCATGTGCGGGACTACTGGCGTCTGCCGCCGGAGGTTCTGGCTGGCATGGGCCTGCGCCCGCATGACATTATCGTCATGCCCGCCCAAGGGGATTCGATGCTGCCCACACTCAACGAGGGAGACTTCGTCTTCATCGACACGCGACATCGGCTCCCCTCGCCGGATGGCCTCTATGCCATCACCGACGAGTTCGGCGGCATGATTATCAAGCGGCTGGAAATAGCCGGCACGGAAGATGATGACATCCGTATCCGTGTCATTTCCGACAACGCCGCGCGGCATGAGCCGAAAAGCCGCTTGCTATCGGAAATGCAGATCATCGGGCGCGTGGTGCGTCGGTTTGGCGTGATAATCTGACCTGCGCCTTGCTCTCCGTAGGTTGTTGATTTGCTTGCTGACAACGCGCACAGCCTGTGGCGCATGAGTTCCCGAACGGTATTATGATTCATCCGACCGGGCAGGAGAAACACATGCGCCGAACACTGGCCACCGTCATTACGATCGCTTCGCTCGCAGCCTCCGCTAACGCGTCAGCAGAAGAAGTCACGAAAAAGTTCGGCTCATGGGAAGTATCGATTGATACAGATAGATTTACTGGCCAATCAAAGGTCATTGCTATGAGCTTTCAGCGCGGCGACATCATTGCCGTTCGTTGTTTTCCGAAAGGAATTAGCATTGCTGTCGGAGAATTGGGCGCTGGGCCTGGACGGTTTGATGAAGGCATGGAGTTCGACATAAAGTTTCGTGCGGACACTGGTGATATAATTGAAACAGTTGGTGTAGCGATCAACGATAAAGCTGTCGAACTTGCCGATTCCGCGTCCATGGCGCGGCAGATGAGAAACGCAAAAGAGGTGGCGTTTCGCCTAAGTTACAAAGGCGTAACAGGGGACAAGGTCTTTAAGCTCGGGCCAAATGCGTCGAAAGCGCTAGATGAGGTATTCAAAGCCTGTCCTGAGCCTGCCTGATTGAGGCGCATGGTTGAAAAATGAAACCCGCCATTCTCATGAGTGGCGGTTTTTTTGCTTGAGGCGCCATGGCCATGAATGAAAGCATAGCTTGACATTGATATAAAGCATTGCTTTCATGCTCCCAATCCGCACCGATTGGGAGCGCCTCCATGGACAGTTCCGACCCCGCCAGCCAGCAGGCGATTGTCGCCTCGTTCTTCGGCCGGCATGACATTTCCGTCCGCTTTGCCGAGCATCTGCCGCTGTTTCCCCGCCTTGGCCTGGCGCTGAGCCTGGGCTTCGCGCTGCGCGCGGCGGACTACCAGACCCACGCCCCCGGCCGCCGCAATCTTGGCCGTTGGCAGGTCGGCGAGATGACCTATCCCGAACGGGACTGGCAGCCGGCTTTCGTCACGGCCGCGCAGATTGCCTTGCGGCTCGATGAAATCTGCCTGCGCCGCGATCCCGCCCGCCTGCCGACCGATCGCATGGCGGTCCTCTTCCTCGCCGCCGAGCGCGACAGCATCCCCTGCGACGCCGATTTCCTCGCCCGCGAAGGCTATCCCGCCGCCGTCATCGCCGAATATGCCGGCGAGGCCGCCGCGCTGGCCGCCGCCATCACGGCCGCCGGGCGCGCCTATATCCGCGCCGCCGCCGCGCTGGACCGCGCCGCGCTCGATGAGCCGGCCTCCACCCTCACGGGGGAGGCCGCGTGATGTTCCCACTCACCCTTATGCCTTTCGCCCCAATCGAGGCCGCCAAGCGGCTGGCCGAGCAGATCACGCGCGGCAAGGTTCGCAACCGCGTGCCGCACCCGCGCAATGCCGGGATGGCCTTCGGCGCCGCTTTTCTCCATGCCCGCCAGCTGCACCCCGGCGCGTCCTCCTCGCTGCGCAAGCTGCAACGCGGCTTCCGCATCGCCGGCCGGGCCTATGAGCCCTCCGACATCCGCGCCACGGCGGGCAAGGGGAGAGGGCGATGAGCGAGGCTTCGGTGACATGCGTTTCCTGCCTTTTCCTCGCCGCGCTTGAGGCTGAGATGGCCACGGGGCGCGAGTTCCAGGTCCGCGAGATCGTGCAGGCCTGCGGCGAGATCGTGCGGGACCTGCTCGACAGCGCGCCGAGCGACAAGGTGCGGATGCTGATCCGCGCTCACATCCTGGAATTGATCGCCGCCGACAGTCCCAAGGCGCCGTCCGGCAATGGCCCCGCGGATGGGAGGCCCCTCCAATGATCCGCACCCTGCTGCAGGAGGCCGCCCGGCTCGCCGCTGTCGGCCTGTTCGTCGCCATGGTCGGCGTGGTCGCCGGCCTCATCACCGGGAGCCTCTGATGCCGCGCGCTCTCTCGTCCCGCCCACCCTCTGGCCGGCCCGTCTCTCGCCGGCTCACCACCCGCAATGTGCGCGATGCGCTGCTGTGCGGGCTGGTAGTGCCCTTTCTGGTCGCCGCGCTCGGCACCGGCATCATGCATGTGGCCTTCGCGCTGATGATCTGGAGCGCGCGATGATCCCGCCCGGCGTCACCATTCATGAACCCGCCGCGCGCCGGTCCTCGCCTTGGGCGCAATCGCTCGATGGCCGGCGGATCGACCTTCTCACGCCCACGCCGGGCGCGGTCGATTTCTTCGAGATCGCCCGCACGCTCGGCCAGATCATCCGCTTTGCCGGCTGCGCGCAGCACCCGGTGGTGGTGGCACAGCATACGCTGATCGCGCTGGAGGCTGCCCGGCGCGGCCGCGAACCGCCGCAGGTGCAGGCGCTGGTGGCGCTGCACGATGCGCATGAGGGCTACGGCCTTGGCGACATCACCACCCCGGTGGCGCAGGCGCTGGATGAGATGCTGGTGCGGCTCTACGGGCCGACCCGGCGCGGCGAGCTCAAGCATGCGCTGGCCGAGATCAAAAGCGGGCTCGACCTCGCCATTCACGCCGCCGCCGGGCTCAACCTGCCGACACCGGATCAGCACCGCGCCATCCGGCATTACGACCTGGTGGCGCTGGCCACCGAACGGCGGGATTTTCTCGCCCGCAAGCCTTGCAACTGGGATGCCGAGGTGGAGGCTGCCGCGCCGCTGCCCCGCACCCAGAAGCTGCTCGCCCCCGCCGAAGCCAGCAGCGAGCTCTGGCGGGAATTCACCCGCCTGCTGCCGGCGCTGGTGAATGTGGGGGCCACCCGCCGCGGCACGAAACGGGGGGCGGCATGAGCCCGCGCATCCATTACCTCGCGCGCACCCGCGCCCGGCTCGCGGCCGCCTATGCCGCCTGCCGCAAGGCGCACCGGCCGCGCCGCACGATTGCGGCGCAGCTCAAGCGGGCGACCACCCAGCAGCTGGCCCGCGAGATCGCCGAGCATCGAGCCCGGGCGAATGCACCGGCCCGGCCCGCCGAGCCCGACCTTTTCACCCTTTGAACCGCCGAAGGCCCGAGGAGCCGCCATGTCCACACGCATCATCCGCAGCGCTTTCCAGGCGCTCGGTCTCTCCAACCGCGGACGCTTCGAGGAGAAGGTGAACGCGGAAATGCAGCGCGTCATCGAGGCGCTGGAGCAGCACCCGGAAGAGAAGGCCAAGGGCACGCTGACCCTGACCGTCAACTTCACCAAGCTCGGCGACCGCATCGATATGAAACCGGCGGTCAAGGCCAAGCTGCCGGAGGAGAAGGACTTCACCTCCACGCCGTTCTGGATCGTGGAAGGCGGCCTCTCCGTTCAGCACCCCAGCCAGTCCGACATGTTCGGCGGCCCGTCCGAGGTCGGCGATCGCCGGCGCTCCGCCGAGCCGGCCTGACTTCGCCTCCCCTCAACCCGCTCACCATGGAGCACGCGACCGTGTCCACCGTCACGAAAAACGACATCCCCGCGGCCTCCGCCGCCAGCCTCATCGCCGACATGGCGAAGGCCGCCGCCGGCCCGCACTATGTGCCGATCGACACCAGCGGCCTCGGGCCGGGGCTGCCCTCCGGCATCCCCGCGCTGTGGGATGCCGACAAGCAGCAGCTGGTGAGCGTGCACAGCGAAATCGAGCGCTACCGGCTCAAGCCCAAGGCCAGCACCGGCACCGCCAAGGTCGAGACGCTGGGCAGCTTCATCGAGCTCACCAACCGGCACAAGAGCGAGGCCAGCGCCATCTTCGCCGCCACGGCCTGGCCGAACCCGAAGCTCACCGCCGTCATCGACTATCACGGCACCGACCGCGCGCCGGACTTTCTCAAGCACCGCGTGGAATACGGCTTCCCGCTCACCGATGAATTCAAGGCGTGGGTGGGCAAGAACGGCAAGCCGATGGAGCAGCAGGACTTCGCCGAGTTCCTGGAGGAGCACGCGGCCGAACTGGCAACGCCGTTCGATGCCGAGCGGACGGAATATGAGCCCCTGTTCAAGGAGCGCTTCGCCCTCCCGAACGAACTGGTCGAGCTCTCGCGGCACCTCGAGGTATTCGTCGGCGCCAAGGTCAAGCAGTCGACGCGCCTCCAGTCGGGCGAGCGCCAGATCGTGTTCGAAACCGAGCACATGAACGGCAAAGGCGAGCCGATCGATATTCCCGGCATCTTCATGATCCAGCTGCCGCCCTTCGTGGACGGCGATGTCGTGCGCATCCCCGCGCGCATCCGCTACCGCGCCGGCCAAGGCAGCGTCACGTGGTTCTACCAGCTTTATCGTTGGGAATACTGGCTGCGCACCCGCGTGCAGAACGATCTGCTCAAGGCCGGCAAGGATACCGCCCTGCCCACCTTCGAGGGCTCGCCCGAATCCTCTTGATCCTCCCCCGGCGCCTTCAGGCGGGGCGCCGGAACCTGCCGGGCGGTGCGCCTCCCGCCGCCGCCCGGCTTTTTCTCCAGACAGATCGAGCACCGTCATGACTTACCCGTCGCGAGAATTGCCCAAGTTCATGCTGCGCCTGCCGGAGGAGATGAAGGAGTTTATCGAAGAGCAGTCAAACAAGTACGGCGCCTCGATGAATTCCGAGATTATCCGCTGCATTCGCGAGCGCATGGATCGTGTCCTTGATCCAGCCGCTCATCTTGCTCGGCTCCGCGCGGAACAGAAGCGGATCGAGCGAGAAATCGCCAATCTCGAGCAGGACGCGCCCCGATGAAACTCACGCTGGACCGCGCGCCCCTGCTCGCCGCGCTCACCCGCGCGCACCGGGTGGTCGAGCGGAAAAACACCATCGCGATCCTCTCCCACCTGCGGCTCACCGCCACGGCGGGAGCGATGGTCATCACCGCTACCGATCTCGATATCGAGATGACCCAATCCGTGCCGGCGGATATCGAGACGGCGGGCAGCACCACCGTCTCGGCCGCGACGCTCTTCGAGATCGCCCGCAAGCTGCCCGAGGGCGCCCAGATCAAGCTGGAGGCCGACGGCGATCGTGGCGCCCTCACCCTGCGCGCCGGGCGCTCGCGCTTCACCCTGCAGACCCTGCCGGACAGCGATTTTCCCGATCTCGCCGCCCTGGCGGAGGGAGTGGAATTCGCCCTGCCCGGTGCCGCGCTCGCCGCCGCCATCGGCCGCGTCTCCTTCGCCATTTCCACCGAGGAAACGCGCTATTACCTCGGTGGCATCTATCTGCATCTGCGGCAGACGCAGAGCGGAACGCCGCGCCTCGCCATGGTGACGACGGATGGGCACCGCCTCTCGCTCACGCACCTCGCGGTCGACAATCCGCCGGCGCAGATGCCCGGCATCATCGTGCCGCGCAAGGCGGTTGCCGAAATCCAGAGGCTCGCCGCGGATGCCGACAAGGCGGATATCACGCTCACCACCTCCACCACCAAGCTCGCCGCCAGCTTTGGCGGCGCCCGGCTCACCACCAAGCTGATCGACGGCTCGTTCCCGGATTACGAACGCGTCATTCCGCGCGGCAATACGCGCATCGCCACGCTCAAGGCCGAGGATCTGCGCGCCGCCGCCGATCGGGTGAGCACGGTGTCGAATGTCCGCGGCAACGCGGTCAAGTTCAGCTTTTCCAGCGGCAAGCTGGAGCTTTCCGTCGTCAACCCGGATGCCGGCGAAGCGACGGAATCTCTCGATTGCGCCTTTGAGGGCGAGGGCCTCGCGATCGGTTTCAACTCCCGATACGTGGTCGATGTCATCGGCAACACCGCGCCGAAGGGCGATGTCGAGATCGCCCTCGCCGACCCCGGCAGCCCCACCATTTTCCGCCACCCCGACGCGCAGGACGACCTGTGCGTGCTCATGCCGATGAGGGTTTGAGAGATGAACAAGACCACACCCGTTCAGCCGCAGGCCCTCGAGAAATCTATCGCCGAACTCGACGGATTCCTTGATCGCGGAGAGGCACTCGGCGACGTCGAAGATGAGGTGTCATTCACGGAATCAATTGCGCTCGTTCTGCATGAACTGAATCGCCTCAAAGCGAGCGCACATCACGGCTCGAAAGCCGAGGCCGACGTGCTGGCCGAGTGCCGGCGAATGGTCGAGGTCGAAGGCTGGACGCCGGAGCACGACGATCTGCACATCGACGGCGAACTTGCCCGTGCCGGCGCCGCCTACGCCCTTGCCGCCACGCTCTCGGACCGACAGCGCGCCAGTATATCGGGCATCTACACGATCGAGAACAACAGCATGCTGCGAGACATCTGGCCGTTCGCGCAGCGCTGGTGGAAGCCCAAGACCCGCCACCGCGACCTGGTGCGCGCCGCCGCCCTCATCATCAAAGAGATCGAACGCCTCAACCGCGCCGGCGCGACGCCGGAGGAGGATTGACCATGGCCACCCCGACCTGCCGCACCTGCATTTTCTGGCAGCCCGATGTCGTTCAGCCGCTCAAGGGCGCGCTCGGCAATTCGGATGGAGACTGCCGCCGCAACTCGCCCCGGCTGCGCTTCCCCCGCCACTCCGAGGACGCCGTCTCCTCCGCCTGGCCGCCCACCGCCGCCGATGACTGGTGCGGCGAGCACCGTCCGGACTTTCAGGGTCATCTGCCGATGGAGGCCAGTTGACCATGGCCGGCAGCGTCAACAAGGCGATCCTCATTGGCCATCTCGGCCGGGATCCGGAAATCCGCACCTTCCAGAATGGCGGCAAGGTCGCCAATCTGCGCCTCGCCACCTCGGAGACCTGGCGCGAGAAGGACACCGGCGAGCGCCGCGAGCGCACGCAGTGGCACAGCGTGGTGATTTTCAACGAAGGCCTGCTGAAGGTCGCCGAGCAGTATCTGCGCAAGGGCTCGAAGGTCTATGTCGAAGGCCAGATCGAGACGCGCAAGTCGACCGGCCAGGACGGCGTGGAGCGGTACTTCACCGAGGTGGTGCTGCGCCCCTTCCGCGGCGAGATCACCCTGCTCGACAAGCTGGACACCGGGTCGCGCGGCACGCCCGAGGACTACAACCGCCACGACACGCCGCGCGAGCGCGCGAGCGCCGACGCGGCGACATCCGGTGACGCCGGCGCCAGTGGGGGCCATGCCGACCTTGACGACGAAATCCCGTTCTGAGGAGAGGGATGATGAGCTTCGTGAATATCCCCGCGCCCAAGGTACGATCCGTCGCGGAACTTGCCGAGGAGGTTCATGCGGCATCAAGCGCTCTCGTGGATGCCCGGTCGCGGGCAGACGCGGCGCGTCGCGATGAAACAGCCTGTCTCAACCGGCTGAACTTGGCTCAGAAAAAGATGGATGAGGCCGTCGAAGCGCTGCGCTCAAGCGCCGATAGAGACTCCGATTGGAAAAACCGCAAGAACCCAGGCATCCGCCATCCAGTTGAGGAGTGAGGCAATGCTGCAGATATTCCGTGGGCACCCGCTCCTTGAGCACGGCCTTCGCATCGCCACCGATGGACTCGACAGCAATCTAGCGAGCCCGCGTGTCTACTGGCGGCGCCGCTTCGGCCTTTCCGAGCGGCTGGTCAACGATCCGCGCCGCCTCGGGCACATCGTCGATGATGTGTATGCAACGGGGGAGGCATCATCGCGATGATCCGCACCGCCATCCTCCTCGCCGCGCTGCTGGCCTCCGGCACCGCCCGCGCCGAGATCCGCGTGCTCGATGGCGATACCATCGTGGTCGAGCACGAGCACATCCGTCTCGTCGGATTCAACGCCCCGGAAACCGCGCACGCCAGCTGCGAGGCCGAGCGCCGGCTGGGTGCGCTGGCCAAGGCACGGCTCACCGATCTGCTGCTCGCCGCCTGCGGCCCGCTGGACCGCGCCGGCGCCAGCTGCATGGACCTTGCGCGCGAGCCGCGGAAAGACCGCTACGGCCGCTCGCTGGCGCGCCTCAGCCTCGGCGGGATGGATGTGGCCGCGATCCTGATCGGCGACCGTCTGGCCGAGCCCTATGTGTGCCCAGCCGGCCGCTGCCCGCGCCGGCTCGACTGGTGCCGTGGCAAGCCGGGGGAGGCGCCGCCATGATCGATCGACACGCCGGCGATCCGATCCCGCCCGTCCTGCTCGCCGCGTTCGAACACCGGATCAGCCTCACCCCCAAGGAGACCGCCAGGCTGCTGGGTATGGACTACTCCACCCTGCAGCGGCACGTTAAGGCGGGCAATATCCGCTTTCGGGCCATGGGCGTAGGTGTCGTGCGCCCGCGGCGGGAATTCACTCTCGCCGACGTCTTGGAGTTTCTCGAGCGGCAGAGGAGGCTTGCATGTCCGTCTACAAGCGGCCCGACTCGCCGCACTACCACTACGACTTCCAGCGCCGTGGTGTACGGTTTCACGGCTCAACGGGAGAAACGTCTCGCCGCGCGGCGGAAGAGTTCGAGCGGGCCGAAAAAGAGCGGGTAAAGGCAGCCTTTGCGCGCGGCGCCGGCGCCAGCGCGCGCATGACGATTGACGATGCCGCCGGCCGCTACTGGCTGGAGGTCGGCCAGCACACCGCCAAGGCGGCAGACCTCGATCGCGAACTCGCCGATCTGATCAAGACCATCGGCGCATCCTTGGCCATGGGCGACATCACCGACGACAAGCTGGCCGCGTGGGTCGCGCGGCGGCGCGGCGAGCACCGTTTCGGCGATCCAAGGCGAGGCCTGGTGAGCCCCGCCACGGTCAATCGCGGCTTTACCCAGCTCCTGCGCCGCATTTTCATTCGCGCGCGGAAGGTGTGGAAAATCGCCCTGCCGGATGAGCCGGACTGGTCGAGCCACATCCTGCGAGAGCCCCGCGAGCGCGTGCGTGAGTTGCGCGTCGATGAGGAGATCGGCCTCGAGGAGGTCGAGCGGGACGACTATCGCCCGCTGCGCCTCTTCGCCCAGGCGAGCGGCCTGCGCCGCCGCGAGCTCGTCAGCCTCACCTGGCCGCAGGTCGATTGGGCCTCGGGCATCATCCGCGTCGTCGGCAAGGGCGACAAGCCGCATGTCGTGCCCATCACGCAGGAGATCACCGGCCTGCTCTGGCCGCTGCGTGGGCACCATCCCACGCATGTCTTTACTTTCGTGGCCCAGCGCACCCGCCGCTGCGCCAAGTCCGACAACACCTATGTGCGCGGCAAGCGCTACCCGGTCTCTTATTGGGGGTGGGGTTCGCGCTTCGCCCGCGACAAGGTCAAGGCCGGCCTTTCCGACCTCAAGATCCACGACCTCCGGCACACCAGCGCCACCCGCACGCTGCGGGCGTCCAAGAATCTGCGCGCGGTGAAGGAGATGCTCGGCCATTCCGACATCAAGACCACGATGCGCTATGCGCATGCCCTCACGGACGACATCGCCGAGGCCATGACCGCGCGCGTCAAGGACGAGGCGGAGCGCCGCGCGAAACACGAGGCCGACAAAAAGTCCCGAGAAAGTCCCGAGCCAGCAAAACAAACGCCTGCCAAACGATTGACCAAGAAAGCAAAATAGCCCCAGCGGCATTCCGCCTTCTAAGCGGCAGGTCGCTGGTTCGAGCCCAGCCGCGGTCGCCAGTTTCGCCCTCGCCAGCGGCCCGGGCTGCGCGCTTGTAGACCGCCGCGAAACGCGCAGTCTCCCTGCTTTCCGGTATCTCCTGACTTTGAGGATTCTCCCGGCTTTGAGGATTGTCCCGGCTTTCAGGTTTTGCCGACCGGCCGCCGTGTGTCGAAGGCGCTGGCCGCCTCCTCCAGATCCTCGAACACCATATCCGCGCCGATGCGGCCCAGCACGCCGGCGCGTTCCAGCAACTGGCGCGGCGCGTGATTGAGTTCGGCCAGACCGAAGGCGACGCCGCGCTCGGCCGCCTTCGCCCACACGTCGCCCAGCATTGCCGCCGCCGTCGAATCGAGTTGCACCACCGCGCTCGCATCCAGCACCAGCCAGCGTGCATCGGCGGGCAGTTCGCCGATCAGCTGCTCCAGCCGCTCGCGGACATAATCGACATTGAAGAACAGCAGGCTCCCCTGGATGAGGCAGAGCGTGAGCCCCGGCACCGGCCGCGCCTCGGGAAAACGATGCAGCTTGTAGAAGCCGGAACGGCCGGGCAGCCGCCCGAGCAGCGCGTCGCGCGGGCGCATTTCCTTCAAGAGCACATAGAGCAACGTGGCCGAGACGGCGACGATGACGCCATTCAGAACGCCCAGGCTGACCGCGCCCCACATGCCGATGAGCGCGAACGCAAATTCCATGCGGCTGATATGCCAGAGATCGCGCAGGCTCTTGAGGTCGATCAACCCTATGGACGCCGCGACGAGGATCGCCCCCAGCGCGGGCGCCGGCAGCAGGCTGAGCGCATCGTTGAGGAAGACCAGCAGGCTGGCCAGCGCCAGCGCCGCCACGACGCCCGCCAGCTGGCTGCGTCCACCGACCGACAGGTTCACGGCGGTGCGCGAATCCGACACCGTCACCGGAAAGCCGCTGAACACGCCGGTGGCGAGATTGGCGCCGCCGAGGCCGCGCAGTTCCTCATTGGCATCCACGACGAAGCCCCCGCGCGCGCCGAAGCTGCGCGCGGCCACCAGCCCGGAACTGAAGCTCACCAGCCACAACGCGCCCGCGCCCAGCAGCAATTGCTGCAACGGCACGGCAGCGGGCACGGGGATGGAGAAGGCCGGCAGGGATTGCGGCAGGCTACCCACGACCTTGATCCCGAGCCCGGCGAAATCGAACAGGGCCGACGCCGCGATCGCCACCGACACCACGACGAGCGGCCCCGGAATGGGTGATTTCAGGCGCTCCAGCAGCAAGGTCAGCGCCAGCAGCGCACCACCCAGCGCGACGGAGGGCCAATGCACATCGCCGGCCTTGCCGACCAGTTCGAGAATCGGCGCGACGAGCCCATCGGACGCAATGGCGAGCCCGGTGAAGCGGCCGATCTGCCCGACCATGATGGAGATGGAAATGCCGCTGATGAAGCCGATGAGGATCGGCCGCGAGAGGAATGCGGCGATTTCGCCGAGTCGCAGCCGGCCGGCGATGAGGCACATCCCCCCGACGCACAGGGCGAGCAGCGCGGAGGTCGCGACCCGGTCCATGCCGGGATCCTGCGCGGCGATGGCGGCCAGCACGGCGGCCAGCAGGGTCATGGTCGCCGCATCCGGGCCCACCACCAGCCGGTGCGAGGGCCCCAGCAGGGCGTAGCCGAGCAGCGAGAAGATGCTGGAATAGACGCCCACTTCCGGCGGCAGGCCGGCAATGGCGGGGTAGGCGACCGCGCTGGGAATGGCGACCGCGGCAATGGCAAGCCCGGCCATCGCGTCCCGCCCGGCCCAGTTCATGCGGAAGCCGGCGAAACCCTTGAAGAATGGCAAGGCCAGCTTCATCGGACCACTCCTGCGCGAGGCCGGCCGTACGGCGTCAATTCTTGCGACGTCATCTTTCGCGTCATTACTGATGAACGTAGATACGCTCGGCGGCAATGTTCGCATTGAGCCGGCTCAACCGCGCCGCTGGCGCCCGGGCGGCCTCGGCCTGACCCGCGCGGGCCAGACCGCCCTGCCCCGTCGCGCGGTCAGTCCGCCCCCTCCGGCTCCTCATAGAGTTCCAGCGGCAGCCCATCGGGATCGGCGAAGAAGGTGAAGCGCCGCTCGGTGTAGGGATCGAGGCGTATCGGCTCGACGACAACGCCAAGCCGCGTGAGCCGCTCCACCTCCGCCGCGAGATCGGATACCGCGAAGGCGAGATGGCGCAGCCCGCACGCCTCCGGCCGGCTCGGCCGCGGCGGTGGATCGGGAAAGGAAAACAGTTCGATCCGCGCATTGCCGGCGTCGAGGTCGCATTTCCACGACGAGCGCGCCGCCCGCCAGGCCTCGTGCAGCACGGCAAAGCCCAGCACCTCCACATAGAAGCGCTTCGAGCGTTCATAGTCGGAGCAGATGATCGCTATGTGATGGACGCCGCGCATGGGGGCGAGGCTAGCGCGACCGGGTGCCATCGCGCCAGCCCGGATGCGGCGGGCCTCGATCAGCCGGTCACTCGTGCGCGGACGGCGCGGGCGGCCTTGGCGAAGTTCAGTGCCAGTTGCGGCGGGCGGTCCTTGCGATAGGCCACGACCAGCCCAACGCGCGGCTCGGGCGCACGGACCGTCCGAAACGCTACGCCCGGCACGTTGAGCTGCCCGAGCGAGGCGGGCACCAGCGACACGCCGAACTCGGCGGCGACCAGTGACAGGATGGAGGCGATCTGCGGGGCCGGCTGGCCGAGCCTTGGCTCGAAGCCGACCGCGCGGCAGGCGGCGAGTGCGGCATCATGCAGGCTGGTGCCGACCGAGCGCGGTGTAAGGATGAGCGGATCCTCCTTCAGCCTCGTGAGGTCCAGCGGCTCCGCCCCCCGGGCCTCGGGATGGCCGGCCGGCAGCGCCGCCACCAGCGGCTCCTCCATGAGGCTCTCCTCGCGCAGGTCCTGCGGGTCCGATTCGGCGGGGCGCAGAATGGCGACATCCAGCCGCCCTTCCACCAGGCTGGAGAGCAGCACGAAGGAACTGGCCTCCTCGATCCTGAGCTCGACATCGGGATAGGCGCGGCGGAACGCGCGGATCGCCGCCGGCACCAGCGGGTTGAACGCGGCGGTGCCGGTGAGGCCGACGCCGAGTTGGCCGGTTTCGCCGCTGGCCGCACGCCGCGCGGATCGGATCGCGACCGTGGCCTGATCGGGCATCGTCGCCACGCCCGCGCGAAACGCCCGGCCAGCCTCGGTCAGCTCGGCCCCGTGCGCCACCCGATGGAACAGCTGCGCGCCGACTTCCCTCTCCAGATCCTTGATCTGCGAACTGAGCGGCGGCTGGCCGATGCCGAGGCGCGCCGCCGCCCGGGTGAAATTGCCTTCCTCGGCCACGGCCAGGAAATAGCGGATGTGGCGCAGCTCCATGACCATACCCATCCCATACCTTTTGCAGATGACAAACGTCATTTCCATATATTGGACGGATGCCGGCGGCGTGGCTATCTCCCTGTCGAAACAGGAATGGCCTCCGATGTGCCCACCCGCGATAGCTGCCGAGACGACCGCCCCGACCTCCCTCGCCCCCTCATCCCCGACGATTGCGCTCGACGCCTCGATCGACACGTCCCGCCCCGGCTTCGCGGCGGGTGCGTCTGCTGGCTGGATCCGCAGCGGTACGGTTGCCTATCGCCGTGCCGGGCTCGCGCTGTTCCTCGCCGGATTCGCGAGCTTCTCCCTGATCTATTGCGTGCAGCCGCTGCTGCCGGCCTTCGCGCACAGTTTCGCGCTCAGCCCGGCGGAGAGTTCGCTGGCGCTGTCGCTGACCACCGGGCTGCTGGCCCTTTCCATCGTGCTGGCCGGGGCTTTCTCGCAGATGCTGGGCCGGCGCGGGCTGATGTTCGGCTCCATGCTGCTGGCGGCGCTGCTCAATCTCGCCGCCGCGCTGGCGCCGAGCTGGCACGGGCTGCTGGCGGCGCGCGCGCTGGAAGGCTTCGTGCTCGGCGGCGTGCCGGCGGTGGCCATGGCCTATCTCGCCGAGGAGATCGAGCCCAGCCATCTCGGCAAGGCGATGGGGCTCTATATCGGCGGCACCGCTTTCGGCGCGATGATCGGCCGGGTCGGCATGGGGCTGATGACCGAGTTCGCCTCCTGGCGCGCGGCACTCGGGGTGCTGGGCGTGCTGTGCATCCTCTCGGCTGTCGGCTTCCTGCTGCTGCTGCCGCGCTCACGCCATTTCGTGCCGCAGCGCGATCTCAGCCTGAGCTTTCACCTCTCCGCCTGGGCCGGGCACCTGCGCAATCGGGCGCTGCTGCGGCTTTATGGAATCGGCTTCCTGCTGACGAGCATCTTCGTCACGCTGTTCAACTATTCCACCTTCCGGCTCTCCGGCGCACCCTACCATCTCAGCCAGACGCAGGTGAGCATGCTGTTCCTGGCCTTCGGCTTCGGCATCGTCTCGTCATCGCTGGCGGGCAGCCTGGCCGATCGCTTCGGCCGTCGGCCGCTTGTGGTGGCCGGCTTCCTGATCATGCTCGCCGGCGTGCTGCTGACCATGGCATCGCCGCTTGTCGCCATCGCCGGCGGCGTTGCGCTGGTGGCCACCGGCTTCTTCATCGGCCATTCGGTGACGAGCAGTTCCGTCGGGCGGCTCGCCGGCCTGTCAAAGGGCCATGCCGCCTCGCTCTACCTGTTGTTCTACTATATCGGCTCAAGCGTCACCGGCTCCATCGGCGGCTGGTTCTGGGAGCATGGCGGCTGGGTTTCCATTGCCGCCCTCACCGGTGCGCTGGCGCTGGCCGGCGCGGGGCTGGCGCTCGGCCTGCCAGCACTGGCCGAGTCTGGCAGCCCCAAAGCTTACAACCCCAAATCTTCCAGCCCCAAGTCTTCCAGCCCCAAGTCGTGCCGGCCCGACGCGCGCGGCAGCATGTGAGGCTCTCCGCGAACCTCACGGCCGCGCGCTGGCCGGGAGCTTGCGATTGTCCCGATCCCGCGCTTTTGAGGCGCGCCGGCGCTTCCACCGAGGCGGAAATCGCGGCAAAACGCGTGCATGGATATTTTTCACTGGGTCGCCGTTGTTCTGTCGACCATGCTGGGCCTCGGCATCGCCCGGCTTCTCTCGGGCTTCGTCATCGCCTTCAAGTCGCGCCATCGCGGCGGCATTGACTGGCTGCCGCTATCGGTAGCCGGCATCGTACTGGGAGAAATCCTGCAGTTCTGGTGGGCGCTGGCCGAACTCGCCACGCGGCCCGGCTGGAGCCTGGGCGATTTCAGTTTCCTGGTGCTGCTGGTGATGCTGCTGTTTCTCGCCGCGGCGCTCATCGTGCCTACCGACACCGATGTGACCAACCCGTCCGAGGCCTTCGCCCGGGATGGTCGCTGGGCGCTGCTGCTGCTCGCGCTCTATCACGGGGTCGCCATCGCCGCGAACGGGTGGTTCTGGAACAGCCCGTTGCGCTCCGTGGGAACGCTGCTGGTGGCATCGCTGGCGGTAACGAGCGCCGCGGGCGCCCTCATCCCCGGCCGAGCGGCGCAGTCGGCCGTCGTCATTGTCTATTGCGTGCTGGCCGTGACGGGCGTGATCATCCTCTCGCCCATCCGCTACTAGAGCACTTTCCGCGTGATCAGTTGGAGCATTTCAAGACGCGAAAGTCGATCACCTCTCGCGGGAAACGCTCTGACCCGAGGCGTCGGCGCGCGCGACGGCGGGATCGCCGGGAGGAGCGCCATCAGGCGGAGCGGCGCCGCACCGGACAAAAGGGCCGCGCGCGGCGGCCCTCTGTCGACAGGATTGCGGAGTTTCAGGATTTCGGCATCAGCACGGCGTTGATGACATGCACCACCCCGTTGGACTGGAGCACGTCCGGCGTCTCGATGGTGGCGGTGTGGCCGGCCTGATCGACCACCACCCATTTGCCCATCTTCTCCTCGACAGTGAGCGTCTGCCCCTCCACCGTCTTGAGCGTGGCCTTCCCGCCGTGCTTCATCGCGTCCGCCTTGAGGTCGGCGGCCGTCAGCCGTCCGGGCACGACGTGATAGGTGAGGATCGCCGTGAGCTGCGGCTTCATCTCGGGCTGGACGAGCTTGTCCACCGTGCCGGGAGGCAGCTTGGCGAAGGCGGCATCGGTGGGCGCGAACACCGTGAAGGGCCCCTTCCCGTTCAAGGTATCGACAAGGCCGGCGGCCTTGAGCGCCGCCACCAGAGTCTTGAGATTGCTGGCCTTGGCGGCATTCTCGGGGATCTTCGCGTCCGACATCATCGACGCGCCACCGACCATCACGGTGGTCGCGGCCAAGGCCGGGACAGCGATGACCGGTGCGGCGATGATCAGGCCGGACATGATGGCCGTCAGGGCGAGGTTCGTCAGCTTGAGCGTCATGGGACGTCTCCTGTGAAGACCATGCGTTCTGCAGGGTCGTCAGCTCTACGAACCCCGCGCGCCGGAGGCTCAGTCGATCAGGCGTTCGTGATGCGGGTCGGGTGAAAGCGGCGCGATTGGCAAAGAAGAGCCGGGCCGATCCGCCGCGGCGTCGGGAGGCGTCGCAGGTGCATCCCTTGGGCAGGGCAGATAGCGGGGGGCACGGTGGCGAAGCAGGTTGCACCGCAGCGGCCGGCAGTCGCTATGCCCGGAAAGGGCAATCGAAAGATGGGAGGCGAGCCCGACGACGTCATCGCGGAGAATGGCCGCACGCGCGGCTCAGACGCGCGCATTGCAAGCGATCATCTTCGGGCGACAGGCGCCATAAACCGCGCCGCGGGCGGGGCGCCGGAAAGGCAAGGATCAGCCGCGGGCTTTGCCACGGGTCGGGCTGGATGCGGCGCGCTCGGCTGTCGCGTCGCTGGCTTCCTTGGCGAGGCGAGCCTCGCGCAGGCGGGCCGTCTTCGCATCGCGACGGACCGTTTCCTGCTCGACCATTCCCATCGCGACGCGCGAAATGGAATCGGCCTTGGTTTCGGACGGTGTCGGCCGCGGCTTGAACGGATTGTTCTCGATCTTCTTCGCCATCGCTCCAATCCCCGACATGAAAAAAGGCCGGGTTACCCCGGCCTTCCCAAAACTGCCTCGACGATCGGTGCCAGTACATCCGTGGTCAAGGACCGGAGGCAATTCCTCACGCGGCCTTGATGTTGCCCGCGGACTGCTTGCCGGTGCGGCGGTCGGACTCGATGTCGAACGACACCTTCTGACCATCGCTGAGGCCAGAGAGACCAGCACGCTCCACGGCGGAAATGTGGACGAACACGTCCGAACCACCATTGTCAGGCTGAATGAAGCCGTAGCCCTTCTGCCCGTTGAACCACTTCACGGTTCCTGTCGTCATGACGATACCTTTTTAATCGACATAGAAATTCAATCATTCACGTTGCCGCGAATGTCACGTAAGCATCGATTTGAGAGGAAGTTCGCCACGGCGCCGGAGCGCAAACAAAATTCAACGTGCAGATCGATTGGGATACTATACAGCTAATCGCCAGTATTACAAGCCCATAGTTGGCCTATTTTGGTTCGGAGGGCCTCACGGCGGCAGCGCCCGGAGCACCGCGGCCGAGCAGGGGCTTCTTCTTCGGCGCGGCAATGAGACCATCGCGCACGGCCTGCTTGCGGGCCGCCTTGCGCGCCCGACGAATGGCCTCGGCGTCTTCGCGATTGCGGCGCTCGGAGGGCTTCTCATAGGCACGCCGGGCTTTCATCTCCCGAAAAATACCTTCACGCTGCATCTTCTTTTTGAGAACGCGCAGCGCCTGGTCGACATTATTATCCCTCACTAAGACCTGCAAAGCATTTCCGATCATGGGCTTCTCGGCGAAGCCGTTTCAACCTCGCGGCGATATTGCCGGAAGCTTTCTCAATATGGACCTTTCCGCGCAATATTGAAATGCCGCTCAGGGATCGGCAAGAATTGGCGTTGGCCGCGCCGGTGCGGGTGCGCGAATTCGATCGTTCCACATCGCGGCAACGCCGGCGGGGACGCGGTTTATTTGGAGCCGCACGCCGATCTCGCGAGTGTCGCGAAGGATGAACCGGAACGCGCGCGCCGGGCGGATGCACCCGCGCGATACCCGGCCATCCCGATCCTGTCATGCGGCCATTGGCGTTGGCGAAGCCCGCCCATCTCGGCTAAGCAGGATCGGCCACACGCGATCCTGAGCCGCGCCCTCATCCTGGATGTCGACGGAGTTGGAATGACAGACGCGCAGAACGTGAAGCAGCGTTTCATCGAGGATTTCGCCGCCCGCCATGGCCTTGGCACCGACGCTGTCGAGACCCTGCTGCGCGCCGTGGCGGCGGGCGGTGGCACCATGGCGCAGTTCAGCCATCCGGAGCTGGGCGGCATGGGCCAATGGTCGCGCGGCGGCATGATCATGGTTGGCGACATGTTCAACCAGGGCCTCAAATATCGGGTCGACACGCTATGCACGGAGATTTCCGATGCGCTGGCGCAAAATCCCGCGCTCGGCGCCGAGCCCGGGCTTTACGGATCGGGCGGCGTCTCCGGCGCGGGAAACTGGTGGCCGGCCGAATTCGGCAGCCCGAGCTCCTCGGGCGCGCAGAACGACCTGCGCTACGCGTTCTTTCCCGGATCACGGCGTCTGGTGATCGAGAAGGCCGGCGCGCAGGCGATCTATGATACCGGCGAGCATATGATTTCCGGCGTGTCGCAGCAGCAGGGCAGCGACCAGTCGCTCCGTTTCTCCAGCCAGTTCGGCACGGTCTGGCTCTCGGCGCTGCCGCGGATCGACAGCCATTTTCGCGAGAGCGACGCCCGGCACGACAACCTGGAGCAGGAGAGCCGCTGGAACGCCGCGCCGGCACCGATGGCGGACACGGCGCCTGCGAGCGTGCAGCCCTCCCCACCCGCCATCGCACCCGCCGCGCAGACTGCCCAGCCTGGCGCGCGCGGCAGCGACGACATCTTCGCGATGCTTGAGCGCCTCGCCGACCTGCGGTCCAAGGGCATTCTGTCCGAGGAGGAATTCGCGACCAAGAAAACCGAGTTGCTCGCGCGCCTGTAGACGGCCCCGCAGATAGACGACCCCGCAGACATCGTCAGGACAGGACACGCGACATGTCCGCGGACGCTCTCGCAACCCGCGCGGATATCTGGCTGTGGTACGCGCGTTTCGTGAAGACGCGCGCTTTGGCGGTCGAGGTGATCGAGCGCGGGCGCGTGCGGCTGACCCGCAGCGGCCAGCAGACCCGGCTGGACAAGCCGAGTCGCGCCGTGCGGCCCGGCGACGTGCTCACGATCGCCCTGCCCCACCGCGTCGTGGTGGTGCGAATAGAGGCGTTGCCGGAGCGACGCGGGCCTGTGGAAGAGGCACAGGGCCTGTACACGCTGCTCCAGGAGCCTGTGTGAAAAACCCTCGGGAGCGCCGCCATCCCGTCCGCCGCCAGCGGCGAGGAGCGGAGATCTTCCATCGAGATACCATCCTGATCCCGGCTATGGCCTGCGGTCCTTCCCGGGTGACTAGGTGGAAGGGCTTCCGAACAGGCTCTGAAGTCACGCACGCCTGACGATCGGGCGCGGCAGATGGATCCGCTGGCTGGCACGGGAACAGCAGACCCGACGCGGCCCGTCTCGGGCCTGCGGATGGGGACATTCATCGATCGAGAAGAACAGGCCGTGCCCCACTGCCCCGACCGAAAGGCGCAGGAAGGTGCAGGCGCATGATGCATATCGCACGCTCAGCAGCAGCCTCGCGCGGCGAGTGATTCGCACAAGGAGGCGCGAGGCGGGACGCAGATCGGGAATACAATCGGGCCGCGCGAAGCCAAGGCTAACAAGCTGCCGATCGCCCTTGATGGGGAGACAGCCGAATGGGTTGCGGCGAACCACAGGATGCAGGCCACGCGGTCAAAGCGCGCGTACCGCCCTGAGACGCCCGTCTTCACGGCGATTGGCCGGATCTCGGGTCCAGGGGCTCCGCCATCCCGTGGCGGGCATCAACGTCTCGGCAGGTCCCGGCGCATATCCGCGGACGCCGGGAAAATCGAGCGGCGCCCCGCCGAATGCCTTCGAGCATGCGGCGGGGCGGGCTGTCGATCCTGCGTCAGGCGGGGCGGATATCCCCGGCCGACTGCTTGCCCGAACGGCGATCGGTCTCGATTTCATAGGAAACCTTCTGACCATCGCTGAGGCTCTGCAGGCCGGCGCGCTGCACGGCGCTGATGTGCACGAACACGTCCTGCCCGCCCTGATCCGGCTGAATAAAGCCGTAGCCCTTCTGTTCGTTAAACCACTTCACGGTACCGGTCGCCACGAAACTTCCCCTAGATTGACTGTCTTGCCATCGTCGCTCGGTGTCGAGCTTGGCTACCGATCTAGCATAGATCGCGGCGCAGGCACCATGCCTCTCCCACTGTCGATGGCCCGCAAATGTGCGCGCTCCGCCCTGTCCGGCGCGGATCGTTGCGGTGGGCGGGGCGCCAGCGCCCCCAGATGCGTCGCGCGCAGGTATGGAAAGTGCCCGTTGAGCGAGGCGCGTTCGCGGGACAATTGGCGAGCGAGCCCCGATCGGGGCGAATCGTCCACACCCCCGCCACCGCCAGAATTCCCGGCGCGACCGCGTCCACGCGCTGGCGTCAGGCGGGGCGGGGCGGCGTTCCGGTGATCCGCTCGTGGATCCGATGGCAATGGCGCACCAGCCGGGGCAGGCCGGCCAGATGCCGTTTCAGTGGCGTCTCGATGGGGTAGAACAAGATGTTGGCGATAAAGCCGTAAATGGCGGCATCCGCGCTGCCGGGTTCGCCACCGAACAGGAAACCGTGATCCGGCAGCAGGCCCTCGATCGCATCGAGATCGGCGATTCCCCGGGCATAGGCCTGCGGCGGCTCAAAACGACCGATTCCCTGATAATGGTAGCGCTGCTCATTGTAGCTGCGGGCACGGATCAGATCGTCTTCGGTGAGGGAGGGATGCTGATCGCGCAGCGCCGCGCTGAAAGCCGGCCAGAACGCCTCGTCCTTCCATCGCGAATAGGACATGACCCAGTAGAGATCATCCAGCGTGCGCCGCAACATGACGCCGGTTTGCCGTTGTGCAAGCGACAGCCCCGCATCGAGATCGGCCCCGTGCCGCCGCGCCACATGGTCGATGATGGCATCGCTGTCGCCGATGACCGCGTCATCATCCGTGATGTAAGGCAACTGGCTGCGCGGGGCCGCCGATGCATCGAAGCTATGGCGATGGACGAACGGCACGCCCGCCAGCCTGAAACAGGCGAAGACCTTCAGCCCGTATCCATTGTTATCGGCGACGCCGAACAAGGCAGGATAGGAAAAGAGGGTGATCATGCCTGCCCCCGGGAGAGAATCCTGGCCTGAGCATCCGCCCCGCTCGACCTCTCGGCAGCCGAGGCAGCCGTGCGCGGCTCGCGCTCAGCTTCGCACAAATCGGCGACATTGGCGCCACGCTTTCCATCAATCGTCACGACGGCGGATGCCGCGCCGCGCGCCGCGATGGGCCTGCCCGTGCGCCGCGCCTCGCGGGGCCTCGCGAACCGTCACGCACCCGAATCGGCGGGATGAAGCCGAGTCCCGGTCGCATGGCGCAGGCACGATCGCGCCGGCTCCCTCAGGCCCTATCCGGAAACAGGCGCTTGCTGAGGATGGCATGGACCCCCCAGTTGCCGTCCACCACCTGGGTGATGCCGAAATCGACGGCCGCCGACATCAGCGCGATGGCCTCGTCCTCGCTCAGGCCCTTGGTGGTCATGAGGAAACGCCGCACCTTGCGGAAGGCGTCGCGCATGGCAAGATCGAGCGAGGATTTCGCATAGACCTCGCTTTGGCCGTTGGCGCCGAATTCCGCGAGATAGTTGGGGTGGCTGAAGCCGGTCAGCACCCAGCTTTCGGGGGTCTCGATCAGAGGATAGGTCAGGTCGGCGAGCACGGTGCCGGCAATGTCGGCCTTCTTGTGCAACACGACCCGGAAGGTTCCGGTCATGGAGCACTCGATGGCCGTTCCGGACAGTTCCCCATCGCCCTGCGCGGCATGTGGATCGCCCACCGAGAGCAGCGCCCCCGGAACCGATACCGGGAGGTAGACCGCCGCGCCCTTGCCGAGCCGCCAATTGTCGAGATTTCCGCCGAAATAGGCGGGGGGAACGGAATCCACCAGTTCCGCCTCGCGCGGGGCCACCGCGATGACGCCGAAATGCGGCCGCAGGGGGATGCGCACGCCCTCCAGCACATTGCGCCGGGGCAGAATCGTCTCCGGCTTAACCAGCACGCCGGGATAATCATACAGCGCGTGCCGCGTGCCGGACGGATCGGTCTGGGGCTCCCAGCGATAGGAATGGATGGCCCGCGCGTGGGGCTCGTCCGTCGCCGTGAAAATCTCGTAGATCGTCACGGTCTCGCGCGGGTGCGGTTCGTCGAGAAACTCCGAATAGTGAAATCCCCACCAGGCCGCGACGCTGCTGCCGAAGACCCGGCCCGCGTGATCGGGGTGGCAGGAGGGGCGCGGTTCGATGTCGAGGATGCGCACCTCCAGCACATCGCCGGGCTGGGCGTCGCGCACGGCGATGGGCCCGGTGCAGATATGCACGCCGAACCCCTCGCCGGCGCCCCGGCCGAACACCGATGCGTCCAGCGGCCCGGCGCCGCGCCGGTCCACCGCCTTGGAGCCGGACGTCCAGTGGAAGACGCTTTCCGCGCCGGGATCGCCTTCGATCATGCGCTCGGGATCATCCGAGGCATGCTGCGTCAGCGTCTCGATCGTGACGATGTCACCCGAGGCGATCTCGATCAGCGGCTTCAGGGAGCGGCTGAAATAGCCCCAGTGAATGTTCTGGGCGTTCACCGGCAGGTAATGGCGCATCGGCGCCTGCGGGGTGCGCTCGGGCCGCGCGGCTCCACCCGGCGCCACGATGCGGCGCGTGTCGGGATCGGCCCGGGTCTGGCGCGCGCGCAGCTGGGCGAGAGCCTCCTGTGGCCAGCCGCGCTGGCCATTGGGCAGGGTCGCCTGGCTGTCCCGCGTGGCCTCGCGCCGGCGCAGTTCACGCGGCGGCAGGCCGAAGCGCTCGCGAAACAGCCGGCTGAAATGGGCGGAATCGGAGAAACCGTAGCGATAGGCGATTTCCGAAATGGGAACGGCCGCCTCCGCCGCGTTGGCGAGATCATGCCAGGCGCGTTGCAGCCGGCGCTCGCGCACATAGTGGCTGAAGCTCTCGCCGGTGCTCTCGAACAGCTTCTGCACATAGCGTTCGGAGATGCCCTCGGCCTGGGCCACCTCGGCGACCGAAATATCCTCCCGGCCAATGCTGCGCTCGATGATCGCATAGAGGCGCTGGAGCAGAGCCGCGCGGCTGGAGGAGGGATCGGCCGTCGTCGTCACCAGCTCGGCGGAAAGCTGGAGCAGAAGCTCGGCCACGCTCTGCGCGACCGCCTCCCATTCCGGGTCGGAGAGCCGGTCGAGCGCGCCCACCGCCGCGCCCGTGGTGCCGGCGAGAATGCCGGCCAGCCCTTCGGCGGCGAAGACGCGGGGCGGACAGGCCGCAAGCGAGGGGGCCTTTCGCCCACGGAAGGCCTCCGGCACCACCGAGAGCACGATAGCGCGCAACCCGCGCTGGAACTGCAGCTGCCAGTCGCTCTCGCGCGGGGCGAGGATGATCTGCCCGGCCCGCACGATCTGCTGCTCGTCGCCCACGGTCAGCACCGCGCTGCTGTCCACCGGCAGCACGAGCAGCGGCAACCCTCCGCGTGCGGGCAGCGAACGCAGGATCGGGGCATCGGCCGACACCCTGCCCAGACGCACGCCGGCGGAGGAAAGCCGCCACAGCGCCGTGGCCTGCACCGGCGCGCCGCTGCGCGAGCCCAGGCATTCAAGGCCGAAACCGCGTAGCACATCCTGCCATGCACGCTCGCGCACATCGCCGGAATAGGATTCGCTCGTGAACGGCTGCGCGCTCATGGTTCCGACCTTGGCATCGGAACCATTCAGGCAAGAATCATGCCTTGCCCGAGCCACCGCGGCGGGCCCCGGGGGTCAGCGGCCCGCGAACAGGCTCTTGCGGATCGTGCCGGTGACGCCCCAATTGGCATCGACCACCTGCGTCACCGCGAAGTCGGCCGCCACCGACATGAGCGAGATCGCCTCGTCCTCGGTAAGCTTCTGCGTGGTCATCAGGAAACGGCGCAGCTTGCGGAAGGCGTCCCGCATCGCGCCATCGAGGCTGGAGCGCTTGAGGATTTCGCTCTGGTGGTCCGGACCAAGCTCGGTCAGATAATTGGCGACGCTGAAACCGTAAACCGACCAGACATCATCATTTTCCAGCAGCGGATGGTTCAGCCCCTCGAGAACCGTGCCGTCAAGGTCGGCCTTCTTGTGCAGGATGAACTCGAATTCGCCGGTGAGCGAAATCTCGATGGCCGTGCCGGACAGTTCGCTGTCGCCCTGCGAGGCATGGGCATCGCCGCAGGAAAACAGCGCCCCCGCCACCGCCACGGGGTAGTACATCCGCGCGCCCTTGGCGATGCGCCAGTCATCCATGTTGCCGCCGGTATAGTTGGGCGGAATGGTGGAGACGTAATCCGCCTCGGCCGGCGCCAGGCCCATGGTGCCGAAATGCAGCCGCGCGGGCACCTTGATGCCGGAAAGGATGCCCTCCTTCTTGACGACCGTTGCATGGTCGACCCGCACGCCGGGATAATCGATGGTGGGATGGACGATGCCGTCCGGGTCGGTCTGCGACGTCCAGAGATAGGAATAGAGCGCCGTCACCGATGCTTCGCCCATGTCGAGCTCGTAGATGGTCACGACCTCGCGCTTCTTCGGCTCCTCGATCAGGTCGTTATACTGGAAGCCCCAGTTGGCCGAAGGGTTGGAGCCGAAGAAGCGCCCCTTATAGGCCGGGTTGGCGCTCGGGCGGGGATAGGTATCGATCACCCGCACCTCAAGAACGTCGCCCGGCTGCGCGCCCTCGACCGCGATGGGGCCGGTGAGCAGGTGAACGCCGAGCCCCTCGCCCGCGCCATGGGTGAACGGCCCCTCGGTGGCGCCCGCCCCGCGGCGGCGCAGGGTCTTCTCATCCTTGGTCCAGAGGAAGATTTTCTCGGCAGCCGGATCGCCGGCGATCATCCGCTCGTAATCATCATTGGCGTGGTGGGTGATGCTCTCCACCGTGACGCTGTCACCCGAGCGGATGGTGAGCACCGGCGCCAGCGTTCGGCTGAAATAGCCCCAGTGAACGGTTTCCGGCGTGGCGGGCAGATAATGCTTGGTCATGTCGGGCCTCTGATCTGACACGGGTGGTCCGGCCGCCGCGCGAGGACGGGCGACGCACCGCTATTCGGCGTTCATGGTGCTCAGGAACCGGGCGGTGAGCGGATGGCTCGGGGCCCGCAGGACCTGTTCGGCCGGCCCTTGCTCGATCACGGTTCCCTCGGCGAGAAACACGATGCGGTCCGCGACTTCGCCGGCGAAGCGCAGCTGGTGGGTCGAAATGATCATGGCGAGCCCCTCCTCCACCGCGAGGCGGCGGATAACCTCCAGCACCTCGCCCACCAGTTCCGGGTCGAGCGCGGAGGTCGGCTCGTCGAGCAGCAGCACGGCGGGACCGGGCGCCACGGCGCGGGCGATGGCGACGCGCTGCTGCTGGCCGCCGGAGAGATGACGCGGCAGCGCATCGGCACGATGGGCAAGGCCGACACGCTCCAGCAATTCCTGCGCGCGCCGGTCGGCCTCAAGGCGCGACAGGCCCTGCACCCAGCGGAGGGGGCCGGCAATGTTCTCCCTGGCGGTGAGATGGCCGAACAGGTTGAACTGCTGGAACACCATGCCGACCCCCACGCTGGCGCGCATCTGCGCGATGCCGCGTGGGGAGAGCGGGCGCCCCGCCTCGTCACTGCCGAGCCGGCGGCCGCCGACGCGGATCGCGCCGTCCTGCCAGCCCTCCAGCCGATTGATGCAGCGCAGCAGCGTGCTCTTGCCCGATCCGCTCGGACCCAGCAGCGCGACTACCTCGCCGGCGCGCACCGAGAGGTCGACCCCCTGCAGCACGGGCTGGGTGCCATAGCTCTTGCGCAGGCCCTGCACATCCACCGCGACATTGTTGCCGGCCAGACGCCGGGCCCGCGCCGCGCGATCCAGCGGCGCGCTGGCCTGCGGCGGCCGCGCGGCCTTCGCCGATGCCGGCGGCAGGGGATCGGCGACGATGTCGGCGAGGATCTCCGCCGCGACATCGGGCGGCGTCGCCACCGCCACGGCGGCCGGCTGGGCACGACCGGGCATCAGCGCGCGCAGGAAGCGGGCAAGCTGCTGCTTCGGCGGCGGCCGATCAAGGTCCAGCAGCATCTCGACGACGATCTGGATGGCCGCGATGGCCCCGGTCAGGATCAGGTAGATCAGTCCCGAGGCGAAAAAGACGGAAAAGAAATCGAAGGTCGCCGAGGCGAGCTGCGTCGAGCGCAGCGTCAGCTCCTGCACGGCCACGACCGAGGCGAGCGAGGAATTCTTCAGCGCGCTCACCGCCTCGTTGCCGAGCGCCGGCACCATGGAACGGATGGCCTGAGGCGCGATCACCCGGCGCATGATGGCCGCCGGCGTCATCCCCAGCGCCTGGCCCGCGCTCACCTGCCCGCGATCGACGCCGATCACGTTGGAGCGGAGGATCTCGGCGATGAAGGGCGCCTCGTTGAGCGCCAGGGCGAGCCCGGCCGCCGCGATGGCCGAGAGCTTGATGCCGATCATCGGCAGGGCATTGTAGCAGAACACCATCTGCAGGATCAGCGGCGTGCCGCGGAAGATGATCGAATAGGTACGCGCGACGATGGCGAGCGTCCGAAACCGGCTGAGTTGCATAGCCGCCAGCACGACGCCCATGGCCAGGCCGCCGAGCAACCCGAGCAGCGTGATCAGCAGCGTGTAGCCCACCCCGTCGATGAGGTACGGCATGCGCAGATAGTGCAGGAAAAGATCCATGGGCCTCATCGCGATCCTGGCAGACCCGGCCGCGGGCGCTTGGCCCACCCGCGGCTCGGGAGACGTTGAAGGACCTCAGTCGGCCAGAACGAGAGTGGGCGCTTCCAGCTGCTCGGCCGGCAGGTTCCACTTCTTCATCAGCTCGGCCTGGAGGCCGGCCTTCTGGATTTCGGTCAGCGCCGCCATGACCGCATCGCGGAACTCGACCTTGTTGCGCGGCACGGCGATGCCCACGGAATAGGGCAGCGTCACCGCCGTCGCCTTCGCCAGCTTGTCGGGATAGGCCTTCACCGCGCCGTCGACCGTGTTCACGTCGTTGATGTAAGTGTCGGCCCGACCGGCGAGAATCGCCTGGATGCAGTTGGCGTTGTTGTCGAACAGCAGGATTTCCGGCGCCGGCTTGCCGGCCTTCTTGCACTCACCTTCCAGCGCCTGGATCAGCGGCACCTCGACATAGCCGGTATTCTCGGCCGCTACCGTGCCGCAGAGCGACAGGTCGATGCCGGTGATGCCCTTGGGATTGCCCTTGGCCACCAGCACGCCATCGAACACCTTGAGATAGGTGATGAAGTCGGCCGCCTTGGCGCGGTCCTTGGTTGCGTAGATGTCGGAGATGACAATGTCCGCCTGGCCCGCCTGAAGCGTGGTCAGCAGCGACGCGAAGGTCACCGGCGTGTAGGTGATCTTGAAGCCGAGGCAGTCGCCGATGGCCTCGCCGAGATCGATATCGAAGCCGATATACTTGGATGGGTCCTGGGGATCGATGGTCTCGTAGCCCGGCGTGTGCGGGTTGATGGCGTTGACCAGCGTCTTGCCCTTGAGCGAGGGATACTTGGCCTGAAGCGCGGCGCAGGCGGCCGGAGACGCGGCCTTCGCCGGCTGCGGCAGACCCGCCACCATGCCGGTGGCGGCGACGGCGAGGCCCAGAGCCCCGAGCAGCGCCGACCGGAGCGGCGCGGTGCCGATCTCGCGACCCCCGCCGAAATGCCTGATGAGATTGAGTGCCACTGAACCTTCTCCTCTGCTTCCGCACGCCCATGCGCGGTGACGGGGACTGAGGAGCCGAGTGTGGCGCAGGACCTCCGCGGGATACTTGTCTCTGGGCGCACCGATTGTTGGACGGGCAGCTGCCAACATTCAGGCAAGCGCTGCCCAATGCATGGGCATACCCAACCGATCACCGGCGATGAAGCGCATATCGCTTACGCTGGATCCCGCGGCCAGATGACCAACGGGTGATGAATCCGCCAGCGTCCCCCTCGCCCAGCGGAGCGCCCGGCTCACAACCCGGCAGCGAGAGTACGCGCAACGATGCGTGGGAGCGCGCCACCAGCCTGCGCAAGGGCCAAGGGATAAGACGCGCGAACCCAGCCTGTTGTTCGCGCCGCCACGCCGATTAAATCCGACGCCCCTTCACCACCCCTGTGATAGGTTATTCCAGAGCGTCATCCTGAGATCCGGTATTTGACGGCGTTCCTGCCGAGTGATGGCTCGCCCCGCGAGTTTTCGGCCCATGAGGGCCATAGTCGTGAAACAAGAACCGACTGCGCATCTCGAAGCGGCGAGCACGCTGGCCGTGGTGGTCTCCTCGAACGAGCCGCTGCTTTTCCTGACCATGGACCAGAAAGTCATCGCGGCGAGCACGTCCTTCTGCCGCGCCTTTGGCATCGACCCCGCGACCATTCCCGGCCGACGTCTGAGCGATCTCGGAAAAGGCGAATGGGCCCTGCCCCGGCTTGCCTCCCTGCTGAAGGCGACCGCCTCGGGCAGCGCGCAGATCGACGCCTATGAAATTGACCTCGAACGGCCGGACCAGATGACACGACGACTGGTCGTGAACGCCCGGCAGCTCGACGATGGCGACAAGGAGCGTATCCGGCTGCTGCTGGCTATCACCGACGTGACGGACATACGCGCCGAGGCGCGTCTGAAGGACGATCTCGTCCGGGAAAAGGCCATCCTCTTGCAGGAGGTGCAGCACAGGGTCGCGAACAGCCTGCAGATCATCGCCAGCGTTCTCATGCAGAGCGCGCGCCGGGTGCAGTCCGAAGAGGCGCGCGGGCATCTCCACAATGCCCATCACCGGGTCATGTCGATCGCGGCCGTGCAGAAGCAGCTCTCCACCTCAAAAGCGGGCAAGGTCGATCTCTCGACCTATTTTACCCAGCTCTGCGAAAGTCTCGGCGCTTCGATGATTGCCGATGGCGAGCGGCTGTCGATCGCGGTCACGGTGGATGACAGCGCGGTGGACGCCGACGTCTCCATCAGCCTGGGCCTCATCGTCACCGAACTGGTGATCAATTCACTCAAGCATGCTTTCCCGGACCAGTCGAAAGGCCGCATCACGATCGATTACCACTCGAGCGGCAAGGACTGGACCCTGTCGGTCTCCGATGACGGCATCGGCATGCCGAGGGGGGCCGATGCGCCCAAGGCGGGCCTTGGCACCGGCATTGTCGAGGCGCTTGCCCGCAATCTTGAGGGAACGATCGAATTGAGCGATGCGAACCCCGGTACGAACATCACCATTCGCCATAGCGGAGCTGCCCATCGCCAGACGGACGTTCCAGCGGCCGAATAGGAACCTATTGCGCAGCAAAACGCTATATCATCAGCCGGCGAAACCTTCGGCTTGCACAACCCGAGTAAGTGATGTTCAGGGGCAAGGCGGTCATCCTCGTCGTCGAGGATAGCGCGATCATTCGAATGAGTGCCGTGGACCTTGTTCTATCCGCGGGTTATCTTGCGCTGGAAGCCAGCAGCGCCGAAGAGGCCGTTCGGATTCTCGAATCGAGAACCGACGTCGATCTGGTCTTTACCGATGTGCAGATGCCGGGAACGATGGATGGCATCCGGCTGTCCCACTACATCCGCGAGCGCTGGCCGCCGGTGCGGTTGATCGTGGCTTCCGGCAAGGCGATGCTCGCAGAGAGCCACCTTCCCGAGGGAAGCCGGTTCTTCTCAAAACCCTATAATGACCACGCGATCACCGACGCGATCGGTCGCCTGCTGTCGGGGGATGCCGGCTGATTCCGGCTCGGCCGTTAACATCCCCGCGCCATCGTCCGCCGCCGCCGCGCACCGCGCCGATCCCGGCACCGTCGGCTTGTGCTGAGGGGTCGCGCGAGGACGGACGGCCCCTCATCCGTGCGGATGGCCGTCAAAGGGCTGTTGCGTAGGGGCGCGAACATGCCTTGTATGCCGCCCGGCGGGTTCAGCGCGAACCGGCCTGCACAGTCTGGAGAGTGAAATGGCCGACATCGTCATCATTGCCTACGAGTCCGAAGCCAAGGCGGAGGCCGCGCGGCAGGAGCTTCTGAAGCTCCAGAAGGAATATCTGATCGAGCTTGGCGATGCGGTTGTGGCGGTCCGGCAGGAAGACGGCACGATCAAGCTGCACCAGATGGTGAACACGACACTTGCCGGCGCGGCCTCGGGCGGGCTCTGGGGCGGCCTCGTGGGACTGCTCTTCCTCAACCCGCTGATCGGCATGGCCGTGGGCGCGGGTGCCGGCGCGCTGGCGGGCAAGTTCACCGACGTGGGCATCAATGACGACTTCATCAAGGATGCCAGTTCCGCGCTCGGTCAGGGTCAGGCGGCGCTGTGCGTCCTCATCCGCAAGGTGACGGCGGACAAGGTGGTCGAGGACATGGCCAAGTTCGGCGGCACCGTCCTTCATACCAACCTGACGCACGAGCAGGAAGAGAAGCTGCAGGCCGCGCTGAAGGGCGCCTGAGAACTTCCGGTTCCGGGAGGCCTCAGGCCGAGGCCTCCGCCGAGCCCTCCACAACCCGCGCGTGGCATGGCGGGAGACACGGGTCACCGGTGTCTCCCGCCATCTCGGGTCGCCCATTCCGGCGGATCGGAGCACCCCCGCGTCATGGATCTTGCGGTTCCGGCGGGAGCGGCAGAGCCTCGAATTGAGCGTGGATCTCACGCGCTACCCCGCCAACAGCACCACGCAGCAGAGCGACAAGATCCTCATGGGGGACCGGACATTCGAGGTGTCGGAAGTTCGTCGGGACTGCCAGAGCCGCGTGGTGCGCCTGCTGGCGTCGGGCGGGCTGGACAATACCGAGGACGGTTGAGGTCGGACTTGCACGAAGGCGAAAGGAGGTCAGCCTCCGCATGGCATCATGCCAAGCCGGCTCAGCCACCTAGAGTACAGGCAAGAACGACACATCCCACCAGGAAACAAAGCAGAGACAGAGGCGCCACCGAGAGCCGCCCCCAGCGCCCATAAAATCATCGGAGCTCGGATCGAGCCTAACAGATGACCAACGGCCAATGCACCGACTTGGCTGAGGAGGGCAACAGCAGCACCCCCATTCAGGAGGATTACCGCTTTGATCGCACCTTGGGCGTAGTCCTGAGAGATCTCGCGAAAGTCTGCCATGTAACCGGTCTCAAAACCCTGCGCGAGAAGAACGCCATCAGTGTCAAGCAAGCGGTTAGAGACGACTCAACAGCCGATCTCAATTAGGAACACAAATAGTAGACACCAAGCCCGCCGCAGAAAATTTTCTGCAATTCAATAACTTAGGAAAAAATTTTGGCGGGCCGCGAGTGACCTAGAAGAGAACTATGTGTTCGCCATAGCCCTATGACGTGTGTTGACCCATAGCGGCGGCTCGGAAGGTCCGTTATGGACAAGATCACTGCATAGAAAAGTGCGGCGAAGCCACCAAAATGCCGAACATCACGAAACGCCCGCCCATGTCTCGCGGCGCCAGTCGGCGCAGCTAATGGGTTGGCCGTCCTTGAGACCCGCACTGACGATCGCCCCGAAACGCAGATCTCCGTCCTTTAGCCATTCGACGTCGTGGCCCTTCGCTGCGAGTTCTGCGCCGTGCCGATGGCCACGCTCGACCAGCAGCCTACCGTCCTGACTCCGCCAGCGCGGACGGGCAATGGCGGTCGCGAGATCGTCGCTGCCGACAAACATATTGGTGAGCACCTGCGTCAGCGTCTGCACCTGTCCATCGGCACCCGGCGTCGCCAGCGCGAGACACCCGGTCTCGGTCTCCAGCAGCACTGGCGCTAGCGTGTGGATCGGACGTTTCCCGCCGGCGCAATCGTTCGGCGCAACGGTGAACCCGGCGGCCCGGTTGTTCAGCGTGAAGCCGCCCTCGGGCACGAAAACGGCCGAGCCGAAACTGTCGAACACGCTGATCAGCGAGGAGACGACAAGGCCGTCGCGGTCGGCGACCGCCACCCCCGCCGTGTGGAGATAGGCACGCGGCCCGGTCCTGCCGCTCGCTTTTTCGATATCGACCGCGAGTGGTTCCGACAGCAGCGTAGCACCTTCGCTGGCGCGATCGCGGAAGGAGAAACTGCTCGCGGTAAGTTCGATACCGATGTGATCGCGCGACGCTGGCGAAGAATGAGCGAGCTTCTCCTCAGCCGCGAGCACCATCGACAGCAGGATACCCTGCGAGATGGGCGGCTGAACGTGCAGCCGCATGCCACGCCAATCCGTGGTTATGGGCGGAGCGACGACGGTTTCATGCCGGTCGAGGTCCGCTAGACTCATCACGCCGGCACTGCGTTCGATCGCTCGGCAGAGCGCTACGGCCATATCCCCCGCATAGAAAGCGTCGCGGCCGGTCTCGCCGATGGCTTCAAGCAGGCGGGCCAGTTCCGGCTGGGATTGCCGTGTACCGGCCGGCGCCCCGCGCAGAGCCCAATCCTGCGCCCCGCCACGCACCAGCCGCGCCTCGTACGTGCGAAAGGTCTGTGCGAGATCCGCGCCGACCAGTATCCCGTCCTCAGCGAGGCGGATGGCAGGCGCGAGGACACGCCCGAGCGGCAGTCGTCCCCAGCGACGGCTCATCTCGACCCAGGCATCGACGATGCCGGGAACCGTGACGCTGTTTCCCCCGTCGGTATCGGCCCGGCTCATCGCGGCGGGAGCGGCACCCGTGCCGTTGACTGCCGTCACCACGCCATCACCAGTGCGCACCAGGCAGAGCTGATCACCGCCGAGGCCGCAATTGTCAGGCGACAGCGCACACAGCACGGCCTGCGCCGCAATCGCTGCATCCACGGCCGAGCCGTCGGCCGTCAGCATCTCGGTGGCGGCCGTGACCGCCAGTGGATGCGCCGCGGCGACGGCCCCGCGATTGCCGAACAGGACCGGGCGCTGCTGCGAGGAGAACGGGTCGGCGACGTGCATGGAAACTCTCGACGGCTTAGACTGCGGTATAGCCACCATCCACCACCAGCGAGGCGCCGGTGATGTAGGCGGCGGCGGGCGAAGCAAGGAACAGCACGGTGGCGGCGAGCTCTTCCGCCGTTCCCTGCCGGCGGAGCGGAATTCCCGCGACAAGGTCGCGCTCGGCCAGTTGCTTGTCGGGTTGGTGCGACCAGAACGGACCGTTGAACGGCGTGTCTACCCAGCCCGGCAGCAGGCAGTTGACCCGGATACCCTGGGGCGACAGCTCGTCGGCGAGGCTGCGGCACAGCCCGACGAGCCCGGCCTTGGTCGCATGATAGGCGGGCATGCCGGCGTGCCCGCGCAGCGCACCGGTCGACGACGTGAAGAGAAGGCTCGGATTGGGCGAGCCCCTCAGCGCCGGCGCCGCCGCCTGCGCGAACAGGAACGGCGCGGTAAGGTTCACCGCCAGGCTGGCCTGCCAGTCGGCGAGCGTCCAATCCGTGAGCGCGGCCGCGCGCAGCAGCCCGGCATTCACGAACACCGTGTCGAGGCTGCCGAAGGCTTCCAGGGCGGCTTCAATCGCCGCCTTGGGCAGGGCTGGATCGGTAAGATCGCCGATCAGCACTTCTGCTGCTCCAGCCCCTGTTTCAACACACGCCGCCTCGGCTTCCTCCCGGTTGATATCAACCAGAAACACATTGTCGCCCTGGGCGCGGAAGGCCTGCAGGCTGGCACGCCCGATGCCGGTCGCACCGCCCGCTATGAGGATGGTGGCTATGACACGCACTCCCGTTCCGCCCTGGCCGCGCGGGTCGCGTCCCAGTCGATGGCGTGCGCGGGGGTGAGCACCACGGCATAGTCGCGCAGCGCCGCTTCACGTGAGAGGCGTCCATCCAGCACGTCGTCGCGCACGCGTTCCGGTTCGCGCTCCAGCGGATCGCCAAATCCGCCGCCACCCGCCATGACATGGCTGAACAGCGCGCCCTTGCGGAGCGTCAGCGGCGCGGTCGGCAGGACGGGCAGCACCGTGGATGCGTTGCCATCGGTGACGAGGTTCATCGAGGGCGTTCCCTCGCCGCCGCCGAACAGCCCGTGCGGCCGAAAGGCCCGCTTGTCCGAGCGCACGCCGAGAAAGCAGTCGTCGGTGAGCACACGATAGTCGCGGCGCAGCGCAAGGCCACCGCGCCGCCGGCCAATGCCGCCGGTATCGGGCACAAGCCCATAATATTCGATGCGGAGCGGATAGCCGGCCTCGATCATCTCGACGGGGACGTTGGACTGATTGGAACCCATATGCGGCACGCCGTCCTGCCCGTCCTCGTCGCGGCTGGCGCCCCAGGTGCCCATGATGCACTCGGAGAACACGAACGGACTTCCTTCATGCTGCCCGGCGAAGGTCGGCAGGGTCGAGCCTCCGGCTCCGTCCGCCGTCACCCTGTCAGGCAGTGCCGGTGCGAGAGCACCAAAAATGCAGTCGATGATCCGGTAACCCGTGATGCCGCGCGCGCCACAGGGCGCCGGCAGCGTGCAGTTGACCAGCGTCCCCTCCGGCGCGCGCACGGTGATCGGCCTCGTGTAGCCGTGGCAGTTCGGCATTTCCTGCGGCATCACCGAGCGCAACGCGGCATAGACGTTCGACTTGGTAAACGACAGCGGGGCATTGATGCCGCCCTTCACCTGTGCCGCCGTGCCTTCCCAATCGGCGACGATGGTGTCGCCGCTGACCGTCAGGGCCACATTGAGAATGATCGGCACGGGATTGTCGCCAAGGCCGTCAATGTGATCGGTGAACCGATAGACGCCGTCGGGAATCGCCGCGATGTGGTGGCGTGCCATCCGTTCGGCGAGGTCGTGCAGATCCGCGAGCGCCTGCCGCGTGATGTCGGCGCCGAAGCGCGTGTACAGCTCGTCGAGGCCCCGGACGCCGGCCTCCGCCGCGGCGACCTGCGCACGCAGATCGCCAAGGACGAGATGCGGCACGCGCACATTGGCCGCGACGATGCGCCAGATCTTGGGATCGTCGACACCATCCTCGCGCAGCTTGAGGAAGGGCAGGCGCAGCCCCTCCTGATAGATCTCGGTCGCGCCGATGGAATTGGAGCCAGGCACCAGCCCGCCGACATCGACATGATGGGCAATAGTGGTCGCCCAGCCCTCCAGCCGCGCCTTATGGAAGAATGGCTTGATGATGTAGATGTCCGGCAGGTGCTGACCGCTGGCGAGATAGGGGTCGTTGCCGATGAAGATATCGCCGTCGCGGATGTCGCCGTCATATTCGCGAATCAGGTGGTGCATCGCATCGTGGAAGCTGCCCAGATGCATCGGCGTGGTCAGGCCTTGACCGACGATCTCGCCCTCGGCGTCGCAGACCGCCGTCGAATAATCCATGGAATCGCGGATGATGGCCGAGTAGGCGGTCCGCATCAGGATCAGCGCCATCTCGTCGGCGACGGTGTCGAGGCCGTTGCGGATGACTTCCAGCAGCAGCGGATCGGTGGTCGCGCTCCCTGTTTTCGCGGTCGCGTCACTCATGCCGGCACCTCCACGGTCTGGTCGATCAGTATATTGAGCCGGCCGTCGAGGCTGGCGGTCCAACCGGGCGGAACGATGATGGTCGCGTCCGGCTCCTCGACAATGAGCGGGCCGTTCAGTGGCGCTGCAAGATCATGGCGCTCGACGATGCGCGCCTCGAGCCAACCCTCTTCGCCGAAATAAGCCGGGCGGGTCGACACCTCGCCTTGTCGCGGACGCGCCGGAAGATGACTCTCCGGCCGCTCTGTGATGACCGTTCCGATCACGCGCAGGGTCACGATCTCGCGCGGATGGGCCCGCGGCAGGCTATGGCCGTAGGTGCGGGCGTGCTCCTCGTCGAACGCGGCGGCAAGTGCGTCACGCATGGCGGCATCGAAGGCGCCGTCCGGCATGTCGACGGCGAGTTCGAACGCCTGGCCGGCATAGCGCAGGTCGAGCCGCCGGCGCAGCCGGACCGTGTCGGCCGGCCGTCCGAGATGGTGCAGGACGCTGGCTTCCAGAGCGGAGAAGGCGTCGTCCAGCTTCACCGGATCGGCGCCATCAAGCTGTGTCAGCAAGCCTTGGGACTGCGCGAACTCGATCTCCGAATAGAGAAGACCAAAGGCGCTGAACACGCCGGCGGCGGGGGGAATGATCACCCGGCGCATGCCGAGAGACGCGGCAAGACCGACCGCATGCAGACCGCCGCCGCCGCCGAAGGCCAGCAAAGCGAAGTCGCGCGGGTCGCGGCCACGCGAGGTGGTGACCGAACGGACCGAACGAGCCATGAGCGCATTGGCGATGGCAAGGACGCCATAGGATGCTTCCTCGACCGAGCGGCCAAGCGGCGTGGCCACCTTGCGCTCGATCGAGGCACGCGCGGCGGCCAGGTCGATCGCCACCGTGCCGTCGGCGATCGCCACCGGGTTGAGATAGCCTAGCGCCACATTGGCATCGGTGACCGTCGGCTCGACGCCGCCCCGGCCATAAGCAACCGGCCCCGGCATCGCGCCGGCACTCTGCGGGCCGACACTGATATTGCCGGCGGTATTGAGGCGAACGATGCTGCCGCCACCCGTGCCGACCTCCGACACGTCGATGACCGGAAGCCGCAGTGCATAGCCGCCACCCTTCACGAGGCGGCTCGACAGTGAAATGCCGCCGCCCACTTCATACTCGTCCGTGGTGAGGTAGCGCCCGCGCTCGACCACCGACGCTTTGGCAGTGGTGCCACCAACGTCCAGAGCAATGACGTTCTCGAAACCGGCGCGGCGCCCGACATAGCCCGCGCCGATCACGCCCGCCGCCGGACCACTTTCCACAACCAGCGCCGGCCGCTGCAGCACGGTTTCGAGATCGAGAATGCCGCCGGAGGACTGCATCATGAACAGAGGCGCCGTGATGCCCTCCTTGTCCAGCCCGGCGCGCAGCGAGGTCAGATAGCGGCTGACCGGCGGCGCGACATAGGCGTTGATGACGGTGGTGCTGGTGCGCTCGTACTCGCGGATCTCCGGCAGCACGTCGACCGAGAGCGTCACGAAGCAATCCGGCAGCAGCGCGCGCAACAGTTCGCCGGCGCGGCGCTCATGGTCCGGGTTGGCGTAGGAATGCAGGAAGCAGACGGCGACCGCCTCGATCCCGGCCGCCTCGATCTGACCGGCGATGCCAGGCAAGGCAGCCTCGTCCAGCGCACGCAGCACCTCGCCGCGTGGGCCGACGCGCTCCGCCACCTCGAAGCGATGGCGGCGCGGCACGAGGGGTGGTGGCTTGCGGTAGAGCGGCTCGTAAAGCCGTGGCACGCGGATGCGCCGCAGCTCCAGCACGTCGCGAAAACCCTCCGTCGTGACGAGCGCGGTACGCGCGCCCTTGCCCTCCAATATGGCGTTGGTGGCGACCGTGGAGGCGTGCAGCATCTCGGAAACGTCCGAAGCGGCCACATTCTCGCGCATGAGAATCTGCCGGCACCCCTCGATGACACCTCTCGCATAGTCGTCCGGCGTCGAGGGGACCTTGGTCGTGGAGAGGCGGCCGTCCGGCGCCAGCAGCACCACATCGGTGAAGGTGCCGCCGATATCGACGGCGAGCCGGAAACTGCCCGTGGCGCTCAATGCGATCGGCGTGCTCACAGCGCGTACTTCCGGACCTTGGCCTCGTCCACCTCGATGCCAAGGCCGGGGGCCTCCAGCGGCAGCAGCATGCCGTCGGCAAAGGGGAAGGGCGTGGATATGACATCGTCCTCGAAATAGTGCCCGCCGATCTTGCACGGGTGGGTGCCGGCCGGCGCCGAGATGGGGATGACGGCGGGAAGGCATACCGCGCGTGCGGACAGCGCAAAGGCCAGGTTGGCGGCATTGCCGATGGCGGATTCGATGGAGCCGTTGACGTCGCACGGAAGGCTGGCCGCCTCCGCGATGGCGGCGACCTCGCCCGCGCGGCGCAGGCCGCCGGCCTTGGCGAGATAGATGGAGATCGCATCAGCGCCCCGCGCGGCGACGAGGTCGAGCGCGTCACGCGGCGACCAGCAGCTCTCGTCGGCGATGATCTTGACGCGGCTCTCCGCCGTCACGCGAGCGGTATCGGACAGGCCGGCGACGGGCTGCTCGATGTAGTCGATTCCCGCGCCCTCAAGCCGCCGCGACACATCGAAGGCCACCTTGAGCGGCCGGTAGCCCTGATTGGCATCGAGCCGCAGGCGCATGCCGGGCAGCCGGCGACGCAGCTCGTGCATTAGTTCGATGTCCCGCTCGGCATCCTGTCCACCCTTGATCTGCAGAGCCCTGATGCCATCGGCGCTGGCAGCTTCGGCCTCGGCGATCGCTTCCCCAATCTCCATCAACCCGACCATGTGCGCCACGACGACGCCGGGGCGGACGGCGCCACCAAGCAGCCGATGCACCGGCAGGCCGACTGCCTTGCCCCAGAGATCGTGCAACGCCATCTCGATCGCGCATTTGGCGTAGGTGTGACCAATCGCGAGTTCATCCATGAGCGGGATGATCGCCCCGATCTCGGTGGGATCGCGGCCGATCAGTTGAGGGCCGATCACCGAGCCCACCATGTGGCTCACCGTCACCAGCGTCTCGCCGCCATGCCGGCCATATTCACCGCCCCAAGTGGCGAGCGGAGTGGCCTCGCCATAGCCGACGATTCCCGTATCGGAAACAACGCGGACGAGCACGAATTCTCCGAGCTCCTGATCCAAGCCGTTCCAACGAAAGCGCCGCCGGATGGGCAATGCGAACGGGACGGCTTCTACGGCCTTGATCTTCACGGGGGCACTCTCCTGCCTAGTTTGACGGCGACTATTCCCTGATATGAAAATTATTTCCGATGCGAGAATCAAGTTGATTTTTTCTTCCTGGTGAAATTATCTTCTCGATATGGATGGCGTGACCGGTGAAGGAACGCGGGCAGATCGATGACAAAGCCGCAGGTGCAGAGGACTTCCGTCGGCTCGAACGCGGTAAGCGAACGACTGAAGCTGGTGCGGCAGGATGCCGAGCTGACGCTCGCCGAGGTGGCGCAGCGCACCGGGGTCTCGGTGTCCAACCTGTCGAAGATCGAGCGGGGCGAGGTGTCGCCGTCCTTCGACGTGGTGATCCGGCTCTGCGAGGGCCTGGGCATCGCCATCGAGCAGTTCGTTACCCCGGGCTTGAAGCCGACAGTCAGCGGTCGCAAGACCCAGACCGCCCACGGTCAGGGCGTGCCGTTCTCGACCGAGCAATATACCTATCTGGCTCATTCGACCGAGATCTCCCGCAAGAACATGATCCCGCTTGAGATGTGGGTCACCGCGCGCTCTCCGGATGAGTTTGCGGACTGGGGTCAGCATGAGGGCGAGGAGTTCGTCTACGTCATCAGCGGTGAGATCGAAATCCATACCGATCAGTACGCCCCTTTCCGCGTCGGGCCGGGCGAAAGCACCTATTTCGACAGCGGGATGAAGCATGTCTACGTCTGCGTGAGCAAGAATGACGCTCACATATTGTCGGTATCCTACAATCCGCGCGGGGCGTCCGCGCCCGTCGAGCGGTTCATGCATCCCTCGGCTCGGCCCGGCCGGGCGGAGAAATAGGCGCAACGATCGCCTTTGCAGGCCGGCGGAGACCGGCGTCGCAGCGAGATAACGCTCAAATAAATACAACTTCCAGTATATTATATCTATGGAGAACAGCCATGCGTTCGTCTATGCTACGCTTTGCCGTTGCTGCATCCGTACTACTGATCGGCGGCCCGGTTCTTGCCGACGCGCCGAAATGCGAGCCTGAAAAGGTCGCCCAGAAATATCCGGAACTTGCCGGCAAGACCCTGCTGATGGGTGCCGACGGCCAGACCCCGCCCTATGCCTTCCTCGATCCGAAGACCAACACTCTCGTCGGTTCCGACATCGATCTCGCCAAGAAGGTCTTCGACTGCATCGGCGTGAAATACGAGATCCGGCCGGCCGCCTGGTCGGGCATCTTCCCCTCGGTCGTGGCCGGGCAGATGGATCTGATGTTCTACATCTATTACAACGCCAAGCGGGTGCAGCAGGCCGATTTCGTCGTCTACATGAAGGCCGGCACTGGCGCGATCACGCAGAAGGGCAACCCGAAGAATATCAAGTCGAACGACGATCTGTGCGGCAAGACCGTCGCCGTTGGCCTCGGCACGGTCGAAGAGGCGCAGATGAAGGAACTCGGCGGCAAATGCGTCGCCGGTGGCAAGGAAACCGTGACGGTGATGACCTATCCCGATCACGCAGCGGGCTTCCGCCTCGTCGCCAACAACCGGGCCGACATCATGTTGACAGACCTCGCGCTCGTCGACCGCACTATCGCCGACAACCCGACGGTCTATGAGCGCGCCTACGGCATCATCAGCGGTTTCCAGATCGGCACCGCGGTGAAGAAGGGAAACGCCGCGCTCGCGCAGGCGCTGCTTGACGGACTGAAGGCTGTGCAGGCCTCCGGCGGCCAGCAGGAAGTGTTCAAGAAGTACGGCGTCGATCCGGCACTTGAACTTCCGGCCGAACTCAAGACCAACTGATCGGCCAGAGCTGATCTATACGCGCGATCGCCCGGCGGCCTCCCCGAGGCCGCTGGTTCGCGGCGCGCCTTCATGTTTCTCCTGGGAGTAATCCGATGGAGTGGGCGACCGAAGTCCTCAGCTATTTCACATCCGATTTCCTTTGGGCCGGCGCTGTTCTCGCCCTCCAGATCACCGTCGTGTCGATGGTGATCGGGCTTGCCTTCGGTCTCGTTCTCGCCCTGATGCGCATAAGCGAATACCGCCTGATCAGCGGTATCGCCTGGGTCTATATCTGGGTCATGCGCGGAACGCCGCTGCTCCTGCAACTGGTGTTCATCTTCGATGCATTACCGCTGATCGGGCTCAAATTCGACAGCTTCACCACAGCCGTCATCGGCTTCTCGCTCAATCAGGCCGCCTTCTCGGCGGAGATCATTCGCGGCGGCATCCTGTCGGTGAACCCGCAGCAGGCGGTGGCGGCATCCTCGCTCGGCATGGGCCCCATGCTGACCTTGCGCCGCATCGTGCTGCCGCAGGCCATGCGCGCCATCCTTCCCGCGCTCGCCAACGACACGATCGGCATGCTGAAGATGACGTCGGTGGCCTCCGTCATCTTCGTCAACGAACTCACCTTCCGCGCCCAGCAGATCGTCGGCGAGAATTTCAAGTTCTTCACCGTTTTCGCCGGCGCCGGCCTCATCTATCTGCTGCTCACCAGCATCATCTCGATCGCCCAGATGCTGATCGAGCGCTCGCTCGACCCAGAACGGCGCCAGCAGACAGGATCGCGCGGATGGCTGGGCCGGGGGCGCAGGACGACCGCGCCCGCCCCTGCCGCCACGCCGGTCCGCGCCACGAAGGCCTCGCGTGTCGAGGCGGTGCGCGAGCTCATTCCGGCGGCAGCCCCCGCGGCATCGGACGAACCGTTCCTGCAATGCGCCAATGTCTGGAAGGCCTATGGCGAGCGTGATGTGCTCAAGGGCATCAGCTTCAACGTGAAGCCCGGCGAGGTCGTCGCGGTTATCGGCCCGAGCGGATCGGGCAAGTCCACGCTGCTGCGCCTGGTCAATCATCTCGAATCCATCGACCAGGGCGAGATTCGCGTCGGCGGCCGATATGTCGGCTATGTGAAGGAGAACGGTCGGCTCAGGCCAACCTCCGGCCGCGCCAAGGCACGCGCGGAGGTCGGCGTCAGCATGGTGTTCCAGTCGTTCAACCTGTTCGCCAATCTGACCGCGCTCGAAAACATCATGGAAGCGCCAGTGCGGGTCCACGGCGTGCCGCGAGCGGAGGCGGAGGCGCTGGCGCGCCGGCTGCTGGCCGCAGTAGGACTGTCCAGCCACGCCGACCATCTGCCGCAGCATCTGTCCGGCGGCCAGCAGCAGCGTGTCGCCATTGCCCGCGCCCTCGCGGTCAAGCCACGCCTCATGCTGTTCGACGAGCCGACATCCGCGCTCGATCCCGAGTTGGTCGGCGAGGTGCTGAACGTGATGCGCGCACTCGCCGAAGCCGGCATGACGATGATCATCGTCACCCACGAGATCCGCTTCGCCCGTGAGGTGGCCGACCGTGTGGTGTTCTTCGACGAGGGCAGCATCGTCGAGGAAGGGGCGCCCGCCGACATACTCGACAAGCCCAGCAAGGAGCGCACGCGCCGGTTCCTGAGCGTGATTGGCAATGAAGTCGCCGACGAGGAAGTGGCGTGAATACCGATCCGCTCGACCGCGACGCGCTTACCGCGGAGGTGCTGATCGTCGGCGCCGGACTCTCGGGCGGCGTGGTCGCCCGGCGGCTGGCGGAAGCCGGCGTGGACGTGTTGTGTCTGGAACAGGGGCCACGTCCCGATCCCGCATCTTATCGCGGCGAGCACGACGACTGGGAGTTGACCTCTTTCGGCCCGTGGAGCGCCAGCCCGAATATTCGCCGCGGCCCCGGCGACTATCTCATCGACGATAGCCGCTCGGACATCAAGCCGATGATGTATAATGGCGTTGGCGGTGGCACCGTGCTCTACGGCGCGCAATGGATGCGCTTCATGCCATCCGACTTTCGCACCTATTCGACCGACGGTGTCGGCGACGACTGGCCGCTTTCCTACGAGGAGCTTGCGCCCTTCTACGACCGGATCGACGTCGATTTCGGCGTGTCTGGCCGCAATGGCGATCCGGCGATGCCACCCCAGCCCGACTACCCGATGGAAGCGCTGCCGCTGTCTCCCATCGGCCGCAAGATCATGGAAGGACATGTGAAGCTTGGCTGGCACTGCTGGCCCGGCTCTAACGCAATTACCAGCCGCCAGTATCTGGGCCGTCAGCCTTGCGTTCAGCTCGGCGTCTGCGGGCAAGGCTGCCCGGTCGGAGCCAAGACCAGCGTCGACATCACCCACTGGCCCATCGCCGAGGCGCGTGGCGCAAGGCTGATGACCGGCGCACGCGTCTCCCGTGTGACTCTCGACGCGCATGGGCGCGCGGACGGCGTCGTGTTCAAGGGCGCGGACGGTGTCGAGCGCAAGGCACGCGCCCGTACGGTCATACTCGCTGGCAACGCCATCGGAACCGCCCGGCTTCTGCTGGCCTCCCGCTCTGCCCTGTTCCCGAACGGTCTTGCCAACAGTTCCGGGCTGGTTGGCAAACGGCTGATGCTGCACCCGTTCAGCCGGGCTGTAGGGCTTTTCGACGAGCCCCTGGAAAGCTCGCAAGGCCACTGGGGCCAGACGGTCTATTCGCTCGAGTTCGCTAACACCCGCGCTGATGCCGGGTTCGTCCGGGGAGCGAAGTGGAATCTGGGCCCCTCTGGCGGGCCGCTGGGCGCTGCGCTGTTTCCGTGGCCGAACGAACCGCTCTGGGGCGAAGCGCTGCACCGGCATGTCGACGCCTGGCTCGGCCGAAGCGGTGTCTGGGGCATCATCTGCGAAGATCTGCCGGAAGAAACGAACCGGGTGGAGATCGATTCCGCAAGGCTTGATAGCGACGGCAATCCGATCCCCATCCTTCATTACAGGCTGTCGGAGAATTCGAAGGCGATGCTGGCCTTCAACCTCGCCCGCGCCGAGGAGTCGCTGCAAGCTGCGGGTGCTACGCGCACTCTCACCGTCCCGCTGCTACCCGACTATGGATGGCACCCGCTTGGAACCTGCCGGATGGGGGACGACCCGGCGACGTCGGTGGTTGACCGCTTCGGCGCCTCGCACGACGTTCCGGGGCTGCACATCGTGGATGGCAGCACCCTCGTCACCGGCTCCTGCGCCAACCCGGCAGCGACGATCGCGGCGCTCGCCCTGCGCGCCGCCGAGCGCCTGATCGCGACGCGCGGACAATCTCAATGAACGCCGCACCGCAAACGTTGACACCCGATGAGCGACAGGCGCTGTCAGCGATCGCCGACGTGCTGATCCCACGCTTTGCGCACATGCCTTCGGCGTCCGACGTCGAATTGTGCGGCCCCCCCATAGACCGGGCACTTGGCGCAAGGCCAGATCTGCTGGCCACGGCACGGTCGCTCGCCAAACAGGCGCGTGGCAGTCACGCCGAGGACATCGTCCGAGAGATCGAGGTCGACGATCCGAAAACGTTGAACGCTGTGCTTCAACTGATGGCAGGCGCGTACTTCATGTTACCGGAAGTCCGCAGCATTCTCGGCTATGCCGGGCAGGAGCGCCGCTAGGCCATCGGCTTGGGGAATACGCCTTAACTGTATGGTACCTCACGAGGATTCACCATCGATTCTCGCCCGATATTGAGGGTAAGCGTCGTCCTGGGGGCTGAACTGAACCGCCCCGGCTTTGCCGGAGGCCCCATCTCCTGAGAGGATGGGGCTATGACGAGCAAGACGACGAACAAGTTCTCGCCTGAGGTGCGCGCTCGCGCGGTACGGATGGTGCTGGACCACGAGGCTGAACACCCTTCGCGCTGGCAGGCGATCGTGTCGATTGCGACCAAGATCGGCTGCTCGGCACACTTGCTGAACGAGTGGCTGAAGAAGGCTGAGATTGATGCCGATAAGCGGGCCGGCATGACGACGGATGTGTCGGCGAAGCTGAAGGCCCTTGAGCGCGAGAACCGCGAGTTGCGGCAGGCGAACGAGATCCTGCGCAAGGCATCTGCATATTTCGCATGGCCCCCATCGGCGAATGCAGGCATTCGCCTGTCGGGTGAGAGGAACTCGACCGCCGGTCGAAGACATGATCGCGTTCATCGATGATCATCGCGGTGCGTATGGGGTCGAGCCGATCTGCAAGGTCCTGCCGATCGCCCCATCGACCTATCATGCGCATGTCGCCCGGCGGCTTGATCCGTCGAAGTGCTCGGCACAGGCGCTACGGGACGCGGCCTTGCGGCCCGAGATCGAGCGCGTGTTCGCCGAGAACTTCGAGGTCTATGGAGCGCGCAAGGTCTGGCGACAGATGATGCGCGAGGGGTTCGACGTGGCGCGCTGCACCGTCGAACGGCTGATGCAGGGCATGGGCTTGGCCGGTGTGATCCGCGGCAAGCCGGTCCGCACGACCATCTCGGACAAGGGGGCGCCGTGCCCACTGGACCATGCGAACCGGGTGTTCCATGCGCCGGCGCCGAACAGGCTCTGGCTGTCCGACTTCACCTATGTCAGCACCTGGGCGGGCTTCGTCTACCTCGCCTCGCGACAAATGCTCCGCATTTGCGCTGATGTGATCGACGCCTATGCCCGCCGCATCGTCGGCTGGCGGGTGAGCCGGACCGCTCATGCCGGCTTCGTGCTGGATGCGCTGGAGCAGGCCCTTCCACCAGCGACGGCCCGCCCATCGCGGCCTGGTGCATCATAGCGACTGCGGCTCGCAATATGTGAGCATCCGCTACACCGAACGCTTGGCTCAGGCGGGCATCGAGCCCTCTGTCGGTAGCGTCGGTGACAGCTATGACAACGCCCTGGCCGAGACGATCAACGGCCTCTACAAAGCCGAGGTGATCCATCGCCGAGGTCCTTGGAAATCCTTCGAGGCTGTCGAGTTCGCCACGCTGATCTGGGTCGACTGGTTCAACAATCGACGGCTGCTGGAGCCTATCGGCAACATCTCGCCGGCCGAAGCCGAGGAACGCTACTACGTCATGCTCGGTGAGCCAGCCATGGCGGCGTGACTTGAACCAAATGGCCTCCGGTGAAGCCGGGGCGGTTCAGTCTGGACCGTGCCAGCGCATCGCATGAAGGCGGGGTGCGAGCATCGGGTGCCGCTCCCGGCGCGCACGATCGAGCTCCTGACTGGCATGAAGCCCCCGGGCTGCGACGTTCCGGACAGCGACATGTTCGTCTTTCCCGGTGCCCGGAAGGCGAAGCCCTCGTCGGTCATGGCCTTCGACATGCAACGGCGCCGGCTGGACTGCGCGTACACGGTGCACGGCTTCCGTTCGGCATTCCGTGATTGGGTCGGTGAGGAGACAACGTTCCAGCGCGAGGTCGCCGAAGCCGCGCTGGCGCATACGGTGGGTGATGAAGTCGAGCGTGCCTATCGCCGCGGCGATGCGCTCGAGAAGCGGCGCACGCTCATGGAAGCGTGGGCGATGTATTGCGAGCATGGTGACGATGAGGCGGATGCCAATCGGGCCTCATCATCGGGTGAAGAGCGTGCGGATGTCACCCCATTCTCGGGGGAACCGGGGGAACAAGGGGAACAGTTTTCGTCCACCCGACGTTTCCTCTGCTACGGTCCGATCGGCGCTGGATCACGAGGCCGAGCATCCGTCGCGCTGGGTAGCGATCATGTCGATAGCGAGCAAGATCGGCTGCACGGCGCAGATGCTGAACGAGTGGGTCGAGAGGGCCGAGGTCGACAGCGGCCGCAAGCCCGGTCTGACGGTGGATATGGCGGCCAAGCTCAAGGCTCTGGATCGCGAGAGCCGGGAGCTTCGGTAGGCGAATGCGATCCTACCCAAGGCATCGGCGTATTTTGCCCAAGCGGAGTTCGACCGCCGACACCGGTCATGATCGCCTTCATCGACGATCACCGCGGTGCCTAGGGGGTCGAGCCGATCTGCAAGGTCTTGCCGATCGCCCGGTCAACCTATCATGAGCATGTTGGCAGGCGGACCGAATGCCAATGAGCAGCCCAGCCAAACCGACATCACGGCGGCTTGACGGCTTCCAGGGTCGCGTTCGTTCGCCCGAGAAAGGGCGAACTTTCGCCACTCGGCCGTTGCGCCCATGCTGGTCTCTATCCGTTGGCGATGCGGAGGCGGCGCCCCATCCATACTCCGGCCATACAGGCTGGTTTCAGCCGTAGCGCCTGTCGATGATCCTTTTGGCACTATAATACCGAAAAGTGGCGAATCTGTAGTAACCATGGCATGGCGTACATGTCATGGTTGCAGGGTGGTATGATGTGTGGGCATTACTTCCGTTGTCGACATAGTCATAAGTCAACGTGATCCCAGAGGCACCGGACATGGGCGGCGGAGCTCCCTCATGGGGGAAGTGTTCATCCGACCGACAGAGCTTTCATCATCTCATTCATCATTCAGCTGACGTCGCAGCTGTCTTCTTGTCTCTACTGGGCCAGCCCATCTTTCGACGCAGGGCCGATGCGGCGCTGCGGCGCCCTTTAGAGGATTCTGAATTACGTGCGTTAGCCGTCCTTGTCTTTCTGCATGACATCGGCAAACTTGCGCCCGGCTTTCAGGCTAAGGGCTGGTCAGAGCCACACGGGGTGCCGCTGCGCGGTCATCTGGAATGCGGCTGGCTCTGGACCCGCACGCTCGACGCCAAGTCCCTCGCGGGGACGGCGGGGCATGTGGCGCGTTGGCCCGCTATCCGCACATGGCTGCTGGCGTTGTTCGCGCACCATGGCCGACCCGTCGTAGAGCCCGAATCGGGCCTTGCCAGCCCTTTCTACACGCTTCGCCATGTCGCCTATGACTGGAAGGCCGAGGAACAGCATATGGGCGAGGCGCTACTCGCCTGGTTTCCCGATCTCCCGACCGTTCGTCCGCCGCCGGCATCGCCGCGTTTCGTGCATTTTTTCTGCGGTCTGCTCACGCTGGCCGACTGGATAGGCTCGGACCGGCGCGCCTTCCCGTTCGAGGCGGCGTTTCGGCCGGATTATTGGCGCACGGCACAGGCGCAGGCGGAGCGGCGCGTACGGGAGATCGGCCTGTCGCCGCACGGCCTCGCCTTGCGCGGCGAACCGGGTTGGGCGCTGATTTCCGACCATGTGGCGCCGAGGACGGCGCAAGCAGCGATAGGGACCGTTCCGCCCGGTGAGCGTCTGGTTCTGCTGGAAGCCGAAACGGGGGCAGGCAAGACGGAGGCGGCGCTTTGGCGCTTTGCCACGCTGCTGGCCGCCGGCGAAATCGAGGCGCTCTACTTTGCCGTGCCTACTCGTGCGGCGGCGCGACAGCTCCAGCGCCGGGTCAACGAAGCGCTGCAGCGCATGTTCGCCGATCCACCCGAGGCCGTGCTGGCCATTCCCGGGCAGGTGAGAGCCGGCGAGGCGGCGGGCATGCGCCTGCCGGATTTCACCATGCTCTGGGACGATGCGCAGGAGAGGCCGACGCGTTGGGCGGCCGAGCACTCCGCCCGCTTCCTCGCCGCGCGCGTGGCTGTCGGTACGGTCGATCAGCGGCGCTCGGCGGGCTTCAGGTGAAATACGCCCATCTTCGCGGCGCCACGTTGAGCCGGGCATTGCTCGTGATCGACGAGGTGCACGCCTCCGACGCCTATATGACCGCGGTGCAGGCCGCGATGGCGCGGGACCACCTGGCGCTGGGCGCGCGAGGTCATTGACCGCAAGGTGCTGGATGGCTGGACGGGCGGGATCGATGAGGCCGTGCTCAAGCCGATCCGCGAGGCGCTGCTGGTGGCCGTCTACGGCAAGAACGGCGTGGACAAGAAGTCCCGCCAGACCCTGCTGTTGGGCGAGGCCGAGATCGCCTTTCTCACCGCCGAGGCAAGGCGGCTGGCGACGAGCGCGGCGGGAGATGCGAGGGCGGCGGAGGAACTCGCCAAGGAATGGCGTAAGACCGACAAGGCCAATCTCAAGGCCCTTGGGGAGGGAGCGAAGCTGCCCGGTGGCCTCACCGCCGCCCTGTTCGGCCGCATGGTCACGTCCGACCCACGCGCCAATATCGATGCGCCGGTGCATGTGGCGCACGCCTTCACCGTCCACGCCGAGGAGGCGGAAAGCGACTATTTCATCGCCGCCGACGATCTCGCCCGCGAGGAGGATACCGGCGCCGACACCATTCAGGAAACCGAGCTCACCTCGGGCCTGTTCTATGGCTATGTCGTAGTCGACATCCCCGGCCTTCTCTCCAATCTGGCTGGGGATGCGGCGCTTGCCGGCGCGGTGCTGCACAATCTGCTCTATCGGATCGCCGAGGTATCGCCCGGCGCCAAGATCGGCTCGACGGCGCCCTATTCGCGCGCCTCCTTCCTGCTGGTCGAGGCCGGCGACCGCCAGCCCCGCTCGCTGGCCGAGGCGTTCCGCGACCCCTGCGCGGCGAATGCCGGGGTGGCGATCGGACGGCTGGTCGGCCATCTCGCCAGGCTCGATGAGACCTATGCCACCGGCGAGACGCGGCACTTTCTCTCGCTGGTGAACACCGACATGCCCGGTGCGGAACGGGGCTCGCTGGCCGATCTGGCGCGCTTTGCCGGCACCCTGCCGCTCACGCTTGCGGAGCCTGCCACATCATGACCCTGCGCTGGCTGCATCTGCGCCTTGCCGCCCCTCTCATGGCCTTCGGCGACGTGGCCATCGATCACGTCGGGCCGACGCGCGACTTCCCCTCCGCCTCCGCGCTTACGGGACTGTTCGGCAATGCTCTGGGATGGCGTCGCGCGGATGGGGCGGCGCATCAGGCCCTGCAGGACCGGCTGGTGTTCGGCGCGCTCATTGCCCGGGCGGGGCATTTGCTGACCGATACCCAGAACGCCAAGCTGGAGGCGAATGATCGCGGCTGGACCACCTGGGGGAGGCCGGACGAACGGGCGGGTGCTACCTATGATTCGCCGCACCGCCGCCGCCGCGACTATCTCGCGGATCACGAGTGCCGCGTCGTGTTACGCCTGCTTGATGTCCCGGATGGTCCCAGTCTCGACGCCCTCGCGCAGGCGCTTGACCGGCCGGCCCGCCCGCTCTTCCTCGGTCGCAAGCCGTGCCTGCCCTGTGCACGCCTCGTCGGCGGATGGGTCGAGGGAGCGAATGCGCGCACGGCCCTGGCCGCGCTCGGTCTCGCCGGGCGCGCGCTATGGCCGGCGGAGGACGGCGGCGGCACGCGGCGCGATGTTGCCGATCGGCGCAACTGGCGGACCGGGCTGCATGGCGGCAGCTATCCGGTGTGCGAGGGAGAGATCGCATGAGCCTGCACTTGATCGAAGCGCCGATTGCGTTGCGCGATCTGCATTTCTGGGCCGGGGCGCGCAATCTCGGGGGCGGCGGCGTCGACGAGGGGGTGGTGCTTCATCACCTCCTGGGCGAAACCTTTGGTCCCGCCGCGTTGCAGCCCTTCCGCCTGCTGGTGGCCGAAGGCGGACAGGCCGGAACGCTCTACGCCTATGCCGATCAGGATGCCTCCGCCCTGCGGCAAACGGCGCTGGCCAGCCAGACGCCTGGACAGGAGGCCGTCATCCGACTTGACCGCCTGCGCTCCATCCCTCGTCCGGTCTCTGTCTGGCGGGAGGGCCAGCGGCTCGGCTTCGATGTGCGACTGCGTCCGGTGGTGCGGCTTCACAGCGAACTTGTCGGACATAACGAGCAGGGGGAGCCGGTTTCGCTGCGCATGGGCGCTGAGGTCGACGCCTTCCTGGCGCGCAGCCTGCGGACAAAGGCGGAAGGCCTGGATTTGCCGAGCCGCGAGGCGGTTTATCTCGACTGGTTGGGCGAACGCCTGGTCGGCGCCGCACGGCTTGAGAGAGAGACGACACGCCTTGCCGGCTTTCGGCGGCAGGTCGCTGTGCGCAAGGGGCGGCGGCTCGAAGGGCCGGACGCGACGGTGCATGGCACGCTGGTTGTGACCGACCCCGAGGCTTTTGCCGGACGGCTGGCCGCGGGCATCGGCCGTCACCGCGCCTATGGTTACGGCATGCTTCTGCTGCGCCCGCCGCAACGTCCAAAGACGGCATGAGGGGAGCAAGCCATGCTGCTGGGACGCCTCGGCCTGGAGACCGCCCGCCTGCCCCATGCCGACCGGCATGGGCTGCTGCTGCTCGACCGAGGAGCACTGACGGTCGAAGCAGGCTGCCTGCGCTTCGCCTCGGCCGGCGGCGGTGCGGTGGAACGGGGCGAATACACCATTCCCCACCAATCCATCTCGCTGCTCCTGCTGGGGCCGGGCTCGACGGTGTGCGGCTCTACACGGCGCCGCCTCTGATGCCGGATTTCTCCCACCTCGCCCGGCGGCAGGCTGAACTCTGGGCCGACGCCAATCGCGGCCGGCTGGATGTGGCCCGCCGCATGTATGCTTGGCGACTCGGCGAGGTGCTTCCTCATCGCGACATAGCGGTGCTCCGTGGCATCGAGGGAGCACGGGTGAAGGCGCTGTACGCCAATCTCGCCGAGCGTTTCGGCATCCAATGGAAGGGACGGCGCTATGACCGGGCCGATCCCCTTGCCGCCGACTTTCCGAACCAGGCCCTCAACCATGCGGCCAGCGCGGTCGAGGGAGCGGCGGCGATCGCGGTGACGGCGACCGCGACCATTCCCCAGCGCGGCTTCGTTCACGAGGATTCCGGCCAGAGCTTCGTGCTCGACATCGCCGACCTGTTTCGCGACAAGCTGACAGTGCCCTGCGCCTTTCGGGCGGTGGGAGTTCAGAAGAAGACGCCCCATCTCTCCATAGAACGTGTCACGCGGCGCCTTGTCGGCGATCGGCCGCCACCTTTCCGGGGTCAGGCGCGGCGACGGCGGGATCGAGTGGGAGATTGGCCTGCAGAGAGGGCTGGGGTTGTGAGATCGATGACCGTAGGTGCAACGCTGCGGGACGGCACTCCCGCACCTTGCTGCTTCGGCCTGAGAAACTCACCATTCCCAGAATGGCCTCCGCGAGAACCAGGTTGCCGGTCAGCCGACGCTACCTCAAGGCTGGCGCTATGCGCCTCCGCTCACGCGGCTGCGGCCTTGACCCAGCCACGGCAGACCGGAAGGGGCTGACCGAATGGCAGACGCGGATCGTGCAGCTCTCCTTCGATGGCCACCACAACGCCTCGATCGCCCGGCTGCTGGATACTTCCTTGGGCGAAGTGAAGGACCAGAAGCTGCGCATCACGACAAGCTCGACATTACCAGCGAACGCGAATTGCTGCCGGCCTTTCTCATGAGCCTGTGACAGCCACTGGCCGGCGTCAGGACGCGCCGGTCGCCACCGGAGGGCGCGGCCGGCAGGGCTTCTTGCCCGCGCGCAGGCTCACCCCTCACGGTTGGCGAAACCGGCCGGGCCGCGACAAAATTCGTCTTGCCAATGTCGGTAACTGCCCTATTGTACGTACAAGACCGCGAACCAGTCCTGTGACCTTCATGCGCAGCATCGACCGCCAATCACCGGAACCCTACTACCTCCAGCTCGTCCGTCTGGTGGAAGAGGATATCGATGCCGGAAAGTACGCTGTGGGGGATCGTCTTCCGGCTGAAACCGAGCTGTGCCGCCATTTCGATCTCGCGCGCTCGACGGTGCGCGAGACGTTGCGGAACCTCCAGGAGAAGGGACGCATCAAGATGGTACCGCGTCGCGGTGCCTTCGTGGTCGATCCTCTGGAGGCTGGCTGGTCACTACAGGTAGCCGACGGCTTCTTTGAAGCGGAGGTGGATCATCACCGCCGCGATGTAAAAACGCAGGTGGTGAAGGCGGGCTTGTCCGCCCTGCCCGTGGCGGCCGCCGAGGCTCTCGGCCTGCCCGCCGGCGCCACCGGCTACAGGCTGAAGCGGCTGCGCTATCTCGACGGGCAGATCGCCTTGCTGTCGATCAATTATCTGGTGCCGGATGTGGCGCCAATCCTCGATGGCAGTGAGGTACTGACCGGGAAGGCCTCGCTCAACCGCACCCTGCGGGATGGCGGCTTCAGTGTGTTCGGCGCGCGCCGCAGTGTCGAAGCGCAGGCCGCGACCGCCGAACTGGCCAAATATCTGCAAGTGCCGGTGGGGGCACCTCTGCTCCTCGTCACCTCGGTATCGTGGGGCCGCGACGAGAAACCCTTCGACTTCTACACCTCATGGGTGCGCAGCGACATCGTCAAGGTCACGATCGAGGCACGCGCACCGACCGATTGACGCGCATCCGCGCGCACCAACTGCCGCGCAGGCGCGCGGTGGAATCTCCGACGAGAATACTCGCGGAACACCAATGAATGGGAGAAACGCCAGCATGAAGGACACCCGACCGGCCTGACCGCCGCAAATCCCGATCGACCTGCTCAAGGCGCGCCCGCGCGCCGCAGGTCGACCGGCGCAGGCGTCGCCGCCAGCCCATCCCCTTGATCAAGCCGCCCTGCACGTCCTTGGCGCCACGCGCGCCCTAGCCGTCGCATAGGCTGATGTCTGAAGCCGCTCGCGCGCCCCCCGCGCGACGAACGCGCCCGCATGTCCGAGCGCTCGCGCCGCGCGCATCCCGCGCCGCGAATGAGCGCGCATGCCCGAAGCCTTCGTGCCGGCCGAGGCCAAGCGCCCGGAACGGCACGTCACGACAAGACCAACAGCCGAGCGCGGACCAACGAAGTCCGCGCCATTCAAGGAGGACGCCATGAAGGAAACATTGATGAACGCTCGCACACCGCTTATCCGCACAGCCCTGGTCGCCGCTCTGGCGTTGACGCTGGCACCGTGCCTTACCGTCGGCTCCGCACAGGCGGCTGGCTTCGATCAGGGCGCCCTGATCAAGCCTGTCAGCAAGGTGAACCTCATCTTCATCCCGAAGGTGGTGCACCCCTGGTACGACGTGGTCGAGCAGGGCGTGAAGTTCGCCATTGCCGAGTACAAGAAGGAAGGCATCGACGTCAGCTACACCTGGGACGCCCCGCCCACGGCCGACATCGACCAGCAGAATCGCCGCATCGAGACCGATATCGGCCGCAATCCCGATGGACTCGCCGTGTCCTGCCTCGACCCGGCGACGAATAGCCAGCTTCTGAAGGAAGCGGTGAAGAACAAGGTGAACCTGATCACCTTCGACACGTTCTGCGACGCGGCGTTCCCCTTTGTCGGCCACCGCAAGGACGAGGAGGACGGCCGCACCGCCGCGGACTATCTCGGCGAGAAGCTCGGCGGCAAGGGCAGCGTCGGCATCCTGGTCGGCAGCCTCACGGCGCCCAACCACGTTGCCCGCGTGAAGGGCTTCAAGGACGAACTGGCCAAGAAGTACCCCGGCATCAAGATCGCCTTCGAGCAGCCCGACAACGACAATCTGGAACAGGCCGTGTCGATGGCCGAGAGCGGCCTGCAGGCGACGCCCGACCTCGGCGGCATCTATGGCGCCAACGCCTCCGCCCCGATCGGCGCCGCCCGCGCGGTGATTGCCGCCAAGCGCGTCGGCAAGACGCTGGTGGTCGGCGCCGGCGACATCCCAGAGACCTACCAGCTCATCGAGGACGGAGTGATCTCGGCCATCACGGCCCAGCGGCAGTGGGAAATCGGCTACTGGGCCGTGCGCTACCTGGTCTCGGCCAAGCAGAATCACACCATCCCGATGGATCACGCCACCGGCGGCTTCCTCATGACCAAGGAAACGCTCGGCAAGTAAGCCGCTCCCCCTGAGGCACTTTCCCGGCGGGCGCCGTCCCGCCGGGACCTTTCCCGCCTGCCCGGAAGCAGCCCCCCTGATCCCGCGAGACCGCTTTCATGCACAGCGCTTTCGAAGTCCGCGACCTGTCGAAGAGCTTCGGCCACGTCTATGCCGTGCGCGGCGTCTCGCTGCGCGTGAAGGCCGGCGAGGTCGTCGCGGTGATCGGCGAAAACGGCGCCGGCAAGTCCTCGCTGATGTCGGTGATTTGCGGCCGGCTGACGCCCACAGCCGGCGAGATCCGCATCGACGACCAGCCCGTGCACTTCGCATCCCCTAGCGATGCCCAGCGCGCCGGGATCGCCATCGCGCCGCAGGAGATCAACCTCGCCGCCGACCTGACGGTGATCGAGAACGTCATGCTCGGCCGGCAGGTAGCCCGGGGGGGCTTCATCAACTGGCGTGCCACCGAGGTGGAAGCGCGCCGCCATATCGCCGCGCTCGACCCCACCATCGATCCGCAGGCCCGCGCCGGCTCCATCACCGTCGCCCAGCAGCAACTGGTGCAGATCGCCCGCGCCACCGCGACCGGCGCCCGGCTGCTGATCTTCGACGAGCCTACCGCCGCGCTCACCGAGCGCGAGGCCGAGCGTCTGTTCGCCTTCATCCGCCGCTTCCGCCAGGAGGGCGGGCTGGTGCTTTACATCTCGCACCGTCTCGATGAGATCCTCGCGCTGGCCGACCGTATCACGGTGCTGCGGGACGGCCGCCACATCGCCGATCTCGACCCGCAGACCACCAGCAAGGAGGCGATGATCCGCGCCATGGCCGGTCGCGACGTCGAGGAGCTGAACCTGCGCGCCGTCATCCCCTCCGCCGCCACCGACGAGGTGGTGATGGAAGTGCGCGACCTCTCCCGGCCCGGCGAGTTCACCAATGTGAGCTTCGACCTGCACCGGGGCGAGATCCTCGGCATTGGCGGGCTGATCGGCGCCGGACGCACCGAGACGGTGCGCTGCCTGTTCGGCGACACCCCGCGGGCCTCCGGCACGGTGAAGCTGTTCGGCCGCGACGTCGCCTTTGCCGGCCCGGCTGATGCCATCGCCGCCGGCCTCGTCTACCTGCCGGAGGAGCGCCGGCGCGACGGGCTGTTTCCCGATCTGTCGGTGGCCGAGAACATCGTGCTGCCCAACCTCGCCAAATTCGCCAGCCGGCTCGGCATACGCTGGCTCGACGCCTTCGGCGCCGCCGACCGCTATGTGAACGCGATCCCCGTGAAGGTGCATTCCAGCCACCAGCTCATTTCCGAACTGAGCGGCGGCAACCAGCAGAAATGCATTCTCGCCCGCTGGATGATGAGCAAGTGCCGCATCCTGATGCTGGACGAGCCGACCCGCGGCATCGACGTCAATGCCAAGTGGGAGATTCAGAAACTGCTGCGCCAGCTCGCCCGAGACGGCCTTTCGGTCATCTACATCTCCTCGGAACTGCAGGAGGTCATCGATGTCTGCGACAGGGTGATGCTCATGCATGAAGGGCGCGTGCGCGCCATCGTTCCCACGGAAGGAGCCACGCAGGAAAAGCTGCTTGGCCTCGCGATGAAGTAGCGGGCCGCGCCATGGACACCCTAGCTCATCGCCCGCGCGACACGACCGCCGGACCGGCCCTCGCGACGCTATCCGGCGCCGAACGGACCTGCCCCGACCTTCCCCGACACGGAATGCTTGCCGCCATGCCCCAGACCACGCTTCACAGGCTCAGAAGCCGGATCGGCCGCTTCGAGGCGGCCGGCATCATCCTCGCCCTCGCCATCATGTGCGGGCTGCTGGCTCTGGCGACGGAAAACTTCGCCACCAGCTACAATCTGGCGGTCGTATTGCGGCAAGCCTCCTTCGTCGGCATCATCGCGCTCGGCCAGACCCTGGTGCTGCTGATTGGCGGCATCGATCTTTCCGTTGGCGCGGGAGCCGGCTTGTCGGCGATCATCGGCGGGCTGCTGCTGGTGCATCTGGGGGTGGACCCCTGGCTGGTGATCCCGCTCACCTGCCTGTTCGGCTTCCTGCTCGGCAGCATCAATGGCGCGCTCGTGGCGTATGCCCGGCTGAACCCGTTCATCGTCACGCTGGCGGCGTGGGAGATGTTCGCGGGGACGACCCTAGTCATCACCGGCGGCTCGCCGATCCGCCCGCTCGGCACCAGCTTCCAACAGTTCGGCCTCGGCGCGCCATTCGGCATTCCGGTACCGGTGATCGTCTTCGCCGTCATCGCGCTGGTGCTGGCCTTCGTGCTGAACCGTACCGCCTTTGGGCGCAACATCTACGCCATTGGCGGCAACCGTCAGGCGGCGGTGCTGGTGGGCATCCCGGTCAAGCGGGTGGAGATGATGGTGTTCGGCCTCTCCGGCAGCCTCGCGGCGCTGGCCGGCATTCTCTACGCCAGCCGGATGGACTCGGCGCAGCCCTCGGTCGGCGAAGGCTGGCTGATGCCCTCGATCACCGCGGCCATCATTGGCGGCGTCTCCCTGCGGGGCGGCCAGGGCACGGTGACCGGCACCGTCACCGGCGCGCTGCTGATGGCCGTGCTCGCCAACGGAATCGTACTGCTCGACATCTCCAGCTACTGGCAGCGCGTGATCGTCGGCGCCGTGGTGCTGCTGGCCATCCTCATCGATCTCGTCCGCCGCCGTCGCTGACACCGGCGCCGGATTCAGTCGCCGATCCATGGCGCCGGCCGGCCGCCGTGCGGCCTCCCCGAATCATAACCCCTGAGGGCATCATGAGCCTGGATTCGCTTTTCGATAGTGCCGCCCGCGGCCAGATGAAGGCGGTGCGCATCACGCAGGACCATCGCGTCTTCATTGCCGAGGTGCCCGTGCCGACGCCGGCCGAGGATGAGGTGCTGATCCGTCCCGCCGTGTGCGGCCTTTGCGGTACCGATCTGCACATCCTGCACCATGGCTTTCCCGGCTCAGTCTACCCGGTCACGCCCTGCCACGAATTCTCCGGCCATATCGTGGCGGTCGGCAGCGCCGTGCGCGGGCTGCGCGAAGGTGACTTCGTGGCGGTCGACCCTAACGTCACCTGCGGCACCTGCCGCTGGTGCCGCGCCGGGCGGCCGAACCTCTGCCCGCATCTCTCCCCGATCGGCGTCGCCCGCCCGGGCGCCGCGGCGGAACTTGTCGCCGCCCCGGCGCGCAACACCTTCCGGCTGAACACGACGTTACGCGCGGATGTCGCTGCGATGATCGAGCCGCTGGCCTGCGTGCTGCACGCGGTCGATTCCTCGCAGGGCGTCAAGGACCGCGACGTGCTGGTGATGGGTGGCGGCACCATGGGGCTGCTCATCGCCATCGTCTGCGATCTGTTCGGCGCTGCACGCGTCACCATCGCCGACCCCTCCCCCGGCAAGCGTGAGATCGCCGCCCGCGCCGGCATGGTGAACACCATCGACCCCGCGGCCCTCGGGGCCGATGGGGCGCTCGGCGAGACCTGTTTCGACGTGGTGTTCGAGGCGGCCGGTGTGCGCCGCGCGCTGGAACAGGCGCTCGACCATGTGGAGAAGACCGGCGTGCTCGTGCAGGTCGGCGTCCACGACGCCGAGGCGCTCGTCGGCATCAACCCCTTCCGCGTCTATGAGCGCGAGCTGCGCATCATCGGCTCGAACTCGCTCGCCGACAAATTCCCCGCCGCCGTCGACGTCATGAACGACATCGCCGGCCGTGCCTCCGTGCTCATCGGCGACACCTTCCCGGTCTGGCAGTTCGCCGAGGCGGCACAGGCGATGGCCGCCGGCACCAGCATCAAGACCCAGCTCGCTTTCCTCTGATCCCGCGCCTTTGCGCACATCGTGAAACAGGAGACCCACGTGGCCAACCGTTATTCCACCAGCTACCGCATGAACCGAATCTTCCGCGAGGACCGCGCCGCCCTCGTGGTACCGATCGACCACGGCCTGGTCTGGGGCCGGGTGCCGGCGCTGGAAGCCCCGGTCGAGGTGATGCGTCGCTTCCTCCCCGAGGACATCACCGGCTTCATGGTCAGCACCGGCATCGTCAAGGCCAGCGAGGTCGAACTCGCCCGCGCGCCCGCCATGTCCCGCATTCTGGCCATCGACGCCTTCTGGCCCACCTCCACCCCCGCGACCGGCACCGGCTGCCTCGTCGCCAGCGTCGAGGACGCGGTGCGCATGGGCGTCGACTGCGTCAAGCTGCTGCTGCCGTGGAACGTGGTCGACGAGGAGAAGGTCAACTACTGCCAGCGCATCGGCACGGTGGTGTCGGAAGCCTCCAAGTGGCACATCCCGGTGATGGTGGAGCCGGTGTTCCTCAACACGCCGCGTTCGCCGGAGATCATCGAGAAGGAGCTTGAGGTGGCGCGCGTCGGCTATGATCTCGGCGCCGACATCATCAAGATCACCTTCCCCGGCCCGGATGCCACCGCCAAGCTCTGCGCCGAACTCGACATCCCGGTCGTGGTGGCCGGCGGCCCGCTCTCGGGCGACAGTGCCTCCACACTGCGGGACGTGAAGGACGCCATTGAAGCCGGCGCGCAAGGCGTGGTGGTCGGGCGCAAGGTGTGGCAGCGTCCGCCGGAGGAGGCCGCCGAGGTCATCGCCGAGATGGCGCGCATCACCCGCACCAGCTTCACCCGGCGCTGGTGAGGATCCGATGACAGGCGCCGGCCCGGGAGATCCGCCATGATGGAACGCCTGTGCGGCATCGACATCGGCACCACCAATCTCAAAGTGGTGCTGATGGACGAGGCCGGTGCCTGCCTCTGGAGCCGGGCGATACCGACGCCGCGCGTCCCCTTCCGCGAGGGCGTCGCCACCGATGCCGAGGCTCTCCTCGCCACGGTGGAAGCACTGGTGATCGAGGCATGGCGGGCCACCGGCGCCGGCCCCGCCCTGCGCGCCATCGCCGCCACCGGCGTCGGCGAGGACGGGATCGGGCTCGATGCGCAGTTGCGCCCCACCGGCCCGGCCTTGCCCTGGTTCGACGCGCGGGCGGCACGGGAGGCGGAGGAACTCGCCCGCCATCCCGCTGCCGACGCCCGCATCGGCCTTCCCATCGGCCCCGACCGCACCGTGGCGAAATGGCTGTGGCTGCGCCGGCATGCGCCGGAACATCTGGCCGACGCAACGCACTGGGTGGCGCTGACCGACTACCCGGCGACACGCTGGAGCGGCACGCCGTTCATGAGCCGGACGCTCGCCGCGCGCACCGCCGCCTATGACGTGTTCGCACGCGAATGGGTGGGCGAACTTCTGGCGGCGGCGGGCGCGCCGCTGCTGCCGCCGGTGTGTGACGCCGGCACCGTGATCGGCACGGTCGCCGGCGGCGCCCTGCGCGCCAGTGGCGCGGCCGACTCGAAGACTCTGCTGGTGGCGGGCGGGCACGATCACCCGGTCGCCGCCGCCGCCATCCGGCGCAGCGATCCGCTGGCGCGGATCGACTCGCTCGGTACGGCCAATGTCGTCTATGGCGAGACGGGGCTTGTGCGGGCTCCCGCACTGCATCCCCCACTCGCCCTGTCGGTGCCGGTGATCGCGGGGCCCGGCCTTGCCTGTCTCGGCGTGTTCGAACTCGCCGCCCATATCGCGCCGGACGTGGCGACGCGCGCCGCGCTGGACGACGCCCTTGCCGCCGCCCGGCTGACGGGCGGGCCGTTGGCTGGCGGGTTCCTGCGCCACCGGCTTGAAGAAGCGAGCCTCGCCGCCCGCACCATGTTCCGCGCGATGGACGCTCTCGGCGTTCCGGCCGGGCCGATCTATGCGACGGGCGGGTGGTCACGCTCGCGGGCCTTCATGGAGCTGCGCGCCAGCGTATTCGGCTGTCCTCTTCACGTCGTCGACGAGCCGGAATTGACCGCTCTGGGCGCGGCCTTGCTGGCCGCCGATGGCGCGGGATTGCGCATCGGCTTCGATGCCCGCGCCCGCCTCGCCACGGTCAAGCCGCTAGCCGGGTGGGCCGACGCCTGCCTCCTGCCTCCTGCATCCGAGTGACCCCACACCGATGAAAAAGCTGATCAACGATCCTCGCACCGTCGTTCCCGATATGCTCGGCGGTGCCGTCGCGCTCGCCCCGGCGCAGGCGCGCCTCGCGGCCGAAAACGTGGTGGTGCAACATCCCCTGCGTCCGTTGGAGACCCGGCCCGTCGCCGTGCTGTCCGGCGGCGGCAGCGGGCATGAGCCCGCCCATGCCGGCTATGTCGGCACCGGCATGCTCACCGCCGCCGTGGCGGGCGACGTGTTCACCTCGCCGAGCACCGATGCCGTGCTCGCGGGAATCGAGGCCGTGGCCGGCCCGGCCGGGGCGCTTCTGATCGTCAAGAACTACACCGGCGACCGGCTGAATTTCGGCCTCGCGGCCGAAATCGCCCGTGGCGCGGGAACGCCCGTGGAGATCGTTGTTGTCGCCGACGATGTCGCCCTGCACGAGACCGTGCCCAAGGCGCGGCGCCGGGGCATCGCCGGGACGGTGCTGGTGCACAAGGTGGCCGGCGCGGCGGCCGCAACCGGCCTGCCGCTCGAAACGGTGGCCCGGCTGGCGCGCGCCGCGGCGCAAGACGTGGGCTCGATGGGGATCGGCCTTGAGCCCTGCATCGTGCCGGCGGCGGGCAAGGCCGGCTTCCAGCTCGGCGACGACGAGATCGAACTCGGGCTCGGCATCCATGGCGAGCCCGGCGTGCGGCGCGGGCCGATGCAGCCCGCCGACGCGCTGGTGACGACCATGCTCGACGCCATCATCGGGGATATCGGCCTCGGCGCCGGGGAACGCTGCGTGCTGCTGGTCAATGGCCTCGGCGGAACCCCGCCGATGGAACTGGACATCGTCGCCGGTCTCGCGCTGGGGCAGCTTCGCGCGCGCGGCGTTGCCGTCGAACGGGCGTGGCGGGGAACGCTGCTTTCCGCGCTGGACATGCGCGGCTGCTCGCTCTCGCTGATGAAGGTGGACGACGAGCGCCTCGCGCTGCTGGACGCGCCGACCGCCGCGCCGGCCTGGCCCGGCAGCGGCCGGCTCAACCCGCAGCCGCTTCTGCCGGCGCGCCTCTCCCCGGAGCGCACAGCGCCCGACGCGCCGCTGACCCCGGCGATGCAGCAATTTCGTGCGGCGGTACTCGCCGCCGCGCGCGCGCTTGAGGAGGCCGAGCCTCATCTGACCGAACTCGACGCCCGAGCCGGAGACGGCGATCTCGGCGCCAGCCTCGCCCGGGGCGCCGCCGCCATCCGCGCGCTGCCCGATGCCGCCTGGAGCGGGCCGGCACCGGCTCTGTCCGCCATCGGCAACGCCATGCGCCGGGCCATCGGCGGCAGTTCCGGCCCGTTCTACGCCACCGGCCTGCTGCGCGCCGCCCGCCGTCTGGGCGATGGGGCTGCCACGCCGAAAGAGGCCGCGATAGCCTTTGCAGCCGCGGTCGCGGCCGTCGCTGACCTGGGCGGCGGCGGTGAAGGGGACCGGACTATGCTCGACGCGCTGTTTCCCGCCGCCCGGGCGATGGCCGAAAGCGCGGCGCGGGGCGGCACTCTCGGGCAGAGCCTCGCCAGCGCCGCCAGCGCCGCCGAGCAGGGGGCGGCCGCGACGGCGCAGATGGTGCCGAGGCTCGGCCGGGCCAGCTATCTGGGCCAGCGGGCGCTCGGGGTGGAAGATGGCGGCGCGGTCGCGGTGGCGCTGTGGCTGCGCGCCCTGGCAGACGTCACCGGTGAATAGGACCGCTCGCGCGGCAGAGCATCGACAGGAGAGATGAGATGAGGCTTTTCGACCTGACCGGGCAGATCGCCTTTGTCACCGGCGCCGGGACCGGCATTGGCCGCTCGATCGCCATAGGCCTCGCCGAGGCGGGCGCGGATGTCGCCTGCTTCGGGCGCACCCACAAGCGCGCCGCGCTGGACGAGACGGCGCAGGCCATCACCGCAAAGGGACGGCGGGCGCTGGTGCTCGAAGGCGACGTCACCCGGAAGGCCGATCTCGACGCCGCCATCGCCGCGGTGGAGCGCGAGCTGGGCCCGCTCGACATCGCGGTGAACAATGCCGGCGTCGCCAATGCCGAGCCGGCCGAGACGCTGTCGCTCGACCAGTGGAATGCCCTGTACGCGGTCAACGCCACCGGCGTCTTCCTCTCCTGCCAGGCGGAAGGCGCGGTGATGCTGCCGCGCCGGCGCGGGGCCATCATCAACATCGCTTCCATTTCCGGCACCATCGTCAATCGCGGCATCACCCAGGTTCACTACAATTCGTCGAAGGCGGCGGTGATCCAGCTCACCAAGAGTCTTGCCATGGAATGGTCGGATCGCGGGATCCGGGTGAACGTCATCAGCCCCGGCTACACCTTCACCCCGATGAACGACCGCAGCGAGGTCGCCGACCATCTGGAAGTGTTCCGCAAGGACACGCCGATGCAACGCATTGCCAGCTCGGACGAGATGATCGGGCCCGCCGTGTTCCTGGCGTCGCAGGCATCGTCTTTCGTCACCGGCATCGACCTGATCGTCGATGGCGGCTTCGTCTGCTGGTAGGCCGCGCAGAAGCCCGCAACGCCGTTGGCGGTTGGCCGTTGGCGGGCGAATTGAAAGCGCGCCGCCACGGCATGACTATGACGTAACGTAATTGCTACTTTTTCGGCAGGTCATAAATCAGAGCCTGTTTGCACAGCGTTTCTGAGCGTCGTCATCCCGGCTGCTGCTGAAGCGGCAGAGCCGGGATAGCTCTCAGACCCCTTGTTCGGAGCAGCGGCTGAAACGGACATAGACCGAGTTCCGCTTGCCATAGCGTTCGTGCATGTCGCGCCAGGCGCAGCCGACCCGCAGCACGTAGAGCATTCCATTGAGAAAGCGGCGATTGTCCAGGTCCGGACGAGACCATCGACCACGCTCGGCCGGCAGCGATGCCCCAACCAGCGCCCACTCCTCATCCGGCAGATAGCCCCGAGCCAAAACGGCCTCCTCTGAAAGGAAGCCTTGAATCAGTCAGGGATCGATTCGGGCATCCTTTTTGTCAACACGGCATAGACATCAACCTCCAGGCTGGATGCTGCAGCGGAGGCTCCGGCATGACCGCTCCGCTGCGTGCCGCTTTGTACCTGCGCGTCTCCACAGCCCGGCAAGCCGAGCACGATGTCTCGATTCCCGACCAGCGCCGGCAGGGCGAAGCCTATTGCCAGGCGCGCGGCTATCAGCTGGTCGAAACCTATGTCGAGGCGGGAGCCTCGGCGACCAATGACCGACGGCCCGAATTCCAGCGGATGATCGAAGCGGGCACGTCAAAACCCGCGCCCTTCGACGTGGTGATCGTCCACTCGTTCAACCGCTTCTTCCGCGATCATTTCGAGCTGGAATTCTATGTGAGGAAGCTGGCCCGAAACGGCGTGAGGTTGGTGTCGATCACCCAGGAGATGGGCGACGACCCGATGCACGTCATGATGCGCCAGATCATGGCGCTGTTCGACGAGTACCCGTCCAAGGAGAACGCCAAGCACGTGCTGCGCGCACAGAAGGAGAATGCCCGGCAGGGCTTCTGGAATGGCGCCCGCCCGCCGATCGGTTATCGCGTGGTCGAGGCCGAGCAGCGCGGCGCGAAGGTGAAGAAGAAACTGGAGATCGATCCTCTCCACGCGGACACCGTGCGGCTGATCTATCGACTCGCGGTGGAAGGCGACGGCACCACCGGCCAGATGGGCGTTAAGAACATCGTCTCGTGCCTCAACACGCGCCGCATCTTCACCCGCGACGGTGGGTGCTGGGGCATCGGGCAGGTTCACCGCATCCTGACCCGCCGCACCTATATGGGCGAACATGAGTTCAACAAGCGGTCCAAGACCAAGGAGCTGAAGCCAGTCAGCGAGATCGTTGTCGTGCCGGTGCCGCCGATCATCAGTCGGGAGACCTTCGACGCCGTTCAGGTGCTCCTGAAGGCGCGACATCCCAAGGTGACGCCATCCGCCGTGATCAGCGGCCCGACCATGCTCACCGGCCTGATCCGTTGCGCCAAGTGCGGCGGCGCCATGACCATCCGCACCGGCAAGGGTGGACGCTACCGTTACTACGCCTGCTCGATGAAGGCGCGGCAGGTGCCGACCGCCTGCACCGGCATGGCGGTGCCGATGGAAAAGCTGGACGATCTTGTCGCCAGTCATCTGGACGAACGCCTGCTCCAGCCGGAGCGGCTGGAAACGATTCTCGCCACAGTGCTCGACCGGCGGCAGGAGCGATCCGAGCGCCAGCGCGAGCACATCGCCGAGCTGAACAGGCGTGCAGCCGAATCGGAAGCCCGCCTCAGGCGGCTCTACGATGCCATGGAGGCAGGCGTCGCCGATCTGGACGACCCGGTGCTGAAGGACCGCATTGCCGGCCTCAAAGTCATCCGGGATCAGGCCAAGGCTGACGCCGAACGGGCCCAGGCCTTGCTTCAGAACGCCGGGAGCAAGGCCGTTACGCCGGAGATGTTGAGCAAATTCGCCAAAGCCGCGCGTCAGCGCATCCGGCTTGAGGGCGGCGGCTATCGCCGAGACCATCTCCGCGCGCTCGCCCAGCGCGTCGAGGTTGCCGAGGTCGAGGTTCGGATCATGGGATCGAAATCCCGGCTGCTTCAGACGCTGGTATCGGGTGATGGCGTAAACGCAGTGCCCAGTTTTGGACCGAAATGGCGGAAGAGGTGTCCGTAATATCACGCTCCTTGTTCCTCCCCTATCATCTCATGAGAATATTGTTTTTATTGGTTTTTGACGATCATCTGTCTGTCATTCTCCCAAGACGCCCGATAGAATCTCACGCTTAAGGTGGGGCCAATAGTGGGGCCAGAGCATCGCGATTGAGGTGCATCTGGCGGAGAGATCTGGACGGGGGCAACATGGCGCGCACACGCAACCGGCTGACCGCGAAAGGTGCAGCGGCACTTTTGGAACCCCGCCGGCACGCCGATGGCGGTGGCTTGTATCTCGTCATCGATGGAGATGGCCGCAGTGCCGATCGGCGCCGGTGGCTGTATCTGTTCCAATGGCGTGACAAGCGGCGGGAGATGGGACTGGGCGGCTATCCGACCGTCTCCCTTGCCGAAGCGCGCAAGGCACGCGACGAGGCTGAACAGGTCGTGCGGGATGGTCGCGATCCGATCCTCGCCCGCGAGGAGGCGCGCCGTGGGCGCGAACGCACGCCGACCTTCGGGGAGGCGGCGGAAGCCCTGATCGAAGCCATGCAGGACGGTTGGCGGAATGCCAAGCACCGAGCGCAATGGGGCACCACCCTGCGCACCTATTGCAAGCCGTTCTGGTCCACTCCCGTCAATGAGATCGGAACCGACGCCATCGTTGGCGCGCTGAAACCCATCTGGATTGTGAAAGCCGAAACGGCGTCGCGCCTGCGTGGCCGCATCGAAGCGGTGATCGATGCGGCCCGTGCGGCAGGCCATATCCCGCCGAATGAGGCCAATCCCGCTCGCTGGCGCGGCCATCTCGACAAACTGTTGCCGAAGAAGCAGAAGTTGCAGCGCGGGCACCATCGGGCCATGCAGCATGAGGCGTTGCCCACCTTCATCCGTGATCTGCGCGACCGCCAGGCAACAGCGGCGCTCGCTTTGGAGTTCCTGATCCTGACCGCCGCCCGTTCCGGCGAGGTGCGGGACATGCGGTGGAGCGAAGTCCACCTTGGCGATCGCCTGTGGAGCGTGCCAGCCACGCGGATGAAGGCAGGCCGGGTACACCGCGTGCCGCTGTCCAGCCGGGCGATCGAAATCCTTGAAGCCGTCAAGCCGCTCTCAGAAGGCGAGACCGATCCGCTGGTGTTTCCTGGCCACAAGCCGGGCAAGCCGCTCTCCATCATGGCGATGACCATGTTGCTGCGCCGAATGGGAACGGATGTCACGGTGCACGGCTTCCGCTCTGCGTTCCGCGATTTCGCCGGCGACGAGACCGGCTTTGCCCGAGAGGTCGCCGAGGCGGCGCTCTCCCACGTCATCGGCGACAAGGCCGAGCAGGCGTACCGGCGCAGCGATGCGCTCACCAAGCGTCGGCAACTCATGGAGACATGGGCGGCCTATGTCGAGCCGAAGCCGGCGAACGACGTAACAGCGCCAATGCTCCAGCCGGCCCACGAGCCAGTTTGACGACTTGGGTCGCCCGGACTGTCCTGAGTTCCGTCTGGCCATTGGAGGAAACGGTCATGAAGACAAGAGCGACAAGGCCGGCCCGTGGCCCGAAAGCGCGTGGTAAGCGCACGCCCGGCCACATGATCGGATGCACAGAGCCCGGCGACTGGGCACTATCGGAGGCGCAGTGGCTGAAGGTCGGTGAGGCGTATTGTCCTGCCTTCTGCTGTGCCCTTTTGGCGGAGATCGCGATCAGGGCGGCTGAGGCCGAGAGGCACGCCGACGGTCCGACGGCCTTGGCAGAGGCCCAGCAACGCGCGAGCCGGGCCAGGAACGCCTATCGGCGGCATGTAAATGCCCATGATCTGTCGAATCTCACGATGGAAGCGTGGGCCCGCGGGGCTGCCGAATGGAAAGAAGCAATTACCGAAATCGTGAATCGGTACATCTCGCAGGTGAAGATGGAGGCTGAGGCGCCGCCGGTCGCTGGCACGATGGCGTGGATGAGCAAGCTCGGCCGCGCGGCGGCGGATCTCCTCGCTGCCTATGAGGCGCCTCTGAACCCCGAAGCAAAGTCCCTCGTCCGCGCCGATCCCGAACGCGCCATGGGCGGCTCTCTGCGCTACCAAGACATGCCGGGTGACATACGGGCAGAAGTGGCTACCCTGGCCCGGATCTTACCGGTGAGCCGCCAAACGGTTCCAGGATCCTGCCTGACGCGGGTGAGCTGTTTCGTGACGATGAGGGGCGGCCGT
>NZ_JACICD010000004.1 GCF_014195655.1 Ancylobacter tetraedralis
TTCGTGGGTAACAAGGCCTTCTCCGTCAACAAGTTGAAGGAGGAGATGACCACGACCGAGACCGACTGGCTGTCGTGGCTCAAGAACACCGACGTCTATGACGTCGACCGCATCAATTCGGACCAGGAACTGCTGCGCCGCTTCTACCTGAAGCACGGCTACGCCGATTTCCGCATCATCTCCGTGACCGCCGATCTCGATCGCGCGAAGAACGGCTTCATCCTGACCTATGTCATCGACGAGGGCCCGCAATATACGATCGGCTCGGTGGACGTCGTTTCCGGCATCAAGGATGTGGATCCGTCGACTATCCGCGCGGCGCTGCGGGTTCAGAAGGGTCAGGTCTACAACGCGGAGCTGGTCGAGAAGTCGGTCGAGAACGCGACGATCGAAGTGTCGAAGGCCGGCTATGCCTTCGCCCAGGTTCGGCCGCGTGGCGATCGCAACGTGCAGAACCGCACCATCTCGCTGGTATTCGCCGTCGAGGAAGGGCCGCGCGTCTATATCGAGCGCATCGAGATCCGCGGCAACACCCGCACCCGCGACTGGGTCATCCGGCGCGAGTTCGACATCGCCGAGGGCGATGCCTATAACCGCGTGCTGATCGACCGGGCCGAGCGGCGGCTGCGCAATCTCGGCTACTTCAAGGACGTGAAGATCACCACCGAGCCCGGCACCGCGCCGGATCGCGTGATCCTGGTGGTTCAGGTCGACGACCAGCCGACGGGTGACTTCTCGATCTCGGGTGGCTACTCGACCGACGACGGCCTCATCGGCGAAGTGGCGATCTCGGAGAAGAACTTCCTCGGCCGCGGCCAGTATGTGCGTCTGGCCGGCACGCTGGGCGAGAACACCCAGGGTGTCGATTTCAGCTTCACCGAGCCGTATTTCCTCGATTACCGCGTCGCCGCCGGCTTCGACCTCTATTACAAGGTGACCAGCGCGACGAGTTCGAGCCCCTATGACACGACCACGGGCGGCGGCACGCTGCGCGTATCGCTGCCGCTGACCGACGAGTTGACCCTGGGCCTGCGCTACAGCCTGTACCAGAAGGAAATCACGATCGACGCGGACACGATTGCCGACTACGGGACGCCGTCCTGGGCCCTGCGGGAGGTAAGTGGTGTTGCGTCCATCACCTCTTCCGTCGGCTACACGCTCACCTACAACATGCTCGACAACAACATCGATCCGACCAACGGCTATCTGCTCGAACTGAAGCAGGATTTCGCCGGTCTCGGTGGTGACGTCGACTACGTCAAGAGCACCTTCGATTCGCGGTTCTACTTCCCGGTCTATGGAGACGTTGTGCTCATGCTCCGCGGTCAGGCAGGCAACATCACCTCGTGGGGTGGCGACGACTTGCGCATCCTCGACAACTTCTTCAAGGGTCCGGACATCGTCCGCGGCTTCGCGTCCAATGGCATCGGTCCGCGCGACCTCGCCTCCGGCCTCGACGGGTCCGACCCGGATGCGCTGGGCGGTACCCTCTATTGGGGCACTTCGGCCGAGATGCAGTTCCCGCTGACCTTCCTGCCGAAGGATCTGGGCATGAAGGGTGCGGTCTTCGCGGATGCCGGCTCGCTGTGGGGCTACGAGGGCGGGACGACCTTCACTAATGTATCCGGCTGGGAAGATAACCTGACGGACTGCTCCGCCATCGCGGGCTCGAAGACCAAGGGCTATGCGAATGTGTGTGTCGCCGACAGCGACTCCATCCGCTCCTCGGTCGGCGTCAGCCTGATCTGGAAGTCGCCTTTCGGCCCGCTGCGCTTTGACTATGCCTGGGTGCTCACGAAGGAAGACTACGACCAGACACAGTCTTTCCGTTTCAGCGGCGGCACGAAGTTCTGAGCCGACCATGGGCGGCTGGCACAAGCGCGTGGCGAAACGCATGCCGGCTATGATGGAATTCAACAGCCCATTCGGCGGCGGCATGCGTTTCCCGCTTGGCGGGAAACGTGACCAAAACCATCCGTGGACTCAAGAATTGCTTATGGCCTGAGAAGGGTTCCGACATCCGTCTATCGCCACGGTGCGGCGAATTCTGGCTGCGCTTCATCGCCGTGATTTCTCATTTGCGGCGGGGGGCCAGCATCATGGAAACAGGATGGCGCAGACGTTAAAGACAAACTCCTCAGGGACGCCGTAGTAGAGCCGACCCGGCTCGCATTGGCAGCCGCTCCACTCTGACCCGCCCCGGCTTTGCATCTCGTCGGGCTTCGTCTACGTCGCCACGCGACAAATGCACTGCACCGCATGTGCGCTGACGCGATCGACGCCCATGCCCGCCGCATCGTCGGCTGGCGGGCGAGCCGCACCGCGCATGCCGGCTTCGTGCTGGATGCGCTGGAGCCGGCCCTTCACGTGCGGCGGCCCGTGCATCGCGGCGGCCTGGTGCGCCATAGCGACCGCGGCTCGCAATATGTCAGCCTCCGCGACACCGAGCGCCGGGCCGAGCGAACACGGCCAGGATTGAGCATGCTGTCCTCATTCCGCGGCGCGCGCGCTCAACTCACCGGATTGCGTGCCAGTCGAAGCGCGAAGTCGATGGCCTCGATCAGGCTTTCCTCCTTGGCGATGCCCTTCCCCGCAATATCGAAGGCGGTGCCATGATCGACGGAGGTGCGGATGATGGGCAGCCCGAGGGTGATGTTCACGCCGGAAAGCGCCTTCCACTCGCCGGTTTCCGGGTCGACATCGAAGCCCAGAAGCTTCACCGGTATATGGCCCTGATCGTGATACATCGCGACCACGGCGTCGTAGCTGCGGCCGCGCAGCTTGACGAAGATCGTGTCGCCGGGCACCGGGCCGATCACCGTGATATCCGAGCCCTCATAGCTGGCGACGAGCGGGGCCGTCACGTCGATGTCTTCGCGGCCGAAGATGCCGCCTTCGCCGGCATGGGGGTTGAGGGCGGCGACGCCGATGCGCGGATGGCGGATGCCGAGCGAGCGCAGCATGCCCGCCGTCAGGTCGATGACGCGGCGCAGGCGCGCCGGCGTGAGTTTTGAGGGAACGTCCGCCAGCGCGACATGGGTCGAGAGATGGCTGACGCGAAAGTCGCCATGAGCCAGCATCATCACGGAATCCCGTGCCCCGGTGAGGTCGGCGAGCATGTCGGTGTGGCCCGAATAGGCGTAGCCGGCAAGATTCAGCGCCTCCTTGTTCAGCGGCGCGGTGACGATGCCGGCGACGGTGCCGGACTGGGCGAGGCGGACCGCCTTCTCTATGGCGAGATAGGCCAGCCGGCCGCCCTCCGCGCTCATGTGCCCGACGCGGATCGGTTCCCGTTCGGGGCCGGCCTCCAGGATGGCCAGGGCGAGAGGTTGCGCGGGGTCGGTGATTTCGGGGATCGGCGCTGCCGCCAGCATGGCCTCGGCCGACCGCAGGGCGGCCACGCTGCCGATGACGACCAGCGATAATTCGCCCGCCTCCAGGCGGGGGGCGAGGTGGGTGCCGGCCTTGACGATGATTTCCGGCCCGATGCCGGCCGGGTCTCCCATGGTGATGGCAAGGCGCGGAGCAGCCATGAACGTCATCCTCTTCCCAGAATGCGCCATTCGATATCAAAATAGATCATAATCGCGCAATAAATATCTTTATCGGCCGCTCGACGCCTCTTCGAACAGCTCGTGCAGCAGATCGGGACGCCCGAACGCACCGGATTTCGAGAGAACGCGGGCACCGTCGAAGCGCCCGGCGCGCAGGCGCGACATGGCCAGTCCGGGCTCCCGCGCGCCCTCCACCGCGAGACTGTCGGCGCCGATGGCATCGGCGACGTCGCGCAGTGTTTCGCCGCCCGCCACGAACAGGGTGCACGGTGACGGGCAACGGGCGAGCAGCCCGGAAAACCGTTCGGCAATGACGAGAGCGGCATCGGCGCGGGGGCCCTCGAAGGCCACGGTGACTATGCAGGACTGGCCTCGGGCGAGACGTTCGAGAACCCGGTCGATGTCGGACGGGCTTGCCGAGAGCCGGACATGCCGGCGTGGGTCCGGCGCCATGGCACGCTCGATCTGCGTTCGTGTCACCGGGTGGTTCGAGCCGATGAGCGCGAGCAAGGGCGCATCATGGCGCGGGCTCCCCGTGGGCGCGCTGGCCGGGACCGCCGGCGCTGGCCGGGCCCGGGCAAGCGCCGCCGCGAGGCCGCCGGTGCCGACCCAGAGCCGGGGACGGTGACCGGACATCTCGCGTGTGACGATGGCGTCGAGATCCGCATCGCTCTCGGCATCATGCACGCCGATATCGGCATGGATGAGCCCCGCATCGCGCAGCGCCGCGTGAATCGCGCCACCGAGCGGCTCGGCCGCATCCGTCTTCCACTGGCGACCGTCCCGGGTGACGCGGCCCTGGAAGGGAAACGCCGGAGCGACGACGAGCCGCCGGCCTTCCGCCATCACCGCGAGCGCGCCAAGTTCCGCCGCCCAGTTTCCGCGCATCAGGCTGTCGATCTTCTTGAAGGCCGGTTCGCCCGCGAGTAGCCAATCCGTGAACCGGCCCTGCCGGGCAACGGCCGTGTCGACATCGACCTCTCGCGTGGCGGCATCGATGGCCGCCATGGCCGGCAGGCCATGCTCGGCACGCCACAGCACCGGAAGGGGAGATAAGGGCGTGGCAAAGGCCGCGGCGCTGTCCAGCGCACCGGTCAGGTCATCGGCAAGGATGCGCACGCCCGGCATCTCAGTCACAAGGGCCGTCCTGCGGCTGCCGGGGCACGGGAATGACACGCACGGCGACATTCATTCCGGCCAGTTCCGCCAGCACGGCCAGATCGACGCCGTCATCCGTGACGATCTCCTGGACGTCCGAGACATCGCAAATGGTGCAGAAACTCGGGCTGGTGAATTTGGAGCTGTCGGCGAGCACGATGACGCGCCGGGCCGCCGCGATCATCGCCTGCTTCATCGTTGCCACCTCCAGGGACGTCTCCGTCAGCGTTCGGCCGGTAATGGCATGGGTCCCGAGCAGGGCGATGTCGGCGTGGAGGCTCCGCAGGAAATCCTCACCGGGGCGACCCACCAGCGTCAGCGAACCCTGCCGCACCGTGCCGCCGGGCACGACGAGGTGAATATTCGGCGCGCCGGCCAGTATCTGGGCGATGGCGAGGCTGTTGGTGACGGCGGTGAGGGGCAGGTGGCGGGTGACGACGGCGCGCGCCACGGCGAGCACCGTCGTGCTGGCGTCGAAAATGACGCTTTGCCCGGGCTGCAATTCATCAGCGACGGCGGCGGCGATCGCGTTTTTTTCCCGGCACCGTAATTGTGCGGCGATGGCGGCATCCGGTTCGAACGTGGCCCGCTCGGTGCTCTGGAGCAGGGCGCCGCCATGGGTGCGCTCCAGCGCGCCCTGTTTCACCAGATGCTCAAGGTCGCGCCGGATGGTCGATGGCGACGCGCCGATGGCATCGGCCAGTTCCTGGATGCCCGCCGCGCCCTCGCGCCTCAGGCGTTCGAGGATGAGCGCCCGGCGCTTGGCGGGAATCATGTCGACACGCCCGCGCGCCATCTCCTCGCCGCCGTCGCCCTGCCGTTCGCTCGTGGTCATGGAATCCCTCGGTACGACCATGGATGGGGGGTCGCTCCACGGTGTGGAATGATCGATTATGAAACATTTTGACGTGAGATGGATTTTTCTTCCACAATTATTGCGGAGAGTTCAACGCTCGCAGCCATCCTGAAAACCGGCCGTGCCAGGGTCATCTCCCGTTCGCGCGCGTCCACCTCGTGGAATCGCGCCACGATCCCGGCCCTGCGACCGGCGGCTCCTGCCGTGGGAAGAAAAGTGCCGCACGGGCCCCATGCCGGCGAGGTCGGGGTGGGGGCATCAAATGTCCTGTGATTTTTCGTCTAATATTATCAATGGTTTGCGCGGATGTCGGGTGTGCTCACCTTCGCCCGAGCCACAAAACCGAGCGCGTGCGCTTGACCGAAATCAGAAAGATTGGCAACAATGGGAACGTTCTCAGAGAACGTTCCCGCAAGTGGAGCGGCTCCGGGCACGTGGGAGGAAGAAAGAATGACGGACGCCACAGGCCGCCCCGATATCGGGGAGCGGCAACCCTCGTTTCGTGAAATGCGTGCCTCGGGCGTCAGCAAGTCCTATGGCGCGACCGTCGCTCTTGAGCATGCCGACATTGCGCTCAGGGCCGGTGAGGTTCACGCGCTCCTCGGCGAGAACGGGGCTGGCAAATCCACTCTCGTGCGCATCTTCACTGGCGCGGTGATCCCCGATCGCGGCGAGATGCAGCTGCATGGCGAGACCTACGCGCCGCGCTCCATCCTCGAGGCGCGCCAGCGCGAGGTCGCCACCGCCTTTCAGGAACTGAGCCTCGTTCCCAATCTCACCGTGGCGCAGAACTTCCTGCTGCCGTCGCTGGCCCGGCCGGGGCGCCCGCTGATTTCCGCCCGTCAGGTGATCGCTCGCGGTGCGGACATCCTGGAGCGTCATGCGCTCCGCCGCATCGACCCCGCCGCGCGTGTCGGCGACCTGCCGCTCGCCGAGCGCCAGCGCATCGAGATCGCCCGCGCCATCGAGAATGCCGGCCGTGTGCTGATCCTCGACGAGCCGACCGCCTCGCTTGCCGAAACCGACTGGCTGTTCGAGCAGATCGGCAAGGCGCGCGCGCGCGGCGTCGCCATTCTCTACATCTCGCACCGTCTTGCCGAGGTGCGGGAGATCTGCACATCGGCCACCGTGCTGCGCAATGGCCGCTCCATCGGCACGGTGGGCCTCGGCAGCGCCAGCGATGGCGACATTTTCGAGATGATGGTCGGCCACCGGGTCGAGCATGCGCGTCGGCCGGGGCGGGTGGCGGGCACGGCCAGCGCGCCGCGCCTCGCCGCCGAAGATCTGGCCGGACACGGGCTGCACGGTGTGAGCTTCCAACTCGGGGAAGGCGAGATTCTCGGCGTCGCCGCGCTGGAAGGGCAGGGGCAGCGCGGGCTGTTCCGCGTGCTGGCCGGGCTGGAGACGCCCACCGGCGGAGGGATCCGCGTCGACGGCAAGGCGGCCGCCTATCGCACCCCGCGCGCGGCGCTGCGCTGCGGCTCCGGCATCAGCTATCTCCCCGAGGAGCGCAAGACCGAGGGCATCCTTGCGGGCCTGTCGGCGGCCACCAATGTGGTGCTGCCCTTTCTGCCGCGTGTCGGCCGGGCGGGCCTGATCGGCCGGCGCGACGAGGAGAGGGCGGCGCTGCCGGCGGCGCAGAACGTGGCGCTGAGCCCGCGCTATCTCGGCTTCGCCATTGGCGACCTGTCCGGCGGCAATCAGCAGAAGGCACTGATGGCGCGCACGCTGGCCACCGGCGCGCGCACCCTGCTGCTGTTCGACCCCACGCGCGGCGTCGATGTCGGCACAAAGGAATCCATCTATGCCGCCATCCGCGCCTTCGCCGAGGGCGGTGGCTCGGTGCTGTTCTATTCCTCGGAACTGCCGGAAATCGTCCAGCTGGCCGACCGCTGCCTGGTTCTCTATGGCGGACAGGTATTCGGCGAACTGGAAGGCGCCGACATCGCCGAGCAGAAGCTGGTGGCGGCGATGATCGGCCATGGCACGCGCCCGCCGGCCGGCCACTCGTCCGTCTCCTCCGCCGGTCCCGTTCACGCCGTCGCGGAGAGCGCCCGATGAGCGATATCGCAACCACGTCCGCCGCCGCCCTTCCCGCCGCCCGCTCCGGCCCGGCCCCCCGTCACCGGCTCTGGCGTCTGACGCAGGGCGCCGGCCTGATCCTCGGGCTCTATGTGCTGCTCTACGCGCTCTACGCCTATCAGCAGCCGCGTGCTCTGGACGCCTATGCCATCGCGGCGCTGATGAACAACACGGCACCGCTGGCGCTGGCCGCCGCCGGCCAGACGCTGGTGGTGCTGAGCCGGGGCTTCGACCTCTCGATCGCCGGCGTGATCTCGCTCTGCAATGTCGTGCTCGCCGTCTATCCCCTGGAGGGGCCGGGCGGGGCTCTGGTCTCGATGCTGCTCTGCCTCGCCATTGGCGGTGCCGTCGGGGCGGTGAATGGCTGGCTGGTGGCCTATCTTCGGCTCCAGTCCATCGCCGCCACGCTGGCGACAATGATCATCTGCCAGGGCATCGCGCTGGTGATCCTCAATGCGCCGGGCGGCTATGTCTCGGAATGGATCGCCGACGAGCTGACGGGGCGGCTGTGGGGCGCCGTGCCGGTCTCGGGGCTGGCTGTTGCGGCGGTAGTTGGGCTGTGGCTGCTGGTGCGGCGCACCGATTATGGTGTCGCACTCTATGCCATCGGCGCCGATGAGCCGGCCGCCGCGCTCTCCGGCGTCAATGTGCGGCGCACCCGCTTCCTCACCTTCGTCATGGCCGGCATGCTCTACGGCCTCGCCGGGCTGATGCTGAGCGCGCAGACGGCGACCGGCAATCCCAATTCCGGCGCGCCACTGCTGCTGCTCTCCTTCGCGGCGGTGGCGCTGGGCGGCACCTCGCTGAGCGGCGGACGTGGCGGATTGTTCGCCTCGGTAATGGGCGCGGCGACGCTCACCCTGTTGCAGAAGGTGCTGTTCTCCAGCGGCGTCTCCTCCTTCTACACCGGCCTGTTCCAGGGCGTGGTGCTGATCGTGGCGGTGGTCTTCAGCGGCCTGCTGACCCGCATCGGAGAGCGGAAATGACAGTCATGAACGAGAACCCGACCTCGCAGGCCCGCTTCCAGCAGAGCGGCGACACGCGGCGCAGTGCCCGCATCAGCGCCGAGACCGTCAGCACCCTCGCGGTGGCCATCCTGTGCGTGGCGCTGCTTGTCGGCGCGCGCTTCATCAGCCCCTCGCTCGGCTCCTGGTCGCAGGTCGAGACGGTGCTGGTGCTGGGCTCCTTCCTGGTGGTGCTGTCCTTCGGGCAGGGGCTGGTGATCCTCACCGGCGGGCTCGATCTCTCGCTGCCGGCGGTGGCGACGCTGGGGGGCATTCTCGCCACCAACTGGGTCGGGGCGAGCGACCCCGGCGCCTGGTATCTGCTGCCGCTGGTGCTGCTGGTCTGCGGGTGCGTCGGCTTTCTCTCCGCCGCCGGCATCGTCTGGCTGAAGGTGCCGCCCTTCATCATGACGCTGGCCATGTCGATCATCGTGTCCTCGCTGCTGCTGGGCTACACCAAGGGCACCCCCCGTGGCGCGGCGCCCGACGCGGCAGTGGCGCTGATGAAGGGCCATCTGCTCGGCCTGCCTGCACCCGTGCTGTTCCTCGTCGCCTTCGTGCTGCTGGGCTGGCTGTTCCAGAGCCGCTCGATCTATGGGCGCTATCTCTATGCCATCGGCACCAATGTGGAGGCCGCCCGCATTGCCGGCGCCCCGGTCACGGCGATGCGTATCCTGCCCTATGTGATCAGCGCGGTGAGCGCCGGTTTCGCCGGCCTGATGCTGGTCGGCTATTCCAGCGGCGCCACGCTGCGCATGGGCGACAGCTACCTCTTGCCTTCCATCGCCGCGGTGGTGATCGGCGGCTCCTCGATCCTCGGCGGGCGCGGCACGTTTCTCGGCACGGTGGGCGGGGCGATCCTGCTGACCACGCTCGGCACCATCATCTCCGCCATCGGCCTCGAATTCGGCCTGCGCACCATTATCGAGGGGGCGATCGTTCTCACCGCGCTGCTGCTGCTGCGCGAGGAGCTTTTCCAGAAACTCGGCTCGCTCTGGCGTTGAGCCCGGGCGAGCGAGACGAACCACAAGAACAACGCACATCTCAGGAGGAAACGACGATGATATCGACGCTGCTCAAGACCGCGACCGCTGCCCTGCTGCTCGGCGCGGCCTGCCTGGGGGCCATCCAGCCCGCCGAGGCCGGGGCCCCCAAGGACGGCAAGAAGTACAAGATCTACCTGAGCCTCAGCTATTCGGGAAATGCCTGGCAGTCCGAGGCGGCCAATATCGTCAAGGCGCTGGCGGCCACCCCGCCCTATAACGACCTGGTCGAGCTGAAGGAGGTCATCTCCGGCGCCGATCCGCAGGCGCAGATCTCCGCCTATGAGAGCATGATCGACTCCGGCGCCGACGGCATTGTCAGCTTCCCGATCTCCGCCACCGCGCTCAACCGCACCATCAAGCGCGGCTGCGAGCAGGGCGTGCTGTTCTTCATGTACGACGCCACCGTGACCGAGAACTGCGCCTACAATGTCAGCTATCTCTCCTCCGGCTTCGGCGAGAACTCGGCGCAGGCTCTGGTGAACGCGCTCAATGGCAAGGGCAAGATCTTCCTGTCACGCGGCGTGCCCGGCAACTCGGTCGACCAGCGCCACACCGACGGCGCCAAGCACATCTTCGCCAAATATCCCGGCATCGAGGTGGTGTCCGAATATTACTCGTTCTGGGACGACCGCACGACCCAGCAGGAAACCGCCAAGGCGCTCGCCGCGCATCCCGACGTCCAGGGCATCTGGGCGCAGGCGGGCGAATATGGCGCCATCCAGGCGCTGCTCGACAAGGGCGGAAATCTCGTGCCGCTCACCGGCGAGAACTCCAACGGCTTCCGCCTCGCCCTCGCCGATCCGGCCATGCAGGCCAAGGGGCTGACCGGCGTCTCGGCCGGCTCGCCGCCGGCGCAGTCGGGCTATGCCTTCAAGCTGATGATGGAAATCCTCACCGGCAAGCGCGAGCTCAAGCCCACCAATATCGAATACCCGCTGCCGTGGGTTCCCGCCGACAAGGTGAAGGTCTGCTCGGGCGACACGTTCGAGAATGGCTGCAACGTCTTCCCGAAGGACCGCGTGCCGTCCTCCTTCGTCACCGAGGTGCTCAATCCCGTGCTGCTGCCGGAGGTGAACATCGACTCCGCCCTGAACGGCACGCCGGTGAAGGGCGCGACGATCCAGCCGCTGCCGGCCGAGATCGTCAAGGCGGCCAATGAGCCGGGCATCAATTGCGCCCGCTGCGAGGCCGCCAAGGACCAGTACAAGCTCACCAAGGTGCAATCGACGGTGAAGTGAGGCGGCGCGAGCCGACACGACCTGCCGCCCGGCGCTCTTCGGTGCCGGGCGGCCCGATGCCCGGTCGGGGTATCGCGATATCCCGGCTGCGAACGAATCTGCTTTCCTCCCGCAACGGACCCGACAGCACCGCCGGCGGTGGCGAGACAGGAGACAGGCCTTGAGCGACGCGCAACGAGACAAGGGACGCCGGGTGACCGTGAAGGATCTTGCCCGCGATCTCGGCATGTCCGTCTCGACGGTCTCGCGGGCCTTCTACCCGGACGCGGTCGTCGCCTCGCAGACGCGCCGGCTGGTGCTGGAACGCGCCGCCGCGCTCGGCTATCGTCCCAATCCCTTCGCCCAGAGCCTGATCACCAAGAAGACCCAGATCGTGGGCATGGTCGTCTCCGACCTGACCAACCCGTTCTACCCCGAAGTCATGACCGAGATGACGGCGATGCTGCAGGAGGCGGGCATGAATGTCATGCTCGCCGCGGCCAACCAGCCGGAGAAGATCGACGATGCGGTCGACCTGCTGCTGACCTACCAGCCCGACCTCGTCATCGTGCTCGCTGCCAACATGGCCTCGCACGCCCGCGAGAAATGCGAGGGCGCCGGGGCGCCGTGCATCTTCTTCAACCGCCTGTCCGCCGACGGCCTCGGTTTTGGCGTGACCTGCGACAACGAAGCCGGCGGCCGGCTGGTGGCCGATCACCTCATCGCGAGCGGCCACAAGCACCTCGCCTATATCTCGGCCTTTCCCGGCGCCTCCACCAATGTGGAGCGGCACCGGGGCTTCTGCCGGCGGGCGGAGGAGCGCGGCTTCGAGCGCCCGATCGTGATCGAGGCCGGCCGCTTCAGCTACGAGGCCGGCTATGCCGCCGGACTTGAGGCGGAGAGGGCCGGGCGCCCGATTGATGGCGTGTTCTGCGCCAATGACATCGTCGCCATCGGCTTCATCGCCGGGGTGCAGGAAAGCGGCCGGCTCCGCGTGCCGGACGACCTCTCGGTGGTCGGCTTCGACGACATCACCATGGCGGGCTGGCCCTCTCACCAACTGACGACGGTGGCACAGCCGCTGGACGGGATGATGGCGGCGACCGTCCGTCTCGCCCGCGATCTGGCCGTCGATCGCCAGAAGGATCCGCACATCCTGCGGCTGCCGCCGGGACGGCTGATCGAGCGCCACACGACGCGCCGGCGCGATGGAGAAACGGCATGACGCTGCAGCGACACACTCTTTTCGATCGCCTGACCACCGTGCACCGCCCGGACTGCGCGCTGTTCGCCGATGGTCCGCTGCCGGCGCAGGTCATGGGCCCGGACGATCTCGCCCTGAGGCTTGGTTCGGAAACGAGCGGCCGCTACGCCGACGCCTGCCGTCCGGTCTTCGAGGATCTGCGCCGCGTCGTCGGGCAGCTGGCCGGGCTGATGATCCTGGCGCAGCTCACCGCCTCCTCGGACGTCTCCAGCCTCGCCGAACTGGAGAGCTGCCGGCAGCGCTGGACCGCGGCGGGCGAGCGGATCGCGGCGCTCACCGCCCCCGACGCGCTCGCCCCGCATCGCGAGCAGATCGTGGCCGCGCACGCTTTTTCCGGCCTTGCGCTGGGAACGTTCTCTGAGCTTCGCCCGCGCGGCGATAACGAGGCCGCCTTCGACGTCATCTCCCGCCATGTGCGGCGGGCCTACGCCCATCTGAGCGCGGCCACCGCCGAGAAAGCAGGGCTCGCCATGGTGGATCTCTCCCATGCCTGTTGCTCCTGCGGGCGCTGAACCGCCGGATCTAAGAACAAAGCCGAAAAGGAAGGAAACGAGCCATGTCCGACTATTCGATCTGGGTGTGCGAATATTCCTACGTCAAGAACTATCACAAGAGCGGCGTGCTCTACGGCGCGCATAACCAGGGTTTCGTGAAGCTTCCCTACTGCTATGTCGTCATCAAGGGCCGCGATCACATCGCCATGGTCGATGTCGGCTACAACGACAAGGATTACGGCAAGGTTCTGGGCGATCGCTTCGGCGTGGAGAACTGGCGCAGCCCCACCACGGTTCTGGCCGAAATCGGCGTGAAGCCGGAAGAGGTCGATACCTGCTTCATTACCCACGCGCATTTCGACCATTTCGGCAATGTCGAGGACTTCCCGAACGCGAAGTTCTACATCCAGGAGCGCGAGATCGCGAAATGGGTCTGGGCGATGTCGCTGCCCGACCGGCTGCGCTGGATGATGGTGGCGGTCGATCCCGGCGACATCGTGCGCGGCGCCGATCTCGCCCGGCAGAAGCGTCTCGTCACGGTCAACGGTGCCGTGAGCGACGTGCTGCCCGGCATCGACCTCCACGCCGCCGATGACAGCCACACCTGGGGCTCGATGTGGGTGACGGTGCGCAATGATGGGCAGGCCCAGTCGCAGGACACCTGGGTGCTCGCGGGCGACCTCGTCTATGTCTTCGACAACATCCACGGGCCCGGCGCGGCCGTGGACGAGAAGGAAGTCTACACGCCGGTCGGCCTCGCGGTCGGCAGCCAGACCAATCTGGTGCTCGCCACCGAGGCGATGATGAAGCAGGTGGGCTACGATTCCCACCGCGTCATCCCGGTGCATGAGGAGCGGCTGCGCGACACCTTCCCCTCCCGCATCACCAAGGACGGCCTGCGCATCACCGAGATCTGCCTTGCCGATGGCGAGAGCTCGAAGGTGTCGGCATGACGCGCCCGGCACCTGACACGGCCCACCCTGTCGCCATTGTCGGCGCCGGTCTGGTCGGCTCCGGCTGGGCGCTGGTCTTTGCCCGCGCCGGATTGCGGGTGCAGGTCTACGACCCCGTTGCCGAAGTGCGCGCCGGCATCCTGCCCTGGGCGCGGGAGAGTGCGTCCGCGCTGGCCGCAGTTGGCCTGATCGAGGATGTCGAGGCGGTCATGGCGCGGCTGCATGTGGTCGACACGCTGGAGGCGGCGCTGGACGGCGCCACCTATATCCAGGAATCGGTGTTCGAGCGGGTGGATGTGAAGAGCGAGATCTCCCGCGCCATCGATGCCGTCATGGCACCCAATGCCATTGTCGGTTCGTCCTCCTCCGGCATTCCCGCTTCGCGCTTCACGCAGGACTGCGCCCATCGTGGGCGCTTCCTCATCGCTCATCCGGTCAACCCGCCGCATCTCGTCCCGGTGGTCGAACTGGTGCCCGCGCCGTGGACCGAGGCCGAGGCGCTGGCCGGCGCGCGCGAGTTGATGCAGGCGGTCGGGCAGGTGCCGGTAACGCTCTCCCGCGAGATTGACGGCTTCATCCTGAACCGCCTGCAGGGCGCGCTGCTGAACGAGGCCTGGGCGCTTTATGATGAGGGCTATGCCGGCCTCGCCGACATTGACGCGACCATCGCCCACGGGCTCGGCCTGCGCTGGGCCTTCATGGGACCGTTCGAGACCATCGACCTGAACGCGCCCGGCGGCATTGTCGACTACGCCGCCCGGCTCGGGGGCATGTACCACGCCATGGCCCAGAGCCGCACGCCGCGCGCCTGGCCGGAAGAGACGATCCGCCGGGCCGGCGAGGAGCGCCGCGAGGCGCTTCCGGAAGCGGAACTCGCGGCCCGTCGCGCCTGGCGCGACCGCGCACTCACCGGCATTGCCGCCTTCAAGAAGGCCGGCGGCCTCGCTCCCTAGCCCATCCGGCTCTTCTCGCTTTCGAGACACACGTAAACGTAAGGACCAGCACCATGGCCGTAACCCATCTGAAGCGCGGCAAGCCCTCCGAGGAGCGCTCGCAGGACGACCGCAAGGTTCGCGAAACGGTCGAGACCATCCTTGCCGACATCGAGCAGCGCGGCGACGCGGCGGTGCGCGAGCTGTCGGAGAAGTTCGATCGCTATTCGCCGCCGGCCTTCCGTCTGACCCCGGGCGAGATCGAGGCGCTGATGGCGCGGGTTTCGACGCGGGACATGGAAGACATTCGCTTCGCGCAGGCGCAGGTGCGCAATTTTGCGCAGGCCCAGCGCAATTCGATGACCGATATCGAGATCGAGACGCTGCCCGGCGTCATCCTCGGCCACAAGAACATCCCGGTGCAATCGGTCGGCTGCTATGTGCCGGGCGGCAAGTTCCCGATGGTCGCCTCGGCCCATATGTCGGTGCTGACCGCCGCGGTCGCCGGCGTGCCGCGCATCGCCGCCGCCACCCCGCCCTTCAAGGGCGAGCCGAACCCGGCGGTGATCGCCGCCATGCATCTGGGCGGCGCGCATGAGATCTATGTGATGGGCGGTATCCAGGCCGTCGGCGCGCTGGCGATCGGGACGGAAACCATCGCCCCCGTCGACATGCTGGTCGGGCCGGGCAATGCCTATGTCGCCGAAGCCAAGCGCCAGCTCTATGGCCGCGTCGGCATCGACCTGTTCGCCGGCCCGACCGAGACCATGGTGATCGCCGACGACACGGTGGATGGCGAGATCTGCGCCACCGACCTGCTCGGGCAGGCCGAGCATGGCTACAACTCGCCCGCCGTGCTCGTCACCAATAGCCGCCGCCTCGCCGAGGACACGCTGGCCGAGATCGACCGTCTGCTGGCGCTGCTGCCGACCGCCGACACGGCGACGAAATCCTGGGCCGATTACGGCGAGGTGATCCTGTGCGACAGCCATGAGGAGATGCTCGCCGTCGCCAACGACATCGCCTCCGAGCATGTGCAGGTGATGACCGACCGCGACGACTGGTATCTCGCCAACATGCACTCCTATGGCGCGCTGTTCCTCGGGGCCCGCACCAATGTCGCCAATGGCGACAAGGTGATCGGCACCAACCACACGCTGCCGACCCACAAGGCCGGGCGCTACACGGGCGGCCTCTGGGTGGGCAAGTTCCTCAAGACGCACAGCTACCAGAGGATCACCACCGACGAGGCGGCGGCGATGATCGGCGCCTATGGCTCGCGGCTGTGCCTGCTGGAAGGCTTCGTCGGCCATGCCGAGCAGTGCAATGTGCGCGTGCGCCGCTATGGCCACAAGAACGTGCCCTATGGCGAGGCGGCGGAATGAGCGCCGCCGCGCCCTCGTTCCGGCTTGATGGAAAACGGGTCCTGGTGACAGGCGCGGGGCGGGGCATAGGCCTCGCCATCGCGCAGTCCTGTGCCGCCTCGGGCGCGGAGGTCACGCTCTGCGCCCGCTCGGCGGGCGAGATCGGCGCGGCGGCCGAGGACCTGCGGGATCAGGGCCTCAAGGCCGAGGTGTTGCCGGCCGACGTCACCGATGTGGAGGGGTTCGCCGCGCTCGTCGCGGCGCGCCCTGCCTTCGACGTGTTCGTCAACAATGCCGGCACGAACCGGCCGAAGCCCCTCGCGCAGGTGACGGTGGAGGATTACGACGCCGTGCTGGGGCTGAACCTGCGCAGCGCCGTGTTCGCGGCCAAGGCCGTCACCGCCCGGATGATCGAGGCGGGGCGCGGCGGCTCGGTGATCAACATGTCGTCGCAGATGGGCCATGTCGGGGCGGCCAACCGCACGCTCTACTGCGCCTCGAAATGGGGCATCGAGGGCTTCACCAAGGCGCTGGCGGTGGAACTTGCGCCGCACCGCATCCGCGTCAACACCATATGCCCGACCTTTGTCGAGACGCCGATGACGGAGCCCTATTTCCGCGACCCGGTGTTCCGCGCGGAGGTGCTGGCGAAGATCCCGCTGGGCCGCATAGGGCAGGTGGAGGAGGTGGCGGCGGCGGCGGTGTTCCTCGCCAGCGATTGCGCGTCGCTCATGACAGGCAGCGCGCTGATGCTGGATGGAGGGTGGACGGCGCTGTGAGCCGTGCGGATCGTCCCGCCGCGATCCATGCCCATCGCCTGACATAGACACCGGGGCGCCAGAACAACCCGGGCACCGGTTCTCTCCCGGGGGCACCCTTCCGGAACGCGGTCGGCCGGCGCGGGTGCCGGCTGGCCCGCCTTTGCTCCTAAGGCCAAGGCGTTCCAGGGCAGGCCAAGGCGTCCCAGGGCTCGTGCCGGCCGAGTGAGGGGCTCGCGGCGCCGCTGGTATTCTTAGGTGACGAGGCCCTTGCCGGCGCGCGGGCGGCATGCTCCGATGTGATCACATTCGCCTTGGCCGTGCCGCGCAGATGCCGGCACGCCGGGGCAGCCGGATCCCGAGGGTGCGCGCATCATGAAAGCCGTTGTCTATGAAGCCTTCGGACAGGCCCCGGAAATCCGGGTCGTTCCCGATCCTACGCCGGAGCCGCATGGCGTGGTGGTCAAGGTCGAAGCGACGGGCGTCTGCCGCAGCGACTGGCACGGCTGGGTGGGGCATGATCCCGACATCCGCCTGCCGCATGTGCCCGGCCATGAACTGGCCGGCACCATCGTCGCGGTGGGGCGCCGCGTCATCCGCTTCCGTGTGGGCGACCGGGTGACGGTGCCCTTCGTGGCCGGCTGCGGCGCGTGCCCGCAATGCCATGCCGGCCATCAGCAGGTGTGCGACCACCAGTTCCAGCCCGGCTTCACCCATTGGGGGTCGTTCGCCGAGTATGTCCGGCTCGACCAGGCCGACCTCAATCTGGTGCGTCTGCCGGAAGAGATCGATTTCGTCACCGCCGCCACGCTGGGTTGCCGGTTCGTCACCTCGTTCCGCGCGGTGGTGGACCAGGGACGCACCACGGCCGGCCAGTGGGTGGCGGTGCATGGCTGCGGCGGTGTCGGCCTGTCGGCGATCATGATCGCCGCATCGCTGGGTGCCAATGTCGTGGCGGTGGATATTTCCGACGAGAAGCTGGCGTTCGCCCGCGAGATGGGCGCGCAAGTCGTCATCAACGCCGCGCGGGTCGGCGATGTGGCGGCGGCGGTGATGGACGTCACCCAGGGCGGCGCGCATGTCTCGCTCGACGCGCTGGGACACCCGCAGACCTGTTTCAACTCGGTGGCGAACCTGCGCAAACGCGGGCGACACATCCAGGTCGGCCTGCTGCTCGCCGATCAGGCCGCCCCGCCCATTCCCATGGCGCAGGTGATCGCCAGGGAACTGGAGATCCTCGGCAGCCACGGCATGCAGGCGCATCGCTATGGCGACATGCTGGCGATGATCCGCGCCGGCACCTTGACGCCGCAGCGCCTCATCGGCCGGCGGATCACGCTGGAGGAATCGATCGCCGCGCTGACCACGATGGACCGTTTCGACGGCACGGGCGTCACGGTCGTCGACCGCTTCTGAGCGCGCGTCCTGCCGCCAGGTTCAGGCGCGCGGCGGGAGATCGGAGAGCGCGGCCTCGGTGTCGGCGGGCACCCCGGCCTGGCGCAGCGCCGCCCCCAATGCCTCGATGCCGCGCGCGACGGCTATCGGCGTGGCGCGCGGGCCGGTGTGGTTGAGGCGGATCAGATGCTCCGTGCCGGGGCCGATGCAGGCGGTGATCTCCACTTCGGCGGGGAGGGCGGCGAGCAGCGCGGCCCGATCGAGGCCCTCGGGCAGCACCGCCGCGGTGACGAGGTTCGAGGGCGCGCCGTGCGCGGGCCAAAGCGCCAGCCCGAGCCGTTCCAAGGCCCGGCGGGTCGCCGCCGCCGCAACAGCGTGGCGCTCGATGACCGCCGTCAGCCCCTCGCGCTCGATCCGGTCCAGCGCGGCGGCGAATGCGTGCCATTCCAGCGGCGCGGGCATGCCGGGCAGCGGCCCGCGTCCGGTGTCCAGCCAGCCCTGCTTGAGATCGATGAGCGAGAGGATCGAGCCGGTGGGCGCCTCCGGCCGCTCGGCCAGCGCCCAGGCGCGCGGGGTGAGCGATATCGCGGAGAGGCCGGCCGGTCCGCCCAGCGCCTTTTGCGGGCCGATGACGGCGACGTCGATGCCGAGCGCATCGATATCGAGCGCATGGCCGCCGGCGGAGGCCACCGCGTCCACCACCGTGACGATATCGCGCGCGCGGGCGAGCGCGAGGATGTCCGGCAACGGGTTGAGGATGCCGCTGGCCGATTCCGCGTGGACCAGCGAGAGCAGCGCGGTTTGCGGGTGGCGGTCAAGCGCGCCGGCGACGGCTTCCGCCTTGATCGGCTCGCCCGGTTCGGCGGTGAGGTCCACCACTTCGGCGCCGGCCCGGCGCAGCCAGCCGCCGACCATCCCGCCATAGGGGCTGGTGATGATGTTGAGCACGGGCAGGCCCGGTCGGGCGAGGCTCGCCGCCACCGCCTCCAGCGCCACCACGGCTTCGGCCTGCACGAACACGATATCGGCCTTGGTGCCGAGCAGGCTGGCCAGCCGATCGGCGATCCGGGCATAGCCGTGCGGCGGGAAAGGGGGCGGATCGAGCAGCAGCGACCAGTCGGGCGGGGTCATCCTTGTTTCTCCCTGACGAGATGGGGCACGGCGGCAATGAGCGCGCGCGCCGCCGCGCTCTCGGGCGCGCGCACGATGCGTGCCGCCGGGCCGCTCTCCACGATCCGCCCGGCTTCCATCACCGCGATACGGTGGGACACGGCGCGGACGGCGGCCAGATCATGCGAGATGAAGATGTAGGCGAGGCCGCTCGCGCGTTGCAGCTCGACCAGCAGTTCGAGGATATGCGCGCGCACCGCCACGTCGAGCGCCGAGACGGCCTCGTCCAGCACGATGAGGTCCGGCTTCAGCGCCAGCGCGCGCGCGATGGCAACGCGCTGGCGCTGGCCGCCGGACAGATCGAGGATCGAACGGCCGGCATGCTCTGGCGCAAGGCCGACGCGCGTGAGCAAACGCGCCACTTCCTCGCGCCAGGCGGCGCGCGGGGCGAGGGCGTGGATGCGCAACGGATCGGTCAGCACGCTGCCGACCGTCGCGCGCGGGTTGAAGGCGGCGAGCGGGTCCTGGAACACCATCTGCAGATGCCGGCGCGCGGCGCGCAGCGGTGCGCCGTTCAGCCCCAGCCAGTCCTGCCCGCGAAAGCGGATGCTGCCGCCCTCGGGCGCGATGAGGTGCACCAGTACCCGGGCGAGGGTCGACTTGCCGTAGCCGGAGGCGCCGACCAGGCCCAGCGTCTCGCCGGGGGCGAGGCTGAGCGACACGTCGTCCAGCGCGACGACGCGCCGTCCCCCGCTGTGGAACGACTTGGTGAGGCCCACGACCTCCAGCAGTGGCGCGGTCATGGCGCCGCCTCGCCGATGAGCGGTGGGGTGTCGAGGTCGATATGCGCGTCGAGCAGCCGTCTCGCCTCGGCGCTGATCGGCCGCTGCAGAATGTCCCCAGCCCGCCCGGCCTCGACCAGCCGTCCCGCACCCATCACCGCGATGCGATCGGCCAGTTGGGCGGCGAGCGCCATGTCGTGGGTGACGAAGATCAGCGTCATGCCTCGGTCGCGCGTCAGCGCATCGAGCAGCGCGACGATGGCCGCCTGCACCGTGGTGTCGAGCGCGGAGGTCACCTCGTCGGCGATGAGAATGGCGGGTCCGGCAGCGATGGCGGCGGCGATGGCGACACGCTGGCGCTGGCCGCCCGAGAGCTGGTGCGGATAGGCGGCGAGCAGCCGGCCGGGGTCCGGCAACTGCACCTGCGCCAGCAGGTCGGCGGCGTGGGCGCGCGCCGCGCGCGCGCTCAGGCCCAGATGGCGGCGGGCGCCCTCGGTCACCTGCTCGCCGATGGTGAGCACCGGGTTGAGACTCTGGCCCGGATCCTGGAACACATAGCCCAGATCCCGGCCGGGGTGGGGGCGCCGGCCCGATGCCGGCCAGTCGAGCGTGCCGGTGAGCGCGGCGCCCGCCGGCAGCAGCCCGGCAATGGCGCGCGCCAGCGTCGATTTGCCCGAGCCGCTCTCGCCGATAATGGCGAGTCGCTCGCCGGCGGCGATGTCGAAATCGATCGGGCCGAGCGCCGGCTGCGCGCTGCCGGCATAGCGCACGCCGAGGCCGCGCAGCCGGCAGAGCGAGGCATCGGCGCGGGGTGGAATCACGGCGTCGTCCTCCCGCGCCTTTCCAGCGCATCGCCGATGCCTTCGCTGACGAGATAGATGCCGAGCACGGTGATGACCAGCGCCAGCCCCGGCAGAAGCGAGAGCGCGGGCGCGGTGCGCAGCAGGTTGCGCCCCTCGGCGATCATCGTGCCCCAGGTGACGATGTTGGGATCGCCGAGCCCGAGGAAGGACAAAGCGGCCTCGATCAGCACCGCCGCCGCCACGATCAGCGCGGCAATGGCGAGCGCGGGCGTCAGCGCATTGGGCAGGATCTCCCGGAAGGCGATCTCCGCCGGATGCATGCCGATCACCCGGGCCGCCGCCACGAAGTCGCGTTCGCGCAGCGACAGCACCTGTGCCCGCACCAGCCGCGCCGGCTCGGTCCAGGCGCCGAGCGCGATGGCGATCACCACCGTGCCGATGGAGGGGCCGAGCGTGGAGACGAAGGCGAGCGCCAGGAGGAAGCGCGGCACCACCTGGAAGGCATCGGTGACGCGCATCAGCGCCTCGTCCACCAGCCCGCCGGCAAAGCCCGCCACCGTTCCCACCACCGAGCCGATCGCCAGCGCCGCGACCATCGCCGCCAGCCCGACGGCGAGCGAGGCGCGCGCGCCATGGATCAGCCCGGCGAGCATATCGCGCCCCAGCCGGTCGGTGCCGAGCGGCAGCCGCGCGTCGGTGAAGGGCGGCAGAAGCGCCGGGCCAGCAATGGCGAGCGGGTCGCGCGGGGCCAGCCATGGCGCGGCGATGGCGCCGAGCGCGATGGTCGCAATGATGAGGAGGCCGGCCATGCCGGCGCCCGAGCGCAGGTAGCGGCGCAGAAAGGCCATCAGCTCGCGTGCCCCGCGCCGATGCGCGGGTCGAGCCACGCATAGAGAAGATCGACGGCGAGGTTGATGGCGATCACCATCACCGCGCTCACCAGGATGATGCCGGCCAAGAGCGGCCCGTCGCGCCCGGCCACCGCTTCGCTGGCCAGCCGCCCGAAGCCGGGAATGGCGAAGACGCTCTCGATGACGACGGACCCGCCCAGCATGGCGGCAGCCTGAAGGCCGAGCATGGTAACGAGCGGCAGCAGCGCGTTGCGCGCCACGTGCCGCCACACGATGCGTCGCCGCGACAGCCCCTTGGCCTGCGCGAAGGTCACAAAATCCAGCCGCCAGACCTCCGCCATGGCCGAGCGCATGACGCGCAGGAACAGCGCGAGATAGATGAAGCCGAGCGCCGCCACCGGCAGCACGAGATGACGGGCGATGTCGGCCGCCCGCGCCAGCCCGGTCTTGCCGGAGGCGATGGTCTCGATGCCGGAGCCCGGCAGCCAGCGCAGGTCCACCGCGAAGAACAGCACCAGCACCAGCCCGAGCCAGAAGCCCGGTATGGCATAAAGCGCGAGCGAGCCCACCGAGAGCAGCCGGTCGGTGAGGCTGCCGGGCCGCGCCCCGGCCGCCACGCCGAGCAGCGAGCCGAGCCCGAAGGACAGCGCCAGCGCCGCGCCCATCAGCATGAGCGTGTTCGGCAGGCGCTCGGCGATCAGCGCGCCGACCGGCCGGTCGAAGGCCAACGACCAGCCGAGATCGAGATGGGCCAGCGCGGCGAGATAGATCCACAGCCGGGCGAGAACGGATTGGTCGAGGCCGTAATGTTGGCGCATCTGCGCGACGAGGTTCGCATCGCCGCCGCCGCTGGAAACGAGATAGGCATCGACCGCGTCGCCCGAGGCCAGTTCCAGCAGCAGGAAGGTGGCGAGCACAAGGATCAGCAGCACCGGGACGGCCGCCAGCGCGCGTCGGCGCACGAGAACCCAACTGCGTGTCACCCCGACGCCCCGTCTGCCGCCGCGCCCGCCTGTCCGCCTGTCTGCCCGTGCCTCACCCCTTCAGCGCCGTGTCCGACCAGTTGGAAACGGCCCAGCGCGGGTTGCTGGCGACATTCTCCACCGTGTCGCGTGCCACCGTGATGAAGCCCCACTCGGCGACGTTGATCAATGGCAGGTCGGCCGCCACCAGCTTCTGGAAGGTCTTGTAGAGCTGGGTGCGGGCGCCGGTATCCACCGTGCGCGCCGCCTGGGCGATCACCGCGTCGATCTCGGCGCTCACAAAGCCGCCCTGGTTGGAGAAGGGCACGCCGGCCGGCAGGCCCGACTTGACCAGGATGGTGGTGGAGATGGCGGGATCGCCGCGGAACACCGGCGGCGCCACCGCGAGGTCGAAGGCGTGGTCGGTGTAGACCGCCTTGATATGGGCGGCGGCGTCATTGTTGACGAGCTGCGCGTCGATGCCGATGGCGGCCAGCGCCTGCTTGAGATAATCGCCGAACTGCCGCGTCTCGTTGAAATAGGGTGCCGGCAGCAGCTTCAGCGAAAAGCGCACGCCATTGGCGCCGCGCGCATAGCCGGCTTCGTCCAGCAGGGCGTTGGCGCGTGCGACATCGAACGGATAGGTCTCGACATCGGCCGTGTAGAACTCGCTGGCATTCTTCGGCACCGGCCCGGTCGAGGCGGTGGCGTAGCCGAGGAAGATGGTGTCGACGACATATGTGCGGTCGATCGCGTGGGCGATGGCCTGGCGCACCTTGAGGTCGGCCAGTTCCTTGCGCCGGTGGTTGATCTCGACCACGAGCTGGTAGGTCAGCCCCTCATAGCCCTCAGGGATCACCTTGATGCCCGGCACCTTGGCGATGCGGGCGAGATCGGCCAGCGGCACGGCGGAGAAGGCGGCGAGCTGGATCTCGTCCGCCTCCAGCGCGGCGCCCGCGCCCGCCCGGTCGGGCAGCACGCGGAACACGATCTCCTCCAGCGCCGGCTTGCCGGTGTCCCAATAGGCGTCGTTGCGGGTGAGCCGGTAATACTGGCCGGGCTTGTATTCGGCGAACTTGTAGGGACCGGTGCCGACCAGCTGCACATTGGCCGGGTTGGTGGCGATGTCGGTGCCCTCATAGAGGTGCCTGGGCAACACGGCGGTTACCGCCGGCAGCGCGTTGCGGATCAGCTGGATGGGCGTTGGCTGGCTGAAGCGGAACACGGCGGTGAGCGGGTCCGGCGTGTCCACCGCCGTCAGGTCGGCGAAGATGGTACGGCCGAGATTCTGCAGCGGCTTCCATACCTGAAGCGCGGAGAAGGCGACGTCGGCCGAGGTGAAGGGCTTGCCGTCATGCCAGGTGACGCCGGGGCGCAAATGGAAGGTGACGGAAAGCCCGTCGCTCGATCCTTCCCAGGAGAGCGCCAGACGCGGCGCCAGACCGTTCTCGCCGGTATAGGAGGCTTCCGCCAGCGGCTCGATCACCTTGCTGGCCACGAAGAACACGCCGTTCGAGGCGACGATGGCGGGGTTGAGGTTCTTCGGCTCGGAATCGGCGGCGACGACCAGCCGGCCGCCTCCCGCCGCGTGAGCCCGCAGGCCGAGTGCGGCCAGACCCGCCAGCGCGGCGGTGCCTTGCAGAAGGAGGCGGCGTGAAACGGTCAAAACAGCCATGACGTGCTCGGATGCGGTCGCTCGTGACAGACGCGCCGACGATCCGTCCCCTGGTCAGATGTCGTATGGACCAAGATGAGACACCGAAGTCGCGTCACTTTCAATAGGATTTATACTATTTTTGTAGGTTTTCGCTGCGCGAGCGCAGAAATGGCGCAAGCATTCATGACGCTGGGTAAGATGCCGGCGTCGGTCGTCGCCCCGCCGCCCGATGCCGCTGTGTTACTCCCCGCGGGGATAGCGGCGGTCGTCTTCCAGATTGTTGAGATCGAGGTGGTTGCGCATGTACTGCTCGGAGGCCTTCTGCAGTGGCTGGAAATCCCAGGGGTAATAGGCGCCGTTGCGCAGGGCGGGGTAGACCACGTGTCGACGCGCCTGGCTGGCGCGCACCTCGGCGTCGAAGCGGGCGAGGTCCCATTTCTCCGCCGCGAGCGCCTTCAGCCGGGCCTCGACCTCGGCAAGCGCAGGATCGCCGGCGCGGTTGACGCGCTCCAGCGGGTCGGCCTCGAGATCGAACAGCAGGGCGGGATCGGAGGCGCTGACGGCGTATTTCCACGCCCCGTCGCGCAGCGCGACCAGCGGCTCGCGCGAGCCTTCGGCCGCATATTCCATATAGACCGGCCCCCGCGTGCCACCACTGGCAAGCGAGACGACCGACTCGCCGTCGGTCCACGGGCGGATCTCGGCGAGGTCGATGCCGGCCAGTTCGGCGAGGGTGGGGGTGAGGTCGAGCGTCGAGACCGGCGTGTCGATGCGGCCGGTGGAAAGGCCCGGCGCGGATATCATGAAGGGCACGCGGGCCGAGCCCTCGAAGAAGCTCATCTTGAACCACATGCCGCGCTCGCCCAGCATGTCGCCATGGTCGGAGAGGAAGACGACGATGGTGTCGTCGGCCAGCCGCAGCCGCTCCAGCAGGGCGAGAAGGCTTCCGATCTTCTCGTCGAGATAGGAGATATTGGCGAAATAGGCCTGCCGCGAGCGCCGCACCTGATCGCGGGTGATCGCGTAGTCGGCCGCGTTGCACGCCTCGAGCAGGCGCACCGAATGCGGATCGAGCTCGCGTGCGAGAATTGCCGGCACGGCGGGATCAAGCTCGGGCGCGCCGTCATAGAGATCGAAGAAGCGGCGGCGCGCGACATAGGGGTCGTGCGGGTGGGTGAAGCTGACGGTGAGCGCCCACGGTCGCGGATTTGGCTCGCGCGCGATGTCATAGAGCTTGCGCTCGGCCTGGAAGGCGACCTCGTCGTCATAGTCGAGCTGGTTGGTGATCTCGGCGACGCCCGCGCCGGTGACGGAGCCGAGATTGTGGTACCACCAGTCGATGCGCTCGCCCGGCTTGCGATAATCCGGCGTCCAGCCGAAATCGGCGGGGTAGATATCCGTGGTCAGGCGCTGCTCGAAGCCGTGCAACTGGTCGGGGCCGACGAAGTGCATCTTGCCCGACAGGCAGGTGGCATAGCCGGCGCGGCGCAGATGATGGGCGAAGGTCGGGATGTCGGAGGCGAACTCGGCGGCATTGTCATAGACGCGGGTGCGCGAGGGCAATTGCCCGCTCATGATCGAGGCGCGCGCCGGGGCGCAGAGCGGGCTCGGCGTATAGGCCTGCGCGAAGCGGGCCGAGCGCGCGGCCAGCGCCTTCAGATGCGGCGCCTTGAGGAAATCGGCCGGCCCATCCGGGAAGAATGTTCCGTTCAGCTGGTCGACGACGAAGATCAGGATGTTGGGACGTGTCGTCGATGGTGACATGGAACGTAACCTGGAACGCCTGTGCCGGAAATGCGGCCGACGTCGGCAGGGCGGGCGACGGCGGCGGAAGGATGCCCATCGTACAGTCATCCCCCGCCGGGGAAAGGTGAATGTCCGCCTTCCCCGGCGGGTTTTGCGCGACCTGATGATCGCGCGCCGTCAGCCGGTGGCCACCTCGCTCATCGTCTTGACCAGCAGCACACCGACCGTGGCGCCGGCATCCTGCAGGCCGCGGGTCTTCTCCTGGAAGGCGGCCGCCTTGCCGTGCTGGGCCACCAGGGTCTTGGTGCGCTCCAGCGCCGCCTCGGCCTCTTCCGCCGCCGCCGCCAAAGCCGGGGCCAGCGCGGCGCCGGAAGCGGCCTGCGCTTCCAGCACGCGCGCGACCGGATCCAGCACGTCGAGAATGGTCTTGTCGCCGACCTTCGCCTTGCCGCGCTCGGCGATGCCGGTGGTGTAGGCGCGCCAGAAGGCGGCCAGTTCCGGCGTGCCGATCGCGTCCTTGCCCTCCAGCGCCTTGGCGCCGCGCAGGAAGCCGGTGGCGGTGAGCGTGCCCATGGTGGAGGGCGCGGTCTTCGCCATGGTGGCGCCGGCGCTGCGCAGCAGCTTGGTGAGCCCCGCCGCCGGCCCTTCCGCCGCCACCGCGTCATAGGCGGCGGCGAAGGACTTCGCCATGGTGATGCCGAGATCGCTGTCGCCGACCTTGCCGTCGAGCGCGATCAAAAATTCGCGCTGCGCGGCGAACATGTCGCGCCAGGCGCGGATGAGGTCGATGAGGTCCTCGGCGCGGATCGCGTCCATGGGGTGTCTCCTCACGCCTTGTAATGGGCGAAGAACGGCGTGTTCGCCGGGGCGGCGATCAGCGGATCCAGCTCGGTGTCGAGCTTCAAGACCGAGATCGAGGCGCCGGCCATTTCCATGGCGGTGGCGAACTCGCCGATCCAGACATATTTCACCCTGGCGCCCTTTTCCTCGAACAGCTGCGAGACGCGGCGGAACAGGATGTAGAGCTCTTCCTTCGGCGTGCCGCCGAGGCCGTTTACCAGCACCGCGAATTCGTCGCCGCTGCCCGCCGGCAACTCGGCGAAGACACGGGCCATCATCTGGTCGACCACCGCGTCGGCGGGGGCGAGCCTGGTGCGGCCGATGCCGGGCTCGCCATGGATGCCCATGCCGATTTCCATCTCGTCCGCGCCCACCTCGAAGGTGGCATGGCCGACTTCCGGTACCACGCAGCTGGACAGCGCGACGCCGATGGTGCGCACATTCGCTCGCGCCTTGTCGGCGAGGCGCGTCACCTCGTCGAGCGAAAGCCCGTTCGCCGCCGCCGCGCCGGCCGCCTTGTAGACGAAGAAGATGCCGGCGACGCCGCGCCTTTTGTGCTCCTCGCCGACCACCGAGGAGGCGACGTCGTCATTGCCGACGACCTGCTTCACCGTGATGCCGTCAAGGTCGGCCAGCTCGGCGGCCATGTCGAAATTGATGATGTCGCCAGTGTAGTTGCCATAGATGTAGAGCACGCCGGCGCCCTGATCGATGGCCTTGGTCACTTCGTACATCTGCTCGGCGCTGGGCGACTGGAACACGCCGCCGACGGCGCAGCCATCGAGCATGTTGTCGCCGACATAGCCGAGGAACAGCGGCAGGTGTCCCGAGCCCCCGCCCGTGGCGATGCCGACCTTGCCCGCCTTGCGGCTGGCGACGACGAGGCAGCGCCGGTCGTCGTTCACATAGGTCACCTGCGGATGCGCCCGGTAGATGCCGTCCAGCATCTCGTCGACGAAGTTCGCCGGATCGTTGAGAAACTTCTTCATTGTCCTGTTAACTCCCAAAGCTCGTTACCCAACGGCGCGTTGACCCGACGGCTCAGCTTTTCTTCTGCGCGGTCACGAAGAAGGCGGCGGCGAGCAGGATGAAGCTGCCGACCACGACGCGCTGCCAGGTGGATGGAATGCCGACCATGACCAGCACGCTGTTGACCACCACCACCAGCAGCACGCCCAAGAGCGTGCCCAGCACCGAGCCGGTTCCCCCGGTGATGCGCGCCCCGCCCAGCACCACGGCGGCGATGACGTTGATCTCGCTGCCGACGAGGTCGAACGGGTTCGACTGCCGGTTGGCGCAGGTGTGGATGATGCCCGCCAGCCCCGCGAGGCCGCCGGCATAGGCGAACAGGAAGATGTGGATGGTCCTGAGGCTGTAGCCGAGGCGCTCGGCCACATTGGCATTGCCGCCCACCGCGAAAATGGCGCGGCCCATCAGGGTGCGGTTCAGCATCCACCACGTCCCCAGCGCGGCCGCCGGCAGCACGAGGAAATAGAAGGGCAGGGTGATGGTGCGCCCGTCCGCCGCGTCGAACTGTACCAGCGGCAGGCGCCCGAATGCGCCCATGTTCGGCGGCAGCGACATGATCCAAACCGTGCCGATGAAGGCGAGCAGGATGCCGCGAAACAGATATTGCGTGCCGATGGTGACGATCAGCGAGGGCACCTTCAGGTGATGCACCAGCAGGCCGTTGACGACCCCGAGCAGCGCACCGCCAGCCACCGCCGCCACCAGCACCAGCGCGATCGGCGCGTCGGGCCAGTGGTTCTTCACGAGAAGCGTCAGCGAGTACATGGTGAAGGCGGCGATGGCGGTGAACGACACGTCGATGCCGCCCGCCGCCAGGATGATGAACACCCCGAGCGCGAACAGCCCCATCACCACGCTCGCCCGGCCGATATCGACCAGCGAGGACGGCTGCAGGAAGGCCGGGTTGATGAGGGAGACGGCGACGCAGATCGCCAGCAGCAGCGCGAAGGTGATGATTTCCGGCCGTCGGCGCACCAGCGCCATGAAGGCGTTCGGCCGGCCCGCGGGTGCGGCGGCGCTGTCGTGGAGATGGGTGGCGCTCATGGGCGGGACTCCGTCGCGACGGCAGGCCGCGTCTGGGCGGCGGATGCGGGTTTGGCGGCGAGCATCGCCCGGTAGAGAAGGTCCTCGTCCGCCGCCCGCGCGTCATGTTCGGCGACGATGCGCCCGCCGTTCATCACCAGGATGCGGTCGCAGTTCTGCAAGAGTTCCGGCAGGTCGTCGCTGACGATGACGAGGCCCATGCCCTGTTCGGCGAGCAGCTGGATCACCCGGTAGATGGTGTCCTTGGAACCGACATCGACGCCGACCGTGGGACCGTGCAGCACGAGCAGCTTCGGCCGGATGGACAGCCAGCGGCCGATCAGCACGCGCTGCTGGTTGCCGCCCGACAGCGCGCCGACCGGCAGGTCGAGGTTCCGGGTGTTGAGCCGCATGTCCTGCGAAAGCGTGTCGGCGAGGGCGCGGCCCTTCGCCTGGTCGACGATGCCGAAGGCGTTGGCGAGCTGGCGCACGACGAGGGCGATCTCGTTCTCCAGGATCGACTTGTCGAGGAACAGGCCTTCCGCCAGCCGGTCCTCCGGCACATAGCCGATGCCGAGCCGGATCGCCTGCGCGGGATGGCGGATACGCTCCACCCGGCCCTCGACGGCGATGCTGCCGTCCACCGCCGGCATCACGCCGGCAATGGCCATGGCGAGTTCGTTGCGCCCGGAATCGGCCAGGCCGGTGATGCCGACGATCTCGCCCCGGTGCACGGTGAAACTGACGTCGCGCAGGTAAGGCGGGCGGGAGAGGCCGCGGACCGCGATCAGCTCCTCCGTCCCCGCCGTGCCGGTGCGGTAGCGTTCGGCGTCGATCCGGCGGCCGGTCATCAATTCGGCCAGCTGCTGCTTCGTGTAGTCGGCGAGCGGACCCTGCGCCACGCACTGGCCGTCGCGGAAGACGATGGCGTGGCCGCCGATACGGTAGCACTCGTCGAGCTTGTGGGTGACGAACAGCACCGCCACGCCTTCCGAGCGCAGGCGCTCGACCACGGTGATGAGGTTGTCCACCTCGCGGCGGGTGAGCGAGGTGGTCGGCTCGTCCATGATCACCATCTTCGCCCGGGTGGCGATGGCGCGGGCGATGGCGATGAGCTGGCGCTGCGCCAGCGGCAGGTCCGAGACCACGGTGGAGAGGAAGGCGCGGTCGGCCGGCAGTCCGACGGCTTTCAGCGCCGTGGCCGCCGTCTCGCGCAGGCGGGCGCGATCGAACAGGCGGGCCAGCCGGCCGCCATGGGCGACCAGCTGCTCGCTGAGCGCGACATTCTCCGCCACGGTGAGGTTGGGCAGCAGCGAGAGGTCCTGATAAACGGTCTCGATGCCCGCGCTGAGCGACTGGATCGCGGTGAGCGAGCGGTGGCTCGTGCCCTCCAGGATGATCTCGCCTTCGTCCGGCGCGTGCGCGCCGGACATGATCTTGATGACGGTGCTTTTGCCGCAGCCATTCTCGCCGAGCAGGTGATAGGCCTCGCCGGGCCGGATGGTGAAGCCGACCCCGCGCAGCGCGTGCACGCCGCCGAAACGCTTGTGAATGCCGCGCAGCTCCAGGAACGGGCGTGCGGGCGTGGTCGCGGCGCTGGCGGCAGACGTGGCCGGGGCGATGGAGGCGTGGGACACGGGGTTTTCCTGACACCGGAGGCGGCGCGCGCCGGCAAGGGCGCGGGCAGGAGCGCCGGGGAACGACGATGGTGTTCCCCGGCTTTTGCGGCTATCGGGCGATCAGAAGAGGAATTCCTTGTAGTTGGCCTTGTCGGCGATCACCATGCCGTTGCCGACGATGAGCACGCCCACGCCCGGCCCCTTGGTGACCTTCACCTTCTCGTAGCCGGGCACGCCGAGATTGGCGCCGTCCTCGATCTTCTTGCCGGCGATCAGGCTCTTGGCGACCGAGTTCATCGCCATGCCAGCCTTCTGCGGATCCCAGAAGCCGATGGCGGTGATGGCGCCGGACTCCAGCAGATCCTGCGAGGGGTTGGGCAGGCCGGTGCCGACCAGGCACACCTTGCCCGAGAGGCCCGCTTCGTCGATGGCACGGCCGACGCCCAGCACATCATTGCCGGCCGAGGTCTGGAAGCCCTTGATGTCGGGGTGCTTGCGCAGGATTTCCTTGGCCTTCTCATAGGTGCCGTTGGCGTCGTCGAACGATTCGTTGTTCGCGTCGACCAGCGCCATGTCGGGGTGCTTGGACTTGGCGTTGGCTTCGCCCGCGCCGACCCACTGCATGTGCGTGCGGCTGCCGAGCGAGCCGACGAAGGTGGTCCACTTGCCCTTGCCGCCCATGCAGGTGGCGAGGCGCTCGTTGAGGGCGCGGCCGTAATCGGCGTTGTCGAACGCCTCGACGTCGGCGTTGGTGTTCTTCTGGTTGTCCGCCTCATGGGTCACGACGATGATGCCGCGATCCATGGCGCGCTTGAGCGTGCCCTCCAACACGGACGGGTCCATCGGCACCACGGCGAGCCCGTTCACGCCCTTGGCGATGAGATCGGTGACGATCTGCAACTGCTGGGCGGCGTCGGCGGTGGCCGGGCCATACTGGGTGGCGACGACGTCCGGATTGTCTTTCTGGAACTGCTTGACGCCGGTTTCCATGCGGTCGAACCACGGAATGCCGCTGATCTTCACCACGGTGGCGATGACCGGCTTGTTCTGGGCCATCAGCGCGCCGGCGGAGCCGGCGATGAGGGCCGCAGCCAGGGTCGAGCCGAGCAGAACCTTCTTGGAAAGGGTTCCCATCGTTTCCTCCATTGTTGTTGTCACCCTCAGGACCAGTTTCGATGCGTGAGGGCGCGCATCACACGAGCTTGGTGCTCTTGTTGGGAATGAGGAAGCCGACCACGTTGTAGCGGCCGACCGCCAGGAAGGTCAGGAGCAGCGCCCCCCACGCGAAATCGCGCACGAAGTTGGAGAGCCCGCCGAAATTCAGCATGCTGGACATGAGCTGCAGCGCGATCGCCGCCAGCACCACGCAGACCACCCGGCCATAGCCGCCCTCGGGGCGAACGCCGGCCATGACGGCGATGAGGATGGCGATCAGCAGGTAGGACGTGCCGTAATCCCACTTCACGTTGACGTTGCGGGCGGCGATGATGATGCCGGCGAGGCCGGAGAGCAGGCCGCTCGTCGCATAGGTGGTGATCAGCACGCCCGTCCGGGGAAAGCCGGCATAGGTGGCGGCCTTCGGGTTGGTGCCCATCAGCATCAGCCACAGGCCGAACGGGGTGAATTTCAGCAGCGCGGCGACCAGCGCGGCGACGCCGATGAAGATGAGGAAGCTGATCGGCACGCCGAGGAACAGGCCGTTGCCGATCTGCGCCAGCAGGTCCGGGCTGCCCACTGCCACCGCGCGCCCGTCGGAGGCCACGACAGCAAGGCCGGTGAACAGCATCTGCGTGCCCAGCGTGCACAGGATGGGCGTGATGTTGAGGCGGCTGATCAGCAGCCCGTTGACCGTGCCGCCGATGAGGCCGACCAGCAGTGCCCCGATGATGAAGGCCAGCGAATAGGCGCTGGACGGATCGGCGCTCGACAGGAACTTGCCGGCCACGACCGCCGCGACCACGCCCGACAGGTTGGCCAGCGCGATTCCGGAGAGGTCGATGCCGCCATTGCCGGCGCACATGGCCAGCATCACGCCGATGGCGAGGAAGCCGATTTCCGGCAATTGCCCGGCCATGGACTGGAGATTGAACGGGGCGAGGAACGAGCCGCCGGAAATGGCCGCGCCAAGGCCCAGCACCGCCACGTTGATGACGATGAGCAGGACCAGCTGTCCGCCGGTATTCCGCATGGTCTCCTCCCGAGCCTGGTTCGTTTTTTAGTAAATTCTGACCAGCTTTACTAAATGCGTAGCAAAGCCTTTGGCAGGGTGCAAGCGGCAGCGTGGTCGGTTTCGCGCGTGTCGTGCCAGGGAGGAGGGGCGGCAACGGGCGCGCGCCTGACCAAATGCACGCCATGCCCCGCGACGGCGTCGGGATCGCGTGACGGTTGGTTTCTGGTATACCAGAAATCCTTATTTTATATGCATTGCAGCAAAGTTCTCTGTTGCCGTCCATCGCTCCGGCCCGTGCCGAGGCGCGCGCCGCGTGCGTCGGCTGCTCAACATACGGACGCTGCCGGCCCAATTATTGGGCGCCATCCAGGCGGTCTCACTATCCTCGCATGGCTCGGTGGCAAGGCAGTTGCAACGTCACGCTTTTTGCCTTAACCGTCGGAAAGAGAGCCTGAATGTTTACTAAACAAAAATCGCCCTTGGGCGGCTATAACGGCTCCAGGAAGCGCTTCGCGTCATGAAAGCAAGGAAGTCTTTCACCATCAGGGACATAGCCGGAGCGGCGGGAGTTTCCCCGGCGACGGTGTCGTTGGTGCTGAACGGCAAGGGCGAGATTTCCGGCCTCACCCGTGCCCGCGTGCTGGAGGCGGCCGCCCGGCTCAACTATGCCCCGCGCATCGTCCGCACCCGCACGGAAGCGACCGGCACGATCCGCTTTCTCAAGATCGCCAAGCACGGCCATACGGTGAACCGCGACCACAGCGTGTTCGTCTCCGACTATATTGACGGCATGTCGGCCGAGGCGACGCGGCGCGGCTTCACGCTGGAGGTGGTCAGCCATGAGTGGCAGAGCATCATCGCGGTCGCTGACACGCTGGCGGTGGCGCCGGTGAGCGGTGTCATCGCGCTCGGCACCGAACTGTCCGAGGTCGACATAAGGGTGCTGCAGGGCGTCGGTCTGCCGACCGTGTTCATCGACACGTTCTACGACGTGGTCGAGGCCAATTTCGTCAACATGAACAATGAGGATGCGGTGTATCAGGTGCTGGCGCGGCTGCGCCAGCAGGGGTTCTCGCGCATCGGCTTCGTGGCGAGCCATGTCGACACCACGAATTTCCGCCTGCGGCAGGAGGCGTTCCACCGCAACATGGCGCGGCTCGGCCTCGAGGTCGATCCGGCGCATATCCTCTCGGTGGAATCGACCCATGACGGCGCCCATGCCGACACGGTGAAGGCGCTGGCCGAGGGCATCGATCTCGCCGATTGCTATTTCTGCACCAACGATGTCATCGCTTACGGCTTCATCAAGGCCCTGCGCGAGTTCAACATCGCCATTCCCGACGATGTCGGGGTGGTCGGCTTCGACAATCTGCCGCTCTCCTCCACCATGGAGCCGGCGCTGACCACGATCGACGTCTCCAAGCGCAAGATCGGCAATCTCGCCGTCACCGTGCTCGACGACCTCATCAATGCCGCCGAGCCGCCGCCGCCGGTGAAGATCCTGGTCGGCGCCCGCCTCGTCACCCGCATGAGCGACCGCGGGCCGGCCGAGCCGCGTCCGGCGCCGCGATCGGTCCGCCGGCGCGGCGTCGCCGAAACCGCCTGAGGAGACGTCATGCCCCGGATCGCCCTCATCCACACGGTGCCCGCGCTGGTGCAGCGCTTCCGTCCGCTGGTCGAGGAGGCGCTGCCCGCCTGGGAGCGCGTTCACCGGGTCGATGAAAGCCTCCTGGCGGATACGATCCGCGAGGGCCGGCTGACGGAGGCGACCGAGGCCCGGCTCGCCGCGCATGTGCGCGACGCGGCCGGTTCGGCCGATGCCGTGCTCGTCACCTGTTCGACGCTCGGCGAGGCGGTCGACCGGCTGCGGCCGCACAGTCCCGTGCCGCTGTTCCGCATCGACCGCGGCATGGCCGAGGCGGCGGTTCGGCAGGGGTCCCGCATCGGCGTGCTGGCGACGCTCCCCACCACGCTGGGGCCCACGCTGCGGCTGATCCGGGACACCGCGCTGGCGCAGGGGCGCGAGATCACGGTGTTGGAGCGGCTGTGCGAGGGCGCTTTCGCCGAACTCGCGCAGGGCCGCCGCGATGTGCATGACGCGATGATCCGCGCGGCGTTCGATGAGGTGGCGCCGCAGGTCGATGTCGTGGTGCTGGCGCAGGCCTCCATGGCCAGCGCCCTCGACGCCGCGTCCGATGGGCCGGTTCGCGTGCTCACCAGCCCTGAACTCGGCATCGCCGCAATTGCCGTCGCGCTCGGCGCACGAGACGAGGCCTGAACGGCCGCGCGACACATCCGCCATCTCAGGGAGACGCCTTCGATGAAATACCGCACGCTCGGCCGCTCGGGCCTCAAGGTTTCGGCGCTCAGCATGGGCACGTTTTCGTTCGGCGGCGTCGGTGATTTCGCCAAGGTCGCCAATCACGGCGTGAACGAGGCGCGCCGGCTGGTGGATGTGTGTCTCGATGGCGGCATCAATGTCATCGACACCGCCAACATGTATTCGCTCGGCCGCTCGGAGGAGATTGTCGGCGAGGTGCTGGAGGGGCGGCGCGAGCGGGTGCTGATCTCGTCGAAGGCGCGCATGCGCATCGGGGAGGGACCCAATGACGAGGGCACCTCGCGCTATCACCTCATCCGCGAATGCGAGAACAGCCTGAAGCGCCTGCGCACCGATCATATCGACATCTATTTCCTGCACGAATGGGACGGTCTCACCACGATCGAGGAAACGCTTTCCGCGCTCGACGCGCTGATGCGGCAGGGCAAGATCCGCTATATCGGCTGCTCCAACTATTCCGGCTGGCACGTGATGAAGGCGCTCGGCATCGCCGAGGCGAAGAACCTGCCGCGCTTCGTCACCCAGCAGATCCACTACACGCTGGAGGCGCGCGAGGCGGAATACGAGTTGCTGCCCATCGCCATCGACCAGGGCGTGGGGGTGATGGTGTGGAGCCCGCTGGCTGCCGGCCTGCTCTCCGGCGCCTTCGGGCGCGACAAGTTCCCGGCGGATTCGCGCCAGGCCGCCGGCTGGACCGAGCCGCCGATCCGCGACCGCGAGCGGCTATGGGCCATCGTCGACGTGCTGAACGACATCGCGTCCGCGCACGGCGTCACTGCCGCGCAGGTATCCATCGCCTGGACCCTGTCGCGCCCGGGCATCGCCTCGCTGGTGGTGGGCGGCACGCAGGAGAGCCATTTCCAGGACAATATCGCCGCCGTCGCTCTCGAACTGACGGCCGAGGAGCTGGAGCGGCTGAATCAGGTGAGCCGGCCGCCCTATCTCTACCCCTACTGGCACCAGCACAATTTCGCCCGCGACCGCTTCAGTGCCGGTGACTGGGCGCTGCACGCGAGCTTCGAGGATCTCGGCAAGGTCTGATCGGCGCCGGGCTCACCGTCGGCGGGAGTGCCGCCCGGCCGCGATGCCGCTTTGGCGTCGGCGTCATCACGATACCGCCGTGCAGCGGCACTTCCCGGCTACCATGTGTCGATAGGCGGGGCGGGGCGTTCCGCGGGCCGGTTGGAGTGAGTGATGGGGATGCGTGCGGGCGGCTCGCGGATGAGGATTGCGCGGCCGGTCTGCGTTCCCGGGGCTTCGGGTCAGTCGCCGCGACGGGTTCCGAAGCCTCGTCTCTCCACGGACGCAAGCGATGCGCCGGGGTGGCGCATGTCGGGCGAGACCAAGCCTTGAGAAGGCCTCGGCCGGCCTCGCTGCGTCCGGCGGACCGAGAGAGCGGTCCATGCCAGCGATCTGCGCAGAGTGCGGCCGGATAAGGCGGGCTCCCCATCGGAGCCGGTTTCATGACCGACCATTTTAAAAGCAGCGTCCAGCGTTATCCGGTGTTCGCGGTTCACCGTGCTAATGCTATTGTGAGACGTGTTTCGAGTGTCTGATGGCGCAAGAACTGATGCCCACAATACTGATCATCGATGATAGCTCGACCAATAGGCGCATCTATTCGAGGCTTGCCCGGCAGCTTGAATCAAATGTCAACGTCCGCTCGTTTGAAAACCCGACGAAGGCGCTCGATTGGCTGACAGAGCACACCGCCGATCTGATCATTACCGACTACAAGATGCCGATGATGTCCGGCGCGGCGTTGATTACCGCCATCCGCGCCAATTCGCTCAACCGGGACGTGCCGATCATCGTCGTCACGGCCTATAGCGATCAGCAGTATCGGCTTACCTCTCTAGAGGCGGGAGCCACGGATTTCCTGCTCAGCCCGGTGGATCACGTCGAGTTCCTTGCCCGCGCGCGCAACCTCCTGAAGCTGCGGACGCAGCAGCTGCAGATCCTGCGGCGCGCGGATTTTCTGGAGAGCACGCTCAGCGCCAAGGAGCAGCTGCTGCGGGAGAGCCGGGAGGCGCTGGCGCAGGTTATCGATACCGTACCGGCCATGATCAGCGCGACGGACCGCGAAGGGCGCTGCGTGTTCGTGAACGCCCATCAGGCCGCGTTCATCGGCAAGCTGCCGGGCGATCTGGTCGGCCAGCCCATCGAGGTGCTGCTAGGCGAGGAGCGGGCGCATATCAGCCGTCGCCTCGACCAGCTGGTCGTGATGACCGGCCGCGCCATCCCCTCCCGCGAGGAGGAGGTGCAGGCCCCCAATGGCGATGTCCGCATCTATCTCACCAGCAAGGCGCCGCTCTATGACGGGAGCGGCGATATTGCCAGCGTCCTGACGACCTCCATCGACATCACCGAGCGGCGCCATGCCGAAAAGCGCCTGCAACATATTGCCAGCCACGATTCGCTCACGGGCCTGCCCAACCGCATGATGCTGCGCGACCACCTGCGCCGCGAACTGGCGCGCGGGCGACGTGGCGACCAGCATTTCGCGCTGCATTTCATCGACCTCGACCGCTTCAAGGCCATCAACGACGCGCACGGCCATCACCGGGGCGACGAGTTGCTCCAGCGCGTCGCGCGGGCGCTCACCGGGCTGGTCGGCAGCACGCATATCGTCGCGCGGCTGGGCGGCGACGAATTCGCCATCCTGCAGCCCGATATTGACGGCCCCGAGGATGCCGAGCGGCTGGCGCAGGCGATTCTTCACCTGCTCAACAGCGACGAGGACAGCCTGGAGGCGCTCAAGATCGGCGCCAGCATCGGCGTCACGCTCGCGCCGCTGGACGGAACCGACCCGGACGAACTGCTGAAGAACTCGGACCAGGCGATGTATCTGGCCAAGTCGCTCGGTGGAGGCACCTGGCGGTTCTTCGCCGCCGACATGCGCCCGCGCGCGAGCCAGACCGCGCAGTTGCAGGCGGAGATGCGCGGCGCGCTGACGCGGCGCGAATTCGTTCTGTTCTACCAGCCGCAGATCGACCTGCGCAGCAACAAGGTAGTGGGGGGCGAGGCGCTGCTGCGCTGGCAGCACCCGCAGCACGGCCTCTTGATGCCGGCCTCCTTCCTCGGCCTGGCGGAGGAAAGCGGCCTGATCGTGCCCATCAACGAATGGGCATTGAACGAAGCCTGCCGGCAGGGCGCGCTATGGGAGGCGGAGGGCCTTGGCGAACTTCGCATCGCGGTGAACCTCTCGCCCATCCAGTTCCGCCGGCAGGGCGTGGAAAGCCTCGTCAAGGACGCGCTGCGCACCACCGGCTTCCGCCCGACATCGCTGGAATTGGAAGTGACGGAAGGCATCCTGCTGGGCCATGACGAGCAGATCGTCACGCAGATGCATGTGCTGCGCTCGCTGGGCGTGACCCTCTCGGTCGACGATTTCGGCACCGGCTACTCCTCCCTCAGCTATATCCGCCGCTTTCCCCTGCACCGGCTGAAGATCGACCGCTCCTTCGTGCAGGATCTCGGCAGCGATCCCAGCGCGCTGGCCATCGTGCGCACCATCATCGATCTCGGCCATATCCTTCATCTGCAGGTGCTGGCGGAGGGCGTGGAGGAGGAATCGCAGCTGGCGCTGCTGCGTTCGGAAGGGTGCGACGAGGTGCAGGGCTATTATTTCAGCCGGCCCATTCCAGCCGACGCCTTCGCCACCTGGGTGAGCGAGCACGAGCGGGCGAACGCCGACGTCGCGTCGAGGCCGACGGAGAGCGAACATGCGGGCCCGGGCTAGGGCGCTTCAGGCTCTCGGCGTGCCCTTCCGCTGGATGGCGGCGCGGCTGCGCGGCCGCCCTGACAGCGAACACGAGATGAGCTTCAACCGGCTCGTCTTCTCGCTCATCATCGTCCTCGTTCTGGTGGTGAACCGCAGCAGCAGCGATCTCGGCTACGCGCTGAACGTGATGGCGCTGTACATCCCGCTCGCGCTGGGCGTGCTCGGCCATATCCTGCTCTATCCCGGCGTGTCGCGCGCGCGGCGGATCTTCGCGCTGCTGCTCGATTGCGGGTTCCTGTCCTGGCAGCTGCACCTGGGCGGGGAGGTGGCCGCGCTGTTCTTTCCGATCTACCTCTGGGTGATCTTCGGCAACGGCTTCCGCTTCGGCCTCACCTCGCTGGCCATCGCCATTCCGGTGGCGACGATCTGTTTCGGCATCGTCGTGCTGACCACGCCATTCTGGTACGAGCGCTGGCACCTGTCGCTGGGGCTGCTGATCGGCCTCGTCATCCTGCCGGCCTATGCCGGCACGTTGATCCGCAAGCTCTCGCAGGCGACGCAGGCGGCGGAGGAGGCCAGCCAGGCGAAGAGCCTGTTCCTCGCCAGCGTGAGCCACGAACTGCGCACGCCGCTCACCGCCATCGTCGGCATGACCGGCCTGCTGCGGGCCAGCCCGCTGATTGCCGAGCAGCGCGAGATGGTCGAGACGGTGGATGTCGCCAGCCGCTCGCTGCAATCGCTGATCAACAGCTTGCTCGACCTCTCGCGCATCGAGGCCGGGCGCATGCCGGTGTCGGACGAGCCGTTCGATCTCGTCGCACTGCTGGTCGATTCGCGCCGGCTGGTGGAAGCGCAGGTGCGCGAGCGGGGGCTGAGCTTCGACATTCACGTGACCCCCCGCACGCCGCTGCGCCTCTCCGGCAGCCGCCAGCATCTGCACGAGATCCTGGTCAACCTGGTCGGCAATGCGGTGAAGTTCACCCGCGAGGGCGGCGTGACGATCGCGGTGGATGGCGAGCCGGCCGACGATGGCCGCGTGCGGCTCACCATCGAGGTCACCGACACCGGCATCGGCATCGCGCCGCAGGACCAGGAGCGCATCTTCGAGGATTTCACCCAGGCCGATGCCAGCATCCTGAACCGCTTCGGCGGTACGGGGCTCGGCCTTGCCATCGCGCGGCGGCTGGTGGAACTGCTGGGCGGCTCCATCGCGGTGGAGAGTGCGCTCGGGGAGGGCAGCACGTTCCGCTTCGACATGACCCTCGCAGCGCTTGCCGAGGATGAGCGGGCCGATGAGACCGTGTGGCGCGAGCGGGGTGTGGTGCTGGTCTGCCGCGACCCCGCGTCGCTGGCGGAACTGATGACCACGCTGTCCGCGCTGGGCATCCGGCCGATGATCGCCGATCCGCGGCAGGGGCCGGCGCGGATGTTTCCGCCGCAGGCCGCCGGCGCCATCCGCCTGCTGTTCGAGCCCCACACCCGCAACCTGCCGCTTCTATCGGCCGTCACGGGTGGCTCGACGCCGAAAGTGCTGATGATCCAGCCGGGCGCCGCGCCGACGCTGCCGCCGCTGGCCGTGCGCCAGCGCTGCGCCAGCCTCATATCGGCGCGTCCGAGCCTGGAGGAGATGCGCCACGCCCTCAGCCTCGCCGCCCGGCTCGCGGCGCCGGCGACGGGTCCGATCGCCCCCGTGCGTCCGGCGCGGCCGAGCCGGGCGCGCCGCGTGCTGCTGGCAGACGACAACCGCATCAACCAGAAGGTGTTCTCACGCATCCTCGAAGCGGCCGGTCACGCGGTGCTGGTGGCCGAAACCGGCGATCAGGCGCTCGACCTGCTGGAGGACAAGGCGGACCAGATCGACATCGTGCTGATGGATTTCAACATGCCCGATACGGACGGGCTGGAAGCCACCAAGCTCTACCGCATGATGGCGACCGGGGGGCGGCGGCTGCCGATCGTCGGCCTGACGGCGGATGCGACGGCGCTCATGGACAATCGCTGGCGGGATGCCGGCATGGACGAGTGCCTGATCAAGCCGGTCGAGCCGGCCGCGCTGCTGGCCGCGGTGGACCGCATCGCGCGCGACGATCCCGGCCGTCCGGCCCGTCTGCTCCCACGGCCGACGCTGGTTCATTCGGACACGCCGCCCAGCCTGGACGAGAAGGCGGTGGAGAGCCTCAGCCGGCTCGGCGGCGCGGAATTCGTCACTGAATTGATGGAAGACTATCTCGCCGATGCCGAGATCATGCTCGATCGGCTGACCCGGAGCGCGACCAGGGGCGACCTGACGGCCTTCCGCACCGATGCCCATGCGCTGCAGAGCAGTTCAGCCAATATCGGCGCTCTCGCGCTCGGCCGGATCTGCGCGCCGTGGCGGGATCTGCGGGGGGAGGAATTGCGGGAGGGCGCGCCCGAATTCGCGCGGGTCGCCAAGGCGGAACTGAAGCGCACGCAGAAGGCCATGCGCGCCTATTCGGCGCGCGAGGCCGGCTTGGGCTGACCGCGTCCGCGGGCAGGCGATGCGCCCGCCCGGGCGCATCGCCACGCGTGATCATTCAGCGGCCACGAGGACAGGGGAGGCCTGAAGGCCGGCGAGCCGCTTGTTCTGCGCCGCGCAGAGCCGGTCCATCTTGCGCAGGTCCGCCTCGGTCAGGTTCAGCGCCGCCTCGGCCCAGATGTCGACCACGTCGATCAGCTCCGCCAGCGTCACCGGGTTGACGCGCCGGCGCGCGCGATAGACCGCCTGGTGGGCGTTCTGCTTGCGGTTGTGGCGAGCGATGTAATCCACCACGGCCTGCTGGCCCTGGCCATCCTCCGCCAGCACGTCGACCACGCCCATCTCGTGCAGTTCCTCGGCCGTGTGGATGCGGCCGGAGAGGATGAGCGCCTCCGCCTTGGCGCGGTCCATGCGCCGCGACAGGAAGCTGTAGGCGCCCATGCCGGGGAACATGTTGAACAGGATTTCCGGCAGGCCCATCTTGGCGCTGCGCTCGGCGACGATGAGGTCGAAGGACAGCGCGTGCTCGAAGCCCCCGCCCAGCGCATCACCCTGCACCAGCGCCATGGTCACGACCGGCGAATCGAAGGCGACCGCGTTGCGGTGGATCGCTTCCACGGCGACATGGCCATAATGGCGCATGGCGTCGAGGTCACCGCCGCGGATGCGCTGCGCGAAATGCCCGAGATCGCCGCCCAGATTGTAGATGCCCGGCACGGCCGAGGCCATGACGAACCAGGAGAAGGGCGCGGCGGCCGCGCTGGGCAGGGCGGCGAAGGTGTCCCGGATCGAGAACTGCATCCGGCTAATGTCGCTCATCAGCTCATGCGTGTAGGACGGCTTGCCCACCGGATCCATGAAGCACCAGCAGGTCGAATTGAGCGTGTCGACATCGATGCGCAGATTGTCATAGGCGACATCGGCGATCGTCTTTGCCGCCTGGGTCTGCAGGAGGCTGGCGGCGTCGGCGGTCAGCTTGGTGCGGACGGCGGCTTCATTGTTGATACGGACCATGGTCATCGTGTTTCTCCAGTCAGGGGGTGGGGCTGTCTTGAAGGCCTGCTGCGCGGCCTATGCTGCGCGGGCAGTTCCCAGCACATTAAGCTCAGAACGCAAGGCACGAGCTAAAAAGGTAACGGCGTCAGTGATGCAAAAGGCTGCGACAAAGGTGTAATTGCGCGGCCGAAAGTATGACGGCGCAATGCCGGGCCTCATCGCGGCCGATGCGGCCTGATATGCAATGGCGATGCCGGCAAACGGTATTTCGGTGAGTTAAAAAAGCTTGTTTGCCGTTCCCGGGGATAGAACGGCAAGGGCAATCCGCTCCGCCGCCGGCTTTCGGCACTGCTGACGGTGCGTTTGGCTCGATGCGAGGGCGCTGACAGGCGTCCGCGGCAGATTCGCCGACGAACAAAAATTCGTGACCATGCGTCACAAGCGACGCTGCCCAGGCATTCGGCAGCCCGGGAACCGTACGCGCGACATGCGGGGCACGATATGGGTACAGTCGCGCTGACGTCCACGTCGCGGCGAATGGGCTGAAACTACAAGCAAAACGCCGATGAATTGAAAATTTATTAGGTGGCTATTTTTTAGGACCCACGACTTTCGTTCCGCTGTGCGGGCGCCCTCGGCGCGCGGTTCGGGTCTCTGGCCATCATCGGTGCGTTGGGGAGGGGGCGCGAATTCGGCGCGAGCATTTCGTGCCGGGCAAGTCCCCAACGCAGATCTTACGCGTTTTAAACGTCCCTCGGTTTGTAGATGCTTATTTTATAATAAGTTCGCCGAACGCCGCTTCGATGGAGTGGTGGGGGGCCTGTGTTTTGACGCACCGTCTCCATTGACGCAGGCCGTGATGGCACGGGATTATGTGGATGATCTTCGCTTGACGGTTCTGCAAGCGGTGGGCCACGGCGCATCGGAGTGAGCCGCGGCGGCGCGGTTCGGGATCGGTGTGGCGACCGCCTCGCCTTGTCCCGACTGGCACGGCAGGTCGGTGAGCGTACGGCGCGGCGGCGGTGCCGCTCCTGCGCGGCGAGTGCTGCCTGGACGACGTGCCACACGCTAATGCAGAGAGCCAACGTCACGGGCGCGCTTCGTCGATGACGGCGCGATGAACGGTGTCGTTGGCCTGCTGGCGGCTCTGTGGACACGAGGTTAAGCCAAGTCAGCTCGCTCCTCGAACTCGACGGGGCTGAGATGGCCCAATGTCGAGTGCTTGCGCCGGCGATTGTAGAAGCGCTCGACGTAGTCGAGCACGTCCGCCCTCGCGTCCTCTCTCGTTCGGTAGGCCTTGCGGGCTGTCCGCTCGGTTTTCAGCGACGAGAAGAAGCTCTTCATGGCCGCATTGTCCCAGATGTTGCCGGCCGGCTCTTGGAACAGGTGATGCCGTGGTCGGCCATCCGGCGCTGGATCGGCTCGCTGGCATATTGGCTGCCCTGGCCGGAATGGTGCATCAGGCTATCCGGCTTGCCGCGTCGCCAGATCGCCATGAGAAGAGCATCGGTGACGAGCTGGGCCTCTCTGCCTTCATCGCCCAGCCGACGACACGGCGGGAGAACAGGTCGACGACGGCGGCCACGTCGAGCCAGCCCTCCGTGGTCCAGATATAGGTGAAGTCCGCCACCCATTTCTGGTTCGGAGCCGAGGCCTCGAAGGCGCGGTCGAGCAGATGGTCCGACGCGGCGGCCCGCACGCCGACATCCTTCGGCAGCCCACGACGGCGCGGCCGGGCGCGCAACCCATCCTCCCGCATGAACCGTTGGACCCGATGCAGCCGGCAGGAGAGCCCTTCCGCCAGTACATCGTGCCAGATGCGTCGTGCGCCATAGGTCCGATCGCTGCTCTTGAAGCTGCCGTTGATCGTCGTCGCGAGCCCGTCATCGTGCCGGCTATGCGCGCTGGGACTGCGATTGAGCCAGGCATGAAAGCCCGACCGCGAGACATCCAGAGCGTTGCATAGCCATGCCACCGGCCAGATATTCGGGTGCTTCGCGATGAAGGCGAACCTCATGTCGCTTCCCTCGCGAAGAAGGCCTCGGTGGGTTCAACCGGTCAGGGCAACGGCTCCGTTGAGGGTATCAGCTGGGGTCCTGTAGCCAAGCGTCTTTCGGGGCCGAGTGTTCAGGCTGAGAGCAACATCATCCAGGTGGTCCTGGGTCAGGCTTGACAGGTCCATGCCGCGCGGGGAGTACTGGCGCAGGAGGCCGTTGGTGTTCTCGTTGCTGCCCCGTTGCCAAGGACTTTGCGGATCGCAGGAGTGGACTGCGACATCCGTCGCCAGGGTGAACCTGCGGTGATAGGCCCGCTCGGTTCCACGGTCCCAGGTCAGGGAGGCCATCAGGCCCTCTGACAGCCGGCGGACTCGACGCACGAGGGCATCGACGACGCTTTCGCTGTCCTTGCCGGCGACACGCACGAGCATGACGAACCGGGACCGGCGCTCGACGAGCGTGGCGATGTGGCTGTTGCGGGCGCCGCTCAGAAGATCGCCCTCCCAGTGGCCGGGCACGGCGCGATCCTCGATCTCGGCCGGGCGCTCCCGCATCGAGACGGCGCCGATGATCTGGCCCCGCGTCTGGCCAGCGGCGGTGGCCATCTTGCCGCGTCGCATGACGCGGCGGCTGCGCAGACGTGCCAGCAGTTCCTTCTTCAGCACGCCGCGGGCCTGGACGAAGAGGCTTCGATAGATGGTCTCGTGAGACAGCTGCATCTCCCTCCTGCCGGGATGAGTAGCCTTCAGCCAGCCAGACTCCGGCTGCTGCGCCGGTTCTCGAGCCTGTCGGCCACCAGAGCACAAAGCTCGGGATCGCTCGCCAGCCGGCAGGGTTTGGGCCGCAAAGCCTGCATCGAGGCCTGCTCCTCGGCCAGTGAGGGCCGATACCGGCGCGCACCAGCGGCCATAGCGCTCTCGCCGGTCGCCCCAATGGGCACCGGAGCGCAGAATTCACAGACAACCGTTCACAAACACGCGGTTATCGGAGCCTGTCCGGCCCGGATCTGTGGCCTTGCCTCACAACCGCGGCGCAATTTTCGTCCGTTGGGCGTCGCTCAACTCGTATCGCTTCGCGGCCATCACAGGGCCCGTGCTCCCAAAATACGGGACCCTATGAATCAGCATGCTCCACACGGGCGAATCCCGAATGTCGATCGCCCCGAGGCTAGCTGTCGAGGATCGCGGTCAAGGATGTAGGCTCGATGCGGTAATCCGAGAATTTGCGGTAGGACGGATCATATCTCGTGCACTCGCCCTCCAGTATTTGTACATCCAGACCAATTTCCTCCAATATATGAGTCAGAGTGGGAAGATTTTCCAAGAACGGATGATTCATAATCAAGAGTTTGGTTCCTGGTCGAGCGTGCACAGCCATCAGCAAGGCTGAACCATCGGGGCCCACGATATAGTCAGCGATGCGAATGAGTGAAAGCTGCCGCTCGAAGCTGTGCTCTTCAGGATAGACGATCTCGAACCCCCGCGATTTGCAGATATCCGTAATTTCCTCGTGGTTGATCAGTCGTCTGTGCAGCGAGGGTTTTCGGGCGAGATACAAGCGAGATCCGCCGAAAGGTATAGTTGGAAGAGTTCCAGCGATATCGCGAAACAGGTCGGCGACGAAATCCGCTGGCGGGGAGATATGGTTGAGGCCAATGGGTGTACCCGGCTTCGGCAGTATAGGGACGAAACCCAACGTGCTGACGACCCACAATTTATGGACCCTGACCGACGAAAAGCCGGCAACTTCGATAATCGGATGACGCCCCTGGGTATAGGATGCCATCGCTTCACGCTGCTGCGGCGGAAGATCTGCATCGATTAGAATGGGTATGCCGTCTGGCGCTCCAATTTTCTTAAAAATAAGATATTTGGGAATATATTCAGAGATCCAGTGCCCGAAGGCAAATGAAGTGCATCCGAGCAAGCTTATTGCTTCACTTATCTCTGGAGCGTCGTCGCCTGCCCCGACTACCACAGCCTCGTCATCAGTGTGGGCGAATATAATGGGGTCAAATCTGAAATCGACGGGCCAGTCCTTAAGTTCGTCGTCAAAATAATCAACGACTACCGAATTGCCGATCCGGATCATGCCTGACCGGCCCGTCACAAGCGCATCAGACAGGGTCGCACAAAAAATTTGCCGCTGCGGAACCCGAACGTCCGGCTGCCGGCCCACTCCCCAGACCAAGGGCATGCGGACAGTATGAGAACCGCGCGGCCAAACCTGCTGAAAGAATGTCTCCGACGCACTTGCTTGCTCATAAAGGGAGCGAAGCGCCATGGTTCGTCCGAGGTTTGGTTGCCCCAGAAGGGCCTCGCCAAACCGGTCGGCGACCCCCAGGGCTGCGTCTTTTTCCAGATACTCAAGCTTGATATTAAAAAAGCCACCGGCTGCTGCCGGAGCATAAGGGTAAATATTAGATGTTGCTATCCGTTCTCGAATTTCTGTCGATTTTGAATCAATCATCAGTGCCTCGAAAATCATAAATTTTTCGATATTTTATACAAAACTCATCTAGTCCAAAAACTCATGATCAATTGTTTGCTGCCGGGTGTCGTTCGCAGGATATTTATAATACCTTGTTAGTGCTTCAGGTATAAAAAGAAGTTTAGGCCGAAAATACATGATGCGCCTTATGAAATTCCAGTCGCCCGGTTCATCCAGTCTATAGGCGTATACGTTTGCGGGCAGTTTCGAAAAGAAGCGATGATAGAAAATCATACCCAGGCCGACTTGCCCGAGTTCGAGTTTTCCGTTGCCCCATTCCAACCAGGAGGTGTCCATCTGCTGATACCAGAACTTGTGCCAGACAAAATCCGCCTCATTCTGCTGAGCTGCCGCCAGAACGATCTCGATACGACGCTGATCGAATGTATCGTCTTCGTCGAGGTGGGTCACAAATTGCCCCTTCACTCGCGAGCGCCCCAGATTGCCGGCGTGGCTACCGGCGACGAGCCAGCGCTCCTTGCCTGGCGGGGGGTAAGGCATTCGACGGTCGAGGTTATAGAACTCGATCCGGGGATCCCCCACTTTCGCGAGCCGCTCGGCGGTATCATCGGTGCAATGGTCGCCTGAGACGATAATCTGAAGGTTGCGATAGCTCTGTTCGCGCAAGGATGTGATGCAGCGATCAATCAGAAGGCTCGAGCGATTATAAGTGGTTACGCAGACTGAGACGAGCGGCTCGGGGTCGGTAAAAGCCCTCCGATACTCCTCGGTTCGCCTCGCCTGATGGAACTCGTCGCGAAGCGACGCTAGGCCTTCCAGTTCCGCCAGCGCATAGTCCACGCGTCGGGCCTCTCGCTGAAGCGCAACGCGTAACTCATAGATCTCGGTATGAAGCGCTGCAACACGCTCAGATGTTGCGTACTGTGCTTCAATACGGCGTACCATCGCGTCAAGATGCGATAACTGGTCCGCTAAATAAGCAGTGCGATCAGGCTCTTCGCCCTCCTGACCTGCCAGGCGATCTCGATTTTCCGAATTTTCGGAATTATTGTCAGGATCGATGTCTATACTCACTGGCATTGCTCACTTAGTTTTACTTGCGAGTCCTGCTCGCGCTCTCCTTGGCACTGGGACCATACAGAAGCCGGTGACCCGCGTCGAGCAATCAGGAAATTCGTCCAACAGCGGACCTCGGTACGCGCCCAGGTGCGCGGCGCCGATTGGCTCAGATTTGCTCCTCCCGGCCGCCCACGCTGCCGGGAGGAGGACTGTGATCTGCGCCGATAGATCGTGCCAGCCTCGCCGAGGAAGACGCCTCCGATCAAACTCGCCCCTCGCCATTGGGTCGAACCTTGGCAGGATCGATGCTGGGCGAGAGGTGATCTACCTCGACCGGACTACGATCTGGCGTCAAGTTCTCCCCTTGAATGGTGGCGGGTCGCTGCCCGCAAAGCGTCCAGGAAACCCGCCTTGGCACTTTGCTCCGAGAAGCGCTCACGCACCACTTTGAGGCCGTTGTCGGACAGTCGCCGCAACAGATCATCGTCGTTGAACAACTGCAGGACATGATCCGCCAGCTGTGACGTCGTCGTGCCGATCATGGCTTCGGCGCCGTGCAGAAGTTCGATCCCTTCATTGCCGACCGGCGTCGTAACGACGGGAACCCCCGCCTCGAGGCTGGCAACCACCTTGCCCTTTACGCCTGCGCCGTACCGCAGTGGGCTCAGCGACAGCCGTGCTCGCGCATAGTAAAAACTAATATCCGGAACATGCCCGGGCACTTCCACAAGGGGGCCTGCCAGCTGCATCACTTCTGGCGGAGGATTGCTGCCAACGATCATGACCTTGGCGTCAGGGATCTGCTGCCACACCAGCGGCATTATCTCCCCGACCAGCCAAAGCGCAGCGTCGACATTGGGGGCGTGACTGAACCCACCGACGAACAGGATGCCGCGCCGGCTGCCCAAATCGGCCACTGAAGCTTTCGTATCCTGTTTATAGAAATAGGGCTGAAGGACCTTGACGACGGCATGAGGTACGAGTTTCGCGATGACATCCGCTTCGGCCAGGCTCGGCGTTGTCACGCAGTCCACCTGCTGGAACAGGCGTATCTCGGTCTCGCGGAGCGACTCGGCCATCTCCAGCGCCTCCGGATGGCGGAAAAGCTCATAGCGTCGCATCTCCCGCAGGAAATGCAGGTCATGCGTGTAATACACAATAGGTGCCCGACTTAGCCGCCGGATCGGCTCGATGTATTTGGGGGCGACATTCGGACGAGCAACCCAAACCCAATCCAGCCATAGTCCTGCCTGTTCGAGCCATCCTTCGAAGTCGGGGAGATCGTAGAGCACCTCCACGCCCAGCTGTTGCAGATGTCCGACATAGGGCTCAATCGCGACTCGCACGTCCGGTATGAATATGACCTTGAAGCCTTCGTTGAGCAGAAGGTTTATGTATTGGAAGGTCGTCAGTGCTCCCGCATGCTTATCGTATTGGGGAACAAAATCGTCGATTATAAGTATCGTTCCAGACCGGGGCTGACGCTCTCTCGCTCGAAAGATGCTCCTTTGATCCACGGCGTGCAGTGCCAGGCGCTCGGACCAGCGGGCACAAAACTTCTCGTGATTTATCACCGACTGGCGGTTGCGGACTTCCGGCCCATAGGACTCGCTGCCGAGGTGATAGAGCGCGCTCGCCGGTTGATAGACAATCTTGTAGCCATGGTCCGCAAAGACAAAGGCAAGATCAAATTCTTCGTAGAAGGCTGGTGCAAAATCATCGCGAAGCGGTCCCAGTTCGTCAAACAGATCCTTGCGAACCAAGAAGCAGGCGCCGGTCACGACATCGACTTCACGGACATAGTTGTATTTGGCGTCGAACGGATCGTCGCCTCGGCCGTAAGGATAACCCCAGCCGTTCTGAAATATGACCCCGCCGGCTTCCTGGATCGTCCCATCGGCATTGAGAAGCTTGGCCCCAACCATGCCGACTTTCTCGTCGCGACGCGCAACGTCGACCAAATTGTTCAGCCAGCCTTCCCGAACCAGCGTATCGTTGTTCAGGAAAACGATATACTTTCCTCTGGCATGCTTGGCTGCCGAATTGCAGTTCCGAATGAAGCCGAGATTCTCGGGCTGGCTAAGCACGGTTATCCCCTGTGCCTCCGCGAGATGCGGATCTGTGGGGTCGGTTGGGCAGTCGTCTGCGACGATGATCTCATAACTGACAATATTGATAGTATCCTGCATTATCGAGTGCAGGCAACGCAACGTATCAACGTGATGTTTATAGACAGGAATGATGATCGTTACTTCGGGGTCGAGGCATTTCTCGAATTGCAAGGCATGAGGCAGGAGAGGTGGCGTTGACGCCGCCCACGGCGTGGCGGGCCGGCCATCCAGGTAGCCAAAGCGAAGGTAATGTTCGTGTGGGTCAAGGTCGCTCGCCGCGGCATCTTCATAGGCGCGCCTATACCAATGCGGATCGAAGCCTTCCGCGAGGTATGCCCTGCGCCCGGCCACGGCCAAATCCGGGGCGTCGTGGGGCGCCTCTTCCCTGTCTGGCGGACGGGTAACTCGCCCCTCTTTGGCTCCGTACTCCAAATAGTGAACCAGCGGATTGATGCCTGAGGCCCTCACATCCGGATATTGGTCCAAATAATATTGTGTTTTAAAGTTCGGATGGGGGTCTCTGCCCTCCTTCGCACCCCAGCGGAGGTAATGAAGCAGGGGGGGCACGTTGGATGCACGGACGTCGGGATATTGATCGAGGTACCATGCCACATCGAAGAGCGAGGGCGGCTCAAGCAGTCGGGACGCAAGCGCCTTGGAGTCTCGCCTGGCTGCGGGCATGCGTGCGCTGGCAGCAATTCCGGACTTGAGACGGCCTAGTATCACCTGAAGCCAGTTGCGACGCCTCGTTTCTGCCGCTAAAGGGCGAATTTCGGCTATCAGCGTCAGGAGGTCGAGCACCCGCATCTTATCTACACGAGCCTGCTCATTGAGCTCCTCGTGCAACCCTCTTACCTGCGTCTTGAGTTCGTCGTTCAGCTCCCGTGCCTGCTTCCAAAGGGAGCCACGAGCGTGGTCCGCTGCCTTTTGGAGGTATTGGATTTCGGCCTTGTTGCGCTCAATCTCCCTCTCGAGGCGTTCTATCCCATCGCTCTGGATCGCGTCATTCACCGAACGATAATCGATGTAAACACTGTGCCCCCTTGGCTCAATAGGAGCGTTGGACGCCACCGCAATCAGATAAGGTGCTCGCGATAATCCTTGTGACGCTTCCAGGTAATCCATATTTCGGCGCTCGAAAGTCAGTGCGCCGGAGGTGTCTCCATCGACAGCAAAAATTGCCGATCCAATCATCGGCCGTTGCTGAAGAAATTGATGACAGGAAAAGCGACTGGCTATCAGTTTGGTAAATTCATCCTTGGTAAGTTCGTTTACATGGTGCGGATTGACCCACGCTCCCGCGGAGTAGACATCGCGATCGGGAGAGCTGACGATAAAGATACCGTCCGCACTCAATATTCTCTGGACTTCCGAGATAAATATCTCATGTTCGAGCAGATGCTCGATGGTCTCGAACGAGACGACGACGTCGACCTCGCCGTCACCAATCGGCAGCGCGCGCGCATCCCCCAACGCGAACCTTAGATTAGGGCGGACAAAGGATCTGCTAGCATGCAGCACGGCGTCGGGAGAAATTTCGATGCCGACGACGCTTTCTGCAACCTGTGCGAGAAGTGCGCTGCCGTATCCTTCTCCAGAAGCGACATCCACTACTTTTTTACCGCGACAATACTCCCGCGCCAAGCAATATCGGTGTACATGTTCGAACTCGATCTGTCCCGAGGTAGCAGAAGTCATCCGCTCGCCGGTAAAATCAAGTGGCACATCACTCTGCTCGTACCGAAAAATCTCTCCCACGCGCCAAGCCCCCCCCGACTTAAGCTAACCACTATCTAAGCTGAGCCGCATCGCAAAAAATATCGACACGGCCGCAGCCGGTAAGCCCTTCCACCCTCACTAGCTCAGGCCATTTCCGAGCGCAACACACGGCCCCGCGCGCGGAGATAGCTAGCGGCCCTTGGCGGGCTGTCGCAGGGCCCGTACGCCTGTTATCAGCCTCGTTCTTGACGGCTATTGCCTGATCGCTTCTGCGTCGCCAATTCCTTTGAGGCCGTGTCCGCGTGCTAGTTCAGGCGTCACGCAGCTCCCTGCCTACGGGCCTACGGGTCACGCGAGGCGGCACATTCGCGAGTTCGCGGCGGTCTGCATGTCTCGGTGCGTGTACCGCCGGTTCGGGCCGTGCCACCGGTTTGCGCTTCGCGGCTCATCTCCGGGATGTCCGCCGGTAAGCGTGAGCACGATTGGACGGCCCCCGGTATCCACCGGATTCCGATATCCATCCGTGGGGTGACAGTCGTTTTGAGCCGCCGTGCATCTTTCCAGGCACACTCGGCTTGCCTTTTGTGCCGCCTGTCGACCCGCTGGCGATGCCATCCCGTTCCGCGCGTGGGTCCGATCGGGAGCGGCGAAGAACTCGGCCGCTTTTGTGGGGGCGGGGGGGCTCATCCGTCGCGCGCTGTGGTTCCCGCCTCAGCCGGCGGATCGGGGGGGGGCGGTCGCCGTCGCGGGCCGCAGCCTCGGGGATGTTTTAAAGCGCGGGGCTACCGTTCGCCGCGAGAGCTGATCGCGCCGTTGAGGCTGGCAGGAAATTCTCGGCATTTAGGAGGAAACAACGGGGGCTTGACAACTCTGCTGTGCCCGTAAAACGTGTCTGCCTTGGATCTTTCTAGCCCCGAGAGAAGAGGGCGGGCCTTTTCGGATGCTTTAGGTGTCGCGCGTGTCGTGATGTCATGTTTGGATCGTTGTACTCATGCAGTAGTTAGTTGATGACCAAAATCGCAATTATGCAGCCCTATTTTCTCCCCTACGCGGGTTATTTTCGGCTATTGAACGGCGTTGATTGCTTCGTGGTGTTGGATACCGTTCAGTACTCAAATAGGGGCTGGATCAACCGAAATCAATTGATCTCCGTTGACGGTGCTGTGCGTTGGATAAACGCTCCTTTCTCTCAGCCGTCCCGCGGTACGCCTATCAGCGAAGTGCAGCTGTTGCCGGACGCCGAAGTTGTGATGCAGGAGCGCATGCGGCGTTTTTCCGCCTGCACCCATCCAACACCCGAACTGCATTCCCTTGTCGAAGCGATGGCTTTGCCTCAGCTGTCGGCTGTCGATTATCTTGTCGGATTGCTCGATATTTCCGCAAAAATCCTGAAGTTGAATACGCCAGTTATTCGGGCGTCGTCGTTGGATATCGACCCGACGCTTAGGGCGAGTCAGAGGATTCTAGGTATTTGTAAGCATCTGAATGCAGAAATCTATATAAATGCTCCGGGAGGAGCTGAGCTCTACGATTGGGAGGAGTTCTCCCGGCACGGAATTGACCTTCGAATTCTGCCTGCCTATGCGGGTTCGAATCTGAGTGTTCTTCAGTGCATTTATGACATTGGTGGCGCGCGAACGCGTGCCGAAATCGATTGCAATATGGGTGCGTAGGCGATAGCGACATGTCACTCGACCCCTTGCGGAGGAGGGGGAGGGGGGGGGGGCTAGTGGTGTTTTTTGTAGCGCGGCGCACGTTTTGTTTCCCAAGGATGCTCATTGTATCTTTGGGAGTGGGGCGGACCGGCAAACTGTGAGTTTTTGGGCGGCCTATGTCATCGACCGTAACTGTGATGCCAACCGTGAGGCGAAGATTGTCGTCCCTTCGATAGTCGCCGCGCTCGGGGGTGGATATCGCACGGACGCGTGGCATAGCCAACACTAACCTCCCCTAAAACGAACAGCCCCCACCCCCTTGTGATGTTATGTGGGTCATTGCTAGGTTAGGGTGCGGCATGCAGTATGCGGTTGGTGATCGCGCTTCCAAGGCGCAGCCCTTGGGGCGAGAGGGGGCTAAGCCAAGAATCTGGGAGGCCCAGAGGGGCATCCGCTTCCCCTTTGTCAGGCCGCGATTGCCGGAGCTTTCCGAGGTCGACAAGTTCTTTGAAGTCTCAAGGCAAGCCGGATTTTATTCGAATTTCGGACCGGTATCGATAGCCTTCGAAGAGGATCTCGAAGCGGCGTTTTTCCCGCGCACAGGAGCTGTCGCCTGCGCCAACTGCACGGTTGGTATTTCTGCGGCGCTGATCGCCGCGCGCGTGCGTGGCCCGGTACTGGTATCGGCATTCACATTTCCCGCGACGCTCGCGGCCATTCGGGCTGCCGGCCTTGAGCCGATCATCTGCGATGTCGATGCCAAGACCGGCGTGCTGGACTATGATGCGGCCTCCACCACGTTGGGCCGGATGAAATGCGGCGCCATCGTCGCCGGCCGTCCCTACGGGATTTGGTCCGACATCGGGCACCTGGGTGATCTGGCCCGACAATGGAATGTCCCGCTGATCCTCGATAATGCGGCTGGCCTCGGCGTTGGGCGGCATGTCGTGGAGCGATACTCCGTCGAGGAGGCGTTTGAGGTCTTCTCGCTTCATGCGACCAAGCCTTTCAGCGTCGGCGAAGGTGGGGTCGTTGTCGGCCCTCGGGCATTCGAGAACGACATTCGGTCAGCGCTCAATTTCGGCCTGTGGTCTGCCGGCACGGTCGAGATAGGAAGCGGCTTCAACGGCAAGATGGATGAGTTGACGGCCTCCATGGCGCGGGCCGTGTTCGCTGGACTGGCGGTCCGTGTGGACGAGCGTCAGTCATCTGCGCGGCATTTCAATCGCCTGGCGCAGGCCGCGGGGCTTCAGACATTTTGCGCGGTCGGTGAGGAGGAGTCCTCACCTTGGCAGTGCTTTCCCGTCACGCTGCCGTCCCACCTCAGCGTTGAAGAGGTGGTGGCAAAGTGCCATGCGGCGGGCTTGCAGATCCGGCGCTATTATTATCCGCTGGTTGGCGAGGTGTGCTCCAACGCGCCCGTGGCGGGCGTGCTGTCCGACCGCACAGTCTGTCTTCCGGTCTATGACGGCGTTGAAGCCGGTGTGGTCGACGAAGTCTGGGGCATATTTTGCGACAGTCTCGCGCATTGAGTGCAGTCGGCACCCATGGGGTTGACGCGCCTGCATCGGATGGGCAGGCGCTCGACGTGGCAGGAATCCAGATCTTGGCCGGCCAAGCGGCGATCGACGCGCCTATTGGAGGCTTGGCTTGATGAATTTCGATGCAGGAGTAGTTGAAGCGATGGACGTGATACCGCAATTGCGAAAATTCCTTGAGACGGAGTCGGCGGCCGCCTCCAGCGCCTCCACCGTTCTCCCGGATGATGATTTGCTTGAGCTGGGATTGATCGACTCCCTCACTCTCCTGAAGCTTGTGTCATTTCTCGAGCAATCGTTCGGAATTTCCGTATTCGACGAAGATTTGATAAAAGAGAATTTTAGTACAATGAATAATATACAAATTTTCATAACGAATAAAATTGAAAATAAAGGCCAGTCTTGAGGCTATGGGAGCTCGCCCTGTGGGAAATGACAGCGCCTCGTCGGCAATCGATCCGTTGATCGCGATCAAGTTGGCGAATTTGAGTCATGGAATTGTCCATACGCAGCTCCTATATGCCGCTATCAAGCTGAATATTCCGGATCTTCTTGCTGATGCGCCAAGGACGGTCTCCGAGCTCGCGGTTTCGACGGGTACTGCCGAGCCGAGGCTGTATCGCGTGCTGAGAGCTCTCTCTGCGTTGGGGCTGGTGACGGAGATTGAGCCGCGCCTTTTCGAGCTTCGTCCTCTTGGTGCGGCCTTGCGCGCGCGCGAGTCTGCCTCGCAGCGCGATTTCGCCCTTATGATGGGCAGCCCTTGGCATGCCGGCGCCTGGGCTCAGATACTCAGCAGCGTCGATGTTCCGACATCCGCCTTCGAAAAAGTCTTCTCTGAGGACGTGTTCAGTTATCTTGAGAAATTTCCGGACGAGCGCGATGTCTTCGACCGTGCCATGGCCTTCACGTCGAGTGCCCATGCCGAAGCGATAGCCTTGGCGATCCGTGTCGACACCAAAGCGACGCTGGTCGATGTGGCCGGTGGAACGGGACTGCTCTTGCGAGAGCTTCTGGAAAGAAATCCAGAACTGGAAGGTGTTTTGTTCGAGCGGCCGGAGGTTGTGGAGAAAGCAACATCCTATCTTTCGTCAGCGGGGATGGGGGAGCGGTGTCGCGTCGTTTCTGGCGACTTCTTCAAGTCTGTACCCAGCGGCGGAGATATATATATGTTGAAATATATCATCCACGATTGGAGCGATGAAGACGCGGGCATCATACTTCGGAATTGCCGGACGGCGATGAAGGATGATGGAAAGTTGATACTTCTTGAAGTTGTGCAGCCGGACAGGAACCCGTCTTTCTCGGAGGTCTGGTCGGACATTGAGATGATGGTCGTATTACCCGGCGGGCGTGAGCGCACGCGGGCTGAATTTGGCGACCTGCTGGCGACCTCCGGCTTCGAGCTTGTGGATGTGCGGCGGACCCGGTCGGAATTGAGCGTCATCGAAGCGTTGCCTCGATGACAGGCCGCCACCCATCGACAAGCCAATGTGCGGCGTCGCTCAGGAGCGGACGGCCGGCGCGCTAAAGTGGGATCGGGTTGGTGCTGCGGGAATATGTGGATGTCGTTATCGTCGGCGCCGGTGCTGGTGGTATATCAGCAGCAATATCGGCTGCGCGTGCCAACGCATCGGTTGCCCTTCTGGACACGCGTCCGGAGGTGGGCGGCATTGTCACGCACGCCTTGATCCATACGATAGCCGGCCTGTACGACGCGTTCGGCGGATGGATGAACGAGGGGCTACCCGTCGAACTTGTCGAGAGGGTGCTGCTGCGGGACGCCGATACCAAGAAGCGGAAAATCGGCAAGGCCTGGGTTCTAAGCGCATCGCCCTGGACCTATCGCCAAGTCGTTGAGGCATGGGTAGCTGAGGAGCCGGGTATCCGTGCCTTTCTCGGTGTCAATGATCTGAAGGTAACGACGGACGGGGGGGCAATCTCTTCCGTGACCTTTCGTCAGGGTGGATCGTCGCGCGTTCTGCAAACGCGCGCGCTGATCGATAGCAGTGGTCACGCGAACGCCGTCAGGTCCATAGATCCGGACCTTCTCTACGAGGATCCGATCCCGGCGCTCGAGGGGCTGATATTCCGCGTCCGTGGGATCCGGTCTGCTGACTTGGCTTTCCCTCGTGGTTTGGCGCTCCGGAGGGCAATCGCTCAGGCCGTTGTCGAGGGACAACTGCCGCAAGAATGCTCCGGTGCGTGGATCGACATGGGGGTGCGGGAGGATGAAGCCTATATCAAGCTCTCCGTCGCCCCGGTGCGGAACGAACTCGCGCCTCGCGCAACCCCGGACCAGATAGCCGAAGCCATGCACCGTTTTCTGGCAAAGCGCTTCGTTGCCCCGAGGCCGGCTGCAATTCAGGCGGGCGAGATTACGCGGCGCAGTGGGGCGCGGGCAAAGGGCGAGTATCAATTGACGGGTGGTGATGTGCGGGGGCTCGCGCGGTTTCCAGATGCGGCCTGCAAATGCGCCTGGCCGATCGAGCATTGGACGTCCGAGAGGGGGTTGGAGTTGGAATATCTCGAGGACGACGGATATTATGAGATTCCTCAGCGGGCACTGCGAGTCGCCGGGGTAAAGAATCTTGCGGTCGCGGGCATGTGCCTTTCATCGGATCGTGTAGCGCAGGCTTCCGCGCGGGTTTCCGGCTGTTGCTGGGCGATGGGTGAAGCCGCTGGGAGCATGGCGGTCGGGTGGCTCAAATGACTGGCGACGTTGATCTGTTCGAGGTGTTTTCGGCAACCGTGGCTCGGCAGCCGAACAGGACAGCCTGTCTTGAGTTCGGAAAAGCGACGCCGTGCACCTATCTGATGTTGCTGGGCAAAATTGAAGAAGCGGCAGCGTCGCTTCGGGAGGCCGGCATGCAGCCCGGCGCTTGCGTGGGGCTGCACTGCCCCAGCGGCCTGTCCTATATCGTATGGGCTTATGCCATATGGCGGTGCGGCGGCACCATCGTGCCGATTGCAACCGAGTTGGCCAAGGATGAAAAGCTGGAGATCTGCACGACGATCCGGTTGAACGGCGTCATAACGCTGACAAGGGATCTGCCGATCTTTGATGGCCTGTTAAGGGCTTGCGACGCTCAATTTTCTGGAGAGGTCGCCTATATCCCGATTGACGGAGAAGCGCCGCGCCCCGCTGGCTTCTCCGCATTGCGTCCTGCTTTCATCCGCTTCACCTCTGGAACAACTGCCAGTTCCAAGGGTGTTGTTCTGTCTCATTCCACAGTTTTTCAGCGCATTCTTGCCGCGAATGACGTCCTCAACATCGGGCCGGACGACAGGGTGCTGTGGCTCCTCTCGATGTCTTACCATTTTACGGTATCGATTGTTGCCTATCTATCGTTCGGGGCTACCATTATCCTGTGCAAGGACCATTTTGGCTCGACAATGGTGGAAGCCGCATCGGAGGGGGGCGCCACCTTCATATATGGCTCGCCGCAGCATTACCGAGCCATGGCGAGCGACGCGAGTGGTCGGCTGTTCGGGCAGGCCCGTTTGGCCATCTCGACCGCAACCGCGTTGAGGAATGATGTTGCCCAGGCCTTTTTCCGCCGCTTCGGGCTCCCCTTAAGTCAGGCCTACGGGATTATTGAAATAGGTCTGCCATGCATCAATCTGGCTGGCGAGGAGGCCAAGCCGGGTTCGGTGGGCAGGCCTTTGCCAGCCTTCGACATTCGATTGACGGAGATCCTGCCGGGAGGGCCCAAGGCGATCTCGGTCCGAGGATCTGGCATGCTGGATGCCTATTATATCCCGTGGCGCCCGCAAGCCGAGATCATGCCGGATGGCTGGTTCTATACGGGGGATTTGGGTGAGTTCGACGCGGACGGCTTTCTGAGCATTGTCGGCCGAGCGAAGGAAATGATCAGCGTTGCCGGAATGAAGCTTTTTCCTCAGGAGGTGGAAGCCGTGCTGGAGACGCATTCGCGGGTCCAGGAGGCCTATGTCTACGCCGAGCCACACGACCGGCTGGGCGAGATTCCCTGCGCCCTGGTGCTGGCCGTTCCGGGGCAGGCCCATGCGGAAGAGGCGGAGCTTCGTTCTTATTGCGCGAAGCATCTGACCTCCTACAAGGTGCCGGAGAAGATAAGATACGTCGCCGAGTTGCCGAAAACAGCCAGTGGCAAACTAAAGCGAAACTCGGCGCTGCCTGTTGGTGCCACAGGGCCCGCTGCGTAAGAAAACGCAGTCTTTAATCCCGACTTGGAATCTGGGCTGTCTTAGTATCTTCCGACCACGTTAAGAGGCGGCCGAGTTCATCGCTAGATTTCGCAAGCCGCTTGGTTGGTGCCTCAATATAAACTCCCCGCTCGGAAGCGTTGTTGGTGATTAGTGAGCGCGCGCCCAAAATGCATCTTTGTCCAATCGTTACTCCATCTGTAATTGTGGCATTGGCGCCAATGACACACCAGTCTCCAACCTTCACGTCGCCTAGAATTTTAGCGCCGGCGGAAATGAAGCAATGGTCGCCGATCACCGAGTGGTGACCAACAAAACATGTTGGCCCGATAACGCAGTTATTTCCGATCTTGGCATATGGTTGAATCACGGCGCCTTCACATATGCACGTGTTCTCGCCAATTTCGACGCCCGGCCAGACGGTCGCTTTTGAACTCAAGTAGGAGACCAGCTGGTATCCCTTCGACTTCGCTTCCCTATATTTTGCTTCGCGAAATTCGTTTATTCCGCGATAGCCCAGCAGCACTGACACTGCATATTCCGTTGGTGGGAACCTGTTCTCTAGGTCTTCGAAGGCGACAACAGGTAGGTCGCAGAAGTGCGTCTGCCTTATAAAGGCTCGGTCAACAGCAAACCCTGCTACCTGATGGGGTGAATCGTTTGTGAGATACGCGTAATTCAGAGCTGAAATATTGGAAACCCCGAATATAATAACGTTGGCCATATTTTTTCCCTCTTATTATTTGTCCGGCGCTTGAAATCGCTCGTTGATTCGGTTTGTGAGCCTTTGCGTGGATAATCCACAATCGTCTGACCAGACAAGACGCTGAAAACTCGCTTGCGAGCGGCGGCTGCGCAGCTGACTCGACCTCTTGCTCGTGAATGGTCGGTATCCAAAGTGATCCTGGCCGATCATCAGCGCAATGCACGTGGTCGGAGCCCCTTTCCTGAACCGCCGGGAGCCGGAGCCGTCCGCCTGCTTTACATCGGTGGGGTTGGTTGTGCGGTCGGAGATCTTCAGGGAGGTGGGCGCTTGGGGCCGATGGCCCCGTACGGCCGATCCTGAATGCAGCATCCGAGCCAAGCCGGCACTTTTCCGGCTCCCCTTGCAAGCGTCAGAGCCTGTTTGGAGAATGGGTGGTTGGGATTTCCTGTGGGTGGCTGCGTAATTCACACTTTGGATGTGAATACGACAAAAGCACAATTGGATGGCCAGCGACGCCCGCAAGGCCGGGCGCTTTCCCTCTGATCTGGCGGACGAGGAGCGTCGCTTCCGAAATCCTTGCCTCCGGTACACCGGACGGCGCGCTCTGCGCGGCGGCAACGTGGGCGGGGCCTGTTCGTCGTCTCGCCTGTCATATCAAAGTCGAGACGTCACGGATCGCAGGATGGCCTCACCCTCGCGGCATGAACCCGCGAATGGCGGATCCCACCAGCCATGGAATGATGAAGGCCGCCACCACAGTGAGAAGTATACGCGGCCAGCAGCCAAGTGCGAGATTGTCCGCTGATGAAGTAAGAATAAGATATAAGGCAGTAGCGGCCGCAGAGAGAAGAGATATTCTAAAAAAACCGATACGAACTGTACGCCTCTTCATCGAGTACGTCCCTTTGTCAACTAAGCGGTAGGCCCTAAACATCAAAATCGGTACATTGTGCGGTCGATAATGTGGCTCTCGTCAGATGTAATCGTCCTTTGTCGTTCGTCTTGATATCGGTGGTGGTTCCGATGAGTGGGAGGCTGCCGGCCGATGTTTCAAAGGTAACATCGGCCGGCGGAGAGTCGAGTCCGGGCCCGGCCAGAGGTCCGCTGATTTCCGTGGGGAAGTACTCTGTCGGGGGCGCTTCCCGTGTGAAGTGCGACACACCTTATACATAAATCTCGCGTGTTATTTCCGGTGACAGCGGATGAATCGCCAGCAAGTTCTTTGGCGCGATCCCTCGTTGGGGACGATCGGGGGCGTCACTCGATTCGGGAATTCTGGGGCTGTCGGGTGGGGCCGCACTGTTCGATCCGGCACTCCAGGCATGCTACGCCCACTTCAGCGTCACCTCGCACGAGGCGACGCACAGATGCAGCCGCCCGGTTCCTCCTGACCCCTCGTCGTCTCCGGCCCTACCGCGCCCGCCGCCGCGCGCCGAGCACGTTGCGGATGGAAAAGCTGGAATGGATGCGCAGCACGCCGGGCAGGGTGGAGAGAATCTCGGTGTGGATGCGCTCGAAATCGCCGGGGGTCTCCACCTCGACGCGCAGCAGGTAATCCGAGCCGCCGGTCATGAGGTAGCATTCCTGAATTTCGGGATGGCGGCGCACGGCGGCCTCGAAGCGGTTGAGATAATCCTCGGTCTGCCGTTCCAGCGTGATGTTGATGATCACCGCCATGCCGGCCTCGCGCGCGGCGTGGTCGATCAGGGCGGTGTAGCCGCGAATGACACCGCTATGTTCCATCAGCTTGATGCGGCGCAGGCAGGTGGAGGCGGAGAGCCCGACCTCCTCGGCGATCTTCGCTGTGCTCATGCGGGCGTCGAGGCGCAGCAGGCGCAGGATGTTGCGGTCCGTGGCGTCGAGCGCGCTCATGGTGCTTCTTTCGAAAAGTTCATCGATCCGTCCATAAAATAGTATCGAATGACGGATCCATGCGCAAATCGACCGGAATTTGCGCGATTCACGCATTACAATCTGTACCCGTTCGGAGGCTGCGAGGACGGGTGATGTTCGGCGAGATTTCAAGCGAGCAACTGGCGGTCGACGCGGCGCCGGGAATTCTGACCATCGATCTCGGCGCCCTGGCCGCGAATTACCGGGCGCTGCAGGCGCGGGTTGGCGCGGCGCGGGTGGCGGGCGTGGTCAAGGCGGATGCCTATGGCCTCGGCGCGCTGCGCGTCGCTCCCGCGCTTTATGCGGCGGGCTGCCGCGATTTCTTCGTCGCCCATCTTTCCGAAGCGCGGGTGCTGCGCCCGGCGCTGGGGCCGGATGCGCGGCTCTACGTGCTCAACGGCTTGCAGCCCGGTGCCGAACCGGCGGCGGCGGAGGCCGGCATCGTGCCCGTGCTGAACAGCCTGGAGCAGATCGAGCGCTGGTCGCGGCTGGCCGGCGCGCAGCGTCGCACGCTGCCCGCGCTCCTCCAGTTCGACACCGGCATGTCGCGCCTTGGCCTCGCGCCGGACGAGGTGGAGGCGCTGATCGCCGCGCCGGCCCGGCTGGAGGGCGTGCGGGTGCTCCATGTCATGAGCCACCTCGCCAGCGCCGACGAGCCGGACAATGCGCAGAATGCCGCGCAACTGGTCGAGATGCAGCGATTCGCGCGCGCCTTTCCCGGCGTGGAGATGTGCTTCGCCAATTCCGGCGGCGTGTTCCTCGGGCCGGACTATCACGGCACGCTGGTGCGTCCGGGCATCGCGCTCTATGGCGGCGCGCCGGTCGCGGGCATCGCCAACCCGATGGCGCCGGTGGTGCGGCTGGAGGTGCGGGTGATCCAAACCCGCGCCGTGCCGGCCGGCGCCCGCGTCGGTTATGGCGGGGCGCATGTGACCGTGGGTGAGCGCCGGCTCGCCACCATCGCCGCCGGCTATGCCGATGGTGTGCCGCGCCATCTCAGCGATCGCGGTGCCGCCTATCTCGGTGCCACGCGCCTGCCCATGGTCGGCCGGGTGTCGATGGACAGCTTGACGCTCGATGTCACCGAACTGCCGCCGGGTACGCTCAGGCTGGGCAGCCTGGTGGAGCTGATCGGCCCGCACCAGACACTGGAGGATATGGCGAGCGCCGCCGGCACCATCGCCTACGAGATCCTGACCCGCCTTGGGACGCGCTATCATCGCGTCTACCGCTGAACTCGCCCGCCGCCGCTCCTGCTGCCCGCCGCCGAACGTCGCAAGAAGAGAACCAGAGGCCTTCCATGAAAGTCGTCATCCTGGGCGCCGGCGTGATCGGCGTCACCTCGGCCTATTACCTCGCCAAGGCCGGCCACGAGGTCACGGTGCTGGAGCGTCAGCCGGGCCCGGCGCTGGAGACCAGCTTCGCCAATGCCGGCGAGGTCTCGCCCGGCTATTCCTCGCCCTGGGCGGCGCCCGGCATTCCGCAGAAGGCGCTGAAATGGCTGTTCATGAAGCACGCGCCGCTCATCATCCAGCCGATGGCGGACCTCGCCACCTGGCGCTGGATGCTGGCCATGCTCGCCAATTGCACGGCGGCCCGCTACGCGGTGAACAAGGGCCGCATGGTCCGCATCGCCGAATATAGCCGCGACTGCCTGATCGCCCTGCGCGCCGAGACCGGCATCGCCTATGACGAGCGCACCCAGGGCACGCTGGAAGTGTTCCGCACGCAGAAGCAGCTCGACAATATCGGCAAGGACATCGAGGTGCTGAAGAAGGACGGCGTGCCGTTCGAGGTGCTCGACCGTGCCGGCTGTGTCGCCGCCGAGCCAGGCCTTGCGCGTTCGGCGCCGAAGATCGTCGGCGGCCTGCGCCTGCCGGGCGACGAGACCGGCGACTGCTTCCTCTTCACCCAGGCGCTGTCGAAGCTGGCCGAGGGGCTGGGCGTTACCTTCCGCTATGGGGTCGATATCCGCCGCATCAAGCATTCGGCCGGCCGGGTTCTCGCCGTCGAGACGGGGCAAGGCGACGTGCGCGCGGATGCCTATGTCGCCGCGCTTGGCAGCTATGCCCCGGCGCTGCTGGCCCCGCTCGGGCTGCGCCTGCCGATCTACCCGGTGAAGGGCTATTCCATCACCGTGCCGATCGTCGATGAGGCGCGCGCGCCGGTCTCCACCGTGATGGACGAGGCGCACAAGGTGGCCATCACCCGGCTCGGCGACCGCATCCGCGTGGGTGGCATGGCGGAGATCGCCGGCTTCAACTTCGATCTGCCGCTGGCGCGGCGCGCCACGCTGGAACATTCGGTCGAAGACCTGTTCGGCGGGGCGGGCGACCAGAGCCGGGCGACCTTCTGGACCGGGCTGCGGCCGATGACGCCGGACGGCACGCCGATCATCGGGGCGACGCGCTATCCCAACCTGTTCCTCAACGGTGGCCATGGCACGCTGGGCTGGACCATGTCCTGCGGCTCCGGGCGCCTGCTCGCCGATCTGGTCAGTGGAGTGAAGCCGGATATCGACGGCACGGATTTCGCGCTTTCCCGCTACGCCTGATCGCCCGCGCGAGGCGCCCGCACGCGCTGCATCCCGGCCGATTCGCCACGCCGCCAAACGCCCGTGAGCCGCGCGCTCGCGGGCGTTTGCTTTTGGCGGCACGCGTCGTCACGATTTTGCTGCATTGCACTCAAACGAAAGTTCGACTCTTTCGTTTCACCGCCCGTTGTCGACGGGTAAGCTTTCGTATAGCGTCCATGTGAAGATAAAAACGAAAGCGCTCCTGACCTAAAGGGAGCCGGTTCCGGGAGGAGATGGCGTGGACGCTCGTGCGCTCGATCCGCTATACGATATCGCCATCATTGGCGGGGGCATCAATGGGTGCGGGATCGCGCGCGACGCGGCGGGGCGCGGGGCGTCGGTCGTGCTGCTGGAGCAGGGCGATTTCGCCGGCGCGACCTCCTCGGCCTCGACCAAGCTGATCCATGGCGGCCTGCGCTATCTCGAACACTACGAGTTTCGGCTGGTGCGCGAGGCGTTGATGGAGCGCGAGGTGCTGTGGGCCATCGCCCCGCACATCATCCGCCCGCTGCGCTTCGTGCTGCCCCATCACAAGGGGCTCAGGCCGGCCTGGCTGCTGCGGCTTGGGCTGTTTCTCTACGACCATCTGGGCGGGCGCAAGCGCCTGCCGGCGACGCGTACGCTGGACCTGCGGCACGACGAGGCCGGCCAATCGCTGCGCGCGGGCTATGCCAAGGCGTTCGAGTATTCCGACTGCTGGGTGGAGGATTCGCGCCTTGTCGTGCTCAACGCGCAGGACGCGGCCGAGCGCGGCGCCGACATCCGCCCGCGCACGAAGGTGACGGGGGCGGTGCGCGCCGGCGACCACTGGCAGATCGAGGTTCAGCCGCAGGGGGCGGGCGCGTCCGGGGCGCGCGAGATGGTGCGGGCGCGGGTGCTGGTCAACGCCGCCGGCCCGTGGGTGCACGAGGTGCTGGCGCAGGTGCTGCGCATCAACACCCCCGCCAATGTCCGCCTCGTCCAGGGCAGCCATATCGTGGTGCCCAGGCTCTACCCGCATGACCGCGCCTATATCTTCCAGAACGGCGACGGGCGCATCATCTTCGCCATTCCCTACGAGCACGATTTCACGCTGATCGGCACGACCGACCGCGACTTCGGCCGGGTGCCGGGCAAGCCGGTGGCGAGCCCCGAGGAGATCGCCTATCTCTGCGCGGCGGCGAGCGAATATTTCCGCACGCCGGTGACGCCGGACACCGTTGTGTGGACCTATTCCGGGGTGCGCCCGCTCTATGATGACGGGGCCTCCAAGGCACAGGAAGCGACGCGCGACTATGTGCTGGAGCTGGAGGGCGGCGAGGGCGAGGGCGCGGTCTCCGGCCGGCCGCCGCTGCTCTCGGTATTCGGCGGCAAGATCACCACCTATCGCCGGCTGGCCGAGCATGCGCTGCAGAAGCTCGGGCCCTTCCTGCCCACGCTCGCGCGCGCCTCCTGGACCGGGGGTGAGCCGCTTCCGGGCGGCGACTTCCCGGTGGACGGACAAATGCGCATCGTCGCGCAACTGAAGCGGGCGCATCCCTTTCTGGAGGAGCGGCAGGCGCGCCGGCTGGTGGTGGCCTATGGTACCCGCGCGCTGCGGCTGCTGGACGGAGCCCGCACGGCCGCCGATCTCGGCTGCACCTTCGGCGCCGACCTCACCGAGGCGGAGGTGCTCTATCTCATGCGCGAGGAATGGGCCCGCACGGCCGAGGACGTGCTGTGGCGGCGCTCCAAGCTGGGGCTGCGTTTCACCCGCGAGCAGGTCGAGGCGCTCGACGCCTTCATGCAGGCGAGCCTGATGCGTCAGCCGCAGGTTTCCGCCGCACGGGGGCGCGCGTCATGACGCTCGAACTTGAGAAGGTCAGCCGTGCCGTGCACGGCGTTCCCCATATCAGCGACGTGTCGCTGCGCCTGGAGCGCGGAAGCCTCAACGTGCTGCTCGGCGCCACGCTTTCGGGCAAGACCAGCCTGATGCGGCTCATGGCGGGGCTCGACGCGCCGAGCTCGGGGCGCGTGCTGGCGGATGGGCGGGACGTGACCGGCCTGTCGGTCAAGAAGCGCTCCGTCGCCATGGTCTACCAGCAGTTCATCAATTACCCCGCCCTCAGCGTCTACGAGAACATCGCCTCGCCGCTGCGCGTGGCCGGCCTGCCGCGGGCGGAGATCGAGGCGCGCGTCGTCGAGGCGGCGCGCCTGCTGAAGCTGGAGCCCTATCTCCAGCGCCGCCCGCTGGAAATGTCCGGCGGCCAGCAGCAGCGTTGCGCCATCGCCCGCGCGCTGGTGAAGCGCGCCGACCTCGTGCTGCTCGACGAGCCGCTGGCCAATCTCGACTACAAGCTGCGCGAGGAACTGCGCGAGGAACTGCCGCGCATTTTCGCCTCGACCGGCGCGGTATTCGTCTATGCCACGACCGAGCCGACCGAGGCGCTGCTGCTGGGCGGCAACACCGCGACGCTGCGCGAGGGCGCGCTGACCCAGTTCGGCCCGACCGCCGGTGTCTATCGCCATCCCCATGATCTGGCGACCGCGCGGGTGTTCTCCGATCCCCCGCTCAACGTGCTGCGCGCGACCAAGGTTGGGGGCCGGGTGCGCCTCGCCTCGGGGGACGCCATCGCGGCGGCGGGTGCCTTTGCCGACGTACCGGACGGGGCCTACACGATCGGAGTGCGGGCGCATCACCTGCGGGTGGAGGATGGCGCGGCCTATGACGCACCGCCGTCCGATGGCAGCGAATTCCGCCTGCGCGCCTCGGTGTCGGTAGCGGAAATCACCGGCTCGGAGACCTTCCTGCACATGGTGGCGGCGGGCGAGGGGGCGGATGCGAGCGCTTTGATCGCGCTGCTGCCCGGCATCCGCACCTATGAACCCGGCGCGGCGGTCGACGTGGTGTTCGACCCCGGCCACATCCTGCTGTTCGATGCCGCCGGCGCCCGCGCCGGGCGTGTGCTCGACGTGGCGGCCTGAGGGAGACGCGTCATGGCCAGCATCACCCTCGATCACCTCGCCCACGCCTACCGGCCCGATCCGCGCGGGCCGCAGGACTACCAGCTCAAGGAAATCAACCATGTCTGGCGGCAGGGCGGCGCCTATGCGCTGCTCGGCCCCTCCGGCTGCGGCAAGACCACGCTGCTCAACATCATCTCGGGCCTGGTGACGCCGACCACGGGGCGCATCCTGTTCGATGGGCGCGACGTGACGCACCTGCCGACCGAGGCGCGCAACATCGCGCAGGTGTTCCAGTTCCCCGTGGTCTACGACACCATGACGGTGCGCGAGAACCTCGCCTTCCCGCTGAAGAACCGGCATGTGCCGCGCGCCGACATCGTCCGCCGGGTGGAGGAAATCGCCAGCCGGCTCGACCTCTCCGCCGTGCTGGACCGCAAGGCGCAGAACCTGACCGCCGACGCCAAGCAGAAGATTTCGCTCGGGCGCGGGCTGGTGCGGTCGGACGTGGCGGCGATCCTGTTCGACGAGCCGCTCACCGTCATCGACCCGCACCTGAAATGGCAGCTGCGCTCCTCGCTGAAGGAACTGCACCGCGCGCTCGACCTCACCATGATCTATGTCACGCACGACCAGACCGAGGCGCTCACCTTCGCCGATACGGTGGTGGTGATGCATGACGGCTCGGTGGTGCAGACCGGATCGCCGGAAGAGCTGTTCCTGCGCCCGGCGCACACGTTTGTCGGCCATTTCATCGGCTCGCCGGGCATGAATGTGCTGCCGGCCGAGGTGCGTGGGCGCACCGCCTATATCGAGGGCATCGCCATCGCCCTGCCGAGCGCCTATCCGGCGCTGCCGCCCGGCGCCCGGATCGAGCTCGGCGTGCGGCCGGAATTCGCCGAACTCACCCGCGCCGGCACCGGTGTGCCGGTGAAGGTGCGGCGGATTGACGATCTTGGCCGCACCCGCATCGCCCGCATCGAGATCGCCGGCCACGCGGCGGCGGCCACCGTGCCCGAGGGCCTGTCGATCGAAGGGGATGCGGCCGGGCTGAAGCTGGAGCCGGGCCAGATCCACATCTACGCCGATGGCGCGCGGGTGGCCGGCGAGGGGGGCGCCTGATGGAAAAGCCGATCAACAACCGGGCCTGGCTGCTGGTCGCGCCGGTGTTCCTCATCGTCGCCTTCTCGGCCATCGTGCCGATCATGACCGTGGTGAACTATTCGGTTCAAGACACTTTCGGCAACAACCAGTTCTTCTGGAACGGGCTCGGCTGGTTCCAGGAACTGCTGGACCCCTCGACCGAGCTTGGCGGGCGGTTCTTCGCGGCGCTGTGGCGCAACCTCGCCTTCTCCGCCATCATCCTTGCCATCGAGGTGCCGCTCGGCATTCTTGTCGCGCTCTCCATGCCGCGCGAGGGCTGGAAGGTGGCGGCCACCCTCGTGGTCATGGCGCTGCCGCTGCTGATTCCGTGGAACGTGGTCGGCACCATCTGGCAGGTGTTCGCGCGCGCCGATATCGGCCTGCTCGGCTATGGGCTGAACTGGCTCGGCATCGACTATAATTACACCGGCGACACGCTTTCGGCGTGGATCACCATCGTGGTGATGGATGTGTGGCACTGGACCAGCCTCGTGGCGCTCTTGTGCTATGCCGGCCTGAAGTCGATCCCCGACGCCTATTACCAGGCCGCGCGGATCGATGGCGCCTCGCGCTGGGCGATCTTCACCACCATCCAGCTGCCCAAGATGAAGCGGGTTCTGCTGATCGCGGTTCTGCTGCGCTTCATGGACAGCTTCATGATCTATACCGAGCCCTTCGTGCTGACGGGCGGCGGGCCGGGCAATGCCACGACCTTCCTGTCCATCGACCTCGTGAAGCTCGCGCTCGGCCAGTTCGACCTCGGCAAGGCGGCGGCGATGAGCCTCGTGTACAACCTGATCGTGCTCGCCGTGTGCTGGGTGTTCTACACCGTGATGACCCATGCCGGCCAAGATTATGACGGCAATCGGCGCCCGCAAGAGGAGACGCCCGCATGAACCGCTCCTCGCGCGGCGGCGCCATTGTGATGGTGCTGTATCTTCTCTTCCTGCTGCTGCCGATCTACTGGCTCGTCAACATGAGCCTGAAGACCAATTTCGAGATCAACACCACGGTCTCGCTCTGGCCGCGGGCGATCACGTTCGAGCACTATATCAAGATCTTCACCGATGCGAGCTGGTACACCGGCTATATCAACTCGCTGACCTATGTGGTGCTCAACACCATCATCTCGATAAGCCTCGCGCTGCCGGCGGCCTATGCCTTCTCGCGCTACACGTTCGTGGGCGACAAGCATCTGTTCTTCTGGCTCTTGTCCAACCGCATGGCGCCGCCGGCCGTGTTCGCGCTGCCCTTCTTCAATCTCTATTCCGCCATCGGGCTGTTCGACACGCCCTGGGCGGTGGCGCTGGCGCACTGCCTGTTCAACGTGCCGCTCGCCGTGTGGATCCTGGAAGGCTTCATGTCCGGCGTGCCGCGCGAGATCGACGAGACGGCGGCGATCGACGGCTATTCCTTTCCGCGCTTCTTCGTGAAAATCTTCATGCCGCTGATCGCCTCCGGCATCGGCGTTGCCGCCTTCTTCTGCTTCATGTTCTCGTGGGTCGAGCTGCTGCTGGCGCGCACGCTCACCGCCACCAACGCCAAGCCGATCGCCGTCACGATGACTCGCACGGTCTCCGCCGCCGGCATGGACTGGGGCCTGCTCGCCGCCGCCGGCGTGCTGACCATCATTCCCGGCGCGCTCGTCATCTGGTTCGTGCGCAACTACATCGCCAAGGGCTTCGCCCTCGGGCGGGTATAGGGGAGGGGGACATGGAGGATTTCACCGCCCGCCTCACCGAGAACGCCGCGTGGATGGCCTGGACGTGGCAGACTGGGCTGTTCTTCGTCATCATCGCCAGCCTGCTCATCGTCTTCACGCTGGTGGCGCTGTTCAAGCCGGAGCGGGCGCGCGTGGGCGTGCTGGGCATCCCCACCACGCGCGGCGACCGGCTGTTCATCACGCTCTTGGGCAGCGCGTTCATCAATCTCGCCTGGCTTGGCCTGGCGGGACCCGATCTCGGCTGGGCGCTCGCGCTCTGCCTTGTCTACGCACTGGCGGTGTTCCGCCTCGTGTGAATCGCACGCGGCGGCAGGCCGCGGCACCTGGGAAGAAACGGGAGGAATGACCAATGAAGCCGTCACCACGCCGTACACGCCTATTGCTCGCCGCCAGCGCGGCGGCACTGTTCGCCTTCGCCGCGCCGGTGCGCGCGGATGAGGCGGCCGCCAAAAAGTGGATCGATGCCGAGTTCCAGCCCTCCACGCTCTCGAAGGACGAGCAGCTGAAGGAGATGGAATGGTTCATCAAGGCGGCCGAGCCCTATAAGGGCATGGAGATCAACGTCGTCTCCGAGACCATCACCACGCATGAATACGAGGCGAAGACCCTCGCCAAGGCCTTCTCCGAAATCACCGGCATCAAGCTCACCCACGACCTCATCCAGGAGGGCGACGTGGTGGAGAAGATCCAGACGCAGATGCAGTCCGGCAAGAACATCTACGATGCGTGGGTGAACGATTCCGACCTCATCGGCACGCATTTCCGCTACAAGCAGGCCGTGCCGCTGACCGACTGGATGGCGGGCGAGGGCAAGGACGTGACCTCGCCGACGCTCGACCTCAAGGACTTCATCGGCCTTAGCTTTACCACCGCGCCGGACGGCAAGCTGTACCAGCTGCCGGACCAGCAGTTCGCCAACCTCTACTGGTTCCGCTACGACTGGTTCACCAACCCGGACATCAAAGCCAAGTTCAAGGCCAAGTATGGCTACGAACTCGGCGTACCGCTCAACTGGTCGGCCTATGAGGACATCGCCGAATTCTTCACCAACGACGTGAAGGAGATCGATGGCGTCAAGATCTATGGCAACATGGATTATGGCAAGAAGGACCCCTCGCTCGGCTGGCGGTTCACCGATGCGTGGCTCTCCATGGCCGGCAATGGCGATCGCGGGCTGCCGAACGGCAAGCCGGTGGACGAGTGGGGCATCCGCATGGAAGGCTGCCGCCCGACCGGCTCGACCGTGGAGCGCGGTGGTGACACCAATGGCCCGGCGGCGGTCTATTCCATCGTCAAGTATATCGAGTGGCTGAAGAAATACACGCCGCCGCAGGCGCTCGGCATGACCTTCTCCGAGGCCGGCCCGGTTCCGGCGCAGGGCACCATCGCGCAGCAGATGTTCTGGTACACCGCCTTCACCGCCGACATGGTGAAGCCCGGCCTGCCGGTCATGAATGCCGACGGCACCCCGAAATGGCGCATGGCCCCCTCGCCGAAGGGCGCCTACTGGAAGGACGGCATGAAGCTCGGCTACCAGGACGTGGGTTCCTGGACGCTGCTCAAGTCCACCCCGCTGGAGCGGCGCAAGGCGGCCTGGCTCTATGCCCAGTTCGTGACGTCGAAGAGCGTGTCGCTGAAGAAGAGCATGGTGGGCCTGACCTTCATCCGCGAGAGCGACATCTGGTCGCCGGCGATGACCGAGCGGGCGCCCAAGCTCGGCGGCCTCGTCGAGTTCTACCGCTCGCCGGCCCGCGTGCAGTGGTCGCCGACCGGCTCGAACGTGCCGGACTATCCCAAGCTCGCGCAGCTGTGGTGGCAGAATATCGGCGACGCTTCCTCCGGCGCCAAGACCCCGCAGGCGGCGATGGACGCGCTCGCCGAGGCTCAGGAATCGGTGATGGCGCGGCTTGAGAAGTCCGGCGTGCAGGGCGAATGCGGCCCGAAGCTGAACGAGAAGCACCCGATGCAGTATTGGGTCGACCTTGCCAAGAAGGAGGGCAACCTCGCGCCCCAGCCGAAGCTGGCGAACGAGAAGCCGCAGGGCGAGACCATCGACTACGATACGCTCATCAAGAGCTGGCCCGCGACCCCGCCGCAGAAGTAGACGAACGGAGCGGCCGCTTGACCTCTCCCCGCCGGGGGGAGGTCGACGCCGCAGGCGTCCGGTGAAGGGGCGTGACCTTTGTCATCGGGCATGATGCCCCTCGCCCAGCCCTCTCCCCGACGGGGAGAGGGCTTTCGTCCGGCTCGGGGCCGATGAATTTTCTCTTCCGTCCTTCCCGCCGGAGACGACGCGGCATAGCCGGGATCGCTCCCCGCTATCTCGCCTGATAAAACGACCCGCGATCCCGGATGGGGCCCGCGGCCGTTCGCGGGATGACGCCTGTCCGTGAGGGTTTTGCCATGACCTCCTATCTCCTCGCCATCGACCAGGGCACCACCTCCTCGCGGGCCATCCTGTTCCGGCCGGACACCAGTGTCGCGGCGCAGGCGCAGCAGGAGTTTCCCCAGCACTTTCCAGCCTCCGGCTGGGTCGAGCACGAGGCGGAGGACCTGTGGCGGACGACGCTCGCCACCTGCCGGCATGCCATCGCGCAGGCCGGGGCGAGCGCGCGCGATATCGCCGCCATCGGCATTACCAACCAGCGCGAGACCACCATCCTCTGGGATCGCAGGACCGGCGCCGCGATCTATCGCGCCATCGTCTGGCAGGACCGCCGCACGGCCGAACACTGCGCGCGGCTTCGGGCCGAGGGGCATGAGGCGCTGGTGAGCGAGCGCACCGGGCTCATTCTCGATCCCTATTTCTCCGGCACCAAGATCGCCTGGATTCTTGACCATGTTCCCGGCGCCCGCGCCCGCGCGGAGCGGGGGGAACTGGCCTTCGGCACGGTCGATTGCTGGCTGCTGTGGAAGCTCACCGGCGGCGCGGTGCATGCGACAGATGCCACCAATGCCGCGCGAACGCTCCTGTTCAACATTCATACCGGGCAATGGGACGAGGACCTGCTGGCGCTGCTGCGCGTGCCACGCTCGCTGCTGCCGGAGGTGAAGGATTCCGCGGCCGATTTCGGCACCACCGACCCGGCGCTGTTTGGCGGCGCCATTGCCATTGGCGGCATGGCCGGCGACCAGCAGGCGGCAACCGTGGGGCAGGCCTGCTTCCAGCCGGGCATGATCAAGTCGACCTATGGCACCGGCTGCTTCGTGCTGCTGAACACCGGGGAGACGCCGGTAAAGTCCCAGAACCGGCTGCTCACCACCATCGCCTATCAACTCGGGGGCAAGCGCACCTATGCGCTGGAGGGCTCGATCTTTGTCGCCGGCGCGGCGGTGCAGTGGCTTCGCGACGGGCTCGGCATCATCGGCACCTCGGCGGAGAGCGAGGCGCTGGCCGAGGCGGCCGATCCGGCGCAGCACATTTATCTGGTGCCGGCCTTTGTCGGTCTCGGCGCGCCCCACTGGAACCCGGATGTGCGCGGGGCGATCTTCGGCCTGACGCGGGCAACCTCCCGCGCCGAATTCGCCCTCGCGGCGCTGGAGAGCGTCTGCTACCAGACATCGGACCTGCTCGACGTGATGCGCGACGACTGGAACCGCACGGCGGGCGCCGCCGCGCGCCGGCCGACGGTGCTGCGGGTGGATGGCGGCATGGCGGCCTCCAGCTTCGCGATGCAACGCCTCTCGGACCTGTTGGCCGCGCCGGTCGACCGGCCGGTGGTGCGCGAGACCACGGCACTGGGCGCCGCCTATCTCGCCGGCCACCAGGCCGGCATCCTGCCGGCGCCGGGGCGCTTTGCCGATACATGGCGGCTGGATCGTCGCTTCACCCCGACCATGCCGGAGGAGACGCGCACCGAGAAGCTGGCCGGCTGGCGCGACGCCGTGCGCCGCCTCACCATGGCGTAGGGTTGTTCAGTCCGTCTTGACCAGAAAGGCCTCGTCGACCGGCACCTGTAGCACGGTGACGAGCGCGTTGGTCTGCGCCGCCATGCCGATGATGGACAAGAGGTGCCCGTGCTGGGCGTCGGTCATGCCCTTGGCGCGCGCCGCGGCGGTGTGGGAGTGGATGCAGTAGGAACAGCCATTGGCGGTCGACACGGCGATGTAGATCAACTCGCGCGTCAGCGGGTCGAGTGGGCCGTCCGCGAGCATCACCGCCTTGAGGCTCCCCCAGGTGCGCGCGAGCGCGGCGGGATCATTGGCCAATGCCCGCCAGAAATTGTTGACGAAATCCGATTTGCGCGTGGCGCGGATGTCGTCGAACACTGGCTTCACCGCCGGATCGGCGGCCGCTTCCTCATCGCTCCAGAGTCGGACCGTGGTCATGCCGTCGCCTCCGTACCTGTGATGCTGTCAACGGTCATTCTTGTAGCGTTCGTCCTTGCCGGCGCAAAGGGCGCAGGCCCTGTTCGCATCTGCACGGTGGATCGCGGGCAGATCTGCGTGCATTCGCCATGGCTTGGCGCCTCCCGTGCGTTGCGGTGCCGCGGGTGTCGTGCTTGGTTGCCGCAATGGAGGGGCCATGGAACCGCATATGACCGCGCGCGAGCGCGTTCTCTTCGAGAACTGCCTCGGCCGCGCGGGATCCTACATGGAATTCGGCGCGGGCGGCAGCACGCTGCTGGCCGACCGGCTGGTGAAGGGACCGGTCTACTGCGTCGAATCCGATCCGGCCTGGATCGACAAGATGCGCGCGCTGGCCTCCAGCACGGACTATGAGCGCCGCTTCATCTTTGCCGATATCGGCCCGACCGGCCGCTGGGGCCGCCCGCTCAAGCCGCAGGGCGAGGTGGACTATGGCAATTACCACGAGCATATCTGGAACGAGATCGGCCGGAGCTTCGACCTCTACCTGATCGACGGGCGGTTTCGCGTGGCCTGCTTCTGCCAGGCATTGCTGCGGGCGGGGCCCGATGCCCGGCTGATGGTGCATGACTATCGCTCCCGCCCGCACTATCACGCGCTGGAGACGGTGGCGGTGGCGGTGAGCGAGGTGGAGGACCTGACCGTGTTCCAACGCCGGACGGACGCCAGCGACGAGCGCCTCCGGGCGCTGATCGGCGATTACGGCAACGTGGTCGACTGAGCTGTCCGGGCACGGCGCCTTCGTCGGTCTCGCCTGGGATTTCGGAGCGGACCCCGGGACATCGCCCGGGATTTGGCGAACTCACCCGGCCGCCAGCACATCCTCGATCGCCTCGACCAACTGGTCGGCATGGGTGGTGGTGACGCAGAGCGGCGGGCGGATCTTCAGCACATTGCCATATTGGCCGGCGGCGCCGATGAGGATGCCGCGCTGCTTCAGGCCGTTGATCAGTCCCTTGGCGATGTCCGGGGCGGGGCCATCCTGCGTGCCGAACTCCACGCCGAGATAGAGCCCGGCGCCGCGCACCGCGGTGATGGGCGTGCGCCCCTGAAGGTGGCGCAGCCGGCCGGCGAGGTGGCGGCCGACGCGCTCGGCATTGGCGACGAGGCCATCCTGCTCGATCGCCTCCAGCACCGCCATCGCGGCGGCGGTGGCCACGGGGCTGGCCGCGAACGTATTGAAATAGCCGAAATCGGCGCAGAAATCGGACAGGATCTCCGGCCGGGTGACGACGCCGGCCACCGGATAGCCATTGCCCATCGGCTTGCCCAGGGTGACGATGTCCGGCTCGACACCGTGACGCGAGAAGCCCCAGAGGCCCGCGCCGGTGCGCCCGAAGCCGGGCTGCACCTCATCGGCGATGAACAGTCCGCCCGCCGCGTGGGCCACGTCCACCGCTCCTTGCAGAAAGCCGGGCGGGTCGGCGAAGACGCCGTCGGAGGAGAAGATGGTGTCGACCAGCAGGCCGGCGAAACGGATGCCGTCCGCCTCCATGCCGGCAATGGCGGCCGACACCGCGTCGGTGAAGCCCTGCGCCACGTCATTGCCGAAGAGCGCCGGGTCGGGCGCGGGCACCACTCGCACATGGGCCGGCGGGCCGCCGCGCTTGTAGGAGGAGGGGGAGACCTCGGTCACGGCCGCGGTGTTGCCGTGATAGGCGGTGCGGGTGACGATGAAGCCGGTGCCGCCGCTGGTGCGGGCAGCGAGGCGCAGGGCGAGGTCGTTGCTCTCGCTCCCCGTGCAGGTGAGCACGACATTGCTCAGCGCCGGTGGGAAGGTGGCGAGCAGTTTTTCGGCATAGTCGTGGGCGATGTCGAAGAGATAGCGCGAATGGATGTTGAACGCGCCGATCTGCCGCTGCACCGCCTCCACCACCTTGGGGTGGCAGTGCCCGACGGTCGGCACGTTGTTGTAGAAATCGAGATAGGCTCGCCCGTCCGAGGCATGGAGATAGGCGCCCTCGGCCCGCACGATCTTCAACGGCTCGTCATAGAACAGCACCGAGCCGGCGCCGAAGCTGCGCACGCGGCGTTCGACCAGCGCGGCGATGTCGGGCGCCAGCGCCGCCCTGGCGCCGGTGAAGGCGTTGAGCGAGAGAATCGGCTGCTCGCGGCTCGTCGGAAGGGGCGTCGGCTGGTTCTTCATGATGCGGCCCTCCCGCCGTTCGGCTCCAAGGCGCCCGTGTCGTTAGCGTCCGTGTCGCTAGCGTCCGTGTCATGGGTGGCGAGGAAGGCGCGGGCGAGTTCCACCGTGCCATGCGTGTAGGCGTCGCCCATCGCCTGCGCGGTCGGCGTCTCGGCATGGGAGGCGATCCAGGCGGTCAGCAGCATGCGGCGCAGCATGATGAAGACCGGCAGGATGGCGCATTCCTCATCCGCGAGCGGCGCCACCGTGCGGTAGCCCTCGATCCACGCCGCCTGCAGCGCGGGAATATAGGGCTCGTGCTCGGCGAAGCTGATGGCGGCGGCGAAGTCGTAGAGATACCAGCTGAAGCCGCAATCATCGAAATCGATCACGCTCAGCCGCTCGCCCTCCACCAGAAGATTGGCGACGCGCATGTCGGCATGAACGAGGCCGAAGCGATCCTCGCCCGTGCCATAGGCCGCCAAGCGCTCGCGCAGCACCTGCGCCGTGCGCTCCAGCACCTCCCGGCCCGGCGCGTCGAGCCCGAGGCCGGCCCGCCAGTCGCCCCACAGCCGCACCTCGCCGAGCATGGCCTCATAATCCCACACCTTGCGCACGAAGCCTTCCGGCCGCGCCCAGCTCTTCGCATGGGCGTGCAGCCGCGCGTTGATGGCACCCAGTTCGCGATACCAGCGCGGCAGGTCCTCGCCCTCCGCCGGCTCGCGGCCGGGCAGCAGGTCGAAGGCAACGACGTGGCGGGTCACTCCCTCATCGTCGATGTCGGCGATCAGCGTGCCGTCGCTCTGCGCGATGGGGGTGAGCGTATCGATGACGCGCTCGTGGCCCAGCGCGGCGAGCCAGGCGAGCTCGGATTCGATTTCGGCGCGGCTGTGATAGCCAGGCCGGTGCACGCGAAACACCAGTTCCCGCGCGCCCGAGGGGTCGCGGGCGCGGAAGGTGGCGTTTTCGGAGATGGTGAGCAGCCGGAGATGGGTGGCCGCCGAGAGGCCCCAGCGCGGCAGCGCGGCGCGCAGGCCGGCCTCCAGCCGGGCGAGAAAGGCGTCGTCATACATGGGTTGCGTCATGGGAGCCGGCTCGTATCGGGGCGATGGGCGCAGGTGCGCGCGGCGTGGGCCCGCCCTGCGCGGATGTCGTGTCGATGATGCCGCATGCGCATGCCCCTATTTCCGCGCCACCGTGACGTCGACATGGGCGCGCTCCAGCGCCCGGGCCACCGTGCCCGCCGGGGCTGCGTCCACCACGAGGCGCTGGATGTCGGGAATGCGCGCCCAGATGGCGAGCGCCTGCACGTCGAACTTCTTGTGGTCGGAGACGACGATGGTCTCCGCCGCGCGGTTCATCATCGCCTTGTAGACCCAGGCGGCGGGCGCCTCGGCATCGGCGAGGCCATCGGTGGTGATGCCGGAAATGCCGAGAATGGCGCGGTTGACGTTGTAGTTCTGCAGGAAGTCGATGGTCTCCGCCCCCACCATCATGCCCTCGCGCGCATTGTAGCGGCCGGGGCACATGATGATCTCGATGGTCGGATTGGGCGCGAGCACGGTCGCCACCGAGAAGGAGTGCGTGATGACGGTGATATCGCGGCACTCGGCGGCCATGCGACGCGCCACATGGGTGGTGGTGGCGCCGGCGCCGATGGCGATCACCTCCTTCGGCTTGATGAACTTCACCGTCACGGCGGCGATCGCCTCGCGCTCGGCCACCATCAGCCGGTGGCGCTCGGTCACCGCCGGCTCATCGCCGAAAGGGCGCACCGCGCCGCCATAGGTGCGATTGATGAGGCCCTTTTCCTGCAGCTCGAACAGGTCGCGGCGGATGGTCTCGGTGGAGACCTCAAGATCGGCGGCGAGGTCGCCCACGCGCAGCGTCGCGGAGGTGCGCATCTCGCCGAGGATGCGCTCGTGGCGGGCCGCCTTGTCGAGGCGCGGGCGCCGCCGGTCCGCCGCGCGCATTGTGTCGTCATGGCTCATGATGCGCTCCGCCGGCGCACCATGAGGCCGACCAATCCACCGGTGAGGAGCAGGGCGGCGGCACCCAGCGTCGCCAGGGTGCCGAGCGCGGGCACCATCGGCGTGTAGCCCGCCACCATCTTGGCGTAGAGCCATTTCGGGATCGTGGAATCCGCCCCCGCCGTATAGAGCGACAGCGGGAAATTGCTCCAGGACAGCAGGAACGCGAACAGCATTCCGGACCAGATGCCGGGCCACAGCAGCGGCAGCGTCACCTCGCGCAGCACCTGCAGGCGCGAGCAGCCGAGATCGATGGCGGCTTCCTCCAGCGAGGGGTCGAAGCCATAGACCTGGATGGCGATGACCAGCGTCACCACCGGCACCACCCAGACGAGATGAGCGAACACCGCGGTCATCCAGCTGGTCTGGATGCCGACCGCGCTGAAGCCGAGCAGCATGGCAAGGCCCAGCACCGGCTGGGGGAAGAAGATCGGCAGCATGATGAGCTTCTGGTACAGCCGCCGCCCTTTCCAGTCATAGCGCGCGAAGGCCAGCGCGCCGAAGGTGGCGATGAGCACGGACAGCACCGTCACCAGAAGCGCGATCAGGATCGAGTTGCGCACGATCATGCCGATCTCGATCGAATCGAGCGTCTTGGCCCACCAGTCGGTGGCGTAGGCCTTCACCGGGAAGCCGAAATAGCGGCTCTTGTTGAAGCTGGCCAGCGCGCCGCAGGCGATGGGCAGATAGACCACCGCGACGACGAACAGCGTCCAGATCCAGATCAGCGCATGGGTTCGCCGGTGTGTCATGGCTCAGCGCCTCCCCAGCATGCGGTCGAGGTCCAGCTTCGACAGCGCGAACAAGGTGAGCGCGCCGATGAAGAAGGTGACGAGGACGGCCAGCGCCGAACCCGCCGGCCAGTTCTGCGAATAGGTGAAGGCGATCTCGATATCGTGCGAGATGACGATGATCGACTGGCCGCCGAGAATCTTCGCTTCGGCCGTCGCGCCGATCGCCAGCACGAAGGTGAGCAGCATGCCGATCAGGATGCCGGGCATGGCGAGCGGCAATTCGATCTCCCGCCAGATGAACAGGCGGCCCGCGCCGAGATCGCGCGCGGCGTCGACGAGGTCGCGCGGCACGAGGGCAAGACCGAGCGTCATCGGAAACAGCATGAAGGGCAGGTAGGTGTAGACCATGCCGAACAGCGTGATGCCAGGCGTGTAGAGCACTTCCGGCCCGCCCGCGAGCCCGAGCCATTTCAGCGTGCCGTCGAGCACGCCGTTCTTGATGTAGAACAGCACCCAGCCATAGAGCCGCACATTTTCCGAGACGAAGAGCGGGAACACGAACAGCACGCTGATGAAGGCCGAGGCGCGGCCGAACACCCGGTTCAGCCCATAGGCGATGGGGTAGGCGATCACCGCCAGCAGCGCGACGGTGAACAGCGCGAAGCCACATGACCACAGGAAGGACAGCCACACCGTGTTGGTGGGGTCGAACAGCGCGGCGAAATTCTCCAGCGTGAACGAGCGGAACACGTCGAAGGAGCGCGGGGTTGCCACGGAATAGCCGAGGATGGCGACGAGCGGCGCGGCGAAGCCGATGGCGAGCAGCCCGATGACGGGCAGCGCGCACAGCGCGCCTGCCGAGAGCCGGTGCGTCGGGCGCTCCTCGCGGGGCGTCTCGGCATGAGCGATGGTCAGGTCCGCCATCGCTCAGCTCCTCAGCGTGAAGGCGTCGGGGGCATCCCAGCCGAGCGTGACGCGGGCGTCGGCGCCCGCCGGCAGCGCCCGCGAACGGGAGAGTTCCACCAGCATCACCTTTTCCCCGCCGCCACTGGCAGTCACCCGCACCTGGTACTGGATGCGCGAGCCGAGCGAGTACTCGTTGTAGACGACACCCTCGATCCGGTTGTCGGCGCTCTCGCCGGGGCCGAGCACGCGCATATATTCCGGGCGGATGACGATGAAGGCCCTGTCCATCCCGCCGTCGCCGGCGCTGCCCCGTGGGGGCTGCACCTTGAAGGCGCCGGGCACATCCACGCCACTCCAGCCGCCATCGGCGCCGCGCGTCACCTCGATGCTGTTCACCTCGCCGACGAATTCGCACACGAAGCGGTCGACCGGGGCGCCATAGATCTCCTCCGGCGTGCCGACCTGCACCAGCTTGCCCGCGCGCATCACGCCGATGCGGTCGCTCATCACCATCGCCTCCTCCAGCGAATGGGTGATGTAGATGAAGGTCTTGCCGGTTTCCCGGTGCAGGTCCTTCAGCTCTTTCTCCAGCGTCTTCTTCAGCTTGTAGTCGATGGCCGAGAGCGGCTCGTCGAAGAACAGCACTTCCGGGTCGTAGGCGAGCGCCCGTGCCAGCGCCACGCGCTGGCGCTCGCCGCCGGAGCACTTCATCACGTTCTTGTCGTGATAGGTCTCCGGCAGGCGCACGATGGCCATCAGCTCCAGCGCGCGGGCCTTGCGGGCCGCCGCATCCACGCCCTTCACCTTGAGCGGGAAGGCGATGTTCTCGCCGACGCTCTTGTGCGGGAACAGCGCGAGCGACTGGAAGACGAGGCAGGTCGGCCGCTTGTTCGGCGGCACGTCGTTGATGCGTTCGCCATGCAGCGTGATGTTGCCCTCGCTCGGGCTGTCCATGCCCGCCAGCATGCGCAGCAGCGTCGTCTTCCCCGAGCCGGAAGGCCCGACAATGGTGAGGAACTCGCCCTCGCGCACGTCAAGGTCGATGCCCTGCACGGCGTGGAATCCGCCGAAGCTCTTGCGCACGCCGACCAGCTGGAGGATCGGCTTGCGGGCGGAAGCGGGGGCGGGAACGGCGGGGGGCGACGTCTGGAGCATGCGGGTCTTTCGGTCGTGATCCGGTGGTCGAGGACAAGGGGCGGATGGAGCCCCCCATTTCTTCCCTCTCCCCGTCGGGGAGAGGGGCGCGCGCCCTCTTATCCGCGCAGGCGCTTGGCGGCGTTCATGATGTCGAGCGCCTTGTCGTAGTCCGGCACGATGTCGTACTCGACCGAGCGGGCCATCTCCTCTTCCAGGCTGTCCCACTGGATGGCGTCGAGCTCCTCCTTGGTGAACAGCTTGAAGCAGTCGGGATTGCCCATCTGCGCAACGGGATTGAACGTGCCCTCGGCAAAGGCGACGGTGTGGGCGACGTCCGGCGCCTGCACATATTTCAGGAACTCGATCGCCAGCGGCGAGAGGTTCGGGTTGTTCACCGTCGAGGTCACCTCGATCCAGGAGATGCCACCCTTGCCGCCCGGCAGCGGGCCCTTGAGCGGGGTGATGCCGCGCAGGTTCGGGTGGCCATCGGCGCGGGCGGGCGAGACCGAATAGGTGCCGCCGGTCATGTGCAGGTCGATCTCGCCGGAGATCAGCGCCTGGTTCATCGAGGCGATGTCGCCGATCAGCTTTGCGCCCTTGAAGACGCGCTTGGCGGTCTCCTCGAACTTGGCAAGTTCGTCCGGTGTATGCACCTTGAACGGGTCGATGCCAGCGATGATGAAGATGTTGAAGACGTTCCAGTCGTCGGATTCGAGAATGCCGTAGCGGCCGGCGAGCGCGGGATCGTTGAACAGGTCCCAGCCGGTATCCTCGGCGGTCTTGCGGCTGACCTTGTCGGTGTTGACGACGAAGCTGTAGGGCCCGAAGCGCTGGACCATGCCGATCAGCTCGGAGCCGTCCTCGCTCATCGCCCATTTATAGGGCCATTTGAACTCCGGCAGCATCTTGGCGAAGAAGGGCTCGAACTCGGCCTTGGGCAGCGGCTTGATCAGCTTCTCGGGCAGCATCACCTTGCGTGCCCATGGGTTGTTCACGTTGATCAGATCCCAGGTGTTGATCTCGCCGGCGCGCAGCCGGTTGATCATGGTGGGATCGTTGGTGAGGCTCTCGGCCTTCACGGTGGCGCCAGTGCTGGAGCGGAACGGGTCGAGCACCTGCGCGGAGTTGTAGCCCTCCCAGCACAGAATGTTCAGCTCCTTCTCGCGCGCCGCGAGCGCCGGGCCGGAGCCCACGAGCGGGCTGGCGGCAAGCGCCCCGATTCCCGCGCCCATGCCCTGCAGCAGCGACCTTCTGGAAATGCCTGCCATCGCGAAATCCCTCTGGATTGTTGGCGCGGTGCCCTGACGGCCGCGCGATCAATGTGGTTCTTATGTTGGATCCTGTGTGATCCTAAACATGCCGAATTGGGCTTTACAACATCAAGTTTGCGGCGCAACGTGATGAAAAGGAAGGCAGCCTAATTCCTCGGCAGTCAACGTCGACGGGAGCGGGCGGGGCGCCTAATTACCTGTTTCACCATATAAATTCGGGAATTGACGATCCATGTTCACGTCGCTCGCGGGGAAAACCGTCATCGTCACCGGCGCCAGCAAGGGCATCGGGCGCGGCATCGCGCGGCGCTTCGGCGAGGCCGGGCTCAACGTTCTCGTGGTGAGCCGCCACATTGCCGACGCGCAGCGCGTGGCTGGCGAGATCGGCCCCAATGCCTCGGCCTTCGCCGCCGACGTGACCAGCCCCGAGGACAGCGCGGCGATGGCCGAGGCGGCGCTGGAGCGCTATGGCGCGATCGACGTGCTGTGCGCCAATGCCGGCATCTTTCCCGCCGCGAAGCTCGGCGACATGACGGCGGCCGATTTCGACCACGTCATCGGCACCAACCTGAAGGGCACGTTCCTCTCGGTTTCCGCCGTGCTCCCAGTGATGAAGGCGCAGAAAAAGGGGCGCATCGTCATCACCTCGTCCATCACCGGCCCGATCACCGGCTTTCCCGGCTGGACGCATTACGGGGCGTCGAAGGCCGGCCAGCTCGGCTTCATGCGCACCGCCGCGATCGAGCTGGCGCCGTGGAACATCACGGTGAACGCCGTCATGCCGGGCAATATCCTCACCGAGGGCATGGAAGGGATGGGCGAGGCCTATATCGCCGCCACCGCCGCCTGCGTGCCGATGAAGAAGCTCGGCGCGGTGGCCGACATCGCCAATGCCGCGCTGTTCTTCGCCAGCGAGGAGGCGGGCTACATCACGGGGCAGGGGCTGGTGATCGATGGCGGGCAGGTTCTCCCGGAATCGCCGATGGCGCTGGACGAGATGGGCACGGCCTGAGCGGGGGAGGGGCGCCCATCGCCCCTCGGTTTCCGGCGCCGCTCAGTCCATGATGTGGTAGCCGCCGTCGATATAGAGCACCTGCCCGGTCATCCGCCGGGCCGCGTCATGGGCGAGGAAGGCGGTGGCCGCGCCCACATCGTCGATCGATACCAGTTCGCGGGCGGGCGCCTTGGTCTTCGCCTTCTCCAGCAGCGCGTCGAATTCCGGGATGCCGGAGGAGGCGCGGGTGGCGAGCGGGCCGGGCGAGATGGCGTGCACGCGGATGCCCCGTGGGCCAAGCTCGGCCGCGAGGTAGCGCACCGCGCTCTCCAGCGCCGCCTTCGCCACGCCCATGATGTTGTAGTTCTCCACCACCCGCTCCGAGCCGTAATAGGTCATGGTGAACAGGGTGCCGCCCTCCGTCATCAGCGGCTCGGCGAGATGCGCCATGCGGATGAACGACCAGCAGGAAATTTCCATCGTCTTGAGAAAGCCGTCGAGCGGGGCGTCGGTCACGCGTCCGGCCAGCGTGCCCTGCGGCGAGAAGGCGATGGAATGCACCACGAAGTCGAGCGTGCCCCATTCGCGCGCTATGGCCTCGAACACGGCTTCCATCTGGCCGGGCACGGCGACGTCCAGCGGCAGGAAGATCGGCGCCTCCAGTTCCCGCGCCAGCGGCTCCACATGGGCGCGCGCCTTGTCGTTGAGATAGGTGACCGCCAGTTCCGCCCCGAAGGCGCGGAAGGCGCGGGCACAGCCCCAGGCGATCGACCTGTCATTGGCGATGCCGACGATGAGCCCGCGCTTGCCGTCAAGCAGCCTGGCCTTGGCGATGGGAATGGGCATGGCGCGCTCCGTGTGGGTTGGAAACGGCGGAGGGGACCGCGTTATCCGTCCAACGACCAGAGCCGGATCCGGCTCTAGTCGGCGACGATCTGGGTCATGCCGCGGCGTGCGCTCGCATAGAGCGTGGCGACGGCGCAGGAGGCGAGCCGCGTGCGCACGCTGTCCGCGCGCGAGGTCAGGATGATCGGCACGCGCGCGCCCAGCACGATGCCGGCGGCATCGGCATGGGCGAGGAAGGTGAGGTTCTTCGCGAGCATGTTGCCGGCCTCGAGGTCCGGCACGACGAGGATCTGCCCGTGCCCGGCGACCGCCGAGACGATGCCCTTGATGCGTGCCGCCTCGGGATCGATGGCATTGTCGAAGGCCAGCGGGCCATCGACAATGCCGCCGGTGATCTGGCCGCGCTCGGCCATCTTGCACAGCGCCGCCGCCTCGATGGTGGAGGGGATCTTGGTCGTCACCGTCTCCACCGCCGAGAGGATGGCGACCTTCGGCGTGCCGAGGCCGACACCCCGCCACAGGTCGATGGCGTTCTGGATGATGTCGCGCTTGGCGTCGAGGTCGGGGAAGATGTTGATCGCCGCATCGGTGATGAACAGCGTTTCCTCATGACCGGGCACATCCATCACGAAGACATGGCTGATGCGCCGGTCGGTGCGCAGGCCGGTGGCGGAGGCGGCAACCTCCTTCATCAGTTCGTCCGTGTGCAGGCTGCCCTTCATGAGCAACTCGCCGCGCCCCGCGCGCACCAGCTCCACCGCCTTGGCCGCCGCACCATGGCTGTGCGGCGCGTCCACGATTTCCACCCCCGCGAGATCGAGGCCGAGGCTTGCCGCGAGCGAGCGGATCTTGGCTTGCGGCCCGACCAGGATGGGCTCGATCAGCCCCGCCGACCTGGCCTCCAGCGCGCCGCGCAGGGAGGTCTCGTCGCACGGGTGGGCGACGATGGTCACCGCCGGCTCGCAGGCGCGGGCTTTGGCGATCAGCCGGTCATATTTCGAGGGGCCGGCCGTGCCGGGCGGGAGCCGTGTGTCAGCCATGCGGGTGCGGTTCCTTGCGGGCGGCGGGCGGATGGCCGGCGGAGGGAGGGGTGTCTCGCGAGGACGCCGGCGCGGGGGTGTCGAGGCCGTAGAGACGGCGCATCTCCTCACGGCGCTGGGCCGCCTCGTCGGTGAGCGGCCCGCTGGCGCCGAGCACCTCCTCGATCAGCGAGAAGACGCCCGCCCGGGTCTCGCGGTCGTCCGGCAGCAGCACGGCGATGGCCTTCAGCGCGGCGGGGCGGTCGATCAGCAGCATGTAGAACTGCTCGCGCACAAGGTGCTTGAAGTCCTCGAGCGTCAGCTGGCGGGCCAGCGGCCCCTTCTCGCGAAGCCGGCGCAGCGCCTCGAAGCCGCGCTCGTCCGCCCGCCCGCGCGCCATGCCGATATAGAGCAGGGTGCGCACGCCGGCGGCGAGCAGGCCGCCCTGCGTGAAGCCTTCGCGCAGTTCCGCGATGCGCTTGGCGATGAGTTCGGCGTGAAGCCGGTTCTTGGCCGCCCGGCGCGGACGCTGCGATTGCGTGGGCGCGATGCCGACGGCGGCCTGCAGCACCGGCGCGCCATAGATCTGTCGGAAGGTCTGCTCCGACTGGTGCTCGACCGCCTTGCGCCAGCCTTCCAGGGCCTCGACGATCTGGCGCGAGACCTGTTCCTGCACCTTGAGAAAGGGGTTGTCGGGCGCGGCCGGCTGGCGCGCCTCGCGCACCCTGGCGGCGAGGTCGGCCAGATTTGAGAGAAGCGGATTGCGCGCACCGAACAATTCGTAGCCCAGCCGCAGGGGATGCAGCCGGCGCAGCGTCTGCGCCATCGCCGGATTGACCAGCGCGCGTACCGCCGGCTGCGCCACGGCGCGATAGAGCGCGAGGTTGATGTCCGAGACGCGGGCGGCGGTGGCGAAGCGGCGCTCGTCCTCGATGTCGTTGCCGCCCAGCGCGCGGATATCGTCGAGGTCGCGCGCCTCGCAGCGCATGATCCAGTCGCAGTTGGCGCGCGAGGGGTCGTCCCCGTCCTTCGGCTCGAACACCGCCTCATAGAGGCCGGGCGGCAGCATGTCGATGAAGTCGATATTCGAGGCGAATTCCTGATGTTCCTTCCGCGCCACGCTGGCCGAGACGAAGATGCCGAGATGGCCGATCGTGTCGTGCACGGTGTAGACGATGGTCTGCCCGTAGGAGCGGATCTCGTCGACATTGTCATAGAGGTCGAGGATCCAGTCCAGCGCCTGCTGCGGCGGGGTTATATTGTCGCCGCGCGAACAGAACACCACGATCGGCGAGCGGATGTTGCGCAGGTCGATGGCGGTGCCGTCGGACGTGCGGATCTCGCCGCAGGCCAGCCGATTGCCGATGAACAGCTCGTCGACGATGAACTGGATTTCCTCCGCGTTCAGCGTGACATGGCCGCCCCACCATTTCTCGAAGCCGAGATAGCGGTCGACCTCGGTGTCGACCTTGGAATAGAGGTTGTACTGCTTGGTCCACAGCGTGTTGGCCGGGTTCTGGTTCTCGAAATTCTGCACCAGCCACGCGCCGTCGAAAATGCCGGCGCCGAGGTCGCTGGTGAGCGCGGTGAGCCAGCTACCCCCCAGCAGGCCGCCGGAATAGCGCATCGGGTTCGCCCCCGTCACGCCGGCCCAGTAGGAGAGCGGCGCGCCGGCGATGATGATGGGGCCGAACAGTTCCGGCCGTACCGCCGCCAGCATCATGACCGCCCAGCCGGCCTGGCAGTTGCCGATGACGCAGGGCTTGCCCTGTGCCTGCGGGTGGCGCTCGATCACCGCCTCGATGAACACCGCCTCGGCGCGCGAGACGTCCTCGATGGTCTGGCCGGGCATGGGATCGGGCAGGAAGCCGATGAAGTAGCAGGCGTGGCCGGCCTGCAGCGCGACCCCGATCTCGCTGTCGGCCTTGAAGCCGCCAATGCCCGGCCCGTGGCCGGCGCGCGGATCGACGATGATGAAGGCGCGCTTCGCCGCGTCGATCTCCACGCCCGCGGGCGGCACGATGCGCACCAGGCCGTAATTCACCGGCCGCGGCAGGTCGCGCCCGTCGCAGACCAGTTCCACCTCGTAGTCGAGCACGTTGGGCGCGGTTTGCGCCATGTGCTCCTCATATTGCAGGCCGCGCCGACGCATCGCGTCGAGATACAGCGTCCACCGCTGGCCCGCGTCCACGAGATAGGCCCCGGCGTCGGAGAGGATATTCGCCCCGTGAGCGTTCACGTCCGTTCCTCCGCTATGTCGCTTCACGATAAGCGCACACCGCAGTCTCGCCGATGGCGGCGCTTGCCGCCTTGACGGGTATCAACGCCTCGGCCGGCAGGTCCCTCGCGGTTTCTGTCGGGTCACTGTCTCTGGACTTGCGAGCGGCACGTCCTTGCCGCAGAGTTACCCCGCTGGTTGCAGCGCGCTCCCATCGTTGAGCCAGATCAAGGGCGCTGCCAGCGCAATGGTGCCAAATGCGCACGGGTTCGACAACGCGAACATGCTTCCAGATCCGGGCGTCGACGGCCAATGCGGGGCCGGGGCGGGTTCGATGCCGGCCGCCCGAGAATGCCGTCTCCGGCCGGCAATGTCCGGAGAGCACTCATCGAGGCTAGGCGGCGGCGGGAAGCCGGCCGCCCGGGAGGTGGAACATGGGCGAGAAAAACAACGAAGCCGCCGACGACGAAAAACTCTCGCGCAAGGTCTATGACCAGGAACTGAAGCGCCTGCATGGCGAGCTGGTGAGCCTGCAGGAATGGATCAGGCGGACCGGTGCCAAGGTCTGCGTGATTTTCGAGGGACGCGATACCGCGGGCAAGGGCGGCGCCATCAAGGCGATCACCGAGCGCGTCAGTCCCCGCGTCTTTCGCGTGGTGGCACTGCCGCCGCCGACCGAGCGCGAGAAGACGCAGATGTACGCGCAGCGCTACCTGCCGCATCTGCCCGCCGCGGGGGAAATCGTGATCTTCGACCGCAGCTGGTACAATCGCGCCGGCGTCGAGCGTGTCATGGGCTTCTGCACCGAGCAGCAGGCGAAGAAGTTCCTCGATTCGATCAACGGCGTCGAGAAAGCGATGATCGAATCCGGCGTGGTGCTGCTGAAATACTGGCTGGAGGTCAGCCCGCAGGAGCAGACCCGGCGGATCGAGTCGCGCATCAATGATCCACGCAAGATCTGGAAGCTCTCGCCCATGGACCTCAAGTCCTATGGCCGCTGGTACGACTATTCCCGCGCCCGCGACGACATGTTCGCGGCATCCGACACGCCGTGGGCGCCCTGGTATGTCGTGGATTCCAACGACAAGCGCCGCGCGCGGCTCAACATCATCACCCATCTTCTGTCGAAGCTGCCCTATGAGGCGGCCAAGCACGTCAAGATCAAGCTGCCCAAGCGCCAGAAGGCCGACGGCTATGTCGAGCCCGAGGACATCCGCCACCATGTGCCGGCCACGTTCTGACCCGGCGGCCCCGCTTCCTGCGCGACGACCCTTCTAACCTCTGTACCGAAGGCATGGAGTAGACAATGAGTGAGACCGAGAAGATCTCCGGCGCCGCCCAGCGGCAGCTCGGTGACGAGAGCTTCATGTCGGCATCCGATCTGCGCGGCTACATGGACAAGGTCGCCACCGCGCGCGCCAACGAGATGGTCGAGGCGATGGACAAGGCCGACCGCGCGCGGGAGGAACTCGCCAAGACGCTGGCCGAGCCGATCGAGGTGACGCCGCAGAAGCTGGAGGAGATCACCCAGAGCCTGCTGGTCAAGCTTCGCGCTGCGGCCGAGCGCGGGGAAACCGAATTGATGGTGATGCGCTTTCCCAACAGCCTGTGCACCGACCAGGGTCGCGCCATCAACAACACGCTGCAGGGCTGGCCGGACACGCTGACCGGCCGCCCGCGCCAGGCCTATGAACTGTGGCGCGACCGGCTGAAGCCGGCCGGCTTCGGGCTGGCGGCGATGATCGTCGACTGGCCGAAGGGCATGCCGGGCGATGTCGGGCTGTTCCTCACCTGGGGCGGTAGATAAGGCGGGTAGGCGACGCGAAAGCCTGTTGACGCCCTGAAAGCGCGTCGGGATAAGGTAATCTCCGAACAGCCCGCCGACCGGTGGCGCGGGACGAAATGGACCCGCCGATGGCGGGTCCACGGCGCGACCCGGACCAGCACCGCGCGGGCGCGACGACGCCAGGGGAGTCCAAGGCCATGACGGCCGCGCCGCACCTATCCGCTCCCGCCCATCTGCCGTTCTTCATCACCGCGCCGGACGGTACGGACGGGTTGATGATCGCCGCCGTGGTGACGTTGATCGTCTCGGTCGCGTTGATCGGCGTGCTTTTCCTCACGCTGCATTCGCTTCCCGAGCGCATGGCCCACAAGGGCCAGAAGCTTCAGTTCGAGATTGTGGCGGTGCTGTGCCTGCTGGCGCTGTTCACGCATAACCACCTGTTCTGGGTGATCGCGCTATTGCTGGCCTTCATCGACCTGCCGGATCTGGTGTCGCCGCTGAACCGCATCGCCCGCGCCTCGGAGGCGGTGGCCGATATTTCGCCTCCCGACCCGTTACCGCCCGAACTGCCGGCTTCCGCGCCGGCATCAGCCCAGCGCGGCGCCAGCACGGGGGGCCATCATGCTTGAGCTCATGCTGTGCTCGATGCTCACCGTGCTGCCGGACTACCTCTATCGGCGCTTCGCGCAGGGCAAGAGGTTCGGCCGCGAGATCACGCTTTACTCGGTGTGGTACGAACTCAGGTGGGGCATCACCACCTGCCTGATGCTGACGGTCAGCCTCATCACCATCATCTTCTACAACCATCCCGCCTCGACCAACGTCACCGCCTATTTCCGCACCGTGTCGATCCTGCCGGAGGCGGTGGGCCGGGTGGCGGAGGTCTATGTCGGTGTCAGCGACCATGTGGAGCAGGGCCAGCCGATCCTGCGTCTCGACGATTCCAGCGAGCGGGCGGCGGTCGAGGCGGCGCGCCGGCGGATCGAGGAGACCGATGCGTCGATGATCGTCGCTCGCTCCGATATCGCGGTGGCCGACGGGCAGATCCTGCAGGCCGCGGAATCGCTGCAGCAGGCCAGGGATGAGCTGAAAACCAAGCAGGAGCTCAACGCCCGCAATGCCGACGTGGTGGCGCGGCGCGAGATCGAGCGGCTGCAGAACGTGGTGGACGGGCGCCAGGGCGCGCTTGCCGCCGCCAATGCGGCGCGGGAGGGCGCGCAGGCCCGGCTCGACAGCCTCCTGCCGGCGCAGAAGGCCAGCGCCGTGGCCGCGCTCGCGCAGGCCGAGACGGAACTTGCCAAGACGGTGGTGCGGGCCGGCGTGAGCGGGCGTGTCGAGCAGTTCGCGCTCAAGGTGGGCGACCTCGTCAATCCGATGATCCGGGCGGCCGGGGTGCTTATTCCCGACAATGCCGGCCGGGAGCGGCTGATCGCCGGTTTTGGCCAGATCGAGGCGCAGGTGATGAAGCCGGGCATGGTGGCGGAAGCCACCTGCATCTCCAAGCCCTTCGCCATCATCCCGATGGTCGTTACCGAGGTGCAGGAATACATCGCCGCCGGCCAGTTCCGCGCCACCGAGCAACTGATCGACGCGCGGCAGGTGCAGCAGCCCGGCACGATCACGGTCCAGCTCGAGCCGCTCTATGAAGGGGGGCTCGACGGGGTGCCGCCGGGGTCGAGCTGCATCGCCAACGCCTATTCGTCCAACCATGAGCGGCTGGCGGCAGGCGATCTGGGAATGATGCAGGCGTTCTACCTGCACATGGTGGATACGGTCGCGCTGGTGCACGCGCTGCTGCTGCGGCTGCAGGCTCTGATCATGCCCATTCAGACGCTGGTATTCGGCGGGCACTGAGGCCCGCCATGCGAGGACCCGCGGCGGCCTATCCGGCTTCGCCGCGGTAATCGGGATCGGCGACCGGCTCCAGCCAGTCGACGCTGCGCCCGTCGAGCTCCTCGCTGATGGCCACATGGGTCATGGCGCTGTCCGTCGTGGCGCCGTGCCAGTGACGCTCCCCCGGGGCGAACCAGATGACGTCGCCCACGGTAATCTCCTCGCGCGGGCCGCCCTCGCGCTGCGCCCAGCCTTGGCCGGCGGTGACGATGAGGGTCTGTCCCAGAGGATGGGTATGCCACGCGGTGCGCGCGCCGGGCTGGAAGGTGACGATGGCGCCGCCCACTCGCGCCGGGGCGTTGCGCTGGAAGCGCGAGGCCAGCTGAACGGAGCCGGTGAAATACTCCGCCGGCCCGTCGATCGGGGGCAGCGCGCCGTGTCGCAGAATATCCATGTGCCTCTCTCCCTCACCGCCGGCCCCTGCCGGAAAGCCCCGCCATGTCGGCCTCGGCGCGTTTTCGACAGGGTGAACCGGTATTCGGGCCGTGGGAAAACGCGCCCGGCAACCGGACGGCGAGAGAAGACGCCATGAGCCGCCCGGGCGTCAATCCATCCGGGCGGTTGCCGGCCCAGCGGGATGCCGGCCCAGCGGGATGCCGGCGCGGCGTGAGGCCTGAGGCGTGAGGCCTGAGGGGTCAGTTGACCCCGCGGGTGGTTTCCCACAGGAACCACGTGCGGCGCTCGGTCTCGTCGATCCAGACCTCGAGCAGGCTGGTGGTGGCGACGTCGTTATATTCCTCGGCGACCGCATGTACTTCGCGCAGGATCGAGGTCAGCTTCTTGTTGTCCTCGGCCAGCTCGGCCAGCATGTCCTCGGGGGTCACGAACTCGGCGTCGTTGTCGGGAATCCGCTGAAGACGCTTGATGTGGCCGACCGAGCGCAGCGTGGTGCCGCCGATCTTGCGGGCGCGCTCGGCGATGGCGTCGGTCATGGCGAAGATCTGCTCGCCCTGGTCGTCCAGCATCAGGTGATAGTCGCGGAAATGCGGGCCGGACATGTGCCAGTGGAAGTTCTTGGTCTTCACGTAGAGGACGAACACGTCGGCGAGGAGGGCCGTGAGGGCGGCGGAGACGTCACGCGTGGCGTCCGTGCCGAGATCGGTCGGCGTCTGCAGGGGGGCGGTTCGACGGGCCTTTGCCGCGGTGGTATCCATTGTGGCGCTCCATTGGCGTTCGGTGACGGTCGGCCCGACAAGGGACCGGTCGGTTCCACCATTCGCAGGCGGAACATCTCTGTTCTAGTGCGCGCGCGTGTCGGTAAGAAGTGACCGGACGTGTCGATGACCTATACGTGCGTTTGCCTCCGCTATTCCGGGGGGCGGCGCAGGCTCGCCCTCAGGCGGCGAAACAGTGCCCGCGCCCGCCGCTTGAGCGTGTCGAGGCGCAGCCGCGCGACGATTCGATCGCGGATCGCGCTGGCCGAGGTGATGATCCATGCCATCCACCCGATGGTCATGAGCTTGGGCTTGCCGGCGGTGAAGATGCGTTCGATCAGCACGAAGCTGACGAGGTGAGCGAGGATGAGCAGGACCGTGCCGGAGCGCACCGTGCCCTTGGCGATCCACAGCAGCGCGACGAATTTCAGCGGCTCGACGGTGGCGTAGGGAACCAGCAGCAGCGCCAGCACGGTGAGGGGGCCGCGCGCCGCGATCCAGCGCTCGAAGGCCTGCATGAGCGCGAGCGCGGCAAGGCGCCGGATCAGGGGGCGATAGATCGGCCGCACCAGTTCGTCGAGCAGGATGACGAGCGTGGCAACGAGGCGAAAGACGCAGCTCAGCGCTGCAAGCAGCAGGGAGCGCCTTCGTGCCGGCGGTGGGGCCGTGGGCTCGGGCATGGTCTGATCATCGCCGCGATTCGGTCCGGTTCCAGGGCGGAAGGGATCGGCGCGATATGAACCGGCGCGGCGGCCGGTGTCACGAATTGAGCGAGACGAGACTGCCCTCGCCCAGCGCCCGGTCGATGCAGGCGATCATGTCCGCGCCATCGAAGGGCTTGGCCAGAAAGCCGACGGCGCCGCCCGCATCGACCTGCCGGCGGACGCGCTCCTCGGGGAAGGCGGTGATGAAGATGAGCGGCGTGGTATCGCCGCGGGCACGCAGCACGCTTTGCAGCTCGACGCCGCTCATGCCCGGCATCTGCACGTCGGTGATCACACAGGAGGTCGTCCCCACCAGCGCCGACTGGAGAAAATCCTCGGCGGAGGCGAAGGTGCGGGCCTTCAGGCCCAGCGATCTGACGAGGCTTTCGGTGGCGACGCGCACAGACTCGTCGTCATCGATGATCGAAATCATCGGAGTGGCGGACACGTGAGGTACCTCGATTCGGAGAAGCCGCGCGGCGTGGCGCCGCTGATCTACCCACAATATAGGCCGAACAGACCCGACTTTCGAATTATACGCAGGTTTGTCGCTTTATCTCTTGGCATTGTGCAGGCCCAACGTCTCGGCAAGCCGGACAAGGTCGGCCAGCGAGCGGGCGCCCATCTTCCGCATGACGTGGCCGCGGTGAATCTTCACCGTGATCTCGCTGAGACCGACCTCGGCGGCGACCTGCTTGTTCATCAGGCCGGAGGTTACCAGCGTCATGACCTGCTTCTCGCGCGGACTGAGCGTCTCGAACATTCCCTGTACATCGGACACGGCCTTCAACTCGTCGCGGCGCGAACGGTCGAGCTGGATCGCAGTGGCGACCGCGTCCAGCATGTCCTGGTCGCGGAACGGCTTGGTGAGGAAATCCACCGCGCCGGCCTTCATCGCCCGCACGGACATGGGAATGTCGCCGTGCCCGGTCATGAAGATGATCGGCATGTCGATCTCCGAGCGAGCCAGCTGCCCCTGGAAGTCCAGCCCGCTCACGCCGGGCAGGCGGATGTCGAGCACGAGGCAGCGCGGCACTTCGGGCAGGCGGGCGGCCAGAAGCTCGCTGGCCGAGGCGAACAGTTCCACCTGCAGGCCGACCGAACGGAACAGGCTGGAGAGCGCCTCGCGCAGGGCCTGGTCGTCATCCACCACGATGACCAGCGGTTCGGCGGAAGCGGCATTCGGCGAGCGGGTATTCACGGCTGGGTTTCCTTCGCGATGGGCAGCTTGACGGTGAAGAGCATGCCGCCGCCCTCCCTCAACGTGGGCACGATGCGCCCGCTATGGGCTTCGATGATGGAGCGGGAAATGGACAGGCCCATTCCCATGCCTTCCTTCTTGGTCGTGTAGAAGGCATTGAACAGCAAGGGCAGATTGGCGGCTTCGATCCCCGGCCCGCTATCCTTGACCTCGATGATCACGCCGTCATCCTCCGCCGTAGCCGACCGCCGGGTGACGAAGCCGAGCCGTCGGCGCTTGGGCGCGATGGCATCCATGGCCTGGACGGCATTGAGCGCCAGATTGAGCATGACCTGCTGCAGCTGAACACGGTCGCCGAGAATGGTCGGCAGGCTGCGGTCGAGCGTCAGTTCGAGCGCCACGCGGTGGGTGGACAATTCGCGTTCCAGCAGCAGCAGGACGTCGTCCACCACTTCGTTGACGTCGACCGGCCGGTGCTCGGGATCGCTGCGGCGGGCGAGCGAGCGCAGCCGCGCGACCACCTGGCTGGCCCGCCGGCCATTGCTGATCATGCGCTCCACCGTGGCCCTGGCCTCGCCGATATCGGGAACCGGCCGGCCGAGCCAGCGCAGGCAGGCCTCGCCATTGGTGACGACGGCGGCGAGCGGCTGGTTGATTTCATGCGCGATGGAGGCGGTCAGTTCGCCCATGGTGGTGACACGGGTGACATGGGCAAGTTCGCTCTCGGCCTTGTGCAGGGCGTCCTCGGCCTTGCGCCGCTCGCTGATGTCGCTGTTGGTCTCCATGGTGAGGGCGGGACGCCCGCGCTCGTCCCGCTGCAGCGACCAGCGGCTCATGACGACCACTTCGGACCCATCCTTGCGGCGGTGGATGAGTTCACCCTCCCATCGGCCGGTGCGCAGCAATTCCGCGCGAATGTCGGCCGGCGGCGAAGGGAACACGGTGCGCAGCAGTTGCGCCGTCTTCTGGCCGATGGCCTCGGTTCGGCACCAACCATAGAGTTCTTCCGCGCCCTTGCTCCAGTAGAGGATGGTGTCGGTGGCCTCGCGCACGAAGATGGCGTCATGCGTCAGGTCGAGCAGGTCGGCCTGCTCCCGGAGCGACCGCGTGGCTTCTTCATTCCTCAACGCCAGCAGCGTGGTGACGGAAATGGCGGCGATGCTCACGAGGCAGCGCATGATGGCGCCGGGGTCGAGATCATGGGCGTGCATCCACACGAAGCTCATCATGGCGAGCGCGATGCACAGGCCGCCGACCGCCAGGACGCCCTTGCGCTCGAAATACGGCGCCGACAGCAGCACGACGACGACGTAGAGCACGGCGATCGCCATATCGAGCGGCGAGAACGTGTCGACCGCGAAAATCGCCGCGGCCAGCACGATCACGAGAATCGCCATCTGCCAGTTGCGCGTCGTGGCGACGCTGCGCGCGTCTCGCCGGGTCGGTGGTTGAAAACGGTCCATCTGCCCCTGCGTGTCTATCCCCGCCGCGAAATTCCAGACTTCCGCGGCGGGCGTCTTTCCCTAGGGTTGCATGCTTGTCGAATAGCACGGTGCCACTCGTGCGATCCTCAGCGCGCTGCGAGGGTAGCGGGTGGGCGCGCTGGCGCAACGGCAAGTCTCCCCCAAGCCTGTTTCCCCATCGCCCGCACCGTCCTCTCAGCCATGCGCCCCGGCGGGGGAGGGCTCGGGCCGGCGCCGGCGGCCGATCCGGTCGAGGAACAGGAAGATCACCGGCGTGGTGTAGAGGGTGAGCAACTGGCTCACCACCAGCCCGCCGACGATGGCGTAGCCAAGCGGCTGGCGCAGCTCCGATCCGGTGCCATGGCCCAGCATCAACGGCACGCCGGCCAGCAGCGCGGCGAAGGTGGTCATCAGGATCGGGCGGAAACGCAGCAGGCAGGCCTCGCGGATCGCGTCATGGGGCGACATTCCGTCGACCCGCTCGCGCTCGATGGCGAAGTCCACGATCATGATGCCGTTCTTCTTCACGATGCCGATCAGGAGGATCAGGCCGATCAGCGCGATGATCGAGAAGTCGAAGCCGAACATCCACAGCATGATCAGCGCCCCGAGCCCTGCCGAGGGCAGGGTGGAGAGGATGGTCAGGGGGTGGACATAGCTCTCATAGAGCACGCCGAGGATCACATAGATCACCAGCAGGGCGGCGAGCACCAGCGCGGGCTCGCTGGCCAGAGACTGCTGGAAGGCCTGCGCATTGCCCTGGAAGGCGCCGGTCAGCGTCGCCGGCTTGCCGATCTCGGTTTCCGCCCGGTGGATCGCCGCCACCGCGTCGCCCAGCGCCACGCCCGCCGCCAGATTGAAGGACAGCGTTACCGAGGGAAACTGCGACTGGTGGTTGATCGAGAGGAAGCTGGTGGGCAGCGACGTCCACTTGGCGAGGACGCTGAGCGGCACCTGTTGGCCGGTGATCGGGGAGGTGACATAGAGATCGTCGAGCGCGCGCGGCGAATTCTGCAGCTCCGGCAGCACTTCAAGAATGACGTGGTAGCTGTTGAGCTGGGTGAAATACTGCGTCACCTCCCGTTGTCCGAACGCGTCATACAGCGTGTTGTCGATCAGCGCGGGACTGATGCCGAGCCGCTCCGCCTGGTCGCGGTCGATGGTGAGCGTCAGCGTGGTGCCGCCGGCCTGCTGGTCCGAGGCGAGGCTGGTCAGCTCGGGCAGGGTCTTCAGCTTCGCCAGCATCTTCGGCGCCCATGCGTTGAGCTCGTCGATATTGCCGTCCTGCAGCGTGTACTGGAACTGGGTGCGCGCCACACGCCCGCCAATGTTGAGGTCCTGCGCCGCCTGGAGAAACAGCGCGGCTCCCTCGACCTTGGCCAGCCGGGCGTTCAGCCGGTCGATGATCTGGAAGGCCGAGGCCTGGCGCTCCTCGCGCGGCTTCAGGGTGATGAACATCTTGCCGTTATTCACCGTCTGGCCGGCACCCGCGCCGACCCCCATGCCGACCGTCACCACGTCGGGATCGGCCGCGACGATCTCGGCGAGGGCGAGCTGGTGCTTGACCATCTCGGCGAAGGAAATGTCCTGCGCCGCTTCCGACACGCCGATGATCAGGCCGGTATCCTGCTGGGGGAAGAAGCCCTTGGGAATTTCGTAGAACAGCACGCCGGTCGCCGCGACCGCCGCGAGGAAAATGGCGAGCGTGATGCGCGCATGGCCAAGCGCCATATCCAGCGTCACCCGATAGCCCGCGAGCAGCGCGTCGAAGCCGCGCTCGGAAAATAGGTAGAGCCGGCCGTGCGTCTCCTCCTTGCTCTTCGGCTTGAGGAACAGCGCGCACAGCATGGGGGTCAGCGTCAGCGAGACGAAGGCCGAGACGGCGATGGTGATCGTCACCGTGACGGCGAATTCGCGGAACAGCCGGCCGACGATGCCGCCCATCAGCAGTAGCGGAATGAACACCGCAATCAGCGACAGGCTGATGGACAGGATGGTGAAGCCGATCTCGGCCGAGCCGTCGAGCGCGGCCTGGAGAGGGGTCTTGCCCATTTCCAGATGTCGCTCGATGTTCTCCAGCATGACGATGGCATCGTCCACCACGAAGCCGACGGCGATGGAAAGGCCCATCAGCGAGAGGTTGTCGAGGCTGTAGCCGCACACATACATCGCCGCGAACGTGCCGACGATGGCGAGCGGCACGGCCAGCGAGGGGATGATCGTTGCCCTGACGTTGCGCAGGAAGACGAAGATCACGGCGACGACGAGAACGATGGTGATGACGAGGGTCTTCTCCACATCGGCCACCGAGGCGCGGATCGTGCCGGTGCGGTCGCTGACGATCTCCAGATCGAGCCCGGCCGGGGCGCTCGCCATCAGCGTGGGCAGCTGCGCCTTGATCTGGTCGACCGTGTCGATGACGTTGGCGCCGGGCAGCTTGAACACCGGCAGGAGAATGGCCTTCTGCCCATTCGCCCAGGCGGCGAGCTGGTCGTTCTCCGGCGCATCCACCGCGGTGCCGATGTCGCGCACCCGCACGGGGGCACCATTGCGCCAGGCGAGGATGGCGTCGCGCCATGGCGCGGCCGTGGTCAGCTGGTCGTTGTCGAACAGGGTGAAGGTGCGCTGGCGGCCCTGCACCGTGCCCTTTGGATCGTTCACCGTCGTCGAGACGATGGCGCTGCGGATATCTTCCAGCGACAGGCCCAGATTGGCGACCTTCGAGGGGTCCACCTGGATGCGCACCGAAGGCTTCTGCTGGCCGAACACCGAGACCTGACCGACGCCGCCGATCTGGCTGATATGCTGCTGCAGGACGTTTTCGGCGAAATCGTCGACCTGGATGATGGGCAGCGTCTTCGAGCTGAGCGCCAGCACGAGGATCGGCGGATCGGCCGGGTTTACCTTCCGGTAGGTCGGGGGTGCCGGCAGGTTGGTGGGCAATTGCCCGCCGGCGGCGTTGATCGCGGTCTGCACGTCCTGCGCCGCCGAATTGATCGAAACGCCGAGATTGAACTGCAGCGTGATCGACGAATTGCCGAGCGTCGAGATGGAGGTCATCTGCGACAGGCCCGGTATCTCGCCGAACTGGCGTTCCAGCGGCTGCGTCACCGAGGAGGCGATGATTTCCGGGCTGGCGCCGGGCAATTGCGTCGCGACCTGCAGTGTCGGGAAATCGACATCGGGCAGCGGCGCCACCGGCAGGCGCGGGAAGGCGGCGGCGCCGAGCGCGAGCAGGCCGGCCATCAGCAGCGAGGTGCCGATCGGGTGGCGGATGAACCAGGAGGAGAGCGACATGGTCAGCCTCCTGTCGCGGTGGTGGATGCGGGTGCGGCGCCGGGCACAGGGGCCGGGGCCGTTGTCGACGGCGCCTCGGTCGGCGTGACCAGCGTGCCTGGCGCGAGGCGATACTGGCCGCGCGTCACCACGGTGCGGCCCGGCTCCAGCCCCTTCGTCACTACCGCAATGTTGTTGGCGATCTGGCCGGTCTCGACCGGGGCGAGCGCCACCTTGCTGCCCGCCTCCACCGTGTAGACGAAGGTGCCGTCCGTCCCGCGCTGGATGGCATCGGCGGGCACGGTGACGGCGGCGGGCAGGGTGCCGACCCGCAGCTTGAGGTCGACGAACAGGCCCGGCCAGAGCGTGTCCTGCTGGTTGGGGAAGTTCGACTTCACCTGCAGCGTGCCGCTCTGCGGGTCGATCTTGTTGTCGATGATTTCCACCACACCGGTATCTAGCACCGTGCCGTCGTCGCGCGAGACCGCTTGCGCTTCCACCGGGCCGCGGCCGAGCGCGTCGCGAATGGCGGCGACATCGGCCTGCGGCAGGGTGGAGATGACCGAGATCGGGTGGATCTGGTTGATGACCACAAGGCCGTTCGTATCGGTGGTGTGGACGATATTGCCCTGGTCGACGAGGCGGATACCGGCGCGCCCGTCAATGGGCGAGGTGATGCGCGTATAGGAGAGTTCGGTCTGCGCGCTGTCGATCGCCGCCTTGTCCTGGGCGATCTGGGCTTGCAGCTGGGCGACCGCGCTCTGCTCGTTGTCGACCGCCTGCTGGCTGGCGAAGGCGTCCTTGCCCAGCTTGAAATCGCGCTGGTAGATCAGTTCCGCATTGGCCAGCGCCGCCTCGTCCTGCGCGAGCCTGGCCTTGGTCTCTTCCAGCGCCGCCTCATAGGTGCGCGGATCGATGACGGCGATCACGTCGCCCTGGCGGATATCCTGACCTTCCTTGTAGAGCACCTGCTGCAACTCGCCGTCGACGCGCGAGCGGATCGTGACGGTGTTGTAGGGCTCCACCGTACCGATACCCACGAGATAGACCGGCACGTCCTGCCGCGTGGCGCGGGCCACCTGCGCGGGCACGGCCACGACCGGCGGCGGCGGCGGCGGCGGGCGATCCTCAAGGCGAAGGAGACCGTAGCCGACGCCGAAGACGGCGAGGGCGACCCCGGCGAGGAGGGCGGTGCGCGCGAGGCGGCGCGGCGGGTTCTGGGGCATTGCGGTGGCCAGGTTCCGCGGGCCCGCCGCTCGGGTCGGCCCGCTCCGGCGGCACGGTGCCGCGGATCCTCAAGTGGCCTGCATTGGAAGCGTTCCAGACTTCGGCATCTTTCGCGATTGCCGCTGTCTTGCCGATCCGCCCCCTCGCGCCGCCCGCGGGTGCCAACTCGCACGCTCCTATACCAAGGTATCTATTCCTCACACTCATCATATATCCGCCGAAACCCACGTAGAATGGAGACGATGACAGGCCAGGCTATTGTTTGATCACCGCCAGATGCGAACTGGATGGGCCGACCGGAAGACTGATCGCAACCGATACACGCCACCCCAAGCGGATGCTGGAAGTGGCCTGTGCCTGCGGTCCGGGAGGGCGCCATTCGGGAGCAAACGCCATTTCAAGGGATCAAGGGATCAGGCCATGTCGCTCCATGTCACGCCGCCTTTCGAAGCCTTCGCCGTCAACGCCCGCGCCGGTGAAATCATTGGTTCGCGTTCCGAGGGCCGGACGGCTCCCGCCTTCGACACCTTTGCGCCCGGTGCGCTGCCGGACGAGCGTCTTTCCGTCCAGCTCGGCCACATGGGCGTCGTGATCGCCGTCTCCACTCCGGCCCAGGGCGGGCCGGTCGGCGCCTCGTTCCGGGCTCCGGCACGCACCGAGAGCGCCGATACCATCCAGCTTCTCGTCACGCGCTCCGATTTCGAGCGGCTCGCCGGCCTTCTCGTTGAGGAGCACGGCGATGAGGGGCGTCTCGCATCCTCCTCCGATCCGGTGATCCAGCGCCTCGCCCTCGCCCTCGGCTCGGCCGAGCGCAGCGACAAGGAGTTCGGCGGCGTCTATGCCGATGCGCTGCGCCTTGCCATCGTGACCCGTCTTCTCGCTGCCGATACGCGCTGCGAGGAAGAGGCGGGCGAGCAGCCGGGCATGCCGACGGCCCGGATTTCAGAGATCGACGCGCCGTCCAACCAGCCGCGCCGCCCCAAGACCGGCCTGCCGAAGTGGCGCTTCAAGCGCGTCGCGGCCTATGTCGAGGAGCATCTGGGCGAGGCGGTCACGCTGGCCGACATGGCCGAGGCCGCCGGCCTGAGCCGCATGCACTTCGCCGCCCAGTTCCGCATCGCCACGGGCGTGCGCCCGCATGAATACCTGCTGCGCCGCCGCATCGAGCGGGCCCAGGAAATGCTGCTGGAGAGCCGCGACTCGCTGGTCGAGATCGCGCTGGGCGTTGGCTTCCAGACGCAGGCCCACTTCACGACCGTGTTCCGCCGTTTCGTCGGCGACACCCCCTACCAGTGGCGCTGCGCCAACCGGAACCGTGGCTGACGCGTGCAGGGCAGTGGGGGAGGGCCGGCCATGTCGACAGTTCAAGCGGCCGGGAACAATTCTTCACCCGACGGGACCAATCCGCCGCCGGCTGCGTGGTGGGCCGGGTTGCGGCGGCTGGTTCTGCCGGCTGCCGCCATCCTTGCGGTGGTTGCGATCGTCGTCGTGTTCAACCATGGCTGGGCCTTCTGGGTCAGCGAAGCGGCGGTGCAGTCGACGGACGATGCCTATATCGAGGCGAATGTCTCGACGATGAGCGCGCGGGTGAGCGGCAATGTGCTCAACGTGCTCGTGCATGACTTCCAGCCGGTGAAGGCCGGCGAGGTGCTGGTGGAGATCGATCCGGCCGACTATCAGGCGGCGGTCGATGGGGCGCAGGCGGCGGTTGCCGGTGCGCAGGCCGCGCTGTCGAACCTCGCCAATCAGGAGACGCTGCAGCGCGCGCTGCTGGAGCAGGCCAAGGCGCAGCATGAATCCTCGCTCGCCGCCCAGACCTGGGCGCTGGAGGAGCGCAACCGGCAGCAGACGCTGGTTCAGGGCGGTATCGCCGGAACCGAGCAGAAGCTGCAGCAGGCCATGGCCAGCTATGACGAGGCGGTGGCGAATGTCGCCGCGACCAATGCCTCCACGCAGGCCCAGCAGGCGCAGCTGGACGTGCTTGTGGGACAGGAGGGCACGCTGCGCGCCACGCTGGACGCGGCCCGCGCGAACCTCAAGACCGCCCAGCTCAAGCTCGGCTATACCTCGGTCATCGCCCCATTCGACGGCGTCGCCAGCACGCGCCGCGTGCAGGCGGGCGACTATGTGAATATAGGCACCAGCCTCATTTCGGTGGTGCCCGTGCCCAACGTCTATGTCATCGCCAATTTCAAGGAGACCCAGCTCACCCACGTGGCCTCAGGCCAGCCGGTCGAGCTGACGGTCGATACCTTCCCGGGCGAGGTTCTGCGCGGCCATGTCGGGCGCCTGTCGCCGGCCAGCGGCGCGGTGTTCTCGCTGCTGCCGCCCGACAACGCGACGGGCAATTTCACCAAGGTCGTCCAGCGCATCCCGGTGCGCATCGAGATCGATCCGGGTCAGGCGCTCACCAACCGCCTCAGGGCCGGCATGTCGGTGGAGGCACATATCCATGTCGATGGCGGGCGCTGACGCAGCGGCGGGTTCGGCGCAGGTCCCCCCGTCGCGCTCGCCGCGTCCGCTCTGCGCGGTGGCGGCGGTGCTGCTCGGCTCCTTCCTCGTCGGCTTCGATACCCGCCTGTTCGCCATCGGGCTGCCGGACTTGCGCGGCGCCTACGGGCTCTCGTTCGACCAGGGCGCCTGGCTCAACACCTTCGCCACCGCGCCGCAGATCCTGATCGCCCCCGCGGTTGCCTGGCTCGCCGCCACGTTCGGCGTGCGCCGCGTTCTGTTCTGGCCGAGCCTCGCCTATGCCGTCATCTCCCTTCTCCTGCCGCTCGTGCGCGGGTGGGAGACGCTGGTGGTGCTGCACAGCCTGCGCGGCCTGCTGCTCGGCGTCTTTATCCCCGCCACCATCATGATCGTGCTGCGCACCCTGCCGCCGCGCTGGTGGGTGGCGGCGCTGGCGATCTACGCCTTCCGCCTGTCCTTCTCGCTCAATAGCGGGCCGCTGCTGATCGGCCTCTACGACGTGCGCTTCGGCTGGGAGTGGATCTACTGGCAGGACATGCTCATCGCCCCGGTCATGGGGGTGCTGGCGGTGCTGGGCACGCCGCGCGAGAAAGTGGATTTCGGGCTGCTGGAGCGGGCCGACTGGGGCGGCATGGCGCTGCTCGGCACCGGCTGGGCGCTGATCTATGCCGGGGTCGACCAGGGCAACCGGCTCGACTGGTTCCAATCGGGCCTCATCACCTCGCTCATCGGCGGCGGCGCGGCGCTGATCGTCGCGTTTCTCATCAACGAGTCGGTAGTTAGACACCCCTGGGCGAGCTACAAGGTCATCGCCTCGCGCAATGTCGGCCTCAGCTGCCTGATCGTGCTGTGCTACACCGGCACGAGCCTGTCGAACTCCCAGCTGGTGCCGGGTTTCCTCACCAATGTCGCGGGGCTGCGTCCCGAGGAAATCGGCTGGCCGATCTTCGTCACCGCCTGCCTGCCGCTTCTGGTCGCCGCGCCGATCGCGGTGTTCTTCGTGCGGTACTGCGACGCGCGGCTGTCGATGCTGGTCGGCTTCATCGCCTTCGCCGTCTCCGCGCGGATGGGAACCGAGCTGACGCTCGTCTGGTCGCCCTGGAGCTTCGCGTCGATGGGCGTGATCCAGTCGATCGGGCAGGGCTTCACCCTTCTGGCGGTGATCGTGTTCATCCTGGCCAATTCCGATCCGCGCAACGCCACCGCGTCCGCCGCCTATATCCAGGTGGTGCGGCTGGGCGGGGCGGAGACGGCGACATCGGTCATGGCGACCTTCCTGCGCCATCGCGAGCAGCTCCATTCCTATCTGCTCGGCCTGCATGTTCCGGCCGGGGGCGATCATACCGAGAAAGCACTCGCCCAGCTCGGCAGCGCCTTTTCGGCGGACGGCGCCTCGCCAAATGCGCTGGCGGCGCGCAGCACCATGAGCCTGCACCAGCTGGTCAGCCAGCAGGCCAATGTGCTGGCCTATATCGATGGTTTCCAGCTGACCTACTGGATCGCCCTGATCGGGCTCATCCTCGTGGCCCTGCTGAAGGCGGCGCCGGCGGGTCCGCTGGTGCCGGCCTCCGCCGCGGCGCGGCGGGTTGGCATCTCCCGCTAGAGGCGGCGTGCCGCCCGACCGGGCGACACCCCCAGGAGGGGACTATACTTGGGTATGCCGGGCGCATTCCAACGGTAAAGCTGTCTACACGCTTGTTCAGATGGAGCGGAACCCGCACTGGCGTAGTCTCCTGTCACTCACCGAAGCGAACCGGCCGACCCGCCGGCGCGGTACGGCGAGAACCGAAATGTCAGGACACCACGATGTTTCTCGCCCTCGCCCTGCTCACCCTCATTGCCGGCCTGCTGCTCATGGTGATCGGCGGTACGCTGGTCGTTCACATGCCGGCGCCGCGGCGGTGGATGGTGGCGAGCTTCGTGGCGCTCGATGGCGGATTGCTGGCGGGCAGCCTTCTGGCGCTGCCCTTCGCCCTGCCGCTCGGGTTGGGCTGAGATGCTCCTTTCGACCGGGCGGAAAGCAAGATCCGCCCGGGGCCGCTCCTGCCCATCATTTCGGGACACCCACGGATGTCCGATACGTCGAACCTCGCAGGCAACCCCGCAGTCACCGCCCAGACGCACAGCGGGTGACAGATTTCGGCCTTGGCCCTGTTGCGCCGACACGGATGCCGCGGCGCGCCGAGGCCCTCACGTCTTCTTCCTCAACAATCGCTTGTCTACCTGAAAGGAATATCGCCATGGGTTACGTCACCACCAAGGACGGCGTCGAGATCTTCTTCAAGGACTGGGGTCCGAAGGACGCGCAGCCGATCGTGTTCCATCATGGCTGGCCCCTGTCGTCGGACGACTGGGACGCCCAGATGATGTTCTTCCTCGCCCATGGCTACCGCGTCGTCGCCTCGGATCGTCGCGGCCATGGCCGCTCGGCCCAGGTGTCGGATGGACACGACATGGATCACTACGCCGCCGATGCCTCGGCGGTGGCCGAACATCTCGACCTCAAGAACGCGGTGCATATCGGCCATTCGACCGGCGGTGGCGAAGTCGCTCGCTATGTCGCCAAGTTCGGCGAGCCGCAGGGCCGTGTCGCCAAGGCCGTGCTGGTTTCCGCGGTTCCCCCGATCATGGTGAAGACCGAGAGCAACCCGGGTGGCACGCCGATCGAGGTGTTCGACGGCTTCCGTTCGGCGCTGGCCGCCAATCGCGCGCAGTTCTTCCTCGATGTCGCGGCCGGCCCGTTCTACGGCTTCAACCGTCCCGGCGCGAAGGTCTCGCAGGGCGTGATCGACAATTGGTGGCGCCAGGGCATGACCGGCAGCGCCAAGGCCCATTACGAGGGCATCAAGGCATTCTCCGAAACCGACCAGACCGAGGACCTCAAGGCCATCACCGTGCCGGTGCTGGTGCTGCAGGGCGATGACGACCAGGTCGTTCCCTACAAGGACGCCTCGCTGCTCCAGGCCAAGCTGCTGAAGAATGCCACGCTCAAGGTCTATGAGGGCTTCCCGCACGGCATGCTCACCACTCATGCCGATGTGATCAACCCGGACCTGCTCGCCTTCGTTAAGGGCTGAACGATCCGGCTCGTGCCGGCCTGCGGCGGCCGCTCCTCTTCGGGGGAGCGGCCGTCTGCGTTTTGCCGGGGGGGGGAATGGAAGGATGGCCGGCGGCGAAACGTGAGCGGATTCCGCCGGATGGCGCATCGGCCGGCCGAATGAGACGGAAAGATGAGAGAAAGAGGCTCTCGTCATTGCATCGTCGAGATTACGATTATTATTATCAACTCAGGTATCTTCGTAAGATAGATCATGCGTTCGACGCCGGTATCGACGCGAATTTCGGAATAGTTCCACGATCTGTACGAAAATTAACTGATTGACGGGATTCACCGTCGCGCGTTTCCTGATCGGGTCGCTTGCGGGCCCATGGCCCGCTTCTCACCAGACAGGGAGAATGCCGATGACCCAGGAAAACCCGCCTCCCGTGACCCGCGGATGGCGCGATGCGCTTCATCCCATGCCGAAGCCGGCGACAGCCCGCCCCGAGGGCAGCGAGGACGTCTATTACATCCTCTATTATGCCGAGCAGACCACCACCGGCGTGATGGGGCCGCTGCGGCGAGCGCGCTATGCAAGTGCGCATGAGGCGGCGGACCGGGCGATGGAGATGCTGCGCGCGGGCCTGCAGCGGCCGGTCGAGATTCGCGATCGGCAGGACCGGCTGATCACCTGCGAGATGATGGGCTGGCAACTGCCGCCGCTCGCGCGGGGTGGGGACTTCGAGACGGCGGGCGCCGCGCGGCGCTTCGCCTGACCGTCCGACCCGATGTCAGACCTGCGGACACCGCCGGCCTTGTGGCCGGCGATGTCGTTTTCAGGCGGGCGCCTTGCGAGGCGCTGTCTTTTTCGGAGGGGCAGGCGTCATGCGGCTGACGCTGCGGTAGCGCGCGCGGGCAACACCTCTCAAGCGATTGCCATGCGCGGAGGCCCAGCGCATATTCAATTACGTGAGACCATGGTCTATCTTGCTGAGGATCGGCTAACCGGCGAATGCATCGCATTCCAAGCCGCAACGACAAAAAGTCGGCGCAGACCAAGGGGGACGTTCAATGGCAGGGCTTCTGGCCTTCAGCCGAGGCGTGGACTGGCTGAACGAGAAATTCGGCTGGCTGGCGGATTATTGCGTGCTGCTCGCCTGCCTCATCAGCGCAGGCAATGCCACCGTCCGCTATCTCCTGAGCTACAGCACCAACGGGCTCCTGGAGATCCAGTGGTATCTGTTCGGCGCGGTGGTGCTGCTCGGCGCTCCCTATACGCTCAAGCGCAACGAGCATGTGCGTGTTGATCTTCTCTACATGTCGCTCTCCCCGCGCGGGCGTCTGTGGGTCGACACGCTCGGCTTCACGATCATCCTCATTCCCGCCAGCCTCTATCTGGCCTGGCTCAGCTTTCCGTTCTTCTGGCAGTCCTTCGTCTCCGACGAGGTGTCGCAGAATGCCGGCGGGCTGATCCTCTGGCCCGCCAAGCTGCTCCTGCCGCTGGGCTTTGCTCTGCTCGCCATTCAGGGCATCTCGGAACTCATCAAGCGCGTGGCCGCCCTGGGTGGCGCGATCGAGATCGCAACCGATTACGAAAAGCCGCTGCAGTGAGCCGCCGGCCGCCGTCGATCCCTTCGCGAATCCGCGCCCCTTCCCGATTCTGAACGAGAGAGCCCGGCATGTTCTCCCACGGCGTGATGCCCCCGCTCATGTTCGGCGGCATGATCTGCTTCATGATCATCGGCTTCCCGGTCGCGTTCTCGCTGATCGCGGTCGGCCTGTTCTTCGGCACGCTCGGCATATTGACCGATCATTTCCACCCGAGCTTCCTGCAGGCGCTGCCGCTGCGCTTCTACGGCATCATCTCCAACGACCTTTTGCTGGCGATCCCCTTCTTCACCTTCATGGGGGCGATCCTGGAGCGCTGCGGGCTGGCGGAGGACCTGCTGGAAGGCACGGGCAAGCTGTTCGGCAAGGTGCCGGGCGGCCTTGCCTATGCGGTGATCGTGGTGGGTGCGATTCTCGGCGCCATCACCGGCACGGTGGCGGCCTCGGTCATTGCCATGGGCGTAATCTCGCTGCCCGTCATGATGCGCTACGGCTATGACCAGAAACTCGCCACCGGCGTCATCGCGGCGTCCGGCACCATCACCCAGCTCATCCCGCCCTCGCTGGTGCTCATCGTTCTCGCCGAGCAGCTCGGGAAGCCGGTGGGCGACATGTATCTGGGCGCCATCGGCCCCTCCATCCTGCAGGTGCTGCTGTTTCTCGCCTATGTCTTCGTGCTGTCGCTGTTCAAGCCGCATCACATGCCGCCGCTGCCGCCGGAGGCGATCGGCGAGGGTGGCTGGCCGCTGATCAAGCAGGTGCTGTGGGGCATGATCCCCTCCATCGTGCTGATCGCGCTGGTGCTCGGCACGCTGGCCATGGGTCTTGCCACGCCGACCGAGGCCGGCGCCATGGGCGCGGTGGGTGCCATCGTGCTGGCGGCGATGCACGGACGGCTCACCTGGACGCTGGTTCGCCAGGCCATGGAATCGACCATGCGCCTGACCGCGATGGTGGTGTTCATCCTCATCGGAGCCACCGTGTTCAGCCTGGTGTTCCAGGGCATGGACGGCGCCCGCTGGATCGAGCATCTGCTGTCTCAGCTGCCGGGCGGGCGGGTCGGCTTCCTGATCTTCGTCAACATCTTCGTCTTCTTCATCGCGTTCTTCCTCGATTTCTTCGAGATCGCGTTCATCATCGTGCCGCTGCTGGTACCGGTGGCGGTGAAACTGGACATCAACCTCATCTGGTTCGGCGTGCTGCTGTGCGTCAACATGCAGACCGCGTTCATGCACCCGCCCTTCGGCTTCGCGCTGTTCTACCTGCGCGGCATCGCTCCACCGTCGATCCGCACCTCGCAGATCTACTGGGGGGCGATCCCGTGGCTGGCGATGCAGCTCATCCTCGTGATCGTGGTGATCATGTGGCCCGAAGCCGTGACCTACTGGGTGAGCCCGGGCTCGACGGTCGACCCCTCCACGATCGAGCTCAACATTCCTCAGTTCGAGCCTCCCGCGCTCGACATGGGGCCGCCCAAGTTCTGAGGTGGCGATCGCATGATGACGAACGACCCGGGCTCTCTCCCATCGAATGGGAGGCCCGGGTCGAGCGCGTTCAGAAGGCGTGCCGGGCCGGTGCCCGGCTGCCGCGCACCGCGACGATTCCGGCGAGCACGAACAGCGCCAGCACCGCCAGCTGGGCGATGGCGAAGGGGGGCTCGGACTGCGTGGGCGCCAGCGCCTGGAGCGCGGGCACCTTGGCGAAGGACTGGGCGATGCCGACAAACACCAGCAGCCAGAGGCTGATCACCACGCCCACCGGGTAGATCCAGTTCCAGTGCCCGGCACGGTGGAAGTGGTAGCGGGCGGGCAGCGTCACCGCGAGCACCACCAGCGCCACCAGCCCGACAATGTGCGAGGGCAGGAGGCCGGTGAAGGGAAAGCCGAAGCCGGTCGCGCTGGTCGCGACGGCGGTGGCGAGAAAGATGGCGGTCAGCCGCGGCCGGTCGCGCCCGGCGAAAAGATCGAACAGCACGACAAAACCGACGGCGATGGCGATCAGGCTCAACCAGGTGTGAAACCCGGTCCAGGTAACAGGATTGAACATGGCGGTGCTCCCGTGTGGCCCCAACTCAGTTGCGGTATCGAGGCGCACCGACCCCACCAGCGCGCCGCCGCCAGCTCGAACAACCGGGCGGCGATGTTTCATGATAGCCATCATTTTAATGTCGGCCAGTGCCCAGCCCCGTCCGCGGGTCGGCCCGACGCGGCGCCGGGCGCCGGGGCGGGCGATTTCGCGAAGCTGTGTCCTCAAGTCCATTGGGCGGGAGCGACTTTTGCGCCATAAGGCGTGCCGGGCCCGCCAATGGTGGGCGCCTCGCATGCGACGGACCTCACATGAACAAGTCAGAACCCACGCCGGACACGCCTCATCCGGGAATGGGCTTCCGCCAATTCGTGGCTTTCATAGCCGCGCTGATGGCGACCAATGCCATAGCGATCGATTCCATGCTGCCGGCGCTGCCGGAGATCGGCCGTTCGCTCCGCATCGACACCGCCAACCATACGCAGATCGTGATCACCGCCTATCTACTCGGTTTCGGCGGGGCACAGATCCTCTATGGCACGCTGGCCGACCGATATGGCCGCCGGCCGGTGCTGATGGTCGGGCTCGCCATCTACACCATCGCCTCGATCGGCGCGTTCTTCGCGGGATCGCTGGGTGTGATGATCCTGGCCCGCGCGACCCAGGGCATCGGCTCGGCGGCGACCCGCATCCTCGCCATCACCATCGTGCGCGACTGCTATTCCGGGCGGCAGATGGCGCGCGTGATGTCGCTGGCCTTCATCGTGTTTCTCACCGTGCCGATCTTCGCGCCCTCGATCGGCCAGATCATCATGCTGGCGGCGCCGTGGCGGGCGATCTTCCTGATGCTGTGCCTGTTCGGCGGAACGCTGTTCGTGTGGACGCTGGCGCGGCTGCCGGAGACGCTCAAGCCGGAAAACCGCACGCCGATCTCGATTGCCGGCATCACCTTCGCCTTCGGCCTGGTGTTCCGCAGCCGCGTCACGGTTGGCTACATGTGCGCGATGACGATGGTGATGGGCGGCCTGTTCGGCTTCATCAACTCGGCGCAGCAGGTGTTCGCCGTGGCGTTCCACGCCGAGCAGTTGTTCACGCTCATCTTCGCGCTGATCGCCGTCTTCATGGCGCTGTCGTCGCTGCTCAACTCACGAGTGGTGGGCCGGCATGGCACGCGCAAGGTCTCGCATGCCGCGATGTTGGGCTATCTCGCGGTGACGCTGGTGCATGCGGTGATCGGGCTGGCCGGGTGGGAAACCATCTGGACCTTCTCGATCCTGCAGGCGGCGATGATGTTCTGTTTCGGCCTGATGATGTCCAACTTCAACGCCATGGCGATGGAGCCGGTGGGCGCCGTTGCCGGTACGGCATCTTCGGCGCTGGGCTTCTGCAGCACGGTCGGGGGGGCGCTGGTCGGCTTCGGGCTCGGCCAGCTGTTCGACGGCACCACCCTGCCGCTGCTGCTCGGCTTCGCGGGACTCGGTCTCGCCGCCTTCATCTGCGTGCTCATCGCCGAGCGCGGGCGCCTGTTCGGGAGCACGGCGGCGGCGGGGGGAACGGCGCACAAATAGGGGGTCGCGCTTGCGTTATTGCGCGGCGATCGGAAAGGCCCGCCGGACCTTCGGGAAGTGGCTGCCGGCGGTCTTCTGCCAACTGCGCGATTGGGCGAACTCGATGATGAGCCCACCGAGATCGGTCTCGTCGACCAGCAGGGCGGCGTCCTCCGGCGACAGCCACACCTGCGCGCGCTCGTGACGCTCCGGCCATTCATGAAGCTGGCGTTTCACCGCGAAGGGATAGACCGAGACGCTGACCAGCGCGAAATGTGTGTCCAGTCGTTTCCAGTAGAGATATTGGCCGAGGCGCTTGCGGCTGATTTCGCCCATCGCTCCGGCCTCCTGCCGGGCCTCGATCTGCGCCGACTTCCAATCCTTGCGGTTCTTCATCGGCCAGCCCTTGGGGATGACGGCACGCTGCGTCTCGCGCGAACTGATCAACAAAATCTCAAAAGTGCCGTCCGCCCGCAGCCGATAGGGTAGGGCGGCAACCTGCCGGAGGACCCGCCCGTCAGAGGCCAGGCGCCTAGATTGCTTCAACTTGCTCATCGCGCTTAACTCTAGTGCATGTCGCGGAGAATGCGATGAAAAACGGATCCAGAGGGTATGGCAGGCGACATGACCACGGAACTGACATTGCTCGGCTGGAGTCTCGTTCTGGCCCTCTTTCAGGTGATGCTGACGGCGATGTTTCGCAACCGCGAAACCGGAACAACCTATAATGCCGGGCCCCGGGACGAGCCAGGCCCGCCGGTGGGGGTGATGACCGGGCGGCTGCGGCGCGCGCAGGCGAATCTCCTCGAGACGCTGCCGCTCTTCGCCACCGGCGTGCTGATCGCCCATGTGGCGGGGCGCGAAGGTGCGCTCACCTTCTGGGGTGCCTGGCTCTATCTGGCGGCGCGAATCGCCTATGTGCCGGCCTATGCCCTGGGCGTGGCCTATCTGCGCTCGGCCATCTGGATGGTGTCGATGGCCGGCCTGGTCATGATCCTCGCCGCGATCCTGCGCCCGGCCTGAACCCGCCGCCATGGACGGCGCGCCTATCTACCCGGCCGCGCCGCCGGGCCGCGCGCGCGAATCAGCGGATGTGGCGGAGGCTGCCGGGTGGTGCGCAGGTCGCCCGCGCGCCACCCGTGCTCGCCCGGCTCAGTGCTGCGCGAGCATCTTGGCGATCGCCTGCGCAACCTGCTTGGTCACGCGCCGGCGATATTTGCGGTGAACGAGCTGGCCGTTGTGAAAGACGTCCTGCTCGACATACAGATTGTCGCCGTCCCATCGCAGGATGTTGTCGGATTCGGTGGTTTCGATCACGCCGATTTCGGAAATCAGCTGACCTTCGGGGGCGGCTCGTGACATGTGCGTCTCCTTGGGAGCAACGGGGGCCCTCGCGGCCTCTTCGCTATTCAAGGATAGCGCGACGGCCGGCGAACGCCATGGGGTGAATCAATCCACGCGCCGGTCATTCTCCGGCGAGGGGGCGTCGGTCTCGATCCGGCCGCGCCGCTGCAGCCACAGCGCGAGCGTCCAGCACGCCAGCGCCCAGGCGCTGCCGGCGGACCAGCCGGCCAGCACGTCGGTCGGCCAATGCACGCCGAGATAGATGCGGCTCAACCCGATGACCAGCGTGAGGGCGATGGCCACCGCCAGCACATAGATCTTCAGCCGCCGCCGCGCCTCGGTACGCACGATGAGCGCGCCGAGCGTGAGATAGGTCACGGCCGAGCCCATGGCATGGCCGCTGGGAAAGCTCAGCGTGTGCACGTCGACCAGATGGGCGACCAGATCGGGACGCGGACGATCGAAGCCGATCTTCAGCACATAGCTCATGATGCCGCCACCAGCGGTGGCCAGCGCCACGAACAGCGCGGCGGACCGCTTGCCGTCGGTGATGAGGAAGCCGACCACGACCAGCGTTACCAATGCGAGCACGGTGGTGCTGCCGAGCGCGGTGATGTCGCGCACCACGATTTCCAGCCAGGCGGGACCCAGCGGCTCGGCGGAATCGCCCGGGGCGCGGAAGGCCAGCAGGATCGCCTCGTCGAAACCGTGCGAATCGCCTTCCACCATCTCCTCGGCGATCAGCGCGAAGGCGAGCAGCCCCGCCGCCGCGCCGGCGAGGGCCAGCAGCAGGCCGAATTCGGTGGCGATCCAGCGGGGAATGAATTGAGGTCGGGCCTTCACGTCAGATCACGCTCCTCACCTGTGTGGCCGGATTCGATAGCGGCTTCCGGCGGGCTCGCGCAATCGGGAACTCAAACGCCCACATGAGTGTTTCCCCTCGCAACTCGGATGGAGAAACGTCATGTTCAAGGGTGGACTTCTCTGGTTGGTGGGCATTCCGCTGCCGATCATCCTCGTGCTCTGGCTGCTTGGCTATCTCAGTTGAACGGTCATGTCCGCGTGGGGGCGATTCGCGGACAAATGGTTGCGCCAGACCATGCAAGTGGTGTTGAAGAACGGGGCCTGACGTAGCGTAGGCTGCGTCATCCACAAGGGCGCATCCGCGGTCCTGAGGGGGAGGGAGCGTTGGACGGGGCGATGCATATGGTCGGCGCACATCATTGGGGGCTTGTCGCCCTCTCGGTGCTTATCGCCATCGCCGCTTCCTTCACCGCTTTGGACCTTGCCGGGCGCGTGCCGCAATATTCCGGGCGCACCCGGGCCGGCTGGCTTGCCACCGCGGCGCTGGTGCTGGGTGGCGGCGTCTGGGCCATGCATTTCGTGGCGATGCTTGCCCTGCATCTGGGCATGGTGGTCTCTTACGATCTCCCGCTCACCGCCTTGTCCTTCGCCATCGCCGTGCTCGGCACCCTGGTGGCGCTGACAGCGGCTAGCCAACCGGGTCGCTCCCCGGCCGGTCTGGTGCTGAGCGGCGTGTTCATGGGGCTGGTCATCGTCGGCATGCACTACACCGGCATGTTCGCCATGCGGGTGCCTGGCACGATCGTGTATGACCCGCTTTATGCCGGCGCCGCGGTCGTTCTCGCCATCGGGGCGTCGACATCGGCGCTGTGGCTCGCTTTCCGGCGCAGTTCGCTGGCTGAGCGGCTCGGCGGCTCGCTCGCGATGGGCGTCGGCATTTCCGGCATGCACTATGTCGCCATGGCGGGCGTGACCTTCACGGCCGGCGACGCCGAGGCGATGGCCCATGTCGGCGGCAGCATGGACAATGTCCATGTGGTCATCGCCGTTTCCGCCGCCAGCTTCGCCATCTTTGCCGCGGCGCTGCTCGCCGCCATGTATGACCGGCGCTTCACGCTTCTCGCCGAGCGCGAAAAGGCGCTGTGGCGGGAGGGTGAGGAGCGGTTTCGCACGCTGTATCGCCGCACGCCGCTACCGCTGCATTCGCTCGGGCCGGATGGGCGAATCGAGCAGGTCAGCGACCGCTGGCTCGACCTGCTCGGCTATCGCCGGGCGGAGGTGATCGGCCGCCCGCTCACCGATTTCATGACGCCGGAATCCGTGCGCGAGCGCGATGAGGACCACTGGCCGCGTCTGGTCGGAACGGGCGAACTGCGCGAGGCCGAGTACCGGCTTGTCGCCCGCGATGGCCGGCTGATCGACTGCATCCTCTCCGCCGTGGCCGAGAGGGATGGCCAGGGGGGCATCACCAAGACGCTGTGCGGGCTGATCGACGTGACCGACCGGCGCCGGGCCGAGGAGGCGCTGCGTCAGGCGCAGAAGCTGGAGGCGGTTGGCCAGCTGACCGGCGGCATCGCCCATGACTTCAACAATCTGCTCGCCGTGGTGATGGGCAATCTCGAACTGGTGCGCAAGCGGGCGCCCAACGAGCCGCGCCTGATGACACTGATCGACAACACGCTGCAGGCCGCCCAGCGCGGCGCGGCGCTGACCCAGCGCATGCTCGCCTTCGCCCGCCGGCAGGATCTCAAGCCGCAGCCCGTGGATGTGCCCGAGTTGGTCATGGGCATGGCCGAACTGCTGCGCCGCTCCATCGGCCCGAGCGTGCGCATCGAGACGCGCTTCCCCCTCGGCCTGCCGCAGGCGCGGGTGGATGCCAACCAGCTGGAACTGGCCCTGCTCAACCTCGCCGTCAATGCGCGCGATGCGATGACCGATGGTGGCATGATCGTGATCGGCGCGCGGGAGGAAACGGTGCCCGCGCAGGCGGATGAGTTGGAACCGGGCGCGCTCCGGCCCGGCCGCTATTTCTGCCTCTCCATTTCCGACACCGGCGCCGGCATGGATGCGGTGACACTGGCGCGCGCCGCCGAACCGTTCTTCACCACCAAGGGCGTCGGCAAGGGAACCGGGCTGGGCCTGGCCATGGTGCATGGTCTGGCGGCGCAGTCGGGCGGCGCCCTCATTCTGGCCAGCGAGCCGGGGCAGGGCACCATTGCCTCCATCTACCTGCCGATCGCCGAGCCCTCGGCGCGCGGGACGGCCCTGCGTGGCGACACTGAGCCCACCCCGCCAGTCTCCATCGACCAGGAAGCGCCGGCCGGCTCGGGCACGACGCGGGTGCTGGTCGTCGACGACGATCCGCTGGTGCTGTCGGCGACCTCGGCCATGCTGGAGGATCTCGGCTTCATCGTCACCGAGGCATCGTCCGGCAAGCAGGCGCTGGATCTGCTGGATGAGGGCCTGTCATTCGACATGGTGCTGACCGACCAGGCGATGCCGGGCATGACCGGCGTTCAGCTGGCGGCGGTGATCCGCCAGCGCCGGCCGAGCCTGCCGGTGGTGCTGGGCACCGGCTATGCCGAACTGCCCGCCGATGCCGGGGCGAGCCTCACGCGGCTGGGCAAGCCGTTCAGCCGGGAGGCGCTGCGGCGCGCCGTGCTCGATGCCACGCGGCCGGACAATGTGGTGGCGCTGTCCTCCCGCACGGGCTGAGCGCTGCGGCCGTGCGGAGGGCCAACCGGCGCGGCAGGTTCCGCGGCAGGTTGGCGCGGGTCCGCCGGCCCTTGCATATTGTCCACGACGGCACGGTGACATTTCGCCGGCGAGTGATTATATCCAACCCGTCCGGGGGAGCCTCGTCAGGAGGCTGAGAGGCCATCATCGCGCGCCGCGCGGCATGGCGACCCTTCGAACCTGATCCAGTTGAGACTGGCGGAGGGAGGCGTTGATGGCATCACTGCAGCAATCCACTACCGATGACGGCGCAGCCGCGCCGGCGGCCAACGCGATGCGCGTGCGCATCATTGGCGGCGGCGTCGCGGGGCTCACCAGCGCCCACGCCTTTGCCCGGCGCGGCGCGCGGGTCACGCTGGTCGAGCGCCGCGCGGCCACCGGGCAGGGCTGTTCGTGGTATGCGGGGGGCATGCTGGCGCCGTGGTGCGAGCGCGAGAGCGCCGAGCCGATCATCGCCGAGCTTGGCCTCGAATCGCTGGAATACTGGCGCAGCGCCGTGCCGGATGTGCCAAACGAGGGCAGCCTCGTGCTGGCGCCGCCGCGCGACCTGCCGGACCTCAAGCGATTCGCGCGCCGGACCTCGGGCTTCGAGTGGGCCGATGGCGGGCGCCTCGCGGCGCTGGAGCCGGACCTGGGCGGGCGCTTCGACCAGGGCCTGTTCTTTCCCACCGAGGCCCATCTGGAGCCGCGCAAGGCCCTGGCCGCCCTCACGCGCAAGCTGGTCGACGAGCATCAGGTGACGATCCGCTACGAGGCGGACGGGCTGGATGACGGCGAGGCCCCGGCCGATGTGATCGTCGACTGCCGCGGGTTGGCGGCGCGCGATGTGCTGGCCGATCTGCGCGGGGTGAAGGGCGAGATGCTGGTGCTCTATTCCCGCGAGATCGCGCTCGCGCGTCCCGTGCGCATGCTGCACCCGCGCATTCCGGTCTATATCGTGCCGCGCGGCGACGGGCATTTCATGATCGGCGCCACCTCGATCGAGAATGACGAGCGCGGGCGCGTCACCGGCCGCTCCATGCTGGAGCTGCTCGGCGCGGCCTATGCGCTGCACCCCGCCTTTGGCGAGGCGGAGATCGTGGAGATCGGCGCCGATGTGCGCCCGGCCTTCCCCGACAATATTCCGCGCCTGCGCCGGCGCGGCCGCACGATCTATCTGAACGGGCTGTACCGCCACGGTTTCCTCGCCGCGCCCGCTCTGGCGCGACGGGCGGCGGCGCTCGCCTTTGACGGGACGGCCTGCCCGGAGGTGATGGATGAAGATCATCGTGAATGGTGAGACGGCCGAGATCCGGGCCGGGACACTCGCCGAGCTGTTGAGCGAGCTCGGCTATGCCGACGCGATCGTCGCCACCGCGGTGAACGGGGCGATGGTGCGTGCCGTCCGGCGGGACGCGACCCCGATCGCCACCGGCGACCGGGTGGAAATTCTCGCGCCGATGCAAGGGGGCTGAGGAGGCTGATCATGGATGCGATGACGGACACGACGGCGTTCGACGCCGATCCGGTCGAGTTCTACGGCACAAGGGTGGGCTCGCGCCTGCTGCTCGGCACCGCGCAATATCCCTCGCCCGCCATTCTGGCCGAAGCGATCCGGGGATCGGGGGCGGAGATCGTCACCGTGTCGCTGCGGCGCGAATCCGGCGTCGCCAAGCCCGGCCAGCCGCTGGCCGGCCAGAGCTTCTGGCAGCTGATCCGCGACCTCGGCGTCAAGGTGCTGCCCAACACGGCGGGCTGCAAGACGGTGAAGGAAGCGGTCACCACGGCCGAGATGGCGCGCGAGCTGTTCGGCACGCCCTGGGTCAAGCTGGAGGTGATCGGCGAGGACGACACGCTGCAGCCGGACGTGTTCGGCCTGGTCGAGGCGGCGCGTATCCTGTCACGCGATGGCTTCCAGGTGTTCCCCTACACGACCGAGGACCTGATCGTCGCGGAGAAGCTGCTCTCCGCCGGCTGCGAGGTGCTGATGCCGTGGGGCGCGCCGATCGGCTCCGGGCGCGGGCTGAACAACCCCTATGGCCTGCGCTCGCTGCGGGCGCATTTTCCCCGCGTTCCGCTGGTGGTCGATGCCGGGCTCGGCCTTCCCTCGCATGCGGCGGCGGCGATGGAGATGGGCTATGACGCCGTGCTGCTCAACACCGCCGTCGCCAAGGCGGGCGATCCGGTGCGCATGGCGCGCGCCTTCGCCCGCGCCATCGAGGCGGGCCGCGACGCGGTGATCGCCGATCCGATGGAGGTGCGCGACATGGCGGCGCCCTCCACCCCGGTCATGGGCCGCGCCGTGTTCGGCGAATGAGGCAGGCGATGAAGCTCGATCCGTTCTATCTCATCGTCGACCGTGCCTCCTGGCTGCCGCGGCTGCTGCCGCAGGGCGTGAAGCTGGTCCAGCTGCGCGCCAAGGACATGGAGGAGGCGCAGCTGCGCACGGAGATCGCCACCGCGCGGGAGGTGTGCGCGCGCTATGGCGCCCAGCTCGTGGTGAATGATCACTGGCAGCTCGCCATCGATCTCGGCTGTGATTTCGTGCATCTCGGCCAGGAGGACCTCGCCGATGCCGACGTCGCCGCCATCAAGCGGGCGGGGCTGCGGCTCGGGCTCAGCACGCATGACGAGGCCGAGCTAGAACTGGCGCTGATGGCCCAGCCCGATTATGTCGCGCTGGGCCCGGTCTACCCCACCATCCTCAAGAAGATGCGCTGGGCGCCGCAGGGGCTGGAGCGCGTGAGTGCGTGGAAAAAGCGCGTCGGCGACCTGCCGCTGGTCGGCATTGGCGGGCTGACCATCGAGCGCGCGCAGGGCGTGCTCAATGCCGGGGCCGACAGCGTCGCCGTCGTCACCGACGTGTTGCTCAATGCCGACCCGGAAGCCCGCGCCCGTGAATGGGTGCTGGCCACGCGCGAGACGGTGTGACCCGTCGCGCGCGTGCCGCCAAGGGGATGCGCCGTCACGCGGGCGACGCTGCTCGCCCGCGCAGCAGGGCGAGCAGGACGCCGAGTTCCGGCGGCGGCGCCTGCTCGACGCGGCTATACTCGCGCCCGTCGACCGTGCGCCGGAACAGGCCGATCTCGATCAGCTCGCGCCGCAGCAGGGCATGGTCGCCGAACAGGTGCTGCCGGTTCACAAGCTCGTTCATGGTCTTCTCGGGGAAGGTCTCCCCCGCCGGCAGGCGTGACCACAGCACCCACAGGCACAGTTCCTGCTGGTTTCGCTTCTTCGGCCAGCGTGCCAGCCGGCCCTGCGCATCGTAGAGCCGCAGCGCCTTCGCGCAGCGCGCGTGGTCGGCCGGCGGCGGGGGCGGCGGGGGCGGGGCATCGATCTGCCGCCGCGCCTCACGGTCGGCCCGCAGATGCTGGAAATTCCGGAATCCCGCCGCGCGGGCGAGAATGTTGAGCAGCTCGACATGGCCGGGAACGTGGTCGAGCGTGGCGAGCCGGCCGTGCAGGGTGCGGGCGAGGGCGGAAATATCCGGCGCCTCATAGGCCAGAACGGTTCTGGTCATGACTTATCCTCCGTCGTGCCGATCCTTTCGAAGGACGTCGCGGTTGCCGTCTTGCGACCGGGCACGGGGACAAGTGCGGGGTGCGAAAGCTTGGATGCAGGTTTAGCTCCCCTTGCGGGGCGGCAACGCCTCGGTGAACTGCAGACCGTGCGGGTAGAAATAGACGCGGCGTCGGGCGAAGTCCAGTGGGGGGATCGGGCGTTCGCTCGCCCAGCCGGGCGAGGGCCGGTGGAGGGCGTCGCGGCTGCGCAATCGCATCGCCCCTCACCGCCGGCCTCTTCGTCCCCCGCCGTGGCTGCGGCGGCGGGGGACGGTGGGCTCACGCCATCGCGGCGGTCTCGGCGTGCGAGAAGGCCTGCTCCATCTCGCGCCTCAGGCGGATGATCGCGCTGTCCTCGACCGCGACATCGGACCAGCCGATCACCTCGCCCTCGGCGATGTCGCGCCTCAGGGTCGCGTGGTGGGCGAGGCCGATGGGCAGCGCGCCGCGCGCCAGCGAACTCGCCGCCGGCAGCAGCTTGCCCCACACGGTGTAGCCGCCCTCGCCGTCCAGCACCTCGCCGACCCGCAGCGGGCGCTTGGCCACCGCCACCACGTCGGCATTGAAAAATTCGGTGGCGCCGGTCGGCTCGCCGCGCAGCGCCGCCGAGGCGACGCTGATGCCGAGTTCCAGCCCGATGAGGTGATAGGGCCGGTACAGCGCGGTGTAGCGGCCCGATGAATCCGTCACCACGCCATATTCCTTGAAGCAGCGCCGGGCATAATCGCCACGCGGGCTGGGGTCGGCCTCGAACACCACATAGACGCCCCAGCGCAGGTCGCGGAACACCGGGCGCCCGTCGCGCTCCAGGCTGGAAACGGTTTCCACCGTGCCGGAATGTTCCAGCACGCCGCCCGCCTCGCGCGGGCGCAGGATGGTGGCGAGGTCGTCGACCCCGCAGGGCGGGAACAGCAGCCCGTCGGAGGGCGCCCGCAGATTGGCGGCATTGGCGATGGCGGCCATTTCGATGGAGGATTTGGTGCCGTCGGCGAAGGAGTTGAACATCTGCGCGTTCATGCCGCCCTCGGCCGCCTGCTCGGGCGTGAGGCCGTAAAGGCTCCAGATCGTGTCCGGCGTGGAGTGGTGGAAGCTCGGCAGGTATTTCGTGCCCTTGCCGGCGCAGACCACGTTGAAGCCGCAGGTGCGCGCCCAGTCGACCATCTCGCAGACCAGCGCCGGCTGGTCGCCCGAACCCATGGAATAGACGACGCCGGCCGCGCGCGCCTTGGCCGCCAGCAGCGGACCCACCAGCACATCCGCTTCGACCGTGACCATGACGACATGGCGGCCGTGCGCGATGGCCAGCAGCGCATGGTTCGCGCCGGCGGCGGGGTTGCCGGTCGCTTCCACCACGACATCGAGCCCGCCGGCGGCGATCAGCGCGCCGGCATCCTGCGTGAGCATGGTGCGCCCGGTGCGCAGCGCCTCGTCGAAGGAGGTTGCCATCGCGGCGTCCGCATCCCAGCCGGTGCGCTCCAGAGCGGCGCGGGCGCGCGGGATCGACAGGTCGGCAATGCCGAGCAGGTGCAGCCCCGGCGTGGTGCGCAGCTGCGCGAGGAACATCGAGCCGAACTTGCCGGCGCCGATCAACCCGACACGGACCGGGCGGCCGGCATCGGCGCGCGCTTGGAGGAGGCGGGCGAGATTCATCGGGCGGTCTCCATCGGGCGGTCTTCCCTGGATTATGGACAAGCGCTTTGTCGCGCTCTTGAGGCGGGGTCGTGCCGCTCCCGCCGGCGGGTCTGCGTACCGGTGCGGCGTTGGCGCGCCGCAGGCGGTTCAACCGGCGACGGCGCGATCCTTCGGGCCGTTTTCCGGCGCGATGTCCCGGCTGCCGAGTTCCTTCGCGGTCCGTTCGATCGAACGCAGGGCGAGCGCGACCTCGTCGGCTTCGGCGAGTGTGGGTTCCAGCCTGGGGGTCTCCAGTCTGGCGGCATCCGGTCGGGCGAGTTCCGCCTTGCCGTCGCTTCGGCGCGTCGCGCCCTCGCGCAGGGTGCGGATGCGGTCGGCGAGCGTCGGGGCGGCGCCGGTGAGCGGCGGCGGTGCCCCTGCCAGCAGCGCATCCACGGTCGAGCCCGGACCTTCCAGCGTCGCGGTGAGATGGGCCATCTCGGCGGCAATGTCGCTCAGGCGCTCGCGCAGCAGCGCGATGCCGGCCGGCTCGTCCGGGGTACGCGCGGCGGGCTGCAGCGTGTCGAGCCGCTCCTGCAATTGCGTGCGGTCGTCCCGGGCCTTGGCGAGGGCGCCTTCCAGCATGGCTTTCTCCGCGCGCAGCATTTCGGATGTGTCATTGGCCTGTCGGGCGGCGCTCTCCGCGCTCTCGCGGGCGGCAAACGCCTGCGAGGTGACGCGGGCCGCCTCCTGTTCCACGTTGTCGCGCCGCGTCTCTGCCTTGCGGGTGCGGTCCTGCAGCGCGTCGGCGCGCAGTTGCAGCGAGGCGATATGCGCGCGCAGCGTCGCCGCTTCGGCGCTTATGGTGCCGAACTCATGCTCGGTGTCCTCGAGCCGCTGGCGGATCGCCCGGCCGCGGGCGATTTCGGCCGAGAGGCTCTCGGACGTGCTCTGGAGGGAGGAGCGTTCGCTGGCCAGCTGGGCATTGGCGGCCGACACCTGCCGCTCCAGATCGGCGATGCGGTCCTTGAGCGTGTCGCGCAGCGTGGCCAGCGCAATATGCTCGAACTTCAGCTCGTCCTGCCGCGCCGTCGCCTCTTCCAGCTGGCTGCGCGTCGAGGCGAGGTCCGCGCGGGTGTTTTCGAACAGGGCGCGGATCTCATCGAGCTCAAGGCTGCGCGCGGCGAGGTCGTCGGCCAGCATACGGTCACGGGCGACAAGCTCGGCATGCTCGCTTTCCAGCGCGGAAAGCCGGCCGCTGGCCTCGTCCAGCCGGGCCTGACGGCTGGCGAGTTCGGCCGACTGGCGGGCGATCTCGCTCCACTGCCCCGCAAGGCGGGTGCGCAGCTGCTCGACATCCATCTCCAGCCGGCGGACCGTCGTGGCGAAGACGGCTCGCGCCTCGTCCTTGTCGGCCTGGATTTCCGAGAGGGTGACGGGGAGCGCGTTCTCGATGCGCCGGCGGGTGAGACGTACGGCGCGGCGCCACACCGCCGGAAGCGCCAGCAGCGCGAGCAGGGTCGCGGCGAGGAAGCCGATTGCGCAGTACATCATCGCTTCGATCATGCGACGATCTCACTCTTGTACGCCGTCTTGTACGCCGTCACAGGACTGCCCCCAGGTCCAGCGGTGTCGAGCCGGAGCGGCCTCAAGCTAGGGCCGAAGGGTTACGAACACCAAAACACGCACGGCACCAACCGAAACGGCCGGGTCTTCCCGGCCGCCTGTCGCATTCGCCCGTCGGGATCAGAAGGGATTCCAGGTCGCGGTGGGCGTGAACTTGAGATAGCCGATATTGGCGCCAAGTCGGACGCCCACGCCGGAGCGGATCGGCACCACCACGAGATTGTCGGATGCGAGCGCGGTCATGCCGAAGCCGGCGACAAAATAGGCCGAGCCGGACAGGCCGCCGAAGCGCCGGAAGATGTCGTTGATGGAGTTGAGGTTGTAGACGAGGATCATGGTGCGCGCGCCGTCGCCACCGAAATCCCAGCCCAACGAGGGGCCCTGCCAGTAGACCTTGAGGTCGCCGGCGTTGCGCGTATAGAGCGTGCCGTCGCCGTAACGCAGCCCGCCGACGAAGGCGCCCGAGCCTTCCTGGCCCAGAATGTAGCCATTGGGCTGGCCCCACTGGCTCACCGCCTTCTCGATCGACAGGGCCAGACCCCGCGAGACTTCGCCGAAGAAGCCGTGACCCTGCTGGACCAGTTCCTCGCTCGAATAGGTGTTGGACGCCGGCTGCTTGGCCTGGGCCGCGGCGGGGTCGGCAAGGAAGGGCAGGGCGGACAGCAGGGCGAGGCAGGCAAGCAGGTTGCGCAAGGTCGGCATCATCGGTCTCGCGTTAGGTCGGGGCATTGATCCGGCGAATTCAGGCGAATGTGGTGCCTGCCGCGCACGGCAGATCCACCTATCAATAGCACGGAGTGCGACGCGAAGAAGGCATGGCGCGTGGCTCGTCGTCCCGCACCACCCATCTGTGATCGTCAAGGCTTGGCACCAAAGGCGATGAAGGCCGGCACCCGGTATTGGGATGCGGTGCGACCATAGGGCAGCGGGCTGCCGTCCGGCCGCCGCACGCTGCCGCCCGCCGCGCGCAGCAGCGCGTGGCCGGCCGCGACGTCCCATTCGCACACGGTGCCGAGCCGGGGATAGAGATCGGCGCTTCCCTCCGCCACCAGGCCGAACTTCAGCGCCGAGCCGATGCTGATCCGCTCGGCCACGTCGAGCGTGTCGAGCAGTGCCGCCGTATCCGGATCCAGATGGGAGCGGCTGGCCACCGCGACGAGGCCCTGCTCGGGCATCGGCCGGCAGCGGATCGGCTCCCAGCCGGCGGCTTCCACCGGCCCGCCCGCGGCACGGCGGGCGCGGAACGCATGGCCCCTGCGCTCGACCAGGGCGGCACCGGCATAGAGTTTCTCCACCGCCGGGCCGTAGACCACGCCATAGGCGGGCACGCCATCCACGACGAGGCCGATATTCACGGTGAACTCGCCGCTTGCATTGACGAATTCGCGCGTCCCGTCGAGCGGGTCGACCAGCAGGAAGACGTCGGCCGGTGTCTCGCCGCGCCCTTCGGCCACCGCCTCCTCGGCGATGACCGGTACGCCCGGCAGGAGGCGGGCCAGTTCGTCGCGCAGCAATTCCTCGGCGGCGAGGTCGGCGGCCGTCACCGGGCTCTCGTCCGTCTTGAGGCGGGCCTGCATTCCCTCGGCGCGGATGCGCAGGATGACCGCGCCGGCCTTGAGCGCGGCCTGCGCGAGGGCGGCGAGCAGGGAGAGGTCGCCAGGCGTTGGGGCGTCGGGAGTTCGGGCGTCGGGAGTTGAAACCTCGGTCATGGCATGTTGGTCTCCGCGGCGGCGCTCGCTCGGCTGTGGCCAAGCGGGCCGGGTCGGTTGGCGCGATCGGTGGCGCGGTGTATCACATGCCCCGCGTCGCCCGCACCGTGTGCGGGCGATTCGTTGTATTTGTCCCGCAGGACGCTTGCGTCCCGAAGGTTCGGAAGGGGACCGGATGACGACCGCCGTCGATCTCGACAAGCTCGACCTTGCCGCGCTGCTGTGCTCGCGGGTGTGCCATGACGTGATCAGCCCGGTCGGGGCCATCGTCAACGGACTCGAAGTGCTGGAGGACGAGGACGACGCCAGCATGAAGGCGTTCGCGCTCGACCTCATCGCCAAGAGCGCGCGACAGGCCTCCGCCCGCCTCCAATTCGCCCGCCTCGCCTTCGGCGCCGCCGGTTCCGCGGGCGCGCAGATCGACACGGGCGACGCCGAGAACGTGGCGCGCGGCTTCATCCAGGATGATCGCACCAGCCTCGAATGGCAGGTGCCGCGTACCCTGTCGCCAAAGAACAAGGTCAAGCTGCTGCTCAACCTCATCATGGTGGCAGCCTCGACCATTCCGCGCGGCGGGCGAATTTCCGTCGTGGCGACGGGCGAGGGAGAGGAGGGCGGTTTCCGCCTCACCACCCAGGGCAGTCATTCGCGCATTCCCCCCCATCTCGTCGACCTGCTCGCCGGCCATGCCTCCGAGGGCGGCTCGGTGGATGCCCACGCCATCCAGCCGCACTATACCGGCCTGCTGGCGCGCGCGACCGGCTACGTTATCCGCCTCGCCGTCGAGGGCGATGGCGTGGCGATCGTCGTCGAGCGGGACGGATCGGCTTTCGCAGCGTTACCTTCAGACGACATTAACGTGATCCGGTGAAACTCGCCCTGCGTCCCGAACGGGGCGCAGGTGCAGTTTCGAATCGCCGGTCATTCATGTTGTCTGCTGATATGTCTTCCGCCGCTCGCGGCGCTGTTCCGGCCGCCCCCCCCGCCTTGCCGGGGGCTCCGGGCGAAGAAGCGGCCGGACCGGTCGCGCTGCTGGCGTTTCAGCTTCACGGCATGCGTTTCACCCTGCCGGCCGAGCGCGTGCTGGAAGCGATGACGCTGTCCGGCGAGCGCTGGCGGCGCATGGTGGAGATGGCCAAGCTCGGCACGCTCGGGCAGAGCGGCCTGCCGCTCATCCGCCTTTCGGCACGGCTCGGCCTGGAGCCGCCGCGCACCGAGCGCGGCGCGCTGGTGCTGTTCGGCACGGCCGACAAGGTGCGGGCGACCCTGCTGATCGACGATATTCCCGAGCGCACCCATGGACGCGTGACCGTGCTGCCCGACGCCTGGCGCGCGGCATTCGGCCCGTGCGAGGACATGATCGGCGGCGTGGCGCGACTTGCCGATGGCGCGCAGGCGGCGGCGATCGACCTTGCCATCGGCGTGGCGGCACGGCGGGCGTCGCCTGCCTGCGCGGACCGTCACGATAGCGCGCATCTGCTGGTGCGGACGGGCCGCGCGGAACTGGAGGCGGTGCGCGTTGCCTCGCTCAGCGGCATCCGGGAGATGGCGCAATCCCAGCCCGAGGCCGGCCCGCGCATGCTGCTGTTGCTCGGCGGCGCCGGTGAGACGCTGGCGGTGGACGAGGTGGTCGGCCTAGCGCCCGAAGGGCGCATCGAGCGGCTGGGCGAGGCGCGTATGCTGGTGACGCCGAGCGGGCGCTATCGGCTGCTGGAGCCCGACGCCACGGCGCCGGTGGCGATGGAGGGCGCGCGCATCCTGCTGACGGCCCCGGCCGGGGAGGCCCGCATGCGGCTGGGCGATCTCGTGCGGTCCATGGGCCACCGGGTTTCTCTGGCAGACGATCCCCGCGCGGCACGGCTGGTAGGCGGTCGGTTCGACATTCTGCTGTTCGATCTCGATGCGTATGACGCCAGCGCGGACCGGGGCATGCCAACCCGTGCGCGCCGCATCGGGGTGAGTTCCGCCGTGTTCGCTACGCTTCCTCCCGGCTTCGAGGCGGTGGTGCCGGCGCAGGATCCGGTGGCGCTGGTGGCGGCCCTCCTGCAAACGCGCGCGCGCGCCGCCTGAGGCGCCGATCACAGCTGCGGCATAGGCATTTGCCCGGCCTCAACGGCGGGCGACGCGGCTGCTAGTCTGGCCAGCAGGCGGGGGATTCCCCCGGAGACGAAGGCCGGCATGAGACGGGCATGAAACGGGCATGGACCATGAGGTTCGGTATGCGCGGCCGGGACCGCATCGGTCTTGGCGCGGGCCTGCGGCTGCTGCTCGCCGTGTTCGCGCTCAGTAGCGTGCTGGCCGGCCCGGCGGCGGCGAGCATGGTCATCGCCGGAGGGAATGGCACGCCCGTGGGCATGCCGTGCCATGAAACGGGGGAGGCGGTCGCCTCCGCCTCCACGCCTTCCGCCTCCAGTTCCTTCGCTTCCACGCCCTCCGCGCATATGCCCGATCCCGCGCGCCAGCACCTGTGCTGCGTGATCGGCCAGATCGTCGCGCCGCCGCACGCGGCGCCGTCCTTCACCCCTCCCGAGGCGCGCCATGTGCCGCCCGTGCTGCGGCCCGGCCTGCGGCTGGCCGGTCGCGAGCCGCTGACGCCGGTGCCGCCGCCCCGCGCCGTCTGATCGTCGATAGCTGCGCGCGGTGTGACCCGCCGCGCCTTTTCACGATCTCACGGAGAAAACCCATGTCGAACCTGACCCGGGCGGCGCTCGTCGCGGCCACGCTTTCATTTGCCGGTTCATTTGCCGGCACCTTCGCGCTTGCCCAGAGCGCGGCGCCGAACAACCCGTCCATGCCCATGCAGAACATGCCCATGCAGTCCATGCCGATGCCGCATGGCGCCATGCCGATGGACCACAGCGCCCATATGGCAGCACCCACCGATGCCGCCTCGACCCAGGCCTTCGAGGAGGCCAATGCGCGCATGCACGAGGGCATGGCCATCCCCTTCACCGGCAACACGGATGTCGATTTCGCCCGCGGCATGATCCCCCATCATCAGGGCGCCATCGACATGGCGAAGATCGAGCTGCAGTCCGGCAAGGATCCGGAACTGCGGAAGCTGGCGGAGGCGATCATCACCGCGCAGGAGAGCGAGATCGCCTTCCTGAAGGCCTGGCTGGCCAGGAACGCGAAATAGCGCCGGGGGAGGCGGTGCCGGCCCTTGCCGGCATCGCTGCGCCCCGTGTGCCGGCCTGCCGTGCGGGGCCCGGCCGACAAACAAAAACCCCGCCTCGCGGCGGGGTTGAAGTTCGGGAGGGCCCCGGTGTGCGGGGAGGGGCAGTACAGCTCGGGACGGCCTCAGGCCGGAATGCGCTGTTCCTGATCGCCGGTCTCGCGCAGCACATAGCCGCGGCCCCAGACGGTCTCGATGAAATTGTGGCCCTGGCTGGCATTCGCAAGCTTCTTGCGCAGCTTGCAGATGAACACATCGATGATCTTCAGCTCGGGCTCGTCCATGCCGCCATAGAGATGGTTGAGGAACATCTCCTTGGTGAGCGTGGTGCCCTTGCGCAGGGAGAGCAGCTCCAGCATCTGGTATTCCTTGCCGGTGAGATGCACCCGGTTTCCCGCCACCTCGACCGTCTTGGTATCCAGATTCACCACCAGATCGCCCGTCGTGATGACGGACTGGGCATGCCCCTTGGAGCGGCGCACGATGGCGTGAATGCGGGCGACCAGCTCATCCTTGTGGAACGGCTTGGTCAGATAGTCGTCGGCGCCGAAGCCCAGGCCCTTCACCTTGTCCTCGATGCCGGCGAGGCCGGAGAGGATGAGGATGGGGGTCTTCACCTTCGCGACGCGCAGGCCCTTCAGCACGTCATAGCCCGACATGTCCGGCAGGTTCAGATCGAGCAGGATGATGTCGTAATCATAGAGCTTGCCGAGATCCACGCCTTCTTCGCCGAGATCCGTCGTGTAGACGTTGAAACTCTCGGACTTGAGCATCAGTTCGATGCTCTGCGCGGTCGCGCGGTCATCCTCGATAAGCAAGACGCGCATGCCAATCCCCTTCCCTCGCCACGGCCCCGGGGGTTTCAGCGCTCGACTCGGAACAACTCCCGGCCCGAGCGTGACCCCTCCCGCGCCCGGCCCGGCACACCGATTCGTTTACTTGGTCCCTAGAGGTAGCAAGAGCGGATTCCGGAGCGCAAGCGAAGACGCGAAAATTCTTCGAGTCTCCACAAGCATCTGGCCGGAAATCAGAATTTGCCAGATCGTCAGTTCAAGTCGAATCTTAAGGTGTGCCCGTAAGTGAGTCCGGCGACTCTGCTTTTCGGCAGATGCCGCCGGTCCGCACCGGACGATGGACCGATCATTAACGAGGCCGGTAAACAAAACGTTTCGATCGCATTGACGATTCACCGAATCGGTCGGCACGTACCGTCAAAAGCCGCCGGAGTAAGGATCCGGCAACATCTGTTGGCGATCATGGGCGTGCCGCCGCGTAAAGGGCGGCTCGACCGGACGCGCGTTGGTGCCAGCCCGTTGGTGCCAGCCTTGGTGCCGCCTGCCGCGCGCCGGACCGACAGAGTGGAGTAACGCCGGCCATGAAGTCGCTCGATACGCTCGTCCGCCTCAAGCGGTTCCAGGTGGACGAAAAGCGCCGTCATTTTACGCAGATCCAGACCATGATCGCGGATTTCGATCGGATGGCGCGTGACCTCGACCGCGAGATCGAAGCCGAGGAGCAGCGCTCCGGCATCACCGACACCCAGCATTTCGCCTATTCGACCTATGCGCGCGCCGCCGCCACCCGCCGCGACAATCTGCGTCGCTCGGCCGATGAACTGAAGCAGCAGCTCGACGAAGCCAGCGCCCAGCTGGAAGGGGCGCTGGACGACCTCAAGAAGGTGGAGGCGCTCAACGAGCGCGAGCGCGGCCTCGACGCGCCGGTGGAGATCCCCGTGCGGGCCGGACGCGCCGCGCGCCTTGCGTTCGGTGCGTGAGGATCACGCTCCGATCAGCGGGGCATGACGGCCGGCGCCGCGGGCGATGAGCCCCGTCCGGCGCGGGTCGTCCGCCACCTCGATGGCACGGGCATAGGGACGGAAGCCGGCGCGCATGTAGAAGGCTACCGCCGCCTGATGGTCGAGCGTGCAGGTGTGCACATGAACCCGCGCCGGGCCGCTCGCCCAGGCCAGCGCCAGCGCGCGGTTCATCATGAAGCGCCCGGCGCCGCTGCCGACCAGATCCGGCGCCACGCCGAAGAATGCCAGCTCGACCTCGCCGGGTACGCGGAAATCCAGCTCCAGCAGCCCGACATCCGCGCCGTCGCGACGCAGCGCATGCACCGAGACGGCCGGGCTGCCCAGCACCGCGGCCAGTTCCGCATCACTCATGCCCAGCCGCGAGAACCACAGCCATTCCTCGCCGACGCGGCGGAATAGTTCGCGGTACCACGCCGTATCCGGCGCGGGGACGTGCTCCAGCGTCAGCCCGCCATCGCCGCGCTCCGGCAACGGCGGGGGCGGGGCGGTCATCTCAAGGAAGGTCACGATGGCGGCGAGCTTGCCGGGCGGCAGGCTCGTATAGCCGTTGAGGTTCAGTGGCGGGGCGGTATCGGCGATCTCGTTCATGGCGGCAGGCCTACATGCTTCGCAGGGCCGAGAAAAGCGCAAAGGCCCGGCCTGGCGGGGCCAGGGGCTGGCATTTCGGGGTTCACAGCCGCGAATTTTCAGATATCTTGCGGGGAATTGAATTTAATACATATAAAGAGAGTGAATTCATGACCGTCGCCGTCACGATCGACAAGGTGGGAAAGAGCTTCGGCCCCGGCCCCGCCGCCCTCGATAACGTGTCGCTGGAGGTTCGCCCGAGCGAATTGGTGGCGCTGCTCGGCCCGTCCGGCTCCGGCAAGACGACGCTGCTGCGCATTGTCGCCGGCCTCGAGCAGCCGAGCCATGGGCGCGTACTGTTCGACGGGCACGACGCGCTCTCCGTGCCGGTGCGCCGGCGGGGCATCGGCTTCGTGTTCCAGAATTACGCGCTGTTCCGCCATATGACGGTGGCGGAGAATGTCGCCTTCGGCCTGCGTTCGCGCCCGCGTGCCGAGCGTCCCACGGAGGCGGAGATCCGTTCGCGCGTGGCGGACCTTCTCGCCCTCGTGCAGTTGGAAGCCTATGGCGGGCGCTTCCCGGCGCAGCTTTCCGGCGGCCAGCGCCAGCGCGTGGCGCTGGCCCGGGCGCTGGCCATCGAGCCGAAGGTGCTGCTGCTCGACGAGCCGTTCGGCGCGCTCGATGCGCTGGTGCGCAAGGAACTGCGCAAATGGCTGCGCGAACTGCACGACCGCACCGGCCACACCACGCTGTTCGTTACCCACGACCAGGAGGAGGCGCTCGAACTCGCCGATCGCGTGGTGGTGATGGGCAAGGGCCGGATCGAGCAGGTGGGCACGCCCGACGATGTCTATGACCGGCCCGCCAGCGCGACGGTGTTCGGCTTTATGGGCGAATCCAGCCGGATCGAGGTCGAGGTGAAGGACGGCGTCGCCCATGCCGGCACGACCGCGATCGCCGCCGCCACCCAGCCGGTTCCCGACGGGCCGGGGCTGCTCTATGTGCGCCCGCACGATGTCTCGCTCGGCCTGCCGGGCACGCCCGGCCTCAAGGGTGAGGTGCGCGCCTTCCGCCGCCATGGCGCGATCCGCCGGGTGGAGATCGGCGTCGGCTCGGCGCTGTTCGAGGCCGATATCGCCCCGACCGTGCGCGTGCCGATCGGCGAGCCGGTGGCGGTGCGGCTGGACCGCGCGCGGCTGTTCGCCAGCGGCGGCCCCGGCGTCGACTGCCGCGCCCCCTCGGCGCAGCAGTCCGGCGAATACGCGATCTGATGCCCGATCGCGCCCGCCGCCGTCGCGTCAGCGCGCGGTGAGGAGAAAGGCACTCTCGCGGACGGGATGAACTCCCTTCAGCCCCTGGGCAAGCGCGCGCGTCTCGATGTTGGTGACGTGGAACGCGGCGCCATAGAGGCGGCGCACCGCGTGCTCGTTCACCGCGAAGGGCGGGCCGATGTCGAGCGCGGGATCGTAATCGAGCGTGATGAGCAGTTGCGGCGCGTGGCGGCTGGCGGCCGCCAGATGCGCGGCATAGCGCGTGCGCACCGCCTCGGGCAGGGCGACCAGCGCGGCGCGGTCATAGACGGCATCCACATGGCCGAGCGTGGCGTGGTCCAGATCGAAGATGTCGCCGACGAAGACGGTGAGCCGCTCCGCCTCGAAGCGCTCCAGCGTGCCGGCATGGGTGATGAGCGGGGTGAGGGCCAGGTCGGCGAAGAGCTGTTCCACCGCCAGCCGGCTCAGCTCGGCGCCGACCACCTCATAGCCCTGCGCCAGCAGCCAGTGCAGATCGCGGCTCTTGCCGCAGAGCGGCACGAACACGCGCGCACCCGCTGCGAGGCCGAGCGCGGAAACATGCTTCAGCAGGAGCGGATTGGTCTCGGCCTCGTGAAAGGCGATCTGGTTGTTTTCCCATTTCCGGTGCCAGAATTCATGTTCCATCACGCGGCCCTCCTGCGAGCCAATTTGCCGGTGCGGCGGGGAAAGACCGTCCCCGCCTCTGGATAGGCCTATGGCCGGGCGGGTTCAACGGCCCATCGGCCGGGCGCGATCCGCGCTCAGCGCGCGGTGCGCCGGATGAAGGCGCCGAAGGCGCGCGGGCCGTCCGCCACCGGGATATCGTCGACGAGCTTCAGCGTCGCGGTGTCGATCACGCTCAGCGTATTGGCTTCCCAGTTGGCGACATAGACGAAGGCGCCGTCACGACTGGTGTCGATTCCCTCCGGATAATCGCCGACCGGGATGGTGGCGAGCGGCGCCAGCGTCTCCAGATCGAACACGCTGACCGTGGAATCATACTGGTCGGTCACGAAGGCGCGACCCCCGGCCAGCGCCACCGCATAGGGGCGCTGACCAACCTTCACCGTCGCGATCACCGTGCGGGCGGCGATGTCGATGACGCTCACATCGTTCGAGGCGACATTGGCGGCGTAGGCGCGCCGGCCCGCCGCATCGATGGTCACGCCGAACGGGCGCGCGCCGACGGGGATCGTGGCGAGGCGGGTCAGGCTCGATGTGTCGATGACGCTCACCGCATCGGAATCGCGGTCGGCGGAAAGCAGCAGCGCGCCGTCGGGCGTCACCGCGAGGCCGGAGGGGGATTGGCCCACGGCCACCTCGCCCGTGACCGCGCCGCTCGCCGCGTCCACGGCGACGATGCGGTGCTGGTACCAGTCCGCGACATAGGCGGGGCTGCCGGAGGGATGAACGGCGACGCCGAGCGGCCCGCCGCCGACCTCGACGCGGAGGGTAATGGCGCGGCTGGCGGCATCCACGATGGTCAGCGCCTTGCCGTCCGGCGAGGTGACGAAGGCGCGCGCGCCGTCCGGCGATACCGCGATGCCCGCGGGCTTACCCGGGATGGGCAGGGTGGCGACGACCTTGCGCGTGGCGAGGTCGACGATGGAGAGCATTTCCGCCGGCTGCGAGGTGATGAAGGCCTCGTCCGCCCGGGCGGGGAGGGCGAGGAGCAGCGTCGTGACGGCGGCGAGCGCGAACAGACGCCCTCTCCCGGACCGAGAGGGCCGGGTGAGGGGGCCGGCGCGATCCGTGGTCCCGCAGCGGATCGACAGGCGGCCTTCCTCCCCACCCAAGCCCTCTCCCCGCCGGGGAGAGGGCCCAAGGGCCGGCCTGCGCACCGCTCAGTTTCCGCCTTCGATCTGCTTCTTCAGGCCGTCGAGCCCGGCCTTGTAGAGCCCGGTCACGGCGGCGATGGCGGCCTCGTCGTTCAGTTCCGGCGGCGGGTCGTTATTGGGGAAGCCGCGATAGAACGCGCCGCGCCATTCGACCTCGGACTTGGTGCCGTCACCGGCCGGCGTCACGATCAGCCAGGACGAATAATTGGTGACGGGCAGAACCTTCACGTCCACCTGGTCGATCCGGTACATGAGCGTCATCTTTTCGGGGTCGAGCTTGGCGACTTCCTCGTCCACCGTCGCGCCGTTCTTCAGGGTGAGCGTACGCTTGGCGCCGGGCGCGTTGCCGCCGGTGCCCTCGGTCTTGGCGACCACGGGAATCCACCCGCCGTCCTGGAAGTTGGAGACGACGGCCCACACCTTGTCCGGCGCGGCGTTGATCTCGATCTTCTCGGAGACCTTCTGCCGGGTCGGGCCGTGCGCGGAGGCGGCACCGAGCGTGGCGAGCATCGAGGTGGCGGCCAGTGCCGCGGCAAACAGCTGAAGTTTCATCGTTTCCATCCCGGACAGGGTTCGTTGCGGACTTTTCTCATCCGTTGGGAACTAATCTAGGGACAGAATCGACGTTCGTGAACTCTCCAAACGGCGAAAAATGGCTGCCGTGAATTCTTAGAGAATCTTAAGAGAATTCTTTCAGTATTTTCAGAAATGCCGTGCCGAACGCCTCCAGCTTGGCGGCGCCGACACCCTTGATGCCGGCCAGTTCGGTGCGGTTGCGCGGGTGCTCCACCGCCATTTCCTCCAGCGTCTTGTCGGCAAACACCACATAGGCCGGCACGCCGCGATCGGCGGCGAGTTCGCGGCGCAGCGCCTTGAGCTTGCCGAGCAGCGCGCTCTCCGCCGGGGCGAGTTCGGCGCCGCGCTCGGAGCGGGCGAAGCGGTTGCGCTCGCGCTTGGCGGGCGCGCGCAGGGTGAAGGCCTTGGTGCCGGCCAGTACGGCGAGGCCCGCCTCGGTGAGGGTGAGGGCGCCGTAGCGCTGCGGGTCGGCGTGGAGCGCATTGGTGGCCACCAGCTGGCGCAGCAGCGCGCGCCACTCGGTGGCCGGCTTGTCCGCCCCCGTGCCGAAATCGGCCAGCCGGTCATGGCCCCGCGCCGTCACCGGATCGGTGCGCTGGCCCGTGACGATGCCGGCGACATAGGCCGCACCGTAGCGCTCGCCGGTGGCGCGCACGATGCGCAGCACGAGCTGGGCGTCGCGGCTGGCGTCGACCACCTTCGGGGGATCGCGGCACACGTCGCAGGCGCCGCAGGCTTTCGCCCGCTCGCCGAAATAGCCCAGCAGCACCGCGCGCCGGCAGGTCACTGCCTCGCAGAAGCCGACCATGGCGTCGAGCCGGCGGGCCTCGACCATCTTGCGCTCGGGCGAGGAGGGTTCCTCGTCGAGGAAGCGGCGGCGCGTGGCGATGTCGCCTGCCGAATAGAGCAGCAGCGCCTCGGCCGGCTGGCCGTCGCGACCGGCGCGGCCGATCTCCTGGTAATAGGCCTCCAGCGTGCCGGGGGAATCGGCGTGCAGCACGTAGCGCACGTCGGATTTGTCGATGCCCATGCCGAAGGCGACGGTGGCGACCATCACCACCCCGTCCTCGGCGAGGAAGGTCTCCTGGTTGGCCCCGCGGACCTCCGTGGAGAGCCCGGCATGATAGGGCAGGGCGCGGATGCCGGCGGCGGACAGGCGCTCGGCGGTCTCGTCCACCTTCTTGCGCGAAATGCGGTAGACGATGCCGGACAGCCCCTCGCGGGCCCGCACGAAGCTCTCGATCTGCCGGGCCGGATCCTTCTTGTCCTCGACACCGATGAAGATGTTCGGCCGGTCGAAGCCGGAAACGAAGACGCGGGCCTGCCCGCCGAACAGCCGCTCGACGATGTCGTCGCGCGTCGCCTTGTCGGCGGTGGCGGTGAGCGCGACCAGCGGCACGTTGGGGAAGATCTCGCGCAGCCGGCCGAGGCCGAGATATTCGTTGCGGAAGGAATGGCCCCATTGCGAGATGCAGTGCGCCTCGTCCACCGCCACCAGGCCGAGCGTGAGGCGCGACAGCGCGGCGAGCATCCGCTCGGTCATCAGCCGCTCGGGCGCGAGATAGAGCAGGCTCACCTCGCCGGCCGCGACACGGCGCCAGATGGCGACATTGTCCTCGCGGGACTTGCCGGAGTGAATGGCCTCGGCCGCGACGCCCTGCAGCTTCAGCGCGTTGACCTGGTCGTCCATCAGCGCGATCAGCGGCGAGATGACGATGGAGAGCCCGCCGAACACCAAAGCGGGCAGCTGGTAGCACAGCGACTTGCCCGCGCCGGTCGGCATGACCGCCAGCGTCGGCACGCCGGCAAGCACCGCGTCCACCACATCCTGTTGGCCCGGCCGGAAGCGATCGAAGCCGAACACCTCCGCCAGCCGGGCGCGCTTCAGCGCCTCGATGCCAGGGGGCAGCAGGCCGGGGGTAGTCGGGCCCGGCGTGGGGTGGACGGAAATGTTCATCGCGTGGATGCGTGCCCCTCGGTGGCGTTCGGACCCTTGAAGGATGGCGTGCGGACGGAAATGGTGGGGCCGCTCGCCGACCGGATTCGCGAGCCCGCCAGAGAATCACTCGCCATGGCCCTCGAACTGACCCTTGCTTTAACCCTCGTCGCGCTGCTGTTCGAGGCCGCTTTAGGCTATCCGCCGTTTTTGCTCAAGGCGATCGGCCATCCCGTCACGTGGGCAGGCCGGCTGATCGGCGGCCTCGACGCCACGATCAACCGCGAGAGCGACAGCCCGCGCACGCGCCGACTCGCCGGCGTGGCGGCGCTCATCCTCATCCTTCTCGTCGCGCTGGCGGCGGGCGCGGGCGTGCAGAACCTGTTGATGCGGCTGCCGTTCGGCTTCCTGCTGGTGGCGCTGGTCGGCTCCTCGCTCTTTGCCCAGCGTAGCCTTTACCAGCATGTGGCGCGCGTCGCGGACGGGCTCGACGCCAGCCTGGCGGCCGGGCGGGAGGCGGTATCGCATATTGTCGGGCGCGACCCGGAACGGTTGGACGAGGCGGGCGTGGCTCGCGCGGCCATCGAGAGTCTGGCGGAGAATTTTTCCGACGGCATCGTCGCGCCGGCCCTGTGGATGGTGGTCGGCGGGCTGCCGGGCGGGGCCGCCTACAAGATGGTGAACACCGCCGACAGCATGATCGGCCATCGCGACAGCCGTCACCTTCACTTCGGCTGGGCGGCGGCGCGGTTCGACGATCTGGTCAACCTGCCAGCCTCGCGCCTCGCGGGGGTGCTGATGGTGGCCGGGGCGGTGTTCGTGCGCGGGGCCTCGCCAGTCCGGGCGTGGCGAGCGATGCTGCGCGATGCGGCCCGGCACCGCTCGCCCAATGCCGGCTGGCCGGAGGCGGCGCTGGCCGGCGCGCTCGGCATCGGCATTGCCGGCCCGCGCTATTATGGCGGCAAGCTCTCCACCGATGGCGTGATGGGCGAGGGCGGCCGGCGCGAATGCACGGCGGAGGATATCCGCCGCGCGCTCGCGCTCTATCGCGCGGCGGATGCGGTGATGCTCGCCCTGCTGGCGGCGGGCACGCTGGCGACGGCGCTGTGAGGGACGAAACGTTATTCCGGACGTCCGCAGAGCCGCTTCGGGTTCGCCGGAAATCGCTGAGCGGTCCCGGCTCGAAGCTTCGCTCCGGCCGGGATGACAACGGCGGCGATCAACGCGCCAGCGCCAGCAGCCGGTCGAGATCGACATGCCGCTCCAGATGCGCGGCCAGCGCGTCGAGCGTCTCCTCCACGCCGGTTTCATAGGCCAGCGTGCTGGGGGCCGCGCCGAGCCGCGCCAGCCAGTGCGCGCGCTGGCGATCGTCGGCGAACAGGCCGTGCGCATAGGTGCCGATGATCCGCCCATCCGGGGAGACGGCGCCCTCCGGTCCCTCGCCATCGATGAGCGCGAAGGGGCGGGCGCGGCCGGGGCCCCGCGTCACGCCCATATGCATCTCGTAGCCGGAGAAGGCGATGTCGTCGGCCGTGCCGGTGATGGCGACCAGCCGCTTGTCGCCCGCCAGCACGGTTTCGACATCGAGCAGGCCCAGGCCGGCCACGCTGCCGGGCGGGCCCTCAAGCCCCTCGGGGTCGGCGATGGTGTGCCCCAGCATCTGGTAGCCCCCGCACAGGCCGAGCACGCGGCCGCCGCGCCGCACATGGGCGAGGAGGTCGATATCCCAGCCATGGCGGCGGAAGTCTTCCAGATCGGCGATGGTGGATTTCGAGCCGGGCAGGATGACGAGGTCGGCATCGCCCGGCAGCGCGGCGCCGGGGCGGATGCGCAGCACCTCCACCAATGGCTCGGCGTCGAGCGGGTCGAGATCGTCGAAATTGGCGATGCGCGGCAGGATCGGCACGGCGATGCGCAGCCTTGCATCCGGCTTCGGCTGGGCGGGGGCATCGAGGGCGAGCGCGTCCTCGGCCGGCAGGCGGCGGGCATCGGGAAAGAAGGGGATGAGGCCGAGCGGTGCCCAGCCGGTTCGTCGCGCGATCTCATCCATGCCGGCAGCGAACAGCGTGGGGTCGCCGCGAAAGCGGTTGACGAGGAAGCCGCGGATCATCGCGGCATCCTCCTCCGGAAGCACGGCGCTTGTGCCGACCAGGCTGGCGATGACGCCGCCGCGGTCAATGTCGCCGATCAGCACCACGGGCACATTGGCGGCGCGGGCGAAGCCCATATTGGCGATGTCGCCGGCGCGCAGATTGATCTCGGAAGCCGAGCCCGCGCCTTCCACCAGCACGAGGTCGGCCTGCGCGCGCAGCTTCTCATAGCTCTCCAGCACGGCGGCCATCAGGGCGGGTTTCAGCGCCTGATACTCGCTGGCCCGCGCGGTGCCGCGCGCACGGCCCTGCACCACGACCTGCGCGCCGATCTCGCTCTGCGGCTTCAGCAGCACCGGGTTCATGTGGACGGAGGGCGGCACGCGCGCCGCGCGGGCCTGCAGCGCCTGCGCGCGGCCGATCTCGCCGCCGTCCGGCGTGACGGCGGCATTGTTGGACATGTTCTGCGGCTTGAACGGCCGAACCCTCAGCCCGCGCAAGGTGTAGGCGCGCGCGAGGCCGGCGACGACGAGCGACTTGCCGACATCCGAGCCGGTGCCCTGGAACATGAGGGCGCGCGTTATCACCGCGCGTCCCCCAGGCCGGCCGTTATGAGCGGCGTGCTTCCAGATAGTCCACGCGGCGCTCGAGGTTGGCCTCGCGCACCATGCCGGGAATGAGGAACAGGTCGATGATCTGCCCGATGCCGAGCAGGCCGAGCGTCAGCAGCCACAGCGCGCCGGTCCAGTAGCGCCCGGCATAGAAGCGATGAATGCCGCAAACGCCGATCAGGCCGAAGAACCAGAACAGGTAGGCGACAGGGGTGGAACGCATCGAAGCGTTTCTCCGTAGATGGGCCACGCCGCGAGTTTCGGCGTCTCTCATCACATAGGAATGTCATCGGCAAATTGTGAGAGCGCACGGTTCAATTCCTCCCCGGAAAGGCATCGGGATGGCATCAGAACTCGATGCCTGGCTGCGCCTTCACCCCGGCCTTGAAGTGGTGCTTCACCAGGCTCATCTCGGTGACGAGATCGGCGGCTTCCACCAGCGCCGGCTTGGCGTTCCGCCCGGTGACGACGACATGCAGCCCCGCCCGGCGCGCCGCAAGCGCGGCGATCACCTCCTCCAGCGGGAGATAGTCGTAGCGCAGCGCGATGTTGAGCTCGTCGAGGATGACGAGGCCGATGGTCGGATCCGCCATCAATTCCTGGGCCTTTTCCCAGGCGCGGCGCGCCGCCGCGATGTCGCGGGCGAGGTCCTGCGTCTCCCAGGTGAAGCCCTCGCCCATGGCGTGCCAGACGACCCGCTCGCCGAAGCTTGCCAGCGCGTCCCGCTCGCCGGACTGCCAGGCGCCCTTGATGAACTGCACCACGCCGACCCGCCCGCCATGGCCCAGCACCCGCAGCGCAAGGCCGAAGGCGGCGGTGGACTTGCCTTTGCCCGTGCCGGTGTGGACGATGAGAAGACCCTTCTCCACCGTCTTGCCCGCCACTTCGGCATCCTGCACCGCCTTGCGCTTTTCCATCTTGGCGCGGTGGCGGGCGGCGTCCTCCTCGGAAATATCGGTCGTCATTTCACTTTCATCGGCAGCCCGGCGACCATGAAGATCACCGTGTCGGCGCGGGCCGCCACCATCTGGTTGAGCCGGCCCTGCGCGTCGCGGAAGCGGCGGGCCAGCGCGTTGTCGGGCACGATGCCGAGGCCGGTCTCGTTCGAGACCACCACCACCGGGCCGTCATGGGCACCCAGCGCCGCGACCAGCGCCGCGCATTCGGCCGAAAGGTCGGCCTCGGCGAGCAGGCGGTTGGTCAACCACAGGGTGAGGCAGTCGACCAGCACCGGCCGGCCGGGGGGAAGCCCGGCCACCGTGCGCGCGAGATCGTGCGGGGCGTCCAGCGTCTGCCAGCCCTCGCCCCGGCGCGCGCGGTGCAGGCCGATGCGCTCCGCCATCTCGGCATCATAGGCCTCGGCGGTTGCGATATAGCTCCAGGGCGCGGGCAGGCGCTCGATGAGTTCCTCGGCGTGCCGGCTCTTGCCGGAGCGGGCGCCGCCGAGGATGAAGGTGAGGCTCGTCACCCCGTCAGGCCGCGGGCGCGGCGAGGCGCGGGCGCAGCCAGCCGGCAAGGCCGCCGAGCAGCGCCCAGAACACGAAGCTCACCGCTACGCTCGCGACCACGAAACGGTGATGCAGAGCTTCGGGAATCGCCGTCTCATAGCTGTCCGGCTGCGGCGCGCCGATCAGCTGCGGCGCGACGATGAGCGCGACGCCGGCCACGGCGAGCAGGGGCGAGCGGCCGAAGGCGAGAAGCGCGAGGCCGCCGGCGGTCGCCGCCGCCGTGCCCACCCACCAGAGCTGGCGCGCCGCGAGGTCGCCGGCCGGCATGGCCGGCAGTTCGGGGGGCAGGCCAAGCCCGGGCGCCAGGGTGAAAACGGCAAAGCCCGCCAGACCCCAGATCACGCCCTGGTGCCAGTTTTGCAATCCGCCGGCGATCTCGCTCGCCGACACCAGCAGCAAGGCGAAGCCGAAGCCGGTGAGCACGGTGAACAGCAGGGTGAGGCCGTTGCGCTCGAAGCCGTCGGCCGGTGCCCAGGCCTCGCTGTCATGCTCGTGCGCAGCCGATTCCTGCGCGCCGGCCGCCTGCGCGGTGGCATTCGCATGGTCATGGGCGGGCGCGGCGGCTTCCGCCTGCTCGAAGGTCTCGGCCTTGAGGATCAGCGGGACGGTGGTGAGGAGATGGAGGCCGGCGCCCACCAGCCCGGTGCCGATGCCGGCAAGCGCGGCGACGAAAAGAATCGTCCTGAAAAGCGACATGAAGAGTCCCCCGGCACGGTCAGTGGCAGGGGAAGGCGTTGGCGTGGCGCACATCATGCGTCGCGTTGTGCATGGCGCTGACATGGGAGAAGCCCACGCCGCCGAGCACGACCACGCCGATGAGGGCCGCGAAGGTGATGGCCACCGCGCGGGCGGCGAGCGAATCGTGCGAGGCGGCCAGATTCAGGCCGTTCCGGGTCGTCATGACAGTCTCCTTTGGCCCTCCACCCGAGGGCCGTTGCGGTTTCCGTCGCCGGCCGGTCTCCTGGCTCGCGGGTCGCGGCCCCGTCTCCGCCTTCCCGGCACAAGGCCAGTGGCTGATGGAGGAGGGCTCGCCGCTCACAGTTGCGGGGGCAGCCGAGGATTCGGCGGATGTCTCCGCCCCACCGCGTTCCCGTCTTGCGTCCCGTGCGTCTCACGGGAACCGACGACGCTCGCGACTATACCCGCCAATCCCCGCGCCGCAATGGCGGCGACGCGGGCCGGGGCCGGGGGCGGTTTGACATTCCCTCCGGACGCTCCTTAAGTGACGGCGACCATCGGTTTCCTCTTTCCGGAGAGGGACGAAAAGGGAATGCGGTGCGGAGCGGGCCTTCAGGCGGCGTGCTCCAATTCCGCGGCTGCCCCCGCAACTGTAAGCGGCGAGCCCGTCTCCATCAGCCACTGGCGCCCGCGCCGGGAAGGCGGAGACAGGGCCGCGACCCGCGAGCCAGGAGACCTGCCGGCGGTTCGGTCTTGTCCGCCGGCGGGGTGCCCGGCAGCAGGCAGAGCGGCGCTCCACCGGCGCGGCTTCGCGCGGAATTTTTCCGCGACCGGCGCATCCCATGGACCTCTTGGGCTTTCGTGGAGACGCCGCATGACCGCCGCCGCAACCAGTTCGACCGTTCTTTCGCGGGTGCCGTGCACCATCGTCACCGGTTTCCTCGGGTCGGGTAAGACCACGCTCATCCGCCATGTGCTGGAAAATGCGCGGGGCAAGCGCCTCGCGGTCATCGTCAACGAGTTCGGCGATGTCGGCATCGATGGCGAGATCCTGAAGGGCTGCGGCATCGACACCTGCCCGGAGGAGAACATCGTCGAACTGGCCAATGGATGCATCTGCTGCACCGTGGCGGATGATTTCGTGCCCGCGCTCGATGCCATTCTCGCGCTGGAGCCGAAGGTCGACCACATCCTCATCGAGACCTCCGGCCTCGCTTTGCCCAAGCCGCTGGTGCAGGCCTTCCACTGGCCGGCGATCCGGAGCCGCGTGACGGTGGACGGCGTCGTCGCCGTGGTGGACGGGGAGGCGCTGGCCTCGGGCCGGGTCGCCCACGATCATGACGCGCTGGCCGAGCAGCGCGCGGCCGATGCCTCGCTCGACCATGACGACCCGATCGAGGAAGTGTTCGACGACCAGATCGCCTGCGCCGATCTCGTCATCCTCACCAAGGGCGACCTGATCGACGCAGCCGGCGCGGCCCGTGCCCGCGCCGCGCTCGACGCCGAACTGCCCCGGGGCGTGCGCGTTGTGCCGGTGACAGGCGGGGCGATCGATCCGGCGATCCTCATGGGCCTCGGGGTGGGCACCGAGGACGATATCGAGAACCGCCACACCCATCACGACGATGAGGCCGACCACGACCACGACGATTTCGACAGCTTCATCGTCGAGGTGCCGGAAATCGCCGACCCGGCCGAATTCGCCATCCGCATCGCCCGCGCCGCCGAGGAGGCGGACGTGCTGCGGGTGAAGGGCTTCCTCTCGGTCACCGGCAAGCCGATGCGGCTTCTGGTGCAGGCGGTCGGCCCGCGCGTGGCCCATCATTATGACCGGGCGTGGGGCGCGGAGACGCGCCGCGGCCGGCTGGTGGCGATCGGCCTCAAGGGGCTCGACCGGGCGAAGGTGGAGGCGATCCTCGCCGGAGCCTTGGCGGCCGCGTGAGCCGACCCGTCATCGCGGACGGCCGACAGGCCGATCCGCGATCGTCCGCCCGTTCGTGGATGGCAGCCGATCCCGACTCTGCCCGATGCTTCGGCCGGGATGACGATTACAGGAGCGCCCACGCCTCATGCACATCCTCACCACCACGTCCACCAGCCTCGACGATCTGGTCGAGCCGGTCGACCTCGCCCAGACGCCGGGCGAGGTGGTGGTGCTGTCCTTCACAGACAGCGATCTGGTGGGGCTGGCTGCGGCGCGGGCGCATGCGGAGGCGGAGGAGCGGGCGGAGGGCGCCGGCACCGAGGGACTGCCGAGCCTGCGTCTCGTGAACCTGCGGGATCTGCGGCATCCGATGTCGGTTGATCTGTGGATCGACCGCAGCGCGGTGCAGGCGCGCATCATCGTCATCCGCCTGCTCGGCGGGCTGGACTGGTGGCGCTACGGCGTGGAGCGGCTGGCCGCTGTGGCCCGCGCGCGGGGCATCCTCCTCGCCCTGCTGCCGGGCGAGGACCGCGACGATCCCCGCCTCGCCGAGGCCTCGACCTTGCCGGACGAGGAACTGAAGGCGCTGCTCGGCTATTTCCGCGCCGGCGGCCCGGCCAACCTGCGCGCGCTGCTGCGCCGGCTGGCGAGGCATGCGGGGCGCGCGGTCGAGGCCCCCCCGCCGCAGCCGGTGCCGCTGGCGGGATTTCATGAGTGGGGCGGTGAGGAGACGGCCGGCGCCCCCGCCATTCCCGTCATCTTCTACCGCTCCATGTGGCTGGCGGGGGATACCGCGCCGGTCGAGGCGCTGTGCGCCGCGCTCGCCGCGCGCGGGCTGGACCCCCGGCCGATCTTCGTCGCCTCGCTGCGCGAGCCGGCCTCCATCGCCTTCCTGCGCACCGTTCTGGCGGAGATGAAGCCGGCGGCCATCGTCACGCTCACCGCCTTCGCCGCTGGCGATCCGGGCGAGGAGACCGTGCTCGACGCGCCCGGCGTGCCGGTGCTGCAGGCCATCCTTGCCACCACGCCGCGCGCGGCCTGGGCCGAGGGCGTGCGCGGGCTGGTGAGCGCGGACCTCGCCATGCATGTCGTGCTGCCCGAGCTCGACGGGCGGGTGCTGGCGGGAGCGCTCTCCTTCAAGGCGCCGGCCGACGCCCCCGCCGTGCCGGGCTTCACCGCGCTGGTCAACCGGCCCGAGCCCGACCGTGTGGCGCAGGTTGCGGAGCGGGTGGCATCGCTGGTGCGGCTCCAGGCGATGCCGCGCGGCGAGCGGCGCATCGCCGTGCTCATGCCGGAATATGCCGGCGCGCCCGGCCGAACCGGCTGGGCGGTGGGCCTCGACGTGCCGGCCAGCGTGCTGGCGCTGATGGCGGATCTCGATGCGGCGGGCTATCGCGTGGACGGGGTGCCTTCGGATGCGCGGGCCTTGCTGGAGGCGGTGCGGGGCGAGGGCTTCGCGTCGCCTTCGACCCTCGCCCTCGCCGATTACCGCACTCATCTGGCGACGCTCCCCGCCGCGTCCGTCGCGGCCGTTCACGCGGCGTGGGGGGCGCCGGAAGACGATCCGGACGTGTCCGACGATGCTTTCCATTTCAGGGCCCGCGCCTTCGGTCATGTCACCGTCGCCATCGCGCCCGATCGCGGCGCCCGTGCCGAGCGGCGGGCGCAGTATCATGACCCCGCGCTGCCGCCGCGCCATGGGCTGCTCGCCTTCGGCCTGTGGCTGCGGCGGCAGGCGGACGCGCTGGTGCATATGGGCGCGCATGGCACGCTCGAATGGCTGCCGGGCAAGCATGTCGCGCTCACAAGCGCCTGTTTCCCCGAACTCGTGCTGGGCAGCCTGCCGGTGGCCTATCCCTTCATCGTCTCCAATCCCGGCGAGGCGGCGCAGGCCAAGCGGCGCATCGCCGCCGTCACGCTCGGCCACCTGCCGCCGCCGACGCTGGAAGCCGGGCTCGCCGGCGAGGGGCGCGAGCTGGAGCGGCTGGTGGATGAATATGCGCAGGCCGACGGGCTCGACCGCCGCCGGCGCGAGCGGCTGGCACGGCTGATCGTGGAGGAGGCGAGCCGCACCGGCTTTGCCCGCGATGCCGGGCTCTCCGCCGATGCCTCGCCGGACGAGGCGCTGAAGCAGATCGACGCGTTCCTGTGCGACATCAAGGAGATGCGCCTGAAGGACGGCTTCCATGTCTATGGTCGCGGCCCGTGCGGGGCGGCGGAGCGGGACGGATTGCTGGCCGTGCTGGACGGACGACGCGTGGCGGCGGGCCCGGCCGGGGCGCCGGGGCGCGGGCGTACCGACGTGATGCCGACCGGGCGCAACCTCTTCGCCAGCGATCCGCGCGCCCTGCCGACGGCGACCGCGATGGATCTCGGCCGGCTGGCGGCGGAGGAGGTGCTGCGCGCCTATGCGCAGGCACATGGCGACTGGCCGCGCGCGCTGGTGCTGGATCTGTGGGGCAGCGCCACGCTGCGCACCGGCGGCGAGGAGATCGCGCAGGGGCTCGCGCTCATCGGCGCGCGCCCGCTCTGGGATAACGCGACCGGCCGGGTGACGGGGGTGGAAGTGCTGCCGACCGCCGTGCTCGGGCGTCCGCGTGTCGACGTCACCTTCCGCATTTCCGGGCTGTTCCGCGACCTGTTTCCCGCGCAGATCGCCCTGCTCGACGCCGCGTTGCGGGCGGTGGCGCGGCGCGAGGAGACGGCGGACGAGAATCCCTTGCGCGAACATGGCGAGGGCGCGCCGCGCATTTTCGGCAGCGCGCCGGGCGCCTATGGCGCGGGGCTCGACCGGCCGGGCGATGGAATCGAGCGCGAGGCGCTGGGCGACGCCTATCTCGCCAGCGCCTCGCACGCTTATGGCGGAGCGGAGGGCACGGCATTTGAGGCCGGCGCGGCCTTCGCGGCCCGCGTGGCGGCGGCGGACATGCTTGTCCATGGCGCCGACGATCCCGGCCGCGACCTGCTCGAAGGCGATGCCGACCTCGCCTTCATCGGCGGCTTCGCGGCGGCGGCCGAGCGGTTGGGGCGCGTGCCCGATCTGGTCGTGCTGGACACATCCGATCCCGCCCGCCCCACGGCGCGCCCGCTTGGCCAGGCCATCGCCCGCATCGTGCGCGGGCGCACCAACCCGCGCTATATCGCCGGGCTTTTGCGGCACGGCCCGCGCGGGGCGGCCGAGATCGCCGAGACGGTGGATCGGCTGATCGGCTTTGCGGAAGCCACCCGCGCCGTGCCCGGCCATCTGGTCGACGCGCTGCACGCCGCCTATGTCGGCGACGAGAGCGTGCGCGATTTCCTGCGCGCCGCGTCGCCGGAGGCCGCCCGCTTCGTTGCCGCCCGTTTCGAGCGGGCGCGGCTGAGCGGGCTCTGGCACCCCCGCCGCAACGATGTCGGCGCGGATCTCGCCACCCTTTCCGGGGAGGCGGCGGAATGAGCGCGGCGCCCCTGCGACGCGGGGCCTGCCCGACGCTGCCCCGGCCGATGCTGACTGGCGACGGGCTGCTGGCGCGGATCCAGCCGGCGGATCCCTTGTCGGTGGACCAGCTGGAAGGGCTGGCCAGCCTTGCCGCCACGCTCGGCAATGGCATCCTTGAGGTGACGGCGCGCGGCAAGCTGCAATTGCGCGGGCTGAGCGAGGCGAGCGCGGCGGCGCTGCCGGCGGCAGTGGCGGGGCTGGGCATCGAGGTGCCGACCGGCTTTGCCGTCGAGACGAGCGCGCTGGCCGGGCTCGATCCCGCCGAGCGGGCCGATCCGCGCCCGCTCGCCCGTGCTCTCAGCGAGCGGGCGGCGACGCTGCTGCCGCGCCTCGCGCCCAAGGTCTCGCTGGTGGTCGATGGCGGCGGGTCGCTCCACGCGGGCGCGCTCAAAGCGGATATCGCGCTGGTGGCCGACGCGAATCAGTGCTGGCGGGTGGTTCTGGCGGGGCGAACGGTCGGCGTGGTCGCGCAGGCCCATGCCCAGCGGCTCGTGCTGGATCTGCTGGAGCGCCTCGCCGCGCACGGGCCCGCCGCCCGCATGGACGACGTGATGGCGGGGGACGGCGCCGCGCGGCTCCGCGATCTCAACGCCCTCGCGCCCCTGCCACGGGGTGAGGGCGCGGTGCGGCCGGATGCCGAGCCGGTGGGGCGCCATAGGCTGAGGGACGGCTGCGTGGCGCTGGGGCTCGGCCTCGCCTTCGGGCAGGTTCGGGCGCAGACGCTGGCGGCGCTGGCGGTGCTGGCGAGGGATGCGGACGTGCGCCATGTCGAGCCGGCGGCGGGGCGGGCGCTGCTGCTGGCCGGGCTGGCGCCCGAGGCCTCCGTGGGGCTGGAGCGCCGCGCGGCGGAACTCGGCTTCATCACCGATCCGGCCGATCCGCGACGGCGCGTCTTCGCCTGCGCCGGGCAGCCCGCCTGCGCCTCCGCCCGGCTTGAGACCCATGTTCTGGCGGCGCAGATCGCTCCTCTCATCGCGGGCGGCACGCTGCATGTGTCCGGCTGCGTGAAGGGCTGCGCGCACCCCGCGCCGGCGACGCTCACCATCGTGGGGCTGGACGAGGGGGCAGGTCTCGTGGTCGAAGGCACGCCGCGCGACATTCTCGCGGCGACCTTGCCGGCACGGATCATGCCCGTGGCGCAGCTGCGGGAGGCCGTGGCGAAAGCGGTTGCGGAGACGTTGGGGGGAGGCAAATGCGTGAGGAAGGCGGCTGCGCGATGAAGGATCTGGCCTGAGTGTCCATCCCGTTCGATTATGTGCGTGACGGCACGGCGATCTATGAGCGCTCCTTCGCCATCATCCGCGCGGAGGCCGATCTCGGCCGCTTCACGCCCGATGAGGCGGACGTGGCGGTGCGCATGATCCACGCCTGCGGGCTGGTGGAAGCCGCCTTCGCCATCGATTTCTCGCCCGGTCTGGTGCGCGCGGCGCGTGGCGCGCTGCAGGCCGGCGCGCCGATCCTGTGCGATGCGCAGATGGTGGCGCATGGCGTCACCCGCGCGCGCCTGCCCGCTGGCAACGAGGTGATCTGCACCCTGCAAGATCCTTCCGTTCCCGAGCTGGCCGAACGGCTGGGCACCACGCGCTCGGCCGCGGCGCTGGAACTGTGGCGCGAGAGGATGGAGGGGGCGGTCATCGCCATCGGCAACGCGCCGACCGCGCTGTTCCGGCTTCTGGAAATGATCGATGCCGGCGCGCCCAGGCCGGCGGCGATCCTCGGCATTCCGGTCGGCTTTGTCGGCGCGGCGGAATCCAAGGATGCGCTCGCGGCGGGCGACCATGGCGTGCCATGGCTGGTGGTGCGCGGGCGGCTCGGCGGCTCGGCGATGACGGCGGCGGCGATCAATGCGCTGGCGAGGCCGGGCCTATGACGGGAACCTCCAGCGGCCGGCTGATCGGCGTGGGTGTCGGGCCGGGCGATCCGGAACTGCTGACGCTGAAGGCGGTGCGCGCGCTCGGCGCGGCCGATGTCGTCGCCTATTTCGCTAAGCTCGGCAATGGTAGCCATGCCCGCGCCATCGCCCATGCCCATTTCCGCACCGGCATCGAGGAAATGCCGCTCTTCTATCCCGTGACCACGGAAATGCCGAAGGATGAGGCGCCCTACCGCACGGCGATCACCGCCTTCTACGACGCCTCGGCGGCCAGCGTCGCCGCCCATCTCGATGCCGGGCGCACGGTGGCGGTGCTGTCCGAGGGCGACCCGCTCTTCTACGGCTCCTACATGCACCTGCATGTGCGCCTCGCCGATCGCTACCCCACGCAGGTCATTGCCGGCGTCACCGGCATGTCCGGCTGCTGGTCGCAGGCCGGCGCGCCGATCGCGCAGGGCGACGATGTGCTCAGCGTGCTGCCGGGCACGCTGCCCGAGGCCGAGCTGGCGCGCCGGCTTGGCGAGGCGGATGCGGCCGTCATCATGAAGGTCGGGCGCAATCTGCCGAAGATCCGGCGGGCGCTCGAAGCCTCCGGCCGGCTGGACCGCGCGCTCTATGTGGAGCGCGGCACGATGACGGGTAGCCTGTGCGAGCGGCTGGCGACGCGGGGCGAGGCCCCGGCGCCCTATTTCGCCATCGTGCTGGTGCCGGGATGGAGGGAACGGGCATGAATGCGACTCTCACCTTCGGCAACACCACCGCCGGAAAGATCGCCGTCGTCGGCCTCGGCCCCGGCGAGCCGCGCTTCCTGACCCCGCAGGCCAGCGCCGCGCTGGAGGAGGCGGAGGCGCTCTATGGCTACATGCCCTATCTGGAGCGCGTGCCGGTGCGCGAGGGCCAGCAGCGCTTCGCCTCCGACAATCGCGAGGAACTGGCGCGGGCCGGCGCCGCGCTCGCCCATGCCGCCGCCGGGGCAAAGGTGGCGATGGTCTCGGGCGGCGATCCCGGCGTGTTCGCCATGGCGGCGGCGGTGATCGAGGCGATCGAGACGGGGCCGGCCGAATGGCGCGCTCTCGACCTCACCATCGTGCCGGGCATCACCGCGATGCTGGCGGTGGCGGCGCGGGCGGGCGCGCCGCTCGGCCATGATTTCTGCGCGGTTTCGCTCTCCGACAATCTGAAGCCCTGGGAGATCATCGAGACGCGGCTGCGCCTCGCCGCGCAGGCGGGCTTCGCCATGGCCTTCTACAACCCGGTGTCGAAGGCTCGCCCGCACCAGCTGGACCGGGCGTTCGAGGTTCTGCGCGAGGAACTGGCGGGCACCGTGCCGGTGATCTTCGGCCGCGCGGTCGGACGGCCGGACGAGCGCATGCGGCTGGTGCCTCTGACCAATGCGCGCGGCCACATGGCGGACATGGCGACCTGCATCATCGTCGGTTCGCCGGAAACCCGCATCGTCGAGCGCCCCGGCCTGCCGGCGCTGGTCTATACGCCGCGCCGGGCCGGGGATGCGTGATGGGGCAACCGCTCGCGTCAGGTCGTCTCCCGCCGGATCCGCTCCAGCCACGCCATGGCCGCCGCGACGCTCTCGACCGTCGCGACCACGGGGCGGGCCGGCCGGGCGACCATGATCACCTCGATGCCCAGCGCGCGGGCGGCCGCGATCTTGCCATAGGTCGCCGCGCCGCCGCTGTTCTTGGAGAGGATGGCGTCGATGCGGTTATCAGCCAGCAGGGCGCGCTCGTCGCCCTCCGCGAACGGCCCGCGCGCCTCGATATAGCGCGCATGCGCCCGCGCGAGCGGCGGCTCGACGGCATCGATGCTGCGCACGAGATAATGATGCTGCGGCGCGGCTTCCAGCGCGCGGACCTCGTTGCGCCCGAGCGTCACCAGCACGCGGCGGGGCGCGTCGCCCAGCTTGCCGACCGCCTCGGGAATGTCGGCTGCGGCGGTCCAGATGTCGCCGGCGCGTTGCTCCCATACGGGGCGCACCAGCGCGAGCAGCGGCACGCCGGCGCGGCGGGCGGCCTCCGCGGCATTGCGCGAGATGATGGCGGCGAAGGGATGGGTGGCGTCGACCAGCGCGTCGATGCGTTCTGCCTTCAGGTGCTCGACAAGCCCCTCGACGCCGCCGAATCCGCCCGAGCGCACCGGCAGGGGCTGGCCCTGCGGGTTGCGCGTGCGCCCGGCCAGCGACAGGCTGGCGTCAAAGCCTCCCTGCGCGGCAATCGTCGCGGCCAGTTCGCGGGCTTCCAACGTGCCGCCGAGGATGAGCAGGCGCGGGGCGCCGGCCTCCCGGCCGGCAGAAGGCGGGTTCATGTCGCAGGCTGAATCCATCGCGCCGGAATCGGCGACGCCACAGGGAACGTCCTTGGATACCTCTTCCGCGGCCCCATTGGGAACGCGCCGCGACGATGCCCCGGAAGCGCGCTGGTTGTCCATTGTCGGCATCGGCGAAGACGGGCTCGCCGGCCTCGCCCCCGCCGCTCGTGCCGCCATCGAGGCGGCCGACATCGTGTTCGGCGGCGCGCGCCATCTGGCGCTGGCGGGCGCGGCGGTGAAGGGGCGGGGCGAGCCGTGGCCCTCGCCCTTCGAGCGCGGCATCGCTTTGGTGCTGGCGCGGCGCGGGCAGCGGGTCTGCGTGCTCGCCTCCGGTGATCCGTTCCTCCACGGCGTCGGCGCCACGCTGGCGCGGCATGTACCGGCGCAGGAGATGCGGGTGTTTCCCGCGCCGTCCTCGTTCAGTCTCGCGGCCGCCCGGCTCGGCTGGGCGCTGGGGGAGGTGGCGTGCCTCACCGCGCACGGGCGGGACCTCGATCTCATCCGCCCGCATCTCCACCCCGGCCGCCGCCTGCTGGTGCTGACCTCCGATGCCGACGGGCCCGCCGCCATCGCGCGCCTGCTGGTGGAGGGCGGCTTCGGCGGGTCGACGCTGCATGTGGGCGAGGCGCTGGGGGGCCCGCGCGAGCGGCTGCGCAGCACCGTCGCCGGCGACTTCGCGCTCATGGATGTCGATCCGCTCAACCTCGTCGGCATCGAGGTGGAGGGGTCGCGAGACGCCCGCGTCCTTCCCCGCGCGCCGGGCCTGCCGGATGCGTGGTTCGAGAATGACGGCCAGCTGACCAAGCGCGAGATCCGCGCGGTGACACTCTCCGCGCTCGCCCCGCGCCGGGGCGAACTCTTGTGGGACATCGGTGCCGGGGCGGGTTCGGTCGCGATCGAATGGATGCTGGCGGACCCCTCGCTGGCTGCCATCGCCATCGAGGAGCGGGCGGACCGCGCGGCGCGCATCCATCGCAACGCCCATGCGCTCGGCGTGCCGGGGCTCCTGCTGGTGGAAGGGCGCGCGCCGGCGGCGCTGGCCGGCCTACCGGCGCCGGACGCCATCTTCATTGGCGGCGGGGCGGGCGATGCCGGCGTGATGGAGGCGGCGCTCGCATGCCTGAAGCCCGGCGGGCGGCTGGTGGTCAACGCGGTGACGCTGGAGACCGAGGCCGTGCTGCTGGCGCAGCATGCCGCGCGCGGGGGCGAGCTCCTTCGCCTGTCCGTCGCCCGCGCCGCGCCGGTGGGCGGGCTCACCGGCTGGCGCGCCGCCATGCCGGTGACGCAATGGATCTGGGAGAAGCCGGGGAGCTGGGTGAAGCCCCGGGTGCCGGGTGAAGCCGTGAAGGGAACGCCCGCATGATCGTCGCCGGGGTCGGCAGCCGTCGTGGCGTGACGGCGGAGGAAGTCTGCGCCGCCGTGCGCGGGGCGCTGGCGCGGCACGACGTGAAGCTGAGCGAGATTTCGCTGATGGCGACCCCGGCGATGAAGGGCAGCGAGGCCGGCATCCTGAAGGCGGCGCTCGATCTCGGCCTTTTGCTGGTCATGGTGCCGCAGGCGCAGCTGGAGGCGGCCGGCGCGCGCGCGGCGACCCGCTCCGAGCGGGTGGTGGCGCTGATGGGCCTGCCCTCGGTGGCGGAGGCCTCGGCGCTGGCGGTGGCCGGGCGGCGCTCCACGCTGATCGGCCCGCGCTTCGTGCTGGGGCCGGTGACCTGCGCGCTCGCCCGCGAAGCACAGACGGGAGGCGAGGGGGCGTGACGGTTCATTTCATCGGCGCGGGGCCCGGCGCGGCGGACCTGATGACGCTGCGCGGGCGCGACCTCATCGGCCGTTGTCCCGTCTGCCTCTATGCCGGTTCCATCGTGCCGCCCGAGGTGCTCGCCTGGTGCCCGCCGGGCGCGCGCATCGTCGATACCGCACCGTTGTCGCTGGATGAGATCGAACGCGAATATGTGGCGGCCGATGCCGCCGGGCAGGACGTGGCGCGGCTGCATTCGGGCGACCTGTCCATCTATTCCGCGGTGGCCGAGCAGATCCGCCGGCTGGAGCGGGCCGGTATTGCCTATACACTCACCCCCGGCGTGCCGGCCTTCGCCGCCGCCAGCGCGGTGCTGGGGCGCGAACTGACCGTGCCGGGGCTTGCGCAGAGTGTCATTCTCACCCGCGTCTCGGGCCGCGCCTCCGCCATGCCGGAGGGCGAGACGCTCAAGGCCTTCGGCGCGACCGGGGCGACGCTCGCCATTCACCTCGCCATCCACGCGCTGGACAAGGTGGTGGCCGATCTCACGCCGCTCTATGGCGCCGACTGCCCGGTCGCTGTCGTGGTGGAGGCGACGCGTCCGAGCGAGCGGGTGATGCGCGGAACGCTCGGTGACATCCTCGCCTTGGTGGCGGCCGAGCCGGTGGAGCGCACCGCGCTCATCCTGGTGGGGCGCGCGCTGGCGGCCGCGCAGTTCCGCGAGAGCGCCTTGTACGATGCCGCCTATCAGCGCCGCTTCCGGGGGCGGGAATGAGCGCGCGCGGCCTCATCATCGCCGCCCCGCGCTCGGGTTCGGGCAAGACCACGCTGACGCTGGGCGTGACCGCGGCGCTGGCGCGGCGCGGGCTGGTGGTGCGGGCGGTGAAATCCGGGCCGGACTATATCGACCCCGCCTTCCATGCCGCGGCAACCGGCCGGCCGGGGCTGAACCTCGACAGCTTCGCCATGCCGCCCACCCTTGTCGACGCGCTGGCGGGGGAGGCGGCTGCGGGTGCCGACCTCGTCGTCATCGAGGCCTCGATGGGCCTGTTCGACGGCATTTCCGGCGAGGCGGGGCGCAGCGGCGCGGCGGCCGACCTCGCCGCCCGGCTCGCGCTGCCCGTGGTGCTGGTATTGGACATTTCCGGCCAGTCGCAATCGGCGGCGGCGGTGGTTCGGGGGTTTGCGACGCACGATCCGGCCGTGCGCATTGCCGGCGTGGTGCTCAACAAGGTGGCGAGCGAGCGCCACCGGCTGCAGGCAAGCGAGGCGATCGCGGCGCTGGGTATCCAGATATTGGGCAGCCTGCCGCGCGATGCCTCGAGCAGCCTGCCCGAGCGCCATCTCGGCCTCGTGCAGGCCGGCGAGCATGCGGAACTTAAGGCGCATCTGGAGCGCCTCGCCGCGCTCGCGCAGGCGCATGTCGATCTCGACGCGCTGGTGGCGCTGGCCCGGCCGATCGCGGCGTCCGGTGCCGCCCCCATCGCGCTGCCGCCGCCGGGCCAGCGCATCGCACTGGCGCAGGACGTGGCGTTTTCCTTTGCCTATGAGCATCTGATCGCCGGCTGGCGGCGGGCAGGGGCGCAGATCCTGCCTTTTTCGCCGTTGGCCGATGAGGCCCCGGATCCGAGCTGCGATGCGTGCTGGCTGCCGGGCGGCTATCCCGAGCTGCATGGCGGGCGGCTGGCGGGCGCGACGCGCTTTCTCGAGGGCGTGCGGCACGTCGCGCAAACCCGCCCGGTGCATGGCGAATGCGGGGGGTTCATGGTGCTGGGCCAGTCGATCGAGGATGCCGAGGGAGGGCGCCACCCGATGCTCGGCCTGCTCGGCCACGCCACCAGCTTTGCCCGGCGGCGGCTCAATCTGGGCTACCGCCGGGCGGTGACGCTGGCGGCCTCGCCGCTCGGTCCTGAGGGCACGCGGCTGCGCGGCCACGAATTCCATTATGCCAGCGTCACATCGGCGGGCGAGGATGCACCGCTTGTCGCGCTGAGCGACGGGCAGGGCAAGGAGATGGGGCCGGCGGGCGCGCGTCGCGGCTTGGTCTCGGGTACCTTCTTTCATGCCATCGCCCGCGACTGACGCGGGCGGGGCGCGTGCGTGAGTTGGAGTGGGTCATGAACGGGTTGCGTCGTCTCCTTATTCTGGTTGCCGGGCTGATGGGGGCGACCGGCGTCGCCGCCGCCGCCGCCGGCGCGCATGTGAACGCCGACCCCAACCTGACTACCGCGGCCTATTTCCTCATGCTCGGCGCGGCGGGCGCGACGGGCGCGGCGGCGCTGGCGGCCGCGCGGGGACCGCGCCTGTCCTTCGCCGATGCCGGCGGGTCGGTGATCGCGCTCGGGGCGGCGCTGTTCGGCGGCACACTGGCGGCGCGAGCCCTTTGGGGGATCATCATTTTTCCTATGGCTGCCCCGATCGGTGGCACTATGCTGATCGTCGGGTGGCTGGTGCTGGGGCTCGCCGCCTTCGAGCGGGGCGGCCGTTCGGCCTGAGTTGGCCAAAAGGTTGCATGACGACAGACGGCACCGCTTCTCCGGCATGGACGGAGGCGGAAGGCCGCAACGGGAGCAGAACTGGATGTCAGTCGAGGTCGAAGACAAGATGCTGGAAAAGCCGGAGACCACCCCCCGCCCCGCCGTTGCCACCCTGGGGGACGACGTCGCGAAGTTTCGCGCGGCGGTGATCTCCAAGCTCACCTATGCCGTGGGCAAAAATCCGGCTGCCGCGAGCGACCGCGACTGGTTTCTCGCCACCGCCTTCGCCACGCGTGACCGGATCGTCGATCGCTGGATCACGTCCACCCGCCAGACCTATTCGGAAGGCCGCAAGCGGGTCTATTACCTCTCGCTGGAATTCCTCATCGGCCGCCTGCTGTTCGATGCGCTGACCAATATCGAGATGCTGGAAACCGCCCGCTCCGCGCTGGGCGATCTCGGCGTCGATCTCGATCGGCTGCGGCAGGTGGAGCCGGACGCGGCGCTGGGCAATGGCGGCCTCGGCCGTCTCGCCGCCTGTTTCATGGACAGCATGGCGACGCTCTCCGTCGCCGCCTACGGCTACGGCATCCGTTACGAGAACGGCCTGTTCCGGCAGCGGATCAAGAATGGCTGGCAGCAGGAATATCCCGAGGACTGGCTGTCCTTCGGCAATCCGTGGGAGTTCGAGCGGCCCGAGGTCTATTACGATGTCGGCTTCGGCGGCTCGGTCGAGGCGGTCGCGGTCGGCAGCGACCGCAAGAAGCAGGTCTGGCACCCCAGCGAGACGGTCGAGGCGGTGGCGTATGATACGCCCATCGTCGGCTGGCGCGGGCGCCATGTGAATACGCTGCGCCTGTGGTCGGCGCGTGCCGCCGATCCACTCCGGCTGGATACTTTCAACCAGGGCGACCATGTCGGCGCGCTGGTCGACCAGGTGAAGGCCGAGGCCATTTCCAAGGTGCTCTACCCGAGCGATGCGACCCCGGCGGGACAGGAATTGCGGCTGCGGCAGGAATATTTCTTCACCGCCGCCTCGCTGCGCGACCTGATCCGCCGCCATGTCGACAGCTTCGGCGATATCCGCTCGCTGCCCGACAAGGTCGCCATCCAGCTCAACGACACGCATCCCTCGATCGCGGTCGCCGAGCTGATGCGCACCCTTGTCGACGAGAACGACATCGAGTGGGACGAGGCGTTCGACATCACGGTGCGCACCATCTCCTACACCAACCACACGCTGCTTCCGGAGGCGCTGGAGACCTGGCCGGTGCCGCTGATGGAGCGTGTGCTGCCCCGCCATATGCAGATCATCTATCTGCTCAACGCCAAGCATCTGGAGCGGGTTCGCGCCGAATTCCCCGGCGACGACGCGCTGCTCTCCTCCGTCTCGCTGATCCAGGAGGATCACGGCCGGCGCGTGCGCATGGGCAACCTCGCCTTCCTCGGCTCGCATTCCATCAACGGCGTCGCCGCGCTGCACAGCGAGCTGATGAAGACCACGGTATTCAAGGACTTCTACCGGCTGTTCCCCGACCGGATGAACAACAAGACCAACGGCATCACCTTCCGCCGCTGGCTTTACCAGTCCAATCCCGGCCTCACCAACCTGCTGGTGGACGTGTGCGGCCCGGCCGTGCTGGACGACCCGGCCAATCTCCGGAAACTGGCGGAAAAGGCTGGTGACAGCGCGCTGCACGACCGGCTGGCGGCAGTGCGGCGGCAGAACAAGGTCGCGCTGGCGCGCCTCATCCGCGACCGGCTGGATATCAAGGTCAATCCCGGCGCGCTGTTCGACGTGCAGATCAAGCGCATCCACGAATATAAGCGCCAGCTGCTCAACGTGCTGGAGACCATCGCGCTCTACGAATCGATGCGCTCCAACCCGGCGAAGAACTGGGCGCCGCGGGTGAAGATCTTCTCGGGCAAGGCGGCGGCCAGCTACCACATGGCCAAGCTGATCATCAAGCTCGCCAACGACGTCGCCAGGGTGGTCAACGACGACCCCACCGTGCGCGACCTGCTCAAGGTGGTGTTCCTGCCGAACTACAATGTCTCGCTGGCCGAGGTGATCATTCCCGCGGCGGATCTCTCCGAGCAGATCTCCACCGCCGGCATGGAAGCCTCGGGCACCGGCAACATGAAGATGGCGCTCAACGGCGCGCTCACCATCGGCACGCTGGACGGCGCCAATGTGGAGATCAAGGAGCATGTCGGCGACGACAACATCTTCATCTTCGGCCTGACCGCCCAGGAGGTGGAGGAGCGCCGCGCGGCGGGAATCGACGAATACGGCACTATCCAGCGCTCGCCGCTGCTCGCGGAAGTGCTGGACGCGGTCGAATCGGGCGTGTTCTCGCCCGACGAGCCGGACCGCTTCAAGCCGCTGGTCGATGCTCTGCGCCACCACGACTATTTCCTGGTGACGACCGACTTCGATGCCTACTGGGAGGCCCAGCGCAAGGTGGACCAGCGCTGGAACACGCGCGCGCAGTGGTGGACGTCGAGCGCGATCAACACCGCCAACATGGGCTGGTTCTCGTCCGATCGCACCATCACCGAATACGCCACCGACATCTGGAACGTGCCGGTCCGGCCGGTCCGCTGAACTCGACGGGCCGCCCGGCAATGCCCCGGGCGGCCTTCCTGCGTTGCCTGACAGTGGTTGAGTGAACGCTGATTGTGGACTTCTGGTCGACGGTAAAGGAACCTTCACGGCGCGTGGGTTTTGATGGTGGCCACCTTGAAGGTGGCGGCTCGGCGCAGAGGGTTGGTGACATGTGTGAGTGGCAGGCGCCCGATCGTGAGGTCGAGCAACTGGTCGAAGGCCGTCATCCCGACCCGTTTGCGCTGCTGGGTCCGCATGAGACGCCCGAGGGGCTGGTCATCCGCGCCTTCGTGCCGCATGCCGACACGTTGGAGGCGATCGAGGCGGATGGCCGCGTGATCGTCGAGCTGACGCGGCGCGACGACGCGGGCTTCTTCGAAGGGCTGGTGCCCGGTCGCCCGGCCTGGGCGCGCTACCGGCTGCGCGCCGGCAATCCCGGCGGCGCGTGGATACTGGACGACCCCTATTCCTTCGGCCCGGTGCTGGGACCGATGGACGATTATCTGCTGGTCGAGGGCACGCACAAGGCGCTGTATGAGCGGCTCGGCGCGCATCCCTGCACGCATGAGGGCGTGGAGGGCGTGTGTTTCGCGGTGTGGGCGCCGAACGCCTCGCGCGTCTCCGTGGTGGGTGATTTCAACCAGTGGGACGGGCGCCGCCACCAGATGCGCAAGCGCATCGACAGCGGCCTGTGGGAAATCTTCGCGCCCGCGGTGGGCGAGGGGAGCATCTACAAATACGAGATCGTCGCCGCCGACGGCCGCCTGCTGCCGCTGAAGGCGGATCCGTTCGGCTTTCGCGGCGAGTTCCGCCCGGCCACCGGCTCCGTGGTGGCGCGGACCGACGCGTTCGAATGGAACGACGCCGCGCATATCGCCGCGCGAGGCCAGGGCGCGGCGCGCGAGAAGCCGATGTCCATCTACGAGGTGCATCTGGGCTCGTGGCGGCGCGGGGAGGGCAATCGCTTCCTCACCTATGACGAACTTGCCGATCAACTCATCGGCTATGTCGCGTGGATGGGCTTCACCCATATCGAGCTGCTGCCCATTTCCGAGCATCCGCTGGACGCCTCCTGGGGCTACCAGCCGATCGGCCTGTTCGCGCCGACCAGCCGGTTCGGCGATCCCGCCGGCTTCGCCCGCTTCGTCGATCGCGCGCATCAGGCCGGCCTGTCGGTGATCCTCGACTGGGTGCCGGCGCATTTCCCCACCGACATTCATGGTCTGGCGCATTTCGACGGCGGCCCGCTTTATGAGCATGCCGATCCGCGGCGCGGCTTCCATCCGGACTGGAATACGGCGATCTACGACTTCGGCCGGCGCGAAGTGGCGAATATGCTGATCGCCAACGCGCTCTATTGGCTCGACCGTTTCCACATCGATGGGCTGAGGGTCGATGCGGTGGCCTCCATGCTCTATCTCGATTATTCGCGCCGCGACGGCGAATGGGCGCCCAATCCCGACGGCTCGAACGACAACAAGGACGCCGTCGCCTTCCTGCAGCGCGCCAACGAGACCATCTATGCCGAGCATCCCGGCACGGTGGTGATCGCCGAGGAATCCACCTCCTGGGCCGGCGTGTCGCAGCCCGTCTATGCCGGCGGCCTCGGCTTCGGCTTCAAGTGGAACATGGGCTGGATGCACGACACGCTCGACTATCTCTCGGTCGATTCCGTGTACCGGCGCTGGCACCATGACCGCATCACCTTCGGGCTGGTCTATGCCTTCTCGGAGAATTTCGTGCTGCCGATCTCGCATGACGAGGTGGTGCACGGAAAGGGCACGGTGCTCACCCGCATGCCCGGCGACGACTGGCAGCGCTTCGCCACGGTGCGCGCCTATTACGCGATGATGTGGGCCTATCCCGGCAAGAAGCTGTTGTTCATGGGCCAGGAATTCGCCCAGCGCGGCGAGTGGAGCGAGGAGCGCTCGCTCGACTGGCATCTCGTCGACATGGGCCCGCACCATCGCGGCACGCAGCTTCTGGTGCGCGAGATCAACCGGGTCTATCGCGACACCGTCACACTGCATGCCCGCGACTGCGACCCGGAAGGGTTCCGCTGGATCGTGGTGGACGACCGGGAGCAGTCGATCTTCGCCTGGCTGCGCATCGGCCGCGATGGCGATGCGCCGGTGGTGATGATCGCCAATTTCACGCCGGTGCCGCGCCCCAACTACCGTCTCGGCCTGCCTCTGGCCGGCCGCTGGCGGGAACTGCTCAACACCGACGCCGAAATCTATGGCGGCTCGGGGATGGGCAATCTCGGGTCGGTGACGGCCATCAGCGAGCCGGCGCATGGCCTGCCGGCGAGTGCGGAGGTGACGCTGCCCCCGCTGGCGACGCTTTACTTCACATGGGATCCGGGCCCTGCAGAGCCGCCGCTCGCCAAGGCGCGCCGCACGGTCCGCAAACAGACAAACTAGGGAGAGACGCCACATGGCACGGCCGACGGTCCAGAACGCCCCACTCGCGCGAACGGCTATGGCCTATGTGCTGGCCGGTGGCCGCGGTAGCCGCCTCATGGAGCTGACGGATCGTCGCGCCAAGCCGGCGGTCTATTTCGGCGGCAAGTCGCGCATCATCGATTTCGCGCTCTCCAACGCCCTCAATTCCGGCATCCGCCGGATCGGGGTGGCGACGCAGTACCAGGCGCACAGCCTCATCCGCCACATGCAGCGCGGCTGGAACTTCTTCCGGCACGAGCGCAACGAGAGTTTCGACGTGCTGCCGGCCAGCCAGCGCGTCTCGGAAACCATGTGGTATCTCGGCACGGCTGACGCGGTGTACCAGAACCTCGACATCGTGGAGGCCTATGACACACGGCACATCATCATCCTGGCCGGGGATCACATCTACAAGCAAGACTACGAGATCATGCTGCAGGAGCATGTCGACAAGGGCGCCGATGTCACCGTCGGCTGTCTCGAAGTGCCGCGTCTGGAGGCCAGCGCCTTCGGCGTGATGCATGTCGACGCCACCGACCGCATCATCTCCTTCCTCGAAAAGCCGAAGGACCCGCCCGCCATGCCCGGCCAGCCGGACAAGGCGCTCGCCTCGATGGGCATCTATATTTTCGAGACCAAGTTCCTGATCGATCAACTGCGGCGTGACGCGGCCGACCCGCTCTCGACGCATGATTTCGGCAAGGACATCATTCCCTACCTCGTCAAGCACGGGAAGGCGCACGCGCATCACTTCGCCCGCTCCTGTGTGCGTTCCGACATGGAAACCGCGCCCTACTGGCGCGATGTCGGCACGGTGGACGCGTATTGGGAGGCGAATATCGACCTCACCGGCGTGGTGCCGGAGCTTGACCTGTATGATCGCGACTGGCCGATCTGGACCTATGCCGAGATCACCCCGCCGGCGAAATTCGTGCATGACGACGAGGGCCGGCGCGGACAGGCCATTTCCTCGCTGGTCTCTGGCGGCTGCATCGTCTCCGGCTCTTCGCTGCGCCGCGCCCTGCTGTTCACCGGCGTGCGGGTGAATTCCTACGGGGCGATCGAGAACGGCGTCATCCTGCCCTATGTCGAGGTCGGCCGCGGGGCGCGGCTGAAGAACGTGGTGATCGACGCGCATGTGCGCATTCCCGAGGGGCTCGTGGTGGGCGAGGATCCCGAGGAGGACGCACGGCGCTTTCGTCGGACTGACAAGGGAATCTGTCTCATTACGCAATCGATGATCAACCGGCTCGAACTCTAGCCCGACGCTGGGTTCAAGGGCCCCGTCCGAATGGCGCGTCCGGACGGGGCAGGTTGCTTCCGGCCGGCGGGGGCCATGCCGGTCGGCGTGGGCCAAGCGGGCGCGCGGGTGGGCTGGGTCGAGGCAAGGCAACAGGGGCAACGGGGCTGGTGACGGATCTGAAGGTACTATCGGTTGCTTCCGAGATTTATCCTCTGGTGAAGACCGGCGGGCTGGCCGATGTGGTCGGCGCGCTGCCGTCGGCCTTGGTGCCGCATGGCATCGAGATGCGCACGCTGGTGCCGGGCTATCCTGCCGTGATGGGGGCGCTGGAGACCGCCGAGCCGGTCCACCATTTCGATCATCTGTTCGGCGGCCCGGCCCGCCTGCTGGCGGCGGAGGCGGCGGGTCTGAAGCTCTTCGTCATCGAGGCGGGCCATCTCTATGACCGGCCGGGCGGGCCCTATGTCGGGCCGAACGGGCTCGACTGGGAGGACAACGCCCTGCGCTTCGCCGCGCTGGGGGCGGTGGGCTCGGGCCTCGGGCTGGGGCTGGTGCCGGGCTTCGTGCCCGACACGGTGCACGCGCATGACTGGCAGGCGGGCCTCACGCCGGCCTATCTGCATTACTCCGGCGGGCGCCGGCCCGGCTCCGTCATGACGATCCACAACATCGCCTTCCAGGGCAAGTTCGACGCGGCACTGGCGCCGGTGCTGGGTTTCCCGGCCGATGCCTTCTCGATCCATGGCATCGAGTATTACGGCACGGTCGGCTATCTCAAGGCCGGGCTGAAATTCGCCGACCGCATCACCACCGTCTCGCCCGGCTATGCCGGCGAGATCCTGCTGCCGGAGGGCGGCATGGGGCTGGAGGGACTGCTGAACGACCGAAGTTCCGTCGTCTCCGGCATTCTCAACGGGCTCGACACGGCGGCGTGGAACCCGGCGACCGATCCGCTCATCGCCGCCCGCTTCGACACGCGGCGGATGAAGGCGCGCGCCGCCAACAAGGCGGAACTGCAGCGGCGCTTCGGCCTCGATCCCGACCCGGACGCGCTGCTGTTCGGCGTGGTCAGCCGGCTGTCCTGGCAGAAGGGGCTCGACCTCCTCGCCGACAATATCGGCACGCTGCTCGGCCTCGGCGCGCAGATGGCGCTGCTCGGCGCCGGCGATCCCGATCTTGCCGGCCGCTTCGCCGGCGCGGCGCAGGCCCATCCCGGACGGATCGGCGTATGGCTCGGCTATGACGAGGCGATCGCCCATCTCGTGCAGGCGGGTGCGGATGCGCTGCTGGTGCCCTCGCGCTTCGAGCCCTGCGGCCTCACCCAGCTCTCGGCGCTGCGCTATGGCGCGCTGCCGGTGGTGGCGCGGGTGGGCGGGCTGGCCGACACGGTCATCGATGTCAACGAAATGGCCCGCTCGGCGGGGGTCGGCACCGGCGTGCAGTTTTCGCCCGTCACGCCCTCGGCGCTGCATCTAGCGCTCAACCGCACGCACCGGCTGTGGCAGGACAAGGTGCTGTGGAAGAAGCTGCAGCGCAACGCGATGGCGACCGACGTCTCCTGGGAGCGCGCCGCGCGCGAGTATGACCGGCTGTTCCGCGATCTGGTGGCGGAGCGCGGCGCGTGAGCGACTGGCGGGTCTCGGACGGCTCGCCCGAGCCGCTCGGCGTTACAGTGGATGCACGCGGCGTCAATGTCGCGGTGTTCTCCGCCCACGCCACCCGCATCGAGTTCTGCCTGTTCGACGCCTCGGGCGCGCGCGAACTGGTCCGGCTCGCCCTGCCGGCGCGGCTTGGCGACGTGTTCCACGGCCATATCGCCGGCGTGCCGCCCGGCGCGCGCTATGGCCTGCGCGCCAGCGGCCCGTGGGCGCCGGGGGAGGGGCACCGCTTCAACCCCTTCAAGCTGCTGGTCGACCCCTATGCCAGCCGGCTCGACCGGCCGTTTCGCCTCGACGCCTCGATGTTCGACGCGCGCGCCCGTGGCCTTGAGCGCGACGAGACCGACAGCGCGGCCGCCGTGCCCAAGGCCATCGTGCCCCATGTCGAGAGCGGCGAAGTCGCGTCCGGTGCGGCCGGGCCGGCCTTCCGCTGGGACGACGAGGTGTTCTACGAGCTGCATGTGCGCGGCTTCACCATGCTCAACCCGGGGATTCCGCTCGCGCTGCGCGGCACTTTCGCGGCGCTGGCCGATCCGGCGGCGCTCGACCATCTCGTCAATCTCGGCATCACCACGGTCGAACTGATGCCGGCCATGGCGTGGATCGACGAGCGGCACCTGCCTCCGCTCGGGCTGAGCAATTACTGGGGCTACAACCCGGTCGTATTCGGCGCGCCCGATCCGCGCCTCGCGCCCGGCGGTTTCGAGGAGGTGGCGCGCACGGTGGCGGCGCTGCACGGCGCGGGCATCAAGGTCGTGCTCGACGTGGTGCTGAACCATAGCGGCGAGAGCGATGCGCTCGGGCCGACGCTCAGCCTGCGCGGACTCGACAACGCGACCTATTACCGCCACGCACGGGACGATGCCGGCCTCCTGCTCAACGATGCCGGCACCGGCAATACGCTGGCGCTGGAGCGCCCTCCGGCGCTGCGACTCGGCATGGACATGCTGCGGCGCTGGGCGGCCACCGGTCTGGATGGGTTTCGCTTCGATCTCGCGGCCACGCTCGGGCGGCGTGTCGACGGCTTCGATCCCGAGGCGCCCTTCCTCGCCGCGCTGCAGCAGGACCCGGGGCTGCGCAATCTCGCCCTCATCGCCGAGCCCTGGGATATCGGCCCGGGCGGCTATCAGGTCGGCCAGTTTCCATCGGGATGGGGCGAGTGGAACGACAAGTTCCGCGATGCCGCCCGGCGGTTCTGGCGCGGCGATGCGGGCCTGACCGGCGAACTCGCCACGCGCCTCGCCGGCTCGGCGGATGTCTTCGCGCGGCGCACGCGGCCGCTTTCGCGCGCCATCAATTTCGTCACCGCCCATGACGGCTTCACCCTCGCCGATCTGGTCTCCTATGCGGGCAAGCACAATGAGGCGAATGGCGAGGATAATCGCGACGGCACCGGCGAGAACCACAGCTGGAATCATGGCGTCGAGGGGCCAAGCGACAACCCGGCGCTGATCGCGGCGCGCCGGGGGGATGTCCGCGCGCTGCTGGCGACGCTGCTGTCGGCGCGCGGCACGCCGATGCTCACCATGGGCGACGAATGCGGGCGCTCGCAGGCCGGCAACAACAATGCCTATGCGCAGGACAACGAACTCACCTGGCTGGACTGGTCGAAGCTGGACGGCGCTCTCACCGCCTTCACGGCGAGGCTGGTCAGGCTCCGCCGCGCGCATCGCGCCTTGCGGCTGGAAACGCCGCTGACCGGCCTGCCGCTCGACGCCAGCGGCATTGCCGATGTGGAATGGCGCGCGCCCTCGGGCGGCACTCCGGCCTGGGATGACCCTTCCGCCCCCTGCCTGGTGGCGGTGTTCTATGCGCCGGCGCGCGATGACGCGGCGGCGGACCGGGTGGCGGTGGCGCTCAACGCCTCGGCGAGGCCCATGGAACTGGTGCTGCCCGAGCCGCGCGACGGCTTTGCCTGGCGGCTCGCGGCCGACACGGGCCAGCCGGAACGCGAGGGCGATGCCGGCGGAACGCTGCCGGCGCGTACCGCGTTCATTCTCACCGAGGCGCCGGCACCGGGCGCCCGGCGGCGGCCGGCCGATCCGGCGCTGCTGGAGACGCTCGCCGCGGCCGCCGGCATCACTCACGAATGGTGGGATGTCGAAGGCACGCATCACCTTGTGAGCGACGACACCAAGCGCGCCCTGCTCGGGGCGCTGCGGCTGCCGGCCGCGAGCGCCGGCGAGGTACGCGACAGCCTCGCGACGCTCTCCGAGCAGCGCTTCGGCCGCGCGGTTCCTTTCGCCCGTGTGCTGCGGCAGGGGCAGACATCCGGCGAGGTGTCGACCCTCACGCTGGCGGCCGGCGCGGCCGATGCGGTGCGCCGGCTCGATCTGGTGATCCGGCTGGAGGATGGTGGCGAGATCGATTTCGCCGTGCGGCCGGAGGACGGGCATCGCACGCACGTCATGCGCCCGGACGGGCGGCGGGCGCTGACCCGCGCGATCGACCTGCCCGAATTGCCGGTGGGGCGTCATACGCTGGTGCTGGGCGGGGATGAATGCCGCCTCACAGTGGCGCCGCACGCCTGCTATGTGCCGCCCGAACTGGCGGATGGCGGACGCCGCTTCGGCATCGGTGCCCATCTCTACATGCTGCGGCGGCAGCACGAGGACCAGGGCATCGGCGATTTCACCGCGCTCGGCGAACTGGCAGCGCTCGCCGCCGCGCGCGGTGCGGACGTGATCGGTCTCAACCCGCTGCATGCGCTGTTCGCGCAGGATCGCGAGCGGGCGAGCCCCTATTCGCCCTGCGACCGGCGCTTCCTCGACCCGATCTATATCGATGTCGCGGCGCTGGGCGCCGATATCTCCGACTTCGCGGCGCTGGCGGCTCGCCCGGCGGTGGACTATCGCGCCGTGTGGGCCCTCAAGGAGGCGGCGCTGCGCGAGGCCTTCGCCGCGTTCGAGCAGCAACCCGATGCCGGGTTCGCCCATTTCGTCACGGAGGGCGGGCCGACGCTGCGTCGCTTCGCCATTTTCCAGGCCATCGCGGCGGCGCATCCGCAACAGGGTTGGCGCCAGTGGCCGGAAGGCTTGAGCGATGCGGCGAGCGCGGCGGTGGAGAGCTTTGCCGGCGCCCATCCGGCCGAGGTGCGCTTCGCGCTGTGGCAGCAATGGGTGGCGGATGCGCAGCTGGCGGCGGCGTCGCGCTTTGCCCGCCAGTCGGGGCTGTCGCTCGGCTTCTATCGCGACCTTGCCGTCGGCACCGCGCCGGACGGGGCGGAGGCGTGGTCCGAGGCGGGGCTGCTCATGTCGGGCGTGAATATTGGCGCGCCACCCGATCCGCTGGGGCCGGAAGGGCAGAACTGGTGCCTTCCGCCGTTCGATCCGCTGGCCTGGCAGCGCGAGGGTTATGAGGGCTTCGCCCGGCTGGTGGCCGCCAATATGCGCCATGCCGGCGCGCTCAGGATCGACCACGTGATGGGGCTGCGCCGGCTGTTCCTCATTCCGGAGGGCGCGAGCGGGACGGAGGGGACCTATCTCGCCATGCCGTTCGATGACCTCGCCGGGCAGGTGGCGCTGGAGAGCCATCGCGCGCGCTGCCTCGTGGTGGGCGAGGATCTCGGCACGGTGCCGGCGGGCATGCGCGAGCAGCTGAGCGACGAGCGCATGCTGTCCTACCGGGTGCTGTGGTTCGAGCGGCTGGGGTCGCGTTTCCTGCCGCCGGAGGATTATCCCGTGCTGGCGGCGGCGTGCGTGTCCACCCATGATCTGCCGACGCTGGCCGGCTGGTGGGACGGCGTCGACCTTGCCGAGCGGCGCACGCTGGGGCTGGAGAACGATATCTCGCTCGCCACCGCGCTTGCCGCGCGGGCGGTGGAAAAGGCCGAGCTTGCCGCTGCCCTGGTGGGCGAGGGGCTCATCGCCGCCGCGCCGGAGCCGGGGGCGGCTTTGTCGGATGCCTTCGTCGCGGCGCTGCACGCCTATGTGGCGCGCACCCGATCCGCGCTGGCGCTGGCCCAGCTCGACGATCTCGCCGGCGAGACGGTGGCCGTCAACCTGCCGGGGACGGACCGCGAACGGCCCAACTGGCGGCGGCGGATTGGCCACACCCTGCAGAGCGTGATGAGCGAACCGCGCGCCGTCGCGGCGCTCAACGCCATGGCGCGGGAACGCGGCGCGAATAGCTGAAGCGCGCGGGATCATCCAGCGGCTCGCGGTCCGGCTCGTCAATGCCGGCGGGACCGGCGGCGTCGCCCTCCGTGATGCCGCCCGTATCCGCCTCGACGATCGGCAGCGGGTCGGCCGCCATGTGCCGGGAACTGCGCCCCATGCCCTGCATGAGCACAAAGGCGCCGAGGGCAAACGCGGCGGTAGCGATGACAAGCGTTGTCGTGCGGCTCATGGTGCATCTCCTGCCTGCCGCCGGTGCGGAGATCAGCAGGATGGGGCGATGTGGCGCGGTGCCCGTGTCGTTGCGGCCCTGCGCCGGATTTCAGGCGGCGGTTGCGAACCTGCCGTGTCGCATTGGACTGGCTCCAAATGTCGCCGCCGCGCCCATTCCGGACAGATTTCCGTTGTCTGAACGCCGCAATTGAACGAAAGTTCCATTCGTCATTCCGCTCGCCATATTCACGGGGCGGCAATCAAGGCCGGTGCCGTTTCGCCCGGCGGCTTCCGGCGGCAAACGCCGGGACAACACAGGGAGGATGGTCATGCCGCACGCCGATTTTGACGTGGTCACGCTTTCGCCTTCCACCGTGCGTGTCATGCATCGAACCGCGTATCACATCTACGAATTCGCCGTCGTCGATGACGGCTGCGGGCGGCGCGTCGTCTCCGGCGGCCCGTCCATCGTGTTCGGCTGCGGCGATCCCGTGCCGGCCTGGGATCTCGTCGCGGCGGCCGAGCGCGTCGCGGCCGACACGGCCCGCCAGACCGGCGTCATCGACTGAGCCTCGCGCGGGCGCGACGATAACGGACAGACCATCCAGACAGCACCACCGGCACGACGGGTCGTGCCGTGGCGTCTTCCCTTAACCGCGCGGCATCACCCGCGCCGGGCGATCCCGATCCCCTCATGGCTCCGCCGAGGTTTTCGGCTGGTATCGTGCGTCTCATCATGTATATGGGCGGATACATGTATATGGATGGATATACGTAAAGGGAGCTCCCGCCATGTCCTCGCGCCTCTCGCGCCTCTCGTCCTTGCGCCTCATCGCCTCGCCCCTCCTGTCCTCGCGTCGCCTGGTCCTGAGCCATGCCGCGGTGGCGGTCGCGCTCGCCGCGCTGGTCGCCGCCCCGTTCGCGACCGCGCGGGCCGAGGAGGCGCCGACGGTGTTCGCCGCCGCGAGCCTGACCAATGCCTTCCAGGATATCGGCAAGCTCTACAAGGATGAGACCGGCAAGGACGTGACGTTCTCCTTCGCCGCCTCCTCGGCGCTCGCCAAGCAGCTGGAGGCGGGCGCGCCGGCCGCGATCTTCGTCTCCGCGGACACCAAGTGGATGGACTACACCGAGAACCGGGACCTGACGCTGAAGGCCACTCGCGTGACGCCGATCGGCAACAGCCTCGTGCTCATCATGCCGGCGGACAAGGCGAAGGACGTGACGATCGACAAGTCGTTCGACTGGCTCGCCTTCCTCGGTACCGACGGCAAGATCGCCACCGGCCTCACCGACAGCGTGCCGATTGGCGTCTACGCCAAGACCGCGCTGACCAATCTGGGTCAGTGGGACAAGGTGCGCGAGCGCGTGGTCGGGGCCGAGAGCGTGCGTGCCGCGCTGGCGCTGGTGGAGCGTGGCGAGGCGACCGCCGGTATCGTCTATTCCACCGACGCCGCCATCGCCAAGAACGTGAAGATCGTCGCCACCTTCCCGGCCGACAGCCACCCGCCGGTGGAATACCCGTTCGAATTGGTGAAGGGTCAGGATACGCCGGCGGCGAAGGCTCTGCTCGCCTTCCTCGTCGGCCCGCAGGCGAAAGCCGTCTATGCGAAGTACGGCTTCCTCGTGAAGTGAGCGATGCGCTTGGCCGACACGTGGCGGGGTCTCGGGAGGCCATAGGCCGGGTTCGGGATCGCGTGCAGAATGACGGCGATGGCTTCGACGGTTTTGGTTTCCAGGCGGGGATGACGACGTTTCGATGGATGTGCTGCTCACCCCGGACGAGTGGACCGCGGTCTATCTGAGTCTCAAGGTCGCCTTCTGGGCGACCTTCTGGAGCCTGCCCTTCGCCATCCTCACCGCCTGGCTGCTGGCGCGCACGCGCTTTCCCGGCAAGGGGCTGTTCGACGGGCTGATCTACCTGCCGCTGGTGCTGCCCAAGGTGGTGGTGGGCTACATATTGCTGCTCACCCTCGGCGCGCGGGGTTTCATCGGCCAGTATCTGGATGCGTGGTTCGGCATCAAGCTGATCTTCTCCACCGCCGGCGCCACGGTGGCAGCGGCCGTGGTCAGCTTTCCGCTGACGGTGAACGCCATCCGGCTGGCGCTGGAGGCGGTGGATCGCGGGCTGGAGACGGCGGCGCGCACGCTCGGCGCCTCGCGGCTGGACGTGTTCATCTCCATCACGCTGCCCTTGATGCTGCCCGGCGTGCTCTCCGGCGCGCTGCTCGCCATCGCCTCGGCACTGGGCGAATTCGGCGCGACCATCACCTTCGTCTCCAATGTCGAGGGCAAGACCCGCACCATCCCGCTCGCCATCTACAGCGCTACCCACATGCCGGACGGCGACGCCATGGCCTTGCGGCTGACCGTGGTCTCCATCGTGCTGGCCTTTGGCTCGCTGCTGCTGGCCAGCCTGGTGGACCGGCGCATCCGCGTGCTGATCGGGCGGACATGATCGAGATCGACATTCGCCTGCGCCGCCCGGGCTTCACGCTGGAGGCGGCCTTCACCGCGCCGGAGGCGGGCGTCACCGCGCTGTTCGGCCGCTCGGGCGCGGGCAAGACCACCATCATCCAGGCGGTGGCCGGGGTGGTACGCCCCGATGCCGGACGTATCGTGGTGAAGGGCGAGGTGTATTTCGATGCCGCCGCGCGGATCGACCTCTCCATCGAGCGGCGGCGGGTCGGCTATGTCTTCCAGGATTCGCGGCTGTTTCCTCATCTCTCGGTCGAGAGCAACCTGCGCTATGGCGAGCGCCGCAGCCGGCTCTCGCACAAGCCGATCGGCTTTGCCGCCGTGGTCGATCTGCTCGGCATCGGCCATCTGCTCGGCCGCCGGCCGCACACGCTCTCGGGCGGTGAGCGCCAGCGCGTGGCCATCGGCCGTGCCCTGCTCTCGCAGCCGCGCCTGCTGCTGATGGACGAGCCGCTGGCCGCGCTGGACGAGGCGCGCAAGGCGGAGATCCTGCCCTATCTGGAACGGCTGCGGGACGGCATGGGCCTGCCCATTCTCTATGTCAGCCACGCCGTCGACGAGGTGCTGCGCCTTGCCGACGTGGTGGTGGCGCTGCGCGACGGGCGCCCGCTCGCCATCGGCCCGGTGGCGGATGTGATGTCGCGCCCCGAGATCCTGCCGGTCATCGGGCGTTTCGATGTCGGCACATTACTGGAATGCGTGGTCAGCCGGCACGATGGGGACTACGCGCTGTCCACCCTGACCTTCGCCGGCGGCGAGTTGCGCGTGCCGCAGGTGGCGATGCCGATCGGCAGCGCCGTGCGGGCGCGGGTGCGCGCGCGCGACGTGGCCCTCGCGCTGGCGAGGCCCGAGGGGGTCTCGGTCTCGAACCTGCTGGCAGCGCGGATCGAGGCGGTGCGGCAACAGGAAGGGCCCTATGCGGACATCGAACTCGTGGTCGGGGAGACGCGGCTGGCGGCCACCGTGACCCGCGAGAGCGTGGATCGGCTCACACTCCGCCCCGGCCTTGCCGTGTGGGCCATGGTCAAATCGGTGGCGGTGGAGAGTCGGAGCCCGGATTTCGGGGGCCCCGGCTGATTATTTCGGCGCTTCCATGATCGGGGCCACGCCAGGTCCGATGGCGAACTCGTCGCTGAAGAAGCCGACCACGGCAAGGACCAGCAGCGCGATCACCAGCGCGATGATGACGCCGCGCACGCCATTGGCGCGGTGGCCGAAATAGCCGGTCGCGGTGAGCAGCACGAGAATGAGGATGATGATGATAAGGGTCTGCATGGCGCCTCCGATGCTACCCGAGAACCGTCGAGCGGGCGAAAAGGTTCCTTCCTACCCCTCGTTCGTCTCCACCTCTGCCTCGGCCTTCGCTTCCGTCGCGACCGGCAGCGGGGCGAGGCCCGCGCGCAACTCCTCCACCGCGGCGCGGCTGGCGGCGGCGCTGCTCTGCTCGATGCCGCGATAGAGCGCGATCAGCCGCTCGCCGAAGGCGGTGAGATCGGTGCCCGCGCCACGTCGGCCGGGATGGGTCTCGACGACCGGCTCGCGAAAGGTGCGGGCCATCGCGTCCACCAGCAGCCAGGCGCGGCGATAGCTCATGCCCATGTGGCGCGCGGCGGAGAGGATGGAGCGCTCGCGGCGGATCGTCTCCAGCAGATCGATCATGCCGGGGCCGATATGGCGCCCGTCGCCGAAATAGACGCGGATGAACAGGCCATCGCGCGCGCGCGCCGGTCGTGCCGGTATGTCGTCGGTATCTGTCGGATCCATCGTCCCGCCAAGCCTGCGGCCCCCGGGTGGGGCGCGCCTCCCGCCCTGATGTTAGGGCAAGAGGCGCGCGGCAGGAACGGGGAAGGCGCTAGGCTGTCCGGGCGCTAGGCCGGCGGCGATAGGCGAAGGCGAGGTCGAGCAGCACCATCACCAGCAGCGAGGCGCCGACCAGCGGGAAGATCAGCCCCACCACCGCCATGATGGCGATCAGCCCGCGCATCACCGAGCGATCGGCCGGCGCGGGGGGGATGCCGAGCGAGCCCTTCGGCCGGCGCTTCCACCACATGATGCCGGCGGAGACCGACATCAGGATCGTGGCGAGGCACAGCGCCAGCATGAACAGCTGGTTGGCGAGGCCGAATTCCTGGCCCATATGCACGTTGATGCCGAACTCCATCGCCTTGGCGATGGGGCCGTAATCGGCATAGCTCATGTCGATCAACGGCTTGCCGCTATACTGGTCGAGATGGACCACCCGCTGCTTCGACAAATCGTCGGGATAGACGGTCGCGGAATAGACGCCGGTGGGCTTGCCCGGCAGGCTCAGCGTGTAGCCGGGAGAGATGCCGAGCTTGTCCACGATGGCCGCCGCCGCATCGATGCCGATGGGCTGGGGCGTGGCGGCGCCGGCGGCCGGGGTCGATTCCGGCATCTTCGCCTGTTCCAGCGACCAGGCGGTCGGCCCGTTGGCATGGGCGAGATGCTCGTCCGACATCGGCACGTCGGTATAGACGCCGGCGGGATAGCCGTAATTCGAACTGTTGGCGAGTTCGTTGACCTTCTCGCCCCAGACCAGCGACCACGGCATGCCCGACAGCGCCATGAAGCCGATGGCGAGGCCGGCAAAGGCGCCGGTGACGGCGTGCAGGTCGCGCCAGAACACGCGCTGGCGCGGTGCGCCGCGCACGCTCACCACGCCGCCGGTCTGCGTGCGCGGCCACCAGAGATAGAAGCCGGTGCCGACCAGCAGGATGGCCCAGCCGCCGACGATCTCGATGATGCCGTTGGTGATGGTCCCGAATTCGGCGAGGCTATGCAGCCGGCGCACCAGCCACATGACGGTGCCGCGATCGGCAAGCTCGCCGAGCACGCGCGAATCATAGGGGTCGACATAGACCGAGCGGCGCGCGCCGTCCGCGGTCTTGATCACCACCTCGGCCGAGGAGCCCGGCGTCGCCGGGGTGATGATCTTCAGCGCCGTGCCGGGCCGGGCCTTGAGGGCGGCGTCGATCCAGGCGCTGGGGGCCTCGACCGGCTTCGCCTGCACCGCGACCTGCTTGAGGTCCCGGTGCCACAGCCCGTCCAGTTCGTCGCGGAAAAGGTAGAGCCCGCCCGTCACCGCGAGCAGGATCATGAAGGGCAGCACCAGCAGGCCGGCATAGAAGTGCCAGCGCCAGACGGCGCGGTAGACGTTGGCCGCGTGCTCGGCCGGAGCGGCGGCAGGCAAAGGGGTGGCGTTCATCGAAAGGACATCCGGAAAAGGAGGCATGGGCGCGCGCGACCGCGGCACCCGGCGGGGTGGCCGGGCGGCAGTGCTGGCACGATGAGGTCGGTTAGCTGTGGCTAGTTTGCCGGCATCGGCATGGTGTGATCGCCATGCGCAGGCTCACTCCCTTTCGGCCCGCCCATGCCCTCGATCTTGAACACCACATTCACGGTGCCGGCCTTGGCGAAGGTGAGGGTGCCCTTGAAACTCTCGCCTTCCTTCAGCGGCTGCTTGAGGTCCATCAGCATGAGATGGTAGCCGCCGGGCGCCAGCTTCACCTCGCCGCCGGGCGGAATGGTGATGCCATCGGGCAGCGGGCGCATCGTCATGACGCCGTCCTTGACCGCCATTTCGTGAATCTCGACATGGCCGGCGACCTCGGCGGTGACGGAAACCAGCGTGTCGGCTTCCTTGCCCTCGTTCTCGATGGAGAGGTAGCCGCCGCCGACCTTGGCCCCGGCCGGCGTCATCCGCGCCCAGGGGTGGCCGATTTCCAGTTCGCCGATCTTGAAGCCATGCGCGAAGGCCGGCTGGATGGCGAACAAAGCGAGGGCGGCGGCGAGGATGAGGAAGCCGATGCGGTCCTCGGCGTGGCGGAGCACACGCGTGAAGGCGAAGCGAATCATGGAGGGACTCCCGGAATACCGGCATGCCTGCTGCGGCAGCGGCCGGCGCATTTCGACTGACAGGCGGCAGGGCCGCGCGAAGGCGGCGTGTCAGGCGAGGGGAGGCGCGCGTGCGTTCTTCGGCGAACGCTGAAGTCCGGCGGCGACGGCGGCATCCGCCGGCAGACGCGCAGGTCCGGCCACAACCGGGAGCGGCGCCGCCACGCCGGCCGCGAGCGGCGGCAGGGTGGCCAGCGCCGAGATCTGGCAGCCGGTGGTGCAGCAATCGGGCGTGTGATGGGCGGGGGCGGAGGGCGAGGCGGGGGGCTGGTGCCCCGTGAGGCACAGGACCTGCCCGAAGGCGTCGACCGTGGCGAGGCTGCCGGCATGGGCACCGGTGGCCATGCCTCCGAGCAGCGCCTGCAACACGAGCAGATAGGCGACGGCGAGAGCCATCGTCATCCGGCGCAGCGTGTGGCGGTCAGTGGTCATCGTCGTGGCATCTTCCCCTGACCAGCCTTTAGCACGGGCCTCCGGGGCGGGGAACAGCGGCGCGGTGCCGCTGCCCCCAACGTGTCTCTCGGCGTCCTGCCGTCAGTTGGAGGCGCCGGGGCCGGCCACGGCGCCGGGCGGGCTCTTGCCCAGGATGATCATGCCCAGCACCTCGTCCTTCGTGACGTCGGCGGTGGAGGCGGTGCCCACCAGCTTGCCGTTCTTCATTACGCTCACGCGGTCCGCGAGGTCGAAGACGTCATGGATGTCGTGGCTGATCAGGAAGATGCCGATGCCCTCGGCCTTGAGATGCTTGATCAGCTCGGCCACCTGCGCGGTCTCCTGCGGCCCGAGCGCGGCGGTGGGCTCGTCCATGATAAGGATCTTGGCGTTGAAGTGGATGGCGCGGGCGATCGCCACCGACTGGCGCTGGCCGCCGGAGAGGCCGCGCACCGGCTCCTTGAACTTGCGGAAGTTCGGGTTGAGCCGGCCCATCACCTCGCGCGTCGCCGCCTCCATCGCCACGTCGTCGAGCGTGCCCCAGGGGGTCATCAGCTCGCGGCCGAGGAACAGGTTGGCGGCGGCGTCGACATTGTCGGCGAGCGCGAGGGTCTGGTAGATCGTCTCGATACCGTAACGCTTCGCGTCGCGCGGATTGCCGATATCGGCCTTGGCGCCATTGATGCGGATCTCGCCGGAATCGGGCCGGTAGGCGCCGGCGAGGATCTTGATGAGCGTCGACTTGCCGGCGCCGTTATGGCCGAGCAGGCCGACGACTTCGCCGGGATGGAGATCGACGGAGACGCCGTCGACGGCATGGACGCCGCCAAAGGCGATGCGGATGTCGCGCATCTCCACCAGCGGGGTGCCCGCGCGAGCGGAAGGGGTGGCGACGGGGGTCGAGGCGAGGTTGTTCATCTGCCGGCCCTCACTTGAAGCGCTTGCGGTAGACGGTGTCGATCCACACCGCGAAGACGAGCACGATGCCGACGACGATGTTCTGATAAGGCGTATCGACCCGCATCAGCACCATGCCGGATTGCAGGCTCTGCATCACCAGCGCGCCGATCATGGCACCCGCGATGGTGCCCGAGCCACCGGCCAGCGAGGTGCCGCCGATGACCGCCGCGGCGATCACATAGAGCTCGTCGAGCGTGCCTTGCGCGTTGGTCGCCGAGTTGAGGCGGGCGGTGGAAATGGCGGCGCCGATGGCGGCGAGCGCGCCCATCAGCGCGAACACGGTGAGTGTGACGCGCTTGGTGTTGATGCCGGCCAGTTCGGCCGCCTCCGGGTTGCCGCCAATGGCGAACACATAGCGGCCGAAGCGGGTGCGGGTGGTGATGAAGGTCATCACGATGCCGACCGCGACCGCGACCAGCACCGGCACGGCATAGCCGAAGCTGATGGAGATGCCCTCCGGCGGGATCGTCAGGCCGGCGGATTCGGCATAGCGGCGGGCGAGGTTGGCGGGCAGCGTGTAGGCGTTCACCACCAGCGTGGCGGCGACCACCGCAAGACAGCCGACCGAGATGGTGACGACCTCGGCCCAGAGCGGCTTCAGCGGGAAATGGAAGCGCTGGCGCTGGCGGCGCGCCTGAATCGCGGCGAACACGATGGCGAGGCAGGCAAAGGCGGCGACGACCCAGCTCCAGGTAGCGCCGATCGAACCATCGGCACCGCCGCCCAGCAGCTTGAAATTGTCGTCGGTGAGCGGAATCGTCTTGCCCTGCGCCACCGCCCAGGCCGCGCCACGCCACACGAGGAGGCCGCCCAGCGTGACGATGAAGGCCGGCACGCCGAGATAGGCGATGACGAAGCCGTGCAGCGCGCCGATGGCGGCGCCCGCGGCAATGCCGGCAACGAGGGTCAGCGCCATCACCGCCGGATTGTTGAAGCCGAAGGTCGGCATGAGGTAGCTGGCCTGGAAGACGGCCATGATCATGCCGGTGACGCCCAGGATCGACCCGACCGACAGGTCGATGTGGCGCATCACGATCACCAGCACCATGCCGGTGGACATCACCGCGATCGACGAACTCTGGACCGAGAGGTTCCAGAGATTGCGGGGCGTCAGGAAGGTGCCGTCCGCGAGGAAATCGAACACGATCCAGATGGCGGCGAGCGCCCCGATCATGCCGAGAAAGCGGATGTCGATCTCCAGCGCCCCGATGAATGTCGTCGGCGCCGTGGCCGGCGCGCCCTTTGGCGCCGAAGTCGGGGCCGGGGGGGCCGTCGTGGTGTCGCTCATGAGCGTCCTCCTTCTGCCCGCGCTTCGCCGCGCGGTGCGCTCACAGGGCGGACGGCGGGACGAAGCCCGCCGCCGCGCGTTGCGTCGTTCAGTTGCAGGCCTTCACGGTGCCGGGCTTCACGCCCTGGCAAACGGTCGCCTTCGGCACCCAGCCGGCCTCGATGATCACGTCGAGATTGTCCTTGGTGATCGGCAGCGGCTTCAGGAAGGTCGAGTTCATCGCCTGCTTCTTCGGGCCGCCGGTGAAGGTGGCGGTGCCGGGGATCGCCTTGGCGTCGGTGCCCTTGGCCAGCGCCAGGGCGATCTCGGCGGCCTTCTTGCCGAGTTCGCGCGAGTCCTTCCACACCGAAACGGTCTGCGTGCCGAGCGCCACGCGGTTGAGCGCGGCGAAGTCGGCGTCCTGGCCGGAGACCGGCACCGAGCCGGCAAGGCCCTGCGCCGCGAGCGCCGCGATGGCGCCGCCGGCCGTGCCGTCATTGGAGGCGACGACGGCGTCGACCTTGTTGTTGTTCGCGGTCAGCAGCTGCTCGGTGTTGCGCTGGGCGTTGGCCGGCAGCCAGCTGTCGGTATAGGCCTCGCCGACATTCTTGATGTCGCCCTTGTCCATCGCGGCCTTCAGCTGTTCCATCTGGCCGGAGAACAGGAAGTCGGCATTGGGGTCGGAGGCCGAGCCCTTGATGAAGAGGTAGTTGCCCTTCGGCTTCAGCTTCTGCACCTCGGCGGCCTGGAGGCGGCCGACTTCCTTGTTGTCGAAGGTGATGTAGTAGGCATAGGGGATCTCGATCAGCCGGTCATAGCCGACCACCGGAATGCCCTCGGCCTGCGCCTTGGCGATCGCCGGGGCGATGGCGTCGGAATCCTGCGCCAGGATGATGAGGGCATTGGCGCCCTGCGCGATCAGCGCCTCGACATCGGAAAGCTGCTTGGAGGCGGACGACTGCGCGTCGGCCGAGATGTACTTGGCGCCGGCCGCGGCGAGCGCCTTCTTGATGGCGGCCTCGTCGGTCTTCCAGCGCTCTTCCTGGAAGTTCGACCAGCTCACGCCGACCACGGTGTCGGCCGCACGGGCCACGCCGATGGTGGCGACCGTCGCCAGCGCGGCGAGGGTAAGGGTCAGTTTCGACGTCATGCTTTTCCTCCCAAGGGATGCCACGGGTTGTTGCGCCCGGCCTGCGCCAGATGAGGCGCTGCCGTGATCCGTTTTCTGATGTCCGAACCTCAGAATGAAGCCGGAACATCGACGTGTTGGTCGATCCTCACAGATCGACAGGCCTTTTGAAAACCCCGAAAAATCGGTAAGCGGGCGAGAGTTAACAGATATGCCGCGCCTTGACCCTTCGCTTTTGGTTGTAAACAGGCGCTTCATGTCTTGAGTTGCGTACCTCAGATTTTGAGGGCATCCTTGCCGTATGTCCAGAGGTGTTTCGCGCATCACATTGCAGGATGTCGCCCGCGAGGCCGGTGTCTCGCTGGCCACGGCCGACCGTGTGCTCAATGGCCGGGCCGGCGTGCGCGGTGCCACGGCCGATCGGGTGAGGGATGCGGTGGCCCGGCTCGGCTACCGTCCGAACCTTGCCGCCGCCCGCCTAGCGCGGGGCGAGACCTATCGCTTCTGCTTCGTGCTGCCGGCCGGCGCCAATGTCTTCATGCGCATGCTGGCCGAGCAGGTGGCGAACACCGCGAACTGGCTGGCCACCAACAACGCCTATATCGACACGCTGCGCGTCGACGTGTTCGCGCCCGAGACGCTGGCCTCGGCGCTGGAGGGGCTGATCGGGCGCTATGACGGCGTCGCCGTGGTGGCGCTCGACCATCCCCGCGTCCGCGCGGCGATCGACGACCTCACCGCCTCCGGCATCGCCGTGGTGACGCTGGTGTCGGACGTGCCGTCCTCGCACCGGCTGCACTATGTCGGCATCGACAATATCGCCGCCGGCCGGACCGCCGGCACGCTGATCGGCCGTTTCACCGCCGGCCGGCGCGGGGCGGTTGGCCTCATCGTCGGCACGCCGGCGCTGCGCGACCATGCCGAGCGGCAGTTCGGCTTCACCCAGGTGCTGGCCGGCGAATATCCGGCGCTCAAGGTGCTGGCGGCGCAGGAGAGTCTCGACGAGGACGAGCGCACCGAGGCGATCGCGTCCCGCCTGCTGCGCGAGGCGCCCGACCTTGTCGCCCTCTACAATGTCGGCGCCGGCAATCGCGGCATCGCGGCGGCGATCTCGGCGGCCAATCGCGCGTCGGATCTCATCTTCATCGGCCATGACCTCACCGAGGATACCAGCCGCTTCCTGCTGCGCGGGGTGATGGACGCGGTGATCAACCAGGATGCCGGCCACCAGTCGCGGTCGGCGGCCCGCGTGCTGCTGTCCCATTGCGCCGGCGAGCCGCTGCTCAGCGAGCAGGAGCGTATCCGCATCGACATCTTCCTGCGGGACAATCTGCCGTGACCCGCCCTAACCCGTACATAAAGCAAGGAATCTGAGGCATGTTTCTCGGCCTCGACATTGGTACATCCGCCGTCAAGGCGGTGCTGGTCGATGGCGACCAGAAGGTCGTCGCCACCACGGAGACGGCGCTCGCCATCTCCCGCCCCCAGCCGGGCTTCAGCGAGCAGAATCCCGAGGACTGGTGGCAGGCCACGCTCACCAGCATCGATGCGCTGAAGCAGGAGGCGCCGGCCGCGCTTTCGGCCGTGCAGGGCATCGGCCTGTCCGGCCAGATGCACGGCGCGGTGCTGCTCGATGCCGCCGGCGCGGTGCTGCGGCCGGCCATCCTGTGGAATGACGGGCGTGCCTTCGCCGAGTGCCGCGAGCTGGAGGAGCGCTTCCCCGCGCTGCACGCCACCGCCGGCAATCTCGCCTTTCCCGGTTTCACCGCGCCCAAGCTCCTGTGGGTGCGCCATCATGAGCCGGATATCTTCGCGCGTACCGCCAAGGTGCTGCTGCCCAAGGCCTATGTCGGCTATCGCCTGACCGGCGAGATGGTCGAGGAAATGTCGGATGCCTCGGGCACCCTCTGGCTCGATGTCGGCGCGCGTGACTGGTCGGACGAGGCGCTGGCGGCGACGTATCTGACGCGCACCCACATGCCGCGGCTGGTCGAGGGCAGCGCGGCGGCCGGGCGCATCACGCCGGAATTGGCCGCGCGCTGGGGCATGGCGACGCCGCCGGTGCTGGCGGGCGGGGCGGGCGACAATGCCGCCGGCGCCATCGGCCTCGGCGCCATCCAGGCGGGCGACGCCTTCGTCTCGCTGGGCACCTCGGGCGTGCTGTGGGCCACCACGGACCGCTACGCGCCCAACCCGGAATCCAGCGTGCACGCCTTCTGCCATGCCATTCCCGCCACCTGGCACCAGATGGGGGTGATCCTGTCCGCCGCCTCGGCGCTGGGCTGGTGGTCGGAGGTCTCCAAGGTGTCGCCCGGCGACCTGCTGGCGCCGCTGGGCGATGCGCCCTCCGCGCCCTCGCGCGTGACCTTCCTGCCCTATCTCTCGGGCGAGCGGACCCCGCACAATGACACCTCCATTCGCGGCGCCTTCATCGGCCTCGATCACGACACCTCGCGCGAGACGCTGACGCAGGCCGTGCTGGAGGGTGTCGCCTTCGCCTTCAAGGACTGCCTCGACGCGCTCGGTGCCGCCGGCACCCGCCTGACGCAGGCCGACGTGATCGGGGGCGGCTCGCGCTCGCGCTTCTGGATCGCGGTGCTGGCCAATGTGCTCGGCCTGCCGCTCAACCGCATCGAGGACGGCGAGCGGGGCGGGGCGTTCGGCGCCGCGCGGCTCGCCCGCATGGCGGCGACCGGCGAGACGCCGGACGCGATCTGCCTGCCGCCGCGCCGCATCGAGACCATCCATCCCGACCCCGTTCTTCAACAAGCCTATGCGGAACGGCACGCGCTCTACCGGGCGCTCTACCCCGCATTGAAGGGAGTGACGTCATGACTGCCCCCACTCGTTTCTTTCCCGTCAGCGAGCCGCTGAAATATGCAGGCCCCGAGAGCCGCGATCCGTTCAGCTTCCGCTGGTACGACAAGGACCGCGTGGTGCTCGGCAAGCGGATGGAGGAGCATCTGCGCTTCGCCGTCGCTTATTGGCACAGCTTCACCTGGCCGGGCGGCGACCCGTTCGGTGGCGAAACCTTCCTGCGCCCGTGGATGCACGGCAGTGACGAGATGGCGCTGGCCCGCGCCAAGGCGGATGTGGCGTTCGACCTGTTCCACCTGCTCGACGTGCCGTTCTTCGCCTTCCATGACCGCGACATCGCCCCGGAAGGCAAGAGCCTGAAGGAGAGCAACGCGAATGTGCGCGCCATCGCCGACATCTTCGCGCGCAAGATGGAGACCTCGAAGACCCGGCTGCTGTGGGGCACGGCGAACCTGTTCTCCAACCGCCGCTTCATGTCCGGTGCCGCGACCAATCCCGATCCGGACGTGTTCGCCTATGGCGCCGCGCAGGTGAAGAACGTGCTGGAGATCACCCACGAGCTGGGCGGCGAGAACTATGTTCTGTGGGGCGGCCGCGAGGGCTACGAGACGCTGCTCAACACCGACCTGAGGCGCGAACTCGACCAGATGGGCCGCTTCCTCAACCTGGTGGTGGAGCACAAGCACAAGATCGGCTTCAAGGGCACCATCCTGATCGAGCCCAAGCCGCAGGAGCCGACCAAGCACCAGTATGATTTCGACGTGAGCACGGTCTATGGCCTGCTGTGCCGCGCCGGCCTCGAGAAGGAAGTGAAGCTCAACATCGAGGCGAACCACGCCACGCTGGCGGGCCACAGCTTCGAGCACGAGATCGCCATGGCGGCGGCGCTGGGCATTTTCGGCTCGATCGACATGAACAAGGGCGACGCGCAGTCCGGCTGGGATACCGACCAGTTCCCGACCAATGTCGAGGACACCGCGCTCGCCTTCTACGAGATCCTGCGAGCCGGCGGCTACACCACCGGCGGCACCAATTTCGACGCCAAGGTCCGCCGCCAGTCGATCGACCCCGAGGACCTCATCCTCGCCCATGCCGCGGCGATGGATGTGTGCGCGCGTGCCCTGATCGTGGCCGCCGACATGCTGGAGGACGGCGCGCTGCAGCGCGCGGTCGACGAGCGCTATGCCGGCTGGGACGCCCCGCAGAACAAGGCGATGCTGGCGAAGGACTCCTCGCTCGATGCCATCGCGGCGCGTGTCGAGGCCGAAAATCTCGATCCGCAGCCGCGTTCGGGCCGTCAGGAGCGGCTTGAAGCGCTCGCGGTCAGCTATTTGCGCTGAATGGCGCAAATGGGCCTCCCGCACCGGCACCCCGCATGCCGGGGCGGGAGGCACTTTTTCACATTCGACTTCTGCGATTGACTTACGGGCATTTCCCCCGTTCGATCGGGCTCCGGGAGCGACTGTCTGAATCGCGCCTGACCGCTGGCGCCCGCGCCTCCCGTCGGATTCACGTCCGGCTGCGCGGTGGCAGACCGGCGTACCGGCGCGAGGCCTTGAGAGGGAACGAGAATGCGTCTGAGCGTCTTCGGGATCGCACTGGCCGTCATGGCCGGACTTTCCCTTTCCGCGGCGAATGCCCAGATGCGGCCCTCGGCGGCCGTGGGCGGCTCGGGAATCGTCGATGTGCCGGAGAAGCCGGGCTATGTCCCGTCGCCGGAGGAAGAGCAGCTGGATCCGGCGTTCCGCCGCCAGCCGGTTTATTTCCGCACCACCGAGCCGCCGGGCACCATCATCATCCACACCGATGAGCGCTTCCTCTATCTCGTGATGGGCGACAACCGCGCGCTGCGCTACGGCATCGGCGTCGGGCGCGACGGGTTCCAGTGGTCGGGCCTGCAGAAGGTGAGCCGCAAGGCCGAGTGGCCCGACTGGACGCCGCCGCCGGAAATGATCGAGCGCCAGCCCTATCTGCCCCGTTTCATGGCGGGCGGCCCGGGCAACCCGATGGGCGCGGCCGCGCTGTATCTCGGCCAGACCGTCTATCGCATCCACGGCACCAACATGCCCAATACGATCGGCATGGCGGTATCGTCGGGCTGTTTCCGGTTGGTCAATTCGGACGTGGCGGACCTGTTCAGCCGCGTGCCGGTGGGCACCAAGGTCATCATCCGCCAGGCGCCGGCGCTCTGACGCCCGGCACGGCGCTGCGATCGCCGCTGTGCCGCCGGTTCGGCCGGCAGGTTGATGACGATCGCGAAACGAGGGAATGGGACACGGGTCCGCGCTGGGGCAGGGGTCTGCACATCAGGGGCGCGCTGCTTTTGGCGGGACACGTGATCCGGGCTCGACTGGGGGAAACATGAAGAAGTTCGCTTTCGCGCTGGCGGCTGCCGGCGCCCTGCTGTCCGCCTCGCTCGCGCAGGCCGATACGCTGTCCGAGGTGAAGGCCCGCGGCACGCTCAAATGCGGCGTCAATCAGGGGCTGGACGGCTTCTCGGCGAAGGACGACAAGGGCCAGTGGACCGGCTTCGACGTCGATCTGTGCCGGGCCGTGGCGGCCGCGGTGCTCGGTGACGCCGGCAAGGTGGAGTATGTGCCGCTCTCGGCCGAGGCGCGCTTCCCGGCGCTGCAGAAGGGCGAGATCGACCTGCTCTCGCGCAACTCGACCTGGACGCTGTCGCGCGAGGCCGATCTCAAGCTGATCTTCGCCGGCGTCTCCTATTATGACGGCCAGGGCTTTCTCGTGCCGATCGCCCGCAACATCAACGGCGCGCTGGAACTGGGCAGCGCGAAGGTCTGCGTGCAGGCCGGCACCACCAGCGTGCTGAACGCACGCGACTATGCCCGGCAGAACAACCTGCAGCTGGAGATGATCGAGCTGCCGAGCGTCGACGAGGTCGTCAAATCCTATGCCGACGGCAAGTGCGACGTGATCACCACCGATGTGTCGCAGCTCTATGCGCTGCGCCTCAAGCTGCCCAAGCCGGCCGATCACATCGTGCTGCCCGACGTCATCTCCAAGGAGCCGCTCGGCCCGGTGGTGCGGCAGGGCGATGATCGCTGGCTCAACGTGGTGAAGTGGAGCCTCTACGCGCTGCTGAACGCCGAGGAACTCGGCATCAGCACGGCGACGCTCGACCAGGCGCTGGCGTCGGAGAAGCCCGACGTGAAGCGTTTCGTCGGCACGGAAGGCAATTACGGCGAGCAGCTCGGCCTCGGCAAGGACTGGGCGGTGCTCATCGTGAAGAGTGTCGGCAATTACGGCGAAGTGTTCGAGCGCAATATCGGCGCGACCTCCAAGCTCGGCATTCCGCGCGGCATCAACCAGCTGTGGAGCGTCGGCGGCATACAATACGCACCGCCGATCCGCTGAGCGGCCCGCACGGCTGACGGCAAAAGGCCGGCACTCCCGAGGGCGGGAGTGCCGGCTTTTCTGTTTCTCATCGGCGGAACGTGCTCGTCGCCGCTATGGACCGCGGATGAAATCCGGCCGGTTGGCTCGCCGGAAATGTTCGCCGCCACCACGGCGGTGGCCGGCACATCGGCCGGCACAGAAGGGCCTGCCGGCTGATCGCGCGCGTGGGCGGTAGAGGGTAGGCCGGCCAATTACTTGGCGGCAGGCTTTGCCATGGCGAATCCGGCGCGCCGCCCCGGCCCAGCCGCCCGGCTCGCCCCGTCAATCATTTACGGGCGGGCTTTGCCACGTCACATCAGGAGGGCGCGACACGCCGGCGTGCGCGGAGCGCTGCCCTCGCGAAAACCGGAATCACCTCAAGCTCTTGCGGGCAATGGCTGCGAGAGTGAATCCGGCGGGGCGCCGCCCTCACACGCCGCGCGGCCCGTAGCTGCCGCTACCGAGGCCCCCCGTTCTGGCGGCTCCGTTCTTGCCCTCGGCGATGCAGCGCTGATCGAACGCGGCCTGCGCCGCCGCGATGACGCGGGTATTGGCCTGCGCCCACTGTCCCAGCGCCATGACCGGTTCGCGCAGCGAATGGCCGAGCGCCGTGAGTTCATAGTCCACGCGCGGGGGAATGGTGGGAAACACCGTGCGCGAGACCAGCCCGTCGCGCTCCAGCCCGCGCAGGGAAAGGGTGAGCATGCGCTGCGAGATTCCCTCGATCATCCGCTTCATCTCGTTGAAGCGCCGGGGGCCGTCGGCCAGCAGCATGACGATCAGCACGCTCCACTTGTCGCCCACCCGCGCCAGAAGGCGGGACACCTCGCGGCAACCCTCGCTCTGGAAACCGTGATGTTCCTCAGTCACTTCCGTGTGCCTCGGTATGAAACATGTGCGTTCTTGCGGCATATGGGGATGGGCACATAACTAGTCCAGGTGACAAATCGTAACCATCTGTTCGAGGCCCTTCCATGACCCAGCGCACGCTTCTCCACATCGATTCCTCGATCCTCGGCCCGCATTCGGTGAGCCGGCAGGTCACGGCGGCCATCGTGGCGCGCCTGACCGCGCTCGATCCCTCGCTCGGCGTGGTCTATCGCGACCTCGCCGCCGATCCGCTGCCGCACGCAACCCCTGCCAGCATGCCGGCGGACCATCCGCTGTCGGGCGGCAAGGGCGACGAGGCGAGCCAGCAGGCGCTGGACGCGTTTCTCGCCGCGGACATCGTCGTCATCGGCGCGCCGATGTACAATTTCTCCATCCCCACCCAGCTGCGCGCCTGGATCGACCGCATTCTCGTGCCCGGCAAGACCTTCGCCTATGGCGAGGATGGCACGGTGAAGGGGCTCGTGGGAGCCAAGCGGGTGATCGTGGCGCTGTCGCGCGGCGGGGTGTTCGAGGATCCGGCCTTCGTGCAGGCGGCCGAGCATGCCGAGACCTATCTGACGTGGATCTTCGGCTTTATCGGCATCGCGCCGGAATTCATCCGCGCCGACGGCATCGCGCGAGGCCAGCGCGACGCCGCGCTGAACGGCGCGCTGGTCCGTGCGGGCGAATTGCGCGCGGCCTGATCGGTACCGGGCTATTCGGCCGCCCGGCTCTGACCGGGGACAATGAGCGATTCCTGCACCATCGCCGCCGTGTGGCGCAGGTGCTCCTTGAGACGGCGGCCAAGGCGCGCGACGGCGCGCGCCTTGGCCGCCATAATCGTCTCGTGCTCATCCACCGCCTCGCGCCCGTAGACAGGCCAGCATCTGGTCATGAAGGGACTGTACCCCGGCGCCGCGATTGAGCGAGTGGATGACCCGCCTTCATGGCCAGCACCTTCAGCGGCTCGCGCAGCGGCGTGCGGGAGATGCCGAACCGGGCGCAGCGCTCGTTCGGAGATCGTGTCGCCGGCCTTGAGGTCGCCGCGCGTGGGCGCGTCGCGCAGTTGCGCCGCCCACTCGTCCGGCAAGCCGCGAGGGGGAAGGATGGCCATACCCGACAACGCCATGCGGTGACTCCTGCGGACGGGTCGCCCCCCTGCCGGGCGCCTGCGACAGAATTCGCCCCTAGACGGCCCCGTCGCGCAATATTGGCAAGGTGCCGGAAACCTCTCCGGAAACCTCTCCGGAATCATGCCGGAGTCATTGTCCGAGCCCGTTCCGGGTCGCCGCGTCACGCCGCACAGGCGGACGCGACGCCATTGCCACGCCGGCCTTGATCCTGTTGTTCGAGACGCTTATCGGAGAGATCATCGACTTGATCCGCGGCACGGGCTTAGCCTCGAACGGCCCGGCCGCCAGCGAGAGTGAACGCCCATGACGCTCAGCCTGAAAGCCGCGCAGACCATTCTCACCACCGCGCTCGACCACAGCCGCAAGGGCAGCTTCAAGCCGATGGCGGTGGTGGTGCTGGATGCGCGCGGGGCGGTGAAAGCTGCCGCCGCCGAGGACGGCACCAGCCTCAAGCGTTTTGAGGTCGCCCATGGCAAGGCCTATGGCGGGCTCTCGCTCGGCATGGGCTCCCGCTCCATCTACAAGCGGGCGAAGGAACAGGCGTTCTTCGTGGCGGCGGTCAGCCATGTGGTGGATGGCGCGCTGGTGCCGGTGCCCGGCGGCGTGCTGATCCGCGACAATGCCGGCGAGGTCATCGGCGCGGTCGGCATTTCCGGCGATACCTCGGACAATGACGAGGCGGCGGCCATGGCCGGCATCGAGGCCGCGGGCTTCAAGGCCGATCCCGGCACCGACTGACCGGTTCTCCTCCCCCGGTCTTCTTCCCCAACGAAATCGTGAGGGCGCCCGGCGGGAACGTCGGGCGCCCTTCGGCGTTTCCCCTGGGTTCAGACCGTCCATCCGGACGGCAACCTGCGACCTGCGCACCTCCCGGAAGGATGGATCATCCGGCATTTCACCTGTCGGACGATCGATGCCGTCCAGGAGGGGCTGCCTGCCCGACCCACGCGCTTGCCGCCGGCTCCCACCGCCGGTGGGGTCGGTTTGGACTGTATCTTGGAGGATGTACCGATGACGAAGAGCCCGATGAAGAAGACGGTCATGGTGATGACGGCGGCGGCCGCCTTGATGGCCACAAGCGCGTTTCCCGCGCTGTCGGCCCCCGTGAGCGCGAGTGCAATCGCGGTTCCCGCGTCGATGGTCGAGAGCGTTCAGTATCGCCCCGGCTATCAGTCCCGCCCGGCCTATCGGCAGGGGTATCGCCAGGGCCAGAGGCAGGGTTACCGGCAGGGCTTCTACAACAATAGGGGCAACTATTATTATAACGGCCATCGCGGCTACAATTATGCCCGGCCCGGCTATCGCCAGTATAATGGCTGGTGGTTCCCCGCCGGAGCCTTCGCCGCGGGCGCGCTGATCGGCGGTGCCATCGCCGCCCAGCCGCGTCAGGTCGCGCCCGCCGGCAATGCCCATTACCAGTGGTGCGCGAGCCAGTATCGCTCCTATCGCGCCTCGGATAACAGCTTCCAGCCCAATAACGGGCCGCGCCGGCAGTGCGTCTCGCCCTATGGCTGACGCTTCCTGAGCGGGGCGCGGAACGGGCCCGGTTCGCCGGGCCCTGCCTGCTGCGGTCAGATCGTCCGCAGCAGATCATGCACCGCCTGACCTATTCCATCCGCGCTGTGGCTTGCTTCAACCCGCTGCAGCGCCTTCGCGCGGATGGAGGTCCACAAGGGCTCGCTGCCATGGAGGCGGATGCAGGCCTGCGCCATATCCACCGGAGCATCCGCCACCAGTGCCTCCACGCCATCACGCCAGCCGAGTTGTTCGGCGAGCAGCGAGGTCATGACGATCGGCACGCCGGCCGAGGCGGCGTCGAGCACCTTCAGCGGAATGCCGGCGGCGAAGCGTGTGGGTGCCACGAAGACCCGTGCCTCCCGGTAGACGCTGGAGAGGTCATCGAGCGCGCCGAGCTTCACCACCCCATCGTCATTGGCGGGAATGTCGGCATGGGCGCGCCCTGCCAGCGTCAACCCCGCCTCGGGAAGGGCGCGACGCACCGAGGGCCATACGTGCTCGCTGAAGAAGCGGATGCTGTCCCCGTTGGGGGTTGAGGGATCGTAGATGGGGCCGACGAAGAGGAAGCCGCTGCGCGCGTGGAAGCTCGATGGCGTCGCCCGGTAGGTCGAGGCATAGCCGAGCACGCGCACGTCCTTGTGGCCGGCATTGCGGAAGATCGCCGCCTCCTGCCGGTTCACCGCCAGCACGACATCGGCATGGCGCACCAGCGCGAGTTCCCGGTTCATCTCCTCGTCGAGATCGGGGCCGTCGGCAAGGCCGAGCACCTTGCGCCGGACGCGCTCGCGGCTGGAGAACAGGGCCTCCGCATCATAGACCAGCCGCGCCCGCGGGCGCCGGCGCCCATTCCAGAGCGGCAGGAACCGCGCCATATTGTGGGGGCGCGAAATGATCACCATGTCGGCCTGGTGGGCCTGTTCGTGAAATGACCTTTCGAGGCTGGTGGAATCGGCATGGCTCCCCTCGGGCGAGGAGCCTCCGTTCGCGTTGGCCTCCGAGGCAGCCAGCACCCGCACGCGCGCGCCGGAGCGGGCGAGCATGGCGACGATCAGCGCCGCCCGCGGCTGACCCGCCCCCGCCCGCACATCGGGAACCGCGTCATCGACGAACAGCACGTCGGGCTGGCGAGCCGTCCTTCCGGCGAACGGCCATTTGATCTGCATTGACCCGCACTCCTCCCAACCGGGCGCCGCCGTACCGTAGGCGGGATGGGACTATACTGGCGATATGGGCAATTCAATGAGTAAACCGGCCCGGTGAGGCTATTGCCTGCAGAATGGAAGTTTTCAGATTTGGCTAATTTGCATACGAGATGTTTCCGAGTGTTTCCACAGTGGACGAGCGTGTCTTGAACCTTGAAGTCACTCGTCGGGAGCCGTCGGGAAAGGGCGCGATGTTTCCGAATGTTTCCTCGGCGGACGAGCGTGTCTTGAGCCTTGAAGTCACTCATCGGGATCGGCCGGGAAACGCATCCGCCGGCGCGGAACCTCAAGCCGATATCCCGGCCGGCGGTTCACGCGCCTGCCGCTTCGCCCTCCAGAAAGGCCTGCATCCGCGGGCAGATGAAATCGAGGAAGGTCCGCACGCGGTGTGGCAGGCGCGGTCCGCCGAGATAGAGCGCGTGGATCGGTTCGTCATCGCCCACCATCGCCTCGGACAGCACCTCGACCAGACGGCCGGCGGTGATATCGGGACGCGCGTGATAGTCGCCGAGTCGCGCCAGCCCGACGCCGGCGACTGCCATGCGCCGGACGGTCTCGCCATTATTGGCCAGAAGCGAGCCGCTGACGGCGCGGTCGACGATGCGCCCGCGCTCTTTCAACGGCCAGACCGGCGTGCTGCGACGGAAATTGAAGCCGAGGCAATTATGGTGGGCGAGTTCGTCGATCGTCCTCGGCTCGCCATGGCGACGCAGATAATCGGGAGACGCGACGATCTTGCGTCGGGGGGCGCCGATCCGGCGCGCGATCATGGTGGAATCCTGCAGCGGGCCGACGCGGAAGGCAATGTCGGTGCGGTCGAGATAGAGGTCGATGATCTCGTCCGAGAGCGAGACGTCCACCACGATGTTGGGATGAGCCTCCCAGAAGGCCGGCAGCAGCGGCTCCAGACCCAAAACCCCGAAGGCCACCGAGACGTTCACCCGTATCGTGCCGCCGGCCGTGGCCGCGCCGCGCGACAGGCCCTTCTCCAGCTCATCCAGCTCGCCGATCAGGGCGAGGCTTTTCTCGTAATAGATCTGTCCCTCCGTGGTGAGCGACAGGCGGCGTGTGGAGCGCTCCAGCAGGCGCACGCCGAGCCGGGTCTCGATGCGCCCGATGAGCTTGCTTACCGTGGACGGCGTCATCATCAGAAGGCGGGCGGCCTCGGAAAAATTGCCAACCTCGACCACCCGCAGGAAGACCTGCATCTCGCCTACGCGATTATCCATCTGCCGCCCTTGGCTGTGAAATGACTTCACAGATAATGCGGCGATCGCGGTGAACATCAAGGCGTGGAGCCCGGCCTCCCGCCTGCCACGCGGCGACATGCGGGATCCGCGGCGTGTAGATGGCGTTCGTGGTCGCTCCGCAGCGCGTGGCAGCCGCCCGGAGGAGGCGCGGGATCAGCGCGCCAGCTGCTCGCGCTGCTTCAGCAGTTCGTCGAGCTGCGCCTGCTGCTCGGAGATGCGCTCGGCGGCGCGGTCCTCGTCGGCGGCACCGGAATAGGCGGCAGCCTGCTCGGTGAGTTCCGAGAGGTTGGCGCGCAGGATGGCGATGCGTTCATCGAGCTCGATAAGCGTTGCGGCGTTCGGCATGGGAATGTCCTTATGTGCGGCCGATGCGATACGCGGCATCGGTCCGTTACCTGTCCCGCGGCGCGTCAGGTCGGAACCGCCGCCGCGCCGCGGCTTGATCGTCACAGCTTGAGCGCAATGCGATCCCTTGCATAGGCGCGGCCGGTTTTTTCCATGCGAAGCGGTAAAAGGGCCGTCCTCGCATGTGGATAGGCCGCGCCGGCGTCCGATGAGCGCTTACACCGAGCGGGTAAGTCCGCCGTCGACGCGGAGGTTCTGGCCGGTAATGTAGCCGGCCCCGTCCGATGCGAGGAAAGCGATGGTGGCGGCGATTTCCTCGCTCGTCCCATAGCGCTGCAGCGGCACGCTGGAGCGGCGCTCCTCGGTTGCGGGCAGGCTGTCGATCCAGCCTGGGAGAACATTGTTCATCCGCACGTTGTCGGGTGCATAGGTGTCGGCGAAGACCTTGGCATAGGCGGCCAGCCCGGCGCGGAACACGGCGGAGGTGGGGAACATGGCGCTCGGCTCGAAGGCCCAGGCGGTCGAGATATTGATGATCGTGCCCGACTTCTGGCCCTGCATGACCGGCGCGACCAGCCGGGTCGCGCGGATGACGTTCATCAGATAGGTGTCGAGGCCCTTGTGCCAGTCTTCGTCGGTGATCTCGATGATCTGGGCGCGCGGGCCGTGGCCGGCGCTGTTCACCAGCACGTCGATGCGGCCCCAGCGCGCGAGCGTGCCATCGACCAGACGCTTGAGATCCTCGTTGGACTGGTTGGAGCCGGTCACGCCATGGCCGCCGAGTTCCTCGGCCAGCGCCTCGCCCTTGCCGGAGGAGGAGAGGATGGCGACCTTGAAGCCGTCCGCCGCGAGCCGGCGCGCCGCCGCCGCGCCCATGCCGCTGCCGCCCGCGGTGATCAACGCCACTTTTTCGATCGACATTTCGGCCTCTTCTGAACCCTGGAAACATGCTTTCTGCGGTTTTCCTACGCCGGTTTTGGACGGATAGAAACCGGGATGGCACGGCGGCGCGCGCTTTCCCCATGGCGCGCAGTGGGGCCGCCATAGCCTCGGCGGGCCCGACGCCGGCTTGACAAGGCGCGCGCCGGTGCGCAGGCTTCGTGCATTCACCAGGGGGGTCCCGACACGGGGCTGAGATACTGCCAGGTGCGCTCCCTCGGGGGGCGTCGCGGCGCAGTGACCCGTTGAACCTGATCCAGTTCATACTGGCGTAGGGACGGTGCGGGTGCGTCGTGCGTGAGCGCGACCGGTTTTCCCCATGCGCGGGGACTCCTCCCAACATCTTCCCGTCAGAGCTGGGTCTCCATGCGTTTCGCGAGGAGCCTCGACCCATGACGACCCTTGAGACCACGACACCCGAGACGACGGTCGCGTCGATCCCGACCGTCACCACCGGGCCGCTGCCGGCTTCCACCAAGGTGTTCAAGCCCGGCACGCTGCACCCCGACATCCGCGTGCCGATGCGCGAGATCGCGGTGCATGCGAGCGCCGGGGAGCCGCCGGTGACGGTGTATGACGCCTCCGGCCCCTATACCGATCCATCCGCCCGCATCGTGCTGGAGCAGGGCCTGCCGCGTCTGCGCGCGCCCTGGATCGCGGCGCGCGGCGATGTCGCCGCCCAGGAGGGGCGCGAGGTGAAGCCGGCGGATAACGGCTTCGTCTCGGCCGAGCGACTGACCCCGGCCTTCCCGGTGCGGCACCGGCCCTTGCGGGCGACCGGTGGGCGGGCGGTGACGCAGCTGGCCTATGCCCGCGCCGGGATCATCACGCCGGAAATGGAGTTCGTCGCCATCCGCGAGAATCTCGGGCGCCAGCAGATGCAGGGCGCGCGCGAGCGCGATGGCGAGAGTTTCGGCGCGGCGATTCCCGATTTCGTCACGCCGGAATTCGTGCGCGAGGAGGTGGCGCGCGGGCGGGCGATCATTCCCGCCAATATCAACCATCCGGAAGCCGAGCCGATGGCGATCGGCCGCAACTTCCTCGTCAAGATCAACGCCAATATCGGCAATTCCGCCGTCACCTCCTCCATGGCGGAAGAGGTGGAAAAGATGGTGTGGGCGATCCGCTGGGGCGCCGACACGGTGATGGACCTCTCGACGGGCCGCAACATCCACAACATCCGCGACTGGATCCTGCGCAATTCCCCGGTGCCGATCGGCACCGTGCCGCTTTACCAGGCGCTGGAGAAGGTCGGTGGCATCGCCGAGGACCTCACCTGGGAGGTGTTTCGCGACACGCTGGTCGAGCAGGCCGAGCAGGGGGTGGACTATTTCACCATCCATGCCGGGGTGCGGCTCGCCTATATCCCGCTCACCGTCGACCGGGTGACCGGCATCGTCTCGCGTGGCGGCTCGATCCTGGCAAAATGGTGCCTCGCCCATCACCGCGAGAGCTTCCTCTACGAGCATTTCGCGGAGATCTGCGACATCTGCCGTGCCTATGACGTCTCGTTCTCGCTGGGCGACGGGCTGCGCCCCGGCTCCATCGCCGATGCCAATGACGCCGCGCAGTTCGCCGAGCTGGAAACGCTGGGCGAGCTCACGAAGATCGCCTGGGCGAAGGACTGCCAGGTGATGATCGAGGGCCCCGGCCATGTGCCAATGCACAAGATCAAGGCCAACATGGACAAGCAGCTGGCCATCTGCGGCGAAGCGCCGTTCTACACGCTCGGGCCGCTGACCACCGACATCGCGCCGGGCTATGACCACATCACCTCCGGCATCGGGGCGGCGATGATCGGCTGGTTCGGCACGGCGATGCTCTGCTACGTCACGCCCAAGGAGCATCTCGGCCTGCCCGATCGCAATGATGTGAAGACCGGCGTCATCACCTACCGCATCGCCGCCCATGCCGCCGACCTCGCCAAGGGCCATCCGGCGGCGCGGCTGCGCGACGACGCGCTGTCGCGCGCGCGCTTCGAGTTCCGCTGGGAGGACCAGTTCAACCTGTCGCTGGACCCGGAGACGGCGCGCGCCTTCCACGACGAGACGCTGCCGAAGGAGGCGCACAAGGTCGCGCATTTCTGCTCGATGTGCGGTCCGAAATTCTGCTCCATGCGCATCTCCCACGACATAAGGGCGGAAGCGCAGAAGGAGGGCATGGCGGCGATGGCGGCGAAATACCGCGAGGCCGGGCAGCTTTATCTGCCCGCGGGTTGAGAGCCGGGGCGGGCGGTTGCAGACGCCTCCCGCCCACGCTTGCAACGAAGGGCCAGCCTACCGACGAGGCGAAGGCTGGCCCGCAACCGGGCGCCGCGGAGCGTCAGCGCTTCAGCCGCTGGTATTCGCTCATCCGTTCGGCGAGATCGGCGGGCTGGGGCGTGTCGGATTCAACCGCGCCGCCGCTCATCTCAAGTGCGGCGACCGGCCAGAGCCGCTCCACAAGGGCTGGTATCTCATCCGACGGGACGGCCGCCATCTGGGCGTCGATCGCGCAGAGGGCACGCGCACGATGTTCCACATTGCTGTTCATCATCAAGCCTCCGTTCCGCCAGACAAGGGGCCGGCGCCACCGGGGAAGCTGCTCCGGCTCAGAGCTGGGCCTCAAAGGCACACCAGCAATCTGAAGTCAGCATAGCACCTGACCACCACTGTGGAATGCGCAATAGTGCACATAAAAGCGGATCGGGGAGGCTGCTGGATGTCCCGCGCCGGGACGGGATTCGACGAATCCGCTCGGCTCTTGTGCGAGGTGGATCACTCCCGCTTCCGGCGGTCCAGAAAAGGGTCTCGGATCAGCGCCCCTCGCGCGCCTGTGATCCGTGCGATGACCCTGCCGATGCGGCGGATTTTACCGCGGAACGGAGCCGGGGCTGATCCGTTGTCCTGCCAGGGAAACCAGCGGAGAAGGACTTTCGACATGGCAGACAATCAGAAGCAGCACGACGAACACCACGGCGAGACGGTTCATTCCGGCAATGAGCGCACGCGCGGAACGGATCGCAGGGGCGAGAGCGTCGAGGCGCAGCGCCGCGCGGCCGATCCGCAGCATAGCCAGACCGGCGCGGTGCATGGCCAGCAGGGCGGCCAGCACGACGAAACCGTTCAGGGCGCCAATGAGCGCACCCGCGATGGCGTGCGCCGGGAAGGCGACCGCTAGCACCACCCGATCCGTTCGCAACCGAGGCCGCCGCGAACAGGTTTGCGGCGGCCTCGCGCGTTCACGCCGCCCGCCGTCGGGCGTGAAGCGCCGTCATGCCTCGTCGCGCCAGATCACCCCGGGCCCTATATCCGCCAGCCTGGCGCAGCCGGTCAGCACCATGGCGATTTCCAGTTCGCAACGCAGCAGGTGCAGCACATGGGCGACGCCGGCCGGCCCTGCCACCGCGAGACCGTAGAGGCACGGCCGCCCCACCAGCACGGCCGCCGCGCCCAGCGCCAGCGCCTTGAGCACATCCGTGCCGCGCCGCACCCCGCCATCCATCAGCACCGGCACCCGGCCGGCCACCTGCCGCACCACGCCCGGCAGCGCCTCGATGCTCGCCGGGACGGTATCCAGCACCCGCCCGCCATGGTTGGAAACGATGAGCCCATCCGCCCCGTGCCGCAGCGCCAGCTCGGCATCCTCCGCCGTGAGTATGCCCTTGAGGAGGATCGGCATTCGCGTGAGCCCGCGCAGCCAGGCAATATCCTCCCAACGCACCGCGACATCGAGGAACCCGCGGAACATCAGGCTCTCGCCCAGCGCCGCCTCGGCGACATGGCGCGTGTGCAAACCGCGCAGATTCGCGTGCTGCGAGAGCTTGGGCGCACGGTAGCCGGCGCGCTGCTCGCGATTGCGCAGCGCGTGGATCGGGGCGTCCACCGTCACCACCAGCGCGCCATAGCCCGCCGCCTCGGCCCGGCGCAGCAGATCGGCGGTGAAGCCGCGATCGTGCTGGATGTAGAGCTGGAACCAGAGCGGCGCGGCCGAACGCCGGGCGACCCCGGCAATCTCCTCCAGCGTCACATCCGCCTCCGTGCTCACCACCATGCCGGCCCGAGCGCCGCCGGCACCGATGACACTGGCGATCTCGGCCTCGGGCAGGGCGAGCCCGTGATGGGCGGTGGGCGCCATGAGGATGGGGTGCTCGAAGTGCTGCCCAAACAGGTCGAGCCCGGTGCCGCCGCCGCGCGAGAAATCAGCCAGCACGCGCGGGCGCAGCTTCAGCCGCTCGAACGCCGCGCGGTTCCAGCGAATAGTGATCTCGTCCGCCGCGCCGCCGCTATAATAGGCATAGGCCTCGGGCGAAAGCCGCTCGCGGGCGATCGGCTCGTAATCCTCCACCGCCACCACGCCGGGCGGCACATCGAATTGTCTGGTCACGACCGCGTCGGACATCAACCCTCACTCGCTCCGGCCCTCGTACGCCCCGGTTCGACGCTCCCGCCGCGCTTCATAATCGCCTGAGCCGACACGTCCAGCGACAGCGAGGCCGCGAGCGCGCCAAGGGACGCGCCAAGGGGCGTACCAGAGGATTCGGCAATAGGCCCACCAACGGCGCATTAACCGGCTCCCGCTAGGCTGAATGCGCGAACCGGCGCACGATGGTGACACCACGGGAGCCCGCGCCGATCGGATGGCAGCGCAATCCGATCGGGTCACGCGGTCTCCATCAATCGCCTGGAGCCGGATCGACGTGCTCGGGACGCGACACGCCCACAGGAGCGGGGGATGGACGAGAACGACCGCCTTCGCGGCGAGACGCCGGCGCCCTCGCTGCGCGAGGCGATCCGCGCTGCCCGCATCGAAGCCGCCGAACGCTCGGGCGTGATCGTGGAGCTGCGCGATGCCAGCCTCGCGCGCCTCTCCATGCTCAACGAGATGCTCGACCCGATCTTCGCCGACGTGCCGCTGGAACATGCCGACCTGTTCGACCGTGGCCTGATGCCCGGCGAGACGCCGCGCCTGTTCATCGACATGGTGGCGCATGTCTGCCTCGCGCGCGACCGCCGCACCTACCGCTTCCTGCAGGACAGCCGCGCCGGGCGGCGGGTGCTGGTGGAGAGCGCCAATCCGCACGATGTCATCGACGCCGTCACCCGCTATGTCGCCCGCCGCCTCATCGCCCGCGAGCAGGCCATGGTGGCCGCCTTCTACCCGGCCGAGACCACGGGCGAGCCGCATCCCGCTCCCCATCACCCCACGCCGACGCCTGCCGCCCCGGCCCCCGCGCCCGGCCGACTCGCGATGTTCATCCTTGGCCTCGCCGCCGGCGCGCTCGGCGCCATCGGCGCGGCGGCGCTGCTCGGCGTCGAGGTCAGCCTCCGCTGAGGGCGGTGCTGAGCACGCGCACCGTACGCGTCTCGACCGCCGTGTCGCCGCTGCCGAAGCCGCGCGCCTCCAGCGTGCAGCGCCAGGGAAAGCGCGCATCCTCCACCCGCTCGATCCGGTAGAGATGATAGCCGCCCGGCCAGTGGCGATCTTCCGGCCCGGCGGCGAAGGAGGGCGCCTCCACCACCGGGATCAGCCCGCCATTCGGGCCCGGCAGCATCTCCACCATCTGCACATGATCATGACCGCAGATGACGAGTTCGGCCCCGTGCCGGGCGAGCAGGTCGCGCACCGCCTCGGCGTCGATCAGCCGCTTGTGGCCGGCGCGCTGGCCGCAGGGCGGGTGATGGATCAGCACCACGCGAAACAGCCCTTCCGCCGCCAGCCCGTCCAGCACATGGCCGAGCCGCTCGCGCTGGGCTTCCCCCACACGGCCGGTGGCCATGAAGGGATGGGTCGGCACCGCGGTCGACACGCCGACCAGCGCCACGCCGTTGCGCCGGCGGACGAAGGGAAAGGCGCTCTCCGCCGTGACGTCGGCATTCGCCCCGTCGCCGCGCATGTAGTCGCCCCAGTTCAGCAGCGCGTGGTGGGCGGTGGAGCGGATATAGGCGTCGTGATTGCCCGGCACCACGGTCACGTCGCGACCCTCGCCCAGCGTGCGCAGGAAGTTGAGCGCGGTGACATATTCGGCGGCGAGGCCGACATTGACGAGATCGCCGGTAACCGCGATGTGGTCGGGCGCCATCGCCTTGATGTCGGCCACCAGCAGGTCGATGGTGGCGATGTTGAAACGGCGCTGCCGGCCGCGTCGCCAGTTCAGCACGCCCAGCGCCCGCTTGCCGGCGAGCTCGGCGAAGCGCGCGCGCGGCAGCGGTCCCAGATGGGCGTCGGTGAGATGGGCGAGGACAAACACGGACAACTCCCTACCAGCCACGCCGCATCGATGGAATCGGCGTCGGCGCACGTGGCCGTACAAAAGCACATCGGCACGCGCCTCATCACCCGCCTCATGCACGGGTGGAGCCGGCTCTCCCGCGGGATGACGCTGGGAGTGAAGGGCGTGGTGATCCATCCGGCCGGCGAGATTCTGCTGGTTCGCCACACCTATGTGCCCGGCTGGCACCTGCCGGGCGGCGGTGTCGAGGTGGGCGAGACCGCCGAGCACGCCCTCGTCCGCGAACTCTCCGAGGAGGTGGCGGTGACGCTGATCGGGCCGCCGCGCCTGCACGGCCTGCTGCTCAACCTCAACCTCGCCCGCCGCGACCATGTGGCGGTCTTCGTGGTCGAGCATTTCGCGCAAGGGCGCCCCGACGTGCCGAATCGCGAGATCCGCGAGATCGGCTTCTTCGCCCCGCACGCCCTGCCCGAAGACACCACCGGCCCGACGCGCCGGCGCATCGCGGAAGTGCTCGGCGGCACGCCGCCGTCGCCGCATTGGTGAGGGCGACAGTGCGCCGGCACACCGCGAGGAAGGCCCCGCCGGCAAGGTCGCCAGGGGAAAGCGCGACGGATCGGCATCTGGCGCCTTGACACCGTCCGGCCCGGTTCCTTATATCGCGCCACTCTGCGAACCGGCCGCCGCGCCGGCTTGCCGTGGCGGGGTAGCTCAGCTGGTTAGAGCACGGGAATCATAATCCTGGGGTCGGGGGTTCAAGTCCCTCTCCCGCTACCAACACCCTCTCTCGGTCGCCCCAAAGCGTCTCGGCCGAGAGAGAAAGTCGAATATAATCAAACTCAATCCTATTTTGTCGTCCTAAGAACGCTCCCCCCAGTCCCAGCCCCTTGCGGGCAACAAAGTGGGAAACGGTGGTTCGAGGCGTTTCCGACAGGATCGACAAGCATCCCCCTCACCGACATCGCATGCCGAAACGCGCAGCCCTTTGAGAAAGCTCGCAGGCTCTCGGATCGGATGGATCGCGCCTGACCGTCGAGCCAAACGGATCAAAACTCTGGCACCTCGCCTGCCGATTCGACGGCAAAGAGAGGACGCTTTCATTCGGCGTCTATCCCGCAATCCGTCTGGCCACCGCGCGGGCGATGCGCGACAAGGCAAAACAGGTGCTTCGCGAGGGCTTCGACCCTGGCGCAAACAAGCACGCGGGCTCATTCGGCCACTCCTTTGAAACACCAGCCCGCGAGTGGTTTGAGGGACAGAAGGCGGCATGGGAGCCGGCGCATTTCGCCCGCGTAGCCTCGCGATTCGAGAATGACCGGTTCCCCGAGATTGGCTCGATGTACATCGGACAGATCGAGGCCTCCGACTGGCGATGCTGAAGACGGTCGAGGCCCGTGACGCGCTCGACGTAACCAAGCGCATTCGGCAATCCGTCGGCGCCTTGTTCCGCTACGGCGTCGCGAATGGATGGTGCAAGCGCGACCCTGCCGCCGATGTCAGCGATGCGCTTGCTGCGCGGCCGAAGGAAGTGATCGGAGCCAGTTGGAGCGAGATACCCTGGCCCGCGCGGCCTGGCCGGCCGGTTCGGTCAGCGCGAGGGTGGTGGCAAGCCGGGAGCGAATCAAGGTGGTGAGAGCCTCGGTGGAGATGCCGAGATCCCGATCCAGCCGCTCGAGACGGCGATCGATATGACGGAGGCGCCGGGGACGAGCGGACTCCCGGCGCATCCGGCCCACAGCGGGGAGGGCGGCCGAGGTAACGCGTCCATGACCCCTTTGTGTCGGCCCAGCCGTTGCCGAACCGATTGACGTCGATATGTCACGTGTAATATATAACAGGTAATCCTGAACTATCCGTTTCTGGCTGCCTGTCGGGGAAAACACGATGAAAATCAGCGCAATCGATGCGTTCGGCTATGCGCTCACTTACGCTCACGGTGAGTACGTCATGTCGAAAGGCCGCGCGGCCCAGAGCCAGGCATCGACGCTGGTCCGCATCCACACCGATAGCGGCCTCGAAGGCTGGGGTGAGAGCAGCACGCTCGGCGGCACCTATCTTCCCGCCTTCGCCGAGGGCACCCAAGCCGCGGTGCGGGTTCTCGCCCCTCATCTCATCGGGCTCGATCCGACCAACCTCTCGCAGCTTCACGCGGTGATGGACGCGGTGCTCCTCGGCCAGAACAGCGCGAAGAGCGCCCTCGACATCGCCTGCTGGGACATTCTGGGCAAAGTCGCCGGCCTGCCCATCGCCACCCTGCTCGGCGGCGTCACGCAGGACAGTTTTCCGCTCTATGAGGCGGTGCCGCTGGCATCTCCGGAGCAGATGGCCGATTTCGTCCGTATGCGGGGTGCGGCGGGCATCAGCCGCTTTCAGGTGAAGGTCGGAAACGATCCCTATGACGATGCCCGGCGCACCCGAGCGGTCGTCGCGGCCTGCCCCGAGGATGCCGTCATCATCGCCGACTCCAACGGAGGCTGGAACCCGCAGGCGGGTATCATCGCTGTGCGCGAACTTGCCGGCCTCAACATCTATGTCGAGCAGCCCTGCCGCGACACCGCCGATTGCGCCATCGTGCAGCGGATGAGCACCCTGCCGCTGGTGATGGACGAATCCGTCACCAACAGCGCGGAACTCTTTCGCGCCAAATACGAGGCCGGCGCGGGCTCGGTGAACATCAAGCTCGCGCGGCTCGGCGGAATCACTGGCGCGGCGCGCATGCGAGCACAGGCGCAGGATCTCGGCATGACGATGTGCATCGAGGATGTGTGGGGTGGCGACGTCACCACCGCCGCCGTCGCCCATGTCGCCGCCAGTACCCAGCCGGAAGCGCTGCTGCACGCCTCGTTCTTCAATGACTGGACGAAAGAACACATAGCTGGCTATGCGCCGCGTTCGGAGCGAGGGCGCGGCCGCGCGCCGACTGGCCCGGGCCTCGGCATCCACGTCGACACCGGCGCGCTGGGGCCGGCGCTGTTCGAGGTGACGCGTCCATGAGCTCCCCCTTCGACCTTCCCGCCAGCGCCCGCGCATGGCTCCAGCGTGCCGACCGGCAGGTGCTGGTGGCGGTGGATTCGCACACCGCCGGCAATCCGACCCGCATCGTGCTGTCCGGCATCGACCTGCCCGCGCCGATGGGCGTCGACGCGGCGCGGACCTGGCTGCGCGAGCATGCGGACCACTGGCGCCGCCGGCTGGTGCACGAGCCGCGCGGGGGCGGGCTGACCTGCGCGGTTTTGCCGATAGCGACACGCGAGGACGACTGCGACATCGGCGCGGTCATCCTGGAGCCGGGATCCTACCCGCCCATGTGCGGCCATTGCATGATCGGCTTCGCCTCGGTGATCGTCGAACTCGGCCTGCTGCCGGACCTGCGGCCGCCGGAAGCGGGCGATGTGAGCTTTCTCATCCGCACCCCGGCCGGACCGGTGGGCGCGACGGCGCGTATGGAGGCCGGGCGCCTGTCCGCCATCACGCTGACCAATGTGGAATCCTTCGTCGTATCGGCGGGCCCGTGCCATGTCGAAGGCAGGACGGTGCCGGTCGAACTGCTCTATGGCGGCGATTACTATATCAGCGTCGATGCCGACCGCATCGGCTTCTCGCTGGAGCGCGACAACGCGACGGAAATCGTGCGTTTCGCGCGCCAGCTCAAGGCCGCCTACACACGCGAAGTGGTGCTCGACCCGCTGACCGACGCGATCCTCGACGTCTATCAGGTGCTTTTCTATCGCCGCGATCCGCACGCCGCACGGCAGGCTCAGATCGTGGTGGTCGCCCCGCCCGGCGTCATCGATCGGTCCCCCTGCGGCACCGGGTCGAGCGCGCTGTTCGCCAAATTCGTCACGGACGGGCTCATCGGGGCCGATGAGGTGCTCACCACGCAGAGCATCATCGGCTCGACCTTCACGGTCGCGGCCGCCACGGTGCGCCGCGAGGAGGGGCGCCTCTACGTCACGCCGCTGCTTACCGGCAGCGCCCATATCAATGGTTTTCTGACCATCGCCGCCGACAGTGCGGACGACCTCGCCGATGGTTTTGCCCCGCTTTGAATCGATATCACAGGAGAAGAGAATGGCCCTGAAGGGTGTACTTTCGGCAATCGTCACTCCGTTCACGCCCGATGGCGAGCAGATCGACGAGGCGGCGCTGCGCAATCTCATCGACTGGAACATCGCCGACGGCATTGACGGCTTCGTTCCGGCGGGCGGCACGGGCGAGTTTTCCGTGCTGTCGCACCAGGAACGGTTGCGGCTGGTGGAGATCGTGGTCGAGCAGACCGCCGGGCGCGCCACGGTGCTCGCCCATACCGGCGCGACCTCCTCGCGCGAGGCGATCGCCTTTTCTCGCCATGCCGAGAAAGTCGGTGCCACCGCGATCATGCTGGCGACGCCCTATTACGAGCCGATCGGCTATCGGGAGGCCTTCGCCTATTACGCCGCCGTCGCCGACGCGACCAGCCTGCCGATCTGCGCCTATAATTTCCCGCCGGCGACCGGTCTTCACCTCGATGTCGATTTCCTCGTCAAGCTGGCGACGGAAATCCCGCAGGTGACGTTCGTGAAGGATTCGTCCGCGAATATCGCGCAGATGAACACGCTGCTCTCCGACTACAGCGACCGGATCGGCTTCCTCAACGGCGAGGATGTCCTCATGCTGCCGGCCTTGATGATGAAGGCGCCGGGCATGGTGATGGGCGTGGCCAACTTCATGGCGCCGGCCCTCATCAAGGCGCAGACCGCGATGGAAGCCGGCGACGACGCGACAGCCGTGGCGATCTGGCGCCAGATCAACCCGGTCGTGCGCATCCTCGGCAACGCATCCTACAACAGCGGCATCAAGGCGGCCTGCGAACTGCTCGGGCTGCCGGTGGGCCAGGTTCGCGCGCCCATCCAGCCCTATAGCGAGGACCAGACCGCCGCGCTCAAGGCCGCGCTGCAGTTGCTGGATCCCTCCTTCCTGACGGCCGCGTCCCGCTGACCGGTTCCGGGCCGGCTGACAGGCCCGGCCCCTTCTCGCCACGCCGAACACCCACCCGCGGGCGCCGCACGCCGAGCCCGCGGGTTTTTTTGTCAGCGCGCATCCCGGAAAGCCGGTCGCCGTTGGTGTGCGGAAAGCGCGCACCCAAAAAAACACGCCTGTCCGGTAAACGGGCGTTACCGGACAGGCGTGGGGGCTCTTGCGACAGGCCGTCGCGTCTCAGGCGGCGCGATATTCCTGAATCCCGCCCTGCTGGCTCCACTCGGCGTACCAGGCGTCGAACAGCTTCAGCTGGCTCTCGGCAAAGCCGCGCTGGCTGGGCGAGAGCGCGTCGGTCGCGTTGAAGTGGAGGGCGTATTCGGCCTTGCCCTTCAGCGTCATCAGATACTTGAAATAGAGCACGAGGTCGGGACCCTCGTCGAAGGTGGAGAGGACGGCCAGCGCCTGCTCAAGCTCCCGCGCCCGCAGGCGGGCCTGCGCGTCGCCTTTCGCCGCGGCATGCGCCAGGGCGCACAGGTGCAGCACCTCGCGCGGCAGCACGTTGCCGATGCCGGTGATGGCTCCGGTGGCGCCGCAATTGACGATGCCGTGCACCACGGCCGTATCGACGCCTACCATCAGCGCGACATCGTCATCCTGGCTGGTGATGAATTCGGCGGCATAGCTCAGCGAATCGACGCCGCCGAATTCCTTGAAGCCGACGAGGTTGGCGTGCTCCGCGCGCAGGGCGAAGAACAGCTCGGCCCGCGTCTGGAAGCCATAATACGGGCTGTTGTAGATGACGGCGGGAATAGCGGGCGCGGCGTCGAGAATGGCCTTGAAGTGGTTGCGCTGGGCCAGCGGCGACGAGCCGCGCGACAGCACGCGCGGAATCACCATCAATCCCTGCGCGCCCACACGCTGCGCATGCGCGGCGAGCGCCACGGCTGAGGCGGTATTGATGGCGCCTGTCCCGACCACGACGGGGATCCCGGCCTGCACCAGCCGCTCCACGCCTTCCATGCGCTGCCCGTCGGTGAGCAGCGGCCAGTCGCCCATGGACCCGCAATAGATCACCGCGGACATGCCGTGCGCGATCATGTCCTGCCCCTGGCGGACGAGGGCATCGAAATCAGGAAGCCGATCGCCCGTGCACGGGGTCATCAGCGCCGGCATGCAGCCGGAAAAAACGTTGGCCGTCATAGTAAACTCTCCCTTAGTGGCGGCACTCGGTCGTCATCGTAGCCAAGATCGGCCGCCATCCGTCGATAGGACCCAGCATCGGACGCTGCCGAATGGTTGGCTTCCCTTCACGGGCGACGTCGATGAAGTCATGATCGCTCCCGCCCCGCGGACGAACGCAGATGCACGTTCAGACATTCTCGGCGACATCCGCCGCCGCTTCCAGCTTCATCAGCTCTTCATAGAGCGGAGGGGGTATTTTTATACCATTGTCGATGCTGCGCGATCGGGCATTGTAGCGTCGTTCGGAGGGCAGGCGCGCACCTTGCTCGGTGATGGCGTCGAACAGCCGTTCCGCGCGATCGAGGTTCTCGCCGAGCCGGTCGCCCAGAAAACGCGAGGGGTCGAGGATGACCAGCAATTCGCCATGGCAGGGCACGGTCTGGGTGCCCTCTGCGAAGGCGAGCGACTCCAGACTCAGCATGTCGCCGATGAGCGGACCGGCGAGCAGTTCCACCATGGCGGCCAGCGCCGAGCCCTTGTGGCCGCCGAATGTGAGCATCGCACCGCGCAGCGCTTCGGCCGGATCGGTCGTCGGGTTTCCCTGCGCATCGATCGCCACGCCCGGCGGCAGCGCCTGGCCGGCGCGCAGCATCAGTTCGATATCGCCGCGCGCCGTCGCGCTCGTCGCGAAATCGAAAATGAAGGGCGGTTGCTGCCGCCGCGGCCAGGCGAAGGCGAAGGGGTTGGTGCCGAACACCGGCCGGCTGCCGCCCGCCGGGGCAACCCAGCTATGGCTGGGCGTCAAGGCGATGGCCGCGAAGCCATGTTCCGCCAACTCTTCCACTTCCGGCCACAGGGCCGAGAAATGGAAACACCGGTTGATGGCCAGCGCGGCGATGCCCAGTCGGCGGGCCGTCCGCATCGCCAGCGGCAGCCCGGTCTTCAGCGCAAAGGACGAGAAGCCGAAATCGGCATCCACCGTCACGATCGCCGGCGCGCTTTTCGTCACCGTCGGCCGGGCATCCAGGTTCACCTTGCCGCTACGTACGGTATGGACGCAGCCGAGCAGGCGATAGAGCCCGTGCGAGCGACATTCGTCGCGCTCGGCGGCCATGATCACCTCGGCCACCGCGTCAGCATGGGCGGCGCTCAGGCCGACGCCCGCCAGCACGCGCCGGCAGAGCGCGCCGGCGTCGTCGAGCGAGAGCGTGACGTCATTGCCCATGACGATCACGCGCCGGGCCGGTCTGGCAGCCAGGCCGGCCCCGCCGCATGCGGTGCGACCACCGGGAAGTGCAGCGCTCAGGCAAGGGTCACCCAGATCGTCTTGAGTTGCGTATACTGGTCAAATGCTTCGATGCCCTTGTCGTATCCGCCGAAGCCGGATGTCTTGTAGCCGCCGAACGGCGTCGTGATGTCGCCCTCGCCATAGCCATTGACCGCGACGGTGCCCGCCTGGATGCTGCGCGCCATCCGCATCGCGACATTGATGTCGTTGGAGAAGACCGTGGCGGCGAGGCCGTAGGCGGTATCATTGGCGAGGCGCACGGCCTCCTCCTCGCTCTCGAAGCCGAGCACGGCCACGACGGGGCCGAAGATCTCGTCCCGTGCCAGAGCACTGGCCGGGTCCACGTCATCGATGATCGTGGGCTCGACGAACCAGCCTCCGCTTTCCGGGAACAGGCGGTTGCCGCCGGCGACAACCCGGCTGCCCTGCGCCTTCGCCTGCTCGATGGCGCCGACGACGCGCTCCAGCGCGGACGCCTCGATGAGCGGGCCGAGCTTGCTTGCAGGGTCGGTCGGCGGGCCGACCACCCAGCCGCGCGCGGCCTCGACCAGCTTCGCGACGAAAGCGTCCTTGATGGAGGACTGGACCAGGATGCGCGAGCCGCAGGTGCAGTTCTGCCCCATGTTCCAGAACGCCGCGCCGGCGAGATTCTCGGCGATGGCATCGAGAGCGCCGCCGACATCGGCCATGACGATCTGCGGGCTCTTGCCGCCGCATTCGAGCACGACCTTCTTCAGGTTGCTGTCGGCGGAATAGCGCAGGAACTGGCGGCCGATCTCGGTCGAGCCGGTGAAGGAGATCACGTCGACATCGGCATGCAGGCCGAGCGCCTTGCCGGCGACATGGCCAAGCCCCGGCACGACATTGAACACGCCCGCGGGAATGCCCGCCTCGAGCGCCAGCTCGGCGATCTTCAGGGTCGAGAGCGGCGCCAGCTCCGCCGGTTTCACCACGATGGAGTTGCCGGCGGCAAGCGCCGGGGAGATCTTCCAGGACAGCGTGCCGGCCGGGAAGTTCCACGGCAGCACCATGCCGACCACGCCGACCGGCTCGCGTGTCACCAGGCCGAGATTGCCGTCCCCGGTCGGTGAAATCTTGCCGAACACCTTGTCGATCGCCTCGGCATACCAGCGGATATTGTTGACGACGTCGGGAAGGTCGAGGTTCTCGCAATCCGAGATCGGCTTGCCGGCATCGATCGAGTCGAGCAGGGCGATCTCCTTGCCGTTCGCCTCGACGAGGTCGGCGAAGCGCAGCAGGATCTTCTTGCGCGCGCGCGGCTCCATGCGGCTCCAGACACCGCTCCGGAAAGCCGCGCGGGCGGCCTTCACCGCCGTGTCGACATCGGCCGGCGAGCAGGCGGCGACCCGCACGAGCAGCCGGCCGGTGGCGGGATCAAGATCGTCGAACAGGGCCCCGTTTTCCGCGGCGACGAAGGCGCCGTCGATGAAGGCCTGGGTGTGGGTTCCGGGAGGAAGAGACGACATGGACGTTCCGATCTCACTTCAATGGAAAAGGCGCGCGGTTCACAGGACCTTGCCGAGGAAGGCCCGGGCGCGTTCGGTACGGGGATTGTTGAAGAATTCCGATGGCGTGCCCTGCTCGACGACGACGCCGCCATCCATGAACACGACGCTGTCGCCGACATCGCGGGCGAAACCCATTTCATGGGTCACCACCACCATCGTCATTCCCTCGGCGGCCAGCCCTTTCATCACGGCGAGCACCTCGCCGACGAGTTCGGGATCGAGCGCGCTGGTGGGCTCGTCGAACAGCATGAGCTTGGGCCGCATGGCCAGCGCCCGGGCGATGGCCACGCGCTGCTGCTGGCCGCCGGAGAGGGTGCGCGGATAGGCGTCGGCCTTCGCTGTCAGGCCCACCTTGGCGAGCAGCGTCATCGCCTCCTCGATCGCCTGCCGCTTCGGGATGCCGCGCACACCGATGGGGGCCTCGATGATGTTCTGCAGCACGGTCATGTGCGGAAACAGATTGAAGCTCTGAAACACCATGCCGATGTCCGCCCGCTGGCGGGCGACTTCGCTGTGCCGCATCTCGTAGAGCTTTCCGGCATGCTGGCGATAGCCGACCAGCTGGCCGCCGACCCGCAGGAAGCCCGCCTCGATGCGCTCCAGGTGGTTCATGCAGCGCAGGAACGTGCTCTTGCCGGAACCGGAGGGGCCGAGAATGCAGACGACCTTGCCGTATTCGACCCTGAGGTCGACCCCCTTGAGCACCTTGTGCGAGCCGAAGGATTTCTCCACGCCGCGCGCGACGACGGCGAAGGACTCCAGCGAATCTCGTGAATCAGCGGGCGCGGGCATGGCGATGATCACTTTCCGCTTTCGATGGCGACGTCGGGCGCGGCGGCGACCCGGCGGTCGCTGCGCCCGAAATGCCGCTCGACAAAATATTGCCCGATCGACAGCAAGGTCGTCAGCACGAGGTACCAGGCCGACGCCACGATCAGCAGGGGAATGGTCTGGAAATTCGCGGTGTAGATCAGCTGCGCCGAATAGAGCAGTTCCTGAAGCGCGATGACGCTGACCAGCGACGTGGTCTTCAGCATGCCGATCAGCTGGTTGCCGGTCGGGGGGATGATGACGCGCATCGCCTGCGGCAGGATGATGCGCGCCATGACGCGGAAGCGCGACATGCCGAGGGCCTCCGCCGCCTCCCGCTGGCCGGTGGCCACCGCGTTCAGCCCCGAGCGCACGATCTCGGACATGTAGGCCCCCTCGTTGAGGCCAAGGCCGAGCAGCGCCGCGACATAGACGGTGATGTAGCGGTTGGCGTCAAAAGAGCCGAGCGAGGGTCCGAAGGGAAACCCTATCGTGATCTGCGGATAGAGCGCGGAGAGGTTGTACCAGAAGATCAGCTGCACGAGCAGCGGCGTGCCGCGGAAGATCCAGAGATAGCCGCCGGCGATGTTGCTCAGCACCGGATTATCGGAGATGCGCATCAGCGCGACGGCTGTGCCCAGCACGATGCCGATCCCCATGGCCGCGACGGTCAGCCAGATGGTCATCATCAGGCCGGCAATGATGGAATCATCAAACAGGTAATGCGCGACGATGTCCCATTTGAAGCGCGGATTGGTGATCATCGAAACGAGAAGGCCGGCAAGCACGACCCCGAGCGCAAGTGCGGTGATCCAGCGCCCGTAATAGCGCAGCGGCACCACTTCCATCTTCTCGACATCGCGGCCGACAGGCCATCCCGATCCTTGTGTCACGCGCATCCCCCTGACGGCACCGGTGCCAAGATCGCATCAGCCGAGCCGCTATCATGTAGAATGTAATCGATAACCATCTACAGCTTGAAGGTCGACCGATGGGAAGTCAAGGCTTAAGTCTTGAGGATACGGGGGAATTTCCCGCCGACCGGTAGTGGCGGGGAACAACCCACCCCTGCCATGGGCGGTTGCTCGCCCCGCCAGGGCGCCCCCGCGTCATCGCGCGGGGGCGCCCTTGTGCGGATCAGAAGCCGTATTTCGGCGGCGTCGAGCCTTCCTTGTAGATGACGGCGGTCTTCGCCGCCCCGTAGGCGGTGTCGTTCTTCTCAAGGATCTTGGCGTATTCGCCGCTCTGGATCAGGTGATCATAGGCCGCCTTGATGGCCTCCAGCAGCTTCGCGGAGTTCTCCGTCCGGGCCACGGCGGTCGCCGTCGGGCCGCCGCCGATCTCGCCGGAGGCGGAGAGCGTGCCGTCCAGGTGGATCGCTTCCTGGGCGCCGCCGCGATTGATCAGCACGCCGTCGACGCGGCCGCTGTTCAGCGCGAGAATGGCATTGCTCACGGAGGGGAACGCGCTCACCGTGGCGGCGTTGCCAGCGCATTTGGCAGCGGCGCCTTTCAGTGTCTCCAGTTCGGCGGAGCCCGCCATTGCCCCGACAATATGGCCGCAGACATCGGCCAGTGCCGTCGGCGCATAACCTTTGGATTTCACGACCAGGAAGGAACTGTAGTCCTGCCAGTTGGTGACGAAGTCGGCGACCTTCAGGCGCTCGGCGGTCACGTAGAACTCGCCGTACGAGACGTCGAACTTGTTCGACTGCAGGCCGGTCAGCGCGGCGGCGAAGGGAATGAGGCTGAGTTCGGCCTTGAGCCCGAGCACGCCGGCGACCGCCTGGGCCAGATCGGGATCCATGCCCTTGAGCTCGGCCCCCTCCTTGTACGCGAGCGGCTTGCCGACATCGGGAATGGCGATACGCAGCACGCCGGCTTCCTGGATCGACTTCGGCAGCAGGGCGGCGACCGAATCCACCTTGGCGGCAGCCTCGCGGATATCCGCCGTCGCCATCACCATCACGCCCGCCGCAGCGGCCAGCATCACGCGAAAAGTCTTCCGGCAATTGGAGCTCATCATGACTTCCCTCTGTTCCTCGCTGTCGCCGGAAGGCCCGGCCCAGGAGGTCGTTTGTTGACAATGATATCTTACGGGTTATATATTATCGCTTGTCGGCTGCGCTGACAAGCATGTTGCCCGCCGAATTCGATATCGCCCGAGCGGGCGGCACCCTCGCTGATGCGGCCGGCGCGCAATCCGGTCCTCTGTTGCAAGCATCCAGTTGAACGAGAACGACGATGGACAAGACGGACTACGACGTTGTGGTGATCGGGGGTGGGCCTGCGGGAAGTGCGGCGGCCTGGGAGCTCAGGGATCGGCGCATTCTCGTGCTGGAGAAGACACATCGTCTGGGCGGACGTCTCTTTTCCATGTCGCGCGGCGACTACTGGCTCAATCTCGGCGGCCATCTGTTTCCGGCGCCGGGCTCGCACATGCGCAACATCCTGCATTCCATCGGCCTCGACATCATCCGCATTCCCGGAAACAAGTTCGCGATCTATTGGGGCGGCAAGGTCTACGCGCCCAAGTCGGTATCCGCCCTGCCGCTCACCCTCGCCATGAGCTTCAGGGAGCGCGTGTCGCTGGCCGCCATCGGCCTGCGGATCCTCAAGGCGGTGAAGGGCTGGCAGCAGCAGATGCAGATCGTCTATGGCGAGAGCAACCAGGTGCGCCGCGCCCGGGTGGCCCGCTATATGTCGGACATCTCGTTCCGCGACTTCATCGGCCGCCCGCCGCGGCGGGTCGAGCAGCTGTTCCAGTCGGCCGCCCGCCGGGCCGCGGCGGAGATGGAGGACCAGAATGCCGGCGTCGGCGTCTCGCTGTTCGGCGCCGTGTGGGCCGGCAAGGGCGATTCCATGGCGGTCAACCTCAATGGCGGCTCCGGCCGCTTCGGCGAGGTCATGATGGAGCTGCTGGGAGACCGGGTGCATTACCACGCGTCGGTGACGTCGGTGGCGAAGACCGGCGACCATGTCACCGTCACCTATGACATGAACGGCGTGTCGCATAGCGTGACCGCCACGCAGGTGATCGTCGCCGTCCCCGCCTATCAGGCAGCCGAAATCACCCGCGACATTCCCGAGGACGTGCGCGCCACGCTGCGCAAGGTGCAGTATGGGCCGTTTCCGACGATGGGGATCATCACCGACGAGACGGGGCCGATGCCCTATGACGACATTTACGCCATCACCACGCCGGACGCCTCGTTCGACATGTTCTTCAACCACGCCAATCCGCTGCGCACCGGCCCACGCAAGCCGGGAGGCAGCCTGATGGTCTATTCCGGCGGCACGCCGGCGCGGGAAATGCTCAAGCTCTCGGACGAGCAGATCCGCGACACCTATCTCGCCGATGTCTTCCGGATGTTTCCCCAGCTCAAGGGCCACATCAAGGAGACGATCGTGCAGCGCTGGGAGCCGGGCAACACCTATCGTCCCGCGGGCTTCAACTTCGATCCCATGCTGGCCTATTGCGAGCGCGACGACGTCGATATCCACTTCGCTGGCGACTATTTCGCCGAGATCGGCAACATGGAAATTGCCACCGGTTCGGCCCACGAAGCGGCCCGGCGCGCGCGGGTGCGCCTGATGAGCCGGGAACGGAAAGCCCAGACATCACGGGCGGCGGATGCTCCGACCGCAAGGTCCGCCTGAGATGACGACCATCCGGTTCGGCCTCATCGGCGCGGGCGTCGCCGCGGAAACCCATGCGCGCGAACTGGCGCGCGTCGCGGGGGCCTCGCTGCAGGCGGTGTTCGCGCGCGACGCGACGAAGGCGGCTGCCTTTGCCGCGACCTTCTCCATTCCCCGGCATTACGCGGACCTCTCGGCCTTTCTCGCCGATCCCGCGCTCGATGCCGTGATCATTGCCACGCCGAACGGCCTTCATCTCGACCACGCGATCGCCGTCGCGGCGGCGGGCAAGCACCTCATCGTCGAGAAGCCGCTGGAGATCACCGAGGCGAGGGCGAGCGCGATCCTCGACGCCTGCCAAAAGTCCGGCGTCGGGCTTTTCGTCGTCTACCAGCGCCGGCACTCCGCCGCCGCGGCGCAGGCGCTGGAAGACGTGCGCTCGGGGGCCCTTGGCCGGATCGTGCTCGTCAACATCGTCGACAACGAATTCCGCCGGCCCAGCTATTACCAGAACGATGCCTGGCGCGGCACATGGGCGATCGAGGGCGGTGGCTGCGTCATGACGCAGTCGACCCATCTGATCGACCTTGCACAATTCATCCTCGGGCCGATCCGCGAGGTCTTCGCCCGCACCGCGACGCGCCATCACGCCATCGAGACCGAGGATGTGGCCGCGGCGGTGTTCGAATTTGCCAATGGCAGTCTCGGCACCTTTTCATCCTCCACCGCCGCCTTTCCCGGCCAGCGTCACCTCCTGACCATTTCCGGCACAGAGGGCTCGCTCATCTTCAATGGCGAGCACGACCAGATCGTCTTCCGCCATGTCCGGGGCGGGGAGGCGAGTGCCATTCCGGCGGATTTCAGCTTCGGCGACCCGATCGACCCGCGCGACTACCCCACGACGCGCCATCGCGCGCAACTGGAGACCATCGTCGCGACGCTGGCGGCGGGATCGGTGCCGACTATCGACGCCGACGACTTGCTGGGGGCCGCGCGGGTCATCGATGCGATCTATCGGTCGGCGCGGGAAGGAATGCCCGTGCGGATCGCGCCCGGGCCGGCGGACTGAGACCTCGGGCCCAGCCCCGACACAATCCGCCGAAGTCCACCCGCCGAAGTCCGCCCGCCGAAGCCCGCGCGAGGGCGCGGCGCGGAAAGCGCGCGCACCGGCTGTAAAAGCAAAGTAGCATATTGTATATTACCGGTAGTGAGTTCGCGTGCGGGGCGTGCATGGATAACCATCTGCATCAGACCAATCTGCGGGACCAGGCCCTGGCGGTGCTGAAATTGCGCCTCGTCTCGGGGGACCTGGCGCCGGGGCAGATCTATTCGGCCTCGTCGCTGGCCGCCGAGCTGGGCGTTTCCAACAGCCCGGTGCGCGAGGCGATGCTGACCCTGGTCAACCAGGGCCTCATGGAAGCGGTGCGCAATCGCGGCTTTCGTGTCATTCCGCTCAGCGACAAGGATAGGCGCAACGTCTACGACCTGCGCATTCTACTGGAAATACCGTCGATGGCTCGTCTCGCCTCGATGAAGGAAAAGGTCATCCCGCGCAAGAACGAGTTTTCCAAGATCGCGGCCGAGATTGTCGAGGGCGCCAAGAGCGGCGATATTGTTCGCTATCTGGATGCCGATCGCAGCTTTCATCTCGGATTGCTGGGCATTCTTGATAACGAACAACTCACGACAATCGTGGAGAATTTACGTGATCAGACACGGCAATATGGTTTGCAGGCACTTGCTCGCGACTGCGGGTTAATTAACTCCGCCGAGGAACATCAGCCGATCCTTGATGCCATAATAAGTGGAGATCAGCCCCGCGTCATCAAGCTCATGACGGATCATCTCAGCCATCTCGTTGGCGATTGGGCTGGATAGTCTAGTATCCTCGACAAAATAATCGACGGAGACCGGATGAAAGCGCCATCGATCCACGCTCCCGGCTCGGCAAGCGCGTCTCCATGCCCACCCTGCGGCACGGCGTCGCCACCCATCTGCTGGAGCGCAAGACCGATATCCGCGTCGTCCAGGTGCTGCACGGGCATCGCAAGCTCGACACCACGGCCGTAGGCGATGTCGGCGATCGCTCGGGACCGGATGGGCAACCTGTTGAGGCTCCACAGCTAGTAGAGGGTCTCGCGGTAGCGCGTCAGCATTTCCGCCTGCGTTTCGGCGGTGGCGAGATCGAGTTGGTCCCGCAGCATTTCGCCCATGCTCGGCAGGCGGGAACGCGGGACATGGCTGGCCGGGTCCCAGGCGCGCGAGCGCATGAAGGCCTTGGCGCAGTGCAGATAGGCTTCCTGAACCGTGACCCTCAGCACCGTGACCGGCCGCTTTCCCTCCACCGCGAAGGGGGCGAGCAGGTCCGCATCGTCGCGAATCTCCGCTGTACCGTTCACGCGCAGCGTCTCATCCACGCCCGGCACGAGGAAAAGCAGGCCGATGGCCTGGTTGGCGAGGAGGTTGGTGAGCGTATCCAGCCGGTTGTTGCCCGGACGGTCGGGGATAAGGAGCGTGCTGTCATCGGCGATCGCGACGAAGCCCGCCGCATCGCCGCGCGGGGTGACATCGGCCCGCCCGTCCGGGCCGAAACTGCCCACCATCACCAGCGGCGAGAGCGCGATCAGCGCGCGGCAATGCGCGTCGAGCCGCCCCAGCACCTTGCGGCGGCTGCGCTCGCGGGGCTCGCCATAGAGGGCGCGGAGCTGGTCGAGCGTGGTGATGTGGCTCATGGCGATTCCTCAGTTCTTGACCACAAGCTGCACGCGGTCGGCGGCGAAACGCGCGCGAGAATACTGGATCGGCTGGCGCCGTGCATCGCCGTTGATGGCGTCGATCACCATCACGGTGCGCCCCGCCGGCAGGCTCAGCAGCTGGCGCTCCTCTTCATCCGCCACGCGGGCGGTGATGCGTGTCTCCAGCCGCCGGTAATCGCCGAGGCCGAGAGCTTCCAGCGCCCGGGTGACCGATCCGGTGGAGGCGACCAGCAGGTCGAGGTCGCGGCAGCGTGTTGCCTCGTACCAGTGCGAGCCGACAGTGATGGGCACGCCATCGGCATCGCGCACCATGTCGATGCGCAGCACCTCCTGGCCGAGGGGCAGGCGCAGCGCCTCGGCCACCGCGGCGCTGGCCGGCTCGATGAGCGAGCGCACCAGCCGTCCGCCGGGTGCGCGGCCCTCGCCGGAAACGATTTCGGAGAAGCGCGTGCGCGCGGCGATGGGATACCGGATGGGCAGCTGCTTGACGAAAGTGCCGCGCCCTGGCGTCGCCTCGACGATCCCCTGCTCGGTGAGCGTCGAGAGGGCGCGTCGCAGTGTGTGGCGGTTCACGCCGAAGCGCTCGGCCAGTTCCATCTCGGTGGGCAGGCGCATGCCGGGCGACAGCCGCCCCTCGGCGATGTCCAGCTCGATGCGCTCGACGATCTGCTTCCACAGCGCCACCCCGGTTCCCCGAGCGGGTGCCGCGTATTCCGTCTCGTCCGCGCTCGTCGTCATCGGCGTGTCGTCGCTGCCGTTCATGTTTTCCGCCGTCGGAGTGAAAACTGCCCTTGCCTGTTTGTATAGATGATTATACAAACTCGCCGGAAAGTAAATGACCTTTCAGAGCGTCAAGGTCTGGATCCCCGACAATGTCTATCCCTGAACAATCAAGCCCCGACAACGCTTTGCAGATAGATCGGCAGGGCCTGATGGCCACGTTGGCGCGGGCCGAGGCGGGCGAGATCGATGCGGTGCTGGCGCGCCTTGCGCCGCTTCCCTCCGCCGCGGACCTGCGTCCGCCCGAGGTTGGGCTGGTGATGCTGCGCGGTCGCACCGGCGGCGACGGCGCGCCGTTCAATCTCGGCGAGGCGACGGTGGCGCGGGCCGCGGTGCGGCTGGCCGATGGCGCGAGCGGCTTCGCCTATCGGCTCGGGCGCGACGCGCGGGCTGCCCGCGCCGCCGCCATCATCGATGCGCTGTGGCAGGACGCCGACCGCCGGGCGGCGGTGGAGGCGGCGCTGAAGCCGGTGCGGGCGCGGCTGGCGGGCGAGGTCGCGCAGGTGCGCGCCGAAACGGCTGCCACCAAGGTCGACTTCTTCACCCTCGTGCGCGGGGAGGACTGACATGTCCCATCCGGCTGCCGCCGCCGCGCTGTCGGCTGGCTTCGACGATCCCGTATTCGATGCGCAGGCGAGCTTCCGGGCCGCCATGTGGGCGCTGGCCCGGCCGGGCCGCGTCGAGCGGCTGGACGCGCGGCTGGAGCCGCCCGCGCCGCTCTCGCGCGAGGCCGCCGCGCTGGCGCTGGCGCTGTGCGATTATGAGACGCCGATCTGGCTCGACGCACCGCTGGCGGCGGCGCCGGCGGTGGGCGCCTTCCTGCGATTCCACGCCGGGGCGCCGATCGTCGTGGATCCCGGTGCGGCGCGTTTCGCGCTGATCGCCGATCCGCGCGGGGTGATCGACTTCACCGCCTTCCCGCAGGGCTCGCCGGATTATCCCGATGCCTCGGTAACGCTGATCCTGCAGGTGGAATATTTCGGCAAAAGCGGGCTGGTGCTGGAAGGGCCGGGCATCCAGGGCACGGACGGCTTCGATGCCGCGCCGCTGCCGGCGGATTTCCGCGCGCGCATGGCGGCCAACCGGGCGCTGTTTCCGCGCGGGGTGGACCTGCTGCTGGCCGGAGCCGGCGGCGTCGCCGGGCTGCCCCGCTCCGTGATCGTGAAAGAGGGCTGAGCCGATGTATGTGGCGGCAAAAGGCGGCGAGAAGGCCATCCGCAACGCGCATGCGCTTCTGGGCAAGCGCCGGCGCGGCGATGCCGGGCTTCCCTCGATCACGCTCGACCAGATCGCCCAGCAGCTGACGCTGGCGGTGGACCGGGTGATGGCGGAGGGATCGCTCTACGATGTCGAACTGGCGAGCCTGGCGGTGAAGCAGGCGCGCGGCGATTTGATCGAGGCGATCTTCCTCATCCGCGCCTTCCGCACCACGCTGCCGCGCTTCGGCAATTCCCGCCCGCTCGACACGGGCGACATGCTGGTGCGCCGGCGCGCCTCGGCGACCTACAAGGACCTGCCGGGCGGGCAGTTGCTCGGCCCGACCTTCGACTACACGCACCGCCTGCTCGACACGTCGCTGGGCGGGGAGGGCGGCGAACATGCGGTCGAGACCGGCAGCGACGCGCCGCTCGCCATGCCGCGCGTGACCGACCTTCTGGGGCAGGAGGGGCTGATCGAGGCGGCGCCCGAAGATGACGGGTCCGAGCCGTTCGACATCACCCGCGCGCCGGTGTCCTTCCCGGTCGACCGCGCGACGCGGCTGCAGACGCTCGCGCGGGGCGACGAGGGCTATCTGCTGGCGCTCGGCTATTCCACCCAGCGCGGCTATGCCCGCTCGCACCCGTTCGTCGGCGAGATCCGCTTCGGCGATGTCGAGGTGGTGCTCGATGTGCCGGAACTCGGCTTCGAGGTCTCGCTCGGCACGGTGCAGGTCACCGAGTGCCAGATGGTGAACCAGTTCAAGGGCTCGGCCGAGGTGCCCCCGCAGTTCACGCGCGGCTATGGGCTGGTATTCGGCCAGTGCGAGCGCAAGGCCATGTCCATGGCACTGGTGGAGCGGGCGCTGCGCTGGCAGGAGCTGGGCGAGGAGCCCGGCAGCCCGGCGCAGGACGAGGAATTCGTGCTCTCCCACTGCGACAACGTGCAGGCGACCGGCTTCGTCGAGCACCTGAAGCTGCCGCATTATGTGGATTTCCAGGCGGAACTCGATCTCGTGCGCCGCATGCGGGCCGAGCAGGCCGCGCAGATGAAGGAGGCCGCGGAATGAGCGCGCAGCCCATATCCTCCATGCCCCGATCTTCCATGCCCGACATCACCTACAATTTCGCCTATCTCGACGAGCAGACCAAGCGGATGATCCGCCGCGCCATCCTCAAGGCGATCGCCGTGCCTGGCTATCAGGTGCCGTTCGCCGCGCGCGAAATGCCGATGCCCTATGGCTGGGGCACGGGCGGGGTGCAGGTCACCGCCGCCGTGCTGGGGCCGCAGGACGTGCTGAAAGTCATCGATCAGGGTGCCGACGACACCACCAATGCGGTGGCCATTCGCGGCTTCTTCGAGAAGACGGCGCGCGTCGCCACCACCACCGCGACGGCGGAAGCCACGGTGATCCAGACCCGCCACCGCATCCCCGAGACGGCGCTGAACGAGAACCAGATTCTCGTCTACCAGGTGCCGATCCCCGAGCCGCTGCGCTTTCTGGAGCCGCGCGAGACCGAGACGCGCCAGTTGCACGCGCTCGCCGAATACGGGCTCATGCATGTGAAGCTCTATGAGGACATCGCCCGCCACGGCCACATCGCTACCACCTATGCCTACCCCGTGGAAGTGGCGGGGCGCTATGTGATGGACCCCTCGCCGATCCCCAAATTCGACAACCCGAAAATGGACGACTGCCCGGCCTTGCAGCTGTTCGGCGCCGGCCGCGAGAAGCGGATCTACGCCATCCCCCCGCACACCCGCGTGCGTTCGCTCGACTTCGAGGACCATCCGTTCAAGGTGCAGCACTTCGCCAAGCCCTGCGCGCTGTGCGCGGCGACCGGGGTCTATCTCGATGAGGTGATCCTCGACGACAAGGGTGGGCGAATGTTCGTGTGCTCGGACACCGACTATTGCAACACGCGGCAGGCGCAGGGCCACGTGGGCGAACTGGGCGTGCCGGCGGAGGACGCGGCATGATCGCGCCCGGCTCTCTCACCATCCGCCCCGCCATGCCGGCCGACCTGCCGGCGGTGCTCGCGCTCTATCGTGAACTGGACGCGCAGGACGCCACCGACCTTGGGGAGGCGCGGGCGATCTTCGATCGCATGGCGAGCTATCCCGATTACACCCTGCATGTGGCGGAGGTGGACGGGGCCGCTCTCGGCACGTTCACGCTGCTGGCGATGGAGAACATCGCCCATGCCGGCGCCCGCTCGGCCATCATCGAGGCGGTGGCCGTGGCGGGGGCGGCGCAGGGCAGGGGTATCGGCCGCGCCATGATGCGGGCGGCGCTCGATCTGGCGCGGGAGAAGGGCTGCTACAAGGCGAGCCTGTCGACGCGGATGTCGCGCGAGCGGGCGCACGCCTTCTATGAAAGCCTCGGCTTCGAGCGGCACGGATTCAGCTACATCATCCATCTCGAGGAGGCCCCGGCATCCGGGGAGGCGGCATGAGCGAACAACCCCTGCTGATCGCCGAGGGCCTGGGCAAGAATTACGGCGCGCGCCTTGGCTGCCGCGACGTGTCGCTGGAGGTCTATCCCGGTGAGGTGCTGGCGGTGGTGGGCGAGAGCGGCTCGGGCAAGTCGACCCTGCTCGGCCTGCTCTCCACCGAACTGGTCCCCACGGCCGGCCGCGTCTCCTATCGCCTGCGCGACGGGCGGATGGCGGACCTGTCCACCCTTTCGGCGGCCGAGCGGCGGCTCCTGATGCGCACCGACTGGGGCCTCATCCGGCAGAACCCGGCCGATGGCTTGCGCATGGCCGTTTCGGCCGGCGGCAATGTCGGCGAGCGGCTGATGGCGGTGGGCTGGCGCCATTACGGGCAGATCCGCGACGAGGCGCTCGACTGGCTGGCCAAGGTGGAGATTGCCGGCGACCGCATCGACGACGACCCGCGCGCCTTTTCCGGCGGCATGCGCCAGCGCCTGCAGATCGCCCGCAACCTCGTCACCCGCCCGCGCCTGGTCTTCATGGACGAGCCGACCGGCGGGCTCGACGTCTCGGTGCAGGCGCGGCTGCTCGATCTCATTCGCGGGCTGGTGAGCGAGATGGGACTGGCGGTGATCATCGTCACCCATGACCTCGCGGTGGCGCGGCTGCTGTCGCACCGCCTGGTGGTGATGCGGCAGGGCCGGGTGATCGAGACCGGGCTCACCGACCAGGTGCTCGACGATCCACGCGAGCCCTATACGCAGTTGCTCGTTTCCTCGGTTCTGGCGGCGTGAGGGGAAAGACATGAACGAACCCATCCTGTCCGTCGCCGGCGTCTCCAAGACCTTCGTCCTGCATCTGCGCGAGGGCGCGCGGCTGCCGGTGGTGTCGGGCGCCGGCTTTCAACTGCTGGCCGGGGAATGCGTGGCGCTGGGCGGCCCCTCGGGCGCGGGCAAAAGCTCCGTGCTGAAGATGGTGTATGGCAATTACCGCGTCGACGCGGGCCATATCCGCGTGCGCGAGGGCGGCGAGGTGGTCGATGTCGCCACGGCTGACCCGCGCCGGCTGATCCGCCTGCGCGCGCGCACCATGGGCTATGTCAGCCAGTTCCTGCGGGTGATCCCGCGCATCGGCGCGCTCGACGTGGTGGCCGAGCCTCTGGTAGGCGACGGGGTCGCGCGCGAGGAAGCCACGGCGCGGGCGGGCGATCTGCTGGCGCGGTTGAACCTGCCGGAACGGCTGTGGCCATTGCCGCCTGCCACCTTCTCGGGCGGCGAGCAGCAGCGTGTGAACATCGCCCGCGGGCTGATCGCCCACCGCCCGCTGCTCCTCATGGACGAGCCGACCGCCTCGCTCGATGCCGCCAACCGGCAGGTGGTGGTCGACCTCATCGGGGAGAAGAAGCGCGCCGGTGTCGCCATTCTCGGCATTTTCCACGATGCCGAGGTGCGGGACGCCGTGTGCGACCGGGTGATCGACGTGACGGAATTCGCGAAAGCGGCGTGAGGACGAGATGACCGAGACGGTTTACGCCAATGCCCGGCTGGTGCTGCCCGATGAGGTGCGGCACGGCCATCTGGTGGTGCGCGATGGCGTCATCGCCGAGATCGGCGAGGGCAGCGCGCCGCCGACGGCGCAGGACATGGGCGGCGATTATGTGCTTCCCGGCTTCGTCGAACTGCATACCGACCATGTCGAGGGCCATCTCTATCCCCGCCCGCGCGTGATGTGGAACGCCTTCGCGGCGGTGACGGCCTATGACGCGCAGATCGCCACGGCCGGCATCACCACCGTGTTCGATTCGCTGCGCGTGTGGCCGGACAAGCGGGCCGTGGGCATGGACGGCGATGCCCCGCTGCTCGCCGCCACCCTTCGCGAGGCGAGCGAGGCCGGCCTGATGCGCGCGGAGCATTTCGTGCACCTGCGCTGCGAGGTGGCCGCCGAGGGCGTGGTGGAGGATGCGCAGGCGCTGATGGAAAGCGCCGATGTGCGGCTCATCTCGCTGATGGACCACACGCCGGGCCAGCGGCAGTTCCTCACCGAGGAGCATTTCCGCGCCTATTACATGAAGAAGAGCGGCATCTCGGTGGCCGAGATGGACGTGATCGTCGAGAAGCGGCAGGAGGCGCACCGCCTCCATGCGCGGCCGAACCGCGCCCAGCTGGTGAAAATGGCCCGCGCGCGTGGCATCGTGCTGGCGAGCCATGACGATGCCACGCATGATCACATCGTCGAGGCCATCGAGGACGGCATCGCCATCGCCGAATTTCCGACCACGGATGTGGCGGCGGACGGCTCGCATGCCGTCGGCATCCGCGTGCTGATGGGCGCGCCCAACATGGTGCGGGGCGGCTCGCATACCGGCAATGTCGCGGCGGAGACGCTGGCGCGGCGCGGGGTGCTGGACATCATGTCGTCGGACTACGTGCCGGGTAGCCTGCTGCTGGCCGCCTTCGACCTGCCGCGCCGGGTGGAGGCGATCACGCTGCCGCAGGCGGTGCGGATGGTGAGCGCCAACCCGGCCGATGCGGCCGGGCTGGCGGATCGCGGACGCCTCGCCATAGGCCTGCGGGCGGATTTCCAGCGGGTTTCCGATGCCGGCCCGGTGCCGGTGGCGCGGGCCGTGTGGCGAGCCGGGGAGCGGGTGGCGTGAGCGAGAACGACGCGGGCGAGAGCTTGGCGCAAGATAGCTTGGCGCAAGATAGCTTGGCGCAAGAGGGCGGGGCGCAAGAGAGCTGCGTTCCCGGCAATCGCCGCTTCGGGCCGGGCGTGCTGGTTCTGGTGGTGGGTCCCTCGGGCGCGGGCAAGGACACGCTGATCGGCCATGCACGCGAGCGCCTGGCGGCGCGGACGGATATCCGCTTCGCGCGCCGGCGCATCACCCGCGCGGCCGACGCTACGGAGAACCACATCGCGCTGGACGAGGACGCCTTCGCGGCGGGCGTGGCGGCCGGGCGTTTCCCCCTCCACTGGCGCGCGAACGGCCTGTGCTACGCGCTGGGCGAGGAGGTGGCGGAGGATCTTGCGGCCGGCCGTATCGTGGTCGCCAACGGCTCGCGCGCGGCGGTGCCCGAGGCGCGCGAGCGTTTCCTTCATGTGAAGCTGGTGCATGTCACCGCGCCGCCCGAGGTGTTGGCGGCGCGCATCACGGCCCGAGGGCGTGAAGGCGAGGTCGCGCTCGCCCAGCGGCTGGCCCGCGAACCGGTACTCGACGGGGAGCCCGATCTGCGAATCCTCAATGTCGGCGCCCCGTTCGAGGCTGGCGAGAGGCTGGCGGCCTTCCTGCGAGGACTGTAGCAGGCGCGACGGCACGCACGAAAACGGCCGGGTGTTGCCCGGCCGGGGGACGATACGAAAATGGCCGGGTGTTGCCCGGCCGGGAGACGATACGAAAATGGCCGGGTGTTGCCCGGCCATGAGATCGTGAAGTTATCGTTCAAGCAAAATACGTCTTCGTGCCGGCTTTACTGCCGGTATTGCTGGATGCGCGTGGTGCGCAGGCCGGCCAGGCCATGGCGGTCGATCGAGGCCTGCCAGGACAGGAATTCCTCGGTCGTCAAGGTGTAACGCTTGCAGGCCTCCTCCAGGCTGAGGAGCCCCCCGCGGACGGCGGCGACCACTTCCGCCTTGCGGCGGATGACCCACCGCCGGGTGTTGGGCGGGGGAAGGTCGGCAATGGTTAACGGACTTCCGTCCGGCCCGATTACATATTTCACCCTCGGGCGATAGGGTTCTGTCATGCCACGCTCACTCAATACACACGACCAATGCCTGCAGCATAAAGGACGAGCTTTAAATATTTCCCTAAGCGAATCACGTATCAGTGAGTGTCAAGACTCGGTCGCATTGTTAATATTACCGAAGGACTTTATTTACTTTTCATGACGCAACGGCAGCATTTCCGGTGCCGGCGCTGCTTCCGATGATTACCGGTCCTCCCTTACCGTTCAACGCGTTGCGCGGAAGGGGGCCATGCGGCGGGTGTCAGGAGGCCCGGCATTGCCATCCCGAGGGCGGGTCGGAACGATGCGCGCCGTCACACCGATTAGGCGCCTGCCAAGGGTTCATAGATCGGCCGTCCTGCCCTATATAGGGGAGCTATGTTCGGCTTCCCCCCGCGCGCCGCCGCGTTCTCCAATCCTGCTTGGCCATGATCCGTCTCGACGACACCTCCCGTTCCCCGAGCCAGACCCGTGTGGTGGTGGCGATGTCGGGCGGCGTGGATTCCTCCGTCGTGGCCGCGCTCTACGCGCAGGCGGGCTATGATGTGCTGGGCGTCACGCTGCAGCTCTATGACCATGGCGAGGCGATGCATCACCGCCCCGGCGCCTGCTGCGCGGGGCAGGACATTTATGACGCGCGCACGGTCGCCGAGAAGCTCGGCATCCCGCATTACGTGCTGGATTACGAGAGCCGCTTCCGCCACGCGGTGATCGAGCGCTTCGCCGACGCCTATGCGGCGGGGGAAACGCCGATCCCCTGCGTCGACTGCAATCGCACGGTGAAATTCCGCGACCTGCTGGAAACCGCGCGCGATCTCGGCGCCGACATTCTCGCCACCGGCCATTACGTGACCAGCCGCCCGCTGGCCGACGGGCGGCGCGCGCTGTTCCGCCCGCTCGACGAGAATCGTGACCAGAGCTATTTCCTTTACGCGACGACGCAGCCGCAGATCGACATGCTCCGCTTTCCGCTCGGCGAGACCACCAAGCCGGAGGTGCGCGCGCTGGCGGAGGGCTTCGGGCTGAAGGTGGCCGACAAGCCGGATAGCCAGGACATCTGCTTCGTGCCGAACGGCCACTACACCGCCATCGTCGAGAAACTGCGGCCCGAGGCGGCGGAGCCGGGCGAGATCGTGCATCTGGACGGGCGCGTGCTCGGCCGGCATGCCGGCGTGATGCGCTACACGATCGGCCAGCGCAAGGGGCTCGGCATCGCCTCGTCCGAGCCGCTCTACGTGGTGGGCATCGATGCCGGCCTTCGGCGCGTGCTGGTTGGCCCGCGCTCGGCGCTCGGCGTCACGGTCATTCGCGTCGACGAGGTCAACTGGATCGGCGACGAGCCATTGGAGACGGCCGCCGCTGCCGGCCGCGACCTTCACGTGAAGGTGCGCTCGGCGCGTGCGCCCGCGCCCGGCCGCCTCGCGCTGGCGGCGGACGGGGCGCTGGAGGTGCATCTGAGCGCGGCCGAAGAGGGCGTGGCGCCGGGGCAGGCCTGCGTTTTCTACGAAGACGCCGGCGCGGGCGCGCGCCTGCTCGGCGGCGGCGTCATCCGCCGTTCACGGGCACCCGTTACGGCGCTGACACGCGACGCGGAGATGATGGCGCGCTCGGCGTGAGTCGAACGGGCCGGATGGGCCGGGCGATCGGCCCGGGCAGCAGCAGGGGTGAACTTCATGACGACCGATCTGGACCGTGCCACCGTCGAGGAAGCCTATGCCCGCTGGGCGCCGGTCTATGATGTGGTGTTCGGCGCGGTCTTCGAGGCCGGTCGCAAGGCGGCGACGAAGGCGGCGGAAAAGATCGGCGGTCGTATTCTCGAATTCGGTGTCGGCACCGGCATCGCCCTGCCCAACTACAAGCGCAGCAACCGCTTCGTCGGCGTCGATATTTCCGAGCCCATGCTGCAAAAGGCGCGCGAGCGGGTGAAGAAGGAAGGGCTGCCCCATGTCGAGGGCCTGGTCCTGATGGATGGCGCGCATATGGGCTTCGCCGACAATTCGTTCGACGTGGTCATGGCCCAGTTCGTTATCACCGTGGTGCCGCAGCCCGAGGAGACGCTGGACGAGATGGCCCGCGTGCTCAAGCCCGGCGGGGAGATCATCCTGGTCAACCACCTCGGCGCCGAGGACGGCCCGCGCGCGGTGTTCGAGAAATGGTTCGCCCGCAAGGCGCGCAAGCTCGGCTGGCGCCCGGAATTCCAGTTCGCCCGCCTGCGCAACTGGGCGGTGCGCAACGGCACGGTGGATCTGCCGATCAAGCGCGACGTGGCGCTCGGCATGTACACGCTGGTGCGCTTCCGCAAGCGCACGCAGGCGGAGATCGCGTCCGCGAGCGAGAGCGTGGCGCTGGCGGGGTGAGGGGCGCGCCGCACTCCCTCCCTTCGATCGGACGCCAGGAGACCTCATGAATTTGGTTCGCCGCCTGCGGATAGCGCTTGCGTTGCTCGTTCCGCTGTTCCTCGTTGCCGCATCCGCCGCCCGTGCGCAGGACGGGCCGGTGGAGGTCGTCTCCGGCGTGCGATACGAGTTCCTGGAGCGCTGGGATGTGGAGCGGCTGAACCGGATACTCGAGGTCGATACGCCCCGTTTCGCCGGCATCACCCAGAGCTTCACGCCCGCGCGCAACGCCGTGCGGCTCTATCGAGTGACCTACCCGTCCGTGGTTCCCGAACGCGGCAACAAGCCGACCGTGGCCACCGGCCTGCTTGCAATTCCCGACACGCCGGAGACCGGCTTTCCGATGGTCTCGTATCAGCACGGCACGGTGTATGGAAAACAGGAGGTGCCGTCCTTCGCCGACCAGTCTTCCGAGACGGCGCTGATGATCGCGCAGTTTGCCGGGCAGGGCTATGTGCTGATCGGCGCCGATTATTTCGGCCTCGGCCTGTCGCCGGAGCCCGAGGGCTATATGGTGAAGGCCAGCCACCAGCAGGCCAGCTATGACATGCTGGTGGCCAGCCGCAGCGTGCTGGCGCAGATGAAGCTCACCAGCCCCCGGCTGTTCCTCGCCGGCTGGTCGCAGGGCGGCTTCGTCACCATGGCCTTTCTCGAAAAGCTGGAGAGCGCCGGCGTCCCTGTCCTGGCTGCCGCCACCGCGAGCGCGCCGCTCGATATCTTCATGGCGCTGAGCGGCTTTCTCGATTTTCCCCGTCCGAACGACGCCTCCTGGGTGACGACGCTGTTCATCCTGTCGTCCTTCTCTTTCGAGAATTACTACGGCGTGCCCGGTCTCGCCCGCTCGCTGATCAACGACGCGTATTACGACGTCGCGCGCAAGGCCTATGAACGCCAGCCTTTTGACGCCAAGGACATTCCGACCGACGTCGGCAAGCTGATCCGCAAGGATTACTTCGATCCGCAGTTCTTTGCCGGCTCGGCCTATGGCCGGCTGGTGGCGGCGACCAATGCCTATCGCTGGATCATCCGCACGCCGGTACGCAATTATTATGGCGAGCAGGACGAGGTCATCAGCGTCGGTCTCGGGCAGCTGGCCATGACCTATCAGCGGGCGATCGGCGCCGGCAACACGACCGTGGAGGCGGTCTCCACCGGCCCGACCACGCACCGCGGAACCTTCGTCCGCGCCGTACCGCAGTGGAAACTGTGGTTCGACGGGCTCCGAGCCGGGGAGCGCGCCCCGGCTCAGAACTCCGATCCGATCCAGCCCTAGAGCCAGCCCATATCCGGCCCCACCGGCACGACCCCGGTCGGGTTGATCGTGGTGTGGCTCTCGTAATAGTGCCGCTTGATGTGAGTGAGGTTCACCGTCTCCTTCACCCCCGGCAGCGCGTAGAGGGCCTGCACGAAGCGCTTGAGGTTCGGGTAATCGACGATGCGGCGGATGTTGCACTTGAAGTGCCCGACATAGACCGGGTCGAAGCGGACCAGCGTGGTGAACAGCCGGATATCCGCCTCGGTGAGTGCCTCGCCCATCAGCCAGGACCGGCCCTCGAGCCGCGCCTCCAGCTCGTCCAGCATGGTGAACAGCGCGGCGACGGCTTCCTCATAGGCGTCCTGCGCGGTGGCGAAGCCGGCCTTGTAGACGCCGTTATTCACCGCGTCGTAGATGCGCGCGTTGAGCGCGTCGATCTCGTCGGCCAGCGCGGCGGGGTAATAATCGTGCCGGTCGTCGGTGAAGGCGCCGAAAGCCGAGTTGAGCATGCGGATGATCTCGGCGGATTCGTTGTTCACGATGGTGCCGCGTTTGCGATCCCACAGCACGGGCACGGTGACGCGGCCGGAAAAGGCGGGGTCGGCGGCGAGATAGACCTCGTAGAGCCGCTTGGCGCCGAGCACGGCATCACTCGTGGCGCCCTCCGTGCGGTGGGCGGCATGATCGGCGAAGACCCAGCCTTCCGCGCCCATGAACGGATCGACCACCGAGACGGAGATGACCTCTTCCAGCTTCTTCAGCGCGCGGAAGATCAGCGTGCGGTGGGCCCAGGGACAAGCCAGCGAGACATAGAGGTGATAGCGCCCCGCCTCGGCGGGAAAGCCGCCCTGGCCGGAAGGGCCCGGTGCGCCGTCCGGCGTCACCCAGTTGCGGAAGCGGGTGACGGTGCGCACGAAGCGCCCGCCGGTGCTCGTGGTGTCGTACCATTTGTCGACCCATTGGCCGTCGACCAGCAGTCCCATGCGATCCTCCCGTTTCACCGCCAAGTTAGAGCGAAACGGGCCGCAGGACACCCCGCCCTCCCATGCGGAAAGGCAAAGGGGCAATTGTGCCGCTGCGAGTTAGATCTGCTTGAAATAGAGCCGCGTGCCGGTGAGGCCGCCCTGCGGCTTCAGCGCGAAGCCGGGAATTTCCCCCGCGCACAGGAAGCCGCGCTTCTCGTACAGGCCGGCCGCGCCACCCTCGCTCGCGGTGTCCAGCACCAGCAGCGTGCGGCCCCGCGCGCGGGCCAGACGCTCGGCTTCCTCCAGCAGCGCGGAGGCGATGCCGCGACCGCGAAAGGCGGGGAGGGTCATCATCTTGGCGATTTCCGCCCGGTGCGGCTGGTTCTCCGGCAGGGCGAGCTGCAGCGTCACCGTGCCGGCTAGCTCCCCCGCCAGGAACGCGCCGAGGATGATGCGCTCGCCCCGCGCCGCGCCCTCGAGCCCGGCTTGCCAGAAGCGGGCGGCCACCTCACGGCTCACCGGATGCAGGAAGCCGACCGAGCCGCCACCCGCGACGGTCGCCACGAGGATCGAGGCGAGGGCGTCGACGTCACGTGGATCGGGCAGGAGAGGGCGGATGACTGGCGTGGTCATGGGGGGCTCGCAGGGGGCGGTTACAGGCGGGTGAGGGCGACGAGATAGCGGCAGGGCGCGTCCGTCTCGTTGGCGAAGATCACGTCGGCGGGCGGGCCGAAGCCGAGGCAGTCGCCGGCCTTCAGCTCATGGCGCTGGCTTCCTTCGGTCAGCACCAATTCGCCCTGGCGCACCTGCAGGACCTGCCGCAGCCGCGCATAGGAGGCGGCCGGCAGATCCACCCGCGCGCCCGGCGGCAGCACCACCTCCACCAGTTCGACCGGATGGTCGGGCTGGGCGAAGATCTGCCGGCGGACATAGCCGCTCGCCGGGTCGCGCCATAGCGGCTGGTCGGCGGCGCGCGCGAGCCGCTCACCGCCCTCGGTGCGCAGCAGCAGGCCGGCGAGGGAGAGATCGAACGCGCTGGCGAGGCGCACCAGCGTCGCCGCGCTCGGGCTCGTTTCCGCGCGCTCGATCTTGCTGATGGCGGCCTTCGACACCCCGGCCCGCGCGGCGAGATCGGCCAGCGACCAGCCGCGCGCCTCCCGCTCCAGCCGGATGCGACAGGCGAGACGCATGCTTGTATCGTCCATGATAGTAGCCATTCGTAACTTATACGATACAGGACGGATGATGGGCAAGGCGCTGTGCCAAACGGCCTCGACCTGCCGGCGCGCCTGTGCTATCCGGGTCGCCCTCTCAGGGATGCAGCGATGTATCGGATGCCGGCCCAGCGACGACGAGACGAGCGTGCCCGCGGCGCGATGGCGCCTGCGTGCCTTTTCGTCCCCGTCCGCCTGCGGCCGTGATACCCGGCCGCTCGGCGCGGCGGCTTGCAGATGCCTTGAGCGCCGAGACTCCCATGACCGAGCTGTCGATCACCCTTCTCACCGAACGCCCCGCCGACGATGCCGCCATCGAGCGGCTGGTGGCCCGCACGTTCGGGCCGGGCCGCTATGCCCGCACCGCCTATCGGCTGCGCGAGGGCAATCCGCACCGGCGCGACCTGTCCTTCACCGCCTATATCGGCACCATGCTGGTGGGCTCGGTGCGGCTGACGCCGATCCTCATCGGCGAGGCGCCCGCGCTGCTGCTCGGTCCGCTCACGGTGGAGCCGCCCTTCCGCTCGCACGGCATCGGCCGGCGGCTGGTGGAGCGCGCGCTGGCGGCGGCGAAGGCGGACGGCGCCAACCTGCTGCTGCTGGTGGGCGACGAGCCTTATTACGGGCGTATGGGCTTCAAGCGCGTGCCGCACGGCCAGGTGACGCTGCCGGGGCCGGTCGACCCCGCCCGTGTTCTGGTCTGCACACTGGACGACACGCCGGTCGAGGCCGTGCGTGGCCCGGTGCGCAAGGGCTTTGCGGAAGTGGCGTGAGGGGCAGACCGCTCACGGGCGGTGGAATGTGTAGGTCAGCCGCACCATTCCCTTGTCCAGAGCAAGGCTGGCCTCCAGCGTGAGGGTGCGGGGCGGCGCCGGCGTCCTCGGGAAGAGCGGCACGCCCTCGCCCAGCAGCACTGGGATGACGAAGAGGTCGAGCCGGTCGAGCGCGCCGGCCTCGATGAACGCCGCCTGCAGCCCGCCACCGCCGACCAGCCAGATGTCGCCGCCCGCGTTCTCCCCCTCCCGCGCGCGCAGATGGGCGATGAGCGCGGGCACACCCTTGTGCCATGCCTCGACGCCGGCGGGGGCGTTTGCCAGCGGCGTCGAGGTGACGACGATGCCCCCCTTGCCGGCATAGGGCCAACCGCTCTCGAAGCCGGTGACCACGTCGAAGGTGCCGCGGCCCATCACCACCCTGCCGATATCGGCGATGAAACCGGCATAGCCGTAATCGACCTCGTCGAAGGGCGCGAGCCAGCCGATGCCGCCATCGCGGTCCGCGATGTAGCCGTCAAGGCTGGCGGCGATGAAGCCACGAATGAGGCTCATGAGGGCGCTTCCTGTCGATTCGGGGCCAGCGAGCAAGACCGGCGGCGGGTGCCCCGGCCAGGCCCTTGCGACGGCCTAGCGCCCCTCGCGGGCCCAGGCCGCCGCCACGCCCGCGAGCAGGAGGAGCAGGCCGGAGAAGCCGGCGAAGATCGGGAACAGGCCGAGCCCGCGCACGACGGAAACGTCGCGCATGGCAAATCCCATCCAGTCCTCGCCGGCGAAGCGCTCGCCCGAGCGCACCGGGATGACGCGGGGCACGCCGTCCGGCAGCGCCGACATGCGCCAGATGCCGCCGCCCGAGGCCTCGATGATGGGGCGCAGCGCCTCGGTAGTGGAGGTCACCTCGGCGAATTCGCGCGGGTTGAGCGGGCCGACATTGACCAGCGCGGTGAGCTTGCCATCGCTCGCCCGCCACAGGCCGAGCGTGTCGGCCGGGAAGGTGGCGCGGAACAGGCCGGGCTCGGCGGCGGTCAGGTTCAGCGTGCGGGTGGTGCCGGTGGGCGTGGTGATCGTCACCGGCGGGGCGGCATCGCCCATGGTCTGCCGCTCGACGACGATATCGCCGCCATGGGCCACCATTCTGAGGCGCTCCTCCTCCAGGTCCGGCTCCTTCATCAGCCAGTGCGAGAGGCGGCGCAGCAGATCGATATAGGGGCCGCCGCCATCGAAGCCGCGCGCCCATAGCCAGAAATGATCGGACAGCAGCAGCGCGACGCGACCCTCGCCCACATGGTCGAGCAGCACCACCGGCTTGCCGTTCGGCCCGTCCATCACGCTGGTGCCGCGCGCGCCCTGCGTGTCGATGACGCGGAAGAACGGAGCCCAGCGCGGCGGGCTGGTCTCGGAGCCGGGCAGGTTGCGGGTCACGGGATGGCGCCGGCCCGCCTCGGTGAGCGCGGCGCGGAACGGGCTTTCCGTCATCTGCCCGGTGGGGGCGGCGGGAAGGATGGCTTCCAGCGGCGTGTTGTAGACCGAGCCGTCGGAGATGAAATCGGTGCCGGCGGCGACCAGAAGCGCGCCGCCTTCCTCGACATAGCGCACGATGTTGTCGAAATAGATCATCGGCAGCACGCCCTGCTGGGCGTAGCGGTCGAAGATGATCAGGTCGAAATCCTTGATCTTCTGCTGGAACAGCTCGCGCGTGGGGAAGGCGATCAGCGACAATTCGTTGATTGGCGTGCCGTCCTGCTTCTCCGGCGGGCGCAGGATGGTGAAGTGCACGAGGTCCACATTGGCGTCGGATTTCAAGAGGTTGCGCCAGGTGCGCTCGCCCACATGCGGCTCGCCGGACACCAGCAGCACGCGCAGCTTGTCGCGCACGCCGTCGATCGACACCGCCGCGCGGTTGTTCACCGGGGTCAGCTCGCCCTCAAGGCCGGCGGCCTCGATCTCGACGATGTTGGCGCCCGCATGGGTGATCTCGACATCCACGCTGGCCGGCTGGCCGGCGGTGACGATGGGGCGCCCGACCACCTCGCCGTCGCGCCGCACGGTGACGGAAACGCGGGCACCGGCCGGGGCGCCCTCGTCCTCCACGCGGTAGCCGATGGTCTGCGACTGCCCGACAATGCCGAAGCGCGGGGTCGAGGTGAGCGCGACCCGGCGGTCCCGCTCATTGGGCTGGCCGGAGACGATGGCGTGCACCGGGGCATGGAAGCCCAGCGCGGCGACGGTGGCGGGGATGTCGTGCACCCGCCCGTCGGTGAGGAAGATGGCGCCGGCCACCCGCTCGGGCGGCACGTCGGCAAGGCCGGCAGAGAGCGCGGTGAACAGGCGCGTGCCGTCCACCTCGCCGGCGCCTCCGCCGGCATCGATGAAGCGGATTTCGGCGCCCTGTTCCTTGAGCCGCGCGAGGCGCGTTTCGAGTTCGGTGCGGGCGGCCTGCGTCATTTGCGTACGGTCGCCGAAATCCTGGCTGGCGCTCTTGTCGACCACCACGGCGACGACGGTGGAGAGCGGCTCGCGCTCCTCGCGGGTGAGCGAGGGGTTGGCGAGGGCGAGCAGCGCGAGAACGAGGGCGAGCGCCCGCAGCACCGCCCCACGCGTACGCGAGGCGATCACCAGCAGCGCGACCACGGCCGCGACGGCGGCGAGGCCGATCAGCCAGGGCAGGGGAATGAGCGGATCGAAGGCGAGGCCGAAATTCATGCGCCGGCTCCTTCATTCAAGAGACGGGCCGGGATGTTCCACCTCTCCTGGTATGGGAGAGGGAGGAGGTGCGGGCGTGCGACATGCGGTGCCGTGACACGGAATGCGTTCACTGCCCGAGCCTTTCCAGCAGGGCCGGGACATGCACCTGATCGGCCTTGTAGTTGCCGGTGAGCACATACATCACGAGGTTGGCCCCCGCGCGGAAGGCGAGTTCGCGCTGGCGCGGACCGGCGGAGGACATGGGCAGCAGCGGCTGGCCGTCTTCCGCCACCGCCCAGGCACCGGCGAGATCGTTGGACGTGATGACCACGGGCGAGACGCCGTCGCCCGCGCGCGCCGGGCGCTCCTCGCCCTCCTCGGCGGCGGGCAGCGCCTCCACCCAGGTCTTGCCGCCCGAGAAGCGGCCGGGAAAATCGCGCAGCAGATAGAACGCCTTGGTCAGCACATGGTCGCGCGGCACCGGCTCCAGTTCGGGAATATCGAGCCCGGCGAGAATGGCGCGCAGCGTGTCATTGGCCGGCGAACCGGCGCCGTTGGAGCCGGGCAGCACGGTCTCGGCGTCGCGCGTGTCGAACACCACGGTGCCGCCCTGCTTCATGAAGGAATCGACCCGCGCCAGCGTCTCCGGCGAGGGCTTGGCCGCGCCCGGCACGATCGGCCAGTAGATCAGCGGGAAAAAGGCGAGTTCGTCGCGCGACAGATCCACGCCCATCGGCTCGCCGGCCTCCAGCGCCGTGCGCTCGCCGAGGAAGCGGGTGAGGCCGGCAAGGCCCGAGCGGCTGACCTCGTCGGTCTCCGCGTCGCCGGTGATGACATAGGCGAGGCGGGTGGAACTGGTGGCCTTGACGGCGAAGTCCATCTCCGCCGGCGTCATCGGCTTGGGCGCGGGAGCCGCTGCCGCGGGCGGGGAGGGCGGCGCCGTCTGGGCGAGGGCGATGCCGCCGGGCAGGCCGGCTACCAGGCCGAGGGCAAGGGCGAGAACGAGCGCGGCGGCGGGGGCCGCGCGCCGCGCGGTGAGGCGCGACAGGCCGCCGCCGAGCACGAAGACGATCAACGAATCCACCAGCAGGAGGGCGATGACGGCGATGAGAAGGGGCGTGCGCAGGTCCTGCGGCGTGCCGGCGCGGTAGGGTTCCAGCGTACCGAGGCCCGTGAGGTCCAGCGCCACCAGCCGGTCGCGCGGCAGCAGCGCGTTCACCGCGACAAGCCCCTCGGGCGGGCCGTAGAAGCCCGGCGGATGGTCCGCGCTGGCGCGGCCATTATAGCCGACGGGGATCGCCTTGGCGGTAGGTGTGGTCGGACGGAAGGCGCCGAATCCGTCGAGCAGGCGGCTCGGCGCCACGGTCTCGCCCGTGGTCGCCGTGGCGGTGGTGCCGCCATTGTCGGCTTCCGCCGCGCTCGAGCCGCCGAGCGCCACCACGCGCCGCAGCATGTCGACGAAGGCGCCGGACAGCGGCAGGTTCGACCAGGAGGTGTCGGCGGTGACGTGGAACAGCACCAGCGTCCCCGCGCTGCGCCGCTCGCCGGTGACGAGCGGCGTGCCGTCAGACAGCGTCGCCCAGGTGCGCGCGGCGAGCAGGCCGTCCGGCTCGGCCAGCACCTGCCGCTGCACCGTCACGTCATTGGGCACCGGCACGTCGCGGAATGGGCCCTCGGCGGTGAAGCCGCCCAGTGTCTGCGGCTGCTCCCAGGAGAGCGAGCCGCCCAGGACCCGGCCGCCGCGTCGCAGCGTCACCGGCACGAGGTCGTCCGAGCCGTTGGCGAGGCGCGGGCCGGCGAAGCGCACCAGCACGCCGCCGCCCTCGATCCAGCGCGCGAGGCGGGCATGGGTCTCGTCCGGCAGCGTGCCGACATCGGAGAGGATGATGACGGGCAGCTTCTGGTCGATGAAGCGGTCGATCGCCTCGGAGGTGCCGGCGCCCTCGGCGGTGCGCACATCGGCGAAGGGGGCCAGCGCCCGGGTGAGGTAATAGGAGGGCGCGAGCAGCGGCTGGCGCTGGTCCGCGGCGGTGCCGGAGACCAGGCCGACCGTGCGCCGGCGCCAGCGCTTGTCCAGCAGTTGCACCGCGCCGGCCGAGGCCTCGTCGACGATTTCCAGCCGGGCGATCTCGTTGCGGATCTCCACCGGCAGGTCGATCCGCGCCTGCGTCTCCCGGGCGCCGGGCTCGAAATCGAACGCGGCCTGCCCGAGTGCGAGGCCGCGCATGTCGAGCGCCCGCACCACGCCCTGACGCGGCTGCGTATCGCGGTCGGCGCGCAGCACCTTCACGGTCAGCGCGTCGATGGCGTTGTCGGCGCCCGCCAGCGCGAGGGGTTCGCGCACGCCATCGGCGAGCGTGGTCAGCGGGTGCTGCCCGACGACCCGGACGATCTCGGCGGGGATGCCCTCGCCCCCCTCCAGCGCCACGCCGTCCGAGAGATAGATGACCGCCGCGCCCGGTGTCGCCTCCAGCGCCTTGGCAAGGCTCGCCAGCGCCGGGGCGCGGTCGGGCACATGGGGCACGGGGCTGAGCGTGCGCAGCCGCTCGCGCGCCTCAGTCGGCCGCAGCACGCGCGGGTCGAGCGGCGGCTCGCCGGTGGGAATGAGAATGACGCCGCGCCCCTGCAGGTCGGCATCGGCCACCACGCCCTGCGCGCTGGCGCGGCGCGCTTCCCAGCTGGCGGCGGCCGGCCAGCCGGAATCGATCAGCAGCACCACCGGCCCGGAGGCGGCGGGGCCGGCCACCGGCGGATTCCAGATCGGGCCGGCGGCGGCCAGGATGATGAGCGCGGCGAGCAGCAGCCGCAGCACGGTGAGCCACCAGGGCGTGCGGGCCGGCGTCTCCTCCTTCGGGGGAATGTCCAGCAGCAGGCGCGTCGGCGCGAAGGCGATGCGGCGCGGGCGCGGCGGCACCAGCCGGAGCAGGAACCACAGCAGCGGCAGGCCGATCAGTGCGGTCAGCACCAGCGGCGTGGCGAAGGCGAGGGGAAGCCCGAACAGCCCGTTCATGCCGCGTGCCCCGCATCACGGGACGCGGGCATGTCGTCCGTCGACGCGGCCGGCTGTGCGCCTTCGGGATGGGCGGTGACACCGAAGCTGCCGCCGCTCATGCGCGCATGCAGCGCCAGCAGCAATTCGCTCGCCGGCCGGTCGGTGCGGTGGATGATGAAGCTCCAGGCCCGCCGCTCGGCCTCACGGCGGATGATGGCGCGGTGCGTGGCGACGCGCGCCACATATTCGGCGCGCACCGTCTCGGCGCGGCCGATGGTGAGCTGCACGCCGCTCTCGGGCTCGCGGAACTCGACGCGGCCGGAAAAGGGGAAGGTCTCCTCGGCCGGATCGCAGATCTGCACGACATGGCCATGCGCGCCGCTGGCGGCAAGGCCGTCAAGGCTCGCCACCACCTCGGGCGTCGGGCTCCACAGGTCCGACAGAACCACCACCTCGGCCAGCGGGGAGGGGGCGAAGGCGGGCGGCAGGCTCTCGGGCAGGCTCGGCGCGTGCACCAGCGATTCCGCCATTTTCTCCACGATGTTGCGGGCGGCGGTGGGGCGCAGGATGCCGGGAATGCCGACGCGCTCGCCGCCCTTCACCAGCACCTCGGCCAGCGCGAAGGCGACGACCAGCGCCCGGTCGCGCTTGGTTTCCCACACCAGCGGGGAGGCGAACACCATGGAACTGGACAGGTCCGGCCAGATCCACACCGTGTGGGCGGCTTCCCATTCGCGTTCGCGCACATAGAGATGATCGTCGCGCGCCGAGCGGCGCCAGTCGACGCGGGCGGACGGTTCGCCATCCATGAAGCGGCGATACTGCCAGAAATTCTCGCCCGATCCGGCGCGGCGGCGGCCATGCAGGCCGTGATAGACGCTGGCGGCGATGCGGCGCGCTTCCAGAACTAGGCGGGGCATGGCCGCGACGAGGCCGGCTGCATCCTGCGCCGCACTTCTCACCGCATTATCGGCGTCGAACTCCACCCGATCAGGTCTCCGTCATGTCGACAGGCGCGGCGGGGCCGGCCTTTCAGGGGCGATGCACGTGCCCCGCGATTGCGGCGGGGGAAGGCTCGGCGGCTGGCGCGCCGCCGTTCGCGTTGATGGCCTTAGCCGATCCGCTTGGCCAGCTTGGCGATCAGGCCGGACACCGTCTCGCCATCGGCGCGGGCGGCGAAGGTCAGCGCCATGCGGTGCTTCAGCACGGGTTCGGCGAGGGCGACGACGTCGTCCACCGACGGCGCGTAGCGCCCGTCCAGCAGGGCGCGTGCACGCACCGCCAGCATCAGCGATTGCGACGCGCGCGGGCCCGGGCCCCAGGCGATGAACTTGGCAAACTCGCCGGCATCCGCGCCGGGACGGGCCGAGCGCACCAGCGAGAGGATCGCCTCCACCACCGATTCGCCCACCGGCAGGCGCCGCACCAGACGCTGGGCGGCGGCCAGCTCGTCGGCGGTCATCACCGCGCGCGGCTTGGTCTCCTCGGCGCTGGTGGTGTCGAACAGGATCTTCCGCTCGGCATCGCGGTCGGGATAGTCGACGTCCACCTGCATCAGGAAGCGGTCGAGCTGGGCCTCGGGCAGGGGATAGGTGCCCTCCTGCTCCAGCGGGTTCTGGGTGGCGAGCACGTGGAACGGCTTGGGCAGGTCGTGGCGCACGCCGGCCACCGTGACATGGCCTTCCTGCATCGACTGCAGCAGCGCCGACTGGGTGCGTGGGCTCGCGCGGTTGATCTCGTCGGCCATCAAGAGCTGCGCGAAGACCGGGCCGGGAATGAAGCGGAAGGAGCGCCGGCCGCCCGCGGCCTCTTCCAGCACTTCCGCGCCGAGAATGTCCGAGGGCATCAGGTCGGGCGTGAATTGCACGCGGCGGGCATCGAGCCCGAGCACGATGCCCAGCGTTTCCACCAGCTTGGTCTTGGCGAGGCCCGGCACGCCCACCAGCAGGCCGTGGCCGCCGGACAGGATGGTGATCAGCGTGCGCTCGACCACCGCCTCCTGGCCGAAGATCACCTGGCCGATACCGGCACGGGCCGCGCGCACATTGGCCGCCGTCGTCTCCGCCGAGCGGACGATCATGTCGTCGAGGGACTCGAAATTCTCGCCGGTGGCTGACGTCATGCGCTGATCCTCGTTCCGAACCCTGCCGCGTTCCGTGTCGGTCATGGTGCATCGCAACAATATTTATTGCAATGCACTCGCCCGATACCATCTCGATGGTCCGGGTGACCGGCGCGGACTTTCGCAGATGCAAGCTTACGCTATCTTCACACCGCGTCGACTATCGGGCGGGGCATCACGAAAGCGCGATTACGCCCGTATGACAGGAATGTGGCCGTGATTTCAGAGACTTCCGCGCGATTTGACGAATTGGTGCGTGCGGTGGGCGATGCGCCGCAGCGCGCTCTGCCGCCGATCGAGCGCTGGAATCCGCCCGATTGTGGCGACATCGACATCCGCATCGACCGCGACGGCGTGTGGTTTCACGAGGGCCGGCCCATCCGCCGGCCGGCGCTGGTGAAGCTGTTCGCCTCCGTGCTGACGCGGGAGGATGGGCGCTATGTGCTGGTGACGCCGGCCGAAAAGGTGGGGATCCGCGTCGAGGACGCGCCGCTTCTCGCCGTCGACATGGCGGTGGAGGAAACGCCGGGCGGCGCGACGCTCGTGTTCCGCACCAATCTCGACGATCTGGTGCGCTGCGACGCCGATCATCCCCTGCGTTTCGATTCCCAGCCGGGCAGCGACGAATTGCGACCCTATATCTATGTGCGCCGGGGCCTGTGGGCCCGGTTGACCCGCGCGGTGTTTCTCGACCTCGCCGAGCGGGTCGAGGAGCGCGAGGTCGAGGGGCGCGCCGTGTTCGGCGCCGCTTCCGCCGGCGCGTTCTTCCCCCTCGCGACGGCCGAGACCGTGAAGGCCAGCCTATGACGCATGCCCTGTCCGTTGGTGCCGCCGAGGACGCGGAAAACGCCGTGACGCAAATCCCCGTGACACTCGACGATTTCCTCGCCCGCGCCCGAACGCGCCTGCTCCCCGCGCCCGACCTCACCGGCGAGCCGCCGCGCGGCGACCATGAGCTGACGCCGGAATTCCGCGCGATGGTCGATATCGTGGCGGCGCGCGCGGCGGCCGTGCTGATCCCGGTGATCGCGCGCCCGCAGCCGACCGTGCTGCTCACGCTGCGCTCCTCGCATCTGCCCGACCATGCCGGCCAGATCGCCTTTCCGGGCGGCAAGATCGACCCGCAGGATCGAGGGCCACTCGATGCGGCGCTGCGCGAGGCGGAAGAGGAAGTAGGGCTGGGGCGCGGCTTTGTCGCGCCGCTCGGTTATCTCGACGCCTATCTCTCGCGCACCGGGTTCCGCATCGTGCCGGTGGTCGGGCTGGTGCAACCCGATTTCGGACTGACGCTCAATCCCGGCGAAGTGGACGAGGCGTTCGAGGTGCCGCTCGATTTCCTCATGAGCCCCGCCAACCACCAGCGCGAAAGCCGCGAATGGCTCGGCCTCACGCGCACCTTCCATGCCATAACCTATGAGCAACGGCGCATCTGGGGCATCACCGGAGGTATTTTGCGCAGCCTCTATGACAGGATTTATGGCTGATGCTGCGCATTCTCCCGGAAATCGGGCTGTTCCTCCTGCCCTTCATCGCCTTCGCCCTCTATCTGCGCTTCGGCCGTCAGGTGGATAGCTGGCTCGGCGGCTGGTCGACGCGGGCCTTTCTCATCTGCTCGCTTGTCGCGGTGCTGCTGGTGGCGGCCAGCCTCTATCTGGTCGAGGCCTCGGGGCGGGGGCCCACCACCGGCGCCTATGTTCCGCCGAGCTGGAAGGACGGCGTGCTCACGCCCGGCCATATCGAATGAGTGCGCCAACGACCGCTGCACCGCGCAATCCGCTGCTCGACGGGCGGCCTGGGCTGGTCGAGGTGCTCGACGCGCTCGATCGCGATGGCGAGGAGGCGCGCATCGTCGGCGGCGCGGTGCGCGACTGGCTGATCGGGCGCGGCTCGCGCTCGGATATCGACATCGCCACCACCGCCCCGCCGGACGAGGTGATCCGCCGCGCGCGTGCCGCCGGGTTGAAGCCGGTTCCCACCGGCATCGAGCACGGCACGGTGACGATTGTCGCGCAGGGCGAACCTTATGAGGTGACGACGCTGCGTGAGGATGTGGAGACCGACGGGCGGCGCGCGCGCGTGGTGTTCGGCCGTTCGTGGGCGCATGACGCGGCGCGGCGCGACTTCACCATGAACGCGCTCTATCTCACACGGGCGGGCGACCTCATCGACCTCGTGGGCGGCGCGGCGGACGCGAAGGTGGGGCGGGTGCGCTTCATCGGCGACCCGGACCGGCGCATCCGCGAGGATTATCTGCGCATTCTCCGCCTGTTCCGCTTTCACGCCGCCTATGGGCGCGGGCCCTTCGACGAGGACGCGCTGGCGGCGGCGATCCGCAACCGCGACGGTCTTGCCCGGCTGTCGCGCGAGCGGGTTCGGGCCGAGCTGATGAAGCTGCTGGTGGCCCCGCGCGCGGCGCCGACGCTGGCCGATATGCAGCGCGCCGGGCTGTTGGAGCCGGTGCTCGGCCGGCCCGGCGCGGTCGAGACCTTTGCCCGTCTGGCCGAGGTGGAGACGGCGCTGGGGCGGGGGGCGGATGCTATCCGCCGGCTCGGGGCGCTGGCCGTGCGGGGCGAGGGGGATGCGCAGGCGCTGCGCGGGGAGCTGAGGCTCTCCAACGCGGAAGCCGCGCGGCTCGCCGCCCTTGCCGGTCCCGCGCCGACCCCGGGCATGTGCGAGAAGGGGCAGAAGGCGTTTCTCTACCGCATGGGGCGCGAGGCCTTTGAGGACCGCGCGCTGATCGCCTTCGCCCGTTCCCGCGCGCCGCTGGACGATGCCGGCTGGCGGGCGCTCGCCGCTCTCGCCGCCGACTGGCCGTTGCCCGTCTTCCCTCTGCGGGCGGCGGATTTCGTGGTTCGCGGCCTGTCGCCCGGACCGGCGCTAGGCGCCGCGCTCAAGCGCGCCGAGGAGGCCTGGATCGAGGCCGGCTTCCCGATGGGCGCGGACGCGCTCGCCGCCATCGTGCAGGCCAGCCTCACAGTGGCCGATTAAGCGCGTTTTGCGGATTGTGCCGGCGTTTCTCGCGCGTCAGGGTTGGTGCGGCCCGATTTCCGGCGCAATGCGGGCTCGCCATCTCGATACGGGGCGTGGGGACGGCGAGAGGGGATTCGGCATGAGCGCAGGCGAATGGTGTCGAACGGGGCGCCGGGTGGTTCGGGTCATTCTGGCGCTGCTTCCCCTCACACTGGCGAGCGCGGCGTCGGCGCGGGATTGGCCCGTCGAGGGCAAGCTGTTCGGCGAGCTGAAGAAGGACCGTCCCATCGGCTCGGCCGATGCCGGAGATTACGCCAAGGCCGAGAATATCAGCGGCATCGCCTGCGCTCTGGATGCCGGCTTTCCGCGTCTGTGCATCGTCGTCGATGACCAGACACAGGGCGCGCAGATCCTTATCGCCAAGAAGGAGGGCGGTCAGGCCGGCGGCTTCATTCCGTTCCCCAGCCAGATCTTTCGCAACGCCAAGGGCAAGGAGAAGGTGCTCGATTTTGATGGCGAGGCGGTCGCCTATGGCGATGGCGCCTTCTACGTCACCGGTTCGCATGGCCGCCCGCGCCACGAAAGCGCGGGCCAGCCGGCCGACAAGGCCGCCGAGGAGGACGCGAAGGCGCAGGCCAGCCGGCGGCTGTTCCGCGTCGTCGTCGGGCCGGGAGCGGTCGACCTGTTCGGTGGATGGACCGGCAAGGCGCTGGAGGCGTGCGCGTCCGGCGCCGCGCCCCGGCCCGCCGACCAGCTGAAGATGGCGCCGCTGTCGTTCTGCGCGACCGGCCGGCTGAATGAGGCCATCGCCGCGCAGCCGGAGCTGGCGGCGCTGAGCAACGCCCCGCTGCAGCAGCAGGGCCTGTCCATCGAGGGCCTCGCCGTGCGCGACGGGCGGCTCTATGCCGGCCTGCGCACGCCGGTCATCGACGGCCGGGCATTCATCCTCTCGGTGGCGGCCGATCCCCTGTTCGGGTCCGGCCCGCTGGACGCCAAGCTGAACCCCCTCGCGCTCGGCCCCGATAGCCGCGGCGGCCCGCGCGGCATCCGCGATCTCGTCCCGTTCCGCGACGGCTTTCTCATCATCGCCGGCCCGGCCAACGATCCGCCGGGCGATGCCGTCGCCGCGGGCGACTATGCGCTGTTCCAATATGCGGATGGCCAGCTCACCAAGCGGCTCAACCTCAAATCCTATGGCGCCAAGGTGAAGCCGGAGGGGCTGCTGCCGCTTACCGACGACGGAGGCAAGGTCGAGGTGCTGCTGCTGTTCGACGGCCCGGATGAAGGCGGCGGGCAGACGGTGACGTTCGATGCCCCCGAGACGCCCACGGTCACCGCGAATCCGCCATCGCCCTGATCGACGTCCCCCTCGGACCCGACTGCCTATTCTGCCGCCGCCTCCAGCTCGTCCGCATCGAGGAAGCCGCCGGACTGGCGCTGCCACAGCCGCGCATAGAGGCCGCCCCGGGCCACCAGCTCGGCATGGGTGCCGCTCTCGACGATGCGGCCGTGCTCCATCACCACCAGCCGGTCCATGCGGGCGATGGTGGAGAGGCGATGGGCGATGGCGATCACCGTCTTGCCGGCCATCAGCTCGTCGAGATTGGTCTGGATCGCCGCCTCGACCTCGGAATCGAGCGCCGAGGTCGCTTCGTCCAGCACCAGGATCGGCGCATCCTTGAGCAGCACGCGGGCGATGGCGATGCGCTGGCGCTGGCCGCCGGAGAGCTTCACCCCGCGCTCGCCGACCTGCGCGTCGAGGCCGGTATTGCCGTGCGGATCGGAGAGCGTGTCGATGAAGGCATCGGCATGGGCGCGCCGCGCCGCTTCCCGGATCGCCTCCTCGCCGGCCTCGGGCTTGCCATAGCGGATATTGTCGCGCACCGAGCGGTGCATCAGCGAGGTGTCCTGCGTCACCACCCCGATCTTGGCGCGCAGCGTGTCCTGCGCGATGGTGGCGACGTCCTGCCCGTCGATCCGCACGTGCCCGCCCTCCGCGTCATAAAAACGCAGCAGCAGGCTCATCAGCGTCGACTTGCCCGCGCCGGAGGGGCCGACCAACCCGACCCGCTCGCCGGGCCGGATGGTCAGCGACAGGTGATCGATGACGCCGGACCCCTTGCCATAGTGGAAGGTGACGTCCTCGAAGCGGATCTCGCCGCGGGTGACGGCCAGCGCCGGCGCCTGCGGCTGGTCGACCACGGTGTGCGGGCGGGCGATGGTGAGGATCGCCTCCTGCACCGTGCCGACATTCTCGAACACGCCCGTCACCACCCACATGATCCAGCCGGACATGTTGGTGATGCGGATGGCGAGGCCGGTGGAGAGCGCGATGGCGCCCAGATTGATCGCCTCGATCGACCACAGCCAGATGCCGAGCGCGCCGACGCCGCCCAGCATCAGGCTGTTCAGCATACTGACCGTCAGCGCCATGCGGGTGATCTGGCGCTGCTGGTTCTTGAAGTCGCCATTGTGCCGCTCCAGAGCCTCGCGTACATAGCCGTCCTCGCGGTCGCCATGGGCGAACAGCTTCACCGTCATCATGTTGGTGTAGCTGTCGACCACGCGCCCCGAGAGCAGCGAGTTGCTCTCCGACGTGGTCTTGGAGAGCTGGCGCACCTTCGGCACGAAGCGCGAGAGGGCGAGGATGTAGAGCGCGATCCACAGCACGATGGGAATGGCGAGCCGAAGGTCGGCCTCGGCGAACAGCACCACCGCGCTCACGGCATAGACCGTGACGTACCACAGCGCATCGATCACCTCGACCACCGAGCCGCGCACGGCCGGGCCCGCCTGCAACACGCGGGTGGCGATGCGGCCGGCGAAGTCGCTCTGGAAATAGGCCAGCGACTGGCGCACCACCCAGCGATAGGACTGCCAGCGCACCAGGCTGCCGACATTGGCGGTGATCGACTGGCGTACCAGCAGATCGTGCAGCGCGTTCGAGGCCGGGCGGGCGATGACCACGACGAAGGCCATCCACAGGAGCAGCCCGCCATGGTCGGCGAAGATCGTCGCCGGGCTGGAAGACTGCAGCAGGTCGACGATCTGGCCGATATAGCGGAACAGCGACACCTCGACGATGGCGACCAGAAAGGCGGCGCCCAGCGCGGCGACGAAGATCCATCCGCTCTGCCGCACGAAGTGCCAGTAGAACGCCAGCAACCCTTCCGGCGGCCGCACGATGGGCACCGGGCGCAGCGGATCGACGAGATTCTCGAACCAGGAAAAGATGCGCGTGAACATGGGCGCCTTCTGAACCGCGGATACGGCGCCAGTGTGTCAGATGGCGCCGCCGAGCGTTTCCCCGCACGGTGTCACAGCGCGGTAAGGTAAGGATTGCAGACAGGCCCTCCAGCAGGGACCGGGGGACACATCATGCGGCCACGCCATACTGAGAACCATTTCGTCGATCGTGCCGGGTGGCTGCGTGCCGCCGTGCTCGGTGCCAATGACGGCATCCTATCCACCGCCAGCCTGATCGTCGGCGTCGCCGCGGCGAATGCCGACCACGGCGCGGTGCTGCTCGCCGGCATTGCCGGCATGGTCGCGGGCGCCATGTCGATGGCGGCGGGCGAATATGTCTCCGTCTCCTCGCAGGCGGATACCGAGAATGCCGACCTGGCGCGCGAGAAGGCCGAGCTGGCCGCCGACCCCGCCGCCGAGCACGCGGAGCTGGCGGCGATCTACGTGGCGCGCGGGCTCGATCCGGCGCTGGCCGATCAGGTCGCCCGCCAGCTGGCGGCCAAGGACGCGCTGGAAGCGCATGCCCGCGACGAGCTCGGCATCAACGAGATCACCACCGCACGGCCGGTGCAGGCAGCCTTCGCCTCGGCGGCGAGCTTCGCGGCCGGCGCGTTCCTGCCACTGCTGACGGTGCTGGTCGCGCCCAGCTCGGGGCTGCCGATCACCGTGTCGGTGGCCGCGCTCCTCTTCCTCGCCGTGCTCGGCGTGGCCGGCGCGAAGGCCGGCGGTGCCGATCCGCTGAAGGCGGCGACGCGGGTCACCTTCTGGGGCGCGCTCGCCATGGCGCTCACCTATGCGATCGGTGCGCTGTCGGGGACCATGGTCTAGGCGCGACCGGCCGCCTTTGGCCCGGTGCCCTTCCAGCGCCTGCCGGGAGACGCTAGAAGCGCATCACGCGCATCGGGGGAGGCGCATCCGGGGAGTTGCCATGACCGCCGATATCGAGAGCCGCCAGCAGACCGCCCGCGCCTGGTTCGAGGACCTACGCAACCGCATCTGCGCCGCCTTCGAGACGCTGGAGGACGAGGCGCCCGCCAGCCTCTATCCGGGCGAGGCGGGGCGGTTCACCCGCACCCCGTGGCAGCGCACCGACCATGCGGGCGGGGCGGGCGGCGGCGGGGTGATGGCGATGATGCATGGCCGGCTGTTCGAGAAGGTCGGCGTGCACTGCTCGACCGTGCATGGCGAGTTCGCCCCCGAATTCCGCAAGCAGATCCCCGGCGCGGAGGAAGACCCGCGCTTCCACGCCACCGGCATCTCGCTCATCGCCCACATGCACAACCCGCATGTGCCGGCGGTGCATATGAACACGCGCTTCGTCGTCACTTCCAAGGCGTGGTTCGGCGGCGGCGCCGACCTCACCCCGGTGCTCGACGTCCGCCGCAGCCAGCAGGACCCGGACGCCATCGCCTTCCACGCGGCGATGCGCGGGGCCTGCGAGGGGCGCCCGCAGATCGACTATGAGCGCTACAAGACGTGGTGCGACGAATATTTCCATCTGCCGCACCGCAAGGAGCCGCGCGGCATTGGCGGCATCTTCTACGACTGGCTCGATTCCGGCGACTGGGAGGCCGATTTCCACTTCACCCGGGCCGTCGGGCTCGCCTTCCTCGACATCTACCCCCGCCTCGTGCGCGCCAATTTCGACAGCCCGTGGACCGAGGCCGAGCGCGAGGAGCAGCTGGTGCGGCGCGGGCGCTACGTCGAATTCAACCTTCTGTATGACCGTGGCACGATCTTCGGGCTCAAGACCGGAGGCAATATCGAATCGATCCTCTCCTCCATGCCCCCCGTGGTGAAATGGCCGTGAGCTGAGCTGAGCTGAGCGATCTCGCACCGGTGGATCGCGGTCAGCCGGGAAAGCCGCCGGTCTGCCGCAGCGCCTCGCCCAGGATGATGGCGCCGGCGATCGCGACATTGAGCGATCGCGCGTCCGCCATGAGCGGGATGATGATTCGCGCCTGCGCCAGCGCGTGCACCTCCTCCGGCACGCCGGCGCTCTCGCGGCCGAGCAGCAGCACGTCGTTGTCCGCGAAGGCGAAGCCGGTATGGGGCACCGCGCCGCGCGTCGTGCACAGCACCATCCGTCGCCCCTCCGCGCGCCGCCAGGCCTCGAACGCGGTGAAGCTGGCATGGCGGCGGATCGCCACACGGTCGAGGTAATCCATACCCGCCCGGCGGAAGCCGGCATCGCCGACGGGAAAGCCGGCCGGCTCAATGATATGCAGCGGCAAGCCGAAACAGGCCGCGGTGCGCGCCAGAGTGCCCGCATTCTGGGCAATGTCGGGCTGATAGAGGGCGAGGGCGAGGGGCATCACGTCACCTGTCGGCGAAGGGGCGGGGGCGGCGCGAGGACGCAGGGGAATCTTTGCCGCCGGATCCGGCCCGAGGCAAGGCCGGAGCGGGCGGGGGCAGGACGCACTGCCGCACGGCACTCATCTGGACAAGGGCCGGTTCCGATGCAATTAGAGGCACTCGAAGGTAAGGTCGACCGCGGACCGTTCCTGTCGCGTTCGCACGACGCGGGGCACGGTTCGGAGCAAAGGCGACGGCGTGGGGGAGCGCCGCGGTCATAGGCACAAGGGGAAGGGAACCATCGTGGCAACATCCGGGACGGCGGAACCTACCCGCCGCGACTTCCTGTATCTCGCGACCGGCGCGATGGGCGCGGTCGGCGCTGCGGCTCTGGCGTGGCCTTTCATCTCCCAGCTGCAGCCGGACGCCTCGGTGCTGGCGATGTCCTCCACCGAGGTTGACCTGACGCAGGTCGCCGAGGGCCAGATCGTCACCGTGAAGTGGCGCGGCAAGCCGGTCTTCGTGTGGAACCGCACCCCCGAGGATATCGCCAAGGCGAAGGCGACGGCGCTTTCCGCGCTGATGGATCCGGTGGCGCGCAACGCCAATCTGGCCGCCGACGCGCCCGCCACCGACGAGAACCGTGCCGCCGAAGGCGCGGGCCGCGAGAAATGGCTGGTCGTCATCGGCATCTGCACGCATCTGGGCTGCGTGCCGATCGGCCATTCAGGCGAGTATGACGGCTGGTTCTGCCCTTGCCACGGTTCGGAATATGACAGCGCGGGTCGCGTGCGGCGCGGGCCGGCGCCGGAGAACCTGGCCATTCCGCCCTACAAGTTCGTGTCCGACACGAAGATCTCCATCGGCTGAGCCGGCGTTCAGGGATACTCACAGATGAGCGGACACTCCACCTTCGAGCCGAAGCACCCGGCGCTCAAGTGGTTTGAGAGCCGGCTGCCCCTGGTCGGCCTTCTCCATTCCTCCTTCGTCTCCTACCCCACCCCGCGCAACCTCAATTACTGGTGGACCTTCGGCGGCATTCTCTCGCTGATGCTGGTCTGCCAGATCGCGACGGGCGTAGTGCTGGTGATGCATTACACGCCGCATGCATCGATGGCGTTCGATTCGGTCGAGCACATCATGCGCGACGTCAGCTATGGCTGGCTGCTGCGCTACATGCATGCGAACGGCGCCTCGATGTTCTTCATCGCGGTCTATATCCACATGTTCCGCGGTCTCTATTACGGGTCCTACAAGGCCCCGCGCGAAGTGCTGTGGATCCTCGGCTGCATCATCTACCTCCTGATGATGGCCACCGCCTTCATGGGCTATGTGCTGCCGTGGGGCCAGATGAGCTTCTGGGGCGCCACCGTCATCACCAATCTGTTCTCCGCCTTCCCGGTGGTCGGGCCGACCATCGTCGAATGGCTGTGGGGCGGCTTCTCGGTCGACAACGCGACGCTGAACCGCTTCTTCTCGCTGCACTACCTGCTGCCCTTCATGATCGCGGGCGTCGTCGTCCTGCATGTCTGGGCGCTGCATGTGGTGGGCCAGAACAACCCGACCGGCGTCGAGCCGAAGTCGGAAAAGGACACCGTGCCCTTCACGCCCTACGCGACCATCAAGGACGGGTTCGGCATGGTGTGCTTCCTGATCTTCTTCGCGTGGTTCCTGTTCTACATTCCCAACTATCTCGGCCACGCCGACAACTACATCCCGGCCAACCCGCTGGTGACGCCGGCCCACATCGTGCCGGAATGGTACTACCTGCCGTTCTACGCGATGCTGCGCGCGGTGCCTTCCAAGCTGGGCGGCGTGCTCACCATGTTCAGCGCCATTATCGTGCTGTTCTTCGTGCCGTGGCTGGACACCTCGAAGGTGCGCTCGGGCCGCTACCGTCCGCTGTTCAAGCAGTTCTTCTGGATCTGGATCGCGGTCTGCATCGGTCTGGGATGGCTCGGCTCCAAGCCGGCCGAGGGCGGCTACGTGATCGCCGGCCGCATCCTCACCGTGTGGTATTTCGCGCATTTCCTCATCGTCCTGCCGCTGCTCGGCCTGTTCGAGAAGCCGAAGGCGGTGCCGGCTTCGATCACCGAGGCGGTACTGGGGAAGAACAAGGGCGGCGCGCCCGCCTCGGCTGGCGTCTCGGCGCCGCAGACCAAGGGTTGAGCGGGATCATCATGAGCACGACCATGTCCTTCCGTTCTTTCCTTCTGCGTCCGCTGGCGGCCTGCGCGCTGGTCCTCGGCATCGGCTTCGCCCCGGCGCTCGCCGCCGAGGGTGCGCCCCATCCCCCGCGCGAGGACTGGAGCTTCGCCGGTCCGTTCGGCAAGTATGACCGGGCGCAGCTCCAGCGCGGCTTCCAGGTGTTCAAGGAGGTCTGCTCCTCCTGTCACTCCGCGCATCTGCTGGCCTTCCGCAACCTGGCGCAGGAAGGCGGCCCGCAATTCTCCGAGGCGCAGGCCAAGGCGGTGGCCGAGAGCTACCAGGTGCAGGATGGACCCAATGACGCGGGCGACATGTTCGATCGCCCCGGCCGTCTTTCCGACCACTGGCCCTCGCCTTTCCCGAACGAGCAGGCGGCGCGCGCCTCCAATGGCGGCGCCTATCCGCCGGACTTCTCGACGCTGGCCAAAGCGCGCACCTATGAGGTGGGCTTTCCCGGCTTCCTGATCGACATCCTGCTGCAGTATCAGGAGCAGGGCCCCGACTACATCCACGCGCTGCTCAACGGCTACAAGGATCCCCCCGAGGGTTTCAGCCTGCCGGAAGGCGCGCACTATAACGAGTTCTTCCCCGGCCACGCCATCAAGATGCCGCAGCCGATCTCGGAGGGGCAGGTGACCTATTCCGACGGGTCGCCGGAGACGGTCGAGCAATATTCGCACGACGTCACCGCCTTCATGATGTGGGTCGCCGAGCCGCACCTCGAAGCGCGCAAGCGCCTTGGCTTCCAGGTGATGATCTTCCTCATCATCTTCGCCGGCCTGCTCTACTTCACGAAGAAGAAGGTGTGGAAGAGCGTCGAGCACTGAGCGCGACGCACACCGCCACGGATACGGACACGCGAAGGGCCCCGGACGGGGCCCTTTTTGTTGCACGGGCATGTGCCGTTGGCGCCGATCGCGAAACGGTCACATAGGGGTTTCCAGCAGCCCACGCCTCCCTCGCTCCCGGTGCCGGCTCGTCGCCGCAAGGCGGGGATTGCCGAGCGGCCCGGCCGTGACGGGTTGAGCCGGGCGGCGTGGGTCAGGCTGACGGAGAGCGAAATCCCGCGCGGGCCAAGGTGAGCATCAGCGCGGGCCGGTCGGACATGCGGCGGCCGTCCGGCAGATCGTGCCCGAGCACGGCGATGTCGGTGCACGCGAGCGCCGCTCCATGGGCGAGATGGTCGATGGCTCGCAGCGATACCGCCTCCGGGTCTGGCGCGGGCAGGTCGCCGGCCGTGGCCACCTGGAAACGCCCATTCAGCACCTGCATCAGACGGGCCGCCAGCGCGACAGGCTCGCGGATGCGGGGAATGTGCTGATTGAAATCGCCCAGCAGCAATTGAAAATCCCCTGACGGCCTCGGCAGGAAGCGATCGAGCGCGTCGAGGTAACGGCGATGTTCCTCCCAGCGCGCACGGCCGTTCGGGCGGCCGGCGTCAGGCCAGGGGATGCAGACGCCGGTCGCCGTGATCGCCCCCAGCCGGGTCAGGGTCGTTGCCTGTATGAACCGGGAGGCGGGAAGCTCGGGATCGCCCGTCGGATCCACTTCGCTCCAGGGCTGGCGGCTCCATAGAACAACCTTGCGCACGCCGGAATGCACCCGGGCGGCTGTGAACGCCTGGCTGGCGACCCAGTGACCCTCTGGCAGCAGATCTGGCGAGGCTTCCGTCAGACAGACGAGATCGGCCGGCTGGGCTGCGATGAAGGTGCGGGCAGCGGCACCCGTCGGCGAGCCCGCATGCCGCTTGTCGACGCTCCAGAGCAGAACGCGCAGCTCGGCCTCTGCCATCACGCCTCGATCCGCTCCACGAACACGCAGTTCGTCAGCTCGAAGGCGAGGCGGCCCTCCTGGTCGATCGCGGTGTCGTGGGTGAAGACGAGGCCCCATTCGGGGCGCGACTGGCTCGGTTTCTTGGCGACGAACTCGCTGGAGAAGGTCAGCGTATCGCCGGCCCTTACCGGGCGCAGCCATTTGAGGTCCTTGAAGCCGGGGGAGGGGCCGACGCGGGGCACCTTCTTGCCCGCGCGCCGCAGCGCCTCGTGCTGCTGCGCGCAGACCTGCGCCCGCAGGCGCGAGGCGATGGCGGCGGTGTGCAAGCCGGAGGCGACCAGCCCGGCGAAATGGGTGCGCGCGCCGGCGGCGCTGTCGAGATGAAAGGCCTGCGGGTCCCAGGCCCGGGCGAAGGCGATCATCTCCGCCTCCCGGAAGGTGTAGGAGCCGAGCGGTGTGATCTGCCCGATCTCGATATCCTCGAAGAACAGCATGGGTTCCTCCCGCCTCAAAGCAGCCGGAAGCCGGGATTGCGCCGGCCGAACATGACGGTGCCGACGAGATCCGCCATCACCTCCGTGCCCGCGTCGATCAGCTCGAAGCGGAACTTGACCAGCCCGAGTTCCGGCCGGCTCTTGGATGAGCGGGTCTCCAGCACCCGCCGCCGGAGGCTGAGCACGGTGCCGGGATGAACGGGCTTGAGGAAGCGCACCTCGTCGAGGCCCGGCGAGCCGAGGCAGTCGGCATTGCTGAGAAAGCCGTCGGCGGCGAGGCGCATGAAGATGCAGCACAGGTGCCAGCCGGACGCCGAAATACCGCCGAGCCGCGTCGCCTCGGCGGCGGAATCGTCGAGATGGATGGGGGCAGGGTCATATTCCCGGGCGAAGGCGACAATTTCCTCGCGTCCGACGACATAGCGCCCGCATGTGGCGACGTGGCCTTCGGTGAAGTCCTCCCAATATTGCTGCATCTAGCTTCCTTCACCCCAGAAGCGCTTTCGAGCGAAGCGGACGTCGGTTCGCTCGAAAGCACGTCAAGCCAATAAGCTAGAGCCTTGCCGGAGAACCGGGGTTCCCCGCAAAGGCTCTGGCGCGGGCGAAGGCGTTACGCTTCCGCCCCCGTGCCGGATTGCGATCACACGGGACGGCGCGCCCTGGGTCAAGTGCCGGTATCGCTATCAGGCCCGTTCAGTTGGCGAAGCGGAAATGCAGCACGTCGCCATCGGCGACGACATATTCCTTGCCTTCCAGCCGCAGCCGCCCGGCATCGCGCGCGCCGGCCTCGCCCTTGCCCTTGACGTAGTCGTCGAAAGCGATGGTCTCGGCGCGGATGAAGCCCTTCTCGAAATCCGAGTGGATCACGCCCGCCGCCGCCGGCGCCTTGGTGCCCGCGGTGATGGTCCAGGCGCGGGCTTCCTTCGGGCCGACGGTGAAATAGGTGACGAGCTTCAAGAGTTCATAACCGGTGCGGATGATGCGGTTGAGGCCGGGCTCCTCGAGGTCGATGGCCTCCAGATAGTCCTTCTGCTCGTCGGCCGGCAGCACGGCGATCTCGCTCTCGATCTTGGCCGAGACCACCACCGCCTTCGCGCCTTCCTCGGCCGCGCGGGTAAAGACCTCCGCCGAAAGCGCATTGCCGGCCTTCGCCGAGGCCTCCTCGACATTGCAGACGTACAGAACCGGCTTGGAGGAGAGCAGGCCGAGCATACGGAAGGCCTTCTCCTCCTCCGGCTTCACCTCGACGAGGCGGGCCGGCTTGCCCTCGCGCAGCAGCACCAGCGCGCGGGTCATCAGGTCGAGCAGTTCCTTGGAATCCTTGTCGCCGCCCTTGGCCTTCTTCTCCAGCGCGCCGGCCCGCTTCTCCAGGCTGTCGAGATCGGCCAGCATCAGCTCGGTCTCGATCGTGTCGATGTCGCTGATCGGGGCGAGCTTGCCCTCGACATGGGTGACGTCGGAATCCTCGAAGCAGCGCACCACATGGGCGATGGCGTCGCATTCGCGGATATTGGCGAGGAACTGGTTGCCGAGGCCCTCGCCCTTGGAGGCGCCGCGCACCAGCCCGGCAATGTCGACGAAGGTCAGGCGGGTGGGAATGATCTGGCCGGAGCCGGCGATTGTCGCCAGCGTCTCAAGCCGCGGGTCGGGCACGGCGACGTCGCCGACATTGGGCTCGATGGTGCAGAACGGATAGTTCGCCGCCTGCGCTGCCGCAGTCTGCGTCAGCGCGTTGAAGAGGGTCGACTTGCCGACGTTCGGCAGGCCGACAATGCCGCATTTGAAGCCCATGATGCGATGCTCTGTCCGGTGAGATGTTTGCCGCCGTGGTTAGGCAAGTGGCGCCGCCCGCGCAAGGGGCGAAGAGTGTCGGGGCCGGCGTCGGGACGAAGGCTCTAGCGCTTGCCCGCGCCGGCCAGGTCGACGGTGCCGAAGCCGCGCGCCTCCATGAGAAGATGCAGCCGGCTCTGGAATTCGTCGAGCTTGCGCGCGACCAGCAGCCCGGCCAGCTCGGCGCAGCCATCGCTCACGGCCTCTACCCAGCCCTGCTCGGCCTTGGCGAAGTCGCCCAGAACGAAGCTGTGCACCAGTGCCTTGTCGCCGGGGTGGCCGATGCCGAGGCGCACCCGGCCGTAATCATTGCCGCAATGGGCGGTGATGGAGCGCAGGCCATTGTGCCCGGCATTGCCGCCGCCGATCTTGGCGCGCACCTTGGCGGGGGGCAGGTCGAGTTCGTCATGGAAGGCGAACACGTCCCTGAGTTCGATCTTGTAGAAGCGCTGGGCCTCGGCGACCGCCCGACCGCTCTCGTTCATGAAGGTCTCGGGCAGCAGGGCGAGCACCTTCTGCCCCTCGATCTCGCCTTCGCAGGCCGCGCCCTGGAAGCGACGGCGCCACGGCGAGAAGCGGTGCCGGCGCGCGATCGCGTCCACCACCATGAATCCGATATTGTGCCGGTTGCCGGCATATTTCGGGCCCGGATTGCCGAGGCCGGCGAAGAGGAACACCGCTCATCTCCCTGGAGGACGGCTTCACCGGCAACGACGCCCGTGGCCGGACGGCAAATCCGTCTCCGGTCGAAACGACAGGAGCCGGAAGCGAACTTCCGGCTCCATCGACGTCAGGCGCCGGCGGGCGACAGCCCACCGTGGCGCGGGGCTCAGCCCTTGGCGGCATCCGCGGCGGCGGCGGCGGCCTCGTCGGCCTCGGCCTCCTTGAGGCCGGTCGGCGCGGTGATGGTCGCCAGCGTGTCGTCGCCATGGCCGGCCCAGGTCACGCCCGCCGGCAGGGTGATCGCCGACAGGTGGATCGAATCGCCGAAGCTGTACTGGGCCACGTCGACTTCGATCGCCTCGGGGATCGCATCGGCCGGCGCGTTCAGCGAAACGGCATGCGTGACGATGTTCAGGGTGGCACCCTGCTTGATCGCCGGGGCGCTGTCGTTGTTCAGGAAGTGCACCGGCACGTCGACGGTCAGGCTGGCGCCGGCGACCACGCGCAGGAAGTCGACATGCAGCGGCAGATCCTTGATCGGATCAAGCTGGTAGTCGCGCGGAATGACGCGGTGCTTCTCGCCCTCGATGTCGATGTTGAACAGCGTGGTGAGGAAGTGGCCCGCATAGATGATGCGGGTGATCTCGGTATAGTCGAGCGTGATTCCGACCGGCGCCTTGCCGGCTCCGTAGATGACGGCGGGTACGCGACCGGCGCGGCGTTCTGCACGGGCGGCCCCCTTGCCGATCTTCGTGCGCGCCGACGCCTTCAGTTCCTTGATGGCGGTCATGGCTTGATCCTTACATGGTTGCAAAAGGAGAAGGCCGCTTGCGCGGCCCGGTCCTTCAGGCTTGGCAGGTTTCGCCCGCAGCGCGCCTCCAGGGGTGCGGAAAGGCTGCGGACGGGCGGGCTAATACCAGCAAAAGCGTTGCAGGGCAACGTCCGCAGCGCAGAAGCCGCCCGGCCGGCATGTTGCAAGGGGCCGGCTCAGAACTTGCCGAGCACGCCGGCCTTCACCACGCCACTGGCATTGGCATCGGCCGGCGAGGTCCGCTCCACCGAGATGAAGCGCTCATAGCCGTTCCCCGGCGTGCGCAGCTCCACACCGGCGGTGGTGGTGCGGGAATTGTTCACCTCGACGCTGGCGTCCAGCTTGTGGTCGCCGAGTCCGAGCGGGGCGAGGGGCACGGTATATTTGCTGCCAACCGCCATGTTGTCCGAAACCGAGGGCGCGCTCGTGCTCGCCGAGGCGCTGAGCGTGCCGGTGCTGTAGACGGCGAGATTGTCCTGCTCATAGCCCACCCGGCCGGTGACGGCGGCCGAGGCACCGCCGGCACTGGCGCCGGCCAGGCCCGATTTCGGCGCCGATCCGCTCGCGCTGGTGGAGACGCCGACGCTGGCCGGCCCATGGCTGAGGTCGACGCTGGTCGGCAGCGGATCGGACGATCGAGTCACGGCCGGCTTGCGCTCGGGCAGAAGCTGGTTGGGCGCCGGCGGCGGCTTGACCGGTTCCGGCGTATCGCCGCCCAGACCCAGGTTGAGCACCTGCCAGAGCGAGGGAGCCTCGGGATCCGGCTCGGGCTGCGCGACAACCGGCGTGGCCGCGGGCTCGGCCCCCGGTTGGGGCTCGGCCGGCTGGGCCGCCTGCTGCGCGGCCTCATAGGGGGAGGCGCTCGGGGCCGGTTCGGAATCGTCGGGCGGGGAGACGGTGATGGCGATTCCCTGCCAGGGATTGACGGAGGGCGAGGACGATGCGCGCCCGAGCGACTGAGCCTGTGCGGGGGCGGCGAGGGCCAGCGTCAGCAGCGCGGGAAGGGTGGCTTTGAGCGGGTGCCGGCGCGCGATTCTCGGCGCCGTCATCAGGCAACTTGCCCAGCCCGCACGCAGCATGGGGGTACGCGTCATGTCGTTGTCCGGTTCGTGGTCGCGAGCCGGAACGGTGGCGTCGAACTGTGGAACGATCATGGCGCAGCGCACCATGATCCCGACTTATTATTAAATATCCGGCGGTTAGGTAAAACCGTGCCGTCTGCGGCGTCTCAGTCGAACAGGCTGGAAACGCTCTCTTCATGCGCCGTTCGGCCAATCGCCTCGGCCAGCAGGCTGGCGATCGAGACCACGCGAATATTGCGCGCCACGCGGACCGCTTCGGTCGGCTGGATGGAATCGGTGATCACCAGCTCCTTGAGGTTGGAGGCGGTAACGCGCGCCACAGCCCCGCCCGACAGCACGCCATGGGTAATATAGGCGTGCACCTCGGTGGCGCCGCGCGCCAGCAGCGCATCGGCCGCATTCACCAGCGTGCCGCCGGAATCGATGATGTCGTCGACGAGGATGCAGCGCTTGCCCTTCACATCGCCGATCACATTCATCACCTCGCTCTCGCCCGGCCGCTCGCGACGCTTGTCGACAATCGCGAGCTGGGCGTCGATGCGCTTGGCGAGCGCGCGGGCACGCACCACGCCGCCGACATCCGGCGAGACCACCATGAGGTTCGACAGGTCGAAGCGCGCCTTGATATCCGCCACCATCACCGGCGCCGAGAATAGGTTGTCGGTGGGGATGTCGAAGAAGCCCTGGATCTGGCCGGCATGCAGGTCGACCGTGAGCACGCGGTCGGCGCCGGCATGGGTGATGAGGTTTGCCACCAGCTTGGCGGAGATCGGCGTGCGGCCGGAGGAACGGCGGTCCTGGCGGGCATAGCCGAAATAGGGGATCACCGCGGTGATGCGCCGGGCGGAGGAACGGCGCAGCGCATCGGTGATGATGAGCAGCTCCATGAGATGGTCGTTGGTCGGGAAAGAGGTCGACTGCAGGACGAACACGTCCTTGCCGCGGACGTTTTCCTGAATCTCGACGAAGATTTCCATGTCCGCGAAGCGGCGGACAACCGCCTTGGTCAGCGGCGTCTTCAGATAGGTGCAGATCGCTTCCGCCAGCGGCCGGTTCGCATTGCCGGCGACCAGCTTGATCGACCCGTTATTATTCGACATTTCCGGCGCGCTCCAAGCCGTACTTCCACCGCCGGCCGTCGCATGGCCGTCGCGCAGCCCTGATAGGCGGGCCGGTCGGCGCTGTAAAGACGACTCGTTTTCGCCACGCCCGCTTGTTCGGACGTGTTGCGCCCGGCACGCACGAAAACCCGGCCTCAGGGACGCGCGGCGAAGGTGAGCGCGGGGCCTGCGGGCGCGGCCGGGCTCTCGGCAAAGGCCGCGCCGGGCTCCTCGGCCTCGGATGTGACGGAGCCGGGCGCCGCGGCGTTGCGCGTGCCGGATCCCGGCGTCGCGTCACGGGCGATGGCCGGGCCGTCCGTCGGGTCAATCGGCGGCGAGGCGGCGGGATCCTCGGGCAAGCCGGGCTCTTCGGCAGGGGTGACCGCCGGCCGAGCGGCGCTGGTGGCGGCAGACTTGGGCCGGCCGGTATTGGCGGCGAGGCGGGTGGAAATCTCGTCGAGGCTCTGGGCGGCGATGCGGCCGAGTGTCTCGTCGTCGATCTTGTTCCACACGTCCTTGCCGGGGCCGACCTTCTCGGTTCCGGCGACGCGCAGCACCCGCTCGCGGTCGGCGTCGAACACGTCCCACACCCAGTCGACCTCGCCCTTGCCGTTCTGCACCACGGTGGCGAGATAGCCGCGCACGCGATAGGCGGCCTCGCCCTCGCGCGAGACAATGGGCATCTGGCGGGTTTGCGCCTCGGTGGAGAGATTGGCGACCAGCTTTTCGAAGACCGGCTGCGGCGGGCCATCGATCGAATCGAAGGCGATGGACTGCTTGGCGGGAGAGGCGATGGCGGCGGAGGCGACGGGCTTGCCGCCATTGGTCTGGCAAGCCCCAAGGGCAAGAGCGGCGAGGAGCGCCGCGGTCGTCGGCAGGCGCCGGCTCAGATGCCGGCGGAGTCGATCGATCATGAACCCGTCCCCCTCGTGCCGGCCCGGCCGCGTCTCTCACCGAAGGGCAAGCCCGCAGGTGATTCGCAGCCGTCGTCGGCGGTCCGGGGAAATGGTTAAAACTAATTAACGATTAGGTCCAGAGGGGCATCCGTTAGGCACTCGTTAGCGTTAACGCCGATTAGGAAAGTGCGTCCCAGGCACATGGCGGTGTCGGTTTCGCTGTCCATCAGGATCATGTGGGCGAACATCACCATGCCCGCCTCCAGAACCCAGGGATTGTCCGCATAGAACATCGGCGGGTCCATCCAGGAGGGGGTGAACTTGGCGCCCAGCGAATAGCCGCAGGCGGCGAGGCGATGACTTGAAAGGCCGTGCCCGTCCATCACATGGGCATGGGCCGCGAACACGTCGCCGGCGGTCTTGCCGGGCACCAGCGCGTGGGCGCAGGCCTCCATCGCCTGCTTCGCGGCGGCGAACAGTTCGAGATGACGATCGCGCGGCGGGCCGACCACCACCGTCTCCATCATCGCGGCATGGTAGTGGCGATAGGTGCCGGCCCATTCGAGCGTGATCTGGTCCTCGCTCTCCAGCACGCGGCGGCCGGACTTGTAGCGGCACAGCAGCGCGTCGGTGCCCGAGCCGATGATGAACTCGTTGGCGGGATAGTCGCCGCCGCCCTTGAACACGGCGCCCTGCATGGCGGCGAGCACCTCGCCCTCGTCGATGCCGGGAGCGATGGCGGCGATTGCGGCATCGCGCGCGGCCAGCGCCAGCTTGCCGGCCTGTCGCACATAGAGGATCTCGGCCGGCGATTTCACCACGCGCAGGTGATCCACGAGGCGGGAGGCATCCTCCAGCGTGGCAAAGCCGTCAAAGGCCGCATCGAGCTTCTTGCCGCTGGCGGCGGTGAGGCCGTAGCTCTCATATTCCACGCCGATGCGCCCGCCGGCGCCGCCGAGATCCGCCACCATGGCGCGCAGCTGCTCCTGCGGCGTGGCGTCGGCCCGGTCGGTCCAGATGCGGATATCCTCGATCAGCGAGGTGTGCTGCGCCTGCCGCAGGTCCGCCGAGCGTGTGAGCAGCGCCATCCGCCCATCCGCCCCGAGCCAGAGCGACTGGAAGAAGCAGAAGCCGAACGTGTCATAGCCGGTAAGCCAGTACATGGATTCCTGCTGGAACATCAGCAGGCCATCGAGTTTGCGTGCGGCCAGCTCGGCGAGCAGGCGCTGCTTGCGGCGGGCGAATTCCGGGGCGGTGAAGTGCAGGGCCATGGCCAGATCCTTCGCGTGTCGATCAGGGTTCTCACGTCTACGCGACGCGCTTTGCCCCTCTCCACCGGGGGAAGAGGGGTGAGGTGAGGGGGCTCCCGCCGCCGTGTCACCCCTTACCGACCCGCTTTGCGGGCCACCTCGCCCCGACGGGGAGAGGGACGAGTGAGGCCGTCCGCCCTTCAGACCAGGGTGATGGCGGCGATCAGCCGGCCGTAATCGGGCTCATTGCGATGGGTGGCGCGGCGATAGCTGTAGAAGCGCGCCTCGTCCGCATAGGTATCGAGGCCGAGATCGTCGATCGTGCCGACGCCGAGCGCTTTGAGCCGGGCCCTGATATAGCCGGGCAGGTCGAACCGGGCGTGATCGGTGCGCCCGGACGGCACGAGGAAGCGCTCGTTGGTCGCGTCCAGCCCGATCAGCTTGGCGATGAAGTCGGGGCCGACCTCATAGCTCGGCTGGCGGATGAGCGGGCCGATGGCGGCCACCACGTTCTCGCGCCGGGCGCCCAGTTCCTCCATGCGGGTGAGGGTGGCGTCGAGAATGCCGCCGACCGCGCCCTTCCAGCCGGCATGGGCGGCGCCGACCACGCGCGCCTGCGCATCGGCGAACAGCACCGGCCCGCAATCGGCGATGGAGACACCGGCGGCGATGCCCGGCGTGTTTGTCGCCACCGCATCCGCCTTGGGCCGCTCCGCCCATGGGGTGGAGACGACGACGCAATCGGGCGAATGAACCTGCCAGGCGGTGAGGAGGTGCCCGTCCGGCACACCGAGCGCCGCGGCCATGCGCGCGCGATTTTCGGCGACGCGCTCCTGGTCGTCGCGCGAACCGGTGCCCCCGTTCAGCCCGGCATAGATGCCCTCGGACACGCCGCCTTCGCGGGTGAAGAAGGCGTGTCGGATGCCCGGAAGGGCCTTGAGCGCGTTGGATTCAACCTTCATGCGGCAGTTCCCCGAATGCCTCGCCCGGTGCGAATCCGGCGACGACGCCGAGAGCAGGATGCACGAGAGCGAGCGCCTTGAAGAGGGTTCCCATTTCCGTATCGCCGGTCGCGGTGAGGCGGCGGCGCGCGGCCTCGATCGTGGCGCGGGTCGGCTCATCCGCGTCGCGCATCAGCCGGGCGGCCCGTGCCTCGATGCCGAGCCGCGCCAGCAGCGCGCCCTGTCCGATGGGGCCGAAGGCGCGCGCACCCATGCCGGTGGCGGCGCGGGCGAGAGCCGAGAAATCGACATGGGCGGTGATGTCCGCCTCGCCCGGATGGGCCAGCACATCGTCGCTCGCGTGGGCGCGCAGGGCCTGCAGCGTGTCGCCGAAGCCGCCCGCATAGCCATAATCGATGAACAGCGCGGCTCCCCCACCCGTTGCCAGCCGCGCGCCGAGCCGTTCGGCCAGGGTGAGGCCGGCGGGGCAGATCTCCAGCAGGGCGCCGGGCGATGCCGCGCGCAGCCGCGCCTGCGCCCACTGGTCCAGCCGCGCGCCGGGGCGCAGGCCGAAGGCGAGGGCGCCTTCCGCATCCAGCCCCACCATACGCTCGGCGATACCCTGCGGTGTACGCACGAACTGGCGGATCGGCAGGGCGTCGACGAATTCGTTGGCGAGCAGGATCAGCGGGCCGTCAGGCAGATCCTCGAACGCACCGGCCCAGTCCACGCGATGGCCGGTCAGCGCCGCCGCCTGCCTCTCCCGCAGGCGCGGGGAGGCTTCCACCAGATGGATCCGGGCGGCGGCATGAAAGCCGGGGACCACGCGCGTGGCGCGCAGCATGTCCGCCATCATGGTGCCGCGCCCGGGGCCAAGCTCGGCGAGCACGAAGGCGGGGGGCGAGCCGAGCCGCATCCAGCTATCGGCCGCCCACAGGCCGAGCAACTCGCCGAACATCTGGCTGATTTCCGGCGCGGTGACGAAGTCGCCGGAGGCGCCGAAGGGCTCGCGCGTGGTGTAATAGCCGTGGCGCGGGTGGAACAGGCACAGTTCCATGTAGTCGGCGACGGTGATCGGCCCGTCCTGCGCGATGCGGCGGGCGATCTCCGCGCGCAGCGCCGTCATGCCGGGCTCACCGCATTCAGCTTCGGCCGGCGGCGGGCGCGCAGCACCAGCCAGGCGCCCACGGCGAGCATCGGGAGCGAAAGCACCATGCCCATTGTGACGAAGCCGCCCGCGAGATAGCCGAGCTGCGCGTCCGGCTCGCGGAAGAATTCGACGAAGATGCGCGCGCAGCCATAGAGAAACACGAAGATGCCGGCCACGAGGCCCGGCCGGGCCAGCGCCCCCGCGCGCACCGCGATCATCAGGATCGCGAAGATGGTCAATCCCTCCAGCCCCGCCTCGTAGAGCTGGCTCGGATGGCGGGCGAGCGGGCCGGCATGGGGGAAGACCATGGCCCACGGCACATCGGAGGGGCGGCCCCACAATTCGCCGTTGATGAAATTGGCCAGCCGGCCGAGGAACAGCCCGACCGGCACCACGGTGGCGGCGATGTCGAGCATCGACATGAAGGAGAGCCCGCGCCGGCGCGCGAACAGGTACATCGCGAGGATGGAGCCGAGGAAGCCGCCGTGGAAGGCCATGCCGCCGTGCCAGACGGTCAGCGCCTCCAGCGGATGGGCCGCGTAATAGGGCAGGTTGTAGAACAGCACATAGCCGATGCGCCCGCCGAGGATGACGCCAAAGGCGATCCACACCACCGCGTCGTCGAATTCCTCCGGCGCGATGGGCGACTTGCCGCCCCACAGCGCGGGGGACGCACACAGCCGCTTGGCCATCCACCAGCCGAACAGCAGGCCGGTGACATAAGCCAGCGCGTACCAGCGGATCGCGAACGGGCCGAGCTCGATCAGGATCGGATCGATCTGGGGAAAGGTCAGGGCGAAGAGCGGCGGGGCGAGAAGTGGCGGGCCGAGGAGCAGCATGGCGCGGGCAATGGGGGGTCGGAGGGAGCGGGACGAAAAAGCGGCGGCGCGGCGTCGGCCAGCGTTTCGGACGTGTGGTGCCGGCTGCTCTTGCCTGTCCCGCGTGACGGGATCAAGGCGGGAAAAGCACACGCGGCCCGCGCATCAAACTCCGTGGCACCCTTGCGCACCGCAGCATGCCGCCCCATTCTGCCCGCAAAGCGTTGCTAGCGTGAACGATCCTGCCGGGAGACCATCATGACCCAGACCACCAGCCGCATCTTCGATGATTTCGCCCGTCTGATGAACGACGCGGCCGGCGTCGCCACCGGCGTGCGCCGCGAAGCGGAGAACGTGATGCGCGCGCAGGCCGAGCGCGTGCTGCGCGAGCTCGACGTGGTCACGCGCGAGGAATTCGAGACCGTCAAGGAACTCGCCGCCACCGCGCGCGAGGAAAACGAACGGTTGGAAGCCCGCATCGCGGCGCTCGAGGCCAGGCTTAACCCGCCTGACTCGCTCGGTTGAGGCCGCCCCTGTGGACGCGGCCGCGCGGCCGCATATCGGTGCTTGCGGCAGCGCGGCGAATCCCGACACTTTCCTTCATGGGCTCCGCGCCGGAGCCTGCGGCCAGCCGTCGTAGCGAGGTACGAATCCAGCGCGATAATGTCGATCACGGCAAGACGCTCGCCCTGAGCCCTCGCCGCATTGGCCTTAGGCGCTGCGTGCATTCGACTGCGTGCGTGCCATCCTCGCGAGGTCTTGCATGACCTATACCGATTTCGAAGCCGATACCCGCCTCAATCCCCTCGATCTCATCGAACGCATGGCCGCGCTCAACGAGTGGTCGTTCGAACGTTCGGCGGATGACGAGATCACCCTTTCGATCGAAGGCCGCTGGACCGATTGCCACGTCTCCTTCCAGTGGATGGACGAGGTGGAGGCGCTGCATATCGCCTGCGCCTTCGATCTCAAGGTGCCGGAAAAGCGCAAGACCGAGGTGCTGCGCCTGCTCTCGCTGATCAACGAGCAGATGTGGATCGGCCATTTCGACCTGTGGTCGAAGGAGGGCGTGATCATGTTCCGCCACGCGCTGCTGCTGGCCGGCGCCGAGGCCACCGATCGGCAGTGCGAGGTGCTGATGGAATGCGCCATCGAGGCGGTGGAGCGCTATTTCCCCGCGTTCCAGTTCGTCGTCTGGGCCGGCAAGTCCGCCCGCGAGGCGATGGACGCCACGCTGTTCGAGACCGTCGGCGAGGCGTGAGGGCGCGCCTGTGCGGCGTTTCGCGAGGAGGTGCGGCGAGCGGCGTCACTGCCTCCGCGCACGCCTGTCATCCCGGCCCGCGCGCGGCCCTGGGCTGGGCTGGCGCTTTCGGGAGGGGGCTACGATCCGCGTGCCCTGTCGTTGCGGATCCGCCTGTGGCTGTTCGGGATGCGGGTTCCCGGAAAGGCGGCGACATTCCTGTCCGGCGGAGAATGCGGCGGGACCGGATGCCTGAGTCGCGATCCGTGTGCGCCAAAGTGGTGGATGCCTCACGCGAGGCCGGACACGCCGTTCCGGCACACGCTATGCTGCCCCTGCGCGACGACATTGTCGCCGTGCCGTTCTCCCAAGTCTGAGATTCAGAGTTCTATCATGGCTTCACTTTCCGACATTCCCGGGCGTGTGCTGCTGGTCGGCGCCGGCAAGATGGGCGGCGCGATGCTGGAGGGCTGGCTGGCGCTGGGGCTCGATCCGGCGCGCGCGGCGGTGCTCGATCCCGGCCCGCCGCCCGAGGTCGCGGCGATGATCGAGGCGCGCGGCGTCGCACTCAACCCGCTCAATGGCGGCCCCCCGGCGGTGATGCTGCTGGCGGTCAAGCCGCAGGTGGCGCCGGAGGTGCTGGCCAAGGTGGCGCCGCTGGCGGGGCCGCAGACGCTGATCGTCTCCGTCATGGCCGGGCGCACGCTCGGTTTTCTCGAATCCGCCTTCGAGCCGGGCACGGCGGTGGTGCGCTCCATCCCCAACACGCCGGCAGCCATCGGGCGCGGCGTGACCGTGGCGGTGCCGAACGCGGCGGTGACGCCTCAGCAACTCGCCATCGCCGACAGCCTGCTGCGCGCGACCGGCGGCGTCGAATGGGTCGAGGACGAGGCGCTGATCGATGTCGCGACCGCCGTCTCGGGCTCGGGCCCGGCTTATGTGTTCCTGCTGGCGGAAGCACTGGCGGCGGCGGGCGCCAAGGCCGGCCTGCCGGTCGACATGGCGGACCGGCTGGCGCGGGCGACGGTGTCGGGCGCCGGCGAATTGATCGCGCGATCGGGCATCGATCCGGCGCAGCTGCGCCGCAACGTCACGTCGCCGAACGGCACCACGGCGGCGGCGCTGGCGGTGCTGATGGACGAGGCGAAGGGCTTCGGGCCGCTGCTGGACGAGGCCGTGCAGGCGGCGGCGCGGCGCTCGCGCGAACTGGCGGGCTGAACGGCGCCGGCCCATCCGGCCCGGATGTCACGACCAATTGCGAGGGGTCAAGGCCGGCGCGTGCGGGGGATGATCTTCTCCTCACGCCCCGCCGGCCCTAGATTGAGCAGACGGGCAACGTTCAGGTCAGGAGGTCTTCATGGCACGCTCTTCCGGAACGACGACGAAAGCGGCGAAGGTCGCCGCGCCATCCTCGGCGGCGAGCGAGGCGGCACCCGCCGGTCCGTCCGCGACGCCGACGCCGGCGGACACGCCCCCCTCCGAGAGCCCGGCAGCCGTTGGTCCCTCTTCCGTGCAGGCGCTGCGGGACAAGGCGCTGGCCGGCTTTCTCGCCGTGCTGGCGCATCGCCCGTTCGAGCGCATCGGCCTCGGCGATGTGGCGACGGAGGCGGGACTCTCGCTGGCGGAGCTGCGCGGCGCCTTCGGCTCGACCTTCGACCTGCTGGCCGCCTTCGTGCGCGACACCGATGCGAAGGTGCTCGCAGGGCCCACGGACGACATGGCGGACCAGCCGGCGCGCGACCGGCTGTTCGACGTGCTGATGCGCCGGCTCGACGTGCTGGCCCCGCATCGCCCGGCGCTGCGCTCGCTCGCCGAATCCGCCCGGCGCAACCCGTTCTTCGCGCTGGCGCTGAACCGGCTGGCGGTGCGCTCGCAGCAATGGATGCTGGCGGCGGCAAAGATCGACACGGCCGGCCTCAAGGGCGCGGTGCGCGCGCAGGGGCTGGCGCTGGTCTTTGCCCGGGTGCTGCAGACCTATCTGCGCGATGAGGATCCGGGCCTTGCCCCCACCATGGCTGCACTCGATCGCGAACTGGCCAAGGGCGAGCGCGCGCTCGGCCTTCTCGAAGGCGCGGTCGGCCTGGCGACGGGGGGCCGGCGCGGGCGTCGCTCCAGTGCGCCGCCGCCCTCATCGGAAACGCCCGCCGCCGCCTGAGTTGAACCATCAAGGGAGTAGCCTGCCGTGAGCCTGGCGCCGCTGGAGCCGATTTCTTTCGCCGATTTCCTGAAAGTCGACATCCGGGTCGGCACCATCATCCAGGCCGAGCCCTTTCCGGAGGCGCGCAAGCCGGCGATCAAGCTGGTGATCGATTTCGGCCCGCATATCGGCTGCCGCAAGAGTTCGGCGCAGATCACCGTGCATTACGCGCCGGAGGATCTGGTCGGCCGGCAGGTGGCGGCGGTGGTGAATTTTCCGCCGCGCCAGATCGGCCCGATGATGTCCGAAGTTCTCACCCTCGGCTTTCCCGACGCGGATGGCGCGGTGGTGCTGTTCAAGCCCGACCGCGAGGTGCCCAACGGGGCGCGGCTGTTCTGAGCCGGGTGCCGGTTCGCCTTATCCCCGCGGGGGAGAGGAACGGCCGCGCCATCACACCGGGATGCGCACCATGGCCCGCAGCCCGCCCAGCGGGCTGTCGCTCAACGACACGTCGCCGCCATGCGAGCGGGCGGCATCGCGGGCGATGGTGAGGCCGAGGCCGGAACCACCGGCATCCTGGTTGCGCGCGTCGTCCAGCCGCACGAAGGGGCGGAACACGTCCTCGCGCTTGGCGGCCGGAATGCCCGGGCCGTCATCATCTACCGTCACGATGAGCCAGCGGTCGTCGCGCGTGCCGGTGATCTCCATCCGCGTGCCGTGCCGCCACGCATTGGCGGCAAGATTGGCGAGGCAGCGGCGGAACGCATCGGCACGGATCATCACCATGGGGTCGCCGGTGAAGCTCGCCGTCACCTTCGCGCCGTGGCGCTCGGCGTTGAAGCGCGTATCGTCGACGATGCGGGCAATGTCGGCCACGACCGGCGCCTCGCCGGTGTCGTCGCGGGCGAAGGCGAGATAGGCCTCGAGCATGCTCTGCAGCTCGTCCACATCCTTGCGCAGCGCCTCGGTGTCGGGCGTGTCGCCCATCAGCGCCAGCTCCAGCTTGAAGCGGGTGAGGATGGTGCGCATGTCGTGGCTGACGCCCGCCAGCATGGTGGTGCGCTGCTCGATCTGCCGTTCGATGCGCCGGCGCATCTCGAGGAAGGCGAGCGCCGCGCCGCGCACCTCGCGCGCGCCGCGCGGGCGGAAGCCGGAGACGTCGCGCCCCTTGCCGAAGGCGATGGCCGCGTCCGCCAGCGCCTCGATCGGCTTGATCTGGTTGCGCAGGAACACGATGGCGACGCCGAGCAGCACCAGCGAGGTGCCCACCATCCACACCAGGAAGATGTGCGAGTTGGAGAGATAGGCCTGGCTGCGCCGGGCAAAGACCCGCATCACCGTGCCGTCCAACTGCACCCGCACCTCGATGAGGTTGGAGCGGCCCACCGTGTCGGTCCAGAACGGGCGGCCGAGCCGCTTGCCCAACTCGCCCGTGAAGGCGGAATCGAGGATGGAGAAGAACGGCTTGGTGCCCGGCGGGGGCAGGCGCTCGCCGGGCTGGAAATCGACCGTCAGCCCCATCGTGGTCTGGGCGATCTGCCGGATGCGCTCCTGGTCCTCCGGCGTGGGGAAGCTGACCGCCAGATCGGCAATGGCCGTGATGTCCTGCGACACCGCCGCCGAGAGCCGACGCGTCACGGTATTGTAGTGCCTCTCCATGAAGACGAAGGCGAGCACCGATTGCAGGATCACCATCGGCGTGACGATGATGATGAGCGAGCGGGCATAGAGCCCTTTCGGCATGATGCGGTTGAACCATGCACCGAAGCGGGCATTGTTCTCGCGCATGCGCGCCTGGGTCAGCTTCAGCCGCTCCCGGGCGGCGCCCACCATATGGGTGTCGAGCAGGCTCAAGGCGCGACGACCAGCCGGTAGCCGACGCCGCGTACGGTCTGCACATAGGCGGGATTGGCGGGGTCGCGCTCGATCTTTCGGCGCAGGCGGTTGACCTGCACGTCGACCGCGCGGTCGCCGGCGGCGGCGCCGGGGGCGACCAGCGCCTGCCGCGGCACGGTGTCGCCCGGCCGCTCGCCCAGCACGCGCAGCATGTCGCGCTCGCGATCGGTGAGGCGCACGATTTCGCCCTCGCGGATGAGTTCGCCGCGCTCGATATGGAAGGTGAACGGCCCGAAGCGCAGGGTCTCGATCACCTGCTGCGTCGGGGTGGCGGCGCGCTTGATGATATTGCCGATGCGCAGCAGCAATTCGCGCGGCTCGAACGGCTTGGCGAGATAGTCGTCGGCACCGATTTCCAGCCCCTCGATGCGGTCCGCGGCGTCGGAGCGCGCGGTGAGCATGAGGATCGGCACGCCTGATTCCGCGCGCACCGCGCGGGCGAGGTCGAAGCCGCTTTCGCCCGGCATCATCACGTCGAGGATGAGCAGGTCGAAGGCGATGCCGCCGATCCGCGCGCGGGCGTCGGCCGCCGATTCGGCCGTGCTGACGCGGTAGCCGTGCTCGCTGAGGAAGCGCGAGAGCAGATCGCGGATGCGCCGGTCGTCGTCGACGATCAGCAGGTGGACGGCGTCATCGGCCGGCATGGCGCGGGCGACCTCGTCCGGGGTGGCGTTCAGCATGTTGCGGTCTCCTCAGCCAGCCGGCCGCACGAGGGGCGCGGGCCGGTTGCCCGTCGCACCCAGGCTCCCGCCCGCCGGAGGCGAGGCCTTGCCCGATGCGCCGGAGGTTTTCGCTTCCGCCTGCTGGTCGGCGCGGGCGATGAGCTTTTCCACCGGGCCGCGATCTTCCGGGTCGATCATGGCGACAAGAAAGCGGCGCGCCGTCTCGCGCGAGTCGGGACCGCACTCTTCCAGCGCCCGGCGGATGCGGTGCGACTGCAGGGTGACGAATTGCTGCGCCAGCGCCTCGCCCTTCGGCGTGAGATGGAGCAGCCGCTGGCGGCGGTCGGACGCGCCGGCGCGGCTGTCGATGAAGCCCTGGTCGACCAGCTCGCGCAGCACCCGGCCCAGGCTCTGTTTGGTGATGCGCAGGATGTCGAGCAGGTCCGTCACGCGCATACCAGGGTGGCGATTGACGAAATGCAGCACCCGGTGATGCGCGCGGCCGAAGCCGATGCCTTGCAAGATCTCATCGGGATCACTGACGAAGTTCCTGTAGGCGAAGAAGAAAAGCTCGATCACATCGACCAGCGGATCCCCTTCGCCCAAGCCGCCGGAACGGGCGGGGACGCCGGGATCGCCCTTGGCGGGGCGGGAGGATGCCGAGACATTTATGTCAGCCATGTTGACTTTTTTCGTTATGATCGTTACCCAGATGTCCCGTTCAACGAAAGGATCGTTCGGTTCAGCCGTGCGATCCGCTTCGGAACGGGATAGATTAGCCGCCCCTTCCGGGGGTGGCGAACGATAACGGGACTTCGGCCGCGAGGCAAAGCATTGCGCTCTCGCAGCGGCAGCGAAGCCACCAGGCTGACAGATGTGAGGGCCGCGGCGTCTCCATGGGCGTGGGCGGCCCGTTTGGGAGACTGACCCATGGCAAGCGAGCCTTTCGACAAACGCACGGGCTGGATCTGGTATGACGGCGCCTTCGTGCCGTGGCAGGATGCCCAGGTCCATGTGCTGACCCACGGGCTGCATTATGGCAGCTGCGTATTCGAGGGCGAGCGCGCCTATGGCGGCGAGATTTTCAAGCTCGAGGACCACACGGCGCGCCTCAAGGAAAGCGCCCGGCTGCTCGACTTCGAGATTCCCTATGACGAGGCCGAGATCAACGCGGCCTGCCGCGAGCTGCTGGCGCGGCAGAACCTTTCCGATGCCTATCTGCGCCCGGTGGCGTGGCGCGGCTCGGACATGATGGGTGTCTCGGCGCAGCACAACCAGATCCACCTGGCCATCGCGGCGTGGGAATGGCCGAGCTATTTCGACCCGGCCGAGCGGCTGAAGGGCATCCGCATCGGGCAGGCGAAATATCGCCGCCCCGATCCGCTGACCGCGCCCTCGACCTCGAAGGCGGCGGGCCTGTACATGATCTGCACCATCTCCAAGCATGCCGCCGAGCGCGAAGGTTATGCCGACGCGCTGATGCTGGACTGGCGCGGCCGCGTGGCGGAATGCACCGGCGCCAACATCTTCTTCGCGAAGAACGGCGAATTGCACACGCCGGAGGCCGATGCCTTCCTCAATGGCATCACCCGCAAGACGGTGATCGAGCTGGCCAAGCGCCGCGGCATCGCCGTGCATGAGCGCGCGATCCTGCCGGAGGAGCTGGAGAGCTTCGACGAGTGCTTCATCACCGGCACTGCCGCCGAGGTGACGCCGGTCTCCGAGATCGCCGGCCGCCACTACCAGCCCGGCCCGGTGACCAAGCAGCTGTTCGACGACTACACGGCCGAGGTGCAGCCCAAGAAGGCGGCGGCCTGAGGCTGTTTCCAGATCGACGACATGAAAATGCCGGCCTTCGGGCCGGCATTTTGCTGTTCCTCGTGATGATCCGGAGCGGGTGGCTCACCCCCACCGTCCCGCCGCCGTATCGTCCGTGTCCTTGGCGGCGACCCAGCTGCGGGCGGCCTCGCGCTCTTCCAGCTTCCAGAACGGCGCGCGGGTCTTCAGCCAGTCCATGAGGAATTCGGCGGCCTCGAAGGCGGCGGTACGGTGCGACGAAGCCGTGACGACCAGCACGATATTGTCGCCGGGGATCATCCGGCCGAAGCGGTGGATGACGGTGGCGCCGGTCAGCGGCCAGCGCGTGCGGGCCTCCTCGACGAGCCGGGCGATTTCCTCCTCCGCCATGCCGGGATAATGTTCCAGCGTCAGCGCCACCAGCCGCGCGCCGCCGGGTGCGATGTCGTCGCGGCACAGGCCGGTGAAGGTGACGACCGCGCCGATATCGGTGCGGCCTTGCGCCAGCGCGGCAATCTCCGCGGCGGCGTCGAATTGGCCAGCCTGAATGCGGACGGTGAACATGCCGTCCTCCTGTTCGAGCGAAGAAAACGCGTTGAGACAAATTGGCAGAGCCATTCGGGCGAACCGGCGTTCACCGGAATGGCTCTAGCCGCCCGTCATGGGCGGGAAAAACGCCACTTCGCGCGCCGCGCCGAGCGGGGTATCCGGCCTTGCGTGGGTGCGGTCGAGCGCGGCGCGCACCACGCTGGGGTTCTCGAAGGCATGGGCATAGCCTTCGCCGCGCTCTTTCAGGAAGGCCGCGAGGTCGGCCACGGTGCGCACGGAAGCCGGCGGATCGACCTCCTCGGCCTCCAGCCCGATACGCTCGCGCACCCAGGCAAAATAGAGAATCTTCACCGGCCGTCCCCGATCAGGTGCCGCGCGCCGGCGCGGAAATAATCCCACCCGGTATAGAGCGTGAGCACGGCGGCGATCCACAAAAGCACGATGCCGCCCAGCGTGATGCCCGGCACCAGCTTGTCCGCCGCCGGGCCCGCCAGTAGCACGCCGACCGCCACCAGCTGCGCGGTGGTCTTCCATTTGGCGAGCTGCGTCACCGGCACGCTCACGCGCAGTTCCGCGAGAAATTCGCGCAGGCCCGAGACCAGGATCTCTCGGCAGAGGATGACCACGGCCGCCCAGAGCGACCAGCCGCGAATGGTGCCGTCCGAGGCCAGCATGAGCAGCGACGTGGAGACCAGCAGCTTGTCCGCGATGGGGTCCAGCATGCGGCCGATGGCCGATTGCTGCTGCCAGGCGCGGGCGAGATAGCCGTCGAAGAAGTCCGTGATGGCGGCGACGATGTAGAGCACCAGCGCCAGCCAGCGCAGCCACAGCCCGCCTTCGAGGATGTCGGCCCAGAACAGGCAGCCGGCCACTAGCGGCACCGCGACGCAGCGGCCATAGGTGAGGATATTTGGCAGCGAAAAGGCGTGACCGCGGCTCATCTTGCCCGGCTCCTGCTGGCTGCTCGCGACATCGGCCATGGCTTGTCCGTCTCCCACACGACGGACGTAATCACGCGGCAGGTTCGCGTCAATCTCGTCCGCCGCAATCTCATCCCGGTCACTCTCAACAATGCATGATGCGCGCGGGCTGTGACCATCGCATGGCCATGGCCCATGGCCGAACTATCCCGACCGTGCGTGAAAGAAATCGTAAACCGCCCGCGCCGTCGCCGCGTTGACGCCGGGCACGCCTTCGAGATCGGCCAGCGAGGCGCGCTCAATCGCCTTGAGCGTGCCGAAATGGCGCAGTAGCGCGCGCTTGCGGGTCGGCCCGATGCCGGGAATTTCCTGCAGCCCGGCCTGGGTGATGTCCTTCTTGCGCCGCGCGCGATGCGAACCGATGGCGAAACGGTGCGCCTCGTCGCGCAGGCGCTGGATGAAATAGAGCACGGGGTCGCGTGCTTCCAGCCGGAACGGCTCGCGTCCCTCGACATGGAAGGTCTCGCGGCCGGCATCCCGGTCCGGGCCCTTGGCGACGCCGACCAGCGGCACGTCCTTGATGCCGAGCGCGGCCAGCGTCTCCGCCGTCGCCTTGAGCTGCCCCGGGCCGCCGTCGATCAGCACGAGGTCCGGCCACGCGGTGTTGGCGGCGGAAGCGTCCTCGTCTCCCTCTGCCCGACGGGGAGAGGGCTGGGGCGAGGGGAGGGTGGAGGGCGATGCCTCCCCCTCACCCGCCGGCTGCTCCGTCGACCTCTCCCCGTCGGGGAGAGGGGAAGTATCGCGGGGCGCTTCCTTCAGCAGGCGGGAGAAGCGACGGGTCAGCACTTCGCGCATCATGCCGTAATCGTCACCGGGGGTGAGGTCGGCCGACTTGATGTTGAACTTGCGGTACTGGCTCTTGGCGAAGCCTTCCGGCCCGGCCACGATCATGCCGCCCACCGCGTTGGTGCCCATGATGTGGCTGTTGTCATAGACCTCGATGCGCTTCGGGCTTGCCGGCAGGGAGAAGGCACGGGCCAGCTCGTCCAGCAGCCGGGCCTGGCTGGCGCTCTCGGCCAGCTTGCGGCCGAGCGCCTCGCGGGCGTTCTGCAAGGCGTGCTCGACAAGTTCGCGCTTCTCGCCGCGCCGGGGCGTGGCGATCTCCACCCGATGCCCGGCGCGGGTGGCCAGCGCCTCCTCCAGCAATTCGCGCTCGGCGATGTCATGGCTGAGCAGGACGAGGCGGGGGCAGGGCTTGTCCTCGTAGAACTGGGCGAGGAAGGATTCCAGCACCTCGCCGGGCTCCAGCGAACGGTCGGCGCGCGGGTAGAGCGCGTGGTTGCCCCAGTTCTGCCCGGTGCGGAAGAAGAACACCTGCACGCAGGTCGCCCCGCCTTCCTGGTGGATGGCGAACACGTCCGCCTCTTCCACGCCGCGCGGATTGATCCCTTGCGTGCCCTGCACGGCGGAAAGTGCGGCGAGGCGATCGCGCAGCACGGCGGCGCGCTCGAATTCCAGCTCCTCGGCAGCGGATTCCATCTCGCGGGCAAGCTGCTCCTTCACCACCCGGCTCTTGCCGGACAGGAACTCGCGCGCCTCGCGGACATATTCGCCATAGTCGGCGTGGCTCACCTCGCCGGTGCAGGGGCCGGCGCAGCGCTTGATCTGGAACAGGAGGCAGGGGCGGGTGCGCGCCTCGTAGAACGAGTCCGAGCAGGAGCGCACCAGGAACGCCTTCTGCAGCGCGTTGATGGTGCGGTTTACGGCCCAGACCGAGGCGAAGGGCCCGTAATAGTCGCCCGGCCGGTTGCGCGCGCCGCGATGCTTGGTGATCTGCGGGGCGCCATGGTCGCGGGTGATGAGGATATAGGGAAACGACTTGTCGTCGCGCAGCAGCACGTTGAAGCGGGGGCGCAACTGCTTGATGAGGTTGGCTTCCAGCAGAAGCGCCTCGGTCTCCGTGCCGGTGGAGACGAATTCCATCTCGGCGGTGCCCGCCACCATGCGCATGATGCGGGCGGTGAGCCCGGTCGGCCGCGTATAGGCGACGATGCGGCGCTTGATGCTCTTGGCCTTGCCGACATAGAGCACGCTGCCGTCCGAGCCGATCATGCGATACACGCCCGGGCCGTTTGGCGCGTGCTTGAGCGCGCGCAGGATCGCCGCCCGGCCCAGCGCGACGGTGCCGGCGGCGGGCTCGATCTCCTCGCTCTCCTCGGCAACGAGCAGCAGCTCGTCCTCGGTCTCCGCGCCGGCGAATTCGTCGGCGTCGTCGAGATCGGGGTCGAGATCGGTCGCTTGTGTGGGATGTCGGCTCATACGCGCGCAACATAAGGATTCGGGGGCCTGTACAACAGGGGGCGGGCAACGGATGGCGTCGCGACGCGGCGGTCCTGTGCAGAGGTGACGCATGGGCAGCGTTGCGGCGCCGGCGCGGCGCGTGCTAAGCGGGCGCATCATGAGCGATCGCGCGCACCGTCATCTCGTCCTTCTGCTTACCGGCGCCCCGGGCGTCCGGCGGGACGACTGATCGCGACCGATCGGTCTGCCACCGGCACGCGGGATGCGCGCCGCCGGTTCTTCCGATCCAGGGTGCCGCCCGCCTGCCTCGACCACGAGGTCTACATTTCCATGTCCAGCGTTCCCGAGCCGGCCACCCCCGGCGCGTCGGTTGCCGAGGCATCGTCCGCCGCGCCGGCCGTTCTCCACGCAGCTGCCCCCGTGCCTGCGGAGGGGCTGCCGCTCGCCGGCTATGCGCTCGGCGCGGCGGGGGCGATCTTGTTCGCCTCCAAGGGCATCATCATCAAGCTCGCCTATGGCGAGGGCATCGATGCCGAGACGTTGCTCGCGCTGCGCATGGCGTTCTCGCTGCCGTTCTACCTGGTGATCGGGGCGTTCGCACTGCGCGGGCTGCGCATGCGGGGCGAAGCCCTGCCGACGACCCGGGTCGTGCTGCAGTCGGCCGGCGTCGGCGCGCTGGGCTACTGGTTCTCCAGCTATGTCGACTTCCTTGGCCTGCACTATATCTCCGCCTCGTTCGAGCGGCTGATCCTGTTCACCTACCCGCTCTATGTGGTGCTGTTCGGGGCGCTGCTGTTCCGCCAGCCGGTCCGGCTGAAGGTACTGTGGACCTTCGCGGTGGCCTATGCCGGCCTCGCTTTGATCTTCGCGGAAGGGCTGGCGACGATCGGCGCGGACGTCGCGCGCGGGGCGAGCCTCGTCAGCGTGTGTGCGATCAGCTTCGCGCTCTACCAGCTGATGGCGCGCCGGCTGCTCAACCATATCGGCTCGGCGCTGTTCACCTGCATCGCCATGATCTCGGCCTCGGTGCTCGCCATCGGGCAGTTCTCGCTGCTGCGTCCGCTCGATTCGCTGCTGGTGTCGCGGCACATGCTGGCGCTGGGGCTGATGATCGCGATCGGCGCCACGGTGCTGCCGAGCTTCCTGATGAACGCGGCGCTCAAGCGCATTTCCGCGCAGGCCAATTCGATGATCAGCACGGTGAGCCCGGTGGCCACGATGATGCTGGCGTTCCTCGTGCTGGGCGAGGCGGCCTCCATGGTCGAGCTTGCGGGCGCGGGACTGGTGCTGGCCAGCATCGGCTGGTTCACCCTCAGCGACAGCCGGCGGCGCTGAGCGATCGGCCGGGGTTATTCCGGCGTCAGCGCATCCGCCGTCTGCCAGGCGAGGTGCTGGCCGCCATCCACCGCGATCATCTGCCCGGTGACACTCTCGGCGCGGGCGAGGAACAGCACGGCGTCGGCGATCTCCTCCGGCGTCGGGCCGCGCCCGAGCGGGACGGATGCGCTCTGCCGGCTGAAATCGTCCGCGCTCTGCCGCAGATTGGCCAGCGTCGGGCCGGGGGCCACCGCGTTGACGCGAATGCGCGGTGCCAGCGCCTGCGCCATCATTCCTGTGGCCGCCCACAGCGCGTTCTTGGTGAGGCTGTAGGAGAGGAAGGCCGGTGTCGGCTTCAGCACCCGCTGGTCGATCAGGTTGACGATCGCGCCGCGCCTGTCCGCGGGAAGCTGCCCGGCGAAAGCCTCGGCCAGGAACACCGGCGCGCGCAGATTGACCGCGAAATGCCGGTCCCAACGGGCGATATCGAGCGCGCCCAGGCCGTCCGGATGGAATTCCGAGGCATTGTTGACGAGAAGGCTGACCGGGCCCAGCGCGGCCGCGGCGGCCGGCATGAGCGCGGCGACAGCCACGCTGTCCGCGAGGTCCCCGGTGACGATGGCGGCCCGCGCGCCGACGGCCATGGCGGCCTCAAGGCAGGTCTGCGCTGCCTCGTCCGCATGGCGGGCATGGATGACGACGTCGTAGCCGGCCGTCGCCAGCGTCAGGCAGATCGCGCGCCCGATGCGGATGCCGCCGCCGGTGACGAGAGCCACCGGGCGAAGGGAGGGCGAGGGAGCAGCTCCGTCATTCATGCGACCTTGCCTCAAGGAATACGTCCTGGCGACGGTTATGCGCGAGATGTTGCCCGGCGCAACCGGCAGTGTTGATGTCTGACTTAACACGAACACGAGTGCGTGCGCGAGGGCACTGTATTCTGCACGGAATTGGCGCGGAGACGATCGATCTTGAAAGTATTACAGCCCCTTACGGTGCCGTAAACCGATAGTTAAGCATAACGTATCCTTTCCCGGGGGTCGGAGTTTCGCTGCATGGATTTATGAGATCGTCACCGTTACCGGATGGCGAGCCGGGGCCGACCGACAGAGAGAGGCGCCGCCGCCTGATGCAGGAGACGAAAATGAACACCAAAATCATCGCAGGACTGGGGTTCGTGGCCCTGCTGGCCACCCCCGCCGCCGCCGCGGATCTCAGTTATCGCGCGCCCAACAACTATGCCTATGCCGCCCCGGCGCCCGCCTTCACCTGGCAGGGTTTCTATCTCGGTGCCAATGCCGGCTATGGCTGGGGCGACGCCAACACCTCGAAGGACCTCAACGGTTTCTCGGGCGGCTTCCAGGCCGGCTACAACTGGCAGTTCAATTCGCTGGTGCTCGGCCTGGAAACCGATCTTCAGGGCGCCAATATCGGCAGCCGCACGTTCGAACTCGACTATTTCGGCACGGTGCGCGCCCGCGCCGGCGTCGCCCTCGACCAGTTCCTGCTCTATGGCACGGCCGGCTTCGCCTATGGCGGCGGCACCTATGAACTGGCCTATCTTTCCAACGACCAGACCCATACGGGCTGGACGATCGGCGCCGGCGGCGAATACGCGATCAACCCGAACTGGAGCGTGAAGGCCGAGTATCTCTATGTCGACCTCAACAAGCAGACCTACACCAGCGTGGTCGGCCCGGTGGATGTGGGCGCGACGGCCAATATCGTGCGGGCCGGCGTGAACTACCACTTCTGACCGGCGGATTCGGCGGCGCCAGGCGCCTTTCCGGCGCTCTGGCGACCCGCCGGGGCAGGGCGGTGGGGGGCTCGGCTTCCCCGCGACCCCAGCGAATACTGGCGGATCGGGGTTTTCAAGCCGGATTTTGTTGTCATTTGGCAACAGCTCACGGCAATCGGATTCCGAATATGGCGGAACTGTTGCGGGTTGACTGAGGTTATGACTAGCGAAATTACCTCCCGTGAATCAGCCGTTGCAATGCTTTGCCTATGCTCCTCACGATTGAGTGAGGGCCGATTGCACCGCCCTGATGCCGAATTCCGCCTCAATCCAGCCCTCGACATGCCCAGCTGCCTGCCTATCTCATTTCTCGAACTTGAATTGAGTTCTCGCTTGCAGTTGCTCGGAGAGTATCCATGAAGAAGATCATCAGCTCGGGCGTTGCCGTCGCCGCCCTCCTCGTTGCGGTGCCTGCCTTCGCCGCCGACCTGGCGAAGCCCTATCCCACCAAGGCCCCGATGGTGGTCGCCGAGCCGGTCTTCTCGTGGACCGGCTTCTATATCGGCGGCAATCTCGGCGGCGCCTGGGGTTCGGGCAACGCTGCCGCCTCCAATCTCGGCCTCGATCCCGACGGGTTCGTCGGCGGTGGCCAGGTTGGCGTGAACTACCAGTTCGACAACAACGTCGTCATCGGTATCGAAGCCGACCTCCAGGGTGGCGATGTCAGCGCCTCCCGTTGGGGCTACGAGTCGAAGATGGACTATTTCGGTACGGTCCGTGGCCGTATCGGTTATGCCTTCGACCACATCCTGCCGTACTTCACCGGTGGTTTCGCCTATGGCCACAGCAAGCTGACCGATCAGCTCACGGGCTTCTCGGACAGCCAGAACCTCACCGGCTGGACCGTCGGCGGCGGCGTCGAGTACGCCCTCACCAACAACTGGACCGTCAAGGCCGAGTATCTCTACATGGATCTCGGCGACGATTACTACAACAGCATCGGCGCCAACGCCGGCCTGACCGCGAACATCGTTCGCGCCGGCGTCAACTACAAGTTCTGATCCGCCGGCCGGCGACGGCCATCGGTCTGATACGGAAAGGCCCCGGACGGCGACGTCCGGGGCCTTTCGCTTTTCTCCCGCGGGTGCCCCGAAAATCGGACACTCGCTCCTAAGGGCGGGCGCCGATTCAGGCCGTCGGTCGGGTTGCCTCGAAAGAAGGCACGCGTGCGGCAAACGCGTCCAGCCAGGCCACCAGCGCCGGATGGTCCTCGCGCCACACGCCGTGGAAGCGCAGGTCGAGATAGCCAAGCGCGCAGGCAAGCGCGATCTCGCCGATATTCGCCACCGCGCTCACATGCCCGGGCACCGGCGGGGCGGCTTCGAAGGCCCGTAGGGCCCGCGCCACCTTTCCCGCCTGATTGTCGATCCACGCGTCGCTGCGCGCCTCCTCGGCCCGGAAGCGCGTCTCGTAAACCTGCAGCAGCGCGGCATCCATCAGCCCGTCGGCGAGCGCCTGGGCCACCAGCACATCGAAGCGCGGCGCGCCGGACGACGGGATGAGGCAACCCCCGCCAGCCTGCGCGTCGAGATATTCGACGATCACGCGCGAATCGAACAGCGGCGCGCCATCCGCCCGCACCAGCACGGGGATCTTGCCGAGCGGGTTCTGGAGGCGCACCGAATCGGAGGGGTCGACGGTGTTGGCGGGCTCGATGTCGAGATGGATGCCGCACAGGACGGCGGCGATCTTGGCCTTGCGACCGAACGGCGAGGCGGGAGACGAACGAAGCTGCATCGGAAATATCGCTGGCGATGGGCGCACGCCAAGGCGCGCCACAACGCGGTCCGGCGGTCGATCCCGGCGGGAACGGAATGTTCCAGCTTCACGGAGGGACTTATCAGTCGGCCCGCTGCAGGTCGATTGCCTTCGGTCCCTTGCCGCGCTTGTCGGGTTCCATCTCGAAGCTCACCCGCTCGCCCTCGGCCAGCGTGCCGAGCCCCGAACGCGTGACCGCGGAGACATGGACGAACACGTCGCGCCCGCCATCATCGGGACGAATGAAGCCGTAACCCTTTTCCGTGTTGAAGAATTTAATGGTACCCGTCGTCGCCATGCGCCTCTCCCTCAAACCCCCGGACGGTTGCGTCCCCGTCCGCTGGGATCCTGTGGGAGCAGGAGCAAGCAAGACCGATGCCGGAGTTCGAAAGCGGATTCAACGCTCCGGTGTGAGCCAGCCCATGCGCAGGCGGCCCTCGCCATCGGTCGCCAGCACCCGCGTCAGGGCACTGAGCGCGGTGCGCAACTCCTCCGCGAGGGTGAAGGGCGGGTTGACGACGATCAGCCCGCAACCCGACATGGCGTCGATCTGACGTACGGCCCTCAGGTCGAACTGCACGTTGAGCGTTTTGGGAATGCGGGCCCGCTCGATCTCGCGGCGGAACGCATCGACGGCGCGCACGTCCTTGATCGGGTACCACAGCACATAGATGCCGGTCGCCCAGCGCCGATGCGCCTCGATCAGGCCCTCGGCCATGCGCTGGAATTCGCCGGGCTGCTCGAAGGGCGGGTCGATCAGCACCACGCCGCGCCGCTCCTTCGGCGGCAGATAGGCTTGCAAGGCCTGCCAGCCATCGGTCGCCAGCACCTTGGCGCGGCCGTCACGGCCGACCGATTCGGCAAGCGCCGCCCGCACCCCCTCGACCGTCTCGCAGAAGATCAGCCGGTCCTGCGGCCGCGCCAGCGCCTGGGCGATGAGCGGAGAGCCGGGATAGCGGCGGAGCGCGCCCGCCAGCGTGACGTCGTCCGCCGCCGCCGGGTTGACCGCGCGCACCGCCGCCAGCCAGGGCTCCAGCAAGGTGGCGACGGCGGGCGGAAACTCGGCCGCGAGCACGGCGCCGATGCCGCCCTCCCATTCGCCGGTGCGCTGGGCTTCCTCGCCGTGGAGGTCGTAGAGCCCGGCGCCGGCATGGGTATCCAGCACGCGGAACGGCGCCTCCTTCTTCGCGAGATAGGCGAGGATGCGCACGAGCACGACATGCTTGACGACATCGGCGAAATTGCCGGCATGGAAGGCGTGGCGGTAATTCATCGGCACTCGTTCGTGGGGATCGTCACCGGGCCAAGCGAGCCGGCGCTCGCGATTCTCAGCCGCCGCGCGTTGGCGGCATCACCATGCGCGCGGTGCGGCAGGCCTGCCGGTCGACCTCGGCGCAGGGTGTGAAATCGAGTTGTGCGGTGAGGCAGATGCGCACCTCGGTGAGGCGGCGGCTGTGGCACTGCACCGCTATCATGTCGGCGGCCAGTCCCGGATTGGCGGCGCGGAAGGCGCCCTCCACCTCGTCCGGCGAGACGGTGCGATACGCGTCCAGCCGCCGGAACGGTTCGGGAATCGTCACCTTGGCATAGGCCTCGCGCACGGTGGCGAAATAGGCCGTGGGGTCCACGCCCGCGCAGGTGCCGTGCTTGCGCCATTCGTGCAGCACGAGGGCGCGGCTCGGCATGATGTCGAGCATGCCGCGCAGCACGGGCTCCGGCACAAAGGGCGCCGGCGACTGGCAGGATTCCGGCCAGCCGCGCTCATATTGCGGCCAGAGGCCATGCACGACGAAGGCGAAGGGGCGCGTGCGGGCACACTGGGCCGGCTCGGCCTTGTCGCCGCGCATTTCGCAATAGGTCGGAGACCAGGACAGCGACAGCACGTAATGATCGAACCGGCCGGGCTCCCCGCGTGTCTGCGCGAAAGCCGGGCCGCCGGCCAGCAGACATGCGACCAGCAGACCTGTAGCCCGCAGATATGCGACGAGCCGGAAATGCCCGCCGCGGGCCAGCCTCACGGCTGCGCCATGCGGCAGTTCGGCGCGTAGGTCCACGAGCGGTCGAAGCCCTCGACGCACCATTCCACGCCCCAGGAGAAGCTCTGGAAGCCGCCATCCTCGATCAGCGAATAATAGATGGTGTGGCGCGCCGGATGGACCATGGTGCTGCCGGCCGCCTTGCCGCCATTATACTGGGCGGGGGCGTGAGGCACCGGGCCTTCGGTACCGGAAATGACGACCTCGGCCGAGCAATAGCGGCGGGGAATGTATTCCTCGCCCCACGGCCGGAACGCGATCTCGCGCACATGGTCGAAGCTGTCGATCTTCAGCGACGAGTTCCAGAAGCGCGATTCGGTGGTGGCGAAGCGGCCGCGAATCTCGGAGATGGCGGCCGGCAGATCGCAGGCCGGCACCTTGCCGCTATAATTGGGCCCCGACAGCCAGAAGTTCTTTTCAAAGAAATTGGCCGCCTGCGCCGAGGCCAGGGACGAAGCCAGCATGGCAACGGCCGCCGCGCCCGTCACGACCTTACGCAGCAGACCAGTCGCTTCGTTCCGTTCAGCACGCATCCTACGTCTCCCAAGCCCTTTGCCGCGAAGATGCGTCGCCCGCGTCAAGCGGTCAATAACGGCAAGGACACACCTTCAGATAATCTGCAATCGCCGAGAAGCTGCATTCCGACACGCCGAGGTCAGATCAGCCGAATGACGTATAATTTGCGCGTGGTCTCGACGACTTCCCACACGCCCTTGAAGCCCGGCCGTATCACAAAGCTGTCGCCCGCGTTCAGCGTCACCGGCGGCTCGCCGTCCTCGCGCAGGATCGTGACTCCGGACGTGAGAGTGCAGAATTCCCATTCCTCATAGTCCACTCGCCAGGCACCGGGCGACGATTCCCAGACGCCGGCAAACAGCGCGCCGTCCGGTAGGGTCTCGGCATTCCAGGTGAGGTGGCGTGGATCGCCCGCGACGATGCGGTCGGCCGGCGGTGCCGTCTCCTCCGGCTCGCCGAGGGTCTCAGGGGTAAAACGCAGCAGGAAGGACATGCGAACCTCGGCCGGCAGAAGGGCGGGGGATGGAACAAGAGCGGCGCGGCCATCCTGTGCGATGCGCCGCGCCGTCTCAAGCCGCTTCGATCCGCCCCCGGATCAACGAAGCGGAAGGCTTATTCCGCAGGGGCCGGCTGGGCTCCCTCCGGCAGGGTCTCCACCGGCGCCGATGCCGTCACCTCCATGCGGGAGCACACGAACAGGAACCCGGCGACGATGAGATAGGCCACGGATACACCGGGCGTGACAGCGAAGCCCACGGTTTCCCCGTGCATGAAGCCGAAGAACGTCAGCACCGCGCCGGCCAGCGCAAATGCCGAGGCCTGTACGAACTGGCGTTCCACGACGAACACGGCAATCGCGCCCAGCACCAGCCCGACCAGGATGGCACCACCCCCCATTACCTCAAGTCCATGGTAAAGCACACCGACAGCCCCAAGCTTGTCAAGGCCGAGCGCGGCGGCCGAGGTGCCGGCCACGGCGAGCGAATTGTCGATGAGCAGCTTGGCCCAGGCGGCCAGGTGCGGCGACAGCGCCAGCACGATGGCGGGTGCGTGCTTGCTCGGCGTGGTCTGGAACGCCTGCGCGCCGATGAGCATGCCGATATAGAGCAGGATGGGCGAGATCGCGACGACCGGGATCAGCGCCAGCAGCAGCGCGATGATGCCGAACCAGGAGAGCACGATCACCATCAGGCCGGTGGCGACGGAATAGCCGATGCGCCCGCCCATGGATTTCCAGCCGGGGTGGCCGATATAGACCGCGTTGATGAAGGGGTTGCCCATCAGGCAGCCGATGAGGCTCACCACGCCGTCGGCGGTCAGCACGCGGGTCGTGGGGTAATGGTCGCCCGCCGCTTCGGCGCTCTCCACATTGTCCATCGCCTCGACCAGGTCGTAGATGCCGAAGGGGATGGCGGTGACGAGGATGACGCCGAGATATTTGAAGCCGTGGAACACGTGATCCACAGCCGGTAGCGGGACGGAAAAGCCGAAGCTGGAGAAGGCCGCGCCGACCTTGTCGACGCTCATGCCGCCATAGTTGAGGCCGAGCGCGGTGGAGCCCCAGGCGATGATCATGCCCACCGCGATGGCCACCAGCCCGGCGGGAATGCCCTTCGGGTATTTCACGCCGCCAAACCAGCTCACCATGATGATGGCGAAGCAGGTGAGGCCGATGACCGGCGTGGTGAAGATCTCGAAGGCCGGGCGCATGGCGATGAAGGCGATGGACACGCCCGCCAGCGTGCCGAGCAGCGCCGCGCGCGGGGTGATGCGGCGGATCCACGGGGCGACAAAGCCGCCGATCATGAGGATGAAGCTCTGGAAGAACACCCAGACCAGGCCGGCTTCCCAGCCCTGGATGGGGTCGCCCGTGGCAGCCCCGATCGGCAGCATGATGACGAAGGTGACGACGAACATGTGCGGCACCGAAATGCCCGAGGGCAGGGCGCAGACGTCGTCGCGGCCGGTCTTCTTGGCCAGCTGGTAGCCAAGCCAGGCATAATAGCTGGTGGACAGGAACATCATCAGCCCGACCGCCGGCAGGATGCGGCCGAACACGATCTCCGGCGGCATCTTCAGCACGAATTGCAGCAGGCCGGTGAGCACCAGCATGTTGACGAGAATGTTGGTGCCGAAGCCGAACAGGGCATTCCAGTCACCCCGGGTCCACAGGGTCGGCCGCATGCCGATTCGGGAAGGTGAAATTGGGATCATCTCACTGGCGGACATGGACTTCATCCCCTTTGAAAATGGTGTCGAGCGTGAGGGCGCGAGCGGAAACGGTTGGATCGGCGGGGCGACGCGGGCGCCGTTCGGACGGCGATGCGCAGGCCCCGATACTCAGGTCCCGGTACTCAGGCGGCTTCGGCCTTGTTGGCGAGCGCGGCGGTGAGTGCCGATGAGCCCGACACCCAGCCGAAGATGCCGCCCTGGGCCTTGATCATTTCAAGGCCGATGCGGTGGAATTCCGGGAAATAGGAGGCGCAGCAATCGGCCAGCGCGACGCAGCGATAGCCGCGGTCATTGCCCTCGCGGATGGTGGTGTGGACGCAGACCTCGGTGGTGACGCCGGCGACCAGCAGCGTGTCGATGCCGCGATTCTTCAGGATGATCTCGAGGTCGGTCTGGTAGAAGGCGCCCTTGCCGGGCTTGTCGAGCACGACCTCGCCGGGAGCGGGGTAGAGTTCGGCGATGATATCGTGGCCGGGTTCGCCGCGGATGAGAATCCGCCCCATCGGCCCGGCGCAGCCGATCCGCGCCGTCGGCGCGCCGCGCTCGACCTTGGCCGGGGGCGCGTCCGCCATGTCCGGGCGGTGGCCCTCACGGGTGTGGATGACCAGCAGGCCGGCCGCGCGGGCGGCCGCCAGTGCCGCCTGGCACGGGCCCACCGCCGCCTGAAGCAGCGACACGTCATTGCCAAGCGTTTCACCGAAGCCGCCCGGCTCGAGAAAATCGCGCTGCATGTCGATGATGACCAGCGCGGCACGCGCGGGGTGGAAGGCGAGCGGGGCGGGTTCGGCGGCGAGTAGGCTTTCGGGCATGGGCGGCTCCGCGTGAAGGCGATCCTATTGCATACATTGATGCATGCATAACGCGTGCCACAAGTTTACTTAGGTTTCGTTGTTAAAAAGATAAGTTATATCAATAAGTTATTTAGTTGAACTCTTGGCCATTCCGAAGTGAGGTTACGGGCCCGAAGGGCTGGGCATTTCAGATATGCATAAAACATAGGCATTTTATGCGAGCCAGTTGCCGTGTGATTGGCCCGCACAAAATACCGATTGAGTGTTCTCACGAAATATTGCACGTTTAACGTGTATTTTGCATATTGGGGGCTGCAATGAACGCGTTGGGTCTGGTTGCCGTCGTGTTGGGATTGTGCGTCGGGGGATGCGCAAATGGAGTTGTCCCGGGAGCGAGAGATATCGAGCCGCCAACGACGGGCGTGTATGTCGGCGGGCTCTACAAGCCCCTCGGCACATCGTTGAGCCGGTCGGGGCCGGTAAATCTAGGCAGGATATGCGTTGTTTCCCGCACACTGGCCGAATTCGGCGTCAGCCCCCCGCAAGGAGAGACGGTCAGTGACATCGACCTCCTGCGCACGCGAAAACTTTCGGCGGCAGTCGCGCAGCTGAATACGGCGATAGGGCAGGCCGGCCTGTCGGGCGATATTTCAAGCTACTACGAGTATAAGATCGTCAATGCGACATCCTACGATATCGACCTGACCTCCGCTGCCGTGGTCTTCGAAAAATTGATGAAGCAGCCGGGCTGCCGGCAGGAGGTGGCGAAACAGGCCGCGGACGGCAAGGTGTATCAGGTGACGAAGGCCTATGTGGGCGACATCGTTTTCCGGCGGAAGACCGGCGGCAACCTGTCGGGCACGCTGAGCCCGGCCGCCGTCCAGGCGGCGCTGGCGGCCGATACGGACCTTCGTTTCAGCGGCAAGGGGCTGGTTTTCGCCTTTGTCGCGGAGAAACGTACGGCTGCGGGGTACTGACGCGCCCGCCGGCTCCTCCGCTGGCCAGCGCCCACGCTCCATGTCCGCGTATGGCAGTCGACGCCACGCCTGCCATACGCAGCCTTGCCAAAGTCCCGACGGGCGGCCACACAATCGGTTGCCCGTTGAAGGACAGATCATGCTCATCGCCCACCTTTCCGACCCGCATGTGCGGCCGCGCGGCCAGCTCTACCAGGGCGTGGTCGATTCCAATGCCATGTTCGAGGCCGCGCTGGCGCAACTCGATGCGCTCGATCCGCGCCCCGATCTGGTGCTGCTCACCGGCGATGTGGTCGACGAAGGCACGGCGGAGGAATATGCGGTCGCGAGCCAGATGCTGGCGGATATCGGGCTGCCGCTGCTGGTCATTCCCGGCAATCACGACGAGCGGGAGGCGTTTCGCGCCTGCTTCAAAGCCCATGCGCATCTGCCGGCTACCGGGCCGCTGCATTTCGCGGTGGGCGAGCATGGCCCGGTGCGCATCGTCGCGCTCGACGTCACCCCGCCCGGCGAGCACCATGGCGAGTTCGATGACGCCACCGCCTTCTGGCTGGAGGCGACGCTGGCCGCCGAGCCGGAGCGGCCGACGCTGGTGATGATGCACCAGCCGCCCTTCGCCAGCGGCATCCCCTATATCGACGATTATAGTTGCCGCGGCGGCGAGCGCCTCGCCGCCATCATCGCTCGTCATCCCCAGGTCGAGCGCGTGCTGTGCGGCCATATCCATCGCTTCATGCAGTTGCGCTTCGGCGGCACGATGCTGCTGACGGCGCCGAGCACCACCACCGCCATCGCCCTGCGCCTCGCCCCCGATGCCGAGCCGGCCTCCTATGTCGAGCCTCCGGCCATGCTGCTGCACCAGTGGCGGCCGGGCACCGGGCTGGTCACGCATTTCGTGCCGATCGGGCGCTTTGCCGGGCCGTTCGATTTCTTCTGAGCGAGGTCTTCGCCGACGCGTCGCCGCTCTTCCATCGGCGGGGTGGACGCCCCATATTCGCGCCATGGCCAAAGCTGCACGTCCCGGCGGATTTTCGGAGCGCTCCCAGCGCGCCTTCGAGCCCGCGCAATCCGCGACCCTCGATCCCGTCCTCGCCGAGAAGCTCGGCGTGGCGCCGACCTCGGGTGCCTCCGCCACCGTCGCCGCGCTCACGGCGCTGATCGAGACCGGCCGCCCGGAGGTCGATGGGCAACTCTGGGTGCCGCATCGTCCGGCCCGGCCGGAGAAATCCGAAGGCGGCGTCCCGTTCGTGCTGAAGTCGGACTATCAGCCCAATGGCGACCAGCCGCAGGCGATCAAGGATCTGGTGGCGGCGGCGCAGGAGGGCGAGCGCGATCAGGTGCTGCTCGGCGTCACCGGCTCGGGCAAGACCTTCACCATGGCCAACGTGATCCAGGAGTTGCAGCGCCCGGCGCTGGTGCTGGCGCCCAACAAGACGCTGGCGGCGCAGCTCTATGGCGAGTTCAAGAGCTTCTTCCCCGACAATGCGGTGGAGTATTTCGTCTCCTATTACGATTACTACCAGCCCGAGGCCTACGTTCCGCGCACCGACACCTTCATCGAGAAGGAATCGTCGATCAACGAGCAGATCGACCGCATGCGCCACTCGGCCACGCGCTCGCTGCTGGAGCGCGACGACGTCATCATCGTCGCCTCGGTATCCTGCATCTACGGTATCGGCTCGGTCGAGACCTATGCCTCGATGACCTTCAAGATCGAGGTGGGCGAGCGGATCGACCAGCGCCAGGTGCTCGCCGATCTGGTAGCGCTGCAATACAAGCGCACGCAGGGCGATTTCGGCCGCGGCACGTTCCGCGTGCGGGGCGACGTGATCGAGATCTTCCCGGCGCATTACGAGGATCGCGCGTGGCGCGTGTCGCTGTTCGGCGACGAGGTCGAGAGCATCCAGGAATTCGATCCGCTCACCGGCCAGAAGTCGCAGGAGCTGAAATTCGTCAAGCTCTACGCCAATTCGCATTATGTGACGCCGCGCCCGACGCTGATCCAGGCCACGCAGGGCATCAAGGCCGAGCTGAAGATGCGGCTCGACGAGCTCAACGCCATGGGCCGCTATCTCGAGGCGCAGCGGCTGGAGCAGCGCTGCACCTTCGATCTCGAGATGATGGAGGCGACCGGCTCCTGCGCCGGCATCGAGAACTATTCGCGCTGGCTCACCGGCCGCCAGCCCGGCGAGCCGCCGCCGACATTGTTCGAATATGTGCCGGACAACGCGCTGATCTTCTGCGACGAGAGCCACGTCACCGTGCCGCAGATCGGCGCGATGTACCGCGGCGACTTTCGCCGCAAGGCGACGCTGGCGGAATACGGTTTCCGCCTGCCGAGCTGCATGGACAACCGGCCGCTGCGCTTCGAGGAATGGGAGGCGATGCGCCCGCAGACGGTGCATGTCTCCGCCACGCCCGGCAAATGGGAGATGGAGCGCACGGGGGGCGTGTTCGTCGAGCAGGTGATCCGCCCGACCGGGCTGGTCGATCCCCCGGTCGAGGTGCGTCCGGCCCGCACGCAGGTGGACGACCTGCTGGGCGAGGTGCGCGCCACCACCGCCAAGGGTTATCGCACGCTGGTCACCGTGCTCACCAAGCGCATGGCCGAGGACCTGACCGAATACCTGCACGAAAACGGCATCCGCGTGCGCTACATGCATTCGGACATCGACACGATCGAGCGCATCGAAATCCTGCGCGACCTTCGCCTCGGCGCCTTCGACGCGCTGATCGGCATCAACCTGCTGCGCGAGGGGCTCGACATTCCCGAATGCGGTCTGGTGGCGATTCTCGATGCCGACAAGGAGGGCTTCCTGCGCTCTGAGACCTCGCTGATCCAGACCATCGGCCGCGCGGCGCGCAATGTCGACGGGCGGGTACTGCTCTATGCCGACAACATCACCGGCTCGATGGAGCGGGCGATGGCGGAGACCGATCGCCGCCGCACCAAGCAGGTGGCGTGGAATGTCGAGCACGGCATCACGCCCGAAAGCGTGCGCAAGTCGATCGGCGACATTCTCGAAAGCGTCTATGAGCGCGACCATGTGACGGTCGATTCCGGCCTCGCCGAGGGCGCGGCGACCTATGGCAACAACCTCGCCACGGTCATCGCCGATCTCGAGAAGCGCATGCGCGCCGCCGCCGCCGATCTCGACTTCGAGCAGGCCGCACGGCTGCGCGACGAGATCAAGCGCCTGCAGGCGACCGAACTGGCGGTGGCCGACGATCCGCTGGCGCGGCAGGGCGATGTGGATGAGCAGACCGGCGGCTATCGCGGACAGCGCAAATATGGCCGCTCGGCCAATCTCCCGGAAAAGAAGGGCGGCAAGTCCGGAGCGCGCTCTTCCGGCCCGCGCTCCTCGCCCGGCCATGTCTCGGCCGGCCACGAGGCGCGGGCGGACGAGGCGCAGGCGGTCTATGATCCCGGCGACACGGCTGCCCGGGGCGCGCGCTCGCGGCTCGTCAAGCCTTCGCTCGACGACATGGGCCCGGGCACCGACCGTGTCGAGCCGCTACGCGTGGAAGACTGGGTGCGCCCCGAGCGCCCCGACCCGATGACCAAGGGCCACCGCAAGGGCGGGCGGCGCAAGGGGCGGTGAGTGGGTGATGGGGACGGCGCGGCGAGGCTGCTGCCGCACCCGTCCTCGTGCCCTCACGCGGGCGCCTTCTCGGCGGTGCGGAAGCGCTTCTTCAGCCAGAGGCACGAATGGCCGGGCGGGAAATCGTCGATCCGGCCGAATTCCTCATAGCCCTGACGGACATAGAAATCCGGGGACTGGAAGCTGAACGTGTCGACATGGGCGCCGATGCAGGCGCGGCGCTGCGCTTCCTTTTCCGCCGCGGCGAGCAGGCCGGCGCCGATGCCGGCGCCGCGCGAGGCGGGGGAGACCCACAGCCAGTCGATGAACAGCCAGCTGTAATAGATCCGTCCCTTCAGCCCCCCCTGCACCGCGCCGCCGCTGCCGCGCGCCATGACCCAGAGGTCGCGCGCGTGCGGAGGGCCGGCCTTGGTGTCGTTGAAGGCGTCGAGGCCCCGGTCGATCATCGCCCGGACCTCGGCGCCCGGATTCTCCTCGATGGTGAACTGCATGGGCGTCTCCGTCATCTGCCGGCCGCGCGAGCGGGCCGAACTCCTTCTAGAGCCCTTTCCGATCAGGTGGAATCACCTGATCCCTAAGAAAGTGCTCTCGATTCAATATGCTGGAGCGTTTTTCGGATCGCGGAAGCCGATCAACTTTCGCGGAGACCGCTCCAGCCCGCCCGTGCGGGAATTCCCAATCCGGCGCGTTTCGTCGCCTCTTCGAAGAGCCTATGCTGGCGGGCGGGCGCCGAACATGGGGAACAGGCGCGCGACATGAGCCCGTCCTGTGCGGGCGGGTATATCGGGTGTGGGGGAACATCATGAATTTCGGACAGGCCGTATCCAGCGTGCTGAGCAAATACGCCACCTTTTCCGGCCGCGCGCCGCGGTCGGAATACTGGTGGTGGGTGGTGTTCTCGGTTTTGCTCAACTGGGTGACGACGTTTCTCGACACTGCGCTGTTCGGCACTTTCGCGCTCGTTCATTTCGGCGACATGAGCTATGTCGGCGCGGCCGATGTGTTCACGCCGCTTTCCACCATTGCCGGGCTGGCGCTGATCATTCCCTCTCTCGCCGTCGGAGCCCGCCGGTTTCATGATCTGGGTCGCACCGGCTGGTGGCTGCTGATCGGGCTGACCGGTATCGGCGCGCTGGTGATCTTCTTCTGGTTCATGGTGAAGGGCGATGCGGGCCCGAACCGCCATGGACCGGACCCGCTGGACCGGCGCCCGGTGTGAGCCGGGCGCGTTCTTCACTTTGACAGGCCGATATAGGACGGCTGCTGGTTGAAGGGGATGAGGCGCACGGCCTTCGCGTCGAGATCGAGCTGTTTGAAGTCGATCAGGCGAGGGGTCGGGTTCTCGTAATCCCAGATCGCGTAGATGCCGTTCTTCAGGTCCGCGACGGCGGTCCATTCGGTTGTCTCGAAGCCGGATACGCCGCCGCCGGCGGCCGAATCGGCGCTGGTGACGATGGCCCCGGGCGGGATGTCGAAATTGTTGAGGATGTGACGCGCGGCCTTCATCGCGTCGGAACCCGTCGGCAATGGCGGCAGGTTCTGCACGAAGGTGAAGGCGCGCACGAAGCGCGAGGGCGAGAGGAAGTCACCGGGCAGGCCGTGCAGTCCGGCACCGGAACTCGGCGCGGCGATGGTGAGATCGCCCACCTTGCGTGGCGGCGGCTCGTTCGCCGACAGGTTGCCATAGAGGCCGGCATGCGCGATCTGCCACGGGAAGGCCGGGGCGTTGGTCATGATGCCGGTCGGGTTGTCATAGATGTTCAGAGTGCCGTCGACATATTCGACCACGATGCTCTTGCCGCCGAGATCGTGCAGGGTGACGTGCAGCGGCACCGCGCTCTTGAACACCGCCTGCGGGGCGTTCGACACCTTGATGGTCGGCAGCGCCGCCTTCACCTCGTCCACCGTGGCGAAATTGGTGAGCATCCAGGTGAGCAGCTCGAAGGAGGCGATCGAGTTCTTCGCCTCGCCGGGGCCGACATCCTGGAAGCGCGCGAGTCCGGGGAAGAACAGCATGCCGCCGGCCAGCCCCTTCTCGTTCAGCCCGTCGACGAGAATCGGCAGGCCCAGTCCGTTGGCGCCCATGGCGGCATATTTGCCCTTCCACTCCAGCCCGGTGCCGGCCGAGCCGTCGGGCCCGGTGCCCTTGATCGTGAGGTTGCGCGGGAAAACGGCTAGCTGGGACTGCAGGGGCAGGGCGAATTCCAGCGTGCGGCCATAGACCATGGCGCCGTCTTGCGCCTTCAGCAGGAAAGACGTGCAGGCATTGGCGGCCATGGGCGCGCCGGCCATCGCCAGGGCCGCGGCCACAGTGAGAGACTTGCGGGCGATTGTTCTCAGCATAAAAAATCCTCCCGCGCCGGGCTGCGGCGCGGGAGGATCATGGAACCAGAATTCCTACCGTTCGATGATTTCCGTCAGCGGCCGGCCGGGTTCATACGCGGGTCCGTCACACGCGGCCCTGCTGGATGGCGCTGAGTTTCCACGCGCCGCCCGGCTCGCGGGCAAAGGTCCAGAACTCGATCACCTGGGTCGCCCGGTCGGGGTCGCCCTGCACGAGGCGGCCGGTGGCACGCTCGATGGTCGCGTCCTTCAACTCGTAGCGCATGGCCACCGTGGCATAGTCGCGGGTGTCCTCGGACCAGGCTTCCGACAGGTCGCCCTGCAGCAGCTTCACGTCGGTGAGGGTGTTCTGCAGGCCGTCGCGGGCGAGATCGTCGAGATCCTCGCTGAGATAGGCGAGCATTTCCGGCGTCGTCACCTGCGCCAGGGCCGCACGGTCGTCGCGGCCATAGGCGCCCTGTACCTCGCCGAGGCGCTGCTCGAAGGCATCGAAATCCGATGCCTGCAGCGTGAGCGGGCGCCCGCGCGGAGCGCCGCCAAAGCCGGCACGGCCACCGGCGGCCACTCCCGACGGGGCGGAACCGCCGCCGAGCGGGGCGGAAGGGCCGGCCGCTTGGTCCAGAGCGCTGCGCGGGCTCGGCTGCGGACCGCCGCCGCCGCCGGCATAGGAGGGCTGGTTACGGTTGCGCAGCCAACCCATGACGAGCCGCACGACGATGAAGATCAGGCCGACCTGAACGAGGAGGCCAAGGATGCCGGAGAGGCTGCCGAGGCCGGAAAAGAAGCCGGAGCCCATCAGCAGGCCGAACAGGCCGGCGCCGAGCAGGCCGCCCATCAGCCCGCCCATGAAGCCGCCGCGGTTGAAGAACCCGCCCGGCCGCGCACCGGCGGTCGCCGCCGTCGCGGCCGTCCCGGGCTGGGTCTGAGGCGCGGCAGAGCGCTGCATCGGCTGGGCGGAGGGGGCGGTCGGGGTCGGGGCGGGGGTCGACCAGGTCCGCGAGCCGCGGCTGCCCATGTTCATGCTGCGTCCGGCGCGAGCCTCGGCAAAGTCCATGGCCACGACACAGCTGGCCGCGACGAAAAGGGCCGCGAGGGCGACGCGCAGCGCGGCGGATCGGGAACGCGAGGGTTTGGACAAGGATACTCTCTCGAACTGGTGGATCCGGCATATGCCGTTACGTCACCATATGGGGTTGCCGAGAGCGTTTGTCACCCACCCACCGCTATTCTTCCGGCGCGGCAGGCCTCCGGGCCTTGAGGCCACAGGCCGCGCGCCGGCACACATTCCCGTGAGGCGTCGCGCATCCGGCGCGGCGCCCGGGCATCGGGCGGTTCAGAATCCGAGTGCGGATTCGAGTGCGGCGATGGAGCCGACGGGAGCCGATACAGCCGCCGCCTTCTTCTCGGTCGCGGCGGTGGCCGGGACGGAGGCGAAAAGGGGCTTGGACTGGCGGATATTGGCGGGGGTCTGAACCTCGGCCGGGTTCACGACGGGGGGCATTGGTACGTCCTTCCTGATTACGCACACGCGTCTGGCGATTCGCCGGCTCAGCGACTTAAGCCTTGCCGGTTTGACCTCGATGGAAGCCGCCAACCCGGCGACCCCATCTTCGGACAGCTTCGGTTATGAACGATGAACGCTGAACCTTGTCTGACCCTGGCGTTCATACTGGCGGCGATTTGGTTCACAATCGGGGCGGTTCCGGGGCAAACCGAAAGAAGGTGAAACCTGTTGCGCATCTGCCGCAGGGGCATCGGGCTACCTCGCGCGCGCGTGGCCCGGGATATCCGGCATCCGCCGCTTCCCTGTCACGGCCGGCATGCTAATTGCTAAGTTCCGCCTACGCCTAAAGGAGTAATCGCCATGTCCGTTGCCCTCACCATCGCCTTGCCCGATGCCGAGACCGAAGCCGATGGCGATCTCGACCACTCGCTGCGCGAAGACATCCGCATGCTCGGCCGTGTGCTGGGCGACACGCTGCGCGACCAGGAAGGCGAGCCTGCCTATGAGCTTGTGGAACGCATCCGCCGCGTCTCGACCCGCTTCCACCGCGAGGAGGACGAGGGCGCGCGCCAGGAGCTGGAAGTGATCCTGAGCGATCTGGGCGCGGACCAGACCATCTCCATCGTGCGCGCCTTCAGCTATTTCTCGCACCTCGCCAACATTGCCGAGGACCAGAACGTCATCCGTCGCATGCGCGCCGCGGCCGCCAGCGGGCGTGGCGCGGCGCCCGGCTCGCTGGCCAATGCGCTGCAGCGTGCCCGCGAAGCAGGCATTTCCACGGCGGAATTGCGCAAGTTCTTCAAGACCGCGCATGCCAGCCCGGTTCTGACCGCGCATCCGACCGAGGTGCGCCGCCGCTCGACCCTGACGCATGAAATGTGCATCGCCGAGCTTCTGGCCGACCGCGCCCGGCTGGACCCGACGCCGGACGAGCAGGAACAGGCCGACGAGGAACTGCGTCGCCGCGTGCTCACCCTGTGGCAGACCAACCTGCTGCGCCGCACCAAGCTCACCGTGCTGGACGAGGTGGCGAACGGTCTTGCCTATTACGACTACACGTTCCTGCGGCAGTTGCCGAAGCTCTATGCGGCGCTGGAGGACCGGCTGGACAGCCTGGATGAGGAGGGCACCGCGGCGCCGGAACTCGCCTCCTTCCTGCGCATCGGCAGCTGGATCGGCGGCGACCGCGACGGCAATCCCTTCGTCACCGCCGAGGTGACACGCGAGACCATGCGGCTGCAAAGCGCGCAGGCCATGCGCTTCTATCTCGCGGAGATCGATGCGCTGGGGGCGGAACTCTCCATCAGCACCGTGCGCGTCAGGGTGGCCGAGGCGCTGATCGCGCTGGTCGACGCCTCGCCCGACCTCTCGCCGCACCGGCGCAACGAGCCGTACCGGCTGGCCGCCACCGCCATCGCCGCGCGGCTGCGGGCCACCGCCTTCCGGCTGGAAGTGGCCGATCTTGTCGGCCTCACCGTGAAGCCCAGCGCGGCGCCCTATGCGTCGGCCGCCGAGTTCAAGGACGATCTCGATGTCATCGATGCCTCGCTGAAGGCGCACAAGTCGGGCGCCATCGCCCGCGGCAAACTGCGCGACCTGCGCCGCGCGGTGGATTCCTTCGGCTTCCACCTCGCCATTCTCGATTCGCGGCAGAACTCGGATGTGCATGAGCGCTGCATCGCCGAGCTGTTCGAGGTTGCCGCACCGGGCACCAACTACAAGGCGCAGCCCGAGGGCACCCGCGTCGCGCTGCTGCTGCGGGAACTCGCCACCGCGCGTCCGCTGACCTCGCCCTTCGCCGCCTATTGCGAGGAGACGGTGGGGGAACTCGCGATGCTGCGCACCTGCGCGCGCATCCACCAGATCTACGGCCCCGAGGCCATCCAGACCTGCATCATCTCCAAGGCCGAGGGCGTCTCGGACATGCTGGAACTGGCGCTGCTGCTCAAGGAGGTGGGACTGGTCGATCCGGCGGGCACGTCGGCGGTCAATATCGTGCCGCTGTTCGAGACCATCGAGGATCTGCGCAACGCCGCCCGGGTGATGGAGCAGATGTTCCGCCTGCCGGAATATCGCAAGCTGGTGGACAGCCGCGGCGGACTGCAGGAAGTGATGCTCGGCTATTCCGACAGCAACAAGGATGGCGGCTTCGTCACCTCGGGCTGGGAACTCTACAAGGCCGAAATCGAGCTGATCGAGGTGTTCAAGCGCCATGGCGTGCGGCTGCGGCTGTTCCACGGGCGCGGCGGCTCGGTCGGACGCGGCGGCGGGCCGAGCTACGACGCCATCCTCGCCCAGCCGGGCGGGGCGGTGCAGGGGGCGATCCGCATCACCGAGCAGGGCGAGATCATCTCGTCCAAATATTCCAACCCGGCGGTTGGGCGCGGCAATCTCGAAATCCTCGCGGCGGCGACGCTGGAGGCGACCCTGCTCTCGGGCGATGCCAAGGCGCCGCGCGAGGAATATCTCACCGTGATGGAGGAACTCTCCGACGCCGCGTTCACGGCCTATCGCGCGCTGGTCTACGAGACCCCGCGTTTCGAGGACTATTTCTGGGAATCCACCGTCATCAACGAGATCGCGACGCTGAACATCGGCTCACGCCCGGCCTCGCGCAAGAAGACGCGGCGGATCGAGGATCTGCGTGCTATCCCGTGGGTGTTCTCCTGGGCGCAATGCCGGCTGATGCTGCCGGGCTGGTATGGCTTCGGCACGGCGGTGAAGAGCTGGCTCCAGCACCATCCGGACGGCCTGCCGCTGTTGCAGGAAATGTATCGCGAGTGGCCGTTCTTCCGCACCCAGCTGTCCAACATGGACATGGTGCTCTCCAAGAGCTCGATCGCCATCGCCTCGCGCTATGCGCAGCTGGTGGAGGACGTGGAACTGCGCGAGAGCATTTTCGGGCGCATCCGCGCGGAGCATCAGGGCGCCATCGACTCGCTGCTGGCGATTTCCGAGCAGCCCCGGCTGCTCGGCTCCAACCCGCTGCTCGACCGCTCGATCCGCGCCCGCTTCCCCTATATCGACCCGCTGAACCATGTGCAGGTCGGCCTCTTGCGCAAGTACCGCTCCAACGACACCGACGAGAAAGTGCTGCAGGGCATCCAGCTGACGATCAACGGGATCTCGGCGGGGCTGCGGAATTCGGGGTGAGGGGCGGGGCCTGATGACGCCTATGGCTTGACGGTGACATGATGGCTCCCCGTCAAGCCAGATCCGGTGCCGACCGATGTATATCCCGCCCGCTTTCCGTGAAGACGATCCGGCTATCCTGCGGTCGATCCTGCGCGATGCGCGCCTGTCGACGCTGGTCACCGCCACCGCCGAGGGGCTTGTCGCGACACCGCTGCCGCTGTTCCTCGATGAGGCCGAGGGGCCGCACGGCACGCTCTACGGCCATGTGGCGAAGGCCAATCCGCAATGGAAAGCGCCGCCACTCGGGGAGGCGCTCGTGATTGTTTCCGGGCCCGATGCCTATGTGACGCCGTCCTGGTATGTGTCCAAGCCGGAACACGGCAAGGTCGTGCCGACCTGGAACTACGTCGCCGTGCATGTCTATGGTCCGGTCGAGTTCTTCGACGATCCGGCGCGGCTGCTCGACGCGGTCACGCGCCTGACCGAACTCCATGAACGGCCGCGGGATGAGCCCTGGGCGGTTTCGGATGCGCCGGAAGCCTTCATCCAGTCCCAGCTGAAGGGGATTGTCGGCCTCCGCCTGGCGATCTCCCGCATCGAGGGGAAACGGAAGATGAGCCAGAATCGCCCGGAGGCGGATCGCGCGGGCGTGGCGGCGGGGCTTCTGGGTAGCGAGCGCGCGAGTGACCGGGAGGTCGCCATGTTGATTCCGATCGAGCGGGGCGGCTGAACTCCCGACGGGTCAACGGTTCAACGGGTCACGGCAGGGTCGGGCGGCACCCGCGCCATCTCGAGCGCCGCCTTGATCAGCGCCAGATTGCCCTCCGCTTCCTCTCCGCTCGGCAGTTCCTTGCCATCCTCCAGCCCGATCCGCGTATCCAGCCCGCGCATCAGGGCGTCGCGGTAGAGCGGCCATTTGGTGGCGTCCAGGCCGTGCTGCAGCACCGGCACGTCGAGGCTGGCGCGGGCCAGCACCATGCGGATGGCGGAGGCAGCTTCCAGCGCCTCGGCCTCGTCCTGCTCGTTGATCTCGATGAGGATGCGCAGGACGGTGCGGGATTCGGGCAGGCTGGCGAAGCGTTCCGCATCCGTCGCCGACCAAAGCCCGGCCTCGACCCCGATACCGCGCGACAGGGCGAGACGGATCATCTCCGGCGCGTCGGGCTCGATGAGGTTGACCGAGACGTAATCGGGCAGGACCGTCCATTTTTCCACGCAGGCGAGCCGTCCCGCGCCGCCCGGCGCGATGCGGGCATGGGTGGAGAGGCCGACCGGGATGCCCGGCACGCGGGCGCGGATGGCCTCCAGCGCGGCGGCGACCGCAAGGGGGTCGAGCGTCTCCAGGCCCTGCGTGTCGCGCGGGTGCACATGCAATTCGTTCGCGCCGGCCGCCACGACCGCCGCCGCATCGGCCGCGAGTTCCGCCGGGGTGAGCGGCGTGAAAGCGTGGAAATCCTTGTCCCGCGAACCGTTCAGGCAGGCTTGCAGCATCGGTATCTCCCATATGCGAGGGGCGGTGGCGGTCACTAACCCGCGAGGAAGCCTTTCCGTTTCAGCCGCATCACCGCTCTTTCCAGCGCCTGCAGGAATTCGGAGCGGTCACGGGCGGAAAAGGGGCGGGGCCCCCGCGTGACCTCGCCCGCTTCGCGCAGATCCTGCATCAGGTTGCGGGTGGCGAGTTGCAGGCCGATGGTGGAGGCGGTGAAGGGCTTGCCGGTCGGCGCGATCGCCTCCGCCCCCTTGGCCACCACGCGCGCGGCCAGCGGCACGTCGGCGGTTATGACGAGATCGCCTTCCTCGGCGCGCTCGGCGATCCAGTCATCGGCAATGTCGAGGCCTGCGGGCACGATGACGCGCTCGACATCCGCGTCGCGCGGGATCGCGATGTAGGAATTGGAGACTAGAAACACCTTGAGGCGGTGACGGGCCGCGACCCTATAGGTCTCGTCCTTCACCGGGCAGGCGTCGGCGTCGATATAGATGATGATGGGTTTCGGCAAAGTATTACCGATGCAAGCAGGTGGACACCATAAGAAAGGAGGGCTGCCCTCGCGAGCAGCCCTCCCCATGTCAGACCGCGGTCCGGTCCGGTAGCCGCCACGAAGGCGGCACAAAGTGTCGCATCACGCGGCACGGACCTCGCAAGAGGCAAGCGTCCAGGTCACGGATACCGACGACCGCGGATCAAGACGATCAGACACTGGATCACCTCCTTTCAATTGTTGACGACCACTTCAGATTAAACCGATTCGCACCGGCGTCACCCCCTCTTGTGCGTCGCACGTTCACATCCCGTTACGACGTGACATGATCGGTGCCGGACAGAGGAGGGGATGCGATGCGCAGGATTTTCCCATGGGCTGAGGGCGCGGTGCTGGCGCTGCTGCTGGCGGTGTCGCCCGCTAGCGCGCAGCAGGCAGCGGACAGCCAGGCGCCGGAGGCGGCGAGCGCCGTACAGGCGGGGGCCAAGTTCGCCACGGCCAAGCACTGGATGGTGACGGCGGCCAATCCGCTGGCCGCCGAGGCCGGCGCGGCCGCGCTCCGGGCCGGCGGCAACGCCATCGACGCCATGGTGGCCACGCAGCTCATGCTCGGGCTGGTGGAGCCGCAATCCTCCGGCCTCGGCGGCGGCGCCTTCCTGGTCTATTGGGATGCCGCGAAGGGCGAACTCACCACGTTCGACGCGCGCGAGACCGCTCCGCGCGCCGCGACGCCGACGCTGTTCCAGGACGCCAAGGGCCAGCCGCTGACCTTCATGGGCGCGGTGGTGGGCGGGCGCTCGGTCGGAACCCCGGGAACGCCGCGCCTTCTGGAGACCGTGCACCGGCGCTATGGCCGGATCGCCTGGGCGCAGCTGTTTCGCCCGGCGACGCGCCTCGCCGAAGCGGGCTTTGCCGTCTCGCCCCGCCTTGCCGGCCTCATCGCCGACGATGTCGACAACCTCAAGCGCAACGATGCCGCGCGCTCCTATTTTCTGGACGCCGACGGCGCGCCGCTGAAGCCGGGCGCGGTGCTGAAGAATCCCGCCTATGCGGCGACGCTGCATCATCTCGCGCAATATGGCGCGGATGCCTTCTATGCCGGCACGCTGGCGAGCGACATCGTGCGCACCGTGCGTGAGGCGAATAATCCCGGCGTGCTCTCGCTCGCCGATCTGCGCGAATACCGCGTGAAGGAGCGCGGCCCCGTCTGCGCGCCCTATCGCGGGCTCGACATCTGCGGCATGGGGCCGCCCAGCTCCGGCGCGCTCACCCTCGGGCAGATTCTCGGCATGCTCGGTTCCTATGACCTGAAGGCGCTCGGGCCGCAGTCACCCGAGGCCTGGCGGCTGATCGCCGATGCCTCGCGCCTCGCCTTCGCCGACCGCGACCGCTACATGGCCGACAGCGATTACGTGCCGATGCCGACAAAGGGGCTGCTGGCGCCCGATTATCTCGCCGCCCGTGCCAAGCTGCTCGCGGGTGACGATGCGCTACCCGAGGTTGCGCCGGGTAATCCCACCTGGGACCACGCCATGGCCGAGCCGCGCGCCGATGACGAGGCGCTGGAACTGCCCTCCACCACGCAGATCACCATTGTCGATGGCGAGGGCAACATCGTTTCCATGACCTCCACCATCGAGGCCGGCTTCGGCTCGCGGCTGATGGTGCACGGCTTCCTGCTCAACAATGAGCTCACCGACTTTTCCTTCCGCTCGCAGAAGGACGGCGTGCCGATCGCCAACCGCGTGGAGCCCGGCAAGCGGCCTCGCTCCTCCATGGCGCCGACGATCGTGCTGAAGGAGGGCAGGCCGGTGCTCGCGCTGGGCTCTCCCGGCGGCAGCCAGATCATCGGCTATGTTGCGAAAACCCTGATCGCGCATGTGGACTGGGCGATGCCGCTCGATCAGGCCATCGCCGCGCCCAATGTGCTGGCGCGCTTCGATGCGGTGGAGATCGAGCAGGGCACGGCTGCCGAGGCATTGACGCCGGCGTTGAAACAACTCGGCTTTCAGGTCAGGGCGACGCCGATGACCTCGGGCGTGCAGGCGGTGGCGATCACCCCGGACGGGCTGGTCGGCGCCGCCGACCCCCGACGCGAGGGGGTGGCGATCGGCGAGTGAGGCGTGGCCTCAATGGCTGATCATCCACGGGCGCGCCGAGGGGAAGCTCTTGGCGCCGCTCGCCGTGGTGGCGGTGCGGTTCTTCTTGGTCCGGCTCTTCATGCCCGAGCAGCAGGAACAGCCGGCGCCGTGGCGGGCGCGGTCCTGCTTCTCCTTGTAGCCGTCGACGCTCATCGGCGCGTGGCGCGCCTGTTCGTTGGTGGAATGGGCGAGGCGGCTTTCGCGCGACAGCCCGGAGAAATGCGGAGCCGTCAGCAGGACGCGCGGCGCCAGCGTGCCGCAATCCGGGCAGGGCTGCGGGGCCTGATATTCGCTCATCGGCCGCAGTTCCGTGAAGTCGCCGCAGGCGTCGCAGAGATATTCATAGACGGGCATCGGGCTGCTTCCCTGGGTTTGATTTTCTCGGGGCGTTTCCTCGGATGGAGGCGGGACGACACGAATGCCGTCCCGCGCGCCGGACCTGGATGGGGGGTCAAAGGTCCGGCGAAATCGGCATCTGGATCGAGCCGTCGATGAACTTGGTCGGTCCGGCGGCCGAGGGCTTGATGTCGAAGTCGAAGATCTCGGTCGGGAGCCACAGCGTGGCACAGGAATTGGGGATGTCGACCACGCCCGACAGGTGCCCCTGCACCGGCGCGACGCCGAGGATGGAATGGGCCTGCGCGCCCGAATAGCCGAACTTCTTCATGTATTCGATGGCGTTGAGGCAGGCCTGACGGTAGGCGACGTTGGCGTCGAGATAGTGCTGCGTGCCGCTCTCATCCACCGATATGCCTTCGAAGATCAGATAGTCCTTGTAGTTGGGCGTGATCGGCGACGGCTTGAAGATCGGGTTCTTGATCCCGTACATCTCCATGCCGTTCTTGATCAGGTCGACCTTGATGTGCAGCCACGCGCCGAACATCTCGATGGCGCCACAGAAGGTGATCTCGCCATCTCCCTGGGAGAAGTGCATGTCGCCCATGGAGAGGCCGGCGCCGTCGACATAGACGGGGAAATAGATCTTCGAGCCGCGCGACAGGTCCTTGATGTCGCAATTGCCGCCATGCTCGCGCGGGGGCACGGTGCGGGCGCCTTCCGAGGCGACCTTGTCCCAGGCATCGCCCTTGGCCAGCTTGCCCAGATGCGCGGTCTTCGGCGCGGGCGGGTTGGCGAGCGGGGGCACGCGGGTCGGGTTGGTGTCGATCAGCGCCTGCTCGCGCGCGTTCCAGGTGTCGAGCAGCTTCTGCGAGGGCAGGGTGCCGATCAGGCCGGGATGGATGAGGCCGGCAAAGCCGACGCCGGGCACATGCCGCGAGCGGGTGAACATGCCCTCGTAGTGCCAGATCGACTTCTGCGCGAGCGGGAAGTGGTCGGTCAGGAAGCCGCCGCCATTCTTCTTGGAGAAGAAGCCGTTGAAGCCCCATTCGTGACCCTTGAGCGTGCCGGCATCGAGAATGTCGACCACCAGGAGGTCGCCCGGCTTGGCACCCTTCACGCCGATGGGGCCGGAGAGATAGTGCACGGTGGACAGGTCGACATCGCGGATGTCGTCGGCGGAATCATTGTTGGCGATGGCGCCGCCCGTCCAGTCGACGGTCTCCACGAGGAAGTCCGCGCCCGGCTCCACCCAGGTGGCGATCGGAATGTCGGGATGCCAGCGATTGTGCAGGAATTCGTTGTCGGTAGCCGGCTTGGAAAGATCGACCGAAATCAGTGTCTCAGGCATGGCGCACTCCATTCCCCTTGGGCGTGATGCGATAGGCCGACGGGGAGCGCTCCGAGGAGCGGCTCCCCTCGGGTGTCAGACGGAGAGGAACCGCGCGACCTTGGCCTCGTCGACCTCGGCGCGCAGGTTCTCGTGGACGATCTCGCCATTCTCGATGACGAGCACGCGGTCGGCGATGTCGAGGGCGAAGGACAGCACCTGCTCGGAGACCACGATGGACAGGCCGCGCTCGTCGCGGATGCGCTTCAGCGTGCGGGCCATTTCACGGATGATGGAGGGCTGGATGCCCTCGGTCGGCTCATCGAGCAGCAGCACCTTGGGCGCGGTGGCGAGCGCGCGGGCGATGGCGAGCTGCTGCTGCTGACCGCCGGAGAGGTTGCCGCCGCGCCGGCCCTTCATCTCCAGCAGCACCGGGAACAGCTCATAGATGTCCGGCGGCACCTTGCTCTCGCCGCGCGGTATGAGACCGGTCTCGATGTTCTCCTGTACCGTCATGGTGGAGAAGATCATGCGGCCCTGCGGCACATAGGCGACGCCGTTGGCAACGCGCTCATAGCTCTTCAGCTTCGTGATGTCGGTGGGGCCGACCGAGACGGTGCCGCTCTTGGTCGGCACGATGCCCATGAGCGACTTCATGAGCGTGGTCTTGCCCATGCCGTTGCGGCCCATGATGGCGATGATCTCGTTGGGCGCGACCTTGAAGTTCAGCCCGTGCAGGACTTCGCTCTCGCCATAGGAGACGTGGAGGTTCGAGACGTTCAGCATCTTCGTCTCCTCAATGGCCGAGATAGACTTCGATGACCTTCGGGTCCGCCTGGACCTTGGCCATGGAGCCTTCCGAGAGGATCTTGCCCTGGTGCAGAACCGTGACCTTGTGGGCGATGTCCTCGACGAACTTCATGTCGTGCTCGATCACGATCACCGAGCGGTTCTTGATGATGGTGTTGAGCAGTTCCGCGGTCTTCTTGCGCTCGGAGACGCTCATGCCGGCCACCGGCTCGTCGAGCATGAGCAGTTCCGGGTCCTGGATCAGCAGCATGCCGATCTCCAGCCACTGCTTCTGGCCGTGCGAGAGATATTCGGCGCGCTGGTCGAGCTGGTCGGCGAGGAAGATGGTCTCGGCGATCTCCTGCACCCGCTCCTTCACCGGGCCATCGCGGCGGAAGGTGAGGGCGCCCACCACGGTGCGTCCCTTGGGGTAGGAGATTTCGAGGTTCTCGAAGACGGTGAGGTCCTCATAGATCGAGGGGTTCTGGAACTTGCGCCCCACACCGGCGCGCACGATCTCGTGCTCCTTCATCTTCGTCAGTTCGCGCTCCTTGAAGCGGATGGAACCGGTGGTCGCCCGGGTGCGGCCGCAGATGAGGTCGAGCACCGTGGTCTTGCCCGCCCCGTTGGGGCCGATGATCACGCGGATCTCGTTCTCGTCGACATAGAAGGACAGGTCGTTGACCGCCTTGAAGCCGTCGAAGGAGACGGTGAGCCCTTCCACCGCGAGGACGAAGTCCCGGTTCATGGAGTCGGTGATGACGCCCGCGTTCATGGCTTTCGCTCCTATTCGGCGGCGGCGGGGGCGACCGGCCCGGAGGCCGGCGGGCTGGCGGAAGGCGGCGCGGCGCGGCGCTTGGCGGCGCCGCCGAATAGCGGGCCGAGGCGCGGGGCGACATAGCTCTGCCAGAGGCCGGCAAGGCCGTTCGGGAAGATCAGCACCACGGCGATGAACAGGCCGCCGAGGCCGAACAGCCAGAGTTCCGGGAAGCTCTCGGAGAAGGAGGTCTTCGCCCAGTTCACCAGCAGCGTGCCGTAAATCGCGCCAAGGATGGACAGGCGCCCGCCGACCGCCGTGTAGATCACCATCTCGATCGAGGGCACGATGCCCACGAAGGACGGCGACATGAACCCGACCTGCAGGGTGAACATTGCCCCGCCAATGGCCGAGAGCGAGGCGGCGAGGCAGAACACGAAGATCTTGAACGAGGAGACGTCGTAGCCGGAGAAGCGCACGCGGTCCTCCTTGTCGCGCATGGCGACGAGGATGCGGCCGAGCTTGGACGATTTGACGTAATAGGCGAGGAGGATGCAGCCGAGCAGCAGGCCGACGCAGACGAAATAGAGGATGGTCTTGGCGCTGTCGGTGCGGATGTCCCAGCCGTGCAGCGAGCGCAGGTCGGTGATGCCGTTGATGCCGCCGGTATAACCCTGCTGGCCGACGATCAGGATGGTCATGATCGCCGCGAGCGCCTGGGTGATGATGGCGAAGTAGACGCCGCCCACGCGCCGCTTGAACAGCGCGTAGCCCAGGATCAGCGCGAACAGCGCGGGCACCACGACCACGGCGAGGGTGGTGAAGCCGAAGCTGCGGAACGGCTCCCAGAACCAGGGCAACGAGGTGATTTGGTTCCAGTCCATGAAATCGGGGATGCCCGGCGTCGACTGGATCTTGGTGTTCTCGACGCTGGAAGCCTCCAGCTTGAGATACATCGCCATGCAATAGCCGCCCAGGCCGAAGAACACGCCCTGGCCGAGGGAGAGAATGCCGGCATAGCCCCAGCACAGTACGAGACCGAGCGCCACGAAGGCATAGGTGAGGTACTTGCCGACGAATTGCAGGCGGAAATTGTCCAGCGCCAGCGGCAGCACGACGAGGAGCAAGATGGCGAGGACGATGATGCCGATCAGGTCCTGCGGACGCAGGAAGAAGGTGCGGCCGGATTTGGGGGCAGGGATGGTCATGGGCGCCTCCTCAGCGACGGACCTTGATGACGAACAGGCCCTGCGGCCGCAGCATCAGGATGATGACCACGCCGAGCAGCGTGAGGACTTTGGCCATCGATCCCGAGAGGAAGAACTCCATGGTCGACTGGGCCTGCGAGATGGTGAAGGCGGAGGCGATGGTGCCGAGCAGGCTCTGCGCGCCGCCGAAGACGACAACGAGGAACGTGTCGACGATGTAGAGCTGGCCGGAGGTCGGGCCGGTGGAGCCGATCATGGTGAAGGCCGAGCCCGCCACCCCGGCAATGCCGCAGCCGAGGCCGAACGTGTTGCGGTCGATCTTCTCGGTGTTGATGCCCACCGCGCCGGCCATCACGCGGTTCTGCACCACCGCGCGCACCTGCTTGCCCCAGGCCGATTTGTACATGAGCAGGGCGACGGCGATGGTGATGGCGATGGTCAGGCCCATGACGAACAGGCCGTTGATCTGCACCTCGATCGTGTCGGTGAGGGCGAGCGAGCCCATCATCCAGTTGGGCAGCTCGACGCCCACCTCGCGCGGGCCGAACACCGAGCGGTAGACCTGCTGCAGGATGAGGCTGAGCCCCCAGGTGGCCAGCAGCGTGTCCAGCGGGCGCTTGTAGAGCCGCCGGATCATCAGCCATTCCACCGCCATGCCGAGCGCGCCGGAGGCGAAGAAGGCGAGGATCATGGCAACGAAGAAGTAAATGTTGAACAGGGAGGGAAGGAAATGGAGAAAGAACTGCGAGGTGAAATAGGTGACATAGGCGCCAAGGATCATGAACTCGCCATGCGCCATGTTGATGACGCCCATCTGGCCGAAGATGATGGCCAGGCCCAGCGCCATGAGCACGAAGACCGAGAACAGGATGAGGCCGGCGAAGCCTTGCATCACGAAGATCGAGCCGAGCTCGGCCAGCGAATAATCGGCAAACATTCAGGAATCCCCCGGCGTGCGCGCTTGGCGCGCGGTCTCCGTCAACCGAAAGTGCCCCGGAGAGGGCACATGGCCCTCTCCGGGTGGGAGCCTCAGGCGATCACTGGTAGCCCTTGGGGAACGGATCCGGCTCGATCAGGTCCGGCGTCTCGAACACGACCTTGAACTGGCCGTCCGGCTGGGCCTGTCCCACGCGGGTCTTGGACCAGAGGTGATGGTTGGGGTGGATCTTGACGTAGCCCTCGGGCGCCTTGGTGAACTCGATCCCGGCCGAGGCGGCGGCGATCTTGTCGATATCGAAGGAGCCGGCCTTCTCGACGGTGAGTTTCCACAGCCAGGGGCCGAGATAGGCGGCCTGGGTGACGTCGCCGATCACGGTCTTCTCGCCCCACATCTTCTTGAAGGCGGCGACGAACTCCTTGTTGTTCGGGTTGTCGAGCGACTGGAAGTATTTCATGCAGCTATAGGCGCCGGCGAAATTCTCGCCGCCGATGCCGTCGATCTCGTCCTCGGTGACGGAGATGGTGAGCAGCGTCTGCTTGGAGAGGTCGATGCCGGCGGCCTTGAGCTGCTTGTAGAAGGCGACGTTGGAGCCGCCGACCACGGCGGCGTAGATCACATCCGGCTTCTTCAGCTTGATCTTGTTGATCACCGAGTTGAACTGGGTGTGGCCGAGCGGGAAATATTCCTCGCCGACGACCGAGGAATCCTTCAGATGCCCCTCGATGTGCTTGCGGGCGATCTTCATCGAGGTGCGCGGCCAGATATAGTCCGAGCCGATGAGGTAGAAGGTCTTGCCGTTCTTGGTCTTCTGCACCCAGTCCAGGCCGGCGAGGATCTGCTGCGTCGCTTCCTGCCCGGTATAGATGACGTTCTTGGACTGCTCCAGTCCTTCATAGAATGTGGGGTAGTAGAGCATGCCGTTATACTGCTCGAACACCGGCAGCACCGCCTTGCGCGAGGCAGAGGTCCAGCAGCCCATGACGGCGGCGACCTTGTCGTTGACCAGCAGTTTCTTGGCCTTCTCCGCGAAGGTCGGCCAGTCGGAGGCGCCGTCCTCCTGGATGTACTTGATCTTGCGGCCGAGCACGCCGCCGGCAGCGTTGATCTGGTCGATGGCGAGCTTTTCCGCCTGCACCGAGCCGGTTTCCGAAATCGCCATCGTGCCGGTGACGGAATGCAGGATGCCGACGGTGACTTCCGTGTCGGTCACGGCAAGACCCGTCGTGTTGACGGCGGCCGTGGCCGGCGCCTGAGCATAGGCAGGTGTTGAAAAAAGCCCGGCAGATGACAGAAGAGGCGCAGCAGGAAGCGCCGCCATGCCCATGAGGAGCTTACGACGCATGCTGGAAAACTTAATTGAATTTTCGTTATCGGAAGACATACGATCCCCTCCACGGGTTTGACGTGGCCTCAACAAGCTTCCCGATGTGCTTGCATTATGGGGATCGTGGCGGTCGATGGCGCGCTGCAGCAATACGTCGATTGACGTATAGGGGATCCGGGCCGCCGGCTTCAGAGTAGGTGTCACGCTAGAGGCGTCCTGCGCTTCCCGCGTCGTCAGTTTTTCGCGCGCGCGCGGGCGCGCAATGTCGGATCAGATAGGATTTCGTCAGCCGTTTTCGGAGTGAATCGAGTAGCGGGAAGGCAAGTAATTCTTGATCGATGCAGACTGGACGATCCGAATGCGTTCACGAAGGCACTTTTTTGCAATGAGTTGTCGAAGTTGGAATGATTTGTGCTTGTAATCTACGGCGGTATGGATAACCAGACCGCGCGGTGGCCCGGGCGAGCCGGGTGACGCTCCAAGAAGAACAGTCGAGAGGGTCGGCGCGCGGGATGTCGGACGTCGGGACGGCGAAGCGGGGCCCCATGGCAGCGGAACAGAAAATCGTTCGCGTGCGGCGGCGCTACAACCAGTGGGTCGTCAACGAGACGCTGGAAGATTACGCGCTTCGCTTCACCGCCAAGAGCGCGCGCCGCTGGTCGGCGCTGCGGGTGGCCAATACCGCGCTGGGCGCGGTGTCCTTCCTCGCGCTGGAGGCGATTGGCGGGGCGATCACGCTTGCCTATGGCTTCGAGAATGCGGTTGCCGCCATTGTGGTGGTCGGGGTGTTCATCTTCGCCACCGGCCTGCCCATCTGCTACTACGCCGCCAAGTTCGGCGTCGATATCGACCTGCTGACCCGCGGCGCCGGCTTCGGCTATATCGGCTCCACCGTCACCTCGCTGATCTACGCCTCGTTCACCTACCTGTTCTTCGCCATCGAGGCGGCGATCATGGCGCTGGCGCTGGAGATGTGCTTCGGCGTGCCGCTGATGGTGGGCTATTTCATCAGCGCTCTCGTGGTCATCCCGCTGGTGACGCACGGCATCACCTTCATCAGCCGGTTCCAGCTCTGGACGCAGCCCTTCTGGCTGCTGCTGAATCTCATCCCGTTCGGCTTCATCATCGCCTATCACGGCGAATCCGTCCGCGACTGGACGACCTTCACCGGCCGGGTCGGGGCGCCGGACGGCTCGTTCGACCTCTTGATGTTCGGCGCGGCGACCACGGTGGTGTTCGCCCTCATCGCCCAGATCGGCGAACAGGTGGATTTCCTGCGCTTCCTGCCGCGCCGGGCGCCGGGGCGCAGCGCGGCGCGGCGCAACGCGCTGTGGTGGGTGGCGCTGCTCTCCGCCGGGCCGGGCTGGATCATTCCCGGCGTGATCAAGATGCTGGGTGGCTCCTTCCTCGCCTATTTCGCGCTCACCCGCGGCGTGCCCTTCCTGCACGCGGCCGAGCCGACGCAGATGTATCTCGTCGCGTTCCAGACCATGTTTCCGCCACCGATGGCGCTCGCCTTCACCGGCATGTTCGTGATCCTGGCCCAGCTCAAGATCAACGTGACGAACGCCTATGCCGGCTCCATCGCCTGGTCGAACTTCTTCTCGCGGCTGACGCACAGCCATCCCGGCCGGGTGGTCTGGCTGGTGTTCAACGTCACCATCGCGCTCATGCTCATGGCGCTCGGCATCTACAAGGTGCTGGAGCAGATCCTCGGGCTCTATGCGGTGATCGCCGTGGCGTGGGTGGCCTCGCTGGTCGCGGACCTCGTGGTGAACAAGCCGATGGGCTGGAGTCCGCCCGGCATCGAGTTCAAGCGGGCGCATCTCTACGATATCAACCCGGTCGGCTTCGGCGCCATCATCGCGGGCACGCTGGTCGGCGCGCTGGCCTTTTCCGGTCTGCTCGGGCCAGCGCCGCAGGCCTTCGCCCCGTTCGTGGCGATGGTGGTGTCCTTCGCCACCGCGCCGGCCATCGCCTTCTCGACCCGCGGGCGCTACTACATCGCCCGGCGCACCAGTCGCAACTGGGAGAGCCGGCTGACGATCCGGTGCTGCATCTGCGAGCACACGTTCGAGCACGAGGACATGGCCCATTGCCCGGTCTATGCCGGGCCGATCTGCTCGCTGTGCTGCTCGCTCGATGCGCGCTGCAATGATCGCTGCAAGGACGACGCGCGCTTTCCCGACCAGATCCTCGCCGCTCTGCGCGCGACGCTGCCGAGCTGGATGGTGGCGCGCATCAACTCGCGCATCGGCCATTATATCGGCGTGCTGTCGCTGCTCGCGGCGCTGATCGGCGCGATCCTCGGGGTGATCTATTTCCAGGCCACCTTCGCTCCCGCCGCCGAGCGGGAGGCGATGGGCCGCATCCTGTTCACGCTCTACTTCATCCTGCTGATGATCGCCGGTGTCGCCGCCTGGCTTTTCGTGCTGGCGCAGGAGAGCCGGCGCGTCGCGCAGGAGGAGAGCGATCGGCAGACCTCGCTGCTGCGGCGGGAGATCGAGGCGCACAAGCGGACCGATGCCAAGCTGCAGAAGGCGAAGGAGGTCGCCGAGGCGGCCAACCTCGCCAAGAGCCGCTACGTGGTGGGCATCAGCCACGAGTTGCGCACGCCGCTCAATGCCATTCTCGGCTATGCCCAGCTTCTGGAGCGCGACACCACCATTCCCCCGCACCGGCGCGATGCCATCCGCGTGGTGCGCCGCTCGGCGGAGCATCTCTCGGGGCTGATCGACGGGCTGCTCGACATTTCCAAGATCGAGGCCGGGCGGCTGCACCTCACCCGCGACGAGGTGCGCATCGGCGATTTCCTCGACCAGCTGGTCGACATGTTCCGCCTGCAGGCGACGGCCAAGGGCATCGATTTCGTCTATGTGCGCCCCGAGCGGCTGCCGGCGGTGGTCTATACCGATGAGAAGCGGCTGCGGCAGATTCTCATCAATCTCCTGTCCAACGCCATCAAGTTCACCGCCGCCGGCCGGGTGGCGCTGCGCATTTCCTATCGCAACCAGGTGGCCGAGTTCGAGGTGGAGGATACCGGCATCGGCATTCCCGCCGCCGATCACACGCGCATCTTCGAGCCGTTTGAACGTGGGGAAAGAGCGGGCACCTATTCCACCGCCGGCATCGGCCTCGGCCTCACCATCACCAAGCTGCTCACCGAGATCATGGGCGGGGAGATATCGCTCACCTCGGTGCCGGGGCGCGGCAGCACCTTCCGCGTCAAGCTGATGCTCTCCGAGGCGACGCGGCCGACGCTGGCCGGACCGATCCAGCACCGGCGCATCATCGGCTATGCCGGGCCGCGCCGCACCGTGCTGGTGGCGGATGACGACACCGCGCATCGCGACCTGATGCATGAATTGCTGCTGCCGATCGGCTTCACCGTGCTGTCGGCGGCGGACGGCGTCGCCGCGCTCGATATGGTCCGGCAATGGAATCCCGACGTGCTGCTGCTCGACATTTCCATGCCCGGCCTCAATGGCTGGGAAGTGGTGCGGCTTCTGCGCGACGAGGGCTTCGGCCGGCTCAAGATCGTGATGATCTCCGCCAATGCCGGCGAGATCCGCGGCGACGGGCTGGACGAGCGGCGCCATGACGATCATGTCGTCAAGCCGGTGAATCTGCGCAGCCTGCTGGAAAAGCTGGAGAAGCTGCTGGACCTCGACTGGATCGGCGAGGGCGAGGCCGTGCCCGACGCGGCGCCGCGAGAGAAGCTGCGGGCGCCGGCCGATGGGCATATCGAGGACCTCGTGAAGCTCGGCGAGATCGGCTATGTGCGCGGGATCCAGGCCAAGCTCACGGAAATCGAGCGCGCCTCGCCCGTGCACGGCGCTTTCGTCGCGCATATGCGCGACCTCATGCAAACCTTCGACATCAAGCAGTACATGACCGTCCTGGAGGCGTTGCGCCGCGATGATGCATAGCGTGGAACGCCGCGACATCATTCTCGTGGTGGATGATTCACCCGAGACCCTGAGTCTTTTGACCGATGCGCTGGAAGCCTCGGGTGCCACGGTTCTGGTGGCGGTCGAGGGCGCCAATGCGCTGGCGCTGGTCGAGCGCATCACGCCCGACGTCATCCTGCTCGATGCTGTCATGCCGGGCATGGACGGCTTCGAAACCTGCCGGCGGCTCAAGCGCAACAAGGCGGTCGCGCATGTGCCGGTCATTTTCATGACCGGGCTTTCGGAAACCGAGCAGATCGTGAAGGGGCTGGAGGCCGGCGGCGTCGATTACGTGACCAAGCCGATCTCCCCGGACGAACTCATCGCCCGCATTCGCGTGCATCTGGCCAATGCCCGCCAGACTCACAGCGCGCGGGCCGCGCTGGACGCGGCCGGCCGCTTCCTGCTCTCGGCGACGCGCGAGGGGCGGGTGCTGTGGTCGACGCCGCAGGCGACGGCGCTTCTATCCGCCATCACCGCGTCGTCGCCCGGCGACAGCCTCATGTTGCCCGAGGCCGTGCGGCTCTGGCTGGCGGCACGGCGAACGGATGGCGCGGGCGGCGAGCCGGCCGCGCTCGATCTGCCGATGCCGGGCGTCGTGCGCCGGCTGCGCCTCTCCTATGTCGGGCAGATCGGCCCGGAGGAACTGCTGCTGCGCATCGTCGAGGACGAGGGCGTGCCGCCCGAACAGGTGCTGCGGGCCAAGCTCAATCTCACGGTGCGCGAGGCGGAAGTGCTGATGTGGCTGGCGCGCGGCAAGGCCAATCGCGATATCGGCGAGATTCTCGGCCTCTCGCCGCGCACGGTGAACAAGCACCTGGAGCAGATCTACGCCAAGATCGGCGTGGAAAACCGCGCCGCCGCCACCGCGCTGGCGGTCACCGCGCTCGCGCCGCGCTGACGCGGGTTCGGCCTCGTGTGAGTGATCCCCGCGGCAAACGGGGTCCGCTGGAGCGTTTTTCGCGAAACTTGACCGACTTTCGCGAGTCGAAAACGCTGCCCCTGACCGGAAGGGGTTCTGAGCGGCCGATCCCGGGGAGCGCTCGCGCCGGGCACCTCGATCGCCCGGAACGTCCCGCCGCGCCAGCCTGCGGAGCACAACCCTCGTTATCGAGCGCGTGCACCGGCTCATCATAAAGTTTCAAAATTGTCGATAATGTCGCAGCAAAATGTCGACGAATTTGTTGCTTTGTGACAGTCAGCCCGTAAATTCGCGCGGAAAGCGAGACCTCACCCGAAAGGGATACCTCAATGCGCCAGCGGATGATGATTGGCGCCGCCGCCGCCCTGCTGATGAGCGGCGCGGCAGGATCGGCGGCTCTGGCCCAGCAGCGCGCCGCGGGCGAGGCGCTGCAATATGCCGTCGAGCGCCAATGCGTGATCGAGCTGCGATCGTACAGTGATCCCGAGCGCATCGAACTGCAGAATGTCTGCTACAATCCGCGCGCGGTGCGCATCAGCTGGGGCAATGGCCGCGTGGTCGACTATTGCCTCAACAGCGCGGGCGATGTGCGCTACGTCGTCAAGCTCAGCGACAATTATCGCATGACCCGCGAGCAGGACATCCTGATCTGCCGGTAAGCCGTCGGTCGTCGCATGGCGGGCACGTTCAGCGCGGCCCGCGCAGCCGTCAGTCCGCGCCGAAGGCGAGGGGCATCAGGTGGTCCAGTTCCGCATCGCCGAATAGCCGGGAACGGGTGAGAAAGCGCACGCCGCGCCCGTTCTCCAGGCTGAACATGCCACCCCGGCCCGGCACCACGTCGATGATAAGCTGCGTGTGCTGCCAGTAGTCGAATTGCGAGGGGCTCATGAAGAAGGGCGCCCCGCCGATCGCGCCCATGCGCACGTCCCCGTCGCCGACAATATAGTCGCCGATCGGGTAGCACATGGGCGAGGAGCCGTCGCAGCACCCGCCGGACTGGTGGAACAGCACGGGGCCGTATTCCTCAACCAGCGTAGCGATCAGATCGAGCGCGGCCGGCGTGGCGAGAACGCGCGGCACGGTGATCGCCTCCGCTGTAGTGGCGGCTGGTTCGAGCGTCGAGACGGGCGTCGAAACGGTCATGATGGCCTCCTCCATGAAAAAACCGCCGCCCCGGGAAGGGATCCGGGGCGGCGTCGAGAGGATGTCGGGCGCTCAGAAGAAGCCGAGCTTCTTCGGGCTGTAGCTGACCAGCATGTTCTTGGTCTGCTGGTAATGGTCGAGCATCATCTTGTGGTTCTCGCGTCCGATGCCGGACTGCTTGTACCCGCCGAACGCCGCATGGGCGGGATAGGCGTGATAGCAGTTGGTCCACACGCGCCCGGCCTGGATGGCGCGGCCGAAGCGATAGGCGCGGTTGCCGTCGCGGGTCCACACGCCGGCGCCGAGGCCATAGAGCGTGTCGTTGGCGATGGAGAGCGCCTCGTCTTCATCCTTGAAGGTGGTCACGGACACGACCGGCCCGAAAATCTCCTCCTGGAAGATGCGCATCTTGTTGTGGCCCTTGAACACGGTCGGCTTCACGTAGAAGCCGCCGGCCAGATCGCCGCCCAGATTGTTGCGCTCGCCGCCGGTGAGGACCTCTGCCCCTTCCTGCTTGCCGATGTCGATATAGGAGAGAATCTTCTCCAGCTGCTCGGAGGAGGCCTGCGCGCCGATCATGGTCGCCGGGTCGAGCGGCGAGCCCTGCACGATGGCTTCCACGCGCTTGAGGGCGCGTTCCATGAAGCGGTCATAGATGCTCTCGTGGATGAGCGCGCGAGAGGGGCAGGTGCAGACCTCGCCCTGGTTGAGCGCGAACATCACGAAGCCTTCGATCGCCTTGTCGAAGAAATCGTCGTCCTCGGCGGTCACGTCCTTGTGGAAGATGTTCGGCGACTTGCCGCCCAGTTCCAGCGTCACGGGAATGAGGTTCTGGCTGGCATACTGCATGATCAGCCGGCCCGTCGTCGTCTCGCCGGTGAAGGCGATCTTGGCGATGCGCGGCGAGGAGGCGAGCGGCTTGCCCGCTTCGAGGCCGAAGCCGTTGACGATGTTGAGCACGCCCGGCGGCAGCAGGTCGGCGATCAGTTCGGCCAGCACGAGAATGCTCGCCGGGGTCTGCTCGGCCGGCTTCAGCACCACGCAGTTTCCAGCCGCGAGGGCGGGAGCCAGCTTCCACACCGCCATCAGGATCGGGAAGTTCCACGGGATGATCTGACCGACCACGCCGAGCGGCTCGTGGAAGTGATAGGCGACCGTGTCGTGGTCGATCTCGCTGATGCCGCCTTCCTGTGCCCGCACGGCGCCGGCGAAATAGCGGAAATGGTCGATGGCGAGCGGCATGTCCGCGGCGGTCGTCTCGCGGATCGGCTTGCCGTTGTCCCACGTCTCGGCCAGCGCGAGCAGGTCGAGGTTCTCCTCCATGCGGTCGGCGATCTTGTTGAGGATCAGCGCGCGCTCGCCGGCGCTGGTGCGGCCCCAGGCGCCCTTGGCCGCGTGGGCGGCATCGAGCGCCTTCTCGATATCCTGCGCGTCGGAGCGGGCGATCTCGCAGATCTTGCCGCCGGTGACCGGCGAGGTGTTGTCGAAATAGCGGCCGGCCACCGGCTCGACGAACTGGCCGCCGATGAAGTTGCCGTAGCGCGCCTTGAACGGCGACTGCTTGGTAATGGAGAGTTCGGGTTTGTTCATTGTGTATCCTCCCAGGGTGGTGCCGGAAAGGATTGCACCGCCCGTGCCAAGGCGATGCGGCGCCGCACAAAATCGTTACTGCGACACGGCAAAATATTGATATGACTGACTTAAGATGTTGGATTGGAGCGGCGCCAAAACAAAGGGTGTGGACGCGCGTTCGGAACTTTGCCACAACTGTCGTACAAAACAACAAGAACTAAAAACACGTGTTGCAGAATGCAACACTCGGGAGGTGCCAATGCGTGCCGACGCAACGCCAAGGGCGGTTTCCGTCGCCCGTCGGCAGTTTTTCGATCACGGGCGTCCGCCGCAATCGCTGATCGCCGAGCCGATCCTGCGCTCCTGGCGCCGCTGCGCCGACCGTGGCCTCGACAATCACAGCCTGCCCTCGCTGGTGCCGCTGACCGAGGGCGAATTGCGCGAGGCGAGCGAGCGCAATGAGCGCCTGCGCCGGCTCAGCCGGCCGGAGATCGAGAGCCTCTATGCCGAGGCGATGCAGACCGGCTGCGTGGTCATCCTCACCGATCCGAACGGGCTGATCCTCGATTCGCGCGGCAATGCGGGCTTCGCCTCGCGCGCCGCGCAGGTGGCGCTGCGCCCCGGCGTCAGCTGGAGCGAGAACGCCACCGGCACCAATGCGGTCGGCACCGCGCTGCTGGAGTGCCGGCCCATCGCCGTGCATGGCGGCGAGCATTATCTCGACCCGCACGGCATCCTCAGCTGCTCGGCCGCGCCCATCATGGACCCCTATGGTCGCGCGGTCGGCGTGCTGGACCTCTCCGGCCCGGCGGCGGTGGATCACCGGCATGCCCTGGGGCTGGTGCGCCTCGCGGCCGAGCAGATCGAGCATCGCTTCTTCGACGAGGGGTTCGCCGACATGCGCGTTCTGCGCGTGGGCGACGACCGGGCGCTGCTGGGCACGCCGCGCGAGGGCGTATTGGTGTTCGACGGCGACCGGCTGGTGGCGGCCAACCGGCATGCGCTCGGCCTGTTGCACATGGACTGGTCGGCGCTCGGGCGGCTGCGGGCCGACGAACTGGTGGAGCGCCTGCCGGAGGGCGGGCAGGTCGCGCGGCTGGAGGCGGCCGGCGGGCGGGCGCTGTTCGCGCGGCTCGACGGCGAGCGTCGCGTCGCGGCGCTGCGCCCGGCTCCGCCCCGGCCGGCCGGTCCTTTCGGCGATCTCGTGCTGCGCGAGGAGGACGAGAAGGCGCTGGCCCGGGCGATCAAGATGATCGTGGCCGGCGTGCCCGTTCTGGTGCAGGGCGAGACCGGCACCGGCAAGGAGATGGCCGCGCGCGAAATCCATCGCAAGGGCCCCCGCGCGAGCGGCCCCTTCGTGGCGGTGAACTGCGCGGCAATTCCCGAGACGCTGATCGAGGCCGAGCTGTTCGGCTATGAGGAGGGCGCCTTCACCGGAGCCCGCCGCAACGGCCGCAAGGGCCTGCTGCGCGAGGCCGATGGCGGCGTGCTGTTCCTCGACGAGATCGGCGACATGCCGCTGGCGCTGCAGTCGCGGCTGCTGCGGGTGCTGCAGGACCACGAGGTGCAGCCGCTCGGCGGCGGCAAGCCGGTGCGCGTGGATTTCGCGCTCATCTGCGCCACCCACCGCAATCTCAAGGAACGGGTGGAGGCGCAGACCTTCCGCTCCGACCTTTATTTCCGCATCGCCCATTTCACCCTCGATCTGCCGGCCGTGCGCCAGCTGGGCGACCGGTTGCCGGCGGTGCGCGAACTGTGGAGCCGGGTTGCGCATGACCGCGGGCTGATGCTCTCGCCCGCCTGCGAAAGGCATCTGGCGGATTATCACTGGCCGGGCAATTTCCGCCAGCTGGTCGGCACGCTGCGCATGCTGGCGGCGCTGGCCGAGCCGGACCGGCCGGTTGAGGCGGACATGCTCCCTCCCGACATTCGCGCCGCGACGCCGGAGCCTTGCCAGATCATCCTCCACGATTCCTCCGCGCCGAGCCGCCCGGAGGGGGGAATGTCGCTCGACGCGCTGACGGTGGAGGCGATGCGGCGCACGCTGGATTCCTGCGGCGGCAATGTCTCGCAGGCCGCCAAGCGGCTCGGCATCAACCGCTCCACACTCTATCGCCGCCTGCTGAACGCCTGAGGCGGGGAACCCGTGCGCCACCCATCCGTTGCCTTCGTGAGACACACCCGAAGGAGACAGCCATGGCCCGCGATCCCCGCCTGCTCGACCAGAACCCGGTCGTCATCGATCCCGCCGATGTCGAGGCGGTGCTGAAGGACGAGCCCACGCCGATATCCGATCCCCGCCACCCGCCGCTGGAGGAGGTGAGCAACGACAATGCCCCCGGTGACGGGAAGGCGAAGGAGCGGACGGCCGGCCGCTATGAGCGCGACAGCGTGCAGACGGTGGACGGTTCGCGCCACGGCACGCCGCTGAAGCCGGAAGATCCGCGCCGGTGAACGGGCGGTTGGTATTCTGACGGCAACGGGTTGTGCGGGTTTGCGGAGATGGAATCATCTGCCCGTCGACGCGACCAACCCGTTGCGTTTGCTGCGTCTTTTTAGGCTCCATCTCAAAAACTGGCGGGCCGGACGCGAGAGGGATGACGCCGCCGCGCCTCGCCCGCGCCGCCTCAATGCCGCGCGCCCTGCCCGCGCCGATGCATCCGGCTCAAGACACCCTCGACGACCTCACGGGTTTTCCGGCGGAAAGCCGCCCTGGAGACGGCTTCACATCGTTTCGGCGATGATCGCCTGATCATGAATCCCATGCGGCGGCGATGCCCGATGCGTCGGCTGCATTGCAGGATCGCCGTCCGCCGCACATATGCGCGGTTCGCTCCTTGATCGGGCGGCTGGAAAATATCGATACATGCCTGCTAGAGATGGTCAGCGCGCCGCGCGTGCGGTGCGAAAGCCGAGTGAGGTATGTGAGATGGCTTCGGAAAGTGAGGCCAAGGCCGAGACGCTCCACGAAAGTGAATTTCGCAATATCGGGTTTCGCATTCGTGTCGAGCGGCGCACGCGCAAGATGCGGCTCAAGGATCTCGCCGATACGGCGGGCTGCTCCGAGAGCCTGCTGTCGCGTGTCGAGAACGGCCTCGTCATTCCTTCGCTGACGACGCTGCACCGGCTGTGCCGCGCGCTGGGAATCTCCGTCACCGCCCTGCTGAACGCCGACAGCGACGAGTCGCTGGTCATCTACCGCAATGGCGAACGGCCCAAATATAGCGGCAGCGGGTTCGTCGAGGGCGATGGCAGCATGGCGGAAAGCCTGGTGCCCTATGCCCCGCAGCGCATGCTGGAAGCCCATATCATGCATGTTCCCTCGAACGGCGATTGGTGCGGGCCTTATCGCCATGCCGGCGAGGAAGTCGGCTATGTCCTGGAGGGCGCGCTGGAGCTGAAGGTCAACGGCACGGTGTCGATCATCAATGTCGGCGACAGTTTCTTCTTCGAGTCCGAGCTGGAGCATTTCTATCGCGCCAGCGGCGATGCGCATTGCCGGATCATCTGGGTGAACACGCCGGTCACGTTCTGAACGGTTGATAGCCAATTAGGCAGATGGAATGCGTTCTGTGCAAGTGACTTGCATGGAAGGGAATGGTCCCGCGGCCGCGCGCCGTTCGAACCCTGGCGAATGAGCGGATGCGGCGTGGCTCGCGCCGTCCAATTTCAACCGCTATCCCTGAGGAAGGCCCCGCGCCTTGCACGCGCGGCGATGGCTGTGGTTGCGCGCTGATCCGATAAAACTGATTTAATTTCAATATTTTGTCGGAACTGCCGTCATTGCGGGCGCGTTCGCGATGCGCGGCTGGCATGTGCCGCGGATGTCATCCACCCGGCTGTCAACGCGGGGGATGGCCCATGCGCGACCTGTAAGGAGCGCCGCATTCCGGCAGGCCGTCCGGGAGGCGAAACATCCCCGCACAATCCCGAGAGCTGCCCGATTTTTGGACTGGACGATAACGAATACGCAATCTAATTTCTCTTCATTCAAGTCACTTGCATGAAGGTTGCGAAGTCCGATGGATACCGTGGGTGTCGATACAGGCGGAACGTTCTGCGATCTTGTTGTCATCGACGCGCAGGGCCAAACCTCCGTTCACAAGTCTCCTTCCACCCCCCATGACAATGCGCAGGGCGTGTTCGACGTTCTCCGCGTGGCGGAAGGTGTCCGGTCCGGCAGTGCCGGCACCTTCTATTCCAATATCGAGTCCTTCTCGCTCGGCACGACGATCGCCACCAATACCGTCGTCACCCATACCGGCGCCAAGGTGGGGCTGATCACCACCATGGGCCATGCCGACATGATCTCGATCATGCGGGTGAACGGGCGCGTCGCCGGGCGCCCGCTGTCGGAAATCCAGAACTACTCGATCACCAGCAAGCCGGCGCCCATCATCCCCAAGACCCGCATCGTCGAGCTGAACGAGCGGATCGACTATGCCGGCGATGTCGTCATCCCGCTCAAGGACGACGAGGCGCTGGCCGCCATCGCCCGCCTTGTCGCCGCCGGCGTCGAGAGCATCGCGGTGTCGCTGCTGTGGAGCTTCGTCAATCCAGCGCATGAGCAGCGCATCGAAGCGCTGATCAAGGAGCGTCACCCCGAGATTTTCGTCTCGCTCGGCTCCTCGCTCTCGCGGCGCCTCGGCGAATATGAGCGGACCGAGGCCGCCGTGATCAACGGTTATGTGGCCATCGAGGTCAAGAAATACCTCCAGAAAGTGTCGGGGGGCCTGGCTTCCTCCGGCGTGACGACGCCGATGCTGGTGATGCACTCCGCCGGCGGTGTCGGCACCGAGGCCAATTCCAGCCAGCGGCCGATCACGACGCTGTTCTCCGGCCCGGCCGGCGGCGTCGTCGCCTCGCGGCGGGTATGCGAGGCGGCGGGCTACCGCAACGTGGTCTGCGCCGATGTCGGCGGCACGACCTTCGATGTGGGCCTGATCGTCGATGGCCGCCCGCTGATCCGCAGCACCTCGATCATCGACCAGCGCGTGCTCTATTGCCCGACCATCGACATCGTCTCGATCGGCGCCGGCGGCGGCAGCATCGCCTTTGTCGATCCGGTGACGCGGCGGCTCTCCGTCGGCCCGCAAAGCGCCGGGGCGTTTCCCGGGCCGGCCTGCTACGGTCGCGGCGGCGCCTATCCGACGGTGACCGACGCCAATCTCGTACTCGGCTACATGGATCCCGTCAGCTTTCTCGGCGGGCGGTTCCCGCTCGATCGCGCGGCGGCGGAAGCCGCGCTTGAGACCCATGTCGCCGGACCGCTCGGCATCAGCGTCGAGGAGGCCGCCATCGGCATCTTCTCCATCGTGAACGCCAAGATGGCGGATCTGGTGCGCAAGGTCACGGTGGAGCGGGGGCATGACCCGCGCGACTTCGTGCTGTGCGCCTATGGCGGGCTCGGGCCGCTGCACGCGCCGTTCTACGCCAGCGACCTTGACGCCATGGCGGTGCTGATCCCGCTCGGCGAAATTTCCTCGGCCTTCAGCGCCTATGGCGTGGCGATGGCCGATGTCCTCCATGTCCATGAACGTTCGATCACGCTGCGCGAGCCCTTCGTGCAGGCCGATATCCGCGCGGTGTTCGACGAACTGGTCGACGAGGCGCATGCCCAACTGCAAAGCGACGGCATCGCGGCGCGGGACCGGCAGATGCGGCACTTCGTCGAGGTGCGATATGTCGGCCAGCTCAACGATCTGGTGGTCGAAATCCCCGATCTCGCCATTGGCGGCGGAGAGATCCGCGCCATGTTCGAGCAGCTCTATGTCGAAGCCTTCGGTCCCGGGGCGGCATGGGACAATGCGCCCATCGAGATTGTCGGCTTCCGGCTGGAGGCCATCGGACTGCGCAACAAATACGCGGTGGGCGACCAGCCCGTCGGCCCGGCGCCGGTCCCGATCGCCTCGCGCGAGGTCTACTGGCCGCAATCGGGCGCCTATGTCGCGACCGCCATCTATCGTGGTGGCGAGGTTCTGACCGGTGCGCGGATCGAGGGGCCGGCCATCCTCGAATATTCCACCACCACGATCACCGTCCCGCCGAAATGGAATTGCGGCGTGGACCGGGTGGGCAATCTGATCCTGAAAAAATCCGGGAGCGCGTCATGAGCTGGGTTGCGGGCGCCGAACGCTATTACGCCGATTTCGAACCGGTGGTCGAGACACTGGCCGGCCATGGGCTGAGCCTGCACCGGGCCGATCCGTCGACCAAGGTCGACTTCATCACCGATGAAGTGCTGAGCCATAGGCTGTGGCACGTCTGCGACGAGGCCGGCGTCACCATCCGTCACGTCTCGGGCTCGCCCGTCGCGACGGAAGCCAACGACTTCATGACGGTGATCGCCAGCGAGACCGGCGATGTCGTGTTCATGACGCCGAACCTGCTCTATCAGGCCGCCGCCTTCGAGCCGATGATCAAGTGGACGCTGATCAACCGCGCCCAGAGCCCGGGCATCGACGATGGCGACATGTTCCTGTGCAACGATCCCTGGGTCGGGGCGGTTCACCAGAACGACGTCGCGGTGTTTGCGCCGGTGTTCCATGACGGCAAGCTGTTCTGCTGGGTTGGCGCCTCGATCCACGAGGTCGATGTCGGCGGCCCGGCGCCCGGCAGCTTCTCCATCACCGCGCGCGACGTGTTCGAGGAAGTGCCGCCGCTGCCGCCGGTGAAGATCGTCAAGAATTTCGAGATCCAGTCGGATATCGAGGACCTCTATACCCGGCGCTCGCGCCAGCCGCTGCTGCTGTCGCTCGACCTCAGGGCGCAGATCGCCGCCAACAACGTGGCGCGCAGCCGCATTCTCGAAGCGATCGAGAAATACGGTGCCGATACCGTCAAGGCGGTGATGGGGCGGGTGATGGACCGCGCCGAGGCGCAGCTGCGCGCCCGGCTGCGCGAACTGCCCGACGGCGTGTGGCGGCATGTCGACTTTCAGGAAACCGCGTTTGCCGGCGATCGTGGCATCTATGCCGGGCGGCTGGAACTGACCAAGGCGGGCGATCATCTCCATTTCGACTTCACGGGGTCGGCGGCGCAGGTCGGGCTGATCAACTCCGCCACATCCGGAACGCGGGCGGGGGTGCTGGCCGGCATCCTGCCGCTGCTGGTCGGCGATATTCCATGGGCGCTCGGCGGGCTGCAGCGCTGCATCGCGATCACCAATCCGCGCGGCACGATGCTGAATGCGGAATACCCCGCGGCGGTGAGCATGGGCTCGATCACCGGCACCTGGCTCGCGCATAATTGCGCCCACGCCGCCATTTCCAAGATGATGCTCTGCCACCCCGAGCACGGGCGGCGGGCGCTGTCGGGCGGCGGCGGTTCGTGGCCGGCGATGCAGCTATTCGGCTGGGACAAGACGGGCTACGCCTTCGTGACGCAGTTTCAGGAGGCCAACCTTGCCGGCTTCGGCGCGCGCTCCTTTGCCGATGGGGTGAATACGGCCGGCGCCTATTGCATCCCCTCGGCTCGTATTCCCAATGTCGAGGCCACCGAGTTCACCTGGCCACTGCTGGTTCTGTGCCGGGGCGAGGCCATCGATACCGGCGGCGCGGGCAAGTGGCGCGGCGGGGCCGGCGGCAAGTTCTCGTTCGTGCTGCACAAGACCAACCGCAATTTCACCCATGTGTCCGCGGCCTTCCACGTCGCCGTGCCCAATGGCGGGGCGCTCAGCGGCGGCCTGCCGGGCGCCTCGGTCGTCTATTCGATGCAGCGCGACAGCGATGTACTGGCCCGCCTCGCGCAGGGGCAGATTCCGCAGGAGATCGCTTCCCTCAGCGGCACGCTCGATATCCTGCCGCCGAAATCGCAGACCGAGCAGGGCCGGGACGATGTCTACGCCATCACCTTCTTCGGTGGCGGCGGCTATGGCGACCCGCTCGATCGCGAGCCGGAGAGCGTTCTCCACGATGTGGCGGAAGGTTTCGTCTCGCGGGCCGAGGCGGCGCGGCTCTATGGCGTGGTGATCGAGGGCGGGGCGGTCGACAGGGCCGCGACGCAGGCGCGCCGGACCATCATCCGCGCCGACCGGCTCGGCGGGAAGGTGCCGGTCGCGCGGCGCGACACGCCGGCCGCGGTGCCGGAAGGCGGCATCGGCCTCAATGATTACACCATGCTCGCCAGCCGCCGGCTGACCTGCCGGTGCTGCGGCCAGGATCACGGGCCGGCGGACGAGAACTACAAGCTCGCGCTCGTCATGCGCACGATGCCGATCGCGGACCTGTCGCCGACCATGGCGGACCCTGCCGATTTCATCGACGAGCCGGTCGAGTTCAGGTCGTTCATCTGCCCGGGATGCGGGACGCAGGTCGAAACCGAGGTGGCGCTCGCCCGCGAGGCGCCGCTCTGGGACGTGCAGCTGGTTCATTAGCCTGGTGAAAGGTGACGTTCGGCTTCGCGTGCACGCGTGAAGAAAGATCGAGTGAGTCAATCAACGCGATCCAACAATCAGAGGGCTGTCATGAAGATAAAGACATTATTGGCGTCGGCTGTTCTACTCGCCGGCCTCGGTCAGACGGCGCTTGCCGCCGACGTCATCAAGATCGGCGTCGTGGGACCTTTCACCGGTCCTTCGGCCAAGATCGGCCAGGACATCCAGAACGGCACCAAGATGGCGCTCGACGATGCGCGCGCCGCCGGTGAACTGCCGCTGACCATCGACGGCAAGAAAGCCGACATCCAGCTGGTCTGGATCGACGACGAATCCTCGCCCGAAAAGGCGGTGAAGGCCTATCGCAACGCCGTGTCGCGGGAAGGTATCCAGATGCTTCTGAACGGCTGGCACGGCTCGGTCGGCCTGGCGCTGATCGATCTGGCGGCCTCCGACGGAATCATCAGCTACGGCAACCTCGCCGCGCCGGAAGACATTTCCGAGAAGATCAACGCCGGCAAATATACCAATTGGTTCAAGGGCTGGCCGGCACCCAAGACCATGTCGGGCCTCTATGTCGAGGCGGCCGAGGACCTGATCGCCAAGGGCAAGTGGACCCCGCCGACGCGCAAGGCCGCCGTCGTGGTGGAAGACAGCGACTGGGGCCGCACCTGGGGCGAGGCCATCGTCACCGGCTTGAAGGCGAAGGGCTGGGACGTAGTCGCGCAGGATGTCGCGCGCAACAACGAACTCGAATTCAACGCGCTCCTGACCCGCTACAAGGCCTCGGGCGTCAGCCTGACCGCCTTCACGCTGAACGCGCCGGCCTCGGCCGCCGCCTTCGTCAAGCAGTTCCACAGCGCCGGCCTCAAGGGCCTGCTGTTCGCCGATGGCCTCGGCTGGGCCTCGAACTGGCATGAACTGACCGGCGATGCCGCCAATTTCGCGCTCTCCATGGACAGCCCGCGCGTCATCACCCCGGAAGAGAAGGAATGGACCGCGCGCTTCGAGAAGACCTTCGGCATGCCCCCGGTGCCGGCGGCCGGCGGCCACGCCTATGACTACACGCGCGCGCTCATCAAGGGCATGAGCGTGGCGGGCACGCTCGACGCGACGAAGCTGTCGGCTGCCCTGCTGGCCACCGAGCACAAGGGCATCTGGCAGTACTACGCCTTTGCCAGGCAGCCCGGCGACGCCGCCATCTCGGCCTACGAGGTCAAGGCCGGGCCGTTCATGAAGGGCTTCTCCTTCCCGATGGTGCAATATTACGGCGACAAGGCCCCCGTGGTGTGGCCGTTCGAGTTCGCGGAAGCCGAATTCAAAGCTCCCAACTGATTGACGAAACAGGAATCCGTCTCCTCGCGCGAGGCGGATTCCCCGGAGTTAACGCCATGACCGCGCTGCTGACCGTCGACCATGTGAACAAGAGCTTCCAGGGCGTGCGCACGCTCACCGACGTGACCTTCGATCTGGAACCGGGACGCATCCTCGGCCTCATCGGGCCGAACGGCGCCGGCAAGACCACGATGTTCAACGTCATCAGCGGCATCTACAGCGCCGATAGCGGGCGGGTCCTGCTCGACGGGCGCGACATCACCAACCGCTCGCCGGCGCGGATCGCCGGCTATGGCGTCGGCCGCACCTTCCAGGTGGCCCGTACGTTCAACGACATGACGGTCGCCGAGAATCTCCGTGTCGCGCTGGTGAATGCCGGCCTCTCGGGGCGCGAGGAGCGGCGGCGGATCACCGACATGCTGGACCGGGTGGGCCTGGCGGGAGTGCGCGACCTTGTGGTCTCGGCCCTGCCGGATGGCCAGAAGAAGCTGCTCGAGGCCGCCCGGGCGATGATGACCTCACCCCGGCTGCTGATCCTCGACGAGCCGTTCGGCGGGGTCAGTGCCGAGGTGATCGACCTGCTCATCCACATCATCCGCGACCTTGTCCGCGAGGGAGTCGGCTGTCTCGTCATCAGCCACGACATCGTGTCGCTGCCGCGTCTCTGCGAGGAGGTGCTCGTGCTGGTCGAAGGCAAGGTGATGACGCGCGGGGCCATTTCCGAGATCCGGAACGATGCGCGCATCGTCGATGCCTATCTGGGAGCCTGAACGATGCTCTTGAAGGTTCGTGAATTAAAAGTCGGCTATGCAAGCGGGGCGGATGTGCTGAGGGGGGTCGACCTCAGCGTGGGGGCCTCCTCGGTCACCGGACTGATCGGCGCCAATGGCGCAGGCAAGTCGACGCTGCTGAAGACCATATGCGGCTTCCTCCGCCGGCGGAGCGGCGCCATCGCCTTCGACGCCGCGGATATCGGCAAGCTCCAGCCCTCGCAACTCGCCACCCACGGTATCGCCTATCTCATGGAGGGGCACTCGGTCTTCCCTGGCCTCACCGTCGAGGAGAACCTCGTCCTCGGCACATGGGCCTTCCGCAAGGAGCGCGCCCGCGCGAAACAGGCCGTGGAGCGGGCCTTCGAGCTGTCTTCCGTGTTGCGCGCCAAGCGCAAGGTGAAGGCCGGTCTGCTGTCCGGCGGGCAGCAGCGCATTCTCGAAATGGAGCGGCTGACGCTGAACGATCCGCGCCTGGTCATCCTCGACGAGCCCTCGCTCGGGCTGTCGCCCAAGCTGGTGCACGAGGTGTTCGACCGCATCGCGCAGATGAAGGCCGATGGTGCGGGAGTGCTGGTGGTCGACCAGAGCGCGCGGCACGTCTGCGCCGCCTCCGATCACCTCTACGTGCTGCGCCTGGGCGAAATCTGCATCGAGGGTCCGGCCGCGTCCTTCTCCGACCGCATCGACGAACTCGTCCGCAACTTCATCTGAGGCGAAGCATCATGTTTACCGCCGACGTACTCATTCAGCTGACGATAGACGGGGTGTCGCGCGGCGCCATGTATGGCCTCATGGGGGCTGGTCTCGCGCTCATATTCGGCATTCTGGGCATCATCAACATGGCCCATGGCGAGCTTTTCATGCTCGGGGCCTATGCCATGTACTTCGCGACAATGGTGCTCGGCGTGCCCGCGCCGATCGCGCTGCTGATCTCGACGGCGCTGATGTTCTGCGTCGGCGTCGCCATGGAGCGCGGCCTGATCGCGCCGCTGCGGGCACGGCTCGGTAGCCGCTGGCTGGTCGATGGCTATGTGCTGACCATCGGCATCATGGTGGTGCTGCAGAACCTCGCGCTCATCCTCTTCGGCCCGCGCGAATTCGGCATCGCCGCCTTCTGGCCCGGCCGGCAGGAATTCGGCGACGTGGTGATTTCCAACGAGCGGGTGCTGATCCTCGCCGGCGCTCTGTTCACCACCGGCGCGCTCGCCCTCTTTCTGAAGAAGACCAATCTGGGGCGCGCCATCCGCGCCACCGCCGAGCATCCGGCGGCGGCACAGGTGCTGGGGATCAACATCGAGCGCATCTACGCCATCACCTTCGGCATTGGCGCCGCGCTGGCGGGCGCGATCGGCTCGCTGCTGCTCTCCACCTATCCCGCCTATCCCACGGTTGGCGGCGAGGTGCTGCTCAAGGCCTTCGTGGTGGTGATCATCGGCGGGCTCGGCAGTGTCTGGGGCGCCATGCTCGCGGGGCCGCTGCTCGGCCTCATCGAAGCCTATGCCACGGCGTTCGCGCCCGGCGGCTGGCAGAACACCATCACGTCGCTGCTCGTTCTCGCGGTCCTGGTACTTCGCCCGCAGGGCCTCTTCAGCCGCCAGGTGACCCGGCCATGACATCCCTGTTCCAGAAATTCCGCTTTCCCGACCGCAGGGCACTGGTGATCTGCGCGCTGCTCGCGGGTCTCGCGGCGATCCCGTCCCTGGTGGGCGGGCGTTACATCCCCGCCGTGTTCACCTCGATCCTGCTGTTCTTCATTCTCGGCGCGCTGTTCGACTTCATGCTCGGCTATCTGCGCATCGTGAATTTCGGCATTGCCGGCTTCCTTTGCGCGGGCGCCTATGGCTCGGCGCTGAGCGTGCAGTATTTCCACATCACGCCGTGGACGGGGCTGCTGGTCGGCGGCCTGGCCTCGGCGGTGATCGGGCTGATCACCGGCGTGCTGACGCTGCGGCTGCGCGGCATCTATATCGGCCTGACCACGCTGTTCGTGATGGAGACCCTGCGGTTCGCCATCTCCAATGCGCGCGAAGTGACGCGAGGGGCCTCGGGGCTGACGGTGGGCGGGTTCACGCCGCTATTCGGCATCCCGTTTCCGCGCAGCGAGCCCATCACCTATTACTATCTGATCCTGGCGCTGGTCATCGTCACCTATGCCGCGCTGTACGCCATCGTGCGCTCGCGCATCGGGCTGGTGTTCAAGGCCATCCGCGACGATGAGCTGGGCACCAGCGTGCTGGGCATCCATGTCGTGCGCTACAAGCTGTTCAACTTCGTCGTTGCCAGCTTCTTCGTCGGCGTGTTCGGCGCCTTCTACGCGCATTACATCGGCATATTGGTGCCGACCGCCGAAGAATTCGGCATCCAGCGCACCGTCGAGATCCTGACCATCGCCTATGTCGGCGGACGGGGCACGCTGTGGGGCTCGCTGCTGGGCGCGCTGTTCCTGGTCGGCATGCAGGAAGTGCTGCGCGACCTGCAGGAATGGCGCCTGGTGATCTACGGGCTGTCGCTCATTCTCATCATCACGGTCTTTCCAAGCGGCTTTGCCGGTGCGCTGCGCCAGCTCGGCGATCGCTTCTCATCCCGCGCCGGCAAAGGCGCACACATCTCGACAAAAGGGGACGCCTGATGCTCGACACGCCAAATTCCGTTGAGGCACGGGATACCAGGTACCACCTGCATTCCTATTCCAACCCCCGGCGTCTGGCCGAGACCGGGCCGCTGGTGATCGAGCGCGGCGAGGGTATCTATGTCTTCGACACCGCCGGCCGGCGCTATCTGGAGGGCGTCTCCGCCCTCTGGTACGCTTCGCTCGGCTTCAGTGAGGCCCGGCTGGTGGAGGCGGCCCATCGCCAGATGCAGAAGCTGCCCTGCTATCACTCGTTCGGCCACAAGGTGACGGAGAACGCGGTCGATCTCGCGGAAATGCTGATCGCCATGGCGCCGGTGCCGATGTCCAAGGTGTATTTCTGCGGCTCCGGTTCCGAAGGCAACGACACGGCGCTGAAGGCCTTGCGCTATTTCAACAATGCGCTCGGCCGGCCGGCCAAGAAGAAGGTGATCGCCCGCATCCGCGGCTATCACGGCACCACGCTCGCCACCGCCAGCCTGACCGGCATTCCCCGCAACCACACCAGCTTCGACCTGCCGATGGAGGGCATCCTGCACACGGATTGCCCGCTCTATTACCGCTACGGACAGCCCGGCGAGAGCGAGGGCACCTTCGTCGACCGCATCGTCGGCAATCTCGAAGAGATGATCCTGCGGGAGGGGCCGGAGACCATCGCCGCCTTCTGGGCGGAGCCGATCCTCGGCTCGGGCGGGGTGATCGTGCCGCCGGCGGGCTATTACGAGAAGGTGCAGGCGGTGCTGCGCAAATACGACATTCTTTTTGTCGTCGACGAGGTCATCTGCGGCTTTGGCCGGCTCGGGCAGATGTTCGGCTCGCAGGCGTTCGACCTGAATCCCGACATGATCGTCATCGCCAAGGCGCTGTCGTCCGGCTACCAGCCGATCGCCGCCCTGCTGGTGAACGAGAAGGTATTCGCCGGCCTGTCGGCGGAAGCCGAGAAGATCGGCGTGTTCGGCCACGGCTTCACCTATTCGGCCCACCCGGTGCCGACCGCCGTCGCCATCGAGACGCTGAAAATCTACGAGGAGCGCGACATTGTCGGCCATGTGCGCAACGTCGCGCCACGCTTCCAGGAGGGCCTGCGCCGCTTCGCCGACAACCCGTTCGTTGGCGACGTGCGCGGCATGGGGCTGATCGCCGGGCTGGAACTGGTGAAGGACAAGTCGACGCGGGAGAACTTCCCTCCCGAGGCGCGGGCGGCTCTGGAGCTGGAAATGATGTGCCTCGATGAGGGGCTGGTGGTGCGCGCCATCGGCGACACGGTGGCGATCTCGCCGCCGCTCATCATCACCGAGGCGCAGATCGACGAACTGCTCGGCTGTCTCCAGCGCGGCCTGGCCCGCTTCACCACGGCGATGAGGGCCCGGGCATGAGCACCGCGATCTTTCCCAATCTTGTGGCCGGCGAATGGGTGTCCGGGCACGGCGCGCTCATCAACATCAACCCGTCCGATACGGATGAGGTGGTCGGCGAATATGCCTGCGCCACGAGCGCACAGGTCCGGGAGGCGGCTTCCGCCGCCCGTTCCGCCGGCGCCGCATGGGCGGTGGCCGCTCCGGGGGTGCGTTCCGACCTGCTTCGCCGCATCGCCGACGAGATCGAGCGCCGGTGCGGAGAACTCGCGCTGCTGCTGTCGCGCGAGGAGGGCAAGGCGTTGCGCGACGCCACCGCCGAGGTGACGCGGGCGGCGGAAATCTTCCGCTACTATTCCGGCGAAGTGTTCCGCATGGCGGGCGAGCGCTCGCCCTCGCTGCGCTCCGGCGTGACGATCGAGGTTCTGTACGAGCCCATCGGCGTGGTGGGGTTGATCACGCCGTGGAATTTTCCCGTCGTCATCCCGGCGTGGAAGATCGCGCCCGCGCTGGCCTATGGCAATGCCGTGCTGTTCAAGCCGAGCGAACTGGTGCCGGCCTCGGCCTGGGCGCTGGCCGATATCATCGACAGGGCCGGCTGTCCGAAGGGGCTGTTCAGCCTGCTGATGGGCGATGGAACGGTCGGCCGCGAGATCGTGGACGTGGTCGACGCGGTCAGTTTCACCGGCTCGGTGGCGACCGGCACCGCCGTCGCGCAGCGTGCCGCCGCCCGCATGATCCCGGCGCAGTGCGAGCTTGGCGGCAAGAATCCGCTGGTGATCGCCGCCGATGCCGACCTCGATGTCGCGGTGGATTGCGCCATACAGGGCTCCTTCATGCAGGCCGGGCAGCGCTGCACCGCCTCCTCCCGCCTCATTGTCGATGTCGAGCGGGTCGCCGACTTCACGCAGGCGCTGGTGGCGCGGATGGAAAAGCTCGTCATCGGCGCGGCCATCAGCCCGGGCACCGATATCGGCCCGGTGATCGACGAGCGGCAGCTGGCCAAGGACCTCTCCTATATCGAACTGGCCGAGACGGAGGGCGCGCGGCTCCTGACGGGGGGCGGGCGGCTGAACCGCGCGACACCGGGGCATTTCCTCTCCCCCGCGCTGTTCGGCGACACCAGCAACCAGATGCGGGTCAATCGCGAGGAAATATTCGGCCCGGTGGCCTGCATCATTCCGGTGCGAGGCTATGATGAGGCGCTGGCGGTCGCGAACGATACCGATTTCGGCCTGTCGGCGAGCATTGTCACGAGTTCCCTCAAACATGCCCAGCATTTCAAGGCGAATGTGCGCAGCGGTCTGGCGATGGTGAACCTGCCCACCGCCGGCGTGGAATTCCATGTGCCGCTGTCCGGGCTCAAGTCGTCGAGCTACGGCCCGCCGGAAATGGGGCACCATGCCATGCGGTTCTACACCAAGGCCCGCACCGCCTACACGTTCGCCGCCTGACGCGAGAAGCAAGCCGACATGGAAAATCCCTTCACCACCCGCCCCGAGATCAAGGGCACTTTCGGCGTCGTCACCAGCACGCACTGGATCGCCTCGGCGGTCGGCATGTCGATCCTCGAGCGCGGCGGCAATGCGTTCGACGCGGCGGTGGCCACCGGCTTCGTGCTGCAGATCGTCGAGCCGCACCTGAACGGGCCGGGCGGCGAGGTGCCGATCCTGTTCTGGAAGCAGGGCGAGGACGAGCCGCAGGTTCTGTGCGGGCAGGGCGTGGCGCCGGCCGCCGCCACGATCGAGCATTTCGAGGGGCTCGGCCTGCGTCTCGTCCCGGGCACCGGCCTGCTGCCGGCCGTGGTGCCGGGCTCGTTCGACGCCTGGATGCTGTTGCTGCGCGACCACGGCACGCTGGATCTGGAGACCGTTCTGGAGCCGGCGATCTTCTACGCCCGGGAGGGCTTTCCGCTGGTGCGCCGCGCGGTGCAGGCGATCCATGCCGTGGAAGAGTTCTTCCGCACGGAATGGCCGACCTCGGCGCAGGTGTGGCTGCCGGGCGGGCGCCGGCCCACCCCGGATGCACTCTTCCGCACGCCGGCCATCGGCGACACCTATCGGCGTATCTGCGATGAGGCAAAGGCCGCCGGCGGCGACCGTGTCGCCCAGATCGAGGCGGCGCGGAACGCGTTCTATCGCGGGTTCGTGGCGGAGGCGATCGACGGCTTCTATCGCGAGAACGCGCTCATGGACACGAGCGGGCGCAAGCATAGCGGGCTGCTGACGGGTGACGACATGGCGGGCTGGCAGGCCAGCTATGAGCGCCCCGTCTCCTATGACTATGCCGGCGCGCGCGTCTACAAGACCGGCCCGTGGGGGCAGGGGCCGGTTTTCCTGCAGATGCTGGCCTTGCTCAAGGGCTACGACATCGCCGCGATGGACCCGCTGGGCGACGATTACGTGCACCTCATCACCGAGTGCACCAAGCTCGCCATGGCCGACCGCGACGTCTTCTACGGGGATCCCAACTTCGTCGAGGTGCCGCTCGATGTGCTGCTGTCGGACGAGTACAACGCCGAGCGCCGCCGGCTGATCGGCCGGGAGGCTTCCCTCGACATTCGCCCCGGCGCGCTTCCCGGTGCCGAGGCCGGCCTTGCGGCGCTGCTGGAGCGGGCCGGCTGCGAGACGCCGGTCGGCCCCGGCATGGGCGAGCCGACCTTTGTCGACCTTCCCGAGGTGGAGGGCGACACGGTGCATTTCGACATTATCGACCGCTGGGGCAATGTCGTCTCCGCGACACCGAGCGGGGGCTGGCTGCAAAGCTCGCCCGTGGTGCCGGAGCTTGGCTTTCCGCTCTCCACCCGGGCGCAGATGTTCTGGCTCGACCGCCGGCTGACCTCCGCGCTGGCGCCGGGCAAGCGCCCGCGCACGACCCTGTCGCCGACCATGGTGGGGCGTGACGGAAAGCCGTGGCTCGCGCTCGGCACGCCGGGCGGCGACCAGCAGGACCAGTGGTCCTCGACCGTACTGCTGCGGCATCTGCACCACCGCTTCAACCTGCAGGCGGCGATCGACGCGCCGCTGTTCAACACCCGGCACGGGCCGGCCTCGTTCTATCCGCGCGCGCGCGCGCCGGGCGAACTGCTGATCGAGAGCCGCTTTCCGCCGCAGACGCTGGAGCGGCTGGCGGCGCGCGGACACCGGCTCAAGATCGAAGGGCCATGGGCACTCGGCCGGGTCTGCGCCGCCGCGATTTCCGGGGGCATGCTGCACGCGGGAGCCACGCCGCGCTTCATGCAGGGCTATGCGATCGGGCGATGATGATGATCACAGCCGACGATTATCGCCAGCTCGGTCTGGCGCATCTGGCGGCCCGCGCGCCGCTGGACATGTTCCGCGCCGTCGAGGCGGTTGCCCGCGCGCGCATCGGCTTCGGGCTGTTGACCATGCTGCTGCTGTCGCCGGATGGCGAGGAGGTGCAGAGGCTCCACACCACCGATCCCGCGCATTATCCCGTATCCGGCCGGGAAAGGCTGGGCCCCACCGCCTGGGGTCGCCATGTGCTGGGCGAGCGGCGTCCGTATCTCGGTCCGGATCCGGCGGCCGTGCGCTGGGCCTTCCCCGCGGATTTCGAGTTGATCGAGAGCCTGGGGCTGGGCGCGACCCTGAACGTGCCCATCGTGTCGCTGGGGTGCACGCTCGGCTCGCTGAACATCCTCCACGCGGCCGGCGCCTATGACACCCGTCATCTCGACGCTGCGGTCAGCCTCGGGCCCTATCTGTCTGCCGCCTATCGCGACAGCCTCGCGGAAATGTCGGCTCCTTGAGCGCCGAGCGATGGCCCGGCGCGGTGGACGCGCGTGTCCACCGCGCCGATGATCCGAGCGGGCAGGGCGCCTACGGTTCGGTCGGCTCCGGGTCATGTTCCGGGGCGGCCCTGTTGCCCTCCACGCGGTCGCGATAGAGCGAGGCCCGGGCCAGCAGCATCATCGTCACCGGCGTGGTGATCGTGATGAACAGCGCGATGAGTGCTTCGTGGATCAGCAGCCGGTCCCTCAGCACGCCGAAGCACAGCATGGAGCCGATCAGGATGCAGCCGGTTCCCAGCGTGGCGCCGAGCGAGGGCGCGTGCAGCCGCGAGTAGAAATCGGGCAGCCGTACCAGCCCGACCGAGCCGATCAGCGTGATCGCCGCCCCGGCGACCACCAGCAGCGACACGAGGACGGCCGCCCAGAGCGGCAGGTCGGGTGCCTCGTTCATTCGATCACCTCGCCGCGCATGAGGAACTTGGACAGCGCGACCGTGCTGACAAAGCCCAGCATGCCGATGATCAGCGCCGCCTCGAAATAGAGCGTCACGCCGCTGCGGATGCCGATCGTGACCAGCATCAGCATGGCGTTGACGTAGAAGGTGTCGAGCCCGATGACGCGGTCCTGCGCACGCGGGCCACGCGCGAAACGCACCGCCGCCAACCCCATGGCGAAGGCGAGCAGCACCTGCGCCAGCGTCAAGGACCAGCCGAGGATGTGAGCGCTCATTCGAAGATCTCCCGCAGCAGCGTCTCGTATCGCTGCTTGATCAGGTTCGCCCATTCCCGCTCGTCGACGAGGTCGAGCACATGCAGAAGCAGCGTGCCGCGCGCGGGGTCGTAATGCACCCATTGCGTGCCGGGCGTGCAGGTCATGATGATGGCGAGCACGGCAAGCCCGTAGCGGTCGGTCAGGTCGAGCCGCAGCGTCATGAAGCCGGAATGCGTGCGCCGCTCGGTGCCGCCGAGAATAATGCGCGCCACCGCGAGATTGGAGCGGAACACGTCGATCAGCACGCGCCCGGCCAGCCGCAGGGCCGGCGGCAAGCGGCTCAGGCGCAGCCGCGCCTTTGGCGGGTCCAGCGCCACCATGGCCCAGGAGCCGCCGAAGGCGACCAGCGCGCCGAAGAGGAAGGTGCCGGGCGCGAGCGACTGGTTGAGCATCAGCCACATGACCAGCAGGGCGACGAACAGGAAAGGGTGCGGCAGCACGCGCCGGATCATCGCGGACCTCCCGCGGCGGGGCCGAGTACGTCATTGGCATAGATGGCCGGCCAGTAGAGCACCTGCGCGGTGGCCTCCATGTAGCGCATGGTCGGCCCGCCCATCACGGTCATGGCCACGCACAGGAGCAGCAGCAGCCCGATCGGGATCGCCTCGATGGCGCGCACGCGCGGAATGGCGATCTCGTCCGGCACCCACAATGTGCGAATGCCGGTGCGGGTCATGGCGATCAGCATGGCGAGGCCCGAGACCATGAGCAGGATGACCAGCGCCCAGTGCCGCGCCGGGATGGTGCCGGCCTCGTTGATCAGCGCCGAGAGCATGGCGAACTTGGCGATGAAGCCCGAGAGCGGCGGCAGGCCGGAGAGCAGTGCGGTGCAGGCGACGAAGGCGCCGCCCAGCACGGCGATGGTGGCGGGAATGGCCACGCCGATCTCGTCGTCCTCCTCCTCGATATCCTCCTCCGGGTCGCCGAACATTTCCTGCGTCACCGCCAGCACGTCGGCGCCGGCCTGGCGGCCGCGCTCGATGAGTTCGACCAGCAGAAAATAGGCGGCGATGGTGAGGGTGGAGACCGCGAGATAATAGAGCGCGCCGGAAATCACCGCGCTATTGCCGGTGCCGATGGCGGCGAGCAGCGTGCCGGACGACACCAGCACCGCATAGCCGCCGAGCCGCTGCATGGACTGGGCGGCGAGCACGCCGATGGCGCCGAAGGCGATGGTCGCCATGCCGCCGAAATACAGCCACTCGGCGCCGAAATCCTCCACCGCGCCGGCCTCGTCGCCCAGCGCCAGCAGGAACAGGCGCAGGATCACATAGATGCCGACCTTGGTCATGATGGCGAACATCGCCGCCACCGGCGCGCAGGCGGCGGCATAGGTGGTGGGCAGCCAGAAGCTGAGCGGCCACATCCCGGCCTTGACCAGGAAGGCAATGCCCAGGATCGCCGCGCCGATCTCGAACAGCACGCGCGAATCCTCCGGCAGCGTCGGCACGGTGCGGCCGAGATCGGCCATGTTGAGCGTGCCGGTGACGCCGTAGATCAGGCTCACGCCGACGAGGAAGAGCGAGGAGGCGATGAGGTTGATGGGGATATAGTGGAGCCCCGCCTTCACCCGCGCCGTGCCCGAGCCGTGCAGCACCAGCCCGTAGGAAGCGGCGAGCAGGATCTCGAAGAACACGAACAGGTTGAACAGGTCGCCGGTAAGGAAGGCGCCGTTGAGCCCCGCCAGCAGGAACAGGAACAGGGTGTAGAAGCGCGGCCCCGCGCCGTGCCAGCGCGCCAGCGCGAAGAGCAGCGACGCGTTGGCCAGCACGGCGGTGAGCAGCAGCATCAGCGCGGAGAGTCGGTCCGCCACCAGCACGATGCCGAAGGGCGGCGGCCAGTTGCCGACGGGATAGACGATGAGCGAGGACCAGCGGTCCCCATGGGGCGTGCCGGCGATGGCGACGAGCGCGATCGCCACGACGAGCAGGGTCAGCGTGGTGCCAACGCTGAGCGCGATCTTCATGCTGCGCCGGCGGTCGCTGAACAGCAGCATGAAGGCGCCGACCACGAGCGGCAGCAGGATCGGCAGGATGACGATGTGGTTGATGGGATCCATCGTCAGTCCGCCTCCCGCCCGTCGACATGGTCGGTGCCCGTGCGCCCGCGCGCCGCCAGCAGCACGACCAGCAGCAGCGCCGTCATGGCGAAGCCGATGACGATGGCGGTCAGTACCAGCGCCTGGGGCACCGGATCGGCCATCGCCGCCGGGTCGCCCGCGGTGCCCGGCTGCAGCACCGGCGGGGCGTGCAGCTTGACGCGGCCCATGCTGAAGATGAACAGGTTCACGGCATAGGAGATCAGCGAGAGGCCGATGATCACCTGATAGGTGCGCGGGCGCAGCAGCAGCCACACGCCGGAGGCGGCGAACACGCCGATGCCGATCGCGAGGATTATCTCCATTGCATCACCTCCACGTCTCGCCTCCCTCCGCCGCCTGCGACGCGCGGCTGCTTCGCAGGGACTGGTGGGCGAGCGCGATGAGGATGAGCACGGTCGCCCCGACCACCAGCGCGAACACGCCGAGGTCGAACAGCAGCGCGCTGGCCATCGGCACCTTGCCGATGAGCGGCAGTTCCAGATAGCGGAAATGCGAGGTGAGGAACGGGTAGCCGAACCACCACGAGCCGATGCCGGTGGATGCCGAGGTGATGATGCCAAGGCCCATCCAGCGTAGTGGCAGCACGCGCAGATGGTCCTCCACCCAGCGCGTTCCGCTCGCCATGTACTGCACCACGAAGGCGATAGAGAGCGTGATGCCGGCCGCGAAGCCGCCGCCCGGCAGGTCGTGGCCGCGCATGAACAGATAGACCGCGAAGGTGGCGATGACGGGGAACATCCAGTTCATCACGAGGCGGGGGATGAGCATGTAGTCCGTCACCGTGTCGCCCGGCTTGCGGTCGGGCTCGGCATCGTCATAGGCGTCCTGGATGCGCTGCTGCTCGGGGCTGCCCACGCTTTCCGGCGCGGGGCGGAAGCGGCGCAGCAGCGCGAAAACGGTGAGCGCGGCGAGGCACAGGACGACGATCTCGCCCATCGTGTCGAAGCCGCGGAAATCCACCAGGATCACGTTGACCACATTGGTGCCGCCGCCTTCCGTGTAAGCGCGCTCGACGAAGAAGCGCGAGACGCTCTCGGGCAGCGGGCGGGTCATCAGGCTGTAGGACAGGAAGGCGAGGATTCCGCCGAAGGCACTGGCAATGCCGAAATCGACATAGCGGCGGATGAGCGTGGAGAGCGGCGGGCGCGTCGGGTACACATCCTCGATCCGCTTGGGCAGCCAGCGCAGGCCCAGCAGCAGCAGAACGGTGGTGACGATCTCGACCAGCAGTTGCGTGACGGCGAGGTCGGGAGCCGACAGCCACACGAAGGTGACGCAGGTCACGAGGCCCGCCCCGCCCACCAGCACCAGAGCGGCGAAGCGGTGATACTTGGCCTGATAGGCGGCGGCCAGCGCGCAGCCCATGCCGATCAGCCACATCAGAGCGAAGCCGGGCTCGATCGGCGTGCCGGCCAGCGTGCCGTTGCCGGGCAGGCCCTGCAGCACGATCGGTGACAGCGCGGCCAGCACGGCGAGCAGCACGACGATGCGCATCTGCGGCTGCAGGCGCCGCGTGCCGAACATGACTTCCGCCCGCCGCGCCCATTGCAGCGAGATGGTGGTGAGGATCTTCTCGAAAATGCGCTGACCCTTGAGCGCGCGCACCAGCGGCGGCCCCTCGATGCCGCTGTCGAGATAGGGGCGCAGCAGGAAATAGAGCAGCACGCCGCCGGCCAGGGCGATCAGGCTCATGAACAGCGGCAGCGTGAATCCATGCCACAGCGCCAGGCTGTAATAGGGCATGTCGCTGCCGAGGATGGAGCGCATCACGGTGGCCAGCAGCGGGCCGACGGTGAGGCTCGGCACGATGCCGATGAGCAGGCAGATCAGCACCAGGAACTCGATGGGGAAGCGCATCCAGTGCGCCGGCTCGTGCGGCGTGTGCGGCAGGTCCTTGGGCGGCGGGCCGAAGAACACGCCCAGGATGAAGCGCAGCGAATAGGTGACGCTGAAGACGCCCGCCAGCGTCGCCCAGTAGGGCAGGCTGTCGTCCAGCAGCGAGCCGGTATGGTCCGCCACCGCCTCGGCGAAGAACATTTCCTTGGAAATGAAGCCGTTGAGCAGAGGCACGCCGGCCATGGCCGCGGCGGCCACCATGGCCAGCGTCGCGGTGAAGGGCATGTATTTGTACAGGCCGCTCAGTTTGCGCAGGTCGCGCGTGCCGGTCTCGTGGTCGATGATGCCCGCCGCCATGAACAGCGAGGCCTTGAAGATGGCGTGGTTCACCGTGTGGAACACGGCCGCGACCAGCGCGAGCGGGCTGCCGAGGCCGAGCAGCAGCGTGATCAGCCCGAGATGGCTGATGGTGGAATAGGCGAGAAGACCCTTCAGATCCTGCTGGAAGATCGCCGAATAGGCGCCGAGCAGCAATGTCACCAGACCGGCGGGAACGACGAGATAGAACCAGGCATCCGTGCCGGCCATGACGGGCCACAGCCGGATCAGCAGGAAGATGCCCGCCTTCACCATGGTCGCCGAGTGCAGATAGGCCGAGACCGGGGTCGGTGCCGCCATGGCGTGCGGCAGCCAGAAATGGAACGGGAACTGCGCGCTCTTGGTGAAGGCGCCGAGCAGGATCAGCACCAGCGCCACGGTATAGAGGTTGCTGTTGTCGAGCAGGTCGCGGGCGGCCAGCACCTCGTCCAGCTCATAGCTGCCGACGATGCGGCCAATCAGCAGCACGCCGACGAACAGGCACAGCCCGCCCGCCGCGGTGATGGTGAGCGCCATGCGCGCGCCGTCGCGGGCCTGCGCGGAATGGTGCCAGTAGCCGATGAGCAGGAATGAGAACAGGCTCGTCAGTTCCCAGAAGAACACGAGCTGGATCAGGTTGCCGGCGGTGACGACGCCCACCATCGAGCCCATGAAGGCCAGAAGGAAGGAGAAGAAGCGCGGAACCGGATCTTCGGCCGACATGTAGTAGCGCGCATAGAGCACCACCAGCGCGCCGATGCCGAAGATGAGCAGTGCGAACAGCCAGGAAAGCCCGTCCATGCGCAGCGTGAAATCCAGGCCGAGCGAGGGCAGCCAGTCGGCGCGCAGACGCACCGGCACATCGGTGGCGACGCTTCGATAGAGCCAGACGACGATGGCGCAGCCGATGAGCGCGACGCTCCCCGCCAGTGCGGCCGCGAGATTGCGGGCATGCGTGGGGAGGAACCCCGCCAGCAGGCTGCCCGCGAAGGGCAGGACCAGGGCCGCGAGGAGGAGAGCGTCGTTAGGCATCGGTATCGGGTTCCTCCCTGGGGCACGATCGCGGCGGATCGTGTATCGGCGGATATGGGGGCCATTTCCGGGCGGTCAGGCGGCATCACCTGAGCGGAAACAGCTCCAAAGGTGGGTTTGGGGCGGGTCTTGCGCGATTTCGCCCATTATGGTTGATTTGTTCATCTGGAGGCAAGGCTGAACTCATGGAATTGGCGCCCGAACAATGCCGCGCCGCACGCGGGCTGCTGAACTGGACACAGGAATTGCTGGCCGTGCGCGCCGGTGTGTCGCGCAGCACGGTTCGTGATTTCGAGCGCCATCGCCATGGTCTGCATCGCGGCACGGAATCGCAGATCATTCGCACCTTTCAGGAAGCGGGAATCATGCTGCTGCCGCCCGGCGAGCATGGGCCGGGCGTTCGTATCCGCTGACCCTAGCAGGCCTTTGCTGTATCCATATGGCGATCCCCGGCGCGGCCGGGCATTCACTGGCTCCACATGGCGCGCATGCGTGCGCCGATATCGATCCGTGCGGTCTCGGCCGGGCGTGGCGCGGGCGCGGCGGCTTCGGCCGGGGGCCACGCCGTGGCGGCGAAATGGCCGAGGATGCGCGGGGGAATGAAGCGGGTGCGCGCGGCATAGACGTGGCGATCGCCGCGCGCCGCCTGACCATGCGTGAAGAAGCGCTGCGGCAGCATCAGGTGCAGGCTGTCGCGCGCGCGCGTCATCGCGACATAGAGCAGGCGGCGCTCTTCCTCGATCTCGTCCCGGGTACCGACGCCGAGGTCGATCGGGATGCACCCGTCCACGGCGTTGAGCACGAACACCTTCTTCCATTCCTGCCCCTTGGCGGAATGGATGGTGGAGAGGATGAGATAGTCCTCGTCGAGATGGGGCGGGCCGGCATGGTCGCTCGTGGCGTCCGGCGGATCCAGCGTCAGTTCGGTAAGGAAGCGCGCGCGCGAGGGATAGGTGGCGGCGATCTGGGCGAGCTGCACGAGATCCGACTGCCGGCTCTGCGCATCCTCGTGAAGGCGCTCCAGCACCGGCTCGTACCATTGGCGCACGCGGTCGAGTTCGCCCGGCCAACCGGCGGGCCCACCAGTTGGCTTGGACTTCAGGTCGCGCATCAGCTCCAGGAAGCCCGGCCAGTCCTGCGCCGCGGCGCGCGGGGGCGCGAAGGCTTCCAGCGCCGGCAGCAGCGCCTCGCTCGATCCCACCGTGTCGAGCACGCGTCCGGCGGTGGCCGGGCCGAGCCCGTTGAGAAGCTTGAGCACGCGGAAGCCGGCGACGCGATCGCGCGGGTTCTCGGCGAAGCGCAGCACGCCGAGCACGTCCTTTACATGGGCGGAATCGAGGAATTTCAGGCCGCCGAACTTCACGAACGGAATGTTGCGGCGGGTCAGCTCCACCTCCAGCGGCCCCGAATGATGGGCGGCACGGAACAGCACCGCCTGTGATTTCAGCGCGATTCCTTCCTCGCGGTGCTCCAGCACGCGGGTGGCGACATAGTTCGCCTGCTCGATCTCGTCGCGCACGTTCACCAGTAGCGGGCGCTCGGTGGAGGCGCGCTCGGACCACAGGTTCTTGGCGTAGCGCTCGCTGGCGAAGTCGATCACCGCATTGGCGGCGGCGAGAATGGGCTGGGTGGAGCGATAGTTCTGCTCCAGCATGATGGTGTCCGCGCGGGGGCTGAAATGGCCCGGAAAATCCAGGATGTTGCGGATGCTGGCGGCGCGGAACGAATAGATCGACTGTGCGTCGTCCCCCACCACGGTGAGCCCGCGCCCGTCCGGCTTCAGGCCGAGGAGGATGGAGGCCTGCAGCTTGTTGGTGTCCTGATATTCGTCGATCAGCACATGGTCGAAGCGGGCGGAAATGTCGGCGGCGAGGCTCGGCTCCGCCATCATCTGCGCCCAGTAGAGCAGCAGGTCGTCGTAATCGAGCACGCCCTGCGCCTGTTTGGCCGCGACATAGGCGGCGAACAGCGCCTTCAATTCGTCGTTCCACCCCGCCACCCAGGGGAAGAAGCGGCCGATCACCTCTTCCAGCTTCTGCTCGGCATTGACCGCGCGCGAATAGATGGAAACCAGCGTGCCCTTGGCGGGAAAGCGCTTCTCGGTGCGCGAGAAGCCGAGTTCGTGGCGGACCAGGTTCATCAGGTCCGCGCTGTCTTCCCGGTCATGGATCGTGAAGCTGGCATCGAGCCCGATCTGCGGGGCATAATCGCGCAGCAGGCGCGCGCCGATGCCGTGGAAGGTGCCCGCCCAGCTCAGCCCCTCGGTCAGCACGGACGCATTGGGGCCGAGCACATGGGACGCGATGCGTGCCACGCGCCGCGTCATTTCCGCCGCCGCCCGGCGCGAGAAGGTGAGCAGCAGGATGCGGCGCGGATCGGCGCCGTTGACAATGAGATGGGCGACGCGGTGGGCGAGCGTGTTGGTCTTGCCCGATCCCGCGCCGGCGATGACCAGCAGCGGGCCGGCATCGATCGCGCCGGGCCCCTTGACGCCGTGCTCGACCGCCTGCCGCTGCTGGGGGTTCAGCTTGTCGAGATAGGCGGCGGGCTGCATCAACGAACGAATCTCTGGCGACCGGATGGAACGACAGTGAGCACGTTTCCCGTTTTGTTCGCAACCGTAGCGGAGGGAGGGCGGGCGGCGCCTCCCTCCGGCGAGGTCAGCGCTTGCGCACGAATTCGGTGCGCAGCACCAGTCCCTTGATCGCCTCGAAGCGGCAGTCGATCTCTTCCGGGTTGTCGGTGAGGCGAATGCTCCGGATCACCGTGCCCTGCTTCAGTGTCTGGCCGGCGCCCTTCACCTTGAGGTCCTTGACGAGGACCACGGAATCCCCGTCCGCCAGCACATTGCCGGAGGCGTCGCGCACCTCGACCTTTCCCGCTGCCGCGGCCTGTGCCGCAACTTCCGAGGCCGGGCGCCACTCGCCGGTGGCTTCGTCATAGACATAGTCGTCATCGCCGTCGGCCATGCGGGCCTCCGTTTGGGGTGGGCTTTTCAGCCGGAGAGCGTGGGCGGGCGGAGCGCGGGTCCCGCCCGGAGGTTGCGTCAGGGAATCAGCCGCACCGCACCCTTGGCGGCGCTGGTGGCGAAGGCGGCATAGGCCCGGAGCGCGTTGGTGACGTTGCGCTTGCGCGGGGCCGCCGGCTTCCAGCCATTGGCTTCCTGCTCCTCGCGGCGGGCGGCGAGTTCGGCATCGTCGACGGCGAGGTGGATGCGCCGGTTCGGGATGTCGATCTCGATCGTGTCGCCCTCGCGCACCAGCCCGATCGCGCCGCCCTCGGCCGCTTCCGGCGAGACATGGCCGATGGACAGGCCCGAGGAGCCGCCGGAGAAGCGCCCGTCGGTGATGAGGGCGCAGGCCTTGCCGAGCCCCTTCGACTTCAGATAGCTGGTCGGATAGAGCATTTCCTGCATGCCCGGCCCGCCGCGCGGACCCTCGTAGCGGATCAGCACGATGTCGCCCGGCTTCACCCGGTTGCCGAGAATGGCGGAGACCGCGTCGTCCTGGCTCTCGAACACGCGGGCGGTGCCGGTGAATGTCAGGATGCTCTCGTCGACGCCCGCCGTCTTCACGATGCAGCCATCCTCGGCGAGGTTGCCGTAGAGCACGGCGAGGCCACCATCGCGCGAGAAGGCATGCGCCGCGTCGCGGATCACGCCCGTCTCGCGGTTGGTGTCGACATCGTCGAAGCGGGCGGACTGGCTGAACGCGACCTGCGTCGGCACGCCGCCGGGCCCGGCGCGGAAGAATTCGTGCACCGCCGCGCTGGAGGTGCGCTTGACGTCCCAGTGGTCGAGCGCGGCGGCAAGGCTCGGCGCGTGGACCGAGCCGACCGAGGTGTCGAGGAGGCCGGCGCGGTCGAGTTCGCCCAGAATGCCCATGATTCCGCCGGCGCGGTGGACGTCTTCCATGTGCACGTCGCCGACGGCGGGCGCGACCTTGCACAGCACCGGCACGCGGCGCGACAGCCGGTCGATGTCGGCCATGGTGAAGGGCACCTCGCCCTCATGCGCGGCGGCGAGCAGGTGCAGCACCGTGTTGGTGGAGCCGCCCATGGAGATGTCCAGCGTCATCGCGTTCTCGAAGGCCGCGAAGTTCGCCACCGAACGCGGCAGGATGCTGGAATCGTCCTGCTCGTAATAGCGGCGGGCGAGGTCGACGATGGTGTGGCCGGCCTCGACGAACAGCCGCTTGCGGTCGGCATGGGTCGCCAGCGTCGAACCATTGCCGGGCAGCGAGAGGCCGAGCGCCTCGGTGAGGCAGTTCATCGAATTGGCGGTGAACATGCCCGAGCAGGAGCCGCAGGTCGGGCAGGCGGAGCGCTCGATGGCCTGCACGTCTTCTTCCGACACGCGGTCGTCGGCGGCGGCGACCATGGCGTCGACGAGATCCAGCGCCTTGGTCTTGCCGGAGGAGAGAACGACCTTGCCCGCTTCCATCGGGCCGCCGGAGACGAACACGGTCGGGATGTTGAGGCGCAGCGAGGCCATCAGCATGCCGGGAGTGATCTTGTCGCAATTGGAGATGCACACCATGGCGTCGGCGCAATGGGCGTTGACCATGTATTCCACGCTGTCGGCGATGAGTTCGCGCGAGGGCAGCGAATAGAGCATGCCGTCATGGCCCATCGCGATGCCGTCATCCACCGCGATGGTGTTGAATTCCTTGGCGACGCCGCCGGCCGCCTCGATCTCGCGCGCCACCAGTTGGCCGAGGTCCTTCAGGTGGACATGGCCAGGCACGAACTGGGTGAACGAGTTCACCACCGCGATGATGGGCTTGCCGAAGTCGCCGTCCTTCATGCCGGTGGCGCGCCAGAGGCCGCGCGCGCCGGCCATGTTGCGGCCGTGGGTGGTGGTGCGGGAGCGATAGGCCGGCATGGAATTCCTCCAAATCTTTGCCGCGCTTATGCGCCCAGAGACCGCGCGGCGCAACCGTTTCGCCCGGCCGGTCGGCACCTCGTGATCGCGGGTACGCGCGGTAGCCGCGCTCTGCCCCCGATGCCGCTTCGGCTTGCTGGCACGGCCGCGGTGGCGGTGGGCGGGCACCTCAATCGCGCAGCCAGGGCGGCAACGGGTCGCCCGCCACTTGATTTCCGTGAAGCAGGGCGTGGGCGTTTCTGGATCGATGAACGGAAACGAGGCCTGGGGGCCGTGTTGGGGGATGAACGGGGAGCGCCGGAATGACGCGGCGGCGGATGACGCCATTCCGCGCCACTCCGCCCGGCGCGCCCGACCTGCGTGCCCGTCGACGCCGACGAGGTGATGGCCGGGGATACGTGGGGGCCCGGCAGCTCCGCGCCCGTCCATCCGCGGGGTGAACCGGATGAAGTGCAGCCTTCCGCACCGCCCCCCTTAATCCGGCCTCGAAAGGCCGGCGGCGCGGAAGGCTGCCACTCCGACCTGCCGGATCAAGCGGCAGGCCATCCCGATCACGGCGACGCCGCGATCTGTTTCAGGCGGCCGACATAGGGCGCGACCAGCGTGGCATGCTGGGCACCATCGGCGCGAATGCTGCGCAGCTTGCTGCGCTGGGCTTCCCAGATAGAGGCGGCCTGCCGCTTCTCCCGTTCGGTCAGCTGCGGTGTCGCCGCCAGATGGTCGTCGAAGGCCGCGAACATCCGGTCGATATCGGCCTGCGGCACCGCGGCGAGGAAGCCGGTCAGCGTCTCGTCGAAGGCTTCCTTCCAGCTCTGCCGGTCGAAGCCCGCCGCCGCGATGCGCCGCGAGGCGTGCTCGTCGCGCTCATACCATTCGAGTGCCGCCTGCTCGTCGAAATAGACCGTGTCGCCGGTTTCCTCGTGCAGTTCTTCGAGCACCGCGACGACGCGCTCGGCCTGCCGCGTGTCGAGCGCGAGCGCGGGCGGGGCAACCATTCCCGCCAGCAGGCCGACGAGGGGAAGCGTGCGCGCCAGCCGCCGCAGAGGCCCGGAGGCGATGAAGAGACCGAACGCGCTCACACCACGGCTCCTACGCAGCGTTCCCAATCATGGGCCACCGCCTCGCGCCGCGCGGCTTCTCGCGCGGCGCACAGGGACCGTCCGGCCTCCCGAGACGGGGTCGGACGGCGGAAAAAAGGGGCCGCCCGCCGGGAGCGGCCCCTAAGTGTGGTCCAGATCAAGCGGAGAACGGCGAAACTCATGACAGTCTTCCAGCGTGCGGCGGTCGTCGGCCAAGCCGAGATCGATCGATGGCTGTGTCCAAGTGCTAGTTGAACTGGAGCCCGTTCTGCCCCCTATGATTGGAGGGGAACGGCAAGAAATTCAGCCGATCGGGCGACTTTCGCAAACCCGGATGGTTTTTTAGCGTTGGCATGTGACAGTTTCTTTCGCGGGGGCGGATCATGAAACAGGACAGGGCAGCCGGCCGAGCCGGCATGGGGTGGGTGGCGCCCCGGCGTGCGTGGGGCTACGCCCTGTCGGCGACCTGGGCTGGCGCACGGCGTGGGTCGCTGCTGGTGGCGCTGGGCCTGGGTCTCGGGACCGGCCTGACAGCGCCGCCAGCCCGCGCGCAGGACGCGCAAGCACCGCAAGCGCAAGCGCAGCAAGCCCGTGCGCAGGATCTGCCCACACCGACCGGGCCGGTGCTGCTGACCGTGACCGGCAAGATCGCGCGCACCAACCAGAACGACGCCGCCCTGTTCGACGAGGCCATGCTGCTCGCGCTTCCCCGACATCGCATCGAAACATCGACGCCGTGGACGGACGGGCGGAAGATTTTCGAGGGCGTGCGGCTGGAAGACGTGCTGGACGAGGTCGGCGCCGGCGCGGCCGTGACGCTCAAGGCACGAGCGCTCAACGACTACAGCATCGACATCCCCGCCTCCGACGCGCGCGAATTCGACATGCTGCTGGCGCTGCGCATGGACGGCAAGCCGCTCTCGCGGCGCGACAAGGGGCCGATCTGGATCGTCTATCCGCGCGACAGCGTGCCGAAGGTGCAGGACGAGCGGTATGATTCCCGCTGGGTCTGGCAGCTGAACGGCCTTGATGTTCGATGACCGGCGACCGCGGCAGGGGTGTCACCATCGCGCTCACCTTTCTGGCGGTTCTCGCCTGCGCGGCGCTGCTCACCTTCGCCGTCCAGAGGCTGCTCCAGGTCGAGAAGGAGATGTCGGGCGGTTTCGGCGAGAGCCTGATGTGGGCGCTCACCCAGGCGCAGTATGAAAACCAGGCGCTGGTGATCGCCGTGCAGGACTGGAACGCCGGAGCGCGGAGCGCGGCGGACGCGGACAAGCTGCGGCTGCTGGCCGATCTCGCCTATAGCCGCCTCCAGCTGCTGGCGGACGGCCCGTTCAGCCGCGATCTGGCGGCCAAGATCGGCGGCGACGTCATCACCGGGCCGCGCGCGCGCCTTGCCACGCTCGACGAGCGGTTGCAGGCGGCGCTGGCCGACCAAGCCCCGATCGTCGCGCAGGCGGTGGAGCCGGTCCTGCGCGATGTCGCCGATCTGCGCGCCGCCAGCAACAAGATCCTGCTGACCGAGCGCTACAATCTGGCTGCCCAGCGCGACGCCTATCGCCGGGCGCTGCTGGAGGTGACGGTGGCGGTCGCCATCACCATTGCCTGCGGTGCCTTCATCGTCGCGCGGCTCTGGGCGCATGCGCGCGCCGCCGCGCGGGCCGAGGCGGCGATGCGGCGCGAGCGCGACTTCTCCCGCCTGCTGCTGGAATCGAGCGGCGACGGGATCGTCGCCTTCGACCGCGACATGCGCTGCACGCACTGGAACGCGGCGATGGGCTCGCTGCTGCCCGGCGCGGACGGCGCGACGCTGGTCGGCCGCAATCTTCCCGAGGTGCTAAACCTGCCACCCGAGCATGTGGGGATGGGCCTGATGCGCGACACGCTGGCCGGGCGCACCAGCTTCCTCGCCGCCCGGCAGCTGCCGGGCGGCGACCGCTATATCGAGATGACCGGCTATCCCGTGAAGGCGGAGGAGGCCATCATCGGCGGTATCGCCTTCGTCCGTGACGTCACCGAGGCCCACCTTGCCAAGCTGGAAGTGCTTGAGCATCGCGACCGGCTGGAGGCGCTGGTGCACAGCCGTACCAAGGACCTGGAAGACGCCCTGACGCGCGAGACGGGGTTGCGCGAACTCTACAAGGGTTTCGTCGCCATGGTCTCGCACCAGTTCCGCACCCCGCTCTCCATCGTCGATTCCGGCGCCCAGCGCATGATCCGGCGCGGCGCGGAGATGAGCGGCGAGGAAATCCGCGAGCGCGCCGGCAAGATCCGCGCGGCGGCCCTGCGCCTCACCCGTCTGGTCACCAACACGCTCAACGCGGCCAAGCTGGACGCCGGCCAGATCGATGTGAGCATGCGCCGCTGCGACCTCGCCAAACTGGTGCAGGAAGCCTGCGAGCGGCAGAGGGAGACCGCCTCCGACCGCCATTTCGAGCTGTCGCTGGAGGCATTGCCGGAGAGCGTGATGTGCGATCCGCTGCTGATGGACCAGATCGTCTCCAACCTCCTGTCCAACGCGGTCAAATATTCCACGCGGCCCGATCCCATCGAGGTGCGGGCGGTGGTCGAGGATGAATGGATCCGCCTTGCGGTCTGCGACCGCGGCGTCGGCATCCCTCCGGACGAGCGCGACCAGCTGTTCGAGCGCTTCTTCCGCGCCACCACCTCGGCCGGCATCGAGGGCACCGGCATCGGCCTGCATGTGGCGCGCACCATTGCCCGCATGCATGGCGGGGATGTCGACGCGGCGCCGCGCGAGGGCGGCGGCTCGACCTTCACCCTCTCCATCCCGCGCGAGGCGATGGCGGCATGACGGCATTGGTCGAGACTTCCGGGCACGATCCTCTCCAGCCCATCGCCACCATCCTGTGCGTGGAGGACGAGGTCGACCTGCGCAGTGACATCGCGGAGGAGCTGGTATCGGCCGGCTACCGGGTGATCGAGGCGGGCAATGGGCGCGAGGCGCTCGCCATGCTCGCCACCGCGCGGCCCGACCTCATCCTGTGCGACATCACCATGCCCGGGCTCGGGGGCTACGCCTTCATGGCACAGCTGCGCGGCGAGCGGCCGGATCTTGCCGAGGTGCCGTTCATCTTCCTCACCGCGCTGGCCGACCGCACCGAGGTGCTGCACGGCAAGCGCGCCGGGGCGGACGACTATCTCGTCAAGCCGGTCGATTTCGACGACCTGCTGGCGACCATCGGCGCGCGGCTGCGCTTCGTCGAGCGGGTGCGCGCGGGGCTGCTGGCCGAGCTGGAGGCCGAGAAGCGGCGGCTCATCGACAAGGCGCTGCGCGAGGGCGAGGGCACGCTGGCCGCGCTGGCCGCGGCCTTCGACCGGGTGGCGGTCGGCCTGTTCCTGATCGACGAAGCCGGCGCGGTGCGGCTGGTGAACGAGGCCGGGCGGGTGCTGGCCGAGAGCCGCGACGGGCTGGTCCTGTCAAGCGCGGGCCTCGCCGCGCGCGCGCCCGCTTCGGCGCGGCAATTGCGGGGCGCGATCGCCGATCTGCGGCAGGCCGGGGAGGGGGCGCGGCTCGTCCCCATCGAGCGCGAGGAGCGGCGGCCGCTGGTGTTGCAGCTGTCCATGGTGGCGGTGCCCGGCGGCAATGCGCGGCACGTGCTGGCGCTGGTGGTCGACCCGGACCGGCAGCCGGAGGTTCCTCCCGAAACGCTGATGACGTTGTTCGGCTGCACCGCGACGGAGGCGCGCATCGCGGCGGCGCTGGCGGCCGGCAAGCGGCTGGAGGAGATCGGCGAGGCGTTCGGCATCAAGCCGACCACGGTCACCTTCCATCTGCAGAACCTGTTCCAGAAGACCCGCACCCACCGGCAGGTGGACCTGATGGCGCTGCTGATCCGCGCGACCGCGCCGCTGGTGCTCTAGCGTCGCGGCGCGGCTTCACCGCAGCAGGGCGGCCAGAAGCGGCGCGCAGAGCACGTTGATGAGGCCGACCAGCACCATGACCAGGCCCGCCACCGCGCCTTCTGTCGCGCCGATCTGGTGCGCGCGGGCCGTGCCGGCGCCATGCGCGCCGATGCCGAACAGGGCGCCGCGGGCGAGTGCCGAACCCAGCGACAGCCGCGCCAGAATCAGATCGCCGATCGCCGCGCCGGCAATGCCGGTCATGACCACGAAGACCGCGGTCAGATCGGGAATGCCACCGATGTCGCCGGCCACTTCCATCGCGAAGGGCGTGCTTATCGAGCGCGGCAGCAGGCTGAGCCGGAGCGCGCCGTCGATCCCGACCAGCGTCGCCAGGGCCCAGCTGGTGAGCATGGCGGTCAGGCTGCCCGCCACCATGCCGATGAGCAGCACCGGCCAGTGCCGGCGGATCAGCCCGCGCTGTTCATAGATCGGGATGGCGAAGGCCACCGTCGCCGGGCCGAGCAGCAGGATCAGCCAGCGCGTGCCGCCGATATAGTCGCGATAGCTCGCATGCAGCGCGAGCACGATGGTGCCGATGAGCAGCGGCGTCACCAGAAGCGGCGACAGCCACCAGCGCGGCCAGCGGCGATAGAGCCGCTTGGCGCCCCAGTAGAAGCCGATGGTGACGAGCGACCAGAGGAGGACGCGGCCGGCCGCGTCAGCGAGCCAGGGGCTCGGCATGGTTATGGGCATGGTCGGCCCTCCAGCGATAGCAGAGGTCCACGGTGAACGCGGTGACGAACATCACCGCCACCGTGCTGAGCAGGATGACGAACAGGATCTTGAGGCCGATGAGGCCGATCAGCTCGTGATGGTCGAGCACGGCCAGCACGGCCGGCACGAAGAACAGCAGCATGTCGGCCAGCAGCAGGTTGGCCCCGCGCCGCACGCTGCGCACGCGCACGCGGCGGGTGGCGAGCAGCCCCAGCACCAGCGCCAGCCCGACAATGCCGCCGGGCAGGGGAATGCCCAGCACGCGAACCGCCGCTTCGCCCGCCAGCCAGAAGCCGCCGACGACGGTGGCCTGCCACAGCGCGCTGTGGCGGACGATGCGGGCAGCTGAATCGAAGGGCGTGTGATGCGACATGGCAAAGGCTCCTGTTCCCGATATATGTCGCAATGCAGCATGATGAAAATGAATTGTTGGACTAATATTCATTCTGATATGGAATATAGATGGATTTCCGAACCCTGCGTGCCTTTGTCGAGGTCGTGCGGCAGGGCGGCTTCAGCCAAGCCGCCAAGGCCGTCTTCGCCACCCAGTCCACCATCAGCAAGGCAGTGAAGCAGCTGGAGGAGGAGATTGGCGCGCCGCTGCTCGACCGCATCGGCCATCGCAGCCTGCTGACGCCGGTAGGCGAGGTCGTGTACCGGCGCGGCGTGCGGCTGCTGGCCGATCGCGACGACCTCATCGCCGAGCTGGACGAGATTCGCGGGCTGAAGCGCGGCGTGCTCAAGCTGGGCCTGCCGCCGGTGGGCAGCGCGACGCTGTTCGCCCCGCTCTTCGCGGTCTATCGCCGCCGCTATCCCGGCATCGAGGTGCGGCTCGCGGAATATGGCAGCGACGAACTTGAGGAGCGGTTGCGCGCGGGTGAGATCGACTTTGCCGGGGCGCTGCTGCCGACATCGGCGGAATTCGAGTGGCAGGAAGTGCGGCATGAGCCGCTGGTCGCCCTCGTCCCGGTCGGCAACCCGCTCAGCGTCGAAAGCCGTCTCACCCTCGCGGACCTCCGGCAGACGCCGCTCATCCTGTTCGACAGCGGCTTCACGCTGAACCGCATCATCCTTGACGCGACCCGACGCGCCGGCTTCGAGCCCGACATCGTGGCGCGCAGCAGCCAGATCGACTTCATGGTGCAACTCGTCGCCGCGGGGCTCGGCGTCGCTTTCCTGCCGCGCCTGATCGCCGCGCAGAGGCCCGATCCTGCGGTGCGGCAGGTGCTGCTCGACGAACCCGGCACCGAATGGATCATGGCCATGTGCTGGCGGCGCGGGGCCTTCCTTTCCGAGGCGGCGAAGGCCTGGCTGGCGCTGGTGGGCGAGAGCATCTCGCGGCCCGATACATCCGTCTGATCAACGGGGAGCCGGGCGGGCGGCGCTCAATCGCCCGCGCGCAGCGCCTCAAGCGGCGGGCCGTCGATCCGCATGGCGTGGTCGTGCGCATCGACCGTGAAGCCGAGGCGGGCGTAGAACCCGATGGCGCTGGTATTAGTCATGTCCACGTCCAGGCGCAGGAAGGCACAGTCGTTGGGCGCCTCGTGCCGGAGGGCCGCGGTCAGCAGCGCCCGGCCGAGCCCCGATCCGCGCTCGGAAGGCGCGACGTAAAGGTCCTGGATGAAGAGGCCCGGCCGTCCGCGCCAGCCGGAGAAGGCATAGGTGTAGAGGCACAACCCCACGGCGCGCCCCTCGCGGCCGGCGACCAGCGCCTTGAACAGACCGCGCCCGGCGGGACCGTAGCGGGCGACATCCTCGGCTGTCACTCGCGGCACGAAGCCGGGGCGCACATGGTCGGCGAGCTTCGCCAGCATGTCGACGATGGCGGCGTGGTCCGCCGCTTCCGCCGCACGGATCATGGTGCCTGCCGGATGAGTGGCGATGGCCACGTCTAGTCTCCCGCGCCGGTCTCGATCAGCCGAAGCGCGCTCTCGCGGATGATGGCGGGAAGTTCGCGCGCGCGCCTCTGCTCCAGATCGAAATAGACCGACACGGCCAGCATTTCGGCGTGGGGTCCCGCCGAGGTCGACAGGCGGTGCCATGCCGTCAGCGATCGTCCCCCAACCCGGCGCACCGCGCTGTCGATCACGAACAGTTCCCCGGCGCGCGTTTCCCGCCGATAGTCGATCTCGTGGCGGACATCGGCCCAGCCCTCGCGTCTTGATGCGATCCAGCCGGCGTCATAGCCGCACGCGGCCAGAAGATGCCACGACGCCTGATCGAATGCCGCCACATAGTGCTGGATGTTCATGTGGCCCATCGCGTCGCACTGCGCCGGATAGACCACGCCCTGATAGGTCCGCACCATCACGGCTCGCTCCCGAGCGAACGCTCCGTCGGCACGCGATGCGCGCTGCGGAAGCCGTCCATGAAGGCAATCAGATTGTCGCCCAGCGCGTCGCAGATATAGCCGCCTTCCTGCACGATGACGGTGGGCAGGCCGATCCCCCCGATCCGCTCGCCGATGCGGCGAAAGCCCGGCGTGGAAACGCTGAGGCCGCCGAAGGGGTCGCCCTCGAAGGCATCGAGCCCCAGTGCGACGACCAGCGCGCCCGGCACGAAGGCGGCGATGCGCCCGAGCGCGCGATCGAGCGCATCGACGAACCCCTCGTCTCCGGTCTTGCGGGCGAGCGGCAGGTTCAGATTGTAGCCGCGCCCGGCGCCATCGCCACGCTCGTCGGCGTGACCCCAGAAGAAGGGATAGAAACGCACGGGATCGGCATGGATGGAGACGGTGAGCACGTCCGCCCGTTCGTAGAACACACCCTGCGTGCCATTGCCGTGGTGCAGATCGACATCGAGCACCGCCACGCGGGCCGTGCCTTCGCGCAGCCGCTGAGCGGCGATGGCGGAATTGTTGAGGTAGCAGAAGCCGCCGGCAAGATCCCGGAAGGCGTGGTGCCCGGGCGGGCGGCAGAGCGCATAGGCGGCCGGCGTGCCCGCCGCGACCAGATGAGCGGCGTGGGTGGCGGCGTGCGCGCTGCGCAGGGCGGCCGCAAACGTCTGCGGGCCAATCGGGCAGGATGTGTCGGCCATGTGGTAGCCGGCCTGTCCGACCGCCGAGAGAGGATAGGCACCGTCGCGACGGTCGGGGTGGATGTTGGGGATCACCTCGTCGGAGGCGAGCGCGATATGCTGCCAGCGAGCATGGATATTCGCCAGGAACTCCAGATATTCCGGCGTGTGGATCGAGGCGGCCGGCGCCAGGCCGAAATCGGGCGGCTCCGCGTGGATCAGGCCGGCCTTCCGCGCCGCATCGAACAGGATATCCGCGCGTTCCGGCCGCTCCGGATTTGGAGCGCGTGCGCCGCTTGTGAGGAAGAAGCCGGGATAGTGCTTCTTCTGCGCCTCGTCATAGATGACCTTCATCGTCTCGCCCTTCACCCCGCGACCCTTACCCCGCGACCTGCGCGGACCCCTTCAGCGCCAGTTGGGCGCGCGCCTCGTCGGGTGTGGCCACGCGGTGGCCAAGCTCCTCCACGATGCGCCGTATCTTCGCCACCTGCTCGGCATTGGAGCTGGCAAGCCGGCCGCGCGCAATGGTGAGGTTGTCTTCCAGCCCGACGCGAACATGGCCGCCGAGGATCACGCCCATGGTGCCGAGCGGAATCTGCTGGCGGCCGGCGGCGAGCACGGAGAACTGGTAGTCCGCACCGAGCAGCCGGTCGGCCGTCGCCTTCATATGCAGCAATTGCTCGGGCGCTGCGTCGATGCCACCGAGAACACCAAGCACGAACTGCACGAAGATCGGCGCCTTGAGCAGGCCCTTCCTGAGATAGAAGGCCACGGTCTGCAGATGGCCGACATCGTAGCATTCCAGCTCGAAACGGCCCCCGCTCGCGCCGCCAAGATCGCCGAGGATGGTCTCGATATCCGAAAAGCTGTTCTTGAAGATGACCGACCGGGTCGCCTCCAGGAAATCGCGCTCCCAATTATGCTTCCAGCTATCATAGCGCTCGGCGAGCGGGAACAGTCCGAAGTTCATCGAGCCCATGTTCAGCGAGCACATTTCCGGCTGGATCCGTCGTGGCGCGGCCAGCCGCTCGTCGAGGGTCATGCGGGAAGAGCCTCCGGTGGAGATGTTCAGCACCGCATCCGAGCGCTCGCGGATGCGGTGAAGGATCTCCTGGAACAGCGCCGGGTCAGCGGAGGGAAAGCCGGTCTGCGGGTCGCGCGCGTGAAGGTGTAGGATCGCGGCGCCGGCCTGCGCCGCTTCCACCGCCTGATCGGCGATCTGCTGCGGCGTGACCGGCAGATAGGGGCTCATGGTCGGGGTGTGGATCGATCCCGTCACGGCGCAGGTGATGATGACCGGGCGGCCATTTGGGGGGCTCATGCGCGCTCTCCGACGGGAAGTCCTGCCTCGCGGGCGAAGCTTTCGAGCGATGCCGTGAGCTTTTCCATGATCTCGTCGATCTGGTCGTCGCTGACGATGAGTGGCGGGCAGACGAGGAAATGGTCGCCGATCCGCCCGCCGCGCGTGCGGCGTGAATAGATGATGAGGCCCGCGTCATAGGCGATATCGACGAGGCGCAGATGCGCATTCAGGCCGACCGGGAGCGGCTCCATCGTCGCGCGCTCCGCCACCAGTTCGAAGGCCAGCAGGAGGCCCTTGCCGCGCACATCGCCGATGAAGGGGAAGCGCTCCATCGTGGCCTCCAGCCGGGCCTTCAGGGCCTGGCCCTGCTGTTCGGCGGCGGTGATGAGGTCGAGCCGGTCGATTTCCTCCAGCACGGCGAGGCCGGCCGCGCAGGCGAGCGGATTGCCGGCATAGGTGTGGCCGTGGATGAAGCCGCCATTGTCGATCACCGCTTCGGCGATCCTGCCATCCGCCACCATGGCGCCGAGCGGCGCGTAGCCGGCGCCGAAGCCCTTGGAGAGGGCGACGATATCGGGTCGCAGGTTCCAGTGCTCGCTGGCGAGGTAGCGGCCCGTGCGGCCGGCCCCGCTCATCACCTCGTCACAGATGAGCAGAATACCGAATTCGTCGCAGATGGCGCGGATCTCGGCGTAATAGCTGTCGGGGGCCACCAGCGCGCCGGTCGAGGCGCCGCCGACCGGCTCCATGATGAAGGCCAGCACCGTCTCCGGCCCCTGCGCCAGGATTTCCTCGCGCAGCATCCGGGCATAGCGCAGGCCGCGCTGCTCAAGGGTCAGTGCGTCGCGGTCGAGATAGCAGGTGGGTGCGGGGATCTTGGGGCTTTCCCGCAGCATCGGCGCGAAGGGCGCGCTCATCAGCGACATGCCGGTGACGCCAAGCGCTCCCAGCGTCGAGCCGTGATAGGAGGGAAAGCGTGAGATGACCTTCCAGCGCTGCGCCTGCCCGCGGGCGATCGCATATTGCCGGGCCAGCTTGAGACAGCTCTCCACCGCCTCCGAACCTCCGGAGACGAAGAACACCCGGTCCAGCCCCTCCGGCATGCGCCCGGCGATGCGGGTGGCGAGCTTCTCGGCCGGCTCGTTCTCGAAATGCAGCCGATAGCCGAAAGTGGACAGCTCCATCTGCCGGCGCATGGCCGCCAGCACCGCCGGATTGGAATGGCCGATATTGGAGACCATGGCGCCGCTGGAGCCATCGAGATAGCGCTTTCCCGCGCTGTCCCAGAGATAGACGCCGGCGCCGCGCGCCAGCTGGGGGCGGCGCAGGCGCGTCTGGTAGAACAGGTTGGAGGGGGGCAGGCCGTCGGACATAGGCAATCCTTCTCGTCACCCGGCCGACTGGCGGCGATCATCCGCTTCGGCGTCGCACGCGGGTGCCGCATGCCGGGTGACCGGGAGTGTGCGAGGGGTGCAATCATAGATCAAATAGATAGTCGTCATATTAATCATCCGTTGGGTCTATGGTTCAAGGGCGCGTCGCCCTTCGTATCGGCTCAGGCCGGCGCGGCCGCCTTGCGCCGGCGGTGCTGGGCCGCCACGAGCATGATCTCCACGTCGTAATTGGCCACCAGGCGCGCTTCGACGCTGGCGCGGGCGGGGATGGCGTGCTTGGGAATCCACGCCTCGTAGACGGCCGTCATTTCCTCCAGATGCCGGATATCCGAAAGCCAGATGGTGGCTTGCAGGATGCGCGACTTGTCCGAGCCGGCTTCCGCCAGGATGCGGTCGATATTGGCGAGCGCGCCGCGGGTCTGCTCGGTGATCGGGGCGCCGGGGGCACCGACCTGACCGCACAGGTAAACGATTCCGTCATAGACGACCGCCTGACTGTAGCGCGGTCCGGGTTCGATATGGCGGATGTCGTCGTCGATCCGGCTGTCATCGAGGTTATCGTCGGGCATGGCGGGTCTCCGGACGTGATTATTGTTCGCTGCGGCCGCGCCAGGCATCCCGCATCAGCCGGAGACGCGCGCCCCAGCCGAGCAGCGGCTGCGGTGGCAAGGCGCGCGGGCGGCTGCGGGCCTTGATCAGGCTGATGAGGTCGCTGTCCTGCCCGGCCGCCAGATTGGCAATCTCGCGGCCCAGGAGGTTCGCTGTGCCGATGCCGTTGGCGTTGTAGCATCCCGCCACGAACAGCCCCTCGCCGAGGCGGCCGAAGACATGGTGGCCATTCAGGCTGAGCGAGACGATCCCGGACCAGTGGTGCGTGAGGATGGCGGGGTCGAGGGTGGGAAACCGGGCGGCCAAGGCCCGGCCGTTGGATCGATGGCGCTGAGCCAGCGCTTCGGCATCAAGCGACAGATCGCGCGGCACCTCGCAGGTATTGCGCACTAGCAGACGGCGATCGCGGGTGAGGCGGACGGTGGCCCCCATCGCGTCGGCGGACAGCACACCATAGGGAGCGGGCGCGCCAAGGCGCAGATATTCGGCCTGGGTGAGCGGGCGGCTCAAGCTGGCGGTCAGCAGCAGGGCAAAGCTGCGATTCCGCTCGATGCCAAGCTCGGGCATGAAGCCGTTGACCGCCATGATGACGTTTCGGGCGCGCAGCGTACCCTCCGGCGTCGTCAGCCTGTAGCCTCCTGTATCCGAGGCCCAGGCGAGGATTGGCGAGCCCTCGAACAGATCGACCGCGGGCGGCAGTGCGTCCAGCAGGCCGCGCGCCAGCTTGGCGGGCTGCAGAAGGACGCTGGTCTTGGTCCAGACGGCCATGGTGTAAAACGCGGTGCCGGTGCGCGCGGCGAGCGCATCGGCCCCCAGCACCTCGTGTTCCATGCCGAGTTCGCCGAGTAGGGCGGCGAAGCGATCCAGCTTCTCGCCATAGCGCGGGTGGCGGGCGGCATAGAGCTTGCCGGCGCCGTCCCAGTCGCAATCGATGCCGAAGCGCTCGACCTGCGCCTTGACCTCCGCGATGGCGGCAAGATTCAGCCGGTATTTCTGCTTGAAGGTCTCGATGTCGGCGGCGGTGCCGGTGCCCTCGTTCAGCGTCGCGTCGACCAGGAAGCCGGAATTGCGCGCGCTCGCGCCCTCGGCCGCGCGGTTCGCCTCGATAAGCACGATCCGCGCGTGCGGCTGCACCGCCGCCAGCTGCCGCGCGGCGGCCATGCCGGTGTATCCGGCGCCGACGATCGCCCAGTCAGTTCGTTCGTCGCCCCTCAGCGCGGGGCGCGATGCGCGCGCCGGCAGCTGTGCCAGCCAGCCGCAGCCTGGGTCATTCGCTGGCAGGCGCCCGACCTCGCTCCCGCTCATTGTCTTCCGCCGCCGCCTTCCGCCGCAACCTTGACCCCGCACCTGTCTGAAGCCGGGGCCGTTCCCTGCCGGTGAAGGTGGGCGGCGACATATCATTGCGCAAATAGATAATCGACATGGGCAACATCGCGTCAATCTATGTCCGGCGGATAGGAGCGCTCGCCGACGGGGACGGTGTCGAGCATGTCATCGATCCACTGCACCAGCACGTGCTCCGCGGGATTGAGGCTGCGCTGCGGGTTCGTGACGAAGAAGACATCTACCGCCGGCAGGTCCGTATAGGGTGGCAGCCGCCACAGCAGGCCCGCCTCGACGTCGCGCCGCGCGACATGGACGGGCAGGGCACCGATGCCGATCCCCGCCACGATCATGCGCAGCACTTCCGGCAGATTGGCGGAAACACCTTTCAGTTTCGGCTTCAGCAGGGCCATTTCGCGAAGCTGTGTGACGCAATGGAGCGAGCCGCCCTCGACGTCGGTCTGGAACGAGACCGAATCCTCACCTTGCAGATCCGACAGTTCGATCCCCTCCCGTCCGAACAGCCGGTGGCCGGGCCCGCAGAACAGCCCGAAGAACTCGCGGAACAGCACGCGGGCGGTGAGTGCGGGATCGGGTCGATTCATGAGGCAGAGGCCGAAAGTCATCCGGTTCTGTCGCAGCCGATTGAGCACCTCCTCGCTTTCCGTCACCGAGATCGCGTAGGTGACGTCCGGATGCAGCTCATTGAAGCGTGTGAGCAGCGTGTCGAGATGGGGCGAGACGACATGGCTGGTCATGGCAATGTTGACATGCCCGCTCACCCGTCCTTCCGCCACACTCATCAGGCCGGGGATCTGCGCCACCGCCTCGAACATGGCGCGGCTCTCCTGATAGAGGATCCGTCCGGCCTCGGTGAGGGCGAAATGGCTCGGCCCCCGGTCGACGAGGCGATGGCCGACCGTGTCCTCCAGTCGCTTCAGCGCGCTTGAAAGAGTCGGCTGCCTCAATCCGAGGAAGTCCGCCGCCCGGGTGATCCCGCCCTGCTCCGCCACCACCATGAAGGTGCGCAGCAGGTTCCAGTCCAGCGTGAAGGGCAGCCTCTGCTCATAGGGCTTCATGATTGATTATCTCAATGGTGACGATTGCGATTATCTTTTTGATCTATGAAGCGACGATATGCCACTCATTTCGTCCGAGCACGGACAACAAGCTGCACCGACCGGCGGCCGGCTCTTGGGAAACAGCAAGAGGCTTTGTCATGACGATCATCAGGACCATGCTTGCGGCGTTCGCCGTCGCCGGTACCATGGCGGTTGCCGCGCTCGGCGGCCCGGCCCATGCCGACGACCTCGATGCCATCAAGCAGAAGGGTGTCATCCGCATTGCCATGAGCGGCGCCTACCCGCCGTTCAACTTCGTGAACGAGCAGAACGAGGTGGTCGGCTTCGACCCATCGATCGGCGAGGCCCTCGCCAAGCAGATGGGCGTGAAGGTCGAAATCATCACCACCGCCTGGGACGGCATTATCGGCGGCCTGCTGGCGAACAAGTACGACGCCATCGTCGGCTCCATGTCGATTACTGACGAGCGCAAGAAGGTCGTCGATTTCGTCGGCCCCTATTACAAGACCGCCCGCGCGGTGTTCGTGAAGGATGGCGGCAAGATAACGGATTTCAGCCAGCTGAAGGGCGCCACCGTCGGCGCCACGCTCGGCGAGACCCATGAGCAATGGGCACGCCAGCAGGGTTGGAAGCTGCGCACCTACAAGGGGTTGCCGGAGCTCCTTCTGGAGCTGGACAACGGGCGCGTGGACGCCATTGTGACCGACGATATTCCGGTGCTGCTGGCGATGAAGACCGATGGCCGTACGTTCAAGGAGATTGCCATTCCCGGCAATGAGGGCGTGTCGGATCTGGTGGGCATCGCCATCCGCAAGAACAATCCCGAGCTGCACGAGGCCCTGCAGCAGGCGCTCGACAAGATCCAGGCCGATGGCACCTATCTGGCCATCGCCAATAAATGGGTCGGTGGCGACATTCGCTGACCTTCGGGGATGATCGGGTCGATACGATCCGTTCGATACGATCACGGTCGAACTTGTGAATCTGGGGCCGTTTCTCGATCCGGTGTTCCGCTGGATCGGCGCAGGCTCCACGCCAGCCGCCTCCGCCCCCGGAGAGCGGCTGGCCCCCCTGATCCGCTGGAGCCGCGTTCATGGATGTCGAGCTTCTGCTGCGGGTGTATCCCTTCTTCCTGAAGGCGGCGCTCGTCACACTCGAGCTGTCGGTGCTGTCGATCTTGCTGGGGCTCGGCTGTGGCGCGCTTGGCGCGGGCGCCCGGCTGTCGCGACACCGCGTGCTGCGTTTCCTGGGTGCCGCCTATGTCTCGGTGTTCCGCGGCACACCGGCACTGATCCAGTTGTTCATCCTGTATTTTGGCGGGCCGCAGATCGGTATCCAGCTCGACGCCTTCACCGCGGGTTTCATCGGGCTCGGCATCAACATCGGGGCCTATATGACCGAGACCATGCGCGGCGCCATCATCGCCGTCGACAAGGGGCAGAATGAAGCCGCCCGCACTCTCGGGCTCTCGCGCGGCCAGGCGATGCGGCGGGTGGTGCTCCCGCAGGCGATGCGGCTGATGATCCGCCCGCTCGGCGTTAACATCAACGCGCAGATAAAGGGCACTTCGCTGGTCGCGGCGATCTCGGTGGTGGAACTCACCTACACCGCCCAGCGCTATATCGCGTCCACCTACAAGCCATTCGAGATGTTCCTGCTGGCCGGCGTCATCTACCTCGCCATCATCTCGGCGACCGGCCTCGGCCTGTCCTGGCTCGACCGCCGGGCGGCGATCCGATGAGGGCGGGCGGCCCGGCCCGGGGAGGTGTGCGTGGGATTTGATTTCGCAGTGGTCGTTCCCTACCTCGGCAGCCTCTTCCAGGGCGCCGTCTGGACGGTGATCGTGACCTGCGCCGGCGGCGCGCTCAGCCTTGCCGGTGGCGTGGTATTCGCGGTTGCCGCGCTCTATGCCCCCTGGCCGGTGCGCTGGGGGATCAAGGGCTTCCTCTGGCTGTTCCGCGGAACGCCGCTCCTGCTGCAGCTATTCCTGATCTATTTCGGGCTGGTGGAGATCGGTATCGACCTCGACGCCTTTGCCGCCGGCATTCTCGGACTGGGCCTGCACTACGCGACCTACAATGCGGATGTGATTCAGGCAGGCATACTCGCCGTCGACCGCGGCCAGATGGAGGCCGGGCGCACGCTCGGGCTCAGCCAAGGCCAGACCCTTCGCAAGATCATCGTGCCGCAGGCGCTGCGCGACATGGCGCCTCCGCTCGGCAACAACATGATCGCGCTGCTGAAGGATTCGGCGCTCGTCTCGGTGATCGGGGTCGCCGAGCTGACGCTTTCCGCCCAGCTCGCCATCTCCCAGACCTTCCGGCCGTTCGAGTTCTACGCCACGGCAGGGGTATTCTACTACGTCATCAATCTGGGGCTCGAGGCGATCCTCGGCCGCATCGAACGCCGCACGCAGGTCGCGCGATGAGGTGTCGATGCAGGAAGCCCGACAGCAGGAGGTCCGGATGCTGAACGAGCGCCCCGTGATCGAGGTCCGGCACGCCCGCAAGAGCTACGGCGCGGTCGAGGTCCTGAGGGATGTCAGCCTCAAGGTACGCAAAGGCGAGATCGTGGCCATCATCGGCCCGTCCGGCTCGGGCAAATCGACACTTCTGCGCGCTATCAACAATCTCGATCCGCTCACCGGCGGCGAGGTGTGGCTGGAAGATACCCAGGTCAACGAGGCGCTGCCTCCGCGCCGCTACGAGGCGCATATCAACCGGGTGCGGCAGGACATCGGCATGGTGTTCCAGCACTTCAACCTGTTTCCGCACCTCTCGGTGCGGGGCAACATCACGCTGGCGCCGATGATGCTCAAGGGCATCGGCCGGAAGGAAGCGGACGAACTCGCCGAGCAGCAACTCGCCCGGGTCGGCCTGAGTGATCGCGTCGATTTCATGCCGAGCCAGCTCTCCGGCGGTCAGAAGCAGCGCGTCGCCATTGCCCGGGCGCTGGCGATGAAGCCCAAGGTGATGCTGTTCGACGAGGCGACATCGGCCCTTGACCCGGAACTGGTCGAGGAGGTCAACCTCGTAATGAAGCAGCTGGCAGAAGAGCACATGACGATGATCATCGTCACCCATGAGATGGGCTTCGCCCAGGATGTCTGCGACCGGGTGCTGTTCATGGATCGGGGGCTGGTGGTCGAGCAAGGCCCGCCCGACGTTGTCTTCCGCCAGCCGCGCCACGAGCGTACCCGCGCCTTCCTGCGCAAGCACCTTCAGCTGCGCGACTGACCGCGATCCGGCCGCTGCCGCCTGTCGGGGGCGTTCTGTTCGTCCACTGGTCGGTGGAATCGCATGCCGGGGGGAGGGCGTACCGCGCAGGCCGGCGAGGGTGGCGGAGCGGGAACGCGCGCGGCCTGTGCCGTCAGCCGTCAGCCGTCAGCCGTCTCGCCCCTGTCGGCGGACGGTGGCGAGATTGTCCTGCAGGCGCCGCGCCATGAGGCGCATGACGGACAGCGCCATGGGCGGGAATTCGGTGAGCAGCGCCAGAAACACGTCCTTGCGCAGTTCCAGGGCCTCGATCGGCGCGGTGGCAAGAATGGTCGCCGAGCGGGGGTCACCGGTGACGAGGCCCATCTCGCCGATGATGGCGTGTGGCACCACGCGCGAGGCACGGACCGGCGGCCCGCCATCGGTCTCGATCAGCACATCGGCCGTGCCCGACAGCAGGACATAGGCGGCATCGGCTTCGTCGCCCTGCCGGAACAGCACCTCCCCTTGGGCGAAGGTGACGCGCTCGCTGGTGAAGGCGAGCAGCTTGAGCTGCGCGATGTCGAGATCGGTGAAGATGGTGACCGATCGCAGGGCGCGGATTTCCTCCTCGCGATCGGGCGTCACCCCCGGCTCCGTCGATCCGCTCGCCGAAGGAGCCGGCGCCTCCTGCGGTAGCGCGGCCCCGGCCGCGTCCTGCACGCCGGCGAGCCGCGCGCCCGTGAACGCCACGGTCAGGTCGTAGCCGTGGTCCGGGCCGATATCGCCGCTGGCGACGATCAGCGTCCGGCCGGCCATCGCGGCCCGGATGCGGTCGAGGATGAGCCGCGCCTCGGTCCGGCTGAAGGCGCTCAGCGCATTGTTGAGGATGAGCAGTTCGGGCTGCTTGATGAGGCCGCGCGCCAGCGCCAGCTGGGCCTTCATGGCGGGAAAGAGCAGGCGCCCGCCATAGCCGGCCGGCTGGTCGAGGCCGAAGCGATAGACATCGGCGTCGAGGGCGAACTCTTCCAGCGTGTCGCGGATCGCCTCGTCGGCCGTCTCATGCGCCAGCAGCCCGAACAGCAGGTTGTCGCGCAGGGGCGCGGCGGCGCAATAGCGCTGGGGATCGTAGAAGACGATGGAAGGCGCGGGCTCCGGGGCGATCCGTTCGCGGAAGGCGGCCCGCGCCGCCAGCAGCCGGCCCTCGATGGCGCCATCCAGCAGGCCGAGGCGATGGCGCGGCTCGATATAGAGAAAGGCCAGCCCAATCAGTCGCGTGTGGTCGGCCTCGGCGGCGGCGCCGGCCTCGAAACGCGCGAGCAACTCGCGGTAGCCTTGCAGGTCTTCCGCCGCGATGAAGGAAAACCGCTCGAACAGCACATGGCCGGGTGAGAGGTCGCGGAAGATTTCCAGAATCGTCGCCGCCATGCGCCGGCCGATGCCGACCAGCGGCTCGACGAGGTCGAGGCCGGCGAGCACGGAGCGCAGCGGCGCGTGGTCGGCAAGGCGCTCGCCGATCAGCGCGGGATCGCTCGGCACGCCGAACAGGATGTTCTCGGCAATGCTGGCGTTGCGCGCATAGCGCGCGGGATCATACGGCTCGATCGCCGCCCCGGCGCCGCGCGCGGCGAGCTTCGCGCGAATGCGGCCGCGGATCTCGGGGGTGCGCGCCACCAGTTCGGGCGCCGCGTCGACATCCAGCTTGCGGGAGAGGCCGAGGCGGAAGACCGGTTCGGCCAGACCGACGATGCGCAGCACATCGAGCAGCTTGCGCGCGAGTTCGGCCTCATCGGCGGCCTGCGCGCGGGACGGATCGATCGACCAGCCGAGCGGGTGCGCGCCGCCCGTCTCCGCCCGCCGCAGGCTGTAGAGAATGTTGTCGCGCAGCGTGCCGTCGAGCACCACCGGCTCGGGCCCGACATAGGCGATCAGCCGCCCGCGCGTTGTACGCGACAGGCTGGAAAGCGCGACGCCGGCGAGGGTCAGCGTGCCCTCGCTCGCGCTCAGGCTCCCGCCCAGCAGTTGCGCGAGGACACCCGCTCCCTCGCTCGCCTCGCCGCGCAGGGCAATATGCTTCTGCAGCGGGAGCGACAGCGAGATGCGATCCAGCACGCAGTCGCCGGCCGGATTGACGACGGTGAGCGCGCGCGCGGCGATCCGTCCCGCGACCGGCATCCCCGGCAATTGGCACGCGGCAGCGTGGCCCGCCGCAGCCTGCATCCCCGCCGCCTCCTCGCCGCCCGCGCCATCGCCGGGGAAATCGTCGCCCTGCAGGCCGAAATGTTCGACCACCTGATGAAACTTCACCTCGACATCCAGCCGCTGCTGGTCCCAGTCGATGAGTTCCTTGATCGGCGAGGGCAGGTCGCGATAGGCGGCGATGACGGCGATGAGCTGGCCCAGATCCAGATGCCCGGTCAGCGCGAAATAACCCCCGACGGCGTAGAACAGGAAGGGTGTGATCTGCGCCAGCAGGTTGTTGAGCATCTTGACCGCGAATTTGCGCTCATACAGCCGGTAGCGGATGCCGAAGAGCTGCTCCAGCCGTTGCGCCACCTGTCCCTTCTCGACCGCCGCCGTGCCATGATTGGCGATCTCGCCGATGCTCTCCACCACCTCGCCGATCTTTCCGGCAAAGGCGCGCGAGACGATCTGGCGCTGCTTGCCCAGCCGGATCTGCTCGCGCCGCAGCCGGGGGATGATCAGCCCCTGCACGAGGATCATGCTGGCGGCGATCACCCCGAGCGGCACGTTCTGCACCAGGATGAAGGCCAGCGCGGTCAGCGCCTGCCCGCCGAGAAACACCGGCTGCACGAAAGCGTCGCCGACAAAGCCGCCGATCGGTTCCACCTCATCCTTGATGACGGTGGCCGCCTCGGACGGCTTGATGCGCTGGAGTGTCTCGGGCTTGAAACTCAGCAGGGCGGAGAACAGGTCGAAGCGCAGGCGCTGCAGCAGCCGCTCGCCCAGCGCTCCCTTGCGCATGTTCACGACATATTTGAACAGCCCGTTGATCAGCACCAGCAGCAGGAACAGGCCGGACAGCGCGAACAGATAGGACAGCCGGTCGAGCCACAGCCCTTCGAACAGCGTGCGCGGGCCGCCGAGGCCTGCCGGCAGGTTCACCGCGACATGGAACAGCCGGGCGATGGACTGGCCGTCCGGGAAGGCACGCCCCTGCAGCGCATCGGCGATGATGTATTTCGGAAGGTCCAGAGATAGATAGTAGAAGGGGAGAGAGAAGAGAACGACGGCAAGTATCTTGATCTGCTCGCGCTTGCTGTTCTTCCAGATATAACCAAAAATATTGATCATATCTCTATTGCTTCGTCATGCAGCCACGGGCGCCGGCCGGGACAGGCGGCCGCACATGGACCGGCGGGCGATGCGCCCTCCCGGCGGTCGGCTCTCCAGCGGAAGACCCTGCAAATGCTCCACGGCGCATCTTCCGTTCCGCGCGGCTTTACCGGAGCAGGATATCAGATGAACGCGATGCGTGGCAGCGAAAGCGGCTGTCGCGGAGACAGTGTATATATGCCGTAAGGGAATATATTCCGGCCGGCAGCGTTCGCGGGATGCTTTACAGAACAGGCCGGCGGCCGCATGCTCGGGCTGTGCCACCATGGCGCGCGTGACGCTATTCGCGGTTGGGAGGAGGCTCTGATGACGGTGAGCGTCAAGCTGATCGCGGCCGGCTCGCCCAAATGGGTGGTCGTTCACGACATCGCGCAGTTTCTCGATCCCGTGGAAAAATACGATGGAGACCTCGCCGGTTCAGGCGAGGTGTCCTTCACCATCCGGGAAGAGGGAGGGCTCGGCGGGCTGCTGAAGGGCCGGCTGCGCCTCCGCGCCGCGCGATGGCAGTCCGGCCCCCGGCCGGTGGACGGCAATGGCTGGAAGGAGACGGAACTGCCCATCCTCGACGATGGCCGACCTCTCGAAATCGATGACAGCTTCGTGCTGCGCGAGGAAAAGCCCGACACCAAGACCCGCAGCTGACGGCGCCGCCTTGCCGCCACGAGGCTTGCTGGCAAGAGGATTGCTGGCAAGAGGTTTGCAGGCGCGGGCTTGATGGCGCGCGTCGGCGGGAGCCACGCGCGCCATCGGCACGTTCACCCGCCGCTGCGGTTGAGCTTCCCGCCGCGATGGGCCAGTTCCATGTGGTTGCCATAGGTGTTGGGCGGCCGGTTGCCCGGCAGGTTGGCCGTCAGCACCAGATCCTCGGCCAGTCCGACGGAGGTCGCCACTTCGAGAAGCATGGTCTTGGCGGTGATGCGCCACATCTTGTAGGGCGGATTGAAGCCCTCGAAGCCGCAGCCCTGCGCGTTGGCCTCCTCGCTGGCCGGCGCGAACAGCAGGAGGCGCGGCTTGTCGAAGCGGTAGCAGCCGCCCTCATAGGCATAGCCATAGGCGACGATGATCGAAACCCGGTCGCGCTCCACCGGCTTGGTGCCCAGCGCGTCGCCGGTCTTCTGCACCAGAAGGCGCAGCGCGATGGTGGATTGCTGCACCGTGACCTCGGAATCGAAGGGGATCTCGGCGAAATCGTGCTTGTCGTTGAGCTTCACCCCGTAAAGCAGGATCTCGTTCGGCTTGTACACGGGCGCCCCTGACGGCGCGGGTATCATCTCGGATGGCATGGTGGTCGTTCCTCCGTTGTTTCCGCACGGACCTGCGGTCCGTTCCCCCTCAAAGGCGTGAGACCGCGGCTCCCTCCGGCGCCTAGAGAATGCCGCGCCAGGCGAAGCAGACTTCGAAACGATCGGCGAAGCGCCGCGTGGCGCTGGCGTCGGCGACATCGATCATCGCCTCGGCGGCCGCGGCGAAGGTCAGCCGGGCGGGATCGAGCACGCGCCATGAGCCCGCGAGCACCTCGCCGAGAATATCGCGGGCCTCCTCCAGAATAGATTTCACCGCGAAATGGCGCCGTTCATAGTCGCCGAGCGAGGCGGAGAGTTCCTCCTCCAGCCGCTCCTCCGACAGTTCGTTGCGCAGGTTCCAGAACTCGCGCGGATCGAGATCCGACAGGCCGCGCTCGAACAGCAGCACCTGGTAGATCTCGATCAGCGCATCGAACAGGGCACCGGCAAAGGGTTTGGACCGGTCGTGCACCTCGCGGCCGACGTCAGCCATGGTCAGCGAGTGGTTGAAGCGGCGCACCTGCTGCTCGTCGCTCAGCTCGGCGAAGCGGTCGAGTTCGTTGGTCAGCAGCAGGTTGCCGCGCGTGCGCCGCAGGATGAGGTCGAGCGAGGTGTCGAAATGCAGCAGACCGATCAGCGCGATGAAGTCGGAAACCGCCTCGTGATAGGCGTAATATTCATGCGGCGGGTTGCGGCTCGGCAGGCCCATCGTGCCGAACAGCACGAGATGGCCAATCTCATGCGCCACCGCGTCGAAATTGAGCGCGAAGGGCTGCGGCTCGCCGCGCGAGGCATCCTCGCCCAGTTCGAGAAAGCCGAAGCCCGATTGCGCGTTGCTCCAGCTCAGCCGCGGCACGATTTCCAGTCGCGGGTAGGTGGACTGGAAGAACCAGGGAATTTCCGCGCCCCAATAGCTCTCGCAGATGTCGAGCACGCGCCGCACGCAGGCGAAGACATGCGCCGCCTGAAACTCCCGCGAGCCGATGGCGAGATGATCGAAATGCCCGTCCGGCCCGGCGCTGGCGGGCGGATGCAGGCCGCCGGAAAAGGGCGGGAGATAGGGGTAGAGGTAGGGCGTCTTGGCGCTGATGGGATCGACCACATACATGCGCCGGTCCGCCGGCCCGGTCGTCACGCCGCCCAGCGGTGTCGAGAGCCACACCATCTCCGGCCGCTCATAGCCGGGGATGAAGGGAGGCTGCGGAAAAATGAGGAAACGCGTGCCGAGCCGGGCGATGTCGGCCCGCCTGTCCGAACGCACTGCGTTCTCGCCGTACATCGGTGGCCTCCACCCAGCGTTGCGACATCTTGCACAGCAATGGCGCCGGTGTCACGACGCGACTTCACTTTGCGGAAAGCCGGTGCCGCGTGAGGCTTGGCGTGGGAGGCCGCGGCTGGCCAACCGGCTCTACCGGAGGAAGTCGTCGGGCCGCAGGCCGGCGGCATCGAGGTCCTGCGCGAAGGCTTCCGTCATGCGGAAGGCCGGGCGATGGGCGAGCGGGCGCAACAGGTAGGGCGCGGCCGCCAGCCGGCGCAGGAGTCCGAGCGCATCCGCCCGCTTCTGGTCGATCGCGTTCGTGGGCCACCACTGCTCGAACCGATCCAGCCCGGCCCTGTCCGCATCCTTTAGCGCGAGGCGGGCCGCCGCGATGATCGTGGGGTAGTGGCGATCGATGAAATAGGTCGCGCGCGCCGCCGCCTCCAGCGCCCGCTGCTGCTCGCGCGAGACGATGCCGGCGCGGCGGGCGGCGCGCAGGGTCAGGCGGATGTTGATGAGCGCCTCGCTCAGCGAGCCGGCACCGAGTTCGAGCGGCATCATCGCCACCGCCACCTCGTCGTCATCGGCGAGCGGCGTGAGGGCATACCAGCGATAGATGACGCCATGGCCCTGCATGCCGACCGCGCCAAGCTCCGCCGCCCGCAGCGCGCCCATGCTCGCCGCGCCGAATACCGGAATGCCCTGCGCGAGCGTCCAGAGAATTTCCTTGTGCCGCACCGCCGGCACGCGGGCGAAAGAGCCGTCGATCAGCACCACCGCGCGCGGCCTGTCGTCCCGCACGGCTTGTGCCAATGCGCCCTGCTCGGCGGGCGGCAGGTAGGTGGCATCGAGGCACGCTGCCGCCTCCTCGTGCGGCAAAGTGGGGCCGAGGAAGACGATGATGTCGCCCGACGCGGTCATGACGTCGCCGGCGCCGGGCCGTGGCGCAGCGGCGGCACCACGAGGCGGATCACCTCCACGCCCGGCACGTCGAGAGACAGCAACGGCACGACCAGCGCGGCCTTGGCGCCGGCCTTGTGCAGGGCCTCAAGCAGACGGTTCAACGCCGGCGTGGGGCCATCGGGCGCCGCCACCTCGCGTGGGGGCGGGCAGGGGCGGGCGACCTTCACGATGCGGCGGCGCCACGCCTCAAGACCGGCGCGGTCGTGCCGCGCGGGGTAAAAGCCGCGCGTGATGTCCTCCCGCGTGCCGGCAATGGCGGTGGCGCGCGCCTGGCAGGCCTCCAGCAGCGCCTTGGCCAGCGCGCCATCATGGGTGAAATCGCAGCCGAAGCCCTCGCCCGGCAGCGGGGCGAGTTCCGCCGTGCCCGCATTCTCGACCACATGGCACCAGTAGACGGGAAGGCCGTGATCCGCCTCCACCCGCCAGATGCCGGCCACGAGCCCCGCCGCGTGGATCCGTCCGAGGAGGAAGGCGGATAGCGGCCAGCCGATCGCCGTACTGTCCAGCTGCGAGCGATCGAAGAAGCCAGGCCGGCGCGCGGCATCGGCGACGCTGGCGCGTTCCAGCACCTCCAGGCCGGCATGCAGGATCGCCGCGTGCAGTGTGCTCCCCGCCGCCAGCCCGGTCGTGGTGCGGGGAAAGGCGACCGGGTGCGGGGACGGATAGGTGTAGATCGTATCGACCAGCGCCGCCGGCACCGGCCGGCTCCTGCCGGCGAGCAGGTCCCAGCCGTCGATCCAGCCGAGCGCGATGCGGTCCCAGCCGGCATCGCTGCGGTTCAGCAGGCTGCCGGCGTAGAGCGCGCGCAGGTCGCTTTCCATGTCGGTGGCCGCCCGGCTGGTGAGCCGCGACGGCGCGATGGTCTCGCTCGCCCAGCTCTCCAGCGCCTCCATCAGCCCGGACGCTGCCGCCCTGAGGGGATCGAGCCCCTTGCCCTGGCAGACGGCATTGGACAGGGCGAGGGGGCGAACCACCTGCGTGACCGTGATGCCGATGCGGTCGAGCCGCGTGATCGAGCCGAGCCGGGTGATGCCGAACTGGCGCCGCCGGGCGAGCAGGCCGCTCACCAGCGCTCTCATTCGGGCGTGGGCCTCCTCCGCTGCCGGCACGCGTTGCCGGCGCTCGTCGGTCAGGGTGCCGCTCACGCCGAGGGGGGAGAGCGGCTCGGCTCTCATCACGGCGAGGGCCCCGTGACGGGGCCGGGCGGTCCGCCGAACGCATCGATATCGGCATGGGCGCGCCGGACCAGCGCCACCGCGCCCTGGCTCTCCGCCAGTGCCACGGCGCGGTGAAGATCGAGCAGGGTCTCGTCGGCGCCCGCTCCCAGATGGCGACGCAGCCGGGCGCGCCGTCGGTAGAGCTCGGGCAGCCAGAACACCTGCCCGCTGCGGCTGCTGCTGGCGATCGCCTCCTCGACGATGGCGCAGGCCTGGTCATATCGGCCGGACTGCGCCAGCAATTCGGCTTCCATGTCGCGATAGATGGGCAGGTTCTCCTCCGTGCCGATCTCCCGCTGTAGCGCGAAGCCTTCGTTGAATTCGGAGACGCCGGCGTCCAGCGCGCCAAGCCGCGCCTGCGCCCAGCCGCCGAACAGCTTTGCCTTGGCACGGCCTCCCGGCAGGGCCCGCTCCTGCGCGATGGCGCTCATGCGCGCGGCGACCTTGATCACGCGGGGAAAATCGTTGGTGAAGCGGGCGAGGCCGACCGCGTAGTCCAGCGCGTGGAACAGGCTGTCGGGATGGTCGATCCGCTCGGCCCAGTCCAGCGCCGCCGCCATGGCGCGCGCCGAGCCGGCTTCATCGCCGGTGAACCAGGAGGAGAGCGCCCGCTCGCCGAGGCCGCACACCCGCGCATCATGCCCGCCATAGCGCACGCGGCTGAGCCGGGCGCGCGGCTCGTCATAGAGTGCCAGCCCGGCCTCGACGCAATCGAGGCAATAGGCGTGGCGGCCGGCATCGAAATTGGTCGCCCAGGCGCAGTGAAAGGACTGCAGCCGCACCTCCGGGTCGGCCGTCGCCTCAAGGTCGCGCACCACGATATCCGAGCGTGCCTTCTGCGCCTCGTAATTCGGCGCGGTGAACCACCAGCCCCAGTAGAGCGGAAACCATTGCGCCCGGTCGCGCGTGGCCGAGGCGCTGCACAGCGCCACGCCCTCGTCATAGACCGCGCTGGCCTGCGGTGAGCCGCGCCCGAACAGCGCCGCCGCGACGGGACCGCGCGCGGAGAGCAGTTCGAGCCGCAGGTCGCGGGTCCGTTCCGCCGCCATGTCGGCCAGCTGGCGCTGGGCGACATTCAGCAGCCGGTCGGCCTCCAGCATGGCCGAGCGGGCAATGCATGCCATGGCGGCGTTGATCGCGCAGCGGGCCGCATCGAGCGGCCGGTCCGCCTGCTCATAGTGCCAGGCGAGCGCATCGTCGGCGAGCGGGGGCACCGCGCCGGTGCTGACGAGATCGATGATGCGGGCATGCAAAAGGCGCCGCTCGGCCTTCAGCAGGCTGTCATAGGCCGCTTCCTGGATCAGCACGTGGCGGAAGCGGCAGGCTTCCGTGACCCCGGAGGGTTGGGCTTCGAAAATGCCGGCCCGCACCAGTTCGCGGACCGCCTCCTCCGGCAAGACCGGCAGCGCGGGCCCATCGAGGATGCGGGTCAGCAGGCCGAGGGTGAAGGCGCGGCCGATGACGGCGGCGACCTGCGCCAGCCGGCGCAGCGGGCCCAGCGCCGACAGTCGGGCGGCGATGAGATCCTGCAGCTTGAGCACGGTGCCGCCCGGCAGCGCGTCGTTCCAGTCGGTCGGCAGCGAGCGGCCTTCGGCCAGCTGCTTCTCCATCGTCTCCTTGAGCAGCGAGGTGAGCTGCTCGGCAAAGAGCGGCACGCCATCGCAGCGCCCGTGGACGAAGGCGGCAAGCCCCGGGGGCAACGATGCCGGCAAAGGTTCGGCCGGCGGCGATCCGGCGGGGAGTTCCCCGGCTGGCCGCGCCGCGTTCCAGATCGTTTCCAGCAGCTGCGAGGTTTCCTCGGCTTCGAGGCGCGACAGGGCCAGCGAGGACACGTTCGGCCCGGCGAGCGCATCGCAGGTCGCGCGGTCGCGGGCGGTGACGAGCACCAGCACGGGCAGGTCGGCGATAACCCGCGGCAGCCGCGCCACCACCGCCCCGGTCAGGCTGTCCGCCCAGTGGAAATCCTCGATGACGACGAGGCACGGGCCCGGCTGCCCACACAGAAGCCGCAGCACGGCATCCTGGCCGCGGGCGCGTATTTCCTCCGCCGTCAGGTCCAGCCCGTGCGGACCGGATGATTGCGTGACCCGTGGTTGCGGCGCGGGCGGCTGGTGGCCGGCCTGCTGCCCGCAGAGAAAGGCGATGATCGCGGCATCGTCGACGGAAATCTCGAGATTCCGGTCGTGCAGGCCGGCACGCACCTGAGCCGCCGAAAGCGCGCCGTCGGCGGTCGACCCAAGGCCCGGCTCCAGCAGATCGAGAAACGGATGGAGAGGGCGCGTGTCGCCGCGTGGCCGGCATTGCAGCAGGGTGACGGCATGGCCCGCCTCGCCCAGTTCGGCGCGCAGTTCCGCCACCAGCCGCGACTTGCCGATGCCGGCCTCGCCATGCAGCACCAGCAACTGCCCCTTGCCCGCGCGCGCCAGCGCCCAGTGGCGGCGGCAGGCCTCCAGTTCCTCCTCGCGGCCGATGAGGGGCGCGCCCACGCGGCGGCTTGCGGTGAACCGATCCGGCGTCGGCCGCCGCGCGCGGGCGCGCCAGAGGCTGATCGGCTCGGAAAAGCCGCTGGGCAGCCGCTCGCCGAGCGGCTCGAAGTCGAACGCCCCGGCGGCGAGGCGATAGGTGGAATCGGCGACGACGACCGAATTGGGCGCGGCATCCGCCTGGATGCGGGCGGCCAGCGCGGGGGCGATGCCGATGATTTCCGCCTGTCCCGGCAGCCCGGTGCCCTTGGTGGCGGCCACCACCACCATGCTGGTGGCGATGCCGATGCGGATCATCAAGGGCGTGCCCTGCTCGCGCTGCTGTCTTTCGCAACGCGCGATCAGATCGAGGGCGGCGCCGACGGCGGCCTCCGCCGCATCCTCCAGGGGAACCGGGAGCCCGAAATAGGCGCATCCCCCATCGCCCTGCAATTGCTGAACCGTGCCGCCGAAATGCTGGATGGCATCAGCGGCCGCGTGGTGCAGCCTCCGCTGCATCCCCCCGAACTCTTCGGGATCAAGGCGGTTGAGCAACTGCACCGAGCCGACGATGTCATAGAAAAGGGCCGTCACCTGCAGGCGTTCGCCTGACAGCGAGCTCGATCGCGACGTGATCTCGCGTGCTGGCGTCATTGGTGAACTCCGAGACGCGGAACGGATCCCTCCCGCGCATACTAGCCCATGCCGCCGCGGCAACGCGACAGCTTTGATTCCCGCCCCGCTTTCGAGGCTGCGGCGGGCGAGGGAGGGCGGCGATCACCGCGTGCGGGTTCCGACAGGGATACCGCCAGAGCCTGCCGCGCGCGGCGGATCGCGCGATTGCCGACATCACCCATCTCGTTGATTGCAAAAGAGGCTTTTGCCAATCTGCATAAAAATGCACCGTCGATCTTGTTGTACGCTTGAATAACTGGTTCACACAGGGCAACCTGAGGATGTCGGAGCGGCGCGGGAACCGGTGGATCGTCCGGCGATCCCGGTGTCGCGTGTTCCGCCGGAGCCGGGTCCCCAGCAGCGAAAGGTGTGGCATGCGCGAGATGTCCCAAGGCCCGGCGGCGGCGAAACGCCCGGCGGCGGCGAAATGCCCGCGATGACGGAGCGCGCCGAGGCCATCGCCGTCCGGGATCTTCGCAAGCGTTTCGGCGCACTGGAGGTCCTCAAGGGGATCTCGCTCACCGCCCATGAAGGCGACGTCATCGCCATCATCGGCGGCTCCGGCTCCGGCAAATCCACATTCCTGCGCTGCATCAACATGCTGGAAACCCCGAGCAGCGGCTCGGTGGCGATCCGAGGCGAGGCCATCGCCCTCAAGGGCGACGGCCATGGCGGCCTCGCGCCGTCCAACCGCCGGCAGGTGCAGCGGCTGCGGGCCCGGCTCGGCATGGTGTTCCAGAGCTTCAACCTCTGGCAGCACATGACCATCCTCCAGAACGTCATCGAGGCGCCGGTGCATGTGCTCGGCGTGCCCAGGGCCGAGGCCATGGAGCGGGGCGAGGCGCTGCTGCGGCGTGTCGGCCTGTTCGAGAAGCGCGACGTCTACCCCTCCTTCCTCTCGGGCGGCCAGCAGCAGCGGGCGGCGATCGCCCGGGCGCTCGCCGTGCAGCCGCACGCCATGCTGTTCGACGAGCCGACCTCGGCACTCGACCCCGAACTGGTCGGCGAGGTGCTCGGCGTGATCGGCGACCTCGCGAAGGAGAAGCGGACGATGATCCTCGTGACGCACGAGATGAAATTCGCCCGCAACGTCGCCAGCCACATCGTGTTCCTCGCTCAGGGGGTGATCGAGGAACAGGGGCCGCCGGAGCAGATCTTCGGCGATCCCAGATCGGAGCGGCTGAAGAAGTTCATCAGCTCCGTTCACTGAAAAGCTCAAGAACCAGAGGGAAAACGATGAAGCACACCGTCAAGACGATCGTCGCCGCCGCCATCCTCGGCCTTGCCGGCGTCTGCGCCGCCGCCGCCGAGCCGGTCAAGGTGGGTGTCGCCGCCGAGCCCTATCCGCCCTTCGCCTCGCCCGATGCCTCCGGCAAGTGGGAGGGCTGGGAAATCGAGTTCGCGCAGGCGATCTGCAAGCAGGCCAAGCTCGACTGCGTCATCACCCCGGTGGCCTGGGACGGCATCATCCCGGCGCTCACCACCAAGAAGATCGACATGATCGTCGGCTCGATGTCGATCACGCCCGAGCGCCTGAAGACGATCGATTTCTCCAACAAGTATTACAACACCCCCACCGGCGTGATCGGTCCCAAGAGCGAGACCTTCACCGCCACGCCCGAGGGCCTGAAGGGCAAGACCATCGGCGTGCAGGTCGCCACCATCCACCAGGATTATGCGAACAAGTATTTCGCGCCCGCCGGTGCCACGGTGAAAGAATACCAGACGCAGGACGAGGCCAATAACGACCTCGCCGCCGGCCGTCTCGACGCCGTGCAGGCGGATGCCATCGCGCTCACCGATTTCCTGAAGACCGACCAGGGCAAGCAGTGCTGCGAGCTGAAGGGCAACGTGAAGGATGATCCGGCCGTTCTCGGCGCGGGCGTGGGCGTGGGCCTGCGTAAGGGCGACACCGAGCTGAAGGACAAGGTCAACGCGGCGATCAAGGCGATCCGCGCCGACGGCACCTATGACGCCTTCTCGAAGAAGTATTTCGACTTCGACGTCTACGGCGGCTGATCCACCCGGGGCGGGCCGGCCGCGCGCGCCGGCCCCTTCCTCCAGGGCGAGGGAACGCCATGACGGCAGACGTGATCAACTGGGGCCTGCTGGCGCTGGAGCCGCCGGGCTGGGGCGGCGTGCTGCTGGCCGGCCTGTTCAACTCGATCAAGATCGCCATTGGCGGCTATTCGCTCGGCCTTGTGCTCGGCACGGGTGGCGCCTGCGGCAAGCTCTATGGCGGGCCTGTCGTGAAGGACCTGATGGAGATCTACACGACGCTGGTGCGCGCCGTGCCGGAGCTGGTGCTGATCCTGCTGCTCTACTATGCCGGCACGGATGTGCTGAACCGCGCCGCCGCCGCGCTCGGCTACGGCACGGTCAACATCAGCGGGCTGGCGGCCGGCATCTTCGTCATCGGCGTCGTGCAGGGCGCCTATGCGACCGAGGTGCTGCGCGGGGCGATCCTCGCCGTACCGGCCGGGCAGATCGAGGCGGCGCGCGCCTATGGCATGTCGCCGCTGCTCACGCTTCGGCGGGTCACGCTGCCGGCCATGCTGCCGCATGCCATTCCCGGCCTTTCCAACCTGTGGCTGATCTCCACCAAGGATACCGCGCTGCTGGCCGTCGTCGGCTTCAGCGAACTGACGCTGGTGACGCGGCAGGCCGCTGGGGCCACCAAGGCCTACATGCTGTTCTTCTGCGCCGCCGGGGCGCTCTACCTCCTCCTCACGCTCGTCTCCAATCTCATCATCCGCTTCATCGAGGCCCGCGCCCGGCGCGGATGGGCGGCGCCGTCATGAGAGCGCAGGAGAGGTCGCGCGAGGCCGCCTCGCTCGTCGAGCTGCCGCCCGAGGAGACAACCGTCGATGCCATGGCGCTGACCCACCTGCCGAGCGCGCGAGGCTTTCTCAAGCCGCACCGCATCGTGCTGATGGCCATCGCGGGCGGGCTCGTGTTCTGCGCCATCTGGTTCCTGCGCTGGGACTGGCTGCCGCAATATGCCGGGGCGCTGGCCTGGGGTGTCGGCGTTTCGCTGCTGATGCTGGCCTCGACCTCGATCCTCGGCTTCGCCTTCGCGGTGCCGATCGGGCTGGTGCAGGTAACGGGGCCGTGGCCGCTGAAAGCGCTGGCGCAGGGGTTCTGCACCATCATCCGCGGCACGCCGCTGCTGCTGCAGCTCTGGCTGCTCTATTACGGGCTCGGCTCGCTGTTTCCGCAATTTCCGGCCATTCGGCAATCGTTTCTCTGGCCCTATCTGCGCGAGGCCTGGCCCTATGGCGTCGCCGCGCTGACCTTCTCCTTCGCCGCCTATGAAGGCGAGGTGATGCGCGGGGCGTTCGCCGGCGTGCCGCGGGGTGAACTGGAAGCCGCCCGCGCCTTCGGCATGAGCCGCTGGAAGCTGTTCTGGCGCATCTGGCTGCCACGCGCCGTGCACCGGGCGCTGCCGACGCTCAATGGCGAAACCGTGCTGCAGCTTAAGTCGACGCCACTGGTGGCTACCATCACGGTGATCGACGTCTATGCCGTGGTGTCCAAGATCCGGCAGGTGACCTATCTCACCTATGAGCCGCTGCTGCTGCTGGCGCTGATCTATCTGCTGCTCACCGCTCTTCTGGTGGTGGCTTTCCGCTATTTCGAGAACAAGATCCCGACCCGAAGCGTCTGAGATGCAGGAGTGCCTGACATGAACGTGCGCGCAACGCTCACCAACGCGCTCCCGGAACTCGTCGCGCTGCGGCGAGACCTGCATGCGCATCCCGAACTCGGGCTTGAGGAAGTGCGCACTTCCGAGATCATCGCCCGCGAGCTTGCCGCGCTGGGCTACGCGGTGACGCGCGGGCTCGCCCGGACCGGAATCGTCGCCACGCTGTCCAGCGGCACGAGCGGGCGCTCGGTGGGTATCCGCGCCGATATCGACGCGCTGCCGATCTTCGAGGAGACGGGGCTCTCCTATGCCAGCACGACGCCGGGGCTGATGCATGCCTGCGGCCATGACGGCCATACCGCCATGCTGCTGGGCGCGGCCCGCGCGATCGCCGAGCGGGGCAATTTCGACGGCACCGTCCATCTCATCTTCCAGCCGGCGGAAGAGAATTTCGGCGGCGCGAAGATCATGGTGGAGGAGGGGCTGTTCGAGCGTTTCCCCTGCGACGCGGTGTTCGCGCTGCACAACGACCCCGACCTTCCCTTCGGCCAGTTCGCGGTCAGGGAGGGGCCGATCATGGCGGCGGTGGATGAGTGCCGCATCAGGGTCAACGGACTCGGCGGCCATGGTGCCGAGCCGCAGGCCACCGCCGACCCCATCGTGGCCGGGGCGTCCATCGTCATGGCGCTGCAGACCATCGTCGCGCGCAACATCCACCCGATGGACCCGACCGTCGTCACCGTGGGCGCGTTCCATGCGGGGGCGGCCAGCAACGTCATCCCTGAGCGTGCCGAACTGGTGATCGGCGTGCGCTCTTTCAATCCGGCCGTGCGCGACGAACTGGAGCGGCGCATCCGGCTGGTCGCGCAAGGCCAGGCGGCGAGCTACGGCCTGAGCGCGAGCGTCGACTACCAGCGCAGCTACGACGCCACCATCAACCACAAGGCCGAGACCGATTTCGTGCGCGACCTCGCCATCCGCTTCGCCGGGGCCGGGCAGGTGAGGGACATGGCCCGCCCCAGCATGGGCAGCGAGGATTTCGCCTATATGCTGCGGGAGCGGCCGGGCAGCTATTTCTTCCTCGGCGCGCGCGCGTCGGAGGCGGATCGTCCGCTCCACCACCCCGGCTACAATTTCAACGACGACCTGCTGCCGATCGGCGCCGCCTTCTGGACCGAGCTGGTCGAGGCCTATCTGCCGCGCGCGTGATCGCGATCATCATGCCTGACCGGCCCGGCGAGGACGCTCGCGCGGTGTCGCGGCGTCGCTTCCGCGCGACCTGGAGACGGCGGCCGCGGCCCTTCGCCCGAGTGCCTGCGCCCTGCCAAGGCGGGGTTCGCCCGCGCATTCGCGCTGTTTCGTGACGTATCGGGGATAGATGTACCGTTGAATGGTAAGAAGAGACCATACTGACTGTAAATGAACATTGCTTGAAATCGTAATTCAAGGTAGTTTTAGGCAATTGTCGATGCGTGTCGACATTTAGCGTTCTTATATCTGTAAGATGAATGAATGTTCATCAAATACGATCGCTCAAAAAATAAAATAATTCCATGTGGGGGAAAGGTGAGCGATATTTCATGCCACGAGGTCTATCCCGTTCATTCGATCCGAAAGCGTTCCTCGCCAAAGTTGGCGACGGGCGCAGCATAATCACTTACAAAAAGTCGGACATTATATTCTCTCAGGGAGGGCCGGCGGACGCTGTCTTTTACATACAGAGCGGCAAGGCGAAGATTGCCGTCGTATCGGAGCACGGGCGGGAGGCCATTGTCGCCATTCTCGGGGTGGGCGACTTTTTCGGCGAGGGTTGCCTTGCCGGGCAGGTCCTGCGCATGGCGACCGTCACGGCGATGGCGGACTCGGTGATTTCACGACTGGAGAAGGCCACCATCCTCGGTGTCCTGCATGATGAGCCGGAATTCTCGGATCTGTTCATCGCGCATCTCCTGTCACGCAATATCCGCGTGGAGGAAGATCTCGTCGATCAATTGTTCAATTCAAGCGAAAAGAGACTGGCGCGGCTTCTGCTTCTTCTGGCCAATTTTGGCAAAGAAGGAAAGCCGGAGCCGATCATCATGAAGATCAGCCATGAAACTCTGGCGGAGATGATCGGAACAACGCGGTCTCGCGTAAGCTTCTTCATGAACAAATTTCGCCGCCTTGGGTTCATCGACTATAATGGACGCATCGAAGTTCATAGTTCCTTGCTGAATGTCGTCCTGCTGGACCAGCCGCGCATACGCGACCATTCCTTCAAGGAGGAACTCTCCGAGGAGTGACGCGGCCGCGCCGCGCCGTGCGATTTCGGCTGCGGGATGCGGCTATCCGGCTCTCTCCAGCATGGCGGATGCGTGCCGCCGCCCTTCCCCCTCGATGGACGCCATCGTGTGTTGCCCGGCGTCCGTGATGCCGGGATCATCCTTCATAAGGTCTCTCGCACGAGCCATCTCGCCGGAGAGCTTTGATGTCTGGCTGTCGCGCCCGATTATGTATCCATAAATCTGCCGATTATCGAGATATTGCCCTATCCCCTGCCTGCGGGCGCTTTCGGAAAAGACCACGTAGTCATCGCGAAGCGTCGTGTCCTGATACGACAGATTGTCCAGCATGTCGGCGCGGATGAGATAGCTGCCATTGACGACCGGCTGCTCCAGAACGCCGCAGATGGCGCGATTGAGAATGAGCGGATACTGGCCGCATTCCTTGTAGTAGCCGTTCGCATCAATGTCTGAATGGTAATTGGAATAGGGATCGGCCGGCTCGATCGCCCGCAGCAGCGGCGCGACGATCGGCAGATCCAGCGCCACCAACTCGCGCAGCGTGCCCGGCCGCAGGACGTGGCCGATTTCTGTGACGAAGCAGAAATCGCAGCCGGCCTCCACGGCTCGTCGCAGTCCGGCGTCGCGCAGACGCCCGAGGCGGGGGGGGCGGGAGCCGTCGCGCCGCGGGGCCATGGAGGCGTCGGGCGGCGCGCACGCGTCTTCGGCTTCGAATTCCACCCCGGCATAGAGAGCGCCCTTGAGCGCGATCCACGCCCGCAGCCGCGCCGCGGTGCCGTCCGTGCTGTCGGGCGTGCGGATCGACAGGGTGATGGCGGATTTTGGATAGTCGAGTGCCTCAAGGCGTTCCAGAAACAGCGGCACCAGGGCTTCCTGCTGGCTGGCGAGGAGGGTGACGAAGACGCGCGGTGCGCCCTTGAGGCGAGAGTGGAGCGCGCGCGGGGGCGTGAGGGCGTGCCGCGCGGCAAGGCCCAGCGCACCCGGCGCCGCCGGGGCGAGATCCCGCGGCAGCCCTTCGGCGGCAAGCCGGGCATTGGCGAGCACCCGCGCCACATCGGCGGGCGGCAGGTCGCCGGTGGCCAGGAGCTTCAGCGTCGCGTCGAGGCAGTCCCGCCGGCGGCCGCACCCATAGGCATTGAGTGAGAGTTCATCGAGCAGGCCGGTCTGGTAGATCCATGGCTCGACGAACAGGGCGCCGTTGGGCTGCGGAATGGCAAGCCCGCGCTGGGCGATCGCGTAGCCTTCCTCATAGAGCCCCTTCTGCCGGCAGAGGCGGCTCGCGCGATGCAGCGCCTCGGCGCGCGTGGACAGGGCGTCGCTGGCGCGCAGGCAGGCGTCGATCACCTGCCGCTCGGGGTGGCCGAGTGTTTCCATCATTTGCGCCGCGCAATAGAGGCTGATGAAAACTTCCTCCTGCCAGAAGCCGAGATCGGCCCGCAGCAGATAGTTGTCCAGCGCCTTCTCCCAGTTCCGGCAGTCGCGATAGCTTTGCGCGAGATAGAAGCGGTAGCGGGCGATGAGGAACGGGTTTTTCTCGGTCCGCAGCGCAGCCTCCAGCATGTCCGCGTCGCGGCGATAGGTGGTCGGGTCCTTGCGTCGCGCCCCGTCATGGTTGCGCCGCATGCTGATGGCGGGGATCTGCCCGTGCGGCGCGGCGCCCTCGCAGGTGAGATATTCGTGCAGCACGCCCTCATAGCGCCACGCCAGCGCGCTGCGCACCAGTTGCGGGCGCTGGTACACGAGGGATGTGTCGTGAATCGTCACCATGTAGGAATCGGCGGTGAGGGCGGGAAGCTCATCCCCCGCGCGGATCTGCAACGCGTCGTCGGCATCGATGATCAGCGTGTAGTCGCCCGGGCCGTGCGCCCTGGCGCGCGCCAGTTTCAGCGCCTCGGAGCGGTTATGCGCGAAGTCCCGCCAGGGGCGCTCGTGCAATTCGCCCGGCACGCCGCGCAGATGCTCGCGGATGATGTCCTGCGTGCCGTCGGTGGAGCCGGTGTCGACGATCACCCAGTAGTCGATGATCGGCCGAACGCTGTCGAGACAGCGGCGAATGACGTCGGCCTCGTTCTTGACGATCATGTTCAGACAGACCATCTGACCTGAAGCGTTCATCGTATTGTGCCTCCGTGCGCGGGGCTGGCGATGCGCCCGGTCCCGATGAAAGGGATGGTCATGACCGTCGCCGTGCGATGATGAGCCGACGGTGCCTCCTGTCCCTGTTTGGCGGCTGCCTGCTGCTGCCGTTCCGCCGGGTACCGGCGCGCGCCGATGCGGCTCGAACCGATGCCCGCTTCACCCTGCTCACCGCTCCGCTGCAACTGGGTGGCGACTGGGGCGGCTCGGCGAAGGCGGATGCCGCCGCCGTGATTGGCCGCATGCGCCTCGCCTGTCTGGCGGGGGTGGCGCTCGTCTCCGACCAGCAGCCCGAAAAACTGCGCGTCGACGACAAGCCGGGCGGCTACCCCTCGGTCTGGCTGCATTCGGAGGATCCGGCCACGGCCTGGGTCACGGTGATCGTCGGCCCGCGCGACTGGTGCAATCTCGCCTATCAGTTCGGCCATGAACTGGGTCATGTCCTGTGCAACAGCTGGAAGCCGGATGCCGCGCCGCGCACGCCCTGCCAATGGGTGGAGGAGGCGCTGGTGGAAGCCTTCTCCCTGCATGGGCTCGGGCGCCTCGCGGATGGATGGGCCCAAGAGCCTCCGTTTCCCGGTGATGGCGCCTATGCCGATTTCATCCGAAGCTACCGGGACACCCTGCTCGCCGGCTATCGCGCCACCGCGCGGGAACAGGGCATGGCGGCAGGCTTTGGTTCGTGGTTCGAGGCGCACGCGGTATTCTTCGAGGCGCATGGCGGTCTCGTCGATGCCAAGGGTGCGGTCTCGACCCTGTTCGGCGTGCTGGAGGAGGATCCGGCAGCCATCGCCGATCTGGGCGCGCTCAACCGCTGGCCGGAACGGAGCGGCATTGCGCTGCCGGACTATCTCCACCGCTGGGAGGAGAGTTGCGCGCAGGTGAGCGCACCCGGCCGATTGCCGCGCCGGATCCGGCAGCTTCTCGCCGCTGGATGAAAGACTGGCGCCGGGCGAACGCGCGGAAGGCGTCATCCTCGCCTTCAGGGGCCGCAGGGGCGACTGTACCGGGCCGGGGGCGGCGAGGTTGACAGGGGCGGCAAGGCTGACGGGGCGGGTGGCGCGCGGCATGGGTCAGCGCTCCACCGCGTCGGCCGGCAGGGCGGCCGGCTCCCCCAGCGGTTCCAAATGCCGGGCCAGTGTCGGCTCAGGTTCCAGCGCTGCCCATTCGTCGGCATCTCCGGCCAGGCCGCGCGCGCCGGCCTGCGCGTACCAGTAGGTACCGGCCTCGCTGTCGCAGGGGCCGCCAATGCCGCGTGCGGCGTAGCGCGCCAGCATGAGGGCGGCCATCGGGTGGCCGGCCTCGGCGGCGAGCGCGAACCAGCGCCGGGCTTCCTGCGGGTCGGGTTCGATGTCGTGTCCGCCGCCCTGCAGCGCGCCAAGAGCGAACATGGCGCCGGCATGCCCCGCCGAGGCTGCGCGCAGGAACAGGGCCTTCGCGGCGGGATGATCGCGCGCGATGCCGCGCCCCTCGACCTGCATCTCGGCCAGCGCGACCTGCGCATCGGTCAGCCCCGCCGCAGCGGCACGGGAGAACCAGAGCACGGCTTCGGCCTCATCCCGTGCCACGCCGCGCCCTTCCGCGAGCAAGCGGCCGTACCAGTATTGCGCGTCCACCACATCCTCGGCCGCTCGCCGGAGCCAGAAGGCGGCCCTCTCGTCATCGCGCGGCACGCCGATGCCCTCGGCCAGGCAGACGGCGTAGTTGAACGCGCCGGCGAGGTCGCCCTGCGCGGCCGCATGCTCGAACCACACATGCACCGGCGGGGGATCCTGCGTGAGCCGCACGGCCGAACCCGCCTGCCACAGCGCCGCGAGATCCGCCTGTGCCGGGGCATCGCCGGCGCGGGCGGCCTGCTGGAACCAGATGGCCGCCTCGTCCGAGTCGCGGATCACGCCGGCACCCGTGAGATAGAGCATGCCGAGCGAGCGCGCTGCCGCGCTGTGTCCTCCCTCCGCCGCCGATCGAAACCAATGGGCGGCCTCGGCGAAGTTGGGCGGCAACTCGCCGCCCTGGGCATAGATGTCGCCGAGCCGGGCGGCGGCGTCGGCATCGCCGCCAAGGGCCGCGCGCCGCAGCCAGCTTTCGCCGTCCAGCAGGTCGACCGGACCGCCACGTCCCTCCAAGAGCAGCAGGCCCAGGCGGGCCTGCGCCTTGGCCATGCCCGCCTTGGCCGCGACGGCGTAGTGCCGGCGCGCCTCGGCTTCGTCCCGCGTCACGCCGATCGCGTGCTCGGCGCCAAGGCCGAGCAGGAAATGCGCCGTCGGCAGGCCGGCCTTGGCGGCATGGACAATGTGCCAGCGCGCGGCGGCGACTTCCTCGGGCGTCTTGGCGCTCGCCATCAGCGCGGTGGCATAGCCGAGCTGGCCCTGCGGGCAGCCCTGCTCGGCGGATTTGCGATACCACTCGAACGCCGCCTCGGGATGGCGCATGTCGTCCGGCCCGGCGGTGAAGATATAGGCCAGCATGGCCTGGGCGTCGGCCGCGCCCGCGTCGGCCGCTCGGCGCGCCCAGACGGCGGCCGCGCGAAAATCTGCGCGGTCGGTGACGACCGGCTCGAACAGGCCGGTGCGCGGCCCCACCTCCTGCTGCGGCAACCCGAACAGGTGGAGCTGGGCCAGCCGGCATTGCGCGCGCACATGGCCGGCCATGGCAGCCCGGTGATACCAGCGCGCCGCTTCCGAGGGGTGGCTGGCCGTGCCCGTTCCCTCCAGCAGGCATTCGCCGACCCTGAAAGACGCCTCGGCATCGCCCGCCTCGGCCGCCGCCGCGAACAGGGCGAGCGAGCGCTCCGGCGCCCGGGCGAACAGGCGTTCGGCGCGCTGGCGCGCCCGCGTGGGAGAGCTCGAGGCCAGGCGGTCCAGCCGCATGGCGAGGAAGCCCGGCAGGGTCATGTGGGCCACGGCTCAGGGCTCCTGCATGCTGCTATAGGCGACGGGAAGGATCTTGGTGATGAAGTAGGAAAGGATGGAACGGGTGCCGACCTTGACGTCGGCGACGACCGGCATGCCCGGCACCAGCCGAAAGCCCGGCGGGGTGTCGTGCATCATCATCTCGTCGAGCACGATGTCGCCCTTGTAGTAGAGCGAGCGCGGCCGGTTCGGCATGGCCGAGCCGCCTTCCTGAATGGTCGTCTCCGGGCTGAAGCTGTCCGCGCTGATACTGCGCACGGAGCCGCGGGCGCTGCCATATTGCAGGTAGGGCAGGGTATCGAACTTGATCGTGACCTCGTCGCCCGGGCGGACATAGCCGCTATCCATGCCGGAAATATCCGCCTCGACCGAGAGCGGCGCGTCGAGCGGCACGAGGTAGATCAGCGGTTCGGCGCTGGTGACGACCGAGCCGACCGAGATCTTGGCGACCGAGAGCACCACCGCGTCGCGCGGCGCGGTCAGCACGACCAGCTCGTTGTGCAGGTCGGCCTTGGTCAAATCCTGCTGCGCCTGCACGAGACGGCGGCGGGTATCGGCCAGTTCCTGGGAAGTTTCGCTGTTGCGGCGCTGGACGAAGGTCTCTCGCTCGGCCTCCAGCGCGGCGGCCTTGCGACCCGCCTCGGCCCCTTCCGACTGCGCCTGGGAAAGCGAGGCCGCCATGGTCAGCCGGGCGTCCTTGGCCAGCAGCGTATTGAGCAGGCTGCCGGCCTGCACGTCCTGCAGCTTCTGGCGCATGGTCTCGACCTTGGAGGCCAGTTCGAGACGCTCGACATAATAGGACGCCTGCGCATCGTTGCCGGCGATCTGCGTCTTCAGCTGGTTGATCTTCTGGTCGAAATTCAGCAGCGCGAAACTGTGTTCGCTGGAGCGCTGCTGGAAGATCGAGGCCTGCAAGGCGGCATGCGTGTTGGCCGCGTCCGCGAGATAGACGGTCCCGGCACCCTCCGCCAGCAGCCGCGCCGACTTGGCGCTCAGCAGATCGACCTGGTCCTTCATGGCGATCAGGTCGGCGGAGCTGAAGGTCGGGTTGAGGCGGGCGAGCACCTGGCCCTTGCGGACGATGTCGCCCTTCCGCGTATCGATGCTCTCGACGATGGTCTGGTCGAAGGACTGCAGGAGAATGTTCGGCGCGTCGGAAACCAGCTTGCCGGTGGCGGAGACAACCTTGTCGATGTGGATCAGCCCGCTGGCCGCCAGCATGGAGACGACGAGCAGGAAGACGAACAGGTTGATCGCCCGCGACATCGTCGGCACGCGGGTCGCGATGATCGCGGCCGACGGGCTGCCGAATTCGAGCACGGCCAGCGGCAGGGCGTTGCCGCCCGCCGCCTCGTCATCAGCCCCTTTGGCTGAGCTTCGGAGCAGGCGCAACATGAGCTTTTCCTTGCGGGTCCATATGACGGTTCTGCTGCATCCAGAGATGGCGATAGACGGCGCAGCGCTCGACCAGTTCGCGGTGCGGGCCGATGTCCAGCACCTTGCCGCGGTCGAGCACGAGGGTCTGGTCGCAATCGACCAGCGACGAGAGGCGATGCGAGACGATCACCATCGTGCGCCCGGCCGCCATGCGCTGGAGATTGGCGTTGATCAGCGCCTCGCTCTCGGGATCGAGCGAAGAGGTGGCTTCGTCGAGGATCAGCAATCGGGGATCGACGATCAGCGCACGGGCGATGGCGAGCCGCTGGCGCTGACCGCCGGAGAGGTTGGGCGAGCCCTCCTGGATGAGAGTCTCATAGCCCTGCGGCAGCCGCTCGATGAACTCCTCGGCGCCCGCCAGCCGCGCCGCGCGCACCACGTCCTCGAAGGTCAGTCCGGGACGGCCGGCGAGAATGTTGTCCTTCACCGTGCCGCGGAACAGGAAATTGTCCTGCAAGACGACGCCGAAGCTCTGGCGCAGATAACGCAGGTTGATCTCGCGCAGATCCGTGCCGTCGATCTTCACCGAGCCCGAATAGTCGCGGTTGATGCCCATCAGCAGCCGCGTGATGGTCGACTTGCCCGAACCGGAGCGGCCGACCAGCCCGAGCATCGAGCCCGGCTCAATGGCGAAGCTGACCTTGTCGAGCGCCGGTTGCTTGGTGCCCTCATAGGTGAAGGTCACGTCCTCGAAGCTGATGGCGCCGTAGAAGCGCGGCCGCAGCCCGTTTGTGAGCGCCCGTTTCTCCGTTGGCCGGTTGAGCACCCACCCGACCTGCGAGAGCGCCTGACGCGCCTCCTGCACGTCCTGCAGCAGCCGGGCGAGGCTGACCAGCGGGCCGGCGACGCGCCCGCCCAGCATCATGAAGCCGATCAGGCCGCCGAGGGAGAGCGGGTTGTCGGAGTTGAGCGCGATGAAGGCGCCGAGCGCCAGAACCCCGGCCACGGTATATTTCTCGAAGGGCATCACCAGCACCATCGGCCAGTTGCTCAGCTTGCCCATCTGCAGGTTGAGCTCGCCCAGCTCCGCCACGCGCTGGTCCCATTCCGCCGCGCGGGTGGGCTCCAGCCCGAGCGACTTGATGGTGCGAATGCCGTAGATGCTCTCGACCAGCGTCGAACCCTTGTTGGATTCCGCCTGAACCAGCTTCGCCGTCATGCGCGCCAGCGGCCGGAGGAAGGCGGCGATGACCAGCGTGATGCAGCCCGCGGCGACCAGCACCGTCCACGCAAGCGTCGCCTCCATGTAGAACAGCACCGGTAGCAGCAATGCGACCATGGCGACGTCGATGAACGTGGTCATCAGCCGGCCGGTGAGGAAATCGCGGACGCGGTAGAACTGGGCGATCTTGTAGGAGAGTTCGCCGGCCTGGTTGCGCTCGAAGAAATCGATCGGCAGCGTCATCAGCCGGTCGAAGATGGCGAGGTTCAGCCGTGTATCCAGGCGGCAGGCGAGGACCACCAGCAGCATGCGCCGCGACCAGGTGATCAGCATCTCGAAGATGAGCGCGATGACCAGCACGACCACGATCAGCGTTAGCGTGTTGAAGCTCTTGTAGATGACGACGGTATTGAGCGTCGTCATGATCATGAGCACGGGAAGCACGCTCAGGATGGTGATGGTGATCGAACCGATCGCGACGTCGCGCAGGATCGATTTCTCGCCCCAGACCAGCCGGGTCAGCAGGCCGAGATCGAACGGCTCCTCGTCCGTGTTGCCCGCGCGCGAGGCGCGCACCAGCACGGTCTCGCCATCCCACACCTGCTTCAGGCGCAGTTCCGTCACCGCCATCGGCGGCTCGTGGGTCGGCGCGAGCGGATCGCGCACCAGCAGCACGCCGTGCTCACGATCACGGCCGACCACCAGCGCGGCGTCACCATTGGTGAGCAGCAGCAGGATCGGCGCCGGGCTGTCGATCTTCATCAATTGGCGAAAGCTGAGCTTCACGCTCTTCGCCCACAGGCCGGAGCGGCGGAACCATTCCACCAGCAGGCCGCCGGTGGGCGCCGCTCCCGCCGTATCGGCCCTGGCCTCGCGCGGATCGGGATCGACACCGTGATAGCGGGCGACCGCCGTCGCGGCGGCGAGCCGGGCCGGAAGCTGGCCGCCGGCCTGTACGATGGTGTGGGCATTCATCGAGGCGGCGCAGGCGTCGATTTCGGCCTGCCAATCCACCTCATCGGGAACGGCCGGCGCGCTGCCCCCACCGGGGACGCGGGCGACGGCTGCGGCCGGCGAGCGCGGCGTGGACGGGGCCTGTCGCGGCGCTGCCCGCCCGCGGGCCCGGGGTGCCCTTGCGAAGATCCTGCCGCCTCGCTCCAGCAGCCCTTGCAGGCTGAGGGCCGCCGCCAGCGCGCAGGCCAGCGCGACCAGTGGCCCCATTCCCTCCCGGGCGATTCCCAGTTCGGACATCAGGAAGAAGACGACCAGCACGGCGGGGAAGAAGACATTGAGCGCCGAAGAGAAGAAGCCGGCGATGAAAATGCCCCAGCGATGTTCCATGTGTCGGATCCTCGATGGGCGGGCCAGCGCTCGCGAAAGGCGGACACGCGTTCATGAAATAGACGTCGGTGGAGACCGACCTCTCGGCCGGTCTCCACCTGTTCAGAAGCTCACCAATGCTTGGGGAGATTCATCATGTGCCCGTGGTTCTCGAAGCTCGGAGCGATCGAGCCCGAGTTGTTCCCCGTGTTGACCGGAGCGCCAGCGCCAGACGGGCGATGGTTGTTGTTGGCCGCACCCAGCGAGGCCAGGCCACGCCCGCCAATATCGTGGGCTGTCAAGCTTGAGCCCAACGTCTTGAGGACGTTGCGGTACGAGCCGTCGCCCCCTTCATGGCCGCCGCTGCCGCCCCTCGACCCCGTGCGCCCATGGTCATTGTTGGACGAGCCGGATCGGAAGGTCATGCGGTCGTTCTGGCAGACATGGCGGTTCCAGCCTGACGGGGCGTGGTGGTTGCCATGCCCGTGACCCGGGCTGCTCCCCGCGCCCGAGGGACCGGTCGGCCCAGTTGCGCCTGTCGGTCCGGTCGGTCCTGTCGGCCCGGTTGCGCCGGTCGAACCTTCGCCCGTTGCGCCGGTAGCGCCCGTTGCGCCGGTAGCGCCCGTGGCACCGGTCTCACCCGTCGCGCCGGTAGCGCCCGTTGCGCCGGTTTCGCCCGTTGCGCCGGTAGCGCCCGTCGCGCCGGAAGCGCCCGTTGCGCCGGTAGCGCCCGTGGCACCGGTTTCGCCCGTTGCGCCGGTAGCGCCCGTGGCACCGGTTTCGCCCGTTGCGCCGGTAGCGCCCGTGGCACCGGTCTCACCCGTCGCGCCGGTCGCGCCGGTGGCGCCGCTGGCACCCGTGGCGCCGTCCTGACCGGTCGCTCCGCTGGCGCCCGTTGCGCCGGCGGCACCTGTCGCCCCCGTGGCACCGTCCTGGCCCGAAGCGCCGGTGGCGCCTGTCGCGCCGCTGGCACCCGTGGCGCCGTCCTGCCCGGTCGCTCCGCTGGCGCCCGTTGCGCCGGCGGCACCTGTCGCCCCCGTAGCACCGTCCTGGCCCGAAGCGCCGGTGGCGCCGGTCGCGCCGCTGGCGCCGGTGGCGCCGTCCTGACCCGTCGCTCCACTGGCGCCCGTTGCGCCTGTCGCGCCGGCCTGACCTGTGGCTCCGCTGGCGCCGGTCGCGCCATCCTGTCCGGTCGCTCCGCTGGCACCAGTCGCGCCTGTGGCGCCATCCTGCCCGGTGGCTCCGCTGGCACCGGTCGCGCCTGTCGCGCCATTCTGCCCGGTTTCGCCCGTGGCACCGGTGGCACCCGTTGCTCCCGTTGCGCCCGTGGCACCGGTTTCACCCGTTGCGCCGGTGGTTCCCGTCGCACCCGTTTCGCCGGTCGCCCCTGTCGCTCCGGTCGCCCCGATGGGCGTGACGGCGGCGATGGTGAACGAGCCGCTGGCGGGCGGGTTGGTGCCCGGTGTCTGAATGGTGCCCGCCTGATTGTAGACAACGACATTGCCGATGTCGTAGCCGTCCGGCAGGTAGACCAGCGCGGCGTAGGAGGCCAGGCCGACATTGCCGCCATCCTGGGCGTCATTCGCGGCCGTGGTATTGGAGGCGCTGGCCAGAAGCGTGAAGTTGACGCCGTCGTTATAGTAGATGAACATCGTCGTTCCGGCGATGTCTCGACCTATGACTGTTGCTAATTGGCTCATGGTTTCTTCTCCTGTTATGGACGTTTCGCCCTGTCCGGTCCTTGACGTGTCTGCTTAGTTCGGTCGGTGGCTGTTGTTGCGGGGCGCTGGCACCGACAGGACGGCGGGTGCGGCGGTCATGGCCCGCCCGGCGCCGGCGCGGATGACGCAGGGCATGATGCTCACCCCCGGCAGGCGGTTCTTGCCGTCCTTGTCGTCGGTGACGATGATGGTCTCGCTGGAACTGTCGAACGGCAGCGGAAAGACCACGGAAAACTGTCCCGCCTTGATGCCCGGCGGGAAAACGCTGCCCGCGGGGACGACATGGCCGGAGCCCACGAGGACGTGGCTATCCTGGCCGTTGAGGCGACACCAGACGAACACGTTATTCGCGCCCGCGTTCGTATCGATTCCGGATGCTCTGAAGAATTCGTCGCTCATATCGACGTACCTTTCATGATATGGTTGTCGGAAAGCTTCGGTCAAAGCTGTCGCACCGCGTGAAGGACACGGGTTCTCGATCGGAACCTGAGGGGTTACGGTGGACATGGAGCCAACGCTCAAGGGAATAAAGTGCATCCCGTAGATGAGATGCTATGGACTTTGCGGGATGAGTTCTGAGCAGATTTGCTCAGGCAGCGAAAGAATCCAAAAATAGTTGCGCGTGCCGTTCGCACCGGCTGGAACGGGTCTCAACGATCACGGCGCCCGCAATGGCTCGCGTCGGCTCATTGGCGGAAAAACATATCCGGCAAAGGTTTGCGCGATCGGCCCGGATGGTCTGTCGCATGGCGGCAAGATGCATCCGATGCCACGGAAAAACCGGGCAGGGGCGGATGACGTCGAGCCTTCCCTAGAGCATTTCCGGTGAAATCCGGTTCACCGGAAATGCTCCAGGTTCTTGGTTTGACGCGTCTTCTTCACGCGAACCGGAACCCACTTCGCTCAAGAACGCCCGAGCATGTTGGTCCCTTGAAGAACTGGAAGTTTCGGATGCGCGATCTTCCGCAGCGGGATGCGGCATCGGCCGCGCGCTGAATCCGCAATCTTTGGGCGCGAGGGAGGATCGTGAGGGCAGGGTGCGAGGGCAGGTCGTCGATCGAAGCTGGTGGAGGCGTCAGGCGGCCGTGATGGCGCGGACGATGCGTTCCAGGTCGGGCATCTGTGCCTGCACCCACGCGCCGCCCTCCGCAGGATACAGGGCCGCGGTGCCAAAGGTGCGCACGGCGTCGATCCGGGCGCGCGTTTCCCGAAGCGGGCCCGGAATGTAGACGAACGTTCCCGCCCATACGCTCGTTGCCGGCGGACCATCATCCGGCGCGACACGCCAGGCATCGCCGTGCCTGACAAGTCTTTTTCTAACGATCTGAAGCGGTTTCATGGTCAGAGCTTCGTTGATTCGCGGGCTGCCATCCAAGTTCATAATACCGTCGCAGTGTGCTCATCCGTTATGCAGCGCTCGCGTCTGCAAGCTCGTCTCAAGGTGAGAGCGCGTGCCCATAAAATTTCCCACGGCGGTAAAGGGTGGACGCCGGCTGTATTGAATCACTCTAGCGTTGTGGTGCGTCGCTTCCGGTGAAAATAGGCCATGTTTTCTTGTAAAGAATTCAAAAACCGGCAATTAAATCATCGCGAAGCACAGGTTTTTCGCAAGGAATGGTGATTTAATCGGTATATGTGATGTATTCTTCTCGTATGATTTCAGCCATGCGATAGAAGTGCTGCGGCCGGCATTGCGTGCGCCATCCACAGGTCTTTCCGCCCAGTCGGCACATATGGAGTTGACGAGCAGGCCAAGCGCTCCGGATGGCTCGTCCTTCAGCACTCCGTCGCCGGCAGTAATGGCGAACCGTCCCTGCATCCAACGCGGCAGCCCGAGACGGAGCTTCGCCTGCATCTCTGCTCAAAAGTGCACGCACTTGGTGCACGCAAAATAATCAGAGAGCTTCGGGTGTCAGCAGCCGCCTGTTGAGCCCTTTCACTTCACTTTTTGCCAAGTCATTGATAAAACAGAAAAAGTAGCAATAGGAATTTTTGGCATGCGCCTTGCTTCTGATATCGCATGCACTTGATGCATACGATAATAGCCCAGATGCAGGAACAGACCTCGATGCGCACTTCCGATTTCGCGGGCGACGTCAGTCGCCGCTCCTTCCTGAAGGCCGGCATTGCTGCCGGTGCCCTCGCCGCCACGTCCCGTTGGTCCACCGCGCAGGCGGAGGATCCCAAGGTGCTGAACTATCTCTCCTGGCCCGGCAATGCCGACCCTTATCTGGTCGAGCAGTTCGAGAAGGAGAATGGCGTCAAGATCCGCATCAAGGAATATGTCGGCGGCGACCAGATGCTGGCGGTCATCAACCAGTCGCCGCCCGGCTCCTTCGACGTGGTGATGGCCGATGCCGAATACATGCACCTGCTGCACGAGGCCGATTTCATCGAGGAGCTCGATCCGGCCGACTACCCGCTGAAGGACTACTGGCCGGAATTCCAGAAATTCCCGCTGCACTGGTTCGACGGCAAGCTCTACGGGGTGATGACGGATTTCGGCTATCTCGGCCTGTCCTACAACACCAAGGAATTCACGCCGAAGGAGGTCGCCTCCTATGCCGCGATGTGGAGCGACAAGGCCAAGGGCAAGGTCGGCTTCTTCGACTGGTACCTGCCGTCCATGGGCTCGATCAGCCTGTCCAACGGCAACCGCCCGCCCTTCGATATCGATGACGCGCATTTCGCGGCGGTGAAGGAGAAGCTGTTCTCGCTGAAGCCGCAGGCCTCGGGTTTCTACACCATTGCCGACATCTTCTCCTCGCTCACCAATGGCCGCGCGCAGCTGGTGCCCGGCATCGGCGAGTGGATCACGCTCGGCCTGCGCATGAACGGCGTGCCGGTGGATACGATCATTCCCGAGGAAGGCGGCCTGCAATGGACGGAGTCGCTGTCCATCGTGAAGGGCACCCCCAAGCGCGACCTCGCCCGCAAGTTCATCCAGTACACCACCTCGCCCGAAGGGCAGGTGAAGATGGCCACGAAGGTCGACAACAAGAAGTCGATACCCTCGATTCCCGGCTGGAAGCTGTTGAATGAGACCACGCCCAAGGAAGCCGAGATCCTGCGTATGACGCTGACCGGCCCGAATGTGATGGACGAGTACAAGGCGAAGAAGATCCAGTTCCGCCAGCTGCCCAAGCAGCAGGACATCGCCGACTGGAACGACGCCTGGAGCGAGTTCAAGAGCCTCTGATCCCTCGCCAGCCAAGGAGCCACGCCATGACGGCTGCCTCTGTGACGACGCGTGCCAGCGCCCGATGGCGCTGGTTCCGGATGCCGGGACCGCGCCTGGCGGGTTCGCCCAAGGTGCTGCCGGCCGTCCTCGGCCTGCCCGTGCTGCTGTGGCAGGCGGTGTTCTTCGCGGCGCCGCTGGTCTTCCTTGTCATCGTGACCTTCTGGCAGGTGAAGGCGTTCCGGCTGGAGCCGGCCTTCGTGCTGGACAACTGGACCCGCATCCTGTTCTCCACCACGTTCCAGCGCGCGCTGGTGCATACGATCGCGGTGGCCGGCACGACGACCGTGCTGGCGCTGCTCATCGCCTTTCCCGCCGCCTACACCATCGCCTTCCGCCTGAACGCCCGGGCGCGGGACCTCGCCGTCGCCTTCCTCATAGTGCCGGTGTTCTCAAGCTACATGCTGCGCATCTATGCGTGGCAGATCGTGCTGAGCCCGGAGGGCATCATCAACGCGCTGGCGGGCGCCGTCGGCATCGGCCCGCTGCCGCTGCTGGGGGGCGCCGTCTCGCTGCAGGTCGGGCTCCTCACCCTCACCCTGCCGATCGCGATGCTGATCCTGGTTTTCGCCATGGCGGGCATCGACCGCACGCTCATCGAGGCGGCGGAAAATCTCGGCTGCCGGCGCGCGCGGGTGATCGCGCATGTCATCCTCCCCTCGCTGCGGCCGGCCATCGCCTTGACGGCGACGACGAGCTTCCTGCTGGCCTTTGGCGATTATATCAGCCCGCTCTTCATGACCGGCTCCAAGCCGCCGACGCTCTCCATTCTCATCGTCGACACGGTGAAATCCGGTTCGCAATGGCCGCGCGCCTCGGTGATCGGCGTCTCAATGCTGGTCATGCTGGCGCTCGTGCTGGGCCTTGGCCAATGGCTCGCGCGCGGTCGCGCGGCGCGCAAGGAGGCCGCGCGATGAACCGCACGCTCGCCACCCGCCTGTCGCGCCTCGCCCAATATGGCCTGCTCGGCGCGCTCTTTGTCTTCCTCGCCACGCCCATGCTGGTGATCGTGGTGTTCTCCTTCGATGCCAACCGCTTTCCCACCATCCCCTGGGGCGGCTTCAGTCTCGAATGGCACCGCGCCATCCTCGCCGACCCGATGATCCGGGATGCCTTTCTCAACAGCGTGCTGGTTGGGCTGGGTACGGCGGTTCTGGCCACCGCGCTCGGCTTCGCCGCGGCCTATCTCGACTTCCGCTACCGCTTCCGTCTCAAGCTGCCCTTCATCCTGCTGGTGGCGGTGCCGCCCGCCGTGCCGGCCACCATCCTGGGCATGGCGATGCTCGCTTTCCTCTCCCGCATCGGCCTGTTCGGCCGGCTGGAGACGGTGATGGCCTGCCATGTCGCCATTGCCACCTCCTTCGCTATGGCGATCATCCGGCTGCGGCTGAACGATCTCAGCCGCGATCTCGAACCCGCCGCGTGGAATCTCGGGGCCTCGCCCCTGTCCGCGCTCATCCATGTGGTCCTTCCCTTCTGCCGGCCGGCGCTGATCGCCTCCTTCTTCCTGTCGGCGGCGGTGTCGTTCGACGAGTTCCTGATCGCCTGGTTTGTCGGCGGCGTGCATGAGACGCTGCCGGTGCGCATCCTCAACCTGCTGCAGGGGCAGGTGAATCCGAAGATCAATGCCATCGGCGCGGTGGTGCTGGTCATCAGCGTGGCGCTGGTGCTCCTCGCCCAGCGCTTCACCGGCGTGCGCGCCGGACGTCGCCCCAACCCCGATCCCGGAGAGTGACATGCCGACGCCCTTCATCGTGCTGGACAAGCTGGACAAGCGCTATCCCGACCACCACGCCGTGAAGTCGATCGATCTCGCGATCGAGGCCGGCGAGTTCATCGCCATCATGGGCCCCTCCGGCTGCGGCAAGTCGACGATGCTGCGGCTCATCGCCGGGCTGGACGAGCCGACCGGCGGCGACATCCGCATCGGCGGCGACAGCATGCGCGGCGTTCCGGCCTTCCAGCGCAACACGCCGATGGTGTGGCAGAGCCTCGCGCTGTTTCCGTTCCTCAGCGTCGTCGAGAATGTCGCCTTCCCGCTGCGCATGCAGAAGGTGGGTGCCGCCCAGCGCCGCAAGCGCGCGCTGGAATGGCTCGACCGGCTGGGCCTCGCCACCATGGCGGAACGCAACATCGCGCAGCTCTCCGGCGGCCAGCGCCAGCGAGTGGCGATTGCCCGCGCGCTGGTGACGGAGCCTTCCGTGCTGCTGCTCGACGAACCGCTCTCCGCACTGGACGCGCATCTGCGCGTGCGCATGCAGACCGAACTGTCGCGGCTGCACCGCGAACTCGGCATCACCTTCGTCTATGTCACCCACGCGCAGTCCGAGGCCTTCGCCCTCGCCGACCGCATCGTCATCATGAGCGAGGGGCGCATCCAGCAGGTCGGGCGTCCGCAGGATGTCTACCGCGCGCCGGCCAACGCCTTCGTCGCCGAGTTCATGGGCATGAACAATCTGGTCCGGGGCGAGGCGAGGGGCGGCGCCGAGGGGCGGCTGGAGGTCGGCAGCGCCCTCGGCACATTCGAGGTGCCGGCCGAAGCGCCGCGCCCCGCCGGTGCTCCCGCCGATTTCGTCATCGCCGCCGACCGCATCACGCTGGCTCCCGAGGCGGACGGGCCGGGCATTTCCGGCACGGTGCTCGGACTCGAATTCGTCGGCTCGACGCAGACCGTCTTCATCGAGATCGCCGGCGGCGCGGAATTCCGCGTGCAGAAGCAGCAGCACGAGATCGAGGCGCTCGACCTCGTGCCGGGGCGCCGGGTCACGCTCAGCTGGGACCCGCGCCACGCCTGGCTGCTGCCGCAGGCGGCGTAAGATTTTTCAGGAGGAGGAAGACATGTACCGCGATCACTTCATGCGCCGCGCCGTCGAGATTTCCCGGCAGGCGCTCGATCTGCCGGGAACCGAGCCGTTCGGCTGTGTCATCGTCAAGGACGGGGCGATCGTCGGCGAGGGGCTGAACCATTCCCGCGCGCATTTCGACCCGACCTCGCATGGCGAGGTGGAGGCGATCCGCGACGCCTGCCGCCGGCTGGAATGCGTCGACCTCACCGGCTGCGAGCTCTACACCTCGTGCGAGCCATGCGCGATGTGCGTGGCGACCATGGAAGTGGCGGGCATCTCGAAGCTCTACTACGCGGCCTCGATGGCGCAAGCCGGCATCGCCTTCGCCTCGCTGACGGCCAGTGAGCGGCACCCGATCGATGTCGACGCCGTGCGTGCGGCCGCCGGCGCGCGCATCGAAGACCGCGCCATGCCCTCGCAGCAGGCGATGGATGCGGATGCCGTGGCCATCCTCGACAGCTGGGTGAAAGCGCGCAAGGCTGCCACCGCCTCGGGCGGCTGATTCAGTGCATACGAAAGAAAGAGACTTCGCATGAACATTTCACGCGCCAAAAGCGGAGCCTCGCGCTCGGTCAACGACCCGACCGCGAAGGGCAAGGGTCCGCCCGCGAGCGGGGAGGCGGCCACCATCTCCCGTACCGAGGCGGTCCAGGACGGGCTTCGGCAGGCCATCATCGAGCAACGGCTGCAGCCCGGGGCGAAGCTTCCCGAGGACGCGATTGGCGACGCCTTCGGCACCAGCCGCACCATCGCGCGCGAAGCGCTCGGCCGCCTCGCGGTGGAAGGACTGGTCGAATTGAAACCCAATCGTGGCGCCTTCGTCGCCAACCCGACCCTCGACGAGGGGCGCGACGTGTTCGTCGTCCGGCGCGGGCTTGAGCGCATCGTCACCGAGTGCCTGGCCGGCCGGCTGAAGCCCGGCGAGATCGCGGTGCTGCGCGACCATGTCGCCCGGGAACTCGCCGTCTCCGGCCATAACGAGGTCGAATCCATCCGGCTCGCTGGGGAATTCCACCTGCTGCTCGCGCGGCTCACCGGCAACCAGGTGCTGGTCCGCTACGTCACCGAGGTCGTGTCGCGCTGCTCGCTGATCCTCGCCATGTATGGCCGTCCGCATTCCTCCGATTGCGGCGTGAGCGAGCATGGCGAGATCGTGGATGCGCTGATCGCCGGCAATGCCGGCCGGGCCTGCGAACTGATGGATCATCATCTCGCCGCCGTCGCCAGCCGCGCATTGCTGCAGGAGAAGGCCGAGCGCGACATTCGCGATGTGCTCGCGCCCTATGCCGCGCGCATAAGGGGGCTGGGAGCATGAGCCACGCTCCAGAGCCGGATACCGGTTCCGTCGCCTTCGATTTCCGCGAACTCGGCGAGCGCGAGCGCTACAAGCTGATGATCGGCACCATCGTGCCGCGTCCCATCGCGCTGGTGACGACGGTCGACCCGCAGGGGCTGGTGAATGCCGCGCCGTTCAGCTTCTTCAATTGCCTCTCGGCCGATCCGCCGATCCTGGCGCTGGGTGTGGAGAACCATGCCGACATGTCCTTCAAGGACACGGCGTTGAATATCCGGCTCACCGAAGTGTTCACGGTCAACATCGTCTCGCACGCCATCGCCGAGGGGATGCATCTGTGCGCGGCCGACTTCCCGCCGGGGGAGGACGAACTGGCGGCAGCCGGCTTTACCGCCGTGCCGGGCGTCAAGGTTGCGTCCCCGTGGATCCGCGAGGCGCCCGCCGCCTTCGAGTGCCGGCGCCACATGACGCTGGAGCTCGGCAAGTCCCGCCAGATCATCCTCGGCGAGATCCTCTATGCGCATTATCGCGCCGATGTGGTCGACACCGAGCGCCTGCGGGTGGACCCCGCCCGGCTCGACGCCATCGCCCGGCTCGGCGGCAGCACCTGCGCGACGATACGCGATCGTTTCGACATGCCGACCCCGACCTTCGCCGAATGGTCCGCACGATCCGGGCGGGGCGAGAGGGCGGGCCAACCCGTGAAGCCCTGAGACGCGCGCGTTCGCGGTGGAGATATGGGCAAAGGCGGCGTTTTGCTTACGCAACGAGCGCGGGATCCTCTAGCCTTCGGCTTCGACGACAGGTTTGACGTCGAATCCAGATGACAGATGGGGGGCCTCGAGTTGGAAGGGGAGGGGCAGATTTCCGGCTCGCGGAGGATGGACGACACGCAACTGGCGTTCATCAACGCGGCGGAGAGGGATATCCGCCTGCTGGCACCGGCGGGGAGCGGCAAGACCATGTCGCTCCTGTATCGCTGCGCCGAGTTGCATCGTCGCTCCGGGGGCAACGCGTCTTTCCTCATCGTGTCGTTCACGCGCGCCGCGCGCGACGAATTGCGGGCGCGGCTGACCGACGACGCCTTCGCCGGCTTCGCGGCGCGGGCGGATGTCGTCACACTCAATGGCTGGGGCCACCGCCGCCTGAAGGCGATGCATGCGCAGCCTCGCCTTCATGTTTCCGATTTCGAGCGCGCGACAATGTTGAAGTCCATTCTCGCGCCCGCATGGTCGACGATTCCGGCTCTGGAAACGGGCATGAAGCGCCAGCCCTTCAAGTTGCCCCAGCTTCTGGCCGGGCTGCTCGACATGATGAAGACGCTCGGCTTCGATCATGAGGACGGCTCCCTGGGAATGGCGGACGACCGGCTGGAAATGCTGGAGCAACTGGGTCTGTTGCCGCTGCTCGAAGACTTCATGCTGCGCCTTCACCAGCTCGACGTGCTGGCCAACCGCCGGTGGGAGCCGTTTCTCGAAGTTGCGCTGCCCTTCTTCAACGCGGCCTGCACGCAGCAATTCGCCACCGGTTCCTTCACGCTCGAGGATCAGAAATACGCTGCCTGGCTCGATCAGCGGCGGCAGTCCGCGGCCGGTGCCCCGTCCTCCGGCGCCGACAGGATCACCGATATCCTGGTCGACGAGTTCCAGGACATCAATCCGCTCGACCTCGCGCTGATCCTGCAGATCGCCCAGCTGAATCAGTCCGCGCTCACGATTGTCGGCGATGACGACCAGGCGATCTTCGAGTGGCGCGGCGCGGCGCCGGACTTCATCCTTGAGCCGGATCGCCATCTGGGGCGGCGCTTTGCCACCTATGTTCTGGAGAAGAACTACCGCTGCCCGCGCAATATCGTGCAGAAATCCGCCCGGCTCATCCGCCACAATATCCGCCGCGTCGACAAGGCGATGCATCCCGTCTCCACGGTCGATGCGGAGATCGCGATCTATCCCGGCGCGACCTTTCTGGAGTCGGTGCAGAACGTGCTGGCCGAAATTCGCCATTTCGTCGAGAGGAAGACCCCCGGGGCCCGCATGGCGCTGCTGTCGCGCAAGCGGGCGCAACTCATTCCCTACCAGATCCTGCTGGCGCGTGAGGACATTCCCTTCTGTGCGGCGGAGGACCTGCACCTGTTCCTGTCGGACACGTTCGATCGCCTGCTGGGCGCGCTGCGGACGCGGACCATGGCGGGGCTCGGCGTGGCTGTCCCCACCATTGTCGATGACGTGATGGCGCTATGCCATTCGGTGCAGCGCTTTCCGCTGCGCAAGGTGGAGGCCGATGCCATGGCGCGGCATATCCGCTCCGCGCGGCCGAAATCCTATGACGCGGCCATCGACCGGCTGGAGACTTATGACGGAACCATTCGCGGGCAGGTGGACGAGGGCGCGACGGCGGCCGATTTCGCCATCAAGCTGCGGCGGCTCATTCACGCGCCTTCCGTGCGTGCCGCCATCGAAGCCCTGCAGACGCTCTATTCCGGCTTCAAGAAGGATTACGGGCGCGGCGTCGAGGATATCTTCCTGGCCGATCCGCCCTTTGCCTATCTCGCGGAGTTCTCGGAGAGCTACGGGGAGGATTTCCACGGCTTTGTCGACGATCTGGAAAAGGCCAAGGATACGCTGGTGAAGCTGCCGGGCATGGACGCCGATGACAGCGCGGACGCGCTCTGGAAGAAGCCGGTTCATCTCATGACGGCATTGCGGGCCAAGGGCCGCGAATTCGACACCGTCGCCATGCTCGACGTGGTCGACGGCATCTGGCCGCTGCGGACCGCCAAGTCCGAGCGGGCGATCGAGGGCGAGCGGCGGCTGTTTTACGTCGCCATGACCCGGGCGAAGAAGCGATTGATCCTGACATCGTCGCACCGCATCGGCGACCAGGTGACAATTCCCTCACCCTTCCTGGCCGAGGCCGCTCTTCCCTGAGAGCGCACGCGGCCCCTTCAGGCGCCGGCGCCCTCGCGAACGGTCTGCCCGAAAAGCGACGACACGTCGCCGTCTCCCACGGGCGGCAGCAGCATGTCGCGCGACAGTTTGCGCTTGCTCTCCAGCAGCGCATCGAGGCGCACGTCGAAGGAGGCGTCGCCATAGTCGGGGTGGACCGCGATGGGATTGTGCACGGTGACGGGCTTGTGCTGGCCGATCCGGTAGCATCGGTCGTTGCACTGGTCCTCGACGGCTGGATTCCACCAGCGCGACAGGTGCAGGACATGATTGGCCGCGGTGATGGTCAGGCCGATTCCCGCCGCCTTGGGCGAGAGAACGAGAAGATCGAAGGGCCGGGGCGATGACTGGAAGCGCTCGACGATTTCCAGCCGCCGCTCGCCGGCAATGCTGCCATTTATGATGGCCGGCTGCCGGTCGAGCCCGAACCGCGTGGCGATTGCGGTCGCGAACAGCGCCTGCACGGCAAGGTCCTCGATGAAAACCAGCGCCTTCTCGCCGCGCGACTGGATGGTCTGGAGCACATCCACCGCATAGACCAGGCGTGCCGACTGGCCGAGCCAGGCGTCGACCGAGCCGCGATCGAGGGGATCGCAATCGTTGGCGCCGCGCGGATGCAGCGATATGCTGCGAAAGGCGTGGAGCGCGTGCAGCATGTCGGCCTGCCCAAGGCCGCCCATCTGAGCGCCCAGCACCGCCTGATGATAGGCCTCCGCCTGCTCCGCCGGCATGGTGACGCGCTCGCGACGGATCTCGCGAGCGGGCAGGCCTTCGAGAATCTCGCTTTTCATGCGGCGCAGCAGGACAGGGGGCGATTGGTCGTTTCGAGGGGCATCGAGCTGGGACTTGAGGCGCTTCAACTCCTCCTCGCCGCCATCCTCATAGGTTCGGGTGAAGGCCTTGAGGTCTCCCAGATAGCCCGGCACCACGCGATCCATGATGCACCAGAGATCGGCGAGCCGGTTTTCGATCGGCGTGCCGGTCAGGCCGAGCACGAAATCGGCATTCATGGCCTTTGCCGACTGGGTGTTGATGGCGCCCGGCGACTTGATCTTCTGCGCCTCGTCGAAGATGGCGACGCTGAAGGCGACGCGGGCAAAGGCGCGGTGATTGTCCGCAAGCGTCTCATAGGTGGTCAACACCCAATCCGCCGCGCGCAGGCGCACCACATCAAGGGCGGTGTCGGGCGACCAATGCTCGTCCCGCGCCAGCTTGAGCTTGCGCAGGGCGGAGCCGAAGGCGTCGACGCGCGTGCCAAGCGCTCCGGGCGCCAGATGCCGTTCGGCCTCCTCCGCCCAGTTGCGCAGGAGGGCGGTGGGCGCGACGATGAGAATGGGTCGGTTGCGCGCGCCCCGCGCGAGGCCGAGCGCCTCCCGGTTGCGGCGCACCCAGGCGAGGAAAGCCAGCGCCTGAAAGGTTTTCCCAAGGCCCATGTCGTCGGCGAGCAGCGCGCCGGGCCAGCCGCTGCGATAGCAGGCGACCAGCCAGTCGAAGCCGATGACCTGATGCGGCTTGGGTGGGGTGGCAACCAGCGGCTGGCCGGGAAAGCGCGGCTCGATGGCGATCTCGCGCGGCTGATAGGTGATGGAAAATTCCTCGCCCTCGAGGTTCTGGTGAATGACCAGACGCTGGTCGCCGGCGTCGTCGGCGGTCTCCGGAGCCGCGCCCGCCAGCGCTGCGTCCTGGGGGGCCGCCTCTTCGTTGTCCGATGCGGCGGGAGGATTGCCGAAATCATCCAGCCCGAGCCGCCCGAACGCCTCCTGCACATCCTCCACCCGTAGCCGGAGATCGTCGACCACCACCTCGGGGCGGTTTTCCTCGCGGGCGCGGACGACGTCTTCCTTGAGCTTCTGGAAAAGCGGCTGATTCAGTTCGACGATGTCCGTGCCGATGCGCAGGGGAAAGTGCTCGGGCAACCATTGGCCGGCCTTGTTCTTCAGCCACGGCATGGGCGGCGGTTCCCAGATGCCGAGCCCGAGAACGCGATCGGAATATTGCCAGGTTTCCACCAGCAGCGAGGGCGCCGCCTCGCCGCTCTGGCCGTCGCCGAGCGCCTCGGAAATCGCCGCGCGCGGGTTCTTCAGGAAGGCGAGCCGTTCGGCCTTTGGCGCGGCGCGCTTTCGACGGATGAGGTCGAGGGCTGTCTTGAGAGAGGGGTCAACCACCAGATAGGTGTTCTTGTCGAGCACATAGGCATCGCGGCTATGGGATTCCGCGGCGAAAATCCCGCGTGCGAAGCGCTCCTGCAGCCTGGGCGGCAGAAGGGCATCGGCGACGAGATCGCGCTGCACGGGAGCCGCCTCGCTGGCATCCATGCCGTCCGGTGCGCCGGCATCATCTTCCAGGCTGGCGATCGTCTCGCGCCCCATCACGACGGGCAGGAAATCCGGCCCGTGGGCGGTCTCGAACACATCCAGCGCGACGGCGCCGGCCTGATAGACAGTGAGGCTGGTGAGGAAACGATCCTGCGTGCGAACCTCTTCGCCGCCCACCTGTTTCAGCGCCGCCTGTACCGGTGCCCAGGCCGCGATGCGGGGCTCCGCTGCCTGCCCCTGCGTATCGTTGTAGGCGTCGATCGCCTCCACGAGTGAATGAAGCGCCGTTGAGAGCCGACCCTCGTGCGCGCCCCATTGCAGCAGGGCTCCCTTGCGCTCGACGCGGATCCGCCGATCCCCGACGTCATACCAGCTGGCACGAATCCGGGCCCGCGCATCCGTCATGATGCCGTCGAAGGCGAGGGTGATCGACAGGGTGCCGAGCGGCGGCAGGCCGGCCGCCTCGGCGACGCTTGCCGGCAGGGCGGCGATGGCGGCGTGCGTCAGGAGCAGGCCGCTGTCCATCGCGACGCCGTCTCCCGCCTCTATCCGGCCGAGCAGATAGCGCGCGGCGGCTCCCTCGCGGCCGGCCGCTGCGCTCCAGCCGTCGAGCGGTAGGACCTGCGATCCGAGAAGCCGGCGGCGCTCCAGAGTGAGTTGAACGCCTTCGGGCAGCGCCTCGTGACGGAAGGCGACCTTCACAGCATGTACTCGCGGGCCGACAGCCGCGCTCCCGTCATTGATGCGATGCGCCGCGCCGCCTTATGCTGCCAGGCATTCTCGCCGGTGTGTGGAATATGCTCGATCTCCTCGACCGGTGCGTAGCGCTGGCCGCTGCGCAGGAAGTCTCCGTCATATTGCGGTTCGTAGAGTTTGGGCGCTCCGGCGCGATCGGCATCGACCCAGAACCGGCACTTGCCGTTGAAGCTCCATTCCGCGCAGATGCCACGGCCGATCCGGAGCAGCAGAACGGCGTGGCCGGACTGGATGCCTCCGCCCGCCGTGAATCGAGCAAACCGCGCATTATGGCCAAAGCTGCGAAAAGCCTCGTTGGCGCCGACCCGGTCCAGAACCACCCAGGCTTCCCGGATGAGCCCTCTTTCGTACATCGCCTCCCAGAACGTGCGCCGGTACTTCCAGTTCGGGTTGGGATTGACCGCTTCGACCACGTCCAGGAACTGCCGCAGCGCCTGTTCCGTCAGCCATGAGATGGCAATCTCGCGCGCCTCGGGCATGCCGACCCAGTTCGCGCTTTTCGTCCGGGGATCGCCGAGTTCGTCCAGCGATGTCAGGAGATCGAGCGTGCGATCCTTGATCGCCTTTTCCGGCGGCTGCGCCCGGTAGGGCAGGAGCAGCGCATCGGCCAATAGGCTCTTGTGAGTGGGAAAGGTCAGCCGTCGCGGGTCGCCTTGCAGCGCGATGAGGGGGAGGAAATCCAGCCGCTCCGCCGGCGGCAGCCGCCTGTCCTCGGCGGCGCGCTGCAGCACGCGGCGGGTGCAGGGTTCGACATAGCCGCCCGCCAGCGCCAGTTCCATACGCAACCCGTTTTCCTCCAGAATGCGGCGCGGGGACAGGCGCGCGATAAGGGCGGCATCGCCGATGCGCCGTGGCCCCTCCGCCGCGTCGAAGATGCGAAACCTGTCATGCAGGGCATCGAAGGGAGGGCCCATGACGGAAACGAGATCGCGCAGGGCGCCCGCCACGGCGGAAAGGCCGGGCCGGTCATCGTGGAAGCTGACGAGGTAGGAGAGGGCGAGTGCCCGCGAGGCCCCTTTGTTATTGTGGTCGCGCAGTTGCGCGAGAAAGGGGTCCAGCGTCTGCGGACGAGCGGCCAGGGCCAGCTTCGTGGTCCACAGGCACCAGGCGCCGTCGCGCGCCTCCCGGACGGTGAGCGTCTCCTGCCGGGAGAGCGTCTGCGCGATGCTGACCGCTAACGCGTCGTAATCCTTCGCGCGCGTCGCGTCGCCGGCCCCCTCCGGCAGTTTGCGCGCCGCGCGCAGCACGGCGGCTTCCGGCTCCGGCCGGCGTGGCGTCGGCGCGTGGCGCAGCATCAGGTCCCTGATCGCGTCCTTGAGAAGGCTGCTCACGGGGTCGCTCCGAGCGCCGGCGACGGTTCGGGCGAGGGCGGGGGACCCGGCAGCGCGGGAGTCTGCAGCGCGTTCACCTTCGTCTCCATCTCGTCGAGAAGGCGCAGCACGCTGGTCAGTCGCTCACGCCGATCCGCTTCCATCAGGAAGCGCAGATCGATCCGCCGGTTGATGCGGTGGGCGTCCTCATCCTCGCCCTTGGTGGCGGGGCGCGTATGGGCATAGGCCGACACCGAGAGGACTTCCTGTCCCTGCGAGTTCATCAGCGTGCGCAGGCGCGGGAAGCCGCCGACGATCCGCCGATAGGTATTAACCGCGCGCTCGGTGGAAAGCTGCCAGTTGCGGTCTGGCCCGCCCACCGTGTCGGTGTGCCCTTCGATGAACAGGGTTTCCACCACGAAGCCCGATCCGGGCGGGCAGCCGGCCGCATCGCCGCAGGCAGTGTAGCGCGGCAGCACATCCAGCAGCACGCGCGCGAGGGCGTCGACATTGCGTGCGGCCGTCTCGTTCAGCAGCGACACATTCCTGTCGAAGCGGATGGCATCCTCGGTCAGCCGCAACACGCCGGTATCCTTGTCGATGGTGACTTTCAGCCCGACGCCTTCCAGACGCTTCTGGATGGTTTCGAGAAGGTCGCCGCGCGCCTGGTTGGCCTTGTCGAGTTCGGTGATCTGATCGGCGATCTGCCGGCGCAGCGCCGCGATCTGGTCGGCCAGCTCGTTGGCCCGGCGCAACTGCTCCTCCTGCTGCGCCGTCAGGGTCCGGGTCTGGTCGGTCTGCTGCTGGAAGTTCAGCGCGAAGACCATGAGCATGATGATGAAGATGAAGAGGATGCCGACCATCATGTCGGTCATGGAGACGAAATAGTTTTCATCCTCCTCGGCATGGCTGCCGGAGGAGGCATTGGCCTCGGCGGTGATCATCGCGCCTCTCCGTGCGCCCGGATGTCGGAGCCGCCGAAGCGCGCCGCCGTCGCGGCCTTCAGGCCAGCGGCGATGTCCTCGGCGCTGTCCGACATCGAGGCCAGCAGCGGGTTGAGTTTCTCGATGGCCTGCGACAGGCCGAGATCGACCGACTGGACATGGGTGCGCAGCCGGTCCTGCTGGTCGGCGGTCGAGCGCGAGAGCGCTTCCACAGCCTTGCCGAGCGCGGTGTCGACATCGTCGAACTTGGCGGCGAAATTGTTCCAGAAGGCGCCGCTGCGCTCATTGGTATCGGCCAGCCCGGCCGCCAGCGTCGCGATCTGCTCCCTGGCGGCCTGTAGTGCCTGCAGCGTGGTGCCGACGCTGGAGGCGAGCTGTTCCGTGGCGCCGGACAGGCTGGTTCCGACCGTGATCAGCGGAGTGGTTGCCGCCCGCACGCTGCTGGCGGTTTCGCCGAAGGCCTGGGCGGTCTTGCGCGCTTCGCCCGAGGTTGCCTCCAGCGCCACCTTCTGGCTCGCCAGCGCGCCCTCGATCGCCCGCATCGAGACCGACAGATCGCTGAAACGCTGCCCGACGGCGGTCAAGGCCAGTTCCACCGCCATGCGCAGCCGCTCGGAAAGGTCCTGCGCCGCCGCGTGCAGGTCGTTCAGCACCTGCTTCTGGACCTCCGCCGAATGATGCACCGAGGCGTCGATCTGCCGGCGCGTCTGCTCGCCCTGTTCGCCCATGGCGCGCTGCATGGCGCCGACATTGTCCCCCATCTGGCTGATCTGCCGGTCGAGCTTTTCCATGACGACACCCATGGCCGCCTCCAGCTTGGCGGAGGCGCCGCCCGCAGCCTGGCCGAGGGCGGAATCGACTTCGGCATTGGCCTTTTCCAGGGTCTTTCGCAGGCTCTCGACCACGCTGGCCAGCGCGTCGCGGCTCTGCCCGGAACTGTGCTCGAAGGTCTGTCCCGCGCGCTCCACCATGCGGTTCAGGTTGTCCGCCGCTTCGCCCAGCCGTGCGGAGAAATCCTCGCCCGTGCCGCGCAGGCCGCCCTGCATGTCCGCGATCGACATCTGCAATTGCTTGAGCGTGGCGGCGAGTTCCCGCATTTCGGTGCCGGCGCCGTGCTGCAGCGAAGCGGTGAAGTCGTGCAGCATCTGCTGCACGCCGTCCTGGCTGTTGGCGGCGAGATTGCCGACGGCGTGGCTTATCTGCTCGGTGACCGGCGCCATGGCATCGGCCACCGCCCAATGCAGGCGCGGCGCGATTTCGGTTCCCATGCGGGCGAAGAAGTCGCCCTGGGTGATGTCCTTGAGCTGCGCGAGCTGGTCCTCCATCGTGCGGCGGATCTCCAGCGAGATCGACTGCGGCGCGTGATAGCGCAGCCTGCGCTCCAGATCGGCATTGAAGCGGTCAAAGGACCCCTCCAGCAGCACGGAGAACCAGCGGAAGACGATGGACAGAACAATCGAGGCCAGCAGCCCGGCGATCGACGTCGAGAACTTGAAGGTCGCGATCTGGAGCAGTTCCCCCATCTGCGCGGCCATTTTTTTCGCGTCGCCCGCGCTGGCGGCCGCGCCGGCCTTGTGGAGCGCGAAGACGAGCCCGATAAAGGTCAGCAGCAGTCCGATGCCGACGAAATAACCGGGCACGGCGCTCATCATCTTCAGCCCGCTCAATCGCTCGCGGGCGACGCCGGGGTTGAAGAAGACATGCGGGCGGACCGTGTTGCCGATGGCGCGATCGCTGTCGGTGTCGACGAGGCTATCGTCGAACTCTCTCCAGGCGTCGCCGATGAGCCAATTGGCCGAGAGCTTCTGCCCGATGGTTTCAAAATTGGCGGCGAAGACTCTTCGAATCTCGGCGCGATTTTCACTTTTGGTGACGTTGGCGGTGATCTGCCGTCTCGCCTGCCCCACCGCGCGCAATACCGGCACTATGTGGAAGAGAAAAAAGGCGAGGCACAGGCCCATCGCGAAGACGAACAGGGAGCCGGCCAGCGCATAGGCGAAATCAGGCGTGCTGATGCCCTTGTAGTCGCCTGAAGCTGAATCGGAAATCGTTGTGAAAATAAGTATTGGGTTTATGAATGAAAGTAACAGCGATGATCCCAACACCAAAAAGATCGGAATCGCCCAGAACCCGACAAGCCGCGCGATTCCCCGCACCCACACCCGCATGCACTCCCCCTTACCTGCGCCGCATATTGGATGGCGCGCCGGCCGGGTTGCAAGCGGAATGAGGCTGCTACCCAGTGTGGGCCCCAGTGTCCACATTCCGACAGATGCGTTCCCCCCCGCGCAGGCCGGACAGGTGCCCCGTGGTTGAATCGCGCATGGGCCGCAGGCGAGGTGGGTGCGGCAGGACGGACGTGGGTCGCCCCGAACCGAACTGCGCGACCCCTCGGGGTCTGGCGGCTTTCCGGCGCAAGGTGAGGGCAGGCGGGCCGGCCCCGGGGGGGGGCAGCCGGCCCGATCGATCCCGTAGCTTGTTCGAAACACGTTCAGGTTCGACGCAGCAAGTTGATTGAAAAGCGCGCGACGCCGCAAGGCGGTGCCCGTCATCATCCGCGACAAATATTGGTCGTATCCCGATGCCGCGGGGAGGGGGCGCGCGAGGGGGACGATAAGGCGACACGGATCGGGTGCCAAATCAGCGGATCCGGCGCTTTAGCGTATTGTACACCCGTTCCTGGCTACCTCTTGGAGATATCCTCCAGGCGAAAGATCTGCTCGATGCCGATGGGCGTCTGCGCGTCGCAGGGTTCATAGGCCAAGGTGGTGAACACCCGATGGCCGTGAAACCAGAAACGCGAAATCCATCGATGCCGGAAGGGCGAGTCGACTTCCAGATCCAGATGTCGAGTGCTGACGCCGACAATCATGGCAATGTCGCCTTTGATGATCGCGTCTCGCGACACGATGTCGTCAATGACGATGCGGCTTTCTCCGACCATCCGCGGCTCGAATGCGCGGCCGACGAGCCTCGAAAACAGAGGCCAGGCACGTGTGCATCCCAGGGATGTTGCCTGAAGGCGAATTCCGTCAATGTCGAAGATCGCCTGAACCGACGAGAGTTTCTCGATAAACCTGCTTTCGATGGCGAGTTCGTCGCGGATCTGCTTTGCAATCAGATCCGTTATCCGGCGCGAAATCTCGATCGACGGCAGGTCCAGGCCGTTTTCCCACCGCGACACGGTTGCTTGTGAAACGCCAAGCGCGGCTGCCATCACGTCCTGCTTGATGCCGTTCGTGCGGCGCCACAGCTTGAGCTTCTTGCCGATGTCGAACTCAGTCATGGAATTCTCGAACATTTCCACCGCGTATACGAGCGTATATTTTCGTTACTCCCAAAGTTTCGTTCGCGCTAGCGGATTCACAGTGCAAGAGAGTAAACCCATTTGCGCACGAAGTTCTCATTGTGCGCTGCACATTCGATGCATTGAGGGGCGACGAGAATATGACTGCTATGCTTCATTCGCGAGACATGTTGCGGAAATGTTTGTTTGCAAGCATTTCTGTAGTGGCGCTCGCAGCCGCCACGCCCGCCGCCTTCGCCGCGGGGGCTGGCATACTGGATAAAACCTTCGGGGCAGACGGAAATACCGACGGCACACCCGACGGCGTGGTCTCGACCTCGCTGGGCAGCGGCGACGATGTGGCCAATGCCGTCGCCCGCGCGCCGAACGGGGAAATCGTCATCGCCGGCAGCCATTTCGCAAAGGGCTCGTCCGACATCATCGTGGCTCGGTATACCCATGCCGGCAAGCTGGACAAGACGTTCGGGGCCGACGGCAACAGCGACGGCACGCCCGATGGTGTCGTGGATGTCTCGCTGGGGGATGGGGATGACGTGGCGACGTCCGTTGTCGTGCAGCCCGACAGCAAGGTCGTGGTCGCCGGCTATCACCTCGATGGCAAGAGCAAGAATATCTTCGTGGCGCGCTTCAACGAAAATGGCAGCCTCGACAAGGGTTTCGGCGCCGATGGCAATGCCGATGGGGCACCCGATGGCGTGGTCAACGTGTCGCTGGGCGATGGCGATGATGTGGCCCGTGCGGTGGCGTTGCAGCCCGATGGCAAGATCGTCGTGGCGGGCGACACGGTGAAGGGCAGCAGCTCCAACATCCTCGTGGCGCGCTTCAACAAGGATGGCACGCTGGATAAGGCCTTCGGTGCCGATGCCGGCAGCGATGGAACACCGGACGGTTTCGTCAGCCTCGACCTCGGCGCCGGCGACGACCTCGCCAATGGGCTCGCCATTGACGGCGACGGCAAGATCATCGTTGCCGGCTCGCACAAGGACAATGGCAGCAACAACATCATCGTGGCGCGCTTCAGCAAGGATGGCACGCTGGACAAGGGCTTCGGTGCTGATGGCAACAGCGACGGCACGCCCGACGGCGTCGTCAGCCAGTCGCTCGGCGCGGGCGATGACGTGGCCCGCGCGGTGGCGCTGGATGAGAAGGGCCGGATCGTGATCGCCGGCACGAACACGTCCACGGGTGGCAGTTCGAACATCCTGCTCGCCCGTTTCCTGCGGGATGGAAAGCTGGATGCGGCCTTTGGCGCGGATGGTGGCAGCGACGGCACGCCCGATGGTTTCGTGAGCCTCGATCTTGGCAAGGGCGATGATGCCGCCGCCTCGATGGGTATCCAGCCCGATGGCAAGATCGTCGTGGCCGGCTACCACACGGACGGCGGCAGCAAGAACATCGTCGTTGCCCGCTATCTCGACAATGGAAATCTGGATGCGGCCTTCGGCGCCGACGGCAACAGTGACGGCACACCCGATGGCGTCTTCGGCATTTCGCTTGGCGCGGGCGACGATGTGGCGAACGGCCTGCTGATCGATGGCTCGAAGCTGATCGTTGTCGCCGGTAGCACCGAAGACAAGGACAAGAGCAAGAACATCGTTCTGCTGCGCCTTCTTGCCGAATGACACACCCATCTGCAGCGGCTGCGTCCTGCCCATAATTCTTCCACGACGTTAAGTCGGTGAAGTGGGTGAGGCGTCGCTCATCCGGCTCGGCGCGATATGCGCGCCGAGCACCCGCCTGTCGACGAAAAGCTATCAAGTGCCTGTGTGAAATCCCCAGGTGGTCTGTTTGAACGCCCTTTGAAGACCTTCATCCCGGCCGCCGCCGCCGGCGGAGAGCCGGGCCATCCATCCGGTTGCCGCCGCGATCCCGGATATGGCCTGCGGCCATGCCGGGATGACGCGGCTGGAAGAGTTTCCAACGGGCGCCGACCCCTCCCTGGCCTAACGCCGACCAACCATGGTGCCGTCCGCGGACGAGCCCGCGCCGCGCGGATCGCCGACTCGCGGCCGAGAGGTGTGGGCCGTGCTGAGCGACCGGTTGGCGCACGCGTTCGCATTTGCTAGCTTCCGCCCGCGCATCCGCGCCCGGGCTGCACCGGAAGGGCCTGTAGCTCAATGGTTAGAGCCGACCGCTCATAACGGTCTGGTTGTAGGTTCGAGTCCTACCGGGCCCACCAAATTTCAGCGACAATCCGCCCCAGCCAGTGACAAAAAGATAGATGTATCAACGGTTTTAGCTCGATAGACCGCGATGTTTGAGGACATCCCCAACCTTTTAAGGACGGAAATTTGGCGGTATCTGTAGCGGCATCATTCGATACCGACAGGCTCAAAATACCGTCATGCTCACAGATGCTGCCTGCAGATCAGCGAAGATCGCCGAGAAGCCGCTTAAGCTCGCCGACAGCGGAGGCCTGTATCTCTTCGTTGCAACCACGGGAACCAAGTCGTGGCGATGCGACTACCGCCTGCACGGCAAGCGTCGAACGGCTAGCTTTGGCACGTACCCCCTGGTCAGTCTGGCCGAAGCCCGAAAGGGCAGAGATGAGTTGAAGCGGCAGCTCCTCGCCGATCAAGATCCAGCAGAAGCTCGCCGCAAGGCAAAGCACGATGCGGTCGAACGGGGGAAAAACACGTTCGAGCCGATCGCGCGCGAATGGTTTGCCGCGAAGTTGGCGGGATGGGTGCCATCCTATTCCGACCGTCTCATGAGCCGGCTCGAAGCCGATATATTCCCTCCCCTCGGCCGACGCCCAATCGCGGGTATCGAGCCGCCGGAAATTCTCGACGTGATTCGGAAGGTCGAGAAGCGCGGCGCCGTTGAGCTGGCCAAGCGCGAAATGCAGGTCGTCGGACAGATCTTCCGCTATGCCATCGCCACGGGCCGCGCCAAACGGGACCCGACGCAAGACCTGCGTGGCGCACTCCAGTCACCCGGGCGCCAGAAGCATCACCGCGCGTTGCCTCTGAAAGAGCTCCCTGAGTTCCGAAAGAAGCTCATCGCCTACGACGGGGATCAGATGACCCGGCATGCGCTGGAGCTGATGCTTCTGACATTCGTCCGAACCACAGAATTGCGCGCCGCGGAGTGGTCGGAATTCGAGGACCTAAAGGGACCTGAGCCGCTGTGGCGCATTCCCGCACCCAGGATGAAGATGCGCTTCGAACACCTCGTACCGTTGGCGCCTCGGGCGGTAGAAGTCATCGGGGCCCTCAGACAGCTCGCGGGCCGGAGCCCGCACGTTTTCCCCTCTCCCGGCAAGGAGGGCTTCATGTCCAACAACACGATGCTTTTTGCGATGTATCGCATGGGCTACCACGGCCGCGCCACCGTCCACGGATTCCGCGGAATGGCGTCAACCTGGCTAAACGAAGCCGGATATCCCGCTGACTGGATCGAAAGGCAACTCGCGCACGACGAGCGGAACGAAGTGCGCGGCGCCTACAACAGCGCACAGTACCTCAGCGGCCGGCGGGAAATGCTGGCCGCCTGGGCCAACTTCGTCGCATCTCAATGAACGAGAAGCTCACGGACGCGATCATCCGAGCCGCCGAACCTGCCGCAAAGCCCTACAAGCTTGCGGACGCCGGCGGCCTCTACCTCTTCATTTCGCCGAGCGGGACGAAGATCTGGCGAATCAAGTATCGCTTCCTGGGAAAGGAGCGCGCCCTCTCCCTCGGTCACTATCCCAAAGTGAGCCTTGCCGCGGCACGCCGCGAGCGCGACGCCGCCAAGAAGGCACTGAAGGCCAAGAAGGACCCGAAATTTCTCTGGCAGCAGCGGCAGCAGGATCCTGTCGATCGTTCGTTCGAGGTGTTGGCCAGAGAGTGGCACAAGGTGAACAAGCGAGCCTGGTCCGAGCGCCATGCCGCCGATGTGATCGAGAGCCTCGAGCGCGGCGTCTTCCCCTATGTCGGCCTGGCGTCGATTGAAGACATCAAAGCCCGCGACGTGCTGGCGCTCCTTCGGCGGATTGAGAAGCGGCCGGCCGTTGAGACCGCCCGGCGTGTCCGCCAGAGGATCGCGGCCGTCTTCGACTTCGCTGCAGGCATGGATCTGGTGGAGAACAACCCGGCATTGGTGGTCATCAAGGCCATGGCGCCGAAGGTTCGCCGCCGGCAGCCGGCCATAGTGACGATCGAAGAGGCGCGGGAGCTCCTAGAGCAGGCCGAAGCCCAAAGGGCGCATCCCATCACCAAGCTCGCGCATCGCTTCCTTGCGCTCACCGTCGTGCGCCCTGGCGTAATCACCGGCGCGCTTTGGTCCGAATTCGAGCGAATAGACCCAACGGCGCCGATTTGGCGCATTCCGGCTTCGCGCATGAAGCTTCGCGTCCAGCACAAGGGCGATGTGGCGCGCGATCATCTCGTTCCGCTGTCAGAGCAGGCGATGGAGCTACTCGCCGTCTTACGTGGCCTCAGCGGCCGGTCGCCGTATCTCTTCCCGCACGTGCACCTGCATCATGAGCAAATGTCCGAGAACGCAATTGGCTACTTGCTCAATCGTGCCGGCTATCACCGCCGGCACGTACCGCACGGCTGGCGCGCGACGTTCTCGACGATCATGAACGAGCGTCATCCCGCCGACCGGCAGGTGATCGAAGCCATCCTGGCGCATGTACCTGAAAACAAGGTCGCCGCGGCCTATAATCGCGCGCTCTATCTCGACCGGCGTCGGGAGCTTCTGCAGGAATGGGCGGATCTCCTGCTGGACGGGCAGGCGACGCTGTCGGCCATCATCGCGGGCCCGAAGCGCTGAACGTCCCCCGCGCGCATGTTCGCTCATTGCGCTCTGCGGGCGCGGCGCTCTACGGCCCGCGCCCGCTTCTCCGCCATCTTCCAACGGTCAATACGCGGACCATTGGCCAGGCGTTCCGGGTTTCGCTTCCTCTTGGGTGCCGGCAGGAGCCATACCGCCGTGACGTGGGTGGGAGTGGTGACAACCTCACCGCGCCGGCGGAGGTAGTGAATCAGGTCATAGACGCGACGCCCGCCGAAGCCGTCCCCGGCGATCTTGCGGCTCGCGCGCAACCTGGCGCGCAGTTCCTCGCGCTCGATCACCTGCTCTTCACGCAGCATCTTCCGGATTTTCCCGAGGAGGGTTCGCGCATTCGCCGTGGCGCTGGGCGCGCACGTCTCATCCTGTTCAAGCATCGAAGTCCCTCGCCAGATAGGAGCGTCGATCAGCACCAGAAGCGGTCGATTTCGTAATCAGATCACGCTGCAGAATCTGCATGCCGCAGGCATCAACTGCAATGCATTCCTCCCGCCCGCATCAATGCTGGGCGACGGCGAGATGGTCGAGCGTGGGCCGGGGGTGAGGCTTTCGAAAGAAGGTTAAGCCATGGGGCGGCGATGGCGATCGATAAGGCGATGCAAGCCAAAGCTATCCGGGTTAGACAGTCGTCTATGCGCTTCCTCGCCAACGGACCGTCGATCCCAGATGATCTTTTGATCGCGCGCGACGCGGGTGATGTCATCTTCTTCTGCGGAGCAGGCGTTTCCCGCCACCGCGCGGGCTTGCCCGACTTTCTCAAGCTGGGTGGCGACGTCATCGATCTCCTTGGAGCCGGCCGGAAAAGCCTCGCCCGCAAGCTGTTCCATCGGATCAAGGAGATCGACCCGATCAATGGCGTCGGCGGGCTCATTGCCACCGATCGTATCTTTAGCCTCCTCGAACGTGAGTTCGAGCAGCGTGATGTCCGGAACGCCGTCGCGCGCGCCATCAAGCCCGTCGGCGCTCCCGACCTCAGCGCCCACCGGACCTTGATCGACCTGTGTCGCGGTCGCGACGGCACGGTTCGCCTGGTCACCACCAATTTCGATCTGCTGTTCGAAGCGGCAGCCCCTGATCTGGCCTGCTTTGGACCGCCGGTCCTGCCCGATCCCCGCAGCACCGGCTTCGGCGGGATTGTGCATCTTCATGGGCGTGTGGATTCCGATTATTCCGGACCGGGCGACGACGAGTTCATCGTGTCCAGCGCCGACTTCGGTCGCGCCTACCTGTCCGATGGCTGGGCGACCCGCTTCATGCAGTCGCTGCTTGCCCGTTTCCAGATCGTCTTTATCGGCTACGGCGCCGACGATCCACCCGTCCAGTATCTGCTCGAAGCGCTCAATCTCCACGCCGGAAATCGCAGCCGGTTGTTCGCCTTCCAGCCGGGCAGCGACGCCGACGACGCCGCACTTTGGGAGCATCGCGGTGTGCGAGCGATCCCGTTCGACAACAGTCGGGGCTATGATCCCCTGTGGGATAGTCTTGCCATCTGGGCCGAGCGCGCGCGCGATGTCGATGGCTGGTATGCCAAGCTCCTCGAGACTGCTTCCGCAGGACCCACAGCGTTGGACCCGCATGTGCGCGGCCAGATCGCCCATGTGCTCTCCACCCGAGAGGGTGCCCGACGTGTCAGCATCGCCGGCGCACCGCTGCCGGCATCATGGCTGCTCGCGCTCGACCCGCGCCAGCGCTTCGACAAACCAGGCCCGATCGATCCCTACGGCGAATCCAGCGAGCGGATCGATCCCTATGAAAGCCTGTCGCTCGACTTCGACATCCCGCCAATGCCGGTCGACGAGGACGATGCCACTAGAGACCGCAAGGTGCCCGAAGGCTCATGGAGCGCCTTCGCGCCAACCCGATTCGATCAGGAGGATAGGCAGGAAGCGAGCTTCGGCGACTTCTGCGGTGACCGAGCGAACCTTACCGGCCCGCTCAGCGCGCGCCTAGGCCACCTAGGCGTCTGGTTCAACCGCGTCGCTCATCAGCCAGTCGCTCTGTGGTGGGCGGCGGCTCGCGGCCCCCTTCATCCGCGTATCGTCGAGATGATCGAAGGCTGGCTTCTCCAGCACCCGGATCTCTGGGCCGACGACATCCGTCGCGGTTGGAGCCTCCTGATCGCGAGTTGGTCCGATCGTGGGGCGAGTCCCGACCAGGGCTATTTCGAACTAAATCAGCGGATCGCACGCGAAGGCTGGTCGGAAGCGCGCGTTCGCGACTATGCCGCCCTGTTCCGGCCCCAGCTGACGGTCGACAGGATGTTCGGCGCGCCGCACCCGCTGTCCTGGACCGACGGCGACCGCCCTAACCCGCTGATCTCCTACCGTATTGACTATCCGCATCCCTACGAGCTGCTGCCCATTCCTGACGAGCAACTCGCTTATGCGGTCACGCGCTTTCGCGAGAATCTCGACCTCGCCCGATCACTTGAAGCCGAGATCTCCGGAAACGACCATGTCTACATGGAAACGACGAGGCCAGACGATGGCGCGCCTTCGATCGACTATGATAGCTACGGGCTCACCGGTCCGATTGCGTTGTTCCTGCAACTGATGGACCGGCTCGTCGAGGTGGCGCCTGAACGCGCGCGCGGCGAGATCGCCCAGTGGCCGGCAAGCGACAACTATATTTTCGGACGCCTGCGCATTTGGGCCGCGAGCAAGCCGATCATCCCACCGGGACAGGCTGCCGACATCCTGCTCGGCTTCCCCGATGATATATTCTGGGATTCCGTGCATCAGCGTGACATTCTCTACGCTATCCGCGACCGTTGGCCCGACTTCTCGCCCGAGGATCGAACTCGATTCGAGCAGCGTATCCTCACCACTACCTACCCTTGGTCGGACAGTATTCGCGGCGGGAGGGCACGCGCGGAGGCGCATTATCGGCTCGATCGCCTGCATTGGCTGTCCCACCACGGCCTGTCCTTCTCGTTCGACGTCGAGGCGGAAATGGCGGTACTTCGCCTGATCGCAGAAGAGTGGTCGGAGCGCTCTGGGGAGGAAGCCGCGGAGTCGCAGGCTCCGGTCGTTCGCAGTGTCGACACCGACGCCGATCCGAGCGTTCTCGACCAAGTGCCGATCGGCGAGATCCTCGATCGCTCCCGGCGGGCGGGTCGATCTGACTTCTTCGAATATGTCGAGCGTCGACCATTCATTGGCCTCGCTGAAGAAAAGCCTGCCCGTGCGCTCGCGGCCCTCACCGATGCCGCGCGCAGGGGCGACATCCCGCCCTCTTTCTGGTCGGCGTTCCTCAACGCCGAAAGGCGCAAGACCGATCCCGCGCGTCTCGCACGGGCGATCGGTGGTCGCCTCGTATCTTTGCCGCCCCCCGCGCTCAGCACCATCGCCTACCCGGCGGCCGAATGGCTGTATGGCTTGGGTGAGCGCCTTTTCAGCGAGCTCGTAACTGTGCTGGATCGGCTGTGGGACCCGCTGATGGCCGCGCTGCCTTTGCGCGACGACAACCGCAAGCACCGCGTCGATAGCAGCTGGGCGAATGACGCGTTGAATGCGCCCGTCGGCAAGCTCGCCAGCCTGCTCATGAAGGACCCGTCGATCAAGGATCGCGAGCCGGGCGAGGGCTTCCGCGAAGACTGGACGCGCCGTCACGAGCAACTGCTTGCGCTGCCAGGCGACATGCGGCGCCACGCGCTCGTGATGCTGGGTTTCCAAATCAACTGGCTGTTCGCCATCGCCCCGTATTGGACCACGACAAACCTACTGACCGTGGTGGATGAACAAGGCGACGATGGCGACGCGTTGTGGGACGGCATCCTCTGGGCAGCGCGGGCACCGAGCCGGGCGCTGTACCAGCACCTGAAGCCGGGACTTCTCGCGCGAGCCATGTCGCCCACGCGCCGCCGCGCCGAAGGCAATGTCATAGGCGGCTTCCTGCTGATCGGCTGGGGCGGGGATCCCGAGAGCGATTCGCCCGAGCAGTTCATCACGAGCATCGAGCTTCGCGAGATACTCGTCGAGAGCGACGACGATCTACGCGGGCAGATTCTTTGGCATCTGGAGCATTGGTTGGCGGATGCTAAAGCCAGGTGGCGCGCGCGCCTGATGCCATTCCTCACAGACGTCTGGCCGAACCACCGGTCGGTGCGGACCCCAGAAATGTCGACCCGCCTGATCAACCTCGCCTTGGCGAGCGGCGACCTGTTCCCTCAGGTTGTGCATGTAGTCCTGCCGCGGCTGGTGCCGGTCCGGGGCGGAATGCTGCGCGGTTCCAAGCTGCGCTCGGAGGCCGAAAATCATCCGGCGCTGATCTATCCCTCCGCCATGCTCAACCTTCTCTGGGCGATCCTCGCCGAGGATACGACGCTCTGGCCGTACAAAATCGAGGAAATTATCGATGTCCTCGCCGAGGCGCCCGAAACCAGAGCCGATCCCCGCCTGTCAGAACTGCGGCGCCGACGCGCCGGCTGAGCGAGATCGAGATGATGAAGGGCGCGGGCATCCCACTTCATGCTCTATGCATCGAAGGGGGGGAAGTGTCGCTTGGTTCGCTGAACCATGATCAGCCCTCCAGCGCTCGAAGCCGGCGGCTTGGCCGGCCGCGCACATAGCCCCACGAGGCCTCCTGGCGGGACATCTCCAGCGCGATCTCGAGATACTGCTGGCCGACGAGCAGGGCCTTGATCGTCGCCCTGAGGTCGCCGTCGCAGGCCTCGATCGCCTCGTCAATGTCGGCCTCGGAAACGGCAATAGTCTCCCGTTCGGCGGGCGGCTGCTCGCTCGTCATGGTCGGCTCTCCTGTTGATAGGAGATAGATTCCATGAGAACGAAAAAAGAACAAGCGGCGAGGCGGCGGCCAACCGGGTGGGCATCGCCGCGCCCCAAGCCCGGAACGAAAAAAGAGCCCCGCCGCCTCCCGAAGGAGGGGCGGGGCAGGTGTCCCAGAGAGGATGTAGCGGGGCTGTCGCCCCTCCCACGTGGTCGTCGGGGACGTGGTTCAGGCTTTGCTGAAAATGCTGCGGATGAAGGCCCAGATCTCGGCCGAATAGGTGCTAACAAACCAATAGGCACCGCCGAAAACGATCGAGATGCTCGACCCGCCCAGCGCGACAATGGCGCCAAGCCGGTTCTGGAACAGCGAGAATCCGGTGATCAGCGTGGTATGATCCTTTAGCGTCGCGCCGTGCTGCTCGACTGCGGCGGCCACCGGCTGGATGGCGTGGTTGATCTCGGTAATATCCTCCTTGAGGCCGCTGATCTCGACACGTACCTCCCGGCGGAAATCCGCGCCGGTCTGGCGCTCGATAGTCTGATCATCCTTGAGATTCTGCACGTCGGCGCGCAGGGCGCCGAGGGTCTCCATGATCTTGAGGAGCATGGGGTCGCTATCGCTCACGGGCGCCCCCGCGGATCTGCTCCAGCACCGCGCGCTCGGTGCGCACGAACTCCTGCAGCCCGTCCAGCCGCGCCCGGCACACGGCGAGTTCGCGCCGGTCATGGCCGGCAATGGCCGCCTGTTTCGAGACGGAGCCTACGGCTTCCGCGTAGCCCGGTGCCGGGCCCTCCGCCGGCTGCATCAACTCGACCGGAACCGTCGCCGGACGGCCGGGATCAGCGTATCGCGTCGAGGCCGCGCAGGACGGCAGGAGGAAGGCCGCGATACACATCCCGGCAATTGTCAGGCACCGGCTTGTCGTCCTCGGTGCGCGCGGCATCGATGATCTCCTTGGCGAGGGATGCCGGCAGGGCGGCGATAGTGTCGGTGACGCGGCTGGCGATCTGGTCGCCCACGGACTGGATGGCCGAAAGGGCCGCATCCTCGCGCGCCAGCGTGATCGCCTGCTGCTGCGTCCAGACCGCGCGCTCGGCGGCGACGCCAGCGAGGTAGCGACTTTCGCCCCAAGCCTGTGCGGCGAGGTAGGCGGCGCCGATCAGGCAGCCGACGCCGGCGATCTGCGCGAGGCCGGACGCCCGGGAGCCCGGCAACACCGCATAGATCAGCAGCGCCCAGCCGAGGATAGCGAGCCCGCCGGCGCTGAGCGCCGGGAGCGCGAAAGGGATCCATTCCGAAATGGTGCCGAGATTCATGATGCGTACCCCGGAGGTGGCGTAGGATCGGAACGCGCGGGCTGGGGCGGGGACATGCCGGGGACGCCGACTGCGGTCGGCGGATAGGCCGTCGGCGCATAGGGCAGTCCGCTGCGCGTCGCCCAGATCGCGGCGACGTCCTGCGCGGTCGCGAAGCCGGAATAGCCGAGGATCAGCACCGCGATCAGCACCATGTAGCCGAAGGCCATCGTGTCATTCACGCGGGTGTCCGGAGCATCGCGCAACAGATGGAGCTGCCAGCAGCAGAATGCGATGACGGGGAAGATGGCGAGCCGCCGCCAGCGCCAGCTCGGTTCGCCCGGAGCCGGGCGGCGCCTCACAGCAGCGCCGCCTGGAAGTGCATCCAGTCGTAGTTCCGCGCCCGGCCAAGCGAGAGCAGGCCCTGCCCCTCGACGATCTGCCAGAACCGCTCATAGTCCGGCTTCGCGAAGACAGCGCGGTCGCGGCCCCATTTGAGCTGATTGCGCTCGGGGTCGAGATCGACAGCGATGCCCCAGGCATGCATCGACCACGCATTGCTGCCGCGCATCGGCCGGTAGTTGTAGCAGCCGCCGAACAGGTCGAGGCCGAGCCGCTGGATAGCGTCGATACCGTAGGCGTCAAGCGTCTGCGCGAACACGGCCTGAAACGCAGACGCCACCTTCTCGTGGCAGCGGAAGCGCCGGATCACCTGGCTCTTGTCCCAGGCGATGCGCATGGGATAGGCGAGATCCACCATGCCGGTGGTGCAGGCGGGGGAACCGGGCTCGCCATAGAACTGGCGCACGCCGGCCTGAGTGGGCCACGTCATGAGGATCTCCGGATTCGTGGACAAAAGAAAGCCGCCGAAAACGGCGGCGTAATCACTTCATTTACATTTATGGAACTTATACTTGATAACTAAAATTCATATCACACCGCATAAAATAGTCATGAATGAGAGCTGTCGTTGAATCTAAATTGTACGCGCGTTTCACCAAGGTAAATGTCGGAAATTAACTCTAATCCGACATCGAGATAACCTTTTGGATCATCGTTTATAAGCCATTGTCCATGGGGAACCATAGCGCCGTTGCCCCCTTTTCCGGAGGCTGCCCATGGGATGGATATTCGGCCAAGCGGCGCGCCATCGCGGGCCCTTAAGGTAAGCGGCAGGACACCGTTCCCAATCCATGCATAATTCGAACCTTCCGCGAAAATATGCCCCCCATAAACGTCAACATGAGTTTTAAACTCTACGTCTTTTACTATTTCTATAATTAATCCAGATATATATGTTTGTACTCCTCTCCCTCCATCATATATAAAGTCTATATTACCTAATGAAAACTTCAATTTATCTGTCATTCGAATAGGCATTACAATTTGGTGCTGCGATGTGGCGTCCCATACGACTTGATCGTAACCCATTTCCGTCCCCTGTATGTTTTCAAAAACAAGCAATATATGCTTGAAGTTGTATCTTACATCCGGACGGTTTCTCTTCAATCGAAACTGTTTATGATACTTATCCGCAATCGCTTACGTTAATAATGCTTACTTATTTTTGTAATTGCAGATCTGCAAAATTACTTTACGTAATTTTTGGTTTTTTGCATTGGCTCCGCCGCGCATAGGGTTGCCGCTGTTGCACTAAGTGGTGCCAATATAGCCTCTGGCGTACGTGGTCCTGGATTATCTGGTGTCAGGTCACACGGGCGGGGAGCCGCATCCGCGCGGGCTAGGCGGCATCACGCCGCCATGCCCCAGGCCATGCCGCGCATCGCGCTGTCGACCAGCGCGGCGAATCCGGTCATCGCCGCGTCGGTCAAGTGGACGCCGTCGCCGATCATCGCGGAGGGCGGCACGTTGCCATTGCCGACGGCGGTGTTGTCCGTGCTGCCGTTCCCGAGGCTGAGCAGGTACGGCATGCACGGCAGCACATGCGCCGGGAAGGTCGCGAGCAGAGAGGCGGTCAGCGTGGTGACAGCCGTCTGCTGGCCGGCGATCTGCCCCTCGCGCTTGGCGCTCGGGATGATGAGATAGCGCGTGTGCCCGAGCGAATCGACGATGGCCTGATGACTGGCGAGGTCGGTGGCGTTGGCCGCGTAGTTGTTGTTGTCGTAGTCCCACCAGACAGCCAGCAGCGCCTTGGCCCATGCGGGGGCTGCCAGCATGCGATCCTTGATGTTGTTGGTGCCGCTGGAGAGCGGCGAGCCGCCAATGGCCGTCGTGTAGGGCGTCCAGCCGAGCAGCGCCAGCGATCGGGCAAGGCCCACCTCGGGCACGCCACCACCACCAGCGCCGCTGTCACCGTCGACGCGGATGTCATAGGCCGGCAGCGAGGCCGCCTTGACGACGGCGTTGTCCGTGGTCGGCGTCGGGTAAACGGTGAAGCGCCGGAAAGCCGACCCGTAATTGGCGCCGTCGCGGTCTCCGCCAATGGTGATCTTGGTGACGGTCGGCGCGGTGCCGGGGTAATTGGTCGAGACCTGCGTGTCGGCCCCATTATATGCGCCGCGCAAGGTGCTCCCGAAGGAAAAGGCCACGCGGACGATCGGCCCGCCGATTGGGCCGAAGCCCACGGGCAGGAAGAAGAGCGTGCCGGCCGTGTAGCCCGCGACCGTCCACATCCCGGACGTGTTGCGGCTAGCCTGCACGTAGTGTGTCGAACTGGAGCCGATCGACAGTGCGACCTTGGAGCCAGCCGCCCATGCCTCGGGGGGGTTCGTGAACTCGGCAACGACATAGGCCGAATTGTCGGTCCACGGAAGCTCCAGGACACGGCTCGCGCCGGTTCCCGAGAGCACCTTGCCGCCGGTCGCGCTCAAGAACTCCGCGACGGACTTGAACTTGATACCGTAAGCAGCCGCCCGGTCGTTCGTGAGGTCCACGTCATAGCCGGCCGTGGGGTCCGACTTCCAGCTGGCATGGCTCTGTCCGTACTCGACAATGGACGCGGCGCGTGACCGCAGCATCGGGCGGGTGACGCCGTTCGCGAGTTCGATATCGGTCTCGCTCGTCATTGCCGCACCCATTTCGAGACCGTCGCGACGTAGCCGTCGCCATCGCGCGTGATCGTCTGCACCCAGGAGTTCGTGCCGTCCGAAATCGTCTGGGTCAGCAGGTTGCCGTTGGCGTCGCGGGTGATCGCCGTCGTGGCGTAGCTGTCGGGGTTGATGACAGCACCGGTGCTGTCGACGATGCCGGAAGCGACAAGCGCGGGCGATCGTCCGTCGGCACCGACGGGCGTTACAGGGGTTCCCATGGGGTCCTCGCAGTTTGTCAGGAAGGCCAGCTGAACGCCGGCAGGGACGCGATGAAGACGTCGAGCGCCGGAGCCGGGGTTTCGCCCGCCGTCACGCGCGCCAGTTCGGCATAGGCAGCCGTCCAGACCGCCGAGCGCCAGCCGAACAGGGCCGTGCCCTCTGCCGCGAAGGTCGGGTTCGGGTCATCGCGATAGGTGACGGCGGTCTGGATGCTCTCATAGCCGCGGTGCCGGGCCGTCCGGTCGAGCAGGTCCTGAATGGCTCGCTCATAGGATCGCAACTTCGGCACAGCGGCTTCCGCCCATTGGGCTTGCCGCGCTGCGGCCTGCTCTGGCGTCAGCGCGATCACCCTCTTGCGAGGCATCACGACGCAATCGGTGATGGTCATCAGGATGCTCCGTATAGTTCGCCGACGAACGACGCGACGTTGCCAGTGCTGAAGCGCATGCGAATGGCATTGACCCCCGTCGCCTGGTTCGCTGCCCCGATCACGGTCATGCCTTCGCCGGCGCCCTGGAAGCCGCCGCGAAGGATGCCTTCCATTGAGAAGCCGGGCCCGCTGGGTTCGAACCGCAGTTCGCCGCGGAGACCGGACACGTTGTTGACACCACGAGCGACGATCACCGTTCCGGCGATGTCGACACCCGATCCGGAGGCGATAATATCTTCGCCGGACGCGGCAATTACGGTGCCTTGATAGCCGTCATCCAGCCAGGATGCGCCGCTGCTGGTCGACACTTCCAGCCACGCATCAGCGCCATCGGTCGCCGCGAGCCAGTCCGTCACTCGCAACCAGAAACGCCGGTATCCATCCGCGATGTACTCGGTGAGATCGATGACAGCGGCGCCCACGCTGGTGACCGAAGCCTCGCCAAGCTTGCGCATGATGGCCGGATCGGAAAGCTGGCCGAACGTCACCGCGTCCTGAGGATTGGTGCCGTCGGCCACGTGGGTGATCTTGTTGGCTCCCATCTCCAGGGCGCCGGTCATGGCCGCGCGACCGTCGCGCAGCAGCAGCAGCGACAGCGCGGCCTCAACGTCCTCGAACGGCGGGTTGTGTTGGGACGGCAGCACATCGTCGCCGACCGTGACTCTGTAGCCCACCGGCAGGCTGTAGATGCCGTTCGCGTCGTAAGTCATGGATCACCTCAAAGAAAAAGGCCGCCGTGGCTGGCGACCTCTGGACGTGATGTTGGGGGGGGGCTCGACACTGTCCCTCCCCCTGCTACCTTTGCGAGAAACGGGAGGGGACATGAAACAGGTTGTCGTCATGGCCTTGATGGCCTTGGGTGTGGCGGGGTGTGATAGCGCGCCACCTCATTATCTGGCTTGGTGCGACGAGAAAGACGGGCAGGATTGGCGCCTGATCGACCACGTCAAGAAAGATGGATACCTGTTGTCCTGCACCTACCAGTCGCCGGATAGACAGTCGACCTATACCCGTGCGTGCGATGGTGACGGGTGCAATATTAGATGAAACAGATCGAGCACGACCCGAACGCCTTGGACGACCGCGGTCGATGGAGTTCATCGGCCGACCTTGCCGCAGCTATGGCTTTTGAGAAGGCGATTAGCGGAAAGGTCAGTGGAGAAAAAATAGCAATGATCAATGGTCGACATCAACTTGATGCAGACCTTGAAAACTTCTCTGATCCTAGGCCGGTATACTCTCTGACAGATGATCAACGAGACAGACTTATAGCGCACGCTCGACAAGATGCGGCGCATGCCGTGTCCATCAGCATTATTTTAAACCAGCGTATTGAACTAATTGCGCAGCGCATCACCATTTTTGGTGCCATTATCGTGACGTTTCTGGCTCTTATCACGTGGAACCTTTGGCGATGACGCGCGCCATCATCCGAATGATCGTCGTGACGGCCCTGCTCGCCGGGCTGTTCGCGTTCATCAAGTTCATGGTTTACGGCGTCAGCGACGATTTCGGCTGGGGCTTCTTGGTCGGGGGCTTGCTCGCCGGTGTGATCGCTGTCCTCGGCATGCACGTCGAGATGAAGGACCAGCTTGCCAAGCAGCGCGAGGAGCTACTGCGCGACCTGTAGGCCACCCGACCGCAAGAGCGCGTTGACCACCATCTCCGTGCCCTTTGTAGCCGGTAGCCGCCCCTGCTGGCGCGAGACCATATCGAGCAGAGCCTGCACCAGCGCGTCGCGCTCGCCGCCCTGAGCCACCGCCAGCCGACCCAGCTCTCCCGCGAACCGTTCGGCGCGCTTGTCGGCCGCCGCCTGCGTGGCGGCGCCGAAGGCTTTCTGCGCACCGCGCAGCAGAAGGCCGGTCGCCGTCGATTCGACCGGGATCGTATTCGGCGTCGCTGCGGCATCGAGGAACTGCCGGAACCCATTGGTCATGCCGGTATCGGAACCATTCTCCACCCGGTTCTTGGTCCGGTAGAATGCCGTCTCGCGGTCGATGGCCGAAAGAGCGTCATCCGCCGGCTGCTGGCCGAAGACCGTCCGAAGCTTTTCTCGGTTCCAGTCGCCCTCCTGCCTCACCACCTGCTGCAGCTTGGCCGGATCGTTGGCCGCTTGTCCAACCAGCCGATCGATCTCCGCCCGCGTTCCCTGCTGCATGCGGAACGGCACTGCCGAAGGCCCAACCTGCGTGCCCTGGGGCAGCGCGCCGGCCGGAAACTCTGTCGCCAGTTCCTGTGGCCGAACTGCCGTCTTGCCACTGTCGAGCACCTGGGAGCCACGCTGGAGCGCCTCGCGCTGCCGGGCGAGTTCGGCGAACTGAGCGTCGATGTCCTTGATGCCCGGAACGGCCTGGGCCAGCGCTCCGTCCACTTCCTGCCGCGCGATTTCCAGTTGCTGGATCACCTTCGGGTTCGCTTCGGATGCAATCAGACCGTCAATGGCCTGACGTGTCTGGAACAGGGCGCCTGGATGTGGGTCAAGCGCATCGGTGCCGGGCACGTTCAGCATGCCGCGCACCTGATTGACGGCCTTCTGCGCGGGGCCGCGCAGGATCGAGGCGACGCCATCGAGACGATCGGCGATATGCTGCGTATCGACCGCAACCGCGTCGCGGAATGCCTCGCCATAGGCCGGCCCGAGCGCCTTCTGACCCTCTTCGATCTGGGCGCCGATCTGGCTCGGCACCACGGGGCGCCCGAGCGATGCGTCAAGGTTCGCTCCGAGACGGGCGTTCTTGCCGGCATCGCGGTTCAGTAGCGCATTGACGATCAGATCGCGCTGGCCTGGGCGGGCGGCGGCGCCGCGCGCCACAGCCATCCATTCAGGGGACGCGTCGGCCAGCATGCCGTCCGGGCCGAGGGCCTGAAGCTTCGCGCCCACGGCCTGCTGCTTGATCGGCGTGCCGAGCGTGTCCGCCGCATAGTCGGCGGCCTTCTGCGAGATGCCGGTGATCGCGTTCGTGGGGCGCCCGAGATAGTCCATGGCGGCGTTGGCAGCCTCACCGGCGTAGCGGCCGGCAAGCGGCGCTACGCCACCGGCGAAGCCTCCTATCCCGGCACCCTTAGCGGTCTCCGCCAGATCACCGCCCGAGCGCACGGCGCTGTCGGCGCCTCCGATGCCCGCGCCTGACAGCAGCGAAATGCCAGCCCGTGCCGCCAAAGAACCCGCACCGGCACCGAAGGCCGCTGGCGCCGCCATCACCATCGGGATCGTGCCGGCGACACCGCCGGCCAGTTGCGCGGCACCGGACACCCACGGGTGGTCGCGATCGAAGGCCGCATTGCGGTCCTGCTCGGCCTTCAGGTTCTCCCCATAGGAGCCATTGCCGAACAGCGCCTGACCGCCGGCAATGGCGTTGTCGACGAGACCGCCAAGCACCGGGACGCCGCGCGCCGCCGCCGTGGCGACATTGCGCACGGACAGGTCGCCGACGCTGGGGCCGGACATAGCGCCGAAGGCGGACGCGGCGGCGCGCATGTCGGGCGCCTCGACCTCATAGGTCTTGCCGTCAGGCCCTTGCATCTCGAAAGTGGGCATCACTGCGCCTTTTCACGGATACGGACGCCGTTCGGCAGCGTCGTCCAGCCATCGGCCGCGGGAGCGGGCTGCGCCGCCGGCGACGGTGCCAGCGTGCCGGACTTTCCTTCCCGGAACGCCTTGAAGGCCTGGTAGGGATTGGGTAGCGCGCGGATCTGCTTCTCGGCCTCCTGCCATGTCAGGCCGCCCTGATCCTTGGGCAGATAGGCCTTGGACGCGATGTCGGCCGCGGCGATCTTGTTCTGCTGCATCGCCTGGAAAGTGTCGGTGATGATCCGGTTGCCTTCCGGCGTGTTGCCGATGCTGGGCAGGCTGGAAAGGAACTGGCGCGCGTCGAAGTCCGAGGACGCTCCGGACCCGGCCGGCCGCATCTGCGGCGCGACGCGGGCGATGATGGCATTGTAGGCTTGGCTCTCATCCAGCCCCTTCACGTCAACGCCGAGCGCCTGAGCATAGGGGCCGATGACCGCCATGACCTGCGCGCCCTTGCCGGTGCCTATCTGTGTGCCGAGTTCAGCAAGCTGCTGTACATCGCTGAGCATCTGCCCGGCGCTGTTGCCGCCCTCGACAATCTCATTGAGGCGTTTGGCTGCCGCCTCGTCGCTCTTCTCGACGAATTTCGAGTTGTTTTCGCCGGTATTGACCTGCACCAGCGGGCCGCGCCCGCCCGAAATCATGAGCTGGTTGTATTCCGGCGTCCCAGGCGTCAGGCCCGCGGCGTCGGCGCGCGCGCGCAGTCCGCGCACCGCGTCGGGCTCCGGCGGATTGCGCAGATTGTTCAACTCGATCTGCGTCTTCTCCGCCTGCATGCGCCGCATGGGATCGTTGGCCTGCTGGTACTGCTGCATCTGCTGCTGCACCAGCATCTGCGCAATCGCCTGCCCCTGCGGACTGAGCCGGCCGGACGCCATGCCCTGCAGCAGGCGCGGGTCCACACCCATCAGCGCGCCGGTGACGGTCTGACGGCCCGGCGTGAGCGGAGCCTGGGCGACCTGCTGGGGAGCCGCTGGGGACGCCGCAGGCGCCGGGGTTGGCGCGCCGGCACCCATCGGGCCGGCAGACTGAGCGCCGCCGCCTGCGCCGCCCTGCAGCGCCGCCGTGATGCCCTGGACGCCAGGCGATGCCTGAACCGCGCCGCCACGTTGTGCCAGCGCCATCAGCACCGGGTTCGGATCGGAATTGTCGGCGCTCGCCACCCGGACAGGAGGCGGGGGCGCGGTGGGAGCCGCAGCCTGCGGCTGGCCGGGGGCCGGCGCGCTGCCGAGCGCTGCGCTGAACTTGTTGGCATACTGCGACACGCTCGTACCGAGGCTGTCCTGCCGGTTCGTGCCGATGCCGCCCGGACCGGCGAACCACGCCTGCGCCGCCTTCTCGGGGCCGAACTGCGCCACGTACTGGCCGAATCGGTGGTTGAAAACCTGGTCCTGCAGTTCAGGATTCGCCAGGAATTCATCCGGCGTGACGGCGCGCCCGAGCGCTTCCTGCGACCACGGGCCGACATTGGCCTCCATGACCTGGTATTTGCCGAGAGCCCGCCCGAGCCTGTCATGCGTCGGCCCTACCGCGCCATAGTCGCCCCCGCTCTCGATCGAGGAGATCGCGCGCTGGTATGCGCCCATGTCGCCAGCCGGCGCGGCGCCCTGCGGCTGGGCGGCGGGGGCAGCTTCCGCTTGAGGCTGCGCGCCGCCTCCGAGCACGTCACCAAAAAGACGGCCTTCCCAGGCCCTGTTATCGGCGGCAGCGCTGTCGAGCTGGCCACGGCGCACGGATCCTGCCAGCGCGTCGGCGACACGGGCAAGGCCCTGCGTCCACGACCCGACTGGCGAGGTGTCGATACCGCCTGCTGCCCGGCGCGCTTCGAGCGCGCGCTGCCGCTCCAGCTCGTCATAGGTGAGAGCCTCGCCGTTCGGGCCCCAGACAAAGGCGGCGCGCGTGTTCGGGGCAGCCATCACGCGGCCTCCATGGCGAGGACATAGTCGACGGATTCATAGCCGGCCGCGTCGGTGGCGACGGCGTGCGGAGCGATGCGCGCGACCTCGTCCGCCATGAAGCCGAAGCGCGGCGCCGCCATCGGGTCGTCCCAGACATAGCTGAAGCGATACCAGGGCAGCCGGCCGATGGCGCCGATCCGCTCGATATCGCGTTTCAGCCTGCGATCCGATGTGATCTTGGGAATGGAGAACATGCTGAACGGCGCGGCAGCGAGGCCGAACAATCCGCCCATGGTGGCGCCATAGGCCTGCTGCTCGGCCGCGTATTTGTCGCCCACCAGCCCAGTATAGTCGACGCCTCCGACGCTGGTCTGCGGCGTGCTGACGAAGTTGGGGTTCGTCACCTGCGACCCGCCCAAGAGCGCCGCGATCTCGTTGATCGGCTGGCTACGCTCGGCATAGGCCTCGTTCAGATACTGGCTCCGCGCCTGATTCTGGAACGTGCCGGCGGCCTGGTCGAGCCCGGCAAGCCGTGACTGCTCCTGGCCGCCGGCGAGAATGGCGCTCATGCGCGCGTCGTTCACGCCCTGCTGGTTGCGATTCCACTCCGCGTCCCACGCCTCGGTGCCCGGCCGGATGCCTTGGGCGATAAGCGTGCTCCGCAGCGCCGTCTGGTCCTGCTCCTGCTGGGGCTGCATGCGATCCAGAAGGGCTTGCTCGACCCTCTGACGATCGCCGGACCAGTCGCGATTGAAGCTCGACACCAGCTCCGGCGCGCCGCTGGTGTCCATGCTCTGCCCGAGATAATCGCGCAGGAAGTTCGACCGCTCATTCGCCAGCGTGGCGAGGTTGAGCTGGGCGCCTTGCGTCTGGCCGAGAATGGCCTGCTGCTCCGGCGACAGCGTCTGCGTCGCCGTGTAGCTCGGCGTGAGCAAGCCCTGAACTTGCTGCCACCCATCTTGCAGCTGCGACGAGGCCGTGGCGGCGCCTCCCACGGCCTGGGTGGGGCCGAGGCTGATCATCTCGCCGTCGCGGGTACGCCGCTGGGTGGAGAGAGACGGTGTGGCAACGCCAGTCGAACTGGCAGTTCCAGCCACGACCGGTGCGTCGGTGCGATATTCGCCCGTGCTCGGGTTGTAGTAATAGGTTTGGCCGCTATCCGAGGGCGTGAAGTTCTGCCCGGTCTGGCTATAGGTCAGCGAGCCATAGGGGGTCTGCTGGTTGACCATGTTCAGCTGCTGCTGGGTGATCGCGGTCTCGCGATTCATCTGCCCCTGCGTCGCGGCGGTTTGCGCGGGGTCCGGATAGGAAGGAGCGCTGACCATGGTTCAGAACCTGTATTCGTGGCGGAGGATGCCGACGAGAAACGCGTCGCGCCCCTCGCCGAAATGATCGCGCAGACAGCCCTCGATCCGCCCACCGAGGCGCTCGGCAATGCGAACAATTCGCGGCTGTTCGGTTTTCACGGTGATCCGTCTGCGACCCATCCCGCGAAAGGCGAAATCGCCGACATCGGCAAGGAACGCCCGCGTGAAGCCGCTGCCCACAACCGAGGCATGGCAGTCGACGCCCTCGAAATGGTTGAACACCACGCCCGCCGTGATCGACCCGCGCCGCTCGATGCCGAGGCTCCGGAACGGCGGCCAGAACAGCACTCTCAGTTGCTCGCCGACGAAAACCGTCACGCGCGGATCGTCGAGAACCGTGCGCATCACGTGACGATGCCGGCCAGGTCATAGGTGAGGTCGACCTGAATGACCTCGACATCGATGGGGATGTCGGAGCCGCTGGTGACCTGCACGAGCGGCGTCATCGCATAGCCTTCGCCGCCGACGCTCGACCAGTGCGACGCCACTTCCCGCACCCGGTCGGCGCCCCATGTGGCATCGCCCCAGACCGCCGTTCCCCACAGCGTGGCGGCGTCGACCATGACAGCCGACGGCACGGCGGGCAGCTTCTCGCTGTAATCGAACATCATGCTGACCGACGGCCGGGCCTGCTTGTAGGGTCCGCGCGTCGTCACCTTGGCCTGCAGCGGGTACTTCTTCGCCGCGCTCGACCGCCTCGTGTCGTAAAGCGGCATGATCTGGCCGGTATAGGGCGCCCCTTGATCCGAACCGCCGGTGTTCGCCTCGATCACCTGCCCATCGGACGTCCCGAAGAAAAGACGCCCGCCGAAGGTGCCAAGGCAATGCGCGGCCCAGTTGGTATATTCGCCCCAGGCGCCCGTGCGCGCATTGGCCACCCAGAAGATCGGGTCTCCCGAGGAGGGCGGCGGCGGCGCCACGATGACCATCTGGCGCTCGGTCCATGTGAGGCAGGACCATCCGAAAGCCATGGACATGGTCGCCCGGCTCCAGTCGGGCTCGATCGGGTAGCTCACCGCCGCCGGCGCGAGGACCGCCATGTCGCGGTTCACAGCCTGAGAGAGCGGGATGAACCCGATCGTCGTGGCGATCACCAGATCGCCGCCGGCCTTGATCCAGGCATCGGCGCCGAGCGGATCGCCGATCCGGTACGTACCGACCTTCTGCCAACTGGTGGCCCCCGCCGGGTTATTGCCGGCGTAGACGGCGACCTCGCCCTTGGTCGTGACAATGGCGCATTGCTCGGACAGTCCGCCCGAACCGCTGCTTTCGAGCGACCAGGCCGAGCCGAACAGCAGAGCGCCGCCGAGCGGCACCTCTCCGCCCAGCTGCAGCACGTTCGCGGCCCCGCCGATCTGGTCGATGGGCAGGTACCAGACCTTCAGGCTGTCCTTCTGGATGAAGAACAGCCGCTTCTGGTAGGACCAGACATAGGCAAGCTGGTCCGTGGCGATCGGCGTCGTGCCGCCGGCGGTGATGCCGATCAGGTAAGGTTGCTCGGCGCCGTCGGCCTTCGCGGAGCCGCCGCCGGCCCCCGTGATCGTCTCGGCCGCCTGGAACGGGCCTCCCGTCACCCCACGCACATAAATGGTTCCGGTCGCCCCGCTGCCGACCACACGCACGATCGTCCCATGCGCCCCCGATGTGGCGCCGGTGAGCGTCGCGCCGACAATGAACGTGCCCGTCTTTGTATTGAAAGTGAGCTTGTCGATGTTCTTGTCGTCGATGCCCCACCAATGGGTGCCATCGAAAATCTGCATGTCGTCGGCGCCGTTGACGCAGACAAGGAACACGTCCCCGCCCGACGTCATCATCTGCTCCCACGACCAGGCGCCGTTGGCGAATCCGGACACCACGGGCGACAGGCCAACCATCGGATCAGCAACCGTTGTGACATCGTAGATCGCATCTGCCGTGGCGGCAAAAAGGTGCTGGTTGTTGCCGTTGGCATAGGTCATCAGCTTCACGACGGGGAGCGAGCCGTCGCCAAGCGTGGCGTGACGCTTCGATCCGCGCCGCAGGAGGCAGGTATCGGCTCCCGGCCAGAAATTGCGCAGGACGAATGCCCCAGGCGGGCCATCCCGCGTTGGAGCGGCCAGATTGGTGTTGGAGACGCGCCTACCAGTCGGCGCAGCGAACGTCGCCGGGCGCGCGGTCGTCTGCTTGCGGGCCATCAGTTGCCAAGCCTGTACGGATAGGAGGGGCCGGCATTGGCGGCAAAGCGCCGGCCGCCAATGGCGAGCTTGCGAGCGCCGCGATCGGTGCCGGCCGCCTTCATCGCCATCTTCTGGTATTCGGACAGCTCATCGTCATAGGCGAGGCGCTTCAGCTTCTTGTGGCGCCAGATCAGCGACAGCGTCAGAAGACGCTCGTTCAACCTGAAGGTGTCACCGTCCTGGGTGAAGCCCGGCTTGGTGTCGACCGCGTTGGCATCCATCACCGCGTGGCGCGAGAGGTAATAGAACTGCGCCTGCTCGCCGGCGCCGAGCACCGGGTAGAACTGGATCTGGCCGTTCAGGAGGATCCAGCTGCCGGGTGACGACACCGACCCGCGATTCACCAGCGCCTGCCATTCCGCGAGGTCCCGCGCCGGCTGCCATGCATTGGACGTCCAGCCGGGCCGGGTCACGTCCATCTCGACAGGCAGGCGATCGAAGTCGGCCGGAAGGTCGAAGCCTGCCGCCGTGCCGTTGCCGGTGATCGTGTGGAGGACGGTGAGTGCCCGCCATTCGTGATCGGTGGCGAGATCCTCGACGGCGTCCCGCGCCAGTTCGCACAGCTCCATCTCGAACTGCTCAGTCGAGCTGAAGAAATTCGACGGCTTTCGGCCGATCAGCAGCACGGCGGCGGCGCGGGCGGCGTCGAGGAAGCTCATCACGCCGCCTCGTTCGCAGCACCGGCCTCGCTGGATCGAAGCTCGCGCAGGGTGCGCACCAGCGTGTCGTGGCTCGGATTGCCGCGCGGGCGCGCCCCGGCGATGTCGGCAATCATCACCTTGAGGGTCTCGTCGTCGAGATCCTCATAGCCGTCGGCGACCGGGCCGAATGCCGGCGGTTCGGAATAGGCGGGAGGTGCGGGCGGAATGCCCATGCCGGCGGCACGCATGTCCTCGATCTGCTGCTGCAGCGCCGCGATCTGCGCCGCCAAGCCGACGACATCGGCCGATCCACGGGCATTCTGCAGATAGGTCTGCGCCTGCAGCTTGAGCTCGGTGCCGCCCAGCCCGAGCGTCTTGAGGTTTCGCCCTTCAAGCCCCGCCAGCGCCTCGGCCGTGTAGATCTTCAGCGCGCGCAGCTCCGACCGCTTGGCATTGGTCAGGAACGGCAGTTCCTCCAGCGGCGTCCCTTCGGCGGTTTGCACCAGGTCGTCCTTGAACCGGCGATACTGCTCGGGCCAACGCTCGGCATAGGTGTATTCGACGCCGTCGACACGCTTCCACATCTGGTGCGCATGGAAGACGGGCGCGAAATTGCGGTCGCCGGCAATGCGCACCTCGACGATTTCGACGTCCCGGTAGATCGGGCGCCCCTCGCGCTTGCTGGCCGCCGGATCGTGCTCGGCAACCGTGCGGAAGAACGGCACGATTTGGGTGTTCTGTTCGGCCATGGAGAGGAATCCTGTCTGAGGCAGGGAATGCCGTTCAAAAGGAAAGGGGCGCCGAAGCGCCCCTCTGTTGCTGTGTTGGGAAGGATCAGTTGTCCTTGCCGTCCGCGACCTGCGGATACCAGAGCTCGACTTCCGCGAGCCCGGCCGCCGGAGTGCCGATCGCTGAGGCGCCCTTCATCCCGCGGATATAGTCGCCGGCGACGTCGGTGTCGTCGATCGAGCCGTCGGTGGCCGTCAGATAGCAGTCGGCGTTGTCGACGAAGCCGGTCAGTACCGACGCCACGCCCTTGCCAAAGATCTGATACCAGCCATAGGTGCTCGCCACCGTGGCGCCCATCGCGACGGCGATCGGGCCGACCGCATTGGCGACGGCAAGCACGGTTGACCAGTCGTCCGGGTTGAAGACGACCACCGAGCCGCGCACGGTGTTCGCAACGCCCTTCAGATAGATGAACTCGCCTTCGCCATAGGTCTCGTCGACCGCGCGGACACGGGCACCGAGCTTCCAGGGGCGATAGTAGTCGTTCGCCGTATTGGCGATGTCGGTGATGCTCGGCGCGCCGAGCGAGGGATTGACGATCGTGTAGGTCATTGCCTCATCCTCCTCACGCGGCCGGGTTGCTGTCGAACATCCGCCAGGTGAACAGCGGGTTCTTCAGGATCATCTCGCCCTGCCACAGGATGAACTGAGCGACCGCGTCCTGGTTGATCGGCCGCTGGCCGTCGCCCTCGAACATCGGCGTGAAGTTCGCATCCTCGTGGTAGCGGATTTCGATCGAGTTGGTTTCGAGACCATAAGTGGTGTTCGAAGCCATGTTGTTGTTGAAGCCGGACGCCAGCACGATTTCGGCGCGACGGCCGGAGCCGACATATTCCAGCGACGAGAAGCCCATGCCTGCGAGACTGCCTTCGCGTGCAATGCGCTGGATGGCCACGGTCGCGGAATCGTAGGCCTCGTAGTGCTCCTGCGACATGATCAGCAGGTCGGCACCGCGCGTGTTGCGCGAGCGCTGGCCCATGATGCGGTTCAGCATCGGCCGGATCGTGACCGAGGAGACCTGCGTGCCGATGTCCGAGAACGCGGTCTGCACGTCATAAGCGCCGGTCCGCCACTGGGCATTGTCGGTGCGGCTGATGCCGGCATAGAGCCCTGCCGTTGCCGGGTTGGTCGGCACGCTCGCGGCAAGACCGGTGATCTGCTTACCGTCATCGGCCGTGCCATCCGAATGGATGCCCTCGTCGAGGCCGTCGGCGAGCGAGACCTCGGCACCGTCGAGATAGCCGGTGATGAGGTTGTGCACCTGCGTCTTGCCGGTGTTGGCGCGCATCTCCTCGCCGGTCAGCGAGATCGGCACGGCCACCTGCTTCGGGGTCCACACCGCATCGTTGAACAGCTCGATGGGCGGGTTCCGCAGGAAGTCGTAGCCCTTGAACCACTGCGCTTTCTGCTTGTCGACGCGGAGGGACTGGCGAATCTCCGGGCCGGTATAGGGCTTCAGCAGCCCCTTGCGCTTCAGCGTGGCCCAGAGGGGGTTGGAGTTGGAAACGAGGTCCTCAATGCCCGGCTGGCGCAGCGCCAGCGCGGTGGAGAGGACCTGGCGGTACTGCCGATCGGTGGTCAGCGCCATGGTTCAGTTCCTGATGTCAGAGGCCGGCTTGCGCCATCGCTTGCGACACGGCCTCGCTGGACGAGAGGGTCCGCTTTTTCCCGCCCGGCGCAGCGCCCGACGACGGGGCGCCGCGAACGGACTTCTGGCCTGCGGGATTGGGCGGGGTTTGTGCCGGTGAGGCGGGGGCTTCCGCGGCCGATGAGGCCTTGGCATCCGGAACCGTTGCCGATGAGGCACCGGAGGCGGGACGGAAACGCTCGGCGAAAGCATAGGCGCGTTCCAGACGCGCCATATGCGGGATATTCGCAGGGATCATGCCGGATTGCAGCAAAAACGCAATATCTTCCGCCATTTCATCCATGCGGGGATGCGCAGCGGCAAACGCCGCCACCTGATCGGGAATCTGCTGCGCCTGCTGCATCTGGGTCAGCTCGGCGCGGAGCTGGGCGTTCTCGGACTGGATGGCCTGCACCTGCTGGGCGACCGGCTGCCGCATGACGTGCCCGGCGATGTCCATGAAGGTCAGCGGCGAGCCGTCCTGCTTGCGCGGGCCGGCCTGCCGCAAAGCGTGATCGATGGCGGCGACCGGGTTGCTGGCGATCAGGCGCTCGAACTCCACGACCTGGCGCAGCGAGTGCTGCAGGTCGCGACCGTTGCGCGTGGCGGTGTCGTCAAATTCCCGCAGCCGCTCGTATTTGTCGGCGCTCTCGCGGTACTTGGCGTGCCCGGCCTCAAGGTTCTCGAAAGCCCGATGCACTTCCGCCTTCACGCTGTCCGGCGTGTTCGCCCAGTCGGCCCGGCCCTGTTCGTTAAAACGGGCCGGAGCGTCAAGGCTCGGGCGCGCCTCGGGCTTCCCGCCTTCGGCAGTGGCACCGGGAGCCGGGACGGCCGGTGCCTGTGACGGCGCTTGCGGGCTGGCGTCCTTCTGCGGCTCACGGGCCGCAAACTTGCCGTCCTCGCCCCGTGTCTTGCCCGGCGGCTCGTCCGGCTTGGCGGGGGGCTTGGCCGCAGCATCCGACGCGGCCTTGGCCGCAGCCGCACTGTCGGCCTTTTCCTTGGCCTCGACCTTTTCCATCGCCATGCGAACGGCTTCGGAGGCAGACGGGGCGGCGGGCTTCTTTTCCGCCGGCTCCGGCGTATCGGGCAGCTGCGCCGAAATGGGATTCGGCGTGCTGGCCTGTTCGCTCAGGACAACAGAGGAGCCTTCGGCGGGCGCGGGCGCCCCACCGGCGATCACATCGGACATGGCGGTGATAGTCCCGTCTGAGGAAATGAGGATCAGGAAGCCGCGCGGGCGGGAATGCCGTTCTCGACCATGTGCTGCGCACGCGCGACGGCTTCGGCAATGGCCTTGCTGTCAGGCTTGGGCTTGCGGATCGGCCGCAGCCGCGCCGGGTCGTCGCCGACCTCGATGCACCCGTGCTGCTTCGTCACGCGCCGGAATGCGGACTTCGAGGTGTAGCGCTTGCCGTCGATATGCTCGGTCGGGTCCATGGTGTCGCTGATGACCATGGGTGCCGGCACGGCGGTGGAGCGCGCCGGCGGTTCACTGCGGACGCAGGCGGCGGGCCATGGCTCGCCAAGGTCATGCCATCCCGCGCAGGCCTTGCAGAAGCGCGTGCTCATCAGGACGACGCCAGCAGGCCGGCGCTGCGGAGCTTGGCCAGCAGCGCGTTGAAATCGGCCTGAGACGGCGAGCCCCCGATATCGGCAGTCGCCGTCTGCTGGAGCACCCCGCCGCGAATCGTGGTCGTGGGCGTGCGATTGCCAGCCATCGCCGTCGTGCTGCTCGTGCCGATCTGGAGGCTGTCCGACGCGATAGCCGCCGCAACGGTCTTCGCTACCTCCGTGGGAACGCCGAGTTGAACAAGCTTCTGCGCTGTGGTCTGGGCCATATTGGCTACTCCGTGATGGTTTTGGTGGTCTCGGCAGCAGCGGCGGCCGACTGCCGGCGCAGGGCAGCGTCTTCGCGGGCCATCTCTTGCCGCATGACCATGTCCTGCTGGCGCGCGGCAATCTCCAGTTCGAGCTTGCGCATTTCCATGGCGCCCTTCTGGTCGTCCCGCTGCATCTGGGCGCCGATCTGCGCGAGCTTCGCGTCGCTTTCCTGCTGCGCGCGCTGGGCGTCCGCCGCCTTCATCTGCATGTCGGCGTCGAGCCGGCGGGCTTCCATCTGCATCTTCGCCTGCAGCTCCTGCGCCTTCATCTCTTGATCGGCACGCTGGCGTTCAGCGTCCGCCTTGGCCTTTTCGGCATCCGGGTTCGGCTTTGCCGCGGATGCTTGCGATGCCATCTGGTCGATCGCTTCGGCGATCTTGCCTTCAAGCTCGCGACCGGCGCGGAACGGGGCGAGCGCGAACTTGATGACCTCGCCCACCATGCCCATCAGGGCGGGATACTGCATCACCACCGGGCCGAACTGCGCCAGCAGGCCGCCAAGCGCGGTGACGAATTCGGAGCGGGCGGCCTTCTCCGCCTGCTCGTCCGGCTGGATCGTGGAATCGGTCTCGATGTCGAGCACGAACGGTCGCATCCGCTGGTCGCGCAGCAGGCGCGTCACCTGCTCGATGGTCGGCGTTGCCTTGAGCTTCGCGACCTGCTGAGCGCCCGCCTGGATCTGCTGTTGCGCTTGCTGCTGCAACTGCTCGACCGCCTGCGGGTTCTGCTGAGCCACAGCCGCCATTTGCGGGCTGACCTTCGCCCGCTCGATCTGCGCCGCGATCTCCTGCGCCTTGGTCTCGATACCCTTCACCTGATCGGCAATAGCGCGATCGGTCGGGATATCCATCTGAGACATGTCGAGCAGCGTCGCGGCCTTAAAGTTCTCGGCCATGATCTCGGCGCCGATCCGCGCCGCGTCGCGCGCCACGCGCACCAGCTCGGCCTGCTTGTCGCGAATGCGCACCGAGCCGAACTGCGCCTTCAGCTGCTGGGCCCCCTTCGTCTCGTTCGGGTCGGTCGATCCGCGCATGATGTCGGAGAGGCCGACGATCTGGTAGACGTCGTCGATCATCGCCCGTCGCAGTTCCAGCAGACCCTGGATGGTTTGCGCCACCTTTTCCAGCGGCAGCACGATGATCTTGTCGCCGCCGCCCGTGCCCATGGCCGCCCAGTTGGCCACCGGGATCGCCACGCTGCCGTCGTCGGCGTCATTCAGCGCGGCTTCGACGGCCGATCCGATCTCGCCGCCGGCGGGGTAGAACACGCGGAACTTGATCGCTTCCGCCAGTGCATGGATGCGGCGGGTGCACTGATTGATCTCCTCAAGCTGGTCCTTGTAGAACAGCACGTCCGGCACCGGGATCAGCGATCCACGCTGAACCGTGGCATAGGCTGGGCGCGGGCAGGGGAAGAAGCCGTCGAGCTTCAGGTGCGGCTCGCCCTCGTCGAGCGTGACCTCGACGCCCTCCGTGACCCAGACGACCTTGCTCTCGGTCTTCGACCAAAGCTCCCATACCGGCGCCTTTGGCTGCAGCGTGGCGCCACCGCGCTCGGCATCCGGGCGCCTGACAAAGGGCGCCGCGTCGAGATAGGCATCGCCCGACGTCTTCTCGAAGCGCCCCTTCATTTCCGCCGGCCCCAGCCAGCTGCGCCTGGCGGACCAGCCGGTCTCCTTCCACTTCCGCGCCGGCTCGCTCAGGAAGTCCTTCCGGTCGACATGCTCGATGCAGATCCGCTCGCCGTCGTCGTCGCTTTCATAGCGGACCCAGAGGCAGCCACGGCCCGTCACAGCAAGATCGTCGCGCGCCAGGAGCATCGTGGAATTGATGTCGTCGAGGTCAAACGCCGTGACCGCGGCGCGCTCCAGAAGCTCGGACGCCACGCGATATGTCGGATTGCCGTCCTTGAAGCGCGGCACCACGACCGGAACAGGCGGACGCGAATAGATCGCCGGCGCCAGCACTTGGATATTCGCCCAGAACATCTGGAATTCGCGGTCGCGGCTGTCCCCGGCGAGTTTCTTCAGATCGGCATAGAGCTTGTCGATCGCGTCGCACGTCTCCTGATACGGGCGGAACTTTCGCTCTGCCTCGGCGATCATCTCCAGCCAGGCTTTCGATTCGCCGGTCGCGGGAGCGTACTGCTCGTCAGCCGGCGCAGCCTGCTCCTGCCGTTCATCCATCGTCACATCCTTATCCGGCCGGCCGAGCGCCGGGTGTGTGGCATGGGCGCCAGCACCGTGCCGGGCGGGGCCACAGGCGGCGGGTCATTCGGGACCTTGCCCACCCAGGGGCGCGACATGCAGGCGTATCGGGTCTCATCGGCCGCGTGATCCTCGGCTGTGGTGTCGAGGTCCTCGGGGCGATCCTGATCATGCTGCAGCGCCGGGATGGTGCGGATCGAGTGAATGCAGGTCGTGAAGAAGAACAGCATCGGTCGGCCATCTTCGTCACCGCGAAGCCGTGCGCTCATCTGGTCCCAACCGCCCATCGCTCCGCGGCCCGGCACCCGCTTGTTGTCACCCGGGCCAAACACCACGCCTTCGGCGGCCATGCGCTCGGCGATTGACGGCCCACTGGTCACCTGAAAGGCGCTTGGGTCGAGCACTCCATAAGTGATGCTCTCGCCCGGCTTCTCGCGCTCCTTGATGCCTTTCGCAACCGTCTCTGCATCCATCTTCAGGCCGACATTGGGAATGAACACGCCGTCGGCGCCAGTCTTAATGCCGTACCACTCGCGGTATTTCACCAGCGCACCGCGCGGGATGATCGCGCCGTCGCCGGTCACCGTCGTCTCAGTAGCGACGGCGTACCAACCGATACAGAAAGGGCTGGCGCGCCCCCAGTCGCCGGCGCGGAATCGCGTCCAGTGGCGTGGGATCTCGAACGGCCGGATGAAATGGCGCTCCGGGCGGATCAGGTCGAAGAAAGCACCCTCGACAATGTTCCAATCGCCATAGCGCATCGCGCGCACCAGGCTTTCGCTGCCCAGGCCACTCAGCCGGAGTTCATAGCCGGGGTCCTGGAGCATCATGGACGGGTTATCGTTCAGCTGCGCCGGGATGTACTGGCGCAGCATCCCGCCCTCGCTGTCCGGCGCGCGGTAGATCTCCAGCGGCTGCGCGCGGTCGATGAAGGTCATCTTGACGAACTGATGCCCAACGCCGCCGGGGTTCGCGCCGCAGATGATGCGGGGAAACCGTTCCCGATACCGCTCCGGCACAGTGATGCCGACCATGCGGACGCGGTTTCGCAGGAACCGATAGATCTTGTCGGTGAAGTGCGTCAGCTCATCAATCAGCAGGACGTGGATTTCCGCGCCCTGATACTTGAACCGGTCCTTTTCATCCTTGCAGTGGCAGAGATAGATCTTGCTGCCGTTCCAGAACCGGATCTCGTCCTCGACGATGCTCACGAACCCGCACCGCACCCAGCCCGCCAAGCGCTCGCGGAAGCCGCTCGGCCCTTCCATGTGGTTCTTCACCAGGTCGTCGCGAATGCGCCGGAACAGGTAGATCTGCAGGCCCGGAATCTCGGCGCACCACATGATCGCCGCCATGCGCATCAGGTGGCTCTTGCCGCCGCCTGCCGCGCCTCCATACAGGATCTCGGTCGCGAGGCTGTCGAAGGCTACCTGCTGCTTGGCGTGCAGGCTGATATACAGCTCCGCGTCAGCCGCCGCCATTCCCGCCATTGAAGTTGATCACCGGCACCAGCGCGACGGGAATGGCACCACCATCCTTGCCGGCGTGCTCATGGCGATGCCGGTTCGAATAGGCATCGCCGCACTCCTTAGCCGCCTGCTCGTGCAGCTGGGCCGCCAAAGCCATGTTGCCCATGTTTTCGGCCTTCTCGGCCATGCGTTGCAGCGCGCGCAGCCGCACGGCGCGGTGCGAGATGGCGATCTTCGACGTGTCCTCGAGGAACTCCGCCCGCGTGGCCTCGAAGATCGCCTTCCAACGTTCCGCCAACGACGCGCCCGCGCGCTTGGTCGGGTCATAGCCCTCTACCGACTGGCGCGTGATCTGCTCACCGAATTCCTTCCTGACTGCGTCGACAACGACGGAAGGCGTGTCGAAGCACGCGAGGCTTTGCACGATGAAGGTTTTCACCGCGTCGGACAGTTTGCCCTTTGCCATGGCCGCGTCAGTCTCCGGTCAGGCTATGCGGCTCGCGCATGGCATGTGCCGCATATGCCTGCGATCGAGGTGGAAGCGATTTGCGGCGGCATCCTCGCGGCTTCCACGAGAGCGGCGACACCGGCGGCGCCCGCTCCATAGCGGCGGACGACACCGACGAACTCCTCCACGTCGTGCCCACGAATGGCGAATGCCGGCGCTCCGGTCTGCCGGAACTTCGGCGCACCAAATGGGTCCCGCTCCTGTCCCGCGTGATAGAGCTCGTGCTCGATCAGGGCGCAGAACTCGGCATCGGTCATTTCAACCGCCGCCGCCGCATCTATTGTCACGATGAAATCCGGAACGTCGCCGAACCATGCCGCGATCTGGGCTCTCGCACGCGCCTTCGCCCATCGCCCTGTCATGCCGGCCGGCTCGCCGAGCTCACACTGGCCGACGATGCGGCGACCGGCGCGGGCATTCGCGACATTGGTCCACAGGAAGCCCAGCGAGGCATGTTCGAGGTGGGCGTGATCCGGATTGGCGATGGCGCTGGCCGGTTCCACGAAGCAGGCGAGCGCCCATTCGGCCAGGTCACGCGAGGGGCGGAAGTCGTCGCCGACACCGTCCAGCATATCGTCCGGCGGAAGGGGGCGAACCAACATCACGCAAACTCCGGGCAGCGGATCTCTTCACGCTGGCCGGAACCGCGCCGGGCGACACGAATTGACCTGGTACCCCTCACAGGAGTGCCACGTCATGGATCACACCAACCACGTCCGACTTCTGCCGTCCGAACTCACGCCTGACACGCTCAGCGGCGTCACCATCTACGGTCCGGGGGACGAGAAGATTGGGCATGTATCTCACCTCCACGGTGCCAGACCGAACTCAAGCGTCGTCGTAGACGTCGGCGGGTTCCTGAGCATCGGCGCAAAGCCGGTCGCCCTGCCGATCCAAGACCTCGATTTCATGAGGGACGAATCCGGTGTGGTCCATGGCGTCACTCGCTGGACGAAGGACCAGCTCAAAGAGCTCCCCGAGCACACCGAAGAGTCGTTTCCTGGCTGACGACGCCGCGCGCGCAGTCCCTCGGCTGCGGGCGCGCACCCACTCCGCCTTGGACCTTCCGCGTCTGGCAAGCGAGACACTGACCATGGCCAGATCCCTTGGTCGGCGCAGTCGGCTCGCCTCAACAGCTAAATGACCTTGCCCAGCGTCTCGAGCTAAATTACGCTCACACCGATTACTTGGGGAGCGGAACAATGAACAGCTATGCGATAGCAGCTACGCTTGCGATTAGTTTATTAGCAGGATCGGCTTACCCGTCGAACGCCCAATTTCGGCCCACTCAGACAACAACATCTAATATACCAATCACATCGCAAACAATAAGCAACACCATAAAGTGCGAAGTTGGTGAATTTGCAAAGCAGATAAATCCAAAGAATCTTACCGCAGCAAAATTAAAAGTATCAATTTCTATTATATCTAAGAGTAAATCCGAGATATCAGCGAGCGCATTCGTTAAACTGTTTAGCTTTCTGGACACCGGAGCGCAGACAGATCGATCTGTCGAGAATACGCTCTCGCTCGAGGGCGTCACATATAACATTCACCCAGACAATGCCGCAGGAAATTGCCATAAGAGAGATAGGGTACCTGGCGGTCTTGGCATATTGGCGTGCCTAAACGCTCAGAAAGCGACCTACCTTGATGCGGCCGAAGGAGCTGGCAGCGTCAAATGCCAAACAGATATCGTTGCCAAGGTGCTGGCGTCCGCTGGCGGTTCGACGCCTATTTGGTCCATTACAGTGACGCCGAAAGCGTCCTTCACCCGGACCGGGGCCTTCACCGTCACCACCGTAGCCCCGCCACCAGCGAAATAGGTGAACAATGGGGATTGTGTTGATTGCTACGGTATTCGAGGCTCGTCCCCCAACGGGGCCCGGAGGCGCAGCGGCGCCTCCCGTGCTTCGACAGTCATATTCTTATGAATTCAGCACCTCAGCCGAGGCTGTTCAGGCCGGGAACTCTATAGCGAACCTATATGCCAACTCAGGGGCGCCGTACTATGTGCGATGGGGTACCTTTTCACGCACCTAGCGCGAGTTCGGCCAGGGCCTTGCGGCCCGACCGCTCGACCTTGAATTCGATCATGACGCCTCGCGCGTGGATGGAAGACCGGCACACCTCGCCGCGACGGGTCTGGCTCCGCGTCGAGGGTCATGGGCGTGCCGGAAAGGTGGTCAGGCGATCGAAGCGTGTCGTCGCTTTCGGCCTGAAAAGTGAAGTGTGCCGCTGTTCCCGGCAGCATGTGCGCTGCTGGTGGGGCTTCGGGCTTGCCACGACGCTGATGCGCCGTTCTGCCGCTCGCGGCTCTCCCCGCTGGAATAGTGCCAGCCGTGCCTTCCGACCGCGTTGATCCCGTGCCCCCTGTTCCGTTTTCAGGATAGGGTTGACCGCTCTCCCGAGCTTCCGGCGCGTCCCCGCTCCCCACGCTGGCGTTAGCGGGCCATCTCGTTGCCACTCTCAAGCACTCGAAAGAGATTTGAGAGCGGCGAATTGTCGGGCTTGTAGCCGTCATCAGACGCGCCGTCGCCCGCCGGCTTCGTGGTTTCGCAACGCCCCCTCGCTCAAGCCGGAAGAGCAGCGCGCTAGGCGGGATCGCCCCCGCCAGTGATATGGCGGGCCGAAGCCCGCCGCTGGAAACTCAGCCGGCGCTCGGCGCCTTAGCGTATTCCTGGACCTCGTGGACATGGAGATCCATGCCGCTGTGAACGTAGAAGGTCCGCTCGGTGTTCGGCTCCACGCGTTCCGGCCCGGCGAGCGCCTCGCCCGTCTTCGGATCCTTGCGCGTGACATCCACCGGCCAGCCATGGTTGGCCTTCACGACAACGCTGGTCGTCATGTCATCTCCTCTGCGATGTTCTGAAGGCGAGGCTGCCGCGCCGATCTGGCCTCGCCGGACCGGCGGCGACGCGTGACACCACACGTCCTATTCGTGACAGAGCTTATCGAAAGTGTGACGCAAGAGGTTGCTCACCCTAATAACCAAAGCTGAGTCTTGTGCTTGGACAGGATCTTAAGTGGTGCTTGGGGAGCGCCGCTTGGCGGCGCGCTCCCTTAAGTCCGAAGCGCTGGGACTTAAGTCGTGCACTGAGTGCAGCTCTCACCGTTGCCGCACGAAGAGAAGCCCGGAAAAGTGACATCCGTCAACTGCCTGCACGGCCGAGGACGTGCCTCTGGGTGCCGCCATTACCTCCAGCGCGTTAAACGCATTGCAGAGCTCTTCCAAGGCGTTACCCAGAAGGTCGAGCCGTTCAATTACGGGTCGCTTAAAAAAGTGTGGATGGGGCTTGACGAGTTTCGCTGCCCGAGCCGTTCCGGCTGGATTTCAGCCTACGCGCGACCGCCCATCACAGGCAGCGGCAAGCCCCGTTTCGAGGGAGCGTCCGGACTGTGATGCCGTCCCGGCAGCGCCGAGGCGGCATATCCGTCTCGGCTCTCCTGCGACCGGCGAGCCTCATCCGCGGCCTGCGAGAGCCGCAACGCGCCGCAGGACGGCGAGCGCCTCAGGCGCGCTCTCTTCCGCGTCGGCGACGCCCTCGAGCAACTTGGCGACACCGAGCTCGACCAGCGCCCCTAAACCTGCCGGCGACGTCGGCACAACCGTCATGACGGCGTCTTCGACCCGATGTTGCACCGCCCGAAGCTTGGCGAGCAGCTCGCACTCGTCCGGGCCGATCTGTCCGGCGGCGACAAGGGCGCTGGCGCGGTCCGCCCTCTGCCAGTCGCGGACCAACGCGCATATCGCGTTGCGATCGTCGGCAATCGCTACCTCGGCCGGCTCATACTGCGCGCTGTCATCCCAGCACCCGTAGACCCTCTCATAGATATCGCTCATCTGTGCCTCCCTCACATGTGCTCGTCGGGCGGGCGCCTGGGCGCTGCCGGTTTGGGGTTAGGTGGTCGTGGTGTGCAAGCCGGGGCGCGAAGCGCCGGCCCTATTAGCCAAGCGTCCCGGGAGAAATGCGCGCTCCCATCCAAGATCTATAGAGATGTGGGGTAAAACGCACTTCGCTGGTGTGGGGTAAAACGCACCATGATCAGGCCCCGAGATGGCACTTTTGGTGCATAAAACGCACTACTTTGGTGCGCTTTACCACACTGGTAACGTGGACCTATGAGGCCAGACGGGCACGACGCTCAACCGCCCTGGGCGGATCGACCGCAGCCCGAGCAGAGCGCGCCAGAGCGCGCGCGTTCTCCTCGCTGACGATCTCCCGCCACTCGTTGGTTGCCGGACCATCCTTCGACCACGCGAAGGTGAGGCGGAATCTGTTGGGCTGCCGAAACTCGCCATTGCCCGCTCCGCCCTGTCTGACACGAACGAAGCCGAGGGCTTCCAACTCGCGAATCGCGGGCTTGATGGCGTGTCGGTCTATCCCGTGCCGCATGAAATCCGCATGCGTACAGATGAGCCCGCCATTCTCGTTGCCCGCGTGCTGGGAGTGCTCGATCATGAGTCGGTCAAGCACCTGACGCGCCGCCCGCGAAAGCTCCCGGTGGGCGGGTGAGAGCAGCATCTCGGTCGGAACAGCGATGAACGGGCCCTCAAGCTTCTGCCATTTGGGACGCTTCATCCGGCCGGTAGCGCGGCCCGTGGCGTCGGTCCTCTGGAACGCCGTCATGCGGCGCCGCCTGAGCTGTCGATCGCGCGGAGCCGCGCATAGTGAGCCCGGACAGCGCATTCCAGGCGCGCCAGATGTTGGCGGACTTGCTCGACTTCACATCCCAATCTCAGCAGACGCTCTCCCACCGAGGCGAGAAGGCGCTGCAGGTGGGCCTCTGCCTTGCTTGGGTGAAACTCAATCATCCGCCGAGCGTTCCGCTCCACAAGATCGCGGCGGCGTTCCGGGGGGAATACGAGGACGCGCGGCGGTGGCCGCCAGCGGAACAACGGCAGGTCGCCATCCCGATCGGCGTTCATGATGATGCCCCCCGATCTATGTCCCGACCCTCGGTTCGAGGGTCGTCCAGATCCAGCAGTCCGAGCGCGACCGCCTTGCGCAGCCCCTCCTCGATCGCGGCGTACAATTCGGGCAGCAGTTCGACCCGTATCGAAGTGCCGGATTTGGAGGGGAACCAACTCCGGCTGCCCCGCGTCCACTCACGAATGTCGACGAGCGAGTGTCCCTTGTACTCGGTCAGTAGAACGCGAATGTGAGACGTCGAGTTCTTCGCGAAACAGCCGAGTTCGACCTCGCTGAACGCGACCCCGTCGGCCTGGATGTTCCGCTCACCGCGCCGGGTGTTGGTGCGAGACGTTCTCATTCAGCATCTCCACGGAAGAATCGAACGAGAACGCTGCGCTCATCGGACAGGAGCAGGTTTGTCCTACCGCGGATTTCGGACCAAATCTCGGGCTGGAGGCGCCAGGTCATGCGCGCCTCACGCGGCTGCGTCGCGGGCCGCCGCCTTGGCGGCGAGCCACGCCTCAATGTCCTCGCGACGCCAGACCACCGTAACGCGCGAGAGATGGATCGGCTTTGGGAACTGTCCCGCAGCTACTTGTCGATCCAACCATTTGGTGGAAACGCCGAGGTAGCGCGCTAGAGCGAGCTTGCGAAGCAGTCGCGGCTCTTCTGTCCCTGCCGAGGGGCGAGTGTCTTTCCTATTCATGCAAGTTCTCCATGTGCCTTCAATCGGCATTAAATGTCGATTAAGGTATATGGGATATACCAAAATGTCGTCAATAAAAATTTATATGAGAGATACGAAAGGTTCACGATGGAGCGTTCACAGGTGAGAGCCGCCCGCGCACTTTTGGGATGGAGTCAGGACGATCTTGCCAAGGCGGCTGGCGTCTCCGGACCGACCGTCAAGCGCATCGAGCCGGGCGAAGGTATGCTTCGCACGAGTGACGAAATTGTCAGCAAGATCCGACGAGCGATTGAGGCCGCCGGCATCGAATTTATCGATCCAGAGAGTCCGCCAAGTTACGGAATCGGTGTCCGTTTTCGATATCCGACATCTATTTCAAAACGAATTCGCGCGTTTGAAAAGATCAGCGAAGCGCTCGATGCCCTGAACGAAGCTGCACTGATCCTTGGAACACTTAAACCTAACCTCAACAGCGGCACCGCATTAGAGCAACTGGTTATACTTCGTGATGCGATAAGCGAGACCATTCGTCGAGAGGAGGAGTTCGATGAGGCTATGACGGCATCATCGTCGGTATCTCCGATAGTCTCTGAAACGTAAGTTTTTGTTTTTAATGAATTTTTTATATCAAGTTTCCGTCCTACCGGGCCACCAAGACTTCCATGCGTGTGCGACAGACGTAGCCTGCCTGCCGGTTTGTGGAACCCGTGGTGGGCTCCTCGGCGCCCGATGAGGCGCCCGGAACTGCCCGCACGGCTGTCACCGGATCCTGGCGCGGGCGGGAGGGGCGCTGTCAGGGCGGGCTGAGGCCGCCTCCCGACTTGCCGTGTCCGCTCGCCCGCAGGGGGAAACGGGGGGGGAATACACAGGCCGCCCCAATGCCGCCGTCTTCGCGCGATGGCATGCCGCGTGCCGCTTCGTCATCCGACGGCGGCTTGCGAGGAATGCCGATTATGAAGTTCATGCGTGCCACTCTGTGTGCGACGGCGCTGCTGGCGAGCCTGTCGCCGCTTGCGGCGCAGGAAGCCGTGCCCTCCGTGCGCCGGCCCACGCTCACCGTCACCGGCGAGGGAACGGCCCGGGCGGCGCCGGACATGGCGACCTTCTCCACCGGCGTGGTGAGCGAGGCAAAGACCGCGCGTGAGGCGCTGGACGCCAATAGCCGCTCGGTCACCGGGCTTGTCGAGGCGATCAAGTCGGCGGGCGTCGAGCCGCGCGACATCGTAACGTCGGGTTTCAGCGTGCAGCCGCAATACACCGTGCCGAAAAAGGACAGCAACGAGCCGCCGCGCATCGCCGGCTACGAGGTGCGCAACGCCGTCACGGTGCGGGTGCGCAAGCTCGATGGCCTCGGCGACCTTCTGGACAAGATTGTCACGTCGGGGTCGAACCAGATCGGCGGCATCAGCTTCGACATTGCCGACCCCTCCACCCTGCAGGAGGCCGCCCGCGTCGCGGCGGTGAAGGACGCCCGCCACCAGGCGGAGGTCATTGCGGAAGCCGGAGGCGTGCGTCTGGTTCGCGTGCTGGCCATCAGCGGCGAGGGCGCGGCCCCCCGCCCGATGATGCGGATGATGGCCATGCCGGCGGCCAAGGCCGATTCGGTGCCGATCGAGGCGGGTGAGAGCGAGATCAACGCCAACATCACCATCACGTACGAGATCGAGCCGCGCTGACGCGGAGCGCAACCCCGCGATGGCCGGTCTCAGGCCGGCTGTCGCGGGGGCATCAGGAGTGTCAGGGTCGCGGGCAGGACTCGGTATTCCAGCGGCATCGTCTCGCGATCGAGTTCGCCATCGGTCGAAACCCAGGAGCGGGCGCGCCGGCGGCGGGCCACCGTGATGGACGTTCCCGACAGGCTGACAATGCCCGGATTCTCGCGCCAGTTGTCCGTCACCATGTCGGCGCCGGCCTTCAGCAGCGAGCGCGCGCCGCGATCCTCGGCGATGTGAATCTCCAGCAGGCCCTCGTCCAGCCGGGCGCGTCGCCAGCCCGGGCCGGTGAAGCGGTTCACCGACACCAGCGCGGCGAAGGCGCGGAAACTGTGGGCGGTGCCGTCGACCGTGACATCGAGTTCCATCCGCCCGGTGCGGCGCAGCGCCAGCATCGCGGCGATGGCGACCGCGAGGAAGCGCCATAACCGCCATTTGCGCGCCACTTCGCGGGCCCGCGCCATCTGGCTGAAGAAACCCATGCCCGAAATGGTGTGGAAAGGCCGGCCATTCAGCGTGGCCAGATCCACGCGGGCGGGCCTGGCCGTGCCGAGCGCCGCGAGCGCGGCCTCCAGCTCCATCGGCATGCCGATATCGTGGGCCAGCAGGTTGAGCGTGCCGAGCGGCAGGATGCCGAGCACCTTGTCGGTGTCGTGCAGGCTGCGGGCGGCAAGGTTCACGCTGCCATCGCCGCCGCCGACGATCACCGTGTCATGCGGGCCGCGTGCCGATTCGCGAATGGCGCGCACGAGGTTCTTTCCGCTCAGCAGATGGACCTCCACCTTGCGGCGCTCGTCGCCCAGCGCGTGCGCGACGAGCGTCCGCACCTCCTCGGCATTGCGGTCGAGCAGCGTGCCGGCGCGGGCATTCAGGAGAACGAGGACGTGGCGCATCGAGTATCCGCAATCGGTAAGGCCGAACGCGGTTCCATACGGGCCGGTTCCGCAGCGTCGCACAGCAGGTGCCGGGCAATTGCGCGCCGATCATGGCGCGATCCGGGCCAGATTGCGAAGCGGGCCCGGATCGTGCACTCAATCGTCCGGCACACGCTCTTGATGGAGTGTGGCGGCAGAGCGGGGCAACCATGGCCATATCCACGGGCAAGATATCGATACTGCGCCTGCGCGCGGGCATATTGGTGCTGGTGGCGCTGGTCTTCGTTTCCGCCAGCGCCGGGCGCTGGATGGCGACACTGTTCTCGCTGGGCTGGGTGTGGGCGGCACTGATCGGGATCGCGATCGCGGCGCTGATCGGCCTCATCGTGACGCGACTGGATCGCCTGGCCTATTTCGGCATCGCCGCTCTCGTCACCCTGTTCGGTGCCTATACGGCCTATGATTTCGCGCGTGGGCCGGTCGATTGGTCGGCGGGCGCGGCGCTGCTGCTGGCTCTGGTGCCGGCGGTACTGCTCGCCGCGGCCTTCTGGGATTTCCGCCATTTTGTCGGCGAGGTCCGTGCCTGGGCGAACAGCCGCAACTGACCGGGCGGCTCAACGCCGCTCCGCTACGCGAGGCTGCCCTATGGCGCGCAGCTTTGCCAGCACGCGGGCCAGCAGGCGGACGACGCGCGGTCCGCGCCGCCGGGGCACGGGAGCCGGGCGCGCCGCTGCTTGCGCCCGCGCGGCATCTTCCGCCACGCGGGCGGCGACGAAGGCATGGCGGGCCGCCTCCGGGTCCGGCGCGCCGCCCAGTCCCTCGGCCAGTGCGATGGCGTAGGCGCGCAGGTCTGCAGCCTCGCCGGATGTCGCGGCGCGCTCAAGCGCCTGGTGCGCGATTCGCCGAAGTTCAGGTTCATCCGCCTCGCGCAGCCCGGCGCCGACATTGCGACAGAAGGCGGGAACCCCGTTCTCCACCGCCCGCGTGAACCAGGGAAGCGCGGCGTCGAGTTGCCCGGTCATCGCCAGCAGCAGGCGCGCATAGTCGAACTGGCCGCGATAATCCGCGCCGGCGGCGCCGCGGCGATACCAGCGCAAGGCAGCGGCGGGGCGCGCCGGGCGATCCCAGCCCAGTTCGAGATAGCGCCCGACCATCGTCATCGCCTTGGCATTGCCGCCGCGCGCGGAGTGCACATACCAGGCGAGCGCGCCGCGGCGGTCCGCCGGCACGCCGCGTCCTTCCAGCAGCAGCGTTGCGAGGTTGAACTGTGCCCAGGTGTGCCCCTTGTCGGCCGCCGCGCGGTAGTGGCGGGCGGCCTCCGTGGGGTCCGGCGGCACGCCCCATCCCAGTTCATGGCAGCGCCCCACCATGTTGACGCCCTCCGCGCTGCCGGCCTTGGCGGCGATGGAAAACCAGCGCAGGCCAGCCGCCGGATCCCGGCGCACGCCGTGGCCGTCGACCAGCATCTGCCCCCAGGCGAGTTGAGCGTTGATCAGCCCGTTGAGCGCGGCCGCCTCCACCCAGCGGGCTGCCTGCGCGGGCCCCTCGCTGATGCGCGCGCGCAACACATCGGGGCCCATTTTTTCGAGGGCCGAATAGGAAATCCACTGTTCGCGCATGTCTCGCCGATCGCCGATGGCTGTTCCGGGCTATGCAGCGGCCGCTACCCCTGCGGATAGGTACCGCTATTTTCCTGCGTTTCCATAAGGTTTCTGCGAGGGGATCGGCAACAAGCCGGAGTGAACTTTTGTTTTTAATAATTAAAAACTGAAGTTTTGATCATCTCCAGGGTAAACACCCTAGAATTCATAAAAAACATAATGTTTGAAAGGCTTTGGAATCAAATATATGAGCCGGATTACGGTAAAATTACGGGGTTGTGGGGATATGAAGACCTTAAAGACGCTTCGATCGACTGCGCCGGGCGCTGCTCTTGCGGCGGGCGTTGCGGCAACCATGACGGCGGTTCCGCTGTTCGGTGCCGCGGCTCAGCAAGTGACGGCTCCGCCCGCCACCACGACGGCGGAGGAAGAACTGCCGACCGTCACCGTCGAAGGCGAGGGCTCTCCCGCCAACACGCTCGAAGCGACGACGGGGCTGACCCGCTTTCCCGGCACGATCCAGGACCTGCCGCAGACCGTGCAGGTCATCACCCAGGAGACGATGCAGCAGCAAGGTGTCACCACGCTGGAGCAGGCGCTTCGCAACGTGCCGGGCGTCACCGCCGGCATCGGCGAGGGCGGCGGCGGCATGAACGGCGACCAGTTCCGCATCCGCGGCTTCCAGGCCAAGGGCGACATCTTCATCAACGGCCTGCGCGATTTCGGCGTCTATACCCGCGACAGCTTCGCCTATGAGAGCGTCGAGGTCTTCAAGGGCTCGACCTCCGAGGGCTTCGGCCTGGGTACCACCGGCGGCGCCATCAACATGACGCTGAAGGAGGCGCATCTCGGCGACAAGTATGATTTCGAGGGCCAGTTCGGCAACGGGCCGCTCGCGCGCGGTGTGTTCGACGTCAACAAGCAGTTCAACAACACCTCGGCCATCCGCATCGTCGGCATGGTCAATGACCAGGACATCGTCGATCGCGACAACGTCTCGTCGAACCGCTGGGGCCTCATGGCCGACCTCGGCTTCGGTCTTGGCACCGACCAGACGCTGCACGTCAACTACCTCTACCAGCACGGCGAGCGCACGCCCGATTACGGCGTTCCCATCGTCACGCCGGCGTTCAACGACGTGGCGCGCTTCGGCTCGCTCGGCCAGCCGGTGACGGAATGGGGCGTGCCGCGGAGCACCTTCTACGGCAAGGTGACGGATCAGGACGTCACCGACGTCAACATGCTGACGGTCAACTTCAAGCGCGAAGTCAATGACTGGCTGACGGTGAGCAACGACACCCGTATCGGCTATTACACGCGCGACTTCGCCACCACCGTGCCGGGCTGCGCCACCGGCACGACGGCCGCCGCCTATAATGCAAGCTGCACCGGTCAGTTCTTCGACGGGCTCGACCCGGCCATCGCCTTCGGCGGCGGCAATCCCGGCTATTATCAGGAGAGCTGGAGCGCGCAGAACGTCACCACTCTCACGGCCAAGTTCGAGACTGGTGCGCTGCGCCACGAAGTGGTGGCCGGCATCGACCTCAACACGGTGAGCAGCGACCGTACGCTGGTCTCGGTGAACGGCTCAAAGGGCACGTCGACGATCTACAACCCGATCTTCGAGAATACCACCGGTTACTTCCTCTATTCGAATCCGTTCGGCAATAATGGCGAGCGCAATTCGAGCGCGACCGATGTTGGCCTGTTCGTCAGCGATCGGGTGTGGTTCACCGACGCGATTTCGGTGCTCGCCGGCGCCCGCTACGACAATTACCAGTCGGATTATCGCTACTGGTGCGTGAATACGGCAGGCACCTGCACCGGCAGCACCGGCGCCTGGGTGGACGCCGATTCCCAGACCGATTTCTGGAGCCCGAAGCTCAGCCTGATCTGGGAGCCGACGCCGTTCCAGACCTATTATGTGTCCTGGGCCAAGTCGTTCACGCCGCAGGGCGCGTTCCCGACCAACGACATCACCGTGGTCAATCCGGTGCAGAACAACCTCGAGCCGGAGGATAACGAGACCTACGAGGCCGGCTTCAAGATCTCCGTCCTCAACGGCAAGCTCGGCTTTACCGGAGCGGTGTTCCAAACCGACAAGAGCAACGCGTTCTACACCGACCCGGTGACGGGCGACTCGGTGGAGACCGGCGAGAACCAGCGGGTGCAGGGCGTCGAGCTGGGAATGACCGGCAACATCACCGACGCGTGGACCATCCAGGCGAACTACGCCTATTACAGCAGCGAGATCCAGACCTCGACCACCGCCTCCTATGTCGGCAACGAGGTGCCGTTCGTCTCGCCCAACAATTTCAGCCTGTGGACCACCTACGAGCTCAGCAAGCACTGGAGCCAGATTCCCGGCAAGCTGCTGATCGGTGGCGGCATCACCTATGCCGACGAATATTTCACCAACAGCGCCAACACCGCGATCATCCCCGACACGTTCTCGCTGGACGCGCTGGTGTCCTACGCGCAGGGCAATTTCCGCATCGCGCTCAACGCCTATAACCTCACCGACGAGCTGAACTATTCCGCCGGCTGGGGCAATCGCGCCATTCCCGCCTCGGGCCGCACCTTCACCGTCACGGTGGGGGCGACCTTCTGACGGGGCGCCCGTTCTCTTGACTGACCGTCTCGACTTGAAGGGGGATGCCGGCTTGCCGGCTCCCCCGCTTTTTTGTTTCCGGGCGAGCCATGCTGATCCAGATCCCCAATATCCTGACCCCCGAGGAAGTGGCCCATTGCCGGCGCGTGCTGGAGGCCTCGCCCTGGGTGGACGGGCGCGTCACCGCCGGCCAGCAGGCGGCCAAGGCCAAGTTCAACCTGCAGATTCCCGTGGAATCGCGCGAGGCGAACGAACTCGGCGACGTTGTCCTGCGCGCGCTCGGGCGCAACCCGCTGTTCAATGCGGCGGCGCTGCCGCTACGGGTGCTGCCGCCGATGTTCAACCGCTACGATGTCGGTATGAAGTTCGGCGCTCATGTCGACGGCTCGATCCGCACCATTGCGCAGACCGGGCAGCGCCTGCGCGCGGATGTCTCGACCACCATCTTCCTCACCGAGCCGGAGGAATACGAGGGCGGCGAACTCGTCATCGAGGACGCGTTCGGCGCGCATGAGGTGAAGCTGCCGGCGGGCCACGCCGTGGTCTATCCGGCTTCCAGCCTGCACAGCGTGAACGAGATCACCCGGGGCAGCCGCTGGGGGTCGTTCTTCTGGTCGCAATCCATGATCAAGGACGATCACAAGCGCGCGATGCTGTACGATCTCGACATGGCGATCATGGCGACGCGCGCCAAGCTGCCGGACGAGGATCCGTCGGTGCTCTCGCTCGCCAACGTCTATCACAACCTCCTGCGCCACTGGGCGGAGCTTTAGGGCGCAGCGTCACCCGGCGCGCGCGGGCGGCGCGGCGCGGGGGAGGGCGCGGGGGGGAGGGCGCGGAACGAGGGATGATCGCACCGGTGGGGAGCGCCCGCCGGCGGCGGGCGGGTGCGCTCGTCGTGGTGGAGCGACCGTGACAAGCAGCCGGCGGCTCGGCATGGTGTCGCTCCTCTCGCGGCGCGGCGGAATCGACCCGCCGCTTTTCCTCCTACGGAGTTTCGATGTCCGGCCTTCTTCCCCCGGCGCTGGTGCCGATCCTCATGCTGCTGGCCTCGAACGTGTTCATGACGTTCGCCTGGTACGGCCATCTCAAGCACAAATCGTCGCCGCTGCTCATCGCCATCCTGGTGAGCTGGGGCATCGCGTTCTTCGAATATTGCCTCGCCGTGCCGGCCAATCGCATCGGCTCGGCCACCTATTCGACGGCGGAGCTGAAGACCATCCAGGAGGTGATCACGCTCGCGGTGTTCGCCGGGTTCTCGGTGCTGTGGCTGAAGGAGCCGCTCGGCTGGAACCACCTGATCGGCTTCAGCTTCATCGTCGCCGGCGCGTGGTTTATTTTTCAGAAGTGGTGAAGCTCATTCGGGCGGGGCGAGGCGCAGCAGGCGGCCCTGCGCGCTGTCGGTCAGCAGCCACAGCGCGCCGTCCGGCCCCTGGCGAACGTCGCGGATGCGCTCCTTCAGTTCGGTGAGGAGGGCTTCCTCCTCGACGACCTCGCTGCCCGCGGCGTCGAGCTTCAGCCGCACCAGCCGCCCGCCGGCCAGCGCGCCGACGAACAGGTTTCCCTTCCAGGCGGGCATGAGATCGCCGGTATAGAGGGCCAGCCCCGAGGGGGCGATGGACGGATCCCAGTATTTCACCGGCTGCTCCATGCCCGGCTTCGCGGTGTCCTCGCCGATGGCGGCTCCGCCGTAGTCGCGCCCGTAGGAGATGACCGGCCAGCCGTAATTCTTGCCGGCTTCGGGATGGTTGAGTTCGTCGCCGCCGCGCGCGCCGTGCTCCACGGTCCAGAGCCGGCCGGTCACGGGATCCAGCGCCGCGCCCTGGATATTGCGATGTCCGTAGCTCCAGATTTCCGGTCGGGCGCTGCCCGCCGCGCGGAACGGATTGTTCGCCGGCACCGTGCCGTCCGGCAGGATGCGCACGATCTTGCCAAGATGGGTGGAGAGGTCCTGCGCCTTGTCGCGTAGCGAGAAGCGGTCGCCCAGCGTCACGAACAGTGCACCGTCGCGGTCGAACACGAGGCGCGCGCCGTAATGGCTCGCACCGCCGGCCGAGGGCTGCTGGCGGAAGATGATGTCGACCTTGTCGAGCCGCGCGGTGCCAGCCTCCTCGACCAGCCGCGCACGCGCCACATTGGTGCCGGATATGCCTTCGCGCGGCTCGGCATAGGCGAAGAAGACGAGGCGGCTGCTCTCGAAATCCGGCGCGAGCGCAATGTCGAGCAGCCCGCCCTGGCCGCGCGCGAAGACCGGCGGCAGGCCATCCACCGGTGCCGAGACGGTGCCGTTGCGGCTGACGATGCGCAACCGGCCCGGCCGCTCGCTCACCAGCATCCGCCCGTCCGGCAGGAAGGCGAGGCTCCAGGGGTTTTCAAGTCCCGTGGCGACGGTTTCCACGGCAAGCGCGCCGGCGGAGGAAGGGACACTCAGCGCGTCCTGGGCGTCGGCCGGCTCCGCTACCAGACATAGCGCGATCATGCACCCGGCGATGAAAGACGTGTCGGCGGCGAAGGACCTGTGGGCGGCGAAGGACCTGTCGGCGAGGCGAGGCTTGAACGTCATCGTCGGTGGCGCTCCGTGCTCATCATGTCGGGGCGCATGGTTAGAGCAGATCGGCGCGCTGACCAACAGCGGCGCCCGGCGTCGCGCTCACCCCTGACGGCTGCGCGGCCCATCCGCGGCGTTGAGCGTGCTGCGCAGCATGAAGCTGGTCAGGCCGCACAGGCCCACGAACAGCGCGAGCAAAACCGCGCCCATGGCGATGCGGCCATCATCGCTCGGCAGGCCGGAAAGCTCCAGCGCCGAGGCCCGTTGCAGGCCGAACATGCACAGCACAGCGACAATGGCGAAGGTGAGGGAGAGAACCACGCCCGCCTCCATCAGCGCGCGGCTGACGCGGCGGCCGGCCGTGTGGCGCGGCTTGCTGCCCGGATGGGCGGCAAAGGCAGAGGTGGCGGAAGCCGAGACGGTTGTCGCGGCGATGTCTGTCGTCATCCGGCGCGTCATGGCGAACCCCTTTCCCGTCGGTATCTGCGTGGTGCATCCGACAGGACCCAACTTCGCCGCGGAACCCGGCCCGGCTCCGGCGCGACTTTGCTGGTCCCGGTATCATTTCGGGGCCATTTCGGGGCAAATAGTTAAATGTTGCTAACCATTTGCCGGGCTGTCGCGGGTCGCCATCCGATATCGACATGGCCCGGCGCGGCGGCGACCCGGGCGAGCCAGGCGTTGAGCGCGGGGAAGGTGGCGAGATCGAACTCGCCTTCGCCCGCCACATGGGTATGGGCGTACAGCGCGATGTCGGCAATGCTCAGCCGATCGTCGACGAAGAAGGGCCGGCGCGCGAGGTGTCGCTCCATGATGCGCAGGGCGCCATAGCCTTCCTCCATCCAGCGGTCGACATCGTGCGTGCGCAATTCGCGACCCCCGCGCACCAGCTTCAGCCAGAATCGCGCGGCGGCGATGGCGGGCTCGTGGCTGTGCTGCTCGAAGAACATCCAGCGCAGCACTTCCGCGCGCGAGAACGCCTCGGCCGGCAGGAGAGGCGTGCCTTCCGCCAGATGGAACAGGATGGCATTGGATTCGGCGAGGAAGCGCCCGCCCGGCAGTTCCAGCAGGGGAACGCGGCCTTCGGGATTCTTCATCAGGAAATCGGGGGTGCGATTCTCCCCGCGCAGCACGTCGACATCGACAAGCTGGAACGGGCGCCCCAGCTTCGCCAGCAGCAGCCGGACCTTGTAGCTATTGCCGGAACTCTGCATGGAGTGGAGTTTCAGCACGCGCAAATTCCCGGCAGAATCGCAAAAAGAAGTATCGGCGGCAGCCTATCGTGTCGCTCTGCCACCCCGCAGGTGGGGAAACGCTTGCCGGCACGCAAGGGCTCGACTAGTTGTCGCGCGCAAAACACCTCAAGGGAGTTCGGCCATGAGCCTGATATCCGCCGCCCTGAAGCGCATCAACCCGTCGCAGACCATCGCCATTTCCAACAAGGCGCGGGAGCTGAAAGCGGCTGGGCGTGACGTCATCGCGCTGGCGGCCGGCGAACCCGACTTCGAGACCCCGGACAACATCAAGGAAGCCGCGATCAAGGCGATCCGCGATGGCCAGACCCGCTATACCGCGGTGGATGGAATCCCCGAGCTGAAGGCGGCCATCGTCGCCAAGTTCAAGCGCGAGAACGGCCTCACCTACAAGCCCAGCCAGATCACGGTCGGCACGGGCGGCAAGCAGGTGCTGTTCAACGCGCTGGTCGCCACCCTGGACGCCGGCGACGAGGTCATCATCCCCGCGCCCTACTGGGTGTCCTACCCGGATATCGTGCAGTTCGCCGGCGGCACCCCGGTGGCGATCGAGACCCGGCTCGAGGACAATTTCAAGCTGAAGCCGGAAGCGCTGGAAGCGGCGATCACCCCGAAGACCAAGTGGCTGATCTTCAACTCGCCGTCGAACCCGACCGGCTCGGCCTATAACCGGACGGAGATGAAGGCGCTCACCGATGTTCTGGTGAAGTATCCGCATGTATGGATTCTCACCGACGACATGTACGAGCATCTCGTCTATGACGATTTCGAGTTCGTCACTCCGGCGCAGGTCGAGCCCTCCTTGTATGATCGCACGCTGACCATGAACGGCGTTTCCAAGGCCTATTGCATGACCGGCTGGCGCATCGGCTATGCGGCGGGCCCGGAAGAGCTGATCAAGGCCATCGGCACGCTGCAGTCGCAGTCGACGTCGAACCCCAACTCCATCGCCCAGTGGGCGGCGGTCGAGGCGCTGAACGGTCCGCAGGACTTCATTGCCGCGAACAACAAGGTGTTCAAGGAGCGCCGCGACCTCGTGGTCTCCATGCTCAACCAGGCCAACGGGCTGACCTGCCCGAAGCCGGAAGGGGCGTTCTATGTGTACCCCTCCTGCGCCGGCGTCATCGGAAAGAAGACATCTTCGGGCAAGGTGATCGACAACGACGAGACATTTGCCAGCGAACTTCTGGAAGCGGAAGGCGTTGCAGTGGTGCATGGTTCCGCTTTCGGGCTTGGCCCGGCGTTCCGCATTTCCTATGCGACCGCCACCAAGGACCTGGAGGAGGCGTGCCTGCGCATCCAACGCTTCTGCGGCTCGCTGCGCTGAGTTTACCTGAGACAGCCGACCGGGCGGCGCGCCCCGGTCGGTGCCGCTGCATGGCGGTGGGGCGCCGGTTCCCGAGAGCCGGTTCATGCGCATTGTGGAGATTGACCAATGATCCGTACTGTTCTGTCGCGCGGCCTTCTCGCGGCCTCCCTCGCTGCCGGCTTCACCGGTCTCGTCGCGGCTCCGGCCTCGGCCCAGAGCCCGAGCCGCGTTCAGGTCGGCGTGCTCGAGTGCAACGGCTCGAAGTCGGTGAGCTTCATCATCGGTTCCAAGCGCACGCTGGAATGCACCTTCCGTGCCCCCAAGGGCAAGAAGTTCAGCTATGAGGGCAGCATCCGCCGCTGGGGCCTCGATATCGGCGTGACCGGCCGCAACACGCTGGTGTGGAGCGTTCTGGCGCCGTCGCGCGGCGTGGTCGGGCGTGACCTCGATGGCACCTATGTCGGCGTGGCCGGCAGCGTCGCCCTCGGCGTGGGCGTGGCGGGCAACGTGCTCGTCGGCGGTTCCAACAAGACCATCGCCCTGCAGCCCGTCAGCGTCGAAGGCCAGACCGGCGTGAACCTCGCCGTCGGCGTGGGCGATCTGCGCCTCACCTCCAAGTGAGCGGGTGCAAGTGAGCTCGCGCTTCTGAGCGCGTGCAGACAAGGCAGCGGGCGCGGCCGGTTTTCCCGGCCCGCACGCGGCTCCACGGCATCGAAAGGCCCGGCCTCGCGCCGGGCCTTTTTGCATCGCGCACGCTCAGTTGATCGCGGGCGATGAAATAATCCGGCGCGACGTCGCGTATTCTCTCTATCGATCATCCGAGGGAGATCCCGATGCATATCCGTCGCCGGCAGTCCTGGGAGTTGCCGGAATCCGCCGCAACTCCCGAATCCGTCTATCTGTCCCGTCGCCATCTGATGGGGGCGGGCGTGGGCCTGCTGGCCGCGGCCGGTCTTGGTGCTGCCGGTGCCCTTGCGCCCGCGCAAGCCGCCACCGCGCCCGGCGATCCGGCGAACGACCCGACCCGGGATCTCTATCCCGCCAAGGCCAACCCCGCCTTCGCCTCCGGCGGCCGGCCGGTCACGCCGGAAGACATCACCGCGAACTACAATAATTTCTACGAATTCGGCTCCGACCGCACCAACTACCAGTGCGCGGAAGCCGCCTCCCGCATGCCGCGCCGGCCGTGGACGGTGAAGATCGATGGGCTGGTCGAGCAGCCGCGCGAGGTCGGGATCGACGACATCATCCGCGCCATGCCGCTGGAAGAGCGCGTCTATCGCCATCGCTGCGTCGAGGCGTGGTCGATGGTGATTCCGTGGACCGGCTTCCCGGTGCGCGAACTGGTCGCCTGGGCCAAGCCTCTGTCTGGCGCCAAATATATCCGCATGGAAACCTTCGTGAATCCGAAGGTTGCGCCGGCTCAGAACCGCTTCATCTACCCCTGGCCCTATGTGGACGGGTTGACCATGGCGGAGGCGACCAACGATCTCGCCTTCTTCGTCACCGGCGCCTATGGCCAGCCGGCGCTGAACCAGTTCGGCGCGCCGCTGCGCCTCGCCGTTCCGTGGAAATACGGCTTCAAGTCGGTGAAGTCGATCGTGCGCATCTCCTTCGTGGCGGAGCGCCCCGTCGGGTTGTGGGAACAGGTGCAGGGGCGTGAATACGGCTTCTGGGCCAATGTGAACCCGGCCGTGCCGCACCCCCGTTGGAGCCAGGCCACCGAGCGCGACATCGGCACCGGCGAGCGGCGGCCCACGCTCATCTATAATGGCTATGGCGAGCAGGTGGCCGGGCTCTATGCCGGCCTCGGCAACGAGAAACTGTTCATGTGAACGCCGGCGCGGCGCTGCGCTGCGCGGCGGGCACCTCAGAATGTGCCCGTCATGAGGTGGAAGGCCGGGCGACCGTCGCGCTGCGCGTAGGCGGTCGTCTCGATGTTGCGGAGGTTCTTCGCCTCCAGCAGCGAGCGGTAGCCCGCAGTATCGGCGTCGTTCCAATAGGCGAGCGCCACCTGATCGCAGGCGCAGGCCTCGCGCGTGATCTCCGCGGGGTCGAGCACATAGCGCACGCGGTTCTCGGTGAGCAGCGCGAACGACATGAAGAACCCCCATTCGGGAAACACATAGAGGGTGGGTGGCCGCTCGCGCGCATTCTGTGCCAGCCGGGTCAGCGCGTCGGACTGTTTCCGCACGCCGCCGGTTTCCGCCAGTTCCCGGTGAAAGCCGACGGACTGGCCGACATTCACCGCAAGCAGCGCGAGCGCGGCCATGGCCGATACCGCCAGGAACCGCCGGTCGCGGGCGAGGTCGCCCACCGTGACCGCCAGCAGCAGGTAGCCCAGGGGCACCAGCACGCTGTAATGGTGCACCCACAGGCGGCTGCCGAGCAGGGTGGCGCAGATGAGGTAGGAGACCGGCAGCAGCACGATGAGCCGATGCGGCGGCGTCCAGCGCAGGCGGAGCAGGGCGAGGACGAGAATCCCCGCGAAGAGCGCGAATTTGAGCTCTCCCCATGGGCTGCCGAGGGCCTCGCTGAAGATCATCGCTTCGTTGCCGCCATTGGTGATGGCAAGGCGCGTCAGGGCGAACGCGCCCTCGATCCGCTCCCAAAGCGATTCCGGGGCGGAAAGCGGGGCGGCGCCGCTAAATCGGCTGGTGAGGTCCCGCATGCCCGACGAGACGCCGCCGATGGCGCGGAACAGGAAGACATAGCCCAGCACATAGGGCAGGAGGCCGAGCGCCACTCCGCCCGCCCAAAGCCGGACAGGACGCCGCGGCTGCGCCAGCACCAGAACGATCATCGCCGGCAGGAAGAAGGCGAGGACGAAATAGCCGTAGAGCGCCAGCCCGAAGAACAGGCCGGAAAGCAGCGGCCCGGCCCGATGGCGCGACCAGAGCGCCAGCAGGCTCGCGAACAGCCAGGCTTCGCCGCCGAGCACGATGTAGAACTGGGTGCGGAACGAGGCGAGGAAGGCGATGTCGGTGGCCAGCAGCGCCGCCGCGAGGAGCGCGACAAGGCGGTTCTGCGTCACCCGGACGGCAAGGAAGTATAACAGCAGAACGATCGCCGCGCCGAACAGTGACTGGGCGATGCGGATCGAGAGGAGCGAAATGCCGAGCAGCCAGAATACCGGCAGGTCGACATAATAGTTCTGCACCCCGTGATAGAGCGAGCCGAGCAGGATCGGGCCCTTTGCCGGCAGGATCCAGACGGCGTTGGGCAGGGCGCGATTGAAGAATCGGGCGGCGAGATAATCCGGGTTGATGCCGTCCATGTAGAGGCCGGGCAGATCCGCCTGCCACAGCGCTCCGGCCCAGAACAGCACCATGAGCAGGGCGACGGCGTATTTGTCGTGCACGGCCCGCATCATGCCAGCCCCCCGACCTGCCACTCTGCGAGCGGCATGGCCCATCCCCCGCGCAGTGTGAGGCCAATGGGATGCAATGCCAATGGCGGAATGCGGCGAGCGTCGGCGGCCTGCGTCGGCGGCTTGCGGTGACGGCGGGGGAAAAATGGGGAGAAGGCAAAAAAAAGCCGGGCTCGAAAGAGCCCGGCTAAGTATCGCCGCCTGAGCGGCGAACCTTCCAGAGGGGAACAGCCGAAGCAGATGCATCGGTGTCGTCCTGAATATGCTCAATGCGCGGGCAACTTGCAATAATTTATGCCTGCATACCAGGCATGCGCAATTGAAGTGGCTAGTGGCGCGCAATACGGACCGAAACGGTCGTTCTGGAAAGAATAATAGAATTAAAATGTCGTGCTTCCATCCTGCGACCGCTGCAATACGGCTTGCATGTAGCGTGAATCCAAAGCTTCATGTGTCTGGAACAGGCTTTGGGCATTCGGATGAATGCCTAAAATTCATGCTCCGCTCTGTCGGCACGAGCGCGCGGCGCCTGACGTAAGCGCCGCCGGCCGCATCCCAAGAGGGACGCGGCTCGGGTCGGATCGATCGTTCGCGGTTTGGTCGGTCGGCGGCGGGGAGGGGCGGGCGCTCAGAAATTCCAGCGCTGCGCCTTGGCGACGAGGAAGTCGCGGAATACCTGGATGCGCGCCACCGAGCGCATTTCCTGCGGATAGACGAAATAGGCTTCCAGCGTCGGCGTGGTGCGCTCGGCGAAGAGTTGCACCAGCGTGGCGGAATCCTCCAGCAGATAGTCCGGCACGATGCCGATGCCGACGCCGCGCTCCACCGCGCGCTTGAGGCCGAGCACGTTGTTGACCGACAGGGCCGGGATGCGGCCTTCCTGCCCGTCCTCGATGCCCGCCCGCTCCAGCCAGTTCAGCGCCTGGAAATAGGAGGGGATGGGGCCGCCGAGCAGGATGATGCGGTGCTTTTCCAATTCGTCCAGCGTGCGCGGATGGCCGTTGCGCTTGAGATATTCGGCCGAGGCGAAGGCGTGGAAATGCACGGTGAACAGCTTGCGCTGGATCAGGTCCGGCTGCACCGGCTGGCGTAGGCGGATGGCGACGTCCGCCTCGCGCATGGCAAGGTCCAGTTCGTCGTCGGTCAGGATCAGCGTGATGCGGATATCGGGGTAGAGTTCGAGGAACTCGCCGATGCGCGCCGTCAGCCAGTGGGTGCCGAGGCCCATCGTGGTGGTGACGCGCAGCTCGCCATTCGGCTTCTCGCGCGAGTCGGTGAGCTTGGCGCGCGCGGCCTCCAGCTTCATGAAGACTTCGTGCGCGGTGCGGTAGAGCAGGTCGCCCTGCTCGGTCAGGATCAGCCCGCGCGCGTGGCGGTGGAATAGCGGGATGTTGAGTTCCTGCTCCAGCGCCGAAACCTGCCGGCTCACCGCCGATTGCGAGAGGCCGAGCGCTTCACCCGCATGGGTGAAGGAGCCGGCTTCCGCCGCCACGTGGAAAACCTTGAGCTTGTCCCAATCCATGTCGCGTGCCCGGTTCGCCTTGTTTTCCATCCGCCCGGGTTCCCGCTTCACTCGGCTGCTTCGGCCAGCGGCTCACGCGCCGCGAGAAATCGTTCGACTTCGAGGGCCGCCATGCAGCCCATGCCCGCCGCCGTCACCGCCTGTCGGAACACATCGTCCGCCACGTCGCCGGCGGCGAACACGCCCTCGACCGAGGTCTGCGTCGAATCGGGCGCCGTCCACACATAGCCCGACGGCTTGAGCTTGAGCTGGCCCGCCACCAGGTCGGTGGCCGGGGCGTGGCCGATGGCGATGAACACGCCGTCCGCGGCCCGCTCGTGCAGCGCGCCGGTGACGACGTCCTTCAGCACCACGCCGGTCACATGCGGCGGCTCGTCCTCGCCCTTCACCTCGTGCAGAGCGGCGTTCCACACCACCTCCACCTTGGGATGGGCGAAGAGCCGCTCCTGCAGGATGCGCTCGGCGCGGAAACTGTCGCGGCGGTGCACCACCGTGACCTTGGAGGCGAAATTGGTGAGGAACAGCGCCTCCTCGACGGCGGTGTTGCCGCCGCCGACCACGATCACCTGCCGGCCGCGGTAGAAGAAACCGTCGCAGGTGGCGCAGGCGGAGACGCCGTGGCCGCGATAGGCCTGCTCGGAGGGCAGGTCCAGCCAGCGGGCCTGCGCGCCGGTGGAAAGAATGACCGTCTCGGCAATCCACACCTGCCCGGAATCGGTCTCCAGACGGAAGGGGCGGCGCGAGAAATCGGCCTTGGTCACGATGTCGGAGACGATGCGCGTGCCCATCTTTTCCGCCTGGGCCTGCATCTGCTCCATCAGCCACGGGCCCTGGATCGGATCGGCGAAGCCGGGATAGTTCTCAACATCGGTGGTGATGGTGAGCTGGCCGCCCGGCTGGATGCCCTGGATCAGCACCGGCTCCAGCATGGCGCGCGCGGCATAGACCGCCGCCGTGTAGCCGGCGGGCCCGGAGCCGATGATCAACACCTTCACATGGTTGGTGCCCGGGGTGGAAGCCGGACGGGTGGCCGACGACATGCTGCTCTCGCTCTAAAGGCGGCAGCGGCGCGCGGCCGTTGCCCGAATGGGATAACGCGACCCGGATGGGATAACGCGACATGGTGACTCATGCGCCCGTCGCAAGGCGGGCCCAAGGCAGCCATGCGAAAATGTAGGAGCTGCCACGCTGCACTGCAAGGGCACTGCTGAAGATGACGTTTCGACCGACCAGTTTTCCAGAGGGAAGATTGCGCAGGAGCCGCGCGCAAGATAATTGCTCTGCGCGGCTTCTCGTCTATTTTGCAGCTGCGAAGGGCGCGCCGTCTCGGCCGCCGCAAACGGAGATGTCGCGTGCCCCGCCGAATTGACGCGATCGACTGGAACATTCTTCGCGAGCTTCAGGATGACGGGCGTATCACCAATGTCGAGCTGTCCCAGCGCGTCGGCATTTCCGCGCCTCCCTGCCTGCGCCGCGTGCGCTCGCTGGAAGAGGAAGGCATCATCAAGAGCTATCGCGGCCTGCTGGATGAGAAGAAGCTCGGCTTCGACCTGATGGCCTTCGCCATGGTGCATCTGGTCAGCCAGGCCGAGGGCGACCTCAACGCCTTCGCCGCGCAGGTCGGACGCTGGCCGCTGGTGCGCTCCTGCTGGATGCTGTCGGGCGAAACCGATTTCATCCTGCTCTGTGTTGCGCCGGACCTGCGGACCTTTCAGAACTTCGTGCTGGAACTGACAGGCGCGCCGAACGTGCGCAACGTGAAGACCGCCCTCACGCTCCAGCAGACCAAGGATGCGGCCGTGGTGCCGATGGAGGGCGTTTCCCCATGATCGTGGCCACCGCGACCGATTCCGGCTACGTCGAGCTGACGGCCGTCATGTTGGCTTCGCTCGCGGCGAATGCGCGGGACGACTACACGAAGGTCTATGTCTTCGGCGACCGCCTCACCGCGGCGGAGAAGGCGGCGCTGCGGGCGAGCTATCCTCTCGACAATCTGGTGATGATCGACCTGACGGAGGAGGACATGCGCTACCTCGCCGGCATGCCGATCTCCCTGCATGTGTCGCGCACCACCTATGCCCGCTTCCTCATGCCGTTCAAGGTCGATCCGGGCGAAACGCGGCTGCTCTATATCGATTGCGACGCCATCGTGAACGACAGCCTCAGGCCGCTGCGCGACATCGACATGCAGGGCCTTGCCGTCGGGGCCGTTCACGACGATGCCCGCCGCCGCGAGAACCGCCATTTCGAGCGCAACCTCGCCATCGGCCTGCCGCCGGACACCAATTATTTCAACGCCGGCATCCTTCTCATCGACCTCGTGAGATGGCGCGAGGAGAAGCTTACCGAACGGGCCTCGCAATTCGCCGCCGAGCACCCGAACCTGCCGGTGCTGGACCAGGATGCGCTGAACGGCGCGCTGAGCGGCCAGTGGCTGGTGCTGGACGAGCGCTGGAACCTCCACCGCCGGCTGGAGAAGGGGCACTACAAGGGCCCGCCGGTCGATTGGGCGGGCGCGGGCATCATCCACTATATCGGCCAGATCAAGCCGAACCACGCCGATTCGCTGCACCCCGCGCGCGACATCTTCCTCGCGCACCGCACGAACACGGCCTATGCCGGCGCGACCATGAAGGGCAAGCTCGATCGCAAGATCGAGAAGCGGGTGCGCAAGATCAAGCGGCTGGTGGCGCGCGTGCGCCGGCTGTTTTCGCCTGCCGCGGCCTGAGGGATTCCGGGCGGCGCCACATGAAACGCGTTTTGGTCCTGCGCGATGCCAAGCCCGGCCATTTCCATCAGGCCGAGGGGCTGGCGCTCGCCATTGCCCGGCTCACTCCGGTCGAGGTCGCGCGGCTTGAGGTGCGCCCGGCGCGCTTCGCCAGCAGCGACATGCGCAAGCTGGTCATGCGCCGTTTCGGCCGCGATGCGCGCTTCTGGCTGAGGTGGATGTACGGCATCGATCTCGACGCGCTGGCGCGGCCGGATGTCATCGTCGCCTCGGGCTGGCCCACCATCGCCGCCGGCCTGCTGCTGTCGCGCCATTTCCGCGTGCCGTTCATCTTTGCCGGGCCTCTCGACGGCTACGAGCCCGGTCCGCTCACACTCAGTCTCGTCGCCTCGCCGCGGCAGGCGGGTGATCCCGGCGCCGCCTATGCGCCGATCCCTTCCACCATCGATCGCGACGCCTATGGTGCCCCGCGCCTGCTGCGCCGGCCGGAGGACCTCAAGGGGGCCGCGCTCGCGCTGCTGATCGGCGGCTCGGCCTATCGGCGCGAATTCCCGGCGGACGAGTGGGAGGCGCTGCTGGCCTTCGTGCCGGCGCTGGCGGCGCGCTACGGCGTGCGCTGGCGCATCGCCAATTCCCGCCGCACGCCCGACGCGGTCTCCGATCGCTTGAAGGCGCTGGCGCTGGCGGGTGCGCTGGAGTTCCTCGACTATCGCGATGCCGGCGCGGGCTCGGTGCGGGATCTGTTCGGGGCGGACGCGGTGGTCGTGACCGAGGATTCCATGAGCATGCTGGCCGAGGGGCTGGCCGCCGGCCGGCCGGTCATTGCCCTCAAGTCGCGGGTCGTGCACAAGCACTACGCCAATGAGGTCATCGCCGGCATGGCCGGTCCGCACCTCGCCATTCTGCCGATGGCCACCGTCACGCCCGATCTCTTCGCCGCGACGCTCACGCGGCTCGTTCCGCCGCCCGAGAATGCGCGCGACGTGATTGCCCGTGCCATTGCCCCGATGCTTGGCCTCACCTTTCCGGAAACCGCGTCATGACGCTCGCCTTCGTCTGCATCAAATGGGGCGAGGCCTACCCGGCGGAGGATGTGAACATCCTCTACCAGGGTGTCGCCGACCATGTGAGCGAACCGTTCCGCTTCATCTGCCTGACCGACCGGCCGGACGGGCTGCGCCCCGAGGTGGAGGTCGCGGACCTGCCCGCCACCGGCGCGCTCGCGCTGCGCTGGCGCGGCTGCTGGCCGAAGCTGGGCATGTTCGCGCCGGGTATCCTCCGGGGCGTCGACCTCGCCGTCTATCTCGACCTCGATATCGTGATCCTGCGCTCGCTCGATCCGATCATCGCCCATGTGCGCGCGCGCCCCGGCCTGCATGTGCTGCGCGAATGGAACCCCAATGTGTGGGAACTGCTACCCGTCTCCATGCGGCCGGATCGCGGGGCGCAGAGTTCCATGGTCGCGTGGCGGCCGGGCGAGCAGGATCACCTGTATCTCGATGTCATGGCGAACCCGGACGCCGCCTATGCGCTGGTGAAGAACGACCAGCTCTATATCGGCATCAAGGCGCGCGATCGGCATTATTTCCCGCCCGGTTTCGCGGTCTCGTTCCGCCGCCACCTCGTGCCGCATTACCCGCTCAACCTGCTGTTCAAGCGGATCCGCAAGCCGGCGCGAGCGGCCGTGGTGGTGTTCCACGGCGCGCCCAAGCCGCTGGAAGTGGCCGAGGACGGGGCGGGCGCCTGGGGCACGCGCATGCGGCCCGGCTTCGGACCGGTGGACTGGGTGCGCGATTACTGGAAGCGCGGGCGGGACGGCGCGCGGGCGGCGCTGTCGCGGCAGGAACGGGGGCGGAGCGAGGACGAGCCGCCTCAGCCGCGCCAGATCTCCTCATAGACCGCGTTGATCTTCTCGGCCTCGCGCTCGATGGAGAACTCGGCGAGCACATGCGCGCGCGCCTCGCGACCCACCGCCTCGCGGGCCTCCTCATCCAGCCCCATCAGGCGATCGATCGCACGGGTGAGCGCGGCCTGATCGTCGACCGGCACGAGATGGCCGGTGACGCCCTCCCTCACCAGATCTGGCGCGGCGCCCGAGCGGGCGGCGACCACCGGCGTGCCGCTGGCCATGGCCTCGATGGGCACCAGCCCGAAGCCTTCCCAGCGCGCGGGAATGACGCCGATGGACAGGCAGCGAAACCAGTCCGGCATCTTGGCGATTGGCTGTTCGCCGAGGATGAGGATGCGCTCGGAGAGCCCGGCCTGCGCGATGCGCGCCTTGAGGCCGGCGAGGAAGGGCTGTTCCGTCGGCGTCGACAGGCCGATGACCACCGCGGTCCAGTCGGGATAGCGCGGCAGCAATTCGGCCATGGCCTCGACGAACAGGTCCTGCCCCTTCTGGTGCCGCACCCGGCCGAACACGCCGATGCCGTAGCGGCCGGGCAGCCCCGTGGCCTTCCAGGCCAGCGCGCGGTCAGGCGCGGGGTGGTAGCGCTGCGTGTCGACGCCGTGCATGACCACGGTGGCGGGCACGTCGAGATAGGAGGCCGCCTGTGGCGAGGTCGCGATGATCCGGTCCATCCGGGCGATGAGAAAGCGCAGGAACGGGCCATGGCGCTTCTGCGCGGCGGAGGTGAAGATGAGCTTCCACGGCTGGCGCAGCACATCGCGCAGCAGGATGCCGAACATCATTTCGGTGTCGCGCCGCGCGTGCCAGATGCGCCAGCGCCGCCCGTTCGGCCGCCGCCAGCTGCCCAGCCGGAACTGGCGCCAGCCCAGTTGCGGCACCTGATCGGGCAGGGGGCCGAGCGCGCGAATGGCAAGGTGCTTCGCCTGCGCCGGGACGACGCCGATCACGGTTGCGACCACGCCGGAAAAGCGCCGCTTGAAGCTGGGCGCCACCGCCTCGATGCCTTCCGGCCAGGCAGGGCCTTTATCCGGGTGCATGGCGGCTCGGCGGATGAGGGGGCAGGGACAGGGGGGCGGGCAGAGCGCCGCCCGCTCCAGGCGGCGCGGGCGGCGGGATTTCAGGCGAAGCGGACGCCGGCAATCTCATAGGAGCGGGCGCCCTTGGGCGTGACCACTTCCACCGAGGTGCCGCTCTTCTTGCCGATCAGCGCGCGCGCCAGCGGCGAGGAGATGGAGATGCGGCCGGCCTTGGCGTCGGCTTCCATGTCGCCGACGATCTGCCACACGCGCTCTTCCTCGGTGTCCTCGTCGATCAGCGTCACCGTGGCGCCGAACTTGACGACATCGCCGGTGAGCTTGCCCACATCGATGATCTCGGCGCGCGAGAGCTTGTCCTCAAGCTCGGCGATGCGCCCCTCATTGAGCGCCTGCTGTTCCTTGGCCGCGTGATATTCGGCGTTCTCGGAGAGGTCGCCATGCGCACGGGCTTCTGAAATGGCCTCGATGATACGCGGACGCTCGACTTGCTGGCGCTGCTTGAGCTCGCTCTCCAGCGCAGCATGGCCGCCGGCCGTCATCGGAACTTTTTCCATCGGTCTTTATCTGACCTCCCAAAAGCAAATGAAGCCCCCGCGGGGGTGCTCCGGGCCTTTAAGCCTCGAAGAACCGTCCGCGACAGGCTGATTTTTCTGTCGTTCCCGATCGCCGGAGCGCGCCGTGGGCGCGATCAATGGTGATCGGAGCTGAAGTAGTCCTGCAGCGCGCGCACTTCCAGATCGCCGCCAATATAGGCCTTGATCCCCCGAGCCGCTGCGATGGCTCCGGACAGCGTGGTGTAATACGGCACTTTGTGCAAGAGGGCGGCACGGCGGAGCGAACGCGAATCCGCGAGCGCCTGCGCGCCTTCCGTGGTGTTGAACACCAGCTGCACGCCGCCATTCTTGATCGCGTCGACGATATGCGGGCGGCCTTCCAGCACCTTGTTGATCTTCTCGGCCGTGACGCCGTTCTCCGCGAGATAGCGCTGCGTGCCCGAGGTCGCCATCACCTTGAAGCCCAGCGAGACCAGCAGCCGCGCGGTGTCGAGAATGCGCGCCTTGTCCTCGTCGCGCACCGAGATGAACACCGTGCCCGAGGTCGGCACCTTGGTGCCCCCGCCCAGCTGGCTCTTGGCGAAGGCGACCGCGAAGGACTTGTCGAGGCCCATCACCTCTCCGGTGGAGCGCATTTCCGGGCCGAGCACGGTGTCGACGCCGGGGAAGCGGGCGAAGGGGAACACCGCCTCCTTCACCGCCACATGGTCGCCGGTGAAGGGGGTGAGGCCGAAGCTCGCGAGCTTCTCGCCGGCCATGATTCGGGCGGCGATCTTGGCGATCGGCTGGCCGACCACCTTGGCGACGAAGGGCACGGTGCGCGACGCGCGGGGGTTCACCTCCAGCACGTAGATGCGGCCGTCCTTGATGGCGTATTGCACGTTCATCAGGCCGCCGACCTGCAGCGCCAGCGCGAGCTTGCGGGTCTGCGCCTCCAGTTCGCCGATCATCTGCGGGCTCAGCGAATAGGGCGGCAGCGAGCAGGCGCTGTCACCCGAATGGATGCCGGCCTCCTCGATGTGCTCCATGATGCCGCAGACGAACGTGTCCGTGCCATCGGCGAGACAGTCGACATCCACCTCGATGGCGTCCGAGAGATAGCGGTCGAACAGCAGCGGGTTCTTGCCGAGCAGCGTGTTGATCTGGCCGGTCTTGTCGTTGGGGTAGCGCGCCTTGATGTCGTTCGGCACCAGCTCGGGCAAAGTGCCGAGCAGGTAGTCGCCGAGCTGGCTTTCCTCGCGGATGATCTGCATCGCGCGGCCGCCCAGCACATAGGAGGGGCGCACCACCATGGGGTAGCCGAGATCGGCGGTGATGAGCCGTGCCTGCTCCACCGAATAGGCGATGCCGTTGGCCGGCTGGCGCAGCTTCAGCTTGTCGAGCAGCGTCTTGAAGCGGTCGCGGTCCTCGGCGAGGTCGATGGCATCGGGCGAGGTGCCGAGGATCGGGATCTCGGCCTCTTCCAGCGCCCGGGCGAGCTTCAGCGGGGTCTGGCCGCCGAACTGCACGATGACGCCGTGCAGAGTGCCGGCGGTCTTCTCGCGCTCCAGGATCTCCAGCACGTCCTCGGCGGTCAGCGGCTCGAAATAGAGCCGGTCCGAGGTGTCGTAGTCGGTCGACACCGTTTCCGGGTTGCAGTTGACCATGATGGTCTCGTACCCGGCATCCTTCAGCGCGAAGGCGGCATGGCAGCAGCAATAATCGAACTCGATGCCCTGGCCGATGCGGTTCGGCCCGCCGCCGAGGATGACGATCTTCTTCGCATCGGTGGGGCGCGATTCGTCCGCGGGCACGCCGGCGAAGGGCGTCTCGTAGGACGAGTACATATAGGCGGTCGGCGCGGCGAACTCGGCGGCGCAGGTGTCGATGCGCTTGTAGACCGGGCGCACGTCGAGCGCGCGGCGGCGGGACGAGACGTCTTCCTCGGTGAGGCGGGCGAGGCCGGCGAGGCGCTGGTCGGAAAAGCCCATGGCCTTCAGCCGGCGGAAGGCGCCGGCGGTCCTGGGCAGGCCGTGCGCGCGTACCTTGGCCTCGGTGTCGACAATCTCGCGGATCTGGTCGAGGAACCACGGGTCGATCTTGCAGCCGGCGTGAATGGTCTCGTTGCTCAGCCCGAGCCGCATGGCCTGCGCCACCTGCAGCAGGCGGTTCGGCGTCGGCGTGCCGATGGCGGCGCGAATGGCGTTCTTGTCGTCGCCGAGGCCCAGACCCTCGATCTCGATCTCGTCGAGGCCGGTGAGCCCGGTTTCCAGCGAGCGCAGCGCCTTCTGCAGGCTTTCCTGGAAGGTGCGGCCGATCGCCATGGCCTCGCCGACCGACTTCATTGACGTCGTCAGCACCGGGTCGGCGCCGGGGAACTTCTCGAAGGCGAAGCGGGGGATCTTGGTGACGACATAGTCGATGGTCGGCTCGAACGAGGCCGGGGTAGCGCCGCCGGTAATGTCGTTGGCGATCTCGTCCAGCGTGTAGCCGACGGCAAGGCGCGCGGCGACCTTGGCGATGGGAAAGCCCGTCGCCTTGGAGGCCAGCGCCGAGGAGCGCGACACGCGCGGGTTCATCTCGATGACGATCATCCGGCCCGTTTCCGGGTCGATGGCGAACTGCACGTTGGAGCCGCCGGTCTCCACCCCGATCTCGCGCAGCACCGCCAGCGAGGCGTCGCGCATGATCTGGTATTCCTTGTCGGTCAGCGTCAGCGCCGGCGCCACGGTGATCGAATCGCCGGTATGCACGCCCATCGGGTCGATGTTCTCGATGGAGCAGACGATGATGCAGTTGTCCGCCTTGTCGCGGACGACCTCCATCTCGTATTCCTTCCAGCCGAGCACGCTCTCCTCGACCAGAACCTCATTGGTGGGGGAGGCATCGATGCCGCGCTCGATGATCTCGATATATTCCGACTTGTTGTAGGCGATGCCGCCGCCCTGGCCGCCCATGGTGAAGGACGGCCGGATGATGGCCGGCAGGCCGATCTCGTCCAGCGCTTCCAGCGCCTGCGGCAGGGTCTTGATCTGGCGCGAGCGCGGCGTGTCGAGACCGATCTTGGTCATCGCGTCGCGGAACAGCTCGCGGTCCTCGGCCTTGTCGATCGCTTCCGCCGTGGCGCCGATCATCTCGACATTGAATTCGTCGAGCACGCCCATCTTGCGCAGCGACAGCGCGCAATTGAGCGCGGTCTGGCCGCCCATGGTGGGCAGCAGCGCGAAGCCGCCGGGCACCGCGTAGCGCTCCCTGGCGATGATCTTGGCGACGATCTCCGGGGTGATCGGCTCGATATAGGTGGCGTCGGCGAGATCCGGATCCGTCATGATGGTCGCCGGATTCGAATTCACCAGCACCACGCGGTAGCCCTCGGCCTTGAGGGTCTTGCACGCCTGGGTGCCGGAGTAATCGAACTCGCAGGCCTGGCCGATGACGATCGGCCCGGCGCCGATGATGAGGATGGTGGAAATATCTGTGCGTTTCGGCATCGGATCCCGTGCGGCTCGCGCAATTGTCCGGGCGCACGAAAAAGGACGCGCTGTGCAACGCGTCCTTGGGCGGACCCGGATTGAACTTTCTGGGCGAGGGCTACCCCGCAATTGGGGGCTTCCCTTAAACCAGATTCCCTCGCGGGGGAAGGGCACCCGTCACGAGCGCCCGCCCCGCAGGCGAGAGACGGCGCTCAGGCCGCCTTCCTGGTCTTCTCGATCAACTCGATGAAGCGGTCGAAGAGATAGTGGCTGTCCTGCGGGCCGGGGCTGGCTTCCGGGTGATACTGCACCGAGAAGACCGGCTTGTCGGTCAGCTGGATACCGGCATTGGAGCCGTCGAACAGCGAGACATGCGTCTCCTGCGCGGTGGCCGGCAGGCTGTCGCGATCGACCGCGAAGCCGTGATTCATCGAGGTGATCTCGACCTTGCCGGTGGTGACGTCCTTCACCGGATGGTTCGCGCCGTGATGGCCCTGGTGCATCTTCATCGTGCGCCCGCCGACCGCGAGGCCGATCATCTGGTGGCCGAGGCAGATGCCGAAGGTAGGCACGCCGGCCTCGATGATCTCGCGGATCACCGGCACGGCATATTCGCCGGTCGCCGCCGGGTCGCCCGGGCCGTTGGAGAGGAACACACCGTCCGGCTGCAGCGCGAGGATCTCCTCGGCCGAGGTGGTGGCGGGCACCACCGTGACCTTGCAACCCGCCCGCGCGAGCAGGCGCAGGATGTTGCGCTTGATGCCGTAATCCACCGCCACGACATGGTGCGCGGGCGCGGTCTGCTGGCCGTAGCCTTCCGGCCACTGCCACGGCGTCTCGTCCCAGCTGAAGCGCTGGGCGGAGGTGACCATGGGCACCAGGTCCATGCCGACAAGGCCGGGCCAGCCCGCGGCTTCCTGCTTCAGGGCGGGAAGGTCGAAATTGCCGTCCGGCGCATGGGCGATCACCGCGTTGGGCATGCCGCCGTCGCGGATCCGCGCGGTAAGGGCGCGGGTGTCGATGCCCGAGATGGCGATGATGCCGCGCGCCTTCAGCCAGAGGTCGAAATGGCGGGTGGCGCGGTAGTTCGATGGGTCGGTGATGGGCGAGTGCAGCACCACGCCGCGCACGCCGGAGGCGCCGGCCATCGAGATGGTCTCGATGTCTTCCTCATTGGTACCGACATTGCCGATATGGGGGAAGGTGAAGGTGATGATCTGCCCGGCATAGGACGGATCGGTCAGCACTTCCTGATAACCGGTCATGGCCGTGTTGAAGCAGACTTCGCCCACCGCCTGGCCGGTCGCCCCGAGGCCGAAGCCTTCGAGCACGGTGCCGTCGGCGAGCACGAGGAGGGCGGTCGGACGGGGCTCGGCCCACACGTCGTCTCCCGAGAGCTGTTCAGCGCTACCGCTCATCTGATCTTGTTCCCTGTCGTTGTGTGCCCTAATTAGTCCGTTGCCGCGCCGGATGCCAGCCTCCTTGCTGCGCATCTGGTCCTCGATGAGCGGATGGCTGTGTCGCCGGGCGGGTCACCCGCGGCTGGCGCCGGCTGGCGCAACGGGGAACGGCGACCCACCCGGGGGGGCGGGGCGGATCATCCATCGTCTCGCGACGTGCGTTGCAGCGCGGAATGCAGGTTCCGCCGCGCGCCATCGTGATTTTGCAGGAAGGCTCAACGAACGTGCTGCGCGACGCTATCAATACCGCCCTCAAAGAATCCCTCAAGGCGCAGGACAAGCGGCGCCTCGGCACGCTGCGTCTGGTCAACGCCGCGATCAAGGATCGCGACATCGAGGCGCGCGGCCACGGCAAGGACCCGCTGTCCGATGACGAGCTGCTCGGCCTGCTGGCCAAGATGATCAAGCAGCGCGAGGAATCGGCCAAGGTGTACGAGGAGGCCGGCCGGGCCGATCTCGCCACCCAGGAGCGCGAGGAAATCGTCGTCATCCAGCACTTCCTGCCCACGCAGATGACCGAGGCGGAGGCGCAGGCCGCCATCGCCGCCGTGATCGACGAGATCGAGGCGCATGGGCTGAAGGACATGGGTCGCACCATGGCCGCGCTGAAGGAGCGCTATACCGGCGTGATGGATTTCGGCAAGGCGAGCGGCACGGTCAAGACATTGCTGACGGCCGGCTGAAGCACTTCGCGCCATGGCTACCCCCTTTCATCCCGGCGGCGGACGCGCCACGCTGACACTGGCTGGCGTGTGGCGCGGCGCGCGGGCGATGCTGCCGGTTCTCATTCCGGTCTTCGTGTTCGGCGCCGCCTTCGGCATTGCCGCGCGCGGGGCCGGGCTGGAGGGATGGGCGGCCTCGCTGATGAGCGCGCTCGTCTTCGCGGGCGCCTCGCAATTCGCGGCGCTGGACCTGTGGCATGCGCCGGTGCCGTGGGTGCCGCTGCTTCTCGCCACCTTCGCCATCAATGCGCGGCACCTCCTGCTCGGGGCGTCGCTGCGCATGCTGACGCATGGACTATCCGCCTGGAAGCGCTACGCGGCGATGATCGTGCTCAGCGATCTCAACTGGGCCGCGCTGATCGCCGCCGAGGCGCGCGGCGAGCGCGATCTCGGCTATATGGTCGGCGGCGGGCTGGCCATGTGGGTCGTGTGGCTGGTGGCGACCGTGATCGGCGCGGAGGCGGGCGACGTCACGCTGACCGACCTGCAGCGCTATGGCCTCGATCTGGTTCTGGTCGTGTTCTTCACCACCACCCTGGTGGGACTGTACCGCAAGCGGATCGACGATCTGCCGTGGCTGGTGGCGGGGCTCGCCGCGCTGGCCGCGGTGTGGTGGCTGCCGACCAACTGGCATGTGCTGGTTGGCGGTCTCGCCGGCGGTCTGGCCGGCCTTGTCCAGCATGGGCGGCGGACGTGAACACGAGCGATACCCTGCTGGTCATCTTCGCGATGGCGCTCGTCACCTATGCGACCCGTGCCGGGGGCCTCTGGGTCGTGGGCTTCATGCCGATGTCGCCCCGGCTCGAGGCGTTCCTGCGCTATCTCGCCGGTTCGGTTCTGGTGGCGCTGGTGGTGCCGGCGACGGTGCGGGGCGAGGGCGCTGCTTTCGTCGCGGTCGGCGCCACGCTCGTGTCGGTGGTGCTGCTGCGCCGCGCGCTTCTCGCCATGGCGATCGGCGTGCTCGCGGCGGCGCTCTATCGTCGCTATACTGGCATGTGAACAACGGGGATAAGCGACGCTCCGGCTCGGGGCTATGCTTGGGACGTGAGACGTTCGATTTCCCCGTGGAAGGCTCCCGAATCATCATGCGCTTCCCGCCCTCGTTCCTCGACGAGATCCGTGCCCGCCTCCCCGTGTCGGAGGTGGTGGGCAAGCGTGTGCAGCTGAAGAAGCAGGGGCGCGAATGGCGCGGCCTCTCGCCCTTCAATCCCGAGAAGACGCCCTCCTTCTATGTCAACGACCAGAAGGGCTTCTATCACTGCTTCTCCTCCGGCAAGCACGGCGACCAGTTCGATTTCCTGATGGAGGCGGAGGGCCTGCCCTTCCCCGAGGCGGTGGAGCGGCTGGCCTCGATGGCCGGCCTGCCCATGCCGGTGCAGTCGCGCGAGGAGGAGGTGCGCGAGAGCCGGCGCAAGTCGCTCTACGAGGTGATGGACCTGGCGACGAAATATTTCGAGGCGATGCTGCAGAGCCGTGGCGGCGCCAAGGGGCGCGGCTACCTGGCCGACCGGGGCCTCGGCGCGGCGACGCAGCAGCGTTTCCGGCTGGGCTACGCGCTGCCGGAGCGCTTCGCGCTGAAGGAGGCGCTCGGCGCGCGCGGCGTCTCGATCGAGGACATGGTGGAGACCGGCCTGCTGGTCTCGGCCGAGGACATATCCATCCCCTATGACCGTTTCCGCGACCGCGTGATGTTTCCCATCACCGACCTGCGCGGGCGCGTGGTGGCGTTTGGCGGGCGGGCGCTGGAAAAGGACGTCTCGGCCAAATACCTCAACTCGCCGGAGACCTCACTCTTTCACAAGGGTTCGCTGCTCTATAACGGCTTCAACGCCCGCGCGAGCGCCCACAAGGGCGCGCCGGTCATCGCGGTCGAAGGCTATGTCGACGTCATCGCGCTGGTCGAGGCGGGATTTCCCGGCGCGGTGGCCCCGCTCGGCACCGCGCTCACCGAGGAGCAGCTGGCGCTCCTGTGGAAGATGGCGCCCGAGCCGCTGCTGCTGTTCGACGGCGACAAGGCGGGACGGCGCGCCGCCTGGCGCGCGCTCGATCTCGCCCTGCCGCATCTCAAGCCCGGCGTGAGCCTTTCCTTCGGCATGCTGCCCGAGGGACAGGACCCGGACGACCTGGTGCGCGCCGGCGGGCGCGAGGCGGTGGAATCCGTGCTGGCGCAGGCGCAGCCGCTGGCCGACGTGCTGTGGGCGCGCGAGCTGGAGAGCGCCAGCGTCGACACCCCCGAGCGCCGCGCGGCGCTGGAGGCCCGCATCGGCGAGATCGTGCGGGTGATCGGTGACGAGACGGTGCGCAAGCATTATCGGGTGGAACTGATGGAGCGCTTCCGCCGGCTGTTCATCTCCGCCCCGCAGCAGGGCGTGCAGTCGCGTCGCGATTCGGGGGGCGGCAATGGGCGCTTCGACTCGCGCGGTGGCCGGCGGCAGCCCTTCGGTCGCGGCTCGGGTCGTCCGGCGCCGGGCGCGGCGGGGGAGGGCATGCGTCGCTCGGCGCTTGTGCGCGGCGCGGCGGCGGAACTGCCGCGCAACGAGGCGCTGCTGCTTTTCGCGGTGATGAACCATCCCTGGCTGCTCGACCAGTTCGCCGAGGAGCTGGCCGACATGCCGTTGCAGAACCGGGAGGCCGCGCAACTGCGCCGGGCGCTGCTCGACATCCACATGGAAGGCGAGGGCGAGGATGCGCAGGCGCTGGTTGCCCGGCTGGAGACGGCGGGCTTGGGCGCGCTGGCGGCGCGGCTGCGGCAATTGGCGGTGGCCCGGCATGACTGGCCGGCCTTCGCCGACGCGGCGCGCGCGGATGTCGAACTTTGGTGGGGCCAGCGGCTGGTCTTGCACCGGCGCACGCACGCCCTATCTAAGGACTTGAAGGAAGCGGAAAAACGCCTCGCGGAGGAGCCCACGGATATGAATTGGGCACGCTTTCTCGATATACAAAGACAGTTGGCGGCACTTGACGGAACCGAAGCTTTGGTAGAGGGGTTCGGCGCCGCGTCTGGCCGCCCGGCGCGGTCGATGTAGGTGGATCCATGGGTCGCCCGCCCGCGTGCGCTGCAAACGCCGTGGAGCGTGTGGCCCCGTTTGCGTCGCATTCGCCCTCGCGGATGCGGTTTGGGATTGCGTCGCATTCGCTTGCGCGGGTGCGGGTCGGGGTCGAGGGTCGGAGAAGCGGCGTGCCGGGTCGTCCGGTCGTCGTGGGACGCCGGAGCGGTTTTGCGTTCGGCGGATGAGGAGCACACGCATGGCGAAGCAGGCAGCGGACGCGACGGAAGCCCCCGAGAAGGATGGCGACACCCCGGATAGCCCGTTGCTGGACCTTTCGGATGCCGCCGTCCGGAAGATGATCAAGCTCGCCAAGAAGCGTGGCTATGTCACTTATGACGAGCTGAACGAGGTTCTGCCATCCGAGCAGAACACCTCGGACCAGATCGAGGACATCTACGCGATGCTCAACGAGATGGGCATCAACGTGGTCGAGGCGGAAGAGGCCGAGGCGGAAGCCGAGGGCGAGGAGCAGGCCGAGGCGGCGGACGACGAGGAAGAGTCCGGCGGCGAGATTGCCGAATCGGCGCCCCGCGCGGTCATCCGCTCGGAGACCAAGTCCGAGCCGGGCGAGCGCACGGACGATCCGGTGCGCATGTATCTGCGCGAGATGGGCTCGGTCGAATTGCTGTCGCGCGAGGGCGAAATCGCCATCGCCAAGCGCATCGAGGCCGGCCGCGAGGCGATGATCGCCGGCCTGTGCGAGAGTCCGCTGACCTTCCAGGCCATCATCATCTGGCGCGACGAACTCGTCGACGGCAAGGTGCTGCTGCGCGACATCATCGACCTCGAGGCGACCTATGCCGGTCCCGAGGCGAAGAATGGCCCCATCGTCGAGGGCGGCTCGCTGGCGCCGGAAGGCGACGAGGAGCGCGAGCAGACCATTGGCGAGAGCATCGCCGCCGACGACGACGAGGACATGGAGAATTCCCTGTCGCTCGCCGCGATGGAGGCGGAGATCAAGCCGAAGGTGCTGGAGACCTTCGACAACATCGCCGACGCCTACAAGAAGCTGCGCCGCCTGCAGGACCAGAACGTCGAGTCCAAGCTCAAGAACGAGAGCCTGTCGCCCTCGCAGGACCGCAAGTACAAGAAGCTCAAGGACGACCTGATCCTCGACGTGAAGTCGCTGTCGCTCAACCAGGCGCGCATCGACAACCTCGTCGAGCAGCTCTACGACATCAACAAGCGCCTCGTCTCGCTGGAGGGCCGCCTGATGCGCCTCGGCGAGAGCTTCGGCGTGTCGCGCGAGGACTTCCTCAAGCAGTACCAGGGCTCCGAGCTCGATCCCAAGTGGATCGCCCGCGTGAAAAACCTGACCTCGCGCGGCTGGAAGGGCTTCGTCGGCCAGGAGCTGGAGGCGATCAAGGACCTGCGTTCCGAGATCCACGCCCTCGCCACCGAGACCGGGCTCGAGATCCAGGAATTCCGCAAGATCGTCCAGATGGTGCAGAAGGGCGAGCGCGAGGCACGCCAGGCGAAGAAGGAAATGGTGGAGGCCAACCTGCGCCTCGTCATCTCCATCGCCAAGAAATACACCAATCGCGGCCTGCAGTTCCTCGATCTCATCCAGGAAGGCAATATCGGCCTGATGAAGGCGGTCGACAAGTTCGAGTACCGCCGCGGCTACAAGTTCTCGACCTATGCGACGTGGTGGATCCGGCAGGCCATCACCCGTTCGATCGCCGATCAGGCCCGCACCATCCGCATCCCGGTGCACATGATCGAGACGATCAACAAGATCGTGCGCACCTCGCGCCAGATGCTGCACGAGATCGGCCGCGAGCCGACCCCGGAAGAGCTGGCCGAGAAGCTCGGCATGCCGCTGGAGAAGGTGCGCAAGGTCCTGAAGATCGCCAAGGAGCCGATCTCGCTCGAGACCCCGATCGGCGACGAGGAAGATTCACATCTCGGCGACTTCATCGAGGACAAGAACGCCATCCTGCCGATCGACGCGGCGATCCAGTCGAACCTGCGCGAGACCACCACGCGCGTGCTCGCCTCGCTCACCCCGCGCGAGGAGCGCGTGCTGCGCATGCGCTTCGGCATCGGCATGAACACCGATCACACGCTGGAGGAAGTCGGCCAGCAGTTCTCGGTGACGCGCGAGCGTATCCGGCAGATCGAGGCGAAGGCGCTGCGCAAGCTCAAGCATCCCTCGCGCAGCCGCAAGCTGCGGTCCTTCCTCGACAATTGAGGATCGGGCGGTCATGGCGCGCAAGGTCATGGCGCGCAAGGCCATGACCGGCAAGGTGACGCCCGGCAAGGCTCCCACCCGCGGGGCCGCGACCGGGGGGCCGGCGCGGCCGTCTCAGCCGGATGATTCCGCGCGGCGCTTCTGGTTCGAGCATCTCGGCCAGCCGCTGGCGACCCGTCGCGTCTTCATCGTGCGGATGGCGTGGTCGGTCGTCGTCTGGCTCGCCATCATGCTGTTCGGCCTCGCCGTCGGCATCGCCGGCTACATGTATTTCGAAGGCATGAGCCTCATCGACGCCTATCTCAACGCCGCGATGATCCTGTCCGGCATGGGGCCGGTGGGCGAATTGCACAGCCGTGCCGGCAAGGCTTTCGCCGGCACCTACGCGATTTTTTCCGGCCTCGTCATCGTGCTGGCGACCGGCGTCGTGCTGGCGCCGATCATCCATCACGTGCTGCACGTCTTCCATGTCATGGACGATGACGGCAAGAGCTAGAGGGCGACCGATCAGGTGTCGCCACCTGATCGGATGACGCCTCAACGCGTGGGTGCGTGCACCAGCAGGCCGACGATCCGCCGCACCAGGGGCAGCACCAGGAGCAGGGTCGGGAAGGCCACCAGCCAGGACAATCCCCAGGCGGTGGGCCAGGTCGTGAGGAAATCCGGGCCGGGCCCGAGGCTGCGCAGCGTGGCGATGGCGGAGACGACGAAGGTCATCAGCACCGAGAGCACGAAGGGCAGCACGATGCCGGCATAGCGGGCCGGCAGCTTGAAGGACGCGCGGGAAGGCGAAGAAGGAGAGGGCATCGAAGGAGACGGCATGGGCCATCCTCGTTTGGATGGTCCCGGCAATCCGGATGGCAAGTGCATCCGCCGGCCGGAACCGGGTTGGATGCGTTGCCTGACGTCGGACGCTTACGGCCGGATGCGCGACGCGCACCGGCGCGGCATTCATAGCCGAGCCGCGTGTTCCGCGCCAGTCCTGTCTTGTCCTTTCCGGGTGGGCCGCCCCTGGGCCGCGCGCTAGCGTCGCGGTGTTCCCTCATGAGAGTGCCGGCCATGTCGCTCGAATTCCTGCTCGTCACCCTGCTTGTCGTTGCCTCGCCCGGCACCGGCGCGCTTTATACGCTGGCGGCGGGCCTCGGGCAGGGCCCACGGGCGAGCGTGCTCGCGGCCTTTGCCTGCACGCTGGGTATCGTGCCCCATCTCGCGGCGGCGCTGTGCGGCCTCGCGGCGCTGCTCCATGCGAGTGCCCTCGCCTATGAGAGCGTGAAATATGCGGGCGTCGCCTACCTCCTCTTCATGGCCTGGCAGACGCTGAAAGCGGACGGCCCGCTGAAGGTCGGCGCGGTGAGCCGCCGCCGGGCACCGCTGCGGGTGATCGGCGACGGCATCCTGCTCAACCTGTTGAACCCGAAGCTGTCGGTCTTCTTCGTGGCCTTCCTGCCGCAGTTCATCGCGGTGAATGAGGCGCACCCGCTCCAGCGCATGCTGGAACTGTCCGGCGTGTTCATGGCGATGACCTTCGTGGTCTTCGCGCTCTATGGCCTGTTCGCGGCGGCGGTGCGGGACCGGCTGATCGGGCGGCCAGCGGCGATGGCGTGGCTGCGGCGCAGCTTTGCGGTGGCCTTCGTCGCCCTCGGTGCCAAGCTCGCCCTCACCGAACGGTGACCCCGCGGGGCGTTCACTCGCCCGGCAGGGGGTGGTTGCGGCGGCGCACATCCCGCGTGGTGCAATCGACATAGGCCAGCGTGCCGGCGAAACCGCCGAAGGCGATGATCGTGAAGGCGAGAAAAAGCACGGATTCGATGGGCATGGCGTCCTCCTTGGCCTTTCTTGTGCGCCAAGCCTAGATCCGCTGGAGAAGCGCGCCTTGCGCCAGGTCAAACCGAGGCGGGGCAGCCGCGCGCCGGACATCAAGCCGGCGCGCGTTCAGGGGACCGACATCGCGTGGTCGACGAGCATGGCGATGCCGATCAGCACGAGGAAGCCGAGGAAGAGCAGGGCGAACAGCACCATCGATATCCGGCGCGCCAGTGCCGAGACATTGGTGAGGCCCACCGCGCCGGCCAGCAGCGAGATGACGAGGCAGATCACGGCATAGCGCAGCATGAATGGCTTCCGGTGGTGCGGGCGGGCGAGGGCGCCGGTGCCGGGTGGAGCGCCGACGGAGCCGATCCTAGGCTCCGTCCGAGCGTCCGTCCTGATCGCCGGGAAAGGGCGGCTCGCCGGGGCCACGCGGCCGGGCAGAGGCCTTGAAAAGGCGGGAGGAAAGCTTGACCGGCGGGGGCTGACGGGCGGCGTCCTCCGCCTCGCCATCGGGTGCGGGCACGGTGCCGGTGGGCACGCAGGCGGCACCTTCCTCCATGACCATGGCGGGCGGCTTGAGGGCGGGCCGCCGGTCCGTGAGGCACATGCGCCAGACGACGAACAGCAGCAGCAGTGCGTAGCACCCGGCCATGAAGAAGAAGAGCGCGCCGGGTCCGTAATGCTGCATGCCGAACGAGGCGGCGGCCGGGCCGACCACCGAGCCGATGCCATAGAGCAGCAGCAGGCCGGCGGCGGTTTCCACCGCATCGCTGGCCGGCGTCAGGTCATAAGCATGGGCGGCGGCCAGCGAATAGGCCGGCATGGCCAGAGCGCCGAACACCAGGCCGAGCACGCTGAGGCCGACGAGGCCGAATTGCAGCGCGCCCAGCGCGAGGCTGGCGAGCATCGCCCCCACCATCAGCGCGCCGAGGATGCGCCGGCGGTCCATGCGGTCCGAGAAGAAGCCGATCGGCCATTGCGCGATTGCGCCGGCCACCACGATGGCGCTCATGAAGGTGGCGGCGCCGTCCGAGGTCAGGCCGCTGCCGATGCCGAAAATGGGACCAAGGCTCCATAGCGAGCCGTTGGTGAGGCCGATCACGAAACAGCCGACCATCGCCACTGGCGCGGCGCGGAACAGCCGGGGCAGGCGGATGCGCGCGGTCTCGATCGGTGCCGGCTGCCCGCTGCTGGAGATCACCACCGGCAGCGTCGCCAGCGAGAACAGGATGGCGGCCAGCGCGAATAATTCGAAGCTGCGCACCGGATAGAGCGTGATCATCATCTGGCCGGCGGTGAGCGCGGCGTAGTCCACCATGACATAGGCGCTCATGACGAAGCCGCGCGTCTGATTGGTGGCGCGGTCGTTGAGCCAGCTCTCGATCACCAGGTAGAGCCCGGCGAAGCAGAAGCCGGTGATGGCACGCATCACGAACCAGAAATACGGCTCGACGAAAATCGGGTGCGCCAGCATGGTCGCCACCACGCCGGCGGTGAGGGCGGCGAAAGCGCGGATATGGCCCGAGCGCCGCACCAGATGCGGCACGGCGAGGCAGCCGGTGACGAAGCCGAGATAGTAGCTCGATCCCAAAATGCCGAGATTGATGGCGCTGAAGCCCTCGAACGCGCCGCGCAGCGGCAGCAGCGTGTTCTGCAGGCCGCTACCGGTGACGAGGAAGAAGACGCCGAGCAGCAGTGCGGCGACAGGGCCGAGAGTCTGGGCCATTATGGAACCAGCGGTGGACGGAGCGATGGTGGGATCCCGATTCGGGCGCCCGCCCGAATCATAGTTGTTCCGGTACCCGCGATCTTTGGCGATGTCGAGACGGGGTAGGGCATGAGCGATCTGCCGGTGAAGCTGAAGTCGGATTTTCTCAGCGCAGAGGTCGCGCCGCTGGGCGCGGAGCTGGTGCGTCTGGTCGATCGCGAGGGCCACGACCTCTTGTGGAACGGCGATCCCGCCTTCTGGAGCGGGCGCGCGCCGCTGCTGTTTCCCATTGTCGGCCGGCTGCCGGGCGACCAACTGGTGCACAAGGGCGTGGCCTATCCCATGGCGCAGCATGGCTTCGCGCGCCGGCGGGTCTTCACGCTGGAGGCGTCGAGCCCGTCCTCGGCGCGCTTCGTGCTGCTGCCGGACGAGGAGACGCGCAAGCAGTATCCGTTCGAGTTCGCTCTGGCCGTCACCTACACGCTCATCGATGCGACACTGACCATCGAGGCGGTGGTGAGCAATCCGGGCGCCGAGCCGCTCCCGGCGAGCTTCGGCTTTCATCCCGCGTTCCGCTGGCCGCTGCCCTATGAAGGCGCGCGGGCGGATCATCGGCTGGTATTCGAGAAGGCCGAGGTGGAGCCGGTTCACCGTCCCGAAGGCGGGCTGCTCTCGGCCGGTACCGAGCCGAACCCGGCGGTCGATGCGCTCATGACGCCGACCGACGAGATGTTCGCGCGCGACGCGCTGATCTTCCTCAATGCCCGCTCGCGCCATGTCCGCTTCGGTGTGCCGCGCCAGCCGGGACTGGAGGTCGCGTTTCCCGGCATGCCGCAGCTCGGCCTCTGGTCGAAGCCGGGCGCGCCGTTCCTGTGCATCGAACCGTGGTCCGGCTATGCTTCGCCGCCGGATGGGTCGGCCGAGTTCACGGACAAGCCGGGGCTCTCCCTCATCGCGCCGGGCACGAGCCGCAGCTTTGGCATGTCGGTTCGCTGGCTGCCGGATTCGGGCGACGAGATCGGGCCGGCGCCCGGGCGCTGACGCACGCCCGCGCTGGCGGGAGCCACAGCGCAAACGCGCGTGCCGGGGCGATCCTCATCCCGGCACGGTCACGCGGGGGTCTGCCGCGTGCGACGCGGGCCGGTCGTCGGCGGGCGCGCTCATGACCGCATCGCGCCCGGCGCGCTTGGCGGCGTAGAGCGCGCGGTCGGCCGCGACGATCAGCCGGTCCGTGTCGATGGCGTCGGCGGGCTGGGAGGCGATGCCGATCGACAGCGTCACCGTGCCGGCCGTCGGGTGGCTCATCCGCGCCTGCCGCACGCTGTGGCGGATGCGCTCGGCCAGCGGCAGCGCCTCCGCGCTTCCGCCGCCGCTGAGAATGAGCGCGAATTCCTCGCCGCCATAGCGGGCGACGACATCGTCGGCACGCAGCGGCACTTGCGAGAGGATGACGCCCAGCCGGCGCAGCACCTCGTCGCCGGCGCGGTGGCCGGCATGGTCGTTGAGGTCCTTGAAGCGGTCGATATCGATCATCAGCAGCGTCAGCGGCACGTTCAGGCGCTGGCAGCGCAGCCGGGCGCGCTCCAGTTCTTCGTCAAAGCAGCGCCGGTTGCCGAGACCGGTCAGCGCATCGCGGCGGCTGAGGCGGGTCAGGTCGCGGTTGAGGTTGCGCAGCGACAGTTCGTCCGCGGCGATGGAGGCCAGCTTCTCCAGCGCGGCAATGTCGAAGCCCTCGGGAATCCCCGGCTTTTCCCGCAGGATGCACAGGCTGCCAATGGGCAGGCTGTCCTGCACCAGCAGGGGAACGCCGGCATAGAAGCGCAGCGCGAGCTGCGGTGCCACGGGATGTCCGTCGAAGCGGGCGTCGCTGTGCAGGTCGCCGACGACGAGCGGACGTCCATCGGAGATGATCACCTGGCAGACGCTGCGCCGGCGCTCGACGGCGCTGCCGATGGCGCTGGATGTCACCGACTTCATCCACTGCATCTGCGCATCGACGAAGCTCAGGAACGCGACATCCGCGCAATAGAACCGCTGCGCCAGCCAGGTCAGCCGATCGAAGCGCTCCTCGCGCGGGGTATCCATGATATCGCAGGCGAAAAGAGCAGCGAGGCGCTCCGGCTCATTGGCCGGTAGCTCGGGGATCTGCCACATCCATGCCCTTTCCGCGCCGCGCCGACGTTCCGGTTGATTCAGCGGCCGGGTTCGGGCGCCTCCGCGAAATGATCGGCGATCTGCGAGAGGTCCGCAATGAACCGTTCGCACCAATTATGAATTGTATTCGTTTGAACTTTGATCATGTTGGCGCCCCAGCGCTCCCGGCGCTCCTCCCGCGACATGGTGAGCCCGGCATCGAAGGTTTCCGCCATGCCCTCGACGTCATAGGGGTTGACCAGCAGTGCGCCGGTCAGCTCATCCGCCGCCCCGGCGAAGCGGGAAAGGATGAGCACGCCGGGGTCATCGGGGTCCTGCGCGGCGACATATTCCTTCGCCACCAGATTCATGCCGTCACGCAGTGGCGTCACCAGGCCGAGTTTGGAAGCGCGGTAGATGGCGGCGAGCGTGGCGCGCGGGAAGGGGCGGTTGAGGTAGCGCAGCGGCACCCAGTCGAATTCGGCATATTCGCCGTTGATGGCCCCGCCCAGCTCCTCCAGCTCCCGCCGCAGCGCGCGATACTCGGCGACCTCGCCGCGCGACAGCGGGGCGATCTGCATCATGGTCACGCGGGAGCGGTGCTGGGGATAGTGGTTCAGCAGCTCCCCAAAGGCGGCGAACTTGTTGGGCAGCCCCTTGGAATAGTCCAGCCGGTCCACGCCGACCGCCAGCACACGGCCCGCGAGGCTCGATTGCAGGCGCTCCTCCTCCTCGCTGCCGACCGAGGCGGCGGCATCCTTCACGAAGGCGTCGGCATCGATGCCGATGGGATAGGCGGCGACGCGGAAACGCCGCTCGTTGAGCCCGACCACGCCGCCCGGCGCGATCCAGGCGCGCGCCTCGGTGGAGAGGTAGGTGAGCAGCGCACGCACGTCGTTCTCGGTCTGCAGGCCGACGAGGTCGTACTGCGCGAGATCGCGCACCAGCGCCGCGTGCGAGGGCAGGCTGAGGAAGACCTCGGGCGTCGGCCACGGGATATGGTGGAAATAGCCGATACGCCCCTCGAAGCCGAGCTTGCGCAGTTCCGCCGCCAGCAGGATGAAGTGATAGTCGTGCACCCACACGATATCGTCGGGCTTGAGCAGGGGCAGCAGCGCGCGGGCAAAATGCGCGTTCACCCGCCGGTAGCCTTCCCAGTCCGTGCGGCGGAAGGAGAGCGCGCCGAGCCGGTAATGGCAGAGCGGCCACAGCGTGCCATTGGCGTAGCCGGCATAATGGGCGCGCTGGTCTTCGGGATCGAGATCCTGCAGCGCGTACATGACCTTGCCGGAGCGCACGACCTTGGGTTCCGCCGGGGCGTTGGGCCGGGTTTCTCCGCTCCAGCCGAACCACAGCCCGCCGCGCTTGCCGAGGGCCTCGCGCAGCGCGACGGCGAGCCCCCCCGCCTTGGCCGCGCGCTCCTTGGGTGAGGCCACCCGGTTCGATACGATTACGAGCCTCGCCAGAACGCTTCCTCCCATGTCTTCGACAGGCGCATGGCCGTGTCGATCAGGCCGACCATCGAATAAGTCTGGGGAATGTTGCCCCAGAGTTCGAGGGTCTGGTTGTCGATGTCCTCCGACAGCAGCCCCGCCTCGTTGCGCCGGTCCAGCAGGCTGGCGAACATCTCGCGCGCCTCGTCGCGGCGCCCGATCATGTCCAGCGCGCACACGTACCAGAACGAGCAGATGGTGAAGGACGTCTCCGGCAGGCCGAAATCATCCTCGCCGGCATAGCGCATGAGGTAGCCGTTGCGCTTCAGGTCGCGCCCCACCCGTTCGACGGTGGCGATGAAGCGCGGATCGTCGGGCCGCACGAAGCCGAGATCGGCGAGCAGAAGCAGGCTGGCATCGATCTGCCCATCCTCCTCCGCATCCACGAAACTGTTCATCTCCTCGTTCCACGCGAAGGAGAGGATGCGGGTGCGGATCGTGGCCGCCTGCTCCTTCCAGTAGGTCGCGCGTTCCGGCAGTTCCAGCACGCGGGCGATTCTGGCGAGCCGCGAGCAGGCGGCCCAGCTCATCACCGCCGAGAAGGTGTGCACCCGGCGCTTGCCGCGCAGTTCCCACAGGCCGGCATCCGGCTCGAAGGCGAATTCCGCCGCCTTGGCGCCGACGCCTTCGAGCAACTCGAACAGCGCCCGGTCGCCCCGGTTCGGCAGGCGCTGGTCGAAGAACATCTGCGCCGCCGCCAGCACGACATGGCCATAGCCGTCATTCTGCACCTGCTCGGCCGCCTGGTTGCCCACGCGCACCGGCCCCATGCCGTGAAAGCCGGCCAGCGCCGGGGCGAAACGCTCCTCCAGCGGCGTGCCGGGCACGATGGAATAGACCGGCGCCAGCCGCCCGGAGGGATCGGAGGCGATCACCGTGGTGAGATAGCGGATGAAGTCTTCCATCGTCCGGGTGGCGCCCAGCTGGTTCAGCGCGCGCACGGTGAAATAGCTGTCGCGCAGCCAGCAGTGCCGGTAGTCCCAGTTGCGGATGGAATGCGGCGCTTCGGGGATCGAGGTGGTGAGCGCGGCGACGATGCCGCCGGTCTCCTCGAAGGCGCAGAGCTTCAGCGAGATGGCGGCGCGGATCACCGCATCCTGCCACTCGAAGGGAATCGAGAGGTAGCGCACCCATTCCCACCAGTAGTCGCGCGTCTTCTCCTCGAAGGCGCGGGCAGTCTCGGCGAGGCTGGCGGCGAAGGGCTCGTCCGGACCGAGCACGATCGTCGCCGTCTTGTCGAGGACGAAGGGGCGCTCCTCCATGACATAGACAATGGGCAGGTCGGTGGTGGCGCGCAGGGCGAAATCGTCGCCGGCAAAGCGCAGGTGGTTGCTGCCGCGCACCGGGGCAGGGTGCTGCTCACCCCACTTGAAGTGCGGGCGCAGCCGGATGCTGACGCGGCACGTGCCGGCTAGCGGCTCGATCCGCCGCACCAGCATGGCCGGCCGGTAGATGCGGTCATAGAGCTTGAAGCGCGGCGCGAAGTCGGTGATGCGCAGCCGGGCGCCGTCCGCATTTTCGAGGATCGTCTCGATGATGGCGGTGTTGGTCTGGTAGCGGCGCGTGGCTTTCACCTCACCGTCGAGCACGACGTCGAAGAAGCCGGCCTGCGGCTCCTCGCCGCCCAGCAGGGCGGAGAAGATCGGGTCGCCGTCGATGCGCGGCCAGCAGCACCAGTTGATCCGGCCGCGCGGATCGACCATCGCGGCGATGGTTCCATTGCCGATGGTGGCGAGATTGAGGTTGCTGCTCACGAGGCGAGGCGCTCCAGCATGGGAGGAATGTTGGCGAGCCAGCGACGCACCTCGGCCGGCGTATCGATGCGGAAATCGGCCTGTTCGGTCGCCCGCGGCCCGATGGCGACCGCCAGCCCGCCCATGGCGCGCACGGCGCGGAAGCCATCCTCGTCGGTCACGTCGTCGCCGACGAAGACCGGCTGTCGTCCGGCGAACAGGGCGCTGTTCATGAAGGTGTTGACCGCCGTGCCCTTGTGGTGGCCGCCCTGACGCACCTCGATCACGAACCGGCCCTTGAGGAACTCGACGCTGCCGTCCAGCCCGCGCCCGAGTTCGATGACCCGCGCCATGATGGCGTCGCCATGGTCGGACACCGCACGGAAATGGACCGCCAGCGACAGCGGCTTGTGCTCGATGAACACGCCCGGCCACGGCTCCATCTCACGCGCGAGGGCCTCTTCCAGCGGTTGCCGCCATTTCGGGATGGGAATGGGCACGGCCGGGGCATCGGGCGCGAGGCGGATTTCGGCGCCGTGCTGGCCGGAGGCGGACAGGCGCACGGGCGCGAAGCGCTGGTCCATCCAGTCGATGGTTCGCCCGGACACCAGCGCCACCGCGCCGTTCAAGACCTGCTGCAGCCGCGTGAGGAGATCCGGAAGGTCCGCGGGGATGGTGATTCCTTCCGGATGGTCCGCGTGCTCGATCAGGGTACCGTCAATATCGAGGAAGAGTGCCCAGTCGGCGCGTGGAAGAGGTTGCATGCCGTGTCCTGTTTCCGTCACGTCTCCCGCCGGTGCGGGTGTGGCGCTGAATACGGAGGAGGGCACCGGAAACACGACACCCGTCGTCCGCCCCGGATAACCCGCCAGCACCGCCGGCGTTCCATTACCGCGCGGCTTTTTCTCCCGGCTGCCGCGAGCGGGGGGGGCGTAACGGAGCGTGCGAGAGGTTTCTGGATGTCGTACCGCGTCACGCCCGCGCGCTCGCGGGCCCGCTCAACCCTTGCCGCTCGCGGGCGCGCGGTTTACATAGCGCGCAATCCTTTTCACCGGCATCGAGGGTTCGTCGGCACGGCCGCGAACGCCCGGACGACGCGCTCCTTCAGGATCTGGCACATGGCTTCCTATCAGTACGTCTACCACATGCACGGAATGTCCAAGGCCTATCCGGGTGGCAAGAAGGTGCTCGACAACGTGCACCTCTCCTTCTACCCGACGGCCAAGATCGGCATTCTCGGCCCCAACGGCTCGGGCAAGTCGACGCTGCTGAAGATCATGGCCGGCATCGACACGGATTATTCCGGCGAGGCCTGGGTGGCGGAAGGTGCGCGCGTCGGCTACCTGCCGCAGGAGCCGCTGCTCGACCCCACCCTCTCGGTGCGCGGGAACGTCATGCTCGGCGTCGCCAAGCAGCAGGCGATTCTCGAGCGCTACAACGAACTCGCCATGAACTATTCCGACGAGACCGCGGACGAGATGACCGCGCTCCAGGACGAGATCGAGGCGCAGGGCCTGTGGGACCTCGACAGCAAGATCGACCAGGCGATGGATGCGCTCGGCTGCCCCGAGGAGGGGTCGGATGTCGCCCGGCTCTCGGGCGGCGAGCGTCGCCGCGTCGCGCTGTGCCAGCTCCTCCTCTCGCAGCCGGAACTGCTGCTGCTCGACGAACCGACCAACCATCTCGATGCCGAGACCACCAACTGGCTCGAAGGCCATCTGCGCAATTATCCGGGCGCGATCCTGATCGTCACCCATGACCGCTACTTCCTCGACAACGTGACCGGCTGGATCCTCGAACTCGATCGCGGCCGCGGCATCCCCTATGAGGGCAACTATTCCTCCTGGCTGACGCAGAAGACCAAGCGCATGCAGCAGGAGAATCGCGAGGACGAGGCCCGCCAGCGCGCCCTTGCCTCCGAGCAGGAGTGGATGGCGGCCTCCCCCAAGGCCCGTCAGGCCAAGAACAAGGCGCGTATCCAGCGCTATGACGAACTGGTGAAGAAGGCCTCCGAGAAGGCGCCGACCACCGCGCAGATCGTCATTCCGGTGTCGGAGCGGCTCGGCAACAACGTCATCGCCTTTGATGGCCTGTCGAAGTCGTTCGGCGACAAGCTCTTGATCGACAACCTGTCTTTCAAGCTGCCGCCGGGCGGCATCGTCGGCGTCATCGGGCCGAACGGCGCGGGCAAGACCACGCTGTTCCGCATGATCAACGGGCTGGAGAAGCCCGATGCCGGCACCATCACCATCGGCGACAGCGTGCAGCTCGGCTATGTCGACCAGAACCGCGACGCGCTGGACGACAAGAAGACCGTGTGGGAGGAAATCTCCGGCGGCAACGAGATCCTCTATCTCGGCAAGCGCGAGATCAATTCGCGCGCCTATTGCGGCGCCTTCAACTTCAAGGGCGGCGACCAGCAGAAGAAGGTCGGCATGCTCTCGGGCGGCGAGCGCAACCGCGTGCATCTCGCCCGCATCCTGCAACAGGGCGCCAATGTCCTGCTGCTCGACGAACCCACCAACGATCTCGACGTCGAGACCCTGCGCGCGCTTGAGGAAGCGCTGGAAGACTTCGCGGGCTGCGCGGTCATCATCTCGCATGACCGCTTCTTCCTCGATCGCATCGCCACCCACATGCTGGCTTTCGAGGACAACAGTCATGTCGAGTGGTTCGAGGGCAATTTCCACGACTACGAGGAAGACAAGAAGCGCCGGCTCGGCGTCGACAGCATCATCCCGCACCGCATGAAGCACAAGAAGCTCACGCGCTGAGGGCAGGGGCAGGGGACAGGGGCAGGGGGCGTCATGCGCAGGACAGCGGAAGACTGGAATCCCGGCCTCTACCTGAAATTCGGTGACGAGCGCACCCGCGCGGCGCGCGACCTGCTGGCGCAGGTGCCGCTTGAGGCGGCGCGCCATGTCGTCGATATCGGCTGCGGGCCGGGCAATTCCACGCAGTTGCTGGCGGAGCGCTGGCCGGAGGCGGAGATTCTCGGCCTGGATTCCTCGCCCGCCATGGTGGCGCAGGCCTCGGAAAACCTGCCGGGCGCCCGCTTCGAGGTTGCCGATGTCGCCACCTGGAACCCGGCGCCGGGTACGGATCTCATCTTCGGCAATGCCGTGTTCCAGTGGGTGCCGGAGCATCCCGCCGTGCTGGCGCGCCTGCTCGGTGCGCTGCCCGAGGGCGGCGTACTCGCCGTGCAATTGCCGGACAATGTCACCGAACCCTCGCACGCGCTGATGGCGGAGACCGCCGCGCAGGGGCCGTGGGCGGCAAAGAATGCCAGCGTCGGCCGCGAGGTGCTGCCCTCCGTCGGCGCCTATTACGACCGGCTCAAGCCGCTCGCCCGCCGCGTCGACATCTGGCACATCTATTACAACCACGTGCTGGACGGGCCGGCGGCCATCACGGAGTGGTTCGCCTCGACGGGCCTGCGCCCCTATCTCGCCCCGCTGGACGCAGAGGAGCGCGCCGCCTTCCTCGCCGACTACACCGCCCGGCTCGCCCAGGCCTATCCCATGCGCGTCGACGGCAAGGTCCTGCTGCGCTTCCCGCGACTGTTCATCGTCGCGGTGCGGTAGAGCGTTTCGCGCGGTGTGGAAGCCGGTTCTCTTGGAGGCCGGTTCGCGTGGAAGCGGCGCGTCGAGACCCGATGGGCGCCGGACGGTCAACTCTTGCGCAGCGGAACCGGCTGCGGTTCACGGTGCGGCGCGTTTCGGCTATGTCGGACAGATGCGCTTCCGGTTTCCGTTTCTCGTCGCCTTGATCCCTCTCGCCCTGGCCCTGTTCGGTGCCGGTACGCCCGCCCGCGCCGATGCAGCCTTCGACCGCTGGCTGGCGGCGCAATGGCCGGCGGCGCAGGCCATGGGAATTTCCCGCGCCACGTTCGAGCGCGAGACGAAGGGGCTGGAGCCGGATTATTCGCTGCCCGAACTGGCCATTCCCGGCAAGCCGCAGAAGCCCGGCGTGCAGGCGGAGTTCGTGCAGACGCCGGCCGCCTATCTCTCCGACAAGGCGATCGGCACCTATGCCGCGCGCGGGCGCACGCTGGCCGGGCAGTATCGCGGGGAGCTTGCCGCCATCGAGCGGCAGTTCGGCGTGCCGCCCTCCATCCTGCTCGCCATCTGGGCGCGCGAGACCTCCTTTGGCGGCGCCAAGCTGAATTATGACGCGCTGCGCGTGCTGGCGACGCAGGCCTATGTCGGCCGCCGCAAGGAGACGTTCGAGGCCGAATTCCTCGCCGCGCTGAAGATCCTCGACGAGGGCCATGTCACACGCGCGCAGATGAAGAGCTCCTGGGCCGGCGCGCTCGGCCTCACCCAGTTCATGCCCACCGGCTATCTGAAATATGGTGTCGATCTCGATGGCGACGGCACCGCCAATATCTGGACCTCGGTGCCGGAGGCGCTGGCCGCCACGGCCAGCCTGCTGCGCGAAGAAGGCTGGCAACCCGGCAAGCGCTGGGCCTATGAGATCACCGTGCCGGCCGGCTTCGACTGCACGCAGGCCGAGCCGGGAACGACGCTTCCCATCAGTGAGTGGCTGAAGCGCGGCGTGAGAATTGCCGATGGCCGCCGCCTGCCCCCGGCGGCGCTGAAGGATCCGGCTTCCATCATACTGCCGGCCGGCCCCTATGGCCCGGCCTTCCTGACGCCGGCCAACTACTTCGTGCTGAAGGACTATAACTTCGCCGATCTCTACGTGCTCTATGTTGGCCACCTCGCCGACCGCATCGAGGACGACCGCCCCTTCGCGAAGGGCTGGTCCGATATCGCGCTGGTGAAGACGCGCGACCTCGAATTCATGCAGCAGGTGCTCACCCGCAAGGGCTTCTATGCCGAGAAGATCGACGGCAAGGCCGGCATGAAGACGCGCGCCGCGCTCGGCGCCTACCAGAAGGCGAACGGCCTGCCGCTGGACTGCTGGCCGGACGCGCAGGTGCTGGAGCACATGAAGCGCGGCGGGTGAGGGGTGGAGCCTCCCCGCCTCGCTCTCACCGCGGCATGCGGCTGATCACGCGCAGGTCCTTGCCGGCGCCGAGGTCGCGGGCGGAGAGCCAGAACACCTCGCCCTCGCTGTCCTCGGTGTCGAGCCACAGGAAAGGCAGTTCGGGATATTCGAATTCCAGCAGGTCCTTGCCGGTGCCGATCTCGCAGATGATGCCGCCGCGCGCGGTCAATTGGGCGGGCGCCTGCGCCAGGATGCGCCGCACGAGGCTGAGCCCGTCCGGCCCGCCGTCGAAGGCCAGCGCCGGCTCGTGGCGGTATTCGGCCGGCAGGCGTGCCATGGCCTCGGCGTCGACATAGGGCGGGTTGGTGATGATGAGATCGTAGAGCCGGCCCTTGAGCGGATCGAACAGGTCGCCCTGAATCAGGTTCACCCGGTCGTCCAGATTGTGCTCGTGGACATTTTCCGCCGCCAGCGCGAGCGCGTCGGGCGAAATGTCGACCGCATCGACCTGCGCGTTGGGGAACATCATCGCCGCCAGCACAGCAAGGCAGCCCGAGCCGGTGCACAGGTCCAGCGCCCGGCCGACCGAGGCGGGATCCTCGATCAGCGAGAAGCCCTGACCGCTGAACAGGTCGCCGGCCATCAGCTCGCCGATGAAGGAGCGCGGCACGATGGCGCGCGAATCGCTGCGGAACGGCACGCCGCGAATATAGGTGCGGCCCAGCAGGTAGGCGGCCGGCTCGCGCGTGAGACAGCGCCGTTCGATCAGTTCGGCGAGGCGAACCCGCTCGCCGCTGGTCAGCCGGGCGTCGAGCCAGGGGGAGAGGTCGTCGACCGGCAGCTGCAGCGCCTCCAGCACGATGAAGGCGGCCTCGTCGAGCGCGCTGGTCGTGCCGTGGCCGAATTCGAGCTGCGCCGCGTTGAACCGGCTCACGGCGTAGCGCACGAAGTCCCGCACCGTCCTGAGTTCGTCAGCTGCCGACATGTCGTCCCTCCCTGCTGGTCCTGAGGGTCAGCACGCCGCGCGCGGGAAAGCAAGCGTCCGCCCGCGCTGCCGGGCGGGATGGCCGAGCGCGATGGCCGGCGGGACGGCCGGCGCTTGTAATCGGCGCGTCATGGATCGATAGGATGGAGGCGGCTCAACAGCGAGGATCAGGCATGGCCCAGCCGGCGAATGACGACGAAATCACCCTTGTCATCGACCGCTCCGTCGCGGTGGTGCTGTTCGAGTTTCTCTCGCGCACCGTGGACGACGCGGATGGCGAGGCGCTGACGGATTTCATCGAGGACGAGGCCGAGATTCCCGCTCTCTGGGCGCTGCTCGCCGGGCTGGAGAGCGTGCTCACCGAGCCGATGGCCGAGGATTACGAGCGTCGGGTGATTGCCGCCCGGGAGGCAGTGATGAAGCGCTTCGGCGGCGCCTTTTCCGACAAGGACGACTGAGGTCCGGGCGAGCGCCGTCTCAGTCCTCACGCCATGCGTTCGCGCCCGGCCCCGCATGGGCCGGTGCGGCGAGCCGCGGGATCACGGTGACGCTGGCGCCCGGCAGCAGGGTGGCGAGCTCGGTGGTGATGCGGTCCATGGCGGCCTGGATGTCGGCCATGGTCCGCTCCGGCAGGAAGCCGAGCTCGATCTCGACATAGGCCGTGTTGCCGGACAGGCGCGAGCGCACCGCGCCGAGGCTGTCATAGGCATCGAACTGGGCGATGAGCGCGCGGTTGATCTGCACCTGCTGGCGCTCTTCCAGCGCGCGGTCGAGCAGCGAGGGCAGGGCCTGCTTCCACATGGAAACCGCGAGTTGCACCATCACCACGGCCACGAAGACCGAGCCCGCAACTTCCGCGAACAGGCCGATGGGTGAGCCGGCGAACAGCGCGTTGGCCAGCAGCGCCAGAAGCACGATGCCGGACGAAATCAGCTTGGCCAGCCGGGTGCGCACCTGCCCGGTGATGATGACGGAGGAGCCGTCGCTTCCCGCCTTCCACAGCGCGCGCAGCACGAGCCCGTTCTGCACGAGGTTGACGAGGCTGAGGACCACCGCGGCGATCAGGCCGAGTTCCACCTGCTCGGGCGGATGCCACCAGCGGTAGCTCGCCGCCACCGCCACCGAGGCGCCGGCAAGCCCCATCGCCGTGCCGAGCCCGGCATTGGCAAACTGCTCCAGCTTGCCCGCGCCATAGTCGAAATCATGGAACGCGCCACGCTGGATGCGCCGCAGCAGCACGAGCAGCACGAGTTCCAGCGCCAGCAGGATGTAGCCGCGGATCACCTCCGCCATCATCATGAGCGAGTTCGCCCATAGCGCAGCGGCGAGGAAGAGCAGCCCGAGCGCGAAATCGGAGATCGCGCCCAGCAGCATCGAGCGCTCGCGCGCCTTTGAAGCCGGATCCAGCATCAGCCCACAGCCCATCGTTGAGAGAACCGGACTGTTGTGAACGCATTGGCCGGCGACGCGCAACATGACAAAGGGCGCAGCCTCGCTCCCGCCGCTCTGCGCCCCGTCGCCGACGCGCCTCAGGGTGTGATGGAGACAGGCGCGGACAGGCTCTTCGCGGGGGAGGCGGACGGCTTGGCGGACGATCGGGACGCGGACGGCGTGATGTCGGCCGCGCGCTGCTGGGCATCGATATTGGCTGCCATCGACCGGCCGAGGTCGCGCGCGAAGCAGTCATAGCCCCAGTCGTTCATGTGGAAGCCGTCCTTGGCGAGGAAGGACTCGAACGGCATGCGGCCGGCCTCGTGCCAGTCGCGCATCAGCGCGTAGCGATGATAGACGTCGACGCCCTCCTCGCTGGCCACGGCGTCGATCAGCCGGATCATCGCGCCGGTATCGGCATCGGCGATGACGCGCGGCGAATATTGCGGGTCGACCAGCACCAGATCGGCGTCGAGCGCGCGGATGCGCGCGATCGCCTCGCGCAGTTCCGGCCCGGCGGTGGCGAGGCCATTGGCGCGGAACAGCGCGTTCACGCCGGCCTGCCAGATCACCAGCGTGGGCTTGGCCGCCGCCACGTCGGCGTCGAAGCGCGCCAGCATTTCCGGGGCGTCCTGTCCGTTGACGCCGCGGTTGATCACCGTGATGTCGGCGCCCGGGAAACGCTCGCGCAGTGCCGCCTGCAGCCGGCTGGGATAGCTCGCCGCCGCCGAGGTGGCGCCCGCGCCCGCGGTGGAGGAGGAACCGATCGCAACAATGGTGACGGGCTGTCCCGCGCGCAGCCGCGCCGCCGTGCGGGCGAGGGGCGCGCTGAGGCGGGTGGAGGTCTTGGTTGCCGGGCAGCTGGGCGGCAGGATCTGCGCCGCCTGCGGGATGGGCGCGGCCGTGGTGGACGAACTCTGGGCGGTGGCAGGCCGAGCGGTCAGCGGCGCAAGCACGAGCGTCGCGGCGATGGCGAGGGCGAGAAGGCGCATGTCAGCGTGAACCCAGGGCGCGTGTATCGACGCCATCCACGATCATGCCGACCAGAAGCCGACCGATGCAGCGATGCACGTCCTCGAATTGTGACGGGGAGGGGCGGGCGGTGTCGAAATCGAAAATGCCTTCGCTCGCCCAGAATTGCATGATGTCGTAGCGGTCAAAGAACGGGATGCCGCTGGAGCGTGCGGCCCAGGCGAGGGCGTTGGCATAGGGCGCGACATCGATGGCGATGGCGGTGCGCGGGCTGAATTGCGGGCTCACCACGATCGCGTCGGCACCCGCGTCGTGAATGAAGCCGATGCCGGTATTCACCGCGTCCGAGAAGGCAGAGGTATCGGCGCCGAGGATGGCGTCATAGGTGCCGGTCTGCCAGATGACCAGAGCCGGCCGGGCCTGCGCCAGCACGCCGGGCAGGTCGGCAAGGATCGCCTCCGCCGTGGCGCGCGGCTCGTTATGGGTTGTCACCACCACCCCGCCATCTGGATAGCGGGTACGCAGCGTCTCCTCCAGAAAGCTCGGGAAGGTGCGCGGCGCGTCCTTTTCCGCCCCGCCCTTCAGCGCGCTCTTCTTGGCGAGCGACGAACTGTTGAGCACCAGAACGGTGGTGGGTTTCTTCGCGGCCAGCGACTTTGCCAGCCGCGGCAGCGTGAAGCCGGCGCGCGTCAGCTCCGAGGGCGCGGCGCATACGGGAGTGCCCTCGGCCTGAGCGGAAAACCCGCTCGCCAAGACGAGAGCCGAGGCGACAAAACTCAAGACCCAATTTTTCACAGCGAACCGCGTCGATCAGCCATGTTTTCGCGCGGCAATCTCGCGCTCGACGCGACCATACCACGACAGCAAGGCAGAGAGACCCACCATCAGGACGATGCCGACCATGCTCAGCGCAACCTGCATGAAAAGCGTGCCCGAAATCTCATTCAGCACGAAATGTGCGGCAAAAGAAAGAAACACGCCGAGGCAGAACACCTGCAGCGAGTTCTGCCCGCACAGGATCATCGGCGCCAGCAGCGGCGAGCGGAGCACCGGCAGGTCCACCGGCACCGCGCGTACCACGACGATGGCCAGCGCCAGGAAATGGACCAGCCGCAACGGCGACAGGTCGGTCTTGCTGATGGGATAGATGACGTCGCCGATGGCCGGCGGCACCAGCCCTTCCAGCGGCGGCCACCACCAGCTGATCACCACCAGCAGCGAGACGAGGAGATAGGCGAGGCAGGCGGCCACCACCGCCGGCGACTGGACCACCCGCGACAACCGGTCGCTGCCGCCCAGCCCGCACCAGCCGCCGAACACGAACAGCAACTGCCAGGCGAAAGGATTGAAGAACCACGTCCGGTCGTCGGGATAGGCGGGCAGGTTCCAGCCCGTGCTGGTCGCCACCAGCCACATCAGCGCCGAGGCCGCGAGCGTGAGATCGGGCTTGCGGCGCAGCGCCCAGAGCACGGGCGGGAAGGTCGCCAGCAGCACGATATAGAGCGGCAGCACATCCATGTTGGCCGGGCGGAATTTCAGCAGCAGCGCCTGAACCAGCGCGACGTCGGGCTCGGAGAGGAATTGCAGCGCGCCCATCTCCTCCACGTAGAGCGGGTTGGAGAAGCTGCCGACGACATAGGAGATTTCGGCGAGGTAGATGACGAACAGAAAGATGAACGCGATGTAGAGCTGCCACGCCCGCCGCAGGATGCGGGCGGACGTGACGATCATCCCATCGGCCGCCATCTGCCGGCCATAGACCATCGCGCCGGTATAGCCGGAGATGAAGACGAAGATCTCCGTGGCGTCGGAGAAGCCGAAATTGCGGTTGGTGATCCAGTTCGCGACATTGTTGGGAATGTGGTTGAGGAAGATGAACCACAGCGCCAGGCCGCGAAACAGATCGAGCCGCAGATCCCGGCCGGAGGCAGGCGGCTTGCCGGCCCGATCCGCTGAAGGAGCCGGCGGTGCCTCCGCCTGGGCAGGGCGCGCCGGCTCATCACGCTCGATCGGTCGGGCCAAGGCGCTCTGCCTCACGTCGCCTCGCTCATTTTTTCAGTCCAAGGCCGAACATGAGCACGGTGAAGCCGTTGAAAAGAAGGTCGATGCCGAGGAACAGTCCGAGGATCCACAGCGAATTGATCGGCCACTGCACGGTGATCTCGACGCCGAGGATGATGGCGATGATGGCCGAAAACAGGATCCAGCCCCAGCCCGGCGCCGGGCGCATCTGGAAGGCGGCGATCGCCCGGAAGAGGCCGCCGATGATCAGGGCGATGCCCAGCAGCAGGGTCAGCACCGTGGCGGCGAGGTCCGGCTGGGTGAAGGCGAGCACGCCCGCGGCGAGGTAGAGGATGCCGTCCAGCAGCCAGAAGAAGAAGCCGCCCCAGCCCTTCATGCCGAACGCGTGGAAGATCTGGGCGACGCCGCCCACGATCATCATCGCGCCGATGTAGTAGACCGAGATCAGGGTGCCGATCACCAGCGTGTAGGAGCTGCCGAGGGCGATCAGCCCGGCGAGGATCATCACGATGCCGAGGGCGACAAACCACCCCCATTTGGCCCGCAGCTCCTTCAGATGGCCCGCAAGCGAGCCGGTGGGGGAGTGGGGAAGGCTGTTGCTGGGAGTGGACATCGGTTCGACCTCGATCTGACTTGGCGCCAGGCCGGCAGAGCACAACGCTCATGCCCCGCTGGGGTTCCTGCCCGCGCCGTGGAGCATGGTACTTTAACGCCGTCCGGCGACGCGCGCAGTCGCATTTGCCCTATATGTCCGAGATGTCTTTAGGAAACCGGTGCATGAACGAAAACGGCGATCTGTTTGGCCCCACGGTGGTTCCCGCCCAGCGCTTCACCGCGCGGGTTGCCCGCACGCTGATTGCCGATGGCGCGGGATTCGCCACTCGCGAGGTGGCATCGCTCGGCGTGACGCTGGAGGGGGTGCCGGGGGATCGGCACATGGGCATGGCACGCCCGGCTGATTCGCGCGTGCCGTGGTTTCCGCGCGGTACGCCGATTCGCAATTCGCGGCAGGTCTCGATCGTCGCCATGGACGAGCTGGCGGAGATTGCCCGTCGTCTCGGCATCGTTGACGTGCAGCCGGAATGGCTCGGCGCCAATCTGGTGATCGAGGGGATCGCGCAACTCACCCGGCTGCCACCGGGCACGCGACTTTTCGCGGCGGGAGGGGCAACGCTTGCGGTGGAGGGGGAGAATGCGCCCTGCCGGCACGCGGGGGCGGCGGTCGCGGCTTTCCATCCCGGCAGCGCGGGGCTGGACCTTGCCTTCGTGCAGCGGGCGAAAGGACTGCGCGGGCTGGTGGCCTGGGTCGAACGTGCCGGCGAACTCGCCGCCGGCACCGAGATCGAGGTGCGCGTCCCGGCCCAGCGGCCATGGACGCGCTAAGGGGACGACACCGAGGGATCAGTGAACGGCGAGCCCGTTCGAGGCGCTGACGGCAGCGCTGACCGGCATCGGCGCCATCGTGCCATCGGCGGCGGCGGTCTTGGGCGAGCTGCCCGGCAGGACCACCACCTTGGTGCCGACCTTCACCTTGTCGTAGAGCGCCTCGACATCCTCGTTTAGCATGCGGATGCAGCCCGAGGACATGAACTGGCCGATGGTGGAGGGCTGGTTCGTGCCGTGGATGCGGTAGATGGTGCCGCCGAGATACATGGTGCGCGCGCCGAGCGGGTTACCCGGGCCCCCGGCCATGAAGCGCGGCAGGTAGGGCTGGCGCTCGATCATTTCCGCCGGCGGACGCCAGTCGGCCCATTCGGCCTTGCGGGAGATCTTTTCGGTGCCGGCCCAGGTGAAGCCGTCGCGGCCGACGCCGATGCCGTAGCGCTCGGCCTTGCCGCCGCCCATCACCAGATAGAGATAGGTGTTGGACGTATCGATGATGATGGTGCCGGGTGCCTGAGTGGTCGGGTAGTCCACCACCTGGCGCTTGAGGTTGGCCGGCAGTTCCTTTGCCGGGCCCTGCTCGGGCTGGTCTTCCGCCGGCAGCATGGCCACGCTGGAGCCGTTGGCGCCATAATTGTTGTTCAGGTCCTGACGCGACGCCGGCGCCGCCGCCGACTGGCCATAGGCCGGCGGTGCGCTGTTGACGGGAGCCGCAGCAGCGGAGGCGCCATAGGGCGAAGGCGCGCCGACCGGCTGCTGGCCGGAATAGGCGCCCGGCGGATAGCCGGCCGGCTGGCTCGCGGGGCTCGCATAGCGGGCATCGGCCGGAGCGCCGGGGACAGCACCGGGCGGCTGCGCAGCGACACCGGCAGCCGGCTGGGCGTAATAGGGCGCGGGCGTGCCGGGCGCCGCCTGCGGGGCGACCGCCGCGTTAGCGCCAGCATAGGGATCGTACGCGGCCGGAACCTGCACGTCCTCGTTCACCGGATTGCCCGTCGCGGCTTCATAGGCCGAACCAGCCTGCGGGGCTGCTGAATTGTATTGCGCTGCGGCGCTGCCTACCGATGCCAGGACGGTAAAGGCGACAGCGGGAACGAAACCAAGGCGAGCGACCATCATCATGCCTTAACTGGATCTGCCGGAATGCATCTTCATACGTTGCCGTGAGGAAATGACGTACGATCAAGGCAGGTTCAAGACCAGACCAGAGCCTGGAAGGCCCCTTTGACCCCGAGCCATGCGCATAACGCATCCCCGATGCATGGATGCCACATCTTGGTTAGCAGACTCTTTCCGACGACCCCGACGGATCTTTCCGCCTAGCGTTCCCGCTCGCGTTCACGATGCCAGCCCACGACCGCCTCGGGAAAGCAGTCCGTGGAGACGAAATAGGGTTTGATGTCGATCAGCGGCGTGCCGTCAAGGCAGTCCAGCCCGATCACCGACAGCGTGCCGTGCTGGATGTCCAGCAGTTGCACCGCGCTCAGCGCGATCGGGTTCGGCCGCGCGGGGCTCCGCAGCGCGAAGGTGCCGCGGCCGCGCCCATAATGCCGGGGCACCTGCACGACGAGGTTTCGCGGCGCGCGGTCCATGAAATAGAGCAGCCACAGATGCGTGGTGCCTTCCAACCCCTCGAGCGCGGGGCGGAAGGCGGGGTCGATTTCCACGGAGCAGACCGCCTGCGATTCGCGTCCGTTCTTCGGGCAGTCGGCACGGTTCTTCCACGGCGTTCGGATGCGGCCGATGAAATACACCCCGGCATCGGCGCTGGGCGGCAGGTCGATCGCGACCTCGCCGGGCCGGATGCCGAACTCGGGCGCCGCCCCTTGCGCCACCCCTTGCGCCGTCCCTTGCGGTGCCCCGCGCTCCTGTACCGCGTCTTCGCCCGCCTGCGGCAGGTGCCCGCTTGTCTCGTGGCTCATGTCCCGCTCTCTCCGGAAAGGTCGCGCGCCTCCTGAAGGTCGCGCGCCTCTTGCGCATCGATGGAATAAGACATAAACATATCTTTATATCTTTCCTGGAGGTCTCGTGACCGGTTCCTCGCTGAATTTCGCGCTCCTGCTCGACGGCCTCAAGGCGGCCGGCGAGGATACGCGCCTGCGCCTTCTGGCGCTGATCGGCGAGGGAGAGCTGACCGTGTCGGAGCTTACCGACATTCTCGGCCAGTCGCAGCCGCGCATTTCGCGCCATCTCAAGCTACTGGCGGAGGCCGGGCTGGTGGAGCGGTTCCGCGAGGCCAGCTGGGTGTTCTACCGCCGGGCTACAGAGGCGCCGGCCGCCGCGCTGACCGATGCGCTGCTCGACCTGATGGCTCCGGATGACGCGGTTCTGCTGCGTGACCGCGAGCGGCTGGAGGCGGTGCGCGCCGCCCGCGCCGCCCATGCGCAGGATTATTTCCGCGCCCATGCCCACGAATGGGACGCCATCCGCCGCCTGCACGTGCCGGAGGAAGAGGTGGAGGCCGCCATCCGCGCGGCGCTGGCCGGCGGGCGGATCGGCAGCCTGCTCGATCTCGGCACCGGCACGGGGCGCATTCTCGAACTGTTCGCCGGCGACATGGAGCGCGGGGTGGGCATCGACCTCTCGGCCGAGATGCTGAGCGTCGCCCGCGCCAATCTGGAGCGGGTGGGCGTGCGCAACGCCACCGTCCGCCAGGGCGACATCTACAATCTCGCTTTGCCGCGCGACGCATTCGACGTGGTGATCGTGCACCAGGTGCTGCACTTCCTGGAGGACGCGCCGCGCGCGCTCAAGGAGGCGGCGCGGGTGCTGCGCCCCGGCGGGCGGCTGCTGGTGGTGGATTTCGATCCGCACGATCTCGAATTCCTGCGCGAGCAGCACGCCCACCGCCGTCTCGGCTTCGCGCCCGAGATTATGGAAAGCTGGCTCGCCCAGGCCGGGCTCACCCCGCAATCCCATCGTCTGCTCGCCCCGAAGAGCCGCGCAGGGTCTGGCGCGGGCGGGCTCACCGTCTCTCTCTGGCTGGCGCGCGATCCGCGGATGCTGCTGGCCGATGCCGCTCCAGAAAAACAGGAGGTCGCCTGATGTCGTCGGATATCGAGCGCCGCAGCCGGCGTTCCGGCGGGCGGCCCATTGCCGTGTCGTTCGAATTCTTCCCGCCCAAGAGCGCGGAGATGGAGGCGACGCTGTGGAACTCGGTGCAGCGCCTCGCGCCGCTGGCGCCGAAATTCGTCTCGGTGACATACGGGGCCGGTGGCTCCACCCGCGAGCGCACCCACGCCACGGTCGAGCGCATCATCAAGGAAACCCGCCTCGCGCCGGCGGCGCACCTGACCTGCGTGTCCGCCACGCGGGCGGAGGTGGATGAGGTGGTGCGGGGCTATTGGGATGCCGGCGTGCGCCATATCGTGGCGCTGCGCGGCGATCCGCCGGGCGGGGTCGGACAGGCCTATGAGCCGCACCCGCAGGGCTACCGGACGACCGCCGAACTGGTCGCCGGCATTCGTCGCATCGCCAATTTCGAGGTGTCGGTCTCGGCCTATCCGGAGAGGCATCCCGAGAGTGCCTCGTTCGACACCGATCTCGACATTCTCGCCGCCAAGGTGGATGCCGGGGCGACCCGCGCCATCACCCAGTGCTTCTTCGACAACGACCTGTATTTCCGCTACCTCGACAAGGTGCGCGCGCGCGGCATCGATGTGCCTATCGTGCCGGGCATCCTGCCGGTGTCGAATTTCAAGCAGGCGCGCAACTTCGCCGAAAAGACCGGCACCCATGTGCCGGACTGGCTGAGCGGGCGTTTCGAGGGGCTCGACGCCGACCTCGAGACCCGCAAGCTGATCGCCGCCGCCGTGGCGGCCGAGCAGGTGTTCGATCTCGTCGATCGCGGCGTGACCGAATTCCACTTCTACACGCTCAACCGCGCCGACCTCGTCTATGCCGTGTGTCACCTGCTGGGCATTCGTCCGCCGCAGGAGGTCGCGGCGGGGCAGGGCAACGGGCAGGCGGCGGCGTAGGGGCGGGGCGTCGAAAACCTCACCCCACCCCTCGTCACGTCGGGGAGAGGGGGCAGGTCCATCTGACGGAGAAGGCCTGATACAAGACAGAGAGAGCGGCATCTTTACCTCTCCCCGAGGGGGAGAGGTCGCCGCGAAGCGGCGGGCGAGGGGGATGGACGGCAGGGTATTTCGAGCACGCCAGCTACGCCAGAACCGGGCGGACGTCGAAAAGCTCCTCTGGTCCCGCCTTCGCGACCGGCAGCTCGATGGTTGGAAGTTCCGGCGGCAGGAGCCGATCGATCGCTTTACGGTCGATTTCCTCTGCGCCGACGCCAAGCTCGTGATCGAACTGGACGGCGGCCAGCACACCGCCGAGCTGGACGCCGAAAGAACACGGATGATCGAGGCCTTTGGCTATTTCATCATCCGGTTCTGGAATAACGACGTGAACAATAATATCGCGGGAGTACTCGTGCGGATCCAGGACGCCCTGCGCGCGAATGCCCCTCACCCCGACCCTCTCCCCGACGGGGAAAGGGAGCAGGAGCCGCACCATGACCGTTGAGCCGTCCGACACCTTCTCCGCCCTCCGCGAGGCTGCCGCGCAGCGCATCCTCGTGCTCGACGGCGCCATGGGCACCATGATCCAGCAGCTCAGGCTGGACGAGGCCGGCTATCGCGGCGAGCGGTTCAAGGGCTGGAACCGCGACCTCAAGGGCAATAACGACCTGCTCAACCTCACCGCCCCGGAGGCGGTGCGCGACATCCACCTTGCCTATTTCCTGGCCGGCGCGGATATCGTCGAGACCAACACGTTCTCCGGCACCACCATCGCCATGGCCGATTACGGCATGGAGAGCCTCGTCTACGAGATCAATTTCGAGGGCGCCAGGCTCGCCAAGGAAGCCGCCAAGCTCGCGCAGGCGAAGGATGGGCGCCGCCGCTTCGTGGCCGGAGCCATCGGGCCGACCAACCGCACCGCGTCCATTTCGCCCGACGTGAACGATCCCGGCTACCGCGCGACCTCCTTCGACGAACTGGCCACCGCCTATGGCGAGCAGGCCGGGGCGCTGATCGACGGCGGGGCGGACCTGCTGCTGATCGAGACCATCTTCGACACGCTGAACGCCAAGGCCGCCGTCTTCGCCATCGAGCGGCTGTTCGAGGCACGCGACATCCGCCTGCCGGTGATGATCTCCGGCACCATCACCGATCTGTCCGGCCGCACGCTGTCGGGCCAGACGGCGGCGGCGTTCTGGTATTCGCTGCGCCATGCCCAGCCGTTTTCCATCGGCTTCAACTGCGCGCTCGGCGCCAAGGAGATGCGCGCGCATATCGACGAATTGTCGCGCCTCGCCGACACCTTCGTCTGTGCCTATCCCAATGCCGGCCTGCCCAACGAGTTCGGCCTCTATGACGAGAGTCCGGAGGCGATGGCGAAGCTGGTCGGCGAATTTGCCGCTTCCGGCCTCGTGAACATCGTCGGCGGCTGCTGCGGCACGACGCCGGACCATATCCGCGCGCTGGCGCAGGCGGTGGCCCCGCATGCCCCCCGCGTGGTGCCGCAGATCGAGCCGCGGCTGCGGCTCTCGGGCCTTGAGCCGTTCGAGCTGACTCCCATCATTCCGTTCGTGAATGTGGGCGAGCGCACCAATGTCACCGGCTCGGCGCGCTTCCGCAAGCTGATCACCAATGGCGACTACACCGCCGCGCTGGCCGTGGCGCGCGACCAGGTGGAGAACGGCGCGCAGGTCATCGACATCAACATGGACGAGGGCCTGCTCGATTCGCAGCAGGCGATGGTCACGTTTCTCAACCTGCTGGCGGCGGAGCCGGACATCGCCCGCGTGCCGATCATGGTCGACAGTTCCAAGTGGAGCGTGATCGAGGCGGGCCTGAAGTGCATCCAGGGCAAGGGCATCGTCAATTCCATCTCGATGAAGGAGGGCGAGGACGCCTTCCGTCATTACGCCCGGCTGGTGCGGGCCTATGGCGCCGCCGTGGTCGTCATGGCGTTCGACGAGCAGGGCCAGGCCGACACCTATGAGCGCAAGGTCGAGATCTGCGCGCGGGCCTACCGCATCCTGGTCGACGAGGTGGGCTTCCCGCCCGAGGACATCATCTTCGATCCCAACATCTTCGCGGTGGCGACCGGCATCGAGGAGCACGCCGGCTATGGCGTCGCTTTCATCGAGGCGGTGCGGGCGATCCGCCAGCAATTGCCGCATGCCCACATCTCCGGCGGCGTGTCCAACCTCTCCTTCTCGTTCCGCGGCAACGAGCCGGTGCGCGAGGCGATGCACGCGGTGTTCCTGTATCACGCCATCGCGGCGGGCATGGACATGGGCATCGTCAATGCCGGCCAGCTCGCGCCCTATTCCGAGATCGAGCCGGCGCTGCGCGAGGCCTGCGAGGACGTGGTGCTCAACCGCCGCGACGACGCGACCGAGCGCCTGCTGGCGCTGGCGGAGAACTTCAAAGGCGGGCCCGGCAAGGAGAAGCGGGAGGCCGATCTCACCTGGCGCACATGGGCCGTGGAGAAGCGCATCGCGCATGCGCTGATCAACGGCATCACCGATTTCGTCGAGGTCGATACCGAAGAGGCGCGCCAGGGCGTCGCGCGTCCGCTGCATGTCATCGAAGGCCCGCTGATGGCCGGCATGAACGTGGTCGGCGACCTGTTCGGCGCCGGCAAGATGTTTCTGCCGCAAGTGGTGAAGTCCGCCCGCGTGATGAAGCAGGCGGTGGCCTATCTCATGCCCTTCATGGAGCAGGAGAAGCTGGATAACGGCATCACCGAGGATTCCTCGGCCGGAAAGGTGCTGATGGCCACCGTGAAGGGCGATGTGCACGATATCGGCAAGAACATCGTCGGCGTCGTGCTGCAGTGCAACAATTACGAGGTGATCGACCTCGGCGTCATGGTGCCGACCGCGAAGATCCTGGAGGTCGCGCGGGCGGAGAAGGTCGATATCATCGGCCTGTCCGGCCTCATCACGCCTTCGCTCGACGAGATGGTGCATGTCGCCTCCGAGATGGAGCGCGAGGGGTTCAGCCTGCCGCTGCTGATCGGCGGGGCGACGACCTCGCGCGTGCATACGGCGGTGAAGATCGCCCCGCAATATGTGCGCGGGCAGGCGGTCTATGTCACCGATGCCAGCCGCGCGGTGGGCGTTGTCTCGGCCCTGCTGAACGACAATTCGCGCGCCGACTATGTCGCCAATGTGCGCGCCGAATATGCCAAGCTGGCCGACGCGCATGCCAAGTCCGACCGCAACAAGGTGCGGGTGAAGCTGGGGGATGCGCGCGCCAACCGCCTCGTCCTCGACTTCGACGCCTACCAGCCGCCGGTGCCGGGCTTCATCGGCACGCGGGTGTTCGAGAGCTACGATCTGGGCGAACTGGTGCCCTATATCGACTGGTCGCCCTTCTTCCAGTCCTGGGAACTGGCCGGACAGTTCCCAGCCATTCTCGACGACCCGAAGGTCGGCATCGCCGCGCGCGCGCTCTATGACGACGCGCGCCGGATGCTGGAGCGGATCGTGACCGAGAAATGGCTCACCGCCCGCGCGGTGGTCGGCTTCTGGCCGGCTGGCACGGTGGGCGACGACATCGTGCTCTATACCGACGAGACCCGCGCGGCGGAGCTGGCGCGGCTCCACACGCTGCGCCAGCAGATGGGTAAGCGCGAGGGCCGGCACAATATCGCGCTGGCCGATTTCATCGCCCCGGCGACGACGGGCGTGACCGATTATGTCGGCGGCTTCTGCGTCTCCACCGGCTTCGGCGAACATGAGCGCTCCGAGGCGTTTAAGGCCGCCAATGACGACTATTCGTCGATCCTGCTGAAGTCGCTGGCCGACCGCCTCGCCGAGGCGTTTGCCGAACGCATGCATGAGCGGGTGCGCCGCGAATTCTGGGCCTATGCGCCGGACGAGGCGCTGGAGAATGAGGGGCTCATCCAGGAGGCCTATCGCGGCATCCGTCCGGCGCCGGGCTATCCCGCCCAGCCCGACCACACGGAGAAGGCCACCCTGTTCAGTCTGCTCGACGTCACGCCCCGCATTGGCGTCGAACTGACGGAGAGTTTCGCCATGTGGCCGGGCGCGGCGGTGTCGGGCCTGTATTTCGCTCATCCCGAGGCCGCCTATTTCGGCGTCGGCCGGATCGAGCGTGATCAGGTCGAGGATTATGCAGCGCGCAAGGGCATGAGCGTGGAGGAGGCCGAGCGCTGGCTGGCGCCGGTGCTCAATTACGATCCGGTCAGCTACAAGTCCGTCGCGGCCGAGTGAACCCATGGCGGCGCTGAAAAAGGATGTACGGCGGGTGTGGCATTGGGCGCTGCTCGGTGTGCTGGTCTGGGCGGCGCTGGCCTATATCCTGCTGCCGCGGCTGTGGACGCATCACGAGCACCAGCCCGGTATCCGGCACATGCCGATGGTCACGCAGACTAGCCAAGGCATTCCCGGCGACCCGATCGATGTGGGTCTCGTCGGCGCCCGCGAGGACGTGATCCGCGCCCTTTACGCGGCGGGCTGGACGGCGGCGGACCCGGTGACGCTGAAGTCGAGCGTCGACATCATCGGCTCGGTGCTGCTGGACCGCCCGGACCCGCAGGCGCCGGTCAGCCCGCTCTATTATGACGGGCGCGTCGAGGATCTCGCCTTCGAGAAGGAGGTCGGCAAGAGCGCCGATCGTCGCGACCATGTGCGGCTATGGAAGGTGCTGGATCGCGGCACGGAGGGACGGGCGGTGTGGCTCGGCTCGGCGACCTATGATCGCGGCGTCGGCCTCAGCCATTATACCGGCGCCGTCACCCACCATATCGGCCCGGATGTCGACGCGGTGCGTGATCTGCTGGTCGACGATCTCAAGAAGGCGGGCGTCGTGCGCGAGGTCTATCAGGTGACGGGGCTTGGCCCCACCCTGTTCGGGCGCAATGGCGGGGGCGATCCCTATTATACCGATGGCGAGATCTGGTTCGCCGATCTGATGCCGGACGGACAGAAGAACCCCGATCCACCCACCGTCATTGCCCCGCCGGCCGCGGTCGGCATCAAGGATGCGGTGTGGAGCACGGTAGCCGGGCTGGTCGGCCCGCACTAGCGACGTCGGTGTGCAGCCGGGGATGGCGTTCGCGGGGACGGCAAGGCCGGCTGAAGTCTCGATCCCTGAAAACGACGAAGCCCCGGACGCGCGGGTCCGGGGCTTGCCGATCCGGTCCTGACGGGCGCTGGAGGCCGGATCAGAACTTGTAGTTCACGCCCATCTTCAGCGTCTGCAGGCTCACGTCGGCGCGGGTATTGGTAGACCCGTTCCAGCTGATATCGCCGAGATCCGTGTAGAGATACTCGCCCTTGACGGTCCAGTTGTCGGTGATGGCGTATTCGAGACCGCCGCCCAGGGTCCAGCCCCACAGCGTCTCGCTGGCCGAGTTGCTGCCGCCCAGGAGCGGCTGCAGGTTGCCGTTGAGATAGCTGTTCCAGCCCTCGGAAACCTTCACGTTGCCCCAGGCGAGACCGCCGGTGACATAGGGAAGGAAGCGATCCATGGAATAGCCCATGCGCGCCCGGACCGTGCCGAAGGACTCGATCTCGGTCTGGATGCTGCCGAACTGCTGGTCGAAATTGCCCGGGCTGGTGCGGACGCCGAAGTAATCAAGGTTGCCCTTGACCGAGCCGAACTGGAAGTCGGCTTCCGCGCCCAGCACGACATTGTTGGCGAACTGGTAGTTATAGCCGAACTGGAAGCCGCCGAACCAGCCCTCGGGATCAGCCGCCCCGCCATAGCCGTTCTGGTCCCAGCCCAGATACTTGTAGTTGAGATAATCGCGCCACGGCGCGGAGCTTTCGCCCCAGCCATAGCCGAAATTGCCACCGAGATAGAAGCCGGTCCAGGTGAAGACCGGAGCATACACCATCGGCGCTGCCTTCACCGGATAGGCGAGGTCGGCGGCGAAGGACGGAACTGCAAGCGCGACGACGGCCGCGCTGCCGAGAAGAAATGCTTTGATACTCATGAATTACGCTCCCCCGAAGGATGAGCTGACCATAGATTTCTAGACTTAATAAACTGTAACGGTCCCTTGCGTTTTTTGACTAAATGTATTTAGGCGAAACCCAAGATTCGCGCCGGCGCATAGACAGCCGGTGCGCCCGCGGTCCTTGCGTCAATGGCCGTCATGGATCGCCCGTTCCAGGAAGCGGGCGGCGCCGAGCGTAGCCCTGTCACGTCCGAACCGTCCCACCACCTGCACGCCGATCGGCAGGCCGCTGGCGCCGGTGAGGCCGGCCACGTTCACGCAGGGCGCGCCGGTCAGGGTCCACAGCCGGTTGAAGACGGGTGAGCCGGTCGTGGCATGTCCCGCCGGGGCCTCGCCGGTGGCGGAGAAGGTGAGGATGGCATCGAACCCGGCCGCGGCATCGGCCAGCGCATGGCGCGCACGCCGCGAGGCCCGGCGGGCGGCGTCATATTCGTCGGGGGTCACGTGCTGGGCACTCGCGAGGTAGCTGGCGAGCGTGTCCGACAGCTCGCCGTGGTGGCGGTCCCATTCGTCGGCGAAGGCGAGCGCGGCCTCGAAGGCCTGCACCGGGCCGCAGGCGGCATCGGCGGCCTCCACCTCGGCCGGCAGGTCGAGCACGCTGACGCGGGCGCCGGCCTTCTGCGCGGCGCGCGCGGCCGCCTCCAGCGCGGCATGGGCGTCCGGCGCGGCGAGGTGGGCGCGCGCCGTGCTCACCAGTGCGAAATGCGGCACATGCCCGTCATCCGCCGGGATGAGGTCGCGCCCGCTGATGGCCGCGGCCGCGAAAGCCACATCCGCCACATGGGCGCCGAACAGGCCAAGCGTGTCGAGCGACCAGGCGAAGGGCTTGAGGCCCAGCACCGGCAGCAGCTTGAAGGAGGGCTTGTAGCCGGTGACGCCGCAGAACGAGGCGGGGCGGATGATCGAGCCGCCGGTCTGCGTGCCGAGCGTGATGGGCAGCATGCCCGCCGCCACCGCCGCCGCCGAGCCGGCCGAGGAACCGCCCGGCGTGTGCGACAGACGGCGCGGGTTGCGAGTCGGGGACGGCTGCATGAAGGCGAACTCGGTCGTCGACATCTTGCCCGCGATCAGCCCGCCGGCCCGCACCGCCATGCGCACGATCGCCGCGTCCGCCACCGGACGGTAGCCGGTATAAATCGGCGAGCCGCGCCCCGTGGGAAAGTCGACCGTGTCGATGATATCCTTAACACCCACCGGCAGGCCGGCGAGCGGACGCGCCGCCAGCCCGGGGGCGCGGGCCTGCGTGAGCAGCGCGTCGGCGTCCAGCGCGGTGAAGGCCTGCACGTCGCCCTCCCGCGTGCGAATGGCTTCAAGGCAGCGCTCGGCGACATCGAGCGGGGTCAGGCGTCCGGCGCGGATGGCCTGGGCGAGGGCGGCGGCGGAGAGCATCTCGGTCATGCCTCGCCTGTCGCATGCGCGCGAAAGTAGAGCAAGACCGATATTCGGCCCTCTTGCGGGTGGCGGGGTACGGCATTCGCGGGGGAACCGGCGCGGCCCGGTTCGTGGCGCCGGTCTCCCGGCACGTCTATGCTGCTCCGGGTCGGCGGGTCGGTCGATTCGTTTCCGGCAGGGGCAATGCGGGGCGCCACTTTTCTTCTTGTCATCAATGGCTTCATCGGCCTTTCCTTTGCCGCTGCGTTTCTCGGTCTGTCCTGGCGCTCGCGTCTCGAATTGGGGCGCTGGTGCGCTGCCGGCTTCGTGTCGGCCGCCGCGACGGTGACGGTGGAGGCGCTGGCGCCGCTCATAGCCTCGGCGCGCCTGCTGTCCGGCCTGTCCTTCTCGCTTCTGCTGCTTGCCCTGACGCTGATCGCGGCGGGGCTGACCCGTCATTACCGACCCGGCCTGTCCGTGGCACCCGCCATCATCCTGTGGGCCTGCTGCACGCTGTTCAATGTGGCCGTGACCTATGATCTGCCGCGGGGAACGCTCACGCACGGGCTTGCCTATCAGGGGCCGTTCGCGGCGATGGCGGCTCTGGGCGCTGCCCGTGTGCTGGGCTCGGGCCGGCGCGGCCCATGGGACCGCCTGCTCGCCGGTATCCTCGTCCTCGTCTCGCTGCAGTTTCTCGCCAAGGCCGGCGCGCCGCTGTTCGGCGATGGCATGGCGCCGAGTGTGCGCGGCTATGTGATGAGCGTCTATGCCTATTATTCGCAGACCGTCGGCGCGGTGCTGTCTCTGCTGCTGGGACTCGCGCTGCTGGGTGTGATCGTCGCCGAACTGGTGGCGGAAACGGCACGGCGGCTGGAGCATGATCACCTCTCGGGCGCGCTCACCCGCGCGGCCTTTCTCGATCGCGCCACATCCTTCACGAGGCGCCCGCGATCCGATCGGCCAGCCTGCCTGGTCATGGCCGACCTCGACCGCTTCAAGTCGATCAACGACCGCTTCGGCCATGCCGCGGGCGATGAGGTGATCGGCATTTTCGGCGCCGTGCTGCGCAACCTCTCCCAGCCGGGGGGCCTGTGCGGGCGGCTTGGCGGCGAGGAGTTCTGCCTGCTGCTGCCGGATCTGGACATCCGGGAGGCGCCCGCGCGGCTGGAGGCCATTCGCGCCGCGTTGGCCGGCCGGACCTACCAGCTCGTGCCGGCCGGGGTGCGCGTCACGGCGAGTTTCGGCGTGGCGATGATCGGCGAGCGCGAGGCGCTGGACAGCGCGATGCGCCGGGCCGACCGCGCCCTCTACGATGCCAAGGCGGGCGGGCGCGACGGCTATGTGCTGGCAGATCTGCCGGCCGAAGGCGCCCGCCCGGCCGCGCCGCCGGGCTGGATCGACGGGTGACGCGCGGGCTTCACCGGCGTCTCATCGGCTTTCGTGATGGATGGCCGCGCGGAATTTCGTTTGAAGCCTTGCCGCAGGAGAGGTAAGCGCGGATTCTCTCAAGTCGGGCGTGGGCGCGGTGCAATGAACATTCTGTCGATCCAGTCATGGGTTGCCTACGGCCATGTGGGCAACGCCTCGGCGATGTTTCCCATGCAGCGGCTCGGCCATGAGGTGTGGGGCATCCATACCGTGCAGTTCTCCAACCATACCGGCTATGGCGCCTGGCGCGGCGAGGTATTCGGCGGCGGGCTGATCCGCGAGCTGGTGGGGGGGCTGGAGGATCGCAACGTGCTGCCGCGCTGCGATGGCGTGCTCTCGGGCTACATGGGCACGGCCGAGATCGGCGATGCGATCCTCGACGCGGTCGGCCGGGTCAAGGCGGCGAATTCAAGCGCGCATTATTGCTGCGATCCGGTGATGGGCGACGTGGGCTCCGGGCTGTTCGTGCGGGCCGGCATTCCCGAATTCATGCGCGCGCGCGCCGTGCCGGCGGCGGACCTCATCACCCCGAACCAGTTCGAGCTCGAAATCCTCGCCGGCCATGGCACCGGCACGCTGGCGCAAGCTCTGGCCGCTTGCGACGCGGTGCACGCCACCGGGCCGCGCGTCATACTGGTGACGAGCCTGCACACCGAGGAGACGCCGGCCGATTCCATCGACCTCATCGCCTCGGGCCCGGACGGGCGATTCCGCGTGCGCACGCCCCGGCTCGCCATTTCGGCCAGCGGGGCGGGCGATGCCATCGCGGCGCTGTTCTTCGTGCACTGGAAGACGACGCATTCCACCGCACAGGCCCTCTCGATGGCGGCGTCTTCGGCCTATGGTTTGCTTGCCCGGACCGTTGCCGCCGGCGCGACGGAGATTCTCACCGTCGCGGCGCAGGATGAATTCGTATCGCCGTCCCGCATTTTCACACCAGAGAAGCTCTGACCCATGGCCCGTCGCTTCGTCACGCTCGACGTTTTCACCGACCGCGCCCTCTCGGGCAATCCGCTGGCCGTCGTGCTCGATGCCGAGGGACTCGACGGCAACCAGATGCAGGCCATCGCCCGCGAGTTCAACCTGTCCGAGACGGTCTTCCTGGTGAAGCCGCAGGAGGAGGAGAGCCGCGCCCGGCTGCGCATCTTCACCGTCAATCACGAACTTCCCTTCGCCGGCCATCCCACGGTCGGCACGGCGGTGCTGCTCGCCATTCGCGACGGGGTCGAGACGTCGACAGCCTTCGTGCTGGAGGAGAATGTCGGCGCCGTGCCCTGCCATGTGACGGTGAAAGGTCCCCGGCTCGGCCATGCCATCTTCACCGTGCCGCGCGTTCCCGAAATCCTCGACGCCCAGCCGATGAGCGTGGAAGCCTGCGCCCAGGCGCTCGGCCTCGACACGTCCGACATCGGCTTCGACGATTACCGCCCGGTGGTGGCCTCGGCGGGCGTGCCGTTCGTCTGCGTGCCGCTGGCCTCGCGCTCGGCGCTGGCGCGCATCAGCCCCAGCGCGGCGCGGCTCATCGGCACGTTCGGCAGCGAAGCGGAATCGGTCTACGTGTTCTGCCGCGACGAGGATGGCGAGGGCGATTTCCGCGCCCGCATGTTCGGCGCCAACATGGGCATCGACGAGGATCCGGCGACCGGCTCGGCCGCCGCCTCGCTCGCTGCCGTGCTGCTGGCGGGCGAGAAGCCGGGCGATGGGTTCAATGCGTTCGACATCCTGCAGGGCGTCGAGATGGGCCGGCCGAGCCTGGTGCGGCTCGGGCTGGAAGTGACGGGTGGCGTGCTCGCCTCCGTCACCATCGGTGGCGGCGCGGTGATCGTCTCCGAGGGCACGCTGCATGTGTGACGCGGCATGACCGCGGCCGTCGCCTATCGCCCGGACATCACCGAGATCGACCGGCTGGATATGCGGATCGATCGCGGACCCTGCGGCTTCGCGGAGGAAAGCCGGGCCGCCATCGAGGCGCATTTCACCGAGCGCGTGCTGCGGCAGCCGAGCATCTGGAACGGGCGCGTGCTGGTGCTGGCCTCGCATGGGCTGGAGGCGGGCGCGCTGACGGGCCGCTATGTCGAGACCGACTATGCCGCCCTGCTCTGGCTGCTCGGCACAGAGCCGCCACATCCATTGGCGCGCAACGGCTTCGCCATGGGCGCGCTGCGTGGGGCGGATGGCGGCTTCGTGCTGGCCCGCATGGCGCCCTGGACCGCCAATGCCGGGCGCATCTATTTCGCCGCCGGCACGCCGGACCCCGACGATGTCACCCCCGACGGGCGGGTGGACCTCGAGGCCAGCGTGTGGCGTGAACTTCACGAGGAAACCGGCCTGTCACCGCGCGACGCGACACCCGCGCCCGGCTGGACGTTGCTGCGCGATGAGCGCCGCGTGGCGCTGCTGCGCCAGATCATCTCCCCCGACAGTGCCGAGGATGTGGCCCGCCGCATCCGCGCCCATATCCACGCGCAGGAACGCTCCGAGATCGACGCGGTGATCATCGCCCGCGGTCCCGACGACATCTGCGCGGGCATGCCGCCGTTCATCCGGGCCTATCTCGCGCATGTCTGGGGCAGCATGTCTGGGGGCAAGGCGAAAAGCCCGCGTGACTTTTCGGACTGAACAGTTCGAAAATGGCACAACGCTCGCATGTGTCGGCGCATAAAGCGGCCGCGCAGGCGTGAGCCGCCTTCCTTATCGTCGCGGAGATAGAGAGATGGTCGTGAAGTCGTCCGAAACACTGCCGCTTTTTTCGTCAGGGGTGATTGATCGACGGCAGTTGCTGGCGCTTGGCGCCGGCGCGGTCGCGCTTTCGGCCTTCGGTGGCGCGGCGTTGGCCGCCGCCAAGACCCGGCCCATCAAGGTCGCGGCGATCTACACCGTGCCGGTGGAGCAGCAATGGGTGTCGCGCATCCACAAGGCGCTGAAAGCGGCCGAGGCGCGCGGCGACATCACCTATAAATTCTCCGAGAATGTCGCCAACACCGATTACGAGCGGGTGATGCGGCAATATTCGCAGGAGGGCGCGGACCTCGTGGTGGGCGAGGTGTTCGCGGTGGAGCGCCCGGCGCGCAAGGTGGCGGCGGATTATCCAAATACCGCCTATCTCATGGGCTCCTCCTTCGGCCCCACCAAGCCGAACTTCTCGGTGTTCGACAATTTCATCCACGAGCCGTCCTATCTCACCGGCATGGTGGCGGGAAAGCTCACCAAGTCGAACGTCATCGGGCTGGTCGGCGGCTACGCCATTCCCGAGGTGAACCGGCTGATGCAGGCCTTCATGGAAGGCGCGCAGGCGGTGAATCCGAAGGTGAAGTTCATCGTCACCTTCATCAACTCCTGGTACGACCCGCCCAAGGCGAAGGAAGCCGCCTTCGCCCAGATCGACAAGGGCGCGGACATTCTCTACGCCGAGCGCTTCGGCGTGTCGGATGCCGCCAAAGAGCGCGGCGTGAAGGCGATCGGCAACGTCATCGACACCTCCGCCCAGTATCCCGGCACGGTGGTGGCCTCGGCCCTGTGGCAGATGGAGCCGACCATCGACAAGGCGATCGCCGCAGTGACGGCGGGTACCTTCGTCGCCGCCGATTACGGCCCCTACAGCTACATGGCCGAGGGTGGCGCGAGCCTCGCACCGCTCGATCCCAAGCTGGTGCCGCCCGATGTCGTCGACCTCGTTCTCGTCAAGGAGAAGGAGATCAAGGACGGCCTGTTCCGGGTGAACGTGAACGACGGCGAGCCCAAGTCGACGCTGTGACGTGCGCTGCTCCTCCCTGACGTGGGGAGGTCGGTCGGTGAGGGATCTTCGCCGCTCCGCAAGGCGCAACCCCTCGCCGACCCGCTGCGCGGGCACCTCTCCCCGTCGGGGAGAGGTGGAGAGAGTCCCTTCAGGCGGCAGCCACACCGATGCATCCCGATCCCCGCCCGCTCGTCCTTTCGCTGTCCGGCATCACCAAGCGGTTCGGGCCGCTGACGGCGAACGACCATATCGACCTTGACGTGCGGGCCGGCGAGATCGTCGCGCTGCTCGGCGAGAACGGCGCGGGCAAGACCACGCTGATGAGCATCCTGTTCGGCCACTATGTCGCCGACGAAGGCGTGGTGCACATTGCCGGCCCGGACGGGCAACTCAGCGCCCTGCCGGGCGGCTCTGCCGAGGCCGCGCTGGCGGCGGGCATCGGCATGGTGCACCAGCATTTCGCCCTCGCCGAGAACCTGACCGGCTTCGAGAACATCGTGCTCGGCACGCAATCGCTGTGGACCCTCGGGCTGCGGCGCGGCGCGGCGCGGGCCAAGCTGGAACGGCTGATCACGGAGAGCGGGCTCGCCACCGATCTCGACGTGCCGGTGGCACGGCTTTCGGTGGGCGAGCAGCAGCGCATCGAGATCCTCAAGGCGCTCTATCGCGATGTGCGCGTGCTGATCCTCGACGAGCCGACCGCCGTGCTCACCCCGCAGGAGGCCGACGGCCTCGCCGCGACCGTGCGCACGCTGGCGGCCAAGGGGCTGGCCGTCATCTTCATCAGCCACAAGCTGCACGAGGTGCTGGCGCTGTGCGAGCGCGTGGTGGTGCTGCGCGGCGGCGCCAAGGTGGCCGACCAGCCGACCCTTGGCGCGAGCCGGGCGAGCCTTGCCGAATTGATGGTCGGCCGCCCGATCCCGGCGCGCGAGCGTCCGCCGGCCAATCCGGGCGCTCCGGTGCTAGTTCTGCGCGGCGTCAGCGTCGGCGCGCCCGACCAGCGCGACCGGCTGCAGGGCGCCGATCTTGAGGTGCGGGCGGGGGAGATCGTCGGCATTGCCGGCGTGTCCGGCAACGGGCAGGGCGCGCTGGCGCAGCTGGTCGCCGGCCTCGCCAGCCCGCGCGCGGGAGAGGCGCTCATCGCCGGGTTGCGGGCCTCGCGCGCCGACCCCGCCGGGCGTATCGCGGCCGGCATCGGCCGCATTCCGGAGGACCGCCATCGCGACGGCACGATCGGCGCCCTCACCGTGGCGGAGAATTACGTGCTGGAGACCATCGCCGCGCCGGAGAACCAGAGGGCCGGGCTGATCCGCCGCGACGACATCCGCCGACGGGCGGCACGGGCGATCGCGGATTACGATGTGCGCTGTCCCGGCCCGGACGCGGCGGTTCGCGCGCTGTCGGGCGGCAACATGCAGAAGGTGGTGCTGGCCCGCGTGCTGGAGCGCGCGCCCCGGCTCGTGCTCGCCCACCAGCCGACGCGCGGGCTCGACATCGGCGCCACCACCGATGTGCACCGCCGGCTCATCGCCGCGCGGGACCGGGGCGCTGCCGTGCTGCTGATCTCGGAGGATCTCGACGAATTGTTCGCGCTGTCCGACCGCATCGCGGTCGTACATGCCGGCCATCTCTCCGCCGCGATGGACACGGCCGGGCTGGATATCCGCACGGTCGGGCTGATGATGGCCGGCCACGCGGCGGAGGAAGCGGCATGATCCGCTTCATTCCGCGCGAGCGCACCCCGGTCTGGCTCACCGTCGCGGTCTCGGTCGGGGCGGGGCTGGCCGCCCTGCTGCTCACCGCCATTCCGCTGGCGCTCTCCGGCGCGCCGGTGCTGGGCGCCTTCGTGCTGATGGCCAAGGGCGCGCTGGGCGATGGCTTCGCGCTGGCCGAGACGCTGACCCGCGCCACGCCGCTGATCTTCACCGGCCTGGCCGCCGCCGTCGCCTTCCGCGCGAAGCTGTGGAACATCGGCGCGGAGGGCCAGCTCTATGCCGGAGCGCTCGCCACCGTCGCGCTCGGCGCCGGGCTGATCGAGGCGCCCGCCTATGTGCTGGTGCCGCTGGTGCTGATCGGCGCGGCGCTGGCCGGTGCGGCTCTGCTCCTGGTGCCGGTGCTGTTCAAGACCCGCTTCGGCGCCGACGAGGTTGTGGTGACGCTGCTGATGAACTTCATCGTCCTTCTCTTCGTGCAGATGATGCTCGAAGGGCCCATGAAGGACGAGATGGCGATGGGCTGGCCGCAATCGGCGCCGGTACTGGACGAGGCGACGCTGCCCAAGCTGATCACCGGGCTGCGCCTTCATTGGGGGTTGGTGATTGCGGTGATCTCGGCCCTTCTGCTGCATGTGTTCATCACCCGCACCGTGTGGGGATTCCGCATCCGCGCGGTGGGTGAAAATGCCCGGGCGGCGCGCTATGCCGGCCTGCCGGTTGGCAAGGCGATGGCGCTGGTCGGCCTCCTCTCGGGCGGGCTCGCGGGGCTGGCCGGGGCGAGCGAGGTGGCAGGGCTCAAGGGCTATCTCACCGCCGACCTCTCGCCCGGCTTCGGCTATGCCGGCATCGTGGTGGCGACGCTGGCCAATCTCTCGCCGCTGGGCGTCATCCCGTCCGCCATCTTCGTCGCCGGCGTGTTTGTCGGGGCGGATTCGATGAGCCGGGCCATCGGCGTCTCGAACTATCTCGCCGATCTCGTGGTGGCGCTGGCGCTGCTCAGCGTGCTGGTGGGCGGGCTCCTCACCCGTTTCCGCATCGTGCTCGTGCGCCGGGAGGCCGTGTGATGCTGTGGTCCGCGCTGGATATCCTCACCCAGGCCAATTTCTGGGCGGCGACGATCCGGATCGCCACGCCGCTGATCTTCGGCGTGCTCGGAGCGCTGCTATGCGAGCGGGCGGGGGTGCTCAATCTTGGCATCGAGGGTATTTTCGTCGCCGGCGCCATGTCGGGCTGGCTGGCGGTCTATCTCGGCCTGCCGCTCTGGGGCGGCGTGCTGGTGGCGGCTGGCACGGGCGCGCTGTTCGGGCTGCTGCATGGCATCCTCACCGTGCCGCTCGGCCTGTCGCAGCATGTCACCGGCATCGGCGTGACGCTGCTCGCCACGTCGGTGGCCTATTTCGGCTATCGCGTGGCCTTTCCCAATGTGGCGACGCCGCCGCGCATCGAAGCCTTCCCCCCGCTCGACCTGCCGGTGCTGGGCGATCTGCCCTTCATCGGGCCGATCCTCGCCCAGCAGACCGCCTTCACGGTGCTGGCCTTCGCCTGCGTCGGCATCCTCGCGCTCATCCTCGCGCGTACGCCGCTTGGCCTCGCGCTGCGGGCGGTGGGCGACAATCCGGAAGCGGTCGAGGCGCAGGGGCTCTCGGTTGTCGGCCTGCGCATCGGCGCGGTGATGGCGGGGTCGGCGCTGATGGCGCTGGGCGGGGCGTTCCTCACCCTCTCGGCGTTCAACGCGTTCTATTTCGGCATGATCAACGGGCGCGGCTGGGTGTGCATCGCGCTCACCGTCTTCGCCTCGTGGCGGCCGGGGAAGGCGCTGCTCGGGGCCTTGCTGTTCGGCGCGCTCGATGCCTACCAGTTGCGGCTCCAGACGATTACCGGCGGGGCGGTGCCGAGCCAGATCTTCCTGATGCTGCCTTATGTTTTCTCCATCGCCGCGCTTGTCTTGGTCGCCCGCCGCGCGGACTATCCACGCGCTCTGATGAAGCCGTACTTCAAGGGACAGCGATGAGTGTCGATCTGCTGCTGACGAATGCCCGCCTGCCGGATGGTCGCACGGGGGTCGACATTGCCTGCACCGATGGGCGCATCCTCGCGGTCGAGCCGGGCATCGCGGCGCAGCTGGACGAGCCGGCGGGGCAGGTCATCGATGCCGGCGGCCGGCTGGTAGCGCCGCCCTTCGTGGACGCGCATTTCCACATGGACGCAACGCTCTCGCTCGGCCTGCCCCGGCTGAACCGCTCCGGCACGCTGCTTGAAGGCATCGCGCTGTGGGGCGAGCTGAAGCCGTTGCTGACCCATGAGGCGGTGATCGAGCGCGCGCTCGCCTATTGCGACCTCGCGGTGAGCCAGGGCCTGCTCGCCATCCGCTCCCATGTCGACGTGTGCGACGACCGGCTGCTCGCCGTCGAGGCCCTTCTGCATGTGCGCGACCGGGTGAAGGACTATATCGACCTCCAGCTCGTGGCCTTCCCGCAGGATGGCTTGTACCGCTCGCCCAACGCCCGGCAGAATCTCTACCGCGCGCTGGACATGGGCGTGGATGTCGTGGGCGGCATTCCCCATTTCGAGCGCACCATGGCCGATGGCGCCGCCTCGCTGCGGGAGCTGTGCGAGATCGCCGCCGATCGCGGGCTGCGCGTCGACATTCATTGCGACGAGAGCGACGATCCGCTCTCGCGCCATATCGAGGCGCTGGCCTTCGAGACCGCACGGCTCGGTCTGCAGGGCCGCGTGACGGGCTCGCACCTCACCTCCATGCACTCGATGGACAATTACTACGTCTCCAAGCTGATCCCGCTGATCGCCGAGGCCGGTGTCCATGCCATCGCCAATCCGCTGATCAACATCACCCTGCAGGGCCGGCACGACACCTATCCCAAGCGCCGCGGCATGACGCGGGTGCCGGAACTTCGGGCGGCGGGAATCAATGTCGCCTTCGGGCAGGACTGCGTCATGGACCCCTGGTACTCGCTCGGCTCGGGCGACATGCTGGAAGTGGCCCATATGGGCCTGCATGTCGGCCAGATGACCGCGCGCGAGGCTATGGGCTGGTGCTTCGAGGCGGTGACCACCAATCCCGCCCGCATCATGGGGCTGGAGGGCTATGGGCTCGCGCCCGGCTGCCATGCCGATTTTGTCGTGCTGCAGGCGGCCGATCCGATCGAGGCGATCCGGCTCAAGGCGGCGCGGCTCTTTGTGGTCCGGCGCGGCCGGGTCATCGCGGAGGGCGCCCCGCGCGTTTCGGCGCTCGCTCTTCCGGGCCGCCCGTCGCTGGTCGACCCCGCCGCCTATGCGCCGCACGAGGGGGAGGGCGGCTAAAGTTTGAGAGCCTGCCGACGCTCGGTCACGTATCCTCAAGGGAGCCGTGCGAGTGTGTATTATCCCGGCGGGATCGAGCGAAGGCCTTCGTGCATGCCCAGTGATATCGGATCCGTTGCGTTCAAGGTCACGCCGATTCCGGAGTGCCGGACGGAAGGCTTCGAACTGCTGCAACGCCCGGTGTGGATCCTCGATACGGTCCGCATGCGAAAGCACTACGCCAATGCGGCCGCCCGCGCGCTGTGGCAGGTAGCGCCGGGCGAGGAGGCGGAGTTCTTCGCGCGCGATTTCACGCCGCACTCGGCGGCCATTCGCGCGCGCCTCGGCCTCACCATCGACCGTCTGCGCGCGGGCGAGGTGTTCACCGAGCGCTGGTCCTTCTATCCCAAGGGGCAGCCCTTCATGGTGGACTGCCTGATGAGCCCGGTGCGGCTGCCGAACGGCAATGTCGGCATGCTGGTCGAGGCGACCATTCCGGAAATCGAGGCCGCCGAGCGGCGCGGGGTGGAGGCGCTGCGGCACACCGCCGTCATGGTGTCTCTTTATGATGACGAAGGGCGGCTGCTGTTTCGCAACCCGGCGGCGGCGCGCTGCTTTCCCGGTGCCGAGCATCGCTTTCTCGCGGGGTTTTCCGATTCCGCCGAGGGACGGGCGCTGTGGCGGCGGGCCTTCGACCACGAGCCGGCCCGCACCGATGCCTTCCTCGGCAAGACCGCCTCCGGCGACTTCCGCATGCGCACGGCGGCCGGCGAGCGCTGGCACGGCATCGACATCCGCACCACCACCGATCCGGTCAGCGGCAGCATCAGCGTGCTGGTGAACGAGCGCGACATTACCGACCGCATCGAGGCGCATGCACGTTCGGACTATCTCGCCACGCACGATGCCATGACCGGGCTGATCAATCGCAGCCGCTTCATGGAGTTGCTGGAGGCCGCGATGCAGGAGCCGGGCTCGACCGGCGCGCTCATCACGCTCGACCTCGACAATTTCAAGGAAATCAACGACACGCACGGCCACGGGGCGGGCGATGTGGTGCTGCGGGAAATCGGGGCGCGGCTGCGCGCCAACGCCCGTGGCCGTGATTTGTGCGCGCGCGTCGGCGGCGACGAGTTCGCCATCCTGCTTCCGGGCATGTCCGATCCCGAGCTGCTGCTGTGCCGCGCGGCGGAGATCGACCTGCGGCTGAGCAAGATCATCGTCGATCCGCTGTCCGATGGCGCCTTCACGCTGGCGGCCAGTTTCGGCATCGCCTGCTGGCCGCAGGACGGCAGCAGCCCGGATGCGCTGCAGCGCAATGCCGACCTCGCGCTCTATGCCGCCAAGAGCGAGACCGGCCGGCGCATCCGCCGTTTCGACATGGCGTTGCGCCGCACCGCCGACCAGCGCCACCAGTGCATCCAGGATCTCGGGCTGGCGCTGGCCAATGATGCGTTCGAGGTGCATTTCCAGCCGATCGTCGAGCTCTCGACCGCACGGCTGGTGGGGTTCGAGGCGTTGCTGCGCTGGCAGCACCCGGTGCACGGGATGCAGCTGCCGGACATGTTCGTCCCGGCGGCGGAGAGCGTGGGGCTGATGGCGCCGATCGGCGGGGTGATGCTGGGCAAGACCTGCGCGCAGATCCGCGCCTGGCTGGATCAGGGGCTGGATCCCGGCCGGGTGGCGGTCAACCTCTCGGCCAACCAGTTCCGCGACCCGCGCCTCGCCGAGCAACTCATCGAGATGGTGCGCGCGGCCGGGCTCACCCCCGCGCAGATCGAGTTCGAAGTGCCCGAGACCGTGACTCTCGGCCGCCGTGGCGAGATGGTGCTGGCGACGCTTTCCAGCCTGCGCGAGAGTGGCTTCGGCATTGCGCTGGACGATTTCGGCACCGGCCATGCCTCGCTCACCCACCTGCGCCGGCTGCCGGTCGGTAAGATCAAGATCGATCGCAGCTTCATCGCGGACATGGAACGTTCCGCCGACGATCGCGCCATCGTCCATGCGGTGGTGGCGCTGGGGCGAGAGCTTGGCATGAAGGTGCTGGCGGAAGGCATCGAGAACGAGGGGCAGCGGGCGCTGCTGGTGTCGATCGGCTGCGATCTCGGGCAGGGCTTCCACCATGGCCGCCCGATGGACGGGGAAACGGCGACGCACTGGCTGCGACGCCTCGCGGAGCCTCGGCCCGGCGGCCATTGACCGAGCCCGCGCCGGCGCTCAGTTGCCCGGCAGCACCATCACCGTCGGTGTCAGTGGCAGCGTCTCGCGCGAGAGCACGAGGGTGGGGCTGGCCGAGCGCTCTATGACATATTTGCTGCTGGCGAAGCGCTGCAGGAAGCGTTCCAGCGTGCCTCTGTTGAAATAGTGCATGGGTATCACCACCGGCGCCTCCAGCGCCTTCAGCACCTCGACCATGCCGTCGACATCCAGCGTGTAGCTGCCATCGACCGGGGCCAGCACCACGTCGATGCGCCCCAGCGCGCCGAGGTCCTCCTGCGTGAGTGTGTGATGCAGATGGCCGAGATGGGCGATGCACAGATCCGCCGCGCGGAAGATGAAGATGGAATTGCCGTTGCGGATCGTGCCGCCTTCCCAGTCGCGGATATTGGTCGGCAGGTTGCCGATCCAGAGGTCTCCGACCTCCAGATCGTAGCGCGCGGCCTCGCGATCCTCGCGCCAGCCCTTGAGCACATGCTCGATGCCGGGATCCGGGTTGAGCGAGTAATGCGTCGAGTGGGCGCGGTTCATGGTGGCCACGCGCGGGACCGTGGCGGGGCGCACATAGTCGTTATAGTCCGTCACCACGCTCACGCCGCCGGCGGTCTCGATGAGGAAGGTCGAGTGGCCGACATAGGTGAGGCTGACCTCCCTCGCTCCGGGATAGGCGGCCGGCAAGGTCAGCGGGGCGCGGGGGGCGAGGAAGGGACTGCGCGCCACCAGCTTGGGGCAGCGATCGGCCTGCGCCTGCGCGGGCGCCGCCGCGAAGGGCGCGGCGAGGACGCAGAGCAGGAGAAGGCACACGGTCGCGACGCGCGTCATGACGAAACCCCGGTCTGGTGACCCGTGCATCATCAGACGCGCCGCGCGGCCGCGCGAGTAACAGTTTCGTGCCGCCGCGCGCGCGGCCGCGCCGGGCCGCGGTCAGCGCAGGAACGGGTTGGTCCGCTTCTCCAGCGCGATGTTGGAGGCCGAGCCGTGGCCGGGCAGAATGGTGAAGGCGTCGCCGAGCGGGAGAATCTTGCCCTTGATTCCCTCGATCAGCAGCGCGGAATCGCCATAGGGAAAATCGGTCCGCCCGACCGAGCGCTGAAACAGCGTGTCGCCGACGATGGCGAGCTTGTTGTCGCGATTGACCAGCACGATATGGCCGGGCGTGTGGCCGGGCACATGCAGGATCTCGAAGCCGACGCCGCCAATGTCCACCATGTCGCCCTCGCTCAGCCAGCGATCGGGCGTGACCACGCGGCCGGGAATGCCGGTGCGCTCGCCAGCGGTCGGCAGGTCGTCGAGCAGGAACCTGTCGGCCTCATGCGGGCCCTCGACCGGGATCTTCAGCGTCTCGGCGAGTTCGGCGGCGCCGGCGGCGTGGTCGATATGGCCGTGGGTGAGCACGATCTTCTCCGCCGTCACCTCCAGCTCCTCCAGCGCGGCGAGGATGCGCGGCAGGTCGCCGCCCGGGTCGATCACCGCCCCCCGCTTGGTGGTTTCGTCCCAGACGATCGAGCAGTTCTGCTGGAACGGCGTGACGGGTATGACGGCGACCTTCAATTGCGGCATGACGGCTCCTGGGGGATCGGGCGGCCGGAATGTGGTGGATCATAGGCCCGCACGCAAGGCGCCCGGCCTGCCAGGGCCGGCACACGCGCCGGCACACCCGCCGCCATGGCCGCGCCTGCCGTGCGGCTGTGCCTTGTGGCGTCACGGCGCCAATGCTATCCCGCGCCCATGAGCACCGAACCCATCGACAACATCCGTAACTTCTCCATCGTCGCCCATATCGACCATGGAAAGTCGACTCTCGCCGACCGCCTGATCCAGATCACCGGCGGGCTGTCGGAGCGCGAGATGTCCGAGCAGGTGCTCGACAGCATGGATATCGAGCGCGAGCGCGGCATCACCATCAAGGCGCAGACGGTGCGGCTGTCCTACACGGCCAAGGACGGCAAGGATTACGTCCTCAACCTCATCGACACGCCCGGCCATGTGGACTTCGCCTATGAGGTGAACCGCTCGCTGGCCGCCGTCGAGGGCTCGCTGCTGGTGGTGGACGCCAGCCAAGGCGTCGAGGCGCAGACGCTGGCGAACGTCTATCAGGCGATCGACAACAATCACGAGATCGTCCCGGTCCTCAACAAGGTGGACCTGCCGGCAGCCGAGCCGGACAAGGTGAAGGCGCAGATCGAGGACGTGATCGGCCTCGATGCCTCAAATGCCGTGCTCATCTCGGCCAAGACCGGCCTTGGCATTCCCGATGTGCTGGAAGCCATCGTCACGCGCCTGCCGCCGCCCAAGGGCGACCGCGATGCCCCGCTCAAGGCGCTGCTGGTCGATTCTTGGTATGACGTCTATCTCGGCGTCGTCGTGCTGGTGCGCATCGTCGACGGCGTGATGAAGAAGGGCCAGCGCATCAAGATGATGCGGACCGAGGCCGTCTATGACGTCGACCGCGTCGGCGTGTTCACGCCCAAGCTCACCGTCATGTCGCAGCTCGGTCCGGGCGAGATCGGCTTCCTCACCGGCTCGATCAAGGAAGTGGCCGATACCCGTGTCGGCGACACCATCACCGACGAGAAGCGCCCGACCGCCGAGGCGCTGCCGGGCTTCAAGCCGGCGCAGCCGGTGGTGTTCTGCGGCCTGTTCCCGGTCGATGCCGCCGATTTCGAGGACCTGCGCGCCGCCATGGGCAAGCTGCGCCTCAACGACGCGTCGTTCTCCTTCGAGATGGAAACCTCGGCCGCGCTGGGCTTCGGCTTCCGCTGCGGCTTCCTCGGCCTCCTGCATCTGGAGATCATCCAGGAGCGGCTGGAGCGCGAGTTCAACCTCGACCTCATCGCCACCGCGCCCTCGGTCATCTACGAAATCGAGATGAATGACGGCACGATGATCGATCTGCACAACCCGGCCGACATGCCGGATGTGGTGAAGATCAAGGAAATCCGCGAGCCGTGGATCCGCGCCGTCATCCTCACCCCCGACGAGTATCTCGGCGCGGTGCTCAAGCTCTGCCAGGACCGGCGCGGCACGCAGGTCGAGCTCACCTATGTCGGCTCGCGCGCCATGGTCACCTATGACCTGCCGCTCAACGAGGTGGTGTTCGACTTCTATGATCGGCTGAAGTCGATCTCGAAGGGCTACGCCTCGTTCGACTACCAGATCACCGACTATCGCGTGGGCGACCTCGTGAAGATGTCGATCCTGGTCAATGCCGAGCCGGTCGACGCGCTCTCCATGCTGGTGCACCGCACCCGCGCGGAATATCGCGGCCGGGCGATGTGCGAGAAGCTGAAGGATCTCATCCCGCAGCACCTGTTCCAGATCCCGATCCAGGCGGCGATCGGCGCCAAGATCATTGCCCGCGAGACCATCAAGGCGCTGCGCAAGGACGTGACCGCCAAGTGCTATGGCGGCGACATCTCGCGCAAGCGCAAGCTTCTGGAGAAGCAGAAGGAAGGCAAGAAGAAGATGCGCCAGTTCGGCCGCGTCGAGATTCCGCAGGAAGCCTTCATCGCCGCGCTCAAGGTGGACGACTGAGCGCGGCTGTCCAAGCGCCGCCTTTCGTGCTCAGATCCTCCTCCCCCAGGCACGAAAGGGAGACTCGATCATGCACAAGTTCGAAATCTACAAGGACAAGGCCGGGGAATTCCGCTTCCGCTTCAAGGCGTCCAACGGCGAGACGATGTTCTCCTCCGAGGGCTACAAGGCGCGCGCTTCTGCCGTGAGCGCCATCGAATCGATCAAGAAGAACGCGCCGGGCGCCGAAACGGTGGATACCACCCGGGAAGCCAAGGAAGGCGCGTGAGCGGGCAGCCGCTCGAACGGCAGCGCGTGTGAGGCCACGGGGCGGGAGCGTCCCGGCCAGGCGAGCAGCAAAAAGGCCGGGCGCTGGCCCGGCCTTTTCGTTGAGGGGGATGCCCGTTCAGATCACATAGGGCGGAACGTGGTAATACTCGTTCACCTTGCGATCCCAGTTGCGATCTTCCCACGAGCCCCCATTGGCGCTGGTGTGGTGGGGCGCGCCCTGAAGCTGCTCGTCGGTCATGTCGACGACATAGCCGTCCAGCGACTCGTCATATTTCAGCAGCGACCACGGCAGCGGGTAATAATCCTCGCCGAAGCCGAGGAACCCTCCGAAGCTCATGACCGCATAGGCGGTCTGGCCGCTCAGCTTGTCGATCATCACCCGGGCGATGGAGCCGATGCGATCGCCATTGGGGCGATAGACGGCGGTACCCTCGACCTTGTCGCTGCCGATCAGCGTCATGGTTTCGCGGTTCTCGAGATTGTGCTGCGTGCTTTGCATCGAAAGCCTCCCTTTGTTTGCTCAGCTGCGATGTGAGGAAAACAGCCGACCTGCCCTTGCGTTCCACGATTAAATCGATTTCTGCGCGTTCATTTTATTTGGATGTGCTTGGAAAGTGAGTGAACCATCGCCGACTTCATCTTGATACCGTCGTGATCAAGAGGCGCGCACGGCGGTGCCCGCAGCGTGGGCGGATGTTATGCTATCCCCCGCAGCGGAGCGGAGAATCAGCGCGTGGGGAGCGAGATGGGCGGCAAGGGGAGTGGGACAGGGCTGACGCGCCGCGCGGCGCTGGTGGGTGTCGCGGTGGCCGGTGCCGGGTTGATGGGCCTCGGCATGGGTTCCGCCAAGGCGCAGGACGCGGAACTGGAAGCGATCGCCGCGCTCAAGCCCGGGCAGTATGTGTGGTACCCCGACCGCGCGCCCGACGGTTTCGTCGCCATCATCGTCTCGCTGCCGGACCAGCGCTGCTATGTCTATCGCAATGGAGTGCGCATCGGTGTCTCCACCTGCTCCACCGGCCGGGAGGGGCATGAGACGCCGGTCGGGATCTTCATCATCCTGCAGAAGGATGTCGACCATCACTCCTCGCTCTATGACGATGCGTCGATGCCCTATACCGAGCGCCTGACCTGGTCGGGCGTGTGCCTGCATGCCGGCGGGCTGCCGGGCTATCCGTCCTCGCATGGCTGCGTGCACCTGCCGCTGGAATTTTCCAAGCTGCTGTTCGGCGTCACCCATTACGGCACGCCGGTCATCATCGCCGATTCGCATTCCCAGCCTGTGGATGTGCTGCATCCCGGCCTGGTGCTGCCGGCGGATGCGACCAGCGCGATTCAGACCGATGACCCCAAGAACGCCGACGGAACGCCCGATACCGAGGCTGCGCCAAACCCGGCGGCCGATGCCGTGGCGCTGATCGTCAGCGGCGCCGACAAGACGCTGGTGGCGATCAAGGATGGGGCGGAGGTGCTGACCGCGCCGGTCACCATCAAGGATCCCGGCACGCCGCTCGGCAATGTCGTGTATGTGCTGAAAAAGGTGGGCGGCGACGTCACCTGGACCGCCGTCGGTTTCGAGGGCAACGGCGCCGGGCAGGGCAAGGCGACCAGCGCCATCGACCGCATCACCGTGGCGCCGCAGGCCAACCAGCAACTCGCCAGCCTGTTGGTGCCGGGCTCCACCCTGTTCGTCACCGAACTCTCGGCCGCGCCGGACACGCGCTCCTCCGGCAAGGACTTCGTCGTCCTCTCGCAGGCGATGAGCTGAGGAGGCGTGGATGATGGGCGGCCGTCGCCTTGCGGTTCTGGCCACGCGCGGCCTCGCGCTGGCAGCCATCGCTCTCGCCCTGACGGGGCCTGCCGCACGGGCGCAGGACGTGACGCCGGCCAATGTCGCGCCCCTCGCCGCGCCGACGCCGCGCAATGCCGATAGTGTGACGGCCAAGCAGCTGTTCGGCGCGGTGCGAGGCCCGGCGGACCTCGCGACGCGCTCGATCGGCTTCTATTCCAAGGGTTGCCTCGCCGGCGCGCAGGCGCTGCCGGTGAATGGCAAGACCTGGCAGGCCATGCGCCTCTCCCGCAACCGCAACTGGGGCCACCCGGATCTGGTCGCCTTCCTGGAACGCTTCGCCACGCGCGTTCCCGCGGTCTCGAACTGGCCGGGGATCCTCGTTGGCGACATGTCGCAGCCGCGCGGCGGACCGATGCTCACCGGCCATGCCTCGCACCAGATCGGGCTCGATGCCGATATCTGGCTCACCCCCATGCCCAAGCGCAGCTTCACGGCGGAGGAGCGGGAGACGATCTCCGCCACCATGATCGTCCGGCCCGACCGGCTCGATGTCGACGCCAAGGTGTGGACGCCGGCGCATGTCGCGGTGATCAAGGCCGCGGCGCAGGACCCCGACGTCGAGCGCGTGCTGGTCAACGCGGCGATCAAGAAGGCGCTGTGCCGCGATGCCACCGGCGATCGCTCCTGGTTGCAGAAGGTGCGGCCCTATTGGGGGCACGACTACCACATGCATGTGCGCATCGCGTGCCCCGCGGGCAGTCCGGACTGTCGCGCTCAGGATGCGGTGGTGCCGGGCGATGGCTGCGGCAAGGAACTGGACTGGTGGTTCTCCGACGCGAACCTGCATCCCAGGCCACCCAAGGAGCCGGTGAAGCCGCCGCCGCCCATGATGCTGAAGGACCTGCCGCCCGCCTGCCGCGAGGTGGTGCTGGCGCCGTGAGGGCCCCTTCGGCAAGGCCAACCCTGACGCATGGGTGGCGCCGGAGGCGGCTCCTTCCCCTCTCCCCGCGGGGGAGAGGGTTGGGGTGAGGGGGCTCTGCGCTCGGCCGCCGCGCAGCCCCTCACCGACCCGCTGCGCGGGCCACCTCTCCCCAACGGGAGAGCGAAGACGCCGCAGGGCGAGGGCAGGGCGAGAGATGTCTCGCTGGTTGCGGCGCCTTCAGCCAGCTTCTTCAGCCAGCTTCTTCAGCCACGTGCATCCTGCAGGATCATGCCGGCGGCTTTCTCGGCGATCATGAGGGTCGGTGAATTGGTGTTGCCCGACACGATGGTCGGCATGATCGAGGCATCCGCCACGCGCAGGCCGGTAATGCCGAACACCCGCAGGCGTCCGTCCACCACTGCCATGGGATCGCTCGCCAGCCCCATTTTCGCCGTGCCGACCGGATGGAAGATGGTGGTGCCGATATCGCCGGCCGCGCGCGCCAGCGCCTCTTCGGTGTCAGCGACATCGGGGCCCGGAAGCATCTCGTCCGGTCGATAGGGCGCCAGCGCGGGCTGGGCGACGATGCGGCGGGCGACGCGGATGCTGTCCGCCGCCACCCGGCGATCCTCCTCCGCACTCAGATAGTTCGGCCGGATGCGCGGGGCGGCGGTGCTGTCCGGGCTGGCCAGCGTCAGCGTGCCCCGGCTCTCCGGCCGAAGGTTGCACACGCTCATGGTGAAGGCCGGGAAGCGGTGCAGCGGCTCGCCGAATTTGCCGAGCGAGAGCGGCTGCACGTGGAATTCGAGGTCGGCGCGCTCCTTCTCCGCCCGCGAGCGGGTGAAGATGCCGAGCTGCGAGGGCGCCATGGTGAGCGGCCCGCGCTGGAACAGCGCGAAGTCCAGCCCCATCTTGGCGCGGCCGAACAGCGAGTGATACTGCTCGTTCAGCGTCGGCACGCCGGCGACCTTGTAGATCATGCGGATCTGCAGATGGTCCTGCAGGTTGGCGCCGACGCCCGGCAGGTCCTTCGCGACAGGGATGCCGAGTGGTGCGAGTTCCGCGCCGGGGCCGATGCCGGAGAGCTTCATCAACTGCGGCGAGCCGATGGCGCCAGCGGCAAGGATCACCTCGCCGCGCGTCCGCACGGTGCGGGACATGCCGTTCTGGCGATAGACGACGCCGACCGCACGGCCGTTCTCGATGAGGATCCTCTCGGTGTGGCAGCCGGTCTCCAGCCGCAGATTGGGACGGGAGAGCACGGGCTTGAGAAACCCCCGCGCCGCGCTCCAGCGGAATCCGCGCTTCTGGTTCACCTGGAAATAGGAGGAGCCTTCATTGTCGCCGCCATTGAAATCGGCAACCGGGGCGATGCCCGCCTGGCTGGCGGCTACGCGCACCTCGTCCAGCAGCTTCCAGGTGAGGCGGGGAAATTCCACCCGCCACTCGCCACCCGCGCCATGGAACGCGCCGCCGCCGAGATAATGATCCTCGTGCGACTTGAAGATGGGCAGCACGTCGTCCCAGCCCCAGCCTTCGAGCCCGAGCTGGCGCCAATGGTCGTAATCGGCGGCCTGCCCGCGCATGTAGATCATGGCGTTGATGGCCGAGGAGCCGCCGATGGTCTTGCCGCGCGGATAGTTGAGCGCGCGCCCGTTCAGCCCGGGCTCGGCCTCCGTCTTGAAGCACCAGTCGGCGCGGGGATTGCCGATGGCGAAGAGGTAGCCGACCGGGATGTGGAACCAGATCCAGTTGTCGCGCCCGCCCGCCTCCAGCACCAGCACGCGGTGCTTGGGGTCGGCGGAAAGCCGGTTCGCCAGCACGCAACCCGCCGAGCCGGCGCCGACCACGATGTAGTCATAGCTCTCGGCATCCATCGGCATGGCGGGCTCCCCTGGCGGTTTTCGTTGCCGGCACGCTGCCCGTGGGGCGGGCGGGCGGCAACGGGAAATCGCGCATAAGGGCTGTTCGCAAACGTGCGCAACGGGGCGCCCGCCGGCTGCCGCTACTGCGTCAGCATGCCGGCGAACACGCCGAGCGTGCGGGCGTAGACCTCCGCCTTGTTCCAGCCGAGCAGTGCCTGATAGTTCGGCTCGCCCGGACCCCAGCCGGCGCCGGCCCGCCAGCCATAGCCGCGCAGATAGTTGGCGGTGGAGGCCAGCACGTCCGTCGGGCTGCGCACCAGATCGGCGCGGCCGTCGCCGTCGAAATCGACCGCGAACTTGACGTAGGAACTGGCGAGGAACTGGGTCTGGCCGATTTCGCCGGCCCAGGCGCCGCGCATCTCATCGAGCGTGAGGTCGCCGCGCTGGTAGATGCGCAGCGCGTCGAGCAGCTGGGGCGTGAAGAAATCGCTGCGCCGGCAGTCATAGGACAGGGTGGAGAGCGAGCGCAGGATCGGCATGTTGCCGATATTGGCGCCGTAATCGGTCTCCATGCCCCAGATGGCGACGAGAATGGGGCCGGGAACGCCGTAGCGCCGCTCGATCTGGGCCAGTGCCGAGGCGTAGCGCTGCAGCATCTGCTTGCCCTTGGCGATGCGCCCCTTGCTGATGCGGTTGCGCGAGAATTCCTCGAAGCTCATCTTGAAGTGCTTCTGATTGCGGTCGAGGCTGATCACCTTGGTGTCATAGGTGACGCCGTCCAGCGGGCGCAGCGCGGCGGGGGAAATGCCCTGCGACACGGCCTGCTGGCGGAAATCGCGCATCCAGGCGTCGAAACCCGCGGCATCGTTGCCGCAGGGGGCCGCGAGCGCCGGCCCCGCCACGAGCGGCGCCAGAAGCGCGGCGACGAGGCCCGCCTTAAACCCCGAACGGCAGCCCATCCGGCGCCCCGCCTGTTTCATCCGGTTGACGATATGTCCGATCATGGCCGATCCCCGCGACAGCGTTCTCGCGCGCAGCATGCACGAGGAAGATGAACGCACGGTATCCGTGCGAGCTCAGATGCGAGCTCAGATGCCGATCCGTCCGAAGCCGGGCAGCTTGATGCCGGGCCGGCGCAGATCGAGCCCGGCAACGGCGCCGAGCAGGTTGAACTCGATGCCCTCGACCCAGGCGAGCGTGAGCCCGGCATAGCCGCCCAGCGTGAGGCGGATCCCGGTGCGCGACGGCGCCGGGCCCACCCAGCGACCATCGACCGGGAAATCCTTGCCGATGGCGGTGGAGGGCAGGGCGGCGGCCATTTCCGGCACCTGCGCGACGATATGGGCGATGAAGGTGTTGGAGTTCGGGCCCGGCCATGCACGATAGTCGCCGGCCTCGGCAAAGGGATAGGAGGCGATGGCGGCCCGCAGCTTCGGGATCAGCCGCTCCACCGCCTCGCCTTCCAGCGCGAAGACCAGCTGCGGCGGGTTGCCATACCAGCGCGCATCGGGCGGGCGGATATTGTGGCGCACCGGCGCGCCGCTCCACCCGACCACGTCGTAGCGGTCATAGCCATCCGCGCCCGCCGGCTTGAACACGATCCAGCTATGGACCGCGAAGATGGAGCGCCAGCGCCCCACCCGGGCGGCATAGATGCGCACCAGCGCCGGAGACGCCTGCGTGGCCGGCGGCAGCGAGCCGGTGCTGGACCAGTCGGCGTTGCCCCAGTTCCGCGTCCAGTCGACCGCGTGCCACTGCACGAGCGCATGGGCGCCGAGCGGCAGGCCGAATCCGAGCAGCAAGGCGAGGACACCGATGCGGAAGGCGCGAAACATGCCCCATGGCTTCGCCCGGGAAGCGGATCTGCACAAGTCCTTGCCGCATCGCACGCGAAAACGTGTCCGCTTTTTGCGAATGGTTCGCAATCGCATTGACACCACCCGGCAGAGCGCGCATGTTTTTTGCGACTAATTCGCAATAGCGAGAATGAACGATGCTGGATCGGTTGCAGGCAGGCGAGGGCTCGGGCGAGGGCGCGGGTTGGCGGCGAGAGCGAGGCGATCCGGCGCTCGCGGAGGTGCATGGCAGCATCAATGTTCCGAAGAAGTCGGGCATCTGGCGCTTCTTCGCCTTCATGGGGCCGGGCTATCTCGTCGCCACCGGCTACATGGACCCCGGCAACTGGGCGACCTCGCTGGCTGGCGGCTCCAAGTTCGGCTACGCGCTGCTCACCGTCGCGCTGCTCTCCAACATGATCGCCATCCTGCTGCAGGCGCTGTGCTCCCGGCTCGGCGTCGCCTCGGGTCGCGACCTCGCGCAGGCCTGCCGCGATGCCTTCCCGCGGCCGGTGAGCTTCGTGCTGTGGATTCTGGCGGAGGCGGCGATCTGCGCCACCGACCTTGCCGAGGTCATCGGCACGGCCATCGGCCTCAACCTGTTATTCGGCATTCCGCTCGAGATCGGCGTCATCATCACCGCGCTCGATGTGTTCCTGATCCTGTGGCTGCAGACGCTCGGCTTCCGCTTCGTGGAGGCACTGGTGGTGGCGCTGCTGGCGGTGATCGCCCTGTGTTTCGGCGTCCAGATCGCGATGGCCGATCCGAACTGGGGCGACGTTATCCGCGGCTTCGCGCCGACCACGGAGATCGTCACCAATCCCGACATGCTCTATCTCGCGCTCGGCATCCTCGGCGCGACGGTGATGCCGCATAATCTCTACCTGCACTCGGCCATCGTGCAGACGCGGCGTCACGACAACACGCTCGAGGGCAAGCGCGAGGCGATCAAGCTCGCCACCTGGGATTCCACGCTGGCGCTGATGTTCGCGCTGACGATCAACGCCTCGATCCTCATTCTCGCGGCGTCCGCCTTCCATCATGGCGGTGCGGGTGAGGTGGCGGATCTGGGCAAGGCGCACGAACTGCTCAACCCGCTGCTCGGCAGCGCCTGGGCGCCGACGCTGTTCGCCATCGCGCTGCTGTGCTGCGGCCTCAACTCCACCGTGACGGCCACCATAGCCGGACAGGCCGTGATGGAGGGCTTCCTGCAGATCCGGCTGGCGCCATGGCTGCGCCGGCTCATCACCCGCTCCATCGCCATCGTGCCGGCGGCGGGGGTGACGATCGCCTATGGCGAGAGCGGGGCGGGATCGCTGCTGATCCTCAGCCAGGTGGTTCTCAGCCTGCAACTGCCCTTCGCCGTGGTGCCGCTGATCCTGTTCACGGCGAACCGCGCCAAGATGGGCACGCTCGCCGCGCCGCGCTGGCAGATTGTTCTCGCCTCGCTTGCCGCCACGCTGATCATCGCGCTCAACATGAAGCTGCTCTACGACTTCTTCCTCGGCGCCTGATCACGGCTGCATGAGCGCCGGCGCGCCTGTCACGCGGCGTCTTGCGCCGGCGCGGCTCTCGCGCTCTCATGGCCCGGCTGCGTCGCGCCGCAACCGGGGAGGGCGAGGGTGGAGAGCGGAACCAGTTTCTTCGGCGACCTGCTCGGCTCCATTGCCGAGCGTGGCCGGGCGCTGCTCGACCTCGGGCGCGAGCGTCGGCCGGCCGGCGCGGTGCGGGCGGACGGCATCATCGATCTGTGCGAGCGGCTGCTGTCGGGCCGGGGCGAGGCCTCGGGCGTCGCGCTGGCACGCGAGATCCTCACCGCCTATGCGGCGCTGAAGACCGGTGAGCGGGTGGCCTTCTTCGAGGCGCTGGCGCGGTCCTTCGGGCCCGACGCGGCCCGGCTCGACGCGGCCATCGCCGCCCATGCCGCCAGTCCTTCCACCCGCACGGTGGCCGAACTCCACGCCGCCAGCGAGCCGCGCCGGCAGGAACTGATCCGCCGGTTCAACCTCGCGCCCGGCGCGACCGCCCGGCTGGTGGCCATGCGGGCGGATCTTCTGGATTGTCTGGCCCGCCGCGCGGATCTTGTCGAAGTCGACCGCGATTTCGTGCATCTCTTCGCTTCGTGGTTCAATCGGGGGTTTCTCGTGCTGCGCCGGATCGACTGGTCGACGCCCGCCAACGTTCTGGAAAAGATCATCCGCTACGAGGCCGTGCACGAGATTCGCGACTGGAACGACCTGCGGGCCCGCGTCGATTCACCGGACCGGCGCTGCTACGCCTTCTTCCACCCCGCCCTGGTGGATGAGCCGCTGATCTTCGTCGAGGTGGCGCTCACCCGCGAGCCGCCGGCTGCCATCGCGCCGATCCTGGCAACCGGGCGCACCCCGCTCGATCCGGCGAACGCCCGGACCGCGGTGTTCTATTCGATCTCGAACTGCCAGCGCGGGCTCGGGGGCGTCACCTTCGGCAATTTCCTCATCAAGCAGGTGGTGGAGGAAATTTCCCGCGAGTTCGCCAACCTCTCGACCTTCGTCACCCTGTCGCCGGTGCCGGCCTTCCGCGCGTGGCTGGATGGGGAGCGCCAGAATGACGCCTCGCGCCTCCTCACCGCGGAGGACCGCGCCGCGCTCGCCGCCATGGACGCGCCGGAGGGCCCCGATGACGCCGCCCGCGCGGCGCTGCGCCCGCTCATCGAGGCGCTGGCGGCGCATTTTTTCCTGATCGCCCGTTCGCCCAAGGGCCGGCCGCTCGATCCCGTCGCGCGCTTCCACCTTGGCAATGGCGCCCGGCTGGAACGCATCAACCCGTTCGGCGATCTCTCCGCGCGCGGCCTGCAGCAGGCGGCCGGGCTGATGGTGAACTACCGCTACATCCTCGCCGATATCGAGACGAACCACGAGGCGTTCTTCGACAAGGGCGAGATCGTCGCCAGCAGCGCCGTGCGCAAGCGGCTGCGAGCCGAGAGCGAGGCGCGGCCCGCCGCCGTCAAGGAAACGGCGGGCTGATTGGCGCGGATTTCCGTGACGATCGCCAGTGCCCAGCCGGCTATGCCTTCCCGCAGAAGTGATGATCGAGCACGGCGATGATGTCCTTGGCCGCTTCACTGTCGATGAAATAATGCAGCGTGCGGTGCTCGCGGCGGAAGGAGACGATCTTTTCTTCCTTCAGCTTGGCGAGATGCTGGGACATTGAGGTTTGCGGAATCCCCGTCGCCGCAATCAGCTGCGAAACGCTGCGCTCTCCCCTGGCCAGTTCACAGAGGATCAGCAAGCGGTGCGCGTTTGCCAGCCCTTTCAGAAAGGCGGCGACATGGTCCGCCTTGGCGGCCATGCCGTCCAGCGCACCCGCATCCTCGATCGACCGCATAGGTGACTGTCCCGATGTCAATTCAGAAGCATATAATATCATAAAAACATAAATCGACGATCGACGGATGGATGCCGATCATGAGCAAGGACTACCCCGCGCTGACCCGCGACATTGCCCAGTACACGGGCGAACTGAGGAAGCTCGTTCCCGAAACCATGCATAGCTTCTACGCGCTCTCGCGCGCGGCGGGCGCCAACGGTCGGATCGATGCCAAGACCAAGGAGCTGATCGCGCTTGCCATCGGCATCACCCAGCGTTGCGACGGCTGCATCGGCTTTCATATCAAGGCATTGCACGGCATGGGCGCCAGCCGCGAGGAGGTGGCCGAGGTTGCGGCCATGAGCATCTATATGGGCGGAGGGCCGGCGCTGATGTATGCCGCCGATGCGCTGAGGGCCTTCGACCAGTTCGACGTGCCGGCCGTCTGAGCCTGCGACGGGCCCGGCGCCCTTGACAGGGGGGCCGGGCTTATGCCCGATGCCCGCACCCTGGCTGTCGGGAGAACCCTGCGTCCCATGCGTTTCCTACCCCATCTCCTGAAGCGGTTCGTCCACAAGGGGCGCCTCGTCGTCATCGGTCCGGACGGCGTGCGCCACGCGTTCGGCACGGGTGAGGACGGCCCCGAGGTCGTCATGCGCCTCAATGACGACAAGCTGGACCGCGAGCTGTTCTTCAATCCGGAGCTGGTTTCGGCCGAAGCCTACATGGATGGACGGCTGACCTTCGAGGACGGCTCCAGCGTCTATGATTTCCTCTATCTGTTCTCGATCAACCGCCGCGGCCTCGCCTCGCACCCGGTGCAGCAAGCGCTCAGGCGCGGCTGGCGGGCCTTCAAGCGCTGGCACCAGTCCAACCCGCTGGGCAAATCGGCCAAGAACGCGCAGAGCCATTACGACCACCCGCCCGAATTCTACCGACTGTGGCTCGACAGCCAGATGATCTACTCGTGCGCCTATTTCCCGACGCCGGAAGCGTCGCTGGAAGAGGCGCAGGAGGCCAAGCTGCGCCATATCGCGGCGAAGCTGAAGCTGGAGCCCGGCATGCGCGTGGCCGAGATCGGCTCGGGCTGGGGCGCGCTGGCCATCTATCTCGCCAAGCTCGGCGTGCATGTGACCGCCATCAATGTCGCCACGGAGCAACTGGCGGAATCGAAGAAGCGGGCCGAGGCGGCGGGCGTGCTCGACCGCATCACCTTCTTCGAGCGCGATTATCGCGAACTGACCGGCACCTATGACCGCATCGTCTCGGTCGGCATGATGGAACATGTCGGCGTCAATCATTTCGACGAGTATTTCGGCACCGTAAAGCGGCTGCTGGCGCCCGGCGGCTTCGCCATGATCCACGCCATCGGGCGCATGTCACCGCCCGGCACCACGGCGCCGTTCATACGCAAATACATCTTCCCCGGCGGCTATGTGCCGGCCATGTCGGAAGTGTTCACCTCGCTGGAGCGGGTCGGGCTGTGGACCGCCGACTGCGAGATCCTGCGGCTGCACTATTACTGGACCATCCGCCACTGGCGGATCAATTTCGAGGCCAAGCGCCCCGAGGTGGTGGCCATGATGGGCGAGCGCTTCGCCCGCATGTGGGAATTCTATCTCGTCGCCGTCGAGCTGGGCTTCCTGCACGGCTCGAACATGGTCTACCAGCTGCTGCTGTCCAAGGACCGCGACGACGTGCCGGTCATCCGCGATTTCATCGTGGACGAGGAGCGCCGGCTGGCCGCGCCGGACGCCTGAGCATCGGGGCTGGCCGGGATTGTTCCGTTCGATCTCCGGTGGGCCGGCTCAGTTCGGCCGGCCGGTGCCGTAGGCGGCGAGGAAGACGCGGACCGCGCGGTTGACGTTTTCCTCGATCTGCGCCAGCGTCGGTGTGGGGGCGTCGCTGAACAGCAGCGCCTTCACGATGTTGCCTTGGCAGATATTGAAGAAAACGTGAGCGGCGGCGAGTTCATCGTCGAGCTGCAGCCGGCCGAGTTCGGCCTGCTCGTGCAGAAGCTGGGCGAGGCGCTGCCCGCCATGGCAGGGCCCGGCATCATAGAAGGTGCGGCCGATGCGCGGGAATTTCTCGGCGGCGCCCATCACCATGCGCAGCAGGCGGATATGGTCGGGCTGCACCATCATGGTCATGAACGAGGTGCCGATGCGGCGCAGCAGGCCGTCCACGTCGGTGATCGAGGCATCGACGATGAACAGGCTTTCGGCCGAGCGCATGCGATCATTGTGCACCAGCGCTTCGAACAGTTCGGCCTTGCCGCTGAAATAGGCGTAGATCGTCGCCTTGGAGACACCCGCCGTCTTCGCGACCTCGTCCATGCTGGCGCCGTCGAAGCCCTTGTCGAAGAAGACGCGGCGCGCGCCGTCGATGATGTCGCGGCGCTTGGACGATTCAGCGTCGGCGCGCGATGCGCCGCGCCCGGTCGCCATCCCGGCGTCACTCGTGCTCATGGCTTCTCCATCCTCGACACGGGCTTGCGAATGGATCGGGCTCGTGAAGGGCTTGCGTCTGGGGAGTTGACTAGACGGTTTAGTTTGATATGTAAAGTCGTAGATGAACTAAACGGTTTAGTTGACCCTCGGTGAGGTGAGCCATGGCTCAGGCGGAAGCGAAGACGATGGAGATCGGGGAGGGTGGGACCGTTCGCGGTTCGGAATCCGCGACGCTCGTGACGCTGAAAAAGCCCGACGCTGTGCCGGTCGACCATGGCGCGCTGTCTGCTCCCCCGGCGCGGCCGCGCCGGCGCGGGCACAAGCGGCTGGTGCTGGGCGTGCTGCTCGTCGCCGCGCTCGGTGGCATCGGCTATTACGGCGCGCACTGGTGGCGGGTCGGCCGCTTCATGGTGTCGACCGACGACGCCTATGTCGGTGCCGACACGTCGATTCTGGCGGCCAAGGTGGGCGGCCATATCCAGAGCCTCGAGGTCGAGACCAACCATCCGGTGAAGGCGGGCGATGTCATCGCGCGCATCGATGATGGCGACTATATCCTCGCGCTCAAGGCGGCGCAGGCCAAGATCGCCACCCAGCAGGCCACGGTCAGCCGCTTCGGCGAGCAGATCGCCGCCGGGCAGGCGAATGTCGATCAGGCCAAGGCCCAGCTGGTGTCTGTCGAGGCCGAGCTTAACCGCACGCAGCTGGAATTCGACCGCCAGTCCGAGCTGGTCAAATCGCAATATTCCAGCCGCGCCACGCTCGACAATACCCGCGCCGACCGTGACAAGGCGCAGGCGGCGGTCGATGCCGCCAAGGCTGCCGTGACCTCCGCCGAGGCCAGTATCGACGTGCTGAGGGCCCAGCGCATCGAGGCGTCGCAGGTGCTCGGCGAGCTGGAGAATGCCCGCGATCAGGCTCAGCGGGACCTCGACTTCACGGTGGTGCACGCGCCCTTCGACGGCATCATCGGCAACCGCGCGGTGCAGGTCGGCCAGCTGGTGCAGGCCGGCACCCGGCTTGTCGCGCTGGTGCCGATCGACAAGGTCTATGTCGACGCGAACTTCAAGGAAACCCAGCTCGGCAAGCTGAGGCCCGGCCAGAGGGTCGACATCGCGGTCGACGCCTATCCGGACGAGGAATTCCACGGCCGCGTGGTCAGCGTGGCGCCGGCGTCCGGCTCGGTGTTCAGCCTGCTGCCGCCGGAAAACGCCACCGGCAATTTCACCAAGATCGTCCAGCGCGTGCCGGTGCGTATCGAACTCGATCCGAGCGACCGCGACAAGGGCGAACTGCGCCCGGGCATGTCCGTCGTCGCCACCGTCGACATACGCGGCGGCGCCTGAGCGAGGCTGCGACCATGACCGATGCAACGATCACAGCGGGAGCGGCGCCGCGCGCGGCCTCCACCGACGGGCGGCGCATGTTCGCCTTCCTGTGCATGGTGTTCGGCATGTTCATGGCGATCCTGGACATCCAGATCGTCTCCGCCTCGCTGTCCGAGATCCAGGCCGGGCTCGCCGCCTCGTCGGACGAGATTTCCTGGGTGCAGACCAGCTACCTCATCGCCGAGGTGGTGATGATCCCGCTGTCGGGCTTCCTGTCGCGAGCGCTGTCGACGCGCTGGCTGTTCGCCGCCTCGGCGGTGGGCTTCACGCTCATGAGCTTCATGTGCGCGACGGCGACCAGCATCAACGAGATGATCGCCTATCGCGCGCTGCAGGGCTTTCTCGGCGGCGGCATGATCCCGACCGTGTTCGCGGCGGCCTACACCATCTTCCCGCGCTCGAAGCTGCCGATCGTCACCCCGCTGATCGGCCTCGTGGCGACGCTGGCGCCGACCATCGGCCCGACCATCGGGGGCTACCTCACCGACCTGTTTTCCTGGCACTGGCTGTTCCTCGTGAACATCGTGCCGGGCATCCTCGTCGTCATCGCCACGGTGACGCTGGTGGATTTCGACGAGCCGGATCTCGCCCTGCTGCAGCGTTTCGACTGGTGGGGCCTGCTCTTCATGGCCGGCTTCCTCGGCAGCCTCGAATTCGTGCTGGAGGAAGGGCCGACCAATGACTGGTTCGAGGATAACGCGATCTTCCTCTTCGCCATCGTCGGCGGGCTCTCGTCCATCGCCTTCTTCGCCCGCGTGCTGCTGGCGCGCGATCCGGTCGTGGACCTCAAGGCCTTCGCCAACCGCAATTTTTCGGTCGGCTCTGCCTTCAGTTTCGTGGTCGGCATCGGCCTCTATGGCCTGACCTATCTCTACCCGCTCTATCTCGCCCGGGTGCGCGGCTATTCGGCGCTGCAGATCGGCGAGACCATGTTCGTCTCGGGCCTCGCCATGTTCTTCATGGCGCCGGTGGCGGGGCGCATGGTGGCGAAGGTCGATCCGCGCATGATGATCGCGATCGGCTTCGCGGTCTTCGCCATCGGCACCTGGCAGATGACGGGGATCACCAAGGATTTCGACTTCTGGGAGCTGCTGGTGCCGCAGATCCTGCGCGGCGTCGGCATCATGATGGCGATGATCCCGATCAACAATATCTCGCTCGGCACGCTGCCGCCCTCGCAGATGAAGAACGCCTCCGGCCTGTTCAACCTGATGCGCAATCTCGGCGGCGCGGTCGGGCTGGCGCTCATCAACACCGTGCTGAACGACCGCTGGGACCTGCACCTCGCGCGGCTGCATGAAAGCGTCCAATGGGCCAGCGCGACGGCGGTCGAGCGGCTGGACACCATGACCCAGGCCATGGGCTCGCTCGGCTCGGATGCCGAGGCGGCCGCGCTGAAGAAGCTGGCCGGGCAGGTGCGCCTGCAGGCCGAGGTGATGGCGTTCTCCGACGTCTTCCTGGTGCTCACCGTGCTGTTCGTGGTGCTGTTCTTCTGCACGCCGCTGATGAGCCGGCCGAAGGCGATGGGCGGCGGCGGGGGGCATTGACCCCCGCGCCTGGACCCCGCCGGCCCAGCTGTCCGTCAACGCCGCTCTTGCCGTTGTGCCGGCTCTCGGCTAAACAGCGAGTCCAGAGAGCAACCTCGCGAGAGCCGAGCCGTGACGCCTTCGTCCGCCCGCTGCTATTCCGCGACCCCGGCCGCCTTGCGGTTCACGGGGAAGTCTCTCCTTGCGTCCGGCCTGCTTCTTCTTAGCCGCCCCTGAGGGCCGGCCGGGCTGATGCCTGGGCGCTCAGGGGACGATGCCTCCACGCCACCGCCTGAGAAAGCCAGATTTGCGCCGGACGAAGCCGCGAGGGATGTGAACCCGCACGGCTCCCGGCGCCCGCAGACAAGAAGGAACGCCCCGATGTCCGCCACCAACGCCACAAGCGCCGCCTCCGCTTCCACCGAGACTGACCGCGTCATCATCTTCGACACCACGCTGCGCGACGGCGAGCAGTGCCCCGGCGCTTCGATGACCTTCGAGGAGAAGCTGGAGGTTGCCGACCTGCTCGACACGATGGGCGTCGATGTCATCGAGGCGGGTTTCCCGATCGCCTCCAATGGTGATTTCGATTCGGTCGCCGAGATCGCCCGCCGTACCAAGCGCGCGGTGATCGCCGGCCTCGCCCGCGCCATTCCCGCCGACATCGCCCGCGCCGGCGAGGCGGTGAAGCACGCGCGGCGCCCGCGCATCCACACGTTCGTGTCGACCTCGCCGATCCACCTCGAATTCCAGATGCGCAAGACGCAGGATCAGGTGATCGACATCATCACCGCCACCGTCAGTCAGGCGCGCAACCTGATCGACGATATCGAATGGTCGGCGATGGATGCCACGCGCACGCCGCTCGACTATCTCGTGCGCTGCGTGGAAACCGCGATCAAGTCGGGCGCCACCACCATCAACCTGCCCGATACGGTGGGTTACGCCACCCCGTCCGAATATGAGGCGATGTTCCGTAACGTGCGCGAGCGCGTGCTCGACCGCGTGCCGAACCCGGAGAAGATCGTGTTCTCCGCCCATTGCCATGACGATCTCGGCCTCGCCGTCGCCAATTCGCTGGCGGCGCTGGCCGGCGGCGCGCGGCAGATCGAGTGCACGGTCAACGGCCTCGGCGAGCGCGCGGGCAACGCGGCGCTGGAAGAAGTGGTGATGGCCATCCGCACCCGCTCGGATGTGCTGCCCTACCAGACCGGCATCGACGCCACGCTGGTGACGCGCGCCTCCAAGCTCGTCTCGGCGGTAACAAGCTTCCCGGTGCAGTACAACAAGGCCATCGTCGGCCGGAATGCCTTCGCCCATGAGAGCGGCATCCATCAGGATGGCATGCTCAAGAACAACACGACCTATGAGATCATGACGCCCGACAGTGTCGGCGTGTCCAAGACCTCGCTGGTCATGGGCAAGCATTCCGGTCGCGCCGCCTTCCGCGACAAGCTCAAGGCGCTGGGCTACGAACTGGGCGAGAACGCGCTGAACGACGCCTTCACCCGCTTCAAGGACCTCGCCGACCGAAAGAAGGTGGTTTACGACGAGGATATCGAGGCGCTGGTGGATCAGGAGATCGCCGCCGCGCATGACCGCATGAAGCTGGTGTCGCTCTCCGTCATCGCCGGCAGCCACGGCCCGCAGCGCGCCACCATGAAAATGGCGGTCGATGGCGTCGTCACTACCGAGGAATGCGAGGGCAACGGCCCGGTGGACGCGGTGTTCAACTGCATCAAGGCGATCGTGCCGCATGCCGCCAAGCTGGCGCTCTACCAGGTGCATGCCGTGACCGAGGGCACCGACGCGCAGGCCGAGGTGTCGGTGCGGCTGGAAGAGGGCGACAAGGCGGTGACGGGGCGCGGTTCCGATCCGGATACGCTGGTCGCCTCGGCGCAGGCCTATATCATCGCGCTCAACAAGCTGCAGACCAAGCGCCAGAGCCTCAACGCGCAGTCGCAGCCGGCGGCGGAGTGAGCCGGGGGGCGATCGTGCGCAGGCTGGTGTCCCGACCTTGGCATTCCGACCTGCAGCCCCCTCGGCAAGCGCGATCAGCCGCCGCACCGTCCTCGGTGCGGCGGTATCTCTTATGGGCAGCGGATGTCCCTCGCTTGCCTCCCCTGATGCGGTGCCCGGCGCGGTGTGGGCGAGCGCCGATCCCATCGCCGCCGGCTGGTCGTCCGCCCGTCTGACGGCGGTGCAGGACGAGGCGGCCCGGCTAGGCACGACAGCCGTGGTCGTGGCGCAGCATGGCCGGCTGGTGGCGGGCTGGGGCGATGTAACCCGCAAGGTTGATGTCGCCTCGGTGCGCAAGAGCCTGCTCGGGGCGCTGATCGGCATCGCGGTGGCGGAGGGGCGGCTGTCGCTCGACAGCACGCTGGCCGATCTCGGCATTGACGACCTCCCGCCCGCGCTCACCCCGGAGGAGCGCCGCGCGAGGCTGCGCGACCTCATCATGTCGCGGTCCGGCATCTATCACCCCGCCGCACATGAAACGGCGCCGATGAAGCGCGACCGCCCGGCGCGCGGCAGCCACCCGCCCGGCAGCTTCTGGCTCTACAACAACTGGGACTTCAACGCGCTGGGCACCATCTATCGCCGCGCCACCGGCGAGGACGTGTTCGCCGCCTTCGAGCGGCGTATCGCGCGGCCCATCGGCATGCAGGACTTCATCGCCGCCGATGGCCGCTATGTGCGCGAAAAGGCTTCCGAACACCCGGCCTATCCGTTCCGCCTCACCGCACGGGACGCGGCCCGCTTCGGCCAGCTTTACCTGGACAGTGGCATGTGGGGCGGCCGGCAGATTGTGCCTGCCGATTGGGTCGCGGCCTCCACCACCGCGTGGTCGCCGACCGATCGCGGCCATCAGAGCTACGGCTATCTCTGGTGGGTGCCAAACCCCGACATATTCGGCCCGGGTGCCGCCTATGCCGCCGGCTTCGGCGGGCAGATGATCGCCATCGTGCCCGCGCGGCGCCTGGTGATGACCGTCACCACCGATTGGCGCCAGGGCGGCCGCGCGGTGCGCAGCTCGGAACTGGTGGACCTGCTCGTGCGCCTCGTCGAGGCGTCGCCGCCATAATGCTGCCCGCCCGGTCGGGGATGGCTGTCGCCACCGCTCGAGGCCCGCCGATGACGATCCGCGCCGCATGATTCTGGCTGTGTCCGCCCCGGAGGTCGATCTGCCGGCTCTGGATGCGCGCCCTGCAGGGCGGGTGCGGCCGAGCCTGACCGCCGATGCCGCACGCCTCGCCGGCTCGGTGGGGGTGCACCTCGCCCTGCTCGCCGCCGTGCTGGTCTTCGCCATGTCGGCGCGCCTGCCGCCGATTGAGGAAAATGCCGTGCAGACGGAGGTGATCGACGCTCGCGCCTTCGACGCGCTGCGCGGCGTCGCGCCGGCGCCCTCCACCCCGGCGCCCTCCACCCCGGCGCCCTCCACCCCGGCGCCCTCCACCCCGGCGCCGTCGGAAACGGCTCCGCCGGCGCCAGATACCGCGTCCGAGGCGCTGCCGTCGGCGCCCCCGACATCAACGCCCACCGCGGCGGCCCGGCCGTCTGCCAGGGCGACGCCGCCGGACATGATCCAGCCTTCGCGCATGCTCTCCGATCTGGCGCTCGGCCAGCCGCATAACCGGGGGCTGCGCCGCGAACTCGGGCGGCTGGTGGATGAGGATCGCATCGCCCAGCTGTGCGACCTCGAGGCGATGGAACAGATCCACGCCTGGAAGGCAGATTTCCAGCCTGACCGGCTGGTCGACTATGCGCTGTCCGACACGCGCATGGAGGGCAGGACGCTCACCGCCCATGGCGGGGCCTTCCGCAGCCAGCGCAAATGGTACGAGGTGTCCTATCGATGCGAGCTGGATCCCGGGCTGCGCAAGGTGGTGGGCTTCGCCTTCCGGGTCGGCGCGGCGATTCCGCGCGAGGAATGGACGGCGGACAATCTGCCCTCCCTGCACTGAGGTTCAGGGCGCGGGGAGGTTCGTGCCGCATTCGGCGCGCACCTGCGCCCGCAGGTGGGACATCAGTCCCGCGACCGTCGCGCTGTCGGTCGCGAGCGGGCGCCCGTCCAGCGCCAGCACCGGGCGGATGAAGCGTACGCTGTTGGTGAGGAAGACCGCGTCTGCGCCGAACAGCACTTCCGGCGCCAGCGGGCGCTCCTCCACGCTCAGGCCGAGCGCGGGCGCCGCCTCGATCACCAGCGCGCGCAGGATGCCGGGCAGGCAGCCCTCGGCCAGCGAGGGCGTGATGAGCCGGCCCCCGATCCGCACGAAGATGGTGGCGATGGTGGTGCAGCACACACGCCCGCCTGTGTTGAGGATCAGCGCGTCGTCGACGCTGGCGGCGGCGGCCTCGCGCGCGGCGAGGATGTGGTCGAGATAGCCGAGCGTCTTGAGGCCGGCGGTGGGCGAGAATTCGTTGCGCCGGCCGGTGGCGGTGACGAGGCGGGCCGGCAGGCCGACCAGGGTGGGGCTCCACGGCGCGGCGGTGACAATGAGTGTCGGCTCCCCCGCGCTCGCTGGCCACAGGCCGCGCGCCGCCATGCCGCGTGTGACCGTTGTGCGCAGGATGGCGGGATCGGTGGTCCGCGCCGCATCGAGCGCCGCCTCGATCCGGGCGCGCTCGATAGCGATGCCGAGGTGCCGCGCGGCGGCGAGCAGCCGTTCGACATGACGGTCGCGCGCGAAGACCACCCCTCCCAGCGCCAGCGCGGTGTCGAACACGCCGTCCCCGAGCGTGAAGCCGCGATCCTCGACCGAGAGGGTGGCGCTCACGTCTCCGCGCCCCAGCGGGCGGGCCAGACCTTGGCCCAGTCCGGGGTGGTCAAGGCGGCGGGCGCCAGCAGCGGCGGGTAGAGCTGGGGCGCGTCATCCGGTGCGGGGGCGGGGGCGAGCGCCGGCATCGCCTTGCCCAGCCCGGCGATGCGTAGGAAATTCGCCATCAGCTCATAGCCGGGCCCGGTGAGCACCGATTCGGGATGGAACTGCACGCCGAGCGTGGGATGCGTGCGGTGGGCGAGGCCCATGATCTCGCCATCCTCGCTCCAGGCGGTGGCGACGAGCGGGGAGCCGGGGTCCAACTCGACGGCGAGCGAATGATAGCGCCCGGCCGGGAAGGGGGAGGGAAGCCCCTCGAACAGGTCGCTGCCGCGATGGGTGACACGGGAGACGCGGCCGTGCATCGGCTCCTTCGCGCGCACCACGCGCCCGCCAAAGGCCTGGCCGATGCATTGATGGCCGAGGCAGATGCCCAGGATCGGTAGCCGGCCGGAGAAGGCGCGCACCGCCGCCAGCGAGATGCCGGCCTCAAAGGGCGAGCAGGGGCCGGGTGAGATCACCAGCGCATCGGGGGCCAGGCGCTCGATGGCGGCGAGGTCGAGCGCATCGTTGCGCACGACCTGCACCTCTTCGCCCAGCTCGGTGAGGTAGCGTGCGACGTTGAAGACGAAGCTGTCGTAATTGTCGATGAGCAGGATCACGCCCCATCCTCCGGCTTGAAGGCGCGAAACAGCCGCTCGGCCTTGGTCAGGCTCTCGGCATGCTCGGCGGCGGGGTCGGACAGCGCGGTGATGCCGCCGCCGACGCCGAAGCTGGCGACCGGCCCATCCGGGCCGTTCTCCACCGTCACGCTGCGAATGGCGATGTTGAAGTCCATCGCGCCATCGAAGCCGATATAGCCGATGGAACCGCAATAGAGGCCGCGCGGGCGGCCCTCCAGCTCGCGGATGATCTCCATGGCGCGGATCTTCGGCGCGCCGGTGATGGAGCCGCCGGGAAACGAGGCGGCCATCAGGTCCAGCCCGTCGCGCCCGTCCTGCAGCGTGCCGATCACCACCGAGACGAGGTGGTGCACATTGGCATAGGTCTCCAGCCCGCACAGGTGGGGCACCTTCACCGTGCCAGGCCGGCAGACCCGCGAGAGGTCGTTGCGCAGGAGGTCGACGATCATCACGTTCTCGGCGCGGTCCTTCTCGCTGGCGGCGAGCTCGCGGCCGCGGAAGGCATCGAGCGTCGGTTCCACCGAGCGCGGTACCGTGCCCTTGATCGGGCGGGTCTCCACCTGCGGGCCGGTCAGCTTCACGAAGCGTTCCGGCGAGGAGGAGGCGATGATGCGGTCATCATTGACGATCAGCGCGGCGAAGGTCGCCGGATTGGCGCGGCGCAGCTGGTCGTAGAGAGCCAGCGAGTCGGCGGCGTCGAGTGTGGCTTCGAAGCGCTGGGTGAAATTGGCCTGGAAGATATCGCCGGCGCGAATGTACTCGATGACCCGCGCAACGGCTGTCCTGTATCCGTCGGCATCGAAATTGGACCGCCAGTCGCGGGCGATCGCCGGCGGGCCCAGCGGGGGCAGGGGCCCGGCGAGCCGCTCGCTCGCCTGCGCCAGCTGCTCGCGGGCGCGGCGCACGCGGCGGGCGGGCTCCTGCTCCGGCCAGCCGGTGGAGACGATGAAGGCGCGCCGGCCGACCACGTCGAAGGCGATGGCGAGATCGTAGAAGCCGAGGTCGATTTCCGGCCCTTCGCCCGGCTCGGCCGCGCGCGTCGGGAAGCGGTCGAACAGGCGGCCGGCCTCATAGGCGACATAGCCCGCCGCGCCGGCCTGGAAGGCGAAGTCGCCCGGCAGGCGCGGCTGCGCATAAGCCCTGAGCCGGGCACGCAGTGCCTCCAGCGGCGCCAGCGCCTCGTGCATGCCGTTCCAGCGCGCCACGCCCCTCTCCACCCGGAAGCGGCCGAAGGGACGCGCCATCAGATAGGACCAGCGCCCGAGCCGCGGATGCGTCATCGCGCTGTCGAGGAAGACCAGCCCGGACTGGCGCGCATCCGCCCCGCCCGCGAGGCGGCGCGCGGCCTCCCACGGGTCCTGGAAGGCGATTTCGACGACGATCGGGAGCGCTTCCTGAATCATGGACCGAATATGGAGCCTCATGCCGCCCGTTCCTAGATCGGACGGCGCGGGAGGCGATTTGTTTGCCGTCCTCCCCGCCTCAGTCCAAAGCGTCACTTGACGCACAGGCACGCCAATGCTCGCCTAGATGGACAACAGGGCGCCGGCCGGGGTTCGCTCCGGCTCGAAGTCGCTCAAGCGTTCAGAACAAGCCACACACAGTCTCGGGAGGGACGCATGAAGAAATTGACCGCCGCCGCCATGGCGCTCGCCGCGCTGGCGCTCACCGCCCTGCCGCTCAGCAAGGGCAACGCGCAGGATTATCCCTCACGCACCATCACCATGGTGGTGCCGTTCGCCGCTGGCGGGCCGACCGACACGGTGGCGCGCCTCGTCGCCGAATCGATGTCGCGCTCGCTCGGCCAGCAGGTCATCGTGGAGAATGTCGGCGGTGCCGGCGGCACGCGCGGGGCGGGACAGGTCGCCAAGGCGGCGCCGGACGGCTACACGATCCTGCTGCACCATATCGGCCAGGCGACGGCGGCCACGCTCTACCGCAAGCTACCCTACAACGTGCTGACCGATTTCGAGGAGGTTGGGCTCGTCACCGACGCTCCCATGACCCTGATCGGCAAGCCGGACCTTGCGCCCCAGGACATCGGTGCGCTCATCGCGCACGTGAAGGACAAGAAGGACGGCGTGATCTACGGCAATGCCGGCGTCGGCTCCGCCTCGCATCTGTGCGGCATGCTGTTCATGTCCGCGCTCGGCACGCAGATGACCACCGTTCCCTATCAGGGCACGGGCCCTGCGATGAACGACCTGATCGGCGGCCAGATCGACCTCATGTGCGACCAGACCACCAACACCACCGGCCAGATCAAGGCGGGCAAGGTGAAGGCCTATGGTGTGACCACCAAGAACCGCCTCAAGTCGATGCCCGACCTGCCGACCCTGCAGGAGGGCGGGCTGCCGGGCTTCGAGGTGGCGGTGTGGCATGGCGCCTATGCTCCCAAGGGCACGCCGAAGGCGGTGGTCGACAAGCTCAACGCCGCGCTGGTTCAGGCACTGCAGGACCCCAAGGTGATCGCCCGCTTCGCGGATCTGGGCACCGAGCCGGTGGCGCTCGATCGCGCGACCCCGGAGGTGCACAAGGCTTTCCTCGCGGCGGAAGTGGCCAAGTGGAAGCCGGTCATCGAGCAGGCCGGCGTCTTCGCCGACTGACGCGGCGCCCTGACGGGCCACCCACCCGGCGACGCGCGCGTCGCCGGGTGGGCTTCATTCGTGACGATCTCGGGGAAAGTCCGCGCATGACGCGTTTCGTGAAGAATCGAAAGGATGTCGCCAGCGGCCTCCTGCTGATCGGGCTGGCCGCATTCTTCGCCTGGCAGGCGATGGACCTGCCAATGGGCCGGGCGATCCGCAT
>NZ_JACICD010000005.1 GCF_014195655.1 Ancylobacter tetraedralis
CTCCCCCCCCCCCCCCTCGGCGGCGGGTGGGGGTGGGGCTCGGGCCCCCCCCCCCGCCCCCCCGGGGGGCGCGCCCCCCCCCCCCCCCCCCCCCCCCCCCCCCCGACGCGCTACGACGATGGAGCGCGCGCCCCCCTCACCCCAGCCCTCTCCCCCTCGGGGAGAGGGAGCATGTCCTTCTCCCTCGCAGCCTCCCTCACAGCGCATCGAACGCCCCCGTCTTCTTGGCGAGGGTCAGGAACAGCGCCATGACGAGGATCGGCACCAGCGAGAAGGCGGCCGCCAGCGGGATGTTCCCGGCCGTGCCCTGCTGCATGTAGACCGCCTGCCCCAGCACCAGCGCCGAGGTGCCGATGATCTGCGGCACGATGTAATCGCCCAGCGTCAGCGAGAAGGTGAAGATCGCCCCCGCCACCACGCCGGGCATGGCGAGCGGCAGGATCACCGTGCGGAACACCAGCCCGGGCGCGGCACCCAGATCCCCCGCCGCCTCGATGAGATGGGCCGGCACCCGCTCCAGCGCCGCCTGCAGGGGCAGGATCATGAAGGGCAGCCAGAGATAGGTGAAGGTCAGCACCATCCCGGTATAGGAGACCGAGAGCGAGGGCCCTCCGACCACCGGCAGCGCAAGCCACGCCTCCAGCGCGCCCGCGAGGCCGAGCCGTCCGGCGAACCAGCCGATCGCCCCTTCCTTGGCCAGCAGCAGCTTCCAGCCATAGACCTTGACGAGGTAGCTCGACCAGAGCGGCATCATCACCGCGAGGTAGAACGCCGCCTTGGCCCGTGGCCCGGCATAGCGGGCGGCATAATAGGCGATGGGAAAGGCCAGCAGGACGCAGAGCAGCGTGACCGCGCCCGCCACGGCGACGGTGCGCAGCACGATGTCGAAATTGGCCGGGCGGAACAGTTCGAGCAGCGTCGCCGTCGTCGGCTCGCGAATGAGCGTGCCGGCGAACTCGTCGACCGAGAAGATCGACTGGCCGAGGAAAACGAACAGGCTGCCGAGATAGACGATGCCGAGCCAGAGCAGCGGCGGCACGAGGAGAAGCAGCGCCAGCAGCTTCGCCCGGCGCACCAGGAGGTCGGACAGGCGGCGCAGCCGGCCCTCGCGCGGCGGGGCGAGTTCGAGAGTGGCGAGGCTCATGCCGGAACCCTCCCCGCCGTCCGGTCAGAGGCCGCCATCCCGGCCGTCGCGACGCGTCGCGACGGGATCGCCCGCGACCCGGCACGCCTTCGCCGGCCCACGATCACGGATCGCGTCGCCGACGCGCCCGGAATGACGACGCCTGAGGAAAGACGGACGATGGAAGCTCTCATCCCTCGTCCTCCATCGGGTGGAGCGCGGCGCGGGGAATGGCGAGCCGCACCGCCTCCCCCACCGTCGCCGAGCTGGCACTGGCCGGCACCGCGGCGACCAGCTGGAGACCGGCGGATGCGCGCACTGCCACCCGGCGAACCGGCCCCTGATAGGACACGTCCTCGACGATGCCCTCGACCACGGCCGCTCCCGTCGGCGCCGGCGCCCCGCCGGCCAGCAGCAGGATCTTCTCCGGCCGCAGGCTCGAGGGCCGCTCCGCCCCGCCAAGTGCCGCCGCCTGCGCCGCACCCAGCACATTGGCCGAGCCGACGAAGCGCGCCACGAAGCGCGTGGCCGGGCGCTCATAGACCTCCTCGGGAGGCCCCACCTGCACGATCCGCCCTTCGTTGAACACGGCGACGCGGTCCGCCATGGACAGCGCCTCGCCCTGGTCGTGGGTGACGAACACGAAGGTGAGGCCGAGCGCCCGCTGCAGGCTCTTCAGCTCCACCTGCATCTCCTCGCGCAGCTTGAGGTCCAGCGCGCCGAGCGGCTCGTCCAGCAGCAGCACCTTGGGCCGCACCACCAGCGCGCGGGCCAGCGCGACGCGCTGGCGCTGGCCGCCGGAGAGCTGGGCGGGTCGGCGCGCCGCCAGCCCCGCCAGCTTCACCATGGCGAGCGCCTCGCGCGCCAGCCGGTCGCGCTCCGCCCGCCCCACGCCGCGCACGCGCAGGCCGTAAGCCACATTGTCGCCGACCGAGAGGTGCGGAAACAGCGCGTAGTCCTGGAACACGGTGTTCACCGCGCGCCGATAGGGCGGCAGGCCTTCCACGCTCTCACCGAAAATCGCGATATGGCCGGCATCGGGCTGCTCGAAGCCGGCAATGAGGCGCAGGCACGTCGTCTTGCCCGAGCCGGAGGGTCCGAGCATGGCAAAGAACTCGCCGGGCGCGATGGACAGGTCCACCCCATCGACGGCCCGCACCGCCCCGAAATGCCGGGTCACGCCGGCAAAGCGGACGGCGGAGATGACGGGCGCGGGGGTGGAGGAGGGCATGAAACGGCAATCCGAGGATTAGTCAGCGAAGGGATAAGGACGCTGCGCGGATTCGTGCGCTGGGTCCCGGATCGGCGCTGCGCTCTGCGCAGCTTGTCCGGGAAACAGCGTGACGTCGTGTCCCGGACCAGCGACGCCAACGGCGGAGCGCCGATCCGGGACCCAGCGCAAAGCTGCGCCGCAGGCGCCCTCACCCCACCCCTCTCCCGCTGGCGGTAGTGGGAACCCGTGGCGCGGGGCGCGGCTATCGCCCGCCGAGCACGGCGATGTAATCCGACACCCAGCGGTAATAGGGCACGCAGCCGGCGGCTTGGGTGGCGCATTTGGCCACCGGGGTGCGCCAGAACTTGATCTTCTCGAACTCCTCGGCGCCGTTGGTCTTGCAGCCATCGGCCCCGAGCAGCTCATTGCCCTTGCACGCCGCGGGAACCGAGGGCACCGAGCCGAACCAGGCCGCGAGGTCACCCTGCACCTTGGGCGAGAGCGAATGCTCCATCCACATATAGGCGCAGTTCGGGTTCTTGGCGTCGACATGCATCATGGTGCTGTCGGCCCAGCCGGTGGCACCTTCGCTGGGAATGGTCGAGGCGATCGGCTTCTTCTGGCTGACCAGCAGGTTGACCTGAAACGGCCAGGAGGACGAGGCGACCACGCCCTCATTGGTGAAGTCGTCCACCTGGATCATCGCGTCGTGCCAGTAGCGCTGCACGATCTTGCGCTGGCCGCGCAGCAGGTCGAGCGCCGCCTTGTACTGCTCCTCGGTCAACTCATAGGGATCCTTGATGCCGAGTTCGGGCTTGTGCGCCATCAGATAGAGCGCGGCGTCGGCGATGTAGATCGGCCCGTCGAAGGCCTGCACCCGCCCCTTGTTGGACTTGCCGTCCGGCAGGGTCTGCTCCTCGAACACCACGTTCCAGCTCTTGGGCGCCACGCCCTTGAAGGCCTCGGTATTGTACATCAGCACATTGGAGCCCCACTGGTAGGGCACGCCGTAATTCACGCCGTTCACCGTGTGCCAGGGCGCGTTCTGCAGGCGGTCGTCGACGGTCTCCCAGCTCGGGATCAGCTTGGTGTTGATGGGCGCGACCTTCTTGCCGGCGATGAGGCGCAGCGAGGCGTCGCCGGAGGCGGTGACGAGGTCGAAGCCGCCCTCGTTCATCAGCGCCACCATCTCGTCCGAGGTGCCAGCGGTCTTCACATTGACCTTGCAGCCGGTCTTCTTCTCGAAATCGGAGACCCAGTCATAGGCCTTGTCGGTCTCGCCGCGTTCGATATAGCCGGGCCAGGCGACGATATCGACCTGCCCCTCGCCCGGGCCGATCGCGGTCATCTCCGCGGCGAGCGCGGGCTGGAGGGTGAGCGAGGCGCAGGCGACCAGCGCCGGCAGATGCAGATAGCGGCTGTGCATGTTCTGTCCCTCTGTTCTGCGGGCGCTTTCGGCCCTTTGAAAACGAGTGTGCCGCTGCGTCCGGTATCGCGCCACACCAAAGATCAGAAGCGAGCCATCGGAAAAAGCGATGAGTAAAAGATCAGCGTCTCGCACCGCGAAATGTCGGTTGATTATACCACCAAAAGTAGCATCCTCAGGCTTGAACTACCTTTCGCAGGGAAGCGACCATGTCTTTCGAGCGCCAGATCCATATCCAGATCGACGACATGGCCGCCGTCCGTATCACCGCCGCGTTCACCGAAAGCGACCGCCAACCCGATGATTTCTCGATAACCGTGCGCGATGTGCGCGGGTACGAGCCGGCTTATGTGGCGCGGTGGACGCTCCAGCAGGTGGACGGCACCTTCACCCTCGTTCCCGCGATGGGGATCGGTACGGGATTGTGCCTTGCCGGCTGCTTCGCCGATGTGGTCACCGGCGACCTGGTCGGCTGCCTGGCCGCGGCGCGCAGCCGCGCCGACGCGCGGGCCTGCATCTCCCAGCATGGCTTCGGGCAAGCCTTGAAGTCGCTGGCCTGCGTGCTCGGATGCCTCGGCATCGTTTGACTCACCGCCCCCGTCCGCCATGCCGGGTCGCGGCGACGGAGACGAAGCCGGCCGCGGCCGGGGATAGCGGCGAGCCGCGCCGCCAGGCGGTCGCCACCTCCACCGCCGGCACGTCGTCGATCAATGTGCGGGCCTCGATCTTGTCGCCTTCCAGCGACCACGGCCGATAGGTCAGGTCCGGCAGCACGGCGACGCCCGCCCCGGTCGCCACCAGCGAGCGCACCGCCTCCACCGAGCGAGTGCGGAACGCCACGGGCGGGCGGATGCCGAGCCGGCGCCAGACGATCTCGGAGGCCTCGGCAATCTCGTCAATGGTGAGCAGCACATGCGGCTCGCCCGAGAGATTGGTGAGGCTCACCCGCTCCTCGGCGAGCGCGGGATGGCCGAGCGGCAACCATACGCGATAGGGCGAGACCTCCACCGCCTCGGTCTGCAGCGCCGCCGAGCGCCGCCCCGGCGGCAGCACCATCACCGCCACGTCGAGTTCGCCGCCGACCAGCAGGTGCTCCAGATAATCCGCCGCGTCCTCCACCGCCTCCACGGCGACGCCGGGAAAGGCGCGGCGGAAGCGGGCCATGAGGTCGGAATAGATGTAGCCGGCGACCAGCGGCGTCACCCCGACCGAGAGCCGGCCGGTCAGCGCCGTCGCCTCGGTGCCGGTCAGCGCACGGCGGGCATCGGCGACATCGGACAGGATCTTGCGCGCGTGGCGCAGGAAATGATGACCCTTGAGGGTGAGGTCGACCCCGCGCGCATGCCGCTCCAGCAGCTGGAAGCCGAGATCGAGTTCCAGCTGGCGCAGCGCCTCGGTCACGGTCGATTGCGAGATGGACAGCGTCTGCGCCGCCGAGGACACCGAGCCATTCTCGGCGACGGCCACGAAATACTGAAGCTGGCGGAGCGAGAAGGCCATCGGGAGATCCGTGATGAGACGGGTTTTCCGATGATAGCACGAGCGAGGACGCCGGCGAGGGCTTGGCGGCGGCTACGCCTGCCAGCGCGAACCTTTCCGCCGTGTCCCGGCCCAGCGGGGCGAAGCCGGAGCGCCGAGCCGGGAAACGCGGTGGCCTGCGGGGGCCCTATCGTCCCAGCAGGCTCTTCAGCTCGAAGCTCTCGTCGCCCGCCTGCTCGGGGGTGAGAACAGGTGTGCCGGCGAGAAGGCGGCGGCCGAGCATGTGGTCGGCCGGGCGGTTGACGCTCTCGATCGCCGTCAGCACACCGTCGCGGAAGCGGAACACCGAGAAGCGCCGCGTGGCCGGATCGCCGCGCAGCACGGCGCTGTCGGTCGGCCCGGCGAGACCCACCATCTGCAGCTTGAGGTCGCCCTGGTCGCTCCAGAACCACGGCACCGCCTCGAACGGCGCCGACTTGCCGGTGAGCCGCGCGGCGAGGCAGCGCGCCTGGTCCACCGCGTTCTGCACCGATTCCAGCCGCACCATTGCGGGTTCATCTTGGCCGCCGGCGAAACGGCTGGGATAGGCCACCGCGTCGCCCAGCGCCGAGATCGCGGGGTCGCGGGTGGCGAGATGATCGTCGACCACGATGCCGTTCGCCACCTCGAGCCCCGCCTCGGCCGCGAGTTCCACATTCGGCACCACGCCGATGCCGACCAGCACGAAATCGGCCTTGTGCACCACGCCGTCCGTCGTCTTCACGCCGGTGACGCGGCCGTCCACGCCCTCCAGCCCGACGACGCCGGCCCCCAGCAGCAGGGTCGTGCCCATGTCGCGATGCGCCTGCGCGAAGAAGGCGGACATTTCCGGCGACACGGCGCGCCCCAGCGGGCGGGCGGCGGCCTCGATCACCGTCACCTCGTGCCCGAGCGCGCGCGCGACGGCGGCGAATTCCAGCCCGATGAAGCCGGCGCCGATCACCACGACATGGCGCGCGCACGCCAGCGTCGCCTTCAGCGCGTCGGCATCCGCGCGGGTGCGCAGGTAATAGACGCCCGAAAGTTCCCGTCCCGGCACGGGGAGCGGGCGGTTGCGCGCGCCGGTGGCAAGGATGAGATGGGCGTAGCCAAGGCGCGCCCCGCCTTCCAGCATGAGGTGCCGGGTGGCGCGGTCGATGCCGGTGGCGCGCGCCTCGATGAGCTCGATGCGGTGGTCGGCATAGAAGGCGGCGGGGCGCAGTTCGATCTGCTCGATGCCGGCATCGCCCTTCATATAGGCCTTGGAGAGCGGCGGGCGCTGATAGGGCAGGCCCGGCTCGTCGCCCACCAGCGTCAGCGGCCCGGTGAAGCCGGCTTCGCGCAGCGAGGCGGCGGCCTGAAAGCCCCCCTGGCCCGCGCCGAGAATGACGATACGCTCTTCCGCTCTCTCGTTCATGCCGTCCTCGGGTTCCTGCTCACGACGCCCTGCGGGCCTTGGCGACCAGCCGGTCGCGCTCGTCATAGATCGCCTCGCGGATGCGCGCCATGAACTCGGCATCCGGCAGGCCGGGTGGGATGGGGCGCAGGAAGGAGACGTTGATGGTGCCGGGGCGGATGAGGAAGCTCTTGGCCAGCCAGAACAGGCCGGCATTGTGCACCATCGGCACGACCGGCACGCCCAGCGCCTTGTAGAGCAACAGCACGCCGCGATGAAATTCCGCCCGCTGGTCCACCGGCTGGCGCGTACCCTCGGGGAAGATGAGCAGGCTGCGCCCTTCCGCCACCGCGGCGCGGCCCTCGCGGAACATCTTCTTCATCGCCGCCCCGCCCCCCGCGCGGTCGATGGCGATCATCGGCGAATGCCGGAGGAACCAGCCGAACACCGGGATGCGGTACAGCTCCTCCTTCAGCACGATGGCGACGTCCGGCACCAGCGTGGCGGCGGCGATGGTCTCGAAGGTGGACTGGTGGTTGGCGACATAAAGCGCGGCCCCCGCCGGCCGGTTGCCCTCGCCCATGGTGCGGCAGGCCACGCCCACGAGGCGCAGCAGCGCCAGCACCCCGCCAGCCCACATCCGCGAGAAACGACGCGTCGCCCTCGGCTCCTTGCGCAGCGCGTAATAGGGGATCGTCAGCGCCAGCAGCGCCGTCCACAGGACCAGCAGGAAGAGGAAGAGGGAGGAGCGCAGGCGGGACATCGGGGCGTGGATCTGGGAGCAGCGGAGAACAGGGGCGAGACAGTGGGGAGGATCTAGCAGATCCGCGCGCGCTCAGGGAGAGCCCGCCAAAGGAGAGCCCGCCAATGCCCGACAGCGGGCCGCGAACCCCTGAGCGGCGGCACGCTCAGCCGCTGCGCCCCGGCGAGCCCTGCGGCTCCAGCAGGGCGAAATGATCGACATCGAACATGCCGAAATCGGTGATCTTGAGGTGCGGGATCACCGGCAGCGGCAGGAAGGCGACCTGCAGGAAGGGCTCCGCCAGCACCACGCCCAGCGCCTTCGCCGCCGCGCGCAGCGGGATCAGCGCGTCATGCACCTCCTCGAAACTGCCGGTGGACATCAGGCCGGCGACGGGCAGCGCCAGTTCCGCCGTTACCTTGCCGCCCTCGGCGACGACGAAGCCGCCCTTCAGCTCGATCAGCCGATTGACCGCCACCGCCATGTCGGCGTCGTCGGCGCCGACCACGCAGATATTGTGACTGTCATGGCCGACCGAGGAGGCGATGGCGCCGCGCTTCATGCCGAACCCGTGCACGAAGCCGCGCCCGATATTGCGGTTCTTGCCGTGGCGCGCGACCACGCAGACCTTCACCGCGTCCTTGTCGAGATCCACCCGCTTCTCGCCATCGACGATCGCGAGGTCCAACGCGACGTCCTCGGTGATGATGCGGCCGGGCACCACGCCCATCACCCGCGTCGCGCTCGACGTGGCGGGGATGCGGAAGTCCGACGCCGCGACCGGTTCGGCCTTCATCGATTCCAGCCCCACCGGCGCGATGGCGGTGCGCGTGGCGAAGAGTTCCTCTGTGACCAGCCGCCCGGCCGAAATGACATGGCGGACCGAGCAGGCCTCGAGATTGTCGAGCAGCACGATATCCGCCCGCCGGCCGGGCGCCACCAGCCCGCGATCGGTGAGCCCGAAGGCGTTCGCCGCCGACCAGCTGGCCACGCGATAGACATGATGCAGCGGCGCGCCATGGGCGATCGCGGTGCGGATCATGAAATCGAGATGACCTTCCTCGGCGATGTCGAGCGGGTTGCGGTCGTCCGTGCAGAAGGCGAGGAAGGCGGAGGTGTCGGGCGTGATCAGCGGGATCAGCGCGTGCAGGTCCTTGGAGACCGAGCCCTCGCGGATCAGCACGGTCATGCCCTTCATCAGCTTCTCGCGCGCCTCGGGCAGCGTCGTCGCCTCGTGCTCGGTGCGGATGCCGGCGCTGATGTAGCCGTTGAGGTCGCGCCCGACGAGCAAGGGCGCGTGGCCATCGATATGCCCGTCGGAGAAGGCTTCGAGCTTCTCGAGGCAGCCCTCGTCCTTGAACAGCACGCCGGGAAAATTCATGAACTCGGCAAGGCCGATCCCGGAGGGGTGGCCACGCAAGGCGACGAGGTCGGCCGCGCTCAGCTCGGCCCCGGAGGTCTCGAACGCGGTGGCCGGCACGCAGGAAGAGAGCTGCACGCGCAGGTCCATGATGGTCTGCTCGGCGCAGCGCTGAAAATACGCGATGCCCTCCGCGCCCAGCACATTGGCGATCTCGTGAGGGTCGCAGATCGCCGTGGTCACGCCATGCGGCAGCACGCAGCGGTCGAATTCCAGCGGGGTGACGAGCGAGGATTCGACATGCAGATGCGTGTCGATGAAGCCCGGCACGGCGAACAGCCCCGTGCCGTCGATTTCGCGCGCGCCCTCATAGCGACCATAGGTGCCGACGATGCGCGGACCCACCATGGCGATATCGGTCTCGGTGATCGTGCCGGTGATCACATCGAGCAGCTTCACGTTCTTGACGACGAGGTCCGCCGCGGCGACGCCGCGCCCCGCGTCGATGTAGCGGCCGAGGGTCTCAGCGTCGATGGTCATGGCGAAACTCCGGTGAGGCGCGGGCGCGCCCTTTATGGCAGGCGGACGGGCCGCGCCGCCACCCCCAATTTCCCGCTCACAGCAGCACCCCGTCCACCGGACGCGGCAGGTCGGGCAGGTTGGTTTCGCCCAGGGCTTCGCGCAGGTTGATCTCGATCATGCCGGCGATGGCGCCGATCGGCACGGCGCTGGAATGCAGGCTGAACGGCTCTTCCATCTCGTCGCCCAGCGCGTCGAGGCCGAAGAACGTGTAGGCGACGAGCCCGGCCACGATGGGCGTTCCCCAGCCGATCACATCGGCAAAGCCGAAGGGCAGCAGGAAGCAGAAGATGTGCGCCGTGCGGTGCAGCAGCAGCGTGTAGCCGAACGGCACCGGCGTGGTGCGGATGCGCTCGCAGGCCGCGGCGGCGTGGCACAGCTCTTTCAGCGAGCCGTCCAGAATGGAAAATTCGATATCCGAAACCAGCCCGCCAGCGCGGGCCACCGCCAGCCGCATGCCGGCCTCGCGCAGCCGCGCATCGGCGGGAAAGCGCCATTGCGAGACGGGCGCCACGCCGCGCAGCAGATCGACCAGTTCGCGGACATAGGCGATCACCGCCTCGATGAGGCCGCGCCGCAGCGCGTGCCCCGCCTCCCCGCGCGCCTCCAGGACGAGGCTCTGCCGGGCGAGGTCGCGCGCCGCCGCCACCATCGCGCCCCATTGCTTGCGCGCTTCCCACCAGCGATCGTAGCAGGCGCTGTTGCGGAAGGCGAGAAACACCGAAAGCGCGATGCCGACCAGCGAGAACGGCGTGCCGTCGAGCGTGGGCACCAGCCCCGGGCGCCACGCATGGCCGCCCACCACGGCCGCGGACAGCACCATGACGAACAGGCATTGCGGCCATACCCGCCGGATCACCGAGCCCTTGAGGGTGAAAAACAGTTCGAGATAGCTCGGGCGTTCGCGGACGATCATGCCGGCACCGGATCGGGATGTCCCGCGCGGTGGGCGGCGCCGAGCGGGGACGGGAGCGCGATCCTAGACCATTCGCCACGCCTCCGGCGTCGCGAACGCACGCCGGACCGACCCGCGCCGGGCGCATGACGACCCGCGCGGATCCGATGCCGGCGGGACCGGCTCACGCCGTCGCCGCGCTCGCGGCATCGAGGCGGGCCATGTCGGCCGGCGCCAGCGTCAGCGACGCCGCGGCGAACAGGTCGGCCAGCTGCTCGACGCGGGAGGCGCTGGCGATCGGCGCGGTGAGGCTCGGCCGCGCCATGATCCAGGCCAGCGCGACCTGGGCCGGGCTGGCGCCGTGCGCCGCCGCCACCTCGTCCAGCGCGGCGAGGATGCGCAGGCCGCGTGGGTTGAGATAGGTCTTCACCACATCCTCGCCGCGCACGCTGGCGGCGGCGTCCGCGGGCGTGCGGTATTTGCCGGTGAGGAAACCGGCGGCGAGCGCGTAATAGGCGACGACGCCCAGCCCGTTGCGCTGGCAGATCGGCTCGATCTCGGCCTCATAGCCCTCGCGGGCATAGAGGTTATATTCCGGCTGGACCACCTCGTAGCGTGGCAGGCCCTCGCGCGCCGAAACCGCGAGCGCATCGAACAGACGCGAGGCGGTCAGGTTGGACGCACCGATGAGGCGCACCTTGCCGGCCTTGATCAGCTCGTCATAGGTCGCGAGCACGTCCTCGAACGGCGTTTCCGGGTCGTCCCAGTGCGAGAAATACAGGTCGACATAATCGGTCTGCAAACGCTTCAGCGACGCCTCGATGGCGGTGCGGACATAATCGGGCTTCAGGCAGCGCTTGCCGAGGCCCATGTCGCTGCCGACCTTGGTGGCAAGCACGATCTTCTCGCGATTGCCGCGCGCCTTCATCCATTTGCCGATGATGGTCTCGGATTCGCCGCCCTGATTCCCGCTCGCCCAGCGCGAATAGACGTCCGCCGTGTCGATGAAGGTGAACCCCGCCTCGAACAGCCCGTCGAGCAGGCGCAAGGAGGTGGCCTCGTCGGCGGTCCAGCCGAAGACATTGCCCCCGAAACAGAGCGGCGGGACCAGGATATCGGAGCTGCCAAGGCGGCGAAGTTCCATGCGTCATTCCTCCGGCTTCATGCGCAGCAGTCCGTGATGCGCAAGAGCGACTCTATGCCAGCGCGCGACGGCGGCCAGCCACCCTTCAGTTGAAACGTCGTGTGTGTCGATCGCGTGTCCCGGATCGACGTCAGCCCTCCGGGGAGCCCCGGGGCCCAGCGCATCACGATCAGAAACCATCCTCGTCGCGATTGCCGACCTCGATCAGTTCCACCGCGTGGCGCTGGCACACCTCGCGCAGCGAGGGCGAGGAGACGACGTCGGTGACAAAAGTGTCGACCTCCTGCATCGCGCCGATGCGCACCGGCGCCGAGCGCTCCAGCTTGGAGCGGTCGGCCACCAGGATGACCTGGCGGGCATTGTCGATGATGGCGCGGGCGACCTGCACCTCCCGATAATCGAAGTCCAGCAGCGTGCCATCCTCCTCGATCGCCGACGCGCCGATGACGGCATAGTCGACGCGGAACTGCCGCACGAAATCGACCGCCGCCGAGCCGATCACCGCCCCGTCGGCATGGCGCACCGGCCCGCCGGCCATGATCAGCTCGATCTTGGGGTGGCGATAGAGCAGCGTCGCGACATTGAGATTGTTGGTGATGACCAGCAGATCCTCGTGGTCGCCGAGCGCGCGGGCCACCTCCTCGGTGGTGGTGCCGATATTGATGAACAGCGACGCGCGGTTCGGAACCATGGCGGCCGCCGCCTCGGCGATGGCGCGCTTGGCGCCCTGCGCCATGGCCCGGCGCGCCTCATAGGCGACATTCTCCACGCCCGATGCCACCACCGCCCCGCCATGCACGCGCGACATGAGCCGGCGCACGCACAGGTCGTTCAGGTCCTTGCGGATGGTCTGGGGCGAGACTTCGAAACGCGTGGCGAGATCCTCCACGCTCACGCGCCCCTGCGCGCGCGCCAGCACCAGAATGTCCTGCTGGCGTGAGGATATGGCGTTCATCCCGTGGCCCGTTCCTGCCCCCGCGCCGGCGGGACGTCCGAGAGAATGATTCTGTCACAATCCTGCACAATGGCGGGGCGAGCGCAAATCATCGCTTAGCTGCGCTGCAGCATGGATGCCGGCGCCAGCAGGGCCTCCACACGGCGTTGCAGCGCCGGCAGATCGACCTTGCCGCCGGAGGTGCGCGGCCAGTCCTCCAGCGCGAGAAAGCGGCGCGGCAGCTTCGCCGCCGGCAGGTGGCGGCGCGCATGGGCCCGCAGCACCGCCTCTCCTGTCGCGCCCGGACCGCGCAGCACCGCGACCAGCTCGACCCCGCGCAGCGGGTCCGGCAGGCCCAGCACGACGGCCTCCTCGATGCCGGGCGCGAGCGCCAGCACGGCCTCGACCTCCTCGGGATAGACGTTCATGCCGGCCGTCACCAGCATGCGCCGCTCGCGGCCCGCCAGGGTGAGATAGCCCGCCGCGTCGAGCCGGCCGTGATCGCCGATGGTGAGGAACTCGCCCTCGCGTCGTGTCTCCGCCCCGCCCCCGCAGGCATAGGCGTCGAACAGCATCATGCTCGCCACCCAGATCGCCCCCGTCTCCCCGGCCGGCAGGTCCCTGCCCGCGCCGTCGCGAATGGCGATGACGACCCCGGGTGCCGCCCGCCCCACCGAGCCGGGCGGGGGGGTCTCGCCGGGGCGAACCAGCGTGATGAAACTCATTTCGGAGGCGCCGTAGAACTCGGCGATGCCGGCGTGCGGAAACACCGCCGCCACCGCCGCGCGCGTCTCCGGCCGCCATTTGGCACCGCTGATCAGGATGCGGCGCACCGTGGGGCAGGTCAGTCCCTCGGCCGCCGCCACCTTGGTGAGCATCTGCAGCTGCGTCGGCGTGGCATAGAGCGCGGTAACCTCATGCCGGGCGATGAGCTCGAGCGCCCGGAGCGGGAGAAACTGCCGCAGCATCACGGCAGTCGCACCGATATGCAGCGCATGCACCACGCCATAGAGGTGCAGCGAGGCGGACAGCCCGCCGGGCGCCAGGATCACGTCCCCGCCGGAGAGGCCGAACACCTCCTCGCTCACCGCGAAGCTGTCGATCCAGGAACGGTGCGATCGCCGGTAGCCCTTCGGCACACCGGTGGAGCCCGAGGTGAAGCCGACATAGAAGGGCTGGTCCGGCGATACCTCGGCCACCGGCTCGGGCACAGCATCCGCGGCATCGCCCTCGGCCAGCGCGAGCGGAGAGCCGAGCGCGCCATCGATGCTCGCGCGATAGGTGGCGGGCCAGGACGGATCATAGACCAGCGCGGCCCGCCCGCCGGTCGCGCAGGCAAAGAAGGCGGCGACCAGATCGGGCGAATTGCCCATGCCGAGCGCGACATCCTCTCCCGGCGCCACACGGCTGGCGATCCGGCCGCGCCAGCGCGCCACATGCGCGGAGAAGGCGGCACGGGTGACCATCTCCTCGCCGCAGATGAGCGCCGGGCGGGTCGGGTCTTCCTGCGCGAGCGTGTCGAGCCGGTCGCCGATGCGGCGCGCCACGGCGTCAGCGGGCGCGCGAGAGCAGCGCCTCGGGCAGGCCGCGCGCCACCGTCTGCGCGATCAACGCGGTGAGCACCGCCTTGATGGCATCGCCGGGAATGAAGATGAGGCAGGCCTTGGTGGCGTCGAGCAGCGACAGCTGGGTCTTCAACGCCATGCCGGCAATGCCGAAAGCATACATGACGAGGATCCCGCCGACCGCCGCGGCCACCAGCGCCGCCGGAAACACCGGCGCCTTGCGCAAAACCTGCATGATCCAGCCCGCGACAAAGGCCGCCGCGATGAAGCCGAACAGGAAGCCGACCGACGGCCCGAAGAACACGCCCAGCCCGCCGCGCCCGCCGGCCAGGATCGGCGCGCCGAGCGCGACCACGAACAGCATCAGCACCATGGCCAGCGCGCCGCGCCAGGCGCCGAGCATGACCCCCGCCAGCATCGCCCCCATGCTCTGGGCGGTGATGGGCACGCCGGCCGCGAAAGGAATGTCGAATCGCGGCAACAGCCCGAGCACCGCGAAAATGGCGGCATAGAGGGCGACCTGCACAAGCGAGCGGTCCTTCATCGGCGGGTTCCTCCGGGTGCGCCGCCCCGCGCGGCCAGCGCCTCGGCGGTATGATGCGACAATCTCAGCGTCTGGATACAGAAAGGCGCCAGCAGGCGCCAGCCGCCGCGCCGGCCGGCGCGCGCACGGTAGCTTTCGCCCAGCGCCTCCCACAGCGCGAACAGCAGCGGCACGAAGCGGATCATCATCGCCACCGCCAGCGCCACCGCGCGCGGCGACACGCCGACAAGGCGCAGCGGGCTCAGGATCGGCTCCACCGCATCCATCATGTCGTCCATGCGGGTGGTCATCGTCACCGCATTGGCGAGCAGCACCATCGCGAGCAGCCGCGCCAGCACCGCGAGGCCGAAGACGATGTCGCCGTTCCACGCATGGAAGGCGAGCAGGATGGCGAAGATCGGCCACATCGGCCGCACCAGCGCGACCTGCCGCAGCGCGGCACGCCCGAGCGCGACATAGAGCGCCAGCGTGACGGCCAGCAGACCCGCCATCACGGGCAGCGAATCGAACGGCCCCGCCGCGAGGCTGAGCAGCGCCAGCGCCAGCAGCTTGCCGCCCGCCGGGAGGCCGTGCAGCCACGTGCGCTCGGGCAGATAGAGCGAGATCATGCCAGCGTCTCCGCGAAGGCGCGATAGGCGGCGATCACCTCGGCCGGCGGACCGTCGCCGCGCACCCGCCCCTCGTGCAGCCAGACCACGCGCTCATAGGTGGCGAAGGCGTCGAGTTCATGGGCGATCAGCAGCACCTGCTGCGGCAGCGTCGCGATCAGCGCCTCCAGCCGGCGGCGGGTGGGCAGGTCGAGGCTGGAAAAGGGCTCGTCGAACACCAGAACCGCGGGCTCCATGACCAGCACGGCGATGATGCAGAGGAACTGCTTCTCGCCTTCCGAGAGCGCATGCACCGGCCGCTCCGCCCAGTGCGCGCGGCCAAAGCGGGCGAGTGCCGGCACCGCCTCGCGCCGGGCCTCTCGGCGGGGGTGGCCGGCCTGCTCCAGGCTGAAGGCGATTTCCTCGGCGACGGTGGGAAAGATGATCTGGTGATCGGGGTTCTGGAAGATGAAGCCGACCGTGCGCGGCAACTGCTCGCCCGCCTCGCTCGCATCGATCCCATGCACGACCACGCGACCCTCGTCGGTCGCCAGAAGCCCGTTCAGCAGCCGCACCAGCGAGGACTTGCCCGAGCCGTTGGTGCCGATCAGGCCGATCCGGCGTTCGCACAGCGCGAGCGACAGCCCGTCGAGCACCCGCCGTCCGCCGCGAACGAGGGTGACGTTGTCGAGCAGGATGGACGAAGCGTTCGGCACAGGCGGGGTCCGGCGGCAGATGACGGTGAAACGGTCGGGCGGCGATGCGTCGCCGTACCGCTGCTTATTGGCGCCGGAATGCCGTCCTGTCGATACGGCGATGGTCAGGTTCCCCGCTCACCCGACCGCATCGGCGCGTGCCGCCCCGCCCCGCAGGGTCGCCAGCGTGAACCGGCGGAAGCGTGCGAAGGCCGCCGGCGCATCGCCGGCGCGGGCCCGGATGACCGCGCCCTCATAGGCGTCGATCACATAAGCGGCCGCCTCCCGCGGGTCGAGCGCGCCATCGGCCTCGCCGGCCTGCTGGGCCTCGGCGATGACGGCGGCGAGATCGCCCTCCCATGCGGCAAACACCTCGCCCAGCTGGCCGCGCAGTTCCGCGCCAAGCCCCGGCGCGGCCAGCGCCAGCACGCCATAGAGACACCCCGCCACGCCCTCTTCCGACATGGTCTCCCGTTCGAGATGCTCAAGATGGCGCTCCAGCCGGATCATCGGGCTCAAGCCCGCATCCGCGAACAGTGCCTGCCGGATCTGCCGATAATGGTCGGCATAGGCGGCGAGAACCGCGCCGGCGAACGCCTCCTTGCTCGCGAAGAAATGGTAGAAGGAGCCCTTCGGCACGGCGACCGAGGCCAAAAGCGGGCCGATGCCGGTGCCCTCATAGCCCTGCTCCAGCATCGCCTTGCGGCCCGCCGCGACAATCCTGTCGCGCGTGGGGATTTTGGCTTCCATAACTAGACGACCGGTCTACTATGATCTAATCATCGATGGATCCGAACACAGCGAGGCAGCCATGTCCACCGTTCATGCGCGCTCCTTAGGGCTCGCCACCGTGCTCCTCGCCACGCTGCTGTTCAGCCTGGTGGGCCTGCTGGTGCGCATGGCGGGCCTCGATTCCGGGTCCATCGTGCTCTGGCGCTCGCTTTTCGGCGCGCTGGCCCTCGGGCTGATCTGGCGGGTCTGGGGCCGCGACAGGGTGGGTGCCCTGCGCAGGGTCTGTTCGAAGGCCGGCCTCGTCACCGTCGCTCTCGCGGTGGGCGGCAACATCGCCTATATCGCCGCCCTCAAGCTCACCTCGGTGGCGACGGTGATGACCGTCTATGCCTCCCTGCCCTTCGTCACCGCCGCCATGGGCTTCCTCGCGCTGGGCGAGCCACTGAGCCGGCGTTTCGCCGCGGCGGCCGCGCTGGCGGCGATCGGCATCGTCATCACGGCGGGCGCGGCGATCTCGGCCGGCGACATCGCGGGCATCGTCGTTTCGTTCGTGATGACGGCGAGTTGGGCCGGGCTGCTGGTGCAGGCCAAGAAGCACGCCGCGCTCGACCTGACGCTGGTCAGCCTGCTGTCGTCGCTCGGCGCGATGATCCTCGTCCTGCCCCTCGTGCCCCTGAGCCTGCCCTCGCTCGATTCCCTGCTGGTCTGCGCCCTTCTGGGCGTGCTGACCTCGGGCCTTGCCACGGTGCTCGCACTGGTCGGCGGACGGCATATAGGCTCGGGCGAAACCGGGCTGCTGATGCTGCTGGACGTCGTGCTGGCGCCGCTCTGGGTATGGCTGGCCTTCGGGGAGACGGTCACGCCGCCCGTGCTCCTCGGCGGCGCGCTGGTCGTCGCGGCGGTGGCCGGTTATCTCGTCAGCGGCACCGCGCGCCGCCCCGCGAGATGCACGGCCCCATAGGCGGGCCGCAGAGCGTCCTTCTCACAGCATTTCCAGCGCGCGCTTGCGGCTTGGCGGCGGAAAGGCGGCGTCAAGCGCGGCGAGATCGTCGGCATCGAGGCGGATATCCCGGGCGCGCGCGTTCTCGCGCATATGCTCTGGATCGGACGCTTTCGGGATGGCGATGTTGCCGGGCTTGCGCAGCACCCAGGCCAGCGCGATCTGGAACGGCTTGGCGCCGTGCTTGGCGGCAATATCGCCCAGTACGCCGCGCGTCTTGATGCGGCCCTGCTCGATCGGGCTATAGGCCATGAGCGGCATGTCGTGCTGCCCCAGCCACGGCAGCAGATCGAATTCCGGCCCGCGCCGGGTGAGGTTGTAGAGCACCTGGTTGGTGGCGCAGCCCTCCCCGCCCGGGGTCTCGGACAACTCGACCATGTCGTCGGTGTCGAAATTCGACACGCCCCAATGGCCGATCTTGCCCTGTCTCCTGAGCTGCTCGAATCCGGCAAGGGTCTCGGCCAGCGGCACGCCGCCCCGCCAGTGCAGCAGATAAAGATCCAGATGGTCGGTCTTCAGCCGCTTCAGGCTACGCTCGCAGGCGGCCACGACGCCCGCGCGGCTGGCATTGTGCGGATAGACCTTGCTGACGAGGAACACCTTGTCGCGCAGGCCGGCCAGCGCCTCGCCGAGAAAGCTCTCGCAGGCGCCCTCGCCATACATTTCGGCGGTGTCGACGAGGGTCAGGCCCAGCTCGATGCCGAGGCGGACCGATTCGGTCTCCGCCTTCCGCGCGCCGGCGCGCTCGCCCATCATCCAGGTGCCTATGCCGAGCGCGGGAACGCGCGTCCCGCCGGGAAGAACCACGCTGCTCATCATCCGACCTCCCTTTCACACATCCTGCGCAGTGCCATTGCCGCGCGCGCCGCGCAAGCATGCTATCAAGTGCGCCGCAGGAAGTCCCCGCGCCGTGGAGCCCGATGACCCCGTCCCCCGGACCCGACGCATCGCACAGTTCCGAGCCCGGCCTCGCCATCGGCCTGTCCGCCGTCATCGTCGCGGTGACGGGGGATGATCCGAAGGTGCTGGCCATCCGCCACGCCAATGGCCGCGAGGGGCTGCCCTCCGGCCCGCTGGAGCGCGGCCACCGCACGCTGGAAATGGGGCTGCGCTCCTGGGTGGAACGGCAGACGCTGCAGGAACTCGGCTATGTCGAGCAGCTCTACACGTTCGGCGATCGCGACCGGGGCGAGGATGGCGCGCGCGCCCTCTCGCTCGCCTATCTCGCTTTGGTGCGCGAGGCGCGGCCGGCGGGCGACGCCGACGCCGCCTGGCAGAGCTGGTACCGCTATTTTCCCTGGGAAGACTGGCGCGAGGGTCGCCCCGCCGTGCTCGACCGGCTGGAGCCGGGCCTGCGCGCCTGGGCCGCCGCCGCTGTCAATCCGCGCATGGCGGAAACGCGCGCCCAGCGCGTGAGGCTGTGCTTCGGCAGCGCGGCGGGCGGGCAGGAAGCGGGCTGGAATGAGACCGGCTGGAACGAGGAGCGCGTGCTGGAGCGCTACGAACTGCTCTATGAGGCGGGGCTGGTGGCCGAGGCCCTGCGCGAGCGTGGCGCAGCCCGCACCGCCGGCACGCCGTCCGGCATCGAAATGCGCGAGGATCACCGGCGCATGCTGGCGCTCGCCATTGCCCGATTGCGCGGCAAGATCAAGTATCGGCCGGTGGTATTCGAGTTGATGCCGCCCAGCTTCACCCTGCTGCAATTGCAGCGCACCGTGGAGGCGCTGTCGGGCGGCCGCCTGCACAAGCAGAATTTCCGCCGGCTGGTGGAGCAGCAGCGCCTCGTCGAGGAAACCGGCGAGACCACCAGCGAGACCGGCGGGCGCCCGGCCCGCCTCGTGCGCTTCCGCCGCGAGGTGCTGCTGGAGCGCCCCGCACCCGGCGTGCGGCTGCCCGGCAGCCATGGGCGCCGGGGATAGGCCGGATTCTTCCGGCAACGGCTGCCGGTAGGCCGCTCGTCCGTTTCTCGGACAAGCGGCACCGCGCCGTGGAGAGCCGAGCGCGCCCCCGCGATCCCGGATCGGCCTGTGGCCGTCCGGGATGACGAATGGGGAGGAGGGCGCGCCGACGCCTACCCTTCCGGCGCCTAATCCTCCATCGCCTCCAGCTCGGCGATCATCCGCTCGATCAGGCCGAGGCCCGTCTGCCAGAAGGCCGGATCGCGCGCATCGAGCCCGAACGGCTTGAGCAACTCCGAATGATGCTTGGTGCCGCCCGCCGCCAGCATGGCGAGGTAGCGCTCGGCGAAGCCTTCATTGGCATTCTCGTAGACCGCATAGAGCGAGTTCACCAGGCAGTCGCCGAACGCGTAGGCATAGACATAGAATGGCGAATGGATGAAGTGGCCGATATAGACCCAGTAATTCTCATAGCCGGGGCCGAGATGAATGGCCTCGCCAAGGCTCTCGCCCTGAACTTCCAGCCAGATCTGGCTGATGCGCTCGGCGGTCAGCTCGCCATTGCGGCGTTCGGTGTGGATGCGGCGCTCGAAGGTGTAGAAGGCGATCTGCCGCACGACCGTGTTGATCATGTCCTCCACCTTCGAGGCGAGCATCGCCTTGCGCGCCTTGGCATCGGGCGCGGCCGCCAGCAGGCGCTGGAAGGTGAGCATCTCGCCGAACACCGAGGCCGTCTCCGCCAGGGTGAGCGGGGTCGGCGCCATCAGCGCGCCATTCGGGGCGGCGAGCACCTGATGCACGCCGTGGCCCAGTTCATGGGCGAGCGTCATCACGTCGCGCGGCTTGCCCATGTAATTGAGCAGCACATAGGGATGCGCCGAGGGCACGGTGGGGTGCGCGAAGGCGCCCGACGCCTTGCCGGGGCGCACGCCGGCATCGATCCAGCTCTTGTCGAAGAAATCGCCGGCAATGGTCGCCATGCGCGGGGAGAAGGACGAATAGGCGCCCAGCACCGTGTCGCGCGCCTCGTCCCAGCCGATCGTGCGGGTCTCGACCTCCGGCAGCGGCGCGTTGCGGTCCCAGTATTCCAGCTTGTCCTTGCCGAACCACTTGGCCTTCAGCTTGTAATAGCGGTGCGCGAGCCGCGGATAGGCCTCGTGCACCGAGGACACCAGCGCATCCACCACCGACCGCTCGACGCGATTGGCGAGGTGGCGGGAATCGGCAATGTCCTGGAAGCCGCGCCAGCGGTCGGAAATTTCCTTGTCCTTGGCCAGCGTGTTGGTGACGAGCGTGAACAGCCTGGCGTTCTCGTTGAACACCTTGGCAAGCGCCTCCGCGCCCGCCCGGCGCTTCTCCTCCTGCGATTCCGCGAGGAAGTTCAGCGTCTGCTCCAGCGGCAGCTTCTCGCCCTCGACCTCGAAGCGCAGGCCGGCAATGGTCTCGTCGAACAGGCGATTCCACGCCCCCCGCGCGGTGACGCCCTTCTCGTGGAACAGCTGCTCGATGCGGTCGTCGAGCTGATAGGGCTTCTCGGCCCGCACATCCTCGATCCACGGCCGGTACCGGCCGAAGGCGGGGTCACCCAGCGCCGCTTCCATTCCGGCGTCGTCGAGCCGGTTCAGTTCGAGCGAGAAGAACAGCAGGTGGGTGGAGGCGTCGGTCAGCTTCTCCTGCACGTCGCCGTAGAATTTGGCGCGCACCGGATCGGTGGTATCTCCGGAATAGACCAGGCCCGCATAGGAATAGAGCCGGCCCAGCCGATCCTCGATCGCCTCGTAGCGCGCGACGATATCCGCGAACTGGCCTCCCGCGTCGGCAGCCTCGAGAATGCCGGCAAGCTTGCCCTTGTAGGCTTCCTCGAAAGCCGCGGTCTCCGCGGCTGCGCGTTCGAGATCGGCGGAAAGTTCGGGCGAATCGAGCCCGGGATAGAGATCGCTGAGGTCCCACTGGGGCAGCTTGCCGAGAGCGGTGGCGGCTGCGGAATCAGGCGAGCGGGTGGCGAAGGCGTTCAGATCGAAACGGCGCAGCATGATCACTCCGGCGGGGAAACGTTCCTCTTGTCCTGAATATCGTGTGTACCGGCGCGCTATCAACCACGCGGGCGTCATTCATTATCGCCGTCCCGCCGCCGTCCCACGCCTCGCCGCGCTTGCCGGCACCCACGGGTATCTGCATGCTGTCGCCCGGGACAGGGCATTGGGGGCACACATGGCGCCGAAGCTGGCTGGAATCTTCGTTGCAATCGTCGTTGCAATCGTCACTGCGCTTGGCAGCGCGCAGGCGGCGCCTCAGCGCATCATCATCGTTCGCCACGGCGAGAAGCAGGCGCCGCTCACCCTGTGCAGCATCGGCAAGGAGCGCGCGCGAGCGCTGGCGGCGCAATATCTCAGCCCCACCAGCGACATGAGCCTGCTGAAGGGCGTGAAGCCCGCCGCCATCCTCGCCATCACGCTGCACACGCTGGAAACCGCCCGCCCGGTCGCGGCGGCGTGGGACATGGCGATCGCCACCAATTCCCTGATGCTCATGCCCATTCGCAACACGCCCTACTTCAACGGACTGATCAATGTGCAGAACCGCAAGGTGGTGCGCGACCTCATGGAGAACCCGCGCTGGCATGGACAGACGGTGGTCATGGTGTGGGAGCATTTCCACATTGCCAGCGCGGCGCTGGAAAAGGAATTCGCCGGCCAGCAGGTGACGCTGCGCCAGCTGCTGAACCTCGACAAGGTGAAGGGCGTGCCGGGCGGCGTTCCCGAGACCTGGCCGAACGACAACTATAATTTCTTCTGGATACTGGACTATGACAGCGTGAACGCAACGATCCCGGCCAAATTTACCGTCATACGTCAGTTTTTCGCGCCACCCTTCGCGAACCTGCCTTCAAACGACTGGGGAGCGCCGGAGGTGCTGCCGGCGGGGACCGGCTGCACCTGAGGCACTCTCACGTTTCGACATGGCGAAACGAAGCTCTGCTCGGTATGGCTCCCCCGCGTCAGTCGAAGGTGCGCTTCACCTTCTGGCCGGGCGAGTTATAGCCTTGGAAAAGCGGCGCGAAGATCGGCTCGAACAGGCCGTTGCGGCGGTTGTCGCGCACCTGCTGGCGACGCACCTTCTCGCGGCCCAGCACGTCTTTCTGCTCTTCGCTGCCGATCGTCGGCAGCGGCCGGGTCGAGGTGGACGTGGCGTGCGCCGGCAGGGCGGCCGCCACGACGAAGGACGCGGCAATCGCGACGGTCGCGGTGACACCGAAAGTTTTCGATAACATTTCCGTCTCCCGTTTAAGTTGAACTGAAGTCATAACGCCGCCCTCGCGTCCAAAGTTCCCCAGACCGCTGCGCCAGTCCCCGGCAAGGCTGTACGCCTGCCCTCGCAAGCGTCGGGCTCCGCCGAGGACCGCCCTAGCTCCGCCGGGCGCCCGGCGGCCACGCCTTGCGGAAACGTCATCCGTGGGAACTTGCGGGCGGCTGGAGCATTGAACCGGCATGTCCCATGCGTCGCCGCCCGCTTTCACTCCGCCCGCGCTCATTCCCCCGCTGCGCCTGCGCACGGAAGATGGCGTGGCCTATGTCGGCTCGCTCGACGAGGCTCTCGCCTTCGCGCTGACCCACACGCTGCCGAAGGGCGATTATGAGGGGCTGATCCGTCGCCTTGAGGTTGCGCGCGAAAGGGAAGACGTCATCGAGGCCGGCAATGCGTTCCGCTGGTGGGCGCAATCGAACGGAATTCTCGTCGAGAACGGCACCGCGGGCTGATCGGCGGGCACAGTCCCACGCCGCACGCTCGATTGGCCGCGCGCCGTATCTGAAACGCACGCCTTGGCCCGGAGAAACCCAGGGCCCGGAGAAACCGAGCCGGCCCGTCGCCGCCGACCGAAGGCGCGCGCTTGGGCGGCTGCGGCGGGCGTCGCGTGCGCGTGTGATCGTGGCGTCCCGGCTCCACGCCGGCACCTTGCCGAAACCCCATCACCATCTTGTTACCTGTCGATGGATCCGTGCGCGCCCCGCCGCGACCATCCTCACCGGCACGTATTTCGGAAATGAACGAATTGTGCGAGAAAATGACGAGAAATCATTTCGACCCTTGAGACGCATGAGTTACGGCCGAATGCTTCTGGATACCGTCGAACATCGCGTTGCGGCGCGGGTTTCAGGTTGGCCGACATGAAGCCAGCTGTCCGAGACATCCTTGTTCTCGGCGTCATCGGAGTTTGCGCCTATGGTCTGGGGCTCTATTTCGATCTTCATGAAGCGCTGCATGCGGCTTTCGAGCGCAGCGAAGGCTGGCAGGCCGACGAGCTGATCCTGGCCATCCAGATCTCGGCGCTGTGTGGCTTCGGCTATGGCGTGATGCGCCTCAAGGATCTGCACGCAGAGGTCGCACGGCGCGGCGCGGCCGAGGCCAAGGCGGAGTATCTCGCCTTCCATGATCTCCTGACCAATCTGCCCAACCGCCACTTCGTCGAGCAGCGTCTGCCCACGCTCTGCCGGTCGCGTCGATTGAGTTCGGTGTTCCTTATCGACCTCGACAATTTCAAGCGGGTGAACGACGTCGCCGGGCATCGCGGCGGCGACGCGACGCTGCAGACCATCGCCGAACGCCTGAGCGCGGTGCTCCCACTGGCTGTCATCGCCCGAATGGGCGGCGACGAATTCCTCCTCTCCCTCCCGCTCGACCGGCCTGAGGAAGCGCAAACCTTCGCCGAGACGATCCGCGAGACGATCGACCGGCCTGTCTCTTTCAACGGCATGACGCTGCACGTGACCGCCTGCATCGGCTTCACCACGCTGACGGCCACCGGGGACATCAAGGATGCCGTCACCAGCGCGGACCTTGCCATGCACGAGGCCAAGCGCAACGGCCCTGCCAGTTGCTGCGCCTACACGCCCGAACTGCGGCGGGCACTTGCGGCCCGGCTGGCGACCGAAAGCTGCCTCCGCGAGGCCGTGGCCGCCGACCGGATCGACGTGCACTTCCAACCGCTGGTGCGCCTCACCGATGGCGGCATTCACGGCTTCGAGGCGCTGGCGCGCTGGAGGCTGGAGGATGGCTCCAGCGTGCCGCCGGATGTGTTCATCCCGATCGCCGAGGAAGCCGGCCTGATCAGCGATCTCTCGACGCACCTACTGCGCCGAGCCTGCAAGACCGCGCTGGCCTGGCCGAGCGGCCTGATCCTCGCCTTCAACATTTCGCCGCTGCAACTGGTCGACATCCTGCTGCCGGAACGTATTCTTGCCGTGCTCGCCGAGACCGGCTTTCCCGCGCATCGGCTATCGGTGGAAATCACCGAATCGGGGTTCGCGGCCGATCTGGAACGGGCGCTGGACATTATCGGCCGGCTTCGTGAAGCGGGCGTGCGCATTGCCATCGACGATTTTGGCACCGGCTATTCCAGCCTGTCGCAACTCGCCAATTTCCCCGTCGACAAGCTCAAGATCGACCGCCAGTTCATCGCCAACTTCCTCACCAGCGACAAGCAGATGAAGATCGTCCGCGCCATCGTGCAGATCGGCCTGGGGCTAGGGATCGCGACACTCGCCGAAGGGGTGGAAACCGAGGAGGAGCACCGCCGCCTGCGCGCGCTCGGCTGCCAGCTCGGACAGGGTTACCTCTTCGCCGCACCCATGCCGGCCGACGAGGTGGCGACCTATCTCGCGGGACTGTCCGATCCGGGCGCGCCGTAGCGGGCGGCGTCGAAGCCGTGGCATTCGGCGCGAGACGTTCCGAGAAGAGACGTTCCGACGGGAGACCCGCTGTCGGGAGACCGGCTGTCGGGTCACGGTCGGGCGCAATGCCCCACAGGCACGCGGCCGCCCTCCCCGGCCGATAGAGTTGCAAGCAAAGCCGAGCCGATTGCCTGTCGCGCAACGAAAAGCGCGTCGGAGCCTGACCTGGAACGCGCGGGAAGACCGCCATCCCGATCGCGCCGGAGGCAGAGAATGGCCAGACCCCGGGATACCGTTGCGATCCCGCGCATGGCCTGCGGCCATTTCAGGATGACGCTGGCGAAAGAGTTTCCCGACGGGCTCCCGGAGACAGACACTTGCCCCAGCCAAACAGAAGGGCCGCTCCATGGAGCGGCCCTTCTTCACAAACGGATGTGGATGATCGCTCTGCCTACCCCCTGCGATCGACGCCGAAGGCCGGGTGCCGGACCTGTTTTCAGAACTTGTAGTTCACGCCGGCCCGGACAACGCTGAACGCGGTGTCCAGCGTGACGCCGCCGACTATGACCGGGTCGGTGACGCTGTAGACGACCTGGCTGCCGAGATCGACATAGAGATATTCCGCGCGAAGGGTCCAGTTATCAGTCAATGCGTACTCGGCGCCACCGCCCACGGTCCAGCCCCACTGCGTCTGCGAGGTGCCCTGCGTGGTTGCCATGGTGTAGCCCGTGAGCGAGCCGGACACCGCGACATCCGTGTTGACCGAGCCATAGGCGACGCCGCCCGTGCCGTAGACCAACAGGCGATCCCAGGCATAGCCCAGACGCGCGCGCACCGTTCCGAACCACTCGACCTTGCTGCCGATGCTGTATTGCGTGCCGCCAATGGCCACCAGAGAGCTGAGCGGGCCGTAGAACAGGTTGCTGCCGCCGGCGCTGTCGCTAAGGTCGGCCCACTGGAAGTCGGCCTCGGCGCCGATCACCCAATTATTGTCGAACTGATAGTTATAGCCAATCTGGGCGCCACCGGTGATGCCATCGGGACTGAGCGAGGCCGAGTCGCCATAGTAAAGCGACATTGCCGACACGCTGTAAGAATAGTCCATGTCGCCCCAAGCATAACCCAGATTGCCGCCGACATAGAAGCCGGTCCAGCTGAAACTCGGAATGACGATAACGGGCTCGGCCTTTACCGGCATGGGCATGTCGGCGGCCTGGACGCTCCCGGCCATCATCATGCTTCCCGCAACGAGCACGGCACAGCTCAGCTTGTTCATGACATTCCCCCGCCTCTGGACTGCCTCCATGAATATCGATCAAACCACGACACGACTAGTGCAGAATCGCAACACAGGGTTGCCGTATTGAGTTATCGCGAGTCTTCACTCTTTTCTCGCAAGTATCCCGCTGCCGTACAACGAAGCGATTTGCTCGATAGCGGTATCAAGATATAGAATAACTCTGCGTCATGGGCGCGATATGCGGCTCTGCGCGACGGAACCGGTCGCCCGCGCCATAAGGAAATCCGCGATGCGCGAGCGGCATGGCCGACGCGCGGAACCGGCCGGGGCGCGGGCGGGGACAGTTCTCGACGGAGGCCGGCGGGGAGTGCTCTTTATGGCATATTGACGCCGCCTTTATGCAGCTGTTATCCATCTGTATAACAATCGCTCGACGTATTGCCGCGCAGCGCTGGCAACCGGCGAGGCGACGGTGGAGGCAGCTTATGTCCGCGCGCGAAGCCCGGGAGATGGCGCCACGGCCCCGATGCCGGACGCAACGGGTTCGCGGATGGGACAGGGTCGGCACGCCCGGCGCCTGCAACGCCACATCCGCTTCCCGCGGCCTGCCCCGATCCGTCGCGTGGCGCGCGACATGAGCCGGCGCAATTTTCATCGCTGCACCGAGGCCGAGCGTCGACACGACCTGATCGAGGCGACGCTGGACTGCATCTCCGAGGCCGGCCTGCCGGGCGCCACCGTCCGCCAGATCGCCATCAAGGCCGGCGTGACGGCGGGGCTGATCCGCCACTATTTCGATTCCAAGGAGATGATCCTCCAGGAAGCCTACAAGGTGGTGATCGCGCGGCTGACCGAGCGTGCCAAGCTGGTCAGCGGCACGCCCGAGGAGCGCCTGCGCGCCTTTATCCTCATCAATCTCACCGAGCCGGTCGCCAACAGCCGCAGCCTCTCGCTATGGGCGTCCTTCATCAGCCGGGTCGGCGTCGATCCCGCGCTGGCCGCCATCCACCAGGAAGGCTATCTCAGCTTCCGCCTGTCGCTGGAGGGCCTGCTGGGCGACTTTCTCGCCGCCCGGGGCGAGGCCCCCGACCCCGCACGCCAGCGCGCGCTGGCCATCGCGATCAGCGGGCTGCTCGACGGCCTGTGGCTGGAGGGATGCCTGGCGGGCGAACTTTTCGAGGAGAGCGAGCTCATCGCGATCGCCTTTTCCTCGATCGAAGCGCTGATCGGCCACCCGATCGGCGCGCCGAGCGCGATAGAGCAGGACGGGGAGTAGACACGATGCATTACGCATCCATCACGGACAGGCTCGCCAGCCTCGGCTCCGAGAAATGGGCCGTTCACATGGAGGCCCGCCGCCGCCGGGAACTCGGCGAGCCGATCATCGAGCTGACCATCGGCGAGCCGGACCTGCCGCCGCACGCGGCGCTGATCACGGAAGCCATCCGCTCCATGAATGCCGGGCGCCACCGCTACTCCAACGGGCGCGGCGAACAGACGGTGATCGACGCGCTGGTGCGCAAATATGCGCGCCGCCGTCCCGGCGTGACCGGCGACAACGTGCTGTGCTTTCCCGGCACGCAGACCGCGCTCTTCGCCGTCATGCTCGGCCTTGTCGAGACCGGCGACGCCGTGCTGGTCGGCGATCCGCTCTACGCCACCTATGAAGGCGTGATCCGCGCCACCGGCGCCGATTATGTCACCGTGCCGCTACGCCCGGAACACGGCTTCCACCTGCAGGCGGCCGATCTGGAACGGGCAATCACGCCACAATGCCGCGTGCTGCTGCTCAACACGCCGCACAACCCGACCGGGGCCGTGCTGACGGCGCAGGAGATCGCCGCCATCGGCGAGGTCTGCCGCCGGCACGACCTGTGGATCGTCAGCGACGAGGTCTATGAGGAACTGATCTTCGACGGCGCCTTCGCCTCGCCCTTCGACGATCCCGCGCTGGCCGAACGCACCATCGTGTGCTCGTCCATCTCCAAGTCGCATGCCGCCCCCGGCTTTCGCAGCGGCTGGGCCATCGGCCCGGCGGAATTCGCCAGCCGCCTGCTCGCGGTGTCCGAGACGATGCTGTTCGGTGGCCAGCCCTTCATCGCCGACATGACCGCCTATGCGCTCGACACTTCGCTCGACACTTCGGCGCAGATGCGCAGCGCCTACAAGCGGCGCGCCGACCTGATCACCGCCAGCCTCGCCGGCGCGCCGGGGCTGGAGCCCATGCCGCCGGAAGCGGGGATGTTCATCCTGGTGGATGTGAGCGGCACCGGCATGAGCGGGGAGGCCTTCGCCTGGACCCTGCTCAATGAGGAGCAGGTCGCCGTCATGCCCGGCCACGCCTTCGGCGCCGGGGCCGGCAATTTCGTGCGCATCAGCCTCACCGTGCCGGACGACAAGATCGAGGAAGCGTGCCGCCGCATGGTCGCCGTGGCGGCGCGCAGCCGGCTTCGCGAGGCCAAAAGAGCCTGAGCGAACAATCCGCCGGCGGCGAGGGATGCCGATCGCGGGAGCGGCATCCCTCGCCTCAGCTATCTTCGCCTCAGCCATCCTGCCTCAACCATGCGCACCGAGGCGCAGGCCCTTCACCCAGTTGCGGCACAGCTGCACACCCTCCTCCGGCCGGAAGGAAGAGGGGTTCAGGCACCAGGCGAGCCACAGCCCGTCGAGCAGCGCGGTGAAGGCGATGGCGGCGAGGCGCACATTGCCGATGGCGAACTCCTCGCTGGCGGCGAGGTCGCCGAGCAGGCGCTCGACCGCCGCGACATAATCCGAATACTCGCCCTGCTGGGAGGCGCTCATGCGCGGCGAGTGCAGCACCAGCCCCCAGAACACCACCCACACGCCCAGCACGTCGCGGTCGAACAGCACGGGCGAGAACGACGCCTCGATGAAGGCATCGAGCCGCTTCTGCGGGGTGGGCTCGGCCGCCGCCACGGCGTCCATCAGCGCCTGCAGCAAGCTCCCCGACATGATGTCGAAGGCATAGGCGACCAGTTCGCTGATCTCGCCGAAATGATGCGTGACCAGTCCCTGCGTCACGCCCGCCTCGGCGGCGATCTGGCGGACCGAAACGCCCGCATTGCCGTGCTTGAGGATGCAGCGCAGCGCCGCCTCGCCCAGCTGGCGGCGCCGATCCTCCGGCGCCTGCCGGCGGAAACGCGCCCGCTCCTTCCTCTCGCCACCTGCGTTCACGCCCGCCATGCCTCGCCGCCTCATGCCATTGACGGCCACTCTGGCCCGGCAGCACGAGGCGCGCAAGAGGGACGCAAGCAGACCAGTATCCATAAGTCATTGATTATAAGTGATCTTTCTTTGTTGTTATACGATCTTATAATTTCTCTTGCGCGCGCCATGCCGCCATGCCTATCCTTTCAACCAATGACCCGCCCTCGATGGCGGGCGGGGAACGGGGTTGAGCCATGGCGCGGGATTCTCGCTACGACGTGCTGTTTGAACCGGTGCGCATCGGCCCGGTGACGGCGCCGAACCGCTTCTACCAGGTGCCCCACGCGAGCGGCATGACCAACGCGCTGCCGCGCGTGCGTGCCGCCTTCCGCGAGACCAAGGCCGAGGGCGGCTGGGGCGTGGTGTGCACCGGCGCCTGCTCGATCGACGAGAGTTCCGACGACGCGCCGCTGCCTTTCGCCACGCTGTGGGACCGCAACGACATCCATGCCCACGCGCTGACCACCGAGGCCGCGCACCGCCACGGCGCGCTGGCCGGCGTCGAGCTCTGGCACGGCGGCGCCTCGGTGATGAACCGTTCCAGCCGCCTGCCGCCGCTCTCGCCCTCCGGCATTCCCTGGATGGCGACGCATGTCGGCTTCATGGGCAACCTGCGCCCCAGGACCATGGACAGGGCCGACATTCGCGAGGTGCTGCGCTGGCAGGCCGAGGGCGCGCGCAAGGCCCGCACCGCCGGCTTCGACATCGTCTATGTTTATGCCGGCATGGGCTATCTCGGTTACGAGTTCCTGCTGCCGGAATACAACCACCGCACGGATGAATATGGCGGCCCGATCGAAAACCGGGTGCGCTTCGTGCGCGAGATGCTCGACGTCACGCGCGACGCTGTCGGTAAGGATTGCGGCGTGGCGCTGCGCGTCAGCCTGGAGGAATTGCGCGGCCGGCCGGGCCGGCACCACCCCTCCGAGGCGCATGAGCTTGTGGCGCAGCTATCCGACCATGCCGACCTGTTCGACGTGAAGATGGATTCGAGCCCCACCGACTGCTCGCCCTCGCGTTTTTCCGGCGAAGGCAGCCACGAGCCGGTGATCGACTTCGTGAAGACGCTGACCGACAAGCCGGTGGTGGGCGTCGGACGCTTCACCTCGCCGGACATGATGGTGTCGCAGATCCGCCGCGGCGTGCTCGATTTCATCGGCGGCGCGCGCCCCTCGATCGCCGACCCGTTCCTGCCGAACAAGATCCGGGAAGGCCGGATCGAGGAGATCCGCGAATGCATCGGCTGCAACATCTGCATCTCCAGCTGGCATGACGGCGTGCCCGTGCGCTGCACGCAGAACCCGACCGCCGGCGAGGAATGGCGCCGCGGCTGGCACCCCGAGCGTGTCGCGCCCGCCACGCGGCCGGGCAAGGTGCTGGTGGTGGGCGGCGGCCCGGCGGGGTTGGAATGCGCGCTCACCAGCGCGCGCCAGGGCCATGAGGTGACGATCGTCGACGCCGGCACCAGCTGGGGCGGCCGGCTCACCTTCGAGAAGACGCTGCCGGGCCTCGCCGCCTGGAACCGTGTCGCCGACTATCGGCTCGGACGGCTCAATGACATGCCCAATGTCTCGCTCTATCTCGATAGCCGGCTCGGCGTCGACGACATCATCGAATTCGCGCCCGACCACCTCGTTCTCGCCACCGGCGCGCGCTGGACCCGCTCGCTCTATTCCTCGATGGAGATTCCGGTCGGGAAACTGGAGCATGAAAATGTCTTCACGCCCGACGACATCGCCGCCGGCCGGCTGCCGGAAGGGCCGACGCTCGTGTTCGACTTCGACAATTACTATTATGGCGGGGTGCTGACCGAGCATCTGGCCAGCCGGGGTATCGAAGTCGCCTATGTTACCCCCGCCGGGCAGGCCTCGGCCTGGACCATCATGACCAACGAACTGCCGCTGGTGCACCGGGCGCTGGCCCGTCGCAACGTCCCCGTGACGACGCTGCACCGGCTGAAGGACTTTGACGGCGACACCGCGACGCTGGCGCATCTGTTCACCGGCGAGGAGACGAAGGTGGCCTGCCGCGCGGTGCTGATCGTCGGCCTGCGTGCGCCGCGCACGGAGCTGGAGGAGGCGATCGCGGCACGGCGCGGCGAGATCGATGCCGCCGGCATCCGCAGTCTGGTCACCATCGGCGACGCGCTGGCGCCCGGTGCCATCGCCCATGCGGTGCATAGCGGCCATCTGGCCGCGCGCGAACTCGGCCGGAGCGGCAGCCGCGCCCATTATCTGCGCGACACGCCGATCACCGACCGCGAACCGGCATTCGATCGGGCGGAAGCCGCCGAATAGGGGGAGTGCCATGACCGTAGCTCCCGCCGCCACGCCGCCGCCCCCTCCGCCTGCCGGTCCTCCCTCCGGCATGTCGCGCTTCTCCATCGCCTCGCCACTGGCCGGCGGCGCGTTTCACGCCATGGGCTCGGGCCTCTTCCACACTATATTGCCTCTTCGGCTGGTGGCGTACGGCCATGGCGCGGATGCGGTCGGCCTTGTGGTCGGCGCGGAAGGCGCGGGCTTCCTGCTGGGATGCATCGGCTCGGTCCGGCTGATCCGCTCAGTCGGCGAAGTCCGTGCCTATGCCGCGCTGTCGGCGAGTTCGGCCGTGCTCATCCTCTCGCTGGGCACGCAGCCCCCGCTCCTCGCCTTCATGGCGATACAGGCGGTAGTCGGCTTCTCCAATGCCGGCCAGTCGGTGGTCATCGAGAGCTGGATGAATGCCATGGTGCCGAACCGCAGCCGCGGCCGGATGCTCACGCTCTATGTGGTGCTGCTCGGGCTGTTCTACGGGCTCGGCCAGTTGCTGGCGACCGACATCGATCCGGCCGGGCTGCCGCTGCTCATGCTGACGGCGGCGTTCTACCTCGCGGCCATCGTGCCGGTGACGGCGATCTGGGTCGGCGAGCCGCAGTTGCACGTGCCAATGGGCATCCGGCTGTTCCACACCTTCAGGGTCTCGCCCATCGGCGCGCTGGCCTGCCTGATCACCGGCCTGATCTCCTCCACCTTCTCCTCCATCGGCCCGCTTTACGGGCTGGACATGAATTTCCCGCAGAAGACCATCGTGCTCCTGATGGCCGCCACCCAGCTCGGTGCGCTGTTCCTGCAATTCCCGCTCGGCTACCTCTCCGACCGCACCGATCGCGGCGTGATGATGCTGTGGCTGGCCATCGCGCTGGCGCTGCTGTGCGCGAGCTTCCTGCTGGTGGACGGAACCACGCCGATCTGGGTGTTCCTCATTCTGTTTTCGGTTTTCGGCGGCATTTCCGAGATCTTCTATCCGCTCGGCGTCGCCCATGCCAACGACGCCGCCGAGCCCGGCGAATTCGTGCCGCTCTCGTCGAACCTGCTGCTCATCTGGGCCTTTGGCGGCATGGTCGGGCCGGCCGTGGTGACGATGGGGATGCCGGCTTTCGGCTCGGCGATCTTCTTCGTCTACGCGCTCGCCATCGCCGTCCTGTTCGCCGCCCTCACCGCCTGGCTGCGCTATGGCCGGCCGCCGGCGAAAGCGCGCGAGCAGTTCGTGGCGTATCCGCAAACATCGCCGATTGTCTACGAATGGGGCCCCCACGACCCGCCGGACGAGACCGGCAACGGCCGGACGTGACGCCCCGCATTGCCTGCCGTGCCGCATAACGCGCCCATCGCGTGACGTGCCTTCCGCGTGACCTGTATCCCGCGCAAGAGCCCCCGGTGGGCGGTGCGGCGGGCTGCGGATTTCCTGTCCACCGACACGCTGCGCCCCGGAAAAGGGCCAGCCTCGTCCCGCCGTGGAGGTCCTGGTCCATGCCTGGCTTCATCCTTCGCCGAACCGCAATCGCGCTCGCCATCCTGCTCCTGGTGGCGCTGCTGCTCTTCGCGATGATGCACATGATTCCGGGCGACCCCACCGTGGTGGCGCTCGGCCCGCGCTCCACGCCGGAAATGCGCGAGGCCTTCCGCGCCATGATGGGGCTCGACCGGCCGGTGCTGGATCAGCTCGGCCTGCTGCTCGTGCGCCTCGCGCAGGGCGACCTGGGACTGGACGTGTGGAGCCGCCGCCCGGTGCTGACCATGGTGCTGGAAGTGCTGCCCTACACAGTGGCGCTGGCACTGGCGAGCTTCGTCTGGGCGCTGGCGCTCGGCCTCGTGCTCGGCTGCGTCGCCGTGGTGCATCACGGCAAATGGGGTGACTGGCTGATCGGCGCCGTCTCGGTCTCCTTCGTCGCCGTGCCCTCCTTCGTCGTCGCGCTCTATTCGCTCTTGATCTTCGCGGTCTGGCTCAACTGGCTGCCGGCCATCGGGGCCGGCGAGCCGGGAGATATCGGCGCCCAGCTGCGCGCGCTGATCCTGCCCTCCTTCGCCGTCGGGCTCGGCTGGGTCGGGTATATCTCGCGGCTGGTGCGGGCCGCCATGATCGAGGCGATGAGCGAGGATTACGTGCGCACGCTGCGCGCCTATGGCGTGGGCGAAGGCCGCATCATCTATCGCTATGCGCTGAAGCAGGCCCTGCTCGCCATCCTCTCCGTGATCGCCATCGGCTTCGGCAGCCTGCTCACCGGATCGATCTTCGCCGAAATCGTGTTCACCCGCCCCGGCCTCGGCAAGATGACCTATGACGCGGTGATCTCGCGCAACTTCCCCCTCGTCATGGGCACCGTGCTGGTGACCTCGGCGCTCTACGTCACCTGCATGATCCTCGCCGATGTCGTCAGCGCCTGGCTCGACCCGCGCGTGCGGAGCGCGATCTGACCATGGCGATGCTGACCGACACGGCGACGCCGGACACCCCGACCGAGGCCGCCGGCTCGCACGAGCCGCGCGCTCTCGCGCGGTTCGCCACAACCCTTGCACACATCCTGTCGACGCCGCTCGGCGCCATCGGCCTCCTTCTCGCGATGCTGATCGTGCTCACCGCGCTGCTGGCGCCGTTGATCGCGCCCTATGACCCCACCGCGATCAACGTGAAGGATCGCCTGGCCGATCCCTCGCTCACCCATCTGCTCGGCACCGATCAGCTGGGCCGCGACCTGTTCTCGCGGGTCATTCTCGGCACGCGCACGGCGATGACGGTGGCGCTCACCGCGCTGGCCACCGCGCTGGCACTGGCGCTGCCGCTCGGGCTCGTCGCCGGCTATGGCCCGCGCTGGCTGGACGGGCCGATGGTGCTCCTGTTCGACAGCATCAGCTCGCTGCCGATGATCATGCTGGGCCTTGCCGTGGTGGTGCTGATCGGGCCGGGCGTGCCGACCGTCATCCTGGTGATCGTGCTCTACTCGGTGCCGTCCTATGCCCGTCTGGTGCGCACGCAGACGCTCAGCCTCAAGTCGCGCGATTTCATCAAGGCGGAGCAGGCGATGGATGCCGGCACGGCGCGCATCCTGTTCCGCCACCTGCTGCCGAACGTCATCGGCCCGCTGCTGATCCTCGCCTGCCTCGACATTTCCACCGTCATCACGCTGGAGGCGGGCCTCTCCTTCCTCGGTCTCGGGGTGAAGCCGCAGATCCCGAGCTGGGGCAACATCCTCAGCGACGGTTTCGCGGTGATCCGCAAGAGCGCCGTGCCTGTCGTGGCGGGAGGCGTGCCGCTGGTCCTCGCCACGCTCGGCTTCACCTTCTTCGGCGAGGCGCTGCGCGATGCGCTCGACCCCAGGCTCGCACGGGAGCGCCGCCCATGAAACCGCCATCGCTTGAACCGCCCTCCGCCGAGCCTCCCTTGCCTGCGCCGGTGCTCGACATGCGCCATGTTTCGGTGTCCTACGGCGCCCATGTTCCCGCCGTTCTCGGCGTCGACCTCACGATCCGCCCGCGCGAGATCGTCGGCATCATCGGCGAGAGCGGCTCGGGCAAGTCCACGCTCGCCCATTCCGTGCTCGGCCTGCTGCCGAAGACCGCCCGGATGAGCGGCACGCGGTTCAACCTCGCCGGCACCGACATTCTCAAAGCCGACCGCACGGCGCTCGCCGCCCTGCGCGGTCCCGCGGCGGCGATGATCTTCCAGAACCCGATGACCGCCTTCAGTCCCATTCACACGCTGGGGCGCCAGCTCACCGATCTGCTCTGGCGCGATCGCGACCCGTCCGGCGCGCAGAAGCGGGCGCGCATCGTGGCCGCGCTGGCGGAGGTCGGCATTCCCGATCCGGTCGGGCGGCTGGATGCCTTTCCCTTCCAGCTCTCGGGCGGCATGCTGCAGCGCGTGGCGATCGCCGCCGCCCTCTTGATGCAGCCGGCGCTGCTGATCGCCGACGAGCCGACCACCGCGCTCGACGTGACCATGGAAGCGCAGATCCTCCATCTCATGCGCTCCCTGCGCGAACGGGCCGGCGTGTCGATCCTGATCATCTCGCATCACCTCGGTGTCATCGCCGAGATCTGCGACCGCGTCGCGGTGATGTATGCCGGGCGGATCGTGGAAGAGGGAACCGTGGAAGCGATCTTCCGCGCTCCCCGCCATCCCTATACGCAGGCCCTGTTCGCCTGCGAGCCCGCGCTGGTACCCACCGGCATGCGCCGCCTCCCGGTCATTGCCGGCGAGGTACCCCGCCCCGGCGCCAGCCTCTGCGACTTCGCCTCGCGCTGCGCCGTCAAGGCCGCGCGCTGCGTTGAACAGGCGCCACCCTGGACACGCTCCGGCGAGTTCCCGGGGCATCATGTCCGCTGCCACGGGAGCGCGCTGTCGGGGAGCCCACCTTCGGGGCGCACGCCATGAGGGAGCAGCCACCCCTCATCGAGGCCGACAGGCTCTCGGTCGACGTGCCGGGGCGCGGGCTGCCGTTCCTGCGCCGCGCGCCGCTGTCGATCCTCGCCGAGGTCTCGCTCACCGTCCGCCCCGGCGAGATTGTCTGCCTGATCGGCGAGAGCGGCTCGGGCAAGACCACGTTCGGCCGTGCGCTGCTCGGCCTCGTCCGGCCCTCTTCCGGCCGAATCGAGGTCGACGGCGTGCCCTTGCCGGATTTCTCCGCCCGCAGCTTCCGGGCGCTGCGCCGGCAGGCGGCCCTGCTGTTTCAGGATCCGGTGAGTTCGTTCAACCCGCGCCAGCGCATCGGCGCGATGATGGCGGAGCCTCGCGCCATCGCCGGGGTGGGCTCCACGCGGCTGGCCGATATCGTCGCGCTGGCCGGGCAGGTCGGGCTATCCGAGCGCTTCCTCGCACGCTTCCCCCATGCGCTGAGCGGCGGGCAGGCGCGGCGCGCGGCGGTGGCGCGGGCGCTCTCGGTGACACCGAGGCTGATCGTCGCCGACGAGCCGACCGCCGGGCTGGACGTCTCGGTGCAGGGCGGGGTGCTCAACCTGTTCCTCGACATACGCGAGCAGCACGACACCGCGTTCCTGCTCATCACCCACAACCTCTCGGTGGTGCGCCACATCGCCGACCGCATCGTCATTCTCTATCTCGGCCGGGTGGTGGAAAGCGGGCGCGCGGACGATGTGCTGCGCGCGCCCCGGCATCCCTACACGCGCGCGCTGCTCGATTCCGAGCCGGTGCCGGACCCGACCCGGCGGCGGGCCGAGCCGCCGGTGATCGGCGAGGTCCCCAGCATCGCCCGGCGCCCGGCCGGCTGCGAGTTCCACACACGCTGCCCTCGCGCCCAGCCCAGATGCAGGAGCGAGGCGCCGGTTCTGGCCGACGAGGCGGGCGGGCGCCAGGTGGCATGTCACTTTCCGCTACCCGGGGCGGTCAGCATCCCCGCACCGGGCCGGCGGATGGCCAAGTCCTGACAGTGCCGACACAACGCGTCAAAAACACAGAGGGAAGACCAGCATGCTCCACCTTTCCGTCAACCGGCGGCGCTTCCTCACGGGCGCGGCCGCCGGCGCCGCCGCGCTCTCGCTGCGGCCCGGCCTGTCCTATGCCGTTGAGGGCGACACGCTGTTCGTCCGCGCCGCCTCCGATATCGAGATCCTCGATCCGGCCTTCCAGAACGGCCTGCTGGAGGAGGAGATCGGGCGCTGCCTGTTCGTCTCGCTCAACCGGCTGGACGACATGCGCACGGGCGTGCACCTGCGCCCCTATGCGGCGCGCAGCCTCAACCAGACCTCGCCGACCGAAATCGCCTTCGAGCTGAACGACTGGCTGGTGTGGACCGGCGATTTCGGCCCGGTAACGGCCGAAGACGTGAAATATTCCTTCGAGCGCGTCGCCAACCCGGCCAATGGCTCGGCCTGGGCCTATGCGTTCGACGCGCTCCGGGAGGTGGAAGTCACCGGCACGCGCACCGGCATCATCCATCTGAAAGCCCCGTCGGCGCCATTCCCGGCGACCTCGCTGCCCTATTACATGGGACACATCGTCTGCAAGAAGGCGGTGGAGGCCGCGGGCGGCAAGTTCACCACGGAGGTTCCCGCCAGCGCCGGCCCCTATCTGATCGACAAATGGGTGCCCAAGCAGAGCGTGGCGCTCACGCTCAACCCCGCCTGGAAGGGCGAGCCGCCGGCGTTCCCGCGCGTGCAGTTCCAGATCATCACCGATGACGAGGCGGCCGCCCTCGCCTATGAATCCAGGGCGACCCACTATTCCCGCATCAGCCTCAACACGCTGTCGATCTACAAGGACAAGCTGCCCGAGCGCACGACGCTGATCCAGCACAGCGGCAACCGCTTCGCCTGGATCGCCATCAACATCAACAACCCCAAGCTGGCCGACCCGAAGGTGCGGCGCGCCATCCAGTACGCGATCGATGTCGGCCAGATCATGGACGGTTCCTATTCCGGCCTTGCCGCGCCCGCCACCGGGGTGGTGCCGCCAGCGCTGATCGGCCATCGCGAGGCCATTCTCTATCCCACCGACGCCGCCAAGTCGCAGGCGCTACTGGCGGAGGCCGGCGTTTCCGGGCTCAGCCTCGAACTGGCGGCGATGAACGACAAGACCAGCCAGCTGACCTGCCAGATCATCCAGGCGCTGCTCGGCTCGGTGGGCATCACGGTCGATATCAAGCCCTATGACGAGGGCGTCTACTGGACGCTCGGCGACAAGAGCGCCGGCGATACGTGGAAGACCCTCGATCTGGTGCTGATGAACTTCGCCGGCGGTGTCGACCCCTCCGAGAACCTCACCTGGTTCCGGCCCAAGCAGATCGGCATCTACAACTGGTCGCAGTTCGACAGCCCGGAATTCGAGGCGCTCTACAATGAGGGCATGGCGCAGACCGACCCGGACAAGCGCGGCGCCATCTACCGCAAGATGCAGGACCTGATGGAGGAATCCGGCGGCTTCGTCTTCATTACCCACGAGACCTTCGCGGCGGTGGCGCGGCAGGGGCTGGAGCCCTGCATCCTCGCCGACGGCTATGTCGACGTGACGCGCTTCCGCAAGGACTGAGGCGGCGGCGACCGCGCGGGCGAACAGGCCGGTCCGGGGTGCTCCCGGATCGGCCGCGACGTCATCCGTGATCGCGCGCGATCCAGCGCTCGCCGGTGCGCTCGAACACCGTTTCGCGGCCCTCGCGGGCGGTGAGCTGCCAGCTGAGGTGAAACCGCGTGGCGTCACAGGTGAGCCGGACGCGGGAGCGCGTCTCCACATCCGCTTCGCCGCTGACGAAACCCATCTCCCAGCCGGTCTCCAGCGCGGCCGAGAGCGGATCGCCGCCGGCGATCTCCATCCGGTCCACCGCGCGGGCGGCGGTGACGATCTGCCGGTCGGGGAGACCGACGCGCCCGAAATCGCTGGTCAGCACCAGCGTCTCGCGGCCCGAGCCGACATTGATGGCCATCTCGCGCCGGTGCTGCTCCGGCACGATCTCCACGGTCTCGACCGGCGGGGAAATCTCCACCGGCGGAAAGGCCGGCGACACCTCCCCCGGCACGGGCGTGCGCACCGGCAGGGACAGCGTCGCGCTGCCGGCCGCGAGCCGGATCACCGGCGGCTCCGGCGAGGGCCACAGGATCGGCCACAGCCCGGTCGACAGCACCAGCCGCAGCCGATGCGTGGGAGCAAAGCGCCGGCCGACATGGTTGAGCGCGATCCGCGCGGTGAAATCCTCCCCCTGCGTCAGGGCCTGCGGCTCGGCGCTGCCCGCGCGATGCGCAAGATTGAGGCATCCCCAGGTGACGAGGGTCGAGGTGCCGTCGGGCGCGACATCGCAGATCTTCGCGACCAGCTGGGCCAGGGCGACATTGCAGCGCCCGCGCAACTCCACCACCGGCGCCCCCAGCATATCGAACGATGCGTCGAGCGGCTCGGTATCGAAGCTCAGGCCGAGACCGTCGTCGCGCCGCTGGTCGAGCGCCATGTCGGGCACCGTGCCGCCATAGCCGCCATAACGGCCGAAGGCCTGCGTCGTCGTCACCGGCGACGCGATCACCAGTTCGCCACCCGGACGGGCGTCGGGCGCGAGCGCTCCCGCGTTGAGACGCAGCACCTGTGCCGCGATGTTCGGCGAGGGCCAGCCGGGCTCCGCGACCCAGCGCCCGGGGTGCTCGGGATAGAAGGGCGCCGGCGCGTGCGGCTCGGTGATCCAGGCGGTATAGGCGGGCTCGTCCATGATGCCGGTATCGACGCCGCAGAGCCAGTGCCGCCACCAGCGGATCGCCTCCTGCAGATAGCCGATTCCCGGCCCCGGCGCGCCGAGAAAGGGATAGGCATGCGTCCACGGGCCGACCAGCCCCTTTCGCGGGCCAGACAGGCCTTCGAGCAGCCGCGGCACCGCATTGGAATAGGTGTCGTCCCAGCCGCTGATCGCATAGACCGGGACCCTGATGCGGGAAAAATCCTCGCAGACCGAGCCGCGCCGCCAGTAATCGTCGCGACGCGGGTGCTGAAGCCAGCGCTCGGACCAGCAGGTCGAGGCCTCCAGCCGCTCCCGCCACATCGCCCGCCAGCGTTCTCCGACGATCTGCGGATCCGGCGGAAGGGCTCCAAGGGCGAGCATGAAGGACGACCACATGGCGTCCTCCGTCAGCAGGCAGCCGCCGGCATAGTGCACGTCATCGGCATAGCGGTCATCCGAGCAGCACAGGGCGATGATCGCCTTCAAGGCCGGCGGCTGGCGCGCGGCGACCTGCAGCGCGTTGAAGCCGCCCCAGGAAATCCCGGTCATGCCGACCGCGCCGCTCGACCAGGGCTGCGCCGCCAGCCAGGCGATGATGTCCTCGGCATCGTCGAATTCGAGCTCGGTATATTCGTCGGTGAGCACGCCCTCGCTGTCGCCGGAGCCGCGAATGTCGACCCGGCAGCAGGCGAAGCCGTGCCCGGCGACATAGGGGTGCATCTTGGCGTCACGAAACACCGTGCCGTCGCGCCGGCGATAGGGGATGAGTTCCAGGATCGCCGGCACCGGGTTCTCGCCGGCATCGGCGGGAAGCCACAGCGTCACCGCCAGCCGCACGCCGTCCCGCATGGGGATGAAGACCGGATCGAGACACGTTACCGCGCGCGGAAAGCGGTCAACGACGGACATGAGGGCGGCACTCCTGGGCTGCGGCCCGCGGGCGGAACGCCGGCCGACGGCAATGGACGGGGTTCAGGCGGCCGCCCCCGCTGGCCATCGGCCAGGGTCGGCGGCAGAAGCCGGCGAGGGACATCGTGGCGGGTGGCAAGCACAGGGGAGGATCGCCTTCGCCAGCCTGACGACAGCGAAGGCGATCATCGCCCGACGCCGCGCATAGCCAGCGCGCTCCTTGGGCGGCCTCGTCGCGATATAACTGAGCCGGCTACAACCATGTCGGCCGCACCGCCACCGCCGGCGGATTGCCGGCATGGGTGCCCCCGATGCCGGCATGTCCGGTTATGGCAGGGAGCGGCGCGGCGCGCCGGCTCAGCTCTCGAAATCGGGGGCCACGTCGCGGATCAGCCGCACGAAGGCGTTCCATTCGGGATCGTTCAGCCCGCTTTCGGCGTGCAGCGAATCCCAGCTCTCCGTCTGGCGGGCGGTGAGCTCGGCGATCTCGGCCGTCGGCAGTCGCAGCGCACGCCCGGTGGACAGCGCCGCCAGCTGCGCCTGGCAGGCGCGCTCCAGATAGTACATCAGGATGAACGCCTCGCCGACCGTGCGCCCGCAGGTCATCAGCCCGTGATTGCGCAGGATCATCGCGTTCTTGGTGCCGAGGTCGGCCACCAGCCGGTCGCGCTCGGACATGTCCAGCGCGATGCCCTCATAGGCGTGATAGGCGACGCGATCATAGAATTGCAGCGCCCACTGGTTGAGCGGCAGCAGCCCCTCCTCCATGCAGGAGACCGCGACGCCGGCCACGGTGTGAGTGTGCAGCACGCAGGCCGCATCGGGACGGGCCGCGTGCACCGCCGAATGGATGGTGAAGCCGGCGGCGTTGATGCCATGGCCCAGCGGGTCGTCGACGATGCTGCCGTCAATGTCGACCGTGACCAGTTCCGATGCCTTCACCTCGTTGAAGCGCAAGCCGTAGGAATTGAGCAGGAACAGCTCGCGCCCGTGCATCGCCGCCGCCTGGGGCGCCTTGGCGGAAATATGCGTGAAGATGCTGTCGTCCATCCTGAAATGGGCGATCAATCGATAGGCCGCCGCCAGATCGATGCGCTCCTTCGAAAGATTGCGGTTGTCTGCCTGAGCGGCCAGCACACCCATGTCGAACTCCCTGCGATGGTCTTGTGTTTCACGGTTCGCGACGCGCACCCGCGCGGGCGCCGCCCTCTGGAGGTCACGTGCTCGAACGTCATGCTCAAACGTCTCTTGCCTGCGGGAGCGCCCTCCTCGGCGCTCCCCGTTCCGTCCGGATCAATGCGCGTCGGCAATCACCAGCGCATTGGCGGGGATTTCCTCAAGCTCGGCCTGGCGCCGTGCCGCCGCGGCCCGCGCCACTTCGCGCCGGCGCATGATCTCGTAGCCCACAGCGCCGACAATGGTCAGCGTGATCAGGATCACGCCCAGCGCGTTGACCGCCGGAGTGAGGCCGGTGCGGACCTTGGAGGCGATGTAGATGGTCAGCGTGATGTCCGTGCCGCGAGTGAACAGCGTGGTATTGTAGTTCTCGAAGGACTGGAAGAACGCCAGCACCCCGCCCGCTACCAGCGAACTGCGCAGATAGGGCAGCAGGATCTTGCGGAACACCTGCGGATGCGAGGCGCCGAGATCGAGCGCCGCCTCCTCCTGGCTGCGGTCGAGGCGCTGCAGCCGCGCCAGCACCATCAGCATGATATAGGCGGTGATGAAGCTCGACTGGCCGATCACCGCCAGGTGCAGGCCGCCCTTCACGCCCAGCCGATCCCAGAACACCAGCGTCGAGATGCCGATGATCACGCCCGGCGTCAGCAGCGGCGAGACCATCACCGCGTAGACGAAGGTGCGGGCCTGCCGGTGCAGGTTGTCCAGCACCATGGCGGCGGCAGTGCCGAGCGGCACCGATACCAACACCACCGCCACGCCCACGATGAGCGAATTGACCAGGCCTTCCCACATCTGCGGGTCGTTGAAGAGGGCGTCGAACCACTTCGTCGTCGTGCCGAGCCACGGCGTTACGGTCGGGAAGCGGCTGGAATTGAAGGTCGCGATGACCATCACCCCGAGCGGCGCCAGCAGGAAGAAGAAGAACAGCACCAGATAGGCACGGATGAGGATGTCGCTGCCGGTCAGTTTCCGCATCGACCCGCCCTCACTTCGCGATGTCGGTGAGGCCGACGCGGAAGATCCGCATGACCGACAGGATGAACACGACGCAGAGGCCGAGCAGGATGAAGGCATAGGCCGAGCCGCGCGGCCAGTCCTGGCCCTCGAAGAACCAGATGTAGATGGTCTCGGTGAACCAGCGCGTGCCGGGCGAACCCAGCACGGCCGGCACGATATAGCTCGACGCCGCCAGCACGAACACCATGATCGAGCCGACCGCGATCCCCGGCTTGGCGTGGGGAATGACGATGCGGCGATGGATCTGCCATTCCGGGGCGCCGAGATCGCGCGCCGCCTCCACCTGGCTGATGTCGAGCGTCTCGATGGCGTTGATCAGCGGGAACATCATGAACAGAATGAAGGCATAGGTCATCCCGATCAGCACGCCGCCCGAGCCCGACAGCCAGCGATACGGCTTGTCAAGCAGCCCCATCCCCAGCAGCGCGCTGTTGAGCGGGCCGTTATAGGCCAGGATGATGTACCAGGCGAAGGTGCGCAGGATCTCGTTGATCCAGAACGGGATGATGAGCAGCAGGATGAGCAGGCCGACCTGCTCGGGCTTGGCCGCCTTGGCGAGATGCCAGGCCACGGGATAGCACACGACCAGCGAGATGAAGGTGACGAGTGTCGACCCCCAGATGGTGCGCAGGAACACCCGGAAATCATCCGGCAGTTCGCCGTTCAGCAGGTCGATTCCGGAGAACAGCGAGGCATAATTGGAGAGCGTGTAGACGTCGTCCGGGCCGCCCTGCTGCATCATGGGCAGATTGGGGTGGAACGAATATTCCGCCATGACCAGATAGGGCAGCACCACCATCATCAGGACCCAGATGGCGGTCGCGGCGATCAGCAGCGTGGCGAGCAGCGCGCCGTAGCGGTGATAGAGTTGCACCATGCCGGTCAGGCTCCGTTGGCCGCCAGGACCAGCGCGTCCTGCGGAGCAAAACCCACGGTGAAGATACGGTCGCCAACAAGATCGGTGAGCGACCCGTCATTGGAAATGTGCATCGACAGCGGCTTGGCGCCGTCCGGCTGCTTCAGGTGGACATTGGCGAAGGCGCCCTCGAAATCGATATGGTCAACCGAGCGCGACAGCACGTTGGGATTTTCCGGCGTCGGACCGGCCACCGTGAGCGGCTTCAGCCGCTCGGGCCGCACCAGCATCACCACCTGCGTGCCGACGCGGATGCCGCGCGGATTGCGCCCGACGAAGCGCCCCGCGCCGGTCTCCACCACCGCCTGGCCACCCGCCACCTCGGTGATGCGGCCGGTGAACACGTTGTTCTCGCCGACGAAGCCGGCGACGAAGGCGGTGGCCGGCTCGTTATAGATCTCGGAGGGCGGCCCCACCTGCTCCAGCTGGCCGCGCGACATGACGCCGACGCGGTCGGACATGGTGAGCGCCTCGCCCTGATCATGGGTGATGTAGATGAAGGTCAGGCCGGTGCGGCGCTGGATGGCGCGCAGTTCGGCCCGCATGTGCTGGCGCAGCTTCAGGTCGAGCGCGGAGAGCGGCTCGTCCAGCAGCATCACCTGAGGCTCCACCGCCAGCGCGCGCGCAATGGCCACGCGCTGCTTCATGCCGCCCGACAATTCGTCGACCCGCTTGTCGGCGGCGTCGGGCAAGGCGACCAGTTCGAGCAGTTCCTCGGCCCGGCGCCGGCGCACGGCCTTGTCGACGCCGCGCATTTCCAGGCCGAAGGCGATGTTGTCGGCCACCGACATCATCGGGAACAGCGCGAGATTCTGGAAGATCAGCGCCGTCGGCCGCTTGTTCGGGCCGTTGCCCTTCATGTCCTCGCCGCCGATCAGGATGCGTCCCTCAGTCGGGTTCATGAACCCCGAGATCATGCGCAGGATCGTCGTCTTTCCGCAGCCCGACGGGCCGAGGAAGGAGAAGAACTCACCCGCCTTGATGTCCAGAGACACATTATTGACGGCGACATAGCTGGCGAACCGCATCGTCACGCGGTCGAGTGAAACGTCCCGGCTCATCGGCACTCCCAGCGCTGGGAACCGGTCGACCGTCGATCGGCCGACCGGCTCTGCGTCAATCAGGCGGACATGAACTTCTTGGCGTATTCGGTGCGCCGCGTGACGAACCACGAGGCCTGGCCGGGCTGCCACCACAGCTTCTTGAGCGCGTCGCCGGGATAGGCCGCCTTCAGGAAGGCCTTTTGCGAAGCATCCGCCAGTTCAACCGCGCCCTTGGCGCAGGGGTTGGAGCCGAACGCCTTGGCCCACAGCGCCGAGCCTTCGGGCGAGTTGACCCACGATACCCAGGCATAGGCCTGGTCGAGATTCTTCGCGCCCTTGAGCAGCACGAAGTTCTGCAGCCACGACATGGCGCCTTCGGCCGGGGCGAGATAGGCGACCGGGAACTTCTCGGCCTGGAGCGCCGCCGCCGAGGTATCCCAGCAATGGCCGATGACGCAGCCATTGGTGCGGAAGGCACCCTGCGCTTCGTTCTCGTTGGACCAGAACTGCGCGACATTGGCGCGCTTGGGGGCAAGGAACTTCAGGATGGCGTCGTAATTCGCCACCATCTTGGATTCGTCCTTGTACGAATCCAGGAACTTGTGCGGCAGTTTGCCTTCGGCATCGAGCGCGCGCCCGGCCGCCACGAGGCCGGAATGGCCGCGCAGGGTCAACTTGCCGGCATAGGCATTGTCGAACAGGTCCATGAGCTTGGCCTTGCCATACTCAAGCTTCACGTCGTCCGTATTGAAGGTCAGCGCCTCGGTGCCCCACACGGAAGGCAGGGAGATGCGCTTGCCCCCCATCGAGGTCATCTCGCCGGCCATGCCTTCGAGGAAAGCCGGCTCGATGCCCGCGGCATTGGCCTTCTTCTCGTCCCAGGGCTGGAGGAAGTCGTTGTCGGTCCAGCTCGCCAGACGGTCGGCGGTCGGCTCGCTGATGTCGAAGGCGCCATTGGTGGCCGCGCCGGTCTTGGCCTGGGCGACGAACTCGTCCTGGCTGCCGAGGCCGGTGAACTTGACCTTGATGCCGGTCTTCTTCTCGAATTCGGCGAACACGGCCGGGAACTGGTCGTAGCCGGCCCAGCCGAGGAAGTTCAGCTCGCCCGAAGAGGCGAGCGCGCTCTTCACGAAAGCGGGGGCGGCGACCAGCGCCGCGCCCGCGGCGGCGGTTCCCTTGAGCAGGCTGCGCCGGGTCAGTCCGGAAGTGGAAATGCGCGACATCGTGTTTTCCCTCTGTGGAGTTTCTGCCTGCGGTAGTTTCGACGTTCAGCGAACCGAGGTCGTCTCTCCGTCTGTTCGTTTGTGACGCACGGTGCCGGCAGTGCCGGTTGTCATGCGATTTTCTTGCCAAGATCCTTCAGGATTTCGCGCGCCGCATTATGGCCGGGGATGCCGGACACCCCGCCACCCGGATGCATCGACGAGCCGCAGATATAAAGGGAGGCGATCGGCGTGCGGTAATCAGCATAGCCTGATATCGGCCGCTGGAAGAAGAGCTGATCGGGCGATAGTTCGCCGTGGAAGATATGGCCCTGTGGAAGGTTGACCACCCGCTCGATATCGGGAGCGACCAGCAGCTGCGCCTCGATCACGTCGTTACGGAAGCCCGGCGCGAAACGTTCGATGGCCTTGAAGACGGTGTCCTTGAAATTGTCCTTCTCGGTCGCCCAGTCGCCCCCCTTGAGCGTGTAGGGCGCATGGCCGCCGAACAGGTTCACCACATGCTTGCCGGGCGGCGCCAGCGTGTCGTCGACGATGGTCGGCACGACCGGCGTGATGAAGGGCTCGCTCGAATACCAGCCATATTTCGCCGCGTCATAGGCGCGCTCGAGATAGTCGATGTCCGGGGCGATGTGCATGTAGGTTGGATAGGAGAACGAACCGATGGCGCCCTCGCGCTTGACCCGCTCGAGGATCTTGTATTGCGGCGGGCGCTCGCAGGCGATGTTCATCTTGAACGCGGTGCCCATGGTCCGGTAGCCCTTGATCTCGCGCACGACCTCGTCGGGCAGATTTTCCGCGCCGACGAGGTCGAGATAAAGATGGGGGGCTGACGCATTCGAGGCAAAAATCTTGGCGCGGTAGGTCCGCCCGTCGGCGGTCGCCACTTCGGTGGCGCGCCCGTTGCGGGTGCGGATTTCCTTCACCTCCGCCCCGGTGATGATCTCGACGCCGAGCGAGGTGACGGACGACGCCAGTGCCTGGGTGATGGATCCCATGCCGCCCTTGATGAAACCCCAGCCGCCGGCGCCCTCATGCTCGCCCATCACATGGTGCATGATGACATAGGCCGAGCCCGGCGATTTCGGCCCGGCAAAGGTGCCGATGGACGCATAATAGGCCAGCACCGCCATTACGCGTTCATCTTCGAACCATTCGCGCAGGAAGTCGTAGGCCGACATGGAAAGCATGTCGACGATGCGATACATCTTGCGGCCGACCTTGCGGTACTTCCACAGGAGCTTGCTGGCATCCCTGAAGGTCTTCCAGTCCCGCCGCGCGGGATCGATCGGCGTTTCCCACAGCACCTGCCGGACGATGCGGGTCGCCTCCTGCAGATAGGCGTCGAAGGCGGGATAGATCTCCGCGTCGTGCTTGGAGAAGCGGGCGAAGGACGCCTGCGTCTTCGCCATATTGTCGGAGAAGGTGATGTAGTTGTCGCTGTCATCGACGGGCGACACCATGTCCGAGCAGGGCAGCACCACGAGCCCGTGCTTCTTCAGCTCGAAATCGCGGATGACGCGCGGGTGCAGCAGGCTCATCAGATAGGAGAAGATCGAGGCACGGAAGCCCGGCGCGATTTCCTCCGTCACCGCCGCGCCGCCGACGACGCCGCGCCGTTCCAGCACGGCCACCTTGAGCCCGGCGCGGGCGAGATAGCCGGCGCAGACCAGGCCATTATGGCCGCCACCAATGATAACGGCATCGAAATCGCGCGCGAGCGCGTTCGGAACCACGGACATGGTTTCACCATCGAGAAAGACGAAATTACAGGAGAAGCGGCGGAATTTCTACACGATTGCTAGTAGGAAGGCGGCGTGATCGCCCAGATCACCACCGTCTCCTGGGTCGAGATATTGCGGTATTTGTGGGGACGCACGGAAGCAAAGCCGAAGCTGTCGCCCGTGTTCAGCAGGTGCGTGACGCCGTCGACGGTGAGTTCCAGGGAGCCGGCCATGACATAGCCGGCTTCCTCGCCGATATGCGTATAGGCTTCGCTGCCGACACTGGCACCGGGCGCGAGACGGCAGAGCAGAAGCTCGAGCTGGCCGTCCAGCGAGGGCGACAGCAATTCGTCGACGATGCCCCCGCCATAATCCAGCGTCTTGCGATGCCCGCGCCGGACGGTGATGCCGTCCGCCGCCGGCTCGACAGGCCCTTCCTCGCGGAAGAACCAGCCGATCGAGACGCCGAGCGCCGTGGCGATCAGGTGGATGGCCTTGACCGAGGGTTCGGACAGCCCGCGCTCCACCTGGCTGAGCAGGCCCACGGACAGGCCCGTCTGCTCGGCGAGCGCGGTCAGCGTCATGCCCTTGTCGTGCCGCAGCACACGGATCGCATTACCCAGCCGCGCGCTGATCAAATCGGCCTTCTTCGGCGAAACCGACGAATCCTCGACCGTCGCGGCGCTGCGACTCATCCTGCGTCCTCACTCTGCCGCCGCGGCGATCGGTCCATCGAACCGAAGCGCATCCTCGCACATGCGATCGAAGGCGATCACCGCATATTCCTCGGACTTCGATAGCGGGGCCCGCGGGAAGACGCCACCATTAATATTCTTCTGTACCTTGGTGATCACTTCCAGATCTTCCGTGATGATCTGGGCTGACCAGTCCGCCGTCTTCTGGTTTTCTTCGGCCTTCTCGGGCGAGATGTCCTCGAAGAAATACCAGTTGATATGCTTGAGCTTGCCGGGGCCGAGCGGCTCGACCGTGGCGATCGAGGAGCCCCAGTCGTAGAGGTTCAGCATCAGGAAGGGGAAGCGGTAGAGATAGCAGCCCTGCGTGTCGTCCATCGAACGGCCGGGCGCCTGCAGGTGGAAGTATTTCTGCTCGGGAAAGACGTTGATCTCATAACGATCAATGTCGAGCGTCGCACAGAGGCCCGGATGCATCGCCCGGCAATGATAGCATTCGAGGTAGTTTTCGCCGTAGATCTTCCAGTCGACGTCGACGACACGCTCTTTCTTGTTGAAATAGTGCTGCCGCTCCAACGGGAAAGGCGCGGCGAGATCGACCACCGGGCCGAGCCATTCGACCAGCGAGGGACCGCCTCGGTCCAGGCGCACGAAAACGAGGCCGCGCCACTCCTCGCAATCGGCCGCGATCAGCCCCCATTCCGAGGCGTCGAACTTGGTTTCCGTGCCGAAATTCACCGCCTTGAAAAGGCGCCCGTCCCGGCGATAGCTCCAGCTGTGATAGGGGCAGACGATCAGTCCGCCGCAGGAGCCGGTCTCGCCCGACACGAGCTGGGCGGCGCGGTGGCGACACAGATTGTGAAAGGCCCGCACCTTGCCGTCATCGCCGCGGATGGCGAAGATGCCATGGCCCGAGAGCTCTCCGGTCACATAGTCGCCGGGGTTCGGGATGCGCTCGGACCACGAGAACAGTAGCCAGTTCTTCGCAAAGATCTGTTTGCGCTCGGCCTCGAAGCGGGCGGGATCGCGATAGGCGGATGCGGGAAGGGACCATTCGGCGTCATTGCCAAGTATCATCTTAATTCCCCGGCTGGATTGTTGTTATCTTCATGCTAGTGAAAATGGGACGTGTTGCAAGGTGGTTTTTTTTGAGATATGAAATTTCATGTCGACGGCCCGCATCCCTCGGCCGCATGGCCCTTGCGCCTGCCGTTGGAAGTCGAGGCCTCCTGATAAGATCGCGCATTTCTCGCGAGAATACTGTCGATGACCTCTCCAGTCGCGACACTAACCATCCCATCGAACAGGAGTTTCACTCCTGCGCGACCCATCAGGTTGTCTCTTCATGAAAAGCGCAGGCATCTATCTGTCGCAGCTGCTCGAGATCTACGGCGTCGACACCGTTTTCGGCATTCCGGGCGTTCACACGGTTGAACTGTATCGCGGGCTGGCGGGCAGCTCCATCCGGCATGTGACGCCGCGTCATGAGCAGGGCGCCGGCTTCATGGCGGATGGATACGCCCGCGTGACCGGGCGCCCGGGCGTGTGCTTCATCATCACCGGCCCGGGAATGACCAATATCCTCACCGCCATGGGGCAGGCCTATGGCGATTCCGTCGCCATGCTGGTCATTTCCACGGTCAACGCGCATGGCCGGATGGGCTCGGGCGAAGGCTGGCTGCATGAATTGCCCCAGCAGCAGGCGCTGGTCTCCGGCGTCTGCGCCTTCAGCCGCACCCTCCACACGGTCGAGGAAATCGCCCCGGCGCTCGCCCAGGCCTTCGCCGTGTTCGGTGGCGAGCGGCCGCGCCCGGTGCATCTCGAATTGCCGATCGACGTGATGCTGGCCTCGGCGGACCACCTGCCGCTGCCCGCCGCGGTCAGCCGGCTCGCCCGGCCCTCGCCCAATGCCGCGTCGCTCGATGAGGCGGCGCGCTGGCTCACCGCCGCGCGGACGCCGCTCATTCTGGCGGGTGGTGGCGCGGCGCGGGCGGCCGTGGAGGTGCGCGCGCTGGCCGAACGGATCGATGCCCCCGTGGCGATGACGATCAATGCGCGTGGCATCCTGCCGCCGGAACACCCCCTCGGCGTTCATCTCACCGCCAGCCTGCGCGCCACACGCGAACTCATCGCCGAGGCGGACGTGGTGCTGGCGCTCGGCACGGAATTCGGCTCCACCGATTACGATTTCAATGTCGATGGCGGCTTCGCCATTCCCGGCCAGCTTATCCGCGTCGACATCGACCCGCGCCAGATCATGCGCACCATTCTGCCGCAGCTCGGCATTGTCGGCGATGCCGGGGCGGCGGCCCGCGCGCTGGCGGCGCTCATTCCGCCCCGCCCGCGCGGAGCCGGCGCGGCCCGCGCCGAGGCGGTGAAAGCTCGCTACATCAGGGACATCGCGCCCGACATGCGCGGCGATCTCCTTCTGCTCGACACGGTGCGCGAGGCCCTGCCCGGCGCCATCATCGTCGGCGACTCCACGCAGCTGGTCTATGCCGGCAACATCGCCTTCGTGGCGGAGACGCCCTCCAGCTGGTTCAACTCGGCCACCGGCTACGGCACGCTGGGCTATGGCCTGCCGGCGGGCATCGGCGCCAAGATCGCCGCGCCCGACCGCCCGGTCGTCGTGCTCTCCGGCGATGGCGGCCTGCAATTCACCCTTGCCGAACTCGCCAGCGCCGTGGAAGCGCAGGCGCCGATCATCCTGCTGCTGCACGACAATGGCGGCTATGGCGAGATCAAGTTCTATATGACCGCGGCGCAGGTCGCCCCGCTCGGCGTCGATCTCGTCAATCCGGACTTCCTCGCCGTGGGCGCCGCCTTCGGCTGGGCGGCGCAGCGGATCCACGATCCCGACCACCTGGCGCCGGCCCTGCTGGCGGCGGCGGCCCGCACGCGCCCGACGCTGATCCTGTTCGGCGACGACCTCCGGCAGATCGCCCGGGAGCGCGCGCCCGCGTCCGGATAGACGCCGGCGCCCCCCACCCCTCGCCACAGCCGCCCCTCTCCCCCGGTCGCCGCGCCCGGGTCGATGACGGCTGCCCTTCTCACGACCCGAAATGGAGACTGTCCATGTCCAAATTTGTATTCCGCACCGGCGAAGCCACCGTCCTCGCGGCCAAGGGCCAGTACACCGACGCGATGCCCGAAATCCTGATCGGCTCGGTCGACGGCCCGGTCGGCGTCGGCTTTGCCAGCATGCTCGGCCAGGTGCAGGGCCACACGCGCATGTTCGTCATCCGCGATCTCAACCAGCTGGTGCGGCCGGCCACCATCATGACGACCAAGGCCACCATCGAATCGGCGGCCTATGTCGGCCTGCTCGGCGGTGTGGTTCAGGGCGCGCTGGGCGATGCCATCGTCGATTCGCTGGCCGAGGGCGTGTTCCCCGGCGACGCGACCGAAGAGCTGTGCATGATCGCCACCGTGTGGCTCGATCCGCGCTGCGCCACCCATGCCGAGCTCGACAAGCGCGACCTCTACCGCACCAACTATGAGGCGATGAAGCTCGCCATCAGCCGAGCAATGCGGGGCGAGCCCACGCGCGAGCAGCTCATCGCCAATCGCCAGACCATCCAGCACTACGCTCTGAAGGGCGTGCTCGGCTGAGCGGAACGCGCGTTCAGGCTCTCCCCTCCCGCGAGCCATTGCACCGGAGGGGAGGCCCCGCAACCCCCTGAGGCAAACAGGGCCCGGCGATACGCGAGGGCCCTGTTTGATTCGATACGCCATCCGCTGCCGATGACGCGACAAAGGCAAAGGACGCGGCCGTGCTACGGCGCCATGATCTGCGGCACGCCGCAATTGGGCGGCACGCAATCAGGCAGCTTGATGTCGGCCGCCTTGCCTTCCGGCGGCGGGCCCGGCAGCGGCACCAGTTCCCCGGTCAAGGGTTGAGGTCCATCCGGGCCGGGACTGAGATTGTCCGAGTTGCCCGGCTGCGGCGGAGGCGGATTGATGATGCTGTTCAGCGGCGGGTTCGCCTCCTGGGCCAGCGCCGGCAGGCCCAGCGCTGCAAACAGCAGCGCGACGGCTAAACAGGTAGCAGAAACGATCATCTTCATTGCGAGTCCCCCCGGCACGAGCCCGCGAGGACATTATCACCGGCAATGCCTGTGAAGAAGCCGCACCGGTGAAGAGGAAACTGCGCACACGTATGTTCTTGAGATTTCACTGCCTTCGGAAGCGCCAGGGAACGGGTCCAAGCGCCATTTCGAAATCTGCGTGCCAGCCGGCACGTCTACGAGCCTGTCCGGCTGGATCGTGCTCTTCGGTCTCGTTCGAAGCCCTCGCGCTCCGCCATTTCGGTTCCAAACTGGACACGCCGATTGCCGCCGGTTTCCCGCCTTGGGCAGCCGAAGAAAGCGCTCTCAGCAAGTCAGCCTTCGATCCCATGATGCGAATCTCGTCGTCGGCGACCTCGACGCGCTGCGCCAGCGCGCGTAGGTTAAAGGGCGCATCAAATCCATGGCACGGGTTTCACTTATCGAGTTGGGCGATCAGCGATCGCACCCGGTCGGCGTCCGCGCTGGATGCGGGATTGTAGATCACCATGCCGAGTTCGGGGCGGCCATCGACGGCGAAGGCTGAGAATTCCAGCACCAACAGGCCGACCTCGGGATGGTGAAGGCGCTTCAGCCCTTCGTGATGCGCCGCGATCTCGTTGTCGCGCCATAGCCTCTCAAACGCGGCACTCGTTCGAGAGAGGTCCTCCACCAGCTGCGTGATCTCCGCGGTGGCGCCGGCGCGCGCCACGTCAGCGCGGAATGACCCCACGACATACCGCGCGACGCTCTCCCAATCCTCTTGTATGGCGCGGATTCGCGAATTGCCGAACATGAGCCGGAGGATATTGCGTTGTTCGCGGGGAAGCTGGCCGTAGTCCGTCAGCACGGCCGCTGCCGCCCGATTCCAGGCGACCACATCCCACGTCGCCGTCTTGATGAAGGCTGGACTGGTGTCGAGTGCATCCAGCACGCGTTGCAGCCTCGGTGTCACGCCGTCGACCGGCTTGTAGCGCACCTCCGGCGGGCGGCCGAGTCCGAGCATGAAGAGATGTTCGCGTTCGGGCTCTGTCAGCATCAGGCCCTTCGCAATACGATCGAGCACATCGGCGGACGGCGTGCCGCCGCGCCCTTGCTCAAGCCACGTGTACCAGGTTGGGCTGATGTTCGCGCGCTGCGCGACCTCCTCTCGACGCAGTCCCGCCGTTCGGCGGCGACCGCCGGTGAACCCGAATGCGGCAGGGTCGAGCCGGGTGCGGCGATCTCGCAGATAGAGGCCGAGCGAATTGCCGATATCCGACACCATGAGTATCCTGTTGATGTTTATACCCTGATAAGGTCACTACTTTAATAGGAAATCACATAGGTCCACTTGGCTGGTCGAACAACCAGAAAGGTGTTTCCGATGCGTGTCTTCCTGACTGGCGCGACCGGCTTTATCGGCTCGCGGATCGTGCCCGAACTCATCTCCGCCGGCCATCAGGTTCTTGGCCTGACCCGCTCGGACGAAGGTGCTGCGACGCTCGCCCGGGCCGGCGTCGAGGCGTACCGCGGGACCCTGGAGGATCCCGAGACCCTGGCGCGGGGTGCGGCGGAAGCCGACGCAGTCATTCACACGGCCTTCGACCACGACTTCACAAGGTTTCTCGCGAACTGCGAGAAGGACCGACGCGTGATCGAGGCGATTGGCGCCGCCCTTTCTGGAACGGGCAAGCCGTTCCTGGTCACGTCCGGCGTCGGAATGGGGAGTGAGGCCCCGGGTCAGATCGCGATCGAGCAGCGGTTCGATCGCGACAATCCGAATCCGCGAAGGTTGTCCGAACTGGCCGGCGAAGCGGTGGCGGCGAAGGGCGTGAGCGTTGTCGTTGTCCGCCTTCCGCAGGTCCACGACACGGAGAAACAGGGCCTGATTACGCCGATGATCGAGATCGCCCGCGCCCGCGGGGTCGCGGCCTATGTAGGTGAAGGCAAGGAGCGCTGGTCCGCAGCCCATGTCACCGACGTCGCTCGACTGTTCCGCCTGGCGCTCGAGCGGCATGAGCCTGGCGCGCGCTACAATGCGGTCGCCGAGGAGGGAGTTTCCGTTCGCCAGATCGCCGAGACGGTGGGACGAGGCCTTGGTCTTCCCGTGCGCTCTCTGTCGCCAGAGGAGGTGGCGGAGCACTATGGGCCGCTTGCGCACTTCGCCACTCTCGACATGCCGGCGTCGAGCGAATGGACACGCAGGACGCTGGGTTGGGAGCCGACCGGCCCTAGCCTCCTCTCCGACCTGCAGCACATGAATTACAGTGCGGCAGGAACGCACTGAATAATGGCGACGCGGCATCCAGTCGGTGTCGGCGTCGCCCCTTGATCCGCGGAGGGTTTCGTCTCGGAAGGGGTTCTTTGCTAGAAGTCGGCGGTACTTTTCCAAGATGCCGGCATTGACGGCGCCGGCAGGAATTTCGCCCAGGAACGGCGATTGGTCCCGATAGATAGCGGAGCCCGCTTTCGATTGACTACGAGTGATCCGTTCGGGCGCGGATGCATCGTCAGCCAGAAGAGCAAGCTGCCGAGGCGATCCGCTACGCTCTCTCACGCTGGCAGGGCCTCTCCCGCTTCCTCGACGATGGCCGCGTCGAAATCGACTCCAACGTGGTCGAGCGCGCGATCCGGCCGATCGCGCTCAATCGCAGGAATGCGCTCTTCGCCGGATCGGACGGCGGCGGCGGCGAGCGCTGAGCCGTCATCGCCTCTCTCGTGGAGACCTGCAGGCTCAACGCCGTCGATCCCCAAGCCCATCTCGCCCAGGTCATCGCGCGCACCGTCGCCGCCCATCTGCAAAGCCGGATCGACGATCTGCTGCCCTCGGCCTCCGCAGCCCAGCCGCTCAAGGCCATGGCCTGAAAACAGCGGTTAGGGGGGCATCCGCGAGCCGGCTTGATGCGGACAAGCTTGCCCGCTTTGGGCAGATCATGCGCTCAAACATCAGCGGGGCGAGGTGCGCTTCCGCAAAGCCTATCTTCGCTCGCGGATCGACGCCGTCGAACTGGACCAGCGCGTCGCGCCCATCCACGGATCAAGGACGGTGCTGGAGCGAGCCGGACTCGCCGACCAAGCCACCCATCCGGGTGTCCGCGGTTTTGTACGGAAGTGACGCGGCAGGCGGGAATCGCGCACTGATTCGGTTGCCCACGGGCGGAAATGCCGATGCCGCGCGATCGGCAGGATGGCGCCATCCCGCCCCCGTGTCGCCATATCCGACAAAGCCGCGTCCTCGCACCCGCCATGCGCCAAGGATGGGGCAAGACTTCGCGGCCAAACGCGATACCGGCGCACCGGCGCCTGGTGGATCGGCGTGAGGAGGTAGAGGGCCTTTGGGAATGGTGGGCGCGACAGGGATTGAACCTGTGACCCCCTCGATGTCAACGAGGTGCTCTCCCGCTGAGCTACGCGCCCATTCCGTGGTCTCTTGCGAGCGGGATTTCCCTATATCCATAACCCCGTCGCGGCGCAAGCGGTCCTCGGCGACTCGATGGCCGCCGTGGATAACTCATGCCGCGAGCATCTTGCCCACCTCGTTGACGAGGTCGCGCAGGTGGAACGGCTTGGACAGCACCTTGGCATCCTTCGGCGCCTGATTGCCGGCATTGAGCGCGACCGCGGCAAAGCCGGTGATGAACATCACCTTGATGTCGGGGTCGAGCTCGGTCGCCTTGCGCGCCAGCTCGATCCCGTCCATTTCCGGCATGACGATATCGGTCAGCAGCAATTCGAACGGCTCCTCGCGGAGCCGATCATAGGCCGAGCGGCCATTGTCGAACGAGACGACCTCATAGCCCGCGTTCTCCAGCGCCTTCACGAGGAACCGGCGCATGTCGTGGTCGTCCTCGGCGAGCAGGATCTTCAGCATCCCTTGCACCCTGATTCCCCGGGGCCCCTCCCCCGTCGACCGGCAGTGCCGGTTCAACAGGAAAGCGCCCTGACTTCAATGAACTGAGCGGAGACGAGCCGTCCGGATCGCTTTCATCCGGCGCGGGTCACGCCCAGGCGACGGGAGCCGGCGAACCGGTGCACGTCGACACATTCCCAACCGGTACTCCCGCGGCTGTTAGCACATCGTGAATCCGGGCCGGATCGGGGCGGCAAATCCCGCATTCGGCCTCCACGCCCGTGCATCTGTGGCTTCGTCCCCACACACCTCGCGCTGGCGCACGCTCATCGCGTGGGGCATGCGGCCCGCGTTCACATGTTTGCAAAGGCACGTCCGCCGGCGAGTTGAGCGTTTCCGCCGGGAAAAGCTCATGTTAGACAGGCCGATCAGTTCAATGCCTCGGGTCGCGGTGTCGCATCGCCGGCACGCCCGGGATGCACGGCAGGCGGGCGGGTCGAAGGGGCATGATGGCCGTCATAGCGGACACGATCGACCCGGCATTCGAGGTCGTGCAGCCGAGCCAGCCGACGGCCCTGCCCTTTCTGTTCAATTCTCCCCATAGCGGGGTGGTCTATCCGCGCAGCTTCGTGGAACAGGCCCGGCTCAAGCTGCCCATGCTGCGCCGCTCGGAGGACACGCTGGTCGACGCGCTGTTCCGGGACGTGACCGGATTCGGCATGACTTTCATGCGCGCGCATTTTCCGCGCTGCTATCTCGACGTGAATCGCGAGCCTTATGAGTTGGACCCCCGCATGTTCGAGGGCCGTCTGCCGGCCTATGCCAATACGCGCTCGATGCGGGTTTCAGGTGGGCTCGGCACCATTGCCCGGATTGTCGGCGAGGCGCAGGAAATCTACGGCCGGCGCATCCCGGTGGACGAGGCGATCCATCGCATCGAGACCCTGTACAAGCCCTATCACCGCACGCTGCGCCAGCTCATGGCGCAGATGCAGCGCCAGTTCGGCGTGGCCGTGCTGGTGGATTGCCATTCCATGCCCTCCAGCTTCCAGCAAGAGCGCTCGCGCATCGATTTCGTGATCGGCGATCGCTACGGCACCAGTTGCGCCACCATCATCACCGATGTGATGGAGACCGAGCTGCGTCGGCGCGGCTATTCCGTGGTGCGCAACAAGCCCTATGCCGGCGGCTTCATCACCGAGCATTACGGCAATCCCACCTCGGGCATGCATGCCATCCAGATCGAGATCAATCGCTCGCTTTATATGCATGAGCCTAGCTATCAGGCGTCTGCTGCCTTCGATGATGTTCGTCGCGACCTGCTCGACATGGCGGTATCGCTGACGAAAATCGCCCAGATCGAGCTCGCCGGCATCCGCACCGCAGCGGAATGACCAATCATCTCAAGACGATAGCTCGATCCTGACGAAAATTTTATCGGGTGATGCAAAAGGCCGCATAAGAGCCTTGCATTTTGGACATGAGACCTATACCAATTCTGCACGCTCGGTTCCGGAGCGCCATCCCCCTCCCTTGTCGAGGCCGACGCCGCGAAGTGCGGAGGGGATAGGTTGACCCGGAAAGCCGGATGCCCTCTTGGGTCTCGGGACGCCAAGCGAGGACTGCCCTAAAGAACGGCTCTAGCCGTCTCGGGTAACGTCTCGCCCCGATACAAAAGAAAGAGGCCGCTCACGCAAGGCGGGAGCGGCCCAAGTCTAGGGAGGAAACGCCCAAGGAGGGCTGTACGGAGCGACGCCAATCGCTGCGTACGAGAAGCAAGATGTAGGTGCATTGCGGAATAATCAAGGCGAACAGCCGATTTTCTGGCATACCAGATACACCTTCCACCCCGTTGTGGCATTAATGTCGCGAAAGGGGTAACAGAGAACCGCTCACCGCACCCGATTGACGCCCGACGCATGCCGGCAAGGCATGGCTCACGCGCCTCACTGGCTTGAGCCCTGCCCTCCTGAGCGCGCGTCGGGTTTGTTTTTGCCGGAATCCCCCCCGCGCATCGCCCGCCCCTCCCTCGCTGGATGACCCTATCTCGCCGGAGGGCGGCCGCGGACGCGTGCGACATTCGCCGCCAGCCCGTCGGAATAGGCGCGCGCAGCGGCGGCGCTCGCGAAGGCACGCGGCCATGCCGTCGGGCCGGCAAGCGGTGACTGACGCAGCCACGGCGGGAACTGAGGGGAATGGATGGCCCGGATCGGAGCGTCCGGGGGCGCCGCCTGCGCGTTGGGCAGGCCAGAAAAGAAAGAGGCCGCTCACGTTGGGCAGGCCAGAAAAGAAAGAGGCCGCTCACGTTGCCGGAGCGGCCCAAGTCTAGGGAGGAAACGCCCAAGGAGGGCGGCAGAACGGCAACGCCAATCACCGTACTGCACTGCAGCAATATATACCCCTGCGCCGCACAACAGACAAGAGCCAAAGCGAAAGAAACGAAACCAAAAAGCCGGGATCAACGTGCGAATGTCGAAATTCGCGCCCTCGACGCGCCTCGACGCTTGATCCATATCAGATCGCGATGACGGACGGATCACGGTCCGGACCGCGCCGGCGGCGCACAGGTCCTCATGCCGGCAGGCTCACGCAGCCGGTGGATCAAAGCGTTGATTTTCAGAGGGTTATAAAAAGAAAGGGGCCGCTCACGTTGCCGGAGCGGCCCAAGTCTAGGGAGGAAACGCCCAAGGAGGGCGGCGGAAGGGCAACGCCAATCACCCTGCCGCGCTGGAAATAATATGGCAGCTTCACTTCCCGAGTGCAACAGCGGGCAGTGCCCAATCCTTGATCCTGCCAGAATAGCAGCCATGCGCTGAACGCAGGCCGCCGCAGCCCGTCCCGGTGCGCAGAGGCGTGCCGGGCGCAGGGCTGGCCCTGCATGGCGCCCCGCGTGCCGGTCGCCGCGAATGCCTCGTTCGGAGGCCCGCCCGCTTTTGCGGCGATGGCGTCGCGCGGCCGGTCCCGCTGCCGCCAGCGTGTCATTGCCGAGCGGCGCGCCGGTCGATATGCGTGTGCTGCGGACGGCTTTGGCCGGCGCGCGCAGACCAGCATGGAGTGGGCGGCTATGGGTGCGGTGGATTTCGAGAACTTCGTGCACGAACTGGCCAGCGTGTCGGGCCAGGCCATCCTCCCCTTCTTCCGCACCGCGCTCGGCGTGGAAGACAAGAGCCGGGGCGCGGTGTTCGATCCCGTCACCGCCGCCGACCGCGCCGCCGAACAGGCCATGCGCACGCTGATCCGCCGTACCTTTCCCAGCCACGGCGTGCGCGGCGAGGAATTCGCCGACGAGAGCCCCGACGCCGATTACGTCTGGGTGCTGGATCCGATCGACGGCACCAAGTCCTTCATCGCCGGCATGCCGGCCTGGGGCACGCTGATCGGCCTCACGCATGAGGATCACCCGGTTTATGGCATGATGCATCAACCCTTCATCGGAGAGCGCTTCTACGGCGATGGCGCGCAGGCCCGCTATCGCGGCCCGGCCGGCGACCGGCGTCTCGGCGTGCGGGCCTGCCCGGCGCTGGAGGAGGCCGTGCTCATGACCACCAGCCCGCTTCTGATGGGCGAGGCGGACCGCGCCCTTTATGTCGAGGTCGAGAAGCGCGCGCGCCTGCCGCGCTATGGCGGCGACTGCTATGCCTATTGCATGGTCGCCGCCGGCCATGTCGATCTCGTCATCGAGACCAATCTCAACGAATACGACATCCTGCCGCTGATCCCGATCGTCGAAGGCGCGGGCGGCCTCGTCACCAATTGGGAAGGCACCGGCGATCTCTCGGGCGGCCGGGTCATCGCCGCCGGCGACCGGCGCGTGTTGGAGGCCGCGCTGAAGGTGCTGCAGGGAGGCTGAGCCCCCTCGCCCACCGGCAATAGGTCAGGCGTCGCTGCCGGGAATGAAGGCATCGAAGGCGGCGAAGAGCGGCTCGCGGAAAATATCGCGCTCCTGCAGCAATTCGTGCCGCGCGCCGGGAATCACGATGTGCGAACCGGCAATCAGCCGCATCGCAAAACGCTCGATCGCCGGTGTCGAGACGATGCGGTCGTCGCCGGCGGCAATGATCAGCAGCGGTTGGCGGATGGCTCGCGCCGTCGCGGGATCGTTGAAGCGCTCCATCAGTTCGAAGGCGCTCGCCATCCAGCCAATGGTGGGCGGGCCGACATCGAGCTGGGGCTGCTCCAGCGTGATGGTCAGGTTGCGGGCGAAGCGCGCGGGGTCGGAGGTGAGTCGGTTGCCCTCGAAATGCAGTTCGCTGAGGCGCTTCACCTTGCCGGTCGGCACATAGGCCCGCGACAGGCCGATGCCGTTCAGCACGCGCGCAAGCCGGCGCGCCGCCACATCATGCTTGAGGAGCGACAATTCCAGCATCGGCGCGGTGAGGAACATACGGTCGAACAGCCGCTCGCCGAGCCGCGCGGATTCGAGCAGGATCGCGGCGCCCATGGAATGGGCGAGCGCATAATAGGGCGGCGGGCACTCCGGCAGCACCACCTCGCGCATGAAGGCTTCCAGATCGAGCTGGTAATCGGCGAAGTCGCCGACATGGCCCTTCATGGCGTTGCGTAGCAGGCGATCCGAGCCACCCTGCCCGCGCCAGTCCGGCATCGCCACCGAAAAGCCGCGCCGCAGGAGATCGCGCGCCGTCTCGTAATATTTCTCGATCTTCTCGGTGCGCCCGTGGAAGACGCAGACCGTGCCGCGGCTCGCCCCTTCCGGCCGCCAGCGGGCAAAGCGCAGCCCGAGGTCGTCCTCGGTTCTGAAGACGCCGCTTTCCGCGCCCTCGGGAACCGGATTGTCCTTGGTGCTGAACAGCGTCATCCGTGCGGCATCTTTCAGTCTGCGCGTGGGCTCGGAGGCCTTACACCGGAGCCGATGCGCTTCACAAGGCGCACGGGCGCTTATGTCCCGCGCGCCGGACAGTAAGCGCGGCTCAATAGCGCTGGTCGCCGAAGCCGATCACCTTCATGCCGTTAATGGCCCCCGACAGGGCATCGACGATCACCTGAACCCGCTCGCCGCGCGGTCCGTTCGCCTCCAGCACCAGCGTCGGCCCCCGGCGGCGCACCACCGAGACATTGTTGAACCCGCGCGCGGTAAGCATGCGGATCGCCGCGCCGTCGTCGACCGGGCCACCCCCGCCCCCGCGCGGCGGCGGCACCTCATAGGGCGCATAGGCGCCCGGCGCGGGACCGTAGGGACCGGGCGCAGGTCCATAGGCGCCCGGTGGCGGGGCCGTCTGCGCACGCGCCATTCCCCCGCCCGGAACGCCGGCCAGGATCGCAACCACGGCCCCGGCCGCGGCTGCGGCCACGCCCAGGGCAACCCGCCTTGCAGAGATGCGCGAGACCACGCTGTCGCACTCCACGCGCTTGGGGAACGTACAGCCCCCTCCCTATACCGCCGGCACTGAATAGCGCCCGATCCGCCTGTTCATCTGCCGTTCATGTTGGCGATCGTCGCGGAGGCAATGATTGCGCGGGCGCCCCTCTTGCGCGCCTGCGCGGCCTTCCTATCTCGAACCTGTACCGGCCCTGAGGCGGTACATCCAACGGGTTCGGCTCAGACGAGAGGACCCGCCCCTGCATGTCGCTTTGAACTGAGGATATGCCATGCGTACGTTCGACTTTTCCCCCCTCCACCGTTCCACCGTCGGCTTCGACCGGCTGTTCTCGCTGCTCGACCAAGTCGGCAACGTGGATACCGGCACGACCTATCCGCCCTACAATATCGAGCGGACGGGCGAGAATGCCTATCGCATCACCGTCGCGGTCGCCGGCTTCACCGATCAGGATCTCGATCTCGAGGTGAAGGAGAATACCTTGTCCATCCGCGGCGAGCGGCGACCCGACGTCTCCGCCAAGGGCGGCGAGGTGCTCTATCAGGGCATCGCCGCGCGCGCCTTCGAGCGCCGCTTCCAGCTTGCCGACCATGTGGAAGTACGAGGCGCCAGCCTTGCCAACGGCCTGCTGCATGTCGATCTCGTGCGCGAGATTCCCGAGGCGATGAAGCCCCGGTCGATTCCGATCACGGTCGGCGTTTCCGCTCCCCGCGCGATCGAGGCCAAAACGGCCGCGGCGAAAGCGGCAGCCTAGCATTGACGCTCCAGCCGCGGCGAAAGCGGCGGCCGGCCGGGCATCGACGCTGCCGACCTGTCGCCCGCGGTCACCTCGCCTCCGCACGAGCGGGGCATGTCGAGGGCGACCATCCACACGGCGTCCCGGGAAACCGGGGCGCCTTTTCCGGTTTCACGGAGCCAGGACAGGCGTACCGGGCGGAGCGGTGTCCTGCGGCGCCGTCTCCGTGGCCGCCGTGCCCCGCACCACCACCGAGGCCGTGCCGGCAGAAGGCTGACCGCCACCCGTCCCGGTTCCCACACCCGTCTTGCTGGTCGTTGCCGTGGGCCCAGCGGCAGCGGGGGCCGGCGTCGCGCCAGTGCCCGGCGGCACGGCAACGCCCGGAATGACCCGCACGCCTCCTGCCGGCGCCACCGCATCCTCCGCGGGCTTGGAAGCCTCCTGTTTGCCCGCCTCCTGCTTTGCCGCCTCGGGCGGGGAACCGGGGGGCGCTGAAGCGGGCAGCGATTGAGCGGAAGGCGGCGCGGAAGGCGGCGACGGATCCGGCGCGATGACCGGCGTCGCCGGCGCGACGGACGGCTCGATGGGCGCCGAGGCGGGAACGGTGGCGACCTCCGGCGGCCGGGCCGGGGGGCGTGGCACGGCGCGCGGCACGTTCGCGACCGGCGGCGCGGAAACGGCCGGTGGGGGGGCATAGCGGCGCTCATCCGGCGCGGGGCCGAGCGGCCGCATCGCCAGGATCTGGCCGGAGCCGATATCGATGCGCACGCGCTGCCGGGTTCCACGGGGGTCGGTGGCATCGACCACATAGGTGGGACCATCGGCGCGCACACGCCCGATCGCCCGCATGCCCATGGAGCGCAGCATCGGCTCGACATCCTGCGGCGGCAGCCCCCCCCGCGACCCGTAAGCCGGCGGCGGGCCATAGATCGGCGGGGGACCGTAGACTGGCGGAGGGCCGTAAACAGGTGGGGGGCCGGGATAATAGCCGGGCGGCGGGCCATCGTAGCGATCGACATAGACACCGCCGAAGGGCCGGAAATAGACCTGCGCGCCGGCGGGCGACACGGCCAGCCCGGCCATTCCCGCGGCCAGCGGCAGCAACAGGGCACAAGGCAGGCGCCGCACCCGCCGCGACCGGCGGAAGATCGCGATGGCAGACGAAAGGACTGGCTTCATGGGCAGCGTCCAGGCTGAATCGTTCCGAAAGGTCATTGAAGGCAGCGAATGCGGCGCGGGCGAGACCGCGGCTCCGGCCGGCACTCCCCGCCGGGACACCCGCCGATCCGGCGCCGCGCGGCGCCCGCCCGGCGCGGCACTGTGCCTCAATTACGCCCAATCCAGACAGCGCCGGCCGGGCAATGGCGTTGCGCCAACGGGCATATCCCCTTAACGTTCATTGCGCCGGGATCGCCGCCCTCGCAACAAGTATGAAAATTCGCCGGGCTGGGATGCGCGGTGCCGCTTGTCGGCACGCGTCAATTCTGGCATCTTCGCGATTGATAGGGAAGCGATGCTGTCCTATAATCGCGACAGGCCGAAGCCGGGCACCGCCATGGCACGGCCGATGCAGATCTGAAACGACGACCGCGTGCATCTTCGTGCAGCAAAGCTCTGCGAAGCTGGGCAAGGTCCGGGACGCCGATGGACAGACCCGAAGGGAGATACGGGGATGAGTGAGGAATTTGGCGGCACTGCCGCGCGCATGATCGGCGAGGCTGCGGTTCGTCCGGCCACGACGGATCGCGCCGCCAAAACCATTACCCATCTCGATCCGGGCCTGCCGCGCGCGCAGGGGCTCTATGACCCGCGCAACGAGAAGGATTCCTGCGGCGTCGGCTTCATCGCCGACATCAAGGGCCGCAAGTCGCACGCCATCGTGCAGGACGGGCTGAAGATCCTGCTGAATCTGGAGCATCGCGGCGCGGTGGGTGCCGACCCGCGCGCCGGCGACGGCGCCGGCATGCTGGTGCAGATCCCGCACAAGTTCTTCGCCAAGGAAGCGGCCAAGCTCGGCTTCGTGCTGCCCGAGCCGGGCAAGTACGCGGTTGGCCACGTCTTCCTGCCGCGTGACGCGGAAGGCCAGCAGATCGTGCGCGAGACCTTCGAGCGCGTGGTCGCGGCCGAGGGGCAGGTTCTGCTCGGCTGGCGCGACGTGCCGACCGACAACACCTCGCTCGGCCACACCGTGCTGCCGACCGAGCCCCGGCATGTGCAGGTGTTCGTCGCCCCCGGCGAGGGCAGCGTGGATGAGGCGGCGTTCGAGCGCCGCCTGTTCATCCTGCGCAAGGTGGTGTCGAACGCGGTCTATGCCGCCAAGGACCCGCGCACGGCGGGCTATTATGTCGTGTCGCTGTCCTGCCGTACCCTCGTCTACAAGGGCATGTTCAACGCCGACCAGCTCGGCGCCTATTATGCCGACCTGCACGACGAGGATTTCGAGAGCGCGGTGGCCCTGGTGCACCAGCGTTTCTCGACCAACACCTTCCCCGCCTGGTCGCTCGCCCATCCCTACCGGATGGTGGCGCATAACGGCGAGATCAACACGCTGCGCGGCAACGTGAACTGGATGGCGGCCCGCCAGGCTTCCGTCGACTCAGAGCTGTTCGGCAACGACATCTCCAAGCTCTGGCCGATCTCCTATGAGGGCCAGTCGGACACCGCCTGTTTCGACAACGCGCTCGAATTCCTCGTGCAGGGCGGCTACGAGCTGCCGCACGCGGCGATGATGCTGGTGCCCGAAGCCTGGGCCGGCAACCCGCTGATGGACGAGGAGCGCCGCGCCTTCTACGAATACCATGCCGCCATGATGGAGCCGTGGGACGGGCCGGCCGCCATCGTCGCAACCGACGGGCGCCAGATCGTCGCCATGCTCGACCGCAACGGCCTGCGGCCGGCGCGCTACATGGTGACGACCGACGACAGGATCGTGCTCGCCTCGGAAATGGGCGTGCTCACCTTCCCCGAGGACGAGATCATCACCAAGTGGCGCCTGCAGCCGGGCCGGATGCTGCTGGTCGACCTTGAGGAAGGCCGCCTTGTCCCGGACGAGGAGGTGAAGACCGCGCTCGCCCAGGCTCACCCCTACAAGGAATGGCTCAAGCGTACCCAGCTGGTGCTGGAAGACCTGCGCGCGGTGGAGGCGCGAGAAGTCCGCACCGACGTGTCGCTGCTCGATCGCCAGCAGGCCTTCGGCTACACGCAGGAAGACCTCAAGCTCTTGATGGCGCCGATGGCGACCACCGGGCAGGAGGCGGTCGGCTCCATGGGCACCGACACGCCCATCTCGCCGCTGTCGAAGAAGTCGAAGTCGCTGTTCACCTATTTCAAGCAGAACTTCGCGCAGGTGACGAACCCGCCGATCGACCCGATCCGCGAGGAGCTGGTGATGAGCCTCGTCTCCTTCATCGGGCCGCGGCCGAACATCTTCGATCTGGAAGGCAATTCGCGCCGCAAGCGGCTCGAGGTGCGCCAGCCCATCCTCACCAATGCCGACCTGGAGAAGATCCGCTCCATCGGCTTCATGGAGGAGCGCTTCGACACCCGCACGCTGGACATCACCTACCCCTCCGACAAGGGCGCGGCGGGCATGGGCGATGCCGTGGAGCGGCTGTGCGAGCGCGCCGAGGCGGCGGTGCATGGCGGCTACAACATCATCATCCTGTCCGACCGCCTCACCGGGCCGGACCGCATCCCGATTCCCTCGCTGCTGGCCACCGCGGCGGTGCACCATCACCTAATCCGCAAGGGCCTGCGCACCTCCGTTGGCCTTGTGGTGGAGACCGGCGAGGCGCGCGAGGTGCATCACTTCGCCTGCCTGGCCGGCTATGGCGCGGAAGCGATCAACCCCTATCTCGCCTTCGAGACGATGATCGACATGCGCGTCGACATCCCCGAGGAGGTCGACGAGTACGAGATCGTCAAGCGCTACATCAAGTCGATCGACAAGGGCCTGCTCAAGGTCATGTCCAAGATGGGCATTTCGACCTACCAGTCCTATTGCGGCGCGCAGATCTTCGATGCGGTGGGCCTGAACAGCGAGCTGATCGCGAAGTATTTCTTCGGCACCGCGTCCTCCATCGGCGGCATCGGCCTCAATGAGATCGCCGAGGAAACCGCGATGCGCCACCGCGACGCCTTCGGCGACGCGCCGGTGTACCGCACCTCGCTGGATGTCGGCGGCGACTACGCCTTCCGCCTGCGCGGCGAGGAGCATGCCTGGGACCCCGAGACGGTCGCGGTGCTGCAGCACGCCGTGCGCGGCAACGCGCAGGACAAGTATCGCCACTTCGCCAAGCTGGTGAACGAGGCTGGCCACAAGACCCTCAACATTCGCTCGCTGTTCCGCGTCCGCCACGCGGAGGAACTCGGCCGCCCCGCCATCGCGCTGGACGAGGTCGAGCCGGCGGTGGACATCGTCAAGCGCTTCGTCACCGGCGCCATGTCGTTCGGCTCCATCTCGCGCGAGGCGCACACCACGCTCGCCATCGCGATGAACCGCATCGGCGGCAAGTCGAACACCGGCGAGGGCGGTGAGGAAGCGACCCGCTTCAAGCCGCTGCCGAACGGCGACAGCATGCGCTCGGCGATCAAGCAGGTGGCCTCCGGCCGCTTCGGCGTGACGGCCGACTATCTCGTCAATGCCGACATGATCCAGATCAAGATGGCGCAGGGTGCCAAGCCCGGCGAAGGCGGCCAGCTGCCCGGCCACAAGGTGGATGCGGTCATCGCCAAGGTGCGCCACTCCACCCCGGGCGTCGGCCTCATCTCGCCGCCGCCGCACCATGACATCTACTCGATCGAGGATCTGGCGCAGCTGATCTTCGACCTGAAGAACGTGAACCCTGAGGCCGACATCTCGGTGAAGCTGGTCTCCGAGGTCGGGGTCGGCACGGTCGCGGCCGGCGTCGCCAAGGCGCGCGCCGACCACATCACCGTCTCCGGCTTCGAGGGCGGCACGGGCGCCTCCCCGCTCACCGCCATCAAGCATGCGGGTTCGCCCTGGGAGATCGGCCTCGCCGAGGCACACCAGACGCTGGTGCTGAACGGCCTGCGCGGGCGCATCGCGCTGCAGGTGGACGGGGGCCTGCGTACCGGGCGCGACGTGGTCATCGGCGCGCTGCTGGGGGCGGACGACTTCGCCTTCTCGACCGCGCCGCTCATCGCGGCCGGCTGCATCATGATGCGCAAGTGCCACCTCAACACCTGCCCCGTGGGCGTCGCCACGCAGGATCCGGTGCTGCGCAAGCGCTTCAAGGGCACGCCCGAGCACGTCATCAACTACTTCTTCTTCGTCGCCGAAGAGGTGCGCGAGCTGATGGCGCAGATGGGCGTGGCCAGCTTCAACGAGCTGATCGGCCGCTCCGAATGGCTCGACAAGCGTGTGGCCATCGAGCACTGGAAGGCCAACGGGCTGGACTTCTCGCGCATCTTCGCCAAGCCGGAGGTCGGCCCGGAGGTCGCCATCCGCCACACCGAGCGGCAGAACCACCCGATCCAGCACGTGCTGGACCGCACCCTCATCCACCAGGCCATGCCGGCGCTGGAGAGCGGGGAGAAGGTGGTGCTTCACACCCCGATCAAGAGCATCAACCGCTCGGTCGGCGCCATGCTCTCGGGCGAGGTGGCCAAGCGCTATGGCGATGCCGGCCTGCCGGACGACACGATCGACATTCATCTGACCGGCACCGCCGGCCAGGCCTTCGGCGCCTTCCTCGCCGGCGGCGTGTCGATGACGCTGGTGGGCGAGGCCAACGACTATGTCGGCAAGGGCCTGTCGGGCGGGCGCATCGTGGTGCGCCCGGCGGACAACGCCATCATCGTGCCGGAGAACTCGATCATCGTCGGCAATACCGTGCTTTACGGCGCGACGTCGGGCGAGGCCTATTTCCGCGGCGTCGGCGGCGAGCGCTTCGCGGTGCGCAACTCGGGCGCCATCGCGGTGGTCGAAGGCACGGGCGACCATGGCTGCGAGTACATGACCGGCGGCGTGGTCGTCGTCATCGGCCAGACCGGGCGCAATTTCGCGGCCGGCATGTCCGGCGGCGTGGCCTATGTGCTGGACGAGGATGGCACCTTCAAGAAGCGGTGCAACCTCTCCATGGTCGACCTCGAGCCGGTCGAGGAAGAGGAAGACCTCCTGGAGCGCCTGCATCACCATGGCGGCGACCTGGAGTTCAAGGGCCGCATCGACATCATGGCGGACATGGGCCACCATGACGAGGAGCGCCTGCACCAGCTCATCGCCAAGCACCTGCACTATACCGGCTCGAAGCGGGCGCAGACCATTCTCGACAACTGGACCGAATATCGCGGCAAGTTCGTCAAGGTCATGCCGGTCGAGTACCAGCGGGCACTGCGCGACATGGAGAAGATGCGCGGCCTGCAGGCGGCCGAATAGGCCGCCGCCTCGCCCGCGCGGGGTTCGACGCGGGACGGCCCGGAGGGGCCGTTGGCGCGGCCGTGTGCCGCGCCGTCATTTCCCAACTGGCATGATTGATGTATCTGCACCGGGGGCTGGAACGCCTCCAAGGTGGCGGTGCTCCGCGAATAGAGGGCGCAATGGGTAAGGTTACGGGCTTTCTCGAGATCGATCGGCGCGAGGCGAAGTATCAGCCGGCGTCCGACCGCATTCGCCATTTCCGCGAGTTCACCCTGCCGCTGCCCGATTCCGAGGTCGTCAACCAGGCCTCGCGCTGCATGGATTGCGGCGTTCCGTTCTGCCACGGGCCCAATGGCTGCCCGATCCACAACCAGATCCCGGACTGGAACGACCTCGTCTATAACGGCAACTGGGAAGAAGCCGCGCGCAACCTCCATTCCACCAATAATTTCCCCGAATTCACCGGCCGCATCTGCCCCGCGCCCTGCGAGGAAGCCTGCACGCTGAATCTCGAGGACGTGCCCGTCACCATCAAGACGGTGGAGCAGGCCATTGCCGACAAGGCGTGGAAGGCCGGCTGGATCAAGCCCGAGCCGAACCCGCACAAGACGGGCAAGAAGGTCGCCGTGGTCGGCTCCGGCCCGGCCGGCATGGCGGCCGCCCAGCAGCTCGCCCGCGCCGGGCACGAGGTGCATGTCTATGAGCGCGAGCCCAAGGCCGGCGGCCTGCTGCGCTACGGCATTCCCGACTTCAAGATGGAAAAGCACTATATCGACCGCCGCGTCGCACAGATGGAAGGCGAGGGCGTGACCTTCCACTACGGCGCCAATATCGGCGTGACCGTGCCGCTCGACGAGTTGCTGGCCAGCCACGACGCCGTGCTGATGTGCGGCGGCTCGGAGGCCCCGCGCGACCCCGGCCTGCCCGGGCACGAGCTGGAAGGCGTGCACTATGCCATGCCCTATCTGGTGCAGCAGAACCGCCGCGTCGGGCGCGAAAAGGAGGGCGACGAGCAGCCTATCCTTGCCGCCGGCAAGCATGTCGTGGTGATCGGCGGCGGCGACACCGCCTCCGATTGCGTCGGCACCGCCTTCCGCCAGGGCGCGCTCTCCGTGCACCAGCTCGACATCCGCCCGGTGCCGCCGATCAAGGAAGACAAGCTGGCGGTGTGGCCCTACTGGCCGACCAAGTTCCGCACCTCCACCAGCCAGGCGGAAGGCGCCGAGCGCGAATTCGCCGCCGCCACCCTGTCCATCGAGGGCAAGAAGGGCCGTGTCACCTCGGTGAAATGCGCCCGCGTCGATGCCAAGCGCCAGCCGATTCCCGGCACCGAGTTCCACATCAAGGCCGACCTGATCTTCATCGCCCTCGGCTTCGTGCACCCGCTGCATGAGGGCATGCTGGAGCAGGACGGCCTGTCGCTGGACAAGCGCGGCAATGTCGCGGCCACGGACAACGACTACGCCACCAGCGTGCCGAAGCTGTTCGCCGCCGGCGATATGCGCCGCGGTCAGTCGCTGGTCGTGTGGGCGATCCGCGAGGGCCGGCAGGCCGCGCAGTCGATCGACATGTTCCTGATGGGCGCCTCGGTCCTGCCGCGCTGAGCCGTCCAGCCGTCCGCGCCTCGACCACCGCGCATTCTCACGGCGCCCTACGGGGCGCCATTTGCTTGGTGGCCTGATGGCCCTACGGAGCGCCGGTTGCCTGTGAGCCTGATGGCCCTATGGGGCGCCGGTTGCCTGTGAGCCTGATGGCCCTACGGGGCGCCATTTGCCTGTTGGCCTGATCGCCCGGATCAGGGCGCCACAGCCGTGCTGCCCGAGGCGGGCGTGCCGGGCGCGGCGATGGCCGGCACCGGGCCGGACGGCAGCGGCGCGTCGGCCGGCATGGGCCCGACCAGCGGCGCGCTGGTCGCCGCCGGTTGCCCGGCCGGCCAGCGAAAATCATCCGTCCTCCCCGTGACCGGAGGCAGCGCCGCGCCGCTGACCAGCACGCGGGCCGGCTCGGGCGTCGCCTCGGCAACACCCTCCGGCCCCGCCGGCGTCACCACCGGAGTGGCGGCAGCCCCCCCGGCCGCCAGAGGCGCCGCCCCCGGTGCGCCTGCCAGCGTACGCGCCCCGCTCACCGCCCCGCCCGTAAGCAGGATGATCGACGGGCGGGCATCGGCGGGATTGGCCGCAGCCGCCGGCGGCTCGCCCGGCCGGGCGAGCAGATCGTCGAGCTCGCGATCGACGAAGAAGGCCAGCTTGCGCCCGCCGGCCCGCGTGAAGCCGAGCCCGTCGGAGCTGCGCAGACGCCGGCGCTGACCATCAACCGCCGGTCCCGACATCATGAACTTGCCATTCTCATCGACGAAGCCGTCGGTCACGTCCACGAAGATCAGCCCGGCGCGCTCCACATGCTCCTTGAGCAGCACGTTGAACTGCGTGCGGCGCTGGTTGGCTGCGTCGTCCTCCACAGGCGGCAGGCCGACCACGACGACAGGGCGTCCCGCGAGCTTGAGACCGAGCAGCACGTCGTCGAGGCGGCGGCCATAGATCTCGCGCCAGCGCTCGTCCAGCGGCTCGGCGCGCCCGGCAGGATCCTCGATCGGCACCAGATCATTGGCACCGGCGAACAGCACGGTCACATTGGCCTGCTCGCCGCCGGGTAACTGGCGGGCGGCACTCCGCCAGTCGAAGGCGCTGCCCGGCCCGAGGCCCGAGCCCGCCTCGCTCTTGCCGACCACCACCACGCCCTCGCGGTCGGCGGCGAAGGCATCGGCCAGCCCCTGCGCCAGCGACGCGGCATAGTCGTCGCCAAGCACCAGCACGATCTCGGACACTTTCGCATCGACGCGCGCGGCGGCCGCATTGTCATAGACCGCGCCGCGCGGCTCGGCCGGTGGCGCGATCACCGGCGCGCGGGCGACCGGCGGCGCGGGCGCCGCGTCGCGCGGCACGCGCGGGGCCTCCGCGCGCGGCGGGCTGTCGCCTCGGAACAGGTCAAGGAGCGGCTGAAACGGCGACCAACTGCGCGGCTCGGCCGGCGGCGCCTGGCGGGCCTGCGGGCGCTGCTGCGGCTGAACCTGGCGCGAGGGCTGCTGCTGGCGCGTCGGCGGCGGCTGTTGCTGCCGGGTGGGTTGCTGGCGCTGCTGCGACGGGGCGGGACGCGTGGCCGGCTGACCCACATCGCCCGGCGGGCGGAACCAGTCGCTCTGCGCCCGCGCCGGAGGGCTCGCGGCCGACAGCAGGGAACTCAGCAGCGCGCCGGCGAGGAGCGTCCTGAACGCCTGCCGGATCCCTCGCCCCTGCCCGAAGCCGCATGCACGCATGAACTGCCCTTGCCTGACGTCACCCGCCGGTCCCGTGAACCATTATAGCGGTTCTTTCAAGACCCGCATCGCGGACCCGGGATCGGGACGGGGCGCTCAGGTGCCGTTGCGCAGCGAAGCGAGCACCTCGTCGGAGGCAAGCCCATCGGGCACCAGACCAGCGCTGACCTGATATTCGCGCACCGCGTCACGGGTCTTCTGGCCGAGCGCGCCATCATGGGTGCCGACATCATAGCCGCGCGAGGCCAGCCGCTGCTGCAGTTCCGTGCGCTCCAGCCGCGAGAGCGCCCGCGCATCCTCCGGCCAGGGCTGCACGAAGGGCCCGCCGCCGCGAATGCGATCCGCCAGATGCCCGATCGCCAGCGCATAGGCATCGGCCGGGTTGTAGGAGAGGATCGCCTTGAAATTGTCGGTCATCAGAAAGGCTGGCCCCTTGGCGCCCGCCGGGAGCAGCAGGAAGGCCATCTCGTCGCCGCCGGGCATCGGTCGCCCATCCGGGCGCCGCACGCCCAGCGCCCACCATTCGCGCATCGGCTTCTTCAGCTTCTTGTCGGCCAGCAGATAATTGAAGCCGCGCGGCAGATCCACCTCATAGCCCCAGCTGCGCCCCGCCACCCAGCCGCCGCGCTTGAGCTTTGCGGCGGTCGACCCCATCGCATCGGCGACCGAATCGACCACGTTGCGATGCCCGTCGCCGTCGAAGTCCACCGCGTCGCGCTGGAAGGCGGTGGGCATGAACTGGGTGAGCCCGAAGGCACCCGCCCACGAGCCGCGCAGGTGGCTCTCGGGAATGTCGCCCTTGTCGAGAATGCGCAGCGCGGCGACGAACTCGTCGCGGAAATAGGGCTGCCGCCGGCCGACGCAGGCCAGCGTGCCCGTGGCCTGCAGCACGGGATAGGACCCGCGCGCGCTGCCGTAATTGGTCTCGATGCCCCAGATGGCGGCGACGACATAGGGGTCGACGCCATAGGTGCGGCCCACCGCCTCGAACACGGCAGCATTCTGCGCCATGGCTTCGCGACCGCGGGTGATGCGGGTTTCCGAGACCAGCATGGTCACGTAGTCGCCCGTGGTGCGGGTGAATTCGGGCTGCGTCTGCAGCTTGTCCATGATGCCCATGTCGGGCTTCAGCCCGGCCGTGTAGCGGCGGAATCCGGCCGGGGAGACGCCCTGCGCCCGCGCCATCGGCTCCAGCGAGGCGATGCAGCGGTCGAAATTCGCTTCGGCACGCGCCAGCGCCTGGGGGGTCATTTCCGGATGGGTCGACGCCGCCGCCGGTGCAGCCGCGCGGGCGGGCGCGGCCGGACGGGGCGACGGAGCATTGGCAACCGCGGCGGCGCGCATGGGGGAAGGCGAAGCGAGCGCTCCCGTCACCTCGTCGGGCGAAGCGCAGCCGGCGAGGCCCAGACATAGCAGCACCGCCCCCGCGAGCTTCGGCCCGGCAAGCTTCGGTCCCGCGAATCCGTCGGCGGGCTGGCGGCCGCGTACGAATGTCGCCGATGCCGGGATCCCGGATGCCGCTGTGCCTTTCGTCATGACGCCTACCCTTACGCAAACCGCAGGGCGGGATTAGGAACCCCTCAAGGTTTCATCGATCTTAACGGCGCGGCGATTCGCGCGCGAACATGCCCCTGCGGCAGGCGGCATCCCCTCCCCTGCGCCGCAGCCCGACGACGCCAGCGTGCCACGCATGGCAGGGATGGCGGTATCGCGGGGTGCAAACGGCATCTTCGTCACAATGCGTTTACCGAGCCTGTGTGAAACGCGGGGGTAAGGCGTTAAGTTGAACACAGGCAGGCTCCTGCCATCCCGTCACCGGTGTCTTAGGCTCCCCAAGGCAGTTTCCCCGTCATATGGCTAAAAAGATCCGCAAGGCGATCCTCCCCGTTGCCGGTCTCGGCACGCGCTTCCTGCCCGCCACCAAGGCGGTGCCCAAGGAAATGCTGACCGTGGTCGACCGACCCGTCGTCCAGCATGTGGTGGACGAGGCCCGCGCCGCCGGCATCGAGCATTTCGTGTTCGTGACCGGGCGCAACAAGGGCGTCATCGAAGACCATTTCGACCGCCAGTACGAACTCGAGGCAACACTGTCCGAGCGCGGCAAGCATCAGCTGCTCGACACGTTGCGCGAGGAGACGCTCGGCCCCGGCAAGACCAGCTTCACCCGCCAGCAGCTGCCGCTCGGCCTCGGCCATGCGGTGTGGTGCGCGCGCGACATCATCGGCAACGAGCCCTTCGCCCTGCTGCTGCCGGACATGCTGCACAAGCCGCGCAACGGGCGCGGCTGCCTCGCGCAGATGGTGGAGGCCTACGAGCACACCGGCGGCGGCAACCACATCGCCGTCTACGAGGTGCCGCCGGAGCAGACCGACCAGTACGGCATCGTCGGGCTCGGCGACGAGGTCACCGAGGGCGTGCACAAGATCGGCCGCATGGTCGAGAAGCCGAAGAAGGAGGTCGCCCCCTCCAACCTCGCCATTTCCGGCCGCTACATCCTGCAGCCGGAGATCTTCGACCTGCTCGCCACGCAGGAGCGCGGCGCCGGTGGCGAGATCCAGCTGACCGATTCCATGCTCAAACTGGCCAAGAAGCAGGATTTCTACAGCGTCACCTTCGACGGCGCGATCTATGACTGCGGCTCGAAGCTCGGCTTCCTCACGGCCAACGTCGCCTATGCGCTGGCCCGCCCCGACATTGCCGAAACCTTCCTGCCCGAACTGCAGGCGCTGCTCTCGCGCAGCTGAGGCGGAACCTCGTCCCGGCCGGTACGGCGACAGCCACGATCGGCCGGGGCGATCCGAAAATACCGGCGCGCTCCCCTCACGGCCTCCAGTAATCCGCGGCACCCTCGGGCAATGTCGCCAGCAGCCGGTCGAAGGTATCGCCGTCGATATGCCGGCGGAGCGCCCTCGCCACGTCGGCCAGGCAGGTGTCGGGCGCGAAATTGTGGTGCTGGCGCAGGGCCTGGACCTCGCGCGTCATCGCCACCCGATCGGAAAAGGGCAGGACCGGCGCCAGCGGGTCCCAGTCCGCCACGAAGATCGCCCGCAGCACCGGCGGCAAGACACCGGCGAAGCGGATCGCCTCGGCCAGGGTGAGCCGGCGCCGGAAGACCCGCAGCACGCCCTCGACCATCGTGTAGGTCTGGTTGCGGGTCGTCAGGCCCGCCTCATCGCGCGCCGCCGCGAGAAATCGCTCGAACTCCTCGCTGGCATGCTGAAGCTCCATCGGCATCGGCACGTAAGGTTCTCCCTCACCACGCAAAAGAAAGGCCCTCCCGCGGGAGGGCCTTCCACATCTGTCAGCGCGACGCCGCGCCCGTGCCGAGCGGTCAGGCCGCTTCGTCCACCGCACCGGGATGGGCGTCGAACAGCAATTCGCCCGCCCCGCGCTCCACCCGCACGACATCGCCGTCCTTCACCGTGCCCGCGAGGATGCGGCCGGCCAGCGGGTCCTGCAGCAGCTTCTGGATCACCCGCTTCAGCGGGCGCGCGCCATAGGCCGGGTCGTAGCCCTTCTCGGCGAGGAAGTCCCGCGCCTCGGGGGTGATCTCCAGCGCGATCTTGCGCTCCTCCAGGAGCTTGTCGAGCCGCTTGACCTGGATATCGACGATCGCGCCCATCTGGTCGCGCCGCAGGCGGTGGAACAGCACGATCTCGTCGACGCGGTTGAGGAATTCCGGGCGGAAGTGGCCGCGCACCACCGCCATCACCTCCTCGCGCACGCCTTCCGAATCCTCGCCGTCCTTCTGGTTGACCAGATATTCGGCGCCGAGATTCGAGGTCATGATGATCAGCGTGTTGCGGAAATCGACCGTCCGGCCCTGCCCGTCCGTCAAGCGCCCGTCGTCGAGCACCTGCAGAAGGACGTTGAACACGTCCGGGTGCGCCTTCTCCACCTCGTCGAACAGCACGACCTGGTAGGGCCGCCGCCGCACCGCCTCGGTGAGTGCCCCGCCTTCCTCATAGCCGACATAGCCGGGAGGCGCGCCGATCAGCCGGGCCACGGAGTGCTTCTCCATGTATTCCGACATGTCGATGCGCACGAGCGCGGTATCGTCGTCGAACAGGAAGGACGCCAGCGCCTTGGTCAGCTCGGTCTTGCCGACGCCCGTGGGGCCGAGGAAGATGAACGAGCCGATCGGCCGGTTGGGGTCCTGCAGGCCCGCCCGCGCGCGGCGCACCGCGGTCGAGACGGCCTCCACGGCCTCCTTCTGGCCCACCACGCGGGAGGACAGCACTTCCTCCATGCGCAAGAGCTTCTCCTTCTCGCCGGTCAGCATCTTGTCGACCGGCACACCGGTCCAGCGCGAGACGACGCCGGCAATGTGATCGGGCGTCACCGCCTCCTCCATCATGGAGCCGGACGCCACCTCGGCGGCGAGGTCCTTTTCCTCGATGGCGGCGAGCTTCTTCTCCAGCGCCGGAATGGTGCCGTAGGCGATCTCGCCGGCCTTCTGGTACTCGCCGTTGCGCTGGGCGATGGCGAGGTCCGCGCGCGCCTTTTCCAGATCGCTCTTGATCTTCTGCGCGTCGCCGAGCTTCTCCTTCTCCGCCTTCCAGCGCGAGGTGAGCGAGGAGGACTGCTCCTCCAGATTGGCGAGTTCCTTCTCCAGCTTCTTCAGCCGGTCCTTCGAGCCCGCATCGGTTTCCTTCTTCAGCGCCTCCTGCTCGATGCGCAGGCGCACGATCTCGCGATCGATGCTGTCCAGCTCCTCGGGCTTGGAATCCACCTGCATGCGCAGGCGCGAGGCCGCCTCGTCGATCAGGTCGATCGCCTTGTCGGGCAGGAAACGGTCGGTGATGTAGCGGTTGGACAGCGTCGCCGCCGCCACCAGCGCACTGTCGGTGATGCGCACGCCGTGGTGAAGCTCGTACTTCTCCTTGATGCCGCGCAGGATGGACACCGTGTCCTCCACCGACGGCTCGTTGACGAAGACGGGCTGGAAGCGACGGGCGAGCGCGGCGTCCTTCTCGATATATTTGCGGTACTCATCCAGCGTGGTGGCGCCGACGCAGTGCAGTTCGCCACGCGCCAGCGCCGGCTTCAGGAGGTTGGAGGCGTCCATCGCCCCCTCGGTCTTGCCGGCACCGACCAGCGTGTGCAGCTCGTCGATGAACAGGATGATGCCGCCCTCGGCCGCCTGCACTTCCGAGAGCACGGATTTCAGCCGCTCCTCGAACTCGCCGCGATATTTCGCGCCGGCGATGAGCGAGCCCATGTCGAGCGACAGAAGGCTCTTGTCCTTCAGGCTCTCGGGCACGTCGCCATCGACGATGCGCAGCGCGAGGCCCTCGACGATGGCGGTCTTGCCGACGCCGGGCTCGCCGATGAGGACGGGATTGTTCTTGGTGCGGCGCGACAGAACCTGGATGGTGCGGCGGATTTCCTCGTCGCGACCGATCACCGGGTCAAGCTTGCCCTCGCGCGCCGCCTCGGTGAGGTCGCGAGCATATTTCTTCAGCGCGTCATAGGCATTCTCGGCGGTGGCGCTGTCCGCAGTCCGGCCCTTGCGCAGCGCCTCGATGGCGGTGTTGATCTTCTGCGGGCTGGCTCCCGTCTTGGCGAGGATCTTGCCGGCCTCGCTGTCCTTCTCCAGCGCGAGCGCCAGCAGCAGCCGCTCGACGGTGACATAGCCGTCGCCCGCCTTCTTCGCCGCCTGCTCGGCCGCGTCGAACACGCGCGCCGTAGCCGGGGCCAGATAGACCTGCCCGGCGCCCGAACCCTGCACCTTGGGCAGCTTCTTCAGCGCCGCTTCGGTATCCGCGAGCACGATGCGCGGATCGCCACCGGCGCGCTGGATCAGCCCGGCGCACAGGCCTTCCGGGTCATCGAGCAGCACTTTGAGCAGGTGCTCGGGGGTGAATTGCTGGTTGCCTTCGCGCAGCGCAAGCGACTGGGCGGACTGCACGAATCCCCGCGCGCGCTCGGTATAGATCTCGAAATTCATGGTTCTCGCCTCCTGCCCCACGTCCGCCCTGTTGAGGCACGGACGCTCTTCCGGGATGACGGCGCCCGTATCCCGGCCGCCGCGGCGGACCCCGATCCGGCGATCCGCTCAAGCTCATGTAGTGTGGCGAAACGGCAACGGAAGAGCCTTGATCCGGGTCAAGCGGCGAATTTTCAGCCGGGCACGGCGCCGGGCGGCACGGCCGGGCGCGCGGCGGCCTCGCCACCCGGCGCCCCGCCCGCGAGATAGGCGGCCGCCGCCACCAGCGCCACCCCGCCCAGCGTCAAGAAGGCCGCGGGATAGCCGGCATATTGCGCGACGAAACCGGCCAGCGTGGTGGACAGCGCGGCGCCCACACCCTGCGCGGTCATCACCACGCCAAGCCCGACATTGAACCGCCCCGACCCCTGCAGGATGCGGGCGACGATGCCGGGCGTGGCGACGCCGAGCAGGCCGGCCCCGACACCGTCCAGCATCTGCACCGGAAACAGCGCGATGGAGAGGTCCCACTGCGCCGCCGCCGCCGCGATCATGCCGCGCAGCGGCAGCGCCGCCAGCGCCATCAACAGCACCAGCCGATAGCCGCGCGAACGGGCGAGATGGGAGGCGATGAGCGCCATCGGGATCATGGTCGCCTGCGCCACGACGACGGTGAGGGCCGTCAGCGCCGAGGGATCTCCCGCCCCGCGCGCCACCATCCCCTGCCCGAACAGCGGCAGCATGGCGCCATTGCCGAGATGGAACAGCGCCATGGTAAGCGCCACCGTCAGCAGCCGCTTGTCGGACAGCAGCGTGCGCCACCCCTCTGCCTTGCCTTCCGTCTTGTCGCCCGCCGTCGCCGGCGAGGACATGCCCCGCGCCGCCTCGTGATCGATATCGCCCGGCCGGATCGCCAGCACCGAGAGAATCGAGCCGACCGCCATCGCCGCCATCAGCGCGAACACCGCCGGCAGGCCGAGCCACCAGCCGAACAGGCCGGCGAGCACCGCCGCGAGGATGTTGCCCGCGTGGTTGAACGCCTCGTTGCGGCCGAGTTGCCGATCGAATCCCCCCGCCCCGACAAGGCCGAGCGTGATGCCGGCCACCGCCGGGCCGAGCGCGGCGGCGGCGATGCCGTTGACGGCCTGCGCCACCGTCACCACGCCGAAACTCGGCGCCAGCAGGATGGCCATGGACGCGGCGATCACCACCGCCGAGCCGACCACGATGATGGTCCGCTTGGCCCGGCTCGAATCGACCAGAGCCCCCATCGGGATGGTCGCCACCATGCCGGCGAGACCGCCAAGGGTCATCACCAGCCCGATCTCGCCCGGCGTCCACTGCTTCTGCTGCAGGAACACCCCGAGAAACGGCCCGAGCCCGTCGCGGACATCGGAAAGGAACAGGTTGAGCGAGGCGAGAGCGGCAAGCGAGGAAACGGCGGCCATGCGGTGCATTCCGGTATGAGAGTCTCGCCGCGTCATCGCCGGGCGCGTGCCGGCGCCTCTCGCCAGAGACCCGAATCAGGCCGGCCGCTCGGCCAGCATCAGGTAGTTGACCGCCGTGTCGCTCGAGCGACGCCACTGGTCCGCCAGCGGATTGAACACCACGCCCTCGCGGTCGATCACGCGCAGGCCACCGGCCTCCAGCGCCTGCGCCAGCTCGTCCGGGGTGACGAAGCGATTCCAGTCATGCGTGCCCCTGGGCAGCCAGCCGAGCACATATTCGGCTCCGACAATGGCCAGCGCGAAGGATCGTTTGGTGCGGTTCAGCGTCGCGGCGAACAGCAGGCCGCCCGGCTTCACCAGCTCGCTCGCGCGGGCGAGGAACAGGCCGACATCGGCCACATGCTCCACCACTTCCATGGCCAGCACCACGTCGAAACGCTCACCCGCATCGGCGAGGTCCTCGGCTGTGACGGCGCGGTAATCGACGGGAACGCCGCTTTCCTGTGCATGCAGGGAGGCGACGCCGATATTGCGCTCGGCCGGATCGATGCCCACGACCTCGGCGCCCATCCGCGCCAGCGGCTCGCTCAGCAGGCCGCCGCCGCAGCCGATATCGAGCAGGCGCAGCCCTTCCAGCGGGCGCATCTGCCGCGAATCACGGCCGAAATGCTGGGTGATCTTCTCGCGGAGATAGCCGAGCCGCACCGGATTGAACTTGTGCAGCACCCCCATCTTGCCGCGCGGGTTCCACCATTCGGCGGCGAGCGCGGCAAAACGCTCCACTTCGCGGGGATCGACAGTGGTTGCGGTCTCGGACATCGACACTCTCTCGGCACAGGACGCTTCAGGCGGAGCGGGCCGTGGCCCGAACCGTTCCAACCTCGCGGCCGGGCCGTTGCGGGCGGGACGCGAGGTGGATATGTATACGCGCCTTTTCGGCCGGGGGCCCATCTCTCCGGCTCGACCCCGACAAAAGAACACGAATACGGTTTCCCAGAATGGCACGTCTTGTGATGAAGTTCGGCGGCACATCGGTCGCCAACATTGACCGCATTCGCAATGTGGCGCGCCATGTGAAACGGGAGATCGAGGCCGGCCACGAGGTCGCCGTCGTGGTCTCCGCCATGGCGGGCAAGACCAACGAGCTGGTCGGCTGGGTGCGCGAGACCGCCGTGCTGCACGACGCCCGCGAATATGACGCCATCGTCGCCTCGGGCGAGCAGGTGACATCCGGCCTGCTGGCCATCGCTCTGCAGGAAATGGGCATCCCCGCCCGCTCCTGGCAGGGCTGGCAGCTGCCGATCTCCACCGACGACGCGCATGGCTCGGCCCGCATCCTCTCGGTGAGCGGCGACGAGATCGTGAAGCGCTTCAAGGAAGGCGAAGTCGCGGTCATTGCCGGCTTCCAGGGCATCAACCTCGCCACCGGCCGCCTCACCACGCTGGGGCGCGGCGGCTCGGATACCAGCGCGGTGGCGGTCGCCGCCGGCATCAAGGCCGACCGCTGCGACATCTATACCGACGTCGACGGCGTCTATACGACCGACCCGCGCATCGTCCCCAAGGCGAAGCGGCTCGACAAGATCGCCTTCGAGGAAATGCTGGAAATGGCCTCGCTCGGGGCCAAGGTGCTGCAGGTGCGCTCGGTCGAGCTCGCCATGGTGCACAAGGTGCGCACCTTCGTGCGCTCCAGCTTCACAGACCCGGACGCGCCGGAACTGAAGACCGCCGGCGACCCGCCCGGAACCCTGATTTGCGACGAGGAGGAAATCGTGGAGAGTGAAGTCGTCACCGGCATCGCCTTCGCGCGGGATGAAGCTCAGGTCAGCATCCGCCGCGTGCCGGACAAGCCCGGCATCGCCGCCAGCGTGTTCGTGCCGCTCGCGGAAGCCAACATCAATGTCGACATGATCGTGCAGAACATTTCGGCCGAGGGCTTCACCGACATCACCTTCACCGTGCCGACGGCGGATTTCGAGCGCGCCAAGGCCGCGCTCGCCGCCGCGCATGGCGAAATCGGCTTCGAGACCATCGTCGGCGCCACCGATGTGGTGAAAATCTCGATCATCGGCATCGGCATGCGCAGCCACGCGGGCGTCGCCGCCCGCGCCTTCAAGGCGCTGTCGGAACGCGGCATCAACATCCGCGCGATCTCCACCTCCGAGATCAAGATCTCGGTGCTGATCGATGCGGCTTATACCGAGCTTGCCGTTCGCACGCTGCATTCTGTATACGGGCTCGACGCCTGAGCCGGAGCATGTCCCGACCGGATGGAATCATCCGGTCGACGAGGACGTGCTCACGTTTTTGAGTCAGGAGCATTTTGTCCGCGCGGATGGTTCCATCCGGGCGACAAGGGCTCCAGCAGGGCACGGCATGAGTCGCGCCCCTTGACGGATCGTCCGGGTTGCAGCGCCCGGAAACCGAGGACTGCCCATGCGTGGCGCACTCGGCGGCCCGCGCGTATTGTTGCGGCGTCTCCGCGAGGTCATGGCGGAGCCCGTCAGCGCGCAGGACCGCCTCGACAAGATCGTGGTGCTGATCGCGGCCAACATGGTGGCCGAGGTCTGCTCGGTTTATGTGCTGCGCGTCGACGGCACGCTTGAACTCTACGCCACCGAGGGCCTGAACCGCACCGCCGTGCATCTCACGGTGATGCGTATCGACGAGGGCCTCGTCGGCACGGTCGCCCGCGAAGCGGAGCCGATCAGCCTCTCCAACGCGCAGGCCCACCCCGCCTTCTCCTACCGGCCGGAGACAGGCGAGGAGATCTACCATTCCTTCCTCGGCGTGCCGATCCTGCGCGCGGGCAACACGCTCGGCGTGCTGGTGGTGCAGAACCGCGCCCACCGCTCCTATACCGAGGAGGAAATCGAGGCGCTGCAGACCACCGCCATGGTGCTGGCCGAGATCATCGCCTCGGGCGAACTCACCGCCATGGCGCTGCCCGGCGCCGAACCGGCCGCGCGCCGGCCGCTGCACCTGTCCGGGCTCGCCCTCTCGGAGGGCATCGGCCTCGGCCATGTCGTGCTGCACGAGCCGCGCATCGAGGTGACCAAGGTCATCGCCGACGACCTGCCGGCCGAGCTGGCCCGGCTCGACCACGCAGTCGACACGCTGCGCGCCTCCATCGACATCATGCTGGAGGACGAGGGCGTCGCCCGCGTCGGCGAGCATCGCGACATTCTCGAGACCTACCGCATGTTCGCGCATGATCGCGGCTGGATCGGCCGCATGCGCGAGGCGGTGCTCACCGGCCTCACCGCCGAGGGCGCGGTGGAGCGCGTGCAGTCGGACACCCGAGCGCGCATGCTGCGCATGACCGACCCGTATTTGCGCGAGCGCATGCATGATCTCGACGATCTGGCGAATCGCCTGCTGCGCCAGCTCACCGGGCGCGCCGGCGGGCCGGACACGCTGCGGCTGCCGGAAAACGCCATCATCGTCGCCCGCAACATGAGCCCCGCGGCGCTGCTGGACTATGACCGCACCCGCATTCGCGGCCTGGTGCTGGAGGAAGGCGCGGCGACGAGCCACCTCACCATCGTCGCTCGCGCGCTCGGCATCGCCGCGGTCGGCCATGTCGAGAACATTGTCGGGCTGGTCGATTCGGGCGATGCGATCATCGTCGACGGCGTCTCCGGCGAGGTGCAGGTGCGCCCGCCCGCCGATGTCGAGACGGCCTATGTCGAGAAGGTGCGGTTCCGCGCCAAGCGGCTCGAACAATATGCCGCTCTGCGCGACCTGCCGACCCGCACCCGCGACGGGGTGGAGATCGAACTGCATCTCAATGCCGGCCTGCTGGTCGACCTGCCGCATATCGACGAGACCGGCGCCACCGGCATCGGCCTGTTCCGCACCGAACTGCAATTCATGATCGCCTCCGCCTTCCCGCGCACCAACGAGCAGCTCAAGCTGTATCGCTCGGTGCTGGACGCGGCCGGCGACCGGCCCGTGGTGTTCCGCACCCTCGATATCGGCGGCGACAAGGTGCTGCCCTATATGCGGGCCATCGAGGAGGAGAACCCGGCGCTCGGCTGGCGGGCGATCCGCCTCGGGCTGGACCGGCCGGGCCTGCTGCGCAGCCAGATCCGCGCGCTTCTGAAGGCGGCGGCGGGGCGCGAGCTGCGGCTCATCTTCCCCATGGTGTCGGCGGTGGAGGAATTCGACCGCGCCCGCCACATCGTCGAGCGCGAATTGACCCATCTGCGCCGCCATGGCCACGCGCTGCCCGAGCGCGCGCTGATCGGCGTGATGCTGGAAGTGCCGGCGCTGCTGTTCCAGCTGGACCAGTTGTTCGAGCGCATCGACTTCGCCTCGGTCGGCTCCAACGACCTCGTGCAGTTCCTCTATGCCGCGGACCGGGGAAATCCGCGCGTCGCCGACCGGTTCGACCCGCTCGGCCCCGCCTCGCTGCGCGCGCTGAAGCTGATCGCCGACAAGGCGATGGCCCATGGCAAGCCGGTGACGCTGTGCGGCGAGCTGGCCTCCAAGCCGCTGGAGGCGCTGGCGCTGGTGGCGATCGGGTATCGCAAGCTCTCGCTCTCCCCGGCCTCTTACGGCCCGGTCAAGGCCATGCTGCTGGAACTCGACCTCGGCGCGCTGGCCGCGGCGATCACGCCGCTGCTGGAATCGGGAACCGAGCTCTCGACCCTGCGGCCCCAGCTCAAGGCCTTCGCCGAGAAAGCCGGCCTGCCGCTGTGAGGACCCACCCGTGACGGCCCTTCCCGACGCCCGGCTCGACCAGCTCCTCGCGCGCCACGCCGAGATCGAGCACGCTTTGTCCGCCAGCCCGGATGCGGACACCTATGTCCGCCTGTCGCGGGAATTCTCCGACCTCGGCCCGCTGATCGACAGCGTGAAGGCGCTGCGCGCCACCCAGCGCGAGCTGAAGGATGCCCGCGCGCTGGCGGACGATCCCGCGAGCGACCGGGAGATGGCGGCCCTCGCGCAGGAGGAGGCGGCCGAGCTCGACGCGCGCCTCGAGACCCTCGCCCTCGCCGTGCGCCTCGCCTTGCTGCCCAAGGACGCGATGGACGAGCGCGGCGTCATCGTCGAGGTGCGCGCCGGCACCGGCGGCGACGAGGCGGCGCTGTTCGCCGGCGACCTGTTCCGCATGTATGAGCGTTTCGCGGCGCTCAACGGCTGGTCGGTCGAAGTGCTCTCCACCACCGAGGGCACCGCCGGCGGCTTCAAGGAAATCGTCGCCGCGCTGCATGGCAACGGCGCCTATGCCAAGCTGAAATTCGAATCCGGCGTGCACCGGGTGCAGCGCGTGCCGGAAACGGAAGGTTCGGGGCGCATCCATACCTCCGCCGCCACGGTCGCGGTGCTGCCGGAGGTCGAGGATGTCGACATCGCCATCAACGAGGCGGATCTGCGCATCGACGTGTTCCGCGCCTCCGGCGCCGGCGGCCAGCACGTCAACAAGACCGAGAGCGCGGTGCGCATCACTCATCTGCCCACCGGTACCGTCGTCGCGGTGCAGGACGAGCGCTCGCAGCACAAGAACAAGGCGCGCGCCATGGGCATGCTGCGTGCGCGCCTCTACGAGGCCGAGCGCGAGAAGCGCGACAGCGCCCGTGCCAGCGCGCGCAAGCTGCAGGTGGGCTCGGGTGACCGCTCGGAGCGCATCCGCACCTATAATTTCCCGCAGGGCCGCGTCACCGACCACCGGATCGGGCTGACACTGCACAAGCTGCCGGAAATCCTCGCCGGCGATGCGCTGGGCGAACTGGTGGACGCGCTCACCACGGAATATCAGGCCGCGCTGCTGGCCGAGGCCGAGAGCAGCGGCTGGGGCGAGCGGTGAGGAGGGTGCGGTGATCCGCCGCAGCGACCTCCTTGCCAGCCTCGCCCGGTGCTTCGCGGAGGCCGGCCTGGAGGCGCCCGAGCGCGAGGCGCGTGCGCTGCTGCGCGCCGCTCTTGGTCTCTCCGACCTCGATCTCATCGTGCGCGGCACCGAAGAGGTGGCGGAGCGAGATGCGGCCCGCCTCACCGCCCTCGCGCAGCGCCGCGCCGCCGGCGAACCGTTCGCCCGGCTCATCGGCCGGCGGGAGTTCTGGAGCCTCGATTTCGCGCTCACGCCCGAGACGCTGGTGCCACGGCCCGAGACCGAGACGCTGGTGGAGGCGACGCTCGCGCTGTTCCCCGATCGCGCCGCGCCGTTGCGGATCCTCGATCTCGGCACCGGCAGCGGCGCCCTGCTGGCGGCGCTGCTGTCGGAATATGCCAACGCCCACGGCCTCGCCGTCGACCGTTCCGAGGGCGCGGCGCGCGCGGCGCGCGACAATCTCGTGCGGCTCGGCCTCATCGCCCGCGCGCAGGTGATGGTGGGCGACTGGGCGCAGGCGATCGCCGCGCGCTTTGATCTCGTGGTCTCCAATCCGCCTTATATCGCCGCCACGGATATTGCCGGGCTCGAGGTCGAGGTGCGCGACCACGATCCGCGTCTCGCGCTCGACGGCGGCCCGGATGGGCTCGACGCCTACCGCGCCATCGCGCGCGTCCTGCCCCGCCTGCTGGCAACGGGCGGGCGCGCCGTGCTGGAACTGGGCATCGGGCAGGAGCACGAGGTAGCCCTTCTGCTGGCGGACGCAGGCCTGCCGGCGGACGGCGCGGCGCGGCGCGATCTGGCCGGAATTGCCCGCGCTCTGGTGACGGTTCCAGCTTGAATTTCGCCGCGGCAGTGCAAAAAAGCGCTTGGAACAAGGGTTCGAACCGACTAGTGTTTGTCATAGGAATCGACCCGAGACATTATCCGCACATGGCGAACAGGCTTGTGATTGCTCCTTGGAGTGATCGTGACTGGCGCTAGCGGCGAGCACCTGAAGAAGGTGCAGTGCGTGTCTCGTGCGGGCGAATGCTTCACGGTTTTGTCGGTGCGGCCTCGGTTGCACGATGAAGCATGGGAAGGGCAGATGCGCAGGGAAGCGCACGCCTGATTCCGGTCGGGTCCTTTCGACCGGAATCGTTCGCGGCAGGTTTTGCCAGCCGCGGCGCATCCGGAGGATGCACTCCCATGGAATGAGGTCCAACGGTCGGGAGGCGACCTGCGGCACATGCTGGAAACCGGGCCTTCTTTCGCCCTGTTCCGGCCTGAGCCGGGTGTTTGCCGATCGAGGGCTGACTTTCCGACGCTCCCTCCCAAGGCTCCGGCCGGAATGGAAGGGCGACGGACAACCAAGGCGATTGACACGCCTGTAGCCGGTCCGGGATGTCCCCACCGGCGGCGTATGGGCATCAGAGATCCATTTCGATGCGAAATAATAACCAGCAGAAGCGTATGCGTGGCCGCAACAACGGCAACGGCAACGGTAACCGGCGCAGCCAGAACCCGCTTACGCGCGTCTACGAGTCGAACGGCCCGGACGTGAAGGTGCGCGGCACCGCTCAGCATATCGTTGAGAAGTACCAGCAGCTCACGCGGGATGCGCAGGCCTCCGGCGATCCGGTCGCTGCGGAAAACTATCTGCAGCATGCCGAGCACTATTACCGCATCATCCTCGCCGCGCAGGCCCAGTTCGGGGTTCAGGCGCAGCCCTTCATCCGGTCCGACGAGGATGACGAGGACGAGGAATTCGAGGAGGGTGGCACCGAGGGGCAGCCGAGCTTCCAGGGCCGCGAGCCGCAGCCCAATCGCGAAGGCGGCTATCGGGACAACGGTCCGCGCGACAATGGTCCGCGTGAAGGTGGACAGCGCGAGGGTGGAAACCGCGACGGCCAGCCGCGCGACTTCTATCGCGACCGCGACGGCCAGAATCGGCGCGACAACCGCGATCGGAATCAGGACCGTAGTCAGGATCGCAACCAGGACCGCGGACAGGATCGCGGTCAGGATCGGAACCAGGACCGCGGCGGTCAGGATCGCGGCGCTCCCGAGCGGGTGCAGGACCGCGCACCTCGCGAGGAGCGGGGCGAGTATCGCGAGGCCCGTGAAGGACGTGAGCCGCGCGAGGGGCGCGAGAACCGCTGGCAGCGCGACAATAACCGTTCCTTCCGCGAGCCGCGGGAATCCCGTGAGCCGCGCGAGGGGCGCGAGGCGGCCGAGACCGGCTATCGTGATCCCGCCCAGCAGCCGCAGCCCCGGCTCGGCCCCGAGGTCGAGGGTGAGATCGGCCTTCCCGCCTTCATCACGCAGAGCAGCGCCGCCCCGGTGAGCCCCACCGCAACCCCGGCCCCGCGCGTCGACACCGCCCGGGCCGAGGCGCCCAAGGCAGAGGCACCGAAGCCTGAATCGCCGAAGGCTGAGGCCCCCAGGGTGGAAGCCACGAAGGTGCAGGCTCCGGCCGCCCCGATGTCGCCCCCGGCATCCGAAGCGCCCGCCGAGCCGACCCCCGCGCCGAAAGCCCCGCGTAGCCGCAGCCGCGCCGCCGCTACCTCCGCCGCTGTGGAAGCCGCCTCTGTTCCAACCGTGGAAGCGACCGCGGGAGACGAGGGCGAAGCCCGCGCCCCGCGCGCGCGTCGCCGCCGCTATCGCCGCGCCGAGACCGAAGGGGAAGCCGGCTCCGATGCTCCCGAGCCGGCCGAGGCGGGCGAGTGAGCCCGCCCCTCCCCTGCGGGAGGCACGCCTGACGGGCGGGCGGAACATGTGAAACGAGAAAGGCCCGGCAATGCCGGGCCTTTTCATTTTTCGGGGTCATCATCCGGGTCGCGTGCGGCCCGTGTCAGAGCTCGATGCGCACCGGGTCGCCCTCGGCGATCAGGCCGCTCTGCAGTACCTCGGCGAAAATGCCGCAATCGGTATGCCCGAAGCTGCGCATCAGCGTGGCTGGCACGTCCATGTCCCGCTTGGCGCTGACCGGATCGACATTGGTCGCCGCACAGCGGAAAATGCGCTGCGTCACCTTCAGCTTCACATGATTGCCGATCTCGATGGTCTGGCCGACCAGGTCGAACTCCTCCCACGGCTCCATGCCGTCGAGATAGAGATTGGCGCGGAACCGCAGCGGATCGACCGGCTGCCCGATGATGTCACCCAGTGCCCGGCAACTCGCGAGATTGATCAGCGAGATGAAGCCTTCCGTCGTGTCGACGAAACGGAACCCCGCCGGCGCCGCCAGCACCTTGGGCGCGCCGCGCAGCTCGTAGCGGAAATGGCGCTGGAAGAAGAGCTCGATCGCCGCCCGCCCCTCCTCCGTGCCCAGATTGCCGCGCGCGACCTCCGCCCCCTCGTGGTGGATGACCAGTTCGGCGGTCGCGTCGTCATAATGCGCATCCAGCGCGGCGAGCCGCTCGTTGCGCATCAGCATGAGAAACTTGATCTTCGGCTGGAAGCCCGGCGTCTCGGCGCTGAAGCCGGACGGCCCGTTCTCGATGGCGAAAAGCCGGTCGCCGGGGAAATAGTGTCCCGCCTCAAGATCCACCACCTCCATCCGCTCGGGCGTCAGGCCCTTGACGGGATAGCGGAAGATCTGGGCGATGGTGGCAAACGTGACCGGACCGGCCAGAACCGCCTCCGTGGAGGACGGGCCCTCGGCCAGGGCGTCGTCGAAAGTCTCGCCGTTCTCGGTCGATTCGCTCATCAGGATCACCATATAGGGTTCGCCCCGCTCCGTCAGCGGGGAGATAGGGCTGCCGCAAGGTCGACGCCGCGTATTGTACGCGATTGTCGATCTGGGGCGGGCAATGTCGTGGACGCGGGTTTTTGTAGCACGCGTATTGGGCGTGTCTTATTTTCCGCTTTTCCTCAAGGGGCGAATCCGTATCAAATCAAGCCGGTTTCCTTGCGGGGAATTCCTCCTCGCGCCGGAAATTGCAGGAGGCGGCCATGCCAAGGCTCTTCACCGCCCTCGAAATTCCGTCAAACGTCGCGGAAACCCTGTCCATGCTGCGCGGCGGCCTGCCCGGTGGCCGCTGGATCAGCCCGGAATTCTACCACGTCACATTGCGTTTCATCGGCGATGTCGACCATGCGGTCGCGCGCGATGCCGCAGCCTCGCTCGACGAGATCGACCGTTTCGGATTCGATGTGACGCTGCAGGGGGTTGACCAGTTCGGCAATCACAAGCCGCATTCGATCTTCGTCGGCGTCAAGGCGAACGAGGCGCTGTTCGACCTGCAGGCGGAGCATGAGCGGGCGATGAAGCGCATCGGCCTGCCGCCCGAGGGACGAAATTTCCGCCCCCATGTCACGCTGGCGCGCCTGCGCGATGTGGCGCCGCGCCAGGTGGCGGAATATCTCGCGCTGCGCGGCTATTTCCGCAGCCCCACCTTCGAGGTCTCGCGCTTCGTGCTGTATTCCTCGCGCGATTCGGTCGGCGGTGGGCCCTACCGGCTGGAGGCGGCCTACCCGCTGATGTGACAGCGCATGTCGCCGGCCCTATTGCGAAAAAGCCGGGCCGGGGCCATCTCGAATCGCGTGGAGGAGGCAGCATGGCCGCACAGTCCGACCCGATCTTCGACGACCACACCCCGCCCGGCATGGCCGGCGCGGATGAAGCGCGCGTGCGTGCCGGATTCTGGCGCAAGCTCAGCGCCGCCGCCACGCATGTTCCCTTCGCCGAGGACGCCACGGCGGCCTATTATTGCGCGCTCGACACGCACACCCCGATGCGCGTGCGCGCGCTGCTGTTCGGGGCGCTGGCTTATTTCCTGCTGCCCTCCGACGCGGTGCCGGACTTCCTGCCGCTACTCGGTTTCGGAGATGACGCCGCGGTCATCGCCACCGCGCTCAACCTGCTGGCCAGCCATATCACCCCCGCCCATCGCGGCGCGGCGCGCGAGGCGATGGAGCGGCTGCGCCAGCCCTGAGGCGATATCCTCAGCTCTGTTTACCGGTCGTTCACCATGGCCCTCAATTTGCCGCCATGGCTCGCGCATTTGAACGTCAATGGCGCCGCTTTACCGCCGCAAGGGTTCACAGCCGCCGACCGGGCGGATATCCCTTGGGCGGCTTGATCGGCGAATCGCACGAATCCGCACAGCGGCAGCACCTATTGAGGAGGACAGAGACCATGGCACGACATTTCGTGCGCGCGGCACTCGCCAGCTTGGCATTGGTTATCGTCGGCACGGCCGGCGCCAGCGCTCAGGGTGCACCCAAACAGCTCGGCCAGTTTGGCGACTGGGGTGCGTATCTGGACGAAAGCGGCAGCGGAAAGATCTGCTACGCCCTCGCCCAGCCCAAGAGCCGGCTGCCGGCCGGATTGACGCGCGACCCGGCCTATTTCTTCATTTCCACCCGCACGGCGGAGAATGTGAAGGGCGAGGTGAGCGTCGTCATGGGCTTCCCGCTCAAGGAAGGCGTGGACGCCACACTCACCATCGGCACCGAGAATTTCGGCCTCTACACGCGCGGCACCGGCGCCTGGGTGCGCAACGCGGCCGAGGAGACACGCCTCGTCAACGCCCTGCGCAAGGGCCGCGATGTCGTGGTGAAGAGCACCTCGCTGCGCGGCAATGTCACCACGGACAACTATTCGCTCTCGGGCATCGCGGCCGCCATCGATCGCGCGGCGCAGGAATGCCGCTGACGCGGCGCGGTGCTTTTGCGGCGGCGTGAGCGAAGACCGCTGACGCCGCGCCGCTTCGTGCTCTAAGATGCCGGACTGGGTCGCTCTCCCGTTGACACCGGGCGGCCTTCCGCGAGCGTCCGAAGGACCAGCCCCGAGGAACGACATGCCGGTCGAACTGCGTCTCGTCCCCTGCCTCGCCGACAATTACGCCGTGCTGCTGCGCGACACCGTCACCGAGGCCACCGCCGTCATCGATGCTCCCGAGGTCGCCCCGATCGCCGCGGCTCTGGAGCGCGAGAACTGGGCGCTGACCCATATTCTCGTGACGCATCATCACACCGACCATATTGCCGGGGTGATGGCGCTGAAGGAGCGCTTCGGCGCCACCGTGATCGGTCCCAAGGCCGAGCGTGACACCATACCCGGCCTCGACTTCGCCGTGGTCGATGGCGACCCGGTCGCGGTCGGCAATCTGGTGGGGCGGGTAATGGAGACACCCGGCCATACCAAGGGGCATATCGTCTTCCTGTTCGAGGAGGACCGCCTGCTATTCTCCGGCGACACACTGTTCGTGATGGGCTGCGGCCGCCCGTTCGAATGCGATCCGCCGGTCTTGTGGGAATCGCTGCTGCGGCTGCGCGCCCTGCCCGATGACATCGTGGTCTATTGCGGCCACGAATACACGCTTTCCAACGCCCGCTTCGCCCTCTCCGTCGATCCCGACAACGCGGCGCTGGCCGCGCGGGTGACGGAGGTCGAGGCGCTGAGGGCCGCCGGCAAGCCCACCCTGCCGACACTGATCGGCGCGGAGAAGGCGACCAATCCTTTCCTGCGCGCGGACGACCCCGAACTCGCCGCGCGAATCGGCCTCCCCGGCGCGGAGCCGGGGGCCGTGTTCACGGAACTGCGCAGCCTGAAGAACAGTTTCCGCGGCTGACGACGCAGATGAGCGAACCCCCGCGCGAACCGCCCGCCGCCGTCGCCAGCGGCCACCTTGTCGGGCAACCGACGGCCGCGCAACCGACAGCCGCGCAGATCATCGCCCGGCTCGGGCTGCAGCCCCATCCCGAAGGCGGACATTTCCGCGAGACCTTCCGCGACCCCCACGTGTCGGACAATGGCCGGGCCGCCTCCACCTCCATCTATTTCCTGTTGGCGGCCGGGGAAGTCTCGCACTGGCATCGTATCGACGCCGCGGAAGCCTGGCATTGGTATGCCGGCGCGCCGCTGGAACTACGCATCGCCGGCGAAGTACCGGAAACGGTAGAGGTCCATCGGCTCGGCCCGGATGTGCTGGGTCACGAGGCGCCGCAGGCCGTGGTGCCGCGCGGCGCCTGGCAAGCGGCGCGCAGCCTCGGCGAATGGACGCTGGTCGGCTGCACGGTGGCCCCCGGCTTCGACTTTGCCGGCTTCGAACTCGCTCCGCCCGGCTGGTCGCCGCGCTGAGCGATACGCTGGAACGGTGCACGGAGTGGCGTCCCCCCGCGATCAGCGCCGTGCCAGCAGCGTCGCCACCACCGCGCCGCCCACGATGAGCGCGCAGGCAAGGCCGAGCGACCAGCTCGCCGCCGCGAATCCCGCCGCCACCAGCAGCAGCGTCGACAGCACCGGCGCGGCATAGGAAGCGACGCCGAGCAGGCGGATGTCGCCGCGCTTCATGCCGATGTCCCAGGTGTAGAACGCGATGCCGACCGGGCCGATGCCGAGCGCAAGAACGGCAAGCCACTCGCGCCCCACTGGCCAGATGGCGGGCTCGAACAGCAGGTGGCACACGGCGGAAAGCGCCGCCGTGGCGAGGCAGAAGCCGGACACCACTTCGGTCGGCACACCCGCGAAGCGCCGCGAGGCGACCGAATAGACCGACCACACGATGGCGCATACGCCGGCCGCAAGATAGCCCGGCACATAGGCGGCCGCGAAGCCGAAGCCGCCCGCCTTCGCCCCCAGCAGCACCACCGTGCCGGCCAGCCCCATCAGCGCGCCGACAATATGCGCGGGGCGCAGCCTCTCCCCCGGCAGGAAGGCGGAGAACAGCACGATGAGCAGCGGCCAGAGATAGGCGATCAGCCCGGCCTCGGCCGGCGGCGCGAGCTTCAGCGCCGAGAAGTAGAAGAAATGGTAGCCGAACAACCCGCCCACCCCATGCAGCCATACCGGCCAGGGCTGGCGATAGACGGAAAGCCCCACCCCACGCGCAAGCCCGGCCAGAAGGCCGACGCTGCCGCCCACCGTGAAGGTGAGCGCGGTGAGCAGGAAGGGCGGCACGGCGCCGGTCGAGGACGTCGCGAGGGCAAGCGTCGCCCAGAGCAGGATGGCGGTGAAGCCGATGAACGTGGCGGTCGTGCGGGACATGGGAAGCGGCACCAAGGACGGGAAAGCCCGCTTAGCCCATCACGCATGCCCGCGCACGCATCAAGTTGACCGCCGCCGATCTCCGTCGGCCCCATTGCGGATCGGCCGCAGGACGTTCCGGGAACGGTCACCGGGAGCGCGCGTCCCCCGCGCGACCGAGCCGCCCGCAATGGTTCTCAGACGATGTACTGCCCGCCATTCACACTCAGCGTCGAGCCGGTGATGAAGGCGGCCTCGTCAGCCGCGAGGAACACCACACAGCGGGCGATTTCCTCGGGTTCCCCGAGCCGGCCGACCGGAATCTGCGGCAGGATGCGCTTTTCCAGCACCTCCTGCGGCACGGCCTTCACCATTTCGGTGCCGATATAGCCGGGGCAGATGACGTTGACGGTAATGCCCTTATTGGCGTTTTCCTGCGCCAGCGCCTTGCTGAAGCCAATCTCGCCCGCCTTGGCGGCGCAATAATTGGTCTGGCCAAGCTGGCCCTTCTGGCCATTGATCGAAGAAATGCAGATGATGCGGCCGAAACTGCGCTCGCGCATGCCCTCGATGACGTTACGGCACATGTTGAACACCGAATTGAGATTGGTGTTGATCACCGAATGCCACTGCTCCGGCCCCATCTTGTGCAGCATGCCGTCGCGGGTGATGCCGGCATTGTTCACGAGAATATCGATCGGGCCGAGCGTGGCCGTCACCTCGGCGATGCCGGCCTTGCAGGCCTCGAAATCGGCGACATCCCATTTGAAGGCGGGAATGCCGGTCTCCTCGGTGAAGGCGGCCGCGGCGGCGTCATTGCCGGCATAGCTGGCGGCAACCTGGTACCCCGCGGCCTTCAAGGCCCTGCTGACAGCCGCGCCTATACCGCGCGTGCCGCCGGTGACCAAAGCAACACGTGACATCTCACTCACCCCCTCTGGCGTCCTTCCCAAGGAAAAGCACGACGGCTTGTACGTCGTTTTTTCCCGGCGGCAAGACAGGTAGCCCCGTGAGGCGTCCCGTCCTGCCATCCGGCCTTTCACCAGCTGCCCCGGCGTGCTGGACCCGCATCAGCGATGCGCCGGGCGCGCCGGAAGCGCGTCAGTCGCGTTCCACACACATGGCGATGCCCATGCCGCCGCCGATGCACAGCGTCGCCAGGCCCTTCTTGGCGTCGCGCTTCTGCATTTCGTAGAGCAGCGTGGTGAGCACCCGCGCGCCGGAAGCGCCGATGGGATGGCCGATGGCGATGGCGCCGCCATTGACGTTCACCTTGGACGTGTCCCAGCCGAGATCCTTGTTCACCGCGCAGGCCTGCGCCGCGAAGGCCTCGTTCGCCTCGATCAGGTCGAGGTCGGCGGCGCTCCAGCCGGCCTTTTCCAGCGCGCGGCGCGAGGCCGGGATCGGGCCGGAGCCCATGATCGCCGGATCCACGCCCGCCTGCGCCCAGGAGACGATACGCGCCAGCGACTTGGCACCGCGGGCGGCCGCGGCCGCAGCGGTCATCAGCACCAGCGCGGCGGCGCCGTCATTGATGCCCGAGGCGTTGCCGGCGGTCACCGTTCCGTCCTTGGAGAAGGCCGGGCGCAGCTTGGTCATCGATTCGATGGTGGCACCGTGGCGGGGATATTCATCGTCCGCGACGATGATGTCGCCCTTGCGGGTGGAGATGGTGACGGGAACGATCTCGTCCTTGAACCGGCCGGACTTCTGCGCCGCCTCGGCCTTGTTCTGCGAGCCGACCGCGAAGCTGTCCTGCTCGTCGCGGGTGATCTGCCACTGGCGCGCCACGTTCTCGGCGGTGGTGCCCATGTGGTAGCCGTTGAAGGCGTCCCACAGGCCGTCCTTGATCATGGTATCGACCAGTTCAAGGTTGCCCATCTTGGTGCCGTTGCGCAGATGCGCGACATGCGGCGCCTGGCTCATCGATTCCTGGCCGCCGGCGACCACGATATCGCTGTCGCCGTTGAGGATCGCCTGGTAGCCGAGCGCCACCGCGCGCAGGCCGGAGCCGCACAGCTGGTTGACGCCCCAGGCCGGGCTTTCCACCGGGATCCCGGCCGCGACCGAGGCCTGCCGCGCCGGGTTCTGCCCCGCGCCGGCCGTGAGGATCTGCCCCATGATGGTCTCGCTCACCTCGCCCGGCGCCACGCCCGCGCGCTCCAGCGCAGCGGCAATCGCCACCTTGCCGAGTTCATGCGCCGGCAAGGACGACAATGCGCCGTTGAACGCGCCGACTGCCGTGCGTGCGGCGCCGACGATCACGATATCGTCTTTCATCAAACAGACCCTCCCGATCTGGTTCTGAAGGCGCGTTGGCCGGCTCGCCGTCCCATGATGTTCACCCGCGCCATTCTTTTTCTAAATGTGCCCGCATGGTGAGTGGCGCAACTGATTCATGTCAATGGGCCCCCGAATTTGCCGGCCGCAACGGAATGCATGAAGAGGCCGTCCTCGGGAAGCGCCGGATCAGGTTGCATAATCCTGTGGCGGGGCGCCTGGAAACGTCCTAGAATTTTTTAAGGGAAACGATCAAGGCGACTGGATCACAATGGCTAAATCCAACGAACCCGTCACCATCAAGAAATACGCGAACCGCCGACTGTATAACACCGGCACAAGCACGTATGTGACGCTCGAGGATCTCGCACAGATGGTGAAGAACGGCGAGGATTTCGTCGTCTATGATGCGAAGTCGTCTGATGACATCACCCATTCCGTGCTGACCCAGATCATCTTCGAGCAGGAAGGAAAGGGGCAGAATCTCCTGCCGATCAACTTCCTGCGCCAGATCATCCGCTTCTACGGGGACAGCATGCAAATGCTCGTGCCCCGCTATCTCGATATGTCGATCGAGAACTTCACCAAGGAACAGGGCCCCCTGCGCGAGCAGTTTACCAAGACCTTCGGCGTCGGCGGTTTCGGCGTGATGGAGGAGCAGGTGCGGCGCAACATGGAAATCTTCGACCGCGCCTTCAAGATGTTCCTGCCCAATGCCCGCATGGACGAGGCCGCGGCGACGGCCGCCGCCGCCCCCGCCCCCACCCGGCCGGATGATTTCGACGAGTTGAAGCGTCAGGTGGCCGACATGCAGCGGCGTCTCGACCAGTTGGGCGACGACACGAAGAAGGATTGAGGCCGCGCGCCGGCGGCGCATCCACGCGGCAGGCTGGCACCGTGTGTTCAGGCTGGCGCGGGAGTGTCGCCGACGGGTGGTTGCCCCTGCGCCAGACCGATCAGCTGCCCCTGCAGATAGGTGCATCCCCATTCGGCGAGCTGCCGGGCGGTCGGCTCGTCCAGCACCCATTCCGCAACGGTTTCCATGCCGAGATTATGCGCCAGATCGAGCAGCGCGCGCACGAAGTGGCGATCCTCGGCTGATTCCATCAGGGTACAGATGAAGCTGCCGTCGATCTTCAGCAGGTCGACGCCGAGCCGGCGCAGACTGCGGAACGAGGTGTAGCCGACGCCGAAATCGTCCATCGCGACCCGCACGCCCCGCTCCTGAATCCACCTCACGCGCTGGCGCATGACTTCCAGGTCGAGGATGCCGGCCGCCTCGGTGATCTCGATGATCAGCCGCGCCCCGCGCCCCGCGCGCGTGCCCTCATCGAGGATCCGCAGCCAGACATCATCATGGATACTGGTTGGCGAGACATTCACCGACAGGCGCAGATCCGCATCGCGCGCCAGCGCCGCCAGCGCGAGTTCGAGCGAGTGCCGGTCGAGCAGCACGGTCAGGCCGAAGCGATCGGCGACCGGCATGATGGTCGCCCCGTCATACATTCCGCCGTCGCGCCCGCGCACCCGCACCAGCGCCTCGTGAAACTGCACGATGCGGGTTTCTGTAGCGGCGATGGGCTGGAACGCGAGGGAGACGCGATTCTCGCCAAGCGCCGAGAGCATGTCGTCGACGAAGCGCAGATTGGCCCGTTGCTGGACCGCATGGACGCTGGCCGCGTGGAACGTCTCGAAGCTTCCCGCCCCCCGGGCACGGGCGCTGCGCAGGGCGTCACGGGCATGCGCGAACAGTTCCGCCGCCCGGCCGCCATCGCGCGGCGCCACCACGGCGCCGGCGGACACGCTCGCGGTGACCAGCCCCGCGCTGGTGCGGAAGGGCGTGGCGTTCACCCGCGCGAGAAAATGCGGCGCAAGTGCCAGCCTCTCCGTCGAGAGAAGCATGCCGAACTTGCTATCCGAGAATCGCGCCAGCACCTCGCCCGAGCCGCGTACCTCACGCAGGCGCCCCCCGACGGCATCGATGAGTTCGTCGCCGATCTCCGAGCCATAGGCCTCGTTGAGGCGGCCCAGGCGATCGAACCCCACCATGAGAAAGCCGAATTCAGCGTCCCCGCCCGCCGCCTCGGCCAGCTTCCGCTCGACCAGCCGCGTGAGATGGACACGCCCGGCCATCGGGTCGGCCACGCCCTCCCCCGGCGCAGCATCCAGGAACGCTGCCGGCACAAGCCGCACCATGCCGTCAATGCGCAGCAATTCGCCATCCGCGTCGAACAGACCGAGGCCGCAATCCTCCACACGGAGCATGGGCATGAAACTGCCCGGCGGCGGCAGCAGGCAATAGCTCGTCTCGAACAGCCGCGTTCCCGCATGCGGGCCATGGATCGCGCTGGACCGCGCCGCCTCGGCCCGCGACAGGCCGGAGCCGCTGGCGATCCGTCCGTCATAGTCCTTCCCAGTCTTCAGGTGATCGCCGCGCGCGAGGCCCAGCATCGCCTCCGCGCCCGCGCTCCATACCATCCGGTCATCCGGTGGCGTCCAGCGATAGGCCGCCGCGCCGAGGTCGCCGATCACCCGCGCGACCGCGTCAGGCGCCAGAACATCGGGCTCCGCTGCGCCCCGGCGAGACTTGTCGATCATGGTGCGTCGGTCACCAGCCGCGAGACGGGCACATTCATGCAAAACCGCGCCGGAGCTTGGGGCCCGGCGAGGGCCGCCGGATCTATTGCGTCGGGGCCGTGGCAGCCAGCGGCGGGGCCGCGGCAACCGTGGTCGTGGGCAGGTACTGGCCCATGCCGGCGAAGTGGATACCCGTGAGGCCCGGCAGCGGCACTCCCTGCGCGACGCCACCCTTGCGCGCCTGCGCCAGCAGGCTGCTGATCTCCGGCGCCGCCGCGGCCAACTGCGCGAACTTGCCGTGGTTGAAACCGTCCGACGACTTCACATTGGTCATGTCGACCACCACCGCGCCGAGTGCCACCAGGTCCTTGTCGTCGGTGTAGGCGCCCACGCGCGGCTTGTCGCCGGCGATGAAATCGGAGAAGGCGAGCGCCTTGTCGTCGCGCGAGACGATGACGAAGAACGGCTTGTGCGGCGTATTGAACCGCTTGAGCTGCGACTTGAAGACGTCGACATCGATATCCGGCGAGGCCAGGACGATGTTGCCGATCTTCTCCTGCGGCACCGGCTTGCCGGAGATCTGGATCTGGCGGAGCGCCTCGACCGTGACCCAGTTGCCCATGGAATGCGCGAGAATGTTCACCTTCTCCGCGCCGCTGTCGAAGGCGAGACGGATGGTCTCCTCCAGCCGGTCGCGCGCGGCGGTGGCACTGTTGGTGTCGTAGACATAGTCCTGGATGCCGCCGCGCGAGGCCCAGGTGAACAGCACCGGCACGGCGGTCGACTTCGAATCGTCCGCCATCTGCGTGAAGCGGTACAGCGCCTCCGAATACAGCGTGTTGAAGCCGTGCACGAAGATGAAGACCTGCCTCTGCCCCACCGGGCGTTGGGCCAGCTCGGCCTTGAGGTCGCTCGTGAATTCCTGCGGCGTGTCGCGATACACCGCCTCGCGCACCACCATGTCGGTGGCCGGGTTGGGCTTCTCGCGCGGGAACTCGACCATGCCCGGCTTGTGGGTGGGCGGCACGCTCATGTCGACGCGGGCGAAGCTCAGGCCCGGCGTGCGCTCGCCATTGTAGAACACGCCCGGCCGCGGATCCCGCTCTCGCGAGGAGGCGACAAGGATCACGTGCTCACGCGTGCCTGGCACCTGCGTCTCGACCACGGAAAGAGCATCGGGCCCGGGCCGCGAGGCGCAGCCGGCCATCGCCGACAGGCAGATCAGCGCCGCCGCAACCCGCAACAGAGGTTCCGAAATCTTCCCCCGGCGGGGGGCGACATGCCCGACACGCAACACAGCCACTCCCCCAGATCGACACGAACAGTCATAGCATCGCGCAGACCGGTTGAGAAATGACCAATGCGGCCCCGAGCGATTCCGATGCCCTCCCTTGTACGGGGCGAGCCTCTGCCGATACGCAAAGGCCGGCCCCGAAACGAGACCGGCCCCAACGCCAGAGCATATTATGCGACGTCATTCGCCTCGCGATACCCTGCCAGTCCCGGCGCGGGAACCAGCCGACATCGATCAGCGCGGGCGGAGCGAGGCCCCGCCGGCCGGGCTCACGCCTCGACCTTGACCTTCAGCACCTGCCGGCCCTTGTACATGCCGGTCTTCAGGTCGAGGTGGTGCGGACGGCGCAGTTCGCCGGAATCCTTGTCCTCGACATAGGTCGGCTTGGCGAGGGCGTCAGCCGAACGGCGCATGCCGCGACGCGACGGGCTGGTCTTCTTCTTCGGAACGGCCATAGTCTTCTCCTGTGCCGGCTTGGCTCTCGCCCTGTCAGGGGCCGGCGCCGGGTCGTGCGTAATTCGAGTGGCGGCTTATACAGACTCAAGTGCGCGAGCGAAAGGGGGCCCGCACGCCCTTTTCCCCGGCCTCATAGCCCGTTTTGGCGGGCGCGCCAAGCGGGGGCGCCAAGCGGCGCGCGGTTTCTCCCACAGCGTCACGAGCCGAGGCCGAGACAGGCGGTCAGTTCCGGCCCCTCGCGCGGCAGGCGGGCGACCAGATTCCCCGCCAGCCGGTTGAGCCCGGGGCCCGGCTTGCCGGCATCGCGCTTGTAGGGATTGGGCAGCATCACCGCGAGCAGCGCCGCCTGCCGGGCCGAGAGCCGACTGACGCCGCTGCCGAACGCCCGCTGCGCGCCCGCCTCGGCACCGAATTCGCCGGTCGGGCCCCATTCGGCCAGGTTGAGATAGATCTCGATCTGGCGCCGCTTGGACATCACCGCATTGAGATAGAGCGCGAGCGGAAACTCCAGCCCCTTGCGGATGAAGCTGCGCCCCGGCCAGAGGAACAGGTTCTTGGCCAGTTGCATGGTGATGGTGGACGCCCCGCGCGAGGGCTCGCCATCGTCCGAATCGTCCATCGCATTCTGCAGCTCGACGAAATCGACACCGTTATGGGCGCAGAAGCGTGCATCCTCCGAGGCGAGCACGCTGCGGATCAGCGCGGGCGAGATGTTCTCGATCGGCACCCAGATGCGCGTCACCGGCTCCAGCATCGCCTGCCGCCACAGCATGAGCGTGGAAACCGGCTGCACCACATTGTAGAGCAGGGCCAGCAGCAGCGGCGCCGCCACCACGACCAGCGCCACCCGCCAGGCCCACCATATCAGAACGCGCATCCCGATCCCCTTGCCGCGCGACATTACCCAGCGGCGACGCGGCGGTCGACCATCGATCGAGGGTTTCGCCCGCCCGCCGCATTGGCAGCGCCGCACAGCTTTGACGGCGTTTCCCTTGACCGGCCACGCCGGCTCGGGCAGGCAAACCCCGGCTGCAGCCGCAACCGACAGCGAGAGGGTGACAATCGATGAGCATCGCCGCCTCCGAGGACCTCTCCGCCCGTCTGACGCGGGCGCTCGGTGACTGCGCCGCCGCGGTCACCGAGCATATGGACGGCGCCATCTCCCGCGCCGGCGGCCCGAGCCCGCGCCTCATGGCGGCGATGCGGCATGCCGCGCTGGCGGGTGGCAAGCGGCTGCGTCCCTTCCTCGTCATCGAATCGGCGGCCCTGTTCGGCGTCGCGCGCACCGCCGCCCTGCCCGCCGCCGCCGCGCTGGAATGCGTGCATTGCTATTCGCTGGTGCATGACGACCTGCCGGCCATGGACGACGACGACCTGCGCCGCGGCCAGCCCACCGTGCACCGCGCCTTTGACGAAGCGACCGCGATTCTCGCCGGTGACGGCCTTCTCACTCTCGCCTTCGAGATTCTCGCCCGCGAGGATGCCGGCCCCGACGCGCACGCGCGCATAACGCTGGTCGCCGGGCTCGCCCGCGCCGCCGGAGCCGGCGGCATGGTGGGCGGGCAGATGCTGGACCTCGCCGCCGAGGGCCGATTCGCGGCCGGCGCTCGCGGCACCCCGACGGCGGGCGAGATCGAGCACCTGCAGGCGCTCAAGACCGGCGCCCTGCTGCGCTATGCCTGCGAGGCCGGCGCCGTGCTGGGCGGGGCGAGCGCCGCGGAACGCGCCAGCCTCGATACTTATGCCCGCGCCATCGGCCGCGCCTTCCAGATCGCCGACGACCTGCTCGACGTGGAAGGCGATGCGGGCGAGGTGGGCAAGGCGGTCGGCAAGGATGCCGCCGCCGGCAAGGCCACGCTGGTGGACCTGATGGGCGTTCCGGGGGCTCGCGCCGAACTCGCCCGCCTTGTCGAGGAGGCGCGCACGGCGCTGGCCGGCTTCGGCAGCAAAGCCACACTGCTCGCCGAAGCGGCAAACTTCATCGCCAACCGGCGGAATTAGTACTTCTCTCATCTCGACGCGGCGATAAGTTGCGACCATATGTTATCGTGACGTAAGTCGCGTCGTCCGAAGCCGGCGTCGCCTGGAGGTAAAAATGCGCGTCAACCCGATGTTCCTTGCGACCCTGATGGCTGGCGCGGCCTTTGTCGCCGGCACGCTCGCCGCCGCCGCGCCCGCGCAGGCGCAGGAGACGCGCATCATCATCCGCAAGCCGCCCCCGCGCTCCTTCCTGGATCCCGGCCCGGTGGTGAAGCCCGGCACCGCCCGCGACCTCAACTATGTGTTCGCGACGATCCCGCGTTACCCGACCTACGGCGACAACGGCTCGATCACCGGCACGCGCTGGCCGCTGCCGAGCGCATTCGACCTGCCGGCCTATTGATCGCACCGGCCTGCGGAACGGGGCGGGAGGCTGATTTCACGCTTCCCCCTGTTCCGATTGCCGCGCGTCGATTGTCCATGAAAAAAGCCCGGCACGTGCCGGGCTTTTATTTTGTCTGCCGATCCCATCGGCAAGGCCGCCGGCATGAGGATCGCGAGCCCGATGGATCGCCGGCCCGGAAGCCGCCGACCTCATGCCGCCTTGTCGGGTCAGGCCGCCTTGGCCAGTTCGGCGATGACGGCATCGCCCATGCCCGCCGTGCCGACCCGGGTCATGCCTTCCGACCAGATGTCGCCGGTGCGGTAGCCGTCCGCCAGCACGCCGGCAATGGCGGCCTCGACGCGATCGGCCGCCTCGATGAGGCCGAAGGAATAGCGCAGCGCCATGGCCAGCGAGCCGATCATGGCGATCGGGTTGGCGACGCCCTTGCCGGCAATGTCGGGGGCGGCGCCGTGCACCGGCTCATAGAGCGCGCGGCGCTTGCCGCTGATCTCTTCCACCGCGCCGAGCGAGGCGGAGGGCAGCATGCCGAGCGAACCGGTCAGCATGGCGGCCACGTCCGAGAGAATGTCGCCGAACAGGTTGTCGGTGACGATCACGTCGAACTGCTTGGGCGCGCGCACCAGCTGCATGCCGCAGGAATCGGCAAGCTGGTGTTCGAGCGTCACGTCGTTGTAGTCGGAGCCGTGAACCTCGCTCACCACCTGCTTCCACAGCACGCCGGTCTTCATGACGTTGTGCTTCTCGGTGGAGACCACGCGGTTCTTGCGGGTGCGCGCCAGCTCGAACGCGACACGGGCGATGCGCTCGATTTCGTAGGATTCATAGACCTGCGTGTCGACGGCACGCTTCTGACCGTCGCTGAGATCGGTGATGGTCTTGGGCTCGCCGAAATAGACGCCGCCGGTCAATTCGCGCACGATCAGCACGTCGAGACCCTCGACCAGATCGCGCTTGAGACTGGAGGCGTCGGCGAGCGCGGGATAGCACATGGCGGGGCGCAGATTGGCGAAGAGCTGCAGGTCCTTGCGCAGCCGCAGCAGGCCCGCCTCCGGGCGCGCCTCATAATGGACATTGGCCCATTTCGGCCCGCCGACGGCGCCGAGCAGGATGGCGTCCGCGGCGAAGGCCTTGGCCATGGCCTCCTCGGAGATCGGCTGGCCGCAGGAATCATAGGCCGCGCCGCCGACGAGATCCTCCTCGATGGCGAAGGAGGCGAGCCCCTGCGCGTCGAGCCAGCCGATGACCTTCTTCACCTCCGCCATCACTTCGGAGCCGATGCCGTCGCCGGGGAGGAGGAGGAGCTTGTGGGTGGCCATGAGTTCCCTCGCTTGCGCCTGTAGAGAATGCCGATGCTGCGATCAGTCATAGGGCCAGCGAGTGCTAATGGCTGGCGCGAGGACTGGCAAGCGGCGGCAAGGCCCCACCGGCAAAAGAACACCGCCAGCGCACAGACCGGCGGTGGGAGGGAGACAAATCGGATGGGTCGGCGTCGGCGAGGCTGGAGGCCGAAGCGTCCGGACCCGCCGGTCCATCCTGCCAGGCTCGCTCCGCGCACGCCCGACGAACGGCACGAAGGTCGTATCCCGGCGCGCGGAAGAACGGCTGCGCCTCCGCCGTGGAAAGGTGGATTGCGGCTCACCCGCCGAGACCGGGGATCGAGGGCGTCCGCTGAACATGGGCTCAACGGACGCTCCCCCGCGTCGGCGGTCAGATGGTCTTCTTCGACATCTCGCCGGCGATGAAGTCGGCCTGCCGCAGCGCCAGCGCCACGATGGTGAGCGTGGGGTTCTCCGCGCCGCCGGTGGTGAACTGGCTGCCGTCCGAGACGAACAGGTTCGGGATGTCGTGCGTCTGCCCGTGCTTGTTCACCACGCCATCGCGCGGCTTCTCGCTCATCCGGTTGGTGCCGAGATTATGCGTCGAGGGATAGGGCGGCGTCGGCATGGCCCGCACCGCGCCGACCGCCTCGTACATCGCCGTGCCCTGCTTGTAGGCGTGGCTGCGCATGGCGACGTCGTTGGCGTGGTCGTCGAAATGCACGTCGGCGACCGGCAGTCCGTACTGGTCCTTCACGCCGGTGTTGAGCGTGACCCGGTTGGTCTCCTGCGGCATGTCCTCGCCCACGATCCACAGGCCGGCCATGTTGACATAGCCGTCCATGGCGGAGGTGAACGAGCGGCCCCAGCCGCCCGGATCGAGGAAGGCGGCCATGAAGGGCAGGCCGAGCGAGAGCGTCTCCATCTCGTAGCCGCCCACGAAGCCGCGCTTGGTGTCGAAACCCGCCTCGTCACGCACGATGCCCGCCATGGTGGTGCCGCGATACATGTGCACCGGCTTGTCGAACACGGCATAGACCGAGCCGGTCATGTGGCGCATGTAGTTGCGCCCGACCTGGCCCGAGGAATTGGCCAGCCCGTCCGGGAACATGTTGCTCGCCGAATTGAGCAGCAGGCGCGGGCTCTCGATCGAGTTGCCGGCCACCGCGACGATGCGCGCCTTCTGCCGCTGGGTCTTGCCGTCCTTGTCGACATAGACGACGCCCGTCGCCTTGCCGGAGGCATCGTGCTCGATCTTCTGCACCATGCTCTGCGGGCGGACTTCGAGATTGCCGGTCGCCTCGCCGCGCGGGATCTCGGCGATCAGCGTCGACCATTTCGCGCCGGACTTGCAGCCCTGGAAGCAGAAGCCGATCTGCTGGCAGGAGCCGCGATCGGCGCGTGGCTCGCTATTGATCGCCATGCGCCCGGTCGAGACTTCCTTGTAGCCGATCTTCTTGGCGCCGGCCTCGAACACCTTGAAATTGTTGTTGCCGGGCAGGCCGGGAATGCCGTTGGTGCGCGTCACGCCCATGCGGTCCTCGGCCTTGGCGTACCACGGCTCCAGGTCTTTCAGAGTGATCGGCCAGTCGAGCAGGTTGGCGCCCTCGAGGCCGCCATAGGTCGAATGGGTCTTGAACTCGTGCTCCTGCAGGCGCAGCGAGGCGCCCGCCCAATGCACGGAGGAGCCACCCACCGCCTTGACGATCCACGCCGGCAGGTTGGGAAAGTTCTTGTGCACGCGCCACGAGCCGGACGTGGTGCGCATGTCGGTCCAGGCCAGCTGGGCGAAGCTGTCCCACTCGTTGTTGATGAAGTCTTCCATGTTGTGGCGCTGGCCGGCCTCAAGGATCACCACCTTGATGCCCTTGAGCGCCAGCTCGGTGCCCAGCGTGCCGCCACCGGCGCCGGAGCCGACAATGACGACGACGGAATCATCGTTCAGATCGAAGGGTGCAGACATGTTCCCACTCCCCTCACAGCCAGGCGAGATCGTTGAAGCCGCGGTCGATGTAACCGCCCTTGTCGGCCGAGGAGCCCTCATAGCCGAAGATCGGCCACACCTCCTCCTGGTTGTAGAGGCCGACGACGAGCCCGGAGCGCACCTTCTCGAAGAAGGCGCCGCCCTCGATCTGCTTCACGACCGCGACGCGCTGGTCCTCCCAGCCGAGATCGGCATAGGCGGTGCCATGCTTGGCCTTGGCCAGCGTATCGAGCGTGACCACGCCCTCCTCGATCAGCGTCTTCGTCGCGGGATCCTTGGCCGCGGCGGCCTCGTAGGGCTTGACCGCGATGGCGTAGAAGCGGTCGGGCACGCGGTCATGGGGGTAGATGTCGCGCGCCATGACGATGAGGGTGCGCATGGTCTCCGGCTTGAGCGCGGAAACCTCCAGTCCCCACGCCTCGCGCGGGTTGAGCACCGCGGCCCCGCTCACCATCAGCGCGCCGGCGGCACCGATGCCGCCGAGCACGGCGCGGCGGGACGGACCTCGCCTGTCGATCAGAGTTGGCATTCTATCCTCCCAAGATTTTTATATGTTCTTTGAGTCTTGTTTCAGTGCAGCGCGCCGTCTGGCGTTGCGGCGCGCTGTAGGCGTCGTCAATCAGCGATAGCGCCCGTGCTTCTGCAGCACTTCGATCTTGTAACCGTCGGGATCGGTGACGAAGAAGAACTTGGCGAGCAGCGCGCCTTCGCGGAAGAATTCCTTGACCGGATTGGGATTGAGGCCGGCTTCAACGAAGCGGGCATGCTCGGCGTCGAGATCGTCCACCACGAAGGCGATATGCCCATAGCCGTCGCCAAGCTGGTAAGGCTCGGTACGGTCGTGATTGATGGTCAGCTCGACCTCAAAATCGGCTTGCGCGTTGCGCAGGTAGACCAGCGTGAAGCCGTCGAATGCGAAGCGATCGGCAATGTCGAGCCCGAAGGCGCGATGATAGAAATCGACCGAGCGCGCCTCGTCGAGCACGCGGATCATCGAATGAATGGCCTTCGCCACCTTTTCCTCCGGCCTTGAGCCTCGATGCGGCGCCGCTGCGCCGTCGAAGGAGGATGCTAGGCCCCGCGCGGGGCGGGAGGTGGTAGGCAGCTAACACATCACCACGATGTGCATTCTGGCGCGAGCGGTGGGCTTGAGCCGGGGGTGTGAGCATCCCGGCGCCAGCGCCTCCCCTCGCCCCGGCGGGTAGAGGTGGCCCGCTATTCCGCCGCCTGGAGCTGCAGCGTCACGCTCTGGCGCAGATAGCGTTCGCGCGCCGCGGCCGCGGTCATCGGCACGGGACCGACCGCCCCCGGGCGCACCTCGGCGAGATAGATCAGGCAGGAGCAGCGCAGCAGCGAGGCGAAGTTGCGCACCTCGCCATGCAGGTCGAGCACTTCGTCATGCAGCTTGGTGACGAACTTGCCGAGACTCATGCCCTGATGCGCCGCGACATCCTCCAGCACGGTCCAGAACGCGGCCTCCAACCGAATCGACGTGGAGTGGCCGCCAATGCGCACGGAGCGCGTCTGGCCTTCATAGGTCTCGGGCGCCTGGCCCGCGAAGATACGGCACATTGGGCGTCTCCCGGAACGTCCATTTATATTTTGAACGATTCCACCCCGGGAAGGCGGCGCTGTAAAGGACGAAATTGCGCCGCCCGATGTCTCGCCCGTCCCCGTGCGCCGACACGCGCGCCAATCACGGCATTTCCCCCCCCCGGTCCGGCGGGTGGGCCGAGGGACGAGTTGCTAGCGGCGCCGGCGCGCCGTCACCTCGATCTCGATCTTCATCTCCGGCTGCAGCAGGCCGGCGACGATCAGCGTGGCCGCGGGGCGCGCCGTGCCGAAATACTGGCCGAAGATCGGGAACACCTCGTCGGCATATTCCGCCCGCGTCACGATGTAGCGCACGCGCACCACGTCATCGAGGCTCGCCCCCGCCTCGCCGAGCGCGCTCGCGATGTTGCGGAAACAGCCATGGGTCTGCTCGATCAGACCCTCGGGCAGTTCCATCGCCCCGTAATCATAGCCCGTCGTTCCGGAGACGAAGATGTCGTCCCCGTCCACCACCGCGCGGGAATAGCCGGCAATCGCCTCGAAGGACGAGCCGGAGGAAATCAGGCGACGCGTGCTCATGGAACGATGCTTCTCATGCTCATCGTGGCCGCCGGCTCACGCCCACGGACGGTCCTCGGCGAGCTGGGTCTCATAGGTCTTGATCTTGTCCGCCTTCACCTGGGTGAGGCCGATATCATCCAGCCCGTTCAACAGGCAGTGCTTGCGGAACGGATCGAGGTCGAAATGGATGGTGCCGCCATCCGGACCGGAGATGGTCTGGCTCTCCAGGTCGACGGTGACGCGGGCATTGGCGCCGCGCTCGGCATCATCGAACAGGGCTGCGAGCTGCTCCGGCGTCACCACGATCGGCAGGATGCCGTTCTTGAAGCAGTTATTGTAGAAAATGTCGGCGAAGGACGTGGAAATCACGCAGCGAATGCCGAAATCGAGCAGCGCCCACGGCGCGTGCTCGCGGCTGGAACCGCAGCCGAAATTGTCGCCGGCGACGAGGATCGAGGCGCCTTTGTAGGCCGGCTTGTTGAGCACGAAATCGGGATTGTCCGAACCGTCATCCTTGTAGCGCAGCTCGGAGAACAGGCCGGTGCCGAGCCCCGTGCGCTTGATGGTCTTCAGGTACTGCTTGGGGATGATCATGTCGGTATCGACATTGACCAGATGCAGCGGCGCGGCGATGCCGCTCAGGGTGGTGAACTTGTCCACGGCCAAGATCCTCTTCCGGTCCGGGAGCCCGGCCCATGGCAGGCCCCGGAGATTTTCCCGCCCTCAATACCAACGCGCCGGCCCGATGCCCAGCTTTCCCTGCATCAGTGCCGGGGCAACATGCGGCGCAGCACGTCGTCCTTGAGGAGGAAATGGTGCGCGAAGGCCGCCAGCGCATGGACCAGCGCGAGCAGGACCAGCCCATTGGCCAGCCATTCGTGAATTTCCTGCACCTGCCGCGCCGCCGTGCGATCGACGGGGATGGGCGAGGCAATCGTGAACAGGCTGAAGAACGACACCTCGTTGCCGCGCAGGAAGGCGAGATAGATGCCCACGAGCGGCGTGACGACGAGCAGCGCGTAGAGCAGCACGTGAACCGCGACCGAGGCGAGGTGAACCGGCCGCGACAGCGCCGCCGATGGCGGCGGCACGGGACCGACCGCGCGGAACACGACGCGCAGCACGACGAAGGCCAGGACGAGCAGCCCCACCGATATGTGGGTCCACCACACCAGCGTGCGCCCCAGCGAACCGCGCTCGAAGAGCGGCTCGGTATAGGTAACGCCGTACACGATGAGGATCGCCACGACGGTCAGCCAGTGCAGGGCGCGCAGCGACAGGGGGTAGTGATGGGTGAGCGTCGTGGGGGCGACCGATAGCGACATGACACGCGTCTCCTTAGTTAGATTTATTCTAATCAAGGAAAGACGCCCTTGCCAATCGGGTGGCCTACGTATCCGCCTGCTCCTCCAGCCGCTCCATGTCCTCGTCCGACAGCCCGAAATGATGGCCGATCTCGTGCACCAGCACATGCGTCACGACATCGCCCAGCGTGTCCTCGTGCTCGGCCCAGTAGTCGAGAATGGGCCGGCGGTAGAGGAAGATCATGTTCGGCAGCATGCCGGCGGCAGTCTCGTAGCCCTGCGCGAGGCCGATGCCCTGGAAGAGGCCGAGCAGGTCGAACGGGGTTTCCGCCTCCATTTCCTCCAGCACGTCGTCGGTGGGGAAATCCTCCACCCGCACGACCAGATTGCCGCACATGGCGCGGAAGGCCTCGGGCAGCCGCGCATAGGCGTCCAGCGCCATCGCCTCCATTTCGGCCAGTGTCGGCGCGCTCAGCTTCAGCCACTCGGCCGCTGGCCGTCCTCCGTCAGCGCTCATCCGTTCAGCCTCCGCCTGTGGGGGATTATCCTCAGCGGGCCCGCGAGAATCGGGGCGCCGCTCATCAGCTCTTGCTGAACATCATCGCGAAATGGCGGCAGCCGAGCGCCGAATGATCGGAAACGACTCGGTAGCCGAGACGCTCGAATATGACAACGTTCTGGTCGAGCGTGGTTTCCAGCCAGAATTCCGTGCCCTGCTTATGGGCCTCGGCGAAGAGTTGCGAGGCAATCCCGCGACCTCGATGCTCCGCCAGAACTGCGACGAACTCGATGACGATGGGCTTTTTCGTCGGCCAGCTACCGCGGCGCTGCCATTCGGCCATGAGCGATCGAAAGACCACCTTCAGGCCGCAGCCCAAGCCGATCGTCCAGAACCAGCCCCAGGCGACGGCGAGACTCAGCTTTTCGCGGCCCGACAAGATGATGGCGCCGACGATGCTGCCGTCCTGCTGCGCGATTATGGCCTGATTGGGGGCTCCACTTGTCCACACCGAGAGCGCGGCCACGAACCAGACCTGCAAGGCTTCGGGCGGCAAGGCTCCGAGAGGCAAGGCTCCGGGCGGCAAACCTCCGGGTATGGCGAAAATAGCCTGCATGCTCGGCTCGGACAGGAAGTTCTGCGCCAGAAAAGACGCGAGCGCCTGCCTGTCGGACGATTCCGCCGATCGGATTGTAAGCATGTTCCGCCGGCCGCCCCCGTTGCTGGCGCAGACACAGCATCACGTCTTCGCGGCTAAACTCCGGCGCATCCCAGTGCGGACGGAAAACGCATCGACATGGCACCCGTGGAAGGCGGTATAAAGCCTGAACCCTCCGCAAATATGACGGCTGGAAATGGCCCGCGAGCACCCGCGCGAGAACGCCGATCTCGCGTTGTGTCATCGGCTTCCCATAGGCTCACCCGCGCCGTGCGGCCCCGAGGCCGCCATTGCTCATCCCGGTAGCCGGACATAGGTCGTCAGGAGGTAATAGGCCAGCACGAGGCACGCCACGACGGCCAGCCCACGGCCGATCCGCCGGCCCCACATTTCCATGGGGTCGTCATCCGGCGAAGGCTCGAAGGGCGAGCGGCTCATGCCATCCCCTTTCCAACTCGCATGTTTCTCCACCCGTCAGGCAGCGTCAGAAGGGCTGGCTGCCTGCGCCGACGTCCCCACCTCCCCCGTGGGCGACGTCCTGCTGAATTTACTGAACGACGGCGAGGGTGACCACAATCACGTCTCGCGCGGCCCGAGCGCTGAAGGCCGAGCGTCTCGCGCTTTCTCTCGTCGGTGTCGGTGCCGGCGCGGCTTCCGCGCATGGTTTCGGCGGCGGTGGCGGCCATATGGGCGAGGGTTTCGGCGAGCACCTGGACAGCGGCGAATTCCACGGCGGATTCCATACCGCCCCGGCGTTCCACGCGCAGGGCGATGGCAGCCCGCGGTTCGTGGCCCACGCCCTTCATGTCCACGATGCCTTCCACGGCGTTTCTGGCCATTGCGGCTTTCAACTCTTCCGTTCGGGCTACGCCTTTGCACCCTGTGACGTGTTTCGCGACGACGCCGGGCCGAACGGCTTCGACCGGGTCGTGCAGCTCGGAACGCGCGGCCATTGCCACTATGCCCGCGAGGACAGCTGCGGCGGAGCAACGGCCGGCGACGCGGCCCGGTGCCTCAAGGAGCCGGGCCGCGTCCATCCGATCAGCGCGAATAGGGCCACTGGCGGATGTCGACGAAGCGGCCGGCAATGGCCGCCGCCGCCGCCATGGCCGGCGAAACGAGATGCGTGCGCGCCTTATGGCCCTGCCGCCCCTCGAAATTGCGGTTCGAGGTGGAGGCGCAGCGCTGCCCGGGGCCGATCTTGTCGGCATTCATGCCCAGGCACATGGAGCAGCCCGGCTCGCGCCAGTCGAATCCCGCCGCCCGGAAGATGGCGTCGAGCCCCTCGGCCTCGGCCTGCAGCTTCACCAGGCCCGAGCCCGGCACCACCATGCCCGATACGCCCTCGCGCACCGTGTGGCCGGCGATCACCTTCGCCGCCGCGCGCAGATCCTCGATGCGGGCATTGGTGCAGGACCCGATGAACACCTTGTCGATGGTGATGTCGGTGATCCTGGTGCCCGGCGTCAGCCCCATATAGGCGAGCGCCCGCTTCTTGGCGTCGCGCCGGCCCTCGTCCTCGATCAGTTCGGGATCGGGAACCAGCCCCTCGACCGAGATGACATCCTCCGGGCTGGTGCCCCAGGAGACGATGGGCGGCAGAGCCGAGCCGTCGAGCCGAATTTCCTTGTCGAAGAAAGCGCCGTCATCCGTGCGCAGCGTGTCCCAGTAGCGCAGCGCGGCCTCCCAGGCCGCGCCCTTCGGCGCGCGCGGGCGGTCCTTCACATAGGCATAGGTGGTCTCGTCGGGCGCGATCATGCCGGCCCGCGCGCCGCCTTCGATGGACATGTTGCAGACCGTCATGCGGCCTTCCATCGTCAGGTTGCGAAACACCTCGCCGGAATATTCGATGACATGGCCGGTGCCGCCGGCGGTGCCGGTGGCACCGATGATGGCGAGCGTCACGTCCTTGGCGGTCACGCCCTCGGGGAGCGTGCCGTCGACGCTGACGCGCATGTTCCGGGCCTTGCGCTGGATCAACGTCTGGGTGGCCAGCACATGCTCGACCTCCGAAGTGCCGATACCCTGCGCGAGCGCGCCGAACGCGCCATGCGTCGAGGTGTGGCTGTCGCCACACACGATGGTCGTGCCCGGCAGGGTGAAGCCCTGCTCCGGGCCGATGACGTGGACGATGCCCTGGCGCCGGTCGAGCTCGTTGAAATACTCGATGCCGAAATCGCGCGCGTTCTCGGCCAGCGTCTCGACCTGGGTACGGCTTTCCGGATCGTCGATGCCGAAGCGGCGGTCGGTGGTGGGCACGTTGTGGTCGACCACCGCCAGCGTCTTGGTGGGCGCGTGCACGCGGCGTCCGGCGAGGCGCAACCCTTCGAAGGCCTGCGGGCTGGTCACCTCATGCACGAGATGGCGGTCGATATAGAGCAGGCAGGTCCCATCTTCCTGCTGTTCAACAACGTGGTCCTCGAAAATCTTGTCGTACAGGGTACGGGGGGCAGACGTGCTCATGTCGGCGTCTCTTGAAGGAGGGTGTCATGACGGGGCTCGCAAGCCGTCCGGTGTGCAATCACCTGGCTCGCAGGCGCGGCCGGGGGCGCGATCGCCCCGGGCCGCGCTCAGCTAAGCCCCGCGACCGCGCTGGCGGTGAAGCGGCCGAAAAAGCGCGACGGCAGGCGGACATGGTCCGGCACGGCGGCAAAGCCGATGGTGGTCGGCAGGCGACGGCGGACTTCCGGGCGCACGCCACCGCAAGCCGCGGAATGCTCCGCGTCCCGGCTCGCCCCTGCCTTGATGTCCGGCATGCTGATCATGGAACTCTTCTAGCAAGTCTCATCGCCGCGAACAATCGGGCGGCAATCGGTCGCGCCCCGGGACGATCAGATGCGGAGCTGAGAGATGGGAATGCCCGTGGGCTCCCGCAAGATCACGGGCCCCTTAGTGAAATAATGTATTACGGAATGATTTCCGCTGCTTGCGGCGGCTACTTCCACAAATGCCGCTACGTCATTGATATGTAGCGCGATAGATGACGCTGCGTTACGCTGCTTCCACACGTCTGGAGCCGCCCATGCGCGCAACCGATATCGCTCTGATTCTGGCCGCCATCGGCGCGCTCGTTGCTTCGGTTGAAAACCGCAATCGCGTTGAGGTGACGGTGCAGGCGAAACCGGCCATCCGCGAGGCGGCGTTCATCACCTGCCCGCTGCGCAAGCCCGACTTCGCCACCGTGATGCAGGCGGCCTTTCTCGGCGATGGCACGCTGATTGTCGAGCAGCAGACCAATACCCGCGTGCGGCACATCAAGGATTGCTGACGGCGCGCGAGCCGCCGCCACGCGCCCGTCGCGGGGCCATCCCGACAAACAAAAAGGCCGGGGCATGCCCCGGCCTTGTCGTCAGCCCATGTCAGAAACCGGCGATCACTCGGCGGCGGCCGGCGCGCCCTTCTTGCGGCTGGCGGCGTTCTTGTCCTGGCGCTCGGTGATGCGGGCGGCCTTGCCGCGACGATCGCGCAGGTAATAGAGCTTGGCGCGGCGCACCTTGCCGCGGCGGACAACCTTCAGGCTGTCGATGTTCGGCGAGAAGAGCGGGAAAACGCGCTCGACACCCTCGCCATAGGAAATCTTGCGGACGGTGAAGTTCTCGTTGATGCCGCCGCCGGAGCGCGCGATCACGACGCCTTCATAGGCCTGAACGCGGGTGCGCTCGCCTTCCTTCACCTTCACATTGACGATGACGGTATCGCCCGGCTGGAAATCGGGAATGGCCCGGATTTCGGAAAGCTTGGCGGCCTGCTCAAGGTCGAGCTCGCGGATAATATCAACCATTTTATCACCTCAGGCGAAATCGGCCTTTGCCGTTCGCATCTTGCTGTTGTCAGTTGGTAGTGATGGCGCGCCCTATACGCGAAGTCGCACCGCTTGTCATGCCTTCTTCGTCGCAGAACGGTCATGCGCGGCGGCATAGGCCGCCCACAGGTCCGGCCGCCGCGCCCGCGTGGCCGCCTCCGCCTGCTCGCGGCGCCAGCGCGCCACCTTGGCATGGTCGCCGGAGGTGAGGATGGCCGGGATCTCCAGCCCCTCGAAGCTCGGCGGCCGCGTATATTGCGGATATTCCAGCAGCCCGGCCGAAAAGCTCTCCTCGGTACCGGATTCGGGATGACCCATCACCCCCGGCAGCAGCCGCACGCAGGCATCGAGCAGCACCAGCGCCCCGATCTCCCCGCCCGAGAGCACCACGTCGCCGACCGAGACCTCTTCCAGCCCGCGCGCCGCGACCAGCCGGTCGTCGACACCCTCGAAGCGGCCGCAGACAATGACGACACCCTCCCCCGCCGCCAGTTCGCGCACGCGGGCCTGCGTCAGCGGGGCGCCGCGCGGGGTCATGAGAAGGCGCGGACGGGCGTCGCCCGCGGGGGCCGCGGCATCGATGGCGCGGGCCAGCACATCCACGCGCATCACCATGCCCGGCCCGCCGCCGGCCGGGGTGTCGTCCACCGAGCGGTGACGGTCGGTGGCGTGGCTGCGCGGGTCGACGGTCTCAAGGCCCCAGGCGCCCTGCCCGAGCGCGCGCCCGGCAAGCGAGACGCCGAGCGGGCCGGGGAACATCTCGGGAAAAATGGTGAGAACCGAGGCGCGCCACATGTGCCGCGCCTAGCTCTGGTCCGCCTCGGGAGGCGGGGCCTCCTCGCGCGCCCATTCGCCGGGATCGACCACCACGAGCCCACCCTTCACGTCCACGCTCGGTACCACCGCGCGGGTGAAGGGCAACATCACGGTCTTGCCGCCGCCCTCGGGCACGATCTCCAGAATATCGCCGGCGCCGAAATCATGCACCGCCACGACCTTGCCGAAGGGCGCGCCCTCCAGCGTCATCGCATTGAGTCCGATGAGATCGGAATGGTAGAAATCGTCGGCGTCATCGGGCGGAGGCAGAAGGCTGCGCGCGACATGAAGGCCGGTATGGGTCAGCGCCTCGGCCTGCTCGCGGGTGTCGACGCCCTCGATGCGGGCGACGAAATGCTCCTTCGCCGGCCGCATCGTCTTGATGCGGAAGACGCGCGTGCCGCTCTCGTCGGTCAGCGGGCCGTAAGCGGCGAGCGCGTCGGGATCCTGCGCGAAGATGAACAGCCGCACTTCGCCCTTCACCCCGTGCGGGGCGCCGATGCGGGCAAGCATGACGCGGTCATTCGGCATTCGGCTCTCGCAGCGGGAGGAAATGCAGCGCCTGCGGCGCCAGTCACCCGTGGATCCCGGATCGGCATGGCGCAAGGCGCAGCGGATCCGGGACACAGGCGTCGCAATCGTTTCCCGGACCAGCGCCGCCGCAGGCGGAGCGCCGATCCGGGATCCAGCAAAGATTTCGCCTCAGGCGTCGATCCCCAACGGACCGACACCCCGGCGAAAAGAGCCTCACTCGGCGGAGGCAGCGGCCGCGGCGGCAGCTTCGGCGGCCTTGGCGGCTTCGGCGGCGCGCTCCTGCGCCTTCTTGCCGGGCACGGCCTTCTCCGGGTTGTTGCGGGCGGCGCGCTTCACCAGCTCGAGGCTGTCGAGGAAGCGGGCGACGCGGTCGGTCGGCTGGGCGCCCTTGGCGAGCCAGGCCTTGGCCTTCTCGACGTCGAGGGTGAAGCGGTCGGCGGCGTCCTTGGGCTTCAGCGGATCGAAGGTGCCGATCTTCTCGATGAAGCGGCCATCGCGCGGGGAGCGCGAATCGGCGACGACGATGCGGTAATAGGGACGCTTCTTGGCGCCGCCACGGGCGAGACGGATCTTGAGGGACATAGGTCTTCCTTTCAGTGTGTCTGTTCTGTTTTTCGGTGCCGGCCGTCATCCCGGATGAAGAAGGCGTCTCGAACGCCGATCCGGGATCGCATGCCGCCCAAGGCGGAGAACGATCCCGGATCGGCGCTTGAGGCACCGTCCGGGCTGACGGATGTTCAAAGTCTCACTTCTTCTTCGGCCCCTTGCCAAAGCCGGGCAGGCCGGGAAAGCCACCCGGCTTGCCAAGACCGGGGAAGCCGCCCGGCAGGTTGCCGGGGAAGTTCGGCGGCAGGTTCGGCAGCCCGCCGGGGCCGGAGGCGCCGCCGCTGGGCATCTTCTCGGCCATCTGCTTGAGCTGCTCGGGGCTGGGCATGCCGCCCCCCCCGCCGAGGCCGAACATCGAGGCCAGCCCCGCCATCGGGCCGCCGCGCTTGCCGGCCGCGTTGGCGCCCATCGCCTTCATCATGTCCGCCATCTGGCGGTGCATCTTCATCAGGCGGTTGACCTCTTCCACCTTGGTGCCGGAGCCGGCGGCGATGCGCTTGCGGCGCGAGCCGTCCATCAGCTTCGGGTTGCGGCGCTCCTTGCGGGTCATCGAATCGATGATGGCCTTCTGGCGCTTGATCACACCGTCATTCATGCCGGAAGCGGCAAGCTGGTTCTTCATCTTGCCGACGCCGGGCAGCATGCCCATCAGCCCGCCGAGACCGCCGAGCTTCTCCATCTGGTCGAGCTGCATGCGCAGGTCCTCCAGATCGAACTGCCCCTTGCGCATGCGCTCGGCGGCGGCCATCGCCTTTTCGGCGTCGATATTCTCGACCGCCTTCTCGACCAGCGACACCACGTCGCCCATGCCGAGAATACGCCCGGCGACGCGGCGGGGATCGAAATCCTCCAGCGCGTCCATCTTCTCGCCGGTGCCGATGAGCTTGATCGGCTTGCCGGTGACGGCGCGCATGGAGAGCGCGGCACCGCCGCGCCCGTCGCCATCGGCACGGGTCAGCACGATGCCGGTGAGGCCGACGCGCTCGTCGAAGGCCTTGGCGGTGGTCACGGCATCCTGGCCGGTGAGGCTGTCGGCGACGAGAATGACTTCATGCGGCTGGGTCGCCGCCTTCACCTCCGCCACCTCGGCCATCAGCGCCTCGTCGAGCGTGACGCGGCCGGCGGTGTCGAGCATCACCACGTCATAGCCGCCGAGACGGGCAGCCTCCATGGCGCGGCGGGCGATCTGCACGGCGGACTGCCCGGCGACGATCGGCAGGGTGGCGACGTTCACCTGCTTGCCGAGCGTGGCCAGCTGCTCCATCGCCGCCGGGCGGCGGGTGTCGAGCGAGGCCATCAGAACCTTGCGGTTCGACCGCTCGGTGAGGCGCTTGGCGATCTTGGCGGTGGAGGTGGTCTTGCCCGAGCCCTGCAGGCCGACCATCAGCACCGGCACCGGCGGGGCGGCATCGAGGTCGATCGGCTTGGCGTCGGAGCCGAGCATGGCGATGAGTTCGTCATGGACGATCTTCACCACCATCTGGCCGGGGGTGATCGACTTGATCACCTCGGCGCCCACGGCGCGCGTGCGCACCCGGTCGGTGAAGGAGCGCACCACGTCGAGCGCCACGTCGGCCTCGATGAGCGCGCGGCGCACCTCGCGCATGGCCTCGTTCACGTCGGCCTCGGTGAGGGCGCCGCGTCGCTTCAGCCGGTCGAGTATGCCGCCAAGGCGGTCGCTCAATGAATCGAACATGCGTTCGCTCAGCTCCATGTCCCCGCGGAAAGACACGCAATGCCGAACGCGCCCGAGGGCGCATCGCGCTGTCGGGCGTTAACCTCCGGGCTCGGGTCCCGGGCGGCGGGTCGGCTCGCGACTATGCGAGGATGCCCGGGCTTTACTGCGACAGGACCGCCGAGTCAAGAAACGGGCGCTCCCGCCTGCGCGGGACCTTGTTCGATCGCGCCAGCCTAACCCAATCTTGACCCCGGCATGCTAGCGTGATTCACGACGACGCAGGGAGAGCACCATGGATCTGGAAGAACGGGTATTGGCGATCGTGGGCCGCTCGCGCGGCGGCCTGACCGTCGAGGCGGTATCCGAGGCCTATGCGAAGGATATGGAAAAAGACATCAAGGAAACCCTCGACAGGCTCAGCCAGGAAGGCCAGGTGAACCGCAATCGCGGCGCCAACGGCCAGCCCACCACCTATCATCGGGCCGTCATCCACCGGCGCGGCCAGTCGCCTGCCTCGGAATGACGAGCCGCGGCCTCGATCGCATCTTGGGTTAGCCGTGCTTTGCAGCCACCCGCGGCGTGCCCCGCGTGACCTGCGTCAACAGCTCCCGGTCACGGGCACGTAACATCGTCTGCCTAGCTTGGCGCTCTCACGCGCAGGAGGCTTTCAGGCGATGAACGTTCAGGATCTGGCACCGTCCTTCACCCTCCCGGCGGGCGAACTCGACGATGCCGCGCTGCTCGATGCCGTCCTCGCGCTGCGCGCCGCCGTCCTCAAGGGCGCCGCGCCGCTCGCCGCCCGGTTCGCGGCGGCGGCGGAACGCGAGGAGCCCGCCCTCGTCAATCTCGCCCACTATCTCAGCCTGCGTCACCATGACCTGCGCGACCTGCAGCGCCAGTTGATGCGGCGCGGCCTGTCCTCGCTCGGCCGGCTGGAAAGCCGCGTCCTGCCGACGCTGGATGCCGTGATCGCCGCGCTTGCCACCCTCGCCGGCCGCCCGGCCCCCTTCCCCGCCCCGGATGGCGCGACCTTCTTCGCCGGCGAGGCGCGGCTCGATGGCGCGAGCGCGACCAGCTTCGGCCCCGAGCCGGCGGATCGCTACACGCGCATCATGGTGACGCTGCCGAGCGAGGCCGCGGGCGACCCGGACTATGTGATGAACCTCGCCCGCCACGGCATGGACGTCGCCCGCATCAACTGCGCGCATGACGATGCCGAGGCCTGGCGGGCCATGGCCGCGCATGTGCGTGCCGCCGGCGCGGCGCTGGGGCGCCCCATCACCGTGCTGATGGACATTGCCGGCCCGAAGATCCGCACCGGCGCGGTGCTGCCGGTGAGCAAGAAGGGCAAGCCCTCCGGCAAGCTGATGACCGGCGACCTAGTCCGCCTCGTCGCCGAGGGCGCGCCGCGCACCGGCAGCGGCGTCGATTTCGCCGCCGCCGTGTCGCTGCCGGAAATCGTCACGCGCCTGCGCGTCGGCGACCGGGTGCTCTATGACGACGGCAAGGTGTCGGGCGTGGTCGAGAGCGTTGGCGATGGCGAGGCGGTCATCCGCATCGTCCATGCCCGCGCCCAGGGCACCAAGCTGAAGCCGGAAAAGGGCATCAACCTGCCCGACACCCCGCTCGGCCTCTCTCCGCTCACCGCCAAGGACGATGCCGACCTCGCCACCGTGCTCGAGTGCGCCGACATGCTCGGCTATTCCTTCGTCAGCCGCGCGCAGGATCTCGACCTGCTGGACGCGGCGATCGCCCGCCACGGGCGCAACGACCGCGAGGGCCGCCCGCTCGGCCTGATGGCCAAGATCGAGCGGCCGGAGGCGGTGCGGAACCTGCCGGACCTCATCGCCCGCGCCGCGCGCAGCGGGCCCTTCAGCGTGATGATCGCGCGCGGCGACCTCGCGGCGGAAATCGGATTCGAGCGGCTCGCCGAGATGCAGGAGGAACTCCTGTGGATCTGCGAGGCGGCCGCCGTGCCGGCGATCTGGGCGACCCAGGTGCTGGAGGATCTGGTGCGAGACGGCATCCCCTCGCGCGGTGAGATGACCGATGCCGCCATGGCGGCGCGGGCCGAATGCGTGATGCTGAACAAGGGGCCGGCGGTGATCGAGGCGATCGACCTGCTGGACCGGCTGCTCGGGCGCATGGCCGGCCATCTCGACAAGAAGACGCCGACCCTGCGCGCGCTCAAATCCTGGTGAAACACTGGTTTCAGTGAAGCGCGCGGCGCCCTTCACTGACCCACGAGATAGTGGCCGCTCCATTCGGAGGTCGGGATGGCCGCGCCGAGCTTGTAGCTGAAGGTCTTCACATCCAGCCCGTCATGCTCGGTCTCGCACTCGTAGGACAGGTGATACCAGATGTTGCCGCTGCGGACGGCGGCGCCCGGCGCCTTGATGCGCCAGCCCTTCACCACCGGATCGCGATAGGCATAGGCGACCAGTTCATCGGGCTTCATGCCCTTGTTGGTGCGGCCCACTTCACCCATGGCGCGGGCGTTGCACCGCTGCTCGATGCGCTCGGAAGGTTCGAGCAGCATCATCTGCTCATTCTCCGACCGCGCCTGCGCCGGTGCGTGCAGGAAAAGGGTGAGGCCGCCCAGGGCGAGGCCGGCGATTCTAGCGGCGGTCGACGGTGCCATGCGTACTCCACTCCCCTGACGAATCGTGTCGGCCCTCTTCAATCCGCCACTTGTGACTATCCTGTGGCCCCATCCGCATTGTGACGCAGGCCGCGCGTGTTGCCGCGCCTCCAAGGGCGGATTAGAACCGGCCCATGGCGCTCATGGACCTTGCCAACCCCACCCGCTTCCTCGCCCTTTCCGGGCGGGTACTGCCGTGGCTCGCCGGCGCCGCCGTGCTGGCCCTCGCCATCGGCTTCATTCTCGCCTTCCGCGCCCCGGCGGACTACCAGCAGGGCGAGACGGTGAAGATCATGTATATCCACGTGCCCTTCGCCTGGCTCGCCATGTTCGGCTACACGCTGCTGGCGCTTTCGGCGATCGGCATCCTCGCGTGGCGCCATCCGCTGGCCGATGTCTCGCACAAGGCGCTGGCGCCCATCGGGGCGGTGTTCGCCTTCCTGTGCCTCATCACCGGCTCGCTGTGGGGAAGGCCGATGTGGGGGACCTACTGGGTGTGGGATGCCCGGCTCACCTCCATGCTGGTGCTGCTGCTGCTCTATCTCGGCCTGCTGGCGCTACGCTCGGCCATTGAGGATGCCAGCCAGGCGGGTCGCGCCGTGGCGGTGCTGACGCTGGTGGGCTTCGTCAACGTGCCGATCGTCAAGTTCTCGGTCGACTGGTGGAACACGCTGCACCAGCCGGCCTCGGTGTTCCGCATGGGCGGATCGACCATCGATTCGAGCATGCTCTGGCCGCTGATGATCTGCGCGCTCGGCTTCACCCTTCTCATGCTAGCGCTGCACATGGCGGCGATGCGCAACGAAATCCTGCGCCGCCGCCTGCGCTCGCTGGAGGCGCGCGCCGCCGCCGAGGCGGCCCATGCGTAGAAACGCCATGCCGGGAGCGCATTGATGCTGGGCGAGCACGGGGCCTTCATCCTCGCGGCCTACGGGGTCAGCGCGCTGGCGCTGGGCGCGCTGGCGCTGTCCACCTTCCTCCAGGGACGGGCCGTGCGGCGGCGGCTCGGTGAACTGGAAGCGCGCGGCGTGCGTCGCCGCTCGGCACGGCGAAGCCTCTCATGAGCGCGGAACCCGCCCCGGAGAGGCCCGGCCGGCGCCGCCTTCTGGTACTGCTGCCGCTGGTCGCCTTCATCGCGCTGGCCGCGCTGTTCTATGGCCGGCTGTTCTCGGGCGATCCCGCGCGCATCCCCTCGGCGCTGATCGGCCGGGAGGCGCCCCCACTCGACCTCGCCGCGCTGGAGGGCCTGTCGCGCGATGGCGCCCCGGTTCCGGGCCTCGCCTCGACGGAGCTGAAAGGCGGCGTCACGGTGCTGAACGTGTTCGCTTCCTGGTGCGTGCCCTGCCGCGACGAGCACCCCTTCCTGGTCGATCTGTCGAAGATGCCGGGCTTCCGTCTGGTCGGCCTCAACTACAAGGATGACGCCGGCAATGCCCGCCGCTTCCTCGGCCGCTTCGGCAATCCCTATGCGGCCGTGGGCGTCGACCCGAACGGGCGCGCCGCCATCGACTGGGGCGTCTATGGCGTGCCGGAAACCTTCGTGATCGGCAAGGACGGGCGGATCGCCTACAAGTTCATCGGCCCGCTGGACGCGGAAGGCGTGAAGCAGCGCCTGCTGCCGGAAATCGAGAAGGCCATGGCGGCCACCCCTCCCGCGGGCGGCTGAGGCGGGCGGCTGAGGGGAGCCTGCCGAGGCAAGCTTGCCCTTCCCCGGTCCGGCTAGTCCTGCAGCGCCTTCAGCAGGGCCTTGTGCACCACGACATTCGGCGCCCCCAGAACCTGCGTTCCCGTGGGCGTGCGCAGCGCGCCATAGGCCCTCGTGCCATCCGCCGAGAAGATGACGCTGATCCTCGTGCTCGCGCACTCGTTCACCTTGCACAGCAGGAACACCTTGAAGCGCTGGGCGTCGACCTGCACGATCTGCGCCGGCGACCAGATGCCATGCCCGCCCTTCAGCCAGCGCTCGGACTTGATGACGGGGCCGGTGAGTTTCTTCCATGCCCCGCGATAGGGGTCATGGCCGATAACCTCGTAGAGCGCGGACTTGCCCTGCGTCGTGGTCGTGCTGGTCGCGGCACGCGCCGGAGACGCCAGCATCGGCGCGGCGAGGCCGAGCAGGGTGAGCACGGTCAAACCTGTGAGCACGGCCCTCATCACGACCTCCACCCGTCACCGGGCTGCATCAATTGCGCTCGTCGGGCAGCACCGGCAGCGGCAGAACCTCGATCTCGTCCTCGACCAGCGCGCGCACCTCGTCCGGCGTCGCCTCGCCATGGATGGCCCGCTGCTCTTCCTCGCCCTCGTGCATGCGCCGGGCAAGGCGGGCAAATTCATCCCCGACATAGTCGGAATGGGCGATGACATGCGCGCGCACCGCCCGCAGCATGGCCCGCACATGCTGTTCGCGCTCCGACATCAGGGCGACCGGCTGGGCGGAGGGCTCGGCAGCCACCGGCACGGCCGTCGCGGCAGCCGGGGCGGAAGACGCCTCCGCCGGCACCGCCTCGACGTCGCGCTTGCGGGTGCCGCGCCCCAGCGCGGGCGCCATGATCGCCTTGTCGACATCCGCCGAGCCGCAGACCGGGCATGTCACCAGCCCACGCGCCTTCTGGCCGTCATAGGCGGCCGAATCACGGAACCAGCTTTCGAAATCATGGTCCTGCGCACAGTGCAGCCGGTAGAGAATCATGCGGCACCATCGGTCGTCACCAGGTGCAGGCGGCCGGCTTCGGGCGGCTCCACCAGTTCGAAGCGTCGCCCGTGCTCCAGCGAGGGAACACGCGCGCGCACCGCCCGCACCTTGGCGGGGTCGATCTCGGCGAGGATGACACCCGGCTGGGTGCCGGCCTCGGCGAGGATCGTGCCCCACGGGTCGATGATCAGGCTGTGGCCGAAGGTCTGGCGCCCGTTCTCGTGCGTGCCACCCTGCGCCGCCGCCAGCACATAGGAGCCGGTCTCGATGGCGCGGGCGCGCAAAAGGATGTGCCAATGCGCCTCGCCGGTGGTCTGCGTGAACGCGGCCGGCGCCGCGATCATCCCCGCCCCCGCCTCGGCGAGCGCCCGGAACAGCGCGGGGAAGCGCAGGTCGTAGCAAATGGTGAGGCCAAGGCGGATCTGCGGCAGGTCCGCCAGCACGGCGAACTCGCCCGGCCGGTAGGCGGCCGATTCGCGATAGACGTCGCCATTGGGCAGGTCGACATCGAACATGTGGATCTTGTCGTAGCGCGCGACAATCGCCCCGTCCGGCCCGATGAGGAAGGCGCGGTTGGCAGCGCGATGCTCACCCGCCCGGATCGCCAGCGAGCCGATATGCAGGTGCACCCCGAGTTCGGCGGCGAGCGCGCGGAACGCCGCGAGCGCGGGATCTGTCTCCTCCTCGTGGAGGATGGCGAACAGCGCCTCGCGCCCCTCTTCCATCGTGCCGGTCATTTCCGGAGTCTGGATATAGCTGGCCCCGGCGGACGCCGCCTCGCGGATCAGCGCGGACGCCGCCGCGACATTGACCGCCACGCTTTTGGCCGTGCGCATCTGCACCACACCCGCCACGAACGGCGCGCCCAGATGCAGGGTGCGGGGGCTGGAGGCCGGCGTGGTGTTGGTCATGGCGTCATCACTTTCATGAGGGGCGATCACGAGGGGCGATCACGGGGGGCGATCGAGGGGGCCGGGCGCGCAGCGGCAGCGGGAGGGCCGGCGCGTGGAGCCCGCCCCGCCTCAGCTACCCAGCAGCCCGTCGAGTTCGCCGGCCTCTTCGAGGGCATAGAGGTCGTCGCAGCCGCCGACATGGCGGCCGTCGATGAAGATCTGCGGAACGCTGGTGCGCCCGTTGGCGCGGGTCGACATGGTCGAGCGACCGACGGGATCGCCGGTCACGTTGATCTCGGCAAAGGTCGCCCCCTTGCGCTTCAGCAGGTCCTTGGCGGCATGGCAATAGGGACAACTGGAGGTGGTATAGATCTCGATCTGCGACATCGGTTCGCCTCACACCGCGCCGCGCGGCGCATGTTCCTATGATATGGGCGTATCGTGCCCGTCAACAACCCGCGCAAATACCAGTACGTCGACGCGCAGGGCCCCCGCGCGCATCAGCGCCTTGGCGCAGGCGTCGATCGTGGCGCCGGTGGTCAGCACGTCGTCGACCAGCACCAGTCGACGGCCCCGCAATTCCGCGCGCATCGTCTCCGGCACGATGAAGGCACCGGCGACATTCTGCGCGCGGGCGGCGCGGTCGAGGCCGACCTGCGGCGTGGTCGCGCGGGCGCGCCTCAGCCAATCCGCCCGCACGGGCACGCCGCTCGCGGCGGCCACGCCCCGCGCCAGCAGCATGGACTGGTTGAAGCGGCGCTTCCACAGCCGGAGCGGATGCAGCGGCACCGGCACCAGCGCACCGGCCTCGGCGAGGATGTCCGCGCCGGCCCGCGCCATCATCCGCGCCATGGGCGCGGCGACATCGAGCCGGTCGGCATATTTCAGCGCATGGATGATGTCGCGGGAGACGTCGCCGAAGACCGCCACCGCCCGCGCCCGCCCATAGGCCGGCGGACGGGCGAACGCGGCCTCGCTGACCACCGGCCCCGTCGTGCCAAATGTTTCGTATTCATGCGTGAGCGGAATGCCCAGCCGGTCGCAATAGGGCCGCTCGATAAACCGCACGCGGCTCCAGCACGGCGCGCACAGGCAACCCGGTTCGCCCACCGCGGCGCGGCAGGCCATGCAGATCGGGGGAAGCGCGAGATCGACCAGCCCTCGCGTCCACATCCGTCCCATGCCGAGCCACCGCCCAGCGCGCAGGCCGAGCCTGCGCAGGCCCAGCGTGCGTTGCCGTTCGGGCGCGAGGGGGTTGTCCATGGACACCAGCCTACCATGTGTGCAGCGGCACCGTCGCTGCGGCTCCACGCGGCATCGCGCTCCCGATTGCGGGAGCACGGCTTTGACCCGCCGCGGCCGCCGCCCTATGGCTCTCGCCCGAGGAGCATCGCATGTCCACACCCCCGAGTTCCACACCCCCGAGTTCCGCCCACCCGAGTTCCGCCCACCCGAGTTCGGGCGTCGTCGACATCTTCGATTCCCGCGCGCTCGCCGCGCGCCGCCGCCGCGCGCTGGCGCTGGGGCCGGAAACGTTTCTCATCGACCGGGTGGCGGAAGACCTGGCCGACCGGCTCGGCGCGGTGAAGCGGCAATTCGCGACGGCGGTAGACCTCGGCACCCCGACCTCCGCGCTGGCCGCCGCGCTGGCCGGCTCGGGCATGGTGGAAAGGCTCCTTGCCGCCGGCCCCTCTGAGCGGGCGGATGTGGACGTGGTGGCGGACCCGGAAGCCCTGCCCTTCGCGCCCGAATCGCTCGATCTCGTGGTATCGGCCCTCGCCCTGCAGACGGTGAACGACCTGCCCGGGCAACTCGCGCAGATCCGCCGCGCCTTGCGGCCGGACGGGCTGCTGCTCGCCGCCTTTTTCGGCTCGGGCACGCTGGCCGAGCTGCGCGAGGCGTTCGCGGTGGCCGAGAGCGAGACGCTGGGCGGCATCTCGCCGCGCGTCGCCCCTTTCGCGGACCTGCGCGACCTCGGCGGCCTGCTGCAGCGCGCCGGCCTCGCTTTGCCGGTGGCGGATGTCGACCGCATCACGGTGCGCTATGGCGACCCGCTCGCGCTCTTGCGTGACCTGCGCCGCATGGGCGCGGCCAACCCGCTCACCGACCGCCGCCGCACGCCCTTGCTGCGCAAGACGCTGGCGCGGCTGTTCGAGGTCTATGCCGAGCGCTTCTCCGACCCGGACGGCCGGCTGCGCGCCACGTTCGAGATCGCCTGGATTTCCGGCTGGGCCCCGCATGAGAGCCAGCAGAAGCCGCTGCGCCCCGGATCGGCCAAGCTGCGGCTGGCGGATGCCCTGAAGGTGCCGGAAGGCCGGTTGCCGGGCGAGAGCTGAACTAGCGCCCCGGCCCGAGCAGATCGACGAGCATCGGGATCAGCGGCTCGTCGGCCGGCGGCATGGGGTAGTCGCGCAGGTGGCCCGGCTTCACCCAGGCGAGGCGCTGGCCCTCGCGGCCATGCGGATTGCCTTCCCAGCGCCGGCAGATCCACAGCGGCATGAGCAGCTGGAAATTTTCATAAGTATGGGACGCGAAGGTGAGCGGGGCGAGGCACGCCTCCTTCACCGTGATGCCGAGTTCCTCGGCAAGCTCGCGGATCAGGCATTCCTCCGGCCGCTCGCCGGCCTCCACCTTGCCGCCGGGAAATTCCCACAGGCCGGCCAGCGACTTGCCCTCGGGCCGCTCGGTCAGCAGCACGCGCCCGTCGACATCGACGAGCGCGCAGGCGGCGACGAGGAGGAGCTTCATGCCGCCGGCCTCACGAGCGATAATCGCCGTTGATGGCGACATATTCCTTGGTCAGGTCGCAGGTCATCACCCGGTCCGTGCCGTGCCCCAGCCCGATGTCGACGGTGATGTCGATCACGTCGTTCTTCATGTAGGCGGAGGTCTCCGCCTCGTCATAGGCCGGGTCGCGGGCGCCCTCATGCGCCACGCGGATCGGGCCGAAGGAGATCGACAGCAGGTCCCGCTCGGCCGGCTCGCCAGCCTTGCCCACCGCCATGACGACGCGGCCCCAATTGGCGTCCTCGCCGGCCACGGCGGTCTTCACCAGCGGCGAATTGGCGATGGACATGGCGATTCTGCGCGCCGATTCCTTCGATGTGGCGCCGGTGACATGGATGCGCACCAGCTTGCGCGCGCCCTCCCCGTCCCGCGCCACCTGCTCGGCGAGATCGGCCAGCACCTCGGTCAGCGCGCGGCGGAAGTCCGACAGGCGCGGGTCCTCGGCATCGGAAATGCGCGGCGCGCCGGAAGCGCCGGTGGCGAACAGCATCAGCGTGTCGGAGGTCGAGGTGTCGCCGTCGATCGTCACCGCGTTGAAACTGTCCGTCACGCCCTGCGACAGCAGCGCCTGCAGCGCCGGCGCCTCGATGGCGGCGTCGGTGAACACGAAGGAGAGCATGGTCGCCATGTCCGGCGCGATCATGCCGGCGCCCTTGGCGATGCCGGCCAGCGTCACCTCGACCCCGTCGATCGTCACCTTGGCGGTGGCGAGCTTGGGGAAGGTGTCGGTGGTCATGATGGCCCGCGCGGGATCGATCCACGGCAGCGGGGCGAGGCGTGTCGCGGTCTCGTCCAGCACGTGTTCGAACTTGGTGGCGTCGAGCGGCTCGCCGATCACGCCGGTCGAGGCGAGATAGATCTCGTCCTCCGCGCAGCCGAGCGCCCGGGCGGCGATCGTCGCGGTGAGCGCGGTGGCGTCGCGGCCCTTCCGCCCGGTGAAGGCATTGGCATTGCCCGAATTGACCACGAGGCCCCGCGCCAGCCCCTTGGGCAGGATCTCGCGGCACCATTCGACCGGCGCCGAGGGGCATTTCGACTTGGTAAACACGCCCGCCGCCGTCGTGCCGGCATCGAGCGCCAGCAGCAGCACGTCCGTTCGGCCCTTATAGCGAATCCCCGCCTCGGCGGTGGCGTAGCGGACGCCGGCCACCGGGCCGACATCCGGCGTGGTCTTGGGCGCGAGCGGCGAGACGGGGGAAGCGTGGGCCATCGGGCAGTCCCTGCGGGCAAATGAAAGCGCCACGGGTGTGCCCGATGCGCGCGACATCCGCAAGACGGCGGCGCCACTGCACGGCGCGATTCAGCCCGCGCGGCGTCGATGGGCCAAAGAAGAAGGCCCCGCACCGGATGGCGCGGAGCCTTTTGATCAACCGGCCTTCAGAGCCCGACGAGAGCCGCGCTCACTGCGCGGGGCTCACGGCTCCGGCCACGGTACCGGCTCACTGCGCGGGCTTGGGCGCCGTGGCGGGGGCGGCCGGAGCCGCGCCGGCGGGCTGGGTGGTGAGGTCGGCCGGGCTCGGGGCCGCGGCGGTCTTCTCCACCTTGGCGCCCTCGCGGAACTTCTGCACCGCCTCGGCCTGCGCCTTCTGGGCCAGGAACTGCTGGATCTGCGGCTTCACCTCGTCGAAGGTCGGCACCGGCTTCTGGCGCTTTTCCTCAACCTTGATGACGTGCCAGCCGAACTGCGTCTTCACCGGCTTGGAAATCTCGCCCGGCTTCATCGCGAAGGCGACGTCGGCGAATTCCGGCACCATCTGGTCCTTGGCAAAGAAGCCGAGATCGCCACCGTCCTTCTTGCCCGACGGATCCTCGGTCAGCTCGCTGGCGAGCTTGGCGAAATCCTCGCCCTTCTTCAGGCGGGCCTCGACCTCGTCGGCCTTCTTCTTGGCCTCGGCGTCGCTCTCCTTCTTGGCCGGATCGGTCAGGAACAGGATGTGGCGCGCATGAACCTCTTCTTCCGGCTGCTGCTGCTTGATCGCCTCTTCATAGGTCTTCTTCAGCGCTTCGTCGGTCATCGCGGCCTTGGTGGCCTGCTCCAGCGCCGCCTGCATGAGCAGGCGCTTGCGGATGAAAGCCATCTGCTGCTGGAAGTCGGGGGTCTGGTCGAGCTTCTGCGCCTCGGCAGCCTGCGCCATGGCGGTGAGGTCGATCAGGAAGCCGAGCACATATTCGTCGCGTGCCGCGCCCTGGATCTGCTGCGGCAGGTTCTGCGCCAGTTCCTCGGTGGCTGCCTTCACGTCGCCACGGGTGATCGGCGCCCCGTTGACGGTGGCGAGCACCGTGTCGTCAGCCTGCGCGACCGGCGCGGCCGCTGGCGCTGCAGCCGCCGGGGCGGCGGTCGTCGCCGGCGCGGTCTGCGCGAAGGCCGGCATGGCAACGCCCATCAGCGCGGCCACCAGACCAGCCCGCACGAGGCCAGCGCGGCGATTCTGCGCCTTGGGCGCCGACAGGGTTTCGGGGTGCGGACGATGGAAGTTCATAAAGGCCATTCCTTGGGTTGCGGTTGTCCGCGGTTCGGGCGGCGAAAGCTGGCGCAGTCGGACCGAGGTTGCAAGCGGGGGTTTAGGCAATCGGCAAAGCATGTCAGGTTCACGACGGCGATACCGGCGCGAGCCGCCGTCCGAAGCTCCGCTGCGTCAGGAAACTGTCGTCCGGCGCGCGATTGACAACCCCTAAACCCGTTCATAAGTGTGGCGGAAGGTGCGTGGTCGCTCTGATCCTCGCATTGATGTGACGCAACCACCCGAACGCCGTTCGCGACCGCCTGGCCCGGCAGACCCAATTCGGCCGCAAATGGCGTCTGGATGAACGGCGAGGCCCGCATGGCGCGTGCCGGCGTGGGGCGGCGTCTCACTGGTACCGGCGGCCCGTCACCGTTGGTACCCGACCTCTGCCCTGGCGGACACGGATTGGAAGCTCATGTTCGGCGCTCTCGCGCGAAAGCTGTTCGGATCGGCCAATGATCGCCGCGTGCGCGGTTATCAGCCGAAGGTCGCCGCCATCAATGCGCTCGAGCCGGAGTTGCTGAAACTCACGGATGAGCAACTGCGCGCGCGGACCGTCGAGTTCCGCCAGCAGCTCGCCAATGGCGCCAGCCTCGACGACCTGCTCGTTCCCGCCTTTGCCACGGTGCGCGAGGCCTCGCGGCGCGCCCTCGGCCAGCGGCATTTCGATGTGCAGCTGATCGGCGGCATGGTGCTGCATGAGCGCGGCATCGCGGAGATGCGCACCGGCGAAGGCAAGACCCTGGTCGCCACCGCGCCGGTCTATCTGAACGCGCTGACGGCCAAGGGCGTGCACGTCGTCACCGTGAACGACTATCTCGCCAAGCGCGACGCCGAATGGATGGGCCGGGTCTACCGCTTCCTCGGCCTGACCACCGGCATCATCCATCACGGGCTCGACGACAACGAGCGCCGCGCGGCCTATGCCTGCGACGTCACCTATGCGACCAATAACGAACTCGGCTTCGACTATCTCCGCGACAACATGAAGTACGAGCTGAACCAGATGGTCCAGCGCCCGCACTTCTTCGCCGTGGTCGACGAGGTGGACTCCATCCTCATCGACGAGGCGCGCACGCCGCTCATCATTTCCGGCCCGCTCGACGACCGCTCGGATTTCTACAACACCATCGACACCTACATCCCCCGCCTGTCGAAGGAGGATTACGAGGTCGACGAGAAGCAGCGCTCGGTCTCCATGACCGAAGCCGGCATGGAGAAGATCGAGACGCTGCTGCGCGAGGCCGGGCTGCTCAAGTCCGAGAGCCTCTACGACATCGAGAACGTCTCGGTGGTGCATCACGTCAACCAGGCGCTGCGGGCCCACACGCTGTTCCAGCGCGACAAGGACTATATCGTCCGCAACAATGAAGTCGTCATCATCGACGAGTTCACCGGCCGCATGATGCCGGGCCGGCGCTATTCGGAAGGCCTCCACCAGGCGCTGGAAGCCAAGGAGCGCGTCCAGGTCCAGCCCGAGAACCAGACGCTCGCCTCCATCACCTTCCAGAACTATTTCCGCATGTACGAGAAGCTGGCCGGCATGACCGGCACGGCGAACACGGAAGCGCAGGAATTCGGCGACATCTACAATCTCGAAGTCATCGAGATCCCGACCAACCTGCCGGTCCAGCGCGTCGACGACGACGACGAGGTCTACCGGACGGCGGGCGAGAAATACAACGCCATCATCGACCTCATCACCGAGTGCAAGGCCAAGGGCCAGCCCGTGCTGGTGGGTACCACCTCGATCGAGAAATCGGAACTGCTGGCCGAACTGCTCAAGAAGCGCGGCTTCCGGCAGAAGGATTTCTCCGACCCCGACGCCTTCCGCCCGCTCTATGACGGCGACCAGGGCAAGGCCGAGGACAAGGTGTTCGCGGTGCTCAACGCCCGCCACCACGAGCAGGAATCCTACATCGTCAGCCAGGCCGGCGTGCCCGGCGCCATCACCATCGCCACCAACATGGCCGGCCGCGGCACCGACATCCAGCTCGGCGGCAATGCCGACATGCGCATCCAGCACGAGCTGGCGGACCTGCCCGAGGGCGAGCAGCGCGCCGCCGCCGAGGCCAATATCCGCGCCGAGATCGCCACGCTCAAGGCCAAGGCGCTGGCCGCTGGCGGCCTCTACGTCATCGGCACCGAGCGCCATGAGAGCCGGCGCATCGACAACCAGCTGCGCGGCCGCTCCGGCCGCCAGGGCGACCCCGGCCATTCGCATTTCTTCCTGTCGCTGGAAGACGACCTGATGCGCATCTTCGGGTCGGACCGGCTCGACGGCATGCTGCAGAAGCTCGGCCTCAAGGAGGGCGAGGCGATCGTCCACCCCTGGATCAACCGCGCGCTGGAAAAGGCGCAGCAGAAGGTCGAGGCGCGCAACTACGACATCCGCAAGAACCTGCTGAAATACGACGACGTGATGAACGACCAGCGCAAGGTGGTGTTCGAGCAGCGCGTCGAGCTGATGCAGGACGACGACGTCGCCGAAACCGTGGCCGAGATGCGCCACGGCGTGATCGAGGACATCGTCGTCAAGTTCGTCCCGCCCAACGCCTATCCCGAGCAGTGGAACACCGAGGGCCTCGCCGAGGCGCTGGCCCGCGTCACCGGGCTCGACCTGCCGGTCAAGGAATGGGCGGCCGAGGAAGGCATTGCCGACGAGGAAATGCGCCAGCGCATCCAGACACGCGCCGACGAGGCCATGGCAGCCAAGCTCGCCCAGTACGGCCCGGAGATCATGCGCTATGTCGAGAAGTCGATCCTGCTGCAGACGCTGGATCACCTCTGGCGCGAGCATCTCGTCACGCTCGACCATCTGCGCCAGGTCGTCGGCCTGCGCGGTTATGCCCAGCGCGACCCGCTGAACGAGTACAAGTCCGAGGCGTTCCAGCTGTTCGAGGCCATGCTGTCCAGCCTGCGCGAGGCGGTCACGGCCCAGCTGATGCGGGTCGAGGTGATGATGACGCCGCCGGCCGAGCCGGAGCCGCCGATGACCGCGCATCACATCGATGCCGACACCGGCGAGGACGAGTTCGCGCTCGCCGATGCCGCCTTCGCTCAAGCGGCCACGCTGGCCCCCTCCGCCGATGCCGGCACGGCCGTGCTCCGCGATCCGAACGACCCCTCGACCTGGGGCCGTGTCGGGCGCAACGAGGTCTGCCCGTGCGGCTCCGGCCTCAAGTACAAGCACTGCCACGGCAAGTTCATATGAGCGCGCCGGCGGCGCCTCCGGCCGATGCCGACCTCAAGGAGGTCGAAATCGCCGAGCGCCGCCTGCGTGACGCCGCGCTGGCCGGCGACACCTTCGCGCTGGATCGGCTGCTGGCCGACGATCTGGTCTTTGTCGACCAGCGCGGCCAGTTCCTGAGCAAGCAGGACGACCTCGACCTTCATCGCACCGGCGCGCTAAAATTAAGCCGGCTTATATTCTCGGATTATCGCCTGCGCGCGCTGGCTCCCGGGGCGGTGATCGCCGTGCTGCGGGCTGAGGCGAAGGGCCACGCCGGCGGCGCGGCCTTCACGGCGAGCCTGCGCATCACCCGCCTGTGGCACCGCTCCGCAGACGGCTGGCGCGTGGTCAACCACCACGCCACCGTCATCAGCTGACGCGCGCCCGATGCCGGGCCCCGCCGCGAAGCGACGCGGGCGGCGGATCCTTCACAAATAGCCGACTTATGACCTTCTCGAGCCTCGTCCGCACGGGCGCGGCACAGACCCATCCGGCACCTTCATGAGACGCAAAAGGCCAGCGAGAGCCCCGCCGGCCTTTTGCGTCTCATGGCTTTCTCGCTGGCTTACTGGACGGTGGTGGAGAAGCTTCCCGAGGTGAGGATCGACGCGCCGGGAAGGGCCGGCGCGGTTCCGCTGAGCGGCTGGCCCGCGGTGGCCGATGCCTGTGCTGCGGATGCCTGAGCCGGTGTCGGCACGGCGGGCGTGGCGGCGGCTGCCGCGGCCGAGGGCGTCGGGACGGTGGAATAGGACGCGCCCGGCGTCGGCACCGCCGCATAGGCAGGCGCTGAACCAGCGGCCGCTGCGGCATTTGCCGGCGCATGCGCCGGGCGGGCGGAGGGGGCGGCTGTCGCCACGGGATGCTGGACGACAGCCGCCGAGGCGCGCGACGTCGCCTGCGGCACGGCCACCGGCCGCACGGGAGGCACCGGCACATCGGCCGCCGCCTCTGCGGGAACGGTGGGCGCGACCGGTGCGGCCACCCGCGTCGAGCCGCCGCCGAACAGGCTGCTGAGCGAGAAGCCGGAGGACGGCGCGGCAGCCGCAGGAGCCTCGGCGGCGGGAGAGGCAACGGTAGTCGTCGCATTGGCAGGCGCGGCGCCAGCCGGCGTGGCAGCGGCGCGCGCCGCAGGAGTTCCGGCAGGGGCAACCACCGCCGCCGCCGCGCTGGCAGGCGTCTCGGTCGCGGGCGACGTGGTGGGCGGCGTGGCGGGCGACGTGGCGGCGCTGAAGAAGCTCTTCACACTGGCGAGGAACCCGCCGCCTTCCAGCGCCGCAACCTCCGTACCCGGCGCGGTGACGGCAGGGGAACGGGCGGCAAGCAGGCCGGCGGCCGGCTCCGGCAGGGTGGGCGTACCGGCGGGTTGCGAACTCAACGGCGGCAGATCGGTGGGACGCGGTGACGGCAGCGGCACATCGGCCGTGGTCGGCACGGACGCGGCGGTGGCAAGCGCGATGCTCTCGGCCGGTGCCGGCTCGTTGGTCGCCACGCCATAGTCGCTCCCCGGCGGCTTGACCACGGGCGGCAGCGAACCCGGGGCCTTCAGCTCGGGATTTTCCAGCTTGGCGAGGAACACCTTGTGCATGCCCCCGTCCTTGCCGGTCTTGACCGGCGCGACAGGAACAAGCGCCCCGGCACTGGCGATCCGCGTCGCGACATCGCGCTGGCGGGCGGCGAGTTCCTCGCCGAGATCCCCCGGCTGGGTATAGGCGGGGCACGGCGACGAGGCCTGGAACTTCTGGCTCGGATCGACCGGCGTCGCGTTGAACACGTAGCGCTTGCTGCAATAATCGACCTTCGGCGGCGCCTTGGTCAGATCGAACGTGTCGCTGCCTTCCTTGAGCATCTTCCAGAAGGCGAGATTGGGATTGTTGCGGTGGCGGACCATGTTTTCCGGCGTCATGCGGAAAGGATAGGCCTGCACCTGGAAAGATCGCTGACCGCCCCGGAAGCTCTCGCGACCGAGCGCGAAGATCTCCTGCACCTGCTCGTCGGTCATGGCGTAGCAGCCGCGCGAGGAACAGTCGCCGTGCACCATCAGGTTGGAGCCGTAGCGGCCGAGCGCCTTGTCATAAGGGTTGGGAAAGCCGAGATCGAACGAGAGATAATAGCTCGAATTCGGATTCATCTGGCCGGGCGTGATCGTATAGAAACCCTCCGGCGCCTGCCGGTCGCCTTCCGTCTTCTTCGGTCCCAGTTCGCCGGACCAGCGGCAGATCGGGTAGGTCTTGAGCAGCGCGTAGTCGCCATTCGTGGTCTGCTTCCAGACCTCCAGCTCCGACTCTTCCTTGAAGATGCGCACGACGAGCGGGCTGTCGGTGGACATGCCCTTTTCCTGCAGCAGCGCGACGGTCTGGGGCGAGAGCGTCTTCATCGCCTTGGACATCATCGGCGAGGGGCCGTCATCCCCGGTGCAGCCGGCGAGCGAGAGGGCCGCGACACCCGACAGAAGGGCCATGCGCCAGCGCGCCGCCCCGCCACCGACCAGCCGCGAAAAAGCGGAAAGGTTCAAGCGCGACACTCCCCGTCCGTCCCCAGATGGACTCGACCGCGTAGTCGTTATCCTCGCGCGGACCATACAGCAAGCGTGCACCCGCCGCCAAACGGCACCCGCAACCGGCGCGCGCCTACAGGGTGCGACCGATGGCGAGGAACTTCTCGCGCCGCGCCTTGCGCAGGCTCGGGCCGTCCAGCCCTTCGAGATCCAGCAGCGCTGCCTCGATCGCGTCGCCCGCCCGGGTCATGGCGAGCGCGGGATCGCGATGCGCGCCGCCCGGCGGCTCCGGTACGATGGTGTCGATCACATGAAAGCGAGCGAGGTCCTGGGCGGTGATCTTCATGTTCATCGCCGCCTCCTGCGCCTTGGCGGTATCGCGCCAGAGAATCGAAGCGGCGCCCTCGGGCGAGATCACGCTGTAGATGGAATGCTCCAGCATCAGCACCCGATTCGCGGTGGCGATGGCGATGGCTCCGCCGGAACCACCCTCACCGATGATGACCGCGACATTGGGAACGCTGAGCGAGAGGCACGCATCGGTGGAGCGGGCAATCGCCTCCGCCTGGCCGCGCTCCTCGGCGTCGAGCCCGGGAAAGGCGCCGGCCGTGTCGACCAGCGAGATCACCGGCAGCGCGAAGCGATCGGCCAGTTCCATCAGCCGCACCGCCTTGCGGTAGCCCTCGGGCCGGGCCATGCCGAAATTGTGCTTGATGCGGGTCTCGGTGGTGTTGCCCTTTTCCTGACCGATCAGGCACACCGGCCGGCCGCGAAAACGCGCCAGACCGCCGAGAATGGCGTTGTCGTCGCCGAATTTACGGTCGCCGGCGAGCGGCTCGTATTCCTCGAACAGGGCGCCGGCATAATCGGAGAAATGCGGGCGCAGCGGGTGCCGCGCGACCTGCGCCTTCTGCCACGGCGTGAGATTGGCATAGAGATGGACCAGCGCATCCTGCGCCTTGCCTTCGAGGCGGGCGATGTCGTCGCCGATGGCGACCGCGCCGCCTTGCGCCGCGACGGTGCGCAATTCTTCCAGCTTGGCCTCGAGTTCGGCCACGGGCTTCTCAAAATCGAGGTAGCTGCGCATGGGGTTTCGGTCAATCCGGCTTCGGGAAACGGTCGGCCTGCCCAGACAGGCAGGCTCTAAAGTTGCGCGGAAGCTGCCCCGAGAGGGAGGCGACGTCAAGGCACGGCTTGATTCGCCCTTAATCGCCGTCGGAATCACCCAGCGGATGCAGGTCGCGCACCAGGCTTTTCAGACGCTCGTCGAGCACATGGGTGTAGATCTGCGTGGTCGAGATGTCGGTATGGCCGAGCAGCGTCTGCACGATGCGCAGATCGGCGCCATGCGCCAGAAGATGGCTGGCAAAAGCGTGGCGCAGCACATGCGGGGAGAGCTTGGCGGGGTCGAGCCCGGCGGCGAGCGCGAGGTCCTTCAGGTCCAGAGCCACCTGCTGGCGGGTGATATGGCCGCTCGCCGCAGCGGAGGGAAACAGCCAGCGCCCGGCAAGCGCCTTGGTATCAACTCCAGCCTTGGCGTCACGCCCGGCCTTGCGTCCCGCCGTTCGGCCGCTGGCGGCACGGTCCTTGGACTCCTGCGCCATGGCGTCGAGCGCGGCACGCCAGGCCCGCATCGCCGTCTTGGCGGCTTCGCCCAGCGGCACCAGCCGCTCCTTGGCGCCCTTGCCCCGCACGATGATCGACTCGCCCCTTGTGCCGGCCGCCGAGGCCGGCAGCGCCGCCAGTTCGGAAACGCGCAGGCCGGTGGCATAGAGCAACTCGACGAAGCAGGCGACGCGCGCCCGCCGGGCCTGTTCGGCAAAGCTCGGCACCGCCTCGGCGGCCCGCGCATGGGCGGTCTCGATCAGCGCCGTCACCTCATCCAGCGTCAGCACCTTGGGGAGCGGGCGCGTACGGCGCGGTCCCTCCAGCACGGCGGCGGGGTCGTCGCTGCGGTGATTCTCGACATAGAGAAAGCGGTGGAACTGGCGCAGCGCCGACAGCCGACGCGCCACGCTGGCGCTGGCGAGGCCGCGCGCCGACAGTTCGGCGAGATAGGCGCGGATCTGCGTCGTGCCCGCCTCCAGCGCGCCCACGCCCTCGGTGGTGAGAAAGCCCTCGTAATCCTCGAGGTCGCGGGCATAGGCGGCGAGCGTGTTGGCGCTGGCGCCGCGCTCGGACGCCATCATGTCGAGAAACAGTGCGGCCGGACCCGTATCGCGCCCCTTGGTGCGCGGCGCCCCGCTCATCGGCTCGGCTTGTCGAGAGGCACGGTCACGGTCATCTCGCGCGGCTGCGGCTCCACCAGATTGGCCAGCGCCCACATCGCGCCATAGCCGATGCCGCCGAGCACGGCGAGGATGACAAGGAGGCGGATGAGGCTCGGCATGGTGTCTCGGGCGTCCGGGCGAATCGATGGGGGTCGCTCGCCGCGACCTTAAGGCCTTTCGCCACCCGGACGGAAGGAACCGCTTGGCCGCGGCGATCCGCTCGTCGCAGCGCTTGCCGAAAGACACGCTCACATTGCGTCGCCCCCGCGCGGATGATAGTCCGCGAAGCGATGAGCGGACACGATGTCATGACGGCGGATTTCGTCCAGGACGACAAGACGACAGCCCTGCGCGAACGGCTGGGCTCGCGCTCGATCGTCCTCGTGGGCATGATGGGCGCTGGAAAGTCGTCGGTCGGCAAGCGCCTCGCCCGCCGGCTCAACCTGCCTTTCGCCGATGCCGACATCGAGATCGAGCAGGCCGCGGGCATGACGATCCCCGAGATTTTCGCCCATCACGGCGAACCCGCCTTTCGCGACGGCGAGAAGAAGGTGATCTCGCGACTGCTGGAAAACGGGCCGATGGTGCTGGCCACCGGCGGCGGCGCCTTCATGAGCGACGAGACGCAGGCGGCGATCGCCCGGCACGGCATTTCGGTGTGGCTCAAGGCCGAGCTCGACCTGCTGCTGCGCCGGGTGCGCCGGCGCGACGATCGCCCGCTGCTGAAGACCGACGATCCGGGCACGACCCTCGCCCGGCTGATCGACCTGCGCTATCCCGTCTATGCCCGGGCCACCCTCACCGTCGTCTCGCACGACGTGCCGCAGGACGTGATGGTCGAGGCGGTGGTAGACGCGCTGGCGGGCCATCTCGGCGCCGAGCCAACAGGAGAGACCCCGTGAGCCACGTCGCCGAGGAACTTCGCGCCGACATCACCCGGCTGAATGTGGGGCTGGGCGAGCGGGCCTACGACATCCTCATCGGCCCCGGCCTGTTCCACGAGGCGGGGGAGCGCATCGCCAGGCTGCGCCCCGGCGCGCGGGTCGGCATCGTCACCGATCGCCATGTCGCCGAGCGCCACCTCGCAACGGTGGAGGCCGCGCTCCGCGCCGCCGGGCTCACCCCCACGCCGGTCATCGTCGAGCCGGGCGAGAAATCGAAATGCTTCCGCGTGTTCGAGGAGGTGGTCGACGCCCTGCTCGCCGCCCGCATCGAGCGGCGCGATGTGGTGCTGGCGCTCGGCGGCGGCGTGGTGGGCGACCTCGCCGGCTTCGCGGCGGCGGCGCTGCGGCGCGGCGTCGATTTCGTGCAGGCCCCGACCAGCCTGCTGGCGCAGGTGGATTCCTCGGTCGGTGGGAAGACCGGCATCAATTCGCGGCACGGTAAGAATCTGGTCGGCGCCTTTCACCAGCCGATCCTGGTGCTCGCCGACAGCGCCGCGCTCGACACGCTGCCGCTGCGCGAATTCCGCTCGGGCTATGCGGAAGTGGCGAAGTACGGCCTCATCGACAACGCGCCCTTCTTCGCCTGGCTGGAGCGCAAGTGGCAGGAAGTGTTCGCGGGCGGGCCGGCGCGCATCGAGGCGATCGCCACCAGCTGCGCCTCCAAGGCCGCCGTGGTCGCCCGCGACGAGAAGGAGACGGGCGACCGCGCCCTGCTCAATCTCGGCCACACGTTCGGCCATGCGCTGGAGGCCGGGGCCGGCTTCTCCCAGCGCCTGCTGCATGGCGAGGCGGTGGCGGTGGGCATGGCGCAGGCCTTCCGCTTCTCGGCCCGGCAGGGGCTGTGCTCGCCGGAAGATGCCCTGCGCGTCGCCGCCCATCTGAAGACGGTTGGCCTGCCGACCCGCATCCGGGACATTCCGGGCGACCTGCCGGACACGGACGGGCTGATGGATCTGATCGCCCAGGACAAGAAGGTATCGCGCGGCGCGCTGACCTTCATCCTGGCGCGCGGTATCGGCCGCAGCTTCATCGCCCGCGACGTCGACCCGGCCGAACTGCGCGCCTTTCTTGAGGCCGAACGGGGCGCCATCTGAGATCAGGCGACGCCGTCGACGCGGACGAGCGTCGAGCAGGCATCGAACGGGCATCTTGCGAGAGGCATCCCGCGCCGCGGGATTCGCCCGCACTCTGGGGAGAGCCGTGTGAGCACCTATGACTGGCTGGCCCTTGGCGCGGTTGTCGTCTGCCTGCTGCTGTCGTTCTTCTTCTCCGGCAGCGAGACGGCGCTGACCGCCTCTTCCAAGGCGCGCATGCACGCGCTGGAGAAGAACGGCGACACGCGCGCCGCCCTCGTCAACAGCATGATGGCCCGGCGCGAGCGTCTGATCGGCGGTATCCTGCTGGGCAACAATCTCGCCAACATTGCCGCCTCCTCGCTCACGACCGGCCTGCTGCTCGCCTGGTTCGGCTCGGCGGGCATCGCTTACGCCACCATCGGCATGACCATCGTCGTGGTCATTTTCTCCGAGGTGCTGCCCAAGACCATCGCCATCAACCATCCCGACCAGGTCTCGCTGCGCGTGGTGCGTCCGCTGCGGGTGCTGGTGAGCCTTTTCGGCCCGCTGACCCTCGCCATCGAGGCGCTGGTGCGCAGCATGCTGAAAGGGCTCGGCGTGCCGCTCGGCAAGACCCAGAGCGTGCTCTCCGCCGCCGAGGAACTGCGCGGGGCGGTCGACCTTCTGCACCGCGAGGGCAGCGTGGTGAAGGACGAGCGCGACATGCTCGGCGGCCTGCTCGACCTCAGCGAGCTGGCGGTATCGGACATCATGGTCCATCGCACCAAGATGGCCAGCCTCGATGCGGATGATCCACCCGAGACCATCGTCAGCGAGGTGCTGGCCTCACCCCATACCCGCCTGCCGCTCTGGCGCGAGCGGCCCGACAACATCATCGGCGTGCTGCATGCCAAGGATCTGTTGCGGGAACTGCGCGCCATCGGCAACGACACGTCGAATCTCGATGTGGAGGCCATCGCCCGCCCGCCGTGGTTCGTGCCGGATGTCACGTCACTGACCGACCAACTCAAGGCGTTCCGCCGCCGCAAGCAGCATTTCGCCCTCGTGGTCGACGAGTATGGCGAGGTGATGGGGCTGGTGACGCTGGAGGACATTCTCGAGGAGATCGTCGGCGACATCACCGACGAGCACGACAAGGCGTTCACCGGCGCCCGCCGCCAGCCGGACGGCTCGGTCAGCGTGGAGGGATCTGTGGCGATCCGCGATCTCAACCGCGCCATGGGCTGGGACCTGCCCGACGAGGAGGCGACCACCATTGCCGGGCTGGTCATTCACGAGGCGCGCATCATTCCCGAACCCGGACAGGCCTTCCTGTTCCACGGCTTCCGCTTTCAGGTAATGCGCAAGCAGCGCAACCGTATCACCCTTCTGCGCGTGGTGCCGCTGCGGCGCACGACGGCGTGAGGGCGGGCGCTGGAATTTACGTCGTCGCGACCCATATAGAGCGGGCTTGCCGTCACTCCCCGGGTGCTTTGGCCTCGATCGCGAGCGCATGCAGTCCCCGGGCGATCTCATCCGCGAGCAGTCCGTTCACCGCGCGGTGTCGGGCAATCCGGCCCTGCCCCCGAAACGCTTCCGCCACGATGCGCACGCGCAGATGCGTGAGCTGTCCCACACGGTGCCCACCATGTCCCTCATGCCGATGGCTTTCGTCCTCAAGCTCCAGAACGCTGGGGGACAGTTGCGCCAGCGCCGTGCGCACGCGCGCCAGCGCGCTGGCGACGGCATCCGACGCGTCGGAAATCCGGGAATTCGGGGGGAGCGTGCTCATGGCTGATGCGGTACCTCCCGCAGCGCGAAGCGTCAATATCGCCGTCCGGCACGGTGACGCACCGTTGGTTTCTTGTATACCCGTCCCAGCCCACGCATAATCACCCGACCATGAAACTCGACTCCCCCATATTCGACCGCATTCGCGTCAAGCCGGACCGGGAACGCCGTCTCAAGACGGAGTGCCCGACCTGCGAATGGGCGGGCTGCGACAAGCCGGCCACGCACCGCGCGCCCAAGGGGCGCCATCGCGAAGGGCAGTTCTGGCGCTACTGCTTCGACCACGTGCGCGAATACAACCAGTCCTACAACTACTTCGCCGGCATGCCGGACGATGCCGTGACGGCCTACCAGAAGGACGCGATGACCGGCCATCGCCCCACCTGGAAGATGGGCCAGAATGGCGGCGCCCGGCGCGGCGCGCAGGGCCAGGAACATCAGCCGGACGGCTTTGCCGACCCATTCGGCGTGTTTGGCGAGATGGGCGGGAGCAGCCGGCCCACCCCCGAGCCGCCGCGCGACGGGCGCATGATCCGCAATGCCGAGCGTCGCGCCTTCGAATCGCTCGGCGTGGAGATTTCCGCCACGCCGGAGGAGATCAAGGCGCGCTTCAAGCTGCTGGTGAAAAAGTACCATCCGGACGCCAATGGCGGTGATATTTCCACCGAGGACCGGCTGCGCGACGTGATCCAGGCCTATAATCATCTGAAGACCGCGGGCTTCTGTTAGGGCCGCTCTGCTGACAAGTCCGCGATCGCTAGCGCGGCAACGGAGGAATGATGACTGCCTCGCCCACGCATACCGCCGTGCTGCCGGACATGAAGGTGTCCGTCCGCCAGGTGTTCGGCATTGATGTCGATCTGGAAGTCCCGGCCTATGCCGAACCGGACGCGTATGTGCCGGAGGTTGACCCGGACTATCTGTTCGACCGCCCGACCACGCTCGCCATTCTCGCCGGCTTCGCCCATAACCGCCGCGTGATGGTTACGGGATACCACGGAACCGGCAAGTCGAGCCATATCGAGCAGGTCGCGGCCCGCCTCAACTGGCCCTGCGTGCGCGTCAACCTCGACAGCCACATCTCCCGTATCGACCTGATCGGCAAGGATGCCATCGTGGTCAAGGACGGGCTGCAGATCACCGAGTTCCGGGACGGCATCCTGCCCTGGGCCTACCAGAACAATGTCGCGCTCGTGTTTGACGAATATGACGCCGGCCGGCCGGACGTGATGTTCGTGATCCAGCGCGTGCTGGAATCGGCCGGCCGCCTGACGCTGCTCGACCAGAACCGCGTCATCCGCCCGCACGGCGCGTTCCGGCTGTTCTCCACCGCCAACACCATTGGCCTGGGCGACACGACCGGCCTCTATCACGGCACGCAGCAGATCAACCAGGCGCAGATGGACCGCTGGTCCATCGTCACCACGCTGAACTATCTGGCGCATGACAAGGAGGTCGACATCGTCCTCTCCAAGGCCAAGCACTTCCAGACCGAGGGCGGGCGCGACACCGTGGCGCGCATGGTGCGCCTCGCCGACCTCACCCGTCAGGCCTTCATCAATGGCGACCTGTCGACCGTGATGAGCCCGCGCACCGTGATCACCTGGGCCGAGAACGCCGAGATCTTCCAGGAACTCGCCTTCTCGTTCCGCGTGACCTTCCTCAACAAGTGCGACGAGCTGGAGCGCCCGCTGGTAGCCGAGTTCTACCAGCGCTGCTTCGGCAAGGAACTGACGGAATCGGCGGTCAACGTCGTCATGTCGTGAATGGGCTCTCTCCCTCTCCCGCCGAACCCGGCTGTTGCCGGGTTCGGTTCGCAAGCTCGGACTCGGTAACAGCCGATCTTGACGGAGAGGGTTTGGGTGAGTGGCATCCGGCGCTTCGCAATCGCATAGCCCCTCACCGACCCGCTTCGCGGGCCACCTCTCCCCGGCGGGGCGAGGAATGAAACCTCGGCGTCCGAGGCTGCCTCTCGATCCAAGGCGATGATCATGTCCACCTCGAACCGCCCGACCCGCGCCCAGCCCAAGGAAGCCCCGACCGAGCCGCTCAAGCGCGCCGTCACCGGCTGCCTTCGCGCCATCGCGGGCAATCGCGAGATCGATGTGAGCTTCGGCGCGGAACGGCCGGGCTTTACCGACGGGCGCGCGCGCCTGCCCGAGCCCACGCGCCGCATGACCAAGCAGGATGCCGCCATCATGCGCGGCCATGCCGATTCCATGGCGCTGCGCATGGCCTGCCACGACCCCAAGGTGCACCAGCGCCTCTCCCCGGTCGGCCAGCAGGCACGCGCCGCGTTCGAAGCGGCCGAGCAGACGCGCTGCGAATCGCTCGGCGCGCTGCGCATGGACGGCGTGGCGCTCAACCTCTCCGCCATGCTGGAGGACCGCTACCAGAAGGCGAATTTCGCCAATCTGGCCGACCGCTCGGATGCGCCGCTGGAGCATGCCCTCGCGCTCATGCTGCGCGAGCGCATGACCGGCATGGCCCCGCCGGCCGCCGCGCGCGAAATGGTCAATCTCTGGCGCGGCTTCATCGAGGAGCACGGCGCCACCGCGCTCGATGAGCTGGCCGGCTCGGCGGCCGATCAGACCCGCTTTGCCGAAGCGATGCGCGACCTTCTGTCCTCGCTCGGCATGGGCGAGGACATCGCCCCGTTCGACGAGAACAACGACCCCTCCACGGATGCCGATGACAGCCGCGACGAGGACAGCGGCAAGGGCAGTGACGCGGAGGAGGACGAGAACAGCGAGGGCCAGACCGAGCTGGACACCGACCTCTCCTCCGACCAGAATCCGGAGGACAGCGAGGACCAGCAGGAGCAGCCCACCTCCGACCTCGCCGACGATGCCGAACTGGGCGATGCCGATGAATCGTCCGAGCCCTGGCAGCCACAGAATGCCGTGCCGTCCGAGCCGCGCCCGCCGGAATACCACCCCTTCACCCCGCGTTTCGACGAGACGGTGAACGCGGACGAATTGTGCGACCCCGAGGAACTGGCACGGCTGCGCGCCTATCTGGACAAGCAGCTCAGCCATCTCTCGGGCGTCGTCTCGCGCCTCGCCAACCGGTTGCAGCGCCGGCTGATGGCGCAGCAGAGCCGCGGCTGGGACTTCGACCTCGAGGAGGGCATGCTCGACCCCGCGCGGCTCTACCGCGTGATCCTCGATCCGATGCAGCCGCTCTCGTTCAAGCGCGAGCGCGATACCGATTTCCGCGACACCGTGGTCACGCTGCTGCTCGACAATTCCGGCTCGATGCGGGGGCGCCCGATCACGGTCGCCGCCGCCTGCGCGGATATTCTCGCGCGCACGCTGGAGCGCTGCGGCGTGAAGGTCGAGATCCTCGGCTTCACCACCAAGGCGTGGAAGGGCGGGCAGGCGCGCGAGGCCTGGCTTTCCGCCGGCAAGCCGGGCGCGCCCGGCCGGCTGAACGACCTGCGCCACATCATCTACAAGTCGGCCGATGCCCCCTGGCGCCGCGCCCGCAAGAATCTCGGCCTGATGATGCGCGAGGGGTTGCTGAAGGAGAATATCGACGGCGAGGCGCTCGACTGGGCGCATAATCGCCTGCTCGCCCGCAACGAGCAGCGCCGTATCCTGATGATGATTTCCGACGGCGCGCCGGTGGACGATTCCACGCTTTCGGTGAACCCCGGCAATTATCTGGAGCGGCACCTGCGTTGGGTTATCCAGCAGATCGAGGACAAGTCCCCGGTCGAACTCATCGCCATCGGCATCGGCCATGACGTGACGCGCTATTACAAGCGCGCGGTGACCATCGTCGACGCCGAGGAACTGGGCGGGGTGATGACCGAGAAACTCGCCGAGCTGTTCGCCGAGCACGGCCCGGTGCGCGGGGAGCGCGGAACTTCGCCGAAGAGCGCGGCGAAGGCCGCGGCCACCCGAGCGTCGGCGGCGAAACCGGCTCCGGCCGCGAAAGCGGCGGCCGGCAAGACGCCGAGCGGAAAGACGCCGGGTGAAAAGACTGCGGGCGGCAGGACGGGCGCCTCCGCTGGCCCGGCCGGGCCCGTGCATATTCCCACGCGACGCTCGACCTGATCGGGCCGGTCTGCGGGGGCCAGTCTGCCGGGGCCGGTCTGTGAGGGCCGGTCTCGCCCCAGCCTTCCGGCTCCCAGTTCCGGCTCCCAGTTCCGGCTCCCAGTTCGCCTGCAGGGGCAGCCTCAGGCTTCCTCACCTCGGCCATGAGGCAGGGAAACACGAGGCTGCGAAGCGGCAGCGTCGTTCACGCCGCCCACGCCCCTTGAAATGCCGCTGCGGCACCCCATATCCCTGACAACCCAGCCAGAACGGGGCTGTCGGTAGGTTGGCGCTTCGTCAGCGTCTCGCCGGCAGGAACGTGGTCAGGACGGATGTACTCCGGCCACGTTCTCACCCTCCGGCCGCTTGACGAGCGGCCGGCTTCTTGCGGGGCATGTCCCGAATAGACCGACATCCAGGCGCGCCGTCATGGCGCGCTTTTTTATGTCGCGCTTTTTTTGCCGGTCGACCTGAACACGCCACTGCGCCTCGCGTATGACGGGACATTGCGATCGGCGCCGGGGCCTCAGCCGCCTCCAGCGTCCCACAAGAGCGCGTCGACCCGTGCCCTGCCCAGAGCCACGGGCCGCAGGATCACGGGCCGACGCAGCATCACACCCCGAATGGACGACGCGCCCGCGGGGAGGCTTCTTCGGGAAAGGGCCCGGTGCCGGGATCGTCCGGCAGATGCGGCATGGCGACCACAACTTCCGGCCCGAACCGCCCGCGTGCCGACGCGCCGGCCGGCGAGCCGGACGCGGAAACGAGCGTCTCCCCGGCGGCGGAAGAGGGACGCTCGGTTGCCGCCCGATGAGCTTCAGCCTCCGGCGCCAATGTCGGCGCGCCCGGCCCGGACGGCAGGTCGACTACGGCCGGCGCGGGCGGCGACGCGGGCGCCGGCTCCACCCCGGATGGCGCCACATCGTGCGGCACCGCCTGCGCCTGAGCCGCCTGCGCCTGCGTCACGGCGCGGCTCTCGATGGCAGCGGCGATCGCCGCCTTCACGCGCTCGGCCTCGTTTTCCAGCATCGGCGTCGCGGCGATGCCCGGCAGCACCTTCCATTCGAAGGCGTCGAGCTTGCCCGTCACCGGCGATACCGGCGCCCAGCGCTCGGCGACCACCCCATCCGCCACCCAGGCAGGATCGCGCAGGGCGCGCACCGCGCGCGCGGTCCATTCGCGCGCCTTGCCGACATCGGCATGCTCGGCTGCTTCCAGCTCGGCCATCAGCAGGCAGACGCGCTGCGACGGCTCGCCCAGAAGCGGTGCCAGCGCCGTGCGGGCAATGTCGAATTCCTGCGCGTCGAGCGCGGCCCGCGCCATCACCATGGCGCTTTCCCGGTGCGAGGGCATGCGCGAGGTGAGCGTGCGGATGCGCTTGAGCCGCTCCTGCGACGAATCGCCGGGCCGCAGATGCAGATAGGCATCGGCCAGATCGGGATGCGGCGTCGCCGCATAGGCGGTCTCGATGATCTTCGCCGCTTTGCGGGCGTCGCCCACCGCGCCGAGCAGACGCCCGGCGACATCGGCCGCCGGCACCAGCGTTGGCGCAAGGCGGGTGGCCTCCACCGCCTTCTCGCGCGCCGTCGAAGGATCGGAGAGTTCCAGCGCCAGAGCCTGCGCGGCGAGCAGCACCGCCCGCCGGCGGCGGTGGGCCGCGCGGTCGAGTCCGCCATGGGCCGCCTCGCGCTCCAGCATGGCGAGCGCCCCGGCGAAATCACCGGAGAGGCAGCGCGCCTCGATAACCGCGTCCGCCGCCCAGGCGAGCCCGGGCTCCTGGCGTGCCGCTTCTTCCGCCGCCATCAGCGCGGCGCCGGTGTCGCCGCGCCGGCGCGCCTCCACATGAAGGCCGCGCAGGCCGAGCAGGCGGGTCGCGGGCGTTTCCGTCATGGTGCGGAAGCTGGCCTCGGCTCCGGCGGTATCGCCCGAGAGCTGTGCCGCCTGCGCGGCCAACAGCTGGGTCAGCGGCTCGCGGCCGAGAAGGCGCTGCGCATCATTGGCGGCGCGGCGCGCACCCATGATGTCGCCGGAGCCGACCGCGACCAGCCCGCGCGAGATCGCCGCCCAGCCCTTGTTACGGCGGCGGTGGCGCAGCGACGAACCGATGAGATCGGGCGAGCGCACGATGAGACGCAGCAGCGTCCACAGGAGAATGGTGGCGGCGAGCAGCACCAGCAGCGCGCTCGCCCCGACCAGGAGGCTGGTCTCGATGTGCCAGCCCTGCCAGTCGATGGCGATTTCGCCCGGACGGTCGGCCAGCCAGCCGACCCCGAAGGCGATGGCGGCGAGGATCAGCAGATAGACGACGATGCGGATCACTGGACTCCTCCCGCGAGCGTGGCCAGCACGTGCTGGCTGAGGCCGGCCACCGCGGCGAGCGCCGCCTGCCGGGCCTCGATGTCAGAGATGACCGGCGCGGCGAGCGCGCGCGCGTCCGCCGGAAGGCCGTTCAGCGCCGCCAGTGCGACGGTCAGATCGTCGCGAGCGAGCGCCGCCTCGGCCGTCGCGAGGCCGGACGTCGCCGCCTCGGAGGGCACCTCCGCGCTGCGCCGCACGGTGACGAGATTGCCGGCGCTCTTCATCAGTCGGTCGACGATGCCCGCATCGGCATCCGGCGCGGCGGCGGGCGCGGCCTTCGGCGTTATCGCGGCCATCAGTTGCGCGAGCAGAGCCGGCCCGGCGGGAAAGCCCGTGGCGGCACGGGACTCCAGCGCGGCCAGGGTGTCGCCGCCCGCGCCGAGCAGCGCGCGGCTGGCCTTCAGTTCGGTGACGAAGGGACGGCCCGCGACGACCGCCTCCTTCAGCGCGCCGAGCGCGGCGAGCTGCGCCGCCGCCTGGCCGCTGGTGCGCTGCTGCGCGCTGACCGTGGCGACCTGCTGCTCCAGCGCGCCGATGCGCGTGCGCGCCGCCGCAAGTTCTTCCGGGGAAACGGCTGGCGCCGGCGCAGGGAGCGCCGCGACATGGCTTTCCAGCGCGCCCAGACGGGTGTCGAGCGTGCCGACGCGGGTGCCGAGGCCGGACACTTCCTCGGCCGAGGCACCGGGCGCGGGAGTGGCGGCGGGTGGAGCGCTGGCCATCTCGTTCACCTTGCCGCCAATGGCCGTGAGACCGGATTCCAGTGCATCGAGCCGGGTCGCCAGTTCCTGCGGCGCCAGCGCGCCGGCCGGCAGCGGGTTTGCCCCGCCCCCGGACGCCTCCAGCGCATCGAGGCGCTGGCGCAGATCGAGCGCGCGCGCCTCGAGATCGGTGATGGCCTCCACGTTTTCGCCGGCATTATAGACGGTCGAGACCACCGCGAACGCCACCGCGCCGCCGACGAGGCCGGAGACCAGGGCGATAAGCAGGCTGGCGAGCACGCCGGGCCGGCGGGTCGTTGCCGGGGCAGCCGCCTCCGGCTTCGGGCCGGGCACTTCGCTGGGATGGACGGGCTCGGGCGGTGCCGCATCCTCCGCCGCGGCTTCCGAAGCGGAGGCGGCCGGTGCCGTTTCGGAAGCCGCAGGGTTGGAAGCCGCGGCATCCGGAGGCAGCGCGGCCACATCTTCCGAAGCGGGCGACTTTGCCGCCTCGCCCGCCGGCGGGGTCACGTCGGTGGCGGGCAGGTCGAGCGTCGGCGGAGGCCGGCGGCGCGATTTGTCTTTCGCGCCGGCCACGGCCGTCTCGTCGGTCGGGTCGAGTTTCGGATCGTCCTGCGCCACGTTGATACCCCTGACATCATAAACCGCCGGTCCGGTCCCGGTTCCGGGATAGACCGCGCCCGCGCCCGCCGCAACCTCGGGAGACCCCCATGGTTCACCCGCCCAGCAGCGCGAACAAGCCCTCTTCCGTCGGCGCCGCCGCGATCCGCGTCGGCCAGCCGGCCGCCACGAGCGGCGCCGCCACCTTCGCCGAGAAGCACAGATGCGTCACCTGCGCAAAAGCCCCCATCGCGTCGGCATCGCCGGCTAGTGCCACCAGCGTCGCCGCCGTGCGCGGGGAGAAATGGAACGCCATGTCGATCCGCCCCTCCCGCGCCGCCACAAGGGTGGTAGCGCGTAGCCGTGGCGCCGCCACGGCACGGTAGATCACGAAAAGGTCAACGCCGATGCCGGCCGGCGCCAGCTCCGTGGAAAGATCCACCGCGCGGTCCTCCCCGGCGACATGCAGCACGCGCATGCCCGGTGCCAGCCGCCCGCGCAGCAGCCCCGCCAGCGCGAGGCCGTCACCGCCAGCGACATGCACGCTGCCGAACGCGGCCGGCGCGGCGGCGGCGGTGCGTCGACCCACCGCATAGAGCGGCAGCGCGGCCAGCGCCGCCAGTTCGGGGCGCAGGTCGAGCAGGCGGGCGCCGTTCACGCTGGTCAGCGCCACCGCGTCGAACGCCCCTTCCGGCAGGCGGGAATCGGCGAGGCCTTCGACCAGCAGCAGCGGATCGACCAGCGCGACATGGCCGGCGGCGGCGAGGCGGTCCGCCGTCGCCTGCGCATCGGGCTGCGGGCGTGTGACGAGCACCCGCATGCGCGTCAGGCGGGAAGCAGGTCGGGCGGCACCAGCGCACGCATCTCGCGCCCGGCGGCGATGCCGAGTTCCAGCGCCCGGTTGACCGGGCCGTGGCGCACCACCTCGTAATAGTGCTTACCGTCCGGCGAGAGCACTGCACCACGGAAACGGATCTCGTCTCCGTGGATCTGCGCGTGGCCGGCGATCGGCGTGCGGCAGGAGCCGTCGAGCTCGGCGAGGAAGGCCCGCTCCACGCGCAGCGCGAGCCCCGTGGGGGGGCACAGGATGGGCACCAGCAGCGAATCCACCGCCAGATCGCGCCGGCGGGATTCGATGGCGACGGCGCCCTGCCCCACGGCGGGCAGGAAATCGGCGGTGTTCAGCACCTCGCTCGCCTTGTCCGCCATGCCGAGCCGGGTGAGGCCGGCCAGCGCCAGCAGGGTGGCGTCGAACTCGCCGCTCTCCACCTTGGCGAGCCGGGTCTGCACATTGCCGCGCAGCAGCGAGACCTCGAGGTCCGGTCGGAGACGGCGCAGCTGCGCTTCGCGCCGCAGCGAGGCGGTGCCCACCTTCGCGCCCGGCTTGAGGCCGGCCAGCGACCAGCCCTCGCGCAGGATCAGCGCGTCGCGCACATCCGCGCGCGGCAGGTAGCCGACCAGATGCAGCCCGTCCGGCAGCTTCGTCGCCATGTCCTTGGCCGAATGCACCGCGAGGTCGATGCGCCGCTCCAGCAGCGCTTCCTCGATCTCCTTGGTGAACAGCCCCTTGCCGCCGGCCTGCGACAGCGCCCGGTCGGTGATGGCGTCGCCCGTGGTGCGGATGACCTGGATCTCCACCGCCTCCTCATCCCAGCCATGCGCCTTGAGAAGGGCATCGCGCACGGCATGCGCCTGCCAGAGCGCCAGCGGGCTGCCGCGGGTGCCGAGCCGGAGACGGGGAAGCGATTGCGTCATGAGGTCCTGCGGTGCTAGCGGTTCCGACGGGGTTCAAAACACTGTCCATCGGCATGGAGTCAATGCGCGATCTTCTTCTGCTCGGGATCGAGACCACCTGCGACGAGACCGCCGCGGCCGTCGTGCGCCGCCGCGCGGACGGCAGCGGCACGATCCTGTCGAACATCGTGCGCTCGCAGACCAGCGACCATGCGCCCTATGGCGGCGTGGTGCCGGAAATCGCCTCCCGCGCCCATGTGGAGGTGATCGACACCATCATCGAGCAGGCGCTGCGCTCCTCCGCCGTGAAGCTGGTGGAACTCGACGGCATCGCCGCCGCGGCGGGGCCGGGGCTGATCGGCGGCGTCATCGTCGGGCTCACCACCGCCAAGGCGATCGCGCTGGCCGCCCGCAAGCCGCTGATCGCCGTCAATCATCTGGAAGCGCATGCGCTCACGGCCCGTCTCACCGACGCGGTGCCCTTCCCGTTCCTGCTGCTGCTGGTCTCGGGCGGGCACACCCAGCTCGTCGCCGTCACCGGCGTCGGCGAATATGTGAAGCTCGGCGGCACCATCGACGATGCCATCGGCGAGGCCTTCGACAAGACCGCCAAGATGCTCGGCCTGCCCTATCCCGGCGGACCCGCGGTGGAGGCGGCCGCCCGCACCGGCGATGCCCTGCGCTTTGCCCTGCCGCGCCCGCTCTATGGCCGGCCGACGCCGGACTTCTCGCTCTCCGGCCTCAAGACCGCGGTGCGGCTGGAGGCGCTGAAGATCGCCCCGCTGGCCGACCAGGACGTCGCGGACCTGTGCGCTTCCTTCCAGGCCGCCGTGGTCGACCTCCTCGCCGACCGGGTGCGCTGCGCGCTGCGGCTGATGCGCGAGCACGGCCTCGCCCCGCATGCACTGGTGCTGGCTGGCGGGGTCGGCGCCAACCAGGCGGTGCGGCGCACGCTACACAAGGTGGCGGCCGATGGCGGCACGCGCCTCGCCGTGCCACCGCCGGAACTGTGCACCGACAATGGCGCGATGATCGCCTGGGCGGGAGCCGAGCGGCTCGCGCTGGGACTGACCGACGACCTCGCCACCTCCCCGCGCGCCCGCTGGCCGCTGGAGGAAGTGGCCGGGGTCGACTGGGCGGACTGATGGCCGCGCCCTTCACCCGCATCGGCATTGCCGGCGCCGGCGCCTGGGGCACCGCGCTGGCCAATGCCGCCGCCCGCGCCGGCCGCGAGGTCGTGCTATGGGGCCGCGACGGCGCGGCGGTGGAGGCGATGCGCGAAACCCGAGTCAACACGCTGCATCTGCCGGGCGTGGAACTGGCCCCCGCCGTCACGCCCACCGCGTCGCTGTTCGACCTGTCGGAGTGCGAGGCGGTGCTGCTGGTGGTGCCGGCGCAGGCGAGCCGCGAGGTGGCCGGCGCGCTCGGCTCCCACCTCGCCCGCGGCACGCCGCTCGTCGCCTGCTCGAAGGGCATCGAGCGCGGCACCTCGCTGTTCATGACGCAGGTACTGGCGCAGGCCTGCCCGCATTCGCCCCCCGCCATTCTCTCCGGCCCGAGCTTCGCCACCGATGTCGCCGCCGGCCTGCCCACCGCCGTGACGCTGGCGGCGCGCGACGGCCAGCTCGCCGAGGCGCTGGCCCGGGCGCTGGGCTCTTCCTCGTTCCGGCTCTATCACAGCGAGGATGTACGCGGGGTCGAGATCGGCGGCGCCGCCAAGAACGTGCTGGCCATCGCCGCCGGCATCGTCGGCGGGCGGAGGCTGGGCGCCAGCGCGGCGGCGGCGCTGATCGCGCGCGGCTTCGCCGAACTGATGCGTTTCGGCAAGGCCTATGGCGCGCGGGCGGAGACGCTGACCGGGCTGTCGGGCCTCGGCGATCTCATCCTCACCTGCTCCACCGCGCAGTCGCGCAACTACGCGCTCGGCCTGTCGATCGGCGAGGTCGGCGGCTTCCACCCGAGCGGCCGGCTGGCGGAGGGGGCGCTGACCGCCGGCGTGCTGGTGGCGATGGCGCAGGAGCGCGGCGTCGACATGCCGATCGCCCGCGCGGTCGAGGCGGTGCTGGCGGGGCGCAGCGATATCGAACAGGCGATCGGGTCTCTGCTGGCCCGTCCCCAGAAGGCGGAAAGTTGAGATGGCGCACTGGCTCTACAAGTCCGAACCGTTCAAATGGTCGTGGGACCAGCAGGTCGCGGCCGGGCTCAAGGGCACCCATTGGGACGGCGTACGCAATCACCTCGCCAAGCAGCAGCTGCTCGCGATGAAGATCGGCGACCGGGGGTTCTTCTACCACTCGAACGAGGGCAAGGAGATCGTCGGCATCGTCGAGGTGATCAAGGAGGCGTACCCGGACCCCTCCGACCCAACGGGCAAGTTCGTCATGGTCGACATCAAGGCGGTAGAGCCGCTCGCGCATCCGGTCTCGCTCGCCACCGTCAAGACCGAGCCGCGACTGTCGGAAATGGCGCTGATGAAGTTCTCCCGGCTCTCGGTGCAGCCGGTGACGGACGCGGAATGGGATATCGTGCTGGAACTGTCGAGGCAGGCGCGGTGAGCGCGGGTCCGGTGAGCCATCCCGCCGCCGATCCTGCCGCCTTCGTCCGCGCGGAAACCCGCCTTCTACCGGTGCCACTGGTGCCGGAGATCGTCTTGCACCTCGCCGCCGAATCGCTGCCGATCTGGCAGCGAACCGAGGAGGAACTGGGCGAGATCGGCCTGCCGCCGCCCTTCTGGGCCTTCGCCTGGGCGGGCGGGCAGGCGCTGGCCCGGCATGTGCTCGACCATCCCGCCATCGTGCACGGCAAGCGTGTGCTGGACTTCGCCTCCGGCTCCGGCCTCGTCGCCATCGCGGCCAGCAAGGCGGGGGCGTCATCCGTCGAAGCGGCCGACATCGATGGCTTCGCGCAGGCCGCCATCGCCGCCAACGCGCAAGCAAACGGCGCAGACGTCACCGTGATTGCCGTCGACATCATCGGCATGGTGGGCGGATGGGACGTGGTGCTGGCCGGCGACATCGCCTATGAGCGAGACCTCAGCACGCGCGTGTTCGGCTGGCTGGAGAGCCTGGCGGCGGGCGGGGCGGATGTGTGGATCGGCGACCCCGGACGTTCCTACCTGCCCCATGAGCGGCTGGAGAAACAGGCCGAATACGGCGTGCCGGTGACCCGCGACCTCGAGGATTCCGAGATCAAGCGCACCTTCGTCTGGCGTCCGCGCGCCTCCGCCTGAGGGCCGGCAACGAGCCGTCAAGCGACGCTAGGTGCGAATACATACCGACCAAAGTTAGCCGCGACCGCGCTTGTCGGCCCCCGAGCGGGTCCGCATAATCGTTCCAGAAGCAAGAGTGGCGCGGCTTGCGCCAACCCAAGGGGAAGAAACGCCATGTCCGAGAAAATCTACGATGTCCCGGCGGAGTGGGCCCAGCACGCCTATCTGGACGCTCACGGCTACAAGGCGAAGTACGAGGCCTCGGTGAGCGACCCCGAAGCCTTCTGGGGCGAGGAAGGCAAGCGGATCGACTGGTTCGAGCCTTATACGAAGGTGAAGAACACCTCCTTCGACCCCGGCCATGTCTCGATCAAATGGTTCGAGGACGGCGTGACCAACGTCGCCTGGAACTGCATCGACCGTCATCTCGACACGCGCGGCGACCAGGTGGCGATCATCTGGGAGGGCGACAGTCCTTCCGAGCAGCGCCTCATCACCTATCGCGAGTTGCACGACGAGGTCTGCCGCTTCGCCAATGTGCTGCGCAACCGCAATGTCGAGAAGGGCGACCGCGTCACCATCTACCTGCCCATGATCCCCGAGGCCGCCTTCGCCATGCTGGCCTGCGCCCGCCTCGGCGCGGTGCATTCGGTGGTGTTCGGCGGCTTCTCGCCGGACAGCCTGGCGAGCCGCATCCGCGATTGCGATTCCAAGACCATCATCACCGCCGACGAGGGGCTGCGTGGCGGGCGCAAGGTGCCGCTCAAGGCCAATGTCGACGCCGCCATCGCCAAGCTGGCCGATGGCGCGGTCGATCATGTCGTCGTCGTCCGCCGCACCGGCGGCACGGTCGACATGACCCCCGGCCGCGACGTCTGGTATCACGAGGCGGCCGATCTGGTAACCAGCGAATGCCCGGCGGCGCATGTGAACGCGGAAGACCCGCTGTTCATCCTCTACACCTCCGGCTCCACCGGCCAGCCCAAGGGCGTGCTGCACACCACCGGTGGCTATCTCGTCTACGCCTCCATGACGCACCAATACGTGTTCGACTACCACGAGGGCGACGTCTACTGGTGCACGGCCGATGTCGGCTGGGTCACCGGCCACAGCTACATCCTCTATGGGCCGCTGGCCAACGGCGCGACGACGCTGATGTTCGAGGGCGTGCCGAACTACCCCAGCAATTCCCGCTTCTGGGAAGTGATCGACAAGTACAAGGTCACGATCTTCTACACCGCGCCCACCGCGATCCGCGCGCTGATGCAGTCGGGCGATGCGCCGGTGAAGAAGACCTCCCGCGCGTCGCTCCGCCTGCTCGGCTCGGTCGGCGAGCCTATCAATCCGGAAGCGTGGGAATGGTATTACCGCGTGGTCGGCGACGAGCGCTGCCCGATCGTCGACACCTGGTGGCAGACCGAGACCGGCGGCATCCTCATCACCCCGCTGCCCGGCGCCACCCGGCTCAAGCCCGGTTCGGCCACGCAGCCCTTCTTCGGCGTCATCCCGCAGGTGGTGGATGCGGAAGGGCGGGTGCTGGAAGGCGCCTGCGAGGGCAATCTGGTGATCGCCGATTCCTGGCCCGGCCAGATGCGCACGGTCTATGGCGACCATGAGCGCTTCGAGCTCACCTATTTCTCCACCTACCCCGGCAAGTACTTCACCGGCGACGGCTGCCGGCGCGATGCCGACGGCTATTACTGGATCACCGGCCGCGTCGACGACGTGATCAACGTCTCCGGCCACCGCATGGGCACGGCCGAGGTCGAGAGCGCCCTCGTCGCTCATCCCAAGGTGTCGGAAGCCGCCGTGGTGGGCTATCCCCACGACATCAAGGGACAGGGCATCTATGCCTATGTGACGCTGATGTCGGGCGTGGAGCCGACCGAGGAACTGCGCAAGGAACTGGTCGCCTGGGTACGCCGGGAGATCGGCCCGATCGCCTCGCCGGACCTCATCCAGTTCGCTCCCAGCCTACCCAAGACGCGCTCGGGCAAGATCATGCGCCGCATCCTGCGCAAGATCGCCGAGGACGAGTTCGGCAATCTCGGCGACACCTCGACGCTGGCGGATCCGGGCGTGGTCGAGGACCTCATCTCGCACCGGCAGAACAAGAAGCACGAGGCCGCGTGAGGCGGGGGCAGCCGCCGCGCGCCAATGAGAAGGGCGACCCTCGGGTCGCCCTTTTTTGTTGAGCTGCCGTTTTGTCGCCGGGCCGGCGCGCGCCTCAGCCGCGCACCAGATCCCCGATCAGGCTGGCCGCCACCGACAGCTTGGAGACCGAGAGCCCCGAGCCGGCGATCTCGTGCACGCCGTTGCGGGCCCGCTCCACCGCCTCGCCGCGCGCCTGCGCCCAGGCGGCGACACCCGGGGCGCCGCTGCCATGCTCGGTGATCACCTCGGCGGTGAGGCGGCGCACCGCCACCTCGAAGGCCGCCAGCGCGCGCTCCAGCGCCAGCCGGTCGTAATAATCGGTCACGACAAGTCCCTGCGCCGCGCCCAGCACGCGGTCGAGCCGGAAATGCAGCCCCACCGCGAAGAAGGTCGCCGCCACGTCGCCCAGCGGCGCATTGGTGCGATCGGCAATCAGCACGATGTCGGTGGCGCTTTCCACCGCCGGCAGGCGGGCAATGCGGCGGGCGAGCGGCTCGGGCACGCCGGCCTCGGTCCAGCGGGCGATGCGTGCATCGTGCAGCGCACGCGTCTCCTCGGGGATCAGCTCGCGCACCACCCCCTTCAGCGCCGCCTCGACCGGCGCGATGCCAAAAGCATAGTGCGCCACCAGTTCATCCAGGCTCTGGCGCAGGTCGACATTGCGCAGGAACCACACGGTGCGATCCTGCAGCATGTCCTGCACCACGGCGTAAAGGTCGAGCTGCACCGCGCCGGGCACAAGCCCGTCCAGCGCGTCGATCTCGCTATTCAGCGCGTTCAGCTCGAAACTGTCGCGCGTCGCCGCGAAGGCCTTGGCGATGGAGCCGATGCCGGCACCCGTCTCGTCGGCCAGCCGCGCCGCGAAGGCCGGCCCGCCATGGTTGATCATCGCATTGGACAGCCGCGTGGCGATGATGTCGCGGCGCAGCCGATGCCCCTCGATTCCATCGCTGAAGCGCGCGCTCAGTTCCGGCGGGAAATAGGCGGTGAGCTCGCGGGCGAGATAGGGATCGTCCGGCACATCGGTGTCGAGCAGGTCGGCATGGGCGGTGAGCTTGGCATAGGCCAGGAGCACCGCGAGTTCCGGCCGGGTCAGCCCGTCGCCGCGCCCGCGCCGCTCCTGCAATTCACCGTCGCCGGGCAGGAACTCCACCGCACGGTCGAGCAGGCGGCGCGCCTCCAGCTGCTGCATCAGGCGCTGGTGGAAGCCGAGGTCGCCCACCCCGCGCCGCTGCGCCAGCGAAAGCGCCAGCGTCTGCAGGTAATTGTTGCGCAGCACCAGCTGGCCGACCTCGTCGGTCAGCGAGGCGAGGAACGCCTTGCGGGCCTCCGGTTCCAGCCGCCCCTCGCGCACCGCCGACACCAGCGCGATCTTGATGTTCACCTCCACGTCGGAGGTGTTCACGCCGGCCGAATTGTCGATGGCGTCGGTGTTGAGCCGCACCCCGTGCCGCGCCGCCTCGATCCGCCCGCGCTGGGTCACGCCGAGATTGGCGCCCTCGCCGATCACCCGGGCGCGCAGTTCGGCCCCGGTGATGCGGATCGCGTCATTGGCGCGGTCGCCGACCTGTACATCGCTCTCGGCCGCGGCGCGGACATAGGTGCCGATGCCGCCGAACCACAAGAGGTCGACCGGCGCGCGCAGGATCGCGGCCATCACCTCGGCCGGCGAGGCCGAGCTCTTGTCGAGCCCGAGCGCCTCGCGGATGGCCGGGCTCAGCGCAATGCTCTTGGCCGCGCGCGAGAACACGCCGCCACCCGCGGAGATCAGCGAGGCGTCGTAATCCTGCCAGGAGGAGCGCGGCAGCGCGAACAGGCGCTGGCGCTCCTTCAGCGAGGCCACCGGGTCCGGGCTCGGGTCGAGGAAGATGTCGCGATGGTCGAAGGCGGCGACCAGCTTGATGGTGCTCTCCAGCAGCATGCCGTTGCCGAACACATCGCCCGACATGTCGCCGACGCCGGCCACGGTGAACGGGCGCACTCTTATGTCGACGTCCATCTCGCGGAAATGCCGGCGCACCGCCTCCCAGGCGCCGCGCGCGGTGATGCCCATCGCCTTGTGGTCGTAGCCGACCGAGCCGCCGGAGGCGAAGGCATCGCCCAGCCAGAAATCGCGCGCCTGTGAGATCGCGTTGGCGGTGTCGGAGAAGGTCGCGGTGCCCTTGTCGGCTGCGACCACGAGATAGGGGTCATCCTCGTCATGGCGCACCGTCTCGCCGGGATGGACGATCTCGCTGCCGTCGATATTGTCGGTGAGGTCCAGCAGCGAGGAGACGAACAGCTTGTAGGCTTCCGTCCCCTCGGCCTGGATCGCCTCGCGCGGGCCCGTGGGCAATTGCTTGGGCACGAAGCCGCCCTTGGCGCCCACCGGCACGATGACCGCGTTCTTCACCTGCTGCGCCTTGACGAGGCCAAGCACCTCGGTACGGAAATCCATCGGCCGGTCGGACCAGCGCAGCCCGCCGCGCGCCACGCGGCCGAAGCGCAGATGGATGCCCTCCACACGCGGCGAATGCACGAAGATCTCGAACAGCGGCTGCGGCAGCGGCATGCCCTCGACCTGGTGGCTGAGGAACTTGATGGCGATGGCCGGCTTGGGACCGCCATCGGCGCCCAGCTGGTGGAAATTGGTGCGCACCGCCGCCTCGATGAGATTGGCGAAGCGGCGCAGGATGCGGTCCTCGTCCAGGCTCTGCACGCTCGCCAGCGCCGCCTCGATCTCCTCGCGGATCGCCGCCTCGCGCACGGCCCGGCCCTCATCTGGGCCGGCGTCGAAGCGGGCATGGAACAGCGCGACCAGCCGGTCGACAATGGCGGGATGCGCGTTCAGCGTCGCCCAGAGGTAATCCTGGCTGAAGGGCACGCCGATCTGCCGGAGATAGCGCGCGAGCGTGCGCAGCAGCGCGATGTCGCGCCAGCCGAGCCGCGCGTTAAGCGCCAGCGCGTTGAAGCCGTCGCTCTCCGCCGCGCCGCGCATCACCGCCATCAGCGTGGCGTGCAGCCGCCCTTCCAGCACTTCGAGCGCGATCTCCCCGCCGCCGCGACGGCCGAGCAGCATGTCGTGGACATAGATCGGCGCCACGTCGTCGGGGCTGAGGGTGAAGGTGCGCTCGTCCACGACGACGAAGCCCATCGCCTCCAGCATCGGCACGCGCTCGGAAAGCAGGCGCGGCACCTCGTAGCTCAGCACCTTGAGGGCGATGCGCTCGCGCCCGGGCGCCCCTGGCGGGCGATGGAAGTCGACCGCCACCGGATTGCCCGCGCTCAGTCGCTCGATCAGCCTGAGGTCCGCCAGCGCCTGGTCCGGCGTGTAGCTGCCCTGGTAGCCGACGGGAAAGGCCGTGCCGTAGCGGCGGGCCAGCGCGTTCGCCTGCGCCGGCGGGAACACCAGCGCCAGCGCGGCCGCGAAGCCATCGCCCCAGGTGCGGATGATGGCGCCGACGCCATCCTCCAGCTCGGCGCGCCCGACCTCGGGCACCACCGTGCCGGACAGTTCCACGATGAAGTGCACGCGCGTCAGCGGCCCTTCCATGAACAGCGGGCGGAAGGCGGCGACCTGCCCGCCGAAGCTGCGCTCCAGCAGCGCGCCGATGCGCTCGCGCACCTCCGAGCCGTAGCGGTCGCGCGGCACGAAGACCAGCACCGAGACGAAGCGGTCGAAACGATCGCGCCAGGCCAGCACGCGCACGCGCGGATGCTCGTCCAGCTGGAGGATGGCCAGCGCGAAGGCATAGAGCGTCGGCGGATCGATCTGGAACAGGTCGTCGCGCGGGAAGTTTTCCAGCACCTTGACCAGCGCGCGGCCGGAATGGCTCTCGGGCACGAAGCCGGCACGCGCCAGCACGCCATCCACCTTGCGACGCACCAGCGGAATGGCGCGGACCGATTCGGCATAGGCGGTGTTGGTGAACAGCCCGGCAATGCACAGGCCGCCGACGATACGCCCCTCCCCGTCATAGCGCTTGACCACGACCACATCGATCCAGGCCCGCCGGTGCACCAGCGACAGCGTGCGCGACTTGATCACCACGAGCGGCGAGGCCTCGGCCAGCACATTGCTCAGGTCCGCGCTCACCGCGCGCGGGTCGCTGTCGCGGCGGAACATGCGGAACTCCTCGTCCGCCAGCACGCCGCGCGCATCCTTCATGCGGCGATCGAAGGCCAGCGGGCCGCCCGCCACCTCGCGGGCGTCATAGTGACGGCAGCCGAGAAAGGTGAAATTGCCCTCGACCAGCCATTGCAGGAAGGCCACCGCCTCGTCCGTCTCCTCGCGCACGCCGGCCGGGGCATGGGCGAGATCGGCCAGCGCCGCGCGCACCTGATCGATCATCGGGCGCCAATCGAGGACGGCGGCACGCACCTGCGCCAGCACCAGCGCGATCTCACCCGCCAGCGCCGCGCGCGTCGGCGCATCCTCGATGCGCGGGATATGGATATGGATGAGGCTCTCGCGCCGCGCCCGCCCGCCGGCGGGCGCGCCCGCCGGGGCCAGCCCTTCCAGCGCGCCGGTCGCGTCCCGCTCGACCCCGAGGATGGGGTGCACGACGAAGGAGGCGCTGAGGCCGCGGGCATTGAGCGCCGCCATCACCGAATCCAGCAGAAAGGGCATGTCGTCATTGACGATCTCGACAACCGTCACCTTCGCCAACCGCTGGCCATCGGCGGCGGCCGTCGGCGCCTCGACGCGGATGTCGGCCTTGCCGCCGGGCGCGCGCCGGCGAAGATGGTCGTGAGCTGCCAGCGCCAGCGCCGCGAGTTCGTGCGAGGTATAAAGTCGCACATCCTCGGCGACCGCCCGCCCGAACAGCCGGCTGGCGAATTGCGTCGGAACGTCGCCATCGGTGGCCTGCAGGATGAGATCGGCCTGCTCGACCAACTGGCGCGCCGCGCGCTCGTCCTCTGTGGAGAGGAAGCCTTCCACGCCCATGATGTCTGTCTCCCGGACCCTGATCCTGCCGATTTCGCAAGCAGCGAGCCTAATTCTGCATCTTATATCGTGCAGCACGATGACGGCACAGCATGATGTTGCAATGCGGTCACACGACGGCGCAGCAAGCGACCGGTTTGACTTGTATCAAGCACCGACTCAGGCGCCGGACGCACGGTCAGCCTCATGAACCGGACGATGATCCGGGCTTGGGCTAACTGGGGTTTTACCGATGTCTACACGTCGTCCGGCACTGAACATGTTCACCGCCCTCGCGGCACTTCTCGCGCTGACGGTGTCCCCTCTCGCGCTCGTCGCAGCGGCCGCACCGGCGGCGGCGGCGGACATCGCCACGCCGGTCTACAAGGCGCCGGTGGCGCCGGTCGTCGAGGAGTTCAACCCCTGGCAGTTGCGCGTGCGCGTGCTCGGCGTCATTCCCGATGGTGGCGGCTCGGTCAACGGCGTGCCCGGTTCGGACCTCGACTATTCCAGCTCGGTGGTTCCCGAGCTCGACATCACCTACTTCTTCTCCAAGAACTGGGCGGCCGAACTCATCCTCGGCGTGACGAAGCACAATATTGACGGCGCCGGCACGATCTCCAGCCTCGGCAAGATCGGCGAAACGTGGCTGCTGCCGCCGACCCTGACCCTGCAGTACCACTTCACCGATTTCGGCAAGTTCCAGCCCTATGTCGGCGCGGGAGTGAACTACACGTTCTTCTTCAACCAGAAGGCCGATTCCGCGGACTCGCTCGACGTGAAGGACACCTGGGGCTGGGCGCTGCAGGCCGGCTTCGACTACATGATCGACGAACACTGGGGCTTCAACGTCGACGTGAAGAAGCTGTTCCTGGAGCCGGATTTCGACGTCACGGTTTCCGGCACGCCGCTCACCGGCAAGGCGGACCTCAATCCCTGGATTGTCGGCGTGGGCGTTACCTACCGCTTCTGAGGGGCGCAAGAACGGTGGGGGGAGAGGGCCGGCGCAAGCCGGCCCTTTTTCATTGGGTCGCCCCGCTCAGTGGCGGAAGTGGCGCACGCCGGTGAACACCATGGCGATGCCGGCCTCGTCCGCCGCGGCGATCACGTCCTGATCGCGAATGGAGCCGCCCGGCTGGATCACCGCGGTCGCCCCCGCCGCGATGGCGGTGAGAAGGCCATCGGCAAAGGGGAAGAACGCATCGGACGCCACCACCGATCCGCGCGTCAGCGTCTCGTCGAGCCCGGCGGCGGTCGCCGCTTCCTGCGCCTTGAGCGCGGCGATGCGCGCGGAATCGACGCGGCTCATCTGGCCCGCGCCGATGCCGACCGTCGCCAGGTCCTTCGCATAGACGATGGCATTCGACTTCACATGCTTGGCGACGCGGAAGGCGAAGGCGAGGTCCGCCAGTTCCTTGGGGCTCGGCGCGCGCTTGGTGACGACCGTCAGGGCCATGTCGTCCACGACAGCATTGTCGCGCGACTGCACGAGCAGGCCGCCCGCCAGCGATTTCACCAGCGTTCCGGCCGCGCGCGGATCGGGCAGCGCGCCCGTCACCAGCAGGCGCAGGTTCTTCTTGGCGCCGACGATGGCCGCGGCTTCTTCCGTCGCATCGGGGGCGACGATCACCTCGGTGAAGATCTCGACAATGGCGCGCGCCGCCTCGGCATCGAGCGTGCGGTTCAGCGCCACGATGCCGCCGAAGGCGGAGGTGGGGTCGCAGGCCAGCGCCCTGGCATAAGCCTCCACCAGCGTGGCGCCCTGCGCGACGCCGCACGGGTTGGCGTGCTTGACGATGACCACCGCCGGGCCGTGGGCGGGATCGAACTCCGCCACCGCCTCATAGGCGGCATCGGTGTCGTTGAGGTTGTTGTAGGAAAGCGCCTTGCCCTGCAGCTGCCGCGCGGTGGCGACGCCGGGACGGGCCGCGCCGCCGCGATAGAACGCCGCGCTCTGGTGCGGGTTCTCGCCATAGCGCAGCGCTTCCGCCAGCGTGCCGTCGAAGATGCGGGTGCGCGGCGTGGTATCCTGCTCCACTTCGGCAAACCAGCGGGTGATAGCTGCGTCATAGGTGGCGGTGCGGGCATAGGCCAGCTGCGCCAGCTTGCGGCGGGTCGCCAGCGTGGTGCCGCCCTGCGCGCCGAGCTCGGCAAGCACGGTCTCATAGCCCGAAGGGTCGACCACGACCGCGACATCGGCATGGTTCTTGGCGGCGGCGCGGATCATGGCCGGCCCACCAATGTCGATATTCTCGACGCATTCGTCATAGCCGGCGCCACGCGCCACCGTCGCCTCGAACGGATAGAGGTTCACGACCACGAGGTCGATCGGGCCGATGCCGTGCGCCGTCATCGCGGCCTGGTGCTCGGCATTGTCGCGAATGGCGAGGATGCCGCCATGCACCGCGGGGTGCAGCGTCTTGACCCGGCCGTCCATCATCTCCGGGAAACCGGTGAGGTCGGATACGTCGAGCACCTTCAGCCCGGCATCGGCAAGCGCCCTGCGGGTGCCGCCGGTCGAAACCAGCTCCACGCCACGCGCGGCGAGCGTCTGGGCGAAGGCCACCAGCCCGGTCTTGTCGGAGACCGAGAGGAGAGCGCGGGCGATCGGGCGGACATCGGTGGACATGGCAGATCATTGCTCTTGCGGGATGAACAAGGCGCCGCCCTATCACGTCTGCGCCGCGAGGTGAACCTTTGCCGGCCGCAGCCCTGCCGCGCGCCGGGCTCGCCTCACGCCCGCGCGGCGCGCATCCGCATGAAGGCCCAGGGTACCCGCGCCGCGATATGGGCGCGCCCGGTGATCACCAGTTGCCCGGTCGAGCGCGGTCCGCTGCTGGAGGCGAAGATGATGCTCTCCTCGATGCTGACCAGATGGTCCGGCGCGGTGAAGGCCCACTGGTCGCCGTCCGGCAGCCGCAGGATCACCGTATGCCCGTCGGCCGCCCGCGCGGGCTGCACGGCGGGATGGAGGTGGAAGCGAATGGCATAGCGGTCGCGATGCTCGGGCGAGATGGTCTCGCCCTGGGCGATACGGAACAGGTCCTCGCCATCGAGCCGCAGGCCATCCGGCGACAGGCGCCAGGAGCGCTGGTGAACGAGATCGAAGCGCCGGACATAGCCGTCATGGCTGGCGCGCAGCACATCCGCGCCGCCGCGCTCGCCCCGGTCGACATGCAGCTCCGCCGGCCCCTCGATGACAGGCGAGCCGCACAGCCGGCCGAGCAGGCCGCCGGCAATGAAGCGGCAGGACGAGGCATCCTCGATCACGGCGGTCGAGTGGGCGGCGGTCTGGCGGGCCACCGCGCGCCACTTTTCCCGCCCGGTGGCGGGCATGCCGCAATTGACCACGACGCGGCTGCGCCCCGACGACAGCTCGAAGGAAAGGCACCCCGCATGAGCCTCATGGCTGAAGGCGATGGGCGGGGGCGCGCCGGTATCGGCGATCACCACCGTGCCGCCGGCCTCCATGCGCTGATAGCCGGAATAGGGCGCGTTCGACACCGGCCGGCCGCGCGCATCGTCATAGGCCGTCACGGTGGCGAGCCAGTCGGCAGGTGTCGGCCCCATGCCGTTGAAATGGGCGAAGACACCGTCGCCATGCCGGAAGAAGCGCAGCATCGGCATCATGCGGTCGATCGCGTTGAGCAGCGCCGGCGGCGGCGGCAGGTGGCGCGCGCCATAGCTCTGGCGCAGCGGCAGCAGGTCGAGCAGCAGTTCGATCAACAGGCCGGGATTGCGTCCGACATGGCCGCCATCGGCCAGCACCTGCCGGTCCAGTTCGTCCGACAGCCGCTTCTGGGCAAAGCGGATGAGCCGCGCCTGATCGGCCATGCACAGGCTGGCGAAGGCCAGCGCCAGCGCGCAATCGAGCCGCGGGCGCCCGTCGCGCACATGCGGCACCACCCGCTTGAGGTAGCGCACCTGCGAGGTGAGGCTGCGGATGAAACGACGGTGGAAGGCGGGATCGGCGTCCTGGAGGATCAGCGGCGCCTGCGTCAGCCAGTTGATGACGCGCCGCGCGGCGATTTCCGGCGTGAGAGCGACGGGCGCGCGGTGGCCGCGCAGGGTGATCCAGTCACCCACCAGCGCCCGCGCATTGGCCCGTGCGATCGAGGTTCCCGCCGCCTGCATGTGGCGCAGCCAGCCGAACGCCATCAGTTCCTCGGCCCATTCCCGCGAGGGCGGATCGACCTCGAAGGGGGAGGCGCCATCGGTCAGCACCGCCTTGCCGGCAAAGGCGAAGCGGCCGGAATAGAACTCGGTCGCCCGCGTCGGATCCCCCGTGCGCAGGTCATGGGGGGCGAAGATCAGCCGCGAGGGCACCGCGACGGAGCGCGAACGCCAGGGGTACCAGCGGTGGGCGATCAGCCGGGTGCGCAGGCGCCGCCAGGCGGAATCGAGCACGAACCGCGTTAGCCGGCCACGGTCCGCATAGACATTGCGGGCCATCAGCGCCTCGTTCCTCGTCGATTCCGGTCGAACTTCTCAGGCACCGAGCGCTCCTCCCGAACGGCCAGCTTAACCAAGCCGAAACCAAGGTCCAACCGCAGCGGTCCGGAAGCCGCTTTCAACCGCGGCGCAGCCGGGCGGCGAAGAAGCCGTCCAGCCCGGCGAAGCGCGGGTCCTCATCGGGCAGGTGCACGGGCAGCGTGCGCACCTCGCCCTGCGGATTGATCCACTCGGCGGCGATGCCGCATTCGCCCGGCAGGACGGGATCGCGGGTGAAATCGGGCCGCGCGGCCAGGAAGGCCTCGACCTGCCGCTCGCCCTCCTCCGGCTCCAGCGAGCAGGTGGAGAACACCAGCAGCCCGCCCGGCCGGACAAGGTCGCCGGCATGGGCGAGGATGCGCGCCTGCAGCGCACCGAGGCTGGCAATGTCGGCCGGCGCCTTGGTCCAGGCGACGTCGGGATGGCGGCGGATCGTGCCGGTCGCCGAGCAGGGCGCGTCGATCAGCACGGCGTCGAACGGCCCGCCCTTCCACGAGGCGGCATCGGCTTCCACGATCTCCGCCGTAAGATGGAGACGGTCGAGATTCTGCTGCAGCCGGCGCAGGCGCGGGCCCGAGCGGTCCAGCGCCACCACTTGCGCGCCGGTCGCCGCGAGCTGTGCGGTCTTGCCGCCCGGCGCCGCGCACAGATCCGCCACGCGCTGGCCGGGTCCGGCACCCAAGAGCCGCGCCGGCAGCGCCGCCGCCGCGTCCTGCACCCACCATTCGCCATCGGCGAATCCGGGCAGCGCGGGCACGTTGCCCGCCTCGGCCAGCCGCACCGTGCCGGTGGGCAGCACCCTCCCGCCCAGTCGCTCGGCCCAGCCGGCGGCATCGCTCTTGACCGTGAGGTCGAGCGCCGCCTCGCTGGCGAGCGCCCGGGAAATGGCCTGCGCCATCGGCGCGCCATAGGCGTTCGCCCAGCCATCGATCAACCATGGCGGCTGGTCGGCCACATCGGGGAGCGCCGCCCGGCCCTCCCGGGCGATCCGCCGCAGCACGGCATTGACCAGCCCCTTGAAGCCGGCGGTGGACTGATCCTCGCCGGCGAGTTCCACGCTGGTCGCCACCGCGGCGTGGTCGGGCACATCCATGAACAGGATCTGCGCGGCGCCGATCAGCAGCAGCGTCTCCACCCGGCGCGCCTTCTCCGGCAGGGCGCGCTCCAGCGTGGAGCGCACCAGCGCGCGCAGGCTGCCGAGACGGCGCAGCACGGTGGCGGCGATCATGCGGGCGAGCGCCCGGTCGCGATCGTCGAGGCCGCGCGCCGCCCGCTCGATCACCTCCTCGAGCGGGCGTGCCTTCTCCATCACCGCGTCGATCGCCTCGGCGGCGGCGCGGCGCACGGCAAGGCCCGGCGCCTCGGGGGGCCGGGCGCCGGCGGGAGCGTTCGCGCGGGAACGGCGCGGTGCAGGTGATTTCGTGTTCATCGTCGATGGCACTAGGCCGGCACGCGCGCGAAGGCAACATCGCGATGGCCGCAAGACGCCCGGAAGGGGAAGGATGACGCCACGTCGCACCGCCTCCCTTGTGAAAGCGGGCAAGATCGTCTCCTATCCTTCCTCACCCCGAGGCCGTCTCCGCAGCGCTGGTTTCATGTCCCATCTGATCCTGATCGCCGATATCGGCGGAACCTCCTCGCGCCTTGCCCTGGTGGGCGTCGATGGCGTGCCGAGCGACATCCAGATCCATCGCAATGATTCGTTCGCTGGTTTCGAATCAATGATCGAGGCCGACCTCGCCGCCCGCGACCCGGCCGCCGCCCATGCGGTGCGCGGCGCGGTGCTGGCCATTGCCGGCCCGGTGGACATCGAGGAGGTGAGGCTCACCAATCGCGACTGGGCCTTCACCCGCCCGGAATTGAGCGCGCGCTTCGGCTGGGACCGGCTTGCCGTGCTCAACGATTTCGAGGCCTTGGCCCATGGCGTGCCGGCGCTTGGCGCGGACGATGTGGTGACGATCAATCCCGGCCATGCCGCACCGGACGCCCCCTGCCTCGCCTGCGGGCCCGGCACCGGCTTCGGCACGGCCGCGCTGGTGCGCGTGCCGGGCCATGCGACGGTGGTCAAGGGCGAGGGCGGTCATGTGCGGCTCGGCGCCGTCAATGTGCAGGAGGCGCGCCTGCTCGCCCATCTGTCGCGCGCCTTCGGCGGCACGGTGAGCGTCGAGAACGTGCTGTCCGGCTCCGGGCTTGCCCGCGTGCATCAAGTGTTTTCCGGCGATCGGCTGGAATCCCATGCCGTCATCGCCGCCGCTGAGGCGGGCGATGAGGAGGCGCTGGAAAGCTGCCACATCTTCCTGCGGGTATTCGGCCGCATCGCGGGCGACCTCGCTTTGCTGTTCGACGCGCGCGGCGGCGTGTTCCTGGCCGGCGGCGTCTCGGCGGGCCTCGTTCCGCTCTTCGCGGGCTCCCCTTTCATGGAGGCCTTCCTGGAGCACCCGCCTTTCGATGAGCGCCTCGCCGCGACGCCGGTATCGGTGATCACTCATCCGACGCCGGGCCTTTTCGGCGCCGGTCAGGTCGGGGCCGGCCTAGCGCGCGACGGGCTGGCGCGCGACGGGCTGGCGCGCAACGGGCTGGCCTAGCCCAGCTTCGAGAAGGCGACAGTATCGGCCGCTGCCTCCAGCGTGGCGGGGTCGAGGCCGGCGCGCTCCAGCGTCGCCCGCATGTGGCCGGGCAACGAGGCGCGCACGTCGATCGGCGGACGGCCCTGCCGCTGCGGGACCACCACGCGGCGCGCATGAAGATGCAGGATCGGCCCGCCCGGCAGGCGCGAAGCCCCGCCATAGATGCTGTCGCCGAGGATCGGGTGGCCGATCGCGTCGAGATGCACGCGCAGCTGGTGGGTGCGGCCGGTGAGCGGAGAGAGCGCCAGCATGGCGAAGCCCTCGCCGGCGGCAAGGGTCTCCCATTCGGTGATCGCCTCCTGGCCGCGCGGATCGACCGCCATCCACCAGCCGCGCGTGGGGGAGCGCTTGGCGAGCTTCAGCTCGATGCGCCCGCGCGCCTCGCCGGGCACGCCGCGCACCACCGCCATGTAGGTCTTGCCCACCGTGCCATCGGCGAAGGCCTTGCCCAGCTCGGCCAGCGCCTTGCGGTGACGGCCGAGCACGAGGCAGCCGGACGTGTCCTTGTCGAGGCGATGCGCGAGTTCGGGGGCGGCCGGCAGGCCGAAGCGCAACGCGTCGAGATGATCGGCCAGCGTCTCCCCGCCCTTGGGGCCCTTGTGCACCGCCAGCCCCGGCGGCTTGTCGATGACCAGCATCATGCCATCGCGATGCAGCACGCGGGCGGCGATGTCGAAAGGGGCGGCCGCGAGGGAGGTGTCGGGGAAGCTCATGGCGCCGTCACACCACAAAAGCGCCGAGGCGTCGAGAGCCTGATGTCCCGCGCATCATCCGGTCGGAGGATGCACGGCCTCGGGGACCGGCAGCATTTTCACGGGGATCCGGTGCCGCCGCCCCGCGACAGGCCCTGGAGCCCGCATCGATCTGATTGCGCGGCACTTCAATCGACGCGGGCTCGATCACGGGTTTGGGGGCGGATTGACCGATCCGCCGGGTTCAATCGGATCGCATCCGGCCCTAGCCGCGGCGAAGCTCCTCGCGGACGTCGAGCGTGGAGCGCACGCCGATATCGTCGAAATGGGCTTCCAGGAAGGCCTCGGCCGCCTCCCGGCCGATGGCCTTGAGGTAGACGAGGAATTCCCACTCGGCATTCATCTTGGTCGAGGCGTCGAGATTCACCAGCTTTTCCGCCCCGTCGATGCGGTGCAGGCGCAGGTCGCGATAGCCATCCACGCCGCCGCCCTTCTTCTTCAGCTTGCCGCTGTCCAGCAGGCGGGTGACGAACTCGGCCGCGCGCAGCTGCGCCAGCAGCGAGGCGTTGAAGGTGATCTCGTTCATCCGGTTGTTGATGTCGCGCGCCGTCTTCGGCGTCTCGCGGCGGATGATCGGGTTGATCTGCACCAGCAGGATGTCGTCGGTCTTCACCGCGTTATAGAACGGATAAAGCGCCGGATTGCCCATGTAGCCGCCGTCCCAATAGGGCACGCCGTCGATTTCCACCGCCTGGAACATGAAGGGCAGACAGGCCGAGGCCATGATCGCCTGCGCGGTCAATTCGTGCTTGGCGAAGACCCGTGCCTTGCCGGTATGCACATTCGTGGCGGACACGAACACGTGGACATGATTGCAGGACTGCAGTTCCTTGAAGTCGACATGTTCCTCGATCAGCTCCATCAGCGGATTGATGTTGAGCGGGTTGAGATCGTAGGGCGACAGGAACCGGCTCATCATGTCGAAGGCGATGTAGGTGGGATTGCCGTTGAGCGACCAGTTGCCCATCAGCCGGTCGAGCAGCGTGCGCTGCAGCGGGCTGGTGCGCCCATCCTTGGAAACCGCGCGCCAATAGCGGTCGAGCGCCTCGCGCCCGCCCTGGTTGCCGCCACGCGCGAGGCCGGTCGCCAGCACCGCCGCGTTCATCGCGCCGGCGCTGGTGCCGGAAATCCCCTCGACGACGATGCGCCCATCTTCCAGCAGCCGGTCGAGCACGCCCCAGGTGAAGGCGCCATGCGCGCCCCCGCCTTGCAGCCCCAGATTGATCGGCTTGAGCTGCGGTCCCTTGGCGCCGGACGCCGCCTTGGCCTCGGCCGCGGGGCCGGGCGTGTGCCGGACCTCGCCCTTGCCGGTCGGGGTCGCCAGCGCCGCGGCGACGGTTTCGACCGGCGGGCTCGCCGCCTTCGCGGCCCTGCGGGCGGCGGGCTTGCCGGTAGCGGGCTTGCGGGCAGCTGGCTTGCTCTCGGCCGGCGCGCTTGTCGCAGGCGCTGTCTTGGTCCGCGCATTCTTGGCGGGCGCCGTAGCGAGGGGCGCGGGCTCTTCCGTCGCGGTGGCCACGGCGGCGGCCGGCTCCACGCCCTCCCCGGAGGACGCGGGGTCGGCAACCACCGTTTTCGCGGTGGGCCGACGCCCCCGCCGAGGCGCGGGTGTCGCCACGGGCTCGGGAGACGCGGCGACCGGCGCGTCGGCCGCCGGCTCACGCGGCACGGCCTCCCCGGAACCCGCCTCCAGCGCACCGGCCTCGACCGGCGCCGTCACCTCCGGTGTGACCGGCGCCAGCGCGGGCGGCTCGGCGGCCAGCTCGCGGGTGGCGGCGGTCTGCGTCGCCGGGCTGGCGACGCTGTCGGCGGGAGAGTCGGCGGCGGCTTTGGCGCGGCCGCGCCGTACCGGCTTCTTCGGGGTTTCGGCCATGCGGCGTCTCCGTTCCCAGGCTTATTCGGCGACCCAGCCGCCGTCGATCTGCTGCAGCGAGCCGGTGATCGACCGGGCACTGTCACCGGCGAGGAACACGGCCAGCGCCGCCACCTGATCGACCGTCACGAATTCCTTGGTCGGCTGCTCGGCCAGCAGGAAGTCCTTCACCTGCTCCTCGGTGATGCCGCGCGCCTTGGCGGTATCGGGGATCTGCTTCTCCACCAGCGGGGTCCAGACATAGCCGGGGCAGATGGCATTGACGGTGATGCCGAAGGTGGCGGTCTCCAGCGCCACGGTCTTGGTCAGGCCGGCAATGCCGTGCTTGGCCGAGACATAGGCCGACTTGAACGGCGAGGCGACCAGCGCATGCGCCGAGGCGGTGTTGATGATGCGGCCCCATTTGCGCGCCTTCATGCCCGGCACCGCCGCCTTGATGGCGTGGAAGGCGGCGGACAGGTTGAGCGCGATGATGAGGTCCCACTTGTCGTCCGGGAAGTCCTCGACCGGCGAAACGTGCTGCACGCCGGCATTGTTCACCAGGATATCGACGGAGCCGAGCGTGTCCTCGGCGAACTTCACCAGGCCCGCGCATTCCGAGCCCTTGGTGAGGTCGGCGGCGGAATAGATCGCCTTGACGCCGAATTCGCTCTCGATGCCGGCACGTTCCTTCTCGATCGCCGCCGCATCGCCGAAGCCGTTCAGCGTGACATTCACGCCTTCCGCAGCGAGCGCGCGGGCGATGGCGAGGCCGATCCCGCTGGTGGAGCCGGTGACGACGGCGTTCTTACCCTTAAGCATCGAAGGCGCTCCTGCACATGTGTCGAGGCCGGCCGAGCCCCCCGGGCCTCGCGCCATGCCATTGGAATTCCCACATCAACTAGGCTAGCACGGTCGCATGGCGTGCAAAGCTTTTATCGCGGTGCATCACATGGATGCGCCCGCGTGGTTTTCGCATCCCTAGCCGCAGGTTAAGATGACGGTATGACACCTTCCCGCGACCCCCCTCGTCCGCACCCCTCGGGGCATGACGGCCACCACGACCACGACCATGGCGCCTGCGTCGCCGTCGCGCTGGCGCGGGCGGAGGCGAGCTGCGGCGAGCGCGGCGCGCGCCTTACCCCGCTGCGGCGCCGCGTGCTGGAGGGCCTTGCCGACAGCCATGTGCCGCTTGGCGCCTATGAACTGGTCGAACGGCTCGGCAGCACGGGCGACAAGCCGCCGCCCATGTCGGTCTACCGCGCGCTCGACTTCCTGGTCGCGGAAGGGCTCGCCCATCGCATCGAGAGCCGCAACGCCTATATCGCCTGTGGAAGCACCCACGGCGCCGATGACGTGATCGTGTTCCTCATCTGCGAGAGTTGCGGGCTGACCTCCGAGGTCGCGTCGCACGCCATCGGGCGCGACCTGGCCTGGGCTGCGCGCGCCGCCGGCTTCGCGCCGCGCGCCTCGGTGATCGAGATTCCCGGCACCTGCGCGCGCTGCCGAGCCACGGCGGCGGCGGGGATCGAGCCCCCCGCCGGGCAACAGGCATCGGAACCCGCCCCGGAATCGGCCCGTTGACGCGGCCGGGCACCCGGCTTAACCCGATGAAGCTGCGGGGCGCGGCGCCGATGGCGCGGGAGCGCAGGACCGATCGCCGCGCTGCAGCCAGATGCTCGCCCGCAAGATGCTCGCCGCCGAGAGATCCCGCATGGATGCCCTGACCGCCGCCCCCATCGTCGCCCCCGGACTGGAAGCCGCCGGCCCCGCGCCGCGCCGGCAGACCATCGCCGTGCGCGTGGGCAACGTCACCGTCGGCGGCGGTGCGCCGGTGGTCGTGCAGTCCATGACCAATACCGACACGGCGGATGCGGAGGGCACCGCCCGGCAGATCGCCCAGCTCGCCCGTGCGGGTTCGGAGATCGTGCGCATCACGGTGGACCGCGAGGAAGCCGCCGCGGCGGTGCCCGCGATCAAGGAGCGCCTGCTCCGACAAGGGCTCGACACCCCCATCGTCGGCGACTTCCACTATAATGGCCATCTGCTGCTGTCGAAGTTCCCGAACTGCGCGGCCGCGCTCGACAAATACCGCATCAACCCCGGCAATGTCGGCTTCGGCCAGAAGCGCGACCGGCACTTCGCCACCATCGTCGAACTGGCGATCAAGCACGACAAGCCGGTGCGCATCGGCGCCAACTGGGGCTCGCTCGACGACGACCTGCTCACCGCGCTGATGGACGCCAACGCGAAGCTTCCGCAGCCGGCGAATGCCCGCGCCGTGACGCGCGAGGCGCTGGTGCGCTCGGCGCTGCTGTCCGCCGCGCTGGCCGAGGAGATCGGCCTGCCCAGGACCAAGATCATCCTCTCCGCCAAGGTCTCGGCGGTGCAGGACCTGATCACCGTCTATGCCGAGCTGGCGCGGCGTGCCGACTATGCGCTGCATCTGGGCCTCACCGAGGCCGGGATGGGCACCAAGGGCGTGGTGGCCTCCGCCGCCTCCATGGGCGTGCTGTTGCAGCAGGGCATAGGCGACACCATTCGCGTCTCGCTCACCCCGGAGCCCGGCGGCGACCGCACCCGCGAGGTGACGGTGGCGCAGGAAATGCTGCAGACCATGGGCCTGCGCACCTTCGTGCCGCTGGTGGCCGCCTGCCCCGGCTGCGGGCGCACCACTTCCACCACGTTCCAGGAACTCGCCTTCGAGGTGCAGGACTTCATCCGCACCTCCATGCCGGAGTGGAAGAAGCGCTATCCCGGCGTGGAGACGCTCAACGTCGCGGTCATGGGCTGCATCGTCAACGGGCCGGGTGAGTCGAAGCACGCCGATATCGGTATCTCGCTGCCCGGCACCGGCGAATTCCCCACCGCCCCGGTCTATCTCGACGGCAAGAAGGCGATGACCCTGCGCGGCCCGAGTCTGCGCGAGGACTTCAAGAAGATCGTCGAGGACTATGTGGCGAAGCGTTTTGGCGTGGGCCGGCCGGCGGCCGGAGCCGATGCGGCGGAATAGGCAGCGCCTCGGGAGGGAGTGGCGATGATGAAGAAGGGCTACAAGCAGCTTCTCGCCGAAGCGGAGGCCGAGATCACGGCGATCGACGTGCCACAGGCTCAGGCCCTGCAGGGCCGGGACGACGTGGTATTCGTCGATCTGCGCGACCCGCGCGAGCGCGAGCGCGACGGTTCGATCCCGGGGGCATTCTCCTGCCCGCGGGGCATGCTGGAATTCTGGCTCGATCCGGAAAGCCCCTATGCCAAGCCGATTTTCCAGCAGGACAAGCGCTTCGTGTTCTTCTGCGCCAGCGGCTGGCGTTCCGCCCTCGCCACCCGCACCGCGCAGGAGATGGGTCTGGCGGATATATGCCACCTTGCCGGCGGCTTCAGCGCCTGGAAAACGGCGGGCGGCGCGGTGGAGCCTCTGGCGGGCACGCGCCCTTAGCACACGCCCTTCGCACGCAGCGCCGCAACCGTTCGCCGGCACCCGCGCACATTGCGTTGCGACGCCTTATCGCGTAAAAGCCCGCGCTCGCCCGAGCCTGTGAATGGCAGGGCCTTCAGGAGAATGATCATGGGCTACAAGGTCGCCGTCGTCGGTGCCACAGGCAATGTGGGCCGCGAAATGCTCGACATCCTCGCCGAACGGGGCTTCCCCGCCGATGAGGTGGTCGCGCTCGCTTCCCGCCGTTCGGTCGGGACGGAGGTTTCCTTCGGCGACAAGACGCTCAAGATCAAAGCTCTCGAGAATTACGACTTCTCCGACACCGACATCTGCCTGATGTCGGCCGGCGGCGACGTGTCCAAGGAATGGTCGCCCAAGATCGGCCGTCAGGGCTGCGTGGTGATCGATAATTCCTCGGCCTTCCGTTACGACAGTGACGTGCCGCTGATCGTGCCGGAAGTGAATGCCGACGCGGTGAAGGGCTTCACCAAGAAGAACATCATCGCCAACCCGAACTGCTCGACCGCCCAGCTCGTCGTGGCCCTCAAGCCGCTGCACGATCTGGCGACGATCAAGCGCGTGGTGGTGGCGACCTATCAGTCCGTCTCCGGCGCCGGCAAGGATGCCATGGACGAGCTGTTCTCGCAGACCCGTGCGGTGTTCGTCTCGGACCCGGTGGAAGCGAAGAAGTTCCCCAAGCGCATCGCCTTCAACGTCATTCCTCACATCGACGTCTTCATGGAAGACGGCTACACGAAGGAGGAATGGAAGGTGATGGTGGAGACCAAGAAGATCCTGGATCCCAAGATCAAGCTCACCTGCACCGCCGTCCGCGTGCCCGTGTTCATCTCGCACTCGGAAGCCGTGAACGTCGAGTTCGAGAAGCCGATCACCGTCGAGGAAGCCACCGAGGCGCTGCGCGCGGCGCCGGGCGTGCTGGTGGTCGACAAGCGCGAGCCCGGCGGCTACATCACGCCCTATGAGGCGGCCGGCGAGGACGCCACCTATGTCTCGCGCATCCGCGAGGACGCGACGGTGGAAAACGGCCTCTCCTTCTGGTGCGTGTCGGACAACCTGCGCAAGGGCGCCGCGCTCAACGCGGTGCAGATCGCCGAAGTGCTGGTGAACCGCAAGCTGCTGCTGCCGAAGTCCCAGAAGGCGGCGTGAGCCGGCTTCCGCTGTCTCCTGCGAGGCGGCGCGAGCCATCGCTCGACCGGCGAAGCACCGGAACGTGATGCATCTTTGACGGCCGCCTTCGGGCGGCCGTTGTCGTTTCACGAATAGCTGTCACCTTTCCGCCGAACTGCACCGCCACGAATCCCTCAATGCGATCTGCTTCGGTGACACGGATGCTCAAACGATTTCTGGCGGCGGCCTTCGCCCTCGCCGCCCTGATGGGCCCGGCCCTCGCCCATCCCCATGTCTGGGTAAGCGTGCAATCCCGCCTCGATTACGCGCCCGACGGCACGCTCACCGGCATCCGCCACGACTGGACCTTCGATGAAAGCTTCTCCAGCTACGCGCTGCAGGGGCTCGACAACGGGCCGGACGGCAAGCCGACCGAGAAGACCCTCACGGAACTGGCCCAGGTGAACATCGATTCCCTCAAGGAATTCGACTATTTCACCTACCCCAAGCGCGGCAAGGATGCGCTTTCCCTGCTGCCGCCGAAAGACTATTCGCTTACCTATGACGGTACGTCGCTGACGCTTCACTTCACCCTGCCCTTCGCCCAGCCGGTGGCGAAGAAGGGGACAATGACGCTGGACGTCTACGACCCCACCTATTTCGTCGCCTTCCAGCTGGCCGACACCGATCCGATCAAGCTCGCGGGCGCGGCGGGCGGCTGTACGCTCACCCTGCATCGGCCCGACCCGGCGGCGGTCAACACCACCAACCTGACCGAGGGCTTCTTCAACGCCCTCACCACGGCGAGCAATTACGGCTCGCAATTCGCCAACCGCGTCACGGTGAGCTGCTCGTGAACCGCCGGCTCCTCCTGTCGGCCCTCGCCCTGGTCATGGGCGCCGCCGCGCTTCACCCGGCCCTGGCGCAGAGCCCGTTCGGCGTCGGCGCCCCCTCCCCTCCGGGCGATGTCGGTGGCATTGCCGGCTTCATCCTGGCCAAGCAGGCGGAATTCTACCGGCTGCTCACCAGCGCGGTGCGCCAGTCCCGGCAGGATGGCCACGCGCTCGCCCTGCTGGGGGGCATCTCCTTCGCCTATGGCATTTTCCACGCCGCCGGCCCCGGCCATGGCAAGGCGGTGATTTCCTCCTATCTCCTGGCCAACGAGGCGACGCTGAAACGCGGCATCGGCCTCGCCTTCGCCAGCGCCTTCGCGCAGGCGCTGACCGCCATCCTGGTGGCCGGCATTTTCGCGGTGGTGCTCGGCGCCACGGCGGCGACCATGAGCCGCGCGGTCTATCTCATCGAGCTGACTGCCTATGCGCTGATCGTGCTGATCGGCCTGCGCCTCGCCTTCATCAAGGGCCGCGCGCTCCTCGCCACCTGGCGCGGCACGCCGGGCCATCTTCATGGCGCCGATTGCGACTGCGGGGACGACCACGCCCACATGCTGGCGCCGCAGGACCTACCCAAGGGCAGCGGCTGGCGCGAATGGTGGGGGGCGGTGCTCTCGGTGGGCCTGCGGCCCTGCTCGGGCGCGATCCTCGTGCTGGTTTTCGCGCTGACGCAAGGCATCTTCTGGGTCGGCGCCGCCTCGACACTGCTGATGGGCGTGGGCACGGCCATAACCGTGAGCGCCATTGCCGCCATCGCGGTCTTCGCCAAGCGCACCGCGGTGCGACTGGCCGCCAACCGTCCGGGCTCAAGCCGGGCGGTCCTGCTGGTGGGCGTGGAATTCCTCGCCGCGCTGGCGCTCATTGCCTTCGGGCTGGCGCTCACCTTCGGCTTCATGGCGAGCGAGCGGCTGAGCCTCGGGTGAGGCCCAGCCGGCCGGCCGGATCAATCCTTCAGATAGTCGTGCACCACCTTGCCAAGGCCAAGGGTGAGGTCGGTGCGGAAATGCGCCGCCGACAACACCTCGAGCACCGGCAGCTTGGCGACATCCGCCAGCGCGTGCGGGAACAGGCCGAGCGCGGCCGGGCCGGTCCAGGCTTCCTTCACGACGAGGTTTTCCAGATAGTACTCGACCAGTTCGAGCACCCGCGCCGAGCCGTCGACATGGGGGATGATCTTGAGCATCCAGTTCGGCGCCAGCAGCGACTTGTGCAGGGCGTCCTTGTCCAGCTCGACATATTTGTAGCCCATGGTGGCGCTGGTGCAGAGCACGCTGCCGTAATGCAGCGTCCCGACCAGGGTGTCGCTCTCCACGCGCAGGCTGGGCTTGGCGAACTTCTTGGGGAAACCCCACAACTCACGCCCGCCGGCGGTCGGCGCCTCGTCGTCGAGATACATGGAATGGACGTAGCCGCCCTTCACGCCGTTCAGCTCGACCGGGATCACCTGCCCCGTTTCGGTATAGTCGCCGAAGCCGGTCGAATCCGGCATGCGGATGAACTCATACTTGACGATCGGCTCCACCACCTTCAGCGGCTCGGGCACCACCTTCTGCAGCGCTTCGAGGTCGGTGCGATAGGTGATGACGAAAAATTCGCGGTTGAAGAAGCGGTACGGACCCCTGGGATAGGACGGGTTGGTCAGCGGCATGGAATAGGCGGTGCGGCGGACGTCCTCGATCTTCATGGCGAATACCTCGTGGCTGACAGATGCCGGGAGCCTAATCGAGGATGCCGCGCCGCAACAGCACGAACCGCGTCACCATACCTTCACAGCACGATGAGCCCGCCCGCGCCGTCTTCCGTGCCGATGGCGAGCGCTCCGCCATCGGCCCGCCAGGCCAGCGCGCTCACGGGCCCGCCGGCGGGCGCGCGGGCGAGGATTTCCGCCCCGTCCGAGATGCGCGCCAGCAGCACCATCCCGTCCTCGTAGCCGCAGGCAATGACCTCGTCCTTGGGATGAGCGGCCACCGCCGAGACCCGCACGTCGCGCGGGGCGAGCATGGTCGGCTGCTTGCCCATCGGGCCCTCCTTGGCCATGAACGGCCACAGGATGACCTCGGTCGAGCCGGAGGTGGCGAGATAGCGCCCGCCGGGCGTGAATTCCATCGAGCGCACGCGCGAGGGATAGCCCGACATGCGCATATGCGCGCCGTCCGGCAGCCGCCAGCCATGCAGCGCGGCCTCCTGCATGGTGGTGACGATGAAGCGCGCTTCCGGGTGCCACAGGATGCCGCGATGCGAGCCCTTCCATTCCAGCACTTCGGGCTTGGCCTGCGCGTTGGGGAACCACAGCGTCGCGCCGCCATAATGGGCGATGGCAAGCCGCGTGCCCTTGGGCGCGAAGGCCAGTCCGCCGACGGTGGAGGGCAGTTCGAGCGATTTCCGCTCGCCCTTCACCGGCTGGAAATGCGCGCTCTTGCCGACCGAGAAGGCGAAGGCGCCGTCCATCGCCACCGCGACATGGTCGATCCAGCGGCCCTTCTGCTCGAACAGCGCCTCGCTCGACCCATCCAGCCGCGTCGCCACCACACGCCCGTCATCGCCGCCCGTCACCAGACGCTTGCCGTCGCCGGCGAGGGAGAGGATGGCGCCCTTGTGCGCGCCGACGCGCGTCTCCTCATTGCCGGCCAGCACCACGTCGCCCTCGCCCAGCGCGAAGGCGGCGGTGGCGCCGAGAAAGCGGACACCGACCACGCCGGACCCGAGATCGAGCGGGCGCAGCTTGGAGGTGATCGAGGAGGGCGTGGAGGACAGGGCGGCCATGGCACTACCGGCTTTCTGCGAGGATGGATCAGGGCGTAACCGAATTCGCGCGCCGCGTCACGACCCGCCGCACCGACGGTCCCCCCGGATGGCGAGAGGGACGGTTTGACAGAGATATTTATCTGACTTAAGTCAGACATCATGCCAATCGCCGCCACCGCCCGCTTTCGCCGCTTCAGCCGCGCCGTCACCCGCGAGGTCGGCGCGCTCGACACCTCGTTCCTTGGCCGCGGCCGGCCACTCGGCGCCGCCCGGGTGATCAACGCCATCGGCAGGGGTCGATCCGAGGTGGGGAGCCTGCGCGAGGATCTCGGGCTGGATTCCGGGCTGATGAGCCGGCTGCTGCGGGGGCTGGAGGAAGAGGGCCTCGTTCGCACGCACGCCCACCCCGACGACGGTCGCCGGCGCGTGGCGACGCTCACCGAGGAAGGGGAGCGCGAATTCCGCGCCTATGAGGAGCTTTCCGAGGCCCAGGCCGCCGCGATTCTCGCCCGCTATCCCCATCGCGAGGCGCTGCTGGCCGCGATGGACCTCATCGCCTCGGCGCTCGGGCGCGATCGGCTGTCGCTCAATGAGATCGACCCGCGCAGCGAGACCGCCCGCGATTGCCTCGGCCAGTATTATGCCGAGCTGGCGCGGCGTTTCGAAAGGGGGTTCGACGTCGCGCGGTCCCGCGATCCGGACGCCCTCGACATGATCCGCCCGCGCGGCGCGTTCATCGTCGCCCTGTCGGACGGGCTGCCTCTCGGCTGCGTCGGCGTGAAGGGAACGGGCGGCGAGAGCGCCGAAATCAAGCGCCTGTGGGTGGCGCCCTCGGCGCGCGGGCTCGGCATTTCCCGGCAGTTGATGACGGCCGCCGAGACCGCCGCGCGCGCGCTGTCGATCCGCGTCCTGCGCCTCGATACCAGCAGCGCCCTGCCGGAAGCGGTGCAGCTTTATCGCAAGACCGGCTGGAGAGAGATCGAGCGCTTCAACGACGATCCCTATCCCGACGTGTTCTTCGAGAAGCAACTCTGAACGCTCGGCAGCACCCGCCCCGGCAAAGGGAGGGCGCCGCCGGCGGAATGCCTCACGCCACGCAGGCGAGGAAGCCCTGCTCCAGCTTCATCGTGCCGAGCTGGCGGCCGATGAACACGATGCGGCTCACCTTCGCCTCGTCGGCGCGCCAGGGGCGCTGGTGATCGCCGTCGAGGATCATGTGGACGCCCTGGAACACGAAGCGGTCCGGGTCGTCCTTGAAGGCGAGGATTCCCTTCGAGCGCAGGATGTTCGGCCCTTCCGTCTGGGTCAGTTCCTGGATCCATGGGAAGAACTTGTCGGGGTCGAGCGGCTTGTCGGTGGAGAAGGACACCGACTTCATGTCCTCGTCGTGGAAATGCTTGTGGCCGCCTTCGAGGAAATCCGGGTCGAGCGCCTGGATGCGGTCGAGGTCGAACGCCCCCTGCCCCAGCACCTTGTCGATGGCGATATCCGACTTGAGGGTGCGGTGGACGCGCGCGAAGGGGTTGATGGCGCGGATGCGCATCTCGACGTCCTTCAGCTCGGTCTCCGAGACGAGGTCCGTCTTGTTGAGCAGGATGACATCGGCGAAGGCGATCTGGTTCTTCGCCTCGGGCGCGTCCTTCAGCCGGTCCTTCAGCCACTTGGCGTCGGCCACGGTGACGACGGCATCGAGCGTCGTCTTGGCGCCCACCGTCTCGTCGACGAAGAAGGTCTGCGCCACCGGGGCCGGGTCGGCAAGGCCGGTGGTCTCGACGATGATGCCGTCGAAATCGCCCTTGCGGCGCAGCAGGCCGTCGATGATGCGGATCAGGTCGCCGCGCACGGTGCAGCAGATGCAGCCGTTATTCATCTCGAACACTTCCTCGTCGGCGCCGACGACGAGGTCGTTATCGATGCCGATCTCGCCGAACTCGTTGACGACGACGGCGAATTTCTTGCCGTGCGGCTCGGAGAGGATTCGGTTGAGCAGCGTGGTCTTGCCGGCTCCGAGATAGCCGGTCAGCACGGTGACGGGAATCTTGGCGGGCTGCGTCTCGTTCGGCTTGGTCTCGGGCATCTGGGTCGCTCCAATCCTTGTCTTCCCTCGCCCCGTCGGGGAAAGGCCGCCCGCGAGGCGGATCGGTGAGGGGAACCAGCGCTGGACGCCAGCCCCCCTCACCCCAACCCTCTCCCCCTCAGCGAGAGGAAGCGATCGCCGCCCTCAGCTCGACAGCGCCGAGGAAAGCTCGCGGACGTTACTCTGTATCATGTCGATGTAGGTGCTCGCCGGGCCTTTGTCATCGGAGAGCGCATCGGAATAAAGCTCGCCGCCGACGCGCGCGCCCGATTCCTTGGCGATACGCTGGGCCAGCCGCGGATCGGCGATGTTCTCCAGGAACACGGCGGGAATCTTCTGCGACTTGATCTGCCGGATGATGCGGCCGACATCCTTGGCGGAGGCCTCCGCCTCGGTCGAGACGCCCTGCGGCGCCAGCAGCTTCAGCCCATAGGCATCGCCGAAATAGCCGAACGCGTCATGCGAGGTGATGATGCGGCGCTGCTTGACGGGAATGCCGGCCATGGCGGTGCGCACCTGCGCGTCCAGCGCCTTGAGCTTCTCGATATAGGCGGCCGCCTGTGCCTTGTAAGCCTCCGCGCCGGCCGGATCGGCCTTGATCAGCGCGTCGCGGATATTGGCCGCGTAGATCTCCACATTGGCCACGTTCTGCCAGGCATGCGGGTCGAGCGGGCCGTGGTCGTGGCCCTTGTGCGCGTCGGCGGGAGCGGCTTCGGCATGGTCCTGCCCGGCCGCGTCATGCCCCTCCTCCTCGTCATCGTCCTGCGGCTCGCTGGCTGTGCGGTAGCGCGGCGTCACGCCCTGCGTGACGGCCACGAGTTCCGCCTTGGTGCCCGACGCCTTGACCAGACGATCCATCCAGCCCTCCAGCCCGAGCCCGTTCTCGAACACGACGGCGGCCTGCGCCACCTCCTTCGCGGCCTGAGGGGTAGGCTGGTAGACATGTGTGTCGCCGTTGGGGCCGACCAGCGTGACCACCGAGATGCGGTCGCCGCCGACATTCTTCACGATGTCGCCGAGGATCGAGAACGTGGCGACAACCGGCAGGGGATGGGACGCGGCATCCTGCGCGAGCGCGGGGGTGGCCAGCGGGAGGCCGGCGGCCAGAGTTGCGCCAAGGCCGGCCAGAAGGGCGCGGCGCCGGGAGATGCGGACGGAACGCATGAGCTTCACTCTCCGAGTTCAGGCTTCGAGATGACGGCGCGGCGCGAGGCGGGGAAGGAGCCCGCCCACCGGGCCGAACAGGACCGACAGCGCATAGGCGCCACCGGCCACGAGGATGATGGCGGGCCCGGAGGGCACGCCCCAATGATAGGAAACCAGCAAGCCGATCACGCCGGAGGCGCAGGCGATCAGCACCGAGCAGCCGACCATCACGGTCAGCTCGCGGGTCCAGAACCGCGCGCTCGCGGCCGGCAGCATCATCATGCCGACCGCCAGAAGCGTGCCGAGCGCATGGAAGCCGCCAACCAGATTGAGCACCACCAGCGCGAGGAAGGCGAGATGGGTCGGCGCCCCCGCCCGGCTGACCGAGCGCAGGAAGCCGGGATCGACGCTTTCCAGCACCAGCGGCCGCCACAGCACGGCGAGCACGACGAGCGTGAAGCTGGAAATGGCGGTGATGAGCAGCAGCGTCGCGTCGTCCAGCGCCAGCACGGTGCCGAACAGCACGTGCAGCAGGTCGACATTGGAGCCGCGCAGCGAGACGAGGAGCACGCCGAGCGCCAGCGAGACGAGATAGAAGGCGGCCAGCGCCGCGTCCTCCTTCATCTGCGTGGCCCGCGCCACCGCCCCGGCGCCCAGCGCCACCGCGAAGCCGGCAACCAGCCCGCCGATGGTCATGGCGAACAGGTTCAGCCCGGCGGCGAGGAAGCCGACCGCCGCACCCGGCAGGATGGCATGCGCCATGGCGTCGCCGGCGAGACTCATGCGCCGCAGCATCATCAGCACGCCGACCGGCCCGGCGCCGAGGCCGAGCGCCAGCACGCCGACCAGCGCCCGGCGCATGAAATCGAACTCGGCGAAGGGGGCGATGAGGAGAGAGTAGATCATGCCGCCCGCTCCGCTACGGGCGAACCGGGCGCGCAGGCCGGTGCCCCATCGTCCCACGCCTCGCACATGCGGCGGGCCTCGATGAGATTGGCGGGGGTGAGCACCTCGCGGGTCTCCCCCCAGCCCACCGTCTCGCGCGCCAACAGCAGCGTCTGCGGAAAATGATCGCGCACCAGTTCCATGTCGTGCAGCACGGCGAGCACGGTGCGCCCCTCCCCGTTCCAGCGCTCGATGAGCGCGATGAGATCGGCCGTGGTGCCGGCATCGAGCGCGGTGAACGGCTCGTCGAGCAGGATCAGCCGGGCATCCTGCAGCAGCAGCCGGGCGAACAGCGTGCGCTGCATCTGCCCGCCCGAGAGCGTGCCGATCGGCCGGGCCTCGAAGCCCTCCAGCCCCACCGCGGCGATCGCCGCCTCGACGCGGGCGCGGTCGGCCTTGCCGATGCCGCCAAACAGCCCGGTGCGTCGCCACAGGCCGGTCGAGACCAGGTCGAACACCTCGATGGGAAAGGTGCGGTCGATCTCCGCCGCCTGCGGCAGATAGGCAACCTCGCGCTCCGGCACCCGGCACTCGATCCGGCCGGCAAGCGCGGGGAGAATGCCGACAATGCCCTTGAGCAGGGTCGACTTTCCCGCCCCGTTCGGCCCGCACACGGCGAGCAGCGCACCCTCGGGCACCACGCCGTCAAGGTGATGCACCGCCGGGTGGCGGTCATAGCCAAGGGTCAGATCGCGGAAGGCCAGCACGTTGCCCATGGATTTGCCTCCCGCTTTCGCTGCCTTGCTTTCCATCATCGCCCCCTCACGCGCCGCCGGCGGCCAGCACCACCAGCGCGAGCGCCCAGATCAGCGCGGCCAGCGGCAGCGCGATGGCGAGGCGCTGCATGGCGGAAAGGCGCAGCAGCGAGAAACCCGGCCGCGCCGGCGGATGACGCCGCCCGGGCCCGTGCGAATGGCGATGCGACGGGGAATGCGCATGCGCCGCTCCCGGGCGATGCGCGGGAACGGGCACGGTGGCGCCCTCGCCGCCATGATCGTGATCGTGGGAATGGTCATGATCGTGATCGCGCCCCTTGGCGTGGACATGCCCGTCGCCCGGGTCACGCCGCGTGGCGGGATCGAGCAGGGGCGGCGCGGTGGGGGCAGGCGAAGCAGGCATTGGTAAACTCCGTGGGTCGGAGTGATACAACATATCGGACGGCAGCGTCCACCCGTTCACGATACATTATATCGGGCCGATACCTCCCCGCCCGCGCTCCCTACCCGATTGCCGCCCTGGCGCGCAGGGGCGCCGTCTGCGACAGCGCGTCGGTCGAATTGATGGGGCGGCCTGTCTCGACGGCGCGCCCGCCGCGCCTTATGAGAAGGCGCCTTGCTCGCCGGCGACGCCGGCCTGTTCGTTCTGGAGCCCGTTCATGGACATTTCCCGCATTTCGGCCGGATCGAATCCGCCTGACGAAATCAACGTCATCATCGAAATTCCGGCCGGCGGCGCGCCGGTGAAATATGAGTTCGACAAGGAATCCGGCGCGCTCTTCGTCGACCGTTTCCTGCACACGCCGATGTTCTACCCCGGCAATTACGGCTTCATCCCGCAGACGCTCGGCGATGACGGCGATCCGCTCGACGTGATCGTCATCTCGCCGATCCCGCTGCTGGCCGGCTGCGTCATCGCCGCCCGCCCGGTAGGCGTGCTGATGATGACCGACGAGAAGGGCGGCGACGAGAAGATCCTCGCCGTGCCGGTCAACTCGGTCTACCCCTACCATGCGGGCGTGACCAACTATACGGACCTGCCGCCGATCATTGTCGACCAGGTCGCCCATTTCTTCACCCACTACAAGGATCTGGAGAAGGGCAAGACCGTCACCATCGCCGGCTGGAAGGACGCCGCCGGGGCGGGCGAGGTCATCGTGCGCGGGATCGAAGCCGCGAAGAAGTGAGGCGCGGCCGTTTATCGGCTGTCACACGACCAAAGTTCAGAAGCCGTCCGCGCCGCGCGGACGGCTTCTTGGCATCGCGCTTGCTGCGGACCGCGCGTATCGCGTTCCGGAGTTCCCATGCCGCTCAATTTCACCGATCGCGGTTGCTATCGCGACCGCCTCATCCCTGCCGCCGAACTTTCGAGCCCGGGCGAGCCGCCCTACACGGACAGCTACCCCGTGAAACTGCCGGACGGCGACTGGGCGGACCTGCCCTTTCTCGCCCTGCCGCCCGATTTCGACACGGCGATCGCCTATCTCTGCATCACCGAAAACTCGTTCGCGCTGGAAGACCGGCTGTCCTCGGCCATGGTCGAGGTGGTGCGCGAGCTTGAGCCCGAGGTGGTGGTCGGCATGCCGACGCTGGGCATGGTGCTCGCCGCCTCGGTGGCGAAGAAGCTCGGCCATCCGCACTACGTGCCGCTGAGCTATTCGCGCAAGTTCTGGTTTGAGGACGAACTGTCCATTCCCGTCATCTCCATCACCAGCCCGCTCAAGCCGAAAACCGTGTTCATCGATCCGCGCCTGCTGGAGCGGCTGGAGAACCGGCGCGTGCTGCTGGTCGAGGACGTCATCTCCACCGGCGGCACGGTCTCGGCCGAACTGGAGCTGATGAAGCGGATCGGCGCCAATGTGGTCGGCGTCGCCACCGCCATCCAGGAGACCAATGTCTGGCAGAAGACGCTCGGTGCCATCGATCCCGCCTGGCCGGGCCTCGTGCGGGCGCCGATCCGTTGCCCTCTGTTCCGCAAGGTCGAGGGCGGCTGGGCGCCGGACTGGTCGACGATGCCGGCCTGAACCCTCTCAGCCGGGAAAGCCCATCCCGGCCAGCACCTTCTGCAGGCTGGCGGCGAGCACCACGCCCTCGCGCGCCGCGCGCGCGCGGTTGACCAGCCGGCGCTTGCCCGGCAGGCGCGCGCCCGGCTCCTGCTCGATGGCGTGCGCCAGCCGTTCCAGATGATCGAGATAAGCGTCGCCCGCGACGACACCGGGATCGATGGCGATGACGACATGGCCGACCGCCGCCGGGGGGCCCTTGCCGTCGAAGAAGCTCGGCGCGTCGAAGGCGAAGGTGGAGGCGGTCAGCGCCGCCGCCATCACCTCGATGATAAAGGCCAGCGCCGTGCCCTTGGCCTCGCCCATCGGCACCATGGTGCCGGCAAGCCCCGCCTTGGCGTCGGTGGTCGGATTGCCGTCGGGATCGAGCGCCCAGCCCTCGGGAATGCTGGTATCGCCCCGCTGCACGGCCGCCAGCAGGTTGCCGCGCGCCACTTTCGCCACCGACAGGTCGACCAGCGCCGGCGGGCGCCCCTTCAGCGGCGTCGCGAAGGCGATCGGGTTGGTGCCGAACACCGCGCGCTTGCCGCCCCAGGGCGCGATGGAGGCGGCGGCATTCGAGAAGGCGAGCCCCACCAGCCCCTCGCCCGCCAGCTTTTCCACCGGCTGGCCGGCCACACCGAAATGGCTGGAGCGGCGGATCGCCATCATGGCGATGCCGGTCTCGCGCGCCACCGTCGCCAGCAGCGGCAGGCCCAGCTCGATGGCGGGATAGGCGAAGCCGTTGCCGGCATCCACCGCGATCACCGACGGCGCGACGCGCCGCAACTCGGGCACGGCATGGCCGTCGATCTTGCCGGACGCGACCATGGCGCCATAGCTCGGCAGCCGTGCGAGGCCATGCGTGCCGAGCCCGTCGGCCTCCGCCGCGACCAGCGCCTCGGCGGTCCGGCGCGCATTCTCGGGACCCGTGCCGAAATGGACGAGCGCCCGCGCCGCATGGGCGCGCGCCGCGTCAAGATCAAGGCGAAGGTCGTGGAAGGCCGGTGTGGCGATCGCCTCCTCCATCACGCCGCGCCGCCGCCGAGCGGCCCTTCCGCGAGGCGCTTGAGGTCGAAGCGGTGGACATCGGCGAGCAGCTCGACGAAGGCGCGCGCGCCATAGAGCGCGCAGGCCTCCCCCTTCTCGAGGCTCGCCTGCGTGGCGTCGCCCATCGCCCCGCTTTCCTGGATATCCTGCGCCATCCAGCCGAAGCCGGCCGGCGTGCCGGCGCGCAGGAAGGAGAATTCCTGCTCCATGGCGAGGGTGACGGGGGCGAAGTCGCGCACCTCGCTCTCCTTCACCGTGTCGGGGCGGAAGGCCAGCATGAGCGAGGTCTCGACCCCGGCGGCATGAATGCCGTGCTGGCGCTCCTGCGCGGTGAACAGCCCCTCGGGATAGCCGAAGCGGTGCCAGGAGATGGTCACGACGAGCATGCCGAGCCGCGCCCGCAGGTCGCGCGCCACGATGTCGAGAATCGGCACGTTGCCGCCGTGAGAATTGACGACGACAAGCTTGCGCACCCCCGCCCGGTGCACGCTCTCGCCGATCTCGGTCCAGGCGCGGATCACCGTTTCGGCAGAGAGCGTCAGCGTGCCCGGAAAGTCGATGTGCTCGTTGGACTTGCCGATCGACTGCACGGGCAGGAACACCGCCGGCGTCTCGGCCGGCAGCAGCCGGGCGACCTCCTTCAGGTAGCCCTCGGCGATGAAGCTGTCGACGCCGACCGGCAGATGCGGCCCGTGCTGCTCCACCGCCGCCACCGGCAGCACGGCGATCCAGTTTCCGACATCGCCCGCGGCGAAATCGGTCCAGCTCAGTTCGGTCCAGAAGCGTTTGGGCGGCATGGTGAGGCTCCGGGGCGGGAAAGTCGGGCTTTTAGGCTCAATCGCGCCGCGCCGCCAGCGCCTCGACCTCCACCTTGAACTCGGGACGGGTGAAGCCGGAGACGATCATCAGCGTGGAGGCCGGCGGCGGATCGGCGATGAAGCGGTCGCGCGCCGCCATGTAGCCGGCCATATGGGCACGGTCCGTGACATAGGCGTTCAGCCGCACGATGTCGGCCACGCCCATGTCGGCCTCGGCCAGGCAGGCCGCGAGGGCGGCGAAGCACAGATCGGCCTGCGCCTCCGCGCTTTCGGGAATGTCGTCCTGCGCGGAGATTCCAAGCTGGCCGGAAACCAGCAGCAGCCGCGCGCCGGCCGGCACCTCGACGGCGTGGCTGTAGCGGGCGAAGGGTCGCCGGATCGCGACGGGCAGTAAATGACGGAGCATGGCGAAGATCCAGACTGGGGGAATCTGCGTAGGAAACGTCAGCACATATGTGCATCGAGATTAAGCTCGCCTATCATGCCGGCAATCTCGCACACCGTTCATCGTCCCGCGATGGAGACATCGATGCGCCTTCGCCTTCCCTGCCTGCGCTCCTGCCTGCCCGCCCTGGCGGTCCTCGCCCTCACGGCTCTCGGTTTCACACCAGAGGCCAAAGCAGTGGACAAGGTCACCTTCGGCACCAACTGGGTCGCCCAGGCCGAGCATGGCGGCTTCTACCAGGCGGTGGTGGACGGCACCTATGCGAAATACGGGCTCGACGTGACCATCGTGCCCGGCGGCCCGCAGGCCAATAACCGCCTGCTGCTGCCCGTCGGCAAGATCGATTTCTACATGGGCGCCAACATGCTGCAGGCCTTCTCCTCCGTGGTGGAAGGCATTCCCACGATCATCGTCGCGGCGATGTTCCAGAAAGACCCGCAGGTGCTGATCGCCCACCCGGATGTGGCGACCTTCGAGGATCTGAAGACCCGGACCCTGTTCATCTCCAAGGAAGGGCTGGCGAGCTACTACCAGTGGCTGGTCGCCGATTTCGGCTTCAGCGAAAATCAGGTGAAGCCCTACACGTTCAACGCGGCGCCGTTCCTCGCGGACAAGAACAGCGCCATGCAGGGCTACATCACCTCCGAGCCCTATGCGGTGGAGAAGCAGGGCGGCTTCAAGCCCAAGCTCTTCCTGCTCGCCGATCAGGGCTTCGACACCTATTCCACCACGATCGAGACCCGCACCGAACTGGTGAAGCGCAATCCCGACCTCGTGCAGCGCTTCGTCGATGCCTCGATCATCGGCTGGTACAATTATCTCTACGGCGACAACACCAAGGCCAACGATCTGATCAAGCGCGACAATCCGGAAATGACGGATGAGATGATCGCCTTCTCGATCGACAAGCTGAAGGAATTCGGCATCGTCGATTCCGGCGAGGCCAAGACGCTCGGCATCGGCGCCATGACGGATGCCAAGATCAAGAGCTTCTTCGACAAGATGGCGCGCGCCAAGGTAGTCGACCCGACCATTGACTACACCAAGTCCTATACGCTGCAATTCGTCGACAAGGGCGTCGGCAAGGAACTGGCGAAATAGCCGGCTGTGACGAGGGCGAAGCCGCAGACGGCGGCCTCGGGCATACCCATGTTGCGTTATCCCGGACGGCCGCACCGCCGATCCGGGTTGGCTCGCAGGTGGAGAGCGATCCTGGCTCTTCGGCCGGAATGACACGTAGAATGACACCGCCTGCCGACGAGATCCTTTCCACCACAGGCGCCCCCCTCCTTGCCCTGCGCGGGGTCGGCAAGCGCTTCGCCAATGCCGTCACCGCGCTTGACGGGCTCGACATGGAGGTGCGCCAGGGCGAGTTCCTCTCGCTGCTGGGCCCCTCCGGCTGCGGCAAGTCGACCGCGCTGCGGCTCATTGCCGGCCTGTCCGAGCCCACCGCCGGGCGCATCGACTGGAACGGCGCGGATGCGCCCCGGCGCGCGGGTGGCGCGGGGGCGAGCGGCGCGGGCGCCATCAGCTTCGTGTTCCAGGAACCGACGCTGATGCCCTGGGCGAACGTGTTCGCCAATGTCCATCTGCCGCTGCGCCTTTCCGGCGTCTCCCGCCGCGAGGCCGAGCCCGCCATCCTCGAGGCGCTGGAGATGGTCGGGCTGTCCGCCTTCCGCGAGGCCTATCCGCGCGAGCTCTCCGGCGGCATGAAGATGCGCGTCTCCATCGCCCGCGCGCTCGTCACCAAACCGCGCCTGCTGCTGATGGACGAGCCTTTCGCCGCGCTCGACGAGATCACCCGCTTCAAGCTGAACAACGACCTGTTGCAGCTATGGCGTCAGCTGGGCTGCACCATCGTGTTCGTCACCCATTCGGTGTTCGAATCGGTGTTCCTGTCCTCGCGCATCCTCGTCTTCCGCGCCCGTCCGGGCCGGGTCTTCGCGGAAGTGTCGATCGACCCGGCGCAGCCGCGCGACGATGCCTTCCGCACCTCGCCGGAATATGCCGGCCTGTGCCGCCAGACATCCACCGCGCTCGCCCGCGCGATGGATGCGGGCGCGGGCTGAAGGGCGCGGGCATGAGGAGCACGGCTATGGAACGCTCCCCCTTCCGCTGGCTGCTGCCCGCCGCCGTGCTGGCGCTCGTGGTGATCGCCTGGGAACTTGTGGTGCGCCTCAACCAGCTGCCGCCCTATATCCTGCCGAGCCCGGTATTGGTGGCGCAGACGCTGGTGAAGGACCGCGCCGTGCTGTTCCAGTCCCTGCTGGTGACGCTTAACACCACGGTCATGGCGCTGGCCTTCGCGGTCCTTGGCGGCGTGGGACTGGCGCTGGTCTTCGCCTCGGCGCGCATCATCGAGTTCTCGCTGTTTCCCATCGCGGTGATCCTGCAGGTGACGCCGATCATCGCCATCGCACCCTTGATGCTGATCTACCTCTCCACCGATACGGCGGTGCTGGTCTGCGCGTGGATCGTCGCCTTCTTCCCCGTGCTGGCTAACACCACGCTGGGGCTGAAATCGATCGATCCGAACCTGCGCGACCTGTTTCGCCTGTCCGGCGCCTCGGGCTGGCAGACGCTGGTGCAGCTGAAGCTACCCAGCGCCCTGCCCTATTTCCTCGGCGGCCTGCGCATTGCCGGCGGGCTGGCCCTGATCGGCGCGGTGGTCGGCGAGATTGCGGCGGGCTCGGCCGGACAGGGCTCGGGTCTCGCGTTCCGCATCGTCGAATCCGCCTACCGGCTCAATATCCCGCGCCTGTTCGCCAGCCTGCTGCTGATCTCCTTCGCCGGCATCCTGATCTATGGCGTGCTGAGCCTCGTCTCCTGGCTCGCGCTGCGGCGCTGGCACGAGAGCGAGCTGGGCGGGGCATGAACCGATGACCCCTGCGCCCGATCCGTGGCCTGCCGCCCATCTGCCCGCCTCTTATGTGCTCGCCGATGCGCGCGTCCCCGCCGGCCTGCTGGCACCGCCTTTCGGCCCGGCCGATGCCGAGGGCCTCGTGGCGCTCGACATCGCCATCACGGACGGCCGGATCGCCGCGCTCGCGCGCCCCGGCGGCGCACCGGACGGCTTGCCGCGCCTGCCCCTCGCCGGGCGCCTCGCACTGCCGGGGCTCATCGACATCCACACCCATCTCGACAAGGGCTTCATCTGGCCGCGCGCGCCCAATCCGGACGGCTCGTTCGAGGGTGCCGTGCGCGCCGTGCTGGCCGACCGGACGAACTGGAACGAACAGGATATCGCCCGCCGCTTCGATTTCGCGCTGCGCTGCGCCTATGCGCACGGCACGGTGGCCATCCGCACCCATCTCGATTCCGATGGGGAACCGGCCGAGGCGGCGTGGCGTGTGTTTGCGCAGATGCGCGACCAATGGGCCGGGCGCATCGATCTGCAGGCGGTGGGGCTGATGCCGATCGAACGCATGCTGGACGAGGCGGCGACGGACCGGCTGATCGCGCTGGTGCGCGAGCATGGCGGCCGGCTCGGCACCTATACCTATGTCACGCCCCATCTCGACGCCGGGCTGGAGCGCCTGTTCGACGCGGCCGAGCGCTTCGGCCTCGCGCTCGACCTGCATGTTGACGAGCGCGACAGCGAGGCCCGCGCGCTGCACGACATCGCCGCCATCGCGCGCCGCCGCCGCTTCGAGGGGCCCATCCTCGCCGGCCATTGCTGCGCGCTGGCGCTGAAGGACGATGCGGAAATCGACCGCACGCTCGACCTCGTGGCACAGGCCGGCATCGCCGTGGTCGCGCTGCCGCTGTGCAATCTCTATCTGCAGGACCGCATCGAGGCGCGCACCCCGCGCTGGCGCGGCATCACCCTGCTGCACGAGATGGCGGCACGCGGCATTGAGGTGATGGTGGGAAGCGACAATACCCGCGATCCCTTCTATGCCTATGGCGACCTCGACCTTGTCGAAGTCTGGCGTGAGGCCAGCCGCATCGCCCATCTCGACCACCCGTTCGGCGACTGGCCCGCGATCATCGCCCGCACGCCAGCGCGCCATATGGGCGTGGCGGCCGGCACGCTCGCCATCGGCGCGCGGGCGGACCTCATCCTGTTCACGGCGCGCAGCCTCAACGAGCTGCTCGCCCGCCCGCAGGGCGACCGTATCGTGTTGCGCGAGGGCAAGGCGATCGACCGCACGCTGCCCGATTATGGCGAACTCGACGACCTGATGGCGCCGAAAGGCGCAAGAGCCTGAGAACGAGGCTGAGAACGAGGCTGTACATGGCTCACGACATCGCCGCGCTGAAGGCACGGTTGGCGGGCATCGCGCTGGAGGACAACCCGGCGCTGGTGCGCCAGAAGAGCCGCGATTTCTTCTGGTATTCGCCCACGCTCAAGCGCCAGCTGGACAGCGTGGCCGGCGCGCTCATTGCCACGCCGTCGAGCGAAGGCGAGGTGCTGCGCATCTTGGAGGCCTGCTTCGCGCTCGGCATTCCCGTCACGCCGCGCGGCGCCGGCACCGGCAATTACGGGCAGGCCATGCCGCTGGCCGGCGGGCTGGTGCTGGACATGTCGGGCCTCGACAAGGTGCTGGAGGTGGCGCCCGGCCGGGTGCGGGCGCAGGCCGGCGCCATCATCGCCGAGATCGACACGGCCTGCCGCTCCTCGGGGCAGGAATTGCGGCTACACCCTTCCACCTACCGCACCGCCTCGATCGGCGGCTTCATCGCCGGCGGCTCGGGCGGCGTGGGCTCCATCACCTGGGGCGGCCTGCGCGATCTCGGCAACATCATCGGCCTGCGCATCGTCACCATGGAAGCGACCCCGCGCATCCTGGAGCTGACGGGCGAAGAGGTGGAGAAGGTCGCCCACGCCTATGGCACCAACGGCATCATCCTTGAGGTCGAGATGCCGCTCGCCCCGGCCTATGACTGGATCGAGGCGATCATCGGCTTTGGCGATTTCACGCGCGCCGCCGCCTTCGCCAATGCGCTGGGCGAACAGGACGCCATCCTCAAGAAGCTCCTGTCGGTGATATCCGCGCCCATCCCGCAGGACTATTTCCTGCGCCACCGCCCCTACCTGCCGGCTGGCGAGCATGTCGTGCTGGCGATGATCGCGCCGATCGCCAGCGCCGCCTTCGACAGCTTCACCGCGCGCTGGGGTGGACGGGTGCTGTTCCACTCCGACCGCACCGGCCCGGAAGAGGCCCGCGGCCTGCCTCCGCTCTACGAACTCGCCTGGAACCACACGACGCTACGCGCGCTCCGGGTCGATCCGGCCATTACCTATCTGCAAACGCTCTATCCCTTTCCCGACCAGCTCGCGCTTGTCGCCCGCATCCACGAGGAACTGGGCGACGAGGTGCCGGCTCACCTCGAATTCGTGCGCTTCGACGGCAAGATCACCTGTTTCGGCCTGCCGCTGGTGCGTTTCACCGACGAGACACGGCTGGAGGCGATCATCGCGCGGCACGAGGCGCTGGGCATTCCGGTGTTCAACCCGCACCGCTACACGCTGGAGGAAGGCGGCATGAAGCAGACCGACGCCGTGCAACTCGCCTTCAAGCGCGAGGCGGACCCGGCCGGCCTGCTCAACCCCGGCAAGATGATCGCCTGGGAGAATCCGGACTTCGACTTCAGCACCGGGCGGACCTATCTCTTTCCCGGCCTGTCGGCGCAGGCGCGGGAGGAATAGCGGCGATGCGCGTGCTGGTGGTCTACTGCCATCCGGTCGAGGAGAGCTTCACCGCCGCGGTGCGCGACGCGGCGATCCGCGGCCTCGCGCGCGCGGGCCACGAGGTGGACCTGATCGACCTCTATGCATCCGGCTTCGAGGCGGTGATGAGCCGCCAGGAGCGGATCGCCTACCACACACCCGGCGAGAACACGCGCGCCATCGCCGATCATCTGACGCGGGTGAAGGCGGCGGAAGCGCTGGTCCTCGTCGCGCCCACCTGGTGGTATGGGCCGCCGGCTATGCTGAAAGGCTGGCTCGACCGCGTTCTGGTGCCGTTCGAGACCTTCGGCATGCCGCAGCCTTTTCGGCCGCTGGAGCGTCGGCTCACCAATATCCGCGTCCTCGCCGCCGTCTCCACGCTCGGCTCGCCCTGGTATTGGTGGATGTGGGTCGGCCAGCCCGGACGGCGCATCCTGCTGGAAGGGCTGGGCGGCATCATTCATCCGCGGGCGCGCAAGCTGTGGCTGGCCTTGCACAGCATGGATTCGGCCAGCGAGGCCAAGCGCGCCGGCTTCCTCGCCCGGGTGGAAGCGAAATTCGCCGCGCTGCGTCCCTAAAGGGAAGCAATTTCCCAACACTTTGACGGCGAAGTGGATTACAGCCATGTTCCTGTCACGGCATCGCGCTTGAGTTGCAGCACCGAGTTGTCGTTGCGGCCACATGATGGGTACCCCCATGAAGGACGGCTATGAGAAGAGCATCGGCCATCGGCTTCACCATGCCGCTCGCCTGCAGCGCGCCCTAGCGGCGCGGCGGCTCCAGGAACTCGGCCTGTTTCCGGGCCAGGAGACCGCGCTGAAACTGCTCGTCGAATCGGACGGGCGGACCATGACCGAACTGGCCGCCGCGCTGCGCGTGCGCCCGCCCACCGCCTCCAAGACGGTCGGCCGCCTCTCCGCTCAGGGACTGCTGGAACGGCGTGCCTCGGATGGCGATGCCCGGCTGGTACGCGTGCACCTCACCGACGAAGGCCGCACCCGCGCCGGCGCCATTGATGACATCTGGGATTCGCTGGAAGACGTCACCGTCGCTGGGCTCGACGGCAAGGACCGCAAGCGCCTGCGCAAGCTGCTGCGCAAGATCGAGAAGAACCTGACGAGCCAGCTCGGCATCGCTCCCGAGGCCGAGACCGAGGCCGAGGATGAGCCCGAGCCGGTCGACGAAACCGCCTGAGAGGAAGGCGGGGGGCAGCGCGGCGGCGGGCTTGAAACCGCGCGCGCTTTGATGACGAATACGCTCCCTGCCGCCCAGGAGCATGTCCCATGGCCGATGCCGCCCGTCCCGAACTGCTGCAGACCGGCCCGATGATGCCGATGATCGAGGCGCAGCTGTCGCAGCATTTCATCGTCCACCGGCTCGATGCGCCGGACGCGGAGGCGCAGCTCGCCGAGGCTGGCGGGCGTATCCGCGCCATCGCCACCGGCGTCGGCTCGACGGCCGGCGGTGCCCGAAGGGTGACGCAGGCGCTGCTCGCCCGGCTGCCCAAGGTGGAGATCGTCGCCAATTTCGGCGTGGGCTATGATTCGGTGGAGGTCGCCGCCGCCGCCGCCCGCGGCATCGTCGTCACCAACACGCCCGGTGTGCTGGATGATGAAGTGGCCGATCTCACCATCGGCCTGCTTCTGGCGACCGTGCGGCGGATTCCCCAGGCGGAACGCTATCTGCGCGCCGGGCTGTGGCCGAAGGGTGGGTTTCCGCTGAGCCCGACCCTGCGTGACCGTTCCATCGGCCTCATTGGCATGGGGCGCATTGGCCAGGCCATTGCCCGGCGGCTTGCCGGCTTCGGGCGCCCCCTCGCCTATCACAGCCGGCGTCCGGTGGAGGGGCTTCCCTACCCCCATTACCCCGACCTCGTCGCGCTGGCGCGGGATGTCGACGTGCTCATCGCCATCCTTCCCGGCGGGCCCGAGACCCACCACCTGATCAATGCCGAGGTGCTCTCGGCGCTGGGCCCCACCGGCATTCTCATCAATGTCGCGCGCGGCTCGGTGGTGGACGAGGAAGCGCTCGTCCGCGCGCTGAAGGACGGCACCATTGCCGGCGCAGGGCTCGACGTGTTCGCCCATGAGCCGAACGTGCCGGCCGAACTGATCGCGCTGGACAATGCCGTGCTGCTGCCGCACATCGCTTCCGCGACCCATGTGACGCGCAACGCCATGGGCCAGCTGGTGGTCGACAATCTCCTCGCCTGGTTCGACGGGCGTGGCCCGCTGACGCCGGTGCCAGAGACACCGGTACCCGGCTGAGGAGGCACGCCATGCCGGACACCCACGGCCCGCTCTTCTCCTCCCGCGTGCTCGGGGAAATCGCCCCCGCGCTGTTCGCCGCCGCCCTGCTGGTCTCCACGCTCGGCTCCAGTGCACGGGCGCAGGGCGCGGCAGGCGGCACGCCGGCGGAGGCGGCCGCGCAGCTGGCGGACGTCTATCAGCTGACCAATGCCGATGGCGACCGCATCTGCCCGCTCACCCTGTCCGTCAAGCGGGCAAAGGAAGCGCCCAGGGGCGCTGCCGCGAGCGGGGCGGGCGCGGCCGCCTTCGCCATCGATTTCGACCGACCGGCCTGCGCCGCCACGATCCTGTTCAGCGCCGACATCGCCAGCTGGTCGCCGGGACCGGGCAATTCCATCCATCTCCTCAACGGCGCCGGGCAGCTGGTGGCCGAGTTCACCGAGGGCGTCGGCGGCAATTGGGAAGCGCTGCGCGAGGGGGACGGCGTCTATTTCCTGGTCAATCCGCGCCTTGCCGATTCCGCCGCCACCCAGCCGGGTGATCTGGTCGGGCTGTGGGAACTGGCCGGTGCCAACGGCACCCCGGCCTGCCGCGTGCAGCTGGCGGAGGAGACGGTGAAGCCCGGCATGTACCGCCTCGCGCCCGATGCCGCCTGCGCGGCCCTGCTGGGGCGCACCCTGCCGGACCGCTGGCGGCTCGATGGCGGCGATCTCGTGCTGGAGACCGCCGGTGGCGACCGCGTGCGCTTCGCTTCCAGCGAGGATGGCGCCTGGACCAAGGTGCCGGAGGACAGCCGCCCGCTTCTGCTCAGCCGCGCCCCCTGATCAGCCCCGCACCGCGCCTCCAGCGGGGCGGATCAGTGGCGCCGCCGCAGCACGATGGCAATGCTGGCGAGCACCACCGCCAGCCCCACCAGCGAGACGGCCGAGAGTTCCTCACCGAGAATCATCCAGCCGAGCAGCACGCCGACGATCGGGTTCACATAGGCGAAGGTGGAGGCGACCACCGGGCTGAAACTGGTCAGCACCTTGAGGTAGGAGCTGAGCCCGATCACCGAGGCAAACAGGGTGAGAAAGCCGAAGGCCAGCCATTGCCGGGGGCTCGGGTCGACCGGCAGCGGCGCGCCTTCGTACAGCGCCAGCGAACTGAGCACGATGGCGGCAACGAACATCTGGAAAGATGCTGCCCAGTCCGGCCGGATCCGCTGCATCAGCGGGCGCTGGATGATGGTGCCGAGCGACCAGCTGAGGCCCGCCGCGACCACAAGCAGGATGGTGAAACCGGCATAGCCCGGCTCGATGATGGCGCGGTGCGTCTCGAGCAGCGCCGGCGACACGACCAGGAACAGGCCGGCAAGGCCGAGCAGGATGCCGAGCACCACCCGCAGCGAGGGAATCGTCCGCCCGATGATAAGATCGAGCAGGCAGGCCCAGAGCGGGATGGCCCCCATCGTCATGACGATGAAGCTGGAGGAGGCGTGGCGCGCGGCGAGCGTCGCCAGCCCGTTTCCGCCCATCCACATGAACAGGCCGCTCACCGTGCACAGCGCGAGATCGCGGCGGTTGGGCAAAGGCGGCCAGCCATAGCGCGCCAGCGTGACCGCGCCGAGCAGAAGCGAGGCGCACCACAGGCGCGCGGACTGCAGCTGCAGCACGGTAATCGCCGCCGGCCCCGACAGGCTGACCTTCACCGCGAGATAGGAGCCGCCCCAGACCACATAGATGATGACAAGATGGATATAGGCGGAGAGCGGAATGGCCGGTGCGGGGCCGCGATCGGCCACGGAAGAAGTCATGAGGACGCGCTTACCTTCGGCGCACGGCATTCCCGCGGCGCGGTCTCCGGCAGGCCCTGCCATCCCACACCGCGTGCGGCGAGGCAATGGGATCCTATCCGCGCCCCGTCGCCCGCGCTCGGCCCCGCCCTCGGCCTCAGATCAGCCGCAGCCCCTTGAGGCTGGCATGCCCGTCCTTGCCCACGATGATGTGATCATGCACCTCGATGCCGAGCGGCTTGGCCACGTCGATGATCGTCTTGGTCATCTGGATATCGGCATTGGAGGGGGTGGGATCGCCGCTCGGGTGGTTGTGTACGAGAATGAGAGCGCTCGCCGCCACCTCCAGCGCCCGCTTCACCACCTCGCGCGGGTAGACCGGGGTGTGGTCCACCGTACCGCGCTGCTGAACCTCGTCGAGAATGAGCTGGTTGCGCTTGTCGAGGAACAGGATGCGGAACTGCTCCTGCTCGGCATAGGCCATCGAGGCCCGGCAATGGGCGATCACCGCGCTCCAGGAGGAGAGCACCGGGCGCGCGCGCAGCCGCTCCCGCGTCACCCGTTCCACCGCGGCGCCGATTACCTTGAACTCGGTGATGATCGCGTCGCCGACGCCCTTCACCTCGCGCAGCCGGCCGGGCGAGGCGGTGATGACCTCGGCGAAGGAGCCGAAGCGGTCGACCAGCGCCTTGGCAAGCGGCTTCACATCCGCGCGCGGCACGGCGCGGAACAGCACCAGCTCCAGCAGTTCATAGTCGGGCATCGCATCCGCCCCGCCCAGCCGGAACCGGTCGCGCAGCCGTTCGCGGTGGCCGACAAAATGCGATGTCGTCTCGCTGAAGCCGGTCACGCCGGGAGGCGGATCGGATTGACAGCCCTCCGGATCCGCGCAGCCCTCGGGCGTTGCCTTTTTCCGCGCCATGCGGGCCCCAAACCGTTCAGTCGTGATGTCCGAAGATCGGCTTGTGATAGCCCTTGGGCGACAGCGTGAAGATCTCGCAACCCGTCTCCGTCACCCCCACCGCATGCTCGAACTGCGCCGAGAGCGACCGGTCGCGCGTCACCGCCGTCCAGCCGTCGGAAAGCACCTTCACATGCGGCCGGCCGAGATTGATCATCGGCTCGATGGTGAAGATCATGCCCGGCAGCAGTTCCGGGCCTTCGCCGCGCCGCCCGACATGGACGATGTTCGGCTCGTCGTGGAACAGCTGGCCGACGCCATGGCCGCAGAAATCGCGCACAACGCTCATGTGCAGCGGCTCGACGAATTCCTGGATCGCCGCGCCGATATCGCCGACATGATGCCCCGGCTTCACTTCGGCAATGCCGCGCATCAGCGATTCGTAGGTCACGTCGAGCAGCCGCTCGGCGCGGCGGGGAATCTCGCCCACCGGGAACATGCGGCTCGAATCGCCGTACCAGCCATCGACGATCAGCGTCACGTCGACATTGACCACGTCGCCCTCGCGCAGCGGCTTGTCGTTGGGGATGCCGTGGCAGACGACATGGTTGATCGAAGTGCAGGTGGACTTGCGATAGCCGCGATACATCAGCGTCGCTGGCAGCGCGCCATGATCCATGGCGAACTCGAACACGGCGTTGTCGATCGCCTCGGTCGACAGGCCCGGCCGCACCATTTCGTGCACCAGGTCCAGCGCCTCGGCCGTCAGCCGGCCAGCCTTGCGCATGCCGGCGAAGCCCTCGGGCCCGTGCAGCTTGATATGGCCTGTCTTGCGCAGCGGCGCGGTGGCCGCCTCCACATAATTCATCATCACACGTCCAGTCCGAGAGCTTACCGAGAATGTAAGCAATCTGCCGCCACACGCAAGAAACGCAGGATAGGCGCCCTCCATGGCGCGTCCTGTGGCCTGCGCCAAATCCCGCTCGCCAGACCCCGCGAGCCAGACCCCGCACGCCGGTCCCGCGCCTTCAATCCAGTGCCTTCGCCAGGTGCACCAGCCGGCGGTCGGGCAGTTGTTCCACACGCTCGATCGAGTAGCCCTTGCGCCGGTACCAGTGAATGTTGGCCGAAAGCGGCTCGCCGGTATAGAGCCGCACCATGCGCCGGCCGAGCGCGCGGGCGCGTGCCTCTCCCGCCGCGAGCAGCAGGTTGCCGACCCCGCCGGCCTGCGCCTGCGGTGCCACGGCGAGGCTGTCGGTCAAGAGGTCGTCCGCCCGGTTGTGCAGGATCAGCACTCCATCGAGGCCGGGCGCGCCGGAGGCACTGTCCAGCACCCACACCTCGCGCTCGCGGAAGACGCGGGCATAGTCCCATAGCAGCGGCACCGGCTCGACGCCCAGCAGCAGGCGGTTGCGCGCATAGGCCCCCTGCTGCACCGCCTCGACTGCTGCCCGGTCCGCGAGGCTGGCCCGCCGCAGCGTGCGCGTGCCAACCTCCAGCCGCTCGGCATTGAGAAGGCCGAGCGGCACGACCTGCCGCCCCTCGGCGTCGAAATTCGCCGGCGCCAGCCAGTTCTCGAACGCCACCGCGATCTGCGGCCACTCCTCCTCCAGCATGGCGAACCACGCGGTGTCGCGGTTGCGGCCCTTGACGATCATGTGGTGGCGGAAAAGTCCCTCGAAGCGGAAGCCATAGCGCAAGGCCGCCCGGCGCGAGGGGGCGTTGAGCGCGTTGCACTTCCATTCGTAGCGCCGGTAGCCGAGATCCTCGAAGGCGTGGCGCGCCATCAGGTACATCGCCTCGGTGCCACCCGGCGTGCGCATCAGCGCCGGGGTGTAGAGGATGTGCCCGACCTCGATCGTCCGGTTGGCCGGGTCGATCCGCAGATAGGTCGCGTGCCCCACCGCGACGCCGGTCGCCTTATCGATGATCGCGAACATCAGCGGATCATCGCGCAGCGCGGCCGCCTGGTAATGGGCATCGAAGGCGGCAGGATCCTCATAGGGACCGTTGGGCAGATAGGCCCAGATCGCCTCTTTCTGCGCCCCGTGCGCGGCCGCGTAGAGCGCGGGGCCGTGCGCGGTCGCGTCGAACGGGACGAGATCGACATGCGAGCCGCAGATCGTCACGCGGGTGGGCCGCTGGGCCGGTGCCGCGTCGACCACGTCGCCGAGAGGATTTTGCGTGTCGACCGGCGGCATGGCTTTTCCCCTTTTTCGGCAGCGCGAAACGGCTTCCGCGCGGCCCTTGAACACCCACGCTGTCCGTGTGACAGCTTGGCCCAAACTACAAGCGATTTCTCGCTATCCGGCCGCAGAGCCAATCCGGAGGACCCGATGACGCCAACCGCCCGCTTCCGGCCCCAGCCGATCGCCGCCTTCAACCGCATCGGCGAGGAAAACGCCTTCGCCGTGCTGGCGCGGGCCGCCGCGCTGGCGGCGCAGGGGCGCGACATCATCAATCTGGGCATCGGCCAGCCGGACTTCGCCACGCCCGAGCACATTGTCGAGGCCGCGATAAAGGCGCTGCGCGACGGCCATCACGGCTACACCCCTTCCGTCGGCATCGAGCCGCTGCGGCTGGCGGTGGCGGCGGACGTCCACCGCCGCTTCGCGGTCGAGATCGATCCCGGCCGCGTGGTCATCGTGCCGGGCGGCAAGGTGACGATGTTCAGCGCCATCCTCATGCTGGGCGAGCCGGGGGCGGAAATCCTCTATCCCGACCCCGGCTTTCCCATCTACCGCTCGATGATCGAGTTCACCGGCGCCACCCCGGTGCCGGTGCCGATCCGCGAGGCGAACGGCTTCGCCTTCTCGGCGGAAGAGACGCTGTCCCTCATCACCCCGGCTACGCGGCTGCTCATCCTCAACTCGCCCGCCAACCCCACCGGCGGCGTCACGCCCAAGGCCGAGATCGACAAGCTGGTGGCGGGGCTGGCAGAGCATCCGCAGGTCGTCATCCTCTCCGACGAGATCTACGACCAGTTCCTGTTCGACGGCGAGGCCCACACCACGCTGCTGGCCTATCCCGAGATCCGCGACCGGCTGATCCTGCTCAACGGCTGGTCGAAGACCTATGCGATGACCGGCTGGCGGCTCGGCTGGTCGCTATGGCCGGAGGGGCTTTACGATCCGATGCGCAAGCTGGCGGTCAATGCCTGGTCCTGCGTCAACGCGCCGGCGCAGTTCGCCGCGCTCGCCGCGCTTACCGGCCCACAGGATTGCGTCGGGGCGATGCTGGCCGAGTTCGAGCGCCGACGCCGGATCGTGGTCGAGGGGCTCAATGCGCTGCCCGGCATATCCTGTGCTACACCGCGCGGCGCCTTCTACGCCTTTCCCAACGTGGCGGGAACGGGCTGGAAATCGGCCAAGAAGCTGGCCTCGGCCTTGCTTGACGAGACCGGCGTTGCTACCATTGGTGGTCCTGATTTCGGCGTGCACGGCGAAGGGTATATCCGCCTCTCCTACGCCAACTCGGCCGAGAATATTCTCCGCGCCCTTGAACGCATGGGTCGCTTCCTCAATGAGCGCCCTATCGCCTGACGGAGTCGTGCCATGCACCGTGCCGCCAAGCGTCTTGTTCCCGGGCATGTCCCTTCCGGACATCCGCTTTGCGGACACTTGCTGTTCGGACACGGCATCGCCGCGGCGATGCTGGTCATGATGCTGGCGTTGTCCGGGCATTCCGCCGTCGCCGCGCCCGAGGGCGAATGCGTGAAGGGCAAGGATGCGCGCATCTATCTCGATTGCCTGAACCAGGTTCAGAAGGCAGGCGAGCAGCGTCTGGATCAGGCGGTGGCCGCCGCTCTGGCCGGGATCGAGGCGCGGCAGGAGTTGCAGCCGCCGCAGCGCAGGCGCTGGATCGCCCTGTTCAATGAATCGCAGAGCCGGTTCGTGAACTGGCGCAATTTCGAATGCCAGAGCATCGCCCCTTATGAGGGTGGCGCGGGCGAGAAGACGGTGGGCGGCCGGCTCGGCGGCACCGCGGTGATCGAACAGCGCATCACCTGCCTCACCAGCCTCAACGACACGCGCGCCGCCGATATCGAGCGGCGCTACCCGCTCCCCGCCGATGTGCCCCGGCTGGAGCCGCCGGCAAACAGTCCCGCGCCCACCACCCCGCCGGCAGCCGCAGCCACTCCGCCGGCGCCCGTGCGGCCCACACCGGCGGCGGCGCGCGCCGCATCCCCGGCTCCCCCCTCCGGCGGTGCGCTCCCCGTCACCGCGCCGGCCGAGGCACCGCGGGCAAGCGACACGCCGCCCGGCTCGGTGCGCATCATCCTGCCGTGAGCGTCCGCTCGCGCGGTCAAACCGCCCGGCCCGCGTCCGGCGCGGCGGTTCGCTGCCGATAATCGCCACGGGTGACTTGTAATCGCCACGGGTGACTTGCCGCGCCCGCTCGCTTGGGGGAATCATTCGCCAGCGAAATATCCCCCATAGAGGAAGACGAGACATGGACCTCGGACTGAAAGGCCTGCGCGCCATCGTCACCGGCGGCACCAAGGGCATCGGCCTCGCCATCGCCGAGACGCTAGCAGCGGAAGGGGCCAACGTCGCCCTGTGCAGCCGCAGCGCCGGAGACGCGGAAGCCACCGCCGCTCGGCTCGCCGAGAAAGGCGTGGAAACCTATGGGGCGGGCGTCGACGTCGCCGACGGGCCGGCACTCGCCGCCTTCGTCGAGAAGGCCTCCGCCCGGTTCGGCGGGCTCGACATCGTGGTCGCCAATGTCAGCGCGCTGGCCATCGGCAATGACGAGGAAAGCTGGAACAAGGGTTTCCAGACCGATCTGATGGGCACGGTCCGGCTGGTGGACGCCGCCCTGCCCTATCTGGAGAAGAGCGGCGCCGCCGCGATCGTCACCATCTCCTCGGTGTCGGGCCGCGAGATCGACTTCGCCGCCGGCCCCTATGGCGTGTTCAAGGCGGCGCTGGTGCATTACACGCAGGGCCTCGCCTTCACCCTCGCGCCCAAGAAGATCCGCGCCAACACCGTCTCGCCCGGCAACACCTATTTCAAGGGCGGCGTGTGGGACCAGATCGAGCAGGGCAACCCCGCGCTGTTTGAGCAGGCGCTGGCGCTGAACCCCACCGGCCGCATGGCGACCCCGCAGGAAATCGCCAATGCGGCGGTGTTCCTGGCGAGCCCGGCGGCCAGCTTCGTCTATGGCACCAACCTCGTGGTGGACGGGGCGCTGACGCGCGGCGTCCAGCTCTGATCCGCGCACCCGCGCAAGGCTGCCGGCGCCCGGGGCGGTCTTGCGCGGGGATGTCTTGCACGGGGCCGCGTATCGAACGCGCCCGGCCCACCACATTCGCCACCCAAACTTGCCCTCGCGCGCAAATAGGGTGACCCTCCCGCCCGAATCGCAGCGCGAACGGAGGGCAGGCGGCATGGCAAAGGTCATCTCGATCGGCGAGGTCATGGCGGAATTCGCGCGTGGCGCCGATGGCCGCTACGGCGCGGGCTATGGTGGCGACACGTTCAATACCGCTGTCTATCTCGCTCGAGCCGGGGTCTCCGTCGGCTATGCCACCGCACTCGGCGACGATACCTATTCCGAGGCGATCCGCGCCGCCGCGGAAGCCGAGGGCATCGACACGCGCACCATCGCCCGCGTCGCCGGCCGGACCGTGGGCCTCTATGTCATCGATACCGATTCGCGTGGCGAGCGCAGCTTCACCTATTGGCGCGACACCTCGCCGGCCCGTGAACTGTTCGAACTGACGGGCTGGGAGACGATCGCCGAGCAGGTCATCGAGGCGAGCATGGTCTATCTCTCGGGCATCACGCTGTCGCTCTATTCCAATATCGGCCTCGGCCGGCTGCTGGCGACGCTGGAATTCGCGCGCGAACGGGGCAGCCGCATCGTGTTCGACGGCAATTTCCGTCCCCGCGGCTGGGGCGGCGATGTCGCCCGCGCCCGCACGGTCTATGCTCAGGCGCTCAAGCGCTGCTCCATCGCCCTGCCCACCTTCGAGGACGAAGCGGTGCTGTGGGGCGACGGCTCGCCCGCCGCTACCGCCGAGCGCCTCGCCACGTTCGGCGTGCCGGAAATCGTGGTGAAGAACGGTGCGGAAGGGGCGCTGGTCTTGTCCGAGGGCGCCTCGCATCTGGTGCCCATCCCCGCTCCGGTGGAGCCCGTCGATACCACGGCGGCAGGCGACAGCTTCAATGCCGCCTATCTCGCCGCACGGCTGCAGGGCGCCCCCCCGGTGGAGGCGGCGCAGGCCGGCCATGCGCTGGCCGGGCGTGTCATCCGCCACCGCGGCGCCATCCTGCCCCGCACCGCCAATGCCTGACGCGGGTCCGCAGTGCGCCACTGGCGCGTGCATTTGCGAACGCTTCTGCGACTAACTTGCAAGTTATTGAGCTTACTTGATTTTCCCTGCCCGAGGCACTAGTGCTCCGCGGCAGGGGCGCGCGGCGCCGGAAACAGCACGGCGGCGCGTATGGGACTGTCCTCACGGATCGCATTAGTCAGTGTCGGCGTCAGCCTCGTGGTGCTGGGGCTGAAATATGTGGCCTATCTGCTCACCGGCAGCATCGCGCTCTATTCGGACGCGCTGGAAAGCATCGTCAATGTCGCGACCTCGGTCGCCGCCGTGCTGGCGCTGCGCGTCAGTGCCAAGCCGGCCGATGCGAACCATCCTTATGGCTATGCCAAGGCCGAGTATTTCTCGGCCGTCATCGTCGGCGTGCTCATCGTCGTGGCGGCGATCTCGATCTTCCGCGAGGTCTATCTCAACTGGTTCGAGGCCCATGCCTTCGATGCCTCGCCGCGCGGGCTGATGATCAATGCCGGCGCCGGCATCATCAACGCGGCGTGGTGCGTCGTGCTGTTCCGCACCGGCCGGCGCACGCGCTCGCCCGCACTGATCGCCGATGCCCAGCATCTGCTCACCGATGTGGTCTCCTCCGCCGGCGTGCTGATCGGCGTGGCCCTCGCCATGGTCTCGGGCTGGGAGAAGCTCGACCTCATCCTCGCCGGGCTGGTGGCGGTCAACATCCTGTGGTCAGGCTGGAAGGTGCTGAAGGAAAGCGTCGGCGGGCTGATGGACCAGGCCGTGCCGTCCGACACGCTCGGGCGCATCCGCACCGTCATCGCCGCCGAGGCGACCGGCGCCATCGAGGCGCATGACCTGCGCACAAGGCAGGCAGGCCGCATGATCTTCGTCGACTTCCATCTCGTCGTGCCGGGCGAGATGGCGGTGAGCGAGGCCCACGCCATCTGCGACCGGATCGAGGATGCGCTGGAAGCCGAAGTCGCCGACGTGCTCGTCAACATCCATGTCGAGCCCGAGGTGAAGGCCAAGCAGCTCGGCATTCCGGTTCTATAGCCGCCTTATCTCCCCTGACCGCCCGCCCCGGCCGCGGTGAAACCGGGGAAGGTGGGCTGGAGGCGCGCCCTCAGCGCCCCGCCTTCAGGGCGGCCAGAAGCTCCGGACTGGGATAGGAATCCGCCGGCAGGCCGAGCCGCATCTGCTCGACCTTGATCGCCTGCCGCGTGGCAGCGCCGGCAATGCCGTCGACCCGGCCCACATGATGCCCGCGCGCATTGAGCAGCCGCTGCAGCTCGACCACCTGCGCCTGCGACAGCACCGGGATCGCCTTGCCCTGCCCGCGACTATAGGCCCCCGCCCCCGCCACGCGCGCGGCGAGATAGGCCGCCGAGGTCGCGTAGGTGAGCGAATTGTTCCACTCGGTGAAGATGTTGAAATTGGGATAGACGAGGAAGGCGGGCCCGTTGCGCCCCATTGGCAGCAGCACCGAGGCGGTGAGGTTGTCGGCCGGAAGCGCCGACCCGTTGGCGCGCACCACGCCGAATCGCGCCCATTGCGCGCGCGGCAGCTTGATGGAGAGATCCGCCTGGTCCCAGGGCAGGTTCGCCGGCACGCGCACCTCTTCCAGCCAGGGCTGCCCGCGCTGCCAGCCGAGCGCCTTGATGTAGTTGGCGGCCGAGGCCAGCGCGTCCGGCGTGGAACGCAGCAGGTCGACCCTTCCGTCGCCGTCGAAATCGACGCCATAGTTGAAATAATGGTCGGGCAGGAACTGGAACTGCCCGAGTTCGCCGGCCCACGGGCCGCGCATGGTGGCGGGGGTAAGGTCGCCGCGATCGATGATCTTCAGCGCGGAGAGCAACTGCGTGCGGAACACCTCCGCCCGCCGGCAGTCCCAGGCCAGCGAGGCCACCGAGCGCAGCGTGTTCTTGTCGCCCATGAAGGCGCCGAAATCCGTTTCCAGCCCCCAGAAGGCCACCAGCACCGCGCCGGGCACGCCGAATTGCTGCTCGATGCGGTCGAACAGCGCCTGATTCTTCTGGATCAGCGCCCGGCCCTGCTGGATGCGATAATTGGCGACCATGCGGTCGGAAAACTCGAAGAAGCTCTGGCCGAACACCTTCTGGCCGCGATCGGTGCCGACGACCTGCGCATCATAGGTGATGCCGTTCAGCGCCGTCGCCACGGTACGCGCGGAAACGCCCTGCGCCACCGCCTGCCGCTTGAAGCCCTCCAGCCACTCGTTGAACCCGGCGCTGCTATTGCCGCAGGGCTGCGACTGGGCCAGCGCCGGGCCCGCCGCCACCGCCGTGCCGATGAGGAGGGCGATACCCGCCAGACCTGCCCTGCTGATCGTCGCCATGATGCTTCCTCGCCCTCGTTCCGGATTCGTTGGCACCACAATGGCGCCGAAACTCCGCCTTCACCAGAGGCGACGACCGGTGCAGGATGCCCCCTCGATCCTAGGGAGTCCGGATACGCGATGAACATCGTCATGCTGCTCTATCCCGGACTGACGCAGCTCGACCTGACCGGTCCGTTCGACGTCTTCGCCCGGTTTCCCGAGCTCCAGCGGCACCTTGCCTGGAAGACGCTCGATCCCGTCACCGACAGCGGCGGGCTCCGGCTGCTGCCGAGCGTCACGCTCGCGCAGTGTCCACCGGCCGACATTCTCTTCGTCCCGGGCGGACCCGGCCAGCTGGCATTGATGGAGGATGGCGAGGTGCTGGATTTCCTGCGCCGACAGGCCGTCGGCGCGCGCTACGTGACCTCAGTCTGCACCGGCTCTCTGGTGCTGGCGGCGGCCGGCCTGCTCGCGGGCCGCCGGGCCACCTCGCACTGGCTGTCGCTGGAGCAGTTGCGCCTGTTCGGCGTCGAGCCGGTCGATGAGCGCGTGGTTGTCGATGGCGCGGTCGTGACCGGCGCCGGCGTCACGTCAGGGATCGATTTCGCCCTCACCCTCGTGGCCCTGCTGTTCGGCGAGCCACGGGCCCGGCATGCGCAGCTCTTCATGGAATATGACCCCGCCCCGCCCTTTGCCGGCGGTACGCCACGCACCAGCGAACCCGCGCTTGCCGCGTTGATTCGCGCGGAGACGGCGCCCTTCCAGCAAAAGCGTCGGGAGGCGGCGCAGCGCGCGGCCGACGCGCTCGCGGCACACGCCGCCGGGGCGGTGTCCCTCACATGAGCGGGGTGCGCGCTATTCCCGCCGTGCTCGCCCTGGTCGTGCGTGCGGATGCCGTACTGCTGGTGCGGCGCGCCAATCCGCCGGATCAGGGCCTGTGGGGCTTTCCCGGCGGGCGCATGGAGAGAGGCGAGAGCCATCTCGCGGCGGCGCTGCGCGAGCTCAACGAGGAAACCGGCATTGTGGCGGATGCGCCACGGCTGATCACCGTGCTCGACTTCATCGAGCACGACGGGGACGGCCGGCTCGCCCATCATTTCGCGATGATCGCCGTGCTGTGCCGCTGGCGCGCGGGCGAGGCAGTCGCCGCCGACGACGCTCTGGAGGCGCGCTGGTTCGACATGGCGCAGATCCTCTCGCTGGGCCGGAGCGCCAGCGCCAGGGTCGCTTATCTCGCCGACCTGGCCCTGACCAGCCCCGAACGCGCCGATTGAGTATCGGATGGCACCCGCGGGTGGGGTGGCCACAAACAAAAATGCGGGCTTCCCAGGGAAGCCCGCATCCATGCTCGCCGAAGCGATATCAGGTTCAGGCGTGGGCCTGGGCCGCCCCCTTCGGGCCGAGCGGCGACGGCGGCGACGCCACCCCTCCGGACCGGGCGACATGAGCCTTGAACACACGCGGCAGCACCGCGATGGCGAGGAAGGCGGCGAACAGGTCCATGCCCGCGACCGTATAGAGCACGGTCGACCAGGTGCCGGTGGCCTCCATCAGGAGGTTGCCGACCGGCACGAACAGAGCGCCGATACCCTTGGCGGTGTACAGCACGCCGTAGATCTTGCCGATATGCTTGGTGCCGAAGGCGTCGCCGGCCAGCGCCGAGAACAGCGAGTAGACTTCGCCCCAGGCCAGGAACACGACGCCGGAGAGGATGAGGAACGCCCACGGATTGTGGCCGAAGGCGCCGAGCGCGATGATGCCGAGGCCTTCGAGGGTGAAGGCGATAACCATGGTCTTCTCACGGCCGATATGGTCGGAGATCCAGCCGAACAGCGGACGCGAGATGCCGTTCATGACGCGGTCGAGCATCAGGGCGAGTGGCAGGGCGGCCATGACGAAGAAGTACAGGTCAACCTTGAACTCCTTCACGCCGAGATCCTGCGCGATGACGCCGAGCTGGGCGACCGCCATCATGCCGCCGGTGACGACGCAGATGAACATCAGGAACATCAGCCAGAACAGCTTGGTGTTCAGCGCTTCCCTCAAGGTGTAGTCGCGACGGCTCTGGTTGAGCTTGTCGGACGCCTTCACCTGGCCGGCCTTGGGCGAGCGCAGGAACCAGGCCGCGACGAAGGCGAGACCGCCCTGCAGCAGGCCGAAGAAGAAGAAGGTCTCCTGGAAGCCCGACGATTCGATCATCGCCGCGATGGGCAGGATGGTGGCGGCGGAACCCGCGCCATAGCCGCCCGCGGTGAGGCCGACGGCGAGGCCGCGACGGTCCGGGAACCACTTCAGCGCATTGTTGATGCAGGTCGCGTAGATCGAGCCGACGCCGATGCCGCCGATCGCCGCGCCGACATAGAAGCCGAACAGCGTGGTGGCCTGCGAGTTGATCACCCAGGCGGTGCCGATGAACAGCGCGCCGAACGCCACCATGAGGCGCGGGCCGAACTTGTCGATGAAGAAGCCCTCGATGGGCGCGAGCCAGGTCTGCACCAGCACGAAGATGGTGAAGGCGATCTGGATCGAGGCGCGTTCCCAGCCGAAGGTCTGCTGGATCTCGGGAACGAACAGGGTCCAAGCGTACTGGATGTTGGCGGTCGCCACCATGCAGACGACGCCGACGACCAGTTGCAGCCAGCGGCGGCTTTCGGAAAAGTCCTTGCCGGGCCCGAGGGCCGCCGGCGTGGGGGTATACGTGCTCAAGGGCGCTCTCCTAATCCCTAATCAATATTCGCCGCGGATCGGCTTGTTGTTGCGGTCGCTGCAGCCCCCCGGGGGCCGTGCGCCGGCTGTTCGTTGGCCAGGGGCGGAACCTTCCCTCCCCCGGCGGCCGCTCGGGCGGCGTATCCGTTCCAAATAGGTTGTGCGGCTCCCTCGGCCCGCTCCGTCATCGCCCGCCCAAGGCGGCCTGGATTGACGCAGGGGCGTTGGACCCGACCCGCTTAATGCTGAAGCATAATCCACAATATTATGTATGCCAATCGCATTTGTGAAGGTTATACAGCAGCGTAAGGTAACGTATAAATATTCGGTATTGCAGCGCACAACATCGTTATCGGAGATCTAATCGCCGTTATTCGACAGCTTACGCTACGCGCCATCTGTGATTTCGACGAAAATATGAAAGTTAACCCAAAGGAATAATCGAGCAACGATCCCAGCGCGCACTGTTTCGCCGCATCTCTCCATCTGCACCCTGATCGCTGGGGGGCGCATTGGTCGCATGGAATTTACGTTCACGTTTCTATGAACGAGTGAAAAGCGGGCCGCGCGGCGCCCTTCGGACGAGCCGATCCGCGCCCTCCGGACAAACAAAAAGGGCGCGCCTCGCGGCGCGCCCTTGAAAGCTGGGGGATGGATCGGGCGGCTTATTCGGCCGCGACCGGCTTCGTCGCCCCCTGCGCGCGGGCACGCTTGCCGTGGGAGGATGCCAGCGGCTTGAGCACCGCCAGCGCCATGACGGCGGCCAAGATGTTGAGCGCGGCCGCGGTGATGAACACGGCGTGCCAGCTGCCCGTCATCGTGGTGATGATGCTGGTGAACGGCACGATCAGCGCCGCCGTGCCCTTGGCGGTGTAGAGCAGGCCGGCATTGGTGGTGGCGAACTTCGAGCCGAAGGCATCTCCGCACATGGCGGGGAACAGCGAGTAGATCTCGCCCCAGGCGAAGAACACGAGGCCCGTGAGGATGACGAACATCACCGGGTTATGGCCGAGCACGCTGAGCGCGTAGATGCCGACGCCCTCGATGGCGAAGGCCACGAACATGGTGTTCTCGCGGCCGATCTGATCCGACACCCAGCCGAAGAACGGGCGGGTGAGGCCGTTCAGCACGCGGTCGATCGCGGCGGCGAAGGTGAGCGCCGGCAGGGTGATGCCGATCAGGCTGACCGGGATGTCGGCGATGCCGAAATCCTTGGCGATCGGGCCGAGCTGGGCGGTGGCCATCAGGCCGCCGGCCGCCATCATGACGAACATCGCGTACATGACCCAGAAGAGCGGGGTGGTCAGCATCTCCTTGGGCGTGAACTCACGCACGGACTGCTTGACGCTGGCGGCGACCTTGGCCGCCACGGCCGCGATCTGCGCCTTCTTCGGCGCCATCAGGAACAGCGCCAGAACGGTGATCACGATGCCCTGGCCGAGGCCGAAATAGAAGAACGCCGCCTCGTAGCCCTGATTCTTGATCATGTTCTGGATCGGAATCACGGTCAGCGCCGAGCCCGCGCCGAAGCCGGCCGCGGTGATGCCGGCGGCAAGGCCGCGACGATCCGGGAACCACTTGAGCGAGTTACCGACGCAGGTGCCGTAGACCGCGCCCGCGCCAATGCCGCCCAGCGCCGCCGCGATGTACAGCGTCGTCAGCGAGGTGGCGTAGGAATTCAGCACCCAGGCAAGGCCGCAGAACACGCCGCCGAACAGCACGACGATGCGCGGGCCGTATTTATCGACGAACCAACCCTCGACCGGCACCAGCCAGGTCTCGGTGACGATGAAGATCGAGAACGCGACCTGAATCGCGGCACGGTCCCAGCCGTGGCGTTCCTGCATCGGGTTCACGAAGAACGTCCAGCCATACTGCATGTTCGCGATCATGCACATGCAGATCACGCCGAACACCAGCTGGAGCCAACGGGTCCTATTCAAGGATGACGTTGCGTCAGATGTCATTTTTTCCTCGCGCGTTTCCTGAGTAATGGATGTCAGTCTTATTGCTTTTCTTGATGGGCGCGCCCTCTGCGTGAACCGCACGCAAAGGCATCACCCCATGACCGTTGGGGAACATACTACGTTTTTCTGATTATGCAAAATTTTGCATACCAGCCATCCATAATTATGTGAACTGAATATTACGCAAGGTCAGCTTCCCCAAGGGAATACTTGAAGGTTGCTTACCTATGGGAAGATTGAGAGACGCGCCCGCGCCGACCGGCGGCCGGCCGGATACGGGCCGGCGCGGGCGCGAACCAGCCCGACGGCGCTCGGAGCGGAGAAAGAGGCGAGTGCGAGGCCCGAACGAGGGCCGGCGCGGCCGAAACGGCGGCGCGATGGACATCCAGTATATGTTATATAACGCTACAGAGCCGAACCGGGTGACCTGAGAATCACGCGAGAACGGCCATGCACCGCCTCGACGGACAGCCAGACCCGCTTCCGGCCGTGAGGTGCGTCAACAACAAGAATGTACTGGACCGACGAGGAAGCCCGTGGAAAGCGCCGATCCCCATACCCGCCTGAACATCGCGCCGCTCGCCGCGAATACCAGCCTGCGCACACTCGCCTATGACGCCATCAAGAAAGCCATCACCGAGATGGACATGTATGGCCAGGAGAGCGAGATCCGGCTGGACGAGCGCCAGCTGTCGCAGGACCTCGGCGTCAGCCGAACGCCTATCCGCGAGGCACTCACCGTGCTGGAGCAGGAGGGCTTCGTGCGCTCCGTGCCGCGGCGCGGCATTTTCGTGGTGCGCAAGTCCAAGCGCGAGATCATCGACATGATCATCGTCTGGGCCGCGCTGGAGAGCATGGCCGCCCGGCTGGCGGCCACCCGCGCCACCGATCGCGATCTGGCCAGCCTGCGCGACATGTTCCACGATTTCGAATCGGGCGCCCCGGCCGAGCACATGAACGAGTACTCGGACGCCAATATCCGCTTCCACCAGACGGTCATCCGCCTTTCCGGCTGCGCGATGATCGGCGAGATGACGGAAAACCTGTTCATCCATATACGCGGCATTCGCGCGGTATCGGTGCGTCAGGAAAACCGCTCCGAGCGCTCGCTGCAGGAGCACCGGGCGATCATCGCCGCGCTGGTCGGGCGCGACGTGGACCTCGCCGAGCGACTCGTGCGCGAGCACACGCTGGGCCTCGCCGCCCATGTGGAGAAGCACGGCCGGTTCCCCTCCTGAGCAGCCCTCCGCGGAAGGCGGCAGAGGCCGGCGCCCGTCAAAACGACGGGCGCGCGGATGGGCCTCGCTCGAGCGAGGCTGCCAGGTGCGGCGGCTCGACGGGACGGGAGGACGCTCATGGCGCCCTCGCCCGAACCCGATTGCACGCGCCACCATCCCCGTCGGCCGAAATAGCGCGAAGAAGGCAGGCGCCCACCCGGCCTCCATCCGGCGACGGCGAGCGGCGGCCGGCACAATTGAACCCGTCGCCGCCCCCCCCTCGCGCCGCCGCGACGCGATACGCGAACTTTTGATCATGACGTGTCGCAAACTGTTCAGTTGGTCTCGCCAAGCGACGGCGCATTGTGGTATATTGCATACGTAGGTTGGCGTACACGGTTGCAAAGCCTTCGGCAGTAAGGTGCGGTGCCAGTCTGGAGACGAGGGAGTGAGAAGCGCCGCGCCCCGACGACAGGGGCACCCGGATTGACATGTTGGTATTTGGTATGCCAAATTCCTCAGCATCCGCGGGCGGAGCTTCCGCAAAGGAGTGTCCGTGAGCAGCAAGGAAATTGTGAGCAAGCGCTGGCACGGTGGAGACCATGGTCTGACCATCGAACGCCTGCCAGCCAAGGAGAGCTTCAAGAGCAAGGCCTACGCCGCCCTCAAGGAAGCCATCACCAACATGAATATTTACGGCTCGGATGAGCCGATGCTGCTTGATGAGCGGGATATTTCCGAGCGTCTGGGCGCAAGCCGGACGCCCGTCCGCGAGGCGGTCGCGATGCTTGAGCAGGAAGGCCTGCTCCGCGCGGTCCCGAGGCGGGGCATAATGGTGGTTCGCCGCTCGAAAGCCGAGATCATCGAGATGATCGAGGCCTGGGCGGCACTGGAAAGTATGGCGGCACGCCTCGCCACTCAACGCGCAAGCGACGAGGCGATCGCCGAGCTGAGGGCCTTGTTCAAGGAGTTCGATCTCTCGCGGATCGAGCGTGACCGGTGCGACGAATATTCGGGTGCGAATATCGCGTTTCACCAGGCGCTGATCCGGTTGAGCGGCTCCAGCCTGCTCGCGGCGATGACGGACAACCTGTTCTTTCATGTACGGGCCATCCGCCATCGCACGATCTTCGAGATGGACCGGGCGCAACGTTCGGCGGCCGACCATCGCGAGATCATCTCGGCACTCGAGGCGCGGGACGCGGACCGCGCCGAGCGTCTGGTGCGAGACCACACGCTCCGGCTCGCGCGGCATGTCGAGAGCCACGTACAGTTAGATTAGGGCGGCAGAACACGCCGAAGGAATGTTTGGGAGGGAATACGGGATGTCCGCAGTCGCACAAGTGATCGACGTCAACGCAGCCGCCGAGACCGAGCAGGAGCTCACCGACGGCTTCCACCTCGTCATTGATGCACTTAAACTTAACGGTATCGAGACGATCTACGGCGTGCCCGGCATTCCGATCACGGATCTGGGCCGCATGGCGCAGGCCGAGGGCATTCGCGTCGTCTCGTTCCGCCACGAGCAGAACGCGGGCAACGCCGCCGCCATTGCCGGCTTCCTCACGAAGAAGCCGGGCATCTGCCTCACCGTGTCGGCGCCGGGCTTCCTCAACGGCCTGACCGCGCTGGCCAACGCCACCACCAACTGCTTCCCGATGATCCTCATCTCCGGCTCGTCCGAGCGCGAGATCGTCGACCTGCAGCAGGGCGACTATGAGGAGATGGACCAGCTCGCCATCGCCAAGCCGCTGTGCAAGGCCGCCTTCCGCGTGCTGCACGCCGCCGATATCGGCATCGGCGTGGCCCGCGCCATCCGCGCGGCGGTGTCCGGCCGTCCCGGCGGCGTCTATCTCGACCTGCCGGCCAAGCTGTTCTCGCAGGTGATGGACGCCGATGCCGGCGCCAAGTCGCTCGTCAAGGTGATCGACGCCGCTCCCGAGCAGATCCCCTCCAAGGCCGCCCTCGATCGCGCCCTGGACGTGCTGAAGTCGGCCAAGAAGCCGCTCATCATCCTCGGCAAGGGCGCCGCCTACGCGCAGGCCGACGAGGAAATCCGCTCCTTCATCGAGACGACCGGCATTCCCTTCCTGCCGATGTCGATGGCCAAGGGCCTGCTGCCCGACACCCATCCCCAGTCGGCCGGCGCTGCGCGCTCGACCGTTCTGAAGGATTCGGACGTCGTGCTGCTGATCGGCGCGCGCCTCAACTGGCTGCTGTCGCACGGCAAGGGCAAGACCTGGGGCGAAGCCCCGAAGAAGTTCATCCAGATCGACATCGAGCCGAAGGAAATGGACTCGAACGTCGAGATCGTGGCGCCGCTGGTTGGCGACATCGGCTCGGTGGTCGCCGCGCTCAACGCGGGCGTGTCTTCCGGCTGGCAGGCCCCCCCGGCCACCTGGATCGACGAGATCAAGGCGCGCAAGGAAGTGAACATCGGCAAGATGTCGCAGCGCCTGCTCAAGAACTCCACCCCGATGGACTTCCACTCGGCGCTCGGCGCGCTGAAGCAGGTCATCAAGGAGCGTCCCGACGCCATCCTCGTCAACGAGGGCGCCAACACGCTCGACCTCGCCCGCGGCGTGATCGACATGTATGAGCCGCGCAAGCGCCTCGACGTCGGCACCTGGGGCGTGATGGGCATCGGCATGGGCTACGCCATCGGCGCGGCGGTCGAGACCGGCAAGCCGGTTCTGGCGGTCGAAGGCGACTCGGCCTTCGGCTTCTCCGGCATGGAAGTCGAGACCATCTGCCGCTACGAGCTGCCCGTCACCATCGTCATCTTCAACAATAACGGCATCTATCGCGGCACCGACATCGACCCGACCGGCCGCGACCCCGGCACGACCGTGTTCGTGAAGGACAGCCGCTACGACAAGATGATGGAAGCCTTCGGCGGCGTCGGCTACCACGTTACCACCCCCGACGAGCTGAAGCGGGCTGTCGACGAGGCGATGGACTCGGGCAAGCCCGCGCTCATCAACGCGGTGATCGACCCGGCCGCCGGCAGCGAGAGCGGCAATATCGGCAGCCTCAACCCGCAGAGCATCGTCAAGAAGAAGTAAGTCACGGGGACGGGCGGGAGGTCTCCCCGCCCCGCCCGTCCCATTACCGCAGCCAACAAAAAAGCGACGGAAAAACGTCGAATCACCTCGAGAGGAAATGCCATGGGAAAGGCTTTGGACGGAGTCCGCGTCCTCGATTTCACCCATGTTCAGTCGGGACCGACCTGCACGCAGCTGCTTGCGTGGTTCGGCGCCGACGTGATCAAGGTTGAACGTCCGGGCGAAGGCGACGTAACGCGTGCGCAGCTTCGTGATGTCCCGAATGCGGACAGCCTTTATTTCACGATGCTCAACTCCAACAAGCGCTCCATCACGCTCGACACCAAGAATCCGGAGGGCAAGAAGGTCCTCGAGGATCTGGTGAAGATCTGCGACGTGATGGTCGAGAACTTCGCCCCCGGCGCGCTCGACCGCATGGGCTTCACCTGGGAGCGCATCCAGGAACTCAACCCGCGCATCATCCTCGCCTCGGTGAAGGGTTTTGGCCCCGGGCCGTTCGAAGACTGCAAGGTCTATGAGAACGTCGCCCAGTGCACCGGCGGCTCCGCCTCCACCACCGGCTTCCGCGATGGCCTGCCGCTCGTCACCGCCGCGCAGATCGGCGATTCGGGCACCGGGCTGCACCTCGCGCTCGGCATCGTCACCGCGCTCTACCAGCGCACGCTGACGGGCCGGGGCCAGAAGGTGCTCTGCGCCATGCAGGACGCCGTGCTGAACCTGTGCCGCGTGAAGATGCGCGACCAGCAGCGGCTCGATCGCGGTCCGCTGCGCGAATACAGCCAGTTCGGCGAGGGCATCCCCTTCGGCGACGCCGTGCCGCGCGCGGGCAATGATTCGGGCGGCGGCCAGCCGGGCCGCATCCTCAAGTGCAAGGGCTGGGAGACCGATCCCAACGCCTACATCTATTTCATCACCCAGGCCCCGGTCTGGGAGAAGATCTGCGATGTCATCCACGAGCCGGACTGGAAGACCAACCCGGCCTACGCCACGCCGGCCGCGCGCCTGCCGCACCTCAACGAGATCTTCACCCGCATCGAATCGTGGACCATGGCCCACACCAAGTTCGAGGCGATGGAGATCCTCAACACGTACGACATCCCGTGCGGCCCGGTGCTCTCCATGAAGGAGATCGCCGAGGATCGCTCGCTCTACGCCACCGGCACGCTGGTGGAGATCGACCATCCCACCCGCGGCAAGTACCTCACCGTCGGCAACCCGATCAAGCTGTCGGACAATGATGTCGAAGTGGAGCGCTCGCCGCTTCTGGGCGAGCACACCGAGGAGATCCTCGCCAACGTGCTCGGCCTCAGCGGTGCTGAGCTGGAGCGGGTCAAGGCGTCCGGCGCCGTCGGCCAGACGGTGCGCCTCGCGGCGGAATGAAATCGACCCGCCGGCGCGCAGCCGTGCCGGCGGGTCACGATCCACGTGCCTTTCCCGAGCCACCCGCCGCGTGCGGGCAGCGAAGTGAGTGAAGCCGATGCGGACCGAGGTCGATTGCGCCCAGCTCGTGGCGGCCATCGGCGATGCCGTCGTGGTGTCGGATGCCGAAGGACGCATCACGCTGTGGAACGCGGCGGCGACGCAGATGTTCGGTTTCGACGAGGACGAGGCCCTGGGCCAGTCGCTCGACCTGATCATCCCGGAGCGGCTGCGCAAGCGGCACTGGGATGGCTATGACGAGACGATGCGCTCGGGGGTGACGAAATACGGCACGCAACTCCTGCGCGTGCCGGCGGTGCACAAGGATGGGCGGGCGCTGTCGATCGCGTTCACGGTCGCCCTCCTGACGGATGAAGAGAATGCCGCCCATGCGATCGTGGCGGTCATTCGCGACGAGACAAGCCGCTGGACGGAAGAGCGCGAGCTGCGCCGACGTCTGGCGGAGTGTGAGGCCAGGGTGAGCGAAACGAAGTCCTGACCATGTCGGGAGTTCAAGACCAGAAGTTGATGCGCCACCTGGGAGTAGCCCCCGTCCCCCCAGGGGATACGGGGCTTGGGGAGAGTTAAGGCTTTCCATCCGAGAGGGATGGAAATTCTCAATCCGGCGGCAGGGTGAGCCTGCATCCGGACTGTTAACGCTGAAAAGGAAGTCGACCGAGATGTCCAAGCCGCTCGAAGGTATAAAGATCATCGATTTCACGCACGTTCAGGCGGGTCCCGCCTGCACGCAGCTTCTCGCGTGGTTCGGCGCCGACGTGATCAAGGTTGAGCGCCCCGGCGCGGGCGATGTCACGCGCTCGCAGCTGCGCCACGTCAAGGACGCCGACGCGCTGTACTTCACCATGCTGAACTCCAACAAGCGTTCGCTCACCCTCGACACCAAGACAGCCCAGGGCAAGGAAGTCCTGACCAAGCTGATCAAGGAGTCGGACGTGATGGTCGAGAATTTCGGCCCTGGCGCGCTGGACCGCATGGGCTTCACCTGGGAACACATCCAGGAGCTCAACCCGGGCATGATCCTCGCCTCGGTGAAGGGCTTCTCGGAAGGCCACGCCTATGAGGACCTGAAGGTCTACGAGAACGTCGCGCAGTGCGCCGGCGGCGCCGCCTCCACCACCGGCTTCTGGGATGGCCCGCCGACCGTGTCGGCCGCCGCGCTCGGCGACAGCAACACCGGCATGCACCTCGCCATCGGCATCCTCACCGCGCTTCACCAGAAGACGAAGAACGGCAAGGGCCAGAAGGTCGCCGTGTCGATGCAGGATTCGGTGCTGAACCTGTGCCGCGTGAAGCTGCGCGACCAGCAGCGCCTCGATGCGCTGGGCTACCTCGAAGAATACCCGCAGTACCCGCATGGCGAGTTCTCGGATGTCGTTCCGCGCGGCGGCAATGCCGGCGGCGGCGGCCAGCCGGGCTGGGTGCTGAAGTGCAAGGGCTGGGAGACCGACCCGAACGCCTATATCTACTTCACCATCCAGGGCCATGCCTGGGCGCCGATCTGCAAGGCGCTGGGCAAGCCGGAATGGATCGAGGACACGGCGTATAACACCGCCGAAGCTCGCCAGGACAAGATCTTCGACATCTTCGCCTTCATCGAGAGCTGGCTCGCCGACAAGACGAAGTTCGAGGCCATCGACATCCTGCGCAAGTTCGACATCCCCTGCGCCCCGGTGCTGTCGATGAAGGAAATCGCCAACGACCCGTCGCTGCGCAAGAGCGGCACCGTGGTCGAGGTCGATCACCCCAAGCTCGGCAAGTACCTGACCGTCGGTTCGCCGATCAAGTTCTCGGACGTCACTGTCGAGATCACCGCCTCGCCGCTGCTCGGCCAGCACACCAACGAAGTGCTCGCCGACCTCGGCTACAGCCAGGAAGAAATCGTCGCCCTGCACGACGCCAAGGCGGTCTGATTCCAGCGGTCTGATTTCAGCTGTCTGATTTCAGAGGGCTGAATCTCAACCCTTCGAGGCGGCGCGCCCGGCGCGCCGCCCTCCCCGCGGGCAAGCCCGCGAACCGTATCGACCCTTACCCGCTCCCGCGCCCGGCCTTGCCGGCAGGGGAGCGCGAGGGGTCTTCGAGCCTCCCGGAGCGGAACGAAGGGTTTGCCCGACGTTCGGTTCCTCCTAGGCGACTGATGCCGACGGACCCGGAGAGCGGGGCGTCGGCATTTTTTTGTAAGGATGAAGGCCGCCGACACAGAGCATGGAGCGCCCGCGCGCGGCGGCGTCCCGGCGAAATCAGCGCGGGGAGCATCGGGATTTCATACACCGGCCGCCGTATCGCAAGGCGCCAGCGATCCGGCCATTCGTCTTTCATGCCTAGCGGGTATGACGGCGCGGAGAAGCCGGAGCCTCACAGCCCCGAATAGCGCATGGTGAGCCGGCGCGCGGCGTCTATCACCTTTGCGCCGAGATCCACGATGCGCTCGGGCGACATGCGCACGGTGGGCGCGGAGATCGAGATCGCCCCGACCGGCTCGCGCCACTCATCCAGCACGGCGGCGGCGACGCAGCGCATGCCGGGCGTGTGCTCCTCGTCATCGATGGCGAAGCCGCGCGTCGCGATGTCCGCGAGATCGGCCTGCAAGGCCCGCCGGCTAACATGGGTATGCTCGGTATAGCGCGGCAGCTGGTCACCCCCGAGCCAGGCGCGCCGCGCCTCCGGGTTCATCGCCGCGAGGATCGCCTTGCCGCCGCCCGAGGCGTGGATCGGCAGATCGCCGCCGATGCGGAAGAAGGCGCGCACCGCCGCGTGGCTTTCCACCTGCGCCACGCAGATGAGATGCGGTCCGTCGATCAGGGAGAGATTCACCGTCTCGTCGACGCCGTGGGAGAGCTCGCGCAGCAGCACGCGGCCTATTTCCGGCAGCTTGCGGATGCGCAAATAAGCCGAGCCGACACGGAACAGGCCGAGCCCGACCATCCATTGCCCGGTCGAGGCATCGTGCCCCACCAGGCCGCGACGCTCCAGCGTGGTGAGCAGGCGGTGCACCGTGGAGGTCGGCAGTTCCGCCGCGCGGGCCACCTCGCTCAGCGTCAACCCATCGGACCGGGCGAGCACTTCCAGAAGCGCGATGGCGCGATCGAGCGATTGGACCTCGCCGCCCGTCTCGGCTCCCCCGCCGGAGGGGCGGCCACGGCGGCGTGTCGTCGAGACGGCGTCGGTGCTCGGCATGTCTTCTCCCGCGTCTTCCATCCCGCACCCTTCCTCCGTCCGCATGTTGCTTATGCCATCGGTCGTTCGGGAGGCCGCCTCAGCATAAAGGCGCATCTCCGATTTTTTCGCAAACCAGAAATATATCCCGTATTGCGGAAATGCGAGGAGCGTGGCATGTTTTCCGCGCTTTCGGAAATTCATCCCGCATTGCGGGAAGAACAATGCCGCTTTGCAGCATGCCGCGCAGGGAGCTTGCCTTCCCGCCCGCAGGCCGGCGGCCGCCGAAACCGGAGTTTGAACGAGATTCGAAGGCCGGTGCCGGGCACCGCCAGCCCCGGAGCGGGGCGACTGCCCGCGCCGGCGCCAACGACGCAGGAGGAAGTGCCATGGCCAAGATGCGTGCCGTCGATGCCGCGATCCGCGTTCTCGAGAAGGAAGGCGTGACCGTCGCCTTCGGTGTCCCGGGTGCCGCGATCAATCCGTTCTATTCCGCCATGCGTGCTCACGGGAAAACCCGGCACATCCTCGCACGCCATGTCGAGGCGGCCTCCCACATGGCCGAGGGCTATACCCGCGCCAAGCCGGGCAATATCGGCGTGTGCATCGGCACCTCCGGCCCGGCCGGCACCGACATGATCACCGGCCTCTATTCGGCCGCCGCCGATTCGATCCCGATCCTGTGCATCACCGGCCAGGCGCCGCGCGCGCGCCTCCACAAGGAGGATTTCCAGGCCGTCGACATCGAATCGATCGCCAAGCCGCTCGCCAAATGGGCCGTCATGGTCCGCGAGCCGGCTCTGGTGCCGATGGTGTTCCAGCAGGCCTTCCACGTCATGCGCTCCGGCCGTCCCGGCCCGGTGTTGATCGACCTGCCGATCGACGTCCAGCTCGCCGAAATCGAGTTCGACGAGGACACCTATTCGCCGCTGGAAGTCTACAAGCCCAAGCTCACCCGCAAGCAGGCCGAAAAGGCCATTGCCATGCTGAACGAAGCGGAGCGTCCGCTCCTCGTCTCGGGCGGCGGCATCATCAACGCGGACGCGTCCGACCTGCTGGTCGAGTTCGCCGAACTCACCGGCGTGCCGGTCATCCCCACGCTCATGGGCTGGGGCACCATTCCCGACGATCACGACCTGATGGCCGGCATGTGCGGCCTGCAGACCTCGCACCGCTATGGCAACGCCACCATGCTGGCCTCGGACTTCGTGTTCGGCATCGGCAATCGCTGGGCGAACCGCCATACCGGCTCCGTCGACGTCTACACCAAGGGCCGCAAGTTCATCCATGTCGACATCGAGCCGACCCAGATCGGCCGCGTGTTCGGCCCGGATCTCGGCATCGTGTCGGATGCCAAGGCGGCGCTGCAACTCTTCATCGAGGTGGCCAAGGAATACAAGGCCGCCGGCACGCTGAAGGATCGCTCGGCCTGGGCCGGGGAATGCCTGGGGCGCAAGCAGACCATGCTGCGCAAGACCCATTACGACAACGTGCCGCTGAAGCCCCAGCGCGTCTATGAAGAGATGAACGAAGCCTTCGGCCGTGACACCCGCTATGTCTCGACCATCGGCCTCAGCCAGATCGCCGGCGCGCAGATGCTCCACGTCTACAAGCCGCGCAACTGGATCAATTGCGGCCAGGCCGGCCCGCTCGGCTGGACCCTGCCGGCGGCGCTCGGCGTGCGCGCGGCGGACCCGGATGCGGAGATCGTGGCGCTGTCGGGCGACTACGATTTCCAGTTCCTCATCGAGGAACTCGCGGTCGGCGCCCAGCACAAGCTGCCCTACATCCACGTGGTGGTGAACAACTCCTATCTCGGGCTTATCCGTCAGGCGCAGCGTGGGTTCAACATGGACTTCGAAGTCTCGCTCGCCTTCGACAACATCAACGCGGCCGAGAATGCCGGCTATGGCGTTGACCATGTCGCGGTGGCCGAAGGCCTCGGCTGCAAGGCGGTGCGCGTGTCCTCGCCCAACGAGTTCAAGGATGCCTTCACCCGCGCCAAGGCGCTGATGGCCGAGCATCAGGTGCCTGTGGTGATGGAGTTCATCCTCGAGCGCGTCACCAACATCGCCATGGGCGTGGAGATCGACGCGGTCAACGAGTTCGAGGAAGTGCTCGACCTGCCGCTGCCCAGCGCCACCGAGCCGGCCTGAACACCGAGCCTGTGATGCCGGCGGGGCGCCCGGCTCCGCCGCAGCCCTCCGCGACGGAGCCGGGCCCGCGTCCTTTTTCGCCGCATCCTTCGCGTTTTCATGTCTTCGACAGGAAAACGCGCCCATATCGTCGCGAGGACCTGCCGCAAAAGGCAGGTCCCGCGTCCCATGAAAAACCCATTCAGCCCAGGAGCGGTCCATGCCCCGTTTCGCCGCCAATCTGACCATGCTGTTCAACGAGGTGCCCTTCCTCGACCGCTTCGAGAAGGCCGCCAGCGCCGGCTTCACCGGGGTCGAGTACCTCTTCCCCTATGACTTTCCGGTCGAGGAACTGGTCGCCAAGCTGAAGGACAACAATCTCGCCCAGGTGCTGCACAATCTGCCGGCCGGCAATTGGGGCGGCGGCGAGCGCGGCATCGCCATCCTTCCGGACCGCGTGGACGAATTCCGCGCCGGGGTCGACAAGGCGATCACCTACGCCACCGCGCTGGGCTCGCCCCAGGTCAACATCCTCGCCGGCATCGCCCCCGCGGGCGTCGAGCGCGAGGTGCTGCACAAGACGTTCATTGAGAACCTCAAATACGCCGCTCCGCGCATCCAGGAAGCTGGCCTCAAGCTGCTGATCGAGCCGATCAACACGCGCGACATTCCCGGCTTCTTCCTGAATTATACGAAGCAGGCCAAGGCGATCATCGAGGAAGTCGGCTCGGACAACCTGTTCATCCAGTACGACATCTACCACATGCAGATCATGGAGGGCGATCTCGCCCGCACCATCGAGGCGAACCTGCCGCGGATCGCGCACATCCAGCTCGCCGACAATCCGGGCCGCAATGAGCCGGGCACCGGCGAGATCAACTATCCCTTCCTGTTCCGCCACCTCGACGCCATCGGCTATGCCGGCTGGGTCGGGTGCGAATACAAGCCCAAGGGCGAGACCGCGGCCGGCCTCGGCTGGCTGAAGAGCCTCACCGACGCGGCGTGAGGCTGCGCAGGCCGAGGTTGCGCAGCCTCGACCTGCGCATTCCAAGAAACTCATTCTAGGAAAACGAGGAAAAGACGATGGCTAAAGTTGGATTTGTCGGTCTCGGCATCATGGGCACCCCCATGGCCGGCCACCTGATCGACGCGGGCCACACGCTCTATCTCTATGATATCAAGCCGATTCCCGCTGAACTGACGGGCAAGGGCGGCGTCGCCTGCGCCACCGGCACCGAAGTCGCCAGCCATGCCGACATCATCATCACCATGGTGCCGGATACCCCGCATGTGGCCGCCGCGCTGTTCGGCGAGAACGGCATCGCGGCCGGCCTCACGGCGGGCAAGATCGTGGTCGACATGTCGTCGATCGCCCCGGTCGAAACCAAGGAATTCGCCAAAAAGATCAACGATCTCGGCTGCGACTATCTCGATGCGCCGGTGTCGGGCGGCGAGGTCGGCGCCAAGGCCGCCTCGCTCACCATCATGGTCGGTGGCCCCGAGGGCGCCTTCGAGACGGTGAAGCCGCTGTTCGAGAAGATGGGCAAGAACATCACGCTGGTCGGCGGCAATGGCGATGGCCAGACCACCAAGGTGGCGAACCAGATCATCGTCGCGCTCAACATCCTCGCGGTGTCCGAGGCGCTGCTATTCGCCTCCAAGGCGGGCGCCGATCCCGCCAAGGTGCGTCAGGCGCTGATGGGCGGCTTCGCCAATTCACGCATCCTGGAAGTGCATGGCGAGCGCATGGTCAAGCGCACCTTCAACCCGGGCTTCCGTATCGAGCTGCACCAGAAGGACCTGAATCTGGCCCTGACCGGCGCGCGCCAGTTGCAGATGTCGCTGCCCTCCACCGCGCTGGCGCAGCAGCTGTTCTCCTCGGTCGCCGCCCATGGTGGCGCCGCGCTGGACCATTCGGCGCTGGTCAAGGCGCTGGAACTGCTAGCCAACCACACGGTCACGCCGGACGCCTGACCTCGCACCGCATTAGGCATTCAGATTGAGTTTCGGGGGCGCAATGCGCCCCCGATTCGTTTGGAAAGATAAGTAAGCCTTGCTGCCACGATAGTGGACTCTCGCCGCCACGACAGTCTTTTGCGTAGTCCGAGAGACAATTGTTCTGCCCTATACACCGTGGACAAACGGTCATCTGACGACGTAACCTGTCAGACATGTCGCAAACACGCCCCGCCTAGCTCGCGATGCGGCCTCACATGCGCGACGTATTATCACGCCCACCGCATACGCTCTTGACTAGGGCCCTTTCATCCCTAATCATGGCATACAAAATACCAAACAAGGTTCGCCCGGCGCGGGAGTTGGCGCGAACATAAGGAGGGAGTCCCATGAAGGTCTGCATCTATGGTGCCGGCGCCATCGGCGGCTATGTCGGCGTTCAGTTGAAGCGCGCCGGCGTCGACGTCAGCCTGGTCGCCCGTGGCCCCCATCTCGAGGCGATGAAGCGCAACGGCCTCAAGCTGCTGATCGACGGCGAAGAGCGCGTCGAGCACATCCCCTGTTCCGACAATCCGGCCGAGCTCGGCCCGCAGGATTATGTCATCGTCGCGCTCAAGGGCCATTCGGTGACGGGCGTGGTCGATGCCATGCAGCCGCTGCTCGGCAACGACACGGCGGTCGTCACCGCCGTCAACGGCGTGCCCTACTGGTACTATTACAAGCACGGCGACCATCTCGAGGGCCGCACGCTGGAAAGCGTCGATCCCGGCGGCAAGCAGTGGAACGGCCTGCGGCCGGAACGCGCCATCGGCTGCATCGTCTATCCCGCGACCGAAGTGGTCGAGCCGGGCGTCATCAAGCACGTCTATGGCGACAAGTTCCCGCTCGGCGAGCCCTCGGGCGAGATCACCGACCGTGTGACCAAGCTCTCGGAGGCCTTCGCCGCCGGCGACATGCGCGCGCCCGTGCTGCCCAACATCCGTGACGAGTTGTGGCTGAAGCTCTGGGGCAACCTCTGCTTCAATCCGATCAGCGCGCTGACCCACGCCACGCTCGACACCATCGCCTCCGATCCCGGCACCCGCGCGGTGGCCAAGTCGATGATGCTGGAAGCGCAGGAAATCGCCATCCAGTCCGGCGTCAACTTCCGCGTCGGTGTCGAGCGCCGCATTGACGGCGCGGGCGCGGTGGGCGCGCACAAGACCTCCATGCTGCAGGACCTCGAGCGGTCGCGCGCCATGGAGATCGACCCGCTCGTCACCGTGGTGCAGGAAATGGGTCGCCTCGCCGGCATCCCCACCCCCACCATCGACATCGTGCTCGCCCTGGTTCGCCAGCGCGCGCAGATCGCCGGCTGCTATAACTAGAGTCGACTAACAATGGCGCATTGGGTTCGTTTCAGCCACGCGGGCGTGACCGGCTTCGGCACGCTCGACGGGGCATCCATCACCGTTCACAGCGGTAACATGTTCAATGGCGCCCAGCCGACCGGAGAGCGCCTTGCGCTCTCCGAGGTCGCGCTGCTCGCCCCAACCGAGCCGACCAAGGTCATTGCGCTGTGGAACAATTTCCACGCGCTGGCCGCCAAGCTCAACTCGCCCGTGCCGGCCGACCCGCTCTATCTGCTCAAGGCCGGCTCCTCGCTCACCAGCCCCGGCGCGGTGGTGCACCGCCCGGCCTCCTATGACGGCAAGGTGGTCTATGAGGGCGAGCTGGGCATCGTCATCGGCACGCGCGCGAGCAGCGTCTCCGAGGAGGAGGCCGGCGCCTGCATCTTCGGCTATACCTGCGTGAACGACATCACCGCCGCCGATATCATCAACAAGGACGCCACCTTCGCCCAGTGGGTGCGGGCCAAGAGCTTCGACGGCTTCGGACCTTTCGGCCCGGTGGTCGCGACCGATGTCGATCCGGCCAGCCTCGTCGTGCGCACCGTGCTCAACGGGCAGGAACGGCAGAACTACCCGATCAGCGACATGATCTTCTCCGCCCGCCAGCTGGTGAGCCGGATCTCGCATGACATGACGCTCAATCCCGGCGATGTCATCTGCTGCGGCACCTCGGTCGGTGTCGGCACCATGAAGGATCCCTCCAACACGGTGGAAATCGTGATCGAGGGGATCGGGACGCTCAGCAACACTTTCGTGCAGTAGCGTCCTGGCGCGCTTGCGCCTATAGGGAAATAGGATACGCCAATCGACGGGAGAGCCATGCCGCCTCGCGCCATGCGCCCTCTCGGCCATCCGGTTGTGGAGGAGCGGGATTAATGAATATCCATGAATATCAGGCAAAGGGAGTGCTCCGCGAATTCGGAGTCCCGGTGCCCAACGGCGTTGCCATCCTGAATGCGGCCGAGGCCGACGACGCGGCGGCGAAGATTCCCGGCCCCGTGTGGGTGGTGAAGAGCCAGATCCATGCCGGCGGTCGCGGCAAGGGCAAATTCACGGAGGCCGATGCCGGCGAGAAGGGCGGCGTGCGCGTCGTCAAGTCCGCGGCGGACGCCGCCGCCAATGCCAAGCAGATCCTCGGCAAGACGCTGGTAACGATCCAGACCGGCCCCGCCGGCAAGCAGGTCAACCGCGTCTATATCGAGGAAGGCTCTGACATCGACAAGGAGTTCTACCTCTCGGCGCTCGTCGACCGCGCCACCTCGCGCGTTGCCTTCGTGGTTTCCACGGAAGGCGGCATGGATATCGAGGAAGTCGCGCATTCGACGCCTGAGAAGATCCACACCTTTGCCGTCGACCCCGTCACCGGCGTGATGCCCCATCATGGCCGCACGGTGGCGCAGGCGCTCGGCCTCACCGGCGATCTCGCCAAGCAGGCCGGCTCGCTGGTCGACAAGCTGTACAAGGCCTTCGTCGCCAAGGACATGGCGATGCTGGAAATCAACCCGCTGGTCGTGACCAAGACCGGCGAGCTGAAGTGCCTCGACGCCAAGATCTCCTTCGATTCGAACTCGCTCTACCGTCATCCCGATATCGTCGCCCTGCGCGACGAGACCGAGGAAGACGCCAAGGAGATCGAGGCGTCCAAGTATGACCTCGCCTATATCGCGCTCGATGGCACGATCGGCTGCATGGTCAACGGCGCCGGCCTCGCCATGGCGACGCTGGACATCATCCAGCTCTACGGTGAATCGCCCGCCAACTTCCTGGATGTCGGCGGCGGCGCAACGGAAGAGAAAGTGACGGCGGCGTTCAAGATCATCACCTCCGATCCGCAGGTGAAGGGCATCCTCGTCAACATCTTCGGCGGCATCATGAAGTGCGACGTCATCGCGCGCGGCGTCATCGCCGCGGTGAAGGCGGTCGGACTCGAGGTCCCGCTGGTGGTCCGGCTTGAGGGAACAAATGTCGAGGAAGGCAAACAGATCATCCGCGACAGCGGCCTGAACGTCATCCCGGCGGACGACCTCGACGACGCCGCCCAGAAGATCGTCAAGGCCGTGAAGGGAGCCGCCTGATGTCCGTCCTGCTGACCAAAGACACGAAGATCATCACCCAGGGCTTCACCGGCAAGAACGGCACGTTCCATTCCGAGCAGGCCCTCGCCTACGGCTCCAAGATCGTCGGCGGCACCTCGCCCGGCAAGGGCGGCTCGACCCATCTCGGCCTGCCGGTGTTCGACACCGTCGCCGAGGCGCGCGACAAGACCGGGGCCGACGCCTCGGTGATCTACGTGCCCCCGCCGGGCGCGGCCGATGCGATTCTCGAGGCGATCGCCGCCGAAATTCCGCTCATCGTGTGCATCACCGAGGGTATCCCGGTGCTCGACATGGTGAAGGTGCGCCGCGCGCTCGACGCCTCGAAGTCGCGCCTCATCGGGCCGAACTGCCCCGGCATCGTCACAGCCGGCGAATCGAAGATAGGCATTATGCCGGCTAATATCTTCAAGAAGGGCTCGGTCGGCGTGGTGTCGCGCTCGGGCACGCTGACCTATGAAGCGGTGTTCCAGACCAGCCAGGAAGGCCTCGGCCAGACCACGGCGGTCGGCATTGGCGGCGATCCGGTGAAGGGCACCGAGTTCATCGACGTGCTCGAACTGTTCCTCGCCGATGACGCCACCGAATCGATCGTGATGATCGGCGAGATCGGCGGCTCGGCCGAGGAAGACGCGGCGCAGTTCCTCAAGGACGAAGCCAAGCGCGGCCGCAAGAAGCCGATGGTCGGCTTCATCGCCGGCCGCACCGCCCCTCCCGGCCGTCGCATGGGTCATGCCGGCGCCATCATCTCCGGCGGCAAGGGCGGCGCGGAAGACAAGATCGCGGCGATGGAAGAGGCCGGCATCGTGGTCTCCCCCTCCCCCGCGCGCCTCGGCAAGACGCTGGTCGACGTGCTCAACAAGCGCGTCGCGGCCTGACGCTTCGCGCGTCTTGAAACATGAGAACCCCGCGCTGGCCTGGTGCCGACGCGGGGTTTTTCTTTGCGCAGCCGCCATTCAATGAAGAGCGGCAGACCGAACTGACCTGAGGAGCCGGCCGAGATCGCGCCTCTCCGATCGGAAGCGCTGGACAGCGCTCCCTCGCCAGCCGTAGCGACGTCGCCAAAGCTTGAGGAATTCCCGGAAGCCGCGCCCTCAGACCGGGAAGCACTCGGGCGGCAGCACTGCCATCTCATCGCTCTCCAGAGTCTGCGCGAGGAGGATGGTCATCCATGCATGGCACACAATCAGCAGCGGCAGCACGGGGAAAACCGTTTCCAACATCTGCAGTCTCCAAGTCTCGATCCTGTTGCACTGCAACCTAACCGACCCCGGCATTTCCTGGTATACCTAATGCCAAATACCAACCTTGCATTCGATGCATGGCTCCGCCACGCATCACCATGCACCCGTAAGCGTGCAGGGTGATGCGCGAGCCTTGCCAAATGTCAGGATATGGCGCGCCTCCACCTCCCGACAGGGAGGCGCTCCGCGCTCATGACGCGGTGAAGAACGGGCCGAAACCGGCAATTCACGACATCCGGCAGCGGAACTTCGGCAACGCCCGGCGAAAATGTTCTCGCGGGCTCTCTACCGTCACATCGCTGCGCGCGAACGATCTTTCAGTTCTCGTTGGGAACCGGCAATCCCCACGCCATGAAGGCCTGGCGGAAGGCAAGGTCGCCCGGAGGGCCCTTCTCGAGCACCATGATGGCCCGGCGCCCATTCTCGAAAGCCACCGGCAGATCAAGGAAGTTGCGGGTGATCAGCAGCCCGAGATTGCGCTGCTTGTCCGCATCGAGCGAAGACAGGCCGATCAGGAAGAAGCCCGGCGCCACACGCACGGCAAGGCCGGTGAGCGGCAGGCCCTGCGCGCTTTCCGATGCCTTGGCACGCATGCCCGGCACGCTGGTCGCGTTGCCGAGATCGAAATTCGGCGGCAGATCGAACTGCACCTCGACAATGTGCGAGGCCGGGATGCTGGGATCCTGATTGCGCCGGATGAGCAGCGTCACCTTGAAGTTGCGGTCGGGAATGGTCGCGACCGCGCGGATACCGATGTCAGGCGCCTGACCGTCGCCGGGCTGGAAGGTTTCCGCGCTCCAGACGACGCTGCCGACATATTGCTGCAGCCCCTGCTCGCCCCCGCCAGCGCTCTCCTCGAACATCACCGCGCGCTGCGGCGCATTGATGTTCACCGGATCCGTCCGTGCCGGCGTGGCAGCGGCAGCCGCCGGCGCGGATGGCGCGGGCTGGCCCGACGATGCCGCGGGTGGCGAATCCGTGGCGGAGGAACCGCCCGGCGCCTGCGCGATCCGGTCGTTCGATTTCGCCGCCGCTTCCGGCTCGGGCTGCGCAGCCGGCGCCTGCGCCACCTGCCGGGTGGGCCCGGACAGGCTGCGCACCAGCGTGAGGATCGTGTCGCGCTGCAGGAAGCCAACCACGCCGCCACCAACCAACAGCAGCAGGATGATTACGAAGGCAAGAATGCGGCCGTTACCACGGCGAGGGGAATACTGGCCTTGATCGGCAAATTCGACCGGATCCTCGCCATCGCCCTCGCTGAGCGCCGTCGCGACATCGGCATCGGGATTTGCCCCGGCGGTGGGCGCGCCCCTGGCGGACCAACCCGGCCCGTCGCGGCGGGAAACGCTCAGCCGGCTGACATAATCATCATCGTCATCGCCCCCCGTGGGCGCGGCAACGCCCGGCGGACGGGCCGGGGGAGCGCGTTCCGGCGGCTCGCGCAGCAGCGGACGGCCGGGCGGGGCGAGAGGAGCGGAAGGCGCCGCAGGCGTCGGGGCGGAAGGCGCCGCGTTCGCGGAAGGATCGCTCGCTCCTTGCGAAACCGGGCGGCCCATATCCCGCCCGAGCGGCGCGGCGGGCCGCGCGGGAGGCGGCGCGACGGGGCGTGAACCGCCCGTCGGAGCGCTCGCCGGAGCAGGCGAAGGTACGCCACGCCCGGCAGCGGGCGGCAGCGGGTTGGCAGGTGCAGGCGGCGCGCCCGGCGCGGGCTTGTCGCTCATCGCATTTGCCAGATTGGCACCGAGATTGCGGAAAGTGTCCGGCGTCCGGGCAAAATCCCGCTCAAGCCGGGCGATCGCCGCGTCGAGCGCCTGCTGCTCGCGCGTGACATCTCCTTCCCGCAGAGTCGGTTCGGCGGCGCGCAGCTGGTTCAGCAGCGCTCGCCGCGCACGATCGTACACGACTTTGCGGCCGGCCTCGGACTTGTCGGGGAGGCCTTCAATGGCACGCGCGAGAAGCGGATAGTAATCGGCCATGCGCTAGAGGTTCTTCACCGTTCAGGATTCGAAGGGATTCTGCACGAGAATGGTATCATCCCGCTCCGGGCTGGTGGAAAGCAAGGCCACGGGGCAACCGATCAGTTCTTCGATGCGACGCACATATTTCACCGCCTCGGCCGGCAGGTCGGCCCAGGAACGGGCTCCGGCGGTGGACTGGCTCCAGCCCGCAATGGTCTCGTAGATCGGCTCCACCGAGGCCTGCGCGTCCTGGCCAGCGGGAAGATAATCGATCTCCTTGTCGCCGAGCCGGTAGCGCGTACACACTTTCAGTTCATCGAAGCCGTCGAGCACATCGAGCTTGGTGAGCGCGATGCCGTTAATGCCGGAGGTACGCACGGTCTGGCGCACGATCGTGGCATCGAACCAGCCACAGCGCCGCGGCCGGCCGGTGACGGTGCCGAACTCGCGCCCGCGCTCGCCGATCTTGCGGCCGATCTCGTCATGCAGCTCGCTCGGGAACGGGCCCTCGCCGACGCGGGTCGTATAGGCCTTGGTGATGCCGAGCACATAGCCGATCGCGCCCGGGCCGAGGCCGGAGCCCGTCGCCGCCTGCGCCGCCACCGTGTTGGAGGAGGTGACGAAGGGGTAGGTGCCGTGGTCGACATCGAGCAGCGCGCCCTGCGCGCCCTCGAACAGGATCTTGGAGCCGTGCCGGCGCTCGTCGTCGAGCAGCGACCATACGCGGTCCATATAGGGCAGCACCTTGGGAGCCACCTCAAGCAGTTCGGCGCGCAGCCGGGCCGCATCGACTTCCTCGATGCCAAGGCCCCGCCGCAGCGGGTTGTGATGGGCCAGCAGCCGCTCGATCTTGGCATCGAGCGTCGCGGGATAGGCAAGGTCCATCAGCCGCACCGAACGGCGACCGACCTTGTCCTCATAGGCGGGGCCGATGCCGCGCTTGGTGGTGCCGATCTTGGTACCCGAGGCCGCCGCATTCTCGCGAATGGCGTCCAGTTCGCGATGCAGCGGCAGAATCAGCGCGACATTCTCGGCTATGCGCAGCCGCTCCGGCGTGACCGCGATGCCCTGCGCGCTGATGCGGCCGATTTCGTCGACCAGCGCCCACGGGTCCAGCACCACGCCGTTGCCGATAACCGAAAGGCGCGCGCCACGCACCAGGCCGGACGGCAGCAGCGACAGCTTGTAGGTGGTGTTGCCAACCACCAGCGTATGGCCGGCATTGTGACCGCCCTGGAAGCGAACGACGACATCCGCCTGCTCGCTGAGCCAGTCGACAATCTTGCCCTTACCCTCGTCGCCCCATTGAGAACCGACGACGACTACATTCGCCACGAGCCAAGCTCCTGATTGCGAGGTGCGGACGGACGAGAAGGCCACGCCCACACAGACAAAACCCCGGCGAAGCTGTCCGACCGGGGCTGAAACGTCTTAAGGGATCGCTCGGGGCGAGGCAAGGAATTGTCCGCCCGGCGCGCGCGCCGCACCCGTGCATTCGCGAGAACCGCGCGGGGCCTGCGCGCGCGGCAATGGGTGCCAAGTCAACCTTGCACCGCTGCAATGCGGCGTGCCTTGCCTTTGTACCCCGCGCGCAAGACCTATGGGTAATGGCGGGTTGCCGCCGGGGAGAGCGCCCATGACCGTCGCCGCATCGACTGATTCCGCCCCGATTTCGACCGCCGCCGGCCTGCCGGCCGGGCTCGCCTTGGGCGCGGTGCGCCTGCGCGTGCGTGACGCAGCCCGCGCGATCGCTTTCTATACCGGCACACTCGGCCTCAATCTCCTGGCGGAAGAATCGGACGGCATCGTGCGCCTCGGCGCGGGCGGGCATGTGCTGGTCGAGCTGGAAGAGCGGCGCGATGCGCGCCCGCGCCCGCGTGGCACCACCGGCCTGTTCCACGTCGCCATCCTGGTGCCGGACCGGCCCGCGCTCGCGGTGGTGTTGCGCCGCCTGGTGGCCCAGCGCGTGGCGATCGGCGCCTCCGACCACATCGTCAGCGAGGCGCTCTATCTCGACGACCCGGACGGCAACGGCATCGAGATCTACCGCGACCGTCCGGCGAGCGAGTGGCGCTGGGAGAACGGCACGGTGGCGATGGCGACCGATCAACTCGACGGGCGCGGCCTGCTGAATGAGGCGCCGGCGGCGACCCCGCTCGACGAGCCGCTGCCGGCCGGCACGCGGGTGGGCCATGTGCATCTGCAGGTCGGCGACCTCGCGGGCGCGCGGCGTTTCTATGTGGATCACCTCGGCTTCGACGTGACGACCGACCGCTATCCCGGCGCGCTGTTCGTCAGCGCCGGCGGCTATCACCATCATCTCGGCCTCAATGTCTGGCAGAGCCGTGGCGGCGGACCGGCCCCGCAGGACAGTGTCGGCCTTGTCCATTACGCCATCAAGCTGCCGGATGCGGCGGCGGTCGAGGCACTGCGCATCCGCCTCGAAGTGGCGGGGGAGAGCACCGCGCCGATCCCCGGTGGCTTTTCCGCCGCGGACCCCTGGGGAACGCGGGTGCGGGTGAGCGCGGCCTGAGACGGACGCCTGAGACGGACGCCTGCGACGGACGCCTGCGACGACCAGGCCCGCGGCGGGTGTCGCATCGGCGACAAGCGGTCAGCCATCAGATTATTTCATTCCCGGCCCCGCTTCGCGGAGGGCAAAAATGCTCTAGAGCAGGAGGCGACCAAGGCTCCGCCTGAAGGGCCACCCCCGGGAATACGCCATGTTCCGCCGCCTGCTCGATGCCCCCTATCTCATGCTGACCCTGGCTCCGCTCTTTTGGTCGGGCAACATCGTGCTGGGCCGCTATGTGGCGGGACAGGTGCCGCCAATGGCGTTGGCCTGGGTGCGGTGGGTGCTTGCCTTTCTCATCCTGCTGCCCTTCACCTGGCGCCATCTGCGCGCGGACTGGCCGGTCATCCGCACCCATATGGGCGTGCTGACCCTGCTCTCGCTTTCCGGCATCACGCTCTACAACACCCTCTATTACTGGGCGTTGCAGTACAGCCCGGCGCTGAACGGATTGCTGATGACCTCCACGGCACCGCTGCTGATTGCCGGCTGGGCCTTCCTGCTGCTGGGCGAGCGGCTGTCGCTCGGCCAGGCGGGCGGCATCGGCCTGTCGCTCGCCGGCGTTCTGGTCATCCTGTGCCGTGGCGATCTCGGCGTGCTGGCGAATATCGACTTCAACATCGGCGACGTGCTGTTCCTCACGGCGGTACTGCTCTACGCCCTGTATTCGGCACTGCTGGCCCGACGACCGACGATGAGCCGCTACGGGTTTCTCGCCTTCTCGCTCGGCTGGGGCGGGGCGATGCTCACGCCGGCCTTCATCTGGGAGCGCATCAGCGGCCCGCCACTGCATTTCGACCTGCTGACGCTCGCCTCCTTCGCCTATGTCGCGGTGTTCGCCTCGGTGCTGGCCTATCTGTTCTTCAATCGCGGCGTCGAGCTGGTAGGGCCGAACCGGGCCGCGCCGTTCTTCCACCTCATGCCGGTATTCGGCTCGGCGCTGGCGATCCTGTTCCTGGGCGAGACGCCCCATCTCTACCACGCGGTCGGCTATGCTCTGGTGCTTGGCGGCGTCGTCACCGCCACGCTGTTCGGCCGCCGCGCCGCGCTCAGCCGAGCTCGAAGCTCGTGACGCCATAGAGCCGGTCGAGCGCGACGGGGCGGATCGGCCCGGTATACATGCGCGCCGTCTCGAACACCGGGGCCAGCCCGTGCCGGCGGGCCAGCGCCAGCGCCGCCCCATTGGGCTCGGGCACATCGAAAATGATGTCGTCCGCGCCGATCTGCGCCATCAGTGCCGCGAACAGCGCCTCGGCCGCCGCCTCGTCCTGTGCCACCAGCGGGGCGATCTTCCAGCCCTGCCGCGCCGGCCGCGCGACGCCCCAGCCCGCCAGTCGGCCCCCGCGCAGCACCGCGCGGCCGATATGGCCCGGAGCGGTGAGCCATGCCCTCAGGAAAGCGGCGCGCGGGGCGGGAAACACCTGGGCATCGCTCGCCTCCACCTGCGCGAAGGGCACGCGCGCCAGATCCACCGCCTCCCCGCTCGTATCCCCGCCGTCCACCCGGCCGGCGAAGCGGATGTTGCGATAGGCAAGGTGAAATCCCTGGGACGCATAGTTCGCCTGCTGGGCGGGCACGCCGTCGAGCCCGATCGTGCGCGCGCCGGCATGGGCGATCCCGGCCTGCCAGAGCCGCCAGCCGATGCCGCGACCGCGCAGGTCCGGGCGGACGATGTAGAAGCCGAGAAACGCGAAATGCGCGTCGTAATTCACCACCGAGAGCGTCGCCGCCGGCCGCCCGTCCACCTCGGCGACGAGAAATCCGCCCGGGTCGACGCGGGCAAAGGCGCCGGCATCGACAAGGCCCGGATTCCAGCCTTCCGTGGCCGCCCAGTCGACCGCCAGCTGAATTTCGTCCCGATCGAGTGGGCGTATATGCACGGGGTCGCTCATGGCTCGACCTGCTGATTCGAAGACCTGGGGGGCATGATGGTCGAAGAGCTGATCGTCGGCATAGTGATGAACATCCTGGCGATGCTCGTGCATCTGGGAGCGAGCTTCGTGCTGGTCGCGCTGGTCATGCCGTTCGAGAAATGGCTGTGGAAACAGCCGCATCTCCGGCTGATGCTGGCCCTGCTCACCGCCAACACCATCCTGCTATGCGCCCACCTCATCGAGGTCGGCCTGTGGTCGTTCATCTATGCCTATCGCGAGCTCGTCGAGTTCCCGACCGATGCCTATTACTCGGCCTTCGTGAACTACACGACGCTCGGCTATGGCGACGCGCTGCAGAACACCCGCACGCGGCTGCTCGGGCCGCTCACCGCCGCCAGCGGCATCCTGATGTTCGGCTGGTCGACCGCGCTGCTGATTTATGTGCTGCAGAGCCACCTGCCGCACCTCGTGGTCCACCGGTCCGCCAAGAAGCCGCCGCCGGAGCATTAGCCCTTCCAGTACGCGCCGGGGAACGGCCGAGCGCCGCTAATCCTGCGTGCAGGTGGCGATGGGCGGAGCGTTCTCGCCCTTGGTGAGGTCGTAGAGGCTGGCGCTGTTGCCCTTGGTCCACCAGACGAAGCGGTCGCCGGCATATTTGGCGCCGGAGCCGGCCAGCACATTGGCCATCACCACGAACTCGTGGTCGAAGGCGATGGTCGCCAGCGCGGTCGGCGGGGCGTTGATATAGGTCGCCGCGACGTTTTTCACCTTGTCGCAGGTGTAGCCGACCTTGGTGGTGACGACCGAGGAGCCCTTCGGCAGCGCAATGACGATGCGATCCGCCGCCCGCGCCGCGCCCGCGCCGGCCAGCAGCGCGACGAGGACGGGCATGGCGACCCGCACCGCCGCGCGAAGGGAAAAACGCAAAGGCACCGCCGACGGAGTGGCGGAGCCGGAAGCGGCGAAGGCGATCATCGGTTCACTCCGGCTTGTGATGTTCGTGCCAGTGCCGGGCGATGTCGATGCGGCGCGTCACCCACACCCGGTCGTGCCGGGCGATGTGGTCGAGGAAACGCTCCAGCCCGACGATGCGGCCCGGCCGGCCCACGAGCCGGCAATGCAGCCCGATATTGAGCATCTTGGGCGCTTCCGCGCCCTCTGCATAGAGCGCATCGAAGCTGTCGCGCAGATAGGTGAAGAAGGGCTCGCCATTGCTGAAACCGGCCGGAATCGCAAAGCGCATGTCGTTGGTGTCGAGCGTGTAGGGAATGGACAGATGCGGCCCGCGCGGCCCCTCGACCCAGAACGGCAGGTCGTCGGAATAGATGTCGGAATCATAGAGGAAGCCGCCCTCCTCCATCACGATGGGGCGCGAGTTCACCGAGGTGCGCCCCGTGTACCAGCCGAGCGGGCGCTCACCGACGACGCGGGTGTGCAAGGCGATCGCCGCGTCGAAATCGGCCTTCTCCGCTTCATAGGAATGATCGCGATAGTCGATCCATTTGAGGCCGTGGCTGGCGATTTCCCAGTCCGCTTCCCGCATCGCCGCCACCGCCTCCGGGTTGCGCGCCAGCGCGGTGGCGACGCCATAGACCGTGACGGGAAGGTTGCGGCGGGTGAACAGGCGCCACAGCCGCCAGAACCCGGCCCGCGACCCATATTCGTAGATCGATTCCATGTTCATGTGCCGCTGCCCCGGCCAGGGCTGGGCGCCGACGATCTCGGACAGGAAGGCCTCGGACGCCTTGTCGCCGTGCAGGATCGAGTTCTCCCCGCCCTCCTCGTAATTGATCACGAACTGCACCGCGATGCGCGCCCCGCCCGGCCATTTCGGGTCGGGCGGATTGCGGCCATAGCCGATGAGGTCGCGGGGATAGGCGGAATCCAGCTTGAACATGTGATCTACTCGGCAGGCGCGGAATTGATTTTCCCAAGCTAATGCGGGATGGCGCGCTGCGGAACATTATCTCGCGACCGCCGCATAATTCTCCCCCTGCCCTCTCGACAAGGCCCGGCGGGCCGGTCTTGATGGGCGCAAACAGCCTGAAGGTGTCCGATGTCGCTTCCCGATCCCAGCCTCCTCCTCGCCCGTGCCCCGGTTGTGCCCGTCGTCACCGTGCCGAGCGTGAGCGCCGGCGTGAAGCTCGCCCGCGCGCTGGTGGAGGGCGGCCTGCCGCTCATCGAGGTCACGCTGCGCACGCCCGCAGCGCTCGAAGCCATAGCCGCCATCGCCGCCGAGGTGCCCGACGCCATTGTCGGCGCCGGCACGGTGACGCGGCCCGACCTCATCCAGAAGTCGATCGACGCGGGCGCGCGCTTCCTGGTGAGCCCCGGCTGCCCCACCGCGCTGGCCGAGGCGCTGGCGGAAGCCCCCGTGCCGGTCATGCCCGGCTGCGCCACCGCCACCGAGGCGATGACACTGCACGCGCTGGGCTTTCCCGTGCTGAAGCTGTTCCCGGCCGAATCGGTCGGCGGCGCCAATCTCATCAAGTCGCTGGCCGGCCCGCTGCCGGACCTGCGCTTCTGCCCCACCGGCGGCATCGGCCCGGACAATGTGGGCAAGTATCTCTCCCAGCCCAACATCCTGGCGGTGGGCGGCTCCTGGGTCTGCCCGAACGAGGCCATCGCGCTCGGCGACTGGGAGCAGATCGTCGCGCTTTCCAAGGCCGCCGCCAAGCTGCACCGGGCGGCCTTCCCGGGCTGAACGCGGAGGCGACGCGCGCCCGCGTCCTCTCGACGCCTGAATGACGAAAACCCGGCGACGCGCAGGCATCTCCGGGTTTCGTCCATTTTCGCTCGCCTCAGAACACCAGCGGCTTGGCCTGCTTGACCGAGGGGATCGCCTGCACCTTGGCGAGCAGCTCGGCCGGCACCACGCCGTCCACCTCGACCAGCGCGATCGCGTCGCCGCCCTGCCGGTCGCGGCCGAGCGCGAAGGTGGCGATGTTGATGCCGGCGTCGCCCAGCAGGCTGGCGAAGCGGCCGACGAAGCCGGGCCGGTCCTCGTTGGTGACATAGAGCATGGAGGCGGCGAATTCGGCGTCGACCTTGATGCCCTTGATGTCGACGATGCGCGGGCGCCCGTCGGCGAACACCGTGCCGGAGATGGAACGCTCCAGCTTGTCGGAGACCACGGTGAGCGTCACCAGGCTCTCATAGTCGCCGGCCACTTCGCGGGTGGTCTCCTCGACCACGATGCCGCGCTCCTTGGCGACGCTCGGCGCCGAGACGACATTCACGTCGGCCAGGGCCGGGCGCAGCAGGCCGGCCACCGCCGCCGAGGTGAGCGCCTTGATCTTCAGCTCCGCCACCGCGCCCTGATAGGTGATGCGCACGGTCTTGATGTCGGTGTCGGTGAGCTGGCCGGCAAACGAGCCGAGCTTCTCGGCGAGTTCGATGAAGGGTTTCAGCCGCGGCGCTTCCTCCGCCGTGATGGAGGGGAAGTTCACCGCGTTGGAAATGGCGCCGCGCAGCAGATAGTCGCTCATCTGCTCGGCCACCTGCAGCGCCACGTTTTCCTGCGCTTCCGTCGTGGAGGCGCCCAGATGCGGGGTGCAGATCACGTTGGGATGGCCGAAGAGCGGGTTTTCCGTCGCCGGCTCGGTGGAGAACACATCGAAGGCGGCGCCCGCGACCTGGCCGGAATCCAGCGCCGCGGCAAGGGCAGCCTCATCGACCAGGCCGCCGCGCGCGCAGTTGATGATGCGCACGCCCTTCTTCGTCCGGGCGAGCGCCTCGGCGGAGAGCACGTTGCGGGTCTTGTCGGTCAGCGGCGTGTGCAGGGTGATGATGTCGGCGCGGGCGAGAAGCTCGTCCAGTTCCACCTTCTCCACGCCGATGTCGCGCGCGCGCTCGATGCTGAGGAAGGGATCGAAGGCGATGACCTTCATCTTCAGCCCGATGGCGCGGTCGGCGACGATGGAGCCGATATTGCCGCAGCCGATGATGCCGAGCGTCTTGGCGGTCAGCTCCACGCCCATGAAGCGGTTCTTCTCCCACTTGCCAGCCTGGGTCGAGGCGTCGGCGGCGGGGATCTCGCGGGCCAGCGCGAACATCATGGCGATGGCGTGCTCGGCGGTGGTGATGGAATTGCCGAACGGCGTGTTCATCACGATCACACCCTTGGCGGTGGCGGCCGGGATGTCGACATTGTCGACGCCGATGCCGGCGCGGCCGACCACTTTCAGCCGCTTGGCGTTTTCGAGGATCTTCGGCGTGACCTTGGTCGCCGAGCGGATGGCGAGACCATCATAATTGCCGATGATCTCGGCCAGCTTGTCCTTGTCCTTGCCGAGGGCCGGCTGGAAATCGACCTCGATGCCGCGATCCCGGAAGATCTGCACCGCGGCGGGGGAGAGGGCATCGGAAATCAGAACGCGGGGAGCCATCGGCTTCATCCTGTTCAAGAATGGGAAAATCGACCCGCGCGACGCGGGAGCCATCCCCCGCCGCTGGCGGGAGAGGACGACGAAGCGTTCGTCGGGCAAAGGCCCTGAAGGCGCGACGGCGAGACGCGGCCGGGAGAGAAAAGCCAATTCGCCGTCGACGCGGAGCCTCGACCCCTTCGCCGTCCCCTCGCGTCAGCGGCGGGGCACGCACGAGAAGGCGTCAGGCGGCTTTGCGCAGGGCCGTTTTGGCGTCCGCGAAGGCCCAGTCGAGCCAGGGCAGCAGCGCCTCGAGATCGGCCGTCTCGACCGTGGCGCCCGCCCAGATGCGCAGGCCCGCCGGCGCGTCGCGATAGGCGCCGATGTCATAGGCGACCTTGGCCTTTTCCAGCGCGCCGGCGATCGCCTTGGCGAAAGCCGCCTGCGCGTCGGGCGCCAGCGCCTTCACCTCGGGATCGCTCACGATGAGGCAGACCGAGGTGTTGGAGCGCGTCGCCGGATCGGTCGCGAGGAAGTCGACCCACGGCGTGCGGGCGACATAATCGGCCAGAACCTTGAAATTGGCGTCCGAGCGCGCCCGCAGCGCGGCACCGCCGCCGATCGCCTTGGCCCAGTTCAGCGCGTCGAGATAGTCCTCCACGCAGAGCATGGACGGGGTGTTGATCGTCTCGCCCTCGAACAGGCCCTCGACCAGCTTGCCGCCCTTGGTCATGCGGAAGATCTTCGGCAGCGGCCAGGCCGGCACGTAGCTCTCCAGCCGCTCCACCGCGCGCGGCGAGAGGATGAGCATGCCGTGGCCGCCCTCCCCGCCCAGCACCTTCTGCCAGGAGAAGGTCACGACATCGAGCTTGGCCCAGTCCATGTCCTGCGCGAAGGCGGCGGAAGTGGCGTCGCAGAGGGTGAGGCCGGTGCGGTCCGCAGAAATCCAGTCGGCGTTCGGCACGCGCACGCCCGAGGTGGTGCCGTTCCAGGTGAAGACCACGTCATGGTCGAAATTCACCTGGGCGAGATCGGGCAATTCGCCATAGCCGGCCTTGAGAACGCGGGCGTCCTTGAGCTTGAGCTGCTTGACGACATCCGTCACCCAGCCCTCGCCGAAGCTCTCCCATGCCAGCAGGTCGACCGGGCGGGCGCCGAGCAGCGACCACAGCGCCATCTCCACCGCCCCGGTGTCGGAGGCGGGAACGATGCCGATGCGGTAGTCGGCGGGAATGTCGAGAATCTCGCGGGTGAGGTCGATGGCCAGCTTCAGCTTGGCCTTGCCCACCTTGGCGCGGTGCGAGCGGCCGAGCGGTGCGTCGCTCAGGCCTTCCAGCGTCCAACCGGGACGCTTGGCGCAGGGGCCGGACGAGAAATTGGGATTCGCCGGCTTGATCGCCGGCAGAGCGCTGTTCGTCATGGATAACCATCCTTCCAGATGGGTGCCCCTCGGTGGGGAGGGGTGGCCCGATCCGGGATGTACTCCCGCCCGGCGGGCGGCGCAAGAGGCCCCGCAGCCCAGCGCAGCCCCGCGCCAAAAGGTCGCCGCTCAGTCGAACAGGAAGCGCAGGCCGAGCCGGAATTCGTGCGCGTTCTGGTTGAGCGAGCTCCAGCCGCCGCCGATATCGGCGCTGTCGATGGCGATATAGCGGTAGCCCGCATCGACCACCCATTTCGGCGCGAGTTCCACCGACACGCCGGCCATCAGTGCCCAGGCGAAGCCCCAGCCATCACCGCCCTTGAGCGAGCCGGCGGGAAAGCTGATGTCGGAAATCGAGAGATAGCCGGCACCGGCGCCCGCGCCGACATAGGGCGTGAAGCCATGCCAGCTGCCGAGATCGACATAGGCATTGGCAAGGGTGGTGAAGACGCTCAGCTCCCCGGTACCGCCGGCCACGCGCAGATCCGCCTGCGTGCGGTAATCCGCCGTCACGTCGACCCGCAACCAGTCGTTGAGCCGCACGCCGGCGCCGATGCCCAGCATCCAGGCGTCGCCGGTATCGGCCGCCGCCGGAAGAAACCCGAAGCGCAGCCCGTCCGGGGTCTCGTTGACGACATAACCGAGATCGCCGCGCAGGTACCAGCCGGCCCCCTCCTCGATCTGCGGCGCGTTCGCCAGCAGATCGTGAGCGAACACGTCGTCCGCCGATTCGCTCGCCACCTCGTCGGCACGGGCCGGCGCGGCGACGACGGCATTCATCGCGAGGCCCGCCGCCACGAGGCCGACGGAAAGGGCGATGACGCCCCTCAACCGCGAGATGATGGCCGTCCCACGCATAAGCGACACCCCCGATGCGCCGGCACCTGCCGACGGCTTTCGATGGAGGCAATGTCGCGGGGATTGTTTAAGGAGCGATTAACCCTAACGATTAACCACGTTGCCGAGGGGAGCGTGCACCCAGGCTGATGCCGTCCCCCATGCCACAGCCGGTGGGAGGACCGCTCGCGGGAAACGCGGCGGGAGCGTTAACCCCGCCGCGTTTCCCGCCGCGTCCGCGCCACTCCCGTTATACTCTCACGGCTGCCGCGCCGCGCGGGCCGCCGCTTCTAGATGCGGCACCAGCTGCGCATCGAGCCGCAGCGCGCTGGCGAGGCGCGCGAGGAAGGCGCGCTCGGAAATGGTGTCGGCGTCGATGGTGAGCAGGGCCGCGATATAGACCTCGGCCGCCTGTTCCGGCGTCGCCGCCTCGCGCGCCAGCGCCTCGACGCTCGCCGGATTGGCCAGTTCGGCGGAGAGGAAACGCTCGGCCTCGTCCAGCCCGGCTCCCTCGTCGTTCAGCTTGGCGCCGATGGCGAGGCGCTCGCGCTCATCCACATGGCCATCCGCCAGCGCGGCCGCGATCATCGCGCGCAAGAGCAGCACCGGCAGACCATTCGCGCCGGCCTGCGCGGGGTGGAACGGCGATTGCGCGGGCGGCAAGGCCGCATCGGCCGGCAGCGGCGTTGCCGCCTGCTGCGGCTGCTGGCCCTGCTGGTAATTCTGGTAGGCCTTGTAGGCCAGCGTGCCCACGAGCGCGAGGCCGCCCAGCGCGACGGCGTTCTTGGCCACCTTGCGCCCGCCCTTCGAGCCGAGCACCAGCGAGACCAGCCCACCCGCCGCCGCGCCGGTGGCCAGCGAGCCGGCATTGCCGGAGAGATAGTCCCGGGCGCGGCCCATCAGGTCGCCACCGGCGCCCGGGGCGGATGGCGCGCCACCCTGCGCACCCGTCAGCCCGCCGGTGAGCCCGCCGATCAGGTCGCCCAGCGAGGAGCCCCCGGTCGCGCCGCCGTCCTGGCGGGCGGGGACACCGCCCTGCGTGCCTGCCGGGGCGCCGAGGAACTGGTCGAGGAGCCGCTTGGCATCGAAATTACCGCTGTTGAACATGTCGCGTCCCGTTCTGTTGTCCGCTCGCAGGTAAGGCCCGATCGTGACTTCCGTAAGGAGAGGACGGTGTGGCCGATCAGCTTTCGGTGATAGGCGCCCGCCCTCACGCTCGCATGACGCGCCGAGTGCCGCACGGCCGCGACGGCAGCCGCGATTTCGTGGGGGCGCGCGTCGCCGAATGACAAGGCATGTCGCATTCGTTCAACGCCTGCGCCGAAACGATGCTCGCTCTTCGAGCCGGTCCGCGCGAGCATGTGCCATCCGGTCATGCGGGATGTCAGACCGCAGACGACGACGTCACCGTCGGAGGCTCAACATGCAGAAATTCTCCGGCTTCGAGCTGTTCCGCCGCGCGCTTGGCGGCCACAAGAGCTGGCAGCCGCAATGGCGCAATCCTGAACCCAAGGCCGAATACGATGTGATCATCGTCGGCGCGGGCGGGCATGGGCTGGCGGCGGCCTATTACCTCGCCAAGGAGCACGGCATCACCCGCGTCGCGGTCATCGAGCGCGGCTGGCTGGGCGGCGGCAATACCGGGCGCAACACCACCATCGTGCGCTCCAACTACCTGTTCGACGAGAGCGCCGCGCTCTACGAGCACGCGGTGAAGCTGTGGGAGGGCCTCTCGCAGGACCTGAACTACAACGTCATGTATTCCGCGCGCGGCGTGCTCATGCTGGCGCACAACCATCACGACGAGATCAGCTTCAAGCGCCATGTCCACGCCAACCGCCTGAACGGCGTGGACAATGAGTGGCTGAGCGCCGAGCAGGTCAAGGAATTCTGCCCGCCGCTCAACATCCGCTCGATGCGCTATCCCATCATCGGCGGCGCACTGCAGCGGCGCGGCGGCACCGCCCGGCATGACGCGGTGGCCTGGGGCTTTGCCCGGGCTGCGGATTCGCGCGGCGTCGACATCATCCAGAACTGCGAGGTGACCGGCATCCGCCGCGGGCCGAGCGGCGCGGTCGAGGGCGTGGAAACCTCGAAAGGCTTCATCCGGGCGAAGAAGGTGGGCGTTTCCGCCGCCGGCCATACCAGCGTGGTGATGGCGATGGCCGGCGTGCGCATGCCGCTGGAGAGCTATCCGCTGCAGGCGCTGGTATCGGAGCCGGTGAAGCCGGCCTTCCCGACCGTCGTCATGTCCAACACCATCCACGCCTATATCTCGCAATCGGACAAGGGCGAGATGGTGATCGGCGCCGGCACCGACGCCTACACCTCCTATTCCCAGCGCGGCGCCCTGCACGTCACCACCCACACGCTGGACGCCATCTGCGAACTGGTTCCGCAGTTCCGGCGCCTGCGCATGCTGCGCAACTGGGGCGGCATCGTCGACGTGACGCCGGACCGCTCGCCGATCATCGCCAAGACGCCGGTGCCGGGCCTCTATGTGAATTGCGGCTGGGGCACCGGCGGCTTCAAGGCAACGCCCGGCTCGGGCAACGTGTTCGCCCACACCATCGCGAAGGACGAGCCGCACAAGATCAACGCGCCCTTCACGCTGGAGCGCTTCCGCGACGGCTTCCTGATCGACGAGGCGGCCGCCGCCGCCGTCGCGCACTGAGGGCGGAGAGACCGACATGCTCATCATCAATTGCCCGTGGTGCGGCGCCCGGCCGGAAATCGAGTTCCGCTATGGCGGCGAGGCGCATGTCGCCCGCCCGGCCGATCCCGCCGCCATGTCCGACCAGGAATGGGCCGACTTTCTCTATAACCGCACCAACCCCAAGGGCCTGCACGCCGAGCGCTGGCGGCACATCCATGGCTGCGGACGCTATTTCAACGCCGTGCGCGACACGGTGAGCGACTTCTTCGTCACCACCTACAAGGCCGGCGAGCCGCGTCCGGACATCGGGGAGAGCGGGCAATGATCCGTCCTCTTCTCCCTCTCCCCGGCGGGGAGAGGGTTGGGGTGAGGGGTCTTCCCTTCTCCCTCGCCGCCCTTCCCCTCACCCGCCGCTCCGCGGCGACCTCTCCCCGGCGGGGAGAGGTGAAGACAGCATCGGAGTCGCGGTCATGACCAACCGCTTCCGCACCCATTCGGGCGGCCGCATCGATCGCGGCGCGCCGGTCTCGTTCCGTTTCGACGGCAAGACCTATTCCGGCTTCAAGGGCGACACGCTCGCCTCGGCGCTGATCGCCAACGGCGTGCATCTCGTCGGCCGCTCGTTCAAGTATCACCGCCCGCGCGGCTTCCTCTCCGCCGGTTCGGACGAGCCGAACGCGCTGGTCAATGTGGCCCGCGACGCCGCCCGCATGAGCCCGAACCTGCGCGCCACGCAGGTGGAACTCTATGAAGGGCTGAAGGCGACCAGCCAGAACCGCTGGCCCTCGCTCGGCTTCGACGCCGGCGCGGCCAACGACTTCGTCTCGCCCTTCCTGCCGGCCGGCTTCTACTACAAGACCTTCATGTGGCCGGCCGGGGCGTGGAAGCGCTTCTACGAGCCGAAGATCCGCGCCATGGCGGGCCTCGGCGTCGCGCCCACCCTGCCCGATCCGGACCGCTACACCCAGAACTACGCCTATTGCGACGTGCTGGTGGTCGGCTCCGGCCCTGCCGGGCTCGCCGCCGCGCTGGCGGCCGCGGAGAGCGGCGCCACGGTGTGGCTGGTCGACGAGCAGCCGGAACTCGGCGGCTCGCTGCTGGCCGAGCGCACCGCCACGATCGAAGGCAAGCCGGCTCAGCAATGGTTGTCGGACACGCTCGCCACGCTGGCGGCGAAGGACAACGTCACGCTGCTGCCCCGCACCACCGCCTTCGCCTATTTCCCGCACAACATGATCGCGCTGGCCGAGCGCGTGACCGAACATCTCGCCGCCCCGGGCGCCGACCTGCCGCGCGAGCGGCTCTGGCAGCTGCGGGCGCGCGAGGTGGTGCTGGCGACCGGCGCGCTGGAACGCCCGCTGGTGTTCCCGGACAATGACCGGCCCGGCGTGCTGCTGGCCGATTCCGCGCGCACCTATCTCAACCGCTATGGCGCCAAGCCCGGCGATCGCGCGGTGATCTTCACCGCCTGCGATGCCGGCTACCGGACCGCGCTCGACCTCGCGGCTGGCGGCGTCGCCGTCGTTGCCGTGGCCGACCTCAGGCGCGAAGTGCATGGCGAACTGCCCGCCCGCGCGCTGGCGGCCGGCATCGACGTGCGCCCCGCCACGGTCGTGACGGGCACGACGGGGCGCCTGCGCGTCTCCGGCGCCAGGCTCGCCAAGATCAAGGGCGGGCCGAGCGTCGATCCGGTCGGCGCGTCCGAGACCCTTGCCTGCGACACGGTGCTGATGTCGGGCGGCTTCACCCCGAGCGTGCACCTGTTCTCGCAGTCGCGCGGCAAGCTGGTGTGGGACGCGGCGAGCGGCGCCTATCTTCCCGGCAGCTCGGTGGAGCGCGAGCGTTCCGCCGGCGCCTGCCGCGGCATTACCGGCCTGCAGCGCGTGCTGGAAGACGGCTATGGGCAGGGCGAAGCGGCGGCGAGGGCCTCCCGTGACGCCTCCTCCCCCGCGCGCGGCGCCACGCCGCCGCCCGGCGCCTCCTCAAAGAGCTTCCCGGCCCAGGCCGACGATCTCGGCACGGACGGCTTCATCGGCGCCACCCCGCACGCGCGCAACCCGGCCTTCACCAAGGCCTTCGTCGACTGGCAGAACGACGTCACCGCCAAGGACATCACGCTCGCCACCCGCGAGGGCTTCCGCTCCATCGAGCATGTGAAGCGCTACACCACGACGGGCATGGCGACGGACCAGGGCAAGACCTCGAACATGAACACCCTCGGCATCGTCGCCGAGGCGCTGGGCGAGAGCGTGCCGAAGATCGGCCTCACCACCTTCCGCCCGCCCTTCACGCCCACCACCTTCGGCCTGTTCGCCGGAGCGGCGCGCGGCGACCAGTTCGATCCCGTTCGCAAGACCGCGATCCACGACTGGGCCGCCGAGCACGGCGCCGCCTTCGAGGACGTGTCGCTGTGGAAGCGCGCCTGGTATTTCCCCAAGGCACTGCCGGACGGGCGCCGGGAGGACCTGCACGCGGCGGTCGCCCGCGAATGCAAGGCGGTGCGGTCCTCGGTCGGCATGTTCGACGCCTCCACCCTCGGCAAGATCGAGGTGGTGGGACCGGATGCCGCCGAGTTCATGAACCGCATGTACACCAACGCCTGGGCCAAGCTGGAGCCCGGCCGGCTGCGCTATGGCGTGATGCTGCGCGAGGACGGCTTCGTCATGGATGACGGCGTCGTCGGCCGGCTCAGCTCCGACCGCTTCCACGTGACGACCACCACCGGCGGCGCGCCGCGCGTGCTCGCCCATATGGAGGACTATCTCCAGACCGAGTGGCCGGAGCTCGACGTGTGGCTGACCTCGACCACGGAGCAATGGGCGGTCATCGCGGTGCAGGGGCCGAAGGCCCGCGAGGTGCTCGCGCCCCTCATCGAGGGCATCGACCTCGCCAAGGAAGCCTTCCCGCACATGAGCGTGCGCGAGGGCACCATTCTCGGCGTGCCGACCCGGCTGTTCAGCGTATCCTTCACCGGCGAGCTGGGCTTCGAGGTCAATGTCCCCGCGCACTATGGCCGCGCGGTATGGGAGGCGATCTTCGCCGCCGGCCAGCCCTTCGGCATCACGCCCTACGGCACCGAGACGATGCACGTGCTGCGCGCCGAGAAGGGTTACATCATCGTCGGCCAGGAGACGGACGGCACGCAGGTGCCGGACGACGTGAATCTCGGCTGGGCGGTGGGCAAGGCGAAGAAGGACTTCGTCGGCAAGCGCTCGCTCGCCCGTGCCTCCATGAGCGCGCCGGACCGCAAGCAGCTGGTGGGCCTGCGCACCACCGACCCGAAAGTGGTGCTGGAGGAAGGCGCGCAGATCGTCGCCGATCCCAAGGCGCCGGTACCGGTGCCGATGCTCGGCTTCGTCACCTCGTCCTATTACAGCGCCGTGCTCGGCCATTCGATCGCGCTGGCCGTCATCAAGGGCGGCCGGGCGCGGATCGGCACACGGCTGTCCGTCCCCATGCCCGACCGCGTCATCGAGGTCGAAATCGTGGAGCCGGTCTTCTACGACCCCAAGGGAGAGCGCCTCAATGGTTGAGACCACCGCAACGGCCGAACCCCTGGCCCACTACCCGCTGGACGCGCTGGCCGCCGGGACGCGCGCCATCGGCGCCGCCCGGCTGACCGCGCTCGGCCCTGTGTCACGGCTGGCCTTCCGCGGCCGCGAAGCCGCCATTCAGGCGGCCGGGGAGGCGTTCGGCGTCGCCCTGCCGCGCGAGGCCAACCGCCGGAACACGGCGAACGGGCGCCACGCCCTGTGGCTCGGGCCGGACGAATGGATCCTGCTCGCCCCCGGCGCGGACCCCGCCCCGCTCTTCGCCGCCATCGAGACGGCGACCACCGGCCTGCCGCACTCGCTGGTCGACGTGTCGGCGCGCAGCGTCACCCTCGAGGTAGCAGGGTCGAAGGCTGCCTACGTGCTCAACCAGGGTAACCCGCTCGATCTGTCGCTGGACGCCTTCCCGGTCGGCACCTCCACCCGTACGCTGTTCCACAAGGCCGAGATCGTGCTCTCGCGTATCACCCCGGACACGTTCCATGTCGACGTGTGGCGCTCCTTCGCGCCCTATGTCTGGGAAATGCTCGAGGACGCCCGGCGCGAACTGGCCTGAGCCTTCTCAACGCGGAATGCCCTCGATGCCGGATGGACACATATCCACCGGGATCGGGGGCCAACAAGAAGCCGAACAACAACAAGAACTACTTCCAGAGGACAGATCCGGCGCTCTCGCCCGTGCCGGACGAGGGAACAGTTGCGCCCATGATCAGCGCCTTCGAGCTCTTCAAGATCGGCATCGGCCCCTCCTCCTCGCATACGGTGGGGCCGATGGTGGCGGCGGCGAGCTTCATCGACCGGCTCGATGCGGCCGGCGCGCTCACCATCACAGCGCGCGTCGAGACCACGCTCTACGGCTCGCTCGCCTGGACCGGCCGCGGCCACGGCACCGACAAGGCGGTGATCCTCGGCCTTGCCGGCGAGCGGCCGCGCACGGTCGATCCCGACCGCGCCGACGCGCTGGCGGCGGAGGTCGCCTCGCAGCAGCGCCTGGCGCTGGCGGGCCGGCACACGGTGCGCTTCGAGAGCGAGCGCGACATGCTGTTCGACGGCGTCTCGCCGACACCCCGGCACCCCAACACGCTCGCCTTCCGCGCGCTCGATGCGGGCGGCAACGTGCTGGCGGAGGAACGCTGGTGCTCCATCGGCGGCGGCTTCGTGGTGCCGGAGGACGAGGTCGGGCGCCCGCTTGGTGCCGACGATGTCGCCCTGCCGCATCCCTTCCGCAATGCCCGCGACCTGCTGGTCATGGCAAACAAGGCCGGCCTCACCATTGCCGAACTGGTCTTCGCCAACGAGGTCGCCCGCCGCCCGACCGAGGAGGTGATGGGCCATCTCGACGGCATCGTCGACGCGATGATGGCGTGCGTCGATCGCGGCATCGCCACGTCAGGCGAGCTGCCGGGCGGGCTCAAGGTGCGCCGGCGCGCCAAGGCGATCCACGATACGCTGATCTCGCGCAACGCGCGCACCCCGCATGAGGTGATGGACTGGGTGAGCCTCTACGCCATCGCGGTGAACGAGGAGAACGCTGCCGGCGGGCGGGTCGTCACCGCCCCCACCAACGGCGCGGCCGGCGTGGTGCCGGCGACGCTGCGCTACTATCTCGATCATTGCTCGACCGCCTCGCGCTCCGGCATGCACGCCTTCCTCCTCACCGCGACCGCCATCGGCGCGCTGTTCAAGATGAACGCCTCGATCTCCGGCGCCGAGGTCGGCTGCCAGGGCGAGGTGGGCGTCGCCTGCTCCATGGCGGCGGCGGGGCTGGCGGCCGCGCTCGGCGGCAGCAACGAGCAGATCGAGAATGCCGCCGAAATCGGCATGGAGCATCACCTCGGCATGACCTGCGACCCGATCGGCGGGCTGGTGCAGGTGCCCTGCATCGAGCGCAACGCCTTCGGCGCCATCAGCGCGGTCAATGCCGCCTCGCTGGCGCTGCACGGCGATGGCACGCATATCGTCTCGCTCGACAAGGTCATCGCCACCATGCGCGAGACCGGACGCGACATGGCCTCGAAATACAAGGAAACCTCGCTCGGCGGCCTTGCGGTGAACCTGCCCGAATGCTGAAACGTGAACGCGACCGCGTCGGAACGGCACCGACCTTGCTACGGCATGCCTTGCTGCGGCAGGCAGGAAATTTGCTATGCTGTGAGCCGGAGCAGGCAATGAGCACCCAGCGTCCCACATCGACCGGTCCTTCGGCCAACGGCCCTTCACCTGCGGGCGGCGCCCTCGCGCCCGCGCTGAATGTCGGCTTTCTGCTGACCGACAATTTCACCCTGTCGGCCTTTTCGCTGATGGTGGACCAGTTCCGCCTCGCCGCCGACGACGGCGACCGCTCGCGCCCCATCCGTGCGCGCTGGCAGGTCATGTCCGCGAAGGCCGATGCGATCCGCGCCAGCTGCGGCGTCACCGTCTCGCCCTCCGGCCCGCTCGGCGACCCCGCGGCGTTCGACTACATCATCGTGGTCGGCGGGCTGCTGCATGGCGGGCAGCACATGGACGAGGAGACGGTCGCCTTCCTCAAGCGCGCGGCCCGCGCCGGCGTTTCGCTGGTGGGCGTGTGCACCGGCTCCTTCGTGCTCGCCCGCGCCGGACTGATGACCGGGCGACGCTGCTGCGTGTCGTGGTATCACTACCAGGACTTTCTCGAAGAATTCCCCCACCATACGCCGGTGGCCGACCGGCTCTACGTCATCGACGGCGACCGCATCACCTGCGCGGGCGGCGGCGGGGCGGCGGACCTCGCCACGGCGCTGGTGGAGAAGTCGATGGGCCGCTCCGTGGCGCAGAAGGGCCGCCACATCCTGCAGCTCGATCGCCAGCGGCCGGGTTCGGAATCCCAGCCGCACCCGCCGATCGCCGATCTGGTGGCCGACGACCGGGTGCGCCGGGCGCTGCTGCTGATGGAGCAGCACCTCGCCGACCCCTTACCCATCGCCGATATCGCACGGCGCCTGCAGCTCTCCACCCGCCAGCTGGAACGGCTGTTCCAGACGGTGATGGGCCAGCGCCCGGCCGAGTTCTACCGGCGGCTGCGGCTGCGCTATGCGCGCTTCCTGCTCGACACGACGGGACGCTCGGTGACGGATATCGCGCTGGAGGCCGGCTTTTCCGACTGCGCGCATTTCTCCCGCCAGTTCAAGGCCCAGCACGGCTTCACCCCCTCCGATGCACGGGCCCAGTCGCCCGGGCCGATGGCGCGCAACCTCGCGGCGCAGCGCCTGTTCGACTGAGCGGGCCCGTCAGCGGATCGACAGGCGGAGAAAATCCGCGCTGACCCGGATCTGCGTCGCGCCGTCGCTGTCATTGGTGCGCGCCGTGTCGACCAGCGCCGCCTTGGCGTCGACCCGCCAGCCCACGCTCGCCTGCATCGGCAGGGTGATATGCGCGTCGAGCGAGCCGACCGCGAGATTGACCGCGCGCGGCGCCGCCTCGCTCAGATCGAGCCGCACCCTGAGCGCGGTCCCGCGCAGGTCGACGCGCTCCACCGCACCGGCAAGGACGAGATCGCCGGCGCGCGTCTGCGTGTCGAGCGCGGCGAAGCGGCCGTCGAGTTGCGCTTCCACGGCGGCGAGGTCGATTCGCACCGAGACATCGGGAGGAAGGTTCGCCGTGAGTTCCACCACGCAGTCCGAGGATTCCAGCAGGGACGGCGTGTGCGCCTCGACGCGCAGCACCGTGCCCTCCACCCACATGCGGCTCGACGTGCGACAATCATTGTAGAACCAGCTTGAATACCAGCGGGAGAACCAGCCGGTGCGGCGCTCGGCGAGTTGCGCCTGCGGCGTCTCCCCCGCCCGCGCGGTCAGCGTCACCGTGGCGGCATCGCCGGTGATCTCCACCCGCTCGACACCTGCGAGATCGAGCCGCCTCTCATCGGCGCGGGCAAGGGACAGGCCGACCAGCAGCACGGCGAGGACGAAAACAAGCATCTTCATGTCAGGGCATCCGTGTGAACAGCGATGCCCCATCCGTGGCCGCATGCCTCCGTCCCGGCGACCTCGATCGCGTTTCAGGTCGACCTGAGGCGCGATCCGGGCCAGAACCGATCACCTGACGCCCCGAAATCCCGACTCCCATGATCTTCGTTCCGCTGCCCTTCGTCGTCGCCCTCATTCTGGCGCTGCTCGCCATCCGGCTGCTGCGCTCGGAGGAGAGCGGACGCCATCACGCCCTCTTCCTCGCGCTCATCGCCGCCTATGCGCTGCAATCCGTGCTGGTCGGGCTGCGCTGGGGCTATGATCTGCGCGCCGTGCAGCCTTTCCAGGCCGCGTTGGCCAGCCTCATCGCGCCGCTGGCCTATGTCGCGTTCCGCAGCCTCACCGAGGACGCGGCGGAGGGGACCCGGCCCGCATGGCTCTGGCCGCATCTGCTGCTGCCGCCGCTGCTCGTCGGGCTGTGCTTCGCCTGGCAACCCGCGCCGATCGGGCCGCTGATCGTGACGCTGTTTCTCGGCTATGGCGGCGCTCTGCTCTGGCTCGCCCGCCGGGGGCCGGACGGGCTGGTCCGCTCGCGGCTGGATGGCACCCTGCGCTCCTATCGCGCGCTGGTGATCACCGCGAGCGCGCTCATCGGCTCGGCGGTGACGGACATGCTGATCTCCGTCGACCTCGACTGGACCGGCGGCCGCAACACCCCGGCGATGATCGCCTCCTTCAACGTCGTCGCGCTGCTCGTGCTCGGGGCCGCCGCCGCCGCCGCCGATTCCGCCGCGCCGGGAACGGAGGCGACGCGCGCGCCCTCGGGCAGGGCGGAGGGTTCGACGCGGGACGATGCTCCTCGCGATGCCCCGTCCGAGGAGGAACGTGACCCTGACGACCTGCCCGGCTCCGGCTCTCCCGACGAGGCCGCGCAGGATGCCGCCGTCATCGCCGCGCTGGAGGCGCTGATGACCGAGCGCCGACTCTTCACCGATGTCGACCTGGATCTCGGCCGCCTTGCCCGCCGCCTCGGTTTGCCCGCGCGGCGGCTGTCGCAGGCGATCAACCGCACCCATGGGGTCAGCGTCTCGCATTACGTCAACGGCCTTCGCGTCAATGAGGCGCAGCGCCTGCTCGCCGGCACCGACCTGCCGGTGACGCGGGTGATGCTGGACGCCGGCTTCCTCACCAAGTCCAATTTCAACCGCGAATTCCGCCGCGTCGCCGGCACCAGTCCCTCCGCCTGGCGGCGGGAGCGGGCGGGCCCGTGAGCGCCCGCGCGCAGCACCGCATGACCGCCTGAGCGCTTGCGGGCCAGACGACCTTCCGCTCCCGTGAGGAAACCGCGCCGCGCCGCCCTCCGGCGCCGATCTCCTCGCCTCGTGAACGGCAAATGTCGACTTCAAGAAAGCGTCTGTCGGATTTATGAAAGTCGTCGCGCCGCTTTAGTCGAACAATTCCATTCCAGACGACAAGCGGGCCGGGACCCGCGAGGGAGAACTGTCGATGCTGGATTCCACGCAAACGCCGCTCAAGGCGCTGCTGCGCCGCCGCCAGCCGGGCTACAGCCTCGAGGCGCCGTTCTATACCAGCCCCGAGATTTTCGAGGCGGACATGGAGGTCATCTTCGGCCGCCACTGGATCTTCGTTGGCGTCGATCCCGACATCCCGGAGCCGGGCGATGCGATGACCTTCAACATCGGCAAATACGCGATCTTCGCGGTGCGCGACGATGACGGCGAGGTGCGCGCCTTCCACAATGTCTGCCGCCATCGCGGCGCGCCGATCGTGCACGACTATAAGACCACGGTCGGCAACCTGGTCTGCCGCTATCATTCCTGGACCTATGGGCTCGATGGCAAGCTGCTCTTCGCCGAGCACATGGGCGCGGACTTCGATCCCGGCTGCCACGGCCTGAAGCCGGTGCATGTGCGCTCGCTGGAGGGCCTCATCTTCGTGTGCCTGTCCGACGACCCGCCGGCCGATTTCGACATCATGGCGGCGAAGATGGCACCCTATCTCGCCCCGCACGACCTGAAGAACGCCAAGGTCGCCTTCGAGAAGGACATCATCGAGCCGGGCAACTGGAAGCTCACCATGGAGAACAACCGCGAGTGCTATCACTGCGCGGGCAACCACCCCGAGCTGACCGTGCCGCTCTTCGCCTATGGCTTCGGCTTCGCGCCGGAAGAGCTCGACGAGCATGGTCGCAAGGAAGCCGAGGATTACGCGAAGCTCGTCACCAACTCACATCGCGAATGGGAAAGCTGCGGCTTCCCCTCGGAAATGATCGAGCACCTCGACGACATGGTGACCGGCTATCGCACCGAGCGCCTGCCGCTGGCCGGCGAGGGCGAGAGCCACACCAACGACACCAAGGCGGCGTGCAAGAAGCTGCTCGGCTCGATCAACGATCCCCGGCACGGCGCGCTGCATTTCTGGACCCAGCCGAATTCGTGGCACCACTTCATGTCGGACCACGCGGTGGTGTTCTCGGTGCTGCCGCTCGATGCCGAGCGCTCGCTGCTGCGCACCAAGTGGCTGGTGCACAAGGATGCGGTCGAGGGCGTCGATTACGACCTCGAAAACCTCGTCGGCGTGTGGGACGCCACCAACGACCAGGATTCGACGCTGGTCGGCTACTGCCAGGAAGGCGCGCGCAGCCCGGCCTACGAGCCCGGCCCCTACTCGCCGCATACCGAGATGCTCGTGGACAAGTTCTGCAACTGGTATATCGGCCGCATGGCCGAACATACCGGGCGCTGAACGGTCCCTATCATCGCCCGCTCTCTCACGTCCCTCTCCCCGACGGGGAGAGGTGGCCCGCGACGCGGGTCGGTGAGGGGTGACACCATCGCGACGCCGCAAGCCCCCTCACCACGCCCCTCTCCCCTCGGGGAGCGGGGGCAAAGCGGCTCTCCCGGTGAGGGCTACCGAGATCGAGAATCGAACGCATGAACGCCTCCCCGCCGACCGTCTCGCCCGACCCCGCCAGCCCGCGCCTTGCCGGCAACCTGCCGCTGTGGAATCCCGAGGTGGACGATGCGCTGATCGTGCGCGAGATCCGCAACGAGACGGCCGACGTGAAGACCTTCGTGCTCGCGCCGAAGGACCCGTGCCTGTTCCGCTACGCGCCGGGCCAGTTCCTCACCCTCGACCTCGACATCGGTGGGGAGAGCGTCAACCGCTGCTACACCATCGCCTCCGCGCCCACCCGCCCGCACACGCTCGCCATCACCGTGAAACGCGTGCCGCACGGGCCGGTGTCGAATTTCCTGCACGACCATGTGAAGGTCGGCTCGGTGCTGCGGGCGGTGGGGCCGATGGGCGACTTCTCCTGCCTCATACAGGGCACCCCCGCGCAGACACCCGATCGCGCGCCGAAATATCTGTTCCTCTCCGGCGGCAGCGGCATCACCCCGCTGATGTCCATGGCGCGCACCTTTCACGACCTGGGCGAGGCCCGCGACATCGTCTTCGTGCACGCGGCGCGATCCCCGGCCGACATCATCTTCCGTGCCGAGCTGGAACTGATGGCGCGCAACCAGCCGAGCTTCCGCTTCGCCCCGGTCTGCGAGGCGGACAGCGCGTTCGAACCGTGGCACGGACTGCGCGGCCGGCTGAATCTCGGCCTTCTCCATCACGTTGCGCCGGATTATGCGCAGCGCGAGATCTTCGTCTGCGGCCCCTCGCCCTTCATGGCCGCGGTGCGCGAGATGCTGAAGGACGCGGGCTTCGACATGGCTCGGCATCACGAGGAGAGCTTCGACTTCGCCGAACTCGCGAAGGCCGAACCCGAAGTGGCGGCCGAGGTGATCGGCGCCGAAGCGCTGGAGGCCGTGGAACGCGCGCTGGAAGCGCCGGCCGTGACGACCTACACGGTGGAATTCATCAAGCAGAAGCGCACCATCGAGTGCCGGTCCGACATGTTCGTGCTCGACGCCGCCCGCCGCGCCGGGGTGCGGCTGCCCTCGTCCTGCTCGAAGGGCCTGTGCGGCACCTGCAAGTCGAAGCTGATCGATGGCACGGTGGACATGAAGCACGGCGGCGGCATCCGCCAGCGCGAGATCGATGCCGGCATGGCGCTGCTGTGCTGCTCGAAGCCGACCAGCAACCTGGTGGTGGACCGCTGAGCGGCCGGCGGCCGGCGCACTGTCTCAGCGCATGAACGAAAAGGCGTCGCTGACCGCGCCGCGCACGCTGTCCACTGCGGCGGCCGCGCCGTTCTTCACCGCACCATAGGCGGAAGCCGTGCCCTCGACCGTGCGGTCGACAATGGCGCCGGCGCTGGGCAGGCCGAAGAAGCCGCCCGATTCAGCTTCGACCACAGGTGCGGCAGGAGCGGGCGTGACAGCAGCGGGTGTCGCTGCCAGCACCGCGTGCGCACCGGCCGGAGCCACCACGGAATCGGCGTCCGCGGAGGTCATGCCGACCTGATAGGAGGCGCGGATGATCATCGGATCGCGCGTATCGCACGCACCCTCGCAGCGATCGAACCGTTCGACGCCGGCCGGCATCGCGGTCGCGACATGCGGCGCCGCATGCTTGGGCACCGCAGTCGATGTGACCACCGCGACGCTCGACTTGTGCTCGGCCCCGCCATGATAGACGGCGGTGGGGTCGATCGCCCGCAGCAGGCCGGGAATGCCCTCCCGGTCGCTCTTGGCGGCGGCTTCCGCCTCGCCCAGCAGAGCCTCGCTTGGCTCTTCGGCGATCAGCCGGGCCTCGCTCTTCTGCGGGGCCTGCTCGGCCAGCGCACGGTGGTAGCCATGATCATCGGCAAAGGCGTAGATTCCCACCAGCACGGCGGCCCCGAAACCCAGCGGCAGCAGAATCCGGCCGGGCAGCCAGCCATGGAATGAGGCGTATGAAGTTCCGGCGAAACGCATGTTGCGACTCCCGCGTTGCTATGTCCCCATTTCCAATGAACGCGGCGACATTTTTGCGGCGGCTTTCTTGCCTGCGCATGACGATGCCCGGGTATTTCCGAGCGATTTATTGCGTGATAGCGCTCCGTGGAAACATTGCGAAACCAAACAATACGCTCGGCAAGCTAAATCACCCGTTTCGGGACATGACGAGACGTAAGAACCCACTCTTTCGATTGATTCAAGACTGAATGCGACCGAAATTGGACAGCATCCCGTGCTCAACCTCGCGACGCTTTCGCATATCGGCTTCCTCACCCTGCCGAACCATTCGATGATCGCCTGCGCCAATGCGCTGGAGGCGCTGCGCATGGCGAATTACGTCGCCGAGGCCGCGCTTTATTCCTGGCGCGTGGTGACGCTGGACGGCACGCCGGCACCGGCCAGCAACGGGCTGACGCTCTCGCCCACCGTCCCGCTCGCGGAGGCCGGCCCGCTCGACCTCATCATCGTGTGCGGCGGCACCGACATTCGCCATGCGGCGACACCGGCCATTGCCGATGCGCTGCGCCGACTGGGCCGGCGCGGCACCGCGCTGGGGGCGCTGTGCACCGGCAGCTTCGTGCTGGCCGAGGCGGGGCTGCTGGATTTCCACCGCTGCGCCGTGCATTGGGAGAATCTCTCGGCCATTCGCGAGGAATTTCCCGAGATCGACTTCGTCGAGGAAGCCTTCGTGATCGACCGTGACCGGCTCACCTGCACCGGCGGCGTGGCCCCGCTCGCCATGATGCTGGCGCTGATCGAGGCCAAGGCGGGCCGCGCGCTGGCCGACAAGGTGTCCGAGCAGTTCATCGTCGATCCCGCGGGGCGGCGCTCCGGGGAGCGGATCGCGGCGCGACCCCGCCCCGCCCTGCCCGACCCCACGCTCGCCCGCGCGGTGCGGCTGATGGAAGGAGCGATCGAGCGCCCCCCCGGCATCGGCACCATAGCCCGCCGGCTCGACGTCTCGGCGCGCCATCTGGAGCGGCTGTTCCGGCGGCATCTCGGCGTCACCCCCGCCGCCTATCATCTGGGCCTGCGGCTGGAACGGGCGCGCGAATTGCTGCGCCTGTCGCCCCTGCCGGTGACCGATGTCGGTCTCGCCTGCGGCTTCCAGTCGGCGGCGCATTTCTCCACCGCCTATGCCCGCCGCTTCGGCCGGCCGCCCAGCGCCGAGCGCCGGCCCCGGGCGGCGACCGTCCCGACCATATGACCCACGCGTAAACGGAGCCCCCACCGCACCGCAATGTGAGCGCTGTTTACTCTGGCGCAGGGCGGCGCATGCTATTAGTGACACAGCGATCTTCCGATCTGGTCGATCCCACCCCGGCCGATGAGCGCGGATATCCGCCGCGCAACCGATATGAACGCGCCCCTGAAGCCAACCGGCTACCGCCAGCTGGCCGCCCGCTACACCACGCTGACCGCCGACATGCTGGCGCCGCAGCGAACGCCGCTGGCCGATGCGTGGCTCGGCCTGCCCATGACCTTCGTCGCCGGCGCCACCAATGCCGGCGGGCTGCTGGCGGTGGGCCAGTACACCTCGCACATGTCCGGCATCATCTCCTCCGCGGCGGACCATGCCGTGGTCGGGGCGCTGGACCTCGTCGTCTCGGGCGTCGGCGCGCTGATCGCCTTCCTGCTCGGCGCCGCCACCTCCGCCGTGCTGGTGAACTGGGGCCGGCTGCACCATGCCGGCCGCGAATACTCGCTGCCCCTCGCGCTGGAAGCCTGCCTTCTGCTCGCCTTCGGCGTGCTCGGCGCCTACACGCGCTCGTCCAGCGTCGTGCTTGGCATGGAAGTGGCGGTGCTCTGCTTCATCATGGGGCTGCAGAACGCCACCGTCACCAAGATGTCGGGCGCCAAGATCCGCACCACCCACATGACCGGCATCGTCACCGATATCGGCATCGAGCTGGGCAAGCTGGTCTATTCCAACCGCCGCCGACGTGGCACCGGCGCCCCGCTGGTGATGGCCGACCGCGAGAAGCTGAAGCTGCTGTGCTATTTCCTCGGCTGCTTCTTCTTCGGGGGGATCACCGGCGCGCTCGGCTTCAGCTATGTCGGCTTCGTCTTCTCGGTCCCGCTCGCGCTGATCGTGTTCGCGCTGGCCGGTCCCTCGTTCCTGCGCATCCTGTTCCGCTGAGGAGGGGTCGCAGTCCTACCGGGGCGATGGCGCAAACCTTCTGTTCGCCATAGGCAGAAGCGACCTATCGTGGGAACAATCGCAGATGGCCCCGCATCGGGCGCCGGATCGCGGTCGAAGGAGCGCGCGACCATCATGATCGCCAATGCCGAGGCCTTGCTGAAACCCTTGACCATCAAGGGCCTCACCATCCGCAACCGGGTGATGTCGACCTCGCACGCGCCCGGCTACGGCAAGGATGGCAAGCCGCAGGAGCGCTACCAGCTCTACCACATGGAAAAGGCCAAAGGCGGCATCGGGCTGACCATGTTCGGCGGCTCCTCCTCCGTCGCCATCGACAGCCCCGCCGCGCCCTGGAACCAGATCTCGGTCGCCGACGACAGCGTCATTCCCTATTTCCAGCAATTTGCCGAGCGCGTGCACGCCCACGGCGCCAAGCTGATGATCCAGCTCACCCATATGGGCCGGCGCACCAAATGGGACACCGAGAACTGGTTCCCCACCCTCGCCCCCTCGGTGCGGCGCGAGCCAGCCTCGCGCACCATTCCCCGCGCCATGGACAAGCACGACATCCGCCGCGTGGTGAAGGCCTTCGCCGACGCGGTGCGCCGCTGCAAGGAAGGCGGGCTCGACGGCTGCGAGATTTCCGGCGCGCATGGCCACCTCATCGACCAGTTCTGGTCGCCCAGCGTGAACCAGCGCACGGATGAATATGGCGGCAGCCTCGAAAACCGCATGCGCTTCGGCATCGAGATTCTGGAGGCCATGCGCGAGGCGGTCGGGTCGGACTATGTCATCGGCATGCGCATGTCCGGCGACGAGATGATCGCCGACGGCCTCAGCCACGAGGACTGCGTCGCCATCGCATCGACCTATGCGCAGGCCGGGCTGGTCGACTTCCTCAACATCCTCGGCGGGCAGGCGCGGGACGAGATGAGCCACGCCGTCTCGCTGCCCAACATGTCCTTCCCGGTCGCGCCCTTCCTGTTCCTGCCCAGCGCCATCAAGCGCGAGGTGGATGTGCCGATCTTCCATGCCCAGCGCGTGACGGACCTCGCCACCGGCGCCCGCGCCGTCGCCGAGGGCCATGTCGACATGATCGCCATGACGCGCGCCCATATCGCCGACCCGCATCTGGTCAAGAAGCTGATGGAAGGGCGCGACGACGACATCCGCCAGTGCGTCGGCGCTGGCTATTGCATCGACCGCATTTATGTCGGCGGAGACGCGCTGTGCCTGCAGAACGCCGCGACCGGGCGCGAGGCCACCATGCCGCACGTCATCCCCAAGGCGGAGGTGGCGCGCAAGGTGGTGGTGGTCGGCGCCGGCCCGGCCGGGCTGGAAGCCGCGCGCGTTTGCGCCGAGCGCGGCCACCAGGTGGTGCTGTTCGAGAAGGACAATGTCGCCGGCGGGCAGGTCAACATCGCGGCCAAGGCTACCTGGCGCGAGGCGCTGTCGGGCATCCCGCGCTGGCTTTACGCGCAGGTCGCCAAGAAGGGCGTCGATATCCGCCTCGGGCGCGAGGCGACGCCGGCGGACGTGCGGGCCGAGAATCCGGACGTCGTCATCCTGGCGACCGGCGGATTGCCCAATCCCGGCCATGTGAAGGGCCATGAGCACGCGGTCTCGACCTGGGATGTGCTCACCGGCAAGGTGGAGCCCACCGGCTCGGTGCTGGTCTATGACGAGATCGGCGGCCACAACGCCGCCTCCACCGCCGAGGTGCTGGCCAAGCGCGGCTGCCTGGTGGAACTGGCGACGCATGATCTGCAGATCGCCCAGGAGGTCGGCACCACCAACAAGCCGGTGCACCTGCGCGAACTCTACAAGCTCGGCGCCGTGCTGACGCCCAACATGGAGCTGATCGAGATCTACCCGGAGGGCAACCGGCTGGTGGCGGCGCTGCGCAACACCATGACCGAGGCGGAGGAAGAGCGCGTGGTCGACCGCGTGGTGGTCGATCACGGCACGCTGCCGGTGGACGGCCTGTTCGAGGCGCTGCGCGCTCAATCGGTAAACGATGGCGAGACCGACCTCGACGCGCTGGTGGAAGGCCGGCCGCAGCGCTGGACCGGGCAGCCGGGCTTCGCGCTCTACCGCGTCGGCGACGCCTGGACCGGGCGCAACATCCACGCCGCGCTCTATGATGCGCTGCGCCTCTGCAAGGACCTGTGAGGGGGACGAGCGCCATGATCCCCCCCGGCCCCCCCGCCACACCCGCCGCCTTCTGCCTGTCGCTGGTCATCCTCTCGCTCGCCGGCCTCGCTCTGGCGCTGGCGGCGCGGCGCGCGCGGCTGTGGTGCGTCGGCCGCGGCGTGCGGGTGGAGTGGGTGCGCGGGCTGCTCGCGCTGCCGAAGCGCTATCTCGTCGACGTGCACCACGTTGTCGGCCGCGACCCTTTCGCGGCGCGCATGCACGCGCTGGCCGCCGGTGGGCTGCTGGGCGGTTCGGGGCTGGCGCTGCTGGCGCTCATTCCCACGCTGGGCGGCGCGCGGCTTTACTGGGCGGTCATCGCCCTCGCTTTCGCGGGCGCCCTCGCCGGCGGGGTCATGGTCGGGCGCCGGCGTTATCCCACGAAACCCGCGCGCCTGTCCGGCGGGCGCTTCCAGATCCTGCCCTTCCTGCTCACGGCCTATGCCGCCGGCGCGATGCTGGTGGCGTTCGACGCCGCGCTGGGCGGCGCCCTGCCGGCGCTGGCCTGGCCGGCTCTCGCTCTCGCGGTGATCGGCGGGCTCGGCCTCGCGCTGCAGGTCGACCGCGGCCCGATGCGCCATGCCTTTGCCGGGGCGACCCATCTCGTCATCCATCCACGTCCCGGCCGCTTTGAGGGTGAGCGGGCCACCGACCTTGTGCCGCTCGACCTCGACGCCCCGCGCCTCGGCGTCGCGACGCCGTCCGACTTCGCCGTCAACCGGCTGGTGGGGTTCGATGCCTGCATCCAGTGCGGGCGCTGCGAGATCGCCTGCCCCGCCTTCGCCGCCGGCCAGCCGCTGAACCCCAAGCGGCTGATCCAGGACCTCGCCGCCGCGATCCAGCCGAACGCCGCCAACGCGGCTTACAAGGGCAGCCCCTATCCGAACGCCCGCGCGGTGGCCGGCATTGGCGGGCCGGACCTGCCGCTCATCGGCGCGGGGGCGATGATCCATCCGGACACGCTGTGGTCCTGCACCACGTGCCGCGCCTGTGTCGAGGAATGCCCGATGATGATCGAGCATGTCGACGCCATCATCGACCTGCGCCGCTACCAGACGCTGGAACTCGGCGCCCTGCCGGCCAAGGCCTCGCCGCCGCTGATGGAACTGCGCTATGCCGATGAGCCGGGTGGACGGGCGCTGGCCGCGCGCACCGATTTCGCCGCCGGCCTGACGCTTCCCCTGATCTCGGCGACCGGCCGCGCCGAGGTGCTGCTCTGGCTCGGCGAAGGCGCCTATGAGCTGCGCTACGGCCGCACGCTGCGCGCGCTGGTCACGCTGCTACACACGGCAGGCGTCGACTTCGCGGTGCTCGGGCCCGAGGAGCGCGATTGCGGCGACCTCGCCCGCCGGCTCGGGGACGAAGCCACCTTCCAGCGCCTCGCCGCCGAGAACATCGCAACGCTGGCGCGCTATTCCTTCACGCGCATCCTCACGGCCGATCCGCACGCCCTGCACGCGCTGCGCAACGAATACCGGGCGTTCGGCGGCGCCTATGAGGTGATCCACCACACCGCCCTGCTCGACGAACTGGTGGCGGGCGGGCGGCTCACCGTGGGCGCGCTCCATGAGGCCCGCGTGACCTATCACGACCCCTGCTATCTCGGCCGCTACAACGGCGAAATCGATGCCCCCCGCCGCCTGCTCGACCGGCTCGGCCTCGCCCGGCTGGAGATGGAGCGCGCCGGCAAACGCTCCATGTGCTGCGGCGGCGGCGGCGGCGCGCCGGTGAGCGACATCGAGGGCGAGCGCCGCATCCCCGACATCCGCATGGCGCAGGCCGCGGCGACCGGCGCGGGCATCGTCGCGGTGGCCTGCCCGCAATGTTCCGCCATGCTGGACGGCGTCACCGGCGAGCGCCCCGAGGTGAACGACATCGCCGAACTGGTGCTGATGGCCGTGGAGGCGGGCCGCGCCAAGGCCGCCCGCAAGGATGTCGCCCGCAAGGATGCCTCCCGCCCGCCGGAGCCGGTCGCATGAGCCGCCTTCGCCGCGACCTGCGCATGGAGCGCGCCACCCATCGCATCGAAGGCACGCCCCGGCCACGCTTCGATCTGGCCGCCATGTTGGCCGCCACACCAGCGGCCGCCGGGCGCCTCCGCCGGGACCCACGCGGCGAGGAGCGGCTCGCCCTCGTTCCCGGCACGCTGCGCCGCCGGCTCGACCGCACCCAGCGCGTCGCCGCTTCGGCGGTCGCCGCGCCCGCTGCTGCCGTGGCGGAGATGGCGCCGAAACTGGTCGTCATCGCCGAGCCGGCCTATCTCGTCGCCGTCGTGCCGGATGCGCCGGGCGGGCGCCTCACCCCGCATGACCGGCAGGTGATCGGCGCCGCGCGCCTGCTGGCGGATGCGGGCGGGGGGGCGGTGCTCGCGCTGGGCGAGATGCCGGGCGAGGACCTCGCCGCCGCCGGTGTCGATCGCGTACTCGGCCTGCCGGTCGCCGGCTACGACCCGGAAGCCAGGGCCGCGCTGCTGCATGCCGTGCTGGACGGGCTCGACATCCGCCACGCGCTGTTGCCGGAAAGCGCGGACGGCGCCGACCTCGCCCGCCGCCTCGCCGCGCTCACCGGCGAGACGCTGTTCGCGGGTGCCGAAAGCCTGACCGCGAAGGCCGTCACGCGCGCGGCGCAGGGCCGGCGCATCGAGCAGCGGCGAGCGCCGCCGCGCCTCATCACTCTGGCGGCCGATGCCAGCGCCCCGCATGGCGGCGCGCCGCACGAGGCGATCCCGGTCGTCTTCGCGCTGCCGGCGCTGATGCCGGGAGCCATTCTCTCCGCCGAGTTCGTGCCGGCCGATCCGGCCAGGGTCGGGCTTGACGAAGCGGACTTCGTCGTCTCGGCCGGCAATGGCGTCAGGGATTTCACGGCGTTCCGCGCCTTGGTCGAGGCGCTCAACGCCACGCCGGGGGCGAGCCGCATGGTGTGCGATGCCGGCCTCATGCCGCGGGCGGCGCAGGTCGGCGCCTCCGGCACGGTGCTTGACGCCCGCTGCTATTTTGCCCTCGGCATTGCCGGCGCGCCGCAGCATTTGCAGGGTGTGGCGCGCTGCGAGCATGTGGTGGCCGTCAATACCGACCTGCACGCCGCCATGATCGAGCGCGCCGGCCTCGCCATCGTCGCCGACGCGCAGAAAGTGATGCCAGCGCTCATCGAAGCCCTCACCGGAGCGCTCGCAGTGGAGGCGCAGCCATGAGGATCGCCATCCTGCTCTCGGCCGGCCGGCATGCCGTCTCCGGCCGCCCCGCGCCCGTGTCGGTGGAGTTGCAGGCCATCCGCCTCGCGCGCGAGTTGATCCGCCAGATGGCTGGCGAGGTGGACGGCAACGCGGCCGGCGACATCACCGGCTTCCATGCCGGCCCGGATGCCGGCCCGCTCAAGGACGCGCTCGGCCATGGGCTACCGCGCCTCATCCAGCTTTCCATCGGTGCGCAGGACGACCCGCTGCCGAGCCTTGCCGCCGCGCTCGGCGCGGAGCGCTTCGACCTCGTGCTCGCGGGGCGCAGTGGACAGGGCGGCGAGGATGCCGGCCTGCTGCCCTACGCGCTCGCCCGCACGCTGGGCCTGCCGATCGTGGCCGATGCCTGCGCGCTGGCGGCCGGCCCGCAGCACGGCACCGTGAGCCTTGAGCAGGCCCTGCCGCGCGGCGCCCGGCGGCGGCTCACCCTGCGCCTGCCGGCGCTGGTCACCGTGCACCCCGCCGCGCCGGCGCCGCTGCCCTTCGCCTTCGCCGCCATGCGTCGCGGCATGCTGGAGACGCGCGAGGGCGTGCCCGCGCCGCGCGCGGCAGGCGAGGTGGAGGAGCGGGCCTATCGGGCCCGGCCGAAACTCATCGCGAAGAGCGCCGCCGGCGCCTCGGCGACAGAACGGCTGAAGGCCGCGACGGAGGCCGCCAGCAGCGGCGGACGCCTCATCGTCGACCCCGCGCCCGAGGACGCGGCGCGTGCAATTCTCGCGCATCTGCGACAGATCGGCGTGCTGCGCGACTAACCCAGGGGAAAGCCGGCAGGGCTTACGGCACAACGCGTTGCGGGCGCTCGCCCGTCACGCAAACGACATCATTGGCCACGCAAAAGACACCGCGCGACTCCATCCAGATCGCACACCAGAATGCAGCGCGCGCAAGCCGATGGGAGACGGGTCGATGGACGAGACGATGGGCGCGGCAAGGAACGCGGCTGCAACCCTTCCCCCGCCCGCCCGCCTTGTGCCCCTTGCCGAACCCTGGCGGGCGCTCGCGCTCATCCTTCTGGTGCTCGTCTGCCTGCTGCCCGGCTTTTTCAGCCTCCCCGTCGTCGACCGTGACGAAGGCCGCTTCGCGCAAGCCTCGCGGCAGATGCTGGAAAGCGGCGACTATGTCGTGCCGCGCCTGGGCGAAGAGACCCGCTTCAAGAAGCCGATCGGCATCTACTGGCTGCAGGCCGCGGCGGTGAAGGCCACCGGGCTCGGTGCCGAGGCGCCGATCTGGGCGTTCCGCCTGCCCTCGCTCATCGGTGCGCTGATCGCGGTGCTCATCACCTATGCGGTCGGCCGGCGGCTGTTCGACGAGGATACCGGCTTCATCGCCGCCGCCCTGCTGGGTGCCTCGCTGATGCTGAGCGTCGAAGCCCGCCTTGCCAAGACCGACGCCGCCCAGCTCGCCGCCGCGCTGGCGGCGCAATGGGTGCTGGCGCAGGCCTATCTCGCGGGGGTTTCACCGGAGAAGGCGCGCGAGCGCCTGCCGACCGGCGCGGTGCTGCTGTTCTGGGGGGCGCTCGCCGTCGGCATCCTGATCAAGGGGCCCATCGTCCCGCTGCTGGTCGGGCTCACCATTGCCGCGCTGCTCGCATGGGATCGCAAGGCCGCCTGGCTGAAGCAGCTGCGCCCCGCCATCGGCCTGCCGTTCCTGCTGCTGATCGTGCTGCCCTGGATCGTCGCCATCGCGGTGCAGGCGGGGGGCGGCTTCTTCCATGAATCGGTCGGGGTGGATCTGCTGGGCAAGGTCGCGACGGGCCAGGAATCGCACGGGGCCCCGCCCGGTGCGCATCTCATCGCCTTCTCCATGGCCTTCTGGCCGGGCGCGGCGCTGGCGGTGGCGGCGGCGCCCTGGGTGTGGCGCAACCGCGCCGTACCCGCCGTGCGCTTCTGCCTGTGCTGGCTGGTGCCGTTCTGGCTGGTATTCGAGTTCATCGCGACCAAGCTGCCCCACTATACACTGCCGGCCTATCCCGCCATCGCGCTGCTCGCCGCCGCCGCCCTCACCGCGCGCGGCACGGCGCGCGAGCCGCTCTGGATGCGGATCCTCGTCGCCATGGCGGCGGCGGGCGGTGCGATCAGCGCGCTGGCCGGCCCGATCGGCCTGCATGTGCTGGAGCATCGGCTCTCCCTCGCGGCATGGGCGCTGGCCGGCCTCGTGATCCTGCTCGGCGCCTATGCGCTGCGTCAGGCGCTGGTCGCCGGCACGCGCGCCGCGCTGCTGCCGCTGCTGGCCGAGGCCGCCATGCTCTATGCGCTGCTGTTCGGCCTCGTCGCGCCGCAGATCAACAGCCTGTGGATCGCCCCGCGGCTCGAAGCGGCGATCCACCGCGTCGCCTGCCCGAACCCGCATATTCTCGTCGCCGGCTATGGCGAACCCAGCGTGCTGTTTGCCCTCGGCGCGCGGACGCGGTTCGGCAATGGCCTGGACGCCGCCAACCTCATCGCCACGGGAGTCGACTGTCGGGTCGCCGTCGTCGCGGAGCCGCATATGGCGCTGTTCGAGGCGCGCCGCGCCGAGCTCGGCCTCAGTGCAACGCCGGTCGATGTCGTCACCGGCATCAACAGCGGCAACCTGCGGCCGATGCGGCTGAACCTGTTCGTCGCCCCGGCGGCGGGCCCGGCAGCCGCGGCGCCCGTCCAGCCCCCATCCGCCCCGGCCTCTGCGCAAGGAGCACAGCCGTGACCCTCGTCCAATCCGCCATGGGCGGCATCGCCCTGCTCAATCCCTGGGTTGTCATCGGCTTTGTCGGTCAGGGTCTGTTCACCGCTCGCTTCCTGACGCAATGGATCGCCAGCGAGCGGGTGGGGCGCAGCGTCGTTCCGACCGTGTTCTGGACCTTCTCGATCTGTGGCGGCGTCACGCTGCTGGCCTATGCGCTCTACCGGCAGGACCCGGTCTTCATCGTCGGCCAGGCCGCCGGCCTGCTGATCTACGCGCGCAACATCTATTTCATCCTGCGCGAGCGCACCGCCGCCAGAAATGCCGCCGCGCCGGTCGCCGAAGCGCCCGACAATCTCCTCTAGGCGGCCAATCACCTCACTTTTCACGCATCGCAGCCGAAACTGCCCTACGGTAAATTTCACGAGAGCTTCATATTTGTCTGATCTAGTTCAAAGAAATGCCTGCTTGATACGAATAGATTGCCTGATCGCATGGAACGGACAATTCATTTGCGCACGTATGAGCGTCTCAAGAATTACCCGATTACCTCTTTTTGTCTGCTGACCGCGGTATTATCGCTGTTATTCTACGCCGTTCCGGAAATAGACAAGGGTTTCACCCATCTGTTCTATGAGCCAGGAATCGGCTTTCCTGCAGCGAAGAAGAGCGCACTGATCGATTTCCGCAATCTCGCATCGAACCTCTCGATCGCGCTGCCCATAACGCTCGTCCTCGCGCTCGGGTTGAAGCTGCTTTACCCGTCCAAGCCGTGCCTGTGCTCGCCGCGCATGTCGCTCTATTTCATCAGCCTGTTCCTCATCGGCCCCTCGCTGATCGTGAACGGTGCGCTGAAGAGCTTCTGGGGCCGGCCCCGCCCGGTCAGCGTCATCGATTTCGGCGGCGTGTGGCCCTTCAGCGAGGCGTGGGTCATCGCCGATCACGGCTGGTTCAACCGCTCCTTCAGTTCAGGTGAGGCCGCCACGGTCGCCTGCCTTTTGCCGCTGGCGCTGTTCGTGCCGCGCGCATGGCGCGTGCAGGTTGTCACGCTGGTCGGCCTGCTGGTGGCGGCGACCTCGCTCAACCGCATCGCCTTCGGTGCGCATTTCCTCTCGGACGTGACGATCTCGATCGGCATCGTGCTGGTCGTCGCCGCAGTGCTGCACCGGATCTTCTTCGTCACCCATGCCGAGGCCCTGTCCGATGAGGCGCTGGAGCGCCGGCTCACCCGGATCGGCCGGGACTGGGCGGGTAGGCGCGCCGCGCTGCGCGCGCGTTCCGGCCGGATGGTAACGGACGGCGTGAATGCCCTTGCCCGCTTCGGCCGCGCTCAACTGAGGCGCGCACGCGCGGCGGCCGCCATGGCCTCCGCTTTCATAGCCGCCCGGCGCGAGGTCGGACGGCGCACGCCGCTCAGCCCTCAGTGACCGGCGGCAGAACGCTGCGCCGCCGCAGCCAGGCGACTCCGAACAGGTCGTAGATCCCCACCAGCGCACGCCCGAAATTGGTGTATTTGGACTGACCGGCGAGACGCGGGCGGTCGTTCACCGGCAGATACGCCACCTCATGGGCATAGGTGAGGAACAGCGCCGGCAGATAGCGGTGCATGGTCGCGAAATAGGGCAGCGTGAGGAAGGCGGCGCGGTGAAACGCCTTGATGCCGCAGCCGGTATCGGGGCACTCATCGGCCAGAAGATAGGCCCTCAGCCGATTGGCGAACAGCGAGGCCCAGCGGCGCGAGCCGGTCGCCCGCCGGTTGGTGCGCACGCCCCCGACCAGTGCCGGCTCGCCCCGTTCGGCCTCGCCCAGACGCCCGACCAGCGCCGCAATGTCCCCGGGGTCGTTCTGCCCGTCGCCATCCATGGTGACAATGACCGGGAAGCGCGCCGCCCGGACGCCGGAACGCAGGGCCGCGCTCTGCCCGGCGCGATGGCCATGACGCAGGCAGCGCAGCGTGGCGAGCCCGAGCGAGCGCAACTCGGCGGCGGTCGCATCGTCGCTGCAATCGTCCACCACGATGATCTCGCCAAGCAGCGCCTCGGGGACGGAACTCACCGTCTCGGCGACGAGGCGCGCGATGTTCCCGGCTTCGTTATAAGCCGGGATGACGACTGAAATAGGCATGGACTCACCTGCACAAAGGGAGCGCATCTGGCGCGCCCTCCATGACATTTGTGTGAAGTCGCGAAGCGCCGGCCTGCCCTGCGGCCGCCGCCCTCCGCTACCGCGCTCAACGCTGCGCGGTGCGCCAGTCGGGCGCCACGTAATAGGGCGCGTTGGAGGGCGCCAGAAGCGGCTTGCCGAGGATATGATCGGCGCCCTTCTCCGCGATCATGATGGTCGGCGCGTTGAGATTGGCATTGGTGATGGAGGGCATGGCGGAGGAATCCACCACCCGCAGCCCCTCGACGCCGATCACCCGCATCTGCGGGTCCACCACCGCCAGCGGGTCGCTCGCCGCGCCCATCTTGCAGGTGCAGGAGGGGTGATAGGCGCTCTCCACATGCGCCCGCACGAAATCGTCGATCGCCGCGTCGCTGGTCACGCCGGCGCCGGGCTGGATCTCGCGGCCGCGATAGGGGGCGAGCGCGGGTTGCGCGAAGATCTCGCGGGTGAGGCGCACGGTGGCGCGGAACTCGACGAGATCGTCGGGGTGGGTGAGGTAATTGAACTGGATGCGCGGCTTGTCGGCCGGGTCGGCCGAGTTGAGCCGCACCCAGCCGCGGCTCTTGGAGCGCATCGGCCCGACATGGGCCTGGAAGCCATGCTCGCTCGCCAGCCCCTGCCCGTCATAGGTCACGGCCAGGGGGAGGAAATGATACTGGATGTCCGGCGAGGCGACACCCGCGCGCGAGCGGATGAAGCCGCAGGTCTCGAAATGATTGGTCGCCCCCAGCCCGTCCCTGGTCAGCAGCCAGCGCGCGCCGATCAGGCCACGGGCGAACAGCCCCATCTGCGAAAACAGCGTGATCGGCTGGGTGCAGGCCTGCTGGAAATAGATTTCCAGGTGGTCCTGCAGGTTCTCGCCGACGCCGCGCCGATGCGCGATCACCTCGATGCCGTGCGATTTCAGCTCGTCCGCATCGCCGATGCCCGACAGCTTGAGCATCTGCGGCGAGGCGATCGAGCCACCCGAAAGGATCACCTCGCGGCCGGCGCGCGCACGGTATTTCTCGCCGCCGCGCGACCAGGCGACCCCGACCGCCCGGCGCCCCTCGAACAGGATGCGCTCGACCCGGGCATGGGTCTCCACCCGAAGGTTCGCCCGCTTCATCGCCGGCTTGAGATAGGCATTGGCCGCCGACCAGCGCACGCCGTCCTTGACGGTCATGTCCATGCGGCCGAAGCCTTCCTGGTTGAAGCCGTTGACGTCGTCGCTGGCGGCATAGCCGGCCTGCACCGCCGCCTCGACGAAGGCGTGGTAGAGCGGGTTCTTCAGCGGTCCGTAGCGATTGGCCAGCGGGCCCTCGGCGCCGCGATATTCGTCGCCCCCCGAGTCGCGGCTTTCTTGCCGGCTCTCCGCCCGGCGGAAATAGGGTAGCACGTCGGCATAGGACCAGCCCTGCGCGCCCTCCTCCTGCCAGCGGTCGAAATCGGCCGGGCTGCCCCGCATGTAGACCATGCCGTTGATGGAGGAAGAGCCGCCCAGCACCTTGCCGCGCGGGCAGTGCATCCGCCGGCCGCCGAGCCCGGGCTCCGGTTCGCTCTCATACATCCAGTTGTATTTCGGCATGTTCATCGGGATGGAGAGCGCGCTCGGCATCTGGATGAACATGGAGCGGTCCGACCCGCCATATTCCAGCACGAGCACCCGGTTGGTGCCGTCCGCGCTCAGCCGGTCGGCCAGCACGCAGCCGGCCGAACCGGCGCCGATGATGACGTAGTCGAAGATGTCGGGAGAGGAACTGGCCATCAGTAGGGTGCCTCGACATGGCCGAGATTGACATAGACGCTCTTCAGCTGAGTGTAGTGCTCGATGGCCGCCTTGCCGTTCTCGCGCCCTAAGCCCGATTGCTTGACCCCGCCAAAGGGCAGCTCGATCGGCGTGATGTTGTAAGTGTTGATCCAGCAGGTGCCCGCGGCAAGCTGGGCGATCACCCGGTGGCCGCGCGCGAGATCGCGGGTGAACACGCCGGCGGCGAGGCCGAATTCGGTGTCGTTGGCCCGCGCGATCACCTCGTCCTCGTCGGTGAAGGACAGCACCGCCATTACCGGCCCGAAGATCTCCTCGCGCACGATGCTCATGCCGTCGGTGCAGCCGTCGAACACGGTGGGCGCGATGAAGGCGCCGGCGCCAAGCCCGTTCGCCGTGACCCGCCCGCCGCCGGCCAGCAGCCTCGCGCCCTCGGCCTTGCCCCGCGCGATATAGCCGAGCACCTTTTCCATGTGATCGGGCGAGATCAGCGCGCCGACCTGCGTCGCCGGGTCCAGCGGATCGCCGACGACCATCTTCGCGACGCGGGCGACCAGCTTCTCAAGGAAGACCGGCCGCACGCTCTCGTGCACGAAGACGCGCGTGCCGTTGGAGCACACCTCGCCGGCCGAATAGAAATTCGCCAGCAGCGCGCCGGACACCGCGTCGTCGAGATCGGCATCGTCGAACACGATGAGCGGCGATTTTCCGCCCAGTTCCAGCGTCACATATTTCAGCGTGCCGGCCGCGTCGGCCATCACCTTCCGGCCGGTGCCGACCTCGCCGGTGAGCGAGACCTTGGCGATGGCGGGATGGCGGGTGAGCAGGCGGCCGGTCTCGGCAAAGCCCTGCACCACGTTGAACACGCCGTCCGGCACGCCGGCCTGCGCATAGATCTCCGCCAGCTTGAGCGCGGTGAGCGGCGTCAGTTCGGCCGGCTTGAACAGCATCGCATTGCCGCAGGCGAGCGCGGGCGCCGACTTCCAGCAGGCGATCTGCAAGGGATAGTTCCACGCGCCGATGCCCGCAACGATGCCCAGCGGCTCGCGGCGGGTATAGCCGAAGGCCGAGGGGCCGAGATCGACATGCTCGCCCGACAGGCCGGCGGCGAGGCCGGCATAATAGTCGAGGCAGTCGGCGCCCGAGGCGACATCGACCACTAGCGTTTCCTGGATCGGCTTGCCGGTATCCAGCGTTTCCAGCCGCGCGAGCTCGTCATTGCGCGCCCGCAGCAGGTCCGCGGCGCGCTTGAGAATGCGGCCGCGCTCGGCCCCGGTCATCGCGGCCCAGCGCTTCTGGCCCGTGCGGGCGGCGGCGATGGCGGCCTCGACCTCGGCCTCGCCGGCGATCTCGATTTCCGCCAGCACCTCGCCGGTGGCCGGGTTGCGGGTCTCGAAGGTGGCGCCGCCGGTGGCGTGGTAGCGGCCGCCGATATGATTGGCGTGAAGCGGGGGCGTTGCGTTCATGACGTCAGGTCCGTTGCGGGAGGCGGCCGGGGCTGCGGCCGCGATCTGGGCATCGACGAAGAGGGCGGCGATCTGCCGGGCGCTGACCGAATCGGTCTCCCCGGCCGCCGAGAGGCTGGAGCGCAGCCACAGGCCATCGATGACGGCGGCGATGGTGATGGCGAGGCGCGCCACCTCGCCTGGCGCGACGATGCCGCGCAGGTCGTGACGCAGATTGGCCAGCATGCGCGCCTGGTAGACCCGCTGCACCCGGCGCAGCCGCTCGGAATGCAGCACCTGCCCCCAGAAGGCGAGCCAGACGCTGGAGGTGCGCTGGTCGAACTCCTCGGGCGCGAGATTGGCGTCGATCAGCGCCTGCACCCGGGCACGGGGCCCGCGCGCCGCCCGCAGCCGTGCCGCCGTGGCGCGGGTGAGCCGCAGCGCGAGGAAACGCAGCGTCGCCTCCAGCAGCCCATCCTTGTCGCCGAAATAATGCGCCACCAGCCCGGGCGAGACGCCGGCGCGGCGGGCGATCTGGGCCAGGGTCGAGGCGTTGAAGCCCACTTCCGCGAGGGATTCGATTGTGGCGTCGATCAATTGCCGGCGGCGCACATCCTCCGGCGCGCGACGGCGGTCGGGTGCGGCGTCGGCACCCTCGGGCGGCGGGCCGGAAATCGAGGCCGAATGCTGGGTGGAATCTTGCGTGGAATTCTGGGCGGAATTCTGGGCGGAATTCCGGGGAGGAACACGGGCATGCGCGTCGGATCCGGCCACCTCCACCTCCTCCTGATCGGCCATGCTCCGTCTCCGGGGCGCGGCGCCGACGGCCCGCGCGACGGGACATGCGCTATTGAATGACCATACAATACACAGTTCGCGATCGCGCGGAAGACCCTGCCGAGCGGCAGACACGGGAGCGGCAGGGCACGTCGCGCGGATACTGCCCGCGTGGCGGATATCGTCAAACTGCCCCCAAATGGCCCGAAAAATAAGAATTCCTGGGCAAAAATTACGCGTGACAAAAAGCCCTTTCACGTTTTGAATGACTGTTCAAAAGAAGCCTCCAGAGGCCGCATCTCCAGGTCGCCGGCATGAGCGACGCGATGCGGAGAGGGTCGATCGCACGCCTGCCGAACCGCCGCCGCGGCGACGGCCCGGCATGACGACGCCGCGCCCGCGCGGTGGATCGAAGCGACCCCGACTTGTCGAAACCGGTCGTGCCGGGGCTTGGCGTGTCGCCGGCCCGGTTCCATGATCCAGGCAGGATGCAACGGGAACAGCCATCTATGCGCACGTTCAACACTCTGGCCGCGGCCGCCCTCGGGCTGGTGCTCGGCTTCACCCCTGCCCTGCGCGATGTGGCGCAGGCCGCCGAGCCCGCCGCCTGCAAGACGGTGCGCTTCGCCGATGTCGGCTGGACCGACATCACCGCCACCACCGCGCTCGCCTCCACCATCCTCGAGTCGCTGGGCTACACGACCAAGACGCAGGTACTCGCGGTACCCGTGACCTACAAGTCGATGCAGACCAAGGACATCGACGTCTTCCTCGGCAACTGGATGCCGACCATGGAAGCCGACCTGAAGCCCTATCGCGACGACAAGAGCGTCGAAGTGATCGGCGTGAACCTCGAAGGCGCCAAGTACACGCTCGCGGTTCCGACCTATCTCTATGACGAGGGCCTCAAGTCATTCGCCGACATCGCCAAGTTCAAGGAAAAGCTGGGCGGCAAGATCTACGGTATCGAGCCGGGCAATGACGGCAACCGGCTGATCCTCGACATGATCAAGGACGACAAGTTCGGCCTGAAGGGCTTCGATCTCGTCGAATCCTCCGAGCAGGGCATGCTGGCGCAGGTGGAACGCGCCTCCAAGCGCAAGGAAGCCATCGTCTTCCTCGGCTGGGAGCCCCACCCGATGAACTCCAAGTTCAAGATGAGCTACCTGACGGGCGGCGACGACGTGTTCGGCCCGAACTATGGCGGCGCCACCATCTATACCAACACCCGCGCCGGCTATGCCGCCGAGTGCCCCAATGTCGGTACCTTCCTCAAGAACCTGAAATTCTCGCTCGATACCGAGAATGTGGTGATGGGCTACATCCTGCTCGACGCGATGGAAGGCCCGAAGGCGGCGACCACGTGGCTGAAGGCCAATCCCTCGGTGTGGGAACCCTGGCTCGCCGGCGTGACCACGATCGACGGCAAGCCGGCCGTGCCGGCCGTGAAGGCCGCGCTCAAGATCTGAGCACCGCACCCCGGCTCCGCCCGACCCGCGAGGTGGCGGGCGGAGCCGGGCGATGCGCCCGTGCGATCATCCCGCGCCAAGCCGGGCGATCCACGCCCCCGGAATGGCGCGCGCAGGAGCTCACCGCGATCGGCGAAGAGCCAACAAGCGGGTCCAGCGACGCTCTCCCTCGGCTAGCGGCGACACTGCCGGTGCCGCCCGAGGCCTGATCTTCGACGTCCCGCCATGACGGAAATGTTCAAGCGGCACTGACCTCCGGCGTGAACAATCGCCCCCCACCCGCCCTCACACCCCTCCGCCCGCCGGGAGCGCGCCATGTATGACTGGCTGACCGAGCACAAGATCCCACTCGGCATCTGGCTGAGGGATTTCGTCGACCTGTTGACCACCCACGGGCAGAGCGTGTTCGACTTCATCTCGCTGGTTCTCGGCGGGTTGATCGGCGGATTCACCGCCGCGCTGCTCTGGGTGCCGCCGCTGCTGCTCATCGCGATTTTCGCGCTGGTCGCCTGGCTGGTGCACCGCTCGGTCGGGCTGGTGGTGTTCATCCTCGGCGCGCTGCTGCTGGTCACCAATCTTGGCTACTGGCAGGCGACGATGGAGACGCTCTCCCTCGTCTTCTGCGCCACCTTCGTCTGCGTCGTGGTCGGCGTGCCGATCGGCATCGCCGCCGCGCACCGGCCCTGGCTCTATACCGGCATCCGGCCGATCCTGGACCTGATGCAGACCATTCCCACCTTCGTCTATCTCATCCCGACGCTGGTACTGTTCGGCCTCGGCGCCGTGCCAGGGTTGATCTCCACGGTGATCTTCTCCATTCCCGCGCCGATCCGCCTCACGCATCTGGGCATCTCCTCGGTGCCGCCGGCGCTCTATGAGGCGGGCAAGGCCTTCGGCGCGACCAAGACGCAGCTGCTGTTCAAGGTGGAGCTGCCGCATGCGCTGCCGACCATCATGGCCGGCATCACCCAGTGCATCATGCTCAGCCTTTCCATGGTGGTCATCGCCGCGCTGGTGGGGGCTGACGGGCTCGGCAAGCCGGTGGTGCGCGCGCTGAACTCGGTGAACATCGCCATGGGCTTCGAGGCGGGCCTCGCCATCGTGGTGCTCGCCATCGTGCTCGACCGCGTCTGCAAGCGGCCCGAACGCCGCTCGCGCAAGGGGTGAGGTGCATCATGTCCGCCGTCGAATTCCGCAATATCGACATCGTCTTCGGCGCCGACCAGAAGGGCGCGCTCCGGCTGATCGACGAAGGCCGCACGCGCGATGAAATCCTCAAGGCCACCGGCGCCGTGCTGGGCGCCGCCGGGGTGAGCCTTTCCATCGAGCGCGGCGAGATCTGCGTGCTGATGGGCCTGTCGGGCTCGGGCAAGTCCACCATCCTGCGCGCCATCAACCGGCTGAACGAGGTGGCGCGCGGCGCGGTGCTGGTGGAGCACAAGGGGGCGATGATCGATGTCGCCCGCTGCGACGAGGCCACGCTGCGCGACATCCGCATGAACACCGTCTCCATGGTGTTCCAGCAATTCGGCCTGCTGCCCTGGCGCACGGTGCGCGACAATGTCGGCTTCGGGCTGGAACTGCGCGGCACGCCCGCCGCCGAGCGCCGCCGCATCGTCGACGAGAAGCTCGCCATGGTCGGCCTCACCAACTGGGCCGAGAAATACACCAACGAGCTTTCCGGCGGCATGCAGCAGCGCGTGGGCCTCGCCCGCGCCTTCGCCACCGATGCCGACATCCTCCTGATGGACGAGCCGTTCTCCGCGCTCGACCCGCTGATCCGCGACAAGCTGCAGGACGAGTTGCTCGATCTGCAGCGGCGCATTCACAAGACCATCGTCTTCGTCAGTCACGACCTCGACGAGGCGCTGAAGCTCGGCAACAAGATCGCCATCATGGAAGGCGGTCGCATCGTGCAGGCCGGCACGGCGGAAGACATATTGCTGCGCCCGGCCAATGCTTATGTCGCCGAGTTCGTGAAGCACATGAACCCGCTCAACGTGCTGCGCGGCACGGCGGTGATGCGCCCGGCGGCCAGCCTGCCGCGCCAGGGCGACCAGGTGGTGCTCGACAAGAGCGGCCGGGTGAAGGTGACGGTCGATGCGCAGGGGCGCCCGATCGCGCTCGATCTCGACGGCCGCGTCGGGCGTCTCGCCACCGCCGATGGCGAGGCCGGGCGGATCGACGACCGGCTGGCCTTCGAGGCCGACTGCATCGTCGCCCCCGTCGACCTCAAGCTGCGGGCCGCCATCGAGCTGAAGCGCCACACCGACCTGCCGATCCTGCTGGTCGACAATCTCGGCTGCCTCGCTGGCCTGTGCGACGATGACGAGATCTATCGCGGCCTGCTGCGCCGGCTGGACGGATGACCCCGAAACCCTCTCCCCGTGTGGGAGAGGGTCGCATGAGAGGGCGGGCCTGAGAGACCGGGGAGCGGCGCAGCCCCTCGCCGATCTGCGTCGCCGGCCCGCTCTCCCTAAGGGAGAGGGAGCGAAGCGTTACGCCGCGGCCTTGCCCACCGCATCGACAATGTCGTTCACCACGGATTCGACCAGGTCGCGGTCGTCGCCCTCGCCCATCACGCGGATCACCGGCTCGGTGCCGGAGGGGCGGATGAGCAGCCGGCCATGGCTGTTGATGCGCAATTCGGCGGCGGCGATAGCCTTGATCACGCCGTCATTTTCCAGCGGGTGCCCGTTCTTGTAGCGCACATTCTTGAGGATCTGCGGCAGCGGGTCGAAGCGGTGGCACACTTCCGACACCGGGCGCTGGCGCCGCTGCACCATGGCGAGCACCTGCAGCGCGGCGACCAGCCCGTCCCCCGTCGTGGAATAATCGGACAGGATGATATGGCCGGATTGCTCGCCGCCGACATTGAAGCCGTTGGCGCGCATATGCTCCAGCACGTAGCGGTCGCCCACCGGGGTGCGCTCCAGCGAGAGCCCGAGCCCGTTGAGGTGCCGCTCCAGCCCGAGATTGGACATCACGGTGGCGACGATCCCGGGCCGGGTGAGCCGCCCGTCCTCCTTGAAGCTCTCGGCCACCACGGCCATGAGCTGGTCGCCATCCACCAGATGCCCCTTCTCGTCGACGATCAGCACGCGGTCGGCGTCGCCATCGAGCGCGATGCCGAGATCGGCGCGGACTTCGCGCACCTTCGCCGCCAGCGCCTCGGGCGCGGTGGAGCCGACTTCGCGGTTGATGTTGAAGCCATCCGGCTTGTCGCCGATGGAAATCACCTCGCAGCCCAGTTCCCACAAAGCTTCCGGCGCCACGCGATAGGCCGCGCCATTGGCACTGTCCACCACCACGCGGATGCCCTCGAAGGACTGGTTGCGGGGCAGCGTGCGCTTGGCGAACTCGATATAGCGCGCGTGCACGCTTTCCAGCCGCTTGGCCCGACCCATCTGCGCCGGCGGCGCGAGGCGGGCCGACATGTCGCCGGTGAGCAGATCCTCGATCTGGCCCTCGATGGCGTCGGACAGCTTGTAGCCATCCGGCCCGAACAGCTTGATGCCGTTATCGTCGAACGGATTGTGCGAGGCGGAGATCATCACCCCGACATCAGCGCGCATGGAGTGGGTGAGCATGGCCACCGCCGGGGTGGGCATCGGGCCGAGCAGCAGCACATCCATCCCCACCGCGGTGAAGCCGGCCACCAGCGCGTTCTCGATCATGTAGCCGGACAGCCGGGTGTCCTTGCCGATCACCACGCGATGGCGGTGCTCGCCGCGATGGAACACCAGGCCGGTGGCCATGCCGACACGCAGCGCCAGTTCGGGTGTGATGATGCCGTTGGCCCGGCCGCGAATGCCGTCCGTGCCGAAGAACCTGCGCGCCATTCTGTGCCTCAATGCTCCGGCGGGGCCTGCCGCCGGACGAAATTTCGGGCGAGGCCAGATAGTCAGCCTCTTTACGTTGAATTCCTTAGCATTGAGGCTATTGCGGGACGCTTCACAAAGTGTAAGCGCACCTTACGGGCGGACTCAGCCGTGTTCCACGGCCGCCGCCGCGCTCGCGGCCGCGCGCTCCACTTCCGCGCCGCTGCGCAAGCCGTTGAAGAAAGCATTCAGCCCCACCGCCACCAGCGCGGCGAGCAGGATGCCCGATTCCAGCAAGGGCTGCAGCTCGTGCGGCAGGTTCTTGAAGAAATGCGGCGACACAAGCGGGATCATGCCGAAGCCAACCGACACCGCCACGACATAGAGATTGAACCGGTTGGTGCGGAAGTCGACATTGGTGAGAATGCGCGCGCCCGTGGCCGCGACCATGCCGAACATGACCAGCCCCGCCCCGCCGAGAACGACTTGCGGCACCGCCTCGACGATGGCCGCCATTTTCGGCAGCAGCCCCAGCGCCAGCATGATGACGCCGCCCGCCGCCGTCACGAAGCGCGAGCGCACCCCGGTGACGCCGACCAGCCCGACATTCTGCGAGAAGGAGGTGTAGGGAAACGTGTTGAAGATGCCGCCGATCAGCGTGCCGACGCCGTCCGCCCGCAGCCCCGCCGTCAGCGCCGCGCGGTCGAGCTTGCGGCCGGTCATGTCGGCAAGCGCGAGGAACATGCCGAGCGATTCGATCATCACCACCACCATGACCAGGCACATGGTGAGGATCGGCACGAGGTGGAAGCTCGGCACGCCGAAATGGAACGGCAGCACCGGCGCAAACCATGCCGCCGCCGCCACGTTCTCGAAATGCATGATGCCCAGCACGCTCGCCAGCGCGCAGCCGGCGACAATGCCGAGCAGTACAGCGACATTGGCGAGGAAGCCCTCCCCCCACTTGGTCAGCGCGAGGATGACGAGCAGCACGAACAGCGCGATGCCGAGCCCCTGCAGCTGCCCGTAGCCGGGATTGGGAAAGGAACCCGGCACGCCGTCCACCACGCGCGTCAGCATCGGCAACCCGCCGCCGGCCCAGTTGATGCCGACCCGCATCAGCGAGATGCCGATGACCAGGATGATGGTGCCGGTGACGACCGGCGGGAACAGCGGCAGCAGCCGCGAGACGAAGGGCGCGATGAGGATGCCGAACACGCCGGCCGCGATCACCGAGCCATAAATCCCGAGCAGGCCGATCGAGGGATCGCCCGCCATGGCCAGCATCGGCCCCACCGAGGCGAAGGTCACGCCCATCATGACCGGCAGGCGGATGCCCATTCCGGGAAAGCCGAGGCTCTGGATCAGCGTGGCGATTCCGCAGGCGAACAGGTCGGCGCTGATCAGAAAGGCGACATCCTCCGGCGGCAGCTTCAGCGCGCGCCCGATGATGAGCGGCACTGCGACCGCACCGGCATACATGACCAGCACATGCTGCAGCCCGAGCGTAGCCAGCCGCGGCCACGGCAGCACGGCGTCGACTGGATGTACCTTGCCTGCCATGCTTGATCCCCTTCCGCTGTCAGCCCGGCGATTGCGCACTATTCACGCAGCGGAAAGGATACAATGATCGTGCCATGCGGGCGCACCCCCGCTATCCGTCATTGGTATCGCCAGACGGCGCCGTCATCGCGCGGACATTGCCGGGCGCCGTGCCACCTGAAAGCAAGGCCGCCCATGGCGGACGCGGTGGAGGGCACGGCCGCCAGAGGGCCGGCTGCCGGAGGGCCGGCAGCCTGGAGGCACCGGACGCGCTTTTGCACCCCACATGAAAAAAGCCCCGGCGCGAGGCCGGGGCTTTGATGTCGTGTCGTGAACCGTGTCCGCGTCAGGCCTGCGGCTGCGGCTCCATGCCGGCATCGGGACGCGGCGGGCGATTCTTGCCCGCGCTGGGCACCACCGAGCCGCGCGTATGGGCGGGCTCGATCGTGGTGTCGCGCACCGGGGCGTTGCCATCGAGAAGACCGATGATCTCGTCGCCGGACAGGGTCTCGTATTCCAGCAAGCCGCGCGCGAGCGCCTCGAGCTGGTCCTTGTTCTCGGTCAGGATGCGCTTGGCTTCCGCATAGCCCTCATCCACCAGACGTCGCACTTCACTGTCGATGGTCTGCGCCGTCGCCTCGGAAACATTCTGCTGGCGCTGCATCGACATGCCGAGGAACACCTCGTCATTGTTCTCGCCATAGGCGACATTGCCGAGCTTGTCCGAGAAGCCCCAGCGCGTGACCATCATGCGGGCAAGGCGGGTGGCCTGCTCAATGTCGGAAGCGGCGCCGGATGTCACCTTTTCCGCACCGAAGATCAGTTCTTCCGCCACGCGCCCGCCCATCATGATGGCGAGGCGCGAGGTCATCTGCTCGTAGGACATGCTCAGCTTGTCCCGCTCGGGCAACTGCATCACCATGCCGAGCGCGCGGCCGCGCGGAATGATGGTGGCCTTGTGCACGGGGTCCGTCGCCGGAACCTTGAGCGCGACGATGGCATGGCCGCCTTCGTGATAGGCGGTCAGCGCCTTCTCGTCCTCGGTCATGACGAGCGAGCGGCGCTCCGCACCCATCATCACCTTGTCCTTGGCATCCTCGAAATCGCTCATCGTCACCATGCGCTTGTTGCGCCGAGCGGCCATGAGGGCGGCTTCGTTGCACAGGTTGGCGAGATCCGCGCCGGAGAAGCCGGGCGTGCCGCGGGCGATGACCTTGAGGTTGACGTCCGGCGCGACCGGGATCTTGCGGGCGTGAACCTTCAGGATCTGCTCGCGGCCGACCACGTCCGGGTTCGGCACGATGACCTGACGGTCGAAGCGGCCGGGACGCAGCAGCGCGGGGTCGAGCACGTCGGGGCGGTTGGTCGCGGCGATAAGGATGATGCCCTCATTCGCCTCGAAGCCGTCCATCTCGACGAGGAGCTGGTTCAGGGTCTGCTCGCGCTCGTCATTGCCGCCGCCGAGACCGGCGCCACGATGACGGCCGACCGCGTCGATTTCGTCGATGAAGATGATGCACGGCGCGTTCTTCTTGGCCTGCTCGAACATGTCGCGCACGCGGCTGGCGCCGACGCCGACGAACATCTCCACGAAGTCCGAACCCGAAATGGTGAAGAACGGCACATTCGCCTCACCGGCGATGGCGCGGGCCAGAAGCGTCTTGCCGGTGCCGGGGGGGCCGACGAGGAGCACGCCACGCGGGATGCGGCCGCCGAGGCGCTGGAACTTCTGCGGATCGCGCAGGAATTCCACGATCTCGGTAAGGTCGCTCTTGGCTTCGTCGATGCCGGCGACATCCTCGAAGGTGACGCGCCCATGCGCCTCGGTGAGCAGCTTGGCGCGGCTCTTGCCAAAGCCCATGGCCTTGCCGCCGGCGCCCTGCATCTGGCGCGACAGGAAGATCCACACGCCGATCAGCGCGATGAAGGGCAGCCAAGAGATCAGCAGGCTGACGAACCACGGCACGTTGTCGGTCAGCGGCTTGGCCGTGATCGCGACGCCCTTGCCATAGAGGCGCTGCACCAGCGAGGGATCATTGGGCGAATAGGTCTGGAACGAGCGCCCGTCGGTGAAGGTGCCGCTGATTTCCGGCCCCTGGATCACCACGTCGCGCACGCGGCCCTGATCGACCTCGTTGAGCAGCTGCGAGAAGCTGATGTCGTTCGCCGCCTGGCGCTGGGCCGGGTTCTGGAACAGCGAAAAAAGCGCCAGAAGCAGGAGAACGATGATCACCCAAAGGGCGAAGTTGCGAATATTGGCGTTCATCACGTTCCTTTCGGCGCCGGCCGATCGCCGACGCGCGGGCTCCGCCGTCGCCGGCGGTCCTCCCTTGTCGCAGAGTAATTTAGGTGTCGCATTGAGGCTTGCCAAGATGGCGGGCACAAGGCGCAGGCTCCGAACAGGCGATTACGCCATAAAACGTGCGTCAGCCCGTGCGCCGCGCCGGGGCGCGACCTACCCGGATACTCCTTGCCGACACCCGCACCAGCGCGCCGGCCAGCGTACGCGCCCCTCGCTGCGCCAAACCAAGCTCCTTCAGCCAAAGATGCAGCGCCTCCAGCTTGGCAAGTTCGACGTTCCCCTGCCCGGCCCGCTCGATCATCCGCCCCAGCAGGCGCAGGCCGATCTCGTCCGGCAGATCGTGAAAGCCGGCGCGCGCCATCTCCCGCGGATCGTCGCGCAGCAACCGGGCCGCGGCCTCCCCGGTCGCCGCCTCCAGCGCCGCCTCGGCCCGCGCCATGCGGCCGGCAAGCCGTGCGAATCGCTCGGCATTCAGCCCCTCCCGGGCCAGCAGCGGCAGCAAGGCGCGCAGCCGCGCGCGCGCGAATCGGGCATCGTGGTTCGAGGGATCGTCGGCAAAGGCGACGCCGGCCTGCCGGCACAGCGCCACCAGACCGGCCTTGTCGATGCCGAGCAGGGGACGAATCAGGCGGACCCCGCCCATCGCCCGCTCGATGGGAATGCCGGCGAGCCCACTGAGCCCCGAGCCGCGCATGAGCCGGAACAGCACGGTCTCGGCCTGGTCGTCGAGGGTATGGGCGGTGGCGATGGCGCTGGCGCCGATCGCGCGGGCATGGGCGAGCAGAAGGTCGTAGCGGGCATGGCGCGCCGCCTCCTGCAGGCGGGTCGCCGGCAGCGGCGCGGGAAGCTCCAGCACGGCATGATCCAGCCCGAGAGCGCGCGCGAGCCTTCCGACCGCCTGCGCCTCGGCCCGCGCCTGCGGCCGCAGTCCATGGTCGACAGTGGCCACGAACAGCGCCGTCGGGGTGCCGAGAAGACGACGCCAGCGCGCCGCCAGCAGCAGCAGCGCGGTGGAATCCGGCCCGCCGGAAACCGCCAGCAGCAGCCGTTCATGCATGGCAAAGGGCGCGAACAGGACGGTCAGCGCGGCGGGCGACATCCCGCCAGGGTCAGCTTGCGTGGGATCGGCCTCAGCAGCCGACACGCTTCTGCTCCCGCTCCACCCCCTGCTTGATGGTGGCGGAAGCGCGCGGATATTTGTTGCCGACCGCGTTGAGCGTGGCGCAGGCGGCATCCTTCTCGCCGATGGCGGCAAGCGACTGGCCGAGCCGCAGCAGCGCGTCCGGCGCCTTCACCGCGTTGGGATAGTCGGTCGAGACCTTGAGGAAGCTCTGTGCCGCCTCCTTGTAGGATTTGCGCTGGAACTGCGATTCGCCGAGCCAGTAATAGGCATCGGGGGCGGCGCGGTCATTGGGATAGAGCTTGAGGAACTGGTCGAAGCCCTGGCCGGCCTGCACGTAATCCTGCCGGAGCACGGCATTATAGGCGACGTCGAACAGGTCCTTCGGGCTGTTGGACGGCGCCGCCACGGGCGCTCCGCCCGCCGCCACCGCTCCCGAGAGCTGGCCGAGATCCATCGGCGCGCCCGGCTGCCCGGCAACCGGTGCCGAGGGCGTGGTGGTGCCAAGCGGGCGCGGCACACCCGGCGCAGCCGCCTGCGCGTTGGGATCGAACGCATCCGAGCGTCGCGCGGGCGCCGGATCGAGGATCGGCGCGACGCCGCCGGGGGCTCCCGCGACCGGCGGATTGGCACGGGGCGCCGCACCGCCCGCAGCCGCAGCACCACCCGTGCCGCCGAGGCGGAAGTCGATCTCGCCCTGAAGCGAGCGCACCTGCTGCTCGAGTTGCTGGTTACGATATTGCAGCTGCTCGATCTGGCCGGTCAGCAGCCGAAACTGGTTCTCCAGCCGGTCGATCCGCGTGGTGGCAGATCCGCCCTCATCGGTATCCGGCGGCGGGGCGGTATTGCCCGAGCGCACCTGACCGGGTGGCTTGAACAGGTTGCCGAAGAAATCGTTATTGGCCTGCGCATGGGCGCTTTCCAGCGGCGCCAGCGTCAAGGCCAGGGCACCAGCGAGCACGAGCGAGGCGGAAAAGCGCGAGAGACGGACCATCATCACTGAACAACGAAGGGAATGGGGACGGGCGAGGCAACGCACCGGAACGGGCGGTGCAGTATAGTCGAACATACGAGGCCGATCGCGTCCAAAGTTTGACCCCGGCCGCCACGCATCGCGGCCCGGGCCGCCAAAACGACAAGGCCCGGTCCGCGCGGGCGGTCCGGGCCTTGATATCGCGAGGCGTGCCGCCCGGCGCCGACGACCCCGTCAGGAGCCGGTGGAGTTCAGCACCGTGACCGCGCGCCGGTTCTGCGACCAGCAGGAAATGTCGTTACAGACCGCCACCGGGCGCTCCTTGCCGTAGGAGATGGTGCGCATGCGGTTGGCATCCACCCCGCGCCCGACCAGATAGTCGCGCACGCTCTGGGCCCGCCGGGCGCCGAGCGCGATGTTGTATTCGCGGGTGCCGCGCTCATCGGCATGGCCTTCGATGGTGAAGGTGTACTTGGCATAGTGGTTGAGCCACTGCGCCTGCTTGTCGAGCGTGGCCTGGGCCTGCGAGCTCAGGTCGCTCTGGTCGCTTTCGAAGAACACGCGATCGCCGACCGAGACGATGAATTCCTGCGGGCTGCCGGGAGGGGCAGAACCGAGCGCCTGACCGGCGCCATCCATCGGATTCTTGGCGCAGGCGGCCGCGAGCATAGCGAGGCCGACGATGAAGGCGACGCGCGCTCCGCCCAGCTGGCGCAACATACGGATCATAACCGCTGACTCCCAAAATTCCCTGATCGGGCCGCCCCGACCTAGCGTGCTTCACGTTAATGAATGTTCCGTCTTGCTTTACGGAACCTTGACCAAATGCGTCGATTTCGCGGCCGACACATCAACTGTTTCTTATGGTTAACGGTTCCCTACCGCGTCATGAACGCAGCGGCGACCAGGCGGGGTCGGAGGCATAGCTCGGCGTCGGCACGCGCTGCTCGTTATAGCCCGTGACGTCCACCGTATAGAGTTGGGGGCCCGCCGCGCCGCCGGGGTCGCGGAAGAACATGATCACGCGGCCGTTCGGCGCGAAGGTCGGGCCTTCATTGTGGTAGCCCTCGGTGAGGATGCGCTCGCCCTGCCCGTCCGGACGCATGATGCCGATGGCGAAGCCGCTGCCGGTCTGCTTGGTGAAGGCGATGACGTCGCCGCGCGGCGACCAGACCGGGGTCGAATAGCGCCCCTGGCCGAAGGAAATGCGGTGCTGGTTCGACCCGTCGGGGTTCATCACGTAGATCTGCTGGGTGCCGCCCCGGTCGCTCTCGAAGCAGATCTGCGTGCCATCGGGCGAGTAGCAAGGGGCGGTGTCGATGGCCGGCGTATCGGTGAGGCGCGTCGTCGCCTTCGAGCGCAGGTCCATCACGAAGATATTGGCATTCGAGCCCTGCTGCAGGCTCAGGATCACCCGCTGCCCGTCCGGCGCGAAGCGCGGCGAGAAACTCATGTTGGGGAAATTGCCGACCACCTCGCGCTGGCCATTCTCGATATTGAGCAGATAGACGCGCGGCTCACCCTTGCCGTAGCTCATATAGGTGATTTCCTGGCTCGTCGGCGAGAAGCGTGGCGTCAGCACGAGGTCGTCGCCGCGCGTGAGATAGGTCACGTTGGCGCCGTCCTGGTCCATGATCGCGAGGCGCTTGATGCGCTTCTCCTTCGGCCCGGACTCATCCACGAAGACGATGCGGGTGTCGAAATAGCCCTTCTCGCCGGTCAGGCGCTCATAAATGGCGTCGGCGATGATGTGGGCGACCCGGCGCCAGTTCTCCGGCTGGGTGAAATATTGCTGGCCGATGAGCTGCTGGCCGGCGAACACGTCCCACAGGCGGAACTCGGCCTTCACGCGGCCATCGCCCTGGCGGGTCACGCGGCCCGTCACCAGCGCCTGCGCGTTGATCACGCGCCAGTCCTGGAAGCGCGGCGAGGCGTCCGGATTGGTGATCTTCTCCACGAAGGCCGCAGGGTCGATCGGGGCGAACAGGCCCGACCGGCGCAGGTCCGCGGAAATGATCTGCGAGACGCCCTTGCCCGCCTCGATATCCTGCGGGCTGCCGCCACCGACGAATTCGGAAATGGCGATGGGCAGCGGCTGGACGGTGCCCTGCGTCACGTCGAGCTTCAGCACGGCCGCGGCCGGCCGCGTCAGCAGCCCGACGCCGGCAAGCGCGCCCGCTCCGGTGATGAGACCGCGACGGCCGATGGGAAGACCCCCGAAACCGGGGCGGATAAGCTCTGTCATGATGAATGTCTCAAAAGCAAATGCCGGGCCCCGGATCAACCCCGTACCATTTCGCGGGGATCGAAAGTGACCTCGATGTCCTTCCACGAGTCGTATTTCGCGGGGGACAGCATGTTGAAGGGCTGACCGCGGAAAATGGCGCGCATCGCGCTCTCGCGCGCCGCCATGAAGAACTGGCTCGTGCCCGACGTCAGCACCATCGGCGGACCCGAGAGCGTGCCGTCCGGATTGAGCCGCAGGCGCACCGTGACCACCAGTTCCTCGGGGTTCGAGGCGCCGGCGGGCGGGCTCCACAGCTGCATCAGCCGGGCGCGCAGGGCGTCGATCTCGGTCTGCGAGAGCGTCGAGGCGGTTCCGACCCGCGCGCCGAGCGCGGCGGTCGAGTTGATGGTGTCGCCCACCGCCGCCTGGCGCGTCGCGGTGCGCTTGTCGAGCAGCGCCGCGATCTCGTTCGGCTTGAACTCGCGCTGCTGGTCCTGCGGCGGCGTCTGCACCACCTTCGGGGGAATGTCCTTCGGCTTCTTCGGCGGCGCCGGGGCGGGCTTGGCCTGCGCCTGCTGCTCGGGCTTGGGCTCGTCCTTCTTGGGCTCGGGCGGCTTGGACGCGAGCGATTCGGCGGCCGATGGCGGCGTCGGCTCGGGCTTGGCTTGCGCCTGGGCCGCCGGGGGCTTCGGCTCGGGCTTGGCTTCCGCCGGAGGTGGCGGAGGCGGCGGCGCCGGCTCGTTGGCGGCCTTCACTTCCGGCTTGGCGTCGTCCACCTTGGCGTCGAGCTGTTCCGCGGGCTTGGGCGGCGCGACCTTCTCGACCACGGGCTTGGGCGCCTCGGCCTTCGGCGCATCCTTCTTCCCCGCCATCATCTGGCTCATCTCCGCATCGGAGATGATGTCGACCGGCATGGATTCCTGCATCGGCTCGAATGGGCGCGCCGAAGAGAAGGACACCAGCATGAAGCCGATGATTCCAGCGTGAAGGACAGCCGACGAGACGAGGCCCGCGCGCATGACGCTCAGTTCCCCTGTTCGACTTCGGAAACGAGGGCGACGCGCTTGAACCCGGCACCCGACAGACGGCCCATCACCTTCATGACGGTACCATAGTCCACCGTCTTGTCGCCGCGCACGAAAATCCGCTCGTCATAGCCGGCCTTGGCGATCGCCTGCAGCTTCGGCACGAGTTCGTCGAACTGGATTTCGGTGTCCTGAATGAAGACCTGCCCCTGATTGTTGATCGAGATCACCAGCGGCTGGTGATCCTGAGACACCGCCTGCGCCTGCGTCTGCGGCAGGTCGAGCGGCACGCCGACCGTGAGCATGGGCGCCGCGACCATGAAGATGATCAGCAGCACCAGCATCACGTCGACCATCGGCGTGACGTTGATTTCCGCCATGACGGCAGCACCGCCGCGCCGACGCGAGCGCCGCGACGACCGTCCGGCCCCGCCGCCTCCACCGCCTCCCGAGGACATCCCCATCGCGCGTCAGCCCCGCTCGTCGATCTGCCGCGACAGGATGGCCGAGAACTCGTCCGCGAAGCCTTCCAGCCTCAGTGCCTGCCTGTTCACCTGGGAAATGAACTTGTTATAGAAAATCGTCGCGGGGATGGCCGCGAAGAGGCCGATTGCTGTCGCGAAAAGGGCTTCGGCGATACCGGGCGCCACAACCGCGAGGCTGGTGTTCTTGGACGCGGCGATCGACTGGAAGCTGGTCATGATGCCGATGACCGTGCCCAGCAGGCCGATGAACGGACCCGCCGAGCCCACCGTCGCCAGCACCAGCAACCGGTTCTCCAGCCGCTCCACCTCGCGGGCGATGGTCACGTCCATCACCTTGTCCAGCCGCTGCGTCAGGCCGGCGAAGGAGCGCGCGCCCCCCTCATAGGAGCGCTTCCACTCGCGCATCGCCGCCACGAAGATGGCCGCCATGGCGTGGTTCGGGCGGGAGGACAGCGAGCGATAGAGTTCCTCAAGGCTCTGCCCCGACCAGAAGGTCGCCTCGAAGCGGTCCATCTGGCGCTTCATGCGCTGGAACAGGATCGTCTTGTCGATGATGATCGCCCACACCCAGACCGAGGCCAGGATGAGCCCGACCATGATGATCTTCACGAAGATGCTGGCCTGGAGGAACAGCCCGATCAGCGAAAGGTCGCCGGCGGGGGCTGCCATGGCCGTTTGCGCCACATCGGCAGGATTCATGTGATCTCTTTAACCTCAGAACAAGGACCGGCCACCGTCCGGACGGTCAGCCGGAACGCACGATGCGCAACGCCCTTCGACGGAACCGCCCCTTCGGCGGAACGAACCGGCAAGATGCCGATTCCATCCGCTGAATCCTCAGCCCGTGTTCGACGGCGAATCCGCCGAAACTAGGGCGCACAAGGGCTTGCGCCAGCCAGATTAAGCGACCGATAGGGTTAATGCCGGGTTAGCGTTGCCGCAACGCAACAGCGATAGGCCGCTCCTGCGACAGCCGTGAGAAACTCACGGCCTTCCCGGATGATCCAGCGCGGCCTTCATCGCCGTTCGCAGCGCATCGGGAATACGCCGCGCGCGTCCCTGCGAGACGAAGGCGACCTTCACCTGCCCCACCACCAGGAGTTCGTCGCGGCGCATCACCTTCTGCGTCAGCGTGATCGAGGCGCCGGCCACCTCGCTGGGGCTGGTGTGAACTTCCAGCACATCGTCGATACGGGCGGGGCGCAGGAACTGCAGCTCCATCGAGCGCACAACGAAGGCAAAGCCGGGCGCCTCGGCCAGCGCCTCGCCGAACAGGTCGCCCTGCACCACGCCGATGAGGCGCAGGTTGTCCGAGCGCGCGCGCTCCATGAACTTGAGGTAATTGGCGTGATAGACGATGCCGGAGAAGTCGGTGTCCTCGTAATAGACCCGCACGGGCAGCACATGCCCGCCCGGCACCAGCCGGCCGGCAAGGTGCAGATAGGGATCCGACTTCAGGGCTTCAGGGGTAAAGGGATCGGGGCGCTCGCTCATGGCGCCCTCATAAACGAGACCGCGCCCTTTGTGAACAAAGGACGCGGCCGGGTCGACCATCGGAGGGAGGCTGGATCAGGGGGCGGATCGCCCCCCTCACGGGTCAAGGCGTTCGGCTTCCGGTCAGTTCTGCTTCCAGTCCTGCGGCTGCTCGGGAGCGGGCGCCGGCGAGGGCGCGGGACGGTTGCGGCGATCGGCCATGAACTGGTCGAACTCAGCCTTGTCCTTGGCCTGGCGCAGACGATCAAGGAAGCCCTTGAACTCCTGCTGCTCGTCCTCGAGACGGCGCAGCGTCTCCTCGCGATACTCGTCGAAGGCGCGGTTGCCGCTGGAGGGGAACCCGCGGAACCGTCCGCCAAAGGCGTTGCGCACCGCTTCCGCGCCTTCTTCCTGCCAGCGGCCGAAGCCGCGACGCTTGCCACAAAACATTCGTCCACTCCCTATCGAGAAAGCCAGGATCGCCAGTCCCAGGGGCCACCAGGCCATGAAGCCGAGGACCGTGAGCGCGATCCAGGCGGGCTTGCCGTAACTGTCGAGCTTTTGAGCGAGCTCCATGGCATCCGTTCCTGGGTTAATGTTAATCACATTCACATAGGTAGGCACGCTGGGTCAGATTGTCAAGGATCGTTACATTGAAATCCTTTTGTGGCGGATCCGGCCGGCTTTGCCGCGAGCCGAGACTGCAAACCCGGACGAGGCGCCCGTGCCGGGCCGCTCCCGGTCAGTTGCCGGGCGCGCCGAGGCCCCGGAGATATACCAGGAATGCGGCCTCAAGCAGGTCTTCCGGTGGCATGGGCAATTTGCGGCGGGAGCCGTCGGAGCGGCCGAACAGCGAGGCGACGCCATGCGCCAGCGCCCAGGTGTGCAGCGCCACCATCAGCGCGGGCGGCCGTCCCGCCGCCGGCATGGACGCGACCACCACTTCCGCCGCCTCGCGCAGCACGCCGAAGGCGCGCTGGCCGGCCTGGTCGAGCGCGGGATGCGCCTCGGTCGACAGGCCGGTCTCGAACATGGCGACATATTCCGCCGGATTGCCCCGCGCGAAATCGAGATAGGCCCGCCCCATGCGTTCATAGGCTTCCACCGGCGTCGGTCGGCCCTCGTTCCACCCCGCCTGCAGCGCCTTGGTGAAGCGCTCGAAACCCTCCGCCGCCACGGCGGCGATGAGTTCGTCGCGGTCGCGGAAATGGCGATAGGGCGCGGCCGGGCTCACCCCGGCCCGGCGCGCCGCCTCGGCGAAGGTGGCGCCGGCAGTGCCCTTCTCCGCGATCAGTTCGAGCGCCGCCTTCATCAGCGCTTCCCGGAGGTTGCCGTGATGATAGCCGCGGGATTCGCCGCCGTTCTTGGTCCAGCTCATGTGAAAGGGGCTTACATCACGGGGGGTGGAACGTCGAGCGATGTCGCGAGACCTCTCCCGCCGGGGAGAGCGGGCGGCGCTACTCGCCCTCGTCGAACAGCGGCATCGGACTGGTGCTCGGCGGTGCGGCGAGGCCGAGATGCTTGAAGGCGTGGGCGGTGAGCATGCGCCCGCGCGGGGTGCGCTGGATGAAGCCCTGCTGCACGAGATAGGGCTCTATGATCTCCTCGATCGCGTCGCGCGGCTCGGAGAGCGCGGCGGCGATGGTCTCCACACCCACCGGCCCGCCGCCATAATTCATGGCGATCACCGTGAGGTAGCGCCGGTCCATCTGGTCGAGGCCGGAACTGTCGACCTCCAGATGCGACAGCGCGTGGTCGGCCGCCGCGCGGTCGATGACCTCCTTGCCGGCCACGAGGGCGAAGTCGCGCACCCGGCGCAGCAAGCGGCCGGCAATGCGCGGCGTGCCGCGCGCGCGCCGCGCGATCTCGCGCGCGCCGTCCTTGGAGATGGGAATGCCCAGCACCCGGGCGCCGCGCGTGACCACCAGTTCCAGCTCGTCGATCGTGTAGAAATTCAGCCGGATCGGGATGCCGAAACGGTCGCGCAGCGGCGTGGTCAGCAGGCCTGAGCGCGTCGTCGCGCCGACCAGCGTGAATTTGGACAGCTGGATCTTCACCGAGCGCGCCGCTGGCCCCTCGCCGATGATGAGGTCCAGCTCGTAATCCTCCATCGCGGGATAGAGGATCTCCTCCACCGCCGGGTTGAGGCGGTGGATCTCGTCGATGAACAGCACGTCGCGTTCTTCGAGATTGGTCAGCAGCGCCGCCAGATCGCCCGCCTTGGCGATGACCGGGCCGGAGGTGGAGCGGAAGCCGACACCCAGTTCGCGCGCCACGATCTGCGCCAGCGTGGTCTTGCCCAGCCCCGGCGGGCCGACGAACAGCACATGGTCCAGCGCCTCGCCGCGCGCCTTCGCGGCCTGGATGAACACGCGCAGATTGGCGCGCGCCTGCTCCTGCCCGACGAATTCGACCAGATTCTGCGGCCGCAGCGACGCTTCCGTGGGATCGTCCACGCGCTTGTCCGGAGTGACCAGGCGCTTCGTCGTCATCGCGCGGCCCCGCGCGAGGGGAACACCCCGCCCACCAGCAGCACGCCGGTCACGAAGGCGATGATCGCCGCGAAGATGGCGCCGAGCAGCAGCGCGCGCTGCTGGAACAGGGCGCGGTATTCGTGGAAGTCGATCGACAGCGCGATGACGGCAAGCGGCAGCAGCGCGACGATGATCACGGCGGCGAGCACCGTGAGCCGCGCCCGCGGCGTGAAGGACAGCGCGAAGGCGGCGACCCCGGCCGCGATACCGCCGGGCACCACCGCGATCGCCGCATAATAGGCCGAGGTCGCGCTGTGCATCAGCCGCTCGGTCACCAGCACCGCGAGGATGGCCGCGCCATAGGCGAGGATGATGGCGGGCACGCGCGCGGGCCACGGCCAGGGCGGACTTTCATGGCCAGCGCGCGCAGTGATGAAGCGCAGCATCATTTCGCCAGCTCCCGCAGGCCGAGGCGGATCAGCCGGGCCGTGTCCGCCCCCTCCCCGGCCTCGCGCAGCGCGGCCGCCACGGCAACGCTCGCCTGCAGCTGCGCATAGCCGAGATTGACCAGCGCCGAGACCGCATCGGCCACCGGCGCGGGGGCGCTGCGATCCTCGATCGAGCCGGCGAGCCCGGCCACCATGGGATCGACGCTGGCGAAGCCCGGCGCCTTGTCCTTCAGCTCGATGACGATGCGGGCGGCGACCTTGGGCCCCACTCCGTTCGCCCGCGCCACCATCGCCTTGTCGCCCACCGCCACCGCATTGGCGAGCTCGCCCGGCGAGAGGATGGACAAGACGTTGAGCGCCACCTTGGTGCCGACGCCCTGCACGTTGAGAAGCAGCATGAACCAGCTCTTCTCGGCCGGCGAGGCGAAGCCGTAGAGGCGGATCATGTCCTCGCGCACGAAGGTCTCGATGAACAGCGTCGCCGCCTCGCCAATGCCGGGCAGCGCCTGCAGCGTGCGGCCCGAGCAGTGCACGAGATAACCCACGCCCTGCACGTCGAGGATGACGTGATCCTCGCCGTAGCTGTCCACCACGCCCCTGAGTTTTCCGATCATGTCCCGCTGCCGATCACTGCGCGGCCACCCGTGCCTTGAGCGCCGCCATGCCGCGATGCTGCGCGTGGGTGACGGCCACCGCAAGGGCGTCCGCCGCGTCGTCCGTCTCGAAATCGGCCTGCGGCAGCAGAACCTTCATCATCATGCGGATCTGCCCCTTCTCCGCTCGCCCGGCACCGACCACGGTCTTCTTCACCAGCAGCGCGGCATATTCGGAGACCGGCACCCCGACCATGGCGGGGGTGAGCATCACCACCCCGCGCGCCTGGCCGAGCTTCAGCGTCGAGGCGGGGTTCATGTTGACGAAGGTTTCCTCCACCGCGGCTTCGTCTGGCGCGTGGGTGCGCAGCACCTTGGCGAGTTCCGCATGCAGGAAGGCCAGCCGCACCGCCAGCGCCGCGTCCTCCGGCGGCTTCACCGTGCCGCAGGCGACGAAGGTCAGCCGCGTGCCGAGGGTGTCGATCACCCCCCAGCCGGTGCGGCGGAGGCCGGGATCGAGCCCGAGAATGCGAATCGCGGTTGCAGCCATGGCCTAGGGCGTACCCGAACAAAGGACGAACGTGAAGGCCGCGCGCCGGCATCGGCGTTCCGCCTCGCCCACAGGGTTAACGCTTCGTGAAGGCTGGGTCCCTTCCCGCCATGACGCGATCGGCCATGTGCCGGGCGCGCTGGCGCGGTCGCCGCAGTGCCTATCGCCCTCGCCCGCTGAACGCCCCGCTCGCCAGCGCGACGCCGAAGCCGGTCGCCACCACGCCGGCAATCGCGGCGGCATCGGGATGCTCGCCGAGCACGGGCACCGCGATCAGCGCCGCCAGCGCCGGCACCAGCCCGGTAAAGGCCGCCGCGCGCGAGGAACCCAGCCGCTGGATGGCGATTCCGAACGCCACCAGCGCGACCACGCCCGACAGCACGCCCTGCACAACGAGCTGCAACAGCACCTCGCGTCCATAGCCATCGGACACCGCCTGCACCACGCCCGGCAGGCCGAACGGGGTGAGGATGATCACCGACCACAGGCCGATAAGGCCGACGATTTCGGTCGCCTTCATGCCGGTGCGGCGAAAGGCCAGCGTGTAGCCGGCCCACATCGTGGCCCCGCACAGCAGCAGAAGATGGCCGCGCCACGCCCCATCCTGCGGAAACATCACGCCCCGCCCGCCCAGCGCGAGCACCCCGAGCGCGATGCAGGCGAAACCGAGCGCCCGCGCGAGGCCGAGCCGCTCGCGCAGCACGACGACCGAGATCACCGCCACCACCAGCGGCATGGTGCCGGGCAGGAGCGGCCCGACATCGGCCGCCGGCACGAAGCGCATCGCATTGCCGACGACGAGGAAGAAAAGCGCGCCCGAACCGAAAAAGCAGAACAGGAAGGGCACCAGGCCCCTGCGCGGCCACACGCCGATCCGCAGCCAGGCCGGTGCCAGCATCGTGGCCGGCACGATGAAGCGCAGCCAGCCAACCGTGACGGGCGGCAAATGGCCATGCACGGCATGGCGCGTGGAAACGATCCAGCCGCCCCAGATGGCGACGGCGAGCAGCGCCGCGCCGATACCGACCAGCCGGTCGGCGAGGGATGGATCGACCACGGCTCCAGCCGCGGTCACGGTCGATGATTTCTGCATGGGGAATCGCCGGCCGCCACGGCGGCCTTCCAATCGCGTGATGCCGCCGCGCGGCTGAGTTGCCGGAATGTGGCGCGCGCGATGCACCAAGGCAAATGAGTTTTGCCGATCCGCATGGTCACGAAAGCTGATGGACTGGCGCGTTGACGCGCGCCCGCCGGGGGTCTAGCTCCACGTCCAGCTCAACGCGGACATTCCCGCCCCCGGACATCCCATGCCGTTCGATATGGCCCTCGTCTCGGCCGCCCTGGTCGCCCTCATTGCCGGGGCGACGCGCGGTTTTTCCGGCTTCGGCGGCGCGCTGATCTTCGTGCCGCTGGTCAGCGCGGTGTTCGGGCCCAAGGTGGCGGCGCCGACACTTCTGGTCATCGACACCGCCCTGACCCTGCCCTTCGTCGCCTCCGCGCTGCGCGCCTGCATCTGGCGGCAGGTGGCGCCGCTCGCCGTGGGCGCGGTGGTGGCGGTGCCGTTCGGGGTCATGGTGCTGCGTCACGTCGATGCGCTCACGCTGCGCTGGGCGCTGGCGGGACTCAGCGTCGTGCTGCTCGGCATTCTCGTCTCCGGCTGGCGCCATTCCGGCCGGCACGGGCTGCCCACCACGCTGGCGATCGGCGCGCTCGCGGGCACGCTCGGCGGCGCGGCGCAGATGTCCGGTCCGCCGGTCGTGGCCTACTGGCTGGGCAGCGGCCAGCCTTCCTCTCTCGTGCGCGCCAACCTGTTCGGCTTCTTCGCGCTGGTCACGCTGGCGAGCGGCACCGCCTATGTCGCCAATGGCCTGATGACGCTGGAGGTCGGCCGGCTGTCGCTGGTGCTCGGCCCGGCCTATGCCCTGGGGCTCTACGCGGGCTCCCGCGCCTTTCGCGGCGCCAGCGACCGCCATTTCCGCCTCGCCGCCTACTGGATCATCGCCTGCGCGGCTTTCCTCAGCCTACCGCTATTCGACGGCCTGTTCGGCCGCTGACGCCGGGCTCACGCGGGAAAGAACCGGTTGGCCGGGCGCGGCAGGCCCAGATGCTCGCGCAGCGTGGTGCCCTCATATTCCGTGCGGAACAGGCCGCGCCGCTGCAGTTCCGGCACCACCTTGGCGCAGAAATCCTCCAGACCGCCCGGCAGATACGGAAACATCACGTTGAACCCGTCGCTTGCCTCGGTCACGAGCCACTCCTCCATCGCGTCGGCAATGGTTGCCGCCGTTCCGACAAAGGACAGGCCGCCATAGCCGCCAAACCGCTGGGCGAGCTGGCGCACGGTGAGATTCTCCCGCCGCGCCAGCGCGAGGACCCGCGCGCGCCCGCTCTGGCTGGCATTGGTCTGAGGGATATCCGGCAGCGGGCCATCCGGATCGAAGCCGGAAGCGTCGTGGCCGAGCATGATGGAGAGCGAGGCGATGGCGCTCTCGTAATGGACCAGACTGTCGAGCCGGGCGCGTATGGCGCGCGCCTCCTCCACCGTGTCGCCGACCACCACGAAGGCACCGGGCAGGATCTTGAGATGATCGCGCGCGCGGCCGAGCGTCTCCATCCGGCCCTTCACGTCGGCATAGAAGGCGCGGGCGTCCTCGATCCGGCCCGGCGCGGAGAACACCATTTCCGCCGTCTCGGCCGCGAGCTGGCGGCCGGCCTCGGAAGCGCCCGCCTGCACGATCACCGGCCAGCCCTGCACCGGGCGGGCGATGTTGAGCGGGCCGCGCACCGCGAAATGCGGGCCCTTGTGGTCCAGCACATGCATACGGGCGGGATCGAAGAAGATGCCGCTCTCCACGTCGCGCACGAAGGCATCGTCGGCGAAACTGTCCCACAATCCCGTCACCACGTCGTAGAATTCGCGGGCGCGGACATAGCGCGCATCGTGCTCGATTTGCTCCTCCAGCCCGAAATTCAACGCCGCGTCGGGATTGGAGGTGGTGACGATGTTCCACCCCGCCCGCCCGCCGCTGATGTGATCGAGCGATGCGAAGCGCCGGGCAAGGTTGAACGGCGCCTCGAACGTGGTGGAACAGGTGGCGATCAGCCCGATCCGCTCGGTCGCCCCGGCCAGTGCCGAGAGCAGCGTGAAGGGCTCGAAGGAGGTGACGGTGTGGCTGCGCTTGAGCGCCTCGACCGGCATGTTGAGCACGGCGAGATGGTCGGCCATGAAGAAGGCGTCGAACTTCGCCGCTTCCAGCGTTCGGGCGAAGTGCTTGAGATGGGCGAGGTTGAAATTGGCGTCGGGGGAAGCGCCGGGATAGCGCCAGGCGCCGGTGTGGATGCTCACGGGACGCATGAACGCGCCGAGATGGAGCTGTCGCGACTGGGCCATGGTCCCTCCGAGCGTACCCGCCGGCATGGAGCCGGCCCGCCGAGAGAGCTATGTGCTGGCGTCGCGTGGCGCCAGACCGGTCACCGGAATTTAATACCGGGCGACGCGGCGCAGGCTTTCCGACGAGGCACTCGCCGACGGCGATGCGCCGATCCGGCCCCTCACCGAGCCGCATGCCGGGGCACCTCTCCCCGCCGGGGAGAGGGCCCGCCGTCGCCCCAGTGGCGACGGCGGGCGCTCACGCGCTCAGGCCTCGGTTCGACGGATGAGCGCTCACGCACTCATCTTGGCGACGAAGGCGTCGGACAGCTCGAAATTGGCGTAGACGTTCTGCACGTCGTCATTGTCGTTCAGCGTGTCGATGAGGCGGACCAGCTTCTCCGCCATCTCGTCATCGACCGCGATCGTGTTCTGCGGGCGCCACACCAGGCCGGACTTGCGCGGCTCGCCGAACCGGGATTCCAGCGCGCGTGCAACCTCGTGCAGGTTCTCGATCGAGCAGACCACCTCGTGGCCGTTCTCGTCGGACGTCACGTCGTCGGCGCCAGCCTCGATGGCGGCTTCCAGCATGTCGTCGGCGGACGCGCGGGAGGCATCGAACTCGACCGTGCCGATGCGGTCGAACATGAAGGAGACCGCCCCGGTTTCCGCCAGCGCACCGCCCGACTTGGTGAAGTAGGATCGCACTTCCGAGGCGGTGCGGTTGCGGTTGTCGGTCAGCGCCTCGACGATGACGGCGACGCCGCCGGGGCCGTAGCCCTCATAGCGGATCTCGTCATAATTCTCGGCATCGCCGCCCAGCGCCTTCTTGATGGCGCGGTCGATATTGTCCTTGGGCATGTTCTCGGCGCGGGCCGCGAGGATGGCGGCGCGCAGGCGCGGGTTCATGTTGGGATCGGGCATGCCGAGCTTGGCGGCCACGGTGATTTCGCGCGCCAGCTTGGAGAACAGCTTGGAGCGCACCGCGTCCTGCTTGCCCTTGCGGTGCATGATGTTCTTGAATTGCGAATGACCGGCCATGACCGCCTCTCCACGTCTGGCGGCCGGGGCCCTTGACGGTCCTTCGCCGCGCTTGTCGCCTGTACGAAATGTCGCGTGGCTTATAGGCGCAAGGGTGCGGGCACGTAAAGCTGGCTATGCGCGTCACGCCCGGCCTGCTCCGCGTGACGGCTCGCCAGCGCCGCCGCGATCCGCCGCGCCATCTCCTCGCGCAAGGCGAGCCGGGCTCGCCCCGGCCCTTCGCGGCAGAACGCATCGTCCTCGCCCTCCTCCACCCGCAGCCTGGCGCCAAGGGCCGTCCGGCGAAGAAGGCTCAGGATCATCGAAGGCTCAGGATCATCGCACGGCGCTGGCGGGTCGTCGCAGGGCACGTCGCCGGTCGAACATATCCCGCGGGCGAAGACCGGGCGCGACAGGGCGCCCCTACCAGAAGGCGGGCACGGCCTCTTCCAGCGCGCCGCCGATGCGCACCGGAGCGACCTTCACCGCGCGCCCGGCGCCATTCGTCTCCACCGCGAGGCCCGAGAGCGTGCCCGGCCCCGATGCCGGTTCGAAGCGGGAGGAGCCGATCTTGCGGGTGAAGCGGCGGAGAGGCTCTTCCTTGTCCATGCCGATCACCCCGTCATAGGCGCCGCACATGCCGACATCCGTCATGTAGGCGGTACCGCCCGCGAGAATGCGGTGATCGGCGGTCGGCACATGGGTATGGGTGCCCACCACCAGGCTGGCCCGCCCGTCGCACCAATGGCCGAAAGCCTGCTTCTCGCTGGTGGTCTCGGCGTGAAAATCGATGATCACCGCGTCCGAGACCAGCCCGAGCGGGCCGGCGTCCAATTCGCGGTCGATACTCGCGAAGGGGTCGTCCATCGGATCCATGAAGGCACGGCCCATCATGTTGACGACCAGCACCCGCGCGCCATTCTGCGCCTCGACCAGCGCCGCGCCGCGTCCCGGCGTACCCGGCGGATAATTGGCCGGGCGCACGAGGCGCGGCGCGCGCTCGATGAATACCAGCGCCTCGCGCTGGTCGAACGCATGATTGCCGAGCGTCACGGCATCGGCGCCGGCCTCGAGAAACTCGTCATAGATCGCCTCGGTGATGCCGAAGCCGCCGGCGGCGTTCTCCCCGTTCACGACAACGAAATCGAGCGCCCATTCCCGGCGCAGACGGGGAAGATGCTGCAACACGACCTGACGCCCCGGCCGGCCGACCACGTCACCAAGAAACAGGATGCGCATGCTTTATTCCCCGGCCGGCAGAACGATGCCGGTATCGGTGGCGATGGCGTCGAGCCGCTCGTCATGGGCCTCGACCGGTACGGTGGGAAGCTGCTGCACGGCGAAGGCATAGCCGACCGCCTCGACCCGCTTGGCCCGGCGCAGCAGCGCCAGCGTGCGGTCGTAGAAGCCTCCGCCATAGCCGAGCCGGTTGCCCAGCGCGTCGAACGCCGCCAGCGGCACGACCAGCACATCCGGCGAGACGGCCGGCGCGGATTCGGGGGGCACGGGAATTTGCAGCCGGCCGGGACCGGCCGAAAGCACCAGTTCCTCGCCCGGCTCCCAAAGCCGGAACAGCAGCGGCTTGCCGCACTCCACCACCACCGGCAGAGCGATGGACGCTCCCGCCGCGCGCAGGCGGCGCACCAATGGCGCGGTTGGGATTTCCGAACCGATGGCGGCGAAGACCGAGACAATCTCGCCGCTCACCTCGCCCAGCCAGTCCAGCGCGTTGGCAGCGGCCACCTCTGCCGCCGCCTCGCGCGCAGCCGGCAGCATCGCCGCCCGGCGTGCCAGGGCGATGGAGCGGAGGCTGGCCTTGTCGAGTGTGAGGTCGGACTTGCGGGACATGATGCGATGAGTGCGGAGCCGCGATGGCCGTTGGAGGATCGATCCCGGGAACCTACAACGTAGGTGGGCGCCGTGTGTCCGGACCCACGGGTCCGGTCAGGGACAGCTCCCTTTGAGATCGATAAGGCCCCGGGGAATATGTTCTCCGGACGAACCTCACAGCCCCGCATGACAAATCTAGGACGACCGGGTCCGAATTGCCAGAGGGGTAATGCCGAAGGTGAACAGCTTTCCGCGAGCAGGGTGAAAGGCAGGGGATCCGGCCGGCGGATTCGGAGCTGGGTCCGGGATCGACGCTCCGCCTGCGGAGTTACCTGTCCGGGAGACGTCGACGCTCGGTCTCCCGGACGAGCGGAGCCGAAGCCGGCGCGCCGAGCCGGGACCCCGCGCGAGACGGATGCATCGAATCCAACGCTTCCCCCGAACTCAACGCTTCGGCCGAATTCCTCAGTCCACCTTCAGCATGATCTTGCCGATATGGGCGCTGGTTTCCATCAGCGCATGGGCGGCGCTGGCCTGCGCGAGCGGGAAGGAGCGGTCCAGCACCGGCTTCACCGTGCCGGCCTCGATCAGCGGCCACACCTTCTCGCGCAGCGACGCCGCGATGGCGGCCTTTTCCGCCTTGGGGCGCGAGCGCAGCGTCGAGCCCATGTGCGAGAGGCGCTTCAGCATCAGCCGTATGAAGTCCATCTGCACCTTCGAGCCGTCCATGAAGGCGATCTGCACGATGCGCCCCTGCGGCGACGCGGCTTCGTAATTGCGCGGGATATAGGAGCCGCCGACCATGTCGAGAATGACGTTGACGCCCTTCCCCCCGGTCTTCTCCTTGATCACGGCGACGAAGTCCTCGGTCTTGTAGTCGATGGCGACATCCGCGCCGAGGTCCCGGCACACATCGCATTTGGCCGCGCTGCCGGCGGTGGCGAACACCCGCGCGCCGAACGCCTTGGCCAGCTGGATCGCCGTGGTGCCGATACCGGACGTGCCGCCATGGACAAGGAAGTTCTCGCCCGCCTTCAGCCCGGCCAGATCGAACACATTGGTCCACACGGTGAAGAAGGTCTCCGGCAGCGCCGCCGCCTCAAGCAGCGAGAGCCCGGCGGGCACCGGCAGCGCCGAGGCGGCATCCGCCAGGCAGTATTCGGCATAGCCGCCGCCCGACACCAGCGCGCAGACCTTGTCTCCGAGCGTCCAGCCGGTCGCGCCCTCACCAAGCGCCACCACCTCGCCGGCGATCTCCAGCCCGGGAATGTCCGAGGCGCCGGGCGGCGGCGGGTAGAACCCCTTGCGCTGCATCACATCCGGACGGTTGACGCCGGCGGCGGCGACCTTGACCAGGATTTCGCCCGGCCCAGGCCGGGGCACCGGGCGCTGTTCGGGAACCAGCGCCTCCGGGCCGCCGGGCGTGGGCAGGCCGATGGCGGTCATGCTGGCGGGCAGGTTGGACACGGCGGGCTCGGTCATGGCGGGCTCGGTCACGGCGTTTCCCATCCTTCTCGGTTCACCCGGGTGTCCTAGGTGAAGCCGCCGGCACTGGCAACCGGCCGGGCCGCGCCATAGATACTCCCCGATGGAGTGGCGAGACGGTCCACGCATGAAAATGGGGGAGAAGGCACATGGCCCTGGACGATGATCCCTTCGCGGTGCCGCCGCTGAGGAAGGCCGCCGGTCTCGAAGTCGGCGGCGATCTCTCGACCCTGTCGGAAACCGAAATCGAGGAGCGAATCGGCCGGCTCGAAGCGGAGATCGGGCGGCTGAGACAGACGCTGGCGACCAAGCGCGCCTCGCGCGAGGCGGCGGAGAATGTCTTCAAGCGCTAGACCCGGAAGGGGCCGATTAACCAAGCGTTAAGCTTTCTGAACTATTACTGGCGTCGGTCCAGTTTTCGACCGCGAGTGGCCCTGTCCACTCTGTTTGACGCATCCCTGTCTATGACTTCCGAGCCGCCTCCGGGCGGCTCTTTTTTTGTTTATCCCGTCCGCGTTGCGCCGCAGCCGCAGCCATTGGCGAGCGGCTACGCTATATCGTGTGTTCGAGTGCCCGATCGACGCGGAACGGGGACGGCGCCCGGCAAGCGGACGCACAGGGGACAGGCAATGGGATCGGCGGGCAAGAAGGACGAGCACCGGCACGGCGTGCCGATCAACCTTGCCGAGCGCCGCATCGCCTCGCAGGCCTTCGGCGAACTGTTCCGGCAGGGCATGGAACTGGTGGACGAGGCCGCCGCCTATCTCGATGGTGACGGCCGCCGCGAGAGCCGCACCCTCGCGCGCGCCGCGCTCACCGCCTACGCGCAACAGAGCATGCGCCTGTCGACACGGCTGATGCACCTCGCCTCCTGGCTGCTGCTGCAGCGCGCCGTGGCGGAGGGGGACATGTCGGCCCAGACCGCCGAGCGCGAGCGCGGCCGGATCGACCTCAAGGGCCCCGCGCGGGAGACCGAGCCGGAAGCGCTGCTGCCCGAGCCGCTGCGCGATCTCATCGCCCGCAGCTACGATCTGCAGCGGCAGATCGACCAGCTCGACGCGGCGCTCCGGCCCGGCGCCGACATCGCCACCGAATCGCCTCCCAATGCCGTCGCGGGCCAGATCGGCCGGTTACGCACGGCGTTCGAGCGGCACTGAGACCCGGACAGACCCCCACGACCCCCACCAGGGCAGCCCGGAACCGCCGCCATGCGCCACACTGGATGGCGCCCGCGCCCGGACACGTGCACCGGTATGGCAGACATACGAAAACCCTCGCGCAGGGCGGTGAACCGCGCGCGAGGGTTTGCTGATTCGTCTATAACGCAGGCCTAGCCGTGGCGGCTCCCGGAGGCGGGCCGAGCCCGCCAATCCGCACATGCTGTCCACGTGAGGCCAGCCCGGCACAGACCCGGCCGAAGCCCCACGCTTTCCAGAGCGCCACGCGATCCGCAGCCTCAAGTCGCAAGACCTGGGGCCACGAAACCTTGGGCCGCAAAAGCTGGGGCCAAAAAGCCTCAGGCCTTGAGGAAGCCCGCGAACTTCTTCTGGAAGCGGGACACGCGGCCGCCGCGGTCCAGCAGCTGCGTCGAACCGCCGGTCCACGCCGGGTGAACCTTGGGATCGATATCGAGCTGGAGGACATCACCCTCCTTGCCCCAGGTCGTGCGGGTCGTGTACTCGGTGCCGTCCGTCATCACCACTTTGACGAAGTGGTAGTTGGGATGGATGTTGCTCTTCATGGGGTGCATCCTCAGTCGCCGCACGGCCGGCCCCTTGCGGGAACCACGCGGCGATCTACAAAACGATCCTGCCGGAAATCCGAGCGGCTCTATAACCGAGACAAGAGTGTGACACAAGCCGCCCCACGCCGATCCTCCACCCGTGCCGACATCGCTTCCCCCAGCGGCCTGCCGGACGCTCCAGCTCCCCGCCGCTCGCGCATCACGCCGCTGAAGGCGCTCTGGCCGCTCATCCGCCGCTATCGCGGCCGGGCGAGCGCGGCGTTCGTCGCGCTGGTCGTCGCCGCCCTCGCCACGCTGGTGGTGCCGATCGCAGTGCGGCGCATGATCGATTTCGGTTTCGATGTCGAGCATGCCGGCTTCATCGACCGCTATTTCGGGGTGATGATCGGCGTGGTCGCCGTGCTGGCGGTGGCCTCAGCCGCCCGCTACTTCCTCGTCATGACGCTCGGCGAGCGCGTCGTGGCGGATCTGCGCGCCCAGGTCTTCGCGCATCTGCTCACCCTTGATGGCGGCTTCTACGACCAGGCGAAATCGGGCGAGCTGATCTCGCGCCTCACCGCCGACACGACGCAGATCAAATCGGCCGTCGGCGCCTCCGCCTCCATCGCGCTGCGCAATATCGTTCTGTTTATCGGCGCGGCGGTGATGATGGTGATCACCAGCCCCTGGCTCTCGGCCACGCTGTTCGTCGCCATTCCGATCATCGTCGCCCTGCTCATCGGCGCCGGGCGCGGCGTGCGCAAGCGCTCGCGCGAGGCGCAGGACACGCTGGCGGAAGCCTCCGCCTACGCCGCCGAGGCCATTGGCGCGGTGCGCAGCCTGCAGGCCAACACGGCGGAGCAGGCTGCCGCCCGGCGCTTCGATGGTGAGGTGGAGCACGCCTTCACCGCGGCGAGCGACGCGGTGCGCGCCCGCGCCCTGCTCACCGGCGTCGCCATCTTCCTCATCTTCGCCAGCGTGGTGGCGATCCTGTGGGCCGGGGCCAATGCCGTGCTCGCCGGCTCCATGACCGCCGGCACGCTTGGCCAGTTCGTGCTCTATGCCGTACTCGCGGCCAGCGGGCTCGGCCAGCTCGGCGAGGTATGGGGCGAGATTTCGCAGGCCGCCGGCGCCACCGAGCGCATCGCCGAACTGCTGGACGAGACACCGCGCGTCACGCGTCCGGCCACCCCGCTCGCCCTGCCCCAGCCGCCGCGCGGCGAGGTGCGATTCGAGAACGTCGCCTTCGCCTACCCCACCCGCCCGGACCTGCCGGCGCTCACGGGGGTAAGCCTCACGGTGAAGCCGGGCGAGCGCGTTGCCATTGTCGGCCCCTCGGGAGCGGGCAAGAGCACGCTGTTCCAGCTGCTGCTGCGCTATTACGACCCCGCGAGCGGGCGCGTCGAGGTGGATGGCGTCGACATCGCCAAGGCCGACCCGCAGGCGGTGCGCGCGCGCATCGCGCTGGTGCCGCAGGACGTGGCGATCTTCGCCAGCTCGATCCGCGAGAACATCCGGCTCGGCCGGCCAGAGGCGAGCGATGCCGAGGTGGAGGAAGCCGGCCGTCTGGCGCGGGCCGACGAATTTGTCGCGCGCCTGCCGGAAGGCTGGGAGACCCCGGTGGGCGAGAGGGGCGTCACGCTCTCGGGCGGCCAGCGCCAGCGCCTCGCCATCGCCCGCGCCATCCTGCGGCGCGCGCCGATCCTGCTGCTCGACGAGGCCACCTCCGCGCTCGATGCCGAGAGCGAGACACTGGTGCAGCAGGCACTCGACCGCTCCATGCAGGGGCGCACGACGCTGGTCATCGCCCACCGCCTCGCCACCGTCCTCTCGGCCGACCGCATCATCGTGATGGAGCACGGCCGGGTGGTGGAGGAAGGCACCCATCACAGCCTCGTCGCGCAGGGCGGGCTCTATGCCCGCCTCGCGGCGCTGCAGTTCGGCGACGCCGGGTGAACCCGCGCGGGGCGCGATAACCGACGGGAGCGCGCATGCCGTCCCTGCGCAAAACCTTCGACCTGCGCAAGACGTTCGACCTGCGCGACGAAAGCGGCGTGCTGCGTATCTCCATCGCCATCACCGTATCCATCGCGGTGTTCGGCATTGCCTTCGGCCTGCTGTCGGGCTCGTTCTCGATCCTGTTCGACGGCATCTACTCGCTGGTGGACGCCAGCATGAGCCTGCTGGCGCTGGCCGTCGTGCGGCTCATCCGCACCTACACGCATGAGGCCTCCTCGGCCGGGCGGCGGCTGAGGGAGCGGTTCACCGTCGGCTTCTGGCATCTGGAGCCCATGGTGCTGGGCCTCAACGGCATCCTGCTGATGGGCGTCTCCGCCTATGCCTTCTTCAACGCGGTGACGCTGCTGCTCGATGGCGGGCGCGAGCTCGAATTCGGCTTGGCGATCGTCTATGCGCTCGTAACGGTGATTGCCTGTACGGTGGCGGCGCTGCTGGAATGGCGCGCCAATCGGCGCATCCGCTCGGATTTCATCCGGCTGGACGTGCATTCCTGGCTGATGTCCGGCGGCATCACCACGGCGCTGCTGGTAGCGTTCTGCATCGGCTATGGCGTGGAAGGCACGCGTTATGCGTGGCTCTCGCCCTATGTCGATCCGGCGATTCTGGCGCTGGTGTGCCTCGTCATCATTCCGCTGCCGATCGGCACGGTGAAGCAGGCGCTTGCCGACATCCTGCTGGTCACGCCCGCCGGCCTGAAGGCGCATGTGGACAGCGTGGCAACCGCCGCCGTGGCGCGGCATGGCCTGCTGTCCTTTCGCGCCTATGTCGCGAAGGTCGGCCGGGCGCAGCAGATCGAGCTCTATTTCATCGTGCCGGCCGAGGCCCCGGCCCGCCGCATCGGCGAGTGGGACGCCATTCGCGACGAGATCGGCCAGGCCATCGGCCCGGACAGCCCGGATCGCTGGCTCACCATCATTTTCACCGGCGATCGGGAATGGGCCGACTGAGTCCGCCTCACACGGGCGTGGCCCGCCGCTCCATCTTCAGCGTCGGGCGGCCGGAGGTCGGGTTCACGCCATGGTCGATGACCACGAAGCCCGCCTTCTCGTAGAAGCGCACCGCGCGGCCGTTCTGCTCGTTCACGTCGAGCTGCAAGGGGTGGCGGGTATGGGAGGCCGCGGCCTCGACCAGATCGCGCGCGATGCCGCCGCCCCACTGGTCGGGATGCACCACCAGCTGGTCGACATAGCCCGTGCGCGGGTTGATGCAGGCAAAGCCCAGCAGCGCCGAGGGATTGCCCGCGCGCACCGCCAGCACGAACAGCGCGCCCTCGTCGATCAACTCGCCGACGCGGTGGCACAGCCAGCCGCGCCGGGCCTCGAAATCGATCTCCGGAATCGTTTCCTGCCAGGCTTCCACCCAAAGGTCCGCCATGGCCGGCATTCGGCCCCACTCGAAGCTGACGAGCTCGGCGGGCGCGGGTTGGGTCATCGCGGGCGGATCATCTCTCGGTGAGCTTGAGTTCGATGCGGCGGTTGCGGGCGCGCGCCTCGTCGGTATCGGCGGTATCCAGCGGCTGATATTCGCCGAAGCCCGCGGCGACCAGATGCTTGGGCGAAATGCCTTTGCTCGCCAGATACTGCACGACCGCGATCGACCGCGCGGCGGACAGTTCCCAGTTGGAGGGGAATTGCGGCGTCTGGATCGGCCGGTTGTCGGTATGGCCGTCGACGCGCAGCACCCAGGCGATATCCGGTGGAATCTCGCGCTCGAGATCGGCCAGCGCCTTGGCGATGTCATCCAGCGCGGACGCCGCCTCGGGCCGCATCTGCGACGAGGCGAGGTCGAAGAAGATTTCGGACTGGAACACGAAGCGGTCGCCCACCTGGCGAATGTCCGGCCGGTTGCCGAGGATGGCGCTGAGCCGGCCGAAGAACTCGGAGCGGTAGCGCGTCAGTTCCTGCACCCGCTGGGCCAGCGCCACGTTGAGCCGGCGCCCGAGATCGGCGAGACGCGACTGGCTCTCCTTGTCCTTCTGCTCGGAGATGGACAGCGCCTCCTCCAGCGCCGCGATCTGGCGGCGCAGCGCGGAAATCTGCTCGTTGAGAATGGCGATCTGCGCCGCCGCCTGCGCCACGGCGTCCTGCTCGTTGCCGAGCTTGCGGGCGAGTTCGACGGCGCGCGTCTCGGCCGCCGCGATTTCCTCGGGCGTGGCGATGGCGGTGGCCGCCTCGCGCAGCAGATCGCGCTCCTGCTCCAGCTTGCTAAGGCTCGCCCGCAGCGCGCCGATCTCGCTATCGGTGTCGGAGGTGCTGGCCCGCTCCAGCGCCAGCTGGTCGGTGAGCTGGCGGATCTGCGCCTGCAGTCGCGCCATGGCGTCGTCCTTGGTGCCGATTTCCTGCGTCAGCACGAATTGCGCGAGGACGAAGACCGACAGCAGGAAGACGAAGACCAGCAGCAGCGTCGACAGCGCGTCGACGAAGCCGGGCCAGTAGTCGATGGTGCGTTCGCCGCGCCGGCTGCGTCCCAGGGCCATCAGGCGCGCTCGCGATCGCTCTTGGCCTCGGCCAGGCGTTCCAGCAGCTTCTTGATGTCCTTCTGCTGCTCGGCCTGCGCCTCCACCCAGTCGCGCACCATCTGCTGCTCGCCGCGCATGTGCTGCACCAGCCCCTGCAGGCTCTCGGCCAGATGCGCCATGGCGGTGGTGACGCGGGTCGAGCCCGCCTCGGTCATGGTGCGGTCCAGCCGGGCGATAGCCTCGGTGAGCGGGGTGAAATCGGGCGGCGGCGGCAGCGCGGCGGCCGGCCGCGCGGTCGGGGTTGCCGGGGGCACATAGGTGGTGGGCACCGGCGCCACGCGCTTCAGCTGCCCTTCGAGGCTGAGGTCCTCCACGGTGGTGGAGAGCCAGTCCTCGAGGTCGGTGTAGAAGCGGTTCTGCGCCTGGCCGGCCTGGAGATCGAGGAAGCCGAGCACAAGCGAGCCGGCGAGGCCGAACAGCGAGGACGAGAAGGCGAGGCCCATGCCGCCCAGCGGCGCGGCGAGGCCGGATTTCATCGTGTCCAGCACCGAGGCCGATTCCGGCCCGACATTGAGCGAGCCGATGACGCGGGCGATGGAGCCCACCGTGTCGAGCAGGCCCCAGAAGGTGCCGAGCAGACCGAGGAAGATCAAGAGACCGGTGAGGTACCGCAGCAGGTCGCGCGCCTCGTCGAGCCGGGTGCCGATCGATTCCAGGATCCCGCGCATGGTGGCCTGCGAGATCGCCATGCGCCCGACCCGGTCGCCCAGCAGCGACGCCATCGGCGCCAGCAGCCGCGGCCCGCGCCGTACCTCCAGGCCGGGGTCGGCCACGCGGAAGCTGTTGACCCACTCCACCTCGGGCAGGAGGCGCACCACCTGGCGGAAGGCAAACACCGTGCCGATGAACAGCACGCCGAAGATCACCCCATTGAGGCCGGGATTGTTGAGGAAGGCGCGCCAGATCTGTTCGTGCAGAACGGATGCCAGCGCAATGCACAGCAGCAGGAACACGAACATCCGCACCAGAAAGATGCGCGGCGAAGAAAGTTTATGAAAGGGATCCGTCGCGTCCATGCCCCAAGCCGTCTCTCATATCGGCGGCCGTCCCGCCCCGAGACAACCCTGTTCGGGACTATGCCACAGACGGGCGGAAATGAAATGCTGCGGATTTGCTTAATCTTACAGGATGTTTACCGGCAGAAGCTCAGACCCCGCGCAGCACGCCCAGCAGGTCGCGGCGGATGGTCTCGTTGCCGACGATAATGTCGCCCTTGGCGAGCATCTTGTCGCCGTCGTCGAGATCGCTGACATAGCCGCCCGCCTCGCGCACCAGCACGATTCCGGCCGCCATGTCCCAGGGCTTCAGCCCGCGTTCCCAGAAACCGTCGAACCGCCCCGCCGCCACCCAGGCGAGGTCCAACGCGGCCGCGCCGGTGCGGCGCAGGCCGGAGACCTTCGGCCCCAGCGCGCCATATTCGCGCCCGAACCGCGCGAAATCGCCGCGGCCCATATGCGGCAGGCCGCAGGAAATGACGCTGTCGGCGAGGTTCCGGCGCGCGGCGACGCGGATGCGCCGGTCGTTCATGAAGGCGCCCGCGCCCTTCTCGGCGATGAACAATTCGTCGGTGGCCGGATTGTGGATGACGCCGGCGATCGGCACGCCGTCACGCGCCAGACCCAGCGAGACGGCGAAGAGCGGGATGCCGTGCAGGAAATTGGTGGTGCCGTCGAGCGGGTCGATGATCCAGCGGTGGCTGGCGTCGCTGCCCTCGACCTCGCCGCTCTCCTCCATGAGGAAGCCGAAGCTCGGCCGCGCCTTGGCGAGTTCGTCGTGCAGGATGCGCTCGGCCTTGCGGTCGGCATTGGAAACGAAGTCGCCCGGCCCCTTGAGCGAGACCTGCAGGTTCTCAACCTCGCCGAAATCGCGGATGAGGGAGCGACCGGCCTTGCGGACGGCCTGGACCATGACGGTCATCAGGGGAGTGCGGATCATGGCGGCGGTTCCGGCGCGGGCGGTCAGGATAAGGCTGCACCCTCTGCCGTTCGACGGCGCCAGCGTCAAGCGATAAACTACCGCAGCGGTTCGTCCCGCGTCACGACGCGCCCATCACCTTGAGCGTCACGTCGTCGAAGATCTTCACCGATGAGCCCGCCGCCATGGACCTCAGTCGCTGCTCGTCACGAAAGTCGTCCAGTGTGACGGTCGCCACGGTCGGCTGGGAATAGGACGACCGAATCCGGCTCGCGATCGCGGGTGCCTCTCGAGTGACCTGCCGCACGAATTCGGCCAGCTCGTCGCGGCTTGAGAAACGTAGCAGCAATTCCACCTCCGAACGTCCGGGGCGCGCCCCACAACCCATGCGCTAGCAGAATATATAGGCACCATTCGCGCCTTCGCCAGCGCCAACCGCGCCCTTGCCACACGACGCCCATCACGCGACGCGCAAATCCCGCATGGCTTTGTGGACCGCAGCCTCACAATTGATCATACCCCGGCCGACGCAGTTTGCCCCCTCGGGCAGGGCCGTGCAAGTGTCCCGGATGGTCGCCGCGACTTGGGCTGGTGACGCCTGCGGAGCGACGGACAGGACGAGCGCCGCCAATCCGGCGACTTGAGGACACGCGCCCGAGGTTCCCCACCAAGGCATGTCCTCGTAACCGTCTCCCCACGGCACGATGCCATAGGTTGGCGCGACGCAATCCGGCTTGGGATGGTGCTTCGCCCATTCGCCCGGACCACGGCTGGAATTAGCGTGAGGCGTCAAGGAATCGCAGTTGCTGAGCGCCCGGTTGACCGTGCCCACGCTGACGACCATGTCGTGCGAATTCGGGCCCCAGATCGAATTGGGGCCGCACTTGTCCGGCTCGTAGCGACACACGTCGCTGTAGTGGTTATTGCCAGCGGCGAAGCACACGAAGACGCCTGCGGCGACGGCGGATTCGATGACGCTCATGAAGGGATGGTCCTGCGGCATCACGCCGGGCGAATCGCAGACGTACAGACCATAGGAATTCGTCGCCACCACCCTCCCCTGCAAGTCGCCATTGTCGAGGGACCGCAACAGATTGTCGTAGATGCGGAAGAGATCGACCGATCTGAGGTTGCTGCGCGCGGACAGCACGCGAGCTTCCGGCGCCACGCCGTCATAGGCCCCGGCAATCGATGATCCCGCGGCAATGGCCGCGCACATCGAGCCATGCCCCACGTCGTCGGCCCAGATCTGCCCACGGAAAGCATCGCTCAGATCGACGGCGGAACGCCGAGGCATAGGCAGTTCGCGCAGGTTCTGCACGATGCCCGTATCGACGACGGCGATCGTGACGCCCTGTCCGCGCGCGTGTTCCCAAGCCGAAGGTGCGCCGATCTGCGCGATCACCTCACGGAGATTTCCGGCGACCCTTCCCCCTGCCGGCGACAAGCGGCCATCTGCGGGTACATTCTCGTGGATGCCGCACCGACCGTCCTCCCCGCCGGAAATTCCCGGCAGCACGTCGAACTGCACGTCGCTGAAGACCTGCGCCCCCAGCACGAGCAGGCGATGACGCTCGTCATCATCGACATCCATCAGCAGCGTGTCGGATTGCGAGAAGGAGGCGACCGGCCGACGGCCCTTCAGTTCCAGAGCGGCACCCGTCAGAAGATCAAGTCTCAGGTCTTGCGACGGCACGCGAATGAAGATGCGGTCCATACCTTCCCCCGAACTACCTTTTCGGGAAACGATAAATAATGCAACCTTTGCGCGCAACAATATTCTGACGTTTACTCAGCCCATGCCGACCCGGCCGGACGGGCTGGGGCCCAGCTCGCGGGCCAGGTCTTCCAGCCGCTCGGCGGCGGTGACGATGGTGCCGGCGATCTCCGCCTCGGCCTCGATCATCTGCCGCACCGCCTGGTCACGCGCGCCGCGCTCGGCGGCGCTGTCGCGCTCCAGCGCCTGGATCCGCCGGCGCGCCTCGCTCAGTTCGTCGGCAAGGGTGATCGCCGCCATAACGCTCAGGCGCTGGTCGCCGATCTCGCCGAAAGCAATGCGCAGCTGGTCGATCCGCTCGTCCACCTGCTCGCCGAGCCGGGCGAGGTGGTCCTCCTGCCCGTCGTCGCAGGCCATGCGATAGGCGCGCCCGCCGATGGTGACGGTGACATGGGCCATGGCCGACCTTTCAGCGCTGATGCGCGGCGAGCACCGCGCGAATGGTTTCCATCGCGCTGCCGAGCCGGCGCGAGACCTCCTCATTGGCCCCTTCCAGCCGCTCGGCCCGGGCCTGCGCGCCGTCCAGCGCATCGGCCAAGCGCGAACGGTCGGCTCCGAAGACGTGCAACTGCTGCGCCAGCGCGGCCTCCTGGCGCTCCACCTCCAGCCGGCGCTGGATCGCCACGCCGAGCGTCTCGACAGCGTCGTCGAAGCGCTTGAGCGCGGCCTGCAGCGCGGTGGGCTCGCCGGCCGGATCGATCGCCGAGGAATGGGCCGAAGGATGATGGTTCGCCGAAGGATTCATGGCATCGACGCTCCGGTCTGGGATCGGGCGGCCCCGGAAGAGGCCCCATTCCCGCGATCTCGCAGGGGATTTTGGCGCTATTGAGCCTTCCATTGGGTCAGGCGTCAACCGATGCGCCGTTCCGCAGCCTGGTATTCAAACGCTGTCATACGCTTGTAGCGGCCAGCGCGTTTGACAGAGACCGGCGTGGTGCTATCACTCGACCCGGCCTCCCGCACCGCGGCAGACCCAATCACGCGGTGTCGCATCGAAGCGGCCCGTGATGCACGCACGCCTAAGAGACAACGCGTTCCCCCTCGGAGACATCAGCCCTCATGTCGAACCGCGAAAAGCATGATCGCATGGCCAACGCCATCCGCGCGCTGGCGATGGATGCCGTCGAAGCCGCCAAGTCGGGCCACCCCGGCATGCCCATGGGCATGGCGGATGTCGCGACGGTGCTGTTCGGCAAGGTGCTGAAATTCGATCCGACCGACCCGCACTGGCCGGACCGCGACCGTTTCATCCTCTCCGCCGGCCACGGCTCGATGCTCATCTATTCGCTGCTCTACCTCACCGGCTATGAGGGGATGACGATCGACGACATCAAGAATTTCCGCCAGCTCGGCTCGCGTACGCCCGGCCACCCGGAATATGGCCACACGGTCGGCATCGAGACCACGACCGGCCCGCTCGGCCAGGGCCTCGCCAACTCGGTCGGCTTCGCGCTGGCGGAGCGCATGCTCGCGGCGCAGTTCGGCTCGGACCTGGTCGACCACCACACCTATGTCATCTGCGGCGACGGCTGCCTGATGGAAGGCATCTCGGAAGAGGCGATCGAGATCGCCGGCCGCCAGAAGCTGAACAAGCTGATCGTCTTCTGGGACGACAACCACATCACCATCGACGGACCGACCTCGCTTTCGGTCGCCACCGACCAGCTCGCCCGCTTCGAGGCCTCCGGCTGGAACGCCACCCGCGTCGACGGCCATGACCCGGACGCCATTCTCGCCGCCATCGAGCGCGCCAAGACCTCCAACAAGCCCTCGCTCATCGCCTGCCGCACCACCATCGGCTATGGCGCGCCCAACAAGGGCGGCACCAATGGCGTGCATGGCGCCCCGCTCGGCGCCGCGGAAATCGCCGCCGCCCGCGCCTTCCTGAACTGGGAATACGAGCCCTTCGTGATCCCCAGCGACGTTCTGGACGCCTGGCGCCTCGCCGGCCTGCGCTCGCGCCAGGCGCACAAGGCGTGGTCGGAGCGCCTCAAGGCCGCCGATCTCGAAAAGCGCGGCGAGTTCGAGCGTCGCGTGCGCGGCGACCTGCCGTCCCGCACCTCCGATGTGGTGGCCGGCGTGATCGCCAAGGCCCGCGCCGACGGCGGCGCGGTCGCCACCCGCAAGTCGTCGGAAATCGTGCTGGAGGCGCTCACCGCCGCGCTGCCGGAAATGCTCGGCGGCTCGGCCGATCTCACCCATTCCAACAATACCAAGACCAAGGCCACCTCTGTCTATGTCGAGCCGCCCAAATATGACGGCCGCTATGTGAACTGGGGCATCCGCGAGCACGGCATGGCGGCGGCGATGAACGGCATCGCGCTGCATGGCGGCTTCATTCCCTATGGCGGCACCTTCCTGGTGTTCTCCGATTATTGCCGCCCCTCCATCCGCCTCGCGGCGCTGATGGGCGTGCGCGTGGTCTATGTCTTCACCCATGATTCCATCGGCGTCGGCGAGGACGGCCCCACCCACCAGCCGGTGGAACAGATCGCCGCGCTGCGCGCCATCCCCAACCTCCTCGTCTTCCGCCCGTGCGACACGGTGGAGACGGCGGAAGCCTGGAAGCTGGCGCTGGAGCACAAGACCGGGCCGAGCGTTCTGGCGCTCACCCGCCAGAACCTGCCGCTGCTGCGCACCGACGCGGGCACCGAGCGCTGCCTCACCGCGCGCGGCGCCTATGAGCTGGTGGCGGCCTCGGGCGAGGCGAAGGTCTCGCTGTTCGCCTCCGGCTCCGAGGTCTCCCTCGCCATGGCTGCGCGCGAGCAGTTGCAGGCGCAGGGCGTGCCGACCCGCGTGGTCTCCGTGCCCAGCTTCGAACTGTTCCTCAACCAGCCGGACGAGAGCCGCAAGCAGGTGGTGGGCAAGGCGCCGGTGAAGATCGCCATCGAAGCGGCGATCCGCCAGGGCTGGGACGCCATTGTCGGCTCCGATGCCGCCTTCGTCGGCATGCACGGCTTCGGCGCCTCGGGTCCGGCGCCGGAAGTCTTCGCGCATTTCGGCATTACGGTGGAAGGCGTGGTCGCGACCGCGCTCAGCCGCCTGAAGTCCTGAAGTCACCGGTAAAAAGGGCTGAAATTACAAGCAATGGACGCCCTAGCCATGCAGCTGACGCATAAAGGCTGCGTCAGCTGCGCACAGGGCAAGCATCAGCCCTAAGAGCGACTGGTGTCGTAACGGCGACCGCGCTATGAGGCCCATGGCGCGGCTGGTTTCGACAGATAAGCTTACTTGGGGAAAGACGCATGACGCTCAAGGTTGCCATCAACGGTTTCGGACGCATCGGCCGGAATGTGCTCCGCGCCATCATCGAATCGGGTCGCACCGACATTGAGGTCGTTGCCATCAACGATCTCGGCCCGGTCGAGACCAATGCCCACCTGTTCCGCTTCGATAGCGTGCACGGTCGCTTTCCCGGCGAGGTGAAGGTGGACGGCGACACGATCGACGTGGGTCGCGGCCCGATCAAGGTGACGGCGGTGCGCAATCCCGCCGAGCTGCCGCACACGGCGCTGGGCGTCGACATCGCGCTGGAATGCACCGGCATCTTCACCGCGCGCGACAAGGCCGCGCTTCATCTCGAAGCTGGCGCCAAGCGCGTGGTGGTCTCCGCCCCCTCGGACGGCGCGGACCTGACGGTCGTGTTCGGCGTGAACCACGACAAGCTGACCCGGGATCACCTGGTCATCTCCAACGCCTCCTGCACCACCAATTGCCTGGCGCCGGTGGCCAAGGTGCTGAACGACGCGTTCGGCATCGACCATGGCTTCATGACGACCATCCACTCCTATACCGGCGACCAGCCCACGCTGGACACGATGCACAAGGATCTCTACCGCGCCCGCGCCGCGGCGCTGTCGATGATCCCGACCACCACGGGCGCTGCCAAGGCGGTCGGCCTCGTGCTGCCGGAACTCGCCGGCAAGCTCGACGGCACCTCGCTCCGCGTGCCCACCCCGAACGTCTCGGTGGTCGACTTCAAGTTCGTCGCCAAGAAGAACGTGACGAAGGACGAGATCAACGCCGCCATCAAGGCCGCCGCCGATGGTCCGCTCAAGGGCATTCTCGGCTACACGACGCAGCCGAACGTCTCCTCCGACTTCAACCACGACCCCCACTCCTCGATCTTCCATTTCGACCAGACCAAGGTGCTGGAAGGCAATTTCGTCCGGGTGCTGTCCTGGTACGACAATGAATGGGGCTTCTCGAACCGCATGTCGGATACGGCGGTCGCCCTCGGCAAGCTGATCTGAACGAGTTCCGGCCGGGCCCTCCGCCAAGAGGCCCGGCCGTTTCGCATCAAGATCAACAAAACCCGAGGAGGAACCCATGAGTGAGGCTTCTAATGGCGCGTCCGGCGAGGCTTCGGCCTTCCGCACGCTCGACGACGCCGATGTCGCGGCCAAGCGTGTGCTGGTGCGCGTGGACCTGAACGTGCCGATGGATGCCGGCCGGGTCACCGACGACACCCGCATCCAGGCCGTGCTGCCGACCATCCGCGAAATCGCCGACAAGGGCGGCAAGGTCATCCTGCTGGCCCATTTCGGCCGGCCCAAGGGCGAGGACCCGGCGCTGTCGCTGGCGCCCATCGCCGGCGAGGTCGCCTCCCGGCTCGGCCGGCCGGTCGCCTTCGCCCCCGCCACCATCGGTGAGGTAGCCGCGGCGGCGGTGGAAAAGCTCCAGCCCGGCGAGGTGCTGCTGCTGGAGAATACCCGCTTCGACAAGCGGGAAGAGAAGAACGACCCCGACTTCGTCGCCGCGCTGGCCGCGCTCGGCGATCTCTATGTCAACGATGCCTTCGCCACCGCCCACCGCGCCCACGCCTCCACCGAGGGGCTGGCGCACACGCTGCCGGCCTTTGCCGGACGCTGCATGCAGGTGGAAATCGAGGCGCTGGCCAAGGCGCTGGAGAAGCCGCAGCGCCCCGTGCTCGCCGTGGTCGGCGGCGCCAAGGTCTCGTCCAAGCTGGAACTGCTCGGCAATCTCGTTGCCAAGGTCGACATTCTGGTCATCGGCGGCGGCATGGCCAACACCTTCCTTGCCGCCCAGGGCAGACATGTCGGCAAGTCGCTGTGCGAGCACGACCTTGCCGGGACGGCGCTGGAGATTCTCGACAAGGCCAAGGCGGCCGGCTGCGAGATCGTGCTGCCGGTCGACGCGCTGGCCGCGACCGAGTTCAGGGCCAACGCCCCGCACCGCGTCGCTTCGGTCGACGACATCCAGCCGGACGAGATGATGCTCGATGCCGGCCCGGCCTCCATCGCGCAGGTCATCGAGAAATTGCATGCTGCGAAGACCGTAGTGTGGAACGGCCCGTTCGGCGCCTTCGAGCTGCCGCCCTTCGACACGGCGACGGTCGCGGTGGCGAAGGCGGCGGCGGAACTGACCGACGCGGGCCAGCTGCTCTCGGTCGCCGGCGGCGGCGACACGGTGGCGGCGCTCAACCATGCGGGTGTGGCGGAACGCTTCACCTATGTATCGACGGCGGGCGGTGCCTTCCTCGAATGGCTGGAGGGCAAGGCCCTGCCGGGCGTCGAGGCGCTGCGCCGCTGAACGATCGTCCGGTCCGGTGGAGAAGCCCGTCAATCGGGACAAGTCCGGGCGGATGCGACTGATGTAACCGGCCCGGCCGCGTGGGTGAAACATGCCGCGTGGCCGGGACTATCTGTTTCGCGCGGGAGAGAGATATGACGGCGAGCCTCGAAGAGGTTGCGTACAAGCTGGCGGCGGGCGGCAAGGGCATTCTGGCCGCCGACGAGAGCACGAGCACGATCAAGAAGCGCTTCGATGCCATCGGCGTCGAATCCACCTTCGACAACCGCCGCGATTATCGCGAGCTGCTGTTCCGGTCGACCGAGGCGATGACCGATTATATCTCGGGCGTCATCCTGTACGACGAGACCATCCGCCAGAAGGCCAAGGACGGCACGCCGCTGGTCGATCTGATCACCCAGGCCGGCTCCATCCCCGGCATCAAGGTCGATCTCGGCGCCAAGCCGCAGCCGGGCTGCCCGGGCGAGACCATCACCGAGGGCCTCGACGGCCTCGGCGAGCGCTTCAAGGAATATTACGACCTCGGCGCGCGCTTCGCGAAGTGGCGCGCGGTGATCGATATCGGCGCCGATATCCCGAGCTACACCTCCATCCTTGCCAATGCGCAGGCTCTGGCCCGCTATGCCGCGCTCGCCCAGGCCGCCGGCATCGTGCCGATCGTCGAGCCGGAAGTGCTGATGGACGGCGACCACGATATCGACCGCTGCTACGACGTGACGGAATGGGTGCTGAAGGAAGTGTTCCAGCAGCTGTTCTACGGCCGCGTGAAGCTGGAAGGCATGGTGCTGAAGCCGAACATGGCCATCGCCGGCAAGAAGTCGGCGAAGCAGGCCTCGGTCGCCGAGGTTGCCGAGAAGACCGTGAAGCTGCTGAAGAACACGGTGCCGCCGGCGGTGCCGAGCGTCGCCTTCCTGTCGGGCGGCCAGTCGGACGAGGAAGCCACCGCCCATCTCGACGCGATGATCCGCGCCGGCGCCCTGCCTTGGAACCTCACCTTCTCCTATGGCCGCGCGCTGCAGGCCGCGCCGCAGAAGGCGTGGTCGGGCAAGCCGGAGAACTGGGCCGCCGGGCAGGCCGCCTTCACCCACCGCGCCCGGATGAACTACCTCGCGGCGCTGGGTCAGTGGACGCCGGAAATCGAGCACAAGAGCGCCGCCTGACACCTGTCGGGCCTGTGCTTTAACACCAGAGGCGCCGCCCCCCCCCCGGGCGGCGCCTTGCTTTTTTACCGGTCGACAGCCGCATCGCCGACGCCCGCGCGAGCCTATCCCTGCACACCCGGGCCGAGGCCGGCGGTCGCCGCAAAAGAAAATCCCCAGGCGCCGGCCCGGGGATTTCACGATCGTCACCACCACATCCGGGCACGAGCCCGGGTCGGCCGCTCAGCGGCGGAAGCCGCCGCCGAAGCCGCCGCCGAAATGGCCGCCAAAACCGCCGCCGCCGCCGAAGCGATCGCCGCCGAAATCGCCACCACCGAAATGGTCGGCGTTGAAATCGCCGCCGCCAAAGCCGCCGCCGCGCGCGAAATTCTCCACGCGCTGGTCGCCGTAGCTCTGGAACTGGCGCTGCTGGTCCAGCCGGTCGGTCTGCGCCGCGTCGGTGTCGTGCTGCCAGCCGTCGATGGTCTGGTGCTGCCAGCCATTATTGGCGTCGTACTGGTGAATGCTGCCGTCATGGTCGGTGTAGACATTGCCATTGTTCCACGCCACCGCATTGCCGGTACGCGCATTGCCGGCGACGCCGCGGCTGTCGACGCTGACATGGCCGTTGGTGTCGGTGACGCCGGTCTCGGAGGCATGGCCGACGCCCGTGGTGGGGTTATAGGCTTCCGACTGCCGGCCGGCGGCGAAATTGCCGGTATAGGCATTGCCGACCGCGCCCGCGCGCGCCGCGCCTTCCGCGCCCGTCGCCGGGTTGAAGAAGGAGCCCTCGCGCCCGCCGGCATAATTGCCGGTCCACGGGTTGAAGGCGGCGGCCGAACGGCCCTGGAACGCGGTGCCGTTGGCGGTGACGCCGCTCGCCGCACGGCCGGCCCATTCATTGCCGGTCCAGGGGTTGTAGCCCCAGGCATGGGCATAGGCGGCATTGGCGCCCCACTGGCCGTAAATGTTGGTGGCGTTGACGTTCACGCCCGCCCACGGTCCGCCCCACGGGCCGGGACCCCAATAGGGGCCCCAGGCCGGGCCCCAGGCACCCCAGGGATAGCCCGCCGCGAAGCCGAAGGCGAAGCCGTCGGTCCAGCCGAAAGCGGCATTGGCGCCGTAGGAGGCCGGGCAGCCATACCAGTAGGAGCCGATATAGCCGACGCAGTCATAGCCGGTGCCGTAGACCACCGTGCCGCCCGGCTCGAGCATCACGCCGAGATAGCCGGGCGTGTAGCCGACCGTCACCGCATCGGCGGTCGAGGCATAGACGCGCACATAGGTGACATAGTGCAGCGGCGAGGAGGTCGGGATGGTGTAGATCGCCGCCGGCACCGTCTCGGTCACGAACCACGGGCCGGTCGGCGCATTGGCGACGAACCACGCCGCCTGCACGAGCGCATAGTAGCGCGTCGCGTCGAGCTTGATCACGGGCGTGCGGGTGTTCACCGCATAGGACAGGATGGTGCCCTTGATCGGCTCGAACCGCGGCGCGCCGTCATACTGGATGGTGAGCTGGGTATCGCGCTTGATGGTCGCGGTCTGCGGCACGGTAGCGGCGATCGCCGCTTCCTTGGCCTGCGGCGTACCGGGGACAGCGACCAGCGCGTTGGCGACCGGATCGGTCGGCGCGATCTTCTTGAAGTCGGCCGGCAGGCTCGCGCCCGGCACGAAGGCCCATGGTCCACCGAGGCCGGCGGCGCGGAACCAGCGGCCGGAAATCAGCACGTAATACTGGTTGCTGGAGGGATCGAGGATGATCGCGTGATCGGCATTGCCGACGCGCAGCAGCGACGTGCCGCTCACCGGCACCATCTGCGGCGCGCCATCGGTGATGACCAACTCGGCCGGGCCGGTGGACACGACCACGGCCGGCGGCGTCGCCGGCTTCTGCCCGTTCGCGGGCAGAAGCGAAGCGGCCGCCTCCTCGTAATTCGCGGTGCTGCCGGCCGCCTCGAGCGCGGGATCGGGCGCACGCACCAGCGTCCATGGGCCTTCGATCGCCTTGGCCTGGTACCAGTTGCCGGCCGCCTGCAGGTGATAGCCGCCAGCGGCATCCACGAGGATCAGCGGATGGGTGTTGACGATGCGCTGGAACCCGGTGACGCCGTCGATCGGCTTGGCCACCGGCGTGCCGGCCACCAGCACGAGGATGGTCGCCTTGTCGGCGAAGATGATCTTCGGCGGCGTATTGTCGACCGGCTGCGTCTCCGCCTGGGTCAGTTCCTTGGAGGCGGCATAGCTGGTCAACAGATGATCGAGGGCGACCGTGATGCCGCCGGCGGGAATGTGCGACTGCAGCGCGCTCATCAGCGCGGTGTCCTGCGTCGGGTCGGTCGGCACGTCGACCTTGGTGATCTGGATCGGGCCAAGCTGGGCGAGCTTGGAGGGCTTGTCGACCGCGACGCGCGCGGTGAAGCGGGCGATGCCATAGGTCGGCGTGCCGGTCTTGGGGCCGATGGCGATGGCGGCGCGACCGGCCAGTTGGTCACCGTTCCACTGCTCGATCAGCGGCTGGTAGATCTGCAGCACCTTGTCGCCGAGATCGAAGCTGCGCGGCCAGGCGAGGCCGGGCGGAATCGCGGACGGCGCGGCGCTGGTGGCAACCGGCGCGGCGGGCGCGGCCGGCTGCTGCGCCAGGGCCGGCGCGGTGAGGAATGTCGCGGCGGCCAGCAGGGCCGCGAAGCGATAGGCGGGTCGAAGGACCATGTTTCCCCCAGGGAGCGGACAGCCGGCGGCAGGCCGGCCGATTGGCGTCAGGCAAGGTCTAGCATTCTCATGCAACGACCGTGAAGTGAGGGAGATCGCTGAGGCGCACAGCTTGCCGACAGCCCGAAGGAAACCTTACCGCGCTACGGGCGGCACGGCACGACGGCGCACTGCCCTCCCCGCCCCGGGGCGGCGGGCGGAGCGGGCCCGAGGCGCGATGCCGGACGTACGAACGCCCCCGGCTTCGATCGGCTGTTTCCAACGGGCGGACAAATGCTCTAGACAGCAGGGAAACATCATCCCCCTGGACGCGCGAGCTATGCCGCGCTTTCGCCGCCATCCTACGGCATGGCTTTCAGAAGTTCATCAGACATTCCCATGGCCCGCTCCGCACCCGCCCCGATCGCTCCCCGCCTCTATGTTCTCGTGCCCGCCCTGCCGGTGGCCGATGCCGCCCGGATGGCGGACGGGCTGCGCCGCGCCAGTGGCGAGGTCGACATAGCGGCGGTGCTGCTGCGGGCGGGGGCCGACCAGCCGGCCACGGCCCTGCGCCCGCTCGTCGCCGCGAGCCAGGATATCGGCGCCGCCTGCCTGATCGAGGCGGATGCCGCGCTCGGCGCGACGCTGGGGGCGGACGGCGCGCATCTCGACGGCAACGAGGCGCTCAAGGCCGCGCTTCCCGCCCTGCGCCCGGACGGCATTGCCGGCGCCGGCGGCCTGCGCAGCAAGCATGACGCGATGACCGCGGCCGAGGCCGGTGCCGATTACGTGATGTTCGGCGAGCCCGACGCCCAGGGCCGCCGGCCGCCCTTCGAGACAACGCTGGAGCGCGCCGAATGGTGGGTGCAGCTGTTCGAGCCGCCCTGCGTCGCCTATGCCCGCACGCTGGAGGAAGTTGTCGCGCTGGTCGCGATCGGTGCCGATTTCATCGCGGTGGATGCCGACCGGCTGGACGACCCGGGCGCGCTGGCGCTGGCGGGCGCGCTGGCGGGCGGGGGAGCCGGCTGATGCGCCTGCCGTCCGCTGCGGCCCTCCTGGGATGCCTCGCGGCACTGCTCGCCGCAGGCGCGGGCTCGCCCGTGGCCGCCGAGGACAAGGACACCACCCCGCCGGGGGTGACGGCGCTGCCGCCCGGCACGGGCGCCACGCCGACCAAGGCGCCGGCCCGGATCCAGCTCGATGCCGGCACCACGGCGCCGGCCACCCCCTCCCCGCAGGATGCCGCCTATGGCGCCTATCAGCGCGGGCAATTCAAAACCGCGCTGGGTCTCGCGGTCGAGCGCGCCAGGACGCAGGACGATCCCATCGCCATGGTGCTGGCGGGCGAACTGCTCTCGCAGGGCTACGGCGTGCGCCAGGACAGCACGGCCGCGCGTGAATGGTTCGAGGCCGCCGCCGCCAAGGGCAGCGCCGACGCGCTGTTCACGCTGGGCTCGATGAAGCTCATATCGGGCGAGGGCGCGGAGAGGACAGAGGCGATCGACCTGCTGCGGCAGGCGGGCGAAAAGGGCAATGTCGCGGCGGCCTATAATCTCGGCCTCGTCTACCTGCAGGGCCAGCTGGCACCGCGCGAGCCGGCCATTGCCGCCGACTGGTTCCGCCGCGCCGCCGACAAGGACCAGCCGGACGCGATCTATGCCCTCGCCACGCTCTATCGCGACGGTAACGGAGTGCCCAAGGACCCGCGCGAGGCCGCGCGCCTGCTGATGCGCGCGGACCAGCTCGGCAATGTGGTCGCCACCACCGAGCTTGCCATCATGGTGTTCAACGGTGACGGCGTGCCCAAGGACGAGGCTCGCGCCGCCGAACTCTTCCACAAGGCCGCGCTGGCGGGTAACCCGATCGCGCAGAACCGCTATGCCCGCATTCTCTCCGCCGGGCGCGGCGTGCCGGTGGACAAGGTCTCCGCCGCCGCATGGCACCTCGCGGCCAAGGCGCAGAAGCTCGATGATCTCATGCTCGCCCAGATGGTCAACGAACTGACGCCAGAGGAGCGCGCGAGCCTGGAAACCCGCATCAAGACCTGGACGGTGCCGGAGACGCAGCCGCAGGCGCCGTAGCCGGTAGCCCGCGGACACGGGCTTGCGCGGCGCCAGCGACATCAGGCTGCCGCGGCTACAGGCTCCGAAGCGGGGGCGCCGGCCGTGGGACAGACCTTCCCCACGGAATGTGCGCGCATCGCCGCCGCCCACGCCTTGCTCCCGCCGCGCGTCGCCGCTACTCATCGCAGGGCGTCACCGAGGGAAGCGGGCAACGCAGGAACGATCCCCCGGCCACGCGACCGGATATCGTTCCGAATTTCGGCATGAAACTCGGCATGAAACTCGTCTTGGCCTTCGACCGGACCCAACGCCAGAACCAGAGGTAGCCGTTTGGCCTTCTTCCGTCGTTTCCCGCTGCGTATGCCGGTGCGCCGGCCAGCCCTCGGGCAGCTGGCATTCGCCGCGCTCGCGCTGGTGCTGGCCAGCGCGTTCCCCGCGTCGGTCGCCCGCGCGCTGGACGCGGTGGCGATCCGCCTCGACGCGCTGGTGGTCGATCTCGCCCCGGCGATCGAGCGGCATACGAGCGAGACCGACCGCATCCAGGTCTCCACCGTGCCGGGCGCCGACGGCATCGTCCGCCGCATCGAGGTGCGCTCGGTCGCGCCGGGGCCGAATGGCAGCAAATGGGCGGTGTTCGCCCTCGCCAACAATACCGACGAGCAGGTCGACCGGCTGATCGTGGCGCCTCACTATCGCATGGTCGGATCCGGCGTGTTCTGGCCCGATCTGGGCAACCGGCGCATCCTCAACATCACCGCCAGCCAGGGCTTCCGCCCCGAGCGGCAGAACGCGCCGGACGCCGACGTCTACCTCATCACCCTCGATCCCGGCGCGACGGTGACGCTGGTGGCGGAACTCGCCGACGGCAACCTGCCGCAGCTCTATCTGTGGGAACCGGAGGCCTACAAGGACAAGGTCAACAGCTTCACGCTGTATAATGGCATCGTCATCGGCATTGCCGGCCTGCTGGCGCTGTTCCTCACCATCCTGTTCGTGGTGAAGGGCAGTGCGATGTTCCCCGCCGCGGCGCTGCTGGCCTGGGCCGTGCTGGGCTATATCGGCCTCGATTTCGGCTTCTGGTCGAAAGTGTTCGGCATCTCGCCGCTGGCGCAGCAGTTCTGGCGCGCGGCCGGCGAGGCGATCCTGGCCGCCACGCTGGTCGTGTTCCTGTTCGCCTATCTCAACCTCAACCGCTGGCACGTGCGTTATGCGCACATCACCGCCGGCTGGCTGGTCTTCCTCGCCGCGCTGGTGGGCCTCGCGCTGCTCGACCCCTCGGCGGCGGCCGGCATCGCCCGGCCCTCGCTGCTGGTGGTGTCGATCATGGGCTTCGCCGTGGTGCTGTGGCTCGCCCTGCACCGCTACGATCGCGCCGTGCTGATCATCCCGACCCTGCTGCTGCTGGTCGTATGGGTGGTCACCGCCGGCATGGCGGTGTCCGGGCGCATCGGCAACGACCTCGTCGCCCCGGCCCTGCTCGGCGGACTGGTGCTGATCGTCATGCTGATCGGCTTCACGGTGATGCAGCACGCCTTCGCCGGCACCGGCTCGGTGGCCGGCAGCACGCAGGAACTAGAGCGCCGCGCGCTCGCCGTGGCGGGCTCGGGCGATATCGTCTGGGACTGGGATGTCGACACCGATCGCATCCATGTGAGCCCGGAAGCCGAGCACATGCTCGGCCTCAAGCACGGCACGCTGGAGACCGAGGCCGCCGGCTGGCTGGACATCATCCATCCGATGGACCGCGACCGCTTCCGCGCCACGCTGGACGGTCTGCTGGACCAGCGGCGCGGGCGCATCGACCAGGATTTCCGCCTGCGCGCGCATGACGGCCATTACATGTGGTTCAACCTGCGCGCCCGGCCGGTGGTCGGCACCGATGGCGAAGTGGTGCGCTGCATCGGCACGCTGTCCGACGTCACCGACATGCGCACCGCCGAGGAGCGGATGCTGCATGACGCGGTGCACGACAACCTGACCGGCCTGCCGAACCGCGAACTGTTTCTCGACCGCCTCGCCTCCGCCAACGGCTTTGCCCGCGCCGACGAGACGCTGAAGCCGACTGTCATGCTGATCGACATCGACCGCTTCCAGCAGGTCAATGCCAGCCTCGGCATGCCGGCGGGCGATTCCATCCTGCTCACCGTCGCGCGCCGGCTGATGCGCCTGACCAAGCAGCAGGACACGCTTGCCCGCCTCGGCAGCGACCATTTCGCGCTCATCCTCATGTCCGAGCGCGATCCCGAGCGCATCACCGCTTTCGCCGACACGCTGCGCCGCACGCTGCGCGCGCCCATCACCTTCGGCGACCGCGAGATCTTCATCACCGCCTCGATCGGCCTGCTGCTCGCGGACGGACAGCGCCGGACGCCGGACGAGATGATGAAGGATTCCGAGCTGGCGATGTATTTCGCCAAGCGCGTGGGCGGCGACCGCATCGAGGTATTCCGGCCCTCGATGCGCACCCACAAGCTCGACCGGCTCACGATGGAAGCGGATCTGCGCCAGGCGCTGGAGCGCTCGGAGATCAGCATCGTCTACCAGCCGGTGGTCGATCTTTCGACGCGCGCCATTGCCGGCTTCGAGGCCATGGTGCGGTGGCAGCATCCCACGCTGGGCACGCTGGCGCCGGCCGATTTTTTCGGCATTGCCGAGGATTCCGGTCTCATCGTCGATATCGGTCTGTTCATGCTCGACGGCGCCGCGCGCCAGCTGGGCAGCTGGCAGCGCATCCTGCGTGGCGAGCCGATCTTCGTCTCGGTGAACATCTCCTCCCGGCAGATGCTGCGCCACGACCTGCTTCAGGACATCAAGGCAATCCTCGCCCGCAACGTGGTGGCCCCCGGCACGCTGAAGCTGGAGCTGGCCGAATCGCTGGCGATGGAAAACCCGGAATATTCCGCGCAGATCCTCTTGCGCATGCGCGAGCTTGGCGCCGGCCTCTCGCTGGACGATTTCGGCACGGGCTATTCCTCGCTCGCCTATCTCCAGCGCTTCCCATTCGACACGATCAAGGTCGACCGCACCTTCATGAAGGCGCTGGGGCGCAACGGCAACAAGGCCCAGCGCCCGGTCATCCTGCGCACCATCATCAACATGGCGCATGACCTCGGCATGGACATCGTCGCCGAAGGCATCGAAAGCGAGCAGGCCGCTTCCGCGCTGGCCCGCCTCGGCTGCCGCTACGGACAGGGCCACCTGTTCGGCGAGCCCATGTCGGCGGAGGATGCACGCCGGCAGCTTCAGCCCGATTCCGCCCCGGCCTCGCTGCTGGAACGCAGCCGCCTGCTCTCGCGCGGCGGCAAGCCTGCCGCCAGGCCCGCACCGGCCAAGCCGGCGGACGGCAAGGTTGCGGATGGCAAGCTTGCAGAGACCAAGGCGCCGGATGCCCGGCCCGCACCCTTGAAGCCCGCATCCTTGAGGCCGCCCGCGCCAAGGACGCCTGCGCCGAATTCTACCCTTGCGCCGAATTCTGCCCCGGCGTCGGCCGCACCCGCGACAGGCAGCGCGACGGCCAGCCTGCAACAGCTGGCGAACGTGCTTGCCGGTGCGCCGGCGACCGCCGCCCCGCCGCGCGCGGCCCCACGACCCACCGCGACCTCAGCCACCACGACCTCACCCGCCGCCACCTCACCCGCAGAGGCCGGCACCCGCGGTGTCCCCGCCCCGTCCGCAGCACCGAAGCCTGCTGCGGCCAAGCCTCCGGCGGTGACCAAGCCGGCCCAGCAGGGATAAGGCCCCGCCTCTTGCCAGGCACGCAGGCGGGCTTTTCAGAGCCGCGCTTGCGACGGAGGGCACGTCTGGAGGGCACGTCTCCAGAGCGGGTAGCGCGCGGCGTTCACGCGCAAAGCCCTGCCGGGTTGAACAGACGAACATGATCGTTCGGAAAGGGCTCGGCACGCCACCGGCCGCTGCCGGCCTCCGCCCGTGGCGTCTCGCCCGCGCGTTCCAGCCTGCGGGCGGCCCGGCCTCAGGCGTGCCCGGCCTCGGGGGAGAGCATACCGGGATCAATGCCGATCTTGCGCAGGGCGAGGTCGTATTTCACGCTCGCTTCGGCCTCGAACACCAGCGTCTGGTCCGCCGGGCAGTGCAGCCAGCCATTCTGCTGGATCTCGTTCTCCAGCTGCCCCGGCGCCCATCCGGCATAGCCGAGCGCGAGCAGCGCGCTCGCGGGGCCTCCACCGGCGGCGATGGCCCTCAGGATATCGAGCGTGGCGGTGAGGCAGATGCCATCATCGATCGGCAGCGTCGAATCCTCGATGAAGAAATCGGAGCTGTGCAGAACGAAGCCGCGCCCGGTTTCCACCGGCCCGCCCTTCAGCACTTTCACGCCCCCGGCGCGCTGCGGCAGGTGAATGCGATCTTCCTGCGGAATGACATCCAGCTGCACAAGGAGATCGGAAAACTTGATGTTGGGCGCGGGCTGGTTGACGATGATGCCCATCGCCCCCTCGGGCGAATGCGCGCACAGATAGATCACAGCACGGGCGAAGCGCTCGTCGCGCATGCCGGGCATGGCAACCAGCATCTGTCCCTCAAGATAGGCCCCGTCCGAACCGCCGCCGGACCTCTCGCGGCTTTCTCGTCCAATCCACATGAGTAAAAGCCTAATCCTCGCGGGGTCATTTGCAAGGGCCGCGTGCGGGCGAAGATTCCGGCGCGGAACGGCCCTCACATGAAAGTGCGCTGGCGAGACTTTCCGGGAGCGGCGCGAGAGGCTATCGCCAGAGCATGGTTTCGCCCGCACGCCTCGCCCTCGCCCTCACCGCCCTCATGGCCGCGCTCCCCGGCGCCGTACCCGCTCGGGCGGACAGCGCGCCGATGGTCAGCTCTGAGGACATCAGCTCCCCCTGGACGGCGCCGAGCGGTACGGCGGTGCGGCTTCTCGCCGGCCCCCGCGACGGGGAGATCGTCACCGGCGGCGTGCAGATCCGGCTCGGTGCCGGCTGGAAAACCTATTGGCGCTATCCCGGCGACAGCGGCGTTCCGCCGCATTTCGACTGGTCGGGCTCCGACAATGTGACGGGGGTGGAGATCCTCTGGCCGGCGCCGGTCCGCTTCGACGACGGCGGCAGCTTCTCGATCGGCTACAAGAAGGACGTCACCCTGCCCTTCCGGGTGACGCCGCGCGATCCCGGCAAGCCGGTCGATCTGCGCCTCACTCTCGATTTCGCGGTATGCGCGAAGATCTGCCAGCCGGCCACTGCCGAGGTGACCCTGGTGCTTCCGGCCGGCGGCGCGCCGACCACCCCGCCCGCGCTCGCCGCCGCGCTTTCCACCGTGCCGCAGCTGGCAACCTTCGGTGCCGGCGGCGCCACCGCGCTGGAGACGGCCGACCTCGGCCCCGCCCCCGCCGGCGAGCACGGACAGACCATCCGCGTCGTGGCACGCGTGGCCAATCCCGATACCGCCGACCTCTTCGTCGAGGGGCCGAGCGAGGACTGGGCCTTGCCGCTGCCCGCCCGCGAGCCCGGCCCGGACGGACAAACCGTGTTCCACCTGCCGGTCGAAGGCGTGCCAAAGGGGGCTGACATCGCGGCCACGCGGCTGCGCTTCACGCTGGTCGACGGCACACGCGCCGTCGAGGTGGACGCCCCCCTTTCCGCACGCTGAAAACGCTTCCCGATCAATGGGAAACGGTTATTCTACCGGCCGACCGGGCCGACGGGTCGCGCGCGACACAGGCGCGGCGCCGGCTGGCGGCCCGGCGACCGCCCGCATATCCAGCGCTTGAAAGGAAACACCCAATGACGATCAAGGTCGGCGACCAGCTGCCGAGCGTCACCTTCCGCGTCGCCACCGAGGACGGCCCGGTTCCGAAATCCACCGACGAGATCTTCAAGAACAAGAAGGTCGTCCTGTTCGCCGTTCCCGGCGCCTTCACACCCACCTGCCACAAGAATCACCTGCCGAGCTTCATCGCCCGCGCCGACGATTTCTTCGCCAAGGGCATCGATGCCATCGCGGTGACGGCGGTCAACGACCCCTTCGTGCTCGCCGCGTGGGAAAAGGCCTCCAATGCCGGCGGCAAGATCATCTTCCTGTCGGACGGCAATGGCGAGTTCGCCAAGGCGATCGGCCTTGATTTCGACGCGTCGGCCGCCGGCCTCGGCGTGCGCTCCAAGCGCTATTCCGCGGTGGTGGACGATGGCGAGGTGCTGATCCTCAATGTCGAGGACGTGCCGAGCAAGGCCGACAAGACCAATGCCGACGTGCTGCTGACGCAGTTCTGAGACGTGCCGGCCGTCCTCGCCGCAGGGAGTGGACGGCCGCCGCAATCGCCCGCCTACAGCCGGCTCCACGAAGGTTGGCCGTCGGGTCGCGCCAAATCGCACCCGTCCGAAATCGCGCCCGTCCGAAAACGCGGAGAACACGCGCCCTGAGGCGCGCGGGGCCGCCTCCGCGCTCAGGCGATGATGTCAGGGCACATCTGGTCTTCGATATAGCCGATGCGATCCTTGATCAGCAGCTTGCGCTTCTTGAAGCGCGCCAGCTGCAGCTGGTCGCTGCCCGGCATCTCCTGCAACGCGGCGATCGCCACGTCGAGATCGCGATGCTCCTGCCGCAGGCGCTCGAGGAGAGCCCTCTGCTCCCGTTCCTCATCCGCCGCCGTCATCTGTTCTGCCAAACACCTGATCCGCAAACTCAGTCGCCCCTCCAGCCGGGGCGTGGCGGACAGTATCACCGGCCACGGGCCCGGTCGCAACAGCTTCCGCAACCACTGGAGCATGCCACGAGCCACCTCGCCATGGACCGGCGCGCCGTCCTGCGTGCTGCAGCGCAGCGCATCGTGTCGTCGACAGCGCGAAGCTCTCGTGACAGACTGATGACGTCCGCATCTGACGACAGGAGATAATGTCCATGTCCATGCAGGCGCATGTCACGGAACTTGAGCGGCGCCATCAGGCACTCGAGCGCGAACTGAAGGAAGAGATAAACCGCCCGGCGTCGAATGACGCCCGTGTCGCCGATCTGAAACGGCGGAAACTTCTGCTGAAGGACGAAATCACGCGGCTCAGGGGAGCAACCCTCCACTAACCAGCCCCGGCGCAACATTTCCATGCATTAGCATAAACCCGGACGGCTCCAGCGGCTTGAGGCATTCTGCCCGGCGGCGGACACATCGGGCAGACAGAGCGCCTTTCCGCTGAGCGCCATCCGCGAAGACATCCGCCGCCGGCTCCTCAGGGCCGGCGGTTCGCGTTGAAGGACCGCGCGCGCCCACGGCGCCGCACGCCTGTCCGCCTGCCCGCCTGCCACCCCGATGGTACGGCAGGCCCCTCCGCACGCGATGACCCCGGGGCACGACCAAGGTCGTAAGCATTTGAGCGTTCTTGAATTGCCGGTCATGAGCCGTGAAATTCAGTTCAAGCAAGAAAATGTCGCTCCAGGAGAACGCCCATGTCGATACCCAACTCGATGCCCATCTCGATGCCTGCCCCGCAGGAGAGCCGCTACCCCGCCGCCTACGCGCAGTCGATCGAACATCCGGACATTTTCTGGGGCGAGGCGGCGCGTGCCATCGACTGGTATGTCGAGCCCCGGACCATTTTCGACCCCGCCGCCGGGGTCTATGGCCGCTGGTTTGTCGATGGCGTCACCAATGTCTGCCACAACGCGGTGGACCGCCACGTCGCGGCAGGTCACGGCGCGGTGGCGGCGATCCACTATGACAGCCCCGTCACCGGTGCCAAGCGCACCATCACCTATGCCGAACTGCTCACGGAAGTGAACACGCTGGCCGGCGTGCTGCGCGATCTCGGCGTCGAGAAGGGCGATCGCGTCGTCATCTACATGCCGATGATTCCCGAGGCGGTGTTCGCGATGCTGGCCTGCGCCCGTATCGGCGCGGTGCATTCGGTGGTGTTCGGCGGCTTTGCCGCGGCGGAACTTGCCAGCCGCATCGAGGACGCCCAGCCAAAGCTCGTGCTCTCGGCGTCCTGCGGCATCGAGCCCAGCCGCATCGTCGCCTACAAGCCGCTGCTCGACCTCGCGCTGACCATGGCCACGCACAAACCCGAGGCTTGCCTCGTATTCCAGCGCCCGCAGACGCAGGCCCAGCTCCTGCCCGGGCGCGACCATGACTGGGCAAGCCTGCGCGCCAGCGCGATGGCTGAGGGGCGCGGCGCCGAGCCGGTTCCGCTCGCCGCCACCGATCCGCTCTACATTCTCTATACCTCGGGCACGACCGGCAAGCCGAAGGGCGTCGTGCGCGACACCGGCGGCTACATGGTGGCGTTGCGCTGGTCGATGTCGGGGCTTTACGGCGTCGAGCCGGGGGAGGTCTTCTGGTCCGCCTCGGATATTGGCTGGGTGGTCGGCCATTCCTACATCATCTATGCCCCGCTGCTGGCCGGCTGCACCACGGTGCTGTTCGAGGGCAAGCCAGTGGGCACGCCCGATGCCGGCGTGTTCTGGCGCGTCATCGAGGAATACAGGGTGAGCGCGCTGTTCACCGCCCCGACCGCGCTGCGTGCCATCAAGAAGGAAGACCCCGAGGGGCTGCTGATGCGGCGCTACGATCGCTCGTCGCTGCGCAACCTGTTCCTCGCCGGCGAGCGCGCCGACCCCGACACGGTGGAATGGGCGCAGGCCAAGCTCGCCGTGCCCGTGGTCGATCACTGGTGGCAGACCGAAACCGGCTGGGCCATTGCCGGCAATCCGGTGGGCTTGGGCGCGCTGCCGATCAAGATCGGCTCCACCGGCGTGCCGATGCCGGGCTACCAGATCGACATCCTCGACGAGGGCGGCCACCCCCTCGGTGCCAACCGGATGGGCTCGATCGCCATCAAGCTACCGCTGCCGCCGGGCTGCCTGCCCACGCTGTGGCGGCAGGATTTCCGCTTCACCGAAGGCTATCTCGCCGAGTTTCCCGGCTACTACAAGACCGCCGATGCCGGCTTCTGCGACGAGGACGGCCAGCTCTTCATCATGGGCCGCACAGACGACATCATCAACGTGGCCGGCCATCGCCTCTCCACCGGCGGCATGGAGGAAGTGCTGGCCGCCCATCCCGCCGTCGCGGAATGCGCGGTCATCGGCATCCATGATGAGCTCAAGGGCGAAGTGCCGTGCGGCTTTCTCGTGCTGAAGTCCGGCGTCGACCGCTCGCCGGCGCTGATCGAGGCGGAGATCGTCGCGCTGGTGCGCGAGCGCATCGGTCCGGTCGCCGCCTTCCGCATCGCCATCACGGTGAACCGCCTGCCGAAGACGCGCTCGGGCAAGATCCTGCGCGGCACCATGAAGAAGATCGCCGATGCGCAGGCGTGGAACATGCCCGCCACGATCGACGACCCGACCTCGCTGGAGGAGATTGCCGACGCGCTGCACGCGCGCGGCCTCACCAAGGTCTCCGCCGCCTGAGTGAGCTCCAGTGCCTCATGAAAAAGGGGGCCGCGAGGCCCCCTTTGCATGCCGGCCGGCGGAGAAGGATCACTCCTCCTCGGTAGCCGTCTTGCGCGAGCCGCCAAGCTTGGCAAACACGGTCTCGAGGTCGATGGGCTCCTCGCGCGGCTTGCGCTGGGGCACGAAAGGCTCCTCCATGGCGCCGGGACCGGTGGTGACGTCGGCGGGGAGCAGCGTCGAGCCCTCCGCGGTGACCATTGTCGCCGGGCGGTCCTTCGAGGAGCGCTGCACCTCGATGTCGAGATCGATCTGCGAGCACAGGCCGAGCGTCACCGGGTCCATCGGCGTCAGGTTCTGCGCATTCCAGTGGGTGCGCTCCTTGATCGATTCGATGGTGTGCTTGGTGGTGCCGACAAGCCGCATGATCTGGCTATCCTTCAGCTCCGGATGGCTGCGCAGCAGCCAGAGGATGGCGTTCGGCCGATCCTGCCGCTTCGACACCGGCGTGTAGCGCGGCCCGCGCCGGCGCTTGGGCTCGGGCAGGCGCACCTTCGATTCCAGAAGCCGGAGGTGATAGGCGGCATTCTTCTCGCCCCGCTCGATCTCGTCGCGCGAGAGCTGGCCGGTGGTGACCGGGTCGCTGCCCTTGATGCCCTGCGCCACTTCGCCGTCGGCGATGCCCTTCACTTCGAGCACGTGGAGCTTACAGAAATCGGCGATCTGGTCGAAGGTCAGCGCGGTGTTCTCCACCAGCCATACGGCGGTGGCCTTCGGCATGAGCGGTGCGTTGGCCATGGGGCGCGTCTCCATCCAATGTGCTTCATACGGCCGCGCAAACTCTCTCACGCGCTCCGCCGCCTTGTCGGGGCGAAGCCTCGGACCGTCTCGCGATGACCGGGATAACCCGAATATAGGCCCGTGCGCGCCGTCCTGCAAATCCAAAGAAATACGCCCCCGTCGCCGCGTCCGATGCGCCCGTCCGGGCCGCGCGCTTGACAGGGCGGGGATCGCCAACCATGACGGTGAGAGGCCGCTGCGGCGGGCCGCGGAGGAACCGAACCGCCATGAACCGCTCGATGACGGATCCCCGATGACGAATCCTTCGATGACGGATCAGGCCGGCGACAAACCCGCCCTGCGCGTGATGCTCTGCGCCCCGCGCGGCTTCTGCGCCGGCGTGGTGCGGGCCATCGATGCGGTCGAGCGGGCGCTGGCGATCCACGGCGCGCCGGTCTATGTCCGCCACGAGATCGTGCACAATAAATATGTCGTCGAGGGCCTGAAGGCGAAGGGCGCGATCTTCGTCGAGGAACTCGACGAGGTGCCCGCCGGCACCCGCGCGCCGGTGATCTTCTCCGCCCATGGCGTTGCCAAGTCGGTGCCCGAGGACGCGGCCGCGCGCCATTTCTACGCTATCGACGCCACCTGCCCGCTCGTCACCAAGGTGCATCGCGAGGCGACGGTGCATCACAAGCGCGGGCGTGAAGTGGTGCTGATCGGCCATGCCGGCCATCCCGAGGTGATCGGCACCATGGGCCAGCTGCCGGCGGGCGCCGTCTCGCTGGTGGAAACCGCCGAGCAGGCCCGCCTGTTCGTGCCGCGTGACCCGGACAATCTCGCCTTCACGACCCAGACCACCCTGTCGATCGACGACACAGCCGGCATCGTGGCGATCCTGCGCGAGCGCTTTCCCAACATGGTGGCGCCGCACAAGGAAGACATCTGCTACGCCACCACCAACCGGCAGGAAGCGGTCAAGCGCGTGGCGCCGGAGGTCGATGCGCTGATCGTGGTGGGCGCGCCCAACTCATCGAACTCGCAGCGCCTGCGCGAGGCGGCCGAGCGCGCCGGCTGCCGGGTCGCGGTGCTGGTGCAGCGGGCGAGCGAAATCGACTGGAGCCTGTTCGGCGGCATTTCCTCGCTCGCCGTCACGGCCGGCGCCTCCGCGCCTGAGATCCTCGTCGAGGAAGTCATCGATGCCTTTGCCGAGCGCTTCGCGGTGAAGGTGGAGACCGTGCACACCGCGCACGAAGACGTGTTCTTTCCCCTGCCCCGGCAGCTGCGCGCCGACGCGGCGGAATAGTCCCCGCGGATCGCCCCGCGCCACACCAGCGAGTTGCCCAACCATCCCATGGCCGTCTACACCGACGTCACCCCGGAAGAGCTCGAGGCTTTTCTCTCCACCTATGAGCTTGGCCGCCTGCGCGCCTTCAAGGGCATTGCCGAGGGCGTGGAGAATTCCAACTACCTGCTGCAGACCGAGGCCGGCAGCTTCATCCTCACCCTCTACGAGAAGCGGGTGAACCCGGCCGACCTGCCCTTCTTCATCGGCCTGATGGAGCACCTGGCGACGCGCGGCATCGATTGCCCGCAACCGGTGCGCAACCGCGAGGGCGTGGCGCTGGGCACGCTCGCCGGGCGCCCGGCGCTGATCGCCACCTTCCTCATCGGCACCTCGGTGCGCCGGCCGAGCGCCGCCCATTGCGCCGCGCTCGGCGCTGCGCTGGCCGGGCTGCACAAGGCGGGAGCCGACTTCACCACGCAGGCCCGCGTCAACGCGCTCTCGGTGGCCGGCTGGCGGCCGCTGTTCGAACAGGCGGGCGCGCGCGCCGACACCGTCGCCCCGGGCCTTGCCGCGCTCATCGCCGATGAACTCGCCGTGCTGGAGCCGAACTGGCCGAAGGGGCTTCCCACCGGCGTCATTCATGCCGACCTGTTCCCCGACAACGTGTTCTTCACCGATGGCACGCTCTCGGGGCTGATCGACTTCTATTTCGCCTGCAACGACCTCCTCGCCTATGACGTCGCCATCTGCCTGAATGCCTGGTGCTTCGAGCCGGACGGCGCCTACAACCTCACCAAGGGGCGGGCGCTGCTCGCCGGCTATCAGGCCGAGCGGCCGCTGGACGAGGCCGAGATCGCCGCGCTGCCGCTGCTGGCGCGCGGGGCGTCGCTGCGCTTCCTGCTCACCCGCCTGGTCGACTGGCTGAACGTGCCGTCCGGCGCGCTGGTGCGCCCGCACGACCCGCTGGAATATCTGCGCAAGCTGCGCTTCCACCGCGCGGCACAGAGCCCGCGCGACTACGGAGTGGGCTGATGAAAAGCGCACCGGGAACGGCCCGCGTGTTCTCCGACGATGCATCGAAGCAGGAGCCCAAGGACGAGCCCAAGGAGGCGCCCAAGGGCATCGTGGCGATCTGGACCGACGGCGCCTGTTCGGGCAATCCCGGTCCCGGCGGCTGGGGCGCGATCCTGCGCTATGCCGGCACGGCGAAGGAACTGTGCGGGGGCGAATCGCCCACCACCAATAACCGCATGGAGCTGATGGCGGCGATCTCCGCGCTGGAGGCGCTGAAGCGCCCTTGCACGGTCGATCTGCACACCGACAGCGAATATATGCGCAACGGCATCACCAAGTGGATCGCCGGCTGGAAGCGCAATGGCTGGCGCACCGCCGACAAGAAGCCGGTCAAGAATGTCGACCTGTGGGAAAAGCTGGAAGCGGCCATCGCGCGCCACGAGATCCGCTGGCACTGGGTGAAGGGCCATGCGGGTGACGAGATGAACGAGCGCGCCGATGAGCTCGCCCGCGCCGGCATGGCGCCCTACAAGCGCTGAAACCACCGTCCGGGGCCGGCATGGATCGGCCTCGATCGGGGAAAAACCCGCACTGCAATTGACAAAGGCCCCTGCCCTCCGCTATCAGCCGGCCTCTAATTTGACGCTCGCGGATCGGGGCGCGGCCATCGAGCCGCCGTCTCGTGCGCAAGCACCACCGATCCGAAGGTTACGTGTCATGAAGATCCGCAATTCGCTCAAGTCGCTGCTCGGCCGTCACCGCGACAACCGTCTGGTGCGCCGCAAGGGTCGCGTCTACATCATCAACAAGACCCAGAAGCGCTTCAAGGCGCGTCAGGGCTGATCCGCCGCAGGGCGGGTTCTCTTTCACTCTACCGGTCGCGATCACGTTTTCGCGGCCCGTGGAGCGCGCGATTGACGAGGGCGCCATTGCTCCTAGACTAGGAGCCATGCGCGCCCTTTTTGCTGTTCTTCTCCTCGCCGCGACGCCCGCCCTCGCCCTGACGCCGCCGAGCGATTCGACGGCGCCGGCGCCGCGCGCGCCGCTTCAGGTCGAGATCCCCAAGCTGAAGACGGACGCCGACCGGGCGCTCGAGAAATCCCCCGACGCCGCCGGCAAGGATGGCGCCCGCCCGCTGGACACCGGCCGCGCCGAGCCCGACCATGGCAAGCGGCTGGATGCTCTGTTCGCCGCGCTCAAGGTGGCGCCGACCAAGGAAGCGGCCAAGAGCATCGCCGACCGTATCGACATCGCTCTCACCCCCTCGGGCAGCGATACGGCGGATCTCTTGATGGCCCGCGCCACACAGGCGCTGCAGACCAAGGATTTCGATCTCACCATCCAGCTGCTCGACAGCGTGCTGCGCGTCGCCCCCGACCATCTCGACGCCTGGAACAAGCGCGCCACGGTCTTCTACCTGAAGGAAGATTTCGCCGACGCGCTGATCGATCTTCGTCAGGTCGTGGCCCGCGAGCCGCGCCATTATGGCGCCTGGGCCGGCATCGCCATCATCTGCAAGGAGATCGGCGACGACAAGCACGCGCTGGAGGCGGCACGACAGGCGCTCGCCATCTATCCCCATCTCGAATCGGTCGAGGACATGGAGAAGACGCTGTCGCTCAGCGTCGAGGGCCGGCCGATCTGATTCCGGCCCCGCGGCCGATCACACCCGGTCGTAATCGACGTAACTGAACGGATATTCGTCCTTCTCGCCCTGAAAGGGGCCTTCGCGGCTTGCCTCGCGCCACTCGCCCGCATCGAAGCGCGGGAAATGCACATCGCCTTCCGGGCTGGCATGCACCTGCGTCAGGCGCAGCCGCCGCGCGTGCGGGAAGGCGAGCGCATAGATCTGCGCGCCGCCGATCACCGCCATCTCGTCGACGCCCAGTTCCCGCGCTACCCGCGCGCCGGCCTCCAGCGCGGCGTCCAGAGAGCCTTCCACCCTCACGCCCGCCGGCGGCAGAAAACCCGCGTCGCGGCTGATGACGATGCTGGTGCGGCCCGGCAGCGGCTTGCCGATGGATTCGAAGGTGCGCCGCCCCATCAGGATCGGCTTGCCCCAGGTGATGGCGCGAAAGCGCTTCAGGTCGCTGGAAATGTGCCACGGCAGGTCGTCGCCGCGTCCGATCACGCCGTTTTCCGCCACCGCCGCGACCAGCGTCAGCACGCTCACGCCGTACGCCCTCCGAGCAAGGCGAGAGCGGCATCCGCGGCGGCGAGGCCGGTGAGATAGGCGCCGTGCGCGGTCGAATAGGCATGCGGCGACACCGCCTCGCCGGCGAAGCGCACGCGCTCGCCCAGCGATTGCGACAGGCGGGCGCGCACATGCGCGAAGCCCGGCAGCGCGCAGCTATAGGCGCCGCCAATGAACGGATCCGCCACCCAGGACGTCGTGGCGACGCCGGTGACATGGCGGGCAATGTCCGCGCCGAACGCATCCTGGAGCGCGGCGAGGCCGAAATCCTCCATCGCCCGGGGACCCGCCTCCACCAGCCGCGCCGCATTGTCGCCGCCGAGCTGGCCGATCGCCATCGGCGCGCCGAACGGGTTGAGCACGAAGTTGATCGGCCGGCGCGTGGGATCGCGCAGGTCGATCGTGTCGACATAGCTGGTTGCCGCGACACCGAACACGTCGCGGTCGAAATGGAACGCCACCTTTTCCGCCGCACCCAGCGGCAGCGCCGCGAAGGCCTCGGCCAGGTCGGCCGGCAGCAGCGGCGCGAAGGCCAGCCCGCCCCGCGCGATGACGCTGGTGGGCACCGCGACGATGACCTGGCCCGCGGTCAGCCGGCCAAGCGGCGTCTCCAGCGCGACGTCCCGGCCCGACCAGTCGATGCGCGTCACCGGGCAGCCGGTGGTGACGGCGAGCGTCGGCGTCAGGCGCTGGATCACCGACTGCACCAGCGCGCCATAGCCCTTCTCCACCGGGTAATTCTCGCCCGTGTCGGAATAGGCGACATAGTCGAGCGTCGAGAGCCGCTCCGGCTCGGTCGCCGACATCAGGTTGATCCAGTGGCGCGCCAGCCGCGTCCACGGCTCCGGCGCCTCCAGAACGTCGCTGGCGGCGATGTCGCGCCCCGCCTCACCCGCCCGCTTGATGGCGGAGAAGGCGCTGTCGATCACCCGCCAGGCGGCATCGCGCTCGCTCTCATCCGCCCAGCGCGTGCCCAGATGGGTGGCGCGTGCCTGCCGCGAGCCGCGCGACAGATAGGCAAGGCCCAGATCATCGGCCGCCGCGCGCAGCGGATTGACCGAGGCCGAATGCAGCCAGTGGCAGCCGCGATCCCATGCCACGCCGAACGTCTCGGTGTCGGTGAAGGCTCGTCCACCGATGCGGGTTGCCGCTTCCAGCACCCGCACATCGACCCCGGCGCGATGGAGCCGCGCACCCGCAGCAAGGCCGGCGGCGCCAGCGCCGACGACGATCACGTCATGATGGTGGCTCACGGGGCACTCTTTCTTCGGGCGTGGTCCCGCCTGGCGCGAATGCCCGCCGCTGCGTTCCAGCGACAGGCAATGGCGGGGGCGATGGCTCCGGCGACGCGGCGCGCGGTGCCTTATTTCTTGCGGAAGGCATCGAGGCGCACAACCTGTGCGCCGGATCGCGGACCATCCTTGCCATCCCCATCCTCGTCGGAGGGGAAGGTGCCGGACGGGCCGGAACCCGATTTGCCGGAACCGGACTTGACCGACCCCGACTTCCCCGAATCGACCTTGCCGGACTCAGATTTGCCCGCGTCAGACTTTCCGGAAGCGGATTTCCCACCCTCCGGCTTGTCCGTTCCCGCCGCAGCGGTCTCGGTCTTGGGTTTGTCGGACTTCGCCGCAGCCTCGGGCTTCGGCTTGTCCGCCCCGGCGGGCGACAGCTTGGCGGGGAAAGGCTTCGCGCCCGCCATCTCCGGCCGCGAATCGGAATTCGTCTCGAATTTGGCCTCCGTGCGCCCGGCCTTGCCGCCCGACACATCGGCGACAGCGGGACGCGTCGAGGGAACGGAGGTGCCCGGAACCGACAGGCTGGGAACGGATGTGGGCCGCAGCGCCGTCGGGGCCGACGGCTCCTGTTCGTCCTCGGCCACCGCTGGGGTCGGCTCGAATTGCAGGCCGAACTTCACGGAAGGGTCGAAGAAGCCCTTCAAGGCCGCGAAGGGCACGTGCAGCCGCTCGGGAATGCCGTTGAACGACAGGCCCACCTCGAGAAAAACGTCCGTCACCACCAGATCCCAGAACTGATGCTGGAGGATGATGGTCATCTCCTCGGGATACCGCTCCTTGAGCCGCGGCGACAGGCGGACGCCCGGCGCCTTGGTATCGAAGGAGATGTAGAGGTGATGGTCGCCGGGCAGGCCTTCACGGGCGACATCGGTGAGGACGCGGCGCACCACGGCGCGTAGCGCGTCCTGAACTAGCAGGTCATATCGGATAAGGTCGACGCTCATGGCGGCAATGAACCCGATTCCGGCCGCGACCGCCAGCCGGTCGAAGGAAGTAAGTGCAGGCTTCTGTTGCCAGGTGCCTGCGAACCCCGCCTTACGGTGCTACCCGTTTGGACTTATTTCCCAGAGATCAAACCGCTCACGCGGCCTGAGCAACCGGAGCATAGTTGTCGTTGGCAACTATATGTTTGGTCCGATGACGGCGGTACCATGCCGGGCGAAAGAAGACCCTTTACGCTCTCGTCGATCCTGTTTCGCCCCCGCCGCAGCCCGCCCCTGACGGGCTCTGGTGGAGGCGCCGGGTACTGCCCCCGGGTCCGAAGAGTTTATTCCGATTTCCGTTTATCGCCATATCCGGCTTGCGCCGGCAAATTGAATATAGGGCCTCGGACGCCCGGTTGGAAGGGGGCACGCGCCCCCCTCCCGCACAAGCTTGCCTCACGCCTCCGTCTGGTCGCCATATTGCAGGCGCTCGATCGGCAGATTGCCGCCTTCCGTGCCAGCCAGCTTCTCGGAGAGCTCGGCGAGGCGGGAGCGCAGCGTTTCCAGGAAGACCTGCCGCATCAGCTCATAATCGAGCCGGACATCGGAATGCGCGCTGCGCAGCGCCTGCCCGGCGCGCAGCACGAGATTGGGCGTGGTGTGGGCACCCTCGACCGCGAAATCGAGCGGGTGAGTCGCGTCCTTTTCCAGCAGGTTCAAATGCATGGCGAGGCGGTGATGCTCCATCGCCAGCGCCCGCGTGCTGTCGGTGACGCGACCGGCGATCCGATCCGCAATGTGATCGGCCATGTGGTTCGCAGCCTGTTCGGTCATGAGCGCTCCCTCCTCTTCGCATGGTTCCGCGTCAAGACAATCCCGGCGGCGCCCTTCAGGTTCCCATGATACCGGCGTGAGGCCCGGCTGCTTTTCCCCACGCACGGCGGATGGAAGGACGGCGGGAAAACTGTCGATGACCGGCTCGGACGAGGCACTGGCGCTGCGCCGGCGGCAACCCTGCGCTATATAGAGAGGGTTCGGCGCCGACAGTCGCCGAGACGGACGAGGCGATGGGCATGCGGCAGTATCACGAGCTTCTGGAGAGGGTCCTGCGCGAGGGCACGCGCAAGGACGACCGCACCGGCACGGGCACGCTGTCGCTGTTCGGCCACCAGATGCGGTTTGATCTTGCTGAGGGCTTTCCGCTGGTCACCACCAAGCGGCTGCATCTGAAATCCATCGTCCACGAGCTTCTGTGGTTTCTCGCCGGCGACACCAACATCGCCTATCTCAAGGCAAACGGCGTTTCGATCTGGGATGCGTGGGCCGATGAGCGGGGCGATCTCGGCCCGGTCTATGGCCATCAATGGCGCTCCTGGCCGGATGGGCGCGGCGGGGTGATCGACCAGATCGCGCAGGTGGTGGCCGACATCCGGCGCACTCCCGATTCGCGCCGGCTGATCGTCTCCGCCTGGAATCCGGCCGACGTGCCGGACATGGCGCTGCCGCCCTGCCACTGCCTGTTCCAGTTCTATGTGCTGGATGGCAGGCTTTCCTGCCAGCTCTACCAACGCTCGGCCGACATCTTCCTCGGCGTGCCCTTCAACATCGCGTCCTACGCGCTGCTGACCCACATGGTGGCGCAGGTGACGGGACTTGGAGTGGGCGACTTCATCCACACGTTCGGCGACGCGCATATCTATGTGAACCACCTAGAGCAGGTGCACGAGCAGCTGTCGCGCGCGCCCCGCGCGCTGCCCACGCTCAAGCTCAACCCGGCGGTGAACGACCTTTTCGCCTTCCGCTTCGAGGACATCGCCGTCGAGGGTTACGAGCCCCATCCCGCCATCCGGGCGCCGGTGGCGGTGTGAGATGAGCCTCGTGATCCGCGAAGCCCGGCCCGACGAGGCCGGACTGATCGTCGACTTCATCTGCGAACTCGCCGAATACGAGAAGCTGCGCCATGAAGTGGTGGCCTCCATCGGCGATATCGAGCGCGACCTGTTCGGGCCGAATCCACGCGTGTTCTGCGATATCGCCGAATGGGACGGCGCGCCGGCAGGCCTCGCGCTGTGGTTCTACAATTATTCGACCTTTCGCGGCCGGCACGGGATCTATCTCGAAGACCTCTATGTCCGCCCCGCCTTTCGCGGACAGGGCATCGCCAAGGGGCTGATGGCCCGGCTCGCCCGGCGCTGCGTGGACGAAGGGCTCGGGCGCTTCGAGTGGTGGGTGCTGAACTGGAACGAGCCGGCGATCCGCTTCTATCGCTCCATCGGCGCGGTGCCGATGGACGAGTGGACCGTCCAGCGCGTCACCGGCGCCGCGCTGGACGCGCTCGCGCAGGGCTGAACCGGCACGCGAGGGCGTGGCGGAACAGGATCCCGCCGCCGGCCCGTGGCCGGCGACGGAGCTGTCGTTCTGGAGGCCGGGGCCCGCAGGATGCTAGGCCCACAGGATGTCGGGGCCCGGCGCTCGGCTCAGAGCGGCTCGGCGCCAGCGGCGGGCGGCGGCAGGCCGGGCCCGCCGGCAGGGCCGCCCGCCGGGCCGCCATGACGCGGATCGCCATGGGGGTGCATCATGCCGAAGCGCTGGCCAGGATGCCCCTCGCGCGGTCCGCCCTTGTGGTGCGGCCCGCCGAATGCCTCGAACTGGGCCTGACGGAACAGCACGTTGAAGCGATGGCGCTGGCCGGGATCCAGCGTCGCGTAGAGCGGCTTGGCGGCATCGGCGAGTTGCTTCAGCGCCGTGCCCTGCTCGATCATGCGCGAAGCCCGCTGCTCGACCTGGGCCACGATGTCGCGTTCGGGACCACCCGGCCGGCCGGGGCCACCCGGACCCGCATCCGCCTCGGGCGCCGGGCCCGCATCCGGGCCGGGACCCGCCGGAGGCCCGCCCGCGACGTCGGGACCCGCGCCCGGCGCGCCGGGGCCACGCGGGCCGCGCATGGCCTCGCGCTGCTCGCGGCGCTGCTCACGCCAGTTGAACTGCTCCTTGGAAAAATCCTGCAGCGCGGTTTCCAGTGCCGGCCACAGCTTGTCCTGATCGCTGGTCAGCCGCAGGCCAGCCTTGAGCGCGGCAATGCGCGCATCGGCCATGGCGCTGGCATTTTCCGCCCGCTGCTGCTCCGTGGGCGGCTGCCAGCCACCCGCCTTCATGCCGGGTTGGGCAATGGCAAAAGTTGCACTGGCGAGCAGAGCGGCGGCAGTCACGGCGAGGATGGTGCGTTTCATCGGCCTCAACTCCTGTTTGGTTGAGGCGATGGTGCAGCGTATTGGGAAAGCCTTCAAATGAAACTTCGGTAATGTTCCACGAAGACTTACCGATACTCACATGAACAACCGTTCAGATTAAGACTGAACGGTTGTTCATCTTCGTTAATGTTCATTAAGCCGGAGAAATCATCTTCTCCGGACGAACAACCGCATCGAACTCTTCGTTGGTCACATAGCCCCCGCCGACCGCTTCCTCGCGCAGCGTGGTGCCATTCTTGTGCGCGGTCTTGGCGATCTTGGCGGCATTGTCATAGCCGATCTTGGGAGCCAGCGCCGTGACGAGCATCAGGGAGCGCTCCAGCGCCGCCTTGATATTGTCCTCACGCGCCTCGATGCCGACGACGCAATTGTCGGTGAAACTTACCGCAGCGTCGGACAGCAGGCGGACAGATTGCAGGAAGTTATATGCCATGACCGGATTGTAAACGTTGAGCTCGAAATGCCCCTGGCTGCCGGCGAAGCCGAGCGCGGCATTATTGCCGAACACCTGCACGCACACCTGCGTCAGCGCCTCGCACTGCGTCGGGTTCACCTTGCCCGGCATGATCGAGGAGCCGGGCTCGTTCTCCGGCAGCGAAAGCTCGCCCAGGCCCGAGCGCGGGCCCGAGCCCAGCAGGCGGATATCGTTGGCGATCTTGAACAGCGACACCGCGACCGTGTTGATGGCCCCGTGCGAGAACACCATGGCGTCATGGGCGGCCAGCGCCTCGAACTTGTTGGGCGCGGTGGTGAAGGGCAGTCCGGTGATGGCGGCGATGCGGGCCGCCACCTTCTCGGCAAAGCCGATGGGCGCATTGAGGCCGGTGCCCACCGCCGTGCCGCCCTGGGCCAGTTCCATCAGCGCCGGCAGCGTCTGCTCGATGCGGGTGATCCCGTTGGCGACCTGCTGCGTATAGCCGGAGAATTCCTGGCCAAGGGTGAGAGGCGTGGCGTCCTGCGTGTGGGTGCGGCCAATCTTGATGATGTCCTTCCACGCATCCGACTTCGCCGCCAGCGCATCGCGCAGCTTGGCCAGCGCCGGCAGCAGCCGATGCACGATCTCCTCGGCCGCGGCGACATGCATCGCCGTCGGGTAGGTGTCGTTCGACGACTGGCTCATGTTTACGTGGTCATTGGGATGTACCGGCTTCTTGGAACCAAGGACACCGCCCAGAATCTCGATCGCGCGGTTCGAGATGACCTCGTTGGCGTTCATGTTCGACTGGGTGCCAGAGCCCGTCTGCCAGACCGCCAGAGGAAAATGCGCATCGAGCTTGCCGTCGATCACTTCCTGCGCCGCCTCGACGATCACCTCGCCCAGCCTGGGGTCGAGATGGCCGAGTTCCACATTCGTTTCCGCCGCCGCCCGCTTGACGACGCCGAGCGCGCGGACGACCGGCAGCGGCTGCTTCTCCCAGCCGATCTTGAAATTGCCGAGCGAACGCTGCGCTTGCGCGCCCCAATACTTGTCGCTCTCAACCTCGATGGGGCCGAACGTGTCGGTTTCGATGCGGGTCGTGCTCATGGGTCGGGATCTCTCGGATCGGCATCCACAAAAGGGGCGCAATGGAACGTGAAACTCGCAGGCGGGGTCCGTTTAGCACGCGCCCCCGCGCGGGCAAATGCGACCTCGGACTGGCTTCCGGTGCTCGCGACCGTTGAGCCGGGGCGGAAGGTTCTCACGAGTTCGTGATTGACCCTGCCCCGATTGCGTAGACTGGTACCTTTTTGTGCACGTCTGCGGAATTAGGCACCTTGGAGAGGGGACCTGAACAAACATGATGTCGAATTCAAAATAATACTAAATGATCATACATACCCAAATACCGTAAACCGCTCTGCGCGCGACCACGATGCTGCGTCAGCGAACATATTATACATAAGATAGTATGACTTTTTAATTTCAAGTGTTTGCGGCGCCCATTGACGGACCGGAGCGAGGGCGTCACACCATGAACTCCGAGGCAAACATCTATGAGCGAGATCGTTAATCTTCACCGGCATCGCAAACGCCTTGCCCGTGACACGGCGGAACAAACAGCGGCTGCGCGACGTTTGGAGTTTGGCCGCACGAAGGTGCAGCGCCAGACCGAGGCGGCCGAGGAACGCAAAAAGCAGACCTCGCTGGACGGACATCGGCGAGTAAGAGAGGACGAGTCATGAAGAGTCCCGTGGTTAAGCGGTCCATCGTCATCGCGGGTCACAAGACCAGCGTGAGCCTTGAAGACCAGTTCTGGGACGCTCTCAAGGAAATCGCCGGGAACCGGCGCACGACCTTGTCCGAAATCGTCGCGACCATCGATGCGGGCCGCAACCAGGGCAACCTGTCATCGGCGATCCGCCTGTATGTACTCGCCCATTTCCGCAATCCCACGGGCGGGCGCGACGTGCCGGAACATGCCGGTCATGGCGCTTCGATGCGATCTACCGTTGCGTAAGGCCGGCTACCTCCCCATATCACGGGCTGCGCGGTGCGTTGTAACCGGGTGACGCGTCACCTATAACCGCCTCGTCGTGTCTCTCGCCCGGGAGGCAACGGGTTTCTTGCTGCACGGTGATGTCTGGCGGTTCCGCATCTGCGAGCCCCGACGGATCGGGCTCGTAAACGGAGTGGCCGCGGAATGTCGTGGAAGAACCAGAGCGGTGGACCATGGGGTGGTGGTCCGCGCGGTCCCTGGGGTAATGGCCCGCAATCGTCGGGACCCAATTCTCCTGATCTCGAAGACCTCATTCGCCGCGGCCAGGAGAAACTGCGCACGGCGCTTCCCGGCGGCTTCGGCAGCGGCAAGGGCGTCATCGCGGTTCTCGCCATCGCCATCCTTGCGTGGCTGGTATCGGGCTTCTACCGCGTCGAGCCGGATGAACAGGGCGTGGTTCTGCGCTTCGGCAAATTCGTCGCCACCACCAATCCGGGTCTGAACTACCACCTTCCCTACCCGATCGAGACGGTGCTCACCCCGCAGGTGACGCGCGTCAACCGCATCGACATCGGCATCCGCACCGGCGACGACCCGCGCCGTGGCGCCAACATGCGCGACGTGGCCGAGGAGAGCCTGATGCTCACCGGCGACGAGAACATCGTCGATGTCGACTTCGCGGTGTTCTGGATGGTCAAGCCCGCCGCCGCCGGCTCCACCGAGGATATCGGCGCCGCCAACTTCCTGTTCAACGTCCAGAACCCGGAAGGCACCATCAAGGCCGTCGCGGAGAGCGCGATGCGCGAAGTGGTCGGGCGCACCAACATCCAGCCGATCCTCACCGGCGCCCGCCAGAACATGGAAACGGCGGTACAGGATCTGATGCAGCGCACGCTCGATTCCTATCGTGCCGGCGTGCTCATCACCCAGGTCCAGCTGCAGAAGGTCGACCCGCCGCAGCAGGTCATCGATTCGTTCCGCGACGTGCAGGCCGCCCGCGCCGATGCCGAGCGCCTGCAGAACGAGGCGCAGGCCTATGCCAACCGCGTGGTGCCCGAGGCGCGCGGCGAATCCGCCCGCATCACCCAGGGTGCCCAGGGCTACAAGGAGCGCGCCATCATCGAGGCCCGCGGCCAGGCCTCGCGCTTCCTGAGCGTGCTCACCGAATACCAGAAGGCGCCGGACATCACCCGCCAGCGCCTCTATCTGGAAACCATGGAGCGTGTCTTCGGCGGCATGGACAAGGTCATCATCGACCAGTCCGCCGGTGCCGGCGGGCAGGGCGTGGTGCCTTATCTGCCGCTCAGCGCGCTTGACCGGCGCACGCCCGCGACGACCCCCGCCCAGGGAGCCACGAAGTGAAGAACAATCTTGGGATCGTCCTCGCGGTTCTCGCCGCCATCATCGCCATCATCGTCTATTCCTCGCTGTTCACCGTCTACCAGACCCAGCAGGCGCTGGTTCTGCGCTTCGGCGAGCCGGTGCGGGTCATCGAGCAGCCCGGCCTTAACGCCAAGATCCCGCTGGTGGACAGCGTGATCCTGATCGACAAGCGCATCCTCGACCTCGAGAACCCCTCGCAGGAAGTGATCGCCTCCGACCAGAAGCGCCTCGTGGTGGATGCCTTCGCGCGCTACCGCATCACCAATCCGCTGCGCTTCTACCAGTCGGTGGGATCGGTGGAGGGCGCCAATTCGCGCCTCGCCACCGTGCTGAACTCGGCCCTGCGCCGCGTGCTGGGTGAATCCACCTTCATCCAGGTGGTGCGCGACGAGCGCGAGAACCTGATGGCGCGCATCCGCGATCAGGTGAACCGCGAGGCCGCCGGTTTCGGCATCAGCGTCATCGACGTGCGCATCCGCCGCGCCGACCTGCCGGAGGCCAACAGCCAGGCGGTATTCCAGCGCATGCAGACCGAGCGCCAGCGCGAGGCCTCGGAAATCCGAGCGCAGGGCGCCGAGCAGGGGCAGACCATCCGCGCCCGTGCCGACCGTGACTCCACCATCATCGTCGCCGAAGCCAACGCCGCCGCCGACAAGCTGCGCGGCGAGGGCGAAGCCCAGCGCAACGAGATCTTTGCGCAGGCCTATGGACAGAACCGGTCCTTCTTCGAGTTCTACCGCAGCATGCAGGCCTATGAGGCATCGCTGAAGAGCGGCGACACGCGGATGCTGCTGTCTCCCGACAGCAACTTCTTCCGCTTCTTCAACAATCCCGATGTGGGCGTGATGCCGCCGGCAGGTCCGGCGGCCATCGCCCCGGTCTCGCCGGCGCCCGCCGCCCCCGCGCCGGCAAACTGATCCGGCGCGGCGATGTCCGATCTCGTCGTCGCGCTGGGACTCCTGCTGGTGATCGAAGGACTGATGATGGCAGCAGCTCCCGGCGCGGTGCGCCGGGCGCTGGAAGCCATAGACCAGTTGCCGGACGCGCCGATGCGCATCAGCGGCCTGGTCGGTGCCATCATCGGCATCCTCCTCATCTGGGTGATCCGCGGCTGAAGCCGCGTGGATGGCGCGCGGGCTCCCAAGCTCGCGCGCTTTTGCCTTGCATCGGTCCTCATCCGCGATAGCGTCGGTCGAGATGGATCGCGCGCCCCTGTCGGCGTGCGTCATCCTGTTCCGCGTCGTGAAGGAGGCACCATGATTCAGGCGGTTATCGCGGCTGCGGGCCGAAGCAACGAGCCGACCGGCAGCGGCGCGGACCACCTTGCCGCACGGGCCCCTGCCCCACGGCCCGGCCGCTCGCTCGCCCGCCTCGCCCGGCACCTGCTGATCGCGGGTGTGCTGGCCGCGGGCGTGCTCGCCGGGGCGGGCCTGCCGGCTTATGCCGCCGCCACCAAGGGCCCCGACACCGTCGCCGACACCGCTGAGAAGATCATGGACGCGGTGGTCAACATCTCGACCTCGCAGACCGTGGCGCCCTCGCGCAGCGTGCCGACCCCGGACCTGCCGCCCGGCTCGCCCTTCGAGGAATTCTTCGAAGAGTTCTTCAAGCGGCGCCAGCAGCAGGGCGAGGATAACGGCCCGCGCCGCGTCTCCTCGCTCGGCTCCGGCTTCGTCATCGACGAGAGCGGGCTGATCGTGACCAATAACCACGTCATCGCCGACGCCGACGAGATCTACGCCAATTTCGCCGATGGCTCGAAGCTGAAGGCCGAACTGGTCGGGCGCGACACCAAGGTCGATATCGCGCTGCTGCGGGTGAAGCCGGAGGACGGCAAGCCGCTGAAAGCGGTGAAGTTCGGCAATTCCGATGCGCTGCGCGTCGGCGACTGGGTGATGGCGATCGGCAACCCGTTCGGGCTCGGCGGCACGCTCACCGTGGGCGTCATCTCCGCCCGCAACCGCGACATCAATTCGGGCCCCTACGACAATTTCCTGCAGACCGACGCCGCCATCAACCGCGGCAATTCCGGCGGCCCGCTCTTCGACATGGACGGCGAGGTGATCGGCATCAACACCGCCATCATCTCGCCCTCGGGCGGCTCGATCGGCATCGGCTTCGCGGTACCCTCCAACACCGCCGTCCCGGTGATCGCCCAGCTCAAGGAATTCGGCGAGACCCGGCGCGGCTGGATCGGCGTGCGCATCCAGCAGGTGACACCGGAAATCGCCGAGAGCCTCTCGCTCGGCAAGCCCCGCGGCGCGCTGATCGGCTCCGTCGCCGATGACGGCCCCGCCGCCAAGGGCGGGCTGAAGGCGGGCGACGTGGTCGTCACCTTCGACGGCAAGGACGTGAAGGACATGCGCACCCTGCCGATCATCGTCGCCGACACGCCGGTCGACAAGGAGGTCGAGGTTGTCGTCATCCGCAAGGGCAAGGAGGAGAAGCTGAAGCTGGTCGTGGGCCGGCTGAACGAGAGCGAAACCGCCGAGGCCACCCCCGAGGAGAGCGCGCCCAAGGCCGAGGCGCCGAAGCTGGAGACCAGCAAACTGCTCGGCCTCGAACTCGCACCGCTCACGCCGGAACTGCGCACCCGCTTCAAGATCAAGGACGAGCTCAAGGGCGTGGTCGTGGTGTCGGTGGACAAGGGCACCGCCGCCGCCGAACGCGGCATCGCCGAGGGTAATCTTGTCGTCGAGGTGAACCAGGAGCCGGCGGCAACGCCAGCCGACATCGAGAAGCGGCTCGCCGCGCTGAAAAAGGACGGCCGCCGCTCCGCCCTTCTGATGGTGAGCGACCCGCAGGGGCAGATCCGCTTCACCGCGCTGCCGATCGACTGAGGCGCACCGGGCGCGTCATCGCCAGCGAACCAATTCGGGCCAAGACGAGAGATCCCGCAATGGCACCCGTGCCGTTGCCGGGATTTTTCCATGTGGATGCGGGGAGACAAGCCTCGGCCCACCGATAGGCTCAGGTGTCGACGCGCACCCGCATCCGCTGCGGCTTTGGAATCGCGCAGGCTGATCGACGATTTCCCGCCGATCCGGCACGCTTTGCGGAACCAGGATTGCCCCGCGTCGATCCGGCGCGCCCGTTCGGCCGGAATCTACTCAGGGCTTCTTCTGCGGCGGGGGATGGGCGACGGCGCCGCGCTGGGCCGCCGTCTTCTGCGCCGGCTCGGTGAGCTGCACCGTCCAGCTTTTCTGTTCCTGGGTGTCCACCTCGAAGAAGCCGGTGCGGTCATAGCCCCGCGCCAGGCAATCCTCGATGCCGCGAATGGTGAACTCCTTGTCGCGGGTGCACATGAAGGCCTTGCCAGACCATTCGCCGCCGAGATCATAGTCGATCGCGTAGACGTAATAGAACCGGGCGACGAGATCGCCGCGCAGCAGTGTCTCGCAGCTATTGGGGCCGATATTCCACCAGCCCTCCGTCGCCCACGCGTTGCCGTCCTTGTAGCCGAGCGCGATGCCGACGCGGCTGGGGGAGCGGTTGCACATGCGGAAATCGGCCGCCGCCGGCTGTGGCAGAAGAGCCGCCAGCCCAAGCGCCAGCGACGCAGCGAGAAGCAGGCCGCGCCCGGCCCTCATGCCGCGCCGGCCGGCCGCCGCAATACCCTCAGTTCTCGACGAAAACGGCGCGGAAATCATTGACGTTGGTGCAGGTGGGTCCCGGCGTCAGCAGATCGCCCAAAGCCTCGAAGAAACCAGTGGAATCGTTATTGGCGAGAAAGGCGGCAGGATCGAGACCGGCCGCCGCGGCCCGCGCCAGCGTGTCGGGCGTCACATAGGCGCCGGCCGGGTCGCTGGCATCGCCACCGCCGCCATCCGTGCCATCCGTATCGCCCGCCACCGCATGGATGCCCAAGGCCCCGTCGAGGGCGATGGCCAGCGCCAGCGCGAATTCCTGGTTCGGCCCGCCGCGCCCCTGCCCACGCATGGTGACGGTAAGTTCGCCGCCGGAGAGCAGAACCGCGCTCCGGCCATCCGCCTTCAGCGCCCGCGCCAGCGCCGCCTGCTCGGCCGCCACCTCGCGCGCCTCGCCTTCCAGATTGTCGCCGATCAGGATGGGCTCCAGCCCCGCCTCGCGCACCAGCCGCTCGGCAGCCAGGAAACTGTCGGCCGGGCGGGCGATCAGGTGATATTCGGCATGCGCGAAGGCGGCATCGCCGGGCTTGGGCGATTCATTGGCACTGTCGCGCAGCGCCACCGCGACCGAAGGCGGCGGGTCGATGCGATAGCGCGCCAGCACGTCGCGCGCCTCGGCGAGCGAGGACGGATCGGGCACGGTGGGGCCGGACCCGATCACCGCGGGATCATCGCCCGGCACGTCGGAAATAGCGAGTGTCACCACCCGGGCCGGCTGCGCCAGCACAGCGAGGCGCCCGCCCTTGATGCGCGAGAGGTGCTTTCGCACCGTGTTGATCTCGGTGATATTGGCGCCCGAGCGCAGCAGCGCGCGAGTGAGCGCGCGTTTGTCATCCAGTTCCACGCCGATGGCGGGAGCGATCCAGTTGGCCGAGGCGCCGCCCGAGAGCAGCACCAGCACGAGATCCTCGGCGGTGGCCGAGGCCGCGAGGTCGATGGATTTCTGCGCGCCCGCCAGCCCGGCCGCATCCGGCACGGGATGGCCGGCCTCGACCATCTCCAGCCGCCGGGTCGGCCGGCCATAGCCGTGGCGCGCCACGCCGATGCCCGCCAGCCGTGCGGGATCGAAACCGAGCGTATCGAGATAATGGCGCTCGGCGACCTCGAGCATGGAACCGGCGGCCTTGCCCGCCGCCAGCAGGATCAGCCGGCCCTGCGCCGGCGGCGGCGGCAGGGCGGGGGGAAGGCAGGTCTCGGGGTGGGCGGCCGCGACGGCGGCGGTGAAGAGCTTGTCGAGAAAGGCACGCGCCGCAGCATCGGTCATAACTGTCCCTACCCCGCCCCTTGCGGGGCCTTGCGCGGCGTTTTTTCCCGCCGCACCAACATTGTTGCACACACCCCGAATCCAGCCGGGACGCGCGACGCCAAACGGGCGTATTCCTATGGCACACAAAACGCCACGTCACTATCCTCTACACACTTAGTCGCACAACACGGGGAAATATGCGCCGCCTTCCGACGCAGGACACAGCCGGGATCGGCATTGCCGATGCCCCCTCCGCCCCGGGGCCGGACGATTTCCCGGCCTTCGAGCGCATCCCCGGCGATGCGCGGACCGGGCTCCTCCTCATCTGCGACCACGCCTCCAACGCCATCCCGCCGGCCTATGGTTCGCTCGGCCTGCCACCTGCCGAACTGGCGCGGCATATCGGCTATGATATCGGCGCGGCCGGCGTGACGCGGGGGCTCGCGGCACGGCTGGAGAGCCCGGCGGTGCTGTCCTGTTTCTCCCGCCTGCTGATCGACCCCAATCGCGGCGAGGACGACCCGACCCTCGTCATGCGCCTGTCCGATGGCGCGGTCGTGCCCGGCAACCGCCATGCCGACGCCAGCGAGGTGGAGGAGCGCCTCGCCCGTTTCCACCGACCCTATCACCACGCCATCGAGGCCGAGATCGCCCGAGCGCTGGATGCCGGTATCGTGCCGGCGATCTTCTCGGTGCACAGCTTCACGCCGGTCTGGCGCGGCGTTCCCCGCCCCTGGCACGTCGCCCTGCTGTGGGACAGCGACCCGCGCTTCGCCCGGCCGCTGATCGAGGCGCTGGCCGCGCCGGGCGACCTCATCGTCGGCGACAACGAGCCCTATGATGGCGCGCTGCGCAATGACTGCCTGTTCCGGCACGGCACCGCGCGCGGCCTGGCGCATGCGCTGATCGAAATCCGCCAGGACCTGATCGCCGATGCGGACGGCCAGGCGGAATGGGCGGAGCGCCTCGCCGACCTGCTGCCCACCCTGCTGGCAAGGCCGGATCTGCACGAGATCACCTTCTTCGGCTCGCGCACCGGGCCTGTCGCCCCCATCTGAGGGTGAACGAGCGAATAGCGACAAGCGCCCGCGCGGCGCGCATCCCGGAGGCACCCATGTCCGATCACGCACCCGACCTGCCCGAACTCGACGACAAGGCCCGCACCGAGCTGGAAGCCGCCGCCTTCCGCCGGCTCGTCGCGCATCTGCGGGCCCGCACCGACGTGCAGAATATCGAGCTGATGAACCTCGCCGGCTTCTGCCGCAACTGCCTCGCCAACTGGTATCTCGACGCCGCGCGCGAGCGCGACCTGCCCGTGAGCAAGGACGCGAGTCGCGTGGTGGTCTACGGCATGCCCTATGAGGAATGGAAGGCCACCCACCAGAGCGAGGCCACCCCCGCGCAGAAGGCCGCCTTCACCGGGCCCGGCCACTGACGGCGCGCTACACCCGCACCCGGCAGTGGATTGCGGGTGTAGCGCGCCCGGACGACGGCCATCGGGCCCGTCGCGCTTGACGCGCGCGGGCGCTTGCGATCCTCATCCCCGGCCATTCACGTCAACGATGCCGGGCCTCTGCCCGAGCCCCCGGAGAGACCATGTCCGACATTCCCAACGACCAGCCGCTGTCCGATGCCGCCGCCGGCTTCGCCAAGGAGCAGCTGAAATCCTTCATCGAGCGCATCGAGCGGCTTGAGGAGGAGAAGAAGACCATTGCCGACGACATCAAGGACGTCTTCGCCGAGGCGAAGGGCACCGGCTTCGATGTCAAGGCGCTGCGCGAGATCCTCAAGATCCGCAAGCAGGATGCCGACCAGCGGGCCGAGCACGAGGCGATCGTCGACCTGTATCTGCAGGCGCTGGGCATGATCTCGCCGAACTGAGACGAAAGCCGCGCCTTTCCATCATCCCGGTCGGCCGCGCGCCGATCCGGGATCGCGCACACAATGGCAAGCGAAGCCTGCCCTGCGGCGGGGCGCGTTGGGGGAAAACCTCAATCGACCCCGGCACAGGGCGCGGGCGGAGGCGCGGCACACCTAACATGGCAGATCGTGGACGGAGCTTCCTGATCGGAGCTTCCTGATCAGAGCTTCCTGGCGAGCGGTGCCGGGCCGCTGATCATCGCCACGACGGGCACCGCGACCACCGCCGCGCCGGTGAAATGCGTGGTCGACAGGCCGTTCGAGCCATCCTTGCCGAAGCCGCCGGCCACCACCTGGCGCGGCGGCGCCACAAAGGCGGCGAAGCGGCGAAGTTCCGGTGTGCGCAGCTCAGCCGTCTTGGCGACCGTGGGGCCGTTGAACAGGCGGCGAATATCCGCCTGCATGTCGCGTGTGTAGCTCGCGCCCGTGCGCGGCGGCGAAGCGGCGTGCGTGCTGGCGGCGGGCGCCGGCGCCCGGCCGGGCTGGGCATGGGTCACGGGGAAGATGTCGCCGGCCGTGGCCGAGGCATAGGCCAGTGCCGGGCCACCCCCCTCGGTGCCGCGCACGATCAATTCGGGCAGGCCATTCACCTCGCCGGGCCGGGCCGGAGGGCGCGGCGCGGTGGTACCGGCGCTGGCCACGACGGCGACCGGCGCGGCAGCCGCCGGGAGCGCGGCGATGGCCTCGGCGGCGTCGGAGGGCGGCGCGGAGCGTACCGGGGGACGCGGCACGGAGGCGGCGAGCGCCGCCAGAGCCTGGCGGTCGGCCAGCGGAGCCGCCGGCGGCAGCGGAACCGCCGCCACGACCGGCGCGGGAGCCGGCACAGCGGGGACCGGCTCTACAGGAGAGGGCGTCGCCGCCACCTGCGCCATGGCGACGCGGCCGATCGGATTGGGGGTCGGGCGCGGCACCGCGCGGGCGGCCGCCGTTGGCGTGCTCGCAGCGGCCTCGGCCTCGGGGGCAGCGTCCGTGGTCTCGTCCGCGGCGGCGACCACGGTGGGCGCGGGCCGGGCAGCGGCCGCCGGCGCGCTGCGGGTCGGCGCGGGCGCGCTGTCCTCGTCATCCTCTTCCTTGCCGAACAGGCTGGCGAAGAGGTTCTTGCGCGGCTTGGGGTTGTTGCCGCCGGAAAGTCCGGCGAAGGCGGCACCGGCGCCGCCGGGCTCGGAGCCGCGCGCCTCGACATCGGCCAGCGCCAGCGCATAGCCCGGCATCGGCTTGCCGTCGGCGGGGATGTGCACGGTGCGCCCGTCGGGGAACACGCGGGCAAGCTCGGTGCGCGTCATGCGCGGCCAGTGGCGGATGCCGCCGGTGTCGAGATGCACGAAGGGCGAGCCGGAGGTGGGATAGAAGCCGACCCCGCCGCGCTGGAGCCGCAGCCCCGCCTCGCGGATCTTCGCCAGCGACACGCCGGGAATGTAGAAATCCATCGCCTTGCCCTGCATGTGCAGGCTGGTCTGGGCGACCCCGCGCGAACGGGCGCGCAGCATGGAATTGGTCTCGGGCGAGCGATAGCCGCCGATCACCTGGATCGGATCGGTGGCGCCGGTGTCGCGATAGACCTCCCACACGATGTCGAACAGCCGCGGGTCCATGTTGGTCGGCTCCTTGCGGCGCCAATCCTGCAACAGGACGTTGAGCTGCTTCAGCGCGGCCGGGTCGTAGCGGCCGTTCTTCTTGAAGGTGATGGTGGCGCTTTCGCCGGAATGGACGTGGTGCAGGCTGATCGTGCGGGTGTCGCCATTGGCCACGGCGTCCTGCAGCAGGTCCGTGCTGCACAGCATCACCGCTGCGGCGAGCAGGGCGGCCTTGAGGACGGGGCGATAGCCGAGGGCAAAATGGATGCGCACGTAGCTGAAACCCGAAGAGGAACGTTTCCGTGAGACGACACGATCGCATGATCGTGCCGGACATGGTGAACATAGTCTTGTCGGGTTTGGTTAAGACGACGTTACGCCCCAACCCCCACTCTTATTGCCTTGCTGGCTAGGAGGTGACTGTGGCGAAAGAGTGCCAGTCTGTCAAATTTGTAATGTTCGGCCGAGATGGTCTGCATTTTTCAGTTCATTGCGCCAAAAACGACACACTCCCGCACCGCAGCGAATCAGGCCGGCCGTTTACGCCGCCAGCCCGATGGGATCCGCTTCAGCGCGCCGGCGCGAGCCCGCCACGGTCCGCGAAGCGGCGCTGCCCGTCCAGGCCGAGCGCCGCCTTGGTCGCCGAGTCGATTCCGTAGAGGTCCTCGCGGCTGACGAGCTTGCCGCCGGCATCGACATAGGTGGTGAAGTAGACCAGATGCACCGGGAAGCGCTGCTTCAGGGTCAGGTACTTCTCATTTCCGCCGATCAGCTTGGCGATGCGCTGCTGCGGCCAGTTGTCGCCGGGTAGGCCGAGATCGAACAGCACCTCGGCGAATTTCAGCGGCTCGAACACGCGCACGCAACCATGACTGAAGGCACGGTAGTCGCGGGAGAAAAGCGAGCGGCTCGGCGTGTCGTGCAGATAGACCGAGTGCTTGTTGGGGAACATGAACTTCATCTGCCCCAGCGCATTGCGCTCGCCCGGCGCCTGCCGGAACGAATAGCCCTGCGAGCCGCGGCGCCAGTCCACCGAGCCGGGATCAATGATGCGCCCGTTGCGCACCACATCGATGCCCTGCCGGTCGAGCGCATAGGGGTCGGCCTGCAGCTTGGGCAGCATCTCGTTCTTGATAATGCCCGGCGGCACGTTCCAGGCGGGGTTGAACACTGCATACTGCAGGTCTTCCGACATGATCGGCGTCTGGTTCTCCGGCTTGCCGACCACGACGCGGGTCTCGTGCACGGTCTGCTCGTTGACCACCACCCGCACCATGAACTCGGGAATGTTCACCATCACATAGACCGGGGCCACCTTGTGCGGCAGCCAGCGCCAGCGCTCCATGTTGGCGATGATGTCGGCGACCCGGTTGCCCTGCCCCGCATTGAGCGCGGCGAGCGTGCCGCGGCCGACAATGCCATCGGCCGTCTGGCCGGAGCCTGCCTGGAACTGGCGCACCGCCTCGACCAGCGCGGGATCGTACAGGCTCTCGTCGGCGGTCCGCGCGAGGCCCAGCCGCGTGCGCAGCAGCGACATGCGGGCATCCCGGTCGCCCGGCCGCACCGAGGGACCGGGCGGAATGGCCGCGTGAACGGCGCGCGCCTGCGACTGCGACTGCAGGTGGGCGAGTTGCCCCTTCAGCAGGCGGTACTCGTCATATTGCGGCGCGAAGGACGCGAAGGCCACGCTCGGGTTGGGCGACGTGGCGATGAGGGACAGCGTCTCCAGCGGATCGGGCGGCGTCAGGGTCGGGTCGACATCCTTGGAGATGCGCGCCGGGTCGAACCGGCCGGTCTGGGCATGGCGGGCATAGAGCAGGGCCGTCGCCGCGATGCGCAGCTCGTAATCGGCCAGATCCGCATCCGAGGGATGCGCCGCCAGCGGGGGAATGGCGTAGTCCGCGGGGTTCAGCCCCTCCGCGCCGGCGCCGGCGAAGGCGGCCAGCGCCGCGATGCCGATGGGCGAGACATTCGTCCCCGCGATGAACAGCGGCTGGTCGGCGCGGGCGCCATAGAAGGTGGCCAGCGCCTGCTGCTCGCCCGCGCGCGCCGCGAAACGCGCGGCATGGTTGGCGAGCAGATCGGCGATGGAGCCGGGCACGCCCGTGGCGGGAGCCGACATGGCGGGCGCGCTGGCCGCCGCAGGGGCACCCTCGGGCGTGCCCGAGCCGAGCGCTGGCGGCGTGCTGGCAGCGGGGGTAGCGGAGTTCGGAGCGTTGGCTGCCGGCGTGGCGGTACCGCTCTCGGGAGCGCCCTGGCCGACGGCGGGCGCGGCGTCGAGCGCGGGTGCGGCGGCGGGGGTCTCCGGCACCGGCCCGACATGGGTTTCGGCGACCGGCGACTGCATGGCCAGCGCCGCGCTGGCGGCCGGGTTGGGCCGGCGCGTGCGGGTCTGGTTGATGTCGAACGGCTCGGGCGCGTTGCCCGGGCCGACAAGCGGCGCCGCCCCCTGCCCGGCATGGGCGAGGCCGGCACGGGCGGGATCGAATGCCGGACCGGCATCGCCGGTGCCGTTGCCCGCGCGATCGGTGGCGATGGGGGCGCCGGAAAACTCCTGTGCCGAGACGGCCGGCATGAAGGCGGGCATGAAGGCAGCCGTCGCCAGCGCACCCATCAGCAGCCCGCAGGCCGTGCCCGCGAGATGGCGCCGCCTGTGTCCGCCCAAATCCGCACCTGAACCCGACATCACGCTCTCCACTTGCTCTCGCCGCACCGAAAACCTCGAGCGCGAGACCATCTCTTTTCCGCCCCGAGCACTCTCGGGTTCAACTCACGAACGCGATAATGGTCGCATCCGCCGCGCGCCGTAGCGGCGACGCCACAGACCCGGAACCGGCGGAGGGTGAACCCGCGAGGTACAGTGGGGGCATCAAGTAAAGGTCGTGTTAAGCATGATCGCCCACCCGCAAGAATGCCGCCGCTCTCCACCGATGCGCGACACGGGGAAATGAAAGGGCGCGCCGGGTCATCCAGCCCTTGCCGCGGGGGCCGTGATTCCTATAATCCGCGCCTTCTTTTCACAGACACCTTCTTTTCGGAGGCACCTTCTTGCGGGGAACGGGGCGAGCATGAGCGGGGAGACGGCCGGGCAGGCCCGGAACAGTCAGAGCGATGCGCCCGCCGGCGAACGGCCGGTGGCCATCATCATGGGCAGCCAGTCGGACTGGGAGACCATGCGCCATGCCGCCGAGACGCTGGAGGCGCTCGGCATCGGGCATGATTGCCGGATCGTCTCCGCCCATCGTACGCCCGAGCGCATGTTCGATTTCGCCAAGGGCGCCAAAGCCGCTGGCTACAAGGTGATCATCGCGGGCGCGGGTGGTGCGGCGCACCTGCCGGGCATGGTCGCCTCGCTCACCACGCTGCCCGTGTTCGGCGTGCCGGTGGAATCGAAGGCGATGTCCGGCATCGACAGCCTCTATTCCATCGTGCAGATGCCGGCCGGCATCCCGGTCGGCACGCTGGCGATCGGCAAGGCCGGCGCCATCAATGCCGGCCTCATCGCCGCCGCCGTGCTCGCGCTCGCCGACGCGGGCCTGGCCGAGCGGCTGAGCGCCTGGCGGGCGGCCCGCACCGCCGCCGTGGCGGAGCGGCCGGAATGAGCGCGCCCCGTATACTGAAGCCTGGCGACACGATCGGCATTCTCGGCGGCGGGCAGCTCGCCCGCATGATCGCGCTCGCCGCCGCCCCGCTCGGGCTCAAGGCTCATATCTATGCGCCCGAGGCCGGCAGCCCGGCCTTCGATGTGGCAAGCGCCCACACGCAGGCGGCCTATGACGATCTCGACGCGCTGAGCGCCTTCGCGACTTCGGTCGACGTCGTCACCTATGAATTCGAGAATGTGCCGGTCGACACCGCCACTTTCTTGAGCGCCATCGTGCCCGTGCATCCCGGCGCGCGCGCGCTCGGCATCACCCAGGACCGGCTGGACGAGAAGACCTTCGTCTCCCGCCTCGGCATCGAGACGGCGCCCTTCGCGGAAGTGAACGACGATGCCGGGCTCGAGGCCGCGCTGGCCGAGATCGGCCGTCCGGCAGTGCTGAAGACGCGCCGCTTCGGCTATGACGGCAAGGGCCAGGTCATCATCCGCGAGGGCGACGATGCCGCTGCCGCGTTCAAAGCCATCGGGCGCCACCCGGCGATCCTGGAAGGCTTCGTGCCATTCGAACGCGAGGTCTCGGTGGTCGCCGCGCGCAGCGAGGACGGCCGGTTCAAGGCCTATGAAGTGACGGAGAACGAGCACCGCCACCACATTCTCTACCGCTCCACCGTGCCCGCGGATGTGACGCCGGCGGTCGAGGCGGTGTCGGCCGAGATCGCGCGGCGCATCGGCGAGGCGCTCGGCTATGTCGGCGTGTTCGCGGTGGAAATGTTCCTCGTGGTGGAGGACGGCGCGCAGGGTGTCATCGTCAACGAGATCGCCCCGCGTGTGCACAATTCCGGCCACTGGACACTGGACGGTGCGGTGACGAGCCAGTTCGAGCAGCATGTGCGGGCCATCGCCGGCTGGCCGCTCGGCGCCGTCGAACGGCTCGGGCGGGTGGAGATGACCAATCTCATCGGCAATGAAGCCGATAGCTGGCACGAGATCCTGGCCGAGCCGGGCGCGCATCTGCACCTCTATGGCAAGGCCGAGGCCCGCCCCGGCCGCAAGATGGGCCATGTGACGCGCATCTTCGAGCCGTGAACCCGGTCATCCCTCGGGAGGACCGCGCGCCGCCGCCTGGCATGTTTCGCCTTTGCACGGCCTCACGCCAATGTGTGGCGGCGCGTTGAAATATCGCCGCGCCTGCGGCCGTATAGACCGGTGACGTTCCTCCAACGGATTGCCCCCGGTCCGCCATGCCCCTGCTGCGAGAGAATTCCGGCAAGCTCAGCGTCGAGAAGATCGGCGCGCTTCTCGTCGTCCTGCTGCCGCTCGCCTTGCTGCTGGTCCGGGCGCTGAGCGGCGGCTTCACGCCGCCGAGCCCGTTCGGTGTCCCGCCGGGGCTGGGCAACGCGCCCGGATTGGGCAGCGGCGAGCCGGCGCTCGGCGCGCGGCCGCTGGTCGAGGTGATCCGCTTCATCGGAGACTGGTCGATCCGCCTGCTGCTGGTCTCGCTGGCGGTGACGCCGGCGCGCCGCCTGTTCAACTGGCCCAAGCTGCTGGCCGTCCGGCGCACGCTGGGGCTCGGCGCCGCCCTGCTCATCGCCATCCACTTCACGTTCTATCTCATCGATACCGGCAATCTCGGCACCGCGGCGCGCGAGATCGCGCTGCGCATCTACCTCACCATCGGCTTCGTCGCGCTCCTCGCCTTCGCGGTGCTGGCGGCGACCTCGTGGGATGGGGCGCTCCAGCGCCTCGGCGCCGAGCGCTGGAACCGGCTGCACAAGCTGGTCTATCCCGCCACAGCGCTCGGATTGCTGCACTTCTTCATGCAGCAGAAGCTCGACGTCACCGAGCCGACGCTGATGGCCGGCCTGTTCGTCTGGCTGATGGGCTGGCGGGTGCTGCAGCACTATGGGCGCGGCACCGGCCCCCTCAATCTCCTCGCGCTGGCGGCGCTCTCGGGCGTTCTGACGGCGCTGATGGAGGCGGGCTGGTATGCCGCCGCGACCGGCATCGATCCGGCACGGGTGCTCGCCGCCAATCTCGCCTTCGACTATGCGATCAGCCCGGCCTGGTGGGTCTTCGGAACGGGCGTTGTTGTAACGGTGGCGAGCGCGATTGTCCTAAAGTGGCGTCCCCTGCCGGTACGGCGCCCGGCACGGGCCTGACAACCAAGCGCCGCATTCCGGAGGCGCATCATGGCCGAATCCCGCCCACCTTTCCCGCCTTTCACACAGGAGACCGCGATCCAGAAGGTGCGCGGCGCAGAGGATGGCTGGAACTCCTGCAACCCCGAGCGTGTCTCGCTCGCCTACACCCCCGACAGCCAATGGCGGAACCGGGCGGAGTTCGTCACCGGGCGCGAGGCGATCGTCGCCTTTCTCACACGCAAATGGGCGAGAGAACTCGACTACCGGCTGATCAAGGAACTCTGGGCCTTTACGGAGAACCGCATCGGCGTGCGCTTCGCCTATGAATGGCACGACGATTCCGGCAACTGGTTCCGCTCCTATGGCAATGAGAACTGGGAGTTCGCCGGGAACGGCCTGATGCAGCGCCGCTATGCCTGCATCAACGACCTGCCGATCCAGCCAGCCGACCGCAAGTTTCACTGGGACCGGGCCGGCGCGCGGCCGGCGGACCATCCGAGCCTGTCGGATCTCGGCCTGTGACCGATCAGCCGGCGGGGATCGCGTTGCGCAGCAGATCCTCGGCCGCCTCCTTCGGCAGCGCGCTCCACCCCTCCAGCTGGTGGCGGAACCAGGTGTCCTGCCGCTTGGCGTAATGCCGCGTATCGGCGATGCCGCCTTCGATCGCCTCCTCCCGCGTGATCTCGCCTGCGAGATGGCGCGCGAACCACGGCATGCCGTGGGCCTTGAGAATGGTGCGGTCGGCCGGCAAGCCGCGCGCCAGCAGGGCTTTCGCCTCCTCCAGCGCGCCCATGTCCATCATCGTGTGGAAACGCGCCGCGATGCGGGCGCGCAGGGCCGCGCGGTCAGTGGCGAGGAAGATGCGCACCGTCTCCTCGCCCGGCAGCACCGGCGGGCCGGCCGGTTCGGCCTGCCAACTTGCCAGCGGGCGGCCGGTCGCCTCGAATACCTCGATCGCCCGCATCAGCCGCTGCGTGTCGGAGGGGCGCAGCCGCGCGGCCGTTTCGGGATCGATCGCGCGGAGCCGGGCGTGCAGTTCGGGCGCGGTCTCGTCCAGCGCGCGCACCCGGGCGCGCACCTCCGGCGGGATGGAGGGCATGGGCGAGAGACCCAGCGTCAACGCCTTGAAATACAGCCCGGTGCCGCCGATGACGATGGACAGGCGCCCCTCCGCCTCGGTCTCGGCAAGCACCGCCGCCGCATCCTCCAGCCAGTGCGCGGCGGAATAGTCCTGCGCCCCGTCGACATGGCCGTAGAGACGATGGGGAGCCCGCGCCTCTTCCTCGGCGCTCGGCCGGGCGGTGAGCACGCGCAGGTCGCGATAGACCTGCATCGAATCGGCATTGATGACGACGCCGCCCGTGCGCTCGGCCAGCGCCAGGGCGAGCGCCGACTTGCCGCTCGCGGTCGGCCCTGCGATAAGCACCGCGCGCGGGCGCAAGGGTCTGGTCGTCAACTCCGCTCTCCGCGTCGCCTGATGGTCCTCTCGCCCCTTCTTGCCCGCCGCCGCCGTCACGGCAAGGATTTCCGCCCCGTTTCCGCCCCACGCGCCCCCGCCATTGCCCCGAGACGCTGCTTCCCGATGTCCGACGCTCCCTCGCATGTCGCCGTCCTGATCGCCAATCCGCTTGCCCCCGTCATCGATGACGCGCTGGTCGAAGCCGCCCGCGCCGCGCTGCCCCGGCCGGCGGCGGCGCGCCGGCTCAACCCCGGTATCGCCGCCGAGATCGGCTTTTCCGGCGCCGGCGACATCGAGGCGTTGCGCGCGGCACTGGCCGGCGCGCCGGTCGACGTCGCCCTGCTTCCCATCGTCGGACGGCGCAAGAAGCTGTTCCTCGCCGATATGGATTCCACCATGATCGGCCAGGAATGCATCGACGAACTGGCCGATTTCGCCGGCATGAAGGCGCATGTCTCGGCCATCACCGAGCGCGCCATGCGCGGCGAGATCGCCTTCGAGCCGGCGCTGCGCGAGCGCGTGGCGCTGCTCAAGGGGCTGCCGCTCGGCGTGGTGGACGAGGTGATCGCCCAGCGCATCCGCCTCACGCCGGGCGGGCGCGAACTGGTGGGCACCATGCGTGCCAATGGCGCGCGCACATTGCTCGTCTCCGGCGGCTTCACCCTGTTCACCGAGCGCGTGGCGGCCATGGTCGGCTTCCATGCCCACCGGGCGAATGTGCTGGTGACGGATGGAGAACATTTCGCCGGGCTGGTGGAAGAGCCGATTCTCGGCCGCGAGGCCAAGCTCGCCACGCTGATCGAGGCGCGCGCCGCGCTGGGCCTCGCGCAGGAGGACACGCTGGCGGTCGGCGACGGCGCCAATGATCTCGCCATGATCGGCGAGGCCGGGCTCGGGGTCGCCTATCATGCCAAGCCTGCGGTCGCCGCCAGCGCGCAGGTGCGCATCGACCATGCCGACCTGACCGCCCTGCTCTACCTGCAAGGCTATGCGGCGAGCGATTTCGTCACCGCCTGAGCCGGCTCAGGCAGCCCGCGCCCTCACGGCGCCATCGGCGGAACCGCCACCGGATTGCGCAGCGGATCGGGCGGAATGTCGATCGGCGGGGCGAGCGGCGGGGCCAGCAAAGGGGCATCCGTGCCCGGCTGCATCGGGAAGGGCAGCGACGGCGCGGCGGGCGGCACCGGCCGGATCGTCGCCGGGCGCTGCTGCGGCGGCGCGGCAAAAGCCTTCGGCGGTTGCACCGCCGGGCGAGCCGGCAGTTGCTGCGGCTGCGGAGCGGCGGAGGGCGCGGGCGCCTCGTCCGTGGCATGGCCGGCCTCGGTCAGCGGCGTGCGGCCATATTCCGATTCCAGCCGCTTGGTCTCGCGCTCCAGTGCCCGCATGTTGATGGCGGCGATGAGCGGCGTGATGTCGAAGCGGCGCTCGGGCGCGGCGATCGGCCCGCGCCACTGCACGCCGGCCGACGGCGGCGCCCCCGTGGCCGCGCCGGGTGCCGAGCCCTGCCCGGCCGCCGCGGCATCCTCGATTTCCAGCGTGGTCTCGAAGGAGAGCGCGGGAATGTCCAGCGAACCGGTAAAGGTGAAGCGCTGCGCGCCAACGCTCGCCCGCGCCGTGGCGGTTCGGGCGACGCCGCCGACCACGCTGAGCGCGCTTTCCAGCCGATCGAGCTTGAGCGGGCCGCGCGACAGCCCTTCATTGAGCAGCTGAACCGTGCGCGCCTGATCCGGCGGCAGGCCGCGCTCGGTGGCCAGCATCACATATTGCAGCGCGCGCGGATCGGCATAGGCGATTTCCAGCCCGTCGACGACGAGGCTGCCCTGCCCCTGCAGGGCGGCGGCGATGGCGCGGGGCGAGCGCCCGCTGCCGGTGAGGTCCAGCGCCAGCGTCACCCGGCCGCGCACGGCGGGGCGTGTCACGTCCGCCGCCTGCAGCAGCAGCGCGCTATCGGCATCCGAGAGCGCGAGGTGGCCGTCGAACTGCACGGCCTCGCCCGCGCGCCGGGTGAGATCGAAGCGCCCGGAGAAGCGCCCGCCCGCCAGCGCGCCGGTGAGTTCCTCCACAGCCACCCCGGTGCCGGTGAGCCGCGCCTGCAGGCGCGCGCCATCCAGCGCGAGACCGGCCGGCAGTTCGAGCCGGCGCAGGTTCAGCTTCACCCGCGCGGCCAGCCCGCCGAGCGCGGGCGTGCCGAAGCGCGCATCCGGCCAGCCGCTCCCGGCGCCCGCGACAGGCCCCGTAACAGGCCCGACCGCAAGGCCGAGCGCGGCCGGCAGGCTCCACGTGTCGAGCGAGAGATCGGCCTCCACGGGCAGCGTCTCGCCCGGAAGATAGGTGGCGCGGCCCGCGATCTTCTGGCCGGCGAGCGAACCGTCGAGCCCGGCCAGCTGCCAGCCATTGCCCTCGCGGGTCAGCGTGCCGGACAGGCTCGCCGGCAGCGCCGCGACGGTGCCGGCCGGGAAGGTGGAAAACAGCTGGACGAGATCGGCATCCGCCAGCGCGAGCGCGAGATTGGGGCGCGCGCGCGCGTCCGCCTCGAAGTCCAGCTTGCCGCGCGCCGTGAGCGTGGCGCCGGCGACACTCAGCGTGCCGTCGAGTTCAGAGCCGAGCGCGAGCGTCGCGCGGGCCGGGCCCAGCCCCGCGCGCAACCCCGGCACGCCGAGGGTCGAGAGCACGGCGGAGCCGTCGCTCATGTCGAGCGCGAGCGTACCCTCCATGGGCCGACCGGCGCCGAAGCCGAGCTGCGCCGTGCCGCTGAGCACGCCCAGCCGGCCCTTGGCATCGAGCGCCGTGCGTCCCGCCTGCGAGGTAAGGTCGAGCGCGACATCGAGCGGGGCAAGGTCGGCCCCCATGGAACTCGCGAAGGCCTCGACCGGCGCAAGGCCGAGCGCCCGAGCCAGCGCCGGCAGCCCGTCCGCCCGCGCGCCGGTCAGCCGCGCCTGGAAGCGCCCGTCGGCGGCAGCACTGGCGCCCGTGGCCGTCAGCCGGCCGGAGCCGTTGAGATCGAGCCCGCCGAAATTGGCGATGGCGAGGCGCTCCACCGCGTAGCCGCCCGCGTCGCTCCGGAGAATGATGTCCGCGCCGGCGGCGTCGATGCCGGCCAGCCGCACGCTCGTGCCGCTGAAACTCAGCCGCACGTCGAACCGGTCACCGCCATAGCCGAGCAGCTTGCGCGCGGGCGGCAGCAGCGTGTCGATGTCGACCTTGGCGGTGGAGAGCGCCGCGTCGATGCGCCCGCGTCCGCCGGGCGAGGCGAAGACATAGGCGGCGGTGCCGGCAAGGCTGGTATCGCCCAGCCGCAGGTTCATGCGATCGAGCGCGATGCGATCCGCCGCGAGCGCCACCGTGCCCTTGAGCTCAGCCGCGCCCGTCGGCAGGCCGGCGATAAGGCTGGTGGCATCGGGTGCCGCCCAGCCGATGAAGGCCGGCAGGTCTTCCGCCGAGAGCACCATGTCGCCGGCGAACAGGGCGTCGTTGGATGGCGTGCCCGCCGCCTGCGGCAGGCGGCCGGACAGTTTTATGCTGGCGCGCCCCGGCAGCCGCGCCTCGATGGCGCGGGCGCGCCAGCCGGCGGGCGACCAGTCGAGCCCGGCCTTCACCTCGCGCATGGCCGCGCCGCCCAGCAGCACGGTGTCGCTGGCCAGATCCAGCGTGCCGCTGGTGGCAAGGCCGGTGAGCGGGGCGATGGTCTGGGCGAAGCGGTCGATCACGCCGATCGGCGAAGCGCCGCCGGTCGCGGCGTTGAGGTCGATCTGCCGCGCCGCGAGCGACAGTTCCAGCCGGGCGGCCGGCTGGTCCGGCGTGCCTACCGCCGCCAGCCGCCCGCGCCCGGAAAGCTCAACCGGCCGCTCGCCGCTGCCCAGTGACAGGCTCAGATTGGTGGCGTCCACCGCCTGCGGCGTCGCGTTCACCGTCCCCGCGAGGCTCCAGCCGGCCAGCGGGTCCTGCGCGGCACCGGGCGCCGCCTCCATCGCACGCATCGAGAGGGACGCACGCCCCTGGAAGGCGGGCCGTCCGCCCGGAAAAGCGAGCGTGCCGTCGGCATCGACGGTGAAGGGCGAACCGATGCTCTGCACCCCGAGGCGCAGCTTGGTCGTGCCGTCGGGCTGGGCCTGCGCCAGCGACAGGCGCAGCTTGCGCCGCACGCCCGCGCTCGCCACCTCGCCCTCCAGCCGCAGCGGGCCGAGCACGCCGCCCAGTTCCCCGGCGAGGTCGATGTCGTCGAGCCGCAGCGAGCGGCCTCCTGCGCGATCGAGCAGATCGAGGGTGCCATTCTCGATGGTGAGGTCGCCGATGGTCAGCCCGGCGGGGCGCCCCGCGCCGGTGGGCAGGGTGAGCGTGCCCGTCGCGTCGACCACGAGCCGGATGCGCGGGCGCACCAGCGTGAGCCCATCGGCGACGAATTCCCCGCGCATCAGCGCGCCGAGCGACAGCCGGCCGCTCAGCGCCGCCGCGGCAAGCCCGGTGCCGGCGCTATCCACGCCGACACTGACATCGTGCAGCACGAATTTCGGCGTCGGCAGAATCTGCGCCTCGATCGGGCCGCGAATGATCACCGGCACGCCCACCGCACGGGCGGCCTGCGCCTCGAATGTGGCGCGCCACTGCGTCCAGTCCACGACGAAGGGCGCCGCAAACGCGGCCGCCACCGCCAGAATGATGGCGCTCGCGATGGTGAGCAGCAGGTTCTGCACGCATCTCCTCCGGATCGAACCGCGCCCGCGCCGGCCTCAAGGGCTGGGCCAGCGTGCCCCTCAGCCGCGTTTTACCGCTAGACTGTTGATATTTTTCGCATTCTTCACGCCCCTGCGCAAAGCCGGAATTCGCCACAGGCTTAACGGCGCGAACCGGGCGCCCGTCCCGTACGATCCGCGCGAAGCGGACAGCGCCGCGCGCCCGGCGTCACGGCAGGATCTTGCCCGGGTTCATGATGTTGAGCGGGTCGAGTGCGGCCTTGATGGCGCGCATGGCGTCGAGCGTCGCCGCACCGTGCTCGGCCTCCATGTATTTGCGCTTGCCCTGGCCGACGCCGTGCTCGCCGGTAGCGGTGCCGCCCATCGCCAGCGAGCGCTTGACCATGCGCGAGATGAAATCCTTGGCCTTCGCCACGTCGTGCGGATCGTCCATGTCGACCAGCGTCACAGTGTGGAAATTGCCGTCGCCGACATGGCCGACGATCGGGGCGATCATGCCCATTTCCTCGATGTCGCGCTTGGTCTCGTCCACGCAATCGGCGAGGCGCGAGAGCGGCACGCAGACATCGGTCGCCAGCGCCTTGGCGCCGGGCTTCAGCGGCAGGCAGGCCCAATAGGCATCGTGCCGCGCCTGCCACAATTTCGTGCGGTCCTCCGGCCGGGTCTCCCAGATGAAGGGGCCGCCGCCGAAATCGGTGGCGATCTCGCCGAAGCGCTCGGCCTGCTCGTGCACGCTGGCCTGCGTGCCGTGGAATTCGACGAACAGGGTCGGCTTCTCCGCGAGGTCGAGCTTGGAATAGGCGTTGCAGGCCCGCACCTGAACCTCGTCGAGCAGTTCGATGCGCGCCACCGGCAGGCCGGACTGGATGGTGAGGATCACCGCGTCGCAGGCCGCGCGAATGGTGGGAAAGGCACAGACGCCGGCCGAAATCGCCTCGGGAATGCCGGAGAGTTTCAGCGTCAGGCTGGTGATGATGCCGAGCGTGCCTTCGGCGCCGACGAACAGCCGCGTCAGGTCGTAGCCGGCGGCGGATTTCTTGGCGCGCCGGGCGGTGGTGATGACCTCGCCATTGGCCAGCACGGCGGTCAGCGCCACCACATTGTCCTTCATCGTGCCGTAGCGCACCGCATTGGTGCCGGAGGCGCGGGTGGAGGCCATGCCGCCGAGCGAGGCATCCGCGCCGGGATCGATGGGGAAAAACAGGCCGGCGTCACGCAGATGCTCGTTGAGCTGCTTGCGGGTGACGCCCGGCTCCACCACGCAGTCGAGATCCTCGGGGTGCACGGACAGCACGCGGTTCATGCGCGACATGTCGAGGCTGATGCCGCCATCGGGGGCATTGATCTGCCCTTCCAGCGAGGAACCGGTGCCGAAGGCGATGACCGGAACGCCATGACGCGCGCAGGTGCGCACGACAAATTGAACATCCTCCACGCTCTCGGCGAAGACCACCGCGTCGGGAGCCTCGTTGTCGAGCCAGGTAATCGTGTTGGCATGCTGCTCGCGCAGCGCGCGGCCAATCGACAGCCTCTCGCCGAAGTGACTGGAAAGACTGGCGATTGCCTCCCTCACGGCCGCATCCGCCACCGCCTCGCGCGCGCGCTCGCCCATCCGTTCCGCCATCTCGTCCTCCCCTTGCCGCGCCGGGCGGCCAGCCGGCGCGGATGACGGCATATACCTTATCGCAGCAGGCCGCGAGCCCGGCCGCGGCGCGCGCGACCGGCCAGCCGACACAAATCTGCCGATTCGCGAGGATTATAATTGTGCTCGCTCACCGAGGCAGGTGACGACTGCACGGAAAGTCGGCACAATGCTTGTCAATAAGGCAGCGCGGGCTACCGCGCTCAGAACGGTCGGGATGGTGTCATGCTGGACGGGATCGATTTCGAACCCGTGTTCTTCGCACCCTTCGTTTCGTCCGTCTTGACGGTCGAGCCGAACTGGGTGGATCACAACGGGCACGTGCGTTCGGCTTTTTACAGCCTTCTGTTCGACCGCGCGGTCGACGAGGCGATTTTTCTGGTAGGCCTCGGCCCGATCGCGGCCGAGCATGCCGGTGCGTCCTTCTTCGCGGTGGAAGCCCATCATCGCATCCACCGCGAATTGCGCGCGGGCCATCAGGTGCGGGTAACGTTGCGCCTCGTCAATTATGACGACAAGCGCATGCATCTGTTCCAGGAGCTGCACCACGCCCGCGAGGGCTGGATCGCCGCCACCTGCGAGCAGATCGCCCAGCATGTGGAGCCCGGCAGCCGGCGGATCGTGCCCTTCCCGGACGAGGTGCTGGAGCGCCTCGCCCTGATGAAGGCGGCCCATGGCGCGCTGCCGAGGCCCGATGGGCTCGGCCGCCCGGTCAACATGCCGATCCGGCTGCTCTAACAGGCCGGACCGCCGCACGCTTACCGCCGGTGCGGGCGCCCCGCATCCGCGGTAAGCTCCAGCGTGACCCAGCCTTCGATGGTCCGCCGCCGCACAAGGTAAAGCCCCTGCGCGCGATAGGCGGCCAGCGCCGCATTGGCGTGCGAGGGCAATAGCCCGGACAGCACCACCGTGCCGCCGGGCGCGACGAGGCGCGCCAGCGGCCGGGCGATGAGCTTGAGCGGGGCGAGCAGGATGTTGGCCAGCACGAGGTCATAGGGCCCGCGCCGGCGGAACACGCCATTGCTCAGCCCCGGCGCGTGCAGGAAATGGATGGGCGCGGCGGCATGGTTGGCCTGCGCGTTGACGCGCGCGGTCGCCACCGCCACGCGGTCGATGTCGCTGGCCACCACCGGCTCGTGGAACAGCCGCGCCGCCGCCATGGCCAGCACGCCGGTGCCGGTGCCGATGTCGAGCGTATGGGCCGGCCGGCGCTTCTTGCCGAAGGCGACGATCGCGGCGAGGCACCCCTTGGTGGTGCCGTGATGGCCGGTGCCGAAGGCCAGCGCCGCCTCGATCTCGATGCCGATGCGGTTGGGGCCGACCGCGCCACGATCATGCGATCCATGCACGATGAACGGGCCGACCGCGACCGGCGCCAGCCCTTCCAGCGAGGCGGCAACCCAGTCCTTGCGGTCGAGTGTGGAGAACGCCGCAGCAGCGGCGGCGGCGGGCGAGACGATCGCCACCAGTTCGCGCACCATGTCCTCGTCCGGCTCTTCGCCGAAATAGACCTCGACCGCCCAGCCGGAGCCTTCGGCGCGGTTCTCGATCTCGAAGGCGGAGGTGGCGACCTCGGCCGGATCGAAGCTCTCGCCGAGGAATTCGGCAATCGCCCGCGCCTCGCCCTCGGGCGCATCCACGCGCATCACATGCGATGCGCCATTGGGCGGCAAACCTTCGAGCATGGCATTCCTCGCGTCACGGCTGAGACGCGAGGGTGTGTAAGCGAGAGCGCGGACAAATGCCAGCGCTGCCGCCGCGCCGCGCTCACGGCGCCTGGACGAAGCTGTCCACCACCTTCTTCTCGCCGGCCTTGTCGAACTGCACGGTAAGCTTGTTGCCCTCCACCGCGACGACGTCGCCATAGCCGAACTTCTGGTGGAACACCCGGTCGCCGCGGCCGAAGCGCGAGGGCGGCCCGCCCGACTTGGCAACCAGTTCGCCCTCGATCACCCGTCCGCGCGCCGCATCGCTCGCGCCATAGCGCGAACCGCGCTCGGCGAACCCACCGGAGGATTTCCCCCCGGAAGCTGCCGCACTCGACCGCGTGGCGTTCTGCGCGCGCTGCCAGCCGGGCGTGGAATAGGAGGAGCCGAAGGTCTGCGCCTCGTCGAAGCGGCTCGGCCCATAGCCGTAGCGGCCGGCATAGCCCCCGCCCTGCCCGCCGCCCCAGCCGGATCCACCACGCGATTCCGTCACCTCCACGTCCTTCTCCGACAATTCGTCGAGAAAGCGGCTGGGCACGGCCGATTGCCACAGCCCGTGAATGCGGCGGTTGGAGGCGAAGAACACCTTGGCCCGGCGGCGCGCGCGCGTGATGCCGACATAGGCGAGGCGGCGCTCCTCCTCCAGCCCGGCACGACCCTGCTCGTCCAGCGCGCGTTGGTTGGGAAACACCCCCTCCTCCCAGCCAGGCAGGAACACGGTGTCGAATTCCAGCCCCTTGGAGGAATGCAGCGTCATGATGTTGACGGCGTCCTGGCCGGCGGCGCCCTCGGCATCCATCACCAGCGAGATATGCTCGAGGAAGCCGATGAGGTTCTCGAACGGCTCCATCGAGCGCACGAGTTCCTTCAGGTTGTCCAGCCGCCCGGCCGCCTCGGCCGAGCGGTCCTTCTGCCACATCTCGGTATAGCCGCTCTCATCCAGCACGATTTCGGCCAGCTCATGCTGCGGCAGCCGCGCCATCTGCTCGCGCCAGCGATCGAAATTGCCGACCAGATCGCGCAGCGTGAGCCTCACCTTGGGCTTCAGCTCCTCGCTGGCCACCAGTTCCCGCGCCGCCTCGACCAGCGGCAGGCCGGCGGCGCGCGCATGGTCGTGGATCTGCCGCAGCGCCGCGTCGCCCAGACCCCGCTTGGGCACGTTCACGATGCGCTCGAAGGCGAGGTCGTCGGAGGGCGAGGCGATGACGCGCAGATAGGCCAGCGCATCGCGGATTTCCGCCCGCTCATAGAAGCGCGGACCGCCAATGACGCGGTAATTGAACCCCAGCGTGACGAAGCGGTCTTCGAACTCGCGCATCTGGAAGGAGGCGCGCACCAGAATCGCCACCTGCGACAGGCCGTGGCCCTCGCGCTGCAGCGCCTCGATCTCCTCGCCGATGGCGCGTGCCTCTTCCTGGCTGTCCCAGGCGCCCGTCACCGTCACCTTCTCGCCGCTCTCGCCTTCCGAGAACAGCGTCTTGCCGAGCCGGCCCTCGTTATGGGTGATGAGATGGGCGGCGGCACCCAGAATATGGCCGGTGGAGCGGTAGTTGCGCTCCAGCCGAACCACCAGCGCGCCGGGAAAATCGCTCTCGAAGCGCAGGATGTTGTCTACCTCGGCGCCGCGCCAGCCATAGATCGACTGGTCGTCATCGCCGACGCAGCAGACATTGCGCGAGCCCTGTGCCAGCAGCCGCAGCCAGAGATATTGCGCGACATTGGTATCTTGGTACTCGTCGACCAGAATATAGCGGAAGCGCTTGTGATACTCCGCCAGCACATCCGGGTTCTCGCGCAGCAGGCGGATGCTCTCCAGCAGCAGGTCGCCGAAATCGACCGCGTTGAGCGCCTTCAGCCGCGCCTGATAATCGCGGTAGAGCTTGCCGCCCTTGCCATGCGCGAAGGTGGCGCCCTCCCCGGCCGGCACCTGCTCCGGCGAGAGGCCGCGATTCTTCCAGCCGTCGATCGTGTTGGCCAGGAGCCGCGCCGGCCAACGCTTCTCGTCGATCTGCTCGGCCTGAAGCAGTTGCTTGAGCAGCCGGATCTGGTCATCGGTGTCGAGAATGGTGAAGCCGGACTTCAGCCCCACCAGCTCCGCGTGCCGGCGCAGCATGCGCACGCCGATGGAGTGGAAGGTGCCGAGCCACGGCATGCCTTCCACTTCCGGACCGACGATGGAGCCGATGCGCTCCTTCATCTCGCGCGCCGCCTTGTTGGTGAAGGTCACGGCGAGGATCTGCGAGGGCCAGGCCAAACCCAGCGAGAGGATATGGGCGATGCGGGTGGTGAGCACGCGCGTCTTGCCGGTGCCCGCACCCGCCAGCACCAGCACCGGCCCTTCCGTCGCTTCCACCGCGGCGCGCTGCTCGGGGTTCAGCCCCTCGATATAGACGCCAGCGCCCGCCGGCCGGCCGGGATTGGCCAGCGCCTGCGCCCGCGCGGCAATGCCGCCGGGGCGTATTCCGGGGTTCGAGACATCGGTCGAGGGCGCACCCGGCATTCCGACCGGCAGGTCGAACGGAATGTCGAACGCGTCGTCGCGTGGCGGTTTCCGGGGATCGGACAAGGGCCCGCTCGCACTCATGGCAGCACTATGACTTTCGCTTCTTGTTCGATTCTTGGAAGAACAAAATGGCACCGGCATGCCCATTTGGCGAGGCCGAGCTGAAAACGGCGCCCAAGGCGGGCGGATCGGACACGATTGCGTGCCTTCCGGATAGGCCGCGGACGCCGGCAAACACGGGCGAGGCCAACGCTCTACGGGCGCGGCAGTTCCGTCGTCACGGGGGAGTCCTGCGGCGGGGCGCTGCCGAACCAGCGATGGTGGATAGCCGCGAGCGTGCCGTTCCGCTTCAGGGTCGCGAGCGCGGCATCGACGCGCGGCGTCAGGGCGGAGCCGTGCGCCAGCGCAACGGCATAGCGATCATCGGTCGGCAGGCGCACCGCCACGGCGAGGTCGGGCCGCGTCAGCAGGCTGTAGAGCAGCGCCGGCAGGTCGCCGAAATAGGCGTCCGCCCCGCCGTTCTGCAGCAGCGAAAGCCCCTCGTCGAGCCCGCCGACCATGACCGCCGGCCCGAACCGATAACGCGAGCGGTTGTCGAGCAGCCATTGCTCGTTGGTGGTGCCGGTGGTGGCCGTCACCGTCTTGCCGGCAAGGTCGGCAAGGGAGCGGATGCGCGCTTTCTTCAGCACGACGACGGCCTGCGACGTCTCGTAATAGGGTTGCGTGAAATCGATCCGCGCGCGGCGCTCGGGTGTCACGGAAATGGAACAGACGACGAGATCGACACTCCCGGTGCCGAGCGCGGGCAGCAGATCCTTGAACGGCATCGCGGTGAAGTCGGCGCGCCGGCCAAGCTCACCCGCGAGTGCCCGCACCAGATCCACCTCGAAGCCGACCAGACGGCCTTCCTCATCGCGGAACACCCAGGGCCGGTTGTCGGCAAACGTGCCCACGCGCAGCACCAGGGGGTCGCCCGGCGCCCTGCCATTCGGCGCCTGGGCTCTTGCGGGCGAAAGGGTGAGGGCCACCACCAGCGCGATCACCAGCGCCAGCATTGCGACCGCCGGCACGCACGCAGCCGCCAGCCGGCCGGCCCCTCTCCGCGATGCGCCGTTCAAGGCCTTCCCCCACCTTGGCAGCGATTGACGCCGTGCCGGTTGGCGCCGATGCTGGTGCATATTCGTGGTCACGTCCAGCCGGTCCTCACACATGTCCTACGGCCTTTATGTCATGACCGCCCTTGCCGGGGTGCTCTATGTTCTGTCACCAGGCCCAGCTTTTCTCGCGCTGTTCTCCCTGGCCGCCACCCAGGGCCGGCCGGCGGGAGCGCGCTTTGTCGGCGGACACCTGATCGGCGACCTGTTCTGGACCGCGCTGGCCTTTGCCGCCATCATCGGCGTCAATCAGCTGGGCCCGACCCTGTTCGACCTGCTCGGCCTCGGCTGCGGGCTCTATCTGGTCTATCTCGGCATCAAGGCGCTGCGCTCGCGCGAGGGGGCGGCCGCGCCGGTGGGGGCCAGCCGTCCGCTGATGACCGGCGTGCTGTTCGGCCTCACCAACCCCAAGGCCTATCCGGTTTCGGTCGCCATGTTCACGGCGCTCACCGCGAGCTATGCCTCGGGCCTGTCCTGGGACGCCGCACCCTGGCTGCTCGCCTCGGCGCTGGTCGGCTTCATCATCGCCGACATCTTCCTCGTCTGGGCGGCCGGCCTGGCGCCGGTGCGGCGCTTCTTCCTGCGCCACGGCCTCGTCATCACCCGCCTCGTCGGGCTGATGTTCGTCGCCTTCGGCGCCAAGTCGCTGGTCGACGCCGGCCGCGGCTTCGCCTCCCGCGCCTGATCGATCACCTGTTGTGCGCGTGCCATTGCGGCACGCTATTGTACCCATGCGCGCCATCGCGGGCGCGCTGCGCGAGTGCCGACATGTCCGAGACCACGTTCGAAGCGAAGTTCCAGTCCTTTGCCGATTCCGCCGCTCCCGGCCTCGGTACCGAGCGCCTGGCCCGCCTGCGCGCCGAAATGGAGCGGCGCGGGCTGGACGGGTTCATCATTCCCCGCGCGGACGCGCACCAGAATGAATATGTGCCGCCCTGCGACGAGCGGCTGGCCTGGCTGACCGGCTTCACCGGCTCGGCTGGCGTCGCGCTCGTGCTGCGCGAGAAGGCCGCCATCGTGGTGGACGGGCGCTACACGCTGCAGGCCGCCGATCAGGTCGACACGGCATCCTTCAACGTCGTGCCGCTCGCGCGGACCACGCCGGAACGCTGGCTGGAGCAGAACCTGCCGGCCGGCTCGCATTTCGGCTACGACCCCTGGCTGATCACCGTCGACGGGCTGGAAAAGCTGCGCCGTGCGGTCGCCACGGTGGACGGGGCGCTGGTGGCGGTGGACGGCAACCCGGTCGACGCCATCTGGAGCGATCGCCCCGCGGTGCCGGTGGCGCCCGTCACGCTGCGCGACCCCGCGCTGGCCGGCGAGGGCGTGGACGAGAAACTCGCCCGCGTCAGCGCCGCGCTGGCCGAGCAGAAGCTCGACGCGCTGGTGCTCTCCGATCCGCACGCCGTGGCCTGGACCTTCAACATCCGCGGCGGCGACGTCCGCTTCACCCCGCTGCCGCTGTCCTGGGCGATCCTGCGCCGAGACGAACGGCCGATGCTGTTCGTCGACGGGCGCAAGCTCTCCAATGCCACGCGCGACGCGCTGGCCCGCCATGCCGAAATTCTCGAACCGATGCTGCTGGAGCGGGCGGTCGAGCGTCTCGCCGCCGGCGGCACGGCCATCCGCCTTGATCAGGCGACAGCACCGTCCTTGCTCGCCGCGCGCATCGAGGCCGCCGGCGGCAAGGTTTCCAGCGGGCAGAGCCCCATCGCGTTGATGCAGGCGGCCAAGAACGCGGCGGAACTCGCCGGCATGCGCGCGGCGCATCTGCGCGACGGCGCCGTGCTCGCACGCTTCCTCGCCTGGTTCGACGCCGAGGTACCCAAGGGCCAGCTTACCGAGATCGATGCCGTCTGCGCGCTGGAGACCTTCCGCCGCGACACCGGTGCGCTGAAGGACGTTGCCTTCCCCACCATCGCCGGCGCCGGACCGAATGCCGCCTTGCCGCATTACCGCGTCAGCACGGCGACCAACCGGCGCATCGGGCTCAATGAGCTGTTCCTCATCGATTCCGGCGCGCAATATGTCGACGGCACCACCGATGTGACGCGCACCATTGCCGTCGGCACGCCGAGCGCGGAAATGCGCGACCGGTTCACCCGGGTGCTGAAGGGCCACATGGCCATTGCCCGCGCCATCTTCCCGGCCGGCACCTCGGGCGCGCAGCTCGATCCCTTCGCGCGGCAGTTCCTGTGGCAGGCTGGGCTCGATTTCGATCACGGCACCGGCCATGGCGTCGGCGCCTATCTCTCGGTCCACGAGGGCCCCGCGCGCATCTCCAAGGTCGGCACCGTGCCGCTGGTGCGCGGCATGGTGCTCTCGAACGAGCCCGGCTTCTACAAGCCGGGCTCGTTCGGCGTCCGGCTGGAAAATCTGGAGGTCGTCGTCGAGGGCCCCGAGCCCGACGGCGCGGAGAAGCCGCTGCTGGCCTTCGAGACGCTCACCTTCGCCCCGTTCGACCGCCGGGCCATCGACCTCGCCTTGCTGACCGGCGAGGAACGTGACTGGCTGGACGCCTACCATGCCGACGTCTTCGCCAAGATCGCCCCGCGCGTGGACGAGGCGACCCGCGCCTGGCTGACCGCCGCCACCGCCCCGCTCTGAGCCCCAGCGGGCATTGCCTCGCGCCGACCTCATCCCGCACGGGAGCGGACCGCTCCCGCGCGGGAGTGTCACGGGCTGGATGACCGGCGACGATCGGCCGACGCAATGACGCGAGCCGATGGTTCCATGGAACCTTTTCCGCGCGTGCCGCGTTACTGCCTCGATCAGGCTCGATGAGCAGTTGGAGACGCGGTCATGATGACAATTCTACTTATCATTCTCATTCTGATACTTGTTGGCGCCCTGCCGAACTGGGGCTACAGCCGCAGCTGGGGCTATGGCCCGAGCGGTATCGTCACCATTCTTCTGGTCGTGCTGATCGTCATGATGCTGACGGGTCGCATCTGACCGCGACCACACGCTCGCTCCACCCGGCATGAACGGCGCGGTGTGGCGTCTGGCGTGGCCGCCGCTCTCCGGCGATCCGCGCGGCGATCCGACGATCGCCCGGTTTCGATATCCGCGGGATTAACAAATAAAGGCCCTTTCGCGGACATGGATCGCGAAAGGGCCTTTCCCTTTTCTCAGCCACCCCCGAGCGCCGCGACGCCCCTCGCGTCCTGCCGGAAGTATGACCGCTTTCCGGCGAATCGCGATGCGTCAGGCGGACCAGTCCGACGCCACCTGCGTGGCCGGGACAATGTCGGCGCCGGCAAAGGCCAGCGCCGCCAGCATGGCGGTCTGCACCTGCGCCGCCGGAACATCCGCGCCGGCGAAGGACAGGTCGCGCGTCGCCGTCGCGTCCTGCACCACGGTCGCGCCATAGCCCAGATCGAGCGCGGCGCGGGTCGCCGCATCGACGCACATGTGGCTCATCGCCCCGACAATCACCAGGTCGCTCACGCCCTCGCGCTTCAGCACGTCATCCAGATCGGTGTTGAGGAAGGAATTGACCTTCTGCTTCACGATGACCGGTTCGCCCTCGCGGGGCGCCACCAGCGGATGGATCCGCGCGCCCTCCGTCCCGTTGCCGAAGAAGCCGGCGTCCGCCTCCGGCGCCTCGTGGCGCACATGCACGACGGCAAGTCCCTTGTCGCGGGCGATGGCGAGCAGACGCGCCGCCTGAACGGCCGCCGCCTCGATGCCGGCGAGCGGAAATTTGCCCTCGGGGAAATAATCGTTCTGAATGTCGATGAGGAGAAGAGCGGTCTTGGCCACGGTCAGCTCCGGGGTATGGGGGGATCGCATCGATGGATGGGCATGGCGGGCACCTTCAGGCCTCTCCCGCCAGCGCCAGCCACTCGTCTTCGGTCAGCACCGCAACGCCGAGGTCGCGCGCCTTGGCGAGCTTGGAGCCGGCGTCGGCCCCGGCCACGACATAGTCGGTCTTCTTCGAGACCGAGCCGGCGACCTTGGCACCGAGGCGCTCGGCCATCGCCTTGGCCCCGTCCCGGGTCATTTTCTCCAGCGCCCCGGTGAACACCACCGTCTTGCCGGCCACCGCCCCGCCCGAGGCGACGGCCGGCTGATCGGCAGGCGTCACCGTCACCTCGGCGAGAAGTTCGTCGAGCAGCGCGCGATTATGCGCCTCGACATAGAATTCGCACAGCGATGTCGCCGCCACCTCCCCGACATCGGGCACCCCGGCAAGCGCGAGAAACGCCTCGCCGGGCATCTGCCGGCGGGCGGCGTCGAGCGCGGCAAGCGCCTCCCCTTCCGCGCCATAGGCCGCGCGCACCGCCACGCGCTGGCGTGCATCGAGCTTGGCGCGAGCGAACAGGTCGCGCAGGGCCGCCGCCGGTTCCGCCGCCGGATCGATCTCGTCCGTGGCGCGCGCGAGAGCCTCCGCCCTTACCTGGCCGACCGAGGGCACCGAGAGCAGCCGCGTCCACGCCTCGCCCGGCCGCCCTGGCGAAGCCGCCTCCAGCGCCGCGCGCACCGCCTCGATCGTGCGATAGGTGCGGGCGAGCGCCTTGGCCGTGACCTCGCCGACATGGCGGATGCCGAGCGCATAGATGAAGCGGGCCAGCGTCACCTCGCGCCGCAGGTCGATGGAGGCGAACAGCTTGTCGACGCCGAGGAACTGGCGCTCCTCCTCCGTCAGCACCTTCTTGCGCGCCTGCCCGGTCTCCAGCTCGCGCTGGCGGGCGCGTTCCTCCCGCTGGGCGAGGAAGGCCTTGCGCACCTCCTCGCCGCGCCGGTGCAGGCGGAAGATATCGGCCGGCGTGCGCAGCAGGCCCGCCTCGAACAGCGTCTGCACGTTCTCGTCGCCCAGCCCCTCGATGTCGAAGGCATCGCGCGCCACGAAATGGCGAATGCGCTCAACGGCCTGCGCCGGGCAGATCAGCCCGCCGGTGCAGCGGCGCACCGATTCCCCCTCCTCGCGCACCGCATGCGAGCCGCAGGCGGGGCAGACGGTGGGGAAGACATAGGGCACGGCATCGCGCGGGCGACGCTCCAGCACCACATCCACCACCTGCGGGATGACGTCGCCGGCGCGCTGGATGGTCACCCAGTCGCCCTCGCGAATGTCGATGGGCGTATCGCCCGCCGCTCCGCGGATCGCCGCGCCATCGCCGCCGATACCACGGATATAATCCTCATTGTGCAGCGACGCATTGGAGACCACCACGCCGCCCACCGTGATCGGGGTGAGCTTGGCGACCGGGGTCAGCGCGCCGGTGCGCCCGACCTGGATCTCGATGCGCTCCAGCTGGGTGATGGCGCGCTCGGCCGGAAACTTGTGCGCGATGGCCCAGCGCGGGGAGCGGGCAATGAAGCCGAGCTCTCCCTGCAAAGCGAGGCTGTTCACCTTGTAGACCACGCCGTCAATATCGTAGCCGAGCCCCGCGCGGCCGTCGCCGATGCGGTGGTAATGCGCCAGCATCTGCGCGGGGGAATCGCACAGCACGGTGAGCGGGTTGGTCGGCAGGCCCCAGCGCGCGAAGGCCTCGATCACGCCGAACTGCGTATCCGCCGGCAGTCCCGCGCCCTCCCTGCCATCCTCGCTCACCGCGCCCCAGGCATAGGCGAAGAAGCGCAGCGGCCGGCTGGCGGTGATGCGTGAATCGAGCTGGCGCAGGCTGCCGGCCGCCGCGTTGCGCGGATTGGCGAAGAGCGGCCGGCCGGCCTCGCGCTGGCGTTCATTGAGCGCGGCGAAATCGCCATGGCCCATATAGACCTCGCCGCGCACCTCGAAAATGTCGGGGACATCCTCGCCATTTAGCCGGCTCGGTATCTCGGCGATCGTGCGCACATTGGCGGTAACGTCCTCGCCCTCGAAGCCATCGCCGCGCGTCGCCGCCTGCACCAGCTGCCCGCGCTCATAGCGCAGCGAGCAGGACAGGCCATCAATCTTCGGCTCGGCGGTGAAGACGAGATTGGCGTCCGCGGTGAGCCCGAGAAAGCGGCGAACGCGGGCGACGAACTCATCCACCTCTTCGTCGGCAAAGGCATTGCCGAGCGAGAGCATCGGCACCTTGTGGCGGACCTTGGCGAATTTATCTGAACTTTCCGAGCCCGTCTTATAAAGCTGCGGTGCTAATGCCAGCAATTCATGCCTGCGGCGCACCAGCTCGTTAAGAATTCGCCTCAGAAAATCATATTCGGCATCCGTAAAAATCGGCCTATCTTCTTCGTAATAAAATCTGTCCGCCTGTCGCACTAAGGCATTTGTTTTTCTAATGAGTGGAGCAGCATGAGAAATTATGCCCTTTGATACATTTTTCAGCGCGTTTCTTTTTTCTTCTATATTAAGATTTATAATAGGATAATGAATATACTCGTATAGATGATTTATCGTGCGCTCAGCCAGTTTCGACAACGCAGATACAGCATCACTTTTATGGGCATGAGGATCTATCAATAATAGATCGTCTGCGATGAGATTGATTTTATCGTGATAATCCGCCATGGATCTATATCTCGCTGCCCGCCGCACCTTTTAGCAACCGGTCGGCGGCAGCTCGCGCCTCGGCGGTGATCTCCGCGCCGGACAGCATGCGGGCGATCTCCTCGCGGCGGTGCGCCGCGGCGAGAGGGGCGACGCGCGTCGCCACCCGGTCATGCTCGGCCACCATCTCCTTGGCGATGCGGAAATGATTGCCCGCACGCGCCGCCACCTGCGGAGCGTGCGTCACCGCCACCACCTGCACCCGCCGGCCCAGCCGGGCGAGGCGCGCGCCGATCGCATCCGCCACCGCGCCGCCGACGCCGGTGTCGATTTCGTCGAATACCAGGGTTGGCGCCGAGCCCTTGTCCGCCAGCACCACTTTCAGCGCCAGCAGGAAGCGCGCGAGTTCGCCGCCGGACGCCACCTTCATCATCGGGCCGGCGCGGGTGCCGGGATTGGTGCGCACCCAGAATTCAATGCGGTCGAACCCGTCGGCCTGTGTCTCCGCCTCGTCGGACTGCACATCGGTGATGAAGCGGGCGCGCTCCAGCTTCAGCGGCGGCAGTTCCTCATTCACCGCCGCGTCGAGCGCGGCAGCTGCCGCGTGGCGCCGCTCGGAAAGGTCGCGGGCCGCACGGCGATAGGCCGCCTCGGCCTCCACCGCCTGCGCTTCCAGCACCCGCAGTGTTTCCGCGCCATGGTCGAGCGCCTCGAGCTTGCCGGCGAAACGCGCCGCCACCGCCGGCAGGTTGTCGACCGTGCAGGCATATTTGCGGCCGGCGGCGCGCAGGCCGAACAGCCGCTCCTCGATGCGCTCCAATTCGCGCGGGTCAAAATCCGCCGCGCGCAGGGCCTCGTCGAGATAGCCCCGCGCCAGTTCCAGCGCGTTCAGCGCCGCGTCGATCGCCTCCACCGCCGGGCGCACCAGCGCCTCCACCTCGCCCGCCCGGCGCTCCAGCCGGCGAACGGCGGCGGCAAGGCCGGGGACCGGTGAATGATTGCCGCCCACGGCATCCTGCGCATCCGCGAGATCGGTGGCGATCTTCTCGAAGCGCATCATCTCGGCGCGGCGGGTCGCAAGCCGCGCCTCCTCGCCCGGCTCGGCGCCGAGCTTGGTCAATTCGTCCACCGCGTGACGGATGAAGTCCGCTTCCTTTGCCGCCTCATCGAGCCGCGCCTTTTCCGCGAGCGCCTCGGAGCGCGTCGCGCGCCAGCGACGCCACAGCACGCCCACCTCCTCGGCAAGGCCAGCGAGCCCGCCATAGGCGTCCAGCAGCGCGCGATGCGAGGCGGGATCGACCAGCGCGCGGTCGTCATGCTGCCCGTGGATCTCGACGAGGCGCCGGCCCAGCGTGCGCAGCATCTGCGCGCTCACCGACTGGTCATTGACGAAGGCGCGCGTGCGCCCATCCGCATGCTGCACGCGGCGCAGCACCAGCGCGCCATCATCATCGATGCCGGCCTCGGCCAGCAGCGCACGCACGCCATGATCCGGCGGCAGGTCGAATTCGGCCGTCACCTGCCCCTGCGCCATGCCCTGGCGCACCAGCGAACCGTCGCCGCGCCCGCCGAGCGCGAGGGTGAAGGCATCGAGCAGGATCGACTTGCCGGCACCGGTCTCGCCGGTCAGCACGGTGAGGCCGGGCAGGAAGGAAAGATCGAGCCGCTCGATGAGGACGATATCCCTGATCGACAGGGCGGCCAGCATGCGTGACGCTCCAGAACGTATCCGCGCAGGACGCGAGACAGGGCGAGAAACAAGACGAGTGCGAAGGGTGATTCGGCCCGCGCGAATCGCCGGGCGATTCCGCTCGGGCCGTCCCTTTACCCTCTAGAACCCCTTCAGGGATATCCGGTTCACCGAACAGGCTCCCGTGACGTGGCTTCAGCCATTTCCTTCATGCGAGCCGGCTTCAGCCTCGCTCGAAAATGCTCCAGACGAACAGCGATGGCAATTCCTGCCCCGCCGGATGCGGCCAGCGTCGCGTGACAAGCCTTGCGTGACAAACCCCGCAGGGACAACCACAGTCTAGCAGGCCGGGACGCGATGCGCACCCATGTTCTTATTCTGTTCGCCTAAATCGGCGAGCCGCCGGGGCCCGCCCTTCAGCCGAGTCCCAGGCCCTTGAACGCCTTTGCGATCCAGGACTGCTCGTTGAGCTTGGGGCTCACGCCGCGCGACTCGACCAGCTTGAACGCGTCCTTGTACCAGGAACTGTCGGGGAAATTGTAGCCGAGCACGGCGGCCGAGGTCTGCGCCTCGCTCATGATGCCCAGTGCCATATAGGCCTCGGTGAGCCGATAGAGCGCCTCTTCCACATGGCGCGTCGTCTGGTAGCGAGTCACCACCACCTTGAAGCGGTTGATCGCGCCGGCATAATTGCGCTGCTCGAGATAATATCGCCCGATCATCATTTCCTTGCCGGCCAGCTGGTCGCGGGCGACCTCGAGCTTCCTCTTGGCGCTGACGGCATATTCCGTATCGGGATATTTGCGCACCACCTCTTCCAGCGCATCCATGGCGCGCTGCGTGCGCTGCTGGTCGCGCGAGATGTCGGGGATCTGGTCGAAATAGGAGGAGGCGATCAGATATTGCGCATAGGCGGCGTCCGCCGAGCCGGGATGCAGGGTGAGGTAGCGCTTGGCGGCACCGATGCTCTCTTCGTAACGACCCTGGTTGTAATTGATATAGGCGATCATGAGCATCGACTTGCGCGCCCAGTCCGAATAGGGGTGCTGCCGGTCGACATCCTCGAAGCGCTTGATCGCCTCGGCATAGTCTTCCTTCTGCATGAGGGTCAGCCCCTCATTGTAGCGCTGCTCCGCCGGAACGTCCGGGTAGATCTTCTCTTCCTTGTCGGTGTCGAAGAGATTGGCGCAGCCGCCCAGCGAGGCGCCAAGCATCACCAGCATGGCGAGGCGCAGGGGAAGGGAGGTCGACGCCGTTGCGCGCGATCGACGAAGCGGAGCCTCGACGAGCCTGCCGGAACGAACGTGCCGGCCGGAACGGACTTGATTGAGAAGACGCGTCACGTACTCGATCCCGATCTGGTCGCTCACCGGCCCAAGGCCGCCCCTGCTGCGCTAAAGCGGCTTTCCGACCGGATTATGGCGAGGGGACGGTTGAGGGACGATCTGCGCTGTGAAAACAGGCCCGGCGTGCCCGCGCCGCCCAAAGGGACGGCTCGCGTTCAGAATTCCGGCGCGTAGGCCGGAACCGCCACCGTGACGATGCCGGCATTGCTGCGCACGCTGCGGCGCGCCGGCACCTTGGCTTCGACGAACTCGAAGGCCGAACGATCGGAAAGAAGGGCATCGACCACGGCGAAATTGAGCTTGTGGCCGCCCTTGTAGGAACGATAGCGCGCCATCATGGGCAGGCCGCCGATCGCGAGGTCGCCCACCGCGTCCAGCGCCTTGTGGCGCACGAATTCGTCGGCAAAGCGAAGGCCGGTCGTGTTCACGATGCCATCGTCGCCAAGGCAGATCGTGTTGTCGAGCGAGGCGCCGAGCGCATAGCCTGCCTGCCAGAGGCGCTCCACATCGGCCACGAAGCCGAAGGTGCGGGCCGGGGCCAGTTCCTTGCGGAAGACATCCGGCGAGAGCGTCGCGGCATAGCGCTGACGGCCGATCGCGGCATGGGCGAAATCGATCTCGACCTCAAGCCGGAAGCCGGCATCGTAAGGCGACAGCTCGCCGAAACCGTGCTCGGTCTCGATACGGACGGTCTTGAGCACGCGCAGGTAACGACGGGGAGCGGCCGTCTCGACAATTCCCGCCTCGTCGACCGCCGCCACAAAAAGGTCGGCACTGCCGTCAAGGATCGGAACTTCCGGCCCGTCGATCTCGACATGGGCATTGTCGATTCCAAGGCCGGCGAAGCAGGCCAGAAGATGCTCGACGGTGGAAACCGCCGGGCCGGCATCATCGCGCAGCACGGTGGCGAGGTCGCTGCCGCGCACGGCGCGGCGGCTGACGCGAACGGACTGGGCGGAGTCGGAACGATGGAAGACGATGCCGCTGTCAGCCTGGGCGGGAGCAATGCTCAACCGCGCCTGCTTGCCGGAATGGACGCCGACGCCCTGAAGCGTCACTACGTCGCCGATGGTCGTCTGCCTTACAGCATTCATCCCAGACCCAGCGAGCGGACCAAGATACGCCATCCGCTCTCCCCATTCCCGAAACCAAGACACATGGCCGCCCGTTACTGGTAGCAGGGACGAATCTCTGCCGACGGCCTTTCGTTGCCTGGCAACATATCGACGCGCGGGGTCGGAACCAAATCACGCGTGATTACCATCTGTTACCGTGGCATCGCAGTCACAGCAGATCAGATAATCCTTTATTTTCAATGAACTACGCCCGGGTCTCACGACCCGGGCGGTGCACTGCAGCATCGGTTCTGTAACAGAGGCGGCACGCCGCCTCCGCCCCCGGTTCCGCTCAGCCCTGACGGCGCAGGAAGGCGGGAATATCGAGGTGGTCATCCTCGGACGGACGGGCCGCGGCGGGGCGCCCATGGGGGTCCATCGGACGCGCCGCCGGACGCTTGGCGAACTCGGATGCCTCCGCGCGACGCTCGGCGAGCGGGCGCGCTTCCGGCTGGGCGGAGCGACGCACCACGGGGCGCGCCTCCGCCGGCGGATCGACCGCCTCGTCCTCGTCCTGGTGCCGGCCGAGGCCGACATTGGCGAGGCGCTGCAGCAGCGTCATGCGCTTCTTCTCGGCATGATGGTGCTCGGTCGGCTCGCCGCGCGCGGCGCGGATCTGGTTCTGCGCCGGCATGGGAAGCTCCTCCACGCGCGGCATGCGCGGGGCGGCCCGTTCGGCCTGCGGCGGGATGAACGGCTCGTGCGCGTCGTCCTCGTAGTGCGATTCGTGCACCGGAGCGGGCTCCGGCTCGGCATAGTGCGCCTGCTTCGGCGGCATCGCGCGAATGGTCACGTCGTCAATGGCGGCCGGGGCCTGCTGGCGGGCATAGGCCTGCTCGCTGGCATAGCTGTGCTCGGCCGGCGCCTGGGCGGCGTAGCTCTGGTCATAGGCGGCCTGCTCGGCGCTGTAGCTCGGCGCATCGTCGGTGAGCGCAGAGGCGACCGAACGCAGCGCGGCGTCGCGGCGCGCTTCCACGGCGGCACGGCCGGCATTGGAAACACGGCGCCCGCCAATGTCGGCGAGACCCGACAGGCTGTGCGGGATCTGCTCGGGAACCACCGCCGGGTCGATGCCGGTGGCGACCACCGAGACGCGGATGATGCCTTCCAGCGTGTCGTCGAACGTGGCGCCGAGGATGATGTTGGCATCCGGATCGACTTCCTCGCGGATGCGGGTCGCCGCCTCGTCCACCTCGAACAGGGTCAGGTCCTTGCCGCCGGTGATCGAGATCAGCAGGCCGCGGGCGCCGCGCATCGACACCTCATCCAGCAGCGGGTTGGCGATCGCCGCCTCGGCCGCGTGCAGCGCGCGCTTGTCGCCGGACGCCTCGCCGGTGCCCATCATCGCCTTGCCCATCTCGCGCATCACGGCGCGGACGTCGGCGAAGTCGAGGTTGATGAGGCCTTCCTTCACCATCAGGTCGGTGATGCAGGCCACGCCGGAATAGAGCACCTGGTCCGCCATGGCGAAGGCGTCGGCGAAGGTGGTGCGCTCGTTCGCCACCCGGAACAGGTTCTGGTTCGGGATGATGATGAGCGTGTCGACGCTCTTCTGCAGCTCGTTGATGCCCATCTCGCCGATGCGCATGCGACGCTGGCCCTCGAAATGGAAGGGCTTGGTCACGACGCCGACGGTGAGGATGCCGAGCTCGCGCGCGGCGCGGGCGATGACCGGCGCGGCGCCGGTGCCGGTGCCGCCGCCCATGCCGGCGGTGATGAACGCCATGTGCGCGCCGGCGAGGTGATCGCGAATCTCGTCGAGCGCCTCCTCGGCGGCTGCGCGGCCGACTTCCGGCTGCGAGCCCGCGCCAAGCCCCTCGGTCACGGCCACGCCCATCTGCACGATGCGCTCGGCCTTGGAGAGGGTCAGCGCCTGCGCATCCGTGTTGGCGACGACGAAGTCGACGCCCGTCAGGCCGGCGGTGATCATGTTGTTGACGGCATTGCCGCCCGCCCCACCGACGCCGAAGACGGTGATCCGGGGACGCAGTTCACGGATATCAGGTACCTGGAGGTTAATCGTCATGGCTGGTGTCCCCAAACGCCGGAGGGCTCGAATCGCGGTGATTCTCAAAGATGCCGGTTCTACCGGCGTTAATTTGTTCGGTCACGTCAGAAGGCCTCCCTCAGCCAATGTCCGACGCGCGTGAAGTATCCGCCGGCTCCCGCGTGGGAGATGCGGCGGCGGCGTGCCTCGAAATGTTCCAGGCCCGCGACCTGCGGATAGACCAGCAGTCCCGTGGCGACGGCGAACGGCGCTCCTCGCGCCGCCTCCGGCAGCCTTGAAATACCGAGGGGACGACCGATGCGCACCTGCCCCCCCAGAACCTGGCCGACCAGCTCGGAATGGCCGGTCAGCTGCGCTGCCCCGCCGGTCAGCACGATGCGCCGCGAGGCCCCGCCGGTATGGCCCGAGGCAACGAGACGGTCGCGTACCAGCTCGACGATCTCCTCCACCCGCGGGCGGATGATCTTGAGCAGGTGCGATTTCGGAATGGCGCGCGGCAGATCGTGATGATCGTCGGCGATCGGCGGCACCGTCAGCATCTCGCGCTCGTCGGCGCCCACCGACATCACCCGCCCGTGCAGGCTCTTCAGCCGCTCGGCATCGGCAAGGCGGGTCGACAGGCCGCGGGCGACGTCATTGGTCACGTGCTGGCCGCCGATCGCGATGCTGTCGACATGCACGCAATGGCCATGCACCACCACGGCGACGGTCGTCGTGCCGGCGCCGAAATCGATCAGCGTCACGCCAAGCTCGGCCTCGTCATCGGCCAGCGTCGCCAGCGCTGCGGCATAGGGCGCGGCCACCATGGCCTCGACGCCGAGATGGCAACGCTCGATGCACAGCAGCAGGTTGCGCACCGCCGCCGCCTCGGCGGTGACGACATGCAGGTCGACGCCGAGCCGGCGCCCCAGCATGCCGCGCGGCTCGCCGATACCCGCCGCTCCGTCGAGCGCATAGCCGACCGGCAGGGCGTGGAGAATGGTGCGCCCTTCGGCGACGGCGAAGGTCGAGGCGGCGTCGAGCACGCGGCGGATGTCGCCCTCCGCCACCGCCGGCTCGGGCAGGTCGACCTCGGCCACGAAATGCTCGGAGCCGAGCCGCCCGCCCGCCATGGAAACCACGACCGAGGCGATCTGCGCGCCGGCCATGCGCTCGGCGGCATCCACCGCCCGGCGAATGGCATGCTCGGCGCGATCCATGTCGATCACCGTGCCGCCCTTGATGCCGTGGGCGCTGGTGTGGCCGATGCCGAGCACGTCGACCGAATGGGTGCGGCGGCGCAGGCTGTTCGACGCGTCGCGCGGCTTCAGCCGGGCGATCATGCAGACAATCTTGGAGGTGCCCACTTCCAGCACGCCCACCACGCCGCTGCGGCGCGGGGCGAGGGGGCGCATCTTCGGCGCGACCTCGAAGGGAATGCGGGCGCTCATGTGTTGCCCTCCTTCTTGGCCGTCTTGGCCTTGGCCTTCAGCTCGACCTGACGCGCCTCATAGGCGGCATCCGACAGGCGCACCGACACCCGGTCGGGCAGGCGCAGGTCGATGATGGTGATGTCGCGCGTCAGCAGTTGCTTGTCGCGGTCGAGCACGGCCAGCTCCTGCAGCGCGTCGCCGATGTCGCGCTCGGGAAGCCGAACGTCGATGCCGTTGCGCATCTTCAGCGTCCAGCGCCGGTCGGCGACGCGAATCGCGGCGCGAACCTGATCGCGCACGCCCGGCACCAGGCTGAGCGCTTCGACGATGTCGCCGACATGCTTCTGCGCGCCTTCGCCGACGACGATGGGCAGGCGGATGTAGCGCGCGTCGTCGGAATACGGGGCGATGATGGTCCCATCGCGGGCGATGACGTTGATTTTTCCGTCCTTCTGCCAGAGGGCGTAGCCCTCGCGTTCGACAATCTGGATGTCGAGGCGATCGGGGTAGAGCTTCTGCACCGTGGCGCGCTTGATCCACGCCAGCTGCTCAAGCCGCTCGCGCGCCGCTTCGGCGTCGAGGAAAACCAGGGTGGAATTGGGCTTCACGCCGGCGGTCGCGAGGATCTCGCCCGGGGTGACGTGATTCTGGCCGGAGAGGTTCACATTGGCGATCCGGAAGCCGGCGAAATTGGCGACCGAATCAGCGGCGTCGCGCACCGTCTCGATGGCGACCGGCATGTGCCCGCCGCGCTCCAGCCCATAGATGCCGGTGGCGGCGAAGAAGGCCGCGACCAGCCAGGTGCCGGCGCCACAGGTGATGACCCGCGAGGCGGAGATTCCGACGAAGAAGCGGCGCGCCCCGATCACGGCGCGGTCGAGGACGCGTCCCTCATGGCGGGTCGATGCCGGGGCCGGGCGCGCATTCATGCGCTCCGGTTGACCGCGACCCGTCGTTGCCGTTGCCACGCCAGCGCGCGTGCCCCGAGGCGTCTGCCTCTGGGTCAGCGGTCGAGCGAAGCGTCCTCCACCATCCATCGTACAAGCTCACCGAACGAATGGCCCGCATGGGCAGCCAGTTCGGGCACAAGCGACGTCTCGGTCATTCCGGGCTGCGTGTTGACCTCCAGACAGAACAGGCCGGATTCGTCCCCGGTCCGATCGTCATAGCGGAAGTCCGACCTGCTGATGCCCCGACAGCCGAGCGCGTCATGCGCCCTGACTGCTAACATCCGTACCTTTTGGTAAATTTTCGGTAAAACTCGGGCCGGAAGAATGTGAACAGATCCGCCCGGGGCGTATTTTGCCTCGTAATCATAGAACCTTACGGCGGATTGAATTTCGATGACGTCGAGCGCTTTCCCGCCCATCACGGCGCAGGTGAGCTCCAAACCGGGGATGTAGCGCTCGGCGAGAAGCAAATCACCGTGCGGCCAGTCGGGCCGGTGCAGTTCCTGCGGCGGGTGTTCCTGGTCCTCGCGCACGATGAACACGCCGACCGAGGAGCCCTCCGACACCGGCTTGAGCACATAGGGCCGCGGCAGGACATGCGCGCGCGCCGCCTCCGCTCGCGTCACCACGCGTCCCTCGGGCACGGGGATGCCGTGCGCGGCCAGGATGATCTTGGCCTGCGCCTTGTCCATGGCCAGCGCCGAGGCCAGCACGCCCGAATGGGTATAGGGAATGCGCAGGATCTCCAGAATGCCCTGGATGGTGCCGTCCTCGCCCGGCCGGCCGTGCAGCGCGTTGAGCGCCACATCGGGCGCCAGCGCCGCCAGCACCGCCGCGATGTCGTGGCCCACATCGATGCGGCTCACCCGATAGCCGACGCTCTCGGCCGCCTTGGCGCAGGCCTCGCCCGAGCGCAACGACACCTCGCGCTCGGCCGACCAGCCGCCCATGAGGACGGCGACGTGCTTCGACATGATCTTCTCCCCGCGCCCACCGGACGCCTCGGCCGGGCGCCCTGCTCAGGCAGGGACGCCGATTCGCTTGATCTCCCACTCCAGATCGACCCCGGACTGGTCCTTCACCCGGCGGCGCACCTCCTCGCCCAGCCCCTCGATATCGGCCGCGCGCGCCCCGCCGGTGTTGATGAGGAAATTGCAGTGCATCTGCGACACCTGCGCCGCGCCGAGCCGCAGCCCCCGGCAGCCGGCGGCATCGACCAGCTGCCACGCCTTGTGGCCGGGCGGGTTCTTGAAGGTCGAGCCCCCGGTGCGCTCGCGAATCGGCTGGGAGGCCTCGCGCGCCCGCGTGATGGCCTCCATCTCCGCGAGGATGGCGGCGGGATCCCCCGGCCGGCCCTGATAGAGCGCGCCGGTGAAGATGAGGTCCGCCGGCGCGCCGGAATGGCGGTAGGTGAAGCCGAAATCGGCATTGGCGAGAACGTGGATCCGGCCCGCGCGGTCGATCGCGCGCGCTTCCACCAGGGCGTCGCGCGTCTCTCCGCCATGGGCGCCCGCATTCATGCGCAGCGCGCCGCCGATGCCGCCGGGAATGCCGCGATAGAAGGCGAGCCCGGCCATGCCGGCATCCGCCGCCGCGCGGGCGAGCTTCACGTCCGGCACGGCCGCGCCCACGCGCAGGCGATGGCCGTCCTCCACCGTGATGTCGCCGAAGCCGCGCCCGAGCCGGATCACCACGCCCGGCACCCCGCCATCGCGCACGATGAGGTTCGAGCCCAGCCCGATCACCGTCACCGGAATCTCCGCCGGCAGGGCGGCCAGAAAGGCGGCGAGGTCCGCTTCATCGGCCGGGGTGAACAGCAGTTGCGCCGGCCCGCCCGCGCGGAACCAGATGAGGTCGGCCAGCGGGGCATTGGCGATAAGCCGCCCGCGCAACTCCGGCAGACGGGCGGCGAGCGCGGGCACGAGGTCGGGGAAGCTCACGCCGCCGCCCCCGCCGCCAGTTGCTCGGGCAGCGCATAGGCCCATTGGGTGATGTTGCCGGCGCCCAGGCACACGACGTAGTCGCCCGGCTTCATCAGCCCCTTCACGATGCCGGCCAGCGCGTCCGGGCCGGGCAGCGGCTGCACCGAGCGGTGGCCGCGCGCGCGCAGCGCCTCCACCAGATGATCGCGATCGATGCCGGGGATCGCCGTCTCGCCCGCCGCGTAGACGTCCGCCACGATGACGTGGTCGGCATCGTTGAAACAGGTGGCGAACTGGTCGAACAGCGATTGCAGCCGCGTGTAGCGGTGCGGCTGCACGACGGCGATCACCTGCCCCTCCGTGGAGGCGCGGGCCGCCCGCAGCACGGCGGCGATCTCCACGGGGTGGTGGCCGTAATCGTCGAAGATGGTCACGCCATTCACCTCGCCGGTGCGGGTGAAGCGCCGCTTAACGCCGCCGAACCCGGCCAGCGCGGCGCGGATCTGCTCGTCGGTGGCGCCCAGTTCATGCGCCACGGCGATGGCGGCGGTGGCGTTCAGCGCGTTGTGCTTGCCCGGCATGGGCAGCACGAGGTCGCGCAGTTCGTGCACCTGCGAGCCGTCGCGCTGGCGCAGCAGCACGGAGAAGCGCGAGCGCCCCCCGCGCAGGTCGAGATCGACGAGGCGGGCATCGGCCTGCGGGTTCTCGCCATAGGTGATGACCCGGCGGTCCTCCACATGGCCAACCAGGTCATGCACGACCGGATGGTCGGTACACATCACCGCGAAGCCGTAGAAGGGCAGGTTGTCGATGAAGCTGCGGAAAGCCGCCTGCACCGCCTCGAAAGTCTTGAAGTGGTCGAGATGCTCGGGGTCGATATTGGTGACGATGGCCACTTCGGCCGGCAGCTTGAGGAAGGTGCCGTCGCTCTCGTCGGCCTCCACCACCATCCAGTCGCCGCCGCCCAGGCGCGCATTGGTGCCATAGGCGTTGATGATGCCGCCATTGATCACCGTCGGGTCGAAGCCGCCGGCATCCAGCAGCGTGGCGACCATCGAGGTGGTGGTGGTCTTGCCATGCGTGCCGGCAATGGCGACGCAGCTCTTGAGCCGCATCAGCTCGGCCAGCATCTCCGCGCGCCGCACCACCGGCAGGCGCCGGGCGCGGGCCGCCACCAACTCGGGATTGTCGCGCCGGATGGCGGAGGAGACGACCAGCACCTCGGCGCCGTCGATATTCTCGCCCGCATGGCCGATGAGCACCTTGATGCCCTTTTCCGCGAGGCGCTTCACATTGGCGCTCTCGGCGACATCGGAGCCCTGCACCGTGTAGCCGAGATTATGCAGCACCTCGGCAATGCCGCTCATGCCGATGCCGCCGATACCGACGAAATGGATGGGGCCGAGTGAGAGCGGGAGTTTCATCTGTTCTTCCTTCGGCCTGCGCGCGAGCCGGGCGCAGGCGCAACGTCCGGACACGCAGGAATAGTCGAGGCGACGCACCGCGTCATCCCTCGCCTGTTCGCAACTATCGGCCCCGGTCTACCCATTTCTATTCGTACGCTAGCTCGTGGAACGCGGGATTCTGGCGATCTCCAGGACCAGCGCGGCCAGCCGCTCGGCGGCATCCGCCCGGCCCATGCGCTGCGCCGCCGCCGCCATGGTCGCCAGCCCCTCGGGCGCGGCGGCGTGGCGGGCGAGGATGCCGGCGAGGCTTTCCGGGGTGAAATGGCTCTGCGGCAGCAGCACGGCGCCCCCGCCGGTGGCGAGCGCGGTGGCGTTGGCCAGCTGGTCCTGGTCGATGGCGCCGGGCAGCGGCACCAGCAGCGAGGGCCGGCCGATCACGCTCAGCTCGGCCACGGTGGAGGCGCCCGAGCGGGCGATGACGAGATGCGCCTTCGCCATGCGCGCGGGCAGATCGTTGAAGAAGGGCGCGAGTTCGGCCGCCACGCCGAGCCGCGCATAGGTGGCGCGCGCCGCCTCGATATCCTCCGGCCGAGCCTGCTGGACGATGGACAGCCGCGCCCTCAGCGAGAGGTCCAGCGTCTCGACCAGATGCGCGATCCCCGGCGGGACGACCTCGCTCATCACCCGCGCGCCCTGGCTGCCGCCGAACACCAGCAGGTTGAACCGCCCGCCCGGTTCCGGTGGCACATAGGGGCTCACGGCGGCGATCACCGCCGGGCGGACCGGGTTGCCGGTATGGTGCGCCTTGGCGGCGAGCGCGGGGGCATTGCGGAAGATGTCGGGATAGCCGGTGGCGATGGCGGTGACGCGGGCGCCGAGCATCGCATTGGCGCGGCCCATGACGGCGTTCGATTCGTGAATCAGGGTGGGCACGCCGGCGAGGCGCGCGGCAAGGATCGGCGGCACGGTCGGGTAGCCGCCGAAGCCGACCACGATGGCCGGCCGCAGGCGCCGCATCAGCCGGTAGCCCTGCCACAGGCCGGAGCCGAGCGCGAGCGCGGTCCTCGCCAGAGCGAGCGGCGAGCGCCCGCGCACCGTATCGGCCGGCAGCACGTGCAGCTTGCGGGCGGGGAAGTGGCCGGCATAGCGCGCCGCCCGGCGGTCGGTGGCGAGGTCCACAGCGATGCCGTGCCGGCTGAGCACATCGGCCAGCGCCTCGGCGGGAAACAGGTGGCCGCCGGTCCCCCCGGCGGCGAGCAGGACCAGAGGCGTATCGCGCGCCGCGCGGTTCTCACCAGCCATGGCGCGCCTCAGCTCGGACGCGGCGCGGGCGCGCCGAGCCGGGTGCCCAGCCGCTCCAGCTCGGCCAGCGTCGCGGTGCGCGGGCGCCGCCGGGTCAACGCCAGCAGCATGCCCATGCCGTAGGCGAGCGAGAGCAGCGAGGAACCGCCATAGGAGACGAAGGGCAGCGTCATGCCCTTGGCCGGCATCATGTGCAGGTTCACCATCATGTTGATGCAGGACTGCAGCCCGAACAGGATGGTGAGGCCGGCGACGGCGAAGCGCACGAAGGGCTCTTCGTCATTCATCGCGCGGTTGAGGCAGCGCAGCACGATGAAGGCGAACAGCGCCGCGATCATCATGCACAGCACCGCGCCGAATTCCTCGCCCGCCACCGCGAAGATGAAGTCGGTATGTCCGTCCGGCAGCACCCGCTTGTAGGTGCCCTCGCCCGGCCCCTGGCCGAACCAGCCGCCATTGAGGAAGGAATCGATCGCGAGGTCGATCTGGTAGGTGTCGCCCGAATCGGGATCGAGGAAGCGGTCGATGCGCTTGGTGACGTGCGGCACCAGCATGTACGCGATGAACAGGCCGCCCGCGCCGAGGCCGCCGAGGCCGAACACCCAGATCATCCGGAGCCCCGCCAGGAAGAACAGGCTGCCCCACACCAGCGAGACCAGCATGGTCTGGCCGAAATCCGGCTGCATGACCAGCGGCGTCACCACCAGCCCGAGCAGGCCGATGGCGAGGAACTGGCCGGGCATTTCCGGCCGGCGCACGCTTTCGGAAAACAGCCACGCCGCGATGATCACGAAGCTTGGCTTGAGGAATTCGGAGGGCTGCACCGTGATGCCGGCCACCGTGAGCCAGCGCCGCGCGCCCTTCACCTCCGCACCCGCCACCAGCGTCGCGAAGACGAGGCCGAGGAAGACGATGAACAGAACCAGCGCAAGCCGGCGGATATTGCGCGGCGAGAGCAGCGAGGTGGCGATCAGAACCAGCACCGCCGGCACCAGGAACATCACCTGCCGGTTCACGAAATGAAACGGATCGGCAATGCCGAGCCGCGCCGCCACCGGCGGGCTCGCGGCGAGCGCGAGCACGATGCCGATGATCATCAGGGCGGCAAGGGCACCGAGCAGCAGGCGATCGATGGTCCACCACCATTCGCCCACCAGGGTCCGTTCGGCACGCGAAATCATGAAGCGCCACTCCGGGAAGACATTCGCCGGAGTATCGGACGGTTAAGGTTGACGCCGGCTTAATGCGGGAGTGTCTCGCCGGGGCGCATCGGCTCCCTCTCCCCGTCGGGGGAGAGGGCTGGGCTGAGGGGTCTTCGCCGCTCCGCCATCGCGTCACCCCTCATCGACCCGCTCGGCGGGTCACCTCTCCCCGACGGGGAGAGGAAAGACGAGGAATGTCGCATGTCGTCAGTGCGACTTGTATTCCGCCGTGCCCTTGGAAAGCGCGAACTCCTCCTCGGGCGAGAGCACCAGCTTGTGCCGCCCGATCAGCGCGAAATAGACGATGCCGAGCGCGAACCAGATGGCGACGCCGATCACGCCGGCGCGGTAGACCGGGTCGGAGAGCTGGAAGAACAGCGTCACGACCGCGATGATGACGGTGAGCGCCGCGCCGATCACGCCGAACGGGCTGCGATAGGGCCGCTCGATATGCGGCGCGTTCTTGCGCAGCAGGATGAAGGACAGCGCCTGCATCACATAGGACAGCATGGCCCCGAACACCGCCATGTTGAGCAGCGTGCCGCCGATCACCGAGGCGCCCTGCTCCGCCCCGACGCTGAACCAGATCACCAGCATGAGTACCAACGCCACCACCGCGCCGACCAGCATGGCGAGGTGCGGGGTCTTGCGGGTGCCGTGGGTGATCGACATCCAGCGCGGGAAATAGCCGGCGCGCGAGAGCGAGTAGATCTGCCGGCCCTGCGCATAGATGATGGTGTGGAACGAGGCGATCAGGCCCACCACCGCCACCAGCGCCAGCACCTTGGCGAGGCCGTCGCCATAGATGGCGCGGAAACCGTCGAGCAGCGGCTCGCCCGACTTGCCGAGCGCGAACGTGCCATTGGCGACCGAGGAATTGAGCCACAGGATCATGAAGGCGGAAACGATCAGCGTCGAGATGCCCAGGATGATGCCGCGCGGCAGGTCGCGCTTGGGATCGATCGATTCCTCCGCCGCCAGCGGCAATTGCTCGATGGCGAGGAACAGCCACACCGCGAAGGGCAGCGAGGCCAGCACGCCATAAAGGCCGAAGGGCAGGAACGGCCCGCCGCCCTCCGGCAGTTCGGTGCCGTCGGCGGCCACGTTCAGCGCCCAGCGGCTGAAATCGACATTGGGGATCGCGCTCACCCAGAAGGCGACGAGACAGGCCAGCGCCGCCAGCGTGACGATCAGCGTCACCTTGAAGGACAGTTCGACGCCGACCACGTTGAGCCCGACGAAGACGATATAGCCGAACACCCAGTAGACCGGCTGGAACTCCGGTGGCGTGCCGAAGATCGAGCCGAGATAGGAGCCGATGAAGAACACCACCACGGCCGGCGTCACGACATATTCGACATTCTCGCACAGGCCGGTGATGAAGCCGCCCCACGGCCCCATGGCGGTGCGGGCGAAGGAATAGGCCGCGCCCGTGTGCGGCAGCGCCGAACTCATCTCGGCGATGGACAGCGTGAGGCCGAGATACATGATGGCGATGATGATGGCGGCGATGAACATGCCGCCCCAGCCGCCCGTGGCGAGGCCGAGATTCCAGCCGGAGAAATGGCCGGAAATGACCGCGCCGACGCCCAGCGCCCAGAGCGAGGCGACGCCGGCATAGCGCTTGAGGCCACGGGTCTCGAAATAGCTGATATCGACGGTGGTATAGCTCACGCCGCCGCTGCCCGCGGAGGGCGCGCCGTCGGTCGATGGAATGCTCATGACGCTGATCCCCTGAAAATGGGGCCTGCGTCGACCGTTACCCCCGCCCCGGCCGATGCCGCCGCCCTTGCTGATGGCTTCCGCACGAATATGCCGCACGGTTAGGCGTGCATGTTTTCAGTGCATCACGGGATCGTCAACGGAAATGATGCAGCGCAGCAAGCTCATGCACGGCAGCGCGTCTATGACGTTAGGGAAGATACCAGCATGCGGAAGGCGTCGCCGCGCAGTTCGAAATTGCGGAACTGGTCGAAGCTGGCGCAGGCGGGGGAGAGCAGCACCACGGGATGGGTGAGGCCGGAGGCCGCCGCATCGCGCGCCGCGCTGGCCACCGCCACATCGAGCGTGCCGCACATCTCGAAGGGCACCTCCGCGCCGAGCGTGGCGGCGAATTCCTCAGCGGCCACGCCGATGAGATAGGCCTTCTTCACGCGCGGGAAATACGGCCGGAGAGGCTCGATGCCGCCGGCCTTCGGCTTGCCGCCGGCGATCCAGAAGATATCCTCGAAGGAAACCAGCGCCCGCTCGGCGGCATCCGCGTTGGTCGCCTTCGAATCGTTGACGAACAGCACGTTGCCGATCGTGCGCACCTGCTCCATGCGATGGGCGAGACCGGGGAAGCTGCGGATCCCGGTGGCGATTACCTCCGGCGCGAGGCCGAGCGCGCGCGCGGCCGCGAAGGCGGCGGCGGCGTTCTGCGCATTATGCGCGCCGCGCAGCGAGCCGATCCCGGCCAGCGGCAGGGTGAACACCCGCGCGCCGCCTTGCGCGACGACGAGATCCGTGCCGTCGAGAAAGATGCCATCCGCCAGATCTTCCAGCACGGAGAGGCGCACCACCTGACGGCCGGCCCCCTCGATCCGGTCGGCAATCGCCCGGCACCATGCGTCGTCGACGCCGATCACCGCGGTGCCGCCCGCCTCCACCCCGGCGACGAGGCGCTCCTTCACCTGCGCGTAGTGCTCCATCGAGCCATGGCGGTCGAGATGATCGGGCGAGAGGTTGAGCAGGATTCCGACCGCCGGATCGAGGCTGGGCGCGAGGTCGATCTGGTAGGAGGAGCATTCGATCACGTAGACGCGGCCGGACTTCGGCGGTTCCAGACCGAGAATGGCGGGGCCGAAATTGCCGCCGATCTGCGCATCGCGCCCGCCGACCCGCAGGAGATGGGCGAGCAGCGCCGTCGTGGTCGACTTGCCATTGGTGCCGGTGATCGCGGCGAAGGGGGGGCGGCGCGTCGCGAGCCGCCGTTCGCGGCAGAACAGCTCGATATCGCCGATCACCTCCACACCCGCATCCTGCGCCAGCCTGACGCTCCAATGCGGTTCGGGATGGGTCAGCGGCACGCCCGGCGCCAGCACCAGCGCGCGGATACCGCTCCAGTCCAGCGCATGGAGATCGCCGGTCGGAATGCCCTCGGCCGCAGCCTTCTCGATCGATGCGGGCGAATCATCCCACGCCATCACCTTCGCCCCGCCGGCGATCAGCGCGCGCGCGGTGGCAAGGCCGGAGCCGCCGAGGCCGAAAAGAGCCACGCTGCGGTCGTGAAAGCTGCTGACGGGGATCATGATGCGCGGGACCTGACGAGAAGGGGCGGCCGGAGGGGATCCCCTGGGAGAGCCCTTGGCTAGCGCATTTCCCGGGCCGATGAAATGATCGCGCATCGTCCCCGTGGCTTCCCATCCCGTCCTTCCATGAGTGTGCCCATGAATGCCCCTTCCCTGCTCCCGCTCGGCTCGACCCTGCAGGTGCTGCGGCCCCATCCCAATATCCTCGCCTTCTATGATGGCCGCATTCCCGGGGCGCGCGCCCACTCCATGGCGCCGAACTGGCTCGATGACGGCGCCTATGCGCTGGGCGTGTGCGTCTATGCGGTGATCGCCGGGGAAGAGGCGATTCTCTACGACACGCACATCTCCATCCCCCATGCCCGGCTGGTGCGCCGCACGCTGGAAGAGGCGGGCGTGAAGACGATCCGCGTGGTGCTCAGCCACTGGCATGACGACCACGTCGCGGGCAACGAGGTGTTTGCCGATTGCGAGATCCTCGCCCTCGACCTGACCGGGCAGGCGCTCGCCATCCACCGGCTCGCGCTGGAGAACGGCGATCCGCCGATCTACCCGCTGGTGCTGCCCAGCCGCACGATCACCGGCCCGGCCGAGCTTTTGGTCGGCGGCCTCCGGGTGGACTTGCAGCCGGCCGAGATCCACAGCCATGACGGGCTGATCCTCGCCCTGCCGGACCTCGGCATCCTGCTGGCTGGCGACACGCTGGAAGAGCCGATCACCTATGTCGCCGAGCCGGAGCGGCTCGCCGTCCATGTCGAGGAATTGAAGCGCGTGAAGGGCTGGAACTATGCCCGCATCCTGCCCAATCACGGCGCGGCGGAGGTCATCGCCGCCGGAGGCTACGGGCCCGGGCTGATCGATGCGACGATCCGCTATGTCGAGAAGCTGATGCGGCTGAAGGACGAGCCGGCGCTGGCCGACGAGGACCTCAGGACCTTCGCGAGCGCGGATTTCGCGTCCGGCGCCCTCACCTATTTCGCGCCCTATGAGGAGGTGCACGCCAACAATGTGAAGAAGGTGCTGGCGCTGCCCTGATTCCCCTTCCCCGCATCATCCCGGAACGGCGGACCGCCAGTTCCGGGACACCGGGGCTCGTGTCATGCCGGGGCTTCCCCGCTCGGCGTGCCGGCGCCGAGAGGGCGTCCGCGCTCAGCGCAGCTTCAGCGTGGACAGGCCGATCAGCGCCAGCACGACGGCGATGATCCAGAAGCGGATCACGATCTGCGGCTCGGTCCAGCCGAGCTGCTCGAAATGATGGTGGATCGGCGCCATCTTGAAGACGCGCTTGCCGGTGAGCTTGAACGAGATGACCTGAACGATCACCGACACCGCCTCCAGCACGAACAGGCCGCCGATGATGGCCAGCACGATTTCATGCTTGGTCGCCACCGCGATGGTGCCGAGCAGGCCGCCCAGCGCCAGCGAGCCGGTATCGCCCATGAAGATCTGCGCCGGCGGTGCGTTGAACCACAGGAAGCCGATACCCGCCCCGATGATGGCACCGCAGATCACCGCCAGTTCGCCCACGCCCGCCACATAGTGGATCTGCAGATAATCGGCGAACAGCACGTTGCCCGAGAGATAGGCGATCAGCCCGAAGCTGCCGGCCGCCACCATGACCGGCACGATCGCGAGGCCGTCGAGCCCATCGGTCAGGTTCACCGCATTGCCGGCCGCCACGATCACCAGCGCGGCGAAGGCGATGAAGAACCAGCCGAGATCGATCAACAGATCCTTGAACAGCGGAAAGGCCAGCGAGGAGGACAGCGGCTCGCGCCCGATATGCATGATGACGACGGCCGCGACGCCGCCGATCAGTGCCTCGATGGCCAGCCGCGTCTTGCCGGAAAGCCCGGCATGGGTCTGCTTCGTCACCTTGAGATAATCGTCATAAAAGCCGATCAACCCGAAGCCGATGGTGACGAACAGCACCACCCAGACATAGACATTGGACAAATTGGCCCAAAGCAGCGTCGCCACCATCAGCCCCGAGAAGATCATCAGCCCGCCCATGGTGGGCGTGCCCTTCTTGGTGATGAGGTGCGACTGCGGGCCGTCGGTGCGGATCGGCTGCCCCTTGCCCTGCTTCAGGCGCAACAGGGCGATGATGCTCGGGCCGAACATGAAGACGAACAGCAGCGCGGTGATGATGGCGCCGCCGGTGCGGAACGTGATGTAGCGGAAAACATTGAGCGCCGGCACGCTCCCCTGGAATTCGGCAAGCCATTGCAACATCGGATCAACCTTCCGCAACGATAAAAAACGCGGCCCGCACGCGCGTTGTCGCGGGTGCGGGCAGGAACACCGTCCGGTCGGGCCGGAAAACCCTCGAACGGGTCGCCGGTCTCATTCGAACGCATCCGCGCCAAGTGCCTCGGCGGGTGCACGAAAACGCTCGATCAGGGCACGCGCCAGAATGCCCATGCGGCTGCCATTCGACCCCTTGACCATGATCACGTCGCCACCGCGCAGGCGCTCGGCCACCAGCGGCTGGAGAGCGGCCGCATCCGGCGCCCAGGCGCCGCGCCGCGTGGCGGGCAGCGCCTCCCACAGCGCGCGCATCAGCGGCCCCGCGCAGAACACGAGATCGGCGGCAGCGGCCGCCCCGGCGAGGTCCCGGTGCATCGCCGCGCCCTCCGGGCCCAGTTCCAGCATGTCCCCCAGCACGGCGAGCCGGCGCCCGCGCCCGGTCAGCGGCGTTCCCCCGAGCACGGCGAGCGCGGCGCGCATCGAGGCCGGGTTGGCGTTGTAGCTCTCGTCGATCAGCGTGGCGATGCCGCCCTTGACGGCGAGAGGCGTGCGCACGCCCCGCCCGGGCGGCGGACCCATCGAGGCGAGCGCCAGCGCCGCCAGGCACAGATCCGCCCCCACCAGCTTGGCGCTGGCCAGCACCGCCAGCATGTTCTGCACGATATGGCGGCCGGGCAGGCCCACCTTGAAGCTCACCGTCTCGCCCATGATGTCGGCGATGACAGTGGAACTCTGCGCCTGCAGGGCGACGCTGACGAGGCGCGCATCGGACCCCGATGCCTCGCCGAAGCCGATGATCGTAGCGACACCCGCCGCCCGCGCCGCGCCGGCCAGCCGCTCGAAATGGGGATTGTCGCGGTTGATCACCGCCGCCCCGCCCGGCACCAGCCCGCTGAAGATCTCCGCCTTGGCGTCGGCGATCGCCTCGACGCTGGCGAACTGGGCGATGTGCACCGGCTCCACGGTGGTGACGATCGCCACATGCGGGCGCACCATGTCCACCAGCGGGGTGATCTCGCCCGCATGGTTCATGCCCAGCTCGAACACGCCATAGGCGCTGCCGGCCGGCATCCGCGCCAGAGAGAGCGGCACGCCCCAGTGATTGTTGTAGGAGGCCGCCGAGGCATGCGTCGGCCCGTCGGCCCGCAACCCAAGCGCCAGCGCCTCCTTGGTCGTGGTCTTGCCGACCGAGCCGGTGACGCCGATGATCTTCGCCGGCGTGCGCGCTCGCGCCGCGCGGCCCACCGCTTCCAGCGCCCCGAGCACATGGTCGACGGCGAGGAGCGGCGCGCCGGCCGGCATCGCGCTCACCCGGCCGCGCTCCACCACGCTCAGCGCGGCTCCGCGTTCGCTCGCTCGGCCGACATAGGCATGGCCGTCGCTGTTCTCGCCGCGAATGGCGAAGAAGGCCTCGCCCGGCGCCAGCGTGCGGGTGTCGATCGACACGCCGGTCACGGCCGGCGCCGTCGTGCCGAGCAGGGTGCCGCCGGTGGCCGCGGCCAGGGCCCCCGGCGTCCAGAGCAACTCGGTATTGATGCCCATCGCGGTCATCCTTTCACGTTCGCGGCCGCCAGCGTCTCGATCGCCGCATCGCGATCGGAGAAGGGCAGCGTCCGGTCGCCGATGATTTGGCCGGTTTCGTGACCCTTGCCGGCGATCAGCACGACATCCCCCGCCTTCGCCATGGCGATAGCGGCCTGGATCGCCTCGGCCCGGTCGCCGATCTCGATGGCGCCCGGCGCGCTGGCCAGGATCGCCGCGCGGATCGAGGCGGGATCCTCGCCGCGCGGATTGTCGTCGGTGACGATCGCGACATCCGCCCTCTCCGTGGCAATGGCGCCCATGATCGGGCGCTTGCCCCGGTCGCGATCGCCGCCGCAGCCGAACACCACGATCAGCCGGCCGCGCGCATAGGGCCGCAGCGCGTCCAGCGCATTGGCGAGGGCGTCGGGCTTGTGCGCATAGTCCACGAACACACCGGCTCCATCCGCTGCGCCGGAGCCCTTGGTGCCGACCAGCTCCAGCCGGCCCGGCACGCCCTCCAGCGTTTCCAGCGCGGCCAGAGTGTCGCGGACGCCGGCGCCCGTCAGCATGGCGAGGCCGGCGGCGATCAGCGCGTTGGAGGCCTGGAAGGCGCCGACCAGCGGCAGCTTGAGCCCATGGCGCGCGCCCTCCACCTCCACCTCGAGGAGCTGGCCGAGGCCCTCATTCACCCGACTCAGGAGAGAAATTCCGGCCCCGGCGGCGCCGATGCCCATCAGGTGCAACTCATGATCGGCCGCCACCTGCGCCACCCGGCCGCCCTCGGGAGTGTCCACCCACACCGCCGCCCCGCCACCGCGCGGGACGAGGTCGCGGAAGAGCCGGAGCTTGGCCTCGAGATAGGCTTCCATCGAGGGATGATAATCGAGATGATCGCGCGAGAGATTGGTGAAGGCCCCCGCCTGCAGGCGCACGCCGTCCAGCCGGTGCTGGTCCAGCCCGTGCGAGGAGGCCTCCAGGCACAGATGCGTCACGCCCTCGCGGGCCAGCGCATCGAGCGTGCGGTGCAGTTCGATCGGATCGGGCGTGGTCAGCGCGCCATAGACCGCGCCGGACGGCGCCACCACGCCCAGCGTGCCGAGGCTCGCGCTGGCATGGCCAAGGCCCGCCCAGATCTGCCGGGTGAACGCGGCCACCGAGGTCTTGCCCGATGTGCCGGTGACGGCGGCGATGGTCGGCGGCTGGCGGGGAAAGGCCTGCGCGGCGGCCAGCGCCACGGCGCGGCGGGCATTGCCGACCCGCACATAGGAAATGCCGGGCTCGATGCCCTCCGGCATTTCCGCCTCGGCCACCACGGCGACGGCGCCGCGGGCAATGGCGTCGCGCGCGAAGGCCATGCCATCCGCCCGCGCGCCGGCCAGCGCGAAGAACACGTCGCCCGCCCGCGCCCGGCGGCTGTCGAGCACCGGCTCCGCGACCGCGAGCGAGGGGTTGGCGGCGGCATAGTCGGCATCCTCGCCGACCAGCTCACGCAAGGTGAGCGAACGCGCGCAATCGACCGTGGGATGGATCGGCTCAGACATGACGCGCACCTTCGGATCGTCCTGCATGTCCTTGCGGGCGGCCCGCGCGGCCAGAGTCCGCACTGCCCGTCCTTGTTTCGGCATAGCCGATTCCACGGGATTTCCGCATCGGAAAACGGCCGCCCCGAGCTTACGGCGCCTGCGCCAGCGTGTAGTTGGTGAGCAGGCTCTCCACCGGAGGACCCTTGCGCGGCATGATGCCAAGGAGCGGCGCGATGCGGGAAATGATCTTGCCCGTGGCCGGACCCGAGTTCCAGCCCGCAGTAGCGAAACCGTAGGTGCCGGGCACCGCCTGTGGCTCGTCGAGCATGACCAGCACGAGATAGTGCGGGTCGTCCATCGGGAACACGCCGGTGAAGGTGGTCAGCAGCTTGGTCTTGGAATAGCGCCCGTTCACCACCTTCTCGGCCGTGCCGGTCTTGCCCCCGGCATAATAGCCGGCCGCCTGCTCGTTCATCTTGGAGGCCGAACCCTTCTCGGCATTGAGCCGCAGCAGGTAGCGCATCTTCGCGCTGGTATCCGGCTTGATGATGCGGGTGGCCAGCGCGCGCGCTTCCTCCGGCGTACGCTTGAGGAAGGTGGGGGGAATGAGATAGCCCCCGTTCATCAGCGCGTTGACCGCCATGACCGCCTGCAGCGGTGCCACCGCCAGTCCATGGCCGAAGGCGATGGTGGCGGTGTTGAGCTCGCCCCAGTTCCGGGGCACCAGCGGCATGGCGCTCTCGGGCAGTTCGGTGCGCAGGCGGGTGAGCTGGCCGGCCTTGGCGAGGAAGGCCTTGTGCGCGTCGACGCCGAGTGTGAGCGCCATCTTGGCGGTGCCGATATTGGACGAGAAGAGGAACACCTCGGGCACGGTCAGCACCCGGTTTTCCGCGTGATAGTCGTGAATGCGGAACTTGCCGAACTGCAGCGGCGCGCGCGCGTCCAGCATGGAGTTGATGTTGAAGCGCCCGCTGTCCAGCGCCATGGCGAAGGTGAGCGCCTTGAAGGTCGACCCCATCTCGAACACGCCGGTGGTCAGGCGGTTGAGGGTCTTGGGGTCCAGCGACTTCGCCTGATCATTGGCGTCGAAATCGGGCAGCGAGACCATGGCGATGATCTCGCCGGTGCGCACGTCCACCACGGTGCCGGCGGCGGCGATCGCCTTGAACTTCTCCTTCGCGGTCGCCAGCTCGTCGCGCAGCACGTGCTGCACGCGCAGGTCCATCGCGAGTTCGACCGGCTCCTGCTGGCGATCCGTGGCGAAGCCCGCCAGGTGCAGTTCCGCGAGGCCGCGCGTGTCGATCCACTTCTCGATGCCGGCAATGCCCTGATTGTCGGTATTGGTCGAGCCGAGCACATGCGCGCCCAGCGTGCCGCCGGGATAGACGCGGCGGTTCTCGGTCATGAAGCCGATGCCGGGCAGGCCGAGATTATAGATCTCGCGCTGCTGCTGCGGGGTGATCTCGCGCTTCAGCCAGACGAAGCCGCGATTGCTGCCGAGCCGCTGGCGCAATTCATCGACATTGAGGTCCGGCATGACGGCGGTCAGCGCTTCCACCGCCTCGTCCGCGTCGATGATGCGCTTGGGCTCGCCGAACAGCGAGGACGACTTCACGTCGGTTGCCAGCACGAGCCCGTTACGGTCGAGAATATCGGGACGCGCCGAGGCGACGGCGTCCGAGGCGACGCTGCGCCGGGCGAGCGCCCCCTCCGGCGCCGAGGCGTAGAGGGCTAGCCGGCCGGCAATGGCGAGATAGACGCCGCAGAAGACGATCATGCACAGCAGGATGCGCGCGCGCGCCACCGCATGCGGTTCCGGCCGCCCGCGCCCCGCCGCCATTTTCACCACGGCAATGAGCGCCCGCAGGAGACGAAGCGACAGGCTCGCCAGCCCGCGCCCGACGGCGCCGAACAGCGACCGCAGGCGGGAACCGGGTGTGGAGAGGAACGCAGCCATCGGACAACCTCCTGGGACTAGCGGCCGTCGCCGCGGCGCGGGGCGTAGGGATCGGCGGCGACCGGATCGAGGTCGCCGACCGTGCCCTGCGGTCCGGTGAAGCGGGAACGGGCCGGCGCCATATTGCCGGCCGCCGGAATGGCCGAGAGCGGCAGCGTCTCGGCCGCTGTGGCGGGATCGGGCGGCAGGCCATCACCCGGCAGGCGGGCGGCGGCGACGGTCTTCGCATTGGGTTTGGGCGTCGCCGGCTTGGCCGCGGTCGGCGCGGGCGGATGCTCGGCCGGGTTGCTGCTTGGCCCATCGACAAGCGCCTCGATCATGCCGGCCAGCGGATCGCCATTGGCATCCGCTTTGGCCGGCAGGCTGGCCAATTGGTCCATGCGGTTGATATCGAGCGGCTGCATGTCGAGATGGTTCTCGGCGAGTTCCTGAATGCGGCCCGGTGCCGTGCGCCGCGCCCATTCGGCATTGAGCAGGGCGATACGGTCTTTTTCGCTGCGGATCTCGTCGCGCAGCTTGGCGATCTTCTGCGCCTCGAAGGCCGCCGAATATTTCACCTGGTAGACCACGCCCGCCGCGAGCAGCAGCGCGACGACCGAGACGGCATTGAGTACGCGAAACATGTCTCGACCTCAGCGGCGGCGGCTGGCATCCAGGGAAGGAAGAGGCGGCAGGAAGGACGAAAGATCGCCGCCCGCATGGGCAGGAGCCTCGGTGCGCTCGGCGGCGCGCAGCTTGGCGGAGCGTGCGCGGGGATTGCTCGCCAGCTCCGCCGCGCCCGCCTCGACCGCGCCGCGCGCCACGAGGCGGAAGCTGGTCGGGACCGCGTCGACACTCGGCAGGTGGCGCGAGCCGCCCGCCGCCTTGGCGCGGTTGGCGATGAAGTTCTTCACGATGCGGTCTTCCAGCGAATGGAAGGTGACGACGACCAGCCGCCCGCCCGGTTTCAGCACGCGCTCGGAGGCTTCCAGCGCGCGGGCGAGTTCACCCAGTTCGTCATTGACCGCGATCCGCAGCGCCTGAAAGGTGCGCGTCGAGGGATGCGGTTCGTGCGGCTTGGCCCAGATCACCTTGGCGACGATGTCGGCGAGTTGCAGCGTGCGCTCGATCGGGGCGCTCGCCCGCGCCTCGACGATCGCGCGCGCCACGGCGCGAGACCGCCGCTCCTCGCCGAAGCGGTAGAGGAGGTTGGCAAGGTCGGTTTCCGAGAGCTTGGCCACGAGATCGGCCGCCGAGGGCCCCTCGCTCGACATGCGCATGTCGAGCGGCCCGTCGCGGCGGAAGGAGAAGCCGCGCTCGCCTTCATCGATCTGCATGGAGGAGACGCCGATATCCAGCACGACGCCGTCGACACGCTCTAGCCCCTGCCCGGCCACCACGGCGTCGAGCGCGCTGAAGCGCTCATGCACCAGGCTCAGCCGGCCGGCGCTTTCCGCCACCAAGGCCTGCCCGTCGGCAATGGCGTTGGGATCGCGGTCGATGGCGATGACGCGCGTATCGGCCGCCGCGAGGATGGCCCGCGTATAGCCGCCGGCCCCGAAGGTGCCGTCGACATAGACGCCGCCGTCGCGCGGGGCGAGATGGGCGATCACCTCATCGATGAGAACAGGCAGATGGCGGGCCGGTCCGCCGGCAACGTCCGTCTCCGAACCGCCGCGACCCGCCATCATGCCCCATCGCCGCGGGAATCCCGCGTCGCCCCCTGAGAACCGATTTCCTGCTTCAAGGCACGCACCTTCGCCCTGGCCTCTGCGAGATGCGCCCGGAAGCGGTTCGGCTCCCAGATCCGAAAGGAATCGCCGACGCCGACCAGCGTCGCCTCGTCCCTGATCTGCGCGTGCGTCTTCAGCCCCTCGCTCAGCATCACCCGGCCCTCCGGATCGAGACGCAGCGTCTCGATCGATCCATAGAGCGCCGCGGCCAGCTCCTCGCGGGCCTCCGAATAGGGCGGATAGCGCTCGATCAGACTGTCGATCCCCGCCATCAGCCGCGCGCCACCCGCCTGAAGCACCGGCAGGTCGAGCGCGGGATGGCAATAGACATGCTCCAGCCCGTCGCGCGCGATCAGCGCCCGGAACGGCGCGGGTATCGACATGCGTCCCTTGGAATCGAGCCGCATCGCATAGGTCGATACGAATCGCTCCATCCGCCCGATAAGCCCCCGACATTCCACGCAAGACGACACGCATCCCGGCAGACGCACGCAGCGCCGCGTTCGGTGCCGTGGAGGCACCGCCGACCTTGCTGACTTGGAACTGCAACGGGATGATGTGGGATACCATGGGTATTTATGGGCGTCAATGAAAAGGCCGGACGGACCCACAGGCCGAGGCGAGGCTCGGCGCACTGATTCCGCCACGGCGGGCGAGTGCCGATTAACGCGTCATGAACCTTAAGAATCAGTTGAATCGGATGCGGACGGCGGTTAGCTGGCCTTCATGACCGACGCTTTCGCCCCCGCTCCGCTCTTCCCCGCCGATTCGGCTCTCGTCGCGCAGGTGCTGCCCTCGCCGAACCATGGCGAGCGCGTGGGCGTTGGCGCGCCGGACATTCTGCTGCTGCACTACACCGGCATGGAATCGACTGAACAAGCGGTGGAATGGCTGCGCGCGCCGGAGCGGCAGGTCTCGGCTCACTATGTCGTGTTCGAGGACGGGCGGATCGCCCAGCTGGTGCCGGAAGCGCGCCGCGCCTGGCACGCCGGCGCCTCCTTCTGGGCGGGCGCGCGCGATATCAATTCGCGCTCGATCGGCATCGAGATCGCCAATCCCGGCCATGATTTCGGCTATCCGCCCTTCCCCGCCATCCAGATCGAGGCGGTAACGGCGCTGGCCAAGGACATTCTCTCCCGCCATCCCATTCCGCCCGACCGCGTGCTCGCCCATTCCGATGTCGCGCCCACGCGCAAGGCCGATCCGGGCGAGAAATTTCCCTGGGAGGCGCTGCACCGTTTCGGCGTCGGCCATCTCGTCGAGGAGACGCCGCCCAGCGACGGGCGCTTCTTCATGCGCGGCGAGCACGGCCAGCCGATCGAGGCGCTGCAGGCCATGCTGGCGCTCTATGGCTACGACGTGCCGGTCTCGGGCACCTATTGCGCGCAGACGGAAGCCGTGGTGCGCGCCTTCCAGCGCCATTTCCGCCGCGCGCGTGTCGACGGCATCGCCGATGTCTCGACCCTTCAGACGCTGTATCGCCTGTCCGCCGCCCGCCCGGCGACCGAGGACTGACGCCGGCCGCCCTTCCGTTCAGGGCCCCGGATACAACCTGCGCACGGAGACACCGCCCGAGGGATAAACGTTGCGGTTGCGCCACACTGTTGCGCATCGGCCGCGCGACAATCATGCGCAGGATGCGTATTACCACGCAACCGCACAAATCGAGCCTCATTCGGAACAGATTTGGTAGCGCTTTTCGCGCCATCGCAATCAGCCCGAAAAGGCTCTCGTCTGTAATGGTTCATTTCCGCGTACTCTGTGCTTCACTCGTATTCTCGATCACTGCGATTTCCGGCATCAATATCGCCAGCGCGAAGCCGAATATCGCGCGGACAGCGCAAGTCGACGCCAGCCCCGCCGATGATCAACTCAGCAACTCAGGCAATCTCGGTACACTTGTGGATCGCGAGGCACGCGCCAATGGCGTGCCGATCGCGCTGGCCCGCGCGGTGGTGCGCATCGAGAGCAACTGGAACACCCGCATGACCGGCCGCGCCGGCGAGGTCGGGCTCATGCAGATCAAGCCGCAGACCGCCCGCGGCGTCGGCTATGACGGCTCGCGCGCCGCGCTTTACGAGCCTGCCACCAATATCCGCTACGGCATGCGCTATCTCGCCGGGGCCTATCGTCTGGCCGGCGGCGACACCTGCGGCACCGTCATGCGCTACCAGGGCGGCCACGGCGCCACCCGCATGTCCTCCGCCGCCCGCGCCTATTGCAGCAAGGCGCGCGTCATCATGGCCTCCAACTGAACGAGCTTCGCGCGCGAGGACGGGGGCGCCCAGGTTTCGCATACGCCCCCGCCCTCGCGCGCGATCCCAACGTCGCGTCGCCCCCGCTCCGTCGTCACCGGCAGCATCCGGGCTTGACGCGGGGCCCCGCCTCGCCCATTGCTCCCCACGCCAGCCGGCCGGACGGCCGCGTCATCGCAAGATGCCGAGGAAAGTCCGGGCTCCACAGAGACACGGTGCCGGATAACGTCCGGCGGGGGCGACCCCAGGGAAAGTGCCACAGAAATCAGACCGCCACGGGTTCGCCCGCGGCAAGGGTGAAACGGTGCGGTAAGAGCGCACCGCGCGTCCGGCAACGGAGGCGGCAGGGCAAACCCCACCGGGAGCAAAGTCGTATAGGGGTGGCGCGAAGCTTCGTGCTTCAGGTCCTGTCTTTGGACAGCCGCCCGGGTTGACTGCTCGAGGCGCCGGGCAACCGGCGTCCCAGAGGAATGGCCGTCACGTGGGAGAAATCCCGCCATACAAAACCCGGCTTACAGGCCGGCTGGCACCCTTCCCTCGGCCCCCGGCGCGCCGAGTGCCGAGGGCGGAGGCGGTTGCCGCCGCATCTTGGCGCGTGCCATGGCTGGCGCTCCACGCCCCGGGACAGGAGCCCATCATGCCCATCCGCATCATCCTCGCCGGCGCCACCGGCTGGGTCGGCCGCGCGCTGGTTCCCGCGATCACCCAGGCGGGCGACCTCGAACTCGTCGCCGGCATCTCTCGCAATCACGCGGGAACCGATCTCGGCGTGGCGCTGGGCGGCCGCCCCTCCGGCGTGCCGGTCTTCGCCCGCGTTGAGGAGGCGCTGGGGGCACCGGCGGATGTGCTGATCGACTACACGAAGCCCGGCGTGGTGAAGGCCAACGCCATCGCCGCGCTCCGGGCGGGGCTCCACGTGGTCATCGGCACGTCCGGCCTCGGCGCGGACGATTATGCCGAACTCGACGAGCTGGCACGCGAGGCCGGCAAGGGCGTGCTCGCCGCCGGCAATTTCTCCATCACCGCGACCCTGCTGAAGCGCTTCACGCTGGAAGCGGCGAAATATGTCGCCGATGTCGAGATCCTCGACTACGCGTCGGCGACCAAGCCGGACGCGCCCTCCGGCACCGGGCGTGAGATCGCCGAGGCGCTCGCCGGCATCCGCCAGCCTGCCACAAGCCTCCCCCTTGGCGAGGTGGTCGGCGTGCCGCAAACACGCGGCGGCACGCTTGGCGAGGGCGAACGCGAGGTGCGCGTGCACGCGGTGCGTTTGCCCTCCTTCGTGCTGGCGGTGGAAAGCGTGTTCGGCGCGCCGGACGAGCGGCTCACCATCCGCCACGATGCCGGCGCCTCGGCCGCGCCCTATGTCGCCGGCACGCTGCTGGCGACGCGCAAGGTGAGCGGATGGATCGGCTTGCGGCGCGGGCTGGATACGCTGCTGGACTGAGCGAGAGCGCCTTCGCGCGACGGACATGCCGGTCGCACGGGCCCGCGCGGCGGGAGAGATGCCCAGAGCCTTCTGGGCGGACTTAGCGTGCCGTGGCCAGGCTCGCGCTCAGTCCTCGCCATCCCTGGCCTGCGGCGCGGGAATGGGGCTGGCGAATTGCCGCTCGCCCGTGAAGGCCCGCACATTGCCGGTCGAGCCGGTCGGCGTCGGGTCGAGCCCCAGCCATTTGGCCAGCGGAATGCCGGCCGGCGGCAGCGGCACGCCCGGCGGACGCGCCCGCGTCGCCGGTGCCGAAGCGGGAGCCGGCGGCGGGGAATAGACCGGCGCGGGGTAGGACGGCGCCGCCGCCGGCTGCGCCGGGTAGTTCGGAGCCGGATTCGGTGCCGGATAGCCCTGCGCGGGATAGCCCTGCGCCGGATACCCACCCGTGGGATAGCCGCCGGCGGGATAACCTTGCGGCGGGCCCGATGGCGCGGGATAGGCCGGCACCGCCGCGCGGTAGTTCGGATCGACGCCATGTCCATAGGCCGGCACTGTCGATGCCGCGGGATAGGGGGTCAGCGGCATCGGCTCGCCCACCGCGCCGGCCTGCGCTGGAGAGCCGGAGGCCGGATAGGCGGATGTGGGATAGGTGGGTGTGGGATAGGCTGGCATGGCCGCGCGCACCGGAGTTGACGCGGCGCGGACCGGCACCGGCGCGGCCGACGCCGGCAGGGCGCGGGTGGCTTCCGGAGCATAACCTTCATCCGCCTGCCGCTCCGGTTCGCCTTCCGCGCCCGGCGGCACGCCATAGGCGCCGGCCATCGGCGCGCTGCGCAGCGGCGCACCCATATAGGGCGGCGCCTTGAACACCGGCAGGTTCGGCGGGGCGGGCGGCGTCACGTTGGGATTGCACGAGATGCGGCCGGAACGGCGCATCAGATCCACGTGGATATGGTCGTAATGATAGATGTTGTAGCCCGGCCCCAGCGTCGTGGTGAAGCGCGTGCAGCCGCTCGCCTGCACGGTGCGCAGGAAGCCCTGCTCATCCGGGCGGCCCTTCCACCCGGTCTTCACCAACACCTCGCGCCCATCGGCCAGCACGAAGCCGCCAATGTCGAGCGCATTGCCGAAAGCATGTTCGGAAATCTTGCCCTGGGGCCCGCCATTCATGTTGCGGCAGGAATAGGAGGACATCTGCTTCACTTTCGCCACCGGCTGGCCGAACCAGGCCATGGCGGCGGGCTGGATGTCCTCGACCATCCAGCGGTCGACCGAGGCGATCATCGGGCAGGCGAGCGTCGCCTTTGGCGCCACCTCGATCGTGCCCTGCTCGAAGGCCAGCACGCGGAACGGATGGTCCATTCCGCAACTGCCGGCACCGTCGATCTCGCGCTCGGGGATGGTGTAGGCGGAGGGCTTGACCAGTCCCTCCGCCAGGCACCGTTCTTCAGCTTCCGTGCGCCAGGGTTCGCGCTGTTGCAGCCCGAACTTGCAGCCGGAGAGCCCCAAAAGGACGAGCGGGGCTACGAAAAACCAGGATACGCCGCGCGTCATGGCGGCAAGCTAAGGCGAAGGTGGTTGACAGCGGGTTAAGCGAAACCGCCGCATAAAATAAAACGGCCGAAGGAGCCCTCCGGCCGTTCACGGCAATCCCCCCGCCGATTTCAATGCCCGAGGTTTTTGACGATGTCCTCGACCATTTTCTTGGCGTCGGCGAAGAGCATCATGGTGTTGTCGCGGAAGAAGAG
>NZ_JACICD010000006.1 GCF_014195655.1 Ancylobacter tetraedralis
CCGAGGCTGAAGAACGCTACTACGCCATGCTGGACGAGCCAGCCATGGCGGCGTGACTCAAACGAAATGGCCTCCGGGAAAACCGGCGCGGTTCACAGAGCTTACGTGAGCTTTGTCCAGATGCACATATCGCGGTGTTACACCACAGATGCGTGCACGAGCAATTCGCTGATGGTCCGTTATGAATAGCCGACTTCGCCAGCATCCGGTCTCGGGCCATCTACTTTAATGACTCATCTTGAGAACGGGCAGGGCGGCATTGCCTGGCGCTCTGCGAAAGTCAGACAATTGGAATGCGAAACTTTGAGACACGTTCAAACTCGTCAGCAGCAGCTAACAACTCTCGGGCTGCCTGATTCAGTTCGTTGACCGACTTGACGATCTGGGGATGAGGTTGCCACTCGTCGTGATTGTCTGGGAGAGCTGTCTGACGGTTCGGCGCGACGCGGTGGGGCCAGGTTTTCATGCCTACCAAATCATCAAAATGTTGAGCTCGCTTCTTCACCACCGAAAACGGCGCTTCAACCTGATCATCCACAAACTCGAAGCGAGCCCCCCTCCAATAGGCTACCTCAGTTACAAAATCGAGGACTGCACTGTCGAACGAGTCCCAGAAATTATGGTCACGAAGAAAATCCTTTCGGCCTTCGGTGAATTCGCCGCGGTACCTTTGAAGCAGTTCTATATCGTGGGGGTTCGGCTCTTTTGGAGCTAACGGACGCTGCCAGTAAGCGCCCAGTATAGACACCGCGATGCCGGTGAAAAAGACACTGAAGCCGATCCATATCGGGAGGTTCGGAACGGGCGAGGGTTTGTCATAGTAGGCAAAGGCTGAAGCTATAAGTGTTTCGATTAAAGACCCGGTCAGCGCGAAGGCACCGATAACGGCTATCGAAGAGCCCAGTTTTGTGAGGCTCGAGCCCCATAAAATCTGCGCCAAGCGCAGCCAAAAATCTTTGTCGAACATGATAGTTCTACACCAACTGGGGAATATCCGCTCTCTTAGATTGCGACTAGAGTGTCCCTTCATAGCATGCTCGAAATTGTCCGGCTGCGGTAGAGCGTGCCGAGGTTGAGCACCAGCGCCTCCATGACCTCTAGGAAACGTGGCATATCCTCTCGAGAGGTCTGTGGTGCTCTTGCTTCCTGAATGCTGCGGTGATTGTCGTAGTCTAGGCGGTCACTCCAGGCGAAGAAGGAGCGGATCGCGGCGGAATCGACGAGCGGTTTGGTCATGGGCTCAGTCGCGCCGTTTCCAGGCGTCGTCCCAGGTGTCGAGTGACATGGGGAAGCTCGCGCCGGGCGGCCGCTCGGCTTCCCGCCGTCGCTCCTCGGCGTGGATCGCTAGCGTGAGGTACATGATCGCGGCCCGAGCGAGCTTGAGTTGGCGACTGGTGCGGGCGGCGAGGTCTTCGAAGGAGAGGTCGAAGATGCCAGGCGCTGTCTCGGGGGACGGTGAGATCGAGACAGCTCGTAGAAACATGTCATGGACGCTGACGAACTTGTGCTCCAAGTGGTTGCGGAGCTCGTAGATCGCCTGGGCGTCAGGCTCGGTGACGTCCTTGAAGTCGTTCTCGAACACGTCTTTCGACAGCCAGAAGAGCCCGCGGAGCGGCCAGTTGGCGAGCCCGTCGAGGTTGGGATGGAGGGTCTTGCCCCTGCCCTTTACGAACCAGAGGTTTCGGAAGCTGACCTGCCGCTCCGGATGGCCGAGGCCTAAGTAGGAGTTGAGGCAGAAGGCAACCTTGTCGAAGATCGAATATGCGCCGCGGAATGCCATCTTCAGACGCTCGACTGCGAAGCCGACGGCTGGATAGTCAAGGGTGTTGTAGACCTGCACGCCGCGGTCGGCGAAGTGGACGCCGCTGGCGGTTACACCTTCCCAGCAAGCGAAACGGGCCGCCGCGTACTCCTGCTTGATCAGGTTGAAGTAGGCGATGACCGGCGGTGGACCGGGGCCGCCGTCCAAGCCGACGACTGTGATGGAAGGCAGCATCATCACGTCGCGCGCCGCGATCTCGAAGGTGCCGGCGTCATTCAGCGGGTTGATGAAGAGTCGACGGGTCAGACACCAGCGGCGATATTCGCGTTCGCGACGTCCTCGGCCCAGGGAATGGCCGTGAAGGTCCACTTCGACGGGGTTGGCGGTCAGATAGGCGTCGAGTGCCTTGGCTTGTTTCGCGAAGTAGCTCAGCGCAGGTTCGAGCCCGACACTGTCGATGATGGCATCGGGGTCGATCGCACGGCGGAAGGCCTCGTGCGCGGCTCCAGCAAGGACATAGTTGTGGCCGGCGTCATGGAGGCTGGCGGCATAGTGGGAAAGGCCGATGCCGCGGTTACCGTTGGCCATGGCCATGTTCGGGACCAGGGCGAGCGCTCGGTCCCAGGCCTCGATGGCTTCGACGAAACGGCCGATGTGGTTGAGGATGGTGCCCAGGTTGGTAAGCGCCTGGGCGCGCTGAATCAGGCCAAGACCTTCAAAGCCCTCGCTCGCCACCGCTCGCCGGAGCGCCAGCAACTCCTGGTCGATCTCGTTCGAGAGCCAGGTCCAGGTCCGGTGGGTCGGCGATTGATGCCGTCGAATGCTCCAGAGGTTGGCGGTGAAATAGTGCCAGCGTGCACGATGGGCCGGCTCAAGGCCACGCGCCTCTAAACACGTTAGCACGGCCTCGGCTCGCTCCAAGCCTCCAGCGCTCGCGGCTTCGGCACTGAGGTCCACCAACAGGGCGGCCAAGGTCATCGCATCGTCGTCTGACAGGCCCGTCGGGTCGATAGTCATCAGCTTGGTGAGATCGGGGCTGTTCTCGAAGTCCGCCACGTTCATTCTCTCGGGCATATCGTGACGCGCTTCTCCGCGGGCGTGGCCGCCAGGAATGCGCTTAGGTTGAACCGGTTTGGGTCGGCCTGAACCGGCCACGTGTTCATCCGTGCATCCATTTCCACTTAGAAAGACGTGCCCCTAGCGTTCTAAGAAGGGAGTGTCGGTGTACGCAAGGCGCCAAGGCTTGTGCCCGCCCAAGGCGAATGTGACCACGAACCGCTCAGGCGAGACCTGCTGCCGGCTGGCGGGGAGTACTTCGGCGAGAGCCAGCGGGGCTTCGAGCTTTGACTGAAAGAGATGCACCGTGACGTCCTCCATGAAGCAGCAGAAGCGGTCCAGCATTCGGGCGACAAAGGCTGTTACGGGGATGCCATCTATCTCCGGTTCAACGGCTGCGACGGCCGTGCCTCTGTCGCGGTAGGTCACGCGGGGCAGCACCCACCCTTCATGCTCAATAGCGTTTCGGGCGAGGACGAGTTGCTCCGACCACCTCCGAGTGCCCCGCAAGTAATTCGCGAGATCGGGGTCTGTTTGGTCTAAGCGTGCGCAGCCTGCATCAAACGAGGCTTGCTTCTGGAACAGGAACGTGATTTCGACGCCGAGCTGCCGCGCCAGCGTCTGCATGTTGTGCTTGAGCGCTCTCACAGAACTGTTGAGGAAATTCTCGGTCTCGCGCCGCAGCTCGCGGTCGATGGAATGCCTGATCGTGAGTGTGGCAAAATTCCGCTCGACTGCTTCACCGGTCTGCACGGCGGTAGCGTGTTCGGTCCATAGACGGGTTACCTCCTTGGCCGCTTCGCGCGTGCTCGACAAGGCCTGCGTGAGGCCTTCGAACGTCCCATCGAACGCCAAGCGCGCAGCCTCGTCCTGCCGGAAAACGAGGTCTCGGATGATCAGCAGACCGAGTATTAGACGCGCGACATAGGGCGAACTCGTGCCCTCATCGGCCACTTTTTGTACGATGAACTGCTGTGGGAGTGGCCGGACCCGCAGATTGGAACGCTGCTCGAAAAGATGAAGCAAATCTCGGAACTGCGAACGAGACATCGGCAGAACGTAGGAAACCTGCGTGTCAGGTGGGCGGCGCAGGACGCTCTGCCTCTCGGCTGGCAGGCCTGAGAAGACCAGCATCCCCTGAAGGGGGAAGCGGCCACTCATCACAATTGCCCCGCCATCCTGCCAGGGCAGATATCTGAGCGAGCCTAGCGGCTCTCCACCTCCGGCTGGAAGGAGCTGCAGCGGTGGCTCCGGCAAGAGTCGGTCGCTATAAAATTCATCGGGAACGGGCCGAAGTTCGCCTTCGAGGTCGTACTGATACCCGGTCGTCGCAATCGCGTTTGCGAACGGCGCGACCAACGTATGGAAATCGGCTGGGAGGCCGGCTTCCTTTCGGAAGAGGTGGAGGGACTGCAGCATCCGTCCGGTGGCACGCGTCAGGGCGGTGCCAGGCGCAGGACCCTTTATCATGACGACGTAGATCGCAGGGGCGGCTGTCAGCCTGCGAGAAGGAAGCAGCCAAGAGCCACCTAGTTCGGCTTCACCCGGGAACTGCACGGCGTATTCAATTACCCCCGCGTCGCCAATCGCGACAATGTCTGGCCATTGGGTGCCCCGCGTCTCGGCGTTCAGCGCCTGTAGACGATCCGAGATCGCTTCCATCGGCACGGCCGAGCGCCGGGCGAAAATCACGGCAAGAGTTGCGTCGAAGCCGTCGTTTGGGGTTTCAGGATGCCCCGGCCTTTTCAGCACCTTTACGGACACGATGCGCCGATAGGCTTCATCGAGCTTAGCTATATCGAGCTCGTCGATGACATCGACGACGACGGCCGCCGTATTAGCTGGAATGGGTTCTTCGTTCTTGAGCGCCCCTCCGGCGTTGGGAGCAAAGATGACGATAGGCAAAGGCGCACTTTCGGCCGCGGCACCGCCTACGACGCCGCCCCTACGGATACTGTAGCGAGGGCCGATAAGAGGACGCAGTCCATCGATCAGCAGCCCCGTGACTTCAGATACCTCCGCCCCGGAGACTTGCTCCTCCAGACGCGCCACATATTGTGATGTTGTGATGTGTCCGTCCCTTATCCATGCCCGATAAGGACTTCTAGCGTCCCGGAGCCGAAGGAGAAAGTACTGGTATGCAGTAGTCGCTTTTACATCACGCGTTCACCGCAAACGGTCCGGCCAAGCCTGTGGGAAACAGCGCGTGATCTAAACCGTCAGCCCCGCAGTCACGGTCGACTCGGCACGATCGGGTGGCCGCGGATTCTACATTACAAACGAACTGAATGCTGCTTCGGGATCAAGGGCTAGTTACCGCTCCTGGCGTAAAGGTGCCGACGTGCCTCACCTTGCGAATGTCCGCTTTTGGGCCGCGGCCGTTGGCAGATCAATGACCGGGATGGCGGCGCAAAGCGGACGTCGCTGAAAGGCGGCGAGGGGCAGGTTTGGGTCAGCATGCGTCATAGGGTTATAGCGAACACATAGTTCTCTTCTTGGTCGCTCGCGGCCCGCCAAATTTTTCCCATAAATCATTGATATTGCTATATAATTTCAACGACCCGCTCCCCCTACCCCACCGCAAACCCCACCCGCGGGCAGTCATTCCGGCGCATGAGGATGAACGTGTCCGAACAAAAAGGGCGGTGAGCCCGTGGCCCCCGCCCTGTTGTCGGCCGCCGATCGTGCCTGCGGGCTCTCAGTCGTCGTCGTCATCATCGGGCGGGTTGGCGACCACGGGCAGCGCGGTGCCCTGGATTTGCTTGAGCAGTAGCGTCAGCGGATTCTCCGCCTCTCCGGCGACCTTCAACCGGTCATTGAACATACCCATGTGGCGCATGAGTAGCTCGAGCGCTCCCTTCTTGTCCGCGAGCTTGAGCTTCTTGAGGCTCCCCACGGGCGCGCCGTCCTGGCTGAGCTCGACCGCATCGAGGCCCGCCAAGGCGGCAGCGGTGTCGTCATCCATCTCGTGGAGCGGCTTCAGAGTGCCATCGACATTGAATGCCTTGCGGATGTCGAGGAAGGCGAGCCGGGCCACTTCCTGCAAGACGCGGTCCTGCGTGACCCTGGCGCGCACCGACCTCTGCGCCATCGCAGCCTGAATCCGTTCGGCAACCGGAGCTTTCCGGAGCAGCTGCCGGCCAATGTCGGCGGCGGTCCGCGCGCTATAGCCCGCCCGCCGTGCCGCCTGGGTGGCATTGAGATCGATCAGATATTCCTCCGTGAAGCGCTGCTGTCTGGCCGTCAGGCTGGTGCGGGACATGGGAGTTCTCTGGGGTGCCATTATCGCGGGGAACACGGGGAACGTGGGGTACGGGTTTGAGATCATGGTGAAATTCCTGTTCCCCTGCCGATCTCGTATTGGGGGACAAAGGGAACAGGCGTGGGTGACGACCGCGGCTCACCGGCCCGATGGGGCTCGGCCTAATGGCTGGCCTCGCCCATGATGCTGGAGCGGATGACGTAGCAGCGAACGGGGCCCTCAAAGCCCGGCAACCGGCGCTTGGTCTGGGCCTTTCCGTCGCTGCCGACCCTCAGAAACCCCCGCTGCGCCAGGGTTTTGGTGACGAACGTCACGTCCATTCCGGTGCAAATGTCGGCTTTCCAGACCTCCGGCAGCACGATGTACTCGTAGCCCTTGGCGGCATCGCCCGCCCGAAAGCCGGCACGATGGGTCACCCGCATGTCGGGATGGGGCTCAAGGCCCGCCCCCATCAGTTCGAAGCGCGACGCGCCGTGCAGCTCAATGAAGTGGCGCACCCGGGCAATGGCATCACGTTCTTCCGCCGGCTCGATCCCGCCGCGCTGTGCCAGCCAGCCGTTGAAGCAGACTCCTGCCGCCCGCATGGCCTCGCCTTCCGGCCACGGCAGAATGCCGGCGTCGCGCGCGATCTCGCCGGCCGCAGCAATCAGGCCGAACCGGGCGGCAACACGGCTGATCTGCCCATCCGCGCCCTCGGGGCAATGGTCGCGGACGAACCGATCGCAGAGGAAACGCGCTTCCTGCTGAATGTCGTCGAAGCGCTCGACCACGACCTTGAGAAAGGCACGGCTGGCATGGCCATAGTGGCGGGCAGCGGCGGATTTCAGATGGCGGGCGAAGGCATCGGCCGATCCGAACGCGTGGAGATTCTCGAACAGCCCAAACCCGGCACCCGCATCCGCCGGGATGTCGACGATGCGGACCTCCTGGCCGGCCGCTGCACGACGGCCCCGTCCGTCGTCCGCGAGCTTGTCGGCAAGGCCGACCTCACCACTCGACAGGAAGAGAACGCGCCAGCTGGCGGAAGACCGGGCTTCGCCGGTTCGGCCGGCTCTGGATTTGCCCGAGCCGTTCGCCAGCATGTAGGCAATGGCTCCCGCCTCACGCCCGTCAACCTGTCCCATCTCGTCCAGGCACAGCAGAGCGTCGCAATGGAGCGCGGCGACGCCTTCAAGACCATTCGAGGTCGCACGCCAGGTGCGCAGGAAGCCATTGAGGCCACCACCTCCCCAGACGGACCCGCCAACCGCAAGGGCCGTGCTCTTGCCGGTCGAGGATCCGCCACGCAGATGGAAGCCTCCACCCTCGGCATCGAGCGGATAGAGCAGCGGCGCGGCAAAGGCCGCCGACAAGGCCAGCCCCAGGCGCGAATTGCCGATGGCGTAGCGGGCGATCTCATCCTGCCAGGCGGCGAGATCGCCTGCCATGCGAAAAGGATGATCCGGCGGCACGGTCGTCTGCAGCAGCAAGCGCTCCTGCGCATCCTGTCCCGGTCGCAGCGTTTCGTTCACAGAGACATAGGCTCGCCCATGCCACCCGGTGCGCGGGACGCAGCGCGCCTTCTCCTTGGGACGCTCGCTGGAGATGAACTCATGCAGGAACTCACGGGCCTTCCTCGCCGAGCCGATGGTGAGGCCCATCGACAGCAATTCACTCCGGTAGTTGATGCCGTCGCCCGCCAGTTGCTCCATCGGCATCGCCCATTCCTTGCGGATATTGTCGCGGTCGACGACACAGAGCAGACGTCCCCAGTTTCGGCCATCCCCATCGCGGGTCTCGGCCACGACCGTGAGCGGCGAGCAGAAGCGGACATATTCGCGGATCGTCTCTCCCGATTCCTGACGCTCGACCAGCTTGTAGACGCCGGTCGCATCCGACCGGAACAGAGACAGGGACTCCTCCGTCATCGGCGTCGTGTCCGAATGCAGCATGACCTCCGTCGCGCGCTTCTGGCGCTCGTCGACATGGAAGCGGATCAATTCAGGATCCGTGCTCATGAGGGTGGCCAGCGCCTCGGCGGCCAGTCCCCCGTCGACGGCATCGGCAAGGCCCCATTCGTCTGAGGAGGAAAGCTCCCGCCCCATGCTGCCGGCCACCCCTGCCATGTCGAGCACCTTGACATCGCGGACGCCCGCCTTGGCGAGCAGGTTGGCCATCATGTCCGCCCACGCCTGACCTTCGCGTCCGACAGTGGGGGCGAGGACGACAGGATGACCGGCCAGGGGGCCGAAGTCGGTCGATGCCGGGGATTTGGGATCCTGCGCCGTCGTGGTGGCCACCATGTCCGGCAGCAGCATCGCCGCGGCATCCATCGACCACTCATCGGGGCAGACCAGAACCGACGCGACGGGGCGCGACAGGATCGCGGCCAGATCGAACAGCGGCCGTGGCGATGGCATGGGCTTCATGCGCCATGCGCGCTTGCCTTGTCCCAGCGCACAATAGGTGATGTGCGCGACATGTTCGGGCTCCGCATCCGATGCCGGCCAGCGGGCGACATATCCCACCAACTGGCCGGCGCTATCGCGGTACGGCCATGCGCGGTGGGGCGCGCCCCCAGGCCGGATGCTTGAAGTTCATCGGTGGGGCATCGGCCGGCACTGGCACGATGGGCGTCTTACCAGCCGTCGGTGCAGGCTCGTTGGCAGCGGCAGGCTCCGCCTTTTCATCGACGCTCGGATCGAAATCCCAGATGACATCATCCTCAACGCGATCCGGCCCCACCGGGCTTGCCAGACCGGCCTCGATCTGACGCCCGATCACATTCATGATCTCACGCCCGGTCCAGCGGCGCTTCGGATCGCCATTGACCATCTGCCGGCCGGCGGAGAGCAAGGATTGCTCGGCATCGGCCCGATCGATCTCGCCCGATGCCACACGTTGCCCGACCTTGAACGCAGCGCTCGCAAGAGTGTTGGACTGCGTCCCAGGCGATGCGCTGGCCACGCGTTCGCACTCGGCATCCAGTGCTGCCCGACCCCAGGCGCTCGTTTCCATAGAAGGCTGGGCGACCAGGGAGCCGATGGTGCGCGACGGGGAAGCCCCCGCCTCAGGCAGCCGCGCGCCGATCAGAGGCGCGCAGGCGGCGAAGAACGCCGAAATCTGATCTTCGGTGACCGCAGGGAGCTGGTCACGGCGCCGTATTTCCGGAGAGCCCATCGACCATTCGTACGCCGCACCGTCGGGATGCTGACCGAAGGCGACAAACTGATTGCCCCGACCGAGCACCTCTACGGCACCATGCGTGCCGTTTATTGCGCATTTGCGCGGTTCACCTTCGGCCGCTCGATAGACAAGAAGGAAACGCTCGCTGTCGTCTCTGAAGCGCACAGGGGCTTCGCCGAGCATCGCGGTCGCCAGCCGCCAGACCTTCTCGGAGATCGCGGCGTCGTCGATATCCGCGTCGATGGCACGCAAGCCATCGCACAGGATACCAGTATTCAGGGCGCCGGGCTTCACCACGGCATCGGGTGCCACGCAGGTCGGCGGGTCTGCGCCCTCCCGGGCTGCCCATTTCGCCTCCGCTGGCCGCTTGTCACCGGTCCGAACAGGAATGGGGTGGAAGCCGTTCTTCCAAAGCGTCCGCCGACAACGCAGCACGTCGCTATGTGGGTTGGTATCGGATAGGGCCGGGATCATTTTGGCAAGCCTTCGGCGCAGCGCGCAGCCTTTCGGCACGCACAGCAAACGCGATCAACGGATAGATGGTGGGGCCGATGCGCTCGGCCGCCTGAGCGCGCCTTAGGGTACGGGCGGGGGGTAGACCGTGATGCCGCCGCAAAAGCCGTGCTGCTCGCAGAATTCAAGAGCACCAGCGACGATCGTCTCGCGCGACATGAACTGGATGAGTGGCCGCCATGTTCCCACCTTCGTCGCCGCCAAAGCCGACCAGTTGAGACGTCTATCGGCAACAGGAAGAATCACGACAGCCGACCAGATGGTTTCCTCAGGGAACCGCACGGGTCCGCGGATGCGAACCCCTGCGGCCTCTCCCTTTGCGGCCATGCGAGAAGCTTTTGCAAAGGCGGCCGAGATGGCGAGTTCAAGCGAGGAATACCCGTACGAACCACCTAGAATCCCCGCCACGCCCCAGAAAGCCTCTCCTCGTGGAGGCAGATGAGACGCAACAGAAAACCACCGCCGGGGATCGACCTCGGGAAGGGTCACGCCGAACCGCCGGGCAAGATCGGCATCTCGCAGATAGCCAACGGTCGGGATCAAGCTCGACAATATGTCGTTGCAGCATCGCGGTTCAATTTGGCGTTGCATGGACGTCTCCTCTCACTTGCTCGGCACACGTGAAGGGAGATTGGCGACAAACGCTTCGAGATCACTGCGGAGGATGATGGTGCGGGCACCAAGCTTTTTGGCCGGCAGCCGCCCGGTCTTGATCATGTCGAAGATCGTCGTACGGCCAATACCGCTCGCCTTGACCGCCTCGGGGATCGAAAGGGACACCGTCATATCTGCCTCGCATCGTTGGCGATCCGGGCTGATGCGCGCCGGTTCGCTGGGGGAACGATGGGGAGGTTGAGGTGATTTCGATCGGCGAAATAGTCGCCACGATTTATTTATTGCGGCGGTTTTCGTGCGGCGATTTCGTTTTTGAGCCGCGCCTTCTGCCCACCTTTAGACGCGGCACATCGGGGGCAGCATAAGCGGTAACCAGCAGACGCTCGAAAGTGCGTGATTTTTGTTTCAAGTCTATATGATTTGCCGCCTTTTCTTTGGTCGTCTCTGGATTTTCCTTCAAAAAGGAAATTAATTCATCGAGCTTATATTTCTTAATAGGACCACGCGTTGATTTAGATGAATCGGATCCGGAGCAATCAGACTTGTGAAAATCAACAAGGAAACGAAAAAATCCATCCCGTTCAACCCGTACGTTCGAGTATGAAATGTATTCACTTTGATCCGAATCAATAACACCTTGTATAATTTCCGGGTCGTCCGAAAAACAAAATGCATTGATACGGTTGTATTCCGCGTCGAAACCCCTCTGCGCGGCATCTTCGTCCGCGGCAAAGTAGGTGGGATCAATTCTGTCAACGACCGCATTTATTGGGCCGAACGCGAGCTCGAAGGCCAGATTCTGCTTATGCCCCCAGAAAGTGACATCACCGCGCCGCGCCGCGGCGTTTAATGCCCGGCAGAATGCCCGTTCGTCGACGGGCCCGATGTCATCCGGCTGCCGATAAAGGGCGTGTTCCAATGCCGCTGATAGTGAAACATCGGGAGTGTCGGAGAACACTGGCCGTGACGACTTTTGCATATCAGCGTCAGTCATGGAGAGAACATGCACCAATTCAGGCGGGCAACGACCAGGAAACCCGTCCGTGGAGCTCGATAAGCTGCCACTGTCAAGACTGACTCTGGTTTGCCAGGTCGATCGCAAGCTCATGCACAGCCGCGCACAGTCTTCTACTCGGAGCGCGCCCCAACGGTGCCAGCCAGAGAGAAAAAGTACCTGCCGCGAGGGATTTCAACGCCATTGCTGGCGTTCTGCCTTCCTACGCCCGAAGCGACGGCAGGATGTCACCGATCGTAATCGGCCGGAAGGCCGAAATCAATTCCACCTTACGGCTTTGTTGGCCCCCCGTTTTTGAGGATTCGTCCCGAACCTCATGAAGCACGAACGATGCGTCGGATAGCGTTTGAGGTCAGTCGACACGACGCAATGGGGAGGTTGGCAATGGCAGCTTGGAAGGGGGCGGCATCAGATGCTGGAGGCTCCCCCGATCCGGGACGGTGCTGCTACGGGGAGATCCGCGCCCTTTGAAGTGCGTGTTGATCGCTTCGACAACGATGGCGAGCATGAGATGTATGTTGGTGTTGCGGCTCTCCTTTGCGCGCATGGCGCGGCCTGCCGCAAGAAGCTCGAACGCAGGCAGGGAAGCACGCCTCATGAGGTGTCGATCCGGACGGAGGCGCTGGCGGACGAGATCTACAGCGAGCCTCGCACGAAGGTCTCCTCGATGATCATGATGCCGGAGCAGCTCCGGCCGCGCGGCGGGGCCTCTGTTTGTATCATCTCGGAGGACTGGTCTCGTCCCCGCGCAAGGCCGGCCTCCTCCCTCGCGGGAGGGGCAGAGATCCTGGCCATGTTGCCACGGCGACGAGTTCGGCCGATGACGCGCAGGGGAAGCATGACTGAGGCCCAAGATGGGGGTGGGAGCCAAAGTCCGCCATCGGGCAAACAGCCTTCTGCAGTACTTGGCGCGATGCAGTTGAGTCTCGCGGAGGCATAACGGGTTCTGATTTCGCCCGTCAGGCGGGCTCCACTTTTCTCCAGCCAAGCAAGTGCTCATTCTTGTCGAGCCAGCTTTTTCGTGCCTCCCATTCCGGTAAAATAGAGCCGATCAGGCTCCAGAACTCGGGCTGGTGATGACGATGCCGAAGGTGGCAAAGCTCGTGGACGACGGCATATTCAAGCACCGGCTTTGGAGCGAAGATCAGATGCCAGTTGAGGTAGATCTGACGGTCCTGCCCGCAGGCACCCCACATGTGCTTCTGGTCCTTGATCTGGATGCCTCTCGGCTTCAGCCCGTTGCTCTGGCCATGGCGGCGGACAAACTCCTTGGCATCATCGCGGACACGTCGCCTCAGCCAGAGGCGGAGTGAGCTCTCAATTACCGCATCAGCCGCGCCCTCAGTCAAATCGCGCGGTGTGCGGATCAGGAAGCCGTTCCGGAAACTGACCTCGACCACCGAGTCGTCGAAAGGCTCCACGGTCATTCGGGTCATCCGGCCGCGATAGGGGATCTTGGCGCCTGTCACGAAGCGATAGACCCTTACCTGAGCCTTGGCGCGCTCCTGCATGGCGGAGACGGTCTCGAGGATCCACGCGCGGCGCCGATGGAGGACAGCCTCGATCTGTTCGTCCGTCGCCGCCTCGGGTACGAGCAGCTCGAACGAGCCCGGCGTGACCGTGATATTGGCACGCCTGGCTGTCGCCGAGCGCCGCAACGTATATTCGATCTGCCGCTCCCCGATCCGGAACACCGGCATGATCAGGGCTCCGCGAAGTGCTTTAGGGCATAGGCCTCGACCTGATCGGGAATGTCCTTCAGCTGGGTCAGTCCGGCCAGATGCGCCATGGAGCGGACCTTCTGGCGGAGATCCTTGCGCAGCCCGTCCTTGTCCCACCAGCCTTTGGGGGCGGTGGTCGGATCAGTGTAGAGCCCTTCGACGCGGATCGCCATTTCTTCGGCCTGCTGCGCGGCGCCGAAATTGGCGAGGATCTGCATGATCCCGAAAGCACCGGGTGACAGACCCGCCTCGGCATGCGCCCCATCTTCGGCGGCGATGTCCTTGGCGAGTTCCTCCGCGGCGCGCAGCTTGTCGGCCCAGCTGAGCTGGGCACTCTCCATACGCTCCAGCAGCTGGCGTAGCATTTCGGAGAACTTGCCGTATTGCTGCGGGCTGTCGTCGATCCGCTCGCTCACCGTCTTGCGCAGCTCGGTGGTCTTGCGGATCGCGGCGGTCATCAGTTCCTCATCCGTCTTGCCCTCGGCATCGAAGTCGTCCCAGAAGCCGGGATCGGTGATGTGGCGCAGCTTCACCGTCACGCTGAGGCCGGTGGCGTCGAGATGGGTCTCGAGCATCTCGCGGATCTTCTCGCTGTAGCTCATCTGATCGAAGGCCTGGCGCTTCTCGAATCGCTGGGTGCCGAAGAGCAGGAACGACGCGACCCATTTCAGATCGGCGGTGAAGTCCAGCACGCTCGGATCGGGGCTCAGCGTCTCGTAGAGTGCGATGAAGCTGCGCGCCCGGCCCTTGAACTCGAACCATTTATCCTCGGTGCCGAGCACATTGGCGAAGGCGTTGAACTCCTTCTCCCATCCGCCCCGGCTTTGCGCCACGCGCTTGATCGGCTTCAGCAGCACGGCGACGGCGGCATGGGCGGTGCGCAGCTGGCTGCGCAGATCGTCGAGATCGCGCATGGCGTTCTTCACGTCGTCGGCGCGGTAGCTGGCGAGGGCCGCCTCAAGGTTTGCGGAGACGCCGATATAGTCGACGATCAGCCCGTTGCGTTTCTTCGCATCGGAAACGCGGTTGGTGCGGGCGATGGCCTGGAGCAGGCCGTGTTCCTTGAGCGGCTTGTCGAGATACATGACGCTCTCGATCGGGCAATCGAAGCCGGTGAGCAGCTTGTCGCAGACGATGAGGAACTGGGGATCCTCACCCTTGCGGCCGAAGGCCTTCTTCGCCTGCTTCTCCGCATCGGCATCGAGATAGTTGGCGACCAGCGCCGCGCGGATGGCTTGCGTGCGCGCGTCCTCGCTCGGCTTGTGGTCTTCCTGATTGATGGAATAGACGCAGGCCGACATGGTGTCGGCGCGTGCCAGCGCCGCCTCGGGCGCCAGCCCTTCCGCTTCAAGATCGTCGGCGATCACGCGGGTCAGCGCGCGTTTGGTGAGGATCACCGCCTCGCGATCGATGGCGACGATCTGCGCCTTGAATCCGTCGGGGCGGGCATAGGCCTTGAAGTGGGTCCAGATGTCGTAGGCGATCAGTTCGATCCGGCGCGGGTGCTTCACCAGATCCTCAATGCGCACGCCGCGCTTCTTGATCTCGTTCAGCTTGTCGTCGTCGAGTTCGGCGAACCAGTTGTCGAACAGGATGTCGATGCGCGCCTCGTCCACCTGCCAGTCGGTCTTGCGGCCGGTATAGTAGATCGGCACGGTGGCGCCATCCGCCACCGCGTCGTCGATGCCGTATTTGTCGAGATAGCCCTCGCCCGGCACGCCGAAATTGGCATAGGTGTCCTTGTCGTCCTTCTTCACCGGGGTGCCGGTGAAGCCGAAGAAACGGGCCTCGGGCAAGGTGGCGCGCAGGGCGGCGCCGAGGTCCTTCTCCTGCGTGCGGTGGGCCTCGTCCACCATCACGATCCAGTCGGCGGAATTCGCCACCGGCTGGTTCGAGCCCTGGAACTTGAAGATGGTGGAGAGCGCGGTGAGGCCGTCCTTGCCGCTGCCGATCCGCGCGTGCAGTTCCTTGATGCTGTCGATCGTGGTCGGGTTCGGCAGGCCGCAGGCGACAAACGTGCCGCTGATCTGGCTGTGCAGGTCGACGCGATCGGTCAGCACGAGGATGTTCGGGTTGGTCAGCGCGTCGGAGGCAATGGTGCGGTGGGTCTTCAGCTTCAGCGCGGCGAACACCATGGTGAGCGACTTGCCGCTGCCCTGGGTGTGCCAGATCAGCCCTTGCCGGTGCGTGCCCTCCAGCACGCGCGCGACGATGCGGTTCACCGCGCGGAACTGCTGGTAGCGGCACATCTTCTTGATGGTGCCGGAATCGGTCTTCTCGAACACGATGTAATGGGCGAGGAGGTCGAGGAGGCGCGAGGGCTCCAGGAGGCACCACAGGCCCTTGGCGAGCGGATCGGGGAAATCCGCGTCGAGCTTCGGCCACGGGTCGCGCCACTCGGCATAGTGCTTGGAGGACGCGCCGGTGGCGCCATAGAGCACCAGCGCGCCATCGGTGACGATGTTGAAGGCGTTGGCGGCGAACAGGCGCGGAATGTCCCGTTCATATTGCTTGATCTGCTCGAACGCCTCGCCGGTCTTGTCCTTCACGTTGAGCGGGCTCTTGGCCTCGATCACCACCAGCGGGATGCCGTTGACATGGATGACGAGGTCCGGCCGGCGGGTCTTCTCCGATTTCACGCGCAGCTGGCGGGTGACGGTGAACAGGTTGTTGGCGGGGGTGAGGAAGTCGATCACCCGCAGGGTCCGGCGGGTCTCGAAGCCTTCGATCTTGCGGGAATAATCCCCGCGCAGCACTTTCAGCCACGCCTCATTGTCGGCGATGCCGGCCAGTTCTCCATAGGCGGACTGCGCCGCGCGCTCATCAATGCCGTTGATGCGCATGAGGGCTTCGACGAGGTGGGGGCGAAACAGCACCTGGTTGTCGCCCTCGCGCAGGCCGGCATGGTCCGCCGGCGGCACCACGACATAGCCCATGGCCTCCAGCCGCTCGATCGACGGTCGCTCAGCGAAGTGCCATTCGGGGCCGTGGCTCATGCGCCTCTCCTATTCCGCCGCCATGGGGAGGGTGTCGGTCACGCGCTTGCGGCCGGTGAGGAGGTCGGACATGAGGGCGGATTTGGTGGCGTTAAGTGCTGCAAGTTCCATTTCTTCGTCGAAGACAAGCGCCTGCGTCAACTTGGAGATTTCTCTCTGCTCATTGATTTTTGGTAGGGGCACCGGCATGCGCTTCAAAACCCCTGCATTAAGGTTCTGCTGCGCTCCACCGGCTTGTCGCTTTCGGATCTGCGCCATTCCACGTTCTGAGTTTATCCATGCGCAAAGGAAAAAAGCATCCAATCTCGATTCCAGCGGCCTGGTTATGAGCGTCGTGAACGTCTGACAACCATTAAACTGCTCAGAAATAACTGCCGAACGCCCTGGATAGCCCGTCCTCATGGTGACAACGTCACCAGTCTTCACTCGCTTCGATGCATTCTTCAAATCGTATTCTGATGAAACGAACAATAGGTCTGACGTATCCAACCATCCCGCCATGATGTTTTGATTGCGCAGGAGTGGAACACCTTTAGGACGATAAGCGTGGGTGGCTGATGAAGCTATGCCAACTTTTACGTCCTCGCAGACCTCGATCAAATTCACCACCTCCCACCCCTCCGGAATCTCCCCGATTTCCGTCTGCTTGAAGCTGACATGGCCGATGCCTTTGGTCAGCAGGCGCTCCAGCACGGCCTGCTTCACCTTGCGCGTCTGCTCGATGACGGCCCGCGTCGCCGCGATAGCCTCATCGACGCTCGACAGGATCTCCGCGATCCGCCGCTGTTCGTGGAGCGGGGGCACCTGCACATCTACAGCCGCAACTAAATCAATATTCAGATTTCGGACCGCCGAACCGGCAGCCTGCGTCGCGAAACGACGCTGCAACACATCTGAGCCGAGCAAATAGTAGTAAAACTCGCGGTCGATGTTATTCTCGTCCTTGGGGCGGAGGAGGAGCCACCCGTCGTGTATGCAGCCCTCGGTTGCCATTATATAGGGGCGACCAAAGCTCATGGAATTAGAAAGAACGAAATCACCTGGAAAAACGCGACGTGTTTTCGCAAGTCCTTCTGGTATAATTTTTTCCTTAGTTGATCGAATAAACTTATCGCTACCGGTCGCATCCGCAATTTTGATCCAGTTTATACCTGATGGATCGTCAGTTATGTAGGCGTCGATCGGCCTCGGAGATCCGCCTCTGGCAACCGTGAAGATTTCTCCTATCCGGCAACTACTCCAGCAATCACCCGACATAGCCAAGCTCCCGCAGAAAGCCCATCATCCGCGCCTCGGCGGCGTCGCGCTCGGCCTGCAGCGCCACCAGCTTTTCCACTTCCTCGCCCACATCCACCGCCTCGGCCTCCTCTCCAAGGTGCACATAGCGGGAGATGTTGAGGTTGAAGTCGTTGGCCTCGATCTCGGCGACCGGAACGACCCGCGCCAGCCGCTCCACATCCGCGAAACCCGCATAGGCGCCGGCCAGCGTCGCCACATTGGCCTCGGAGAGGTGGTTCTGCGCCTTACCCTCGACGAACTGCTCGGCGCCGTTGACGATGAGGATCTTCCCCCGCCGCGCCGCCGGCTTGTTCCTGCGCAGAATGAGGATGCAGGCGGGAATGCCGGCGCCGTAGAACAGGTTCGGCGCCAGCCCGATGACGGCTTCCACGAGGTCGTCGCGGATCATCCCCTCGCGGATGCGCCCTTCCGCTCCGCCGCGAAACAGCACGCCATGGGGCAGCACCACGCCGCACATGCCATCCTCTTTCAGGCTCGCCACCATGTGCTGCACGAAGGCAAGGTCGCCATAGGATTTCGGCGGGCAGCCATAGACATCGCGGCCATAGGCATCGCCCTCGCGCCACACCTCGAACCCCCAGCTTTTCAGCGAGAAGGGCGGGTTGGCCAGCACCCGGTCAAAGGTGCGGATCGCCTTCACCCCCTCGCCGGTCAGGTGCTTCGGCTCCAGCAGCGTATCGCCGCGCGCCACCTTGGCGTCGTCGATATCGTGCAGGAACAGGTTCATCTGGCAGATCGCCCAGGTGTTGAGGTTCTTCTCCTGGCCGAACAGCGACAGGCTCTTGGGGTTCTGGCCCTGCCGCTCGAGATGATGCACCGCCTCCAGCAGCATGCCGCCCGAGCCGCAGGTGGGATCATAGATCGACATGCCCGCTTCCGGCTTCAGGCACTCGACGATGAGCCGCACCACCATTTTCGGGGTGTAGAACTCGCCGCCCTTCTTGCCGGAATCGTCGGCGAAACGCTCGATGAGATATTCATAGGCTTGGCCGAGCATGTCCGGCTCGACATCCCCCTTGCGCAGCCGGTAGGTCTCGAAATGCTGGAGCAGCTTTTCGAGCATGGCGTCCGGAAAGCGCTCCTTGTTGTTGAAGTCGACATCCTGAAACACGCCCTTGAGACGCAGGTTCGCGTCTTCAATGGCGCGGAAGGCGTCGTTCAGACGCGCGCCGATATCGGTGGCGTGGCGGCGGATGTCGCGCCAGAAATGGCCCTTGGGAATGTCGAAGCGGTGCTCGTCGGGATCGGCCGCCAGCGCGGCATCGTGATAGCGCGCGAGGCGGTCCTCATACTCCTCCTCCCACACATCCGAGAGGCGTTTGAAGAACAAGAGGCCGAAAATATAGTGCTTGTAGTCCCCGGAATCGATCGATCCGCGCAGGATATCGGCCGCCCGCCACAGGTGGGTCTCGAGTTGCGAAAGCGTCAGCGCCATTCTTCTTGCCCCTTCGTCCCGAGCCGCCGCGGGTCATATGCCCGCTTCGCATGCCACCGGAGCGCCCCTTTTCATTATGAGCCGATTTCTACCTGTGACAGAAGCCCGATGAAAGCCGGATAGCGCACCGTGGCCGCCTTGCCTCCGTCGATACCTGCCCCCTACGATGACACCCAGCGATAGGGTCGGATGGTTCGATGAAGCAGGCATGGGTAGTGCGCGCCGAGCGCGGAGGGCGGCTCTACGACGCGTTCAAGGAGAATTCCATCATCGCCATCGGCTGGAGCGACATCGGTCCGCTGACGGAGCTGAAGACGCGCGAGAAGATCGCCGCCAAAGTCGCCGCCATCTGGCCAGAGTGGAAGCCGCAGGCCGTGGCGATGTCGGCCGGACAGCTCCACCGCTTCCGCAGCGAGATGAAGATCGGCGATCGCATCGTCACCTATGACCCCAGCCGCCGCGTCTATCTCGTCGGCGAAATCGCCGGCGAGTATCGGTGGGATCCCAGCATCGACGCCGAGGATCCGAATGTCCGATCCGTGGCATGGCAGGGTGAAGTCTCGCGCGATCTGCTCTCCGTGCGCAGCCGCAACAGCCTCGGCGCCATCTCGACGCTGTTCCAGCTGCCGCCTGACGTGGTCGACGACCTCCTGCGCGCACTCAAATCGCACCAGCCGGCGAAAGCCGACCCCGCGGCGTCCGTCGAAATCGCCGAGGAGGATGTGTTCAAGAACATCCAGGAGAAGGCGATCGAATTCACCAAGGACCGCGTCAACGCACTGGACTGGTCCGATCTGCAGGAACTCGTCGCCGGCCTGCTGCGCGCCATGGGCTACAAGACGCGCGTGTCTCCGGCCGGCGCCGATCGCGGCAAGGACATCGTCGCCTCGCCGGATGGATTCGGATTCGAATCGCCGCGCATCGTCGTCGAGGTCAAACATCGGCAGGGCACGATCGGCTCGCAGGCGATCCGCAGTTTTCTGGGTGGTCGCCATCCACAGGACAAGGGGCTGTATGTCTCCACCGGCGGCTTCTCCAAGGACGCCCTCTATGAGGCCGAGCGCGCTAGCATCCCGCTGTCGCTGATGACGATCGACGATCTCGTGGACGCGGTGATCCAGAATTACGAGAAACTGGATATCGAGACGCAGCAGTTGTTGCCGCTGAAGCGCATCTATTGGCCGGCGTGACCTTGGATTGTGCCGGAGACGGCAGATCGCGCGTTGAGATAGAGCTTTCTTGACGTCGTCTCATCAGACGGATGCCTGAAAAAAATTTCGGGGAGAAAGCTGTTCCCCCATGTTCCCCAACCTGAAAACTCACGGGGAACAGGATTTCCCTTGATGGATCAGACTTGTACCCCTTGTTCCCCCGGTTCCCCCGAAAATTCGGTGACATCCGAACGCTCTTCACCCGATGATGAGGCCCGATTGGCATCCGCCTCATCGTCACCATGCTCGCAATACATCGCCCACGCTTCCATGAGCGTGCGCCGTTTCTCGAGCGCATCGCCGCGGCGATAGGCACGCTCGACTTCATCACCCACCGTATGCGCCAGCGCGGCTTCGGCGACCTCGCGCTGGAACGTTGTCTCCTCACCGACCCAATCACGGAATGCCGAACGGAAGCCGTGCACGGTGTAATCGCAGTCCAGCCGGCGCAGTTGCATGTCGAAGGCCATGACCGACAAGGGCTTCGCCTTTCGGGCACCGGGAAAGACAAAGGCGTCGCTGTCCGAATCGTCGCAGTCCGGGGGCTTCATGCCAGTCAGGAGTTCGATCGTGCGCGCCGGGAGCGGCACCCGATGCTCGCGCCCCGCCTTCATGCGATGCGCCGGCACGGTCCAGACCTTTGCCTTCAGGTCGAACTCTCCCCACTGCGCCTCCCGCACCTCGCCGGACCGCGCTGCCGTCAGGATCAGGAATTCGAGCGCGCGCGCTGTCACCCCGTCGCTGTCCTGGAGGCTGACGATGAAGGCATCCGCCACTGATCGAGATGTTTGGCATTTCGATCCGCTGATCCGAACCTCGCCCTCGACAAACTCGACGCGCTGGGCGAGCGCGCGGAGATGGTCGCGGCGATAGCCGGCGCCTTCGAGGCGGATGCGCTGGCGGGAAACACTGGCGAACTTGCTCAGCATCGCCGACGTGACGGGCTTTCTCCCGGCGTTCTGGAGCATGGCCGGGGCACGCTCGGCGTCTGCCTCGGCCGGATGGCGGGTGGCCTTCGGGCCGTGGACCGCACCTCCAAGTCGGTCTTCGCCTGAATCAACCGGAAGGCGACGAAGCGGGTGGCGGCCGGCTTGCTCAAGGCTCTGCTCATGGCTGTCCCCTACAGGATCCACACGCTGCTGACGGATAAGGCGGTTGCGTTCGTCCAGCACGACAAGAGAGCCATGGCGGCTCCATCGCCCACGTGTTCGGCCGGGTCTGCGCCGAACACGGCGTCGAGCACAGGCTCACCACGCCGTATCATCCATGGACCAACGGCCAGGCCGAGCGGATGATCCGGACCATCAAGGACGCCACCGTCCGCGCCTTCCACTACGCCTCGATCGACGACCTGAGGCGCCATGTCCGGGACCGGTTGCCCGCCTAAAACGACGCCAAGCCGATCAAGGCGCTCCGCTTCAAAACCCCGCCCGAAGCGCTCAAATCCGTCAGCGTCGAAAAGCCGGAGCTATTCGTTCGTCCGCCAAGCCATGACATCCTGGGACGAAACACCTAGCCGATATCGAGGATATCGTGCCCTTCATCCGCGTCCTGGCTTCGGACAGCGGGTCGATGACCGGACAAACCATCCTGAGCAACGGCGGCGACACCACGAAATGAGATGAGCGGCGATGCGTCGTCCCGATCGACATGCTGCCGGGTCCATATGGCGGGAACAGGGGGGCGCTCATGCATAGGTCGCTCCTCCTTGCAGAGGGCGCCGGCCTGCGCGGCGTCTTCGGCCTTTTCGGGAAGCTCTGGCACGGCAATGTCGCGGGCATCGCCTCGGGTGGCTGGCTTTTGCGCTGGTAAACATGTGGGTGAGCGTCACCAGGCGGGCTACTCGGTCACACAGGAGTTGCCCATCCTTCGGGTCGTCTTCATCGTGCCCGCTGCGCTCGCCGCGTTGGTGACGTGGCCGTTGACGAAAGGCTGACCCGTGAGCCCCGAAGCCGTCTCCCATGCCGCTGAGGCCGTCTCTCATGGCGGCTTCGATCTCGTTCCCGTCGTGGTGCTTCTCGGCGCGGCCATTATCGCTGTGCCATTGTTCAAGCGGCTGGGGCTCGGCTCCGTGCTGGGCTATCTTGCCGCTGGCCTCGTCATCGGGCCGTTCGGCATCGGCCTGTTCACCGACCCGCAGTCGATCCTGCATGTCGCGGAACTCGGCGTCGTCATGTTCCTGTTCATCATCGGACTGGAGATGCAGCCCTCGCGGCTCTGGTCGATGCGCGGCGAGATTTTTGGTCTGGGTCTCGCGCAGGTGGGATTGTGCATCAGCCTCTTGACCTGTGTCGGACTCGCCCTTGGCTATCCCGTCGCACAGAGCTTCGTCGCCGGCACCGGCTTCGTGCTGACCTCCACCGCCATCGTCATGCAGATGCTGGAGGAGCGGCGGGCGATGGGCCTGGCCAAGGGGCGGCGGATCGTTGCTATCCTGCTGCTGGAAGATCTCGCCATCGTGCCATTGCTGGCGCTCGTCGCGTTTCTCGCGCCGGGCGGGGAAGACGCCACGCTCGCCGACCGGCTGACCGGCGTCGCGATCGGTCTGGCGTCGATCGCCGGACTGGTGCTTGCGGGTCGTTACCTGCTCGATCCGCTGTTCCGCCTTCTCGGCAAGGCGAGAGCGCGTGAGGTGATGACCGCGGCCGCGCTGTTCGTCGTGCTCGGCGCGGCGCTCGCCATGCAGCTCGGCGGCCTGTCGATGGCCATGGGCGCCTTCCTGGCGGGCGTGCTCCTGTCGGAATCCTCGTTCCGCCACCAGCTCGAAGCCGATGTGGAGCCGTTCCGCGGCATTCTGCTTGGCCTGTTCTTCCTGGGCGTGGGCATGTCGCTCGACCTTGCCGTGATCGCCGCCAACTGGCGTCTGATCGGGCTCGCCGTGGCCGCCTACATGGTGCTGAAGACCATCGGCATTTACACGGTCGCCCGGCTGTTCCGGGCCGATCACCGCGAGGCGATCGAGCGTGCCGTGCTGATGGCGCAGGGCGGCGAGTTTGCCTTCGTGCTCTACGCCGCGGCGACCTCGGCCGGGATCATCGACGGCGAGGCCAACGCCGTCCTGACCGCGACCATCATCGTCTCCATGGCGCTCACCCCGCTCATGATCATCCTGCACGACCGGTTGATGCCGAAGCGCGCACCGTCGATGGAAGGCGTCGAGACCGCGCAAAACCTCTCCGCCAGCGCGCTGCTCATCGGCTTCGGCCGCTTCGGCCAGATCGCGAGCCAGCCCCTGCTGGCCAATGGCTGTTCGATCTCCATCATCGAGACCGACACGGACGCCATCCGCGACGCCCGCGATTTCGGCTTCAAGGTCCATTATGGCGATGGCGCGCGCCTCGACATCCTGCACGCCGCCGGCGCCCATGACGCACGCCTGATCGTCATCGCCGTTCACGATCGCGAGGCGAGCCTGAAGATCGCGGAACTGCTCAAGGCCGAGTTTCCGCTGGTGCCTGTGCTTGCGCGCTCCCTCGACCGAGAGCATGCCATCGAACTGATCCACGCGGGTGTCGACTGGCAGATCCGCGAGACCCTGGAATCCGCCCTCATGCTCGGCGAGAAGGCGCTCGAAATGATGAATGTCGATGAGGAGGATCGCCGGCGCGTGATGGAGGATGTCCGCCGCCGCGACAGCGAACGCTTCGCCATGGAGACGGTGGAAGGCATCTATGCCGGGCGGGATCTGATCCACGGCAACGCGCGGCGAAAGGACGAGCCGGCAAGGCGGGACGGCTCGTCTTGAAGGTGAAGCACAGGCCGCAGGCTGGGGCGATGGAGGCGGAGATCGCCGCCGTCGTGGCGTTCTGGAAGAAAGCAGGCGAGTGCGGGCAATGGTTCGACGCGGATGGCGGATTCGACCTGGCTTTCCGCGAAAGGTACCTCGGCCTGCACATGGAGGTGGCGGCACGCGAGCATGACGGCTGGCTGGCATCGCCCGAGGGCGCGCTGGCGCTCCTGATCCTGACGGACCAGTTCCCGCGCAATGCCTTCCGGGGCACCGGTCACATGTACGCAACCGACCCGCTCGCACGCGGCTTCGCGCGTCACGCGCTGGCGGTGGGGCATATGGCGCGCGTCGAGCCAGGCTTGCGGCTCTTCTTCTGCCTGCCATTCGCCCATTCCGAAGACCTCGACGATCAGGATCTATCGGTGCGGCTGAACGCGGAACTGGGCGAGCCATGGCTGGGGCATGCCGAAGGGCACCGCGACATCATCCACCGCTTCGGCCGCTTCCCGCATCGAAATCCCATGCTCGGCCGCGCCATGACTCCGCAAGAGGACGATTATCTCAAGAGCGGCGGCTTCCAGGGCTAGCGGTGCCTTCGGATCAGGTTGCGTCTCGCTGGGTGGAGAGGGGCAAGGGCGGAGGCGGAGCGGTTGCGCCGGGCCCGAGCGAGCGCTGCACCATCACGCTGTTGGCCCAGCGGCCATAACGGTAGGCAACCGAGGGGAGAACCCCCACCCGGACAAAGCCGAAACGATCATGGATGGCGAGCGATGCGGTGTTGTCGCCGTCGATATAGCCGATCATCTGTCGGAACCCAGCCGCCGCGCAGGCGTCGATCAGCCCGCGCAGCAGCCGGCTGCCGATGCCACGGCCAATGTGCTCGTGGTGAACATAGATGGAATGCTTGACGGTGTAGCGGTAAGCCGGGCGCTTGCGGAACAGCACCACATAGGCATATCCGACCACCTCCTCGCCGCGGATCGCGACGATGTGGGGAAAGCGGCGGTTTTTCAGGTTCTTGCGCCGCTCCCTCAGATCGTCGGGCTGCGGCGTGTCGCTGTCGTCCACCCCGTCCTCGACGCCCCGGCGGATGTGATGGCGATAGATCGCCAGCATGGCGTCGACGTCGGCATCCCGCGTGGGGCGGATGACGACCGCATTCTCCTGCTCCATGAACGAACCCGACTTCCCGCTTATTCCGCAACCACATACGTATATAGCCGGATGCGACCGGCAGCATCGGTTTCGCGATAGACGCCTTGTATCTCGACGTCAAAGCCCGGGAAGGTGTTGAAGCACGCTTCAAACATCCGGAGATAATCGATCATCGGCTGCGCGCGCTCGGTGAGCCTTTCGCCGGGGACGATCGTTGCAATGCCCGGCGGGTAGACCACGAACGGCGTGGTGGCGATACGCCCGGCAATGGCGTCGATGGGCAGGTACTCCACATCGTTGCGCACGAGGCAGCGCGCCGCATCGTGGGGAGACAGCGCGATATCGGGAAGGTGCTCGGCCGAAAACTGCATTGCCTGCAGCGCGCTGACATCGGCGTTGCGGAAAAAGCGGTGCATCTCGCCGCACAGGTCGCGCAGGCGCACGCCGGCATAGCGCGCAGGCCGGCGCCGGTAGAATTCGGGGATGGCGTCTTCCAGCAAAGCGTTGTCGTCATGCAGCTTCTTGAAGGCGACCAGACCGCTGATCAGCGTCCCGGCCTTGCTCGATTCCATGCCCGGCGTCAGCAGGAACAGCAGGGAATTGAGGTCGTTCTTCTCCGCGACGATGCGATTCTCGCGCAGATACTGCGCCACCACCGGGGCCGGGATGCCGTGCTCCACATAGGCGCCGGTGGCGCGATCAAAGCCGGGCGTCAGCAGCGTCAGCTTGTTGGGATCGGTCATGGCGAAGCCGGCGGCCATGTCGGCATAGCCATGCCAGGCGGCGCCCGGCGTGAGGTGCCAGAAGGCCGGATTGGTGGCGAGCTGGTCGGTGGAGACGCTCTCCCACGGCACGTCATGCACGGCGCCGGGGCTGGATGCATCGGGAATCGCCACCCGGTCCGGCACGAACGGCTCGAAGAACCAGCGGCGCTCGGGGCGCTGCTCCTTCTCCTCGAACTCCCGGCGTACCGCGCGGATCTTCTTGCGCAGCTCGATGCCGAGACGGATCGTATCGTCCCACAGCACTTCGCCGGAGCGTCCCTTCATCATCTGCGCGCCCACGTCGAGCGAGGCGAACAGGGGATAGAAGGGCGAGGTGGAGGCGTGCTGCATGAAGCTCTCATTGAAGCGCCGGTGCTCGACCCGCCGCTTCTGGCCCTTGATATGCCGGTCCTTCATGTGGATCTGCGAGGCCTGAGAGAAGCTCGCAAGCTGCTTGTGGGTGGACTGCGTGGCGATGATACCCGGCGCGTCGGGGCCCAGATCCTTCAGCCCCATGGCGAAACGCCCGGCATAGAGCGGGTGGAACTTCATGAAGCCTGCCCAGGCCTCGTCGAACAGGATGTAATCGCACAGATGGCCGATCTTCCTGAGAATCATCTCGGCATCGTGGATCGTGCCATCATAGGTGCATTGCTCGACCACGGCGACGCGGAACGGGCGCGGCTTCTGCCAGGCCTCGGGATCCGTCACCAGCGGATGGCTGCGTATGCGTGCGCGCAGGGCATCTTCGTCCAGCGCGGCGAAATCCATCGGGCCGATCAGCCCCCAGGCATTGCGAACGGTGGGGACATAGACCGGTATGCCGCCCGAGATCATCAGCGCCCCATGATGGGCGGCCTTGTGGTTGTTGCGGTCGAACAGCACCAGATCGCCATCGGTGACGAGGGCGGAGAGCGCGACCTTGTTGGACGTCGAGGTGCCGTTGAGCACGAAATAGGTCTTCTCGGCGCCGAAGATCTTAGCCGCTTCCTTCTGCGCCGCGAGAGCCGGGCCCTCATGGGTCAGCAGGTCGCCGAGATCGAGCACGGAATTGTCGAGGTCGTCGCGGAACACCGCCTCGCCCAGATGCTCCATGAACACGCGGCCGATCGGGCTGCGCGAGTAGAACACGCCGCCATTATGCCCGGGGCAGGTCCAGAGCTGGTTGCCCTCTTCAGCATAATCCACCAGCGCGCCGAAGAACGGCGTCTTCAGCGTCTCGGCATATTGCTTGAGCCGGCTGATGAGGTTCTTGGCGATGAAGGCGGGGGTTTCCTCGGAGAGGAAGACATAGCCGTCGATGAAGTCCAGCACCTCCACCGGCACATCTTCGAACCGCTTGCGGCGGATGAGCAGGATGATGGGAAAGTCGAGGCCACGCCGGCGCATCAGGTTGATGAGCGAGGCGGTCTTGCCCTCCATGCCCTTCTTGCCCCAGTCCACCATCATGCAGCCGATGGCGGCGTCGGTCTGCACCGCGATCTCGGCGTCCTCGATGGTGCGCGCGCGCACCACCTCGAAGCCGGAACTCTCGATCTCCGCGACGATCTGGTGATAGCGGGCGCCCTCCAGATCGTCCGCATCGAAGGCGGGTGTCGCGAAGAGGAAGTTGAAGCGCTTGAAATAGTCCATCCGGGCACCCGCTCATGTTCGGCTCGACGCGACGTTTCGACGTGCCTCATGACGAGAGCACGACAGCGCGGTGACGATCCCTAGAGGGGCCGGCATAGGGAAGGCAAGGAACACTCGGTCTGGCTAGTCGAGCCAGAACGGCTCCACATCGATGAATTTCCGCCAGCTGCGCCTCAGCGCCTCGGCGGTCTCGATGCGGTCGCGCCCTTGCCAGCCGGTGATCGCGCCGATGGCCTTGTGGACCTGCGGGCTCGATGTGCTCTCCTCCACCTCCCGCAGCAGCGACTGGGTGGTGGTGATATCGTTGTCGATGCCGAGAATGTCCTGAAGACGGGACATCCGCTTCAGATATTTCCGGGCGGCACCGTCGCGATCGTAGAGCGGCAGCAGGAATTCGGCCCCGTAGCGCAGCTTCTTCAGCGTCAGGCGCAGCTCATGACGGGCCGTCGGCCGCAGCTTGCGGAAATTGTGGCCCTGTTTCAGCGCTTTGCGGTGCAGGAGCGTCAGTCCACGCCCGGCAAATTCGCGCGCGGGCTGGGTGAGCACGGCGAGAGCCTCGATACCGATGTCGTTCCGCCAGCTTCGGCGCTCGATCACCCGGCCGAGCGACAGCAGGAAGCGGGTGCATTCGAGATCGATCAGATCCGCGCGAACGGACTCATGGCTGCGAGCCCGCGGCGGGACGGTCGCGGATTTGAGCTCGGCAAAGTCGACGCCGGGCAGGTTCGCGCGCTCGATCTCGGCGATGGTCGTCGTGGCGAACACGTCCCAGTTGCGGGCCGGCCCGAGAGCGCTCGCCAGCCGTTTGGCGTCAAGGCCGAGGGCCTGGAGCGCCGAGGCGGGGACTTCCTTTTTGAACAGGGATATGGCGGTGCGCAGACGCCGCAGCGCGACGCGCATCTGATGAACGCCCTCCGGATCCTGGCCATGATGCGCCGCCATCAGATTCGCCATCACATGGCGCTGGCAGGCGTTCAAGACCTTGGCAATCGCCTCGTCGGTGATATCGGCCGGCCCAATGCCGGTCGCAAACGCCTTTTCGGCGGCGGGCGAGGTGCCAAAGGCGAGCGCATAGCCGCGCTCGGCCTTGCTTTGGGGCCCAATGCGAACGGGGCCCTGCTCCAGCAGCGACAGGGCCAGCTCATAAAGCGCACCCGCCTCGCCCGCTTTCAGTTCCAGCTCGATTTCGCAGACGGCTTCCGTCTTCTCGCCGGCGCTCAGCGTTCCTTCATCGAACGCGACCTCGATGACGGCGCCGCCAAACTCCACGACCTGTATATGGCGGCGGATCTTGGTGGTGAACACCGGCGCGAGCTCCGTGCCCGGCAGCGTCGCGAAGGGCGCGCCCAGATCGCTCAATGGCAGCGCATCGAGCTGAAGGGCGATGTCCGGCACCCGCGCTTCCATCTCGCGCCGCTGGAGTGGGCTCCCCTCGGGCGCCAGCTTCAGCGTCTGGACGAACTGCTTGCCGCTGCGCCGGACGCGCAGCGATGCGCCCTGCCGTGCGATCCGCGCATCGGGCGTATCGTAATAGGTGGCCTCCAAACGCCGGACGACACCCTTTGACGTGGCGTTTCGCGTGACGACAGCCGCGGTGAGGAGGCGCTGCAGGGTGGCCGGATCCGTTAAAAGCTTCAGCTCGACCTCGCGGCCGGCTCCCGCGGGCTCCTGCGCGTCCATATCGCCGGGCAGCTGAAGCTCTGGAGTGTGCTCCGACATATCGTCTCTCCGCTGGTCCGGGCATGAGCCCGTTTTGCCGCCACGAAGAGGCCACCTCCCGTCAGCTTGAAACGCAACCGATAGCGGCTCGCACTGTCACATAAAAGTAGCATTCGCGGACCGGGACCACTGGACGACGCCCGCGCAGTCGCGGATTTCTGGGGGAATCGCCGCGAGGAGCGACGCCGAAGGGTTCCAAGGTCATCGACATTCGGTACAATTTGCTCTGGAAAGAAGGTGCCATGTTACGGCGTGCAAGACGTGGCCACGGCTCCTGCCCTGCCGCCTTCACCCCCTGGCACAGGCGGAGGGTCGCGGCTCATTCCCGCCCCAGGCCGCTTCTGTGATATCGTTTCACGGCACGCTGGATCACTCCGCTGCCCCGGATTGGAGTCGGCAGATAATTTTCGGACTATGGAAAACCCCACTTGTCACCCTTTCGGAGGCGCGCGGCCCTGAGGGGATCCGGATTTATGCCGTTGGCGACATCCACGGGTGCCTTTCCCTTCTCAACAAGCTTCTGCAGAAGATCGGGGAGGATATTGCACGGTCAAAGCCGGATGACTGGCGGATCCTTTTCCTTGGCGACTATGTGGACCGAGGCTCGGACTCCAAGGGCGTTATCGACCGGCTGATCGCGCTTCAGTCGGTGGATCCCCGCCATATCCTGCTCGCGGGAAACCACGACGTGGAATTTCTCGCCTTTCTCAAGCAACCCAGCATGGATGGCGTCTTCGTCAATAGCGGTGGCAACGCCACGTCCCGCTCCTATGGCGTGAAGCTCAATCCCTCTAAGCTGAAGACAGAGGCCGATCTCGAGAACGTGCACCAGAAGCTGGTGGAGGCGGTCCCCTCCTCGCACATCCACTTCCTGGAAGGGCTGCAGCTCTCAGTGTCGTATGGGGACTATTTCTTTTGCCACGCCGGGGTTCGCCCTGGAACGCCGTTGGACAGCCAGGACCCCGATGATCTCCTGCGGATGCGCGCACCCTTCCTGCAATCCTTGATGCCCCTGGAAAAGGTGGTGGTCCACGGACACACGATCAGCGCGAAGCCGGAGGAGCGGATCAACCGTATCGGGATCGATACGGGCGCCTATCGAACGGGTCGCCTCACCGCGCTGGTCATCGATGGCAACGACAAGGCTTTCCTATCGAGCAAACCGTCTTAGCGGGCCGTTTCCCGCGCAGGATTGCGCTTTTGCATGCCACACGCTGGGGCGGTCAAGGCAGGGCTCTTCACCGGACGATCCACCTCGGCTCAGCGGAATCCCAGCCACGTTCGGAACGCATGCTGCCCCCCGCTGCGCTTCAGGCGCTTCAGGAGGATGACCCGCTATCGCCAATAGGCCACCGCGAGGCATTGTGCGGCGTCGATGCCGGACGCCTTCCAGTGCTCCTTCAGGCGCCGCGAGCAGTCGGCATGCGCCCCGGCCCAGGCAAAGACGGTGGCGTCCTTGGGCGGCAGGATGGACGCGACCTCGTCGAAAAGCCGATCGCCGGCGGTCTCTCCTCCACGCGGATGCACCCATCGCACGACGATGCCCGGCGGGTGGGACAACGCGACCCGCTCCTCGGGCCTTCCCACGCATAGAACGACGACACCGGCCGCCGTGCCCGGCATGGCCTCGACGATCCGCGAAATCGCCGGCAGCGCGGTCTCGTCCCCGGCGAAGACATGCCAGTCGGCCGTCCCGACCGGCCGCCCCACCGGCCCGGCGATCTCACATGTGGCGCCGGGGCGCGCCTGCGCGGCCCAGTCGCCCGCCGGTCCCGGCGCGTCGTGGAGAAAGAAGTCGATGTCCATCTCGCCAGCGGCCGCATCGATCCGCCGGATCGTGTAGAGGCGCGTCGCCCGGCTCGCGCCCTCACCGATCGACAGCCGCACATGCAGCTGCCGGGGGGTATCGAAGGGCGCGAGATCCTCGCCGCTCAGGGTGATGCGACGCATCCGCCGGGAGAGGCCCTCCACGCGCACCACCCTCATCGTCCGCCGCGCGAGACCGGCATCGCCGGCGGGGAGCGTATCGGGGGATGCGACCGTCATCGCCGGGCCAGCATGTAGAGAAGATAGGGCGTGCCGATGAGCGAGGCGAACAGCCCGATCGGCATCTGGTAGGGGTAGAAGGCCAGCCGCGAGGCGAGGTCGGCGACGCCCATCAGCAGCGCCCCGAGAGCCGCCGAGGTGGCCAGCAGGCTCCTTGCATCGGCAGCGCCGACATGGCGGGCAATGTGCGGCGCCATCAGGCCGACGAAGCTCACCGGCCCAAGGGTCAGCGCGGCGGCGCCGGTCAGCAGCGCCGCGAGAGCGAGCAGAACCAGCCGCGCGCGCGTCATGGCGAGGCCGAGCGCCGCCGGCATCTCCTTGCCGAGAGCCAAAAGGTCAAGCCATCGCGACAGCACCAGCGCGGGGAGGATGAGCAGGATGGCGAGTACCGCCGTCACCCCGGCGATCACGGGGTCGACATGGGCCGTCGCGCCGGTGAGCCAGGCGAGGATCATGCCCGCCTCCATGCCCCCGCGCGTCATCAGGATGGTCAAGGCGGCGCCGCAGAAGGAGCCCAGGGCGACTCCGCCGAGCAGCATGCGGTTGCCCTCGAAGGCACCCCGGCGCGCGGCGGCGATCAGGACCGCGAAGCCGAGCATCGCGCCCAGCGTCGCCGCGGTCATCTGTCCCGCAAGGCCCATGCTGGGGACGGCAAAAACGCAGATCGCCATGGCCAGGATCGCCGAGGAACTCACGCCGAGCACTTCCGGACTCGCCAGCGGATTCGACGTCATGCGCTGGAGCAGGCAGCCCGCCGTCGCGAGCATGGCGCCACCCGCCATCGCGGCCACCAGCCTCGGCGCACGCCAGGGAAGCAGCGTGGCAATCGTGGAAAGGGAATCGAACCCGATGCCGCTCTCGCTCCGCCCGACCAGCAGCGCCAGCGCGGCACTGACCGCGAGGCCACCGAGAACGACCGGCCAGAGCCGCCGGCGCGGCGCTCCCGCCACTCCCTCCGCCCGCAAATCCGGACGCGCCGCGCGCAGCCGGCTGGATAGCCAGAGCAGGACAGGTCCGGCGAACAGCGCGGTGACGGCGCCGGTCGGCATATCGAAGCGGCTGGCCCGATCGATCGCCTGAACGATTCCGTCGGTGACACTCAGCATCAGGGCGCCCAGCAGCGGCGACAACAGCAGAACAGGACGCGCCGTGCGTGCCCCCATGAGCCGCGCCAGATTCGGCGCGGCAAGGCCGATAAAGCCGATCACGCCGACCTGCGAAACGACGGCCGCCGACAGCGCCACCGCAAGCACGAGGATGGCGAGCCGTGTGCCCGCTACCGACAGCCCGAGGGCGCGCGCGCCCTGATCGTCGAGCGTCAGCAGCGAGAGCGAGCGCAGGAAGAGCATCGAGACCGCGAAGGCCGGCACGAAGCGCACGGCCAGATCGACGGCCGGCGTCCAGTTCTGTTGCGCGAGCGAGCCGCCGCCCCAGAGGAACAGAGAGGTCAGGTACTGGCCGCTGTAAAGGATGAGGGTGGCGGCAAGAGAGGCGCAGAGCAGCCCCACCATCATGCCCGCCACCACCACGGTCGCCGGCTCGAAGGCCCGTCGCCAAGACAGGCCAAGCACGATGAGCACGGCCATGAGCCCGCCCGCGAAGGCAACGCCCTCGCGCGGGAAGCCGCCGAGTTCGGGGGCGAAAGCCGTCATGGCGACAATGGCGAGATGCGCGCCGGCCGCGACGCCGAGGCTCGACGGATCGGCCAGCGTATTGCGCAACACGCTCTGCAGCAGCGCTCCCGCCAGCCCCAGGGCGGCCCCGGCCAGAAGCCCGACGACATAGCGCGGCGCCAGGCTGTGCAGCGCGACGAGGGCGGCGAACCGCCCCGAAGGATCCATCGCCGCCATGGCGCCATCCGCCGAAAAGACCTCCGCGAGGGACCAGCCGAACAACCCCACCGACAGCGCGGCGAGGAAGAGGCACACTGCCAGCATGCGGCGGCGCGGGGAGATGGCGTCAGCCGTCATGCGAGGGCGTTGCCCAGCAGGCGCGCGAGGCGGCGCGCGGTCGGCAGCCCGCCAAACGGGTTCACCGGGTCGATCACATGAACCCGGCCCTGCTCGACCGCCGGCAGGGCATTCCAGAGCGGGCTCTCGGGCAGCACCCGAAGCGCATCGAACGGGATCGGGCGCACGATGATGATGCCGGCATCCCCCGCGCTGGCCAGCGCCACAAGATCCACCGGCGCCTGGGCCGAATAGCGGGTCTGGCCGGCCCAGGCATTGCGCAGGCCGAGACGGTCCAGCACATGGCCATGCATGCTGTCGGCACCGAATACCCGGAAGTGCCGGGGGTCGCCGATATTGATGATGGAGAAGGCCTCGCCCCGCCGGAGAGCCACCCGCTCCCTCTGCGCATCGATTTCCGCCGCCACCGCGAGGACGAGGTCTTCCGCGGCCTCCTCCCGCCCGGTCAGCCGGCCCAGTTCCCGTGCCGCCGCCACGGCGGGCTCATAGGGGGAACGCCCGCGCTGGTCGATGCGAAAGCTGCGGACCGGGGCGATCCGGTTCAGATTGGCCTCGTATTTCACGTACCACGGCGCCGAGAGGATCAGGTCCGGCGCGGCGCGCAGCAGCGCCTCGTAATTGAGGCTACCGCGCAGGCCGAGATCGGCGATCTCGGGCGATGGCACCGGCTCCACCACCATCTGGCGATAGAGACGCAGTTCCGCGGCGGCGACCACCTCGGCACCGATGGCCAGCGCGGTCTCCAGCATGGCCCAGTCGATCGCGGCAACCCGCACACCTGAAGGCTCCCCGGCGCGAGCCGTCACGGATGCCCCCGCAAGAGACGCCCCTGCCAAGGAGGCGAGAACGCTGGCGCACAGCGCGCGTCGGGTGAGGCCGCTCACAGCGGATATCCGATCGGCTGGCCGAGATCGCGGGGATGTGTGATTCCCATGGGCACGGCGTAGATGCGCTGAAGCACGTCCGCCGTCATGACCTGCGCCACCGAGCCCTGGAACACCACCCGCCCGGCGCCGAGCGCGACGATGGAATCGCAGTGGCGCGCGGCGAGGTTGATATCGTGAAGGATGACGACGACGGTGATGGCGCGCTCAAGCGACAGGTCGCGAACGAGGGCAAGAACATCCATCTGGTGGGCGAGATCGAGCGCCGAGGTCGGTTCGTCGAGCAGCAGGCATGACGCGTCCTGTGCCAGCAGCATGGCCAGCCACGCCCGCTGGCGTTCGCCGCCCGAAAGCGTGTCGACGCGGCGCGCGGCCATGTGGAGCAGGCCGGCACGCGCGATCGCTTCGTCCACCTTGGCCCGGTCGCGCGGGCCGAACCGCCCGAGCGCGCCATGCCAGGGAAAGCGCCCGAGCGCCACCAGTTCGCGCACCAGCAGGCCATCGGCCGAAGGGCTGAACTGGGGCAGATACGCCACCTCGCGCGCGAAGGCCCGCGCCGTCAGCGAGGCGACAGGCCGCCCGCGAAAGAGCACCTCGCCCGAATGCGGCGGAATCTGCCGGGCGAGAAGCTGGATGAGCGTGCTCTTTCCCGAGCCGTTCGGACCGATCAGCCCATGGACGCGGCCGCCCTCAAGCGTGAGGTGCACGTCATCGACGACCGGCCGACCCTCGATGCGCACGGTGACACCCTTGAGCTCGAAGGCGGCCCCGCCCGTTCCCCGTGCCGGCTCCACCGTTCCCATCACCAGCGGTAGTAAAGGCCCGCGCTTACCGTCCGGCCGTAACCGTAGGCGCAGGTCGTCGAGGTGTAGCAGGAGGCCAGATAGGTTTCGTCGGTCAGGTTCTTGGCGTTGATCTGCAACCGCCAGCCGTCGAGCTTGGCGTATTTCTTGCCAAAATCGTAGGACAGCTCCGCATCGAACAGCGTCACGTCCGGAATCTCGATCGTGTTGTTGGTATTGTAGCTCGACCCGATATAGCGAACGCCAACAGCGCCCGCGAGGCCGTACAGGGGCGAGTCCGGCTGGACGTCGTAATGCACCCAGAGCGAGGCCATGTCGTCGGGCACGCCGACCGGAACGAGGCCCTGAAGTCCGCTATTGTCCTGCGTATACCGGGTGTCGAGGCGGGTATAGGCGGCGAGCATCGACCAGCCGTCCTGCAATTCGGCCTTGGCCTCGAACTCGAAGCCACGCGAGCGCGCCTCGCCGATCTGGACCGAATAGCCGATATGGGCGAGGTCCGAGGTCAGGAGGTTCTCGCGCGTCAGATCGAAATAGGCCGCGGTTATCAGGATGTCCGTGCCGGGCGGCTGGTACTTGATGCCCGCCTCGTACTGCGTGCCCTGCTCCGGCTCGAACGCGTCGCCGTTGAAATCCGTACCGGCAAGCGGCGTGAAGGATTCGGCATAGCTCACATAGGGGGCGAGGCCGTTGTCGAAATGATAGAGCAGGCCGAACCGGGTGCTGGGCGCGGAATCGTTCTGTTTCTGCAAGGTGGTGCTGCGGGTCGTGCTCTCCGCCCAGTCCTGACGGACGGCGAGCGTGGCGATCCAGTTGCCGAAGCGGATCTGGTCCTGGGCATAGAGCCCGTACTGGGTGCCATCGACATCGGTGCGGCGCAGCGTCGGCATCGTCACCGCCTTGCCGTAGACCGGGTTGAAGATATTGATGGAGGGTGCGGTGCCGGTGCCGGAATTGTAGAAGCCGTCATAGGCCTGCGCGTCGAAGCCGACGAGCAGCGTGTGACGCAGAGCGCCGGTGTCGAACTGCTTCTCGATCTGGTTGTCGAAGGCGAACGAACTGAGTTCGTCATGGGAATAGGTCACGGAGCGCGACAAGGTCTGGTTGTCGGCTCCCAGCGAACGGCCATAGACGCCGGCATAGTCGAGTTCGGTGCCGAACCATTGTCCGTTCGCCCGCACGACCAGCGTGTCGTCGACGGCATGCTCGAACCGATATCCCAGCGAAGCCTGCGTGCGATCGAACTGCTCGATATCGGGTTCCCCGACATTGAAGTCGCGCGGGATGACGCCCTTGGGGTTGAACACCGCCGAGCCGACGGAGGGCACCCCGGCATAGGAGTTCGCTTCCGGATCGCGCTGGTAGAAGGCGGTCAGCGTCAGGCTGGTCTGGCTGCTCGGCGTCCATGTCAGGCTCGGCGCAACGGCGAAGCGTTCCGCGGATGTATCCTCGATCTGGCCGTCGCCGGCACTGCCCACCGCGGCCACGCGGTAGAGCAGCGTGCCATCCTTGCCGACAGGGCCGGAGAGATCCGCCACGGCGCGTCGATAGGCGAAATTGCCGATATCGACCCCCACCTCGTGGGACGGCTCGGCCAGCGGCATTTTCAGGATCTGGTTGACCATGCCACCGGTCGGCGCCTGACCGTAGAGCACCGAGGTCGGCCCCTTGAGCACGTCGATCCGCTCCAGGAGATAGGGGTCGATCTGCGGCGAGACGAAGTTCATCTTCAACAGGCGCAGACCGTTCAGATAGGTCGCGGCGTCGAAGCCGCGAATCTTGAACAGGTCGAAGCGCGTCGAGATCGCGCCGCGGCTCTCCGGGATGACACCCGCGGTGTAGCGCAGCGCCTCGTTCAGCGAGAGCGCATTCTGCTGCCGGATCTGGTCCGCGGTGATGACCGAAATGCTTTGCGAGGTCTCGACAAGCGGCGTGTTGGTCTTGGTGCCCGTCGACGATCTCTCGGCGACGAGGCCGTTCACCGGCCCGGTCGTCGATTGTCCGCTGCCTTGCACGCTGATCGTGTCGAGTTGCACGTCCGCGTCTTCTTCCGCGTAGGCCGACGACATGCCGGCGAGTATTGCGGAGGAGACCAGAATACTGAACTGACAACGATAAAATATTCTGTGCATCACATGAATCGATCGGATCAATTGGAAGGGTTGATCAACCATAGACGTGCCGATTGCCGTCGATCCAATAAGTCAACCTCGCTAATTTCATAGTCCTTGATTATGATGATGTCACGATCCATCATTCTTGATTATAATAATTCCGATCTGGCAGCCTGAACCGGAAACATGAAGCGAGTTGCTGGCCCAAAGGTAGCGGATACCTTCGAAATCCGGCATCTGCGCTATTTCGTGGTGCTGGCGGAGGAGCAGAATTTCGCGCGCGCGGCGGAGCGGCTCGGCATCGCCCAGCCCGGCCTGAGCCAGCAGATCATGAAGCTGGAATCGATCGTGAAGACACCGCTGCTCGACCGTACCCAGCGCCTGATGAAGCTGACGCTTGCCGGTGAAGTCTTCCTCGAGGAAGCGCGCAAGACGCTGAATGCGGCGGAGTCGGCGCTTGTCGCCGTGACCAAGGCCGGGCGCGGCGAGACCGGGCGCATCTCGATCGGCTATGTCGCCTCCGTCGCCTATGCCGGCGTGCTCACCCGTTCCATCGCCAGTTTCCGCAAGGCGCATCCGGACGTCGAACTGCAGCTGGTGGAAATGGAAATGGGCGAGCAGCTCTCCCGCATCTCCGAAGGGAGGCTCGATTTCGGCTTCATCCGCCCCCCCACGCCGCTACCGCCCAATGTCGTGACCCGCGTCATTCTCCAGGAACGGCTGGTCGTCGCCCTTCCCGACGATGACGCGCTGGCCGGAACGGGCGCGGTGGATCTGGCGGATCTCGCCGATCGCGAATTCATCACCCCGCGACAGGCTCCCGATGTCGGCTTTCGCCGGAACACGACGACGGCCTGCGAAGAGGCCGGCATCAGCCCGGTGATCCGGCCCATCGGCCGGGACTTCACCACCATTGCCAGCATGGTGGCCGTCGGGCTGGGAATAGCCCTGGTTCCGAAATCGCTCGACTGCCTCCGGCTGCCCGGCGTTCGCTACCGCAATATTCGCGGCATCCATACGACGTCCGAACTGGCGATCGCCCATCGCAAGAGCGAGTTATCCGCGGCGGTGCGGGCGTTCATCACCCATAACCGCTCCGCCGCATTCCCGGCCGACGCGTGGGATTGACCGGCAGAGGGTCACACCCTGCAGGCACCGTTCGCGCCTGCAGGGCAAGCAAGGGGCGCCGAGCGGAGATAATGCGTGCCCGGCGGCGGACACGCCGCTCATCCTTCCCCGGAATCGGGGATGGTGGGGTGGTGCCCGCACGACGCGCAATGGACCGCGTCCGGTCGCTGACGGCGCGCACGGCGCGCGGCAATTCGTCCTCGCGGATGGACCTTCGGCAGCGATGACGCGCCGCGCGGGCCTTCTCCCCGCCGTTCGGCCGGCCTGAAGCGCATCAACAGCGCGCGCCGACGATCCCCACGCTATAGTGTTGCGGGCCGCCGAAGCGGCTGAATGGGTGGAGGGTGCCATGACGTCGACATTCCCGGGACTTGCGGGCGCATGGCGCCGTCTCATCGCCCCGCTGCTCCTGATCGCCCTCGCCTTGGGGCTGGCCGGCTGCGGGGTGAACAACATCCCGACCAATGAGGAGAAGGCCAAGGCGGCGTGGAGCGACGTACTCAACCAGTATCAGCGCCGGGCCGAGCTGATTCCCAATCTCGTCGAGACCGTGAAGGGCTATGCCCAGCACGAGAGCCAGGTGCTGACCCAGGTGACGGAAGCGCGGGCGAAGGCCACGTCCATCAAGGTCGATGCCTCCACCATCACCGATCCCGAGCAGTTCAAGCAGTTCCAGCAGGCGCAGTCGCAGCTCTCCGGCGCGCTCGGCCGGCTGATCGCGGTGTCCGAGGCCTATCCGGACCTGAAGGCGAACCAGAACTTTCTCGCGCTGCAGGCGCAGATCGAAGGCACCGAGAACCGCATCGCCGTGGCGCGGCGCGACTATATCGAGGCGGTGCGGGTCTATAACACCGAGCTGCGCACCTTCCCCGGCGTGCTCTGGGCCAGCACGCTGTATCGCGCGAACAAGCCGATGGAGACCTTCACCATCCCCGACGAGCAGACCAAGGCGCCGCAGGTGAAGTTCAACTGAAGGAGCGGCCCGTGCATGCGCCGCCTGTTCTCCCCCGCCTGCCGGCCCTGCTGGTGCTGGCGCTGCTGATCGCGCTGGCCGGCCTCGGCGCGGCGCGGGCCGAGTTTGCCTTCCCGGCCCTCACCGGGCGTGTCGTCGATGCCGCGCAGGTGCTGCCCCCGGCCGCCCGCGCGGCGCTGGAGGCAAAGCTTGCCGCGCAGGAGGCGCGCACCAGCGACCAGTTCGTGGTCGCCACCCTCCCCTCGCTGGAAGGCACCTCGGTGGAGGATTATGCCAACCGGCTGTTCCGATTCTGGAAACTCGGCCAGGGGGAGAAGAACAACGGCGTGCTGCTGCTGGTGGTGCCCGCCGAGCGGCGCGTGCGCCTCGAGGTCGGCTACGGGGTTGAGGGCGTGCTGCCGGACGCGGTGGCCAGCACCATCATCCAGACCGCCATCCTGCCGGATTTCCGCGCGGGCGATATCCCCGGCGGCATCGAGAAGGGCGCGGATGCGGTGATCGAGGTGTTGAATCTCGATCCCGCCGAGGCCGAGCAGCGCGCCCGCGCGGCCGCCTCTCCCGCAATGAGCGGCGATGACTGGGGCCACATCCTCTTCGTGGTGCTGATGATCGCGTTCTGGGGCTTCGTTCTCTACCGTCAGGCCCGCTCGGGCAACCTGCGCATGCGCGGGCGGCGCGGCGCGGTTCTGCCGGGGAGCACGGCGGGATGGGACTGGTCGCGCCGCGGAAACTCCGGCGGCAACTCGGGCGGCGGGTCGGGCGGCGGCGGCTTCTCGGGTGGTGGCGGTTCCTCCGGCGGCGGCGGCGCCTCGGGAAGCTGGTGAGGGGGAGCGACATGCTGACACCCGATGAGCATGCCGCCATCGCGGCGGCGATCCGAAAGGCGGAAGCGGGCACCGCCGGGGAGATCCGCGTCGTGGTGCTCACCCGCCCGCTGGTGCGCCATGCCTTCTTCGGCCTGATGTGGGCGGCGCTGCTGGCGCTGGTGCTGCCCTGGCCGCTGGCGCTGCTCACGCCGCTGGCAACCCCGGCGCTGCTGTCGCTTCAGGCCTGCTGCTTCATCCTCGCCGGGGCGGTGCTGATCTTCACCCCGCTCGGCGCAGGGCTCGTGCCGCGCTTCGCCCGCGAGGAGGCCGGACGGACGGCGGCGGTCGAGCATTTCCTCGCCCTCGGCATGCACCAGACGCGCGGGCGCACCGGCGTGCTGATTCTGGTGGCCCCGCATGAGCGGCTGGTCGAAGTGGTGGCGGACGAGGCGATCCACGCCAAGGTCGGGCACGATGCCTGGCGCGGCGTCTGCGCCGCCGTGCTGGCCGGCGCGCGGCAGGACCGCCTCGATCAGGGGCTGGCGGACGCCATTGCCGAGGCGGGACGCATTCTCGCCCATCACGCTCCGGCACGGGCGGGCGACACCAACGAACTGCCGGACCGGGTCATCGTGATGTAAGCGGAGACTGCCCCGGGCCGCTCTCTCCAGCTCCCATATCCGCGCCCATGCGCTTCGCGCAGGGCGGCAGCGCATTTCCGCAAGGGTCCTTTTGCTCGCCGTCACACTCATGCCGCATCACAGGACGATGCGAAGCGCCTATATCGCGTAGCTTGAGTTCACCGGACATTCCACCATGAGCGCCCTCGGTTTCCTGCCCTCCTCCGTCATCTCCGCCATCCTCGTCCTCGGCTTCGCCGGGGTGATGATCCTGGCGTTCGGCGTCCTCTCGCCGCGCAGCGAGGGCAAGCGCTAGCGCTTACGGAAAGCCTCGTCTTTCCGACGGGCGGCCCCCGCTTGGCCAGGCGGCCCCCGCTTGGCCTTGAGGGCGGTGCGCAGGAGACTACCCCTTTCACAGCATCGCGGCCGGCGCGGCATATCGGGATGTCGCGCCCAAATTCCCGTGAGGCGGACCGCGGCGGATGCCGCGATCACGGCTGGCCCGCGCTTACCAGCAGCGCGTCCGCCAGCCGCCCGGCACCCGGACGCGGCGGCACACGCGACGGCGACGGCGCGGCGGGGCGACCCAGTAGCGGCGACCGTTGCGCCAGACCCAGTAGGTGCTGTCGGCCGGCGTGCCGTCCGGTGTCACGCCATAGGCCTCGGGCGGGAGACGATCGGGGCTTGAAGACGGCATCGCCCTCAGCGCGTCCAGCGGCACGGCCTGCGCCGGCGTCGCCAGGAAGGGCGCGAGAGCAGCCACGCCCGCCGTCGCCGACCCGATGCCGCATAGTCCAAGCAGAAAAGACCGTCTGTCCATGGGTTGCCTCCCGGAGCTGCGTCGCATCACAAACGCAGGATGGGCAGGCATGTTCCCGCGATCGGCCTTCCGCGCGCCGCCCTTCCCACAAGGAGATCGCCGCATCGCCCCCTTGGTGCATTGACATCGGTGCGCCAGACCATATTCTAGCGATGCTTATCCGATGAGCATGCTCGGATAAGCAGCACATTGGCTGAAGAAGCCTCGGGCAACAGCGCCCCGCGAGACCCCCGCCCCACCGGCGGGCGTGGTTTCGTGGGGTTTTTTGCGTTTGGTCGATGGATCGACGGCATCAGGGAGTTGAGATGGGCGCGCCTCTTCGCATCGGCATTCTCTATTCCACCACCGGCGCCTATGGCGCCTTCGGGCGCGAATGCCGCGACGGCGCGGAACTGGCCGCCGAGCGTCTGGTCGGCGAGGGCGTGCCGGTGGAACTCGTCGTCGCCGACCCGCAGGGCGAGGCGAGCCGCTATGTCACGCTGGCCCGCCAGCTGCTGCGCGAGAAGGGCTGCCGCCACATCATCGGCACCGCGCTCTCCGCCGCGCGCAAGGACGTGGCGCCGCTGGTCGAGAAGCATGACGCGCTGCTGTGGTACATCTGCCCCTATGAGGGGTTCGAGGCCAACGAGAACATCATCTATACCGGCGCCTGCCCGAACCAGCACCTCCTGCCGCTGTTCGACCATCTCATCCCGCGCCATGGCGGGCGGGTGTTCCTGCTGGGGGCGAACTATGTGTGGGGCTGGGAGATGAACCGCCTCGCCCGCGAACTCCTGCTCGCCAGCGGCGGCGAGGTGGCCGGCGAGCGCTTCCTCCCCATCGAGGAGACCGAGATCGGCCGGCTGATCGCCGAGATCCGGGCGCAACGGCCTTCCTTCATCCTGAACAACCTCATCGGCCCGTCCAGCTATGCCTTCCTCGCCGCCATGAGCGAACTGGCGCGCCAGGACCCCGCCTTCCGCCCCGAGGCCTGCCCGGTGGTGAGCTGCGACCTCACCGAATGCGAGCTGGGCGAGATCGCGCCCGGCGTGGCGGTGGGCCAGCTCGCGGCCGCCTGCTATTTTGACAGCCTCGACACACCGGAAAACCGCGCCTTCAAGGCGATCGCCGCAGCGCGCTTCGGCGCGGGCCGGCGCTTCTCCTCCTTCTTCTCCGGCGCCTATGCGGCGGTGCGCCTCTGCGCCGAAGCCATCCGTGCCGCCGGTACGGACGAGCCGGCCGAGGTGCGCCGCGCGGTCTGCGGCAAGGTGCACCCAACCGTGCAGGGCCCCATCCGGATCGATCCGCGCACCAATCACGCCGCCCTGCCCTTCCATCTCGGGCGCATCAATGGCGCGGGCGGTTTCGACGTGATCGCCTCGCGCCCGCCGATCGCCGCCGATCCCTATCTCACAGGAGCGCGCGCCAGCCGCGCCCCGCATCTGAGGGTGGTGTCATGAGAACGCCGAACCTGGTCGGCCGCCGCGCCCTCGTCCTCCACCGTCCTGACGAGGCCATCGCCCGGCTCGAGCGCCAGCTGCGGCTGATCGGCCTCGAGGTCGAGCAGCGCTGGACGCCGATGCGCCCCGGCGAGGCGCCCGATATCGTGCTGGTCGATGCCGACCAAGGCTGGAACGGCCTGCTGGCCTGGGAGCCCGGCGCGGCGGCGACCCCGGTCATCGCGCTGCTCGGCTCGGAGGCCCCCGGCCGCATCGCCTGGGCGATCGACCAGGGCGCGGGCGCCATCATCGCCAAGCCGGTGGCGGCCGCGGCGGTCTATCCGGCCCTCGTGCTGGCACTGCACGCCTTCGAGCAGCGGGTGGTCGCGCAGCAGAAGATCGCGGCGCTGGGCGAGCGGCTGCGGCTGCGGGCGATCGTCGCCCGGGCGGTGGAAGCGATCGCGCTGGCGCAGCAGGGCGGCGAGGACGCCGCCTATCGGCAATTGCGCGATTTCGCCATGCGCCGGCGCCTGACGCTGGAACAGGCCGCGGCGGCGATCCTGGCCCGCCAGCACATCCTGCCGGAGGTCGGCTGATGTCGGCGGGCTCCCTCCTGCGCGCCCTGGTGCGGCGGCCGGTGCTGGCGCTGGCACTGGCGATCATCGCCGGCGTGTTCGCCTGCGCCCTGCTCGCCCCGCTGCTGGCGCCCTATGCGCCGGACGACCAGATCTTCGACGGCCTGTCGCTGGATGGCGCGCCACTGCCCCCCTCGGCGCAATTCCTGCTCGGCACCGACACGCTCGGCCGCGACCTGCTCTCGCGGCTCATCTATGGCGCGCGCACCTCGCTGCTGATCGGGCTGGTCGCCAATGGCACCGCGGTCATGATCGGCCTCGCGGTCGGCGTGATCGCCGGCTATTTCTCGGGCCTGCTCGGCGGGGTGCTGATGCGCTTCACCGACCTGATGACGGCGTTTCCCGCCCTCTTGCTGGCCATCGTGCTGGCGGCGCTGCTCAAACCCAGCCTGTGGATCGTCGCCATGGTCATCGCCATGGTCAACTGGGTGCAGGTGGCGCGCATCGGCTATACCGAGACGCGTTCGCTCAGTGAGCGCGACTTCATCCTCGCCGAGCGGGCCATGGGGGCGGGCAACCTGCGCATCCTCGCGCGGCACATCCTGCCCCATCTCGTGCCCACCGCCATCGTCTGGGGCACGCTCGGCATCGCCACCACCGTGCTGCTGGAGGCGACGCTGTCCTTCCTCGGCATCGGCGTGCAGCCGCCGCAGCCCTCCTGGGGCAATATCGTGTTCGAGAGCCAGAGCTATTTCCAGTCGGCGCCCTGGCTGGTGTTCTTCCCCGGCCTCGCCATCCTCGCCACCGCGCTGTCGTTCAATCTGATCGGCGACGCGCTGCGCGACCTGATCGACCCGACCCAGCGCGGGAGAGATTGATGGCGCTGCTGCTCGCCCGCCGGCTCCTGCAGGCGGCGCTCATCCTGCTCGGCGTCGCCGCCATCACCTTCGTGCTGCTCTACGCGCTGCCGGCCGATCCCGCCGTGCTGCTCGCCGGCCGCAATGCGACGCCGCAGACCGTGGCCAATATCCGCCACCAGCTCGGCCTCGACCTGCCGCTGCCGGTGCAGTTCTGGAACTATATCGTTCATCTCCTGCAGGGCGATCTCGGCCGCTCGTTCAACCAGAAGACGGCGGTGGCCCCGCTCATCCTCGCCCGGCTGCCGGCCACGCTGACGCTCATGGCCGCCGGCATCGCCATTGAGGTGATGATCGGCCTGACGCTGGGCGTGATCGCCGCCGTGCGGCGCGACGGCGCGATCGACCGGCTGGTGATGACGCTGTCCTTCGTCGGCGTCTCCACCCCGCAATTCCTCGTCGCGCTGCTGCTGCTCTACGTCTTCGCGGCGACGCTCGGCTGGTTTCCCATGTCCGGCTACGGCACGCCCGCCCATCTCGTGCTGCCGGCCGTGACGCTCGGCATTCTCGGGGCCGGCTGGTATGCGCGCATCGTGCGCTCGGCGATGATCGACGTGCTGGGGCAGGATTATGTGCGCACCGCCCATGCCAAGGGCGTGCCGGCGGCGCGCGTGGTGCTGCGCCACGCCCTGCCCAATGCGCTGCTGCCGGTGATCGCCATGATCGGCATCGATATCGGCCAGTTCATGAGCGGCGCGGTGGTGGTGGAGGCGGTCTTCGGCTGGCCCGGCATCGGCCAGCTCGCCTGGCAGGCGATCCAGCAGGTCGACATCCCCATCATCATGGGCGTCACCCTGGTCTCCGCGCTCGCCATCGTGCTCGGCAACCTCCTCGCCGATCTCATCGCCCCCTTCATCGACCCGCGTATCCGCGCGGGCTGAGGCACTGCCCAAAAATGCGTTCAACCAACCAGAGAGGGTTCCACGCCATGCTGAAGACCTTGCTGCGATCGACGGCGCTCGCCGCCGCCATCGCCTTCGCGCCGGCCGCCGCGCTGACGCTGGCCGCCACCGCGCCCGCCATGGCGCAGGCGCAGGGCGGCGACATCGTCGTCACCTACAAGGACGACATCGCCACGCTCGATCCCGCCATCGGCTATGACTGGCAGAACTGGTCGATCATCAAGAGCCTGTTCTCGCGGCTGATGGACTACACGCCCGGCACGCCGGACCTCGTGCCCTCGCTCGCGGAGAGCTTCACCGTCTCGCCGGACGGGCTGACCTACACGTTCAAGCTGCGCAAGGGCGTCAAGTTCTCCAATGGCCGCGAGGTCGTGCCGGCGGATGTGAAATACTCCATCGAGCGCGCGGTCGATCCCAAGACGCAGGGCCCCGGCGCCGGCTTCTTCGGCGCCATTGCCGGCTTCGATGATTTTTCCGCCGGCAAGGCGACCGGCCTTTCCGGCATCGAGACGCCGGATACTGAGACGGTGGTGTTCAAGCTCTCGCGGCCGGACGCGACCTTCCTGCACGTGCTCGCCATCAACTTCGCCTCCGTGGTGCCGAAGGAGGCCGTCGAGGCCGCGGCCGGCGATTTCGGCAAGAAGCCGGTGGGCTCGGGCACCTTCGTGCTGAAGGACTGGGTAATCGGCCAGAAGCTGGTCTTCGCGCGCAACCCGGACTATTTCGTCAAGGGCGTGCCGCATATCGACAGCTTCACCATCGAGATCGGCCAGGAGCCGCTGGTGGCGCTGCTGCGCCTGCAGAAGGGCGAGGTCGACATCGCCGGCGACGGCATCCCGCCGGCCAAGTTCCTCGAAATCTCCAAGTCGCCCGACGCCAAGGACCTGATCGTCGACGGCCAGCAGTTGCACACCGGCTATGTCACGCTGAACACCAAGATCAAGCCGTTCGACAATGTGAAGGTGCGCCAGGCGCTGAACATGGCGATCAACAAGGATCGCCTCGTGCGCATCGTCAACGGGCGCGCCACCCCGGCCAACCAGCCGCTGCCCCCGGCCATGCCGGGCTATGACACGGCCTATAAGGGCTATGCCTACGACGTCGCCAAGGCCAAGGCGCTGCTGAAGGAGGCCGGCTATGCCGACGGCTTCTCCACCGTGCTCTACTCCACCAATACCGACCCGCAGCCGCGCATCGCGCAGGCGATCCAGCAGGATCTCGCGGCCGTCGGCGTGAAGGCGGAAATCAAGGCGCTGGCGCAGTCCAACGTCATCGCCGCCGGCGGCACCGAAGGCGAGGCGCCGATGATCTGGTCGGGCGGCATGGCCTGGATCGCGGACTTCCCGGATCCGTCCAATTTCTACGGCCCGATCCTGGGCTGCGCCGGCGCGGTGCAGGGCGGCTGGAACTGGTCCTGGTACTGCAACGAGGACCTGCAGAAGCGCGCCGTGGCGGCCGATTCCATGTCCGATCCGGCGAAGTCCGCCGAGCGCATCGAGGCCTGGAAGAAGGTCTTCGTCGACGTGATGGCGGACGCGCCGTGGATTCCGGTGTTCAACGAGCGCCGCGTGGTGGCGAAGTCGAAGCGGATGGGCGGCGAGCCGAACATCTATGTCGATCCGACCCGCGTCATCAATTACGACGCGATCTTCGTGAAGAACTGAGGCCGGACAGCCCCCTCTCCCCATAGGCGAGTGGGGGCTGACCTTGCCTCGGACCTTCCGGTGACCAAGCAGAAGCGAGAACGACGATGTGCGTGGCCTGCAACCACACGATCCACCGCGCCAGCCATCATTTCGGCTGGAACCGCGACTTCGCGCCGGTGCTGACCGCGCGTCCCGGCGAGACGATCCATTTCGAGTGCACCGATTCCTCCGCAGGCCAGCTGGGCGAAGGCTCCACGGTGGAGAGCGTGCGCAATCTCGACTTCAGCCGGATCAACCCGGTGACGGGACCGGTCTTCATCGAGGGCGCCGAGCCGGGCGACGCGGTGAAGGTGACGATCCGCAAGTTCGTCCCCTCCGGCATCGGCTGGACGGCGAACATTCCCGGCTTCGGCCTGCTGGCCGACCAGTTCCCCGAGCCCGCCATTCATGTCTGGAAGTATGACGCGAGCGCGCTGACCCCGGCTCTGTACGGCCCCGGCGGGCGGGTGCCGCTCAAGCCCTTCGCCGGCACGATCGGCCTCGCTCCCGCCGAGCCGGGCCTGCATTCCATCGTGCCGCCGCGCCGGGTCGGCGGCAATCTCGACATCCGCGACATCAGCGAGGGCGTGACGCTCTATCTTCCCGTGGAGGTGCCCGGGGCGCTGTTCTCCATCGGCGACACCCATGCCGCGCAGGGTGACGGCGAAGTCTGCGGCACGGCCATCGAGAGCCGCATGAATGTCGAGGCGACGCTCGAACTGGTGAAGGACGCCCGGCTCGCCTCCCCCCGCTTCACCACGCCCGGCCCAGTCACGCGCCATCTCGACGCGGCCGGCTACGAGGTGACGACCGGCATCGGTCCCGACCTGATGACCGGCGCGCGCGAGGCCTTGCAGCGGATGGTCGACCTGCTCGCCGCCGAGCACGGGCTGAACCCGGTGGATGCCTACATGCTCTGCTCGGTCTGCGGCGACCTGCGCATCAGCGAGATCGTCGACATGCCGAACTGGGTCGTCTCCTTCTATTTCCCGCGGATCGTGTTTTCGTGACAGCGCCGGTCCTGTCGGTCGAAGGCCTCAGCGTCGACGCCCGCACCCCGCAAGGGGCGCGCCGGGTGCTGCATGAGGTGAGCTTCACGCTCGATGCCGGCGAGACGCTGTGTCTGGCCGGCGAGAGCGGCTCGGGCAAGTCGGTCACCTCGCTGGCCATCATGCGGCTGCTCGCCAAAAGCTCGCTGCGGGTGGCGGCGGGGGCCATAAAGCTCGGCGGGCAGGACCTCCTCGCCCTGCCCGAGCGCGCCATGCGGCGCCTGCGCGGCGGCGATGTCGCCATGATCTTTCAGGAGCCGATGACCTCGCTCAACCCGGTGATGAGCATCGGCGCGCAGCTCACCGAGGCGATCCGCATCCATCAGGGCGCGGAGGACGCGCCGGCCCGCGCCCGCGACATGCTGGACGCGGTGCGCATCACCGATCCCGCCCGCCGGCTGGCGCAGTTTCCCCACGAACTGTCCGGTGGCATGCGCCAGCGCGTGATGATCGCCATGGCGCTGTCCTGCCGGCCCAAGGTGCTGATCGCCGACGAGCCGACCACCGCGCTCGATGTCACGGTGCAGGCGCAGATCCTCACCCTGATGCGCGAGCTGAAGGGCGAATTCGGCACCTCCATCCTGCTCATCACCCATGACATGGGCGTGGTGGCGGAGATGGCCGACCGCGTCGCCATCCTGCAGGGTGGGCGCATCATCGAGCAGGCCGGCGTGGTGCCACTCTTCGCCGCGCCGCGCGAGGACTACACCCGTGCCCTGCTCGCCGCCGTGCCGCGGCTCGGGGCCCGCGCCGGCGAGGACGGCCCGCCGCGCGTAACCATGATTTCCCCGCCGCCCCCGCAGCCGGGCGAGAGCCCGGTGCTGTTCGTGCGCGACCTCTCGGTGACCTATCGCGCGCGCGGCGGCTGGTTCGGCGGGGGCAGCGTGCTCAAGGCCGTGGACAACGTGTCGTTCGAGCTCAGGCGCGGGCGCACGCTGGGGCTGGTCGGCGAGAGCGGCTCGGGCAAGTCGACCACCGGCAAGGCGGTGCTAGGGCTCATTCCCTTCGCCGGCGAGGTGGCAATAGACGGCGTGCCGATCGCCGGCCTGTCGACGCGCGAGATGCGGCCGGTGCGCCGCAAGGCGCAGATGATCTTCCAGGACCCTTACGCCTCGCTCGACCCGCGCATGTCGGTGGCTGCCGCCATCGCCGAGCCGCTCGCCATCCATGGCATCGGCACGGCAGCCGAGCGTCGCGAGCTGGCGGCCGAGCTGCTGCGCCGGGTCGGCCTCTCGCCGGACCATGCCAGCCGCTACCCGCACGAATTCTCCGGCGGCCAGCGCCAGCGCATCTGCATCGCCCGCGCGCTGGCGCTGGAGCCCAGGCTCATCGTGGCGGATGAAAGCGTGGCCGCGCTCGATGTCTCGGTGCGCGCCCGCGTGCTCGACCTGATGCTGGAATTGCAGGAGACGATGGGCCTCGCCTATCTCTTCATCTCGCACGACATGGCGGTGATCGAGCGCATGTGCCACGACGTGGCGGTGATGCGCGCCGGGCGCATTGTCGAGGCGGGCAGCCGCCGCGCGGTGTTCGAGGCGCCCACCGATCCCTATACGCGCGAATTGATGGCCGCCGTGCCGGTGCCCGATCCGACCTTCCGACCGGTGGCGGTGCTCACACCGGGTTGAACGGCCGCTCGGGCAGGCCGCTGACGCCGGCATCGACGGCGAAGAGCGAGCCCGACAGCGGGGCCGCATCGAGAAGCGGCGGGGCAAGATCCAGCCTTGCGCTGGTGACGAACAGCGTCGCCAGCCCCTCCCCGCCAAAGGCCACGCTCGTGATGCGCGGCGCCGGCAGCGGCACCACCTGCAATCGCTCGCCCTCGGGCGAGAAGCGCGTGACGCGCCAGCCATCCCAGTGCGCCAGCCACACGCCGCCCTGCGCATCGACGGTCAGCCCATCCGGATAGCCCTCGTCCACCGCCATGGCGGCGAACTCGCGGCGATGGGTCAGCACCGGCGCGTCGGGGGCGACGTCATAGGCCAGAACCCGCCGGCCGACGCTGTCGCTCAGGTACAGCGTGCGCCCGTCCGGGGAGAAGGCGGGGCCGTTGACCACCGTGAACCCGGCCTCCGCCAGCACCGGCGCGGAACCCGGCGTCCAGCACCAGAGCACGCCGCGCGGTTCCTGCTCGGCGAGATCGCTGGTGCCGATCCACAGCCGGCCGGCGCGGTCGACCTTGGCGTCGTTATAGCCGATGGCGCTGCGCCCCGCCTCGGGATGGCAGAGCGCCAGGAGCGTGTCGTTCGCCCAGTGATAGAGCGACAGCCCATCCAGCGCGGAAAGGATGAGGCACCCCGGCGCCGGGCCAGCCACGATGGCGCCCAGCGGCGTCGGGCGATCGACCTCCCGCGTCGTGACATGGCCATCCGCCGCCATCCGGTGCAGGCGGGCGCCGGCGAGGTCCAGCCAGTACAGGCAGCCGTCCAGCGGATGCCAGAGCGGGGCCTCGCCGAGCGTGTCCGAGGTCTGCGCCACAATCGCGATGGCGGGGCGCCAGTCCGGGGCAGCGGTGGACGGGTTCATGTCGGCGTCCCCCTCACGCCGCGGCGGGCGAGCGGAACAGGGTGCGGCCCTGCACGGTGATCTCCACCTCCACCCGATAGGTCTCCAGCGCGGCGGGGTTGATCTCGATGCCGAGGCCGGGTGCGTCGGGTGCGGCGATCTCGCCATTGGCATCGCGCTGGATGTGGTTGGCGGTCAGCTCCACCGCCAGCGGCTGCAACGACACCGGATATTCGCAGATCGTCGCATCCGCCACGCCGGCAAAGGGCTGCAGCGACGCGCTCAGCGCCAGGTTGGAGGTGAAGGTGTGGTTGACATAGGTCACGCCCTTGCCCACCGCGTGATCGGCCACGCGCTTGGCTGGCCCGATGCCGCCGATGCGCCCGCAATCGATCTGCACGAAGCCGATATTGCCGTAATCAATGAGGTTGCGCGCCATGTGGAAATTATGCGCGCCCTCGCCGCCCGCCATCTTCACGCTCGTGCGCGCGGCAAGGGTGGCATATTCGCCATAGGCGCTGGCGGCGAAGGGCTCCTCCAGCCAGGTGGCGCGCGCCGCCTCCAGCGCCGGCAGCCGCCGCGCCGCCCGCTCCACGTCCTCGCCGAAGATCTGGCCGACATCCACCAGCAGGATGCCGTCCGGCCCCAGCCCCTCGCGGGCCGCCGCGAAATGGTCGGCATCGATCTCCAGCGCGCCACGGCCGACCGGGCCCCAGCCGAATTTCACCGCGCGGAAACCATCCGCCCGGGCGCTGCGGCCGCGCTCCAGCGTCTCCTGCGGACTGTCGCCGAACAATTGCGAGGCATAGGGGGTCTTGGCGTGGGAGCGGCCATAGCCGAGCAGCTTCCAGACGGGCTCGCCGCGCGCCTTGCCCAGCAGGTCCCACAGCGCCATCTCGATGCCCGACCAGGTATGGGGCGCCTGCAGCAGGTCCATGCTGTCATATTCCACCTGCGCGGCGATGCGGGCGATGTCGGCGGGCGATTCCAGCCGCTGGCCGAGCACGGCGTTCTGCACGGGCTGGCAGGCGCCGTGCGACATCGGGCAGACGAAGGCGGCGATGGAGGGCAGCGGCGCCGCCTCGCACTCGCCCCAGCCGATGAAGCCGCCGGCCGTCACGCGCACGACCAGCGCATCCTGGCTGCCATCGGCGGCGGTCGTGATCTCGGGCATGGCCAGATAGAAGAAGTCGACGGTTTCGATTTTCATGGGAAGGCTTCTTCTCCCGGAGAGATGGGTACTTGGGGACCGGCGCCTCGCAGGCGTCGGGCCGCCGTTGTTCAGCTCGGTGTTCAGGACGCATGCCCCGCCGGACTGCGCTGCAGCAGCCCGATGGCGACGGTGATGACGGCGGTGAAAACGAGGATAAGGGTCGCCAGCGCGTTGATTTCCGGCACGAAGCCCACCCGCATCATCGCCCACAGGCGGATCGGCAGCGTCGTCTCCGATCCCGCGACGAAGAGGGTGATCAGCGTCTCGTCGAAGGAGATGGCGAAGGCCAGCAACACGCCCGAAATGAGGGCGGGACGCATCTGCGGCAGGATGACGTGAATGAGCGTCTGCGCCTGCGAGGCACCCAGATCCAGCGAGGCCTCGGTCAGGCTGCCTCCGAGCAGTTGCAGGCGCACCAGCACGGTGCGGTAGACCACCGGCACGATGAACACGATATGGCCGACAATGATGGTGGCGAGCCCGCGCGAAAATTCGATCTCGCGAAAGGCGATCAGCAGCGACAGGCCGGTGATGATGGGCGGCAGCAGGAAAGGCAGGAACACCATCACCTGCATCATGAGACCGAAGCCGCGCCGCGCGGAGACGAAGTAGAAGGCGAACATCAGCGCCAGCACCAGCGAGGCGAGGCTCGCCACCACGGCCACGATCAGCGAGGTGGCGAGCGCCGCGAGGATCTCGCCATTGGCGATGAGAGCGACATAGGGCTCCAGCGAGAACGGCGCGAAGCCCATCACCCCACGCACCCGCAGGATCTGGAAGAAGGACAGCGCCGCCACCGCGACCAGCGGGGCATAGAGCGCGATGAGGCCGGCCATGGCAATGAGGCCGAGCAGGGCGTCGATGAGCGGCGCCTTCTGTTTCATCGCACATGCTCCCGGCGGAGCGTCAGGCCGGCGAGCGCCACCGCCAGCAGCGTGGTGGCGAGCAGGATCACCGCCAGCGCCGACCCAAGCGGCCAGTTGAGCGCCAGCCCGAACTGGCTGAACACGATGCGCCCGAAGGTGAAGCCCTGCGTGCCGCCGACCATCTGCGGCGTGACGAAATCACCGAAGGTGAGGATGAAGGTGAACACCGCGCCCGCCGCGATGCCCGGGCGGCCGAGCGGCAGCACGATGTCGCGCAGTGCCTGGAGCGGCGTGGCGCCGAGATCGGCGGAGGCCGCGAGATAGTTGGCCGGGATGCGGTCCAGCGCCAGATAGATCGGCAGGATGGCATAGGGCAGGTACAGCACCGCCAGCGCAATGAAGATGGCGGTGCGCGAGAACAGCAGCGCCTCGATCGGCTGGTCGATCAGCCCCAGCGCCAGCAGCCCCTCGTTCAGCAGGCCGCGCTGGCCCAGAATGCTGCGGATCGAATAGATCTTGATGATGTAGCTCATGAAGAGCGGCAGCATGAAGCTCATCAGGATGAGAAAGCGCGTCCGCGGCGTGCGCCGGAAGATGAAGACGGCGATCGCCGTGGCCAGCACGACGTTGATCAGCGTCACCTGCGCCGACAGCGCAAGGGTGCTCAAATACACCTGGAGGTAGCTGCCCTCGGTGAAGAAGGCGCGGTAGTTGGCGAGGGTGAGCACATGGACGATCTGCCCATCCTTGAGGGTCCAGAAGCTCACCAGCACGAAGGACAGGATCGGCAGCACCACGAAGAGCAGCGGCAGGCCGAGATTAAGCCCGTGCCACAGCAGGTCGCGGGCGATGCCGCGCCGGCGGGGCGGCCCCGATCGCGCGGATGACGGCATGGGGTTCATCGCGCTCGCCCTCCTCAGCTCGCCGCCAGCAGCGCGGCATCGGCGGCTGCCCAGCCGATCGCGAGGCTCTGGCCGATGCGCAAGCCGGTGGTGCCGCCGTCGGCGAGCCGCCGCACCTTGAGGAGGGTGTCGGGCAGCGCGGGGTGCCGCAGCTCGATCAGGATGTTGGCGCCGAGGAACCGGATCTCCGCCACCTCGGCGAGGAGCGCGCCGGGCGCCGGATTCGCGGTGAGCGTGATATGCTCGGGCCGTACCGCCAGCAGCACCGGGCTGCCGGGCGATGGGACCGGGCCATCCACCGTGGCCTGAAGGCGGCCGGCGGCGGTTTCCACTTGGCACACGGCGCCCTCAGCGCTCGTCAGCGTGCCGGGAATGAGGTTGTTCTCGCCGAGAAAAGCAGCGGTGAAGGGCGTGCGCGGCCGCCTGTAGAGCTGTTCGGGCGCGCCTTCCTGCTCAATGCGACCGCGATGGACCACGATGATACGGTCGGACAGCGCGATCGCTTCTTCCTGGTCATGGGTGATGAACACGAAGGCGATGCCGAGGCGGCGCTGCAGCGACTTGAGGAAGCGCTGCATCTGCGCGCGCAGCTCCACGTCGAGGGCGGAAAGCGGCTCGTCGAGCAGGATGAGGCGCGGCTCGCAGATGATGGCGCGGGCCAGCGCCACGCGCTGGCGCTGGCCGCCCGAGAGCTGGGCGGGATAGCGGGCGCCCAAGGCGCCGAGGCCGACGGTCTCCAGCACGTCCGCCACCTTCGCCGCGATCTCCGCCTTCGGCCGGCCGCGTACCTTGAGCCCGTAGCCGACATTCTCCGCCACGTTCATGTGGTGGAACAGCGCGTAGTCCTGGAACACGGTGTTGAACGGGCGCCGGTTGATCGGCACGCTCGCGAGGTCGCGTCCCTCGAACATCAGCCGGCCGCCATCGATGCCCTCGAAGCCGCCGATGATGCGCAGGATCGTCGTCTTGCCCGAGCCCGAGGGTCCGAGAATGGTGAGGAACTCATTGTCCGCGACGGTGATGTCGATGCCGTCGAGCACGCGCACGCTGCCATAGCGCTTGGAAATATTTTCCAGATGGAGAAGGGGCTGCACGCGCATCGTCCCGCACATCGATGGGAAAGAAGCGGCGGCGATGGAAGCGCCGCCGCAGTTTGGCAGGTCCGCCGGTCACGACGACCCCACGGGAATGCAAGAGGTGCCGGCGGCGCTCAGTTCGCCGCCTTGACCTCGTTCCAGATAGCCTGGCGGCGCGTGTAATCTTCCGGATTCTGCGCCCAGATCAGCCGGCTGGCATAGTCCATGCCCTGCGGCGCGTCGGTGGTGGCGCCATAGCCGTATTTCTTCGCCATGTCGGCGCCGATCTTCTTCTGCAGCGCGAAGTTCATCCAGGCATAGGCGGCATCGGTATTGTCGGTGCCTGCGCTCACGGTCAGATTGTCGAGCCAGCCGACCGCGCCCTCCTTCGGGATGACATAGCCGACATCGAAACCCTTCTTCTGCAGGTTGATCGCCGCGAGTTCGCCCATGGAGAACATGAGCACCACGTCATTCTCGCTCCAGATGGTGGTGCCCTCGTCGAAGCCGGCGAAATAGGTGAGCAGGTTCTTCTTGAGCGCGATCAGCTTGTCCTTCACCTGCGCCAGCTGCGCGTCGGTAAGGTTGAACGGATCCTTGATGCCGAGCGCGATGGCGCCGAAATTGATGTCGTTATTGGCATCATCCAGCGAGATGACCTTGCCCTTGAACCTCGGGTCCCACAGCACTTCCCAGCTGTCGGGCGCGGTGGGAAAGGTCTTCTTGTCATAGACCATGCCGAGCGAACCCCAGGCCCACGGCACGCCATAGGTGGCGCCGCCGAAGGTGGCGTTGCTCATCGGCTGGAAGTCCGGCAGCAGGTTCTTGGCGCTGGTCAGCTTTTCCTTGTCGATGGGCGCGATCAGCTTCTGGTCGGCAAAGGCCTTGAGGCTGGCGGTATCGACGGTGACGACGTCGTAATCCTTGCCGTTCGAGGCCTTCATCTTGGCGATCTGCTCGTCGACGCCGCCGACATAGGTCACCTTCACGGTGATGCCGGTTTCTTTCTCGAATTCCTCGACCCAGGCCGGGTCGGCATAGCCCTCATAGGCGAGTAGACGCACCTCGCCCTTCGGGCCGGCAAACGCCGCGGCCGAGGCGAGGAGAGTGAGCGCGGTAAGCGATGCGGCGACTGCCTTCGACGTCCAATTCATCCTGCGTTCTCCGTCTGGAACCGGCGCTTGCCGTTGTGTTCTTGGTCCAAAGAAAAATCATATTTTATTTTTTACGTCAATCGGCACCTCCACTATTTACCTGCGCGCCAGCCCGGCCTTATCGGCGGCGGCGCTGGCTTTCGACGCGCCCTGCAGCACGACCAGTGATTGACCATCTTAAATATCATATTTTATGATGAGCCTCGGATACCTGCTGCGCGCCGGCGGGCGGCGCAGATGGCCCGTCCCCTCCGCTCCGCTTTCGTCGCCCACCTCGTGACCCGACCGGAAGATCCATGACACCGCAAGCCCCCGCCACCCCGCTCGGCGACCCGCTCGCCGCCCGCCGCCTTGCCGGGCGCGTCGCGCTCGTCACCGGCGCGGCGCACGGCATTGGCGCCGGCATTGCCGAAAGGCTGGCCACGGAGGGCGCGCAGGTGGTTATCGCCGACATCGACGAAGCCGGCGCCCACGCGGTTGCCGCCCGCCTCGGCAAGACGGCGATGGCGGTGCGGGTGGATATTGCCGATCCCGAATCGGTGGCGGCGCTGGCCGCCGCCGTCGAAGCACGTCACGGCCGCTGCGAGATCGTGGTGAACAACGCGGCGATCCTCGACACGCGCGGCATCGACACGATGAGCTTCGCGCATTATCGCGGGGTGCTGGACATCAACCAGGACGGCGCGGTCCGCGTCACGCTGGCCATGCTGCCGCTGATCCGCCGGGCGGGCGCGGGCCGGCGGATCCTCAACATCGTGTCCATCCAGGGCCTGCGCGGTGCGCGCGATTCCCTCGCCTATGCCACGGCGAAGGGCGCGCTGGTGAATTTCACCCGCGCGCTCGCCTGCGACCTCGCCGATGACGGCATTCTGGTCAACGCGCTGGCACCGGGCTTCATCGACACGGCGATGGCATTGCTGCCCGAGGGCGCCGGCCACGAGCATGAAACCGACTGGTTCCGCGACATCTATATCCGCCACGGCCGCATTCCGCTGCGCCGCCCCGGAACGCCCGTGGATATTGCCGGGCCGGCCTTCTTCCTCTGCTCGGACGATGCCCGCTATGTCACCGGGCAGGTCCTGCTGGTCGATGGCGGCCTGTCCGCAACCTTCTGAACCTCGCCGAGAGGCCGCGCGGACAGGCGGTAGGCGATCTCCACCGGCCGCTCCGGGTCGATCGCCAGGCTCGTCGCCGTGCCGCCGGCGCGCACCGGGTTGTCGCCCAGCGATACCGCCTCGGCGAAGTCGAAGCAGGAGGCGACCGGCTCCACGCCGAGCCCACGATAGCGGCCGGCCCAGGGTGCGTCATGGAGCGCCCGGTCGCTGATCCAGAGCTGGCAGGAGGGCAGCAGGCGCCGATCCCAGTCCAGCATCAGCGTCGCCGCGCGCGCGGGGAAATCGATCTCCACCGGCCCGTTGAGGTCGCAGAGCAGCACCACATCCTCCACCGGCCGCGCCTTGGGCAGGCGCGACAGGTCGACCATGCCGCCGTCGCGCGCCGGCACCGCGGCGAGCGAGCCGAACTCTCCCCCAATGGCGGCCAGCATGGCCGCGCCCGGCACGGCGGCGGGATAGGTGAGGCCGTGGCGGAAGGCGGCGCGGAGGTGCACGCTCTCCGGCGGGGCGTCGAGCGAGAGGATGGGATGCAGGCCAAGCGACACGCGGCCCGCCCGCCGGGCCTCGACGGTCAAGGTAAGATCGAGCGCGGGTGCATGGGGCTGCACCGCCAGCACGCGGGTCAGCCGCCGCACGGCATGATCGCCGGGATAGTCGAGCGTGAAACAAAGCCGCGTCGCGCTGCGCTCCGCCAGCGTCCATTCGGCATTGGCAGCAAACCCGTGGGCGGGCACGTTGCACCGCTCCAGACCGAGCCCCTGCCATGGCGCCGCGATGCCCTCGACCTCCCCGCCCACCCCGAAGGGAAGGCAGACGAACTCCGCTCCGAGATGGCGCAGATGCGCGGGCAGGTGGCCGAGCGCGGGATCGTCGGGCGACCAGTGACGGTGCGCAAAAGGGGCGAAATCAACGCCTCCGGACAGCCGGAACGCGAGATCGGTGATCATCGCCCCGGTCGGAATCGCCCGTAGGAAGCCATGCGCCCAGGCGAGATGGACCGGCTCCATGCGCGTCAGCCGAGCGCCGCCAGCAGCGAGTTCTTGCCGTTGAGGATCACGTTGCGCATCGCCCGCGCGGCGCTTTCCCCCTCGCCGCTATTGATCGCCTCGAACACCAGCCGGTGCTGGGCGACGTCATCCTCGATGCGGTTGTCGCGCTCGTTGAGGGCCTCCTGCTGGATGGAGAAGCTCAGGCGCAGGAAATCGGCCACGAGATGGGCGAACTGGGCGAACAGCGCGTTATGGCTCGCGGTGAACACCGCCATGTGGAACGCGACATCGGCCCGGGCATAGCTCGCCATGTCGCCCGTCGCCGCCTCCATCGCCTGCACGGCGGCGCGGATTCGGCGCAGGTCCTCCATCGTGGCGCGGCCGGCGGCGAGCTGCGCGGCGGTCGGCTCGATCACCTGCCGCAGTTCGATGAGATCGCGCAGCATGCTGTCGCGCTGGCCCGGGCCGGCGCCCTCGTCGCCGAGGTGCCAGGCCAGCACGTCGCTGTCGAACGTGTTCCACAGGTCGCGCGGGCGCACCCGCGTGCCCACCTTCTGGCGCATCTCGATGAGGCCCTTGGCGGCCAGCACCTTCAGCGCCTCGCGCAACGAGGGGCGGCTCGCGGAGAATTCGGCCATCAGCTGCGGCTCGCGCGGCAGCAATTCACCCGGCGCGAAGCGGCCGGAGACGATGGCGCGGCCAAGCTCGGTGATGACATGCCCCTGCAGCCCGCTGATCCGGTAACCCGAGGGCCGCGTCGGACGCAGCGGGCGCTCCTCGCCCGCAGTGCCGGACGCATCGGCGGCCTCAGCGCGGCGACGGGACATGGACGACCGTTCCACCAAGCTTGCTCTCCATGTTCCAACGACCAACCGCTTCCAGGGGGCAACCGCGACCAGCGCCGCGAGGATCGCACGGACGGGCCGGGCGTGCCCCGGTATAGGCACATGGCGCGCCTGTCCATGCAAAGCGCGTGCACGCGCTGCCGACCCGGTCGCCGAGCCGCGACGCCGGAGCGCGCGCCGTCACCCCCCGGGCGCGGCATGGCGGAGCGAGAAACTCACCATAAGTCATATTTTTGTATTTTGATGCACCGCACACCGCGAACTGTCTGGACAGGATAATCTCAAGAAGTCATATTTTTATCAACAACCGTGTCGGCGGCAAGCCGGCCATTCCGAAAAGAGGAGAAAGCCATGCTGAAATCGGTTCTGGCGGCCTTGTTCGTGGCCGTGGCAAGTGCAGGCGCGTTCAGTGCAGGCGCGATGGCGCAGCAATTCCAGTTCGAGGCGCCGCCGCTGTTCGACAATTGCGGCGACCCCTCGCTGGCCAAGGCCAGGACGGACGGTGTCACGCTGGGCTTCTCGCCCTCCCCGCCCTATTCCTCGCTCGACCCCGCCACCAAGCAGGCCGGCGGCCTCGATATCGAGCTGGTCGAGGCGGCGCTGAAATGGGCGGGCGTCACGAAGTTCAAATATGAGGTGATGCCGTTCGGCCAGCTCATACCGGCGCTGCTGGCCAAGCGCATCGACATCGTGTCCGCGAATATCCACGTCACGCCCGACCGCCTGAAGGCGGTGTCCTTCTCCGGCCCGGCCTGGTGGTACGGCCCGGCCATCGTGGTGGCCAAGGGCAACCCGGCCGGCATCACCTCGTTCGACACGCTCAAGGGCAAGAAGGTGGGGGCCATCGCCGGCTCGGCGGCGGATGAGTATCTGCGCAAGATCGGCGTGGCGGTCACGCCCTTCCAGACCGACGCCGAGGAATTCGCCGCCATTTCCACCGGCCGGGTCGACGCCATCCTCGACGACGACGTGAAGATCATCGAGTTCATGAAGGCCAACGGCTCTTCGCCGATCGAGATCGTCGCGGGCGTCGCCATCCCGGACGAGCTGATCTTCAAATATGGCTACGGCTATGCCCGCTATGCCCTGCGCAAGGACGACTGCTCGCTGCGCAGCGCCTTCAGCCAGGGGCTGGCGGAAGTGCGCGGCAACGGGCTGGCGACCGCCGTGCTGAAGAAATACGGCCTCACCAACCGCAACCTGTTCTTCTTCCCGCTCTGACCAATGCCCGCCGGGGACACCGGCATGACCCGGGCCATCCTCGCCTGATCATTCCCAATCCCCGGCGCCACGTCTCATGAACCTGCTCGATTTTTCGGTCGTCCACGATTACGGCTCGGTCTTCCTGCAGGGTCTGGCGGTAACGACCTTCCTCACCGTCGTCGTGATCCTGCTCGCCGGCGTGCTGGCCATTCCCATCGCGCTGGCGCGGCTGTCGCCGCGGCGCTGGATCCGCTGGCCGGCCGACTTCTATGTCGAGTTCATCCGCGCCACGCCGCTGATCCTGCAGCTGATCTACATCTATTACGTGCTGCCCAGCGCCGGCATCCGGCTGGAGCCGATGACCGCCGCCATTATCGGCCTCACGGTCAACTATTCCGCCTTCATGAGCGAGGTCTATCGCTCCGGCATCCAGGCGGTGCCGAGAAGCCAGTACGAGGCGGCACAGAGCCTCGGTCTCAAGCCGACCGTCACCTTCGTGAAGGTCATCTTCCCGCAGGCCTTCCGCGTCGTGCTGCCGGCGCTGGGCAATTATCTGATCGCGCTGTTCAAGGACACCGCGCTGGCCTCGGTCGTAACCGTGCAGGAACTGATGTTCTCCGGCCAGATCATCGCCGCGCGCAACTACCAGTATTTCACTGTCTATACCGTCACAGCGATCCTCTACTTCTCCGTCGGCTACCCCGCCGCGCTGCTGGTCCGGCGGCTGGAGCGCTGGTCGCAGCGCGGCTGGGCGTCGGCCAGCCGCAAATGAACAGGAGCCGTCCGTTGAGTGCCTCTTCCCTGCCCGCCTTGCCCAAGGTGACGATCCGCTCGATCCATGTCGCCCCGCTCTTCGGCGAGAGCCCCAAGGGAGGCTGGTCGGCGGAGATCCGGCCGGAGGATTCCGTGCATGCGCTCATCGCCGTGCACACAGAGGAAGGCCTCACCGGCCATGGCAGCGTGTTCACCGACGGGCGGCTGGCGAGCGCGGCGGTGGAGGTGCTGGAGCCGCTGTGGCGCGGGGAGAACGCGCTGGAGCCGGAGCGCGTCACCGAGAAACTCCACCAGAACACCTTCTGGATGGGACGCGGCGGCAGCCTGACCCATGCCATCAGCGGCATCGACATCGCGCTGTGGGATATTCTCGGCAAGGCGCTCGGGCAGCCGGTCGGCCGGCTGCTGGGCGGCACCTATCGCGAGCGGGTGAAGCCCTATTGCTCCCTGCTCATGGAGGAGCCCGCGCGCATGGCCGATGTCATCGCCCCCCATCGCGAACGCGGCTTCCGCGCCTTCAAGATCGGCTGGGGTCCGTTCGGCCGCCGTGACGATGCGCGGCTCGACGAGGCGATCGTACGCGCGGCACGCGAGGCGGCCGGGCCCGATGCGCAGCTCTTCGTCGATGCCGGCGCCTCCGATGCGCACTGGCCGCAAGGGCTGAAATGGGCGCTCAACACCGCGCAGATGCTGAAGGATTATGGCGTCGGCTGGTTCGAGGAGGCGCTGCGGCCGGACGCGCTGGAGGATTTCTGCGTGCTGCGGCGCGCCAGCCCGGTGCCGATCGCGGGCGGCGAGGTGCTCACCCGCCGCCAGAGCTTCCTGCCCTGGCTGGCCAGGGGCGCCTTCGACATCGTCCAGCCCGATGTCACCAAGGTCGGCGGCATCAGCGAGCAGCGGCGCATCGCCTGGCTCGCCGACGAATTCGGCGTGAAATATGTCGGACATGGCTGGAACACCGCGCTTGGCCTTGCCGCCGACCTGCAACTGGCGAGCGCCATGCCCCATTGCGACCTCGTCGAGTTCATCGGCGGCAGCCCCTATGTCGATGGCATCGTCCGCGAGCCGTTCACGGTCGATGACGAGGGTTACCTGCGCATTCCCGCCCGTCCGGGCCTCGGCGTCTCGCTCGACCCGCACGCCCTGGCCCGCTTCACCCATGCGCCGGCGGCGCTGTTCGCCCCCGAGTGAAGGCGCGTCCAATTGGCAGACCGAACGCGCGCCCCCGTGAGGCCGCGACGACGACAATGAAGAGGAGGATTCGATGAAACTGGTCCGCTACGGGGCAATCGGGGCGGAGCGCCCGGCGCTCCTCGACAGCCATGGCGTGCTGCGCGATCTCCGCGCGCACGTGCCCGACATTGCCGGCGCCGCGCTGCTGCCGGAAACCCTCGCGAAGCTGCGCGCGCTCGATCCCGCGACGCTCCCGGCGGTCGAGGGCTCCCCGCGCATCGGTGCCTGCGTCGGCTCCGTCGGCAAATTCGTCTGCGTCGGCCTCAACTATTCCGACCATGCCGAGGAAGCGGGCATGGCGATCCCCACCGAGCCGGTGCTGTTCATGAAGCCGCCGAACTGCATTGTCGGCGCCTATGACAATGTGGAAATCCCGCGTGGCTCGGAAAAGACCGACTGGGAGGTCGAACTCGGCATCGTCATCGGCAAGACGGCGAAATATGTCGGCGTCGAGGAGGCCTATGATCACGTGGCCGGCTATTGCATCGTCAACGATGTGTCCGAGCGCGCCTTCCAGATCGAGCGTGGCGGTCAATGGGACAAGGGCAAGGGCTGCGACACGTTCGGCCCCGTCGGCCCGTGGCTGGTGACCACCGACGAGATCCCCGATCCGCATGTGCTCGACATGTGGCTGGAGGTGGACGGCAAGCGCTACCAGAACGGCTCCACGCGCACGATGATCTTCAGCGTCCCGTTCATCGTCTCCTATATCAGCCAGTTCATGAGCCTGCAGCCGGGCGACATCATCACGACCGGCACGCCGCCAGGGGTCGGCCTCGGGCAGAAGCCGCCGGTCTATCTGAAAGCCGGCCAGACCATGCGCCTGGCCATTTCCGGCCTCGGCGAACAGCAGCAGACAACCGTTCCGGCGGCCTGAAAGGAAAACAGGTTATGAACGTCATCGACCTGAACGGGCGCGCGGCCATCATCACCGGCGGCGCGCGCGGCATCGGCTATGCCGCCGCCGAGCGCTTCCTCGCCTCCGGCGCCCGCGTCGCTCTGTGGGACATCGACGGCGCGCGGCTCGACGCAGCGGCAACCGCCTTGAAGGCCCTCGGCACCGTGTCGACCCACGTCGTCGAACTCACGGACGAGGCCTCGGTGCAGGCCGCGACGGCGGCCACTGCGGCAGCCCACGGCAAGATCGACATTCTGGTCAACAATGCCGGCATCACCGGTGGCAATGGCAAGCTGTGGGAACTGGACAGCGAGACCTGGCGACGCGTCATCGACGTCAACCTGATCGGGCCGTTCCTCACCGCCAAGGCGGTGGTCCCGCATCTTCTGGCCAATGGCTGGGGTCGCATCGTCAATGTCGCCTCCATCGCGGGGAAGGAGGGCAACCCGAATGCTTCTCATTATTCCGCGTCGAAGGCGGGACTGATCGGGCTGACCAAATCGCTCGCCAAGGAACTGGCGACGTCCAACGTGCTGGTCAACGCCATCACCCCGGCGGCGGCGAAAACCGAGATCTTCGACCAGATGAAGCAGGAGCATATCGACTTCATGCTCTCGAAGATTCCGATGAACCGCTTCCTCGCGGTAGAGGAGGCGGCCGCGCTGATCGCGTGGCTGTCATCGGAAGACTGCGCCTTCTCCACCGGAGCGGTTTTCGACATTTCCGGCGGACGCGCCGTCTATTGAGGAGGCGACCCGATCCGGACACGGGGAGCCCTCGCCAGCGTTCAAGTCCGACCGGCAGGTTGTCCGGGCGATCTGGGTTGTTCCGGTCGCCCGGAATGCGCCGGGCATGGCGTGGCTCAGCGTGAAATCGACCGCGCGCCACGGAAGTGGTATTCCTGTCACGCCACAGTCGTGGCCGTGTCCCAACTATATTGGACACTTGAACAAGGTCGGTGTGTAATGAACCGGATTTCACGTTTCGTAGCCGCGGCATCCGCGGTTGCATTCTCTTTCGCCGCTGTCGCCCCGGCGCTTGCTTGCACGCGCGCGATGTATGTGGCCGATAATGGCCTCGTCATCACCGGTCGGTCGATGGACTGGGCCGAGGACATGCACACCAACCTGTGGGCATTCCCCAAGGGCATATCCCGCGACGGCGCCGGCGGGGCGGGCACGCCGAAATGGACCTCGAAATATGGCAGCGTCATCGCCTCCGGCTACGATGTCGGCTCGGCGGATGGCATGAACGAGGCGGGCTTGGTCGCCAACCTGCTCTATCTCGCCGAATCCGACTATGGCCAGCCGGATGGCAAGCCCGCCATCTCGATCAGCGTGTGGGCGCAGTATGCGCTCGATAATTTCGGCACCGTCGCCGAAGCGGTGGAAGCGCTGTCCAAGGAGCCGTTCCGCGTCATCGCGCCGAAGCTGCCCAACGGCCAGGGCGCGCAGCTGCACCTCGCCATTTCCGACGCCACCGGCGATTCCGCGATCTTCGAGTATATCGGCGGCAAGCTCGTGGTGCATCACGGCAAGCAGTACAACGTGATGACCAACTCGCCGAGCTTCGACCAGCAGCTCGCGCTCAATGCCTACTGGAAGGGCATTGGCGGCCTCACCTTCCTGCCCGGCACCAACCGCGCCGCCGACCGCTTCGCCCGCGCCTCGTTCCTCGTCGACGCGATCCCGAAGAAGGTCGACCCGAACTATATCAGCGCGGTGCCGGAGCAGAAGTTCGAGTATCAGGCGGCCGCCAGCGTGCTCGGCGTGATGCGCTCCGTCAGCGTGCCGCTCGGCATCACCACGCCGGGCCAGCCGAACATTTCGTCCACGCTCTGGCGCACCATTTCCGACCAGACCCACAAGATCTACTTCTTCGACAGCTCGACCAGCCCGAACTCCTTCTGGGTGCCGCTCACCGATCTCGACCTGAAGGAAGGCGCACCGGTGAAGAAGCTGACCATCGCCGGCGGCAAGGTCTATTCCGGCAACGCGGCCGACAAGTTCGTCCCCACGCCCGCCTTCACCTTCCTGCCCTCGACCGGCCTGTGAGCGCGGCCTGAACAGCGCGCCGGGCGGCAATCTCCGCCCGGCCGCCTCTGTGACCGCTCAGCGGATCAGCGGCAAATAGTGGTGCGGCTGGCGCATCGTCACCAGATCCTTGCGGCGCACCACATTGGTGGGGTAGCGCGTATCGAGGTTGGTGGTGTCGATCTCGGCGGCCACCACGCCCTCACCCTCGCCCAGGATCGCCTCGCGACGCGGGAATTCGAACGTGTCCGGCCCGAACACGCCGCTCTTGCCGCGATAGCCGGCGCTCTCGTCGATGACATTGGCGAAGGCGAGAAACACGTTGTTCTCGCCGGCGCGGGCGCGCATCAGGTGCCAGTGATGGGGGTCCGCACCGGTCGGGATCGGGTAATTCTGCGCCACGGTTGAGCCGGCATGCGCGGCGGTAAGGTTGCCCCGCAGCGCCGCCGGGCAGAGGATGAGGTCGCAGCCGCGCAGTGCCAGCACGCGCCCCGCCTCGGGGAAGGCGGCGTCATGGCCGATCAGTACGCCGACACGGCCGAACATCGTGTCGAACACGCCCCAGTCCGCGCCCGGCGTCGCCCAATTATGGTCGGACGCGTCGAGATGCAGCTTGCGATGGCGGCCGACGACGCCCTGCGGGCCCACCAGCACGGCGCTGTTGTAAAGCCCCGCGTCATCCTCCTCCGCCAGACCCGCGATGATATGCACGCGGTGGCGGGCGGCGATCGCGATCAGGCGCGCCAAAGCCGGCCCGTCCAGCCGCACCGCGGCGGGAGCCTCCAGACCGGTGAGCGCGCGCTCGGGAAACACCACCAGTTCAGCCCCCGTCTCGTGCGCGGCCTGCGCCGCCAGTTCCTCGATGCGCGCGAGATTGGCGCTCACATCGCCGGTGGGGGCGAACTGCGCCACCGCGACGCGCGAGCGCCGGCCGGGCGGCAGCGGCCGGTGGCCGTACAGGGCGAAGAAATCGAGCGGGTTCCAGCTATGGGTGTGGGTCGGCAGCTCCATGTAAAGCTCCGGCCGGCGCTGCTCGAACACGCTCTCGCCGAGCATGCGCCGCGCCCGCGCCCGCTCCAGGTCGATCTGCGCATAGGCGATGCCGTCGCCGCCATCGATCACCGCCTCGATCGCGCCGTCCGGCCCGATCACGCAGCTGCCGCCGGAGAACTGCACCGTGCGCTCCAGCCCCCAGCGATTGGCCTCGATGAGATAGCAGCTGTTCTCCACCGCCCGGGTGATCCAGTAGGGCGCCGGGGTGCGCTCGGCCAGCCAGTTGGAAATGTGGCAGATGATGTCGGCCCCGCCGAGCCCGGCCAGCCGCGCGGTCTCGATGAAATGGATGTCCATGCACACCAGGAGCGCGATGCGGCCGATCGGCGTATCGAACACCTGATGGCCGAGATCGCCCGGCGCCGACCATTTCGGCTCGGAAATATAGGGATGCGTCTTGCGATGGGTGCCGACCACGCCCGAAGGCCCGATCAGCACGGCGGCGTTGTAATAGAGCCCGGTGGCGGGATCGACCTCCGGCATGCCGATGACGATGTGGCAGCCCTGTTCGCGCGCCACCTGCGCGAACCGCCCGGTCGTGGGGCCGGGGATGGTCTCGACGAAGGGCGCGACCTCGGCGCGGTCGAACCAGCAATAGCCGGTCGTGCCCATTTCCGGCGTCACGATCAGGTCCGCGCCGGCCTCGGCGGCTTGCCTGACCATCGCGACAAGGCGCGCGATGTTGCGCTCCTTCTCGAACAGGGTCGGCTCGAACTGCACGGCGGCGACCTTGAGCGGGCTGGGCATGTTGGTTCTCCGGGCAAGACGCGGCGCGGCCTTCCTCTCCCCGCGGGGAGAAGTGGCTGGCGAAAGAGGGCGGTGATGAGGGATGTTGGCGAGCGCCAGGCCCAGCATGGCCCTCTCCCCGGCGGGGAGAGGGCGCGGGCGGCGCTCAGGGCTTCAGGTACGACTTCAGGATCGAGGCGCCCATCGTGTATTTCGGATCGACCATGTTGCCGAGCCGCACGCGGCCGCACTGGGTCAGCAGCATATAGGCCTCGATCTCGTCGAAGCCGAAATCGGCCGCCATCCAGCGGATGAGGTCGCGATAGGCCATGCGGGTGGCGTCCTCCATCGGCCGGGTGGAGCCGATCGACATGATGAACTCTTCCGTCTCCAGGCGGGGGGTGGAGATGGTCCAGCCCTTGATCAGGTCGATCTGGATGGTGGTGACGGTCGGGTGCTCCAGCGCGACACCGCACAATTCGCCGTCGCCCTGCGTGGCGTGGCAGTCGCCGAGATAGACGAGGCCGCCCTTGGTGTTCACCGGCAGGTAGACGACGGCGCCGACGCCGACATCGGGCAGGTCCATGTTGCCGCCGTAATAGTCCGGCTGAAGCGAGGTGATCGCCTCGATCTCCGGCGAGGTGCCGATGGTGCCGATGAAGGGCACGTAGGGCAGCGTGATCGTGTCGTTCCACTTCGTGCCGGTCTGCGCATCGACATGCAGCTTCTTCACCCGCACCGGCAGCGGCGCGTTGAGCATGGCGGTGTCCTTGGTCGGCACCAGCCCGCCGAAATCCGGCATGATGAGCGTGGTGCCCACCGGCTGCTCGCCGCGCGGCACGATGCTCTTGATGTAAATGGCGATGGTGTCGCCCTTCTCCGCGCCCTTGACGTAGATCGGCCCATTCTGCGGGTTGAGATAGGGGAAGTTGAGGATCTCCAGCGGGTTGTCGGTCTCGTGGCGGATCTTGCCCTCGAACGCGTCATGCGTCTCGGCGGCGACCACCGCGCCCGGATCGACCTCCAGCACGGGGGAGACATAGGGGCCGTAGACATAGTGATAGGTGCCCTGCTCCGCTTCGGTCAGGGTGTGGGACGCGCCCGGCTGGCCCTTGGCGAGGCCTTTGCGCGCCATGATGGAATTTTCGAGCCAGGACATGGTTTTCTCCTTGGTTTCTGGCTGTCGCGATCAGACGGCGAGGTGGCGACGCATGGCCTCGCCATCGGCGAGCGCCTCGCGTTCGAGCTTGGCGACGATGCGGCCCTTGTCCAGCACGTAGCAGCGCTGGGCCATCGCGCGGATCATGTCGATATTCTGCTCGACCAGAACGATGGTGACGCCGGTATCCTTGTTGAGCTGCACCATGATGCGGGCAATGTCCTGCACGATGTTGGGCTGGATGCCCTCGGACGGCTCGTCGAGCAGGATGAGCGAGGGGTTGGCCACCAGCACGCGGCCAATGGCGAGCTGCTGCTGCTGGCCGCCCGAGAGGGTGCCGGCGCGCTGCGCCCAGCGCTCCTCCAGAATCGGGAAATAGCCGAGCACGCGCCGGCGGTCGGCGTCCGAGACGCCGCCTTTGCGCATGCCGCCGACCGCGATGTTCTCTCCCACGCTGAGGCGGGGGAACACGTCGCGGCCCTGCGGCACGTAGCCGATGCCGAGCCGAGCGCGCTTGAACGCGGACAGGCCCTCCACCGGCTTGTCGCGATAGACGATCGAGCCTTCCATGGCCGGCACCAAGCCGATCAGGCTCTTCATCAGCGTCGACTTGCCCACGCCGTTGCGCCCGATCACCGCGACGATCTCGCCCTCGCGCACGTCGAGGTCGAGCCCCTGCAGCACCGGCTTGCCGCCATAGCCGGCCCGCAGGCCGAGCGTGGAGAGCATGACTTCCTTACGCATGGACGCCCCCGGTCTGTGCATGAGACGTGTCGTGTGCCGCTTCCTGCGCTGTCGCCTGCCCGAGATAGATGGCCGCCACCCGCTCGTCGGCGACGATGGCGTCGATGGTTCCTTGAGCGAACACCTTGCCCAGATGCAGCACCGTGACCTGGTCCGCGACCTGGCGCACGAAGGCCATGTCGTGCTCCACCGCCAGCACCGTCATGCCCTCGGCGTTGAGCCGCTTGACCATCTCGCCGGTGGCATGGGTCTCCTCCGGCGACATGCCGGCGGTCGGCTCGTCGAGCAGCAGCAGGCGCGGCTTGAGGCTGACCGCCATGCCGATCTCCAGCCACTGCTTCTGCCCGTGCGACAGGTTGCCGGCCAGCCGCCCCGCGTCGGCGGTGAGGTTGAGGAAGTCGAGCAGCGCGCCGATCTCCCGCGAGAGGCTCGCCGGGTCGTAATGGTGCTGCATCGCGATCTCGAGATTCTGCCGAACGCTCAGCGCCTTGAAGATGCCCGGCACCTGGAATTTCACGCTCATGCCGCGGCGGATGCGCTGGAACGGCTTGAGCGCGGTGATGTCCTCGCCGGCGAACAGGATGGCGCCCGAGCTTGGCGGGTGCTCGCCGAGGATGAGGCGGAACAGGGTCGACTTGCCCGCGCCGTTCGGCCCGATCAGGCAATGCACCTGCCCGGTCTCCAGCGCGAGGTCGACATTGTTGGTGACGTGCAGGCCGCCGAACCTCTTGTTGAGCGCGCGTGTCTCCAGAAGCGGCATCACAGGTCTCCCGGCTGGCGCTTGGCGAAGGGTCGGGCGATGAGCCGGGCGAGCGCGAAGATGAGCCCGCTCGGCGCCAGCAGCACGGTGAGCACCAGCATCGCCCCCATCACCACAAGCGCGTACTGGCTGCCGTGGATGGTGAGCGCCTGGAACACGGCGAGCACGGTCACCGTGCCGATCAGCGTGGTGGTGAGATCCGAGCGCCCGCCGACCGCGACCCACACGATGGGCAGGGCGGCGGCCGTCATGCCCATGCTGGAGGGCGTGATGTACTGGCCCCACGAAGTGTAGAGCACGCCCGACAGCCCCGCGAGCGCCGCGCCGATGACGAAGGTGCCGAGCTGGTACTTGCGGATGTCATAGCCGAGCATCTCGGCGCGCTCGGGGTTCTCGCGGATGGCCACCAGCACGTTGCCGAAGCGCGAATTCACCAGGATGCGCAAGGCGAGGTAGATCACCACCAGCATGGCGAGCACGACATAGTAGAGTTCGACATCGGGAAACAGCACGATGTCGCCGCCCGGCCATGGAAGGGTGAGCGGAGGCATGTTGCTCATGCCGTTGAAGCCGTTGAGCCGGGCGCTGCCGATCTTCCATTCCGGGCCGGCGGTCTGTGCCATGAAGCGCTCCAGCACCAGCGTCACCGACAGGGTGACGATGCCGAGGAACACGCCCGAGATGCGTCCGAAGAACAGGAAATAGCCGATCAGCGCCGCGAACAGCGCCGCCAGCAACACCGCGAAGACCAGCGCGACGAAGGTGAAGCCGTAGGCCGAGCCGAAATTGATGGTGAGGATGCCATAGCTGTAGCCGGCGATGCCGAAGAATGCCGTCTGCCCGAAGCTAAGCGAGCCGCCATAGCCCCAGATCAGGCACAGGCCGAGCGCCATGAAGATCCAGGTGAAGAAATACACCGTGTTGCCGACCGTATAGCCGTCCGAGACCAGCGGATAGGCCATCGCGCAGGCGACGGCGACGACGAAGCCGAGCCAGAACAGCGGGCCGCGGCCCAGTGTCTGCGGGCCCTCCAGACGGCGGAAGAAGCGGGTGAGCGCGTTCATCGTGTGATTCTCGTGTCCCAGTTCCCGTGTGTGCGCTCAGGCGCGCTCGCGCAGCAGCAGCCCGGAAATGCCGCGCGGCAGGACGCGTATGACGATGATGACGGCGACCAGCAGGCCGATCTGGCCGAACAGCTGGCCGTACCAGGAGGTCATGGTCGCCTTCACCACGGCGAGCAGCGCCGCCGCCGGCGCGGTGCCGAGGAACACGTCGGCGCCCCCCACCACCACGGTCACGAAGGCTTCCATGATGAAGGTGGTGCCCATGGTCGGCACCAGCGTCATGGTCGGGGCATAGAGCCCGCCGGCCAGCCCGGCGAGCCCGGCGCCGAGCGCGAAGGTCAGGCTGTAGACCAGCCGCGTGTCGACGCCGAGCGCCGCCGCCATGTGCGGCACCTGGATGGTGGCGCGGGCCATGACGCCGAACCGCGTCCAGTTGAACAGCGCGTAGAGGCCGCCGAGCACGGCCACCGCCATGGCGAACAGCACCAGCCGATAGACCGAATAGGAATAGCCGCCCACCGGGAAGCTGCCGAACGGCGTGCCCACCCCGGCCATGGTGGAGCCGAGCAGGATGAGCGTGCCCTGCGTGCCGATGAGGCTGAGGCCCCAGGTGGCGACGATGGTATCCAGCGGCCGGTCGTAGAGATGACGGATGACGACGATCTCGACCACCGCCCCGACCAGGCCGGAGACGACCGCCCCGAGAAGGATGGCGAGCGGCAGCGGCACGCCGGCATGAGCGGCGGAGACCGTGACATAGGCGCCGCACATGATGAACTCGCCATGCGCGAGATTGATCACGCCCATCATCCCGAAGATGACGGCCAGCCCGCAGGCGGACAGCACCAGGAAGGCGAAGGCGTCGCCGAACTGGTAGAGCGCGGAGAAGGCGAGGGTTCCGACATCCATCGGCGGGCAGCCTTGCGGTTCGGGGGAAAGGCGGCGCGGGGAAGACAACCCGGCGCGAAGAAGGAGGCCCCGACCACGGAGGGGGGTCGGGTCGGGGCCGGCACGAGCGGCGGATGGAGGCGGATGGACCGAGGAGGTTGAACCAGCCTAACCGCGCCGCCGGTGCGCATCGTCACGCGCCGATCAGGGCTTCGGCGGCGGGTTGGACGGAGTGTACTGGGCGCTCGGGTCGCTCTTGGTCAGGTCGCAACCCGCCTCGCCGAGCCAGTAGGGCTTGATGTCGGCCCACACTTTCGGGAAGGTGATGGAGTGATCGGCCTCCACCTTGGCGAGGTAGATGGTGTGCGACATGTGCTGGCTCTTGGGGTCGATGCACACCTTGCCTTCCGGCGCGTCCATGCACACGTCGCCCTGAGCGATCACCTTGCGGATATCCTCGCGCTTGGTCGACTTCGCGCGCTCCACCATCTGCTTGTAGAGATAGACCGCGAGATAGGAGTTCTCGGCCTCCTGGTTCACATAGGGCTCGTTGGGGAACTTCGCCTTGAACTTGGCGACGAACGCCTTGGATTCCGGTGTATCCACCTCTTCGATATAGTTGGTGGTGACGTACATGTCCTTGAGCGATGGCGGCTTGAAGCGCTTGTGCTCATAGCCCTGGCCGACATTGACCGAGGAGGCCATCGGCAGGTTCACGCTGGCCGCGGCGGCCTGCTCGTAATAGGAGGCCTGCGCGGTGCCGACCAGCAGCGTCACCACGAAGTCGGGCTTGGCCTTCTGGATGTTCTGGATGTTTTGCGAGAACTGCGAGACGCCGAGCGGGATGAAGTCCTCGCCGACCATTTCACCGCCATGTTCCTTGACGATGTTGCGCACCCACTCGGCCGAGATCTGGCCGAAATTGTAATCGGCGGCGAGCGTGTAGACCTTCTTGCCGTATTTCTCCATCATCCACGGGATGAGGGTGGAGAACTGCTGCTCGGGCACCGCGCCGGTTACCACCATGTTGGCGTCGCACACGCCGCCTTCATACTGGTTGTTGTAGAAGGCGAAGCCATCGAACTGGTTGACGATCGGCCGATAGGCCTCGCGCGAGGCCGAGGAGAAGCCGGCGAACACGGCATCGACCTTGTCGCGCTGAAGCACGCGGCGCATGAATTCCTGGTAGCGCGTATTGTCGGACTGGGTGTCGTAGATCACCAGTTCCAGCGGGCGGCCATCGATGCCGCCGGCCTTGTTGATCTCTTCCGCCGCGAGCTGGATCGCGTGCACCTTGCCGATGGTCGCCGCGGCGAAGTCGCCGGACTGATCCTCGAGCACGCCGAGCTTGATGGGGTCGGCAGCGAAGGCAGGGGTGAATCCTTGGGCGACGCTGAGCAAAAGCGTCCCCGTGAGGGCTGCGGCACGCAGCCCCCGCATGGTCTTCCCAGTCATGTCTTACTCCTGTGAAAGGTTATATTATTTCCGCGCCACGCCCCGGAGGGATTCGTGGCCCGGTTGTTCGAGGGCTGGCGCCCTCTTTTTCATGAATGCATCGCAGTAATCTTCGAGATTCTGCCGCGAGCGCATGCTTTCGCGACGGAGCCACTCATAGGCTTCGTCATCATCGACGCCCGCATCGGTCATCCGGGCGATGATGGCCTTCACGACCGCACGGCGACCCCGCCGGCGGCGATCCATGTCGTCGAGCCGCGCCCGGAGGTCGCCGCGCAACAGGAACTGGTTGATGCCGAGAAACAGCGCGGTGTAGACCGCCCCGCCCTGCACCGGCTTGCGCAGGAAGGCCGTGGCGCCGAGATGGACCAGCTGCTTCAGCCGGCTCGGGGCTTCCACCCCGACAAGGCCGATCACCGGCACCGCCGGCTGGCGCGCGCCGGCATCGATGTCGAGCGCCAGCGGATTGTCGAGGTCGCCATCGACGAACAGAATGTCGCGCTCCGCCTGCAGCGCGGCGAGGTCGATGTCGGCGCGCCCGTCCACGAGTTCGGGCACGCTCGCGCTCACGCCGAGCTTGCCGAGCGTCGCCAGCAGCGTTTCGACCGCCGTGGGATTGGCCGTGACAATGTGCGCACGGCCGCCGTTGAAATTCTGGAGCAGTCGAGGAGCCATCACTTGATCACCCTCAGCGACGCGTTGCGGGAAGCGACCGCATAGCGCGGCGACGACTGGACGAGATAGGGATCGGGCGGCACCGGCCCCGCCGCCTCGACCAGGATATCGAAGCGGGCGTCATCGTTGGAAATGCCGATGCGCGGCGTGAGATAGGCGTGCAGGGTCTGCGGATCGATGCGCACCCCGCCCTGCGGGGCGAGGAGATGCTGGCGCGTGACCGCCGCCTTCACCGCCTCGACATCGTCGCTGCCGGCCTCGGCAAGGGCCAGCATGAGAAGCTTCATGGCGATATAGGAGGCTTCCGCATCGGCCGAGGTCGAGGGCCCCTCCGGGAACGCCTCGCGATAGGCGCGGGTGAAGGCCCGGTTGGCCGGCGTGGCGAGCGAGGAGAAATACACGCTCGAGCTGAGATGCCCCTCCACCGCGCCCTCGCCGATCTCCTCCAGCTCCGGCTCGGACAGCGTGCAGCTGGCGACCGGGAAGGTGCGGGGCTGGTCGATGCCGCGGGCGTTGCAGGCGGCGCGGAAGGCGCGGAAGAAGGCGTAGTTGCTGGTGCCGATCAGGTTGTTGAACACGAAGCTCGGCCGCGCCTCCAGGATGGCTTCCACCACCTGGTCGATCTCGGTGTCGCCTACCGCCACATAGCGCTCGGCCAGCACCCGGGCGCCGCGCGCCGTCATCGCCTCGCGGAAGATGCGGGTATTCTCCCACGCCCAGATGTAGTTCGAACCGATGCAGAAGGCGCGCGGGCCGACATGGGCCAGCATGTAGTCAACCAGCGGAAGCACATGCTGGTTGGGCGAGGCGCCGGTATAGATGACGTTGTTGGAACTCTCGAATCCCTCGTAATGGGACGGGTACCACAGCAGCGCGTCATGCTTCTCGAAGCACGGAATCACCTCCTTGCGGCTGGAGGAGGTGTAGCAGCCCACCACATGGCGGATGCCCGATTGCAGCAATTCCCGGCTCAGCGCGGCATAGGCGGCGAGGTCGCCACCCGGATTGACCACCACCGGCTCGACCGTGAGGCCCGGCAGCGCCTCGCGCACCGCCAGCAGCGCCCCGTTCAGCATGGAACGGGGAACGACGCTGTAGGGTCCCGTGGTCGAGAACATGACCCCTATGCGGTAGTGCCTGGACACGTTCGCGCTCCACCCAAAAACAAAAAACGCCCGCCGGTCAAAGGACCGTGGGCGTCGTTGCCGCCAACCTGCAGCGCTTGCCAAGAAGCACCGTCGTTGGAAATGTTCATCAAGACTGCCGCGACAATGGGCATCTTTGCCCGCCGCTCTTTAATTAGGCTGGCGTGAATGCCCGCCTTTGTCAAGCGCTTTTCCGGCACGCACTGACTCATCCCGTGACAGGGGGATGACGGCACGTATCCGGGAGCTTCGGGTCCGGGAGCCGACAGGACTTGAACGTCACTCCTGCTCCGGCGCGGGATCGGGCCTCAAGCCGAGCATCGAGTTTGGCCCGTGGCCGCTCTCGCCGATCAGCCGGGCGATGGCGGTGATGTCTTCCTGTCCGCCGAGCCGGTCACGCGCGGCGGACCAGAAGGCGAACAGGGCGTCGAGCGTCGGCGTCTCCACCTCGGCGCGCCGGGCGAGATCGGCGGCGATCGCGATGTCCTTGCAGAACAGCGTCAGCGTCTGGCCGAAATCATAGGTGCCGGTCAGCACATGATCAGGCAGCTTCACCTGCGTGGCGTGACTGGTGCCCGAGCCCGCGCTCCATACTTTCAGCATCACCGCCGGGTCGAGGCCGAGCCGCTGACCGACGATCAGCGCCTCGCTGGCGCTCCACAGCGTCGCGGCCGACAGGTAGTTGTTGAGCGCCTTGATGACATGGCCGGACCCGAGCGGCCCGACATGGATCACCTCGCCGCACATATGCGCCAGTAGCGGGCGCACCCGTGCGAAGGCCTCCTGCGCGCCGCCGACCATGGCGGTCAGCGTGCCGGCGCGCGCGCGCGCCATGCCCCCGCTCACCGGCGCATCGAGCACCATCGCCCGCCCCTCCAACTCGCCGGCAAGCGCGAGCGTGCTGGCGGGCGAGGCGGTCGACATGTCGACTACCACCGCGCGCGGCTGGCGGGTGCAGGCGCCCCCCTCCCCCAGCAGCGCCGCCCGCACATGGGCATCGGTCGGCAGCATGGTGATGACCACCGCGCCGGGCAGATCCGCCGCGCGGTGGGCGACGGGAATGCCGCGCGCCCGGAACGGCGCCAGCGCCTCCTCCGAGAGGTCGGCCACGGCCAGTTCGACGCCGGCATCGGCCAGCCGGCCGGCCATCAGCCCGCCCATCCGCCCGGCGCCGATGAACAGCACGCTATCCCCGTTCATGACCGCCTCCTCGACACCCCGCTGATGCACGCCACGCCCCTCAATGAGCGCGCGCGGCGAGCGCGATCGCCATGGTGGCGACACCGTTGCGCGCCTCGCTGTCGTCGCCGAGCCCCGCCACCCGGCGGGAGAATTCGCGCAGCAGCGTGACCGATTCGGCATCGAGCGCGGCAATGATCCGGGCGAACTCGATGGCCCTCGCCAATGCGCTGCCGGGAGCGACGATCTCGGTGACGATGCCGACTTCCTTCGCCTCGGCCGCGCCGAAATGCCGGCTGGTCAGGGACAGTTCGAACGCCTTCTTGAACGGCACGAACGTGGTGAAATAGGACAGCACGATGAGCGGCGGCAGCTTGTGCGACATCTCGGGCAGCGCGAATACCGCATCGTCAGCGGCGATCGTGATGTCGCACTGGGTGGAGAAGCCGCAGCCGAAGCCCAGCGCCTTGCCTTCCACCGCCGCCACGAACGGCACCGGCGACGAGCGAAGGCGGTTGTTGACCTCCAGGATGAGGTTGAGATCGGCCTGCACGTCGGCGGCCGAGGTCAGGCCCTTGGCGCCCACGCGCCCGGCGCAGAAATGCTCGCCCTCGCCCGAGATCACCACGGCGCGCAGGTCGGGCTTCGCCAGCACCTGATCCAGCGCGCGCGCGAATTCGATCAGCTGAGCCGAGGAGACATGGTTGCCATCGGCGGTGCGGGTGAACTCGACGCCGTAAATGCCGTCGCCATGCGCTTGGATCTTCATGAGGCTCTCCTTGAGGCTGCGATGCCCGCCGCGGTCCCGTTGCCGGGCCGGGTGGTGCGGTGTTTGACTTGTATTAATGTACGACGATAATACACAAACGACTGAATCATGCGGCCCGGCCGCACCCTGCACGACGAGGAGCCCGCCCGATGGCGTCGATCGACCTGAACGGAGAACGTCTCGGCTTTGACCGCGCCGGGAGCGGCGAGACGCTGCTGCTGATCCACAGCCTCGGCACGGCCTCCTGGCTGTGGCGCGAGCAGATCCGCCGCTGGTCGGCGCATTTCGACGTGATCGCGGTGGATGCGCGCGGCCATCGCCGCTCCAGCCGCAATGGCGGCTTCACCGTGCGCAATGTCGCCGCGGATATGGCCGCCGTGCTGGAGGCTTTCGGTGCCACGCCGGCCCGCGTGGTGGCGATCTCGATGGGCGGGCCGATCGCCGCGCATCTCACCGACATCGCCCCGCATCTGGTCTCGCGCCTCGTCATCGCCGACAGCTTCGCCAACCAGGGCGAGGCCGGCGCCACCCGTGCCGCCGCGATAGCCACGGCGATCGGCGCGGGCTCGATGGAGGCCTATGCCCGCCAGTACACCGCCGACACGCTGGTCGAGGATGGCGACCCCGCCCATGCCGGGGAACTCACCGCGAGCATCGCCGGCATGAGCGCGGAGGCCTATATCGAGGCGGCGCAGTCGGTGTTCACCGCCAATGTCGTCGACCTCTACGCGAAGATCGCGGTGCCGACCCTCGTCGTCGTCGGTTCGCGCGACAACCGCACCCCGCCCAAGCTCTCGCAGGAGATCGCCGCGCTCATTCCCGGCGCCGGCTATGCCGAGATCGAAGGCGCCCGCCATCTCGCCAATCTCGACCGGCCGGAGGCCTTCCACGCCGCCATCGACCCGTTCCTGCTGGCCCGCTGAATGAACGCGCCCCTCGGCATCGGCCCACTCGGACAGGAAAGCGCCCCGCTGCGCCGCAAGCTCACCGCGACGCTGCGCCGGCTGATCGAGACCGGGCGGCTGCCCGCCGGCCAGCGGCTGATCGAGAAGGACCTGACCGCCGAGCTCGGCGTCAGCCGCACCGTGCTGCGCGAAGCGCTGCGCGAGCTGGAGGCGGACGGCCTGCTGGTCGCCGGCGCGCGCGGCCTCTCGGTGGCCGTGCTCAGCCGGGACGAGGCGGAGAACATCTATGCCGTGCGCGCGGCGCTGGAAGCTCTGGTCGCCCGCCAATTCTGCGAGCGGGCGGATGAGGAGGCGCTGCAGGCGCTCGCCGGCGCCCACGCCGCGCTCTCCCGCGCCTATGCGGCCGGTGCACTTGGCGGCATTCTCGACGCCAAGCTCGACTTCTATCGCGCCCTGTGCGCGGGCGCCGCCAACCCGGTAGCGCGTGATCTGCTCGACCGGCTGAACGCCCGCATCAGCCTGCTGCGCGCCCGCTCGCTGGCCGACCCGGCCCGCAAACACGCCTCGCTCGCCGAGATCGACGCGCTGGTGGAAGCCATCGGCCGGCGCGAGGGCGCGCAGGCGGCCGACTGCGCCGGTCGCCATGTCGCACGGGCGGCGCAGGTTGCACTCGGTGCCCCGCCCTCTTCCCCCCTCAACGACCCGGAGACTTCTCAATGACCGACGACCTCTTTGAAAAGGGACTGCAGATCCGCCGCGCCGTGGTTGGCAGCGCCTATGTCGACAAGTCGCTGGCGGAAGCCGACGACTTCACCCGTCCGCTGCAGGAGCTGGTGACGAAATATTGCTGGGGCGAGGTGTGGGGCCGCGAGGGCCTGGCGCGGCGCGACCGTTCGCTGCTCAATCTCGGCATGATCGCCGCGCTGAACCGTCCGCACGAACTCAAGCTCCATGTGCGTGGCGCCCTCAATAACGGCCTGACGCGCGACGAGATCCGGGAGGTCTTCCTCCAGGTGGCGATCTATTGCGGCGTGCCGGCCTCGCTGGACAGCTTCCGCATCGCCCGCGAAGTCTTCGCCGAGGAAGACGCCAAGGCCGCCGCGGCGGCAAAAGCGTAGACATCGCTCGCACCGGCTTCTCTGCCTCTCCCCGCCGGGGAGAGGTGGCCCGCGCGGCGGGTCGGTGAGGGGGAAGCACGGTCGCGGAGCCGTCAGAGGCCCCTCACGCCACCCCTCTCCCCATCGGGAGAGGAGAAACAGGCCTCCCCTCAGGCCTGGTCTTCCGGGATCACCCGGCCGTCAATGGTCATCGGCTCGCCGTCGAGCGACAGCGAATGACCGCGCAGCGGAATGTCCATGTGGCAGGGCGTGTCGCGGGTGCCGCCGGCCTCGGTGTTCGGGCCGCTCGACCACAGGAAATTGCCATAGAAGGAGCGCGCATCCATGGAGAGCCCCGCCTCGCGGTCATAGAGACCGAGCGTGGTCCAGTGCGCCTTCTTGTGCAGGCCCCAGCCGACATGCGCCATGGCATAGGCATCCGGGTCGTTGAAGCTCTCCATATAGGTGCGCAGGTACTCGGCCTCGAAGCCGCCGACGATCTTGCGGATCCAGCCACCCTCGATCTCGATGCGGATCGGCTCGCGGGCATAGCGCTTGAACGGCAGCAGGATGTCGCCGGTATCGATGACGATCACCCCCTCGCAGGACCCCTCATCCGGCCAGGTGGCGACGAAGCAGCTCGGCCAGTGGTCCCAGCCGCCCTTCACGTCGACGAAGCCCTGCTGCTTCAGCACCGGGTAATGCCCGACCTTGCAGCGGAAATCGGTGCCCGCCTTCGAGGTCACGGTCATCGTCTTCGCCCGGGCAAGACGGGCCGCGCCGGCGGTGGCGCGGCGGGCGTCGTCCAGCGTCGGCTTCATGCGCAGCATCACTTCGGGCGGCTCGCAGGCCAGCAGCATGCGCGCCCCGGTCTTGAGGATCTCCTCCTGCTCCGGCGAGAACAGCAGCATCATCGTGTCGATGACGAGGTCGGAATGCTTCATCGCCTCCAGCGCCGGGCGATTGCCCTTCAGCGCGGTGTGGCCGACATAGCCGGACTTGTCGCGCGAGAGCGCCACGTCGCCATTGAGCGGGGGCAGCTGCAGGATGGTGAGCACGCCGCCGAGCTGGCCGACCGCGATGCGCGCGGTGGAAACGAGCTGCGGGTTGCTGTCGTCGCTGACCAGCAGCGAGACCTGCTCGCCCGCGGTCAGCTTCGACAGGGTGAGCACATCCTTCCACGCGTCGATGAGCGCCAGGTCACTGATTGCCATGATTGCCTTCCCTTTTGGGAATCCTCAGGAGGTTGGACGAAATGTGGCCCCGGGCGCCGGCCTCAGGCCAGCGTGCGATAGGCGCGGTCGAAATGGACGAGGGGTGGAGCGGCGGCGCCCAGGCGCACGGCGCGCACGGTCCCGAAGAACACCGTGTGGGTATAGGCATCGACGCACTCGGCGATGCTGCAATCGATGCTGACCAGCGCGTCGCCCAGCGCGGGGGCGCCGGTGGCGAGCGACAGCCATTCGCCATCGCCGAATTTCGAAGCCCCCGCATGGCCGTGTCTGCCGGCGAAACGGTCGGCGATCGGCCGGTCGTGCTCGGCCAGCACGTTGACGCAGAAGGCCCCCGCCTCGGCAATGGTGCGGTGGGCCTCGCCATTGCGGTTGACGCAGACCAGCAGCGTCGGCGGCGCCATGGAGACGCTGCACACGGCGGTGGCGGTGAGACCACGCGCCTCGCTACCATGCCCGGCGGTGATGACGCTCACCGCTCCGGCGAGCCGCCCCATCGCATGGCGAAAGGCATCCGTCAGCGCCGGGTCGGCGTGGTGGGAATGGGCGGGCGCCATCCTCCCGCCGGCATGGTCGTGCGAGGCGCATAATGTCATGGCTGGAGCGCCTTCAGCGCGTCTTCGAGGAAGGCAGCCACCGCCAGCGTGCCGGCATCGTCGCCGATACGCCCGACCACCTGCACCCCGACCGGCAGGCCGTTCGGGCCGAGGCCCGCCGGCACCGTAAGGGCCGGCGTATGCAGCAGCGTCCATACCTTGTTGAACACCGGATCGCCCGTGGGCATCCCCGCCGGGGCCTCGCCGGGCGCGGCCGGGGTGATGAGCACATCGCAGCCCGCCAGCAGCGGCTCGACAATGGCGTCGCGGTCCTTCAGCCGGGCCAGCGCGGCGTCGTAATCGGCGCGGGTCGCCTGCGCCAGCGTCTCGATGAAGGCGCGGGTGATCGGCGAGATGCGCTCCCCCAGAATCCAGCGCTCGAAGCTCAGCGTGCGCGGCGTCTCCCAGCCCATCACCGCGTCATGCAGCGCGTAGAGCCGGTCGAAATCATCCGGCACCGCAATGTCGCGCACCACTCCCCCGGCCGCGCGGATGGCGGCGACCGCCCGCTCCAGCGCCGCCCGCGTCGCCGGCTCGGCCTGATGCCAGCGCGAGGTGCGGAAGAGGCCGACCGTCGGCGCGCCCGGCACCCGCCCCTGCGCCAGCGCCGGCTGCTCGGCCAGCGCGGCGGTGACGAAGGCCGCGTCGCGCACGTCGCGTGTGATGACGCCGATCGTGTCGAGACTGTCCGACAGTGCCTTGGCGGCGGTGCGGTTGAGCGTGCCGAAGCTCGGCTTGTAGCCGACCACGCCGCAATAGGCGGCCGGGCGCACCACCGAGCCGGAAGTCTGCGTGCCGAAGGCGGCATGCACCATGCCAGCCGCCACGGCGGCGCAGGAGCCGGAAGACGAGCCGCCCGGCGTGTGCGCCGTATTATGCGGGTTGCGGGTCTTGCCCGGGCTCGACATGGCGAATTCGGTCGAGACGGTCTTGCCCATCACCACGCCGCCGAACTGCCGGGTCAGCGCGACGATCGGCGCATCCCACGGCGGCCGGCTGCCCTCATAGGCCGCCGAACCGTAGCCGGTCGGCATATCGGCGGTGTCGATCACGTCCTTGACGCCGAAAGTGACGCCGGCCAGCGGCCCACCACGATTGGCGCGCGCCTCGGCGAGCGCCCGCTCGCGATCGAAATGCGCGAAAGCCTGCACGTCCTGCTCGCGGGCGGCGATACGATCGGCAAACGCCGCGCTCACCGCCTCGGCGGAAAGCTGGCCGCTGGCCACAAGCCCGGCGGTCTCGCGGGCCGACAGGTCCGCCGGGGATCCGTCGCTGAAAGAGGTCGTGTCGCTCATCCGTGATCTCCGCGACGGCCGAGGGACGGGCGGCGCCCGAACCAGGGCCGCGCCCGCTCCAATTGCCCGGCCAGCTGGAACAACAGGCCGTCCTTGCCGAAGCCGGCGCCGAAATGCGCGCCCACCGGCAGTCCTGTCGCCGAGGTGCCGAGCGGCACGCTCATCGCCGGGCAGCCGGAGGCGTTGAACACGCAGGTGAACGGCGCATGCGTCCAGAACGCGTCGTAGAAGGCGTCGAGGCTTTTGCCCGCGCTGGCCAGCGTGCCGAGCGGGGGCGGCAATTCGCCGGCGGTCGGCGACAGCAGCACGTCGTAGCTCTGGAAGAAGCGGCCTAGCGAGCGGGCCATCTGGTGCAGCACGTTCACCGCGCCGACATAGGCGGTCGCCGGGAGGCCGCGCGCTTCCTCCACCCATTCGGCATTGACGCTTTCGAGGTAGCTGAGCGGATCGGCAAGGCCCAGTGCCTGCCCGCGCATGGCCACGGCCGGCGCGACATTGGCACCGACGATGATGCGCCAGGCGGCCTTGAGCGCATGGGCGTCATAGCCGGCATCGCAAATCTCCACGGTGTGGCCAAGTTCCTCGCACAGTTTCGCGGCCTCCTGCGCCACCCGCACGCAATCGGGATCGACCGGCGTGCCGAGCGGCGAGACAGGGGTGAAGCCGATGCGCAGCGGGCGCGGCTCGCGCGTCACCTGCGAGAGGTAGCTCTCCGGCCCGACGGGCGCGAGATAGGGATCGCCGATATCGGCCCCGCCGCTCGCGTCCAGCAGCGCGGCATTGTCGCGCACGCTCCAGCTCGCCGCATGCGGGGTGGACATGCCGGCGATGGCTTCCACCGCGATGGGCCCGAGCGGGTTGACCATGCGGCTCGGCTTGAAGCCGAACAACCCGCAATGCGATGCCGGCAAACGGGTGGAACCGGCGCCATCCGAGGTGTTGGCCATCGGCACATAGCCGGCGGCCACCGCAGCGGTGGAGCCGCCGGACGAGCCGCCCGGACTGAGCCGCGTATCCCACGGGTTGCGCGAGGGGCCGAACGCTTCCGGCTCCGTGGTGAAGCTCAGGGCGAATTCCGGCGTGTTGGTCTTGGCGAGGATGACGAGGCCGGCCGCCTTGTAGCGGGCGACCAGCGTACCGTCGCGCGCCGACACCGCATCCTTGAACAGGCGCGAACCGGTGGAGAGGATGGTGCCGGCCATCTCGAAGCCGGTATTCTTGAGAAGGAAGGGCACGCCGGTGAACGGCCCCACGGGCAGGCCCTCGTCGATCGCCTGCCGGCCCTTCTCCTCGAAGCGATGGACCAGCGCGTGCAGCTGCGGCTCATGCGCCTCGATGCGCGCCAGCGCGGCATCGAGCAGTTCGTGCGCGGTCACCTCGCCGGCGCGCACCAGCTGCGCGAGGCCGGTGGCGTCATGTTTTTCGTAGTCGGCAAAGCCGCCATCGTGGGAGCCGTCAACCGGCGTGCTCATGCCGTCATCTCCGCGATCTGCCGCTGGAACGCGGCGGGGTCCCAATAGTCCCGCGTGCCGCGAATGGCGCCGTCGGCGATGTCGAACAGGTGCACGCCCTTCAGTTCGATCGGCCGGCCGCGGGTCGGCTGGCCCTTGATGTCGACGGCGAGCGCACCGGTCAGCGTGTAGACCACGGCGACCTGGGTACCCGCGTCGATGCGTTCGCGCACCTGCCAATGCGCCTGCGCGAGGAAGCCGAAGAAGCGGTCGAGGCCGGCCTGCAGCGCCGCGCGCCCTTCCCGGCGCATGCCGTTATGGGCTTCCTCATGCCAGCCGTCCCCAGCATAGAGCGCGGCGGCGGCGGCGGCATCATGGCCGTTATAGGCGGCGTAGAAGGCCTCCACCGGATCATGCGCGGGGGAAGCGTCAGTGTCGGCTACGTGGTGGGCCACGTCGAGCCTCCGGTCATGCGTCGGCGGGAACAGGCGTCTCAACGAAAGGGTGCCGGACCGCCCGGGGGCTGGCGGTCCGGCGAGAGCCCGCGGATCAGGGCATGCCCGCGAGGGTCTTCACCTGCTGGGTGAAACGCTCGCGCTTCACCTCGTTATAGAGACGCTCGCGCAGGCGCGGCGCGGGGCTGGCATTGACGTTCTCGAACAGCGCCACGCGGCCCGCGAGGGACGAGGAGGTCATGTCCCACACGAAGTTCATCAGCTGCTCCTTGACCGCCGCGCTGACACCCTTGCCGGGCAGCAACTCGTCGAGATGGTGGCCGATTTCCGGGTTGTCGAACGCCGCCTTGCCGAAGCGCATGACGAGGCCCTGGCCGCACAGTTCCTGCAGGATGTGGATGATGCGCGGGTATTCCTCGATCGAGTAGAGCCGGCCGGCGGTGAGCATGCCCACATCAGGCGCCATCACCTCGCCCTCGGTGGGCTTGGCCAGCGCTTCGGCGGCGGTGATGAAGGCCCGCAGCGTCTGGGCGTACTGGATGATCTCGCCCAGCATGCCCTGCACCGCCGGGATATGCGCGGTGCCGAGCACGTCCAGCACCAGCTGGCCGGCGCCGACGAACAGCTCGGCCTTCACCGCGAGGCGGGTCAGCACGTGCCAGTGCGCGAACACGCAGACCGGCCCGTAATAGGACATGGCCGTGGGGTCGCCGAGGTTGAAGATGCGGTCCTTCGGCACGAAGACGTTGTCGAAGATGATCAGCTGGTCGGCTTCCTCGCCGAGGCGGGCGACCGGGTGATCGAACGGATCGGCGCCGGGATGGGACACCATCTCGCGCGAGATCAGCTTGATGCCCTCGGAGTTGATCGGCACCGAGGCCCAGATGCAGGCTTCGGCCGGCGTGTCGCGGATGCCGCCGAGATTGGTGAAGAAGATCTCGTTGGCCTGCGCCGAGATCGAGCCCACCGTCTTGGCACCGGAGACTCGGATGCCGCCCTTCTCGACGCTCTTGACCTTCAGCAGCGAGGCTTCCGCGCCCTTCGGCGAGGAGCGGTCGTTCTGCGGCCCGGTCAGGCTCTCTGACGCCGTGAGGTTGTTGTCGCGGCCATAGGCGACATAGCGCTCGATATTCTCGCCGAAATCGGGCGAACAGCCGTCGATCAGCGACTTCTTCGCCTGGAAGGTCGGGAGATAGGCGAGCAGGCCGACCGCGATGGCGGGCGCCAGATCCGGCGGCCGGCCGAACGTGCCAGCGGTCTTGAGGCTGGTATATTCGATCATCTTGCGACGGTCGGCGAGGTCGGCCTGCGTGCGCGGCACCTGCCACGCCCGGCTCGCCACCGCGCCGCTATCGTCGATATAGGTGGTGGCGTCCGCGAATTCCGGCTTGAACTGGTCGTCGAACATCGAGGCGATGAGATCGACGCCGGCCGACAGCGCCGGATCGTCGAACACCTTGGCAATGCGCTTGCCGCCGACCCACAGCGCGCGACCGTCGTCGAGCGACGTCTTGAATTCCTCACCGGTCTTGAGCTTGTGGCCAACGGGAAGTTCCCGCTTCGGCGTCTGCGCGTTCATCGTCCGCTCTCCTCTGAAGGACCCGTTTCCCAAACGCGTTCTGATGATGTCGTCGGGCCTTTCGGCGGGGCGGCACGCTGACGATGACTCGTCGGCACGCGCCCCGTGTCGGTTCCGGGTGGCGACGATCCAACCATTGAACCACCGAAATGGTCAAGCCCCTCCCAGACGGCATTTGACCGCCTAATATTCGTTCACTCTGCCGCGATATGGAACAATATTGCGCTGCACGCGCCCGCGAATGGCGAAAATTATGAGAAGCCGCCCCAGAACAATGCCAATATGCTGCGCAAAACTTGTGCACGCAAACCAGACTCGGCCCTCACAACCAAAATCGGTTGACCATTTCCGCCGCCGATTCGCTTGACCAAAACCGGTGGTTCTGGCTTTTTTGGTTGAAAGACGACGGACGCCGGGTCACGGCGAGCGCCATCGCGGGAGACGTCGGCATGATGAGCGCCGGACCAGCACCCGACCAGTCATTGCGCGCCCGGCCGGCAGGCGAGCGCTGTCGTCCCGCCATCGCGGCCGCACACAAGGTCGATGGCCGGCTCGGGCGCTCCGGCGCGGCGTGCCAGCGCGATCTCGCTGCGCGTCGAGACATCCTCGCCGACATAGCCGCACCACAGGCGCTGCACCGGCATGCGATCCTGCGTGGCGTTGAGCAGGAACACCTCACCGCTCGCCGGCTTCGACCAGAGCGAGGCTTCCAGCCGCCCGTGCGGCGCGGCCGTGCCGATCTGCGCCGAGTACCAATGCGCGATCGCCGCGGCGCAGGCGACCGGGCGATCGGTATCGTTGGCGATACGGAAGGGGACGGCGACCAGTCCCTCGACGCCCCGCTCGACCACGAGGACCTCTTCCGCCTGCGCGGGGAGCGCCATCGAAGGCAACAAAATAAGAATAACTGCAATAAAAAACTTCAGCATCCGCCAAAACTCCGAGTTTTCGTCGTTTTCTGATAGAATAATTCGCTCAACCATGGAACATAAATTCCATGCAGCCAATAAAGGAACCTTCCATGAGAAAGATCATCCTGCACAGTTTCGCGCTGGCGCTGCTCGGCTCGGTGTCGATCGCGCATGCGGCGGATATCAAGTCGATCGCCATCCTGACACCCGAGCCGGGCACGGATTATGGCTGGAACCAGCAGGGCGTCGATGCCGCCAAGGCCGCCGGCAAGGCGGCTGGCGTCGAGGTGCTGGTGGCCGACAATCTCGGCTATGGCGACGTGCGCCCCACCCTGCGGGAAATGGCGCAGGACGGCGCCGGCCTCCTGATCGCCCATGCCTCGGGCTACAACACCTCGGCGCCGGAAATCGGCGAGGAGCTGAAGGTGCCGGTCGCCATCGTCGACCGCCCGGATGCCCGCAAGGCCGGCGCGGTCGCCGACTACACCGCCAGCGGCCATGAGGGTGCCTATCTCGCCGGCCGCCTCGCCGCCAAGACCAGCAAGACCGGCACGGTCGGCATCGTGGTGTCGGGCGAGCCGCCGTCGTGGAACTCGCAGTCCGCCGCCTTCGCGGAAGGCGCCAAGGCCGAGAAGCCGAGCATCAATGTGCGCTACGCGGTGATCGGACCGGCGGCCTATTCGGACGCCGCTGGCGGCAAGCGCGTCACCGAGGCGCTGATCGCGGCCGGCGCCGACGTCATCTTCGGCCAGGGCAACGGCTCCAGCTTCGGCATGCTGCAGGCGGTAGAGACCAACAAGGCGACCAATGGCGGCAAGGTCTACTTCATCGACGTGATCGGCGACAAGACCGCCATCGACAAGGGCAACCTGCTCTCCTCCGTGGTGTGGAACCTCACCCCGGTCTATGCGGCGATGATCGCCGACCTGAAGGCCGACAAGTACGGCTCGCGCAACTACGACATCAACCTCAAGGACGGCTCGGTCACGCTGCTCAAGACCAGCCACATCCCGGCCGATGTCTGGACGCAGATCGAGGCGATCAAGAAGGACATCATCGACGGCAAGATCAAGGTGACCGCGCATTACGACGCCGACACCGTGCACAAGATGGTCACGGCGCTGCCGACCACGCCGTGATGCCACGTTCCGGCGCGGCGGCTCCCCGCCGCGCCGGCTCGCCGCGAGACCTATCGCCCATCCTTGTCGTAACGCCCGTCATCCACGGGCCACCGCTTGCCGCACGTCCGGGCTTTCGCGCCGGCGGAAGGCGGAGCCGGGCATTGTTCGGATCATGACCCAGACCCTCAGCGCTCACGCGGCCACGGCCAACGCGAATGGCAAGGTCCCTTCGCCCGGCCCGGCCCACCCCCATGGCGCGGCCCGGCCGATCGTCACGCTCGACCATGTCACCAAGCGCTTTCCCGGCGTCGTGGCCAATGACCGCGTCTCCTTCGACCTGTGGCCGGGCGAGGTGCACGTGCTGCTCGGCGAGAACGGCGCCGGCAAGTCGACGCTGGTCGGCATGCTCTCGGGCCTGCAGCTGCCGGACGAAGGCGGCGTGCTGATCGACGGCCATGAGCAGCGCATCTCCTCCCCCGCCCGCGCGCTGGAACTCGGCATCGGCACGGTGTTCCAACATTCCATGCTGGTGCCCTCGCTCAGCGTCGTCGACAACATGGCGCTCGGCGGCCGCTGGTGGTCGCGTCCCGACCGCGAGGGCCTCGCCCGCAAGATGGCGGCGGTGTGCGCCGATATCGGCGTCACCATCGATCCGAACGCCAAGGTCGGCTCGCTCTCGCTCGGCGAGCAGCAGCAGGTGGAAATCGTGCGCGCGCTGATGCGCGGCTCGCGCGTGCTGATCCTCGACGAGGCGACCGCCATGCTCACCCCCAAGGGAGCCGACGACCTCGGCGCGCTGATGGGCCGGCTGGTCAAGCTCGGCATCGCGGTGGTGTTCATCACCCACAAGCTCAACGAGGCGCTCGCCTTCGGCCATCGCATCACCGTGCTGCGGCTCGGCCGGCGGGTGGACGAGATTTCCCCCGAGCGGCTCTCCGCGCTCGGCCCCGCCGCCGCGACCGCCGAGATCATCCGGCTGATGTTCGGCGCGGATGCCGCCGCGCAGGCCACCGCGTCGCACCCGCGCCGCGCCCCGTCCAGCCAGCCTTTGCTGCAGATCGAGGGGCTCGCCGTCGAGGATGATTCGGTGCCGGTCGCCGGCATCGACCTCGACGTTTCGCCCGGCGAGATCGTCGGCATTGCCGGCATCGACGGCAACGGCCAGAAGCAGTTCGCCGAGGCCGTGGCGGGCCAGCGTCGGCTGGCGGCCGGCCGCATCCGCCTCGGCGGCCAGGCGATCGAGCGGCTCGATGTCGGCGGCCGCCGCCGGCTCGGCCTGCGCTACGTCACCGACGACCGGCTCGGCGAGGGCACGGTCGGCACCTTCCCGATCTCGCTCAACCTCCTGCTCAAGCAGGTGGGCGAGGCCCCCTTCTGGCGCCACGGCATCGAGCAGCCCGAGGCCATCGCCGCCCATGCCCGGCGCATGGTGGGCGAGTTCGACGTGCGCACGCCGGGCATCGAGACCGCGATCGGCAAATTGTCCGGCGGCAACATCCAGAAGGCGCTGCTGGCGCGCGAGCTTTCGGGCAAAGCGCGGGCGGTGATCTTCGCCAAGCCGACCTACGGGCTCGACGTGCAGAATATCCGCGCTACCCGCCAGCGCATCCGCGAGGCAGCCGACCGTGGCCTCGCGGTGATCCTGATCTCCACCGACCTCGAGGAAGTGCTCGAACTCGCCGACCGCATCGCCGTGATGTCACGCGGCCGCGTGGTCGGCATGGTCGACAATGATGCCGCCGCCCGCAACCGGGTCGGCGAACTGATGAGCGGCGCCACGCCATGAGCGACACCACGGAAATTGCAGCCCCCGAGATCGGCAGCGATGCCCTCCTCGCCCCGCGCGGCGGCGCCTGGCGCGAGCGCGCGCACCTTCTCGTCCTGGCGCTCGGCCCGGTGATCGGTGCGGTTCTGCTGTCCGGCCTCGTGCTGCTGGCGCTTGGCGTCAACCCGGTCGCCTATTACGGCTACGTGGTCGAGCGCGGGCTTCTCAACCCCTATGGCCTGCAGGCCACGCTGACCCGCATGGGCCCGCTTCTGCTCATAGCGGCGGGGCTCATCGTCGCTTTCCGGGCGGGTATCTGGAATCTGGGCGGCGACGGCCAGTTCCTGCTCAGCGCGGTGATCGTCGCCGCGCTGGGGCCGCTGCTGGCGCCCTATCTGCCGGTCTGGCTGGTGCTGGTCATCGGGCTCGTGGTCGGCGCCATGGTCGGGGCCGCCTGGTCGGTGCTGCCGGCGCTGCTCAAGGCCTATCAGGGCGTCAACGAGATCATCACCACGCTGATGATGACCTTTCTCGGCGTCTCGCTGGCCAATGTGCTGGTGAAGCTGTTCTTCCGCGACCCCGCCACCACGGTGCCGCAGACCCGCACGCTGATCGTCGCCGACCGGCTGCCGCGCCTGTTCGACACCACCATTTCGAGCGGGCTGATCATCGGCCTCGTCGCCATCATCGTGGTGCACCTCGTCATGACCCGCACCGCCTTCGGCCTGAAGCTGCGCATCGTGGGCGCCAATCCCCGCGCGGCCATCCATGCCGGCCTGTCGGTGCCCGCGCTGACGGTGGCGACCTTCGCCATCTCGGCGGCGCTGGCGGGACTGGCCGGCGCGGTGGAGATCATGGGCGTCCAGGGCAATGTGCGCGCCGACTGGAACCCGGCCTACAGCCTCACCGTGGTTCCGCTGGTGTTCCTGGCGCGCTTCAACGGCTTCGCCTCCATCGCCTTCGTGTTCCTGTTCTCGGTTCTGTCGATCGGCGGCGAGAGCGCGGCGCGACGCACCGGCGTGCCGAATTTCTTCACCCTCGTCGTGGTGGCGATCCTGCTCGTCATGCTCGGCATCACCGAATATCTCGACCAGCGCCGCCGCGCGGCCGGCAAGTAGAGGGAGAGACGCGATGACCGCCCTGTTCACCGACGCTTTCCTCACCTCGCTGGTCCTCGGCGCGCTGACCGCCGGCCTGCCGCTCATGCTCGCCGGCCTTGGCGAGCAGATCTCGGAAAAGGCCGGCGTGCTGAATATCGGCATCGAGGGCATGATGCTGTTCGGCGCCTATCTCGGCTTCCTCGTCGCCTACGATACCGGCTCGATCTGGCTCGGCTTCCTCGGCGGCGGCATCGGCGGCATGCTGGTGGCCGCGCCCATGGCACTGTTCTGCATCCGGCTCGGCCTCAGCCAGATCGTCATCGGCATCGCCCTGACGCTGGGCGCCGAGGGCCTCACCGCGCTGCTGCACCATTTCCAGTTCGCGCAGAGCTATCCGCGCCTGCCGGCGGTGGAGACGCTAGCCATTCCCGGCCTGTCGCACATTCCCGTGCTCGGCCCGGCGCTGTTCGACCGGCCGCCCATCGTCTATCTCGCCATGCTCGCCGTGGCGGTGACAGCCTATGTGTTCCGCTACACCCAGGCGGGCCTTGCTTTGCAGGCGGCGGGCGACAAGCCGGCGGCGCTGGATGCGGCCGGCGTCGATGTCGGCCGCGTGCGCACCCTTGCCGTGCTCACCACCGGCTTCCTCGCCGGCGTGGGCGGCGCCTTCATGTCGCAGGTCGGCGCGGGCATCTTCGTGCCGTTCATGACCAATGGCGCCGGCTTCATCGGCATCGTGCTGGCCATGCAGGCGCGCGGGCGCCCGCTCTTCGTGCTCGCCGGCGCGCTGCTGTTCGGCGCCTGCCTCTCCGCCACCACCGCGCTGCAGGTGGCCGGGGTGAGCATCCCGACCGACGTGATCCAGATGCTGCCCTTCGCCGCCGTGCTCGCCGTGCTGGTGCTGTTCGGCCGCCGCGCCAGCCTGCCGCTGGCGCTCGGCACCCATTATGTGCGAGGCGCGCGATGAACGCGCCCCGCCCGCTCGGTTCAGCCCGCGTCGATGACGGCCAGCGCAGCCGCGACGCCGGCGCCGACATCGACCTTGTGGCCGAGCGCGCCCAGCGCGCCACTGAGCGCGGTGAGCGCCACCACGGCATAGAGCGGCTGCGCGGTCGGACCCATATGGCCGATGCGGGTGAGCTTGCCGAGCGTCTCGCCGCGCCCGGAGGACAGCACGACGCCGTAGCGGGCACGCACTTCCGCCCGGAGCACGGCCTCGTCGATGCCCTTCGGCGTGCGCACGGCGGTGGCGGTGGGCGAGGCGAAGCTCTCATCGGCCGGCCAGATGGGAAGGCCCATCGCCTTCAGCCCGGCACGGCAGGCCTTGGCGGTCAGCGCATGGCGGGCCCACACCTTTTCAGGCCCCTCCGCGAGGTAGAGGTCGATGGCGGCTTCCAGCCCGTTGATCTCGGCTACCGAGGGGGTGAAGGGGAAGGGCTTGTCGGCGCGCCAGGCGTCTTCCCAGTCGAGGATCGACAGGATGGACGCGCGCGGCGCCTGCGGGTTCGCCTTCATCTTCGCCCAGGCGCGGTTGGACACGCCCAGGATCGTCAGGCCGGGCGGGCAGCCCAGGCACTTGTTGGGCCCGGTGACGAGAAGATCGATGGCGGCCGATTCAGCGTCGACCTTCATGCCGCCGAAGGACGAGACGGCATCGACCAGGAACAGCGCGCCATGCGCCTTCACCACCGCGCCGATCTCGGCGACCGGGTTGATGGTGCCCGAGGGCGTGTCATGGTGGCAGAGCGCGACCACGGTCACATCCGGCCGCGCGGCCAGCGCGCGGGCGACCGCGGCGGGATCGATCACCTCGTTATACGGCACGGCGAGTTCGACGATCTCGGCGCCCGAGCGCGCCGCCCAGGGCGCGAAGCCCTTGGAATAGACGCCCGAAACGAGGTTCAGCACCACATCGTCGCGCCCGATCAGCGACACCGCCGCCGCCTCCAGCCCGAGCACCGGCTCACCCTGCAGCAGGACCGGCATGGTCTCGCTCTTCACCACGCGGGCGAGCTTCTCCGTGACGCGCTGGTAGGTCGCCTGGAAGGCTGGATCGTAGTCATAGAGCACCGTGGCGGCGAGGCCGCGCAGCACGGCGGGATAGGCGTCGACTGGGCCGGTGGTGAGGGTGAAGACCGGCAGGTCGCTGGGCGCGTAACGCATGGTTTTGCTCTGGATGGTTATCGGGACTGCCGGTCCTTCGGTGGCGCAGCGGGCATTGCCAACCAAAACGCGACCGAAATGCCGACAATGGTTCGAGATTGGCACCACCCGTTGCCGAGAGCAACAGGCTTGGCGCCGCGAACCTTAACCCGCGCAGGGCACTGGCCGCATCGCTTTTGCCTCGGGCGCGCAGTGGCGTGGGGCCTTTGCGCCGGGGACGAGGCGGGGCGCCGTCCACAACGCCCGGGGTGTATCGGCAACCGAAGAGTGCCGCGCGGCCTCGACCAGCCGGCAACCAATATTGTAAATGGGCGATCCCGCCCGTACATTTCGCGGCGGGGCCGATCCACGCTGCCCGATCCGACAGAATCGCAGCGGCCGGCGGCTCCCACACGAGAACGGACATGACTTCGATGGACGCGATAGCGGACAAGACCGGGCGCAAGCCGCGCCGGACACCCGAGCCCCAGGGCCGCGGCGGCACCGCCGCCACCGGCGCTCGGGAACCGGCGGGCATCGAGGAACTGGTCGATTCGATTCGCGCCATTCTGGCCCGCGGCGGCAGCATGCCGCCGGAGCGGACGGTGGCCGAGGAACTGAACGTGAAGCGCCACACGCTGCGCCGCGCGCTCGGCGTGCTGCGCGCACGCGGCGAACTGGAGCCGGCACGCGCGGGCCGGCGCGCCTCGACCACGCCTGGCATCGACAGCAGCCGCAACCTCATCAACTCGACCAACCCGCTGGAGGTGATGGAACTGCGGCTGATGCTGGAGCCCTCGCTGGCGCGGCTGGCCGCGCTCCGGGCGAGCCCGGTGGAGATCGACCGCATCGTGCGCGCGGCCACCACGGCGCCGGATGCCGACCCCATCGCCGCCGACATGGTCTTCCACAAGGCCATCGCCGCCGGCGCGCGCAACGCGCTTGCCTCCGAGCTCTACGTGCTGCTGCACCGGGTCGCGAGCGACGGCCGGCTGCGCTACACCGACAGCGACGCCACGCTGGTGCCCGAGCGCGTGCGGCTGCGCGATTGCGAGCACCAGCAGATCGCCGACGCGATCGCCTCGCGCGACCCGGAAGCGGCCGAGCGGGCCATGTGGCAGCACCTCGCCACGCTGCAGCAGAAGATCATGGGCCGGCTGGCGCCCGGCGGCTCCCCGTAGTCGCCCCGCCTTCCACCTCCTTTTACCTCTCGATGACCGGCCGCCGGCGCTCCGCCGCGCGCCAACGCCCCCTCCTTGCCTGACGTCCGTGGAGAGACTGCGATGAAAACCTTCGATGTGCTGGTGATCGGCGCCGGTTCGGCGGGCTGCGTTCTCGCGGCGCGCCTGTCGGAGGATCCCGATCTCAAGGTAGGGCTGATCGAGGCGGGCGAGCACCCTTCCGATCCCGACATCGCCGATCCGCTGAAATGGCCGGTATTGCAGGATCGGCCCTATGACTGGGCCTATCGCACCGTGCCGCAGCCTGGCACGGCCGGGCGCATCCATCCCTGGCCGCGCGGGCGCATCGTCGGCGGGTCGAGCTGCCTGCACGCCATGGCGCATGTGCGCGGCCATGCGGATGATTTCGCACCCTGGGCCGCCGCCACCGGCGATGCCCGCTGGTCGCATGCCGGCCTGCTGCCGGGCTTCCGCCGCAGCGAGCGCTTCTCGAAGGGAGCGAGCGCCCAGCATGGCGACGAGGGCCCGCTCACCGTCTATCTCCCGGGCAAGGAACTGAGCCCCGTCGTGACCGCATACATGGCGGCCGGCCTCGCCCGCGGCGTGCCGTTCCTCGGCGAACACAATGCCGGCCCGCTCAACGGCGTGGCGCCGAACTCGCTCACCATCCGCGACGGTCGCCGGGTCAGCGTGGCCGACGCCTACCTGACGCCGGCACTGGGCCGGCCGAACCTGACGCTGGTCACCGGCGCGCGCGTGCACCGCCTCATCATCGAGGGCACCCGGATCACCGGCGTGCTCGTCGAGATCGGCGGCGAAACGCAAGCGATCCACGCCGGGCGCCTCCTGCTCAGCACCGGCGCCGTCGCCTCGCCGCTGCTGCTGATGCGCTCCGGCATCGGCCCGGCGGCGGAGCTGAAGGCGGCCGGCATCGCCTGCCGCGCCGACCGCAAGGACGTCGGTGGCAATCTGCACGACCATCTGCTCACCGCCGGCAATGTCTATCGCGCCCGCCGCCCGGTGCCGCCGTCAAATCTGCAGCACTCCGAATCGCTCATGTACCTCAACGCCGACGACCCCACCCGGGCGGACGGCGCGCCGGACGTGGTGCTGGGCTGCGTGGCCGCGCCGACCGTGTCGGAGTGCTTCGCCGCGCCGGCCTATGGCTCGGCCTATACGCTGCTGTCCGGCGTCACCCACCCCACCTCGCGCGGCCGCCTCGCCGTCACCGGCCCGGACCTCGACGCGCCCCCGCTCATCGATCCGGCCTACCTCGCGACCGAGCACGACCGTCGCCTGGCACGGCGCGCGCTGGAGCTGGCGCGCGAGATCGGCCATGCCAGCGCGCTGGACGACTGGCGGGCGGAGGAGATCTATCCGGGCCTCGACGTGCGCGGCGAAGAGGCGATCGACGCCTTCCTCGCCCGCGCGGTCATCACCCATCATCACCCGGTCGGCACCTGCCGCATGGGGGCGGACACCGACGCGGTGGTCGATGCCGATCTGAAGCTCAACGGCTTCGAGGGGCTGCACATCGTCGATGCCTCGGTCATCCCCACCATCACCTCGGGGCCCGTGCACGCCGCGATCCTCGCCATCGCGGAGACCTTCGCCAGCGATTTCGGCAAAAGAGACACGAGTGACGCGAGGCACGAGTGACGCGTAGCCGGCTATAGCTCCCCGGCAGGGGTGGGGGTTTTTTCGCGGGAAGGCTTGCGCGGGCCCGGGCATCCGAGTCAGATGTCGTGTCATTCCCAGCTGGAGCCGGCCATGGCCAACTATGTCAAGATCGCCGGTTTTCTGGGCGCCTGCGTCACCGGCGTGGCCCATTTCCTCGCCGATCTGCGCAAGACTCCCGCCCTCGCGGAAGAGGCTGGCTATGGCGATGTTCCGAACTTGCCGACGCCGAAGCCGACGCTGATCCCCATCATGAAGGTCGCCGCCGCCGTCGGCTGGTCGCCGGGCCAGAAGCCCTGGCCAGCGGCCGGCTTCAAGGTCGGAGCTTTCACCGACAGCCTTGCCCACCCACGCTGGGTGTATGAACTGCCGAATGGCGACATCCTCGTCGCGGAGACCGCCGCCCCGCCTTCCCCGCCCGGCGTGTTCAGCCTGCGCTGGTGGGTCATGGGCTGGGTCATGGCGCGCGCCGGCGCGGGCGTCACCAGTGCCAACCGCATCACCCTGCTGCGCGACGCGGACGGCGACGGCGTGGCGGAGATCAAGACGCCTTTCCTTGAAAACCTGTTCTCGCCCTTCGGCATGGCGCTGATCGGCGACCAGCTTTATGTCGCCAATGCCGATTCGGTGGTGCGCTTCCCCTATGTACCGGGCGCGACCCGCATCACCGCCGCGCCGGTCAAGATCTGCGACCTGCCGGCCGGGCGCAACCACCACTGGACCAAGAGCCTGGTGGCCAATAAGGCTGGCACCAAGCTCTATGTCGGCGTCGGCTCCAACTCCAACGTCGCCGAATTCGGAATGGCGGAGGAGGAGAACCGCGCCGCGATTCTCGAGGTCGACATTGCCAGCGGCGCGGTGCGCGTGTTCGCCGGCGGCCTGCGCAACCCGGTCGGCATGGACTGGAACCCGGTGACCGGCGAACTCTGGACCAGCGTCAACGAGCGCGACGAGATCGGCGACGACCTCGTGCCCGACTACATGACCTCGGTGAAGGACGGCGCCTTCTATGGCTGGCCCTATTCCTACTGGGGCGTGGTCGACACGCGGGTAAGCCCGCAGCGCCCCGACCTGGTGGCGAAGGCGATCAAGCCCGACTACGCGCTCGGCTGCCACACCGCCTCGCTCGGCCTCACCTTCGTCGACGACGACCGCTTCGGCGCGCGCTTCCGCAACGGCGTGTTCATCGGCCAGCACGGCTCGTGGAACCGCAACCCGCCCTCGGGCTACCGGGTGATCTTCATCCCCTTCACGGAGGGCAAGCCGGGCGGCGCGCCGGAGGAAATTCTCGGCGGCTTCCTGATCAACGGCAAGGCGCTCGGCCGTCCGGTCGGCGTGCTGGTCGACACGCGCGGCGGCCTCCTCGTGGTGGACGATGTCGGCGATTGCATCTGGCGCGTGACCCCTGCCTGAACGGCGGCGGGCGACACCGGGCGTTGTCGGGCGGCGCACCGGGAACGGCCCCGATCGCCGTCAGCGCAGCGCCCGGCCGAGGACGCGCAGCACGTCCGGATTCATCTGCGCGACGTTGAAGCGCATGAGATCGCCGGCCGACTGCATGACGCTGAACGCGTTGCCGGGCGCGAGAACCACCCGCTCGGCCAGCGCGGCGCGGGCCAGTTCAGCCGCGTCCCGCCCCTCCGGCAGATGGCACCAGAGGTAGAACCCGCCGCGCGGCAGGGTCCAGGCGGTGAAACCCAGCCCCTCCAGCGCGTCCAGCATTTCCCGGCGCCGCCGCGCCAGCCGACCGCGTAGCGCCGCGAGATGCTTGCGATAGCTGCCATCGCCGAGCGTGCCGAGCACGAGTTCGGCCGCCACGGGGCTCGGCCCGCCGAAACCGGTCGCCACCTGCAGGTCGAGCAGCCCCTCGATCCAGTCCGCCCGGGCGACGATGTAGCCGCAGCGTATCGAGGCGGACAGCGTCTTCGAGAAGCTGCCGATGCGGATCACGCGGTTGAGCCCCTCCAGCCCGGCAAGGCGCGGGGATGGCTCCGGCTCGAAATCGGCGAAGATCTCGTCTTCCACGATGGTCAGATCATGCGCCGCCGCGGCGGTGAGCAGGCGATGGGCGGTCTGCGGCGACAGCGTCGCTCCGGTCGGGTTATGCAGCGCGGAATTGGTGATGTAGAGGCGCGGGCGGTGGGTGGCGAGCGCCTCCATGAAGCGTGCCATGTCCGGTCCCGCTGGCGTATAGGGCACACTGACGATCTTCGCCCGGCTGGCGCGAAGCACCGTCTGGAAATTGAAATAGCAGGGATCGTCGACGAGAACCGTATCGCCCGGATTGAGCAGGAAGCGGCAGAGAAGGTCGATCGCCTGCGTGCCCGAGGCGGTGAGCAGGATCTGGTCGGTTCCCACATCGAGCCCCTCGGTCGCGCATTGGCGCGCCAGCAACTGGCGCAGCGCGGGGGAGCCACGCGTGCCGCCATATTCCGTCAGCACCCTGTCATCGGCGCGGGCGAGCGCGCGGATCGCCCGGCGGATGGCCGGCCCGGGCATCCAGTCCGCCGGCAGCCAGCCGCAGCCCGGACGCAACATGTCCGGCGGCGCATCCAGCGACTGGCGCGACACCCATAACGGATCGATCGCCCGGTCGAGCCGGGGCCCGGCATCGGCCAGGGCCACCGGCGGCACGCCGCCCGCGACGAAGAAGCCGGAACCGGCGCGCGAGCGGATCAGCCCCTCGGCGGCGAGCCGGTCATAGGCCTCCACCACGGTGGAGGGCGAGACCCGCATCTCGCGCGCGAACCGGCGAATGGAGGGCAATTTCTCCCCGGCCGTGAGGGCGCGACCCGCCAGCCGGCGGCGGATTTCGGCCATCACCGCTTCGGTGCGGGACATCGCCATGATGCGCGGCGCCAGATTGTCCGTCGCCACGGAGCCCGTGGCCACGGTGCCAGCGGCCACGGTTCCCGCCGTGCTGTCATCTGCCGCCAAATCCACCGCCTCCATGTTCCCCGCCGCCCCTTGTCGCGCGGGAACTCTTTTAACTGTATGGCTCGTCTGCGCCATACTGTTCGGCCTCACCGTATGGAAGCGTGCCTGTCGCCGCAATGCATGCCGCGCTATTGGCCGGGCGGAGCGGACAGGGTGGAGGCCGGCATGCAGCGCACGAGCGAGGGATGGGGCAGCGGCCTTATCGGCGTGCTCATCTTCAGCGGCTCGCTGCCGGCGACGCGGGTGGCGGTCGGCGGCTTCACGCCGCTGTTCCTCACCTCGGCCCGCGCGGTGATCGCCGCGCTGCTCGGCGCGGCGCTGCTGCGGGTCCTGCGCCAGCCGCGCCCGGCGCGGGCAGATCTCGCCCCGCTCGCGGTGGTGGCGCTCGGGGTGGTGGTCGGCTTCCCGCTGCTCACGGCGCTGGCGCTGCAGCACATCACATCCGCGCATTCGGTGGTGTTCATCGGCCTGCTGCCGCTCGCCACCGCGCTGTTCGGCGTGGTGCGGGCCGGGGAGCGGCCGCGGCCGGCCTTCTGGCTGTTCTCGCTGCTCGGCGCCGCCGCGGTGGCCGGCTTCGCGCTGGCCCATAGCGGGGCCGCCTCGCCCGCCGGCAATCTGCTGATGATCGCGGCGATCCTGCTGTGCGGGCTCGGCTATGCCGAGGGGGCCCGGCTCTCGCGGCGACTGGGCGGCTGGCAGGTGATCTCCTGGGCGCTGGTGCTGGCGCTGCCGGCCATGGCGGCCGTTGCCGCCCTCACCCACCCCGTGGACTGGAGCGGCATTGGCGGGCCAGCCTGGCTCGGGCTGGGCTATGTCTCGGTGTTCAGCATGCTGATCGGCTTCCTCTTCTGGTATCGCGGCCTCGCGCTGGGCGGCATTGCCGGGGTCGGCCAGCTGCAATTGCTGCAGCCCTTCTTCGGCCTGGCGCTGGCCGGCCTGCTGCTCGGCGAGCCGGTCGCGGGATCGATGGTCCTGGCGACGGGAGCCGTGGTGCTCTGCGTCGCCGGCGCCAAACGCTTCGCCTGAAGCAGCGTTTCGCCTGAGGCAGCGCTTCGCCTGAGGGCCGCCTCAGGAAACGGATGCGGGCTCATCTCCCATGCCGGCGAGGCGTGTCGAGAGCATGGTGCGGTTGGACACGTCGAGCTTCTGGAAAACGTGCAGAAGATGCGTCTTCACCGTGCCGAGGCCGATGTCGAGCGTGCCGGCAATGTCGTGGTTGGTCAGCCCGTTGCTGATCAGTTCGGCAATCTCGATCTCCCGGCCGGTGAGCCCGTAGACCACGCGCAACTGCTGCTGGCGCCGGTGATCGCGGCGGCGGGGATGGTTGCCGAGGTTGAATTCGAGATAGGGCTGCAGCGATGAGGCAATCCGCAGCGTTTCCTCGGTGATGGAAGGATCACCGGGCGCCTTGAGGATGCCGAGCCCCGCGAAGGGCTCGCCGTCGCGCCAGAACACGAAGTCGAGCACATCGCTCACCTCGCTGTCGCGCAGGTAGCCGCAATAATGCTCGAACTCGCTGGCCGGGGCGAGGTGCCGATCCTGGCTCATCGTGGCGATGCGCTTGCCCGAGGAAACGAGACGCTCGATGTTGAGCGGGTCGAACGGCTTCATGTCGCGGATATAGCGGTCGATATGGCGAAGGCCCGGTCCCACGATATCGGCCACCACCATGTGGCGTCGGTCGTCGATCCAGTACAGCACCGCCGACGACGCCTGGAACGTGCCCAGCGCGACGCCGCGTATATGGGCGACCTGCTCCTGCGCGGCGCACGGGGACACAGATCCCGACGGATGGGACATGATCTTCCTCCGTATCGAGCGAACGATCCCCGGCATCAAGCAAGAAGGCGGCCATGCGGGGGCAGCCGGCCGGGCCGCGCGCGGAGCTCACCCCGGGAAGTGGCAGCACACCTGATGGCCCGGCGCGCGCTCGGCGGGCGCCGGATCGACCTCGGCGCAGATGGCCTGCGCCCGGGGGCAGCGGGTGCGAAAGCCGCAGCCGGAAGGGCGCTCGGCGGGATTTGGCACGTCCCCGGTCAGCACAAGGCGCTGCCGCGCGCGCTCGCGCACCGGGTCGGGGATGGGAGCGGCGGAGAGCAGCGCCTGCGTATAGGGGTGCGCGGGGACGCGATACAGCCGATCGCGCGGCGCGCTCTCGACGACCCGCCCGAGATACATCACCGCCACGCGGTCCGACATGTGGCGGATGACGGCGAGGTTGTGGGCGATGAAGATATAGGCGATGCCGGTGCGCAGCTGGATGTCCTTGAGGAGGTTCAGCACCCCCGCCTGCACCGAGACGTCGAGCGCCGAGACCGGCTCGTCCAGCACCATGATGTCGGGCTCCACCGCCAGCGCGCGGGCGATGCCGATGCGCTGGCGCTGCCCGCCGGAAAAGGCGAAGGGATAGCGGTCGGCCTGCTCGGGCAGCAGTTGCACCTGCTGCATGGCGCGCACCACCCGCCGGTCGCGCTCCTCCCGCGGCAGGCCCAGCATGCGCAGGGGTTCGGCGATGTTCTGCCAGGCGCTCATGCGCGGGTTGAGGCAGGCATAGGGGTTCTGGAACACCAGCTGGATGTCGCGGCGATAGGGCCGCATCTGCGCCGCCGTCAGCCCCACCAGATCGGTGCCGCGAAAGCGGATGCGCCCCGCGCTCGGCCTCACCAGCCCCATAATGGCGCGGGCGAGGGTGGACTTGCCGCAGCCGGATTCCCCGACAATGCTCAGCGTCTCTCCCGGCTCGACCTTCAGCGACACCCCCGCCACCGCGCCGATGGCGCCGACCTTGCGCGGAAAGACGAGGCCGCGCCGAACCGGGAACTCGACCGACAGGTCCTCCACCGCCAGCAGCGGAACGTCCTCCAAGCGTGTGGCGGCGGTGCCCATCAGGCCGGCTCCTTCAGCAGCGTGGCGAGCGCGGGGTCGTTCGCGCGGTGGCAGGCCACCACCGAGCCGCCGATGCGCGTGAGGTCCGGCAGGCTCGTCCGGCACAGCGGCACGGCGAAATCGCAGCGCGGCGCAAAGGCGCAGCCGGGCAGCCGCTCGCTCAGCGAGGGTGGGGTGCCGGGAATGGCATGAAGCCGCTCGCTGACATCGTCGATCGAGGGCACGGCGGCGAGCAGGCTGGCCGTATAGGGATGGCGCGGCGCGGCGAAGAGCGGCCCGACCGGCCCACGCTCGGCGATGCGCCCGGCATAGAGCACGTTCATGCGGTCGGCGAGGCCGGCGACGAGACCGAGATCATGCGTGATCAGCACGATCGCCATGCCGCGCTCGGCGCGCAGCCGGGCGAAGATCTCGATGATCTGCGCCTGGATGGTCACGTCCAGCGCGGTGGTCGGCTCGTCGGCGATCAACAGGTCCGGGTCGTTGGCGATGGCGATGGCGATCACCACGCGCTGGCGCATGCCGCCCGAGAACTCGTGCGGATACTGGTCGAAGCGCCGTTCCGGCGCGGGAATGGCCACCGCCTCCAGCAGCGAAAGCGCCTTCTGCCGCACCTGCGCCCGCGACATCCCGGCATTGTGCAGGCGGATCATCTCGGTGATCTGCGCACCGATGGTCTTCACCGGGTTGAGCGCCGTCATCGGGTCCTGGAAGACCATGGCGAGGCGCCGGCCGCGCAGCGCCCGCAGGCGCCGCTCGGGCGCGCCGGCAATCTCCTCGCCATCGAAACGGATGGAGCCGGAAACGCCGAAATGACGCGGCAGCAGGCCCATCACCGCCAGCATGGACAGGCTCTTGCCGGAGCCGGATTCGCCGACCAGCCCCACCACCTCGCCGCGATCGACGGAAAAATCGACATTGGACACCGCCGCCCGCTCGCCGGCGCGGGTTGGGATGGTGACGGCGAGACCCTTGATGTCGAGCAGCGGCGCGGCCATGGTCAACCTCCCTGACGCGTGCGCGGATCGGCGACATCGCGCAGGCCGTCGCCCAGGAAATTGGAGGCGAGCGAGACGAGAAAGATCGCCATTCCCGGCCCGAGGGCGATCCACCAGCAATAGAAATTGGACGCGCCCTCGGCGATCATCTGCCCCCATTCCGGAGTCGGCGGCTGGGCGCCGAGGCCGATGAAGCTCAGGCCGGCGGCCAGCAGGATCACCTGTCCGACATCCATCGTCATGTTGACGAAGATCGGGCTCCAGCACAGCGGCATGATGTGGTGCGTGAGCAGGCGCGCGGGCGTGACCCCGCCGACGATGGCGGCATCGACATGGTCGAGCTTCTTCACGTTCAGCACCTGCGCCCGCATCAGCCGCGCATAGATCGGCCACCAGACGATGATGAGCGCCAGCGCGGTATTGACCAGACCTGGCCCCAGCGACGCGGCGATCGCCATCGCCAGCAGCACGGGGGGAAAGGCCAGCGTGATGTCGGCGAGCCGCATCAGCCCGTTGTCGACGATGCCGCCGAGAAAGCCGGCCAGCGCGCCGAGCGTGACCCCGATGCCAACCGCCACCACCAGAACGGCGGCGGCGATGGGCAACGAGTAGCGCGCCCCGAACAGCGTGCGCACCAGCACGTCGCGCCCCAGCGCATCGGTGCCCAGCCAGTGCGCCGCGCTGGGCGGCTGCAGGCGGCGGCCGGCGAGGTCGATCGGGTCATAGGGCGTCCAGAGCGGGATGGTGAGTGCCACCAGCACCAGCGCGAGCAGCACCACGGCCGCGAAGATCACCGGCACCTGCCGCCAGCCGAGGCGCGCGAAGAAGCTCCCGATCGCCCCGGCAAGGCGCGGGCGCGGGCGGACGTCCCGATGCATCGCCGGCCCCATCAGCATCACGTGGCCTCCCGCATGCGCGGGTCGGCCGCGGCATAGGCGACATCGGTGATGAGGTTGGCGATCAGGAAGCCGAGGCCACCAAGGATGGTCACGCCGGTGATCGCGGGATAATCGAGGCTGCGCGCCGCCTCGACCGCATAGGAGCCGATGCCCGGCCAGGAAAAGATGGTCTCCACCAGCACCGAGCCGGTGATGAGATAGGCGAAGGTGAAGCCGAGAATGGTCAATGCCGGAATCAGCGCATTGGCGAGCGCGTGGTGGACCAGCACGCGCAGCCGCGCGGCGCCCTTGGCACGCGCCATGGTGATGTAATCCTGCCCCAGCACGTCGAGCATCGAGGCCCGCACCATGCGCGCGACGATGCCCATGACCGACCAGCCCAGCACCAGCGAGGGCAGGACGAGGTGGCGTGCGGCATCGATGAAGCCCGCCACATTGCCGGCCAGCAGCGTATCGACCAGCATGAAGCCGGTCACGGTGGGCGGCGCCACCGCGCGGATGTCGAGCCGGCCGGGGCCGGGCAGCAATCGTGTCTGGACGGAGAACAGGAACAGCGCGATCAGCCCGAGCCAGAACACCGGCAGGCACGAGCCCATCAATGCCAGCAGCCGCGCGGCATGGTCGGCGAGACTGTTCTGGAACTCGGCGGAGACGATGGCCAGCGCGATGCCGCCGGCGGCGCCGACGATCATCGCGCAGATGACCAGTTCGAGCGTCGCCGGCAGCCGCTGCGCCAGATCCTTCAACACGGGCTGCTTCGTGCGGAACGACGTGCCGAGATCGCCATGGGCGAGGTTCCACACATAGATCGCGTAGCGCTCGGGCACCGAGCGATCGAGGCCCCAGCGCGCCTTGGCGGCGGCCACGACCTCGGCATTGTCGAGATTGCGCGCGCCGATGATGGAGACCAGCGGGTTGCCCTTGGTGAACTGCGCCAGCAGGAAGGTCGCCGTGACGATCCCGAGCAGCAGGAACGGCATGACCAGCAATCGCCGCACGACGACCTTCAGCATGGCGGGCTCTCAGCCTCTCACTTCTTCTCGATCTCGCCGAGCGGCAGGTTGCAGCAGGCGCTGTAGCGCACCCCGCTCACATCGTTGCGATAGGCGAGAATGAGGTTCGGGCTGACCAGCGGCAGGATGATCTTGTCGTCGATCATCTTGAGCGCGAGATCGCGATAGGCCGCCTCCTGCGCCGGCACATCGGTCGCGGCCAGCGCCTTGTGGTACAGCGCCAGCTGTTCCTTGCCGTCGAGGCCGGGCTGCTTGCCGACGCCGGCGCGGTTGGCCCAGGGCATGTCGGGCAGCATGCCGAAATACTGCACATACTGGGCGCTGCCGAAATAGTCCGGGGCGAAGAAGCCGAGCGCGAAGGGCGTGCCGGGATCGTTGATGTCGCTGATCCACACGGTGAAGGGCACCGGCTTCAGCGACAGCTTGATGCCGACCTTGCCGAGATCCTGCTGCACCTTCTGGGCAAGCAGCGACAGGTCGACGCCGTAGACGTTCATGGCCGGGAATTCGAGTTCCATCGCGAAGCCGTCGGGATGGCCGGCCTTGGCGAGGAGTTCTTTCGCCTTCTCCACATTGGTGACCGGCGCGGGCAGGTCCTTCGTGCCGGGATAGCCGTTGGGAATGGCGGAGGACTGCTCCTTGCCCTCGCCCCCCACGGTGAAGTCGATGGCGCCCTTGTAGTCGAGCGCCAGCGCGATGGCCTGGCGTACGTCAGACGTCAGCGGCACCGGCGCGCCCTTGGCCGCCGGGCTGATCGCGGCATAGACGAAATTGAACGAGGGCACCGATTTGAAGGTGGCGTCCGGCACGGAAACCGTCTTGGCCGTGTCGGGGTCGATCTGCATGGCGATATCGGCGGTGCCGGATTGCAGCATCTGCGCCTGCGTCACCGCATCGGCCGTCTGCTTCAGCACGACGCCCGGCACGCCCGGCTTCTTGCCCCAATATTTGTCGTTGCGGGCGAGGCGCAGCGCGTCGTCGGCCGTGTAGCTCTCCAGCACGAAGGGGCCGGCGCCGGCGGAATGGGCGAGGAACCAGGTGTCGGACGCATCGGAGGTCGCCGCGTCCGCATTGGCGTTGGCACCATTGGCGGCGGCGAGCTTGGCATTGATGATGCCGGTATAGGGCGCGGCGAGAATGCCGAGGAATTCCGAATTCGGCGTTTCGGTCGTGATGACCACGGTCGCCGGGTCCTTCGCCTCGATCGACTTGAGGCTGTCCATCAGATAGGCGGGCCCGCCCTTGATGTTCTTCAGCCGCTCCAGCGACCATTTCACGTCCTGCGCCGTCACCGGCGAGCCATCGGAGAAGGTGGCCGCCGGGTCGAGGTGGAAGGTGAAGGTGGTCACATCAGGGCTGACCTCCCAGCTCTTGGCGAGCATGGGGATGATGGTCTGGTTGTCGGGCGCGAGCGTCAGCAGCGTCGCATAGACCGCCGACAGGTAGATCTGGCAGGTGTCGCAATAGGCGCGGGCCGGGTCGAGCGAATTGACGTCCATCGCCCGCGCCACCACGAGCGGCCCGTCGGCGGCCGGTGCGCTCCGCACATCGAGCGGCAGGAAGAATACCGAGGCGAGCAGGGACGCGGCAAAGGACGTCGCGAGCGACGTCGCAAAGGACCTTGACGGGGCGAGGCGGGAACGTCTGGCCATGGGGCAATGTCTCCGGACGAAGGGCGGACAGGCGGAATGGATCGGCGGGAAGCGTTTCGCGGGAAGCGTCAGGCGGCGACGGGAGCCAGCGCGCGCACGGCGCGGAAGCCGAGCTCGGCCGCCTCCAGCGCCCGGGCGATGTCCGCGCCCGTATGGGCGGCACTCAGGAACATGTTGTGCTGCGGGTGGAAATAGACGCCGGCCTTGAGCGCCGCCGCGCAGAAGGCGAAGCCCTTTCGCCGATCCGCATCGTCCTCGAACAGCACCATGGGCATCTGCACCGGGCCGGTCTGGCGGAGCGGGATGGCGTAGCTGGCGCTCAGCGCGGCCAGTCCCTCGCGCAGCGCGGTGCCCATCGCTTCCATATGGGCGATGGCGTTGTCGCGGCGCAGGATGGTGAGCGTCGCCACCGCCGCCGCCATCGACACCGCCCCGCACCAGAAGGAGCCGGTGGTGAAGATCGACTGCGTCGCCGCGCGGAACCGGTCATTGCCGGTCACGGCGGAAAGCGCGTAGCCGTTGGCGATGGATTTCGACCAGGCGGAGAGGTCCGGGCGCACGCCCACCCGCTCCCAGCTGCCGCCGAGGTCGAGGCGAAAGCCGGCGCGCACGTCGTCGACGATCAGCGCCGCGCCGGCCGCATCCGCCGCCGCACGCGCGGCCTGCGCGAAGGCGACCGTCGGCAGTTCCTGGTCCTGGCCATAATCGTGGCGGAAGGCGCTGGCGATGATGCCGGCCAGGTCGCCGCCGGCCGCCTCCACCGCCGCGTTCAGGCTGTCGACATCGTTATAGGTGTAGGTGAGAATATGCGCGCGGTCCTCGCTGGTGACGCCGACCAGGGAGGGCGAGCACCACGGCACCGCGCCGTGATAGGCGCCCTGGGCGACGAGAATCTTGCGCTTGCCGGTGCCGGCGCGGGCGATGGTGACGGCGGTGGTGGTCGCGTCCGTGCCGTTCTTCTCGAACTGCGCCCAGTCGGCATGCGGGATCAGCTCGACCATGAGTTCCGCGAGTTCCACCATGGCCTGCGCCGGGCCGTTCATGGCATCGCCCTTCTGCAGCTGGGCGAGCGCGGCGGCGTCGACTTCACCGTGGTGGTGGCCGAGGATGACCGGCCCCCAGCTGCACATGAAGTCGAGATATTCGTTGCCGTCGACATCCCACAGCCTGGCGCCCTCGGCGCGGGCGAAGAACTGGGGGTAGCCCTCGGGCAGATCCTTGGCGTGCATGTGCCCCCACATGCCACCGGGAACCACGCGCAGCGCCCGCTCCCGCAACGCGCGATCCAGCGAGTTGGTCATTTTCGCCTCTTGCCTGTGCATGCCTAGAATTCAGCCGCAAGGGTGCGCAGGCGAGGACGGTGCGTCAATCTACCGAAAGTAAGACCCGCCGCCGAAACCGGTCGCGCGTGTCAGAATGGCCTGACGGATCGCCGCAACAATTCGGTATGTTGATGCAGTCGATGCAGGAGCAGAGGATCCGATGGCGGCTTTCCAACCCCGTCCCGCCGACGCCCTCGTGGTGGTCGACCCGCAGAACGATTTCTGCCCCGGCGGCGCGCTGGCGGTGGCCGGCGGCGACGAGATCCTGCCGGGCATCAACAGGCTGAGCGCGCAATTCCCGCTGGTGGTGGTGACGCAGGACTGGCATCCGGCCGATCACACATCCTTCGCCAGCAACCATGCGGGAGCGGCACCGTTCAGCACCCTTGCGATGCCCTATGGCCCGCAGATCCTGTGGCCGGACCATTGCGTGCAGGGCACGGCCGGCGCCGAATTTCACCCCGTCCTCCACGATGGCGCGCTGCGCCGCGCCCATCTCATCCTGCGCAAGGGCTGGCACCGGAGCGTGGATTCCTATTCCGCCTTCTTCGAGAACGATCACCGCACCCCGACGGGCCTTGCCGGCTATCTCCGCGACAAGGGCGTGCGGCGCTGCGTGTTTGTCGGCCTCGCCTATGATTTCTGCGCCGCCTGGTCGGCGCTCGATGCGGTGAAGCTCGGTTTCGACGCGGTCATCATCAAGGAACTGTCGCGCGCCATCGCCCTGCCGCTCGGCGAGGGGGGCACCACCGAGGATGCCGCCGAGCGCGATTTTCACGCCGCCGGGGTGCAGGTGGTCATTTCCCTGTGATGGGCCCTGTGCTGGTGCGGGGGTAGCTCCCCAGATGAGGCGCTACCCGCAATCAGGCGCGCAAAGGACAACCCATGAAGATCGATCTCTCGGGCAAGACTGCCCTCGTCACCGGCTCCACCGAGGGCATCGGTTTCGCCATCGCCAAGGGGCTCGATGAAGCCGGCGCGAGCGTGGTGATCAACGGACGCACCGAGCCCAAGGTGGCGGCGGCCGTGGCGAAGCTGGGGCCGAAGGCGCGCGGGCGCGCCATTGATCTCGCCACGCCCGAGGGGCTGGCCGCGCTGGTTGCCGCCGAGCCCGCCTTCGACATCGTGGTCAACAATCTCGGCATCTTCCAGCCGGTGGACTTCTTCGCGGCGGACGACGCGGTGTGGGACCGGCACTGGCAGGTGAATGTGATGAGCGGCGTGCGTATCGCCCGCGCCTATCTGCCCGGCATGGCGGCGAAGGGGTGGGGGCGCATGCTCTTCCTCGGCTCGGAATCCGGCTACAACATCCCCGTCGAGATGATCCATTACGGGGTCAGCAAGACCGCCGACGTCTCGCTCGCCCGCGGCCTTGCCAAACGCATGGCCGGCACGGGGGTGACGGTCAATTCGATCCTGCCGGGCCCTACTCTGTCCGAGGGTGTGGCGGAAATGCTCAAGGACGAGGTGGCCAAGGGCAAGACGCTCGAACAGGCGGGCATCGACTTCGTCAAGGCGCACCGGCCCTCCTCCATCATCGGCCGGCCCGCCACGGTGGAAGAGGTCGCCAACATGGCGGTCTACATCGCCTCGCCGCTTGCCTCCGCCACCACGGGCGCCGCGCTCCGGGTCGATGGCGGGGTGGTCGAGTTCATCGTCTGACCTTCCCGGCGCGGGCGGTTGGTGGCGCTCTCCGGCAATCGGGCGGAACAAGGCACCCCAACGTATGGGTCCGGCAACCGAACGGGCGATTCCGGAGCGGCAGGCCAGCCCCTAGCCTTGGTCCCATCGAACGGGTGCGGCGTGCCGCGGCACCACCTCACCCGCCGGCTCCACGCCCGGCGGGGAGAGGTTGGCGGCGCACGGCCCGACATCGCCCAAGGAGCCCGACCATGGACCAGCAGCATTCCGGCACCGCGCTCGCGCCCGGCCAAACGGCGCCGGACTTCACCCTGCCCGCCACGCCCGACCAGAACCTCTCGCTCTCGGACCTCAAGGGGGCGCCGGTCATCCTCGCCTTCTACCCCGCCGACTGGAGCCCGGTCTGCGGCGACCAGATGGCGCTGTACAACGAGGTGCTGCCGGAGTTCCGCCATTTCGGGGCGCAGCTGGTGGGCATATCCACCGACGGCGTGTGGTGCCACAGCGCCTTTGCCGCCGAGCGCAAGCTGCATTTCCCGCTCCTGGCCGATTTCGAGCCGAAGGGCGGGGTCGCGCGCGCCTATGGCGTCTACCGCGCTCATGAGGGCACGTCGGAACGCGCGCTCTTCGTCATCGATGCCGCGGGCAAGATCGCCTGGAGCCACGTCTCGCCGGTGGGCATCAATCCCGGTGCCGACGGCATACTCGGCGCGCTGGACGAGATGGCGGCCCACTCGCCGTCCACGGGAGCCGCGTCATGAGCCAGCTCAATCCGCCGGTGAGCACCGACGACCATGCCGCCGGGCCTGAGGATGCGCCCGTCACGCTGGTCGAATATGGCGATTACGAATGCCCCTATTGCGGCATGGCCTACCCGGTGCTCAAGGCGCTGCAGGAAGCGCTCGGCAGCCGGCTTCGTTTCGTGTTCCGCAATTTCCCGCTCACCGAGGCCCATCCGCACGCCTCCCGCGCGGCGGCCTTCGCCGAGGCGGCGGCGTCGATCGGCAAGTTCTGGGAAGCCCATGACATGCTCTACGAGCACCAGGACGCGCTCGATGACCGCAGCCTTCTCGCCTATGGCCACGCGCTCGGGCTGGATCGCGCCGTCGTGCTCGCCGCCTTCGAGGGGGCGTATGACGAGAAGATCCGCCGCGACTTCCGCGGGGGTCTGCGCAGCGGCGTGAACGGCACGCCCTGCCTGTTCATCAACGGCCAGCGCTATGACGGCCCGGTCGACCTCGACACGCTGGTCGACACCATCGAGCGGCTGGGCGACAGCTATGCCTGAGCGCCCGCGCTCCCCGGCTTCAGCCGCAGCGCCAGCGCCTCGATGAACAGCCGAACCTTGGCGGGCACCAGCCGGCGACTGGGATAGACCGCCCAGAGGGCGAGCGGTTCGGGGGTGGCATCGTCAAGCGGGATGGCGCGCAGCCTGCCCTGCGCGAGATCCTCCCGCACATTCCATTCCGAGAGATTGGCGATGCCCAGCCCGCCGAGGCAGGCTTCGTGGATGGCATCGATGGAATTGGTGGTGAAACGGCCGGCGAGCCGGACGACATGATTGCCCGTCGCGGTGTCGAAGCTCCATTGCGGCTGGGCGATGCTGGTCAGGCAGGCGTGGCGCGACAGGTCCGCCAGCGTGGCCGGCGCGCCGAAGCGCTCGACATAGGCGGGCGACGCCACCAGCCGGCGCGGATTGTCGGCGAGCCGCCGCGCGATGAGCGTGCTGTCGCCGAGTTCGGCGATGCGGATGGCAAGGTCGATGCCCTCGGCGACGATGTCGACCAGCGCGTCGGTCAGCCGCAGCTCCACCTGAACCTCGGGATGCGTCGCCATGAACTGCGCCACCAGCGGGGCCAGCACCTGCCGGCCGAAGGCCAGCGAGGCGCTCACCCGCAGAAGTCCGCGCGCGCCGGCAGTCGCGCCGCGCACGCTCGCCAGAGCCGCGGCCTGCTCCTCCACCAGCGCGCGGGCATGCGGCAGGAAGACCAGACCCTCGTCGGTGAGCGAGAGCGCCCGCGTGGTGCGGTGGAGCAGCCGCACCCCGAGTTCGTCCTCCAGCGCGGAAATCAGCCGCGTCGCCTTCATCGGCGACAGGCGCAGCCTCCGCGCCGCCTCCGCCAGGCTGCCGGCGGTGACGGTCTCGATGAGCAGGGAGAGAGCGGCGAAATCCATTCTAACGAAATCCGATACGACTGAAGATCAAAGAACAGAACTATAACAAAACTGCCGCCCGTCTATCTGTAACCCAACCCAACCCACTTTCCCCCGCCACTTTTTCGGCCGGGGCCGGGAGACTTCCCATGTCCATGCAGAACACGCTCGGCGGCGAGCGGTCGACCAAAGCCGCCCCACCCAAGAAGGCCGATGCCAAGCCGTCGGCCGCCGGCGCGGTGCTCGGCTTCGGCGCCACTTTCGCCATGGCCGCCGCCGCTGGCGTGGCCGTCGCCAACATCTATTACAACCAGCCCATGCTGGCGGTGATCGAGCAGGACCTGCCCGGCCGCCTGTCCGGCGCCATCCCCACGGCGACGCAGCTGGGCTATGCCGCCGGCCTGTTCCTGCTGGTGCCGCTGGGCGATCTCGTGGAGCGCCGCCGGCTGATCGTCATCCAGTTCACGCTGCTGGCCGTTGCCCTCGCCTTCGCCGCGGTGGCACCGGCCTCACTGGCCATGGTGGCGGCGTCGCTGATGATCGGGCTGCTCTCCACCGTCGCCCAGCAGATCGTGCCGCTGGCGGCGCATCTGGCGGCGCCGGAAAAGCGCGGCGCCACGGTCGGCACCGTTCTGGCCGGCATTCTCACCGGCATCCTGCTCAGCCGCACGCTGGCCGGCTTCGTCGCCACCCATGGCGGCTGGCGGGAAATGTTCTGGCTGGCGGTGCCGATGGCGCTCGCGGCGGCCGCGCTGATGGCCGCGATCCTGCCGCACAGCCCGCCGGATTCGACCATGAGCTACGCAAAGGCGCTGCGCTCGATCGGCCATCTCTGGACCGAATTCGCCGCGCTGCGTCGGGCGGCGGTGACGCAGGCGGCGCTGTTCGCGGCCTTCACCACCTTCTGGACCATCCTCGCGTTCCAGCTGGAGCAGCCGCAATTCGGCTTCGGCGCCGATATTGCCGGCCTGTTCGGCCTGGTCGGCGCGGTCGGCATCCTCGCCGCCCCGCTCGCCGGTCGCTTTGCCGACAAGCATGGCGCGGCGGGCACGGTGCTGGTCGGCGCGCTGGTCACGCTGGCCTCCTGGGCGGTGTTCGGCCTGTGGGGCTCGCTGATCGGCCTGGTGGTGGGCGTCGTGCTGCTGGATTTCGGCATGCAGAGCGCCCTCGTCTCGAACCAGCACATCGTCTTCGCCCTGCGTCCTGCGGCGCGGGCCCGGCTCAACACCGTGCTGATGGGGGCGATGTTCCTCGGCGGCGCGGCGGGCTCGGCGGCCTCCACCCTCGCCTGGAACGCCGGCGGCTGGACCGCGGTGAGCCTGCTGGGCACCGGCTTCGCGGCGCTGGCCGCCGGGGTGCAACTGCGCGAAGCGCTCCGTCCCCGGGGCTGATCTAAGGGAAGGACACCACCATGAAGCCCACCCGCATCCTGATCGTCGGCGGTTCGATCGGCGGCCTGTTCGCCGCCAACCTGCTCCACCGCGCCGGCTTCGACGTCACGGTGTTCGAACGCTCCGTGCACGGGCTGGAGGGGCGGGGCGCCGGCCTCGTCGCCCAGCGCGAGGTGTTCGACATCCTGCGCGAGGTCGGTGTCGAGCGCCTCGCCCATTTCGGCGTGGTGGCACAGGAGCGCATCCACCTCGACCGCTCCGGTGCCGTCCTCCAGCGCCAGCACGCCCCGCAGACCCAGCTCTCCTGGGACGTGCTGTTCCGCACCTTCCGCGATCTGCTGCCCGCCGAGCGCTATGTCGGCGGCCGGCAGGCGGTGGAGCTCGGCGAGGACGCGCACGGGGCATGGATACGCTTCGCCGATGGCGGCATCGAGCGGGGTGACCTTTTGATCGGCGCGGACGGCATCGGCTCGCGGGTGCGCGGCACGGTCGCCGGGCCGGGCTCGCAGCCCGCCTATGTCGGCTATGTCACGTGGCGCGGGCTGGTGCCCGAGCGCGACATGCCGGAGGACGCCGCCCGCCAGCTGTTCGGGCGCTTCGCCTTCTTCGACGCGCCGGGCGCGCACATGCTGGGCTATCTCGTGCCCGGCGCGGACGGCTCCACGACGCCAGGCGAGCGCCGCTACAACTGGGTGTGGTATCGCGGCGTGGCGGCCGAAGCCCTGGACGCCGCCCTGACCGACATCGACGGCGTGCGCCGGCCCTATTCGCTGGCGCCGGGCCGGGTGCGGCCCGAGGCCGTGGAGACGCTGCGCGCCGATGCCGGGCGCGCGCTGCCGCCCGCCTTCCACGCGGCGGTGCTGGCGGAACGCGCACCCTTCCTCCACGCCATCTTCGACTATGCCGCCCCGCACCTGACCTCGCCTCACATCGCGCTGATGGGCGATGCCGCCTTCGTTGCCCGCCCCCACACCGCGATGGGCGTCGCCAAGGCGGCCGGGGACGCCTTCGCCCTGCGCGACGCGCTGAGCGGGCATGATGACCTCGCCGCGGCGCTCGCGGCCTATGAGGCCGCGCGGGCCCCGGCGGGACGTGCCATCGTCGCCTATGGCCAGCGGCTCGGCCGCTCGCTGGAAATCGGCTGAACGGGCGAAACGTGCCGCCACGGTCAGACCTGTCCGGGCGGCATCGCACGGCGTCATGTCATCCGGCAAGGACGCCCGCGATCGGGAAAGAAGCCAAGCCGCTCCAGGCGGACGCTGCGGCACCCTTTCGCGACAGGAGATCCCCATGGCGAACGTGCTGCCCGCCGGCCATTTCGCCCGTGACACCGCCTCGGCCGCCCCCAGGGCGCAGTCGCGCCGGTGGGGCGGCTATCTGGCACTCGGCCTCCTCCAGCTGACGGCGGCCGGTATCGCCGCCCGCGACCTCAGCGGCTCGCCCGCCGCCCTGCCCGCCGTCGCCGCCATGATGACGGTGGCCGGCGCGGCCGAGGTGGCGCACGCGCTGGCCAGCGCCGACCGGGCGCAGTGGCCGGCACGGCTTGCCGGGGGCCTGGCCCTCACCCTTGCTGGCGTACTGATGCTCACCGATCCCTCCCTCGCCGCGCTCCAGCACACGCTGGCTCTCGGCGTGCTGGCGACCCTCGCGGGCGGGTGCCGGCTTGCCGCCGCCTGGCCCCTGCGCCACCGGCGGGGCGAGAGCTGGCTGGTGGTCAGCGCGCTCGCCAGCATGGATGCCGGCATCCTCATGCTGGCCCTGTGGCCGGCGGCGCCGCTCGGGCTGCTGGGCGCCATCATCGGCGCGGATCTGGCGGTGCGCGGGGCCGGGTTCATCGCCTTCGCGCAGGTGCGGCGAGGGCAGGCGGAAGCTCGGGCGCGGCGGTCGATTCCGCATTGACGATGCCGAATGGAAAGAACCCGCCGGCAAGCTGCGCGATAGTGCCTTCCGACAGCCACGCTGTCGTCCCTCCCCTCTCCCTTTCGCGGCGGCGCCGGATCCACCTCCGACGCCGCCTCTTTTTTTGGGAGGCGGGACGAGCGCATGGCGAACGCCCCGGCACCAGCGCGAACGCCGGAATGGCCCCCGCGCGCCGTCCTCCGAGCCCCGCCGAGCACGCCGCGCCGCCATGAACGCCATCACGATCATCCTTGTCCTCATCGTCGGCGTCGTCGTCACGCACTGGTTCTCCCGCGCGCTGGGCGGGCGCATCGCGCTGCCGCTGGTGCAGATCGCCGCCGGCGCCGCGATCGGCCTCACCACCTCGTTCGGCGTGAAGCTCGAGCCGGAGATGTTTTTCGTGCTGTTCCTGCCGCCACTGCTGTTTCTCGACGGCTGGCGCGTGCCCAAGCAGGACCTGCAGGACAATGCCGTCACCATCCTGGCGCTGGCCTTCGGGCTGGTCTTCCTCACCGTGCTCGGCGTGGGGCTGCTGCTCAACCTGATGATTCCGGCCATGCCGCTGCCGGTGTGTTTCGCGCTGGCGGCGGTGCTGTCGCCGACCGATGTCGTCGCCGCCACCGCCATGGTGACCAACGTGCCCATCCCGCGCCGGGTGCTGCGCATCCTCGAAGGCGAGGCGCTGTTCAACGACGCGTCCGGCCTCGTCTGCCTGCGGCTCGCCGTCACGGTGGCGATGACCGGCACCTTTCCCATCTGGTCCTCGATCGCCGACCTCGTCTGGGCGGCGGCGGGCGGCATCGCCATCGGGCTGGCCTTCAGCCGGATGATCTCTCTCGCCAAGATGTGGATCGCGCGGCGGATCGGCGAGGACACCTCCTCGCAGATCCTCATCAGCCTCCTGACGCCCTACGGCGCCTATCTTCTGGCGGATGCGGTCCATGGCTCGCCGGTGCTGGCGGCGGTGGCGGCCGGCATCATGATGAGCCGGATCGAACTCAGCGCGCAGACGCTCGCTGTCACCCGTATCCGCCGCAACGCTGTGTGGGAGACGCTGCAATTCGCCCTCAACGGCTCGATCTTCCTGCTGCTGGGCGAGCAATTGCCGGGCATCGTCGCGCGGCTGCACGCCAGCTCGGTGGAGAGCGGCCATGCCGGGCTCGGCTGGCTGGCAATGTATGTGCTGGCGGTGTCGGTGGCGCTCGCCGTGCTGCGCTTTGGCTGGGTGTGGGTGTCGATCACCATCTGGCTGCGTCGCCATGCCGAGCAGGCCGGCGGCCGGCGCAAGCCCGACTGGCGGCTCACCCTCGCCATGTCCACCGCCGGGGTACGCGGCGCTGTCACGCTGGCCGGCGCGCTGAGCCTGCCGCTGGCGCTGCCGGACGGGGCGCCGTTTCCCTCGCGCGACCTCGCCATCCTCATCGCCGCGGGAGTGATCCTCGTCTCTCTGCTGCTCGCCAATGCCAGCCTGCCCAGCCTGCTGCGCGGCGTCTCGATGCCGCTCGAGCCGCACCCCGACCAGCAGGAGCGCGACGCGCGGATCGAGGCGGCCAAGGCCGCCATCGCCGCGCTGGCCCGCGCCGGGGCCGTGGATGGCGGCGCGAAGGGCGACAGCCTCGCGGCGGTGGCGCAGGTGGCCGACTATTACCAGCACCGCCTCGCGCAGCTGCAGCCGGAGGCGCAAGCCCTTACCCCCGCCGGCACGCTGCACGAGGAGGAGCGCCTGCATGTCGTCGGGCTGACGGCCGAGCGCGCCGCCATCGTCAACCTGGCGCGGGGCCATCGCATCACCGCCGACCTCGCCCACAAGCTGCTGCGCGAGATCGACCTCGCCGAGGAAGCCTTCCAGACCGCCGCCGACGGCTAAGGGGTGACGGCCCAGCGGGCAAACGCCATGCTTTTTTGGAATCATTATGACAAACGGGGAATATCCGGCGTGCGATCCGGGTAATGGATAGGGTGCGATGCCGGGGATCTACCCGGCCGGTCATCACGACAGCCAGCGGCGGAGTGGATCATGCCGGGAACACCTATCCGACGAGGCGATGTGGCAAAATTCGCCATCGGCGCCGCCGTCATCGCCGCGGCTACCGGCGCCTTCGCCTATACGGCGGGCTGGCTGTCGCCCGGCCGCCTCACGCCCACCAGGCTCGTCGCCGCGCTCGCCCCGCCCGGCGGGCCCGCGCTCGGCCACCGACGCAACCACGCCAAGGGCATCTGCTTCACCGGCGTGTTCGAATCGAACGGCAAGGGTGCCGAACTCTCGCGCGCCGGCCTTCTTGCCGCCGGCACCTATCCCGCGCTCGGCCGCTTCAATCTCGGCACCGCCGATCCCAACGCGCCGGACGCCACGGTGCGGGTGCGCGGGCTGGGACTGCAGCTGACGGCGCCGGACGGCACGCTCTGGCGCGCCGCCATGATCGACCCGCCGTTCTTCCCGGTGTCGACGCCGCAGGCCTTCTACGACCTGCTCACCGCCTCGCACAGCAAGGATCCGGAGGCGATGAAGGGCTTCATCGCCGCCAACCCGGAATTCGGCACCTTCGTCGGCTGGGCGAAGGGCGCGCCCTGGACGGCGAGCTATGCCGAGGACGCCTTCAACAGTCTGAACGCCTTCATCTTCGTCGATGCCTCCGGCGCCCGTCACGCCGTGCGCTGGTCCTACGTGCCGCAGGCGACGGTGACGCCGATCACCGACGCGGAGCTGACCGCACTCGGCCCCGATCACCTGGAACAGGAGATCGCCCAGCGCGTGGCGTCCGGCCCGCAGCGCTGGAACCTGGTGATCACACTGGCCGAGGCGGGCGACCCGACCAACGATCCCTCGAAGGTCTGGCCGGCGGGCCGGCGCACCATCGATGCCGGCACGCTGGTCGTGCAGAAGATCGAGGACGAGCGCGACGGGCCGTGCCGCGACATCAATTTCGACCCGACCATCCTGCCCGACGGCATCGCCGTTTCCGATGATCCCTTCCCGGCGGCCCGCTCGGCGGCCTATGCCCGCTCGTTCAACCTGCGCACGTCGGAAGTGAAGGACTATCCCTATAACGCGACCGCCACGACGGGAGCCAAACCATGACAGCCAGCGCCATGACCCGGAACGCCGTGACCGGGAGATCCACGTCCGTGACCCCGCGCTTCTCCGCCCTCCAGCGTTTGCTGCACTGGTTGATGGCGGCCTGCATCCTGGCCATGCTGTTCATCGGCGTCGGCATGAACTCGACCGTCACCCCGAAATACCTGCCGCTGGTCGAGACCCACAAGACGCTCGGCTTCGTCATCCTGCTGCTCGCGCTGATCCGGCTCGCCGTGCGCCTCGTCGTCGGTGCGCCGCCACTGCCGGCCGACCTGCCGCCGCTGATCAAGCTCGGCGCGCATCTCTCGCATTACGGGCTCTATGCCCTGATGATCGGCATGCCGCTGCTGGGCTGGGGCATGCTGTCGGCCGGCGGCTATCCGGTCGTGCTGCTCGGCCATATCCAGCTGCCGGCCATCCTGGCGCCCAGCGACGCGCTGCACACGGTGCTGTGGAACGCGCATTTCTATCTCGCCTTCGCCTTTTTCGGGCTGATCGCGCTGCACGCGGGCGCCGCTTTGTTCCACGGCTTCATCCGCCGCGACGGCGTGCTGGAGAGCATGGCATCGGTCTCGGCCCCGCGGGAGGCGACGCGGCCGGGAAAATAGCGGCCGGCGCTCCCTGTTTTCCCGGCCGGCCCCTGGCAAAGCCCCGCCCGTTGCGGAACGGAGCGGGGTTTTTCGCGTCCTGCATGCATCGTCCTGCATGCATCGCTCTGCACGCTTCGTCTTGCACCCGTCGTCCTGCACGCCGCGACGGATGCCGCTCGGGTGCTTCGGTTTTCGAACCGCCGTGCCGGCGGTGTGTCATCCCGCAACAATGGGGGCCATTGCGAAAGAACCCGGACCCCGCTCCCCGCATCATCGTCTGCAATGGGGTTATGAGTGGAGATCGATCCATGTCCGGGAAAAAGAGCATCCGACGGTATGACGAACCGGCGGGCGGCTGGGGAGCGCTCAAGGCGCTGACCCAGCACCTCGTCGAGCAGGAGATTCCAGTCAAGGGCGCGACCACGCTGTTGCGCATGAACCAGCCGGAGGGCTTCGACTGCCCCGGCTGCGCCTGGCCGGACCCCAAGCACACGTCGTCCTTCGAATTCTGCGAGAACGGCGGCAAGGCCGTGGCCTGGGAAGCCACCGCCAAGCGCTGCACGCCGGAATTCTTCGCCGCGCACACCGTTGCCGAGCTGTCCACCTGGAGCGACTACGAGCTGGAAATGGTGGGACGGCTCACCCACCCCATGGCCTATGACGAGGCGAGCGACTGCTACCTGCCGGTGAGCTGGGCGGAAGCCTTCGCCACGGTGGGCCGGCACCTCGCCGCCCTGCCGAACCCCGACATGGCGGATTTCTACACGTCCGGCCGCGCCTCCAACGAGGCGGCCTTCCTCTACCAGCTGTTCGTGCGCGAATTCGGCACCAACAACTTCCCCGATTGCTCGAACATGTGCCACGAGGCGACCAGCGTCGGGCTGCCGCAATCACTCGGCGTCGGCAAGGGCACGGTGCTGCTGGACGATTTCGACAAGACCGACTGCATCTTCATCTTCGGCCAGAACCCCGGCACCAACTCACCCCGCATGATGACGAGCCTGCGCGACGCGGCGCGGCGCGGTGCCTCCATCATCTCCTTCAACCCATTCCGCGAGCGGGCGCTGGAGCGCTTCCAGTCGCCGCAGAACCCGTTGGAAATGGCCACCCTGACCTCGACGCCGATCAGCGGCCGGCTGCACCAGGTGCGCGTTGGCGGCGACATCGCCGTCATCAAGGGCCTGATGAAGGTCATGGTCGAGGCCGACGAGGAAGCCCGCGCCAGCCACGGCATCGAGGTGCTGGACTGGGACTTCATCCGCGGCCACACCGCCGGCATCGACGCGCTGATGGCGGATGTGAAGGCCACGCAGTGGGACGACATCGAGCGCCATTCCGGGCTGACCCGCGCGGTGATCGAGGAAGCCGCGCAGATCTACATGAAGGCCGAGCGGGCCATCGTGGTGTTCGGCATGGGCATCACCCAGCACCGGCACGGCGCCGGCGGCGTGCAGCAGCTCGCCAATCTCTGCCTGCTCAAGGGCAACATGGGCAAGGACGGCGCCGGGCTGTGCCCGGTGCGCGGCCATTCCAACGTGCAGGGCGACCGCACCGTCGGCATCACCGAGATCCCCACGCCGGAATTCCTCGGCCAGCTGGAGAAGCGCTTCGGCTTCACCCCTCCGGCCAAGCACGGCCACAACGTCGTCACCGCGCTGGAGGCGATGGTGAAGGGCGAGGTGCGGGTCTTCGTCAGCCTCGGCGGCAACATCGTCGCCGCCATTCCCGACTGGGAGCAGACGCACCAGGCCTTCCGCCAGCTGGACCTCAGCGTCCACATCGCCACCAAGCTCAATCGCAGCCATCTCATTCACGGCCGCGAGGCGCTGATCCTGCCGTGCCTCGGCCGCACCGAGATCGACGTGCAGGCGACCGGCCCGCAATCCATCACGGTGGAGGATTCCATGTCGATGGTGCACGCCTCCACCGGCATGAACCCGCCGGCCTCGGACCAGCTCAAGAGCGAGCCGGCCATCATCGCCGGCATGGCCCGGGCCACGCTGGGCCGGCGCTCGGTGGTGGACTGGGAAGGCTTCATCGCCGACTACGACACGATCCGCGACGCCATCGAGGCGGTGATTCCCATTTTCGAGGGCTACAATGCCCGCATCCGCGTGCCAGGCGGTTTCCACCTGGTCTCCTCCGCGCGCGAACGCATCTGGGCGACCGCCTCGGGCAAGGCCAACTTCCTGCTCTATGCCGGCCTCGGCGAAGACCCTGCCCAGCACGATCCCGATGTGCTGTGGCTCACCAGCGTGCGCAGCCACGACCAGTACAACACCACGATCTATTCGCTCTCCGACCGCTATCGCGGCGTGTTCGGCCAGCGTGACGTGCTGTTCCTCGGCACGGCGGAAATGGAAAAGCGCGGCCTGAAGGCGGATGATCGGGTCGACCTCGTCACCGTCTGGGCGGACGGCATTGAGCGCGTCGTGCGCGGCTTCAAGGTGGTGCCCCACGCCTTCCCGAGCGGGAGCTGCGCGGCCTATTACCCCGAGACCAACCCGCTGGTTCCGCTCGGCGCGCACGATCCGCAGAGCTTCACGCCCTCCTACAAGGGCATCCCCATCCGCATCATCCGCTCGCAAGCCCGGACGGAGGCCGCCTGACCATGGATCCCGTCGCTCTTGCCCGCGCGCAGTTCGCCTTCACCATCGGCTATCACATCCTGTGGCCGACGCTCACCATCGGCCTCGCCTGCTTCATCACGCTGCTCAGCGGCCTGTGGTGGCGCACCGGTCGGGTGCTCTACCGCGACCTGATGCAGTTCTGGCTCAAGATCTTCGCGCTCGCCTTCGGCATGGGCGTCATCACCGGCGTGGTGATCAGCTACGAGGTGGGCACCAACTGGGCCGGCTTCTCGCGATCGGTCTCAAACGTCATCGGTCCGCTGTTCACGTATGAGACGCTCACCGCCTTCTTCCTGGAGGCCGGCTTCATCGGCATCGTGCTGTTCGGCCAGGGCCGGGTGAGCCGGGGCGCGCATTTCTTCGCGTGCTGCATGGTTTCGGGTGGCACGCTACTCTCCGCGACCTGGATCATCGCCTCCAACAGCTTCATGCAGACACCGTCCGGCGCGGTGGCGGATGCCCAGGGCATTTTCCACACGGTGAGCTGGTGGGATGTGATCTTCTCACCGTCCTTCCCCTACCGGCTGGCCCACATGGTGTGCGCGAGCCTCATCACCGGCGCCTTCGTGGTGGCGGGCGTCTCGGCTTTCCACATGTGGCGCCGCCACTATGTGGAGGCCAACCGGCTCGCCTTCTCCATGGCGATGTGGCTGGCTCTCATCCTGGTGCCGCTGCAGATCTTCATCGGCGACATGCACGGGCGCAACACGCTCGAATACCAGCCCACCAAGCTGGCGGCGATGGAAGGGCTGTGGGACACCACGCGCGGCCCGGCCATGACGGTGATCGCCTGGCCGGACATGGACGCGGCGAAAAACCTCTACGCCATCGAGATCCCGCATCTGGCGAGCCTCTACCTCACCCATTCCTGGGATGGCGAGGTCCAGGGCCTGAAGGCGGTTCCCGCATCGGACCGGCCCAATGTTCCGGTGGTGTTCTTCGCCTTCCGCATCATGGTCGGCATCGCGCTCATCCTGCTCGCAACCGCGATCACCGGCGCCGTGCTGCGCTGGCGCGGCCGGCTATACGGGACACGCTGGTTCCAGTTCCTCGCCATGGCCACCACCCCGCTCGGCTTCCTCGCCGTGCTGGCCGGCTGGACCACCACCGAGGCCGGGCGCCAGCCCTGGGTCGTCTATGGCCAATTGCGCACGGCCGATGCGGTCTCGCCCGTCACCGCCAACGCCGTGACGCTCAGCCTCATCGGCTTCATCGTCATCTATCATCTTCTGCTGCTGAGCTTCCTGTGGTTCGCCGGACGCGTGGCGATCCGCGGGCCCCAGCCTGGCGGCCCGGCATCCGGCACCGGCGATCGCGAGATCGAGCGCCTGCACCCTGGCATGGACCGCGCGAGCACGACACTGGTCGGCGGCCCGCTCGTCCAGCCCACCGTCGGCGCGCCGCTGGCCCCCGCCTTCTCCCTCGACAACCCGCACGGAGCCTGACCCATGCTGGCGCATCTCAACGAGATCCATGTGCTGTTCGCCGCGGCGGTGGCGTTCTGCGTGACGGTCTACGTGCTGGCCGACGGTTTCGACCTCGGAGTGGGCATCCTGTTCCTGATCGCTCCGCGCGAGGCCGACCGCGACCTGATGATGGCCACGGTCGAACCGGTGTGGGATGGCAACGAGACCTGGCTGGTGATGGGCGGCACGCTGCTGCTCGCCACCTTCCCGGCGGGCTATTACGTGCTGCTGCCGGCCTTCTACCTGCCGATCATCTTCATGCTGTTCGCCCTCATCTTCCGCGGTATCGCCTTCGAATTCCGCCTGCAGACGATCGAGTTCCGCTGGGTGTGGGACATCGCCTTCTCCGCCGGCTCGATCGTGGCAACGCTGTGCCAGGGCTTCATCCTCGGCGGGCTGATCGGCGGCGTGAACGTGCAGGACGGCATGTTCGCGGGCGGCACCTTCGATTTCGTCACCCTGCTGGGTCTTGCCTGCGGCGCGGGGCTGCTCGGGGGCTATGCCCTGCTGGGCGCCGGCTGGCTGATCTGGAAGACCGACGGGGCGACCCAGGTCTTCGCGCGGGAAGTGGCGCATGCCGCACTCATCCTCACGGCCGCCATGATGGCGCTGGTCAGCGCGTGGAGCGCCTGGAGCGTGCCGGAAGTGGCGGCGCGCTGGTTCGCCTGGCCCAACATCGCCTTCCTCGCGCCGGTGCCGCTCGTCACCATCGGCGTGCTGCTGACGATCTGGCGCGGCATCTGGACCGGGCGGGAAACCGGTACCTTCCTCGGCGCCATCGCGGTGTTCCTGCTCGGCTTCCTCGGCCTGGTGATCAGCCTGTTTCCCTATGTCGTGCCCCGCCACGTCACGGTGTGGGACGGCATCGCCGACCCGCAGGCCCTTCTGTTCGTCGGCGTGGGCGTCGCCGTCATCCTGCCCATCGTCCTCGCCTATCAGGCGCATGCCTACTGGGTGTTCCGCGGCAAGGCGCGGGTGCATCACGGCTATGGCGGCGAGGATCACGGCGCCGGCATTGCCCGCCAGCCGGCGGAGTGAGCCGGCATCCGGACACCGGAGCGGAGGCACCGGCGGGTCCGCCGGTCCTTCGGGGCCGGCGGAAGGGCCCCCTGCGGGGCGAGATGCCGCAAAGGTCATAGGGGATTTCCCTCACCGCCTCGACATAGGCAGCCGGCCTATCTTACGATCCTGCGACAGGCCATGTAGAACTGGCAGTATCATCGGACCGGTTGCCGCTTCACGGTGGCCTCCCCCCTATCGGGTATATTGATGGAACGTGTTCCCAGCCCAGCGTCGCCGCCGGAAGCCATTCGGGCGGGCAAGAAGACGCCGCGCATCCTCATGTACAGCCACGACACCTACGGGCTGGGACATATCCGTCGCTCGCGCGCCATCGCCAATGCGCTCGTGGGCGCCCATGGCAACGTGTCGGTCCTCATCATTTCGGGCTCGGCGCTCGCCGGCAGCTTCAATTTCGCGCCCGGCATCGACTTCGTGCATGTGCCCGGCATCGCCAAGAGCGAGAATGGCAGCTATGGCAGCGCCAATCTGCGCCTCGACCTCGCCGAGGTCACGGCCATCCGCGAATCACTGATCCGCCAGACCGCAGAATCGTTCCGCCCCGATATCTTCATCGCCGACAAGGAGCCGGCCGGCTTCCGCGGCGAATTGGTGCCGAGCCTCAAATTGATGGGTGCCATGGGCACGCGCCGCATCATCGGCGTGCGCGATGTGCTCGACAGCCCCGAGATCATCCGCGCCGAATGGCACGACAAGGGCGCGGTCCGCGCCATGACCGACTATTACGACGACGTGCTGGTCTATGGCTCGGAAGCGTTCTATCGCCCGCTCGACGCCATGCCGATGCCGGCGGACCTGCATGCCCGTATCGTCTATACCGGCTATCTGCGCCGCTCGGTGCCGGTCGGCAATTCCGGCGTGCGCTATCCGCGCAGCACCAAGGGCCCCTTCATCCTCGTTACCACGGGCGGCGGCGCCGACGGCGCGGGACTGATCGACTGGGTGATTTCAGCCTATGAGGCCAATCCCGACATTCCCCTGCCGGCGGTGATCGCGTTCGGTCCGTTCCTGTCCAACACTCAGCGCAGCCATTTCCAGGAGCGCATCGACCGGCTGTCCAAGGTCGACGCCATCGTGTTCGATCCCAAGATCGAACAGCTGATGAGCCGGGCCACCGCGGTGGTCGCCATGGGCGGCTACAACACGTTCTGCGAGATCCTCTCCTTCGACAAGCCGGCCTTGCTGGTGCCCCGCTCGCGCCCGCGCCAGGAGCAGCTGATCCGCGCCACGCGGGCGGAACAGCTCGGGCTGATGCGCATGCTGGTCGATCCGGTGGAAGAGGGCGCGGCGACGCGGGATCCGCAGGTGATGGCCCGCGCGCTCGAGGCGCTCGCCCACCAGAAGCCGCCCTCGCAGGCCGCCACGCCCGGCATGCTGGACGGGCTCGCCAGCATCTCGAACCATCTGGCGCCCTATATCGAGGAACCGGCGGACGCCTGCGGCGCCTCCATCGGCCTCGGGGGCTGAGGTGACGACGACGCCCTCCGCTGCCACCGCGTCGCCCCCCGCCGGCGGGACGCCTGCGCGCATCGCCATCGTGCTGAAAGGCTACCCGCGCCTGTCCGAAACCTTCATCGCCCAGGAAATCCTGGAGCTGGAGCGGCGCGGCTTCGCCTTCGACATCTGGTCGCTGCGCCGTCCGACCGATCGCTACCGCCACCCGATGCATGAGGAGATCGCCGCCCGCCTCCTCTACCTTCCGGAATATCTCAAGGACGATCCGCGCCGCGTCTGGAAGGGCCTTGTGCACGCGCTGCGCCATCTCGCCTGGCGCCCGACGCTGCGCCTCTTCCTGCGCGACCTGCGGCGCGACCCGAGCGCCGGCCGCCTACGCCGGCTCGGCCAGGCGCTGGTGCTGGCGCGCGAGATCGACCCGCGGATCCGCCATCTGCACGTGCATTTCCTGCACACGCCGGGCTCGGTGACGCGCTATGCCGCGCGGCTCACCGGCCGCAGCTACTCCTTTTCCGCCCACGCCAAGGACATCTGGACCACGCCGGAATGGGAGCGGGCGGAGAAGATCGCGGATGCCAGCTGGGGTGTCGCCTGCACGGCGGATGGCTGGAACGAGCTGCGCCGCGTCGCCGGGCCCGCGGCCGGGCGCGTGGAGCTGGTCTATCACGGGCTCGATCTCGCCCGCTTCCCCAGCCCCCCGCCGCGCACCCGCCAGGCCGACGGGCGCGACCCCGCCGACCCGGTGCGCCTGGTCGCCGTGGGGCGGGCCGTCACCAAGAAGGGCTTCGACAAGCTGCTCGACGCCCTCGCGCAATTGCCGGCAGAGTTGCACTGGCACCTCGTCCATATCGGCTCGGGCGAGCGACTCGCCGGCCTGAAGGCGCAGGCGGAGCGGCTCGGCCTGTCGGAGCGCATCGACTGGCGCGGCAGTCAGGCCCAGACGGCCGTGGTCGCGGCGCTGCGCGAGGCGGACCTGTTCGTGCTGCCCAGCCAGCCGGGCGAGGATGGCGACCGCGACGGCCTGCCCAACGTGCTGATGGAGGCGGCGACGCAGGCGCTGCCCGCCATCTCCACCCGTTTCGCCGGCGTGCCCGAATTCATCGATGACGGCGTGAACGGCCGCCTCGTGCCCCCGGGCGACGCCGAAGCGCTCGCCGGGGCGCTCGCGGCGCTGATCGGCGATGCCCCGCAGCGCCTGCGGCTCGGCGCTGCGGCGCTGGCGCGGCTGACGGCCGATTTCACCTTCGATGCGGGCATCGACCGGCTGGAAGCCCGGCTTGCCGCCTCCTCGCAAGGCGCCGGCGGTCGGCCCGTGGCCCCGCCGGCAGTTCCGGCCGAACCCCTGGCGGCCGGGCGCTGAATAGATGCGCTGCCTGTTTCTTGCGCCCCTGAAGGCGCCCGACCATCCGGTGCCCTCGGGCGAGCGCACCATGGCGCGGCTGTTCCTGCGCCTGCTGGAGCGGCTCGGCTACACCGTCGAACTTGCCTCAGACCTCACCAGCTTCGCGCCCGATCCCGATCCCGCGCGCTGGCCGGCGCTGGATGAACGGGCACGCGCAGAGATCCGCCGCCTTGTGGCGCGGCATGGCGAGGAGCGGATCGCCTGCGTCTTCACCTACCACGTCTATTACAAGGCGCCCGATCTCATCGGCCCCGGGCTCGCCGCCGCGCTCGGCGTGCCCTATGTGATCGCCGAACCCTCGCGGGCGCCCAAGCGGGCCAGCGGCCCCTTCGCGGAAGGCCATGCGCGGGCGGAGGCCGCCATCGCGGCGGCCGGCCTGCTGCTCCCCCCCACCGCCGCCGACCGCGACATGCTCGACCGCCTGAAATCGCCGCAGCAGCGCATTTTCGACCTCAAGCCCTTCATCGACCCCGCCGAATGGCCGAATCCTCGCCGGGACCGTGCCATTTCGAAAAGCCGGCCGGTGCGCCTCCTCACCGTCGCCATGATGCGCCCCGGCGACAAGCTCACCTCCTATCGCCAGCTCGGCGCGGCGCTGGCCGGGCTTGAAGGGGATGGCTGGACGCTCGACGTGGTCGGTGACGGGCCGGTGCGGGCGGAGGTGGAGGCGGCGCTGGCCCCGCTCGGCGCGCGGGTGCGCTTTCGCGGCGGCATTGCCGGGCGGGCCGCGCTCGGCGAGATGTTCTCCGCCGCCGACCTGTTCGTCTGGCCCGGTGTCAACGAGGCGTTCGGCGTCGTCTATCTGGAAGCGCAGGCGCACGGCCTGCCCTGCGTCGCCGGCAACCATGGCGGCATCGCCGACGCGGTGAAGGCGGGCGAGACCGCCCTGCTCACCCCGCCCGGCGATATCCCGGCCTTTCGCGCGTCCGTGGCGCAGCTCATCGCGGACGGGGACCGCCGCCGCGCCATGGGCGAGGCCGCCGCCCGTTTCATCGGCGCAGAGCGCACGCTGGCCGCCGCCGCGACAACGCTCGCGCAGGCCTTCCGCGCCAGCGGCATCGCGCTGCCGGAGACTGCGGCATGAGCGCGACCGATACCCCTGCGGGGACACCCTCGCGCGTGCTCATCGTCGTCACCCATTTGCTGGGCGTCGGCCATCTCGCCCGCATGGCCGCGGTGGGCCGGGCCATGGCGGCGGCGGGGATGGAGGTCACCATCGCTTCCGGCGGACGGGTGGCGGCAACGGTCGACACGACCGGCTGCCACCGGATCCAGCTGCCCCCGGTGCATTGTGTCGGCACCGATTTCCGCACGCTCTACGCCGCGCCGGGCCTTGTTGCCAATGCCGCGCATCTGGCGGCACGGCGCGACGCGCTCATTGAGGCCTTCGACACGGTTCGGCCCGATGCGCTCCTCACCGAGCTCTACCCGTTCGGCCGTCGCTCGCTCGCGGCGGAGTTCGACGCGCTGCTCGCCCATGCCCGCGCCGCGACGCCCCGCCCCGTGATCCTCGCCTCCATCCGCGACGTGCTGAATCCGCCCTCAACGCCGGAGAAGGCCGAGGGCGCGCTCGCCACGCTCGCCACCGTCTATGATGGCGTGCTGTTCCACGGCGCGGCCGCGCTGGTCCCGCTCAGCGCCTCCTGGCCGGTGCCGCCGGCGCTGGAGCGGCGGCTGATCGAGACCGGCTACGTGCATGACGGCGCCCGCACCTTCGAGGAAGGCGGCAGCGACGGCACGGACGAGGTCATCGTCTCGGGCGGCGGCTCGGCGGCCGGCCTGCCGCTCGCGCGTCATGCGCTGGCAGCGGCAGGGCTCATTCCGGAGCGGCAATGGCGGCTGCTGGTGGGTTCCGGCGTGCCAGCGGAGGCCTTCGCGACGCTGGAGGCCGAGGCGCCGGCCAACATGCGGGTCGAGCGGACGCGGCCGGACTTTCCCGCGCTGCTGGCCCGCGCCGCGCTCTCCATCAGCCAGGCCGGCTACAATACCGTGCTCGACCTCGCGGCCGCCAAGGCTCGCGCCATCCTCGTGCCCTTCGCGGAGGGCGCGGAGCGGGAGCAGACCCAGCGCGCGGGCGAACTGGCGCGGCGCGGCCTCGTGCGCATGCTCGCGGCCGCGACGCTGACCGGCGCGGAACTCGCCGCCGCGGTGCGCGTGGCGCTTGGGGAGCCCCGCCCCGACTGGTCCGGTATCGGCCGCGACGGCGCCGCCCGCACCGCCGCGGGGGTCGAGGCGGCGATCGCCCGCCGACGGGCCGCGAACGACGCCTTCGCCCGGCTGGAGGCCACGCTGGCGCGCGCGCGAACGGCGGGCCGCACTCTCGCCTTCTGGTGGCGCGACGACGATGCCGTCGCCCCGACACCGGCGCTGGAGGCTCTGCTCGCCGCGCGTGCCCGATGGGCCGTGCCGCTGTCGCTGGCGGTGATCCCCGCCCGCGCGACGCCCGCGCTGGCCGAGCGGCTCGCCGGCGAGACACAGGTGGACGTGCTGCTGCATGGCTGGGCGCACGCGAACCACGCGCCGGCGGGCGAGAAGAAGGCCGAATTCGGCGCGCACCGCCCACTCGCGTCCATGATCGCCGACATCGAGGCCGGCCGGGCGCGGCTCGACACGCTGTTCGGGACGCGGGTGCTGCCGGTCTTCGTGCCGCCGTGGAACCGCATCGCTCCGGAACTGGTGGAACGCCTCCCCGCATTGGGGATCGCGGCGCTCTCCACCTACAAACGCCGCCCCCCGGACGGACCGGCGGCACCGCTCCGGCTCAACACCCATTGGGACCCGATCGACTGGCGGGCCGGCGGCGGGCTAGTGGAAGAGGCCGGGCTGCTCGACGGGCTGGTGCGGCGGATCGAGGAGGAACTGGCGAGCCCGCCGGACGTGCTCGAACCGATCGGCCTGCTCACCCATCATCTCGTCCATGACGGCTGGATCGATCGCCTCCTCGGCGAGGTGATGGACCGGCTGCTGGCCTCGGGCACCGTGCGCTTCATCAGCCCGCGCGTGCTCCTCGCCGCTCAGGCGGAGCGGCGGTAGAGGTAATAGCAGCCTTCCCGCACGCCCTCGGGCGGGGGAAGCGCCTCGAACCCCTCCAGCGCCAGCGGCAGGTCGGAGAGGATGAGGCCACCCGGCGCCATGAGAGGCGGCAGCAGCCGCGCCGACATCCCCGCCACCTGCCGGTTGCCGTCGCGGTCGTGCGAGCCCAGATCGGAATTGGCCAGCACCACACGGCCGGCCAGCCGGCCGGCGAGCGCCGGCAATGTCTCCTCGATCTCGCCGAGATGCAGGAGCGCGGGGTCGGGCTGGCAGTCCTCATAGGCGCCGTTCACGCGATCGAACACATGGATCTCGTGATCGGGCAGATGGCGGCGCAGATGGTCGAAGGTGCGCCCCAGCCCGAGGCCCAACTCCACCACCGGCCCCGGCCGGTTGGCGATCGCGGCGAAGGCATGGGCGAGGCAGGCATGCTGCGCCTGAAGGCGGAACAGCGTCTTCTCGAGCCGTGACAGCGTGGACATGGCCCCTCCCCCGTCAGCGATAGGGATCGGCTGCGTCACGCAGACCGTCACCGAGGAAGTTGAAGGCGAGGATGACGCAGATCACCGGCACGACCGGCAGGATCAGCCAAGGGTAGAGCACCACGATGTTGATGTTCTGCGCCTCGTTCAGCATCACGCCCCAGGAGGTGATGGGGGGGCGCAGGCCGAGGCCGAGGAAGCTCAGCGCCGTCTCGCCGAGGATCATGCCGGGAATGGCGATGGTGGCCATGGCGATGAGGTGGCTCATGAAGCCCGGCACCAGATGGCGGAACACGATGCGCGGCGTGCGCGCGCCCATCAGCTGGGCGGCGACGACATATTCGTCCTCGCGCAGCGACAGCAGCTTGGAGCGCACGGCGCGCGCGAGCCCGGTCCAGTCCATCAGGCCGAGAATGACGGTGATGCCGAAATAGACCAGGATCGGGCTCCAGTCCGGCGGCATGATCGCCGACAGGGCCAGCCAGAGCGGGATATGTGGCAGCGACTGCACCACCTCGATGGCGCGCTGGGTCAGGAGATCGAAGATACCGCCATAATAGCCGGCAAGGCCGCCAATGACGATGCCGAGCGAGAAGCTGACCGCCACGCCGATGAGGCCGATGGTGAGCGAGATGCGCGCGCCATAGATCATGCGCGAGAGCATGTCGCGCCCCAGCCGGTCGGTGCCCAGCAGGAACAGCGTGCCGCCCTCGCCCGGGCACATGAGGTGCAGGTTGCCCTCGATGAGGCCCCAGAATCGGTAGCTGTCGCCGCGGCAGAAGAAGCGCACCGGGTAGATCCGGCTCTCGTCCGGCGTGTAGGTGCGCCGCAGCGTGTCGAGGTCGAGCTTGTAGTCGAGCCCGTAGGTGAACGGGCCTATGAAGCTGCCCTCGTGGAACAGGTGAATGCCCTGCGGAGGGCTGCGGATGAAGTCGGTATGCCGGGCCTGGTAGTCGTAGGGCGCGAGGAATTCGCAGAACAGGATCGAAAAATAGACCACGAGGAGGAAGATGCCGGAGATCAGCGCCAGCCGGTGGCGGCGGAACTTCCACCACATCAGCGTGAGCTGGGACGCGAGATAGACCCGCTCCTGCGCCTTGGTCATCGGCTCGGTCGCGTTCGGATCGAACGGGCCGGTCGCCACATAATGCGTCATCGGCGCGCCGGAGGGCGGCAGCTTCGCGGCAGGCGGGGCGGCGTCGGACAGGGCGGCGTCGGCGTTCACTTGGTGCTGCCTCCCTGAAGCCGGATGCGCGGATCGAGGAAGGCGAGCGCGATGTCGGAGATCAGCACGCCGACCACCGTGAGACAGGACAGGAACAGGAGGAACGAGCCGGCCAGATACATGTCCTGGCTCTGCAGCGCGCGCAGCAGCAGCGGCCCCGTGGTCTGCAGCGAGAGCACCACCGCGGTCAGTTCCGAACCGGAAACGATGGCCGGCAGCACGTCGCCGATATGCGAGATGAAGAAATTGAGCGACATGCGCAGCGGGTATTTGGTCAGCGCGCGGAACGGCGGCAGGCCCTTCGCCTTGGCGGTCACGTAGTACTGCTTCTGCAATTCGTCCAACAGGTTGGCGCGGATGGCGCGCACCATGGAGCCGGTGCCGCCGGCGCCGATGATGAGGACCGGGATCCACAGATGGGCGAGGATCGACTGCGCCTTCTCCCAGCTCATCGGCTGGTTCAGGTAGACCGGGTCCATCAGCCCGCCGATCGACAGGCCGAACCAGACATTGGCGAAATACATGAAGATCAGCGCCAGCAGGAAATGCGGCACGGCGATGCCCAGCAGGCCGATGAAGGTGAGCCCGTAATCAGCCCAGCTATATTGGTGGGTCGCGGAATAGATGCCGATCGGGAAGGCGACGATCCAGGTCATCAATATGGTGCAGAACGACACCAGGATGGTCAGCGCCAGCCGGTCGCCCACCACGTCGCGCACCGGCATCTCGTATTCGAACGAGTAGCCGAAATCGCCCTGCACGAAATTGGCGATCCAGTAGAAGTAGCGCTCGATCGGTGGCCGGTCGAAGCCGTATTCCCGCTTGAGGAACTCGATGCGGCTGGTATCCGCCTTCTCGCCCTGCGCGGCCATTTCCGCCACATAGGTCTCGAAATAATCGCTCGGCGGCAGCTCCATCACCGTGAAGATCAGCGCACTGGTCACCAGCAGCGTCGGGATCATGATGAGGATACGGCGGAGAATATAGCGCAGCAGCATCCTCAGTCCCTCGTCACTTCAAGGCCGGAGGTGCCATCGTCAAACCAGAAGGTGTCCGGCATGTAGATGCCGAAATAGGCGCCGGGTTCGAAACTGTAGATCGCCGTTTCCGGCACATTGCGCAGCTGGCGGTTCACCACCACTGGCTGCGAGGTGCGGTTGATCACGCCGATGGTGAAGACCTGGTCGGCATTGATCTCCAGCATGCGCTTCCAGATGGCGCGCCGCTCCTGCGTGCTCACCGACCGGCGCCACTGCAGCGCGAGGTCGGCCAGTTCGGCCGCCGCCGGATCTTCCGGCTTCTCGCCTTCGCGCCCGCTGCTGTCGACATACTGCCCCCAGAGCGGCCACTGGAACTGCATGGAGTTGGTCGGCGCCAGCGCATCGGGCGGCATGTCGGGGCCCGGCACCGCATTGTCGAGGCCGGGCCAGATCGTCATCATCACGTTGCCGGCGATGACGCTGCGCCGCAGCAGGTTGGCCTGCGCGCTGTGCACGTGCAGCTTGATGCCGATCTTCTGCCAGTCATAGCCGACCAGTTCGAGAATGTCGGTCTGCTCGGTGCTGTCGCCCGCGGTGTCGACGGTGATCTCGGCGCGCCGCCCGTCGGGCAACAGGCGGATGCCGTCATCGTCGCGCCGGTCGAGCCCGGCGGCGTCCAGCAGCTTGTTCGCCAGCGCCGGATCATATTGCGCCCAGGCCCGGTCATATCTCGAATCGTAGAGCGCGCTGCCCGGGATCACCGTGTTGGCGCCTTCGTGGCCGAGCCCGAAGAAGATGACCTGGTTGATGTCGCGCCGATTGATGCCCACGGAGAGCGCGCGGCGCACGTTCACGTCGCGCAGCACCGCGCGCCAGCCCGGATCCTTGACATTGAGGTTGGGCATCAGCGCCACATAGGCGCCCTCGCCGCGTTCCCACAGGCGCACCTTGTAGCCACCGCGCGCCTCCCCTTCCTTGAGGAAGGTGTAGTCGGCAAAGCTGAGATAGCGCGCCTGCAGATCCGCCCCGCCGGCCGCCACCTTGGCCGCGATCAGCGAGGCGGTGCCGATGGAGATGGTTATCTTGTCGATATAGGGCAGCTGGCGGCCGCGCTCGTCGACCCGGTGGAAGAAGGGATTGCGCTCGAACACGAAGAACTCGGCCGGCGGAGAGGTGCGCGGAATCCATGGGCCGAGGAGCGGCAGATCCGGGTTTTCCGGCCGGTAGGAGCGCGACATGCGGTCGTGCAGCGCCGTCCAGTCCTTCACCCGCACTTCCTTGATGAGGCTCGAGAGCTTCAGCGGGTCCGCATAGCGCTGGTGGAACTGCTTCATGTAATGGGCGGGCATGACGATCACCAGCGGCTGCGCGCCCGCCAGCGCCGGCAGGAAGCCGGGATTGGGCTTCGACCAGCTGTAGCGCACGGTCGTCTCGTCGATCACCTCGAAGGTTGCCGGCTCGCCCTCCACCAGCATCTGCAGCGGCGGCCCACCGGGATTGAGCTTGGGATCCTTGGCGACATCCTCCCACCAGTAGCGAAAATCCTCCGAGGTGAAGGGTTGCCCGTCGGACCAGCGATGCCCCGGCCGCAGATGCAGGGTGAAACGGCGCCCCTCCTCGACATCCACGTTCAGCAGGATGTCCGGGACGATATGGCCTTCCAGATCGAACACGACGAGGCGCGCATAGCCGTAGAGCGTGACGAAGCGGATATCGCGCTGGTCGCCCATCAGCGCGCGCAACGTGCCGCCATAGCGGCCCGGTTCCTTGCCGGCCGCCTTGAGGTCGATCACCCGCGGCACCTGCGGCAGCCGCTGGGCCAGCGGGGGCAGACGGCCCTCCCATATGTCGCGCACGAAGACGGGCGGCTCAAGCGAGAGGTCGATCGCCTCCGCGCGCGCCACGCCGCTCACCGCGGGCACGAGCGCCGCAGACAGGACCAGCGCCGCCAGCAGCCCGGCGATCCGGAGAAGCCCCCGCTTCAGCATCATCGGCTCCTCATGCCGCGGTCAGGTCGCGAAGGGTGCACGCCGGATCGGCCAGCACCAGATGCCCACCGCCCAGATCCACCATGGCGAGCTGGCCGGGCGCGCCGCCGCGGAAGGTCTCCGGCCAGTTGGCCGGATCGGACATGCTGGCGCTCGGCACGCAGGTCGCGAAATCGAGCCGGCGATCGAGATCCGGCAGCGGCACCGCCTTCAGCAGCGCCTGCGTGTAGGGATGCGCCGCCCGCTCGAAGATGGCATCGCGCGGGCCGATCTCGACAATGCGCCCGCGTGCCATCACGGCGATGCGGGCCGCCATGTAGTGGACCACCGCCAGATTGTGCGAGACGAACAGATAGGTGAGCCCGAGCGAGGCCTGCAGGTCCTTGAGCAGGTTGAGCACCTGCGCCTGCACCGAGACGTCGAGCGCGGAGACCGGCTCGTCGCAGATGATCAGCTCGGGGTTCAACGCGATGGCGCGGGCGATGCCGATGCGCTGGCGCTGCCCGCCCGAAAAGCTGTGCGGGTAGCGGCTCAGGAAGCGCGGGTCGAGCCCGACGCACTCCATCAACTCCACCGCGCGCCGCTTCTGCTCGGCGTCGGTGCCCGCGCCCTGGATGATCATCGGCTCGCGGATGATGTCGAGCACGGTCATGCGCGGCGACAGCGAGGAGACCGGATCCTGGAAGATCATCTGCATGCGCGGGCGGAACGCCCGGAGCGCGGCCCCCTCCAGCGCACGCACATCGATCGGGCCGGCGGCATCGTTGACGATGATGGAGCCGGAATCGGCACTGCGCGAGCGCATGATCATGTGGCCGACGGTCGACTTTCCCGAGCCGCTCTCGCCCACCAGACCGAGGCACTGGCCGCGCAGAACGTCGAAGCTGACATCGTCCACCGCGACGACGCCGGCACCCTTCTTGCCCCCGTAGGTCTTGCGCAGGTTGCGCACGCTAAGCAGAACCGGCGGCGCCGCCGGCCGGATCAGCTCCGTCACCCGCGCCGGGATCTCGTCGGCGCGCCGGGCGAACTCGCGCGGCAGCACCGGGGCAATGTCGCGCAGCGCCACCAGCCGCTCGCCCGGCTTCATGTCGAAATCCGGCGAGGCCTTGAGCAGCGCCTTGAGATAGGGATGCTGCGGCCGGCGGAAAATGTCCTCGGCCGTGCCCGCTTCCATCACCTGCCCGCGATAGGCCACCACCACCTCGTCGGCCATGTTGGCGACCACGCCGAGGTCATGGGTGATGAGCAGGATCGCCATGCCGATCTCCTGCTGGAGATCCTTCATCAGCTTCAGCACCTGCGCCTGGATGGTGACGTCCAGCGCGGTGGTCGGCTCGTCGGCGATCAGCAGCGCCGGCCGGCAGATCAGCGCCATCGCCAACATGGCGCGCTGGCGCAGGCCGCCCGACAGCTCGAACGAATACTGGTCGTAGGAGCGGTGCGGATCGCGGAAACCCACCAGATCGAGCATCCGCTCGGTCACCGCGCGCGCCTCGCGGCGCGGATGTGGACGGTGAAGCTGCAGCGCCTCCTCGATCTGGTTGCCGATCGTATGCACCGGCGAGAGCGAGGACATCGGCTCCTGGAAGACCATGCCGATCCGCCCGCCGCGCAGCCTGCGCATCTTGCGGCCGTCGCGGTCGAGGCTGGCGAGGTCGACCAACTTGCCCGGCTTGGCCGGGTCGGCGAACAGGATCTGCCCTTCGGTGATGAAGCCGTTGCGCGGCAGCAGGCCCATCACCGCCTGCGAGATCACCGTCTTGCCCGATCCGCTCTCGCCGACCAGAGCCACCGTGCGCCCGGCCGGAACGCGCAGCGACACGCCCTTCACCACCTCGTTGGGCTGGCCGTGCAGCGTGAAGGAAATGCGCAGGTTCTCGATGCGCAGGACATCGGCGGCACCGGGCTGCTCCACGCCTCAGGCCCTCGCCATGTTGAGAATGCCGAGCACCGCCTTGCCCGCCATGACCTCGCCGAGCGTGGCCGCATCGGCGATCGCATAGGCCGAAATGCTCGCCCCGCTGATGTCCATCGTCACCTCGCGCGCGGTCAGCCGGGAGAAATCGAAGCCCGACGCCTCCGCCGCCTCCTTCGAGACGACATAGTCGGACAGGAATTCCTTGGAGGCGCTCTCCAGCGTCGCCGCCACCGCCACCGTGTCGCCGATGGCGTGCAGTTCATTGGCACCGAGCCCGTCGCTCACGCGCGCCAGCACGACGCGGCCGGTATGAATGCCGATGCCGGCGCGGATCGGGATGGGCAGCGCTCCGCGCATCTCGCCATTCAGCAGTTCCAGCACGCGCGACATGTCCCGCGCCGCCCGCAGCGCGGCACGGGCGCCCGTGGATTTCTTGTCCGACGTGTCGAATACCGCCATCAACCCGTCGCCATACATCTGATCCACACGACCGCCATGGCTCTCCACCGCCTGCCGCATCTCCGAGGAGAAGCGGTTCACCAGCACGGCGATCTCATAAGGAAGCCGGTTGTGCGTCAAGGTGGTGAACGCGCGAAGATCGAGCACGAGGATCGTGGCCTCGCGCTCCAGCGCCCATTCCATCGCCGCCTCGTCCTGGTCGACATCGAAGCGCCGGCCGAGCACCGGCATCAGGATGCGCACGCCAAGGTCCTGCGTCGGGCGCAGCTGGCAGGCGAGGCGGATATTCTCGGGCGCACCGAGGCTGGCCAGCACCATGCGCTCGCCGCCGAACGGCTCGGCGACATGCTCGCTGCCCGAGAGCACCTGCACACGGCAGGTCGCGCAGCGCCCACGCCCCCGGCAGGAGGAGGGGTGCGGAATATGGTTGATGCGGCTCGCCTCCAGCACCGAGGTGCCGCGCGGAACCTCCACCCGGCCGAAGCCGCGATAGGTGATGGTGACGATCGCCCCCACCCGCCGGCGGATATAGAACACGCCGATGAGACCGGCGAAGGCGGCGACGAAGCCCGCCACGCCCCAGTAGAGCGTGCCCCCGGCCATGGCCAGGCGCCCAGCCTGCGCGGCGGTCAGCGCTTCCGGCGCGGGCCCCAGCGCCGCCTCGCGCCCGCCGGCAATGAACCCCATCAGCGCCAGGCAGGGAATGAGCACGGCGAGCACGAGCCCGGCAATGCGCCAGCGCGCGGTGTACCAGTTCTGGTAACGCATGGCGTGATGCATCCCGATCACGCCATGGCTCCACGCCACCACCAGCAGCAGGCTCTGCGAGAACACCGCGCCGGGCCACAATTTGTACAGCACCGCCTGGTAACCGGTATCGACGCCGAACCAGGTATGGGCGATGCGCGTCTGCACAACGTGGTTGACGACCAGCAGCGGAATGGCGAGGCCGGACATGATCTGCCAGGCCTCGTCGCGCGGCATGCGCCAGGTGCGCCGCAGCGTGACCCGGTAGGCGGTGAGGCCCATATGCGCCAGCGCCGCGCCGTATAGCAGCAGCGTGCCGGGCAGCGACTGCCAGATCAACCAGCGCCATTGCTGGACATGCTGCATCGCCTCGACCCCGAACACGCCGACGGCGTGGTTGAGCAGGTGGGTCAGCACGAAGGCGAACAGGATGATGCCGGACCATTGCCGCGCCCCGCACGCCCATGGCACGTCGCGCAGGTGCGTCCGCTTGTGCCCGGTATCCTCATCCGGTCTGGTCGTCGAACTCAGCGACATGGGTGACCGTCAATGCACCTGTTCATGAGTCGCCGTAAGGGCGACCTTGTGGCCTGCATCGACGGCCGGCGTCCCCTTGGGAAGACGTTCCACCAGCTGGGCACAGATATTGTTGAGTTCCATGATCTGGCGGCCCAGTTCGCGCACGACCGCATGGTTGAACGGGCGCGATTCCTTCAGGAGCTGGAGGAACGGCTCGCGATCGACCCGGAGCGCGACAACCGGCGTCTCCGCCGTGATGGTGGCCATGCGGTTCTGGTCGCACAGCACGCCGGCCTCGCCGAGCAGCACGCCGCGCACATGCTCGGCGAAGTCGATCACCCCGTGGGCCGTGACGAGCGACACCTTGAACTGGCCGTCCAGCACGATGTAGACGGCATCGGACGCATCGCCCTGCGCGTAGATCACCTCGCCGGGCTGGAACACGACACGGTCGCTGATCATGGCGAGCAGCTTCAGCTTGGCGCCCTCCACATCGCGGAACATGCGGAACTTCTGAAGCGACCGGACTTCGTCCTCGATGGTCATTTCACAGCCTCCTGCGGTTGTGGCTCGCGAACCGGCGCCACTGGCCGACCCTCCTGAGCTTGCGTGCCGGACGGGGAGCCCTTTCGCTCGGCTCCCGCCAGCTTGGCTCCCTCGAATGTCAACACCAGATCGAACGCGTCGAGATCATCATCGTTCGACTGCGCGACGATGACGGTCCGGCCCGCCATCGCCTCGAAGATATTCTCCATGATCATATGCGCCTCACTCGCTCCGAAGCTAGAGAGAGCGTCGTCAAGAATGAGAATGTCGGGCTGGCGCAGCAGAGCGCGGGCCAGATGCACCGTCACCCGCTGCTGCACCGACAGCAGGCGGCCGCCCGGGCCGGCATCCTGCTCAAGGCCCTTGGAGACCACGAAGCTCTCCAGCCCCAGTTCGTCGAGCACCGCATGGGCGGCGTCCAGCAGCTTGTCGCGCGCGTGCATCTTGCCGTAGCGGATGCGGCCGAACAGCAGGTTGTCGCGGATCGTCGCCGCCGGCATCAGCCGCTCGGGATCGTAGAACTCGATCTCGCCGGCATCCTTGGCCGGCAGGAAGTCGCGGAAACTGCCGCGCGCGCGCAGCACGCGGGCGACGAGGTGCTCGTCGATCAGGCTGAGCCGGTGGCGCGGCTCCACATACATGAGCGCGTAGCCGACCAGCTTGTCGCGCAGTTCCGGCGAGAACTGGCGGCGCTGGCCACGCTGCCACGTGCCCTGCAACTGCGGCCACAATTCGCTGAGCTCGGCCTCGTCGATGAACGAGTAGCGCTCGCGCAGCGGGTTGTCCGCGGCGAGGCCCTGGAAGGCCTCCGCCACCGTCTCCACCATCTTGAGGCCGATATTGGTGAGCGGGGCCACCAGCGCCTCGGCGGCGATGATCGACCGCACGAACGGATCGTGGGCCAGTTTCTCCGCCTCGAACCGCTTGCCGATCGACACGCCGAACAAGAGGTTCTCGCCGATCGTGGCATTGGCGTTGAAGCGCTCGGGCTGGAAGGTCTCGACATAGCTGGCCAGACCCAGCTGCTCATAGCGCGCGTAAATGGCGCCTCGCGCGCCCAGCAGGCGCTCGGCCAGATCCTCGCCAAGGTCGTCGCCCAGCTTGCTGGTCAGGCCGACGCGGAAGATGTCGTCATAGCCGCGCACGGTGCGCAGCGCCTGGATGATGGCGGCGTCGAGATCGGCCGGACCGGAAAGGCCGCTGGCATGGTAGTCGATCCAGTCGGCATCGGGCGAGACGATCGGATTGTTGGTGGCGAGCGCCTCCTCCCGCCAGTAGCGGGCATCGGCATCCTTCGGCTCGTCCGGCACCGGCAGCGCCCGGCGCAGCGCGAGGCACAGATTGTCGCGGATCGAGCCGGACATGATGAAGGGTTCGCCGGAGGCATAGAGCATCACGGCGCTCGCCTCGCGGTCCGACATCGCCCCCACCTCGTGCCCACCGATGGTGACGCTGCCCTGGTAGTCGGTGATCTGCCGCCCCAGCACCTTCGGCAGGATATCGCGCCCGCTGCCGGCGGCGCCCACCAGCGCGACGCGGCCCGGCCGGCCGATGGCGGCGGACATGCGGTCGATCTGCACGAGGCCGCGCCCGTTCATCACCCGCAGCCCCACGATGGTGATCGGCGCGTCGCGCGGGATCGGCTCGGGCTCCCGCACCGGATCGGGCGGCAGAAGGGTATCCTTGTAGAAGGCTCCCACCACCTGCTCGTATTTCACCGTCACGTCCGCGCGCTGCTGGTCCCAGTCGATCAGTTCCTTGATGGGGCCGGGCAGGTCGCGATAGGCGGCGATGACCGCCACCAGCTGGCCGATGTCGAGCCGCCCCTTGAGCGCGAGATAGCCGCCCAGCGTGTAGAAGATGAAGGGGGTGAGCTGGGACAGGAGGTTGTTGAGGAACTTCACCGCGAACTTGCGGCGGTAGAGCTGCAGACGAATGTGGAACAGCGTGCCCAGGCGCTGGCCGATCTCGGCCGCGCTGTAGAGCGCCACGCCGAACACGTGCAGCGCCGGCGCCGCATCGATCATTTCGCCGATGCGCCCGGCCAGCCGGCGCGATTCGATCTGCCGCATCCGCCCGAGGCGGATCTGCTCGCGACGCAGATAGGGGATCACCACGCCCTGCACCAGGATGAGCGAGAGCGACAGCGTGCCCAGCCACATGTTCTGCGCCAGGATGAAGGCCATCGCGGTGATGGCCTGGGTGCCGAGGAAGGCCGGCGTGATGAAGGCCTCGCCGAAGAAGCCGCCGATCGGCTCCACCTCGTCCTTGATCATCGAGGTGACCTCGGCGGACTTGGTGGTGCGCACATCCTCCGGCCGGAAGCGCATGACCAGCTCGAAAAGTTCGAAGCGCAGCCGCCGCAGCATCCGCTCTCCGAGCACGCCTTTGCGGATGTTGATGACGTATTTGAACCAGCCGTTGATCAGCGTGAGCACGAGAAAGACCATGCTCAGCGCGAACAGGTAGGGCACCTGCGCCAGCAGCAGGCCATCGGTGATCTGCCAGGTGGCGCCGCCGAGGAAATCGGGCAGCGAGAGCGAATAGTCGAACAGGCGCGCGCCCGCCTCGCCGTGCTTGAAGACGTTACCCTGGATAGCCTCGTTGACGATGCGCTTGGGCACGTCGAGCGACCACCAGTAGAAGGGCAGCGACGCCACCACGAAGATCAGGACGATCAACTGCTCCCGCCGGCTGTGGTGCCAGACATAACTGAAGAAATTGAGGGACAAGGCCTTTGCGCCCTTCGCTGGCAGAACCTAAAATTCCGATCGTCATAAATAGGCAGCCGACCACCCACGCGCATGCACGATCACCAAATCCTGAGAAGGCTATCATGATCGCAACCATTCCGCTCTACCCCGGCCGGCGCAGTGCGTTGAAGCGGCTCGCTCTTTGCGGGTTCGCGCTGCTTGTCGCGGCGCCCGGATCCGCGCTCCCCGCTTCAGCCGGGCAGGACGGGCGCGACCTCGTGCTGTTCGACGGCTTCGAGGGCACGGATTTCGCGCCGGGCGGCGGACTTTACTACAAGGACAACCACGAGCAGGAGGCCGGCAGCTACGCGTTTGAGTCCGAGATCGTGCGAAGCGGCAAGCAGGCCATCGAACTCTCCGTGCGCTCGCAGTGCAAGAAGCAGAACGGGCTGTGCAGCGAGCGCGCCGAGGTGTGGGAGAAGCCGGAAGTGCTCGTGCTCTATGGCGAGCCGGTCTGGTACGCACTGTCCATGCGCATGGCGACGCCCATCCCCACCGAGCCGCATCGCTACGTGATGGCGCAGTGGAAGCGCGAGATCATTCCCGGCGCGCATGGCGACTACTCACCGCTTCTGGCACTGCGGCTGGTCGACGGGCGTCTCGTCGCCACCGTCGACACCGACACCGGCACGTTCCAGCCGACCGGCACGGCGGAGCGGCCGACCGCGTGCCGGCCCGGCGAGGCGCCGGCCGGCACGCCCGACGAATTCGGGCAGTTCCGTACCTTGGTCGCCGCCGCGCCGGGCGAGCATGCACCGGCGCAGATCGGCTTTCCCGGCTGCTCGCCAGACCTCGTCATCACCCCGCGCGGGGGCACCTTGCCGGCACTGGATTCGGGCTGGATCGACTTCGTGTTCCAGGTGAAGCCCGGCCCCGGCGGCGACGGGCGCATCGACATCGTGGCCAACGGCCAATGGATCGTCACGGTGGAGGGCAAGATCGGCCACGAGGGCGATGGCCTCGGCGAGCACATGTATTTCAAGTTCGGCCCCTACAGGGCCGGCCAGGACGGCATCTGGAAGCTCTGGTACGACGATTTCCGCCGCGGGCCGGCCTGCACCGATGTCGCCAGCGCCGAACTCTGCGCCACGCTGGGGGCGGGGGTAAAGTCGGCCCTCACGCCTTGACGAGACCGGCGGGGGAGAGCCCCGCCTTCGCGAACACGTTGCGGGTGTCGACCAGCACGCGCGCGTGGGCCGCCACCAGCGCGTAGTCGACCTCGTCATGGTCGGTGGCGACCAGCACCGCGTCGACGCTGTCCAGCAGCTCGGCGGTCAGCGCCACCGATCGCTTGCCGCTGAGCCGGCCATGGCGCCGGGTCGGCGGCAGCGCCGCGACGAAGGGGTCGTGGAACTCGCAGTCCCCGCCGCGCTCGTCGATCAGTTCCATCAGCTTGAGCGCCGGGCTCTCGCGCACGTCGTCCACGTTCTTCTTGTAGGCGACGCCGAGCACGAGGATGCGCGCGCCCGAGAGCCCGCGCCCGGCCAGCCGATCCAGCGCTTCCGCCAGCTTGTCGACCACGAGATAGGGCATGCGCGTGTTGATCTGCCCGGCCAGCTCGATGAACCGCGTCTCGATGTCGAACTCGCGCGCCTTCCACGTGAGATAGAACGGGTCGATCGGGATGCAGTGCCCGCCCAGCCCCGGGCCGGGATAGAACGGCATGAAGCCGAACGGCTTGGTCGCCGCCGCCTCCAGCACTTCCCAGATATCGATGCCCATGGCGCCGTAGACGGTCTTCAGTTCGTTCACCAGCGCGATATTGACCGAGCGGAAGATGTTCTCGGTCAGCTTCGCCGCCTCGGCGACCTGGGTCGAGGATACCGGCACCACGCGGGTGACGAGATCGCGATAGAGCGCGCTCGCCAGCCGGCCGGCCGCCTCCCCCTCGCCGCCCACCACTTTCGGAATGGTGGCGGTGGAGTAATGCGCATTGCCGGGATCCTCGCGCTCGGGCGAGAAGGCGAGGAAGAAATCCTGCCCGCACACCAGCCCGCCGGCTTCCAGGATCGGCTTCACAACCTCCACCGTGGTGCCCGGCCAGGTCGTGGATTCCAGCACCACCAGCTGGCCGGGCCGCAGCGTGTGGGCGATGGCGCGGGCGGTCTCCTCCACGAAGGAGAGGTCCGGCTCGCGCTGGCGGGTGAGCGGCGTCGGCACGCAGATGAGGATGGCATCACAATCCGCGAGCGGCGCGAAATCCTGCGTCACCGCGAAACGCGACGTGGCGAGCGCGGCCGCCATCCGCGCGGCGGGAATGTACTTGATCACCTGCCGGCCACTGGCGATGTCGGCGACACGCTGGGGATTGATGTCGAAGCCGGTGACGGGGAAGCCGGCCTCCACCGCCACCAGCGCCAGCGGCAGGCCGACATAGCCGAGCCCGATCACGCCGATGCGCGCGCGGCGGGCGGCGAGACGCTGTTCGAGGCGGGCGGCGGGGCTGTCATCGGTCATGGAGCGGCTCGCGCGGTGCGGGATGGCGAGCGCGTGGTCTAGCCGCCCCGTGCCCGGCGCACAACGCCCGGTCCTCGGCTTCGCACGGACTTGACCTGCGCGCGCCCCTGGCCCGGCCTCAGCGATAGATCGGGAAGCGGGCGCACAGCGCGCGCACCTGCCCGCCGACCTCGGCGATCACCTGCGCATCCGCCGGGGCGCGGATGATACGGGTGATCCATTCCGCTATGGTGGCGAACTCGGCCGTGCCGAAGCCGCGCGCCGTGCCGGCATTGGACGAGAGGCGCAGGCCCGAGGGCGCCTCCGGCGGGCGCGGGTCGAACGGGATCAGGTTCTTGTTGACCGCCAGCCCGGCTTTCTCCAGCGCCTTGGCGGCGATGTCGCCGGTGGTGCCGGCGTCCGAGAGGTCCACCAGCATCAGCCCGCAATCGGTGCCACCGCCGACGATGCGCAGCCCCGCCCCGGCGAGCCGGTCGGCCAGCACCCGCGCATTTTCCAGCACGGCGCGGTTATAGGCGGTGAATTCCGGCCGCAGCGCCTCGCCGAAGCAGGCCGCCTTGCCGGCGACGATATGCATCATCACCGAGCCCTGCACGCCGGGGAAGATGCCGTACTGGATGCGGTCGCTGAGCGCCTCGTCATTCCACAGCACGATGCCGCCGCGCGCGCCGCGCAGCGACTTGTAGGTGGTGGAGGTCACCACATGCGCGTGGGGGAACGGGTGCGGATAGAGCCCGGTGGCCACCAGCCCGGCAAAATGCGCCATGTCGACCATCAACAGCGCGCCGACCTCGTCGGCAATGGCCCGCATGCCGGCGAAGTCCAGCGCATGGGGATAGGCCGAGCCGCCGGCGACGATGAGCCGGGGCCGATGCGCCAGCGCCAGCGCGCGCAGTTCCTCCAGCTCGATGCGCTCGCTCTCGCGGCTTACCCCATAGCGCACGATCGTGTAGTCGCGCCCGGTCAGCGTCGCGGGGTGGCCGTGGCTGATATGCCCGCCCGCCGCCGTATCCATGGACAGGATGGTATCGCCCAGCTTCAGCAAGCCGAGGAACACGCCGGCATTGGCGTTTGATCCGGAATGGGGCTGCACATTGGCGAAGCGGCAGCCGAACAGCTGTTTCGCCCGCTCGACCGCCAGCGCCTCAATGGCGTCGGCGAATTCCGCCCCGCCATAATAGCGGCCATAGGGCAGCCCCTCGACGGTCTTGTTGGTCAGCACCGAGCCCTGCGCTTCCAGCACAAGGCGCGAGACGATGTTCTCGGAGGCGATCAGCTCGATGCCGTCCTGCTGGCGGCCCTGTTCACCGCGAATGGCGGCGGCCAGTTCGGGATCGGCGTCGAGGCCTTGCGTGAAGTAGCCGGCGTGAAGCGTGGACATGGCACTCGCGGGAAACGGGACAGGGGAAGTAAAAAAGGGCCGCGCAGCCTAGCGGGCAAGCGCCGTCTCGGCGAGGTCGCGGCGCACCGGCGTCAGGTGCCAGCCGGCCTCGTGGCGCCGCCAGTATTCCTCGCGCAGCGCGGCCGAGATGGGGCCCGGCCGGTCATTGCCGAGAATATGCGTCGTGTGGCCGGTGCTGACCCGGGCGATCGGCATCACCCCGCCCGCCGTCGTGGTGGCGAACACCTCGTCGGCACTCTCCAGCAGCGCGCGCGGAATGGGCGCGATCGTCGCCTCAATGCCGAGATCGGCGCAGATTTCCAGCACCGAGCGCCGCGTGATGCCCTCCAGGCTGCCGCGATCGGGCGTCAGCACGCGCCCATCCTTGACGACGAAGACGTTGAAGCCAGGCCCTTCGGTGAGGAAGCCCTCGGCATCGCACAGCACGGCGGTGTCGAAACCCTGCCCATGCGCCTCCAGCAGGCCAGTGGTCAGGTCGCCCCACTGGAAGTTCTTCACCGTGGGATCGACGCTGCCATCCGGCACCCGCGGCACCGAGGCGATCAGCACATGCGCGCCGCGCGCCTGCACTTCGGGCGGGATGACGTCGATCCACGGGGCGGCATAGGCCATGAAATGATTGTCGCAATCGGCGGGGCGGCGGGAGCCGCGCACGCGCGGACGACCGCGCAGCGCCATCATCGAGACATAGGCATCATTGAGCCCAGCAAGCCCGACGCAGGCGTGCAGGATGTCTTCCATCTGCGCCCGCGTCTCCGGCGGGGCGAGATGACGGGCCTGCATGGCGCGCTCGAAACGGTCGAGATGGTCCGCAAGCCGGAAGAAACCGCCGTGATAGACGTGCACGACGTCATACACCACGTCCGAGCGGGTGAAGCCCCAATCCGTCACCGGCACCGCGGCTTCCATGAGCGGGACGAACCGGCCCTTCACATAGGCCGCACCTTGGCTGAAATCCCGATCGGGCACGCGTTCCTCCACATGGCTGGACACGCGAGCATCGCAGCCCTGCGGCAGACGATTCAAGTCACCCGCTGCGCCGGGCGCCCCCGACTTAAGGCGCAGAGGCACCGCCGGCCGGCCGCCGCGCCGCGGCCATCGCTCAGCCGCGCTTGCCGGTGAGCCAGGAGATGAGCGAGTTGCTCGGGGTGGAGGTCTTGGGCATGGATTCGACCACGATCATCTCGTTCACCTGGCCGCGCTTGAAGGCGGCGAGGAAGGTCTCGTACTCGGCCACCGACACGCAGCCATTGGAATCGCCGCGCGGGCCGAGCATGTAGGGATGCACCAGGATGCCGTTGCGCCCATACATCTTGCCATCGCCGATCGGCGTCATGCGCACGGCCTCGACGCCGTGGAAGCGCGCTTCGCGCATGGTCAGCTTGTAGCGGTTGGGCGGGGTGGGACCGAGCATCTTCACCGCGACATGGCGCGGGTCGTCGAACTTGTCGCCATAGCCCGAATGTGCCTCCAGCTTCTTGCCGCCCGGCATGTAGAGCTTCTTGGCGCGGATATCGTAGATCGCGTATTTGTCCCCGGCTGTGGGCAGGCGCAGTTCATCGGAGACTTCCGGCGGCGCGGCGGCGGGAGGCGTCGACGGCTCGTCCGGCGCGATGTCCTCCTCCATGGTCGGCGGCAGCATCGCCAGCTCGGCAGAAGCCGAGGCGGAGGTGGAAGCTGCGGTCGGCGCGGCCGCGAGCGGCAGAAGCGGCTTCTTCGGCGGAAGGGGAGCGAGGGTCAGCGTGTCCTCGGGCTCATCGCCCGGCATCACGCGACCGGCATAGAGCGGATTGGCCATGGGCAGCGGCACCGCGCTCACCGTCTCCACCGTCGGCGGCGATGTGGGTGGCGCCGCCGGCAGGGCGGCCATGACGGTCGGGCGGGTCGGCGTCAGCGCGGGGTTGAACAGCCAGCCATCCGGCTGGCCGATCTCGCCGGCGGCGCGGAAATTGCGGACATCCATCACCGTGTGGACCGGGGCGGGCGCCGGCCCGTCCACCACTTCGGTGGTCACGGCTGGCACCGCCGGCCGCAGCTGCAGCTCGGGGTCGACACGGGCGGCATCGGCGCGGGTCGGAAGGAACGCGTTGGAGACCCAAGCTGCCGCCACCGCCATCGCGACGAAACTCGCTGAGCCGATGAGGAAGGTTCCGACAAAGCGCATAGGCGTCTCTACATAGGTGGCGAATCAAACGGATGCGTCAGCAGCCCGAGCCGAGACCCGAACTGTACGGGCAGTCCATTCCTTCGAACAGTCCCCCAAGATCCCGGCTCTTTTCCGGCCGGTTGGCGGCGCTGAACGCGTCGACCCTAGATTTGTTTAGGTAATATTTCATTAATGCCGCTGCGACAATGCCTCTCGGGCCGGTATGCACCGTCCGGATGACCGATGCCACCGGATCGTGCCCGCGCAAGGCCGCCGCACGCTCACGGGTCATGAATCTCCAGGCCGCGACATTTTTTCGCTGCCGGGGGCAGACATGCGGAGAACGCGGTGGCGCGCCCGGGGAGAGCTGCCCGCCCAGCGAAATCGCATGCCTATTTCGAGAGCGCCCGACAGGCGGACGGGGCGCTGTTCGGCTCTCTGGCGCGACGGCGAACCGTCACCATATGAGCCTCGCAAGCCGAGGGCGGCGTCCCCCGGCCTGCCCAGGAGAACCCCATGAAGAAGACTGACCCCCGCGCCTGGATGTGGTCGGAAGCGCTCGACATGCTGAACCGCGCCGAGCGCATGCACCGGCAGATGTTCCAGCCGGCGCCGGAGCCCGCGCGCCGTCCCGGTGCGCTTCGCTGGGAGCCCCCGGTCGATGTGCTGGAGACGGAACGCGAACTGCTCGTGCTCGCCGCGCTGCCGGGCGTCGACCCCGATCGCATTACCGTGGCGATCAATGGCGGCGTGCTCACCATTGCCGGAGAGCGCGTGCTGCCGCCGGAGCTCCATCGCGCCACCATCCACCGCATGGAACTGCCGCAGGGTCGTTTCGAGCGCCAGCTGGCCTTGCCGCCCGGCCGCTACGAGGTCGCCCATCCGCGTGTCGTGAACGGCTGCCTCGCCGTCGTGCTGCGCAAGGTTTGAGAGCGGGGATAGAATCATGACACACCCCATTTATGAGACGATCGCGCCCGTCCATGCGGCCGATGCCGGCGGAAACGGCGGCGCCGCGAATGGCAATGGCAGCGTGCCCGCGGACCAGCTGATCATCCTGCCCGTGCGCAATTTCGTGCTGTTCCCCGGCGTCGTCATGCCGGTGGCGGTGCAGCGGCCGGCCTCGCTCGCGGCCGTGCAGCAGGCGATCCGCGAGGGGCGCCCGGTGGGCATCCTGATGCAGCGCGATCCGCAGCAGGAGGAGCCGGCGAGCGGCGACCTGCACCGCATGGGCGTCGTCGCCAACATCCTGCGCTACGTCACCGCGCAGGACGGCACGCATCACCTCGTCTGCCAGGGCGAGCAGCGCTTCCGCGTGGAAGAATTCGTCAAGGAACGCCCCTTCGTCACCGCCCGCGTGACACGGGTGGAGGAGGTCGAGGAGAGCACGTCCGAGATCGAGGCGCGCTTCGTCCACCTGCAGGGGCAGGCCACCGAGGCGCTGGAACTGCTGCCGCAGGTGCCGGGCGAACTGGTCGCGGCCGTGCGCGGGGCGGAATCGCCCGGCGCCCTCACCGACCTCGTCGCGGCCTATATCGACATCTCCTCCGACGAGAAGCAGGAGCTGCTCGAGACGGTCGACATCGTCGCGCGCATGAACAAGGTCTCGCGGCTGCTGGCCCACCGCATCGAGGTTCTGCGCCTGTCGCAGGAGATCGGCCGGCAGACCCGGGCATCGCTGGACGAGCGCCAGCGCGAGGTTCTGCTGCGCGAGCAGATGGCGGCGATCCAGAAGCAGCTGGGCGAGGATGGCGGCAACAGCCAGGAAATCGCCGAGCTGGAGACGCAGGTCGCGGAGGCCGGCATGCCGGACGACGTGGAGCAGATGGCCCGCAAGGAGCTGGGCCGGCTGCGCCGCATGTCCGACGCCGGGCCCGAATACGGCATGATCCGCACCTATCTCGACTGGCTGATCGCCCTGCCGTGGAAGCTCCCCGAGGAAGCGCCGATCGACATCGGCGAGGCGCGCCGGGTTCTGGACGAAGACCATTTCGGCCTGCCCAAGATCAAGCAGCGCATCATCGAATATCTCGCCGTGCGCAAGCTCGCGCCGAACGGCAAGGCGCCGATCCTGTGCTTCGCCGGCCCTCCCGGGGTCGGCAAGACCTCGCTCGGCCAGTCGATCGCCCGCGCGCTTGGCCGCAAGTTCATCCGCGTCAGCCTAGGGGGCGTGCATGACGAGGCGGAGATCCGCGGTCACCGGCGCACCTATATCGGCGCGCTGCCCGGCAACATCATCCAGGGCATCCGCAAGGCGGGCACCCGCGACTGCGTGATGATGCTGGACGAAATCGACAAGATGGGTTCCGGCATCCAGGGCGACCCGTCGGCGGCGATGCTGGAAGTGCTCGACCCCGAGCAGAACGGCACCTTCCGGGATAATTATCTCGGCGTTCCGTTCGACCTGTCGCGCGTGGTGTTCATCGCCACCGCGAACATGCTCGACACCATCCCCGGCCCGCTGCGCGACCGCATGGAGATCATCACCCTGTCGGGCTACACCGACAGCGAGAAGCTGCAGATCGCCAAGCGCTACCTCGTGCGCCGGCAGCTGGCGGCCAATGGCGTCAGCCCCGAGCAGGTCACCGTCGCCGACGACGCGCTGCAGACCATCATCCGCGCCTATACGCGGGAGGCCGGCGTGCGCAACCTGGAGCGTGAAGTGGGACGCGCGGTTCGTCACGTCGCGGTCGGCATCGCCGAGGGCAGCGTGACGCACGCCGACATCACGGCCGAGGGCGTGCCCGACCTGCTGGGCCCGCCGATCTTCGAGGACGAGGTGGCCCTGCGTGTCAGCGTGCCGGGCGTGGCCACCGGCCTTGCCTGGACGCCGGTCGGCGGCGACATCCTGTTCATCGAGGCGACCAAGGTGCCGGGGCGCGGCGGGCTGATCCTCACCGGCCAGCTCGGCGACGTGATGAAGGAAAGCGCGCAGGCGGCGATGAGCCTGGTGAAGAGCCGCGCCGCCGAGTTCGGCATCGACCCGGCGGTGTTCGCGACCAACGACGTGCACGTTCACGTGCCCGCCGGCGCGACGCCGAAGGACGGGCCGAGCGCGGGCGTCGCCATGTTCACCGCGCTGGTCTCGCTGCTCTCCGGCCGCACGGTGCGCAAGGACACGGCGATGACCGGCGAGATCTCCCTGCGCGGTCTCGTGCTGCCGGTCGGCGGCATCAAGGAGAAGGTGGTGGCGGCGGCGCGGGCGGGGCTGACCCGCGTGATGCTGCCCGCCCGCAACCGGCGCGACTATGAGGACATTCCTCAGGACGCGCGGGAGCGGCTGGACTTCGTCTGGCTGGAGCGGGTGGACGACGCCATCGCCAACGCACTTGAGCCGACGGACGCGGCGGCCGACACGCCCGCCGCTCCCCTCCGCGCGGCGGTCTGAACGGGTGGCGGTCTGAACGCGAGGCGGTCTGAACGCGAGGCGGTCTGAACGCGAGGCCCGGCGCCCTGCATCAAAAACCCCGGGGTTCGCGCCCCGGGGCTTTCCTGCGGCGGGAGCCCCGCGCCCGGCGCGGCCCCCGTTGCCGAATTGTTCAAACTCCGCGCGCATGATCGCACCCCCGCACGGAGCCGCAGGACCGGGTCTTGAACAGCCAGACGTACAGCTTCCTGTCGACCTACTGGCCGCATATCGCGCTGGTGATCAGCACGGCCATCGGCCTCGTCGCGGCCATCCATGCGGCGATGACCAAGGACGATGTGCGCGCGGCCACCGGCTGGGTCGGCGTCATCCTGCTCTCGCCGGTGATCGGGGCATTCCTCTATCTCGTCGCCGGCATCAACCGCATCCGCCGCACCGCGGCCAAGCGCCGCCGCGCCAGCCAGGACCGGCGCCGGCACCATGAGCGTCCGCCCATCGCCATCGCCCTGTCGCCCAGCCTCTCCGCCATGAAGCGGCTCGGCGACCGGGTGAGCGCCTTTCCGCTGACCACCGGCAACGCGGTGCGGCTGCTGGACAGCGGCGATGAGGCCTACCCCGAGATGCTCGCCGCCATACGCGGCGCCCGGCGGCATGTCGCGCTCTCCTCCTACATTTTCGACAATGACCCGGTCGGCGCCGAGTTCGCCGACGCGCTGATCGAGGCGCACCAGCGCGGCGTTGCCGTGCGGGTGCTGATCGACGCCATCGGGGCGCGCTATTCGCGTCCTCCGATCGTCGGCCGGCTGCAGGATGGCGCAGTGAATGTCGACCTGTTCATGGGCAATCTCATCGGCCTGCGGCTGCCCTATGCCAATCTGCGCAGCCACCGCAAGATGCTGATCGTCGACGGCGCGCTGGCCTTCACCGGCGGCATGAACATTCGTGCCCAGTTCACCCGCCGCTATGGTGGCGCCGATGCCGCGCGCGACACGCATTTCCGCGTCGAGGGCCCGGCGGTGGAGCAGCTTCTCGCGGTGTTCGCCGAGGACTGGACCTTCACCACGGCCGAAATTCTCGAAGGCCCGGCCTGGGCGGAAGCGCCCGAGGGGCCGCCTTGCGGCGACGTGGCGGTGCGCGTGGTGCCCTCGGGGCCCGACCTCAACCTTGCCTCCGCGCACAGCGTGATCATGGGCGCGCTGGCCATGGCGCAGAACCGCGTGCGGCTCTGCTCACCCTATTTCCTGCCCGACCTGCAACTGATCGGCAGCCTTTCCGTGGCCGGACGGCGCGGGGTCGATGTGGACATCGTCATCCCCTCCGCCAACAACCTGAAACTGGTCGACTACGCCATGACCGCCCAGCTCGACCAGGTGCTGGAGGGCGACTGCCGGGTATGGCGCGCCGGCGGCATGTTCGACCATTCCAAGCTGATGGCGGTGGACGGGGTCTGGGCCTATGTCGGCTCCTCCAACCTCGATCCGCGCAGCTTGCGGCTCAATTTCGAGCTCGACCTCGAACTCTACGACCCCGCCATTGCCGGGGCGGTGGAGGCGCGCATCACCGCCATGATGGGCTCGGCCACGCCGGAGACGCTGCAGACCCTGCGCGCGCGTCCCTTCCTCAAGCGGCTGCGCAACCGCGCCATCTGGCTGGCCTCGCCCTATCTGTGAGGCGAGCGCGCGCCCCTCGCTCCCGCGCCGGAGGCAATCCCGGATAGAGCCAGCCCTGACGCGGCATGCGGATAAAGGGCCGGCGCCGGGCCGACAACTGGATCTGCCTGAACAAACAAAAGCCAGCCCCGTTTCCGGGACTGGCTTGAGGCAGACGGTCAGCCCGTCCGGGAGTTCGGGAGAAGCGGAGGGCGCGCGCAAGCGCGGCACCCCGCTGGAAGATCACGCCGCGACGGCGGCCTTGGTCGGGACTTCCGAGACCGTCTTCAGGATCTGGGAGGCGATCGCATAGGGGTCCCCCTGCGAGTTCGGGCGGCGATCCTCAAGATAGCCCTTGTAGTCGTTCTTGATGAACGAGTGGGGCACGCGGATCGACGCGCCGCGATCGGCGACGCCATAGCTGAACTTGTTCCACGGCGCCGTCTCGTGCTTGCCGGTCAGGCGCAGGTGGTTATCCGGACCGTACACGGCGATGTGGTCATCGAGGTTCTTCTCGAAGGCGGCCATCAGCGCCTCGAAATAGTCCTTGCCGCCGACTTCGCGCAGGTACTTGGTCGAGAAGTTCGCATGCATGCCCGAGCCGTTCCAATCGGTGTCGCCGAGCGGCTTGCAGTGGAACTCGATGTCGACGCCATACTGCTCGGTAAGGCGCAGCAGGAGGTAGCGGGCCATCCACACTTCGTCGGCGGCCTTCTTGGAGCCCTTGCCGAAAATCTGGAATTCCCACTGGCCCTTCGCGACTTCCGCGTTGATGCCTTCGTGGTTGATGCCAGCTTCCAGGCAGAGCTCAAGGTGCTCCTCGACGATCTCGCGGGCGACGTCGCCGACATTCTTGAAGCCGACGCCGGTGTAGTACGGGCCCTGCGGCGCGGGATAGCCATGCTCGGGGAAGCCGAGCGGGCGACCGTCCTTGTAGAAGAAATATTCCTGCTCGAAGCCGAACCAGGCGCCTTCGTCATCCAGGATGGTGGCGCGGGCATTGGTGGCGTGCGGGGTGACGCCGTCCGGCATCATGACTTCGCACATCACCAGAGCGCCGTTCTTGCGGGCCGGGTCGGGATAGACCGCGACCGGCTTCAGCACGCAATCGGAGCTGCGACCCTCGGCCTGCATGGTGGACGAACCGTCGAAACCCCAGAGAGGCAGTTCCTCGAGCGTGGGGAAGTGGTCGAATTCCTTGATCTGCGTCTTGCCACGCAGGTTCGGCGTCGGCTTGTAACCGTCGAGCCAGATGTACTCGAGTTTGTACTTCGTCATTGCGTGTCTCTCATAGCTTGTGACCGGGTGCCGAAGAACCCACGTCGCTCTGCCGGCCGCGTGAGGAAGGATCGACCGTCAACGGCTATCCATCCTACAAGCATGCCGCGTGCCAATTCGCCCCAACCGGTCGCGCGGGGCCTTCCATTCGCCCGGGCGGCAGCCGGCGGCGGCGCGCGCCGGGATCCCGTGCCATGGCGATTCGCCTGAATTCACGCGGCTTGGCGCAGCCCGGCGGTCCCCATGCGCCGGGTGCACCGCAGCGGGCGGAGGAACCCGCATGGCTCATCCCGCGTTGAACCAACGCCCATCGCAGACGCGTTCGGCACTGCACAAATTTTGATCTTCTTGTGATCTCAAAATATGCATATTGCGCAAACGCCATGCATAAGATGCTATATTGCCATTGGCGGCTGACGCGGGAACGCGCAGCCCAATAAGGAGAAACACAATGAATACCCCGACCCAGCGCGAGAGCGCCCAGATCGTTCCGTTCCCCACCGGTGGCCGCGCCGGCCTTGCCGCGCGTCAGGCGGTGGCCCGTCAGACGGCCGAGATGCCGGCCAACCTCGCCAGCGTGGCCTTTGGCAGCTGGTACCATGAGGAAGCCATGAAGGAAGAACGCAACCCGAAGAACTGACCGCGCAGCCGATGACATCCGTATGCGCGACGCGCCCTGTTTTTGAGCACTGAAGAGGACCAGCGTCCCGTACGCCCGGCCCTCTTCCCTCCCCTCGGCCCGATTTCCGCTGTCGGTCCTGCCGTGCCGCGATCAGCCGAACACGGACCAGCCCAGCCGCTGGGTGAGCCGTTCGAGCGCGATCCGCCCCAGATGCGAGTTGCCGCTGGCGTCCAGCCCCGGCGACCACACCGCGATGGAGGCCTTGCGCGGCGCGATGGCCAGAATTCCACCCCCCACCCCGCTCTTGCCCGGCAGGCCGACGCGATAGGCGAACTCGCCCGACCCGTCATAATGGCCGCACGTCATCATGATGGCGTTGATGCGCCGGGCGCGCTCGGGCGAGACCACGGAATGCCCCGTCGCGGGATTTCGCCCGCCATGGGCGAGGAAACGCCCCGCCAGCGCCAGCTGCCGGCAGGACATGGCGATGGCGCAGTGGTGGAAATAGACGCCCAGCGTGTAGTCGACCGGGTTCTCCAGCACGCCGAACGCCTTCATGTAATTGGCCAGCGCCCGGTTGCGGAAGCCGGTGCGCTGCTCGGACGCCGCCACCGCATCGTCCATCGAGATGGTGGGATCGTCGGCGAGGAAGCGCATGAAGCGCAGGATCTCGCCGAGCGCCTCCTTCGGCTGGTGGCCGGACAGGATGACGTCGGTCACCGCGATCGCCCCGGCATTGATGAACGGATTGCGCGGAATGCCGCGCTCGTTCTCCAGCTGCACGATGGAGTTGAACGGGCTGCCCGAGGGCTCGCGCCCCACCCGCTCCCACAGCCGGTTGCCCGCCTTGCCCAGGGCCAGCGTCAGGGTGAACACCTTGGATATGCTCTGGATGGAGAAGGCGACATCCGCATCGCCCCCCACCGCGACATGGCCATCGACATCCACCACCGCGAGCGCGAACCCGGCCGGGTCGACGCGGGCCAGTTCGGGAATATAGGTGGCGACGTCGCCGCGATCGGGCCGGGCCCGCATTTCCTCGGCGATTTCCCGGACGATGAGGTCGATATCAGGCACGACGGGCGGCCTCCCCGATTTCTGGCGGCTGTGGACAATGCCAGCCATAGCGCAAGGCCGGACCCGCCCGCCAGCGTGCAAATCACGGGCCGTAACGCCCGGCAAACGCCTTGGCGAACGCTTGCGCCGGCGGGCCGGCGGGCCCTGGCCCCATCCGGCCGCACGGATCCCCCGGCGCGCCGGGGGGCAGCGCGTCGAGCGGTGCCGGGGTATCGCTCGTGCGGCGATCCGGCCGACCGGCGTGGCGTTTGCCGGCGCGGCTGGCTATTCTGCCCGGCCCTGCCAGCGATTCCGTGAGCCGCATGACCACCGATACCTCTTCCCTCGCCGACCGCATCGCCCGGCAGATCGCCAGCGAGATCGGCGCGCGCCCGCAGCAGGCGCTGGCCGCCATCGCCCTCTTGGACGAGGGCGCGACCGTCCCCTTCATCGCGCGCTACCGCAAGGAAGCGACCGGCGGGCTGGACGACACCCAGCTGCGCCAGCTGGGAGAGCGGCTGATCTACCTGCGCGAGCTGGAAGCCCGGCGCGGGGCCATCCTGCAGGCCGTCCGCCAGCTGGAAAAGCTCACCCCCGAGCTGGAAGCCGCCATTGTCGGTGCCACGACCAAGGCGGAGCTGGAGGACATCTACCTCCCCTACAAGCCCAAGCGCCGCAACAAGGCGGAGATCGCCCGCGAGCGCGGGCTCGGCCCGCTGGCGGAAGCCATTCTCGCCAACCGAGCGCCGGTGCCGGCCGAGCTGGCGCAGGCCTATCTCACCGACGAGGTGGTCGATGTGAAAGCCGCGCTGGACGGCGCGCGCGACATTATCTCCGAACAGTTCGCGCAGAATGCCGAGCTGCTGGGCCGGCTGCGCGGTTATCTCAGGCAGAATGCCAGCCTGCGGTCCCGGCTGGTCGAGGGCAAGGCGGAGGCCGGGGCCAAGTTCTCCGACTATTTCGACCATGTGGAGAAATGGGCGGCCGTGCCCAGCCACCGCGCGCTCGCCATGCTGCGCGGGCGCAACGAGGACATGCTGACGCTGGAGATCGAGGTCGACGCCGAGGATCCGCGCCCGCTCAAGCCCGTGGTGCGCATGATCGCGGAGGCCTATTCGATCGGCGCCAACCTGCCCGGCGACGTGTGGCTCATGGAGGTGGCCGGCTGGACCTGGCGGGTGAAGCTCGCGCTGCACCTCTCGCTCGACCTGATGACGGACCTCAGGATGAAGGCGGAGACCGAGGCGATCAATGTGTTCGCCCGCAATCTCAAGGACCTCTTGCTCACGGCGCCGGCCGGCTCGCGCGCCACCATGGGGCTCGATCCCGGCATCCGCACCGGCGTCAAGGTCGCCATTATCGACGGCACCGGCAAGCTGGTGGCCACCACCACGGTCTACCCCTTCCCGCCCAAGAACGACGTGCGCGGCACGCAGGGCGAGCTTGCCCGCCTCATCCGCCAGCACAAGGTGGAGCTGGTGGCCATCGGCAACGGCACCGGCAGCCGCGAGACCGAGAAGCTGGTGGCCGAGATGCTGGGCGACCTGCCGTCGCCCAAGCCGATCAAGGTGGTGGTGTCGGAGGCCGGCGCCTCGGTCTATTCGGCCTCCGAGGCCGCGGCGATGGAATTCCCCACTCTCGACGTCTCGCTGCGCGGCGCCGTCTCCATCGCCCGCCGGCTGCAGGATCCGCTGGCCGAACTCGTCAAGATCGAGCCGAAGTCGATCGGCGTCGGCCAGTACCAGCATGATGTGGACCAGTATCACCTCGCCCGCGCGCTCGACGCGGTGGTGGAGGATGCGGTGAACGCGGTCGGAGTCGATCTCAACACCGCCTCCGCCTCGCTGCTGGCGCGCGTCTCGGGCCTCGGCACCGCGCTGGCCGAGGCCATCGTCGCCCATCGCGATGCCAACGGCCCCTTTGCCAGCCGCAAGCAGCTGCTGGATGTCACCCGCCTCGGGCCGCGCACCTTCGAGCAATGCGCCGGCTTCCTGCGCATCCGGGATGGCGCCGAGCCGCTCGACGCCTCCTCGGTGCATCCGGAGGCCTATGGCGTCGCGCGCAAGATCGTGAAGGCCTGCGGGCGCGACCTGCGCACGCTTATGGGCGACAGCGCCGCCCTCTCCCAGTTGGACCCCCGCGCGTTCGTCGACGAGCGCTTCGGCCTGCCCACGGTGCGTGACATCATCGCCGAATTGGACAAGCCCGGCCGCGACCCGCGCCCGGCCTTCAAGACCGCCACCTTCGCGGACGGCATCGACGACATGAAGGACCTCAAGCCCGGCATGGAGCTGGAAGGCACCGTGACCAACGTCGCCGCCTTCGGTGCCTTCGTCGATATCGGCGTGCATCAGGACGGGCTGGTGCACGTCTCCCAGCTCGCCGACCGCTTCATCAAGGACGCGCATGAGGTGGTGAAGGTGGGCGATGTGGTGAAGGTGCGGGTGCTGGAGATCGACATCAAGCGCAAGCGCATCTCGCTATCGATGCGGCGCGATGCGGGGCCGGGCAGCGCATCGGGCAGTGCATCGCGACAGCTAGAGCGCGCACCGCGCGACAACAGGGACAACCAGGTCGCACCCGGTCGCGGCGCCCCGCCCAAGCCGGCGGCAGGGAAGCCGGCCCCGCGCGAGGCGCAGGGTGCGCTCGGGGCGGCGTTGATGGACGCTTTCAAGAAGCGCTAATCCACCGGCCGCCCGGCCGTGCCGGGCGGTTCCCCGCGACGCGCGGGCGCGGACGAACGATCAGACCGGATAGTCCCACATGTCATCGGGGATCTTGCCGCCCGCATTGGCACGCATACGGTCGCGAAAGATCTGCACGGCCGGAAATGGCCGGTAGGCGATGGTTCGCTCCACGAGCTGCCCATTCTCATCGTCGACAAGGATTTCAAGACTTTCCAGCTTGTGGCCGTCGATCGTGCCTTCCCATCTGAGAAAGGTCGTTCGAGCGTCGAGCTTGGATTCGAGAACGTATTTTCCGACGCTGTCCCGGCTGCGGGACGAATTCGCGATGGCGAAAGAGACGGCATCACGCCCCTCGATCGCGCGAATGAGAACCGGGCTGTTGAAAACCACGTTCTCGGCCAGCAATTTGGCGACCTGCTCGGGCGTGGGAGATCCAGCCTCGCGCAGGCTTCGGAGCGGGTGCATGGTGATTTCCCTATTTTGCGGATGTCGGAGGGGCAGGTGCGGTGGACCTCTCCGGATCCGTCGCCATCCGCCATCCCACAGGGATGCGCAGGCGGGTCAGGGTCCTGAAGAACGGCTTCGGAACAGCCGCCTGATCATGATGACCGACAGCAAACGGATGAGCGCACAGATTTCGGCAACACCGTTGCGGAATGCAACGACCTTCCCGCAATCGCCGTGGGAGACGGCCTGCGGGCAAGCCGGAAAGGCATCGGATGGCAGCTTATTGGTCGTTTCCCGGGGGCTCTCGCGAGCCGGATCCAGGAGGATCCCGTCAGGCGTTCCGGCCTTGACGCAACGGCACGGCCATCTGAAAGGCGGCCGGATCTACCACGCGGCAGTGCCCTGACAGAAAACGTCCGCCGAAACGGCCAGGCACGCGCCCTGAAGAATGCGCACCCGTCTCGGGCAACCGGACAGTCCGCGAGAGGCCGAACCTGCGCCGGCCTCTCGCCCCGTCTCTCACACCTTGTATTCGTAGAGCAGCCGGGCGCGGATCGTGCCTTCGAGCTTGCGGATATCGGCCAGCACGCGCTCGCTGTCGGCGGCGGAGGCGTCCGCGTCCAGCACGACATAGCCGACATCGGCATAGGTCTCGTAATATTGAGCGGCGATGTTCACCTGATGGCGCGCCAGCACCTCGTTGAGCCGCCCGAGCATGCCCGGCAGGTTGCGCTGCACCTGGATGAAGCGCGAGCCGCAGGGTGCGCTCGGCGCCGCGCTGCTGGACGCCTTCAAGCGGCGCTGAGCGCTGCGGGCGAGGATTTCTGTCCCGCTCCGTCAACCAATCGTTGCGCGTTATCAAGTCGCCGGCCCCCTTCCTGATGTACAATGATCGATAGCCCACACCCGGCGGCGCCTGCAAAGGAGGCGCATGGCCAATCGCCGGCGGTGGGAAACAGGGGGGATTCGCCAGACATGAAAAGCTGTTGCCACTTTTTGTCAGCCGGCCTTGCCGCCGTGCTTCTCGCGCTCGCGCCGGGCCTCGGCCGGGCGCAGACGGCGAGCGGCAGCGCCGCGCCGCGTTATGCGCCCGACGTGCCGGCGAAGATCACCACGCCGGACACGGTCGAAACCCGCATCGGCACGCTGCGCTTCAAGGATGGCGCGCCCGACGCGCCCACGGTCCAGCTGCTGCGTGACCAGCTGGACTTCACCCGCGGCATCGACGCCTTCCTCAAGGGCATCTCCGCAACCTCGGTCCATGCCATCTGCCGCGGCCTCGACGAGGCGGGCGTGAAACCCAATGGCGGCATCGGCATCGCCGAGGACCTGCTCGACGCGCGCTCGCTCTTCCTCACCGCCAACACGACGACGGTCTACACTCTGTTCTGCCTCGATCTGAACGCGGGGCCGATGGTGGTGCGGGTGCCCCCGCGCGTGCTCGGACCGGCCGACGACGCCGATTTCCGCTGGGTGACCGATGTGGGCCTCACCGGGCCCGACCAGGGGCGCGGCGGCACTTACCTGTTCGTGCCGCCGGGCTACACCGGCCCGCTGCCGAAGATGGGCTTCCACATCGCGAAGCCGCGCACCAACCGGATCGTCGTATTCTACCGCGCCTTCGTCGAGAAGGGCGACATCGCCGCGGCCGTGGCCGGGGTGAAGGCGGAGGCGGCAGTGTTTCCGCTCGCCGAGGCCGCCAAGCCGCCAGCGACCACCTTCGTCAACCTCTCCGGCGTCCGGTTCAACACCATCAGCGCCAATGACTTCAGCTTCTTCGAGGAGCTGAACAGCGTGGTGCAGAACGAGCCGGCCAACTGGGTCGATCCCGACGAGGTCGGCCTCTACGCGGCAATCGGCATCCGAAAAGGCCAGCCCTTCGCGCCGGACGCCCGGCTGAAGGCGATCCTCACCGATTCGGTGGCCGTGGCGAACGGCATCGCCCGCGCCGACCTGTTCGCCTCGCGCGACCCGGCGGCGAAGATCTACACCGACCGGCAATGGCTCACCGCCTTCATCGGCGGCAGCTACCGCTTCCTCGACGGCGCCGCGCGCCTGCTCGACGCACGCACCCTGTTCTTCTACTACGCGACCGGCATCACCCCGGCGATGACCCAGGCGCAGCCCGGCACCGGCTCGGCCTATGCGGTGGGCCTGCGCGACGCCAAAGGTGAGTATCTCGACGGCGCCCGCACCTATTCGGTCACGCTGCCGGGCCCGGTGCCGGTGAACGCCTTCTGGGCCTTCACCGCCTATGACAACAACACGCGTTCGCTGCTGCCCACCGACCAGAAGCTGGCCGGCGTCGACAGCACGCTGCCCAACCTCAAGAAGAACGCCGACGGCGGTGCCACCGTCTGGTTCGGCCCGACCGCGCCGGCCGGCCACGAGGGCAACTGGGTGCAGACCCTGCCCGGCAAGGGCTACAACGTGCTGCTGCGGCTCTATGGCCCGCTGGAGCCGTGGTTCGACCAGTCGTGGCGGCCCGGCGACTTCGAGCCGCAGCCGTGAGGCTGTGCCCGCCGCCCGATCAACCGGGCGGCGGGCACCCCGCTCACACCTTGTATTCGTAGAGCAGCCGGGCGCGGATCGTGCCCTCCAGCTTGCGGATATCGGCCAGCACGCGCTCGCTGTCGGCGGCGGAGGCGTCCGCGTCCAGCACGACATAGCCGACATCGGCATAGGTCTCGTAATACTGAGCGGCGATGTTCACCTGGTGGCGCGCCAGCACCTCGTTGAGCCGCCCGAGCATGCCCGGCAGGTTGCGCTGCACCTGGATGAAGCGCGTGCCGAGCGGGCGCGCGGGAAGCTGCACCTCGGGGAAATTCACCGCGCCCAGGGTCGTGCCGCTGTCGCTGTAATCCACCATCTTGCGCGCGACCTCCGAGCCGATGCGCTCCTGCGCCTCCTCGGTGGAGCCGCCGATATGCGGGGTGAGGATGACATTGTCCAAACCCTGCAGCGGCGAGACGAAGCGCTCCTTGTTGGAGCCGGGCTCCACCGGGAACACATCCACCGCCGCCCCGCGCAGCCGGCCGGCTTTGAGCGCCTCGGCAAGGGCGGCGAGATCGACCACCGTGCCGCGGCTGTTATTGATGAAATAGGCGCCGTCCTTCATCGCCGCGAATTCCGCCGCGCCGATCATGTTCTGCGTCGCCGCCGTCTCCGGCACGTGCAGGCTGACGACATCGCTCTGCGCCAGCAGCTGGTGCAGGCTGCCGACCGACTCGGTATTGCCGTGGCGCAGCTTGGAGACGTGATCGTAATAGATCACCTTCATGCCCATCGCCTCGGCGAGGTTGGACAGCTGGGTGCCGATATTGCCGTAGCCGATAATGCCCAGCGTCTTGCCGCGCACCTCGTGGCTATTGTGCGCGGACTTGTCCCACAGCCCGTCATGGGCGGCGCGCGAGCGCTCGGGAATCCGCCGCAGCAGCATGACGATCTCGCCGATCACCAGTTCCGCGACGCTGCGCGTGTTGGAAAAGGGCGCGTTGAACACCGGGATGCCCTGGGCGCGCGCGGCGCCGAGATCCACCTGATTGGTGCCGACGCTGAAACAGCCGATGGCGATCAGCCGGTCCGCCGCCTCGAGAATGTCGGCGGTGATCTGGGTGCGCGAGCGGATGCCGAGGAGGTGCACGCCCTTCATCGCATCCTTGAGGGCATCGCCGTCGAGCGCCTTGGGCAGGCGCGTGACATTGGAATAGCCGGCCACCGTCAGGGTCTCGACGGCGCTGTCATTGACGCCTTCGAGCAGCAGCACCCGGATCTTGTCCTTGGCGAGCGAGAGTTGCGGCAAAGCGGGAAGAAGATCGAGCACGATCGCGGTGTCCTTCGTCGGCAGATAGGCTCACGGGCGGTGCGGCCGGTGCGCGACAAGCGCCATGGCCCGGCTCGACCCGCCGCCCGGCGGCGCGGGGAGCCGCGGGCGGCGCGAACTTAACCTTTTGGCGCCCGCCGTCTAGAGCCGGATCCGCCCCGACATGGGTTCAAGGCGGCATGCGGGGCCGACCTCGCGCAAAACGCCTGGCAAAAGCCACAGCGGCGTGGCTCAAATCGCCCCACGATTCGCGGCCGGCGGCATCCGAGCCGAGGTCGGTCGGGCATTTCGCGGCAATGGGTTCAGCATGTCCTTTCCCAAACAACTGGTCTTCGACGGTCACAATGATGTCCTGCTGCGGCTGTGGAGCCACGCCGCGCGCGGCCTCGACCCGCTGCGCGAATTCGCCGACGGCACCAGCGCCGGCCATATCGATCGACCCCGCGCCCAGCGCGGTGGGCTGGCCGGCGGGTTCTGCGCGATCTACATTCCCTCGGGCGAACTGATCCTGAAGACGCCCGACGCCGACGGGCACTATATCACCCCCATGCCCGGCCCGCTGGACCGGCTGCGGGCGCTCGATATCGCGCTGGAGATCGGCACCATCGCCTTCCAGCTGGAACAGGCCGGGCTGTGGAAGATCTGCCGCAGCACGGCCGATATCCGTGGCGCCATGACGGCCGGCACCTTCGCCGCCGTGCTGCATCTGGAAGGCTGCGAGCCGATCGGCGCGGACTTGTCGGTGCTGAAGAGCTTCCACGCCGCCGGCCTGCGCTCGCTGGGGCCCGTCTGGAGCCGCCACAACATCTTCGGCCATGGCGTGCCCTTCGCCTATCCCATGAGCCCGGACACCGGACCGGGCCTGACGGCGGCCGGCTTCGAACTGGTACGCGAATGCAACCGGCTGGGCATTGTCGTCGACCTCGCCCACATCACCGAGCAGGGCTTCTGGGACGTGGCGAAGACCACCGACCAGCCGCTGGTGGCCAGCCATTCCAACGCCCACGCGCTCACCCCGGTGGCGCGCAACCTGACCGACCGCCAGCTCGATGCCGTGCGCGAAAGTGCGGGCGTGGTCGGCCTCAACTACGCCACCACCATGCTGCGGCCGGACGGGCAGGAGAATGCCGATACGCCGATCGCCCGGATGGTCGCCCATATCCGCCACATGGTCGAGCGCATGGGCATCGACTGCGTCGCCCTCGGCTCGGATTATGACGGGGCGACCATCCCGGCCGATATCGGCGACGCGGCGGGCCAGCAGACACTCATCGCCGCGCTCGCCGCCGATGGCTTCACCGATGACGAGCTCGCGAAGATCTGCCGGGAAAACTGGCTGCGAGTGCTTCGCCAGACCTGGCGCGAGGCCGCCTGACCGCGAGACGCCCTGACCGGCGGCGCCGGCTCCCGCCCCGTGGGCGCGTCAGCGCGCCTCCTCAAGCAGGAAGTCGGCGCCGCGCTCGCCCACCATCATGGCCGGGGCGTTGGTGTTGCCGGAGGTGACGAGCGGAAAGATCGAGGCATCGACGATGCGCAGCCCGGCGAGCCCGTGCACGCGCAGCCGCGCATCGACCACCGAGCTGGCGGGATCGGGGCCCATGCGGCAGGAGCCGCAGGGATGGAACACCGAATAGCCCCGCGCGCGTATGTCGGCGAGCAGGTCCGCCTCCTCCATGCACTCGGGCCCGGGCTTGATCTCCTGCGCGATAATCGCGGCGAGCGCCGGCGTCGCCGCCAGACGGCGCAGCATGTGCACGCCGATCAGGGCGACCCGCTGGTCCTCTTCCGTATCGAGATAGCGCGCCCGCACCTCGGGGGCCGCATAGGGATCGGGCGAGGCGAGCACGATCGCGCCACGGCTGGTGGGGTTGCAGGGAGAGATGCTCATGGAGAAGCCGGAAAAGGCATCCGGCTTCATCAGCGCCCGCACGCCCGGCACGGCGCGCTCATAGGAGAGCGGCGAGAAATAGAGCTGGATGTCCGGCTGCGGCGCGTCCGGCGTGGAGCGCACGAAGCCGCCGGCCTGGTTGACGCTCAGCGCCAGCGGACCACTCCGCGTCATGAGGTAGCGCAGGCCGACGCGGATCTTGCCGGCGAGCGGCAACAGGTCGTCGTTCAGGCTCGGCAGGCGCGAGCGATAGACATGGTCGTGGCACAGGTGATCCTGCAGATGCGCGCCCACCGCCGGCAGCGCGTGCCGAACCTGGATGCCGAGGGCGCGCAGCGGCTCGCCCGGCCCGATGCCGGAAAGCATGAGCAGCTGCGGCGTGTTGATGGCGCCGCCGCACAGCACCACCTCGCGTCGCGCCCGCACCGCGTGCGTCGCCCCGCCCTGCTCATAGGTGACGCCGACCGCGCGCCGGCCCTCGAGATCGATGCGGGTCACCAGCGCTCCGGTCTCCACCCGCAGCGCCCTGGCGCGCATGGCCGGCCATAGCCAGCCCCGGGCGGCGGACATGCGGAAACCGCCCTTCGTGTTGATCTGGTAGTAGCCGACCCCCTCGATGCTGCCGCCGTTGAGATCGGGGTTGAAGGCATGGCCGGCCTGCTGCCCCGCGTCGACGAAGACATGCGCCAGCGGATGCGCCTCGCGCGATATGTCCTTCACCGCCAGCGGGCCACTGCCGCCGTGCCAGCGGCTGCCCCCCAGCGCATGGCTCTCGATGCGGCGATAGGCGGCGAGCACCTCGTCCCAGCCCCAGCCGGGATTGCCCATCGCCGCCCAGGCCTCAAAATCGCTCGGCTGGCCGCGCGAATAGACCATGGCGTTGATCGAACTGGACCCGCCGATCACCTTGCCGCGCGGCTGGTAGATGACCCGCCCGTCGAGCCCGGGCACCGGCTCGGTGCGGTACATCCAGTTGACGCGCGGATTGTAGAACGACATGCCGTAGCCGATCGGCAGGTGGATCCACGGCGAGCGGTCGCGTGGGCCAGCCTCCAGCAGCAGCACGCGGAAACGCCCGTCCATGGCCAGCCGCCCGGCGACGACCGAGCCGGCCGAACCCGAGCCGACGACGATGTAGTCGACCTCGTCCTCGCTCACCCCGCTCATTCCGCCGTCCCCTTGCCGCCGCGCTGCGCCATGACGGAGACGAGCCCGAGCAGCGCCGAGCCCAGCATGAGGAACACCGAGACGGCGTTCAGCACCGGCGTCGAGCCCTGTTTCATGCGGTCGAACATGGTGATGGTCAGCGGCGCGTCGGAGCCGACCAGCATGAGCGTGGTATTGAAGTTCTCGAACGACATGAGGAAGGCCACCAGCGCCGAGCCGATCAGCGCCGGCGCCAGATAGGGCAGCGTCACCGTGACGATGGCCATGAACGGGCTGGCGCCGAGATTGAGCGCGGCCTCTTCCAGCGAGCGATCGAACTTGCGCAGCCGGGAGGAGATGACCAGCGTCGCGATGGTGGCGATGAAGGAGAACTGGCCGAGCGCGACCAGCAGGAGGCCGGGGCGCAGCGCGTTGAGCTCGAGGCCGAACGCGTCATCCGCCGCATTGGCGATCTGCGACGAGAAGGCGAGGATCGAAATGCCGAGAATGACGCCGGGAATGACCAGCGGCGCCAGCATCAGCATGTAGCACACGCCCTTGAAGCGGAAATCGTAGCGCTCGAACAGGAAGGCGGTGGTGGTGCCCACCAGTACCGAGGCGGCCGTGGTGGCGAACGCCACCAGCAGCGAGTTGACCAGCCCGCGCAGGATGGCGCGATCATGGAACAGCCCGATCTTCGGCGCGCTCGCCCCGAAGAACCAGTCCAGCGTAAAGCCCTTCCACGGCAGCGAGGGATAGAGCGAATCGTTGAACGCGAACACGGCCACCACGATTAGCGGCACGGCGAGATAGACGAAGAACAGCGCCACATAGGCCCGGTAGGCGAAGGTCACGAGGCGGGGCGCGGGAATCGACGGCAGCATGGCTCAGCCCTTTCCGATCGTGCCCGAGAGGGTCTGGCCGCTGGCGCGCAGGGCGAGCCACACGATGAGGCTCGATGTGACGAGCAGCACGAAGCCGAAGGCGGAGCCCGACTCCCAGTTGAAGCGGGTGATGAACTGCGAATAGATCTGCGCGGTGAACCACTGGCTGTTCTTGCCCCCGAGCAGGGTCGGGGTGAGATAATTGCCGAGATTCAGCATGAAGACGATGATCGCCCCGGCGACAATGCCCGGCTTGGCGTGCGGAATGACGATTTCCCACAGCACGACGAAGCCGTTGCCGCCGAGGTCATAGCCCGCTTCCACCAGCGCATCGTCGAGGCTGTCGAGCGTGGAGACCAGCGGCACCACCATGAACAGCATGGAAGTGTAGATGAGGCCAACCATGACGGCGACGTCGTTATAGAGCAGTTCCACCGGGCCATCGACGAGACCGAGGCCCTGCAGCAGCCGCGACAGCAGCCCGGTCTCGCGCAGGATCAGCATCCAGCCGAACACCCGCACCAGCTCGCTGACCCAGAAGGGCAGCAGGCAGCTCATGAACAGCATGGTGCGCGCCCGTCCGCGGGCGATCTTGGCGATGTAATAGGCGATGGGAAAGCCGATGATCAGCGTGGCAAACGTCGCCAGCAGCGACATCACCACCGTGCGTACCAGCGTGAGCACATAGACGCTCTCGCCGAACAGCTCGGTGTAGTTGCGCGGGCCCAGCGCGTAGACCTGCGGACCGACCTTCTCGCGCAGCGACAGGAAGAACAGGTTGAGCTGCGGCACCAGGATCACCAGCGCGATCCACAAGGCGAAGGGCGCGAAGACGAGGATGAAGGACAGGCGCCGCGCCGCCGCGCCTTCCTCACGCGGCGCCGCGGCGCCCGAGGCCGCCGGATTCAGGGGCGCATTCATGGCGCGTCCCCTCCGGCGGGAAAGGCCAGCGTCGCGGCGGCGGCAAAGCGGATTTCCACTGCGGCGCCCTCGCCCAGCCGCGTGCCGAGCAGGTTCTGCGGCAGCACGGCGCCGATCAGGTCGCCGCGCTCCAGCCGGATCATCGCCCGGCTGTTGGCGCCGTTGAACAGAAGGCTTTCCAGCCGGCCGGCGAACACGTTGACGTCGGCCGAGGCCGGCGCCGGATCGGAGCGCCCGTCGGCCACCCGCACCTCGATCGCCTCGGGCCGCACGAACACGCTGGCGGCCGCCCCTTCCGCCAGCGGGACAACGGCGGTCGCCCGCAGCGCCAGCCCGGCGCTGGTGGCGACGCGCAGGTCGCTTCCCGCCTGCGCGGTGACGCGCCCGCCCCAGCGGTGGCTGTCGCCGACGAAGCCGGCGACGAAGGGCGTGGCCGGGCGGTAGTACAGATCCTCCGGCGTGCCGACCTGCTCGAAGCGGCCGGCATTCATCACCGCCACCTGGTCGGACATGACGAGGGCTTCCGACTGGTCATGCGTGATGTAGACGAAGGTGGTGCCGAACTGGTGCTGCAGCTGCTTCAGCTCGACCTTCATGTGCTCGCGCAGCTTGAGGTCGAGCGCGCCCAGCGGCTCGTCCAGCAGCAGCACGGTCGGCTCCAGCACCATGCAGCGGGCGATGGCGACACGCTGCTTCTGCCCGCCCGAGAGCTGGTCGATGCGCTTGGGGCCGGAATCGGCGAGATCGATGCGCTCCAGCACCGCGCCGACCCGCCGCGCGATCTCGGCCTTCGCCATGCCGCGCCGGCGCAGGCCGTAGCCGATATTGTCGGCCACGTTCATCATGGGGAACAGCGCCAGGTGCTGGAACACCATGTTGGCCGGCCGGCGATTGGGCGGCACGCCGCGCATGGAGCGGCCGCCGATCAGGATCTCGCCGGCGGTCGGCTCGATGAAGCCGGCGATCATCCGCATCAGGCTGGTCTTGCCGCAGCCGGACGGGCCGAGAATGGAGAAGAACGAGCCCTTGGGCACGGCGAGCGACACGCCGTTCACCGCCGTGAAGGCCCCGTAGGATTTGACGAGTGCGCGGCACTCCAGATCATTGGCCATGCGCTTTTATCCGAAAATCTCGCCCTTCGGCCGGAACGCGCCCGGCACCTTGCAGCCGACCCGGTCGGCCTGCCCTCGCGTGGATGCCCCGGCCGGGACGCGCCCGGCCGGAACAGCGGTCGGCGGCGTCAGTTGCCGGCGGCCACCTTGTCGAGCACCTTGCCTTCCATCTCCTCGAGACCGGCGGGCACGGCGGGGAACCACTTGATCTTGGCGATGACTTCCGGCGGGAAGGCCTGCTGGAAGGCGGCGCGCAGCTTGGGCGAGACGAACTGGTCCGAGCCCTTGGAGGCCGAGAAGCTGCCGGCGGAATCGACGATCATCGCCGCGATTTCCGGCTGCATGACGAAGTTGATCCACTTGTAGGCGGCGTCGTCATTCTTGCCCTTGGCCGGCAGGGCGAAGGTGTCGATCCAGCCCAGCGCGCCGGCGGAGGGCGCCACGAAATTGATGTCGGGGTTCTCGGCATTCAGCTTGAAGCCGGTGGAATCCCACGCCTCGGCCGCCACCACCTCGCCGGAGCGGATCATGTTGAGCAGGTCGTCGGAACCGCTCCAATAGGCCTTCACATTGGCCTTGCAGGCGGCGAGCGCCGCGCCGGCCTTGTCGATGATGGCCTGGTACTTCGCCTTGTCGCCATAGGCGGCGAAGGGATCCTCGCCGAGCGCAAAGGCCATGCCGAGCAGCGCCGGGCGCTTCAGCCGCATGGACACCCGGCCCTTGTACTCGCTCTTGCACAGATCGAGGAAGCTCTTGATATCCGGCGCCTTCCTGGCGTCCACCACCAGCCCGGACGTGCCCCACAGATGGGCGACGCCATAGACCTTGCCGTCGATGGCGGTGTTCTTCTTGGAGGCGTCCAGCAATTCGGGAAGGAACAGCTCAGCCTTGATCTTCGAGAGGTCCATCGGCTTGTAGATGCTGAAATCGGTCTGCGGCCCGAGGATGCGGTCCTGGCTGGGCTGGGCGAGATCGAACCCGGCGCCGCCCGTGGCGCGCAGCTTGGAAATCATGTCCTCGTTGTTCGAGATCGTGACCTCGACATCGATGCCGGTCGCGTCCTTGAACTTCTTGATCACCGCCTCGGGCGCATAGTCGCCCCAGGTGAGCAGGCGGAGCGTCTCGGCCCGCGCCGGTACCGCCGCCGTCAGCATCACCGATGCGAGGAGACCGACGATAATCCCTTTCACGTCGCGCATGTTCATCTCCGAAAGTTCTTGGATCGATCTTCTGGCGGCCCCCTGGCCGCGGATCGTCTCATGGCGACGTTACGGTGTGATTGGCATGCCCGGCAGGTCCATTGTGGGAAAAACGTCCAGTCCAGTCAGCTGATTCCGGCGGCCCCCGCCGCGCCCGCGCAGGCCAGCACCGCCTGGCGCAGCAGTGGCATCCCGGCGCGGATCTGCGCCGGCGAAAAGCCGGAGAAGCCCAGCACCACGCCCTGGCGCGGATAGGGCGCGATGCAGAAGCGGCTGATCGGCGCCACCGTCAGCCCCAGCCGCGCCGCCTCCGCGCAGACGCGCTCGGCGTCCAGCCCCTGCTTGAAGAAGCCGACCGTGTGCATGCCGGTCGTGGTCGGCACGATGTCCAGCCAGTCGCCCAGCAGCGTCTGCGCCGCCTCGACCAGCGTCTGGTAGCGCTCCCCATAGAGCCGGCGCATACGCCGCACATGGGTGGCGAAATGGCCCTCGGCGATGAAGTCCGCCACCGTCGCCTGCAGCGCGGTCGGCACGCCCGGCGAGGTCGCGGCCAGGCTCGATTCGAAGGTCGGCACCAGCGAGGGCGGCGCCAGCAGGTAGCCGAGCCGCAGCGCGGGAAACAGCGACTTGGAGAAGGTGCCGACATAGATCACCCGCTCGGCGGCATCCACGCCCTTCAGCGTCGGCAAAGGCTGGCCCTCGAAGCAGAATTCGCCGTCCCAGTCATCCTCGATGACGAAGGCGCTGGAGGCGGCCGCGGCCTTGAGCAGGGCGAAGCGACGCTCCAGGCTCAATTTGGCGCCGAGCGGCTGCTGGTGCGAGGGTGTGACGAAAGCCAGCGCGAAATGCGGGGCCAGTTCCAGCCCCCTTTCCACGTTCAGCCCGCCATCGTCCACCGGCACCGGCACCAGTCCCGCGCCCTGCATGACCAGCGAGTTGCGCGCGCCGATGGCGCCGGGATCCTCGAACCACACCGTGTCGCCCGGATCGATCAAAGCTCCGGCGATCAGCTGGAAGGCGTGCTGCGCGCCGGCGACGATGAAGATGCAGTTCCAGTCGCAGTGGATGCCGCGATTGGTGCGCAGATGCGCGGCGATCGCCTCGCGCAGCGGGCGGTAGCCGCTCGGGTCGGGATAGCCGAGCACCTGATGGCGGGGGTTGCGCCAGTGCCGGGCCGCCAGCCGCGTCCATTCCCCCATGGGGAAGGCGTCATAGGCCGGCAGGGCCGTGGTGAAGGGGCGCGGCTCGTGCGGCAGCCGGGCGACGAAGCGCTCGGCCGCCTGCGTCATCGAGCGGGCGAGCCGCGCGCTCTGGATCGGCACCACCGGCGCGCGCGGTGGCGGGCGCGGACGCTCGGCATCCACCACCAGGCTGACGAAGGTGCCCGAGCCGATGCGCGTCTCCAGCAGCCCCTCCGCCACCAGCCGCTCGAAGCTCTCGACGATGGTCGCCCGCGCCACGCCCAGTTCCTCGGCCAGCGTACGCGTGGCGGGCAGCCGCTCACCGGGCTTCAGCGCGCCGCCGAGGATCATCTCGCGCAGGCCGGCGGCGATCTGCAGCGTCAGCGGCTGTTCGCTGTCGCGGTCGATCGGGATCGCCTGCAGCAGCACGCCTTCGGCCCATTTCACCATGACGCGGCTCCCGCGCCGGCTGTCGCTGCGCTCAAGTGGTCTGCCCCAATATCCAGAATGGCCCTTAGCTCCAGACCATTTACGACCGAATATCCGCCATGCCTTCGGCTTTGCCAAGGTGACCACTCGCGGGAAAGCGTCAGCCTCATGAAGATCAAACGTCTGGAAACCTTCTCCAATCGCGCCGTCGGCTTCGTGCGGGTGACGCGCGAGGACGGCCGTCAGGGTTGGGGGCAGATGTCGACCTACAATGCCGACATCACCGCCCAGGTTTTCCACCGCCAGATCGCCCCGCATGCGCTGGGCGCGGAGGCCGACGACATTCGCGGGCTGGTGGAGCGGATCCCCGAGCGCGAGCACAAGTTCCCCTGCTCCTACCTGTTCCGCGCGCTCGGCGGGCTCGACACGGCTCTGTGGGACCTGCGCGGCAAGGTCGAGGGCAAGAGCGTGTGCGAGCTGCTCGGCGGCACGCCCCGCCCCTTCCCGGTCTATGCCTCCAGCATGAAGCGCGGCGAGATCACCCCCGAGGCCGAGGCCGAGCGGCTGAAGCGCCTGCAGGGCGAGTGTGGCTACACCGCCTTCAAGTTCCGCGTCGGCCGGGAATGCGGCCACGACCTCGACGAATGGCCGGGCCGCACCGAGGCGATCGTGCCGATGGTGCGCAAGGCGCTGGGCGACGAGGCGCGGCTGCTGGTGGACGGCAACAGCGCGTATTCGCCGGGCAAGGCGATCGCGGTCGGCCGCTTTTTGCAGGATCACGGCGTCGTCCATTTCGAGGAGCCCTGCCCCTATTGGGAGCACCACTGGACGCGGGAGGTGACCGCCGCGCTCGACCTCGACGTGACCGGCGGCGAGCAGGATTGCGACCTGATGCTGTGGCGCTACATGATCGAGAACCGCGTGGTCGACGTGGTGCAGCCGGACGTGAGCTATGTCGGGGGCGTCGAGCGCTTCCTGAAGGTGGCGCAGATGGCGGCCGAGGCCGGCATCCAGGTGACGCCGCATTCCGCCAACCAGCTCATGGTGACGTGCTTCACCCTGCACATCATGGGCGCGTTGGCCAATGCCGGCCCCTATGTCGAATTCTCCATCGAGGGCGCGGACTACTACCCCTGGGAAGCGGGCGTGCTGCGCAACCCCTTGCAGGCCAGGGACGGCAAGGTCGAGATCCCCGCCGGGCCCGGCTGGGGGATGGAGATCGAACCCGCCTGGCTGGAAGCCGCCACCTATCAGGTGAGCGAGGTGGAGGCATGAGCGCCTCCCTGGCCAACCCCACCCTCGCCGCCCCCACCCTCGCCGAGGGCATGGCCGAGATCCGCGCCACCGGCACGCTCACCGGTCTGCCGCGCGATCATTTCATCGCCGGCCGCTGGACCCCGCCGGCCAGCGGCGCCCGCATGGACAGCGCCGATCCCGGCCGCGGCGCGCCCTTCGCCGCCTTCGCCAATGGCGACGCCGAGGACGTGGACCGCGCCGTCACCGCGGCCCGCGCCGCCTTCACCGGGGCGTGGGGCGACGCCTCCCCCGCCGAGCGCGGCCGCGTGCTCCAGCGCATGGCCAGCCTCCTGCGTGCCGAGGCGGACCGCTTCGCGCTGGTGGAGTGTCTCGACAGCGGCAAGCGGCTGAGCGAGGCGCAGGGCGATGTGCGCGGCGTCATCCGCGCCTTCGAATATTATGCCGGCGCTGCCGACAAGCTGGAGGGCGCCAGCCTGCCGCTGGGCCGGAATTATCTGGGTTTCACCCTCGACGAGCCGGTCGGCGTGTGCGCGCAGGTCATCCCGTGGAACTACCCGCTCTCCACCGCCGCGCGCGGCATCGCCCCGGCGCTGGCGGCCGGCTGCGCGATCGTCGCCAAGCCGGCCGAGCAGACCCCCTTCACCGCGCTGATGCTGGCCGAACTCGCCACCCGCGCGGGACTGCCGGACGGCGCGCTGAACGTTGTCACCGGCACCGGCGCGCGGGCCGGCGCGCCGCTCGTCGCCCATCCCGGCATCCATCACATCACCTTCACCGGCTCGGTGCCGACCGGTATCCGCGTGATGCAGGCGGCGGCGGAAAACGTCACCCGGCTGGTGCTGGAACTCGGCGGCAAGTCGCCGCTGGTGGTGCTGGCCGATGCCGATCTCGACATCGCGCTGGAGGGCGTGCTGGAGGCGATCTACGAGAATGCCGGGCAGATCTGCTCGGCCGGCTCGCGCCTCGTGCTGGAGCGGCCGATCGCCGATGAATTCCTGGCGCGGCTCGTTGCCCGGGTCGAGAAGCTGCGGCTGGGCCATGGGCTCGACGCCGTCGATGTCGGCCCGGTCAACTCCGCCCTGCAACTTGAGCGCATCGACGCCCATGTGCGGCGCGCCGAGGCGGCCGGCAACGGGATCCTCGCCGGCGGCGGCATCGTTCATCCGGCCGGGGCGGAAGGCGGCTGGTTCTTCGCGCCCACCATCGTTTTGGCGCGCGGCCTCGACGATCCGATCGTGACCGAGGAGATTTTCGGCCCGGTGCTGGCGGTTCAGATCGTCGGCGACCTCGATGAAGCCATCCATGTCGCCAACGCCACCGAGTTCGCGCTGGTGGCCGGCATCTACACGGCCAGTTTCGACAAGGCGCAGCGCTTCGCCCGGCGGGTCGACGCGGGGCAGGTCTACATCAACGAGTATTTCGCCGGCGGCATCGAAGTCCCGTTCGGCGGCAACCGCAAATCCGGCTTTGGCCGGGAGAAGGGCATGGAAGGCCTGCGCAGCTATTGCCGCACCAAGAGCATCGTCGCCCGCCTGCGCTGAACAGCGGCAGATCGCAGGCGCGCACCGGTGGTGTGCGCCTGCGTGTCGTTTGCGCTCAGAGCGCGGCGAGTTCGGTGACGAACTTGGTGCGCAGGAAGGCGTCGAGCCCCTCAATGCCGCTTTCCGAGCCGTAGCCGGATTCATTGACCCCGCCGAACGGCGTCTCCGGCGTGGAGACCGCCATGTGGTTGACGCCCACGAGACCGGCGTCGAGCGCTTCCTCGGTCCGGGCGGCAAGCGCGCCGGAGCGGGTGAAGACGAAGGAGGCCAGCCCGTAGGGCAGCGCGTTCGCCCGGGCGATGACGTCGTCGAAATCGGCGAACGGGGTGATCGGCGCGATCGGGCCGAACGGCTCGCTCGACATAATCGCCGCCGTCTCCGGCACGTCGGCCAGCACGGTCGGGGTGAAGAAATGCCCCTGATTGCCGATGCGACGGCCGCCGAGCTTCAATTCGGCACCCTTGGCCACGGCATCGCCGACCAGTTCCTCCATCACCGCCAGCCGGCGGCGGGCGATCATCGGGCCCATCTGGATGCCGGGCTCCAGGCCGTTGCCCACCTTGAGCACCGAGGCAAGCTCGACGAAGCGCTCGACGAAGGGCTGGTAGAGCGCTTCGTGCACGAAGAACCGCGTCGGCGAGGTGCAGACCTGCCCGGCATTGCGGAACTTGAAGGCGACCAGGGTCCGCGTGGCCAGATCGAGATCGGCGTCGCCATGGACGATGACCGGCGCATGGCCGCCCAGCTCCATCGTGCAGCGCTTGAGCGTGCGCGCGGCGAGGCCCTGCAGTACCTTGCCCACGGCGGTCGAGCCGGTCAGCGTCACCGCCTTCGGGATCGGCGAGGCGAGCAGCACCTCGCTGACATGCGCGGGCACGCCGAACACGACATTGAGCACGCCCGCCGGCAGCCCCGCCTCCTGGAAGCAGCGGGCCATCGCCACCGCCGTGCCGGGGGTTTCCTCGGCCGGCTTGATGATGATCGAGCAACCCGCGCCGAGCGCGCCGGAAATCTTGCGGATCACGTTGGATGCCGGGAAATTCCAAGCCGCGAAGGCCGCGACCGGGCCGACCGGCTCCTTCAGCACGAGCTGGCGCACATTGGGCATGCGGGCGGGCACCACGCGGCCATAGGCGCGCTTGCCTTCCTCGGCATACCAGCGCGTGGCATCGGCCGCGAACTGCACTTCCGGCACCGCCTCGGCGAGCGGCTTGCCGTTCTCCAGCGTGAGAATGCGCCCGATCTGCTGCTTGCGCGCCTCGATCAGCTCCGCCGCCTTCATCATAATGACGTAACGCGCCTGCGCGGTCATCGACTTCCACACCTTGAAGCCGCGCTGGGCGGCCTCGAGGGCGCGGGCGAGATCGGCGTCGGAGGCGTGCGGCACGGTGGCGAGCGCTTCGCCGGTGGCCGGATTTTCCAGCACTTCGCTGGCGCCGTCGGAGCCCTGGCACCATTCGCCGTCGATCAGCAGTTCGATCTTCTCGTCGTAAAGCGCGGATACGCTCATCGTCATCTCCTGAAGGCCCCTCGGAGAGGGCCGTTTACGGGTCGTCAGCGGCAGAGGAAGCCGTCGGGCAAGGGATCGCCGGCGGCAAGCACGAAGCGGTGCTCGCCGGTGATGTGGGCGAGGCCCACGATGTGCGGGCGGATGGCGTCGCTGCGCCCCTCGATCGCCATCGCCGTGGCGGTGAAATCGACATCGAGGATGTTGCGCGTGCGGATGGTCTGGCCCGTCATGATCGCGCCGCGCGCCACCAGCTGGGCCAGCCGGGCGGAAGAGCCGGTGCCGCAGGGCGAGCGGTCGAACTTGTTGGCCTCCAGCACCACGAGCTGCCGGCTGACGAGCCCGTCCTCGTCCTGCTGTGTCGCGTGGAACAGGATGCTGTCGATCGGCTCCATCGCGCCCGGCACCTCGCCGGCCACGATCCTTGCGTTGAGCCGCGCCTTCAGCGCCGCCCCGATCGCCATGGCATGGGAGACGCCGCGCGGTTCCAGCACGATGCCGGCGGCCTCGGCCGGCACCAGCCCGTACCAGTTGCCGCCCCAGACGACATCCGCCGACACGGTGAGCCCGCCCGCCGACACCGCGACATCGGTCGCGACCACGCGGGCCGGCACGTTCTCGAAGGTCACCGCCGCCACCGTACCGCCCCGGCGGGTGACGTGCACGGTGACGATGCCGGCCGGCACCTCCAGCGTGAAGGTGCTCTCCGGCGCATCGGACGGACCGATCAGGCCCATATGATCCAGCGTGACGGCCAGGCCGATCGTCGCGTGGCCGCACATTTCGAGATATTTGTAGCTGCCGAGGAAGAAGGCGCCGAAATCGGCGACCCGGCTCTCGGTCAGGATCACGCCGACCATCGCCGCATGGCCGCGCGGCTCATGCAGCAGGAAGGTACGCAGCGGATCGAAGCGGGCGCGAAAGTCGTCCCGCCGCACCGCCACGCTGTCGCCGTGCAGCACCGGCACGCCGCCGGTGACGACGCGGGTCGGGTGGCCCGCCGTATGGCTGTCAATGGTGGCGATCCAGCGCCGTTCGGCCATGGCCGTGTTCTCCCTCACTGCCCGGCCTTGATGGCATCGGCGATCTTCTCGCCAGCCATCACGGTGGTGAGCATGGTGTTGCCGCTGATGACCGAGGGCATGATCGAGGCATCGACCACGCGCAGCCCCTCGACGCCGATGACGCGCGCATGGCTGTCCACCACGGCGCGCCGGTCGTCAGGACGGCCGATCCGGCAGGTGCCGGAGGCGTGCCAGCTGCCGCAGGCATTCTCGCGGATCCACGCGCGCAACTGCTCGCGGTCACCCATCATCTCGCCCGCCTTCAGGCCGGGGGTGATGATTTTCTCGATCATCAGTTTGCGCGACAGCGGGCCGGTACCCATGATGCCGGCGGCCATCAGCGTCATGAACCAGTTGGCGCGGCTGACCGCGCCCAGCTTGCGCACGCGCTCGGAGAAGGTGGCGGGGAAGATGTTCTCGATCACCCCATCCATCGCCGGATCGTTCACCACGCGCCACAGCCGGTGCATGCCGTCCTCCAGCCGCGCGAGGTCACGCTCGTCCGACAGCTGGCGGAAATTGACGAACGGCGCCGTCTCGGGCGACGCACCGGCCAGGCGCACCTCGCCGGTGGAATAGGGCCGGTTGACGCAGACGATGATGGAGGCGAGCCGCCGGCCGAGCGGATGCCAGGCCGCGCGGTTGGAGGGCAGCACGAACATGTCGCCCGGCGTCGTCTCCGGCAGGCCGGAGGTGTAGCGATAGCCCATCTGGATATGCCGGCGCTGGCTGGCCGGCAGGCGGGCGGATTTGGGCAGATAGGCGGCGAAGGCCACCATCGGGTGGTCCTGCAGGTTCTGCCCGACACCCGGCCGGTCGGACCGCACGGCGATGCCGAACTCCTTGAGATGCTCGGCCGGGCCGATGCCCGCGCGCATCAGCTGTGCCGGGGTCTGCAGGGCGCCGGTGGAGAGGATCACCTCGCGCGCCCTCAATGTCATCGGCCCGCGCGGGCCCACCGCCTCCAGCCCGACCACGCGGTGGCCCTCGAACAGCAGTTCGGTGAGCTCGGTCTCGGCGAGGATGGTGAGGTTCGGCCGCGCCCGCACCTCACGGGTAAGGTAGGCGCGGGCGGTGGAGACGCGCTGGCCATCGACATTGTTGATGGTCATCGGGAAATAGCCGTCGTCGAACACGCCATTATGGTCGGCGATGTTGCGCACGCCCTGCTTGTCCAGCACCTTCGCGACCGTCTTGGCGAAGGGCGACCAGTCTTTTTCCGCGATGCGGCGCACCGGCAGCGGGCCGTGGCTGCCGTGCAGCTGGCTGTCGCCGAAATCGAGGTCGGTCTCCAGCTTGCGGAAATAGGGCAGGACGTCGTCCCAGCCCCAGCCTTCGGCGCCGTCCGCGCGCCAGTGGTCATAGTCCCACGGCACGCCGCGAAAGGCGAACTGGCCGTTGATGGAGGTGCCCCCGCCCATCACCCGCGCCTGCTCATAGCGCCGCCCTTCCGCGCCCGGCTGCGGGTCGGAGAGGTGAACCTTCAGGTTCTGCCAGTGATAGAAACGGTTGAAATAGGCGACGATGGGATAGGCATCGAGCGTATCGGCCGGCTCGGCGCCGGGCGGCGTGTCCTTGCCGGCCTCGATCAGCGCCACCTTGAGGTTGGACGCCTCGGACAGCCGGCTGGCCAGCACGGCACCGGCCGCGCCGCCGCCGACGACGATATAGTCAAAGGAATGCTGGGACATTTTTTCAGGTCAGCCGTGATTATGCCAGACGGTCTTGAAGCGCAGGAAGCCCTCAAGCCCGGCGCGCCCCATCTCCTTGCCGAAACCCGAGCCGGCAAAGCCGCCCTGCGGGGTGGCGAAATCGGGCTGGCGGCCATGGCCGTTCACCCACACCGTGCCGGCAGAGAGGCGGGAGGGCAGCGTCATCGCCTTGGCGGCGCTGGCGGTGTAGACGCTGGCGGCCAGCGCGTAGCTGGGATGGTTGGCCATGGCGATGGCCTCGTCCTCGTCATCATAGGCATAGACCGACAGGACCGGGCCGAAGAACTCCTCGCGGAATCCGACGGAACTGTCGGGCACGCCGGCCAGCACGGTCGGCTCGAAATAGGCGCCGCGGTTGATCCCGGCATAGCGCGAGCCGCCCGTCAGCACCCGCGCTCCATCGGCAACCGTCTGCTCGACCATGCGGTCGATCCGCGCCGCCTGCTTTTCGCTGATGATCGGCGGCAGCGTCGCGCGGCTGTCCCAGGTGGGGCCCGGCACGCGGGCCTGCGCCAGTGCCACCACGCGCTCGGTCAGGTCGTCGAAGATCCGGCGCGGCGCGATGAGCCGCGTGCCGGCCGTGCAGACCTGCCCGGCATTGGCGAGGAAGCCGCCGGCGATGGTGGCGGCGAGCGCATCAAGGTCGTGCGCGTCGTCCATCACCAATTGGGGCGTCTTGCCGCCCAGTTCCAGCGTCAGCGGCTTGGTGCCGGTCATGGCGGCATCCGCCATCACCCGCGCGCCGGTGGCGGAGGAGCCGGTGAAGGTGATCTTTCCGATCAAGGGATGGCGCACCAGCACTGAACCGGTCTCGCCGGCGCCCTGCACCACGTTGAACAGGCCGGCCGGAAGGCCCGCCTCGATCGCCAGTTCCGCGATCATCACCGCCGAGGACGGGGTGAGTTCGGAGGGCTTCAGCACCACGGCATTGCCCGTCACCAGCGCCGGGGCCGACTTCCAGATGGCGTTGATCGCCGGGAAGTTGAACGGCGCGATGGAGGCGATGACGCCATAGGGCTCGGGCGTGAGGAAGGTGGTGCCGCTATTGGCGCCGGCCACCAGCGTGCCCTCGATCTTGTCGGCCCATTCGGCGAAATAGCGCACGGCGCCCGCCGCCCGCACGAGGTCGCGGGTCACCACGTCGGCGATCGGCCGGGTCGTGGTCGCCGCTTCCAGTCGGGCGAGGTCGAGGCGTCGTGCGTCGATGAGGTCGGCCCACGCCTTCAACACCCGCGCCCGCTCGGTCGGCGTGGCGCCGGCCCAGCCGGAGGCGGTGCGGGTAGCGGCGGCGAGGCGCACCGCCTCGTCCACCAGCGCCGCATCGCCCGCGCGGATGGTGCCGATCGGCGCCCCGTCCGAGGGACGCACCAGCGCGATGGCCGCGCCGTCGCCAGCGACGCGCCGCCCGCCGATCAGGTGATCGGTGATGGCGGCAACGCCGTTCGGGTCGAAATCATGGGACATGTTGCCCTCTCCTGAACGCGGATCCTCAGACGCCGGTAAGGCGGAAGCCCTGCTGGAACGGGTCGTGGGGATCGAGGAAGAAGTTGAAGCTGCCGGTGAGGTAGGCCGAGCCGGTGACGGTGCAGCGGATCGCCGGCAGGTCGCCGACGGAGGCCTCGCCATGGATCTCGCCGGTGAACACCGTGTCGAGAATGCCGGCATGGCGGAACGTGTCGCCCACCGCCAATTCGCCCTTGCCGTGCAGCATCGCCATGCGCGAGGCGGTGCCGGTGCCGCAGGGCGAGCGGTCGATCACGGTCGGCGGGCAGACCACGACATTCTTGCCGTCGAAGCGCACGCCGTCTCCCTCGCCGATGATCTCGATCTGGTAGATCTCGTTCACATGCGCGAGCGTGGGGTGCTGGACGGGAATGTCCTTGAGCCCCGCGCGCAGCTCGGCGGCCGCGCTCACCAGCGCCCAGGCATTGTCGGTGGTGAGGTCGAGACCGAGGTCCGAGCCCTTGACGATCAGGTAGAAATCGCCGCCGAAGGCGATGTCGGCGCGCACCTTGCCGAAGCTCTTGGTCTCCACCATCACGTCGCGCTGGTAGAGGAAGCTGAGCGGCATCTCCAGCGTGACGGAGACGGCGCGGCCGTTCTCCACCTTCACCCGCGCCGGCACCACGCCGGCCGGCGTGTCGAGGCGCACCAGCGTCTCGCCTTCCTGCGCGGTGATGTAGCCGGCTTCCACCGCAATGGTGGCGACCGCCATGGCGCAATGGCCGCACATGGGCGGATAGGTATCGGGCTCAAGAATGAGCATGCCGATATCGGCATCCGGCGAGCAGGCCTCGGTGAGCACGGCGGCCGGCATGTTGAACGAGCCGCGCGGCTCGAACAGCACGAGCTGGCGCAGCCAGTCGCGGCTCATCAGGTCCGCGCGCTTCTCCACCATGGTCTTGCCGCGGATGGGGCCGAAGCCGGAGGTGATGAGGCGCAGCGGGCAGCCGGCGGTGTGGGAATCGATGCCCTGGATGATACGGGTGGAACGCATGGTTCACGCAACCTTCTGGATGGTGGCGGCGACGTCGGCGTCCGTGAGGATCTTCGCCACGCTGGCCATCTGGGCGTCGGTGAAGGGCAGCAGCGGCTCGCGCGGCAGTCCGACCGGCTGGCCGAGGCTGTTCATCGTCGCCTTGATGCCGGCATAGAAGCTGCCGGTCTTGAAGCAGCGATAGATGGCGAACAGAGCCGGCTCCAGAGCATCCGCCGTGGCGCCATCGCCGCTCGCGCAGGCGTCGAAATAGCGGCGCACGAGGCGGCCGGAGAGCTGGTGCGCCATGGCGACCACGCCGACCACACCGTGCGGCAGGGAGGAGCGGATCATCGTCTCATAGCCGACGAACACCGCCAGCTCGCCCTTCACCTTCTGGCACAGCTCGGCCACCTGCTGGATATCGGCCGAAGAATCCTTGATGGCGACGACATTCGGCACTTCGGCGAGGCGCGCGACGAGATCGGGCGTGATGTTGACGCCGATGCGCGCCGGGCTGTTGTAGAGCATCACCGGCAGGCCGGTGGCCGCGCAGAGGCGGCGGTAGAAATGCTCGGCCTCGCGCAGGTCGGGCTTGGCATAGACCGGCGGCAGCGCGAGGATGCCGTCGCATCCCGTGGTCTCGGCGGCCTTGATCAGTTCGAGCACCACGTCCGTCTGCAGGTCGGAGACGCCCGCCAGCACGGGAACGCGGCCGGCGGCCACCTTCACCGTGGCCTCGAACAGCTTCACCCGCTCCGCGACGCTCATGGCGTAGAATTCGCCGGTCGAACCGCACACGATGAGACCGTCGGCACCGCTGGCGATGTTGGCCTCGGCGAGCGCCTCGAAGCGGGGGAAGTCGATCGCGCCCTCGGGCAGGAAGGGGGTAACCAGGACGCTGTGAATGCCCTGCCAACTGGTCTTCGTCATGTCTCGTCTCAGCGGTTGAAGCGTGAAGTGCGGATGAACCGGGCCGTGGCGCGAACGCCGCGAGAGGCGCGCGCGGCAGGGCCGGTCCTGCGTGGATCGCGGCCGGCTCTCGTCCGGCCCATAGCGTCAGGTTGACAGCAGCGGCCGCATGAGCTCGGCCGTGGCGTGGAAGCGGTTCACGAAGGTGCGCACCCGCTCGTTCTCCGGATGGAGCAGCACTTGCTGCGGCGTGCCCTGCGCGGCGATGGCGCCCTGATCGAGGAACACGACCCGCGTGGCGACTTCGAGCGCGAAACCCAGTTCGTGCGTCACCACCAGCATGGTCATGCCCTCGCGAGCGAGCGTGATCATGGTGTTCAGCACCTCGCCGACCAGCTCGGGATCGAGCGCCGAGGTGGGCTCGTCGAACAGCATCATGGCGGGGCGCATGTTGAGCGCGCGGGCGATCGAGACACGCTGCTTCTGCCCGCCCGAGAGCCGGGTCGGCATCCGGTCGGCGAAATCGGCCATGCCGACCTTGGCCAGCAGGTCCATCGCCCGCTCCCGGTTGGTGCGATCGTCCTCGCCCAGCACGGTGCGCGGCCCCTCCATCACATTGGCGAGCACGCTCATGTGCGGAAACAGGTTGAACTGCTGGAACACCATGCCCACGCGGCTGCGCATCGCCCAGATGTCGCGACCCTTGAGGTGGACATTGTCGCGCCCGTCCGGCGAACGGTCGTAGATCGGCTGGCCGGCAATGGCGATGCGGCCCGAGCTCGGCTGGTCGAGCAGATTGACGCAGCGCAGCAGCGTCGTCTTGCCCGAGCCGGAGGAGCCGAGCAGCGCCACCACCTCGCCCGGGCGCACGTCAAGGTCGATGCCCTTGAGCACCTCGTGCGAGCCGAAGCACTTGCGGATATCGCGGAGTTCGACGAGCGGGTCTGCGGTGGACTGAACGGGGATCATGTCGCGGGGCCCTTCTCAGTGGTTGCGCAGCTCAAGCCGGCGGGCGAGATAGTTCGACGGCACCAGGATGATCAGGAAAATGATGCCGACCGCCGTGTAGACTTCCATCGGCCGGTACGTGAAGGATGAGATGTAGCTCGCCTGATAAAGCAGATCCGGAATAGTGATGACCGACAGAAGCGTGGTATTCTTCATCTGGATGATGGTCTGACCGGCCAGCGGCGGGATCATCTGGCGGAAGGCCTGCGGCAGGATGATGCGATACATGGCCTGCAGCGGCGACATGCCGAGCGCCTTGGCCGCATCCCCCTGCCCATGGTCGAGCGCCTGAATGCCGGCCCGCAGGATCTCGGCATAATAGGCCGCGCCATAGAGGCTGAGAGCGAGGATGCCGGCCGCCTCGCGGCTGATCCGGATGCCGGCGAAGATCGGCAGGGCGTAGTAGCTCCACAAGAGCCAGACCAGCAGCGGCACGTTGCGGAAGAATTCGACGAACAGCATCCCGGCCACCCGCGTGACGCGCAGCGGCGAGAGTTGGGCCAGCGCGATTACCAGGCCGATGACGAGCCCCAACAGGCAGGTAATCACCGTATAGCGCAGGGTGACGAGCAGTCCCCAGCCGAGCAGATCGAGATTCTGGGTGATAACTGACCAGTCGAACACGGTGATGGGACCTTCTGGATCGGACGGGAGGAAAAGCCGGGCGCGGCGTCGTCAGGGGTCGCGCCCGGCCGTCGGCGTCAGAAGCTGAATTCGGGCGGCAGCATGGACAGGTCGATACCGTGCTTCTCGAAGGCCTGCTGCAGCTTGCCCTGGGCAAGGCCGAGGGCGCGCTGCTGGTTGACCCAGTTGGTCAGCCAGTTCTCGTAGCCCTCATTGCCCTCCTCGCGGCGCACGCCGATCGTGGCGGGGTTGCGCAGCATCGGGGTGGGCAGCGTGATCTGGCCCTTGATCTGCTTGGCGATCTCGACGGCGTCGAAAATGGCGACGATCATCACGTCGGCGCGGCCGGACTGCAGTTCCATCACGCCGAGCGGACGATCCTCGACCGGGGTGATGGTGGCCTTCGGGGTGAGCGCTTCCGCCACGACCTGCATGGTGCCGCCCTTCTGCACGACAATGCGCACCGACGGGTCGTTGAGCTCCTTCCAGGTGGTCTTGGTGAAGCCCGGCTTGGTGACGATCGCCCAGGCATCCGTGAACAGCGGGACGCTGAGATAGTCGACCACGAGCCCGCGCTTGGGATTGGGATTGAGACCGAAGGCGATGTCGATCTTGTTGGCCTGGAAGTCGGCGGCAAGGTTGCCCCAGGTGGTTTCCACCGGAACCGCCTTCACGCCGAGAATGGTGGCGATGTCGTTGGCCCAGTCCATGTAGAACCCGCCCCAGGCGCCGGTCGCGCGATCACGGATATAGCCGGGCTCCTCGCCCACCATGACCGGCACGCGCAGTTCGCCGCTCTTGCGGATGCGGTCGAGCACCAGATTGGGATCGGCGGCCATGGCCTGGTAGCTCGACAGCGCCATGATCACGAAAGCCGCCACCGCCATGACGAGGCGGTGGAGCGAGAAGCGGGCCGTCGATTGCGGCCGGACATTTGCGAGGCTGAGCATCGGTGTTCCCTGGTTTGTCGGTTTCTTGGGGGGTCGAGACGTTCGGGGGTCGAAAAGTCGTGGGGGCGCGGCCCCCTATCGCAGGAAGCCGCTGCCCAGGGGGTCGCCCGCTTCCTGAATGAGCGTGGCCATGCCCTTGAGATGCGCGCGTCCGGTGATCCGGGTGGTGACGGCCACGGCACCGCCGGCGCCGTGGGTGGCGGCGGAAACCTCGCCGGTGAGCCGCCCGCCGAACAGGCTGACGGCGTCGAGCCGCGTGCCGGGTGCCGCCGTGCCGCGCGCCGTGTTGAGGGCGAGCAGGCAGGCGAGGCCGGCAACGCCGGGCGAACGGTCGAACTTCTGGCGGTCGATCGCCAGAAACTGGCGCGACAGGCCGGCCTCGTCCGGCGCGTGGAACAGCACAGACTCGACGGCCGGCTGCATCCCATGCCGGCGCGGCAGGGTCTCGTTCAGCTGGCTGCGCAGTCCCGCGCCGATGGCGAGCAGGTTCTCGATCTCATTAAGCGTGAGCGCCACGCCATCGACCTCCGCGTCGATCAGCGCGTAGCAGCCGCCGCACAGCACGATGGCGACGTTGAACGTGCGCCCGCCCAGCACGACCGCGCGGCCGGGCTCCACCACGATGGCAGGGGGCATGTCGAGCGCGATCGCCTCGGCGTCGCCCTCCACGCCCACCTGCACGGTGAGGATGCTGTCGGGCACCTCGATGGTGAAGCGGGGGGTATGGGAGAGCCGCCCGAGCGCCCGCAGCGCGGCGGTATAGCCCATCACCGCGTGGCCGCAGAAGCCGGGATAGCCATAGGACGAAATGAAGAAGGCGCCGAAATCGGCCGCCGTGGACGCCACCGGCACCAGGCCGAAGGCACCGGAATGGCCGCGCGGCTCGTGCAGCAGCATCGGGCGCAGCGCGTCGTAGCGCTCCGCGAACTGGCGCGCCTTGCCGGCGACGGTCTCGGCATCGAGCCCTTCCAGCGGCTCGATCAGGATATGGGTGGGATGGCCCTCGGTATGGGTCTCGATCACCCGGAAGGTGCGCGCGCCCTCGGGCAGTTCGAGGCTCAGCGCGCCCTCCCCCAGCCCGGCGCCGAGACCCAGCCGACGGTCGCTCTTCTCGAAGCTCATGGCCGAGAGGCGGCTGCTGTCGGTGTTGATCCACAGCACCTTGGCCGGCACGGTGCCGGGATTGCGCCAGCGATGGGCGATGCGGCTGTTGAAATACGCCCCGTCGCCGGGACCCAGCACCTCGACGTCCCGGTCGGCCAGCGCCAGTTCGAGCGCGCCTTCCAGCACGTAGATGAGTTCCTCGCCCTCATGGGCGTAGAAACCGTCGCTCTCGCGGTCGGGATCGATCGTCCAGACCTCGGCGTCCATCAGGCGCTGGGAGACGGTGAGCTGCTCGATCGCCACGCCCGGCCCGAACGAGCCGACGATGCGGCCCTGGCCGCGGCGGACCACCGGAAAATCGCGCCCCTTGGTGCCGCCCAGCAGTTCCGCCAGCGTGCGGCCGAACACTTCCGCCAGCGCGTTCAGCCGGGCCGGCGAGAGAAAGGCGACGCCGCGCTCGAACATGCTCAGATGCGAGGTGGCGATGTCGGTGCGCTCGGACACTTCGCGCAGCGAGAGCCCCGCCTCCTGCCGCAGGCTGCGCACCCGCGCGCCCAGATTGTTGAAGGCGACGACGGATGCCGCCTCCTCGTCCACCGCGGCGGGGGGCGCCTGTTCTTCCTCGCTGTCGAGCAGCCGGCGGATGACCGACAGGCTCTGCCCGTCGACCCGGCGCATGCGGTCGATACGCCGCACCCGGTCGATATGCGCCTCGCCATAGGAGCGGTGGCCGCTCTCGGATTTCTGCGGCGACAGCAGCCCCTGGCCTTCCCACGAACGCAGCGTCGAGACCGGAATGCCCGTGACCTTCGCCACATGGCCGATCGAGTAGGGAAAGCGGTTATCGGCGGTCTTGGCCATTCTTAATCTACATATGAGTTGTAGAAATCACGAACATATGTGGACGATATGTCGATTTATTGAACGCGTCAACGCGCCCATTCCCGCCCCGGTGATTTTTCCGCGGCGGGGTGGTGGATGGCGATGGGTGACGGATCGGGGCGGGGAGACGGCAGCTGCGTGCGGGCACCCGCGCAGGTGTCGCGGTCATCCGCGCACGGCGCAGGGGGTCGGGCAGGGCCAGACATGGCAAAGCCGGGCGACGCGTGGCCGCCCGGCTTTGGAGTCACATGGGACGAGCGCGGCGGATCAGCCCTTCACGACCGGGCTATGGCTCTGGCGCAGCGCCTTCATCAGCGTGTCGCCGACATCGAGGTGACCCTGCACGATCCCCGGCGGGGTGAGCGCCATCCACTGGTTCAGCGAGACGTCCTTGTACACGCCATTGCTGAAGACGTTCAGCACCAGAACCGGCTCGTCGCCGATATTCTCGATGTAATGCGCCAGCGTCTTCGGGACATAACCGACATCACCGGCCACATAGTCGAAGGTTCGCGCATTGTTGACCGCATCGAACACGGTCATCCGCGCCTTTCCGGAGACGTAATACTGAATTTCATCGGCATCCGGATGCCAGTGGATCTCGCGCATGCCGCCCGGCTCCAGCTCGATGAACAGCGCTGCCATGTTGGTGACGCCGAAGGTCTTCGAATCGATGACTTTGGTCGAACCGCCGGGGAATTTGTTTGCCGGCACCTGCGAGGCGCGGAACACATATTTGTCCGTCATCGACGCCGCGCCGAGCTGCCGGCGCGCCTCTTCGATGGGGCCGGGAACGGGCAGGCGGAAAATGTACTTTTCCTCCGCCGGAATGCCGTCGAACGCGCTCTCGGGCACGCCGAAATTCTTGGCCAGCACCTCGCGCGGAGTATGGGCGAACAATTCGGTGATCAGCAGGGTCTGGTTCTCGGAGAAATTGCCGTCATTGAAGACGAGCAGGAATTCCGTGCCCTCCTCAAGCCCCTGGATCGCATGGGGAAAGCCGGCCGGGGCCAGCCAGAGGTCGCCCGGGCCGAGGTCTTCGACCAGCGTCTGGCGGTTCTCGTCGACGAGGTAGAAGCGCACGCGGCCCTTCAGGACATAGGCCCATTCGGCTTCCTTGTGCCAGTGCAGTTCGCGCACCACGCCGGGCCCGAGCCGCATGTTGACGGTGGCGAGTTCCTTCAGCGCTCCGAGTTCGCGGATCGTCACCTCGCGCGCCCATCCACCGTCCTCCAGACGGTTATGTGCCATGGAGAAGGGGAATTTGAGGTTCGGCAGCCCGCCATGGTCGGTAGCCGGCGGAATGAGGATATCGGGATTCTGCGCCTCGATCTCGAGGTTGCGCGGGCCGGCAATGTCCGCGCCACGGGTGCCGACGATCGGCTGCTTCAGATCACTCATCGGAAGATCTCCTGTTCCTTGACCGATTTACGGAAGATGCGTAACGGGCCGTGACAGACCTACCGAGCCGGCGCGCGGAAGATAATCTTCCATTGGTATGTTCCGCCTCGGCGGACATTCCTTTTTGGAAAGGGCCGTCCGGCGCGTGCGGATCCGGAACGGCGCCTCGGTGAGAGGCGTTTGGATACCGTTCCGAGGAAGATTCCCCCGAGAGGAATTGAACCGAATGATGACGAAGAGCCGAGAATAGTCGTCAGCCATATGCGAACTTGTCTGACGACACTGGGAGGACAGATGGCATGCTGCGTGGTGATATTGGCAAGAACATTACCCGATACGTCGATCCGTTTCGCATCACCAAGGGCGCGGACTTTCGCCTCAAGGATCACGATCCCGGCGAAACCCTGGGCCTCAAGATGGACAAGTCGGAGGCCGCCGAGTTGCTGGCGAGCGGCTCCGAGTGGCTCGCGAAGGAGCAGGAGATGCTCTACGCGCAGGGCAATCGCTCGGTGCTGATCCTGTTCCAGGCCATGGACGCGGCCGGCAAGGACAGCACGATCAAGCACGTCATGTCGCGGATCAATCCGCAGGGCTGCGACGTCGTCTCGTTCAAGCAGCCCTCGGACGAAGAACTCTCGCATGATTTCATGTGGCGCTACGCGGCGCATGTCCCGGCGCGCGGGCGGATCGGCATCTTCAACCGCTCCTATTACGAGGAAACGCTCGTCGTGCGCGTGCACGAGGCTCTGCTGGAAAAGCAGAAGCTGCCGCCCGAATTCGTCGGCAAGCGCCTCTGGGACGAGCGACTGGCCGATATTGCCCGTTTCGAGGATTACTGGACGCGGCAGGGCGTTCTCGTCCTCAAGTTCTTCCTCAACCTGTCGCCCACCGAGCAGAAGAAGCGCTTCCTGGAGCGGCTCGACAACCCGGAGAAGAACTGGAAATTCTCTCCCTCCGACATTGCCGAACGCCGCTACTGGGACGATTACATGCACGCCTACGAGGAGGCCATCCGGGCCACGGCCTCCAAGGCGGCACCGTGGTATGTGGTGCCGGCGGACAATAAATGGTTCACCCGCCTCATCGTCGCCGCGGCCATCGTCGAGGCAATCGACAAGCTGGACCTTGCCTATCCCGTCGCCCCCGAGCTACTGCAGCAGCAACTCGCCGCGGCACGCGCGGAACTGGCGGCGGAAGACTGACAGACGCGCGGCCGTGGCAGCAGCCCCATGCCGGCCGCGGTCGCGCCCGGTTCGGTGCCATGCGACGGCCCGCCCGGACGAAACGTCCCCATGGCGGGCGGTCGCCTGTCGTCTCCAGCGCGGCGGATAGCGGCGTGCCCCCCCCAGGGCCGACGCGCAACTACCTGCCGACGCGGGCGGCGCTGATCGCCGTCCGGTCGTCGGCGATCAGCCGCAGCGAGCCGTCGGGGTCGATATCGAACCGCTGCACCTTTGCCAGCGTGGACAGAAATGTCCGCTCGATGGCAGTCTGGGCCTCCTCGCACGCCATCCTCGAGGCCGCCATTCCCGGCGTGAAGCGCACCCCCTCGCCGCTCAGGGTGAAGGCGCCGAAATAGCGGTTGCATCCCGAGGACCCGGAGACCTGACCCGCGACGGTGTCGAAATCCAGGCTCACCATCACATCGGGCGGCACCGGCGCATCGCCGATCGCCGTCACCCGCCATTCGCCGCCGGCGAGCAGTTCGGACGGGTTGCCCCCGCACCCGGTCACGCGTGCGGCGGCGGTCTGGACCTGTACGCTCATCGGGCTGGGCATCCCCGTCATGGTGTCACGACAGATCTTTCGCGCGACGGTGAGGGTCAACGGCCCCTGCGGCGCGCGATAGACCCAGGCGCCGTCCTGCATTTCGGGCGCCGGCAGGGGAGCCTCGAGGGTCTCCTCCATCGTGCGGTAGATCATCCTGCCGGCCTCGAGGTTGAGCACCCAGCTCGGCTCGTTGCCCCGCGCGCTCCAAGGTTGCGGGATCGGCGGCGGGATCGGCGGCAGCGTGGCCGGCCCCGCAACGTCGCTGGCGGCCGCGGCAGCGGCGGCGGCATGGGCGGTCGTCAAGGCTCCCGGCGGCGACAGCGCGAGGCCAAGGGCCAGGGCGAGTGCGGGGGAACGCATGGTGCGGGCTCCGGAACAAGTGAACGAATAAACAGCCATCGCGCGCCTTCAGGTGCACGCGCTCAGGAACAGCGTCGGCCCGAGGGTAAGCACGATCTTCGCCAGCGCGGAGACCAGCGTGCCGATGATGACCCAGTGCAGGAAGACGCCGGTATGGCCGAAGGCCGGGTTCGGCCCGCGCAGGGCCTGCACGCGCCACAGAACCGCGATCGCCGCGATATGGGCGACAAGCGCGGCGGCAAGGCTGAGGCGGATGGTACCGGCGCTCCAGCCGAAGGCGCACCCCATGGTATGGAGCACGTAGACGACCACCAGAGCGCTGAACCAGAGGCAGAAGCCCGGCGCCAGCCACAGGATCTGGCGGGCCGGCGCGCGGCGGGTTCCCGTCTCGCCCCCCACAGGCGTTTTGCCCTCGGCATATGTCTCGCGCGAAGATCCTGTCGTCACGGCCGCATCCCCAGCATCGTCACCAGCGCCGGCAGCGCCAGCACGAGGCCGATCGCCACCGCGCCGGTGATCGCGGTGTAGTCGATCCACAGCCGGGCCAGGCGCAGGTCGATCGCGCGCCGGGGAGAGGCATGGCCGGAGGCCAGCCGCAGGGTGGCGGTGAGCAGGAAGAGCAGCCCGATTCCGGCGTGAACGACCACGAAGGTCAGCAAGGCCGCCGCCGTCGCGCCCAGCGCATGCGCGCTCGGGTGCGGAACGATGCCGGCGATCAGCACCACCGCAAGGCCGATTGCCGCCAGCAGCGCGAGGGTCGCCAGCCCCATCCACAGACGCGGCGTGCGCCTGCCGACGAGCGCACGCAGGGCGGCGCGGGCGAACAGCGCCGAGATGCCGAGCGCGGCCATGGCGGCCAGCGCCAGCGCGAGATCGGTATCGGGCACCCCATTGGGTGGCCAGTTGGGCGCGGAGATCCAGAGAAACAGCAGCCCGAACACCAGCGAGGTGAACAGCGTGGCATCGGCCACCAGCGTGAACACCAGCGCCCACCAGGCCGGCGGATGGACGACTTCCGTGTGCACCGGCAGGCTCACGCCCCGGCCGACCGGCATCCGCCCGTAATCCCGATCGAACCCCGCCATGCGGGCGGCGAAGACGAACAGGGCGATCGTCACCGCCGCCATGAGGGCGGTCAGCCAATAGAGCTTGGCCAGCATGGACAGCACGGCCGCCGCCGTGGCGAGCGCCGTCCACAGCGGGAGGTAGGTCGCGCGCGGCAGCACGATGAGCTGTTCCGGCGCACCGGTCGTCATGTGCACGCCCAGCGTCTCCTGCCAGCCATGGCGGGTGAAGCCGAGATAACCCTCGCCGCGCGCCAGCGCCGGGGCGATCTCGCCCACCGCCAGGCGGTCGGCGCGGGTCTCGACATGCGGCAGCGAGGCAAAGCCATAGGGCGCGGGTGGAATCGGCATCGCCCATTCCAGCGTCGCCGCCTTCCAGGGATCGCGGCGCACCCGGCGGCCGAAGCGGATCTGCGCGAGGAGGTCGATCACCGCCAGCGCGAAGCCGATGGTCATGATGAAGCCGCCCACCGAGGAGAGGAGGTTGAGCCAGGTCCAGCTCTCGACGTCCGGGTAGGTGTAGATGCGCCGGGGCATGCCGAGCAGGCCGACCAGATGCATCAGGAAGAAGGTCATGTTGAAGCCGACGAAGATCAGCCAGAAGGCCGGCACCGACAGCCGGTAGACCGCCACCCGCCCGGTGAGCAGCGGCAGCCAGTAATACAGCGCTCCGAACAGCGGGAAGGCGACCGAGCCGGCGATCACGTAATGGAAATGCGCGACGACGAAATAGGTGTCGTGCGCCTGCCAGTCGAACGGCACGATGGCGAGCATCACCCCGGTGAGCCCGCCCATCACGAAGGTGGAGAAGAAGCCGAAGACATAGAGCATCGGCACGTTCCAGCGCGGCTTGCCCTGCGCCAGCGTGGCCAGCCAGGCGAAGATCTGCACTGCCGTCGGCACCGCGACAATCGCCGATCCGGTGGAGAAGAAGGCCAGCGCCAGATGGGGAATGCCCACCGTGAACATGTGGTGCACCCAGATGCCGAAGCTGGCGAAGGCGAGGCCGATGATCGCCACCACGATGGCGCGGTAGCCGACCAGAACCGTGCCGGCGAGCACCGGGATCATGGTGGAGAGCAGCCCGGCCATCGGCAGGAAGATGATGTAGACGTCCGGGTGGCCGAACAGCCAGAACAGGTGCTGCCACAAGAGCGGGTCGCCTCCGCGCGTCGGATCGAAGAACGGAAGGCCGAAGGCCCGCTCGCTCTCCAGCAGGATCGAGCCGAGGATCAGCGGTGGGAAGGCGAGGATCATCATCAGCGCGGTGACGAGCATGTACCAGCCGAAGATCGGCATCCGGTCCAGCGACATGCCCGGCGCGCGCATGGTGAGGATGGAGACGACGATCTCCACCGCCAGCGTCAGCGCCGATATCTCGACGAAGGTGACCCCGAGCAGCCAGACATCGGCATTGATGCCGGGCGTGTACACGTTGGACGAGAGCGGCGTGTACATGAACCAGCCGCTGTCGGGCGCCACGCCGGCCAGCAGCGAGACGGTGAGGATGGTGCCACCGAACAGGTAGCACCAGTAGCCATAGGCCGTGAGGCGCGGAAAGGCGAAGTCGCGCGTGCCGAGGATTTTCGGCGTGAGATAGACCGCGATTCCCTCCAGCATCGGAATGGCGAACAGGAACAGCATGATCGAGCCATGCATGGTGAAGACCTGATTATAGGTCCCCGGCTCCATGAAGGTCGCCATCGGCGTCGCCAGTTGGACGCGCGTCAGCATGCCGAGCACGCCGCCAATGCCGAAGAAGACCAGCGCGGTCACCATGAAGCGGATGCCGAGCACCGAATGGTTCACCGCCGCCAGCCGCTGCCATCCGGGGCCGGTCTTCCAGATCTCGGTGAGCTGGCGGTGCAGGCTCAGCGCCGCGCCGGCCGAGGCGGCGGGCTGCGAGGCGCCGGACGTCGCGGTGTCATCCTGTGAGGAACTCATGGCTGCACCTTCCCGGCGGCGGCCGCGGCGAGGGAGGCCGGGAACTCCACTGCCGGATGAACGATCACGTCGAAGCGCATGCCGGTATGGCCCACGCCGCAGAACTCGTTGCACAGGCCCTGATAGGTGCCGGGCCGGTCGGCCTCGATGCGCAGCACATTGGCATGGCCGGGCACGGCGTCGATCTTGCCGGCCAGCCGGGGTATCCAGAAGGCGTGGATGACATCCGTGCTGGTCACGACCACATCCACCGGCGTGCCGGCCGGCAAATGCAGCACGCCCCGGGTTTCGGCGCCGCCGGCGGCGGGATAGCGGAAGGTCCATTCCCACTGCCGCGCCTCCGCCTCGATCCGCATCGGGTCGGCCGCGAGGCGCGGGAGCAGCCGCTCGCCGGTCAGCAGCGCGAAGACGAGAAGCGGCGTCAGCACGATCGCCGGCAGGACCAGGCCGCCCAGCACGATCCAGCGCCCGGGCGATATCCGGCGCGCCCAGTCGGGGCGCAGCATCACCAGGGCGAACAGCCCCATGACCAGCGCGAACAGCGCGGTGGCACCGGCCAGCATGACCCACCACAGGCTGGCGATGGACCCGGCCGTCGGACCGGCGGGGGCGAGCGTGGACAGCGGGCCGGTGCAGCCGGCCAGCATTCCCCCCATCGCGAGGGGGATCAGCATCCGGATCCGGACATGGACGGGCGGGCGCCGCGGGTTATGATCGCTCGGAATGATCGGCCTTGGGTCAGGGGAGCGGGCGGCATGGCAAGGAACCGGAAAAAGCGCGCCGCGCCGCGCAAGAGCCCCGTCATGCTCGAACTGCTGGAACTCGACACCGGCTCGGCCGTCGCGCTGGTCGGCCACCCGATCCATGTGATGATGGTCCATTTTCCGGTGGCCTTCGTCATCGCGACCCTGGGCATCGATGTCGTCTACTGGTGGTCGGGGGATGATTTCTGGCTGCGGGCCGGCGTGTGGTCGGCCGGCGTCACCTTCTGGACCGGCATTGCGGCCAGCCTTGCCGGCACCGGCGAATTGCTGCTGGTGCGGGGCATCCGCGCGCGGGAGGCCAGCTGGTCGCATGCCATCGCGGCCATGACGCTGGTCGCCATGTCCGGGGCGAACTGGGGCCTGCGGCTGGACTATCCACAATCCGTCCTGCCGCACGGGCTCGCCCTCTCGGCGCTCGCCGCGGCGATGGCGGGCTTCGCGGGCTGGCATGGCGGCAAGCTGGTGTTCGATCATGGCATCGGAATTCTGGTGTCGGCGAAGAAGTGACCGAGCCCGCCGGGCGTGAACAGTTCTGTCGCGAACTGGTTGGAATCGATCGGCGGCTTGGCGAGCACCACCCAGAGGATGGCCGTGATCAGCACGAGATAGGAGAGCGTGAGCGACACGAAGGCGGCGCGCCCGAAGCGCCGGCCCGGCTCGAACAGGTGCCCGAGCACCAGACCGGCGACGACATGCAGCATCGCCATGAGCCCGACCAGCACCATTTTCAGCGAGAACCACTCCAGGAAGGTGGTCTGCAGGAAGATGAGCGCGGTCCCGGTGCCGATGGCGATGAACGCCGCCGGCGAGGTGATTTCGACATAGATGAAGCGGGTGAAGCGGTGCAGCCGGTCCAGCTCCGGGCCGGGCTCAAGGCCGCGCCGCTGCCAGAACAGGAAAGGCAGCACGATCAACCCGGCCGACCAGATCGCGATCGTGGCGAGGTGGATGAACTTGAGCAGCGTGGTCATGCCGCGGGCTCTGCCGGCCGCAGGCTCGACCATGCCAGCCACAGACCGACACCCAGATAGGGCAGCGAGGCCGGCACCCACATGAGCAGCCCGGCCAGTTGCTGGTCGGCGAGCGGGCTCATCCCCCAGGCCTGCGTGCTGGCGACATGGACCTCGTAGAGCGCGCGCGGCGCGAACACGATGAGCGCGGCCAGAAGGCCCATCTGCGCGACGGTCCCCACCAGTGCGACCAGCGCCGGACCCGCCGGTATCGCCGGCGCGAGAACCGCCCGCCACAGCAGGAAGGCGCTGCCCAGCAGCGAGATCTGCATCAGCCAATAGGTCGGCACGGTGGCGAGCCCCCATTCATAGGGAATCGGCATATGCCAGACCCACAGCACCACGCCCTGCAGGCCGACGAGCAGTGAGAGCGGCGGCGACGGCAGGCGGCGCAGCGGGAACGCCAGCGCCAGCAGCGGTGCCACGGCGGCAATCAGCAGCACATGGTGCAGCACCCGCGCAGAGAACAGCGCCGAGGACAGCGCGCAGAGCGGGGATACGAAGATCACAACCATCAGCGCCAGCGCGCCCCAGCCGGCCCGCGCATGGGCGCTGCGCCCGCCGGCCAGCGCCACGGCCAGGGCGGCGAGCCCCGCCAGCAGAACGGGATCGAGATTCCACCGCGCCAGAAGGTCGTCCGGAACGGCGGCGGGCCCGCAATAGGCGATGGAGGTAATGTCTGGCATGACCGTCCCGCTGCCGGCGTCTGGCTGGAATGTTTCAATTGAATTGATAGCGGCTTCATCCCCGCGGCGCCAGATGTCGAGCCGGCGTGGCACCGACGCCTTCCCCTCCGGCAATGGCCGTCACCGCGGCGCGCCGTCCGTCGCACGCGCCCGCACCAATCGGGAATCCGGGAAAAGTGGCTGCCGGGCAGGTATTGCGCGCCGTGCCGGGAACAGGCGCGGCAGGGCGCCATTGGCGACGAACGGCCAAGTCTTGTCGCAGGCCCAGGGCGATAAGGGCGACGGGGGCGACGGGGGCGACGTGCGGGTGCCATCTCCGTCGCCTCGGGAGCGGCCTGCCTCAGCCCCACGCGGAGGGTGGAAAATGCCCCGCGCGGAGGGTGGAAAATGTCAGCCGGCGGCAATCGCGGCCGCCGGCTGACGCAACGGTCTGGATCAGTCGCCGTAGCCGACGATGCCCTTGATCTCAAGGAAATCGTGCAGGCCGAAATCGGCATATTCGCGCCCGTTGCCGGACTGCTTGTAGCCGCCGAACGGCGCGAACAGGTCCCAGTCCGGGTAGTTCAGATAGACCGAGCCGGCTCGCAGCTTGCGGGCGACGCGGCGGGCCTCGGCGATATCCGTGCCCTGCACATAGGCGGCGAGGCCATAGGGCGTGTCATTGGCGATCGCGATGGCCTGATCGACGCTGTCATAGGGAAGGATCGCCAGCACCGGGCCGAAGATTTCCTCGCGCTCGATGCGCATGCCGGGCTTCACGTCGCCGAACACGGTGGGCTTCACGTAATAGCCGGTCTCCAGCCCTTCGGGCTTGCCCGTGCCGCCGGTCACCAGCGTCGCGCCCTCGTCGATGCCGGCCTGGATCAGGCCCTGCACCTTGGCGAACTGCACGTCGCTGACCAGCGGGCCGATCTGCGTCTCCACATCGGTGGGGACGCCCACGCGCAGCGCCTCGGCGGCGCGGCGGGCGATGGCGAGCGCTTCCGTGTGGCGATCGGCCGGCACCAGCATGCGGGTCGGGGCGTCGCAGGACTGGCCGGTATTGCCGAAACAGGCGTTCACGCCCTGCGACACCGCGACCTCGAGATCGGCATCGGGGAGCACGATGTTGGCCGACTTGCCGCCGAGTTCCTGCGCGACGCGCTTGACCGTCGCGGCGGCATTGCGCGCCACGTCGATGCCGGCGCGGGTGGAGCCGGTGAAGGACACCATGTCGATATCGGGATGCGAGGACAGCGCGGCGCCCACTTCCGGCCCGGTACCGTTGACGAGGTTGAACACGCCCTTCGGCAGGCCGGCCTCATGCAGGATCTCGGCGAAGACGATGCCGGAGACCGGGGCGATCTCGGACGGCTTCAGCACCATGGTGCAGCCGGCGGCGATGGCCGGCGCCACCTTGCACATGATCTGGTTGAGCGGCCAGTTCCACGGCGTGATCAGCCCGACCACGCCGACCGGCTCATGGGTGACGCGAGTGGTGCCGCGCGTCTCGTCGAACTCGAAGCGGCGGAACGCCTCGATGGTCGCCTTCAGATGGCCGAGCCCGGCATAGGCCTGCGAATCGCGGGCGCGGGCGATGGGCGAGCCCATTTCGCGGCTGATCGCCTGGGCGACATCCTCGTAGCGGCGCTCATACACTTCCAGCAGGCGCTCCAGAAGCGCGAGGCGTTCCTCCTTGGATGTGAACTGGAAGCTCGCGAACGCCGCGCGGGCCGCCGCCACCGCACGGTCGACATCGGCCTGCGTGCCGAGCGAAATGGTGGCGAATACCTGTTCCGTCGCGGGATCGACGACGCCGAGCGGCCGATTCTCAATCGGGTCGACGAAGGCGCCGTCAATGTAGAATTTCTGCATATTGGGGGTCATGCGAATCTCGTTTCTTGTCGCGAGGAAGGCGTGGGTCAAATGCCGAGCGCGTTACGCGCGCGACCATAACCGATACGGATGGCCGCGCCGATTGGCCAGAAGCGGTGGAACGGATAGGTCGTGAAGGGGCGCACCGGCATGTCCAGAGCGTGCTCGGGCGTGCCGGTGGCCCAGCGCGCCAGCTCGCCGCCCATCGCCGTCGCCATGGCGACGCCCCGTCCATTATAGCCGATGCAGGCAACCAGCCCCGGCGCGGGCGCGGCGATGACGGGATAATGATCCATGGTGATCCCGAGCTGGCCGTTCCAGCCGTGGCTCCACCGGATATCGGCGAGGAACGGCCAGAGCCGCCGGGTATAGCGCTGGAGATCGGCAAACGGCGCGGGGCCGTGCAACGGCTGCAGCCGGCTGCGCCCGCCCATGAGCAGCCGGTTGGCCGCATCCAGCCGGTAATAGACGGTGATCGATTCATGCTCGTACAGCACATGGCGCCCCGGCAGGATGCGCGCCGCCTCCCGCTCCGCCAGCGGCTCGGAGGCGATGATGCCGCTGAAGACCGGCACCACCGCGCGCTTCAGGCCCGGCCAGAGGTCATCGGTATAGCCATTGGTGCCGAGGATGACGCGCGCCGCGCGGATCTGCCCGGTGGGGGTGGCGAGCATCCAGCCATCCGAAATTCGCGCCAGCGAGAGTGCCGGCGTGTGGCTGAACAGGCGGGCACCCGCGCCCGCCGCCGCGCGGGCGAGCCCCCGGCTATAGGCCAGCGGGTTGAGCGCGCCGCCGCGCCGGTCTAGCGCCGCCGCCGTGTAGCGCGTGGTGCCGGTGGCCTGCGCCACCGCCTCGCGGTCCAGCCACTCCACCGGCATGCCGCGCCGCTGCAGCTCCGCCGTGGCCCGCTCCAGAAAGGCCACCGAGCCCGCGCTGAAGGCCGCCCGCAGGGTGCCGGTGCGCCGGGCCTCGCAGGCGATGCCGGCCTCGCTCACCAGCTGAAACACCTTGTCCGGCGCGGTGAAGGCAAAGGCGACCATGCGCGCGCCCAGTTCGGGCCCGAACGTCCTCTCGATTTCGGCCGGCTCGTGCTTCAGGCCCGGATTGACCTGCCCGCCATTGCGGCCGGACGCCCCCCAGCCGAAGCCGTGCGCCTCCACCAGCGCGACGCGGACCCCGGCCTTGGCGAGATGATAGGCGGACGAGAGCCCGGTAATGCCCCCGCCCACCACGGCGACGTCGACCCGCAGGTCGCCGTCCAGCCTCTCGCCCGCCGGTTCCGCGCCGGCGGTGAGGGCATAGACGGCGTCGGCATTGTGCACAGGGGCAGCGCCGCCGGCCGGGTTCCCGGCATTCAAGGTCATCGCGGATGGTCTCCAGCTGAACGTTCGGCGGTGGCGGGGCGCGTCGGCCGCCCCGCAGGATGGTGCGCCCGGTGGATCAAGGGATAATCGCAGGCAGCGGCTCATGCACGGCAGTCCCTTGGTGGAGGGTTGGCAGCGATGAGGTCAGCCGTCGGCCGGCAGCAGCGCGCACGCCGCCCCGGCCCGGACCGAGACGGACAGCCGGTCGCCCGGCCCCACCGAGGCGGGAAAGGCGCCGCGCGCGACATCTGCCATGAGAGCGGGGCCGCAGGCGAGGCGCAGGTGAACGCGCAGGCTGCGCCCCTGGAACGAGGTGCCCTCCACGATGCCGGATGCCGCGCCGGAGGGACCCTCGCCGGGCGCCAGAACCACATCCTCCGGCCGAATGCCGACGAGCATGTCGGACAGGGGCATCACCCCGGCGCGCCCGGCCAGCGGCACCTGGAAGGTCATGCCCCCGGCGGCAACGGTGGCGCCGGCATCGCCGGTCGCACCGATCCGCGCCGGCAGCAGGTTCATCGCGCCGATGAAGCTGGCGACGAAACGGGTGGCCGGCCCGTCATAAAGCGTTGCCGGCGAGGCGACCTGCTCGATGCGGCCGCGATTCATCACCACGATACGGTCCGAGATCGACAGCGCCTCGGTCTGGTCATGCGTGACCATCACGAAGGTGGTGCCAAGCTCGCGCTGCAGCCGCTTCAATTCCAGCTGCATCTGCTCGCGCAGATTGGCGTCGAGCGCCGACAGCGGCTCGTCGAGCAGCAAGAGCCGCGGCTGGCAGACCAGCGCCCGCGCCAGCGCCACGCGCTGCCTCTGCCCGCCCGACAGAGCCTGCACGCGTTGCCCGGCCTTGTCCGAGAGGCCGACCATGGCCAGCGCCTCCGCCACGCGCCGCGCCCGCTCCGTGCCGGCTATCGGGCGCAGCGAGAGGCCGAAGCCGACATTCTCCGCCACGTTCATGTGCGGGAACAGCGCATAGTCCTGGAACACGGTGTTGACCGGCCGGGCGAAGGGGCGCAGCGCGGTGATGTCGCGGCCGTCGATCCGCAGGCGGCCGGCAGTGGGCGTGTCGAAACCGGCGATCACCCGCAGCGTGGTGGTCTTGCCGCAGCCGGACGGGCCGAGCAGGCTGAGGAATTCACCCTCGGCGATGTCGAGGCTGATATCGTCCATGCCGACGACCCCGCCGTCAAAGCGCTTGCTCACCCGCTCCAGCCGCAGCAGTGCCTCATTCGCCATCGCGCGGCTCCTTCGCCTTCTGGCTGTTCACCCACACGATGCTGCAACGCTCGGGCCGGGTGTTGCGGAACGCGTGCAGCAGCGTGCTCTTGAAGGCGAAACTGTCGCCGGCCTTCAGCACGTAGCGCGTGGCATCCACCGTCAACTCGATCTCTCCTTCGGCAACGAAACCGAATTCGTGGCCGGAATGGGAATAGGCATCGGTTCCCCCGCCCGGTTCGACGACCACCATCATCCCGGTGAGCACCGCACCGGGGGGCGACAGAAGATCCTTGGCGATGCCTTCCGACTGCACGGGCAGCGGGCGCCGCCTGCCCGCGCGCACGCAGTAGAGATCGTTCTCCGCCTCGTCATCGGCCACGATCAGGGCCGATGGCTCGACGTCGAGGGCGGCGGCCAGCGGCCACATCACCCGCACCCGCAGCGAGGTCATGCCGCGCTCGATCTGGCTGAGCGCGCCGATGGATATGCCGGCCCGGGCGGCGAGATCGGCAAGCGGGAGATTGCGGGCGAGCCGCAGTGCCCGCACACGCCGCCCCACGCGGATATCGGCCTCGTCGGGGTCCCGGCCGGCCCGGTCCGTCACATCTGCAGCGTCACTCATCCATCCGTCCCTGTCTGCGGCGCGTCTCCCGGCGACCATCATCGCCGGGAGACGCGGGCGCGCCGGCCGCCCGCACCAGCCGCCCGTCTCCGTCTCGTCCCGTATCCCGGCAGTATCAGCCGCCCGCCTTCACCTTCTCGAACATCTTGGCAAGATCGTCGGCCTGCTTCATCGGCCCGGTGAAGATGGTGGTCTTCAGCGCCACATTCGGGTCGGCGGGCAGTTGCAGGGCCTCCAGCGTCTCCTTCGGGACGGCATCGAAGGCGCTCGTGGTCGAGGCGCCGTAGCCGTAATCCTCGATCAGCTTCTGTCCGGAACTGGCTTCCAGCCGGCTGTTGATGAAGTCATAGGCGAGGTCGGCATGCGGACTACCCTTGAGCAGGACGAAGCCGCAGGCCCAGGTGAGCATGCCCTCCTTCGGCTTCATGAACGCCACCGGCACGTTCTGCTTCTTCAGCGCCACCGCCGAGGCATTCCACGTCATCGCCGCCACCAGCTGGCCGCTGGCGAGCGCCTGCTCCACCGAGGTCATGTCGGTGGTGTAGCTCGACAGCAGCGGGCGCTGCTCGCGCAGCTTGGCGGCCACGATGTCCATCTGCGCCGGGGTCATGTCGAACGGGCTGACCCCGGTCAGCAGGGCCGCGACGACCGGAGTGTCGTGCACCGCATCGATGGTGGCGAGGCGCCCGCTATAGGCCTTGTCCCACAACAGGTTCCAGCTGGCCTCGGGATCCTTCACCAGATCGGTGCGGTAGAGGATCGAGGTGTTGCCCCAGTCCCACGGCACCATCCACACCGTGCCCGGGCCGGCCTGCAGGTCCGGCAGGTCGCGGAACACCGGGAAGATCTTGTCCCAGTTCTTGATCCGCGATGTCTCGATGGGCTCGATCAGCCCCTCCCGGCTCCACCGCGCGACCTTGTCGTAGCAGGGATGCGCCAGATCCGGCCGGAAGCCGGCCTTGACCTTGGTGAAGGCATCATCGTCGTCGCCAAAGGTCGAGGTGTCGACCCCGTCGGCATGCGCCTTGAGATAGGTGGCGTCGAACTCGGGCAGTTCGTAGCCGGACCAGGTGAAATAGGTGAGCTTGTCGCCCGCCGAGGCGGCCATCGGCGAGAGGGCCGTGGCACAGGCGAGCGCGGCGGCGAGGAGGCTGGACAGGATCGGTCTCGGCGTCTTCTGGGACATGTCGGTTCTCCGTTGATCGACGCTCGATGGCGTTCTTCTGGAAGGATTCGGGAGCGCGGGCATTCACGAGGGCGGGCATTCACGAGGGCAGGCGTCGCAGGCCGCGCCGGCGCAGCAGTTCGGCCGCACCGGCGATGAGGATCGAGGAGACGAGGATCGCCGTGCCAAGCGCCATGACCGTCGGCAGCGATTTGGGAAAGCGCAGCTGGCTCCAGATGTAGAGCGGCAGGGTCGGCTGCGTGCCCGCGAGGAAGAAGGCGACGATGAACTCGTCGAAGCTGGTCAGGAAGGCCAGCATGAAGGCGGAGATGGCGGCGGGCAGCGCCAGCGGCAGCATGACGCGTCGGAACACGATGGCATCGCTGGCGCCCAGGTCCTGCGCCGCCTCGGGGATGCTGCGCGGCACGGCTTTGAGGCTGCCGCGAATGAGGATGACCGTGGTCGGCAGCGCCACCAGCACATGGCCCAGCACGATCGCCAGCCGGGAGGGGCCCAGCCCGATGAGATTGACCGCGATGAGCAAGGAAATGCCCACCACCACGCCGGGAATGAGGATCGGCATGCGCGCGAGGCCCGCGATCAGCCGGGACAGCCGCGAGCGCAGGGTAAGTTCGGCATAGGCGATGGTCATTCCGCAAAGCGTGGCGAGAAACGCCGCGCAGACCCCGATGCCGAGGCTGGTCATCAGCGCCGCCTTCAGCGCCTCATTGCCGGCGAGACCGCGATACCAGTCCAGCGTGAAACCCTTCAGCGGAAACGCCGCCTGCACGGAATCGTTGAAGGAGAACAGCGGGATCAGCACGATCGGCAGATAGAGGAAGACGAGATAGGCCACGATGTAGACGCCGAGCCAGCGCGGCCGGCCGGGCGCCGAGGGAGCGGGAGCGGCGAGATTCACAGACGGCTCCCGAAACGGCGGTCGCCCTGGCGGACGAGGAGGATCACGGCGAGGATCACCAGCATGACGACAAGGGCGAGCGCCGCGCCGAACGGCCAGTCCTGCGCCTTGCCGAACTGCGCCTGGATCAGGCTGCCGATCATCGTGCTGCTCGGCCCGCCGACCAGCGCGGGGGTGACATAGTCGCCGACCGTCGGCACGAACACGACCACCGCGCCCGCCAGCACGCCCGGCATCGAGTTGGGCAGGATCACCCGCCGGAACACGGTGAACGGGGTCGCCCCGAGATCGGCCGCCGCCTCGGCCAGCGAGCGGGGAATGGCATCCAGCGACACGAGGATCGGCAGGATGGCGAAGGGCGCGTAGGCATGCGCCAGCGTCAGCACCACGGCGGCCGGCGTGTTCAGCAGCGCGGTCGACGGCTCGCTCCAGAGGCCGGCGGCGATGAGGCCGGAATTGAGCACCCCATTATAGGCCAGCACGATCTTCCAGGCGAAGACCCGCAGCAGGTAGCTGGTCCAGAACGGCAGCGTGACGAGAAACAGGATCAGCGCCCGCGACCGCGCATGGAAGGACAGGTAGTACGCCACGGGATAGGCGGTGACGACCGTCGCAGCCGTCACGAGACCGGCAATCGTCAGCGAGCGCAGGATGACCCGTCCATAGAGCGGCTCGGTGGCGAGGATGCTGAAATTGCCGAGCGTGAAACCGGCCCCGAACAAGGACCCGTCATTGAAGCGGAACGCGAGGATGGCGAGAAGGCCGAGCGCGAACAGGATCAACCCGAGCGTGACGACCGATCCCGGCAGCATCAGCGCCGCGCGGAAGGCCGAACCGGGTCGTTGGGGCTGTCCAGAAGTGCCGAGATCGGCCATCACCGCCCCATCAGAGTGAAACAGGCGAAGATTTTTTCATTTTTATGAATGTGTCAAGCGCGATCTACACGGCCGGCTGAGCGCCCCCCGAACCGGCGGGAAATGGGCGGACCATGGGTGACGACATCGCGCGCAGGGTTCACGCAAAGGCGACGCCTGCGCCGCGCATGCATCTAAGCGGGCAGGGTCGGCGTCCATGGCGAGGCCCTAGGTCCAGGATCCAGCGAAATGAGAGCGCCTTTCTTCATGAAAATGCCACGAGCATTTTCACAGATCGCCCCGCCTCGGAAGATGGCTCTTGCGCCGTCCACGCATCGCCTTTTTCACCATGGGCGAATGTCAAATCGGCCGTCCCCCCGACCGGGCGAGCAAGCATGCCGCTACGCGATCGGAGCGCCGGCCGGACGAGGCCCCCGCGCGCGTCCGGCGCCAACCCGCCCGGAATGATCGGCGAGCGGGTTGGGGACAGGGCGGAGCGGGAGGCCCGAAACAGCCGGGCGGCGCCGATGGCCGTGCAGGCGAGTATCGCCGCACAGGAAGGGGCGCGGGTCGGGCCGAAGAGCCAGGGACGCCACTACGCCCGCGCCCGTTCGGCTCGCGTCGGTTGAAACCCGGGACAGGAGGCCGCGCGGTCCACCGACATGGATGAAGGTGACCTCGACAGCCGGCCCCTCGCTTCAGCCCAGAGAGAACAGTGTCTCGTCCGCCAGTCCAGCGCGCAGGGTCCGCAGCAGGGGGGCGTCGTGCAGGATCGCGGCGACACGGTCGGCGTCGGGACCATTCTCCCGATCGTCCTCCAGCATCGGAATTTCGGCGCGGATCGCCTCGTAGAGGGCGCCGGTCGTCGGGGCGAGACGCGGCGCGCCGCGCAGATCCACGGCCTGGGTGGCGACGAGCGCCTCGATCGCGAAGATCAGCCGCAGCGGCAGGATCTGCTCCTCGAGCTTTCGGATGGCCAGCGGCGTCTGCGGCGCATGATCCTCGACGGATTCCGATACCGGGATCGAATCCGTACTGGCCGGGAAGGCTTTCAGGCGCACTTCCCCCTGCAGGGCGGATACCGTCTTCTGCATGGAGTTGTAACCGTTCGAGGCCCCCCCGAGCGGGGACAGGTATTTGGGCAGGCCCGACAATTGCGCGTTCATCATCTTGATGGTGCGATAGGCCGAGGCGGTGGCGAGTTGCGTATTGGCGATCGCCATCGTGTCGAAGCTGAGCGCGATGTCGGGCGTGTGGAAATTCGCCGTCGACCGAATCAGGTCGTCGTCAGCCATGACCAGCGGGTTGTCGGCGGCGCCGTTGACCTCCGTCCGGACACTGCCGACTGCCGTTTCGAAGCTCGCGAGAGCCGGGCCGTATATTTGCGACAGCACACGGAAGCACAGCGCATCCTGGATCGAGCGCGCCGCACCCTCGTCATGGAGATAGCTGCCGCTGAGGGCGGCACGGAAGGCGCGCGCCGCCGTCTCCTGTCCCCGCGCCGGACGGGCTGCCGCGAGGCGGGCGTCGAAAATCCGGGGATTGGCGGCATAGCCCTCCCCCGCGAGCGCCGCAACCGCCATGGACGCGACCAGCACGTCGGAAAGCTCCGCCAGCACGAGCGAGGCATACCCGCACGAGACGGCGCTCGCGTTGAGGATGGCCAGCCCATCCTTGGGGCCGAGCCGCGCCGGCGCCAGGCCAGCGGCGCGAAGCGCCTCGCCGGCAGGCTGGCGTCTCCCCTGCACGTAGACCTCGCCACGTCCGATCAGCGTCGCGCCGATATGGGCACACAGACCCAGATCCCCACCGCCGATGGAGCCTCGTCCCGGCACCACGGGGGTGATACCCGCGTTGAACATGGAGACCATGAGGTCGAGCACCGCGGGCGTGATGCCCGAACCACCCTGCGCCATGCCGATGATACGGCACAACAGCATCGCCCTGCCCGCCCGCTCCGGGAACGCCTCGCCGACGCCGATGCAGCGCCCGCGAACCATCTTGACCTGGAAAGCCTCGATCTCCTCCGGCGGAATCCGGTAGCCGACATTCCCGCCGAGGCCGGTGTTGAGCCCGTAGATCGGCTCGTCGCCGCTCGCATAGCGATCCACCACCGCACGCGCGGCCGCCACGCGCGCGACAGCGGCGGGATCGAGCGCGATCTGGCTCCCCTGTTCGACAAGCGACAGGATGGCGCCGAGACTGACGGTCGTCGAACCCAGTTGAATGAGACTCACGCGCATTTCCTTTTCAGCAATCGAAGCGGCAGGGGGGCTTGCGGCGCTATTGGGCGGCGGCGGGACAGGCGGCCGGGCCGGCGAATTCCTGCATCGTGCGGGCATACCATTCCACGAAGGTCCATACGCCGTGCTCAGAGGCCTCGGCATAGGGGCCGGGGCGATAGCCGACGGAGCGGACGCCGCGCTGATTGCGCTCGACAAGCCGTCGGTCCTGTTCGTTGGTCTCGCGCCAGACCTGGACGAGCCGTTCCAGATCGTAGTCCACGCCTTCGACCGCCTCGGAATGAACGACCCAATGGCAGGTAACGGTCGTCTCCTCGGCCGATTTCGGCAGCATCTGCACAACGATGGCGTAGTCGGCGTGGATATGGCCGAACATGCTGGGATAATGGGTGAAGCGCAGCGAGCCGATATCCGGGTCCGGCCTGTCGCCAAGGCGCCTGGCGACAGCCGGCTGCCCATCCATCGTGATCGAGAGATTTCCCTCTTTGAAGGGCATGCGGCCGACGCGAAAATCGGCTCCGTCCCGGGTAACGCTCGGCAGGCCGGCGGCTTCGCAGCGCTGCCAGAACGACGCGATGTACGGATCGCTCCAGGGATCGGCAAAGTCGAAAATCAACAATGTGTTCATCAGTTCAGGGTGGCCGGCCTGGCAATGGTCGCATTCACGGGCGTTCTCCATGACAAGCTTCCAGTTGCCCCGCTCATGCAGGGTCACCGAATGCACGACCTTGCCATTGGCCAGCGCGTGCGGCGCCGCCGCGGGTGCAAGCACCGCGGCGAGCGGCTCGATATCGGGCGCCTCGTCCGCGAGGCAGACATAGATCAGCCCGGCAATGTCGCGAATGTGGACGGGGCGCAGGCCAAGCTGGGACTTGTCGGCAGCGGGGTCGAGGTTCGGCGCACGCACAAGCCGCCCGCCCAGATCATAGGTCCAGTGATGATAGGGGCAGACAAAAGACGATTTGTGCCCGCACGGCTGGTCGACGACAATCGAACCGCGATGGCGGCATGTATTGAAGAAGGCGCGTACGTGCCGCTCGCGATCGCGGCAGACGATGACGGAGGTCTCGCCGATCTCGAAGCAGAAGAAATCACCGGGCTCGCGAATCTGGCAGGAAAGGCCAGCGAAGATCCAGCGCGCTTCAAAGACGGCCTGCATGTCCAGCCGGAAGAATTCGGGGTCGGTATAGAAAGACCTCGGCAGCGAGGTGTGCGGGGACCGCACGCGCAATAGTTGCGCCATCCTCTCCCGAGCACTCGCGCGAGACCCTGCTACTTCAAACAGATCGCCATCCATCGCCTGTATTTCCCCGGTTTGATCCGGTGATACGCCCGGGGAATATTACAGGCCAAGGATGCGGATGTTATATTTGTTGACATTGGCGGTATCTGGTTGTCATTTGATTTGAATAGTAAAAATCGTAAACTGATTGATGCAGCAGGTGCGAAAGTGAACGCGATCGATTCTGCAGCCACCTTTCGCCGACGCCTGCAATCCCTGATCGACCGCTCGGGACTCAATCAGGCCGCCTTTGCCCGCATGACGACGATCGACCGCTCGACGCTGTCACAGCTTCTCTCGGCGGACGGCGCGCGAATGCCGCGCGCGGACACGCTCGTCGCGCTCGCCAGCGCCTGTCACGTCTCGGTCGATTGGCTGCTCGGCCTGACCACCCATGAGGAGGTCGGCACGCAGATCATCGACTCGGTCATGCAGATTCAGGCCCACACGCGCTCCCCTATCGATGAGCGGTTCGTGGAATGGCTGCGCGAGGCGGAGGGTTATCGTGTGCGTACCGTGCCCGAGAGCTTTCCCGATTTCCTGAAGACCGAGGACGTCCTTCGCTTCGAATATCAGGGATCGGCCTTCAACAAGATCGTGGGCTCGCTCGATATCGTGGAGACGCGCCTCGCCCTGATGCGCCGACCCGAGAGCGAGCTTGAAGTCTGCACGTCCGTCCAGGCCATCACCATGATGGCCAAGGGGGAAGGCAAGTGGGAAGGCCTCAGCAGGTCCGTGCGCCGCCGGCAGCTTGAGCATTTCGCACAGCTTTATTCGGAACTTTATCCAAGTCTCCGCATATATTTGTACACTCTTACGGAGACTTACTCCAACCCCTTCACGGTATTCGGGCCCCAGCGCGTGGCCCTGTTCCTGGGCACCAGCTTCCTTCTGCTCAACAGCATCGAACATATCCGGCTTTTCAGCCGGCGGTTCGATGAGTTGATCAAGCTAGCCGTGGTGCAGCCCAATCAGGTGACGGATACTCTCGCGGACATTCTCAGCGAACTCACCTAGCGCGCGCTCCGCCGCCGGTGAGGGCCGCCTCGCTCGCCCCCATGGAATGGAGAGGGCACCGTGGCGTGCGCGCGCAGAGGAATCCGGCGCGACATCGAGGCGCCCGCCGCGGTCAGGGATCGCGACAAGCCGGTTCGATCGGCACAGGATCGTTTACAATATGAACGATAATATACTCCGCGAACTTTTCAGACCCGGATATTATCGTTGTATCGCCTTTGCGGCGCACTCTATTTTTTGTCTATACAAATTTCAGCGCCTGACTTTACGCCCCCGGCATTCTGCGAAAGGATCTCTTTCAAAGACGGGCAAAGTCCCGCGTTTTCCAGAGAACTCAAGGGAACATGATGGACCATTTCATGTCGCGTCGTGCGTTCGTCGGAGCATCGGCGGCCGCGCTCACGATAGCCATGAGCGCAAGCTCCTCGGTCTCGGCCCAGCCCAAAAGCAGCATCACCGTCCGGATCGACCGGGACATCACGGCGCTGGACCCGGCCTTCCGCGGCGGCCCACATGACGCGAATGTCGTACGAGCGGTGTTCCAGAGGCTTGCGGCGCTGAAGGTCGACGGGACCGGCCTCGAACTCGACGCCGCAGCCGAACTGAAGCAGGTCGATCCGACGCTCATCGAGTTCACCCTCAAGCCCGGCCAGATGTTCACCGACGGCTTCGGCGAGATGACCGCCGAGGACGTCAAGTTTTCCTTCGAGCGTTTCGCCGTAGCGCCGGTCGACGGCAAGGTATCGCCCTACAAGGCCGATTGGGCGGGGCTGACCGAGGTTGAAGTCACGGGAACCTATACGGGTCGCATCAAGCTGTCGGCTCCCAATGCCGGACTGATGACGGTCGCAATCGGCGACTGTTCGGGTTGCATCGTCTCGAAGAAGGCGGTTCTGGAGCGCGGGACGGAGCACAACACTCATCCGGTCGGCTCGGGGCCCTATCAGGTCGCTTCCGTGGAGAAGCAACGCGGCGCGGTGCTGCGTCGCAACCCGGACTATAAGGGCGCCAGGCCGGCATTCGAGGAAATCCGCGTCAACTTCATCCAGGATCCCAAGACCACCGAGCTCGCGTTGCGCTCAGGTGAGCTCGACTTTGCTGTTCTGCCCCCCTCCATCGCCGAGCCGATGCGCGGCGCGAGCGGCCTCAGCGTCGAGAACTATCCCGGCCTCGCCTATATCTGGCTGGGCATCAACATGCAGAAGGCGCCCTTCACCGACATGCGCGTGCGCCAGGCCGTGCGGCTCGCGCTCGACGTCGACCAGATGCTGCTTGCCGGCTTCAATGGCAAGGCGCCGCGCCTCAACGCTCTGGTGATGCCGCCCGTGCTCGGGTACTGGAAGGACGCTCCGGTCTACAAGCGCAACGTTGCGGAAGCCCGCCGCCTGTTGGCTGAAGCCGGCCAGACCTCGATCAAGACGCGCATCACCATTCTCAATCAGCCGGCTTACCAGAGCATGGCTCTGGTCGCCCGCGCCCTGCTGCAGGAAGTGGGCATCAGCGCCGAAGTCGATGTCCAGGAGGGCGGCACGTACTGGGACGCCGGAAAGGGCGAAGCCGGCAAGAACATCGACATGTTCCTGATGCGCTTCAACGGAAAGCTCGATCCCAGCTTCCTGATGCAATGGTTCACCTCCAGCCAGATCGGCCTGTGGAACTGGCAGCGCTTCGCCAGCCCGGAATATGACCAGCTCGCCCAGCAGGCGATCCGCGAACTCGACCCCGCCAAGCGCGCCGAGATCGCCATCAAGGCCCAGCAGGAAATGGACAAGTCGGCCGCGTTCGTCTGGCTGACCAACGATGTCGCCTATGTCGTGCGTCGCACCAACGTGAAGCCGGCATTCCTGCCGGGGGCGATCGACTGGCAGCTCGATAAATTCACCCCGGCCTGACACAGCAGTCCGAAGGGGAGTTGCTGCCGCATGCGCGAAACGCTCCGGTACGTTGCCAGTCGATTGGCGACGACGTTCCTGATTGTCCTGGGTGCGATGATCCTGCTCTTCGCACTCTCGGCGCTGGTACCCGGCGATCCCGCCACCGCCCTGCTGGGGCCCGCGGCGACGCCCGAATATGTGCAGCGTTTCATTCAGGAGATGGGGCTGGACCAGCCGTGGTATCGCCGGCTGTTCAGCTTCATGGGGAACGTGTTCGTCGGAAACCTCGGGACCGACGTTCTGTCGGGGCAGCCCGTCACGCGGATCATTGCCAATGTGCTGCCCTATACGTTCATCCTCACCTTCAGCTCCATCGGCCTTGCCGTCGCCTTCGGCGTTCCGCTCGGGTGCTATGCCGCCACGCATCGCGGCTCGCTGCTCGACCACCTGCTTGCCTTCGTCAGCGTGGCGTTCATCGCCATCCCGTCCTTCGTGATAGCGATCTTTCTTCTGCTCATCTTCGCGATCTGGCTGGACTGGCTTCCGGTCATGGGAGCGGGCGAGGCGGGAAACTGGTTCGACCAGGCCCAGCGCCTGATCCTGCCGACGATCGCGCTCAGCGTCGGCTGGATCGGGTTCATCGCCCGGCTGGTCCGCAGTTCCATGCTGGAGACGATGGGGGAGAACTTCATCCGGCTATCGCGAGCCTACGGACTTTCCAACCGTCTCATCACCTACAAATACGCGCTCAAGAACGCCTGCATTCCCACCCTCGCGGTGCTCGGCATGGGGGTTGGGCGCCTGCTCGGCGGCGCGGTCCTGGTCGAGATCGTGTTCTCCCGGCCCGGTCTGGGCCGGCTGATGTTCGATGCGATCTCGACGCGCAACTTCCCCGTTCTGCAGGGCACCGTGCTGGTGGTCGTTCTCATCTTCGTGCTGACGAACCTGCTGGTCGATCTCAGCTATGCGGCCATCGACCCGCGCATTCGCCGTCAGGGATCCCGATGACAGCCTTTGCCGCCACAAGGGCGACCATCGCCCGCATTCTGTCCGGTCCCGGCGGCATCGTCGGCACGATCATCATCGTGCTCGTCGTCGGGTCGGCGATCTTCGCGCCTCTGGTTGTCACGCACGACCCCGATGCGCTGGACATCCTCAATCGCTTCTCCGGCCCTTCCGCGGCGCACTGGCTCGGCACCGACAATCTCGGGCGAGACCTTTACAGCCGCCTCGTCTACGGGGCGCGCGTCGCGATGATGGTGGCGCTGTTTGCCATCGGCTCGGCGCTGGTGGTGGGAACACTGCTCGGCATGCTCGCCGCATCGCTGAACGCGCGCGGGGAGCGCCTGCTGCTGATCGTCTTCGACATCATCTCGTCCTTTCCCAGCCTCGTGCTGGCGCTTGCCGTGGTCGCCGTGTTCGGCCCGTCGACCGCACTGGTCACGGCGATCGTGGCGGTGACGCTGATGCCGCATTTCGGGCGGGTTGCCCGCGCGCAGATGCTCACCCTGCGCCACGCCCCGTTCGTCGAGGCGGAACGGCTCATCGGCGCCTCACCCGTGCGTATCGCGCTGTCGCATATCCTGCCGAACATTGCCGGCCCGCTCGTGGTGCTCGCCAGCATCGATATTCCGGTCGTCATCACCATTGAGGCCGGTCTGTCCTTCATCGGCCTGGGTGTGCGGCCGCCGCTCGCGAGCTGGGGCACGCTGATCTATGACGGCTATGCCTACCTGTCGGATTCCAGGGTTCCGGTCATCGTCGCCAGCGCGGCTCTCGCCATCGCGACGCTGGGCTTCACCCTTTTCGGCGAAGCCTTGCGCGACGCGGTCGATCCCCGGCTCGATCGAGAGGGACGTTGAGATGAACCCCGATCTCCCCATGATCACGATCCGCAACCTCAAGCTCGACGCCCGCACCGAGCACGGGCCGGCGCACATCCTGCGCGGCATTGATCTCGAATTCGGGCGCGGACGCATTGTCGGCGTGGTGGGCGAGTCCGGGTCGGGAAAGTCGACCCTCGTGTCCTGCCTGTTGCGGCTGCTGCCGAGCAACATCGAGCGGCTGGAGGGCGAGATCTTGTTCGACGGGATCGACCTCCTCAAGCTCTCCCCATCGGATATGAACGACTGGCGAGGACGCAAGATCGCCATGGTGTTCCAGGACCCGATGACGGCCCTCAACCCGCTCTTCACGATCAACACGCATCTCAGGGACGTACTGAAACGGCGATTTCCGCAGATCTCCGCGCGCGAGGCCCGCGAGCGCAGCCTTGCCATGTTGACCAAGGTCGGCATTTCCGACGCTTCCGTCCGGCTTGACGCCTATCCTCACCAACTCTCCGGCGGCATGCGCCAGCGTATCGTGATCGCGATGGCACTTCTGGTCGAGCCGGACCTGTTGCTCGCGGACGAGCCCACCACGGCTCTGGACGCCACGGTCGAGGCACAGATCGTCGATCTGTTCGATCAGCTCCGGCAGGATTTTTCAGGCTCGATCGTCTTCATCTCGCATCATCTCGGCCTCGTTGCCGAGCTCTGCGACGACCTTTGCGTCATGTATGGCGGAACGATCGTGGAGACCGGCCCTGTCGCCGAGGTGCTGGCCCGGCCGCGCCATCCCTATACCCGCGCCCTGCTCGACTGCGAGATAGAAGACGACCATGGGGGGCGGCTCGCCACCATACCGGGCGAGGTGCCGAGCGCGACCTGGGCCATGGATGCCTGCATCTTCGCCAGCCGCTGCGCCCATGTCGCCGACATCTGCCGCAGGGGGCCGACCGTACTGGAGACGGTCGCCATTGGCCACAAGGCCGCCTGCAAGCGCTCGCGGGAGGTTTTGCCGTGAACGCCGGGCGCACCCCCATCCTGGCCATCGATTCGGTGAGCGTCGCCTTCGGCGACAAGGTGCGCGCGCTTGACGATGTCTCCCTGAACATCGCGCGCGGGGAGATTGTCGGTCTCGTCGGCGAATCCGGCTCCGGCAAAAGCACGCTGTGCCGCACGTTGATGGGGCTTGGCGAGGCCACATCCGGCACGGTCCGCATCGATGGCGAGCCATTGGCGGACCGCTTGGATCGGGACCGGCTCGGGTTCCGCCGCGAAGTGCAGATGCTGCTTCAGGACGCCGTGGCCTCTCTCTCGCCACGCATGCGCGTGCGCCGGCTCGTGGAGGAGCCCCTCCATGTGCATCGCCTGCCGCTCGCGGCGGGGCGCGCGCGTATTCTGACCCTGCTCAAGCGCCTTGGCCTGCCGGAAAGCTCGCTGGAAAAGTTCCCGCACCAGCTTTCCGGCGGGCAGGCCCGCCGCGTCGCCATCCTGCGTGCCCTGGTGCTGCAGCCGGAGGTCATCGTCGCCGACGAACCTACGGCCGGGCTCGACGTTTCGGTGCAGGGCGAGTTGCTGAACCTGATGATGGACCTGCACGCCGAGTTCAGGCTCACCTACCTGATCGTCAGTCATAACCTGAACGTCATTCGCCGCATCACGACACGCAGCGTGGTCATGTATCTCGGCCAGATCGTGGAAGAAGCGCCAACCGCCGCGCTGTTCCGCGCTCCCGCCCATCCCTATACGGCGGCACTACTCTCCACCAACCCGGTGGTCGATCCGGGCAAGCGGCGCGTGCGCATCGTGCTGCGGGGAGAGATTCCCAGCCCGATCCACGTCCCGAGCGGCTGTCGTTTCCATACGCGCTGCCCCCACGCGCAAGCGCGCTGCAGGCAGGAAATGCCGGATCTGCGCGCGCTGGGCGATGGCCGCAAGGTGCGCTGCCACTTTCCCCTGGCCGAAACCGCGGGTTTGGCCTGATGCCCCTGCTCACCCTGGATGAGATCGAGACATTCGCGCGCGACGCGCTGACGGACTGCGGCGCAAGCGCGCCCGTCGCGGCCTCGGTGTCACGCTCGGTACGTCGCGCCGAGGCCGACGGCATCGGCCGTGTCGGACTTGGCTACCTCGGCACCTATCTCGCCCACCTGAAGAGCGGAAAGGTCGACGGGCGGGCGGAGCCAGGCGTGAACCGAGCCCGCGCCGGCACCGTGCTCGCCGATGCACGCCATGGCTTCGCGCATCCGGCCTTCGACCTCGCCCGCCCGGTGCTGGTCGAGGCCGCGCAGGAGGCCGGCACGGCAACGCTGGCGATCCGACGATCCTACTCCATCGGCGTTGTCGGCCATCCGGTCGAGGATCTCGCGGAAGCGGGGCTCATCGCCCTGGCCTTTACCAACTCACCGCCGAACATGGCGCCATGGGGTGGCCGAAAGCCGCTTTTCGGAACCAATCCGCTTGCCTTCGCCGCACCGCGCAAGGCGGGCCCACCGATCGTCATCGACCTCGCGACGAGCCAGGTGACAAAGGTGTCGCTGGTGGCCGCGGCGAAAGCCGGCACGACTATCCCGGAGGGTTGGGCCCTGGATACCGAGGGGCAACCGACGACCGACCCCGCCGCCGCACTCTCGGGGTCCATGGCGCCGTTCGGCGGGGCGAAGGGCGCCGCCGTGGCGCTGATCGTCGAAATACTCGCGGCCGGCCTGACAGGGGCGAACTTCTCGAAGGATGCCTCGGCCTATGCGCGGTCGGATGGACCTCCGCCCGGCGTCGGCCAGTGCATTGTCGCCTTCGATCCATCGGCCTTTGCAGACGGTTTTGCGGAGCGGATCGAGGACCTGATCTGCGCCATCCATGCCCAGGAAGGCGCCCGGCTACCGGGCGCACGCCGGCTGGCGGCCCGCGAGGCCTCGCAGGCACGGGGCGTCGAGGTTGATGCCGCCCTGCTCACCCAGATCGAGAAAATCAGATTCGCATGAAGATCGCCGCCATCCGCGCCACGCCGGTCAATATTCCGCTTGAGGCCCCCTATCTCTGGTCCTACGGCTCCCTGGCGGGGTTTTCGAAGACCATCGTCGAGGTCGAAACCACCGACGGGTTGGTGGGACTTGGTGAGGGCCCCTCACCTGCCAATGCCGCCACGATCCTGAACATGTTCGCGCCGCGCCTGATCGGGCAGGATCCGATCGATATCGAGGCCTGCGAGCGCCTGTGCCTGCCATCCTGGCGCGGCGTCTATACCGACGTCGATTTCGCCAGCATCCGCGCCTTCGGTGCGGTCGAGATGGCACTTTGGGACCTGCGGGGGAAGGCCTGGGGTCGCCCGCTCCACGATCTCTTCGGCGGACGGGTGCGCGATACCGTCGCCTTCACCGACTATTTTTCCTTTCGCGAGCAGAAGGACGGCGTCGGCGGCGAAAGCGACCCGCAGGCCGTTCTCGACTACTGCCTGCGCCAGCGGGAGAATTTCGGCACCACCATGTTCGAGGGCAAGCTCTCGACCGCGGACCCGGGCCCGTCCATCCGCACGCTGGAACGCTTGCGCGAGGGGCTGGGCGATGAGGCGATACTGCGCATCGATTCGAACAAGGCCTACTCTCTCAGCGCCGCCATACGCATCGCCAGGGCGATCGATCCCCTCGACATTCGCGCCTGGGAGGACCCGGTCTCCAGCTTCGAGGACATGGCGAAGCTTCGGCAGCACACCGCGATACGGTTTTCGGTGCACACGCCGGAATTGCGCCGCGCGGTGGCCCTGGGCGTGCCCGACGCGTTCTGCACGGACGTCAACGTCCATGGCGGCATTGGCCGCGCGCTGAAGTTCATTGCGGCATGCGAGCTGATGGGGCTCGATTTCTGGTGCTATTCCGGCGATTCCGGCATTGCGAGCACGGTCTACCTGCATCTGGCAGCCGCGCATGAGCACATTCGCGAGCCCTCGCAGTCGCTCTTTCACATGCAGCCTTTCGACGTCATCGAGGAAGGCCCGCTTCGCCCGCGCGACAATGTCGTGCCCGTGCCGACCGGTCCCGGAATCGGCGTGACCCTGTCGCAGGACAAGCTCGCCTTCTGCCACCGGCATTTCGTCGAGCATGGCCCGTTCAACAAGTTCCACGATCCGGACCGGCCGGGCGTGTTCCGGAGATTGCCGCTGTCCTAGCGGCACGACGACCTCGCGCGGCTCGGGAAACCGTGGAGCATCGAGTGCCCGTTCTCCTGCACGGCGCAGATCGCGGCGACACGCCACGCCATGCCACGCCGCGCCGCGCCCGATGCCGCGCGTCACGCAGACCGGCGCCATGAAGCCAGTTCCAGAGGGAATGCAATGCAACCGATCTATATGGATTACCTCAACCGCCTCGATATCGAGGCTCTCGCCATGACCGATGCCGAGATCCTGGAGGCGACCGAAACCAGCCTGGCGACGCAGGGGCGTGGCGAGGCCGTGATCGAACCTCGCGTTCATCTGGAGCCCGGCGTGGCGAACGGGCATTTCAACGTGCTGCGCGGCGCGCTGAAGGAGCCGATCGACTCAGCCGGTGTGAAGGTGGTCGGCGACTTCGTGGACAATTACAAGCTGGGCCTCCCCTCGGAACTGGCGAGCCTCCTGCTGTTCGACCCACGCACCGGCGTGCCCAAGGCGTTCCTTGACGCCAGCGCGATCACCGACATGCGCACCGGCGCGGTCACGGCCATCGGCGCGAAATACCTTGCCCGCAAGGATTCGAAGATCCTCGGCCATGTCGGCGCGCGCGGCACGGCCTACTGGAACGTCCGCCTGCTGAACCATCTCTTCGATTTCGACGAAATCCGCGTCCATTCCCGCCGGCCCGAAAGCCGCCAGGACTTTGCCGACCGGCTCACTCGCGATCTCGGCAAGCCGGTCGTGGTGACAGATGACTGGCAGTCCTGCGTCGAGGGCGCGGACATCGTCGTCGAAGCCTCCCGCCTCGACGCGCCGACGCCGGTCCTGAAGACGAGCTGGATCAAGAAGGGCGCCTTCGTGGTGCCCTATGGCACGATGAGCGCGATCGAACTCTCGCTCACCGATATCATGGACAAGCTCGTGGTCGACGACTGGGGCCAGTGCAAGGGTGGCAAGTTCGGCAGCCTGCGCGCCCATGTCGAGAGCGGCAAGCTCTCGGCGGACACGCTGCATGCCGAGCTCGGCCAGATTGTCGCCGGACTGAAGCCCGGCCGGCAGAGCGAGGCGGAAACCAATCTGTTCTGGCATCGCGGCCTGTCGCTCTCCGACATCGCGCTCGGCCATGCCATGCTGACCAAGGCGCGCAGGCTGGGGATCGGCCAGCGCCTGCGCTACGCCTGAGGAGACACTCGGCCATGAGCCTCATCGCCAATGCCCGGATGTATGCCGCCACCGCCGATGCCGCGGCAGCATGGGACGCTTTCTTCGCCTGGCTGTCGCGGGCGAGTGGCGTCGAGCTTCAGGTGATCTCCCATGGCTTTCCCAGGCCCATGGCCGAGCTTTGGCAGCGCGACGATCTCGGCTGCGTCTTCATGTGTGGCCGGCCATGGCGGCGTGCGGAACCAAAGCCGGTGCCGCTCGCCGCACCGGTTCCCGCGCCGCTGGCCTATAAGGGACGGCCGCGCTACTGGACCCGCCTTGCCGTCCGGCGCGACGGGCCGATCCAGAGCCTCGCGGACAGTTTCGGCGGACGGTTCGGCTATACGATCGAGGAAAGCCAGTCCGGCTTCAACGCACCACGCTTCCATCTGCTTGCGTGGCGCACGCCCGAGCGGCCGCGCCTTTATCGCGAGAGCGTCGGCCCGCTCCATACTCCGCGCGCCGTGGTGAAGGCGCTCCTCGCCGACGAAATCGATATCGGTCCGCTCGATTCCTACGCGCTCGACCTGATGCTGCAGGATCCCGCCGACCCGGCCCATGGGCTGCGTGTCGTCGCGGACACCGAGCCGGCGCCCCTGCCTTTCCTCGTCGCGTCGCCCAGGATCGACGCCGACACCGCCCACGCGCTGCGGGCAGCCCTCCTGGCCAGCGCCGATGACGATGCAGCCCGCCCTCTTCTCGACCGCCTTCTTCTTGAACGGTTCGTCCCGGTCGAGGCCTCGGCCTATGATCTCCTCGAAGATTGGGACGCGCAGGCTCTTCGCGCGGGATATGTCGAGCCCGGATGATAGAGCCCACGGGATTTCGGAGGACGACCTTCGGATGGGGGCGTATCACGTGAGCACGGTTCACGGATAGGCGTCGGACATTTCCGGCGTGGCCGGAGCTTCGATCCTCGCATCCAGCGGAGCGCCAGGGGCCATTGACGGGTCAGACACAGCGCCGGTGCCACGGCGCAATCCTGCCGAGCGACCGCAGCGCACCTGCATCCTAGAAATAGTCTGTACATTATAAATTTGCAGCATACGCCTGACTGATTCCTGACCAACTGCACAATTTTCGCTCGATTACTGGATATTTCCAGCCATTTAAGCATTTTCCCGTACGGAACACATTGCAGGTTACAGTGCATGCGCTATAGATTTGCGGTGTTCAGCCGACCTGCCTAGCCGGTTTTGGCGAATGGGATAAGGAACACCGGCTTGCCCGCCAATCACCAAAGACAAATTCATTTGGTGACTTCCCTCAAGACCGGTCCAACAGCCCGGCAGGATGGTGGATGGCGTCGTCCGCATGTGGCTCTCGACAATACCCACACAGGAGGTCACCCCGCTAAAATAGCGCGCACACTCGAACTGGCGACGTGCGGCGGTTACCTCGTCGCCGATCTGCTTGGGCTTGCGGCTGTCTATTGGGGTGACCATGAAGCCGGGCTCCGCGAGGGTGGAGAGGCCCGTTATCTCGATCCCGCGGTCGTGCTTCGCACGGATGGGCGCTATGATCGCGCCGACAGGGTGATCAAGGCCTTGCCGCATCATGGGCCGAAGCCATTTTCACGATACGATGGACCAATGTCGACCTTCAGGCCTTCCATGGCGACACCAAGGGGCGATGGCGCGTGCCGGGACACGCCGGGACGCGCCCCGGCGGAGCGCGGCAGTCTCGCCGCGTCGCCCCCGTCTCGCCACGGCGACCTTTGTCACCGGCGAGACCGACGAGATCGCCGCCCCTCTCCAGAAACTCTGCGAATCCAGAGTCTGCGACGGTTTCATTCTCGCACCCGCCCCTTTCTCCGGCAGGTTCGAGCCCTTCTGTCGCGGGGTGGTTCGCACGTTGCGGCGGCGCGGGCGGTTTCGGAAAGACAATTTCGGCACGACACTCCGACATCACCCCTCCTCCCGGGCGGGGCGGATGCGGCGCGGCGGCAAGGCGGAACAGCAACAAAAACATCTCCAGAGTAGAAGACAGCACCATGAAGCAAATGACAGCACTGCGTGCCCGGCTGACCGGGCTGGCCCTCTTCGGACTTGCGGCGATCGGCCTGACCGGCCACGCAAGCGCTCAGAGCGTGGTGGAAGCGGCGCGAACCGCCCTGCCCGAGGCAACGCGGCAATCCGGCGTGCTCAAGGTGGCCACCTCGTTGCAGTGGGCGCCCTTCGATTATGCATCGGAAAGCGGCGAACCGACAGGCATCGACATCAGCCTCATGAAGCTGCTTGCCGCGAAACTGGGGCTCAAGCCGGAATTTGAGGATCTCAAGTTCCCGGCCATCATCCCGGGCGTGCAGGCGGGACGCTACGATGTCGGCGTCAACCAGTTCGGCGTCACCGACGAGCGCAAGAAGATCGTCAACCTGCTGCCCTATTTCAACTCCGGCTACGGCCTTCTGGTGCGCAAGGGTGCCACGGGCATCGACGTGAACGATCTGTGCGGGAAGACCCTGGCCCTGACCCAGGGCAGCGCGCAGATCGCCATTGCCGAGAAGCTGTCCGCCGCCTGCGTCGCGGCGAACAAGCCCAAGATCGAGATGACCTTCTACCCCGACAGCGCCGACACCTATCTCGCCGTCGCCAATGGCCGTGGGGATGGCTTCCTGACGGCCCGCGCCGTCGGCGTCTATATCGCCAAGGGCAATCCGAAGCTGGACGTTGCGCCGGGTGCGCTCGCGAACCTGGATTCGATCTCCGGCATCGTCGTCGGCAAGTCCAATGAAGGGCTTTACAAGGCCCTGCTGCTGGCCATGGAAAGCGCCGTCGCCGATGGCTCCTATAAGGCTGTCCTCGATACGTTCGGCGTCGCCGACGGCGCGCTGACCCTCGAGCAGATCAAGAAATAGCCCTGTCTCTTGACGCTCTTCACGATGAGCCTGGAAGCGCGTTGGAGCCCTGTCCGATCCGGTGGGCCTGATCGGACAGGAAATGGCTCCCGATTCACCAAGCTGGAGCGGTCTCGAATCGCGAAAGTCGATCAGCTTTCGCGCAAGACGCTCCAACGCTCTCCCACCCAATCGGCTTCGGGACTCGTGGTTCGATCAAGGTGATCGAACCACCCAATGGCTTCGCCGGTGCGTCGCCGCGCGCGCCGACACCAGCACGACTTCGGGAGCAGTCATGAACGCACATCCCGCAATGGACACGACGGGAACGTCGAGGGACATGTCGAAGGCGCCGGAGATCATCCATCCGCCCCGCCTCGGACGCTGGATAGGCGTCATCCTGGTCGGCACGGTGATGGCCTGGATCGTCTATCAGGCCCTGACCAACCCGGGTTTTCAATGGGATGTCGTTGGCCGCTACCTCCTGGATGTCGGCGTTCTGAAAGGCGTCGCGATGACGCTGCAGCTCACCGCGATCGTCATGATCGTCGGGCTGCTCATCGGCATCGTCGTGGCCGTGATGCGCATGTCGGGCGATCCTCTGCTCATCTTCTGCGCCCACGCCTTCGTCTGGTTCTTCCGGGGGACACCCGTGCTGGTCCAGCTGGTATTTTGGTACAATCTGGCGGCCCTCTTCCCCGCCATTGAAATCGGCATTCCGTTCGGCGGGCCGAAATTCTTCGAGATCCCGGCCACCGTCGCCATTTCATCCTTCACCGCGGCCCTGCTCGGCCTCGGCCTGAACGAGGGAGCCTATATGGCGGAGATCATCCGCGCGGGCCTGATGTCGGTCGACAACGGACAGAGCGAAGCCTCCAAGGCACTCGGCCACAAGCCCTGGCATACCTTCTGGGTCGTCGTGCTGCCGCAGGCGATGAAGGCGATCGTGCCGCCGACGGGCAACCAGGTGATCGGGATGCTCAAATATACCTCGATCGCCAGCGTGGTTGCGCTTTACGAACTGATGCATTCGGTCGAGCTGATCTATTCACGGAACTTCGAGATCGTGCCGCTGCTGATCGTTGCCGCCCTCTGGTATCTATTTCTGGTGAGCATCCTGTCGGTCATCCAGTATTTCATCGAGAAACATTACTCGAAGGGCTGGCAAGGGCAGGATGATCGGGGCGCATGAGGCATGAACAGCATCCCCTCAACGCAGATCGGGCCTCGATCATGACCGCAGCGAAGACCGACGAGCCGCTCGTCCGATGCGAAAACATCTGGAAGACGCGCGGACAGAACCTGGTCCTGAAGGGCGTCAATCTGCAGGCCCGCAAGGGCGAGGTCGTCTGCCTTCTCGGGCCATCCGGGGCCGGCAAGAGCACGCTGCTCCGCTGTATCAACGCCATCGAGCTGGCGGATCGCGGGCTCGTCCATGTCGATGGAGTACCGATCGGCTGCGCCCTGCGCAACGGCAGCCATGTCCGTCTGAGCGAAAGCCAGCTGAGCCGTCAGCGCGCCGACATCGGCATGGTCTTCCAGAACTTCAACCTGTTCCCGCATATGTCGGTGCTCAGCAACATCATCGACGCACCGATGCGCATCCGGAGAGAAACGCGCGCGGTGGCGACCAATCGCGCGTACGAACTCCTGCGCAAGGTCGGCCTGCTGGACAAGGCCGGCGCCTATCCGCGTCATCTGTCCGGCGGCCAGCAGCAGCGCATCGCCATCGCCCGCGCGCTGGCCATGCAGCCCAAGCTCATGCTGTTCGACGAGCCGACCTCGGCGCTCGATCCCCACCTGACGGACGAAGTTCTCGACGTCATCAAGGAGCTCGCCGCAACCGGCATGACGATGATCATCGTCACCCATGAAATCCAGTTCGCCCGCGACGTCGCCGATACCGCCGCGGTGATGAGCGACGGGGCGATCATTGAAATAGGTCCGGCCCGGGACGTGCTCTCGCGGCCCACCGACCCGCGCACCCGGACCTTCCTGGCGCGCTCCCTCCCGGACCACCAGCAGCAGGCGGTATAGCAGCATGGGCGATCTTCGCCGCAGTTGGCTCATGGTCATCGACCATCAGCCGGCCTTCACCCACCCCGCGAGCGCCTGGTTCACGCCCGCGGCGGCGCAATCGACGCCGAAAGTGGCCTCGCTGGTACCGCTCTTTGGCGACCGCGTGGTCTTCACGCGCTTCGTGCCGCCGGCGACGCCAGCCGGCAGCTGGATTCCCTATTACGACAAGTGGTCCTTCGCCCATGCCGAAGGCTCGGACTGGCTCTGGGACGTCGACGATCCCTGGCGCGATCGACGCAGCATCTCCAGCGATACCTTCTCGAAATGGACGCCGGAAGCGAGGGCGATCTTCGCTCCGCAGGACGAGATCGTCATGTGCGGCATCTCGACGGATTGCTGCGTGCTGGCCACCGCCTTCGCCGCCGTGGATGCGGGGGTCCACGTCCGGATCGTCGCCGATGCCTGCGCGGCCAAAAGCCACGACGTTCACGAGAACGCGCTGGCGATCATGGCCTCGCGCGCCCCGCAACTGTCGATCGTGACCGCCGCCGAGGAGGCGGAACGCAGACATAAGGCGCTGCTGAGCAGTGGAGAGAAATAATGGACAGGACCATGCATCTCGGGATGATTCTGCTCGGCGCCGGTAGCCATGTCGCGGGATGGCGAATGCCGGACGCGCAGTTCGGATCGCAGAACCTGCCTCTCCTCCAGCGCGTGGTGCAGAAGGCGGAAGCGGGCAAGCTCGACTTCGTGTTCTTCGCCGACGCGGTGAATACCGGCCTCGACGCCCATCCCGGCATGATGCTCCGCTTCGAGCCGCTGACGCTGCTGGCGGCGCTGGCGATGAGCACCTCGCGCATCGGGCTGGTGGCGACCGTCTCGACGACCTATTCGGAGCCCTACAACATTGCCCGCGCCTTTGCCTCGATCGACCATCTGAGCCAGGGGCGCGCGGGCTGGAACGTCGTCACCGGATCGAGCCCGGACGCGGCGGCGAATTTCAGCCGGGACAAGCACCCCCCGCATGAGGAGCGCTACGCGATCGCCGAGGAATATGTCGCGATCGCGAAGGGACTGTGGGACAGCTGGCAGGAAGGCGCGCTCGTCGGCGACAAGGAAAAGGGCGTCTTCGTCGACCCGGCGAAGATGCATGTCCTCGATCACGTGGGTCCCCATTTCAGCGTGAAGGGTCCCCTCAACATCACGCGCCCGCCGCAGGGCTATCCGGTCATCTTCCAGGCCGGCGCCTCCGATCGCGGCCTCGATTTCGCGGGCGCCACCGCCGAGGTCGTCTTTGCCGCGCAGCAGATCCAGGAAGAGGCCCTGGCCTTCGCCAACAAGCTGCGCGACAAGGCCGAGGCCGCCGGCCGGGCCCGCGACGCCGTGAAGGTTGTCTGCGGCGTCTCGCCGGTCATCGGCCGCACCGAGGAGGAGGCGAAGGAGATCGTCGCCGAGCTTGCTTCGATGATGGACACCCAGGCGGCGATGCGGGTGCTCTCCGACCGCCTGGGCCACGACATGAACGCGTTCCCGCTCGACGAGCCGGTGCCGGATCTTCCCCCCTCCGGGATGATGCAGGGCCACGCCATCCAGCTGACTTCCATTGCCCGGCGCAAGAAGATGACGCTCCGCCAGTTGCGCGACTATGCTGCGGTGAGCTCGGGGCATCGACTGCTGGTCGGCACCGCCGAGCAGGTGGCCGACGATCTGGAAGACTGGTTCCGCAGTGGCGCTGCGGACGGTTTCGCCATCATGTCCACCCATCTGCCCGGCCCGGCGGAGCGCTTTGTCGACGAGGTTGTCCCGCGTCTCGTCGAGCGCGGCCTGTTCCGCTCGGACTATACCGGCAGCACGCTGCGAGAACATCTCGGCCTCCCCCGGCCGGCGCACCCGGCGGCTGCAACCGGCAGGACGATGCATATCTCGGGCTAGGGGGCGCCGGGGCCGCTCCAACGACATCCGTCAAAGGACCGCCGCCCCGCGTCCCGCGGCGACCAGACCCGGAAGACAATATCGCGCGACCGGCTCGGCTCCCTTGCGAGGAAGCCGAGCCGGTCGCGCCGGCCATCGCCCGGCGGATCAGACGAGCGCACCCTTGTGCGAAATGACATGCGTCGCCAGCGCGTGGGCGCCTGCCAGACTTTCTTCCGGCGAGCCTCCCCGGATCCGGCCGAAAAGCCAGCCGGCGTTGAAGGCGTCCCCGGCACCGGTTGTGTCCACCGGCTCGATCGGCCTCATCGCATGGTGGCTGCATCGGCCTCCCATGGCGACCGCCACATCGCGCCCGCCATTCTTGACGACGACCTCGCGGCTGCCATCCGCGTCGTAGCGCCGGGCGCAGTCCTCGGGGCTGGCATCGCCGAAATGCTGCGCCTCGTCCTCGAAGCTGGGCAGGACGATGTCCGCCACCTTCGCCGCGCGCAGGAGGGTGGCGCGCATGATCTCGGCGCTCTCCCAGAGGCGGGGGCGAATATTGGGATCGAAGGCTATCGTGACGCCGGCTTCACGCGCGACAGCCAGAGCCGCCAGAAGCCGTTCGCGCGCCTCGGGCGCCAGAATGGCGAGCGTGATACCGCTGAGATAGGCCATGTCGGCCCAGCCGAAGGCCGCCGCCAGCGTCGCCTCGTCATCGGCCAGCAGCTTCGCCGCCGAGTGGTCGCGCCAATAGGTGAAGCTGCGCTCGCCATCGCGCAGCGAGATGGCGTAGAGACCCGGCCCCCGCGACGCCTCGTGGCGAATGAAGCGGGTGTCGATCCCCGCATCCGCGATGAAACCCTCGATCCGCGCCGAGAAAGAATCGCTGCCGAGCGCGGTGAAATAGGCGACCTCGGCCGCCTCGCCGGCCAGGCGCTTGAGGTGCCAGGCGGTGTTGAGCGTGTCGCCCGCCACGTTCATCGCCCAGAGTGGCGCCTGCTGCTCGGAAAGCTCCAGCATCGCCTCGCCGATGGAAAGAAAGCGCACCGCCTTACTCTCCGCCAAGCGCGGCTTCGCGGGCCAGGACCGCCATCATGCCCTCGCGCAGGATCGCATCGAGAAGCTCCTCCAGCATCGCGCCGAAAGCCCCGGCACGCAGGGCGTCCGGCAGAATGTCGGGGCACGCGGCGGCAATGGCCGGCAGCAGCGTCGCCGCGTCCGTCCCGCCAGAGACCGCCGCGAAAAGCGCATCGGCACGCGGATCATCGACACGGATCGGAGCACCGCGTGCATCGCGGCGCGCGAGATAGGCAGCCCAGCTCGCCAGCGCGAAGGCGAAAGGACGAACCGGGGTTCCGGCTTCCAACGCCTCCAGTGCGGGGGCGGTGATGCGCTGGGGCAGCTTCTGGGTGCCATCCATCGCGATCTGCGCGGTGGCGTGGGCAATCGAGGGATTGGCGAAGCGCTCGGCAAGCGCCGTGGCATAAGCATCGAGATCGATCGCCAGGCCACGCACGGTGGCAGCGGCGGCTTTGAGGTGGCGACGCACGAGAGAGGCATGGGCGGGGTCGGCCATCACATCCCGCACATAGGCCTTGCCGGAGAGTTGCCCGCTATAGGCGAGCATGGAATGCGCGCCATTGAGCATGCGCAGCTTCATGTGCTCATAGGGGCCAACATCCCGCACGAAGAGCGCGCCCGCAAGCTCCCACGCGGGCCGGCCGGCGCTGAAATCGTCCTCGATCACCCATTGACGGAAAGGCTCGGTCTCGACGGCGGCAAGATCTTCATGGCCGGTCAGCGTGGCGGCGGTGGCAAGAGTTTCCGCTGTCGAGGCCGGGGTGATGCGATCGACCATGGTCGAGGGGAAGCGCACCTGTTGCCGGATCCAGCCGGCAACGTCCTCGCCATGCGCCTCTGTCGCGAATTCCAGCACCGCACGTTGCAGCTTCTGGCCGTTATGCGAGAGATTGTCGCAACTCAGTACCGTGAAGGGCTGGACCCCCATCGCGCGCCGATGCGCCAGCGCCGCCACGATGAGCCCGATGACGCCCGTCGGCGCCTCGGGGCGGGCGAGATCGGCGCGGATCGCCGCATGTGCGCGGTCGAGATGGCCCTCGCTGGTGATGCCGTAGCCCTTCTCCGTCACCGTTATGCTGACGATCCGGCAGGTTGGGCGGGCCATGGCCGTCAGCGCGCAGCGCGCCATGTGCGTGCCGGCAATGACATGTTTCAGCGCCCCGATGACGCGGGCATGCGTCTGCTGCCCGCGAATGATCAGCGTGTAGCGACCATCCTGCGGGTTCAGCGCCTCGGCGACGGCGGTGCCGCGCAGCGACACGCCGATCGCCCGCCAGTCGCCGCCCTGGGTGGCCAGAACCTCATCGGTATAGGCCAGCAGATGCGCCCGGGCGAAATTGCCAAGCCCGAGATGCACGATGCCCGCCCGGTACTCCTCCGGCCGGTAGCGGGGCCATTCGGCCGTTCCGGCGGGAAAAGCGGTGGCTGAAAGACGGTTCATTGCGCGGCCCTGGCGAGCGGATGCGAGAGCGCGGTCATGATCCCGCGCAATTCGGCAAGGCCCTTGAGCCGGCCGATCGAGGGATAACCCGGCTGGCCACCCCGGTTGAGATCGTCGAGGATGTTCTGGCCGTGGTCGGGGCGGAACGGAAGGTTCCAGTCGGCGCGCCCGGCAGCCTTGCGACGGTTCTCCTCCGCGAGAATGGCGGCAATCATCGCCACCATGTCGGTATTGCCTTCCAGATGTGCCGCCTCATGGAACGAGCCGCCGAGATGACGCTCTTCCAGGGCGACATTGCGCAGGTGAAGGAAATGGACCCGACCACCGAGGCGATCCATCATGCCCGGCAGATCATTGTCGGCGCGCGCGCCCAGCGAGCCGGTGCACAGGGTGATGCCGTTGGCGGGAATGTCCACGGCCTCGATCACCGCACGGTAGTCGGCCTCGGTCGACATGATGCGCGGCAGGCCGAGCAGCGGGAACGGTGGGTCGTCGGGATGGCAGCACAGCCGCATGCCGATCTCCTCGGCCAGTGGGCTCACCTCGGCGAGGAAGTCGACCAGATGCTGGCGCAGCGTGGCCGGCGAAATGCGGTCATAGCGCGCGAGATGGCGCTTCACGTCGTCCATCGACATCGCCTCGGCCGAACCGGGCAGGCCAAACACGACATTGCCGGCAAGCTCGGCCTTGCGGGCGTCCGACATGCCGGCGAAACGCTCGTGCGCCGTCTCGACGATATCCGGCGAATAGCCCTCCGCCGCCCCGGCCCGCTCCAGGATGAACAGGTCGAAGGCCGCGAAGTCGACGGCGTCGAAGCGCATGCAGGTCGCGCCACTCGGCAGGCGGTAGGCGAGGTCGGTACGCGTCCAGTCGAGGATCGGCATGAAATTGTAGCAGATCACCTCGATGCCGGCCGCGCGCAGGTGGCGCATCGAGGTCTTCCAGTTGGCGATATGGTCGCGCCATTCGCCGCTTTGCCGCTTGATGTCCTCGGAAACCGGAAGGCTCTCGACCACATCCCACGTGAGGGTGGAAGGGGCGCCATCCGTCATGGTGCCGATCTCGGCCTGACGCCGGCCAATCTCTTCCGGCGTCCACACCGCCCCGGTCGGCACATGATGAAGGGCCGACACCACGCCTTCCACATCCGCCTGCCGCATGTCGTCGATGGAGCAGAGGTCCTTGGGGCCGAACCAGCGCCAGGTTTGTCTCATGAGGTCGTCTTTCGTTTTTCGGATCGAACGTGCCGTCAGCTGGCAGCGAAGGCAAGTTGCACTTTGACCGAGGCCGAGCGGTCGGAGGCCGCGTGGAAGGCCGCCAGCGCCTCGCCGATCGGATAGGTCGAGGTGATGATCGGGCGCGGATCGATGGCACCGGATCCGATCAGTTCGGCGGCCTCGGCGAACTCGCTGTCGAAGCGCTGCGAGCCGACGAACAGGATTTCCTTGCCCACCATCACGTTGAGCGGCAGGGGAGTCGGGCCGGCGACGCCGACCTGTACCAGCGTGCCGAGCGGACGCAGCACGCTGACCGCATCGCGGATCGCCGCCGCCGCCGCCGAGCACTCGAATACCAGGTCGACCTTGCCCTTGCCCTCCTGCCAGCGGGCAAGGCCTTCCGGCTCGCGGGCGGTGTTGACGATGTGGTCCGCGCCCATCTGGCGGGCAATGACGAGCGTCGCGTCCTGAATATCGGTGACAAGGATCTCGGCCGCACCACGCTGGCGGGCGACCGCGACGCACAGCGCGCCGATCGGCCCGGCACCGGTCACCAGCACGGTCTTGCCCTTCAGGCTTCCAGAGACCGCCTCGCCGCGATTGGCGGCGTGCAGGCACACGGCGAGCGGCTCGCTGCACGCGGCGGCGCCCGCGCAGACCCCCTCCGGCATCGGGAGGCACTGGGCAGCGCCGATGACGAGGTGATCGCGGAACATGCCCTGTTCGTGCGGCAGGTACATGGCCGAGCCCTTGAAGCGCATGTTCATGCAATGGCGCGGCAGGCCCTTGCGGCAGAACTCGCACTCCCCGCAGGGATGCGAGGGGTTGACCGCCACGAGCTGGCCGACCTTGAGCCCCTCCACGCCGAACCCCAGCGCTTCGATGCGGCCGGCCACCTCATGGCCGAGAATGATCGGCTCGCGCACGCGGATCGTGCCGATACCGCCCTCGTGCCAGTAATGCAGGTCCGAGCCGCAGATGCCGCCGGCCAGCACGGACACGCGCACCTCGCCGGCCTGAAGTTCGGCGAGCGGCAGGGTTTCGATCCGCAGGTCGTCCTGCGCATGGAGGCGGACCACGCGGTTGAGAATTTCATCGCTCATGACAGACCTCACGGCATCAGCAGGTTGGGCAGCCAGGTCGCGAGCGGGGCGAAATAGCTGACCATCAGCAGGACGATGATGTTGGTGAGGATGTAGGGCACGATTGCCTTGATGACCGGAGAGAGCGGCAGCCGCGCGATATTGGCCGCCACGAACAGGCATACGCCGACGGGCGGCGTGGTCAGGCCGATCATCAGGTTCAGCACGGCGAAGCAGGCGAAGTGCAGCGGATCGATGCCGACCGCGGTCGCCAGCGTGAGCAGCGGCACGAACAGGATGATCAGCGCCGCGATCGTCTCCATGAACATGCCGACGAACAGCAGCAGGATGTTGATCAGCAGGATGACGACGAACTTGTTGTCGGTGATCGACAGCACGGTATCGGCGAGCATCTGCGGAATGCGCTCGGCCACCAGGATCCAGCCGAACACATTGGCCGTGCCGACCAGCACGAGGATCCCCGCCGAACTGATGGCGCTGTCGATGATGATCTTCGGAATCCGGCTGACGGGCAGTTCGCGATAGACGAAGAGGCCCACCACGACCGCATAGAGACAGGCGACGATGGCCGTTTCGGTCGGCGTGGTGATGCCGAGCAGCAGGCCGCCGACGATCAGAACCGTCATCGCGATGGCCCAGATCGCACCCGCGAAGGAGGTGAACAGTTCGCGCAGGCCCTTGAACGGCTCGCGCGGGAAGGCGTGCTTCTTCGCGAGGAAATAGGTGGTGACCATCATGGCGAGCCCCATCAGCACGCCGGGCACCGCGCCTGCCAGGAACAGCTTGCCGACCGAAAGACCGGACAGCGAACCGACGATGATCATCGGCACGCTCGGCGGGATCATCGGGCCGACGGTCGAGGAGGCCGCCGTGACCGCCGCCGAGAAGGCAGCGGAATACCCCGCCTTCTTCATGCCGGGAATCATCATGCCGCCGACCGAGGCGACGTCCGCCACCGCGGTACCCGAAATGCCGCCGAACAACATCGAGGCGGCGATATTCGCCTGCGCAAGGCCGCCGCGCATCCAGCCGACCAGCGCGTTGGCGAAGCGGATGATGCGTTCGGTTATGCCGCCGGAGTTCATGAGATTGCCGGCCAGGATGAAGCCGGGGATGCAGAGCAGCACGAAGCTGTCCATGCCGGCATACATCTTCTGCGGAATCACCACGAGGGGGATGTCCGCGAAGACGAGATAGGCCATCGAGGAGATGCCGAGTGTGACCGCGACCGGCAGGCCAATGGCAAGCCCGACCACGAAGGTGCAAAGCAGCAGTGTGAGGCCCATCATTCGTCCCCTGACATCGGAATTGGGCGACCGTCATGACGACGGGACAGCATCTCGTAGACGCGCATCAGCGCCCACAGCGCGAGGGTGACGAACAGGACCAGCATGGCGGCGTGGATGAAATCCATGCGCCAACCGAGCGAAGGAGCGGTCTGGCGCATGCCGATCGAGGTGTAGTCCCAGGCCGGGGGGATGAGAACCAGGGCGAAGCCGGCGGTGAGCAGCGCGCAGAGGAGCCGCATTATCCAGGGCTGACGACCCGGCATGCTCTCGCAGAGAAGGTCGACATTGACCAGGTCACCGCTGCGAAGCGCCAGACCGGCACCGAGGGCGCCGATATAGATCAGGCAGAAGCGGGTCAGTTCCTCGGTCCACACAGGGGCGGAGGCAAGGAAGGTTCGGGCAAACACCTGCAGCAGCACCGAGCCCGACAGCACGAGGAATGCCGCCAGGATCAGGAGGCGGCACAGCCCCTCCAGTCCTTTGAACAGACGTGTCATGAATGCCTCCGCGCGCGGACCGGCCGGCTCACCGGTGGAGCCGGCCGGCACGGACGTGTCAGTTGCTGTTGAAGATCTGCTCGGCGAGCGGGCGAATGGAGGCGGGTACGGCCTTGATCACGGCATCGCGAGCCTTGGCGGCAAACGCTTCCTTGTCGACATCGACAAACTTCACGCCGCGACCTTCCAGATCCTTCACCAGCGCCGCCTCGTCGGCGAGAAACAGCGCGCGCTCATAGACCTGCGTACGCTTGGCGGCTTCCGTTACGGCCGCCTTGTCCTGGTCCGACAGCTTGTTCCAGGTCCTCTCGGAGATGACGAGGTAGATCCAGGAGCGGACATGCTCGGTCTTGTTGATGACCTTCTGCACCTCGTAGAAGCCGCCCGACTTGAACAGGGCGAGCGGGTTCTCCTGGCCGTTGATGGTCCCGTTCTGCAGCGATGTGAACACTTCGGAGAAGGCCATCGGCGTGGGGTTGGCGCCCATGGCCTGCCACGCCGCGACGAAGATCGGCACATTCGGGACGCGCAGCTTGAAGCCCTTCAGCTCGTCCGGCGTCTTGATTTCCTTGTTGGCGGAAAGGTTGCGCGGGCCGCGCGCGAAATAGGTGAGCGGGCGCACACTCGCCTTCTCGATGATCTCGGCCTCGATCTGCTTGCCGATCTCGCCGGAGGCGACCTTGTCCATGTGCTCCAGCGAGCGATAACCATAGGGTAGCGCCAGCAGCGACGCCTTGGGCGCCCAGTTCTGCAGGCTCTCGCCCGTGATCGTCATGTCGGCGGTGCCGAGTTGCATGCCGTTGATGAGGTCCATCTCCTTGCCGAGCGACTCGTTGGGATAGACCTGAACCTTCACACGGCCATCGGAGAGGGCCTGAACTTCTTCGCCGAACTTCAGCGCGGCCTTGTGCCAAATATTGTCCTCATTGGCGAGGTGGCCGAGCTTGAGGGTGACATCCGCCATGGCGGCGCTGCCGAGCAGCGTGAGGGCGGCACACGTGGCCGCAAGTCGCGCGATTGTCTTGAACATCATGGTTTCCTCCTCGTTTCTTGATTTCCGGCCAGGAGCCGGAGGGTCAGCGGAAATACTCGGGGTGCTCCTGCTCAATGATCGGCAGGTCCTGAAGGATGCCCCGCAGGTGAAAGCGGATGGCCTGCTCGGCGCCAACGGCATCGCCCGCCGCAATCGCATCGACCAGTTGCGTGTGTTGATCGACCAGGCGGGCGACCGAGAAGTGCATGCTGGACAGGAAGCGCACACGGTCCATCTGCGCCTTCATCTCGACGATCACCCGCCAGGCGTTCTCCTTGCCGGCACCGGCGGCAAGCGTGTGATGAAAGGCCTCGTCAGCCTCCATGAAGTCCCGGGCCGAGCCGCCGATAATCTGGCGCTGACGGACCAGTTGATCGCGCAGATCCGCGATCAGCGCCGGCTCGGGTGCCTGTGCCAGCAACTTGACGATGTCGGCTTCGACAGCCTCGCGCACGAAGCGGGCATCCATGACGGCGGGCCGGGAGATTTTCGCGACGAAGGTGCCGCGCTGGGGGCGAATTTCGAGGAGCCCCTCATTGGCGAGCTTGATGAACGCTTCGCGAACCGGCTGGCGACTGACGCCGTAATGCTGCGCGATTTCCGTCTCGGAGATCCGCGCGCCGGGGCTGAGGTCATTATCGATGATGGCGCCGCGCAGGGTCGCATAGAGCTGATCGACGACGCTCACGCGTACCGTCTTGAGCGATGCGGCATCCAATCCGGCGAGTTGCATCTGCGTATTCCCTACCCATGCGCACCATCTTGCATACTACCATACAAGTCAAGAGAGCCTGCTGCCGCGGATGCCCGAGCGACGGGAGGCGGCTCGTCCATACGTCGTCGACGCGCAGGCTGAACCATGCCCCTTGGCTCGAGGGTAATCGGCCCCTGCCCTGAAGCGCGCGCAGCTGGCCGCTCTCGGATGACCGCAACCGAAGGGCTTCCTTCGTGGGGATTATGGCGGTCCCGCCCCATTGCTGACGTCCGCCAGGTCCGCTCGCTCATGGTGGCGTGCGCTGCAGGCCGGCGGACCGATGCCCCGACGAGCCGCCGGAGTAGGAATCGGGCACGCTGCATGCGCCTTGGCGCACCGAAGACGCGTCCGATCTACCGGTTGATTGTCGAGCAACGAAACGCCAGTGTGAGCGTTATCTGACGATGGGCAACATGGCACATCGCTCTAGTTTGGGAGGTCTCGTCGATGAAAGCTTTGTCGGTACTAAGGGTCGGGCTCCTCGCCTTGGCAACGCTCATCGGCGCCGTATCGATGGCGAGCGCCGCTGACGGCTCGATCAGCATCCGTATCTTGAAGGCCGGGTTCGTGGTCGGCGGATCCGCCGGAGACGGCGTACTGACGTTTCAGGGCCGCAAATATCCCCTCTCGGTGGGGGGGCTGAGTTATGGCTTCACCTTCGGCGCTTCCGAGACGCGACTTCATGGAACGGTCAAGAATATCCGACGTGCGTCGGACGTTTCCGGGGTCTATGCCCAGGGCGGCGCTGGCGCAGCCCTCGGAAAGGGCGCGCAAGTCGTCGTCCTCACGAACCAGAACGGCGCCATTCTGGAGCTAGCCGGCGAGCAAAAGGGCGTCATCGTCAGCCTTGATTTGAGCGGACTGGCTTTGTCGCTGAAGTGAGGATTTGCATGGCCTATCGGCGCCCTCGATGAACGCCGCCCACGCCTCATCCGCCCATCGACATCGCCTGCGGTTCAGCGGTTCCGAGCGCACGCTGGGCACGATGACGAGAACGATTGGCGCATGAAGTGGTTGTCGGTGAGACTATTTTTCTCACCGACAACCACTTCATGGCCGTAAGGGAGGCCGCGCGTCCATGCCCCATCTGTAAGCGCGGGGACCTCTGGCGCTTGGGTGGCTCCGTTCCCCGACGTTGGATACGAGGAATGACGGGCACGGCCGACGGCACCTTGAGGTGTCGCCAAGCCCCCTCGGGCGGACGAGGAGCGGGCGCGAAATAACAGGCATTTTCCGCCAATGCGGCCACCCGACGGGCCCGAGAGAATGGGGCTGTGACGGGCAAGACGACGAACAAGTTCTCGCCCGAGCTGCGCGGCTGAGATACTGCCGGGGGAATGGATACCGCCCCGCCGGGCTGTCGTCATAGACCGTGTCGAGACGGTGGATGAAAACGCCGAGCGAGGCCACGAGCGGCCGTGTTGCGCCAAAGCAACCGTTGAGCATTCAACTGAGACCCGGCATGCCCCTCGGGCCGCGCCGGCATTGGTCTCCAGTCTTCACCAGATATCAGAAATGATAGCCAAGGCTCATGAACACGCCGTGCTGGGTGACGTCGTAGACAAAGCCGCCGTCCTCGTAATCGGTGTAGATGGCACGGTAACCAAGGGCCGTCGAGACGGCCGGTGTCCACATGTAGCCGAGCGAGGCGAAGCCCTGCGCGGTGATCTTGGACGAGACCCCGAAGCCGCCGACATCGGCGAGGGCGTTCACGAACCACTTGTCGTTGATCTTGTATTGCAGGAAGAGGCCGACAGTCGGGTCGATCCAGTCCTTCGTGCCGCTGACGTCGACACCCAAGGGAGTGAAGGGATTGGATAGGCTGAAATCGCTGCTGAGGTGCTGGTAGCGGAAGCCCACCGTGCCGCTGAGCGCGACATTGTCGGGCAGGCCGAGCGGCAGCTCATGGGCGGCGACGCCCTGCACGATGACCTGCGTCATGCCCAGACTGGCCGACGTGGCGCTCAGGGGGCCGAAGGTGGCGCCCTGGGAGAGGTCGGCATAGATGAGGTCGAACAGGAAGCTCCACTTGTCCTTCTGCGCGAAGAACGACCCCATGAGGGCGCCATCCAGGCTCGTCAAGGCGTCGATCGCCGAAACGTCGACGCTGGCGGGCGGCAGGCCGCGCACGCCGACATTGCCGTTCAGCCCCGTTGCCCAGCCATAGATCGTCGCCTGGAAGCGCCAGTCGTCGGCAGGTGGGACGGGGGCCTTCACCACGGGCGAAACCTGCGCCATGTCGGCGGCACCCGCCGTGCTGCCCATGAGAACTGCGCCGAGAAGACCGATGATACAGACGTTACGCATGCGATTTCCCCCACCGGTATTGAATGCCCCAACGTTTCGCCATCGGGATTACCAGGCTTCGTTCAAAGCCTGAGGCGAGACGGCGGGTCTCTCTTGACACTTTGCGTCAGGAAACCCGCCGGTCCCAGCTTCATGGTCGAAAGCGACCCGTCGAGAGCACTATTCGCTCGACGTGTTGCTCCGCTGCATTCCCTCGAGGAGCTTCTTCGCGTCCGCCGCGCTGAGCTGCGGACGGTCGATATCGACGGTCACCTTGTTGAGCGTGCCGTTGAAGGCGAAGGGCACCTTGTAATCGGCGTCGTCGACCGGGGTTCCGGTATCGGCGCCGATGTCGAAGGTCTCATCCCATTGCAGGATGATCGGGATGGTATGTTCCATCTTCTGGGTGTCGACGACCTTGCCATCGACCGAGAGGGTGGCCGAGGCCGGGCGGCCAATGCCGCTGGTATTGTTGAAGGCCAGCGTGCCGAAGCCGAGGCCGTCATATTTCAGGTCGAAGACCAGCTGGTGCTTGCCGGGCGTGAGCTTGTCCTTGCCTTCCCAGCGCACCCGCTTGAGATCCAGCAGGTTCCACACATAAACGGGCTTGCCGTTGAGGATGTAGAAGCCGTGGCCGCCGAAACGGCCGCCCTGGGTCAGGATCATGCCGTTGCCGCCATCCGCCGGCACGTCGACATCGGCGGTGATCCTGTAGGAGGTCGCCAGCAATTGCGGCGCGTCGCCCATCGGAATGCCCGTGAGAGAGCCGCTATAGGTGAAGCTGGAGCGGCCCGCCGTCACGCTCGGGCGCTGCGTCACCATCCGCGTGGCCAGCGAGTTGTCGAGCGGGAACACCTGGTACTTTGCCGCCTCGACAAGGAACAGGTCCTGAAGCTCCTTCAGCTTCGCGGGATTGTCCTTGGCGATGTCGTTGGACTGGGTCCAGTCCTTGCCGAGGTCGTAGAGCTCCCATTTATAGGCATTCACCACATCGGGGTTCGGCGTGGCGCCGAGCAGCCAGGGCGGCGAGATCGGCGTCGTGTTGGCATACCAGCCGTCGTGATAGATGCCGCGATTGCCGAACATCTCGAAATACTGGGTCTTGTGCGTTGTCGGGGCGTTCGCATTGGCCTTGTCGAAGGTGTAGGCCATGCTGACGCCTTCGATCGGCTTCTGGGCGACGCCGTCCACCGAGACCGGCGCGGGAATGCCGGTGGCTTCCAGCAAGGTCGGCACGATGTCGATGACATGGTGGAACTGGCTGCGGATGCCGCCCTTGTCGGTGATACGGCCGGGCCAGGAGATCGCCATGCCCTGCCGCGTGCCGCCAAAATGCGAGGCGACCTGCTTGGTCCACTGGTAGGGCGTATCGAAGGCCCAGGTCCAGCCCACCGCCATGTGCGGATAGGTCTTCTCGCTGCCCCATGCGTCGTAGAAGTACTTCAGCTGGTCGGCGACCGGCACCTCGACGCTGTTGAACTGCGCCACTTCATTCGGCGTGCCGATCGGCGAGCCCTCGGGGCTCGAACCATTGTCGCCCGAGATATAGACGATCAGCGTGTTGTCGAGCTTGCCGGCGTCCTTCACCGCCTGGATGACGCGGCCGATTTCATGGTCGGTATAGGCGAGATAAGCGGCGTAGACATTGGCCTGGCGGATGAACATCTTCTTCTCGTCGTCCGACAGAACATCCCATTTCTTGAGATACTGGTCCGGCCACGGGGTCATCTGGGCATCCTGCGGGATGACGCCGAGCTTCTTCTGGTTCGCGAAGATCTGGTCGCGCAAGGCGTTCCAGCCATTGTCGAACAGATGCATGTCGGTGATCTTGTCCACCCATTCCGGGGTGGGATGGTGCGGGGCATGGGTGCCGCCGGGCACGTAATAGACGAAGAACGGCTTTGACGGATCGACCTCGTTCAGCATCTTGATGTGCCCGATCGCCTCATCCGCCATCGCGGTGGTGAGGTTCCATCCGGGCTTGCCGACATAGGGATAGATCGCCGTGGTGTTGCGGAAGAGGTTCGGCTCCCACTGGCTGGTGTCACCGCCGACAAAACCATAGAAATACTGGAAGCCCATGCCGCCCGGCCACTGGTCGAAGGGCCCGGCCTGGCTCGCCTGAAAGGCGGGGGTGTTGTGGTTCTTGCCGAACCACGACGTGGCGTAGCCATTGTCCTGCAGGATGCGGCCGATGGTGGCGGTATTCTTGTCGATGATGCTGTCATAGCCGGGAAAGCCGGTCGACGTCTCCGAGATGACGCCGAACCCGGCTGAATGGTGGTTGCGTCCGGTGATGAGTGCGGCGCGGGTGGGCGAGCACAGCGCGGTCGAATGGAATTGCGTGTAGCGCAGGCCGCTATTGGCGATCTCGTCCAGCGCCGGTGTCGGGATGACGCCGCCGAAGGTGGAAGGTGCGGCGAAACCGACGTCGTCGGTCATGATCAGCAGCACGTTCGGCGCGCCTTTGGGCGGCACCACGCGGGCCGGCCAGTAGGGCTTGGAATCGATGGCATTGAGGTTGATCGTGCCGCCGAAAGGCAGCGGCGGGTTCGGCAGATAGCGCCCATCGATGGTGACGGTCGCGTCCGGCGAGCCCGGGGTGCCGGTGATGGTCTGGGCGTCTGCCGGAAGCCCCGCGACAAGCACCCCCGCCGCAACGGCGGCCCGAACAAGGCCCATAAGACTCAGAGACATATGCATCATCGCCCCTTCCTGTTCATGCCGGCATAGCGAGTAATGGCTATCGCGAAATCCTGAAGATCGGCAGTCGTAAGAACGCTGATATTCTCTTCTGTGTTGCAGCAAATAAAACCGCGAAACGTATTGCAGTGCACCTTGAATTTTTACGCCCGGCTGGGCGTTCAGAACGAGAATATAAGGCTCCACCTCAATGATCTAAAACGATTTATCCGGTCTGAACGCCATGAATTCTGATCGGCATATGTCCTAGTGCGCACCAAGCCGCGCGGCGAGGCGTGCGATATCGGCATTGTCCGGCTGGAGATCCGACAGCCGTCGGGCAAGCGGGGCGGCGCGGGCCTTGTCCCCGGCACGCAGTGCTTCCTGCAGGGCCAGCGTCACCAGTCCCGCATCATAGGGGTTGCGGGCGAGCGCGTCGGCGATGATGTTTCGGCTATCGCCGGCCCTGCCGGTCGATTGCAGGGCAACGGCATAGACATAAGCGTAGCGGGCCTGCGCCGGGTCGAGGCGCGCCGCGCGTCCAAGCTGGTCGACCGCCTCGTCGTAGCGCTTCTGCCGGATCAGCGCGAGACCGAGGGAATGGCGAGCCGCGCCCGCTTCCGGCGCCATCTCGATCGCCCGGCGCAGCACCTTTTCGGCGTCCGCCTCCCGGCCCTGCGCGCGGTAGAGATCGGCGAGGTTCACGGCGAGCGGGGCCGCCCCCGGCTCCAGCCTCAAGCCAGCGACCAGCTCGGCTTCCGCCTTGGCCGGCTCCCCGCGCTGGATGAAGAAGCTGCCGAGGTTCGAGCGGGCTTCCGGCCGGTCCGCATTGAGGCGCTGGGCCGCTTCATACTCTGCGAAGGACGCCTCCAGCCGTGTCCGCTCGGCAGCTGGCAAGCTGGCGGGAGGCTGATCGGCCAGCCGCAGCGCGGCCTCGATCCGCACCGCCGCGGACGGGTCGGCGAGCAGGGGCGCGGCGCGGCGCCAGCGTGTCTCGAGCGGTTGCCCGGAAAGCCCCCGCAACGCCGCGACGCGCACCAGCGGATCGGGATCGGACAATGCCTTCCGTATCGCCTCATCCGATGCGACCGAGACAAACGCCTGCAATTCGCCAATCATCGTCGCTCGCGCCACGGCGGGCACGTCTGGGTTGGCGGCGAGCTTGATGAGCATCTCCCGCGCGAGCGGATTGCCGGTGCGGGCGAGATGCATGGCCTGCGTCCATCCCTGGTAGCCCTTGCGGTCGGGCCCGTGCCAGCGCGTGATCGCCTCCGCCGCCCAGCCGGCCGTCTTGTCGGCGTGGCAGGCATTGCAGGTGTTGGGCGTGCCGAACGCCACCGACAGGTCCGGGCGCGGGATGCGGAACGAATGATCGTGCCGCCGGTCGACGACCATGTAGGTGCGCTCCGGCATGTGGCAGGAGATGCAGTCCGGCGCCTTCGGCCCGGTCGGGTGGCCGGTATGAGCGGTCGCGGCGAAGCGCTCGGGCGCATGGCACTGGCCGCAGACCGCCGCCCCCGGCGCCTTGAGCTGGCCGGAGTGGGGATCGTGGCAGTCGCTGCACACCACGCCTTTCGCGTACATCCTGCTCTGCTTGAAGGAGTGGTCGTTAAAGACCTCGTCCTTCATCTGCCCGTCATCCTCGAACAGATCGGGCGTGAGGAGGGCCGGCATGTGGGTGTCGGTCAGCGGGCGGCCGGGATGCCAGTTCTCCGAGAAGGTGCCCCGGCGGGAATGGCAGCGGGCGCAGGTCTCGACCTCGTCGCCGGCGGGACGGCTGACGCCAAGGGCGGGACTGCCGGTCGCGGGGTCCGGCGCCCAGTCGGGTGCCGGCCGGCTTGCCGCCACCGAGGCGAAGCCGCGCCCGGCCACATCCGGCGAGGCGCCGGCATGGGCCCACGCCACATGGCCGCCGCCCGCGCCGTGGCAGCTCTCGCATCCGACGCTTATCTCCGAGAATGTCGTGTGAAAGCGGTCGGCGGTTGCGTCGTAGCCTTTCGTCACCGTCGTCGAATGGCACTCCGCACACATGAAGTTCCAGTTCTGCAGGGAGCGGGTCCAGTGCAGCGGATCGGTGGCCTGCATCGGCTGGTCGGGATAGAGGTGGAACCAGCGCTGACCGCCGTCCTGCGCTGGCCGCGTATCCCAGGCCCAGGGCAGCGCCTGCACCCGGCCGTCCGGAAAAGTGACGAGATATTGCTGCAGCGGCTCCCAGCCGAAGGTGTTGCTGATCTCGAAAACCGTGTTCTTGCCGTCGCGCCCCTCGGTCTCGATCATGTAGCGCGCACCGTCGCGGAAGAAGCGGGCAGTGGAACCATGGTTTTCCGCCCGCACATCATTGAAGTCGCCGCGCACGGTCTCGGCTGTCGGCTGCGCCATCGCCTTGGCGTGGTGCGAGCCGAGCCAGGCGGTCGTCTCCGCCGCATGGCAGGCCGCGCAGGCGCCCGAGCCGACCGTCCCGGTCGGCGCCGAGGGCGACAGAATGCCGACCGCACCGGGGGCGAGAGGAGGCGGAACAACCTGTCCATGCGCCCAGCCGACAGCCAGCATCATCAGCGAAGCGAATGCGGCACCGGCCACCGCGCCCTGCGTGCCGTCAAGCCATTGCGCCGCCGCGCGCAGGAGATTCATTGCGGGATCCCGAAACGGTGCGGAGGAACCATCCCGCGGCGGATGTCTCGCCGCGGGATGGGGCTGTGACGTCGATGCTATTGCTTCTGCACGGCGATTGCGCGCTCGATCTGCTCCTTCACCGCCTGCAGGTTGAAGCTCGCGCCCTTCTGCATGGGCGGGAAATCGATGAAGCTCTGAGCGGCCTTGCCGACTTCCTGCTGGACGAAGACAAAGCGCCAGAACTGGTAGACGAACCAGTTGTAGTAGGCGAGCGAACCGGCGGTGCCACCGTTCGGCATGCCCGTGCGCTCATAGGGGTCGAGCCGGAGATTGACCAGGATCGGCCAGTCCACTTTCACCGTCGCGCCCAGCCAGCCCTGCGGCTGGTCCGTGAAGCGGTACTTGTAGTCATCGATGCGCACGGCGCTGAGCGTCGACTCGGTGAGATAGAAGATCTCATGCCGCTTCGAGGGCCCCTTGCCGGTGATGAGGTCCATCTGGTTGTAGCCGTCCAGATGCACCTTGAAGGTGTCGTCGCCGATCTTCTTGCCCTGCAGCAATTCGCCGGTCACATCAGGGTTGCCGGCGGCGGCCGCGAGGGTGGGGAACCAGTCGAGACCGGAGACGATGCTGTTCTCGATTCTGCCCGCCGGGACTTTTCCGGGCCAGCGGATCATGGCGGGAACGCGGAAGCCGCCTTCCAGCGCGGTGCCCTTGCCGCCGGCGAACGGGGTCTGCCCGCCATCGGGCCAGGTGAAGTTCTCCGCGCCATTGTCGGTGGTGAAGACGACGATGGTGTTCTCGTCGAGACCGTTGTCCTTCAGATATTTCATCACCGAGCCGACGATATCGTCGAGCTGGGCCATGCCGGCTTCCTGCTCGCTCCAGCCATTCTCGGAATTGCGCATCGCCTCGTACTTGTCGGAGAGATGCGTGACGACATGCATACGCGTCGGGTTCAGCCAGACGAAGAAGGGCTTCCGGTCGGCCCGGGCCTTGTCGATGAAGGTCAGTGTCTTGGCGAGGATCTCGTCGTCGACCGTCTTCATCCGCTCGGGATAGAGCGTGCCGGCATCCTCGATCTTCTGCTTGCCGATCTTGCCCCAGCGCGGCTGCTCGGTCGTGTCGTCAACGCTTGTCGCCCAGGAATGCACCATGTTGCGCGGGCCGACCACATCCTTCAGCGCCTGCGGGTAGTTCGGATGCGCCGGGTCTTCCATCGCGTCGAGGTGGTAGAGATAGCCGAAGAACTCGTCGAAGCCGTGGACCGTCGGCAGGAACTTGTTGAGGTCGCCGAGATGGTTCTTGCCGAACTGGCCGGTGGCGTAGCCCTCGGCCTTCAGCACCTGCGCGAGGGTGACGGCCTCGGCCGGGATGCCCAGCGGGGAGCCGGCCTGTCCGACCGTGGTCAGCCCGGTGCGGACGGGAAGCTCGCCGGTGATGAAATTGGCGCGCCCGGCCGTGCAGCTCGCTTCGGCATAGTAGTCGGTGAAGCGCATGCCCTCATTGGCGAGCTGGTCCAGATTGGGCGTGCGGCCCGCCAGGATGCCCTGATTGTAAACGCCGATATTCGACCAGCCGATATCGTCGCCCATGATGACGACGATGTTCGGCTTGGCATCGGCGGCGCGCGCCATCGGCACCGCGCAGAGGCACGCAGCCCCCGTTGCGATCACCGCTAGCGCGGGAGATAGGAGCCTGTTTCTCATCGTTGTTCTCCTCATGTCGTTTCTCCCCCGCCCTATCGCTCGAAGGCGAAGATGCGTTTCCAGTCGTTTTTCATGCTGACGACGACCCATCCCCGTTTGCCGGCTTCGTCGTAGAGCGCCTGCGGGAAAGTTCCGATCCGGGTGTCCGGCAGTCCCCGCGCCGGGCCATAGGCGAATTCGCGCGGACCATCATCGTGCAGGATGAGCATGCCGAGGCGGGCGCCGGGGCCGGCCGTGGTGTATTCGAGCATCTGTCGGTCGCCGGTGGAGTTGCCGAAGGCCGCCATTGGGCGGCGGCCGATCATCAGGTGGATGCCTTCGGGCTTGCCGGCATTGTTGTCGTTGAGCAGGAGCTTCGGCTCCTTGGTAAGGAACGGCGTTCCGTCCGGCCGATAGCCGAACTTGGTGCCGCCGGCGCTGCCCACCACCTGCTCGGGCGGGATGCCATAGACGCGCTCGGAGTAGACGCGCACGAAATCCTGGCCGCCGCCGGTGACGATGTAGGTCTTGTAGCCATTGGCGCGCAGATAGCCGAGCAGTTCCAGCATCGGCTGGTAGACGAGGTCGGTGTAGAGCCGGTCGAACCTGGGGTGCTTCGCGCGGGCGATCCAGGCCGCCGCGTCAGCGTTGAAATCCTCCACCGACATGCCCGACAGCGTGGCGGCGAGGATCTTCTCCAGATCCTTCGTGGACAACCGGGCGATCGCCGCGCGGTCGCCCGACAGCACCGTCTTGAACGGCTCGACGTTCCGGAGTTCCGGCCGTTGCGCCACCACCGCCGGCACGCGCTCGAGGCAGTAGACAACCTGCGTATAGATCGGGTGCGAGACCCAAAGCGTGCCGTCCTGGTCGAAGGTGGCGATCCGCTCGGCTGGCGGCACGAATGTCGGCTTCCCGGCGGTGGTGGTGTCGCGCACGAAGTCGGTGATGGCCTGCTTGGCCGCGCCATCGTTCCACGAGGCCAGCGGATCGGGCGCCGCGCCGTCCTGCGCCATGACTGGCAGGCTCGACAGGGCAAGCGCGCAGACGGCCCCGAACAGCCCCCCGAAGAACCGGCGTGAGATGGAAGAAGGCTTCATGAACGCCTCGCGTTGGGCTGGCCAACCCATGAAGGGCGCCCTGCCGAACGGGTCGATCGGTCGCTAGGGTGGCCAGCGGACTGCACCTGTCTCAGTAGGCCGTCGAGGTTCGAGGTTTCCGGCGCCTGCATGGGCGGGAAAGCCTTGTAGGACATCAGTTCCGTGCACCAGAGCTGTTGCCCGATCGGCAGGATGTTCCAGTCGTAGATATAGGCCGTGAGCGGACTGCCGAGCGCACCACCGATGCCGTTGACCGTCTTCTGGTCAATGCCAACCGCCTGTTCGAACGGATCGCGCTGGATGTTCTGGACGAGCGTCATGCGAAACGGCACCCGCGGCAGGATCCAGCCGGCGGCGGTTTCCTCCGTCATGTCGTAGTACATCTTCCAATTCTTGAAGCGCGCGGCCGAGGGAGTCGCGCCCGAGTAGAAGAAGAACGCCTCTCTGGCCGATTTGTCCGATGTGCCGAGCAGCAGCTTCGACGGGTCGAAGCCGTCCAGCGTGGTCTTGACGATGCCGGGATAGGCGCCCGCCTCGATCTGCTTCTTCATCATCGGCGAGCGGAAGCCGCCTTCCCAGGAGCCGCCCTTCTGGCCTTTGAACGGCGTCACGCCGCCATCGGGGAAGGTCACCTGCGGCGCGCCGTTGTCGGTGGTGAAGACGACGATGGTGTTGTCGAGCTGGCCCATGTCCTCCAGCTTTTTGAGGACGAGGCCGACGAGCGCTTGATCGCGCCATGCGGGCTTGAAGAGATGGGCCATGCCGGCCTCCCACGTTCCGTATCGCTCGCATCCCATTCTCAGGGCGCAGGCGGCACCATCGCGTGCGGCGATCCGCGCGGCTATTGGACCGACGGGCGAACCGGGCTGCCCGAAAGGGCAATGGCCGAGCCAATGGCCTCCACCAGCGCGGAACGCGAGAACGGCTTTACGAGATAGCCGGCGGCACCGCCGCGATCGGCCCGCGCGCGCAGACCCGGTGTGTCGAAGGCCGTCATCAGCACCAGCGGCACCCGTATCTTTCGCTGATGCAGGGTGGCCAGCAGCTCGAGACCCGACATGGCGGGCAGATTCTGATCGCAGACCAGACAGCAGGTTCGGGGGTCGAGGGTTTCATGCAGCAGGGCCTCCGCCGAGGCGTAGGTAACGCACTCGAAGCCCGCGGCATTGAGCAGGCGCTGCAACGCACGGCGCAGACCGTCATCGTCCTCGATGACGATCACCTTCACGGCAGCGCTCATGGGATCCTCCCGGCGCTACCATCGCGGCTTTGACATTACTGGACCATTGGGCCGGCGGGCATGGGCGCCTGCCCTTAAGGGAACACGTCGCCCGCTCTCGCCGTCTCGTCGCGGCCGTGAAGGATGCGCTCGGCGATACGGCCGAGCTCCGCCGCCGAGCCGACGCCGAGCTTTTCCATCACATGGGCCCGCTGCGCCTTCACGGTCCGCTCGGCAATGCCAAGCTCGTCGGCAATCTGCTTGTTCAGCTTGCCGGCGACCACCCGTTCGAATACCTCGCGTTCACGCGGCGACAGCGACGCGAAGAGCAGGCCCAGCTGGTTCTCCTCATCGCGCACGGCACGTTTCTGGAGGTCGAGAGCGAGGGCCCGGCCTACGGCATCCAGCAGGATTTGAGAGGCGATGGGCTTCTCCAGGAAATCGACCGCTCCGGCCTTCATCGCCCGCACGCAGGAGGGTACATCCGCATGCCCGCTCATGACGATGACGGGAAGGTCGATACCCTGTCCCGCCAGCGCCTCATGAAGGTCGAGGCCGGACGGTCCGGGCAGGCGGACGTCGAGCAGCAGGCAGCCATGGCGGCTGTCCGGCCGGTTCAGCAGAAACTCGCCGGTGGAGGCATAGCCGTGCACGTCGAACCCCGCGGCATTCAGCAGACGCCCGAGCGCGATGCGCAACGAGGCATCGTCATCGACGATATGGACCTGCGCGCGGTCGCTCATGGTCTCTCTCCCGGCGAGCCGGGGGCGGCGCGTGCGAGGGGAAACTCAACCTCGAAGGCCGCGCCTCCGCCCGGCTCGTTTCGAGCACTGACCGTGCCGCCCTGCGCCTCGACGAGCGTGCGCACGATGGACAGGCCCAACCCTATCCCGGTGCGCTTGGTGCTGAAGAAGGAATCGAACAGCCGGGGCATATGCTCGGAGGCGATGCCATGGCCACGGTCGCGAACGGTTATCGTCGCGACTCCCGCCCGCTCCGCGGCCGAAACCGTGACCGTTCTGCGCTCGACCGCTGCGCCGGTGGCGGCATCTATGGCGTTCAGCGTGAGATTGAGCAGCACCTGCTGGACCTGAACCCGATCGGCGAGAACCTCAAGCGCCTGCGCCGAAGGGCGAACGACAAGCGCGACGCTCCGGCGCTGTGCCTCGGCCCGCAGGATTATCGCCATGTCGCCGAGGGATTCGTTGAGGTCGATCAACCTGCGCTCGACGTCGTGCTTGGACAACAGGGCGCGCAAGCGGCGGATCACCTCGCTGGCGCGGATGGTGTCGCGGTGGATATCGCCGAGGATCTGCCGGATTTCCTCCAGGTCGATGCGATCCGGGCCCGCCTCGAACATGAGCTCGGCCGCGCTGACATTGCTCAGGATGGCGCCGAGCGGCTGGTTGATTTCATGGGCGATCGAGGCCGTGAGCTCGCCGGCAGTGGCAAGGCGAGAGGCATGCGCCAGCTCGAAACGGTGCTTGTCGACCGCAGCCTCGGCCTTCCGCCTTCGCCGCCGTTCGAACAGCAGCCCGGCTACCAGGAGGGACTGCAGCAGGAACAGCCCGATGGCGATCCACGCCTCCGCCCGGTAGGTTTCCCAGAAGGTCGGCGTCCTGAAGCGCACGATCGCATCGCGTGGCACGCGATCCGGATCGATGCCCCACCGCAGAATCTGCCGCCAGTCGACATTCAGCGCCACCGGCATGACCTTCGGCAGCTGCAGTGTTCCGGGCGCCGCGCCATCCAGCAGCCGCGCCACCGCCGTTCCCGCCATACGCCCGATTTCCTCGAAGCTTGGCATGAAGCCACCGACGATACCCGCGCCGATGAAGGTGTTGTAAGGCCCGTAGACCGGCGCCCCCGACACGGATGCCAGTTCCGCCGCCGCCTCGCGCGGCGTGAAGCTGCGGCCGGAGCCATCGCGGAAATAGCCGGGCGTGAATACGACCGCGTCGTCGTTGAGTTCACCGAGGCGTTTGAGCACCACAGCGGTCGGCAGCCCGGCGAGAAACTCGGTCGACACCCGCTGTTGGAATTGCCCCGCGCCGGCCCGCAGCCGCGCCTCCCATTGCCGATCCGGCTCGGAGGAGCCGGTCACCAGCAGCAGCCGACTGGCCTTGGGGTGCCATTTCAGCGCCTGTTCGATCGTGCCGGTAAAGTCGAACGCGACGGGCACGCCAACGACGTCGACCGGCAGGGGTTCCCTCCGGCGCAGCGACGCCACGTCGACGCCCATATGCACCAGCGGCACCGACGGGAAGAGCTCCTGGCGGTTATCGAGCAGGAACCCCAGGGCGCCGTCGCCGGCGGCGACAATGACATCGGGCGGATGCGCCGCGTATTTGGCGCGGAGAAATGTGGTGACGGCCCGCCTGTAGGGCGCACCGTCGAACTGGGGAGCGTCGAGGAATTCGGCGCTGACAACCGTGCTGTCGTTCGAGGCGGAAATCGCCTGGTTGATGCCCTGATCGGCCAGCACATTTGCGGGCAGCAGGCGGTTATTGTCATAGAGGACCAGAACACGTTTTGCCGGCTCGGCCGCCGAAGCGCGCGAGCCGACGATGGCCGATGACACCGCCAGCAAAGCCAACAGCGTCACCGCGCCGTACTTGGACTTGGCCACGCGGGGATAGGAAAGCCGCTGCCATAGGGCGTTTCCAGCCAACCGGAAACACCCTCCCGGCCGGGGCAGAACTCCTTCGCCCACCAGGGGATGGATTATCGGATCACGGAAGGTGCGCGTGGCAATCATGCATTGGCGCCGTTGGTGATGCCCGCTCAGGCCGATGCGCACGATAGCAGCTCTCGGACCGACCGACGAACGCCGACAGGCGCTGTCGCCGGGTTCGGCGCCCTCGGTGTTCAGTCCCGGCATTTGATGGATCGGATCGAGGATGAATTTCGAAGGCTCTGAAGTCCAGCGTTTGCAGATGAATTCGTAGGGCGTGAGGCCCCTCGGGATCTTCAGGCGCCGGCCGAAATTGCAGGCGGCGACGAAGTCGGCGAGATGCGTTTCGAACGGGTGATGATGGTCGTAGTGGAAACGCGTGACGGTCGCTTCCGGGATGGTCCGGCTCATCCGCTCGACCTGCCATTGGTCCAGGGGGGGCTTCACCTTCGGCAGGCGGTGCTCGGAGCCGTTCTCGCGGCATCGCCTGTCGAACATATGGGTGATGTGGCGAGCTATCGGCCCGTCGGCATAGCGCGGCGGGAAGGTGAACTGGATACCGTCATCCGTCACAACGGTATGGATCGGGTACGGCACCGCGTGGATCAAGGCCCTGAGGAAGGCCGACGCCGAGGTCCGGCCTGTTTTCCGGACGACCTGCACGAAGGCGAACTCGCCGAAGCCAACCCGCGCGAAGGTGATGTGGAACAAGACTTACTCGCCGGGCTGGCTTCTCAACACGGGTCCGCTCGGGCACCAGAAGGCCAGCGGCGTGAGCCGGGACATATCGCCAACAGCGATATATCGACTTTGGATCCGTGCGCGGGTTTCCCTGCGTCCGGCTGCTGATAGAATCGCACGTTCTTGGACGTCGATGCGAAAGCCCTGAGGCAGTTCACTGACTTCGTTGCCGCGACACCGCAGGATCGCCGGCGCGGCTCCCCGCCCTCATGCCTCGGTTGCAGCCCGCGTCCATGCGTTCATCTGTTCACACGGTTCTTGACATAGAATGTAGGTCTTTCGTGCATGTGGGATTGGTTTGTAACGACATTGCGGGATCACCCTGCGATTGCGCTGTTTCTGACCGTGGCACTCGCCTATCCGCTCGGCACCTTCAAATATCGCGGAATTAGCCTGGGAACGGTCGCAACCACCCTGCTGGTGGGCATTCTGGTCGGGCAGTTGCACATCCAGATCTCGCACAACGTCGCCATCGTCTTTTTTCTGCTGTTTCTCTTCGCAATAGGCTATCGCGTCGGGCCGCAATTCGTTCGCGGCGTGGCGCAGGACGGCGCGATGCAGGCGCTGTTCGCCGTGGTCGTTTGCGCGGTCACCCTGGCAACCGCCTATGGCGTGGCACGGCTGGCTGGCTATTCCATCGGCTACGGCGCCGGCCTGTTCGCCGGTGCGGCCACCGCCTCGTCGGCTCTCGGCCTTTCGACCACGGCGATCCAGGCTCTCGGCATGCCGCCGGACGAGACGCGGTCCATGGTCGGCGCGCTCTCCACCGCCTTTGCCATGACCTACATCTTTGGCACCATCGGTCCGATCCTGATCATTTCCCAAATCGGACCATGGCTGCTCCGCATCGATCTTGCGGCCGCCTGTCGGGCCTATGAAAAGCGGATGGGAGGGACGAGCCACGGATCGGGAACGTCCTGGCACCATTATGTCCTGCGCACCTATCGCCTAGGCGAGGCCTCCTCACTGGTCGGACAGACGGTCGGGGAGATCGAGGCCGGCCCGGGCCGCTCCCGCTGTTTCTTCGATCAGATCCGCCGCGCGGGGCAGGTCATCGACGCGACGGAGGCGACGGAATTGAAAACGGGGGATGTGGTGAGTGTCGCCGGCTCCCGCAGCGGCCTCCGCGCCCTCTTTGCCACCGGGACGGAAGAGGTCGAGGATCTGGAGCTTCTCGCCGTGCCGGTCGCCGGGGTCGACGTCGTGGTCACCAAGCGTGCCTTCGATGGCAAGACGCTGACGGAACTGGCACATATGGCGCCGACCCACGGCATCTTCCTCACCCGCATTCGCCGCGGCGCCACGGGGGAGGACATCCCGATCCTGCCCCAGACGACCATTCATCGGGGCGACATTCTGACGGTCGTCGGTCAGCCGCAGCGGATACGCGCATCGATAGGGGCGATCGGCCGGGCAGATTTTTCCGACGATCAGACCGATGTCAGCGCGATGTTCTTCATGATCGCTGCCGGTGCCTTGATCGGCGTGCCCGCCATAATTGTGGGCGGGGTGCCTCTGACCTTGTCGATCGCGGGCGGCGTGCTCTTCGCCGGCATCGCGGCGGGATGGCAGCGGTCGGTCTTCCCCACATTCGGGAACGTGCCTCCCGCCGTCATCTGGTTCATGAATGTCGTCGGGCTCAACCTGTTCATCGGCGTGATCGGCATCACTGCCGGACCGAGCTTCGTGGCCGGGGTGCAGCAGGTCGGAGCGAGCCTGTTTCTCTGGGGCATGCTGGTCACGACGGTTCCGACCGTATTCGCGCTGCTGATAGGGAAATACGTGTTCCGCTTCGATGACGCGCTCGTGCTTGGCTGCTGCGCGGGTGCCGGCACCTCCACCGCGACGCTGGGCCTGCTTGCCGACCGGGCGGGAAGCCAGGTTCCCGCGCTCGGCTACACAATTCCCTATGCCATCTCCAACACGCTGCTGACCATCGGCGGCATCGTCATCGTGACCCTGCTGTAGAGAGAGGAGCCTCTCGCCGGGTGACCGGTCTCGTCTGGTCTCCTGCCCGGCTCGGTTCAGCCGCACCGCGCACGGCAGGCTTGAAACGCTCGCGGCAGCCAGATGACAATGAGGAAGGCCGCGAGAGGAACCGCTACGCCCTGCCGCCACGCCCTGCGGATACGCCCTGCCCGGCGCAGCGTCTGGAAGACCCGGGAACCTTGACGCCGCCGCGCGTCGTCCGGCCTTCATCATGAACACGACGCTCGGATTGGGCCGGATCAAACCGGAAATTGGCACGCGCCTGCCCGCCCCGCGAACCGCGACAAGCGGCATCACGAGGATCGGTTGGTCAATGGCTGTCTTTGTCTATGTGGTGCGGACCTAGCGGCGGCACGTGGCGCGCCGCGATTAGCTGGCTGCAGCGCACGCGACGGGTCACGCCCGGCGATCGGCCTCAACCGAGGTGGTGGATCCAGACGGCAGCCATCAGCAGGCAGATAATGGATGTCGGCAGGCCGGCGCGTGCGAATTCGGCGAAACTGAGCGCAATGCCGCGCTTGCGGCATTCCTCGGCGACGATGATGCCGACCAGGCTGCCAAAGATCACCGCGCTCGACGAGAAGCCCGTGCCGAGCGCGATGGCCGCACCCAGCGCTTCCGGCGCGTGCGAGCCGCCGATAAAGGGGGCGACCAGCATGACGGCCGGGTTGTTTCCGACAATGTTGCTGAGCACGGCCATGATGATCAGCATCGACGGCGGGTCGTGAAGATTGAGGCCAATGCCCCGCAATCCGGCGAGAACCTGTTCCGGCAGCCCCGTCGCCGTGAGCGCCGCATTGACGACGAACAGTCCGAACAGCAGGAGGAGGAGATCGCCGTTGACGTGATGCAGCAGATTGCTCGACGCGAAGCGCCGGCTGACGAGCAGGACACTCGCGCCCATGAGGGCGATCAGCATATGGGGCAAGTCGCTGAAGATGAACGCTGCGACGACGGCACTGGCGACCAGGCACGTCTTGACCGTCTCGCCACGATTGAGGGCGACAGGCGCAGTGGCGACACTGGCGGTCGAGGGTTGCGCGTCGCCGGCGAGTTCCCATCGGCCCCGATAGCAAAGCACGATCACGATCCAGATCACGGGCAGGCCAAGCACGGCCACGGGCGCGGCGGCCGCCATGAAGCCGCCGAAGGAGAGATGCAGCGTCTCGGCGACGATCATGTTCTGCGGACTGCCGAGGATCGTTGCCGCGGAGGCGAAGTTGGCCGCGAAGCAGAAGCCGAGCAAAAAGGGCAGCGGGTTGAGCCGTCGCTCCACGCAGATGGAGCAGAAGATCGGCGCCATCGCGACCGCCACGACATCCTTGTTCAGCAAAGCGGCCATGGCGCCGGATACGGCAATCAGGATCGCCAGCAGCCCCTTGGGGCCGACATTGAGGTTGCCGACTTTCACGGCCACCCAGTCATAGAAACCCGCAACCACGAAGGCTGCGGAAATCGTCATCAGGCCGAACAGCAGGCCGATCACGCGATAGTCCACCGCGGCCCACGCCGCCGCCGGCGAAATCTGCCCCAACGCGATGAGCACCATCGCGCCAACCGTGGCAGCACCGGTTCTGTCGAGGCGAAAGCCCGGCAGATGGCCGACGCCCATGGCGAGGTAAACCAGAACGAAGATCGCGAGCGTCAGGTCCATGGGGGCAAGGGCATCGGTCGGTGGCACGGGTAAAACACGGGTGCCCGCTCCGGAACGGGTCCAGAGCGGGCACGAGCGATGCCGGGGCACGGTTGAGGAGCAGCACACATGGCCCTCCCCATGCCGGAGATCATTTCGGGTTGCCGCGATCCATGTTCCAGAAATTGAAGGCGCGCTCGCCATAGAGCGGCCTGTCGAGCCCTTCCTGCTGAATGGTATCCGGCACCCGCAGCACGCCCAGCCCATCCAGCACCTTCAGCAGGACATAGGTGACGATGCCGGCATAGGCCGCGACGACCACGACCGCGAGAAACTGGACGCCCAGCTGATGAACGCCGGCCGACACCTGGTTGATGTGCGAACTCGCCAGCACGCCGATCAGCAGAGCACCGGTCATGCCGCCAACGCCGTGCGCCCGCCAGACCTCGAGGGAATCGTCGATCTTCAGCCAGCTCTGGACATGCTTGGCATGATAGCAGGCGGTGGCGCCGATGGCGCCGATGAGCAGGGCGGACATGGGTTCGACATAACCCGAGGCGGGAGTGATGGTGGCCAGCCCCGCCACGGCGCCGACCAGCACACCGGAGAAAGAAGGCCGGCCGCTCTCCCGCCACTCCCAGAACATCCACACGAGCATGGCGATGGAACCGGCCAGCATGGTGTTGGTGAAGGCATAGGCCGCCAGCGCATCCGCCGCATAGGCGCCACCCGCATTGAAGCCGAACCAGCCGAACCACAGCAGGCCCGCGCCCAGCGCCACCAGCGGCAGGCTGGCCGGCTCGGATTCGTTCTCGCCGGGAGCGAGCTTGCGCTTGCCGAGATAGGCCGCCGTCACCAGCGCGGAGAAGCCCGCCGCCGTGTGGATGACGATGCCGCCGGCGAAATCGACCACACCCAGCGTCGCGAGGAAGCCGCCGCCCCAGATCCAGTGAGCGGCCGGCAGGTAGACCAGGATGGTCCAGAAGGCGATGAAGAAGAGATAGGCGCCGAAGCGGAACCGCCCGACGAACGCGCCCGTCATCAGCGCCGGCGTGATGATGGCGAACATCATCTGATACGCGAACACCATGATGAAGGGGATGTTCGGCCCGTAGGTCGGATTGGGCTGGATGCCGACATGGTACATGCCGAAATAGGGCACGATGCTGCCGATGACGCCGCCGATGTCCGGCCCGAAGACGAGGCTGAAGCCGCCGAACACCCAGATCAGACCCACCACGCCCATGCAGACGAAGTTCTGGATCATGATCGACAGCATGTCGCGCTGCTTGACCAGGCCGCCATAGAACAACGCCAGCGCGGGGGTCATCATGCACACCAGGGCGGTGCACAGGAGAATGAAGGCGGTATCGCCCGCATTGATTGCTTGCATCCCATTTCCCCTTCTTCAATGCGCAGCCGGGCTCTCCACCCGGCCGCGCGACACTAGAACCTGTGGCAGCTGAGGCAGCCGCCGTGACGATCGGGTCAAGCCTCGCGGCCGTTAGGTATTCGCCATCACGTTGCCTTCGTGGACAGGGGCGCCTCCGCGTGCTCATGGCCGATCATATGGCCTGCCACCGGCTGGTGCGGATGCGGGGCGAGGAGCTTTTTCGGCGCGATGAACAGATACATCGTCAAGACGTAGGGAGCGGTGAACGAGGGAATGCCCGCCGGCGCGACGATCACGTCGAGAGCGCCTTGCACGAAGACGGTCGTCACGGTCGCCAGCAGCGCATAGACAACCACTTTCGGCGAGGTCTTCAGGAAGATGACGCCGACGGCCAGGGCCGTGAGCACGGGGCTGAACCCGTACAGACCCTGGCTGACGATGGCCGGGTCGGCCCCCATGGCGATCGATACCACCATAGCGATGAGCGAGCCGGCGGCGGCGGCGATGCCTGCCGGAATCGAGGCGATGAAGATACCAGCGAGGATGATCGCGCCGGAGATCTCATCGCCGAGCAGATAGACCTGGCCGATGTTGCGGAAGAAGATCTGCACCAGTTCGAGCGGCTGGGGAAGGGGCGCGAACCCCTGCACATAGTCGGTGGCGAGCTTTGGCGCATCGCCGGTGACGTGAAGCCCGCCGAAGGAGTAGGCGCCGGCGACCATCAGCCAGCCCGTCAGCACGAATGGCCCGGTCGAGCCGGGAATGCCCCACTTCGCGGTCAGCGTTGCGCTGAACGCGGCGGTGATGACCGTGCTCGCGGCGGCGCCGACCACGACATAGACCCAAAGCTGGGGCGAGGCGGCGATGAAGGTCGGCAGCGCGGCGCCGACGAGGACTCCGTTGAAACCGAAAAGACCCGAGGCGACCGATTTCTCGTCGCAGTCCAGCAGGCGTGCCGTAAGCGTCGCGACGACGACGCCGATCGCCGCGCCGATCGTGGTCGCCCACACGCCCGAGACGTAGGACGCATAAGCCATCGCGACGAAGAACAGGATCCCCGTCACAGGATTCTCCATGAAGAAGACCTGACTGGTCCCCTTGAGAATCTCGGTTACGACGTTGCTTTTCTGTTTGGCCATGGCTTTGGTCTTTCGGTCAGCGCCAAAGAAATTCCTGCGGAAGTGTCCGGCCGCGCGCTTCCTCCCGGACGATGCGCCAGAACCGGCGCACCTCGTTGCGCACGTCATAGGTCTCCACGCCCACCGCACGCAGCATGAGGCCGGCGTCATTGGGAAGGCGGCAGACGCCCGAAATGGCGCGCGGCGCCTCGGCCGGAAAATTGGTTTCGAACCGCTCCTTGATGCGGGCGGCCACCGGCGGCGGCGTCAGGCACAGGATGTTGGCGAAGGCGTCGTAGCCGCGCATCACCGCCGGATAGTCGACGGATGGATCGCCCTTCTCGATCAGGATCTTCTCGGCGAAGAGCTTGCGCCCGCCCGGCCGGCGCACGGCGACGGCAACGGACAGAAGATCGAGCCCGAATCGCTCCTCGACATGGTGATGCTTGCGCCCGGCCAGCATCATCTCGCCATAGAGCAGCGTCGCGTCCTCCGCGATGACGATGTCGGTCTGGTTGATGAAGCGGGAGTCGCGGTAGGGAATGGTGAAATCAGGCAGATATTCCAGATAGGAACCGCTCTCCAACGTCACCGCCTGATGTTGCGAGGCGTAGTTCGCATCCATCCGGTGGACACGGTTGGCGCTCTGCGTCGTCACGTGGGCGCAAGCCCCCTCGCCCACGGATATATCGATCTTGTAGCGGTCGCCCTGGAGGATGCCGCCGCCGATCGAGATGATCGAGCAGATCGGCAGTTCCGGCATCGCCTCGTCCCAATAAAGCGCCTGCTGCACGAGCAGCGGCGCCACGCGGTAAAGATCGTGCAGAATCGATCGCCCGTCGCGCAGCGAAAAGCCAAGACGCAACTCGCCGACCTTTCCGGGCGCGGCGGCGCGCATCTGGGCCGGCTCCGTCTTGAAGTCGCGCAGTTCGCGCGCCGCGTCGAGGCGACGGAGTTGCTCGTGGAGCGCCATGCCTCAGGCATCCACCTTGGCGGGCGGCGTTACCTTCACGTCGAACAGCGCCATGTCGAGGATGAGACGGATCAGCTCATCGATGCCTTCGCCGGTCTTGCAGTTGGTGAAGATGAACGGCTTCTTGCCGCGCATCAGCCTGGAATCGCGGTCCATGACCTCAAGGCTCGCGCCGACATAGGGGGCGAGGTCCTTCTTGTTGATGACGAGAATGTCGGACTGGCAGACACCGGCGCCATTCTTGCGCGGAATCTTGTCGCCCGCCGCGACGTCGATCACGTAAATATAGAAGTCGGCCAGCGCCGGGCTGAAGGTAAGGGTGAGGTTGTCACCGCCCGACTCGATCAGGATCACGTCGCTGTCGGGGTACTTCTCCTCCAGCTCCTCTACCGCGGCGATGTTCATCGACGGGTCTTCGCGCACGGCGGTGTGCGGACAGGCGCCCGTCTCGACACCGACGATCTTCTCCTCGACCAGAATGCCGTTCAGGGTGCGGCGGACCTGCTTGGCGTCCTCGGTCGTCACCACATCGTTGGTGATGATCAGCGGCTTGATGCCGAGATCGATGAGCCGCGGAGTGATGGTCTCGATGACCGCGGTCTTGCCGGAGCCGACCGGGCCGCCAATGCCGATACGCGTGATTTTCTTCATGAGCCGCTTCCTTTGCCGATGCCGCGTTCAATTCATGAACAGGCGGACATGGGTGGTCGTGTGGTGTGCGACGAGCACGTCGAAGACGGGCGCGAAGGATGCCATTTCGTCGAGCGAGAGATCGCGCACGGCCTGATAATCGCCTTCGACGCGCCCCTGCGCCGTGAACAGGATTCGCTGCGTGTCGATATGATCGATACGCATGAGCCGCAGCGCCGCGCTCAGGATCATCGAGGCAATGCCATATTGATGCATGACGAAGGCCTCGACCTCGTCGACGCCCATATGGGCGAGCGCAATCGCCTGGCCGATGGGAAGGCAGCCCGGCGTCGCATTTGCCTTGATGTCGTCGAGCCAGCTCTCAAGCGTGGGGGACGGCATGATCTTCAGCACCAGCTCGGCGAATTTCTTGCCGACGCGGGTCAGCATCAGCTGCTGTTCCTCGCCGACACGGCGGCAGAACAGTTCACTGTCCGCGATGAGGATCGCCTCGTAGTCGCCGGACAGCGCGGCGCGGTGGGCATGCAGCAGCGCGATGCCGTCCATGCGCGCCGTCTGCCGCAGGATGAGGTCGACATATCTGAGCAGGCTCTCCGGGTCGGAGACGACGCCGGTCTGCAGGGCCGATTCGAGCCCGTTGGAGAAGGCAAAGGATCCGATCGGCAGCGTGGAATCCGAGAACTGCAGCAGGCGCGCCAGATGCACCATGCCGGAAGGATTGCCAAGCTTCCCCATGCCCCCGTCCGTCATCACTTCACCGGCGCATGTGTGTGGCCGACGGCGTGCGGATGGTCATGGTCATGGTCATGATGGTGGCCATGGTCGTGGTCGTGGCCGTGCGCGTGACCGACGGAATGTCCATCGGCAGGAGCACCGTGATGATGGTGCGGCGTCGCGTCGGCCCCGGCGAAGAGCAGGCGCACTTCCCGGGCGTCCAGCTTGGCGGCGATCTCCTCACCCGGCGCGAAATGGGTCTTCACATGCTCGAAGGCATGGGTGCGCATGACCGACGCCATTACCTTCTGGTCGACGGACAGCGGAACATAAACCGTGGAACCCTTGATCACGGCCGGCCAATGCTGGTTTCCAAGCCCATGACCCAGCTCGAAACAGGTGCGCAGGATCTCGGTCGGCGACAGCTTCTCGAGGCCTTCCAGCTCGATGACCAGGACGTCCTTGAGTGCGATCCGGGCCGCGACGATCCGCTTCGCCGCCTCGTCGTAGTGCAGGACGTCGCCATCCTGCAGGTGCTCGGAGCGCGGAAGCGAGATGGCGAGTTCCACCCCGCCACCCGTTGCCTTGCGCAGCCGGCTCTTCGGTGCCTCCCACTGCTCCAGCACCAATAGGTCGACCGCGGCAGACCGCGCCCGCTCCTGCCAGACCGGATCACGGAGATTACCGAGCGTGCTCTCGACGAGAATCATGTGTGTCTCCCAGGAAACTCGGCTTCAGGCGCGACGCAGTTGCGTCGCGACGCGAAGGCCGAGCCATGTAACGCTGTAGCCGATGACGAGACTGGCGATGACATAAAGCAGGGAAAGGCCCAGCTGACCGGGGGTCGCCATCTCCGAATAAGCCCCGTAGATGAAGGTCGAAAAGGTGGACATCCCGCCGCAAAAGCCGGTCGAGACCAGCAGCGTGACGTTGTTCGACGCGTGACCGGCCCGATGAAGTCCGAAGATGAGACCGAGCAGGAACGACGCGAGAACATTCGCCGCGAAGATGTCGATGGGAAAGGCGGAGCTGTAGCGCCCCAGCATGAGCATGGACAGTTCGCGGGTAATCGCCCCGACTCCCCCACCCACAAACACGTTGACCACCGGCAGCCACATCGCCGCGCCCTACACTCTCGCCAGCGCCACGCCGGCCGCCGCGGCGACAAGGCCGGCACCAACGGAGCTAACCAGATAGGCCAGTGCGAGGGCATGCCGCCTCGCCGCCGCCATCTGCACGGCATCGAGTTGCATGGTGCTGAACGTGGTATAGCCGCCGAGCACGCCCGTCAAAACCAGCGACGAGACGACGTCGCCGTAGCGGTGCTCCCATCCCAGCGAGAGCGATGCGGCGAGATAGGCGATCACGAAGGCGCCGGAGACATTGATGACGAAGGTCCCCACCTTGAACGGGGTACCAATGCGCCGCTCTATGAACTGGCCAACCTGCCAGCGCAGCAGGGAGCCGATCCCGCCTCCCAGCCCCACCCACAGGATGTCGATTGCGTCCATCTGCTATATGCCATCGAGTTGATGTGGAGGGACGCTGCCCCTCCACAATCCGATGCAAGGCTCAACTGAAGAAGTAGAGCTGGCTGAGCGGGAGACGCGTTGCCGGCTCGATCGTGGCATGCGTGCCATCGACCGTCACGGCGAACGTCTCGGGATTGACCTCGATCACCGGCAGGGCGGTGTTGCGCACCATCGAGCTCTTGGTAATCGTGCGCGTGCCATAGACCGGCACGACCTGCGACTTCAGCTCGTAGCGATCCACGATGCCGGCCTCGAAGGCCGCATGCGATGTGAAGGTCACGCGGGTCTTGGGCAGTGCCGAACCCATCGCGCCGAACATCGGCCGATAGATCACCGGCTGGGGCGTCGGCAGCGAGGCATTCGGATCGCCCATCAGCGCCCAGGAGATCATGCCGCCCTTGATCACCATCTTCGGCTTGGCGCCGAAGAATGCCGGCTCCCAGAGCACGAGGTCGGCCATCTTGCCGATCTCGACGGAACCGATCACATGGGCGACGCCCTGCGCGATGGCGGGGTTGATCGTGACCTTGGCGACGAAGCGCAGGACACGTTCATTGTCGTTGCCGGACGTGTCGCCCTTGTAGGCTCCCATGCGCTGCTTCAGCAGGTCGGCGGTCTGGATCGTGCGCGTCCAGTTCTCGCCGATCCGCCCCATCGCCTGGCTGTCGCTGGAGAGGATCGAGATCGCCCCGAGATCATGCAGTACGTTCTCGGCCGCGATGGTCTCGGCCCGCACGCGGCTCTCGGCGAAAGCGACGTCGGTCGGGATCTTCGGGCTGAGATTGTGACAGATCATCGTCATGTCGAACAACTCGGCCTGGGAGTTGATCCCGTAAGGCAGGGTCGGGTTGGTCGAGGAGGGAATGACGTTCGAGAGTCCCGCCACCCGGATGATGTCCGGCGCATGGCCGCCGCCGGCGCCTTCGGTGTGGTAGGTATGGATCGTGCGCCCTTCGAAGGCGGCGATCGTGTTCTCGACGAAGCCGGCTTCGTTCAGCGTGTCGGTGTGGATGCAGACCTGGACGTCGTAATTGTCCGCAACCGTGAGCGCGTTGCGGATCGCGGCCGGCGTGCTGCCCCAGTCCTCGTGGATCTTGAGGCCCATCGCGCCGGCACGGATCTGCTCCTCGAGCGGAACAGGCGCCGAGCCGTTGCCCTTGCCGAGCACGCCGGCATTCACCGGCCAGGCATCGAACGACCGGAGCATCATCTCGATGTTCCAGGTGCCGGACGTGATGGTGGTGCCGTTGGTGCCGTCGCTCGGCCCGATGCCGCCACCGAACACGGTGGTGACGCCGTTGGAGAGCGCAGCCTGCGCCTGCTGCGGCGAGATGTAGTGGACGTGCGCGTCGATGCCGCCGGCCGTCAGGATGAGATGCTCGCCCGAGATCGCATCCGTGCCCGGTCCGAGCGCGAGGCCTGGCGTGACACCCGACATGGTGGACGGATTGCCGGCCTTGCCGATGGCGCAAACCAGGCCGTTCTTGATGCCGACATCGGCCTTGATGACACCCTGCACCGCGTCGACGATGGTGACATTGGTGATGACGAGATCCGGAGCGCCCGCGGCGCTGGTAAGCTCGTTGTCGTAGCCCATGCCGTCGCGAAGTGTCTTGCCGCCGCCATAGACGGCCTCTTCGCCATAGACGCGCAGATCCTTCTCGATCTCGATATAGAGATCGGTGTCGCCGAGACGGATCTTGTCGCCGGTCGTGGGACCATAGAGGTCCGAATATTGCTGCCTCGAGATCTTGGCCATCTCAGAGCTCCATTACCTGAATGTTGCGGGCCATCACGACTTGCTCTTGAATCCGTAGCGCTTCGCGCGCTCCAGGGCGTCGGTCAGGCGCGGGCGGTAATCGTCGTAATTCTCATCGCCCACCCAGCCATTGACGAGGCCATTGAAGCCCAGCACGCGCTGCTTGCCCTGAAAGGGGACGAGCACGACCTCCTTCTCGTCGCCCGGTTCAAAGCGCAGGGCCGTGGTGGCGGGAATGTTCAGCCGCTTGCCGAACGCCTGCTCACGGTCGAATTCGAGCGAGGCATTCACCTCGAAGAAGTGGAAATGCGATCCAACCTGAATGGGACGGTCCCCGGTGTTGCGAACCTTCAAGGACGTGGTTGGATAGCCGGCATTGATCTCGATATCGCCCTTGCCGAGGACGAGCCCGCCGACCGGAGCCTTCTTCTGGTCACTGCTCATGATGACAACCCTCGCCGCTGCTACTTGATGGGATTGTGCACGGTGACGAGACGGCTGCCATCGGTAAACACAGCCTCGACCTGTACATAAGGGATCATCTCCACGACACCGTCCATGACGTCGTCGCGGGTGATTGCCTTGCTGGCCAGTTCCATGACCTCTTCGACGGTCTTGCCGGCGCGCGCCCCGTCCAGCGCTGCAACCGAGATCAGCGACACCGTTTCAGGATGATTGAGTTTCAGTCCCTGATCCTTACGCTTCTGCGCGACCTGAGCGAGCGTGTAGATCAGGAGCTTGTCGATTTCCCTGGGCGTAAAATGCATGAGCCAATTCCTCGACGAACGCGGTCCTCCGACCATGCCGTAGTGGCAACGCCGGCTCGATCTGCGAGATCGTGAACTTTGATAGCAGCCCCCCCTACGGCGACACCAGCCTTAACTAGTGCAGTCAGAAAATTATCCGAGATACAAATAAGCAGCATGCTCAAATATCAGGATCCGCAATGAAGAGTGAGCGAGGCGCGCACCGCGATTAATCCGGGTTATATATTTAGTTTGAATGTCACCCTCTCTAATTCAGCTGAACATGGAGGTATTATAAGATATATCAACTTGTGGATTTCACTGCTGCCAGCGCAGTTGCGATTGCGCATTTTCGCGACCGCGCGGATCCCGACAACCCTGGGTACCGGCGGCGGGCGCAGGGGAGCAGCCCACTCCGGTAGCTCATTGCGACCACCCGGGAGCGTTACTCTTGCGCCGGTGGGACCCAAAGGGCTCAGGCGGATACAGACCGGCGGCCACCTTCTTCCCGCGCGTGGAATTGGCGTCCGGCGGCACGACGTAGTCGGGCATCCCGACAAACCGCCCCCCACACATCCAGGCAAGGAGGCCCTTCACGGGATCATCGCGCCAACATCCTACCCGCATTCATATTTAGGTCGGCATGGCGACCCATTCGATTGGATGTCTCTAAGGCGGCTATTTATGTCGCATCGCGATAAGTGAGAAATCTCACTCCACATTGACTGGTCATCGATGTGATCGGTGCTGCATAACGGCCAAGAAGTAAGCGACGTGTAGGCTGGAAACATGCAAAAGCAGGGCAATCTCATCGATAGCGATGAGTTGCGGGCGTTTGATGCTGTGGCGACGAGACGCAGTTTCAGCCTCGCGGCTGTGGACGTCGGAACCTCTCAATCCACGGTCAGCCAGCGGATCGCCCGCCTCGAAAGACGGCTCAACCGCAGGCTCGTTCACCGCACCACCCGCAAGGTGAGCCTCACTCCCGATGGAGAGGCCATGCTGATTTATGCCCGGTCGATTCTCGCGCTTTCCGAGGAAGCGCGTCTTCGGCTTACCCGCCCCGGGCTGAAGGGCGTCCTCAAGGTTGGTATCGAGGACGAGTTCGCCAGAACCCGGCTGCCGGAAGTCCTCGGCATCTTCCGCACGCAATTCCCGGATTTCGGCTTGAAGTTCATCACCGGCCGCAACGAGCATCTTCACGATGTGCTGCGCTCGCATGAGGTCGACGTGATTCTGGGCAAGAGCCATGGCGAACCGGATCAAACCGCGCTGTGGCAGGAGCAATTGGTCTGGATCGGGCACCACTCCTTGCTGTTGAAGCCTTCGGATCCGGTACCGCTCATCTCCTACCTCAAGCCGAGCCTCACCCGCTCGCTGACGGAGAGCGCGCTCGTGGCAAACCGCCGTCCGTGGATCGACGTGGCGGAATGCAGCAATCTGCTTGGTGTGCTTGCTGCCGCGCGATCGGGCCTCGGCGTCATGGCGATCGGCCAGAGTTTTCGGAGAACGGTTCTGGAAGAGATGCCCGCCGAGGCGGGCCTGCCGGGTCTGGGCAAGCTGACCTATGTCGTCGAATGCAACTCCGCCGATGTCGGCTCCGCCGCAGACGCCTTTCGCGACGTCCTCAGTGAAGTGGCGAAGCGCGCGACCGCCGGGCTTTAAGCGGGGCTCCGGGTAGCGAGTTCGAAACATCCGCTGCGAGATGCTTCGCGCGATTTACCCGTCACGTGGCCTCATTCAGCGGCGCTAATGGCGTCCATGGGTTGATTGCCACCGAGAAGCGACGGGGCTTCTCGCCGATCCGCGGCCGCCCGGCATCTCGAGAAGGCCAGGTGCTTAGTCACCGTTGCGGAGACGCCAGCTCCTTACCGCAGAAGCAACCGTCTCAACCGGGAAACGAGTTCCGCCTGTCGGCTTACGCCGAGTTTCGCGAATATGCGCTTAAGGACAAACCGGGCCGTCCCCTCCGAAATATCGAGTTCCCCCGCCGCCTCCCTGACACTCTGTCCGCTCGCGATCAGCGAGGCCAGGCGTGCTTCTCCCGTTGTCAGTCCGAAAACCTTGCGGATGACCGTTGGATCGATGATCTGATCGTTTTCAAGGTCTTTCGCCAGCATGAGGACATGCTTCTCGGGGCTCACCAGTCCGAGAGCGTCTGCCGAGGTTCCGACAAGCGGTGCGGTCCACACGACAAGACGTTTCTTCCCCTCCGGATCCGAGACGGTGGCTGGGTGGGGGAGGCGACCGTCGAGACGACCGTCCGTCTGTGCACGTTGAACGGTCGAAACGAAATCGTCGACATCGGCCCGCATGGTGGGCCGGAGACCTTCGTCACTGTCGACAAAATAACGATCGAGCAGCGGCTCGGCAGATCGGTTGACGCGCAAAGGGCGCATCTTCCCGTCGAGGATGACAGCCGGTTGGTCCATCCTGTCAAACGCTTGAGCGACCGTATCGCCTGTCGCCTTCGCCTTCAGATAGGCCGACGTGATTCTCAGCGACTGCTCGAGGTGTCGCGCCAGCAGCAGCAGCGCCTCCCGATCCTCGTCCCCGAATGGGCCCACGGAACCGGCCCGACAGACGACGAGGCTGGTCGGGCTTCCCAGTTCAGAGTGGATGATCGAGGCCATCACATGGGAGATGTCGAACCGGGAAAGGAAATCCCTGTAGAAGGCATTCAGGGACAATTCCGAAAAATCGAGAATGTCCTGTTCCGTATAGACGTCGCCGGCATGAAAGCCAGCTGGCAACCTGCCTTCGAGCCAGGGATTGCGTCGAGACCATTCCTCGTGCCGATAGGAATTGACGGCATCCGCGATGCCGGCCGAATGGGAGGGAAAGGTCCAGCCCTCCTTTGCCTTCGCGAAGATGACCGCGCCGACCGACATGGACAGCGCCGCGACCGATTCCAGGGCCGACGTCCAGCGATCTGCGTTCAAGGCGGCTTCGTAAAGGCTGTAGATTGCTCCATCGACGCCCATCGCAGCAGGGGTGCTGCCGGAAGGCGGCAAATTGGGATCAATCATGGTTCTTTCCTACGCCTATTGTCACGGTGTCAGTCCAAAAACAGGTCGCTCGGCGGAGGGACGGCGGGCCATGAGAGCCACGGCGCCGAGCGGAGAGGGGCGCCGGCGATCCCGGAGAGCCGTCAGCCGGTGGCCGCTGCGTGCCCGCCACTCCGGCGACCGATCGTCTTTTCAGGGCATCATGCGCATGTGCTGGTCGTAGAGGATCCAGATGGTGCCGGACACCATGATGAGCAGGATCAGCACGGTGAACAGGATCAGCAGCAGGTCGTCGCGGTGCGAGCGCTGAAGGTCGATGTGCAGGAAGAAGCGCAGATGCACCACCGCCTGAACCAGGGCGAGCAGCCCCAATGCCCCGAGCGCGGCGGCGCCACTCAGCAGATCAAGCCACACGACCGCGAAGGCGCCCGTGGTCAGCACCAAAGCGAGAACGAGGCCGATCACATAGGAGCGGCGCTCGCGGCCCTCTTCGTCATGGTCGACGGCGGGCAGGTCGGCGGGAATCCGGTTGCTCATGACGCGACCCCGAACAGGTAGACGAAGGTAAAGATGCCGATCCAGACCACGTCGAGCATGTGCCAGAACAGCGCAAGCCGCATCAACCGCAGCTTCACCGGCGTGGTGAAGCCGAAGACCACGACCTGCACGGCCATGATCGCCATCCACACCAGCCCGGAGGACACATGCAGCGCATGGGTGCCGGTGAGCAGGTAATAGGCGGAGAGGAAGCCGCTCGCCTGCGGCGGGGCCGCATGCTGGGTGATCATCACGTAGTAATCGTGCAGTTCCATGCCGACGAAGGCGGCGCCGAGTCCCCCGGTGAGGAGCAGCCAGCCCAGCACGGCTCGCCGGCTTTCGCGGTACTTCATCGCCAGCATGCCGAAGCCGAAGGCGAAGCTGGACAGGAGCAGCAGCAGCGTCTCCACGAACGCGGCGGTCAGGTCGAAGACCTGCGCCGGCCCCGGCCCTTCGGCGATGCCCTGCACGCTCATCGCCGCATAGGTCGCGAACAGCACTGCGAACAGCACCAGATCGCTCATCAGGAAGATCCAGAAGCCGAAAAGGACCTCTTCGGCCGCCTCATGGCTTTCGGGATCGGTGCCGGCGAGATTGATGCCGGGATGGAGGCGTTCGGAAAGGCTCATGACAGCACCTCCACAGCGGCGCCGGAAGAGACGGCCCCGGAGCGGCCTTCCAGCCCTTCCGGAATCGCCCGTCCCCGGTTCTCCGACGTCATCTCGCGGTCGCGGGTCACGCCCGGCGCCGAGCGAACGGCGGCGAGGAAGGCCTCGTTCGCCGCCTTCACCGTCGCGGCGGGAATGATTTCCTCCGTGTCGGTGGCGAAGGAGCGCGCGATGACCACGACCCAGATCAGCACGAAGGAGACAATCGCCAGCCACCAGATGTGCCAGACGAGGCCGAAAGCCCAGGCGCAGGCGAACAGGCCGATCAACGGCGCGGTCGCGGTGTTGCGCGGCACTTCGATGTCCTCATAGGCGGCCGGCGAGCGATAGGCGGTGCCCGCCTTCTTGGCCTCGTAGAAAGGATCGCGCGCGGTCACTTCCGGTAGCACGGCGAAGTTCCAGTCCGGTGGCGGGGAAGGAATCGACCATTCCAGCGCGCGCCCGTCCCAGGGATCGCCCAGCGGCGCGGCGAGAGGCTCGCGTTGGCGCACCGAGACGACGATCTGCATCACCATCAGCGCGAAGCCGGCGAGGATGAGCGCGGCGCCGGCCATGGCAAGGGCGAGCCAGGGCAGGTAGTCGGGATCCGACCACATGTAGGTGCGGCGCGTCGCCCCCATCAGCCCCAGCCAGTAAAGCGGGAAGAAGGCCAGCAGGAAGCCCGGCGCGAAGCACCAGAACGAGGCCCGGCCCAGCCCCTCATGCAGGCGGAAGCCGAAGGCCTTCGGGAACCAGAACTGCACCGCCGCGAACATGCCGAACAGCACGCCGGGAATGATCATGTTGTGGAAATGGGCGATCAGGAACAGCGTGTTGTGAACCTGGAAATCGATGCCGGGATTGGCCAGCAGCACGCCCGTCATGCCACCGAGGATGAAGGTGAGCAGGAAGTTGATGTGGAACAGCATCGGCGTGGTGAAGCGGATGCGCCCGCCGACCATGGTCAGCAGCCAGTCATAGACCTTCACGCCCGTAGGCACGCCGATGATCATCGTGGCGATGCCGAAGATGGCATTCACATTGGCGCTCTGGCCCATGGTGAAGAAGTGGTGCAGCCACACCGCGAAGGAGAGCACGGCGATGCACATGGTGGCGTAGACCAGCGAGGTGTAGCCATAGATCCGCTTGCTGGAGAAGGTGGCCACCACTTCCGACCAGACGCCGAAGGCGGGCAGGATGAGGATGTAGACTTCCGGGTGGCCGAACAGCCAGAACAGGTTGGCGTAGTTCATCATGTTGCCGCCGTCGCCATTCGTGAAGAAATGGAAGCCGGCATAGCGGTCGAGGGCGAGCATGACCGTCGCGGCGGTCAGCGGCGCCATGGCGAAGATCATCAGGATCGACGTGCACAGCGTCGTCCAGGTGAACAGCGGCATGCGGAACAGCGTCATGCCGGGGCAGCGCTTCTTGTAGATGGTCACGGCGAAGTTGAGGCCCGTCAGCGTCGAGCCGATGGAGCCGAGCGACACCGCCCAGATCCAGTAGTCGACCCCCTCGCCGGGGCTGAACTCGATGCCGGTGAAGGGTGGATAGGCGCTCCAGCCGCCGGTGGAGAACTGGCCGACCACCAGCGAGACCATGATGAGTATGGCACCCGCCATGGTCAGCATCAGCGAGATGGCGTTGAGCAGGGGGAACGACACGTCGCGCGCGCCGATCTGCAGCGGCATGACATAGTTCATCAGCCCGGTGATGAACGGCATCGCCACGAAGAAGATCATGATCGTGCCGTGGGTGCTGAACAGCTGCCCGAAATGATCCGCCGAGAGGAAGCCGCCGCTATCCGTGGCGGCGAGCTGCTGGGCGCGCATCAGCGCTGCCTCGATCACCGCGCGGGCGAACATCACCAGCGCGATCGCGATATACATGATGCCGACCTTCTTGTGGTCGACGCTGGTCAGCCAGTCCCGCCACAGCGGCACCCACCAGCCCTTGACCGTCAGCAGGATGACGGCAGCGAGCGCGCCCAGCACCGCGACGGATCCCGCGCCCGAGGCGATGAATTCGCTGAGCGAGGGATTCTCGATCGCTCCGGCGAAGACGAAGGAGGTCCATTTGATCTGGCCGAAGATCAGCTCCCAGTTCATTGCGCGGCCTCCGGCGTGTGGTCGTTATGCTGATGGGCGGCGGGCGCGTCCGCTCCGGCCTGCGGCGCGTGGCCCGAATGTCCTGCGGCCATGCCGGGCGCGAAGCTGGCGATGATCTGGTCGAACAGGCCGGGCGTGAACCGGCCATAGATCACCGGCTCGTTCGCCACGGAGGGCGCCAGCAGCGCGGCATAGCCGGCGGCGTCGAGCGCGGCCGGCTGGGCCTTCGCCCCCGCCACCCAGGCCGCGAAATCGTTCGGGCTCATCACTCGGGCGGTGAAGGACTGCGAGGCGAAGCCGAGGCCGTTATACTGGGTGTTGCGCCCGACGAAATCGCCGGTCGCGTCGGCGATCAGATTGAGCTTCGTCTGCATGCCGGCCATGGCGTAGATCTGGCCGGCGAGGCGCGGAACGATGAAGGACTGCATCACCGTCCCGCTGGTCAGCTTCAGCGTGACCGGGCGGCCTTCCGGCAAGGCGAGCAGGTCGAGCGTCGCCACGCCCTGTTCGGGGTAGAGGAAGAGGAATTTCCAGTCGAGCGAGACGACCTCCACCACCAGGGGCGCCGGGCCGAGCGGCCGGTAGGGATCGTTCTTCAGCGTGTGCTTCCACAGGGCGGTGCCGAGCGCGGCCACCAGCGCGACCGGAATGCCCCAGATGAGCAGTTCCAGCCCCCAGTTGAACTCCCAGTCCGGGCGGTACGTGCCCTTGCCGCCGCGGCGGTAGCGCCACAGCACGATCGGCAACGCCACGAACATCGGCACGATGACGATGAGCATCAGCGCGCTGATGACCCCGAAATGCGACAGCTGCGCCGAGGCGATCGGCCCCGCCGGTTCAAGGAAGCTGCCGGCATAGGCGGCTCCCGGGACCACAGCCGCAACCACCCCGACTATTGCGCTCGGTTTCAATCAGACCCCCTTGCGACTGTTGCGCGCCCTTCCGTGCACGGCCCCTCACCTAAGGGCATCCGCCCGATCCCCTGCCGGTAGGAAAGCACGAACCGCGACGGATATCATCGTGCGGCACGGCGCAGATTGCGGAAAATTCGCGGCATCGCGACGGCTATCGCAAGGCGACGATTCCCTCCACGCGCCAACGGCGTCAAAAACAACACAGCTCAATTACTGGATCCAGAATCCCCATGGGCCTGATATCGAACTGGATTTTGTATTGCCGCACCCGCCGGCTGTCGTCCATCTTCCATATGGGAGATCGACCGGACACACATTTTCGCCCTAGTTGACCTCATGGGCGGCGACGGAAATGATGGGCCCTTGCCAGCCCCGTGACGCAGGGAGAGGCGGTGATGACCGAGAATTCGCCCGACGGAGTGAAGCCGTATTCCGGACCGGCCGGCGGATGGGAAGCGCTGGCGGCGGTAGCTCAGGCCGTCCGCAAGGAGATGGAGACCGAGGTCGCCAATACGCGTGCCCTGCTGCGCATGAACCAGCCCGACGGCTTCGACTGCCCGGGTTGCGCCTGGCCGGACCCCAAGCACACGTCCTCCTTCGAATTCTGCGAGAACGGCGCCAAGGCCGTGACGTGGGAGGCGACCGGGAAGCGGGCGAGCCCGGCCTTTTTCGCCGAGCATTCGGTTTCCGATCTCTGGAGCTGGAGCGACCATGCCCTGGAGGATGCCGGCCGCCTCACCACCCCGCTGCGCTACGAGGCTGCAACGGATCATTTCGTGCCGGTGTCGTGGGAGGAAGCCTTTGCCGGCATTGCCGCCCGCCTGAACGCGCTCGACCATCCCGACAGGGCGGAATTCTATACGTCGGGCCGCGCGTCGAACGAATCGGCCTTCATGTACCAGCTCCTGGCGCGGGCCTTCGGTACCAATAATTTTCCAGACTGCTCCAATATGTGCCATGAGCCGACCAGCATCGGCCTGCCGCAGTCGATCGGCATCGGCAAGGGTACCGTGTCGCTCGAAGATTTCGACCATGCCGACGCGATCTTCTGCATCGGTCACAACCCAGGCACCAACCACCCACGGATGCTGACCACCCTGCGGGCCGCCGCAAAGCGTGGCGTGCCGATCATCGTCGCCAATCCGCTGAAGGAGCGGGGGCTGGAGCGCTTCGCGGCGCCGCAAGATCCGGTGGAGATGCTCACCCTGTCCTCCACCCGCCTTGCCTCGGCCTATCATCAGGTCAAGGTCGGCGGCGACGTGGCGATGCTGAAGGGCATGATGAAGGCGCTGCTGGCCGCGGACGAGGCTCTTCGGGCCGGCGGCGGCGAGGGGCTGCTGGACAGGGCGTTCATCGCCGAACATACGGTCGGCTTCGATGATCTGAGGGCTGACCTCGACACTACGTCCTGGTCCGCCATCGAGCGTCGCTCCGGCCTTTCCCGCGCCGCGATCGAGAGCATGGCGGAAGTCTACTGGAACGCCGAGCGTGTCATCGCCTGCTACGGCATGGGTATCACCCAGCACCGGCACGGCACGGAGAATGTGCGCCAGATCGTCAACCTGCTGCTGCTTCGCGGCAATATGGGCAAGTCCGGCGCCGGGATCTGTCCGCTGCGCGGTCATTCCAACGTTCAGGGCGACCGCACGGTCGGCATCACCGAAATTCCCACCGAGGCCTTCCTGGAGCGCCTCGATGCGGCCTTCGGCATTACCGCACCGCGCAAGCACGGACACAATGCGGTGGACGCGCTGGCGGCGATGGCGGACGGCTCTTCCCGTGCTTTCATCGGGCTCGGGGGCAATTTCGCGGTGGCGATGCCGGATCCGGCGGTCGCCTTCGCCGCCTTCCGGGGGCTGGATCTCAATGTGCAGATCATCACCAAGCTCAACCGCACGGCGCTGCTCACCGCGACGCACAGCTACATCCTGCCCTGTCTCGGGCGCACGGAGCGCGATCTGCGGGCCGGAACGCAGCAGGCGATGACCGTCGAAGACTCGATGTCCATGGTTCATGCCTCCCGTGGCACGTTGAAGCCGGCTTCGGATGCGTTGATCTCGGAGGTCGCGGTCATCGCGGGCATCGCCCGCGCCACCCTTGCCCAGTGTCCGATCGACTGGGAGGGACTGAGCAACGACTACGCCCGCATCCGCGACAAGATCGAGGAAGTGTTCCCGGAGTTTGCCGACTTCAACGCCCGCATAGCGGTGCCGGGCGGCTTCCGCCTGCCCAATGGCGCCGCGGAGCGCGTCTGGCATACGTCCAATGGCAAGGCGAACTTCCTTGCCGGCGCACCTCTCGACGAGGATGACGGGCTCGACGAGGGCACGCTTGTGTGCACCACGCTGCGCAGCCACGACCAGTACAACACCACCATCTATGGCCTGAACGATCGCTATCGTGGCATTAGCGGCCGGCGCGACGTGGTGTTCGTCAATGCCGACGACCTTGCCGCCCTCGGGCTGTCGCATGGCGACACAGTGGATGTGGTGGCAAGTGACGACCGGGTGCTGGCCAGGCAGACCGCCGTCGCCTATCCGATCGCCCGCGGGTCGGTCGCGGCTTATTATCCCGAGGCGAACCTGCTGGTCGATGCGCGCGACTATGACCGTCAATGCGGTGTGCCCAGCTACAAGTCGATCCCGGTCAAGCTGCGGGCCCACCTCGCCGCGGACAGGCAGGCGGAGTAATCATCCTATGGGGCGCACCCGGCCGTCTGGGTCCTGTCTCAGGACGGCCGGATGCCTGTTCATGCGGGGCCGGATCACTATAATGGCCCTCACGCCTCTCCTCATTCCAGGCAGGTGCTGGAGTGCCTCTTAGTCAAACACTGCGTCGCGTAGGTGAACCGAAAGATCTCTTGAATCGGAACTGGCGCAACATCGTCTTCGCCTCGCGTCTGGCCACCGCTGCCATCGCCGCCCTTGCCCTGGCTTATTGGCTGGAACTGCAGGAGCCGCAATGGGCTATACTGACGGTCTACCTGCTGACCCAGTCCTCGACCGGAGCGGCGCTCGCCAAGGGGTCGTTCCGCTTGCTCGGCACGATGCTCGCCGCGGCCTACGCTCTCGCCGCCGTCAAGCTGTTCTCGCAGGACCCGCTGTTTCTGGTCGGCAGCGCCATGCTCTGGGCGTTCGCCTGCTATTACGGCGCCGCGCGGGCGAGCAACTTTGCCGCCTATGGCTTCATGCTTGCCGGCTTTACCGGGCTGCTGGTCACTTTTCAGGGTGCGGCGAACCCCGGCGGCGCCTGGCTCGTCGCGGTGGATCGGGTGAGCGAGATCAGCATCGGCATTGCCTGCGCCACGCTGGCGGGCGCGCTGGTGCTGCCCGATCACGCCGGCACGCAGTTGCGGGCGCTGATGGCCAGCACCTTTCGCGCGCTGGCCGATCACTGCGCCCTCGCCCTGCGGGCCGCCACCCGCGGCCAGGCCCTGATGGACGAGCGCAGGACCATCCTTCCCAAGCTGGTGAAATTCGACGCGCTGCGCTCCTACACCCGGTTCGAGGCCCCGGAGATGCGGGCGGACGCCGTTGCGATGGACGGCGTCACGCGGGAGTTCCTCGCCGTTCTTGCCGCCGCGCGGGGGCTTCATCTGCGCCTCGCCGCCCTGCAGGAGGGCGGCACGGCACTGCCTGAACCGCTGACCGCCGCGCTTGAGCCGGCGATCCTGGCGTTGGGCCGCATCGGCGCCGACCCCGCCATGCCGCGCGATCCCGCGCGCGTGCGCGCCGATCTCGCCATCATCCGCCGCGACCTCGCCGGGCTCGCCCGCCGCATCGAAGGGAGCGACGATCTCCCGCTCGGCACCCGAGCGGACGCCATCCTGGTCTGCCGGCAGGCGACCGAGATGCTGCGCGACCTGTCGCTGCTCGCCCTCGCCGAACAGGCGGCCTTCCGGCATAGCCGCACCGGAACGACGCCGCGCCGCCGCGCCGCCGCCTCCGGCCACCCGACGGCCCTGCTGCAGGGAACGCGCGCCGCACTGGGGCTCCTGGTCTTCTGCGTGTTCTGGCATGCGACGCAATGGGATCAAGGCATCGCGGGCATCACCGGTCTCGCCCTGATGAACTATCAGTGCGTGAACACGGATGATCCCACCCGGCTCGGCTGGCCGTATCTGCGGGCCGTAATTGCCGCCTGCTTCTGCGCCTATTTCACCATCGCCTTCATCTATCCCTGGCTCGAAGGCTTCGAGACGCTGGCGGCATTCCTGTTTCTTGTGCTGCTGCCGGCGGGCCTGCTGATCGGCACGCCGCGCTACGCCCGGTCGGCGGGAACGTTCACCATCTTCTATGTCGCCGCCGCCGCCACCGGCAATGTCTTCACACCCGATCCGCTCACCTTCGCCAATTTCTGCTTCGGTCTTGTCTTCGGCATGTTCGTTTGCCTGATGGTGGCGCGCCTTGTGCCGGCGACCGCCAGGGCGCATCGCCGTAAGGCTCTCCGGCGCGCGCTGTGCGTCCTGCTTCCGCAAGCCGCGAATGGGGAGCGCGCGCCCTCGCAGGTGGCCCGCGAGATCATCCATCTGGTCGAGGTGCTCTTGCCCCAGCTCTCTCTGGCGCGCGCCGAGCATGACCGCCTGCTGCGCGGCCTGCTCGCCTGCGCCTCCGTGGCGCGGGAACTCGGCCGGCTGAGGCAGGTAGCGACCGATCCGGCGCTGCCCGAACCCGCGCGCCGGGCGATTGAGGGCGGCCTACAGCGTCTGGCCGCGCTCTTCGCGGCATGGCCGTCCTCGGCACCATCGGAAGCCGCACCATCGGAAGCCGCATCGTCGCGAACCGCGCCGCCGGACGTGGCGCGAGATGTGGCGCGAGATGTGGCGCGAGATGTGGCGCGAGACGCCCTTGCCGGCATGTGGTCGGCACTGGAAGCCTCCGATCGCCGGCCCGGCTCTCGTGCCGCCAGCCTTGTGGTGGAAACCGCGACCAGCCTTCGTTTTCTCGAAGAGAGCCTCACGCGCGATCACGCCTTTCTCCACCTTGCCCGTATCGATGAGCGCCTTCTATGACTTGGAATCCACTGTTTCATACGCTCGATTTCTTCGGCTTCTACCTGCCGCCGATCCTGTTCTGGGCGCTGGCGGCGTTCATTCCTTTCCTCGCCCTGAGCCGGCTGGCGCAGTGGTGCGGCTTCTATGATGTCGTCTGGCACCGCCCGCTCTTCGACGCCGCGCTCTACGTGATCGTGCTGGTCGGGTTGAGCGTCGGGCTGCCGCTGCTGACAGGAGGTCCGGCATGAGCGCGGGTAAGCTGATCCGGGTGGCGATGACGGCCGCCGTCGTCGCCATTGCCGCTTTCGCCGGGTGGCAGTTCTGGAACTACTACCTTCTGTCGCCCTGGACTCGCGATGCCCGGGTGCTCGCCGATGTCCAGCAGGTCGCCCCTGACGTGTCGGGGCTGATCAGCACCATCCATGTGCGCGACAACCAGGCGGTCAAAAAAGGCGACCTGCTTTTCGAGATCGATCCCGAACGGTTTCATGCCGCGCTGAACCTCGCCCGGGCCAATGTCACGATGAAGGCGGCGGCGTTGAGCCTCGCACAGGAGAATGCCAAGCGCTTTCTAACCCTGCAGCGCGAAGACAGTCCCGGCTTGTCCGCCGAGGCCGGCGAACGCATGCAGACGACGGCCGCCGAAGCCGAGGCGGCGCTTAATGTCGCGCAGGCCGAGTTCAACATCGCCGAGATCAACATGCGCCGCAGCCGCGTCCATGCGGCGGTGAGCGGCTATGTGACCAATCTGACCGCCGTCGCGGGTGACTACGCCAGCGCCGGTCGCGGCGTGATGGCGCTGGTCGATTCGGATTCGTTCTATGTCTATGGCTACTTTCAGGAGACCAAAGTCCCGCAGATCCAGGAGGGCGCGCCGGCGCAGGTGGAACTGATGGCCGGCAGCGTGGTGCTGGACGGTGTGGTGGAGGGGCTCGCCCGCGCGATAGCCAATCCTGATGATGCGGCGGGCCTGCTGGCGCGTGTCGATCCGCAATTCAGCTGGATCCGCCTGGCTCAGCGCCTTCCGGTGCGGATCAAACTGGAAGCGCTGCCGCCGAATGTCCGCCTCGCCGCCGGCATGTCGGCCACGGTGGTCATAAAGCCTGTCCGGTAGTCGCGTCCGGCCGGCATTGGTGGACAGCCCCAATGCCGAAGAGACGGTCGCCGCACCGGCGAACAAACCGGTCCCATAGCCGACATCGTGGCCAGCAAACCGCGCCACACCATAGGCGGTGCTCAGCCCGCGCCTGCGATGCCCCGTCGCGCCTGAGGCCGCGCACGAACCGAGGACCCACGCCGTAGCCGATGGCGAACCGGAACAGCAGAAAGAACACGCTTCCGACCGCCTGGGATATCTCGATGTCGAGTTGGCCGATGAGCAGGCCGACCCGCAATGTCGTCGCCACCATTCCAAGGGTGAACCCGCGATAACCGAGCGGATAGGCCAGCGCGATCGCCAGGAACAGTGCGATTTCCGGCGGCTCACGCAGGGTTTTCGAAATCCAGTTCCACATCGTCCATTCGCTCCGGTCGGCCTGACGGAGGGCGGAGTGGATGTGCGATCGCAACAACGCACGACGCGAATGCATCGATCGGAATGTTTAAATATATCCCATTTGGGAGATATAGATTTCATCGTGAATACGATACTAAAAATCGACACTCATTTAATTTTCAGATCCACATGACGACTATAGTCTGCGTTTTGTTGGAATTTTTTCGCGCAATTGGAGGCGATACTGGTGTTTCGGCTCTTTCGTCGCGGCATCGCCCTGGGGGCCGTCATGTCGCCTCTGGTTTATGCAGGCATCACTCCTGTGTATGGTGAAAGCAATGTTCTGGGCGTCAGCATCGCCACGCAGCGCGAACCCAGCGATTTCGACAAGAACGTGTCGACGGTCACCGGCATTGGATACACGCATACATTCGACAACAATGTCGTATTGGACTCATCAATCCACTATTTCGACCTGTCGGGCGACGGTGGATGGCGCCTGAACTCTCAGGCTGGCCTCGGTTACAGGCACGAGTTCTCAAACATTTTCTCCATCGTTGGAATCGCGTCGATTGGCAGTCGTGCGCAAAGCAACGATGTCGATTTCCCCTATTACTCGATCCACGGTTCCGTCGATTGGAAGTTGACGGATGTCACGACATGGTCGGTGGTGACCTATCGCTACCGAAACGCATTCAATGCGGACTATGATTTCGTGACTCCCGCCCTAGGATCCGCCCTCAATTTCCGGCTTTCCACGTCGAGTTCTATTTCGTTCAACTATCTGCACGAATGGGAAAACGGGAAGGTGGCCGATAATCTGATCGGCATAGCGTACCAGTATCATTTTTGAAGCCATCCCGACCGCAGCGGCCCCGCTCTGCATCCTGGGGGCGGGCAGCGGAATTGCGGCGGCAAGCAGAGGCGCGATTGGATCGAACCCATCGCAGCATCTGTGCTCGTCTGACAGTCACATAGATGGAGTTTTCCCGTGGACGATCTGAAGCAGCCCATCGTCGGCACCAAGGGCGCAACCATAATCGGCCCTCGCAACCCTGCGGTTGAGGCGCAGAATCCCGATATCCTGGTGCCGCCCCTTACCGACAATGGCGGCATTCCCAACCTCAAGTTTCCGTTCGCCATGGCGCATAACCGCCTTGAGGATGGTGGCTGGGCGCGCGAGGTGACTCAGCGCGAAATGGGGGCGCTGAAGGAACTCGCCATCGTCAACATGCGCCTGCCGGCCGGTGTGGTGCGGGAACTGCACTGGCACAAGGAAGCCGAGTGGGCCTACGTGCTCAAGGGGCGGGTTCGGTTCTATCTGATCGACGACCAGCGCCAGACTCTGGTCGAGGATCTCGGGCCGGGCGATCTGTGGCTCGCCCCGGCGGGTTTCCCTCACGCCATCCAGGGCCTCGAAGAGGGCACCGAATTCGTTCTCGTGTTCAATGACGGCAATTTCTCGGAGAACCAGACGCTGCTGGTGACCGAGCTGTTCGCCCATGTTCCGCGCGAGGTTCTGGCGAAGAATTTCGGCGTCCCCGTCGAGGCCTTCGACGGCATTCCCGCCCGAGAGAAATACATCTTCCGCCAGCCTGTGCCTCCGCCGATCGAGCAGGTGCGCGCCGAGCTCGGCGCGGTGAACTTTACGGACAAATACATCTTCCGTGCCGGCGCGGCTCAGCCGACCGCCTATCCCGGCGGCGCCACGACCGTGGTCGATTCCGGCAATTTCTCCGTCACCAATCTCGCGGCTCTGTTCATTGATCTCGAGCCGGGCGGGATGCGAGAGATTCACTGGCACCCCGACGCCGATGAAATTCAGTACTACATCTCCGGCAAGGCGCGAATGACCGTGTTCGACGCGGTCAGCAATGCCCGTACCTTTGATTTTGTGGCCGGCGACGTCGGCTATGTCCCCAAGACTCTGGCCCATTACATCGAGAACACGGGTGACGAGCCCGTGCGTGTGCTGAACGTCTTCCACACCAGCGAATACAGGGACATTTCGCTGAACAACTGGCTCGCCCTCACCCCGCAGCATCTGGTGAAGGGGCATCTCGACGTGGGCGATCCATTGATGTCTTCGCTGAGGGCCATCCGCCAACCTGTCGTCAAGGGCTGATGTTCTGAGGCGGAGAGCCCGACCGGCTCTCCGCCTCAGTTCTTTCGGCTGATTCCCGCCGCGAGCCGATCGAGCGCGCGGCACCTCAGCATTCTGCCGTCACGCAGGGACGCCGTGCACGCAAAGGCGCCGGGAAGGAGCTCGCATGGAAGAGTTTATTTCGAAGATGCTGGTATCGGACCTGATACCCATCATTTTTGTCATGGCGCTTGGCTACTTTGCCGGAAAGGCAAACGACTTCAAGTCGGGTGATGCTCGAATACTCAACAAGCTCGTGCTCGATTTTGCCTTGCCAGCAGCTTTGTTCGTTTCCATCGTGCGCGCCGACCGATCAATGCTCGTGGAGAACGCCACGCTCAGCATCATATCGCTGGTGGGCCTGGTCCTGCTCTTCATGCTTTCCTATTTCACCATCCAGTGGTTCTTCAGGCGGACCAAGCCCGAGGCAGCCGTCTGCGCGCTTATCGCGGGGTCGCCGACCATCGGCTTTCTCGGCTATGCCGTGCTGGATCCTCTCTATGGCACGGGCGTGGAAACCGGCCTCGTGATCGCCATCGTCGCCATCGTGGTGAACGCGGTCACGATCCCGATCGGCCTGTATCTGCTCAATGCAGGCGGCGGCGCGGGTGCGGATGGGGCCCCCAAGGGCAACGCTCTGCTTTCCGCGATGAAGGAGCCCGTTGTTTGGGTGCCCATCCTGGCGGTGGCGCTGGTGGTCATCGGCATCCGGGTGCCCGACGAGGTAAGCCCGACCTTCGACCTGCTGGCCAAGGCCAATTCAAGCGTCGCGGTATTTGCCGCTGGGCTGACGCTTTCCGCCTACGCGATCGAACTCGACTGGGAGGTCGCGTATAATACGTTTTTCAAGCTCGTCTTCCTGCCGGGCGTCTTTCTCCTCGCGGGCTGGGCCGGCGGGCTCGACGATCAAATCCTGCAAATGCTCGTCTTGAGTGTCGCCCTCCCGCCCGCCTTCTCCGGCATCATCATTTCCAGCCGGTTTCAAGTTTACACGCGGACGGGTACCTCGTCCCTCGCGGTGAGCGTGCTCGGCTTCATCGTCGCCGCACCGACATGGGTTTATCTCGCCAGGCTTTTGGGCAGCTGAAGGGCCCCCGCGGGGGAGATCCATGCGGACGAGAGGGCCTGCTGCCGCTTGTGTGAAGGCGAGGTTGAGCGAGCCCAGGTCAGGCCGGCGCCGTCCTTGTGGAAACGCCCGATGTCGTCGAACACATCCACTCTCGCATCATCCCTCGTCCTCTAGACCTTGGCGCTAGACCTTGGGGCTAGACCTTGGGGCTGTCCGCTCGATCTCGGCGACGGGAAGAAGCTCGCCGCCTCAATAGTGTTGGCACTTGGCAAGGACACAGCTGGTCTTGCCGTTAGGCGCGTCGCTATAATTCCCTGACACTCTTCGCCAACTGCCCTTCAACCGTCGGACTGCGTGATGTGCACCTCCCTTCTCTATCGCGATGCCCGTGATCGCCCCTATCTCGGACGAACCCTGGAACTCAGCGTCGATCTCCCCTACCAGCTTGCCGTACTGCCGAAGGGGCTTGACCTTTCGTCGACGGCAAAGGGGCATCCGTCACTTCGCTGGCGTACGGAGCGTGCGGTGATCGCCATCACGATGCCCGCGGCGCCGCCGGCGCCCGGGACCACACCCGGCGTCGGCGATCTCAAGATCATCGAGGGACTGAACGACGCCGGCCTGTCCTTCTCGGTTCAGTCCTATTCGCAGGCTGCCGGGCCCCAGTCTCCTGTCGAGGCCAGCCGCGCCGTCCTGTCCGCCGCCGACCTCGGTGCATGGGTGCTGGGACAGTTTTCCACCGTCGCGGCCGTCAAGGCCGCACTTGCCGACATGCCCATATGTCTCGAACCCGTGCCGATCCTCGGCGGCCTCGAAATGCCGTTTCACTATTCCGTGCACGACAGCCACGGTGCCAGCCTCGTGATCGAATTCCACAAGGGCGTTCGCTCGATCTATGACAACCCCGTCGGCGTCATGACCAACGCGCCGCAATTCTCCTGGCACCTGACCAATCTGGACAACTACACGTTCCTCAACAATATAGATCGCTCTCGCGCGAATTTCGGGCGCTATACGGCCGTGCAGCCGGGAGCCGGCATCGCCAAGGCCGGGTTGCCGGGAACCGACACATCGGTCGACCGCTTCGTCCGCGCCGCCTTCTATGCGCAGTTCGCCGAGAAACAGTCGGATCCCGACAAGGCCGTGCAGATGGTCGCCCACATCATGAACAATTTTGACCGTCCGCGCGGAATTACGGTCGACCCGCCGGAACTCGGAAGTGACCATCTGGAAGTGCAGGGCCAACAGATGGACGCGGTGCCGACCGAGTTCACCAGCTGGACCAGCATATCGGACCTGACGCGCGGCCTGTTCTACGTGCGGGACAGTCGCGGCATGAACTATATTCGGCTCGACATCGGAGCTTTGGCCACGAACAGCTTCAATGCGACGCCGATGGCGAAACTCATGGCGAATCCGGCAGATGTGACATCCGCGCTCACCACGAGCTGAGCGCATGGCGGGTTACGGGGCGATGCCGCATCCGCCATGGCCCCGAACTCATCTGCAGTTGCGAAGATCAACCCTCGACGGCATGCGAGGCAGATGCAACAGAACCTGGCTGCCGCGACCTCAGGTGCCATCAGCCGGCCCGCCTACGCGATCCGTGACAGCCTATAGCGGCCATAGCGCGTCATGGGCTGAAGGGGGCGGCCGCGGCCGCTATTCGGTTGCTGTTTCGTAGTATATTTCGCACGCTGAGTAAGCTTAAGCTCGCCAGTTGCGAATTAGATGGGATTGAGCGCCAGATAAAGCAGCGAGAGGAAGCCCAGCGCCAGCGCGCAGAGCAGCTGCGCGGCAAGGCGCGGGCGTCCGTGCAGCCAGGCGGTGATGGGCACCGTGGGTCCGGAATCCGCCGTGCGGGGAGCGGCGGTCGCGCCGAGGACGTCAGCGGCCATCGGGTTCCACCACATGGGTGGGCTGGGAGGACCACCCGATCTCGACCAGGGCGCCCTCCCCGACCTCCGCCAGTCCCGTCACCCGGGCAGGTAGCACGATGCCGCCGACATCGAGCGAGACCAGACGGGAGGACCCCTCATAGAGCTAGGCGGTAAGGCGGCCCTCGAAGCGGTTGCGAGATGGCGGGCACCGGCGCTCACCACGACATGCTCGGGCGGGCCAGAACCAGCGCCGTCTGGCGGGCCAGCGGCACCGGCGCGTGCGGCTTCAGCCTCCCACCAGACATGGACGTTCGGCTTGATCGTGTCGAGGCGGGGGCAAGCCCGATCGACATCGATGGGCTAGATTTTGTCCGGCGCGACACCGTCGACCAGCAATGCGATCTCCAGCGGGTTGGCCGGGTTCTTCGGCAATGCGCGTTCGCCGGAGAAACCCTTCATGTCCCAGAACTGCGCCCAGCCGTGGGCGGCGGTGACCGCCTTCACCCGATCGATGCTTTAGCTGGGCGCCTTGTCGCAAGTGATTTTCACAGGCCCAGCCATCGCGCCCGCCCTGCCCGGGTTCTCGGCGCGGCCTCGAACGGGCCGTCAGCTACGCTGGAGCTCGCCAAGGCTTCGCCTGACAAGCCTACCGAGCGCTTACGAGGCAGATCAAACTGCCGCCAGCAAGCAAAAAGCGCCCAGAAGGGCTCTCGCTATGTATCTCATTCTTTTAGGAAAAATTGGAGCCCGCGATGGGATCCGAACCCACGCCCCCAACCTCAGCAAAATCGCTCTATGTAGCCGCTCGGAACATACCAGCTGCAGCACACGGCCCGCGCGCCAACGCCAGCGACCGAGGGCACGCGCGACCATCGCAAACCAATGACACGATTTCGGCAACGAAAATGGCGATCTTCCGCCTCGTCCAAAGCCCCCCCTGAGGTTGCTGGCGCACCGACCAGAGTGGAACTACGAACACCTATGTTCTTGAAATCGCGCTAGTTCGTGCGCCTCCCAAGACGGGACTGCTGGCGCAACCGCCAGGCGCACGGCCCGCGGCGCGCCAATATGACTGTGGCGGAAAGCTACGCCTTGCTGGCACGAGACCACGTTTTGGCCGACCACCCAGCCGTGAAACTCATTGAGATGACCGATTTTCCTGAGAGCGGCGCTGGGACGACGCAGATCGCGCCGTCGGCTATTCCGTCACCCGACAGGAAGAGGCGGCGGCCTCCGCCGAGGAAGGGCGCCTGATTGCAATGCTCTTTGCAGCGGACGCCAGTTCTCTGCGTGGCCTCTCCGCGAAGCTCGACGCGCTGATTGCCGTCGGCGCTGATGGGGCGGAGGGGCGGCATTTCCCGTGGCCGGAGCCGCGGCGCATCCGCAGGGATGTTGCGCGCTTGATGCAGTTGCGGCGTCACGATGCCGTCGGCCTCACTGCTTGAAGCAGCGCTCGCGATGCCAACGCAGGAAGTGGGGATGCGAAAGCTTGATCGCCCCTTGGGTGCGATGACGCGTCCGCTCCGGTTGAGCAGCCAAGGTCCGTTGCGATGGCGTCCTCCACCCCGTTAAGTATCTCGTCATCGGGCCGGCTTGCTCGGCCGATGGCCTCGGTGCCAGCTTGATTTCCTTGGAGCAGCCGGGAAAGACCGCCGAAGGACACTATCGTGGCATGGGCATCGTATAGTGTGGCGGCGCGCGCCGTCCTCGCCGCGCCATAAGTCTGGCGAATTGAAATGCCGCCATTGGCGGGGCAGGCGTTCCGCGCCGAGCCAATGCACTGGGTCGTAGAATGCTCGAAATACCCCACGGAAAGCGGCTGAGCGCCGCTGCGCAGAGGCTCCTTGCTCATGTCGAGCGGCATCCGAATGCCGTCCTTGTGAGTTCTGCCATGGATCTGGCGGCGGTCATCAATGCCTCGGACGCCACCGTGATCCGTGCCATCCAGTCGCTCGGGTTCGACGGCTTACCCCACCTCAAGGCCGTGATCGCGGAGAAGCTGGATCGAGGCGTCCGCACTCCCGTGGAAAAGGTGGGCGTCACGCTCAATCATCTCTCGCAGGAGCGCGAACGCGCGCCGCTTGATCTCGTGCTCGAAGCCTATGCTCCCATGCTCACCCTGCTGTCGCAGCGCTCGCTGCCGCGGGATCTGGAGGTCGCGGTAAGCCTGCTGAACCAGGCGAAGCGGATCGGCCTCTATGGCGGCGGGCCGCCGGGCGGGTTGGCGTGGCAAGCCGCCACGCATCTGACGCGCATCGGCCGATCGAGTTTTTTGCTGGAGGATTCCGGTCACGCCTTCGCGGATCAGATCATGGGGCTCCAGCCCGATGACGCTGTCATCCTCATTGCCTATGGCACCGCTCTCAAAGAGGCGTTGCTGATCAAGACCGAACTTCAACGGATCGGCGGCAGGCTTGTCGTGATTACCGACAATCCGGACGGCCGTCTGGCCCGGGGCGCTGATGTCGTCCTTGAGGTGCCACGGACCGAGGTGGGCAACATGATGCTCTATGGGACGATCCTTTTGACGCTGGAGACCATCGTCCTCTCCCTCACCAAAGAGGATCCGGCGCGCTCAATGGCTGCAGCCCGGCGATTGAGCGACCTCCGCGCGCAGCTGCAGCGCGGCGAATGAAATCGACCTCGCTATGTAGCGAAGATTACATTTCGGTCATCGCGCAGATATTTTCTCTTTAGATTTAGTCTAAATACTATCTTATGCATTAAATGGAGTCATATTTCGGAGGTGGCCTTGAATCTGTAAGTCATGAATGGTAGTCATCACTACGATAACTATTCATCGGAACTGTTCGGGCTCTGCGACCTGCCTCCGTGGCTGCGGCTCACTTCTGGCACCGCATGCATGCCCGAGTTAAGTCCGGGGAGCATCTCATGATTTCCAGAAGAACGATCCTCACTGCCTCCCTCGCCCTCGGCGTCTCGTTTGTCGCGACGGGCCGATCGGCATGGGCCGAGGATCAACGCATCCTGCAGATTACATCGCCGCGCGAGATCACAAGCCTCGCGCTGGCCGATACCAGCTATCACTTCCGGCGATTGCGCGTTGCCGAAACGCTGGTGACGATCACCCCTGCGGGCAAGCTGGCTCCGGAACTGGCGGAAAGCTGGTCGGTGAGCGATGACGGCCTCGTCTGGACCTTCGTCATCCGCTCCGGCGTGCGCTTCCATGATGGAACCGAACTCACCCCGGCGCGGGTCCGGGACGCCATCGAGCTGATGCGCAAGTCGCGCAACAACACCGAGATGGTCTCGCAACTGCCGATCTCGTCCGTCGACGTCGACGGGGGGGCGGTAAAGATCACGCTGACCCGGCCGTTCGGTCTCGTGCCGGACTTTTTCACCGATGGGCCGGCCATCATCCTTGCGCCGTCTTCGTTTGCTGCCGATGGTTCGGTGACGCAGATCATCGGCACCGGGCCGTACCGGGTCGCCAAGATCGAGGGAAAAGCTTCGGTCGATCTGGAGTCCTTCCCCGACTATTGGGGCGAACCGGCACGGATCGGCCGTGTTCATTTCACTGGCACCACCTCGCCCGATACGATCGCCAACATGGCGGAGGCCGGGCAGGTGGATCTCGTGCTCGGGCTGCCGCAGGCGCTGCGTGATCGCGTCGCGGCGAGCGGCGGTGTCCGTATCAAGCCGGTGCAGACCGCTCGCATCCTCGGGCCGATCTACAATGCCAAGGATGTTCGTTTCGATGACCCCGCCGAGCGAAAGGCGGTTTCCATCGCTCTCGATCGCAAGGGAATCGCGACGGCTATTTTCAAGAACCCTGACGCCGCGGCCAACCAGCTTTTTTCCCCGGCGCTCCCTGACTGGCACGATCCGAAGCTGCCACCGATCGAGCGCAACCTCGCGGAAGCCAAGCGTCTTCTGGCCTCGGCCGGGTGGGCGCCGGGGCCGGACGGTGTTCTGGTCCAGAAGGGCACGCGTTTCTCGTTCCCCGTCTTCGTGGGCAAACAGCCGGAAATGGCCCCCCTTGCTCAGGCAATTCAGGCACAGCTTGCCGAGGTTGGCATCGAGGTCGTTCTGGAGAAAGGTAGCCAGGCGCCTGTTCTCGAATCCGTCGCCAATGGCAGCTTCGTCTTCGGCTTCACCCGCCGGAATTACGCCGCGGTGCCCGATCCGGTGGCGACACTGCTGGTGGACTACGCTGAGGCAACCTCGGCTCAGGCCGTCTGGGGCGGCATAAACTACCACAACGCTGATCTTGAGAGCGCCCTCCAACGCTATGTTTCCGCGACCAGGGACGAGGATCGCGCCGCGGCGCGCGACGAGCTGATGGCGCTTTCCAACAGCGATCTGCCGGTCCTGCCGCTGATCTGGTACGATTACAACGTCTCGATTTCCGATCGCGTGGATTTCGACAGCGTACCGGTCGATGCTCTGGAAGTGAGCTTCTGGATCGACCGCGTGAAATGGGCCGATTGACCATGCGGCGCCTTCGCGGGCTTGGCGCCGTCCTCATCGGGCATGTGCTCGCGGCGGCGGGGGTCGCCGTTGCCGTCGCCACTCTTGCGTTCGTTGCCGTGCAGATGGCGCCGGGCGACGTGGCGTTCCGGATCGCCGAGGCGCGCTATGGCGAGAGGATTTCGCTGCAGACGGTGGATCAGGCGCGCGCCGCAACCGGCATGGACCAGAATGTTATGGTTCAGTATCTGCGCTGGGTCGAATCCTCACTGACCGGGCAACTGGGACGCTCGATGGTCAGCGGTCGCCCGGTCATGCCAGACGTCTGGCGTAGCTTCCAAACCACCTCCGGCGTAGCGGTCACCGGTGTCGGCCTTGCCCTGTTCATGAGCCTCATCATCGGCTTCGCAGTCGGCATGCAGCAGGATCGGATCCTCGATCGAGCCTTCCTCTTCGCCTCCGCAATCCTGTCCTCTGTGCCATCCTTCCTTATCGGCATCGCGCTCATCACCTTGTTTGCCATCACTCTCAGATGGCTGCCGGCGGCGGGCAACAATCGGCCCGGATATGCCATCCTTCCGTCCTGCACCCTCGCCCTGGCGCTGCTGCCGGATCTCTCGCGCGTCGCGCGAAATGCCGTCGTGCGGACGCTGCAGGACTTTTACCCGACCTACGGGCGGATCAAGGGGCAAAGCTGGCCGCGGATTGTGTTCCGCCATGCGTTCCGGCCAACGCTGGTGCCGATCGTTGCCTATTTCGGGCCTCTCGTGGCGCACACGATCGGCGGGCTCGTCGTCATCGACGTGCTCTTCAATCTCGACGGAGTCGGAACCCGACTGATCGATAGCGTGCTGGCCGCCGACATTCCGATGGCCATGGGCGCGGGGCTGCTGATCGGTGTGTCCGTCGTGGCGGTAAACGGTATCAGCGACATCATGGTGCAACTGCTCGATCCTCGGCTTTCCACGGCGAGGCTCTGGCCATGACGCAGCCGATGCGTGCGTCGTCGCCCGGCAGAGTACGGCGGTGGCCGCCGGGCTTTGTCTCGGTCTTCGGCTTTCTGCCGCTGGCAATCACGCTGCTGGTCGCGCTCTTCGGACCATGGCTCCTTACAACGAACCCGAACCGGCAGGACCTTGCCGCCGCCTATGCTCCACCATCGGCCGCATACGTGCTGGGCGCCGACGACCTTGGCCGGTCGATCGCGGCGCGCCTTGTTGCCGGTGCGCGCATATCCCTGGGCATTGCCGTCGTCGGCGTGCTGGCCTCGTTGGCGACAGGGCTGTTGCTTGGATTCATCTCGGCATTCCACGGGGGGTGGGTCCGGCAGGTGGTCATGCGGCTTTCCGACGTCATCCTTGCCTGCCCGAGCCTGTTGTTCGTCATCCTCGTGTCCGGCCTTCTGGGCGGGGGCATTGGGGCCATCCTGTTCGGGCTGTGGATGTCGCAATGGCCTGGCTTCGCGCGCCTCACCGCGGCAGTCGCGTCGAAAGAACTAGCGGCGGACCATGTCGAGGCATCGCGGCTGCTTGGCTTTCGTCCTGGCTATATCTTCCGCGCGCATGTGATGCCGGCGATCATGCCTTATCTGACGTCGCTGGGCGCGCTCACGGTGGGCGCGAATGTCCTGACGATTTCGTCCGTCGGCTTCCTCGGCCTCGGACTTCGGCCCCCTGATGCCGAATGGGGCTCGATGATTGCGGGCACCATGACCTATTTCCGCACATCGCCCCACATGGTGCTGGCACCCGCCGGCGCTATCCTGATCTGCACTCTGTCGGCCACCGTGATCGGCGAATACTACAGTGCCCGACATCAGGGGATCGAGGAGATCGCTTGAGTGAAGAGCCTTGTCGTCGAAAACCTGACAATTGCCACGGAAGGCCGGGCTATCGTCGACAATGTCACCCTCAGCGTGTCGTCCGGAGAGATCCTCGCCATTCTGGGCGAGACGGGGAGCGGCAAAAGTCTGGTCGCCAGCGCCATCATGGGACTGATCCCCCGCGGGGTGTCGGTGTCCGGCCGGATCGTCGTGAATGGCCGGAGCCTCGATGCCGCCGACCGGGACGGTTTGCGCTCCCTTTGGTCGAAGGACCTATTCCTGCTGCCGCAGGAGCCGCTGAACGCTCTGGCTCCGCTTCTGCGCGCCGACGCTCAGGTCGCCGAGCAGATCCGGGGGCGTCGGCCCCGCGCGGAGGCCTGCGCCGCCCTTTCGGCCATGCAGGTCGATCCACACCATCACCGCAAGCGCCCGTTCGAACTGTCGGGCGGCATGGCGCAGCGGGTGATGGCGGCGATCGCGTCGGTCACCCGCGCCGGCATCATCCTAGCGGATGAGCCGACAAAGGGGCTCGACGTCGACCGTCGCCATGTCGTCGCCGGCGTGTTCGATACGCTGCGCACCAGTGGCCGGGCCATCCTGCTGATCACACACGACATCGCCCTGGTGCGCGCACTCGCCGATCAGGTGGCATTCCTCGACGAACGCAGGATTGTCGAGAACGGGCCGGCGGCACGCGTGCTTGCGTCTCCATCTACCGACTATGCCCGCCGCTATGTGGCAAGCGACCCGTCGTGCTGGCCGGCGCGCCCCTATCGGCGATCGTACACCGGCAAGACGGTGGAGGCAGAACGGCTGCGGATCGGCATCGACGACACGGTGCTGGCCGATGAGCTGACCTTTCATTGCCACGCCGGTCACATCACCGCGCTGCTCGGCAGAAGCGGGATCGGAAAGACGACGCTCGGCCGAACGTTGCTTGGGCTGACACGGCCGCTCGGGGGCACCATCCGTCGGCCGCAGGCGGAGGGGCGATCGGCGCTGCAGAAGCTGCATCAGGACCCGACCCGCGTGTTCTCGCCATGGCAGGCGGTTGGGCGAAGCCTTGAGGACATGCGGTATCTCGCAGGTGGCGAGGGAGCTCTGCGGCAGATGCCAGCCTTGATGCAACGCTTCGGCCTACGCGATGACGTGCTTGGGCGACGACCGCATCAGATTAGCGGCGGCGAGGCGCAACGACTGGCGCTTGCCCGGATACTGGCCCTCAAGCCGAGAATGCTCATCGCCGACGAGCCGACATCACGTCTCGACCCGCCGGTTCAAGAGCAGGTGATCCGGCATCTGCGCGCAATAGCCGACATCGATGAACTGGCCGTCCTGCTGATCACCCACGACCTCGATCTGGCTCATGCGATCGCGGACCGGCGCATGCTGCTGGAAGCACAGGACACCGGTCCTGCCCGGCTGCGCGATGTCACGCGATCCCCTCAAGCTCCAACGGCATAACGTAGCTATAACTACGATATGGACCTTATCGCGGAGCGATCGTAGTATATACTACTATCGCCTGTCTGACCGGAACAGCCATGCATTTCGACGCTCAACTCTGGGCGGCGACCAAAGGGTTTCGTACCCGGATCGCCGCCGCCATCCTGCTCGGTTTTCTCTCCCTGGCGCTGGGTGTTGCCCGCTTCATCCTGCTCGGCTGGATGATCGCCCGCCTTTTCGAGGGAGCGGCCATTTCCGGGCTGGCCGAGGCTGCGGGGGCGTTGGTAGCCGTGATTCTCGCACGGATGGGCCTGGAATACGCAAGGGCGCGCGTCGCCCATGCCACGTCCTCCCGGATCCAAGATCGCCTGCGTCTCGACATCTATGACCAGATCGTACGGCTGGGGCCGGCCTGGCTTGCCGGGCATCGCACGGGAAGCATCGCCCTGTCGACCATCGACGGCGTCGAGCAGTTGCAGACCTTTTTCGGTCAGTTCCTTCCACAGGTAGCGATCGCGGTTCTGGCGCCGGTGCTTCTCTTTGTCGTCCTGTCTTTCTGGGACATTCCCGTGGCCGCCGTGATTTCGGCAGCGGCGGTGCTCGCCCTGATCCTTCCTGTGGTGCTCAAGCGCATGGGGGAGGAATCGACGCTGCGGCGCGTGCGTTCCTTCAAGGCCTTCGGCGAGGATTTCCTCGATGCCGTTCAGGGCCTGCCTACCCTGAAAGCCTTCGGCCAGAGCGCCGCCTTCGGCGATCGTCTCGCCAAAAAGGCCCAGCAACTGGCGGAAAGCACCCTATTCGTGCTGCAGGCCAGCCTGATGAGCCGCGCGCTCACCGACCTTGCCATCGCCGGCGGGGCGGCGGCGGCCATCTCGCTTGGCGCATGGCGTGTCAGCCATGGCCAGATGACCATCGAGGCGTTGTTGATCGTACTGATGGCGGGAACAGAAGTCTTTCGTCCCCTGCGTGACCTGCGATCGCTGCTTCATCGAGGCATGATGGCCAATGCCGCCGCTTCGGGCATCAAGGCCCTGCTGCAGGCGGAGCCGCCGAAGCCTCCGCTCGAGACGCCTGCCACGCCCGACATCGCGGCATCGATTGCCTTCAGGGATGTCCGGTTTGGCTATTCCGATGAACGCGGCGAGGCGCTTAAGGGCATCACGTTCGCGATCCAGGCGGGAGAGCGCATCGGCATCGTCGGCTATAGCGGTTCGGGCAAGTCGACGATCGTGAAACTGCTACTGCGCTTCTACGATCCCGATTCCGGAACCGTCCAGATCGGCGGTCGTGACGTCACGACCTTGTCGGCCGATCACATCCGCGACCAGTTCGCGGTCGTGCAGCAGGACACCTATCTCTTCTACGGCTCGGTCGAGGACAATATCCGCATCGCCCGTGCGGACGCCACGCGCGATCAAGTCGAGGCCGCGGCACGCGCGGCCAATGCGCATGGCTTCATCTCCCGCCTGCCGCACGGGTACAGTACCGTCATTGGCGAGCGGGGATTGAGGCTGTCGGGTGGACAGCGCCAGCGCATCGCGATCGCGCGCGCGATCCTGCGCGACGCTCCGATCCTCATTCTTGATGAGGCCTTGTCATCGGTCGACGCCGAAAACGAAAACCTCATTCAGGCGGAACTTGACGATCTCGCGAGGACGCGAACGACAATCGTGCTGGCTCACCGGCTCTCGAGCGTGATCGACGCACACCGGATCATCGTGATGTCGGACGGCCGCATCGCCGACAGCGGCACACATGCCGAACTGATCGGCCGCGACGGGCCCTATAAGAAGCTGATGGCGGAACAGGTCGAGCTCAGTCACATCGACCGTGTGATCAGCGCCGACCTGGTCGCAGCGTCACACGAAAATCACTGCGTCGCCGAACGCGAGGCTTCGGTGACGCCGCAGATGACCGAGGGTGAGAGGATCGCGGCCGGGCTGAGCCCGTTCCAGACATTGGCGACGCTGTTCAATCTCATTGTGCCGTGGCGTCGGCAACTCATCCTCACGGTCGCGTCCGGTGTCGGACGCGTCTATGCCCTTGTCGGCGTCAGCACGCTGAGCGCGCTGATCGTGGCTTCCATCAAGACGGGCTCTCCCTTCGGCTTCTATATCGCCGGGATGGCGGCTTTGGTGCCGCTCGCAGCCTTCCTGCAATGGAACGAGTCCTGGCGGTCGCACGACATGGCCTACCGGCTGCTCGCGCAGATGCGGGTCGATCTCTACCGCGCTCTCGACAAGCTCGCCCCGGCCTATCTCCTGAAGCGCCGCTCGGGCGACCTTGTCTCTCTAGGGACCCAGGATGTCGAGACGGTCGAGTATTTCTTCGCCCATGTCGTGGCGCCCGCCATCGTGGCACTGCTTGTGCCGGTGAGCGTTCTAGTGGCCCTGTCGCTCATCGCGTGGCCCACGGCACTCACGCTGCTCCCATTCCTCGCCTATGCCGCTTTGGCGCCTGTTTTCGACAGGCGAAGGGTCGATGCCCTGGGAAGCCGGGCCCGCGCGCAGTTGGGCGGATTGAATGCCTTCGTGGTCGACACGGTGCAGGGCATGAGTGAGCTCATTGCCTTCCGCGCCGTTGGGGCGCGCCGGATGGTTTTCCAGGATCAGATTGCCGCCTATCAGCGATCGCGTGTCGACCTCAATGCCGACCTGTCCTTTCAGGTTGCCAAGCAGGAAGCCGTTGCCACACTCGGCGCGGCGGCGGTTCTGGCTACGGCGGCGCTGTTGATCAACACCCATGCCTTCGACCCAGCCTGGCTGCCGCTGGTCGCGCTGCTGTCCTCCGCCGCATTCGTCCCCGTATCCGAACTCGCCCAGGCAGCCCGGCAGCTGGCCGACTCCATCGCCTCCACCCGGCGCATTCACGCCGTGTACGCCGAACCCATCCCGGTTACCGATGGACCCGAACGGCTGCCGCAAACGGCGGGAGGCGCACGGCTTACTTTTCACGACGTGTCGTTCGCCTATGATCCAGCAGGCCCCCGGGTTCTTCAGCACATAAACCTCGATGTGCCGGCAGGCGCGCGGATCGCCCTCGTGGGATCATCCGGAGCGGGAAAATCAACGATCGCCAACCTGCTGTTGAGGTTCTGGGATCCTCAGGAGGGGCGGATCACCATCGACGGGCATGATCTGCGCGATGTCAAGCTCGACGATCTGCGCCGGCACATCGCACTCGTCGCCCAGGACACCTATCTCTTCAACGCAACCCTGGTGGAGAACATTCGCCTTGCACATCCCGACGCGACCCAGGCGGCGCTCGACCTCGCCATTCAGCGGGCTGCATTGGCGGATTTCGTAGCGTCGCTGCCGAACGGTTTCGATACCCATGTCGGCGAGCGGGGCGTCCAGCTTTCGGGCGGGCAGCGTCAACGTATCTCGATCGCCAGGGCATTCCTCAAAAACGCTCCCGTCCTGATCCTCGATGAGGCGACCTCCCATCTCGACGCCTCCAGCGAAGCGCATGTGCGCGCGGCCCTCGACCAGCTGATGCTCGATCGGACGACGATCATCATTGCTCACCGCCTTTCCACGATCCGGGCGGCCGATGCGATTCTGGTGATGCATGACGGACGGATCGTCGAGATGGGGACCCATGACGACCTTATACGGCAGCAGGGGTTCTATGCCCGGTTGGTCGCGCATCAGGCGGCGGGCCCGATCGGACATATGCGCCCGTTGTGTCCTCGCGCGGCTGAGGCCCGCTCCCAGGCCGGCTCGGTAGGTTCCACGAGACGCGGATGACCGAGGCGTTGATGATGGAGGCGAGAATAACGAGCAGCAAAGCCGCGAACGCCATTGAGATCCCTTGGACGCACCGCGCGCCGGTTGATCGCGACGTTTCCTCCTCCGGGATTTGTCCCTGGTGACGTTGCCCCCACGTCTATCCAGCTGTGAGTTCGTTCTGGCGGTTGGGTTTGTCTTCTCGGGCGTGTGGAGCGGCGAGTGCAGACGCGGAGCCATTCATGGCGCGGAGCGTCGGAAGCCGGTGGCTTTACACGCCCGCCGTTCGCTCATCCCATGGGCTTCCGTGAGGTGGGCGACAGCTTTGCGCTCGGCGGCGGACTGTCGGCTATTGGCTAGGCCTGACGATAAGCGGACATATCTCGAAGGAAGGCCAAGGCCGAAATTGATCACTTACGGACCTCAACAGCGCCCGCTTTTGGTTAAATTAATGAATGCCAACATGTCGAACTATAAGTATATTTTGTTATTTTTAGCATAGTTTTATAATGAAAATGCACATATCATTTGTTCAAATGTCCATTCATCTTCATTTATTATATATACATGCATATATTATCACATCTCCTATATCGTTTGTTTCATTGATTCGAATTGCGTTATTTTTATATCATTCGGAAAAATATATAAATCATAAGATAACCGACCTTCGTAAATTGACGGAATTTTATTAAATATGCACCATTTATCTAGCAGAATTATATCTATCAAATGCAACGTTTGCGGCTTCCCTCAATAGACCGACATCTGATCCGATGGCCATGAAATCGGCGCCGGCCGCCTTATACATCTCGATCAGTCCGGGATCCGATGTCAGCACGCCGCATTTCTTGCCCGCGCGCTTGATGCGCTGGAAGGCGTCGAGCACGGCGTTCCGCACGCTCTCGTGCCCGGGATTGCCGAGGCACCCCATATCGGCGGCAAGGTCGGCCGGCCCGATGAAGAGGCCGTCCACCCCGTCCATCGCCGCGATGGCATCGAGGGCATCGAGGCCCTTGCGGGTTTCGATCTGCAACAGCAGGCAGATCTGCTCATTGGCGGTCGTCAGATAATCGGCCTGCGCACCGAAGCCGGACGCACGCACCAGCGCAGCGCCCACTCCGCGCTGGCCCTTCGGAGGATAATGGATGGCGTCGAGCAGCGCTTCAACCTGTGCAACGCTCTCGACCATGGGGATAAGCAGCGTCTGGCAACCGGCATCCAGCACCTGCTTGATGACCCAAGCCTCGCTCATGGGCGGGCGGATCACCGGGGTGACGGGAAAGGCCGACATGGCCTGCATCTGCGCGATCGCCGAGCGCACGTCGTTCGGGGCGTGTTCGAGATCGATCAGCAGCCAGTCGAACCCCGCCCCGGCGAGCAGTTCGGCGCTGAGAGGACTGGCAAGCGCGACCCACAGGCCGGTCTGGCGCTTTCCCTGCAAAAGCGCGGCCTTGAAACGGTTGATCGGCGCGGGCATGGCAACTCCTCAGGCGAAATGGCAGGCAACGCTGCCGAGAGGGCCGAAATCGGCCGTGATGGTCGAGCCCGGCGGGCACTCGATGGCGCGGATCAGTGAGCCGGAAAGGATTACTTGCCCCGCCTCGATCCGGTGGCCGCCGGCGGCGAGGCGCTGGGCGAGCCAGACCAGTCCACGCGCGGGCTGGTTCAGCACCGCCGCGCCGAGCCCGGTCTCCTCCACCGTTGCATTGCGCGAGACGATCGCCCCACACCAGCGCATGTCGACGAGGTCGGGCCGAACCGGCCGCCCGCCGAGCACAAATCCGGCATTGGCGGCGTTGTCGGCAATGGTGTCGCAGACATTGCGCAGCCGGCCGGTGCCAGCGTCCCGCCGCTCCACCCGCGTGTCCAATATTTCAAGAACCGGCGCGACATAGGCGGTCGCTTCGAGCACATCGTGCACCCCGGCGCCGGGACCGAGATCGGTCTTCATGACGAAGGCGAGTTCGGCCTCCACGCGGGGCTGGATAAAGCGATCCGGCGGGACGGTGGCGCCGTCCTCGAAGCGCATGCTTTCGAGGAGATAGCCGGAATCCGGCATCTCGATCGCCAACGCTTGCTGCATGGCGCGCGAGGTCAGGCCGATCTTCCAGCCGACTTGGCGGTCACCGTCGGCGAGCTTGGCGGCCACCCATCTTTCCTGGATGCGATAGGCATCGCCCATCCCGATGCCGGGATAGCGCAGGCTCAGCAGGCCGATCTGCCTGCGCTCCCGCTCGGCGCCGGCGAGTGCCTGCGCGGCGGCTTCGATCTCAAGGTCGTTCAACACGATTGCCGTCCCCTCACGCCGGAACCATCTCGCGGACGACGCGGTTCTCGAGCGTGCCGACGCCGGGAACGGTGACGCGCACAACGTCGCCATCGACGAGATAGCGGGGAGGATCGAAGCGGGCGCCCGAGCCGGTGGGCGTGCCCGTGACGATGATGTCGCCGGGCAGCAACTCGGTGAAGCTGGAGATGTAGCTGATGAGATAGGCGAAGGGGAACATCATGCGCTGCACGGTGTCCTCCTGCCGCAGCTCGCCGTTCACCCAGGTCTTCAGTGACAGGTCGGCGAGATCGCCGGCATCCTCCACCGGCACGATCCACGGCCCGATGCTGCCGGACTTCTCGAAGTTCTTGCCCTGCGTGACGTTGAACTTGGCATGGCGCATCCAGTCGCGCACGCCGCCCTCATTGCAGACCGTGAGGCCGAAGATGTGCGACAGCGCGGCCTCCTGCGGAATGCGGCGCCCGCCCTTGCCGATCACGATGACGATCTCGCCCTCGTAATCGAATTGCGGCGATTCCGGCGGCAGCAGCAGCGGCTCACCATGGCCGGCGAACGAGCCGCGCGTGCGCAGGAACATGCTGGGATAGCGCGGCGCCTCGGAGCCGTCCTTGTACTCGGCATTGCGGTCCGCATAGTTCACGCCGATGCAGATGATCTTGTCGGCATCCGGCACGGGGATGCGGTAGCGAATGTCGCCCAGTGCGACATCGACCGGCGCCTCCGCGGCGACCCGGCGGGCCGCCTCCAGGCCCTGCGGCGCCGCGATGAGTTCGCGCAACGAGGCGAAACCGGTGCGGGCGCCGAGATCGGCGACGCCTGCCGCATGGACCAGGCCGAAGCCATCGCGGCCGGCTGCTGAGAAGCTGACAAGTTTCAACATCATATCCCCGTCGGTGCGGTTGAAAATCGGGCGTGGGGGCGTGCGCCGGCCACGCGCGAAGTGGCGCGGCAGCGAAACGCGAGAGGTCGGCGAGGCGCGGATCAGGCTTCGTGTTCGAGATGCGCGCGGGAGCGCCGCATCGCCGGCAGCAGGAGCAGGATCAGCAGGAGGGAGGCGACGGCGAGGAAGCCCGCACTGATCGGGCTGTCGACGAACACCATGGGATCGCCATGGGAGATCAGCAGCGCACGCCGCACGTTCTCTTCCAGCATCGGACCAAGCACGAGACCGAGAATGAACGGCGCCAGCGAAAATTCGAGCTGCAGGATCACGTAGCCGAACACGCCGAACCCCGCGCCCATCAGCACATCCGTCGGGTCGTTCGACAGAGTGTAGATGCCGAAGCACGACAGTATGAGGATCATCGGGAACAACCAGGAATACGGCACTTTCAGCAGCGTGGTCCAAAGCCGGATCAGCGGCAGGTTGAGGATCACCAGCAGCACGTTGCCGATCCACATGCTGGCGACCAGCCCCCAGAACAGCTCGGGTCGGTCGGTGATGACATTGGGGCCGGGCGTGATGCCATGGATCATCAGCGCGCCCAGCATCAGCGCCATGGTGGCGCTGCCCGGCACGCCGAGCGTGAGGGTGGGAATGAAGGAGGTCTGCGCCGAGGCGTTGTTCGCCGATTCCGGCCCGGCGACCCCCTCGATGGCGCCATGCCCGAACCGGCTCGGCTCCTTCGCCACGCGTTTTTCCAGAATGTAGGAGGCAAACGAACTCACGGTGGAGCCGATGCCCGGCAGCACGCCGCAGAACATGCCGACGGCGGTGCCGCGCAAGATTGGCTTCACCGACTGCTTCAGCTCGGCGCGCGTCGGCATCAGCGAGCCGACCTCCACCTGCTCCTGCGTGGTGCCATGCGACACGGCGAGTTCGCGGATGATCTCGGAGAAGGCGAACATGCCGACCGCGACCACCACGAAATCGATGCCTTCCATCAGCGACTGCTGGCCGAAGGTGAAACGCATGACACCGGAATTCACATCCATGCCAACCAGGCCGACAAGGATGCCGAGCAGCGCCATGAGCAGCCCCTTGACCACGGCGCCCTGCACCAGCACCGAGGTCGCGACCAGCGCCATGACGATCAGCGCGGCATATTCCGCCGGCCCGAAGGCGAGCGCCGCTTGGCCCAGCATGGGGGCGAACAGCGCGATGCCGAATGTGCCGATGCAGCCGGCCACGAAGGAACCGATCGCCGCGATGGCCAGAGCCGCGCCCGCCCTGCCCCGCCGCGCCATCTGGTAGCCGTCGATGCAGGTGACGACGGACGAGGATTCGCCGGGCACGTTGACCAGAATGGCGGTGGAGGAACCGCCATAGGAGGCGCCGTAATAGATACCCGCCAGCATGATCATGGAGGCTACCGGCGTCAGCCCGTAGGTCATCGGCAGCAGCACGGCGATGGTCACCAGCGGGCCGACCCCCGGCAGCATGCCGATGAACGTGCCGAGGGTGACGCCGATGAGGCAGTAGAGCAGGTTGTCGAACGACAACGCGACCTGGAATCCGAGAAGCAGACCGTCGAGCATGGCGACCTCAGATCTTAATGGGGAGCTTGAGGCCGACGCTGAAGATCAGGATCGGAACCAGAATGCCGATCACGATCAGCATAAGCAGCGTCTTAAGCTTGCGATTGGGGTCCGCCAGCCACGCCGCGATCACCAGATAGGTCACGGCGACGACGATGCCGAACTCGATCAGGAAGGCAAAGCCGGCAATCGCCGCGGTGATGAGAATGAACGGGCGCCAGGCGATGGCGAACGGGACCGCATCCGCCGGCCCACGCAGGCTGCGCAGAAACAGCAGCACGCCCAGCCCAAGCATGAGCGTCGACACGATGGTCGGGAAATATCCCGGCCCCATGCTCAGCGCCGATCCCACCGGATAGCTTCGCGACATCAGCAAGGCGGACAGGCCTAAGGCGGCGAATATCAGTCCACCCAGGCCATCCTTGGTAATGGGCATGGAGGCTCCTCCCCATTTTTTTAGCCGTTTTTTCTGGCCGTTATTGCGGTCCTCTAACGGGACCCGGCCCTTTGATTTATGTATTCGTGCAGATTGTTGAACTTGTAGTTCAGGTCGGCGCTCATTTCCTGCACCTCGAAGGCCACCGCGAGCGGCCGGCGGTCATGGAGCGGCTTCAGCAACTCACAGACCTGCTCGAAGACCCGGTCGGCCGCGGCCTTCCTGGTCTCGAGGTCGCGCCCCGCGCCAATGCGCAGCACGACATGCACGAAGCTGTTGGCCGGATCGCCGTCGCCGACGATGTAGTCGGTGATGACCTGAAACCGGACCCGCACGCCGCCGAGCGGAAAGATCCCGGTCTGAAGTGCCGCGTCATAGATGCGCTGCTTGAGCTGCTGGACTTCGGGTTCGTCGACGATATTGGCCGAGCATTCGATCCAGGCGTGAGGCATGCCGCTGTTCCTTGCTGCGCGTTGAGAAGCGGGAGATCGCGGCGCGACCTCCCGGATGGGTGTCGGCGCCTATTCGGGCTGGATGCCCTCTTCCTTGATCAGCGCGGTCCAGCGCGTGATCTCGGCATCGATCAACTTCTGGAACTCCTGCGGCGTGGAGCTGCGCCCCTCGACGCCTGCCTTTTCCAGGCTGGCGCGCACGCCCTCCTGCTTCAACGCCGCGGCCACCGCCGCGTTGAGCTTAGCGATGACCGCAGGGTCGGTGCCCGCAGGCGCGGCGACGCCGTACCAGCCGGACACATCGAAGCCGGGATAGCCCAGCTCGGCCACCGTCGGTACGCCGGGCAGCGAGGGAATGCGCTCCGGCCCGGTGACGGCCAGCGCCAGCAGCGCCCCGGAATTGATGTGAGGCAGCACGGAGACCGGGCTGGACAGCATCACGCCGATCCGGCCCGACAGCAGGTCGGTGAGCGCCTGACCCGAGCCGGAATACGGGATGTGGGTCATCTTGATGCCGACCGTCTTCTGGAACAGCAGGGAAGCCAGATGCGACGCCGAGGCGCCGCTGGCGTAGTTGACGCTTCCCGGCGCCTGCTTCGCCTTGGCGATGAGTTCCTTGATGTTGGTGACGCCCAGTTTGGGATTTACCGCCACGACATAAGGCGCGGTGGAAAGCTGCGAGATCGGCGCGAAGTCCTTCACCGGGTCGTAATTGGTCGCCTTGTACAAGCTGGGATTAAGCGCCAGCGTGGCCTGCAGCACGAAGGTGATGGTCTGGCCATCCGGCGCCGCCATGGCCCCGGCCTTGGTACCGACGATGCCCTGCGCGCCAGGGCGATTATCCACCAGCACCGGCTGGCCGAGACTTTTCGACATTTCCTCGGCCACCACGCGGGCCACCACATCCGTGCCGCCGCCGGCGTTGAACGGAACGATGAAACGGATCGGCCCGGCCGGAAACTCAGCCGCGCGGGCGGGACCCGCGACAGCCAAGGAGATCGCCGTCAGGGCGGCACATGCCGCCACTGACGCCATGACAAAGCGCTTCATTGCTTCCTCCCGTTTATGGTCTCGATCTTTTCGATCGTTCTGGTTCAGGCGCTCTGGATCAGGACTTCTTGGCCGCGAACAGCGCGTCGATCTTCTGCTCGTAGGCGTGATAGTTCAGATAGCCGTAGAGCTCCTCTCGGGTCTGCATCGTATCGAGAATGTGCTTCTGGGTGCCGTCGCGGCGGATCGTTTCATAGACATTGAGTGCCGCCGCGTTCATCGCCCGCGCCGCCGAAAGCGGATACAGCGCCGCCGAAACACCGGCCTCGCGCAATTCCTCCGTGGTGAAATTAGGCGTCTTGGAGAATTCGGTGATGTTGGCGAGCACCGAATAAGGATGGTTCAGCGCCTTGGCGAGCTGGGTGTACTGCCCCAGTTCGGTGAAGGCCTCGGCGAAGATCATGTCGGCGCCGGCCTCGATATAGGACTGGGCGCGATCGATGGCGCCGTCGAGACCTTCGAGCGCGAGTGCGTCGGTGCGCGCAACGATGACGAAATCCTCATCATAGCGGGCGTCGACGGCGGCCTTGATGCGGTCGAGCATCTCGGACTTCGAGACGATTTCCTTGCCCGGGCGATGGCCGCAGCGCTTGAGCGCCACCTGGTCTTCCATGTGCATCGCGCCGGCGCCGTCCTTGATCAGGCCGCGCACCAGCCGGGCGATGGAATAGGCGCCGCCAAAGCCGGTATCGACATCGACCAGAACCGGCAGGTCGCTGGCATCGGCCACCTTGCGCAGGTCGCCCAGCACGTCGTTGATCGTGGTGATGCCGAGATCGGGCAGGCCGTAGCTCGCATTGGCGACGCCGGCCCCGGCAAGATAGATCGCCTTGTAGCCGACCTTCTTCGCCATCATAGCGGTGTAGGCATTGATGGCACCCACGATCTGCAGCGGCTGCTCCTCCCGCAGGGCCTGGCGGAACCGAGCCCCGGCGGACGAACGGACCGGCGTGTGCATCAGCATTTATAAACTCCACAATATGGATATATGGTTGATCTTCGAGTCAACTTAGCCATATAATGGATTAATCTGTCAACACGTCGCTGGTTTATCTTACATAATTCCATATTGTGGAGTTCTTGATGGAACAAGGTGCGCAGTCCATCTATCGCGCGGTCGCGGTGTTGAAGGAACTGGCAACCCGTAATGGCGCGGGAAGCGGCATGACGGAGATAGCGGAGGCGACCGGACTCACCGGCCCCACCGTGCACCGCATCCTGCGGGCATTCGTCGATGTCGGCTTCGCCTATCAGCGCGCCGCCGACAAGCGCTACTTTCTCGGGCCATTCGTCCATGAATTAGGCCTCAGCCTGAGTCACCGGCTGGATCTGGAGGCCGTGGCGCGGGCCGCGACCGACCGGCTGGCAGAGCTGACCGGCGACACCGCGTTTTTCCTCCGACGTGTCGGCGTGAACATGCTGTGCGTCAGCCGGACCTCCGGCTCCTTCCCGGTCAAGACGCTGCTGACCGATGTTGGCACGCGCCGCCTCCTCGGCCTCGGCGCCGGCGGGCTGGCGGTTCTCGCCGCCCTGCCGCGAGCCGAGGCGATGGATATACTGGCCGCCAATGAGCGGAGCTATGCTGAGGCCGGGCGCCCCCTCGCAGCGCTCGCCGCCGAGATGGACGAGGCCGCGCAGATCGGCCATGTGGTGCGCCGGCTCGGCGACCTCGGCGCCACCACTGTCGCCATCGCCGTGCTCGACGGGCAGAAAAGACCGATCGCCGCCCTCAGCATGAGCGCGATCTCGCAACGCATGCGGGAGGCACATCTCGACCAGGCGATCGCCCATTTGAAGCAGCTGCGGCACCAGACGGAAGCCCAGATCGCCTTCGCCGTTCCCAATCTCTCGTAAACAGACATCCGTACTTCTATTGAGCGTGACCTCTCCAGTTGGCCGCGATGTAGTGCCGATCGACGATCCGGAGTGAGCAATCTTTCATCGACTAATTGGTGGAAGATGTTCGACTCCCCCTGTCGGGCAGGTCCGGTTTTAGCGAGGCGCCTATGTCTCGAGTTGGCGCGAAGGTACCAATGCACCTCGCTTCACTCATGTCTGCTTCTGGGCTCCGGACGCCACTAAGGCAATGACTGAGATGGGGCGCAAAGCAGACATCGCTGCAATGGCTATCGAACGCCAAGTATCAGTCATTGCCGCCAGAGCGCTCCACCAAGCGTATCCCGGGAAAGACTCCCACGCCGCTTCTGACAAGTATTTTTGCGCTGCTACACGCGGTCGTTCTGCGGCGTAGAATTGGCGCCTTGGCCAAGTGGGGGATGCCCGTGATCCTCCGCGCATGCGCCACTCGCGTCCGTTTCGTCCGAAGAAAATATTCCGTGTGGCCAGCGATGCTCCATCGCCAGCTTCGAGCTTGGCTGGCGCACCACTCTCAAAGATCCCGCACTGTGATGCGCGCGTCATTCGAGATGCTGAGCAAAACCTTGGGCCCGCTGACTCCGTCGAGCATGATTCCAAGGTCGTGCATGTCACCGACGACTGGCCGTCGAGCGTTCCGATCACACCTGACGAGGTCGATGTTGTCGAAGCCTTCCTCAGGCGGGAGATTGATGCGCTGCTGAGGTGACGGTGCTGCCGAAGGAAACTGAGGGAGGCGATTGGACCATGAACGTTCACCTTGCCGATCACCAGCCGGGCCGCCCTCTATCTCCGGGTCTCCACCACACGGCAGGTTGACGTCGACCTCTCCATCCCAGACCTGCGCCTCCAGACCGCCGCCTATTGCGCCAGTTGCGGCAGCGCCATGACGCTGCGCACCGGCACCTCGAAGAGCGACAGGGTCTATCGCTATCACAGCTGCTCGACCTCCGGCCGGGTCGGCAAGTCCGCCTGCGAGGGGCGAACGGTGCCGATGGACAAGCTCGACCATCTGGTCACACGCCATGTTGCCGAGCGCGTGCTGATGCCCGAGCGGCTGGAGGCGCTGCTACAGTCCGTCGTCGACCGGCGGATGAAGGCCGATGCCGAGGTTCAGGCGCGGATCGATGAACTCTCGCGCGAAAGAACGACAGCGGAAGACAAGCTCCGGCGCCTTTACCAGCTCGTCGCCGACGGCATCGCCGAGCCCGACGAGATCCTCAAGGAACAGATTGCCAAGCTCAACGCAGATCGGGATCGCGCGCATTCGGCGCTGGAGCGGATCGAGAATCAGGGTGCCGCCGCAAGCCGGCTGGATCCAGACAAGCTTGCCCGCTTCGGGCAGCTCATGCGCTCAAACATCACAGAGGGTGAGGTGCCGTTCCGCAAAGCCTATCTGCGTTCGCGGATCGACGCTGTCGAGGTCGATCAGCACGTCGTGCGCATCCACGGGTCAAGGACGGTGCTGGAGAGAGCCGTACTCGCCGACCGAGACACCCTGCCGGGTGTTTCGGTTTCAAGTTGGAGGGCGCGGATGGTGCGATTGAGCTTGCCGTCGCGGCCTCATGCACCAGCTCCGGGTTCTTCTCATAGGCCGCTTCCGCGTCGCGCCAGCCATGGGGGCGCACCTCCTCGAACGCCTTGCGGGCGTCGCTGAGCTCGCGCAGTTGCTCGGGCGTGCCCTGGCCGGCCGCTTCCGCCGTGGTGAGGATCGCATCCCATGCGCGGGCATGCCGGATCAGCGCGCGTGTTCGCGCCCGCCGCAGAACCGCCTCCGGATCCTCGGATGCCTCCCGCGCGAGCGGCTCAACTTTGTTCCCGAGCTCTTCGCGCGGGGCTGGCGCTTCCTGTGCCACGTCCACAGGCGGCTTTAGGGTGTCGACGAGGTCGCGCAGCTTTTCCGGGACCTTGCGCACGATCTCCACGACCCGCTGACGGAAGGTGATGCCGCGCCGCTCGGCATAGTCCTGCGCCGGGTCGGAGCGCTCGTAATCCGAGGCCATGTCCTTGGCCCGGTCACGCGACAGGGTGCGCGCCAGCCGGTCCCGATCGGCGAAGTCGTCGCGGCCATAATGCAGCTCCATGCCGTCGCGGTGGCGCGGCAGGGCGACATAGCTGGAATGGGCATCCAGGCCGGGCGTGGCCAGCACATGGGTGCGGTCCACCGTCATGCCCTGCGCCTTGTGGATGGTGGCGGCATAACCATGACCGATACGGTCGTAGTCCTTCAGATCGAAGGCAACGGAGCGGCCGTCATCGGTGCGCACCGACATGGACTGCGCGCTGACCTCTTCGATGGTGCCGAGCGTGCCATTCTTCACCCCGAGCCCGCGCTCGTTCTGTAGGAACATCACGCGGTCGCCACGGGCGAAGGAACGCGCGCCGCGCTCGACGGTGACGCGCACCTCCTCACTGAGCCCGCCGGCCTCACGCATCCGCTCGCGGGCGGCTTGGTTGAGCGCGCGCACCTCGTCATTGGTGTGGGTAAGGATAATGCGGCTACGGTCCGGCGCGGCCTGCCGGTCACGCTCCCAGCGCTCGATCAATTCGCCCCGCGCCTGTTCCCGTGTTTGCGCGGCATGCACCATGCCATTCCTCTCATAGGCCTGGATGGCCTCGCCGATCCGGCCGGTCGCCAGATCGCGCGTGGCGTCGCGCTGCCAGTCCGCGCGCTGGCGGCGCACCTCGCTGATCTCGGCGCCACCGTGGCGCTCGACGAGCGAGCGGAAGGCGGCGCCCGCCTCAATGGATTGCAGTTGCTGCGGATCGCCGACCAGAACCACCTTGGCGCCGGCATCCGCGGCATGGGACAGCACGCGCTCCAGCTGGCGCGTTCCGACCATGCCGGCCTCGTCGATCACCAGAACATCGCGGGAGGTGAGCCGATCCCGGCCCTGTCCCCAGCTATGTTCCAGGCTGGCAATGGTGCGGGACGTGATACCCGATCCGCTCTCCAGATTCTCCGCCGCGATGCCGGACAGCGCAACGCCGCGCACCTCCAGGCCGGCCGCCTCCCAGGCCTCGCGCGCGACGCCTAGCATGGCGCTCTTCCCCGTCCCGGCATAACCGACGACGATACCGAGATCGCCGGTGCCGGTGATGTGCGACAGCGCGTCAGCCTGCTCAAGGGAGAGAACAAGGCCGCGCTGCTCAGCACGCTGAAGAGCCGCCTCCCGCTCTGTATCCTTTACGGCATGGCGCTCGCGCTCCGCCATCAACTCGGCAGCCGTGTGTAGACGCTGCTCGGCCTCGATCATCTGGCGGGTGGTGAAGCGGTCCTCGCCGCGTCCGTCCTTGCCGAGTTCGACGAGATCCGGTGCGCGGCCCATCGCGCCCATCCCCTCGTTGAACTGGTCAATGCCGTCGCTGTGGCGGTGTGCAAAGCGCGCCAAGTCGCGCCGGGTGAAGGTCGATTGCTGATGGGTGATGGCATCCAGTGCCAGTGACGGATCGGCGATGATGCGCGCGCCATTGCCGTGCGCGACCTCGCGATGAACCTCTGCCCGGTCAGCGGCCTCGATCCCCTCCGCTTCGATCCGCTGGGCGGGCGCGCCGATCTGGCTCTGCGGCTCGAGCGCGATGCCCTGGGCTTCCAGGCTGCGATGATCGATGCGCGCGTCGATGTCGAGTTCGGCGAGCCGCTCATTGGCAAGCTCCGCCCAGCGTTCCCGCCAGCGCTCGACCATCTGGGTCGCGTTCCACTCCCGCACCTTCGGGCCGAAGCCGTCCTCATCGACCGAGCGCATGGTGAGCATGACATGGGCATGAGGCTTGGGCATGCCGTCCTCGCCAATATCCCAATGCACATTGAGATCGGCGACCATCCCCTGATCGACGAACTCCGTCTCAACGAAATCACGGGCGAGCGCGATGCCCTGCGCCTGGCTCATCTCGCGCGGTAGGGCGAACTCGACCTCGCGGGCGAGCTGGGCGTCCTTGCGCAGCTCGAAAGCTTCGACATCATTCCACAGCCGCTCGCGGTCGCCCCACGCCTCAGGCGCCCCGTCCGGCAGCAGCACCTCGGAATGCACGACGCCGCGCTTGGACGAGAAATCCTGGACCCGATCGATCCGCGCATCGCGCAGCCGTGAGGCCGAGCGGTAGGCCGCGGACGCCACCGCGCTGGAGCCGGCCTTGCGGCCGATGACCTTGACGTGAAGATGATAGATCGCCATCGCGATCCGAACATCAGCACGGCGAAGCGCACGTCGGAACGACGTATAAGCGCGCCCTCCCTCGAAAAAATCTCGGGAGCCACGAGCCCATCCCAGTCCGTCCCGGCAACATCACAGCCGCGGCGAACACGCTCAACTATCATTGCTCCATGGACTGCTAATGGAGAGGACGATGCGCAAGCCACGGGACTTCGACGCGGAGCTGAAGGCACTCGAAGACAAGGCACGAGAGCTCAAGACCCGTAAGGTGCAGCAGCTCGGCGATCTGGTGATCGCCACCGGCGCCGACGCGCTCACGGCGGAGGAACTGGCCGGCGCCCTGCTCGTGCTCGCCGAAACCGAGGACCTCGGACGGAGGGAGGCGTGGGCGCGACGGGGCGCGGCGTTCTTTCACGGAAGGGCACGCCGATCTGCAGCGGCACATGATGGCGACGCGGTCAGCGCTCCGGCGCAACAGGGCGGCGCGCAACCGCCATCAGGCAGCACGGGCGCGGCATGATATGCGGGACTGGCAGGTGGAGCGCCGCAGGCACACACGGCGTCTGATCGAGTTCGGCGGGCTCGTCGTCAAGTCAGGCGTCGTAGAGCTGACCGGTGACGACCGCGCCGTCATCTACGGCGCGCTCCTCTGGATGGCCGACGAGCTCAGAGGTGAGCAGGGAGAGCAAGCGCGTAGCCTTTGGACGGTGATGGGAACTCAGACGTTCGAGGAACAACGGCCGAACGAGATCAATATCGTCAAAAGTGAAATCGTTTAGTCTTGCAGAATGTGCTGTTCGCGACAGCGCGTGTCGGCGAGGCTGGAGGCGCGAGCTGCTGCCTGCCGAACAACTGCGCGAGTTTCGTTTCGCACGGAACTGGGCCGGAGTTGACCCTGAGCGGCGTTTGGCAGTGTCCGCTGTTGGGCGCTGACTCCCAGATAATCAGCTGACGTAACCCAACGATTCAGGCGTTGGAGCGCTGCTTTGAGGCGGGTCAACTCGAGACGAAGTTGATGCCGCCATAGAGCTCAAGCTGACCGAGTGTGAAGCGCGGCGTACCCGTATAGGCATCCTGCCCGACGGTCGCGAGGACGAGGCCAAGCACGATCATGCCCAGCGCCTTCAGCACGGAGCCGTGAGCGAGCGAGATCGACACCAGCAGTCCCACGACGATGAGCGCGAAATATTCTGGAGAGCCGAAGCGGATCGCCACGCTCGCCAGTGGCGGGGCTGCCATCCACCGCCACCAGCGCGCCGGTCATGAAACTGGCCGCCTCCGAGTCTAGGAAGACCGTCGCATTGGCCATCTCGTCCGTACGCCCGACCCGGCCGAGCGGTATGCTGGCATTGATGGCGCTCATCGTCGCGGTCGGTCATGGCCCGATCCAGCATCGGCATATCCGTGTCCCCGGGACAGATCGCGTTGACCCCAATGCCGTGGTCGGCGAAATCGAGCGCCAAGCAGCGGGTGAGTTGGGCAAGCGCCGCCTTGGAGACGCAATAGGCGGTGGCGTTGCGCGCGCCCATCAGAGCCCAGTGCGAGGCGATGTTCACAATGGGAACCGCGCGCCGCGCCATCATCGTCGGCAGCACGGCCCGCGACATGCGGTAGTTCGGATTCCAATCGCTGCTGTTTCCGGCACAAAGCGAGCGTGCCCGGTTCCTCGATTCTCGTTGGCCCGCGGCAGAGAATCCTGTTGCAACTCGCTTGTTAAACAGCATATAAATTGAAAATGGAATTTAGTTCCATAATTTGAGAGAGTGTCTCACCGGTCAGATGGAGACGGTCCCGGAGAGCGAAATCTCCCCGGCTTGCTCTTGGAATTGGGGCAGGCGGCGCCCGACGGCGGATGCGTAAAGCTCCTCCCATGCGCGGCTTCCAATGACCCTCGCAGCAACAGACCCGTCCAGAGCGGCGTAGGAGTCCCCTTTGGCGGAGCCTGCGGCAGTCGAGCCAAAGGCAGCACTCCATCAGTAGAGGATTCATGGATGGCTGAGGCCTATATCTGCGACTATATCCGCACCCCGATCGGCCGCTTCGGTGGTTCGCTGTCGTCGGTCCGAGCCGACGATCTGGGGGCGGTGCCGCTACGTGCCCTGGTCGAGCGGAACCCGTCCGTCGACTGGTCGGCGGTCGACGATGTGCTGTTCGGCTGCGCCAATCAGGCCGGTGAAGACAATCGCAACGTCGCCCGCATGTCGCTGCTGCTGGCTGGACTGCCCGAGAGCGTGCCGGGATCGACCATCAACCGCCTCTGCGGTTCGGGCATGGACGCGCTAATCTCCGCCGCCCGCGCCATCAAGGCGGGCGAAGCCGAACTGATGATAGCCGGCGGCGTCGAGAGCATGAGCCGCGCGCCTTTCGTCATGCCCAAGGCGGAGACGGCCTTTTCGCGCCATGCCGAGATCCATGACACCACCATCGGCTGGCGCTTCGTCAACCCGCTGATGAAGCAGCAGTACGGCGTCGATTCCATGCCCGAGACCGGTGAGAACGTGGCCGAGACTTTCTCGGTCTCCCGGGCCGGTCAGGACGCCTTCGCCGTACGCAGCCAGAACAAGGCCGTTACCGCGCAGGCGAATGGGCGCCTCGCGCAGGAGATCACCCCGGTCACGATCCCGCAGCGCAAGGGCGAGGCCGTTGTCGTTGACAGGGACGAACATCCACGCGCCGGCACCACGATCGAATCCCTGTCCCGATTGCCGACGCCGTTCCGCGCGGGCGGCACGGTGACCGCCGGCAATGCCTCCGGCGTCAATGACGGCGCGGCCGCGCTGCTTGTCGCGTCCGAGGCGGCGGTGAATAAATATGGCCTGACGCCGATCGCGCGCGTGCTTGGCGGCGCCACCGCTGGTGTCGCGCCGCGCCTCATGGGCATCGGCCCGGCGCCGGCGACGCAGAAGCTGTGCGCCCGGCTCGCCATCAGGCCATCGGACTTCGACGTGATCGAACTCAACGAGGCCTTTGCCTCGCAGGGCATCGCCGTGCTCCGCCAGCTCGGCATCGCGGAGGATGCGGAGCACGTGAACCCCAATGGTGGCGCCATCGCGCTGGGGCACCCGCTCGGCATGTCGGGTGCCCGCATCGCTGGCACTGCGGCGCTGGAACTGCGCCTGCGCGGTGGCCGGCTCGCTCTTGCCACGATGTGCATCGGCGTCGGCCAGGGGATCGCGGTCGCGCTCGAACGGGCCTGACGCCTCTCCTGCGCGCACGCTCAGATGAAGACGCCCGGCTGGCCGCCTGTCAGCCGGGCGAGGCTTCGCCGTAGAGAAACTCCTCGCAGAGTTCGATCTGGGGCTTGAGCATGGCCGTGCCCGGAACACATGCGCAGCCGAGCGCGCGGGCGGCGGCCAGCAGTTCGGTCTCGTCCGGCTTCAGCACGACATCGGCCACGGTGCAGGCGGGCGTCAGGCCGGAAAGCTCCAGCGGCAGCGCGATATTGCCGACCATGCCGACCGAGGTGGCATTGACGAGCAGCGTGGCGCGACCGAGGTCCGGGCGCTCATCCGCCTTCAGCGCGACAACCCTGGTGCCCGTTGCCGCCTCGATCTCCTCCGCGAGGCGCCTGGCCCTCTCCGCGTCGCGGTTGATCAGGGTGATGCGGGCGACGCCCGAGGATGCCAGCGAGAAGGCGATGGCGCGTCCCACCCCACCCACGCCGACCTGCACGACATCGGCACCTTGCGGATCGAAACCGTTATTGGCGAGGCCGCGCATGAAGCCCTGACCGTCGATATTATGGCCGGTCAAGCTTCCATCGGGCTCGCGGCGGACAAAATTGACGGAGCCGACACGCTTGCCGGCCTCGGTCAGGCGGTCGACCAGCGGCACCGCATCGATCTTGTGCGGGATGGTGATGCACAGGCCTTTGATGTTGTCGACCTTGCGCACCAGATCGAACGTCGCAGCGAGGTCCGCCGGCAGGACATGCAGGCCGGCGCAGCTGAAATCGTGCCCCTTCGCGGCGAAATAATCATTGAACATGATCGGCGCGCGGAAGTGCCGAACGGGTGCGCCAACGATGAAGAAGAGGTCGGTTTCACCGGTGATCTGCATGCTGCTCCCCTGAGCTGTTATGTGAGCGCCGACGGTGTCAGCCCGGCTGAAGGAGGCCGAGGAACTCGGCCACGAGAGGGGGCTGCGGCGTCAACATTTCCGCGCCGCCGATGACCCTGCAGCCGCGCGCCGCGGCCTCGATCAACAGCGGCGTCATGGCCGGACTGACGATGACCTCAGCGACGACCGTCTCCCGGCGCAGCCGTGCGATGGAGACGGGAAGCGGATCGTCCTGCCGCATCCCGAGCGATGTGGCGTTGACGAGAAGATCGATCGTGTCGAGCGCATCCGGCTGCCGGGCGTCGAGCACGCGAACGCCGCAGCCCGGCACGCACTGCGCGATCTCGCGCGCCAGCTCTTCCGCCTTGAGCCGATCCCGATTGGCGAGCGCGAGCTCCGGCACCCCCGCGTCCGCCAATGCCAGCGCAATGGCCCGGCCGACGCCGCCGCTTCCCACCACAAGGGCCCGGCTGCGCGTCACGTCCACCCCGTTTGCGGCAACCCCGGTGACGAAGCCCGCCCCGTCCGTATTGGTGCCGGTCAGCGTGCCATCGGGATTGCGGCGGACAAAATTGACCGCGCCAAGCCGTCGCGCGGAGGCGGTCAACTCATCCATCAACGGCACGGCCGCGATCTTGTGCGGGATGGTGAGGCCCAGCCCGCGCACATTGTGCATGAGACGGATAGCGTCGAGGCACCCGGCGAGATTTTCGGGACGCACATGGATCGGCACGATCACCGCGTCGAGGCCGAGACGGGCGAAGCGTTCGTTGATCAGGAGAGTGCCGCGAATATGGTCGACCGGATCGGCCAACATCAGAACGATCGCGGTCTTGCCGGTGATCTGCATCTCGGCCAACCGTCCTTCAGGGCTCATCACGAGGGCTGGCGGGAGGAGAGGAACATCGGGCCGCCATGCCTGCGCGGGAAGCCGTAGCCATGGACCTCGACCAGATCGATATCGCTGGGGGAACCGGCAATGCCCTCGTCGAGAATCGCCTGTCCTTCCAGCGCCATGGCGTCGATGAGCCGCGCCACGATCCTGTCGGGGGCCAGCTCCAGGGGGGCGCCGACGAGGGGCGCGATCAGGCGTGCCGCATCCGGTGAAGGGATCGGCGTTCGGTTGCCGGGGGCATAGTCATACCAGCCGCCGCCGCTCTTCTGGCCCTTGCGGCCGGCGCGCACGAGAAGGTCGCCCGGCGTTTCCGCTATCGCCTCGCCACGGGCGCGGGCGGCCTCGCGATGCAGGAAGGAGATGTCGAGACCGGCCATGTCCTGCATCTCGAAGGGACCCATCGCATAGCCGAAGCCGCGCATGGCGGCGTCGATGGCTGAGGGGGCGACACCGTCGCGCACCATCGCCTCTGCCTCGGCGCGATAGCGGCGCAGGATACGATTGCCGATGAACCCGTCGCAGATGCCCGAACGCACCGGCACCTTGCCCAGCCTGCGGGCTAGTTCGAAGCCGGTGGCCAGAACCTCGGGCCGGGTTTCGGGTATCGGCACGATTTCGAGCAGCTTCATCACCTGAGCGGGACTGAAGAAGTGCAGGCCGATGAACCGGTCGGGATGAGGCAGGCCCTCGGCGATCTGCCGCGGGTCGATATAGGAGGTGTTGGTGGCCAGAATGGCGTCCGGCCGGCAGACGCGTCCGAGCGTGGCGAAGACGTCGCGCTTGACGGCAAGATCTTCGAAGACGGCCTCGATGACGAGATCGCAGCCGGCCAGCGCCTCATAGCCTACCGCGCCGGTGACGCCACGCATGCGCGCCTCGGCTTCCTCCTCGCTGAGGCTCGCCCTTTTGCGGGCGGCCTCGAAGATGGCCTTCAGCGCGGTGAGGCCGCGCTCCAGACTCTGTTCGTCGCGTTCGACCAGCACGACCGGGATGCCGGCATTGCGCAGCGCCGCGGCGATGCCGACGCCCATCGTTCCGCCCCCGATGACACCGGCGCTCGCCAGCGGCAGCGCGGCGATGCCACGCAGGCCAGCCGGGCGCGGCGCGGCGCGTTCGGCGAAGAAGAGATAGCGCAGCGCCGCCGACTCGTCACTGGCGCGCAATTCCAGGAAGATCGCGCGCTCATTGGCTAATCCGGCCTCGAAGCCGTTCTCGGCACCGAAACGCAGCGCCTCGAGCGCCCGCAGCGGAGCGGAGGCACCGCGCGCGGCGCGGCCGATGCGCTGGGTGGCCTCCTCCCAAGCGGTTGCCGCGGGGGTGGCAAGCGGGCGACGCGAAGCGGGTTCCGGCAGCGGGCGGCTGAGCGCTTCCAGAGCGAACGCCTCCGCAGCGTCGACCAGCGGCTCCTGCACGAGACGATCGATGAAGCCGAGCTCGGCGGCGCGCGTGCCGTCCAGCGTCAGGTTTTCGGCCGCGACGCGGATCGCGGTCTCGATGCCGATCAGTCGCGGCAGGCGCTGCGTGCCGCCGGAGCCAGGGATGATGCCGAGATTGATCTCGGGCAGCGCGAACCTCGCCTCGGCCGTGGCAACCCGCCTATGGCAGCCGAGCGCCAGTTCGAGCCCACCGCCGAGCGCCGCGCCTCGCACCGCCGCGATCCAGGGCTTGGCCGCGTTCTCGATCCGCTCGATCAGCGCAGGTAGCGAAGGCAGCTCCACCGGGCGGCCAAATTCGGTGATGTCGGCCCCGCCGACGAACAGCTTGCCGCCCCCTGTCAGCACGATGGCGCGGACGTGCTCATCGGCGTCCAGCGCCTCGACGAGGGCGAACAGCTGCGTGCGCACGGCGAGGCTGAGCGCGTTGACGGGGGGATTGTCGATGGTGACGACCGCAATCGGGCCGCGGTGTGTGACGGTGACGCTCATACCGTTTCTCCGGCAGCCACGAGCGGGAGGGAAGAACCCAATGCGCGGCAGCCAACGACGCCCGAGGCAGCAAGGCTGTCGATGCGGGCATCGTCCAGCCCGAGAACATCGCGCAGCACGTGGCGCGTATCCTCGCCGAGCAGCGGCGGCGCCTTGGGCTTGTACTCGCGCTGGGCGGCGATGCCATGCGCGGCACGGATGAGCGAGATCGGGCCGAGTTCGGCATGTTCCAGCTGCTGGACGACACCACGCTCCACCACGCTCGGGCTGCGCAGCGCTTCCGCCACCGTCTTCACCTGTCCGGCCGGCACGCTCGCCTTGTGGCAGCTCTCGATCCAGTAGTCGCAGGTGTTTTCGCGCATGATCTCCGCCAGCATCGGCAGAAGCACCTCGCGGTGCAGCGCCCGCTGGTGCGAGGAGACGAAGCGCGGATCCCGGGCAAGCTCGGGCCGGCCGATCACCTGCTCGCAGAAATCGATGAACATGCGGTCATTGCCCACCGCGAGCGCAAACACGCCGTCGGCAGTCTCAAACACCTGATAGGGCACTACGGTGGGATGGGCATTCCCATAGCGCATCGGCTGGACCCCGGCGTTCAGGTAGCCCGTGCCGACATTGATCAGCATGTTCAGCGTCGAATCGAGCAGGGCGACGTCGATATATTGTCCGAGCTTGGTCTCGCGCCGCTGGTAGAGTGCGGCGAGCACCGACTGCGTGGCGATCATGCCGGCGACGATATCGGTGAAGGCGACCCCGAGACGGCTGGGGGGGCCATCTTCCTGGCCGGTGATCGACATCAGGCCGCTTTCCGCCTGCATGATGAAATCATAGCCGGGCCGCTCCCGCTCGGGCCCAGACTGGCCGTAACCGGAAATCGAGCAATAGACGACGCCGGGGTTGATCTTGCGGATGTCCTCGTAGCCGATGCCCAGCCGGTCCACCGTGCCGGCGCGGAAATTCTCGACGATCACATCGGCCTTCGCCGCCAGATCGAGCACGATCTGGCGTCCCTCGGGCGCCTTGAGGTCGAGCGCGATGCTGTGCTTGCCGCGATTGGCGCAGAGATAATAGGTGCTGACGCCCTTGTAGTTCGGCACGGACCAGGCGCGGGTGTCGTCGCCGCCCTTGATGTTCTCGATCTTCCAGACCTCGGCGCCCAGATCGGCGAGGCTCATGGTGGTCCATGGCCCGGCCAGCACGCGGGTCAGGTCCAGCACGCGGATGCCCCGCAGCGGCAGTCCTTGTTCAGTCATGTTGTCCTCCCTGCTCCGCGTCAGGCGCGGGGCGACAAACCGGGGTCGAGTGCGGTGGGGAAATGGCAGGCGATCGCATGGCCTTCGCCGCGTTCGGCGAGGAGCGGTTCCTGCGCGGCGCAGATCGGCTGCGCCATCGGGCAACGGGTGCGAAAGCGACAACCCGAGGGCGGGTTGAGCGGGCTTGGAAGATCGCCCTTCAGCACGATGCGCGAGCGCGAGCGCTCCAGCTTCGGGTTGGCCAACGGCACCGCCGACATCAGCGCCTGCGTGTAGGGATGCAAAGGCGCGCCATAGAGCTGCGCCTTGGGTGCGATCTCGACGATCTTGCCCAGATACATCACGGCGACCCGGTGCGAGATGTGCTGCACCACCGACAGGTCATGGGCGATGAACACGAAGGCGGTGCCCATGTCGCGCTGGATGTCCTTGAGCAGATTGAGCACGCCCGCCTGCACGGACACGTCGAGCGCGGAAACAGGCTCGTCCAGCACCAGCAGTTCCGGCTTGAGCGCGAGGGCACGGGCGATGACCACGCGCTGGCGTTGGCCGCCGGAAAGTTCATGCGGGTAGCGTTGCCCGTGCTCGGGATTCAGCCGTACGAGATCCAGCATTTCCGCCACGCGCTCCTTACGCTGGGTGGCGTTCAGGTCGCTGATGCGCAGCGGTTCGGCGATGTTCTCGGACACCCGCATCCGCGGGTGGAGCGAGGCATAGGGGTCCTGGAAGACAAGCTGGATCTTGCGCCGCAGTCGCCGCATGTCGGCAGCGTTGGCCAGATTGATGTCGTGGCCGTGGAAGAGCGTCTCGCCGCTGGTGGGCTCGATCAGCCTTAGGATGCACCGGCCGAGGGTGGACTTGCCGCAACCGGACTCGCCGACGAGGCCGAGTGTCTCGCTGGCATTGACGTCGAACGACACGCCCGCCACCGCATTGACCTGCGCGATCTCGCGCTCGATCAGGAGGCCGCCCTTGACCGGGAAGCGCTTCGTCAGGTCGCGGACGGAGAGAATGACCTGCGGCATCATGCAGCGCCCTCGGCTGGAATGTCGGCGAAGTGGCAGGACGCGCTATGGCCTTCATAGGTCCGCAGCACCGGCGCCGCGGTCCGGCAGATCGGCTGGACCTGCGGGCAGCGCGGATGGAAGGCGCAGCCGCCCGGCAGCCTGCCCAGCGGCGGCGGCGCCCCCTCAATCGAAAAGAGCCGGTCCTTTTCCTCGCTCATGTCGGGGATGGAGGCGATGAGGCCGCGCGTATAGGGATGGCTCGGGCGCTCGAAGAGATCGTCGATGCCCGCCTGCTCCACCACCTCCCCCGAATAGACCACGGCGACCCGGTCCGCATGACCGGCAAGCACGCCGAGGTCATGGGTTATGAGGATCAGGCCGAGGTTCAGCCGCTTCTTGAGATCGCCCAGAACGTCCATGATCTGGGCCTGGACGGTCACGTCGAGCGCAGTGGTGGGCTCGTCGGCGATCAGCAGGTCCGGGTCGTTCGCGACGGCCATCGCGATCATCACGCGCTGGCGCATCCCCCCCGAGAACTCGTGAGGGAACTGGTGGATGCGGCGGTCGGGTTGCGAGATGGCGACGAGGGCCAGCAGTTCCACCGCCCGATCGAGCGCGGCCTTCTTCGACACCGCCGAATTGTGCAGAAGGATGGTTTCGGCGATCTGGGCACCGACGGTCATGACCGGGTTGAGCGATGAAAGCGGGTCCTGAAAGATCATGCCGATGCGGGAGCCGCGAAGCGTACGCAGTTCGCGCCGGGGCATTCCCACGAGTTCGCGGCCTCTGAATTTCGCCGAGCCGCGGACCTGTGCCGTCTTTGCCTGCAGACCGAGCGCCGCCAGCATTCCGACCGATTTGCCCGAGCCGGATTCGCCGACGATGCCCAGCACCTCGCCATGATCGACATGGAGATTGATGCCACGCACTGCCTCGAACTGATGGCCGTGACGACCAAAGGAGACACGCAGGTCTTGCACGGAGAACAGCGGTTCCTGCCGCATGTCGCGCCTCATTTGGACTTCGGATCAAAATAGTCGTGCAGCCCGTCACCGACGAAATTGAAGCCGAGCACGATGGTCAGGATGGCAAGACCCGGTCCCAATGCGACCCACCACGAATAGAACTGGGCGGCGCCGTCGGAGATCATCGACCCCCATTCCGGTGTGGGCGGCGCGGCGCCAAGACCGATGAAGCTCAGCGAGGCGGCGAGCAGGATCACCTGGCCGAGATCCATGGTGGCGCTGATGAGAACGGGGGTCCAGCAGAGCGGCAGGATGTGCTTCAGCAGCACGCGCGGCCTGCTGGCGCCGGCGGCGATGGCCGCCTCGACATGTTCGCGCTCGCGGACTTCCAGCACCTGCGCGCGCATCAGCCGAGCATAGACCGGCCACCAGACGATGACCATGGCGATGGCCGCGTTTTCGAGGCCGGGCCCGAGCGAGGCCGCGACCGCCATGGCGAGCAGCATCGGCGGGAAGGACAGCGTCACGTCCACCAGCCGCATGATGGCGGCCCCGCCAAGGCCGCCGATAAAGCCCGATATGGCGCCCAGCAGCGCGCCGATAGCGACGGACAGCGCCACCACGATCACAGCGATAGGCAGCGAATGGCGCGCGCCATGCAGCGTGCGGCTGAGCACATCGCGCCCCAGCGCATCAGTCCCGAGCCAGTGCTGCCAGCTCGGCGCCTGCAGGCGGCGTCCGACCATGTCGATCGGATCATAAGACGACATGACCGGCGCGAGGAACGTCACGACCAGCCAGAACAGGACGATCGCGATGCCGACGGCGAGCGGCAGCGAGATCCAGCCGACCCGTCGGAACGAGGAAAATGAGAGCGCGCTCATGTCTCTACCCCAGCCGGACGCGTGGGTTGGCGATGACATAGGCGACGTCGGTGAGCAGATTGGTCACCAGAAAGACGATGCCGCCGACGATGGTCACGCCGATGATCGCGGGGAAGTCGAGGCCGCGCGCGGCATCCACCGCATAGGACCCCATGCCCGGCCACGAGAAGATGGTTTCGGTGAGGACCGCGCCCGTCAGCAGATAGGCGAAGGAATAGCCGATGACGGTGAGGGTCGGCACGAGCGTGTTGCGAAGCGCGTGGCGGATGACGACCCGGAATTCACCGGCCCCCTTGGAGCGCGCGGTGAGGATGAATTCGCGGTCGAGCACTTCGAGCATGTTGGCCCGCACCAGACGGGAGATGGTGCCGGCAACCGCCCAGCCCAGCACGAAGGCGGGCAGGATCAAGTGCCACACCGCGTCGATGAAGAGCTTGACGTTTCCAGCCAGCAGCGTGTCGATGGTCATGAAGCCAGTAATTCTCGGCGGCAACGCCGCGCGGGGGTCCAGCCGTCCGGGTCCGGGCAGGATGCCCAGCTTGACCGAAAACACATAGAGCAGCGCAAGGCCTAGCCAGAAGACGGGGACCGACGAGCCGATGAGCGCGAAGAAGCGGGCCAGATGATCGGTCGGGGTGTTGCGGAAATAGGCCGCCAGCACGCCGAGCGCGATGCCGATAGTCGAGCCCACTAGCATGGCCGCGATCACCAGCTCCATCGTCGCGGGGAGGCGAAAGAGAACATCCTGCGCCACCGGCCGGCGCGTGATGAACGAGGTGCCCATGTCACCGGTCAGGAGATTGCGGACATAGATCACGTAGCGTTCGGGCAGGCTTCGATCGAGCCCCCAGCGAGCCTTCGCGGCGGCGACGGCCTCCGGGTCGTTCATCTGGCGGTCGGACACGATCGCCGCCAGCGGGTCGCCCTTTGTCACCGTCGTCAGCAGAAAGGCGAGGGTGACGATGCCCAGCACCAAGAACGGCATCGCGATGAGGCGTCGCAGTATGTAGCGTGTCAAGAATACGTCCCCTCTGCAGGATGCCGGTTCCTTGGGCTCGAATGGGCGTGCGGTCGCTGCAACGTCATTATTGACAACAGGCGGAGCGAACGTCAACGTAAATGAAATTATATTCCATTTGTGATGGAATGACAGGCCGGGAGGTGCTTTGATCGGCGCGTCCTGGAGAGAGAGACGGACAGAATGCGCAAGCGAACCAAGCCGGTTGATGGCAGCGATGTTGCGGAGGGCAGCAATCCGGCGGCCTCGCTCACGCGCGGGCTGGAAATACTGCGCGCGTTCACGGCCGATGTCGGCACGCTCGGCAACCAGGATCTGCTGGAGCGGACGGGTCTGCCCAAGGCGACAGTGTCGCGCCTGACCGCCACGCTCGTGAATCTGGGCTATCTGAACTATGACGAGACGCTGGGCCGCTACAGCATAGGTCCGGCGACCGTGTCGCTGGGCTATTCCGCGCTGAGCTCCAATCCCGTGATCCACATGGCGCGCCCGCTCATGCAGGAGCTGGCCGACAGGACCGGCGCGGCGGTGGCCCTAGGTACGCGAGACGGGCTGGAGATGGTCTACCTCGCCAATTGCCGCTCAATGTCGCCGGTCACGCTGCGGCTGAACATCGGCTCCAGGGTGCCGATCTGCCGCACGGCGATGGGCCTCGCCTATCTCGCCGAGATGAAGCTACCCATTCGCGCCTCCGTGCTGGAGCAGGTGCTCGCGGGCGAAAAGGACCAGGCCGCGCTTGTCACGCTCGTCGACAAGGCGGTCCGGGACTATGAGCGCGATGGCTTCGTCAGCGTCTTCGGCACTTGGCACAGCTACATAAACGCGGTCGGCGTCGCGTTCCGGCCGACGGATGGCTCGCCGCTCGTGGCGCTGACCTGCGGCGGCATCGTCGATCTTCTGCCGCAGAAACTGTGCCGTGAGATGGTCGGCCCCGAACTCGTGCGCCTGACGCAGCGCCTGCGCGCCCGGCTCGCCGGCCAACCCGATACGACGCCCATCCCGCTCGGCCTGCCCGACTGGAAGACTTCCGCGGAATAAGCTTCGCCCCTGAAGGACCCGCCATGCCGATTAATGTGATTTTTCCCAAGGTCAGCCTCGAAATGGCCAGCGGCAGCGTCTCGCGCTGGCATGTCAGGGAAGGCGACACGGTCGTTCAGGGACAGGTTCTGTTCGAGATCGACAACGACAAGGCCGCCGTGGAGGTGGAATCGCCGGGCTCGGGGATCATCCGCCATCTGGTCGGCAGCGATGTCGAGGTCGAGGTGGGTGCGGAAGTCGCCCGCATCCTTGCGCCTGACGAGGCGGTCGCCGATGCCGCGCCGGCGGCAATGCCGGTCGTGCAATCTGCTGTGCCGGCCACGGCCGAACAGAAAGTGGCGGCGGCACGCGGGACATCGCGGCGCGCCATGCCCAACCCGACGCCGCTGGCACGCCGCCTGGCCCGCGAGTACGGGGTTTCGATCGAGGGGCTGAAGGGCACCGGCCCTCGCAGCCGCGTGCAGAAGAAGGACGTTCTGGCCGGGCTTGCCCAGCCGGCCACCGCGCGCGCGGCGGCTTCTGTCGCTGAAGGCCCGTTCGCGCCGGCTGTGGCGGGATCCCAGTTGCTCAACGCGGTCTGGCTTCGCCGGGGGGACGGCCTTCCCGTCGTCCTGCTGCACGGTTTCAGCGGCGACCTGAACAACTGGCGCGGCCTGTTTGCTGGCGGCCGCAGCGCATTCCCCGCGCTGGCGCTGGATCTGCCGGCGCATGGCCAGTCGCCGCGCGGCGTGCCTGATGATCTCGACGACATGGCCGAATTGGTCGAGGCGACGCTGGCCGCCCAGAACATCGGCCCTATGATCCTGGCCGGACATTCCCTCGGCGGCGCGCTGGCGGCGCGCGTGGCGCGGCGGGCGCAGGCCGATATTCGTGGCCTTTGCCTTTTCGCGCCCGCGGGGCTGGGCCCGCAGATCAATGCCCCCTTCACCGAGGGCGTCGTGAGGGCGCGCAGCGCCGAGAGCGTGCGGCCCTGGCTGGAACTGCTGGTTCACGACCCGGCGACGATTTCCGACGCCTTCGTGCGGGCGGTCGTGCAGCAGCGCAAAGATGAGGATCTGACGGCGGCGATAGCGGGTTTCGCCAACCGCTTCTTCCCCGATGGCACGCAGAGCTTCTCCGTGGCCGCCGACCTCGCGAAGCTGCCGCAGATCGTGCGGGTCGTGTTCGGGCGGCAGGACCGGGTGCTGCCCTTCGCCTCCACGCGCGGCCTGCCCGACAATGTCGCGCTGCATGCCTTCGACGCCTGCGGGCACATGCCTCATCTGGAAAAGCCGGAGCTGGCGCTGCGCATCCTCAGCGAGGTCTGGCGCAGCGCCTGAGCGCCGGGAACCGCCTACTGCTGCCCGTAGCTGCCGTAGCGGCCGTGAACCTCGACCAGTTCCTCCGGCGTCAGCAGGACCGGCTCGCCGCCCGCGCACGCCAGAAGATACTGACGCGCGAGCATTTCGAGCTTCTCAGCGCGCATCAGTGCCGTGGTCAGGTCGGCCCCCGTGGTGACGATGCCGTGGCTCGCCATGAGGCAGGCGGAGTAGGTCGTGCCCATGACCGCGATCACAGTTTCGGCGAGGGCCGGGGTGCCGAAGCAGGCGTAGGGCGCGCAGGGGACGATATCTCCGCCAAAGCTGGCGATCATGTAGTGAAACGGCGGCATGGGGCGCCGGAGCGCGGCGAGAGCCACGCAGTTGTCGGGATGGGCATGAACGACGGCCCCGGCCGAGGTCGTCTGGTAGAGCCGGGCATGGATCGCCCATTCCGAAGACGGCTTCCAGCGGCCCTGCCAGTTGCCGGCAAAATCCATCTCGACAATCTGCTCCGGGTCGAGCGCGTGCGGGGGGATGCCGGTAGGCGTAATCAGCATACCTTCGCCGTGACGCAGACTCAGATTACCCGCCGTGCCACTGTTGAGCCTCAACTCGACGCTCTTCAACGTGGCGTCCACCAGGGCGACGCGCGGGTCGGAGAAGGTCGACATGGGGAGAACTCCTTGGCTTATGCATTCATGAGGTCCAACGCGCGCAGAAGCACGTCGTCGGCCCCGAGCTTGCCCGGCTTGAGGTAGAGCGAGATCGGCGTCCCGCCTTCCGCGACGCAGAAGCCCGTGCCGAGCGGCCCTTCGGGAAAGGCCCGCACGGCACCGATGCCCAGCGCCGAGACGACGGCGCCCGAGGTCTCGCCGCCGGCAACCACGAAGCGGGTGACGCCCCGTTCGTACAGACCTTTCGCGATGGTCCCCAGTACATGCTCGGCGCGCCGCGCGGCGCCGAGCGGGCCGAGCATGCGTTGCGCGCGCTCCACGCCCTCGGCGTCGGTTGCGCTCGAAATGGCAAAGGGTCGGGCGCCGACAAATGGGATCGCCCATTCCAGCGCGGCCGCGATCATCCCGGCTTCGCCGCGCGGGTCGAGGAGGTCCACCGTGAGGACTGGATGGGCCTCGCCGAATACATCGAGCTGCCGGAGAACCACCGGGCCGACCGAGCCGGCGATCACCGCCGCCGGGCCGTCGGCATGGCGCGGCGGGGGCATGGGATGCGCCGGTTCGGCGCGGGCAAGGCGGCAGGCATAGGCGATGATCAACGGATCGCTTGCCACCACGACGCTGGGCCGCGCGCAAGCGAGTTCGGCCGCGACCTCGGCGTCATTGTCGTCGCTCATGTCGAACAGCACATGGCCCGCCCCTTCCGCCGCCAGGGCGTCGACGGCCTCGCCCGCGGCACCCGCGCCGTTGACCAGAGTGGCGTGGTTGACGAGCGCGATCGGATGCGGGGTCTGCAGCGACAGGAAGCGCACGAGATCGGGGTCCGGCATCGGGGTCAACGGATCGAAGCGCTTGATCGAGTCGGAGACCAGCCGGCCGCGATAGAACAGATGCCCCTGATGAACCGTCGTGCCGTAGCGGGGAAAGCCGGCGCTCATCAGCACCGGCCGCAGGCCCTGTCGGTCCGCCAGGAAATCGGCTGCCGGCCCGATATTGCCCTCGGCGGTTGAATCGAAGGAGGCGCAGGCCTTATAGGCCAGCCGCGCATAGCCCGCCTGAACAAAGGCGTCGCTCATGCGGGCCAGCTCGGCAAGCGCGTCCGAAACCGCGATGGTGCGAGTCCGCGTGCCGGCCACGATAATCGGCGCCTCCGGGATGAGGCCGGCATGATCGAAGACGACGGGACAATAGATCCCGGCCCCCTCGATATAGCCGGCGACCATCAGCGCACCGGTAAAGTCGTCGGCGACGATGCCGAGATGCCGTCCCATGGCGTGCCTCAGGCGTTCATCATTTCGCGCGCGATGATGATCTGCTGCAGCTGCGATGTGCCTTCATAGAGCCTGAAAAGCCGGACGTCGCGATAGAAGTGCTCGACCGGATATTCCTGCATGTAGCCGGCGCCGCCGTGGATCTGTACCGCGCGATCGGCGACACGCCCCACCATTTCCGAGCAGAACAGCTTGGCGCTTGCGGCCTGCTGGATGATGCGCGCGCCCGTATCGAAGCGGCGGGCGGCTTCCAGTACCATGGAGCGGCCGGCATAGCTCTCGGTTGCGCTGTCGGCCAGCATGGCCTGGATGAGCTGGTGTTCGGCGATGGGCTTGCCGAACTGCACGCGGTTGCGCGCGAAGGCGACCGATTCATCGCAAAGCCGCTGTGCGATGCCCACGCACACCGCCGCAATGTGCAGGCGCCCGCGATTGAGCACCTTCATTGCCGTCTTGAACCCCTGGCCTTCCACGCCGCCGATCACCGCGTCCGCCGCCACGCGGCAATTCTCGAAGATCACGTCGCAGGTGTTCGTCCCCCGCTGGCCCATCTTCTTGTCGACGGCGCCGAAGCTGACGCCGGGTGAATGGCGCGGCACCAGGAACGCCGTCACGCCCGCGGGGCCCGGGCCGCCGGTACGCGCCATGACGGTGAACACACCCGCCACCTGTGCGTTGGTGATGAAGCGCTTGGTGCCGTTCAGGACGTAATGGTCGCCATCGCGGGCGGCGGTGGTCTTGACAGAACCGGCGTCTGAACCGACGTCGGGCTCGGTAAGGGCGAAGGAGCCGATGACCTCCCCTGTCGCCATGCGCGGCAGCCAGTATTCCTTCTGCGCCGGCGTGCCGTCGACGATGATGCCCTGCGAGCCGATGCCGTTATTGGTGCCGATGACCGAGCGGAAGGCCGGCGAGGTATAGCCCAGTTCGAGGGCTACGATCACCTCTTCCTCCATCGTCAGGCCCAGCCCGCCAAACGCCTCGGGAATGGACATGCCGAAGAGGCCGAGTTCGCGCATCTCATCGATCAGTTCCGGCGGGATCGCGTTTTCCTCTTCGACGCGTGCCTCCGCCGGCATCAGCCGTTCGCGGACGAAACGCTGCACTGTCTGCGCCAGCGCTTCGAGCAGGTCAGCGTCCCTGATCATCAAACTTGACCTTCTTAATCCTGTGAAAATTCCTGTTGCGTCCTGAGGCTGGCACAGCTTAGTGTGCCATTCAATAGAAAACGGAATTTATTTCCATAAACAAAAAGAGCCGTACGCGGCCGGGTACTGACACTCTCCAAGGACCACTCCGGAGGAACCATGGTTCGCCAGATACCGCTATCTCCGTCCGCGGCATGGTTCCGCCTGGAGCTCGAACAATCCGACTGGCGGGACGAGACGGCCCAGGACCTCATCCACTGGTACGGCCAGATGCTGCTGATCCGCCGCTTCGAGGAGAAGCTGCTCGATCTGGAGAAGGCGGGGCTCATTCACGGGCCGGCGCATGCGAGCATCGGCCAGGAGGCGGGAGCGGTCGGCGCCATGTCGGTGCTCGGCGCCGGCGACAAGATCAACGGCACGCATCGCGCCCATCACCAAGTGCTGATGAAGCTCGTCAACACCGAGGTGCCGGAAGGCTTCGACATCCGCACGGACACGTTCACGCCCGGCATGGATGAGGCCGTCTATCGCTTCATGGCCGAGATCATGGGTCTGGTGCCGGGCTATTGCGGCGGGCGCGGCGGCTCCATGCACATGCGCTTTGCCGATGCAGGCGTCGTCGGCACCTCGGCCATCGTGGGTGGCAACCCGCCCCACGCGGTCGGCTATGCGCTCGCCGACAAGATGCTGGAGCGCAACCAGGTTTCCGTCGCCTTCTTCGGCGATGGCGCCACCCAGAACGGCGCCAGCTACGAGGCGATGAACATCGCGGCGGCGCAGAGCCTGCCGGTCATCTTCTTCATCGAGAACAATCTCTACGGCGTTTCGACCCGCGTTTCCGACGTGACGCGCGAAACGCGCCTGTCCTCGCGCGGGGCCATGCTGGGCATCACCTCGATCGAGTGCGACGGCATGGACGTGGTGGCCGTGCATCGGGCCATGGCCGAGGCGCGCCGGCGGATCCGCGAGCAGGGCGGGCCCGTCGTCGTCGAGGCGCTCTGCTACCGGCATTTCCACCAGTCTGGCAGCCGCAGCGGCAGCGATTTCGGCTATCGCACCAAGGAGGAAGAGGCCGAATGGCGGGAGCGCGATCCCATCGCGCTAGCCCGCGAGCGGCTGACCGCGCTCGGCTATCTCTCCGCCGAGGAATTCGATCGCATCGACCAGCTGGTGACGGATCGCGTCGCCGCTGCCGCCGCGCGGCTGACCGAGCCGGTGCCCGGCGGCAATGCGCTGCGCATTCCCGACCGTCTCTGGCCGGAGGCGGGCAGCCGGGACCGCGGTATTCTGGGCGATCTGTCCGAGCTGGCCGGCAGGCGGATGCTGGATCACGACCAGCTCGGCGGCCTGCCGCTGGAAAAGGTGAAGTTCGTCACGGCGGCGTCGGAGACGATCGCGGCGGCGATGGAGCGCGATCCGACCATCATCGTCATGGGCGAGGATGTCCACCAGATGCGCGGCGGCGTCAGCGGTTTCACCAAGGGCGCGCTGGAGCGATGGCCCGGCCGCGTGCTGCCGATGCCGATCGCCGAGAACGGCTTTACCGGCGTAGCGCTCGGTGCGGCGCTCAACGGGCTTCGCCCCATCGTCGAGATCATGTTCGGCGATTTCTGCTTCACCGCCGCCGACCAGATCGCGCACGGCGTCGGCAAGGTGCGTCACATGTTCGGCGACGGCTTTCCGGTTCCGCTGGTCATGCGCGTGCGCGTGTCACCGCACACCGGCTACGGATCCCAGCATTCGGGCGATCCGTCCTCGCTCTTCGGCCTGTTCCCGGGCTGGCGCATCGTCACGCCGTCGACCGCCTTCGACTATATCGGGCTGATGAATTCGGCACTGGCCTGCAACGATCCCGTCGCGGTCATCGAGCATACCGAGCTTTATCAGCGCGAGTTCGAGGTGCCGCAGGGCGACCGCGACTACTGCATTCCTTTCGGCACCGCGCGGGTCGTCCGGCAGGGCAATGCCTGCACCGTGCTGGCGACCTCCGTCATGGTTCAGAACGCGGTCAAGGCGGCGCAGGAGACCGGCGTCGACGCGGAGATTATCGACCTGCGCAACATCGACCATCACGGCATGGACTGGGAGCTGATCGGCGCGTCCATCGACAAGACCGGACGCGTGGTCATCGCCGAACAGACGGCCCGCAGCCTTTCCATGGGCGCGACCTGGGCGGCCGAAATCCAGGAACGCTTCTTCGACAGTCTCGACCACGAAATCCTGCGCGTCACCGGCGGGCTTGCTGCGCCGACGGTATCGGCGGTCCTCAATCGCGCGGCGCTCGCGGGTGCCGGCGATGTGGGGGACGCCCTGCTGAGAATTGCGGAAAACCAGTGAAACACGAGCAGCCGCGGCTCAACCTTCAGAGAGGTGTACCACGATGAAACGACTAGACCTGAAACAGTCCAAGATGGTTCTGCTGTCGATGGCGCTTGCCGCGACCGTATTCTGCGGCCCGGTCCGGGCGGAAGAGCGCGCGCTGGTGATTGCGCGCGACATGGACATCAATTCGCTCGATCCCGCCCGTGCCTGGTGCGACACCTGCCAGATCTACAACACCTCCGTCTACGAGCAGCTCGTCACGCTCGACAAGGACAACAAGGTGGCCCCGGTCCTCGCCAAGAGCTGGGAGGCGAACAAGGACCAGACCCAGTTCACCTTCAAGCTCGATCCGGCCGCCAAATTCTCCGATGGCTCGCCCGTCGAGGCCAAGGACGTGAAATGGTCCTTCGAGCGCCTGAAGAACATCAAGGGCAACGGCGCCTTCCTCGCGGACCCGATCACCTCGATCGACACGCCCGACGCGCAGACGGTGATCATCCACCTGTCCGCCCCCAATTCCGAATTCCTCAACCAGGTCGCGGCGGGCTTCCTCGCCGTCATCAACAGCGATGTCGCGACGGCCGCGGGCGCGCTGTCGGACGTGACCGCCGTGAACAAGGACACGTCGGAAAACTGGTTCCTCACCCATTCGGCCGGCAGCGGCCCGTTCGTGCTGGCTTCCTATGAGCCGAACGCCGAGCTGCGCCTCAAGCGCAACGAGAAGTACTGGCGCAAGGCGCCGGCAGTGCCGGAAGTCGTGTTCCGCCAGGTCAAGGACGCGGTGGCGCAGGCACAGATGCTCCAGTCGGGTTCCGCCGACATCGCCATGCAGATCGACCCCGAGACCGCCAAGACCCTCGCCGGCTCGAAGATCGTCGTCGAGCAGGTGCCTTCCTACAACTTCGTCTACATCGCCCTGTCGCCCGGCGCGAAGGCCAATACCGTCAAGCTGACGCCGGAAGTGCGCGAGGCCATCTCCATCGCCATCGACCGCACCTCGCTGATCGACTTCACGCTGGGCGGCGCGGGCCGGCCGATGGCGACGCCGATCCCGCTCGGCTTCCCCGGCGGCGATGGCCACGAGATTCCGGCCTATAATCCCGCGCGCGCCAAGGAACTGCTGGCCAAGGCCGGGGGTGCGGGCGGCTTCACCCTCAAGTCGATCTATCCCGACATGAACGTGTACGGGGTCGACCTTTCGCTGATGATGCAGAAGATCCAGCAGGATCTGTCCAAGGTCGGCATCAAGGTCGAGCTGTCGCCGGTGCCGTTCGCGAACTGGCGCGAGGCGGCCAATGGCGACCACATTCCGCTGACCACCGTGTTCTTTGCGCCGGACTTCTACGGCACCTCGCAGTATATCGACGTGTTCGGCCTGTCCGAAGGCTCGGTCTGGGCCAAGCGCGCCGGCGCCGCGACCGATCCGAGCATCATCAACAAGGAAACCGGCAAGCTGCTCAAGCAGGCCCTTGCCGCCCCGACGACGGCGGAGGCGGACAAGCTGTGGTTCGAAGCCGGCCAGCAGATGGCCAAGGACCGCATCATCATCCCGATGGTCAGCCCGAATCTGATCCTGGCTCACAGCCCGGACGTGAAGGGCATGCGCTACAGCGCCTGCTGCAACCTGCCGCTTGCTGAAATCTCGAACTGATCGGTGCTGGAAGGGAGGCTTCACGCCTCCCTTCTTGCCATGGAGGACATCATGACACGCAGCCTGCCGAACAGCCGCGACGCTGCACTCCTTGCTCGCGCGCAGCGCGTCGTGCCGAACGGCGTATGGGGCCACATGGCGACCCGCGCCATCGGCCCAGGCTACCCTCAGTTCTTTGCCCGGTCGGAGGGATGCCGGGTGTGGGACGTCGATGGCAATGGCTATATCGACTTCATGTGCGCCTGGGGACCCAATGTCCTTGGCTACCACCATCCCGACGTCGATGCGGCGGCAATGGCGCAGTTGAAGGATGCCGACATCGGCAACGGGCCGACCGAAGCGATGGTCGAACTCGCCGAGCTTCTCACTGAGACCGTCGACCACGCCGACTGGGCAATGTTCCAGAAGAACGGCACGGACGCCACGACCGCCTGCGTGACGATCGCACGCGCCGCGACCGGCAGGCGAAAGATCCTGGTGGCGCGCGGCGCCTATCACGGCGCGGTGCCGTGGTGCTCACCCTCGCTGGTGGGCGTGACCGCGGAGGACCGGGCGCATCTCATCACCTTCGATTTCAACGACACGGCGAGCCTCGACCAGGCTGTGGCGGCGGCGGGCAATGACCTTGCCGGCATACTGCTCGCGGCCTTCCGGCACGATGTCGGCCGCGACCAGGAACTACCCGATGCGGCCTTCCTCCAGCACGCGCGCGCGGTCTGCGACCGGACCGGGGCGGCACTGATCGTCGACGAGGTGCGTGCCGGCTTCCGTCTCGACGTGCGTGGCAGCTGGGCGCCATATGGTGTGAAGCCCGACCTCGCCGCCTACTCCAAGGCGATCGCCAATGGCTGGCCGCTGGCCGCCGTCGCGGGAAGCGAGCGCATGCGCGAGGGTGCCGGCAAGATCTTCGTGACCGGCTCGTTCTGGTATGGCGCGGCGGCCATGGCCGCAGGCGTGAAGACGATCGAGATCCTGCGCGACAGCGACGCGCTGGCCCACACCGAAGCGATGGGCCTGCGGTTCCGCGAGGGCCTCGATGCCGCCGCCCGGCAGCACGGCTTCCGCCTGCGCCAGACCGGGCCGGCGCAGATGCCGATGGTGCTGTTCGACGGCGACAAGGAGTTGCAGATCGCGAACGCCTTCTGCTCGGCGGCGCTGCGCCACGGTGTCTACATGCACCCCAAGCACAATCTCTTCCTGTGCGCCGCGCACCAGCCCGCCGATATCGACCGCGCCCTCGAAGGCGCCGAGGAGGCCATGAAGGAAATCGCGGCCCTCGGACTTCAGCCCGCCTGACAAAACGTTCCGCCCCCTGACGGAGGATTCCGCATGCCCTACACCGACCACATCTTCACGGAATATCGGCGGCGAGTGGAGGCGCTGGAAGCGAGCGACAACCCGTTCGCCCAGGGCATCGCCTATATCGAGGGAGAGTATGTGCCGCTGAAGCAGGCGCGCATACCCATCCTCGACCAAGGCTTCCTGCATTCGGACCTGACCTATGATGTGCCGGCGGTCTGGGACGGCCGTTTCTTTCGTCTTGACGACCATCTCGACCGCTTCGAGCGTAGCTGTGAGCGGCTGCGCCTGAAGAGCCCCCTGTCGCGCCAGGAAATCCGCGACCGTTTGGTCGCGATGACCGCGAAAAGCGGCATCCGCGATGCCTATGTAATGATGATCGTGACCCGCGGCCTGCGCTTCGTGCGCCAGTACGCTCCCGAAGAATGCGAGAACTTCTGCTATCTCATGGTCATGCCCTATCTGTGGGTCATGAACGAGGAGACGCAGAAGACCGGCGGCAGCGCCGTCATCGCGCGTACGGTTCGCCGCGTTCCACCGGGCGCCATCGATCCGACGGTGAAGAACCTGCAGTGGGGCGATCTCACCCGCGGCCTCATCGAAGCGCGCGACCGTGGTGCGATGTACCCGATCTTGACCGACGGCGACGCCAATCTGACCGAAGGCTCCGGCTTCAACATCATCCTCATCAAGGACGGCAAGCTCTACACGCCGCGCCGGGGCGTGCTCGAAGGCGTGACCCGCAAATCGGTGCTCGCCGCCGCCGAGCAGCTTGGCTACCTCTATACGATCGACGACGTACCGGTGGATCTGGCCTATGCGTGCGACGAACTGCTCTTCGTGACCACGGCGGGTGGGGTGATGCCGATCACCACGCTCGACGGTAAACCGGTCGGCAATGGCGAGGTGGGGCCGATCAGCAAGGCGCTGTGGAAGGCTTATTGGGACGACCATTACGATCCCGACGTGAGCTTCGCGATCGACTATTGCGCCTGACGCACGGCCGGGGGCGCGGGCCCGGATGTCACACGCCGGGAGGAATGCTTGGGATTTCTCGATTACAAGGCACGGCCGCGCCTTCTCGTCGTCGGCAACGGGCACACATATGACCGCACCAACCTGATGGCGATGTTCGAGAGCTTTGCGGGCATGGAGCCCTTCCTCGTCGAACATCCGCTTGCCGAGCGCGTCCTCAATCCCGAATGCCTTGGCGATGTCGACGCCGTGGTGCTCTACGACATGCCGGGCGGCAATCCCTGGGACGGACCGAGCTACGAGGTTCCTCCGTCGGAGGCATTCAAGCAGGGTTTCGCGGCTCTGCTTGAAGCGGGCATGCCGATCGTGGCGCTGCATCACGCGATCGCGGCGTGGACCTCCTGGCCGGACTACGCCGAGGCTTTGGGAGGCGTCCTGAGGCATTTTCCTGGCGCGGTGCGTGGCAAGCCGGCGATGGATGGCGGCACGCGTTTCGAGGTCCCGATGACGATCAGAGCGGAGGACCCGCAACATCCGCTATTCGCCGGCCTGCCCTCCTCGTTCACCCTGACCGACGAGGCCTATCTCATGGAGGTCTTCGAGGAGGATGTAACGCCCATTGCCCGCAGCGATGTCGCGTTCACCGACCGCAACCTCTATTCGCTGAAGCTCGCCATGACGGGCGAAAGGCGTTCCAATCGTGGATGGCAGCGCCCGCCCGGCAGCAATCTCGTCGTCTGGACGCATCGGGTGAGGAACAGCCCGGTCGTCTACATCCAGCCCGGGCATTATCCCGAGACCTTCCAGGACGCCCATTATCGGCGCCTCGTGCGCGATCCCTGCGGATGCGCCGCAATTCGGGCCATGTGCGGCCCCTCGGAACCGACGGCAATCAGCTCGTCACGTTTGGCCGAGAGGTCACACAGAGAGGTGGCTTCCGCTGCAAAGAGCCTCGCGATCAAGCTCTCTTCGTAGGCGGAAGCAGCCGCCTCTCCCTGTCTGGTGACGGTGTAGCCGATGGCTCGATCTGCGTCGTCCCAGCGCTGCTGATGTGCGCGCAACGTCGCAGCGACTTCGGCGCGCCGTGAGTAAAGCGCCGGAAGCTCGGCCGCGAGCTCATCGAACTGCCGCAGGGAGGCGATTCGCACGGGCGACGGCAACTCGGCAGCACCAAAAACAGCCTGCTGAACGCCGATCGTCTGCGCTAGGTGCAGAGCCGCGACGCGCGAGTCTCTTAGCCGCCCGACCTACGCGCCGCACGCTAGCCCGCGCCGCAATCTGCTTCCGTGGTGCTTCCGCAACGAGTCAGAGGCGGATAGCCCCGAACGGACATATTGATAAATCCCCGATTCCACGCCGGAAAATTGCGCACCGACGTTGATGAAACTGAGAGCTACGTCTTCGCTGCGGCTCTCTAAGGCGCAACGTCGATATCTTTGATCACGATTGGCGCAGGCCTCGGTTCACCCCTCGGACGCCGCCATTTCCGGTCTCTGAGTGGGTACAGCGTTTTACACAATCACCCGATACAAGTGACTGCATCACGGCCTACCCCTCATCCTCCGCGAAGACCTCGTCGCGCTTGCCGCGAATACTGGGCAGGGCCGCGACCACGAGGATGATGACACCCACCGCGAGCAGCACCGCGGAAATCGGGTTCTGGATGAACACCATCGGGTCGCCATGGGCGATGATGAGGGCGCGGCGCAGATGCTCCTCTAGCAGGCCGCCGAGCACGAAGCCAAGCAAGAGCGGCGCCGGCTCGCAGCCGCACCGGATGAGCGCATAGCCAAGCACACCGAACACGATCACCGCATAGACATCGAACGGGTTGTTGTTGATGGAATAGCAGCCGATCGCGGCGAAGGTGACAATGGCAGGGAAGAGGGCGCGGTAGGGCACGGAGAGCAGCTTCACCCACACGCCGATCAGCGGCAGGTTGAGGATCACCAGCATCACATTGCCGATCCACATCGAAGCGACGATGCCCCAGAAGAGTTCCGGCTGTGACGAAATCACCTTGGGGCCAGGAACGATGCCCTGAAGGATGAACGCGCCCAGAATGAGCGCCATCACGGGATGGGCGGGGATGCCCAGCGTCAGCAGCGGAATGAACGAGGTCTGCGCGGCGGCATTGTTGGCGCTTTCCGGACCCGCCACGCCCTCGATGGCCCCGTGGCCGAACTCCTCGGGATGCTTCGAGCTCTTCTTCTCAACCGCATAGCTGGCGAAGGACGCCAGCACATGCCCGCCGCCGGGCAGAATGCCGAGGATGGAACCAAGGGCGGTGCCGCGCATAACCGGCGCCGCGATACGGCGGAACTCCTCGCGGCTCAGCCAGAGATGGGTGACATGCTTCACCCCGACTTCGCGTCCGCGCTCGTCCTCAAGGTTGCGGAAGATCTCCGCCACGCCGAAGACGCCGACGGCGATGGAGACGAAATTGATACCGCCATAGAGCTCGAGCTGGCCCAGCGTGAAGCGCGGCGTGCCGGTGTAGGCGTCCTGACCGACAGTGGCGAGCACGAGGCCTAGCACGATCATGCCGAGCGCCTTCAGCATGGAGCCGTGAGCGAGCGAGATCGACACCAGCAGTCCCACGACGATGAGCGCGAAATATTCCGGCGAGCCGAAGCGGATCGCGACGCTCGCCAGCGGCGGGGCCGCCATCGCGAGCAGAAGGGTGGCGACGCTGCCGGCGAAGAACGAGCCCAGCGCCGCCGTGGCCAGTGCCTGTCCGGCGCGTCCCCGCCGCGCCATCTGGTAGCCATCGACCGCCGTGACGGCCGAGGAACTCTCGCCCGGCAGGTTGATCAGGATGGCGGTGGTGGAGCCGCCATATTGCGCGCCGTAATAGATGCCCGAGAGCATGATCAGCGCCGTCACCGGCGAGAAGGTGAAGGTGATGGGCAGGAGCATCGCGATGGTGGCGGTCGGGCCTATGCCCGGCAGCACACCCACCAGCGTACCCAGCAGCACGCCGACGAAGCACCAGATGATGTTGACCGGCGAGAAGGCGGTCTCGAACCCCAAGGCCAGATTGGACAGAAGATCCATCATTCTCCTCACAGTCCGAAGACCGGGCCGAAGCTCGGCAGATTGATGCCGAGGCCCAGCTTGAACACGGCAAAGCACAGAAGGCTCATGACGGCTGCAATGATCAGGGCGGCCGCGAACGAGTTCTGCGTCGAGGAAAGGGCGGTCAGCGCGGTGCAGATGAAGACGATGGGAACGAGGCCCAGATCGTCGCTGGCATAGCCGAACAGGAACAGCGAGAGGCAGACAAGCACGAGGGCTCGCCACGGCACCGGCCTTGCCTGATGATCGCTATGGGCGCGCCAGTACTGGAGCCCGATGGCGATGCCGAGACCGAGCAGCAGCACCGACAGCACCACCGGAAAGAGGCCCGGCCCAACCTGCCCGCCGGCGCCAAGGTCGTAGTGGCGGGCCTCGCTTCCGAAGAAAATCGCAAGGCTGATGAAGATCGCACCGACATAAAGATCGTTGCGCGATCGTTGCGGGTTGGTCATGGGCATGGGCTCTCAGCTCGGCGCAGCGGGGCGGCATCATTGCCGTGCCGGCAAGTTCCGCATCATGCGCCTTCGGACACGAGGTGCCGGGCAGACTATGGGAGTCTGCCCGGCAGGGATGCTGCCGCTGGTCAGTTCGCCGTCTTCAGCAGCGCCTCGAGGCGTGCCGTCTCCGCCTTGAAGTGCGTGTCGAGCGCCGCGGGCGTCGCCTCGGTCGGCTCGACCGGAACGGTGCCAAGCGCGGCGAAGCGCTCGATCACCACCGGGTCCTTGAGGGCTACCTGCAGCGCCTGGGACAGGCGGACGCGAACCGCCTCCGGCGTACCCTTCGGCGCCCAGACCGCGTGCCAGGCTGTGATCTCGAAGCCTTTGAGTCCGCTTTCATCCACCGTCGGCACATCCGGCAGGATGGCGATGCGCTTGGGCGTCGTCACGCCGAACGCCTTAATCTCGCCGGCCTTGATCTGGTTGGTCGTATTGGTGGTCTGGTCGCACATCAGGTCGATGCGCTTGCCGATCAGGTCGGTCATCGCCGGTCCCGAGCCCGGATAGGGAACCTTGGTCAGCTTCGCGCCGGTGGCCTGTTCCAGCATCTGCGCGCACAGATGCGACACCGCGCCCACGCCCGCCGTGCCGATGGTCAGGGAGGTGCCCGGCTGCTTCATCAGCGCCAGCAGCTCGGCAATGGTGTTCGCCTTGAGATCGCTACGGCCGACGAGCGTCATCGGCACTTCCGTCACCAGTCCCACCGAGGTCAGTTCGGACGGCTTGTAGGGCAGCGCGGGATAGAGCGCAGCGAAGGTCGACACGCCGATATGATAGAGCAGCAGCGTGTAGCCATCGGGCGCCGCCTTGGCGACCTGGCCCGTGCCGAGCGAGCCACCGGCGCCGCCCTTGTTCTCGATCAGCACCTGCTGCCCGAGATTGGCGCTCATCGCCTGCCCCACGAGACGGGCGACCGTATCGCTCGGTCCGCCTGCCGCGGCCGGAACGAGAATGGTCACCGGCTTGGAGGGAAATGTGTCCTGAGCCGCAGCATTGTGCGTCGAGGCGGCCAGCGCGGCGAGCATGGCGGCAGTGGCGATCATGTGGCGTATCATGGTGAACCTCCCTTGTTTTCGTTGGTTCGGGTGCCGTTTGCCGGCACGTACTTCGTTTGGCCTCCGGGCGACGAGGAAGTGTCGCCCGGAGGCCGGCAACGCCGGACGTCAAGCGTTGGCTGCCTGGATGGCCTTGATCACGCCGGCCGTGACATCCGCCGTGCGGGCCGTGCCGCCGAGGTCGGGAGTGTGGAACCGGCTGTCGCCGGTGACGCGCTCAATGGCGCTCATGAGCCGGTCGGCGGCGGGCTTCTCGCCGAGATGTTCCAGCATCATCACGGATGACCAGAAGGTGCCGACCGGATTGGCGATGCCCTTACCGGTGATGTCGAAGGCCGACCCATGGATCGGCTCGAACATGGAGGGGAAGTTCCGCTCCGGGTTGAGGTTCGCGGTCGGCGCGATGCCGAGCGAGCCGGCCACGGCGGCCGCGAGGTCGGAGAGAATATCAGCATGAAGATTGGTCGCGACGATGGTGTCGAGGCTCTCCGGCTTCATCACCATGCGCACGGTCATCGCGTCGACGAGCATCTTGTCCCAGGTCACATCCGGGAACTCGGCGGCCACTTCGGTCGCCACATCGTCCCACATCACCATGGCATGGCGCTGGGCGTTCGACTTGGTAACGACGGTCAGATGCTTGCGCGGACGCGAGCGGGCCAGGTTGAAGGCGAAGCGGATGATCCGCTCGACGCCGCCGCGCGTGAACATGGCCACATCCGTCGCCACTTCCAGCGCCTGGCCGCGATGCACCCGCCCGCCGACACCGGCATACTCACCTTCCGAATTCTCGCGGATGATGACCCAGTCGAGTTCCGGTCCCTCAACCTTGCGCAGCGGCGAGGTGATGCCCGGCAGGATGCGGGTCGGGCGCACATTGGCATATTGGTCGAAGGGCTGGCAGATGTTGAGGCGCAGGCCCCACAGCGTGATGTGATCGGGAATCTCCGGGTGTCCGGCCGAGCCGAACAGGATCGCGTCGTGATGGCGGATCAGATCCCGCCCGTTCTCCGGCATCATCACGCCGTGCTTTTTGTAGTACTCGCCGCCCCAGTCGAAATGATCGACCTTGAACGAGAAGCTTCCCTCGCGCGCCGCCGTCGCGTGCAGCACTTCCACGCCGGCGGAGATCACCTCGTCACCAATGCCGTCGCCGGGAATAGCCGCGATCTTATAGGTCTTCATTGAATTTTCTCCAGAAAAGCAACACGAACGGCGCGTGCGGCAACGTTTGCGCGAAGCTCCACTCGGCTGAGCGGGCCGCAGGGCCGTGGGAGCGGGTCAGGACAGGGCGACGAGAAAAAGCCGAGGATGAGGAATGAACGGCAAGGCCGTCTGCTGAAGGGCGCGCTTCGGCACGCTTGCAACGTTGCGCGGCATCTGGAATTCCTCCCTATGTGCAGTCGGGCGCTTATGTCCTGCGCCTGTTCCACTCATGGTAGACGATGTCGCCCCTTCGTTAATTGAGGCTGCATTATATAATTTATTGAAATAATCTTCCGACGATGAACGAGGGCGAGAGCATGGATCTTCATCAGCTCAGATGCTTCGTGGCCGCTGCCGATGAGTTGCATTTCGGCCGCGCCGCCCGTCGCATGGATCTGATGCCGGCGGCCTTCGGGCGGCATATCCAGTTGCTGGAGGAGTCGCTCGGGGCGCGCCTGTTCGTGCGCACCACGCGCAGTGTCGGCCTCACCGACGATGGCGTTGCGCTCCTGACGGGGGCGCGCGGCCTCCTGCAGGCGGCGGATGAGATGGAGACCCGTTTCCGCGAGCGGGCGCGGCTCAATGCGACGACCCTGCGGCTGGGGGCCGTCGACACCGCCGCGGCCGGGCTGGTGCCGATACTGCTGCACGATTTCCGCGCCCGGCGGCCGGATATCGTCGTCGAACTGGTGGAGGACAAGACGATCGGCCTGCTGCCGCGTTTGCTCTCGGGGCGGCTGGATCTCGCGCTGATCCGGCCGCCGACCCAGCTCAGCCGCCAGATCGAGCTGCTCCACCTGCTGCGCGAAAGCGTGGTTATTGCCGTGCAGAGCGAGCATCCGCTTGCCCCGCGCGCCTCGGTCAGCGTGCGCGAACTAGCGGACGAGCCGCTGATCGTGCCTAACCGGCGCCTGCGCCCGCACAGCCACGATCTCACGATCAAGCTGTTCGCGCAGGAGGGACTGAAGCCGATCATCGCGCAGGTCGCGGGTGAGAAACAGACGATCGTAGGCCTCGTCGCCGCTGGCCTCGGCGTAGCGCTGGTGCCGCGATGGACCTCGCGCATGAGCGTCGCTGGCGTGGCTTATGTCCCGCTCGACTTCTCAGGGTCGGAAGAGCTGAATGTCCTACCACTGTCCGCGGCCTGGATGGGGGGCTCGCGTGATCCCATCCGCGATGACATGCTGCGGTTGCTGGCCGACAATCTCGATCGCTACCGGGCCGACGCTTAGGCGGAGAGCTGTCCCAGGTGTCCCACGTCCTCGCTATTCGCCGCGCCGGGCAACCACGAGTTCGCGCAGAGCGATGACGGCGGCATCGGGGGTCGTCACCACCTCGACGCCGCCGACAGCCTGTACCGCCGCGCGGGAGCGCGCGAGCGAGAACTGACCAAGCACGATCACATCGCACCCGCGCAGTCGCGCCGCCGCCGTGGCGACACGCGCGTCATGCTCCTCGCCGTTACTCGCCTTGAGCGCGCTGAGGGCGCCGTCGGCAACCGCAACCTCAATGGCGATGCGGCGACCTTCCACCGCGGCCATGGCCTCAAGTTCGCTCGACAGCGCGGCGCCGGACGGCCCGAAGCTGACAATTAAACCGATGCGGTCGCCTTGTGCCAGCGCGGCCCGGAAGGCGGCTTCGTTGGGCCGGAGGACGGGAATCTCCAGCCGTTCCTTCACCGCCTCGATGGCCGGGCCGAAGGCCGAACAGGTGAAGAGGATGCCCGCGGCCACTCCACCGGCCCCAACCGCGCTGGCGGCGTAGTCGCCCAGCGTGACGAAGCGGCGGATCATGGCGGCATCGATCCTCCCGACAGCGGCGAGGTCGACGGCCAGCGACGTGTCGAGAAGGTCGAAGACGAGCGCCTCCGGCCACTGCTCGCGAAACGCCTTCCGCGACGGGATAACGGACTCTTCCAGCGCGTGGATGAGCACAATTCGCGGGCTATCGCTCATGGAGCCTCCTGGCGCGCACGCAGGGCATGGATGATCGCCCGGTCGCGCTCCGCCTCCAGTTCGTTGATCGAGCGACCATCGACTTCACGCTCGATCCCCTCGACGAGCATCGCCTGCACTTCGGGGGTGAGGCGCGGCGTCCCCAATGTCGACCAGCGCCGTTCCTGACTGGGACCGAGATGGTCGAGATAGTGGCGCATCCCGCCCGGACCACCTCCGAGATGATAGGCCATATGGGCGCCGATGATGGACCAGCGCAGGCCGGGGCCGTGAACCAGCGCCGCGTCCACCTCCGGCACGTCGGCAATGCCTTCCGCGACAATGTACACAGCCTCACGCCACAGCGCAGAAGCCAGCCGGTTGGCGATATGGCCGGTCGCATCCTTGCGCAGAGTGACGGTCTTGCGTCCGAGGGCCTCATAGAACGCCACCGCCCGCCCGCGCACTGCATCGTTGGCGGCGTAGATCTCGACGAGCGGCATGAGGTGCGGCGGATTGAACGGGTGCGCCGTGACCAGTCGCGCCGGGTCGGCCATGCCGGCGGAGAGCTCGGTCCAGGTCAGCGACGAGGTGCTGCTGGCGATGATGGCGCCCGGCGGCGCCGTCGCCTCGACCTCCGCATAGAGCGCCGCCTTCACCGGCACCTTCTCCGGGGCGTTCTCCTGAACCCAGCAAGCCGTGCGCACAGCGTCCGCGAGCGAACGCGCCGGCCGGAACGTGCCCGGCTGCGTGTCGCCCAGCTCACGCAGTTGAGCCATCAGCGGCACGAGGCGCTCCGGCATGGCTTCCACGGTCGACCTGTCGGGGTCCCAGGCGGCAACATCCAGACCGTGATGAAGGAACAGGGCTGCCCAGCTCTGCCCGATCAGCCCGCAGCCAAGAATGGCCACGAGCGGACGGGCCGGGCTCGGCTGGCGGCCGCTCCCGGATGACGGGTTAGATGATGAAGCCATAGTGATCCCATTCCACGGCGGTCGCCTGCGCGGCGAGTTGCTCATATTCCGCGCGCTTGATGGCGAGGAAGGCGTGATGCAGCCGCGCGCCCAGTATCTCCCTGACGAAGGCGGAGTGCTCGCAGCGATCGATCGCGTCGAGCCAGCTACGCGGCAGGCTTCGCCCGCGCCCTTCGGCATGGCCGTCGCCATGTGTGGGCGGGCCGGGATCGCGGTGATTGCGGATACCGTCGAGGGCGGCGCCAAGCGTCACCGCCGCGACGAAATACGGATTGGCGTCGACGCCAGCCACGCGGTGCTCGAAATGGCGGGTGGCGCCGCCGACACCGGGCGTGCCGGGAATCCGCAGCGCGACGGTCCTGTTGTCGACGCCCCAGCTGTCGGAGGCCGGCGAGTAGACAGCGGAGGCGAAACGCCGCCAGGAGTTGAGGAAGGGGGCGAGGATGAGCATCGTCTCCCCCAGCGTCGCGCGCACGCCGCCGATGGCGTTCAGCATCAGCGGACTGAGGGAATTGTCGGGCTGATCGGCGAAGAGATTGGCGCCCGAGCTGTCCGCCAGCGACAGATGCAGATGCATGCCCGAACCCGACTGATCGCCGAAGGGCTTGGGCATGAACGTCGCTTCCACCCCGAACCGCCTTGCCACGGAGCGGATTAGCCGCTTGGCGATGATGACGTCGTCCGCCGCCCGAGCGAGGTCGCGGTAGCGAATGGTCAGCTCGAACTGGCCGACGCCATATTCCGAGATCAGGGATTCCAGCGTCAGGCCAAGTTTGGCGGCGCCCTCATAGATCGCGTCGAAGAGGGGAGACACTTCGTCGAGCTCGTCGACAGAGAGCGCATTCGGGCCGATGGGGCGTCGGCCGGTCAGCGGGTAGCGGGCCGGCCCATGGCGCCCCTGCGCGTCCGGCTGCGGATCCACCAGATAGAATTCGAGCTCGAACGCGCCCATGGGCGTAAAGCCGGCCTGCCGCGCCCGCTCGATCTGCCGGAGCAGAACCGGTCGGGGTTCCACGTCGGTCGGCAGGCCGGCATCGGTGAACATGCTCACCAGTACCTGCCCCCGATTGACGTGCGGCTGGAGAGCGAGTGTTCCCGGTATCGGCCAGCAGCGCTGATCGGCGCCGCCATCTTCCAGAATGAGGCCCGTGGCCTCGACATCGCGCCCAGTCACGTCCTGCGCGAAGATGTTCGTGGGTATCGGACGCCCGGACCGATACAGGGCCTCAAGCTCGTGGCGGCGGATGATCTTGCCGCGGCCGATGCCGTGGCAATCGGTCATGACGATGTCGAAGGCCGGCGCGTCGGGGTGGGCGGCAAGAAATTGCTGCGCCTCGTCGAGGCAGGCCCCGGAGGGCGAGGTGTGCGTCATGTCTTTCTCTGGCATCGTGGCATGTGTTCCCGCGACACAGCTTTACTGAGCCGAGGTTCCGCCATCCACAGGTACCAGCGCGCCTGTCATGAAACTCGCCGCCTCCGAGGCCAGGAACACCGTCGCATTGGCGATCTCGTCCGGTCGTCCGACACGGCCGAGCGGTATGCTGGCATTGATGGCGCTCATTGTCGCTTCCCGGCCGCGGTCCGCAATGGCCCGCTCCAGCATCGGCGTCGCCGTGTCCCCGGGGCAGATCGCGTTGACGCGGATGCCGTGGGCGGCGAAGTCGAGCGCCATGCACCGGGTGAGCTGGGCAAGCGCCGCCTTGGAAACGCAATAGGCGGTCGCGTTTTGCGCGCCCATCAGTGCCCAGTCGGAGGCGATGTTCACGATGGAACCCGCGTGCTGCGCCATCATCGTCGGCAGCACGGCCCGCGACATGCGGTAGGCGGAGGAAAGATTGAGGTCGAGGACGGTATTCCATTCGTCATCCGTGCCATCGAGTACCGTGCCTCTGACGAGAATGCCGGCATTGTTGATGAGCACATCCACCCGGTCGAACGCCTCCATGGCGCGCCCATGAATGAGGCCGGCAGCGGCACGGTCCGCGAGATCGGCAACGACCAGCTGCGCTCGGGTGCCGCCCTTGGACAAGGTGGCAAGGGCGTCTTCCCCTCGGGCGCGATTGCGCCCGACGATCACGAGATCAGCCCCCTGTTCGGCGAGCTTGGCCGCGATGGCGAATCCGATGCCGGACGTGGCGCCCGTAACAATGCAGGTCTTGCCCTCGAAATGCGTTATCTCACACCTCTCCAAAGGTGAAGCCCCTGCGCGCGAGCGGAGGCCCGTGAAACCGACGCCGCGCGGGTCGAACGAGAGGCAGCAGCGTAAATTGCGATCTGCGATCGCGCAATGCTTCGTGCTGGTCCTGTTCACGAGAAGAGGCGGGCGGAACTAGGGAGCCGTGTCGTCCTCGGCGAAGCTGACATGCGCCAGCAGGAAATGCGTGCCGGCCAGAATAACCCGCGCAATCGCCGCGCCAGCCCTCGGGCCGTCCCCCGCCTTCAACGCCGCGATGGCTTCGTCATGGAAATTGGCATCGAGCATTTGCGGGAGGCGCCCGTTAAGGTGGCGCAGGAAGGGGCCTGCCTGAAGCCAGAGCAGCCGGATATGCGCCTTCAGAGTCTGTGAAGGCGTGTAGCGGTAGATGGTGAACTTCAGCCGCTGATTGATGTCGAGATAGCGCTGGGTGTCGTTCTCGGCGAAGGCTGCGTCCAACTCCGCGCCGCAGTCCTCAAGTTCCCGCAAGCCTGCCGCGTCGATGCAGCCCGCGGCCTGCTCCGCCGCCCGACCTTCCAGCAGAGCGCGAAGTTCCATCACGTCGCGGAACCGTACCGGATCGACGGACGGCACCGCATAGGTCCCGTTGGCATTCTGCACAAGGCCGCCTTCGGCCAGCAGCCGGCCGAGTGCCGCGCGCACCGGCATGTCGCTCGTCCCCAGCGCGGCAGCCAGTTTACGCGAACTCACTTTCTGTCCGGGCGCGAAACCGCCACGCATCAGCACGTCGGTGATCTGCGTGTAGACCTGCTCGTGCATCGACTGGAAGGTGATGCGCGACACGACGGGTGAATCCTTCAAGGCAGTCTCCGATGCCGTCCGATCCTGAGGGCAGATCAGCTTCAAAGGGACGCCGATCTTAAGGGGCGTCAAGATGTACACCGCCACGCCGCACCCGCATCCCTGCGTTGGCATCGTGAGCAATACTTCAAGCAATGAGGCCGACCGCATCGTTATGCTACAGGTAATGGGATTCGAACCCACGACCCCAACCTCAGCAAAATCGCTCTATGTAGCCGCTCGGAACATACCAGCTGCAGCACACGGCCCGCGCGCCAACGCCAGCGACCGAGGGCACGTGCCAACATCCCAACCCAATGACACGATTTCGGCAACGAAAATGGCGATCTTCCGCCTCGTCCAAAGCCCCCCTGAGGTTGCTGGCGCGCCGACCAGAGTGGAACTACGAACACTTATGTCCTTGAAATCGCTACGACTTAGGGACGCCCTCAAAAGGGGCTTGGCTCTGCACTGTGGTTCGCGCCATGCGCCCGGGTCCATCCTCGCCAATTTCTTATTACGATCAGGTCGCCTACTATGATCCCGGGCTCGGCGCCGGCGAAATCGAAGGTGCAACGCCCTCAAAGATAATGAGCGGTTTAGAGTCCGCCGTAGGGGCGGGTATCGAAGACAACATGATCGATTGCTACGCGAAAGTCATTTCCCACTACGAGCCTGGCGATCGTATCATCTTGATTGGATTTTCACGCGGCGCTTATACAGTGCGTGCGCTCGCCAACATGATGAACCTATGCGGAGTGCCTACTAAACTTCGCGACGGATCGGCTATACCCCGACATGGCCCGCAACTTATGGCGATCGCAACAGAGGCAGTGAAGTCGGTGTATAGCCACGGCACGGGAAAGCCGCGCCGCCAACAGCCCTACTTTGCACAGCGCGAAGAAAAGGGGCGGCGGTTCCGCGTGGCCTATGGATGCACAGCCTGCGACGGCTCCGACAATCTACGCGGTAATGTCGAGCCCGATTTCGTCGGCGTTTTCGATACCGTCGCCGCGCTTCAAAATGCAGTTGTGACTTGGCTGGTCCGCGGGGCGTTTGCGGGCACCGTACTTCTGCTCGCTGCCAGCTTCTTCTTTGACTGGCACTGGGTATTGAGTTTGGTCTTTGGCGCCCTCACCTGTGTCGTCCTCATCGGCTATGTTTGGACAGTAACACGGCAGATACGATACTTTGAGGAAGATCCCCACGCGCCGCTGAACCTCTGGAATCCATTCAATTGGCGAAAAGCCATTCTCAACACGCACCGGGCATATTGGCGCAAGGAAAATTACGACCGGTGGCTTTCACCCAAGGTCGGTTTTGCGCGCCATGCGCTCTCTATTGACGAAAACCGAGCCGATTTCCCCCGCGTTGAATGGGGTACGCGCGCCGCCGTGCAGGAGAATGAGGGCAAAGAGCACCAATGGCTTGACCAGCTCTGGTTCGCCGGCTGCCACAGCGATGTCGGCGGCAGCTACCCGGAGGATGAGTCCCGGCTGAGCGATATTGCGCTCGAGTGGATGATCGGAGAACTCAAAGCCTGCATCCCCTCGATCATCGTTAGAGACGAGCTGGTTGTCACCACTCCAGACGCGCTTGGCCTGCAGCATGACGAGGTTTGGATGACACAGCGATGGTACTTTAGGAAAAGATGGAAGCGCCGCCCTCGTCTTGTTGAATCAGAGTTTCGCCTGCATCCAACTGTCATTGAGAGGCTCGAAGCGCCCGCCGTGCCTGACCCTGAATATTCCCGACCCTATCGTCCGCCACAGCTAGCTGACCATCCTCAAGCGAGAGGATTCTTCGACTAGCAAATTCTGCTCCTCTGACAGAACGGGGCTGCTAGACGACCGATCGGCTTTCGATAGCGAACCGCAAATAGCTGCCTTCGTCCACGTTAGTTGATATAATCAACGATTCGAGCGCGGCACGCCGCACTTGGCTTCACTGCTCTTCGAAAGGTGACACGCGAAACACGAGATAATTAAAGCCGACGGCTTGTCCGGTTTCCTTCCGAACAATCTGCTGCGCGTCGACATTCCAGGCAATGCTGGACCAGTCCCAGTTCACATCGTCCGCCTGGATCACGGCGAATGAGCCGTGGCGCAGCGCAACCGAGGTTTGGCTCGCCGAGAAATCGAGACCCAGCTTGAAGAAATGTATCTGCTTGTTCTTGCTGCGCTTGAGGACGGCCGTCACGACGGACGAGGCAAGGCCTACGAAGGGCTTCAGCGCCGGCTGAACCGTCGTAAGAAGACCGAGCCCCTCTCGAAACGTGCCGCTACTCAACGCGGACAGGAGATCCTCGTCGGTTTTGCTCCGGACGTTGATCGTCTTGCCTTCAAATGCGATCCCGTTGTTGCCGACCGTTACGCCGAGGAAGATCGGTGCACCGCTGACCGCCGCACTCGCACCGTCATTCGCCTCGGTCTTCAGCGCGAACTGCATTTCCTCCTGCTCGCCTTGGGCCTGATTCTTGCCCGTGAACTCGCAAAGTATCTCGTGCGTCCCGCGCCCCGGATATCTCTGGACCCAGAATTTCTCGAGGCTGATCTTGATCCGAGATCCCTTAAGAGAAGGATCGGGAGGCAGGATGGCCGCATTTTCGATCGAAGCGAGTCGGTTGCTCGGGGCTGGGGGAATGAAGCCAATCAGGACACCGGTGTGCCCCCACACCTCCGAGCCCCAGTTCAAGCCGAAGGCCTGTCCAGTACCGCCCGCCGGTGCGAGGGCATCTGCCGCTTCATGATCATCGATCTCGCGCAGATACTCGATGACTTTCGACGGGTTTTTGTTGCCTAAATTGCCCCTTGCGCTCGACGCCATTTCAGCCCCTCACTCTCGTTCTGACGCGGGTCGGCACAGCAACACGTTTGGCACGAACACGGGCGGCGACGTCGGCGAATAGATCCTGGCGGACCGGCTGCCCCATCTCCAACGTGATCGCTAGCGCATAGGGTATGTCGACATTGGCGAAAGCCACGAGATCCGCACGCGCCTGTACGCCGACGAAGATGTCGCCTGTAGGTGCTGTTCGAATGAGCTTCTTTCCCTCGAGGACGATATGCTGGAGCGTGCCCCGGCGCGTCGCGTCCACTACCGGGCCAGTCACCTTCTTTGAACCGTCCTCGCCCTTCACGCCATCAAGGCCGTCCCAGAATTTCCGCTTGCCATCTCCATCGACCACCTCGACGAGCACACCACGATAGCGCTTGGTGACTGGATCGATCGGACTGCTCCAGGCGAGAGTCATTGTGACGCGGCGTATCTCGCGATTGTTGATCATCGCCCGCGGCACCGGGAGGCGATATTCATGGAGCTCGTCATGGTTGATCACGTCGTCCGCAAGCAGCGTGATGCGGCTGCCATCCGCGCTGACTACCCTGGTATGATCTGGCTTTCCATAACCAATTGTGCGAGAAACAGCCTCGCGCCGCCGCTGCCACTTGCCCGGATAGAGGCTGTACAGCAGTTCGCCCGTTGCGCCCCATCCGCAACCATGCGCCAGGAGCGCCTTGAGAACTACCGCGCGGGTTGCGCTCTCGGCCCATACCTCGTCATTCTCTTCGAAGATGTCTTCAGCAACGTCCGCCAAGCGGATGGCGGCGCGCGTGATCAGTGCTGCGGCATTGCTAGTGCCCGTTGAGAAACCGAGACGGCCGTTGGTGACGCCTGAGGGATCGGGCACGGCGGTTAGCTGACCAATATCGGGGTGCTCGATCGCCCAGACTGAGAGCAAACCGTCCTCGACATCCGACTGGACGAACTGACGGCCGCCGGTTTCAACCATGTCCGGCTTAATCGCACGATTGATGCCCAACCCCACACTCGAGGTGATGTTGGTGACTCCCGAGACGGGATCGTAAGGCTCAGTCATTCCGTTAGGGCAAGCACCTGAACCGTCGCCATGTATTGCACCTACGGTGAGGCTGTTCATCGACTCGGCCGGACTCAGGATGATTCGGCGTCCCTTCGCTTTTTCAACGCACCTCAGCACCGCGACTTGACGCTCGATCGGATCAGCATCGGCGAATGCCTGGGCATCTGCGTATGCGTCGAGGATGAAGGGATCGTTCGAGTTGCCGGCGCTCACGACGAATAGCAGCCGATAGGTGTAGCTCAGATGGTCTAGCAGCTTGGCCCAATAACTCGGGCGCTGGGCGAAGGGCGCCTCGCGATCGCAGATGGAGTGGTTGACGATTACGATATTCTCACCCTGCGCCGGCAGGCCATCGATGCCCTCCATCAGTGCGGTGACCGCACGGTAGACCATGGCGATCGGTAGCTTATCAGGCGGCGTGCACTCGACGTTGAGATGCTGCGGCGAGGCGAGCACCGGGACTACGGTCAGCGGACGCTCGATTGGTCCGGGATCGTCACCAAGATCGCCATGGACGATGAGAGATGCCATCGAGGTGCCGTGCTTCCGGCGGGCCACCGGAACCATTGCCGCACCTATATCAACTTCTTGAATATCGAGCCTGCCGGCAAGCAGTACATGATTGTCGACTGGATATCCGTCGAGGAGCGCCGCAACAGAAGGGCCGCTAAGAGCAACCGGGCCTTCCGCCACTTCTGCAACGACCCCGTCGCCTTCTATACCGCCATCCGCGCGATAGAGTGACTGGGGGCGGACCTTCATTACCCGGTCGGCGTCCGCAATCGGACCCTTGAGCGACTGAAGCATCCTTGCCTGAGCAATCGGGATCTCGATCAGCGCCGCCTGGTAATGGATCGGCTCTATCGTTGCAAAATCGAGCAGCTGGCCACCCAGCACGGCGAGCAGCTCTGTAACGTAGGTGCGCGCGTCCGCCCGGAGCGCGGGTTCGGCGCGGAACCAGAGATCGAGCTCAAGCCTAACAGGACGATCAGGGTGATCTCGCGCCATGCGCTCGACATAGCGATCGGTGGTGGGATCGACGCGATCCTTGGCGGACCAGGGACGAACATCACTCAGGTAACCGAATAGCGGCCACCATTCGCCCTCGCCGCCAGTTGGCTTCGCCGCACCTGCGCTGAACCGCTTCCACAGCGACACTATCTTCTGTAGCCCAGCGATAGTGGGCATCGTCACGTAGAGCACGCTCTGAGCGCTCTTCGCGGAGTCGGGATCCTCGTCCTCGCCTTGCTCCTCGTGCTCATCGTCGGCGAGGTCGTAATCCTCTCCAAGCCACTCGAACCCCGCAGAGCGAGCGGCCAGAATGAACTTCGGAACGTTGGAAAGAGGGTTAATGACCTCGAAAACGAGTGCGCGGTCTGGTGCAACCTCCGACGGTGATTGCTTCAGGTCGGCGCCTTCCAGCAGACGGACGACACTGTTCTCGATCGCGTCGAACTTAGGACCCTGACGTGTCGCCTGCTCCCCCGAGGAGATCGCCCTGGGGAAGAACGCCCGCCTTCCGGGTTTTCTTGTTTGTCGCGCGGGTTCGCGACGGATTCTGACGATTGGTCGTTGGGCCACTGGCGACGAAGTCCCCTATATTCCGGCGCCGCTCCCACCGCTCCACTGCCCCCAGGAAAGCGTCTCTCGGTGCCAATTCACCATGAGATAGAACAACTTTACGGCGAGCGTCTATGGTAATCGCCTCTAATTCAGAAAAGGTCTCTCCCGAAAATAGGTCGACGAACTCCTTGCTGGTCATCCCTAGATCGCCAAACGACTTCTCGGTCCGGTTGAACCAATCGCGCAGTTCGGCTGCTCCCGGCGGAGGCAGTTGGAGCCGAAGCTCAAACCGCCGCCAAACCGCGCGATCAAGCAATTCAGGGTGGTTGGTCGCGCAGACCACAACGCAGTGACTCGGTAGCGCGTCCATGTGGAGAAGCAGCGAACTCACGACGCGCTTGATCTCTCCGGTTTCCTGTGCGTCGGATCTCTCCTTGCCGACGCTGTCGAACTCGTCGAAGAACAGCACGCAGGGTGTGCGCGAGGCATAGTCTACGACATCCTGCAGATGGCTTGCGGTTTCGCCCAGATAGCTGCCGATCAACCCCTCGTACCGGACCGTCAGGAATGGAAGCGCAAGCTCCGCGGCGAGCGCGGCTGCCATGCTGGTCTTACCCGTGCCGGGAGGGCCGACCAGCAGGACCGTGTGTCTTGGTTCCAATGAATGCGAGCGAAGAAGGGCCGTGTCGCGAATCTCTGCGATCAGATCGCGCATATCAATCATCGTCTGGCGAGGCAGGACAAGCTCGGATAAGCGACGACTTGGCTCGGTTTCGCGCAGCAGTCCGCGTAATGATTCTGGCAGCATCGGCGATCCTCCGCCGTAGAAGCGCATGTGCTGAGCGCTTTCGAAGGCCGCCTCGCCCTTGGCGACCGGACCGCCACTGTGCTGTCGCTGCGCCTCTCGGATCAAAGCCGTCATTGTCTCGCGCACGGAACGGACCTGGCCCGATCCGCCGGCCGCTTGCAGCTTTTGGACCGAACGGTCCTTGCTCATCTCTTCATCCCTCACAGGCGCTCCGTGCCCGCCCGTAGACCTCTGACGCAGCCGCACTCGATAGCGATTGGTGGCCGATAGAGTAGGCGGACGCAAGCCCGCCGACGGTCACAAACCGACTGATCGAGAAATTCCTTTTCGTCTCATGCAGCCTCAGCGCTGACAAGCGTATCCAGCCGTATCGACGCGACATAGGTGGCTCGGACGAGATTGGCTGTAGAAAACGGTCCGCGCGTACTGCACGCGGGATGTATCAATCCGAACACTGGCTCCATTCACGGCAGTCTCGGCAAGGGGCATATCGCTTTATGTCGACGCGGTTCGCGCGACCATGATCTCCAAAGCACCCGATATTCTCTGCCCATCACCGCCGGCGCCATCTAGTGGAAGGCCGAACGGCGGCAATTGAGGTAGAGTGACGCTGCCGCAGAACGACCGACTTGGCGGCGCGAATCGGCCGCACGCAGCCCCCCGATACCCCGAAGAGCGCCGCTAGAGGTAGCAACTCGGTCGATTGCGAGGCTGCCCCCCGCGCCTCAGACGTGCTGGGCACGTCAGGCGACGTCGATCGCGATATAGCCGTCGATGCCGTAGAACGCGTCGATGGCTACCGGTTGCTTAAACGGCCCTCGCCAGATGGAGGTCTGGCCAGTATCGTAATTGAAGAAGAGCTGGACAGGCGCGGGCGAGCCTGCGGCGATCCTGGCTACAGCCTCAAGATCGGGATGTCGGAACTGCGTCCCATTGGTCGAGACGGCCCAACGGCTACAATCGAGTAGCCGGACGAGTTCCGCGGACGTGTTGCCTCTGCTGCCATGGTGCGAGGTCTTGACCAGGCTGAAGCGAGCCTCCGGATTGGCCACTCTGAACAATTCCAAGGACCGCTGCAGCCGCCCGACATGAGCATCGCCCGTTAAGAGGATATGAACGTCGCCATAGCTCGCGACAAAGGCAATGCTCGATCCATTGGGCTTGGCGGAATCACTGCGAAAAGGGCGTGCTGCCATCCAGGCGACGTCGATCGGCTGGTCATCGCCGAAATCCTCCCAGCCCAGAGGCGCTGCGGCCATGGTCTCGTCCCACGGATCGGCCAGCGCCTTGAGTTGTTTGAGATCGGGCGACAGGAGCGTCAGCGTGAGCCCGCCGGCCAGCTCGACCACAGTAAGATCATCGCCGGTCATCGCAACCGGTTTGGGCGCGAACGGTAGATTAGTTGAGATGCCATGGTCGCGGATTAACCGGGTGATCCGCTCGCCGTCGAGCGCTCCATATTCCTCGAAGCCGGGCGCTGGATGATAGTCGAGATCGGCGCGATCGTTGAACCAAACCTCCTTCACCAAGCGGCGAAAACAGGCCTCGCCGAGCAAGTCCACCGCCCCTTCGATATGGTCGCGGTCGATATGTGTGATGACGAACAGCTCGAACGCGCCTTCGCCGAGCCGATGCTCGGCGGCATAGGCTTTGACCGCGCCCGCGGTAACGCTGCGGCCGCCATCAATGAGCATGCGCCGCGGCGCCGCGGCGTCGCCCCAGCTAAGAACAAGGCAGTCACCTTCGCACGCGGGGAGCAATTCGAGGCGAAGCATGTCAGCGCGTATATTGTGGCAGGAGCAGCGGCGTCGTTTCCTGCGAGAGACTCCAGCGTTCAAGATCGGCGCTGAACTGCTGAGACACTCGCGCGGTCTCATAGTCGCCGATGCCCGTTTGTTGCGGCAGGTCGAACAGCGGATCGCGGATCGCGCTCTTACGTCCTTCGGGATGCGCGAGGCTGAACGAGCTGAACGCCTGACTCAGATCCATCGACCGCGCGACTCCCCGGATCTTTCCGAGCATGTCCGCACAGACCGGGCAATCGATCGAGGTGCGCTGCAGTCCCTCGATTAGCCAGACGATGCCGGTGGTGAACAACGGAATCCCGCGCTGGACCGCCTCGACGAGCAGGTCATGAGCATCGCGAAATTGCTCCTCGCTGCCGTCGCCGAATTCGAGCAGCCAGCGAGCGCGCAGGATCGGGCCGTCGGGAATATGCGGAAAACGGGTCGCCAGATTGTGCAGCCATTGAGGCCAGTCACCAAGCTTGTCGGGGGCGTTACCCGACAGGAGGACATACCCCCCTGCGGCCGCGCGAACCGGATCCTCGTTCTTTTCGAAGAGGAACTGCCTTGCCAATTTGAATACATCGGCCGCGAGCTGGATCTGCCCGGCATTCATATAGGCGATCAAGCTGCCGATCTGGGTGTCGATGAAGATCGGGTCGCAGATGAGCTGGCCTTCCTCCTCGACTGCCATGATGTCGAAGAAACCGCCCGGTGGAGCATAGTCCGCGGACCAGGGGTCAGGCAGCGAGAAGACTCGGGTGCCGACGGCCGACGCCACCGTGACGAACAAGCGCTCACGATCCTCCCAAGGAGGGCGACCATAGTCTTTCCGGATCAACCGAATACGCTCAGGCAGCCCGCCATATCCTCCTTCGCGCTCGGTATGGATCCCGCGAGGAGCGCTGTCGAGATGCAGATCCGGGCCCTCGCTCAGGTCATAGCGGTGATTGAAGCGGAACCGCAGATAGGTGTGCCAGTCGGCCCAGCTTGCCGGATCAAATGTGGTTCCATCCAGTCCGGTTCGCATCTGCGTCCCGATACTGACCGCGAATGGCGCGCGACCCGATTCCGTGATCCCTCGTCCGATCTTCTCGATCGCAAGCCGTCTCGACGATGGACGCCGCGAGCCGGCGAAATGCGCCCAACTGCGCCACTCGTTGGGCGAAGGCTCGCCGTGTAATTCGATCAACGTGATGACATCGGCGGCCACCATGGCCTCTTCGCTCAGCATCTCGCCCGACGGCAGCACGGCCTCGACTTCGTAGCGCCCGACTGGAAGGGGGTCCGTGAGCCCCGCTTGAAGAATGCCCACCGGGACGAGCAACTCGATGAGCTTCCGGCTGCGATCGGTTCTGAAAAATCCCGATCCATCCTCCCCCAGAATCACGGGCCGTACCCGGACGGGCACGCCATAAGCGATGTTCTGTCCGTCCAAAAATTTCGGGATGCGTATCTGGAGTGAGCCGGTTGCGGGCATCAGATCAGCCTCGCGCGCTTGAAGGTCGGCCGGGAAGATTGCGTCGCCGTACGTTCGGTCCCGTGGCTGTCCATTAGAGAGAAATCGTATTGACCTAGCGGCAGGGTCACCTCAACTTCGAGTTCCTCAGGCGCGCATTGCCGCGACTGCGTCTTGTCGCCTGCCGCGATGTGCAAGGTGCCGGGGCCGCAGGGCAATTGGTCGGCCCTGACGACATAGACCGGTGCGACCGGCGGCTTGGTGAGAATATGGAAGTCAAACATGCACGCCTGGGCCCCTTGGGGCTGTTGCGGCTCGGGAAATTCCTGCTGGGTCAATCGCCGTGAGACATGACTCAGAGCATAAAGCATCGTGTAATTGTTCACTCGCCAGTCGCCGTCATCGTCATGCGCACCCATGCCCGCCATAGTGCGCAGGAACGCTTCGGTGAACACGCTGGCGCCATCGATCCGTCCTCGTGCCGGCTCAGCATCCCCGGTCGAGAAGAATAACGGTGCGTTGCGCCGCTTAGCGAATGTCTTGCGCCCCTCCTTGCCGGGATGGATCGGCGAGCGCCCGATCGCGGCGTCGGGTTCCGCTTGGTCGCCGTGCGGTCGACGGCAAGCGTCAATCATGAAAATCTGCTCGGCCGCCGCACACCCTTGCAGCCCGTTGTGGAACAATCCGAGGTCGAGCGCCTGCTCCCATTTGTTGCGCGACCGGAAATCGAAATCGGCGAAAAGCAATGACGCCTCGCGACCATAGCCGTAGCCGTGCCCGAGAAAGAGGAAGATCATGCGGTCATCTTCCGACGCCATGCCGCGATCGATCCAGGCATTGGCGGCCTCTTCGAACGCCGCATAGGTTGGGACGCGCAGCATATATGCGCCCGTCGAGGTCACGTACGGCTCCGGCTCCTTTTCGCTAATCAGGAGCGCGAGGCTACCAAGCGGAGCGGGCGGGTAATGATAATCCTTGAGGTACCAGTCGGCGAGCAACCGCGCGGACCGCGGTGGCGATGCGAGCTGTCCGAGCGGCGCCTGGAGGTCCGCGTTATCGCCGCCAAGGAAGTTCGGATAATGTCCAAGCGCGACGATAAATACGTGCGTCTGCGGGCCAATTCTCTCGGCCGCGTAGACGAGTCCATCCTTGCCGGTCTTCTTCGCCATTTGATCGTGCGTTCGCCCCTCCTGCGATCCTGACCGTCGCCACTGATCGTTCGGATCATTGAGCAATGGATTGGATGCCTCCGCAACTATAGCGTGCCATCTACGCCGCGCATCCCAGATTCCGCCGGGATTGGCTATTTTTTCCGGGGCTACCTTCTCGCCATATACGCAAGTTAACTGCACCCTTTCTGCACCGTGAATGCGGGTGGCGTATTCCGGGTCAATGCTAAGGGAATAGCAGTTATTGAACTCACAGACGGGATCTTTGGTGGCTGACTTGGCGGCGCAAAGCAGACTTCGCTGCAAGGGCTATCGAACGCCAAGTGTGGGTCATTGACGCCAAAGCGCTCCACCAACCGTATCCCGGGAAAGGCTCGCGCGCCGCAGCTGACAAGTATTTTTACCCCGCTGCACGCGGTTGCTCTGCGGGGTAGAATCGGTCCCTTGGCGAGTGGGGGGATGCCCTTGATCCTCCGCGCATGTGCCACTCGCGTCCGTTTCGTCCGAAGAAAATACTCGGTGTGGGCAGCGATGCTCCATCGCCAGCTGCGAGCTTGGCTGGCGCACCACTCTCAAAGATCCCGCGCCGCGATGCGCGCGTCATTCGAGATGCTGAGCAAAACCTTGCGCCCGCTGACTCCGTCGAGCATGATTCCAAGGTCGTGCATGTCACCGACGACTGGCCATCGAGCGTTCCGATCGCACCTGAAGAAGTCGATGTGATCGAGGCCTTCTTCAGGCGGGAGATCGACGCGCTCTTGAGGTGACGGTGCTGCCGAAGGGGCTTGAGGGAGGCGATTGGGCCATGAACGTAACCTTGCCTATCACCAGCCGGGCCGCCCTCTATCTCCGCGTTTCCACCACACGGCAGGCCGACGTTGACCTGTCCATCCCAGACCAGCGCCTCCAGACCGCAGCCTATTGCGAGCGGCAGGGCTGGTCCGTTGTCGCGGAGTATGTGGAGCCGGGGGCGTCGGCGATGGACGACAGCCGGCACGAGTTCCAGCGGATGATTGAACGGGCATCCGATGACGATCGCCCATTCGATGTCATTGTCGTCCATAGCTTCAGCCGGTTCTTCCGCGATGCCTTCGGGTTGGAGATGTACATCCGCCGCCTCGCGAAGCACGGCGTGCGGCTCGTCTCCATCACCCAGGAGCTCGGGGACGATCCGGCCCAGGTCATGATGCGGCAGGTCATCGCCCTGTTTGACGAATACCAGTCCCGCGAGAACGCCAAGCATGTGCTGCGGGCCATGAAGGAGAATGCCCGGCAGGGCTTCTATAACGGCGCCCGCCTGCCGCTCGGCTTCACTCTCGAAGAGGTGGAGAAGCGCGGCCATCGCACGAAGAAGCGGATCATCGTCGATCCCGTAGAGGCCGAGCTCGTGCGGCTGATGTTCGATCTTTACCTGCGGGGAGACGGCACATCTGGCCCCATGGGCATCAAGGAGATTACCAAGCACCTCAACGCCAAGGGCCACCGCACCCGCCTCGGTGCCCGTTACGGCGTCGGTACCATCCACGGCATTCTGACCAATCCCGTTTATGTCGGGGAATGGAGCTTCAACAAGCGCAGCTCGAAGACGGGGCAGGTGAAGCCGCAGCACGAGGTTATCCCGATCTCGGTGCCGGCCATCCTGGAGCGCCGCACCTTCGACAAGGTACAGAAGGCACTTAGGGCTAAAAGCCCGCACAACAGCCCGCCACGGGTGATCTCGGGTCCGATCCTTCTGACCGGGCTGGCCTACTGCGCCTGTTGTGGCAGCGCCATGACGCTGCGCACCGGCACCTCGAAGAGCGGCAGGGTCTATCGCTATTACAGCTGCTCGGCTTCCGGCCGGGTCGGCAAGTCGGCCTGCAAGGGGCGGACGGTGCCGATGGAGAAGCTCGACGATCTGGTCACACGCCATGTGGCCGAACGCGTGCTGATGCCCGAGCGGTTGGAGGCGCTGCTGCAGTCTGTCGTCGACCGGCGGGTGAAAGCCGATGCCGAGGTTCAGGCGCGAATCGATGAACTCTCGCGCGAAAGAACGACGGCGGAAGACAAGCTCCGGCGGCTCTACCAGCTTGTCGCCGACGGCATCGCTGAGCCCGACGATATGCTCAAGGAGCAAATTGCCAAGCTCAAGGCAGACCGGGAACGAGCGCATTCTGCGCTGGAGCGGATCGAGAATCAGGGTGCCGCCGCAAGCCGGCTTGATCCGGACAAGCTTGCCCGTTTCGGGCAGCTCATGCGCTCAAACATCACCGAGGGCGAGGTGCCGTTCCGCAAAGCCTATCTGCGCTCCCTTATCGACGCCGTCGAAGTCGACCAGCACGTCGTGCGCATCCACGGATCAAGGACGGTGCTGGAGAGAGCCGTACTCGCCGACCGCGCCACCCAGCCGGGTGTTCGCGGTTTTGTACGGAAGTGGCGCGCCCACGGGGAATCGAACCCCGGTTTTCGCCGTGAGAGGGCGACGTCCTAACCGCTAGACGATGGGCGCGTGCGGTAGCCGCGTCTCTTAGAGACAAGCCCCGGACCGGTCAAGGCCGCCGCGCATCATCCGCCGGGTTTTTCACAGCCGCGCGCCATCCGGGGGGCGGGTCGCTGTGCCGGGGATGGCCCGGCCCGGCCTCACGGCTCGCTGGCGAAGGTGAGCACGCCGCGCGCCGCCCGGGTCGCGAGGTCGAACAGCCGCGTCTCCACCACGCCGCCGCGCTCCACCGTCACCGCGATGAGATCGCCCGCGACCAGGGCGGAGCGCACGCTCGCCCCCTTTGGCAGCTGGATCGTGCCGCTGATGTCGGTGGCGCTTTTCCTTGCGCCCATGAGCTTGTATGCGATGGCACCAAACACGGCGATGAAGCCGAGCAGCATGATCAAGCCGGAAAAGGCTGCGAAACGGCGTACCTTGCGCAGCACGCGCTCCTGCGCGGGGCTCAGCCTGTCGCCATCGGAATCGGGAGAAGTCATGCAGGCACCGCCGGATGAACCGCTGGATGAGGTGGACGAGATCGCCGCCGAAGAGGGCGCGCTGCGCGTCGATATCATCACCACGCCCGAGGATGAAGGCCTGCGGCTCGATCGGGCGCTGGCCCGGCACCTGCCCGAGCTCAGCCGCACCCGCCTGCAGGCGCTGATCAGCGAGGGGCGGCTGGCGCGCGAGGGCGAGCCCGTCACCAATGGTTCGGCCAAGATCACGGCGGGCACGCACTTCACGCTGGATCTGCCGCCACCGGAGGCTGCCGAGCCGGTGGCGCAGGACATTCCGCTCGTCATCGTCTACGAGGACGATCATCTCATCGTCGTCGACAAGCCGGCCGGGCTCGTGGTGCATCCCGCGCCGGGCAATGCCGACGGCACGCTGGTCAACGCGCTGCTGCATCATTGTGGTGCGAGCCTCTCCGGCATTGGCGGGGTGCGCCGGCCCGGCATCGTGCACCGGCTGGACAAGGACACGTCGGGCCTGCTCGTCGTCGCCAAGAACGACCGCGCCCACAAGCGCCTCGCCGCGCAGTTCGCCGACCATGGCCGCACCGGGCCGCTGGAGCGGGCCTATGTCGCCTTCGTCTGGGGAACGCCGGAACTGCCGAGCGGCACGGTCGACGTCGCCCTCGCCCGGCACTCCACCTCGCGCGAAAAGATCGCGGTGCGCCGCGAGGGGCGCTTTGCCATTACGCACTGGTCGCGGCTCGCCGCGTTCGAGGACGAGCAGGGCCGCCCCATCGCGGCGATGGTCGAATGCCAGCTGGAAACCGGCCGCACCCACCAGATTCGCGTGCACATGGCGCATATCGGCCATGCCCTGATCGGTGATGCGCTATACGGCAGCGGCCAGCGCACGCGGGCAACCCGGCTCGGGCCGCAGACGCGCGCCATGGTGGAGGGGTTCGGCCGGCAGGCGCTGCACGCGGCGCGGCTGGGCTTCGAACATCCCGCCACGGGCGAGTTCCTGCGGTTCGAGAGCGCGCTGCCGCCCGACCTGGAGGCGTTGGAACAGGCGCTGGCCAGCGGGCATTGACCCGGACGAGACGCCGCGCGGCAAGGTGCGCCCGTACCCGGTCAACGCTTCGTGACCCCGTAACGTCTTGCGCTTTCGCAAAATAAATCGGTTGCTGCTAGTATAGTCCAGCGGTCGGCGATCAGCGGCCGCGCACCGGTCGCCCTATTTCGGGGGCCGAGAAAGAAAGGGTTCTGTCATGGCCCGTTCTGCCATGAATCTACCGTCTGCCGAAGGCGGCCTGAGCCGCTATCTCGCGGAGATTCGCCGGTTCCCCATGCTGGAGCCGCAGGAAGAATATATGCTCGCCAAGCGCTGGCGCGAGCACGAGGATCCGGAAGCCGCGCATCGGCTCGTCACCAGCCATCTGCGCCTCGTGGCAAAGATCGCCATGGGCTATCGCGGCTATGGGCTGCCGATCTCGGAAGTCATCTCCGAAGGCAATGTCGGCCTCATGCAGGCGGTGAAGCGCTTCGAGCCCGACAAGGGCTTCCGTCTCGCCACCTATGCGATGTGGTGGATCAAGGCCTCGATCCAGGAGTACATCCTGCGCTCGTGGAGCCTCGTGAAGATGGGCACCACGGCGGCGCAAAAGAAGCTGTTCTTCAACCTGCGCAAGGTGAAAAGCCAGATTTCCGCGCTCGAAGAGGGCGACCTGCGCCCCGATCAGGTGCAGCAGATCGCCACCAAGCTCGGCGTCACCGAGCAGGACGTCATCGACATGAACCGCCGTCTCGGCGGCGACGCGTCGCTGAACGCGCCGCTGCGCGGCGATGCCGAAGGCGGCGGCGAGTGGCAGGACTGGCTGGCCGATGACCGCGAGAGCCAGGAATCCTCGCTGGTCGAGGTGGAGGAACTGGACAACCGGCGCAACGCGCTGGCGGGCGCGCTCTCGGTGCTCAACGAACGCGAGCGCCGCATCTTCGAGGCACGCCGGCTCACCGACGATCCGATGACGCTGGAGGACCTCGCCACCGAGTTCGGCGTGTCGCGCGAACGCGTTCGGCAGATCGAGGTGCGGGCCTTCGAGAAGGTGCAGAAGGCGGTCATCGACCGCGTGCACCAACTGGAAACCGCTCCCGTTCGGCGCGAGACCTCCCCGGCGCTGTGAGGCCATGAAGCCCGGCGCGCCGCACGGCGCGCCGGGCTTGGCACATCCTGACGGAGCGGGCGCGATTGACGGAATCGGCGATCCGCGCCGCCTTACGAGCGCGATCCCGACGAAGAGACCCGCGTGGGTGTCTCGTCTTCTGAAGCGTCGCCGAAGGCCTCAGGAGGACAGGGAGGGCGCGGGCGCCTGCATTCCGGCCGCCACCGATCCCAGGGTCGCGGAGGCCCGCGCCGCCAGGCGCACATCATGGGCGAGCACGTCGCGAATGCTCAGCACGCCGACGAGTTGGTGATCCTGCAGCACGGGAAGGTGACGCACATGGTGCTCGTCCATCAGCGCGCGCACATGATCCACCGTGTCCTGCATGGCGCAGGAAATCATGTTGCGCGACATCAGCTCGGCGACCGGCGCGCGCAACGAGGCGATGCCGCGATCGGCAATGGCACGCACGAGGTCGCGCTCGGAAAAGATGCCGACGACGGTATCGCCCTCCGAGCCGCAGGCATCCTTCACCACCACCGCACCGATACGCTCCCGGTTGAGAAGCGTTGCCGCCATTTCGACTGTTTCGGTCATGCGGATGGTGGGAACGCGGGCGCTTTTCAGCGTCAGGAGATCGGCGACAAGGATGGCGTTAAGCATGGCGTTTCCTCGACCTGAGTGGAACGGGCGCCGTCACGTCTTCTTAGCCTTTGGTCGAAGTCTGGTATGCAATACACCTGTCGTCAATCAAAAGAGTCGCGGCAGCGCAGCATGGGGGAGCGCGGCACAGGCGCCCGCACATGAAAAAGGCCGGGCTTTCACCCGGCCTTGTCGTGGAACATCCCCGCCGATTTCAATGCCCGAGGTTTTTGACGATGTCCTCGACCATTTTCTTGGCGTCGGCGAAGAGCATCATGGTGTTGTCGCGGAAGAAGAG
>NZ_JACICD010000007.1:0-228738 GCF_014195655.1 Ancylobacter tetraedralis
CGGGCCACCCACCCGGCGACGCGCGCGTCGCCGGGTGGGCTTCATTCGTGACGATCTCGGGGAAAGTCCGCGCATGACGCGTTTCGTGAAGAATCCGAAAGGATGTCGCCAGCGGCCTCCTGCTGATCGGGCTGGCCGCATTCTTCGCCTGGCAGGCGATGGACCTGCCAATGGGCCGGGCGATCCGCATGGGGCCAGGCTATTTTCCGATGATCCTGGCCGGCCTGCTGGCGCTGCTCGGCCTCATCGTGCTCATAAGCGGGCTGGCGGTGCCCGCCGGGGAAAGCCACGCGATCAATTTTGCCGGCTGGCCGTGGCGCTCGCTGGCGCTCGTGACGCTGGCGGTGGTCATTTTCGGGCTCGGCATCCGCCCGCTGGGGCTCGGCCCGTCCATGGGGCTGGCGGTTTTCCTCTCCGCGCTGGCGAGCCGCAAGTTCAACCTCCTCACCGGCCTCGCCTCGGCGCTGATCATGGTCGCGTTCTCGTGGGCGGTGTTCATCAAGGGGCTCGGCCTGCCGCTGCCCCTGCTCGGGCCCTGGCTCGGCGGCTATTGAATCGGGAGCGGGTATCTTGGAAATCTTCGATAATCTCGCCCTTGGCTTCTCCGTCGCCTTCACCTTCCAGAACATTTTCTACTGCTTCCTCGGCGTGCTGCTGGGCACGCTGATCGGCGTGCTGCCCGGCCTCGGGCCGGTGCCGACCATCGCCATGCTGCTGCCGATCACCTTCGGCCTGCCGCCGGTGGCGGCGCTCATCATGCTGGCGGGCATCTATTACGGCGCGCAGTATGGCGGCTCGACCACGGCGATCCTCATCAACCTGCCGGGCGAGAGTTCCTCGGTCGTCACCGCCATCGACGGCTACCAGATGGCGCGTCAGGGCCGCGCGGGCGCGGCGCTGGCCACGGCGGCGATCGGCTCGTTCGTCGCCGGCTCGGTGGCGACATTCCTGCTGGCGGTGTTCGTGCCGCCGCTGGCCGACCTCGCCTTGAAATTCGGTCCGCCGGAATATTTCGCGCTGATGGTGCTCGGCCTCGTCGCCTCGGTCGCGCTGGCTTCCGGCTCGGTGGTCAAGGCGCTGGCGATGGTGGTGCTCGGCATCCTGCTCGGCCTCTCCGGCCAGGATGTCTATACCGGAGCGCCGCGTTTTACCTTCGACATGCTCGAACTGGCCGACGGCATCGAGTTCGTGGCGCTCGCCATGGGCGTGTTCGGCATCGGCGAGATCGTGCGCAATCTGGAGGACGAGCATACCCGCACCGTGATGGTGCAGAAGGTGAAGGGCCTGCTGCTGTCGAAGGACGATATCAAGCGAATCATCGGGCCGATCCTGCGCGGCACCTTCCTCGGCTCCTTCCTCGGCATCCTGCCCGGTGGCGGGGCGATTCTCTCCTCCTTCGCCGCCTATTCGATCGAGAAGAAGATCTCGCGCCATCCCGAGCAGTTCGGCCGGGGCGCCATCGAAGGCGTGGCGGCGCCGGAATCGGCCAACAATGCCGGCGCGCAGACCTCGTTCATCCCGATGCTGACGCTGGGCATCCCGTCCAACCCGGTCATGGCGCTGATGATCGGCGCGCTGATCATCCAGGGCATCGTGCCGGGCCCCAATGTGGTGAACGAGCAGCCGAGCCTGTTCTGGGGCATCGTCGTGTCGATGTGGCTGGGCAATCTGATGCTGGTGGTGCTCAACCTGCCGATGATCGGCATATGGGTGCGCCTGCTCACCGTGCCCTACCACATCCTGTTTCCGCTGATCGTCGGCTTCTGCTGCATCGGCGTCTACAGCGTGAACAACAACTCGATCGACGTGTTCACCATGGCCGTGTTCGGCCTCGTGGGCTACGTGCTGGTGAAGCTCGACTGCGAACCCGCGCCGCTGCTGCTCGGCTTCATCATCGGGCCGATGCTGGAGGAATATCTGCGCCGCGCCATGCTGATCTCCCGTGGCGACCCGACCGTGTTCTTCACCCGGCCGATCTCCGCCACCATGCTGGCCCTCGCCATTCTGGCTCTTGTCGTTGTGCTGTTGCCGTCGGTCCGCAAGAAGCGCGAGGAGGCCTTCAAGGAATAGGTATCCACAGGCACGTTGGGGAAAGATGGATCGCCTGGCCGGTCCCTATGGACAGGCCAGAATCCCTTTGCTACATGACCACTCGTTCGCGAGGCCACGGCCCGCGAGGGCGCATAGCTCAGTTGGTAGAGCAGCTGACTCTTAATCAGCGGGTCCTAGGTTCGAGCCCTAGTGCGCCCACCATCATTCGGTTCTCCGGATCTGGTGGATTTTCGGTGGGATGGCATTGCGTCCCATAATTCACTCCCCGAACGAACGTGCTTGCGAATATACAAGCCTTGTCGCGCTGGTGCAGCGAACGGGCCTTCCGTAGCGCCGGGCCTTCCATAGCGCGAGGAAGGCGGGCGCGCCCGCATCGTGGCCGTCGGGACACGCGCACTGCCTTCACGTGCATCCGGGGACCATCGTTCCCATATAGGCAGACGGGCGGCGGCGGACGACGCTCCGGAAAACCCGCCCGCCCCAGGAGGATCGCACCATCAACCATTCTCTTTCGCTGATCTGCGCCCATTGCCACCGCTGCGGCCGTCGCTCGGCATTAGGACAGGGCGACGCGAAGCTGTTGCCTGCCGCCGATACGGCCGAGCCGCCGCCGCGGCTGCGCTGCGACATGTGCGGGGGGCGGCGTGTGACGCTGTTCAACGCCAGCGGCCCGGTGGAGATGCTGGCCTTCCTTTCCGGCCGCATCTGAGCCCGCCGCCGCGAACCAATCCTGCACTGGTGCGTTTAACACCGGATATCCGGGTTCATGGAGCGCGATCATGGCAGACGAAGAAGGCATTCCCAACGGTCTGGGCACGGCATCGGGCGAGACGCCCGAACACCCCGCTCATGTCCCACATTCGGAGCCGGGGCCGGCGCAAGCGGCGAGCCAAGCGGCCAGCAAGGGGCGCGTGAACGCCGTCCGCAGTCTGATCCAGATGTCGCAGCGCTCGCATTCCGCCGCCGGTACGATGGCGGTGGGCACGCAGCGGCGCTATTCCTTCAAGATGATCCTTGCCGCCGCGCTGGCCGGCTATGCCGTCGGCCGCCTGATGACGCGCTGATCGACTCAACCATCCACGACGTCAGCCCGCCCCGATGGCGGGCTTTCGCCTGACTAGACCTAGGAAAACGCGCATGCAGACCCTCGTGGTGCGTCACGTCACGCAGTATAATTACGCCAACCCAGTCGATTTCCAGCGCCATCGCCTGATGCTGCGCCCGCGTGACAGCCATGACCTGCGCCTTGTCGGCGCGGAACTGTCATTGTGGCCGCATGGCAATGTGCACTGGTTGCACGATGTGTTCGGCAATTCCGTCGCCGTGGTCGATTTTCTTGAGCCGTCGAACCAGCTGAAAGTGGAAAGCGTGCTGACGCTGGAGCGCTTCGGGCTCGGCGGGCTTGCCTTCGAAATCGAGCAAAACGCGAAGGAATATCCCTTCGTCTATTCGCCCGATGATCGCATCGATCTCGGCCGCATGCTCGATTGCCACTATCCCGACCCCGGCAACGACCTTGCCGAGTGGGCGAACAGCTTCGTCGCCGCACGCCCGACCGATACGATGGCGCTGCTGAGCGACATGAACACCGGGATCTTCAAGGGGTTCGCCTATCAGCTGCGCCACGAGCAGGGCACCCAGACCCCGCTGGAGACCCTGCGGCTGGGCAGCGGCTCCTGCCGCGATTTCGCGCTGCTGCTGATCGAGGCGGCGCGCGCGCTCGGCTTCGGCGCGCGCTTCGTCACCGGCTATCTCTACGATCCGGCGCTCGACAGCGATGCGCCCTCGGTCGTCGGCGCGGGGGCCACCCATGCCTGGGCCGACATCTACCTGCCGGGCGCGGGCTGGATCGAGTTCGATCCCACCAATGGCACCATCGCGGCCGATAATCTGATCCGCGTCGCGGTGACGCGCGATCCCAGCCAGGCTGTGCCGGTGGCCGGCGGCTTCACCGGCCTGGTCGGCGATTATCTCGGGATGACGGTCGACGTCTCGGTGCGCGCGCATCACGAACCGCTGGCGGCGTGATCCGTCGTCAAGAGCTGCGTTAAAAAGGGCCGCCTCTAAAGGGCGGCCCTTTCCATGTCGGGGCGTGCGTCAGGCGTCGGTCGTCTCAAGGGTGGGGTAATCGACATAGCCCTTGGCGCCGCCGCCATAGAGGTGGTCGCGGTCCAGTTCGTTGAAGGCGACGCCACGGCGCAGGCGCTCCACCGCATCCGGCGAGGAGATGAAGGGCTTGCCGAAGGCCACGAGGTCGGCCTTGCCGGCGGCGATCACTTCCTCCGCGAGCGCCTTGTCGTAGCCGTTATTCACCATCCAGGTTCCGCTGAAGCGTTTGCGCAGAGCCTCGAAGTCGAAGTCCGGCGCAATGTCGCGCGGGCCGCCGGTGGCGCCCTCGATCATGTGCACATAGACCGGGTGGAGGCTCTCCACCACATCCAGCACGTGGTTGAACAGCGGCTGCGGGTCGCTGTCCGACAGGCCGTTCGCCGGGGCGACCGGCGACAGCCGGATACCGGTGCGGGCCGCGCCGATTTCGCCGACCACGGCGGTCAGCACTTCTTTCAGGAAGCGCGTGCGGTTCTCGATCGAGCCGCCATAGGCATCGGTGCGCTTGTTGGCGCCATCGCGCAGGAACTGGTCGATGAGGTAGCCATTCGCGCCGTGGATCTCGACGCCGTCGAAACCGGCGCGGATGGCGTTGGCAGAGGCCGTGCGGAAGTCGTCGACGATGCCGGGAATCTCTTCCAGCGTCAGGGCGCGGGGTTCGTCGACCTCGGCGAAGCCATTATTCACATAGGTCTTCGTCGCGGCGCGGATCGCGGACGGGGCGAGCGGGGCGGCCCCGCCGGGCTGCAGCGAGCTGTGCGACACGCGGCCGACATGCCAGAGCTGCACGAAGATGCGCCCGCCCTTGGCATGGACCGTGTCGGTGATGCGCTTCCAGCCCTCGACCTGAGCTTCGGTGAAAACGCCGGGCGTGTCCTGATAGCCCTGGGCGGTAGCGGAGATCTGCGTCGCCTCGGTGATGATGAGGCCGGCGCTGGCGCGCTGGCCGTAATATTCGACGGCGAGCGAGGAGGGGACGAGCCCGGCTGCCGCGCGGTTGCGGGTGAGCGGGGCCATGACGATGCGGCTCGACAGCGTGATGTCGCCGAGGCGATACGTGTCGAAGAGGGAGGGGGTGGCAACCAAGATCGGCTCCTGTCCGTTGTGCATCTGTTCCGTAGCCCGATACGGGCTTTCCCCCTGCCACTTAAGCACTGACGCCGAGGTTCCAAGGGGCAAACGCACGCTGTCGTGGTGCCGACATGAATGGCGGGTGGCCTGCCCCAGCGGAAGATCGGGTGCGCCGGGCTCCTGTGTGCCGTGGCGGCCGCCCCGCGCCGGAGCGTCGTTTGGAATTATGCTCAATCCATTGAAACGAGAGCATTTTCCTGTCGTCCGGGTGATTTCGCCCGCGCGCAAAAGGTTCTAGAAGGAGTTCTCGGGCAACGGGGCCTTCTGTGCATGATCGACATCGCGACGCGCGTCTATAATCACACGTGGAAGATCGACCCGATCGTGCGTTCGGTGCTCGATACGGATTTCTACAAGCTGCTGATGGCGCAGACCATTTACCGGCGCCACTTCAATACCCGCGTCACATTCGGCATCATCAACCGCACGCAGACCGTGCGCATCGCCGATTTCGTCGACGAGGGCGAGTTGCGCGAGCAGCTCGACCATGTGCGCTCGCTGACGCTGACGCGCGGGGAATCCACCTGGCTGCGCGGCAACATGTTCTACGGCAAGCGGCAGATGTTCTCGCCGGACTTCATCGCCTGGTTCGAGCGCTTCCGCTTTCCCGCCTATCATCTGGAACGGCGTGAGGGGCAGTACGAGCTCACCTTCGAGGGGCCGTGGATCGAGACCACGCTGTGGGAAATCCCGGCGCTCGCCATCATCAACGAGCTGCGCTCGCGTGCCGTGCTGCGCAGCATGGGCCGGTTCGAACTGCAGGTGCTCTATGCCCGGGCGATGACGCGGGTGTGGGAGAAGGTCGAGCGGCTGAAAAGGCTCGGCGAGGTGAATGTCGCCGATTTCGGCACCCGCCGCCGCCACGGCTTCCTGTGGCAGGACTGGTGCGTGCAGGCGATGATGGAGGGATTGGGCGAGCGCTTCATGGGCACGTCCAACTGCCTCATCGCGCTGCGCCGCGAGGTGGAGGCGACCGGCACCAATGCCCATGAGCTGCCGATGGTCTATGGCGCGCTGGCCGATTCGGACGCCGATCTGGCCGAATCACCCTACAAGGTGCTGTCCGACTGGCAGAAGGACTATGAGGGCAATCTGCGCGTCATCCTGCCCGACACATTCGGCACCTCGCATTTTCTCGCCCACGCGCCCGACTGGGTCGCCGGATGGACCGGAATCCGCATCGACAGCAAGGAACCGATCGAGGGTGGCGAGGAGGCGATCGCCTGGTGGCGGGCCCGCGGGCAGGACCCGACGCGCAAGCTGGCGATCTTTTCCGATGCACTCGACATTGGCGACATCGAGCGAATCTATCGCCATTTCGACGGCCGCATGCGCATGGGATTCGGCTGGGGAACGCTGCTGACCAATGATTTCCGCGGCTTCGCGCCGGAAGGCCGGCTCGATCCCATCTCCATCGTCTGCAAGGTGATTTCCGCCGACGGACGCCCGACGGTGAAACTTTCTGACAATCCGACCAAGGCCATGGGACCGGCCGACGAAATCGCCCGCTATCAACGGGTTTTCGAGGCGTCGCCGCAGAACGCCCGCGCCCAGACGGTGTGAATAACACCTTAAACGGGAGGTAACCCGATAAATACCAGGCGGAGGTTGTGCAATCGGGCCCATAGTTGCCGCAATCGGTGGCCAATTTGAAAAATCAGTGTTGTGGCTTTCTTGCATCAAGCCCGGATCTGCCGTTAGTGTGGTGTTCGGAGCGTGCGAGTCAGCAAGGTGAGTATTGGTGAGGGGTTCCGATGCGGCCCGTCCCAGAACCGGAAAGTAACGCATGCGAAGTGTTGATCCGCGCGTGACCGAGAGGGCGATCTTCGGCGCAGCGATGCGTCAGCGGTCGGCAGCCCGATCCGAGGCCGAGACCTTCCAGGCGAAGCGTATGCGTTTCTGCCCAATCGTTTTTTCCGAAACGCCGGTAGAGTGATCAGCGCCATGTCGATGTCGTCGCAGGAGCCGCGCGGTCAGGGTCTTTCGTCATCGCTTGTCAGCGATTTCCGGGCCATTTTGAACTCTCTCGAGCAGGAGAAGGTTTCCCGCTCCACCGAGCCCGCCGCAGAGCCGCCCGCGCCGGAGAGCGGCGAACCGCAAGCCCTCTCCGCACATTCTGCTCCGGCAGAGCCCGCGCCCGCGCTGGCCGCTGAACCCGTTCCGGCCCGGCCGGCTGCCCAGCCGCCGCGTCGTTACGCACCGAGCGAGCGCCCCGCACCGATGGCCTATTCGGAGTTGCGCAGCCGGATTGCCGCGCTGGGCGACGTGAAAGACATGTTCCCGGCCCGCCCCGCCGCCGAGGCCGCGCCCGTCGTGGCGCCCGCCGCGCGAATCACCGAGCCGGCCCCGCGCGTCGTCGAGGAATTGCGCGCGCCCGAGCCGCGGCCGGCGGAAGCCCATCCGCCGGTAGCGCCGGCCCCCCGTGCCGCCCCGTCGGCCCCGCGTGCCGCCCCCGCCGCTGCCCTGTCCGAAGCGTTGGAGCCGCGTCGGCGCGGCTTCGGCGCCGCCCGCCGGAGCGATTGCGACGTACCGGCCCGTCGGCGTCGCAGCGCCAATTCGAGCGAGGCTATCACCTGGCAGCGCGTGGGTGTGCTGGTGGCATGCATGGTGGTCGTCGGCGGCGGTGCCGTCGCGCTTCAATCGGTGGTTGGGCGAGACGAGACGAAAGTCGCCGCCGACGCGATCGGCAATGCCGCCATCGCCAGCGTCGCCCCTTCCAGCGGGGCCAGCCTGATCAGCCCGGCGGTCGCCGCTTTCGATCCGGTGTCGCCGCCGGCCGAGCCGAAACCCGAGCCCGCTATGACGGCGGTGGCTGCCGCACCGGATGTCGAGCCGGAATATGAGCCCGAGACCGATGCGGAGAGCGCCGCCGATGCTCTTGCCTCCGTGCAGAAACCGATGCTGCGCAATGCCCGGCCGGTGTTCAATTCCTCGGATCTTCCCGAATTACCGGCCAGCGTGACCGCCTTCGCCCCCGGCGGGGCCAACATTGCCGGCGCGGCGAGCGAGCCAGCGGACGCCGCCACGATCGCCGCGCCGCCCAAGCGCGCGCCCGTTCCCCCTCCCGCCCCGGTCAAGCACGCCGCTGCCAAGCCTGCCGCGAAGCCGGCCGAGACGGTCGCGGCGGCGGCTGGCGCGCCGGCGGATGCCGCGGGCGAAGAGCCGGATGTATCCGGCGACGCGGCCGACTCTCAATCCGCTTTTGGCGGCGATCCGGTTGGCGTGGTGGCACTGCGCTCGTCCGTCTCCATGCGTACCGCGCCGAAGCGAAACGCTTCGGTGATCTCGAACCTGCCGGCGGGCCAGAAGGTGGAACTGGTGGGCTGCACCAGCTGGTGCGAAGTGATCGTCGAGGGCAAGCGCGGCTACGTCTACAGGAGTTACGTCGACCAGAAGTCACTCCAGCAGGCCGACGCCGCGCCGGAATGAGCGGTTTCGCCGTAACATCTTGAATCATTTATTGAAGCGACGTCGGCGGTGAATGCGCCGCCCGCGCTCGCCTCCCTCCGGACCGCGTGTTAGACCCCGGTCACGGTAAATTACCCACTCAAGGAAACGATTCATGGCTCAAGGCGAGGCTGCGACGAGCGCTCCCATTCGCATCGGCGTCGTCGGTGTCGGCGTCATGGGTTACAACCATGCGCGTGTGCTGAACGACCTTCCCGGCGCGCAGCTCGCCGGCATCGCCGACCCCGATGTGGTCCAGCGCGGCAAGGTCGCGGCGATGCTGGGCTGCCCGGCTGTGGCGGATGTGGACGAGCTGTTCGCCCTCGGCGTGGATGCTCTGGTCGTGGCGGCGCCCACCCATCTGCACCACGATGTCGCGATTGCCGCCATCGCCGCGGGCAAGCATGTGCTGGTGGAAAAGCCGATCGCGCCAACCGTGGCGGAGGCGCGGGCCATTGTCGACGCCGCCGAGCGGCAGGGCGTCGCCCTGATGGTCGGCCATGTGGAGCGCTTCAACCCGGCGGTCGAGGCGATCAAGAACGCCATTCGTGGCGAGGAAATCCTCTCCATCGGCATTACCCGCGTCGGGCCGTTTCCCCCGCGCATGTCGAATGTCGGCGTGGTGATCGACCTCGCCGTGCACGACATCGACCTGATCTGCCATTTCACGGGATCGCAGATCGCCGAGATCCAGCCGCAGGTGAAGGCGGCGGTGGCGGACCGCGAGGATATCGCGCTGCTGCAGTTCCGCACCGCCAACGGTGTGCTGGCGCATATCAACACCAACTGGCTGACGCCGTTCAAGGCGCGCACCGTGCATGTGGCCACGCGCAACAAGTATGTCATCGGCGACCTCTTGACCCGGCAGGTCACGGAGTGCTTCGACTACAAGCCCGATGGCAGCTATTCGATGCGCCATCTTCCCGTCGCCTATGCCGAGCCACTGCGCGTGGAACTGACCCGCTTCCTGGAAGCGGTGCGTGGCGAGCGCGGGCCGGCGGTGTCCGGCGAGGATGGCGTCGCCGCCATCGCCACCGCCATTCGATGCCTGGAAAACTTCCCGACTGCGAAATCGGTCGCCGACCCCACGCCGCTGCGCGTGGTCGCTGCCGGCTGAGCGAGGAACCGACATGAACACGCATGTGAAGACCGAGAGCGCCCCCGTGTCCCTCGCGCCGATTCCCTTCATCGATGTCGCCTCTCAGCGCGCCCGGCTCGGCTCGCGCATCGACGAGGCGGTGACGCGGGTGCTGAACCATTGCCGCTTCGTGAACGGCCCGGAAGTGACCGAGCTGGAGACCAAGCTCGCCGCCTTCGCTGGCGCCAAGCATGCCATTTCCTGCTCCAGCGGCACGGATGCGCTGGCCATGCTGCTCATGGCCTGGGGCGTGAAGGCCGGGGATGCGGTGTTCTGCCCCTCCTTCACCTTCTGCGCCACCGCCGAGGTGGTGCCCTGGGTCGGTGCCACGCCGGTCTTCGTCGACGTGCTTGAAGATACCTTCAACATGGACCCGCGCAGCCTCGAGGCGGCGATCACGGTGGCGAAGGAAAAGGGCCTGACCCCGAAAGTGGTGATCCCGGTCGACCTGTTCGGCCAGCCGGCCGATCTCGACGCCATCGAGGCGATCGCGCGGGAACACGGGCTGAAAATCCTGTGCGACACCGCACAGGGATTCGGCGCCACCTGGAACGGCAAGCGCACCGGATCCTTCGGCGATGCGACGGCCACCAGCTTCTTCCCGGCCAAGCCGCTTGGCTGCTTCGGCGATGGCGGCGCGGTTTTCACCGAGGACGACGACCTCGTGCCGGTGCTCAAGAGTGTGCGCGAGCATGGCCAGGGCGTCGACAAATACGAGAACGTGCGCATCGGCATGACCGGCCGACTGGATACGATCCAGGCCGCTATCCTGCTGGAGAAGCTCAGCATTTTCGAGGACGAGATCATCGCTCGCCAGCGCGTGGCCGCGCGCTACAACGAGGCGCTGGCCGATGTTGCCATCGTCCCGTCGGTGGATCCGCGCGCGACCTCGATCTGGGCGCAGTACACGATCCGCCTGCCGGAAGGTGTGCGCGACGCTCTCGGTGCGGCGCTGCAGAAGGAAGGCGTGCCGACGGCGGTCTATTACCGCATCCCGATGCACCGCCAGCCGGCCTATGCGCACTATCCCTCCGCCGGCAACGGTCTGCCGGTTTCCGAACGCCTGTCGGGCGAGGTGATCAGCCTGCCCATGCACGCCTATCTCGACGAGGCGAGCCAGGACCGGGTGATCGCGGCGGTGCGGCGCGCGCTGGGGAAATAGCTCTTCCCCCCTGCATTTTTGGTACGATGAACCGGAACCCTCCAGGAGCCGGTCGATGGCCCCGCCCGTACTGAAGCGCATGACGCCGGAAGAGTTCTATCGCTGGCCGGGAGAGGAAGGCGTCCGCTATGAATTGGTGGACGGTTTCCCGCTCAAGGTGATGAAGGGCGCCAGTCAGCGCCATGACGCAATCACGCTGAACGTGTTGGCCGCCCTACGTCAAAAACTGCGCGGGTCGCCCTGTCGCGCGAATACGGCCGATATCGCTGTCGTCACTCTGTCGGGCAATATTCGGTGACCCGATGCTCTGGTCGATTGCGGCGTCCGGCTGGACACCGCCTATGAGGCGAGTTCGCCGCGTCTTGTCGTCGAGGTGCTCTCGCCCTCGACGCGGCAGACCGACCTTGGTCGCAAGCTCGAAGAATACAAGGCACTGCCCGCGCTCGCCTATATCCTGCTGGTCGAGCCGGATGTGCCGAGCGTGCTGCTGTGCTGGCGGGCACCCGGCGATGGGTGGGAGCTGGCGGCGGTGGAGGGGCTGGCGGGCGTCGTCGGTCTTCCCGGCATCCGCGCCGAACTGGCCATGGGCGAGATTTACGAGGATGTGAGCTTTCCAGACCCGCTGGCGGGCGAGGGTGGGCTCCGTTAGGTTCCGCCACCTCACAGCGTGGCCGGGCCTTTCATGATTCGCAGCATCTTCTCCGTCGGTGGCTGGACGCTGCTCTCGCGGCTGACCGGCTTCGTGCGCGACATCGTCATGGCGGCCATCCTCGGCGCCGGGCCGGTGGCGGATGCGTTCTACATCGCGTTCCGCCTGCCGAACCATTTTCGCTCGATCTTCGCCGAGGGGGCGTTCAATACCGCCTTCGTGCCCGCCTATGCGCGAGTGAAGACCGTCGAGGGCGAGGCGAATGCGCGGCGCTTCGCCGATGGCATCCTCACCGCCGTCGTCCTCGTGCAACTGGCGATCCTCGCTTTGGCGCTGGTGGCGACCGACTGGGTGGTGCGCATCCTCGCGCCCGGATTGGTGGACGATCCCGAACGTTTCGCGCTCACGGTCGATTTCACCCGCATCACCTTCCCTTATCTCGGGCTGATCGCGGTGGTGACGCTGGTCGGCGGGGTGCTCAATGCCAATGACCGCTTCTGGGCGGCGGCGGCCGCGTCCATTCTGCTGAATGTCGCCATGGTCGGGACGCTGAGCGCGGTCGGCCTGTTTCCCAGCGCCGGGGATGCGGCGGCATGGGGCGTGCTGATCTCGGGATTTCTCCAGCTCGGCCTGCTGGTGTGGGATGCGCAGACGCACGGGCTCGGCCTGCGCTTCGGCCGGCCGCGGCTCGATCCGGAAATGCGCCGTTTCCTCCTTGCGCTGGGGCCGGCGATCATCGGTTCGGCGGGCACGCAGCTGGCCATCTTCGCCGATACCATTATCGCCTCCTATCTGCCGCAGGGGGCGATCGCGGCGCTGTTCTATGCCGACCGGATCAACCAGCTGCCGATCGGCGTGGTGGGCATCGCGGCGGGCATCGTGCTGCTGCCGGAAATGTCCAAGCGCATCGCCGCCGGCGATGTCGATGGCGCCCGCCATGCGCAGGCCCGCGCCATCGAACTGACCATTCTGCTGGTTCTGCCCTTCCTCGCCGCCGCACTGGTCATCCCCGAGATCATCATGCGCGGCCTGTTCCTGCGCGGCGCGTTCACGGACGAGGCGGCGACCGCGGCCGGGGCGACGCTGGCCGCCTATGGTATCGGGCTGTTGCCCTTCGTCGTGATGCGCGCCTTCATGTCGCCCTTCTATGCACGGGGCGACACGCGCACCCCGGTCATGGCGACGCTTGGCGCGGCGGCGGTCAATATCGCGCTCAAGATCTGGCTGATGCACGATCTGCAACAGGTCGGGCTGGCGCTGGCGACCTCGGCCGGCGGCTGGATCACGGTGCTCGTGCTGGCATTCCTGGCGCACCGGCGGGGCTATGAATGCGGCGATGCCGCGCTGGCGCGTGTGCTGCCGCGCCTCGCGATGATCGCGCTGGCCATTGCCGTCACGCTGTATGTAACCGGCATTTACGGGCCGATACTGACTTACCGTCTGACGCGAGGACAGGATATCGCCCTGCTGGCCTTGTGCATTGCAGCGGGCGGGGCCGTCTATGTGGGGCTTACCGGTGTGCTGATCGGGCCTGGCTACCTCAAAGGCTTGTTGCGAGCCCGCCCGACGCGCCCGTAAGGTCTCTGTTTTATTGCTTACGCGTTGCAGCAAAATTTGCTAATCGGTCATCGCCAGTCGTTTCCGTGGCGGATCGGGACGCGGCGCACGACTTCGGAGCGGGACCGGAGTTTTACCTCGCTGTCTCGGAGATGGTCGCATGTCAGGCGCGTTGCCGCGTTTTTCCTTCGTTGCTTTCGCGCTTGGTGCCCTGGCGCTGGCGGGGTGTTCCGAACAGAAGGCGGCGCAGCCGGCGCCGCAGGCTGTGCCGGTCACCGTGGCCAAGCCCTCTACCCGCGAGATCACCGACTATGACGAGTATGTCGGCCGCTTCGCGGCCATCGACTTCGTCCAGGTCTATGCGCGCGTTTCGGGCTATCTTCAGAGCATCAATTTCACGGACGGCCAGCTGGTGAAGCAGGGCGACCTGCTGTTCACCATCGACAAGCGGCCCTTCCAGGTGGCGCTCGACCAGGCGCAGGCCAATCTGCAGAAGGCGCAGGCCGATCTCGACTTCGCCCAGTCCGACCTGCAGCGCGCCCAGACGCTGATCGACGACAAGACCTCCAACGCCATCTCCAAGCAGGCCTACGACCAGCGGCTGCAGACCGAGCGCACCGCCCGCGCCAGCGTGACGGCCGCGGAGGCGGCGGTGCACGCCGCCCAGCTCGATGTCGAGTTCACCGACCTGCGCTCGCCCGTGACCGGGCGCATCGGTGATCGCAAGGTCTCCGTCGGCAATCTCGTCACCGGTGGTGCCGGCGGCGCCAACACCAACACGCTGCTCGCCACCATCGCCTCGCTGGATCCGATCTATTTCGAGTTCACCTATGACGAGGCGTCCTACCTGCGCTACCAGCGCATGGCGAAGGCCATGGGCGATGCCAGCAAGGCGATCCCGGTGCGGCTCGGACTGATCGACGAGAAGGGCTTCCCGCATGAGGGCGCGCTGAACTTCGTCGACAACCAGATCAGCGAGACCACCGGCACGATCCGCGGCCGCGCGCAGTTCGCCAACCCGGACGGCGTGTTCACGCCGGGCATGTTCGGCCGCATCCAGGTGCCGTCCTCGGCGCCGCATGAGGCGGTGCTGGTGCCGGATGTCGCCATCGGCACCGAGCAGACGCGCAAATTCGTCTACGTGATGCAGCCCGGCGACGAGCCGCAGGTGCCGCAGATGAAATACGTCACCCTCGGCCGCGTCTATGACGGCCAGCGGGTCATCGTGAGTGGCATCAGCAAGGATGATCTCATCGTGGTCAACGGCCTGATGCGCATCCGCCCGGGCGCCAAGGTGATCGGCAAGCCCGATCAGCCGGCAGCGGCCGCTGCGGCTGCCCCCGCCGCCGCCAAGCCCGCCAACTGAACGCGGGAGCTTCGGCCATGAAATTCTCGCACTTCTTCATCGACCGACCGATCTTCGCCTCGGTCGTGTCCATCGTGGTGATGATCCTGGGCGGCGTCGCGTTCTTCGCGCTGCCCGTCGCGCAATATCCCGACATCGCCCCGCCGGTGGTCAATGTCAGCGGCCAGTATCCCGGCGCCAGCGCCGAGACGGTGGCCGACACGGTCGTCTCGCCCATCGAGCAGCAGATCAACGGCGTGGAAGGGATGCTCTACATCTCCTCCAACTCCACGGCCGACGGGCGCTTCTCCATCGCCGTGACCTTCGACATCGGCACCGACCTCGATATCGCGCAGGTTCAGGTGCAGAACCGCGTCGCCACCGCCACGCCGCGCCTGCCGCAGGAAGTGCAGCAGATCGGCGTCACGGTGACGAAGTCGTCGCCCGACATCCTGATGGTCGTCAGCCTGTTCTCGCCCGACGATTCGCGCGACTCGCTGTTCATTTCCAACTACGCCAACCTGCAGATCAAGGATCAGCTCCAGCGCGTTCCCGGCGTCGGCTCGATCACCGTGTTCGGCTCGCGCGACTACGCCATGCAGGTGTGGCTCGATCCGCTGAAGCTGCAGGCGCTGAACCTCACCGCCACCGACGTCACCGCCGCGCTGCAGGCGCAGAACCTGCAGGTCGCCTCCGGCGTGCTGAACGCGCCACCCGTGGAAAAGCAGCTCGCCTTCCAGGTCGCGGTGCGCACGCTCGGACGCCTGTCCACGCCCGAGGAGTTCGGCAATGTCGTCGTGCGCCAGGACAGCAACGCCGTGGTGCGGCTGCGCGACGTGGCGCGCATCGACATCGAGGCACAGGACAATTCCTCGATCTCCTATTTCGACTCCAAGCCCTCCGTAGCGCTGGGCATCTTCCAGCTGCCGGGCTCGAACGCGCTGGCCACGGGGCAGGCGATCGAGGCGGCGATACGGGACATCGCCAAGAGCTTCCCGGCGGGCGTCGCCTATTCCACCGCGTATAATCCCACGCAGTTCATCGCGGAATCGGTGCGCGCGGTGGAGCACACGATCCTCGAGGCGATCATTCTGGTCGTGATCGTGGTGATCCTGTTCCTGCAGAGCTGGCGCGCGGCGATCATTCCCATCCTCGCGATCCCGGTCTCGCTGATCGGCACCTTCTTCATCATGAGCCTGTTCGGCTTCTCGCTGAACAACCTCTCGCTGTTCGGCCTCGTGCTGGCCATCGGCATCGTGGTGGACGACGCCATCGTGGTGGTGGAAAGCGTCGAGCACAATATCTCGACCGGTCTCTCGCCACGGGATGCCGCCTACAAGACGATGGACGAGGTGGGCGGCGCGCTGGTGGCGATTTCGCTGGTGCTCGCCTCGGTGTTCATCCCCTCGGCATTCATTACCGGCATATCCGGCCAGTTCTACCGCCAGTTCGCGCTGACCATCGCCGGTTCGACGCTGATCTCGCTGCTGGTCTCGCTCACCCTCTCGCCCGCGATGTGCGCGCTGCTGCTCAAGCCGCACAAGGGGCCGGAGCACAAGCCGGCCTGGTTCCTGCGGCCGATCACCGGCTTCTTCCACTATTTCAACAAGGGCTTCGACGCCGTCTCGCGCGGCTATGGCTGGCTCACCGGCAAGCTGGTGCGCTTTGCCGTCATCGTGCTGCTGGTTTATGCCGCCATCCTTGCCGGCGGCTTCAAGCTGTTCACCGAGACCCCGCAGGGCTTCATCCCGGCGCAGGATCGCGGCTACCTGATTGTCGCGGCGCAGTTGCCCGGCGGCGCGGCGCTGGCGCGCACCAACGAGGTGATGACGCGGGCGGCCAAGATCGCGCTCGCCCAGCCGGGCGTGGCGCATGTGGTGAACATTGTCGGCTTCTCCGGCGCCACCTTCACCAACGCGCCCAATGCCGGCGCGATGTTCGTCATCCTCGGTCCGGCGGATGAACGGGCGCTGCATCCCGGTCAGTCGGCCCCGGCGATCCAGGGGGCGCTGTTCGGCAAGCTGGCCTCGATCGAGGAAGCCTTCATGATCGTCGTCATGCCGCCGCCGGTGAACGGCATCGGCAATGCCGGCGGCTACCGCATGATGATCGAGGATCGCGGCGGGCGCGGCTATGAAGCGCTGCAGGGCGCGGTCTATGCCATGATGGGACGCGCCGCGCAGACGCCGGGGCTCAAACAGGTCTACTCGCTGTTCGAGACCTCGACGCCGCAGCTCTTCCTCGACATCGACCGCACCAAGGCGCAGCTGCTCGGCGTCAACATCGCCGACGTGTTCTCGACGCTTCAGACCTATATCGGCTCGTCCTATGTCAACGACTTCAACCTGTTCGGCCGCACCTACCGCGTGCAGGCACAGGCCGACGCGCCCTATCGCCTGACCTCGGAGGACCTGCTGCGGCTGCGGGTGAAGAACGACAAGGGCGAGACCGTGCCGCTCGGGTCCTTCACCAAGGTGAACGACATTTCCGGGCCCTACCGCGTGCCGCGCTACAATCTCTACCCGGCGGCGGAACTCGACGGCGACGTCAACGGCATCTCGCAGGGGCAGGCCATCCAGCTCATGCAGAACATCGCCGCCGAGACGCTGCCCGACGGCTTCTCCTTCGAGTGGACGACGCTGGCCTTCCAGCAGCAGCGCGCGGGCAACACGGCGATCTTCGCCTTCGCGCTCGGCGTGGTGTTCGTGTTCCTCGTGCTGGCGGCTCAATATGAGAGCCTGACCCTGCCGCTGGCGGTCATTCTCATCGTGCCGATGTGCCTGATCGCCGCCGTGGCCGGCATTCTGTTGCGAGGGCAGGACAACAACATCCTCAGTCAGGTCGGCTTCATCGTGCTGATCGGCCTGGCGGCGAAGAACGCGATCCTGATCGTGGAATTCGCCAAGCAGCTGGAGGATCGCGGCGAGAACCGCTTCATGGCGGCGACGCATGCCGCGCAGCTTCGCCTGCGGCCGATCATCATGACCTCGTTCGCCTTCATCCTCGGCGTGGTGCCGCTGGTGCGGGCGACGGGAGCGGGTTCGGAACTGCGCCAGGCGCTGGGCACGGCGGTGTTCTCCGGCATGATCGGCGTGACCATTTTCGGCCTGCTCTTCACGCCCACCTTCTACGTGGTGAGCCGCTGGATCGCCGGCTTCGGCGAACGCCGGCGGGAGCGGGCGCGCGTGGCCGGCTCTTCGCACTGAGCGGATGGCCGCCGGGCGCGGCCATCCCCCGACAAACCAAACGACCCCACCCAAGGCGCCCCTCGCGGGGCGCCTTCTTTATGGGCGCGGGGAGGCGAGGGACCTCAGTCCAGCACGGCCGCCTTCAACAGGCACACCATGGTCGCGTGCGCCGGGGTACTGCCGAGATTGCGGATGACATGGCGCCGGTCGCAGCGGTAGCGCAGAGTTTCACCGGCGCGGGCGGTCTCGGTCACGTCGCCGCATTCCACCTGCAACTCGCCGGACAGCACGGACAGGCATTCCACCGAGCCGCGCTGATGGCCATCGGAAATCAGCTCGCCGCCGGGTTCGGCGAGGAAGTCGAACCATTGCAGCCATTCCACCGTCTTGATCCAGCCGGTAATGGTGAGGCGGCACTTGCCATCCTCCGAGAGCAGGATCGGCGTGTCGGCGCGGGTGAGGTGCTCGACGAAGGGCTCGTCATCGGTCGCCGACATGAAGCGGTCGATCGACATGTCGAGCGCCTGCGACAGGCGCCAGACGGTGGCCAGCGTCGGATTGGTCTCGTTGCGCTCGATCTGGCTGATGATCGACTTCGCCACGCCCGACTGTTCGGAAAGCTCGGACAGCGAGAGATTATAGGCTTTGCGCAGCCGCTGGATGGTGCGGCCGAGCTGTCCGGTAATGGCCTGCGCTCCGGCTTCCATGCCGTTGCGATCCAGGCTGCGCGTGCGTCCCGACATGGCGTCTCCAACCGAACCAAAGTCGGAATTTAGGTTGCCGGAAGGCGACGGCGCAAGCATGACAGGGGCGGCAGGCCTGCCGATTCACGGCTAAAGCCGCCCCCATCGGATAATGGATGCGCGCCGCGCGCGGCCGCACTAGAGTTTGCCAATGATGCAGACCAACGCTCTCCCGACCATCGACGACATCGCCTCCGCCGCCGAGCGGCTGGCCCCCGTGGCGGTACGCACGCCGCTGATCACCTCTGCCAAGCTCAACGAACTGACGGGCGGGCGGGTGTTCCTGAAGCCGGAGCCGCTGCAGCGCACAGGATCCTTCAAGTTTCGCGGCGCCTATAACCGCATCTCGCGCATTCCGCCGGACCAGCGCGCCGGGGGCGTGGTGGCCTGTTCCTCCGGCAATCACGCGCAGGGCGTCGCGGCGGCCGCGACGCTGATGGGCATGCGCTCGGTGATCGTGATGCCGAAGGACGCGCCGGCGGTGAAGCGCGCCCGCACCATCGCCTTTGGCGGTGAGGTGGTCGAGTATGACCGCGAGACGGATGACCGCGACGCCATTGCCGGCGCCATAGCGCGCGAGCGCGGCGCGGTGTTCGTGCCGCCCTATGACGATTTCTACATCATTGCCGGGCAGGGCACGGTCGGACTGGAAATCGCCCAGGACCTCGCCGCGCTTGGCCTCGCCCCCGATATCGTGGTTGCCAATGCCTCGGGTGGCGGGCTCGTTTCGGGCATCGCGCTGGCGGTGAAGGACCGCTTCCCGGAAGCGCGGGTGATGACGGCGGAGCCGGCCGGCTTCGACGACCATGCCCGTTCGTTCCGCTCCGGCGGGCGCGAGCGCAACAACCAGGTGTCCGGCTCGATCTGCGATGCGCTGCTGGCGGCGACGCCGGGCAAGCTGACCTTCGAGATCACCTCGCGCATGGTGGGCGAGGGGGTCTCGGCCACCGATGAGGAAGTGGCGCGCGCGGTCGCCTTCGCGTTCGAGGAACTGAAGATCGTGGTGGAACCGGGCGGGGCGGTCGCGCTGGCCGCCGTGCTCGCGGGCAAGCTCGACCTCAAGGACAAGGTGGGCGCCATCGTGCTGTCGGGCGGCAATGTCGACGCCCGTGTGTTCGCGCGCTGCCTCGGCATCGCCTGAGACCGGCGCAGACGATGATCGCAGCCGTCAGCCGGCCGCTTGCCGGGGCGGCTGCGAGCGCGCCTGCGCGGTCTCGATATTGGTGAGGAACTGCTCCGTGCAGGCGCGCCAGCTATAGCGCTGGGCATAGGCGCGCGCGGTACCGCGATCGAGATCCACTGCGGCGAGCGCGGCACGTCGCAGGTCGTTGTCCAGCACACCGACCGGCGCGTCGGCCGGCGCGTCGCCGATCACATCCATCGGCCCGGTCACCGGGAAGGCGGCGACCGGCAGGCCGCTCGCCAGCGCTTCCAGCAGCACGATGCCGAACGTGTCGGTAAGGCTGGGGAACACGAAGACATCCGCGGCCGCATAGACCCGCGCCAGTTCCTCGCCCTGCTTCAGGCCGACGAAATGCACGGCCGGATACCGCGCTTCCAGCTCGGCGCGCGCGGGGCCTTCGCCGACCACGACCTTGGAGCCGGGCAGATCGAGCGCCAGGAAGGCGGCGATGTTCTTTTCCACCGCGACGCGCCCGACTGACAGGAAGATCGGGCGGGGCAGGTCGCGCACCAACGCATCCATGTCCGCGCGCTCTCGCGGGCGGAACAGCGTGGCATCCACCCCGCGCGACCAGCGCATGATGTTGTGGAAGCCGCGCCCGCGCAGTTCGGCATCCAGCGTCGGGGTGGAAATCATCACGCCCGCGCCGGCATTGTGAAAGCGGCGCAGCCACGCATAGGACAGCGCCTGCGGCACGGGTGCGCGGGCGGCCAGATATTCCGGAAAGCGGGTGTGGTAGCTGGTGGTGAACACCCGCCCGCGCTTCAGGCAGATGCGCCGGGCCATGATGCCGAGCGGCCCCTCGGTGGCGATGTGCACGAAATCCGCGCCGATCTCGTCCATCCGGCGGCCCACCATGGAAGGCGTCGCGAGGGCGAGCCGGATCTCGGGATAGGTCGGCATCGGCACGGTGCGGAAATCCCCAGGGGTGAGGAAATCGATATGGGCGCCCAGCGTCCGCGCTTCCCGCGCCGTGTTCTGCAGCGAGCGCACGACGCCGTTGACCTGCGGGGTCCAGGCGTCGGTGACGATCAGGATCCGCATCACGCGGCCACCTTGGGCCTTTCGAGGAGCAGCGGGGTCTTCAGCCGCTCACGCGCCTGCCGCGCCCAGTCGATGAGTTCGAGGCGCCCGTCGGCATGCTCGACGATGGCCGTGCAGCTTTCGACCCAGTCGCCGCAATTGACGTAGTCCACGCCGTAGCTCTTGTGCATCACCGCGTGGTGGATATGGCCGCAGATGACGCCATCGACCTTGTGGCGACGCGCCTCGGTCGCCACGGCTTCCTCGAAGCGGCCGATGAAGTTGACCGCGTTCTTCACCTTCATCTTCGCCCACTGGCTGAGCGACCAGTAGGGAAAGCCGAGTTTGCGGCGGATATAGTTGAGATAGGTGTTCACGCCCAGCGCGGCGGTGTAGGCGCCATCGCCCAGGAAGGCGAGCCATTTGGCGTGGCGCACCACCACGTCGAACACGTCGCCATGGATGACGAGATAACGCCGCCCATCGGCGGCCTCGTGGATCGCGGTCTCGACCACCTCGATGCCACCGAAATGGGTGCCGTAATAGTCGCGCAGGAATTCGTCGTGATTGCCGGGGAGATAGACGATGCGCGCGCCCTTGCGGCCCTTGCGCAGCAGCTTCTGCACCACGTCATTATGCGATTGCGGCCAGTACCAGCCGGAGCGCATGCGCCAGCCATCCACGATGTCGCCGACCAGATAAATGGTCTCGGCGTCGTGGTAGCGCAGAAAATCGAGCAGCAGCTCGGCCTGGCAGCCCTTGGTTCCGAGATGGACATCGGAAAGAAAGAGGGAGCGATAGCGGCGCTCCTCAGTCGTGTCGTTCACCGCGGAAGCCCTCCCCGTCAGACCGCAAAGGGTTCATCGATGGGTTTATAGGCGCGAGATAAGCCCGACTCGCATCACCGTTTTATGACGATGCTGCAGTGCAGCGTCACACGAATAGCATGTGAATACTAGCGCCGATGCCGCCGGCCCCGCCGAAATCGCGCGACAGCCGCCGAGGCGGCATCCAACGCTCCGGCAGGTTGTGCCAGATCTGCACGACACCGGGCCCCTGCCGGGCAGGCGCTGCGGACCGTCTCCCTCGCGGGCACCTATGACAAGGCCGGCCTCGGGGGAGGCCGGCCGGGCAGATCCAGGGGGATACGTCAGTGCGCGATGAGGAGCGGCACCGGCGGATTGTCCAGCAGCGAGGCGGTCACGCCACCCAGCACCAGTTCGGCAAGGCGCGAGCGACTATAGGCGCCGAGGACAAGGAGATTCGCACCGAACGCGTCGACTTCCGCGACGATGCCGGCGGCTGCATTCACCTCGGACAGGTGTTTATGCGTGGCCTTGACCCCATGCGAGGCGAGGTACGCCGTCAGGCGCGCGCCCGAGGCGGCCGCCTTCTCCGAGCCCTCGGCGATGGTCAGCACTTCCACCGCGTCGGCACCGGCGAGCACCGGCAATGCGAAGCGCACCGCATGCCCGGCCTCACGGGAGGGCTTCCACGCCACCACGACCCTGCCGATGCGGGCGGGCACCGGCTTGCCGGTCGGCACCACGATCACCGGGCCGTTGGAGGCGAGGGCGAGATGCTCGGGCAGGGTGGCAGCCAGTTCGTCATCCACCGTGCCGTAGCGGGTTTCGCTCACCACGGTGACATCGGCGAAGGTCACGGCGTCGCGCAGCGCGCTCGCCACGTCGCCCTCGATCCTCTCCCAGGCGCCGGAAACGCCGGCGGCTGCGAGCGCCTCGTCGAACCGGGCCTTGAGCGGGGCCTCCTTCTCCTTCGCCTCGCGGACGAGTTCGTTGACATAGATCGAGAGGGCGCGCCCCACGCGCGGAACGCCGGTGGGATAAAGAGTGTAAAGCGCCGTGACGGAGGCCCCGAACTGGCGGGCGAAGGCGACCGCAAAGCTCAGCCGGTCGTTGAATCCGCTATCGGCGGAGGCGTGAAGGAGAACGGTTCGGATAGCCATGGCGTGACGTCTCTCCCCTTATGGGCGGTTTGGATTCGTGTGACCTTAAGTCATCCGGCGGTATCGCAAATCGGGGAAACCACCATGGGTACGCTACAGGGCAGCCGATATTCCGTAAGGTAATATCCGCTTCACAAACGTTTGAGATCGCTGCATCGCCGATTGTACCGCCTCCAAGGTGCCAGCAAGGTGGCGCAGGGGCGGCCATCGCCCCGATGCCGTGGGGAGTTTTGATGCGCCTTCGCCTTGCCGTCTTTGCCGCCTTTGCTTCCGCCCTTGCCGCAACCGCCGTCATGGCCCAATCCGACGTCATCGCCCAGCGCGAGGCGCTGATGAAGGAATTCGGCCGCGCCACCCGCCCCGTCGGCGGCATGCTGCGCGGCGGCACCCCTTTCGACCTGGCGGCCGTGCAATCCGCGCTCGACGTCTATGCCAGGAATGCCAAGGCGCTCGTGCCACTGTTCCCGGAAGGTTCGGGCGGGGGCGAGACCGAGGCCCTGCCGTCGATCTGGCAGAAGAAGGCGGAGTTTGACGGCCTGTTCGACAAGTTCGCCGCCGATGCCACGGCCGCGCGGGCAGCCATTACCGACGAGGCCAGCTTCAAGGCGATCTTTCCGGGCGTGATCCGCACCTGCGGCACCTGCCACGACAGTTTCCGCAAGAAGAGCTGAGTCTCGTGGACGCACCGCTCTCCCGCAGCGCGGCCACGACGCCGCCCGCCACCGTGCTGGCCTGGGATCTGCCGACCCGCATCGCCAAATGGCTGCTCGCGGTTCTGGTGGGGCTGGCCTTTGCCAGCCGCTACTGCGGCGATGGCGCTCTGGTCTGGCACCAGTGGAACGGCCTCGCCATTCTCGTCGTGCTGGTCTTCCGCGTGCTGTGGGGACTCGTCGGCGGCAGTACGGCGCGGTTCTCCCGCTTCCTGCGCGGGCCGGGGGCGGTGCTGTCCTATGGGGTGGCGATGCTGCGGGGCCGGCCGCCGCATTTCCTCGGCCACAATCCCGCCGGCGGGTGGATGGTGATCGCCCTGCTCGGGGTGGTCGGCGCGCAGGCGCTGACGGGGCTGTTCACCACCGATGACATCGCAGTCTACGCGCCGCTGACCAATGTCGTCAGCGACGAGACCATGGCGCGCGCCTCCGCCTGGCACCAGCAGATCTATCCGATCCTGCTGCTACTGCTCGGGCTGCATGTCGCCGCCAACCTGGCGCACTCGTTTCTGGGCAGCGACAACCTCATCGCCGCGATGATCACCGGACGCAAGCCGCGCGGCACCTTCGCCGACCGCGACCCAGCCACGCCGGGGTCGGTGGCGCGGGCGGTGGGGTGCCTTGTCGTCGCGATCGCCACCGTGTTCGGCGGCATAGCGCTGGCGGGGGGCAACCCCTTCCCCTGAGGCGGCGGCGCGGGGCGATCCCTGCCGTGCAATTGAGCACCCGGCCGGCTTGCGGGCGGGCCAGACTCATGATCCAAGGCGCGCATGAACGCGCTCAAGGGCATCGCGCTGCAGATCGGCGCGACGTTCCTCTTCACCATCATGTCCGCCATGGTGCGCATGGTCTCGGAACATGTTCCGACCGGCGAGGTGGTCTTCGCGCGCTCGTTTTTCGCGCTGTTTCCGCTGCTGGCCATGCTGACATGGCGCGGAGAGATCAGCGCGGCGGTGCGCACGGCCCATCCGGTGGGGCATATCGTGCGCGGCACCATCGGGGTGGTGTCGATGATCCTCAGCTTCTCGGCGCTCGCCCGCATCCCGCTGGCGGACGCCACGGCGATCGGCTTCACCGCGCCGCTGCTCACCGTGGTGCTCGCGGCGCTGGTGCTGGGCGAGCGGGTGCAGATCTATCGCTGGATCGCGGTGCTGATCGGCCTGTGCGGCGTGGTGGTGATGCTCTGGCCGCACCTCACCGGCAATTTCGACACGGTCGAGCACAAGCTGGGGGCCATCATGGCGCTGGCGGCGGCCGGCTTCACCGCCGGGGCGATGATCCAGGTGCGCCGCCTCACCGGCACGGAGACCACGGCCGCGATCGTGTTCTATTTCCAGGCGCTGGCGGCGGTCGCGGGCCTTGCCACGGCGGCGTGGGGCTGGGTGGTGCCGAGCCCGCGCGAGGCGATCATGCTGCTGGCCATCGGCATCCTGGGCGGCATCGCGCAGATCCTGCTGACCGAGAGCTATCGCTGGGCGCCGGCTTCCGTTGTCGCGCCCTTCACCTATTCGGCGATGCTGTGGTCGCTTCTGCTCGGCTTCGCGCTGTTTTCCGAGGTGCCGCCGCTGCTGGTGCTGCTCGGCGCCGCCATCGTCATCGGCGCCGGCCTGTTCGTCATCTGGCGCGAGCGCCGTTCAGGCATCGAGCGGCGGCTGGAGGAGGCCGCCATCACGCCGCCGGGGCCTTCCGCCTGAGCGCGGAACGGGCGCGCGGTCAGAATGCCTTGAAGGTGATGATGGTGCGGGTGTCCTGGATGCCGGCGATCTGCTGCACCTTCTCGTTCACGAAATGGCCGATATCGGTGCTCTCGGGCACGTAGAACTTGACCAGAAGGTCGAACTCGCCGGCGGTCGAGTAGATTTCCGAGGCGATCTCGGCATCGGCGAGGGCGTTGGCCACCTCATACGAGCGGCCGAGCTGGCATTTGATCTGGACGAAGAAGGGGACCATGTCTGGCCTTCCGGGCACGGGACGGGAGCGCCAAAGGACCAGAACCGGCGCACGCGCGCAACCCCCGCTTCGGGTGTGGCGGCACGCGCTGCCTTGAAAGCGCGTCGCGCATCGCCTATTCCCCATGCTGTCGATCACGTTGGGGTGCCGCAAGGCTGAGAGGCGACGAGCCAACCCACGAACCTGATCCGGGTCATGCCGGCGGAGGAAACGGGTCGCGCGCGCCGGGCCAGCCACGTCCGGCGGAGAACGCGCCCGCTCTCGCCGGCCAGGGAGGCGAAGAGAATGGCGGCATCCACGGCGATTGCGGTGACCATTGCGGGCTCGGATTCCGGCGGCGGCGCCGGTATCCAGGCGGATCTCAAGACCTTTTCCGCCCTCGGCGTCTATGGCGCCTCGGTGATCACCGCCCTGACCGCGCAAAATACACGCGGCGTCAGCGGCATCCAGGACGTGCCGCCCGCCTTCATCGCCGCGCAGATGGACGCGGTGTTCGCCGATCTCGCGGTGAACGCCGTGAAGATCGGCATGCTGTCCCGCCCCGAGGTCATCGAGGTGGTGGCGGAGGGGCTCGACCGGCACGGGCTGTCCACCGTGGTGCTCGATCCCGTGATGGTGGCGGCCTCCGGCGATCGGCTGCTCGTGCCGGAGGCGATCGAGCAGCTGCGCGCGCGCCTGCTGCGACGGGCCCTGCTGATCACCCCGAACCTGCCGGAGGCGGCCGCGCTGCTGGACGAGGCGCCGGCGACCAGCCTTGAGGCGATGCGCCGGCAGGCGAGCGCGCTGCGCGCCTTCGGGCCGCGCGCGGTGCTTATCAAGGGCGGGCATGGGGAGGGGCCTTCGAGCATCGACGTGCTGCTCGACGATGAGGGCTTCCTTGAACTCTCGGCGCCGCGTGTGGCCACGCAGAACACCCATGGCACCGGCTGCACGCTCTCCTCCGCCATCGCCGCCGGCCTCGCGCGGGGGCAGAGCCTGCGGGCGGCGGTGAGCGGCGCCAAGGCCTATCTCACGCTGGCGATCGAGGCGGCGGACGGGCTCACCATCGGCCATGGCCACGGGCCGGTGCATCATTTCCACGCCTGGTGGTGAGCCGGAGCGTTTTGCGCGAAAGGTGATCCACTTTCGCGGTTCGAAAACGCTCCAGCTTGTTGAATCGAGAGCCCTTTCTTTCCGATCGGGTTGTTCTGCCTGATGGATAGGGGCTCTGGCGGCTCGCCGTGGGCGAGCGGGGCTGCTATCGAAGCGGCGCACCGACCTCCAGCCCCGCAGCGTCGCCGCCGTGCCCGTCCTCGCCCCCCGCCATGCCATCTCGCTCGCCTATGCCGGGCTGTTCTTCGGCATCGGCATCTATCTGCCGTTCTTTCCGGTCTGGCTGGAGGGGCGCGGTTTCGACGCGGCGATGATCGCCTATGCGCTGGCGGTGCCGTTCGGCGTGCGGCTGTTCACCATGCCGCTCGGCGGGCTGGCGGCCGATCGCAGCGGGCGGCCGCGGGCGACGCTCATCGTCTACGCGCTGATGACGGCTCTGGCCTTCTGCGCCGTCGCGCTGGCGCCGAGCGCCGCTCTCATGCTGGTGGCGCTCGCGGTGGCGGCGAGCTTCTGGCAACCCAGCCTGCCGGTGCTCGACGCCTATACGGTCGCGCGGCGCGCGGAGGGGCTAGTGGATTACGGCCGGGTTCGGGTGTGGGGATCGCTGTCCTTCATCGTCGGCAATTTTGCCGGCGGCTTCCTGCTCGGCGGCCTGCCCGGGGATGCCGTGGTGTGGTTCATCGTGGCGGGCAGCCTGATGGCGGCGCTGGCCGCGCTGGCGCTGGACGAGGTGGAGCCGGCGCCCCGCACGGCGGCGGCGCGCGGCTGGCCGAAGGTCTCCGCCGTGCTCGCGGTCGCCATCATCGCGGCGGCGCTGGTGCAATCCTCGCACGCGACGCTCTATGCCTTCGCCTCGCTCAGCTGGCGCGCGCAGGGCCTGTCGGATGCGATGATCGGCACGATGTGGGCGACCGGCGTGATCGCCGAGGTGGTGCTGTTTCGTTATGCCACCCGCGTGACACGCGCGTTCGGCCCGGCGCTGCTGCTCGCCATTGGCGGGCTTGGCGGGGTCATCCGCTTCGGCGCGATGAGCCTCGACGCGCCGCTCGTTCTGCTGCCGGTGCTGCAGGTGCTGCATGCCGCCACCTTCGGCTGCACCTATCTGGGCACGGTGGAAATGGTGGCGCGCCATGCGCCGGCCGGGCGCGGCACGGCGGTGCAGGCACTGGCGGCGTGGGCGACCACCATCGCCATGGCGCTGGCGACGCTGGCCTCGGGCCCGCTCTGGCAGGCCTATGGCGCGCACGCCTTCCTGTTTTCGGCCGCGCTTGCCGGTGCCGGCGGCATCATCGCGCTCCTCGCGGCGCGGCGCTGATCAGCCCCAGAGTTCCGGCCCGGCCGGATGGACGCGGCTGCCGGCATAGACCAGCCCCGGCTCGCGGTCGCGGGCCAGCAGCAGCGGCCCGTCGAGATCGACGAAACGTGCCTGTGCGGCCAGCAGCAGGGCGGGCGCCATGGCGAGCGAGGTGCCGACCATGCAGCCGACCATGATGTCGAGCCCGGCGGCGCGCGCATCCGCGGCGAGCGCCAGCGCCTCGGTGAGCCCGCCGGTCTTGTCCAGCTTGATGTTGATGGCGTCGTAGCGCCCCACCAGCCGGTGCAGCGTGTCGCGCCCATGCGCGCTCTCGTCGGCGCAGACGGCAATCGGCCGCGTCATGTCGCCCAGCAGCGCGTCCGCGCTGGCCGGCAGCGGCTGCTCGACGAGCTCGACGCCGGCCTTCGCGCAGGCATCGAGATGGGCGGCGAGGTTATCGGGCGTCCATCCTTCATTGGCGTCGACGATGAGGCGCACCTGCGGCGCGGCGGCGCGGATCGCCCGCAGCCGCTCCATGTCACCCTCCGCGCCGAGCTTGAGTTTGAGCAATTCGTGACCCGCTTGCCCGGTGGCCTCGGCCGCCGCCCGCGCCATCGCCTCGGGCGTGCCGAGGCTGAGCGTATAGGCGGTGACGACCGGCTCGGGCGCGGCCAGCCCGGCCAGCGCGAAGGCGCGCCGCCCGCTGCGCTTGGCCTCAAGGTCCCACAAGGCGCAGTCGAGCGCGTTGCGTGCCGCGCCGGCCGGCATCCGCGCCTGCAGCGCGGCGCGGTCGAGACCGTCCGCCACCGCATCCGCCTGCTGGGCGATCGCCGCGGCGACGCCATCCACGCTCTCGCCATAGCGGGCATAGGGCACGCATTCCCCGCGTCCGATCGCCGTTCCGTCGCGGATCGTGGCGGTCACCACCACCGCCTCGGTCTTGGAGCCGCGGGCGATGGTGAAGGCGCCACGGATGGGGAAGCGTTCGATGCTGGCGGTCAGCTGGGGCATACGGAAGAACGGGTCCATCCTGGTGGGCGGGTCGCGCGAATCGGTCGGTGAGTTTACGATCACCGGCGGGCGAGGGCGAGGCCGCCCGCGTCACAAGGAAAGCACAGTGCGCGACGGAGCATTGTATAAGTGTAACATGGTACCCCTATAGAGGGCTGCCCGCTCGACAGAGCTTGAGGCGTAGGGGTATGAAATAAAACGATGAAACGTTTCCGCCTGCCATAATCCATTGGGCCGGCGGGTCCGCACGCGGACGGGAGAGGGAGAGCCGGTCTTGGGAGTTGCTGAGGCGCCGCTTCTGGCGACGGCACGCAACGGGCGGGAACTGGTGTTTGTCGGCAATGGCCGGTGGGCGGCGGTGCAGGCCCGCGCGCTGGAAGGCGCCGTCGAAGCGGGCCTTGCCGAACTGGGCAACGGCCCCGTCGAGACCGCGCGGCTCGATTTTTCCGGTGTGCGCCGTATCGATACGGTCGGCGCCGTGATGGTCGACCGGCTGCAGCGCGGGCTGGAGGCGGCGGGCGTGCGCTACCAGATGGTCGGACTCGATCGCCGCTTCCAGCCTCTTCTGGACGAGGTGGCGCGCGGCTGCCATCAGGTGCCGCCGGTGCGGCGACATGACAACGCGTTGACGGGCGGGCTCATCGTGGTCGGCCGCACGGTGGCGGATACCGGCCAGGACGCGCTGTTCTTCCTCTCCTTCATCGGCGCGGTCGCGAGTTCGCTGGCGCGCGTGACCCTGCGCCCGCACACGTTCCGGTGGACCTCCATGGTCTATCACCTGGAGCGCACCTGCCTGCGGGCCGTGCCGATCATCGCGCTGATCACCTTCCTCATCGGCTGCATCATCGCCCAGCAGGGCATTTTCCATTTCCGCAAGTTCGGCGCCACGACCTATGTGGTGGACATGGTCGGCATCCTCACGCTGCGCGAACTCGGCGTGCTGATCGTCTCGATCATGGTAGCCGGCCGCTCGGGCAGTGCCTTCACCGCCGAGCTCGGCTCCATGCGCATGCGCGAGGAAGTGGACGCGCTGCGCGTGATGGGGTTCGATCCCAACGAGGTATTGGTGCTGCCGCGCCTCGTCGCGCTGGTCATCGCGGTGCCGCTGCTCACCTTCATCGGCAATATGTGCGCGCTGTTCGGCGGCGGACTGGTGGCGTGGATCTATGGCAGCATTTCGCCGGAAATCTTCATCAGCCGGCTGCAGGAGGCGATTTCGCTGTCGACCTTCGAGGTCGGCATGATCAAGGCGCCGTTCATGGCGGCGATCATCGGCCTCATCGCCTGCATGGAGGGCATGCGGGTCGGCGGCAGCGCCGAATCGCTGGGTGCCCACACCACGGCGGCGGTGGTGAAGGCGATCTTCCTGGTCATCGTGGTGGACGGCCTGTTCGCCATGTTCTTCGCCGCGATCGACATGTGAGGCGGCTCCGGTGACCCAACCCCAACCCGTTCAGAGCCCATCGCCGGGCCGCCCTCCGGTCGCCGCCGCGATTGAGCCGATCATTCGCGTGCGCGACATCGTCGTCGCGTTCGGCGAGCGCACCGTGCTGAAGGGCCTGTCGCTGGACGTGATGCCGGGCGAGATCATGGGTTTTGTCGGCGCCTCGGGCGGCGGCAAGTCGGTGCTCACCCGCACGATTCTCGGCCTGGTGCCCAAGCGCTCGGGCACGGTGGAGGTGTTCGGACAGAATCTCGACGGGCTGTCCTTCTCGCAGCGCCGGGAACTTGAGCAGCGTTGGGGCGTCTTGTTCCAGCAGGGCGCGCTGTTCTCCTCGCTCAGCGTCCGGCAGAACATCCAGTTCCCGATGCGGGAATATCTCGATATCTCGCAGGGGCTGATGGACGAAATCACCGTCGCCAAGATCGAGATGGTCGGCCTGCAGCCGGACGTCATCGAGAAGATGCCCTCGGAGCTTTCCGGCGGCATGATCAAGCGCGTCGCGCTGGCGCGGGCTCTGGCGCTCGATCCGGAGATCCTGTTCCTCGACGAGCCGACCTCGGGTCTGGACCCGATCGGCGCGGGCGAGTTCGACGAGCTTATCGCCACCCTTCAGCAGACTTTGGGCCTGACCGTATTCATGGTAACGCACGATCTCGACAGCCTTCACACGGTTTGCGACCGCATCGCCGCGCTCGCGGACGGGAAGGTCGTTGCCGTTGGGCCGATAGAAACCATGCTTGAATCGAAGCATGCCTGGGTTTCCGCCTATTTCCACGGAAAGCGGGCGCGGGCTGCGGGATTTGGACCGGCCGCGGGTATTGGACCGGCGGGCGGGCACGGACGGGAAGGGGCGCGCTAAGGCCGGATCATGGAAACACGCGCCAATTACATCATTATCGGCCTTTTCACGCTCGCCGTCATCGCCGCGGGCTTCGGCTTCGTGTGGTGGTTCAACGGCTCGAACAGCCGTGGGCCGCGCGCCTCCTATGACGTGGTGTTCAGCGGCCCGGTAAGCGGGTTGCAGACCGGCTCCGCCGTCACGTTCAACGGCATTCCCGTGGGCGAAGTGACGCGGCTGCGGCTCGACAAGGAAGACCCGCGCAAGGTTGTCGCCACGGTGGCGGTGCAGCCGGATACGCCGGTCAAGTCCGACACCCGCGCCGAGCTTGACGCCCAGGTGCTGACCGGTCTCGCCTCGGTTGGGCTGATCGGCGGTTCCGCCACCGCCACACCGCTGCCGACGCCGACCGAGGGCCAGCTGCCGCGCATCGAGGCGGATGCCAGCGCGGTGCAGGACCTGATGCAGGGCGCCCGGCAGGTGATGGGGCGGGTGGACGACATTGCCCGCCGCGTCGACGATCTGTTGCGCGACAATGAGGGCAAGATTTCCTCGGTCATCGACAATGTCGACAAGTTCACCACCGTGCTCGGCAATAATGCCGATACGATCAACGGGCTGATCACCGATGTCGGCGCGGCGGCCCGGCGCATCGACCAGCTCGCCGGCAATCTCGACAAGACGGTCACGTCCGTCGAGCCGGACAAGGTGCGGGCCATTGTCGACAACGTCGCCCAGTTTTCCACGCAGCTGGAGGGCATGACCAGCAAGGTGAACGCCATTCTGGACAACGTGAACGGCCTGACCTCGGGCGAGGAGGGCAAGGGCATGTTCAACGAGATCGCCGCGGCGGCGGCCGAGGTGCGCAAGCTGGCGGCCAATCTCGACACGCGCACCGCCGAGCTGACCGCCAACCTGAACGAATTCACCGGGCCGGGGCTGCGCCAATACCAGGCGCTGGCCGTGGACGGGCGGCGCACGCTCGCCGAAATCGAGCGCGTGTTCCGCAAGCTGGAGAGCAACCCGCGGCAGTTCCTCTTTGGGGGCTCTTCGGTTCCCGGCTACACTGGCCGGTAGGACCATGAAGGGCCGGTGAGAACATGCGCCGATAAGAAAATGGGCCGCTAAGAACAGGCGGGCGCGGGGGCATCGGGCGCCTGGGTTGATATCGACGACGGGGGTGCGTGCGTGAAGGGCAAGCAAATGGGGTTCAGGCTCGTCGGCGTGGCGGCTGCCATGGCGATCGCCGTGGGGACGAGCGGCTGCGCGCAACTGCTCGGCGGCGGTGACAAGGCGGTTCCCACTTTCGACCTGACGGCGCCGTCCGATTTTAAGGCGCCGCGCTCCAGCACCGCGCAACTCGTGGTCGCCGCGCCGAGCGCGCTGCAGGTGCTCGACACCGAGCGTATCGTGGTCGAGCCGAAGCCGGGGCAGGTTGCCTATCTCGAAAAGGCGCAGTGGAGCGACCGGTTGCCGGCGCTGTTCCAGGCGCGGCTGATCCAGTCCTTCGAGAATGGCAGCCGCGGCCGTGCGGTGGGCCGTGCGGGCGATGCGATCACGCCCGACTACACGCTGCTGACCGACATCCGCACCTTCGGCATCCAGGCCTTCGATGGCTCTCCCGAAGCGGTGGTCGAGGTCTATGCGCGCATTGTCGGAAGCGCGTCCGGCCGGATCGTCGCCGGTCGCCTGTTCACCGCCCGTGTCGCCGCCGCCGGCACGGCCGGCCCCGACGCCACACAAGCCCTCGACACGGCCTCCGACAAGATCTTCGTCGAGATCGTCGACTGGGCTTCCGGCCGCTACTGACCTGTTCGCGGAGCCGGCAGGCGCCCGCTTTGCCGACCCTTGACATATGGATCGGCAAGAGCAAATCGCGCTGGTGTCGACGACCGCACCGATGTTCCGGAGCGCGCGACACGCCATGAACTTGCCCGAGCCGGCGTGGGGAAGGCGCTTCCTCACGGCGGATCCGCGGATGGTCACGCTCCGTTCGCTGCTGGAGGAAGGTTACCCACCGGCGCACAGCCGGTAGGATCCGGCTATACGGCCTGGCGGAGGTCAGCGGGGGCAACGCCCCGGACGATATTGGAATTTGCAGTGTCTTTCCGGCGGAAGATGGCCGCCAAAAGCCGGGGTCGGCCGGCGGGGTGAGGGATGGTCGTCGATGGCGGCATCCCCCGCAGCCGCATCGTCCTCCGCCCGAGGTGCCGCCGCAGCGACAGGCCGATCTCCTTTGTGCGGCCGGAATGCAGGCTCTCTCGCTACGGCGCGGTCGTGTCGCCTTGCGCTGTTGATCGGATCGTCCCCGCTACCGCGCCGGTTTGGAAACTGTCTCGCCCGCAGCATGGCGGACAGACCGAAGACCCTTTGCGAAGTGGTGACCCTACCATGGTGGACGATCCCAACTGGGCCCCCGCTTCGGCCGGGCTGACAGTCTTCCGAAGGATCATTCCAACAGACGGTTGGCGCGCAAAAGCAAACGGGCGCCACTGGGGCGCCCGATGCGAAACATTTCCGATGCCGCGTTGAGCGCAGCCCGGTCGGTCAGTCGAGGCGGCCGGCCGCGTGGGCGAGCAGCGTGTAGACCTTGCCGGTGTCCGATGTCAGGTAGGTGTTGGTCATGGCCTGGCCCCGCTCATCACGCCCGACCTGCTCCAGCAGCCGCTCGAATTCGGTGATGTAACGGTCCACCGTATCGCGGAATTCGAGATCGCGCCGGTACTTGCGGCGGATTTCCTCGAAGGTCTGCTGCCCCTGCATCGTGTAGAGGCGGCGCGTGAACACATTGCGCTCGCCGCGCTTGTAGCGATCCCACAGCTCCACCGCGGCTTCGTGGTCGATCATCCGGGCGATGTCCACCGAGAGCGAGTCGAGCGATTCGATCGCATGGTGAACCGGGCGCTCAGGCTGCGTCGGCCGGCTGGCAGCGTTGCGTGCCCGCGGTGTGCCGGGAGCGGGCGCCTCACTGTCGGCGCGAGCCAGCAGGTCGGTAAGCCAGCCCCCCTGGCCTTCCTGCCCATTGCCATTGCGAGGGGCGGGCGGCGCCGTCTCGCGGCGGGCAGCCGAAGGCGAGGCGGAGGCTGAAGGCGGGGTGCCAGCGGCCGGACGGGTGGTGCCCGCCGCACGCGGCTCGTAGCGCGGCGTCTCCTGGCGAGGCGTCTCCTGGCGAGGCACCTCCTGACGCGGCGCATCCGGCCGGGCCACCGGGGCGCGGGGCAGCTCGGTGCGAACCGGCTCGCGGCGCGGCGTGAGGCCGGGACGCGCGAACTCGGTGCGCTGCGGCGTGGCACTTGCCGGCCGCGTGGTGCCGGCCTGAACCGGCGCGACCTCGTCGGAAGTCTCCGACTCCGGCGCGGGGAGGGCATCGGGCGTCACGGCAGCGACCGGGGCGGGAGCCACCGGCGGGGCAACGGGAGCGGCGGCGCGGTTGCGGGTGCCGGCATCCACGTCCAGCGCGCGGCCATGGCGACCGACAATCTCGTTCAGCTCGGCCAGCGCCTTGATCTGGTCGGCGATGGTGCGGCGCATGACCGCGGCGTTCGCCTCGGCCTCCTCGGGCAGTTCCATCACCCCGCGGCGCAGTTCCTCGCGGGTGGTATCGAGCATCGTCTTGATGTCGGCCACCGAGCTGCGCAGTTCCTGCGCGGTACCCACGAGGCCCTTGTTCGCCTCGCCCATGAGGGCGTTCACTTCGCGGACCGCCTGCTCATACGTGTCGCGCAGCATGGCCAGCGTCTGCTCGCGGCCTTCCTCGGTCGCGACGCGGATCTTTTCCTGCTGGGTGATGATCGTCTCGGCCGACTGGTTGGCCGTGTCGAGGATCGAACGCGACAGCTCGCTCGCGCGCTGTTCCGCCGTGTCGAGCGTCTGCTGCAGCGACTGGGTATACTGCGCCAGGCGCGTGTCCAGCTCGGTCGTGCGGCTGCCGATCTGCTCGGTGAGCGCGAGCAGTTCCTCGTGGCGACCGCCGAGCGTCTCGTCGAGATTCTCGTGCGCCGCACCCAGTGCCGTGGCGACGCTGCTGATGATGCCAGCCTGCTCGCCGAAGCTCTGGCCGAGCGAGGTGACGTCCTGCAGCACGCTGGTCGAAACCGTGCGCAGTTCGCGGATCTGCTCGTCCATGTGGCTGGAGGCGAGGCGGCCGGCCTGCTCGACATTCTCGACCAGCCCGTCAAAGGCGGCGAGGCGATCGCTGATGGCCTGCTCGATCGCGCCGAGACTTGCGGAGGAGCCGGACAGCACGTCCTGCAGCTGGACGTTCATGTCGCCCAGGCGTTCCAGCAGGGTAGCGACGTCGCCTTGCAGGGCCTCGTTGGTGGCGGCGATTTCCGCCGCCGCGCCGCGCCCGCTCTCGGCGATCGAGTCGATGAGCCCGGCACCGCGTCCGTCCAGTGCCTGCACGAAATCCTCGGTGAGGCGGGACAGTTCCGTCGAGGCGAACTCGGTCGTCTGCCGCGCCGCATCGACAATGTTACCGCTCCGTCCTTCGAGCGTGTCGACGAATTCCTGGGTGAGCCGGTTGAGTTCGCCCGCGGTAAGCTCGGCGGATTCACGGGCGGCGTCGACGATGGTGCTGCCACGCCCTTCGAGCGCGCCGACGAATTCCTGCGCGAGCCGGGTAAGCTCGGCCGCGGTAAGTTCGGCGGATTCGCGGGCGGCATCGACGATGCTGCCACCGCGTCCATCAAGCGCGCCGATGAATTCCTGCGTGAGGCGCGTCAGTTCGCTCGAGGTGAACTCGGCGGTCTGGCGGGCGGCGTCGACAATATTGCCGCCGCGCCCTTCCAGCGTGCCGACGAATTCCTCGGTAAGCCGCGCGAGCTCGCTGGCGGTGATTTCGGCGGATTCGCGGGCGGCGTCGACAATGCTGCTGCCGCGTCCGTCGAGCGCACCGATGAATTCCTGCGTGAGGCGGGAGAGCTCGGTGGAGGTGTAGTCGGCGGTCTGGCGGGCGGCGTCGATGATGCTGCCGCCACGGCCTTCCAGCGTGCCGACGAACTCCTCGGTGAGCCGCGACAGCTCGCCCGAGGTAAGCTCGGCACTTTCGCGCGCCGCGTTGACGATGTCGCTGCCGCGACCTTCGATCGAACCGACGAATTCCTGCGTCAGGCGCGACAGTTCGGTCGAGGCGAATTCGGTCGTCTGGCGGGCGGCGTCGACAATGTTGCCGCCGCGGCCTTCCAGCGTGCCGATGAACTCCTCGCCGACGCGCGACAGTTCCGTCGAGGCATATTCGGCGGTCTGGCGGGCGGCGTCGATCAGCGTCGAGCCGCGCTCGTCGAGCGTGCGGACGAAGTCCTCGGTCAGGCGGGTGAATTCGGCGGACGTCACATCCCCGGTGTTCCGCACCGTATCGACGAGGCGCGAGCCACGGCCGTCGAACTCGGCGACCAGCGCGTCGCTGGCGCGGGAGATTTCCTCCACCACCTGCCCGCTAACATGGCGGACGGTCTCGACCAGGTTGGAACCGCGCCCGTCGAACTCGCCGAGCAGGGCATCACCGGCGCGGGCGATCTCCCCCGTCACCTGCGTGCTGAGCTGCTGCAGCGCGGTGACGACATCGCCACTCTGGTTGTTGAGGTTGGCCAGAAGGTCGTCGCTGACGCGCGCCATCTCGCCGGCCGTGCTCTGGCTGGAGCGCTGGAAGGCTTCCAGCATGCCGCTTGTGCGCTGCTCGACGCCGTTCAGCACCTCGTCGCTGATCTGCATGATCTGCTCGGCGCGCCCGCTCGTCGACTGCTCGAAGGCGGAGACGATCGCATCCGTGCGCGAGGTCAGCGTATGGAGCAGGTCCTCGCTGGCACGCAGAACATCTTCCACCGCGCCGACCCGGGTATTGTCGATGGCGCGGACCAGGCTGTCGCGGTGATCGTCGATGGAGGCGAGCAGGCTGGCGCTGGTGCGCGACAGTTCCGTGGCGATGCCGACGCTGCGGTCTTCCAGGGCCGAAACCAGCCCGTTGCCGCGCTCGTCGAACATCCGCGCCAGTTCCTCGGTGCGGGCGTCGAACAGCACGGTGACTTCGTCCGCCCGGTCGGCCAGCGTGCGGCTGACATTGTCGGCCAGCGAGGTGAGCGAGTGCTCGATATCGCCGGCTTCGCTGCGCAGCTGGCCGGCGACGGCACCTATGCGCTCGCCGATGAGCTCGGCCAGCGCGGTGCCGCGAACCTCGACGGCCGCGGCGACATGGTCCATCCGCCCGACCACCGTCTCCTCGAAGCGGTTCACCCGCAGGTCGAGGATCTCGGCGATTTCCAGCGCGCGGGAGGCGAGGGCCCGGTCGGCCTGCTCCAGCCGCTCGGTGAGCTGCTCGGTCACGCCTGCCGCGCGGTCGTCGAAGAACTTGCCGAGAACGTCGACGGAGCGGCTCATCGAGTCGTTGGCCTTCTGCGCGCCGTCTGTCAGCGCGCGGGCGGCACGGTCGATATGGTCGCTCAGGTCGGCGGTAACGCTCTGCGCGTGCTGGGTGAAGAAGCCATCCAGCACGACCAGCGACTTGTCCATCGCCTCGGTGGCGAGGCGGGCGCCGTCGGTCATGGTGACGGCGAATTCCTGCGTGCGCCCGGCCAGCGTCTCGTTGAGGCCTTCGACGCCACGGTCGAGCACGCCCTCGATATTGGCGATGCGCAGGTCGAGCGAGGCGGCGATCTGCTCGGACTTGGCGGTCACCTGATCGTCGAAGCCGGACATGTTGTCGTGCATCGCGCGGGTAATGGCGTCGACGCGCTCGGTGATGCGCTGCACGATATCGCCGCCCTGCACCTGCAGAACGTTGTCGAAATCGTTCAGGCCGTCGCTGATCTGGCGGGCGAGAAGGTTGGAATCGGTCGAGATGCGGTTGGCCAGCTCGCCGCCATTGACCGAAATGGTCTCGTCCAGCGCCTTCAGCCGGGAATTGAGCATCTCGCGCACGGATTCGGCGCGGGTGCCGAGGGTGGCGGTGAGTTGCTCGGCCGTCTCGCGGAACTGGTCCGTGACCTTGACGCCACGGGCGGCGATCGATTGCGCGACCTCCGCGCCGACATGGGCGAACTGCTCGCTCAGCGCCGTGCTGCGATAGCCGATATCCTGCGACAGCCGCTCGGCGGCCTCGGCGAGCGTGTCGTGCACGCCGGCCCCGGCCTGCGACAATTCGTGGACAACGCGCTGGCCGGTCTCGCCCAGCAGACGCTCCAGCTCGCCGCCGCGCACCGCGATCGTGTCATAAATGCGGTTGCCGGTGTCGTCGATGCGGTAGGCGAGGTCATCGCCGCGCACGGTGATGGTCTCGGCGACGCGGTTGCCGGTTTCCTCGAGCTTACGCACCACTTCGCCGCCACGGGCGGAGAGGTCGAGCACCAGCGAATCGCCGGTGGACTTCAGCGTGCGATTGACCTCGTCGGCGCGGATGGCGATCTCGTCGGCCAGGCGCGTGCCGGTGCCGACCAGGGCATCGGTGATCTCGTTCGAGCGGGCCGAGAGCGTCTCGGTGAGGTTGAGCGTGGTCGCGGTCAGCCGCTCACCCATCTCCTGGGTGCGGGACGTCACGACATCCGACAGATCGGACGCGGTCTTGAGCAGCCGATGGCCGATCTCGTCGGTGCGGCTCGCCAGCGTCTCCGTCAGCTCGGTGGTGACACCCGACAGGCGCTGGGTGATTTCCTCGGTCTGCGAGGTGAGGGTGGTGATGAGGTGGTTGCTGGCGTCCGACAGGTTGGTGTTGACGTCGGTGCCGGTGGCCTGCAGGCGGTCGATCAGGTCGCCGCCCTTCTCGGTCAGCGCGTCGATGATGGTGTCGCCCACCCGGCCGAGCGCCAGGGTGATGTGCTCGCCCTTGTCGGACAGCGTGTTGGTAACGCGGTCGGCCGCCTCGGTGACGGTGTTGGCGATGCGATCGCTGACCCCGTCGACCTCGGAGGAGAAGGAGAATTGCGCGCCGGCGATTGCCTCGCGGATGTGCTCCGCGTGCGACATGATCACCTCACGCTCGGCCTGAAGCCGATCGATGAGATGGCGCATGCGCGTTTCGTTTTCCTCATAGGCACTTTCGAGCGAGGAAATCTCGGTGCGGACCATGGCTTCAAGCTCGCCGGCGCGGGCAATGGTGCGCTCCACGCCATCGCCCATCGCGGCGACCTCGCGGCGCACGACCTGCCCGACATTGCCCACGGCGTCGGTCGCGGAATGATCCGGTTCTGCCAGACGGATGGCGACCTGTGCCATCGAATGGGCGACGATCCGCATCTCCTGCATGCGCGCGACCATGGCCGCCAGCACGCCGAACAGCATCGGCGGCAGGATAAGGCCGCCAGCCGCCGCCATCAGCGCGGAGGGCGATACGCTGCTGAGGCCGATCTGGCTGAAGTTGAAATAGGTGAGCATGCCGCCGAGGCCGAGCCAGGCGCCCGAGCCGATGGCCGCGAGGTAATAGGGCGTGGGCGAGGGCCGGCGCTGCAGAGCGCCGAGCAACTGCCCGATGGTCTGGCGGTCATCATTGGCGGCGCGGCGGTTCTGGGGCAGCGCGCCGGCCGGGGCCTTGGAGCGGCGCGGTTCGGCCGGAGCCGCGGAGGGGGCGGCCGACGCCGTGGCGACCACATCGGGGGCGGGGGCGCCCTTGGGATCCGCGTGGCCGGCGGACGAATGGGCCGGCGCGACGCTGGGCGGCGGGATGGCGGGCGGCAGGTCGAAGGCGGGCTCGTCGAAATGAAGCGCGGAATCCGCGTCGCGCGCTATCTGCTTGTCGCCGATGAAGGACGCGTCATCGTCCAGCGGCTCGTCAAAGCCGCCATGCGCCCGCTCCTCGATGCGCGGAGCCAGAGGCTCGCGCGGAGGCGGCAGGTCGAACGCGTCGGCCCCGGACGGGGCGGCGTTGCCGTCATCGTGCGTCAAGTCAAGGCTCAGAGCCTCCTCGATGGCCGACAGCGCGGCCTCGGTGGGATCCTCGTGAACCTTCTTCGTATTCGTCGACATAGGCGCCTGCCTCCGGTCCGTACGCTACTCCGACCGGCTTGCGCCGTCGGGCCGGGGTTCCACGGGTGGCTGACGCATCCCGTGCCGGGGACACCAAAGGGATTAACCGCTCGAGGCGCCACCCCACCGCACTCTTATCCTACGCTCTTGGGGGCGAAAAATGGAACTGGGGTTAACGTATTGATTGAGGATATCGTTAACGACCTGTTCACCATGTCCGTTAGGTGACAGTTGACGCATGGTTCGGGCCGCCCCCGGCGGAGGCGAGGCTGCGCGGCCCGAGGCGGAATTCTCGTCGGCCGATGCTGCACCGCGCTGGCGTTCGCGGGCGGCCTTGTCTATCTAGTTCCCGCCTCCCTGTAATCCTTCCACATCATTGAAGCCGCCGCCATGCCCAGGATCACCTATATCGACGCCGCCGGAACCGAACGCACCGTGGAGGCCCAGGCCGGCGCCACCGTCATGGAAGCGGCGATCCGCAATGGCGTGCCGGGCATCGACGCGGAATGCGGCGGCGCCTGTGCCTGCGCGACCTGCCATGTCTATGTCGACGAGGCGTGGGTGGCGCGGGTCGGCGAGCCGGGGCCGATGGAGGAGGACATGCTGGATTTCGCTTCCGAGGTGAAGCCCAACTCGCGCCTGTCCTGCCAGATCAAGCTGAGCGACGCGCTGGACGGGTTGATCGTCCGCACGCCCGCGCATCAGGGCTGAGGCGTCGCCGGATCCTCCGGCTGCCTGGAAGATTACCGAGTCCGCTCAGGTCGTTACCGGGATGAGCTGATAAGCTTGCTCATCTTCTCCGTCGGTGGGCCCGGCATGTTCGGCGCAGGCCGGGCCATCCGGTCGCCGCGCCATTTCAGACGTCGAGTCACGTTCCCGGCATAGTCGGTTGTTTCAGCGGCGTTTTCGGCTCCTCTTCCTCGCCACGGCTGATGAGGCCCGAGGCGACATCCCTCAGCGCCGGGGCTGGCAGGGCGGCGAAGGGCAGCGGGCGCGTCACCTCGATGGCGGCGAGGCCGAGCCGGGCGGTGAGCAGGCCGTTCACCACGCCCTCGCCGAGCCGGGCGGAGAGCTTGGCGGCGAGGCCATGGCCGACCACCTGCTGGATCAGCGAATCGCCCGCCGCCATGCCGCCGGTGACGGCGAGATGGGCCAGAACCTGCCGGAACAGCCGCAGCATTCCGAGCGCGCCGGGCCGCCCGCCATAAAGCTCGGCCAGCCGCCGCACCAGCCCGATGGCCGTAATCAGCACGAAGATGAGATCCACCGCCGCGCGTGGTGAGACGGCGGTGACGACCGAGACGCGCTTGGCCGCGCCGGACACCAGACGCGTCGCCTCCGCGTCGAGCGGCGCCATCAGCTGGCGCTCGGTCAGCCGCACGAGATCCGCTCCGTCGATGATGGCGTCGAGGTGGGCACCGAGCTCCGTGCGGGCGCGAAACAGCCGCGGCGAGGATTTGGTCAGCGCCAGCAGTTCCTGCGTCACCGCGGCGGCGAGGGCGCGATCGTCCTTGAGGATCGCCAGCGCCGCCTTCTCGCGCACGCGGTTCAGCGTGTTCAGCCGCAGCAGCCCGAACAATTCGCGGCCCAGTATGGCGAGCGTGGCAACCGCCAGCGCGGCGGCGAAGGCGAGGCCGGTATAGCCGAGCCAGTCGGCCCGGGTGAACAGGTCCTCGATCAGCTTCGACACGGCAAGGCCAAGCCCGAGGCTCACCAGCCCGCCGAGCCCGCCCCAGAACAGCTTGCCCCAGACGGAACTGCGCGGCGGCGGCGTGGGCAGCGGCACATCCTCCGCCGCCTCCGGTATCGCGGGCGCGGGGGTGACGACGATGGCCCCGCGCGGCGCGGCGCGGCCTTCTTCGGCCAGCACGACGCCGGGATCGTCGAGGCGGAAGGCCTGGGGGCGGCGAGAGGTGCGGTCGGTCATGGCATGTCCGGTGTGGGGGCGCGGCGCGGGGGTCGCGGCAAAGGGACAGGGTGGCTCATGTCAGCCGGTCGCCGAGAAGGAATTCCAACGCGCGATCGAGACGAATGTGCGGCAGCGCCAGCGCCTCGCCCTCGCCATTGCGCAGGACCGGCGGCGGGCGGAAGCGCAGGAAGCGGAAATCGCCGCCCGCCGCATCCGACAGGCCCTTGAAGCCGAGCGCGGGGTCGAACAGCGCCGCCGGGTTTTCCGGCAGGTCGCCGGGGAAGACCGCGGCTTCCGCCAGCCCGTCAAATGCATCGGCGCCGTGCTGGCCAGCTTCCGGCACGCCGACAATGGCCGGCAGGTGGGCGCGGCCGCGCTTGACCATGGCCTCGCGCGTGGCGCGCACGGCGGCCAGCGCGACGACGTCGATCTCCGCGCCGGCGCCCTCGGCGCGGGACAATGCCCGCTCCACGAGGCGGCGCAGGATCGCTTCCAGCGGATCATGGCTCGTGTGGTGCAGGTGGTCCGCCTTGGTGGCGGCGAACAGCACCTTGCCGATGCGGTGGCGGAAGAGGGCGGACAGCCACGAATTTCGGCCGATGCGGAAGGCCCGCAGAATGCCGTCCAGCGCGGATTCCAGGTCGGCCAGCGCGGCCGGCCCGGCATTGAGCGCGGCCAGCACGTCGATCAGCACGATCTGCCGGTCGAGCCGGGCGAAATGATCGCGGAAGAAGGGCCGGACGATGGTGTCCTTGTAGGCCTCATAGCGGCGCTGCATCATCGCGTGCAGCGAGCCCGGCGCGGGTTCCCCGGCGCCGGCAATGTCGAGCGGGGCGAAGGTGAGGGCGGGCGAGCCCTCGAGATCGCCGGGCATCAGGAAGCGGCCGGGCGGCAGCAGGCTCATCGACACCGCCTCGGCGCGGCAGGCGGCGAGATAATCGGTGAACAGGCCGGCGAGCTGGCGCGCCTTGGCCTCCTCGGCCGGCGCGCGCGGATCGGTGGCCGCCAGCGCCGCGAGGAAGGGAGCGGCCAGCGGCAGCCGTGCCGGCGCGCGGGCGAGCGCGAGGCTCGCGCTGGCAAACGCGGTGTAGTCCTGGTCGAGCAGCGGCAGGTCCAGCAGCCATTCGCCGGGATAGTCGACAATGTCGAGAATGAGCGTGCGCCGCCCGCCACGAGCCGGGGCATAGTCGATGGCCAGCCGCAATTCGCTGATGCGGCGCGTCGATTCCGGCCAGCGGCGATCATCGACCAGCGTCGCCAGATGGCCCTCATAGTCGAAGCGAGGCACGTCGTCATCGGGCTGCGGCTCCAGCCGCGCGCCGGCAATGCGCCCCTCATGCATGGCGCGGAAAACGGGCAGGCGCCCGCCGCGGATCAGCGCGTGCACGAGCGCGGTGGTGAACACCGTCTTGCCCGCGCGCGACAGGCCGGTGATGCCGAGGCGCAAGGTCGGGTTGGCGAGGTCCTCGGCCCGGTCGAGCAGCGTCTGCGCCGTCAGCCGGGCCTCGTCGATCAGGTCTGCGTACCAGGAGGGCAACGCCAAATCCTTCTATGATTTCAGCCCGCTACGATTTTCATCTCGTCTCGTGGGGCGGCCCTCAATCCTTGGCGACGCCGAGCGCGCGGGGCGTGACGAAGCGCTCCAGGTTGCCTTCGCCGGTCGCTACCTGGCTCCAGTCATCGACCGGCAGGTCGATCACGGCGAGGGCCCCGGTCGGGTATTTCGGCAGCACCTTGGCCCGGTGGGCGCGCTTCAGCAGCAGCGCGGCGAGGCCTTCCAGCCCGGGATTGTGGCCAAGCAGCAGCAGCGGCGAGCGGGCGCTCTGGCCACGGATGACACGGAGCAGGGCATCGGATGAGGCCTCATAGATGGCGTCCTCGAAGGCCGGCGGCTGGTGGACGGGCCAGTCCCGCGTCGCAATGTCCCAGGTCTCCAGGGTGCGCCGCGCCGGAGACACCAGCGCATGGGCGGGAATGAGGCCCTGCTCGGCCATGTAGGCACCCATCGCCGCAGCGCCGCGCTCGCCGCGCGGGGCCAGCGGGCGGTCACGATCGCGGACACCCTCGGGCCAGGCGGATTTGGCATGGCGGAGCAGCAGGAGGCGAAGCATCGGTTACTCACGGTCGGCGAGAGGAGGGCGGATATCGTCCCCTATATGGTGAGTGGGACCTAGATCGGCGAGGTGGGATGATGAGGCGCACGCGATTTGAACGCGGGGGATGCATGCACTGAACGAAAGTGACTTTTCGGCAACCAATGATGCGTCATCCTCATGTAAGAAATGGGCGATGGGAATTCACGGGGTCTGGACCATGCGATCGCTGAATGTATCGAGTGTTGTGACGATCGCGGGCCTGATCGGTTTTTCGGTGGCGGCGCAGGCGGCCGACGTGGGCTCCGCGCCCATGGTCACGAAGGCGCCGGTCGAAGCCTCGACCGACCAGGAATGGACCGTCACGGTCGGCGCGTACATGTTCGCCCAGCCCAATTATTACGGCTCCGACGATTACGAGTTCGCGGCCCGGCCGCTGTTCAGCATCGCGCGCGCCAACAAGCTGAGCGAGTTCAACAGCTTCAAGGACAACCCCAGCATCGCGCTGTGGGATACCGGCCCGGTCGAGCTGGGTATTGTCGGCTCGATGAACTGGAAGCGCGACGCCTCCGATTCGGTGAACCTGCGCGGCCTCAAGGATATCGACTACGCCTACCAGATCGGTGGCTACGGCCAGTGGTATCCGGTGGACTGGCTGCGCCTGCGCGGCGAGGTGCTGTACGGCTTCGGCGGGTTCGAGGGCGTGGTGGCGAATCTGGCCGCTGACGGAATCTACTTCAGTGATTCGCTGGGCGGGGCCACCTTCTCGGCCGGCCCGCGCATGACGCTGGCGAGCTCCGGTTTCATCGACACCTATTACGGCGTCACCGCGGGCGAGGCCGCTATTGCCCAGCAACTCGGCAACAACCTCACGCCCTACAAGGCCGGCGGCGGCATCTATTCGGTCGGCTTCGGGGGGCAGATTTCCAAGCGCTTCACCCAGAACATCACCGGCTCGGTGTTCGGCGAGTACTCCTATCTCCTCGACGATGCCGGCAACAGCCCGATCGTCGCGGTGAACGGCGACCGCAACCAGTTCCAGGCCGGCGTGTCGCTCTCCTACACCTTCTTCCTCGGCTTCCAGTGAGGCGCGGCGCGTTGCCGCGCCGTTGAGGCGCAAGGCAGCGCGCATCTGCGGTTGTGCGGCGCGGAGCCACGGACGGATCCGCGCTCGGGCACCGTCCCGCTCTCCTCTGCTCGTTTTCGGCGCGCAAGATGCTGAAAAATCCAGCATTTCATGTCGTGGTGATGACGAGGAGAAATGTTGTACGGGGGCTTGGGTGACGCTATAAGCACCGCCCAAGGCGGGTACCCCCCGAACACGAGGACGAGGGCCGATGTCGGTAGAGATCGACCAGGAATATCGCCCCCGCGAGGACGAGCCTTTCATGAATGAGCGGCAGCGGGAATATTTCCGCCAGAAGCTGCTGCATTGGAAGGACGACATCCTGCGCGAGGCTCGCGAGACGCTTCAGCACCTGCAGGACGAAAACCAGAACCACCCGGATATCGCCGATCGCGCATCGTCTGAAACCGATCGCGCCATCGAATTGCGGGCCCGCGACCGGCAGCGCAAGCTGATCGCCAAGATCGATTCCGCGCTCGAGCGCATCGACGATGGCAGCTACGGCTATTGCGAGGAGACGGGCGAGCCGATCACGCTCAAGCGGCTGGAAGCCCGCCCGATCGCCACGCTCTCGATCGAGGCGCAGGAGCGGCACGAGCGGCGCGAGCGGGTCTACCGCGACGATTGATATCGTCCGGCCGGCACGCGTTCGCGGATGTATCGACGATGTATCGACATGGCGGCCCGCTCCAGCGGGTCGCCATTTTCTTTGCGCGACGCCGCAGGCGGGACGGGGGAGCCTTGGCGCGGAACGTCGGTCCGTGTGGCAGGCCCCATCTTTTCCAGGCCCTATCTTGGCCAGGCCCCATGCTGTGCAGAGTGCCGCCGGCCGGCCGGGCAGGTGTGACGGGCCCGCGCGGCCCCGCCATCGGGTGCGGTCGGTCGGCCGGCTAGTCACCGGGGCGCGTTGGCTTCATGGCGCGCGGGACGTGGCACAGCCGTGGCCGGGAAGCCCGATGGAAATCGTCAGGCGGGTGTGGCGGGCCGGTCGGGCCGGGATCTAGTCCCGCATCCCGGCGTAGCGACGCGACTCGCACGCGGGGCGGCTCGGGCCGAGTGGCCCGCGTCGAGTGGGCCGCCGTTGGCGCAAGCCAGCGTCGCGCGATAGAGCGCGGCCGGCGGGAGCGGCGGATCGCTCCGTCCCGAACAGTTGAGAGCGCCGAGGCCTCAGGTGCCGCGACGGGCGCGGCCGAGGAGACTGGCCATCTCGGCTTCGAACGAATCGTCGATCGGGCCGGCCGGGCGGTCGATCGCCGAGGGGGACAGCACCTCGGGCGTGCGGCTTTCCGGCAGGCCGGCGGCCGCCGGCGGCAGCACTTCCGGGATCGGCGCGCCATCGCCCTCCGGCCCGGCCGTGATTGGCGGGATTTCCGGCGCGACCCGCGCCTGCGTCACGGGCGCGGCCGCGGCTCCGGCCGCGGCCAGTCCACGGAGCGGGTTGGGCAGGTTGGTCGGACGGCGCAGCGCCTCTTCCAGTTGCTCGGCCATGCCGCCAGACTGGGGATCAACCTTGATGGCGACGCGCACCACCTGATCGGCTGGCGGGGGCGGAGGAGCCTCCAGGGCCGGTTCGCCACGCGTGGCCGGTTCCGGTCGCGCCTGAGGGGTCGCGCGCTGGCGCACGATATCCGGCCCCGAGGGGGCGCGCGGGGCGGCCGGTGTCGCCGAGGCGGGGACGAGCGGCATGGGCATCACGTCGAGCGGCCGGGCGGCTGGCTCGGCAGAGCCAGCCCGTGGCGGAGCGGGGCGGACGGGCGCGGGCCGCGCAAATTCGGGCGTAGGATCGACAGGGGTGACCGCCGGGATCGGGGCAGGCGGCTGGGCAACCGGCTGGGCAGGCGGCTGGGCATGAGCCGGGGCGGCTGGATGGCCCGCATCATGGATCCGTGCCGCTGCATGGGTGCGGGCGGTGGGAATGCCGCTTTCCACCAGAAAATCGCTGCCGCCACCCAGAATGACGAGGTGCTGGATGTCGTCGCGCTGGATCAACACCAGACGGCGGGTCTCATCGATGGGAACCTGGTCGACAATGGCCAGGCGATGACCCACCGCCAGCGTGTGGGCCTGCCGCCGCTTGCGCCGGCCGAGCAGCACCACGAGCAGGATCAGCAGCAGCACGCCGCCGGCCACCAGCAGCAGCCCGCTATTGCTGTTCGCCGTCATCAGGGAGTCCAACATCAACGCGCTCTCCTGCCCGAGCCCTCTCCGTCCGGACAGATCCTGCCGAACGACGCAAAAGCGCTCTCAAACCCTACGCCCGACACATCTTCCTGGAACGCCATAGGCCTGCGGAGGACTTGCTTGCCCGATCCGCTGGCGCTCCACGCGGCGGAGGCGCCTGCGCGCATTCCCCACCAAACTCCTTTGTCTCCCGGATGGTCGCGCACGGCAAGTGCGCACGGCAATCGCGCCGGCGATGGGCATCGGGCTCGGGGCGTCCATGTTGAGGCGCGCGGGGTTCGGGCGCGCCGGGATTGCGTGGATGCACGGGCGCGGCGGTCGGGTGCGCGATCCTTCCGCCGTTCCCGCATTTCCGGGCATGCCGGCCGAATCGCCCCTTGCCCCGCTGTTCCGCCTCGGGCACCAAGAAGGGTAGTTGAATCGTTCCGCGCAGGCGGCGTTGCCGGGCGAAGCCGGCCGGCATGGATATGGCGCACAGCGGACCCGACGATCCCACGATCAACCGGCTGGAAATCGGCGGCAGCATAAGGCTGGTGCTGGTGGTCGCGCTGGCGCTGGTCGGGGCGGTCGCCTCGCTGCTGGTGCTCGGGCGCGGCAAGGCGGACCCCTGGATCATCGGCCTTCTCACCGGGTTCGCGGTGATCGGCGTGTTCGCGCTGTTCGCCTATGCCACCGGCCTGCTGCGCTTTGGCGCGCCGGATTCGCGGGACGAACTGGCCCGACGCATCGTCGACAGCGCCGGCGAGGGTATGAGCCTTGTCGACCCGCTGGGGCGCGTGCTCTATGCCAATCCGCGCTATTGCGAGATCACCGGCGCCGCCGAGGCGCAGGAGGCGCGGCCGGTCGAGCGGCTGTTCACCAGCGATCCCGATGCCTCCGAGGCGGTCTATCGGCTGTCGCAGGGCATTCGCGAGGGCAAGGCGCTCTCCGAGGAGGTGCGCATCGCCGTGCCCGGCCAGCCGGTGCGCTGGCTCCGGCTCTCCGCCCGCCCCGCCGTGGCGGACCCGCGCGGGGGCAAGGCCACGGTGTGGACGATGAGCGACCTGACGCGCGAGCGCGAGCGGCAGGAGACGGCCTTCCTGGAATTGCAGCACGCCATCGATTATCTCGATCATGCGCCGGCCGGCTTCTTCTCCGCCGCCGGCGGGGCGATCCACTATATCAACGCCACGCTGGTCGACTGGCTGGGCTACGATCTCGCCGAATTCGGTCCCGGCGGGCTCACCGTTGCCGATCTCGTACCGGGGCCGGCGGCCGCGCTCCTGACCAACATCGCGCCGGCGCCCGGCGGGGTGCGTACCGAGGTGCTCGATCTCGACCTCAAGCGCCGCAACGGCCAGACGCTGCCGGCGCGCATCTGGCACCGCGTCGCCTTCGCCTCCGACGGCACGCCGGGCGCGTCGCGCACGCTGGTGGTGAGCCGCACCCGCGAGGACAATGCGGCCGACCCGGCGCGCGCCGCCGAGGTGCGCTTCGCGCGCTTCTTCCACAATTCGCCCATCGCCATCGCCACGGTGGACGGCGAGGGGCGCATCGTGCGCGCCAATGCCGAATTCGCGCGCCATTTCGGCGGGCGCGAGGGCGAGCGGCGGCGCATTTCCGACGTGGTGACGGGCGCCTCGCGCGTCGCGCTGGAAGCGGCTGTCGCCAGCGCCGTCACCGGTCTTGCTCCGGAGGCGCCGGTGGACACGACGGACGGGCGCGAGGGCGGCCGTTCGGTGCGCTTCTATCTTTCGCCGGTGCAGGACGGCGAATCCGGCAGCGAGGCGGCGATCGTCTACGCCATCGACACGACCGAACAGCGGGCGCTGGAAGCGCAGTTCGCGCAGTCGCAGAAGATGCAGGCGGTCGGCCAGCTGGCGGGCGGCGTGGCGCATGACTTCAACAACGTGCTCACGGCCATTATCGGCTATTCCGACCTGCTGCTGGCCAATTCGCGACCCACCGATCCGTCCTTCCAGGACGTGATGCAGATCAAGCAGAACGCCAACCGCGCCGCAGGGCTGGTGCGCCAGCTGCTCGCCTTCTCGCGCCGGCAGACGCTGCGCCCGCAGGTGCTCAGCCTCGGCGAGGTGATGAGCGACCTCTCCATGCTGCTGCGCCGGCTGCTGGGCGAGACGATCAAGCTGGAGGTGAAGGAAGGGCGCGACCTCTGGCCGGTCAAGGCGGACCTCAACCAGTTCGAGCAGGTCATCATCAACCTCGCGGTCAATGCGCGCGACGCCATGCCGGAGGGCGGGGCGCTCACCATCCGCACTGCGAACGTGCCGGCCGTGGATGCCGCCCGCTACGCCGAGGCCGGGCTGCCGCCCGCCGACCATGTGCTGGTGGAAGTGGCCGATAACGGCACCGGCATTCCCCCCGCCATCATCGACAAGATCTTCGAGCCGTTCTTCTCGACCAAGGAAGTCGGCAAGGGCACCGGGCTCGGCCTCTCCACGGTCTATGGCATCGTCAAGCAGACCGGCGGCACGCTGCAGGTGGAGAGCGAGGTCGGCCGCGGCTCAGTGTTTCGCGTGTTCCTGCCGCGCCACGTGCCCGATATCCTCGAACTCGCGCCGAAAGTGGTCGAGCCGGAGCCGCAGCCCAAGACCGCGGACCTCACCGGGCGCGGCACGCTGCTGCTGGTGGAGGACGAGGATGCGGTGCGGGCCTTCGCGGCGCGCGCGCTCGCCTCGCGCGGCTATCAGGTGCTGGAGGCGGCCTCCGGCGTGGAGGCGCTGGAGGTTCTGGCCAAGCATGGCGGGGCGGTCGATCTCGTCCTGTCCGATGTGGTGATGCCGGAAATGGACGGGCCGACGCTGCTGCGGGAATTGAGCCGCACCCGACCCGACATCAAGGTGATATTCATGTCGGGCTATGCCGAGGAGGCCTTCGCGAAGAATCTGCCCGAGGGTGCCGATTTCGGCTTCCTGCCGAAGCCGTTCACGCTCAAGCAGCTGATCGAGGCCGTTAAGAAAAGCATGGGCCGGAGCGAGTAGGCTCGGGCCCTCATCGAGGTTTGGAGAGACTCATGGGCGCAGCGATCGAGGACGTCTTCAAGGCTCTGGCCGACGACCGCGCGGCACGCGGCGGGCAAAAGGTGGCGGATCTGTTCGCCGCTGACCCGGGCCGTTTCGCGGCTTTTTCCGCCGCCTTCGAAGACATGCTGCTGGATTTCTCGAAGTGTTCGCTCGATGCCAGCACGCTCGGGCTGCTGCTGGACCTCGCCCGCACTGCCGGCGTCGAGGAAAAGCGCGCGGCGATGTTCGCGGGCGAGCATATCAACCTCACCGAGGACCGGGCGGTGCTGCACACGGCGCTGCGCGACCGTAGCGACACGCCCTTCACGATCGACGGGCAGGACGTGCGCGCCGACGTGAAGAAGGTTCTGGCCGACATGGCCGTGTTCACCGACGGCATCCGCTCGGGCGCGCTGAAGGGCTGGACCGGCAAGCCGATCACCGACGTGGTGAATATCGGCATTGGCGGCTCGGATCTCGGCCCCGTCATGGCCACGATCGCGCTCTCGCCCTATCATGACGGGCCGTGCGCGCATTATGTCTCCAATGTCGACGGCGCCCATCTGTTCGATACGGTGAAGCCGCTCGATCCGGCCTCGACGCTGTTCATCGTGGCGTCCAAGACCTTCACCACGCAGGAGACGATGGCCAATGCCGCCAGCGCCCGGCAGTGGATCGTCGAGGCGCTCGGTGAGGCGGCGGTGTCCAACCACTTCGCGGCGGTGTCGACCGCGCTCGACAAGGTGGCGGCCTTCGGCATCGCGCCGGACCGGGTGTTCGGCTTCTGGGACTGGGTCGGCGGGCGCTATTCGGTGTGGTCGGCCATCGGCCTGCCGGTCATGATCGCGGTGGGATCGGTGAATTTCGGCCGCTTCCTCGATGGCGGCCATGCGCTGGACGTGCATTTCCGCACCGCGCCGCTGGAAACGAACCTCCCCGTCCTGCTGGCCCTTGTCGGCATCTGGCACCGCGACGTGTGCGGCTACGCCACGCGGGCGGTGATTCCCTACGACCAGCATCTCGCCCGCCTGCCGGCCTATCTCCAGCAGCTCGACATGGAGAGCAACGGCAAGCATGTGACACTGGACGGCGAGCGGGTGGCGCACGATACCGGCCCGGTCGTGTGGGGCGAGCCGGGCACCAACGGCCAGCATGCCTTCTTCCAGCTGATCCATCAGGGCACCAGCCCGATCCCGGTGGAATTCCTCATCGCCGCGCGGGGCCATGGCGAGGATGAATGGCCAGGGCTGAAGCGCCAGCACGCGATGCTGATCGCCAACTGCCTCGCGCAGTCCGAGGCGCTGATGCGCGGGCGCACGCTGGAGGAGGCGACGGCGCAGCTGCTAGCCTCCGGCCACAGCGAGGACGCGGCGGCAAAGATCGCGCCGCATCGCGTGTTCACCGGCAGCCGGCCCTCCGTCACCATCGCCTATGACAAGCTCGATCCCTACACGCTCGGCCGGCTGATTGCGCTCTATGAGCACCGCGTCTTCGTCGAAGGCGCGATCTGGAACATCAACAGCTTCGACCAGTGGGGCGTCGAACTCGGCAAGGAGCTGGCCAATACGCTGCTGCCGGCGGTGGAGAGCGGGCAGGCGCCAGCCTCCCTCTCGGCCTCGGCCGCCGGGCTCCTGCATCATCTCGTCGGCCAATAGTCGCGCGCCGTCATCCCGGATGCCGGCGCTGCCGGCAGGCCGGGATCGCTCGCCCATTCCATGTGCGATCCCGGCTCGGCCTGCGACTGTCCGGGATGCGTTTCAGAAAGTATCGGGGGTAACATGATCCGTGTCGTCGCCACCACGCCCTTCGACGGCCAGAAGCCCGGCACGTCGGGCCTGCGCAAGAAGGTGCAGGTTTTCCAGCAGCCGCATTATGTCGAGAACTTCGTGCAGTCGCTGTTCGACAGCCTGAAGGAGTTCGAGGGCGAGACGCTGGTGGTGGGTGGCGACGGGCGCTATTTCAACCGCGAGGCGATCCAGACGGTGATCAAGATCGCCGCCGCCGCCGGCTTCGGCCGGGTGCTGGTGGGGCAGGGCGGCATTCTCTCCACGCCGGCCGCCTCCGCCGTGATCCGCAAGCACGAGGCCTTCGGCGGCATCATCCTCTCGGCCAGCCACAATCCGGGCGGCGAGCATGGCGATTTCGGCATCAAGTACAATATCGGCAATGGCGGCCCCGCGCCCGAGCCCGTGACCGATGCCATCTTCGCCCGCTCGCAGGCGATCACGCAATACCGCATCTCCGACGCGCCCGACGTCGATCTCGACACGCAGGGCATCACCCGGGTCGAGGACATGGTGGTCGACGTGATCGACCCGGTCGAGGACTATGCCGAACTGATGGGGACGCTGTTCGACTTCGACGCGATCCGCGACCTGTTCGGCGCCGGCTTCACCATGCGCTTCGATGCGATGAGCGCGGTGACGGGCCCCTATGCGCGGGCGATCCTGGAGGAGACGCTGGGCGCCGCGCCCGGCACGGTGGTGCATGGCCAGCCGCTGCCCGATTTCGGCGGGCACCATCCCGACCCGAACCTCGTCCACGCCAAGGACCTCTATGATCTCCTGATGTCCGACCACGCGCCCGATCTCGGCGCGGCCTCGGATGGCGATGGCGACCGCAACATGATCATCGGCCGCGGGCGCTATCTCACCCCCTCCGATTCGCTGGCGATCATCGCCGCCAACGCTCATCTGGCGCCGGGATATGCGGCGGGAATCGCCGGCATCGCCCGCTCCATGCCGACCAGCGGCGCGGCCGACCGCGTCGCCGAAAAGCTCGGCGTCACCTGCTATGAGACGCCGACGGGGTGGAAATTCTTCGGCAACCTGCTCGATGCCGGCTTGGCCACGGTGTGCGGCGAGGAGAGCTTCGGCACCGGCTCCAACCATGTGCGCGAGAAGGACGGCCTGTGGGCCGTGCTGATGTGGCTCAACATCCTCGCCGTGCGCCGGCAGAGTGTCGCTGCCATCGTCGCCGATCATTGGGCGACCTATGGGCGCAACTACTACACGCGGCACGATTATGAGGAAGTGGATGCGGCGGCGGCGGAAGGCCTGGTGGCGGATCTGCGCGCCCGGCTCGACACGCTGCCCGGCAGCGTCCTCGGTGGGCTCACCGTGGAGAAGGCGGATGATTTCGCCTATCACGATCCGGTCGACGGCTCGGTGACGACCAAGCAGGGGCTGCGTGTGTTCTTCACCGATGGCTCGCGCATCGTCTACCGGCTGTCGGGCACCGGCACGGCCGGGGCGACGCTGCGGGTCTATATCGAGCGTTTCGAGCCGGATGCGGCCCGCCACGACCTCGATACGCAGGCGGCCCTGGCCGACCTGATCGCCATTGCCCGCTCGCTGCCGGACATCGAGGGCCGCACCGGCCGCAGCGAGCCGAGCGTCATTACCTGATCGGCCGAATCGGGTGCTGGGAGTGCGGGTGTTGAAAAAGCGGGGCGGTGCTCCGCGCACCGGCAACGGGGGCGAGAGCTGCCCGCCTTCAGGCCGAGCCAAGAGGTCTTGCCGGCTGCGGTGGCGAGCATGAAGCCGAATACGGCCGAACGAACGCCTCGTAGGAAAAAAAGCGCCGCCTCCGGCCGGAGGTCGCGATGCTATCGCTCGGCGGTCCGTGGAGGCGCTGAGCACCTTTCGTACCGCCCGGCACGCGGGCGGTACGTTCCGTCAACTAGCCGTTTTCGCCGTAGCGCAGCATGCCGGTCCAGAGGATTTCGAGCCGGCGCAACACGCTATAGGTCACCGACATGTCCTGCGCGTCGGGTTCGTCACGCGAGCCGGTGCGCGTGCCCTGCTCATGCACCGAGCGGATGGCGTCGCACAGTTGCACGGCCTTGGGCGTCAACCGCAGGCGGGCGGAGCGCCGATCGCGCAGCGACGGCGAGCGGTGCACATAGTCCGCCTCCACGAGCTGCTTGAGATTGTACGAGGCATTCGAGCCGAGATAGTGCCCGCGCTCCAGCAGGTCGCGCACGGAGAGTTCGTCGCTGCCGATGGTGAACAGCAACATCACCTGCGACGGGCTGATGTCGTCGATTCCGAAACGAGCCAGGTCGATTCGCAGCAGATCGAGAAAGCGACGATGCGCACGCTCGATCAGCCGGGCGATCTCCAGATGAGTAATGACCTGTTCAGCGTTAGCCTCGTTCGTTGATGGAGCGAGGGATGGTAACTGCAGTCCTTCGCCGTTTTCGGCGCCGTCAATTTCAGTCGCCGGCTTGCTTGCCATGCGCAGATGCCCCTAATCCCCAAACAAACGCGCGAGCCCGGCCGCGAACGTCCAGACTCGATTCATAGTTTATTATGCTACACATGCCGCCAGAAGAAGGCGATTTTCGTTCAGCTCTAAAGTTTTGGCGAATAAAACGGAAATAGACCGTTTCCGGATACCTTTGCAATGCTGGTGCCCGGCGCGTGCGGCCTGGCCTTGACTTCGGCACCGATATCCTCCCGCAACTGGCAGGGTGACCCTCACACGGCAGCGTTGAGCCAGGCGAACGACGGGTTGTCGGCGATGCCTGCGATCTGTTGCAACAACCCTGTTTCACGCATCGCGATGGTCGGCGCCCCCTCTGTTCATGCGGGTTCGCTGCCGCCGTCACGGGTGCCGATGGTGCAGGATGCGACCGATGAAGTTGAGCAGAACCTGCGCGGCGAGGATCGCGGTGGTGCCGGCAGGGTCGTATTCGCGCGCCACTTCTACCAGGTCGATGCCCGCCACGGTGCCGCGGCGGGCCAGCCCGTCGAGCAGTTCCAGCACCTCGTAATAGGTGAAGCCGCCATGGCTCGGCGTGCCGGTGCCGGGGGCGATGGAGGGATCGAAGCCGTCAATGTCGAGCGTCACGTAGTAACGCTTGCCCTCGGGGATGCGCGCCAGCACCGCCTCGGTGCCCAGCTTGCGGATCTGGCGCACGCTCAGAATGTCCGAGCCCATGGCGCGCGCCGCCTCATAGCCCTCCCGCGCGGTGGAGGAGACGTTGCGGATTCCCAGTTGCGTGAGGCCGGTGACATAGGGCTTCTCGGCGGCGCGGCGCAGCGGGTTGCCATGGCCGCGGGTGACGCCGTGCCGCTCGTCGACGAAGTCGAGATGCGCGTCGAACTGCACGATGTGGATCGGCTCCTGTTCCGAGAAAGCCTCGATGCAGGGGATGTTGATCGAATGATCGCCGCCCAGCACCACCGGGAGGGCGCCGGCCGCCAGGATCTTGCGCACGGCATATTCGATATTGGCGTGGCTGGTGAGCGTGTCCGTGTGGACCATGTCGGCATCGCCGATATCGACGATGCGCGTCGATCCGGCGGGAAGGTACGTGATGTCGTCCTCATGGTCATAGGCGCCGGAATGGCCGAACGAAAACAGTGTCGAAGCCTCGCGAATGGCGCGCGGACCCGAGCGCGCGCCCGAGCGCCACTGCGTGCCGAGGTCGAACGGCGCGCCCAGCACCGCGACATCGGCATCGATGGCGTTCCAGTCGAGTTGCAGCGGGTATTTGCCGAAAGTGCAGATGCCGACGAAGGGCAGATCAAGCCGGCCCGCTTCATAACCGTGCGACATCAGCGCGCTCCCTTCCGCTCGACGACGCCGGCGAGCACGCAGAGCAGTTCAAACAGGATGGTGGCGCCCGTCAGCGCGGTGAGGCCGGAGGGATCGAAGGGCGGAGCGACTTCGACAAGGTCGGCGCCGATGATGTCCAGCCCGTCGAGCAGGCGCACCATGGCCTGCGCCTCGCGCGTGGAGAAGCCGCCGATTTCCGGCGTGCCGGTGCCGGGCGCCTGCGAGGGGTCGATGCCGTCAATGTCGAAGGTGACATAGGTGGGCGCGTCGCCGACGATGGCCCGTGCTTCCGCCATCACGTCCTCGACGCCGCGCGCGACCAGTTCCTCGATGAAGATGATGCGCACCCCGACATCGCGGGCATAGTCGTAATTGCCGGCATCCGAGATCGCGCCGCGCAGGCCGATCTGCACGAAGCGCTTGGGGTCGACCAGCCCTTCCTCGATGGCGCGGCGGAACGGCGTGCCATGGGTGTAGCGACTTCCGTTGAAGAAACTATCGTAAGTGTCTGAATGCGCATCGAACTGGATGAGGCCGACGGGGCCGTCTTCCGCCAGCCCGCGCAGGATCGGCAGGCTGATGAGATGGTCGCCGCCCGCCGTCAGCGGCCGCGCCCCGGCCGCGCGCACGCTCGCATAATGGGCGCTGATGAGGTCGAGCGAGCGCATCAGGTCGAACGGGTCGATGATGACATCGCCGCAATCGGCCACCCGCGCGCGGTCATAGGGCGACAGGCCGGTGACGTGATGCACGCGGCGCATCAGGCTCGACTGGTTGCGCAGCTCGCGCGGTCCGTGGCGGGTGCCGGCCCGGTTGGTGGTGCCGAGATCGAAGGGCACGCCGAGTATGGCGATGTCGACCTCCGATGGCTCGGCGACCGGCAGCCGCATGAAGGTCGGAAGGCCCGCAAAGCGCGGGACGGTGCCGGAATCGAGCGGCTCGAACTTGCCTGTCATGGGATACCTCGCGAGCCTCTCAGAGCCCGAATTCCTTGGTGATGGCGGCGGATATGCGGGTGATGTAGTCGCCCATCAGCAATTCGCCCTTCTGTGCCGTGGACCCGACAGCGACCGCCAGAACGCCGGAAGGCGGCAGGCCGAAATCGTCCGGCACGGGAAACTTGTCATAGGTCGGGAACGTGGCCGGCCCGTCGTTCGGCACCTTGTCCATCTCGACGAGGTCGGGCCGCAGCACCAGCATGAGCGAGGTCTCCAGGAGGCTCGCATGTTCAAGGTCGATGCCGGGGAAGCCGTCCGGGAACAGCTGGTCGAGCGTGGCGCGGGTGGCGAAGTCCCAGTATTCCAGCCGCATCACCTGCATGTCGGTAATGCCGTCGCGGCGCAGTTCGCGCAGGGCAAGGTCCAGCCCCTCCACCGAGGGCCAGCAATTCTCGTAGTGGCCGTTGACGATGACCAGCCGGCGCACACCCTGGCGGCCGAGATTGCGGATCACGTCACGCAGCACCAGCGCGAACGTGTGGGCATCCAGGCTCAACGTGCCGGGAAACACCTCGCCGCCGCCCGAGCGCGGCATGGACTTGCAGCCGTAATTGAGCGTCGGCGCGACGATGCCGCCGATCTCGCGTGCGACGCGCTCGCACACGCCGGTCGGCAGCACGACGTCGACATTCAGCGGCAGGTGGGGGCCGTGCTGCTCGGTGGAGCCGAGCGGCAGCAGCACGGGCGCACCGGCCGCCACCTTCTGCGCGAATTCCGGCCAGCTCAGTTCGTCGAGCCGCACGCTGTCGACCATGGTCTTTTCCTCTGATGTCGTTGGATTCAGTGCATTGCCGCGCCGCCGTCGACGCTGATGCATTGGCCGGTGATGAAGCCGGTGGCGCGGCTGAGCAGGAACAGCACGGCCTGCGCCACTTCCTCCGGCCGGCCGACGCGGCCGAGCGGGTTGGCGGTCTCCAGCTTCTGCGCCTCCGGGCTCATCGCGCCGAAGCCGAGCAGCGGCGTATCCACCGGGCCGGGGGCGATGGCGTTGACCAGAATGTGCGGGCCCAGCTCGCGCGCGAAGGCGCGGGTCAGCGAGACGATCGCGCCCTTGGTCGCGCAATAGCCGGAGGCGCCGGCGCGGCCGAGATAGGCCAGCTCGGAGGCGATGTTGACGATGCGCCCGCGCGTCTCGCCGCGCCCGTTGAAATGGCGCAGGGCTTCGCGCGCCATCAGGATGGGGCCGCGCACATTCACCGCCGCCATGCGCTCATAGGCCTCGACATCGAATTGCGCGAGCGGCATCTCGATGAGCAGGCCGGCGCAGTTGACGATGGCGTCCAACCCGCCGAGCTCGGCCACGGCCGCCTCCATACCGGCGACGACGGAGGCCTCCTCCGCCACATTGGTGATGATGGTTGCCCAGTTGGCGCGGTCCGGCGGGCGCAGGTCGAAGCCGATGACCTTGGCACCGGCCTCGAACAGCGCATCCGCCGTGGCGCGGCCAATACCGCTCGCGGCGCCGGTGACGACGACGCGAAGATCCTTGTGGGGGGCTTCCCTGTGGTGGGCTTCCTTGTGAGGCGTTACCATGTGAATTCTCCGCGATCGACACCGACGCTCTGGCCGGTGATGTTGGAGGCAAGGTCGGACGCCAGGAACAGATAGGTGCCGGCCACGTCGTCCGGCTCCATGAAGCCGGGCAGGATCTGCGCGGCGACGATCTCCTGCAGCAGCACGTCCGGCTCCAGGCCGGTGCGCGCCGCCATGGCATGGAGCGAGCGCAGCGAGGCTTCCGTGCGCACCCAGCCCGGGCATACCGCGTTCACGGTGATGCCGCGCGGGCCGAGCTCCTTCGCCCAGGTCTTGGTCAGGCCGATGGTTGCGTGCTTGGAGGCGACATAGGCGCCGAACAACGCTTCCGCCCCGCGCGACCACACCGAGGCGGTGTTGATGATGCGCCCGCCATGGCCCATCCGAGGCAGCAGGGCGCGGGTGACGAGGAAGGTGCCGAGCACGTTGATCTCCAGCACGCGGCGGAACGTCGCCTCATTGGCTTCGCTCGCATCGTCCAGCGGGGTCACCCGTTCGAGCCCGGCATTGTTCACCAGCACGTGAAGATGGGGGATTGCGGCGGCGACCTTGCTGACGGCTTCGCTGGAGGTGATGTCGGCGCAGTGGCCGCGCGCGCCGAGCCGCCCGGCCACCTCGAAGATGGCGGCATCATCGGCCAGCATGTGCAGTTCCGCGCCGGCGGCGGCAAAGGCCCGGGCAATGCCGAGCCCTATACCCCGGCTCGACCCGGTAACGAGCACGGTGCGCCCGGAAAGCCCCTCAAGGCTCATGCGGCGCTCCCGCGTCGGGTGCGGACAGGATGGATGAAAGGCACGCTGGCGCTCCTGTGCGAGAACGACGCCATGGTCTCGCAAATTCACTTCCGAAAAAATCGGAATTAGTGGAAGCTTACATCGAGATAAATCGATGTGAGCAGAAAGGAGCCGAACCCCATGCGGCGGCTCGACAATATCGACCTGCGCCTGCTGCGCGTCTTCGTCGTGCTGGCGCAGGAGGGCGGGTTCCAGGATGCGCAGATCGCGCTCAATCTCTCCCAGTCCACCCTCTCCACGCATCTGGCGGCGCTGGAACGCAAGCTGGGCGGGCAATTATGTGAGCGGGGGCGGGCCGGCTTCCGCCTCACGCCGTTCGGCGAAGCGATTCTTGCCGCCGCGCTCCAACTCTTCGAGGATATCGATGCGTTCCACGGCCGCATCGGGCGCGACCAGCAGCGCCTCGTGGGACGGCTTCGGGTCGGTATTGTCGATGGCGTGGTGACGAACCCGCGGCTCGGCCTGCAGACCGCGCTGGCGCGCTACATGGCCTATGCCTCGGAAGTGTTCGTCGACCTCGAACTCGGCACGCCGCTGGTGCTGGAGCGCGCGCTGATGGATGGCGTGCGGGACGTGGTGATCGGCCCGTTCTCGCAGAAGGTGCCCGGCATCACCTATGTGCCGCTGCACCGCGAGCCGCAGGCGCTCTATTGCGGGCGCGGCCATCCCCTGTTCGCGCTGCCGGCGGAGGAAATCAGCCATGCGCGAATCGAGGAAGCGCTGTTCTCGGTGCGGCGCTACCGCCACCTCGACGATCTCTACCGGGTGAACCACCCGCGCGCCAGCGCCGCCATCGTGCAGATGGAGGCGCAGGTGATGATGATCCTGTCCGGCCGCTTCATCGGCTACCTGCCGCGCCATATCGGCGAGGACTGGGCGGGTCGTGGGCAGATGCGCGTGCTGCGGCCGGAGAGCTACGGTTTCGCATCGCCGCATTTCGCCGCCACCCGCCGGCTCTCGGGCGAGCAGCCGCTGGTCGATGCCTTCCTGCGCGAACTGGTGGCGCAGGCGCGCACCGGCGCGGGCGAGGCTGCGCCGCCGGAAGCGGGGGAGCCGTAGCGCTCAGAGATAGGCGCGCGCGTCGAGATACCAGTCGACAAAGGCGCGCACGCCCTCCTGCAGCGGCGTCGCCGGCCGATAGCCGGTAAGCGCGACGAGTAGGTCCGGGCTGGCGAAGGTGCGCGGCACGTCACCCTTCTGCATGGGCAGCATGAGGCGCCGGGCCGGCCGGCCGAGCACGGTCTCGATCGTCTCGACGAAATCGATCAGCCCCACCGGCTGGCCGCCGCCGATGTTCACCACGCGGTAGGGCCCCTGGTGCGACAGGGTGTCGATGCCGGCGGGCGCTTCCACCCGGTTGGCCTCGTCCGGCGGCCGTGCGGCGAGGCGCAGGATGGCCTCGATCAGGTCGTCAATATAGGTGAAGTCGCGGCTCATCCGCCCTTCGCCATAAATCTCGATCTCGCGGTCCTCGAGCATGGCGGCGACGAACTTGAACAGCGCCATGTCCGGCCGGCCCCAGGGGCCATACACGGTGAAGAAGCGGAAGGCGGTGGTCGGCAGCCGGTAGAGATGGGCATAGGAATGGCCCATCGCCTCCATCCCTTTCTTGCTGGCGGCATAGAAGGTCAGCGGCTCGTCGGCGCGGTCCGTCTCGTGGAAGGGGATGGTCGGGTTGGCGCCGTAGATCGAGGAGGTGGAGGCGAGCAACAGATGCTGGACGCCCAGCTCGCGCGCCAGTTCCAGCACGTTCCACGAGCCGACAAGGTTGGAATCGAGATAGGCCTTGGGATTTTCCAGGCTGTAGCGCACCCCCGCCTGCGCGGCGAGGTGGACGATGACATCGGGCCGGGCCGTGGCGGCGCGGGCCAGCGCGGCGCGGTCCTCCAGCATGCCGATATGCGCCGTGAAGGCGGGAAACTGCGCCAGCGCGGCGTGCCGGGCCTCCTTGAGCTTGAGATTGTAATAGGCGGTCATGCCGTCGAAGCCGACCACCTCATGGCCTTCCTCGAGCAGGCGCCGGGCCAGATGGTAGCCGATGAAACCCGCCGTGCCGGTGATGAAGTAACGCATGTCTCTCCCAGGCACGCTTCGGCCGGATAATGCCCCGATTCCGTTCCCGCCGATCATTTCGGGCGGGTCGGGCGTGTCAAGGCGGCGCGGGATGCATCAGATGCCGCGCCGCACCCGGTCGCTCAGGTTGCGGCGGTCGCGGATGATGGCGTCGATCGCCGCCTGCTCGCTGGCGCTGCGGGGCAATTGCTCAAGCTGGTCGATCTGGTTCAGCGCGACGAGGCGCAGCAGGTCGTCACGCACCTCGCCGGCCTCATCGCGGGGCAGAGCCGGCACGATCTGCAGGTGCTCGGGTGGCAGGATATCGGGCACGGTGGTGGCCAGATGCGCGCGCAGGGTTTCCTCGCTGGTGCCGGTCGCCTCGACGAAGGCGTAGAGGCCGAAGCTGTGGCCGGCGGTGGGGAAATCGGCGATATGCACGCCCCGCACCCCCGGCGCCGCGCCGAGCGCCTCGGCGATGCGCGGGCCCTGCTCCATGGCGCGCGGGCCTCGTCCTTCGGTGTCGTGGTAGTTGAGCAGGCGGCGGGTGACGAAATTGTACACCTGCTTTCCGGTCGCCATCCAGACGCGGGTGAACAGGCTCTTGCGGGCGAGGATGCGCTTTTCGATCGGCGTCAGCGCTTCCGGGCAGAAGCTGCGCTTCTGCTTGAGGAAGTGACGGATGTCCTCATAGGCCGCGACGCGGAAGAACTTCGAGCGGCGCTCGAAGCAGAAGGCGAGCTGGAAATCCATCAGCACCGCCCGCCCATCGGCGGCATAGAGCCAGTTCTGCGGCTTGGCGAGGTCGTTATGGGCGATGCGCCGGCGATGCACTTCGCGCAGGCCCTCGCGCGCCGAGCGGAAAAACGCGGCGTCGCCATAGGGGCGGGCGATCTGCAGCGGAATGCCGTCGACGAAGCCCCGCACCAGCGCGCCTTCCTCCAGCGCATAGACCGGCACGGTGTGGCCGCTGCCCTCCGCCCGGCGCAGGGCGCGTGCTTCGCGGCGGGCAAAATGGCGCGCCAGTGGCTTTATCCACCATTTCACATCGCTGTAGCGCCGGCGGACGGCGGGAAAGGTGTTGCCGGCCTCATCGCGCCACAGGCCGCGCTCGATGGTCGAGAAAATGTCGCGCTTGAGCACGGTGTCGAGTTCGAACGTGCCGCGCGCGGCGTCGGGAAGCGCCTGGTTCACGCGGCAGCCTCGCTCGAAGGATCGGCATGGAGGGTCGCCCACTGGTCGAGCTCGCGCAGCGCCCGCGCCGCCATGACCTGCTTCTTGGCCACGGTCTTCTGCGTGCCGCGCAGCCGGTTGCCCTCGCCATCGCGGGTGGGGTTGGCCTCCAACGGGGGGAACAGACCGAAATTGATGTTCATCGGCTGGAACGAGCGGGGGCCGGCCTCGACGGTCTCGATATGCCCGCCGGTGATGTGGTTGATCAGCGCGCCGAAGGCGGTGGTCGGCGGTGGCACGGAGGGCTCGTCTCCAAGGCGCTCGGCGCTGGCGAACAGGCCGGCCATGAGGCCCATTGCCGCGCTTTCCACATAGCCCTCGCAGCCGGTGATCTGGCCGGCGAAGCGCAGCCGGGGCTCGACCTTGAGCCGCAGCGTGCCGTCCAGCAGCTTGGGCGAGTTGAGATAGGTGTTGCGGTGCAGGCCGCCGAGTCGGGCGAATTCGGCGTTTTCCAGTCCGGGGATCATGCGCAGGATGCGCACCTGCTCGGAATGGCGGGTCTTGGTCTGGAAGCCGACCATGTTGAACAGCGTGCCGAGCGCGTTGTCCTGCCGCAGCTGCACCACGGCATAAGGCTTCACCGTCGGGTTGTGCGCGTTGGTCAGGCCCATTGGCTTCATCGGGCCGTGGCGCAGCGTCTCCGGCCCGCGCGCGGCCATGACCTCGATGGGCAGGCAGCCGTCGAAATAGGGCGTCGCCGCTTCGAAATCGCGGAACGGCACGGTGTCGCTGGCGATGAGCGCGGCGACGAAGGCCTCGTACTGCGCCTTGTCCATCGGGCAGTTGATATAGTCCGCGCCGGTGCCGCCCGGGCCGGCCTTGTCGTAGCGCGACTGGAACCAGCACACGTCCATGTCGATCGAATCGAAATGGACGATGGGGGCGATGGCGTCGAAGAAGGCCAGCGCCGTCTCGTCCGTGCGGGCGCGGATGGCCTCGGCGAGGGCCGGGGAGGTGAGCGGGCCGGTGGCGATGATGACCGAATCCCATGCGTCCGGCGGCAGCCCATCGATTTCGCCGCGCTCGACGGTGATCGCGGGATGGGATTCGATGGCTGCCGTGACGGCGGCGGCGAAAGCGTCGCGGTCCACCGCCAGCGCGCCGCCGGCCGGCAGCTGGTGGCGATCGGCGCAGGCCATGATGAGCGAGCCGAGCCGGCGCATCTCGGCATGCAGCACGCCGACCGCATTGGAGGTGGCGTCGTCCGAACGGAACGAATTGGAGCAGACCAGCTCGGCCAGTGCCTGCGTCCTGTGCGCGTCGGTGGCGCGGGTGGGCCGCATCTCGTGCAGGATGACGCGTATGCCCCGGCGGGCGAGCTGCCATGCCGCCTCGGAGCCGGCGAGGCCGCCGCCGATGACGTGAACGGGGGGCTTGTCCGTGATGCTCATGACCAATCGATTACGCGCACGTGGCGCCTTCTTCTTGCCGTCGACGCGCGGCCTTAGCACGGAACGCGGGCAAAAAAGAACGGCCCCGGAAAATTCCGGGGCCGTTCTTGTATAAGATCGGTCGGGCGCGAGGTCCGAAAACCGGTCGATCAGGCGGCAGCGGCCGCGCGACGCGCAACGTTGGTGATCTCACCGCGGGCGACGTTGATGTCGGCGAGGGTGCGGTCGTCGAGCTGCGAGAGCTCGTTGATCGTGCGGCGGTACGCCTGCCAGCGGCGGATCTGCTTGGCAACAAGGCCCCAGAGCAGCATGTCAATCTCCATCAGGTTTAGAAGCGGGACGCGGCCCCCGAGTGCCTCGGCAGCTGCACGTCCGTTAATCAGCTTGTTGCCTAGATAATCGACACCCTGCTCATTTGGTAGGAATTATACCGCATCCCAGCCCTGCGATGCCTGCATGGCGGGCTCACAATTCATTCACGATCGGCACGGGGCACCGGTGTGAACGGGGGCGCGCGCCCATGCGTCCTCTCCCCCTTGCATGCGCAGCGCGCTCAGGCGTGGCGTAGCGCCTGTTCCAGGTCGGCGATGATGTCCGCGGCATCCTCGATGCCGACCGACAGGCGCACCACGTCCGGCCCGGCGCCGGCGAGGGTCTTCTGCTCGTCGGCCAGCTGGCGATGGGTGGTGGAGGCCGGGTGGATGATCAGCGAGCGGGTGTCGCCAATATTGGCGAGGTGCGAGAACAGCTTGACGTGCGATACCAGCGCCACGCCCGCCTCATAGCCGCCCTTGAGGCCGAAGGTGAACACACCGCCCGCGCCCTTGGGCGTGTAGCGCTGGGCGAGGTTGTAATAGCGGTCGCCCGCCAGGCCGGGATAGCTGACCCATTCCACCTTGGGGTGGTCGGTCAGGAATTTCGCCACCGCGAGCGCGTTGTCGCAGTGCTTCTGGATACGCAGGGGCAGCGTCTCGATGCCGGTAAGGATGAGGAAGGCGTTGAACGGCGACAGAGCCGGGCCGAGATCGCGCAGGCCAAGCACGCGCGCGGCGATGGCGAAGGCGAAATTGCCGAAGGTCTCGCCGATGACGATTCCCTCATATTCCGGCCGCGGCTGCGACAGGAAGGGGTAGCGCCCCTCGCGCATCCAGTTGAACGAGCCGCCGTCCACGATGATGCCGCCGATGGAATTGCCGTGGCCGCCGAGGAACTTGGTGGCGGAATGGACGATGATGTCGGCGCCGTGCTCGAACGGGCGAATGAGGTAGGGTGTCGCCAGCGTGTTGTCGACGATCAGCGGCACGCCGGCGCGCCTGGCGATTTTGGCAATCGCGGCGATGTCGGTGATGATGCCGCCGGGATTGGCGATGGATTCGACGAAGATCGCCTTGGTCTTGGGCGAAATGGCCCGCTCGAACGAGGCGACGTCGTCCGAATCCGCCCAGACCACGTTCCAGCCGAAGCTCTTGAAGGCGTGGTTGAACTGGTTGATGGAGCCGCCATAGAGCTTGCGCGCCGCCACGAACTCGTCGCCCGGCATCAGCAGCGTCTGGAAGACCAGCAATTGGGCGGCATGGCCCGAGGCCACCGCGAGTGCGGCGGTGCCGCCCTCCAGCGCGGCGACGCGCTCCTCCAGAACGGCATTGGTCGGGTTGCCGATGCGCGTGTAGATATTGCCGAAGGCCTTCAGGCCGAACAGCGCCGCCGCGTGGTCGACATCGTCGAACACGAAGGACGTGGTCTGGTAGATCGGCGTGGCGCGCGCCTTGGTGGTCGGGTCCGGCTGGGCGCCGGCATGCACGGAGAGCGTGGCAAAGCCGGGCGAGGCGGGATCGGAAGCGGGGGTGTCGGTCATTTCGGGCGTCCTCCTGTTGGCACTTGGGTGCCATCGGGCGCCAGTGTTGCCCCTTCGATAAAAAACGCAATAGATCCGGGATTGGTTTCTATCAGCGAAGTGACAATGTGGTTTGGTACCTGCCGCTGCGTCAGTCTGTCGCCGCCTCTGTAAGCTGGCTGTCAGTTTCGCCTGCCATACGTCTTTGCCTAGACAGGCGTGGAGGCGTGACAAGTGACGGCAGGGCGTGGGCGCGTGCGGCGCTGGGTGCGGCGGGTGATGGGCCTTGGCCTGACCGGCTTCCTCATCGTCGGCAGTTATGCCGGCTGGGCCTATGGCAACGGAAATCTCCATACCGTCCTCGACGGCGAGCTTTATCGTTCCGCCACTCTGCCGCCCGAGCAATTGCGCGAGGTGCTCGCGACACGCGGGATCCGCACCATCATCAACCTGCGCGGCCCGTCCGAGGATTCGGCCTGGTACAGGGAAGAGGCCAAGATCGCCGACGCTGCGGGCGTGCGGCTGGTCAATCTCACATGGTCCGCGCGGCGCGAGCTGACCGACGAGCAGGTGAGGGACTATCTCGCCACGCTGGCCGATGTGCCGCGGCCGATTCTCGTGCACTGCCGCTCGGGCGCCGACCGTACCGGCCTCGCCTCCGCGCTCTATCTCGCCGTGGTCAAGAAGGCCGATGAACTGACCGCCGAATCGCAGCTTTCGCTACGCTTCGGCCATTTCAGCCTGCCGTTCATGCCCTTCTACGCCATGGACGAGACCTTCGAGCGGCTGGAGCCGCAACTCGGCTATCCCCGCAGCTGAGCCTTCCGGCCGGCCGCGCGGGGACGTGCCCGAGCCTTTCCCGAGCCTCACCCCACCCTGGCCAGATTCAGGCGCGGGATCTCGATCGCCGGGCAGCGATCCATGATGACCGCGACGCCCGCCGCCTCCGCAATCGCGGCCGCTTGGTCGTCACGCACGCCAAGCTGGGTCCAGATAAGCCGGGGATGCGGGGTGAGGGCGAGGACCTCCTCGACCAAAGCGGCAAGGTGCTCGGGCGCGCGGAACACGTCGACCATGTCGATCGGCTTGGGCAGGTCGGCGAGCGTGGCGTAGAAGCGCAGCCCGTCCACCTCGCGCCCGGCCTGACCCGGATTGACCAGAAACACCTCGTAGCCGTGCCGCGCGAGATAGCGGGCGACGCCATGGCTCGGCCGCGCGGGGTTGGGGCTGGCGCCCACCACCGCGATGGTGCGCACACGTTGCAACCAGTCCGCGACAAAAGCGTCGTCGTAATGGTCGTGGTCCCTATGGTCGTGGTCCATGCCGTTCTCCTAATGACACCCCGTGGGGCGCCGGCGTGGGCCGGTGTCTGCCACGTCGATTTCGGCCAATATGGTGCGCCGGACGCGACGCGGCTATTGGCGTGCGGTGCGGCGATGTGAAGGGCCGGAAACGCGAAGGCGCGGGAGGTGACGATGAGCGGCACGGATTCGGCGGGCGCGGGTGGAAGCATGGACGCTACGCAGCTGCAGGCCTATCTCGTCGCGCAGTTTCCCCAGGCCTTCGGTCCCGGCCGGCCGCACCGCGTGGTGCGCGTCGACGCGGCCGGCGCGGGGCTGGTGCTGGAGGCGGGCACGGATCACCTGCGACCGGGCGACACGGTATCGGGGCCGGCCATGATGGGCCTCGCCGACATTGCCGCCTATGCGGTGATCCTGTCCGCCATCGGGCCGGTGCCGCTGGCGGTGACGACCAGCTTCTCCATCAACTTCCTGCGCAAGCCACCATTGGGACTGCTGGTCGCCGATGCGCGGCTCATGAAGCTCGGAAAGCGGCTCGCCGTGTGCGAGGTGGGGCTGCGCGCGCCCCATGGCGGGGAGGGCGATCCCTTCGCCGTCACGGGCGCTGAAGAGCTGTGCGCCCATGCGGTGGCGACCTATTCCATCCCCGCTTGAGCCTTTTGAGGGGGTTATCGCGAGGTAATAAAATACCTAAGTTGCAAGTCATTGTTTTTACTTGCATTATCGCGATGTCATCACATTGACGTCGTGCGCCGCTTCGGCTAGAAGCCCGCTCCAGAGAGAAGTGCGGCCGCCAAGGCCCCACACGCCTTGTAATGGATATCCCCATGAGCACCTATTCGGCGAAACCGGCCGACGTAGAAAAGAAGTGGGTCGTGATCGACGCCTCCGGCCTTGTGGTCGGCCGTCTCGCGGTCCTCATCGCCACCCGCCTGAAGGGCAAGCACAAGCCGACCTACACCCCGCATGTCGATTGCGGCGACAATGTCGTCGTCATCAATGCCGACAAGGTCGTGCTGACCGGCAACAAGCGCAACGACAAGGTTTACTACCACCACACCGGCTTCCCGGGTGGCATCAAGGAGCGGACTGCGAAGTTCGTCCTCGAGGGTCGTTTTCCCGAGCGCGTCGTCGAGAAGGCCGTGGAGCGCATGCTCGCCCGTGGCCCGCTGGGCCGCAAGATTCTCGGCAATCTGCGCGTCTACAAGGGCGCCAGCCACCCGCACGAAGCCCAGAAGCCGGAGACGCTCGACGTCGCCGCGCTCAACCGTAAGAATGTTGGGATCTGATCATGGCTGAGCTCATCCAGTCGCTCGACGGGCTCGAGGCGCTGAAGTCGCAGGCTGTCGCCGAGGCGCCCAAGCACGTCCAGAAGCTCGACCGTCAGGGTCGCGCCTATGCCACGGGCAAGCGCAAGAACGCGGTCGCCCGCGTGTGGGTCCGTCCGGGCACCGGCAAGATCGTGGTCAATGAGCGCGCGCTCGAGACCTATTTCGCCCGTCCCGTGCTGCGCCTCATCATCCAGCAGCCCTTCACCACCGCGGCCCGCACCGGCCAGTATGACGTGGTCTGCACGGTTTCCGGCGGCGGCCTCTCCGGCCAGGCCGGCGCGCTGCGCCACGGCATTTCCCGTGCGCTCACCTATTACGAGCCCGAGCTGCGTGGCCCGCTGAAGAAGGGCGGCTTCCTGACCCGCGATTCGCGCGTGGTCGAGCGCAAGAAGTACGGCAAGGCGAAGGCCCGCCGCAGCTTCCAGTTCTCGAAGCGCTGATCGGACCTGCTCCGGTTCGTTTTCAAAGGGCAGGCCTTGCGGCCTGCCCTTTTTTGTTGGTCGATACTCTGCGTGCTTTTTGGCAAGAGGCGGGTATTCCCGGCTGGGCAATGGGGCTCGATCCCTGGACGCTTTGGACTGTCGTCACCCTCGTTTCCGGGCTGGTGATCGGGGCCCTGCTGCTCGCCTGGGCGGCCGGCCCGGCGGAGCGTTCGCTGGCCTATTGGGCAGCCGGCCTTGCCTGCATGGTGTTTGCCATCCTGTGCGGTTTCGCCATGGAGCATCTGCCGGCGCGGCTGGCGATCTTTCTCGGCAATGGCGCGGTGCTTGCCGGCTACGGGTTGTTCTGGGCGTCGACGCGCAGCTTTCGCGGGCGCGCCGTCCGCTGGCGTCTGGTTGCGGCGGCGCCGGCCCTGTGGGGCGCGCTCTGCCTGCTACCCTTCTTCGAAGAAACGCTGGTCGAAAGGCTGTTGATCCAGTCTGTCCTCGCGGCCGGCCTGCTCGGCCTCGCCATGCGGGAGGTGTGGCGCAGCGAGGATCCCCGGGGGATCGGCCAGCGTGGGCTGCTGGCGGTGCTGGCCTTCATGCTGCTCATGCAATTCGTACGGATCGCTGTGGTCACGCTGTTCGTCGGCGCCCGGCCGGTCATGCTGATGACGCCGGTGGGCGTGGCCTTCGGCGTGGCGGCGCTTACCAGCTTTTTCCTCGCGAGCTTCCTGCTGACCCTCGCCGTGCGTGAGCGGCGGGAGGCGCATTTCGCCAACGCGGCGCGGCGCGACGAACTGACCGGCCTGTCAAATCGCCGCGATTTTCATGAGCGCGCCGCCGATATCTGTCGGCGCGGCGGCGATATCGCGATGGTTCTACTGGATCTCGATCATTTCAAGCAGGTGAACGACAGCCACGGGCACGCCGCGGGCGATCGCGTTCTCACCGCGTTTGCCGCGGTGCTGAAGGATGAGAGCCCGCCGGCGAGCATCATCGGCCGGCTGGGCGGCGAGGAATTCGGCGCCGTGCTGCCCGCGGCGCAATGCGACGCGGCGCGGGAACTGGCGGAGCGCTGGCGCCGCGCCTTCGCCTTTGCCAGCGCCGCGCTGGGGCTGGGGGGAGCCCATGCGCCGCTGGAGCCCACCGTCAGCATCGGCATCGCCTTCGGCCGGTTTCCGCCTGCGGCAAGCGCGGTGGAGGCCGAGGCGCGGCTGCGCCTCGCCATTGCGCAGGCGGACCTGGCGCTTTATGCCGCAAAGGCGGCGGGACGCAATCGCGTCGAGGTCGTCGAACTGACGCCGTCCAGCGATAGCCACTGAACACGGCGGTTCGCTCCGCGCCACGTCATCTCCTGCATGCGCTCTTTCGCGTGCGTTTTCTTGCATGCTGTTGCTTGCCTACACTCGCCATCACCTTCCGCTTTGCGCTCCGCGCATTATCGGCGCTATCGTAGGGGAATAATCGTGCCGACATGTGAGGGGCTGCGTTTCAGCCACGATGTTTGATCCCTGGACGCTCTGGGTTGTGCTTATGGCCGCAGCGACCATGCTGGCGGCGGCGATGCTGTTTGTCTGGTGGCTGACCCCCTCCGAGCCGGCGCTGGCGCATTGGGCCGCGGCGATCGAACTGCTGGTGATCGGTATCCTGTGCGTTGCGCTGCGGGACGTCATTCCCGATGCCCTGTCGATCGCCCTCGGCAATGGCGCCATGCTGGCGGGTTATGGCCTGATCTGGACCGGGCTGCGCCGGTTCGATGGTCGTCCGCCGCGCACGCAGCGCGCGCTCATCGCGCCGTTTCTGTTCGTGGCCCTTTGCCAGCTTCCCTTTTTCGCGGAGTCGACGGCCCACCGGGTGATCCTCATCTCCCTGATGATCGCCGGGCTCAATCTGCTGGCGATCGCGCAATTGCGCCGAGGGCGCCTGGTGTCGCGGCCGCGCCTTGCGCTGCTCACGCTGCTGACGGCTGTCCTCGCGTTCAACCTCGCGCGCATTCCCACCGTCACGGCGCAGGTGGACCGGCAAGACAGGGTCGCGCTGTTCTCCGATCCGGCCATGGCGGGGTTCGGCCTGCTGGCCTTGGCGATCTTGATCTTCATCTGCTTCGCGATGGTGCTGATGGTGCGCGAGCGCCGCGAAATGCACTTTCGGAGTGCCGCGCAGCGCGACGAATTGACCGGGCTTCTGAACCGGCGTGGCTTCATGGAATCGGCGATGGGCGAGGGCGTCGCCGGCGGGACGATGGCGGTGATGCTGCTCGATCTCGACCATTTCAAGCTGATCAACGACCGGTTCGGCCATGGCGCGGGCGATCGCGTGCTGTCGATATTCGCGCGGGTGCTGCGGGAAAATCTGCGCCACGGCGACATTGTCGGGCGCATCGGTGGCGAGGAGTTCGCGGCGGTGCTTCCGGGCGCGCTGCTGTCCGATGCGCGGCTGGCGGCGGAACGGGTGCAGCTCGGGCTACGCGAAGCGATGACTTCCATGCGTTTCGGCGACGCGGGCGAGGCCATCCAGTGCACGGTCAGCATCGGCCTCGCCGTCACCACCCTGTCGAAGGGTGAGCCGTCGGCCTCCCACGGGATGCGGCTTCAGGCGCTGATCGCGGAGGCCGACACGGTGCTGTATCGCGCCAAATCGCAGGGGCGAAACCGCATCGAGATCGCCCCCGCCGGTCCGGTGGCGCTGGGCGCGTGAGGGGCGGGCGCTGCTCCGCGCCATCCGCCATGGTTCATGAAAAAGGGGCGCCCTGGGGCGCCCCTTTCCACATTCGGCGAGCGCGGGCTCAGACCGAATAATACATCTCGAACTCGACCGGATGCGGCGTCATCTCGAAACGCATCACCTCGGTCATCTTCAGCTCGATATAGGCGTTGATGAAGTCGTCATCGAACACGCCGCCCTTCTTCAGGAATTCGCGATCCTTGTCGAGCGAGCCGAGCGCTTCGCGCAGCGAGCCGCACACGGTCGGGATCTTCTTCAGCTCCTTCGGGGGCAGATCATAGAGATCCTTGTCCATCGCCGGGCCGGGATCGATCTTGTTCAGGATGCCGTCGAGGCCGGCCATCAGCAGCGCGGCGAAGGCGAGGTAGGGGTTCGCGCCCGGGTCGGGGAAGCGGGTCTCGACGCGCTTGGCCTTCGGGGACGTGGTGTAAGGGATGCGGCAGGAGGCCGAGCGATTGCGCGCCGAATAGGCGAGCAGCACGGGCGCCTCATAGCCGGGCACCAGCCGCTTGTAGGAATTGGTCAGCGGGTTGGTGAAGGCGTTGAGCGACTTGGCGTGCTTGATGATGCCGCCGATATACCACAGGCATTCCTGGCTGAGGTCGGCATATTTGTTGCCGGCGAACAGCGGCTTGCCGCCCTTCCAGATCGACTGGTGCACATGCATGCCCGAGCCATTGTCGCCGAACACGGGCTTGGGCATGAAGGTCGCGGTCTTGCCGTAGACGTTGGCGACCTGGTGGATGCAGTACTTGTAGACCTGCAGGTGGTCGGCCATCGTCACGAGCGTGTTGAACTTCAGGCCGAGCTCGTGCTGGGCGGAAGCCACCTCGTGATGGTGCTTCTCGACCTTGGCGCCCATGCGGGCCATGGCCGCGAGCATCTCGCCGCGCATGTCCTGCGCGCTGTCGAGCGGGGGAACCGGGAAGTAGCCGCCCTTGGTGCGGACGCGGTGGCCGAGATTGCCGCCTTCATACTCGGTGTCGCCATTGGTCGGCAGTTCGACCGAATCCAGCTTGAAGCCGGTATTGTACGGGTCGGCCTTGAAACGCACGTCGTCGAAGATGAAGAATTCGGCCTCGGGGCCGATATAGACGGTGTCGCCGATGCCGGTGGACTTGAGATAGGCCTCGGCCTTCTTGGCGATGCCGCGCGGGTCGCGGCCATAGGGCTCGCCGGTGGTGGGCTCGAGCACGTCGCAGACGACGACCAGCGTGGTCTCGGCGAAGAACGGATCGATGCTCACCGACTCCAGATCAGGCTGGAGGTGCATGTCGGATTCGTTGATGGCCTTCCAGCCGGCAATCGAGGAGCCGTCAAACGCCTGGCCATCGGCGAAGAAGTCCTCATCGACCATGGTAATGTCGAAGGTTACATGCTGCCACTTGCCGCGCGGATCTGTGAAGCGCAGGTCGACGTACTTGACGTCGTTATCCTTGATTAACTTGAGTACGTCTTTGGCCGTCGTCATTACAATCGTGCCTCTTTCTTCAGCCGCCGCTCAACAGGCAGGCTGATCCCAAGCGGTTGGTCAACACAGCGACGCGCCGCATCCATCACGATGCGGCGCGTGCCCTGAAACCCGACCATATTACGCTTGCTGTCAGATGGCGTCGACGCCCGACTCGCCCGTACGGATGCGAATGGCTTCCTCAATGTTGGAAACGAAGATCTTTCCGTCGCCGATGCGGCCGGTCTGGGCGGCACGGCGGATGGCGTCGATGGCGGTTTCGACCGTCTCGTCCGCGACCACGACCTCGATCTTCACCTTGGGCAGGAAGTCCACGACATATTCGGCGCCGCGGTACAGTTCCGTATGCCCCTTCTGCCGGCCGAAGCCCTTCGCCTCGGTGACCGTGATTCCCTGCAGGCCAACCTCCTGCAGCGCCTCCTTCACCTCGTCGAGCTTGAAGGGCTTAATGATGGCCTCAATCTTCTTCATGTCATCTCGTCTCCCTGACTCGACGATCCGCGACGCCCGGTCGAGTCGAACCGCGTCGAAGCAGAACCCATGCCAAGCGCCCCGACCCACTCGAAAATAGCGAGATCCCGTTGCATTGCGAGAGGAAAAGTACCGGGGCTGGCGGTGCTTTCCATGTGAATGGTCATTAATTATGCAAAATGATTAAAATATAGTCAGATTGGCCAGCGACTCTCGCGATAAAGGCGCGCGCAAAATAGGCAAACGGTATGAGATTGTTATTTTCAGGTCGTTTCTTCGTCGCGGCAGCCCGCCTTCGCCTAGAGTGAGGCGGATCGCCACGTTTGCGCCCGAGAGGGGGAAGCCGATGGAACTGCTCACGCCGGAGGAGATGGCGCGCGCGGATGCGCTGACCATCGCGCAGGGCCTGCCGGGCATCGGGCTCATGGAGAAGGCGGGCGCGGCAGTGGCGCGCGTCGCCGCCCAGGTGACACCGGTCGGCGCCTCGGTGCTGGTTCTGTGCGGGCCGGGCAATAATGGCGGTGACGGTTTCGTGGTTGCGCGCCGGCTGGTGGAAGCCGGCTATCGGGTTCGCCTGGCGCTTCTGGGGGCGCGCCAGCAGCTGCGCGGCGATGCCGGAACCATGGCGGGTCGCTGGATCGGGCCGGTGGAGCGCGCCGAGGATGCCTCGCTCGACGGGGTCGATCTGGTCATCGATGCGCTGTTCGGTGCCGGACTGGCGCGCGATCTCGATGGCGAGGCACGGGCGCTGGTGGAGCGGGTGAATGCCCGCGGCCTGCCGGTGGTGGCGGTCGACCTGCCCTCGGGCATCGATGGCGCGAGCGGGCAGGTGCGCGGCGCGGCGATCAAGGCGCGCTGGAGCGTCACCTTCTTCCGCGCCAAGCCGGGCCACCTGCTGCTGCCCGGCCGGCTCCACGCGGGCGCGCTCACCGTGGCGGATATCGGCATTCAACCCTCAGTGATCGAGCTCATTCGCCCGCAGGCTTTCGCGAACGAGCCCTCGCTGTGGGGCGCCGCCTTTCCGCTGCCGCGCATCGAGGGGCACAAATATGCGCGCGGCCATCTCGTGGCCGTTTCGGGCCCGCCGCAGGCGACGGGGGCGATGCGGCTGGCCGCCCGCGCGGCGCTGCGGGCCGGGGCGGGGCTGGTCACGGTCGCCTGTCCGGCGGCGGCGCTGCCCATCCATGCGGCTAACCTGTCGGCGATCATGGTGCGTCCGGTCGAGGACGCGGCGGATCTCGCCCGGCTTCTCGCCGACCGACGCCTGTCGACGCTTGTGATCGGGCCCGGCGTCGGCGTGGGGGAGGCGACCCGCGCCAAGCTCGCCACCGGGGCCGACCGGCGCCTGGTGCTGGACGCGGACCTCATCACCAGCTTCGCGGGGGCGGCGGACGATCTGGCGCGCGCCGTGGCCGCTTCCCCGGCCGCCATCGCCACCCCGCATGACGGCGAGTTCGCCCGGCTGTTCGAGGGTTGCCCCGAGGTGCTGGAGGCGCCCTCCAAGCTGGAGCGCGCGCGCGCCGGGGCGCGCCGGCTCGGCATTACCCTGCTGCTCAAGGGGGCGGACACGGTTGTGGCCGCGCCGGACGGGCGCGCGGCGATCGCCGCCAACGCGCCGCCCTGGCTGGCCACGGCGGGGGCGGGCGATGTCCTGGCCGGTATCGCCGGCGGGCTGCTGTGCCAGGGCATGCCGCCTTTCGAGGCGGCGGCGGCGGCGGTCTGGCTGCACGGTGAGGCGGCGCGGGAGGCTGGCCCCGGGCTGGTGGCCGACGACCTCATCGACGCGCTGCGGCCGGTCTATGCGCGCCTGTTCGCGCATCTCGGGGCAAGGGGCTGAACGTAGCGCCGGCCGCACGCGCCGGATCGTGTGAAGGGTGCGTGACAAAGCGCAGATGCGCGTTGCATTTTGCGCTGGCGCTGCGACATCGCCGTGTTATAAGCCCGCACCCGGCTGGCGGCACTTTTCGGGTGCACGCATCCGCATGCCTTCGTGACATCGCGTCTCGCGGGAACGAAGGCGGCCGATGCGTCCGCGGGCGTGGCGGAACTGGTAGACGCGCGGGATTTAGGTTCCCGTGACGAAAGTCGTGGGGGTTCGAAACCCTCCGCCCGCACCAGTGTTTCCAGCGCCCGGAGCCTTCCGACCGATCGACTCCGACGAGGGCGATGCCGTGCGAGCGGCGATGCCCCGCACCACGATTTCAGAGCGCCGCCCCGGCGGCAAACACGACGAAGGCCGATTGAACATGCAGGTCACCGAACTCCTCGCCGAAGGTCTGAAGCGCGAATATCGCGTGGTGCTGCCGGCCGCCGAACTCGACGCCAAGGCCACCGCCCGCCTGAACGAGATGCAGGACAAGGTTCGCATCAACGGGTTCCGTCCCGGCAAGGTGCCGGTCGCCCATCTCAAGCGCCTCTACGGCAAGTCGGTTCTGGCCGAGGTGATCGACCAGGCTGTGAACGAAGCCAACTCGAAGATCATCGACGAGAACGGCTTCCGCCTCGCGCTGCAGCCCAAGGTCGAGCTGCCGCAGGACGAGGCGGCGGTCAACGAGGTGATCGAGGGCAAGGCGGATCTCGCCTACACGGTCGGCCTCGAAGTGCTGCCGAAGATCGAGATCGGCGATCTCGCCTCCATCACGCTGGACAAGCCGGTGCTCGCGGTTTCCGACGAGGATGTCGAGGAGACGGTGAAGCGCATCGCCGAATCCAACCGCCCGTTCTCCGCCAAGGAAGGCGCCGCCGAAAACGGTGACCGCGTCACCATTTCCTTCGTCGGCTCGATCGACGGCGAGGCCTTCGAGGGCGGTTCGGGCGAGGATGTCCCGGTCGTGCTCGGCTCCAACAGCTTCATCCCCGGCTTCGAGGAGCAGCTGATCGGCATCACGGCGGACGAGACCCGCACGGTCAGCGTCACCTTCCCGGAGGCCTACCAGGCCGCTCATCTCGCCGGCAAGGCGGCCTCCTTCGAGGTCACGGCCAAGACCATCGAGGCCCCGGGCGAACTGAGCGTGGACGACGAGTTCGCCAAGAGCCTCGGCCTCGAAAGCCTTGAGGCGATGAAGGAGCAGGTGAAGAGCCGCATCGCCCAGGAGCATGCCGCCCAGAGCCGCAACAAGGTGAAGCGCCGCCTGCTGGACGCCCTCGACGGGCTGCACCAGTTCGACGTGCCTCCCTCGCTGGCCGAGCAGGAATTCGAGGGCATCTGGAATTCCATCACCTCGGAGATGGATACCCAGAAGCGCAGCTTCGCCGACGAGGGCACCACTGAGGAGGCCGCCCGCGCCGACTATGACAAGATCGCCAAGCGCCGCGTGCGCCTCGGCCTGGTGCTCGCCGAGATCGGCGAGAAGAACAACATCCAGGTGAGCGACGACGAAGTGACCCGCGCGGTCGTGGAGCGCGCCCGCCAGTTCCCTGGGCAGGAGCAGCAGGTGTGGGAGTTCTACCGCAAGAACGCCCAGGCGCTCGCCAGCCTGCGCGCGCCAATCTTCGAGGAGAAGGTCGTCGACTACCTGCTGGAGCAGGCCAAGGTGACGGAAGTTCCCGTCACCCGCGAAGAGCTCTACGCCGAGGACGAGGCCGAAAAGGCCGCGTGATCGCGCGAGCGTGACCGGCGGGCCTGCGGGCCCCGCGCCGGGCATCGGATTGGGGAAGGGGTCGGCCTTGGTCGGCCCCTTTTGCCGTTCCGCCGGGGGCACTTTCCGGCCCGCCGGACGGCGCCTTTCGGGCTGGCGGAGGCCGCGGCTGGGCGAACGGTCGCGCGCGAATTATACGCGGGCCCTAGCGGGAATGGACTTTCCGCTTATGTTGGGAGAGACGGAATCGCGGACGGCACCTGTCGCCGGCTCGCTTAGGAGCGGATTATGCGTGACCCTATCGATACCTACATGAACTATCTCGTCCCCATGGTGGTCGAGCAGACCAACCGGGGCGAGCGCTCCTACGATATCTATTCGCGCCTCCTCAAGGAGCGCATCATCTTCCTGACCGGCCCGGTCGAGGACAACATGTCGACCCTCATGGTCGCGCAGCTGCTGTTCCTCGAAGCGGAAAACCCGAAGAAGGAAATCTCGATGTACATCAACTCCCCCGGCGGAGTGGTGACGTCGGGCCTCGCCATCTACGATACGATGCAGTTCATCAAGCCGGCGGTGTCGACGCTGTGCATCGGCCAGGCGGCCTCGATGGGCTCGCTGCTGCTGACCGCGGGCGAGAAGGGCATGCGCTTCGCCCTGCCGAACGCGCGAATCATGGTGCATCAGCCCTCGGGCGGCTATCAGGGTCAGGTGACCGATATCCTGATCCACGCCAAGGAAGTGGAGAGCCTGAAGCGTCGGCTGAACGAGATCTACGTGACGCACACCGGCCAGGACCTCAAAGTGGTCGAGGACGCGCTGGAGCGTGACAACTTCCTCACCGCCGAAGCGGCCAAGTCGTTTGGTCTTATCGATAATGTGATCGACAAGCGCCCCGACGAAGCCGCCGCAAAGGCCTGAGCGGTTCTATCGTGCGTGTTTCGGAAGCCACGTCGGCTTCCTATATAAACAGCTAACCCGCGCTGATTTGAAGCGCGGGCTTGCGTGCATCGCGGTATCGCGCTTGCATGACGTTTGGATGAAGTGTCGCCAGGAGGTGTGACAGGGGTGACGACGGGGCAGAAGCCCCTCCGGCGAAACCGGGGATGGTGCTAATGCCTTCTTGATCGTTTCGCGTCTAGCATGCTTGGCTAGGCCGAGCGGTTGGGACCTCTAGTCGCTTCTTTTTTTGACGGCCTGGGTGCCGTCGCGTTTCTCCCGACTAAGGAGGCCCGCGGCGGCCTTCGAGACTGGGGCGGGCCCGGGAATTCCCGGCTGGCCGAGCGGACGGAGAGACGCATGAGCAAGGTTGGCGGCGGCGACAGCAAGAACACCCTTTATTGCTCGTTCTGCGGCAAGAGCCAGCACGAGGTCCGCAAGCTGATTGCGGGACCTACCGTGTTCATCTGCGATGAATGCGTCGAGCTGTGCATGGACATCATCCGCGAGGAGAACAAATCCTCGCTGGTGAAGTCGCGGGACGGCATTCCGACCCCGAAGGAGATCTGCAAGGTCCTGGACGATTATGTGATCGGACAGTTCCATGCCAAGCGGGTTCTCTCGGTGGCGGTGCATAACCACTACAAGCGCCTGAACCACGCGACGAAGCATGCCGGCGATGTCGAGCTGGCGAAGTCGAACATCCTGCTGATCGGGCCGACGGGCTCGGGCAAGACGCTGCTCGCGCAGACGCTCGCCCGCATCCTCGACGTGCCCTTCACCATGGCGGATGCGACGACGCTGACCGAAGCGGGCTATGTCGGCGAGGATGTGGAGAACATCATCCTCAAGCTGCTGCAGTCGGCCGACTACAATGTCGAGCGGGCGCAGCGCGGCATCGTCTATATCGACGAGATCGACAAGATCAGCCGCAAGTCGGACAACCCCTCCATCACGAGGGACGTGTCGGGCGAGGGCGTGCAGCAGGCGCTGCTGAAGATCATGGAAGGCACGGTCGCCTCCGTCCCCCCGCAGGGCGGGCGCAAGCATCCGCAGCAGGAATTCCTGCAGGTGGACACGACCAACATCCTGTTCATCTGCGGCGGCGCCTTCGCGGGCCTCGACAAGATCATCTCGTCGCGCGGCAAGGGCACCTCGATCGGCTTCGGCGCGGTCGTCTCCGCCCCGGAAGACCGTCGCCCGGGCGAGGTGTTCCGCGAGGTGGAGCCCGAGGATCTGCTCAAGTATGGGCTGATCCCGGAATTCATCGGCCGCCTGCCGGTGATCGCCACGCTGGAGGACCTCGACGAGGCCGCGCTCAAGAAGATCCTCTCGGATCCCAAGAACGCGCTGGTGAAGCAGTATCAGCGGCTGTTCGAGATGGAGAATGTCGAGCTTACCATCCATGAGGAGGCGCTCGGCGCCATCGCCCGCAAGGCTATCGAGCGCAAGACCGGCGCGCGCGGCCTGCGCTCGATCATGGAAGGCATCCTGCTCGACACGATGTTCGATCTGCCCGGTCTCGAGGGCGTCGAGGAAGTCGTCATCTCGAAGGAGGTCGTGGAGCAGAATGCGCGTCCGCTCTACATCTATGCGGATCGGGCGGCCGGTGATGCGGGCGCAAGCGCCTGATCGCCGCTGCGTGAGGACCAAGGCCGGACGCACGCGCCCGGCCGGCTTGGCCGTCTCCCTTGACGGACCGGGGGAGCGTCTCCATCTGACTTTCAACACCCGGTCCACGACCGCATCGACGTGCTTCTCGCGGCACATCCCGCTCCCGCACAACGATTACCGTTCGCGTTCCGGCCGCCTTGCGGCACGGTCCGCCGCCCCGGTTTCACCGCCGGGGAACGGCGTCGGCCGTCAACAGAAAGGATAGGGCCATGACGAGCTCCAAGCCTCGCACCGCGCTCACGCCCGGCGTTCCGCAGACTTTCCCGGTGCTGCCGCTGCGCGACATCGTTGTCTTCCCGCACATGATCGTGCCGCTCTTCGTCGGCCGCGAGAAGTCGATCCGCGCCCTCGAGGAGGTGATGCGGAACGACACCTTCATCATGCTGGCGACGCAGGAAAACGCGTCCGACGACGACCCGGCGCCCAACGCCATCTACAAGATCGGCACGCTCGCCTCCGTGCTGCAGCTGCTGAAGCTGCCGGACGGCACGGTGAAGGTGCTGGTGGAAGGCATCTCCCGCGCCCGCGTCGAGCGCTATACCGACCGCAGCGACCTCTACGAGGCGGAAGCCGTGGCGCTGGAGGAAGATCTCGGCTCCAAGGTCGAGGCCGAGGCGCTGGGCCGCTCGGTGCTCGCCGAGTTCGAATCCTACGTCAAGCTGAACAAGAAGGTCTCGCCCGAAGTCGTCGGCGTCGTCACCCAGATCGAGGACCACTCGAAGCTGGCGGACACGGTCGCCTCGCATCTCGCGGTCAAGATCCCCGAGAAGCAGGCGGTGCTGGAGATCCTCAAGGTCACCACGCGGCTGGAGAAGGTGCTCTCGCTGATGGAGAGCGAAATCTCGGTCCTTCAGGTCGAGAAACGCATCCGCACGCGCGTCAAGCGCCAGATGGAGAAGACCCAGCGCGAGTACTACCTGAATGAGCAGATGAAGGCGATCCAGAAGGAGCTGGGCGACGGCGAAGATGGCCGTGACGAACTGGCCGAGCTGGAAGAGCGCATCAAGACCGTGAAGCTCTCCAAGGAGGCCCGCGAGAAGGCGACGCACGAGCTGAAGAAGCTCCGGCAGATGAGCCCCATGTCGGCGGAAGCCACCGTCGTGCGCAACTATCTCGACTGGCTGCTCTCGATTCCGTGGGGCAACCGCTCCAAGGTCAAGAAGGACCTCCCCTTCGCCCAGGGCGTGCTCGATGCCGAGCATTTCGGCCTCGACAAGGTGAAGGACCGCATCGTCGAGTATCTCGCCGTGCAGAGCCGCCAGAACAAGCTGACCGGGCCGATCCTGTGCCTGGTCGGGCCGCCTGGCGTCGGCAAGACCTCGCTCGCCAAGTCCATCGCCAAGGCGACGGGCCGCGAATATGTGCGCGTTGCCTTGGGCGGCGTGCGCGACGAGGCGGAGATCCGTGGCCACCGGCGGACCTATATCGGCTCGATGCCCGGCAAGGTCATCCAGTCCATGCGCAAGGCGAAGAAGTCCAACCCGCTCTTCCTGCTGGATGAGATCGACAAGATGGGTGCGGATTTCCGCGGCGATCCCTCGTCGGCGCTGCTGGAGGTGCTGGACCCCGAGCAGAACCACACCTTCGCGGACCATTACCTCGAGGTCGATTATGACCTGTCGAGCGTGATGTTCGTCACCACGGCCAACACGCTGAACATCCCGCCGGCCCTGCTGGATCGCATGGAGGTGATCCGCATCGCTGGCTATACCGAGGACGAGAAGGTCGAGATCGCCCGCCGCCACCTCATTCCTTCGACGCTGACCAAGCACGGTCTGGCCGCCAAGGAATGGGAGATCGACGACGAGGCGCTGCTCACCCTGGTTCGCCGCTACACGCGGGAAGCCGGCGTGCGCAACCTGGAGCGTGAGATTTCCAACCTCGCCCGCAAGGCGGTGAAGGACCTGATGCTGACCAAGAAGAAGTCGGTCAAGATCACGGTGAAGCAGCTCGAGGACTATCTCGGCGCGCCGCGCTATCGCTATGGCGAGGCCGAGAGCGAGGATCAGGTGGGTGTCGTCACCGGCCTCGCCTGGACCGAGGTGGGCGGCGAGATCCTCACGATCGAAGGCGTCATGATGCCCGGCAAGGGCAAGATGACGGTCACGGGCAACCTTCGCGACGTGATGAAGGAATCGATCTCGGCGGCGGCCTCCTATGTCCGCTCGCGCGCGCTCGATTTCGGCATCGAGCCGCCGTTGTTCGACCGCCGCGACATCCACGTCCATGTTCCCGAGGGGGCGACCCCCAAGGACGGGCCGTCGGCGGGCGTGGCGATGGCGACGGTGCTCACCTCGGTGCTCACTGGCATTCCGATCCGTCGGGATGTCGCCATGACCGGCGAAATCACCCTGCGCGGCCGGGTGCTGCCGATCGGCGGCCTCAAGGAGAAGCTGCTCGCCGCGCTCAGGGCCGGCATCAAGAAGGTGCTGATCCCGGAGGAGAATGCCAAGGATCTCGCCGAGATACCGGACAACGTGAAGAACGCCCTCGAGATCGTCCCGGTCTCGCGCATGGACGAGGTTCTGCACCACGCGCTGGTGCGCCAGCCCGAGTCCATCGTGTGGGAAGAGAAGCTCGCCCCCGCCACCCCCGCGGCGGCGGAGCCGGTGATCGGCAGCCTCGACGAGCCGAGCGGCATCGCGGCGCACTGATCGCCTCATTTCGTAGGCGAGCGACGGCGGCGTCCCCTGGGGGGCGCCGCCGTTTGCATTTCTGCCGCGGGCGAGGGCGACAGGCCTCGACCCTGTCGGCGATGACCGGCTCGGGCGCCTAATTTGGGGGCGGCCGGAATGGATACGAATCGCGGTATCTTGCAACCGTCCGACAGTGCAAAATCGTGTATTTGTGCGGGTTTCACGGCCCATGCGCTTGCATTCGCCGTAATTTGGAGAAAGGGTGCCCGCCCGTCGCTGGTGCATGCAACCGGCGATTCTTGTGCAATCAAGGGAAGGACCGGTCTCATGACCACGAAGAACGAACTCGTCGCCGCCGTGGCCGAGCAGGCCAAGCTGACGAAGGCCGCTGCCGCGGCTGCGGTCGACGCGACCTTCGATGCCATCGCCGCCTCGCTCAAGGCCGGTGAGGAAGTGAAGCTCATCGGCTTCGGCAGCTTCTCCGTCGTGACCCGCGCCGCGCGCGAAGGCCGCAACCCGCGCACCGGCAACCCGGTGAAGATCGAGGCTTCCAAGGCCCCGAAGTTCACGCCGGGCAAGGGCCTCAAGGAAATCGTCAACGGCTGATTTCGAGCATTCCGGCGGCGGTCGGCGCCCCCTCGCGTTGCGGGGCGCAGGGCGAGGCGCGGCCGAGCCGGAATGTTGCCTCCTCGTCGCGGATGTCGCGTGCGGCTGCCACATGCATGCGGTGCGCCTACCCCGTGGCGAGGACGGCGCTTCGCGATTGCTACAGGGCGGTGTGGACAGACGACGCCCTCGGCGGCACATCTGGCCGAGGCGTCGTCGTTACAAGCTACGCGGCGACAGACATGGGCAACTCGTTACTGTCGTCCTCCTGTCGGGTCGGTTCCGGGATATGTAACGGGCGAGAGCCTGTGCCGGGGTTCCGCGGGTCGATGCGCCCGCGTAACCAGCCGTAAGGCTCCCGCGCGCCACCGACTTGCCGGAGACTGGGCGAACCCCATTCCCCGCACGGTCCGCCGCCAGGTGTGCTCCAATGCCGGGATGGCCGTGCCGGCGGATCGTAGCGGCCTTTGCTCCCCCCGCGCGACGGCTATCGGCGCGAGCCTGGTTTACGGCCGCGCCGGGTCTCTGTATATGGCTGCCAGCCGTCAGGCTTGGCGCCGGTCAATGTCCCACCCGCTGGCGGCCGATCGGCGCCGGCGAGGGGGCAGGCCTGGACATGTTGGGCGGTTAGCTCAGTTGGTAGAGCATCTCGTTTACACCGAGAGGGTCGGCGGTTCGAGCCCGTCACCGCCCACCAAGTTTTTCCGGCCCGCCGGCCGCACGGCGCGGCGGCAGCCCCTCGGATGATCGTTTCGTGAAACTCGCTTTGTTCGATTGTGACGGCACGCTGGTCGACAGCCAGCATGTGATTGTCGAGGCAATGACCCGCGCCTTTGCTCGCGGCGGCCATGTGCTTCCTCCGCGTGGGCGCGTGCTGGGCATTGTGGGCCTGTCTCTGGTCGAAGCGATGCGCGAACTGGGCGATCACGACCCCGATTTTCCGGCCGAAGCGATGGCCGATCTCTACCGCGAGGCGTTCCGCGAAATCCGCGCCGAGCCGGGTTTTCTGGAGCCGATGTTTCCTGGCGTGCGGGCGGTGCTGGACCGGCTGGCGGCGCGTGAGGACGTGCTGATGGGCATCGCAACCGGCAAGTCGCAGCGCGGTGTCGCCGCCGTGCTGCAGCATCACGGGCTGGAAGGGCGTTTCGTTACCATTCAGACTGCCGATGACGCGCCGTCCAAGCCGCACCCGGCCATGGTGCTGCAGGCGATTGAGGCGGCCGGCGTGCGGCCGGAGGACACGGTGCTGATCGGCGATACGAGTTTCGACATGATTATGGCACGCGCGGCTGGCGCGCGGGCGATCGGCGTGACCTGGGGTTATCATGCGGCGGAACTGCTGAACCGATCCGGCGCCGAGCGCCTGATCGACGACGCGGACCACCTGGTGCCGGCCATGGATCAGCTGTGGGGAATTGCCCGTGAGCGAAACTGAACCGCCGGCTGGCGAGCCCACGCGCGGGGCGCTGCCGCAGGGCTTCGGCGAGCGGGCGATGCCCAAGCGGTTCTATGCGCGTGCCGCAGCGGCTGCGACCGGAGACGGCGCCTTCCGCATAGAGCTGGACGGGAGGCCGTTGCGCACGCCCGGCAAGGCGCCGTTCATCGTGCCGGCGCGCGGGCTGGCGGAAGCGATTGCCGCGGAATGGGACGGGCAGGGCGAGCGGATCGACCCCGTGAGCATGCCGGTGACACGGCTGGTCAATTCGGCAATCGACGGCGTGGAAGCGACGGGTGCCGAGGTGGCAGCCGAGATCGTGCGCTACGCCGGCAGCGACCTGCTGTGCTACCGCGCCGACGCTCCCGAGCGCCTTGTTGCGCTGCAGCAAGAATTGTGGGACCCGCTGCTCGACTGGGCGCGGGCCGAATTGGGCGCTCGGTTCGTCCTCAGTGAAGGAATTGTCTTCGTCGAGCAACCTCCGCGTTCGCTTGAGTTGATCGCCAAGCATCTGCCAACCGATGCGCTGCGCCTTGCTTCGCTCAACCTGATGACGACGCTCTCCGGCTCCGCGATCCTTGCGCTGGCGGTGTGGCGAGGGGCCTTGTCGGCCGAACAGGGGTGGCGCACCGCCCATGTTGATGAGGAAGTGCAGGAGCTGCTCTGGGGCGTGGACGATGCGGCACTCGCACGTCGCGCCACGCGCTACCGCGACTTCGCGGCGGCGGCGCTCTGCCTCACGCTACTCGATTTGCCCGCCACGGACTGACCTCAAGGCGGCGTGGCACGGGGTGCGGCTCTCGGGGTGCCGCTCTCGGGTCTGCACGGACAAAAACCTGGGATTGCATACCCTTAACCCTGAGATGCGCTGGGTGCGACTCATCGCCCATTTTCGTAGCGGCACGCAGGGATGGCTTCGCCTTTCCCGCGATTCGAGTGGGTATGATAGTAGTATTACGGTTCCGGTCGTCGGCTAATGACGGTTTGATTTCATCAAGACACAAGAAAAGCCGACGACGGCACTTCGCTCTCGCCGCTTGAACGCAATAGCCGCGGCCCGCGCCGGCATTGTTGCGGGATAGATGTCGCCAAGATCCGGATCTGGCCCGGGAACGGGTTGGCAACGGTAACCGGTCGAGGTCGCGTCGACCGCCAGAATGCTTGGGTAGCGGGAGAAATCCGTCGTTTTCCACGCCGCGTGGTGCGTCTCGAGTGGATATGGACCGATTTCCGCCTTCCGCAATGCACCATAACCGGATGCGCAACAGATAGTTGAGCGAGGTGCGGTGCGAGCGTTGATGCGCCGTTTGTTTGCTAATGTATTCGTTTATTCGTTGAGATAAGATTGCGTTAATCATGTTTTATTTAAGTGTTTCTAAGTTGTTTTTGATGAAATCTTCGGACTGTCGGCGTATTGCGTCCCATTGGGCGCGCAGAAAGCAGCGAGGCTGAATTGCAGGTGCTCTTAAATTGCTTCGGATTTCACACAAATTGCCGATTTAATTCAGTTTTTTTTGGTCCGACTTCTGGCAGAACTCTTGACCTGTGTGTCTTTTCCGCACTAGCGTAACAACGGTCAGCTGTTATCCCTAATGGGGCTGGGCGATAGGGGTTTGCATGATGGTTCGGGGGAAGCTGCGCGTGGCGGCCGTGGCGCTGATGCTCGGCGCTGGTGCGACGGGTTTCGGGTTGGTGGCTCAAGTCGTGCCCGCTGGTGCGCAGGCGGCGGCTGTCGGGAGTGAGGCGTGGGCGAAGGCTCAGATCTTGTCCGTGCTGGCGGCCAGTCAGTCCGTCCCGTTCAATGCGCCCCCGCAGGTCCCGGGGCAGATTGCGGCGTTGCTTCAGAGCAATCCGGCCGCTGCCGCGGTACTGGTCGCTCAGCTCAATGCCATTTCCAGCGGTACCGCCGGTGACCTCTCCGTGACGAATGCGGACGGGAGCGTGACGGCGGTCAGCGTTAACCCGTCTCTGGTGAGCCAGATGGCGCAGGGTCTGGCTCAGGCCGTGGCGGTCTGGCAGTCGCAGGCGTCCACCAGCGCGTCGGCGAATGCGGCGCTGGTGGCGGTCAATACGTTCCTGGCGTCGGATGATTTCTCCCGCGGCAGCGCCTTCGGCTCCGCAGTGGAATCGGCTTTGGCTGAGGGGGGGTCTCTGGTGCCCTCGGTGTTGACCGACAGCAATAGTTCGGAACCCAACACCAACCCTCTGGCGATTTCGGTTCCCACGTTGGTCAAGGACACGTCGAACGTGGTCGTCAGTCCGAATCAGCAGTCGACCGCGATTACCATCCAGTCCAGCCAGATCGTCCCGACGGCTTCCGTTTTGACGGGCGGTTCGGACGGTAGCTAAAGCTGGATGGTGCGATGCACCATCGTTCGTCGTCGCAGAGTGTTACCTCCGTTCGATGTTGCTCTTTGGCGGCTCGGTGAGCGTAACGTTTCGGAATTTCTTTCAGTGTTGTCGCTTATGCGCGGCAGCGGCTTGAGTTGAGGGTCCGTCGGGGCAGGGCGGATGTTTAACCGGGTACTCGTCGGCAGGTTGTGGCCACGGGGAATGGGTGGGGCGAGCAGATGAAGCGCGTATTGGCTGCCGGGGCCGTATCCGGTCTCTTGGGTAGCGTGTTCGGTGGGCTCGCTTTTGCGTCGGATCTGCCTCCGTTGCAGCAAAAGGGGCCCTTTGACCCGGCGAAAGTCGGTGTGCTCGATCGTCCGAAGACGAGCACCGGCATCGAGCTTGGTTCGTTTATGCTTTATCCGACCTTGTTCGGTTCGGTCGGCTATAACGACAATATCACCGCATCGGGTAGCGCCCCGAAGGGCGATACGATCTTTATCATCCGGCCGGCAGCGAAGCTGGAATCGAACTGGTCGCGCCACTACCTCTCGATCGACAGCTATTTCGAGAATGGTAGCTACGCAAATTACAGCACGGGTGACTGGAATAACTATTCGGTCGGCGGCAATGGCCGTATCGACGTGTCGTCGGATCTGGAACTGTTCGGCTATGCGCGCTACTCGCATCTGAACGAACTGCCGGGCGATGACGAGACCAATAATGGTCTCACCTCCCCGCTGCCCTATGATCAGACCACGGCCGGCGCCGGCCTGCGCAAGGAATTCAACCGCTTCTGGACGCGGTTGATGTTCGACTATCGCGATCGCTCCTATTCGAGCTGGCTCGACGGCGCGCCGTCGGATCAGACATACCGCGACGGTCAGGATTACACGGTCAGCGGTCGTGTCGGCTACTTCATCAGCCCTCTGACCAGCGCCTTCGTGGAAGGCAAGTATCGGTGGTCCTTCATGGAAAACACCGACTATGACGCCGAGCAGTATTGGATCACCACCGGCCTGCAGTTCGAGCCGTCGCGTCTGACGCGTGGTGAGGTCTATGTCGGCTACACCGACTGGACGACTGACGGTACGCTGGATTCGGTGCCGCATTTCACCTACGGCGCGAACATCAACTGGTTCGCCTCGCCGCTGCTGACGATGACATTCACCGCGCTGCAGGACGTGTTGACGTCGAACTACTCGGTCGGGACGGTGGATGGTTCGAGTATCCTCAGCTCGACTTTCGGTGTTCGTGGCGATTACGAGTTCCGGCGCAACCTGCTGATGTCAGCCTGGTTCAGCTACAACAACCAGGACTACCAGAACCTGCCGCGTAACGATGACCAGTACACGGTCGGCGGCGAGCTGCGCTACCTGATCAACCGTCATGCCACGGCGCGCCTGACCTACAATTATCAGGACTTCACGTCGAACTATAACGGCATCGCCGGTGTCGAGAACTACACCCAGAACATCGTGTCGGCCGGTATCAGCCTCGCGTACTGAAGCCGCATTATCGCTGAAATTTGAAACTCCCCGCGATTTGCGGGGAGTTTTGATATGGGGCATGGTTGCCCAATGACGGGCCAGAATGCCGTCGGAATGTCGAAGGCCGGATAGGTCATGTTCTTTTCACGCTTTCGCGTGACGGCGCGTCCGGCGATTTATCGAATTCCGGACGGTGTGCGAGTCTACGCGGTCGGCGACATACACGGCCGCTATGATCTCATGTGCGCGCTGCTCGACAAGATCGAGCACGACCGTCGCGATGCCGTGTCGTCGCAGATCGTGTTCCTCGGCGACTATATCGACCGCGGGCCCGACAGTCGGCGGGTCATCGAGGCGCTGATCACGGGCGCGGATCGCGACAGCTGGATCTGCCTCAAGGGCAATCACGAGGCCATGTGGCTTGGCGCTCTGGACCGCAGCCAGCCATGGGATGGCTGGCTCGCCAATGGCGGGGTGGAGACCTTGTTCTCCTACGGCATTTCGGCGCGCGGCTTCTCCATGGCCGGGCGTGAGGAAGGGCTGCGTGAAGCCGTGCTCGCGAGCGTACCGGAGGAGCACATCGCCTTCATCCGGCAGCGGCCGACCTCGCATTGGGTTGGCGGCTATTTCTTCTGTCATGCGGGCATACGCCCCGGCGTGCCCCTGAGCCAGCAGGCGCCCGATGACCTGATGTGGATCCGTGACCTGTTCGTCGATTCGCGGCTCGATCACGGTGGTCGGATCGTTCATGGCCACACTCCCGCCATCGAGCCCGAGGTGCTGGCCAACCGGATCAATGTCGATACGGGTGCCTACCTCACCGGGCGGCTGACCTGCGTCGCGCTCGAGGGCGATCGGGTGCGGATCATCCATACATGAACACGCGTGCGGGGCGCCGGCGGTCCGATGAATCCGCCGGCTATTCCAGGGCTCCGTTGACAGGCGGCGCTCGCTCGGGACCGTCCTTCCTGAAGCGGGGAACGCATGGCGAGACGTTCGATGACGTCCTTCTGATCCTGTTCGCGCTTGCCGTGGCGGGGCTTCCCTTCCTGTTCGGCAGCAATGATCTCGCGACCTGGGGCCTCAACGCGGCGGTGTTCGGCTCCATCCTGTTGCTGTTCGAGGCGGGCGTCGTCGCACGCGGGGGAACGCGCCCGGTCGCAGCGAGGTACGTGGCCTGGGCTGCGGTGATCTTCGTCGGCCTGGCAGGCTGGATCGTCTTCCAGGTATCCAGCTGGGCGCCGAGCGGCTGGGACAGCGCTTTCTGGGAACCGACGCGGGAGGTTCTGGAACGGGTGCCGGATGCCGGGCCGGTGACCGGGCGCATCTCGGCGACGCCCGACGAGGGCGTCCTTGGCCTGATGCGCCTGCTCACCTGCGCGGCGGCGTTCTATCTGGCACTGCAACTGTGCCGCGATGCACTGCGCGCGCATCTGTTCATCGTTACCTTCGCCGTCGCTGCCGTCGGTTACGCGGTCTATGGCATCCTTCAGGTGCGGTTCTTTCCGGACGCGATGCTCTGGGTCGAGAAGCTGCATTATCGCGATGCGGTGACCTCGACCTTCATCAACCGCAACAGCTATGCGACCTATGCCGGCATGGGGCTGGTCGCCATTGTCGGGCTGCTGCTCGACGTCGCGCAGCGGGCCAGCCGGGGTCGGCATCAGCCGATCGCGTTGCGGGTCGCCGCCTTCGGCGAGGCGATGCTCCGCCGCGGGCTGGTTCTGGTCCTGGCGATGGTGGTGGTCACGGTTGCGCTGCTGGGAACGGGCTCGCGGGCCGGAATCGTGGCCAGCCTGCTCGGCGTGATGACGCTGCTGGTGGCCACCGTGGCGCTCGGGCGGCAGCGGATTGTCTCCATTGCCATCCTGTCGGTCGCGGGGGCGGTGATCGCGGCGCTGGTGCTGTCCTTCGGTAGTCTGTTCGCCGACCGGCTTGCGGAGGGCGGAGACGTTGGCGTGCGCATGAGCGTCGCGCGCCGAGCCTTCGAGGCAGCGCGCGACGCGCCGTGGACCGGGTTCGGCTATGGCAGCTTCGACCGGGTTTTCGCGGTCTATCGCGATCCCAACGACGTGATGGACAGCATTCTTTTCCATTGGGACAAGGCGCATAACAGCTATGTCGAGTTGCTGTTCGACCTCGGCCTGCCAGCCACGCTCGCCTTCGCGCTGCTGGTGGGCGGGTTGCTGGTGCAGATGATACGCAACGCGCTCGGGCGCGAGACCTTGCCGATGGTCAGCCTGATCACGCTGGCGGCGAGCGCCCTCGTTCTGGCGCACGCGACACTGGATTTCAGCCTGCAGATCCAGGCGGTGACGCTCACCTTCGCGGCCCTGCTTGGCGCGGGACTGGCGCAGAGCTGGAGCCGGCGGCTCGATACCACCCGCTAGTCGCTAGTCGGCCGATTCCGGTTTGCGCGAAGCGCCCGCGTGACAACGGATCGTGGCGGCCTTCCCCGGAACGGGGGCACCGTAACGGCAAACGTCGCCATCCGCGGCACCAGCGCACGCTGTTCGGCTTGGTTCGATCCGCGCATTTGTCGGCGCGGATCGAGTTGCCCGAATGCGCGCACGGCGCGGGGACGATGACGGCGACCGGAGGGCCGCTGGCCGATGTGCCCGCGTCGCGGGCTCCTCTGCCGGGTGGCACCGCGCCGGAACCCGCCGGCTTGGTGCGCAACTCGGGGAAGGGGGAGGCTCAGAACAGCCGTTCCGGCACCCGGATGATGTCGCCCGGATAGATCATCGTTGTCGTGGTCGAGGGATAGGAATTTTCCTGCGTCTGCCCGGCGCGACGGATATACACCGTCTGGTCATTGGCCCGGTAGGTGAAGCCGCCGGCCACGGCCACGGCACTGAGCAGGTTCATCCCGTTCCGGTAATCGTACTCGCCCGCCTTGGTCACTTCGCCGATGATGTAGAAGGGGCGGTATTTCAGCACTTCAACATTCACGCGCGGGTCGCGCATGTAGCCGGAGGCGAGCTGGCCACGAATGTCCTGCTCCACCTGCCGGGGCGTCTTACCGGCCGCCTTGATATTGCCGATCAGCGGAATTGAAATGACGCCGGACGCGTCGATCTCGAACTCGCCGGACAGGCTCTCCTCGTTGAAGACGGTGACACGGATGCGGTCGCCGGTGCCGAGCACGTATTCTGGCGGGGTTTCGGAAGCTGCCGCAGGGGGGGGGGCTCCGGGCGTTCCGGCACAGCCTGCCACGGCGGTGCCGACCATCATGATGAGTAATGCCCGTCGCGTGGTGGATATCGCCTTCCGGGACGGGGCAAGCTCTCTTACGCTCGGAAATAACATTATATTACCTTGTTAGACCAAAGCACGTTCGCGCACGGAATTACTGCCCGGCTAACAGAATCTGATCTGGATTCCTGCCCCGCGTCTCGTCAGCAATCGCCCGTGCACGAACAAAATTCTAACATCGGCGCCCATGGGCGTCTCTAGGAATCGCAGCCCTACCGAGTATAATGCAAACTGAGAGTCGACTTAAGCGTGCCATACGCGCCGCGTAGGGTCGAGTCCGATCTGTGGACGTTCAGAGAAGTCGAGATGCACGGACAAATTGCGGGCGTGGCGAAGCAAGAGGACAGCGAGAATTTCGATTTTCATCATATTGTCGATTTCGCTCTTCGTCGCTGGTTGCTGATTGTCGCAATTGCTTCGACTTTCGTCATAGTTGCCGTCGCCATCAGTTATTCGTTGACGCCCCGCTTTACGAGCACGGCCCAGATTCTGCTTGATTCCTCCTCGCGCAACAATCTCGGCGTCGCGATCATGGGTGCGGAGGAGCAGCGCGATTCGACCATGGTCGATAGCCAGATCGCCATCCTCACCTCGCTCAACTTCCTCAAGCGGGTGGTCGAGCGGGAGAATCTGATCCAGGATCCCGAATTCGGCGAGCGTCCCGTCGCCCGCTCGTGGTTCGACACGATGCGCGGATGGCTCGGCTTCGAGCCGGCGACCCGCGCGTCGCTTGCCGATTCGTCGGACGCGAATGTCGTCGCCAAGAGCGATATCTCACCCGCGATCCGCGATACGGTGGCGCGGCTCCGCGCCGCGTTGACGGTGGAGCGGGTGACGCGCACCCCCATCCTGTCGGTGGCCGTCACCTCGATCAGCCCGCAAAAAGCGTCCAATCTGGCCAACGCTATCGCCGATGCCTACATCGTCGACCAGTTGGAGAACCGCTACGAGGCCGCCCGCCGGGCATCGTCCTGGCTGTCCGATCGCCTCCAGTCGCTGCGCGAGGGGCTGCGCAAGTCGGAACAGGCGGTTCAGAAGTTCCGCAGCGACAACAATCTTGTCTCCGTCGATTCCCGCACGCTGAACGAGCAGCAGCTCTCCGAGGTCAATGCGGAGCTGGTGCAGATTCAGACCGAGGCTGCCGGGAAGCTCGCGAAATACGAGCAGGCGCGCCAGCTGATGGCCAGCGGGGGCAAGGTGGAGGCCATTCCCGATGTGATGTCGTCGGGGGTCATCAGCGACCTGCGCGGCCGGCTGGCCGCAACCTCCGCGCGCGAGGCCGACCTCGTGTCGCGCTATGGCGAGCGCCATCCGCTCGTGGTCAATGTGCGGGCGGAGCGGCGCGAGATCGAGCGGCTGATCACCGGGGAAATTTCCCGCATCGTCGCCAATCTGAAGAACGACTACGAAGTTGCCAAGAGCCGTGCCGATGCCATGTCGGCGAATGTCGCGGCGGTTTCCGGGCAGACGACGGCGGACAACGCGCTCACGGTGCACCTGCGTGAGCTTGAGCGCGACGCGGACGCGAACCGCACGCTCTATGAGACGTTCCTCGGCCAGGCCAAGCTCACCAGCGAGCAGTCCGAGGTGACGATCCAGGACGCGCGCATCATCACGCCGGCCGTTGTGAGTTCCACGCCATCCTTCCCGAACAAGAAGATTCTGGTCGCCGTTGGCGGCCTGCTGGGCGTGATGGCGGGCATCGGCATCGCCCTGCTGATGGAGATGCTCAATGCGGGCTTCAACAGCCCGCGCCAGGTGGAGGAGTCGACCGGCCTGCCGGTGCTGTCCTCGATCGAGTGGGTGGATCTATCGGGCGAGAAGGGCAAGGACAATGTGCCGGTGCTCGATTATCTCATCAGCAAGCCGCTGTCGCGCTTCAGCGAATCGGTGCGCAGCCTGCGCGCCGGCGTGCAGATGTCGGATGTCGACCATCCTCCGCAGGTGATCGAGCTGACCTCCGCCTCGCCCGGCGAGGGCAAGACGTCGCTGGCGATTGCTCTGGCCGTGTCGGCGGCCACATCGGGCAAGCGCGTGCTGCTGATCGACTGCGACCTGCGTCGCCCCTCGGTGTCGCAGCAATTTGGCCTCACCGAGCGCGCCGGCCTGGTCGAATTGCTGGCCCAGACGGCATCGTCCGAGGGCATTCTCTATCGCGACAAGTCTTCCGGTCTCTATGTACTGGGCTCCGGTGCCAAGACGCAGAGCCCCCCGGACCTGCTGGGTTCCGGGCGCATGCAGAGTCTGGTGGAGCAACTGCGCCAGAGCTTTGACCTGATCGTGCTCGACGCCCCTCCGATCGGACCGGTCGTCGACGCCGCCGTCCTGGCGCCGATAGCCGACAAGCTGGTCTTCGTCGTGCGCTGGAACGCGACCGCGCGTGAATTCGTGCGTCATTCGCTGGAGCGGCTGGCCGGCGACCGCAAGGTGTGCGGCATCGCCTTCAACATGGTCGATCTGCGCCGCACGCCGAAATACGGCCGGTATTCCTATTACTCCTCTGCCTATTACAAGAAATACTACGTCGGATGAGCGCGCAGCCGGCTCCTGTTGCTCTGCGGCCGGCAGGGCTGTTGCTGTCGCTGTTCCTGTTCGCCGCCGGCGCCGGCCTCGTCTATGAAGGCGTGCAGCTGTTCAGGTTCAGCCAGCTGCAATATGCGGCGAGCGCGCTGCTCAGCTCCAAATATACCAGCACGCCTTATTTCACTACCTTCCCGGCCTGGCGCGCATCCCTCGCCGAGTGGCGCGACACGCCCGGGGTGCGCAATCGCGCGCGCGCGTATTACGCGCATTTCACCCGGAGCTTGTCGTTGACGGCGCCGGAGAACATGAAGGCGGCCATCGATGTGCTGAAGATCGACCCGGTCTCGGCAAATGCCTGGGAGGATGTTGCCGCCGCCGGGCTCGCCATGTCGCGGCCGGACCTCGCGCTGGCCGGTTGGGAAATGTCCAGCCTCACCGCGCCTCGCGAATACCACAAGCTGCGGTGGAGGCTCACGTTCATGCCCATTGTCTGGGACGCGGCGAGCGCGGACCAGAAGCGGCGCTATTTCTTCGAACTGGATTTCGCGACGCGGGCGGACGTGCCTCAGGGCTACCGGATGAACTGGTCCATGGTGGCGAACACGCTGAACCCGGCACAGCGCAAGCAGATCGAGGCGGAGTACAAGGCCTACCTTCACCCCTCGCAATAGGCTGCTCGGTCCGCTCCGTCCGGCACGCGTTCAGATCGGACGCAGCAGCTTGAGCGTGTGCAGCCCGATCATGCGCTCCTCGTCGGTCGGCAGCACGAAGATGCGCGCCCGGCTGTCGCGCGCGTGGATCTCGATGGCGTCGGCGGCATTGGCGGCCTCGTCGAGGGCGAGGCCCAGCACCGCCAGACGCGCCACGATTCGCGCGCGGATCGGCGGCGCGTGTTCGCCGATGCCGGCAGTGAAGACCAGCGCGTCGAGCCCGCCAAGCGTGACGGATAGCCGGGCCACCGCCTGCGCCACGTGCAGCGTGAAGTAATCCACTGCGAGCGCGGCGGCGGGCTCCGGCGAGGCCAGCAATTCGCGCATGTCGCTGCTGATGCCGGAGAGGCCGCGCAGCCCGCTGTCATGATAGAGCATGTGGCCGACCTCGGCCGGGCTCATGCCCTTCTGCTCGATGAGATGCAGCACGACGCCGGCATCCAGCGCGCCGCAGCGCGTGCCCATGGGCAAGCCGTCGAGCGCGGTGAACCCCATGGTGGATTCCATGCTGCGCCCATCCAGCAACGCGCAGGCCGAGGCGCCCGAGCCCAGATGCGCGATCACCACGCGCCCCGCGGCCGGATCTGGGGCGATGTCCCGCAGCCGGCCGGAGACATATTCGTAGGACAGGCCGTGAAAGCCATAGCGGCGCACACCGTCATCATACAGCGCGCGCGGGATGGCAAATCGGTCGGCCAGTTCGGGATGGCCGCGGTGGAAAGCGGTGTCGAAGCAGGCGACCTGCGGCAGGTCGGGCCGGCGCGCGCGCAGGACGCGAATGGGATCGAGATTGGTGAGCTGGTGCAGCGGCGCTAGCGGGATGAAGCTCTCCAGCGTGGCCAGCACGGCGTCGTCGACCAGAACCGGGTGCGCGTAATGCGGCCCGCCATGCACCACGCGGTGTCCCACGCCGATGAGCTGGTGGTCGGCGAGGAGCGGGGCGAGCCAGTCGCCGATGGCGTGTTGGGCATCGGAGGGGCTGGCGATTTCCTCGGGCGTGAAGCCGCGCTCGACCAGCACCGCGCCGTCCGCATCCGTCGCCTTCAGCTTCGGCTGGGTGCCGATGCCGTCCAGCGCCCCGGCGATCCGCGGCGCGATGTCATCGCCGATGATACGGTAGAGCTTGAACTTGATGCTTGAACTGCCGGCATTGACGACGAAAAGCGCTTCGCTCATCGCCTGTCCTTTCTTCTAGGCCCAGTTCAGGCCGAATGTCGGCCGGCGATGCGACGACCGTGCGACTGGCAGGGCGCCGCATGACGCGAGCACCCTGCCGCGTGAGCGGCCACCTGTCATCTCCGAGCCTTTCACGCTCCCGTTTCGCCAGCACCGTAGGGGCGCGTGGAAGGCGGCGTCGTTGCGCTGGCGCAAGCACCCGCGGATGTCAGCCTTCGCCGGCGGCGCGCATCTGCTTTTCCATCAGCTTGCGCTCCACCGTCATCAGGTGAGCGCGCATGGCGCTCGCCGCGCCGGCCATGTCGCGATGCTCGATGGCGTCGACGATGGCTTCGTGCTCGGCGAAGCTGTGGTGACTGGGCAGCGGGCGCACCGGCACGGAGCGCAGCCGGCCCCATGTCACCGCGCGCCGCACCGCATTGAGCGTGTCGAACAGGCCCAGGAGCAGGCTGTTCTGCGTGGCTTCGGCGATGGTGCGGTGAAGCCGCGTGTCCCAGCCCTCATATTGCCGCCAGGTCTCCGCCTGTCGCGAGCGGGCCAGGCACAGGCGCATTTCCGAGATATCGGCGGGGGTGGCCGTGAAGGCTGCCGCGCGGGTGATCTCCGGCTCCATGGCAATTCGCGCGCGCATCACCTCGGCCGGATTGCTGCGGCGGGCGAGGGCGGCGATGTCGGCGAACGTGTCGAGCGGCCGGCTGCCCATGAAGGTGCCCTTGCCGACATGACGCCAGAGTTGGCCCTCGGCCTCCAGCACATCCAGCGCCTTGCGCAGCTCGGCGCGCGAGACGCCAAGAGCCGAGGCCAGTTCCCGCTCGGGGGGCAGGCGGCCGTCTTCCGCGAGATCGGACTGCGCGAGATAGGCGCGCAGCTGCGTGACAACGCCTTTCTCGGGATGGGTATCGCTGGGCGGCGTCAGCATGGATGCGGGCTCAACCAAAGTTTAGATTGGTTCAATGTATGCGATGCCAGAAACGTTTGGTCAAGCGGATGTGAGCTTGACCAAACGAGAGGGCCAATATAAACCAAAGATAAATTGGTATCCAACCTCGCCAGTTGGGCCAGCCGTGGGAAAACCACGCGGAACCAGGGAGAATGAAATGCTCAGCAACCTCACGTCCGGAATTCGCCGCCTGTCCGGTGCTGCCGCCGTGCTCGGCTTCGGCGCCGTCATCGCCTTCGCACCCTCCGCGGAGGCGAAGGTGCGGGTCGCTTATGGCGACATTGCCAGCGTGGAAAACCTGCATCTGCTCGCGGCCTTCGAACTGGCCCGGCAGAAGGGTGTCGAGATCGAGATGACCTATCTGAAGTCCGAGGACATCGCCGCGCAGGCGGTGGTGAGCGGGCAGGCGGATATCGGCGTCGGCGGTCCCTACGCGCTCATCCAGAAGGTGAAGGTGCCGGTGCGCCTCTTCCTCCAGCTCTCGACGCTGCGCTTCTACCCCGTGGTCAACGCCGCGTCCTACAAGACCTGGAAGGACCTCGACGGCCAGGAGGTGGCGGTGCATTCGCGCGGCTCGGGCACCGAGGCGATCATGCGGCTGATGGAGGACAAGCAGGGCATCAAGTTCTTCAAGATCAGCTACATCCCCGGTTCCGAGGTGCGCGCCGGCGCGCTCATTCAGGGCAATGTGAAGGCCAGCATTGTCGATGCCGCCGGCCGCCGCCTGCTGGAGGAGAAGGCCCCCGGCAAGTTCATCGTGCTGCCGATGGATGGCGTCAACGCCACGGACGAGGCGCTGTTCGCCCGGCAGGACTTCCTCGACAAGAATCAGAAGGAAGTCGACATCATCGTCGAATCCGTTCTCACCACGTGGCGCGAGGTGACGAAGAACCCGGCGGTCGTCGCCGAGTGGCGCGCCAAGTACAATCTGCTGCCCGACCTGCCGGCCGATCAGGCGAAGAGCATCGTGCCCTATTTCACCGAGCTCGCGGAAGGCAAGGCGTTCCCGCTCAATGGCGGCGGCGAGGCGGCGGTAAAGGATGACTTCGCCTTCTATACCCTGTCTGGCCAGCTCACCGGCCAGCCGGCGAGCCTGAAGGTCGAGGAGTTCTGGTCGCTGGAGCCGCTGAACCGCGTGCTCGGCAAGGTCGGCACGAACTGAGGCCGGGAGCATGTCGCTGCCCCTGCATGCGAAGGGTTCGCCCCGAGCCCTCCCCAGCACCGAGGCTTCCTTCCTCTGGAGGAAGCTCTCGGAGCATCGCACGGCGCTCTGGCGGACGGCGTCGATCGGCCTGTTCTTCCTCGTCTGGGAGATCGCCGGTCGTGTCCCGATCAGCTTCGCCTTCCCGACCTTTCTGGAGACCCTGCGCGCCTTCCTCAACATGCTGTTCAACGGCGCCTTCGTGGCTGCCTATGCGCAGACGCTGCAGCCGCTCGTCATCGGCATCGCCATCTCCGCGGTGGTCGGTGTCGGGGTGGGTATCGTGATGGGGCTGTCGCGCTTTGCCGAATGGCTGGTGGCCCCGGTCTTCATCGTGCTGCAGGCCGCGCCCATGGCGGCGCTGATCCCGCTCATCACCTTCGTCTACGGCATCGGACTCCTGGCGAAGACGCTGGCGGTCATCATGCTGGCGCTGCCGGTGATCGCGCTCAACGGCTACAAGGCGGTGCGCAATGCCAATCCGTCATTGGTTTCGATGTGCGTGTCGTTCCAGGGCACGCGCTGGCAGACCATCACCAAGATCATCATTCCCGATGCCTCGCCGGTCATCTTCGCCGGCCTGCGGCTCGGGCTGGCCGCCGGTTTCATCGGTGTGATCCTCGCGGAGTTGCTGATCACCCCGACCGGCATCGGCGATCTCATCACCTATCACCGCTCGGTGGCGGACTACCCGGAAATGTACGCGGCCGTGGTTTCCATCATCCTTGTGTCGACGCTGACCCTGGCTGCGCTGGAAGCTTTCGAGCTGCGCGTGCTGCGCCCCGAGAAGCGGAGGACCTGACCCATGCGCAACATCACCGCCCAGGCGAGCGCCGCCGCCACCCGCCTTGCCGCCTCGGACGTCGCCGTCGAGGTGCGCGGCATCTCCAAGCTCTATAGCGAGGTCGAGGCCCTGCGCGCGATCGACCTCGATTTTCCCCGCGGCAAGCTCACCACGCTGCTCGGCCCCTCCGGCTGCGGCAAGACCACGCTGCTCAAGATCATCGCCGGCCTCATCCCGGCGACGGCGGGCGAGATCCGCGTCAACGGCAAGGTCGTCACCGGCCCCGGCCCGGAGCGCGCCTTCGTGTTCCAGGATTTCGCGCTGATGCCCTGGGCCACGGTGATGCGCAACGTCGCCTTCGGCCTTGAGCTGAAGGGCATGGGCCGGGACGAGCGCCAGGCTATCGCGGCGAAATACATCGCCGAGGTGGGGCTGACCGGCTTCGAGAGCAAATACCCGCACGAACTTTCGGGCGGCATGCGCCAGCGCGTGGGCCTCGCCCGCGCCTTCGCGGTGAATGCGGACGTGCTGCTGCTCGACGAGCCGTTCTCGGCAGTGGACGAGCAGAACCGGCGCAAGTTCCAGGAAGATCTCCTCAGCCTCGTCGAGAAGGAGAAGAAGACCTTCATCTTCGTCACCCACTCGATCGAGGAGGCGGTCTATTGCTCGGACCGCATCGTCATCCTCTCCCGCCGCCCCGGCCGCATCGCCCAGATCATCGAGCCGGAAATCGACCGCGCGGCATCGCCCGACGCCATCCGCCGCGACCAGTCCTATCTCGATACGGTCGAGGAGATCTGGCAGGGGCTGAAGCGCTATGTGGATTAGGAGGGCGGCATGAAACTCTTCGGCTATCGCGTGCCGATGATGGCCTCGCTCATCGTCTGGTGCGCCATCTGGGAACTGGTCGGGCGCTCGGGCGTGCTGTTCCTCATTCCCCCGCTCTCCGATGTCCTCGTGGCCGCCGTGGCTCTGGTGCAGACCGGTACCTGGCAGGCGGCGGCGATCACCACGCTGAACAGCTTCCTGGTCGGCATGGCGCTCGCCATCCTTGTCGGCGTGGCGATCGGCGTGCTGATGGGGCGCTCGGTCGCCGCCGACAACCTGCTCGGAATCTGGGTCAACATCTTCGTTTCGGCGCCGCTTTCGGCGCTGGTGCCGGTGCTGATGATCCTGTTCGGCATGGGCGAGACGACGGTGGTCGTCACCGTGTTCCTGTTCGCGGTGTGGATCATCGTGCTGGATACGCGCGCCGGCATCCAGGGCGTGCCGCCCTCGCTGATCGAGATGGGCCGCAGCTACGGGGCCTCCCGCTTCGCCCTCTATTTCCGGATCATCCTGCTATCGGCACTGCCGGAGATCCTCGCCGGCATCCGCCTTGGCGTCATCCGTGGCGTGAAGGGCGTGGTGATCGGGCAGCTGCTGGTCTCGATCCTCGGCTATGGCGAATTGTTCGAGCTCTACTCGCGCAACTTCGACATGGAGAATTTCTGGGCCCTTACCATCATCCTGTTCGCAGCGGCTATGCTGCTGTCGGGCCTTATCGAATCCCTAGAGAAACGCGTCGACTATTACGCTGGAGTACGCTGATGAACGCGCCTATCGACACCCATTACGTGATCTCGCCGCCCGGCATTCCGACGCTGCCCGTCGAGGGCTCGGACAAGCTGTTCCCCATCCATCGCATCTATTGCGTCGGCCGCAATTATGCCGAGCACGCCATCGAGATGGGGCACGATCCCGACAAGGAGCCGCCCTTCTTCTTCCAGAAGAACCCCGACAACGTCATCACCAACGGCACCTTCCCCTATCCCGACAAGTCGAGCGACGTGCATTACGAGCTGGAAATGCTGGTCGCCATCGGCAAGGGCGGGATCAACATCCCGGTCGAGAAGGCGCTCGATCATGTCTGGGGTTATGGAATCGGGCTCGACATGACCCGCCGCGACCTGCAGGGCGAGGCCAAGAAGCTCGGCCGTCCGTGGGAAGTGGGCAAGGCGTTCGAGGCCTCCGCCCCGTCCTCGGCGCTGGTGCCGGCCGCGAAGATCGGCCATCCCGCGAGCGGCAAGGTGTGGCTCAAGGTCAATGGCGCGCTGCGCCAGAGCGGCGACCTTAACCAGATGATCTGGAAGGTGCCGGAGATGATCTCCTACCTCTCCGGCCTGTTCGAGCTGAAGGCGGGCGACATCATCATGTCCGGCACGCCGGCAGGTGTCGGCGCCATCGTGCGCGGCGATCATCTCGAAGGCGGCGTCGACGGGGTCGGCACGCTGGACGTGAAAGTGGTCTGACGCGGGTTTCCGTGCCGGACGAGGGATAAGGTGGCGCCCGGCGGCGCCGCCTTATCCCGTTCGCGTCAGTCCGGCCGGCGGGCGATGAAGTCGATCTCCACCAGCGCGTCGCGGGCGAGGCCGGTGACGCCCACGCAGGTGCGGGCCGGCCGGCGGTTCTCGGGAAAATAGGAGGCGTAGGCCGCGTTCATCGCGGGATAATCGCGCTTGAACTCGGTGAGGTACACCCGCGCCTGCACGACATGGGACAGGTCCAGCCCCAGCCCCGCCAGCACGATCACCAGATTGTCCATTACGCGGCGGGTCTGCGCCTCGGCGCCCTCGGGCAGGGGGCGGGAATCATCGTCCGGCCAGGTCGGCATCTGCCCTGTGACGAATACCCAGCCATCCGCCTCGACGGCGTGGCTGAAGGGCGCGACCGGAGTCGGTGCGCCGGGAACCATGATGAATTGCGGCGCCATCGAAAACTCCTTCAAGCGGCGATCTTGTCGAGGGCGGCGCGGAACCGCGCGCGCACGCTCTCGCGCGCCCGATGCCTGCCGCCCGCCACCAGCTTTTCACCACGGCGCCAGACGCAGTCAACGGCATTTCCCGCTACGGCGAAGATCCAGCCGTCGAGCATAGCCGCGCCCGAACGCCCCGTGAGGGAGGGATGGGCGGCGTCGAGGCTGACAATGTCGGCGGGCGCGCCAACCGTGAGGCTGCCAGATCCCTGCAGCGCCTGCGCGCCGCCTTTGAGCGCGGCGGCGAACAGCGCCTCGCCCGTCGAGCGGCCTTCGCTCATGGCCAGCACGTTGCGCGCGCGCAGGGCGAGGCGCTGCGAATATTCCAGCAGGCGCAATTCGCCGGCGGCGTCGATCTGCACATTGGAATCCGAACCCACGCCATAGGCGCCGCCGGCCGCAACGAAGGCGGGGGCGGGGAAGATGCCGTCGCCGAGATTGGCTTCGGTGATCGGGCAGAGCCCCGCCACCGCGCCGCTTCGCGCCATGGCAAGGGTCTCCGCCTCGCTCATGTGGGTCGCGTGGATCAGGCACCAGCGCGCGTCGACGTCGGCCGTGTCGAGCAGGTATTCGATGGGCCGCCGGCCGGCCCAGGCGAGGCAGTCCTCCACCTCTCGGGTCTGCTCGGCGACGTGAATGTGCACCGGCCCGCCCTGCGCCAGCGGCAGGATGGCGGCGATCTCCTCGACGGTCGCGGCGCGCAGGCTGTGCGGCGCGATGCCGAGCACCGCGTCGGGCAGGCCGGAGACGGCGTGGCGGGCCGATTCCATCAGCCGGCCGAAGCTCTCGACATCGTTGATGAAGCGGCGCTGGCCGTGCGTGGGCGCCTGCCCGCCGAAGCCGCCATGCGCATAGAATACCGGAAGCAGCGTGAGGGCGATGCCGGTCGCGTCCGCCGCCGCCGCGATTCGCTGGCTCAACTCGCCGCAATCGCCATAGGCTCCGCCGTCGCGGCCATGGTGGAGATAGTGGAACTCGCCGACGCGGGTGAAGCCGGCTTCCAGCATCTCGACATAGGCCTGAGCGGCAATGGCCTCGATCTCGTCGGGATCGAGCCGGTCCACCGCCCGGTACATCGCTTCGCGCCAGGTCCAGAAACTGTCGCCGCTCGGTCCGCGCACTTCCGCCCCGCCGGCGAAAGAGCGCTGGAAGGCGTGGCTGTGCAGGTTCGGCAGGCCGGGCAGGGCGACGGCATGGCGCTCGTCCGCGGCATCGGGGGCGACATCGCGGGTGATGCCGGCCAGGCGGCCCTGCGCGATATCGAGCCTCACGTTCCTTGCCCAACCATCTGCCAGAAAAGCGTTTTCGAACCAGAGGCGGGTCATGGTGGCATCGCTCCCGAGGGCTATGGACAAGTTCGTCATCATGCGATTATGTATAGACATTAATCGATGTCTTGTCACCATACGCCGAAGGATGGGTCCATGCGCTGCGATCGTGTATGGCGGGGGGCGCGGCTGGCTACGCTGGCGCCGTCGCGCGAGGGGCTCGGCGTCATCGAGGATGGCGTCATCGCCAGCCTCGACGGGCGCATCGTTCATGTTGGCCCCGCGTCGGACGCGCCGGATTTCGCGGCGGACGAGGTGGTGGATGTCGAGGGCCGCTGGATCACGCCCGGCCTGATCGACTGTCACACGCATCTGATCTTCGGCGGCAACCGGGCGCATGAATTCGAACTGCGGCTCGCCGGTGCCTCCTATGAGGAGATCGCCCGGGCGGGCGGGGGCATCGTCTCCACCATGGCGGCGACGCGCGCGGCGAGCGAAGAGGAACTGGTAGCCCTCGCGCTGCCCCGGCTCGATGCGCTGATCGCCGAGGGTGTCACCACGCTTGAGGTGAAATCGGGCTATGGCCTGTCCCGAGCGGCCGAACTTGCCAGCCTGCGGGCGGCGCGGGCGCTGGGCGCGGCGCGGCCGGTCTCGGTCACGACCACCTATCTCGGCGCCCATGCCCTGCCGCCGGAGGCGAAGGGCGACAAGGACGCCTATATCGACGAGGTCATCGCCCTGCTGCCGGAGATCGCGCAAGGCAAGCTGGCCGACGCGGTGGACGCCTTCTGCGAGGGGCTGGCCTTCTCGCCCGAGCAGGTGGCGCGCGTGTTCACCGCCGCCAAGGCGCTCGGCCTGCCGGTGAAGCTGCATGCCGACCAGCTGTCGAACCTGCACGGGGCCAGGCTGGCCGCGGAGTTCGGCGCGCTCTCGGCCGATCATGTCGAGCACACGGACGAGGAAGGCGCCGCCGCCATGGCCAAGGCCGGCACGGTGGCCGTGCTGTTGCCGGGTGCGTTCTATTTCATCCGCGAGACCAAGGTTCCGCCGATCGACCTGTTCCGCCGGCATGGCACCCATCTGGCGCTGGCCACCGACTGCAATCCCGGCACCTCGCCGCTGACCTCGCTGCTGCTCACCCTGAACATGGGCGCGACGCTGTTCCGCCTTACCGTGGACGAGTGCATCGCCGGCGTGACGCGCGAGGCTGCGCGAGCGCTGGGCCTATTGCACGAGACCGGCACGCTGGAGGTCGGCAAGAGCTGCGACCTCGCGATCTGGGACATCGAGCGACCGGCCGAACTGGTCTACCGCATGGGATTCAACCCGCTTCACACCCGCGTCTGGAGAGGCAAATGACCGACATCGTCCTGAATCCCGGCCATGTGTCGCTCCGCCAGTGGCGGGCGATCTACAAAGGCGCGCCCGCCAGCCTCAATCCCGCCTGCCTGCCGGGCGTGGAGCGCTCGGCGCGGGCGGTGGCGGCCATCCTCGCAAAGGGTGAGCCCGTCTACGGCATCAATACCGGCTTCGGCAAGCTGGCCACGGTGCGCATCGGCGACGCCGATCTCGCCACGCTCCAGCGCAACATCGTGCTGTCGCATGCGGCGGGCGTGGGCGAACCCATGCCGGTGCCGGTGGCGCGGCTGATGATGGCGCTCAAGCTCGCCAGCCTCGCGCAGGGCGCGTCGGGCATCCAGCCCACGACGCTGAAGCTGCTGGAAGCCATGCTCGCCAAGGGGCTGACCCCGGTGGTGCCGTGCCAGGGCTCGGTCGGCGCCTCGGGCGACCTCGCCCCGCTGGCGCACATGACCGCGACCATGATCGGCGTCGGCGAGATCTTCGTCGACGGTTCCCGGATGCCCGCCGACGTGGCGCTGCGTGACGCCGGGCTCGCCCCGGTCACGCTCGGCCCCAAGGAGGGGCTGGCGCTGCTCAACGGCACGCAATTCTCCACCGCCAATGCGCTGGCCGGCCTGTTCGAGGCGGAGAATCTCTTCCGCTCCGCGCTGGTGACCGGAGCGCTGTCGACCGATGCCGCGCGCGGCTCGGACGCGCCGTTCGACCCGCGCATCCACCACTTGCGCAAGCATCGCGGGCAGATCGAGACGGCACAGGCGCTCCGCGCGCTGATGAGCGGCTCGGCCATCCGCGCCTCGCATCTGGTGGGCGACGAGCGGGTGCAGGACCCCTATTGCCTGCGCTGCCAGCCGCAGGTGATGGGCGCCGCGCTCGACGTGCTGCGCCAGGCCGCCGCCACGCTCGCCACCGAGGCGAACGGTGTCTCCGACAATCCGCTGATCTTCGTGGACGAGAGCGGGGCGGGGGCGCACGAGGCGCTCTCGGGGGGCAATTTCCACGCCGAGCCGGTGGCCTTCGCCGCCGACATGATCGCGCTCGCGGTGTGCGAGATCGGCTCGCTGGCCGAGCGGCGCATCGCCATGCTGGTCGATCCCGCGCTGTCCGGCATGCCGGCCTTCCTCACCCCGAAGCCCGGGCTGAATTCCGGCTTCATGATCCCGCAGGTGACGGCGGCGGCGCTGGTGTCCGAGAACAAGCAGCGCGCCTATCCCGCCAGCGTCGATTCCATCCCCACCTCCGCCAACCAGGAAGACCACGTGTCGATGGCCGCCCATGGCGCGCGCCGGCTGCTGGCGATGGTGGAGAACGCCGTCGCGGTGATCGGCATCGAATTGCTGGCGAGCGCGCAGGGCTGCGATTTCCATGCCCCGCTCGCCTCCTCGCCGGTGCTGGAGACGGTGCGGGAGAGGCTGCGGGCGGAGGTGCCCCATCTCGACGAGGACCGTCATTTCTCGCCCGACATGGAAGCGGCGAACGCGCTGGTGCGGACCGGGGTGATCGCGGGGCTGGCGGGCGACCTGCTGCCGGCGATCAGCGGGGAGTGAGGGCGATGGCGCGTCACTTCGTCAACCTCTCCTCGTGGGGTAGAGGTCGGAGCGCAGCGCCGGGTGAGGGGGCACGCGCTGGCGGCGCCCTTGCCGCCGCTCACCCAAGGGACTCTCGCGGAAGACAGGCTCATGACTGATCACCCGTCCTTCATCACCGTCCATCGCGGCAGCGCGCCGCTGGTGCTCTCGCTGCCGCATACCGGCACGGACATTCCCGACGCGATCGCCGATGATCTCGTCTCGCCCTGGCTCGCCCGCAAGGATTGCGACTGGTGGATCGAGACGCTGTACGACTTCGCCGCCGGGCTCGGCGCGAGCGTCGTGCGCACCTCGATCTCGCGTACGGCGATCGACGTGAACCGCGATCCCTCCGGCGTCTCGCTCTATCCCGGGCAGGCGACCACCGAGCTGTGCCCGACCACCACCTTCGACGGCGAGCCGCTCTACCGGGAGGGCAAGGGGCCGGATGTCGCCGCCCGCCGCCAAGCCTATTTCGACCCCTACCACGCCGCGCTTTCCGCCGAGATCGAGCGGGTGCGCTCTGCGCATGGCACGGTCGTGCTGTACGACTGCCACTCGATCCGCTCGGTCATTCCCCGCCTGTTCGAGGGCACGCTGCCGAACTTCAATCTCGGCACCAATTCCGGGATGAGCTGCGCGCCGGACCTGCTTGCCACGATCGAGGCGATCTGCGACGCGACGGAGTTCTCCCGCGTCTCCAATGGCCGGTTCAAGGGTGGCTACATCACCCGTCACTATGGCGCGCCGGAACGCGGCGTGCATGCCGTGCAGATGGAACTCGCCTGCCGCACCTACATGCCCGAGACGCTGGGCCCGGTGGACCGGACCAACTGGCCGAGCGACTTCGACCCCGCCTATGCCGCGCCCGCCCGTGCGGCGCTGACCGATATTCTCACAGCGTGCCTCGTCTTCGCACGCTCGCACGCCTGAGGAGAGCCATCATGTCCCGCATCGACAATAGCCGCGTCATCCGCGCGCCCCATGGCACCACGCTCAATGCCAAGAGCTGGCTGACCGAGGCGCCGCTGCGCATGCTGATGAACAATCTTGACCCCGATGTCGCGGAGAAGCCCGGCGAACTGGTAGTCTATGGCGGCATCGGCCGCGCCGCGCGCAACTGGGAGAGCTACGACAAGATCGTGGCTACGCTGAAGACGCTGGAGGACGACCAGACGCTCTTGGTGCAGTCCGGCAAGCCGGTGGGCGTGTTTCGCACCCACAAGGACGCGCCGCGCGTGCTGATCGCCAATTCCAATCTCGTGCCGCGCTGGGCCACCTGGGAGCATTTCAACGAGCTCGATAAGAAGGGTCTGGCCATGTACGGCCAGATGACCGCGGGTTCGTGGATCTATATCGGCGCGCAGGGCATCGTGCAGGGCACTTACGAGACCTTCGTGGAGATGGGCCAGCAGCATTTCGGCGGCTCGCTCACCGGCAAGTGGATCCTCACCGGCGGGCTCGGGGGCATGGGCGGCGCGCAGCCGCTGGCCGCCACCATGGCGGGGGCGAGTTGCCTTGCCGTCGAGTGCCGGCCGTCTTCCATCGATTTCCGCCTGCGCACCGGCTATCTCGACGTGTCGACCACCAGCCTCGACGAGGCGCTCATGATGATCGAGACGTCCTGCGCGGAGGGCAAGCCGCTCTCCGTCGGCCTGCTCGGCAACACCGCCGAGGTGCTGCCCGAGTTGGTGCGGCGCGGCGTGAAGCCGGACATCGTCACCGATCAGACCTCGGCGCATGATCCGGTCAATGGCTACCTGCCCATCGGCTGGACGCTGGCCGAGTGGGAGGACCGCAAGATTAGCGATCCCGCTGGCGTCACCAAGGCGGCCAAGGCCTCGATGGCGGTGCATGTGAAGGCGATGCTCGACTTCTTCCATGCCGGCATTCCCACCGTCGATTACGGCAACAATATCCGCCAGATGGCGCTGGAGGAGGGCGTGACCAACGCCTTCGACTTCCCCGGCTTCGTGCCCGCCTATATCCGCCCGCTGTTCTGCCGCGGCATCGGCCCGTTCCGCTGGGCGGCGCTCTCGGGCGACCCGGAGGATATTTACAAGACCGATGCCAAGGTGAAGGAACTCATCCCCGACAACGCCCACCTGCATAACTGGCTGGACATGGCGCGCGAGCGTATCCACTTCCAGGGCCTGCCGGCGCGCATCTGCTGGGTGGGCCTTGGCGATCGCCACCGGCTCGGGCTCGCCTTCAACGAGATGGTGCGCAATGGCGAACTGAAGGCGCCCATCGTCATTGGCCGCGATCATCTGGATTCCGGCTCGGTCGCCTCGCCCAACCGCGAGACCGAGGCGATGAAGGACGGCTCGGACGCGGTGTCCGACTGGCCGCTGCTCAACGCGCTGCTCAACACCGCTTCGGGCGCGACCTGGGTGTCGCTGCATCATGGCGGCGGCGTCGGCATGGGCTTCTCGCAGCATTCCGGCATGGTGATCTGCTGCGATGGTACCCGCGAGGCCGATGCCCGCATCGCCCGTGTGCTTTGGAACGACCCGGCGACCGGCGTGATGCGCCATGCCGATGCCGGCTACGAGATCGCGATCGAGTGTGCGAAGGAGCACCAGCTCGATCTGCCCGGCATTCTCGGCTGAGGCGGGGCGGGCCGATGCATATCCTGCGGGCCGCCGACCATCGTGTCATGCCGTGGAAGAATGGCGGCGGCTCGACCACCGAGATCGCCGTCTTTCCCGCGAATGCCGGCCTCGACGCCTTTCTGTGGCGGGTCAGCATGGCGGGCGTGAGCGAGGACGGACCGTTCTCGGCCTTTCCCGCGATTGATCGCTCGCTGGCCGTGCTGGCGGGCGAGGGGATCGTGCTGGAGGTCGAGGGGCAGGCGGCGGAGCGGGTGGAGCGTGAAAGCGCGCCCGCCCGCTTCCCCGGCGATGTGCGCACGCGCGCGTCGCTGGTCGGCGGGCCGATCCTCGACCTCAACGTCATGACGCGGCGCGGCCGCTATGCGCACCGCCTGACCCGGCATGTCGCCGCCGCGCGGTGTGGGATCGTGCCGGAGGGCGAGGTGGCGCTGCTGCTGTCGCGGTCGCCCGGCCTCGATGTCGGTGGCCAGGTGCTGGGCGTGAACGATGCCGCGCGGCTGACCGGCGGGGTGGATGTCACGCCGCAGGGGCCGTCCGAATTCTTCCTCGTCGAGCTGTGGCCGGAGACGAGCGGGCCGGAGACGAGCGGGCCGGGGCGCGGATAGGCGCGCCGATCGGGTGCCGCTCAGCCCTGCGGCGAGAAGCGGGCGACGAGATCATAGGCGTCGCCGCGGAACAACTGGCGCACATGGGTGACGGTCTCGCCCGAGCGCCAGGTGCGGCGCTCGAGGCAGAGGCAGGCCGCGCCCTTGGCCACGCCGAGCGCTTCGGCCACGCGGGCGGTGGCGGCGCGGGCGCTGATGCGGTGCTCGGCCTCCGTCCATGGCACATGCTGCAGCAGCCAGGAGCCCGGCGCGATGGTGGCGAAATCCACCTCCGCCGCCCCCGGCACGGTGGACAAGCTGATCAGCCGCTGCTCCAGCGCGAGCGGGCGGCCATTGGCATAGTGCAGGCAGGTGAGTTCCAGAACCTCCACGCCTTCCTCGTCCGCCAGCCCGGCCGGATCGTCCTGCCGGACCGGACGACGCTTGCGGGCGATCAGCTGGTAGCGATAGATCTCGCCGCGCGCGGCAATCTCCACCGGAAGATCGGGAATGCGCAGCACGGCCGAATGAATGCGCGGCTGGGCGACGAAGGAGCCGGCCCGGCGGCGGCGCTCGATGAGACCGGCGGCAACCAGGCCGGCAATCACCTTGTTGACCGTCATGCGGGCGCAGCCATACTGCGCCATCAATTCGTGCTCGAATGGGATGCGGTGCCCCGGCGCCCAGTCGCCCGAGAGAATCTTTGCCTCCAGATCGGTCCGGATGCGGTGGCTCAGCGTCTGGTTCGGTTCAGCCAGGGGCGAGGGGCGGAGTGTGGCAGGCACGCCGGATGGCTCCTTGATCGTCCGGCCACGGGTGAGCCGGAACGAGCAACTTAGCTCAGCGGCAGAATATGTATAGACATTAATGCGCCGCCCACGCCGTCGGCCGCGGGCGTGTCCGCGCGCGGGTGTTCCTCGTGCGTTTTTGCTCCCGAGCGGAAATGCGGCGCCCGCGCGTGCAGGTCGGGCTCGAACTGTCGCGTGCGCCTACTTGGCGCCGGCGGGCAGGGAAAGGGCAGGGGCGAGCCGCAGCCCGCTATAGAGCTGGGCGAAATCGAGGGCATTCTCCGCCTCGCCGTCCCGCATGGCGCCGGACAGGCGCTCCATGGTCGGGCGGAAGCGCCGCGCCGTGAACCAGATGTCCATGGCGATGCCATTGGCGGCGCGGTCCGCGTTCCCGGCCGACATCGCCTCGATGATGCGCGCATGCACCCGCGTGCCGTTGAGGAAATGCCATTGCGCGCCGGGAATCATCCGGTAGGCGGCGCCCAGATAGGGGCCGGTGCGCAGCCACAATCCCTTGATGATCTCCAGGAGCTGCGGCATGTCCGCCGCCGCGTAGATCGCGAAATGAAAGCGCCGGTTGGCGTCCAGCACCTTCTCGCTCTCGCCCCGGTCGATCGCCTCGGCCATCAGGGCGTTGAGCTGGCGCAGGTGATCGAGCAGCGCCGGGTCGGCCCGCCGCGCGGCCCAGCGGGTCGCGAGCGATTCGATGGTCATGCGGATGCGGATCAACTCGCGGAACGAGGGCATGGTGAACTGGGGCACCGCGACGCTGCGGTTCGAGCGCTGCTCCAGCACCTTCTCGGCCACCAGGCGCTTTAGCGCCTCGCGCACCGGCATCGCGCTGGTGCCGAGCGAGGCGGCCAGCGTGCGGATGGTCAGCGTCGCCCCGGGCGCGAAATCACCCTGCGAGATCGCCTCGCGCAGCCGAAAATAGACGCGCTCCTGCAAGGTGCTGACGTCGATCGGTGTGAGTTTTTCCATACACGCGCTCAAGACGGGGCCTGGGAACGATCATGACGCGATTGGCTCGCGGATGTCACTGATACGGAAGGCTATTCTAGCCCTTCCGGCAGCCTCTGGAAACGGAAAGATTTATCTGTGATCACGCATCACAGATAAATGTTGACAGGTGCATCGGTGGGCGCTCTTCTGAGGGCGCTGTTGGAGGCAGTGTGGGCAGAACGCCAAAAGGCGCGGACCCGGGGACGAAATCGGTGAAAGAGCGGGCGGTCTTCGCCCTGGCCGGCGTGCGTTTCTCGCGCGATCGGACACGTGCGCTTTCACGTCTCCCCGCTGGATAAGCGCGCCTGGCGGAACGCCCCGGCCGGTCCTGAACCGGTCAACCAAGGAGGAAAAGAATGAAGCGTATCCTGAAGACGACCGTCATGCTCGCCGGGCTTGCCGCGGCGGCCATCGGCATCGCCGCGCCCGCCTCGGCCAAGGAGGGCAAGTTCAAAGTCTTCCTGAGCATGAGCTATATCGGCAATGACTGGCAGGCCGAGGCGGCGAACATGCTGAAGGCCATGGCCGTCTCGCCCGGCATGGTCGACAAGATCGACCTGCAGGTGCAGGTGGCCGGACCCAACGCGCAGAAGCAGATCCAGCAGATCAACTCGATGGTGCAGGCGGGCGCCGATGCCATCGTGGTCTACCCGATCTCGCCCACCGCGCTGAACGGGGCGGTGAAGAACGCCTGTGCCAAGGGCGTTCTGGTCATCGCCTATGACTCCATCATTACCGAGCCCTGCGCCTACAACGTGCATATCGACCAGCGCGAATGGGGCACCAAGTCGGCCGAGTGGCTGGTGAAGCAGCTGGGCGGCAAGGGCCGGATCGTCATGATCAACGGCGTGCCCGGCACCACGGTCGACGCGCTGCGCATCGAGGGCGCGAAGGAGGTGTTCGCCAAGAACCCGGGCATCCAGATCGTCGGCGAGGCCAACGGCATGTGGAGCCAGGCGGTCGGCCGCACCGAGCTGTCGAAGATCCTGGCGACGCGCAGCTGGGACCAGATCGACGGCGTGTGGATTCAGGCCGGTTGCTACACCGCCATTTCGATGCAGCTGGAGGCGGGCATCGCCGAGAAGGACCTTCGCCCCTGCGCCGGCGAGGCCTCCAATGGCGGTCGCATCCAGATGCTTCCCGTCGGCACCGAGGTCGAGGGCGCCAACGGCACCTATCGTCCGGTCGGTGCCCGCCGCTGGTCGTCGGGTTCGCAGAACTTCACCGGCGCGCTGGCGCTCAAGCTCGCGGTCAAGAAGCTGCAGGGCGGCGATATCCCCGCCCTCACCAATGTGCCGCAGAACATCGTCACCAACGACACGATCAAGCTGTGCAAGGAAGGCACCTGGAAGGAGATGTCGGAGGGTTGCAACGTGTTCCAGCCCGCCATCATCCCGAATCCCGGTTGGTTCGCCTCCATCTACTCCCCGCTGACTCCCGAAGTCGGCCTGCAGGCGGCCCTCGTCGGCCAGCCTGAGGACTGATCGGTCGCCGGCCCGCCATCGTGCGGCGGGCCGGCGCCACCGCTCCGAATTCGGACCGTTTGATGGGAGGAACCGATGCCGCTCGAAAAGACGGCGATCGTCGTGTCCGGCGTGCGCAAGGCCTATGGGGCGACGGTCGCGCTCGATGACATGGCCGTCGAGGTTCGCACCGGCACCGTTCACGCGCTGCTGGGCGAGAATGGCGCCGGCAAGTCGACCTTCGTGAAGATGCTGTCCGGCCTCGTGACGCCGGATGCCGGCACGCTCCGGGTGTTCGGCGAGAACGTCAGCCTGAAGACACCGCTGGCCGCGCAGCGCCATGGCATCCAGACGGCGTTCCAGGAAATGACGCTGCTGCGCAACATGAGCGTGCTCGACAACATGCTGATCCCGCGCTCGCCGCTGTCGCCGCTCGGCATGGTGCGCCGGCGACAGGCGCGGCGCGACGTGGGGCGGCACTTCGAGGAACTGGGCCTCGCCGGCTTCGACCTCGACGACGAAATCGGCGATCTCGACCTCGCCATCCGCCAGAAGATCGAGATCGCCCGCGCGGTGTTTCGTCGGCCGAGAATCCTCCTGCTCGACGAGCCGACCTCGGCGCTGTCGGGGCCGGATGTCGACTGGATGGGCGCTGTCATCCGGCGCGAGAAGGCACGCGGCACCACGGTCATCTTCATTTCGCACCGGCTGCGGGAAGTTCGCGATTTCTGCGACGACCTGACCATTCTGCGCAGCGGCAAGCACATCGCCTCGGGCCATGTCCGCGACTTCGCGGATGAGGACGTGGTGCGCATGATTGCCGGCCGGTCGCTGATCCACTCCTTTCCCCCGCGCGGCCAGACCCGCCATAGGCTCGGCACGGAGGTTCTCGCGGCCCATGGCGTGGGAACCACGGGCAAGCTGCGCGATGCCAGCTTCCGTCTGCGCGAAGGCGAGATTCTGGGGGTTGCCGGCCTCCAGGGCATGGGCCAGCTCGATCTGTTCCTCGCCCTGTTTGGCGAAAGGCCGGTCAGCCGCGGGCATCTCGCCGTCGATGGGCGCAAGGTGGTGTTCACCTCGCCCGGCGATGCAATCTCCGCGCGGATCGGCATCAGCCTGGTGCCGGAGGAGCGCAAGACCGAGGGCCTGTTCCTCAAGCTCACCGGCACGCAGAACGCCACCATCCCGGTCATCGAGCGCTTCACGCGCTTCGGCATCATCGACCGCGCCCGGGAATCGGCCGCCGTGCGCGCGGTGTTCGGCCAAGTGAACGTCGCCGAACGCGCGGAATGGATGCCGGCGGAATCCTTCTCGGGTGGCAACCAGCAGAAGATCGCCATCGCCAAATGGCTGCTGAGCGAGGCGCGCGTGCTGCTGGTCTATGACCCGACGCGCGGCATCGACGTCGGCACCAAGAACGAGATCTACCAGCTGCTGCGCGCCTATGCCGAGGCGGGCGGGGCGGTGATCTTCTACTCGACCGAGATCCCCGAACTCGTTCACCTCACCGACCGGACACTGGTGTTCTACGCCGGGCGCATCGCCGCCGAACTGGCGGGCGACCAGCTGACCGAGGAAAACATCCTGGCTGCCGCGCTTGGTTCGGCGCCTGACAGCTCCCGCGAAAAACTGGCGGTGTGAGATGGCCATGCAGATGACAGAGCGACTTGAACCCGCCCTGCGCGGCGGCACGGCCGCCCGCAAATGGCGCCTCGGCCGCGATCGCGGCCTGCTGACCGCCGCCGGCGTGCTGGTGGTGCTGGCGAGCATCATCCTGAGCGTCAGCGCCACCCCGCTGAGCTATTACGACATCTCGCAGATCGTCTCCAGCGGCACGCCGCTGGCGATCGCCGGAATGGGCCAGACGATCGTCATACTGAGCGGGGGATTCGACCTCTCCGCCGCGGCGGTGATCTCGCTGGTCAATGTCAGCCTCGCCGCGCTGCCGCCCGATGCCGTGACCTCGCCGGGGATGCTGCTTCTGATCGGCATCGGCATCGGCGCGCTGGTCGGCACGGTCAACGGCGCGCTCATCGCCTTCCTGCGCCTGCAACCCATCGTGGTGACGCTGGCCACCATGTTCATCCTGCAGGGTGCCACCCTGCTGGTGATGGACAAGCCCGGCGGCATGATCGACGCCTCGCTCGGGGAGTTCATGGGGTCCGAGGTCATCCCCGGCTTCCTGCCGATGACCGGCGCGCTCATCCTGGCGTGCCTTGCCCTCTGGTACTGGCTGAAGGCGACGCCCTTCGGCATCGCGCTTTATGCGGTGGGCGGCGATGCCGAGAGCGCCCGCGCGGCCGGTATCGCCACGCGCCGCGTGCGCTTCCTGACCTATGTACTGGCCGGCGGGTTCTATGGTCTGGCGGGGGTTTGCGTATCCGGCCAGACCGGGGCGGGCGATCCGCTGGTCGGCAACCCGATGCTGCTGCAGATGTTCGCCGCGGTCGTCGTGGGCGGCACGCTGCTCGGCGGCGGCCGCGGCGGGCTGACGGGCACGGTGATCGGCGCCTTCGTGCTGGTGCTGATGGTCAACATCCTGTTGATCCTCAACGTGTCGGCCTATTACTCCACCATCGCGGAAAGCACGATCCTGCTGCTCGCCGTGCTGATGGGCGCGCTGCATCGCCGCTCGGAACTCGCGGAAAACCTGCGCCGCGCCGGCACGCGCTTCTCCGCCTGGCGCGAGGGCGTGCTCGCCGGTCAGCGGACCACCGACGTGAAGCGCCTCGCGCTGCCCCGCCGGGTGGAGGGGGTGCCTGTCTCCGGGGAGCGGCAGGGCGCGAGCCTGCTGCAGCGGCTCGGCCGCAGCCGGCCGGCCATCCTGCTGGCGCTGCCCGCCTTCATCAGCTTCGCGGTGGTGCTGCTGGCGACCGAGTTCATGCTGGGCAACACGCTGCTGAACGGCAATTACTACAACACGCTGCTCGTGCTCTCCTGCTTCCTCGCCATCCTGGCGCTGGGGCAGGGCGCCGTGATCCTCACCGGCGGGCTGGACCTCTCCCTGCCCTGGACCATCGCGCTGGCCGGCATCCTGGTCAGCGGCATGGCGGCGGGGTCGAATGCCGAACTGATCTATGCCGTGCCCTTCGTCCTGCTGGTCGGGGCGCTGATCGGCCTGATCAACGGCACCGGCATTGTCCTGCTCGGCCTCTCCCCGATCGTCATGACGCTGGCGACCAACGGGTTCCTGCAGGGCACCGCCCTTATCTATTCCGGCGGCACGCCGGACGGCTTCGCCGCGCCGCTGCTGCGGTCCTTCATGACGCAGCGCGTGTTCGGCGTGACGCCGGTGGTGATCTTCCTCGGGCTGTTCGTGCTCGCCGCCGTCGTGCTCATGGGGCGCACGGCGTTCGGCCGGCGGGTCTATGCCATCGGCAACAGCGCGCGCGCCGCTGCGCTTTCCGGTGTGCCGGTGAAGCGCACGGTGGTGATGGTCTACATGCTGTCGGGCCTGTGCGCCGCGCTGGTCGGCATCCTGCTGAGCGGCCTGTCGGGGCAGGCGAGCCTGGGTATGGGCGACGAATATCTGCTGCCCTCGATTGCCGCCGTCGTGGTGGGCGGCACGCTGATCACCGGCGGGCGCGGCAATTATGCCGGCATGCTGGGCGGCGTCCTGCTGCTCACGGCGCTGCAGACGCTGCTCGCCGGCACGACCTTCCCCACATCGGTGCGCTCCATCGTCTACGGCGTCGTCATTCTCACCGCCGTGATCGCGCTGCGCGAGCGCCGCTGACCTCACCCATCCGCAAGGCCAGACAAGCGCTCGCGCCGATGCAGCGCCTGCGCCAAGGGAGACGACATATGGAAGACGTTGCCATTATCGGCACCGGGTTCATCGGCAGGGCCTGGGCCATCAGCCACGCACGGGCGGGCAATTCCGTGCGGCTGTGGGACCAGGACGCCGCCGCCACCGGCCGTGCCAAGGACTACATCGCCGGCCTGCTGCCCGATCTCCTCAAAAATGACCTGCTGAACGGGCAGGCGCCCGACGCCGTGCTGGCCCGCATCCAGCCGGTGGAGAGCCTGGAGGCGGCGGTGGCTGGCGTCAGCTACGTGCAGGAGAACACCTTCGAGCGGCTCGACGTGAAGATCGCCATCTTCCAGCGGCTGGACAGCGCGACGCCGGCGGACGCGGTGATCGCCTCCTCGACCTCGGCGCTGTTGCCCTCCGCCTTCACCGAGGGGCTGGTCGGGCGCGCCCGCTGCCTCGTCGCCCATCCCATCAACCCGCCTTATGTCATCCCGGCCGCCGAACTCGTGCCGGCCCCCTGGACCTCGCCCGAGACGGTGGAGCGGGCCGCGCGCATCCTCACGGAGATCGGGCAGAAGCCGATCGTCATGAAGCGCGAGATCGACGGCTTCGTCATGAACCGGCTGCAGGGCGCCATTCTGGAGGAGGCGTTCCGGCTGGTCGCCGATGGCTACGCTTCGGTCGAGGATGTCGATATCGGCATTCGCGACGGACTGGCGCTGCGCTGGTCCTTCATGGGTCCGTTCGAGACCATCGACCTGAACGCGCCGGGCGGGGTGCGCGACTATGTCGAGCGCTATCAGGGCCTGTATCGCGGCCTCTTCGCCAGCATGATGCGCCGCGTGGAATGGGACGGCCCGGTCATCGAGGAAATCGCGCGCGACCGCCGCGCGGCGCTGCCGGCCGACCAGTTGCAGCAGCGACAGGAATGGCGCGACCGCCGCCTCATGGCACTGATCGCCCACAAGAACCGCGCCGACCGCGATATCGGCGCCTGAGAACGATACCCAGCACAAGGAAACATGCCATGAGCAAGCCGGGACCGCGCAAGGTCATCATCACCTGCGCCGTGACGGGCGCCATCCACACGCCCTCCATGTCGCCCTACCTGCCGATCACGCCGCAACAGATCATCGACGACGCGCTCGGCGCCGCCGAGGCTGGAGCGGCCATTCTCCACCTGCATGCCCGCAACCCCGAGACCGGCAAGCCCGACCAGACGGTCGAGGGTTTCATGCGCTTCCTGCCGCAGATCAAGCAGGCGACCAACGCCGCGCTGAACCTGACCAGCGGCGGCAGCCCCTATATGCGGGTGGAAGAGCGCGTGCTGCCGGCGCAGATGCTCAAGCCGGAAGTTGCCTCGCTGAACATGGGCTCCATCAATTTCGGCCTGTTCCACCTGCTCGACAAGTACAAGGAATTCAAGTTCGACTGGGAGCGCGAGCATCTGGAGGCGACGCGGGACCTTGTTTTCCGCAACTCGTTCAAAGACATCGAGTTCATTCTTCGCACCTGCTACGAGAACAATACGCGCTTCGAGTTCGAGTGCTACGACATCGCCCATCTCTACAATCTCGCGCATTTCGCCGAGCGGGGCCTCGTCAAGCCGCCCTTCTTCGTGCAGTCGGTATTCGGCATTCTTGGCGGCATCGGCACCCATCCCGAGGACGTGCAGCACATGAAGCGCACGGCGGACCGGCTGTTCGGCGACGCCTATCGCTGGTCGGTGCTCGGCGCCGGCGCGAGCCAGCTGCGCATCGCGGCGCAAGCGGCGGCGCTGGGTGGCAATGTGCGCGTGGGGCTTGAGGATTCGCTGTGGGCCGGCCGCGGCAAGCTGGCGACCTCCAGCGCCGATCAGGTGCGGCTGGTGCGCCAGATGATCGAGGGGCTGGGGCTGGAGATCGCGACGCCGGACGAGGCGCGGCAGATCCTCGAACTGAAGGGTCCGGGCGCGGTCAATTTCTGATCGGTGTCCTTTCGGCACGAAAAACCCGCCGGGCATCCGTCCCGGCGGGCCGTGTCTGCAAGTCTCGCCGCACGGTTGCGGGCGCGGGCGACCCGCGCGCCGCTCCGTTCTTGAGACGGCTCGCCTCGAGGCGGCTCATTCCTCGAAGCGGCTGGTCTCGAATCGGCTCGTGGAGTCGCGATCGCGATCGTAATGCCGGGCCAGCGGAAAGGGCGGCAGCCAGGATTCGCGCCGGACGACCCAGCTCTCATAGGTCGGCCGCAGCTGGTCGGGCGCGTCGAGCGCGCCGAGATGCACCTCGATCTCGTCGCCGTGACGCGCGAAGACCGGTGAGCCGCAGGTGGGACAGAAGAAGCGCCCGGCATAGTCGCGGGTTTCGCCTTCTACCGTCACCGCGTCCTGCGGGAAGATGGCGGCGGCATAGAACAGCGCACCGTGATGCTTGCGGCAATCGAGGCAATGGCAGATGCCGACCCGGTAGGGCCGGCCCGTCGCCACCATCCGCACCTTGCCGCACAGGCAGCCGCCCGTGACGTGTTCCATGCCCCGCCTCCTCCCGCTCCGGAACGACGAGGCGCCATCTTGGCCAGATCGCGCGCCGCTGGCCAGAGCCCATGCCGCGAGGAGGGGTAGGGACGGTCCCCGTGGGAGACCGTCCGCAGCGCCGGGAGGGTTTGGCTGCCGTGCGACCCGGTCAGACGGGGCAATAGGCGAAGGGGCGGATCGGCGAGCCGGAACCCTCAAAGATGTTGAGCGGCGCGGCGACGAACAGGAAGCGGGGCGACACCTGTTCGAGGTTGCGCAGCATTTCGATGATCAGGATGTCATGCGGCAACCAGCTCTTCATGTGGCCGGGATTGTTCTGCGGCACGCCGTCGATGATCGCCGTCTCGGCGGCGACGGTGTCCGTCGCGACCGCTTTCACCTTGCGCTCGCGGAAGAACTCGCAGGCGTCTTCCGACATGCCGGGCGCGTTGAGCACATACCATTGCGCGCGGGCATCCGTGCGCCAGTAGCGCTGCATCCAGCCGTAGTTGACGACGGCGATTTCGCCCTCGCCGACCGCGATGCCGGTGCGCTCCTCGACCCCGCGCAGGTCCTCGGCGGTGATGAGCTGGCCCGGCTTCAGGTCGCGGTCGCTGAAATCATAGAGCACCGCGGTGGCGATCAGGTGATCGGGCGAGAAGGTGTCGATGGTGCGGTCCATGCGATCGGGGAGCATGTGGGCGGGCGCGTCGACATGCGCGCCGGTGTGCTCGGCCATCATGATCGCCTGGCAATAATAGCCATCATGCTCATGGGTGACGGCCTTGTCGATCGTCAGATGCGGGTGGGTCGGCCAGCGCGGAATGCCGCGTTCGAGAAGAGGGGCCAGATCGACCACCCGCATCCGCTTCAGGGCCGACAGAAGCTGGTCGATAGTCGGCTTATCTACCGCGTTCAATTCTTCCTCCCAGGTGTTTGTGGCGTGCCCTTTGGGCGGGCCGCTCCGGCGGCTCTTCGGAGCCGCAGCGCGAGAGAAGCATGGGGCCGGCGCGAGCGTCAATGATCAATGATTGATCTGTGATCACATATCTTGACAGCCTCCGGGCTTTTGCCGAAGGTGGTGGCAACGCGGGGAAAAACCCGTGCAGTGACGTTCTGGGAGGAACGACGATGGTGGATATCCGGCTTCTGGTGGATTCGAAGAACCACCTGGGCGAAGGCCCGCTCTGGGATGTCGAGGAGCAGCGCCTCTACTGGATCGACAGTTCCGCATCCGAGATCTGGAGCGCCCGCGAGGATGGCTCCGACGTGAAACTCTACTACGTGCCGACCCATATCGGCTCCATGGCCCTGCGCGAGAAGGGTGGCGCGGTTCTGGCGCTGGCCAACGGCTTCAGCCTGTATGATTTCCGCAGCCAGCGCCTGACCCATATCGGCGACCCGGAAGCGGACGAGCCGGAGAACCGGCTCAATGACGGCAAGGTGGACCGTCGCGGCCGTTTTCTTGCCGGCTACATGTCCTATGACCATGATCGCTTCGACGCCAATCGCGGCCAGCGCCCCGTGCGCAATTCCGCGCTCTACCGGCTCGACCCGGACCTGTCGATCACCCGGCTGGAAAGCGGCATCAAATGCTCGAACGGGCCGTGCTGGAGCCCGGACGACCGCACCTTCTACTTCTGCGATTCCTACGACGACATGATGTATGCCTATGACTACGACATCGAGACGGGCAGCCTCTCCAACCGGCGCGACTTCGCCTCGAACCGGCAATATCCCGGCACGTTCGACGGCTCGACGGTCGATGCGGAAGGCTACATCTGGAACGCCCATGTCTTCGGCGGCCGCATCATCCGCTACGCGCCCGATGGCAGCATCGACCGCGAGATCGAGTTTCCGGTGCGCAACCTCACCTCCGTGATGTTCGGCGGCAAGGATCTCGACATCCTCTACGTCACCTCGATGGGCCGGCCGATCAAGGGCGTGCCGCAGCGCGAGGCGCATGCCGGCGGGGTGTTCGCAGTGCATGGCCTCGGCGTGAAGGGCCTGCCCGAGCCGCGTTTCGGCGGCTGATGCCGGCAGGAGCGCCGCCCCGCCGCGCACGGCGCTCCTCATCGATCCCTACGATCCCAAGCGCCTCACGGTGCCGCCGGACGCAGCCGGCGTTCCCATCGTCGCGGGCGTGATCGGTTTCCCCCGCGCGCTGGCCCGGTTTCGAGGAAAAACATGTCGCATGTGCGGATCCGCACGGAAGGTCTGGCCGGGCGCATCACGCTGGCGCGGCCTGAGGCCCTGAATGCGCTGACCCATGAAATGTGCCTCGCCATCGCGGCGGCGCTGGAGGCCTGGCGCGCGGATGATGCCGTTCGCCTCGTGATCATCGACGGGCAGGGCGAGCGGGCCTTCTGCGCCGGCGGTGATGTGGTGCGCATCTGCCGTGCCGCCGCGATGGGCGATCCGGGTGTGGGTCATGCTTTCTGGCGCGACGAATACCGGATGAATGTCGCGCTGGCGGAATATCCCAAGCCGGTCGTCGCCTTCCTGCAGGGCATCGTGCTCGGCGGCGGGGTCGGCATCGGCTGCCATGTGTCCCATCGCATCGTCGGCGAGACGACACGGCTGGCGATGCCGGAAGTCGGCATCGGCCTCATTCCCGATGTCGGCGGCACGCGGCTCTTGTCGCGCGCGCCGCATCGGCTGGGGGAATATCTCGGGCTCACCGGTCTGCGGATGGGGCCGGGCGATGCGATCCGCACCGGCTTTGCCGATTGTCTGGTGCCGGAGCGGGCATGGGAGGCGCTCGCCGCCGTGCTGGCGGCCACCGGCGACGTCGGGCTGATCGCCGCCGCCGCCGTGCCGGCTCTCGACAGCCCGCTCCATGAGGCGGGGGCGGAGATCGAGCAGGCGTTTGCCGGCCCGGACATACCCGCGATCCTGGCCGCGCTGCGGGCGAGCGACGCGCGCTGGGCACGCGAAGGAGCGGAGGCGATGGGGCGCAACTCGCCGCTGGCCATGGCGTGCACCTTGGTGCTGCTGCGCAGCCTGCCGGCCATGGCGGACCTGCGTGTCGCGCTGACGCGGGAGTTCCGCGTCACCTGGCGATCCGTGCTGCCGGACCTCACCGACTTCGTCGAGGGCGTGCGCGCCCAGATCATCGACAAGGACCGCCAGCCGAAATGGCGCCATGCCACGCCGGCCGACGTTCCCGCCATCGAGGTCGCGGCGCTGATCGCCAGCCTCGGCCACGATGAACTTCTGCTGTGAACGAACAAGTGCCGGCTGCCGGGGGTTCCCGGCGCGCAGGCGAATAAACAAGGGAGTGGGCGACATGGATCTAGGACTGACGGGCGCCAGAGTCATCGTGACGGCGGGCGCGGCCGGTATCGGACGGGCCATCATTGACGGGTTTCTGAGGGAAGGTGCCCGGGTCGCGACCTGTGACATCGACGAGGCGGCGCTGGCCACCCTCCCGCCCGGCGTGCATGCCGAGATGGTTGACGTCGCCGACGAGGCCCGCTTCACCGCCTTCATCGACGGGGCCATCGAGGCGCTCGGCGGCCTGGACTGCCTCGTCAACAATGCGGGCATTGCCGGGCCGACCGGGCGGGTGGAGGATATTCATCCCGCCGACTGGCGCCGCACCATCGACATCGTGCTCACCAGCCAGTTCCTGGCCGTCTCCCGCTCGGTCGCGGCGCTGCGCGAAAGCGCCAACCCATCCATCGCCAACCTGTCCTCGGTGGCCGGCCGGCTCGGCTTCGGCATGCGCACCCCCTATGCCGCCGCCAAATGGGGTGTGGTGGGACTGACCCAATCGCTGGCCATCGAACTCGGCGACTATGGAATCCGCGTCAACGCCATCATGCCCGGGCTCGTGGCCGGTGACCGGCAGCGGCGCGTGCTGGAGGCCAAGGCACAGCAGAAGGGCCTGTCCTTCGGCGAGGTTGAGGCCCAGGCCTTCCAGTACACCTCGATCAAGGATTACGTGCCGCCGGAGGCCATCGCCGACCAGATCCTGTTCCTCGCCTCCGAGCATGGCCGGCTCATTTCCGGCCAGTCGCTCTCCGTCTGCGGCGGCATCCGCATGCTGGCGTGAGGCCGGGCGGGCAGGGGCGCCGCCCTGAGAGCCCCGCCCCCACACCGTGATCGCCGCGAGGATCCCCCCGCGGTGATGCAGCCCTCTGCGCGGTCGGCATTCTCAGGCGGTGGGTACGTTATCGCTCTGGGTCGATCCGTGAGATTATTTGGCGGGATCTCGCGAGGTTTCGCGGGATATAGCGAGACGGGAGCTACCCTTCGCCCGATTGGCGGTGCCGTCGACACGATCCCGCAGGCGCTTCCAGAGGGCATAGGCGGCCGTCCGGGAGGACGTGCGCGGAGCACCGAAGAGACGCCTGCTTTCCGTAAGGATGGTGGCCATCTCGACAGGCTGAAGCGCCGGGATGAACCGCCCCGAGTTTTCGAGACGCTTTCGGCTTTAACTTTGTGCTGGCGTTCGAACTCGACGGGCGACAGCATCCCGTTCCGTGCGTGCGGATGGGGTCAAGCGGTTCGCTCTCCCCGTTTGTCAGGCCCGAGTTGCGGGCCAGAGGCGGGTAGGCTGGCATCCCGGCGTTCAACTTGAAGCTTGCGCTTCCTCGAGGAGCCAATGCGCAAAAGCCTGTACTGGACCGTCACTCAGTCGGATGGGCTCCGGCAGGATGAGGCAAAAGGTCTTGGAGATCGACTGACCGTCAGGCCAAGGCGAAACCAGGCGACCTTCTGCCAACTGGGTTTCAATATAAAGACGCGGCACCAGCGCGACCCCGAGGCCGGCGAGCGCAGCCTCGATCAGCATGGCGTGCAGATCGTATCGCGCGCCGATCGCCGGGTTGGTCAGCGTGATCCCGGTATCCTCGGCATAGAGCTGCCAGGCATCCGGGTTCTGGCGGCGATGAAGGCGCGGTAGTGCGTCGAGGGCCGTCGCCGGGTTCAGCCCCGCGATCAGCGCTGGATGGCAGACAGGAACCAGCACTTCATGCAGCAGGCGGTGCGTCCGCATTCCTGTCCAGGCGGGATGCTCGAAATGGATGGCGGCGTCGAACCCGCTCCCGGAGAGAATGAAGGGCTCCATCCGCTCGGTTAGATGCAAGGTGATGTTTGGGTGTCGTGACTGAAACCGCTTCAGGCGCGGGATGAGCCAGCGGGTGGCAAAGGTCGGCAGAGTGGCGATGTCGAGGCTCGCGCCGTCCTCTGGCTGGCCCATCAGATAGCGGCTGTCGTGTTCCAGACGGTCGAGCGTCTCGCGAACCTGCGCCGCATAACGCGCGCCGTTCGGCCGGAGCCGCACGCGATTGCCGATCCGCTCGAACAGTGTGACACCGAGAAAGGCTTCCAGCCGGCCGATCTGGCGGCTGATCGCTCCTTCGGTGAGGGCGAGTTCGTCCGCTGCCCGCGCGAAGCTGCCATAACGGGCCGCCGCCTCGAATGCCATGAGCGCGGAATGACTGGGAATCTTGCGGCGCATGAGAGTCTCCCCGGCAACGACCGGAATGCGACCCCTTCATAATGATCTTTAGTCACTGAAGCATGACCCAATATCGTTATATAGCCGAACGTTGCGCGATTATCGTGATCAAACATCAATGAGAGATGAGCCGGTCGCCTCAAGCGACCGGCCAGGGATGGTCCGATGATCTACACGGTGGAATGCAGCTTCGCCGACCCCGACAGCGAGGCGGAGTGGAACGACTTTTACAGCCTGGACAAGCTGCCGGCGCTCATCTCGGTGAGCGGCTTTCATACCTCGCAACGCTTCAAGGCGCTGAGCGGTGGCTGTCCGGTCTATCTCGCCCTTCATTCGATCGACGGCCTCGACATCCTGACGGGTGAGGAATACCGCCGGAAGGGCGGCGGCAATTTCGCACGCTGGCAACAGCACATCACCGACTGGCACCGAAACCTCTATGGCGGCGTCGAGCGCGCGCCGGCAATCGGTGAGGGTGAATTTCTGGCGTTGAGCGCCACAGGCCCCGAACCTCTGATCCGGCTGGGCCTCACCCCATCTGCGATGCAGGCGGTCGCGATGGAGAAGTTCCCGGAATACCGCTGGCTCGCCAGGGTGGAGCGCGGCACGGCGGCTGACATCGGGCAACTGCCGGACGACGTCCATGTCTACGCGCCGATGACGGCGCAGTTGACGAGCGGCGGTGACGCCGCTGTCGGCAAGGCGCGGTAGATCCCGATGCCGAATGTCACGATCTACATTCCGGCAGACGAGATGCCGTCGGACGAAGCCCTCGCAGACCTCACGGCGCAATGCACAGAACTTTGCACCGGCATTCTCCGGGCCGCATTGGCGAACGTGCATGTCATCTATGTCGCGGTTCGGCTTGGCCGGGGGCACCCCGCTTTTGCAGAAATCCAATATCGCCTTGAGCCATTTCGGACGCCGCCAGTCATGGCGGAGTTCATGGAAGGGCTGGACGAGGCCATCAAGGGCAACACCGGCCTCACCGCGCGCATTCGATGCTTTGGCTATGAAGCGTCGAGCATTCACGCGCGAAACTGAGCGGATATCTGGAGAAACCGATGCCCAGTCCCGCATTACCCAGCCAACAGATCGGTGACTTAACAATCACCGCCGTCAGCGATGGCTACCTCCACGCCAGCCTCGACTTCCTCGCGAATATTGACCCGGCCGATGCCTCGCGAATGCAGGAGAGTGCGGGGATAAGCGATCCCACCTCGATCCATATCAACGGCTACCTGGTGCGCAGCGGCGGTCGCACGATCCTGATCGACGCCGGAGCGGGTGGATTCAAACAGTGGGGCGGCCGGCTGAAGACCCGTCTGCTGCATGCGGGCATCCAACCTTCCGAGATCGACGCGATCCTGTTGACGCATGCCCATCCCGATCATGTCGGGGGGCTGATGGACGCGTCAGGCGAAGCCGTCTTCCCAAATGCCGAGCTTGTCGCCCACCACCTCGAAGTCGCGTTCTGGCAGGATGACGGTAATCTGAGCCGTGCGCCCGAGCGTGCACGTGGTAACTTCCTTGTGGCGCGTCAGGCGTTCGACGGCTACCGCGACAGGCTGCGCACTTTTGCGGGCGGCGAGGTGCTGCCAGGCATCACGGCGGTGCCGCTGCCGGGACATACAGCCGGCCACACCGGCTATCGGCTCGATTCAGGTGACAAGAGCCTGCTGGTCTGGGGCGACATCGTTCATTTCCCGCAGATTCAGGTTCCGCGCCCGGAGGTGTCGATCGCGTTCGATCAGGATGCGCCTCTCGCAGCCGCAACACGAGCGAGACTGCTGGATATGGTTCATTCTGAACGTCTGCTGATCGCCGGAATGCACTTCGGCGAACCCGGCTTCGCGCGCATCACGCGAACGGGCGAAAGCTACGGTGTCGCGTATGAGCCATGAGCGTGCGCCATGAGCGTGCGCCAGGTCCGCGCGCCGGGTCCGCGCCTCAGGTCCGTGCGCTTCCCCATCGGCGAACATTCCTCGCCGATCTCGATCTCGTTCCAACGGGAGCAAAGCCGTATCGCGGGCTGCATATCTGAATAAACGGCCCGTTGCCGCACAGGCATGGCGCGGCCCGATTGACCCGATCCAGGGTGACCATTTCGGTAAGGGGGACGCCTAACGTTCCGGCGAAATCTGTCTTGGACGTTTCTGCGGTCGGCAGCGATGGATGAGCGATCGCGCCGAATCGGTGCGCCAGGGCGTAGCGTCGCCGAATCTACGTGGGCGACCAAAGCCAAGAGGTGTCAGTTCTGCCCGCTACTTGAGGGCTGCGCCGGCGTTTCTGTCGCTGGAGCCGGTTCGGACGAGCCGATCGCGCCTTCCGGGATAGGGGAAGCCTGGCACGCCGGCGCCTCGGCGACGCGGCGTTCCAGTTCGAGGCCCTGCCGGTAAAGCTGGGCGATCGAGCCGCCTGGCGCCGTGTCCGCGACCGAACACCACGCCAGGCGATGCCCGAACAGGGATATCCCGCAGGCTTGCAGCATGACCCAGCCGGCGAGGATGAGCAGAAGCGTGAGCAGAACCCATCCGGCCGTGTGCAGCATTCTCATCTGCGGGATCCCCCGGTTCAGCTGCGCGTCTGCAACGCCTGTATCTGCCGGCGAAGGCGGGCCACGTCGCTTTCGAGGGCTTCGATCTCGGCGCTCGAGCTGGTGGACCGCGCTCCGGCAAGGCGCTGCTCGCTGTCGGCCAGTTCGCGACGCAGCTGTTCCAGCTCGGCATTCTGCTGCTGGACACTGCGCTGAACCGCCGCCCGGTTCGCCCGCGCGGTATCCGCGCTTTGCTGCGCGACGGCGGCGGTCAGCCGTGCATCGGCCGCAATGGCCGTCTGGCGGTTCGCGGTGATGGCCATGGCCTGGGTATCCTGGGCATAGCGCCCGGAGTTCAATCCCTGCCGGGCGCAGGACAGATCGTCCGTTGCCGGGTTTCCGGTACAGCTTGTCTGGCAGCCGCCGAGGGCGGAGGCCGCCATGGTGAGGATGGCGAAGGATATCGCCGTGCCGAGTTTTCGCCGCATGGTGATGATGTCTCCCATCTTCCGCTCAGATGTTGAGGCCGACGGAATCGGGAACGCGGCTATAGGCCTGCATCAGCCGCTGCTTGCGGTCCTCCAGCGCCGCCTTCTCGGCGATCAATGAGGCCTGCCGGCTCTGGATGCTTTCCGGCGCGCCTTCGGATACTTCCTTGGAGAGCACGTCGATATCGGCGGAGGCGTCCCGGATCTGCTGGTCGAGCAAGCGCACGTTGCCCTGCGCGTTCGCCATCTGCTTGCGATAGTCGGCCGCGGTTACGCGCCCCGCCTGAAGCTCCACGTTGAGGCGGGAGATCTTGTTTTCCTCGTCGGCGGCCACCCGGCCCGCCGCGTCAGCCGTTCGACGATACTGCGCGATGTTGGCGTCTGCCTGCGCAATGACCGTGCTGTAGCGCTCCTGCTGCTCGGCATAGGGCCGTGTCTGCTGGTTGACATTGTTGGCGTAGAGACCGCCGCCAACGGCGCCGGCACCCGCCCCGATCAGCGCGTTTCGCGCAATGGCATCGCCGCTGCCGCCCGCGATCGCGGTGATTGCCGCGCCGAGCACCGCGCCGGTGGCGGCGCCGTACACCGCGCCCTGGGCGATGCGTTTCGTTTCGGTCTGTCGCAGCTGCTGTTCCGCCGCCGTCAGGTTGCTGCCGCCCGTCGTCGTGCATCCCGCCAGTCCAATGGTCGGAATCACCATGACGGCGACGATTGCCAGTCTCCTGAATAGCCCTGCCTGTGTTTTCATCTCGCCCATTCCCCTTCGAGTTTGTCTCGATCCGTTGCGTCAGTTCCACGGCTTGTCACGGCCGATGACCCCGCTGATGACTTCCCGTGTTTCCGTGACCTCGCCGCGCGCATAGGCGCGCACCTGCCGCTGGACCATCCGAACGAAGGGCGCCAGTTGTTCGCTGTCCCTGGCCTGGAGTTCGGCCGTCACCCTCTCGGCCGCCGTCGGCACGCGGGCCGCGGCAATCGTGGCCAGGGATTGGATCGCATCGGTGTAGCGGCGGCGGAACATGTCGAAGTTCGCCTTTTCCGCGTCGAAGCTGCGCTGATCCTGTTCGCGCCCGTCATAATGGGTGTCCTGCAGCAGGCTGGCGATGTTCTCCAGCGCGCGCGAGGCGAGCTGGAGTTCGCGTGCCATCAAGCCGGCATTGAGGATGGCCCCCCGGATCTGTCGTTCCTCGATGTCGTTGCGCCGTGCAAACTCGGCGGCGAGTTCCATCCGCAGGGCGTCGAGCTGACGTTTGAGCCCGGCATTCTCGGTCTGCTGGGCGAGCCTGCCCAGCCGCGCGGCGGCATCGGGCGCGAGCGTGTTGGACGGCTGGCTCTGCACCGCCGCGACCGCGGCCTCCAGCCGGCCGACGTCAAGATCGGCGGACAAGGCGGCGGTGCCAACCACGATGCGCAGCCCGGTGGTGCGCACGTGGAATTCGCCCTGGGTGACCTGCGAGAAGAACGGCAGCTCCTCGCGCACCGCCGAGTTCAGCTTGCCCGCATCGTCGAGGAAGGAGCCGCCGCGAACCACATAGCCGCCGATCCGGCCGTGAAGTCGGTCGGCGCGGGTCATGCGGAACGGATCGAGGACGATCTCGGCGGCGTTGCCATAGACATCGGCAAGCCCGAGCGGATTGAGCTTGCGCGTGCCGATCGGCTTCACGCGTCCTTGGGCGGATTGCGGCGCGTTGTGCCAGGCATAGTTGTCGAGCCCTTCCTCCATGGGAAAGCGCTCGTTCGCGCGCTCGGCATCCGAGACGGCGAGGCCCCCGCGTGCGGCGAATTCCCATTCGGTCTCGCTGGGCAGCCGGACATACCCGTCCGTGATGCCAAGCGCCACGAGCGCGGCAAGGCCGTTCGGGCCGGCGTAGAGCCAGGCGTTCAGCCGGCGGCTGAAGTCGATCGCGTCATACCAGCTGATATCGGTTTTCGGCAGCGCCTGCGCGGGCGCCATGCGCGGGCATTCCGCCTCGCTCTTGGCTATTACCGCCTCGTACTGGGCACTGCTGACCTCGTATTTTCCGATCAGGTAGTAGTTTTCGCTCGCGGTGCCGATCGGTCCGGCGATGTACTCCTCGCGGCGGTTCTCCATGAATCCGCGCAGCGCGTCGCGGCCGACACGTCCCATACTGAACTCCCGATCCAGCAGCGGCGCGCCCGTGTCGGAACGGTTGATCCCCTGATTGGTGACGACCTTGCGCAGCGCCATGCTTCCCCCGCAGGGCAGGGGAAGAAAGATGTCGTCCGGCTGGGGCTGAGGGTTGAACACCTCCTTGCGCCACCCCGTTTCGGCCGAATCTGCGGGCAAGGCGGCCCAGGGGCTCAAGGCCAGACACAGGGCCATTGCCTTTCGGCATCGATCAAAGCGCATCGCGCAGGGCTCCCGTTGGAGCGAGGGTCCAGTAGCGGATCGTGAAGACGCCGGCGACCAGCAGCACCGCGCCGGCCGTTGCCGCGGCGGCGGCGGCGAGCTGCCGCTCGGAAAGGAAGACGACCGAGGACCCGATCGCGACATGGCCCAGCAGTGGATTGATGAGGGCGGCGACCGCGATGAACCCGGCGCCCGAGAGCAGGATGGCGGCGCATCCGATGCCGACGGCCTGGCCGAAAACCATGCTGGCGACGTCGCATTTCGTGCCGCCCATCAGCCGAAGCAGCGCGATATGTCGCTGCAGCGGCAGGAATCCGAGGCTCAGCGCGCCCCAGAGGCTTATGCAGGAACCGACCGTCAGCACGGTTCCGAGCAGCAGGGTGAGCAAAGCGGCCGCGCGGTTGAGCCGCAGCGCGAACGAGACCATCGCGACATTGGCCTCGGCTCGGTGGCCGAGCGCATTGAGTTGCTCGGTGACGGCCTCGACAGCTTCGAGGTCTCGGGCGTAGATCCGCGCACTCGCAAAAGCGCGCTCCTGCTCGGAGGGGTCGCGTCCTGCGATCCGGAAACGTGGAACGCCATAGCCCTCCACGAAATTCTCCACCGCGACGATCAGGTCCGGCGCGACGAGAAGTCTCTGTCCGGCCAGTCGTGCGCGCGGGACCACCGGCCCGACGACCAGCGCGATGCGCATGAGGGGATCCACGCCATCGCGGCGGGTGGCGATCTCGATCGGGTCGCCCGGCGCCACGCCGAGCTGGGTCGCGAGGTCCGCGCTGATCAGCACTTCCCCCTCCGCTGGCGGCGCAAACCTCTCCAGCAGCGGATCGCCGGGGGTGGAAGGCAGCAGGGAGCCCTCGGTTCGTCGGCTGCCATCGGCCCGACTGACGAAGACGCGCAGCGACAATCCCCGCGTGGTGGGTTCGACATAACCGATGCCGGCTAAGGATCGGATGGCGTCGAAGTCGCCGGCGGTGAGCGCGCGGTCCCCGCGCAGGCGGATCTCCACATTGGTCGGATCGAGGCGGAGCTGGTCGACCAGTGCCTCGATGTAGCCTGTCTTGATGCCCCAGACGATCAAGGTTGGCAGGATGCAGGCCGAAATGGCAAAGACCGCGAGCAGGATCGCGCCGGGACGCCGCGACAGCATGCAATAGCCGAGGAACAGCCCCGTCATGCCGCATCCCTCTCTTGCGGACGAAGCATCGCGTGGCCCGGCTGCCATTCAACCACCTCGAAATATTCGAAGTCGTGGCCGCGCGTGAGGTCCCGGTCGTGCGAGATGATGAGGAGCGCAGCGCCGAGTTCGTCCGCCACGTCGAGCACGGTTCGCAGGAGAATGCGCGCCGTATCGGGGTCGAGCGAGGCGGTCGGCTCGTCGCAGAGGATGAAGGAGGGCCGATGGGCGATGGCGCGGACCACGGCGAGGCGCTGGCGTTGGCCGATGGACAGATCGGATACCCGCGTGCGTGGTGCGGCATCCAGCCCGAGGCGCTGGCACAGATCGGCGATGACGCCGCTGTCCCGCCGGCCCGCAAGGCGCTGGCCGAGACTGGCATTCTCTTCGAAGGTGAGGAATGGAAATAGTGGGCTGGACTGCAGGACATAGCCGAACAGCTTGGCCCGGAGAGGGGCGTGGTCGCGCTTGCCGCGGGCGAGGTCGGTGCTGCGTCCACCCATGCGAAGCTCGAAGCGCGCCGCCGTGTCGGGAGGGCAGGCCAGTGCCAGAATGTCCATCGCGGTCGTCTTGCCGGAGCCTGTGCGCCCGAAGATCACCTTCCGGTCGCCCGGGCGAAGCTCAAAGGCGGGAATATCCAGCCGGAACCGCCGCTGCCCGTCTTTCAGTACCCGCTGGATCTGGCGACCGATGAGCTCTGCCATGTTCGCGCTCACGGCATCTGGATGAGCTGCAGAAGCGTGACCATCTCGCCCTCGCTCGCTTCGGGATCGAGGCGGACCCAGCGGTCGGGACTGGCATGGACCTCCTGGTAGAATCTCAGCTTGGACTTCAGTGTGTGCAGTATGTCGCGCTGTTGAACGCGATTGAGCGTCACCCAGTCCTGCCCGGTCATCAGCAGGACGGGGCTCCGATAGGGCAGGTTGCTGAGATACTCGCCGAGCACCGCGCCAAGCGGCGTGTTGTCGGCGATCTGGCGACTGTCATTGCTGGCGCGCGCGGCCAGCTCCTGCACGCGCCGGAAATAGTCGAGCGGATCGGACTGTGAACCGGGAGCCTCGCCGGTTTCCACGATGGGGCGCAGCGTTTCCGCCAGCGTCGAGAGCTGGTTGCGGGTGAGCATGATGCGCACATCGAGCGCCACGATGCGCGGGTCCTCCAGGGCCTTGTCCGCGGTCCACGCCCTGAAGAAGTCGGGCGCCTGGGTGCCGGCGGCGGCCCCGAGATATTCGAGCTGCATGGCCCGCCCGGCGCGGGCCATCAGTTGGGCCCCCTGGGTCTGGTCCACCGGCTGAACGTCCCGGCCGGCCTGCACCGCCCTCACGTTCTCAACCAGCTGCCGGGCTATGCCGTCGATCTGCGAGGAAAAATCGACCACGCTGCCATCGCCGACGGCGATATAGGAGGATTGCCCGGCGCGCTGCGTCATCCGCCGATAGCTGTCGGCGGCATATTCGTGGTCCGGCCGACCGTCGGGTGTCTTCAAGTGGAGCGTGATCAGGCGAATGCCCTTCTGCTCCATCTTTCCGGCGATCTGGTCCACGCCCATCGGGCCGGCGAGATTGCCGCCCAAGACGGGCGCCCGCGGGCCGGCATCGGTGATCAGGATCACGAAGCGGGCGTTGAAGCCGTCCCAGTCCGCATTCTCGGTGGCCTCATTGACGCCGCCAATGCTGTCCTCGTCAAATCCCTGAGTGGAGACCCGCGCCGCCGATACGCGCTCGATGGCGCCGAGGAACCGCGTGGCATCGGCCTGCTGGTCGAGCCGCAGGAACGAGTTGACGTGGTATTCCAGCGCCCGGTTGGCCGATATGTTCTGCCGGAAACCGACCAGCCCGAAGCGCACATTCGCCCCGACCGCCGAATTGGTGAGCGCGCCCTGAATCTGCCGGATCGCCTGCTTCGTGCGATCGATATAGGGCTGCATGGAGCGCGTGGTGTCGACCACGAACACCACTCCCGCCTTGAAGTCGCTGCGTTCGGGCGGCTGCTGGTTGGCGGTGATCGACGCCACCTCCAGCAGGTTGCCTTCCTGCCCGAGAGGCAGCCAGGCGGCCTGATGCGAGAGAATGGGAAACAGATAGAAGTTCCGGTCGATATCGACGACCGTTTCCGGCTCGATCGACACGACATTCGACGTGGCGGCTCGGCCCGCGGCCGCGGCGACGCGAAGCCCCGCCATCTCGGTGGCGAAGTTCTCCCGCTCGAGAATGGCGGCAAGAGGGCCGCGTTCCCGGAAGAACAGTTGCCGCTGCCGCCCGGCATCAACCCGGTTGTTGAACGCGACCACGATCGACTGCTTCCAGTCGACCAGCCTGTCCGCGGCGATCCAGCCGCGCCGGTTGCCGGTGACATTCACCCCGACAGCCACGTAACCGTCCCGGCGTTCATAGACGTAGAAGATGGAGAAGGCCGGCACCTCCCGTGTCACGATTGCCGCCCCCGCACGCGGTTCCGCCAGGATCCGGGCCTGAGGTTTGGTGATCACGCGCTGGTAGAGCGTGCGCGTGTTCTCGACGAGAAGAGCCGTGTCCGCGCGGGTCGGGCTGCCGGCGATCAGGCCCCCGACAATGGCCAGGAAGCCGCACAACGCGATACGGGCAAGGGAGTGGGCAAGGGTGTGGGCGTGGGTGTGGCGGGGCGAGAGCGGGCGATAACGCATCATGTCATCCTTCACAGCCTTGCGCCCACGCCTGCTGCGCGCGCGGGTCCCCCGAGAAACGACGCTCCTTCAGCCATTCGCAGAGCTGGGCACGCTTTGCCGCCGCCTCGTCCACGCCGGCCTGCTCGGCTTTGCGGTAATAATCCACCGCCATGAGAGGATTGCGCTGCGGCCCGAGGCCCGCGGCATCGGCGGCGACGCTGGTATCGTTGGCCTCACCCATCCAGAGGAGCGCCGGCGGATGCCCTCTGAACGCGGCGGCATAAATGGCCTCGAAGCCCTGATTGGCACTCGCCTCGTCCCGCCCCGGTCCCCGGAGCACCCGTCCCAGTTCCATGAGCTGATCGAGCGGAGTCTGCGGATTGGTGATGGCATTGGCCCAGCGTTCCGGACCGCCATTGACCAGGTCGGTCACGGGCGGAGGGGCAGCGGGGGCGATGGCCGTTGCCGGCGGCGTGGCCGGCGCATCCGCCGTTGCGGCGGGAGCCCCCGGCGGCTGGGAGCAGTATACGCCCAGTCGATCGCAGAGGAGACCGGCATGGAAAGCGTAGCCTGCCCCGGCCGCCAGCAGCAGGACCACAGGCAACATGCCAAGCCAGATCCACTCTGGCCGTGGGGAAGGAGCGGCCAGCGCGGCATCTACGCCGGGAATGCGCCCGGCCGTGGCCGACATACCGACCCCCGGGCCGTTGCCGGCGACGGCTTCGATCGGCGCCCCGGCCTCCTGCGGCCTGTCCACTCTCGCCGCTCCCGCCGCGGGCATGGCCGGCGCAACGTCCCGCGCAACGTCCCGCGCGACGTCCCGCGCGACCTGCCGCGCGATGACCGGGCCGCCACCGGCCTCGCGCGTTCGGCGAATGCTCGGCCAGAAGAACACGTCGGATGTCCACCGTCCGCCCGGTGCGGAGGGGTGCGAGACCGTGATTTCGACATCCAGATCGGTCGGCACGGCGTTGCAGATGGCGGGCCCCAGCAGCAGGCGGGCGGATTGCCCGTCGCGAGCCGGCTTCACCTCCGCGACCGGAAGCTCGGCCGGCTGATCCTGCCAGCCGCCCGGCGCCAGGATCGTCTTGCTGCTGCGGTCCTTCCGCATCAGCTCGATCCGGACATCGGAGCCGGCGGCGAAGGGAACCGTCAGCCACGCGTAGCCCGGTCCGTGTTCGTCCGCTTTTGTTACCGCGTCAGCCATGGCTCGTCTGCGTCCCTAGATCGGCCCCGAGAGCCTGGCGATGATGGATCCAAGCCGCCCGTTCTCGACCGGATCGACCGACAGGCCGCCTTCCGACGCCGCGTTGTCCTGCACGGTCTTGTAGAGGGCGTAGAGCCAGTCATCCGTGGCGGTGGTCCGGAATGGCGCGGGCGTCGCGGCAATGCCGGCAGCGTCATAGGCGGTGGGCCGCTCGGCGAAGATCGCGCGCAGGGCGGAGGAGGAACTGTCGAGGGGGACCAGCCGGCGCTCCTCCTCGGGCCGTTTCCTCAGACCGAGATCGGCTACGAAGGCGTTGATGATCGCCGCCGAGATGACCGTCGCCTTCTCCAGCTGCAGATCACGACGGTCGGCTGCGAAGGCCTCCATCTCGATCTTCGCGGCGATCTGCTCCGACAGGCCCAGCCGCCGTGCCGCCGCCGCCAGCTCGGTCGCGATTTCCCGCAGGTTGTCCGGCCCCACTGACATTTCCTCGGTGAAGGCCGGCGTACCGGCGATATCGGACATGGAGAGAATCCATGCTTCGAGAGCGGCATGGGCCTGGCGCTCGGCCACCGAGCCCAGGGTGCCGCCTTTCGGACGTTCGCCGGGAGAGGCCGTCACGGCCGGGGCGGGTGCGGCGGCCTGGCCGGGCCGCACTCGCCCGGCCGGCACGATCGCCGGTGCGGGGAGCGAAGCGGGGGAGGCGATCTTCGCCGGCGAGAGATCCACCCGGTAGACGCTGTCGGAGAGCGCGCCGGGATCGATCATCAATCCCCGGATCAGCGAACCCATCCGCCCGGCATTGTCGCACCGGTAGAGGTCGTCAAGCACCCGGTCGGCGACCGCCAGCCGCTCGGCGATCCGCTCTCCGACATCGGTGGAGACGTGATAGCGCTGCAGCATGTCGCTCACGCGCGCCCGGAGCGCCAGAAGGCGGTCGCGGACCTGTGCCGACTTCATCTGCGGGTTGCACACGCCGGCCAGTTCGCTGGCGATGTAGCTGGCCCCGCCGTCATTGAGCCGGATCATTTCCTCGAAGGCGCGCGCCGGATCGGCAAAGTGGTCCTGTGCCGCCTGAACCGAGACGAACGCCGCCTTGAGCCGCGCCACCCAGTCTTTCCGGCCGGGCAGGATATCCATTTCGCGCGAACCATCGAGTTCGAAGATCGCCCGGTTCGAGAGCGAGGGGTTGCGCATCAGGAAGGCGTTCTGGAACGGACGGCCTGCCGCCCAGTTCCTCACCCAGGTCTCGGATGTCGAGCCGTAGGGATTGACCAGGCTCGCATCAAGCCGCCCGGTGAAGCGCGCGGCGAGCCCCAGCGCCTCGTCCGATGGCTTTTCCTCGAAATGAAGGTCGAACTTCGTGAGCACGAAGTAGAGCAGGACCGGCTTGCCCTGGCGTTCGAGCGGTGTCGCTCCATGCGTGGCCGCGATCCATCGGGCCACGACATCGGGCAGCTGGGCGACCTCCTGCGGACCATCCTTGATGCACAGAAGCATCGCGGTGATTTCCTGGTCCGCGACATAGCGCTGGAACAGGTATTCCACCTTGCCGCGGCGGATGAGCTGGAAAACCGTTTCTGCGGGGTGGTCCCGCAGCGCCCTCGCGAGGCCGGTGGCGCCCGCCTCGCCCGGATCGTCCACGTTCTCCCGGTTCAGGCCGCGGCTGCGATAGCCCGGAAAGTCCAGGATGTCGGTATGTTCGAAAAAGTCCCAGGGCTTGTCCTTGACGCAGATGCGCAGTTCGGCCGTCAGCGCGGTGACGATCGTGCGCGCGAGCGGCACCTCGCTGCCGCCGGACGTGCGCAGGGTGATGGTCTCGCGGGTCGGAAGCGCCAGCTTTTTCAGCGATTCAATGTCGATGATGGACTCGACGCCCGGCTTCGCCACATCCACGGCCGCGAAGGGTGCGAAGGCTTGCGAGGCGAAGCCGAGCTGGCGAAGCGCGTCCACCAGCTTCACATACATATCCGTCAGTACCTGGTGCCGCCCCCACAGGATGGAGAAAAGCGTTCCCAGCCGCTCGATCTGCAGATTGGGCGCCGCGCTGGCGGCCACCGACCAGAAGTCCGAGGTCTTCAATCGCCGCGTCAGTTCCGATTCCGGAAGGTAGCGCGCGAAATATTCCTCCATCTCCCAGACATCTTCGGGATCGAGGCCATTGGCGATGCGGGGCGCGCCGTCTCCGCCCCGGAACGGCGCGATATGGGCGACGATTTCCTCGCGTTCCGGCCACGTCTCGTAGCGGGCGGGATTGCCGTCGAAGAAATAGGCATTGCCGATTATCTTGATGATATCGGCATGGCTGAGGAGCTGGAGATCGACCGGATAGCCCGCGGGTGTCGGGCGGCGGTGGATCGTGAAGCGCGTCACCAGCCCCGTGGTCTCGCGGCCGGTGTCGGGATTGATCCGCTTGATATAGCTGACCGGCTCCGGCTCGCCATCGAACAGGGCGTAGAGCGTGTCCTCCTTGCGGGCCAACACCGAAACCAGATGCGATTTGCCCGCCTGGCTTGGTCCGAAGACCGCGACCGCCATCGGCCGTCCGGCGGCTTCGGCGAGGCGTCGTGCCGATACCAGGCCGCGCGCCAGATCCCGGCCGAGCACACCGCGCCGGTCGCCGACGCGGTCGGCATTTTTCGGCGTGTCGAGCCAGGCAAGCGCGGCGCGGATCTGCCCCACGGTGTCGTTGGCGGCCTGTGCCACGGCTTCGCGGATGTCAGTCATTCCGGTTCGCTTCCTTGCCGAGGATGTGCATGCCTGCTGACGGGTTCATCAAACGGTGACCACGCCGGAATCGAGCCAGTAGCTGCCGGCTGAATCCATGGTCCGCAGCGTCAGGAACATGGCGCTGGCGACATTGGCCTGCTGGTTGTCGGAAGCCTCCTCGATGCGCAGTTCCTCCTTGGCGCTCTCGCGCTCCAGAAGCTGGTCCGGATTGTCCTCATCGACGAATTCGGCCCGCGCGAGCGTGACAAGGACGGGCTTCGAGAGTTCCTTGCCTCGCTTGTCCTCGTGCAGCCGATAGAGAGGGGAGGCGATCCAGCGCTCGAAGGGAAGCTGTCGAAAGCCCAGCGCCATTTCCGAATAATATCTCAGTGTCGGATTTGTCCGGGTCCGACTGCGAACGGCTTCATCCGTCGCAGTAAACAGGACGCTTTCGTCCTTGAGCTTGTTGTTTCCCTCGAGATAACCAATGTACTTGGCCGTCGTCCTCATCTGCAGATTTTTGGTATAGACCATGAAGTTGGGTAGCTGCCGCTCGGAGAGAGCGCAGAGCATGCCCCCGACAACGGTGGCGGTCTTGGGGTCGCCGATCCGCATGCCGTCGCCGGCCTTGAAGGGATACCAGGTGCCGGGCCGATACTCGTGCATCGCCAGAATGCGATCCGGCGTCACCGGCAGACGATCGACCACCATCTCCATCACGGCCGGAAGCTTGCTGGGGCGCCCGGACATCAGCACCATATCGCAGTCGAAATGGTGGATGGCCTCGGCAAGGTTGTCGAGCACGTTGCGCAGCGTTTCCTGGACCGCCAGACGGAGGGCGTTGAAGTCCAGCGCGATCGGAATCTCCTCCAGCGCGAGGTCCTGCAATCCGTGCTGGGCGAAGGCTTGCGTCAGATAGGCGCGTGTCTCGGCCGGCACGGCCTGCACCTCCGGCACCAGTTCGCCCAGCGTCTTGACCGCGACCGTCCGGTATTCATGCCGTGGCGCGGCCTCGTACGCCGCCATCAGTTTCAGCGCGACCGGCAGGAACACCTGCAGCACGAACTGGCGCCGCAGGCTGGTCTCCTGCACGGTGATGTTGGCCCAGTTACCCCCGAACAGGTGCCGCAGGATCTCCCGCGCCTGGCGCACTCCCCGGCTGGCCAGATAGGCCGTGAAGGCGGGAATGACCGCGCGCTCGATCACCGCCAGCGTGACGTCGTCGCCCGCAATGCGAAAGCTCTCGCGGAACGTCTGGACCGGATCGATCGCCATGTTGTCATGGTGAAAATAGGTCGTGATCATGAGGTCGGTCGTGCCGCCTCCCACGTCGATGCTGGCGACACGGAGCGAGTTTGCCGGTCGGGCATCGGGCCGAGGCGGCCCGTCCGCCGTGAAGGGAAGGCGCGGCTTTCCCTTCAGGCTGAAATAACCGTCGATGTTGCCACCGAATTTCTTGACCACCTCGCCGTAAAGCCAGACGAGCTGCACGCAGGACGCCTCATCCCAGGAGACCTGAACGACCGGCGGAGTGGTGCCGCGCGGCTGGTTCGCGGTCCAGCCCATCACGTCCCACAGCAGATTGACCGCGCTCTGGGCCCGCGCGCGCATGATGCGCTGTTCGCGGGTCGGCACCGCCGTGGGCAGCGTGATGATGATCCGGTTGAGGCGGCGGGGCACCTCGCTCTGGCTCCGCTTGGCCCGCATCTCCGGGTTGTTGATCATCACGAAAGCCTGCCAGATGACCTCCGCGAGCATGAACGTGTAGACCGACGACCGCGAGCAGGTGAGCTGGGCACTCCATTTGGTGAGGCCACCGACCGACTGCGTGGGGTGCAGGGTCTGGAAAAGCTTGCTCTCCTTGCGCACCTGGGTCAGCACATCGCCATTGCTGTTCAGGTATTGGCGGATCTTCAGCCCGATCGGCGGCATGGTGCCGTCCACATAGTCCGAAGCGGGGAAGCGCCAGGCCTGATTGGACGCGGCCACGTCCCACAGGTAGCGCTTGGGGCTCGACATGCCGCAGAGCGACTCGGTGCCACCTCCCTGATTGCGCAACCGGGTCGCCTCCGGCCCCACACGCACGAGACTCGGCCAGAAAAACGCGCGCTGCCGTCCGGAATCGCGGGAGAGGTCGTCAGGTCCGAACCAGGCCTGGGCAAATTCCACATGGCTCTCGAAAGGTTCGGAATAGACCTTCTCGGGCTCGCTCAGGTCCCGCAATTCCAGTGTCTTGCAGCCATCGATCCCCAGTCGATCCTGGTTGTGGAGATCCTCGATGAGAATGCCGCAGGTGCGGCTGTTGCCCACATCGAGGATGAGGTCGACATTCACCGGCTGAAAGCGCGGCCGCGCCGACAGCGTATCGGCAAAGCGCACCTTCGCCGGCACCACTACCCGCGCCAGCAGATCGAGAAGGCCGATCCAGCGGGCGGCATGTTCGAGGTGGTGGGGGAAGTCGCCTGGCTTGAGGCGGCGGGGAGCAACCGAGAACTCCTTCAGCTCGATGAACAGCTTTTCCAGCCAGTTCACCACCCACCGCTGGTAGTCGGTTTCGTCGCCGGTGCCGGGGTCGAGCTGAAGGTCGGACAGAAAGCGGTCGAGCTTGGCCATTTCCGAGACGAAGCCGAACGTCCTCGGATTCTCGACATCGCTTACCCGGGGCTCTGTATAGGGGACATAGGGCCGGGTGGAGGCTTCCTCCTCGGCGAGGGGAATATCCTCGTCGACCGACGTGTCGAAGGCGAAGACGGCGATGTGGGACGGCGCCCCCGGCTCGGCTCGGCTCGCGGCCTCGACGACACGGACGCGAACCCAGTTGGTCGGGCCGTCGTCGTATTTCTCCCGGCGGGTTCCGGCCATCGCCTTGTGGATGCGCAGATAGGGCACCGGCACCCACTTGTTGAGGAAGGGTTCGAGGGCGCGCTCATTGGAGATCGAGTAGGAATTGTCCCTTTCGCCCGGCTGGTGTTCCGCCGCTTCCTTCGGGTTGTCGTCGTTCCAGCCCTGCAGCAGGCGCCAGCTGTCGAGAGGCTCGCCCTCATCGGTCGTCTTGCCGCTCTCGTGGGGCCGCTCGATGAACTTTCGGTCGAACCGGTCGAGGTCGTTCACGTCGAACGGGTACGTGACGAACTGGACGCCTGTATTCGGGACCAGGACCAGATCGTCTCGCGTGATTGCCAGCTTCAGCGCCATCTGTTTTTCCTAGTTCCTGATCGTCTCGACGCTTCGCCGCTGGCGGGTATCGCTGGCGTTGACGGTTCCTTCGATGATGCGCGGGGGATCCGAGCCCCGACGAATGACGAGCTTGTAGGGAATGTCCGGGTTGGTATCGCGATTGCGGTTGTAGAGCGTGACGCCCACGTCGATCGGCCCCGACGGCACGGTTTCGGCATTCGGAAACGTGATGTGCTCGGCCGGTGCGGGATCGATCCGGTTGGCATTGTTGTCCCGGTCGAGAACGCCCCCGCAGATCGACATGGTGCGATAGTCGATCGCGACGGCCTGCGGGCCGGAGGGGCACAGGAATTGGGCGGAAAGGTCGAGATCGGCCGTTCCATCCCACAGCAGGGTTATCTCGAGATCCCCCGCTTGCAGGCCTGCGCGCGCGTCGCGCTCGCGTTGAAGCGTCGCTTCGGCGTCGGGGGTCGTTGCCTCGCCCGAGGCCTCGGCACCACCGATCGCCCTCTCGGCGCAGGTGCCGGGAGCCTGCGCGATCTGCTGTTCGAGGGCCGCGACCTGCGCGCCGAGCCCTCGCAGGTGGTCCATGGTCGCGATGGGGCCGGCCGGGCAGTAACTCGAAAGGCCGAACCAGAAAAACAGCCATCCGAAGGCGCAGGCCCTGAGCAGGAGGTACATGATCGCGGCAATCAAAACCGCGAGGAGGAGCCACAGCAGCCCGACGAGCGGCCAGCGAGGCGCGGTCGCGCCAAGTGGCGCCTCCGCGGTTTGCGCGGCTCCAATCCTGGGAGCAACCGCCATCGGCGGGGCGGCGGCGAGCGGGGCAGGGGGCGTTGGGGGTGCCGCCTGCCGACGCGGTTCCAGCACCCGCAGCCCGGTCCTGAGGGCCTGGCCATTGTCGGTGACGTGGCCCCATGCGGTCAGAACCGGTTTGCCATCCACCACGAAGATGCAACTGCGACTGGGAACGGTGAGACAGTCCCGCAGGAGCCTCGCCATCTCGCGGTCTTCGGCATGCCCCTGCCGCTCGATCCGGTCCGCCAGCGCATGGATGCGCGACCCCAGGTCGGCGAGGGTCTGCGCGACGCTCTCGGCAATGTCCGCCGGCGCGGAAGCAAGGTCGAGCGCCACCACGCGGCCGGGCACATACCAGTCGATCACCGAGCCATCGCGATTATAGACCGGCTCGGCGAGAAGGCCGCTGGCGTCAGGGCCCAGCTCCTCCAGCAGGCTGACGAGCAACGCATGCTCGCTGCGGACGGCCGCCCCGAGCGGGCGAATGGAGACGACATCGGTGCGATTGATGCGGGTATTATGCACGCCGCCCGCTCCTCACCATGTCAGCGAGCGGGTCGTGAGCGCGGCCGACGCGAACATCGCCAGCCGCCCACCGGCCGGGCTTGACGGGACGATTGGCGCGACGCCTGCCGGAAAGAGCGCGCGATCGAGCGCGCCAGAGCGCGGCGACAGCAGGTTCCGCGGCGATCCCGGAACCGCGCTGCCCTGGCAGGTTCGCGCCTGAAGCTTCTGCTGCAGATCCTCGATGCGCTGGCGCAACACCGCCTCGGTGCCGGCGGCCGAGCCTTGCCCCAACTCGGTGTTCGGGTAGAGCAGAACCCCAGGGATGAGCAGCAGGATGAGCATCATGGCGGCCACCGCGCAGGCAATGGCGACCGGCAGCCAGGCGCGCGATGGCGTGGAGCCGGCGGGCGCGGCCTGCGCAGCGGTCATCGCCGCCACTTGCCCCTCGGGCGCAAGAGACGCTCCCATCTCCGGCGGAACCAGGGCCGCCGCCTCGTTGTGCGACCGCGACGGCTCGACCGGGGATGCCGGGGCGGCCGTTGGCGTCGGGGAGGGGGGCGTTGGCTCGACGGATTCAAGGGAATGGAAGGGAGGTGTGGTGAGCCAGGGCGCGAACCGTCCGAGGTTCGAGGCGAACGTCCTGTCGCGCGCGTCCATGGAGGCCGCGGTTGCACTTGGCAGCAGACCCCAGTTCACCAGAACGGGGCGGCCGCCTACCAGGTGAAGATTGTTGCCGATATCCGTAACGTTGAGCCAGCGCTGAAGCAGGGGCCCGATGCCGGGATCGGACAAGAGGGGGCGCAGCCGCTCCAGAATGGCGCCGACCTCGCCCGCAACCCGGATCTGCGTGTGGAAGTCCAGTTCACGCCACTGCTGGATCGCGCCCGAACTGGACGCATACCACGCGACAGACGTTGCCGAGGCGCCATTGCCCCGCACAACCTGCGGCAAGGCGAAGAAATCGGCAGCATCCTCGCCAACTGCTGACCTGATAGATTCTATTATGAGGTTATAGCTGTCCAGAATATGGACATCATTTGCGGTAGACTCGGAATAATCAGAAAGTGAATGGCTTCCGATATATACATTCCGAATCACAGATAAATCTCACCCCTGGGAGAATGGATATTATATTGCGAATGTATAATATTTACGTCTCATGACGCGATGCATCGATCGCGAAATGCGAAATCACCCAAATTCTGTGCAGTCACCGACAGGTTAGATGTTGCCGTCGCGGCATGTCAACCGATGTAGTTAAAATTCAGATAAAAAACTCAACCATAAATTGTATGTGTACGAACTATATAGATGAGTGAATTTAGAATGTCGCAATGATATTTAATGCATAAGTATATATTATCGGATCCATGCAAAAATATCGAAATGTGAAATTTAAATAAGGTTAGTAACGTAATTTATTGAATAACATAAGGTAATTATATATCAATATATTGTATATTTCTATTTTAATATTTTAAATAATTGTCGATAATGTGTAATTCTTATGTGACTTATGGTTGTTTTTCATATGTTTCGCATCGCCTCTCTTTCTGGAGATGGAAAATGAGGTGCCCCATTTGCGCGTGCCATGTCGCGTTCCCGCCGGCCCAGTTCTGCGCCTGATGCATGGCAAGCGGCGCACGGCACCAAAGTCCTATCGCGGCGAGCCGGCCGGAGCGCTATCCGAGCGCAACTCCCGTTTCCCATGGGCCGGACTCCGCAAGGGCCGGGCCGTGAGCGAGGTTCCCGGGGCTCTCGTTCCCAGGGGCTCGTCCCCTTAAGCGTCAGGCCGCACCATGCATCGCGAACGTATCCGTCACGCCGGGCTGCTCGAAAAGATCGTGAGCGCCGAGGAAGCCGCTTCTCATATCCGCAACGGCATGACGGTGGGCATGAGCGGCTTCACTCGCGCCGGCGAAGCCAAGGCGGTGCCGCTGGCGCTGGCCGCGCGTGCCCGTACCGAGCCGTTGAAAATCACGCTCATCACGGGCGCCTCGCTCGGCAACGATCTCGACAAGCAGCTGGCCGAGGCGCACGTGCTCTCCCGGCGCATCCCGTTCCAGTCCGATCCGGCGCTGCGCAAGGCGATCAATGCCGGCGAGGTGATGTTCATCGACCAGCACCTGTCGGAGACGGTGGAGCAGTTGCGCACCCGCCAGATCGGCCCGGTCGATGTCGCGGTCATCGAGGCCGTGGCCATAACCGAGCAGGGCGGCATCATTCCCACCACCTCGGTCGGCAATTCCGCGAGTTTCGCCATTCTGGCGGAAAAGGTGATCGTCGAGATCAACACCTCGCAGCCGCTGCTGCTGGAGGGGTTGCACGACATCTACATCCCCACCCGCCGGCCGGTGCGCCATCCGATCCCGATCGTGGCCCCGGAGAACCGCGTCGGCCTGCCCTTCATCCCGATCGACCCCGCGAAGATCGCCGCCATCGTGGTGACGTCGAAGCTCGATTCGTCCTCCACCGTGCTGCCGCCGGACGAGGACACCCGCGCCATTGCCGGCCATCTCACCGACCTGCTCAGGCACGAGGTGAAGCTCGGCCGGCTGACCACCACGCTGCAGCCGCTGCAGGCGGGCATCGGCAGCATTGCCAATGCGGTGATGCACGGGCTGATCGACAGCCCGTTCCACAACCTCACCATGTATTCCGAAGTGCTGCAGGATTCGACCTTCGATCTGTTCGATGCCGGCAAGCTCGATTTCGCGTCCGGCTCCTCGATCACGCTGTCGCAGGCCAAGTACCAGGCGGTGCTGCCCGATTTCGCACGCTACAAGCAGCGGCTGGTGCTGCGCCCGCAGGAGATCAGCAACCATCCGGAAATCATCCGCCGGCTGGGGGTGATCGCCGTCAACACGGCGCTGGAATTCGACCTCTACGGCAACGTCAATTCCACCCATGTCGGCGGCACGCACATGATGAACGGCATTGGCGGCTCCGGCGATTTCGCCCGCAACGCCTATCTCTCGGTCTTCGTCACCAAGTCCATCGCCAAGAACGGCGCCATTTCCAGCGTCGTGCCGATGGTGAGCCATGTCGACCACACCGAGCATGATGTCGATATTCTCATCACCGAGCAGGGGCTGGCGGACCTGCGCGGGCTGGCGCCGCGCGAGCGGGCGCGGCTGGTCATCGCCAATTGCGTGCACCCGCTCTATCGCGACGCGCTGAACGACTATTACGAGCGGGCGCTCGCGCGCGCCGGGCACACCCCGCATCTCATCGAGGAGGCGCTCGGCTGGCATGCGGCGCTGCGCGAGCGCGGCACGATGTTGCCGGGGTGAGGGGCGGGCGCTAAGCACGACGAGGACCGGAACCGGAGAGCCGCCATGCGCCCACGCCTCTATCTGGCCGGACCGGAGGTGTTCCGGCCCGATGCCGCCGCGGAGGGCGAGCGGCTGAAGTGCCTGTGCCGGGAAGCCGGCCTGGAGGGGCTCTATCCGCTGGACGGGCAGGGCGATGACATAAGGCGCAACTGCATCGACAGGATCGCGCAGGCGGATGGGCTGGTAGCGAACATCTCGCCGTTCCGCGGCCACCACATGGATCCCGGCACCGCTTTCGAGATCGGCTATGCGCAGGCGCTCGGCAAGCCGGTCTTCATATGGTCGAACGAGCGGCGCCCGCTGGCGGAACGCATTGCGGCCGCGACCCCGGCGCGCGACGCGGACGGGCATCTCATCGAGGATTTCGGCAAGCCGGAGAACCTGATGATCGTGCCGGACGGCCACACCGTCTGGGCGGGGCCGGAGGAGGCGATCCATGAGGCGGCGCGGGTCCTGTCATTCGGCGTGAAGAATCGCGCCTTGCAGCGGCAGGTGCGGCGCTCGGTGCTGTTTGCGGCCACCGTCAGCCTCGCGCTGGCGCTGGCGGCGGGTATGGTGGCGAACCGGCTGATCGGCTGGTGAGAGAAGCGAGATCACCCGTACTTGACCCTATGTCCGGCATTCTCGCTTCCTGTCCGGCAAGATGATAAAATCGCGGCTCGATCGCAGGCTATGATCGATCCATCGGCCAGCCGCGCAAAGCGGCCGTGCCGCGCGAAACAGGGAGAGTTCAGCATGCGCCGTCTGTTCTTCGCCGCCGCCGCGATTGGTGCGCTGGCCGCTTTTGCCGGAAGCGCGCAGGCGGCCCAACTCCTGCCGCCGGCCTATTTCAATCCGCAGGTGCGCCATCTCGGGCCGGTGGAAGCGAACATCTACAACGCGACCGACGTGCTGCCGCAGGGCCGCCCGTGGTTCCCTTCGCTGGGGCCGAGCTACGGTACCTTCACCGATCCCTGGTTCCCGCCGGTCGGCACGGTGACGGTGCGTCCGGTAAAGGCGCCGATCCGCAAATAACCCGCTCTTTGAGCGACATCGGCTCCACGTGCGGCGCGGGACGGGTCGCGGCTTGTCTGAGGGCACGCCGCGATCGCGCCGTTTTTCGCGTCGAGCATCGCCATGCCTTGACGCCTGCCCTCCCGCCTCCCTTCTATGGCGGAGGCGCGGTCGGACGAGACGGTTCGGTCGCGCGCGCACTTCTGCCGCTAGCCTTTGGAGATGGCCATGACCAAGCACGCCAGCGTCGCCCCGCACGGATTTTCGCACGAGGAACAGCTGGACCGGCTGGGGCAGGTCGCCGTGCATGTGGGCCTCGGCCTGCGTCCGGGCCAGGAACTGGTGATGACCGCCTCGATCGATGCGCTGCCGCTGGTGCGCCGCATCACCGAGCATGCCTACAAGGCCGGCGCCAGCCTCGTCACCACGCTGTTCAGCGATGAGGAGGCGACGCTCGCGCGTTTCCGCCATGGGTCGGACGAGAGCTTCGACGTGGCGAGCGGCTGGCTCTATGAGGGCATGGCCGGCGCGTTCAAGAACGGCGCGGCGCGGCTCGCCATCTCGGGCGAGAACCCCTCGCTGCTGGCCAATGAGGACCCCGAGAAGGTCTCGCGTGCCAATCGCGCGCGGTCCAAGGCCTATATGCCCGCGCTCTCGCTCATCGCCGGCTTCGATATCAACTGGACCATCGTGTCCTATGCCTCGCCCGCCTGGGCCAGGGCCATGTTCCCGGATGACCCGGAAGACATCGCGGTCGCCAAGCTGTGGCACGCCATCTTCGCGGCCTCGCGCGTGGACACGCCCGATCCCGTCGCCGCCTGGGCGGCGCATAATTCCGCGCTTCACGCGCGCACGGCCCGGCTCAATGCCAAGCGCTACGCCGCGCTGCGCTTCCGCGGGCCCGGCACCGATCTGACGGTGGGACTCGCCGACGAGCATGAATGGGCCGGCGGCGCCTCGACGGCGAAGAACGGCATCGTCTGCAATGCCAATATCCCCACCGAGGAGGTCTTCACCACGCCGCACAAGGCCCGGGTGGACGGCGTCGTGGCCAGCACCAAGCCGCTCTCCTATCAGGGCACGCTGATCCGTGACATCGCGGTGCGCTTCGAGGGCGGGCGCATCGTCGAGGCCAGTGCGCGCACGGGCTCGGATGTGCTGAACAAGGTGCTCGACACGGACGAGGGCTCGCGCCGGCTCGGCGAGGTGGCGCTGGTGCCGCATTCCTCCCCGATCTCGAAGAGCGGGCTGCTGTTCTACAACACGCTCTATGACGAGAACGCCTCCAGCCACATCGCGCTCGGACAGTCCTATTCCAAGTGCTTCATCAATGGCTCCGCCCTCTCGCCGGAGGAACTCGCCGCGCGGGGCGCCAATACCAGCCTTATCCACATCGACTGGATGATTGGCTCGGGTGAGGTGGATGTGGACGGCATCACCGCCGCCGGCGCGGCCGAACCGGTGATGCGGGGCGGCGAATGGGTATGAAGCCGGCCCCGGCCCGGCTTACGCCGCTTCCCGATCGCCCGGATCTATGATGAATTCGCGCCGCGTCGCGGCGGCCGGGGGAACGGCCGCCGATATGTCGCGCGGTCGAGGGACGCGTCTCATGTGTCGTTGGCGGGCCTGGTGGAAGGGATTGCCGTTCCTCGCGGTGCTGATCGCGGCCGCCATCGTCTTTGCCCGTGCACCCATCGAGCAGACCCTCGCGACGCGGGCCGACGCGCTGTTGTTGAGCATCGGCGAATCCTGGGCGCATGCGCGTTTCGACGGCCGCGACGCCATCATCGAGGGTGAGGCGCTGTCGGAGGAGGCACGGGTGAAGGTGCGCGCCGAGATGGCGCAGATGTTTGGCGTCGGGCGAGTCGATGACCGCACCACCCTGCTGCCGGAGCGCCGGCCCTTCACCTTCGCGGCGATTCGCGACGGCTCCAAGTTGCATCTGGAGGGCTACGTGCCTTCAAGCTATGCGCGCCGGCGCATCGTGGAGGCCGCCAGCCAGATGACCCCCGGCGTGATCGTGACTGGGGCGAAGGAGCTGGTCCGCGCGCGCGGCGTGCCGGCGGGAGATTTCATCGGCATGGTGGTGTTCGGCATCCAGCAGCTCGCCCGGATGCCGGCTGGTCGCATCACGCTGTCGGATGATTCCTTCTCCATCGAAGGGCGCGCGCCCGATTTTGCCGCCTATGACGAGCTGGAGGTGACGGTTCGCACCGACCTGCCCGTCGATTTCAAGCTCGCGCGTTTTGCCGTGCTGCCGCCCGTCGTGTCGCCCTTCGTCTGGTCGGCGACGCGCGAGGGGGACGGCGTGACGCTGGCGGGCTATATCCCGCTCGGCGATGCGCGCCGGGCTCTGCTCGATCTGGTGCGGGCGGCGGTGCCGGGCGCCGCCATTTCCGACCAGCTGCGGCTGGCCGATGGGTCGCCACCGGCCGATGGCTGGCTCAAGGCGGTCGGCTTCGCGCTTTCCCAGCTCGGGCGCCTGCCCGATGGCAAGGTCTCGCTGTCCGGCACCACCGTCGCGATCGATGGCAAGGCGCCGGACTTCGCCGCCTATGACACGCTGGCCGGCGCGCGGCGCTCGCTCCCCGAGGGCTATACGCTGACCCGGTTCGCGGTCGAGCCGCCCACGGTCGCGCCCTTCGTGTGGGGCGTGCTGCGCGGAGGCAACGGGCTGCGGCTCACCGGCTATGCGCCCTCGGAAGATGCCAAGCGCCTGGTGCTGGACGCGATCAAGGCGGGCTTTCCCGGCGTGAAGCTGAGCGACGAGATGCGCATCGCCGCGGGCGGACCGCCGGCCGAGGCCTGGGTGAATGCCACCGTGTTCGGCGTGGGGCAGCTGGCCAAGCTGCGCACCGGCGCGCTGCGCGGCAATGGGGCGGCGCTGTCGCTCAGCGGCGAGGCGCTCGATTCTGCGGCCTATACCACCGTGCAGGCGGCCTCCACCGTGCCCCCGCCGGGCGGTTTCGTGCTGGAGCGCGACGTGCGCCCGCCCATCGTCTCGCCCTATGTGTTCGGCCTGCGCCTCGATGCCGATGGGCTGACCGTCTCGGGCTTCTACCCCACGCCCGAGGAGCACGAGAAGCTGGTGGCCGCCGCCAGGGCGGATCTGCTCGGCGTGCCGGTCAACGATGTGTCGGCGGTGGCGCAGGGGGCGCCGGCCGGCTTCGCGGTTGCCGCGCAGGCCGCGCTCATGGAACTGGCGCGGCTCTCGGTCGGGGAGGCGCGTTTCGACGACGCCAAGCTGCGCTTTTCCGGCACCGCGCTCTATGCCGGCGCGGTCGAGCAGATCCGGTCCAATCTGACCCGCGCGCTTCCGCCCAATTTCACGCTGGAACTCGCGCTCGATGTCGTTGTCCGGCCGGCAGCCACCGATACCGCCACCTGCCAGAAGGCGATCGACGATGTGCTGGCCCGCGGCACGGTTTCCTTCCTCGATGGCGGCGCGGCCATCGCGCCGGCCAGCCGCGGGCTGCTTGACCATATCGCCGCGGCAGCCGTCGGCTGCTCCGATGCGGTGGTGGAAATCAGTGTGCGTCAGCCCGGCACCGACGATGCGCTGGCGACGGAGCGGGCGCGCGCAGTGACCGCCTATCTCGTCGAAGCCGGAATTTCGCCGGAGCGTCTCGTCACCGGGGCACCGGCCGCTATCGCGCAGAGCCGGCCCGAGGGCGCCACCGAGGCTGGCCTGCAAGTGATCGTGAGGTGATGCGATGGGCTATCTGGCGCTTGAACTCTGGCCCTATCTCACCGGGGCGCTGGCCCTCGGCCTCGCTACCGGTTGGCTGAGTGGCTGCACGCCGCCGCGCCGGCCATCGTCGCCGGAAACCGAGGAGGTGAAGCCGTGATGGAGTTCGCCATCGAGACCGCGCTGATGCTGCTGGGCGCCTATCTCATCGGCTGCATCGGCGGCTGCTGGCTGCGCCGGACCCTCACCCTGCGCCGGCAAGCAGGCGCCTGAAGCGGTATCCCATGCACCCTCCCGGCGTCGCGGTGAGGACGCCGGGAGGGTCGGGACGATTACAGCCGCGAGCCGCGCAAATCCGCCTCAATCTGCAACGGGGTGCGGCTGCCGAAGCGCGCCTTGTAGATCTGCGCATTCTCCATCACCCGCTGCACATAGTTGCGGGTTTCCGAGAAGGGGATGCGCTCCACCCAGTCGATCGGGTCGACGGCCGGGTCGCGCGGGTCGCCATAGGCGGTGATCCACTTGGAGACGTTGCCGCGCCCGGCATTGTAGCCGGCAAAGGTCAGGATGTAGTTGTTGTGGTAATTGTCGAGCAGGCTGCGTAGCTCCGCCGCGCCGAACTGCACGTTGACCGTGGGATTGCCGAGCTGGGCGGGGTTGAAGGCCACCCCCGCGCGGTTCGCGATGGACCGGCCGGTGGCCGGCATCACCTGCATCAGTCCCGTGGCGCCGGCGCTGGAGCGGGCGGCGGGATTGAACATGCTCTCCTGCCGGGCGATCGCGAAGACCAGCGCCCGGTCGACATCCGGCGCGATTGGCCGATAGCTGGGAATGCCGATGGTCGGGTAGGCTTCCGCCTCCAGCAGGAAGCCGCGGCTGAGCGCGATCTTGCCGACGGTGGTCATGGTGCGGGCATCGCCATCGGCCCGCGCGACCTCGGCCAGCATGCCGAGTTGCGCCGCATCCGGCAGGCGTTCGGCGAGATCATAGGCAAGGGCCAGCTGCAGGCTCGACTTGTCGAGCTTCTGCAGCAGCTTGTAGATCATCACGCCCTCGTCGCGGGCGAAGGCGGCGCGCTGGGCGGCGTTGGCTGCCGGCGCGGCGTGCACCTTCACCGTGGGCGTGCCGAGGCGCGCGGCGGCCAGTTGGCCGTAATAGGCGGTGCTGTAATAGGACGCCTGCTCATATTGCTGGCGGGCATTGGATGTGGAGCCCAGCGCCTCCCAGGCGCGGCCCTGCCAGTAATAGCCGCGCGAGATGGTGGCGGGGTGCACCTGCTTTTCCGCCACCTTGCTGAAATGCTGCAGCGCCGTCTTCGGATCGTTGAGAAAGCGCAGCGCGATCCAGCCCGCGGTGAACTGCTGGTCGGCGCGTTTGTGCTCGTTTTCAGGTACGGCCGACTCGCGCACGACCTTGTAGGCGGCGCGGGCGTCGCCGGAATCCAGCAGGCCACGGGCGGTGAGGCGGCGCTCCACCCACCACTCGTCCGGATCGACCAGCGCGACGGGATCCTTGGGGCCCGAGGCCAGAGTCCTTGCGGCAGCGGCATAGTCGCCGTTGCGCCGCTGCAGCTTGGCGAGCGCGTAGAGATAGGCCGGGTCGGCGCGCATCGAGCCGGGCACGGCGGCCATCAGCTTGGCCGGATCGCCATTCTTGGCGAACAGCGCGATGCGCGCACGGGCCAGTGCGGTGACATCGTCGCCGGCGCGCTGCGCGGCGCGCAGGCCCCGTTCGGCATCCTCGCCATAGATCATCTTGTCGGCGCGATACTTGTGGTCCGCGCGCGTCAGCAGGCCGCTGAACTCGACCATCACGGTGGATTCGGTGTCGGAGGACAGCGCATCCTCGTGCCAGGCGTCACGCAGCCAGGCCGCGCCGGCCTTCTGGTCGCCGGCGGCGAACAGGGCACGGGCGAGGGCAATCTTGCCTTCGCCGGACAGCGGCGACTGCTCGGCGAAGAAGGCGAGGATCGTCTTGGGATCCTTGTTCTCGGCATAGAGCAGATATTCGAGGCGCCGGCGCAGCACGACGGGGGTCGGCAGCGTCGGATGCGCCTGCAGGATGGCGACCGCGCGGTCATAGCCGACGTCGCGCGCGGTGACGCGCAGCGCCAGCCAGCGCACCAGAGCCTGCGCACCGGGATCGCGCATGCTGTCGGCGATGGACAGTGCATCGGACGAATTGCCCTGCTCGACCAGCGAGATCGCGCGCTGCAGGTCTGCCGGCGCAGCGCCGCCGAACGAGGGCGTCGCGAAGGCCGGCACGCTCGCGGCAGCGGCAGGAATGGCAAGGGCTTGCGCGGCGGGCGCAGGCCTGGCGGGCGTGACCTTGGCGGGCGCAGCCTTGGCTGCCGCCTGCGCCGGCGACTTCGCGCCCGGTTTGGCGGCGGTCTTCTTCGGGTCGGATTTCTTGGCGTCCGCCTTCTTCGAATCAGGCTTCTTCGCGTCGGCCTTTTTCGGCTCCGGCTTCTTGGCGGTGGTCGTCTTCTTCGGCGGTGTCGGCGTGGAGGTCGAGGAGGTGTCGCCCTGGGCGCGGGACACCGAGGGCAGGACCGTCGTGCCCAGCAGCGCGGCCGCGATCAGCGGCAGTAGCAGGCCGCGGCGCGCGCGCAGCACGCGTGCAACCTTTGGCATCTGTCCGGCGGACATCGAAGCGCGGCTTTCCGGCTCGCGCGAATCCACGCTGGTCGTCGGCAAATTGCTCATGGGCCATCTACTCCCGGCGGATGTGCAAGACCCGCATCACGCTCGGTCCGGCCAGGACCGTCCCCACCCTTTGTCGCGCGATCTTATTGACGAATTGCTAACCAAATCCCCCCGCGATTTCCCGGGGGAGCCTCCATCTGCAACCTAGGCGCTCATCCCGGCGAAACAGGGGCAAGGGTGTGCGCTCGGGCGCGCTTTGCCAAGAGTTTGCCAGAAGCGGCGCAACAAGGCCCTTTCTTCCGGCGCGCCGACGCGATATCTGATGGCCCCTTTGCAGCGCCGCGCGGTCGCGACGCGAAGATGACGCGAGTATTCGAGGAGCGCTTCATGCCTCACACGCTGCCCTTCCGTGGATCCTTCACGGCGCTGGTGACGCCGTTCCGCGACGGCGTGCTGGACGAGAAAGCGTTCCGGGCCTTCGTCGATTGGCAGGTCGAGGAAGGCATTCACGGACTTGTGCCTGTCGGCACGACAGGTGAGAGCCCGACCGTCTCCCACGAGGAGCACAAGAAGGTCGTGGAATGGACCGTCGCGCAGGCGGCGGGCCGCGTGCCGGTGATTGCCGGCGCGGGTTCCAACAACACGATCGAGGCCATCGACCTCGCCCGCCACGCCGAGACGGCGGGGGCGGATGCGGTTCTGGTGGTCACGCCCTATTACAACAAGCCGGGCCAGGAAGGCCTGTACCAGCACTACAAGGCCATCAACGACGCCATCGGCATCCCGATCTACATCTACAACATCCCCGGCCGGTCGGTGATCGACATGTCGGTGGAGACGATGGCGCGGCTGTTCGAGCTGAAGAACATCGTCGGCGTGAAGGATGCGACCGCGAATCTGGTCCGCGTCAGCCAGCAGCGCGAGGTCCTCGGGCCCGGCTTCAACCAGCTTTCCGGCGAGGACCCGACCGCGCTGGGCTTCATCGCCCATGGCGGCCATGGCTGCATCTCGGTCGCTTCCAATGTGGCGCCCAAGCTCTGCGCCCAGCTGGTGGATGCGGCCCTCGCGGGCGACTACGCCAAGGCGCTGGAGCTGCAGGACCGGCTTTTCCCGCTGTTTCAGGCGCTGTTCGTTGAAACCAACCCGAGCCCCACCAAATATGCCCTGAGCGTGCTCGGCAAGATCGCCGACGAGGCGCGCCTGCCGATGGTGCCGGTGAGCGAGAAGACCAAGGAGATCGTCCGCGACGCCATGCGGCACGCCGGATTGATCAACTAGAGCCCGCGCCAGCCGGATCGCACCGCAATCCGGCTGGGGTGACGCGTTCTCTACTATCGGGTTAGAGACGGTTCACCGATCCGGTTGGTTCAACCGGATCGGATCCGGCTTTGAAGGGCCGGGACGGAGCGGGACGCTGTCCCGCGTGGAGCGACATGGCCGAAAAGAAGACGCAACCCCACAAGGTCGTCGCCGACAATCGTCGGGCGCGATTCGACTTCGAGATCGGCGAGGTGTTCGAGGCCGGCATCGCGCTGTCCGGCACCGAGGTGAAGAGCCTGCGCAGCGGCCGCGCGACCGTGGCGGAGAGCTATGTTTCGGCGAAAACCGGCGAGGCCGTCCTCTATAATTCCTTCATCCCGGAATATCTGCAGGCCAACCGCTTCAACCACGAGCCGCGCCGCCCGCGCAAATTGCTGCTGCACAAGCGGCAGATCGCCCGGCTGTGGCAGGCGGTCGAGCGCGAGGGCATGACTGTGGTGCCGCTCAAGATCTACTTCAACGAGCAGGGCCGGGCGAAGGTCGAGATCGCCATCGCCCGCGGCCGCAAGGCGCATGACAAGCGCGAGGCGCTGAAGGCGAAGGATTGGGCGCGCGACAAGCAGCGGCTGATGCGCGACCGCGGTTAGCGTTGCTCGAAGCAGACCGATAATAAAGAAAAACCCGGCACTTGGCCGGGTTTTTTTGTTTCATGGTTGAAAGCGGCGCTCAGTCCTTGGCGCGCTCGACATAGGAGCCGTCGGCCGTCATCACGACAATGCGGGTGCCGACAGCGATATGCGGGGGCACGGCCGAGCGCACGCCATTCGACAGGATGGCCGGCTTGTAGGAAGACGAGGCGGTCTGCCCCTTCATCGCCGGCTCGGTCTCCACCACTTCCAGCGTCACACGCTGCGGCAGCTCGATGGCGATGGCGTTGCCCTCGTGAACCGACAGCATGACCTGCATGTTCTCCTGGAGATAGGCCGCCTGGTCGCCGACCACGTCCTTTGAGACGGCCACCTGGTCGTAATTCTCCGGGTTCATGAAGTGGAAGCCTTCGCCATCCGAATAGAGGAAGGTGTAGGGGCGATCTTCGACCAATGCGCGCTCCACCTGCTCGGTGGTGCGGTAGCGCTCGGAGATCTTCACGCCGTCGGAAATCCGGCGCATGTCGAGCTGGGTCACGGGCGTGCCCTTGCCGGGGTGGATGTTGTCGGCCGTGAGAACCACGTAGAGCTTGCCGTCCACGTCGACCACGTTGCCCTTGCGCAGCGTGCTGGCGATGACCTTGACCATAGAGGTCCTCTGGCTGTTGGGTGCGCCGCATCGCGCGGAGGCACCGGGGGATTCCATTGGGCGCCTCCTATACTCGCGCGCCCGTCATCCGCCAACCCCAGGCGTATCGCTGGAGGAGCCGTCACATGCCGCTTTCCCTCTCCCCCTGGTGGTCGGCGCAGCGCCATGCCGACCGGCGGCCCTTCCTGCTGGCGCGCCAGCGCATCCAGGGCGCCCTGCGCGGCTTCTTCGGCGCGCGGCGTTTCATCGAGATCGAGACGCCCATCCTGCAGGTCTCACCGGGCAACGAGGTGCATCTGAAGGCCTTCGCCACCGAACTGGAGCGTCCGGACAGCTCGCGCGCGCCGCGCTATCTGCACACCTCGCCGGAATTCACCGCCAAGAAGCTGCTGGCGGCCGGCGAGGAGCGGCTGTTCACGTTCGCCCGGGTGTTCCGCAATGGCGAGCGCAGCGCGCTGCATCATCCCGAATTCACCATGCTGGAATGGTATCGCGCTCACGAGGGCTATGAGGCGCTGATGCGCGACTGCACCGTTTTGCTCGCCGCGACGGCGGAAGCCGTGGGCGCTCAGGTGTTCCACTTCGGCGGCCAGCGCTGCGATGTGGGTCTGGCGCCCGAGCGGCTCACCGTCGCGGAGGCGTTCGCCCGTTTCGCGGGCATCGACCTGATGGCCAGCGTGGGCGTGGAGGGCAATGATCGCGATGGGCTCTGGCGCGCCGCACAGGCCGCCGGCATCCGCGTGGCCGAGGATGACAGCTGGGCGGATGTGTTCAGCCGCGTCATGGTGGAGAAGGTGGAGCCCTTCCTCGGCCTCGGCCGGCCGACCATCCTGTGCGAATACCCCATCTCGGAAGCCGCGCTCGCCCGCCCCAAGCCCGGAGATCCCCGCGTGGCCGAGCGCTTCGAGCTTTATGTCTGCGCGGTGGAACTCGCCAATGCCTTCGGCGAACTCACCGATGCCGGGGAGCAGCGCCGGCGCTTCGAGGCGTGGATGGACGAGAAGGAGCGCATCTATGGCGAGCGCTACCCGATCGACGAGGATTTCCTCGCCGCACTGGCGCAGATGCCGGAAGCCTCGGGCATCGCGCTCGGCTTCGATCGGCTGGTGATGCTGGCCGCCGGCGCGCCGCGCATCGAGGATGTGCTCTGGGCGCCGGTCGCGCCCTGAAGCGCGGCGCCCGGCTCAGCCGAGCGTGTCGATATGCGCGCGCACCCGGGCGAACACCGCATGGAACATTTCCGTCGTCAGCACGCCGGTATTCGTGTTGTAGCGGGAGCAATGATAGCTGTCGAACAGCACCACATCGCCCAGCCGATGTACCGCGCCATGGGCGAACTTGTGGTGCGACAGGGTCTCGCCATGCGCGGCGAGCACCTGGTCATGGGCGATCTTGCCCAGCGCGACGATGGCGCTCAGCGCCGGCAGCAGGCCGATTGTGGCGGCGAAGAAGGGCCGGCAGTTGCGGATCTCGTCGGTGGTCGGCTTGTTTTCCGGCGGCACGCAGCGCACCGCATTGGTCAGGCGCGCGTCGCGCAGGCGCAACGAATCATCCGGCCGCGCCTCGAACGCACCGGTGGCGAAGCCGAACTTGATCAGCGTGGAATAGAGGAGTTCACCGGCATAATCGCCGGTGAAGGGCCGTCCCGTGCGGTTGGCGCCGCGCAGGCCGGGTGCGAGGCCGACAATGAGCAGGCGCCCGTCCTCCGGCCCGAAGGAGGGCACGGGCGCGTTGTGCCATGCCGGCTCCTGCGTCCGCCAATGCTCGCGGAACGCGACGAGGCGCGGGCAGCGCGGGCAGTCCCGCGCCGGCTCGGCGCCCGCCTGTGTAGGAGGGGCGATGATCGGCGAAACCTTCATGGCGGGCGCGCGCACCGGGCTCAGGGATTCGGGCTCAGGGATTCGAGCTCAGGGCTCGGACATCTCGTCGTCATCGGCGGCCGGCGCGGGCGCGCGGCGTTCGAGGAAGCGCGGTGGCTCGTGCATGCGGCTGGACCGTTCGGCCGGGTCGCGGCCGATGCGGGACTGCAGGTCGACGAGGTCGATGAAAACATCCGCCTGGCGGCGCAGTTCGTCGGCGATCATCGGCGGCTGGGTGTGCACGCTCGACACCACGCTCACGCGCACGCCCTTGCGCTGCACCGATTCCACCAGCGAGCGGAAATCACCGTCGCCGGAGAAGATCACGATGTGGTCAACATGGGCGGCGAGCTCCATGGCGTTCACCGCCAGCTCGATATCCATGTTGCCGCGTATGCGGCGGCGACCCTGGCTATCGGTGAATTCGCGCGCCGGCTTGGTGACGACCGAATAGCCATTATAGTCGAGCCAGTCGAGCAGCGGGCGGATTGAGGAATATTCGGTGTCTTCGACCAGCGTCGTATAATAGAAGGCCCGGAGCACATAGCCGCGGGTCTGGAACTCCTTGAGGAGCCGTTTGTAGTCGATATCGAAATTCAGTGCCTTGGTGGCCGAATAGAGATTGGCGCCGTCGATGAATAGGGCGATCTTTTCCATGCCGTGGGTCATTATGGGCAAACACCTGAAATAAGGACAATAATTCCCGCTCGTCCGCGATGCGGCGCAGCGAGTTGACCCCCCAATGATCCTAGACATAGCGCATTTGTGGCGGCGGCGGGACGGCCCGTGTGGCGTTTCCTGTGTTTATCGGCTGCATTTTTGACCGCGCTGGAGGTCGGGGAGGGCGCGTTGGGGCGAAAGGCGTGCCGTGGTGAAAGACTTGCCCTGAAGCACGCATTGGTTTATGGCGTGCGCTTTCCGATACACCGTCAGGAGTGCCGAGGCATGGCTCGCGTCACCGTCGAGGACTGCATCGACAAGGTCGACAATCGCTTCGAACTCGTTCTGCTCGCCGGGCACCGCGCGCGCACGATCGCGTCCGGCTCGCCGATCACCATCGATCGCGACAACGACAAGAACCCGGTCGTCGCCCTGCGCGAGATCGCCGAAGAGACCGTCTCGCCGGACGATCTGCGCGAGGAACTGATCCATTCGCTGCAGAAGTTCACGGAAGTCGACGAGCCCGAGCCCGAGACGGTTCCGATGATCGCGTCGTCCGCTTCGCAGGGCGCGGACGATTCCGACGTCATGCTCGACCGCATGACCGAGGAAGAACTGCTTGCCGGCCTGCAGGGACTGGTTCCCCCCGAGCCGAGCGACGACGACGAAGGCTGATCGAAGACGGCCGTGGTGCCTTGGTCACGGCCGAGAATCGAAAACCACCCCGGCGCCGGCGAAAGCCGGCGTCGTCGTTTGTCGGGCGGGATGTCAGCCCTTCACGACGCGGATCAACCGGTTTCGTTGCACGCGGTTCGGGCGGTTGGAGCTGAAAGCCGGCTCGCCGGTCGTCTCCCTTTGCTGCGCCTCGAGTTCCTCGTTGCGCTCCCGCAGCCGATCCAGCTCATCCAGGAGCGAGCTCTTGGAAGCTGCGCATGAGAGGGCTGCCAGCAGGAAGCCCGCGAGGCCGCCGCCCACATAGAGGGCGAGATATCCAAGCCACGGCAGCAATTCCACGATCGACAATCCCTCCGTTCAGGGCGGAGGTTCACGATAGTTGCAATTTGGGTGCAATTCAAATCTAGATTGCGATGGTATTTGAATGCCTTTTGCCTGTCGCAACTTGCACCGGATCGGAACCATGACGATATTCGCTGAACCCGGCGCGAGACGAGTCGGGCTCTCACGGGTTGATCTGTCATGATGCGGCAGTACGAGCTCGTCGAGCGCGTCCGCCGGTACAATCCCAACACCGACGAGTCGCTGCTCGATCGCGCTTATGTCTATGCGATGCGCGCCCACGGTACCCAGAAGCGGGCGTCGGGCGATCCCTATTTCTCGCATCCCCTCGAAGTCGCGGCCATCCTGACCGATCTGAAGCTCGACGACGCGACCATCGTCGCGGCGCTCCTGCACGACACGATCGAGGATACCGACGCCACCCGCGACGAGATCGACCGCATCTTCGGCGCGCAGATCGGCGCGCTGGTCGAGGGTCTCACCAAGATCAAGAAGCTCGATCTGGTCTCCAAGCAGGCCAAGCAGGCGGAAAACCTGCGCAAGCTGCTGCTTGCCATCGCCGACGACGTGCGCGTGCTGCTCGTCAAGCTCGCCGACCGGCTGCACAACATGCGCACCCTGAAATGGGTGCCGGAGGAAAAGCGCAACCGCGTCGCCCAGGAAACGCTGGATATCTACGCCCCGCTCGCCGGCCGCATGGGCATGCACGACATGCGCGAGGAGCTGGAGGACCTGTCCTTCCGCCAGTTGTCGGCCGAGGCGTATGAATCCATCCGCAGCCGCCTGCAGGCGCTGAAGGAGCACAATGGCGAGCTGGTCGCGGCCATCGAGCGCGAGCTGTCGGACGCTGTCGCCAACAGGGGCATCGGCGCGCTGGTGAAGGGGCGGGAGAAACGCCCCTATTCGATCTGGCGCAAGATGGAGCTGAAGTCGATCGCCTTCGAGCAGCTCTCCGACATTTACGGCTTCCGCATCCTGGTCGACCGAATGGAGGACTGCTACGCCGCGCTCGGCGTGGTGCACACCAAGTGGCCGCTGGTTCCCGGTCGCTTCAAGGACTACATCTCGACGCCCAAGCAGAACGATTACCGCTCGATCCACACCACCGTGGTCGGGCCCGGCCGCCAGCGCGTCGAACTGCAGATCCGCACCCGGGAAATGCACGACATCGCCGAATACGGCATCGCCGCCCATGCGCTCTACAAGGACGCGCCCGGCGTGGCCGCGCCGGGCAACCGCGAATCCAATGCCTATGCCTGGCTGCGCCGCACCATCGAACTGCTGGCCGAAGGCTCCAGCCCCGAGGAGTTCCTCGAGCACACCAAGCTGGAGCTGTTCCACGATCAGGTGTTCTGTTTCACCCCGAAGGGCCGGCTGATCATCCTGCCACGTCGGGCGACGCCGATCGACTTCGCCTATGCCGTGCATACCGGCGTGGGCGATCGCGCGGTCGGCTCCAAGGTGAACGGCAAGGTATCCCCGCTGGTCTCCGAACTGCACAATGGCGACGAGGTGGAGATCATCACCGCCGAGGGGCAGACCCCGCCGGCAGCATGGGAATCGATCGTCGCCACCGGCAAGGCGCGTGCCGCCATTCGGCGCGCCACCCGCGCCGCGGTGCGCGCGCAATATGCCGGCCTCGGCAAGCGCATCGTCGAGCGGGCGGTCGCGCGGGCGGGCAAGGTGTTCTCCGAGGAGCGCCTCGCCGGCGTGGTGCCGCGCCTCGCCCGCACCTCGCTGGACGACGTCTATGCCGCCGTTGGGCGCGGAGAGATGCGCGCCGACGACGTGGTCAAGGCGATCTATCCAGAATGGGCCGGTCCGCGCGTGGAAGAGCGCGGCGCCCCGCATGGCGAAGGCTGGTTCGAGCTGGAGCGCGGCCAGAGCCTCAAGTTCAAGATTCCCGGCATCGAAAGCGATCCGGACCCCAAGACCGCCATCCCGATTCGCGGCATCAACCGCGAACTGCCCGTGCATTTCGCGCCCAATGGCGGCGCCGTGCCGGGAGATCGCATCGTCGGCATCCTCACGCCGGGCGAGGGGATCACCGTCTATCCCATCCAGTCGCCGGCGCTGCAGGAGTTCGAGGAAGAGCCGGAGCGCTGGCTGGACGTGCGCTGGGACGTGGACGAGGACGACCCGCAGCGCTTCCCGGTGCAGATCGTCGTGGTGGCGACCAACGAGCCGGGCTCGCTCGCCCAGATCGCCCAGGTGATCGGCGAGCGCGACGGCAATATCGAGAACCTGCGCATGTCCTCCCGCTCGGCCGATTTCACCCGCATGGTGATCGATATCGGCGTGTATGACCTGCGCCATCTCAACGGCATCCTCGCGGACCTGCGGGCGCGCCCGGTCGTGTCGAGTGTCGAGCGCGTGAACGGGTGAGGGGGAACGCGTGGAGGGGGAACCCGTCGCCGGCCGGCGGGTTATTCCCGCGGCGGTATCCTGCCGCCCACCAACGCGAGGAGACGCCAATGCCCACCGAGCAGATCAAGGGAACCTTCCGCATCATCACCGGCGCCGCGCGGGCCCTGTGGGGCCGCCTGCTCCAGAATGGCGCGATGGCGGCGCAGGGCCGTGTCGAGCGGCTGGCGGGGGAGGCGATGCTGGTCTGTGCGCGGGCGCGCGTTATGCCAAGGGCAACCCGATTGCCCACCACCGGCCGCTGAGGGCGGGAACGGCCGTGACGCAGCCCGGCGGATCGGCTATCAGCTCAACCCGTTTCGCAACTTTTTCCGGGCATCAAGATGACACAAGACGAGGTCGTGGCCGAGTTCCGTTCGGCCGGCGCATTGATGGAAGGCCATTTCATCCTGTCGTCCGGCCTGCGCAGCCCGGTCTTTCTGCAGAAGATGTTCATCTTCCAGGATCCGGTGCGCACGGAGCGCCTGTGCAAGGCGCTGGCGCAGAAGGCGGAAGCGGCCTTCGGCAAGATCGACGTCGTCGTCTCGCCCGCCATTGGCGGCATCGTGCCGGGCTATGAGACGGCCCGGCACCTCGGCGCCAAGGCGATCTTCGTCGAGCGCGAGGACGGCAAATTCCAGCTGCGCCGCGGCTTCACCATTGCCCCCGACGCCCGGGTGCTGATGGTCGAGGATATCGTGACCACGGGCCTGTCCTCGCGCGAATGCCTCGCCGCCATCGCCGAGCATAGTTCCAACGTCGTGGGCGCCGCCTGCCTGATCGATCGCTCCAATGGCAAGGCCAACCTCGGCGTGCCGTTCATCTCGCTGGCCAAGCTCGACATCCCCGCCTATCCCGCCGATGCGCTGCCGCCCGAACTTGCCGCCCTGCCGGCGATCAAGCCGGGTAGCCGCGGCATCCAGGGCGCGAAGGGTTAGGCGATGACGCGCATCGTGCCGCCGCTGCGCCTCGGCGTGAACGTCGACCATGTAGCGACCGTGCGCAACGCGCGCGGCGGCCTGTTGCCGGATCCGGTGCGGGCGGCGCAGCTCGCCTGCGCGGCGGGGGCGGACAGCATCACCGCGCATCTTCGCGAGGACCGGCGCCATATTCGCGACGACGACATGCGCCGTCTCAAGGATGTGCTGCTGGTGCCGCTGAATTTCGAGATGGCGGCGACCGACGAGATGGTGGCGCTGGCGATCGATCTCGCGCCGCAGGCCTGCTGCCTCGTGCCCGAGCGGCGTGAGGAGCGCACCACCGAGGGCGGGCTCGACGTGCTGGGCGGCGGCATCGACCTCGCCCGCAAGGTGGAGCGCCTTTCCGCCGTCGGCATCCGCGTCTCGCTGTTCGTCGCGCCCGAGGAGGACCAGATCGCCCGCGCCGCCGATATCGGCGCGGCGGTGGTGGAACTCCACACCGGCGCGTGGTGCGAATTCGTTGCCGAGGGCGAGACGGCCAAGGCCGAGGCCGAATTCGCCCGGCTGGCGCGGGCCGCCCGGCGGGGCGCGGCGCTGGGCCTGGAGATCCACGCCGGCCACGGGCTCGACTGCGCAACGGCCGGGATCATCGCCGCGCTGGAGCCCGTGCGGGAACTGAACATCGGTCATTTCCTGATCGGCGAGGCGATCTTTGCCGGTCTGGAGGGCGCCATCCGGCAGATGCGCCACGCGATGGCGCAGGGGCGCGCCGCGATCGGCACGGGGACAGCGGCATGATCATCGGCATCGGCTCGGATATCACGGATGCGCGGCGCGTGGCGGAAGTGCTGGAGCGGCACGGCGAGCGTTTCCTCGAACGCGTGTTCACGCCCATCGAGCGCGCCAAGTCCGAGCGTCGGGCCCGCCGCGTGGAGAGCTACGCCAAGCGCTTCGCGGCCAAGGAGGCCTGCGCCAAGGCGCTCGGCACCGGGCTGGCGCAGGGCGTGTTCTGGAAGGACATGGGCGTGGTGAACCTGCCCTCGGGTCGGCCGACCATGGAGCTCACCGGCGGCGCGCTGGCCCGGCTCGAAGCGATCACCCCGCCGGGCTTCGACGCCCGCATCGATCTGACCATTACCGATGACGGCCCGATCGCGCAGGCTTTCGTCATCATCAGTGCGGTCGCCAAACAGGGGGCCTGACGTGCCGTCACGTCGAGCAATCGTGACCACGGCGCGTTGCCGCAGGGCGCCCGAGCGGGTATAGGAGCGCTCACCCCGGCGGGCGATGACATCCGCGGCGTACAGCGGAAGGCGATATGACGTCGAAGACTGAACCGAAAAAGAAGGAAGGCGGGCTTGGCGAGACCGCCAAGGTGATCTTCCAGGCGTTCCTCATCGCCATCGTGATCCGCACCTTCCTGTTCCAGCCCTTCAACATCCCCTCCGGGTCGATGAAGGAGACGCTGCTGGTCGGCGATTATCTCTTCGTCTCGAAGTTCAGCTACGGCTATAGCCGCTTCTCGCTGCCCTTCTCGCCGCCGCTGTTCAGCGGCCGGCTGCTCGGCTCCACGCCGAACCGGGGCGACGTGGTGGTGTTCAAGCTGCCGCGCGACGAGACGACCGACTACATCAAGCGGGTGATCGGCCTGCCCGGCGACGAGATCCAGATGATCGGCGGCGTGCTGCACATCAACGGCGTGCCGGTGAAGCGCGAGGATGCCGGCTACTGGATGGACGACGAGGGCGACGGGCAGGTGCAGCGGGTCAAGCGCTGGACCGAGACGCTGCCGAACGGCGTGAGCTACTACACGCTCGACCTGGTGGAGAACGGCTTCTACGACAACACCCCGGTCTACAAGGTGCCGCCCGAGCACTATTTCATGATGGGCGACAACCGCGACAATTCCACCGACAGCCGCGTGCTGAGCCAGGTGGGCTATGTGCCTTACGAGAACCTGATCGGCCGCGCGCAGGTGATCTTCTTCTCGGTCAAGGAAGGCGATGCCGCCTGGCAGTTCTGGAAATGGCCCTGGTCGGTGCGCTGGGACCGCCTGCTCTCCTTCGTGCGATGACGCGCGGCGCGCGTGCCTCGCTCGATGAGGCCGGCCTCGCCTCGCTGGAGGAGGCGCTTGGACACCGCTTCAAGGATCGCGCGCATCTCGCGCTGGCGCTGACCCATATCAGCGCCGTCACCGGCGTGCAGGGCAGCCGGGCGCGGGTGCGTTCCTACCAGCGGCTGGAATTCCTCGGCGACCATGTGCTCGGGCTCGTCGTTTCCGACATGCTCTACCGCGCCTATCCCGCCGCGGAGGAGGGCGAGCTGTCGCGACGGCTGGCCGATCTCGTCTGCGAGGATAGCTGCGCCGAGGTGGCGCGCGCCATGGGGGTCGGTGCCTATATCCGGCTCGGCGCTGGCGAGGATCGCTCCGGCGGGCGGGACCGGCCGGCCATCCTGGCCGACATCGCCGAATCGGTGCTCGCCGCGGTCTATCTCGACGCCGGCTTTACGGCCGCCGAGGTGCTGGTGGAGCGCTTCTGGCGTCCGCGCCTGCGGCTGGCGGGCGGATCCGCCCGCGATCCCAAGACGGCGCTGCAGGAATGGGCGCAGGCCCGTGGCCTGCCGCCGCCCGGTTACAGGCTGGTGGAACGCTCCGGACCGGATCATAGTCCGCTTTTCCGTATCGCCGTCGAGGTCCCCGGATTCGCCTCCGTGGAGGCCGACGGTCCCTCGAAGCAGAACGCGCAGAAGGCGGCCGCGGCTGCCTTTCTCGAACAGGTCCATGCATGAATGATGTCGCCGTTCCGACTCGCTGTGGTTTCGTCGCCCTGATCGGGGCGCCGAATGCCGGCAAGTCGACGCTCACCAACGCCCTGGTCGGCACCAAGGTGTCCATCGTCTCGCACAAGGTGCAGACGACGCGCTCGCTGCTGCGCGGCATCGCGCTGGAAGGCGCGACGCAGATCATCCTGGTCGACACGCCCGGCATCTTCGCGCCCAAGCGGCGGCTGGAGAAGGCGATGGTCCGCTCGGCCTGGAGCGGGGCGGGGGATGCCGATGCCGTGGTGCTGCTGATCGACGCCCGCATCGGCCTCACCGAGGACGTGGAGGCGATCATTCGCGGCCTTGTCGACGTGCGCCGGCCGCGCGCCATCCTGCTCAACAAGATCGACCTGGTGAAGCGCGAGAATCTGCTGGAACTCGCCGCCAAGATCGCCGAGCGCATCACCTTCGACCGGCTGTTCATGGTGTCGGCGCTGTCGGGCAGCGGCCTCGTCGACCTGCGCGAATGGTTGCGGGATCTGCTGCCGCTCGGCCCGTGGCTCTACCCCGAGGACCAGATTTCCGACGCGCCGATGCGCACGCTGGCGGCGGAGATCACCCGCGAGAAGCTGTTCCACCGCCTGCACGAGGAACTGCCCTACCGCTCCACCGTCGAGACCGACAGCTGGCAGGAGCGCCCGGACGGCTCGGTGCGCATCGAGCAGACCATTTTCGTCGAGCGCGAAAGCCAGCGCAAGATCGTGCTGGGCCGGGGCGGGGAGACCATCAAGGCGATCTCCACCTCCGCCCGCAAGGAACTGGTGGAAATTCTGGAACAGCCGGTCCACCTGTTCCTGTTCGTCAAGGTACGCGAGAACTGGGCCGACGACCCCGAGCGCTACCGCGAGATGGGCCTCGAATTCCCCTCCTCGGACTGACGAGGCCCGGCGCCCATGGAATGGGTCGATGACGGCATCATCGTCGGGCTTCGCCGCCACGGCGAGGCCAATGCTATCGTCGAGCTGCTCACCGTGGCGCATGGCCGCCATCTCGGCCTGGTGCGCGGCGGCGGCTCGCGCCGGCAGGCGGCGGCGCTGCAACCGGGAAACAGCGTGCGCGCGAGCTGGCGGGCGCGGCTCGACGAGCATCTGGGTGCCTTCACGCTGGAAGTCACGCGCGCGCGGGCGGGGCGGCTGATGGGCGAGGCGCATTCCGCCTTTGCCCTCGCCCATGTGGGCGCGCTGCTGCGCCTGCTGCCCGAGCGCGACCCGCATCCCGGGTTGCATCTCATCGTCGAGACCATGGTCGAGCATCTGGCCGAACCGCGCCTCACCGGCATGATGGTGGCGCGGTTCGAATTGATGATGCTGTCCGAACTCGGCTTCGGGCTCGATCTTTCCAGCTGCGCGGCGACCGGCGGGCGCAATGATCTGCTCTATGTCTCGCCGAAATCCGGCCGGGCGGTGAGCCGCGACGCGGGCGAGCCGTGGCGCGACCGGCTGCTGGGCCTGCCTTTCTTCCTCATCAGCGAGGTGGCCGAGCCGCCGCCGTCCGATGAGATCCGCACCGCCTTCGCGCTGACCGGGTACTTCCTCGCCCAGCGTGTATTCGCGCCGCGCGGGCTGACACTGCCCGATGCCCGCCAGTCGCTGCTCACGGCGCTCGATCGCGCGGCGGCGCGCCTGCCGCCGTCGCGCCTCTGAGCCCGGCATATTGGCGGTGAATAGCGGGCGGATAAGCTGCGTTCACGTCTTGTTCCTTTCATCGATTCGCTGTAGCCAAGACCCATGGGAGAGGGACCGATTCCGAAGGATCAGGGCTCGGTCGAGCCGATCGGGCTGAAGGCAGCGCTGGAAGAGCGCTACCTCGCCTATGCGCTGTCCACCATCATGCACCGGGCCCTGCCGGACGCGCGGGACGGGCTGAAGCCCGTGCATCGCCGCATTCTCTATGGCATGCGGCTGCTGCGGCTCGACCCGGGCGGCGGCTTCCGCAAGAGCGCGAAGATCGTCGGTGACGTGATGGGTTCGTTCCATCCGCACGGCAACGCGGCGATCTACGACGCCATGGTGCGCCTCGCGCAGGATTTCGCGCAGCGCTACCCGCTGGTCGACGGGCAGGGCAATTTCGGCAATATCGACGGCGATAACGCCGCGGCCGAGCGCTATACCGAGGCGCGGCTGACCGAGGTCGCGCGGCTCATCCTCGACGGCATCGATGAGGACGCGGTCGACTTCCGTCCGAACTATGACGGCACCACCGAAGAGCCGGTGGTGATGCCCGGCGCGTTCCCCAACCTTCTGGCCAATGGCTCGACCGGCATCGCGGTGGGCATGGCGACCTCGATCCCGCCGCACAACGCGGCCGAGCTGATCGACGCCAGCCTGCATCTCATCGAGCATCCGGCCGCCACGACCGACGATCTGCTGAAATTCGTCAAGGGGCCGGATTTCCCCACCGGCGGCGTCATCATCGAATCGCCGGCCTCGATGGCCGACGCCTACGCCACCGGGCGCGGCGGCTTTCGCCTGCGGGCGCGCTGGCTCAAGGAGGAGACCGGGCGCGGCTCCTATGTCGTCGTCGTCACCGAAATTCCCTATGGCGTGCCGAAATCCCGCCTCGTGGAGAAGATCGCCGACCTCCTCAACGAGAAGAAGCTGCCGCTGCTCGCCGATGTGCGCGACGAATCGGCCGAGGATGTGCGCCTCGTGCTGGAGCCGCGCGCGCGCACGGTCGACGCCGAGCTGATGATGGAGAGCCTGTTCCGGCTCACCGAGCTGGAAATCCGCTTCCCGCTGAACATGAACGTGCTGGTCGGCGGGCAGGTGCCCAAGGTGGTCAGCCTCACCGAGGCGTTGCGCGAGTGGGTCGACCACCGGCGCGAGGTGCTTTTGCGCCGCTCCCGCCACCGGCTGGGCGAGATCGAGCACCGGCTGGAGGTGCTGGGCGGCTACCTCATCGCCTATCTCAATCTCGACGAGGTGATCCGCATCATCCGCGAGGAGGATGAGCCGAAGGTCGAGCTGATGCGGACCTTCGAGCTGACCGACGTGCAGGCGGAAGCGATCCTCAACATGCGCCTGCGCTCGCTGCGCAAGCTGGAGGAATTCGAGATCCGCAAGGAGCACGACGCGCTGACCGCCGAGAAGGGCGAGATCGAAGGGCTGCTGGGCTCCGAGGCGCGGCAGTGGAAAACCGTGGCCTGGCAACTCGGGGAGACGCGCAAGGCGTTCGGGCCGGACACCCCGCTCGGGCGCCGCCGCACCAGCTTCGGCGAGGCGGCCGCCCATGGTGCGGACGCGGTGAGCGAGGCGCTGGTGGAGCGCGAGCCGATCACCGTCGTCGTCTCGGAAAAGGGCTGGATCCGCGCGCTCAAGGGCCATGTGGCGGACCTCTCCGCGCTCGCCTTCAAGGGCGACGACCAGCTCAAGCTCTCCTTCTTCACCGAGACGACATCGAAGCTGCTGGTCTTCGCCACCAATGGCCGCTTCTACACGCTGGACGCTTCCAAGCTGCCCGGCGGGCGCGGCCATGGCGAGCCGCTGCGACTGTCGATCGAGCTCGAGCAGGAAGCCGACATTGTCGACGTTCTGCCCTATCAGGGCGGGCGCAAGCTGCTGGTCACGGCCAAGGAGGGCCGGGGCTTCCTCGTCGCCGAGGACGAATGCGTCGCCAATACCCGCAAGGGCAAGCAGGTGCTGGGCGTGGACGCGCAGGAGGCCTGCAAGGTGATGCCGGCCGTGGGCGACACGGTGGCGGTGATCGGCGAGAATCGCAAGCTGCTGGTCTTCCCGCTCAGCCAGATCCCGGAAATGACGCGCGGGCGCGGCGTGCGGCTGCAGCGCTACAAGGACGGCGCCATGTCCGACGTGAAGGTGTTCAGCGCCGCCGACGGCCTGACCTGGCGCGACACGTCCGGGCGAACCTGGACCGTGACCGACCTCACCGAATGGCGCGGCGAACGCGCCAGCGCCGGCCGCCTGCCGCCCAAGGGCTTCCCGCGGAACAACCGGTTCTAGAGCCAGGCAGCCTACAGATCGTTGTTCCGGCCAAGGCGAAGCCGGTATCGCGCGCCGATCTCCATCGGCTGTGGTCATCGGCGATAGGAAACGAGCCGCTGGATCAGTCAACCCGCTCCCAGCCGGCCGGCATCAGGCGTTCCTGCGGCAGGAAGCGGCGCTTGTAGTCCATCTTGGCCGAGCCGTTGACCCAGTAGCCGAGATAGACATAGGGCAGGCCCATGGCTCGGGCCTTGGTAACGTGATCGAGGATCATGAACGTGCCGAGCGAGCGGGCGGGCGCTTCGGGCTCGTAGAAGGAATAGACCATCGACAGGCCGTCGGCGAGCACGTCGCTCAGCGCCACGCCGTGCAGCGCGCCGTGGCCGCGCCCGTTGATGGCGGTGTCCGGCCCGCGCCGGCGATATTCGATCAGGCGGGTGCGCACATGGCTGTCCTCGACCATCATCGCATAGTCGAGCACGCTCATGTCAGCCATGCCGCCATCGCCGTGGCGGCTGTCGAGATAGGCGCGGAACAGCGAATATTGCTCGGCCGTCGGCACCGCCGTGCGCATGTCGCCGATCAGGTCGTCATTGGCCTGCCGCACCCGGCGGAAGGAGCGCGATTCCACGAACTCGTTCACGCAGATCCGCACGGAGACGCAGGCGCGGCAATGTTCGCAGGCCGGGCGGTAGGCGATGGACTGGCTGCGGCGGAAGCCGCCATGGGTCAGCACGTCGTTGAGCTGCGTCGCCCGCTCGCCCACCAGATGGGTAAACACCTTCCGCTCCTCGCGGCCCGGCAGATACGGGCAGGGGGATGGGGCGGTCAGGTAGAACTGCGGTGTGTCGCGCGGGTGTTCTGTCACGGCGGGTTCGCGGTCAGGGAGAATCAGAGATTGCCAGAGACCGCGGCAAGGTCAAAGCCCTCGATGCGTCACGGAGGCACCCGCCGGGCATCGGCCGGGCCGGCATCAGCGCCACCGGGGCCGCAGCTGGGCGGCGCGCTCCTCGCTATTGGTGACGACCGTGCCGAGGATGATGTCGTGCAGGAGGCGCCGGCGGGCGTTGAACAGGCCCACAAGCAGCACGAAGGGCGTCAGCACGCTGAGCGACACCCAGAACAGCACGAGGCTGAGCACCGCCAGCAAGGGCGACATCGGCGCGCCGTGCCACAGGCGCATCTCGATTCCCATGGCCCGCATGCCGATGGTGGCGGAGAACGGGCCGCCGAGCGTGAGGCCGGCATAGACCAGAGCCCAGATCACGAAGGCCGGGCTCAGCAGGCCGTAGAGAAACCAGCCCAACCCCAGCGTGATGAAGCCGAACACGAAGATGAACACCGCCGCCAGCACGATCGGGGCGCAGATCAGCACCGCGTCGATCAGGCAGGCGAGGATGCGCCGCCCGAGCACGCCCTGGAAATATTCCGGGTCGGCGAGAGGATCGAAGGCGTAGGGCCGGGGAGCCCCGTAATAATCGGCGTCGCTCATGGCGGTGTTTCTCCTCGCCTTTCAGGTGGGAAGGGCGGGGACGAACGGCAAGGCGACCTGCCTCGCATCTGCCCCCTCCCTCCCCACGCCGGCGCTCAGTTGCCGGTGCGCCAGTCGATGCGGGCGACATCCATGCCGTTCTCGATCAGCGCGCTATAGACCTGATCGGCATGCATGCGGTCGCGCGTCTCCACCGTCACGTCGAGCCGCGCGCCCTTGGCGTGCACATCGAGGAAGTGCCGCTTGTGCTCGACCTCGAGGATGTTGGCGCCGAGCTGGCCCAGCATCGTGGAGATGATGCCCAGTTCGCCGGGCCGGTCCATCATGGAGAAGCGGAAGCTGACGATGCGCTCCTCGCGCTCCAGCTCGCGCATCATGATCGAGGCGACGATCCGCGGGTCGATATTGCCGCCGGAGACGACGAGGCCGACATTGCGGCCGCGATAGCGCTCGGGCTCGGCGAGCAGCGCCGCGAGGCCGGCCGCGCCAGCGCCCTCGGCCAGCGTCTTCTGCTGGGTGAGGAACAGGTTCACCGCCCGCTCGATGATCGGCTCCTCCACCAGCACGACGTCGGAGACGAGCGCGGAGACGATCTCGCGGGTCAGCACGCCCGCCTGCTTCACCGCGATGCCCTCAGCCAGCGTCGTGCCCTCGCAGGGCAGGCTCTGCTGGTGCAGCGCATTCCACATGGAGGGGTAGCGCGAGGTCTCGACGCCGACGATCTCGATGTCCGGCCGCTTCTCGCGCGCGGCCACCGCCATGCCGGAGATGAGCCCACCGCCGCCCACCGGCACCAGCAGCGCCTCCAGCTCGGGCGCGTCTTCCAGCATTTCGGACGCGACGGAGCCCTGGCCGGCGATCACGAAGCGATCGTCATAAGGGTGCACCCAGACGAGGCTTTCCGCGTGGGCGATGCGGTCCGCCTCCTCGCTGGCGTCACCCACCGATTCGCCGTGCAGCACCACGCGGGCGCCATGCGCCTCGGTCGCCGCCACCTTCACGATGGGCGTGTGCATGGGCATGACGATGGTGGCGCGGATGCCCAGCCGGGCGGCGTGGTAGGCCACCGCCTGCGCATGGTTGCCGGCCGACATGGCGACCACGCCGGCGGCTCGCTCGGCCGGAGAAAGGCTGGCCAGCTTGGTCAGCGCGCCGCGCTCCTTGAAGGAGGCGGTGACCTGAAGATTCTCGTACTTGATGAACACCTGCGCCCCGGTAATCGCCGACAGGCGCGGCGCCGGCAGCGTGGGCGTGCGCAGCACCGCGCCGGCCAGCACTTCGCGGGCAGCGGCGACATCGGCGGGAGTGACGGGCAAGGTCATCGAGATACTCAGAATTCTCGCGGCGAAGGGGCCGCACGATTGAAGAGACCGCCTGGCCGCAGGATGAGAAAGGCGGCCAGGAGCGAATAGGTCACGACGTCGCGATAGGCGATATCAAAGGCCGAGGACCACACGGTTTCGACGCCGGCGACGAGGGCGGCGCCGAGAAAAGCGCCCGGCACCGAGCCAATGCCGCCAATAACCGCCGAAATCAAGGCTTTGAGCGTAATGGCCAGTCCATCGCCGGGTGAAATCGTTCCGTAGGCCAGTACGACGATGGTTCCCGCCAGCCCGGCGGCGGCGCCGGAGACGAGAAAAGTGGCCGAACGCAGCGCCGGCACCGGCACGCCGAGCATGGCCGCCATGAGCGGATCCTGCGCATGGGCGCGCCAGGCGCGGCCGAAGCGCGACAGCCCGATGAGGCCGAGCAGCATCGAGGCGCCGAACAGGCTCAGCGCCGCCGCCAGAAGCTGCGCCGGCGTGGCGGTGGCGATGAAGCCGCGCGTGCCGGCGATATAGATCGGCCGGTTCAGCAGCGCGGGCAGCCAGTTGACACGGTCCGGCGCGGTGATCCGCAGCAGTTCGGCGAGCACGATGGCGACAGCCGCGGTGGCGATGAGCACCGCCTGTGGCGAGGTCGTCCGCTGGCTCACCGGCAGCACGACGAGGCGGCCGATGACCCAGCTGGCCAGCGCGCCGGCCGCCGCCCCCGTGAGCAGGGAGAGGGTGAGCGCCATCGGCCCCAGCCGGCCGAACTGGCTTGCCACCCCCACCGCGACCAGCATGTTGGTGCCCGCCAGCACGGCGATTTCGCCAAAGGCGAGGTTGATCCGGCCGATCAGCCCGTAGACCAGGGAGAATCCGGTGGCGATGAGCCCGTAGACGCCGGCCATGACGATGCCGTTCAGCGTCTGCTGCAGCCAGTAGGCGGTACGCGCGTCGAGCCTGAGCAAGGGCTGCCGCGCCAGCGCGGGCGGGCGGTCGTCGAGGCCCCAGCGTTGCAGGATATAGAGCTTGATGTCGCTGAGCGCGCCGCGATCGGTGTCGATGGCGGTCAGTTCGAAGCGCCCGATTCCCGTCTGTGCCGCGAAGGTGCAGATCATCCAGTGCGCGCTGGCAAAGCCGTCGCGGCGTGCGCGGTAGGAGAGCTTGAGCGCGTTCGGCGCCCCCGGCACGGGGCTGAGCGCGGTCTCGACGATCTCCACGCTCGCCTCGTGTAGCGCCGGCGCGGCGGCACGGCAGATCCGCGCCTGGTCGGCGTCGATCATCGCGCCGCAGGCACCAAGCGCGAGGGCGATCAGCAACAGCAGAAGCGCGGCCGTTGAGCGGGCGATGCCGGTCTCCCGCGTCCTGTGCTCGCGGTCGCGCGCCGTCAGCCCTCGCGGGCCAGCTTCTCGGCGACGCGGGGGGCGAAATAGGTGAGGATGCCGTCGGCGCCGGCGCGCTTGAAGGCCATGAGGCTCTCCATCATCGCCTTCTCGCCATCCAGCCAGCCATTGCGGGCGGCCGCCTCGATCATCGCGTATTCGCCGGACACCTGATAGGCGAAGGTCGGCAGGCCGAAGGTCTCCTTCAGCCGGAAGACGATGTCGAGATAGGGCAGGCCGGGCTTCACCATCAGCATGTCCGCGCCTTCCTCGATATCGAGCGCGGCTTCGCGCAGCGCCTCGATGCCGTTGGCGGGATCCATCTGATAGGTGCGCTTGTCGCCCTTGAGGCAGCCATTGGAGCCGACCGCGTCGCGGAACGGGCCGTAGAAGGCCGAGGCGTATTTCGCGCTATAGGCGAGGATCTGCGCGTCGATATGGCCCGCCGCGTCGAGCGCGCGGCGGATCGCGCCGACCCGGCCGTCCATCATGTCGGACGGGGCGATGACGTCGGCGCCGGCATCGGCCTGCACCAGCGCCTGCTCCACCAGCACGGCGACCGTCTCGTCATTGACGATCCGCCCGTCCACGTCCAGCAGCCCGTCATGGCCGTGGCTGGTATAGGGATCGAGCGCGACATCGGTGATGAGGCCGATATGGGGCACCGCGTCCTTGATCGCCCGCAGCGTGCGGCAGACCAGATTGTCGCGGTTGAGAGCCTCGCGCCCGTCGGCGGAGCGCAGGGTCGGGTCGGTATAGGGAAACAGCGCGATGGCGGGGATGCCGAGGCCGGCGGCGCGTTCGGCCTCGCGCACCGCCTCGTCGACGGTCAGGCGCTCGACGCCCGGCATGGAGGAGACCGGCGTGCGCGCCTCGCTGCCATCCATCACGAAAATCGGCCAGATGAGATCGGCGGCGGTGAGCGTGTTTTCTCGCACCAGCCGGCGCGTCCACTCGGATTTCCGGTTGCGCCGGGGGCGCTGGGCCAGATCGAGCCGCGACGACACGTCCTGTCGGCCCGAGGGATCGAGAAAGGCGGGGCGGGGACGGGCGAAGGGGATCGTCATGGACACGCTCGCATCGACCAGTTTCGAATACTTATAACGTCATACAGCTGTCAGCGCGATATGTAGAGCGGGGCGATTGCGTACTTGCCCGCCAAAGCGTCGCAGGCGGGCCGAACGCCGGGTCGGCGCGGCCGCTCGTGCCGCGCGCCGTCTTTTCCCCGGCGCCGTGAGGCCCTATTGCCTGTGCGACGGTGAGCATGGGCATCCGGAAGGGCAGGCGGCGTGAGCGAGAACATCGGCATTCGATTCGAGGTCCGCGGCGCGGTCGGCATCATCACGCTCGACCGGCCACGAGCGCTCAACGCGCTCGACCACGCGATGGTGCGCGCCATGCACGCGCAGCTGGCGCGCTGGGTGGAGGAGCCCACCGTGGCGCATGTGCTGCTGCGCTCGGCGCATGAGCGCGCCTTCTGCGCCGGCGGCGACGTGCGGCACATGGTGGAGCTCGGCCGCTCCGGCCAGAAAGAGGCGGCGCGCGACTACTGGCGCGACGAATATGCGCTCGATCATTTCATCGCCCGCTACCCCAAGCCGTTCCTCGCGCTGGTCGACGGGCTGTGCTTCGGCGGCGGGTTCGGCGTGTCGGGCCATGCCCGCCACCGCGTGGCCGGCGAAAACCTGGGCTTTGCCATGCCAGAAGTGGCGATCGGCCTGTTTCCCGATGTGGGTGCCACCTTCGTTCTGCCGCGCCTGCCGGGCTGGGCCGGCACGTGGCTGGCCATGACGGGCGCGCGCATCGGCATGCCGGACGCCGTGGCGCTCGGCCTCTATACCCACTTTGTGCCCACCGCCCGCTGGCCGGCGCTGATCGACGCGCTCGCCGCCGGCGAGCCGGTGGAGCGCAGCCTCGCCACGCTGAAAGCCGATGCGCCCGCGCCGGCCCTGCTGCGGCTGTGCCCGGTCATCGACCGTATCTTCGCGGGCGGCAGCGTCGATGCGATTCTCGCCGCGCTCGACCATGCGGCGGCGGGCGCGGGCGAGGTGGCCGACTTCGCCCGTGCCCAGCGCGACACGCTGCGGCGCGCCTCGCCGACCAGCGTGCACATCGCCTTCCAGCAGATGCAGCGCGGCCTCGCCCACGACCTTGCCGGATGCCTCGCGCTGGAGTTCCGCCTCGTTACCCGCCTGCTGGACGGCCCGGACTTCTATGAGGGCGTGCGTGCCGTGCTGATCGACAAGGACCAGACGCCGCTCTGGCGGCCGTCGCGGCTGGACGAGGTCGATCCCCGCGCCATCGCCGCGCTGATGGATGAGCCGCTGCCCGACGAATTGCTGCTGACCTGAGCGCGAATTCGGGTATTCAGGCGGGATGAGTTCGCCCTATGACCCCATCGATACCACCATAGGCCTGGCTGGCGCCGAACTGCCGCCCTGGCAGCGGCGCGTGGTGCTGTATCTGCGTGTGCTGGCCGGCTTCCTGCTGCTGAAGACGATCTACAGCTGGACCCTGATCTGCGGCGTGTGGGACGGCACGACCAGCCGGTTCGAGATGCTCTCGCTGGCCGCGCAGGCGGCGGTGATCTGGGCGGCCATCATGAACCCGGTGGCGGCGGTCGGGCTGTGGCTCGGCGCCTCCTGGGGCGTCGTGCTGTGGCTGGTGACGGCGATGGTGCAGATCCTCATCAACGCCTCTGCGCCCGAGGGCGTAGGGCGGCTGTTCATCGTCGCGGCGGTGGAGACGGTGCTGGTCGCGATCTATGCATTCCTCACCTACAAGGCGGCCCGCGAAAGCGAGGACTGATCCGCTAACGCCCCGTAAAGGATAAGTTTTCACCAACGATTCAGGCTTTCGCTTAAGCCGTCCTTAGAGCGCGCGCCCCACACTCCGGCGGATGAGAGGGAGATAATCCCCAGGTCGGATCGGGGTGTGCAGATGAAGGCGACAGCTCAGGCAACGAGCGTGGTGGCATTCGGCAAGCGGGGCGAGGCGCGGGGCGAGGCGCGGGACAAGCCCGGGCGGCAGGATGCCGCGCCGGCGGCGCAGACCCGGCGCGAGCCGGCGGCGGACGAGATCGCCCCCCTCTATCAGGAGGCGCTGTCGCTGCTCGAGCGCCTGCACCGCCGGCTGATCGACGTGGTCAATGACGAATTCGCCCGCCGCGATCGCGAGGACGTGAACGCCATCCAGGCGCTGCTGCTGTTCAATATCGGCGATGCCGAACTCACCGCGGCCGAGCTGCGCACGCGCGGCTATTATCTCGGCGCCAATGTTTCCTACAATCTGAAGAAGCTGGTCGAGGCCGGCTATCTCGACCACCAGCGCTCGCGCATCGACCGCCGCGCCGTGCGCATCAAGCTGACGCCGAAAGGCGAGGAAGTGCGCGCCATCGTCGAGGGGCTGTACGGCAAGCACATCACCACGATCGAGCAGATCGGCGGCATCGGGCGCGAGGACTTCCAGGTGATCAACAAGGCGCTGCAGCGGCTGGAGCGCTTCTGGACCGACCAGATTCTCTACCGGCTGTGAAGCGGGCGAGGGCGCTCCACGCCCTCGCCCGCCCATTCGTCACGTCGGTCTCACGCAGTCTCAAAGCCTTCCAGCGTGTTGGCGACGTTGACGCCGATCGCCTCCACCGCATAGCCGCCCTCCATGACGAACAGCGTCGGCAGGCCGAGCGCGGCGATGCGCCGGCCGATCCTCAGATAATCCGGGCTGTCGAGCCGGAACTGCGAGATCGGGTCGTGCTTGTAGGTGTCGACGCCGAGCGACACGATGAGCGCGTCCGGCGCGAAGGCGTTCACGCGCCCACAGGCCGCCTCCAGCGCCGCGCTCCAACCCTCGTAATCCGTGCCCCAGGGCAGCGGGAAATTGGCGTTGAAGCCTTCACCCGCGCCTGCGCCCGTCTCGTCGGCATAGCCCAGGAAATAGGGGAATTCCTGCCTCGGGTCGGCGTGGATGTTGCACACCAGAACGTCGCCACGCTCGTAGAAAATGGCCTGCGTGCCGTTGCCGTGGTGATAGTCGACATCGAGAATTGCCACGCGCGCCGCGCCCCGGTCGCGCAGGCTCTGCGCCGCCACCGCCGCGTTGTTGATGAAACAGTAGCCGCCCATGGTTCCGGCATGGGCGTGGTGGCCGGGCGGGCGGCACAGCGCGAAGGCCGCCCGCTCGCCGCCGGACAGGAGATCGACCCCGGTCAGCGCGGCATCGGCGCCGGCCTGCACGGCATCCCAGGTACCCGCGACGATGCAGCAGCCGGCATCGAACGAGAAATGCCCGAGCTTGCCGTCAATGGCGTCCGGCTCGATGAAGCGCATGCCCGGCGCGCGCCAGAAGCTCGGCAGCGCCGGCGTTTCGCGTCCCTCCGCGGTCCACAATTCCCAGGCCTGCGCGAGGAAGCGGACATAGGCGGGATCGTGCACCGCAAGCAGCGGGTCGAGCCCGTGCACGGTGGGCTCGATGAGCGGACCGAGGCCGCGCGCGCCGATGGCGTCGAGAATCATCGCCACCCGTTCGGGCTTCTCGAAGGCGGGCACGATCTGCCCGTTATTGAGCTCGACATGGCCGGAATGGCCGAGATGGCGCGGCGTGTGGATGATCTTCATCGCGGGTCCCGGATTCGCGGGGGGAAGGGGCGCCGACGATAGGCGAGCGGCACTTCTCCTGTCATCCGCGCCGGCGGTGTCGCGCCGCTCGGCACCTGCCGCCGCGTCGATGCAAGGCCTGCTGCCGGGAGCGTGCTTTGAAACGCCGCAGGGGCTGTGCTAAGCGACCCGCCTTGATTTCCGAAGGGTCGACGCGAGGTCGGCCCGAAGGCGTCGCCACCGCCCCGTGCCAGGGAGGCCGGAATATGTCGTCCGAAGCCCACGCTTCATCCACCAGCTCCATCAGCCGCTTCTTTGAAGCGCCGCTCGCCGAGACCGATCCCGAGCTCGCCGGCGCCATCACCGCCGAGCTCGGTCGCCAGCGCGACGAGATCGAGCTGATCGCGTCCGAGAACATCGTCTCGCGCGCCGTGCTGGAAGCCCAGGGTTCGGTGCTGACCAACAAATACGCGGAAGGCTATCCCGGCCGGCGCTATTATGGCGGCTGCCAGTTCGTCGACGTGGCGGAGCAGCTTGCCATCGACCGTGCCAAGCAGCTGTTCGGCGCCGGCTTCGCCAACGTGCAGCCCCATTCGGGCGCGCAGGCCAACACCGCCGTGTTCTTCGCGCTCATGCAGCCGGGCGATGCCTTCCTCGGCCTCAACCTCGCCGCCGGTGGCCACCTCACGCATGGCGCGCCGGTGAGCCTGTCGGGCAAGTGGTTCAAGCCGGTGCCGTATAATGTGCGCCGCGACGACCAGCGCATCGATTACGAGGAAGTCGCCAAGCTCGCCGACGAGCACAAGCCGAAGGTGATCATCGCCGGCGGCTCGGCCTATCCGCGCCATATCGACTTCGCGAAGATGCGCGCCATCGCCGATTCGGTGGGCGCCTATCTCATGGTCGACATGGCCCATTTCGCCGGCCTGGTGGCGGGCGGCGTGCACCCCAATCCGGTGCCCCATGCCCATGTCGTCACCACCACGACGCACAAGACCCTGCGCGGCCCGCGCGGCGGCATGATCCTGACCAATGACGAGGACCTCGCCAAGAAGTTCAACTCGGCGATCTTCCCCGGCATCCAGGGTGGCCCGCTGATGCACGTCATTGCCGCCAAGGCGGTGGCGTTCGGCGAGGCGCTGCAGCCGGAGTTCAAGATCTACGCGAAGAACGTGGTCGAGAACGCGCAGGCGCTGGCGGAAAACCTCAAGGGCCACGGCTTCGAGATCGTCTCCGGCGGCACCGACACGCATCTGATGCTGGTCGACCTGCGGCCGAAGAAACTCACCGGCAAGGTGTCGGAGATCGCGCTCGGGCGTGCCCACATCACCACCAACAAGAACGGCATCCCGTTCGATCCCGAGAAGCCCTTCGTCACATCCGGCGTGCGCCTCGGCACTCCGGCGGGCACGACGCGCGGCTTCGGTGTCGGCGAGTTCCAGCAGATCGGCGACATGATCGCCGAGGTGCTGGACGTGCTGTCGCAGAAGGGAACCGACGAGGACAGCCTGGTCGAGGCGGCGGTTCGCGGCAAGGTGGCTGAACTGCTCGCGCGTTTCCCGATCTACGGCTGAGGCCCCCGGAACCCAGGTGAACCGATGCGCTGTCCTTATTGCGGAAGTCTCGAAACGCAGGTGAAGGACTCCCGTCCCACCGAGGACAGCGCCGCCATCCGCCGCCGCCGCATCTGCCCCGATTGCGGCGGCCGCTTCACCACGTTCGAGCGCGTGCAGCTGCGCGAGCTTACCGTGCTCAAGCGCTCGGGACGGCGCGTGCCGTTCGACCGCGACAAGCTGGCGCGCTCGGTCGAGGTGGCGCTGCGCAAGCGCCCCGTCGATCCCGAGCGGATCGAGCGGCTGGTATCCGGTTTGGTGCGCCGGCTGGAGAGCATGGGCGAGAGCGAAATCACCTCCGAGACCATTGGCGAGCTGGTGATGGAGAGCCTGAAACAGCTCGACGACGTCGCCTATGTCCGCTTCGCCTCGGTCTATCGCAATTTCCGCGAGGCCAAGGATTTCGAGGCCGTGCTCGGCGAGCTCGAGCCGCGCCCGGGCGAGGGCGGCGATAGCGACGACCTCGCCGCGCCGGCCCGCCGCCGCCCCACCCTTGCCGACGACTGATGCGGCCGGAAATCGCCGTTTGCCGCCGCCCCCTTATGATGAAGCCTGACATGCAAGACGAAGCCCTCATGGCCGCCGCGCTCAGCGTTGGCCGGCGCGAACTCGGCCAGACCTGGCCCAATCCCGCCGTCGGAGCGGTGGTGGTGCGCGAGACGCCCGCCGGCCCGGTCGTGCTCGGGCGCGGCTGGACGTCCAAGGGCGGCCGCCCTCATGCCGAGCCGCAGGCCATCGCGCAGGCGGGCAAGGCGGCGCACGGGGCGACGCTCTACGTGACGCTGGAGCCCTGCTCCCACCACGGCCAGACACCGCCCTGCGTGGATGCCATCCGCGCCGCCGGGCTCAAGCGCGTGGTGGCGGCGGTGGAGGATCCGGATTTTCGCGTCGCCGGACGTGGCTTCTCCATCCTGCGCGAGGCGGGCATCGAGGTTGTGGTCGGCCCCGGCGCGGCGGAGGCGCGCATCGCCCATGCCGGCCATATCCGCCGCGTCACGGAAGGCCGCCCGCATGTCATGCTCAAGCTGGCCATTTCGGCCGATGGCAAGGTCGGTCTCGCCGGGCGCCGCCCCGCCGCCATCACCGGCGAGGCGACCCGCGGGCGGGTGCACATGCTGCGTGCCACGTTCGACGCGGTGCTCACCGGCATCGGCACCGTGCTGGCGGACGACCCGCGGCTGACCTGCCGCCTGCCGGGCATGCTCCACCGCTCGCCGGTGCGTATCGTGCTCGACAGCGAGCTGCGGCTGCCGGCCACCAGCGCGCTCGCCCGCAGCATCGCGACCGCGCCTCTGTGGATTCTCGCGGCCGAGGATGCGCCGGCGGAGCGCGAGGGGCCGATCGTCGGCCTCGGGGCGGAGGTGATGCGCGTGCGCCGCCGCGCGGGTGGCGGGCTCGATCTCGACGAGGCGGTGAAGCTGCTGGCGCTGCGCGGTATCACCCGGCTGATGGTCGAGGCGGGCCCGCGCGTCGCCGGCGCCTTTGTGCAGAGCCGGCTGGTCGACGAGGCGGATATCTTCCAGGCGCCGCGCGAACTGGGTCCCGAGGCGCTCGATGCGCTGGAGGGACTGCCGCTTTCGCAACTGGATACCTATCTGTCGGTGACAGAGACCGAACGGCACGGCGCGGATCGGCTCACCATCATGAGGCGTCGCTAGATGTTCACGGGAATCGTCACCGATATCGGCACTGTTCGCACGATCGAGCCGCGCAACGATGTGCGCCGGCTGACCATCGGCACCGTCTACGACACCTCCACCATCGCGCTCGGCGCCTCCATCGCCTGCTCGGGCGTGTGCCTCACCGTGGTGGCGGTGCAGCCCGACGCCTTCGAGGTCGAGGCCGCGCCGGAGACGCTGTCGGTGACGACCGCGCGGGACTGGCAGGTGGGCGGGCGGCTCAATCTTGAACGCGCGCTGAAGATCGGCGACGAGCTTGGCGGCCATATCGTGCAGGGCCATGTCGATGGCGTCGCCACCGTGGTGGAGCGCGAGGATCTGGGTGAGACGACGCGCTTCGTGTTCGAGGTGCCGGCCGCGCTCGGCCCGTTCATCGCGGCGAAAGGCTCGGTCACGCTCGACGGCACCTCGCTCACGGTGAACGAGGTAGACGGTCTGCGCTTTTCCTGCCTGCTCATACCGCATACGCTGGCGCATACGACGTGGGGCGATGTCCAGCCGGGCGGCGCTGTCAATATCGAAGTCGACATGATGGCCCGCTACGCGGCGCGGCTTGCGGAGTTCCGCTGACGGGTCTACCTCGTCGGCCCATTCAGTTTCATGAGGTTCCAATCATGGCGAGCCCACGCCCGCCGCGTGCTTCCGATGCCGATGTCACGCCGCTCCACGGCGCGCGCGTGCTCATCGTCGAGGCCCGGTTCTATGACGACATCGCCGACGAGTTGCTCGCCGGTGCGCTGGGAGCCGTCACTGCCGCCGGCGCCAGCGCGGAGGTCCTCTCGATGCCCGGCGCGCTGGAGATCCCCACCGCCATCGCCATCGCACTCGATGCCGCCGCCGCTGCCGGCACGCCCTATGACGCGGCCGTCGCGCTCGGCTGCGTGGTGCGCGGGGAGACCTATCATTTCGAGATCGTCGCCGGGGAATCCTCCCGCGCGCTGATGGACCTCGCCGTTTCGCGCCAGCTGCCGCTCGGCAACGGCATTCTCACGGTCGAGAATGACGCGCAGGCGTGGGTCCGTGCGCGCGTGAGCGAGGGCAACAAGGGTGCCGGCGCGGTCGAGGCGGCGCTCGCCCTGCTGCGCCTCAAGCGCCGCGTAGGGCAGGCGTGAGGCGATCATGACCGCGACTCCCAAACCCGTAACCGCCAAGCCTGCGACCTCCAAGCCGGTCAACCACAAGCCGCTGCGCAAGAGCGCCGCCCGGCTCAATGCGGTGCAGGCGCTCTACCAGATGGATGTGGCGGCGACGCCGCTGCCCGAGATCCTCGCCCAGTTCGAAAGCCACTGGATCGGCCAGGAGATCGAGGGCGACGAGATCGCCAGCGCCGACCTCAACCTGTTCCGCGACATTGTCGGCGGCGTGGTGCGCGAGCAGCGGGTGGTCGATCCCGTGCTCGATGCCGCGCTGGTCAATGGCTGGCCGCTCAAGCGCATCGAGGTGGTGCTGCGCGCCGTGCTGCGCGCCGGCGCCTATGAGCTGGCCGCCCGGCCGGACATTCCCGCCCGTGTCGTGATTGCCGAATATGTGAACGTCGCCGCCGCCTTCCTCGACCGCGACGAGACCGGCATGGTCAATGCCGTTCTGGACGGCATTGCCCGCGAGCGGCGGCCCGCCGAGTTCACGGGCTGAGGGCGCGGCCATGAGCGCGGCGAGCGCGGGCGAGGCCGGCAATTCCGGCAAGGATCCGGGCTCCGGCGAGGATCGCATGATCGCCCGGCTGTTCGAGCCGCTTGCCCGGCACCCCGGCGCGCTCGGGCTGAAGGACGACGCCGCTTTCCTCGACCTGCCTCCCGGCCACCAGCTGGTGCTGACCAAGGACGCGCTGGTTGCCGGCGTCCACTTCTTTTCCGATGACCCGCCAGCCTCCATCGCCCGCAAGGCGATGCGGGTGAACCTCTCCGACCTCGCGGCCAAGGGGGCCGCGCCGCTCGGCGTGCTGCTCGCCATCGCCATCCCGCCCGACATGTCGGCCACCGCGCTGGAAGATTTCGCGCGCGGCCTCGGCGAGGATGCGGAACGCTACGGGGCGCCGCTGCTGGGCGGCGACACGGTGCGCACGCCGGGGCCCTTCACCGTCTCCATCACCGCGCTCGGCTCGGTGCCGACCGGCGAGATGGTCCGGCGCACCAGCGCCCCGCCGGGCGCGGCGATCGTGGTGACCGGCACGATCGGCGACGCGGCGCTCGGCCTGCAATTGCGCCTCGATCCCGGCCGCCCCGGCTTCGCGGCGCTGGATGGCGCGCAGCGCGCCTTTCTCACGGAGCGCTATCTGCATCCGCGCCCGCGCCTCGTGCTCGCTGCCAGCCTTCGGGCGCATGCCCTTGCCGCAATGGATGTTTCCGACGGGCTGATCGGCGATCTCGCCAAGCTGCTCGCGGCCTCTCATATTGCCGGCGAACTCGACGCCGCGCGGGTGCCGCTGAGCGATGCCGCCCGCGCCGCCATCGCCGCCGAGCCGGCGCTGCTGGAGACGGCGCTCACAGGCGGCGACGACTACGAGCTTCTCGCCGTGATGGCGGAGGCCCATCTCGACGCCTTCCATGCGCGCGCCACCGCGGCGGGCATCGGCGCGACGGTGATCGGCCGCACCTCGGCCGGCGAGGGGCTGGTGGTGCGGGATGAGCGGGGCGCGCCGTTGGCCTTCGCGCGGAGCAGCTTCAGCCATTTCTGAGGGCGGGATGGCCTAAAGGTTAGGCGAACCGCGCATTGCCTCGCGGTGGGGCAGGGCCTAGCCTTCGGGCAAGCTGCCCGTGTACGGCAGCGAGATCGGGAACCACGATATGAAATTCGTCAGGATACTGGCCGCGGCTGCGGCCATGTCGCTCGCCGCCGGGGCCGCGCATGCGGAGATCAAGAAGGTGCGCATCGGCACGGAAGGTGCCTATCCTCCCTTCAACTCGGTGGATTCGGCCGGCAAGCTGGTTGGCTTCGACATCGATATCGCCAATGCGCTCTGCGAGAAGATGAAGGTTGAATGCACCTTCGTGGCGCAGGATTGGGATGGCATCATCCCCGCGCTGCTCGCCAAGAAGTACGACGCCATCGTCGCCTCGATGTCGATCACCGACGAGCGCAAGGAGAAGGTGGCCTTTACGGTTCCCTACTACCTGACGCCGGGCAATTTCATCGCCCCCAAGGATACGAAGCTCACCGCGATCACCCCCGAGGCGCTGAAGGGCAAGGTGCTCGGCGCGCAGTCCTCCACGACCGGGGCGACCTATCTCGAGGACAAGTACAAGGGTTCGGAGGTCAAGCTCTACCCGACACAGGACGAGGCCAATGCCGACCTCGCCGCCGGCCGCCTCGATGCGGTCGCTGCGGACAAGTTCGTACTCTACGAATGGCTGGAGAAGACCGATTCCGGCAAGTGCTGCAAGTTCATCGGCCCGGACCTCGCCGACATGAACCCCGATGGCACCGGCATCGCGGTGCGCAAGGAAGACAACGAACTGCGCGAGATGCTGAACAAGGCCATCAAGGACATCCAGGCCGACGGCACCTACCAGAAGATCAACGCAAAGTACTTCCCCTTCCCGATCAACTGACCCGGGCCGGTGCGGCGGGGCGTGCCTTTCGGGCCCGCTCCGCCGTCTCCGCCGCAGGACGACCTCCCATGAAAACCGATACGATCGTGCTCGGCGCCGGCATTGTCGGCACCTCGATTGCGCTCAATCTCGCCGAGCGCGGCCGCTCTGTCGTCCTCGTCGACCGACGTGGCCCGGGCGAGGAAACCTCCTATGGCAATGCCGGCCTGGTGGAGCGCGCCTCCATCTACCCGACCGCGTTTCCGCGCAGCGTGAAGGCGCTGCTGGACGTGGCGCTGCGCCGCAATCCCGGCGCGAACTATCACTGGAACGCGCTTCCCGGCCTCATTCCCTGGATGTTCGCCTATTGGCGCGCCTCCGCGCCGGCCCGCATCCTCGACTATGCCCGCGTCATGGATTCGCTGCTGGTGCACACCGTCACCGAGCACCAGCGCCTCAGCGCGGCCAGCGGCGCCGGGCATTTCTTCCGCGAGGGCGGCTGGCTCAAGCTCTACCGCACCGAGGGCGGGCTCGCGAGCGAGCGCGCCGAGTTCCCCCTCGCGCGCCATTACGGGCTGACCGCCCGCGAGGTGTCGATCCACGAGGCGCTGGAACTGGAGCCCTCGCTGCGTCCGGTCTTCACCGGCGCCGTGCTGTGGTCGGACCCGCACTCCGTCTCCAGCCCCGGCGGCGTGACGCAGACCTATGCCGCCCACCTGCCGCAGCTAGGTGGCCAGGTGCTGCGCGGAGACGCGCGCACGCTGGCGAGGTTCGGCGAGGGCTGGTCGGTCAAGACCGAGGAGGGTGCCGTCGAGGCGCCGAACGTGGTGGTGGCATTGGGGCCATGGGCGATGGATGTGCTGCGGCCGTTCGGCGTCAACCTGCCGCTGCAGGTTAAGCGCGGCTATCACATGCACTATCGGCCCGAGGGCAATGCCAGCCTCGCGCGGCCGATTCTGGACGAGGAGGGCGGCTATGTCATCACGCCCATGCAGGGTGGCATCCGCCTGACCACGGGTGTGGAATTCGCCGGCCGCGATGCGCCCCGCAGTCCTGTCCAGCTCGACCAGACGGAAATTCTGGCGCGCGGCCTGTTTCCGCTCGGCCCGCGGGCGGAAGCGGAGCCATGGATGGGCTCGCGCCCCGCATTCCCTGACATGTTGCCGGTGATCGGTGCCGCACCGGGACAGAAGGGAATGTGGCTGGCGATCGGCCACCAGCATCTGGGCTTCACGCTCGGCCCGATAACCGGGCGCCTGCTCGCCGACATGATGGACGGGGTGACGCCGGTGGTCGATCCCGCCCCCTTCGCCGCGACGCGGTTCTAGAGCGTTTTCGAGCGAAATGGATACCGGCTTGCGTGAGGAAAACGCCTCGAGCCTCTTCGGCGAACCGGGGTTCCCTCGAAGAGGCTCCAGGCGAATCGATCAGACGAAGTCGCGAAAGCGCAGTTGACGACAGCCGGCGCCCCGCGTCGGCCGTCGGCGGCCTCAGAGCGTCGGGTTGAACTGGGTCGCGTTGAGGAACTGGCCGAGAATTGACAGTTCCTGTCCGCCGGTCGGCGTGGTCCGCGACACGAAGTCGAACACCTTGCCGTCCTTCAGGCCATAGTCGGCGATGCGGGTCACGCGCTTGTCCTTGGGGTCGAAATAGACCGCCAGAACGCGCTGGTCGATGATTTCGGGCCGCAGGAACATCACTTTCTTGGCCTTCTGCGAGATGTAGTAGAACACCTCGCCATCCACGGTGGCGACAGTGGAGGGCGTGCCCAGCACGAGCAGCACCTGCTCCTGGCTCGATCCCACCGGAATCTGCTCCAGCGCGCCGGGCGTCGCCACATAGCCGCGCTGCTGCTCGGAGACGAAGCCCGTCGGCGTGCGCGGCAAGCCCATGCTCGAGGCCGGCATGCTGAGATCGCCGGGGGCGCATCCGGCCATCCCGAGAGCCGCCATCGCGGTCGCAAGGAGCGTTACGCGCGTCACTGCCATCACCACATCTCCATCCGCCGCCACATCGCGCCGTCGCAAAGCGCGCAGCCGCCGATCACGGCACGCGCGCTGCGCAGAAAGCACAGGCGGCGCCATCGACGCAACCTTGCCCCGCGCCGGCCGGCCTAGTCGAACCCGTCCGGGGTTGCCACTGGCACCGACCCGCGCTACCCCCCACATCGAACGTCCGCCTGCCAGAGGCGGGCGGCGCGAGGCAGGGAGCCGGTCATGATTCTGCGCTTCTTCCGCCGGAACGACGGACGTGAGACCATTCAGCGGCTCTATGGCGCGATCGTGGCACACTCGCGCGATCCGGCATTCTATACCGCTTATGGTGTGCCCGACACGATCGAAGGCCGGTTCGAGATGATCCTCGTGCACGCCTTCCTGCTGTTTCACCGGCTGAAGGACGAAAGCACGGAGCGTCGTGAATTCGCCCAGAGAGTGTTCGACGCTTTCTGTGTCGACATGGATGCCAATCTGCGGGAAATGGGCGTGGGCGATCTCACCGTGCCGAAGAAGATGAAGCGCGTCGCCGAGGCCTTCTACGGCCGCGTGAGCGTCTATGACGCGGCGCTGGCCGAGCCGGACGACGCATCCCTCGCGCACGCCGTCCACCGCAATGTTTATGCGGACGATGGCGCCCGCATCGCCGAGGCCCAAGCCCTGGCGCTGTATATGCGCCGCGCCGTCACCGCGCTCGCGGCGGTACCCTTCGAAACCTTCGCGGCGGGCGAACTGCCCCTGCCGCCCGCCACCGATATCAACTTCAAGGAGGTCACGCCGTCATGACCGATGCGTTGCCGATGAGCCATCCGGTAGTGGTGGCAAGCCTTCCCGACACGGGCACCACCGTCAAGCTCGCGCCGGATGCCGCCACGCGCGCGGCGCTTGCCGCCGATTTCGGCATTCCGGGCATTTCCGCCCTGACCGCCACCGTAACCCTCGTTCCCGGAAGCGGAGGCAGCGTGCGGGTCACGGGGCACCTCGACGCCGTGGTGACGCAGACCTGCGTCGTCACGCTGGAGAATTTCGAGGGGCCGGTGTCGGAAGACATCGACATGCATTTCGCGCCGGCCGAGAAGCTGCCGGAGGTGAAGCCGGGGGCGGAAATCGACGTCACCGAACTGAATCTGCCCGATCCACTGGTCAACGGCACGGTGGATGTCGGCGGCGTGGTCGCGGAATTTCTCGCCCTCGGGCTCGATCCCTATCCGCGCAAGCCGGGTGTGGCGTTCTCCGGCGTGGAGGAACTGAGCGATGCGGAAGCCTCCCCCTTCGCCGCGCTGGCGCGCCTGCGCGACGAGGACAAGTAGGGCCAAGGCGCGGCATTTTGGGTCTAAATGGCCTGACGCTATTGTCATGTCGGCCCAACTGAGGCATGCCCTCATCGCCTCCGCGGTTCCCTCCGGGCCGCGTGTACCCGATCTGAGAGACCTCACCGCTAGATGTCTTCGACCGTCCGCATAGCGCTCGACGTGATGGGCGGCGACCATGGTCCGGACGTCGTGCTGCCGGGTGCGGAGATCGCGCTCGTCCGCCACCCGGACATTCGCTACCTCCTGTTCGGAGACGAGGCGCGTATCCGCCCCTTGCTCGCCGCGCATCCGCGCCTCGCGCAGGCGAGCCAGATCATCCACACCGATGTCGTGGTCCGCATGGACGACAAGCCGAGCCAGGCCCTGCGCCACGGCCGGCGCGTCTCTTCCATGTGGAAGGCGATCGACGCCGTGCGCCTGCATGAGGCCGATTGTGCCGTCTCCGCCGGCAATACCGGCGCGCTGATGGCGATGGCGAAGGTCAACCTGAAGACGATGGCCGGGATCGATCGCCCCGCCATCGCCTGCCTGTGGCCGACCATGTGCGGCGAGAGCGTCGTGCTGGATGTCGGCGCCTCGATCGGCGCCAGCGGGCAGCATCTGGTCGACATGGCGGTGATGGGCGCGGCCATGGCGCGCATCGTGTTCGACATCGAGCGCCCGACCGTGGGGCTGCTCAATGTCGGCGTCGAGGAGATCAAGGGCGTCGAGGAAGTGAAGGAAGCCGGCACGGCGCTGCGCGAGAGCGGCCATCCCGGCCTTGCCTATCACGGCTTCGTCGAGGGCGACGATATCGGGCGCGGCACGGTGGACGTGGTCGTCACCGAGGGCTTCTCGGGCAATATCGCGCTCAAGACCGCCGAGGGAACCGCCAAGCAGGTGGCCGACTATCTGCGCGCCGCCATCAATCGCAGCCTGCTGGCGAAGATCGGCTATCTCCTCGCCCGCGGCGCCTTCAACGCGCTGCGCGAGAAGCTCGACCCGCGCAAGTCCAATGGCGGCGTGTTCCTCGGGCTCAACGGCGTGGTGATCAAGAGCCATGGCGGCACCGATGCGGAAGGCTTCGCCTCGGCGGTCGACATCGGCTACGACATGGTGCGCTACCAGCTGCTTTCCCGTATTGCCGCGGGAATGAACGATCGTCCCCGGGTTGGAGCGCGCGCCGGTGCGGCGGCTTCCGCTTCGGCCGAATTACAGGTTTCATCGTGACTGACATTCGTTCCGTCGTGCGCGGCGTTGGCGCGTATCTGCCCGCCCGCACGCTCACCAATGCCGATCTCGCCCAGATCGTGGATACGTCGGACGAATGGATCGTCCAGCGCACCGGTATACGCGAGCGCCACATCGCCGCCGACCATGAGCTGACTTCCGATCTCGCGCTGCATGCCGCCCGCGCGGCGCTGGCCGATGCGGGGATGGAGCCGGGCGACATCGACCTCATCGTGCTCGCCACCTCCACGCCCGACAACACGTTCCCGGCGACGGCGGTGAGCGTGCAGGCCGGACTCGGCGTCACCCAGGGCGCCGCCTTCGACCTGCAGGCGGTGTGCTCGGGCTTCGTCTTCGCGGTGGCGACCGCCGACAGCTTCCTGAGGTCTGGCGCCTTCAAGCGCGCGCTGGTGATCGGCGCGGAAACCTTCTCGCGCATCCTCGACTGGTCGGACCGTACCACCTGCGTGCTGTTCGGCGATGGCGCCGGTGCGCTGGTGCTGGAAGGCGTCGCTACCCAGGACGCCGGCGGGCGAGGCGTGCTCACCACGCATCTGCGCTCGGACGGGCGGCACAAGAACAAGCTCTATGTCGATGGCGGCGTCTCCTCGACAAAGACCGTCGGCTTCCTGCGCATGGAAGGGCGGGAAGTGTTCCGCCATGCCGTGGGCATGATCACCGATGTGATCGTCGATGCCTTCGAGGCGACCGGCGAGAGCGCGCAGACGATCGACTGGTTCGTGCCGCACCAGGCCAACCGCCGCATCATCGACGCGAGCGCCGTCAAGCTCGGCATCGCGCCGGAGAAAGTGGTCGTCACGGTCGACAGGCACGGCAACACTTCCGCCGCCTCTATCCCGCTGGCGCTGGCCGCGGCCCACGCGGATGGGCGGATCAAGACCGGCGACCTCGTGCTGCTGGAAGCGATGGGCGGGGGCTTTACCTGGGGATCGGCGCTAATCCGCTGGTAGGGCTACCCTTACCGCATCTCGCCGTTGACCGCGCACCTGTCCGGCGCCTAAGCTGCGGCCTCCGTTTAGAAAAGTCTAACAATAAAGGAGGCGTAGCATGGCCGGTCGAACCATCACGCGTGCAGATCTGGGCGAAGCCGTCTACCAGCGCGTGGGCCTGTCGCGGACCGAATCGGCCGCGCTCGTGGAGACCGTGCTGTCGGAGATTGCCGACTGCGTGGCGCGCGGCGAGACGGTGAAACTCTCGTCCTTCGGCTCCTTCGTGGTGCGCCAGAAGGGCGAGCGCGTGGGGCGCAATCCCAAGACCGGCGAGGAAGTGCCGATCGCCCCGCGCCGGGTCATGGTGTTCAAGCCGTCCAACATCCTCAAGCAGCAGATCAACGGCAACGACGCCGAGACCGGCTCGTGAGCCACCGCGAGGAGTAGCCGAGCGTGGAGAAGGGCCCCGACGCCTTCCGCACGATCAGCGAAGTGGCCGAGGATCTCGACCTGCCGCAGCATGTACTGCGGTTCTGGGAGACACGCTTCCCGCAGATTCGCCCGCTGAAGCGGGGAGGGGGGCGGCGCTATTACCGCCCGGACGACGTGGAACTGCTGCGCGGCATCCGACACCTGCTCTATGCCGAGGGCTACACCATTCGTGGTGTCCAACGCATCCTCAAGGAAGATGGGCCACGCCACGTGCAGGCCATCTGGCAGGCCATTGAGGGGGGCGACGCGGCGGGTGGAGGCACGGCGGGCGGTCGCGCGGCGCGGACCGATGACGACGACAGCACCGACGACATCGCCGATGACGACAGCACCGGTGACGACATGGCCGGTGACGACCTCGGCGAGGCGGGAGGGCGCGCGCGTGGACGCGAGGGGGCGGCCCCCGCGCGGGGCGGTGCGCTGAGCGGGCTGCTGAACCTTCTGCCCTCGCGCCAGCACGGCGGCGCGGCTGAGGAGGGCGTCACCGTGAGACGGGTCGGCCGTCACCCGCTGGATGACGAACCGGAATTCCCCGAACTGCCGCTGCTGCCGGAGATCGCGCCGCGCGAGGAACGGCATCTGCGCGAGCCCGGCCGGCGCGAGCCAAGCCTGTATGAGCCGCATCTGCAAGAACCGCATCTGCATCCGCCTGGCCTGCCCGAGGGGCGGCGTGCGGAGCCGCAGGTCGGCCCCCCGCCGTTCGGTGAGGCCCGGCCGAGCTTCGCGTTTCGGCCGCTGGCACCCGAGCGCGAGCCCGGGGTGGACGATGAGAGCGACGACGATCGGCCCGCGCGTCCCGGAATCGACCAACAGGCCGACGAGGATGACGGCTATGGGCGCCCTCCGGCGCGGGGCGAGCGGCCGCCATCGCGGGACGAACCGGCGCTGCACGCGGCGGAGCCACTTCTGGCGGTGTCGCGCACGCAGCTGACGGCGGATGATATCCGGCGCCTGCTCCTGACCTTCCAGGAGTTGCGGGAATGCCGCCGCATCCTGGAGGCTGCGCGCGACGAGGGCGGCTTTCCCATGGACGAGGGCAACTGACCCTCAGCGGAGACTCCTTGCCGTCTGGTGGGCTCCGAGGGGCGCTGTAGGCGCCAGCGGGGAGGCGCGGGCCCTCTCGACCCGCGCGCTCGTTTTCCCGATCTCCGGTTTTCCCGTCTCCGGTCTTGCAGAGTCCGGACGCGGCGTCACTCCACCACGGCGATCTGCACCTTGGCGACGCCCCGCGAGCGGAAGCCGAGGCTTTCCGCCGCGGCGGTCGAGACATCGACGATACGACCGCGCACGAAGGGGCCGCGGTCATTGATGCGCACCACCACCGAGCGGCCATTGGCCTGATTGGTGACGCGCAGTTTGGTGCCGAAGGGCAATGAGCGATGCGCGGCCGTCAGGCCCCGCGCATTGTGCTGCTCGCCGTTGGCGGTGCGGCCGCCATAACCGTAGTACGACGCCATTCCGGACGTCGCAAAAGTCTTCTTCTGATCAGCGTGCGCAGGTTTGCCGCCGGCGGCGAAGATGATCCCCATCGCGAAAGCCGCGGTGGCAATCCGTCCCGATCCCCAAGCCGTCAATACCTCGTTCCTTCTCCAGTTTCACAATGCGAATCTGGATGGAAAGGAAATGTGGCAAGGTCATCACGATGAAGTGGCGGGATCTGGGCAATATCGATGGATAGCTGGCATAATTCATAAGCAACACGTGATGCACAGAGTGCCCGATGCCAGCCTTATCTGCAAGCATTGGCGATAGATATTCACACCCGCAAGTTACTTATACGTGATCGAATCAATACTGTACGAAGCGCGCCTTCACTTTCGTTCGCAAATGATGCCGCCGTCTCCGCGAGAGGAAGCGCGCGCGCCGATCGGACGAAAGCCCCGATGGATTTTCGCCGCCGCGCGGTGCTATGGAGCCGCGCTGGAAGATCTGCCGACGAGGTCGGCCAAGGAGTGAAGTTCGATGGCGACGAAGAGCGAAGCGGGGATTGTCCACAAGCCGGTCGCGCAGGAGGTGGCCGACCTCCTGCAGTCCCTCGGCGTTCCCGAGGCGTCCTGGCACGGCGGCACGCGCGCGGCGCGCTCGCCCATCACCGGCGAGATCACGGCGCATGTCGTGGAAGCCGAAGCGAGCGCCGTGTCCGGCGCGGTGGCCCGATCGGTGGCTGCCTTCGAGGCCTGGCGGACCGTGCCCGCGCCGCGCCGCGGCGAGTTGGTGCGCCTTCTCGGCGAGGAACTGCGCGCCCACAAGACCGCGCTCGGCCGGCTGGTGACGCTGGAAGCGGGCAAGATCGTCTCGGAGGGCCTCGGCGAGGTTCAGGAGATGATCGACATCTGCGATTTCGCCGTCGGCCTGTCGCGCCAGCTCTACGGCCTCACCATCGCCTCCGAGCGACCGGGCCATCGCATGATGGAAACCTGGCACCCGGTCGGGCCGGTCGGCATCATCACCGCGTTCAACTTCCCCGTGGCCGTGTGGTCTTGGAATGCCGCGCTCGCGCTGGTGTGCGGCAACAGCGTGCTGTGGAAGCCCTCCGAGAAGACCCCGCTTACCGCGCTCGCCGTGCAGGCGCTGTTCGAGCGCGCCGTGACCGCGTTCGGCGGGGCGCCCGAAGGGCTCTCCCAGCTGCTGATCGGCGGCGCTGAAGTGGGCGCCGCGCTCACCGACGATGTCCGCGTGCCGGTCATCTCCGCCACCGGCTCCACCCGCATGGGCCGCATCGTCGGCGAGCGCGTGGCGCGTCGCTTCGGCCGCTCGATTCTCGAGCTCGGCGGCAACAACGCCGCCATCGTCTGCCCCTCGGCCGATCTCGACCTCACGCTGCGCGGCATCGCCTTCGCGGCGATGGGCACCGCCGGCCAGCGCTGCACCAGCCTGCGCCGCCTCATCGTGAACGAGAGCGTCTACGACACGCTGGTGCCGCGCCTCGCCAAGGCCTACGCCTCGGTCAGCATCGGCGACCCGCGCGAGGCCGGCACGCTGATCGGCCCGCTGATCGACGCCGAGGCCTATGAGGGCATGCAGAAGGCGCTGGAGACCGCCCGCGCGGCCGGCGGCCGTATCCATGGCGGCGAGCGGGTGAGGGCGGACGCGGCTGCGGACGCCTATTACGTGCGCCCGGCCATCGTGGAACTCGACGAGCAGATCGACGTGGTCAAGCACGAGACCTTCGCGCCGATTCTCTACGTGCTGCGGGTCGGCGGCCTGCCGGAAGCGATCAAGCTGCACAATGACGTGCCGCAGGGCCTGTCCTCGTCGATCTTCACCAGCGACCTGCGCGAGGCCGAGACCTTCGTCTCCGCGGAAGGATCGGATTGCGGCATCGCCAATGTGAATATCGGCCCGTCCGGCGCCGAGATCGGCGGGGCGTTCGGCGGCGAGAAGGAAACCGGCGGCGGGCGCGAGTCCGGCTCGGATGCGTGGAAGGCCTATATGCGGCGCGCCACCAACACCATCAACTACTCGCGCCAGCTGCCGCTGGCTCAGGGCGTGTCGTTCGACGTCGAAGGCTGATCGTTCACGCCCGACGCGGGGGCGAAGGTGGCGGGCGTCCAGAAGCTCGCCACCGCGTCCGGCGCCGGGCGCGGCCGGTCCTCGGTGAGGCGGACCGGCCGGCCGACATGGATGAAGCCGGCGATTCGCTCGCCCGGCCGGATACCGACCAGCGCCGCGGCCTCCGGGTCGCGGCCCGGCCATTTCAGCAGCCATTGCGTGGCGAAGCCCAGCGCGGTCGCCGCCACGGTGAGCGCCATGCCGGCCGCGCCGGCGGACAGGACCTGATTCCATTCCGGCACCCTGGCGCCGGGGTCCGGGCGGCTCACCAGCACCACGGTCAGCGGCGCACGCGACAGATACAGCGTCCACATATCGGCCTTGGCGGGCGGCAGCTCCGGGTTCTGCCGGGCATAGAGCGCGTCCAGCTGTGCACCCAGCGCCTGCCGCGCGTCCCCCTCGATGAGGATGAAGCGCCACGGCACCAGCCTGCCATGATCGGGCACTCGGGCGGCGAGAGCGATGAGCTGCGCCAGTTCTTCGCGCGTCGGCCCCGGCTCGGCGAGCCCGCGCAGCGGCGCCGAGCGGCGCTGCTCCAGCCGCGCGAGCATCTCCTGTGCCGGGGGCAGCATCCGCGGTGTAGCGCCCGATTCCGCGTCGACCTCCGGGCCTTGTGCCGCGTGGTGGGTGTGAGCAGGCGAGGGCATCCGGCGTCTCCTTGGCGTGCCGCCATTATATCGGCATGCGCCAGAGGTGCGCACCCTTGCCGGCGGCGCGGCGGGGCCTAGTTACCGGCGCACCGCCACAGAGTACCCGCCATGAGCCTTTTCATCCGCGCCGTCTTCGCCATAGCCGCCTGCGCCCTCATGGCGGTCGCGGCGGTGCTCATGACCTATGCGCCCTATAGCGTCATCACCCATGCCCTGGCCGAGGGCACGCCGCTGCACACTCCGCTGCTGGAGGTGGTGGGCTATCTCATCGTCGCCATCGCGCTGTTCGATGTCGCCAAATATTTCTTCGAGGAGGAGGTGCCTGCCGGGCGCGAGAAGCGCACTCCCTCCGACACCCGGCGCGGCCTGACCAAGTTCCTCTCCACCATCGTCATCGCCCTGTTCCTCGAGGCGCTGGTTCTGGTGTTCGAGACGGCGCGCGAGGATCCCGCGCATATCGTCTATCCCGCCCTGCTGGTCGCTGCCGCCTGCGCCACACTGCTGGCGCTCGGCCTGTTCCAGCGCCTGAGCGCCGCGACCGAGAAAGAGGTCGGTCCCGAGCCGGAAGACGAGGTCGCGGAGGGTTCCCCACAGGCTTCCACCAAGCGCCCGCTTGCGTCGCGCGACACAAATGGCTAGACAGGCGACGCCTTCGGGCATCGGAGCGTAGCGCAGTCCGGTTAGCGCACTAGTCTGGGGGACTAGGGGTCGGAGGTTCAAATCCTCTCGCTCCGACCATTTTTTCCAAACCGAGCATGGCCTTGGCGGAAAGCGGCAAAGAGCGCCGCCCGCCCTGGCCCGGTGGTATCGGCAGGAACCAAATCCCGGCAATCTCGTTAAGATGGCGGCTCGATAGCTGGGAGTTAGCCATGGAAGACGCACAGATTGGTTGGATCGCCGCCATCATCATCGGTGGCTTGGCGGGGTGGATCGCCTCCTCGATCATGAAGACCGGTACCGGCATTTTACTCAACATCGTTCTCGGCATCATCGGTGCTTCCGTCGCAAGCTTTCTGTTCGGCTTTCTCGGCGTGGGATTTGGCGGCTGGGTCGGGTATCTCATCGCCGGCGTGATTGGCGCCTGCATCCTCATCTGGCTGGTGCGGGCCATACGCGGCTAGACGTGCGCCGATCTGGCCGTCGTGCAATCAGGTCCGCCACGCGTTTTCGATCAATAATTTAGAGCCGGATCCGATCCGTTTGGTTCAGCCGGATCGGATCCGGCTTTATGCGTGTGCGATGAACCGCCGCTTGGAACCGCCATTTGGAAGCGCCGCTTGCCGCAAAGGCGGGAGGCGCTTTCTCGCTCGTTCGTATTGCCACGACCGAGGCGGCTTCCCGCAAGGCGTTCCGGCGGGCGTGCCTGTCGGGATGGGGATGCGGAGGCGTCTCTTAACACGGTGGAAACCACAATGACCGCCTAATGCCCCCATGATGCATGAGGGCAACAAGGCGGACGAGGCGGCGGCCGAGGGGGCGCCGGAGCAGGCGCTCGCCGCCGCGCCGGCGGCTGTCCGCGACCCTCTCCCGTCCGGGAGCGGCGATGGGGCGGCGCTCGCAAGCCCGCGCCCCGGACTCGCCGGCTGGCGCCGCCATCTCGCGCTGCCGGCGCTCATTGGTCTGCTGGCCGGCGGCGCCTGCCTCGTCATGGTGACGCCGCGCTATCTCGCGCAGACCCTGCTCTCGGCGGATATCCGCCCGGCCGATGGTCTCGGCAGCCGCGCACAGATCATTTCCTCGCGTGAATTCGCCCGGCAGATCCTGATCGACAACGCGCTGACCGTGCGCCTCGCCAATATGGGCGGCATGGCGGATGGTGCGACGGGCTCCTCCGATGCCGCGGCCCTGCGAGCTGTGGAGCAGGGCCTCACCGTCACCGATCGCCGTGATGGGACGACAGCGGTGTCCTTCGTGGCCAGCGATGCCGCGCTCGCCACCGATGTGGCCAATGCGTTCGCGGAAGGCTATGTGCGGCTGCGTCAGGCCAAGGCCGCCTTCAACATGGAGCCGGGGGGGCCGATATCGACCGGTCCCCGGCTGGCGGCGCGGGCCGAACTCGCCTCGGCCCTGCCGCCCACGCGCGGCGCGGCCACGCTTCTCGCGGCCCTCGCGGGGTTCGGCATGACGCTGGCCGGCCAGACACTGCTACGCCGCCGCCGCGCGGTCATTGCCCGGCCCACCCCGCAGGTAAGCGCACCCGAGCTTCCCGCGTCGGGCCTCGTGCAGCACCTGCCGTGGATCGGTGGCGAAACGCTCGATTTCGATGATGGCGAGGAGCCGGTGCCGCGTCGTCGCCTTTCGCGCGATGGCGAACTGGCGGATCTCGCCCGCCTGGTCGAACTGCGCGGGGAAGCCGCGCGCCTCGTGGTGGTGACGGGCGCCGCGCCCGATGACGGAATCGCCCGCTGCGCGCTGGCGCTCGGCCGCGCCCTCGCCTCGACCGAGCGGCGGGTGGTGATCGTGTGCCTGGATGTCGCCGCGTCGCCGCTCGACGAACTGACCGACGATCCGCGCGCGCCGGGGCTCACCGATCTGCTATTCGGCGTCGCCAGCTTCTCGGACGCCATCCATCGCGAACCGACCTCGCGCTGTCATGTGATTCCGCCCGGCCGTGGCGCCCGCGAGGCCGATGGCCTGGTGGCCGCCGACCGGCTGGTGCTCATCCTGCGCGCGCTGGAACAGACCTATGACCATGTGGTGGTCGCCGCACCACCGCTGGGTCCGTGCGAGGGCGCGCAGCGCATCGCCGCGCTGAAGCCGACCGTCATCCTCGTGACCCGGCCGGGCGGGGCCGCCACCGACGCGGTACAGGCCTTCGATGAACTTGCCGAGCAGGGTTTCGGCGAGATCGCCATGGTGACGTTCGCCGTGCCCGCGCCGCACCTGCAGCGGGCGGCGTGAGCCGTCTACAGGCTCTCCGGCCGCCGGTCATATTTCAGCATCCAGCCGATCAGCCATCCGGCCGGCAGCACCCATCCGGTCCCGAGAAGGACATAGGCGACGAACTGCCAGAAGCCGGGCAGTGTGGTGACGCGTCCCTGGGCCAGCGCCATGGCGCCCAGTGCCCATGTCACAACGAGAACCACCAACGCCACCGTGCCGATGAACTTGCGCAGGCGGGGCGGCAGGCGGGAACCGTGATCGGCCATGGGCGGGTCTCCGGCGGACGGATGGGCTCGAACGGGACGCGGCGGGACGGGACGGGACAAAGAGTCCCGTTGCGCGCGCGATGCGGCCTCTATATCGCTGGCCGCGCCGGGGGGGAAGCGGCCCGGCGGATAACGCGTCAGCGCGGCGCGCGGGAAGCGAAGGACCGGCGCGAACGCGGCAGGCGATTGCCGCCGCACCGGTGTGCGCCGTCGCAAGGAGTGCAGGCATGGCCTCGGATCCCACCACACTCGATCAACGCTCCACACAGCCGATCGCCTCGGCCGGTGCCGGCACGCGGGCGGACAGGCTGCGACCGGTGCGGGGCTGGCTCTACCTCGTGGCGGCGATGATCGTGCTCATGGTCGTGGTCGGCGGTGCGACGCGGCTGACCGAATCGGGCCTCTCCATCACCGAGTGGAAGCCGGTGACAGGCATCTTGCCGCCGCTCGGCACGGCTGCCTGGCAGGCCGAGTTCGAGAAATACCAGCAGATTCCGCAATATCGCGAACTCAACCAGGGGATGAGCCTCGCGGCGTTCCAGTACATTTTCTGGTGGGAATGGGGGCACCGGCTGCTCGGCCGGCTGATCGGCTTCGTCTTCCTGCTGCCGTTCCTCTTCTTCCTGTGGCGCGGGCGGATCGACCGGGCGCTCGGCTGGAAACTGGCCGGGCTGTTCGCGCTTGGCGGGCTGCAGGGCGCGGTCGGCTGGTGGATGGTGGCGTCCGGCCTCGTCAACCGGGTCGATGTCAGCCAGTACCGGCTGGCGACGCATCTTACGCTCGCCTGCATCATCCTGTCCGCCACCGTGGCGGTCGCCATCTCTCTCAAGCCTCCGCGCGACACTCGCGCCGCGCCGGACTGGCTGCGCAGCTATGGGCGGCTGTTCTTCGCGGTGGTGCTGCTGCAGATTTTTCTCGGCGGGCTGGTCGCCGGGCTCGATGCCGGCCTGACCTACACGACCTGGCCGTTGATGGACGGGCATATCGTTCCGCCGATCGGCAATCTGTTCATCCAGCATCCGGCCTGGCGGAATCTGTTCGAGAACGTGCTCACCGTGCAGTTCAACCACCGCATGGTGGCCTACCTCCTGTTCGCGCTGGCCATCGGGCAGTGGCTCAGCGCGCGGCGTGTCGGCGGCGCGGTGGGCCGTCGGGCGCTTCTGCTCCTCGCCCTGGTGGCGGCGCAGGGGTGCCTGGGCATCCTGACGCTGCTCCATCAGGTGCCGCTCGACCTCGCGCTCGCCCACCAGTTCGGCGCGACCCTCGTGCTGATCGTGGCGACGGTGAACATCGTGCGGCTCGGCGAGGCGCGCTGACGGCCTGACCGAAGCGAAGGGGGCGCGACACGTCGAGTTCGATCCAGCGCGACCTAGCGGAAGCGAGACCGTGGGGTTGAACTGGTCCGCTCCCCCGAGCCGGGCGGCGCTTGATCCGGCATTGCGGAATCGGCACTCCGCGAGATCGGCGCTTATTCCAGCTTGGCAAGCTTGGCATCAAGGGTGTCGGCCGTTCCGCGCAGCGGGGCCGCCTCCTGGCGTCTCCTTGGCTATCGCGAGTTCCAAACCTGTCTGAAGAACCTTCAGACAACGTCACCCCGGCCGCAACCGGAGGCGGAGATCCGGGATCCCCGCCCGAATCGCGCATCACGATTCTGGACATGGCTTGGCTGGAGACGGCCTGGCTGGAGACGGTCTGGCTGGAGACGGTCTGGCTGGAGACGGTCTGGCTGGAGACGGTCTGGCTGGAGATGGCCTGCGCTGATTCCGGCATGACGCGAGTAGGAGGCGGTAAAACGAGGCTATCGAGGTGTTTGTCTCGACGCGTGGTTGCACGCCAAGCGACAGCCGCCTCGCTCGAAACGCTCCCGTTGCCGCGCCATCGGCTCGCCGCTCAATGGGACCGCCGGGAAACGGCGGATCGGCAAGCCCGATCCGGTTGCCACCACGGCGACCATCCCCAATTCCCGGGAAATGCGGTTTCCGCCGCCGCGCTCGGACGGTTCGACCGCCCGACTTTCCATTTCGGCAGACATCGTGTCCGCCGCCGTCCCGCGAACCACGAACGCGCTCGCCCCGGCGTAGGGGAGCGCTGAAACTGTGCCTCCCCCGTCCCTGGCCCGGCTATTCCGCCGCGGTGCGCGGCTTCATCGGCCGGCGTGCCAGCACATCGGCGAGGAAGCGGCCGGTATGGCTGCGCTCGGTCGTGGCGATGACCTCCGGTGGTCCGACCGCGACGATCTCGCCGCCGCCGTCGCCGCCCTCGGGGCCGAGGTCGATCACCCAGTCGGCGGTCTTGATGACCTCGAGATTATGCTCGATCACCACCACCGTATTACCCTGCTCGACCAGTTCGTGCAGCACTTCCAGCAGTTTGGCAACATCGGCGAAATGCAGGCCGGTGGTCGGCTCGTCGAGGATGTAGAGCGTGCGCCCGGTGGCACGGCGCGACAGCTCCTTGGAGAGCTTCACGCGCTGCGCCTCGCCGCCCGAGAGCGTGTTGGCCTGCTGGCCGACCTTGATATAGTCGAGCCCGACGCGCGACAGCGTTTCCAGCTTCTCGCGCACCGCCGGCACCGCCTTGAAGAACTCCGCCCCTTCCTCGACCGTCATGTCGAGCACGTCGGCGATGGACTTGTTCTTGAAGGCGACTTCCAGCGTCTCTCGATTATAGCGCTTGCCCTTGCACACGTCGCAGGTGACGTAGACATCCGGCAGGAAGTGCATCTCGATCTTGATGACGCCGTCGCCCTGGCACGCCTCGCAGCGCCCGCCCTTCACGTTGAACGAGAAGCGCCCCGGCCCATAGCCGCGCGCCTTGGCCTCGGGCAGGCCGGCGAACCACTCGCGGATCGGCGTGAAGGCACCGGTATAGGTCGCCGGATTCGAGCGCGGCGTGCGGCCGATCGGCGACTGGTCGATATCGATCACCTTGTCGAGATGTTCCAGCCCCTCCAGCCCGTCATGCGGCGCCGGCGGCTCGGACGCGCCGTTCAGCCGCCGCGCCACCGCCTTGTAGAGCGTGTCGATGAGCAGGGTCGACTTGCCGCCGCCCGAGACGCCGGTGACGGCGGTGAACAGGCCGAGCGGAATCGAGGCCGTGACATTCTTCAGATTGTTGCCGCGCGCATTCACCACCCGCAGCATCCGCTTGGGGTTGGGCTTGCGGCGCTTGGGTACCGGCACGGTGAGTTCACCGGTCAGGTATTTGCCCGTGAGCGAATTCGGGTTGGCGAGGATTTCCTGCGGCGTGCCCTGGGCGACGATACGCCCGCCATGCACGCCCGCGCCGGGGCCTACATCCACGACATAATCGGCGGCGAGAATCGCGTCTTCGTCATGCTCGACCACCACAACCGTGTTGCCGAGGTCGCGCAGCCGCTTGAGCGTGCCGAGCAGGCGCTCATTGTCGCGTTGGTGCAGGCCGATGGAGGGCTCGTCCAGCACGTAGAGAACGCCGGTCAGGCCCGATCCGATCTGCGAGGCGAGGCGGATGCGCTGGCTCTCGCCGCCAGACAGCGTGCCGGAGGCGCGGGCGAGCGTCAGATAATCCAGCCCCACATCGAGCAGGAAGGCGAGGCGCTCGCGAATCTCCTTGAGGATGCGGACGGCGATCTCGTTCTGCTTGTCGGTGAGCCGGGCGGGCAGATCGGTGAACCATGCCAGCGCGTGGCGCACGGAAAGCTGCGCCGACTGGCCGATGTGATGGCCGGCGATCTTCACCGCCAGCGCCTCGGGCTTCAGCCGATAGCCATGGCAGGCGGCGCAGGGCACGGCGGAGAAATACTTGCCGATCTCCTCGCGCGCCCAGTCGCTCTCGGTCTCGCGCCAGCGCCGCTCCAGATTGGTGACGATGCCTTCAAAGGTCTTGGATGTCTCGTAGGCGCGCATGCCGTCGTCATAGACGAAGCGGATCGCCTCCGAACCGGAACCGTGCAGGATCACGTCCTGCGCCTTGGCCGGCAGGTCCGCCCACGGCACGCTCAGCTTGAAGCCGTAATGACGGGCCAGCGCATCGAGCGTCTGGCCGTAATAGGGCGACGAGGACTTGGCCCACGGGGCCAGAGCGCCCTGCTTCAGCGAGCGCGCCTTGTCCGGCACCACGAGGTCCGGGTCAATCTTGCTCTCATGGCCGAGCCCGTCGCAGACCGGGCAGGCGCCGAACGGGTTGTTGAAGGAGAACAGCCGCGGCTCGATCTCGGAAATCGTGAAGCCGGAGACCGGGCAGGCGAACTTCTCCGAGAACAGGATGCGGCGCGCCTCGCCATTCTCTTCCCGCTCGTCGGCGAATTCCAGCACGGCGATGCCGTCGGCGAGCCCGAGCGCGGTCTCCAGCGAATCCGCGAGGCGCCCGGCGATATCGCCCCGCACCACCAGCCGGTCGACCACCACGTCGATGTCGTGCTTGAACTTCTTGTCCAGCGCGGGCGCGTCGGCGATCTCGTGGAACTCGCCGTCGATCTTGACGCGCTGGAAGCCCTTTTTCTGAAACTCGGCAAGTTCCTTGCGATATTCGCCTTTACGACCGCGCACCACGGGCGCCAGCAGGAACAGCCGGGTCTTCTCGGGCAGGGCGAGTGTGCGATCGACCATCTGGCTGACGGTCTGACTCTCGATCGGCAGACCGGTGGCGGGGGAATAGGGCACGCCCACCCGCGCCCAGAGAAGGCGCATGTAATCGTAGATCTCGGTGACGGTGCCGACCGTCGATCGCGGGTTCTTCGAGGTGGTCTTCTGCTCGATGGAAATGGCCGGCGACAGGCCGTCGATCTGGTCGACGTCCGGCTTCTGCATCATCTCCAGGAACTGGCGCGCATAGGCCGAGAGGCTCTCGACATAACGCCGCTGGCCCTCGGCATAGATGGTGTCGAAGGCAAGGGACGACTTGCCGGAACCCGACAGGCCCGTGAACACGACAAGGCTGTCGCGCGGGATCTCGAGGTCGACATTCTTGAGATTATGCTCGCGCGCGCCGCGAATGGTGATCGATCGCGCATCGCGGCGCGGTGAAATCGCGCGTTCCTTCATTCCGAGCTCTTCTTGCCGGTCACTTAAAACGGGCGGCTGGACGCAAACCTATCGCGGGGCGGCCGCCCGTCCCGGCGAAACTCAGAAACCGTGCCACACCACGGCAAGGCCGGCGGCCACGGCAAGCCCTGCGGATACGGCCATGAACGCCCGGCGGATCATCGCCTGGCGCATATCTTCCATACGGATCGCCAAAACACGCGACTGGGCACGGCGACGGTGGCGCGGATTGTTCATCATGGCACGACGCTCTGGTTGCTTCACGAGGTAAACATAGTGCGCGTCCCGCTCTGCGCAATCCGGTGACGGTGTATGTTGCATGGAGTTAATCATAATGTTAGGAACATAACAAGAACGATATGCCTCGTTCGTCGCTAAAGACCCACGGTTCGGGGGAGGCGGCGGTGGGGCGAGGATGCCAAGGTGTGGACAAGGCACGGTCAGGGTGCGCGGGCGTGGCGTGCTGGGCTATAGAATGCGTCCTTTGGTGAAGGTTTGTTTGGGCAGGGCGCGCGCCGCGGCGGGCGCCGGACGTCGGAGGAGATGATGGCGGGCAGCGTCAACAAGGTGATCCTGATCGGCAATCTCGGCCGCGATCCGGAAGTGCGCACGTTCCAGAATGGCGGGCGGGTGTGCAACCTGCGCATCGCCACCTCCGAGACCTGGCGCGACAAGGCCACAAGCGAGCGCAAGGAGCGCACCGAGTGGCACAGCGTGGTGATCTTCAACGAGAACCTGCTACGGGTTGCCGAGCAATATCTGCGCAAGGGCAGCAAGGTCTATATCGAAGGCCAGCTGGAAACCCGCAAGGCGACCGACCAGTCCGGTGGCGAGCGCTATTTCACGGAAGTGGTGCTGCGGCCTTTCCGGGGTGAGCTCACCATTCTCGACAGCCGCGGCAGCGGCGGTGGCGGCGAGGGCGGGGAAGATTTCAGCTCCGGCAGCGGCGATTTCGGTTCCGGCGGCGGCTATTCCGGTGGCGGCGGCGGGGCTGGCGGTGGCGGCTCGGGCGGGCGCTCCTTCGGCGGCGAGCGTCGGCCTGCGCCGGCGAGCGGCGGCGGAAAATTCGGCGGCGGTGGCAGCGGCGGCGGGGGCGGCGACCTCGACGACGAGATCCCGTTCTGACGCGGCTTGGTGTCGATGGGCGTCCCCCGAGATTGGGGGGGGCGCCCAGAACGGCCGCCCGTGGCGGCTGGCGGTGGGCGGCCGATCGCCGCTTGTCGGGCGTTGCCGATGGGGTGAGGGCTGCCGCGCAGGGCACGGGCTGTCCCGCCCGTCGAGTTCTCTCTGCGGCGACGGGCGGTGAGGATCTTCGGCCGGCTCGTTGGTGCCGGCGTCGGCACCGGGTGCAGATCGGTCACTATCTGCCGACCGTGCCCTTCCGCGACCGGTCAGCCGGGGAACGAGGCGCGGATGCCGTCGATGACGAACTGCACGGCAAGCGCCGTCAGCAGCACGCCGAGCAGGCGTGAGAGAATGGCGTTGCCGGTCACGCCCAGCCAGCGGTTCACCCGCTCGGCGGCGAGATAGACGACGAGGCAACTGGCGATCACCAGCACGGTGATGGCAAACAGCGCGGCAAGCCTGGAGGGGTCGTGCCGGGCCTCGCCGGCGAGCAGCAGCATGGCGGTGATCGCGCCCGGCCCCGCCATCAGCGGGATGGCGAGCGGAAACACGGACAGCGTGCGCAGCACCTGCGCGCGCATCTCGCCGTCCGTCGCGTCGAATTTGCGCTCGGTGCGCCGCCCGAAAACCATCTCGAACGAGATGGCGAAGAGCAGCAGGCCGCCCGCGATGCGGAAGGCCGGCAGGGTAATGCCCAGCGCGCCGAGCAGCGGCGCCCCCACCACGCCGAACAGAACCAGGATGGCGAGCGCGATGGCGCAGGAGCGCCAGGCAACCAGCCGCCGCTCCTCGGCCGACAGATCGACCGTCACTCCCAGGAAGAGCGGCGCGAGGCCGATCGGGTCGATCACGACGAGCATGGTCACGGCAGCCGAGAACACGTAGTCGAGCATCGCGCAATCCCCACCCCTCCGCCCATCTGCACATGCCCCGGATCGCGGCGCAAGCGCCCGCTCGGCCTCGCGGCGAGGCGTATCCTGACACCTCATTCGACGCCGCGCGGGCAGCGCCCGGCGGCATCTTGCGCCACGCTTCCGCCACGATCGACCGCGACGGCAGGAAAAAACTTGTAACATATTGAGTTATCGAGTGATTTCGTGACCGCAAAATGTCGTCTATGCTGGCGCGCGGGCGCGGAATCGGCTAGACAGTTGAACCTGTTCGGCAACTGCGGAAAGTGGTTCCTTGTCCGATTCCGATACCATCAAGCCGGAGGGCGGCGGTCCTTCGGACATCCGGCCTGTTTCGATCACCGAGGAGCTCTCGCGCAGCTATCTCGACTATGCGATGAGCGTAATCGTGTCGCGCGCTCTGCCCGATGTGCGCGACGGGCTGAAGCCGGTGCATCGGCGCATCCTCTTCTCGATGCGCGAGAATAATTACACACCGGACCGGCCCTACAACAAATCCGCCCGCGTCACCGGCGACACGATGGGCAAGTACCATCCGCACGGCAACCAGGCCATCTATGACGCGTTGGTGAGGCTTGCGCAGGATTTTTCCATGCGCGTGACGCTGATCGACGGGCAGGGCAATTTCGGCTCGGTCGACGGCGATCCCCCGGCAGCCGAGCGCTATACCGAAGTGCGCCTCGCCAAGCCGGCCATGAACCTGCTCGACGACCTCGACAAGGACACGGTCGACTTTCAGGAGAATTATGACGGTCGCGAGCAGGAGCCGACCGTGCTCCCCGCGCGCTTCCCCAACCTGCTGGTCAATGGCGCCGGCGGTATTGCGGTCGGCATGGCGACCAACATTCCGCCGCACAATCTGGGCGAGGTGGTGGATGCCTGCGTCGCGCTGATCGACGATCCCGAGATCGATATCGAGCGCCTGCTGGACTTCATCCAGGGGCCGGATTTTCCCACCGGCGCACTGATCCTCGGCCGCAGCGGCATCCGGCAGGCCTATCTCACGGGCCGCGGCTCCATCGTCATGCGCTCGCGCGCCACGATCGAGGAACTGCGCAAGGACCGCGACGCCATCATCGTCACCGAGATTCCCTATCAGGTGAACAAGGCGACGATGATCGAGCGCATCGCCGAACTGGTGCGCGAGAAGCGGCTGGAAGGCATCGCCGAGATCCGCGACGAGAGTTCGCGCGAGGGCATGCGGGTGGTGTTCGAGATCAAGCGCGACGCCCAGGCGGACGTCGTGCTGAACAACCTGTACCGCATGAGCGCGCTGCAGACCTCGTTCGGCGCCAACATGGTGGCGCTGAACGGCGGCCGGCCGGCGCTGATGACGCTGCTGGACCTGCTCACCGCCTTCGTCGCCTTCCGCGAGGAGGTTGTTAGTCGGCGCACGAAATTCCTGCTGCGCAAGGCGCGCGACCGGGCGCATGTGTTGGTCGGCCTCGCCATCGCGGTCGCCAATATCGACGAGATCATCCACACCATCCGCACCTCGCCCGATCCGGCCACCGCGCGCGAGGCGCTGATGACGCGGCACTGGCCGGCGATGGACGTCGCCCCGCTCATCGAGTTGATCGACGACCCGCGCCACAAGCTGGCCGAGGACGGCACCTACCGGCTCTCCGCCGAGCAGGCCCGCGCCATTCTCGAACTGCGCCTGCAGCGCCTCACCGCGCTGGGTCGCGACGAGGTGGCGGACGAGCTCGACAAGATCGCGGTGGAGATCCGCGAATATCTCGACATCCTCGCCAGCCGCGAGCGCATCCGCACCATCGTCAAGGACGAACTCCTTGCGGTGAAAGCGGAATTCGGCACGCCCCGTAAGACCGAGATCGTCGAGGCCGAAGGCGATTTCGAGGATGAGGACCTCATCGCCCGCGAGGACATGGTCGTCACCGTGTCGCATGCGGGCTATGTGAAGCGCGTGCCGCTCTCGACCTACCGGGCGCAGCGGCGCGGCGGCAAGGGCCGCTCGGCCATGCAGACGCGCGACGAGGATTTCGTCACCCGTCTGTTCGTCGCCTCCACCCATGCGCCGGTGCTGTTCTTCTCCTCCAAGGGCCAGGTCTACAAGCTCAAGGTGTGGCGCCTGCCCGTCTCGGCGCCGCAGGCGCGCGGCAAGGCGCTCGTGAACATCCTGCCGCTCACCGAAGGCGAGCGCATCACCTCGATCATGGCCCTGCCGGACGAGGAAGCGTGGAGCCGGCTACAGATCCTGTTCGCCACCACGGGCGGCACGGTGCGGCGCAACGAGCTGTCCGACTTCACCAATGTGAATCGCAACGGCAAGATCGCGATGAAGCTGGAGGAAGGCGAGGCGATCGCCGACGTCCAGCTCTGCACCGAGCAGGACGACGTGCTGCTGACCAGCGCGAAGGGCCAGTGCATCCGCTTCCCGGTGACGGAGGTGCGCGTGTTCAAGGGCCGCGATTCCATGGGCGTGCGCGGCATCCAGCTGGAGGAGGGCGACAAGCTCATCTCCATGGCCATCATCCATCACATCGAGGCCAGTTCCGAAGAGCGCGCCGCCTATATCAAGCTGGCCAACGCCCTTCGCCGCGCGCAGAACGGCGTTGACGGCGCGGGCGAGGAAGGCGAGGCGATCATCGAGGCCGATGCCGAGGAGGCGCCGGGCGAGGGAGCTTCGGGCGAGGAGCCGGCGGCGGCTGCCGAGATCGACCAGGCGCGCTACGTGGCCATGGGCGCGGCCGAGCAGTTCATCCTCACCCTGTCCGAGAATGGCTACGGCAAGCGCACCTCGTCCTTCGAGTACCGGACCACGCGCCGCGGCGGCAAGGGCATCGTCGCCATGGCGGTGAACGATCGCAATGGCCCGCTCATCGCGTCCTTCCCGGTGGAGGAGGCGGACCAGATCATGCTGGTCACGGATGGCGGCCAATTGATCCGCTGCCCGGTCAACGGAATCCGCATCGTCGGGCGCGGCAGCCAGGGCGTCATCGTGTTCGACACCGCCGAGGACGAGAAGGTCGTGTCGGTCGAACACGTGACCGAGGAAGAGGGCGAGGAAGGCGAGGCGGCGGAGGGCTGATCCGCCCCTCCCGCCATGCCGTCTCCCCGCCCTGATGGGCATCACGCAGCGGCGCCCCACGGCGCCGTTGCCGTTTCAAAGCCATCCCTGGCACAATTTCGGGAAGCCTGACATGCGTCGCATCTGCGTCTTTCTCGGCTCCAATGCGGGCCGCCGCCCGGCCTATTTCGACGCCGCGACGGCGCTCGGCGGGTTGCTGGCGCGCGAGGGAATCGGCCTCGTCTATGGCGGGGCCTCGGTGGGGTTGATGGGGGCGCTGGCCAACGCGGCGGTGGAAGCCGGCGGCGAGGTCATCGGCATCATTCCCCAGCGGCTGGTCGAGAAGGAGATCGCCCACAAGGGCCTCTCGGACCTGCGCGTGGTCGGCTCCATGCATGAGCGAAAGGCGCTGATGGCCGAGCTGGCGGACGGCTTCGTCGCGCTGCCGGGCGGCATCGGCACGCTGGAGGAACTGTTCGAGGTGTGGACCTGGGCCCAGCTCGGCAGCCACGGCAAGCCCTGCGCCTTGCTCAACATCGACGGCTATTACGACCGCCTGCTGTCCTTCGTCGATCATGTCGTGGACGAGGGTTTCATGCGCGGAGCGCATCGCGACATGCTGCTGGTGGCGCAGACGCCCGAGCAGCTGATCGCCCGCATGCGCGACTATCAGGCACCGAATGTGGTCAAATGGATCGCGCGCGGCGAGCGCTGAGGGCGGCCTCTCCATGTGCGCGAGATTGTCGGGTCTACCGCCCGTCACTTGCGTCCGGCGCCGGAGGCGGCTAACGCTGGCCGCGCAATGAGAGATCGCTCATGAGCGCGACGCGCATCGCCTTCTATCCCGGCTCCTTCGACCCGCCGACCAATGGCCATCTGGACGTCGCCCGCGCTGCCGCGCGCCTGGCGGACCGGCTGGTCATCGGCGTGGGCATCCATCCCGGCAAGACGCCGCTGTTCAGCCCGGACGAGCGGCTGGACATGCTGCGCGAGGTGTTTGCGCCGATCGCCGCGGAAGAGGGCGCCGATCTAGCCTGCGTGGCCTTCGACAATCTGGTGGTGGACGCGGCGCAGGCCCAGGGTGCGCATCTGCTGATCCGCGGCCTGCGCGACGGCACCGATCTCGACTACGAGATGCAGATGGCCGGTATGAACGCGACGCTGAAGCCGAGCGTGCAGACCGTCTTCCTGCCTGCGTCGCCCATGGCCCGCCCCATCACCGCCACTCTGGTCAGGCAGATCGCTGCCATGGGTGGCGACGTTTCCGCCTTCGTGCCGCCCGCCGTCCTCGCCCGGCTCAAGGTGCGCTTCGCGCGCGCCGATTAGCGGCGGGCGCCGCCCGCGACCCGCTCAACGGAGTTTCCCGCATGATCCGCAGCCTTTTCGCCGCTCTGGCCCTGACCTTCGCGCTCGCCCTGCCGGCGGCCGCGCAGGCGCCGAAGCTGCCGCCGAATGTCGATCCGCAGAATGCGATCCTCATGGAGACCACCAAGGGTCCCGTGATCTTCGTGCTGCGTCCCGACATCGCCCCCCAGCACGCCGAGCGTATCAAGACGCTGGCGCGCGAGGGCTTCTATAACAACGTGCCGTTCCATCGCGTGATCGAGGGCTTCATGGCCCAGACCGGCGACGGCCAGTTCGGCAACGGCACCGGTGGCTCGCGCTACCCGAACCTGCCGGCCGAGTTCTCCAAGGTGCCGTTCACGCGCGGCACGGTCGGCATGGCCCGCGCCTCCTCCCCGAACAGCGCCAATTCGCAGTTCTTCATCACCTTCGGCGACGCCTCCTTCCTCAACGGCCAGTACACCGTGATCGGGCAGGTGGTCTCCGGCATGGAGAATGTCGACAAGCTCAAGCGCGGCGAGCCGGTCTCCAACCCGGACAAGATCATCTCGATGAAGGTCGCCGCCGACGTCAAGTGATGGGCGCTCCAAAGCGCCCGGCTTTTCCCTTTACCGACCGGACGGCGCCGCTTCCGCCCTCCGGTTCCGCATTTCCAAGGAGAGACACATGTCCGATACCGCCAATTTCCTGCTGCTTGAGACGACGCAGGGCCCGGTCAAGATCCGCTTCCGTCCGGATTTCGCCCCCAACCACGTGGCCCGCATCGCCGAGCTCGCCACCGAGGGCTTCTACAACAACGTGCCGTTCCACCGCGTGATCGAGGGCTTCATGGCCCAGACCGGCGACGGCCAGTTCGGCAACGGCACCGGCGGCTCGGGCAAGAAGCTCAAGGCCGAGTTCAACAAGGGCCGGCACGTGCGCGGCACCGCCTCGATGGCCCGCGCGCAGAACCCCGATTCCGGCGACAGCCAGTTCTTCATCTGCTTCGGCGATGCCTCGTTCCTCGACGGCCAGTACACCGTGTGGGGCGAAGTGGTCGAAGGCATGGAGAACGTCGACAAGATCAAGCGCGGCGAGCCGGTGTCGAACCCGGACAAGATCGTCACGGCGAGCGTCTCGGCCGCCTGATCGCGCCCATCCGCTGATGCGTCATCCCGGACACGCGCGAGCGTGCTCCGGGATCGCTGTTTCTGGAACTGCCTGATCATGCGCGTCGACCTGTTCGATTTCGAGCTGCCGCCCGAGTGCATCGCGCTGCGCCCCGCCGCGCCGCGCGATGCCGCCCGGCTGCTGGTGGTGCGCCCCGGCGCCGAGCCCGAGCTGACGGACGCGCAGGTGCGCGACCTGCCGGACCTGCTGGCTCCCGGCGACGCGCTTGTGGTGAACGACACCCGCGTCGTCCCCGCGCGGCTCGACGGCATTCGCCGGCGCGCCACTTCGCAGGGCGAGGGCGTGCAGGTGGAGGCGATGCTGCACAAGCGCCTCGGCACCGATCTGTGGCTGGCGCTCGCCCGCCCGGGCAAGCGGCTGGCGGTCGGCGACGTCATCGAGTTTGCACCGCCGCAAGGGGTGCAGCGGCTGGTGGCGAGCGTGGAGGCCAAGGGCGAGGGCGGAGAGGTCCGCCTGCGCTTCGCGCTGGCCGGCGTGGCGCTCGATGCCGCCATCGCCGCTATCGGACATATCCCGCTGCCCCCCTATATCGCGGCCAAACGCCCCGACGATGCGCGCGACCGCGCCGACTACCAGACCATGTTCGCGAGCCAGGAGGGCTCGGTCGCCGCGCCCACCGCCGGCCTGCACTTCACCCCGGAGCTGGTCCGCCGGCTCGAGGAGCGCGGCATTGCCACCCATCGCGTCACCCTGCATGTGGGCGCCGGCACCTTCCTGCCCGTGAAGGCGGACGACACCGGCAACCACCGCATGCATGCCGAATGGGGCGAGGTCTCGCTTGAGACCGCCGACGCGCTGAACGCCGTGAAGGCGCGGGGCGGGCGGGTCGTCACCGTCGGCACCACCGCGACGCGGCTTCTCGAAAGCGCCGCGGCGGAGGATGGCACGCTGGCACCGTGGCGCGGGGAGACCGACATTTTCATCACGCCGGGCTATCGCTTCCGCTTCATCGACGGGATGCTGACCAATTTCCACCTGCCGCGCTCGACGCTGGTGATGCTGGTCGCCGCCTTCATCGGCCATGGGCCGCAGAAGCGCGCCTATGCCCACGCCATCCGCACCGGGTACCGCTTCTATTCCTATGGCGATGCCTGCCTTTTGCTGCCACAAGCCCGCTCATGACCGACCTTGTCCCGACTGAATTCCACTACCGACTGAACGCCACCGATGGCGCGGCCCGCCTCGGTGAGGTCGTGACGCCGCGCGGTATCGTCAACACGCCGGCCTTCATGCCGGTGGGCACCGCCGCCACCGTGAAGGGCATGTATCCCGCGCAGGTGCGCGAGCTCGGCGCCGACATCGTGCTGGGCAACACCTATCACCTGATGCTGCGCCCCAGCGCCGAGCGCATCGCGGAACTGGGCGGGCTGCATGAATTCATGCGCTGGCCGCACCCGATTCTCACCGATTCCGGCGGCTTCCAGATCATGTCGCTGGCGAGCCTGCGCAAGATGAACGAGAAGGGCGTCACCTTCCGCTCGCATATTGACGGCAGCTATCACGAACTCTCCCCCGAGCGTTCGGTCGAGATCCAGGGCCTGCTCGGCTCCGATATCCAGATGCAGCTCGACGAGTGCGTGCGGCTGCCGGCCAGCCGGGAGGAGATCGCCCGCGCGCTGCAGCTGTCGCTGCGCTGGGCCGAGCGCTCGAAGCGCGCTTTCGAGAGCCAGCCGAAGGGCCGCGCGCTGTTCGGCATCGTGCAGGGCGGAGACCTGCCGGCGCTGCGCGAGGAATCCGCTCGCGGGCTCATCGATATAGGCTTTCCCGGCTATTCGATCGGCGGCCTCGCGGTCGGCGAGCCGCAGGAGGTCATGCTGGCCATGATCGAGGCGGTGGCCCCGATCCTGCCGGCCGACAAGCCGCGCTATCTCATGGGCGTGGGCACGCCCGACGACATCATCGAGAGCGTGGCGCGCGGTGTCGACATGTTCGACTGCGTGATGCCGACCCGTGCCGGCCGCCACGCGCAGGCCTTCACCCGCTTCGGCAAGATCAACCTGAAGAATGCGCGCCACGCCAAGGATCCGCGCCCGCTGGACGAGGAAAGCGACTGCCCGGCCGCGCGCGACTATTCCCGCGCCTATCTGCATCACCTCATCCGCTGCGACGAGATGCTGGGCTCGATGCTGCTGACCTGGGTCAACCTCGCCTATTACCAGAGCCTGATGAAGGGCATCCGCGCGTCGATTGCCGAAGGCCGGTTCGAGGCCTTCAAGGCGCAGGTGAAGGAAGGCTGGGCGAGCGGCGACATTCCCGCTCGCTGAGCCGCCCCCCAACGAAAATGGCCGGGCGCGAGGCCCGGCCATCCGTGATGTCATTCAGCCCGAAGGGTTCAGGCCAAAAGGCTTGAGGCCGATCAGCCGTGCAGCTTGCCGGCAATGGTCGCGACATGCTTGCCCTGGAAATGGGCCCCGTCGAGTTCGACCTGCGAGGGCTGGCGCGAGCCGTCGCCATCGGTGATGGTAGAGGCGCCGTAGGGCGAGCCGCCCTTGATGGCATCAAGGCCCATCTGGCCCTGGAAGGCGTAGGGCAGGCCGACCACGACCATGCCGTGATGCAGCAGGGTGGGGATGAAGCCGAGGATGGTGGATTCCTGGCCGCCATGCTGGGTGGCCGAGGAGGTGAACACCGAGCCGACCTTGCCGACCAGCGCGCCGGTGAACCACAGCCCGCCCGTCTGGTCGATGAAGCTGCGCAGCTGCGAGGTCACGGTGCCGAAACGGGTGCCCGAGCCGAAGATGATGGCGTCATAGTTCTTGAGGTCGTCGACCGTGGCGATCGGGGCGGCCTGGTCGAGCTTGAAATGGCTCGCCTTGGCGACCTCCTCCGGCACGGTCTCGGGCACGCGCTTCACGTCGACCGTGGCACCCGCCTCGCGCGCGCCTTCGGCTACTGCGTGGGCCAGCGTTTCGATGTGACCATAGGACGAGTAATAAAGGACGAGAACTTTAGCCATTTTGCAGCTCCTGGATCGGGTCGCGGGGATCGGGTTAGGGGATCTTGACCGTGGCCCCGCCGAATTCGATGGGCGGAAGCTAGTCCCGCCGCGGGCACACCGGAAGCGGTATGTCCGACAGGACATCCTTGCGATAATGCAATTGCGAAAAGTTCGGGCAGACGCGCCGTGCCCCCGGCCCGCCGCCGCCCGTCGGCCGGCGTGGCCTCGTGTTCGCCTGTGCGTTGCGACAAAGCCGCGCCTCGCCCGGCTTGCCATCCGCCGGGGAAACCCTTAAGCCCCCTGTGCGTGGGAGCCCGTAGCTCAGCCGGTAGAGCACGTGACTTTTAATCATGGGGTCTCGGGTTCGAATCCCGACGGGCTCACCACGACTTGAAGCCTTGATGCTAAAGCGCTTTAAGCCTGCCGGCGAACCAGCGGAAATCAGAACAAGCTAGGAACATGCGACCCTTGCGAGGCGCGCGCACGGCCGCACGTGCGACTTTTGTTCTCAAACCGCATGATTCTTCGGAATCCAGATGTCCCGCGCCGCGTCCAGAAGCTCCGCCAGCAGGCGCGGGCCACCTATGTCTGTGCCGGATCGGCAGCGGGGGACGGGGCGAGGATGGTGCGGAATTCCTCGGGCAGGACAATGTTGGCCGGCGCGTCGCGGAACAGCGGCGCGATCTCGGCCGGTGTATAGCCGCCGGGTGCGCAGCCGATCGGCGTCAGTTCGAAGGTGAGGTCGGGCCGCGCCGCGACGAAGGTGAGGAAGCGGCGCACATACTTGCGGATCTCCTTCAGCGGCAGGCGCTGAATGTCCCAATCCATGACCGGAATGGCGAAGCTGGTGCCGGTGAGGCCGAAGGCCGCGCCCCATTCGGCATCGCGATTCTCATAGGCCCAGCGCGCCGCGCCGCTGGCATGAATGCCCGAGAGATTCGACCCGAATACAAAAACCGGCCGCGCCATCGTCTGCCTCCGTTCGTCTCGTTGGGCCTCGTGGCGGGCCCCGGGTTCAAGGGCTGGTCATTGGCGGGGCAAGGCCAGCGGGAAACTTTTCAGGCCGCCGCGACGTTAGAGTAACCATCGGTGGAGGGGGCCATGAATGCCAGGATTGTGGCTGGGCTGTGGGCGGGCGCGATGGTGATGGCGCTGGCATCCGGCACGGGGCTCGCCCAGAATGCGGGCGGCTCCACCGGGGGAAGTGGCTCCACCCCCTATCTCTCGGCCGGCACGTCCACCGCAACCTCCCGTCCCGCGCCCCGCACCGGCGTTCGAAAGCCGCCCCCCGGCCCGGCGCCGCAAGGTTCGGCGGCGCAGGTCACGTTACCCGACTGCTTCCCGCCCAGTTGCGGCACGCCGCTGATCATGGGGCCCGCACGCGCCAGGCGCTGATCCGTGTCCGCTCAGTGCCGCGTCATCGAATCCAGCGTCGTGATGACGAACTGGTGGAACCTGTCCATCGTGTCGATGCTGGTGTGGCTGATGTCCGGCACCTCGGAGAGATCGAAATTCTCCAGCTGGCCGCCATAGCCCGGCACCGCCTGAACGGGGCGGCCGAAGCCGTCCTTCGCCCAGAAGTTGATGAACACCGCGACATTGTCCGGCACCGGCCCCGGTTCTGTGGCATCGAAGGTCACGCCGAGCACGATGGGCACGCCGCGCGCCGACACGGCGGTCGCCACCTCGATGACCGCATTTGCGCCGAGCGAGTGGCCGATGAGGACCACCGGGCCGGTGTGCCCGCCCGACGCCCGCGCGGTGACCTGCTGGATCACCGTCTCGGCGTCGTCCCAGTTTTGGATTTCCGCGGTATAGCCGCGCGCGACGAGTTCCTGCGCGAGCTTGTCCAGGCCGAGCGAGAACACGCCGAACAGACCGCGCAGGAGATAGACATGGGTATCGGCGCGGGTCGGCAGCGGCGCGTTGCCCTTCGCGGTGGGCGGGGCACTGGCCCAGGGCGGGCGCGTCAGGCTCTGCTGGGCCTCGACCGGAGAGGCGAGGCCGGCGGCGGCGATCAGCAGGGCGAGGGCAAAGGCACGGCGTGAGAGTTTCATTCCGCTCCCCGAGGCGCGATACAAGGTGGCCACCATGAGCCCTGCGCACGGGATTTTGTCCACCATCCCCCGCGCGCCGGGCTACCTTCCCGCACGCCCCCCGGGGGTTGTTTCGAGGAATTGCTATGCCCGTCACACAGGCCGAAGTGCCCACTCTTCATGGCAGCCGCTACCTGCAGCAATTGTGCAAGCACTGGGCGCACAAGCTGGAGGTCGCGTTCACGCCCGAGCAGGGGCAGGTGACGCTGCCGGAGGGCGCGCGGGTGCATATGCGGGCCCTGCCCGGTGCGCTGGACCTGCGCATCGAGGCGCCGGATGCGCCGGTGCTGGAGCGGATGAAGGATGTCGTCGCCCGCCATCTCGACCGCTTCGCCTTCCGCGAAGCGCCGCTGCCGTTCGACTGGCGCGACGGCGCGTGAACCGCCCGCCTACGGGCCGGCCTTGCGGATATGGAACACCAGCGGCAGCGTCGCGGTTTCCTGCGCTTCGAGCACATGGCCGGTCTGGTGCACCAGATGGGGAATGTCGATCACCGCCATCGGGTCGGTGCATTCGACACGAAGACGCGTTCCGGGCGTGGCGCGTTCCAGCGCCCGGCCTGTGTGCAGCGCGGGCAGGGGGCATTTGAGCCCCCGCAGGTCCAGCCGGACGATGTCGCCGGGCAGGGTCGGCCGTTCCCCGCTGCTCTCGTTCATTTCGCTCCCCGTTTCTCGCTGCGGGCCGACACCGATGTCGGGCATGTCCGCGCGTTCGGCAACTGCAAAGAAGGCGCGCGGTGTTGAGGCTTCATCGACCGTGCCGATGGCGTCATGGCGATGCCCGCCTTGACTTGCCGCCCCCGCCGCACGAACTGGCGGGGAAGACACGGGGAGAATGACATGCGGCTGATCGGCTTTGCGGGCTGGAGTGGCGCCGGCAAGACCACGCTGCTGGCGCGGCTGATTCCGGTGCTGGTGGCGCGGGGGCTCACCGTCTCCACCATCAAGCACGCGCATCACAATTTCGATGTCGATACGCCGGGCAAGGATTCCCACACCCACCGCGTCGTCGGCGCCCGCGAGGTGCTGGTCGCGTCCGCCAATCGCTGGGCGCTGATGCACGAACTGCGCGGCGCGCCGGAGCCGGAACTGCCGGAACTGCTCGGCCATCTCGCCCCGGTCGATCTCGTGCTGGTGGAAGGCTTCAAGCGCGACCATCATCCCAAGATCGAGATCCATCGCGCCGAGGTCGGCAAGCCGTTCATCCACCCCGACGACCCTCATATCGTGGCGATCGCCTCGGACAGCCCGCTGCCGCAGGTGACGCTGCCCGTGATCGACCTGAACGATGCGCAGGCGGTGGCCGATGCGGTCGAGCGTCAGGCGGTGAGGCTCGACCGCATCGAATGGCGCGTCGCCGATCACGCGGCGGGATAAGCCTGCAGGATCTGCTCGGCTGCCGCGAAATCCTCCGGCGTGTTGAGGTTGATAAACGGATCATAGGGCACGACCGGCCAGTCGACGGCCACGGCCTCGGCGCGCGCCAGCCACGCATCCACCCGGCGCAGGCCCTCCGCGACCAGAAGCTGCCGCAAGGCCCCACGCGCCGCGATATTCCATAGCCCGATCACGCCGTGCGCCCGCCCTCCGGACGCCGCGCAGGCCATGCCGTTCTCGCCTGCCGCCGCCGCCAACTGCGCCACGAGGTCGACGGGGAGAAACGGGCAGTCGGCCGGCACGGTGAGCAGGTGCCGGGCCTGCGGCATGTGTGCGGCCACATGGTCGAGCCCGGCGAGGATTCCGGCCAGCGGGCCGGGCGTGTCCGGCAGGCCGTCCGGCACGAGCGGCAGGTCGAGGCCGAAGCGCGCCGCCGGGCCGTTGGCGTTGAGCAGCAGCGCATCCACCTGCGGGCCGATGCGGTGCTGGATGCGGGCGAGCACCGTGGCGCCGCCGAGCGGGCGCAGCGTCTTGTCGCCGCCGCCCATGCGCCGCGACAGGCCCCCGGCGAGGATGAGGCCGACCGGCTTCGCCGTCACCGGGTCGGCCGCGTGAGCAGATAGGCGGACACCGCAAGGAAAGTGGCGCCGATCATGCCGAGCACCGGCGTCGACAGGCCGATGAGCACCAGCACGCCGAAGCTCGCCGCCATGCTGCCCGTGGCCACGAACTGCGCCCAGCGCGGCACCGCGCCGTTTTGCCGCCAGGCGACGACGGAGGGGCCGAGGCGCGGATGGGTGAGCAGCCAGTTCTCGAAACGCGGGGAAGAGCGCGAGAACAGCCAGGCGGCGACGATCAGGAACACGGTGCCCGGCAGGCCCGGCAGGATGATGCCGAGAATGCCGAGGCCGACGCACACCCAGCCGAGCGCAAACATCGCCCAACGCACAGGTGACCTAACGGAATATTCGGCCGACCGCCGGTCGTCTTGTGGGTCCATCTGAGCCGTGGGGGAAAGTCCTTCCATCGTTGTCACGCCATCATCATCCGGCACTCAGGAGCTTCACGGCAACATCACGCTCGAAGATGTGTAGCAAAACCCGAAGCGCGGCTCCACGCTCCCCGACAAGATCGGAATCGTTCCGAACGACGTCTGCTGCTTCCTCGCGGGCGCGGGTGAGAAGATCGCCATGGACATCGAGCCGGGCGAGGCGGAAGCCGGGGAAGCCGCTCTGCCGGGTGCCCAGCACGTCGCCCTCGCCGCGCAGCCTCAGATCCTCCTCGGCGAGGAAGAAGCCGTCCTCGGACTGGCGCAGAGCCTCCAGCCGCTGGCGGGCGATCTCGCCGAGCGGGCGGCGGTAGAGCAGCAGGCACGTCGAGGCGGCATCGCCCCGGCCGACACGCCCCCGCAGCTGGTGCAGCTGCGCGAGGCCGAAGCGCTCGGCATGCTCGATGACGATGATGCTGGCCTCCGGCACGTCGACGCCGACCTCGACCACCGTGGTCGCCACCAATAGCTGCGTCTGGCCGGCCGCGAAGGCGGCCATGGCGGCATCCTTCCCGGCGCCCTTCATCTTGCCGTGCACGAGGCCGACCTTGTCGCCGAAATGCATCGCCAGCTCGGCAAAGCGCGCCTCGGCGGCGGCGAGGTCGGAGGTCTCGGATTCTTCCACGAGCGGGCAGATCCAGTAGGCGCGGCGTCCCTCGGCCAGCGCCACGCCGAGCCGGGCCACCACGTCGTCGATCCGGTCGGAAGGAATGGCGCGGGTGTCGATCGGCTTGCGCCCCGCTGGCTTCTCGCGCAGCTCGCTGGAATCCATGTCACCGAAATAGGTGAGTACCAGCGTGCGCGGGATCGGCGTCGCCGTCATCACCAGCACGTCGACCGCCTCGCCCTTGGAGGCCAGCGCCAGCCGCTGGTGCACACCGAAACGGTGCTGTTCGTCGACGATGGCGAGCGCGAGATCGTCAAAGCGCACCCCCTCCTGGAACAGCGCATGCGTGCCGATGACGAGATCGACCTCGCCCGCAGCCAGCGCGGCGAGAAGGGCGTCACGGGCGCGCCCCTTCTCCCGCCCGGTGAGCAGCGCGACCGTGAGCCCGGCGGCCTGCGCGAGGGGGGCGATGGTCTTCATGTGCTGGCGGGCGAGGATTTCCGTCGGCGCCATCAGGGCCGCCTGCCGGCCGGCCTCGATCACCGTGCCCGCGGCAAGCAGCGCCACCACGGTCTTGCCGGAGCCGACATCGCCCTGCAGCAGGCGGAGCATGCGGTCATTCGAGGCGAGATCGGCGCGGATCGCCGCCAGCGCCTCGTTCTGCGAGCCGGTGAGCGAGAAGGGCAGGGCGGCGAGGATCGCGCGCGTCAGCCGGCCATCGCCGAGGCTGGGGCGGCCGACCTGCCGTGTGGTGCGCGCCCGCACCAGCGCCAGCGCCAATTGCCCGGCCAGCAGTTCGTCATAGGCGAGGCGGCGCCAGGCCGGGCCCTCGGGCGCGGCGTCCTGCGAATCGTGCGGCTGGTGCACCTTGGCGAGGGCGGCATGGAAGCCATAAGTCGGCTCGCCGCCCTGCCATTCCGGCAGGTCGCCGGTGTGGGCCAGCGCCGCCTCGACCGCGCGGCGCACATGGCCGTGGCCGAGCCCCTCCACCAGCGGGTAGACCGGCTCGATCGGCGGCAGCTTGGCCAGCCCGGCGGCATCCACCACCCGGTCGGGATGGGTCATCTGCAGCATGCCGTCATAAAGCGTGACGGTGCCCGATATCCAGCGCGTCTCGCCGACGGGGAGCAGGCGCTCCATCCAGCTGCGATCGGCCTTGAAGAAGGCCAGCACGATGTCGCCGGTCGCGTCATGGGCATAGACGCGATAGGGCGCGCGCGAGCCGGGCGGGGTCGGCGCGTGGCGGTCGACATGGATTTCCAGCGTCACCACCGTATCGGGCACCACCTCGGCAAGCGTGGGGCGGGCCCGCCGGTCGATGGTGGAGGCCGGCAGATGCAGGAGCAGGTCGAGCACCCGCGCGCCGTCCTCCCGCCCGAGCAGGCGGTTGAACGACTTGGCGAGCTTCGGGCCGATGCCCGGCAGGCCCGTGATCGGGGCGAAATAGGAATTGAGAATGTCCGGCCGCATGATCGGGGAAGGTGGACGAAGGCGGCGCCCTCTGCAATGCGGCGATGACGCTCGGCAGGGGATGTCGTCGGCTGAAGACTCGTGCGCGGGATGGCGGATCGGCGCTGCACCACGGGCAGCATGTCCGGGAAGCGGAGGACCTCGTTTCCCGGACCCTCGACGCGAGAGGCAAAGCGCTCCTCCGGGATCCGGGGGAAGCTCTTTTGCATTGCCACGATCAGATGAACGCACGCCATCGCCCAATGCCTACCTGACAGAGCGGGCGGGGCGCGCTAAACACTCGCTCTTTCCCGGCCTTGAGGCACGAGCAGCGAGCACAGATGACCGGAACCACCCTTTCCAGCGCGGGGCTGGATCCCCGCCGCCGCCGCATCCTGTTTCGCGCCTGGCATCGCGGCACGCGCGAGATGGATCTGCTGATGGGGCGTTTCGCCGACGCGCACCTGCCCACGCTCAGCGAGCCGGACGTCGCCGACTTCGAATTGCTGATCGAGGTGGAGGACCCGGACCTGTTCGGCTGGCTCGGCAGCGGCACGCCGGAGCCCGGTTTCGACACACCCGTTTTCCACCGCTTCCGGCAGTTCCACCTGTCGGGTGAGGGCGTTCCCGAGATATGAAGACCCCGCACGCATGAAGACGCCGCTCTCCACCCTCTCCACCCGCCTCGCGCCGGGCCGCACCCTCACGCTCGCCAATGTGCCGGGCGGCATGGAAGGGCTGGTCGTGGCCGACCTCGCGCGCGCGTTGGCCGCCCGCGAGGATGCCCCCTGGCCGACGCTCATCGTCATCTGCCGCGATGGCGAGCGCATGGGCGAACTGGAGCGCGCGCTGTCCTTCTTCGCGCCCGGCGTCGAGGTGCTGCCATTCCCGGCCTGGGACTGCCAGCCCTATGATCGCGCCTCGCCGCATGGCGACATCGTCGCCCGCCGCATGACGACGCTGGCCCGCCTTGCCCGCGTGAAGGGCCGTGCGGCCGGCTCCATCGTGCTGACCACGGTCAACGCGGTACTGCAGCGCGTGCCGCGGCGCCAGATGGTGGCGACGCAGTCTTTCTCGGCGGCGCCGGGCAATGCGCTCTCGCTCGACGAGGTGGTGGCCTGGGCCGAGGTGAACGGCTTCATGCGCAATTCGACCGTGCGCGACACCGGCGAATATGCCGTGCGCGGCGGCATTGTCGACCTGTTCCCGCCGGGACTGGCGGCGCCGGTGCGGCTGGACTTCTTCGGTGACACGCTGGAATCGATCCGCTCCTTCGACCCCGAGACCCAGCGCACAGCCATGCAGCTGCGCGCGCTCGACCTGGTGCCGATGAGCGAGTTGCAGCTCACCACCGAGACCATGCGCCGCTTCCGCATGGCCTATATCGCCCAGTTCGGCGCGGCCCAGCGCGGCGACCTGCTCTATGAAGCCGTGAGCGAGGGCCGGCGCTATCCCGGCATGGAACACTGGCTGCCGCTGTTCCATGAGGGGCTCGACACGCTGTTCGACTACGCGCCCGATGCGCCCATCGTCATGGAAGCGCAGGGCGGGGAGGCGGCCACCTCCCGGCTCGACCAGATCGCCGACTATTACGACGCCCGCCGCCACGGGCTGGAGCATGGCGGCGGCGCCTCGCCCTACAAGCCGCTGCCGCCCAACGCGCTCTACCTCACCGCCGAGGAATGGGAGCGCCGGCGCGGCACGGCGGCCAACATCGCGCTGAGCGCCTTCGCGCTGCCCGAATCGAAGGACGTGCTCGACCTCGACGGCCGCCCCGCGCGCTCCTTCGCGCCCGAGCGGGCGGATCCCGACGCCGCGCTGTTCCAGATCGCCGCCGACTATCTGCGCGATACGGCCCGGAAGAAGCGCACCATTCTCGCCGCGTGGTCGGACGGTTCGCGCGATCGCCTCGCCACGGTGCTGGCCGACCACGGGCTGAAGGGCACGCAGACGGTGGGCACGCGCGACGCCGCGGAGGCGCTGCCCAAGGGCGTCATCGCCCTCGGCGTGCTGGGCATCGAGAGCGGCTTCGAGACCGACCAGCTCGCGGTGATCGGCGAGCAGGACATTCTCGGCGACCGCCTCGTGCGCCCCAAGCGCAAGGCGCGCCGGCCGCAGGATGTCATCGCCGAACTCACCTCGCTCACCGCCGGCGATCTCGTCGTGCATGTCGACCACGGTATCGGCCGCTTCGTCGGGCTGAAGACCATCGAGGCGATGGGCGCGCCGCACGACTGCCTCGAAATCCACTATGCGGAGGGCTCCAAGCTCTTCCTGCCGGTGGAGAACCTCGAACTGCTGTCGCGCTACGGCTCGGAAGACACCGAGGCGCAGTTGGACCGGCTGGGCGGCGGCGGCTGGCAGGCGCGCAAGGCGCGGATGAAGAGCCGCATCCGCGAGATGGCGGCCGAGCTGATCAAGATCGCCGCGCAGCGTCAGCTGCACGAGGCGCCGCGCCTTGTGCCCGCGACCGGCATCTATGACGAATTCCGCGCCCGCTTCCCCTATGAGGAGACCGAAGACCAGGAAGCCGCCATCGAGGCGGTGTTCGAGGATCTCGGCTCCGGCCACCCGATGGACCGGCTGGTGTGCGGCGATGTCGGCTTCGGCAAGACCGAGGTGGCCCTGCGCGCCGCCTTCGCGGTGGCGCTGAACGGCAAGCAGGTGGCCGTGGTGGTGCCCACCACGCTGCTCGCGCGCCAGCACTTCCGCACCTTCTCCGCGCGCTTCAAGGAACTGCCGGTCGTGGTGCGGCAGGCCTCGCGGCTGGTGACGGGCAAGGAGCTTTCCGACACCAAGAAGGGGCTGGCGGACGGCACGGTCGACATCGTGGTCGGCACCCACGCGCTGCTCGGCAAGTCGATCGCGTTCAAGGATCTGGGCCTCGTCATCGTCGACGAGGAGCAGCATTTCGGCGTCGCCCACAAGGAGAAGCTGAAGCAGCTGCGCGCCGATGTGCACGTGCTCACCCTGACCGCCACCCCGATTCCGCGCACGCTGCAACTGGCCATGACGGGCGTGCGCGAGCTGTCCATCATCGCTTCGCCCCCGGTCGACCGGCTGTTGGTGCGCAGCTTCGTTACCCCGTTCGATCCCTTGATCGTGCGCGAGGCGCTGCTGCGCGAGCGCTATCGTGGCGGGCAGAGCTTCTACGTGTGCCCGCGCATCGAGGACCTTGGCGAGGTGAAGGACTTCCTCGACAAGCAGGTGCCCGAGGTGAAGGTGGCGGTGGCGCACGGCCAGATGGCGGCGTCGCAGCTGGAAGAGATCATGTCCGCCTTCTATGACGGGCAGTTCGACGTGCTGCTCTCCACCACCATCGTGGAATCGGGCCTCGATATCCCGACCGCCAACACGCTGATCATCCATCGCGCCGACATGTTCGGCCTCGCCCAGCTCTACCAGCTGCGCGGGCGCGTCGGCCGCTCGAAGACGCGCGCCTACGCCATCTTCACCCTGCCCACCGAGAAGGCGCTGACCACGCAGGCCGAGCGCCGCCTCAAGGTGCTGCAGTCGCTCGATACGCTGGGCGCCGGCTTCCAGCTGGCCAGCCACGATCTCGACATTCGCGGCGCCGGCAACCTGCTCGGCGACGAGCAGTCGGGCCACATCAAGGAAGTCGGCTACGAGCTTTACCAGGAGATGCTGGAGGAGGCGATCGCCAACCTCAAGGCGGGCATCACCGCGCCGGTGGCCGACAAGTGGTCGCCGCAGATTTCCATCGGCACGCCGGTGCTGATCCCGGAAGACTATGTCGCCGACCTGCATGTGCGGCTCAGCCTCTACCGCCGGCTGGCGGATCTGGAGACCGAGGCGGAGATCGAGTCGATCGGCGCCGAGCTGGTGGACCGCTTCGGGCCCTCGCCCGAGGAGGTCGACCAATTGCTCAAGCTGGTGCGGATCAAGGCGTTCTGCCGCCGCGCCAATGTGGAGAAGGTCGATGCCGGCCCGCGCGGGGCGGTGCTCACCTTCCGCGACGGGCGCTTCCCCAACCCGGCGGGCTTCATCGCCTATGTCGGCAAGCCGCATGTGGTGGCGAAGATGCGGCCGGACGGCAAGGTTGTGTTCTCGGAAGACTGGCCGGACGCCAATGCGCGCCTCAAGGGCACGACGCAGATCCTGCGGGAGCTGGCGAAAATCGCCGAGCAGGGCGCCCGGGCGGCCTGATATCCCGGCGGAACGTCATCCCGGACGGCCGGCGGGCCGTTCCGGGATCGTTCACGCAAGGGAGCGCGGGAGGCCTCAGAACGGCGTGCCGGAGATCGGCCCGTCATAGGCGCCGTCGCTGTCGGGGAGGACGTCGGCATCATTGTCCGAGCCGGGGCCGGAGAAGTCGGGCAGGTCGCCGCCGGCCTGATTCATGTAGTCCTGGCTCTTGTCGGCGCCCGGATTATCCGGCAACGGGCCGTAATCGAGATAGTTCGGGTTGTTGATCGTCGGGATCTTGATCTCCACCCCGCCCTCACCGCCGGGCTGCGGCTGGGCATTGGGATGGACGGTGATCGACTGCTGGGCGCTCGCGGGAACCGCGCCGGCGGCGCAGAGCCCGATCACGAAAAGCGCAGCGTAACGCATGGGCGAACTCCACATCATCGCGAGGCTGGCCGCACGCCGCCCTGCCTTGAGGCGGGGGCGCTCCAGCCGCCCTTAAGGAACCTTTTCCGGCGAGGCTGTCCAGTCCTTCATGCCAAGAGGGTCAACGAGGGTCAACGAAACCGGCGCGCCGTGGCCCGCTTTCCTCATTCCTCCCATCCCCCAGGTCATGCCGCGCCCCAGGTCATGCCGCGCGCGCAAGGCGGGGCTCAGCTGCCCGGCACGCGCCACCAGCTTTCGGCCAGCGTGCCGTTGAGCGAAACGTCCTTCGGCCGCTCGATCCGCCGCCACCGGGCGATCCAGTCGCCCGGTGTGTAGAACAGCGGCAGCGAGAAGCGGGCGGAGATCAGCACCCGGTCCAGCGCGCGCACCGCCGCGACGAAGCCGGCGCGCTCGCGCTCCGCCAGCAGCGCCGCGATCATCGCATCCGCCGCCGGGCTCTTCAGCCCCATGAAATTTCGCGTGCCAGGCGTGTCGGCGGCCTCCGAGCCGAAATAGAAGGCCTGTTCGTTGCCGGGCGAGAGGGACTGGCTCCAGATATAGGGCACCATGTCGTAATCGTAGCTGCGCTTGCGGCTCTCGAACTGCACATTGTCCACGAGGCGTATGTTCAGCCCGACGCCGGCCCGGCGCAGCATGCTCTGATAGGCGAGGGCGAGGCGCTCCTGGTCCTTGGTGCCGACCAGAACCTCCGGCGCGAAGGGCCGGCCGCGCGGGTCCATCAGCGTGCCCCGGCGCAACTGCCAGCCGGCCTCGGTGAACAGGTCCAGCGCCCGCTTGAGTTGCCCCCGGTCGCGCCCCGAACCGTCGGAGGCCGGCGGGCGCCACGTGCCGTCCATCACAGCGGGCAGCACGGCATCCGTGAACGGGGCGAGCAGTTCACGCTCGCGCGGTTCCGCCGGACGGCCCAGCGCGGAAAGCTCGGAAGCGTCATAGAAGCTGCCATTGCGCCGGAAAAGGCCGAAATAGAGGTTCTGGTTGGCCCATTCGGCATCGAACAGTTCCACCATCGCCGCACGCACCCGCACATCGGCGAAGATCTCGCGCCGCATGTTGAACAGCAGGGCCGAATAGGCCTTCGGCCGCCCGTTGCCGACCTCCTCGGTGAGGATCCGTCCGTCGCGCACGGCGGGAATGTCATAGCCGGTCTTCCAGCGGCCGGGATCGGTCTCGAAGCGGATGTCGTAGAGCCCGCGCTTGAACGCCTCGAACTGGCCGTTCACGTCGCGGTAGAAATCATAGCGCAGCGTGTCGACATTGAAATTGCCGTGATTGACCGGCAGGTCGCGGCCCCAATAGGCGGGGTTGCGCGCCAGCGTCACGCTCTCGCCCGGCTTCACCTCCACGGCCGTGTAGGGCCCGCTGCCGAGCGGTGGTGTGAAGCTGGTCTGGTCGAACCTCACCTCGTCGGTCGCGTGGCGGGCCAGCACGGGCATCAGCGCGAGGATGAGGGGCAGTTCGCGGTCCTCCCCCGCGAAATCGAAGCGGATCGACAGCGGCCCCGTCACCTCGGCCCGCGCCACCTTGCCGTAATAGGTGCGATGGTTGGGCCGGCCCTTGGCGCGCAGCAGGTTGAAGGAGAACAGCACGTCCTCCGCCGTCACCGGGGTGCCGTCGGAGAAGCGGGCGCGCGGATCGAGGGTGAAGGCGACGAAGCGGCGTGCCTCGTCGGTCTCCACCGTGCGGGCGATCAGGCCGTAGCAGGTGAACGCCTCGTCCGGCGAGCGCGCCATGAGGGCCTCGACAACGTTCCAGCCGATGATGGGCGGGACCGTGCCGCGCACGATGAAGGGGTTCAGGCTATCGAAGCTGCCGACCACACCCTGAACCAGCCGCCCGCCTTGTGGCGCCTGCGGGTTGACACTGGCATAATGGGTGAAATCGGGCGGGTAGAGCGGCCTGCCGTGCATCGCAAGCCCGTGCTGCGGGCCCGCGAGAGGTGCGGGCAGGGATGTCGCGACAACCTGGGAACGCGCGGAACCGCTCATGAGCAGGCCCGCGCCGGCAATTGAGCCATTGCACAGGAAGGCGCGTCGGGTGATATCGGACACGCTTCCGCTCCTTGGCCACCACAGATTCGACTCGCGCTTACGTCAGCATGTCTAGCACGAACGGATGTCCGCACATGGCTACGGGTCACTGTCTCGCCTCAATTGGACCCGAGACAACCCGTGTCCCCACGCTGGCGTCGAGACGTCCGTCAACTTCAATCCCGTTGCGGGCCGAACGACAGGAATAAGATATGATCAAACGCTCGACACTCGCGCGCAATGTGGCTGGCGCCGTTCTGGTGCTGGCGCTCACCGGCACCGCCGCCTACGCCCAGTCTCAGCAGCCCGCCCAGCCCGCGAAGCCCGCTGCTCCGGCGAAAACCGCCCAGACCAAGCCGGCAGCCAACGCCCCGGCGCCCGCCCAGGCCCAGCCGGCGGCCCCCGCCGGCCAGCCGCAGGCCGCCGCGCCGCAGATCCCGGCGATTCCGATCCCGTGGGTGAAGCGCTGCCAGGAAGAGCCGTCGATCAAGAAAGAGGTCTGCAACATGGAGCAGACCATCATCACCGATACCGGGCAGTTCCTCGTCCGCTTCGGCATTTTCGAGATCAAGGACGACCCGAAGAAGGCGTTCATCGTCTCCTTCCCGACCGGCCTCCTGCTGCGCAACGGCTTCCGCGTTGCGCTCGCCAACGAGCAGCCCGTGCTCGGCACCTTCATCATGTGCGACCAGCAGGTTTGCCGCGGCGACATCCAGGTCGACCAGGGCTTCATCGACCGCATGAAGAAGGCGCCCGGCCTGACGCTTCAGGTGGCCAACGCGGTCGGCCGCATCATCAGCTACCCGATCGGCCTCGGCGACTTCGCCAAGATCTATGACGGCCCGCAGACCGACCCGAAGGTGTTCGACGAGCAGGTCAAGAAGATCCAGGACCAGGTCAAGGCCCGCCAGGACCAGGTGAAGTCCGAGGCCGAGGCCCGCGAGCAGCAGACCAAGGCCGGCCTCGAGAAGCTCGGCGCCGAGAAGCTCAAGGGCGCCCAGCCCGCGCAGTGAGCTTTGCGCTGCCCATAGGTTCATGAGCGCGAACGCCCGGCCAGCAGGCCGGGCGTTTTCATTTTGCGGCAGTCGATTCGCGTTTTGGGCCAGTGGCTCGCTTGTTCCGTCGGCCCTTGGCGGGCGGACCTATTGCAGCCGTTCGCTGCGCACGCGCCAGCCGCCATCGCCATCCGCCACCAGCATCTCCTCGACCTGCGGATGGCGCACCGGCTCGCCCGAGGTGTCGAGTTCGAGATTCTGCTCGGAGACATAGGCGACGTATTCCGTCTCCGCGTTCTCGGCGAGCAGATGGTAGAAGGGCTGGTCCTTGGTGGACGGGCGGATGTTTTCGGGGATCGATTCCCACCACTCGTCGGTGTTCGAGAATTCGGGGTCGACGTCGAACACCACGCCGCGGAAGGAATAGTGGCGATGGCGGACAACCTGCCCGATACGATATTTCGCCTGCCGCTCCTTCATCATCCCGTCCGCCTTTCCTGTGGCGCGACCCGTACGGGTCGTGTGGGGGCCTGTCAACTGGGCAGCCCGTTCTGCGCCCATGCCCAATGATCATGCAACGAGCGTGCCCTGCGCCGCCTTTCAAACAGCAATTGACCGTTCCGGGGTAACTCGGTAGCCAAGCGCCATGGCCGACGTCCTGGCGCTAGCGCTTCCGTTTTTCGGAGTCATTTTCCTCGGCCTCGGCTGCGGCCGGTTCGCGCGCATCCCCGAGAGCGGGCTCGCCTGGCTCAGCTTCTTCATCATCTATGTCGCCCTGCCGGCGCTGTTCTTCTCGCTGGTGGCGCGCACGCCGTTCCACGAACTGACCAATGGCCGTTTCATCGCCGCCACCACGCTATCGACTGCGACCTGCTTCGCGCTCTCGCTCGCCGTCGGCCTGTGGCTCCGTCGCGGCAACCTGCCGGAGGCGACGATTGCCGCGATTCTCGGCTCCTATGCCAATGTCGGCTACATGGGCCCCGGCCTGACGCTCGGCGCGCTGGGAGCGGGGGCATCGGTGCCCACCGCGCTGATCTTCGTGTTCGACAGCCTGTTCTTCTTCACCATCGTGCCGATCCTGATGGCGATCGGCGGGCGCGACCGGCACAGCCTGGGGGCCACCGCGTGGCTTGTGGTCCGCCGGGTGGTGACGCATCCGTTCAATGTGGCCACCTTTCTCGGCGTGTTCGCCGCCTATATCGAGTTCCACCCGCCGGCGGCGATCGAGAAGACGCTGGAATTCCTGCGCAACGCCGCCGCGCCCTGCGCGCTGTTCACGCTCGGCGTCTCGGTAGCGCTGCGGCCGATGAACCGCATGGCGAGCGAGGTGCCGGCGCTGCTCTTCATCAAGCTCGTGGTGCATCCCGGGCTGGTCTGGCTGGTGCTGACGACGGTCGGCGGCTTCGATCCCGTATGGATCGCCACGGCGGTGTTGATGGCCTGCCTGCCGCCGGCGCTCAACGCCTTCATCATGGCCAAGCAGTACGACACTTATGTCGAGGGCGCGTCCGGTGGCGTGCTCATCGGCACGGTCGTCTCGGTGCTGACCGTGACGCTCATGCTCTATGTGCTCCAGCACGACATGCTGCCGCTCGCCTGGCGCTGACGCGCGGTTCACCCGGCGGATGGTTTTTCGAAACGCGACGGTCGACCGACTTTCGCGGAACGCGCGTTAGAGCGGCTTGCCTGCCACGAGGCGCGGCAGGTCGCGGGTCGGGCCCACGCCCTGGCGCATCACGGCGCGGCGCAGCAGCGGCGAGCGGCCGAGCAGCCACAGGCCGAGCCCACGCATGCCGG
>NZ_JACICD010000007.1:228835-272071 GCF_014195655.1 Ancylobacter tetraedralis
CGGCAGGTCGCGGGTCGGGCCCACGCCCTGGCGCATCACGGCGCGGCGCAGCAGCGGCGAGCGGCCGAGCAGCCACAGGCCGAGCCCACGCATGCCGGCAACCGGGAGAAAGCCGGTAAGCAGCGAGCGGTTGAACAGGTCGACCGCGAAGCTGCGGCTCTCCACATCCGCACGGCGCCGTCGCTCATAGGCTTCGCTCACCTCCGGCCCGCCAATATCCGCGCCCGCCTTCGCCGCCGCACCCGCCAGTTCGGCCAGCGTCGCCGCGTCGCGTATGCCAAGATTAAGCCCCTGCGCGCCAATCGGCGGGATGATGTGCGCGGCCTCGCCGATGAGCGCTATGCGGCCCTTGGCAAAGCGCGTCGCGGTGCGCGCGCCGAGCGGAAAGGCGCCGCGCGGCGAATCAAGCCGCATGGCGCCGAGCACCGAGCGCGCCTTGCGCTCCATGACCCGCGCGAAGCCCGCTTCGTCGAGCGCCATCAGCTCCTGCGCCTCGCGCGGCGACACCACGCAGACGATGCTGGAGCGGTTGCCCGGCAGCGGAACCAGCGTGAACGGGCCGGTTTCCGTGTGGAACTCGGTCGACACCTCGCCATGGGGGCGCGTATGGGCGAGCGTGGCGGTGACCGCCACTTGCGGGTAATCATGCGCGCGCAGCTCGATGCCCGCCGCCTGCCGGCAAGGCGAATGACGCCCGTCCGCGGCCGCCACCAGCGCCACCGCCAAGGCGCGCCCGTCGTCGAGTTCGAGCCGGACGGAATCGCCCGCATCGGTGACGCGCAGGAGGCTCGCCTGCACCCGCTCGATGGCGGGTACGTCGGCCACCGCCGCGTCGAGCGCGGCGAGAAGTGTCTCATTCTCCAGATTCCAGGCGAAGGCTTCCAGGCCCAGCTCGCCGGCGCGGAAATCGACCTCGGGCGCCCGCAACAGGCGCTGCGTCCCGTCGATCAGCCGCATCACCCGTAGCGGAGCGGCGTCCGGGCGCAGCCGGTCCCACACGCCAAGGGTGCGCAGCGCCGTCACCGAGCCGTCCATCAGCGCGGTCGCCCGCGGGTCCGGCGCGCGGCGCGGCGCCACCAGCACGACCTTCAGGCCGGCGGCCGCGAAGGCGAGGGCGGCAACGAGTCCGCTCGCCCCCGCGCCGATGACGGCGACGGTAGCGATGCCGGTATCGAGGCTGGTATCCCCGGCAGGGTTTGCTGATGTCATTGCGCCGCTCCGCATGATCGTTACGCGCTCCGCCTTCGCCGCGGACCAAAACTGGTTATAAGCATAGGCTGAAGTGTGGGATAAGCAGGGCCGCATGGTCTGGCAATGCGGATCAATGCGGGCACGTGCTATATGCAGGACGATGAACCAAGCAATGACGACCGGAGCAAGCGACCGGCCGCGGGAGGAGACGCCATGGCGGTAACGACCAAATCGCTGGTGGACAAGGCGCTGGCCGAGCGTCCGACCCGTCGGCAGACGGTCGCTTTTGCCGTGCATCTGTTCACCGCCTCGGGCGCGGTGTGCGGGCTGCTGGCGCTGATCGCGGCGGTCGAAGGCAACTGGGCGTTGATGTTCGCCTGGCTCGGCGCGGCCCTCTTCGTGGATGGCATCGACGGCAGCATGGCCCGCAAGGCGCGGGTGGGCGAAGTACTGCCGCGCTGGTCCGGCGAGACGCTCGACCTCGTCGTCGACTATCTCACCTACGTGCTGGTGCCGGCCTTCGCCGTCGCCATGGGCGGGCTGATGCCGGCCTGGATGGCGGTGCCCGCCAGCGCGGCGATCCTTCTCACCAGCGCGCTCTATTTCGCCGATACCGAGATGAAGACCGACGACCTGTATTTCCAGGGCTTTCCGGCCGTGTGGAACCTCGTCGTGTTCTATTTCTTCCTGATTCCGATGAACTCCTGGGTCATCGCCCTCATCATCGCCGGGCTGTCGGTGGCCACCTTCCTGCCGATCAAGTTCGTGCATCCCTTCCGCGTGGTGCGGCTGCGCTTCGTGACCATCGCGCTGCTGGCGCTGTGGGCGGTGCTCGGCGTCACCGCCGTGGTGGAAGGGCTGAAGCCGCCGGTCTGGGTGACGGTGGGTCTGGGCTTGTGCGCCCTCTATTTCCTGCTGTTCGGCCTCATTCCCTTCCGTCGCAAGGCGTCGACCTGACAGAGCGTGCGGCCATGCGCTCGCCTTGTCGGTGGGCGGCCGCCGTACGAGTGCCGGCTGCCGGATCCGCCGCCTTATCCCATCCCCGACCGGACCATCCGGAGAGTGACGATGCCTGCAGCCATACGTGTCCACCAGCTCGGCGGCCCCGAGGTTCTGCGCTTCGAGGACATCACCGTGGGCACGCCGGGGCCCGGCGAGGTGAAGCTGCGCCACACCGCCATCGGGCTCAATTTCGTCGATACCTATTTCCGCAGCGGCCTCTACAAGGCGCCGTACGGGCTGCCCTTCATTCCCGGCAGCGAGGCGGCGGGCGTCGTGCTGGAGGTCGGCGAGGGCGTGAGCGAGTTCGCACCGGGCGACCGCGTCGCCTATGGCACCGCCTTCGGCGCCTACAGCACCGAGCGCCTTGTCTCCGCCGCGCAGATCCTCAAGCTGCCGAAGACCATTTCCGACGAGACCGCGGCGGCAATGATGCTCAAGGGCATGACCGCCCGCTACCTGCTGCGCCAGACCCATCCGGTGAAGGCCGGCGACACCCTTCTCGTGCATGCGGCGGCCGGCGGCGTCGGGCTCATCCTCTGCCAGTGGGCGGCGCATCTGGGCGCCACGGTCATCGGCACGGTCGGATCCGCCGAGAAGGGCGAACTCGCCCGTGCCAACGGCGCCACTTACGTGATCAACTACCGCGAAGAGGATTTCGCCGCCCGCGTGAAGGAGATCACCGAGGGCGGCCTGTGCGACGTGGTCTATGACGGCGTGGGGCAGGCGACCTATCCCGCCTCGCTGGATTGCCTGCGCCCGCGCGGCCTGTTCGCCAGCTTCGGCAATGCCTCGGGAGCGATCGAGAATTTCAGCCTGCTGTCGCTGTCGCAGAAGGGCTCGCTCTATGCGACGCGGCCGACCCTCGCCACCCATGTGGCGACGCGGCAGGCGCTGCTCGCCAATGCCAACGACCTGTTCGACGCGGTGGGCTCGGGCGTGGTGAAGATCACCATCGAGCAGCGCTACAAGCTCGCCGACGCCGCGCAGGCGCATCGCGACCTCGAAGGGCGGCGCACCACCGGCTCGACGGTTCTGCTGCCCTGAGCCGGATGTGGCTTCTGGCGAAAAACGCGTCAGAAATCGGACCGGATGGACCAGACTTTAGGCTTGCTCCGGCAACGGAGCATGCCATGCTTTGCGCCTGTCCCTCCGTACCCTGAGACCGCATGAGCAGCGCGCCGCACGCCATTTCAGGCAAGTCGCCCCGGCTGAGCCCTTTGTCCTGCCGCGCTGTCCGGGGTGCTCCCCATGGCTGAGAACGTCCCGGCGAACGCGCTGCCGGCCTCGCTTCTGGAAGCGGTCGGCCTCACCAAGCGGTTCGGTGCCCTCCTTGCCAATGATCACGTCAGCCTCGCCATCCGCGCGGGGGAGACGCACGCGCTGCTCGGGGAGAACGGCGCCGGCAAGTCGACGCTGGTGAAGATGATGTGCGGGCTGCTGCAGCCCGATTCGGGCGAGCTGCTCTATGACGGTGCCCCGATCGTCTTCCCGGACCCCGCCACGTCCCGCGCCCGGGGCGTGGGCGTGGTGTTCCAGCATTTCGCGCTGTTCGACGCGCTCACCGTGGTCGAGAATGTGGCACTCGGGCTGGCCGGTCACGAACCTCTCGCGACGCTCGCGGCGCGGATCGAGGATTGCGTGCACCGCTACGGCCTGTCCGTCGAGCCCTACCGGCGGGTCGGCGAACTCTCGGTGGGCGAGCGCCAGCGGGTCGAGATCGTGCGCTGCCTGCTCGGCAACCCGCGCGTGCTGATTCTGGACGAACCGACCTCGGTGCTCACGCCCGACGAATCGGAAAGCCTGTTCCGCACCGTCGACCTTCTGACCGGCGAGGGCCGGGCGGTGCTGTTCATCAGCCACAAGCTCGACGAGGTGCGCCGCCTCTGCCACCGGGCCACGGTGCTGCGCGGCGGCAAGTTCATCGCCGAGGTGGATCCCAAGACCGAGACAGCCTCCAGCCTCGCCCGACTGATGGTTGGCGCCGAAGTGCCGCGCACGCCGCGCTCCGTGACGCACGCCCTCGGCGAGCCGCGGCTGCTGGTCAACAAGCTCAACGTGGCCGGCGACGGCTCGCGCGGCTCGGCGCTGCATGACATCCATCTGGAAATCCGCGCCGGCGAGATCGTCGGCATTGCCGGTGTCGCCGGCAACGGGCAGACCACGCTGTTCGAGGCGCTGTCCGGCGAGAAGCCGGTGGTGGACCAGGAAGCCATCATCATCGACAAGGTCGCGGCGGGCGGACTCGGGCCGACCGAACGGCGCGCGCTCAAGGCCGGCTTCGTGCCGGAGGAGCGGCTCGGCCACGCGGCCGCGCCGGACATGCGCCTGTCCGACAACGTGCTGCTGACCACCCATGGCGACGGCGAGATCGTGCGCCTGGGCATCATCCGCCGCTCGGCTCTGCTGGCCCGTTTCCAGGAAATCGTGAAGCGCTTCGACGTGCGTTTCGGCGGCAAGGACCCGAAGGCGCGGCGGCTGTCCGGCGGCAACCTGCAGAAATTCGTCATCGGCCGCGAGGTGCTGCGCGAGCCGGTGCTGATCGTCGTGGATCAACCGACCTGGGGCGTCGACGCCGCCGCGGCGGCCTTCATCCGCACCACGCTGCGGCAGAAGGCGGCGGAGGGCTGCGCGGTGCTGGTGATCAGCCAGGATCTCGATGAGCTGCTCGAATTCACCGACCGCATCGCCGTGATGAGCGAGGGCCGCCTCACCGCGCCGGTGCCGGTGGCGGAAACCTCGCGCGAGGCGATCGGCCTCGCCATGGGTGGGGCGCAGGCTGCCGGGGAGGGCACCCATGCCGCTTAGGCTCGAACGGCAGGAGAACGTCTCCGGCCTCAGGCTGGCGCTGGCGCCGCTGCTGGCGCTGGTGTTCACCCTCATCGTCGGCGCGATCATGTTCGTGGTGCTCGGCCACGACCCCATCCGCGCCTTCGGCATCTATTTCGTCGGCCCGCTGCTCGATCCCTACACGCTGCAGGAACTGGTGGTGAAGGCCGGCCCGCTGCTGATGATCGGCACCGGCCTCGCCTTCTGCTACCGCGCCAATCGCTGGAACATCGGCGCGGAGGGGCAATATGTGGCCGGCGCGGTGGTCGGCTCCTGGCTGGCGCTCGTCACCCACGGAACCGATGCCGGCCCCTGGGTGCTGCCGGCCATGCTGGTGATGGGGGCGCTGGGCGGGGCATTGTGGGGGCTCATCCCGGCTTTCCTGCGCGTACGCTTCGGCTCCAGCGAAATCCTCACCTCGCTGATGCTGGTCTATGTCGCCCAGCTCGGCCTCGACTATCTCGTGCGCGGCCCGTGGAAGGACCCGGACGGCTTCAATTTCCCCCAGAGCGTGACCTTCGACGCCAATGCCGTGATGCCGCTGCTGATGGACGAGGGGCGCCTGCATGGCGGCATCATTCTCGCGCTCGTCGCCGTTGTCGTGGCGACCTTCGTGCTCGGGCGCACGCTCGTGGGCTATTCGATCGAGATCGGCGGCTCCGCCCCGCGCGCGGCCGCCTTTGCCGGCTTCGACGAGCGGCGCGTGACCTATGGCGTGTTCGCGGTGTCCGGCGCGCTGGCGGGCCTTGCCGGCATCATCGAAGTTGCGGGGCCGATCGGCAATCTCCAGCCCTCCATCTCGCCGGGCTACGGCTTCACCGCCATCATCGCCGCCATGCTCGGCCGGCTGCACCCGGTCGGCATCGTGGTGGCGAGCCTCGTGCTGGCGCTGACCTATATTGGCGGCGAGGCGGCGCAGATTTCCATGCGCCTGCCGTTCGACGTGACCCGCGTGTTCCAGGGCACGCTGCTGATCGCCATTCTCGCCGCCGACGTGATGGTGCGCTATCGCGTGCGCCGGGTTGAGGGAACGAGCCATGCTTGATGCCGCCATCCTCGGCGCCGTGCTCGCCAGCATCGTCGCGGCGGCGACGACGCTGCTCCTCGCCTCGCTGGGCGAACTGGTGGCGGAGCGCGCCGGCACGCTCAATCTGGGCGTCGAGGGCATGATGATCGTCGGCGCGGCGGTCGGCTACGCCACCGCCTACGGCACGGGAAGCCTGCTGCTGGGCACGCTCGCCGCCATCCTGGCCGGCATGGCGCTCTCGCTGGTCTTCGCCGGCCTCGCCATCTGGCTCGCCACCAACCAGGTCGCCTCGGGCCTCGCCACCACCATACTCGGGCTCGGCGTCGCCGGCCTCATCGGCGCGCCCTTCGTCGGCACCCGGCTGGACGGCGCGCCGGCGCTGAAGGTGCCCGGCCTCACCGACCTGCCGGTGATCGGGCAGATGCTCTTCGGGCAGGATGCCTTCGTCTACGCCTCGCTGGTGCTGCTCGCCGCCGTCACCTACGGCCTCGCCCGCACGCGGGTCGGCCTCGTGCTGCGCGCGGTGGGCGAGAGCCATGCCGCGGCGCATGCGCTCGGCCACCCCGTGCGCCGAATCCGCACGCTGGCGGTGATGTTCGGCGGCGCCTGCGCCGGGCTGGCGGGTGCGCATCTCTCGCTCGCCTACACCCCGTTCTGGGCCAGCGACATGACCGCGGGGCGCGGCTGGATCGCGCTGGCGCTGGTGGTGTTCTCCGCCTGGAAGCCGCTCTGGCTGCTCGCCGGCGCCTATCTGTTCGGCGCGGTATCGATCTTGCAGCTTCATGTGCAGGGCTTCGGCCTCGGCATTCCCTCGCAACTGCTCTCGGCACTGCCCTATCTCGCGACGATCGTGGCGCTGGTCGCGATATCGGCGCTGAAGCGCGGGCAGGGGGCTCCGGCCTCGCTGGGCGTGCCCTTCGTGCCCGATCGCTGAGCGGGCTGCCATATCGGCCGCGCTGGCGGCCGCCCGGTGCGTGGTGCGGCCGCGCGCTGCCGGTGAGAAGATTTCGGCCGCGGAATGATGGGAGCGGAGACGTTCATGCGCAAGATTATCTCAATGGCGGTCGCCATCGCCGCGGGCCTCGGCCTTGCCGGTGCCGCGGCCACCGGGGCGCTGGCCGCCGAGAAGCTCAAGGTGGCGTGGGTCTATATCGGCCCGGTCGGTGATTTCGGCTGGACCTACCAGCACGACCAGGGCCGCAAGGCGGTGGAGAAGGAATTCGGCGACAAGGTCGAGACGACCTATGTCGAGAACGTGCCGGAGGGCCCGGACGCCGAGCGCGTGATCGAGCAGCTCGCCCGCGCCGGCAACAAGCTGATCTTCACCACCTCCTTCGGCTATATGGAGCCGACGCTGAAGGTGGCCAAGCGCAACCCGAAAGTGTTCTTCGAGCACGCCACCGGCTACAAGCGCGACAAGAACGTCTCGACCTATAATTCCAAGTTCCACGAGGGCCGCTACATCCTCGGCCAGATCGCGGCGAAGACGTCGAAGACCGGCACGATCGGCTACATCGCCTCCTTCCCGATCCCGGAAGTGATTTCCGGCATCAACGCGCTGATGCTCGGCGCGCAGTCGGTCAACCCGGATATCAAGGTGAAGATCGTGTGGGCGAATTCCTGGTTCGACCCGGCCAAGGAGGCGGACGCCGCCAAGGCGCTGATCGACCAGGGCGCCGACGTGATCTCCCAGCATACCGACAGCCCCGCCGCCATGCAGGCCGCCGAGCAGCGCGGCGTCAAGGCGTTCGGCCAGGCCTCGGACATGATCAATTTCGGCCCGCATGCGCAGCTGACCTCGATCGTCGACAACTGGGCGCCCTACTATATCGAGCGCGTCAAGGAGGTCATGGACGGCACCTGGAAGTCGACCGATACCTGGAGCGGCATGAAGGACGGCGAGGTCGTCATGGCGCCGTACACCAACATGCCCGACGACGTGAAGGCCTTCGCGCAGGCGACCGAAGCCAAGATCAAGTCCGGCGAGTTGAATCCGTTCAAGGGCCCGATCTACGACCAGAGCGGCAAGCTGGTGGTGAAGGAGGGCGACGTGCTGCCGGACAAGGACATCCTCTCCATGAACTGGTACGTGAAGGGCATCGACGACAAGGTCCCGGGCAAGTAGGTCAGGCAGCAGGCAGCAGGCAGCAGGCAGGGCAGGCGCGCCGGATCGCGAGGGCCTTGCCCGTATCGCCGCCCCGCGGCGCGCCCGACGGCGCGCGGCGGGGTGGTCCAGCCGGGCGATCGTTGCCAAAGCGGCGCTCATGTGCCATTGCGCAGCAAAGGTGGCGCGGGGCGACGGATGGACCGGCTTCGCAGGGCCGGAGGCGTCGACACGAAACCATGAGCGTTCCGCTGGACATCGCCGCGCTGGGAGCCCGCGCGGCGGCGATGATCGAGGAACTCGGCGCCATCTCCGAGAGCCCGGATCACCTCACCCGCTTCTTCCTCACGCCGCAGCACCGCCGCGCCGCCGACTTGGTGGCCACCTGGATGCGCGAGGCCGGCCTTGATGTCAGCGAGGATGCGCTCGGCACCGTGCGCGGCCACTGGCATCCCGCCGGGCCCGGCGCGCCGCGTCTGCTGATCGGCTCGCATATCGACACCGTGGCCGAGGCCGGAAAATATGACGGCGCCATGGGCGTCGTGCTGGGCATCCTCGCGCTCGGGATCATCAAAAAGGCCGGCCTGTCTCGGCCCTATGGCATCGACGTGCTGGCCTTCGGCGACGAGGAGGGCACGCGCTTTCCCACCACGCTTTCGGCTTCCGCCGCCGTCGCCGGCATCTTCGCGCCGGCCAGCCTCGCCATGCGCGACGCCGATGGCGTGAGCTATCGCGACGCCTTGATCGCCTATGGCAAGAACCCCGACGACATTCCCGCCGCCGCCTATGACCCGAACAAGGTCATCGCCTATGTCGAGGCGCATATCGAGCAGGGGCCGGTGCTGGAGGCCGATGGCGAGCCGCTCGGCGTCGTCACCGCCATCGCCGGGGCTTCGCGCCTGTCGATCACGGTGACGGGCGAGGCCGGCCATGCCGGCACGGTGCCGATGCGCATGCGCCACGATGCGCTGCTCGGGGCCGCCGAAATGGCGCTCGCGGCGGAGAAGATCGCCAAGGCGGACCGCCACGGCATGGTGGCGACCGTCGGGCGCATGCATATCGACCCCGGCTCGATCAACGTCATTCCCTCGCGCGTGGTGTTCACGCTCGACCTGCGCTCGGGCTCGGATGTATCCCGCCGCGAGGCGCTGGAGCGCTTCGAGCGCGAGGCGCACCGCATCGCTGACCTGCGCGGGCTCGGCGTGGTGATCTCCGCCTTTCACGAGGTGGCGACCGTGCCATGCTACCGCGACCTGCAACTGCGCCTGCGCAATGCCGTCGCCGATCTCGGCCATCCTGCGCCTTCCATGCCGTCCGGCGCCGGCCATGACGGGCAGGCCATGTCGAAGCTCTGCCCCGTCGGCATGCTGTTCGTTCGCTGTCGGGGCGGCATCAGCCATAATCCGGCGGAATATGCCTCCCCCGACGATATGGGACTTGCCGCCGCCGCGCTGGTGCGCTTCATCGAACGCTTCCAGCTTCCGCAACTCACCGACGCCACGGGCGGAGTACTGACGTGACCCTTGCTGCTGACGACAACGTGCGGCTCGCCCGCGAGGTCGAGTTCCTCAAGGCGCTGGTGCGCGTGCCGAGCGACAATCCGCCGGGCGATTGCGCCCCGCATGCCGAGGTCGCCGGTCAGCTGCTCGAGGAGCTCGGCTTCACCGTCGAGCGCCACCCGGTGCCCGAGCCCTTCGTGAAGACCTACGGCATGAAGTCGGTCGTCAATCTTGTGGTGCGCGAGCATTTCGGCACGGGCGGCCCTGTCATCGCGCTCAACGCCCATGGCGATGTCGTGCCGCCGGGCGCGGGATGGACGTTCGATCCCTATGGCGCGGAGGAGAAGGGCGGGGCGATCTATGGCCGTGGCGCCGCCGTGTCGAAATCCGACTTCGCGACCTATGCCTTCGCCCTGCTGGCCCTGAAGGAAAAGCCGGAGGGGCTCAACGGCACGGTGGAACTGCACTTCACCTATGACGAGGAGGCCGGCGGCTTTGTCGGCCCGAAATGGCTGATCGAGCAGGACCTGACCAAGCCGGATCTCGCCATCTCGGCCGGCTTCTCCTATGCCGTCGTGATCGCCCATAACGGCGCGCTGCACCTCGAAATCGTGGTGCGTGGCAAGCAGGCGCACGCGGCCATGCCGGAAACCGGCGCCGACGCGCTGGAGGCGGCCAATGCCATCCTCACCGCGATCTATGCGGAGCGCGCGCGCCTCTACGGCATCACCAGCGCGACCCCGGGAATCGGTTCGCCGAAAATCACGGTCGGCCTCATCTCCGGCGGCATCAACACCAATGTCGTGCCGGACCGCATCGTCATGCGCGTCGATCGTCGTCTCACGCCCGAAGAGGACGGCGTCCATGTCGAGGCGGAGCTGACCGCGCGGATCGAGCAGGCGGTGGCCGGCCTTCCCGGCATCGAGATCGAGTGCCGGCGCATCATTCTCGCCGAGCCGCTGCGTACCCTGCCGGGCACGGAAAAGCTGGTCGAGACCATCCAGAAGCATGCCGCCGAGGTGCTCGGCGAAGTGCCGCCGGCAACCGCCGTGCCGCTCTATACCGATGCGCGCCACTATACGGCCGCCGGCATTCCCACGGTGCTGTACGGCGCCGGGCCGCGCTCGATCCTCGAAGCCAATGCCCACGCCGCCGACGAGCATGTGCGCATCAGCGACCTCGCCGCCGCCACCCGAGTGATCGAGGCGACATTGCGCGACCTTCTCAAAGCCTGAGGGCAGGGGGCGGAGCTGTGAACTGGTCGCGCATCATCACAGGCGATTTCTTCACGGCCTTCGTCCTTTGCATCGGTATCATTCCGCTGCTGGCGGGATGGCTCTGCTACTGGGTGGCGATGCGTCCGCGTTTCGTCGCGAGCTTTCACCCGAAGGACCTGCAGACCTCCTATCTCGGGGCGCTGACGCTGCCCTTCGCGCTATTCCTCGCGTTCATGGTGACGGATATCTGGGGCCGCGAGACCCGCTATGCGCAGACGGTGTTGCAGGAAGTGCAGCGGCTGGACGCCATGCTCGACATCGCGCGCGTGTGCGGGCCGTCCTGCGCGCCGGTGGACGAGGCGGTGAACGTCTATGCGCGAGCGCTCTCGAAATATGAGTGGGATGAAGGCTGGGTCTATCCCGAACCGCAGGTATCGCGGGCGTTCGATGCCCTGATCGCTACCATTGCCGCCGCTGAAGCCGATACGACCGTCGCCAGCCACCTCCGCAGCGCGCTGCTCAGCGGGCAGATCGAGCTGCGGCGGCTGCGGACCGACCGCTACTTCATTCTCCACGCCGATCTGGCGCCGCATCGCTGGATCATCGTGCTGATCCTCGGCGTGCTGTCGCAGGTCGGCCTGGCGGCGCTGCATGTCGGCAAGCGGCCGCAACTGGTGCTGGGCATGGTGACGTTCTCGCTCGCCTTCGCGGTGACGCTCGCCTACACCGTGGCGCTTGCCTGGCCGACGGTCGACGAGAGCATCATACCCTCCGAGGAACTGCGCCGAATCCTCGAATGAGCAACGGCGTGGTCGACGCCGGTCCGTTCGCCCGCGTCGAAGCCGGCCCCCTCAGAAGCCGACCGCGGTGCCATGCAGGTCGTAGGCGTCGGCGCGCTCGATCTTGACGGTGGCGATCTCCCCGACGCGCAGCGGGCGGCGCGAGGCGACGTGCACCACGCCGTCAATCTCCGGGGCATCGGCCTTGGAGCGGCCGATCGCGACGGTCGGACCGACCGAATCGATGATCACCTGCTGGCGCGTGCCGACCTTGCGCTTGAGGCGCCGGGCGCTGATGCGCTGCTGCACTTCCATGAAGCGCTCCCACCGCGCCTGCTTCACCTCGTCTGGGATCGCCACGCCAAGGTCATTGGCCGGGGCACCGGCGACGGGCTCGTATTTGAAGCAGCCCACGCGGTCCAGTTCGGCCTCGTCGAGGAAGGAAATCAGTTCCTCGAATTCCGCATCGGTCTCACCGGGGAAGCCGACGATGAAGGTGGAACGAAGCGTCAGCTCCGGGCAGTCCTGGCGCCATTTCAGGATGCGGGCGAGGGTCTTCTCATTCGAGGCCGGGCGCTTCATGCGCTTGAGCACGGTCGGCGAGGAATGCTGGAACGGGATATCGAGATAGGGAAGGATCACCCCGTCCGACATCAGCTGGATCACCTCGTCGACATGGGGGTAGGGGTAGACATAGTGCATGCGCACCCAGGCGCCGAGCGTGCCAAGCTCGCGGGCGAGATCGAGGAAGCGCGCGCGCACTTCGCGGTCCTTCCACTGGCTGGCGGCGTATTTCACGTCGACGCCATAGGCCGAGGTGTCCTGCGAGATCACCAGCAGTTCCTTCACGCCCGCCGCCACCAGCCGTTCGGCCTCGCGCAGCACGTCGCCGGCGGGACGGCTGACGAGGTCGCCGCGCAGCTTGGGGATGATGCAGAAGGTGCAGCGATTGTTGCAGCCCTCGGAAATCTTGAGATAGGCGTAGTGGCGCGGCGTGAGCTTGATGCCCTGCGGCGGCACGAGATCGACAAACGGATCATGCGTCGGCGGCACCGCCTGGTGCACGGCGGCCAGCACGCTCTCATATTGCTGCGGCCCGGTAACGGCGAGCACGCTCGGGTAGGCCGCGCGAATCTGCTCCGGCTCGGCGCCCATGCAGCCGGTGACGATGACCTTGCCATTCTCCTTCAGCGCATCGCCGATGGCGGCGAGGCTCTCGGCCTTCGCGCTGTCGAGAAAGCCGCAGGTATTGACGATGACGACGTCGGCGCCCTCATGACGGCGCGACAGCTCATAGCCTTCCGAGCGCAGGCTGGTGATGATGCGTTCCGAATCCACCAGCGCCTTGGGGCAGCCGAGCGAGACGAACGAGATCCGCGGTGCATCGCTGCGCGCGGAAGAGAAGGCGTCGGACGCCGCAATGTCGGCCATGAGCGATCGGGACCCGGAATGTCAGGATCGCGAGCGGTTACGGCACGCGACCTCTCCCGTCAACTGCGGCGCGCGCCCGGCAGCCCTGCGTGACCTCCATGTGATCGGGCAGGGCTGCCGTATCGGCGCTCATCTCAGGCGGCCGCGTCGTCCACTGACAGGGCGATGACGCTCTCGAAAAGCTCGACCTCGGGGTGCCCGACATAGAGCGGCTTGTTGCCGCCCGCGCTGCGATGGGCGAGGCGGAACGCCTCCGAGCGCGTCCACGCTTCGAAATCCTCGCGCGCGCCCCACACGGAATGCGAGGCATAGAGCGTGTAGTCCTCCTTCGAGGGGCCGCGCAGCAGGTTGAACGCCTTGAAGCCCGGCACGGTCTTCAGATGGCTGTCGCGCTCGCGCCAGACGGTTTCGAACTCCGCCTCCGATCCCAGCTTTACCTTGAAGCGGTTCATGGCGAGAAACATATGGCTATCTCCTGTTGGCTTCCGGCCCGCGACACTTACTCCAAGCGGCCGTTCAGCCCAAGCCCAGCCCGAAAGTCCCAACCCAAACGTCCAAGCCCAGACGTCCAAGCCCAAACGTCCAAGCCCTGCGTGGCTTGCCCGCGCCCGGGCCGGTCGGCGCGCGGCAAAAAAGAAGGGCGGCTTGCGCCGCCCACCAGGATCCGGGAGAGACGACCGGAACCCGGACTATTTCAGCTTGCTCACATCGATGCCGAAAGTGGCGGCGCCGATGGCTCCATCCTTGTCGGAAACGGTAACGCTGACCTGTGCGATCTTCTTGCCGTCCTCTTCCTCGACCTTGTCGACGAAAATGGTGCCGGGACCGGCGGCATAGGTCTTCTGCCACTTGGCCTCATCCGCCTGCCACAGATCCGACGTGCCGTCGGTCTGGCCGACATTGAGCCCGCGATTGTCCATGACGAACACTTCCGTGATCACCCCGCCCGAGGCGTCCTTCTTCTTGATAAGGAATTCGGAAAGCTTGTTCTTGCGGATGGAATCGATCAGCGCGGGGTCCTTGGCAACCCAGGCCTTGTCGAGCTTGTCGATGTCCTCCTGCATCAGGCGGGCATGCTTCTTGTTCGATTCGATCACGGCGGTGACGATCACGGGATCGCCGAGCCAGGCCTCGATGTTCTGCTTCACATAGGCGGTCGCCGGCTTTACGTGCGCCGCTTCTTCCTGCGCGAAAGCCGGCGCCGCGACGGCCAGGCTCACCACCGCGGCAAGCGCCGCGGCCTTCAAACGGATAATCATGGCGTTTCCTCCACGGGCGGTCTTGGCGCCGCCCATCCGTAGCGTAACATAATGTATCTATGAATCCGCAATATGTATTCGTCGCTGCATGGCAGCATGATAAATCGTATCAACTCGCAATGGCGATAAATATGATATCGTAAATGTAGATATAAAATAATAGAACTATATAACAAGCAATTGAGTCCGCATTTTTCGATATCTCGAGCGGGGTCCGTCCGAAAATAAATGACACGAGTTCGCAACGGATGATGAATATATAACAAATACACGAGATTGCGGATTGTTCGTCATATCGTCACCTCTGAAAGCTACCAACGGTTCGCTGGCATTACAAATTACATGTACGATGCGCCATATTTTTCATGCGCCACATCATGCTTTGCAGAGAATGCCGTGGACCATCGGCACGTCCCGCTTTCATCCCGGGTCGATTCAACGTATTTATTTGACAGTGTCATTTTGGCGCCATGACATGCGCCCATGATGATCGTCATCGCCGAGCCGAACGGCGCGGTCGCGCGAGACACCCAAAACAAGCCGACACAGCAGGGAGGCTGCACGCATGCTGAACGAAAGCGTGAATTTCCAACCCGTGCCCTTGATCGTCAGGATCGGCAGCGAGGAGATCGAGGTCGCCTCGCTCGATTGCGCGATCAACCTCATACGGTCGCTGCGGCATGACCGCCTCGGCCGTTTCGCGGAAATGCTCCTCACCCAGATGGAGGCGGCCAAGGCGCCGCAGCAGAGGCGCGATGCCTGGATCGCCTTTGAAACCTGGTCGCTCGCCTGCGGACTTCAGCCGCACCACGGCGATCTGGAGCACGCGGCCTGAGCCGCGCCGCCGCCTGGCGGCACCCCTCTCCACCCTGTCAAGGGCGGGTTGCCATGCAGGTGACCCGCCCTTTGCCTTGAAAATGCCTCCCGTTTCGTTCGTGGTGGGGACGCGATCACGCGCGGTCGTGTGCAGACAGGAGGCGTCGATTTTCACGTGACGGTGGCGAGACTGGCAGTGGCCGCAATGGCGGCAACCTTGGCAATATCCACGGCGAGCGCGGCGCGCGCCCAGACATCCGTCGAGGCTCAGACCTCGGCCGCGCCACCTCTGGTGCTGCTGCTGGACGGGCTGGGAGTCTATGTCGAGAACAACTATATCGGCGTTTCTTCGCTGGCACGGCCGCTTCAGTCGCAGGGGTTCCGCACTCTCACCGATTCGCATCTGATGACGCGCACCGGCGGCGTGGTGCCGGACATCATCATCGGTCACTCCATGGGCGGGGAGACGGCGCTGCGCTATGCGCGCAAGCTCACGCGCGAGGGCAAGCCGGCCCCGATGGTCATCACCATCGACGCGGCGCCAACTCCGCCGGCCTGCAGTGTGCCGCGCTGCACGAATATTCATGGCCCGGGCTTCGCCAACGTGCGCGGCGCCGTGAACATCGACGCCTGGGCGTCCGGTGCCCGATTCTCCACCCACGCCCAGCTGCCGACCACGCCGGCCGTGCGCGGCATCATTCTTGAGCAGACCCAGGCCTTCATGAACCAGCGCCGCAAGACGGCATCGCTCACCCCGGCCGCGACGACGGCGGAAGCGGACCGGATGCGCGCGCTCAGCCCGCAATCGCCCGCCTCCGCAGCCTCGACATCGCGCTCCACCCCGCAGATGTGGAGCGTTCCCGGCTGGACCATGCCGAATTGGGGATCCGCCAATGCGTCGCCGAACGGCGGCTGAGCGATTGGTATAGCGACAGGATCAAGAGCCGCTTGCCAAACCGGCCCATTTTGGGAAACAAGAACCCGCGTCGCGACGCAGCGCGGAAGGGTGGCCGAGTGGTTTAAGGCAGCGGTCTTGAAAACCGCCGTGGGTGCAAGCCCACCGTGGGTTCGAATCCCACCTCTTCCGCCAAATGTCCATGTAATCCATTGTAAATACTCGCATTTGTCTTTGGTGCCGATTGAGGCCCCACTTTGGGCCCCATTTTGATCGTGGCATTGAGGGGGTACGCCGGAACAGGCAAGATCGCTTCGGTGAGCGCCATGTTCCAGCGAAGGAGGCGCTGCGGACACACCGAACGCCGGTGAGGAACACGCAGCGTACAAAGCTGTTGCCGCCGTTGCCGGAGATCTTTGGCGCCACAAGCAGAAGTTTGCTGCTGCGACAACGAATAGCCGGTTTGGGGCCGTATCCGGACGGTCCGCTATTGTGGGCTTCAAATGAGAAACGGACATATCGCCTATGAATATCCGGGCCGCTCTAACTCTAGACTGATTATATAATGATCGAACAGCACCACGTTATCTGCGCGGTCGGAAGGTAGCGAATGTCCGAATCTTGTAGGCAAGCCCAAATTCGCTCTTGGCAGACCACTCCTGTAAGCATTTCTTTCGTTTCGGCATTCCGGCCTACGGGGTGAGCGGCTGTCTTTCGGGCGGCCGCCATGAAAAGCCGGGCCGGCCTTGCGGGTCGGCTCCGGTGGCCTATCGCGGCCTAAAAGCGGTAGGTCGCGCCGAGCACGGGCCCCTGCATCCGCACGTCGTAAAGGAAGTTGCCGTCCTCATAGTCGACCGAGAGCGCCCGATAGCCCGCGCGCAAGGCGAGGTTCTCGTTCCACTGGTAGTTCACCGTGCCGATGGCCTGCCACGTAAATTGCGAGCCAACATCGAAGCCGCCAATGTCGCCGACCAGCGTGACGCTCCACGGTCCCCCGAGCTGTGCCGACAGGCGACCGACCAGCACCGGGTCGACCCAGCTCGTGTTCTGGCTGTACTCGATGCCCGAGGGCAGCAGGCCGGGGCCGATGGTGAGCTTGTTGTCGAGATACCAGAAGCGCAGGCCCGCGCCGGCATCGACGGAGAGCTGCGGCGTGTCATAGAGGCGGTACAGCACATTGCCCTGCAGGGTCAGGCTGCGCGAGCGCACCTCGACATCGGCCGCATAGGGGCCGGGCATGGTGCCGCCGGGCGATACCTGGGTGAACATCACGTCCGCCAGGAAGCTCCAGCGGCCGACCCGCATCTCCCCCGCGCCCATCAGCCCGCCGTCGAGATCCTTCAGCACGTCGTTGAAGCTCAGGTCGATGTCGGTCGGCGGCAGGGGCGGCAGGGTCGAGGTCGTGCCCTTGAGCGCGCTGGCCCAGAGATAGAACGAGCCGAGGAAGACCGGCGTATCGGCGGTGCCCACCGGCGCCGGCTTTGCTGGCGGCAGCGCATCGAGATCGGCGGCGGAGGCCGGGGCGGCAGCGAGCGCGGCGAGCAGGGCGGTGCCGAGGAGGCCGGGTCGGGCGGGGCGCATAGCGGCGTAAGGCATCAATCGTTCTCCAACCCCATTTCGTACAGCGCGGCGCCGGGCGTCGAAAGGGGGGCCGAAAGGGTCGCGTGGAGGGCCGCGGCGTAGAACAGGGGCGGTGCCATGCTGCGGGCGAGGTCCACGACCTTGGCCTGCAACGCGGCCACCTTGTCGGGGTGGCGTGCCGAGAGGTCCGTGGTCTCGGACGGGTCCGCGTCGAGATCGAACAGCTCGGCCTTGGGCGGCAGCACGACGTGCCAGACCAGCTTCCACTTGCCCTCGCGCACGGCGCCCTGAGTGGGCTCGACATTGTAGACCACCGCGTCGCGCCCGGACTGGCCGAGCGCCAGCGCCGGCCAGACATCCCGGCCATCGAGCGGCTTGGTCGTGGCGAGGGTGGCACCGGCGAGCCTCGCCAGTGTCGGCAGCATGTCCACGACATGCATGACGCCGGTCGCCTCGCCCGCTTCGATGTGGTCCGGCCAGTTGGCCAGCGCGACCACCCGCGTGCCGCCCTCATAGAGCGTGCCCTTGCCCTCGCGATAGGGCGTGTTGTTGGGCGGTAGATCGCCAGCGACCGCGCCCTCGCCGGCAAACATCCGGTTCCGGGTGCCGCCATTGTCGGAATGGAAAAGGGTCAACGTGTTCGCGCGCATGCCGCGCGCCTCCAGCGCTGCGATTACCAGGCCGATCTGGTCGTCCATGGCGGTGATCATGGCGGCATAGGCGCGCCGGGCCGGATCCGCGATGGAGGCGTACATGTCGAGATAGCGCGGCGGCGCCTGATAGGGCGTGTGCGGCGCGGTGAAGGCGAGGTAGAGGAAGAGCGGGACCGCCGGGTCATGCCCGCCGATCAGCCGCACCGCTTCAGCGCCGAACAGCTCGGTGTCGTAGCCATCTTCCTTCAGCAGCTCATTGTCGCGGTACCAGTCGGTGACGCCGTGCGCCTCGTGCTTGAAATGGTCGATCTCGCCGACCAGCGGCCCATAGAAGCTGTCGAAGCCGCGCTGGCGGGGCCAGTATTTGCGGTCGGCATGGCCGAGATGCCATTTGCCCACCAGCGCCGTGCGGTAGCCGGCCTGCTTCAGCGCCTGCGGCAGCAGGAATTCGTCGGTTGCCAGCCCGTAATCGGCGCCGGAGGGGATGACACCGGTCTGCAACCCGTAACGCAGCGGGTAGCGCCCCGTCATCAGCGCGGCCCGGGTCGGCGTGCACATGGGCTGAGTGTAGAACTGGCCGAACCGTGCGCCCCCCGTCGCCAGCCGGTCGAGGTTGGGGGTGCGGATGTCCGAGCCGTGAAAGCCGACATCGGCGAAACCGAGATCGTCGGCCATGATGTAGAGAATATGCGGGCGCGGGGCGTCCGCCGCCCGCGCGTCCCGTGCCAGCAGCGACAGGCCGGCGATGGCCGCGAGAAACCCGGCGCCGCCGGCGAGAACGTCGCGCCGGTTGGGCGCGGTCGCGGCCAGGGCGGAGGCATTGGGCGTGTCGGTCATGATGTCCTCATGGCGGGCGCTACCCGGCGGACACAGCGAAAGCCGATATGCACCGAAGCGGTGTCCGGGGTCTGGGGTTGACGGGCCGCCGGGCGGTAGCGGCGGCAATAGCTGGGCGCGCACAGATGCGAGCCGCCTTTCAGCACCTTGCGCGGGGCATCTGGCGCGAGCGGATCTAGGCTCTCCAGCGCACTTCCCCCGCGCGGGTTACGGGGAATGCAGCAGGGCTTGCCGGCCGGTTCGCGGTGACGCGGGCGGTACCAGTCGTCGGTCCACTCCCAGGCATTGCCGATCATGTCGAACAGGCCGAAACCATTCGGCGGGTAGGCGGTGACGGGCGAGGTGCCGGCATGGCCGTCCTCGGCGAGGTTCTCCATCGGAAAACGCCCCTGCCAGGTGTTGGCGCGGTGCACGCCGCCGGGCGCGAGTTCGTCGCCCCAGGCATAGTCGGCGCCATCGAGCCCACCGCGGGCCGCGAACTCCCACTCGGCCTCGCTGGGAAGCGCCTTGCCGCTCCACTGCGCATAGGCGAGCGCGTCGGCATGGGCGACCTGAACAACGGGATGGTCCATCCGTCCCGCAATGGAACTGCCGGGCCCCTGGGGATGGCGCCAGTCGGCGCTGGGGGTGAAGCGCCACCACCGCGTCCAGTCCTGCGCGTCGCCCTCGTCCACGGGCGAGACAAAGACCAGCGCCCCGGGCACCAGCAGGCGGGGATCGCACCCGGGGTAATCCCCCGGCCGTGGCCGGCGCTCGGCCAGGGTGACGTAGCCGGTGGCGGCAACGAAATGGGAGAAGTCCCAATTGGTGACAGGACTGCGGTCGATGAAGAAGCCGTCCACCGTGACCGGATGAGCCGGGCCTTCCTCAGGGTAATGGCGGTCGGACCCCATGAGGAAGCGGCCTCCCGCGATCCACATCATGCCGTCTACGGCGTGGGCGCTGGGATCAGCCTGAGAAGCTTCCGCACCCTTTGCGCCCATCGCTAGTGTCACTTCCACGCCTGGCTAAGCGGCTGACCGTCGGGGCGGCGCACGTCTGTGTCGATCGGGACGAGCCATAGCCAAAGGGCGAAGCGCTACTCAATTGCCATTTCGCGCCAGCATCGCCTCGCGCCATCTCGCGGGCGAGGCGCCCTCCCAGCGACGAAAGGCGCGGACGAAATGGGCCGGGTCGCGATAGCCGAGCATCCGGCCAATCGACATGACCGGGAGCGTCCGGTCGGCGAGGTAGCGCCGGGCCTGCCGATGCCGCCACGCGTCCACCTGCGCCTCGAACGTCGTCCCGAGCCGCGCCAACTGGCGCTGGAGGCTGCGCGGCGACAGGCCAAGGCACCGCGCCGTGTCGAGAAGCGACAAGTGTCCCGCCATCGCCGCGGCGGCGATGATGAGGTCGAGCGTCTCGATCAGCGCGCGGTCGTCGCAGGGATCCCACACGAGAGGTGGTGTTTCGCCCTCTTCCGGCGGCGGCGGCAGGGTGCCGAACAAGGCGTTGGGACGGTCGAGCCAGGCCGCGTCGAAGCTCACCGTAATCCCGACGCCATTGCCGAACGAGACGCTGGCAGCGAGCTTGTCCTCATAATCGCGGACCGGCATGCGCGCCCGGTGCGGCAGCTCAACGTGAAGGTCGCCACCCGCCTCCCCCGCGACCGCCCGCAGCGCGGCAACCACGAAGCCGGCGACGCCCTCATTGAGCACCCCGGCGTGGCCGGCATCGCTGTCCGCGAAGGAGTGCTGCCAGCACGCCCGTCCGTCGGTCTCGCGGACGGCGATATGGACCCCACCCTGCAAGGAGGGCATGTGGCGCGTATGGGCGTGAAGGCATTCGCGCAGCGTCCGCCCTCCGAGCAGGGCTTGCCCGCTGGGGCCAAGGCGCAGCGGGTCCGCGCCGGCCGCGAGGTCAAGCCCGATACCGGGTGCGCCTGCCCGCCGCGAGAAATCTTCCAGCAGGGTGGCGATCTGCGCCCGCGCGACGTAGCGGCCCGGCTCGAGCTCCCCGCCGATGCCCGCCCGGCCGAGCAGCGGCACCAGCGCCACGCCCTGACGATCGGCGACGTCCGGCAACATATGCAGCAGCGAGAGATTGACGGGATGTCGATCCCACATCGGCGATGACGTCCCGCACCGCAAAGACAATGATGGCAAATTCTAACGCCATATGGGCCGCGAGGCTACGTGCTTTGTTTCACTACCAGACCAAGCTTCGCGAGCTGATCGGCTACGGCGCTAGCGTTGTCGCCTCGACCATCAGAGCCCTTGAGAAGGTGCGGCGGGAATATGCTCTTTCGGCCAAGGACAGCCGGGATATGGTCAATTCCATCCGTGCCGAAGGCTTCACGTCACCTCAAGACGGAAGGTCCGATTTGCGGCCACGAGACAAGGTCCGTTTTGGCGGCGCGTTGCTGAACGCGGCCTCGCCATGTTCAGCGAGGCCGCGCGGGTCAGATTTCCGTTGTCTCGGCAAGCGTAAGCGCATCATCGATATCGACACCAAGGTATCGAACGGTGTTTTCGATTTTGGTGTGTCCAAGCAAAATCTGAATAGCTCGGAGATTGCCTGTTGCCTTGTAGATGAGGGCGGCCTTCGTATGGCGGAGCGAATGCGTTCCGTATTCCTCGGGACGCAGTCCAATCGCCGTAACCCATTCATCGACCAATCGCGCGTACTGTCGAGTACTGAGGTGCCCTTCATGGTCGACCCGGCTCGGGAACGCGTAGTCGTCAATACTGCCACCGCGGCGTTCGAGCCACGCGAGCAGACTTGCCCTCGTGTCTGCGGTGATCTCGAATTGGACGGGCCGGCCGGTTTTCTGCTGGACCACCATTGATCGGGCCCGTATTGCCGAGCCGGAAACAAGCGATCCGATCTTCATCTTGACGAGGTCGCAACCGCGAAGCTTGCTGTCGATCGAGAGGTCAAACAATGCCCGGTCCCGCATCCGCTCTTCGCGATCGAGGAAAAACCGGATCAACCAGATTTGCTTCACTTTGAGCGCTCGTTTGGCGCCGACCTGCTTGCCTGCATTCCAGGCTGGCCGACCTTTTGCGGCTGGGTCGTACTTTGAGATACCCACGTCATTTCTCCCTTTGGCCACCATGGCCAATGGAGAAATAGGAAGGGGCCGGGAGCGGACTGGCAGGTTTGACGTCGGAGATTGTCAAAGCGGACACTCGGACCGACACAAGAACGCCTCGCCGTGAACCGCCAATGCTTTGAGCTCAGACACCGGGGCTTATCCTCCGTTGGATGCGACGAATAGGGGCTTGTCGGTCCGAATCGATTCACGAATGCGAAGCCACTGCTACGGTCGAACAATCGGAACGTGCAGGGGCGGATGAGCCTCTAGGGTATCGGCATCGCCGTCCTGCCCCAAGTGGTCGGAAGTCAGATCGTGGGACTTCGCAAGCTCGACCTGCCGGTGGAGCCACCCTCACGGGATATCTGGATGGGCTACCACCGGGACATCCGCCGCCTTTAGCGGCTGCGGGCCTTCATAACCGTCGTAACCGACCACACTGCCAAGCTGTCGCTCCAATAGTGACCTGCGCATTCGTGTCCTGGCATACCGCAGACTTGGCTGCGCCTCAGAACCCGAGCGCGCAGCCATCCTTGCGGGGGTCGGAGCCGGCCATCAGGAAGCCGGTGGCGGGATCGCGGACGATGATCTGTCCGCCGCCAATGCCTTCCACCGCGAGCTTCACCGTGTGGCCGCGCGCGGCGAGGTCGGCGCGGACCTCTTCCGGCACGGTGGGCTCCACCTCGAGCGTGCCGTCAAAGCCGAAGGAGCGCGGCGCGTCGATGGCACTTTGCAGATCGAGCCCCCGGTCGAACAGGCCGGACAGCAGCGCCGCCTGCCCGGCGGACTGGTAGTGACCGCCCATCACCCCGAACACGCCGACCGCCTCGCCATTCCGCCGCAGCAGGCCGGGGATGATGGTGTGGAGCGGGCGCTTGCCCGGCGCGATGGCGTTGGGGTGCCCCTCGATCAGCCGGAACGAGGCGCCGCGCGAATGCAGCAGCACGCCGGTCTGCGGGTCGATCCGCGTCGAGCCATAGGCGTGGAAGATCGAGTTGATGAAGGACACCATATTGCCGTCGTGGTCGACCGCGCAGACATAGACCGTGTCCTTGTGCTCGGGCTCGTCCCACAGCGCCGGCGGGCGGGCGCGGGCGATGTCGATCTGCGCGGCGAGGCGCTTGGCGGTGTCCTTCGACAGCAGCTCCGCCACCGGCACGGTCATGGCGGCGGGGTCGGCCAGCAGCGCGTCGCGGTTGTGATAGGCGATCTTGGTCGCCTCGGCATGGAGATGGATGCGGTCGGCCAGCGAAACCTCGGGGCCGAGATCGAACTCGGCGAGGATGTTCATCAAGAGCAGCGCGAACAGCCCCTGCCCGTTCGGCGGGCACTCCTCGACCGTGTAGCCGCGGAACTCGGTGGAGATCGGCGTTGTGTAGAACGCCGCGTCCTTCATCGCCGCGAAATCGTCGAGCGTGTGCAGCCCGCCGAGACTCTGGAGATAGGCCACCAGCGATTCCGCCACCTTGCCCTCATAGAAGGCGCTCGCGCCATGTGCGGCGATCTCGCGCAGGCGCTGGCCGAGCAGCGGCTGCGCGTGCCGGTCGCCCGCCGCATAGGGCGCGCCATCCTTGAGGAAAGCGGCGCTGGCATTGGGATCCTGCGCCAGCAGCGCGGCTTCATCCGCCCAGTCGAAGGCGACGCGCTGGGTCACCGGGTAGCCGGTCTCGGCATAGGCGATGGCGCGGGCGAAGAGCTGGTCGAGCGGCAGCCGGCCATAATCGGCGTGCAGCTTCATCCAGGCCGAGATGGCGCCGGGCACGGTGACGGCATGGGCGCTGGTGCGGGGAATCTCGGTGGTGAGCCCAGCCGCCTTCAGCGCGGCGACACTCGCCGCCATCGGCGCGCGCCCGCTGCCATTCATCGCGACGGTCGGCTTGCCGGCGGGGGCGTAGAGCACGAAGCAGTCGCCGCCAATGCCGGTCATCGCCGGCTCGACCACGCATTGCGCCGCCACGGCCGCCAGCGCCGCATCCATGGCGGTGCCGCCCGCCTGCAGAATCTCCAGCCCCGCTGCGGTCGCGAGCGGGTGCGAGGTGGCAATCGCGGCATCGCGCGCGAACAAGGTCGGGCGCGCGGGGCCGAAAAATTCCGGGCGGCGGGTCGAGATCACGGGAGATGTCCGGTTAAGGAGACGGGGGGAAAGCCGTAAAGATCGGCGGGATTATCCACCATGATGCGCGTGGCGATCGCTTCGCTGCTGCACCAGTCGCCGAACTGGTCGATCAGTTTCGCATCGTCCGGCGGGTTACCCGGCTTGGACGGGTGCGGCCAGTTGGTCGCGAAGAGACAACGCTCCGGCGCTTGGGCGATGAGGGCACGGGCAAGCACGGCAACATCAGCATAATCCGGTGCGCCGAAGCGGGAGGTCTCATACACACCCGAGGTCTTCACATAGGTACGCCCAGCATCCAGGAGCCGGCGCAGCGCGAGAAAGCCCGGATGATCAAGCCCCACCGGCTCTAGGAACTTGCCGTTGTGATCAATCACAAGCCGACCCGGCAGGCGAGAGAGGCGGTCCACCTCATCGGCGAGCAGGCGGCCATCCATCTGCATCTGCACATGCCACCCAAAGGCGGCAGTCTTCGCCGCCAGCGTGTCGAGATCGTCCCAGCCCAGCGCCCCGCCGCCGATCATGAAGAAGCGGATGCCGCGAATGCCGAGACCGGTGAGCCGCTCCAGCTCCGCATCGTCGACATCGGGGGGCACGACCGCGACGCCGCGCGCGTCATCCCCCAGCATGGCCATGGCATCGAGCGTCGCCCGGTTGTCGAAGCCATAGACCGAGGGCTGCACGACGACCGCGCGGGTCAGGCCGAGTGCGGCGCGAACCTTGAGATAGGTCGCAATATCGCCCCCGGCGACGGGCGGGAAGGGCGAGCTCGGCGCCGGCGGGTAGAGCGCCGCCGGACCATAGATGTGCATGTGGCAATCGCAGGCGCCCGGGGGCGGCCGGAAGGCGGGCGGGCGGGACGGCAGCAGCGCGCTCATCGGTCGAGCCAGCCCGGCACGCGGTGCGGGTTCTTGGCATGGATCGGCAGGCGCCGCTCCAGCACCGCCTTCACCTGCTCCACCGTCTCCATGGCCTGGAAATCCGAGGGCTCGATCATCAGCGCCGCCGAATGCGGGGTGGCGACGACATTCGGCAGGCGCGCCAGCCGCAGCGAGGGCTGCTGGTCTCGCCCGTCGCCGACATCGAGGCCCGCTCCGGCGATGGTGCCATCGAGCAGCGCCGCCTCCAGCGCCGCCTCGTCCACCGATATGCCGCGGGAGATGTTGATAAAAAAGGCGTCGCGGCGCATCTGCGCGAAGGCATCCGCGTTCATCATCCGCTCCGTCTCCGGCGTCGCATAGGCGGCGCAGACGACGAAATCCGGCTGTGACAGCACTGAGGCGAGATCAGTGTGGATGACCGCGCCATTGTCGATCCGCGCATAGGGATCGTAGACGCTGACCTTCATCTTGAAGGCGAGCGCCAGTTCCACGATGCGCCGGCCGATCGAGCCATAACCGATGACGCCGACATGGGCGCCGGCCATCTGCCGGCCGAACACCATCGGGTGGGTGTCGTCTCCGCCATGGTAGCGCTCGGCGTCGCGGGTGATGTTGCGCGCGAGATCGAGCATGAGCGCCAGCGCGTGCTCGGCCACCGCGTCGGCATAGCCGGAGGAGCAGTTGCAGACGAGGATGCCGGCATCGGAGGCCGCGTCCACGTCGATGTTGCGCATGTCGACGGCGCAGCGGGTGAACAGCTTGACGCTGTCGAGCCGCTCCAGCACAGCGCGCGAGCCGGCGGCGAGGCGGTCGGAAATGACGACCTGGCAACCCTGCGCCGCCGCCACCAGCGCGTCGCCGGTCAGCGCCTCGTCGCTATGGTTCATTACCAGCTCGATGGGCAGCGCCTTCAGCGCCGCAACGCCGCGCTCGCCGTAGAAATGCGTGAGCAGGTCGCGGTTATGGGTGAGCAGAACGCGCATCATCATCACCACCCATCCGCCATCATGTCGTCGACCAGTGCCGGGGGCAGGCGCGCCATCACCCAGTGGTTCATGGCGAGCACCATGTCGTCGCGCCAGGAGAGCGGGCCGGGACGCGCGAGGCAGGATGACAGGCCGACCTGCTGCCTTTCGAGGATGCCCACATCCTCCAGGGCGACCGCCTCCCAGCGATTGTAATAGGGCCCGGCGCGCTCGGCGAAATCGGGTAACTCCGTGTAGGCCTTGGGGAAACAGCCGCCGACCGAGAGAACCGTGCGGTCCACCGCGATGGGCCGCACGGCGAGCCACCACATGCAGTCCTGCGCGTAGACGAACTGCACGGTGGGTTCGATCACCGTGAAGAAGGTGCCCTGCTGCGCCTGCTCCGTCAGGCCCTCGATCGCCGGGAAAGGCGGTTCCTGGCCGAGAACGGCAATGGACCGCCGGGCCTGCACCTGGATCACGTGCCAATTGCCACGTGTCGGAAAACTCACGGATCTCTGGGCGCCGACGGTCGCCGCGTGGACGATGCCGGTATGGTAGGTCTCCATGGCGTTTTCCAGCAGGAGCTTCCAGTTACAGCGCGTCTCGATCTCCATGTGCCAGGTCTTGACCATGTCGCCGAGCCGGTGGCTGCCGACCAGTTCCGGCATGTTGCCGAGATGCTCCATCAGGCCGGGGGCGCCGTCGTCATAGTTCAGGAAGATCGAGCCTTCCCACAGCTCCATGCGGATGGGGATGAGCCCGTGCGGCGGCTTCTCGAATTTCGGCACCTCGCGCATGCCGGGCGCGCCAGCGAGCGAGCCGTCGAGCCGGTAGTTCCAGGCGTGGTAGGGGCAGATGATGTTGGGTGTGTTGCCGCAGCCTTCCAGCAGGATGGAGGCCCGGTGCCGGCAGAAATTGGCGAAGGCGCGCAGCACGCCATCCTCGCCGCGCACCAGCATCACTGGGCCGCCGACGCTCTGCAAGGTCTTGTAATCACCGGGATTCGGCACTTCCTCGACGCGCCCGGCGAAGAACCAGTGCTTGAGATGGATGTGCGTCACCTCCGCCTTGAATACGGCCGGATCGGTGTAGAAGCGGGTCGGCGCGCTCTTGGCGTCGCCAAGCGGCGGCTCGGACCAGACATAGGGCTCGGGAACGAGAGTCGTGTCCATGCTCATGACGAGCCTCCCTTCAGCGATGCCCGGCATTGAGGCGGTGTTCCGCCTGGCCGAGCTGAATGAGATGTAGCGCGATCACCGCGACATGGCCGGCCAGCATCGCCGCCATGCCCTGCACGTCATGCGGCGGGCTGAGCGTGTTGATGTCCACGCCGACGAGGTCGAGCCCCTTAAGTCCATGCAATAGATCGAAAACTTCGGCGACGGGCGGCCCGCCCCAAGTGGGCGTGGCGACGCCAGGGGCGGCGGAGGGGTCGAAATAATCCATGTCGAAGGACAGATGGACCGGCCGGTTGCCGACGACGTTGCGCACCTCGGCGGCAATGGCCTCGGCGCCGCGCCGGCGCACCTCGTCGCCGGGGACCAGGCGGTAGCCGAGCGCGCGCGTGTAGTCATAGGCGCCGCCGACCAGCATGGTGCCGCGCGCGCCGATGTGGAAGGAGCGGGTGGTGTCGATCAGCCCTTCCGTGGCGGCGCGGGTGAAGGTGGTGCCGGTGTTGACGTCCTCGCCCGGATAGGCGTCGGTGTGGGCGTCGATATGGATCAGCACCAGCTCGGGATAACGCTTTGCCAAGGCTCGCAAAACCGGCAGCGTCACGGTGCCGTCGCCGCCTACGCAGAGCGGCACCGCGTCAGCCTGCACGACATCCCTGACCGCGGCTTCCATCGCCGCGAGCGAGGGGCCGAGATCGGAGGCGACGACATCCACATCGCCGAGATCGACGACGCGGTTGCCGGAGCGCGGATCGGTATCGGCCAGCGGCGGGTAGAAGGGGCGCACCTCGCTCGACATGGCGCGGAATGAGGCCGGGCCCTGGCGCGAGCCGATGCGGGTGGCGTGGGTGCCGCAATCGAAGGGAAGGCCCATGACGGCGATCTGCCCGGCGCTGGCGGCGCCGGCTTGCGGCACGCCGAGGAAGGTTCCAAGCCGCATTCGCGGCGCGCCTGCGTAATCCGTCATGCCTCGGCTCCCAGATAGAAAGATTTCACGCGCTCGGGGTCAATCGTGCTGCCGCTGCCCTGATGGACGATACGTCCCAGACGCATGATGTAGACGTGATCGGAGAGGCGGATTGCCTCCACGGCATTCTGTTCGACCAGAAGAACGGTGGTGCCTTGCTTGCGGATTTCCAGCACCGTGTCGAGAATGAGGTCGATCATCTGCGGTGCGAGGCCCATGGTCGGCTCGTCCATGACCAGCAGCGCCGGGCGCGACATCAGCCCCCGCGCAATGGCCAGCATCTGCTGCTCGCCGCCCGAGAGTGTGCCAGCGGCCTGACTTAACCTCTTGCCCAATATGGGGAAAAGCGTCGTCATCCGCTCGACGTCTCCGGCGATTTCCACCGCATCTCCGCGCGCATAGGCGCCGAGCACGAGGTTCTCGCGCACGCTCATGCCGGCGAAGACGCGCCGGCGCTCGGGCACATGGGCGATGCCGCGCGACACCCGCAGTTCCGGCGCGAGGCGGGTTATGTCCTCGCCGGCAAAGGAGATTTTGCCCTCGGTGAGCGGCAGCAGACCGGACAGCGCCATCAGCGTCGTGGTCTTGCCCGCGCCATTGGAGCCGACCAGCGAGACGATGCGGCCGGGCTCGACCGTGAGATCGACGCCGTCCACGGCGCGGATGCGGCCATAGGAGACGGCCAGATTTTCAACCTTGAGTAGTGGCGTGGTGGCCTGATCGACGTGACCAGTCAGTGCAGTGGGGTGAACAGTCAGTCCAGTGTGGCTCATGGCGCTCACCTCGCCCGCCCGAGATAGGCCGCCTGCACGGCGGGGTCGGCCAGCACCGCCTCGGGCAGCCCATCGGCGAGGCGCTTCCCATACTCCAGCACGGTCAGATGGTCGCACAGGCTGCGCACGATCTGCATGTCATGCTCGATCAGCAGGACGGCGATGCCCTGCGCCCGCACCTGCCGGACGAGATCGGCGATCTCGCTCTTTTCCACCGCGTTCATCCCGGCGAGCGGCTCGTCGAGCAGCAGCATTTTCGGCGCGGACATCAGCGCGCGGGCGATCTCGACCCGGCGCTGGTGGCCATAGGACAGCGTCGTCGCCACCCGGTCGGCGAAGGAGCTGCCGAGCCCGACGAAATCGAGCAGCTCATGGGCGCGTGCGACCATGGCGCGCTCGGCCCCGCGGCTCCGGCGGGTGCCGAACAGCAGCGCGGGAGCGGAGGCGGAGAAATGCAGGTGCCCGCCGACTAGCACGCTCTCCAGCACGGTCATGACGCCGAACAGGCGGATGTTCTGGAAGGTGCGGGCGAGCCCCCGCCGCGCCACGCCATGCACGCCCAGTCCGCCGATCTCCTCGCCGTCGAAGACGAGCTCGCCGGCGGTCGGGCGAATGAAGCCGGTCAGCACGTTGAGCACCGTCGTCTTGCCGGCGCCGTTCGGCCCGATCAGCCCGTGGATGGCGCCGCGCGCCACCGCCATGTCGAAGCCGCCGACCGCCTCCAGCCCGCCGAAGCGGACGACGATGCGGCGGGCCTCCAGCAGCGGGGCGGGGGTGGGCGCTCTCATGCCGCCCCCTTCGCCCGGCTGCCGGGCATGATGAGCGAGACGCGGGCGCTGGCGGCCAGCCCCTGCGGGCGGAACACCATCAGCACGATCAGCACCACGCCGAGCAGGGCGAAGCGCGTCTCGGGATAGGCCTGCACGAAGGGCAGGTCGAGCGCGAGCTGGAGGAAGACGATCCAGATCAGCGCGCCGATGAACGGCCCGAGGAAGGTGCCGAGCCCGCCGAGCACCACCAGCATCAGCAGCAGGATGTTCTCGAACAGGCTGAAATTCAGCGGGCTGATGTACTGCTGATAATGGGCGTAGAACACGCCGACGAAGCCGCCGACGAAGCCGCTCGCGGCATAGGCATAGAGCTTGTAGCGCGCGGTCGGCACACCCATCGCCTCCGCCGCCTCCTCATCCTCGCGGATGGCGACCCAGGCGCGCCCGACATAGGAGCGCACGATCCGTGCAATGGCGAACACCACCAGCGCCGCCAGCACCAGCGCGAAGAAGAACTGCGCGCGCGGCGAGCCGAGCGGGATGCCGAACAGGTCCGGCGCCGGGATGTCGCGAATGCCCATCGGCCCGTTGGTGAGGCCGATCCAGTTGATCGCCACCACGCGGATGATCTCGCCGAAGCCGAGCGTCATGATGGCGAGGTAGTCGCCGCGCAGCCTGAGCGTCGGCGTGCCCAGCAGCACCGCGAAGCCGGCGGCTAACAGGCCGGCGAGCGGCAGGTTGAGATAGAGCAGCCACCAGATGTCGTCCGGCGCGACGCCGAAGCTGTCCTTCAGCACCAGCACGAAAAGGATGGAGGTGAGATAGGAGCCCACCGCCCAGAAGGCGACGAAGCCGAGATCGAGCAGGCCGGCAAAACCGACGATGACGTTGAGCCCGCTCGCCAGCATTCCGTAGATGACGACCATGGTGAGGATGCGCAGCCAGTAGTCGGACGGCATCAGCGCGCCCAGCACGGCGGCGATGGCGAGGAAGGCGAGCGCGGCGCCCGGTCCGGCGGCGGCGAGGCGCGCCAGCCCCCCGTCGAGCCGGCCGAACAGGGTATGCAGCCAGCCGCCGGCGAATTCCGAGGCGCCGCCCAAGAGGCTGCCGCGCCCGGCGGAGTTCAGCTCCGGCTTACCGAGCAGGCCCTGCGGGCGCAGATAGAGCAGGCCGACCAGCAGCACGAAGCTGATCGCGTCCTTCCAGGCGGTGCCGTTGGGCAGATATCCCGAGCCCAGCGCCTCGACGAGGCCGAGAATGAGTCCGCCCAGCGCCGCACCGGGAATGGAGCCGATGCCCCCGAGCACGGCGGCGGTGAGCGCCTTCAGGCCGGGCAGGAAGCCCATGCTGGAATGGGCGAAACCATAGGTCTGCGCGTAGAGCAACCCGGCCAGCGCGGCAAAGCCCGAGCCGATGGCGAAGGCGGCGGCGACCACGCGGTTGACGGGAATGCCCACCAGCAGCGCCGCCGTCTGGTCCTCCGCGCTCGCCCGCATCGCCCGGCCGAGCGAGGAGCGGGCGATGAACAGCGACAGCCCGGCCATGGCGATGACCGCGCTCGCCATCACCACGAGGTCCATCACCGAGAGATAGATGGAATCGAACAGCACCACCGGCGGCAGCGTGGCGAGATAGAATTCGGGAAAGCGCAGCTCCTCCGCGCCCCACAGGGTCTGCGCGAGGCTCTGCAGCACCACCGAGACGGCGATGGAGGTGATGAGCGGGGCAAGGCGCGGGGCGTTGCGCAGCGGGCGGTAGGCGATGCGGTCGACGAGGACGCCGATCAGCGCGGTGAGGACGATGGCCCCGAGCGCGGCGACCGGCAGCGGGAAGCCCGGCATGGGCACGATGACGCCGGCAAGGCGGACCTCCGGCAGCATGAGCGACGTGGTGAGGAAGGCGCCCAGCATGAACAGCTCGCCAAAGGCGAAGTTCACCAGCCGCACCACGCCATAGACCAGCGTGAAGGCCACGGCGGTGAGGGCGTAGACCGCCCCCAGCACCAGGCCGTTCGCCAGCAACTGTCCGAGATAATCCATCATGCCTCACGCGCGAGAGCCGGGCCCGGCCGCCGCCGGGCCGGGCCTTTCAGATCCTCACGGCTGCGGCTCACGGCTGCTTGGGCGCGAGGCCGAACTTGCCGTCCTTCACCGCCAGGAAGTACAGCGCGCCGGCGCGGTCGCCCGAAGGATCGAAGGTGGTCGGGCCGGTGACGCCCGGCACGCCCTTGAGCTTGCCGAAGGCGGCGTTGAGGCTGTCGCGGGTGACGGGGCCGTCCTTCGCCGCGAGATCGACCGCCGCGCCGAGCGCGAGGCCGGCATCATAGCCGAGCGCGGCCCAGGCGCTCGGATCTTCCTTGTACGCGGCCTTGTAGGCGCCGAGGAAGGTTTCGGTCGCGGGGGTGGCGACCGCCGGGTCGAACATGCCGTAGACGATCATGCCTTCCACCGCGCCGCGGCCGAGCTTCATCAGCTCCACATTGAGCGCGCCGTCGGTCGAGAGCAACTGCGCCTGAATGCCGAGCGCGCGGGCCTGTTCGGCGATCTTGGCCGCCTCGGTGTAGAAACCGCCGATGAAGATGGCGTCGGGCTTGGCCGCGCGCACCTTGGTCAGCAGCGTGCGGAAATCCTTGGTGCCGAGCAGATAGGATTCGGTGCCGAGGATCTTGGCGCCGTCCTTGGCCGCCGCATCGGAGAACGCCTTGGCGACGCCGATGCCGTAATCATCCTGCTGGTTCAGCACATAGATCGACTTCAGCCCCAGCGTCTTGGCGGCATAGGCGCCCATCATCGAGCCCTGCACCGCGTCGGTGAGCACGTTGCGGCGGAAATAGGGGCTGACATTGGAGAGCGCCGGGCTGGTGACGGCCGAGGCGAGCACCGGCAGCTTGCACTGGGTGTAGACCGGCATGGCGGCCAGCGCGATGGAGGAGAAGGAATAGCCCATCACCACATCGACCGTGGCATCGGAGCAGAAGCGCTGGGCGATCAGCACGCCCTCGCGCGCCTCGCCGCGATCATCCACCGCGTCGATCTTGTAGGTAGTGCCGCCCTTCTTGTTCAGCTCCGCCACGGCAAGGTTGAGGCCCTTGCGCATGTTGAGTCCGAAAGCGGCGAAGTCGCCGGAGAGCGCGGCGGTGAAGCCGATGGTGATCTCGTCCGCCCGCGACAGCGTGGGGGAGGCGAGAAGGCCGATGCCGAGCACGGCGGCGGCAAGGCGGTTGATGGTCATGCGAGGTTCCTCTGGAAGGAGATCGCGCGTTTGCCGCGCTCAGGCTTTGCAAGGCACGAACGTGACCGGAGGGGCGGTTCAGTGAAGCTCCACCGTCACCCAGGTCTCGAAGCAATAATCATCCGCCAGCGACATGACGCCGATGGAGGCGCGCCCGCCGACCCCGATCTCCGCGCCGAACACCTGCTCGAACAGGTCCGACAGGCCGCTGGCGACGAGGTGGGGCTGGGTGAAGGCGGGATCGCAGGCGATGAAGTTGAGGGAGCGCACGAGGCCCTTCACCCGGTCGAGATCGCCCACCGCGTCCTTGATGCAGCCGAGGCAGTTGAGGGCGGTCAGCCGCGCCGCCTCATAGCCCTGCTCGATGGTGACGTCGCGCCCGAGCCGGCCAGGATAGAGCACCCGGCCATCGGCACCGACGCCCGCCGTCTGGCCGGACAGGAACAGCAGCTTGTCGCTGAGGTAGTGCGGCTTCATCTTGCCGTAGAGCTTGCCGTAATAGGCATCGCCGCCGCCGGCGCCGGGCAGCACGAGCCCGAGTTCGGCCACCCGCCGCTCCACCGATGATGCCATGTGACGCTCCCCAGGCTCACTGTCTCCGGGGGTGATTTCCCGCCGGTTTTGCCTCAGCGTCAAACCGGAAATCGGTGTGAGTCCATAAAGCAAAGTTATAGGGTGGGGCGCGCCACGCTCGCGCGCTGGGCTTTCCGCGGGTTTGCCGACGCGCGCCGTTGCCCGGATTGCGGGCGGCGGCGGATGGTGCCCGAACTTTGGGCCCCGTCAGCGCGGGCTGACGAGATCGGGCGCCAGCGTAGCGCGGAACCGCTCCATGAAGGTCACCGCGATCCGCGAGGGCGGGCGCGTGCGCGGCCGGAACATGCCGAAGCGATAGGGCACGACTGGGCGGAACGGCACGGCGACGAGGCCCATCGCCGCGAAGAAGCGCGCCGTGGCGGGATCGACCAGCGTCACCGCGCCGAGTTGCTGCACCAGCACGCAGGCCGTGCCGAAGAACTCGACCTCCGCCACCACATTCCAGTGCGCGTGCGCCTCGAAGAACGCCTCGGCGGCGGCAATGTGGGTGATGTGCTCGGGGAACAGCGTGACGAATGGCAACGAATCGAGCTGCTCGGGCCCCACCACAGCTTCGCCCGCCAGCGGATGGTCGGCGCGCATGACGCACATGCAGGCGACCTCGAACAGCTCCAGCGAGGCGACATGGATGTCGATCGGCAGTTCCGCGAAGCCGACATCGAAGGCGCCGATGGTGCCGAGATCGCGCACCGCATAGGAGGAGCGGGTGATGAAGCGCGCAGTGGCGCCGGCATTCTCTTTCAGCACATCGGCGATGATGGGGGGCAGCAAATAGGTGGCGAGCCCCGGCGGGCTGGCGATGAGCAGCGTCGCGGAGGATAAGCCCTTGAGATTGCGCGAGACGGCGAGCGTGCGCTCCATCGCGTCGAGCGTGCGGGTGATGGCGGTGAAGAAGGTTTCCGCCTCGGGCGTCGCCTCCAGCCGGCCATGGGCGCGGTGGAACAGCTTGAGCCCGATCTCGTCTTCGAGCCGCGCGATGAGGTTGCTGACGGCTGGCTGCGACTTGCCCAGCAGCACGGCGGCCGCGCTCATCGACCCGTTCTCATAGACGGCGCGAAAGGCTTCGAGGTGGCGGGTGTCCATCGGGCAACGCACTCGGTGGGGAACACGGCAGGCACCGTCGGCCACGCCGCTACATACCACTATGAGCGATCCAAACCGCCGTGAAAACATCGCTTGCCGCGATCAGTAATCGAATTGCACGTACGGACATGACGCCGGCCCAATGTCGTTTGCGGGTTTGAAGCCATTGATACAGCGTGTTTGGTTACCTGCCCGGACCGAGGGCGCCATATCAGGAGGATTCAATGCTGATCGTTCCTCCGCGCTTTCGCCGCACATCCGCATGTGACTGCACATTATTTGGGCAACTATGCCACCTGCCAGTATACTATTCAGTCTTAGAAGGTGGCACGCGCCGCGTTAATTTTCCGGATCGGAAATGAGCCGGGGAGAGGACATGCGCCATCTCGACAGCGATGCGCTGGCAGCCTTGGTGGCCGTCGCGGATTTTGGAAGCTTTACCGCGGCGGCGGAACACCTCGGCAAGACCCAGGCAGCCGTCAGTATGTCGGTCGCGCGGCTGGAGGAGCGGCTCGGCAAGAAGCTGTTCGAGCGCGGTCATCGGCGCATTACGCCCACCATGACCGGAGACTGCCTGATCGCCTATGCCCGCAAAATCCAGTCGATCGAGGCCGAGGCGCTGGAGGCGGTGGCCGACCGCGTGACGGAAAGCCGGGTCCGGCTCGGCATGCCCGACGATTTCCTCAGTTCCTTCGGCGAGGCACTGCTTCATCGCTTCAGCCCGCAGAACCGGTCGCTCTACATCGATCTGACCTGCGACTTCTCCCGCAAGCTGCGCGGCATGATGGACAGCGGCGAACTCGACGTCGCGGTGGTGACGCAGAATTCCGACGACCCGCCAAAATCGGTATTTCGCTACGAGAAACAGGTGTGGTGCACCGGGCCCACCGGCGCGCCCGAACGCGAGGATGTGCTGCGCCTCGCCCTGTTCTCCGATTGGTGCTCGGCGCGCCCGCGCGTCTTCGCCTCGCTCGATCGCGCCGGGCGCGCCTGGCGGCTGGCGCATTCCTCCTCGCATCTCGTCGGCATCCACATGGCGGTCGCCTCCGGCAACATGCTCACCGTATTGCCGGAATCCGCGGTTCCGCATGGCTGGCGCCGCCTTGGCGCGCAAGAGGGACTGCCGGACCTGCCGGACCTGCCGCTGGTCCTGCTGGTCAGCCGCAGCGAACGTCTCGCGGCACGACGGGTCGCGGCCTTCCTGCAGCGCGAGTTCGCCCGCCCGCGCGACGCGGCGAGCGGTGGCGACGACTGGATACCGCAGGCGGATGAGGCGCTGCCGCCGCGCGCCGCGCGCAATAAGGCGGTGTTATGAAGCCATAAGAACTTGTTGCCCGGCTGCAATGTGGCGGTGATTGACGTCGCACGGCGGCGTGGAACACAGTGACGTCAATTCGTCACAGAGCCCGCCGCGCGAGATCAAGTATCTGGTCTTGGCGCGCGCTCCTGTAGAGCGACGTTAGGGAAGAAACTCCAAGATATAGCCTCGTATTGGCGAGATGTAAATCTGGAGACGACTATGCGTATTGACCGCAGGACTTTTATCGCGGGCGTTGCTGCCGCTTCCACTTTCGCGATTACGGGGCGCGCTCTGGCCGCGACTACGCTGAAGGTGGCGCATTCCTCGCCCGAAGACAGCCTCATCCAGCAGGGCCTGCTGAAGTTCAAGGCCGACGTCGAGAAGGCGACCGGCGGCAGCGTCAAGATCTCGATCTTCGCCAACGGCCTTCTCGGTGACGAAGGCCCGGTGAACGAGGCGGTCGGCGACGGCTCCATCGACATGGGACTGGGCGGTGTGGTCGATGCGATCGACCCGCGCCTCAATGTCGTGTCGCTGCCCTTCCTGTTCGACAGTTTCACCAAAGTGCATACCGTGCTCGATGGTCCGATCGGCACCCAGCTCAAGGCGATGGCGCCGGCGAAGGGCTACGAGATCATCGGCGTGCTGGATTCGGGCTTCCGCAGCTTCACCAACAGCAAGCATCCGATCCAGAAGCCGGCGGACATGGCGGGCCTCAAGATGCGCACCCCGCCGATTCCGGTCGCCATCGAGACCATCAAGGTGCTCGGCGCGCTGCCGCAGGCCATTCCCTATGGCGAGGTCTATACCTCGCTGCAGAGCGGCGTGGTGGACGGCGCGGAGCCGGAACTGCGCGATTTCTACGACGCCAAATGGTATGAAGGGCAGAAATATCTGTCGCTGTCCAACTACATGTGGATGGCAAACTGGTGGTACGCCAACAAGGCCAAGCTCGACAGCCTGACCCCCGAGGAGCGCAAGGCCGTGCTCGACGCGGCCGCCGCGACGCAGGCCTGGTATCGCACCGCCATCATGGATTCCTATGCGGGCGTGATTGCCAAGCTGAAGGAAAAGGGCCTGGAGGTGAACGCGGTCGACACCGCGCCGTTCGCGGCGAAGGTCGGCCCGGTCTATGAGACCTTTTCCAAAGAGTACGGCGCCGATCTTGTGAAGGCGGTGCGCGACGCGGCAGCCAAGTCGTGAACCGAGGCGGCGTGAGCGAGGGCGGGGCACGCGAGGGCGCTGCGGCGCCCGGCACCCCGGCGGCGCGGCTCGGCCGCGCCGCGCATCTCGCCCTGCAATGGGCCGGCATGGCGGCGCTCATCGTGCTGCTCGTGGCCACGGGTCTCGGCGTCGTTGGCCGCTATTTCCATCTCAGCGGCGTGACCTGGTCGTTCGAATTGCTGGCGATCATGTTCCTCTGGATCACCGCCATCGGGACCGTGATATCGGAAATCCTCGGCGAGAACGTTTCGATCGACGGCGTCTCGCGCGATCGCGGAACGTTCTTCCGCATCTACCATGCCCTGGTCTTGAGCGTGGTGTCGGGCGTCATGGTGTGGAGCGGCTACGCCATGCTCGCCCGCACCGGCTACATGCCGACGCCCGTCATGCGGCTGCCGTCCTGGACCATGCAGGCGATCATCGTCTTTATGGGCTGCTGCCTCGGCACGATCGCCGTTCTGCGACTGTTTCGCATCATCCGGTAACGCGTCATGACATTGCTTGTGCTTTTCGGCGTCTTTGCCCTGACGCTCTACACGGGCGTGCCCGTCGCCTGGTCGATCGCCGCCGCGACGCTGGCGGTCATCTTCGCCGGCCTCGTGCCGTTGCCGCCGGCCTGGTTCGCCCAGCAGGTATTCAACGGAGCCAATTCGATCGCGCTCGCTGCGATCCCGCTGTTCCTGGTCGCCGGCGGCATCATGAACGAGGGCGGCCTGACGCGGCGGATCATCAACGTGGCGGACGACCTGTTCGGCTGGATCCGCGGCGGGCTCGGCCTCGTCAATGTGGCGACCTGCATGGTCTATGGCGGCATCACCGGCTCGGCGACCGCCGATACCGGCGCCGTCGGTTCGATCATGATCCCGGCCATGGCCGAACGCGGCTATCCCAAGGATTTCGCCGCCGCCGTGACCGCGGCTGCCGGCACGCTCGGCATCATCATCCCGCCCAGCGTAGTGATGATCATGTATGGCGTCATTACCAACACCTCGATCGGCGGCCTGTTCGCCGCGGGGATCATTCCTGGCCTGATGCTGACCGCCACCTTCATGCTCACCGCCTATTATGTCGGCGTGCGTGAGAACTTCCCTAAATCGGCGACGCGGCCGACCCTTGGTGGCTTCTCGCGCCATGTCGTCAAGGCGAGCCCGGCGATGCTCATGCCGATCGTCGTGCTCGGCTCGATGCTGACCGGCTTCGCGACCACCACGGAGGCGGCATTCGTTGCGGTGGTCTGGGCGATCGTCGTCGGCATGATGATCTATCGCGAGATGAGCTGGCGCGCTCTGTGGAAGGTCGGTGACGAGACGGTGCGGATGACCGGCGCCATCATGATCATCATGGCCGTGTCGGTACCGTTCTCGTGGATCCTCACCGTCGAGGAAGTGCCGGCCTGGACCGCCGGCCTGCTGCAAGGGCTCGGCGCAGGTCCCACTGTTACCGTCCTGCTGATCATCCTGCTGCTGACTTTCGTCGGAACCTGGGCCGATCTCGGGCCGACCATCATCATACTGGCGCCGATCCTCCACCCGATCGGCCTGGAAGCCGGCCTCGCGCCCTACCAGCTCGGCCTCATCTTCGTCATCTCCGGCGGCATCGGCCTGTTCACCCCGCCGGTCGGGACCAACATCTTCGTGGTCTGCAATATCGCGAAGATCGGGGTGAACCCCGTTACGCGTCGCCTGCTGCCCTTCTTCATTAGCAGCAACATCTGCCTTCTGATCATCGCCTTCGTGCCGGCGACCACCGAGTGGTTGCCGAAACATCTTGGTTTCTGACCAAGCCGCATCTGCAGGACTGGAGTAACTGAAATGGCCGCATTGACGGTGCCATTCGGCGTGTCGAGCCGCGCCCGTGCCTTGCCCGAGCTCGACGGCAAGCGCTTTACGGTCGCCAGCAGCAAGGGAGCCCGGCTCATCGACACGGAAGGACGCAGCTACGTCGATTACGGCATGGCGATGGGTGCGACGCTGCTTGGCCACGCGCATCCCGCCGTGGTGGAAGCCTGCACTCGCGCTCTGGCCAATGGTCCGATGCCGGGCTTTCCGAACGACATCGAGGAGCCGGCCGGTACCGCTTTGGCCCGCATCGGCGGCGCGCGCCTGACGCGCGCGACTTTCGCGACCACCGGCACCGAGGCGGTCCATCTCGCCTGCCGCATCGCCCGCGGCGCTACCGGACGCCGTCTGATCGCCAAGCCGGTCGGCGGCTATGATGGCTGGTTCGATCCGCTGCGCTTCGGACTGGTGGAATCCCCCGAAGCCGAGCGGACCAATAACCGCCCGGTTAAGGAAGACACGACACTGTTCCGGGTTAATGAGATCGACGATGTCGACCAGCTGTTCGACGAGCTGGGTTCGGACCTTGCCGCGATCCTTGTCGAGCCGATGCTCGGCAACACCGGCTGCCTGGTGCCGGATCGCAGCTTCTTCGAGCATCTGACGAAGCGTGCGCAGGAGAATGGCACGCTGATCATCGCCGACGAGGTGATGGTGGGCCTGCGGCGTGGCGTGAAGCTGGTGTCTGAGGATCTCGGCCTGACGCCCGACCTCGCCACCTTCGGCAAGGCCATCGGCAGCGGCGTGCCGGTCGCTGCCGTGCTTGGCACACCGAAGGCGTTCGAGGTCGTCGATAACGGGCAGGTGTCTACCTACGGCACCTATCACGGCAACCCGCTGGTGGCATCCGCCGTGCTGGCGACCATGAAGGTACTGGAAGACGAGAGCGCCTATAGCCCATTGTTCGACTGGGGCGCGAAGCTGCGCGCCGAGATCACGGCGGCCTTCGCGAGCGAGGGTATTGCTGCCACAACCACGGGTTTTGACAGCGTGTTCTCGCTGTGGTTCACCAATCAGCGCCCGCGTACCTATGACGAAGCCCAAGCCAAGGTGAACCCCGAGGCGATGAAGCTGGTCAGCGATACGCTGCGCCGCAACGGCGTCATCGGCCTTCCCACCGTCTGGGGGCGCTTTTTTGTCTCGCTGTCGCATGGCGACGCGGAGATGGACATCACCATCCGCGCCTTCCGCGAAGCGGCGCACGAACTCGCGCGGTCGGGAATCAAGCTGTGACCGAGACCGAATCCCCCTTCCGGGCTCTGGTCACGGGCGCGAGCCGTGGCATCGGCGCGGCCATCGCGCTCAAGCTCGCCCGGCAGCACGGCGAACGACTGCGCATCGCCATCGCTGGTCGCGCGTCAAGTACGGCTCTCGATGACGTCGCCACGCAGGTTCGCGGGCTTGGTGCCGAGGTGCTGCCGCTGTTCGGCGATCTCGGCGACGAGGCAGCACCTGAAAATCTGGTGGCGGCCAGCGCGGAGGCCTTTGGTGGGCTCGATGGCGTCGTTGCCAATGCCGGCATTACCGCGCCGGCACCGTTGGAGCAACTCGATCCCGCGAACTGGGATCGGCTGTTCAACGTGAATGTACGCTCGGTCTGGCTGCTGGCCAAGGCGGCCTATCCCGCTCTCGTCGAAGCGCGCGGCGCCTTCGTCGCGGTCGCCTCCGCCTCGGGTATGGCGCCGCATCCCGGTATGGGAGCCTATTCGTCGAGCAAGGCGGCGCTGATCATGCTTTGCCGCCAGCTCGGGCAGGAGTGGGCGCCCAGGGGCGTCCGAGTGAACAGCGTGTCGCCGGGCATGATCCGGACGCCACTGACCGAATCCATCTACCAGAACCCGGAAGTTGCCGCCGAGCGTAACCATATCGTCCCCATCGGACGGGTCGGCATGGCGGAGGACGTTGCCAGCGCCGTTGCTTTCCTGCTCGGACCGGAAGCCGGCTTCATCGTCGGCCAGAGCCTGTGTGTGGACGGCGGCTATACCGAATCCGCGCTCGGCCGCATTCCGGGCCTGCCGCGTTCGGACTGAACCGGCATTCTCGCCAAGGACCGTTGCCGTGACATCGCAACCGATCGCGCAGGGAACTCCGGTTCTCCTGCGCATCCTGCCGATTTCCTTCGTCAATTTCTGCACCTATCTCGGTGTCGGCCTGCCGCTCGCGGTGCTGCCGGCCTATGTGGTGTATGAACTGAAGCTTGGCGTCGTGCTGGGCGGGTTTTCCGTCAGCAGCCAGTTCCTGTCCACCATGGTGACGCGTTCGCTCGCCGGGCGCATGTCGGATGCCATAGGCGCACGTCGAACCGTCATATATGGACTCGTGGCGGCTCTGCTCGCGGGGCTCATGCTCACCGCGGTGCCGATGGCGCGCGACATGCCGCTGTTCGCCTATGGGCTGATCGTCGCCAGCCGGCTGCTGCTCGGCTTCGGCGAAAGCTGTTCCGGCACCGGCACCATTACCTGGAACATCGGCCGCGTCGGGCCCCTCCATACGGCTCAGGTAATGTCCTGGGGCGGCGTGGCCGCCTACGGTGCGATCGCGGCTGGTGGTCCGATCGGTGGCTATGCGTTCGACCTCGACGGCTTATGGGCGGTAGGCTTGCTTTCCACCCTGGCGCCGGCGATCGGCCTTGCGGTGGCGCTCGCACATGCCGAAACACCTATCGTCCCCGGGGACCGGACGACGGCCGGCCGGACGCTGGTCTTGGTTCTACCTTTCGGGCTCGCACTGATGCTTGGTGCGATCGGCTTTGGCGGCGTAGCGAGCTTTGGCGGCCTGATGTTCGTCGCAGCAGGTTGGAGCGGTGCCTCGCTGCTGGTCGCCGTCTTCGGCCTGAGTTTTGCCGGCACGCGCGTTGTATTCGCGGGGCAGATCGAGCGTTTCGGCGGCTACGCCGTCGCGGTCGCGGCACTGGCGCTGGAGACAGTCGGTCTGACGATGATCTGGCTTGCCACCTCGCCTCTGCCCGCGCTGATAGGTGCCGCCTTTGCGGGATTGGGCTTCGGCCTGGTCTTTCCGGCACTCGGCGTCGAATTGATGAAGCGTGTCCCAGCATCAAGCCGCGGTGGAGCACTCGGCATCTATACCGTATTTCTCGATCTTGCTCTGGCGCTTGCAGGCCCCGCCGCCGGACTGATCATCGGCCATGTCGGCTACCCCGGCATCTTCGCCGCCGCAGCCTTGTGTTCGATTGCTGGCATTGGCCTCGTCGCGTTTTGTTACATGAACCGAAAGGCCTGAGGCCGCTATTCCAGCGCGAAGCCTTCATGGACGGCTGACTGGAGCGATCCGCCGAGAAAGACGCCACCGCTTCGCTGATGTCCGCTTTTGGGCCGCGGCCGTCGCCAGACCGACGACCGAGAGGGCGGCGCAAAGCGGACGTCGCTGAAAGGGCAGTCGAGGGGCAGGTATGGGGTCAGAAGAAGGTGATCGATATGTCCGTCAGAAGATCGGTGTGCCCCGTCCTCCAAGCATCTCAGTCATCATCAATGGGAATGGCAATGGGCTGCAGCGAACTGCCCTGTATTTCCCGCAGCAGGACGGTGAGCGGGTTCTCGGCATCCCCTTGTAGCTTGAGCTTGTCGTTGAACATGCCGAGGTGGCGAGCGACCATCTCCAGCGCCTTGGCCCGGTCGGCGAGGTGAAGCTCAATGCCGTCCTTGGTCTTCTTCAACCCGTCGTAGAGCGGTGTGGCGAGAGGTGAGTTGGTATCGAGAGCGACGAACATGCTCTCGCCGATACCATCGCATCGCGGACACTCCGGATGAGGCTCGGCAAGAGCGTTGTAGCCGCAGCCTCCTTCCTCGCTCGGTAGGAGGTCGTCGGGTTCCATCTTCGCTCTCGCTTGGGCAAGGGCTGTGCGGAACTCCCGGCGATCCCGCCATTGATAGGCGTGGTCTGCACCGTGACAATAGCGGCAGGCACCTCGGATGTGCTGGATGACATCGTTTGGATTTGCGGTCGCCGTCGCCCACCAGCGGTGGAGCACGGCATCGGCATCGATCTGCGTGCGTCGGGCGCGCTCCGCCATGGCGATGCGGATGGCAGCGGCGACATCGGGATTGCGCAGGATCCGAGATGCCATGAAACGGGCCGTATGCTCGGCATAACCGGCACGCCGGGCGGCTTC
>NZ_JACICD010000008.1 GCF_014195655.1 Ancylobacter tetraedralis
ACGTTGAGATGGCCGACGATCTTCACCCCGTTCGCCGTGGTGACGACCTCGCCCGGCACGGAGCCTTCGACATTGCCGCCGCGCTCCACCGCGAGGTCGATGATCACCGAGCCCGCCTTCATCGCCGCCACCATCTCCGCCGACACCAGCTTGGGCGCCGGCCGCCCGGGGATCAGCGCCGTGGTGATGACGATGTCCTGCTTGGCGATGTGGCTCGCCGTCAGCGCCGCCTGCTTGGCCTGGTATTCCGCCGACATCGACTTGGCGTAGCCGCCCGCCGTCTCCGCCTGCTTGAACTCCTCGTCCTCCACCGCGATGAACTTGGCGCCGAGAGACTCCACCTGCTCCTTCGCCGCCGGACGAACGTCCGTCGCCGACACGACCGCGCCCAGCCGGCGCGCCGTGGCGATCGCCTGCAGCCCGGCCACGCCCGCGCCCATCACGAACACCCGCGCCGCCGGAACCGTGCCCGCCGCCGTCATCATCATCGGAAACGCCCGGCCGAACTCGGCAGACGCATCGATCACCGCGCGATAGCCCGCGAGGTTCGCCTGCGAGGACAGCACGTCCATCACCTGCGCCCGCGTGATGCGCGGCATCAGCTCCATCGCGAAGGCCGATACGCCGGTTGCCGCCAATTCCGCCAGTTCCGCCTCGTGGCCGAACGGGTCGGCGATCGAGATCACCAGCGCCCCGCGCCCGGCCCCCGCCACCAGTTCCGCCGCCGGACGGCGAACGCCGAGCACGATATCCGCACCCGCCACCGCGGCCGCGTTATCCGCCACAACCCTCGCTCCCGCCCCCTCATACTCCCCGTCGCCGATCCCCGACGCCAACCCAGCACCCGAAGCCACAAAAACCTCAGCCCCTAGGCCGACATAACGCTTAACCGTGTCCGCAGACGCAGACACCCGTGGCTCCGAAGCAGAGCTCTCTTTGACAATCGCGATGCGCATGGTTCAGCTCAGGAGGTGATGATCAGGGCGAGCGTGAGGACGATCAGCAGCCCGAATTGCAGCTTGGGCTTGCCATCCGTGGAGGCGAGGCCGACCGCGGCGCCGGCGATCGAGGCCAGCGTGCCGAGGGTGAACAGGCCCCAATGGCCGTTCGCCCCGCCAATGGCGAAGGACACCATGAAATTGATCAGCGAGAGCGTGCTGACGAAGGTCAGCTTGGTGAAGAGGTGATAGGTGCCTTCGTGCTCGCTATAGTCATTGCCAGCAGCCGTGGCGTACTCCGGCGTTCCGTGATCGGCCATCGCGACCCCCTCCCAAAGTTTTAAAAGCCCGTCATCCGCTTTAACCGAAGACGCCCCCTGCGGCAACGGCGACGACCGCCGCGCTCACGTGAGTCCGACCTGCGCGAGCGCGGCGCCTTGCCGCGCCGTGACGGCCTCGACCGAGAATCCCTCGATCGCCGCCTCGAACAGGGCGTGGAAGTTGAGCTCCGCCTTCAGATGCAGGAACACCCCGCCGAGGCCAATGGCGGCGCGGTCCATGAACACGAATTCGCGCGGCACCTTGACCGGCCCCCGCTCCTTCAGCGCCTTGTGCACGCGGAAGGCCTCGCGCCGGCCATACTCGCCCGGCGCCACCCCGTCCGCGATGGTGCGCACGCGATCGTCGAGCAACGGGCCATAGATGAAGCGCGCCCAGATGTTCAGCACCTCGATCAATTCGCGGCTCAATCCACGGAAGCCCCATGTCTCATAGGCATGCACGGTGCGGGCTTCGTCATTCGCCTCCAGGCCGCGATAGAGATCGACCACGCCGCCGACAAAGGAGGGCGGGAAGATGCGGATGCAGCCATAATCCAGCAGGTTGATGCCGGCCGGCGCCCCCTCCTCTTCGAACACCGTGTAATTGCCCAGATGCGGATCGCCATGGATCACCCCGTGGCGGCTGAAGGGCAGCCACCACGCCGCGAACATGGCGCGGGCAATGGTGTTGCGCTGCTCCAGCGAGTGGTCGACGAAATCGAGCAGCCGCCGGCCCTCCAGCCAGTCCAGCGTGAGCAGGCGGCCGGTGGAGAGGGCGGAATGCACGCCCGGCACCCGCACGCCCGGCTCGTCCGCCAGCATGAGCGCATAGAGCCCGGCATGCAGCGCCTCGCGCCGGTAGTCGAGTTCCTCGCGCACGCGCGCGCCGATTTCCTGGGCGATCTCCGTGGTGTCGATCGCCGGGTCCATGCGCCGGTGCAGGGCGAAGACGAGATCGAGCTGCTTGAGATCGGCTTCCACGGCGGACTGCATGTCGGGATATTGCAGCTTCACCGCCAGTTCGGTGCCGTCGAGCGCGCGGGCACGGTGCACCTGGCCGAGCGAGGCGGCGGCGGTCGGCTCCTTGTCGAAGCTGGAAAAGCGCGCCATCCAGTCCGGCCCGAGCTCGGCGATCATGCGCCGCTTGACGAAGGCCCAGCCCATGGGCGGGGCCTGGTTCTGCAAGGTGGCGAGTTCGGCGGCATATTCGGGCGGCAGCGCGTCGGGAATGGTCGCCATCAACTGGGCGACCTTCATGATCGGCCCCTTCAACCCGCCCAGCGCCGCCGCCAGCGCCGCCGCATTGCCGCCGCGCTGGCCTTCCAGCCCGAGGATGCGGGTGCCGGCGATGCGCGCGGCGACGCCGCCCACACGGGCCCCGACCCGCGCATAGCGCACGGCCCGCGCCGAGAGGCGGTTGGCCTCGCGGTCCGGGCCGGCGTCAGTCGTCGCTGAGCTGGGGCTGGGAGGAACGGGATTGGGGGGAACAGTCTCGTCGGAATCGGACACGGACGGCCTCGCTGGTTACCCTCTAGCTAGGCCCTCTTGCCCCACATGCAACGGCGCCGCGATCACGTCGTCGTCGGACGGCCCACCAGACGCTGCGCCAGCAGCAAGCCGAGCACAGCGAGCGGGGTGAGGAAATCGGTGTAGAGGATGGGCCCGGCATTGCCGGCCGCCTGATTGCCGGTTTCCGCGACCTGCACCACATGTCCGACGCCGGCGCCGCCGAGAAAGCCGAGCATCACCACGCCAACCGCCGCGCGAAAGCCCGGTGAACCGAGAAAGCCGCCGATCAGGCCGGCGACGCCGATCCCGAGATTGGCCATGCCCACCTCGTACTGGAACGGGCTCGGCGCCCAGCCGATCGAGGCGGCGGCCTGCTCGGCGAAGAAAACATGGCCGATGAAGGCCCACACGCCCATCAGCCCCACCGGGAACACGAGAATGTAGCGCAGCAGCCGGTCGAGGATCGCCACCAGCGTGATGGGACGCGCCCCGCGCAGCAGGCTGAAGAGGGCGGCCGCAAGAGCAGCGAGCCATGCCAGAATGGGAACCCAGAAAACCAACGCGCCCTCCCTCGCCCTCGACCGCGGCAGTCTACTCCCCGCGCGCGATGCCCTCCAACACCGCGGCGATGGCGTCGCGATGCTCCGTCATCGCCTTGTAGGCCAGCTGGTCCGCGTCGAGGCCAAGGATCTGTTCGCGCAGCGAGGCCGCCAAAATGCGGCCTTCCGGATGGCGGCGGAAGGCATCGAACGGATCGACATGGATGCGCACGGTGAACAGCATGTCTCCGCTTTCGGGCATGCGCCGCAGCGTCTGGCGCTCGACGCGCACGAAGGCCTCGGGCGCCAGATTGGCGGGATCCTCGAACCAGTGGCGCGGGCGCTCCTTGGATTCGGAGTGGTGCAGTTGCGCGTCCGGGTAGATCGACCAGTTCACCCGCCAGACCGGCTGGTCGACCTTGAGGTTCTCGAAGATGCGGTTCATCACCCGCGCGAGCTTCGACTGGTATCCGGGAACGGATTCATGCAGCCCGTCCAGTGTCTGGCCGAAGCGCTGGGCGAGCGACCAGGAGGAGGGAAAGCACAGCACGGCAGCTACCAGCCGGTAGCCCGCCGGGCTCGGCGTCAGGATCAGCAGGTCGTCGGTGACGATCTGGCCGGCAAGGGCGAGCGGAGCCTCGCTCGCATCATCCAGGTCAAAGCTGCGGCCGGTGGGCAGCACGGTGAGCTGCCGGCCCTCGAGGCGATAGATCTCGGGATAACGCCGGGTGACATGCGCGACGACCAGTTCCAGCGCCTCGCGCTGCGACGTCCGCGTGCCCGGCTCCTCGCGCAGCACCACGTCCCGCTTGTCGCGCAGCAGCGCCGCGCGCTCGGCCAGCCGTGCCGCGATCTGCCGATCCGGCTCGATCCACGCGTCAAGATCGAGCGGGGCGAGGCCGACCGCGAAGGCCTTGCGCGATCCGTCGAACGGCGTGTGGGCGAAGGGGATTGCATCGTCGGTGACGGCGTCGGGGAATTTCTCGGCGGCATTCATGGCGTTGGCACAGGCGGGTCTCGCCGGACCGCCAGCCGGCCCGGACTTCGCGCAGACTAGAATGCATCGACACCGCCGTCAGCCCGGCTTTTCGTCAGCGGCGAGACGACGCAGGCGCGGTCAGGAGGCGCGCACGCTCGCGACCGGCACCATCAATTCGTCCACCACCTCGACGACCCGCTGCTGCCAGGGGGCCGCTCGCACGCCGAAGCGGGCGGCGAACAGGTCGCTCGATAGTTCGGAATTGACCGGCCGGCGCGCCGGCGTGGGATATTCGGCGGTGGTGATGGCGGCAACCTCCGGCCGCCGCCCGGTATGCTGGGCGGCGCGCGCGACGATGGCGGTGGCGAAGCCGTGCCAGGTGGTCGCGCCGCTGCCGGCGAAATGATAGGTGCCCGGCACCGCGGTGCCCGCAGCGAAGGCGGCGGCCGCAGCCAGCAGCGCCTCGGCAATGTCGCGCGAGGCCGTGGGGCAGCCGCGCTGGTCGGCCACCACGGTGAGCCGCTCGCGTTCGCGGGCGAGACGCAGCATGGTCTTGAGGAAATTCGCGCCCTGCGCGCCGAATACCCAGGAGGTGCGCAGGATCGCGTGGCGCTCCAACCCCTCGCGCACCGCGCGCTCGCCCGCCTCCTTGGAAGCGCCGTAGACGCCGAGCGGGGCGACCGGATCGGTCTCGACATAGGCGGTGGGCTTGGTGCCGTCGAACACATAGTCGGTGGACATGTGGACCAGTGCCGCCCCATGCCGCGCGCAGGCGGCGGCGATCAGCGCGGGCGCGGCGGCGTTGACGCGGAAGGCCGCCTCGCGCTCGCTCTCGGCCCGGTCCACCGCGGTATAGGCGGCGGCGTTGATCACCACGGCGGGCTGATGCACGACCAGCGCGCGCTCGACAGCCCCGGCATCCGCGATGTCGATGCGCGCATGGTCGAGCGCGACGAGGTCCACGCCGCGCGCCTCGGCCAGCGCGAGCGTCTCGCGCCCGACCTGGCCGCCGGCCCCGAGGAGAAGCAGCCGGCTCATGTCGCGAGCCCGATGCGTGCGCGATCGTAGCGCGCCTTGAGCGGCTCCCACCACGCGCCATTGTCGAGATACCAGCGCACCGTCTTCTCGATCCCGCTCTCGAAGGTCTCGGACGGCTCCCAGCCCAGCTCGTTCGTCAGCTTGGTAGCGTCGATGGCGTAGCGCGCATCATGGCCCGGCCGATCGGCGACGAAGGTGATGAGCCCCTCGCGCGGCCCGATCGCCGCGTCCGGCACTACCCGGTCCATGATGGCGCAGATGGTGCGCACCACGTCGATATTGCGCCGCTCATTATTGCCGCCGACATTGTAGCTCTCGCCCGGCCGCCCGCGTGTGGCGATCAATTCCAGCGCGGCCGCGTGGTCGTCGACATAGAGCCAGTCGCGCACGTTCTCGCCCTTGCCATAGACCGGCAGCGGCTTGCCTTCCAGCGCATTGAGAATGGTGAGCGGGATGAGCTTTTCCGGGAAGTGGTAGGGCCCGTAATTGTTCGAGCAGTTCGACATCACCACCGGCAGGCCATAGGTGTGGAACCAGGCCCGCACCAGATGGTCGGATGCCGCCTTGGAGGCCGAATAGGGCGAATTCGGCTGGTAAGGCGTGTCCTCGCGGAACAGGCCGTCCGCGCCGAGCGTGCCGAACACCTCGTCGGTGGAAATGTGGTGGAAGCGGAAGCGCTTCTGCGCGCTGGCATCGAGCGACCGCCAGTAGCGCAGCGCCTCGTCCAGCAGCGTGTAGGTGCCGACGATATTGGTATTGATGAAGTCGCCCGGCCCGTCGATCGAGCGATCGACATGCGACTCGGCGGCCAGATGCATCACCAGATCGGGGCGGAACTCCTGCAGCGCGGCGCGGAAGGCCTGCCCGTCGCAGATGTCGGCCTTGAGGAACTGATAGCCGGCATGGCCGTTCACCTCGGCGAGCGAGGCGAGATTGCCGGCATAAGTGAGCTTGTCATAGGTCAGGACCGCACGCCCCTGCCGCACCAGCCGGCGCACCACGGCCGAGCCGATGAATCCGGCTCCGCCGGTGACGAGGACGCGTTGGGCAATGCTGGTCATGCGTGCTGCTCTTCCGTCGCCGGGCCTTTGCGTCACAGGACGAAGGGCGTGTCGAAATCCCTGAGCCGGGGCAGCGCCCGATCCTTGTCCGACAGCACCACATCGGCGGCCGCGACCGGCCAGTCGATGGCAAGGTCGGGATCGCTCCACAGGATACCGGCGTCGTTGGGGCGAGAATAGGGCGCGTCCACCTTGTAGGCGACCAGCGTCTCGGCTTCGAGCGTGCAGAAGCCATGCGCGAAGCCGTGCGGCACCAGCAACTGCTCGCCATTCGCCGCCGTCAGCGTCGCCGCCACCCACCTGCCGAAGCTCGGCGAACCCTTGCGCAGATCCACCGCCACATCGAAGATCGCCCCGCGCAAGACGCGCACGAGCTTCGCCTGCGAGAAGGCGGGGGTCTGGAAGTGCAGCCCGCGCACGACACCGACCTGACGCGACAGCGATTCATTGTCCTGCACGAAGACGAGGTCGATTCCGGCCTCGTCAAAGGCGCGTTTTGCATAGGTCTCGCAGAAATACCCGCGCTCGTCTCCGAACCGCGCGGGCTGGATGAGGATGACGTCGGGGATGGCGAGACGGGTAAAGGTCGTCATGAGGCGAAGCGATGGTCCTGTAGGAACAGAGGGAAGCTTCTAGCCAATCCGGTCGCCGCTTCCAATAGACTTCATGTTGCAACTGCGAAAAATGCCAGCCTGCGCTGTCCGCACGGGACTACGGACCCGCAACCGCCCGGCCTCCAAAGCCTTTGTGCTGCGGGGCCGGGATCTCAGGCCTTCTTGGCGAGGATATCTCGAATTTCGGTCAAAAGTATCTCTTCCTTGGTGGGGGCAGCGGGCGCCGGAGGCTCGGCGGCGGCGTTGCGGCGCAGGCGGTTGATGCCCTTGACCACGAGGAACAGGATCCAGGCGATGATGAGGAAGTTGATCACCACGGTAAGGAAGTGGCCATAGGCAAGCACGGCGCCCTGTTCGCGGGCAGCGGCCAGCGAGTTGGCGGTGACGTTGGCCGACAGGCCGACGAAGTAGTTCGAGAAGTCGAGCCCGCCGAACACGGCGCCGACAACCGGCATGAACAGATCCGAGACGATCGACGTGACGATCTGGCCGAAGGCGGCGCCGATGATCACACCGATCGCCAGATCCACGACATTGCCCTTCACGGCGAATTCACGAAACTCCTTGAGTACCTTGGCCATGACACCCCCTGCTGCAACGCTGCTTCGCCCCCACTCTTCACCGCTCGCCCGATGATCGCAAGCGCCGACATGCGCCGGGGCAGGCGATTGACGCTCCGCCCCTTCCAAAGGCAGTTGCACCCCGCTGGCCGCCGTCAACAGGCGCCGGCCCCTCGCGTGCTTGCGGTGCCCTGCCGCAAGGGCGCATAAAAGAACGACGCCGCCTTTCGCGCGGAACCATCGGGACACCCCATGCTTCAGGCCTGGGTCATCATTGCGGTCGCCCTCGTCTATGTCGGCTTCCTGTTCGCGGTCGCCAGCTATGGCGACCGGCGGGCGGCGCGCGAGCGGCGCGGCCGGGACGGGCGACCCTATATCTACGCCCTCTCGCTGGCGGTCTACTGCACCTCCTGGACCTTCTTCGGCTCGGTCGGCCTTGCCACCACGCAGGGTGTGAATTTCCTGACCATCTATGTCGGGCCGATGCTGGTCTTCGCCTTCGGCGTGCCGTTCCTGCTGCGGCTGGTGCGGCTTGCGAAGGCGCAGAACATCACCTCGATCGCCGACTTCATCGCCGCGCGCTACGGCAAGAGCCAGGGCGTGGCGGCGCTTGTCGCGGTCGTCGCCATCGTCGGCTCGCTGCCCTATATCGCGCTGCAGCTGAAGGCGGTCTCCGCGTCGCTGGTCGCGATGCTGGGCGACTTCGAGGGCCTCGGCCTGCACTACCCCATCGTCGGCGACCTCGCCCTGATGATCGCGGTCGCCATGGCGGTGTTCGCCGTGCTGTTCGGGACGCGGCACATCGATGCCACCGAGCACCAGGAAGGGCTGATGCTGGCGGTGGCGACCGAGTCGATCGTCAAGCTGGTGAGCTTCCTGATCGTCGGCCTGTTCGTTACCTTCGTCATGTTTTCCGGCCCGGCCGACCTGTTCGCCAAGGCGGCGGAGAAGGCCGTGCTGCCCATGCTGACCGAGGGGCTGTCCGCCGATAACTGGGCGGTGATGACGCTGCTCTCGGCGCTCGCCATCATCCTGCTGCCGCGGCAGTTCCACGTGGCGGTGGTGGAGAACACCTCGGAGCGGGAGATCCGCACCGCCTCCTGGCTGTTCCCGCTCTATCTCGTGCTCATCAACCTGTTCGTCATCCCCATCGCGGTGGCCGGCCTCGTCTCGTTTCCGCCCGGCTTCATCGATGGCGACATGTATGTCCTCACCCTGCCGCTCTCGGTGGGCGCGCGGGCGATCGCGCTCATCGCTTTTGTCGGCGGCCTGTCGGCGGCGACCGCGATGGTGATCGTGGAAACCGTGGCGCTGGCGGTGATGGTGTCGAACGACATCTTCATGCCGCTCATGGTGCGCGGCCGGCGGCTGAGCGAGACGGACGACGCCTCCGGGCGGGCGACGCCGCATCTCGACATGGGCCACCGCCTGCTCACGGTGCGCCGCATCGCCATCTTCGCCATCCTGCTGCTGGCCTATCTCTACTATCGCCTCACCGGCGAGGCACAGCTGGCACAGATCGGCCTCCTGTCCTTCGCCGCGGTGGCGCAGTTCGGCCCGGCGCTGCTGCTCGGCCTGGTCTGGCGGCGCGGCACGGCGGCCGGCGCCATTGCCGGCATCGCCGCGGGAATCGCCATCTGGGCCTATACGCTGCTGCTGCCGAGCCTTGTCGATTCCGGCCTGTTCACGCCGCAATTCCTGGTGGAAGGCCCGTTCGGCCTTTCCATGCTGCGCCCGCAGGCGCTGCTCGGCGTCGAGGCCAGCCCGCTGGTGCATGGCGTGATCTGGAGCCTCACGGTGAACGTGCTGTGCTTCTTCACGGTCTCGCTGATGCGCCAGCCCACGCCCATCGAGCGGCTGCAGGCGAGCGTGTTCGTGGAAAGCGACCGCACCCCCTCCGCGCCCAGTTTCCGGCTGTGGCGCTCCCCGGTGACGGTCGGCGAGCTTCTCGCCACCGTGTCGCGCTATCTCGGCGAGGATCGCACGCGCGCCTCGTTCGAGAGCGTCTCGGCCATGCGCGGGGTGACGCTGGAGCCGGGGCGTGAGGCCGACTTCCAGCTCATCCGCTATGCCGAGCATCTGCTCGCCTCGGCGATCGGCGCGGCCTCCTCGCGGCTGGTGCTCTCGCTCATGCTGAGGAAGCGCACCGTCTCCACCAAGGCGGCGCTGAAGCTGCTCGACGATGCCTCGGCGGCGATCCAGTATAATCGCGAGATCCTGCAGACCGCGCTCGACCATGTGCGCCAGGGCATCGCGGTGTTCGACCGCGACCTGCGCCTCATCTGCTGGAACCGGCAGTTCGGCGACATGCTGGACCTGCCACCGGAAATCGTGCGCATCGGCGTCGGCATCGACCAGATCATCCGCTTCAACGCCGGCAACGGCGTGTTCGGCCCCGGCCCGGTGGAGGAGATCGTCCGCGAGAAGCTCGGCCGCTATGCGCGGCGCAACGTCACCTTCCAGGAGCGGCTGTCGCCGCGCGGCGTGGTGATGGAAGTGCGCGTCAACACCATGCCCGATGGCGGCGTGGTGGTGACCTTCACCGACATCACCCCCACCGTGGAGGCCGCCGAGGCGCTGGAGCGCGCCAACGAGACGCTGGAGCGCCGCGTGAAGGAGCGCACGAAGGCGCTGGAGAAGCTCAACACCCAGCTGGCGCAGGCCAAGGCGGAGGCGGACGAGGCCAACATCTCCAAGACCCGCTTCCTCGCCGCCGCCAGCCACGACATTCTCCAGCCGCTCAACGCCGCCCGGCTCTACGCCACCAGCCTGGTCGACCGCGCGCCGGAGGGCGAGGAAGCCCGCCTCGCCCGCAATGTCGATGCCTCGCTGGAGGCGGTGGAAGAAATCCTCGGCGCCCTGCTCGACATTTCCCGGCTCGATGCCGGCGCGCTGAAGCCCGACATCGCCGCCTTCCGGCTCGACGACATCTTTCGCCAGCTGGAACTGGAATTCGCCCCGCTCGCCAAGGAGAAGGGGCTCGCGCTCACCTTCGTCACCAGTTCGGCGGCGGTGCGCTCGGACCGGCGGCTGCTGCGCCGGCTGCTGCAGAACCTCGTCTCCAACGCCATCAAGTACACCCCGCGAGGCCGGGTGCTGATCGGCGTGCGCCACTGGCGCGGCAAACTGCGCGTCCAGGTGCTCGATACCGGGCTCGGCATCCCCCAGGCCAAGCAGAAGCTGATCTTCAAGGAATTCCACCGCCTCGACCAGGGCGCCAAGGCGGCGCGCGGGCTCGGGCTCGGCCTGTCCATCGTGGAGCGCATCTCGCGCGTGCTGGATCATCCGATCAGCGTGAATTCGGCGTCCGGCCGCGGCAGCGTGTTCACCGTCGAGGTGCCGACCGCCCCGCCCATTCCCGCCGAGGTGCCGCGCCTGCTGCCGCGCGCGACGGCGGCGGCCTCGCTCGACGGCCTCACCGTGCTGTGTATCGACAACGACCCCGCCATTCTCGACGGCATGGAGACGCTGCTGACCGGCTGGGGCTGCCGGGTGATCAAGGCGGCGGACGTGGCCGGCGCGCTCACGCTGGTGCGCGAGGCCCGCCTCATGCCGGACGCGCTGCTGGTCGACTTCCATCTCGACGACAGCGACGGCATCGAAGCCGCCAAGCAACTGCGCTGGAAGCTCGACCAGAACCTGCTGGCGGTGCTGATCACCGCCGACCGCTCCAAGCGCGTGCGCGACGCCGCCCGGGCTACCGAGATGGAAGTGCTGAACAAGCCATTGCGCCCCGCCGCGCTGCGCGCACTGCTGGCGCAATGGCGGGCGACGCGGGCGGCGGCGGAGTGAAGCTTGAGCCGGGCCGGCTCAGCCGGGCCTGCACCATTCCATGATGTGGAAATAGGGCACGCGGCGATAGAGATCCGCCTTCGACGGATCGCCGCCTGTGGGGGCCGGCTCGCTGAAATGCGTCAAGTGCAGGCCAAGGTCGAGCAACAGGCTCATATAGGTGCTGAGCGGCCGGTGCCAGTTGAGGATGCGGATGCCGCGCCAGTTCGCCCGGATCGCCCGTTCCTCCAGATAGTGGTCGATGAGGAAGCACGGCTCGCCCTGCGCATCACGCCTCCAGCCATCGGGCTGGCCGGCCGTGTTGAAGCTGGTGAGATTGGCGATGAGCAGGCTTCCGCCGGGGCGCAGGCAGGCCGTCATCCGTGCCAGCGCCGCCGGCAGATCGGCAATATCGATGAGGCTGAGATAGCTCACCACCAGATCGACGGGCGCGGCAAGCTCCAGCGTCTCCGCCCGACCCATTCGATACTCGCCGGCGGGATCGAGCGCGCGGGCCCGGGCGAGAAGCGTCGCGGTGGGATCGATGCCGATGGTGCGCAGGCCGATCGCCTGCATCATGCGGCAGAACCGCCCCTCGCCGCAGCCGACATCCAGCGCGGTTGAAAAGCCGCGGTCGCGGATTCGCGCCAGCATCGGCGTGTCGAGCACGAAGCGCCGGCCGAAATCGCCGCTGTCGCCCTGTTCGTTGATCCAGGCCTGCGCCGATTCATCCCATCCGCCGGATGACGGCACGCTCACGGGTGATGACAGGTTCTCGGGTGCCACACTGCCGCCCCCGCCTCAGCCCGTCGCCTGCGCCCAGTTGCCGCCCTCGATCTTGGAAGCGGCGATCACCGCCTGGGTGCGGCTTTCCACGCCCAGCTTCTGCAGGATGGCGGAGACATGCGCCTTCACCGTCGCCTCGGAAACGCCGAGCTCATAGGCGATCTGCTTGTTGAGCAGGCCTTCCGACAGCATCATCAGCACGCGCACCTGCTGCGGGGTGAGCGTGGCGAGCCGGGCGACCAGCGCCTGCGTTTCCTTGTCCGCGCCGCTCGACAGGTCGACATCGGGCGGGGTCCAGGTGCGCCCTTCCAGCACGGCGGCAATCGCCTCGCGCATCGTGTCGACCGCGCTGGTCTTGGGAATGAAGCCGCTGGCGCCGAATTCCATGCAGCGGCGGATGACGCCGGCTTCCTCGTTGGCGGAGACCACCACGACCGGCACGCCGGGATATTGCGCCCGCAGGTACATGAGGCCCGAGAAGCCGCGCACGCCGGGCATGGTCAGATCGAGCAGCACGAGATCGACATCGCCCTCGCGTTCGAGCAGCGCCTGGAGATCCTCGAAGCCGCCGGCCTCGAATAGTTCGACAGCGGGAAACTGACGGGATACCGCCTCGCGCAGCGCGCCCCGGAACAGCGGGTGGTCATCGGCGATCACCAGCCGGAAACTCATCGTCGTGTCCACTCGCAGCGGTCCTCTCAACCCGCGCGGACATGCGCTCGCCGCACGCCGCGCCGCGATCATGGTCTCGCGGAACCTGGCGGGCAAGCCGGCGGCCGCCATGGGCCGAAGGCGTGCTTACCGGAACCTTCCGTATCGACGTTTAGTGGGCATCGCCGACAAACGCCACCACCAATTCGCGCCGGTGCGCACGGGTCCGGTGCTCCACCAGATAAATGCCCTGCCAGGTGCCCAGCGCCATCCGCCCGCCGATGACCGGCACCGCCAGATGGATGCCGGTGAGCACGCTCTTCACATGGGCGGGCATGTCGTCCGGGCCCTCCATGTCATGCACCCAGCCGGCATCCTCGGGCGCCAGCCGGTCGAGCGCGGCGAGGAGATCGAGCCGCACATCCGGGTCGGCATTCTCCTGGATGGTGAGGGAGGCGGAGGTGTGCCGGCAGAACAGGCTCACCTCGCCGTCCCGCGCCCCGATGGAGCCCAGAAACCGGCTGATCGCCGCGGTGATGTCGGTGAATCCGCGACCCGCCGTCTCGACGCTCAGCAGGGTCGAGAAGCGCCGTGTCACGGGGCTTTCACGCAGTTCGCCCTGCCGGATCCTGCTCATCGTGGTGATCTTTCCCGGTCTCGATGCTGGACGAATGCGCCCGGCTGGGGTTGGATAGAGGACATCAGCCGCCGATGACAGACATCACAAACCCCTCCATCGTCGGAGCGTGCCCTTTCATGGCCACCCCTCTTCTCCACGACGTCCCCGCCTCGCCCCTCATTTCCGATATCGCCCTCGATCCCGCGCTGTTCGACCCATCCGCCATCACGGCCGATACGCGGGCGGTGAATGCCGGCATTCTCAAGGCGCTCGGCGCCATACCCGACCGCTGGGTATTCCCCATGGCCGTGCTGCGCGCGCTGCGGCTGGAGGGCAAGGGCCCCTTCCCGCTGGCGCCGGAGAGCCCTTATGCGCAGGTCGAGGAGATCGACGGCGCGCACGGGCCGGTGCGGCTGCGCATCCTCACCCCGCCGGCGGCGCCGAAGGGCGTCTACCTGCACATTCATGGCGGCGGCTGGTCGCTCGGCTCGGCACGCGAGAATGATGGGCTGAATCACCGCTTCGTCGAGCGCACCGGCTTTGCCGTCGTTTCCGTCGACTACCGGCTTGCGCCCGAGCAGCCCTATCCTCGCGGTCCGGACGATTGCGAGGCCGCTGCGCTCTGGCTGGCGCGCGAGGGAATGGCGCGCTTCGGCACCGATCGGTTCGCCATTGGCGGGGAATCGGCCGGCGCCAACCTCGCGGTGGCCACGCTGCTGCGGCTGCGCGACAAGCACGGGCTCACACCCTTTCGCGGCGCCAATCTCAATGCCGGCTGCTACGACCTCGCCCTCACGCCCAGCGCTCGACACTGGGGCGAGGCGCCGCTGGTGCTCAACACGCGCGACATAAGGGTATTCGTCGGCCACTATCTGCGCGAGGGCGGCGACGTCGAGACGCCGGATATCTCGCCGCTTTTCGGCGATCTCAAGGGCCTGCCGCCGGCGCTGTTCACCATCGGCACCAGCGATGCGCTGCTGGACGATACGCTGTTCATGGCGCCGCGCTGGCTGGCGGCGGGCAATCCGGCGCAGCTCGCCGTCTATCCCGGCGGCTGTCATGTGTTCATCGGCTTCCCCGGCAGCCTCGCCGATCAGGCCCTCGCCCGCATCTGCGCCTTCATCGGCGGCATCTGAGCGCCGGCCGCGATGTCGCTCACAGGCTCTGCTCCTGCGGCGCGGGCTCGCGGCCACGCAGGCGCTCCACCATGTCGAAGAAGCGGCGGAAGGCGTGTTCGGCCATGTCCATGGCCTGATCGAGCCGCTTCTGCGCCTCCTGCGTGCCACTCTCCTCGCCATCCGCTGCCGGAGGAGCGGCGGCGGGTGGTGATGCAGCCGGCGGCGCGGCTTGCGGCGGCACTGGCGCGCCCATGATATCGGGCACGCCGCCGGCGCGGCCCTTTTCCAGCTCGGCGATGCGCGCGTTGAGGCGCGCGATCTCGGCCTCCAGCGCCGCCCGGTCCTCGGGCACCGCCTCGCACACCCACGCGCCCGACTTCATGGAGCAGAAGGAAAGCGCGCCGGTGCGGGTATCGAGCTTCAGCATTCCGCCATTGGCCGGCTGCAGCGTGAAGCGCGGATCCGATGCCACCGGATCCGCTGTCTGCGCAACAGCTGCGGGCATGCCGCCAGGGAAGGCGAGGAGAGCCATCATGGCAAAGACTGCCACGGCAATTTGGCGCGACACGCAAACCATCTGAAAACCTCCCTTATCGCCCGGCAAGGGGCGGATCAGGGCGTCAACGGCGCCCGCCCGCTGGACAACGCGGCGTCCAGCAGTTCGATCCGATCCTGCCCCCAGAAGACCTCGCCGTCGAGCACATAGGAGGGAGAGCCGAACACGTCGGCCTCCACCGCATCCGCGTGGTTGGTCTGGTAGATGGTGCGGGCCTTGTCGCTGTCCGCGGCTTCGACCAGCCCGGCCGGCAGGCCAAGCTCCGCCAGGGTGAGCGCCAGCGTCGCCGGGTCGGCCATGTTCTCCTGCCGCTGCCAGGCGCCCGCACCCAGCCGCCCGACCAGCGGCGCGACATCGTGGCCGGCGATCTGGGCGGCAATGATCAGCCGGTCGGCGAGGCCGGGATCGAACGGCCAGTGCACCGGGGCCAGGTGCAGCTCGATCCCGCGCACGTCCCGCCAGCGCTTCAGTTCCACCAGCCGGTAGCGCTGGCGCGCGGGGTGGCGGCGGGCCAGCGGCAGGCCGCCGGTCTCGGCAAACAACTCGCCCAGCTGGACAGGACGGAAATTGATGCGAAGCCCGTGCCGCCGTGCCACGTCGAGAAAGGCGGCATAGCCAAGAAAGGCCCAGGGGCTGTGGATCGAGAAATAATAGTCGACGGAACGGGACATGCGGCTCTCGGCTGGCGACTCGCGCGGAGCGCACACGCTAGCTCAAGAAGGTGACAGCGAGAAACGCCCTGGCGCAGCTTCAAGCCGGTGACCACCGCCCAAAACGCCAGCAGCGCCCCCGAGGGAGCGCCGCCGTATGCAGGAAGCCGTATGCAGGAACGAGAGGCGTGGTCCGATCGGACTGCGCCCGATCAGGCGGCGTTGCGCACCGGGAAGGCCGCAACCATCTGGCGAAGCTCGCCGATGGCGTCCTCGATTTCCGCCTTCTGGTGTTCGAGAAGACCAAGCTGCTCGACGCACTTCTCGCGGGTCAGCGCCAGACCGCCGGCCGGCATCGGGCCGCCTTCGCGCAGGGCGACCATCGCCTTGATCTCGGCGAGGGTGAAGCCGAGCTTCTTGCCCTTGAGGATGATTTCGAGGCGCGCCCGCTCAGCGGCGCTGTAGAGGCGGGTCAGCCCTTCGCGGCGGGGGGAGAGGAGGCCCTTGTCCTCATAGAAGCGCAGGGCCCGCAGCGTCACGTCGAATTCGCGGGCGAGATCGCCGATGGTGAAGAACGCCGCCTCGGACCCGGACGGGCTCACCTGATTCACTGCACGATCCGCGTCGTAAGAGGAGAAATCCATTGCCGAACTCCGTTGGTTCCGGGGGACACGTCAGGAACGTTGACCGGAGTGTTGCAGATGGGGTTCCGCTAGGGGAGAAAGTCGCACCCGACGTTAGGGAAACTTACTGTTAAATGACAACCTAACCCATTGATTTCATTTGACTGCACACATCGCCTCCGGCGAGACGCGAAAGGCCCATCTGCCGGGGGTAATGAGCCCCCGGGCCTGTCCGGGGTCGGTGAAGGCGCCGCGAGCAGCACAAATCAGAGACCTTCCGAGCCTCGTTCTTAACGCCACATTTACCAAGAAAATGAACAGTCGCGCGGATGAGCCTCCTGCGCCGAGGACGGGCGATTCTCGCCATGTCGGCGCTCGACGCGACGGAGACAGCGGTGAGGCAACGGGTCCCTTCCCTGAGCGGACAGATCGCCCCCGAGGCCTGGCGGGCGATGAGCGATGCCGCCCGCCGCGCGGGGCTGCCGCTCGACGAATGGCTGAAGGCACAGCTCATCGCCTCCAATGCCGGGGTCGCGCAGACGGCCGCCGCCTCGGGCGGCTCGGTCGAGGATCTGCAGCGCCGGGTCGAGGAGCTCTCGGGCGCCATCGACCGGCTGGTCGATTCCGCACCTTCGGCGATCCGGCAGGCAGAGCCCCCGGCGCCAACGAACCGGCGCGCGCCGTCACCCCCGCGATCCGCCGCGCTCGCCGCCACCGATGGGCGGATCGATGCCGCCATCCGGCAGATCAACGAACGGCTCGACGCGCTGAACACGCCGCGCGCCAGCGCACGCCAACACACGACCGTACCGGCGGGCGAGGACATTTCGCGCCCTGCCGAGGCCGTCGCTCGCCGCGATGACCCGCCCGCCGCCACCGACGCCCCGCCGCGCCGGCGCGAGAGGCCCGTACCGGCGGCTCATAGTCCGCAGGCGATCGAAGCCGCCATCGCCGAGATCGCCGCCCGCCAGCAGCAGCTCGACCAGGCGGCCGGCACGCGGCCGCCACGCCCCATCCCCCCGCTGGCGCGCGGCGAGGAGCCGGTGCCCGGCCCGTCTCCGCTCTTCGCGCCATTGCCGGAGCGGCCGGCCGCGCGTCATCCGATGAAGGCCGATCCGCTGGACGCGATCCAGCACGAACTCGGCGAGATGCGCCAGACCATCGCCGACCTCGCGCCCCGTCAGGCGATCGACGAGTTGCAGCGCACCATGATGCGCCTTGCCGATCGCGCCGAGCGCACGCGGGCTGGCGATGACGACATGCGCGCCACCCTCCTCGCGCTGCGCGACATGATCGGCAATCTCAAGCGGCCCGAGCACCCCGGCGTGCTCATCACCCGGGTCGAGCAACTGGAACGCAAGATCGACATCGTCAATGCCAAGACGGTCGATGGCGCCGCCATTGCCCGATTGCAGGCGCAGGCGGGCGAGATCCGCGAATTGCTGGCGCGCGCGCTGTCGACCGATGCGCTGCAGCGGCTGGCGGAGCAGGTCGCGCTGCTGGCCGGCCGCATCGGCCAGATTCCCCGGGTCGACGAGACCACCCTGCAGGCGGCCGTCGCGCCGCTGGAGCGCCGGATCGACGCGCTGGTCGAGCGGATCGACCGCCGGCCGGAGCCGGTCGTGCCGGTGGATGACATTCTCGGGCGCCTCGACGCGCTGCAGAAGGAACTGGCCAGCGCCCGCCGCGAGCCGCCAGCCGGCATGGAGCACCTGTTCCGCGGCATGGCCGAGCGGCTGGAGCGCATCGAGCGGCCCATCCAGCTGCCCGATCACGGCCCGCGCTTCGATGCGCTGAGCCGGCAGGTCGCCGAGATCGCGCAGAAGCTCGACCACGCCGCGACGCCCGCCGCGCAGATCACCGGACAGCTCTCGACCATCGAGCGGGCGGTGAACGACCTTTTCATCCACATGGAGGAGACGCGCGCCACACTACTCGCGACGTCCGGCAATCGCCCGCACCCGACCGGCGGCGGGGGTGGCAGTGGTGGCGCTGGTGCTGGCTTGGGCGACGCGCATGCGCTGCTCAAGCGCGAGATCGCCGCCATCGAGGCGGCACGCGCGTCCGCGCGCCCGCCCCACGCCAACACCGCTCCGTCCTCGCCGGCATTGCGGAATCCCGACGCACCGGCCCACGCCGTCATCCCGGCGAAACCCGTGCGACAGGCCGGCCCGCAGCCCAGCTTCACCCCTCCGCCGGCCTCGATTCCGAAGCCGTTCGAGCCGCAGCTGATGCGCGCGGCGCTGGAGGAACTCGCTCGCTCGCCGCAGGTGGCGACCGCCTATGCGGCGCCCCCCGCCTACCAGCCGGCGGACGACGAGACCGCGACCTACGCTCCCGAAGAGGCGCTCCAAGAGGCGCTCCATGAGACGCCACAAGAGGCGCTCCACGAGACGCCACAAGACGCATCCGGGCAGGCTCCCAAGCCCGCGCCCGAGAAGACACGCCTCATGCCCGGAGCGCTCGGCGATGCGTTCGATCTTCCCGGCGCGCCCGAGGTCCGGGCGCCGCACGGCCCGGTCGGCTCTCCCGGCGCCGCCGCTGGCCAGCCTGGCCGCGCCCATTTCATCGCCCAGGCCCGTCGCGCGACCCAGCCCGGCACACGCGACCGGGCCGACCCGGCCGGTCGCCACGGCGAGCGCGGATCACCGGCGGCGCGCAACACCGCCCGCTGGGCGGCCCGCATCCGCGCCATGCTGCTCATCGGGGCTTGCGGTTCGGCCCTCGCCTATGGCTCGTGGCACGTTCTCGGCACGATGCGGGAGGGGCAACTGCGTGCCGGAGCGCCCGTCCCCGCCGGCAGCCAGCCCACACTGGCCCGCCCGGGCGCATCGAGCCTGCCGCCGGGCGCAGCGCCGCTGCCCGACGACATTACCGGCTCGATCGGCAATGGCCCGCGCGGCGCGCCGGCTGGCCCACCCTCCGCACTGCCCATGCCGGCCGTGCCCCCGGCGACCCCATCCCAGACCGCTCCAACCCAGGCAGCCCCGAACCAGGCAGCCCCGAACCAGGCAGCCCCGAACCTTGCGCCCGGCCCCTCCAGCATGGCCGGGCCGGAAGATCTCCCCCTCGCCATCGGCAGCCAGGGGCTGCGATCGGCCGCGCTCTCGGGCGATGCCGGCGCCGCGTTCGAGGTCGCCAACCGCTTCCAGCAGGGAATGGGCGTGCCGCCCAGCGCCGCGCGTGCCGCGCAATGGTTTGCCTTCGCCGCCGATTGCGGCTCCATTCCCGCCGCCTATCGTCTTGGCGCGCTCTATGAGAAGGGTGCCGAGGGCGTGCCGCGCGACCTCGCGCGAGCCCGCACCCTCTATGAGCAGGCGGCGCGAGCGGGCAACCTGCACGCCATGCACAATCTCGGTGTGCTGCTGGCCTCGGGCACGAATGGACCGCCGGATTATGCACAGGCGGCGGCCTGGTTCACCAGCGCGGCCGAGCACGGCCTGCGCGACAGCCAGTTCAACCTCGCCATTCTTTATGCGCGCGGCTTCGGCGTCGTGGCGGATCCGGTGCAGGCGTGGCGCTGGTTCGCGCTGGCGGCGGCGGCCGGCGACGCACAGGCGGCGGCCAAGCGCGACGCCATCGGCGTGATGCTCGATCCCAAATCGCTCGCCGCCGCCCGCCTCGCGGTGCAGGGCTGGACGCCCGTGATGGCGGATGCCCGCGCCAATGAAGGCACCGGGCCGGAGGCGGGCAAGGCCGCGGACCCCGCAGCCACCGTGCCGCGCAAGACCGCGTTGCGCTGAACCTCGCAATGCTCTGGAGATCGCCCGGCGGCGGGAACGCGGGGCAGGCTTCCCGGCTCAGTGGTCGGGCAGGCAGGCGTGGTGCGCGAAGCGATAGATGCGCGCGCCTCCGGCCAGATGCGCCGCAAAGGCACCGGCAAACAGCCCCTCGATCGCGGGGTCGCGCACGTTGAGACCGCCGGCATAGGCCCCCAGCGCCGGCATGACCAGGCGCTTGCCGTCCGTGGCGAAGCAGCGCCGGCGCAGGCTCTGGCCGCGCACCACAAGGCGGGCCACCGGGTGCAGGTGCCCGGCGATCTCGCCCTCGCTGTCGCCGGCCTGGGGTTCGTGACGCAGGGTGATGGGGCCGATCGTCAGTTCGTTCACATGGCTGCCGCCGAGCCCCGGCATCGGGTCGGGATCGTGATTGCCGGCCACCCAGATCATCTCGCGCCCGCGCAGCAGGCGGGCGAGCGCCCCGCGCTCCTCGCCGCCCAGCCGCTCGGCGCCGCGTCGGTCATGGAAGCTGTCGCCGAGCGAAACCACCGCGCGCGGACGCCAGCGATCGACGATCTGGGCCAGCACGGCCAGCGTGGCGCGGCTGTCATAGGGCGGCAGCAGCGCGCCGCGTGCCGCCATCGCCGAGCCCTTTTCCAGATGCAGGTCGGCGACGATGATAAGCCGCTCGGCCGGCCAGTAGAGCGCGCCGGCCGGGTCCAGCACGAAACGCGTACCCGCAAGCGGGAAGCCCCCCTCCCCTTGCCGCTCGATGTCATAACGCACGGCACGAACCGTCGTCGACGTCACGCGTCGCCTCCCTGATCAGCTCTTCCTCGGCTTCAGCCAGCAGTGCTTCGCTCGCATTGCCCGCCACTCTCTCGCGACCGATCTCCAGCATCACGGGCACGGCGAGGGGCGACACGCGCCGCAGTGCAATATGCTCGATTCGCCCCGAAATTCGAACCAACATGTCGGACAGACGGCGAATATCCAGAAGCCCCGTCGCCGCATCCGCGCGGGCGGCGCGCAGCAGCACATGGCCCGGCTCATGTCGGCGCAGCACGTCATAGACGAGGTCGGTCGACATGGTCACCTGCCGCGCATTCTTCTCCTTTCCGGGAAAGCGCCGCTCGATCAGCCCGGCGATGACCGCGCATTGGCGGAAGGTGCGCTTCATCAGCGCGGATTCGTCGAGCCACGCCTCCAGGTCGTCGCCCAGCATGTCGGCGTCGAACAGCGCGTCGAGGTCGAGCCGGCCCTGCGCGATGGCAAGCGACAGGTCGGAAACGCCATAGATCGCCAGCGCGTAATCGTTCGCCATGAAGCCGAGCGGGTTCAGCCCTGCCCGGTCCAGCCGGCGCGTCAGCAGCATGCCGAGCGTCTGGTGGGCGAGCCGCCCTTCGAACGGATAGGCGACGAGATAATGCCGCCCGCCGCGCGGAAAGGTCTCGATCAGCAGGTCGTCGCGTCCCGGCAGCCGCGAGCGCAGCTTCTGCAGGTCTAGCCAGTCATGCACCTGCCCCGGCAGGCTCGCCCAGCGCGCCGGGTCGGCCAGCAGGGCGCGCACGCCCGAGGCGAGGAAGGTGGAGAGCGGAAACTTGCCGCCGGCATAGGAGGGTACTTTCGGATCGGTGGCGCTGGTGCGGGCGACGCGTACCTCATCATCGACGATGGCGAGATAGTGCAGCACTTCGCCGGCGAAGACGAACGTGTCGCCCGGGCTCAGCATCTCGACGAAATACTCCTCCACCTCGCCCAGCACCCGGCCGCCAAAGCGCGATTTCGCGCTGGTGAGGCGCACCTTGAGCATGGAGGATTCGACGATGGTGCCGACATTCAGCCGGTATTGCTGCGCCACCTGCGGATTGGCGACGCGCCAGCGCCCATCCTTGCGCGGGCGGATGCGGGCGAAGCGCTCATAAGCGCGCAGCGCGTAGCCGCCGGTGGCGACGAAATCGACCACGTCGTCGAAATCCGCCCGCGTCAGCCCCGCATAAGGCTCGGCGGATGTCACCTCGGCATAGAGATCGTCCACGGCAAAGGGCTCGGCGCAGGCCATGCCGAGCACATGCTGGGCCAGCACGTCCAGCGCTCCGCGGCGCTCCACGGCGCCATCCTGCGCCCCCGCGCGCACCGCTTCCAGCGCGGCGCGGCATTCCAGCACCTCGAAGCGGTTCGCCGGCACCAGCACGGCCCGCGAGGGCTCGTCCAGCCGGTGATTGGCCCGGCCGATGCGCTGCATCAGCCGCGAGGAGCCCTTGGGCGCGCCAACATTCACGACGAGATCGACCGCGCCCCAGTCGATGCCGAGGTCCAGCGAGGAGGTGCACACCACCGCCTTCAGCTTCCCCTCGCCCATCGCCGCCTCCACGCGCCGGCGCTGCGAGACGTCGAGCGAACCGTGATGCAGGGCGATCGGCAGATTGGCGTCGTTGACGCGCCACAGTTCCTGGAAGAGCAGTTCCGCCTGCATGCGCGTGTTGACGAAGACCAGCGTCGTCGTGTTGGCCACGATCAGCGCGTAGATCTCTTTCAGCGAATGGCGCGCCGTGTGCCCTGCCCAGGGCACATGGGCGACGCTCTCCAGCATGGAGAGCTCAGGCGCCGCGCCGGCCTCGGCGATGACCAGATCGCCCATTTCCGGCTCGCCTGTTTGAGGCACCAGCCAGCGGCGCAGCGTGTCGGGGTCCGCCACGGTGGCGGAGAGGCCGACGGTCTGCACCCCGGGCGCCAGTTGCCGGAGCCGCGCGAGACCGAGCGACAGCAGGTCGCCACGCTTGGAGCCGGCCAGCGCGTGCAGCTCATCGAGCACGATGCGCCGGAGATCGCCGAACAGATGGGCGGCATCGCCCGAGGCGATGAGCAGCGCGATTTGCTCGGGCGTGGTGAGCAGGATATCCGGAGGATCGCGCCGCTGGCGCTGGCGGCGCGAGGCGGGCGTGTCGCCGGTGCGCGTCTCGATGCGGATGGGCAGGCCCATCTCGGCCGCCGGCCGCTCCAGATTGCGCGCGACATCCACGGCCAGCGCCTTGAGCGGGGAGATATAGAGCGTGTGCAGGCCCGGCGGGCGCGGACTGTTGCTGCGCCGCTGCGCGCGCGCCGCCAGCTCGATCAGGCTCGGCAGGAAGCCGGCCAGCGTCTTGCCCGCGCCGGTGGGCGCGATCAGCAGGGTGGAGCGGCCGAGCCGCGCCTTGGCGATCAGCTCCAGCTGATGCGCGCGAGGGGCCCAGCCACGGCTGGCGAACCAGCCCGCGAACGGCTCGGGCAACAAGGCGGTCTCGTCGTCGCGGTGGGGATCCATGGTCGGCACCGCGACAAGCTAATGCGTCGGCGCCCAATTGCGAGGGGTCAGGCGCGCCGCGCCACCACCACCAGCCCCGGCACCGGCTTTTCCTTCTCGGTGCGGGTGGATGCCGCATCGCAGGAGACCAGCGCCAGCCCCGCGCTCGCCAGCGCTCCGCGCACATAGGCCTCGCCATGGGCGAAGCGCAGCGTGTCGCGCAGCAGGATGCCCTGCCCGGCATGCGTTTCCACGGTGAAGGCGGCGAGCCCGCCCGGCTCCAACACGCGGCGGGTCTCGGCCAGAATGGGGCCGAGATCGTCCAGATAGCAGAAGGCATCGCCGGCGAAGATCAGGTCCGCGTCCTCGCCCGGGCGCTGCGTGAGGAAGGACACCATCTCCCCCGCCACCGCCCGCTCATAGACGCCGCGCCTGCGAGCCAGCGCGATCATGTTGGGCGAGAGGTCGACACCCACCATCGCCCCGACATGATCGGCCAGTAGCATCGCCACCAGCCCGGTGCCGCAGCCCAGATCCAGCCCGCGCGCGAAGGCGTAAGGCCGCCCGAGCGCGACGCAGGCGTCCGCCAGCGCCGCGTCGATCAGTTCCGGCCCGCGATAGGACAGGCGCGCCAGCGCGGCGTCGAAGCGATCGGCATATTGATCGAACAACGTGCGCACATAGGCTTCGCTCATGCCGGCCTCGGCGGTGCCGCCGAGCCGGGCGATGCGCAGCCCGGCGCCGAGCGTATCGCCGGGATCGAGCACCAGCGCCTGCCGGTAGGCCTCCAGCGCGCCAGACGCATCATCCACCTCACGCGCTTCGCCGAGCAGGAACCAGCCCGGCGCGTAATGCGGCGCGCGCGCCATCGCCTCATCCAGCAGCCGCGCGGCGTCGGCCGCATTGCCTTCCGCCAGCAGCGCGCGCGCCCAGTCGAGCCGGCGGTCGACCAAGGGATCCCCGGAGGAAAGAAACAGCCGGCCGTCGCTCATGATGGGGGGCTCTCGCGAAAAGGCGGTGGGGCGCCCTATATAGGTTCCGCGATGCGCCCGGAAGAGCTTCTCCATTCGACCCCGCAGGGCCTCTACTCGCCCGCCGGCGGCTTCTACATCGATCCCACGCGCCCGGTTCCCCGCGCGCTGATCACCCATGGCCATTCCGACCATGCCCGCGCCGGCCACGGCGCCGTGATGGCGACGCGCGAGACGCTCGACATCATGGCGATCCGCTATGGCGAAGCCTTTGCCGGCGCGACGCAGGTCGCGCCCTATGGCGCCCGGCAGGAGGTGAACGGCGTCGCCGTCACCTTCCACCCGGCCGGGCATATTCTCGGCTCGGCGCAGATCGCGCTCGACTGGAAGGGCTGCACCATCGTCGCCTCGGGCGACTACAAGCCGGGCGCCGATCCCACCGCCGCGCCGTTCGAGCCGGTGCGCTGCCATGTGTTCATCTCGGAGGCGACCTTCGGCCTGCCGGTGTTCCGCCATCCCGACCCGCTCAAGGAGACGGAAAAGCTCACCGCTTCGCTGGCGCTCTTCCCCGAGCGGGCGCATCTGGTCGGCGCCTATGCGCTCGGCAAGGCGCAGCGGGTGATGGCGCTGCTGCGCGCCGCCGGCTACACCCGGCCCATTCTCATGCATGGCGCGATGGAGCGGCTGACAGCCTATTACGCCGCGGAGGGCATCGATCTCGGCGAGGTCCGCCTCGCCCGCGACGCGTCGCCGGCGGAGCGGGCCGGCGCGGTAGTCATCTGCCCGCCGAGCGCGCTGGGCGACGTGTGGTCGCGCCGGTTCGGCGATCCCGTCACCGCCTTCGCCTCGGGGTGGATGCGCATTCGCGCCCGCGCCCGCCAGAACGGCGTGGAACTGCCGCTGATCCTTTCCGACCATGCGGACTGGGACGATCTCCAGGCCGCCATCCTCGCCACCGGCTGCGAGGAACTCTGGGTCACGCATGGGCAGGAAGACGCGCTGGTGCACTGGGCCGGGCTTGCCGGCCTGCGCGCCCGGCCGCTGCACATGGTGGGCTATGGCGAGGAGGAGGCGGACAACGCCGCCGCGCCCGATGCGCCCGCGCCCGCCGCAGGCGACGGCGAGGCCTCCGCATGAACCGCTTCGCCGCCCTGATCGACCGCCTCGCCTATGAGCCGCGCCGCAACGGCAAGATCGCGCTGATCGCCGATTATTTTCGCCACACGCCGGATCCCGAGCGCGGCTGGGCGCTCGCCGCGCTGACCGGCGCGCTCACCTTCCGCAATGCCAAGGCGGGGCTGATCCGCCAGCTGATCGCCGAACGTACCGACCCCGTGCTGTTCGCCCTCTCCTATGATTATGTCGGCGACCTCTCCGAGACCGTCGCGCTGATGTGGCCGGCCCCGCCGCGGCGAAGTGAGGAAGGCCCCTCACCCGCCCCTCCCCCCCTGGGGGAGAGGGCATTGGAAACGTCCTCGGGAAATGGCGAGGAGGACGTCCCGCTCGAAGCCATCGTCCACGCCTTCACCCATATGGGCCGCGCCGAACTGCCGGCCGTGCTCGCCGCCCTGCTGGACCGGCTGGACGAGACCGGGCGCTGGGCGCTGCTCAAGCTCATCACCGGCGGCCTGCGCATCGGCGTCTCGGCCCGCCTCGCCAAGACGGCGGTGGCGACGCTGGGGAGCCTCGCGCCGGACGATATCGAACTGGTCTGGCCGGGCATGGCGCCGCCCTATGAGAGCCTCTTCGCCTGGGCGGAGGGAACCGGCCCGCGCCCGCAGACCGACGACCCCGCCCCGTTCCGCCCGGTCATGCTGTCGCACGCCATCGAGGACGCGGATTTCGCCGCGCTCGACGCCGCCCAATTCCGCGCCGAATGGAAATGGGACGGCATCCGCGTGCAGGCCGTGCGCGGCCGGGGGGCGGACGGGCGGCATGTCACGCGGCTCTACAGCCGCACCGGTGAGGATATCTCGCCCGCCTTTCCTGATCTGGCGCAGGCGCTCGCCTTCGACGGGGCGGTGGATGGCGAATTGCTGGTCCTGCGCGAGGGTCGGGTGCAGTCCTTCAACGTCCTGCAGCAGCGGCTCAACCGCAAGGCCGTCTCACCCAAGCTCATGCTCGACTATCCCGCGCATATCCGCGCCTATGACCTTCTGGTCGCGGAGGGCGAGGATCTGCGCGACCTGCCCTTCGAGGCCCGCCGCGCCCGGCTGGAGGCGCTGGTCGCCGCCCATCCGGCGCAGGAGGGGCTCGACCATTCCCGGCTCGATCTCTCGCCGCTGGTGCCCTTCACCAGCTGGGACGCCCTTGCCGCCGCCCGAGCCGACCCCGGAGCCCATGGCGCGGGCGCGGATGCCGAGGCAGTGGAGGGCGTGATGCTGAAGCGCGCCGACAGCCCCTATCTGCCCGGCCGCCCCAAGGGCCCGTGGTGGAAATGGAAGCGCGATCCGCACAGCGTCGATGCGGTGCTGATGTACGCCCAGCGCGGCCATGGCAAGCGTTCGTCCTTCTATTCCGACTACACGTTCGGGGTGTGGACGGGGGAAACCTCGGGGACGGGCGAACTGGTGCCGGTCGGCAAGGCCTATTTCGGCTTCACCGACGCCGAACTCGCCGAGATCGATCGTTTCGTGCGGCGCAACACCGTCAATCGCTTCGGGCCGGTGCGCGAAGTGGTGCACACGCCGACCGAGGGGCTGGTGCTGGAAATCGCGTTCGAGGGACTGGCGCGCTCGCCCCGCCACCGCTCGGGCCTTGCCATGCGCTTCCCCCGTGTCGCCCGCCTGCGCTGGGACAAGCCGCCCGGCGAGGCCGACCGGCTGGCGACGCTGGAGGCGATGATCGGCACCGGGGATGGCGAGCGCGAGCGCGCTCCCCGCCGCCCCTCCCGCGTGGTAGGGAAGCGGCCGGCACCATCCGAGGGAGCGTGAGTCGATGGCCGAGAACCCGTTCGCCCGCTGGATGGGCGGCTCGCCCCTATGGGTGCTCATGCGGCTGCTGCTGCTCTCGCTGGTGGTCGGCGTCATCCTCTCCGCGCTCGGGCTGGATCCGATGAACATCTTCACCAGCCTGGAGCGGCTGGTGCGCCACCTGTTCAGCTTCGGCTTCGACACGATCGAGCGGCTGTGGCGCTATGTCGTGCTCGGCGCGGTCATCGTCATCCCGCTCTGGCTCATCACCCGCCTCGCCAGCCGGGGCAAGTAGGCCGGTGAACTTCGCGCCCGCCGGCCGGGTGGAGGTGACCTCCCGGCGCTTTCTCACCCTCGCGCTTCCCGCCACGCTGGCGCAGATGACGACGCCGCTGCTCGGCCTGGTGGCCACCGGCGCCATCGGCCGGCTGGGCGATGCGGTGCTGCTCGGCGCGGTGGCGGTCGGGGCGCTGCTGTTCGACTTCGCGTTCTGGATCTTCGGCTCGCTGCGCATGGGCACGGCGGGGCTGACAGCGCAGGCGCTCGGGCGCGGCGAGAGCGTGGAACTGCGCGCCGTGCTCTACCGCGCGCTGGTTATTTCCGCCGCCATCGGCGTGGTGCTGATCGCGCTCAACGTGCCGATCGGCACCGCCGCCTTCACCCTGATGGGGGCGAGCGAGGGAGTGCACGCCGCCGCCGCTCTGTATTTCTCGGTGCGCATCCTCTCGGCCCCGTTCGCCATCGGCAATTTCGCGCTGCTGGGCTGGCTGGTCGGCATCGCCCGCACCGATATCGGCCTCGGGCTGCAGATCCTGATCGCCGGGGTGAATGCGGCCGCCACCGTGCTGTTCGTGCTGTACTGGGATTTCGGCATTGCCGGCGCCGCGGCCGCCAACGTTCTGGCCGAGATCACCGGCACGCTGATCGGCCTTGGCGCCGCGGCCCGGCTGATGGGCGCGAACTGGCGCGCGCCGTGGCGCATCGTGCTGGACCGCGCCCGGCTGGTCGAGACCCTCGCCGTCAACAGCGACATCATGATCCGCACCGGCCTGCTGATGGCGGTGCTGGTGTTCTTCACCAGCCAGGGCGCGCGGACGGACGACGTGACGCTGGCCGCCAATGCCGTGCTGTTCAACATCGTTATGGTCGCCGCCTTCTTCCTCGACGGCTTCGCCACCGCCGCCGAGCAGATCTGCGGCCAGAGCGTGGGGGCACGAGACCATCCCGGCTTCCGCCGCGCCGTGCGGATGGCGCTCGGCTGGGGCTTCGGCTTCGCGCTGCCGGCGACGCTGGCGCTGGTCCTGTGGGGCGGTGCGTTCATCGACCTGCTCACCGCCAATCCTGAGGTGCGCGCGCTCGGCCGCGAATTCCTGCCGCTGGCCGCGCTGACGCCGCTGTTCGGGGTCGCCGCCTTCGCCTATGACGGCATCTATGCCGGCTCCACATGGTCGCGCGACATGCGCAACATGATGCTGCCGGCGGTGGCGCTGTATTTCCTCGTCTGGTGGCTCACCCTGCCGCTCGGCAATACCGGGCTGTGGCTCGCCTATCTCGCCTTCATGGGCGGACGCGGCCTGTTCCAGGCGCTGCGCATGCCGGCGCTGGAGCGGCGGACCTTCGCCCGACCCTTGCCGGCTTGACGGCCGGCGGGGGCGGCGGGAGGATCACGCCGCCGGCCCTTCAGGCAAGAATAACAGGCCGGAGAGCGGGAGGATGTCATGCACATGCGCACCGCCACGGCTGCCGTGGCGCTTCTGCTCGCGTTCGCGCTTCCGGTAGCCGCCGACGGCTCGGGCGATTCGACCGCCGTGAGCACGCGCGACGGCGAGTACATCGACAAGGCCGGCAACCCGACCTTCAAGATCGACAAGGACGGCACGGTCGACTGGTACACGTCGGTCGGCTACATCCGCTACACCGCCAATTGCATGCAGTGCCACGGCCCGGACGGGCTCGGCTCAAGCTTCGCCCCGTCTCTGGTCGACGCCCTGCGGACGCTTGTCTACAGCCAGTTCGTCGATACCGTGACGAACGGCAAGACGAATGTCAGCGCGAGCCAGGATCTCGTGATGCCGGCCTTCGGGGTGAACCCGAACGTGATGTGCTATCTCGACGCCATCTTCGTCTATCTCAGGGCGCGCTCGGACGGCGCGCTCGAACGCGGACCGCCGCCGAAGAACGCCCCCAAGCCCGCCGGCTACAGCGCCGCGGAGAACGCCTGCATGGGGTGAGATCGCCGGTCAGCCCGGAAACGGCGTGACCACGATATCGCGCGCGCGCCGGCCGGTCAGCGCGGCGAGCGTCGTTTTCTCCTTGGCGAGGCGCGCGGCGATGCCCTGCTTGAGGCGCGGCACCAGGCCGAGGCCTTCATAGACCAGCGCCGAATAGAGCTGGATGAGGCTCGCCCCCGCCTCGATCTTGGCGAGAGCCGTCTCGGCGCTGTCGATCCCGCCCACGCCGATGAGCGGGAAGGCGCCGTCGGTGCGCACATAGGTCTCCGCCAGCATGCGTGTCGAGAGCGCGAAGAGCGGCCGGCCGGACAGGCCGCCGGTCTCGCCCCGGTGCTTCGAGGCGAGGCCCGCCGGGCGCGCGATGGTGGTATTGGAAACGATCAGCCCGTCGATCCGCCGCCGCCGCGCCACCTGCACCACGCCGTCGAGATGGGCGAGCGCGAGATCGGGCGCGATCTTGAGCAGCAGCGGCACGCGCGGGGCGAGGCGGTCGCGCGCCTCGATAAGGCGGGCCAGCAGGTCGTCCAGCGCGCGCTCCTCCTGCAGGTCGCGCAGGCCCGGCGTATTGGGCGAGGAGACATTGGCGGTGAAATAGGTGGCGAGGCCGGCAAAGGCCTCGATCCCCGCGACATAATCGGCCGCGCGGTCGGTGCTGTCCTTGTTGGCCCCGACATTGACGCCGACAATGCCCGGCCGGCCCGCCCGCGCCGCGAGCCGCCCCCGGGCGGGACCATGGCCGCCGCTGTTGAAGCCATAGCGGTTGATCACCGCGCGGTCCTGCGTGAGGCGGAAATTGCGCGGGCGCGGATTGCCGGGCTGCGGGCGCGGGGTGATGGTGCCGACCTCGACGAAGCCGAAGCCGATGCCGAGCATGGCGTCCGGCACCTCGGCCTCCTTGTCGAAGCCGGCCGCCAGCCCCACCGGGTTGGGAAAGCGCAGGCCGAAAGCCTCGACGACGAGGCGCGGATCCTCCGCCGGCGCCGGCCGGGGCGGCAACACGGCGAGCGCGCGGATGGCGAGGCCGTGCGCGGTCTCGGGATCGAGCAGCCGCGCGAAGGGCAAGGCGAAGTCGGCGAGCGTGCTCATCAAACCATGCTCCGGATGTCGGCCGTCGAAGGTCAGCCTGCCAGTTCAGGAAAAACGTGCCGCCCGTCCGCACCGAGCGGCAGCGGGCGTACCCACGCCACCGCATGGAGCGGGAGAGCGGCATAGAGATGGGGAAACAGCGCGCCCCCGCGCGAGGGCTCCCAGCATAGCGCGGCGGGGTCCAGCGCCGGAGTGCGCACCGCGACCAGCAGCAGGTCCTCGTGACCGGCAAAGTGCCGGGCCGCGGTCTCCGCCACCTGCGCCCGCGTGGAAAAGTGGATGAAGCCGTCGGCGATATCCACCGGTGCGCCCACAAAGCGTCCCGCCGCCTCCGCTTCCTGCCAGAGCCCGCGCGGGGCAATCTTGTAGATGAGCGTGTCAGTCGTCGTCATGTTCGGCGCCTCGCGGCTCGCCAAGGTCGGCACGGCTCGCCAAGATCGGCTCGCCCAGTCGGCGCGGCCCGCCCGCGCCTGAGACAGGCCTCTAGCTTCACCCGGCCACGCTGGCAATGGATGAGCAGAGGCCTTCACAGGAGGGCCGCGACGTTTTCTCAAGAACCGGCACCGATGGCGCAGGGAAACGACGTGCCCCGCCCTGCCGCTCAGCCCTTTGCCGGCGTCGTTTCGATCGGTGGCCATGCGTGAAAGCGATATGGCGCATGGACTCATGAGCCGCTTTATAGCGGGTGTCGGCGCGGCGCTCCAGATGCGCGAGCGTGCATTCGAATGCACGTTAAAGTAGCAATTTGTCTGGACTTGCCTTCAAATAGGTTCTAATTCCCAGACTCGGACAAAATCCCCGAATCTCAGGTGGCGCCATGCTGACCCATGCCCAGATTTGGCGTGCCGTCGACCGTCTGGCGCAACAGCACGGCTTGAGCACCTCGGCGCTCGCCCGTCGCGCGGGGCTCGATCCGACCGCCTTCAACCGCTCCAAGCGCGAAGCTCCCGATGGGCGGCCGCGCTGGCCCTCCACCGAAAGCATCGCCAAGGTTCTGGCCTCCACCGGCACCGGCATCGACGATTTCATGACGCTGGTGACGGGCGCGGCCGGCGCACGGCGCGCGATTCCCCTCATCGGCTTCGCGCAGGCCGGGGCGGGCGGCTATTTCGACGATGCCGGCTTTCCCGCCGGCGGCGCCTGGGAAGAGATCGAGTTTCCCAATGTCGGCGACGAGCACGCCTATGCGTTGGAAATAGCTGGCGATTCCATGCTGCCGCTCTATCGCGACGGCGATATCGTGGTGGTGTCACCCACCGCGCCGGTGCGGCGCGGCGACCGCGTCATCGTCAAGACGCGCGAGGGGGAGGTGCTGGCGAAGGAACTCAAGCGCCGCACCGCGCGCACGCTGGAGCTGCGCTCGCTCAATCCCGATCACGCCGACCGGACCTTGCAGGAGAAGGACATCGCCTGGGTCGCGCGCGTGCTGTGGGCCAGCCAGTAGAAGGCTGGCCCACGCCGACGCACCGGGGCGAGAACCCGCCCCGGCATATGGCCTCGTTCAGCAGCGAACGGCGATCGCGTTGCCGTAGCGATCGCGCGTCCAGCATTCGCGCGGAGTAGTCGCGGCGCCGATGACCGCGCCGGTGCCGGCACCCACCGCCGCACCCACGGCCGCGCCCGTCCCGCCGCCGGCAATGCCGCCGATGATCGCTCCGGTGCCGCCGCCGATCAGCGCACCGCCGGTCGCGCGGCGCTCGGTGGTCGTGCAGGCGGCCATGCTCAGCGCGACAGCGGATATGGCGATGATTTTCAGCATGTGTTTTCTCCCCGGGACACTCGCCGCCCCCACATGGACGGCACCATGCGGCTGGGCGCCGCATCACCAACGCGGTAACGTGGAAGGGGCCGGATGGTTCCGGGCGGGTAGCCCCATCCGTGGCTTCACCTATGCGATCCACTCTTTCCCAGGGCCCGAAGATACGATAATCATATTTATATATATGATTTATATACTAAACTGCCGCGATCACGCGCCTGACTGTGCCTGGAGGCCATCATGACCATCCGCCTTGGAGACGTCGTCCCCGATTTCGAAGCCGAGACCACCGAAGGTCCGATCAAGTTCCATGAATGGCTCGGCGATTCCTGGGGCGTGCTGTTCTCCCACCCCCGGAACTTCACCCCCGTCTGCACCACCGAACTCGGGCAGGTCGCGCGGCTGAAGCCGGAATTCGACCGCCGCAATGTGAAGGTCATCGGCCTGTCGGTCGACCCGCTCGCCGCGCATGACGTGTGGGCCGCCGATATCGCGGAGACCCAGGGCTACGCCCCGAACTTCCCGCTCATCGCCGACCCGGACCGCAAGGTCGCCGACCTCTACGACATGATCCACCCCAACGCGTCCGACACGATGACGGTGCGCTCCGTATTCGTCGTCGGGCCGGACAAGAAGCTCAAGCTCTCGCTTACCTACCCCGCGAGCGCGGGGCGCAACTTCGACGAGATCCTGCGGGTGATCGATTCGCTGCAGCTCACCGCCACGTACGGCGTCGCCACACCGGCGAACTGGAAGGACGGCGATGATGTGATCATCACCCCCGCGGTCAGCGACGAAGCGGCGAAGGAGAAGTTTCCGCAGGGCTGGAAAACCCTGAAGCCCTATCTGCGCATCGTCGCCCAGCCGGGCAAGTGAGGTCAGGACATCCGGGCCGGGGGTCGTAGCGACGAACCGGGATCGCCCCCCATGGGGCACCATCCCGGCGGCGGCGCTCCCGGATCCGACAGATGCCTGCCGCGCGGCCATTCCCGGGCGGACCGATCACCCCCCCGATCGGCCCGCCTTTTCGTCAGCGGTTGATCAACTTGCGATACTGGATGAAGCCCGTGCGCTCGGCGACGGCGTTGTAGAGCCGCTGCGCCGTGGTGTTGGTCTCGTGGGTCAGCCAGTAGACCTTCACCGCCCCCTGAGCCGCCGCATCGGCATGGACATGGTCGATCAGCGCGCGCCCCACGCCCTTGCCGCGCTGGTCACCATCGACGAACAGGTCGTTGAGATAGCAGTAATCGCCCTCCGCCCAGGTCGAGCGGTGGAACAGCCAGTGCACCAGGCCGACCGCGCGGCCGTCCGTGTCGAAGGCGAGCGCCCCGCGCACCGGCTCGGCTGGGTCCATCAGGCGCGCCCACGTGGTCTGCGTCACCGCTTCCGGCAGTTCGGCCTCGTAGAAGGTGAGATAGGCCTGCCAGAGCGGGCGCCAGATCGCCTCGTCATCCGTGCCGAGTGGCCGGATCGCGCCGTTTGTCGAGCTCATGCCAGTATCCTTCCCTTCATCGATCCCGCGCCGCGCAGGAACTCGGCGGCCGCCATCGCCCGCCCGCCGGCCTTCTGCACCTCGACCAGCCGCACCGCGCCCGCGCCGCAGGCAATGGCCAGGCCGTCATCCAGCACCTCGCCGGACATCGCGCCTTCGCGGCGCGCCTCGCCCGCCAGCGTGGAGCGCAGCACCTTCACCCGCGCCCCGTCGAGCTCGAACCAGGCGCCGGGGAACGGCGCGAGCCCGCGTATGTGGTTGTGCACGTCCCGCGCCGGCTGCCGCCAGTCGATGCGGGTCTCGCCCTTCTCGATCTTGGCGGCATAGGTGACGCCGGCCTCCGGCTGCGGCGTGAAGCCGAGCGCGCCGCGCTCCAACGCCGCCAGAGCCCGGCCGATCAGGTCGCCGCCGGTGATCATCAGCCGGTCATGCAGTTCGCCCGCCGTCATGTCCGGCCCGATGGCGACGCGCTCGACGAGTCCGACCGGCCCGGTATCGAGCCCGGCTTCCATCTTCATCACCGCGATGCCGGTTTCCATGTCGCCTGCCATGATGGCGCGCTGGATCGGCGCGGCCCCGCGCCAGCGCGGCAGCAGCGAGGCATGCAGGTTGAGACAGCCCAGTCGCGGCAGGTCGAGGATCGCCTGCGGCAGCAAGCGCCCATAGGCCACCACCACGGCCACATCCGCCTCATGGCCGGCGAAGGTGGTGACAGCCTCCTCGCCGCGCAGCGTGGAGGGGGTGAGAACGGGGATGCCCAGCCGCTCGGCGGCACGGTGCACCGGCGATGGCACGAGATCCAGCCCGCGCCGCCCGCCCGCCGCCGGCGCGCGGGAATAGACGGCCACCACCTCGTGGCCGCTGCCGACGATCTCGACCAGCGTCGGCACCGCGAAATCGGGCGTGCCCATGAAGACGATGCGCATGGAAGCTCCAGCGGGCACGGAATGCGGGGGACGGGATGCGAGGCTCACGGCATGGAGACACGCGGAGCGGGCGGGATCAGGCCCCGTCGCGCTCCTTCTCCTTGGCGAGCTTGGTGAATTTCTTCATCACCCGGTCGCGCTTGAGCTTGGAGATGTGGTCGATGAACAGCACGCCATCGAGATGGTCGACCTCGTGCTGGACGCAGGTCGCGAACAGCCCGTCCGCCTCGACCTCCTGGGTCTCGCCGTTCAGGTCGAGATAGCGCACCCTCACCCGCTTCGGGCGTTCGACATCCGAATAATAATCGGGAATCGACAGGCAGCCCTCCTGATAGACCGACATTTCCTCGGAGACGCCGATGATCTCCGGGTTGATCAGGGCCACCGGGCGCTTCTTCTCTTCCTCGTCGGCCTCGCTGTCGCGCGCGCCGACATCGATGGTGATGATGCGCTCGGGAATGCCGACCTGGATGGCGGCAAGGCCGACGCCCGGCGCGTCATACATGGTCTCGAACATGTCTTCGACGATGGCGCGCACGCGCGCGTCGACGCGCGTGACGGGATCGGAGATCAGCCGCAGACGGTTATCGGGAAGGATGACGAGAGGACGAATGGACATGGTGCTGAAATAAGCGCTGCCCCCGCCGCGGTCAACGGAACGGTAACCCACGAGATGGCAATGTTCACTTTTCGTTCGCATGAGAAATGAAATCTGCTAGAAGGCCCGCATGGATCAGGTCCTGTTCGTTCTCGGCGGCTATCCCGTCACCCTCCTCGAAGCAGGCGCCTGTGCCGTGGCGCTTGGCCTGCTCATGCTGCTCGCGCTGCTGAGGGCGGTGGCCGTGGGGGCGCGCCGCAACGCACAGGAGGCCGACGAGCAGGCCCGCCGCGCCGAGGACCTGGAGGAGCAACTCGCCGCGCTCGCCCGCACCCAGGCCGAGACGATCGGCCGGGTGCAGTCCATGGCCGAAGTGCTGGCGCAGCGCCAGGGCGACCTCGCCCGCGCCGTCGCCGACCGGCTGGACGCCTCCTCGCATCGCGTGGGGGAGAGCCTCGCCCGCTCGGCCGAGGCGACGCACGAGAATCTCAGCCGGCTGAACGAGCGGCTCGCCGTGGTGGAACAGGCCCGCGTGAGCCTGGGCGAACTTTCCGGCCAGGTGATGAGCCTGCGCGAGACGCTGGCCAACAAGCAGGCGCGCGGCGCCTTCGGCGAAGGCCGGCTGCAGGCGATCGTCGCCGACGGATTGCCGCGCGACAGCTATGCCTTCCAGCACACGCTCGCCAGCGGGCGCCGCGCCGACTGCGCCATCTTCCTGCCGGGCGACGGCCGGCCGCTGCTGATCGATTCCAAGTTCCCGCTGGAAGCCATCACCGCCTTCCGCGAGGCCGCGACTCCCGAGGCGCGCAAACAGGCGGAGACGCGGCTGAAAGGCGATGTCGGCAAGCATATCGGCGACATTGCCGAGCGCTATCTCGTCAGCGGCGAGACACAGGATATCGCGCTGATGTTCGTGCCCTCCGAATCGGTCTTCGGCGAGTTGCACGAACATTTCGACGAGGTGATCCAGCGCGCCTTCCGCGCCCGGGTGATCCTGGTCTCGCCCTCGCTGCTCATGCTCGCGGTTCAGGTGGTGCAGGCCATCTGCAAGGATGCGCGCATGCGCGAGCAGGCCGACCTCATCCGCGCCGAATGCGGCAAGCTGGTTGCCGACGTGGTGCGGCTGCGCGATCGGGTCGGCAATATCGCCCGCCATTTCGGCCAGGCCAGCGAGGACGTGGCGCAGGCGCTGACCTCCGCCGACAAGATCGCCCGGCGCGGCGCCCGCATCGAGCAGCTGGAATTCGACGCCGACACCGGCGCGGAGAGCGCCGCTACGGAACGCGCCGAACCGCTGCCCGACCCGCTCTCGCTGCCCCTCGGCCGGCGCGGCGCGGCGCAATAGCGTCCTCACAAGGGTGTGCCGCGGCCCCGGCTTAAACGGGGCCGCCGGTTGGGGCCGGACCGCTCACCGCGTTTTTCATCCTTCCAATTCGCGAAAGCCGCGTTCTCTGATAGATTGATAGGATCCTTCTATCGTCTGGCGTCGGGAAAGCGTTGCGTGATCGATCGGTTTGAACTTCTTATGGCCCTCGCCAAGGAGCGCCATTTCGGCCGCGCTGCCGAAGCCTGCGGCGTGACGCAACCCACCCTTTCGGCCGGACTGAAACAGCTGGAGGAACAGCTGGGCGTGCGCCTCGTCGAGCGCGGTTCACGTTTCATCGGCTTCACGCCCGAGGGCGAGCGCGCCCTGCAATGGGCGCGGCGGGTGATCGGCGACGTGCGCGCCATGCGGCAGGAGATCGCCGGCATGCGCAAGGGCCTGTCCGGTCATCTGCGCATCGCCGCCATCCCCACCGCCATGCCCATGCTCTCGGAGCTGACCACCCCGTTCCACGAGAAGCATGCCGATGTGCGCTTCACGCTGATTTCCGCCAGTTCCAACGAGGTGCTGCGGCTGATCGAGAATCTGGAGGCCGATGCCGGCGTCACCTATCTCGACAATGATCCCGTCGGCAGGCTGAAGACGCTGCCGCTCTACAAGGAAGGCTACCGCTTCATCACCTCCGCCAGCGCCCCGCTCGGCGATCGCGCCTCGGTGACGTGGGAGGAGATCGGCCGGGTGCCGCTGTGCCTGCTCACCCCCGACATGCAGAACCGGCGCATCGTCGACAAGCAGCTTCAGGAAGCGGGGCACCCCGCCCTGCCGATGCTGGAAGCCAATTCGACCATCGCCCTGCTCTCGCATGTGCGCACCGGCAAATGGGCAAGCGTCGTCGCCAAGCCGCTGGCCGACGTGTTCGCCTTCCCGCCCAATATCCGCTCCATACCCATCGAAGCGCCGGAGGTTCTGCACCAGATGGGCCTTGTCGTGCTCGACCGCGAGCCGATGACGCCGATCGTCACCGCACTGATGCAGGAGGCGCGGCTGGTGGCGCCGGGCCTCGCCGAGCGTATCTGAACGGGCGTCGCCGCGTTTTTCAACACAGGGGCCAAACGCCTTTGCCGGCAACGGAACCACGAGCGCGTCCGCCCGTTGTTCCCGCACGCGGCGCAGGTGCCGCAACAGCGGAGGCTTTCCATGCTCGGTTGGGCACTTACCTTCCTCGTGGTCGCGCTGATCGCCGCGGTGCTCGGCTTCGGCGGCATCGCCGGCACGGCGATCGAAATCGCCAAGATCATCTTCTTCGTGGCGATCATCCTGTTCCTGGTCTCGGCCGTGGTCGGCGTGCTGCGCGGCCGCTCCAGCCGGATGCCCTGATCGCCCGAACCGCACCCGACGGATCGCAACGCAATCGGCCGCCCCTCGCCAAGGGGCGGCCGTTCTCGTCGAGGCGGGAGCGGGTGACGGGGATGCCCGATCGGCGGACTTCCGTTGCCGGGCGCCCGCCGGACGGCGCGCCTGACGGGCGCGGCGGCGCGCGCGGAGAGCCGGTCCTGCCCCCGGCGCGCACCCCGTCACCCGCCCGGAAGCCTGTCGGCCGGCGCCACGTTATCGCTCACGAAAAGAGAGGTTCAGAGATGTGGCGGGGCTCAGACCCGCTCGCCGGCGACCACGACCGCCCGCGTCGTCTTGTCGGGACCGAAGTCGCCGATATCCTCGATGGCGAGGAGTTCGCCCAGCCGGCGACGCGCGCGATTGACCCGGCTCTTGATGGTGCCGACCGCGCACTGGCAGATATCCGCCGCCTCCTCATAGGAGAAGCCGGAAGCCCCCACCAGCACCAGCGCCTCGCGCTGATCCGGCGGCAGCTTGTCCAGCGCCATGCGGAAATCCTCGAAATCCAGATGTGTGTTCTGGTCGGGATTGGTCGTCAGCGTTGCGGCGAAAGCGCCATCGGAATCGGGCACCTCGCGCCGGCGCTTGCGATATTCCGAACGAAACAGGTTGCGCAGGATGGTGAACAGCCAAGCCGGCAGGTTGGTGCCGGGCCGGAAGCTGGAAATGTTGCCGAACGCGCGCAGCAACGTTTCCTGCACCAAGTCATCCGCCCGATCCACGCTGCCGCTGAGCGAGATGGCGAAGGCCCGGAGATTGGGAATGGCGGCAATGATCTCGTCACGCAGGCCGGGATCGAACTTGCTCACGATCGCCCCCCCTCCCCGTCCGGTCCATCGCCAACCTTGGGCTGATCGAGCTTGGCCAGCAGATCGAGAAAACGATCCGGCACGCCCTGGCGCACGACGTCATCGTACATCGCCCGCAGGTGCTGGCCGATCTTCGCCTGGATGTCGCTTCCAAGCGTCGAGCCGCTGGCTTCCGACATGTGTTCACCGGTCAGAGATTCCGCGCTGGCGGAGGCCCCTCCGGACTGCTCTTGATTCATCTTCTCTTTTCCCGACATCGAGCCCCCGAGGGACAAGGTTGGCTCCGTCGCTCCGTGCCCAGCGATAACGACGCCAGGGCGGGTCGGTTCCGGCACCATTGCGATTTTCGATCGATTTTTTTTCGACACTATGGAACCACGGTCCGCCAGACACGTTAATGGATGCTTGCCTTTATGCATCTGGGGAGACGCGTGTGAGCACTTCGCAACTGGTCGCGCAGCACCTTCCGTTCCTGCGCCGTTATGCTCGTGCGCTCGGCGGAAGCCAGTCCGCTGGCGACGCCTATGTCACGGCCATGCTTGAAACGCTGATCGCCGATCCATCCACGCTCGATCGCGGGGTGGATACGCGCGTCGCGCTCTATCGTCTGCTCACCCGCCTGTGGGATTCGGTGTCCATCAATGCGGTCTCCGAGCCGGCCGCCTCCACGTTTCACGGGGAGAACCGCCTCGGCCATATAACGCCGGTGGTGCGTCAGGCGTTCCTGCTGGTCTCGCTCGAAGGCTTCAGCGAAGAAGACGCCGCCGCCGTTCTCGAGATCGACGTGCCGACGCTCCGTCACCTGGTCGCGGATGCCGGGCGCGAGCTGGCCGCCGAGATCGCCACCGATGTGCTCATCATCGAGGACGAGCCGTTCATCGCGCTCGATCTTGAGGGGCTGGTCGAGGGGCTCGGCCACCGCGTCACCGGCATCGCCCGCACGCACAGCGAGGCGGTGAGCCTCGCCCGCCGCAAGACGCCGGGGCTGATCCTTGCCGACATCCAGCTGGCCGACGGCTCGTCGGGTCTCGATGCGGTGAACGAATTGATCAGCGGCGTCGAAGTGCCGGTCATCTTCATCACCGCCTATCCCGAGCGCTTCCTCACCGGCGTGCGGCCCGAGCCCGCCTTCCTCATCGCCAAGCCGTTCCAGCCCTCCACCGTGGCGGCCGTGATCAGCCAGGCCCTGTTCTTCGAGCGCAAGGCGCGGCCGCGCGAGCAGCGCGCCACCGCCTGATTGGCCCCGATGCCATCCTTTCAAATGAGCTTCATTGACGACGCCGCGCGCTGGATCACGATCATTTCGTGCCTCGCCATCGCGGGTGGCGTTCTGCTGCTGATAAACAAGCGCCCGGAGCTTTCCGGGCGCATGAAGTTTCTCGGCTATATGCTGAGCGTGCTTCTCCTCACCCTCGCGCTGCTGTCGATGCTGGCACTGAGCGACGGCACCAACATGCAGTGGCAGCAGAGTCTGGTCCGCGTCGGCCTCGCCGTGGTCAACGCCGTCGGCGCCGTGGCGCTGCTCACAAATCTCCGCGCGCTGGTCAATCTGCCGCTGCCGGCCCAGGTGGCCAGCGAGCAAAGACGTCTCACGCTGGAACTCGCCACCGTGCTGCAACGTTACGAGATGGCACTGCGCGGGTCCAACGTCGCCATTTTCACGCAGGACAGCGATCTTCGCTACACTTCGGTGAGCAAGCCGCTCTTCGGCTTTCCCGTCGAACAGGTGTTGAACGCGACCGACGCGGAACTCCTGGGCGATGCGCGATCCGGGCCAATCCACCTCCTGAAGCGCGAGGCCCTGATGACGAGCGAATTGCGCAAAGGCGAGACCGAGGTCGAGGAATACGGCACCAAGCGCTGGTACGATCTCCATATCGAACCGCTGCGTGACCTCTCCGGCGCCACGATTGGCCTCACCGGGGCGGCGGTCGATGTCACCGAACGCAAGGAGAACGAACAGCACCTGCGGCTGTTGATGCGCGAACTGACGCACCGTTCCAAGAACCTGCTTGCGGTGATCCAGGCCATGGCGCGGCAGACCGCCCGCCATGCCGGCTCGATCGACGAGTTCGTCGAGATCTTCAGCGCCCGGCTCCAGGCGCTCGCCCGCTCGCATGACCTCCTGGTGCAGGAAGGCTGGCATGGCGCGTCGCTTAACGACATGGTGCGCTCGCAGCTCGGCCATCATTTCGATCACGAGCGCAGCCAGGTCACGGTGAGCGGTCCCGACATCTTCCTGAAGCCGGAAGCCGCGCAGAATATCGGCCTGGCGCTTCACGAGCTTTCCACCAACGCCGCCAAATACGGCGCCCTCTCGGTGCCCGGCGGACAGGTGGCGATCAGCTGGGCGCGCCGCGTGCCGGAAGCCGGCGGCGGGTTCGAACTGTCCTGGATCGAAAAGGGCGGTCCGCCGGTCACGCCGCCCCGCGCACGCGGCTTCGGCTCGCTGGTGATCGAACGCAATCTCGCCCGCGCACTGGACGGCAAGGTCGATCTCGAATTCGATCCCACCGGCCTGCACTGCTCCGTGTCGGTTCCCGAACAGCATCTCACGCCCGGACGCTGACGGCCCGCGCGCCTCGGCCCTCCCTCCCAAGGCCGCACAACCTCGGCCGAGGGCTTTCGCAAATGCCGGGACGGGTGCGGAACCGAAAGACGTTAACCACGTTTATGCCTATGTTGGAACGAGGTGGCGGGGCCGTGCGGCCCGGTCGCCACATCGGGCCAACCGGCGTTTCCAGCAACATCACTCCACGCGGAAGACATTCCGGCGAGGGCAGCGGGCTTCGGCTCAGCGTCGCCCGGCGTCCATCTTTCGCATGGCACAAGCTGAGCGGAGGACGACATGCACGCGTTCGCCACCATGGCCGGCCGGATGGCCGGCAAGAGCTCTCTCTATCTTCTCGGCGCGGCCTCGGGCTTCGCCGTCGCCATTCCGCTGACGGCGGCCGCGGTCGGGGCCGGCGCCTCGGCATGGTCGAACCCGATCGTGGCTGGGCTTCACGGCCCGGCAGCCGTGCTGCAGGCACCCATGGTGAACCGTGCAGCCAAGGGCTCCCGGCTGGATATCCGCATTCCGAGCGCGCCCGGCGGCTCTTCGATGGTCGCCCGCAGCGACCTGGCAGCGGGCGTGGTCCAGACCTCCGGCCCGGCGCCGATGGCGGGCGCCACGGCGGATGCCACCGGGCAGCCGATGCCGCGTCCGCGCGCCATGCAGGCCCCGCGCGGATGCCTTTCGTCGATCGGAGTCACGCGCTCGAACCTTGTGACCGACGAAACGGTTGTCTGCGTTGCCGATGCGTCGATCATCAACAGCATCCAGTAACACCCACGCGAACTATCAATATACTGCCGGAATCTCACGGTTCTGTCAGCTCGATGCAAGCCCGTTTTTCTTTTCCCTGCGGAACCTCATCTGATCCAGCACGTTGACAGGGCAGACGGTCGACAGACCGCACCGTTACGGACGAAGATCAGTACAGGAGAAAGACGATGCCCAACAAGCTTGCCACTCTCACGGCCGTCGCCGCCCTGTCGCTTGCGCCCGCCATGGCCCTTGCACAGACCCCGGCCCCGGCAACCACCCAGCCGCCCGCCGCCAGCCCGATCGCCCCGGATGCCGGAGTGCCGCAGGCGCCCGCGTCGGAAATGCCCAATGGCACGGCGACCGGTTCGCCCGCCCCCGGCGTGAACGCGACCGCGACGCCGACCACGGTTCCCGCAACGCCGAAATTCGTCAGCGCCCAGTCCAGCGGCCAGTGGCTGGGATCGGACCTGATCGGTACCGACGTCGTCACCTCGACCGATGAGAAGCTCGGCTCCATCAGCGACCTCGTGGTCGAGCGCGACGGCACCATCGCCGCGGCGGTGATTGATGTCGGCGGCTTTCTCGGCATCGGCGCCAAGCCGGTCGCGGTGTCCTTCGTGTCGCTGACCCCGGCCCCGACCGACACCGGCACGAAGATCGTGGTGGCTCTCACCAAGGAAGAGCTGAACGCGGCGCCCGAGTTCAAGACACTGGAGAAGGCCCGCAGTGAGACTTCGGACGCCACCACCCCGAAGACCAACTGACGGCTCAGTTCCCCCGCTTTCGCTTGTCAGACGCACATGCCCGGTCCTTTGGCCGGGCATGTTGCGTTGCGGGTGGGGTCCGCGGAATGCCGGTATCCGCGTGCGCGGCGCGGTGAACGATGACGCGGCGTGCAGGATCAGGTAAAGCCAAGGACTGATCAGCCGGACGTGACCATGAACGAACTGCCCCGCCGCCGCCGCACCGAGCATCCCTTCAAGGAACTGTTCGACCTCGACGCCCTGCGCGTGGAGCTTTCCGCTCTGGCCGAAAGGGTGCTCGGCGAAAGCCGCTCCGGCGCGGAGATCGAGCTGCGCGGCCAGATGGCGCGGCGCCTCAAGCAGGCCTACCAGCAGGGCCACGCGGTGGCGCTGCGCTGGCTGATGGAGGAAGGCTCCGGCCGCCGCTGCGCCGAGCGTCTCTCGCGCCTGCAGGACGAGATCATCCAGCTCGTGCACGAATTGGCGGTGCAATATCTCTACCGCTCCGACAACCCCTCCACCGCCGAGCGAATGGCGATCGTCGCGGTGGGCGGCTATGGGCGCGGCCTCATGGCGCCGGGCTCGGACACCGACATCCTGTTCCTTCTCCCCTACAAGCAGACCGCCTGGGGCGAGAGCGTCGCCGAGGCCATCCTCTATGTGCTGTGGGACATGGGGCTGAAGGTCGGCCATGCCACGCGCTCGGTCGACGAGTGCATCCGCCAGGCACGCGCCGACATGACCATCCGCACCACCCTTCTGGAAGCGCGGATGCTGCTGGGCGAGCGCGCGCTGTTCGACGAGCTGATCGAGCGGTTCGACCGGGAAGTGGTGCAGGGCACCGGCGCCGAGTTCGTCGCCGCCAAGCTTGCCGAGCGTGAGGAGCGGCTGAAGCGCACCGGCCAGTCGCGCTATGTGGTCGAGCCGAACGTGAAGGACGGCAAGGGCGGCCTGCGCGACCTGCACACGCTGTTCTGGATCGCCAAATATGTCTACCGCGTGCGGGAGACGCGCGAACTGGTCGCCAAGGGCGTGTTCACAGCCGACGAGGCGAAGATCTTCCGCCGCTGCGAGGATTTCCTCTGGTCGGTGCGCTGCCACCTGCACTTTCTCAGCGGCAAGGCCGAGGAGCGCCTGTCCTTCGATCTCCAGCGTGAGATGGCCGAGCGCCTCGGCTATGTCGCCCATCCCGGGCTGAAGGATGTCGAGCGCTTCATGAAGCACTATTTCCTCGTGGCCAAGGATGTCGGCGACCTCACCGCCCTCGTCTCGGCCGCGCTGGAGGAGCGGCACGAAAAGCCGGTGCCGCGGCTCAACCGCATGATCGCCCGGCTGCGCCGCTCGCCGCGCCGCACGCTGAAGGAAAGTGCCGATTTCATCGTCGACAATGACCGCATCAATGTCGCCGATTCCAGCGCCTTCGGCCGCGATCCGGTCAATCTCATCCGCATCTTCCACCTCGCCGGCAAGCACGGCCTCGCCTTCCACCCGGACGCGATGCGCCTCGCCACCCGGTCGCTCAAGCTGATCGACCCGCGCGTGCGTGAGAATCCGGAGGCGAACCGGCTGTTCCTGGAGATTCTCGGCTCGCGCGCCAGCCCGGAAATCGTTCTGCGCCGCATGAACGAGACCGGCGTGCTCGGTCGCTTCGTGCCGGAATTCGGCCGCGTCGTGGCGATGATGCAGTTCAACATGTATCATTCCTACACGGTGGACGAGCACCTCATCCGCTCGGTGGGCGTGCTCTCGAAGATCGAGCGCGGCGAGCGGCCGGAATTCGGGCTCGCCAACGAACTGGTGCAGCAGATCAAGCACCGCACGCTGCTCTATGTCGCGGTGTTCCTGCACGATGTCGCCAAGGGCCGGCCCGAAGACCATTCGATCGCCGGCGCGCGGGTCGCCCGCAAGCTGTGCCCGCGCTTCGGCCTCTCGGCGAGCGACACCGACACGGTGGCCTGGCTGATCGAGCAGCATCTCACCATGTCGACCATCGCCCAGTCGCGCGACCTGTCCGACCGCAAGACCATCGAGAACTTCGCCAGCGTGGTGCAGAATCTGGAGCGCATGAAGCTCCTGCACATCCTCACCACCGCCGACATCGCCGCCGTCGGTCCCGGCGTGTGGAACAACTGGAAATCGCAGTTGCTGCGCACGCTCTATTACGAGACCGAGCCGGTCATCACCGGCGGCTTCTCCGAGAGCAATCGCAGCCAGCGCGTGGCCCGCGCGCAGGCCGAATTCCGCGCCGCCCTGCCGGAATGGGACGGCGTCGCGCTGGATGCCTATGTCGGCCGCCACTATCCCAGCTACTGGCTGCAGACCGACCGCGACCAGCAGGTCACGCAGGCCCGCTTCATCCTGGCCGCCGAGGCCGATGGGCACGCCCTCGCCACCACCGCCCAGACCGACCCGCAGCGCGGCGTGACCGAACTCACCGTCTTCGCGCCCGACCATCCCAAGCTGCTGGCGGTCATCGCCGGCGCCTGCGCCAGCGCCAACGCCCATATCGTCGACGCGCAGATCAGCACCACCACCGACGGACGCGCGCTCGACACCATCGCCCTCACCCGCGCCTTCGAGCGCGACGAGGACGAGTTGCGCCGGGCCGAGCGCATCGCCGCCAATATCGAGAAGTCGCTTTCGGGCGAGATCCGTCTGCCCGAGGTGGTGGCCCGCAAGTTCACCAAGCGCCCGCGTGCCTTCACGGTGGAGCCCGAGGTCACGCTCAACAATTCCTGGTCGAACAAGCACACGGTGGTGGAGGTCTCGGGCCTCGACCGGCATGGCCTGCTCTACGGACTGACGCAGACCCTCTCGCGGCTCAACCTCAACATCGCCTCCGCGCATGTGGCGACCTTCGGCGAGCGGGCGGTGGACGTGTTCTACGTCACCGACCTGATGGGCGCGAAGATCATGGGCGCCGCCCGCCACTCCGCCATCCGCCGCGCGCTGCTGGCCGTGCTCGACGCCGACGACGAGGCGAACGCGGCGTAGGAGGGGCTGGCGGGCGCGCCCCGGGGGCGGTATCGACATCCCGTCGACACCGCCCGGAGCCGCCGCATGCACGAGATCGCGCTGATACTGGTGTGCCTCGCCCTTGGCGTGGTGCTGCGCTGGAGCGGGCGGCTGCCGGACAATGCCGGCAAGGTGCTGTCGGGCTGGGTCATCAATGTCGCGCTGCCGGCGGCGGCGCTGGAGAGTTTTCACAAGCTCACCGTGCATCCCGACTGGTGGCTGGCGGCGGCGACGCCGTGGCTCGGTGTGGCCATCGCCATCATCGTGCTGGTGCCACTGTGCCGGGCGCTCGGCTGGTCGCGCGGGCGGACCGGCGCGCTGATCCTCGGCGCCGGCTGGGGCAACACCTCCTTTGTCGGCCTGCCGATGATCGCCGCCTTCGCCGGCAGCCAGTGGCTCGGCCTCGGCATCGTCATCGACCTGTTCGGCTCCTATCTCGCCCTCTCGACGCTGGGCCTCGCCATCGCGGCGGTGGCGAGCGAGGGGCGGCTGGACCTCAAGGCGGTGGGCCGGCGCATCGCCACCTTCCCGCCCTTCATCGCCATCCTCATCGCCTTCGCCACCAATCACCTCGACCGCCCGGACTGGCTCGACGCGATCGTCACGGCGCTCGCCGCGACGCTCACCCCGCTCGCGCTGGCGGCGGTGGGCTACGCGCTGCGCATCGACCGGCTGAAGCGCCACCTCGCGCCGCTGGCGGTCGGGCTCGCGCACCGGCTGTTCCTCGCCCCGGCGCTGCTGATCCTGCTCTACGCCGCGCTGGGCCAGGCGTCCGACCCGGTGGCGAAGATCGCCATGCTGGAAATGGCCATGCCACCCATGCTGGGGGCAAGCGTCATCGCCATGGACAATGATCTCGAGCCCGACCTCATCGCCGCGCTGATCGGCATCGGCGTTCCGCTCTCCATGTTCACGGCCTGGGGCTGGTGGACACTCGTCGCGAGCCTGTAGGCCGCCCCATTCCCGCCCCTTAACACCCCTTTAAACGCCGCGGTTTAGAGTTCGTTTACCGACCGGCGAAGGGGTTGCACGGGTTTCATGTTCAGGCGTCAGGGCGAGATGGAGCGGCGCGAGCCGGTGCTGAGCGCACCCGGTGGCCCGGCCGAGCTTCGCCTGTCGCCCGACGACCGGCCGACCCTGCCCGCCCATGCCATGGCGCGCGAGCGCGCCGGGGGCGGACGCGCCCGGCAGGGCAGCGGAAAAGGCAGCGGCACGGCAAGCGGCAAGGGCAGCGGGGGCGGAGCGACTTCCGGCGGCAGCGGCGGACGTCGGCGCCGCGCACGCCGGCCCGGGCTGCTCCGCCGGCTGTTCTACTGGGGCATCGTGCTCGGCATCTGGGGCGTGATCGCGGTCGGCGTGCTGATCGGCTACGAGGCGAGCCAGCTGCCGCCGATCCAGAACCTCGCCATTCCCGACCGGCCGCCGACCATCACCATCCAGGGCGCCGACGGCAAGCCGATCGCCGTGCGCGGCGAAATGGGCGGCGCCAGCGTGCCGCTGCGCGCGCTGCCGCCCTATCTGCCGCAGGCCTTCGTCGCCATCGAGGACCGCCGCTTCTATTCGCATCACGGTGTCGACCCGCTCGGCCTTGCCCGCGCCGTGATGGTGAACCTGACGCGGGGCCGGGTGCGCGAGGGCGGCTCGACGCTGACCCAGCAGCTCGCCAAGAACCTGTTCCTCACGCAGGAGCGCACGCTCTCGCGCAAGATCCAGGAACTGATCCTCTCGATCTGGCTGGAGACGAAATATTCCAAGAACGAGCTGCTCGAACTCTACATGAACCGCGTCTATTTCGGCGCCGGCGCTTATGGCGTCGAGGCGGCGGCGCAGCGCTATTTCGGCAAGTCCGCCCGGCAGGTGACGCTCTCGGAAGCGGCGATGCTCGCCGGCCTCGTCAAGTCGCCCTCCGCGCTGGCGCCCACCCGCAACCTGGAGGGCGCGCAGGCCCGCGCCGAGGTGGTGCTGGCGGCGATGGTCGAGGCCGGCTTCATCACGCCGCAGATGCAGCAGGTCGCACTCGCCCGCCCCGCGACGCTGGCCAAGGCGCAGGGCGCCGATTCCACCGGCTATGTCGCGGACTGGGTGATGGACCAGCTGAAGACGCTGGTCGGCCCGATCGACCGCGACATCACGGTGCAGACCACCATCGATCCCGCCTTGCAGACCGTCGCCGACCGTGCGCTGAGGGACACGCTGGCCAAGAACGGCAAGAAATTCGACGTCGAGCAGGGCGCCATCGTGCTGATGGACACCGAGGGCGGCGTGCGCGCGCTGGTGGGCGGGCGCTCCTATGAGGAAAGCCAGTTCAACCGCGCCATCACCGCCAAGCGCCAGCCCGGCTCCTCCTTCAAGCCCTTCGTCTATCTCACCGCCACCGAGCGCGGCCTGACCCCCGAGACCGTGCGCGAGGACGCGCCGATCCAGATCAAGGGCTGGAAGCCGGAGAACTTCTCCAAGGAGTATCGCGGCCCGGTGGACCTCAAGACCGCGCTGTCGCTCTCGCTCAACACGGTGGCGGTGCGCCTCGCGCTGGAAGTGGGGCCGGACGAGGTGATCAAGACGGCGCACCGGCTGGGCATCATGTCGAAGCTGGAGCCCAACGCCTCCATCGCGCTCGGCACCTCGGAAGTCTCGCTGATGGAGATGGCGAGCGCCTACGCGCCCTTCGCCAATGGCGGCATCGCGGTCACCCCGCACGTCATCGCCAGCGTGCGCGACAAGGCCGGCAAGAGCCTGTTCACCTATGCCGCCCCGGTGAGCAACCTCGTCGTGGCGCCGCCGCATGTCGCGATGATGAACCGCATGATGCAGGCGACGCTGCTGACCGGCACGGCGCGCCGCGCCGACCTGCCGGGCTGGCCGGCGGCGGGCAAGACCGGCACCAGCCAGGATTACCGCGACGCGTGGTTCATCGCCTATACCGGCCGCTTCATCGCCGGCGTGTGGATGGGCAACGACGATTCATCCCCGACCAGGAAGCTCGGCGGCTCCACCCTGCCGGTCGGGGTGTGGAGCGAGGTGATGAAGGCCGCGCACAAGGACATTCCCCCGGTCGCCCTGCCCGGCGCCGGGACCTACCTGCCCGGCCAGATGCCCCCGGGCATGGCTCCCGGCGACGTGCCGGAGGAACCCGTCGTCACCGGTGGCCCGCAGCCCCCCACGGCCCCGCGCCCCGGCCTCGACAACTGGCTGATGGATCGCCTGTTCGGTCGCAGCTGACGGCCGCTTGGCCTGACCTTCCCCGCATGGGGAGGAAGCACATCGCGCCGCCGGCGGCGATTGGCTCAGTCTTCGTCCGCGCCGTAGCGGTGCAGTTCGGCGCCGTGCTTTTTCAGCCACGCCTCGGCTGCGACGCGCTCGGGGAACAGGCGGTCCACATGCGCCCAGAAGCGCGGCCCGTGGTTCATCTCCCGCCGGTGCGCCACTTCATGCGCGGCGAGATAGTCGAGCACGAAGCCCGGCGCCAGGATCAGTCGCCAGGAGAAGGAGAGCGCGCCGGTCGAGGAGCACGAACCCCAGCGGCTCGCCGTGTCGCGCAGCGTGACGCGGGCGATGCTGACGCCCAGCGCCAGTGCATGGCGCCGCGCCGCTTCCGTGAGCGCGCCACGCGCCTCGCGCTTGAGAAAATCACCGATCCGCCGGCCGACATGGGCTGCCTCTCCCGCGACATAGAGCACCGGCGCGCCATCCTCCGTGCCGGTCCACACCGTGCCGCGAGCGCCGGGCCGGTGGAGAATGCGGTGGGGCGTGCCGCGTAGCGGGATCACCGCGCCGGGGACGAAGGCGACGGTCTGCGGCAGCCGGGCCAGCCGGACACGGATCCAGCCGACATGACGCCGGGCGAAGTCATAGGCTTCGTTGATCGTGCCGCGCGCCGGCAGCGTCAGCACCACGTCGCGCGAGGCGGCCCGCACTCGCAGCGTATAGCGCCGCGCGCGCGGATTTCGCCGCAAGGCGATTAGGATCGGCTCGCCGTCGAGATCGAGCCGGAATTCGGCCGGCTCGGCGGGCGGCGCAATGCGCGATGTCGGCGCGGCCTTCTTCGGCGCGCCGGGACGCGAAAACAACGGAGGGAGAAACAGCATCAGACCACCGGGCCGGAGAATCTGGTCGCCATTATGACGCCCCCTCCGGCCGACGCCAGCTTCCTGCGGCGGCGCTCAGCGCACCGCGCGGCGGCGGTTGCGGTCCTGCACCGGCTGGTAGGCGATGCGGGCATGGTAGGCGCAATAGGGCAGACCGGTCTTGGTGCGGCTGCCGCAATAGAAGAAGTCCGACTTGCCGGGATCGCCCACCGGCCAGCGGCAGGTGAACTCGGTGAGATCGAAAATGGTGCAGCGCTCGGTCATCGGCACGACATTGGCGACGGGATCGCGCAATTCCGTCGGCTCCGGCTCCTCCACCGGGCTCATGACGGGCGCGAGCGCCACGTTGCCCTGCACCATCGGGCGGGCCACCGGACCGGTGGGCGCGGGACGCGGCTTGCGCGGGCGCGCGGCCGGCGCCGCAATGGCCTTGGCGCGACCGGAAAGGCCGAGACGATGCACCTTGCCGATGACCGCGTTGCGCGTGACACCGCCCAGCTCCGCAGCGATCTGGCTGGCCGAAAGTCCCTCGGACCAGAGTTTCTTGAGCAGCTCGACGCGCTCGTCGGTCCAGTTCATTGCGGTGCCTCCTTCGCGATCAACCATCCGCACACGGAATCCCTCTGCCCTCCGGTCAAGCGAGCCCGCCGGGAACAAACGCCGCCAACGCCACAGGGAATGCCGCCGCACGAGATGTCGTATCTGACGGGTGGGAGGCTACAATATGCGCAGACTCACGCACAGTAGGTTCACGTCCGAAACGATCGTTTTCCCCAACTCAGAGTCCGCACTGCAACACTCCGTTAAGGAGTTGAGTCGGATCAGGCACTTGGCGGGTCGCCCCTTGATACGCGTGATCGCGTCCTCGCGCGACGAAGCCATGTTGACCCACGCCCCCTATCCTATAAAATTCGTGCTTCGGGTGCCGCCCCCGCAAGGGCGGCACGTTTCGTTTTGGGGCAGGTCCGGGCTGGCAAGGCGCCAGTGCCGCCTGCGTGTGGAGAGAGGGAGGGGAGAGATGATTGACCCCATCCTGCCGACCTATAACCGTGTGAACCTTGTTTTCGAGCGCGGCGAAGGCGCCTGGCTCTTCACGCGCGAGGGGCAGCGATATCTCGACTTCACCGCGGGCATCGCCGTGAACGTGCTGGGCCATGCCCATCCCCACCTCGTGGCGGCGCTGACCGAGCAGGCGGGCAAGCTCTGGCACATGTCCAACGTGTTCCGCATCGAGGGCGGCGAGCGCCTGGCCGAGCGTCTCAAGGCGGCGACCTTCGCCGACACGATGTTCTTCACCAATTCGGGTGCGGAAGCGCTCGAATGCGCGATCAAGATGGCGCGCAAGTACCACACGGCGAACGGCGCGCCGGAGCGCTACCGCATCATCACCTTCGAGGGCGCCTTCCACGGACGCACGCTCGCCACCATCGCCGCCGGCGGCAACCCGAAATACCTGGCCGGCTTCGGCCCGGAGACGCCCGGCTTCGACCAGGTGCCGTTCGGCGACATCGAAGCGGTGAAGGCCGCCATCGGCCCGGAGACCGGCGGCATCCTCATCGAGCCCGTGCAGGGCGAGGGCGGCGTGCGCTCGGCCTCGTGGCCGTTCCTGCGCGAGCTGCGCGCGCTCGCCGACGAGCACGGCCTGCTGCTCATCCTCGACGAGGTGCAGTGCGGCGTCGGACGCACGGGCAAGTTCTTCGCCCATGAATGGGCCGGCATCACGCCGGATATCATGGCCGTGGCCAAGGGCATCGGCGGCGGCTTCCCGGTCGGCGCGTGCCTGGCCAAGGAAGAAGCCGCCAAGGGCATGACCGCCGGCACGCATGGCTCTACCTATGGCGGCAATCCGCTCGCCATGAGCGTGGCCAATGCGGTGCTCGACGTGGTGCTGGCCAACGGCTTCCTCGATCACGTGCAGGCGACCTCCGCGCGGCTGCGCCAGCGCCTTGCCGAGCTGAAGGACCGCCACCCCGCGGTGGTCGCCGAAATCCGCGGCGAGGGCCTCCTGCTCGGCATCCGCACCCATGTGCCGAATACCGACGTGGTCGCCGCCATGCGCGAGGAGCACATGCTCGCGCCGACCGCGAGCGACAATGTGGTCCGCCTGCTGCCGCCGCTGAACATCGGCGACGCGGAGATCGAGGCCGCCTTCACCAAGCTCGACGCCGCTTTCACCCGCATCGAGAACGGCCTGAAGGACGAAGCCCTGAAGGGAGCGGCCGCATGAGCGCCGGCAATGGAGGCTCGCCAACGGGCGGGGCCGTGAAGCACTTTCTCGACCTCGACGCGCTGCCGTCGGGCGAGCTGCGCGAGCTGATGCGCTTCTCGCACGACCTCAAGAAGCGGCGGAAGCTCGTCGCCGCCGAGAAGCCCTTCGCCGGCAAGGTGCTGGCCATGGTGTTCGACCAGCCATCGACCCGCACGCGCATCTCCTTCGACATCGCCATGCGCCAGCTGGGCGGCGAGACCATCATGCTGACCGGCGCGGAAATGCAGCTCGGGCGCGGCGAGACCATCGCCGACACCGCCAAGGTGCTGTCGCGCTATGTCGACGCCATCATGATCCGCATCCTCGACCATGCCGCGCTCGAGGAACTGGCGGCCCATGCCAGCGTGCCGGTCATCAACGGTCTGACGCGCGAGTCCCATCCCTGCCAGATCATGGCCGATGTCATGACCTTCGAGGAGCACAAGGGCTCGATCCAGGGCCGCACCGTGGCCTGGACCGGCGACGCCAACAACGTCCTGGCCTCCTGGGTGCACGCCGCCCAGCGCTTCGACTTCGCGCTCAACGTCGCCACCCCGCCCGAGCTCGCCCCGCGCCCGGCGCTGGTCGACTGGGCGCGCGCCAATGGCGCCCGGGTGCAGTTCACCCATGAGGCCGAGGCGGCGGTAGAGGGGGCCGATTGCGTCGTCACCGACACCTGGGTGTCGATGGGCGACGTGGAGGCGGAGCGGCGCCACAACCTGCTCAAGCCCTATCAGGTCAACGGCGCGCTCATGCGCCGCGCGGCGCCGGATGCCATCTTCATGCACTGCCTGCCGGCCCATCGCGGCGAGGAAGTGACCGACGAGGTGATGGACGGCCCGCAATCGGTGGTGTTCGACGAGGCCGAGAACCGCCTGCACGCGCAGAAGGGCATTCTCGCCTGGTGCCTCGACGGCGCCGGGGTCTGAGAGCCTGACGCCGGCTGGGGGGGCCTCACCGTCCGCCTTCTAGATCCCCGGCCCGGGCCGGGGATCGCCACATCATACCGGACCGGGCCGGCGGCGGCCCGCAAGGACGGCCGGCGGAACCGCTTCCGCGGCGTGACGCGCCCTCCCCCCCCTTGACGGCGCGCGACGTGCCTGCGACCCCCTCGCGCAACGGCTTCCTCGCACCCATATTGGCGGGCGACATGACAACACATCCCGACACCCATTCCCGTTCGCCCGCCGCGCTCGCGGTGGATGACCTCGTCACCCCCTTCCACGTCGACGGCCTCGACGTGCGCGGACGCGTCGTGCGCCTGGGCACCACGCTGGACGCGGTACTGGCCCATCATGCCTATCCGCCGGCGGTCAAGCGCCTGCTCGGCGAGGCCGTGGCGCTGACCGTGCTGCTGGGCTCGACGCTGAAGATTTCCGGCCGCTTCATCCTGCAGACCCGCACGGACGGGCCTGTGGACCTGCTGGTGGTGGATTTCACAGCCCCGCAGGATGTGCGCGCCTATGCCCGCTTCGACGCCGAGCGCCTTGCCGCGCTGGTGGACGCCGCGCCGGGCGGGCGGCCGGACAGCGGCGCCCTGCTCGGGCGCGGGCATCTGGCGATGACCATCGACCAGGGCCTCTCCGTGAACCGCTATCAGGGCGTGGTGGCGCTGGAGGGCGGCGGGCTGGAAGACGCCGCGCACCAGTATTTCACCCAGTCCGAACAGATCCCCACCCGCGTGCGCCTCGCCGTGGCGGAGGAACTGCGCTCGGGCGCCGCGACCTCGTCGTGGCGCGCCGGCGGAATGATGGTGCAGTTCCTGCCGACCGAGGGCGGGCGGGTCCGCCCGGTCGACCTTCATCCGGGCGACGCGCCCGAGGGCACGGAGCTTCCCGAGCCGGCCGAAGACGACGCCTGGCTGGAGGCCCGCTCGCTGATCGGAACGCTGGAGGATATCGAGCTGGTCGACGACGACCTGTCCAGCGAGCGCCTGCTGTTCCGCCTGTTCCACGATCGCGGCGTGCGGGTGTTCGAGGCCGAGAAGGTGGTGGCCAAGTGCTCCTGCTCGCGCGAGCGGGTAACCGGCGTGCTCGCCAGCTTCTCGCGCGAGGAGCGCGAAAGCCTCATCGAGGATGGCAAGATCACCGTCACCTGCGAATTCTGCGGCCGCAGCTACGGCTTCGAGGCCACGGAAGTGGTGGGGCCGGAGGAGCCGGACGCCGAGGCGACGCCGGGCTGAGCGATACGCGGGTCACGCCCCTTCATGGGGCGCCGCTTGACGGTGCCCCGAGGCTGCCCCGCTCACCCCGGCCCTATCTCGCGCACTCCGCGATCAGGCCGGTGAGAAAGCGTTCGCAGGCGCGCAACTGTGCCACGTCGATGAACTCGTCGGGCTTATGCGCCTGGTCGATCGAGCCCGGCCCGCAGATCACGGTGGGAATGCCCTGCGCCTGGAAATGGCCGCCTTCGGTGCCGTAGGATACGGTGTAGGTGCGGTTCTGCCCGGCGAGGCGCAGCGCCAGAAGCTCGGCTTCCGAGCCGGTTTGCGGGCGGAGCGGGGGCACCCGGTAGATGAAATCGGTGACGATGGAGGCTTCCGGCGCGCTGGCCCGCAGCTTGGGCAGCACCACGCCCTGCGCAAAGCGCTCGAAGCGGGCGAGCAGCGCCGGCTCGTCGAAATCCGGCAGGCCGCGCACATTCCAGCGGATGGCGCATTGGCGCGGCACGATGTTGCCGGCGGTGCCACCCTCGATCACCGTCACCTGCAGGGTGGTGTTGGGCGGGTCGAAGCGCCCGCTCGCGTCGCCGGCCTCGATCAGTTCCGCACGGTAGCGGTCGAGTTCGCCCACCAGTTCGGCGGCGGCGAAGATGGCATTGGCGCCCAGTTGCGGCATGGAGGAATGCGCCTCCCGCCCGGTCACCGTGGTGAGATAGGCAATGCCGGACTTATGGGCGTCCACCACGCGCATCGAGGTCGGTTCGCCGACGATGCAGGCGCGGGGAAGCGGCAGATCGACACCCAGCTTGCGCACCGCCGGCACGACGCCGGTACAGCCGATTTCCTCGTCATAGGACACCAGAAGGTGGATCGGCGTTGAAAGATTCGCCGCCGTCATCTGCGGCACCAGCGCGAGGCAGGTCGCCACGAAGCCCTTCATGTCGCAGGAGCCGCGACCATAGAGCCGGTCTTCCCGGGGGGTCAGCTCGAACGGATCGGTGCTCCAGGGCTGGCCGTCGACCGGCACCACGTCCGAATGACCGGACAGGCACACCCCGCCGACACCCGCCGGGCCGATGGTGGCGAACAGGCTGGCCTTCTGGCCATCCTCGCTCGGCACGATCACGCTGGCGACGCCATAGGCCTCCAGATAGTCCCGCACGAATCCGATGAGGGCGAGATTGGAGTTGCGGCTCGTGGTGTCGAAGGCGACCAGGTGGGCGAGCAGTTCTTCGGTCGTCGTTCGTCCGGCCAGCATGATCGTCCTCGTTACACGCGTCGCCCCATCATAGAACCGAATGCGTACCAGAGCACGCTCGGATCTGATGGCGGCGCAATCCGATCGGGTCGCGCATTCTCTATCATTGGTCTGGCGGCGGATGCACCGACCCGGTGGGTCGACCTGAGCGGACCCGGCTCTAGCGCCGCCAGAAGCTCGGCAGAAACAGCACGAGCACCGTGAACAGTTCGAGCCGGCCCATCAGCATGCCGAAGGACAACAGCCAGATGACATGGTCCGGCAGCCCGGCAAAGTTCTGCGCCGGCCCCACAACTGTGCCCAGCCCCGGCCCGACATTCGCCACCGCCGTGATCGAGGCCGAGAACGCGGTGATGAGATCGAAGCCCAGCGCGTTGATGGCAATGGCGATCAGCATGAACGAGGTCAGATAGAGAAAGGCGAAGGACAGCACCGAGGCCACCACGTCGTCGCCGATCGGCTGCCCGCCATAGCGCACGGGAAACACGCCGTTCGGGTAGATGATGCGCTTGAGGTGCTGCACCAGCGCCGAGCCGAGGATGGCGATGCGGAAGGTCTTCATGCCGCCGGCGGTCGAGCCGGTGCAGGCGCCGAGGAACAGCAGGATGAAATAGAGCGCCTCGGTCGGCGGCCCCCATTGGGTGTAGTCGGTCGCCACGAACCCGGTGGTTGACATGATCGAGACGACGTTGAACAGCCCCTGGCGCAGCGCCGTCTCGCCCACCGCGATGCCGCCGCTGACCTGCTCGAACGTGGTGATCACGGTGAAGAAAGCCACCAGCCCCAGGAACAGCCGCACCTCGGTATTCGCCACCATCCGGCTGAAATCGCCGGCCAGCACGCGCACATAGAGCACGAAGGGCAGCGCCCCCGCGAGCATGAAGAAGATCGCCGCATACTCGATGGCAGGGCTGTGGAAATAGCCGATCGAGGCATCATGCGTGGAGAAGCCGCCGGTGGAGATGGTCGCCATCGCATGCGCCACCGCGTCGAACACGCTCATGCCGCAGACGATGTAGGTCACGGCACAGGCCAGCGAGAGCAGCACATAGGTGCCGACGATGCTCTTGGCCATCTGCGCCGCGCGCGGCAGCACCTTTTCCGACTTGTCCGAGGATTCCGCGCGGAACAGCTGCATGCCGCCGATCTGCAGCATGGGCAGAAGCGCCATCGCCATGACGATGATGCCGATGCCGCCATACCAGTGCAGGAAGGCGCGCCAGATGAGGATGCCGGGCGGGCGGGTATCGAGATGGGAAATCACCGTCGCCCCGGTCGTCGTCAGGCCGGACATCGCCTCGAAATAGGCATCGACGAAGGGCAGGTCGGTTTCCGACCACATGAACGGGATGGCGGCAAAGGCGGAGAGCAGCACCCAGCTTGCCGCCGTCAGCACGAAAGCCTGGCGCAGGTCCAGCCGCTCCACCGCGCTGTTGCGCCCGGCAAGCCAGAGCGAGAAGCCGACAAAAGCGGTGATCACCGCCGCCGCGACATAAACAAGAAAATCGCCCTTGCCCGCGACGATGTCGACCATCGCGGGGATCATCATCGTGGTGCCGAGGACGGCAAGCAGCACGCCCAGAATGGCGGCGATCGGGCGGAGATCGATCACAGGATTGAGGGACCGTTTATGGCGGTGGAGCGCCCGAGAACGTGAAAGCTGGCGCCACCATAGCCGCTTCGTCCGATGGCCGGAAGCGGCGCGTTGGAGGCGCCGCGCCGCTGTCTCCGGCTCGCATCCGCATGCATCAGTTCAGCGTGTAGCTCTCGCCGGGGACGTCGAGGGAGAAGGCCGGCACGGCGGCGTCGAACTCTTCGCCGCCCGGCGTCACCAGATTGTAGCTGCCGCCCATGATGCCGGTGGAGGTGGTGAGCGGCACGCCGCTGGTATATTCGAACTGCCCGCCCGGCGGCAGCACCGGCTGCTCGCCGACCACGCCCGCCCCGCGCACCTCCTGCACCCGGCCGAGCGCATCGGTGATGATCCAGTGGCGCGAGGTGAGCTGCACCGTCTCGGTGCCCAGATTCACGATCTCCACCGTGTAGGCCCAGAAATACTGGCTGCGCTCGGGATTGGACCGTTCGGGGGAGAAGCGCGGCGTCACCGTCACCTGAACGCCTCTGGTCGTCGCCCGATACATCTAAACGGCCCTCTGCTTGCCCGCCCGCGAGCGGGCACCGGTGACGTTTCCCTCACGCGATGCCCGCGCACGGACTGATTCCACGCATGTTCCGACCGCGAACCGGCAGCCGCTTCGCGCATCAGTGAACGGCTTTTGACCGATGAGGGCAAGCGCCCGAGGACAAGCGCCGGAAGACAAGCGCCGCGCCCGCACCTTCCCTCCCATCGAAATTCCCGCGTGAAGCCGGCCGCCCTCACACCGCCTGAAGGGCGCGCGCGATATCGTCGGTGAGGTCGTCGACATGCTCCAGCCCGACCGAGAGGCGCACCATGCCGTCGGAAATCCCCATCTCGGCTCGCGCCTCGGGGCTGAAACGCTGGTGGGTCGTGGTCGCGGGATGGGTGACGAGGCTCTTGGCGTCGCCGAGATTGTTGGAGATGCGCACCACTTTCAGTTCGTTGAGGAAGCGGAAGGCGCCGGCTTTGCCGCCCTCGACCTCGAAGGTCACGAGCGTGCCTCCGCCGCGCATCTGGCGCTTGGCCAGTTCATGCTGGGGATGGTCGGCGCGGTAGGGGTAGATCACCTTGGCGATCTTGTCCTGGCCGGCAAGACGATCGGCCAGCGTGCCCGCGCTGGCCTGCGAGCGCTCGACGCGCAGCGGCAGCGTCTCCAGCCCCTTGAGCATCACCCACGCGTTGAACGGCGACACCGACGGGCCGGTCTGCCGCAGGAAGGTCTGCAGATGGTCGGTGAGGAACGTCTCCGAGCACAGCACGACGCCGGCCAGGCAGCGGCCCTGCCCGTCTATGTGCTTGGTGGCGGAATAGACGACGATATCGGCGCCGAGCGCGAGCGGGCTCTGCAGCATCGGCGTCGCGAACACGTTGTCGACCACGAGGTTCGCGCCCGCCGCCTTCGAGACCTCCGCCACCGCGGCGATATCGACCAGTTCCAGCGTCGGATTGGTCGGGCTTTCGAGGAAGAACACCCGGGTTTCGGGCCGTACGGCCGCCTTCCACTGGTCGATATCCGTGCCGTCGACCAGCGTCGAGGTGATGCCGAAGCGCGGCAGCAATTCCTCGATCACATAGCGGCAGGAGCCGAACAGCGCCCGCGCCGCCACCACATGGTCGCCGGTCTTGAGCTGGCACAGCAGCGCCGCGGTCACCGCCGCCATGCCGGAAGCGGTGGCCCGCGCCACTTCCGCGCCTTCCAGCAAGGCGAGCCGGGTCTCGAACATCGCCGCGGTCGGGTTGGAATAGCGGGTATAGATGAAGCCCGGATCCTCGCCCTTGAAGCGCGCCTCGGCCTGCTCGGCCGTGTCATAGACATAGCCCTGTGTGAGATAGAGCGCTTCCGCCGTCTCGCCGAAGGGCGAGCGCAGGATGCCGCCCTGCACGAGGCGGGTGTCGGGCCGCAGCTTGGCGATCTCGGCGGGGGTCAGCTTGGGGGTGTCGGTCATTGGCGGCTCCGGTGTCTCGCAAATAACCGGGGTCGCTCACGCGCCGTGTCGCGTAGCCCCGGCCTGTTTAGCAACCTTGTTTAGCGTGGCGGCAAGCCGGCCGGCTCAAATGACCACGTTACCCCTCCCGCTTACTCCTGCGCCGGACTTGGCGTCAAGGGGCGCGTCCGGTAAAGCGAACGCCGGGATGTCCGCTTTCACGGGATATCGTTCACAGGCCGCCCGCAAGGGCGTGTGCGTCCGGCAGGGGCGCAGGGAGAGTTGAGCGTGTCGGAACTGGGTTTGCCCGCAACGGGGGACGGCATCCTGCCCGGCCACGCGATCGACGCCCTGGCCGCGGGCGGCGGCATCCGCATTGCCCGTCCGTTCGACGACGATCAGGTGCAGCCGGCCAGCCTCGACCTGCGGCTCGGACCCACCGCCTGGCGCATCCGCGCCAGCTTCCTGCCCGGCCCGCAGGAGACGGTGGCCGACCGGCTCGGCCGGCTCGCGCTGCACCAGCTGGACCTCACCGGCGGAGAAGTGCTGGAAACCGGCTGCGTCTATCTGGTCGAGCTGGAGGAAGCGCTCGCGCTGCCCGCCGACATCGCCGCCTCGACCAACCCGAAAAGCTCGACCGGCCGGCTCGACGTGTTCACCCGCGTCATCGCCGACCGCGCCCGCGCCTTCGACATCATCCCAGCGGGATATGCGGGCAAGCTCTATCTGGAAATCAGCCCGCGCACCTTCCCCATCCTCGTGCGGCAGGGCTCGCGCCTGTCGCAGATCCGCTTCCGGCGTGGCCACGCGCTGCTCGACGAGACCGAACTCACCGCGCTGAACGTCCGCGAGCGGCTGGTCGACACCGCCGCTCCCGACATTGCCGGCGCCGGCATCGCGGTCAGCGTCGATCTGTCGGGCGAGGGCTTCGGCGGGCTGCTCGGCTTCCGCGCGAAGCGCCATACCGGCCTGATCGATGTCGACAAGCGCGCCGCCTGCGAGGTGGAGGACTACTGGGAGCCGCTGCTGACGCGAGGCCGGCGCGAACTGGTGCTCGATCCCGACGCCTTCTACATCCTCGCCTCGAAGGAGGCCGTGCGCGTGCCCGCCAGCCATGCGGCGGAAATGGTGCCGTTCGACCCGCTGGTCGGCGAATTCCGCGTGCATTATGCCGGCTTCTTCGATCCCGGCTTCGGCGACCCCGCCGCCGGCGGGCGCGCCGGCCCGCACCATGGCGCCCGCGCCGTGCTGGAAGTGCGCTCGCGCGAGGTGCCGTTCATCCTGGAGGACGGCCAGATCGTCGGCCGCCTTGTCTATGAGAAGATGCTGGAGCACCCGCGCCGGCTCTATGGCGAGGGCATCGGCTCCAACTATCAGGCGCAGGGGCTGAAGCTGTCCAAGCACTTCAAGCCCTTCAAGCCCTGGATCCGCGACTGAGCCCCCTCACCCCGCCGGCGGATCGCGCCCCTCGACGAAAGCGCGGAGAAGATGGTGGGCGATCGCCATCTTCGGCGGGGCGATCAGCCCGTCGGGATGGGTGCGCGTCAGCAGCAGCTGCGCCTCCTCGCGGGAGAACCAGCGCGCGGCCTCCAGCTCGTTGGCATCGATGGTGATCTCGCGCGAGAGCGCCTGCGCATGCATGCCGATCATCACCGACATGGGGAACGGCCAGGGCTGGGAGGCGACATAGCGCACCGCGCCGGTGCGGATGCCCGCCTCCTCCAGGGTCTCGCGCCGCACCGCTTCCTCGAAGGTCTCCCCCGGCTCGACGAATCCGGCCAGGCACGACCACATGCCGGGCGCGAAGCGCGGCGAGCGGCCCAGCAGGCAATTGTCGCCGTCATGGGTCAGCATGATCACCACCGGGTCGGTGCGGGGAAAATGCTGCGCGCCGCATTCCGGGCATTCGCGCCGCCATCCGCCCTCGGCAACGTTGAGCCGGTGACCGCAGTTCGAACAGAAGCTGCGCCGCGCATGCCAGGCGATCATCGCCTTGGCGGTGGCGAGCTCGCCGAGTTCCTCGGGCGTGACCATCTCGCCGACGGCGATGCTGCGCAGGTCCGTGACCAGCAGGTCCGGTGCCTCGGCCAGCGCGGCGAGCGCGGCCGCGTGCAGCGGCAGCACGAAATGGGGCACCCCATCGGCCAAGCCGAGCAGGCACGCCTCGCTGATACGCCCGCCGAGCGCGACCGCGCGCCCGAGATCGATCAACGCCTCATAGGCGCCGGCCGGATCGTCGCCACTCGCCCCGGGCCGGCGTCGCAGAACGACGCTCTCCCCGGCGATGAGGCAGGCCCTCGCCCGCGTGTCGCGCAGCATGTCCGGGGTTTCCGCCCGCCGCTCGCTGGCCCGATCGAGCCTTGAGCCGACATAGCCCAGATGCGGCCAGAAGCCGAGTTCACCCGTCGCGATCAGTTCACTCGTCGCCATTGCGGCTCTCCCTCATGCCCCACCCAGCGCCGCGCGCAGCCTCGATACCAGCAGCATGGCCTGCGGCGCCGCGTAGGTCCGGCGCTCGCCCACGCCCCAGACCGGGCGCGGCCACGCCGCATCGGTGGCGAAGCGGGCGATGACGTGCACATGCAGCTGGCGGACCTGATTGCCGAGCGCGCCGACATTGAGCTTGTCGCACTGCGTCAGTTCGCGCAGCGCCCGGCTCACCGTGTCGATCTCCCCGGTCAGCGCGGCGCGCGCCTCGCCCTCAAGGTCGATCAGCTCGGCCAGGCCGGGGCGACGCGGCACCAGGATGACCCAGGGAAAGCGGGCATCGTTCATCAGGCGCAGCGTCGACAGGGCGAGATCGGCGACCGGGAACGTATCGGCCTCGATCCGCGGGTCGAGCTGGAAAGTCGTGCCGTTGGAAAGCTCGTTCATCGTGGCGTGTCGTCTGCCCAAGGCCCGGCCTCGATGCGGGCGGTGACAGCTATAGCCGCGCGGTGGCGCGCGCGCCACCGCGACGGTGGACCCGGGACCAGGATGCATCTGCCGTTTGCCGTTGGCCCGCAATTGCACTAGTTGATCCGCGAAAGTTGATCCGCGAAAGTGCGTGCCGCACGCGCGCGAAAAGGTCCCGAGACGGCCATGTCCCTGAATGTTTCGGCCGGCACCGCGCGCAGCGCGGTCATGCCGGTGCTGGTCGCCCTGAGCGTCGCCCACTTTCTCAACGACATGATCCAGTCGCTGATCCCGGCGGCCTACCCGATCATCAAGGAAGCCTACGCGCTCGATTTCAGCCAGATCGGCATCATCACGCTGACCTTCCAGATTTCCGCCTCGCTGCTGCAGCCGGTGATCGGCTTCTATACCGACCGCCGCCCGCTACCCTATTCCATGGTGGCGGGCATGGGCTTCACGCTGGTGGGGCTGATCGGGCTCGCCTATGCCGGCAGCTACCCGCTGCTGCTGGTGGCCAGCGCCTGCGTCGGCATCGGCTCTTCCATCTTCCACCCCGAGGCGACGCGCATGGCGCGCAACGCCTCCGGCGGGCGGCACGGCTTCGCGCAGGGCCTGTTCCAGGTCGGCGGACAGAGCGGCGCGGCGATCGGCCCGCTGCTCGCCGCCTTCATCATCGTGCCGAACGGCCAGACAAGCCTCGCCTGGTTTTCCACCGCGGCGCTCCTCGCCATGCCGCTGCTGGCGTGGACGGCCTTCCACCATGCGCGAGCCATGGGGCGCATGGTGGCGCGCGGCGGCCCGCACCTCGCGGCCGACACGCCCGGCCCCTCGATGCGGCAGGCGGCGCCGGCGCTGCTCATCCTGATTCTGCTGCTGACCTCGAAGACCGCCTATATCGCGAGCTTCACCTCGTTCTACACGTTCTACCTGATCGAGCGCTTCGACGTGTCGGTGCAGGCCTCGCAGCTGATGCTGTTCCTGTATCTCGTCGCCTCGGCGACGGGCGTGCTGTTCGGCGGCATGCTCGGCGACCGGATCGGGCGCAACAAGATCATCTGGTTCTCCATTCTCGGCGCTCTGCCCTTCACGGTGATCCTGCCGCATGTCGACCTGTTCTGGACCGGCGTGCTGACCGTGGTGATCAATCTCATCATGTCCAGCGCCTTCGCCGCCATCCTCGTCTACGCCATGGAATTGCTGCCGAACCGCATCGGGCTGATCGGCGGGTTCTTCTATGGGCTGGTCTTCGGCCTCGGCGGCCTGGCGGCGGCGGCGCTCGGCGTGTTCGCCGACCATTACGGCATCGACGCGGTCTATGAGGTCTGCGCCTTCCTGCCGGCCTTCGGCCTGCTCGCCTGGTTCCTCCCGAGCCTGCGCGAGGCGCGGGTGTCCTGATCGTCGCCGGATGCGGGCCGACCGGGCCCCTCACTCCCTGTCGGCGCCCTCCGCCGGCTCTTCCCGAAGGTTCATCCATGACCGAACTGCGCAGCCTGTACCCCGCCATCGAACCCTTCGAGACCGGCATGCTGGACACCGGCGACGGACACTCGATCTATTACGAGCGCGTGGGGACGAAGGGCGGCAAGCCGGTCGTGTACCTGCATGGCGGGCCCGGCGCCGGCATCACGCCGAACAATCGCCGGCTGTTCGATCCCGCCCGCTACGAGGTGATCCTGTTCGACCAGCGCGGCTGCGGGCGCTCCACCCCCTATGCCGACCTCACCAACAACACGACCTGGCATCTCGTGGCCGATATCGAACGGCTGCGCGAGAAGTTCGGCTTCGCAAAGTGGCAGGTGTTCGGCGGCTCCTGGGGCTCGACGCTGGCGCTGGCCTATGCGCAGACGCATCGCGAGCGGGTGAGCGAACTCATCCTGCGCGGCATCTACACCGTGACCCGCGCGGAGCTGGACTGGTATTACCGGTTCGGCGTCTCGCAGATGTTCCCCGAGAAGTTCGAGCGTTTCCTGGCGCCGCTGGCGACGCCCGAGGAGCGGGCCGACCCGGTGCGTGCCTACCGCGCGCTTCTCACGGGCGATGACGAGGCGCGCAAGATCGAGGCGGCCAAGGCCTGGACGATCTGGGAAGGCGAGACCATCACGCTGCTGCCCGACCCCACCGTCATCGCCGCCTATTACGAGGGCGACTACGCGCTGGCCTTCGCGCGGATCGAGAACCATTATTTCTTCCATGACAGCTGGCTGAAGGAACGCCAGTTGCTGGACAACGCCCACCTTCTGACCGGTATTCCCGGCGTCATCGTGCACGGGCGTTACGACATGCCCTGCCCGGCGCGCTATGCGTGGGAGCTGCACAAGGCCTGGCCCGAGGCGGAACTCCACATCATCGAGGGCGCCGGCCACGCCTATTGGGAGCCGGGCATCCTCGACCGGCTGATCCGCGCCACCGACCAGTTCGGCGGATAGGGGGGCGGCGACGCAGCGGCGGCGCGCGGCGTCACCTCAACGACGCAGCGCGGTAATTTCCGGCCGCCCGGGCGGGGAACCGCTTCCCCTCGCCCGGGGCGCGATGGCATAAACCTGTCGTCGGCCGCTTCCCTCGTGCGCCCTCGAAACTTGCGTTGCATCATGCATCTGCGCTGGGTTCTCGCTCTCCTTCTGCTGCTTGCCCTCGGCGTTGGGGCAAGCGCGCAACAGGCTGCGCCCACCGATAGCGGCAAGACGCTCAAGGTCGGCGTCTATGTCGAGCCGCCTTTCGTCGAGCCGGGACCGAATGGCTATCGCGGACTGGCGGTCGAGCTGTGGGAATGGACGGCCGACAGGAACGAACTGGACTTCGCCTATCAGGCCCTTCCCACCATCCACGACCTGCTGCAGGCGGCGGAGAAGGGGGAGATCGACGTCGCGGTGGCGCCGCTCACCATTACCGAGGACCGGCTGAAGCGGGTCGACTTCACCCAGCCATGGTTCAATGGCGGGCTGCGCGTAATGATCGAGGAAAGCCGCTCATACGGCATTCGCGAGATCCTGCGCGGCCTCGTCGACGCCGGGCATGTCCGGATCTACCTCTGGATCGCCGCCATCGTGTTCGGCGCCACGGTACTGCTTACGGCCGTGGATCGGCATTTCGACCAGGACTTTCCCCGTCGCTGGCACGAGGGGATGGCGGAGAGCTTCTACCATGTCATGTCGGTGGCGACCTCCGGCAAGGCCGCCCACAAGCAGATGTTCGGCGTGTTCGGGCGGATACTCGCCGCGCTGTGGATGGTCTGCGGCGTGACGCTCGTGGCCTACGTCACCTCATCGATCACCACCGTCATGACCACCAACGCCCTCACCAACCAGATCGCCGGTTTTTCCGACCTCAACGGCAAGACCGTGGGCGTGCTCAAGGGCAGCGTGGCCGAGGCCTATTCCCGTGACCGGGGTATCGGGACGGTGTCCTATGGCGACCTCCCGCAGGCCGTGCAGGGGCTGCTGGGCCGCGAGGTGAGCGCGCTGGTGGGCGACGCGGCGGCGCTCGAATTCTACGACCGCAGCCATCCCCAGCTGCCGATCACCGAGGTCGGCGGCATCGTGCACCGGGAGATGCTGGGCTTCGCCCTGCCGCAGGGCAGCCCGCTGGTACACGAACTCTCCCTCGCCATCATCGCCGCGACCGAGGAGGGCCTGCTGGACCGGCTGCGGCTGAAATATCTCGGCTCCAGCAATTAGCGCGGATTCGCTGTCGGTACGCCCGCCATGCGCGAGCCCCCGCGCGGGAGGGGTCTCGCGCGGGGGCTCGCCTGTCAGCGGATGCGGCGCGCTGTCAGCCGATGGTCGGGCAGCCCGGCTCGTTGGCGAAGCGCATCTGTTCGGCGCCGCGACGGGTCATGCCCTGCACCGTGACCGAACGCGGCGTCACGCGCACCACCTCGGCATTGCGCAGGCCTTCCTCGCGCGCGGCGCTGCGGGCCTGCCGCTCCGAGCAGCCCATGCGCGGCCCGCGCTGGTCATAGCGCGGCGCATCGGGCGGAACCGCGCGCACACCGCCCGGACCGACTTCGATATTGAAGCCCTGCGCCTGCGCGCTCGACAACATTCCGCTCGACGCACCAAGCACAGGCGCGAGCACCAGCGCCGCAACAACGGACGTGATCCGTATCATCTTAGCCATTCCTGCCTCCTGACAGCGAACCAACAAATCGTTCATTGCCTCTACAAGCGACAGAGAACGATATGGTTCCTTTTCCCGGACGCGTTACATATTCACGTAGTGTTTTTTCGTATTCCCTGGGAGCCTATGCTTCATTCGCACTTGAGCCAGGTCCGGCGGCTTGTCGATGCACCGAGGCCCGGCCGACGCGATGCCCCAGCTGGATCCCCGGCCGGGTAGCTGGCCGGATACCCGGCGGGATACCCGGCGGGATACCCGGCGATGTACCCCCTTGCATCCCTCGCCCATCTGCCCGATATAGGCGCCGGGAGGTTGGCGGTGGACGAGCCACTCGCCAACCGGGTCAGGTCCGGAAGGAAGCAGCCCCAACGAGCCCGTCTCGGGTCGCATGTCAGCCTCCCACCCTTTGCCGCGCCGTCCATGTCGCGCTGCCCGCATGGCGGGTGCGTTTGGTGGCTGGCGCGCCACCGCGTGGGCGCGCTGGCATGAAGCCGCGGCCCGATCTCCCGCCTTCCCCGGATTTTTCGCCGCACCGCTCCCTGCGACGTTGCCCTTGGCACACAAGGCGATGCTATGAAGGGACCCATGAGCGCGGACCTCACCGATCCCACGACCGCAGCGTCGGCCACCCCTGACCTTGCCCTCGGCGGCACCCCGGCGGCGACCCCGGCCGTGCCGGCCGCGCCCTATCGCGTACTCGCCCGCAAGTACCGCCCGCAGACCTTCGCCGACCTGATCGGTCAGGAGGCGATGGTGCGCACGCTGAAGAACGCCTTCTCCTCCGGGCGCATTGCGCAGGCCTATATCCTCACCGGCGTGCGCGGCGTGGGCAAGACCACCACCGCCCGCATCCTCGCCCGCGCGCTGAACTACGAGCCGATGGACGGCCCTCCCGGCGGCGGCGCCCCCACGCTCGACATGCCGGTGCTCGGCCGCCACTGCCGCGACATCATCGAGAGCCGCCATGTCGACGTGCAGGAGATGGACGCCGCGTCCAACACCGGCATCAGCGATATCCGCGAGATCATCGAGGCGGCGCGCTACAAGCCGGTTCTGGCGCGCTACAAGGTGTTCATCATCGACGAAGTGCACATGCTCTCCACGGCGGCCTTCAACGGGCTGCTGAAGACGCTGGAAGAGCCGCCAGAGCATGTGAAATTCATTTTCGCCACCACGGAAATTCGCAAGGTTCCCGTCACCGTGCTCTCGCGCACGCAGCGCTTCGACCTGCGCCGGGTGGATGCCGGCACGCTGGCGCGGCACCTGCGCGGTATCTGCGAAGCGGAAGGCGTCGGCATCGACGCGGAGGCGCTGAGCCTGGTCGCCCGCGCGGCGGAAGGCTCGGTGCGCGATGCTCTCTCGCTGCTCGACCAGGCGATCGCCCATTCCGGCGCGCAATCGGCCGGCGGGCAGGCGGCCGGCCACAGCGTGCATGGCGAGCAGGTGCGCTCGCTGCTGGGCCTCGCCGATCGCGGCCGCGTCATCGACCTGTTCGAGGCCCTGATGAAGGGCGATATCGGTCAGGCGCTCACCGAACTGCGCGAGCAGTATGATTCCGGTGCCGACCCGGCCGTGCTCATCACCGATCTGGCCGAGTTCACCCATCTCGTCACCAAGCTGAAGATCCTGCCCGAGACAGCGGACGATCCGGCCCTCGTCGAGGCCGAGCGCACGCGCGGGCGCGGCTTCGCGCAGACCCTGTCGATACGCGTGCTGGCGCGCGCCTGGCAGATGCTGACAAAAGGCCTCGGCGAAGTGCAGCAGGCCGCCAAGCCGATGCAGGCGGCCGAGATGGTGCTGGTGCGCCTCGCCTATGCCAGCGACCTCCCGACCCCGGACGAGGCGCTCCGGCGCCTGCGCGACGGGGCGGGCGATGAGCCCGCCGGGCGCCCGGCCCCGGCACCGTCCGGCGGCGGGTCGAGCGGCGGGTCGGGAGGCGGCGGGTCGGCGATGGCCGCCATGGCGCCGCGCAGCTTCAGCGCGCCCGCGCCAGGCGCAGCGCCCGCATCCGCCCCGAGCCACCTGTCTCTCGCCGCGCGCGGCACGCCGCGCCCCGCAAGCGCTCCGCAGCCGGCGACGCAGGAGAAGCCGACGGTGAGCGTCGGCAATCTCACCGAGCTGGTGGCGCTCGCGGTCACCAAACGCGATCTCAAGCTGAAATTCGCGCTGGAAAACCATGTCCGGCCGGTCGCCTTCGAGGATGGCAAGCTGGAGCTCGCGCTGGCGCCCGGCGGCTCGTCCAGCCTGCTGCAGGAACTGCAGACCAAGCTGTCCGACTGGACCGGCAAGCGCTGGCTGGTCGCGCTCTCCCGCGAGGAGGGCGAGGCGACCCTTGCCGAGCAGACCCGCTCGGCCCGCGAGAGCCTTTTGACCGACGTGCGCGCCGACCCGCTGGTCGCCGCCGTGCTGGAGCGCTTTCCCGGCGCCTCCATTGTCGACGTGCGCACGCAAGTGGTGGACGAGGGTCCCCCGCCCGGCGCGCTCGACGAGTATGAGATGATGGCCGCGCGGGACGAGCCCGGCCTGGACGATGACCTCGAATTCTAAAAGGAGCCGTGCATGAAAGACCTTCTCGGGATGATGTCCAAGGTGAAGGAGATGCAGGGGCGCATGGAGCAGCTGCAGGCCGAGCTGGAGAGCACCGAGGTCGACGGCGCCTCCGGCGGCGGGCTCGTCACCGTGCGGCTCTCCGCCAAGGGCACGCTGAAGGCGCTCCGCATCGATCCGAGTCTCTTGGTTCCGGAAGAGGCGGAAATCCTCGAGGACCTCATCGTCGCCGCCCATGCCGAGGCCCGCGCCAAGGGCGAACGGCTGATCCAGGAAAAGACGCAGGCGCTCACCGCCGGCCTGCCCATCCCGCCCGGCCTGAAGCTGTTCTGATCTTCGGAACGTCCGGCACATTTTATTTGCCGGCATATTATTCCATGCCGCGGCCCCGCCCGTTCAGGCGGGGCCGAGCGAGGCATTCGCTGCCGTGGCGGTCGACATCGGCCGGGTTGCCCGGCCCATGTCGCGGCTGTCGGGACGAGCCCGCTGCGTACCTCGCGCGCCCTTGCCGGCCGTGCCCGGCCTCGTGATGCCGGGTGGCGAGCTCCGCTCGAGCGAACTGAATCTCAAAGCGCGGTCACGCCCCCCGCGCTCCCTCGACAATCCCCGTCACCGCCCGCGCGATTTCGTCCGCCCGCGCGGCAAGCGGGCCATCGAGCCGTCCATAGAGCGCGAACACCGCCGGCTGCACCACGCAGCCGAGCGCCATGGCGCTGGCCAGCGCCGCGCGCTCGGGGGTAAGGCCGGCGTCGCGCAGCAGCAACGCCACCGCCTCCACCACATTGGCATCGGGCGTCGCCGGCACATGGCGCAGATGGTCGTGCTGGTGGATGAGCAGATAGGCGAACAGCGCCGGCTCTTCGTCGAACAGCCGGCAGGCGAGCGCCACCACGTCCCGCAGCTTCTCGGCAAGGCCGACATCGCGCGCGTCGACCGCGCAGATCGCCCGCGCCAGCGCCGCGTAATGCGAGAGGAACAGCTCGCGCGCCAGTTCCTCCTTGGAGGGAAAATGCCGATAGAGCGCGCCCTCGCTCAGCCCCGCGCGCAGGGCGATGTCGCGCACGCTGGTGCCGTCTATGCCCTTCTGCGCGAACAGCGCCAGCGCTTCCGCCTCGATACGCGCGCGGGTCGCGGTGCCGTCGCGGCCACGGCGCGGCACGGCGGCGCGCGGCGCGCGGCGTGCCGGCGCGGCCTGGCTGCGCGCGCTCATGTCCCGCCCGCCGCTGCCGCCGGCCCGCGCGCGGCGATCGCCTCCAGCGCGATGACCCGGGCGCGGGTGAAGTCCACCTTGCCGGAGCCGAGCAGCGGCAATTCGTCCATGGGCAGAATCTCGGCCGGGATCATCAGATCGGTCACGCCCAGCTCGCGGCCCCGCGCCTGCAGCGCCGCGCGGGTGAGATCGGAGGCGGTGGTCAGCAGCAGGATGCGCTCGCCGCGCTTGGCATCGGGAACCGTCACCGCGACATGCTCGGCATCCGGCCGCAGCCCGGCCACCATGGCGTCGATCGCCGCCAGCGAAATCATTTCGCCGGCGATCTTGGCGAAGCGCTTGGCGCGGCCGCGAATGGCGACGAAGCCCTCCTCGTCCAACGCGACGATGTCGCCGGTGTCGTACCAGCCATTTTCCGGCGGCTCGAGCACGCCGGGCGCCTCGGCGCGCAGATAGCCCAGCATGATATTCGGCCCCTTCACGTTGAGCCGCCCGCCCTCGTCGATGCCCGGCACCGGATCGAGCCGGTGCTCGATGCCCGGCAGCAGGCGGCCGACCGTGCCGGCGCGGTTGAACATCGGCGTGTTCACCGCCAGCACCGGCGCGCATTCGGTGACGCCGTAGCCCTCCAGGATGCGGTGGCCGAACTTCTCCATCCACACGCGCCGCGTCTCGGTCTTCACCGGCTCGGCTCCCGCCACCACGAAGCGCAGCGAGCGGAAATCATAGGGGTTGGCGGTGCGGGCATAACCCATGAGGAACGTGTCGGTGCCGACGATGGCGGTGGCGTTGGTGGCGTAGACCAGCTCCGGAATGATCCGGTAATGCAGCGGCGAGGGATAGAGGAAGCATTTCAGCCCCGAGACCAGCGGCAGCATCAGCCCGCCGGTGAGCCCGAAGGAATGGAACACCGGCAGCACGTTGAACATGATGTCGGCGGGCGAGAAATCGATCCGCGCCGCCACCTGCGCCACATTGGTGAGGATGTTGCGGTGGGAGAGCACCACGCCCTTCGGGCTTCCCTCCGAGCCGGAGGTGAACAGGATGAAGGCGGGTTCGTCCGGTTTGGCGAGCTTCGGCGCGCCGCCCGCCACCAGCCATTCCGGCAGCACGGCCTTCACCTTGTCGCCGGTGGTGACGCCGGCGCGAATGTCCTCGCTCATCAGCACGCGGACATGCTTGGAGAGCTCGGCCACTTCCGATTCCAGCTTGGCCTTCTCGACGAAGGCGCGCGAGCAGACGACGATCTTCACCTGCGCCGCCACGCAGGCCGCCACCAGGTTCACCGCGCCGGCGGTATAGTTGAGCATGACCGGCACCCGGCCAAAGCGCGACAGGCCCATGAGCACGACCGCGACACCGGCGGCATTGGGCAGCAGCACGCCCACATTCTCGCCCGGCTGGGTGAGCGCGGCGAGCTTGCCGCCGAGGATCCTCGCCCCCATCAGCAGCTTGCGATAGGTGAGCGAGGTGCCGAGCGGGTCCTCCACCACGGTCCGCCCCATGCCGAGCCGCACCGCCGCCTCCTCCACCGCCTGGTAGACGGTGATGTTGGTGTGGGAGGTCTCGAACATCAGGTCGGACATGATGTTGTAGAGCGCCGTGCCCGCCGCGCGCCGGCGCTTGCGGCCGAACAGCTCGGGATCGATGGCGATGCGCTCCGGCGGCAGGATGGTCACGCGCACCTTGGGAAACAGCCGCTTGCGCGTCTGGTCCGGGGTGAGGCGGGAGAAGGGGGTCTGCTCCAGCCCCTCGATGCGCACCGGCACCACCGCGGCCTGCGCGCGGTCGGCGACCAGCGCCGAGCCGTCATAGATCTTCATGATCGAGCCGGTGACGGTGATGCGCCCCTCGGGGAAGATCACCAGTTGCTCGCCTTGGCTGACCAGCTTGATCAGGTCGCGCGTCGCCAGCGGCCGGGTCGGATCGAGCGGGAACGCCCGCACCAGCTTGAGGAAGGGCTTGATCCACCAGCGCTCGGCGATGCTGGCATCCACCGCGAAGACGGGGTCATTGTCGAGCAGCGCCATGATCAGAGGCGCGTCGAGGAAGCTCACGTGATTGATGGCGATCACCGAGCCGGGACCCGCCGCCTTGAGATGCTCGGCGCCCTTCACCTCGACGCGGAAGGCGACCCGGAACACGATGCGGATGAGATCGCGCAGCACATGGCCGCGAAAGGCGCGCGCCACTAGGAGCGCGACCAGCAGGCTCGTCCCGCCGATGACGAAGAGCAGCGTGGGGGCGCCGGCACCGGCGAGCTGCAGGCCGGCCACCACCACCGCGCCCACCACCATGAAGGCGGCATTGAGCACGTTGTTGCCGGCGATCACCCGCGCCCGCCGGTCCTCGCCCGCCTCGGCCTGGATATAGGCGAAGGTCGGCACCACGAAGGCTCCGCCCGCGGCGGCCATGCCCATCAGGCCCACCGCCGCGTGGAAGCCGCCGACAGAAAACAGGAAGTCGCGCCAGCCGATACCCGCCGCGACCGGTGTCGCGCTCTCCAGATACAGGCCGAAATAGATGGCGAAACCGCTCATCAGCACCCCGGCAAGGGGCACCAGCGCCAGCAGGATGCGCCCTTCCGACGCCTTCGCCGCCAGCGTCGAGCCCAGCGCGACGCCGACGGTGAACATCACCAGGAACAGCGTGACCACGCTTTCCTCGCCGCCGATATTCTCCTTCACCAGCGTCGGCAGCAGCGACAGCACGACCGCCCCCACCAGCCAGAACCACGAGACGATGAGCGCGCCCTTCCAGATGTTGGGCGTGGCGCGCAGCTCGGCGATCAGCTCGTTCGTGCCGCGCCAGATGTTGCGGTCGATCGTGAGATCGGGCGCGCCCTCATGGGTGTGGGGAATGGCGCGGGCGGACAGCCAGGAAATGACCGCCAGTACGAAGGTGAAGCCCGCCACCGACCATTGGCCGGTATGGGTGACAGCGATGCCGCCCGCCACCGTGCCGCCGAGGATGGCGGCGAAAGTCGCGGTCTCCACCAGCGCATTGCCGGAAACGAGTTCATCCTTGGCGAGATGATCGGGCAGGATGCCGTATTTCACCGGCCCGAACAGTGCGCTGAGCGTGCCCATGAAGAACAGGCCGACGAACAGCATGGGCAGCGATTGCAGCACGAAGCCGGAACAGGCCAGCAACACGATCCAGATCTCGGCGAATTTCAGCCGCCGGGCGATCAGCGCCTTGTCGTAACGGTCGGCAAGCTGGCCGCCGAGGCTGGAGAACAGGAAGAAGGGCAGGATGAACACGCCGCCCGCCAGCGTGACCAGCGCGCCGCCATGGGTCTCGCCGAGCCCGTAGAGGATCAGCAGCGCCATCGCGTTCTTGACGAAATTGTCGTTGAACGCCGAAAAGAACTGGCACCAGAACAGCGGAGCGAAGCGCCGAGCCGACATCAACCGCGTGAACACCGGGCGACCCCCATATTATGTTAGTGAACGATCACTTACATAAACACGCGGCACCGGTCAAGCGCCCCGCGCGTGCCCGAAGGTGGCGAATTCAGGTACCAAGGTGGGAAGGGCGGTAGAGGTCGCCGGAGCGATGGGGGAGACTCACATCGCCGCGAACGGTGTCGGGCGACCGGGCAAGGCCTGTCACGATAGCGCCGCGCGGCTCACGCGAACACGCCGGCCAACGCGGCGAGCAGCAGCACCCCGTCATGGACCGCCAGCTGCAGCCGCGAGGGCACGCCCTGCTCGTGCAGGCGCAGCGTCGCGGCCAGCGTGGCGAGCGACCAACCGGCGCCGACCGCGAGAAAAGCCGCGCCGATGGCCGCCGCATCCGGCAGCAGGCGCACGGCCAGCGCCGCACTGAGGCAGACGGCGAGCGCGAGACCGGCGAGCGGCAGGCTGCCGAGGCGGCGGGCCAGCATCCCCCCCGCCAGCGCCGGCGCATACATCGCCACCACATGCCAGGCGACCACGCCGGAAATCAGCGGCACGCCGAGCCCGCAGCCGGCCAGCGCCAGTGGCGCCCCGGCCATGGCGGAAGTCATCGCCCCCCAGGCCAGCGCGCCAACCAGCACCGGCCCGGCCATGGCGCGCCACGCGAGGGGGCGCGGAAGCTCCGCATGTGCCGCGGCCTGCGCCATCGCCTCCACCGTCCATTCGGCATGGGAGAGGCGCGCTTCCGGCAGGCTCACCGCGAAGGCGAGCGTGCCCAGCTGGGCCAGCGCGGCGAGAAGGAGCATGCCGGCAAACGTGTAGGGCACGGCAAGCGCCTCCGCCTCCCCCGCCAGCACGGGACCGACGAGACCGGCGAGTGCCCCGGCGCCGAGCACGCGCGCGACCGCCCCGGCCCGGCCCTGCGTGCCAGCCCCGAAGGCGGCGGCGTGCCGATAGAACATGCCGAAGCCCTGCGCTGCCCCCAGCCAGCCCGCGCCGAGCACCAGCAGGGGAAAGGCGGCGATCATCATCGCGTAGGCGGCGATCAGCCCGCCCGCGACGCCGAGACTGGCGCCAAGCGCGAAGCCGGCCCGCCGACCGAACGCATCGAGCAGGAAGCTCGCCGGCAGACTGGCCACCGCCGCGCCGGCCAGCAGGGCGGCGAGCGGCAGCACGCCGAGTTCGGGGCGCGGCGCCAGCATCGCCCCGGCCAGCGGCAATACGCCCAGCGTCAGCGCCTGCGCCAGCACGACCAGCGCGAAGCCGGCCGCGAGCCGCCCCTCGCCCACCGGCCGGCGCAGCGCGCGCGGGGCGTCCTCCGGGCAGGCGCAGCCCAGCCGGCCGAGCCGCGACGCCTCGGTTTCGGCCTCCAGCAGCGCGCGGGGGAAATCGGTCGCGCTCATTTGCGCCCTGCCGCGCCCGGCGCGTCCACGAGGTCATCGTCGCTGAGCACCCGCACGGCGGCGCCGTCGAGATCGTCATACTGGCCCGAGCGCAGCGACCACATGAAGGCGGCGAGGCCGACAAGGCCGAGGCTGAGCGCCGCCGGCACGAGATAGAGCAGCACGTTCATGACGCCTCCTTCGCTCGGGCGGGCCCGCCGGAGCGGGCGCGCAGCGCATTGAGCGTGACGATGACCGACGAACCCGACATCGCCACCGCCGCCACCAGCGGCGTGACCTGACCGGCGATGGCCAGCGGCACGGCGATGAGATTGTACACAACCGCGATCATCAGGTTCTCACGCATCAGCCGCCGCGCATTCGCCGCGACATCGAGCGCGATGCGCACCGGCGCCAGCCGCTCGCCGAGAAAGACCGCATCGGCATGGGCGCGGGTGACATCGGCCGCAGTGATGGGCGAGAGCGAGACATGCGCGCTGGCGAGCGAGGGCGCGTCATTGAGCCCGTCGCCGACCATCAGCACGCGGTGCCCCTGCCCGCTGAGGCTCTCCAGCACGCCGATCTTGTCGGCCGGACGGGCCTGCGCCCACCAGTCCTCGATCTCCAGCGCGGCCGCCACCGGCGCCACCGCCGCCGCCCGGTCGCCGGAGAGAATGACGATGCGGCGGCCCGCGGCCCGCAGCGCGTCGATCACCGCCCGCGCGTCCGGCCGCAGCACCTGGCGCAGTTCGATCAGCGCCCGCACCGGCCCATGGCGCACCGCGACCAGCGAGGCCTCCGGGCTGGCGGCGGCAACGAGGTCCTCGCAACCGCAGAAGGCGGCGCTGCCGAGCCGGGCCACCTCGCCGTCGATCAAGGCCTCCACGCCCGCGCCGGGGGTCTCGCGCGCGCTCGCCACCGGCACCAGGCCGGGCCGCGCCGCCGCCACCGCCCGCGCCAGCGGATGCGTGCTGGCCAGGGCGAGGCGCGCCGCGATCTCCAGCAGCGCCGCCGGCACCTTCTCGGCATTGGCAACGGCGGGTTCCGGCAGGGTCAGCGTGCCGGTCTTGTCGAAGGCGACGGTGTCGACCTCGGCCAGCCGCTCGAACGTGTCGCCGGCATTCAGCAGGATGCCGTGGCGCATCAGCGTGCCGGCCGCCACCACCTGCACCGCCGGCACGGCGAGCGCCAGCGCGCAGGGGCAGGTGATGATGAGCACCGCCACAGCGATCAGCACCGCCTGGTGCAGCGACGCCCCGGCAATGAGCCAGCCGGCCAGCGAGAGCAGCGCGGTGAGGTGCACCATGGGCGCGTAGAGCCTCGCCACCCGGTCGGCGAGGCGGACATAGCGCCCGCGCGCGGTGGAGGCCTTGTCGAGCAGCCGCTCGATCTCGGTGAGGAAGGTGTCCTCGCCCACCGCCGTGGTGCGCAGGCGCAGCGTGCCGTCATGGACCAGCGCGCCGGCATGCACCGCTTCGCCCGCGATCAGCCGGCGCGGCAGGGTCTCGCCGGTGATCAGGCTCTCGTCCACCGCCGCCGTGCCGGCCAGCACCAGCCCGTCCACCGGCGCCCGCTCGCCCGCGCGCACCAGCACCTCGTCGCCCGGCACGATGGCCGCGGCGGGAACGGTGACGAGCGTGCCGTCCGGCTCGACCCGATTGGCGCTCAACGCCTTCAGCGCGGCGAGGTTGCCGGCCTCCGTGCGGGTGCGCCGGCGCATGGCATGGTCGAGATAGCGGCCGGTGAGCAGGAAGAACAGCAGCATGACCGCCGAATCGAAATAGGCATGCTCGGCATGGTGCAGCGTCTCGTAGAGCGACACGGCGAGCGCCAGCCCGACGCCCAGCGTGATCGGCACGTCCATGTTGAGCGCGCGCGCCCGCACGGCCCGGTAGGCGCTCTGGAAGAAGGGCTGGCCGGCATAGGCGGCGGCCGGCAGGGCGATGAGCGCGGATAGCCAGTGGAACAGGTCGCGCGTCTCCGGCGTGATGTCGGACACGTTGCCCGACCACACCGAGACCGACAGCAGCATGATGTTCATCGCCGCGAAACCCGCCACGGCGAGGCAGCGCAGCAGATGGCGGGCGGTCGCGTTGTCGATCTCCTCCAGCCGGTCGGCCTCGAACGGATAGGCACGGTAGCCGATGCGCGCGAGCGCGTTGATGAGTTCGCCCGGCCGTGCCTCGGCGCCCGCCGCCCAGCCGACGGTGAGCCGGTGCGTGGTGTAGTTCAGCCGCGCCCGCACGATGCCGGGCAGCGCCTCGGACAGATCCTCGATCTCGTCGATGCAGGCGGCGCAGTCGACGCCCTCGACCGCGAAGGCCATCTCCTTCGCGCCACCGGCATCCTCGCGCAGGAACAGCGAATAATCCTGCGCGCCCTCGCCACCGGCGGCGGAGGCGACCGGCGCGCGCCGCGGCGACGCGGGGAGGACGAGTACCTCGGCGCCCATGGCCGGCGCCTAGCGGACGACGACGCGGTTGGTCGAGCGGAACAGGCGCTCGCCGTCGCGGCTGATCTCAAGCACCAGTTCCCACTGGCCGGCCACGACCTGATCGGTCGCCCGCCACTGGCCCGCCGCCAGCGAAACGGGATCGAGCGTCACGTCGAAGCGCCGGTCGGTCGGGTGATGCAGCGCCGCGCTCAGCGTCACGCCGGTCAGCGGGCGCCCGTCGGCATCGCGCGCGGCGATGTCGAGCCGGCCCGGTTCGATATGCGCATCGACCTTCCAGCGGAGCGAATCCTGCGCCGCCGCCGCCGCGTTCTCCTTCGTGTAGGTGAGGCCGGCCTGATAGGAACTGTCGGTCTCCACCCCGCCAAAGGTCGACATCGCCATGCGGGCCATGAAGAAATTCACGCCGAAGACGACGCCGAAAAAGGCGACGATGTAGAGCAGCACCGCGCGACCGGTCAGCGGGCGGCCGGGACGCTCCTTCACGCGCGGGATGGAAAGCGGGGCGGCGGAAAGCGGGGCGGCCATGGGGGGTGTCCCTCCGGTCAGGGGCCTTTGAAGTGGTCGGGCGCCGCACTGGTCTCGCCGCCGGCCACGTCGGTGATGTGGAAGGTCACGGGCAGCGAGGCGCTCGCGGGCAGCTTCGCGTGGGTGGAAACCAGCACGCGCAGCTCATAGGTCTGGTCCGGGCCGACCTCGACCACGGGACGGCCGTCCTCCACCGTGCTCACGGCACCCGCCACCTCGACCTGCGCCTCCGGCACGCCCTCGACGGCGATAGCGAAGCGGCGTGGCAGCGGCTGCTTGTTGACGAGGCGCACAGTATAGGCATTGCGGATCGAGCCGTCCGAGAGCTGGACGAAGAGCGGGTTGCGGTCATGGATGACGGCGACGCCTTCCGAGCCCCGCGTCGCCAGCGTCGCGACCATGATGCCGCCGATGACGAGGATGAGCGCGACATAGAGCACGGTCCGCGGGCGGACGAATTTGTGCACCGGCGGCAGGCCCTTGAGGCGGCGATCGATATTCGTCTCGGTGTCGTAGGCGATCAGCCCGGTCGGCCGGCCGACCTTGTTCATCACGCTGTCACAGGCATCGATGCACAGGCCGCACTGCACGCAGGAGAGCTGGCTGCCGAGACGGATGTCGACCCCGGTCGGGCAGGCCGCCACGCATTGGCGGCAATCCACGCAATCGCCGGCCGGCAGCCCCTGGAGCTTGAGCGCCTCGGTCTTCTTCAGCGAGCCGCGCGGCTCGCCGCGATCATAGCGATAGGTGACGTTGTAGGCGTACTCATCGGTGAGCGCTGCCTGGATGCGCGGCCAGGGGCACATATAGGTGCACACCTGCTCGCGCATGTGGCCGGCGAGTACATAGGTGGTGAAGGTGAGGATGCCGATCCAGAGATAGGCGACGAGCGGCGCCTGACCCTTGAGCAGATCCATGGCGAGGGTCGGCGCGTCGGCGAAATAGAGCACCCAGGCGCCGCCGGTCCACCACGCGATCATCAGCCAGAGCGTGTGCTTGGCGGCGGCCTCGAAAGCGCGTTGCGCCCGGGAGGCGTGCTTCAGCTTCTCGCGGCGCTCGCGCGGATCGCCCTCGACCATGCGCTCGATGGCCTGGAACAGGTCGGTCCACACCGTCTGCGGGCAGAGATAGCCGCACCACAGCCGCCCGGCGACCGCGTTCATGAGGAACAGCGTCAGCGCGGCAAGAATGAGCAGACCGGTGAGGTAATAGATCTCCTGCGGCCAGATCTCGATGAAGAAGAAGTAGAACCGGCCATTGGCGAGATCGACCAGCACCGCTTGCGAGGGCGCGTTCGGGCCCCGGTCCCAGCGCACGAAGGGCAGCAAGTAGTAGATGCCGAGGGTGATGACCAGCAGCGTCCATTTGATGCGGCGGAACGTGCCATGCACCGCGATCGGATAGATCTTCCGGCGCGCCTCGTAGAGCGGGCGGTCATCGTCTCCGCCCGCGGCGGGCTGCACCTTGGTCGCTATGTTCATGTCGGTCCCCGTCACCCGGTCCCGGGAGTGCGCTCGTTGTAGAGAATCGAAACTACGGCTTCGATCCGGGCCTTGCCGGGCGGAAAAATGCTTATGCGGCGGCACGTCGCTGGGACGTGCTGCCGCATTGGACGCGCGACCGCAGGGGCTTCAGCCGCTCCCCGTGTTCCGGCTCCCTCTCCCAGATGAGGAGAGGATTGGGGTGAGGGGCCCCTTGGATCGGCGGTCTCCCCTCACCGACCCGCGTCGCGGGCCACCTCTCCCCGATGGGGAGAGGATTTCAGGGACCTACTTCCCCCCGCCCAGCGAGTGGACATAGACGGTCAGCGCCTTGACGGTGCCGGCGTCGAGCCGCCCGGCCCAGGCCGGCATGATGCCGCCACGGCCATTGGTGATGGTGGCGATCACGCTGGCGCGGTCCGAGCCGTAGAGCCAGATGCCGTCGGTCAGGTTCGGCGCGCCCAGTTCCTGGTTGCCCTTGGCGTCCGCTCCGTGGCAGGCGGCGCAATTGGCCTCGAACACCTCCTGGCCCTTGGCGAGGTCGGCCTTGGCCTCGGGCGGCGCCGGCAGGTTGGACAGCGAGCGCACATAGTCGGCCACGGCGACGATGTCGGGCCGCTGCAGAATGCCGTCGCGGCCAAAGGCGAGCATGTCGCCGACATGCGCGTCGGGATCGGTCGAGCGGATGCCATGCAGGATGGTCTGCTGGATCTGCTCCAGCGAGCCGCCCCACATCCAGTCGTCATCGTTCAGGTTCGGATAGCCCTTCGATCCGGCGGCACCGGCGCCGTGACAGGGCGCGCAATTGTCGCCGAAGGCGGCCCGGCCCTGCGCCCGGGCGAAGGAGAGCAGTTCGGGCGTGCTCTCGATCTGTTCGAGCGAGGCGGCCGCCAGCTTGTCGGCGAACACGGCGCGCTGGGCGCGCAGGTCCGCCAGTTGCACCTGCACCGCATCGCGCGATTTCCAGCCGAGCGCGCCCGCCGTGTATCCGGAGACCAGCGGCCAGGCGGGATAGACGACCCAGTAGATCACCGCCCAGACGATGCAGGCATAGAAGGTCCACAGCCACCAGCGCGGCAGCGGATTGTTCAGCTCGCGAATGCCGTCCCACTCGTGGCCGGTCGTCGCGACGCCGGTGACGGCGTCGACCTCGTGCTTGTGCGCATCGGGCGCGGGAATGTCGGCCATGATGTTCAGTCCTCGCTCAGAGGCATACGGGCGGCATCTTCGAACTGGCGCTTGCGGCTGGGGGACAGCGCATAGATCAGCACGCAGACGAAGAGCCCGACGAAGTAGATGAGCCCCCAGGTCTGGGCGAACTCGGCGACGGCGCGATAGGTCTCGTTCATCTCATGTCCCTCAGCGTATGTTCGCCTTGTCGTCGTAGAGCTTGAAGTCGACCATGGTGCCGAGCGTCTGGAGATAGGCGATCAGCGCATCCGCTTCCGAAATGACCTTGGGATTGCCGTCGAAGTCGCGCACCTGCGCGCCGGGATAGCGCTTCTGCAACTCGCCGGCATCGCCGTCGGGCGTTGCCTGCAGGCGCAGGTCCGCGATGGCACCGGCCACCATGTCCGGCGAATAGGGCACGCCCAGCAGCGCGTTGGTCGCGAGGTCCTCGCCGATATTCTCGTAGCGCAGCGGCGTGTGGGCGAGGAACGGATAGCCCGGCATGATCGAGCCCGGCACCACCGAGCGCGGATCGGCGAGGTGCTGGCGCTGCCACTCGTCGGAATACTTGTTGCCGACGCGCGACAGGTCCGGCCCGGTGCGCTTGGAGCCCCACTGGAACGGCCGGTCATACATGCTCTCGGCCGCCAGCGAGTAGTGGCCGTAGCGCTCGACCTCGTCGCGCAGCGGGCGGATCATCTGCGAGTGGCAGTTATAGCAGCCCTCGCGGACATAGATGTTGCGGCCGGCCAGTTCCAGCGGCGTCCAGGGACGCACGCCGGAGACCTGCTCGATGGTGCTCTTCAGATAGAAGAGCGGCACGATCTCCACGAGCCCGCCGATGGCGACCACGATCAGGATGCCGATCAGCAGCCAGATCGAGTTCTTCTCGAAGAAGGCGTGCCGGGCCCAGAGCGAGGGCTTGTGGGGCAAGGGCTTGTGGGGCGCGGGGTTGGTCGCGGTTGAGTCCGCCATTGTCGTGTCCTCACTCAGCCGGCACGAGGGACGGGGTGCGTGCGCCGGTATCGGCCGCGACCGTGCCCGGCTGGCGGATGGTCATGTAGACGTTGAAGGCCATGATCAGCCCGCCGATCAGGAACAGCACGCCGCCCAGCGCGCGGATGATGTAGAAGGGGTGCATCGCCTCGACGGTCTCGATGAACGAGTATTCGAGGAAGCCGAGCGAGGTGTAGGCGCGCCACATCAGGCCCTGCAGGATGCCCGCCACCCACATCGACGAGATGTAGAAGACGATGCCGATGGTCGAGATCCAGAAGTGCCAGTTGACGAGGCGCAGCGAATACAGCTCGCGCTTCTGCCAGAGCCAGGGCACCAGGCAGTAGATGGCGCCGAAGGAGATGTAGGCGACCCAGCCCAGCGCGCCGGAATGCACGTGGCCGATGGTCCAGTCGGTGTAGTGCGAGAGCGAGTTCACCGACTTCACCGACATCATCGGCCCCTCGAAGGTCGACATGCCGTAGAAGGCGACCGAAACCACCATCATGCGCAGCACCGGGTCGGTCCGCAGCTTGTCCCACGCGCCCGACAGCGTCATCAGGCCGTTGATCATGCCGCCCCAGGAGGGCATCCACAGCATGATCGAGAAGGTCATGCCCAGCGTCTGCGCCCAATCCGGCAGCGCGGTGTAGTGCAGGTGGTGCGGACCGGCCCAGATATAGAGGAAGATCAGAGCCCAGAAGTGGATGATCGACAGCCGGTAGGAATAGACCGGCCGGTCGGCCCGCTTGGGGATGAAGTAATACATGATGGCGAGGAAGCCGGCGGTCAGGAAGAAGCCGACCGCGTTATGGCCGTACCACCACTGCACCATCGCATCCTGCACGCCCGACCAGACGATGTAGGACTTCGGCGAGAACACCGAGATCGGCACGCTGGCATTGTTGCCCAGATGCAGCATGGCGATGGTGACGATGAAGGCGAGGTAGAACCAGTTCGCGACATAGATGTGCGGTTCCTTGCGGCGCCACAGCGTGCCGAGGAACACCAGCAGATACGTCACCCAAACCACGGTCAGCCACAGGTCGGCATACCATTCGGGCTCGGCATATTCCTTGCCCTGGGTAATGCCGAGCAGATAGCCCGTGCCGGCGATGACGATGAAGAAATTGTAGCCGAGCACCACGAACCACGGCGCGAGATAGCCGACCAGTCGCGCCCGCGAGGTGCGCTGCACCACATAGAACGAGGTGCCCAGCAGCACGTTGCCGCCAAAGGCGAAGATCACCGCCGAGGTGTGCAGGGGCCGCAGCCGGCCGAAGGCGGTCCAGGGCAGGTCGAAGTTCAGCACCGGGAAGGCGAGCTGGAAGGCGATAATGACGCCGATCAGGAAGCCGGCAATGCCCCAGAACACCGCCGCGAGGGTCGCGAACTTCACCGGGCCGAAATTGTAGTTCGGCTTGCCGTCGATCTCGAGCGCGGGCAATTGCGCCGGCCGGTCGATATAGCGGTTGAGAATGACGAACACCGTCGCCAGGCTCGCGAAAGCCGAGAGATAGGCGTGGAAGGCATAGGCGCTGTCCTGCGCCTTGGCGGCCACCGTGATGCAGGCAAGCGCCAAGACGCCAAAGACGAAGGCGAGACCGCCCTCGCCAAACGTCATCTTTTTCCGGCCGGACTGATCGACACCCGGCTCGGTGGCGCCCGAACCGCTGATCCCCTGCCCGGCGGAGCTGTTTAGCTCAGTCATGCGACCCTCCACGTCCCGATCATTCGCGATCCAGCCGATCGCCTTGGATCTGGAACGACTCCATTTCTCCGGATCGACCATTCGCCTTGCGGAAGCGGTGAGGCGTTGATGCACATCAAGGCTAAGGGTCTTCACGGACCCGCGAGGTGGGCGACCGAATGCCGCGCCGCACAAATCGGCGCGGCAGTGCCCCGTCCGTTCGACACGGATGCCCCCGGCAACCCTTGCGGGGGTTCGGCGATGGCGTCTAAGAGGGGAGCGGCGCCGCCCCCTTCGGCGCCGGGGCACCTCACCGAGGGACAAGGCCGGCGCATGATCCGTTTCCTGTTGCGTTTCACCGGCATGTGGGTGCTGGCAGGCGGCTTCGTGGCGCTGGTGCTGGACGGCGTGCGCTCCATCGCGGCATCGCAGGTCGTCATGACCCCGCTCGGCGTCGCCTGGCTCGTCACCAGCGAGGCGAGCCTCAATCACGTGCAGGCCTTCATTTCCGAGACGCTGTCGCCGCGCATGTGGGACCTTCTCGCCCCACCGCTGCTGCAGGCCCCGCTTTTCCTCGTGCTGGGCGTGATCGGCGCGGCGCTGCTGGCGCTCGGCTGGCGCCGACCGGCGCACTGAACGCAAAGGCTGGAACGCGAGGTCTGGAACGCAAGGTCTGCAACGCAAGGGCGTGATCGCGCGTACGCCTCCCGCCAGTGCCCTCGCGGCGCGGCCCGGCAATGATTACATTGGGGCCATCCGAACGAGCCGATCGCCGGCAAGGCGATCCGAAAGAGGGCTTGCCATGTTCTTTCTGAAAAAGGGTCTCGACCTGCCCACCGCCGCCACGGCGCTGCCCGGCCGCGCCCAGCCGCTGCCCACCGCCCTGCGCCATTTCGTCAACGGCCACGCCCTGAAGGGCCCCTATCCCGACGGCTTCCGGACCGCGATCTTCGCGCTGGGCTGCTTCTGGGGCGCCGAGCGCAAGTTCTGGCAGACGCCGGGCGTGTGGTCGACCGCGGTTGGCTACATCAACGGCATCACGCCGAACCCGACCTATGAGGAAACCTGCACCGGGCTGACCGGCCATGCCGAAGCGGTGCTGGTGGTCTACGACCCCGCCAAGGTCTCCTACGAGGAACTGCTGAAGCTGTTCTGGGAAAGCCACGACCCGACGCAGGGCATGCGCCAGGGCAATGATGTCGGCACCACCTATCGTTCCGGCATCTACCTCACCGCCCCGGAGCAGCGCGCGCCGGCGGAGCGCACCAAGGCGGCCTTCGAGGCGGCGCTGAAGGCCAAGGGCTTCCCGCCGATCACCACCGAGATCGTCGACGCCCCGGTCTTCTACTTCGCCGAGGACTACCACCAGCAATATCTCGCCAAGAACCCGAGCGGTTATTGCGGGCTGGGCGGCACCGGCGTCTCCTGCCCGATCGGCACCGGCGTCGCCGCCTGATGACGGCGGGCGCGGATGGAGGCCCCGCCACCACCGCGCCCGCGCTCCTCAGGAGGGCTGGACAGCCACGCGACGAATTTTGACCGCATCCGCTTTGCGCCTTCCGCCGTGGATGAACTCGGTCGTAGTGTGCCGCCGCATCCACCTGCGCTGAGGGTCTTCCGTGAACATCTCCCGCCTCGCGATCCGCGCCGTCACGCTTCTGGGCGGCGCCAGCCTGTTTCTCGCCGCGCCGGCCGGTGCGCAGGAGACACCCCCGGCGCCGGCGGCGAAAGTGCCGTCCGTCATCCGCAACGCGCGCTATTGCGAGATCCTGCCGATCAGCCTCACCACGGAGGGGCTCAAGGCCGTAGTCTACAACACGCTCGGCTTCGACGACTGTCCAGCCGACAAGTGGAAGGCGATCACGGAGGGCGATCTGCGCCGGCAGTTCGACGTGTTCAAGATCGTCATGAACGGCCCACGCTTCTTCCTCATGGACAAGATCGCCGCCTTCGATGCCACCAAGGCCGGCGAGGTGATCAGCATCGGCGGCATCGCCATGGCCAAGCGGGCGGAGGTCTCGCTCTCCATCCGTCAGGCCACCGAACCCGCCTTCACCGAGCAGACCATCGACCGCGACACCAGCTACCAGTTCGATGCCGGCAAGCCGGTATTCCAGCTGACGGCACCCGACGGCGCGGTCTATGTGATGCAGTCCTATGCGCAAATCGTCGATCCCGCGCTGACCTATGACGATCTGGCCACGCTCGGCCCGCGCCTGAAGCTGCCCGCCGGCTGGAGCTACACCACGCGCACGCCGGACACCGACCTGATGATGGTCGCCCATGGCAAGGCGATCGTGATTCAGGACAATTTCAAGAACACCTACCAGAAGGTCGTGCCAAACTAGCGGATCGCCACCGGCCTCGCGCCAGCCTCCGGCTTCACCCGGGCCGTCCTGTCCTGCGGCCGCGCGGTCCTGTCTTGCCTATTGAAGCGGCCGCGCGGGCGTGGCACCCATCTCGCACTCGCGAAATGCGAAGGGAAGGACGGGGTCACGGCGCATGGAAAGGCTCATCGAACGCTTCATCTTCATCAGCCGCTGGATTATGGCGCCGTTCTATATCGGGCTGGTCATCGCCCTGCTGGTGCTGCTGTTCAAATTCGGCGCCGAATTGTTCCACTTCGTCACCCACTCCCCGCAATTCGACGAGAGCGATACGATCCTCGGCATCCTGTCGCTGATCGACCTCGCCTTCACCGGCAGCCTCGTCATCATCGTCATCTTTTCCGGCTACGAGAATTTCGTCTCGAAGATCGACGCCACCGGCCATTCCGACTGGCCGGAATGGATGACCAAGGTCGACTTTGCCGGCCTCAAGCAGAAGCTGCTGGCCTCCATCGTCGCCATTTCCGCCATCGCCCTGCTGAAGGCCTTCATGAATCTCGATCGCGGCGTCGACGAGAAGCAGCTCATGTGGCTGGTCATCATCCATGTCGTGTTCGTGCTGTCCGGCGTCGTGCTGGCCTGGACCGACCGCCTGTCGGAAAAGTCGCACTGAAGCGGACGGCGACGCGCTCCGAACAGCGCGCGGAGCCTAATTCCGCACGATCGCCGTTTATTGACTTCAATGGACGCGGATTTCGTGTGATAAGGCACGCCGGTTCATCCAGCCCACGCACCCGGATCCGCCCCGCCCCATGAGCGACGACGCCGCCTCCTCCCTCTCCCCTTCGCCGCGCAAGGCGAGCCCGGCCGGCTCGCGCATGGCGCCGCTGGCCCGCCTGCCGGTGTTCTTCGCGCTCGACGGTCGCCGGGTGGTGCTGGCCGGCGGCTCGGAAGCGGCGAGCTGGAAGGCGGAGCTGCTCTCTGCGGCAGGAGCCATGGTCGAGGTCTATTCCCCGGCCCCCTGCGAGGACCTCATAGCCCTCAAGGAGCATCCGCCGGGCGGCGTGGTGCGGCTGATCGGCCGCGACTGGCAGGAGGGTGACCTTGCCGGCGCAGCGCTGGCCATCGGCGCCATCGAGGACGATGCGGAAGGCGAACGCTTCGCCGCCGCCGCCCGGACGGCCGGCGTGCCGGTCAACGTGGTGGACAAGCCAGCCTTCTGCGACTTCGCCTTCGGCGCCATCGTCAATCGCTCGCCTCTCGTGGTCGGCATTTCGACCGACGGCGCCGCCCCGGTTTTCGGCCAGGCGGTGCGCGCCAAGATCGAGGCGGTGCTGCCGCAGGGATTCAAGCGCTGGGCCGAGGCCGCGCGCAGCTGGCGCCCGGCCGTTTCCGCGCTGGCGCTGTCCTATCCGGGCCGCCGCCGCTTCTGGGAGCGCTTCACCGCCTGCGCGCTGGAGACGCCCGAGGCCGAGCCCTCCCCTGCCCTGCGCGAGGAATTGCTGGCGCGGGCGCAGAGCGAGCGCGCGGATGCCCCGCGCGGCTCGGTGGCGCTGGTCGGCGCCGGGCCGGGCGATCCGGAACTGCTCACGCTGAAGGCGGTGCGCGTGCTGCAATCGGCCGATGTCGTGCTCTATGACGACCTCGTCGCCCCCGCCGTGCTGGATGTGGCCCGCCGCGAGGCGCGCAAGATGCTGGTCGGCAAGACCGGCTATCGCCCCTCCTGCAAGCAGGACGACATCAATGCGCTGATGGTCGCGCTGGCCCGGCAGGGCAAGCGCGTGGTGCGCCTCAAGGGCGGCGATCCCATGATGTTCGGTCGCGCGGGCGAGGAGATCTCCGCCGCGCGGGAGGCCGGCATTCCGGTGGAGGTGGTGCCGGGCATCAGCGCCGCGCAGGGTGCCTCAAGCCGGCTCGCCGTCTCGCTGACCCACCGCGATCACGCCCGCCGGCTGCAATTCATCACTGCCCATGCCCGCGACGGCAAGCTGCCGCGCGATCTCGACTGGACCGCGCTGGCGGATCCCGCCGCCACGACCGTGGTCTATATGCCCCAGCGCACATGGACCGAGCTGGCGGCCAAGGCGATGGCGGCCGGGCTCGACCCCGCGACGCCCGCCATCGCGGTGTTCTCCGCCACCCGTCCGGACGAGCGGCAGGTGCCGGCCACCGTGGCGACGCTGGCGGCAGCGCTGGAGCAAGCGGTGGCGGCCGGCGCCTCGGGCCCGTGCCTCATCCTGTTCGGCCATGCCATGGGCGAAGCCGCCGCCTTCGCCGAGGCTCTGCCAGCCGCCGCCGACGCCGCTGACGCGCAGATCGGCGCCGAGACGCAGTCCGCGCGGGGCTGACGCCGTTTCCCGGACAAGCCGTGCGCAGCACGGCGCCGATCCGGGACCCAGCGCAGAACTGCGCGAAGCGGCTGAATAACGTCAGCAGATTCGAAAGTGCCTTCGGCCGAATCGTGCGCTGGATCCCGGCTCGGCGCTTCGGCTTCGCCTCCGCTGGGCCGGGAAACCGCCAGCCGTCATCCCGGCCCAGCGAAGCGCAGAGCCGGGATCGTCATCAAGGTTGGCAAACGATCCCGGATCGGCCTGGGGCCGTCCGGGATGAAGACTGAATTGCAAGGCGAAGCTCTACACACGGGCTTGGTCGAGCCGGTCGCCGTTCCGGGATGACGACAGGATTGCAGGGCGAAGCCCTACCCGATCTTCTCTTCCAGCTTCGCGTAGAGCGGGTTCGACGCCGCGAACACATAGTCGAGCGGGCCGACCGAGACGGTGGCCGCCCCCTTCTCGCGCAGGAACACGGCCAGCGCGTGCAGCGTGTCCGGCGGGCAATGCAGCGTGACCATGCCCGAGGAGGTCGGCGCCCCGAACGGCGCGGAGGCCCGGAAGCGGCGCACCGCCTCCTCCACCACGGCGCCGTCGCAGGCGACAAACCGCGTCTTCACCTCGCGCATGGTGGCGGCGAGCTTGGCCGAGGTCACGCGATCGAGCAGCGCCCGCGCCGCCGCCCGCGCGCCCGGGTTCCAGTCGGCGTTGAGCGAGGCGACGAGATTGGCTTCCGAGCGCAGGATCACCCCGTCCTCCACCACTTTCAGCGCATTGGCCGCCAGCGTGGAGCCGGTAGTGGTGATGTCGACGATCAGCTCCGCCGTGCCGGCCGCCGGCGTGCCCTCGGTGGCCCCCAAGCTTTCGACGATGCGGTAGTCGACGATGCCGTGGCGGGCGAAGAAGCCCCGCGTCAGGTTGAGATATTTGGTCGCCACCCGCACGCGCCGGCCGCGCGTGGCGTGGAAATGCGTCGCCACGTCGTCGAGGTCGCGCATGGTGCGCACGTCGATCCAGGCCTGCGGCACCGCCACCACCACATTGGCGTGGCCAAAGCCCAGCCCTTCCACCAGCAGCACCTTGGCATCGGCGTCCGGGATGCTCTCGCGCACCAGGTCCTCGCCGGTGACGCCCAGATGCACGGCGCCGGCGGCGAGCTGGCTGGCAATCTCGGAGGCCGAGAGATAGGCGATCTCCACCCCTTCGACGCCGGTCAGCGTGCCGCGATAGTCGCGCGCGCCGCGCGACTGGGTAAGGTTCATGCCGGCGCGGCCGAAGAAGGCACCGGCATTTTCCTGCAGCCGCCCCTTGGAGGGCACGGCGACGATGAGCGGCGTGTTCATAGGCGGGCCTCCACCGCGTCGAGCCGGTCGAGCCAGACCGCGAACCCCACGGCGGGGATCGGCTCGGCCGCGCCGAGCCGGGCCAGCAGCCCGTCATAGCGCCCGCCGGCGACCAGCGGCGCACAATCACGGGCATCGCCCCGGCCGTTCTCGTGCAGCTCGAATACCATGCCGCTGTAATAGTCGAGCGGACGGCCGAAGGCGGTGGCGAAGCTCAGACGCTCCGCCTCGATGCCCTGCGCGACGATGAAATTGGTGCGGCTGTCAAAGGCATCGAGCGCCGCCGACAGATCGATCCCCGCATCCTGCGCCAGCGCGCGCAGCGCGGTCGCGGCGGCGTCCGGGTGGCCCTGTACCGCGAGATAACGCTCCAGCACGGCGATTTTTTCCGGCGCCAGCCCTTCGGCATCGCCGGGGGCCGCCTGTTCGAGAAAACGCTCGGCAATCTCGGACACGGTGCGCCCGCCCACCGTCGAGATGCCGGCGATGGAGAGCAGGTCGGTCACCAGCGCGCGCGCCGCCGCCGGGTCGGAACCCGCCAGCGCCGATAGCACGCCGGCATGCGAGGCGACGCCGCCGCCATCGGGCCGCTTCAGCGCGGCCAGATCGGCCCCGAGATCGCCGGAGCGGGCGAAATCCTTGATCAGGCGCCGCCGCCAGCCGGGCGGCAGATCCAGCGCATCGAGCAGCGCGGCGAACAGCCCGGCATCGCCGAGCCGGATGGTCGGGTCGATCACGCCCCACAGCGTCGCCGTCTCCAGGCCGAGCGCGAGCAGCTCGGCATCGGCCGCCTCGCGATCCGTGCGGCCGAGCGATTCCACGCCGGCCTGCAGCAATTCGCCCGCCGGCACGTCGGAGCGGAACACCGGGCCGAGATAGGCGAAGTCGCGCGGCTGGGCGGCGCCCTCGCTCAGATATTGCCGGCACACCGGCAGCGTCAGGTCCGGCCGCAGGCACAGTTCATGGCCTTGCGGGCTGGTGGTGATGAACATGGTGCGCCGCATTTCCTCGCCCGAGAGGTCGAGAAACGCGTCGGCGGGCTGCAGTACCGGCGGCTCGACGCGCGAGAAGCCGGCGCGCGCATAGAGCGCCAGCAATTCCTCGGCGTGGCTGATGTCGGCGATCATGGGTCTCGGGTCCGGTCTGCGGAACGGGGGCGCCGTACAGGCAGGGCGCTTCTAGCAAAGGGGGCGGGCCGGGTCCATGCGGGGGCGGCGACATGGTTTCCCGGCATCGGGGCGCCGGGGCCCTCGCCGCCGGGCAAGCCGGCAAGAGGCCGCCCAATGGCGCTTGACCGCGTGAGACTTTTTATTTTGTATCCCAGAAATGAAGCGCCTAGATGGGCGCGCGACCTAGCGTTCGGATATCGTCATGCACGCCATCATACAGGACATCGTTTCAATCTTCTTCGTCTTGGCGCTGGGTTATCTCGCGGGAAAGCAGACGAAATTCACCCAGGACCAGGCCGGCGGCTTTAACCAGCTCGTGCTGAATTACTGCCTGCCCGCGCTGCTGTTTTCCTCCATCGCGAATTCCTCGCGCGACACGCTGTTTTCCGACACGCGCACGCTCACGGCCGCGGTGTGCGTGCTGCTCGGCTGGTATATCCTGGCCTTCGTGGTGGCGAAGGTCGTGTTCGGCCACGATCGGCGGGAGGCCGGCATTGCCGGGCTGAGCGCGGGCGCGCCGACCGTTGGCTTCCTCGGCATGGCGGTGCTGATGCCGCTGTTCGGCGGCACGGCGGCGCTCAGCGTGGCCATCATGGCGCTGGTGGTGAATGTGGTGCTGGTGCCGCTCGGCATGTTCTTCGTCGCCCCCGCCGGCACGAGACCGGCCGCCGCCATCCTGCACGCGGTGAAGGAGCCGGTGGTGCTCGCCCCGCTGGCGGCGGTGCTGCTGGTCATCTGCGGCTTCCGCGCGCCGGAGATCGTGCAGGCGCCGCTGGCGCTGATCGGTCACGCCACGTCCGGCGTCGCCGTTTTCGCGGCGGGGCTGGTGCTGTCGGCGCACAGGTTCGAGCTGGACCTGGAAGTGGTGTGGAACGCGGTGGTGAAGATCATCCTGATGCCCGCGACCATGCTGGCGGTCGCGCTGTGGCTCGGCATCGCGCCCGAGAAGGTGGAAGAGGTGGTTCTGCTCGCCGCCCTGCCGCCGGCCTTCTCCGGCATCGTCATCGCCGGCCGTTTCCAGACCTATGTGTCGCCCGCCTCGTCCACGCTCATCGTCTCGGTGCTCGGCTTCGCCGTGGCGGCGCCGATCTGGATCGCCCTCGTCAAGCACATCGTGGGATAGCGCACGGGGGCACGGAAGACGGCCGGCGGAGACACGCCGGCCGGGCCCGTTCAGGCCAGCGCCGCGCCATGCGGCACGCCGTGATGGTCGAGCACCTCGCGCACCTTGGCGACAAGCTCGGCTTCCGCGCAGGCGAACTGAGCCGGGCGGCTCTCGCGCCACTCGGCATTGTCCGCGATGGCCGCGGCGGCCTTGGCGCCCTCGATCAGGTCCTTGATCTGCACGGTGCCGGCGGCGCGCTCGTCCGAGCCCTGGATGACCACGCACGGCGAGTTGCGGCGGTCGGCATATTTGAACTGGTTGCCGAGATTCTTCGGGTTGCCGAGATACATCTCGGCGCGGATGCCTTCTTTGCGAAGCTTCGCGACCAGCCCCATGTAATGGGCGGTCTCGTCGCGATCCATCACCACCACGACGACTGGACCATAAGCCGGCTTTGCATCGGCGGTATTCAGATAGGACAGCGCCGAGGCGAGGCGCGAGACGCCGATGGAGAAACCGGTGGCCGGCACCGGCTCCGAGCGGAAACGCCCGACCAAGCCATCATAGCGCCCGCCGCCACCCACCGAGCCGAAGCGGACGGGACGGCCTTTTTCGTCCTTCACCTCGAAGGTGAGCTCGGCCTCGAAGACCGGGCCGGTGTAATATTCAAGGCCGCGGACGACGGAGGGGTCGATGAGGATGCGGTCGGCATAATTCGCGGCATCCACCAAGGCCGCAATCTCCTTAAGCTCTTCAATTCCCGCTTTGGCCGTGTCACTGCGGCCGCCGAAGAGCAATTGCAACGCGTCGAACAGGTCGAATTTCTGATCTGGCCTTATGTCAACGCGAACTCCATCCGCGATGACATAGCCATGATATTCTGCCGGCTCACCTGAGGCCTTCCGTTTGTTCGCGTCTTCGAACGACGCCAACACTTCGCGGATGAAGGGAAGAGCGTTTATAAACCGGCAGACAAGGCCGATCCCTTCCTCATCCAGCCCCGCGCCCTTGGTGAAATCCCCGCTCTTGGCCTCCGGGTTCTCCCAGCGGCCCTCGCCCAACAGGTCGCGGACACCGGCGATGCCCACCTTGTCGAACTTGTCGATGGCCCGCAGCACGGTGAGCCGGCGGCCGGCATTGTCCTCGCCCCCTAAGCCGATGGCCTCCAGCACGCCATCCAGCACCTTGCGGTTGTTGACCTTGATCACATAGTCGCCGCGCTGGATGCCGAGCGCTTCCAGCGTATCCGCCGCCATCATGCAGATCTCGGCATCGGCCGCGACGCTGGGGGCGCCCACCGTGTCGGCGTCGAACTGCATGAACTGGCGGAAGCGGCCGGGGCCGGGCTTCTCGTTGCGGAACACCCAGCCCGCGCGGTAGGAGCGGAAGGGCTTGGGCAGCTTGTCGAAATTCTCCGCGACATGGCGGGCGAGCGGGGCGGTCAGGTCGTAGCGCAGCGAAAGCCACTGCCCGTCATCGTCCTGGAAGGAGAACACGCCCTCGTTCGGCCGATCCTGGTCGGGCAGGAATTTTCCCAGCGCCTCGGTATATTCGATGAACGGGGTTTCCAGCGCCTCGAAGCCATAGAGCTCATAGACCTTGCGGATGGTTTCCAGCATCGCGCGCGTGCCGCCCAGCTCGGCCGGCCCGCGATCGGCGAAGCCGCGCGGCAGATGCGCCTGCGGCTTGCGGGCCTTGAGTTTCGAGGGCTTGTCCTTGGCCATGTCGCGCCGTCCTTCACAAGATACGGCGCGGGTTTAGAGGAGGGAGGGGACGGGGGCAAGTTTCCCGCCGCAACCACTCCTCAAAGATTGTATCTGATGATATTTTCAATCATAGGTTGGAGATATCTCATGCTGCCACAGGGCCATCGATCGACCGCTCGCCGGGTCCGCTTGCCGGCGGGCCTGATATTCGCCACCGGGATCGCCCTCCTCGGCGGCACGCACACCTCCTCGGCGCAGTTTTACCCCTCGCCCCAGCCTTGGCCGCAGGCGCCGCAGATGGTCGCGCCGCCCAGCTATGGAGGGCCGAATGCCGGCTATGGCGCCCCGCGCCCGCCGATGATGGGAAGCCGCTGCGCCAGCCAGGCCGGCCTGTGCTTCATCACTGGCGCGGCACCGGTCGGCATGCCCTGCTACTGCCAGATGTCCTTCGGGCCGGTTCCCGGGCAGATTGTGCCCTGACGCGGCCGCGGCGGCGCGCGCCGTCACCGCGATCCGTCAGCCGGCCCCCTGCGGCGCGACGCCGGACGACGGCGCGGGCGGAACTTCGCGCTCCGCCACTCGCGGGTTGAGATCGGTGAACAGAAGATGCGGCGGCACGCCCAGCACAAGCGCGATCTTGTCCTGGTATTCGCCCTCGACCGGGCTCCGGAGCGCGCTCCACGCGGCCACGCGATCGTCGCTCACCACGAGACGGCTGGCGAGGTCATGCACCGCCATTCCCTCGGCATTGGGCTCCAGCCGCGCGGCAAGGCCCACGGCCCAGCGCGGCGTCTGCCGGATGGAGGCCCCGCCGATCAGACTGCCGGCGGCACGGCTGGCGGCGAGGATGACCTGATCCGACATCAGCCCCGCCCCGATCGCGACAAAGGCCACGAAGAACGGGCTGAGCGTGGAGGTCTCGGACGAAGGCCCGGCGCCGGCGATCACCATCAGGCCCGAGCGGAACAGGATGAACAGAAGCACCGCGCAGACCATGCCCTGCGCCGGCTCGATGAACAGATCGGACCATTTGATCGTGCGGGCCGGCATGATGTGCCAGAACAGGATCTTCAGCATCGCGCCCATGGCGCCGCCGAACACCAGCAGCCACGCCGCGAGATAATCGGGCGGGCTCAGCAGGAGAAAGCGGGCCACACCGCCGCTGATGTAGTTGTAGTTGCGCAGTTGATTGACCAGATCGAAGCGATGCTGATCGGTCATTCGGTCCGGATTGGCGTTGACCGCTGACGATGAAACCGCCCCCACAGCGCCTTGGCTCGGCCGCTGCGCATCAACCGGTGTTCCCGGAGGTGGTGTTCCTTGAGGCGGTGTCGCCGGAGGAAGCGTGGCGTTGACCGGTGTCGCCGGGGGCGGCGTGGCGGCCGGGGGAGCTCCCGCGCCCACCATGGGCGGCGCTTGCGATACCGATGACGGGATCGCCGTCTCACTCAGGGCCCCGCAGTCGAGATCGCTGGCCCGGCTGTCCTTGATAAGCGAGGCGAGTATCGCGGCTTGCGCGCAGAGGGACGTTGCCTGCACCCGCGCGGCGTCTTGCTTCTGCATCAGTTCGGTAATGAGACGATGATTGAGTCGGGCGATCTGGACGATATCGTCGGAGAAAAGCCCGATATAGGCCTGGTCGCCGCCGGGCCGGCCGAACCCGGCGCGGGCCGGCCCGTCAGCGGCCGAACGATTGGCCGCATGCTCCATGTGGTTGACGAAATTCCGGAGAACGGTGGCGGCAAAGCCGGGGGAATTGGGCGATCCGCTGGAGGGCGGGCGCGAGTGCGACGTCCTGGACAACCCATCGTTCACCGACGCCGACGCGATGTCGAGGGCCCCATCGAACGGCACGCTGCGCAGGAAGATCCAACACTCCTCCTGCAGGGCGCCCTCATAGCGCGAGCACACGCGATCTGTGCGGCCGAACCTCTGCGTCTGCGCGTCGAGCAAGCTGCGCCACGCCGCATCGAACTGCGCGCGCAACTCCTTGTATCGTATCACCGTCGCGTCGAGTTGGTCGAGCATTTCGGCCTGCTCGGTAATCTCGCGCGACTGGATGTTGGGCTGAAAGCTCGCCAGCCGCCCCTGATATTCGATAAAGGCCATCAGCATCGTCACGATGAGCACGAGGCCGATGCTGATAAAGGCCGCCACGCCGGCGATGATGACCTGGCGCGCCTCGCTCGCAGGCCTGCTCCAAGGCGGTTGAGGAGGTAACACCATTGCATGCCCCCGAACGACCCAAGGATGCAGATCGACGCTTCATTTTACCTTAAGTTGTATTTTTGCTCGTTACAAGTCTTGCGCGACCACTCCTTCCCCAGCGGTGTGAGGCGCTCACATCCGAAGGGGCGGCCCCACCGTCAAGGAGACGGCGGGCGCGTCAAAGCCGATGGGAATCCCTCAGGGCCGCAGCCCCGCCGCCAGCCTGGCCTCGATGGCGTCCAGCACCGGAAGCAGGTCCGCCACCGTGTCGATGACGAAATGCGCGCCCGCCGCGAACAGCGTGGCGGACGCGCGGGCCCGCAGCGCCGCGCGGTCATCGGGCGCCAGCTGGTCGAGCTCGGCCTTGGACAGGCCCGCCGCATTGCCGGAAAGCGCGAGGCCCACCGTCCAGGTGCCGGCCGCCAGCCCCTCGGCGATGCCCGGCTCGGTGTCGTCCAGCTTCACGCAGGCCGCCGGCGGCCACACGCCGATATCGGCGAAGGTGCGGTACATCATGAGAGGGCTCGGCCGCCCGGCGGCGAGATCGCCCGCGCATACCACATTGTCCGGCGCATAGCCGGCGCTGGCCGCCAGCGGCGCCAGCACCTCCAGGATCGGGCGCGTATAGCCTGTGGTGGAACCGATCTTCATGCCCCGCCGCCGCGCTTCCGCCACCACGTCGAGAAGGCCGGGGATGAGATCGGCGTGGCGCGGGATGACCTCGACATTCAGCGGCTCGAAAATGGCGAGGACGCGGTCGACATCGGCCTCGGTCGGCGCGGCGCCATGGGCGGCCTGCCAGCGCGCGGCGATGTCCGGGCTGTGCAGCAGCGCCGCCACATGGTCGCGCTTGGGCAGGCCCATCGGCCCGCGCGCCTCGGGGATCGAGATCGTGACGCCGACCTGCCCGAAGGCCTCCACGAAGGCGCCCATGGGCGCGCGCGAGCCGAAATCGACGGCCGTGCCGGCCCAGTCGAGAATGAGCGCCTTGAGCGTCGAAGCCTCAGCCATGTCCATCTCCCCTGTGTGGTTCAGTCGAACAGTTCCGCGATCGCCTCTTCGGCGATAGCGAAGCCGGTGGAGGCGCCGGTGCCGCTGGTCACCACCACCAGCCGGATCGCCTCGTGCGGCCGGTCGATGAAGGCCAGCCGGTCGGCGGCCGAGGCATAGGTGCCGAGCCAGCGCTCGACCACCGGCGGCCGGCGGCCGAACAGCGCGGCATATTCGTCGAGGATCAGCTCGTCGACGAATTCCGGCGCGAACGGATCGGGCGTCGCGCCATAATGGTGACTGTCGCCGACGACCAGCGAACCGTCGGCCGACTGCACGACGATGAGATGAACGCCATGGGCGAGGTGCTCGGCCTGCTCGGTTTCGAGCCGGCGCCGGAGCGGCTCGGCCTGCGGCAGTTCGGCATAGCCGAGATAGCGCGCGAGCGAGAGGTCGGTCATGACCGAGCCGGGCAGCCGCCCCGCCGCGGGATCGCTGACGCGCAGCATGTGCAGCTTGCAGCGGGTAACGCCGTAGAGCTTGAAGCGATCCTCGAACAGCGTGTGGAAATCATCGCCCGGCGCCACCACGATGCGGGCGGCGCTCACCATGCCGCCCGAGGTGACGACCCGACCCGGCTCCACCGCCGTCACCGCGCTCTCGCGCCGGAAGGCGACGCCGTTCGACGCCAGCCACGCGGCAAGCTTCGGGATCGCCTGGCGCGACTCCACGCGCATGTCGTGCGGGCTCCACAGCGCGCCGGAGAGCTCGCCATTCAGCGCCGGCAGCCGGTCGCGCGCCTCGTCCGCCGTCAGCAGTTCGCAGCCCTCGCCCATTTCGGTCGCCCGGAAGGCTTCCAGCACGGGCAGCGCCTCGGGCCGGCGCACGGCCACGAGCAGGCCGCGATGAATGACCTCGATACCCGCCTGCGGGGCGACCTCCGCCCAGATGTCGCGCGAGCGCACTGCCCGCCGCCAGCATTCGCCCCGCTGCTGGCCGGTGACGGTGACGAAGCCGAAATTGCGCACGGACGCGCCGTTCGCCTGAGCATCACGGTCGATCACCACCACCTTGAGGCCACGGCGATGCGCGGCGATGGCGTGCCCGAGCCCGACGACGCCCGCACCGACAATGGCGAGATCGTAGCTGTCCGACATGAGACTGTCCCGGTTGGAAACGAAGGATGGAACGCCCGAAGAGGGAACGCTCCAAGTCGAACGCTCCCGGTTGGAACGCTCTTAGCCGCTTCGGCCCCACCGCGCCACGCGACCTTTCGCCAAGCCGGGACAATCTGGGGAGCGCCGGGCCCCGCCGCTCAATTGGCTGAGGCGGAGGATTTCGGCAACGGCAGGCCGAGCTGGACGAGATCGGCGCGCACGCGGCGGGCCACGTCCGGATTGGGGAAGAAACGGGCGATCATCATGTCCGGCTCGCTGCCCCAGGCCGGCGCCGTCTCGATCAGCTTGCGCAAATCGGCACGCGCGGCCTCGGTTTCGCCGGCCAGTTGATCGGCGAGCGCGCGCGCGAGAAGGCCCGGCGCATAGCCATCGCCCATCAGTTGGTCGGCCGCTGTCGAAGCGGCCCGCGCATCGCCGCGCAGATAGGCGGCAATGACGCGATGATAATCGACCGAAGGCGGCATGCCCGGCACGGCCTGCGCGGCGCTGGCCAGCATCGCCTCGCCACGCTCCAGCTCGCCCAGCACGATGAGGCGCCCGCCCACGTCGGCCAGCACATCGATATCGTAGGGGTTGAGCGACAGCGCGGTCTCGCCGGCGGAAATCGCTGCGCCACGCTCGCCCCGAAAGAAACGCACGTCCATCAGCGCCCGCCGCGCATAGGCGCTGGTCGGCGCCAGTTCGACCGCCTGTTCGGCGGCGGCCAGCGCCCGGTTCAGGGCCGGTGTCGCGGCCTGCGGGCTGACGCCGTTGCGCACCTCGTCGAGGCTCAGCTCCGCCAGCAACGCGTAGCCGAGCGCGAAGGAGCCATCCGCCGCCACCGCCTGCTCAAGGCAGCGATGCGCCCGCTCATGATCGGCCGGTAGGTAGGATCGCCAGTAGGAATAGGCCATCAGCGCGCAGCCATAGGGCCCGGCCTTGCCCGGCCCGCCCGCCGCGATGACGCGGGCGCGGGCGCGGGCCTGGATGATGCCGTAGGGCTCCGCGATGGCGGCCATGATGTCGCGCACCAGCGAGGCCTCGGCGATGCCGGTATCGCCGCCGCGGCGGATATCGTCGAACTCGTGCGACCAGACGATGGTGCCGTCGCACAGGTCGGAGAGGCGCAGCAGCAGCGAGAGGCTGCCATCGTCATGGTTCTCCACCAGCCCGGCAAGGGCGAAGGCCGAATCGGGCGAGACGCCTTCCGCGCCGCAATGCAGCGCCGGCCGCGCATCGGGACTCGCCAACACGTCCAGCAGGTCGAAGCGGGCCAACGCGTCGCGGATGCGCACTTCGATCGCCCGCGCCGCGAAATCGCCCGCCGTCACCGCATGCGCCGCCCCCGTCACCTCGCTGGGCGGCAGCGGCGTGCCGCCGGTCGAATCGAAGGTGCGCACCTCGACCATGGGTATGCCGAGGCGGTTGGAGCGGTCCAGCGGCTTCAGCATCGCCCCGGCCACCAGCGCCCGCAAGCCGCCGGGATCCATCACCTCGACCGTCACGCTGGCCACCACCATGAGCAGGAGGAGGGCGAGCGCGGCAATCATCGTCACCCGGCCGAGGCGCAGCCGCCGGCGGACAGGCCTTTCCGGCAGCACGATTGTTCCAGCGGCCTCCGGTATCGTGGCCTCGGGCACCGGCGCCTCGCTGGCGGGCTCGCCCAACCGGCGGGGAACGAATTGCGGCACATAGGAGCCGCGCGGCACGGCGATCTCGATTTCGTCGGCCGCCCCGGCACCGGCATAATAGCGCTCCAGCGCCCGTCGCAGCCGTGTCGCTTCCACGCGCACGATGGGATCGGCCTGCGGATCGAACGAGGCGTCGCGCCCCAGCGCCTCAACGGCGATCGTATAGCCCTTGATCGCCTCGCGGCGCCCCTCCAGCGTCGCCTCGACGATGAAGCGCAGGATATTGGACAGTTGCGGGGATGAGCGAAGCTCTTCCGATTCCAGCACGCGCGCCAGGGCCCGGCGCGCGGAATCGGCACGGGCATCCTCCGACGTTCCCTCCGGCGGCACGAGCCCGGCTTCCGTCAGATCGGCTGATGCGCTGTCGGACACTCGCGAAATCCCATGATCCTGCCTTGGCCCGAGGATGAGGACACTTCTGGGCAAAGCAGTGACGCTAGGTGACTCTAGCACGGCTTGCGGCGAGTTGATGGCCGCGCATGCCCTTAGGGTCAAGGCGCATCGCGCGGGCGCCGGCCATGGCAGAAGGGAAAGTGATCACATCATCATTATTTCTCGTGAGGCCGCCACTGCCCACGCATTATACATGACCGAAAGCAAGCATGACGACGAGAGTGGCCCTGCCGAGGGGCCACCTGCACCGGAGCTCACCCATGTCTGTCGCCTATGATATCGATGCCAGCGCCGCCGCCAGCCCGAACGACCTCGAGGCGTTCTGGATGGGCTTCACCGCCAACCGGGCGTTCAAGCGCCGCCCGCGCATGGTCTCGCGCGCCAAGGACATGCACTATTTCACGCCCGAGGGGCGCCCGATCCTCGACGGTTCGGCGGGCCTGTGGTGCGCCAATGCCGGCCATAACCGCCAGCCCATCGTCGAGGCGATCCAGCGCCAGGCGGCCGAAATGGACTTCGCGCCGACCTTCCAGTTCGGCCACCCCCTCGCCTTCCGCGCCGCCTCGCGCATTGCCGAGCTGGCACCGGGCGATCTCGACCATGTGTTCTTCTGCAATTCCGGCTCGGAGGCCGGCGACACCGCGCTGAAGATCGCGCTCGCCTACCATGCGGTGCGCGGCCAGGGCACCCGCACCCGCCTCATCGGCCGCGAACGCGGCTATCACGGCGTCGGCTTCGGCGGCATCTCGGTCGGCGGCATCTCGCCGAACCGCCGCTTCTTCGGCAGCCTGCTGCCCGGCGTCGACCACCTGCCGCATACCTATGACCGCGAGAAGCAGGCCTTCTCCAAGGGCGAGCCGGAATGGGGCGCCGAGCGCGCCGACGCGCTGGAGAACCTGGTCGCGCTGCACGATGCGCAGACCATCGCCGCCGTCATCGTCGAACCGATGGCCGGCTCCACCGGCGGCCTGCCCGCGCCCAAGGGCTATCTCAAGCGGCTGCGCGAGATCTGCGACAAATACGGCATCCTGCTGATCTTCGACGAGGTCATCACCGGCTTCGGGCGCCTCGGCACCCCCTTCGCCGCCGAGCGCTACGGCGTCATCCCGGACATGATCACCTTCGCCAAGGGCGTCACCTCGGGCGCCGTGCCGATGGGTGGCGTGATCGCGCGCAAGGGGATCTACGACACGTTCATGAACGGCCCGGACCACGTGATCGAGCTGTTCCATGGCTACACCTATTCCGGGCACCCGCTGGCCTGCGCCGCCGCGATCGCCACGCTGGACGTCTATCGCGACGAGGGCCTGTTCGAGCGCGCCAAGGCACTGGAGCCGACCTTCGCCGACGCGGCGATGAGCCTGAAGGGCAAGCCCGGCGTGCTCGACATCCGCACCGTCGGCCTGGTCGCCGCCTTCGACATGGCCCCCAAGGCCGAGGGCCCCGGCAAGCGCGGCTACGAGGCGATGGAGCACGCCTTCCACGAGGAGGGACTGATGTTCCGCGTCACCGGCGACACCATCGCGGTAAGCCCCCCGCTCATCATCAGCGAGGCGCAGGTCGGCGAACTGGTGGAGAAGATCGGCCGGACCATCGACGCGGTGATGTGAGGGGGTCTCCCCTCCCGCGCCAAGGCGACCCCACCAAGACGACCACCTCCAAGACGACCACCTCCAAGGCCGCATCCCCTTGCAACCCGGCGCTCACGCGGCGCCGGGTTTTTGCCGGCCAAGAATCAACCAAGGCGATCTATAAGAAAGTTTGCTATTTAAGGTTGCATATCCTAGCGTGACCTCGCTTTTCTGCTGAGCGGGGGCTCCCATGCATGAGATCATCGACGTGCCGCAGAATGTCGCGCCTTTCGCACGGCGCCTGGCCGATAGCGGCGTCAAGACAGTGATCCGCTATTACACCAACAGCAACAGCTCGACCTTTCCCAGCAAATGCCTGTCAGCCGGCGAGCTCGCGGCGCTGCATGCCGCCGGGGTCTCGGTCGCCGTGGTGTTCCAGCAACGCGGCGGGGCGGGCGGCAGTATCGGCGACCTCAGCGCTGCCAATGGCACGCGCGACGGCCGGCGGGCGCTCGAACTCGCCACCGCTTTGGGGCAGCCGCACGGATCGGCCGTCTATTTCGCGGTCGATCATGACTATACCGCACCCGCCGACCTCGGCCGTATCGCCGATTACTTCCGCAATGCCGGCGCGGCCCTCGGCCCGAACTATCAGGTCGGCGCCTATGGCTCGGGAACGGTGACAGGACACCTGAAGGCGCTCGGTCATATCGCGCATGTCTGGCTGGCCGGGGCGACCGGCTGGTCCGGCACGCGCCGCGCGCTGGAGGCGGGCGAGTGGTCGCTGTTCCAGAACGCGCTCGACAGGCAGTCCCCGATCGGCGGCTTCGGCTATGACGGCAACATCGCCAATCCGGCCCTCGGCGGCTTTGGCCAGTTCGGCGCCGCCGCCCCGCTCGACACGCCGCGCGGCGTCGGCGCGGCCGCCCTGTTCCGCGTCGCCGCCCGCTCCGGGCTCAACCTGCGGGCGGGGCCGGGCGAGAGCTTCCGCAGCTTCGCCTCGCTACCCGCCGACACGCTGGTGCGCGGGCTCGGCGTCGACGGTGACTGGATCAAGGTCGATCTCGACGGCGACGGCCTGGCGGACGGGCACATGTTCGCGCGCTTCCTTGCGGCGGTGTCTGGCGGGTTGCCGGCCAGCGTGCCCCTGCCCGCCGGCGCGACCATCCGTCGTCCGATCGACGTGGCCCGTGCGGAACTGGCGCAGAATGTCGCGGAAATTCCGGGGCCGCAGGCCCATCCCCGAATCCTGATGTATCACGCCACCACGACGGGCCGCTTCCGGAGCGACGAGACGGCGTGGTGCTCGTCCTTCGTCAATTACTGCGTCGAGCAGGCCGGCATGCATGGCACGGACAGTGCCGCCGCCCGCTACTGGCACGACACAGGGTGGGGACGCGACGTCACCGCAGCGCCGATGGAGGGCGATATAGTGGTGTTTTCGCGCACCGGCGGCGGCGCCGAGCCCGGCAGCGGCCATGTCGGCTTCTATCTCGACGCCGACGCGAGCTCCCTGCGCATCCTGGGCGGCAATCAGGGCAACCGGATCAGCATCGGCCGCTACCCCAAGGACGGCCAGCTGGGGTCGTTCCATTACAAGCAGCTGTCGATCCGACGCGGCTGACCTCTCCACCGGCGGCGAGGGCTGGCCATGGTCAGGCGGGCGGGCTATCCCGTCGCCATGTCCGCCCCTTCCCCTTCCTCCCTCCCCATTGACGACGCCCTGCCGGCGCTCACCGCCGCGCTGCGCGCGGGCTCGTCCGCTGTCCTCGTCGCCCCGCCCGGGGCGGGCAAGACGACGCGGGTGCCGCTGGCGCTGCTGGAGGAGCCGTGGGTGGCGGGGCGCAAGATCCTCGTGCTGGAGCCGCGCCGCATCGCCGCGCGGGCGGCGGCCGAGCGCATGGCCCTGAGTCTCGGCGAAAAGGCGGGCGAGCGCGTGGGCTACCGCGCCCGCTTCGGTTCGAAAATCGGGCGCCACACCCGCATCGAGGTGATCACCGAGGGCATTTTCACGCGGATGATGCTCGACGACCCCGAACTGTCCGATGTGGCGGGCGTGCTGTTCGACGAGTTCCACGAGCGCAGCCTGGACGCCGATCTCGGCCTTGCCCTCGCTCTCGATTGCCAGTCGGCGCTGCGCGAGGACCTGCGCCTCCTCGTGATGTCGGCCACGCTCGATGGCGCCCGCGTCGCCGCGCTGCTCAACGGCGCGCCGGTGATCGAGAGCCTGGGACGCGCCTATCCGGTCGAGACGCGTTATCTCGGCCGTGATCCGCGCGAGCCGATCGAGCGGCAGATGGCGGGGGCGATCCAGCGCGCGCTCGCCGCCGCGCCGGGCTCCATCCTCGCCTTCCTGCCCGGCGCCGCCGAAATCCGCCGCACCGAGCGGGCGCTGCGCGAGGGCGTGCGCGATCCCGCCGTCGATATCGCTCCGCTCTATGGCGCTCTTCCCCCCGCCGAGCAGGACCGCGCCATCGCCCCCGCCGCGCCCGGCCGGCGCAAGGTGGTGCTCGCCACCTCCATCGCCGAGACCAGCCTGACCATCGAGGGGGTGCGGCTGGTGGTCGATAGCGGGCTCGCCCGCGTGCCGCGCTTCGAGCCGGATGTCGGGCTGACGCGGCTGGAGACGGTGCGCGTCTCGCGCGCCGGTGCCGACCAGCGTCGCGGCCGCGCCGGCCGCACGGAACCCGGCCTCTGCTGGCGGTTGTGGAGCGAGCCGGAAACGGCGAGCCTGCCCGCCTTCGCGACGCCGGAAATCCTCGCCGCCGATCTCTCGCGCCTCATGCTCGACCTCGCCATGTGGGGCGTGCGAGACCCCGCGACGCTTTCCTTCCTCGATCCCCCGCCCGCGGCGGCGGTTAGCGAGGCGAAGGCCCTGCTGGTTGCGCTGGGCGCGCTGGATACGGATGGGCAGGTGAGCGAGCGGGGCCGCGCCATGGGCCGGCTGCCGCTGGAGCCGCGCCTCGCCCGCATGGTGATCGACGGCGCGCGGCGCGGCGCGGGCGAGGTGGCTGCGCTCATCGCCGCCATCGTCTCCGAGCGCGGGTTGGGGGGCGATGCGCCGGATCTCCTCCACCGCCTCGACGATCTGCGCCGCGACCGCTCGCGCCGCGCCGACGAGGCCCGCCGCCTCGCCGGGCGTTGGGCCGAGGAGGGCGAGCGCGCCGCCGGACGCCTGCCGGGCCGGGCCGGGGCGGACATGCCCTCCCCCGCCGTGCTGCTCGCCCTCGCCTTTCCCGACCGGCTCGCGCGCGGCCGTGGCGATGGCAGTCGCTTCGTGCTGGCGAATGGGCGCGGCGCCCGGCTCGACCCCACGTCCCCGCTCGCCCGCGCCCGGTTTCTCAGCGTCGCCGAACTGACCGGAACGGCGGACGAGGCGCGCATCCTGCTGGCGGCGGAACTGGATGAGGCCGAACTCGAAGCGGAATTCGGCATGGCGATCACCGAGGGCACGGAGACCGGCTTCGATGCCGCCTCCGGCGCCCTGCGCGCCCGCCGGGTGCGTCGGCTCGGCTCGCTGGTGCTGGCCGAGCGCACCGCCCCGGTGACCGTCGGGCCGGAGGCGGCACGCGCGCTGGCGGACGCGGCGGCGGCGCGCGGGCTGGAGCGCCTGCCCTGGTCGGATCCCCAGCGCCAGTTGCTGGACCGCGTCCGATTCCTGCACGCCAGCGCGCCCGGTATCTGGCCGGACCTGTCGGCGGGCACACTCACGGCCACGGTCGAGGCCTGGCTGGCGCCCGCGCTGGAAGGACTGACCGCGCTGGGCCAGATCGATGCCGACCGGCTGGGCCGCGCACTTGCCGGGCTGCTGCCCTGGGAGCTGGCCCGCCGGCTGGAGGAGGACGCGCCGACCCATTTCGAGGTGCCGACCGGCTCGCGCCTGCCCATCGACTACGCCAGCGAAGGCGGACCCACGCTGGCCGTGCGGGTGCAGGAACTGTTCGGCCTCACGACGCACCCCGCCATTGCCGGCGGGCGTGTGCCGCTCACCCTCGCCCTGCTCTCGCCGGCCCACCGGCCGATCCAGTTGACGCGCAACCTGCCGGCCTTCTGGAGCGGCTCCTGGCGCGACGTACGCGCCGACATGCGCGGGCGCTACCCCCGGCACCCCTGGCCGGAAGATCCGGCGGCCGCCGAGCCGACCCGGCGCGCCAAGCCGCGCGGCAGCTGAAAAGCGGCTAGCCGGCCGCCGGGCCTCGCCTTCCTTGGAGTGTCCGGACACCACCTCCGACTGCAAAACATTAACCACGGACCCAGTCTTGCCGATGGGCACCGGCCCGGCGGGAGCGTTTTAACGCCCGATCAACATCTCGGGCTCAAGGTGCCTCCACAATAAAAGCTGTCCCGAGACAGATGTGGATGCAGTCAAACGCAAGAAGAGTACGCCCATGAGAGAGTTGGCGGACAGGGAACTGGCGGGAGGCGATGTGGTGCGCCGGCGGCGCGGGGCGGTAGCCCGTCGCCCGCACGGCACCGGCCTCGAATACGGCCTTATCGCCGCCGCGCTGGCGGTGGCCATCGTCACCGTCGTCGCGGGTCTTGGCACGCGATATGGCGGTGCGCCGCTCAGCCCGACGAGTTCCATGGCGAGCGGTCTGGAGCGCAACCTGCGCTGACCGGCTGCGCGCTCCTGCCGAGGAGACGCGCCCGAATCGAAACGGGGCCGCCGGGGTGAGCTTTTTCACCCCGGCGGCCCCGTTTCTCGTTTCACGACGGCATCGGGCGCGTGGCCGAAGCCGAGCGCGCCCAACGTCCTACCCCATGATCGGCGCCCGCCGGCGCGGCACCACGGCGCGGCTGACCAGGATCTTGTCGACGCGCCGCCCGTCCATGTCGACGACCTCGAAGCGCCAGCCCATCGCCTCGAACGCGACGCCTTCCTGCGGCAGCGCCTTGAGCTCGTGCAGCACATAGCCGGCCGCCGTATGGAAGCCGGCATCCTGCGGAATGCGGATGCCGAGCACGTCGGCCAGTTCGTCGATGGGCGTCGAGCCGGCGATGAGGAAGCTGCCATCGGCGCGCTCCACCACATCCGGCTTCACCTGGCCGGCCTCATCCAGCACCACCGAGCCGGCAATGGCGTCCAGCAGGTCGGCGGGGGTGAGAATGCCGACCATCGAGCCATATTCGTCCACCACCAGCGCCAGCGGCGATTCCGCGTGGCGCAGCACCTTCATGGCGATGAGCGCGCCGGCGGTCTCCACCAGCACGGCGGCCGGCTTGACGAACTGGCGCGGGTCCGGCGTCTTGCCGTTGAGATAGGCTTCGAGCAGGTCGCGAATGTCGATGACGCCGACCGCCTCCTCCACCGTGCCCTCGCAGGCCGGCATGCGGGTGTGGCGGGTTTCGCGGATCGTCTGGCGCACCGCCTCGGGATCCTCGGAAAGGTCGATCCAGTCGATATCGGTGCGCGGCGTCATCACCGCCCGCACCGGACGGTCGGCGAGGCGCATGACGCCGGCGATCATCCGCCGCTCGTCGGGGTCGATCACACCGGCGGTCTCGGCCTCGGCGACGATGGCGCGGATTTCCTCGTCGGTGACATTGCTCTCGTCGCGCTTGCCGCTTTCGCCCAGCAGGCGCAGCACCACGCGGGAGGAAATATCGAGCAGCCAGACCGCCGGAAGCGAGATGCGCGAGAGCAGCATCATGGCCGGCGCGATGAAGCTCGCCAGCTTTTCCGGGCTCTGCAGCGCCAGCCGCTTGGGGATGAGTTCGCCGATGATGAGCGAGACATAGGTGATGGCCGCGACGACCAGCGAATAGCCCAATCCACCGGCAAGGCCGGGCGCCATGCCCTGCTCGCGCAGCCATTCGCCCAGCATGTCGCCAAGCGTGGCACCGGAAAAGGCGCCGGCCAGAATGCCGATCAGCGTGATGCCGATTTGAACGGTGGAGAGGAAGCGGCCGGGGTCGCCCGCCAGCGAAAGCGCGATGCGCGCGCCGGCCGAGCCGTTGTCGGCCATGGCGCGCAGGCGCGCCGGGCGGGCGGAAACGACGGAAAGCTCGGCCATGGCGAGAACGCCGTTGATCAGGACGAGCAGGATGACGATGGCGATTTCAAACAGGGGCATAGGGTTTGGGTTGGCAACCTCGTGTCGGCATTATGTACCACGGATACCGCCAATCGCTATGCGCTCCGGCCATTTTCCGTCGCAGCATCAGGCGCCCCACAGGTTTGACGCCTGCCGCGCGGACGCCTAGAAGCGCCGGGAACACGCGCCACGCCGCCGGCCCGCCGCGCGGCCGACGGCTTCATCCCCGGATCGCCCCCATGTCCTTCAACACCTTCGGCCATCTGTTCCGCGTGACCACGTTCGGCGAGAGCCACGGCCCGGCGATCGGCGGCGTCGTCGACGGCTGCCCGCCCGGCATCCGCTTTCGGCTGGAGGAGATCCAGGCGGCGCTCGACAAGCGGCGCCCGGGCCAATCGCGGTTCACCACCCAGCGTCGCGAGCCCGACGAGGTGAAGATCCTCTCCGGCGTCCTCGCGGAGGCGGACGGCATGCTGACCACGACCGGCACGCCGATCGCCCTGCTCATCGAGAATGTCGACCAGCGCTCGAAGGACTATGCGGCGATTTCCGAGAGCTACCGCCCCGGCCATGCCGATTATGCCTATGACGCGAAATACGGCCTGCGCGACCATCGCGGCGGCGGGCGCTCCTCGGCGCGCGAGACGGCGGTGCGCGTCGCCGCCGGCGCCATCGCGGCCAAGGTGCTGGAGGGCGTCACCCTGACCGGGGCGCTGGTGCAGATGGGCGACATCGTCATCGACCGCGCCAACTGGGACAGCGCCGAGATCGGCCGCAACCCGTTCTTCTGCCCGGATGCGGCGGCGGCTACGCGCATGGAGGCCTATCTCGACGGCATCCGCAAGGCCGGCTCCTCGGTCGGCGCGGTGATCGAGGTGGTGGCCGAAGGCGTGCCGTCGGGCCTCGGCGCCCCGCTCTATGGCAAGCTCGACGCGGATCTCGCAAGCGCGCTGATGAGCATCAACGCGGTGAAGGGCGTCGAAATCGGCGAAGGCTTCGCCAGCGCCGCCCTCACCGGCGAGGCCAATGCCGACGAGATGCGCATGGGCAATGACGGCCGGCCGGTCTTCCTCGCCAACCATGCTGGCGGCATTCTCGGCGGCATTTCCACCGGCCAGCCGGTGGTGGTGCGCTTCGCGGTGAAGCCCACCTCCTCCATCCTCACCCCGCGCCACACGGTGACGCGCCATGGCGAGGATGCCGACATCGTCACCAAGGGCCGCCACGACCCGTGCGTGGGCATCCGGGCCGTGCCGGTGGGCGAGGCGATGGTGGCCTGCGTGCTGGCGGATCATCTGCTGCGCCATCGCGGGCAGGTCGGCACGCCGCCGGTCTGGCCGTTTCCACGCTGACGACATTTCCGCGCTGAAGGCGTGCGCAGCGGCAAGATCGGCGTGCGCCACCCCATATAGGGTGCACGCAGGGGGGAACTGGCGGCTCGGCCCGAGCGGCCGCCCCCTTAGCGTTCGACCATGAGGCTTTGCCATGACCAGCCCGTATCATGCCGTTATCTGGATCGACCACCACGAAGCCCGGATCTTCCATTTCGACAGCACCAGCGCCGAACGTGTGGTGATCCATCCCGAGCACCCGGTGAAGCACGTTCACCACAAGGCGAACGCCGTGGGCGATGGCCGCTCGGCGGAGGACCAGGCCTTCTTCCATCACGTCGCCACCGCCATCGCCGATGCGAAGGCCGTTCTCGTGACTGGCCCGGGTGGCGAAAAGGACCTGTTCGTCAAGCATGTCGAGCATCACGACCCAAAGCTGAAGGCGCTGATCGCCGCCGTCAAAACGGTGGATCACCCCACCGACAACGAGTTGGTCGCGCTGGCGCGCGCCGCCTTCCATGCCGACCACCAGTCGCCGCAACGCTCGGCCTGACAGGCCCATCCGCCGCCGGTGCAGGCCGGCGGCGGCTTCCGATACGGGCGGAAATGTCATTTCAGTATCGCTGAAAATGCAATAATCTTTTATTGCAGCTGAAAAATGCCGATCCTATACTGCTGCGCATGAAGCTTGCGGATTGGTTGACCCTCACCGGCACGACGCGCAGCGCCTTCGCGCGCGCCGCCGGCCTGTCGCCGGCCAGCATCACCGCATTGTGCAACGACCAGCAGGCCTGGGTCTCCCGGGAAGCGGGCGCGCGCATCGCCGCCGCAACAAGCGGGGCGGTGACGCCGAACGACTTTCTCGGAATTGATAGCGTCGAGGTGGCATTGATGAGCGACAATCTGCAAGCCCGCGTGGAAGCGGCGATCGAGGCCTTTGCGCGGGGCGAGATGCTGGTCGTCACCGATGACGACGACCGCGAGAACGAGGGCGACATCATCGTCGCCGCCCAGTTCGCCACGGCGGAAAAGCTCGCCTTCATCGTCCGCCACACGTCCGGCATCGTCTGCACGCCGCTGCCGGCGGAATACGCCAAGCGGCTGCGCCTCAGCCCGATGGTCACGGACAATGACGCGCCGCATTCGACCGCCTTCACCATCTCCGTCGATTACAAGCACGGCACCACGACCGGCATTTCCGCCGAGGACCGCACCGCCACGGTGCGCGGCCTCGCCAACCCCAATGCCGGCGCCGCCGATTTCGTCCGCCCCGGCCACATCTTCCCGCTGATCGCGCGCGAGGGCGGGGTGCTGATGCGCTCGGGCCATACCGAGGCGGCGGTCGACCTGTGCAAGCTGGCCGATCTGGAGCCGGTCGGCGTCATCTGCGAGCTCGTGAATGATGACGGCACGGTGATGCGCGGACCGAAGGTTGCCGACTTCGCCGCCCAGCACAAGCTGACCCGTATTTCGGTGGCCGACCTCATCGCCTATCGCCAGCTGCGCGAGAAGCTGGTGACGCGCACCGCCGAGTTCACCGCGCCCACCGCGGTCGGCGACATGCACGCTATCTCCTATGTCACGCCGTTCGAGCCGGTGAATCATATCGCGCTCGTGCACGGCAAGATCGGCGACGGGCGCGACGTGCTGGTGCGCCTGCACCGCGCCGACCCGATCGGCGACGTGTTCACCGGCGGCAAGGCGATCCGCGCCTCGCTGGAGCGCATCAAGGCCGAGGGGCGCGGCGTGCTGGTCTATCTGCGCGACGGCACCACCGGCGTGCCGGTCAACACAATCGGCAGCGACGAGAAGCAGGAAAGCTCCCGGCTGCGCGACGAGAACTGGCGGGAGATTGGCCTCGGCGCCCAGATTCTGCGCGATCTCGGCATTTCCTCGATTCGCCTCCTCGCCTCGCGCGCCCGCACCTATGTCGGCGTTGCCGGCTTTGGAATCGAGATCCTCGGCACCGAGACGCTGGACGTCTGACGCCGTACCGGGGTAACGGGCGCTCACGCGAACGGCATCGCGCGGCGCCCGCTGCCCGCAATTTCAACTTCTGGCCACCGAAGGGGCGTGTCACCATTCATGGGACGCGTCTTTGACACGTCGAGGTCCCGTCACCGACGGAGGTCGCGATGTCGTGCATGCGTGTGTGCCGTGCCGTGCCGTCGCTTTCCGCAACCGCGGCGATACGCGCCGTGCGTCTGCTGACCCTGCTGTGTTTGGCCGTAGCCGCCGTCACCCCGGTGCAAGCCGACGATCCGGTGGATGTCGAACTCGTGCTGGCCGTCGACGTTTCCTACTCGATGGACCTCGACGAACTGGCGCTCCAGCGCGAGGGCTATGTCGCCGCCGTCACCTCCCCCGAATTTCTCAACGCGCTCAAGCTCGGCCCCCATGGCCGCGTGGCCATCGCCTATGTGGAATGGGCCGGGGTCGAGGAGCAAAAGCTGGTGGTGGACTGGACCTTCATCGCCGGCCCGGCCGACGCGCAGCGCTTCGCCGCGGCGATCCGCGACGCCCCGCTGCGGCGCGTCTACCGCACCTCCATTTCCGGCGCGATGGAATATGGCGCCGACCTGATCGAACACAACGCGATCAAGGGCCTGCGCCGCGTGATCGACATCTCGGGCGATGGCACCAACAATCAGGGGCCGCTGGTGGAAGCCGCCCGCGACGAGGTGGTGGCACGCGGCATCACCATCAATGGCCTGCCGCTGATGCTGAAGGAACCCGCCGGCTCGATGCTCGATATCGGCCAGCTCGATATCTATTACGAAGACTGCGTGATCGGCGGCCCGGGCGCCTTTGTCATTCCCGTGCAGGGCAAGCATGAATTCGCCGACGCGATCAAGACCAAGCTGGTACTGGAGATCGCCGGCGTGGTGCCGCCGCAGCGCCAGTTCGTGCACCACGCCGCGGATGCGCCGCGCATTTCCTGCACCGTCGGCGAGCGCATGTGGATGGAGCGCTGGGGCAACTGAAGCCGCTCAGCGCCGGAACACGCCGACCAGTTCCACATGGGCCGAATAGAGGAACTGGTCGACCGGCGTGACGCATTCCAGCCGATACCCGCCCTGGACGAGGATCGCCGCGTCGCGCGCGAAGCTCTGGGGATCGCAGGACACGCCGACCACCAGCGGCACCTTGCTGGCCGCCAGTTGCTGCGCCTGCGCCTCCGCACCCTGCCGTGGCGGATCGAACACCACGGCGTCGAACGCCTTCAGCTCCAAGGGCAGCAGCGGCCGGCGGAACAGGTCGCGCACCTCGGCCGTCACCGGCTTGAGCCCGGTGATGCCGCGCGTGGCCTTGAGCAGCGCCTCAACCGCCGGAGCCGACGATTCATAGGCCGCCACGCGCGCCCGCTCGGCGAGCCGTAGCGCGAAGGTGCCCACACCCGAAAACAGATCGGCGATGCGCGTCGCCCCCGCGCTGGCCTCACCGACCAGCCGCGCCAGCGTTTCCTCGCCAAGTTCCGTCGCCTGCAGGAAGGAACCCGGCGGCAGCGGGACACGGGCGCGTCCCATCGTCACCACGGGCGGCTCGCGCTGCAGCACCAGTTCGCCATGGCGGGTGAGGCGGGCGAGGCGATGGCGTCCGGCAATCTCCGCCAGCGTCGCGACCATCCGGGGCTGAAGCGGCCCCGAGCCGCGCACATCCATGTCGAGCCCGGTCGACGTCGCCGTCACCTGAAGGTCGAGCGGCTTCATCAGCGGCACCAGCGCCTGCGCCACCGCCCAGGCGGCGGCCAGCGCGCCGTCGAGTTCGGGCGCGAGGATGGGACAGGTATCGATGGCGACGATCGCATGGCTGCGCCGGCCGGCGAACCCCACGGTCAGCACATCCTCGCCCCGGCGCGGATTGCCCCCGGTCGAGCGGGCATGGAATACCGCACGGCGCCGGCCCTTGCCGTGGGCCGGCACCAGCGGGGCGACCGGCGCCTCCAGCCCGGCCCGCGCCAGCGCGTCCACCACCATCTCCCGCTTCCACGCCTCATAGGGCGCGGCCCGCCAGTGCTGCAGCGAGCAGCCCCCGCAGGCGCCGACATGGCGGCAGATCGGCGCGATACGATCGAGGCTCGGCGTCGCCACCGCGATCAGCCGGGCGCGGTCCTGCGAGCGCTCCACCTCCACCGTCTCGCCGGGCAAGGTGAGGGGCACATAGACCGCACCGTCAGGTGTCTGGGCGACCCCGTCGCCGCGATGGCCGATATGGTCGATCTGGAGCAGCACGGCACTCATCGCGGGAGGGATCCTGACATGAACCATGAAATATTATGTATTGGCGGGGTGCTCATCGATTTCCAACCATCACCTTCTGCGCAACAACATGGAACTCGCATATAATGTCTGTATTCTAATCGAGGCTGATTCCTATTTTTCAAAAGGACAGCCAAATTTACTTAACAAGCGCACATAATAATAAGCCTCGAAGCGCACGCAAAGGGGGAAATATGTCGATAATCTCCGCACTTGCAATCACGATCGGGGTATTGGGGGGCGTCGCCACCTGGCTTTTCCTCGGACCACTCGCCGGCGGCCTGCAGATATGGGCCGCTTTCATCGCCTGGGCCTGCTTCTTCCACTGCGGAGGCAAGGAGGCCGGACTGAAGGCCACCATCCTGGCCAATGTCGCCGGCGCCGTCATGGCGTGGCTCACGCTGCTCGCCGTCAGCCGTGGCGGGCTGGGTGAGAGCCTCGGCCTGCCGGTCTGGGCGGGCATCTGCGTCGGCGTCGGCGTGCTCGTGATGATCCTGCTCGCCAACCTGCCGGCCTTCGCCGCGATTCCGGCCCTGGTCTACGGCTTCGCCGCCACCGCCGGCTTCGCGCTGCTGGCGACGGACGGACTGGCCAACCTGACGGCGGCGAGCCTCGCCAACCCGCTGCCGACCATCATCGTCTCGATGATCGTCGGTGCCATTTTCGGCTATGTCTCGGAAAAGGTCGCCGGGGCGCTCGTGGCCAGCCGTGGCCCGGCGCGCCGCGCCGCCTGACGGGAAGCGGGACAACATCGGCGCGGGCGGCTCCTATTCCGTCCGCGTCGCCACCAGCAGGAACTCCTCATTGCCGTCCCCGCCCAGAATGGGCGACGCGAGGCGATGCGTCACCCGCCAGCCGAGCGCCCCGATCCGCGCCGCGATCCGGTCCGCCGCCCCGGCCCGCGCGGAGGCGTCCTTGACGATGCCGCCCTTGGCGAGCTTGTCGCGCCCGACCTCGAATTGCGGCTTCACCAGCGCCACCAGATGCGCCATCGCCCCGGCATGCGCCAGCGCGGCGGGCAGCACCGGCTCCAGCGAGATGAAGCTGACATCGATGGTGATGATGTCGACCGGCGGCAGCGTGCCGGGGGCCAGGTCGCGAATGTCGGTCGCCTCGCGCGAGACCACGCGCGGATCGGCGCGCAGCCGGGCATGCAACTGGTCGCGCCCGACATCGATGGCGTGCACCCGCCGCGCGCCGCGCGCCAGCAGCACCTCGCTGAACCCGCCGGTGGAGGCCCCGACATCGAGCGCCTCGGCGCCGGACACGTCCAGCCCCGCGGCATCCAGCGCGGCCTCCAGCTTGAGGCCGGCCCGCGACACCCATTCATAAGCCTCGCGCGCCTCGATCTCGGCATCCGGCGCAATGGTTTCGGACGGCTTGGCGACGATGCGGCCGCCGACGCTCACCAGCCCCGCCTGGATCGCGGCCTGGGCGCGGGCGCGGCTGTCGAACAGGCCACGCTCGACCAGCACGCGGTCGGCCCTCGCCCGCCGCGCCCCCGCCGGGCCGGGCGGCTCCCCCTCGCTCATGTCGGCCATCCCGTGACGATGCCGCGCGACCCGCCGCCCGAACGGCCATCCATGGCGCGCGACACCGCGCTAGCCGCGCAGCAGCGCGGGCGCATCGTTTTCCGCCCGCCCGAGCGCGGCGAACACGCCGCGCACGATGCCATCCGCATCCAGCCCCGCCTCGCCGAGTTGCACGGCAGGGGCATCGTGGTCGATAAAACGGTCCGGCAAGGCGAGGCTGCGCACCTTCAGACCACGGTCGAGTGCGCCGGCTTCCGCCAGCAGGGTGAGCACATGGCTGCCGAAGCCGCCCGTGGCGCCCTCCTCGACGATCACCAGCACCTCATGCTCGCGGGCAAGGCGCAGCACCAGATCGCGGTCGATCGGCTTGGCGAAGCGCGCATCGGCCACCGTGGTGGAGAGCCCGAAGCCGGCCAGCTGGTCCGCCGCCGCGAGACAGGGCGCGAGCCGCGTGCCGAAGGACAGCAGGGCGATCTTCGAGCCTTCGCGCACCACCCGCCCGCGTCCGATTTCCAGCGGGATGCCGCGAACCGGGCGCTCCACGCCGACGCCCTCCCCGCGCGGATAGCGGAAGGCGATCGGCCCTTCGTCATAGGCGGCGGCGGTCGCCACCATGTGCACCAGTTCCGCCTCGTCGGCGGGCGCCATCACCACCATGCCCGGCAGGCAGGCCAGCATGGGCACGTCGAAGGCGCCGACATGCGTCGCCCCATCCGCGCCGACCAGACCGGCGCGGTCGATGGCGAAGCGCACCGGCAGCTTCTGGATCACCACGTCATGGACGATCTGGTCATAGGCGCGCTGCAGGAAGGTGGAATAGAGCGCGCAGAACGGCTTGTAGCCCTCGGTCGCCAGCCCCGCCGCGAAGGTCACGGCATGCTGCTCGGCAATCCCGACATCGAAGCTGCGCGCGGGGAATTCGCGGCCGAACAGGTCGAGCCCGGTGCCTGCCGGCATGGCGGCGTTGATGGCGACGATGCGGTCGTCGCGGCGGGCCTCGTCGATCAGGCTGTCGGCGAAGACGCGCGTATAGGAAGGGGCGTTGGAAACCGCCTTGGTCTGCGCGCCGGTGGCGACATCGAAGCGCTGCACGCCATGATACTTGTCGGCCGAGGCTTCGGCTGGCGCGTAGCCCTTGCCCTTCTGGGTGACGACATGAACCAGGATCGGCCCGGTATCGGTGTCGCGCACATTGCGCAGCACGGGCAGCAGATGATCGAGATTGTGCCCGTCGATCGGGCCGACATAGTAGAAGCCCAGTTCCTCGAACAGCGTGCCGCCGGTCCAGAAGCCGCGCGCGAATTCTTCCGCCCGGGCCGCCTGGCGGCCGAAGAACTTCGGCAGGCTGCCGGCCAGCTGCTTGGCGGTCTCGCGCAGGGACCGATAGGTGCGCCCCGAGATCAGCCGCGCCAGATAGGCCGACATGGCGCCCACCGGCGGGGCGATCGACATGTCATTGTCGTTGAGAATGACGATGAGGCGGGAATCCATCGCCCCTGCATTGTTCATCGCCTCATAGGCCATGCCGGCCGACATCGCGCCGTCGCCGATCACGCATACGACATTGCGCCGCGCGATAGCCGGGTCCTTCGCCGCCTCGAAATCGCGCGCCACGGCCATGCCGAGGCCGGCGGAAATCGAGGTTGAGGAATGGCCGGCGCCGAACGGGTCAAAGACGCTCTCGGTGCGGTTGGTGAAGCCGGACAGCCCGCCCCCCTGGCGCAGCGTGCGGATGCGCTCGCGGCGGCCGGTCAGGATCTTGTGAGGATAGCACTGATGGCCGACGTCCCAGATCAGCCGGTCGTCGGGCGTATTGAAAACATGGTGCAGGGCGACGGTCAGCTCGACCACGCCGAGGCCCGCGCCCAGATGCCCGCCGGTGACGGAGACGGCATCAATGGTTTCCTCGCGCAGCTCCGCCGCAAGCTGCGGAAGCTGGTCCTCCGGCAGCAGCCGCAGATCGGCGGGCTGTCGAATCCTGTCCAGAAGCGGCGTGGAGGGACGGGTCAAGGACTTCTCCGGTTGCACGGCCGCCGAGGCAATGGCCGTGCCGCCAGCGGAACACAACGGCATACACAATGGCATCGGGACGCGCAACGCGGGCCCGCCACGCGCCTGCGACCGCCGTGCACTGCCGCTAGAAGGAATTTGGCAACACTTTACGAAGACTTCAATGAGTGCGGAGACAAAGGTTGGATCGCATGGCGGCGTTCCGCTAGAACCACGGCGTATCCATGCAGAGTCGTTTCGGGAGCTGGCCATTGGTGGACGTAACGCTGGAGCCGGAAATCCCGGCTGCCGGGCGCCGGTTGGTGCTTTTTCTCCCCGGCCACGACCCGACCGACATGGAGTACCATCACGGCCGGTTCGCCAATCAGGCGACGCGTTTCAGCAAACTCTGGTCCTTTCACGTTGCCGTGTCCGCGCGGCATGACGACGAACAGCAGCATCTCGCCCGATGGAACGTGGAATGCAGCGGTCCGAACTGGCGCGAGGAGGTCGATTACTGGATCCTGCGCTGGGACGACATCGTCGTCGCGCTCGACGAGCGCCCGGACCCGGTACGTCTGTGGGGCGGTTTCGGCGGCCTGTTTGATTTCTGGGCCGGCGGAGCGACCAGCCGCTATGTCGAGGCCAGCATCCAGTATGTCGGCTTCTTCCTGTTTCCCTTCGTGCTGGTCGGCCTGTTCGCCGCGGGTGGACTGCTGGCGGGCTGGTTCGCCGATCATCTTCTCGCGGAGATCGTGCCCTCCCCGGTCGCCTGGCTCATCGGCATCGTGGCCGCCATCGCCGTCTTCTTCGGCCTGTTCCGGCAGCCCGGGCGCTACTGGCGCCTGCACCAGGCGCTCGACGACTGGGACCTGGCGCGCAATTACCTGCACGACAGGACGCCGGAACTGAACGCGCGCCTCGACCAGTTCGCCGACGAACTCGTCGAAGCCGTGCGATCGAAGCGCTATGACGAGGTGCTGCTGGTCGGCCATAGCCTTGGTGCGACGCTGATGCTGGGCGTGCTCGACCGTGCACTGGACCGCGAGCCTACCCTCGCCGAGGGGCCGGCGCGGCTGGCGCTGCTGACCTGCGGCGCGACCATCCCGAAATTCGCCCTCCATGCCAAGGGCGACACGGTCCGCCGACAGGCCCGGCGCGTGGCGGACACGCCCGGCCTGACCTGGGTCGAATTCCAGTCGCGGCACGATGTGATCAATTTCTTCGAGTACCACCCGGTCACGCTGCGCGACGTCGCCTTCGACGTCGACACCGACGGCGCGCCGATGCTGCGCGATGCCAATATCAAGCTGATGCTCTCCGAGGAGAAATACGCGCGCATCCGCCTCAACGCGCTTCGCCTGCATTACCAGTTCCTGCTGGCGAACGAGCGCAAAGCTCCGTACGACTATTTCATGTTCGCGCTGGGGCCGCTGGCCTTTGCCGACATCACGTCGCGGCCTGAGGGGCCGATCGGCCGCTTCGCGCCGGACGGGTCCCTCATCACCTAGTGCCCTTTCCGATCCGGTGACATCACCGGATCGGCACGAATGGGCTCTGGATTCGATAAACTGGAGCGTTTTCCGCGAGAGACGGTCAACTGTCGCGGAAACCGCTCCAGACGCATTGTTCCCCGTCATTTCCCGCCTGGACATTTTCCCCATCGCCTGAACGGACGCTTCATGGACCTCATTATCGCTGCAAAAATCGTCTGGGCCGTCGGCGTGGTCGGTTGGTACGTCATCCGCATCCCCTTCGAGCAGAAGGTGAAGCGCGAGCGCATTGTCGACGCCCGCCACCGGCTCCGTGAATTGATCCTTCTGTCCTGCTCCACGCTCGGCCTCGGCATCATCCCGATGTTCTGGGCCACCTCGCCGCTGTTCAGCTTTGCCGATTATCCCTATTCCGTGGTGCAGTTCGGCCTCGGCACGGCGGTGTTTGCCTTCGCGCTGTGGCTGTTCCGCCGCACGCACGAGGATCTCGGCCGCAACTGGTCGGTCACGCTGGAGATCAAGGACGAGCACAAGCTGATCACCGGCGGCGTCTATCGCTATGTGCGCCACCCGATGTACTCGGCCTTCTTCCTGTGGGCGGTGGCCCAGCTGATCCTGGTTCCCAACTGGATTGCCGGGCCGGCCGGCATCGTCGGCTTCGGCATTCTCTATGCCTTCCGCATCGGCAAGGAAGAGCGGATGATGCTCGACACGTTCGGGGAAGAGTACCGCGCCTACAGCGCGCGCACGGCGCGCCTGCTGCCCGGCATCTACTGATCCGGCGGAGCGGGCCATGCTGGAACTCAGGCCGAACTGCGAATGCTGCGACCGCGATCTCCCGCCGGAGACGCGGGAGGCGGTGATCTGCACCTTCGAATGCACCTTCTGCGCGGATTGCGCGCGGGAGGTGCTCGGCGGCATCTGCCCCAATTGCGGCGGCGAGCTGGTGCGCCGCCCCATCCGCCCGACGGCCGCCCTCGCCCGCAACCCGGCCTCGACGACACGGGTCTTCAACCCCGACTGCCGCCGCGCCGCCGGCTGAGCCGCCTTATCCGCCGGTGAAGCGCGCCGCGGTGAAACCCGACGCGGCGACATCGCTGCAGAGCGGCGACCACTGGCAGGCCTCGCAGGCGCGGCGGATGGTGCCGGCGGCGAAGGCCGCGCGCAGCCGCGCCACGCTTGCCGTGGTGAGCGGCACCTTCGCACCGGCAACCAATTCGTTCCCGGTCAACGCCGACAGCGCGGCGAGCGCCTGCGCATCGCGGGCGGCGATGCGCGGTTTCAGGCAATGGTGCCCGCCTTCCAGCATCGGCGCGCAGATCTCGTCCGGCCCCTCGACGAGGATCGCCTCCTCACCCGCGTTCAGCCGGGCGACGACGCGCTCGTAATGGGCGACGAAGGCGGGCGTGTAGCCCCGGCCGACATAGGTGAGCAGGCAGAGGAGATGATGGGCGCGCAGCCGGATCGTCATGCCCGCCCGTGCCCTACTCTCCGTCCAGCGGCACGGTTCCCGCCGGCTTGCCGTCGAGCCCGAGGGTGATCCGCTCGACCCGCGCCTCGGCATCCTTCAGCAGCGCGTCGCAGCGGGCCTTCAGCGCCTCGCCGCGCGCATAGAGCGCGATGGATTCCTCCAGCGGAACATTGCCGCCCTCGAGCTTGCCGACGATCGCCTCAAGCTCGACGAGCGCCGTCTCGAAGCTCAGCGTGTCCACCGTCGCCGCATCGGTCATCGCGTTCTCCTTGCCGTGAGTCGCGCCCCTTATACAGGCTCGCGGGCGCGCGCTCATCCCCCTGCCGTCACCCGCGCATCAGCGCCATGACATGGGCCGAGGCGGAGCGGGCCAACCCTTCGAGGTCGTAGCCGCCTTCCAGCACCGAGACGAGCCGGCCGCCGCAGCGCCGGTCGGCCACGTCCATCAGCTTCTTGGTGACCCAGCTGAAATCGTCCTCCAGCAGGTTGATGTTGGCGAGAGGGTCGCGTGTGTGGGCATCGAAACCGGCCGAGATGATGATGAGCTCGGCGCCGAACGCCTCCAGCCGCGGCAGGATGCGGCTCTCGAACGCCTCGCGGAACGCCTCGCCGCCATCGCCCGAGCGCAGCGGCGCGTTGACCACGTTGTCCGTGGTGCCGCGCTCACCCACCGCGCCGGTGCCGGGGAAGAGCGGCATCTGATGGGTGGAGGCGTAGAGCACGCTCGGGTCGGACCAGAAGATCTCCTGCGTGCCATTGCCGTGATGCACGTCGAAATCGACGATGGCGACGCGGTCCAGCCCGTGCACCGCCTGCGCATGCCGGGCGGCGATGGCCACATTGTTGAACAGGCAGAAACCCATCGGCGTGCGCGTCTCGGCATGGTGGCCGGGCGGGCGCATGGAGACGAAGGCGTTGCTCACCTTGCCCGTGAGCACCTCGTCCACCGCCATCACCGCGCCGCCGACCCCGCGCCAGATCGCCTCGCCGGTGCCGGGCGACATCACCGTGTCGCCGTCGATCCGCACCAGCCCCTCGTCCGGCATGGCGGCGTCGAGCGCGGCGACGAAATCCTCCGGGTGCACGCGCACGATATCCTCGCGGCTGGCGATCGGGGCCTGCTCGCGGGCCAGCGTGGCGAACGCCTCGGCCTCGAACACACGATTGAGCACGCGCACCCGATCCGGCCGCTCGGGATGGCCGGCCGGCGTGAGATGTTCGAGGCAGGCGTCGTGCGCAACAAGCAGCGTGGTCATGGCGTTCCTTGGGATTTGACCGATCTGTCGGCGGGGTTCTTGGTCGGAACAGGCTTTTCATTGTTCCAACGACGATTGATTGTAGACGATATGCCACGTGGGAACGGCGAGCCAGCGCGGCAAGCCTGTGGCCCACGAATTTCCCCGCCGCTCCATCGTCAACCCGCCGGTTGACCGGCACGAGCGGACACCTTATCCGAGCGCGGGACCCCGGAGGAATGATGAGCGCAGGCGGCCAGGCGACCGAACGCGCGACACGGAGGATGGCGGCGGATGCGGCCGGCATCGATGAGGCCGCGCGCGTGCTGGTGGCCGGGGGTCTCGTCGCCCTTCCGACGGAGACGGTGTATGGCCTCGCCTGCGATGCCACCAACCCGCGCGCGGTCGCCAGCCTCTATGCCGCCAAGGGTCGGCCGACCTTCAATCCGCTCATCGCCCATGTGCCCGATCTCGCCGCCGCCCGCCGGGTCGGCCGGCTGACAGCGGCGGCGGAAGTGCTTGCCGCCCGCTTCTGGCCCGGCCCGCTGACGCTGGTAGTGCCGGCGATCGAACACGCGACAAGCGAGCTTGCCCGCGCGGGGCTTTCGAGCGTCGCCATCCGCGTGCCGGCCCATCCGGTCGCGCAGGCCGTGCTGGCGGCGGCCGGCCGGCCCATCGCCGCGCCCAGCGCCAACCGCTCCGGCCATGTCTCGCCGACGCGGGCCGAGCATGTGCTGGCCGATCTCGACGGGCGGATCGACCTCGTGCTCGATGCCGGTCCCTCGCGCGTGGGGGTCGAATCCACCATTCTCGACTGTACCGGCGACCGGCCCGTGCTGCTGCGGCCGGGTGGCCTGCCACGCGAGGCGATCACGGCGGCGCTGGGCTTTGCCCCCGCCAGCCCCGCGCCACGGGCTCCGGGCGAGCCCGCCGCCGAAGTCGCCCCGCTCGCGCCCGGCATGCTGGCCTCGCATTATGCGCCCGCCCTACCGGTGCGGCTCGATGCGCGGGAGGTGCGCCCGGGCGAGGCGCTGCTGACCTTTGCCGGCACCCGCCCGCCGGGAACAGAGCGGGCGCTGGCCATTCTCGACCTCAGTCCGGCCGGTGATCTCGTCGAGGCGGCGGCGAATCTGTTCGACCATCTGCGCCGGCTGGACCGCAGCGGCGCGCAGGCCATCGCCGTCATCGCCCTGCCACATGAGGGACTGGGCGAGGCCATCGCCGACCGGCTGTCCCGCGCCGCCGCGCCTCGCTGACGCCACATCCCCTCCCCGCCCGCGACATGCTCCCGCCGCCCCTGCCGGCCATTAACCGGTGGGCAAGGTTAATGCGCGATAACCATAAGGCGCGCCCCGCGAAGGCTTGCCCGTCACCGGCGGGCCACGCGACGGGGGGCGACGTTTTGTACAGGCGTTGGGAATGTGGGCTGGGGCGCGGATGGATAGCCATAGGGCGAAGGCGGCCCTGCTGATTGCCCTTCTCGTGGGTGGCAGCAGCACCATCGGGCCGCAGGACATCACCGGCCGCATGGCTCACCGGCCCGGCATCGCCGAGCGTGCACGCCTCACCATTCTGTCCAATTCGCTGCACACCCTGAAATTGGCCAGCTTCGCCTGGCCGGCCGGGCCGTCGCTGATTTCGGGATCCGTCATCGGCGAACCTCCGGCCGCGTCGCTGCAGCGCGCCGACGCGAACCATCGCGACAAGACCGACCTTTTACCCCTTGACGAGGGCACGCGATCGGGCGCCGGCCCGCTCGGCCTCGCCGGCCGCTCGACCGGTGCCGGCACCGACGGGGTAAGCCTTGTCGGCTCGGGCAGCAGCACCGGTGGAACCGGTACCGCCGGCACCGGAAAGGCCGGGCTCGGCACCGCGGGCGCGGGAACCACCGATCAGCCGGACATGGCCGGCATCGGCACGGAAATCGAAGAACCGGAGAGCAGCGAAGAGGAAACGCCGGATATTGCCGCCCGACATAACGAGGGCATCTATTCGCTGTCCGCCGGCGATCCGACCGGCGACCCCACCCAGCTGGAAGCCGACGGCCCCGCCGTGGCGCTGGGCGGGGACACGGATGCCGAGGATGCCACGATCGGCGTGACGGGGCGCGGCGAGGGCGCCGAGACCGGAACCGCTGCGGCGGCCGATGAGCAGCTTCCCCTCTATCGGCAGTCAGCCTTCATCTTCGGCTATGATAGCTCCGCCCTGCCGCCGCAGCCCTTCCTCCATCTCGATGGTGGCGGGAGCGAGGATGGTGGCACCGGCACGACCGCGCGGGGCGAGGGGGATGCCCCCGCCCGCGTGTCGAGCGGCCCGAGCCCGGCCGAACGGCTTGGCCTGGACGGCAAGCGCCGCGAGCGCTCGGAGAAATGCCTGGCCGAGGCCGTCTATTTCGAAAGCCGCGGCGAACCGGTGCGCGGGCAGGTCGCCGTCGCGCAGGTGGTGATGAACCGGGTGTTCTCCGGCTATTACCCCGCCGATATCTGCCGCGCCGTGTACCAGAACGCCAACCGCAAATTCGCCTGCCAGTTCACCTTTGCCTGCGACAATGTGCGGGACGTTGTGACCGAGCCGCGCCTGTGGAAACAGGCCCGGCAGATCGCCGCGGATATGCTCGATGGCCTGATCTGGGACGAGAAAGTGGGGCGCGCGACGCATTATCATGCGCAATCGGTGCACCCGAGCTGGATCCGCGAGATGCGCCAGCTCGACCAGATCGGCGAGCACACCTTCTACCGCCCCCGCCGCTGGACAGGGTGAGGCTCGGGCGGGCGCCGTCGCCCATGTGCGGTTCGCTGCCGCGCCGACTGCCGGCCGAATGCCGGCCGAATGCCGGAACACTCCAAGGCTTCTGCCGGCGGGTCCCGGTGGCAAGCCCAGAGCCGGCGCGAAGCCTGTGGGGGCCGCACGGGCGAAAAGCCGAATGGCGCGTCAGCCCCCCAAGTGGGCGGTTCCCGACGAGGGCTGGTCACGCGTTCGGCTCGGCGCATTGGGAGCCGGCCAACGCCCTTTTCAATGCCCCCGGCTCAGGTCGCGCGCGAGGCATCGGTAGAATACGCCCTGGGGGAAAATGCCTGGGGCGCTGTGCGGGACATGGACATGGACATGGACAGGAGCGGGACAGCCATGACGCGCCGTCGCCCGGTCCGTTGGTCCAGCGCGCCCGCTGCGCGCGGGTCTTGAGCCCGAGCATCGTCCAGCGGGCCGCCTCGGCGAGGCTCTCCGGCCAACCGCCTCGCGCCCGCTGGCCGGATATCAGCCGCGAGCGAGCCGATCGCCCGCGCTCCCCACGTGCCGCCGCATGCCTTGCTCGATCGCCCTTGGCGACGGATCCGGTCGGCGATGCCGATCATCCCGCATTGCGCCACCCGCCGTCCTTCCGTGCAAGGCATGCGAGACGGCGGATCGCCAAAAACGAAAAGGCCCGGCGCGAGCCGGGCCTTTCGTGATCAGATCGAGAGAGGCGAAGGTGCGCGCCCGGCTCAGTTCAGCTTCGACTTCACCTCGGAAACCGCCGAGGTCAGTATCCGGTCCGCCGTCGCGCCCACCACATTGGCGGTGAGCAGCGTCTCGGCGGCCTTGACGGCGGCCTCGGCGGCCGCAGCCTTTACATCCGCCACCGCCTGCTGCTCGGCCTGAGCGATCTTCTGCTCGGCCATCTTGGTGCGGCGGACGATGAGGTCGTCGAGCTTCTGCTTCGCTTCCGACGCCAGCCGCTCGGCCTCGGCCTTCGCGGTGGTGATGATGGCCTCGGCTTCGGCCTCGGCCTCGCGCTGGCGGCGCTTGTATTCGGCCACCAGCTTGTGCGCCTCGTCCTTCAGCCGGCGAGCCTCCTCCAGCTCCTGCCGGATACGGTCGCCACGCGAATCAAGCTTGGCCGCCATGCTCGAAAAGCCGCCGGCCCGGACGACGATCGCCATGAAGACGATGAAGGCCACGGCGACCCAGAAAGTATCGCTACCCATGGCGCGTCCTCAGCTCTTGATGGCGGTGTCGACCGCCGCCTCGACCGCGCCCGGGGCGGGCACGGTGCCGATCAGCTCACCCACGATGGCGCCGGCCGCGTCCACGGCGATGCCGCGCACATTGGACATGGCCGCCGTCTTGGTCGTCGCGATCTGCTGTTCGGCCGCCGCCAGCTTGGCCGACAGCTCGGCCTCCAGCGACTTGCGGCTCGCATCGGCATCCGCCGTGAGCTTGTCGCGCGTCTCGGTGGCGATGCCTTGGGCCTTGTTGCGGGCACCGGCGAGCGCCTTCTCATAGGCCACCGCCGCCGCTTCGCTCTCGGCCTTCAGCTTGCCGGCCTCCTCGAGGTCGTCGGCGATGCGATCATGCCGTTCCTCGAGAATATTGGCGATGCGCGGCAGTGCGATGCGGCTCATCAGCAGGTAGAGCGCGCCGAACGCGATCGCCAGCCAGACAAGCTGCGAGGGAAAGGTATGAACGTCAAAGGGCGGAAACCCGCCGCCATGCGCTTCCGCTGGAGGCACTGCAATCTCCACGCCGCTCTCCGCCGGCAACGTGCCCGGCGCAGGCGTTCCCGCCTGGGCTATGACGAATGTACCGGCCGGACCTTGGGCCTCGGACATGGTTCAGGCTTCCTCAGTCAATGGGGACGTCGTGCGGCACGAGGGCATGTCGCGAGCGCCACGCCCTCGCGGCAGGGCGTCAGACCACGAACAGCAGAACCAGCGCGACGACCAGCGCGAAGATGCCGAGACCTTCGGCGAGCGCCGCACCGATGAAGGCGCGGGCGAACTGGCCATCGGCCGCCGACGGGTTGCGCAGCGCGCCCGAGAGGAAGCTGCCGAAGATGTTACCCACGCCGATGGCGGCAAGGCCCATGCCGAGACAAGCGAGACCGGCGCCGAGGAACTTGGCGGCAATCGGATCCATGGTCTTCTCCTATTTGAATTCGCTGAGTGAGTTGAAGGCTGGATGAGGTCCCGCGACGCGCCGATCAGTGGCCCGGATGCAGAGCGTCGTTGAGATAGATGCAGGTCAGCACCGCGAAGACGTAGGCCTGCAGGAAAGCGACAAGGAATTCGAGCGCGGTGAGCGCCACGACCATGGCAAGTGGCAGCACGGCGCCGAGCCAGCCGGCGATGCCCGCGCTGGTCATCATCACGATGAAGCCCGCGAACACCTTCATGGCGATGTGGCCGGCCAACATGTTGGCGAACAGACGCAGCGACAGGCTGATGGGCCGCGAGAGGAACGAGATCAGCTCGATCACGATCATGAAGGGCAGCAGGAAGGCCGGCACGCCCGAGGGCACGAACAGGTGCAGGAAATGCGTGCCGTGGCGGACGAAGCCGTAGATGATGACCGTCAGGATCACCAGCAGCGCCAGCGCGGCGGTGACGATGAGATGGCTGGTGACGGTGAACGAATACGGGATCATGCCGACGAAATTCGCCGTCAGCACGAAGATGAAGAGCGAGAACACGAGGGGGAAGAACTTCATCCCCTCATTGCCGGCCGTGCTGCGCACGGTCGAGGCGACGAATTCGTAGGACAGCTCGGCGAGCGACTGCAGGCGGTTGGGCACCAGCGTGCGGCCGCGCGTCGCGAAGGTGAGGAAGAAGAACACCAGCGCCACGATGCCGAACATGAAGGCGGCGGAATTGGTGAAGGCGAGCTCGACGCCCCCCGGAGCTCCCAGGTCCACGATCTTGTGGATCTGGAACTGGTGGATCGGATCGATCACGGTTCCGCTGGCCATCGCCGGTCGTTGCCCTCAAACGTGGCGCCGCAGGGCGCCCGCCCCTGTCTCAGACACCCGCCCGAAGGCCGGCATCGCTCGAAATTCCGTTGACAGGCCCGCCGCAAGACAGACCGTCGCATCCCCAAGTCACACTCGTCACGCCCCGCCTTTCGGCGGCGTCTTCGGGCCGGTTTCCCCGGCGGCGCGCAGCATATTCATGATTCCCGCGCCGAAGCCCAGAAGCATGAACACGATCATCCCCCACGGCGTAATGCCGAGGAGCCGGTCGATCGCCCAGCCGAGGCCGGCGCCCACCAGAACTCCCGCGACGAACTCGCTTCCCAAGCGGAAAGCGAGCGCCATGCCGGCCGAAGAGGACGTCCGGTCCGGAACCTTTGACGCCTTCTCTTCCGCTTGCCGCTCGGCGCGCACCTTGTCCAGCGCACTGCCCAGCCCGCTTAGCCGGCCCGAGAGCTCGGTGTCGGAAACCTCCGGCCGGCCTGAGTCCTTTTGGCCGTCCGTTCTGTCCCGGTCGCCCATGATCTATGCTCAGTCCTTGCCGGAGAAGGATTTCCCATCCCCGAAACCGGGCGCACCATAGTGATCGGCCCAAGGGGTGTCAAGAACGTGAACTCATGTTTTAAGCAGTTGAAAAACTTGAAGAAAAGCAACAGGGGACGCTCTGTCGCAGGCATTGCGTCACCCCGCCTCGCACCAAGGGAAGGCGGAGGGCGGAGTATCGCCGTGTTTTTGGCATGCCAGCGGCGCCGGGGGAATACGCCGATCGCCCCCCGTCTCACCTCCGGCGCACTGCCGCGGGCATGACGGCGTCAACTTGCCTCACGATAGGTCTCGGCTGTGGCGAGATCGACCGAGACAAGCTTGGACACGCCGCGCTCGGCCATGGTCACGCCGAACAACCGGTTCATGCGGCTCATGGTGATGGGGTTGTGCGTAATCGTGATGAAACGCGTCTCGGTGAGGCGGCGCATCTCGTCCAGAAGGTTGCAGAATCGCTCGACATTCGAGTCGTCGAGCGGCGCATCGACCTCGTCGAGCACGCAGATCGGCGCCGGATTGGTGAGGAATACCGCGAAGATGAGCGCCATGGCGGTGAGCGCCTGCTCGCCGCCCGAGAGCAGCGAAAGCGATTGCGGCTTCTTGCCCGGCGGCTTGGCGATGATGTCGAGCCCCGCCTCCAGCGGGTCATCCGAATCGGTCAGCACGAGCCGCGCCTCGCCCCCGCCGAACAACGTGCCGAACAATTGCTGGAAATGCCCGTCGACCACGGTGAAACTCGCCTGAAGCCGTTCGCGCGCCTCACGGTTGAGGCCGTAAATGCCCTGGCGCAGCCGCTTGATCGCCTCCGTCAGGTCCTCGCGCTCGGCCGAGAGGCCCTGCTGCTGGCCCTCGACCTCGGCCAGTTCCTCCTCGGCGCGCAGATTGACCGCGCCCAGCCGTTCACGCTCGCGCTTCAGCCGGTCGAGATCGGCCTCCAACCCCGCAGCGTCGGGCAGCGGCGTATCGGCTTCCAGCCCGGCAATGGTGCGCGCGCTGTCCGGCGGGCCGTCGAGACTGTCGGAAATCTCACGCAGCACCTGCTCGCGCCGCTCGCGTGCGGCATCCAGCCGCGCCTCGCCGCGCGCGCTTTCCTCGCGCGCCACCGCGAGCGCGTCGAGCGCGGCGCGGGCCGCGCGCTCGGCCCCCACCTGCGCGCCCTCCCCGCTGGCGAGGCGATCGGCTGATTCGCGCCGCGCGGCCTCGGCCCGGGCGATCTCGTCGAGCAGGGCGCGGCGGCGCGCGGCGAGGGCCGCCGGGACCTCGTCCAACGCCTCGCGCTCCTCGGCCGCCTCCGCGACGCGTGCCTCCAGCGCCGCCACCCGCTCGCCCGTGCCGCTGGCGCGGGCCTGCCACGAGGCTCGTTCGCCGGCGATCGCCTGCAGGCGACGCACGCGCTGCTCGCGCTCGCGGGTGAGCCCCTCGGCGCGGGCTCTCGCTTCCGCCAGCGCCGCCCGGTCCTGCGCCACGCGGCTGCGGGCCTCGACCAGATGCGCCTCGCTCTCCATTCCGGCCGGCAGTTCGGCCAGTTGCGCCTGCGCGCCCATCAGTCCGGCGGCGCTGGCGACGCGCTCCGCATCCAGCCGATCGAGGCTCGCGGCCAGCGCGGAAAGCTTGGCCTCCTGCTCGGCGGCCTGCCGCTCGGCACGGGCAAGGTCGTCGCGCGTCGCTTCCATGGCACGCAGCGCCGCACGGCGGGCCTCGCGGGCGGCATTCTCGCGCGAGCCGGCCGCGCGCAGGGCCGCTTCGGCGCTCTCGAGCGCGCGGCGATGCTGGGCCACCTCGGCCCGCGCGGCGATCCGCTCCGCCTCGATATCGGCCAGCCGGTTGCGCTCGGCGAGGCGCCGCGCGGCGGCGGTCGGCGCATCGGCCGCCGCGGTCAGCCCATCCCAGCGCCACAGGTCGCCTTCGCGCGAGACCAGCCGCTGGCCCGGCCGCAGCTGGGCCGCAAGGCGCGCGCCCTCGCTCCGTTCCACCACGCCGATCTGCGCGAGGCGGCGCGCCAGCTCGGCCGGCGCCTCGACATGGCGGGCGAGCGGCTCGGCGCCCGACGGCAGCGGAGCATCGCCGTCATCGGGCGTCAGCGCCCAGTGCACGGGGGCACCGACATCGGCCGGGGCGTCGAGATCATCGCCCAGCGCCGCGCCGAGCGCCGTCTCGAAGCCGCGCGCCACGCGGATCTGATCGATCACCGGCGCCCAGCGGCGCGGCGCGCCGACATCGAGCAGCTTGGCGAGGGTGCGGGCCTCGGTGTCGAGCCGCTGCGCCACGCGCTCGGCCTCGGCGAGCGGACGGCGGGCGTGATCGAGCGCGGCGCGGGCCTCCCCATGGGCGGCCTCGGCCTCCTGCGCCGACGCCTCGGCGGCCTCGAAAGCCTCGCGGGTGATTTCGGCGCTGGCGCGGCGCTCCTCGAGGCGCACGCCGTCGACGCCCGCCTCCAGCCGGCGCCGCTCCTCGGTGAGTTGAGCGACATCACGCTCCAGCCGGGCATGGCGCTCGCCCGCCTCGCGCACCGAGCGCTCCAGCGCGCCGCGCCGGGCGGCGCGCTCGGCATGGCTGGCGGTGGCCTCGGTGAAGGCGCGCTCCGATTCGGCCAGCGCCTGCGCGGCGTCCTCACGCGCCTCGCCCGCCTCCCCCTCGGCCTCCGCCGCCTCTTCCTGGAGTGCGGCGAGCTCCTCGGCTTCCTCGGCCAGCCGGCCCAGCACGCTGCCGGCATCGGCGGCGAGCGCGCGCTCGCGCTCCATGTCGCCGGCGAGCTGGGACAGGCGGCGATCCAGCTCGGCGCGGCGGGCGTCGGCGCGCGCCTCCTCGCGGTCGAGCTCACCCTGCGCCAGCGTCAGACGCTGCAGGGCGGCCGCGCTCGCGGCATCGGCCTCGCGCAGCGCCGGCAACCCATGAGCGGCGATGGCGGCGAGCCGGGCGCTCTCGCCCTGCTGCACGGTGCGTTCCGCCACGGACCGCACCGCGAGGTCGAGCGCGCGGCTCGCCTCGTTCAGCGCCCCGGAGGCCTCCAGCCAGCGCAGCCACAGCAGCGTCGCCTCCGCCGTGCGGATATCGGTGGAAACGGCACGGTAGCGCGCCGCCTGGCGCGCCTGGCGACGCAGCGCGTCGAGCTGGCTGGCGATCTGGCCGATCACGTCGTCGAGCCGGGTGAGATTGGCCTCGGCGGCCCGAAGGCGCATTTCCGCCTCGTGCCGGCGGGCATGCAGGCCGGCAACGCCCGCCGCCTCTTCCAGCAGCCGCCGGCGGGCCGTGGGCTTGGCCCCGACGATCTCGCCGATCTGCCCCTGCCGCACCATGGACGGAGAGCGCGAGCCCGAGGAAGCATCGGCGAACAGCATCTGCACGTCGCGCGCGCGCGCCTCGCGCCCGTTGATGCGGTAGGCGGAGCCGGACTCGCGCTCGATGCGCCGGGAGATTTCCAGCAGGTCGGCATCATTGAACACCGCCGGGGCGGAGCGGTCGCCATTGTCGACGACGAGCACCACCTCGGCGGTGTTGCGCGAGGCGCGCGTCGTGGTGCCGCCGAAGATGACGTCATCCATCCCCTCGGCGCGCATCGCCTTGTAGGAATTCTCGCCCATCACCCAGCGCAGCGCCTCGACCAGGTTCGACTTGCCGCAGCCATTCGGGCCCACGATGCCGGTGAGGCCGGGCTCGATCAGCATGTCGGTCGGCTCGACGAAGGTCTTGAAGCCGGTGAGACGCAGGCGGGTGAATTTCATATCCCGAGGGTGCCGCCCCGTGACCACAAGTTCAAGTGGCATGGATGGCACGATCCACGACATGTTGCGTTGCGTGCGACTCCGCGCCTCCCGCGGCGGCGGATCGCGCGGCCGGTCAGCAGGGCTGACCAAAGACCAATTGCCGGCTGGCGGCTTCTGCCGGCAGATTGAGCTTCGACGAACCATCCTGCCCTGAATTCCCGACATGGAGGCAGAACATGCGCCCGCCTGTGCTCGACATGTTCGATCTGCGCATCCTGCGCGAATTGCAGGAGGATGGCCGCCTCACCAATGCGGAACTCTCCGAGCGCATCGGCCTCTCGCCATCCCCCTGCCTGCGCCGCACCCGCCGGCTGGAGGAGGAAGGGCTGATCGCCGGCTACCAGGCGCGGCTGGGCGCCCCACGGCTCGGGCTTGGCGTGCTCGCCTTCATCCAGGTGCATCTGGAGCGGCAGGTCGACGCGGCCGCGCGCGACTTCGAAGCGGCCGTGCTGGCGCTGCCGCAGGTCATTGCCTGCTATAGCGTGACCGGCGACAGCGACTACCTCCTGCATGTGGTCTGCGAGGATCTGGAAGGCTTCGCCCATTTCGCCCATGACATATTGATGGGGCTGCCGGGCGTGCGCGGCGTGCGCTCCTCGCTGGCGCTGAAGCGGGTGAAGGAGAGCCAGCGCCTGCCGCTCGATCACCTGCGCGCCGTGCCCGCGAGCCCCGATTCCGCTGCCGAAAAACTGGGCAACGACAGTCACGGCTCAAAAAGACGGCCCTGACGGCAGATTCTGCCACGCGCCCCTTTCCCGCGCCCCGAGAACGCAAGGACATGCCGAGGTAGGTCAACTACACTGACCTATATCGACATCATCCTTCACCGGCACGGGTCATCCTGGGAGGCGCGTCATGGCATTCGTCGCAGACATGTTGACGCCGCTCGTGTCGCGCACCGCCGGCTCGGCGCGCCAGGGCCTGGCCCGCTCGCCCGCCGGGCTCGCCGTGATGGCGCTGTCGGGGGCGGCGCTGCTCTGGTCCGGCAATTTCCTGGCTGGCCATCTCGCCGCCGGCCTCATCCCGCCGGCGACGCTCTCGGCCGCCCGCTGGCTGCTGGCGCTTCTCCTGCTGCTGCCTTTCACCTGGCGCGAGATCCAGACCGAGCGGGCGGAAATCGCCCGCCGCTGGCCGCTCTGGATCGCCGCCGGCGTGCTCAACATCGCCGTGTTCACCGTGCTGATCTATTTGGGCCTCGCCCATACCAGCCTGGTCAACGGCTCCATCATCGGCTCGGCAGCCCCCATCGTGGTGGGGCTGTTCGGCTGGCTCATCCTCGCCGAGCGCACGGGCCTGCGCACCCGCCTCGCGCTCGCCATTTCCACCGCCGGCGTCGCGCTCATCGTGCTGCGCGGCGATATCGGCAATCTCGCCCGCCTCGACCTGCATTTCGGCGACCTCATGCTGTTTCTCGGCATCTCCGCCTTCGCGCTCTATGCGGTGCTGCTGAAGCGCTTTCCCACGCGCCTCTCGGCGGCCGCCGCGCTCACCGTCTCCATTCCCTTCGGCCTGATCGCGCTCGCGCCCATCGCGGCGTGGGAAATCGCCGCTGGCGGCCTCACCACCGGCGGGCTGAGCCCGGCCGATCTCGGCCACGCCGCGCTCATCGTGCTGTATGTGGCGAGCCTGCCCACGCTCGGCTTCGTGCTGTGGGGACGCGGCGTCGCCGTGCTGGGCCCGACCCGCGCCGGCCAGTTCCTCCAGCTCGTGCCGGTCTTCGGCACCGCGCTCGCCGTGGGCGTGCTGGGCGAGGCGCTGAGCCTGCACCATGCGCTCGGCTTCGCCCTTGTGCTGGGCGGCCTCGCTTTGTGCGACCGCCGCCTGCCCCAGTCCGCCCGCGGCTGACGCGCGCGCCCCTTCGGCGACGACGCTCGAACGGCCATCCACCCCGGGAAACCGGGAATGGCGATGAACACGGCGTTGATCCGCCGCAAATCGATCCGCCGGCAATGCCGGCCGGCGCCCCCCCCCCTCCGCATGAGGCGGATCGCCCTCTCCGCTCCACCTGTCACGCCGCCCACGCGTGAACGCTCCCGCCTCGAACGGCACGGACGCAAACGTGATCCGCCCGCGAGACGCGGCATGACATTGCGCCGGCGGGGATTTCCCAAAGTTTGGTGACGACGATTTACCCGGTCTTTACCCTGACCGGCGGAGATTGTGGATGCGCGTTCCGTTGCGTTCGAGTTCTGTTGCGTCACCAGAGTCAGGTAGCCGTCCATGAAGGTGGTTCATAGCGGGGAAGCCCGTCGGGCATCCCGGACCGGGTCCCGTAATACCGGAATCGATGCGCCCACGTCGCCTGACGGCCTGCCGCTCGACACCATCCTGCGCGGGGACTGTGTCGCCCAGCTGTCGCGCCTGCCGGCGCGCTCGGTTGACCTGGTCTTCGCCGACCCGCCCTATAATCTCCAGTTGCAGGGCGAACTGAAGCGGCCCGACGACAGCCGGGTCGACGCGGTGGACGACGCCTGGGACAAGTTCGAGAGCTTCGAGGCCTATGACGCGTTCACCCGCGCCTGGCTGCTCGCCGTGCGCCGCGTGCTCAAGCCCACCGGCACGCTGTGGGTGATCGGCTCCTATCACAACATCTTCCGCGTCGGCGCGATGCTGCAGGATCTCGACTTCTGGATCCTCAACGACATCGTCTGGCGCAAGACCAACCCGATGCCGAATTTCCGCGGCCGGCGCTTCACCAATGCGCATGAGACGATGATCTGGGCCGCCCGCGAGCCGGGCGCCAAGGGCTACACCTTCAATTACGAAGCGCTGAAGGCGGCCAATGAGGATGTGCAGATGCGCTCCGACTGGCTGTTCCCGATCTGCTCGGGCCATGAGCGGCTGAAGGACGAGACCGGCCACAAGGTGCACCCGACGCAGAAGCCCGAGGCGCTGCTGGCGCGCGTCATCCTCTCCGCCTCCAAGGCGGGCGACGTGGTGCTCGATCCGTTCCTGGGCTCCGGCACCACGGCGGCCGTGGCCAAGCGGCTCGGCCGCCGCTTCATCGGCATCGAGCGCGACGCCACCTATGCCGATGCCGCGCAGGCCCGGATCGATGCGGTGGAGACGCTGCCCGACCTCGCGCTCGCCACCGCGCCGACCGCGCGCGAGGCGCCACGCATCGCGTTCAACGCGCTGATCGAGCGGGGCCTGCTCATGCCCGGCACGCTGCTCACCGACGCCAAGGCGCGGGTGCGGGCCATGGTGCGGGCGGATGGCATGCTGTCACTGGAGACCGCGCCGGGTCTCGGCCAGATCGGTTCCATCCATCGTGCCGGCGCCATCGCCCAGGGGCTGGATGCCTGCAATGGATGGACCTACTGGCACATGGACACGCGCGAAGGGCTGAGGCCGATCGATTCGCTGCGCGCGCGGGTCCGCTCGGAAATGGCGATGGCGGCGGAGTGAGCGGCCGGTGATCACGCTTTACGACGTGCCGGACTCCGGCAACAGCTACAAGGTCCGCCTCGCCGCCGCGCATCTGGGTGTGCCGCTGCACCGCGTCACCATGTCCTCGCGCGACGGCTCGACCCGCCATGCCGACTTCCTCGCCAAGAACCCCATCGGCAAGCTGCCGACGGTGGAACTGGAGGACGGACGCTTCCTCGCCGAGTCGAACGCCATCGTGCTCTACCTCGCCGAGGGCAGCCCCCTCGTTCCGGCGGACCGCTATGAACGCGCAAAGACCTATGAATGGCTGTTCTTCGAGCAGTACAGCCATGAGCCGGCTCTCGCGGTGAGACGGGCGCTGTTCATCTATGAAGAGCGAGCGCATCTGGCGACGCCCGAGCGGCTGGCACAGCTTCTCGAGGCCGGCAACCGCGCGCTCACCGTCATGGAGACGCGGCTGGCAGGCGCAGACTGGCTCGCGGGCAACGCCTTCAGCGTCGCCGACATCGCGCTCTATGCCTATACGCACACGGCTGAGGAAGGCGGCTACGATCTGGCTGGCTTTCCCGGCGTGCGGCGGTGGCTGGCCCGCATCGCCGCCCTGCCCGGCCATATCGGGCTGATGGACTGATCAAACAACAAGGCCGCCCTGGGGCGGCCTCATCGTTTTCGGGCAGGATCGGTCAGAGATTGGCGGCCTTCTTGACCGCATCCTTGGCCTTGCCGACGGCCTGCTGGCCCTCGCCCTTGAGCTCCTGGACCTTGCCCTCGGCCTGCAGCTTCTCCGAGCCGGTCATCTTGCCGACGCCCTGCTTCACATTGCCGACGGCCTCGTTGGCGAGACCCTTGGCCTTATCCGCGGCGCTACCCATCGTTGCGTTCTCCATGTCTGCCGCCTTCATCCGCGGCCTGCCGGAATAACGCGCGACCCCCAGCGAAGTTCAATGGAGCGGCGGCAATTTAGCCGATATACTCCAATACCTTACGCATGACCGAGGGAAAGGCCTCGGCATCGAAGCCCTCCGGCCGCACCCATCGATGCCCCGCTGGCGCGGGCGTGACAGCCGGCGCGCGCGCGCGCCAGATCGCGAGTTCCAGCGCGAAATGGCTGAACACGTGCCCGACCGTGGCATTGAGCGGCTGCCATTCCAGAGCCATCGGCGCCGCGAGGGCGGGGTCGGCCGGGCCGCCTTCGATCCAGTCCGTGGAGGGCACCTCACTCATGCCGCCGAGCAGCCCTCGCGGCGGGCGCGAGCGCACCAGCACCGCCCCATCCGCGCGCACCGCGAGGAAGGCGACGCCCTGCCGGGTGGGTCGCGCGGCCTTGGCCGCCTTCACCGGGTAGCGCTCGGGCGCGCCGGCCGCATGGGCGGCGCAGTTCGTCCGCCACGGGCAGAGCGCGCAGGCCGGCTTGCGCGGGGTGCACAAGGTGGCGCCGAGATCCATCATCGCCTGCGCGAAATCGCCATGGCGGCTCGACGGCAGCAATGTGAGCGCCAGTGCGCGCAGCCGCGCCTTCGCCTTGGGCAGCGCCTCCTCCACCGCGAAAAGCCGCGCGATCACGCGCTCCCAATTGCCGTCGACCGCCGCCGCCCGGCGCTCGAAGGCGATGGCGGCGATGGCGGCGGCGGTATAGGGGCCGATGCCGGGAAGCTCCAGCAGCGCGGCCTCGGTGTCCGGGAAGGCGCCGCCATGGCGCTCCACTACCGCGCGGGCGCAGGCGTGAAGGTTGCGGGCGCGGGCGTAGTAGCCGAGCCCCGCCCAGGCCGAGAGCACGTCTTCGAGCGGGGCGCCAGCCAGCGCCGCCACCGTCGGCCAGCGCGCGAGGAAGGCCGCGTAATAGGGCGTGACCGTCACCACATTGGTCTGCTGCAGCATGATCTCGGAGAGGAAGACGCGATAGGGATCCTGCCGCACGCCCGCCTCGGCGCGCCAGGGCAGCCGCCGCCGGTGCCGGTCATACCAGGCGAGCAGCGCGCCCGGATCCGGGGCCGACCTCGAGGCCGGAACCGGGCGGGAGGGATCGGGACGCGGGGGATTGGCTGGATCGGCGGAGCGCGGCATGCCATCTTCTAGCCTAGGATCGGCCTAAAGTGGTTCGCCTGCCTTGCGCCGGCAAGGCTTATCCGCAACAGACTTGGCCCCTACCGGCTTGCCCGCGCCGCGCATGCCGCCCGAACCTTACCCGGCCGGACCTCACCAACCGGAATATTCCCGCCCGCATGTCCCGCCTTCCGACCATTCCGTCCCGAGACGCTCCCATCCGCAAGCCGCACGCGAAGCCGCGCGGGCGCCGGGGGCCGGCGCCGCTCGCCGACCTGATCGACGCGACCATCGCCGAGAGCTGCCGCCAGCGCGGCATCGCCTCCGTCGAGATCGTCACGCGCTGGGCGGACATTGTCGGCGAGACGCTCGCCGCGCGCGCGCTTCCGATCAAGCTCGCCTGGCCGACGCGGGCGGACAATGTCGAGCCCGGCGTGCTGCATGTGCGGGTGGAAGGCGGCTATGCCATCGAGTTGCAGCACGACGCGCCTGTGGTGATCGAGCGGGTGAACCGCTATTTCGGCTGGCGCTGCATCGGCCGGCTGGCGCTGCGCCAGGGTCCTGTGGCCGCGCGGCGCCCCGTCCGGCGCCGCTTCATCGAACCCGATGCCAGCGAATGCGGCGCGGTCGCCCGCCGGCTCGGCGCCTTCGAGGATGCTGCGCTCGCGGCCGCGCTGGCCCGGCTCGGGGCGCTGGTCGCGCGCGAACGCGGCGACCTCGGGGCGTCCGTCGCGCGCGAACGCGCCGACACGGCACCGGCCGGCGTGACAAAGCGCCCCGATTCGTTCACGCAGCGGTGACGTGGACGACAGCTGCCGTACCGTTGCCATGTTCCCGCGCTGCCTGTACGCGCTGTGATAGTCTGACGCCGGCGTCCGTCCGGCCTTCCCCTGGAGACCGACCATGATCGACCGCCGTCGCTTTATCGAAGGGCTCGGCACCGCGGCCCTTACCACCGCCGCGCTTGTCGCGCTTTCCGGGCCGGACGCGCTGAACTTCGGCAAGATGTCGTTCATCGGCGCCGCCGAGGCGCAGACGGTCGATGCCGCCAAGCTGCTGGAGCCCGGCGCGCTGCCGGACCAGGTGCTGGGCAAGGCCGATGCGCCCGTCACCATCATCGAATATGCCTCGATGACCTGCGGCCACTGCGCGCATTTCCATGCCACCACCTTCCCGGTGCTCAAGGAAAAATACATCGACACCGGCAAGGTGCGCTTCATCCTGCGCGAATTCCCGCTCGACATCGTCGCCAAGGCCGCCTTCATGCTCGCCCGCTGCGCCGGCGAGGGGAAATACTATCCCCTGACCGACACGCTGTTCGACAACCAGAAGGCCTGGGCTTTCAACAACAACCCCGCCCAGGCCCTGCTCGCCATCGCCAAGCAGAGCGGCATGACCGAACAGCAGTTCAACACCTGCCTGAACGACGCCAAGCTCGCCGGCCAGATCGACGAGGTCGCCCAGCGCGGCGCCAAGGATTTCGGCATCGATTCGACCCCGACCTTCTTCATCAACGGCAAGAAGGTCTCCGGCGCCATGAGCACGGAAGAGCTGGACAAGGAACTCGCCCCGCTGCTCGGCGCCAACTGAGCCGGCGCGGGGAACGTCGAGGACGCCGCCCGGTGTGATCCCGGTGGCGCCCGCGCGCGACGCTGTGCCGGCGTGCCGCCAAAGTGACGCCGCCAAAGTGATGTCGCCGGGGCGGGCCGACGACGACGCGACGGGATCGCCGGTAGCCGGCCTCGACATCACGACCCGAATGCCCGGCTCCGGCCGGGCATTGTCATATTCCCCGCTCCGGCGCGCCCGCCGCGGAACACGCCCGCTCAGTCCGGCAGAGTGAGACGGCCGTCCGGGCCGAGCGCGAAGCCGGGATTATGGGCGATTTCCCAGGGGTAGCCGTCGGGATCGGCGACATAGCCGCTATAGCCGCCCCAGAAGGTGGGCTGCGCCGGGCGAAGCGCCCGCCCGCCGGCCGCCACCGCGCGGATCAGCGTGGCGTCGACCTCCGCCGGGCTTGCCCGGTTGCAGGCCAGCGCCATCCCGCCGAACGCACCCGGCCGCCCCGGCACGACGCCGGCCTCGGCGGCGAGTTCGTGGCGCGGATAGAGTGAGAGCACCACCGTTCCCGCCGCGAAGAAGGCCACGCCATCGGCCTCGCGCAGCCGGCGCGGCAGGCCGAGCGCCGTGTAGAAGGCGATCGAGCGCTCCAGCTCGACCACGCCCAGCGTGACCAGCGAGACATGCAGCGGCGCGATCGCCCGCCGCAATGCCGCCTCGCCGCCACGGCCGGGCGGGGCCGGCGGACTTGCCTCATTCAGGCCGTCATTCATGATGGCCGCCATGCTCATGTAGCCTCCCCGAACAGCGACAATTGCTCCCCCTTCTGCGGCGGGCGGCGGAAATGGCGCGTCGTCAGCCGCAGATGGCGCTTGTTGAGCCCGAGCCGCTCGGTGGCGATCTCGAAACGGCGGGCCATGGTCCAGGCATAGGGACCCGTGCCGGTCATGCGCTGGCCGAAGGTCGAATCATATTCCTTGCCGCCATGCAGATCCTTCAGCAGCGAGAGCACATGGCGGTAGCGATCGGGGAAATGCGCGAGCAGCCATTCCTTGAACAGGTCGCGGATTTCCAGCGGCACGCGCAGCATGACATAGCCGGCCTCGCTCGCCCCGGCCGCGACGGCAGCGTCCAGGATGCGCTCCATCTCCGCGTCGGTCACCGCCGGAATCACCGGCGCCACCAGCACGGCCGTGGGCACGCCGGCATCGCTGAGCCGGCGGATCGTGTCGATCCGCCGCGCCGGCGTCGCGGCGCGCGGCTCCATGATGCGGGCGAGCTTGGGGTCGAGCGAGGTGACGGACAGCGCCACCTTGGCGAGGCCGCGCGCCGCCATGGGCGCGAGGATGTCGAGGTCGCGCAGCACCAGCGCGGACTTGGTGACGATGCCGACCGGATGGCCGAAATCGCTCAGCACCTCCAGAATGCGCCGCGTCAGCCGCCACTCGCGCTCGATCGGCTGGTAGCCATCCGTGTTGATGCCGAGCGCGATGGTACGCGGCTCATAGCCGGGCTTTGCGAGTTCCTTGGCAAGCAGTTCCGGGGCATCCGGCTTGGCGAACAGCTTGGTCTCGAAATCGAGCCCGGCGGACAGGCCCTGATAGGCATGGGTCGGCCGCGCGAAGCAATAGACGCAGCCATGCTCGCAGCCGCGATAGGGATTGATCGAGCGATCGAAGCCGACATCGGGTGAATCGTTGCGGTTGATGATGGTGCGCGGCTTCTCCACCGTCACGCTGGTGCGGAAGGGCGGCAGTTCGTCGAGGCTCTGCCAGCCATCATCGAACGCCTCGCGCGCATGCGGCTCGAAACGCCCCGCCGCGTTGGAAACCGCGCCGCGCCCGCGCCGGCGCTCGCCGTCGATGACCGCCGGCGCCATCGCCTCGGGCAACACGTCCATTTCCGACACGGTGGACAGGTCGCGCGCCGCCGCGCGGTTCTCTTCCTCGAGGCGCGCCCGGCGCTCCTGCGCCAGCCGGCCGAGATGCTTTGGCGGCACGCGCGTGCCGCCGGCAGAAGGGATATCGAGGGTGCGACGTTCCATGCCCACGGTTTTAAACCGGATACGAGAACATATCAAGAACACATATCGATCTACGTCATATGGCGCTATACGCCAGCAGTCGCGTGCGATAGGCAGGATGCTACGAGCCGCCGGTTTCGCCAGCCGGTTTTCCTGCATGATTCCGAACCGTTACGTCCAAGGAGTGGCTCAACGCGTGATCTCGGTGGTCATTCCCACGGGCGAGAGCCACAGACTTCTGGTGCCCACTCTCGCCGCGCTGGTTCCCGGCGCCGCCGCCGGTGTGGTGCGCGAGGTGCTGCTGGTCGACGCCAGCGCCTCCGTCGATGTCGAGGAGATCGCGGACGCGGCGGGCTGCGAATATCTGCGCGGGGCGCCCGACATCGGCGCGCGGCTGCGGCAGGGGGCTGAAGCCGCCTCCTCGCCCTGGCTGATGTTCCTCTCCGCCGCCGCGCTGCTGCAGGATGGCTGGACGCGCGAGGTGCACACCTTTGCCGAGCAGACCGAGCGGATGGATGCGAGCGGGCGCCGCGCCGCCACGTTCCGCCTCGCGCTGGACGGGTTCGGCGTCACGCCCCGCCTTCGCGAGGCACTGGCGGTGGGGCGCCACGCGCTCACCGGGCGGCCGCGCCCCGAGCAGGGCCTGCTGATCCACCGCCGCTTCTACCAGGCGCTGGGCGGCCACCAACCCGGCCCGCAATCCATGAGGCGCCTGATGGCGAAGACCGGCCGGGGGCGGCTCGTGCTGCTGCGCTCGCAGATCCTGCTGCCGGAATAGTGCGGCGTCAGGCCGGAGCGCGCAGCTTGCCGCGCTTCAGGTGCTCGTCGAGCCGCGGCAGGATTTCCACGAAATTGCAGGGCCCGTGACGAATGTCGAGCTGCTGGGCCAGAATGCCGTCCCAGCCGTCGCGGCAGGCGCCGGGCGAACCCGGCAGGCAGAAGATGTAGGTGGAATTGGCCACGCCCGCCGTGGCGCGGCTCTGCAGCGTGGACGTGCCGATCTTCTGGAAGGAGATCAGGTGGAAGATGGTCGAGAAGCCTTCCATGCGCTTCTCGAACAGAGGCTCTACCGCTTCGGGCGTGACATCGCGGCCGGTGAAGCCGGTGCCGCCGGTGGTGATGACGACATCGACCGCGGGATCGGCGATCCAGCCGGCGACGCGGGCGCGGATGTCGTCCACCTCGTCCGGCACGATCGCGCGATCGGCAAGGCGATGGCCCGCCCCTTCCAGCCGCTCCACCAGCGTGTTGCCCGAGCGGTCATCGGCCGGCATGCGGGTGTCGGAAATGGTCAGCACCGCGATGGCGAGTGGGACGAAGGGCTTGTCGGGCGAATCGGCATTCATGGAAGACCTCGCATGGAAGACCTCGCGGAGCCCGCGCGGGCGAGGCCGCTCGCGCGAAAAACGCGCGTCAGCTCCGCCCCTGGAAGGTGTTGCACTGTTTCATGGAGCCGCTTTCCAGCCCCGTGCGGAACCATCGCACGCGCTGGGCCGACGTGCCATGCGTGAAGCTGTCCGGCACCACCTGGCCCTGCTGCTGCTTCTGCAGCCGGTCGTCGCCGATGGCGGAGGCGGCGTTGAGCGCCTCCTCGACATCACCCTCTTCGAGCACCTTCCACTTGGCGTCGGCATGATGCGCCCAGACGCCGGCGAGGCAATCCGCCATCAGCTCCACCCGCACGGACAGCGCGTTGGCCTCCGTGCGGGAGACCTCGCGCTGGCGCGCCTGCACCTTGGCGAGCAGGCCGATCTGATTCTCGACGTGATGGCCGACCTCATGGGCGATGACATAGGCAGCGGCGAAATCGCCCGGCGCATTGAAGCGCTGCTTCATCTCGTTGAAGAACGACGTGTCGAGATAGACCTTCTCGTCGAGCGGGCAGTAAAATGGCCCCATGGCCGACTGGGCGGCGCCGCAGGCCGAGCGGGTGCCGCCGGTGAACAGCACGAGGCCGGGATCCTTGTAGGTCGCGCCCTGCGCCTTGAAGATCGGCGTCCACACATCCTCGGTCTGGGCCAGCACGGCCGCCGCGAACTGGCCGAGCTGGTCCTGCGGCGCGGCGCGCGAGGAAGGCGCCGGCGCCTGGCGCTGCGGCTGGCTGGTGCTGGCCGGATCGCCGCCACCCATGAGAATTTCAGCGCCGCCGATCAGCACGGCGGGATTGATGCCGGTCGCCCAGGCAATCAGCCCGACGACGATGAGCCCGCCAATGCCGAGCCCGCCGCGCCCGCCCGGCATGCGCCCGCCGAAGCCGCCGCCCGAGCCGCCGTCCCCGCGCCGATCCTCGACATTGTCGCTGCGCCGGAAGTCTTCCCACCGCATCGTCGCCTCCTCGGCCAGCACGGACGCCAGCCATCACGAACCCCACCGACCATACTGGCCGGCGCGGCCGTGATCCAGCCGCACCACAGCGGCAATGCGCACGGGCGCCGCCGGTTCCATGGTGCGGCGGCGCCCGTGGGCCATTGGCCTCATCGGACCGGGACGGAAAGCCCTTCGATGAACTGATGCGTCAGGCTGAGATCGGGCGAGGAGAGCCCGTGACCGGCCGGCAGCACCCGATGCGTCACCCGCGCGCCGGCCGCTTTAAGGGTGTCGGCGAGGCGGGCCGCATTCTCGGCCGGCACGATGGGATCGCTGTCGCCGGACAGCATGAGCACCGGCACCGCATCGATCACCGCCGCCGGCGGCTGGCGGAAGGGCGACATGGCGCGCAGCAGCACCGCGCCCGCGAGCACGCCGGGCCGCAGCAGAAGCAGGGCGGCGGCGATGTTGGCGCCGTTGGAGAAGCCGAGCGCCACCGGCGCCGCCAGACCATGCTCGGCCCGCGCCGCCTCGACGAAATCGGCGAGTTCATGCGTGCGCCGCGCGAGGTCCTCCTCGTCGAACACGCCTTCCGCGAAGCGGCGGAAGAAACGGTTGGCGCCGCCCTCGCTCACCTTGCCGCGCGGCGAGAGCAGCGCCGCGCCCGGCGCCACACGCTGGCCGAGGCCGATGAGGTCGTCCTCGCTGCCGCCGGTGCCGTGCAGCAGCAGCAGCGGCGGGCGCCCCTCGGCGGAGGCGGGCACGTAGCGATGGATGAAGCTGGCAACGGCCGACGCGCGGTCGGTCGCCGTCGAATCGGTAACACTCATCGAATCGGTAACACTCATGGCACCCTCCTATCGGATGATGGTGGCGGCACGCCCCCCGCCGCACGAAAGCGCGGCGGGGGGCTGGAGCAATCAGGCTCAGGCGATCTCGGGCAGCACCGCCTCGATCTGGCTGCGGCGTCCTTCCAGGAAATCCGGCAGCTTCAGCGCTTCACCGAGCCTGGTGCGCGGCTCGTCCGCGTCGAAGCCGGGGACGTCGGTGGCGATCTCGAACAGCACGTGGCCGGGTTCGCGGAAATAGACCGAGCGGAAGTAATTGCGGTCCTTCTGCTCCGTGGTGTGGATGCCGTGATTCTCGACGAGCTTGCGCACCATCTCCTCCTGCGCCGCGTCGTCGGCCGCGCGGAAGGCGATGTGATGCACCGAGCCGCCGCCCATGCGGGCGGGCAGGAAGCCGCCGGCCTCATGGATGTCGACGATGCCGCCGATCTCCGTGCCCTCGGCCTTGAAGCGCACCAGCGAGCCCTCGCGGCCGATCTCCTTGAAGCCGAAGATGTCGGTGAGGATGGCGCCGGTGGGCGCGGCCTCGGCGAGCAGCAGGTTCACGCTGTGGAAGCCGCGAATCGCATGCTCGGCCGGCACGTCGGTGCCGATCCAGGCCGCCTCGTTCTCGATGCCGGGAACGCCGATGAGCGAGAGGCGCATGCCGTGCGGGTCCTTGAAGGCAAGGACCGTCTCACCGAAGCGGTGCACGATCGGCTGGTGGACGATGCCCTTCTCGATGAAGCGCTGCGTCCAGTAGCCGATGGAGCCGGCCGGCACGCGGAAGGCGGTCTCCTGCGTCTCGCCGATGCCGAGGCGGCCGGGCGCCACATGGTCCCACGGGAAGAAGGTGAGAATGGTGCCGGGCGCGCCGGCCTCATCGCCATAGTAGAAGTGATAGGTGCCGGGATCGTCGAAATTGACGGTCTTCTTCACCAGGCGCAGACCCAGCGCGCGGGTGTAGAACTCGACATTGCGGCGGGCGTTGCCGGCGATCGCCGTCACGTGATGGATGCCATTGCGGTTCATGATGCGGCCCTCGGGTGGAGCGCGATCCGCGCTCGGATGTGGTGGTGAGCACGTCGCCGCGCTCGTCATGGGGAGAAGATAGCCCGGCACGTACGCAATGCCATGGTCAATCAATTGCGTTGACGCAATGTCACTCCTGCTGCTATGGTGAGAAACGTCGCGAATCCTGGAATTCACGAGACGGCGCAAAAGCTTATCGGCATCGTGGGAGAACGAGCGTGGCGGAGCCCTTCAAGAATCTCGGCTGGGACGATTTCCGCCTGATCAAGGCGGTCGCGGATGCGCGCGGGCTGCCCGCCGCCGCCGCCGCCATCGGCGTCAATCATTCCACCGTGTTCCGCCGTCTCAAGCAGATCGAGGAATCGCTGGGATCGGCGCTGTTCGAACGCCACCGCACCGGCTATGCGCTCACCCCCGCCGGCGAGGAAATGGTGGCGCTGGCCAACCGGCTGGACGAGGAGATCACCGCGGCGGCACGCAAGCTGGCCGGGCGCGAGCCCGCTCCTTCCGGCGAATTGCGCGTGACCACGCCGGATTCGCTGCTCATCCATTTGCTGATGCCGATGCTCGCCACCTTCCGCGAGCGCTATCCCGAGGTGCGGCTCGATATCGTGCTGAGCAACCAGGCGCTGAACCTCTCCAAGCGCGATGCCGACGTGGCGGTGCGCGCCACGGATCATCCCCCGGAGAACCTGGTCGGCCGTCGGGTCGCGCGCATCGCCTGGGCGCTATACGGGCGGGCGCAGGACTTCCCCGCGCCGGGCGAGGTGACGAAGGACCAGTTGGACGCGCGCAACTGGGTGTCGCTCGGCGACACGCTCGGCGCGCTCAAAGCGGTGAAGTTCGTGCAGGAAAATGTCGCGCCCGAGCGCGTCGCCTACAAGATCAACAGCGTGCTGGGCCTTGCCGAGGCGGTAGAGGCGGGCCTGGGCATCGGCCACATTCCCTGCCTCATCGGCGATTCACGTCCCTCGCTGGTGCGCTTGGCTCCGCCCGACGACGATTATGCCGCCGATCTCTGGCTGCTGACCCACCCGGACCTGCGGCATTCGCCGCGCGTGCGCGCCTTTCTCGATTTCCTCGCGGTGGAGATCGCCCGGCACCGCCGCTTCATCGAGGGCGAAGCCGGCCATCAGCGCGAGGCGCCGCTGCCCGAGGCGGGGCGCGAGACTATGACTTGACGCGGGCGATCAGCGTGTCGCGCACGCGTGTGAGATCGTCGGTCAGGGCGTGAATGGCCGGACCGTCCTGCTCGATACAGGCCCCGATCCGGGCCGGGATGCCTTCCGCCTCGCCACGCAGCGCCCGACCCTTGTCGGTGAGATGGATGCGCACCTGCCGTTCGTCGGCGACGTCGCGCACGCGCCGCACCAGCCCCGCCGCTTCCATGCGCTTGAGCAGCGGGGTGAGCGTGTTGGTCTCAAGCATGAGCCGCTCGCCGATCTGCCCCACCGTCACGCCATCCTGCGTCCACAGCGTCACCATCGCGAGATATTGCGGATAGGTGAGGCCAAGCCGGTCCAGCAAGGGCTTGTAGACGCGATTGAAAGCGTGATTGGCCGAATAGACGGCAAAGCACAGGAACGTGTCGAGCTTCAGTAGTTCGTCTTCGGACATGGCGACCGCGGCTGGCTTGTTCCCCGCAGCGTGCCTTGTGCCCATCGCCACCACAAGCGGGATTTTGCGTAAGCGGCGCCGCGCCGGGCGGCGATGACGATTTGATGAAGCCGCCACACTCCTCTATAGCATCGTGAAAACCGCCATTTCGAGGAACAGCGCCAATGTCGGGCAAGGTCGCCACGACGAAGCCGGACAGCTTTGCCGAGCCCGCGCCCCTCGCCGAGCTGAGCGCCACCGGCCGGCGCTCCGCACGGCTGCGGCTGCGGGCGGCCTGGATGTACTATGTCGAGGGCATGACGCAGAGCGCCATCGCCGAGGCGCTGGACATCGGCCGCGTCACCGTGGTGCGCCTGCTCGCCGATGCACGGGCGCTCAATGAAGTGAAGATCTCGCTCTCGCGCGAGATTGCCGAACTGCCGCGGCTGGAGATGGAGCTGCAGAAGGCATTCGGCCTGCGCGAGGCGGTGGTGGCACCGGTCTCCGGCCCGCTGGCCGACCCCACCAGCGCCATCGGCGCGGCCACCGGCCAGGTCATTTCCGACCTCATCCGCCCGGACATGAAGATCGGCTTCGGCTGGGGGCGCACGCTGATGCGCGCGCTCGGCTTCATCGACGAAAAGGCGGTGGCCAATGTCTCGGTCATCTCGCTGCTGGGCGGCATCACCAAGGCCCGCCAGTACAACCCGGCCGAATTCGCCTGGCAGCTCTCGCGCATCTTCCAGGCCGATTGCCACCTCATCGCCGCCCCCGCCATCGTCGACAGCGTCGAGACCAAGCAGGCGCTGATCGAGCGCTGCGGCCTCGGCACGGTCTACAGCCTGGCGCGCGAGATGGACGCCGTAGTGCTCAGCGTCGGCGAGATGGACGCGGACAGCACCTCGCTGCGTTTCGGCTTCTTTTCCGACGCCGACTGGGCCTCGCTGATCGCGGCCGGCGCGGTGGGCGACGTGATCTACAATTTCATCGACATCGAGGGCCGGCCGGTCGACCACCCGATCAACCGCCGCGTCATGTCGATCCCGGTCGAGACGCTGCAGGCTACCCCGGAGCGCATCCTCACGTCCGGCGGACCGGGCAAGACGCAGGCGGTGATCGGCGCGCTGCGGCTGCTGCGCCCCACCTTGTTCATCACCGACGAGATCACCGCCGCGGCGGTGCTGGAGCAGGTGGCGGCCGGCGCCTGAACGGGCGCGCGCATTCGGCCACCGGCGCGGCGCCCGACCAGCGTTTCCATCCGCCCGGGAAATGCATTAGGGAAGGCGAGGTTCCGCACGGAACATTTGTGCGCGGCCGGATTGTTGAGTACCGAGAGACAGGATGCGGGGCGACGGGCCTGCGCCTACGGCCGGGGGAAGGATTTCAGCGATGTTCGTCCAGAACGGGATTGTGCGCACCGGCATCGCCGCCGAGCTGGCCAGGCACGTCGAGACGCACGGGCCCATCACGATCGGCCTGGCCGGCGCCGGCCAGATGGGCACCGACCTCATCGTGCAGGCCGCGCTGATGCCGGGCGTGCGCATCGGCGCCGTGGTCGAGCTTAACGCCCAGATCGCCGTCGACGCGGCGCTGATGGCCGGCCACGTCCGCGAGGACATCGTGACCGTCGGCTCGGCCAGCGCCATCGATCGCGCCATCGAGACGGGCCGCTTCGCCATCACCGACGATTACCGCGCCATGTGCGCGGCCGGGCATATCGACGTGGTGATCGACGCCACGGGCAGCCCGAATATCGGCACGCTGGTGTCGCTGGAGGCGATCCGCAACGGCAAGCATGTCGTGCTTTTGAGCGTGGAGGCCGACATCACCATCGGCCGCTACCTCAAGCAGGAAGCCCGTGCCGCCGGCGTGGTGCTGACCGGCGCCGCCGGCGACGAGCCGGCCGCCACGGTGGAACTGATCGGCTTCGCCCAGGCGCTCGGCTTCGAGATCGTCTGCGCGGGCAAGGCCAAGAACAACGCGTTCAAGCCGGACGCCATTCCCGACGAGTTCGAGGAAGAGGCCCGGGCGCGCAACATGAACCCGCGCATGCTGGTCGAGTTCGTCGACGGCTCCAAGACCATGGTGGAGATGACCGCGCTCGCCAACGCCACCGGCCTGGTGCCGGATGTGCCGGGCATGCACGGGCCCCATGCCGACCGCGACGTGCTGGCGCAGGTTCTGTGCACCAAGGAGGATGGCGGCATCCTCTCGCGCTCCGGCGTGGTCGACTTCACTCTCGGCAAGGGCGTGGCGCCCGGCGTGTTCTGCATCGTCAAGCCGCGCCATCCGCGCGTGATGGAGCGCATGATCGACCTCAAGGTCGGCCCCGGCCCCTGTTTCGCGCTGATCCGCCCCTATCACCTCACCAGCCTCGAAGTGCCGCTCTCGGCGGCGCGCGCGGTGCTGCACGGCACGCCCGACATGGAGGTGCTGGACCATCCGGTGGCGGAGTGCACGGCGGTCGCCAAGCGCGACCTCGCGCCCGGTCAGACGCTGGGCCGCATCGGCGAATATGATTATCGCGGCCACGCGATGGGCTGGCGCGACGCGCGCGACAGCTTCGCCCTGCCGCTGGGCCTCGCCGAGCGGGCGCGGGTGGTGAAGCCCGTCGCCAAGGGCGAGCGGCTGACCTATGACAATTGCGTGCCGGACGAGCAGCTGATCGTCACCCAGATCCGCCGGCGGCTCGACCAGGCCGACGCGCAATATCTGGCGGCGTGAGCGGACCTCTCTCGGGACCCGAATTTCTCCAATAGCTTCCTCCCGGACGGCCATGATGCCGATCCGGGATCGCTGGAAATTCGCGAGCGGATGGCCTTCAGCCGTGGCCCGGCGTGCCGAGCCCGGCGAAATGCGCATTGGCGAGGCGGGCCTCGGCTTCGGCCAGCGCCTCGGCCAGCTGGCGCACCTGCGCGGGATCGAGCACCAGCTGCAGCGCGGGCACCGGCTCGCCCGGCTTGGGCGCCTGCGTGCCGATCTCAAGGCGCAGCCCCACCTTTTCCGTGCCGAACAGCGCGGTCGTGAAGGCCAGCATCGGCCACACCTTCAGATGGCCCTTGTCGTCCTTTTCCCAATCGTCGAAACGGCCGGCCATGGAAGTCTCCTCATCAATCCTGTGGGGCGCCGCCGCGCCCGGTGGTCCACCTTCTAGAGCACGCGCCGAGAAGGCTGGAGCATTTTGGCGTTCACCGAACTGCTCTAGCATCGATTGCACCGCGCGCGACAGATCGCCGGCAAGGGCATGCCGGGCGAGGCCGCCGGCACCTTCCCCGCGCCTCAATGGAAGTCGCGCGATTTCGGCAGAACGCGCACCTGGCGCGGATGGCCATGGCCGGAGCGCCGGCCGGCCAGCAGATGCCCCTCCCCCGGCTTCCCACGCACGCGCTCATCATGCCCGGGATCGACCTGCGGGCGCGGCAGGGCGCGCACATCCTCGAACAGCCGGGCGAGTTCCACCGAGCGGTCGATGACCTGTTCGCCCATGACATGGACCACGCCTTCCTTGCTCTTCTGTACCCGCCCTTCCACCACCACGAGGCGCGCGCCCATCACCTGCGCGCGGTAGCGCTCGAACTGGCGCGCCCACAGCAGCACGTTGACGATGCCGGTCTCGTCCTCCAGCGTCATGAAGATGGCGTTGCCCTTGCCCGGGCGCTGGCGCACCAGCACCACGCCGGCGGCACGCACCCGCGTCCCGTCGCGCGCACCGGCCACCCCCGCGCTCGACAGCACGCCCTCGGCGGCGAAGAGATCGCGCAGCATGCCCATCGGGTGGCCCTTGAGGGAGAGCCGCGTCGTCTGGTAATCGACCGCGATCTGCTCGGGCAACGGCATCAGCGGCAGGTTCGCATCGAGATCCGCGCCGAGGTCGCGCGCATCCGCCGCGGCGAAGAGCGGCAGCGGCGCGTCGTCCGGCAGGCGGCGCACCGCCCAGGCGGCTTCCCGCCGGTCGATCTCCATCGAGCGGAAGGCATCGGCATCGGCCAATTTGCGCAGCGCCGCATTCGGCAGGCGGGTGCGGCGAGCCAGCGTCTCCACATCGGCAAAGAAGCCGCCCGCCCGCGCCTGCGCGAGCTGCTCCGACCATGCCGCGCTGAATCCGTCGATCTGGCGGAAGCCGAGCCTGAGCGCCAGCGGCACGCCGGGCGCGTCGCGCTCCAGAATGTTGTCATGCCCGCTGTAATTGACGTCGACGGCGCGCAGCTCGACGCCGTGCTCGCCGGCATCGCGCACGATCTGCGCCGGCGCATAGAAGCCCATGGGCTGGGCGTTGAGCAGCGCCGCCGCGAAGATGGCGGGGTAGCGGCACTTGAGGAAAGCGGAGATGTAGACCAGCTTGGCGAAGGAGGCGGCATGGCTCTCGGGAAAGCCATATTCGCCGAAGCCGCGGATCTGCTCGAAGCAGCGCAGGGCGAAGGCACGCTCATAGCCGCGCGCCGCCATGCGCTCGACCAGCATGTGCTGGAATTTGCCGATAGTGCCGTGATGGCGGAAGGTCGCCATGGCCCGGCGCAGCCGGTTCGCCTCCTCCGGCGTGAACTCGGCGGCCACCATGGCGAGCTTCATCGCCTGTTCCTGGAACAGCGGCACTCCCAGCGTGCGCTTGAGCACATCCTTCAGCTCGTCGCGGGGATAATTCGGGCCGGGCGACGGATAGGAAACCGGGTCCGTGCCGTCCCGCCGGCGCAGATAGGGGTGCACCATATTGCCCTGGATCGGGCCGGGCCGCACGATCGCCACCTGGATGACGAGGTCATACAGCCTGCGCGGCTTCATGCGCGGCAGCATGTTGATCTGCGCCCGGCTCTCCACCTGGAACACGCCGATGGAATCGCCGCGGCACAGCATGTCGTAGACGTCTTCCTGCTCCTTCGGCACCTCCGCCAGGCCCCATTCGGTGGCCTCGTGCGCCTGCAGGAGGTCCAGCGCCTTGCGGATGCAGGTGAGCATGCCGAGCGCCAGCACGTCGACCTTGAGCAGGCCCAGCGTGTCGATGTCATCCTTGTCCCATTCGATGAAGGTGCGATCCTTCATGGCGGCATTGCCGATCGGCACCGTCTCGTCGAGCCGCTGCTGCGTCAGGACGAAGCCGCCGACATGCTGGGAGAGGTGACGGGGAAAGCCGATGAGGCGGGCGGCGAAGCGCACCGCGCGCGCCACCATCGGGTTGCCCGGGTCGAGCCCCGCCTCGCGCGCCTGGCTGTCCTGGATGTTCTCGCCCCAGCTGCCCCACACCGTGCCGGCCAGGCGCGCGGTGACGTCCTCGGTGAGGCCCAGCGCCTTGCCGACATCGCGGATGGCGCTGCGCGGGCGATAGGAGATGACGGTGGCGACGATGCCGGCGCGGTCGCGGCCATAGCGCTGGTAGATGTACTGGATCACCTCCTCGCGCCGCTCATGCTCGAAATCGACGTCGATATCCGGCGGTTCCTCCCGCTCCTTGGAGATGAATCGGGAGAAGAGAAGCTCGTTGTCGAACGGATCGACCGCCGTGATGCCCAGCACATAGCAGACGGCGGAATTGGCGGCCGAGCCCCGCCCCTGGCAGAGGATGCGCCGGCGCTCGGCAAAATCCACGATGTCGCGGATGGTGAGGAAATAGGGCGCGTAGCCGAGTTCGCCGATCAGGGCGAGTTCGGTGGCGAGCTGGCGCTCCACCTTTGCCGGCACGCCCTCGGGATAGCGCATCCCGGCGCGCTGCCAGGTCATGGTCTCCAGCCATTGCTGCGGCGTGTGGCCGGGCGGCACGGGCTCTTCCGGATATTCGTATTTCAGCTCGTCCAGCGAGAAATCGATGCGGGCGAGGAAGTTCTGCGTCTCCGCCACCGCCTCCGGTGCGTCGCGGAACAGGCGAGCCATCTCGGCCGGCGGCTTCAGGTGGCGCTCGGCATTGGCGTGGAGCCGGCGCCCGGCGCCCTCCAGGCTCACGCCTTCGCGGATGCAGGTGAGCACATCCTGCAGGTCGCGCGCGTCCGGGTGGTGGTAGAGCACGTCATTGGTGGCGATGAGCGGCACCCCCACCTCCGCCGCCAGCGCCTTCAGCCGGGCCAGGCGGCGGCGATCATCGCCGCGGCGCGTCATTGCGGCGCCGAGCCAGAGCGCGCCGGGCGCGGCCTGCGCCAGCGCGCCGAGCACGGGGCGCAGCTCCACGATCCGGCCAGCCGGCATGTCCTGCGGCGGCAGGAGGATGAGTGAGAGACCGCCCGCATCGCCGAGCAGATCCTCGAGGCGCAAGAGGCACGTGCCCTTGGCTCCGCGCAGGTTTCCCGTGGTGAGCAGGCGGCAGAGCCGGGCCCAGCCGGCGCGTGTCTGCGCATGGGCGAGGATGTCGGGCGTGCCATCGGCGAAGGCGAGCCGCGCCCCGACCACCAGGGTGAAGGGCAGCGCGGGCAAGATGCCGGCATCGGCCGCCGCTTCCGCCGAGCGGCGCAGGAAGCGCGTGAAGGCCGCCTCCTCATTCGCCTCATCAGCCTCTGGCCCGTCCTCATGCTTGTCGCCACGGGCCGGTGCGGCAGGGGGCGACGGGCTCTGTTGCGGGCCCGCCCCGGGCGAATCCTGAAGCGGGGCGTTTTCCGCGCGCTCGCCCTCCGCCGCCCGCGCCTCCCGCCGGGCCTGCCAGAAGCCGGCATAGGCCGCCCGCGCCTCCTTCAGCGCCGCATGGGCGCGCACCACACCGGCCACCGTGTTGCGATCGGCAATGCCAAGCCCGCCATGGCCGAGCCGGATCGCCTGCGCCACCAGTTCCGACGCTTTCGACGCCCCGCGCAGGAAGGAGAAATTGGAGGCGGCGACCAGCTCCGCGAAGAAGGGGGTGCTCATGGGCGGCTCCTTCTCGGCAAGTCCGTGTCCCCGCCCTGCGGCCGGGTCGGTCCGCCCCCGCGCGCGCCATCGCGGGCCAGCCAGCAACGATGCGCGGGGGCGCCGATGCCCAAGGCCTGGCGCGCGCGGGCCGGCATCCTGAAACGGGCCTTCCTGAGACGCGCTTTCATGGAAACAGCCCGTGCAGGAACCAGCGCGGTTCGCCGCTCTCGCGCCCGTAGAGCCCGGCGCGGAACAGCCAGAAGCGCCGGCCCTCCCGGTTCTCCACGCGGTAATAGTCGCGCGTCGCCGGCAGGGCGGTGCCCTCCGGCAGGCGCCACCATTCCGGGGCGATGCGCTCGGGCCCCTCGGCGCGGGCCACCTCATGCACCACGCGCCGCCAGCGGAAGCGCAGGGGCGGGCCGTCCGGCACCTCGGCCAGCGCCTCCACCGGCTGGGGCGGATCGAACAGGCTGAGCGGGCGCGGCAGCAGATCCGGGGGCAATATGGGTGAGAGGGAGGGCGCGGCGGCCGGCGCCTGCGCCGCGGGAATCAGTGCGCTCGCCCGGCCGGGATCATGCGTGTCGCGCAGCAGCACGCGCAGCACCCGCTCGCGCCCGAGCCGCACGGCGAGCCGATCGATGAGAGCGGCCACCTCCTCTTCCTCGACCGCGCGCCCGTCGAGGCTCACCTGCGCGGGGGTGAGCGGCTCGGCGCGCAGCACCGCGAGGCGCACCAGATCGAAGCCGAAGCCGGGATCGATGGGATCGGCCAGCGCCTCGATCTTCTCATGCCACAGCCGGGCCAGCGCGGTGCCATCGCGCGAGGGCCGCGCGGTCTCGATGGCGAGCCGACGCACCGCCCCGTCGGCGCGGAAGAACGAGGCCTCGAAGGCGCGCCCACCCTCCCCGCGCGCCTCCAGCATCAGGGCGAGGTCGTCGACCAGCAGCGCCAGCGTCGCCTCGATGTCCTCGGCCCGGCCGATCGGCTCGGCAAAGCGCCGCTCGGCGATGGCCGCCGGCAGCGGCCGGCGCGGCACGATGCGGATATCCTCATGGCCCAGCGTGCGGTTGAGCCGCGTCAGCAGTTCCGCGCCGAAGCGGGCGGCGAGCGGCGTGGCCGGGCGCGTGGCGAGATCGCCGATGGTCTTCAGCCCCGCGCGCGACAGCCCCGTCACCACGGCCTCGTCGACGCCGAGCCGGATGACCGGCAGCGGCGCCACCGCCCGCGCCTCCCCGCCCGGCGCGACGATGCCGCCCCGCCCCGCCCGCACCAGCGCCCGCGCGGCATCGGGCGTGCCGGCGACTACGGCGCCGGCGCCGAGCCCGTGCCGTTGCAGATGCGCCAGCAGCCGGGCGCGCATCGCCGCCTCGCCGCCGAACAGATGCGCACAGCCGGTAATGTCGAGCACCAGCCCGTCCGGCGCGTCGAGCGCCACCAGCGGGGTCCAGCGGTCGCAATCATCGGCCACCGTCTCGAGAAAGGCGGCATCGGCCAGCGGATCGTGATCGACCACCGCCAGCTCGGGAAGGCGCGCGCGGGCATCCGCCAGCGTCAGGCCGGGGGCGAGCCCGCACCGTGCCGCCGCGCGATCGACGGCGGCGAGGCGCAGCGCGTTCTTCGCCTTCTCGACGAACACACGCGGCGGCGGGGCCAGCGGATCGGGCACCCGCCCGCCCTTACCCGGTGCGGCGGAACGCGGCAATGCCATCGCCGCCCCCGCGCCGCGCGCCCCGCTCCGCATCCGGAGCACCCGCGCTAGCCGGTCGGCCGGCAGGAACGGGAACCACAGCGCGAGATAGCGGGGCGAGGTCGCGGAAGGAACATGCCTCATGGTCCCACTCCAGATTCCAGCTGCCGCCCTCCACCGGCCGCTCCCCCTCCCCGCCGCGATGGCGCAGCAGCGTGGCGGTGAAGGCCGGCGCGCCCGGCGCATTGGCCTCCCCCGGCACGGAGGCGGCCGGCGCCACCTGCCAGCGCGTCGCCACCGCCGTGGGCAGGGCGCGCGTGCTCATGCGCAGCAGGAAGCTCGTGACCCCCGAGGTGGCCGCCCGCAGCGACAGGCGCCGCGTGGCGGTGAGATCGAGCGCCCTCGGTTCGCCGAAGGGTTCGATGATGAGGGCGCCGAGCCCGGCGCAGCGCACGCCATCGCCCGCCGCGCGCAGCACTTCGGCGGCATCGGGCGCGCGCACCAGCACGAGCCGTGACGGATCGAGACCGAGCGCCTGGAGGCCCAGCGCCTCGGGACGGCCAAATTCGGCCTCGGCCGCGTCCTGCCTTATCCACAGAAGCGGCCGCGTGGGCATATCCGTGCCGGAAAGGCTCGCCCGCAGCGCCAGCGCCAGGGTGAAGCCGGTGGCGGCCGGCAGGTCGGCCCCGCGCGCCGCCTGCACTTCATGCAGCGCCCCGCGCGCCAGCATGACGCCCGCCCGCTCCGGCTCGCCGGCACCGAGGGAAAAACCGTCGACCATGCCGGGCAGGCGCGCCGCCTCCAACCCGGCGAGCATCTGCCTCAGCGCGGCGATATCGCGGACAGTGTCCATGCGGCGCGCTCCTAATTGTTCATGTTTTGTTCCCTTAAAACGACTCGTTCCAACCCAAGAGTCAAGCCACCAATCGCGAGTATGGATGCTGCGGTATCAGTGTCCGCCGGCAGCGGGGGCACCCTTCTCGCGGAAGGTCCAGACGGCATTGGCGCCATAGTGCCAGAGCACCAGCAGCCCGGTGACGCCGACCTGCGCGAGGAGATAGGGCACGCCGAGCCGGCCGGCGATGAGCGCCATCAGCCCGGCATTCAGCAGGAGACCGACGCCGGCGACCAGGAAGAACTTCGTCATCGCCTCGCGATGGGGCTTGGCGGAGCGGAACACGACATGGCGGCTGAACTGGTAGTTCACGAGGGCACCGACGAGAAAACCCGCCGTGGAACCGGCGACCGGGCCGGCAAGGCCGCCCTGCACCAGCGTGATCAGCACCGCGTAATGCGCCGCCGTGCCGACACCCCCGAGCGCCGCGAACAACAGGATATGGCGCAGCCGCACCAGAAGAGCCGCGCGGTCCAGGCCCGCCGGCTTCGGCGGATTCCCCTCCGGCAGGCCACGGGCCCGGCTATCCACAGCGCGCTCCATCCAGGTCACATCTCCAGCACGCCGCCCCCTGTCAGGGCTTGGCCTTCGCCACCTGCGGGCCGGCATCCTTGAGCGAGGAGACCAGCGGCGCATTGGGCGACGGGGCGAAGATGTCGTCATCGCCGTCCTCGTCCGCCGGCAGTTCCTGCCCTACCGGCTTGTGTCCCGCCCGCAGGTCCGTCACCGTCGCGAAGGGAATGCCCATCCGGCTCACCGTTGCATAGGGCATGCCCTTGGCGCCGTCGCAGCCGATATTGGTGGCGGTCAGCAGGAAGTCCGCCTCATCCCAGTCATCCACCATGTCGACATTGGGGCCGAGATAGGAGGAGACCTGCAGGTCCTCCGCGCACACCGCCACCTTGTAGCGGTGCGGCGTGTGCACGGCGGCGATGGCTTCCTCGTGGTCCAGACCCTTGCGCAGGTCCAGAGCCGCTTCCCGCAGGCTCGACGACCAGTAGTCGCCCTCGAAACGGCCCCAGGCACCGGGGGTGCCGCCGACCAGCTGGTTATAGGCGACATATTCGTAAGGGTGCAGCCGGATGAGGCTCACCGCATTGAGCGCGAACAGTGCCGTCACCACCGCCGCGAAGCCCAGGCCCAGCGCCCGGGAGCGCGGCCACAGGAGACGCCAGCCGGCGGTGAGGCCGAGCGCCGCCAGCACCGTCACCGGCGGGATCACGAAGAGGAAGTGCCGGATGCCGTTATAGAGCGGAGGCCCGTCGAGCAGGGTGAAGACGATCGGCGTGCCGATCGCCAGCAGCAGCGGCAGGAAGGCGACGAGCCGGCGCGGATGCAGGGCGGTCGCCTCCACCACCGCCCCCTGGCGCAACAGCCGCATCAGCGAGAACGCCGCCGCGACCAGCGCCATGAGGATGCCGAACAGCGTCAGCTCCGGCAGCTTGATGAGGAGATATTCCGTCATGTAGGTCGACGGGATCTTGTCGATCGGCACCAGCTGGCCGTTGAACAGCGTCGACAGGTCGAAAGAGAAATTGTTGAAGGCACCCATGGCCTTGAACAGGTTGCTGGGCGGCAGCATCGACCACGGCCAAGTGACCGCCATGATGGCGAGGGCGACGAGGCCCGAGACGATGAGCCGCGGCAGCAGCCGGAATGGCAGCCACACGCTGCGGAACACCAGCGCGCCCGCGCCGACCGTCACCAGCAGGTAGAACACCGCGAACACGCCGCCCACGCGCAGGCCGAGCGCGCAGCCCACCGCCGCGCCCAGCCCGACAATGACGCGCCAGCTCGGCAGATCCGGCAGCCGCGCCACCAGCACGGTAATGAAATACAGGCTCCACACCATCGCCGCCGCGAAGGGCACGTCCTTGGTGTGGGTGAACATCGCTCCACCATACATGCCGGTGAAGGCCAGCAGCAGCAGGGCAACGATGCCCGCCTTCTCGCCGCCGAGCAGCTTCCCGAGCCGCCACACGCCGATCAGCCCCATGAAGCCGAACCCGGCCGAGAGCAGGTGGCGCCATTCATAGACCGGTATCGGGATATGGTTCTGCAGGCCGGCCGCGATCATGTCGAACAGCCCGCCATACAGGAAAAGGTTGATGTAGTGGAACGCCCGGTCGTCGGTGAAGCCGCTGGCGTACCAGGCGATCAGCAATTCGCCATAGGTGTGCTGCACCAGTTCGTCATTGCTGATGCCGTAATCGCGGAAGGTGAGGAGGATGAACGCCGCCACCGCCGCGAACACGGCAAGGCTCACGGCGCGCGTGAGCGTGACCGACCGCCAGGCACGCTCCACGGCGCGCGCCGCGAGCGGAGCGGGCCGAGCCGCCGCCCCGGCGGGAAATTCCGAACTGTGAAGGCTCACGAGGCAAGTCCATCCGGCACGAGCGAGGGGGCATGCCGATTGGCGGCATGGGGAGCGGTAACCGGAACGCCGGCGACGGAGGCGACGAGCGCAGAAGAAACCGCAGCGGGCGCCGCGAACCCGATCTCGTCCGCGACAAGATAGAGCGGGCGCCGTTTCACCTCGGTGAAGATGCGGCCGACATATTCGCCGATCACGCCGAGGCTGATGAGCTGCACGCCGGAGACGAACAGCATGCTGACCATGATCGTCGGGAAGCCCGGCGTGCGCACGCCGAAGAACAGCGCCTCGCCGAGGAGATAAACGCCGTAAAGGCCGGACAGAAGGGCGAGGACGACGCCCACGAAGGACCACACGCGCAGCGGCACCATCGAGAAGGACGACAGGCCGTCGATCGCGTAGCGCAGCAGCCCGATCATGTTGAACGAGCTGACCCCGCCGACACGCTCGGCCACCTCGAAATCGATCTCCTCCTGGCGGAAGCCGACCCAGCTGGTGATGCCCTTCATGAAGCGGTTGCGCTCCGGCAGCGCATTGATGGCGTCGACCACGCGACGGTCGAACAGGCGGAAATCACCGGCGCCCTCGGGAATGTTCACTTCGCTGAGAGCGTGGAAGAAATGATAGAAGCCGCGCGAGAACAGCCGGCGCGGCAAGGGATCGGTACTGCGCGACCGGCGCACCGCGATGACCATCTGCGCGCCGTTCTGCCAGCGCTCGATCATTTCGGGAATGACCTCGGGCGGATGCTGCAGGTCGGCATCCATCAGCACGACAATATCGCCGGCAGCGGCCCTGAGGCCGGCGGCCATGGCCGATTCCTTGCCGAAGTTGCGGGCAAAGCGCAGTGCCTTGACGGCAGGATCGCGCCGGCCCAGTTCGGTCAACGCGTCGAAGCTACCATCCCGACTGCCGTCGTCAATAAAGACGAACTCGCGCTGCATCCCGGGATAACAATCCAGCACTGCCGAGAGGCGCGCATGCAACGATTCCAGGCAGGCAGCCTCGTTATATACCGGCACGACCACCGAAATCAGATGGGGTGACCTTTGGGCAGCGCTCGACATGTTGGAAAGGCCAGCTTTACTTGATACCTGCCGAGGCGACAGGCGACCTGCGAAATCTCTAGGGCAATTTTTGCTTCCTCGAAGCCCATGATCACGTATAGTCCGATTGTGATATTTGTTTGGCTTCCTAATACGCATGGATGACGCCCTGAAGGCGATAGTAGTTTGCGCCGACGATTACGGCTTGAGCATGGGCATTTGCGATGCAATCGAAGCCCTGATCGAGCGCGGACGGCTCTCGGCAACCGGCGCGATGAGCGGACTGCCCAGCTGGCGCCGGCGGGCGGGCGACTTCAAGGCGCTGGTGCACGCCCACCCCGCCGATGTCGGCCTTCACTTCACCCTGACCGGCCAGCGCGCGCTGTCACCGGCGCGCGGCCTCGCCCGCGACGGGCGTCTCCCGGAAATCGGCGGGCTGATTGCGCGCGCGCTGGCGGGAGCGCTGCCCCGTGCGGCGATACGCGACGAATTGCGCGCCCAGCTCGACGCGTTCGAGGATGCCTGGAACGCCCCGCCGGACTTCCTCGACGGCCACCAGCATGCCCACGCATTGCCGGGCATAAGGGATATCGTGATCGCGGAACTGGCCGCGCGCTATCCCGGCCATTCCCTCTGGCTGCGCAACTGCACCGAGCCGGCCGCCTGGGCACGTCGGCGCCGCCTCGGTTGGCGCAAGGCGATGATCATCGGCACGCTCGCCGCGGGCAGCGCGCGGGCGGCCACGCGGGCAGGTTTCGCCGTCAATGACAGTTTTCGCGGCCTGTATGATTTCGGGCCCGTGCCGGCCTACCGCGAGGTGTTTCGCGCCAGCCTCGCGGGGCCGGGCGCACGCATCCTGGTGCATTGTCACCCCGGCACGGTCGACGAGGAACTGCGCCGCCTCGATCCGCTGCTGGAGCCGCGCGAGCGCGAACTCGCCTATCTCGCCTCGGAGGCCTGCGGCGAGGATCTGCGGGCCGCGAGCGTGCGCCCGTCCCGATTCGCCGCCACCGGCGCTCCGGCAATCTCAGCCGCGCAGGACTGAGGGCGGCGGGGCCTTCGCCGCCTCGGGCGCGACCAGACGCCCCTCCTCCGCCTTGTAATAATACTGGCTTGCCACCAGCCAGCCCTTCAGCGGCCGCAGCGGGGGTATGCAGGTCAGCAGCATGAAGGGAATCGTCGTCACCAGATGCACCCAATAGGGCGCCTGGAAGGCCATCTCGATCCACAGGCCGAACACGACCGACGGCACGCAGCCGAAGCAGATGACGAAGAAGGCCGGGCCATCCGCCGGATCGGCGAAGGAATAATCGAGCCCGCACACCTCGCAGCTCGGCGCCAGAGTGAGGAAGCCGCGGAACAGTCGGCCCTGTCCGCAGCGCGGGCAGCAGCCGCGCACGCCGCATTCAAAGGGCGAAAGCTTCGGCCAATCCGACGTCGCCATCTGGGTCTCCCGCATCTGAGCCTTGTGCGGCCCGGCACTGGCGGATGTTCCGCCGCCCCGGAAAATGGTCAGGAATGCATACAATGTCAAGAATATGATGCATATGAAAATGCAGTCATTATACATTCAATAGGCAAATTGAATGTAGAACTTCTGTTATGCCCCGGGAGGACGGCGTTAACCTATTCCGCGCAAGGTCGTCAGACCGGCAGCCAGGCGATTCCCGACAGCCCCTGCCGAAGCCATCCGCCCCGCGCCGCAGTTCCGACCACGAGTTCCCGGTAATGAGTAACGTCATTCCCTTTCCCGCCCGGCCCGAGCCTTCCGATACGGAGGGCGACGCCTATGGCGATCTCGACATCTTCACCGCTGTGGACGTCGCGATTCGCGATCTGCGCGATCTCGCCCAGCGGCTGCACGCCGACGACGCCGGCAAGGCCCAGGCGCAGGAATGCCTCGCCATGCTGTGCCGCGCGCTGGAGAATTCCAGCGCCTGGGGCTAGGAACCCCTCCGGCGGGTCGTCCGTTCCCCGCAGCCCCGCGGATCGTCAACCGCCCCGCTTTTCCGGACGCGCCCGGAAAGGGGGCGCGCGCCCGCTTGCGCGGCCACCCGGGATGGCGCGGTCCCGGACGCTCAGCCGATGAAGCTGTGCAGCAGGTAGAGGCCGGCCTTCATGAAGGCCCAGATCACGCCCGACACCAGCCCGAGCGAGGCGATCGCCACCACCGCGCCGATCAGGATCCAGATCCCGTCACGCTCCAATATGCCGAGCGCCAGGATGCAGATGGCCAGCGCCGGCAGCATGTTGCCGAGCGGGATCGGCAGGATCAGCACCACCGCCAGCACGAAGCAGATGAAGCCGACCAGATATTCGGCCGGGGGATGGGCGAACAGGCCGAGCCGCGGGCGCAGCAGCCGCTCCGCTCGGGCGAGCCACGGCGTCGCCTTGGCGACAAAGGCGGCGAAATCCTTGCGCGCTATGGAACGGCGCGAGATCAGCGGCGGCAACCAGGGCGAGCGGCCGAGCGCCAGCTGGAGGGTGAGGAAGACCAGCGGCGCCCCCAGCACCGTGGAGGTGCCCGGCGGCGTGGGAATGACATTGGGCAGGGCGAAGATCAGCAGCAGCGGTCCAAATGCGCGCTCCTGCAGGACACGCAGGAAATCGCCGATGGCGATGCGCTCCTGCGTGCTGTCGCTGGCGATCCGGTTCAGGATTTGCGACAGCCGGGTCGTATCGTCCGGCGGCGCCTCTTCGGCACCCGGAGCGTCCTCGTCGGACGAAAGATCGCGCTGCACGGCGAACGCTGCTCCCCCACGGCACACCGGCACGCGCGCGCCCGGCATCCGTTACGTCAGTTTCATCCGCCCTAGATAGAGTGTGGATGTGACATTGGCCAGAAGGCGTGGGCCAGAAGGCGTGGGCCAGAAGGCCCGGCCTCAGGTCCAGCTGAACAGGAACGCGCCCACCGCCAGCAGGGTGATCACGATGACGGCGATCGAGTGCTTCATCGTCCAGTTGTGCAACGTCATGGCGCGTCCTCCGCTTGTTTCATTCCGTGTGCCGGCTCCTCAACCGGACGTCAATTGAACAATCACGCGGGAAGCTCTAACGAGGCCCCCTTTTGCAGGAGAGCGTCCCCATGGGGTTTTGCGGCCTCGACTTCGGCACGTCCAATACCACGCTGGGCATCTGGCGCGGCGCAGCCCCCGTGCTCGCGCCGCTGGAAGACGGCAAGACCACCGTGCCGAGCGCGGTGTTCTACGATCCGCACGGCCAGCTCACCATCGGCCGGGCCGCCATGGCGCGCTATGTCGCCGGCGAGGATGGCCGGCTCATGCGCTCGCTCAAGGCGGTGCTGGGCAGCGCGCTGATCGAGGAAAAGACCCAGATCGGCCGCCGCGCGGTGGCGTTCCGCGAGGTGATCGGCGATTTCATCGCCACGGTGAAGCGCCGGGCCGAGCAGGATACCGGCGCGCCGCTCGACAAGGTGGTGATGGGCCGGCCGGTCTTCTTCGTCGACGACGACGTGGCCGCCAATGCCCGGGCGGAAGAGGCCCTGACCTCCATCGCCGCCAGCATCGGCTTCCGCGAGGTCTCGACCCAGTTCGAGCCGATCGCCGCCGCGCTCGATTACGAGCGGCAGGTCGCGGGCGAGGAGATCGCGCTCATCGCCGACATTGGCGGCGGCACCTCGGACTTTTCCATCGTGCGCCTCAGCCCCGCGCGCCACACCCGCAACGAGCGCGCGGACGACATCCTCGCCAATGACGGCGTGCGCATCGGCGGGACGGATTTCGACCGCCATCTCAGCCTCGGCGCGCTTATGCCGCTGCTGGGCTATCGCAGCCCGATGAAGCGGCCCGGCCGCGACGTGCCGAGCGGCTATTTCCACGAACTGGCCACCTGGTCGAGCATCAACCGGCTCTACACCTCCCGCACCGTGCGCGAGCTCAACGAGGTGCGGCGCGAGGCGGCCCGGCCGGCGCTGGTGGAACGGCTGATTCGCGTCATCGAGGAGCAGCGCGGCCATACGCTGGCCATGCAGTCGGAAGAGGCCAAGATCACCCTGGCGGAAACGCCGCGCGCGCAGATCGACCTCGCATGGCTGGAAGCAGGCCTCTCGGTGGGGCTCACACCGGACGAACTGGTCGGCCACACCTCGGAACTCGCCGCGCGCATCGCCCGCCGGGTCGCGATCTGCCTTACCCAGGCGGGGCTGAAGCCGGAGGCGATCGACGCGCTGTTCCTCACCGGCGGCTCCACCCGGCTCAACCATGTGCGTGCCGCCATCGTCGCCGCGCTGCCCGGCGCCCGCGTGGTGGACGGCGACACGTTCGGCTCGGTCGGGACCGGGCTGGCGATCGAGGCCGCCCGGCGCTATGGCGCGCCGCACCAAAGCGAGGGCCGCGTCTCCGCCGCGTGAGAACGCTAACGCAACGGAATCGAGCGTCGACGGTGTCATATTGCCGCTCCCGGACAAGATTTCGGGAGCATGCCCGTCGAGAGTAGGCGGTCACAAGCGCGGCGCGATCGGCTATACCTATACATATAACCATCCGACCTCACGGCCCCGTCCCTGCCGGGCACCGCGACAGAAACGGTTTGTTGCAGCATGCTTCGTCTCCACCACGAGATCGCGACACCCACCGAGACGGATCGCCGGGATGACGCGCTGATGTTCGAACTGGCGCCGATCTCGCTCTGGCTCGAGGACTATACGGAGCTGAAGGCGCTGTTCGATTCGTGGCGCGACGAGGGCGTGACCTCGCTGCGCGATTTCCTGCGCGCGCATCCGCAGAAGGTGCAGCAATGCTCCGAGTGCATCCGCGTCCTGAAGGTCAACCAGCGCACGCTCGCGCTCTATGAGGCCGACAGCCTCGAACACCTTGTCGCCAACCTGTCCAAGGTGTTCCGCGCCGACATGCTGAAGACCTTCGTCGACGAACTTTGCCAGCTGTGGAACGGCTCCTCGACCTTCGTCAGCAACACGGTCAACTACACGCTGTCCGGCCAGCGCCTCGATATCCAGCTCAAGGGCACGGTGCTGCCCGGCCATGAGAACACGCTCGGCCGCATCCTGCTGTCGATCGAGGACGTCACCGAGCGCGAGACCGCCCGCCGCCAGGCCGCACAGGCGGAAATCTACGCCCGCGGGCTTTTCGAGCATTCCCCCGTGTCGCTGTGGGTGGAGGATTTCTCCAGCGTCAAGCAGCTCATCGACGACCTGCGCCAGCGCGGCATCGCCGACCTCCGGGTGTTCACCGACGTCCACCCCGAATTCGTCGAGCGCTGCATCAGCGAGGTGCGCGTGGTGGATGTGAACCGCCACACGCTGGAACTGTTCGGGGCAACCAGCAAGGGCGAGCTCATCGCCAATATCGGGCTGGTGTTCCGCGAGGACATGCACCGCCATTTCCGCGAGCAGCTGATCGACCTGTGGAACGGAAAGCTGTTCCACCAGCGCGAGGTGGTGAATTACACGCTGGCGGGGGACGAGCTTTTCGTCCATCTGCAGTTTTCGGTTCTGCCCGGCCACGAACAGGACTGGTCGCTGGTGCAGGTGTCGCTGACCGACATCACCGCGCGCAAGAAGGCCGAGGCCTATCTCGAGTATCTCGGCAAGCATGACGTGCTCACCAAACTCTACAACCGCTCTTTCTATGCCGACGAACTGAACCGGCTGGAGCGCAAGGGCCCCTTCCCCGTCACCGTCATCATGGTCGATCTCAACGATCTGAAGGTGGTGAACGACCAGCTCGGCCACGCTGCCGGCGACACGCTGCTGCGGCGGGCCGGCGAGGTGCTCGCCAAGGCGATCGACCGGCCCAATTGCGCCGCCCGGATCGGCGGCGACGAATTCGCCCTGCTGCTGCCGGGCACCGACGCGGCCGGCGGCCTCGCGGTGATGGAGAATATCGAACAGTTGCTCGGGGTGAACAACCAGTTCTATTCCGCCACAACGCTCTCGCTCTCCATGGGCATGGCGACCAGCGTCACCGGCGAGCGACTGGAACAGGTGGTCAAGCGCGCGGATTTCGCCATGTACCGCCACAAGCGCGAGCAGGATTCGGCGGCCTCCTCCGGCAGCTGAACCTGACGCCACGCGGCATCCAGCAGCGCTCACGCGGCCGTGTTCACGTTCCTGCGGCGATGCCCGAGCGCGCCAGTTCCCCCGTGTGCGCGAAACACAGCTTGTTGCCTTCCGGGTCGCGGCAATAGGCGGCGTAATAATCCGCCCCGTAATGCGGGCGCAGACCCGGAGCGCCCTCGTCGAAGCCGCCATTCTCCATGGCCGCCTGCCAGGCCGCCGCGGCGGCCTGCGGCGTGGGGGCGGCGAAGCTCACCTGCGCTCCATTGCCCCAGGTCGCCGGCAGACCATTGAACGGAAACTGCACGAAGAATTGCTGCCAGGGCCGGCCGGGCACGATCCACGTGGCGCCCGCAGGCCCGGTATCCTCATAGGTGAAGTCCCGCACCAGCCCCAGTGGCGCCAGCACCGCCTCGTAGAACGCCGTCATCCGCGCCATGTCGCGCGCGCCGACCATGATATGGCTGAACATCGACCTTTACCCTCGCCCCTCGCCCCGCCTTTGACCCTGCTCATGGCCGCCCTGCCGGCACGGCTCATGCTGCATCGTCCCCGCCGGCATCCGCAAGCAAGGGTCGACAGCGGCGAGAATGCGCAGTAAACCGGGACCCGAGAATTACATGGACTTCCGGGTTGTTGGAAGTTTTCACTTAGATGGATTGTAAATGAGCAATCTTCACCGCGAGCGCGTTCTATCCGTCCATCACTGGACCGACAACCTCTTCACCTTCACCACCACGCGCGATCCGGCGCTGCGCTTCAAGAACGGCCAGTTCGTGATGATCGGCCTCGAGGTGGAGGGCAAGCCGCTGCTGCGCGCCTATTCCATCGCCAGCGCCAATTACGAGGAAACGCTGGAATTCTTCTCCATCAAGGTGCCGAACGGCCCGCTGACCTCGCGGCTTCAGCACCTGAAGGTAGGCGACGAGGTGATTGTCGGGCGCAAGCCAACCGGCACGCTGCTGGTGGATTATCTGGTGCCCGGGCGCCGGCTCTATCTGCTCGCCACCGGCACGGGGCTGGCCCCCTTCCTCAGCCTCATCAAGGATCCGGAGACCTACGAGAATTACGACAAGGTCATCCTGGTCCACGGCGTGCGCACGGTCGCCGAGCTCGCCTATCGCGAGTTGATCGAGGAGGAACTGCCCGATAACGAGTTCTTCGGCGAACTGGTGCTGGAAAAGCTGATCTACTACCCGACCGTGACGCGCGAGCCCTTCCACAATCAGGGGCGCATCACGGACCTCATCACCTCGGGCAAGCTGTTCGCCGATCTCGGCCTGCCCGCGCTCGCCCGCGAGGATGACCGCGTCATGCTGTGCGGCTCACCGCAACTGCTCGACGACATGCGCGTGATTCTCAAGGAGCGCGGCTTCGAGGAGGGCTCGACCACGGAGCCGGGCGACTTCGTGATCGAAAAGGCCTTCGTCGAGAAATAGCCGTCAGCGCAGGCGCCGGTCCGGGCTCCAGCGCGGATCGGCCTCGCGCGCGGCCTCCTCGGGGGAGAGCACGCGGTATTCCGCCTCGATGACGGTGGGGCCGTCTTCGCGACGGGCGGAGGGACGGCGGCCGAACAGCCGGTAGGCCAGCCCGGCGATGGCCACGACGGGGAAGACCACCAGGAACACGCTGGCCGCGACCAACGCCAGCGCGGTGCCGACGGCAAGCGCCACGGCGACGACAATCGCCACCTGCCACCAGCTCACCCGGCGAACGGTGAATCGCATGCGATCGAACGGATCGGTCGAACTCATCTCTTGGGTCTTTCCTCCTCGGCGGCTATCCCGCTTCATGTGATATGGGCAGGCGCCGCCAGCATTCCAGCGTCGGCACCGCCAAATCGGACTATAAGGCCAAATGCGGCGCGGCCGCGGCGCTGGCGCCGGACTGGCGCCGGACAAGACACCGCCGCACGGCACGGCGACGACGGAGATGATGATGGACCTGCGCCCCGCAAACGAAGACGACCTTCCCGGCGTGCTCGCCATCTACAATGACGCGGTGCTGAATTCGACGGCGATCTGGAACGACACGCCGACCGACCTCGCCAACCGGCGCGCCTGGCTCACGGATCGCCGCGCCAAATCCTATCCGATCGTGGTGGCGACGGAGGGCGAGCAGGTGCTGGGCTATGCGAGCTTCGGCGATTTCCGCCCGTTCGACGGCTTTCGCGTCTGCGTCGAGCATTCGGTCTATGTCGCGCAGGCGGCGCGGGGCCGGGGCATCGGCCGCCAGCTGGTCGGCGCCCTGTTCGAGCCGGCCCGCGCGCTCGGCAAGAAGGTGATGATCGGCGGCATCACCGCGGGCAATGCCCCCTCCATCGCTCTGCACGCGCGGCTCGGCTTCGTGCAGACCGCCTTCATGCCCGGCATCGGCACCAAGTTCGGCCAGCGACTCGACCTCGTCTTCATGCAGAAGGATATGTGAGGCCCTGCGCGTTACGCGCCCGCGCGGAACAAACGGCGCCGCCCGACGTTCCTAACCCACTACCTCGGAGGGATGTGGGACATGAACCGGAATGCGCTCTATGCGCTCATTGCCGTGCTGCTCGTCGCGCTTGGCGCGGTGGGCGTCTACGCCTATCAGCAGCACGAAGAAGACAAGAACTCGCTGGAAATCAAGCTCGGCCCGAACGGCATCAAGGTCGACCCGCCCAGCAACTGATCCCATCGCCCTCGCCACGCGGCGGCGCGCAACGACAAAGGCCGGGCACATGCCCGGCCTTTGCGCATTCTCGGCAGAAAAGACCGGCAGGCGCCGGTCCCTTGGTCGCCGGTCCCTTGGTCGAACGACAAAGGCCGGCAGGCGTCGGCCCTCGCTCAATAGCGGTAGTGATCGGGCTTGAACGGACCCTCGACCGGCACGCCGATATAGTCGGCCTGCTCGGGGCGCAGCTTGGTGAGCTTCACGCCCAGCTTGTCGAGATGCAGCGCAGCGACCTTCTCGTCGAGGAACTTCGGCAGCGTGTACACCTTGCGGTCATACTTGCCCGGGTTCACCCACAGCTCGATCTGCGCCAGCGTCTGGTTGGAGAAGGAGGACGACATCACGAAGGAGGGGTGGCCCATGGCGTTGCCGAGGTTCACCAGCCGGCCTTCCGAGAGGAGGATGATGCGATTGCCCGAGGGCAGCTCGATCTCGTCCACCTGCGGCTTGATGTTGGTCCACTTGAAGTTCTTGAGGCCCGCGACCTGGATCTCGTTGTCGAAGTGGCCGATGTTGCAGACGATGGCCCGGTCCTTCATCTGCCGCACGTGGTCGACGGTGATGATGTCCTTGTTGCCGGTGGCGGTGACATAGATGTCGGCGCGGGAGAACGCATCCTCGATGGTCGCGACCTCATAGCCCTCCATCGACGCCTGCAGGGCGCAGATCGGATCGACTTCCGAGACGATGACGCGCGCGCCGGCCTGGCGCAGCGAGGCGGCGGAGCCCTTGCCGACATCGCCGAAGCCGGCGACGAAGGCCACCTTTCCGGCCAGCATCACGTCGGTGCCGCGACGGATGGCGTCCACCAGCGATTCCCGGCAGCCATAGAGATTGTCGAACTTCGACTTCGTCACCGAATCGTTCACGTTGATCGCCGGGAACAGCAGCTTGTTCTGCTCGGCGAGCTTGTAGAGGCGGTGCACGCCCGTGGTGGTCTCTTCCGACACGCCCTTGATCGAGGTCGCGACATGGGCGAACCAGCCCTTCGGCTTCTCGGCCAGCAGCTTCTTGATGAGGGCGAAGAAGATCTCCTCCTCCTCCGAGCCGGGCGTGTCGAGGAAGGCGGTGTCGCCATTCTCGGCGCGCAGGCCGTAATGCACCAGCATGGTGGCATCACCGCCATCGTCGAGGATCAGGTTCGGCACCAGGAGTTCGCCCTCCTTGGAACCGTGCCAGTCGAACAGCTTGGCGGTGTAGTCCCAGTATTCGACGAGCGTCTCGCCCTTGAAGGCGAAGACCGGCGTGCCGGCGGCGGCGATGGCGGCGGCGGCGTGGTCCTGGGTCGAGAAGATGTTGCACGAGACCCAGCGCACATCCGCGCCCAGCGCCTTCAGCGTCTCGATCAGCACCGCCGTCTGGATGGTCATGTGCAGCGAGCCGGCGATGCGCGCGCCCTTGAGCGGCTGCGAGGGGCCATACTCCGCGCGGATGGCCATCAGCCCCGGCATCTCGGTTTCGGCGAGCTCGATTTCCTTGCGGCCGAAAGCGGCGAGGTTGATGTCCTTGACGATATATTCGCTGGCGATAGCCATAACGGCGTCCCTTCTGCCTTGAGGCGGAACTTGCGGGCGGTTGGATTGCGCCGGGTTTAGCAGCCCGGATCGGTGAATACAATAACGATATAAAGATGTCTTTATGTCAGGCATGAGAAGGCGGGCGATGCGGGCGAGCGGCATAGCCATTGGCGGGCTGGCTTTCATGGCCGTCGGGCTGGCGCTGGCGGTGCTGCTGGCGGGGCGCGGGCTCGACTATTTTTTTCTGGAGCGCGCGCGCCTGCGGCTGGAGCCGGTATTCGACCGGGTGTTCCGGGAGGCCAATGCGGCGCTGCCGCAGGCGGGCACGCCGCGGCTGGTGATCTTCGGCGATTCCCGCGCCGTGCAGCTGCGCCTTGATGCGCCCAAGGGATGGCAGCGGGTCGAGCGGGCGATCAGCGGCGAGACCACGGCGCAGATGCGCTACCGCATCGCACAGGACGTGGTGGGCCTCGCGCCGCGCGCGGTGGTGCTGTTTGCCGGAATCAACGATCTCGTCGCCGCCGCCGCCCTGCCCGGGCAGGCGCACGCCGGGCTGGACGCCACGGTCGCCAACCTGACCGATTTCGTCCGGCAGGCGCGCGCCGCCGGCATCGAGGTTGTTCTGCTCACCATCGTCCGCCCGGCGGCGGTTCGCCTCATCCGCTGGCCCATCTGGCCGGCGGGCGTCGCGGAACTCGTCGCCGCCGCCAATGTGCGCCTGCGCGCACTGGCCGGCCCCGGCGTCACGGTGATCGATGCGGACGCGATGCTATCGGGTGGCGCGGCGGTTCTGCCCGCGCGCTTCGCCACGGACGAGGTGCATCTGTCGGACGAGGCGAATGCCGCGCTGCGCCGGGCGATCCTCGCCGCGTTGCCGGCCGACTGAGCGCTACTCGCCCTCGCCGAAGCGGTCGGACACCAGCGCGTCCAGCGCGTCGACCACCGCGCCCGCCTGGCGGCCGGAAGCCTCCACGAAAATGGTGGTGCCGGGCGCGGCGGCGAGCATCATGAGGCCCATGATGGAGGTTCCGCTCACGGTCTCGCCGCAGCGCGTCACGCGCACATCCGCGTCGAAGCGCTCGACGGTCTGCACGAACTTGGCGGACGCGCGCGCATGCAGGCCGCGCTTGTTGACGATGGAAAGCTCGCGCTGGATAGCCTGATCGGTCGTCACGCGGCTATTTCCCGGCCAGGACCCGGCTGGCGACGTTGATATATTTGCGCCCGGCCTCCTGCGCCTGCATCACCGCCTCGGCCAGCGGCACTTCGGCGCGCACGGTGGCGAGCTTGACCAGCATGGGCAGGTTGATACCGGCGAGCACCTCGATATCCGGCTCGGTCATCACCGAGATGGCGAGATTGGAGGGCGTGCCGCCAAACATGTCGGTGAGAATGACCACGCCGCCGCCGCTGTTTACCGCGCCGACGGCCTCGACGATGTCCGTGCGGCGCTGCTCGATATCGTCGTCCGGGCCAATGGTGATCGATTCGATCTGGGACTGCGGTCCCATCACGTGTTCCAGCGCAGCACGGAACTCGCTGGCAAGATGTCCGTGCGTTACGAGTACGAGACCTATCATTCGGCTCCGCCGCACCAGTTCGTCGGCACGCATCCATGCTGTGCGGGGCGTCCGGGGGAGGCAGTTCCGGCAGCGCCCTTCACGGGGCGCACATCATCGTTGCACCGCACACGAATAGCAAGACCCGCCGGCGGGGATAGCCGGCATATTCACGGGATCGGCATGTCCGAAAACGGCGCGGTCAGCAGCACGGCCAGCACCTGCTGGAGCGGATCACCCCCCTTGAGAACCGGCAGCCTCCTCAGTTCGACACCGTCGATCCGCGTGCGGCAGGCCGCCTCTTCCGGCAGGCGGGCGGCATCGGGCGCATCGAGATCGACCACCAGATCGAGCACCGTCTCCGCCTCGAACGGCAGCCGGCGCAGCCCGGCGCCGCGCACCTCGAGGAGGCCGGCGAGGCCATGCGGCGCCGATGCGACCAGCCCGCCGGCGCGGGTCTCCAGCCGCACCCGATCGTCGGCTACCAGCCTCACCGGCGGCACCCGCCCCGCGCCGCCCGCGAGGATGAGAGCGAAGGCAAGATGCGACTTGCCCGCCCCGGAGGCCCCACGCAGCAGCACGCCCCGCCCGCCGACGCTGACGCAGGAGGCATGGACGGTCGGCGCGCTCATGCTCACACCGCCGGCAGCCGCACGATGAAGCGGGCGCCGGCGACGCGCGGTGCGGCGGGCGCCTCGCGCCGCTCCTCCCCGTCATCCGCCTTCGGCCGGGCCTTGCGCGGTTTCGCCTTCGCCTTCGCCGGGTCCGCCAACCGGCTTTCCGCCCAGATCCGCCCGCCATGGGCCTCGACGATCTGCCGCGAGATGGACAGCCCAAGCCCGGAATTCTGGCCGAAGCCCTGCTCTTCCGGCCGGTCGGTATAGAAGCGCTCGAAGATACGCGAGAGCGCATGCGGGGGAATGCCCGGCCCGTCATCGTCGACGATGATCTCGACGGCATCCTTGAGCCGGCGGCAGGTCACGCGCACCTCGCCCCCCTTCGGGGAGAAGGAGCGGGCATTGTCGATCAGGTTGTTGATGACCTGCCCGAGCCGGGAATCGTGTCCCGGCACGATGAAGGGCCCGCTCGTGCCCGCGGCGTGCTCGAAGGCGAGCGTGACGCTCACGCCGTCGCCACGCACCACATCGTTGTGCACGCTGGTGACGGTGCCGAGCAGCCGCGTCAGATCGACCGGCGCGGCCTCCTGCCGCTGCAGTTCGGCATCGAGTCGCGAGGCATCGGAAATGTCGGTGATCAGCCGGTCCAGCCGCTTCACATCGTGCTGGATGACTTCCATCAGCCGCCCGCGCGAAACGTCGTTGCGGGCCAGCGGCAGCGTTTCCACCGCCGAGCGCAGGGAGGTGAGCGGGTTCTTGAGCTCGTGCGAGACGTCCGCCGCGAAGCTCTCGATGGCCTCGATGCGCGAGTAGAGCGTGTCCGTCATGTCGCGCAGCGCGCCGGAGAGATGGCCGATCTCGTCGGAGCGACCGGTGAAATCGGGGATCTCGACGCGCGAGCGGGTCCGCCGGCGGACCCGCTCGGCGGCATCCGCCAGACGGCGCACCGGACCGGCAATAGTGCCGGCGAGCAGCAGCGAGAGCATCATCATCACCGCCATGGCGACGAGGAAGACGCGCACGATGACGAGGCGCTCGGCCGTCACCGCCTCCTCGATCTCCCCGCTATGGGTGGAGAGCAGCAATGCGCCGAGAATGGCGCGGAAACGCTGGACCGGCACCGCCACCGAGACGATGACCTGCCCGCGCTCGTTCACCTGCACCGAATAGGCGTTGCGCCCCTTCAGGGCGTCCGCGACCTCGGCATAGCCCTTGCCGTTATTGGGGCCGAGATCCTTGTAGAGCGGCAGGTCGCCACGCTCGAACCAGAGCCTCAGCCGGTTCCAGGTCTTCTCGAACCAGTTCGGCCGGCGCTCGGTCGGCGGGGCCATCTCGAAGCGGAGGATCTCGCCCTTGGAATAGAGCGAGCGGGAATCCAGCAGCAGCCCGCCGTCGCGGTCATAGATGCGGGCATTGGTGCCGGTCGGCTCGACGAGGCGCTTGAGCACCTGGGCGACGCGCTCGGGATTGATGGGAAATTCCAGCGGCGCGAAGCCCTCTTCCCCCGGCCCATAGCTCTCGCCGGCCTGAAGCTCCAGGAGCCGCTCGGGGTCGATGGTGATGGCGTTGGTCTCGACCTGCGCCGAACCGGCAATGGCGGCGGCGATGATCTCGCCCTGCACCAGAAGGCTCTGCACGCGGGCATCGATCAGGCCGGCTCGGAATTCGGAGAGGTAGAGAATACCGGAGACCAGCGCCACCATGCCCGCCAGATTCAGCAGCACGATGCGTCGGGTCAGGCTGGAAAAGCTCTGGAAGGCGACGAAGTTGCGCAGCCGCCGGAACGCCCCGAGAATCCCGGCAAAGCGCCCGCGCGCACCCTTCGGCGCGGCCTCTTCCACGGATTCGGCCTCGTCGAGGAAATCCTCGCTGTCGGCCGGGGTCCGGGAGGATGGGGTATCGAGCAAGGAGCCGCTACTCCTTGAAGCGATAGCCGACGCCGTACAGCGTCTCGATCATCTCGAAATTGTCGTCCGTCACCTTGAACTTCTTGCGCAGCCGCTTGATGTGGCTGTCGATGGTGCGGTCGTCGACATAGACCTGGTCGTCATAGGCCGCGTCCATCAGCGCGTTGCGGCTCTTCACCACGCCGGGCCGTGTGGCCAGCGCCTGCAGGATGAGGAACTCGGTGACGGTCAGCGTTACGTTCTCGCCCTTCCAGGTGCAGGTATGGCGCTCCGGGTCCATGCGCAGCAGCCCACGCTCCAGCACCTTGGCGCTGTCGGTCTCGCGCGGCAGCGCGCCGTCCTTCGGTGCCACGCGGCGCAGCACGGCCTTGACCCGCTCGACCAGCAGGCGCTGGGAGAACGGCTTCTTGATGAAATCGTCGGCGCCCATCTTGAGGCCGAACAATTCGTCGATCTCGTCATCCTTCGACGTGAGGAAGATGACCGGCATGTCGCTCTTCTGGCGCAGCCGGCGCAGCAGTTCCATCCCGTCCATGCGCGGCATCTTGATATCGAAGATGGCGAGATCGGGCGGGTTCGTCTTGAAACCGTCCAGCGCCGTCGCGCCATCCGTGTAGGTCTGGATCCGGTAGCCTTCGGATTCCAGTGCTATCGACACGGACGTCAGGATGTTGCGGTCGTCGTCGACGAGGGCGATGGTCGGCATCTGCACTCTTTCCTGTTCGGCAGCTTCTTGCGCAGTATGCGGTGAACCGTGCGGGCGTGGCCATAATGTGACACGCAAATCGATTCAACAGAAATTAGCGCGTTTCGAGAGACATAGCCAATACCGCCTGCGCGCCTTGACGTCAGGGACCTTGCGGAGTCACCTCAGCCAAGGTTTGACGGCCAAATCTTGGGCGAGGGCAGAAAGCATGAACACCCCCCTTTCCGCAACCGAAGCGTTCGACCCCGCCGGCGCCACGCGGCGGCTGATCCGCCAGGCGCGCATCGCGGCGCTGGCCACGCTCGACGCGGACGGCGCGCCCTATGTGTCGCTGGTCCAGGTCTCCACCCTGCCCGACGGCGCGCCGCTGCTGCTGCTCTCCGGCCTCGCGCGCCACACGCACAATCTCGCGCGCGACACGCGGGTCTGCCTGCTGGTGGACGAGCGCCGGCTGGGGGACGAACTGCAAGGCGCGCGGGCGAGCCTGAAGGGCACCATCGCCCGCCTCGACGATGAGGCGGCGATCGCCACGGCGCGCCGCCGCTTCCTCGCCCGCCACGCGGAGGCCGCCGGTTTCGCGGGCTTCGCCGATTTCGCCTTCTACCGCATCGCCCCCGACAGCGCGCATCTGGTGGCCGGCTTCGGGCGCATTGCCGATGTGGAGCGCGACGGGCTCATGACCGATGTGTCGGATGCCGGCGAACTCCTCGCCGCGGAAGAGGGCGCCATCGCCCATATGAACGCCGACCACCGGGATGCGATCGGCCTCTATGCGCTGCACCTTGCGGGAGCCGGGCCGGGCGAGTGGCGGATCGTCGGCATCGACCCGGAAGGCTGCGATCTGATGGCGGGAACCGAACTCAAGCGCCTCACCTTCCCCCGCCGCGTCACCACGGCGCGGGACATGAGAGAAATTTTGGTGGAACTGGCCAGCGCGGCGCGCGGCGTAACGATTGATTCGGCTCAATAGTTTATCACGGGACGCTGCCCACTGGAATCCGCCGTCATGGGTTCGGCCCGGTTTTGTCACAGATTTGACCGGGATGGGCGGGCACAACGTCGGCATGGGCACCGATCCTGCCCCCCGTTTGTCACGCGTCAGGAGGAGCCGACCTTGCACCAGACCGGCACACGCAACGAGCAGCACGGCATCGAGGCCATCGGCCTCGCCGGCACCGGCAAAGTCTTCTGGAATCTGGCGGAGGCCGCGCTGTGCGAACGCTCCATCGCCCGTGGCGAAAGCCACATGTCCGCCTTCGGCGCGCTGGTCGCCGATAGCGGTGCGCCGGCCGGGCGAAGCCCGGAGGATCGCTTCATCGTGCGCGACGAGGCCAGCGAAGCCGATGTGTGGTGGGACAATGTCAACGCTCTCACACGCGAGACCTTCGAGCAGCTGAAGGCGGATGCCCTCGCTCATGCCGGCGGGCGCACCCTTTTCGCGCAGGACCTCGAAGCAGGCGCCGATCCCGCCTTCCGCACCCCCGTGCGCGTTTTCACCGAGCACGCCTGGCAGGCGCTGTTCATCCTTGACCTGCTGCACCGGCCCGACAGCGCCGAACTCGCCACATTCGTGCCCGAACTCACCGTGCTATGCCTGCCGAGCTTCAGGACCGAGCCGGATCGCCACGGCGTGCGCTCGCGCACGGTGATTGCCTGCGACCTCGCAGGCGGCCTGGTGCTGATCGGCGGGACGCTGCACGCCGGCGAGATGGCCAAGGCAATCTTCAGCGTGCTGACCTACACCCTGCCCGCGCGCGGCGTTCTGCCGCTGCATGCCGCCGCCAACATGGGCGAGGCGGGTGACGTCGCGTTGTTCATCGGCGAGAGCGGCGCCGGCAAGACCGCCCTCGCCGCCGACGCCACGCGCCTGCTGATCGGCGATGACGAAACCGGCTGGAGCCGCACCGGCGTCTTCAATGTGGAAAACGGCTGCTGCGTCCGCACGGAGGGCCTCGCTGCGGCGGAACCCGCGCTTGCCGCCGCCGCCCACCAGTTCGGCGCGGTGCTGGAGAATGTGGCGCTGGATGGCGACACCCGGCTGCCCATGTTCGATGCCCCCGCGCGGGCGGAAGGCGCACGGGCGGTGTTCCCCCTCGCCGCACTTCCCCATGCCGCGCCCGAGGCGCGCGGCGCCGCGCCGCGCCATCTCTTCCTGCTGGTGCAGGATCCCCATGGCGTACTGCCGCCGCTCGCCCGGCTGACCCCGGCGCAGGCGCTCTATCATTTCCTCTCCGGCTATACGGCCGGGCCGACCGATGCCGCCGAGCCCGAGGTGCGGTTCTCCGCCGGCTTCTCCGGCTCCCTGCTGCTGCGCCATCCCTCCACCTATGGTCGGCAGCTGCGCGAACTGATCGGCGCGCGGGATGTGGAATGCTGGATGGTCAATACCGGCTGGACCGGCGGCAAGGCCGGCACCGGCCGGCGCATGCCCATCGAGGTGACGCGCCACCTCGTCGCCGCCGTGCTGGAAGATCGCCTGATGGAAGCCGAATGGCGCACCGACCCGCATTTCGGCTTCGCCGTGCCCATGGCGGTCGAGGGCGTCGACAGCCGCCTGCTCGATCCCGCGCGCGGCTGGGCCAGCCGCATGGATTACGCCATGACCGCCCGCCGCCTGGTCAGCCTGTTCAGCGACAATTTCGCCCGCTTCGAGAACGCGGTCGACGATGAGGTCCGCCACGCCCAGCCCGGCATGGCGATCGCCGCCGAGTAGCCCTTGCCGGGTGCCTTCTCCGCGAGGGGGAGGCACCCGGGCGTACGTCTCGGAAGAAAGCCGGCTCGCCGAGGCTTCAGAGGAAATAGAGCCAGGTCAGCAGCGCGAAGCACGGCAACAGGAAGATGCCCGACCACGCCATGTAGCCGAAGAAGCTCGGCATCGCGACGCCGCGGCTCTTGGCGATGGCCAGCACCATGAAGTTCGGCGCGTTGCCGATATAGGTGAGCGCGCCCATGAACACCGCGCCGGCGGAGATCGCTTCCAGCGTCACCGCGTGGGTCGTCATCAGTTCGGCCGGATCGCCTCCCGCCAGATTGAAGAACACGAGATAGGTCGGCGCGTTGTCGAGGAAGCCGGAGAGCAGGCCGGTCATCCAGAAATAGCCGGCATTGAACGGCTCGCCCCCCGGCTCGGTGACGAGGGCGACCAGCGGCGACAGCGCTCCGTCCGCCCCCGCCTTCAGGATGGCGATGACCGGGATGATGGTGAAGAAGATTGCCGCGAACAGCTTGGCCACCTCGCGGATCGGCTCCCAGTCGAAGCCGTTGCGCTCGCGAATGAAGGCCGGCGTGATCTTGAGCGAGACCAGGGCGAGCAGCACGAGCGCCACATCGCGCGCCACCGAGGGCAGCGGCACATGGGTGCCGAGCACATTGAACTCGATGCCCGGCTTCCACAGCGCGCTCATCAGGATGGCGGCGATCACCCCGCCCAGCAGCGGCAGGTTGCGCAAGCCCCGCAGCCCCAGCCGCTCGTCGCCCGGTGTCGGGTCGAGCTTGGCCGGCAGGTTATCCTCCCGCCCGTAGAAATGGCGATCCAGCAGGTAGAAGGCCACGAGCAGGATCACCGCCACCACCGCCGTGTCGTGGAACAGGTGCTGCGTGGTCCAGAAGAAATCGACCCCCTTCAGGAAGCCGAGAAATAGCGGCGGATCGCCGAGCGGGGTGAGCGAGCCCCCGATATTCGACACGAGGAAGATGAAGAACACCACCGTATGCACATTGTAGCGCCGCTCGTCATTGGCACGCAGCAGCGGGCGGATGAGCACCATGGAGGCCCCGGTGGTGCCGATAACGCTCGCCAGCACCGTGCCGATGGCGAGCAGGCTGGTATTCACCGCCGGGCTGCCCTTCAGATTGCCGGTCAGCAGGATGCCGCCGGAAATGGTGAACAGCGAGAACAGCAGGATGATGAAGGGGATATATTCCAGCAGCCCCGCATGCGCGAGCTCGTAGACGGCAAGCCCGGCGCCCTGGAAGGCGATGAACGGCACGAGGAGGGTGAGCGCCCAGAACAGCGCGACCTTGCCATAATGGTGGTGCCAGAAATGCCCGGCCACCAGCGGAATCACGGCGATCGACAGCAGCATGCCAACGAAGGGAATAGCCCACAGCAGCGACAGGCTGGCCCCGTCCAGCCCCATGCCCTCGGCGGCGGCGGCGGGCGTTGCCGCCAGCGCCAGGCCGAGCCCGGCGATCGGGAGAAAGGAAAGGGCGGCGGCTTTCGTCGTCGGCATCGGGGCTCCCCCAGCGGCATCACGTGCCATTCCCGGTTAGCAACCCCCCTCCCGGGTGTCGAGCGAAACCGGATGGCCGCCGCGCCGATGTGAATGCTGCCGAAGCGGTCCCCGCGGAAGCGATCCCTGCCGAGGATCGCCATCGATGCGACGCCCTCGACCCGATAGGCGCCGATGTGATCGCGGCGCACGGCTCCGCCCGTGGCGCGGCGCGGCAGGCTGCGCTAGACCGGCACATTCCGCCGGCGCGCCTGCCGGCCGTGAGGACGCCATGCCCCGTGCCGTTGCCGGTCCCGAGATCGAACGCCTGATCCAGCTTCTCGCCCGCGTGCCGGGGCTCGGGCCCCGCTCCGCGCGGCGGGCGGCGCTGCACCTCATCAAGAAGCGCGAGCAATTGATGGGCCCGCTGGCGAGCGCCTTCGAGGATGTGCTCGGCAAGATCGCGACCTGCCGGGTCTGCGGCAATATCGACGTGCGCGACCCCTGCTCGATCTGCACCGACGTGACGCGCGATCCCAATCTCCTCATCGTCGTCGCCGACGTCTCCGATCTCTGGGCGCTGGAGCGGGCCGGCGCGCTGAACGCGCGCTACCACGTGCTGGGCGGCACACTTTCCCCACTCGACGGCATCGGGCCGGACGATCTCAACCTCGCCTCGCTCATCGCCCGCGCCCATGACGGCACGGTGCAGGAAGTGCTGCTGGCGCTGGGCGCCACCGTCGACGGGCAGACCACCGCCCATTACATCACCGAGCTGCTGCGCGATTGCGGTGTGCGCGTTACCCGCCTCGCCCATGGCGTGCCGGTGGGCGGCGAGCTGGAATATCTCGACGAGGGCACGCTGTCGGCGGCCATCAAGTCGCGCACCAGCCTCTGATCCTCTCAGGGTTTGCGCGCCGCCAGCTCGCGAAAATGCCCGCGCGCCTGCAGATAGGCGAGGATGCCGAGCCCCGGCAGGGCGGCCAGCGCGGTCACGGCGAAGAACACCATCCACCCCGTCTGCGCCGCCACGAAACCGGCGGTGGAGGCCAGGAAGGTGCGCCCCACCGCCGCCAGCGCGGTGAGAAGCGCATATTGCGTGGCGGTGTGCGCCCGGTCGCCGCACAGCGCGGAGATATAGGCGACGAAGATCACCGTGCCGATCGCGCCGGTGAAATTCTCGATGATGATGGTCAGCGTCAGCGCGCCGAGATCCACCCCCATCCACGCCTGCCAGGAAAACACGAGGTTCGACGCCATCTGCAGGATGCCGGCGATCCACAGGCTCGTCACCAGCGGCAGCGCGCGGGCGATCATCCCGCCGGCGAAGCCGCCAAGCAGCGCGGCGGCGAAGCCCACGCCCTTGACGATGCCGGCATAGGCCGCCTTGTCGAAGCCGATATCGATGACGAAGGCGCCGGTCAGAACCCCGGCAAAGGCATCGCAGAACTTGAAGAACACCACGAAGCCGAGCACGGCCACCGCGCTGCGGCGCGAGAAGAACTCGCCGAAGGCGCCGACCGCCGTCTCGCCGATGCGCGCGAACACGCCCACATCATTGGAACTCACCGGCCCGCCCGCCGGCTCCTTGGCCAGTAGCGTGGCGATGAAGCCGACGCTCACCATCAGCGCGGCGGCGATGTAGCCATAGGCCCACACATTCGCCCGCGCGACGCCGATCGTCTCGAACCACGCGACCAGCAGCACCACGCCGGCGCCCGAAGCCAGCATGCCCACGCGATAGGCCGCGACATAGCCGGCCATGCCGGCCGCCTGCTCGCGCGTCTCCAGGCTCTCCACGCGGAAGGCATCGACCACGATATCCTGCGTCGCCGAGGCGCAGGCGACGAGGAAAGCGCCGAGCGCGACATGCCAGGGCGACAATACCGGGTCCTGGAAGCCCAGCCACACCACGGCGAGCGCCAGCAAACCTTGCGTGAACACCAGCCAGCCACGCCGCCGCCCCAGCCAGCGCCCGAGCAGCGGCACGTCCAGCGCATCGACCAGCGGCGCCCAGATGAACTTGAAATTGTAGGGAACGCCGACCAGCGCGAACAGGCCGATCGTGGTGAGGTTCACCTTGGCTTCCGCCATCCAGATGGTCAGCGTCGCACCGGAAAGCGCCAGCGGCAGGCCGGAGGAAAAGCCGAGCAGGATGACGATGAGCACACGCGGGCGCAGATAAACCGCGAGGCTGGCGAGGAAGCCGTCCTCGGCATCGGGGCCCCGCACGGGGGCGGCATCCTTGACGGCCTCGGTCATGGGTCGGTGGTGCCCCCGTTGATCCCCGCGCCGAATCGCGTGGCGACGCGAGCGTTGTTCCTAACCCGCCCGGCCGGTCCTGTCGCGACGGCGCATCGGTCCGGCACGTCAGTCCGGCACGTCAGTCCGGCACGTCAGTCCGGCTCGGGCTCTCGGGCGGGCGAGGCATCGGGCATCGGGATGACGTCGACCTCGACCGAGAGCTTCTGCTTGCCCGAGCCGATCAGCACGCCGCCGATCGGCGCCACGTCGCTATAATCGCGGCCATTGGCCAGCACGACATGGTCGGTCGCCACGATCAGCGCATTGGTCGGATCGAGCCCCTGCCAGCCATCCTCTTCCCCGCACCACACCGACACCCAGGCATGGGTCGCGTCCGCGCCCTGCAGCCGCTCCTTGCCGGGCGGCGGCTCGGTGCGCAGGAAGCCCGAGACATAGGCGGCCGGCAGCCCGAGCCCGCGCAGCCCGGCGATCATGATATGGGCGAAGTCCTGGCACACGCCGGCCCGCAGGTTGAACGCCTCCAGCGCCGGCGTGGTGACGTCCGTCGCGCGCGGATCGTAGGTGAAGTCGGCGTAGATCCGGCGCATCAGGTCGATGGCGCCGGCCAGCATCGGCCGGCCGGCCGGGAAGCTCTTCGCGGTCCAGTCGGTAATGGCCGGGCTCAGCGGCACGGCAGGGCTGGGAAACATGTGGTGCGCCGGCGAGTTCGGGCCGGGATCGAGGCAGGACGAGGCCGCCTCGCGCACCGCCTCCCAGGCCGGCGAAGCGGCGGGATCGAGCGCCGGCCCCGCCGTCACCTCCACCCGAGCCCGCGTGCGCACCCGGAATTGGGTATGCGGCGTCTCGATGCGGATATGCACCACCGTATTGCCGAAGAAATCGCGCGTTTCGATCCACTCCACCGGCTCGGGCTCGACCGCGAAATGGCTCGCCACCACCCGCTGGCCCGGCCGGGCGACCGGGACCATGCGCACCACATGGCGGGCGACCGGCACGGCATGGGCATAGGAATAGGCCGTGGTCTGGTGAATGTCGTAGATCATGGCGCCCGCCTCACGACACCAGATCCCACGGTGTTTCCACCGGCTGGCGATGGATGAAATAACGCTCGGCGACGTCGTTCGACAGTTCCATCAGCTGGCCTTCGATCTCGCGCAGGCGCGCGTCGTCGAAGTCGAGCGCGTCGAACGCCCTCATCGAGGCGACGAGGCGGGCGGCGAGCCGCTCTTCCGGCGGGGGCGGCTCATCCCCCAGATGACCCGGCAACTGGTCGAGATGCGCCATGATGGCGTCGATCTGGTAGGCCAGCGAGCGTGGATTGACCGATTCCAGCAGCACCAGGTCGAGCACCGGCGCGCGGCTCTCCACCATCACATAGCGCGAGCGGTAGGTGATCTGGCTGTCGCACAGTTCCAGCAGCACATCGAGCGCGCCGGCGGTGGGCGCTTCGCCGGCCAGCGTGCGGGCGAAGCGGCAGGTGGCGATGGCCCGCTCGATGCGCCGGCCGAGATCGAGGAAGCGCCAGCCGGCAAGCCGGTTCATGTTTTCCGAGGCGAGGCCGGAAAAGGCGGCGAGCGCCCGGAGCGCGCGGTCGGAACGCTCATAGGCGTCCGGCTCGGCGGTGGCGGCGGGCACCGGCTCGGCCATCATCAGCGAGAGGTCGGCGAGCGTGCGCCAGGCATCCGGCGACAGGCGGTCGCGAATGACCGAGGCGGTATGGCGCGCCGCCTCGATGATGTTGGGCAGAGAACCGTTAAGGTCGCGGCGCGTCAGGGCGGCCAGCGCATGCCGCGCCGGCTTGGTGGTGGCGAGATCCGCCGGCATCGCGCCCCAGAGCTGCAGCAGGCTCACCAGCCCGCCGAGCGAGGATCCCCCGCCCTCCAGCGAGGAGGACAGCCGGCCCATCAGCGTGCGCAGCAGCCGCAGCGTCGTCTCGGCCCGCTCGATATAGCGCCCGAGCCAGAAGAAATTATCCGCCGCCCGGCTCGGCAGCGGGCCGGTCTGGCGCTTGATCTCCACCCGGTCCACCGCTGGCAGCAGCGAGGTTTGCTCGGTCGGGCCAGCGTCGAGCACCCACACATCCGTCGAGCGCCCGCCGCTCTGCATGGTGACGGCGCGCGCGTCCAGGCTGTCGGACACCCGGCAGAAACCGCCGGGCATCACCTTCCAGCCGGTCTCGGTCGCGGTGAGGAAAATGCGCAGGATGAACGGGCGCGGCTGCAGCTTGCCGTTGCACCAGACCGGCATGGTGGACAGGCGCGCCGCCTCCTGGCCGACGAAGTCCACCCCGCGCGTGCGGATCGCCGCCTTGATGCGGGCACGGTGGGCGCGGTCGAGATCGGCGCCGATCACCGAGCCCTTGTCGAGCAGGCCGGGCAGCGTGCGCTGGAAGGCCGGCGAGATGACGAGGTCCTCGAAACTGTCGAGCACGCGTTCGCGCTCGGCCTTCTGGCCGCACCACCAGGTCGCGACATTGGGCAGGATCGGCGCCTCGCCCAGCACGCGCTGGCCGAGCTTGGGCAGGAAGCCCATCAGCGCGGGCGCCTCCACCACGCCGACGCCGACGGCGTTCACCACCGCCACCCCGCCGGAGCGGATGGCCTGCACCAGCCCGGGAATGCCGAGCCGCGAGCGCGAATTGAGCTCCAGCGGGTCGGCATAATCGGAATCGAGGCGGCGCAGCAGCACGTCCACCCGCTTCAGGCCGGCCACCGTGCGCACGAACACCACATTGTCGCGCACCGTGAGGTCCTCGCCCTCCAGCAGCACGAAGCCGAGATAGCGCGCGAGATAGGCGTGCTCGAAATAGGTCTCGTTCAGCGGGCCGGGCGTGAGCAGCCCCACCCGCCCCTCGCCCGAGCGGTCCAGCCGTGTCAGCCCGGCCCGCATCGCCTGGAAGTAGCTCGCCAGCCGCACCACGTTCAGCGAACGGGCGAGATCGGGCAGCGCGCGGCCGATGGCGATGCGGTTCTCCAACGCATAGCCCGCGCCGGACGGCGACTGGGTGCGGTCCGACACCACCCACCAGCTCCCGTCCGGGCCGCGCCCGACATCGGCGGCATAGATGCGCAGGAAAGTGCCGCCATTCGGGTCGACGCCGACCATCGGGCGCAGGAAATCCGGTGAGCCGGCGATGGCGGCGGCCGGCAGCGCGCCCGAGCGCACCAGCTGGCCATCGCCATAGATATCCGCCAGCACGCCCTCGACCAGCTGGGCGCGCTGGATCAGGCCGCGCTCCAGCGCCTGCCATTCGCGCTCGTCGATGACGAGCGGCAGATGCGACAGCGGCCAGGGACGCTCGCCGCCATTGGGATCGTCATAGACGCGGTAGAACACGCCGGAGCGGTAGAGGTGCCGGTCAGCCGCCTGGAAGCGCCGATTGACCTCCTCCACGCCCATCTCGGCGAGCGCCGCGAGCATGGAATGCCAGTGCGCGCGCGGGTGCCCCTCGGCATCCACGAGTTCGTCATGCACGCCAGGCAGCGTCTTGTACCCCGCCAACAGCGCCTCGACCGCCTCTTCCTCGAAGCGGCGTGTGCGCGCCTGTGGCTCACTGCGTCTGGGCATGCCGACCTCTATGCGCGCCCGAGACCCACCGAGGCAACCCGCTCGTGACCGCGCCGGCGTCGCGGTCCACCACTCGATGCGCGCGGGCTCCCTCCATCGCCCGGGTCAGACCCGGGCCGGTCGTCGGAGGTCGAGCGTGGCCGGGAATTCCGACGACGGCTCCTCGGGCGGCACGAACAGATAGCCCGGCGTGTGGCCATAATCCTGGAAGCGCGCCAGACGGCGCGCCTGCGCCTCGTAGGAATTCACCGGGAACGTGTCGTAGTTCCGCCCGCCCGGATGCGCCACATGGTAGACACAGCCGCCCAGCGAGCGGTTGGACCACAGGTCGACGATGTCGAAAGTCAGCGGCGCGTGCACCGGAATGGTGGGGTGCAGGCCCGAGGCGGGCTGCCACGCCTTGAAGCGCACGCCGGCGACGAACTCGCTGAACCGCCCGGTGGGCCCCAGCGGCAGGCGCCGGCCGTTGCAGGTGATGATGTGGCGGATCGGGTTCAGCCCCTCCACCTTCACCTGCAGGCGCTCGACCGAGGAATCGACGAAGCGCACCGTGCCGCCGACCGCCCCTTCCTCGCCCAGCACATGCCACGGCTCCAGCGCCTGGCGCAGTTCCAGCGTCACGCCGCCATGCTCGACCTGGCCGAAATAGGGGAAGCGGAACTCACGCTGCGCCTCGAACCAGCTCGGATCGACCCGGTAGCCGGCGCGGCCGAGATCGTGCAGCACATCGAGGAAATCGGCCCACACATAATGCGGCAGCATGAAACGGTCGTGCAGCGCCGTGCCCCAGCGGGCCAGCGAGCCCTCCTGCGGCTCGCGCCAGAACCAGGCGATGAGCGCGCGCAGCAGCAATTGCTGGGCGAGGCTCATGCGCCAGTCCGGCGGCATCTCGAAGGAGCGGAATTCGACCAGGCCCAGTCGGCCGGTCGGCCCGTCCGGCGAGAACAGCTTGTCGATGCAGATTTCCGAGCGATGGGTGTTGCCGGTGACGTCGGTCAGCAGATTGCGGAACAGCCGGTCGACCAGCCAGGGAGGGGGCGTCTGCCCCTTGCCCGGCGCCGGCACGTTGGCCATGGCGATTTCGAGCTCATAAAGCGAATCGTGCCGTGCCTCGTCGATGCGCGGCGCCTGGCTGGTCGGACCGATGAACAGACCCGAGAACAGGAAGGACAGCGATGGGTGTCGCTGCCAGTAGGTCACCAGGCTCTTGAGCAGGTCGGGCCGGCGCAGGAACGGGCTGTCCGCCGGAGTGGCGCCGCCCACCACCACATGATTGCCGCCGCCCGTGCCGGTGTGGCGCCCGTCCACCATGAACTTCTCGGTGCCGAGCCGCGACAGCCGCGCTTCCTCATAGAGGTCGCGGGTGATCTCGACGCAGGTCTTCCAGTTCGCGGCCGGATGCACGTTCACCTCGATCACGCCGGGATCGGGCGCGACGCGGATGACATTGAGCCGCGGATCGACCGGGGGCGTATAGCCCTCGATATGCACCGGCATACCGAGGTCGCCCGCCGTCACCTCGATGGCGGCGAGCAGTTCGAGATAGTCTTCCAGTCGCTCGGTCGGCGGCATGAATACGCAGAGCCGGCCATCGCGCGGCTCGATCGTCAGCGCCGTGCGCACCGCCCCGGTGCCGGTCAGCACCTGGTCGACCTGCTCGGTATGGCCGTCCTCGGTCGAGGTGCGGCGATAGAGCTGGTGCAGCGTCTCGACATCCGGCAACTCGCCGGTGATCGTCATGGGGTCGGCGGGATTGACGTAAGGGTACGCCGCGGGCGGCACCCAGGGCAGCGCGGCCAGCGGCAGGCGGAAGCCGACCGGCGAATCGCCCGGCATGAGGAACAGCTTGCCGCGGCGGAAGCGCCATTTCTCGCTGACCCAGCCGCGTTGCGCCCGCGCCTGCCAGCGCTGCACCGGCAGCACATAGCCGGTCGGCCGGCCAAGGCCGCGCTCGAACACGCGGGCGATCCGCGCACGGTCCTCCGGGCTCTCCAGCTTGGAATCGAGCGGGTCCACATTCACCGGCAGGTCGCCCTCCTTGAGGATCCAGTGGGCGGGATCCTCATAGGCGGGTTCGACATAGCCCGGCGCGAGGCCGAGGCGCTCGGCGAGGCCCTCGGTGAAGACGCGCGCCTCCTCCGGCCCCGCGCCGGCAAGATTCTCGGTGGCGATCAGGTTGGGATCGCGCCAGATCGGCCGACCGTCCTTGCGCCAGTAGAGCGAGAAGGTCCAGCGCGGCAGGCTCTCGCCGGGATACCACTTGCCCTGGCCGTAATGCATCATGCCGCCGGGGGCGAAGCGCCGGCGCAGGCGGCGGATCAGGTCGTCGGCGCGCATGCGCTTGGTGGGCCCGACGGCGGAGGTGTTCCACTCCGCGCCCTGGTAGTCGTCGATCGAGATGAAGGTCGGCTCGCCGCCCATGGTGAGGCGGACATCCTGCGCCGCGAGATCGGCGTCGACCTTGTCGCCGAGCGCGTCCAGCGCCGCCCAGGCATCATCCGAGAAGGGCAGCGTGACCCGCGGCTTCTCCGCCACGCGCGTCACGCGCATGATGAAGTCGAACTCGGTCTTGGTGTCCTCGGTGGCCGTGTAGCCGCCGGTGATGGCGGCGGCAGAGGTGTAGTTCGGGGTGGCGCAGAGCGGCAGGTGGCTCTCGCCGCACAGAAGGCCCGAAGTGGGGTCGAGGCCGATCCAGCCCGCGCCGGGCAGGTAGACCTCGCACCAGGCGTGCAGGTCGGTGAAGTCGACCTCGGTGCCGGTCGGCCCGTCCAGCGCCTTCACGTCGGGCTTGAGCTGGATGAGGTAGCCGGAGACGAAGCGCGCGGCGAGGCCGAGCCGGCGCAGGATCTGCACCAGCAGCCAGCCGGAATCGCGGCAGGAGCCGGAGGCCAGCGCCAGCGTCTCGTCGGGCTTCTGCACGCCCGGTTCCAGGCGGATGAGGTAGCCGACCTTCTGCTGCAGCGTGCGGTTCAGCTCGACCAGGAAGTCGATCGTGGTGACCGGGCCGTTCGGCCGCACCTGCTCGACATAGGCGTCGAGCAGCGGGCCGCCCTCCTCCAGCTCGAGATAGGGAATGAGTTCCTTCGCCAGATCCGCGGGATAGGCGAAGGGGAAGCCCTCGGCGAATTCCTCGATGAAGAAATCGAACGGATTATAGACCGTCATGTCCGCGATGAGATCGACCTCGACGCGGAACTCGGTGGTCGGCTCTGGAAAGACGAAGCGCGCCATCCAGTTCCCGAAGGGGTCCTGCTGCCAGTTCACGAAGTGGTTCGAGGGGGTGACCTTGAGCGAATAGCTCTTCACCGGGGTCCGGCAATGGGGCGCGGGACGCAGACGGATGATCTGGGGTCCCAGCGTGACCGGCCGATCATACTTGTAGGCCGTGACGTGATGCAGGCTGGCAAAGATTGTCATAGGCACCAACTGGACAAAGAACCCCGAGCGGACGGACGGTCGCCCGCCCGTACGATGGCAGATTGTGGACGGAAGGGAACGCACGAATCGTGCCGCGCGACACTCCACCGGCAGGCCCGGCCCACGACGCTGCGCGGGGGAGCCGGAATGCCGGCAAAATGACGCCCCGCCTCAATATACGGCAACGGGATGCTGCTTATTGAGGCGGGCATGTGCGGGCATCACGGCGCCGGCTGCGCGCTGGCAGGCGGTTCGCCCGAAGGCGGCACGGCGGCGGGCGCGGGCGTCTTGCCCCGGCTGCGCCACTCTTCGAAGCGCTGCAGCACGGTGTAGAACGAGGGCACGAACAGCACGGCCAGGCAGGTCGAGGCCAGCATGCCGCTGAACACCGCGATGCCGATCGACTTGCGCGAGGCCGCGCCGGCGCCGGTCGCCAGCACCAGGGGCAGCACGCCGAGAATGAAGGCGAAGGAGGTCATCAGGATCGGGCGGAAGCGCAGCCGGGCCGCCTCCACCGCCGCATCCATGATTTCCAGCCCCTCCGCCCGTTTCTCGCGGGCGAACTCGACGATGAGGATCGCGTTCTTCGCCGATAGCGCGATCAGCAGGATGAGGCCGATCTGCGTGTAGAGGTTGTTCGCAACGCCGAGCCCGGTGAGCGCCCCCACCGTGCCGAGCAGGGCGAGCGGCACGGCGAGCAGCACGGAGAGTGGCAGGATCCAGCTCTCGTACTGGCCGGCCAGCACGAAATAGACCAGCAGGATGGCGAGGCCGAACACGTAGTAGACCTCGTTGCCGACCACCTCTTCCTGGTAGGACATGGCGCTCCACTCATAGCCCGTGCCGGGGGGAAGCGTGCTCGAGGCCACCTGCCCCATGATGTCGAGCGCCTGGCCGGACGAGAAACCGACCGACTGCGCGCCCACGATCGTCGCGGCGGGATAGAGGTTGTAGAGCGTGATCAGCGGCGGGCCGAATATCGGCGTCACCTCCGCGAGGGTGCCCAGCGGCACCATCTCACCCTTGGGCGTGCGGATCTTGAGGTTGAGGATTTCCTCCGGCGTGCGGCGGAACTCGGAATCGGCCTGGATATAGGCCTGGAAGGTCTGTCCGAACTGGTTGAACTGGGTGACGTAGCTTGAGCCGACATAGCCCTGCACCGCCGAGAAGACCTGCCCGATCGTGACGCCGAGGGTCTCGGCCTTGATACGATCGATCTTCAGGAAGAGCTGGGGCACGTTGGCCCGGAACGAGGTGGAAAGCCGCTGCAGCGCCGACTGGCTGGAGGCATTCTTCACGATGGAATCGGTCAGGCTCTGCAGTTCGACGAAATCGAAGCTGCCATTCTTCGATTCCACCATCATGGTGAAGCCCGAGGCGTTGCCGATGCCCTGGATGGGCGGAGGCACCAGCACGAAGGTAGCCGCGCCGTCGACCTTCTGCAGCTCAGCGTTCAGCGTCTTGTAGAGCCAGAGCAGGTTCTGCCCGGCCTTGTCGCGCACGTCCCAGTCCTTGAGCATCACATAGGCGACGCCGGCATTGGGCAGCGTGGCGTTGTTGTCGAGCACCGACACGCCGGAAATGGCGATCACGTTCTCCACGCCCGGGGTCTTCTTGGCGATATCGGAGATCTGCTTCATCACCGCATCGGTCCGCTGCAGCGAGGCGGCGTCGGGCAGCTGCGCGCCGATCAGCACATAGCCCTGGTCCTCGGTCGGCAGGAAGCCGGTCGGCACCCGGGTGAGGCCCCAGATGGCGCCGCAGATCAGGATGAGCCCGACCGTCACGGTGATGTGGCTGGCGCGCACCATGTGGCGGATGACGCCGGCATACCAATGCTCGGCCTTGTCATAGACCGCGTTGAAGCCGCGATAGAAGAAGTTGCGCTTCTCCGGCGGCACCGGCGGGCGCAGCCAGAGCGCGCACTGGGTCGGCTTCAGCGTCATGGCGTTGATGGCCGAGATGAAGGCCGTGGCGGCGATGACGAGGGCGAACTGCTGGTAGAGCTGGCCGGTCAGGCCCGGCATGAAGGCGGCGGGGATGAACACCGACATCAGAACAAGGGTGATGCCGATGATCGGGCCGAGCAGTTCGTCCATCGCCTTCTCGGCGGCGAGCCGTCCGGGCAGGCCCTTCTCGATGTGGCGCGCCACGCCCTCGACGATGACGATGGCGTCGTCGACCACGATGCCGATGGCCAGCACGATGGCGAACAGCGTCGACAGGTTCACCGTGAACCCCATCGCCGCCATCGCGGCGAAGGTGCCGATGATCGTCACCGGCACGGTGGTGGCCGGTACCAGCGTCGCCCGCCAGTCCTGCAGGAAGACCAGGATGACGATGAGCACGAGGATGCCCGCCTCGAACAGCGTCTTGTACACCTCGGTCACGGAGGCGTTGACGAACACCGTGGTGTCGAACGGCACCTGATAGGCGAGGCCCGGCGGGAAGTCCTTGGCGAGGACCGCCATCTTGTTGCGAACTTCCGTCGCCACCTGCAGCGAGTTCGCCTCGGGCAGCTGGTAGATGCCGAGCGCCGCGGCGGCCTGGCCGTTGAAGGTGAAGGTCTGGCTGTAGGTCTGCGCGCCCAGCTCGACCCGCGCCACGTCGCGCAGGCGGGTGATGCGCCCGCCATCGGCATTCGACACCTTGACGATGATGTTCTCGTAGTCGATCGCGTCGTTCAGCCGCCCGTCAATGGTCAGCGTGTACTGGAAATTCTGCCCCTTGGGCACCGGCGGCATGCCGACCACGCCCGAGGCGACTTCCTGGCTCTGCTGCTGGATGGCGTTGATCACGTCCTCCGGCGTGAGCTGGCGCGCCTGCAACTCGTCCGGATTGAGCCAGATGCGCATGGCATACTGGCCGGCGCCGAACACGCTGACATTGCCCACGCCCGGCAGGCGGGCGATTTCGTCCTGCAGGTTGATGACGCCGTAATTGGCCAGGAACAGGCTGTCATACTTGCCATCCGGCGAGTAGAGCGTGACGAATTGCAGGATGGCTGTGGATTTCTTCTGCGTCGTCACGCCCTGCACCTGCACCGCCTGCGGCAGCGAGGACATGGCAATCGCCACCCGGTTCTGCACCAGCACCTGCGCGAAGTCGGGATCGGTGCCGATGGCGAAGGTAACGGTCAGCGTATAGGTACCGTCGCTGGCGCTGGTCGACTGCATGTAGAGCATGCCTTCGACGCCGTTCACCTGCTGCTCGATCGGCAGGGCCACCGTGTCGACCAGCGTCCGCGCGCTGGCGCCGGGATACAGCGTGGTCACCTGCACCGTGGGCGGCACGACATTGGGATACTGGGAGACGGGCAGCTTCAACAGCGCCACGGTGCCGATGAGGACGAACACCAGCGCCAGGACGTTGGCGAGAACCGGCCGTTCGATGAAGAAGCGTGAAATCATGGCGCAGGGCCCTGGGTTCGAGCGGGCTGGGTTCGAGCGGTCCGGGTTCGAACGGCCCGGCTCAGACGATCGACGTCAGTTGGCAGGCGCGGCGGGTTTCGCCGGTGCCGTGCCCGGCGCGGTGGCATTGGCCGGCGCGGCGCCGCTCGCGGGGGCGGCCGGCGCCAGCTGCGGATCCACCTTGGCGCCGGGCGCGGCCCGCTGGATGCCGCCGATCACGACCCGATCCCCGGCCGCCAGGCCGGATTCGATGACACGGTACTGACCGACCAGCTGGCCGGTCGTCACCTGCTTCTGCTCGACCACGTCGTCGGCATTGACCACCAGCACATACTTGCCCTGCTGCGCCGCACCGATGGCGGTGTCGTCGACCAGGAACGCGTCGGCGATCTTCTCCACCGGAATGCGCACGCGCACGAACAGGCCCGGCAGCAGCGTGAGCTTAGGATTGTCGAACACGCCGCGCGCCAGCAGCGTGCCGGTCGAGGGGTCGATCTCGGGCGAGACGTAATCGAGATGGCCGGTATGGGGATAGTCGACCCCCTCGTCCTGCAGACCGATCTCGATCGGCACTTCCTGGATCTGCTCGATGGTACGCCCGCGCTTGGCCAGTTCGTTCTTGATGCGCAGGACCTTGTCCTCACCCACGTTGAAATAGGTGTAGATCGGGTTCATCTGCACGATCGAGGCGAGCTTGGTCGGCGTGCTTTGGCCGACTAGCTGGCCGACATCCGCGAGATGGCGGGTGACGATGCCGTCGAACGGGGCGGTCACCGTGGTGTAGCCCAGATTGATGGTGGCGATCTCGATATTGGCCTTCGCCGAATCCACCGAGGCCTGCGCCTGGTCGCGCGATGCCCGCGCCTTGTCGACGGTGGCCTGCGAGGCGAAGTCCTGCTGGCCGAGCGTCAGCTGGCGCTGATATTCCGCCGATGTGTTGACCAGCTGCGCATTGGCGGAAGCGAGGTCCGCCTTCGCCTGATCGAGATTGGCCTGATAGGTGTCCTGCTGGATGAGGAAGAGCCGGTCGCCCTTCTTCATCACCGTGCCGTCCTTGTAATCGATGGATTCCAGGAAGCCCTCGACGCGCGCCACCAGATCGACCTGGTTGATCGAGGCGGTGTTGCCGGTGAATTCCAGATAGCGGGTCACCGATTGCTGCACCGGATTGGCGACGACCACCTTGGGCGGCGGCGGCGGAACATACTTGTTCTCCTCGCTGCACGCGCCCAGCAGCGCCGCCAGCGCCGAAATGCCGGCCATGCCGGCCCATCCGCGCCACGCACCCGACAGACGCCCGCCCGCAACCATTCGACCCCTCCACGCCCAGAACCGGCGCAAAATATACCTACCGCTTCGTGATTGTCTACTTGAACATCTATTGCACCAACCCAACGCACATGCGTCAATTATATGGGTTAATTTGTAGTACACTTTCGACATACAATCGACACGAGACAGTCTATCCCGCGCGCCCTGCCCCTGCCCGGCCGCACGGCCGGGTCTAGAGCATGCCAATACGATGGCCGATCTTGAGGACACTCTCGGCTGCACCCTCGCCATCGCCGCCGCGCGGTCACAAGGCAGCGCACGCCGGTGCCGAAACATGCGCATGACAGGAAAGGCCGGCCGCTGCCCATAACGGAGACCGCATTGCACCATGCCCGCGGGCCCTGCCCTCCGTGAGCGCCGTCCGCAACGGCTGGCCGCTCCGCAGTCACCCGCCCATACGCCGGACACGCCTAACGCGGCTCCCGCGACCCCGATACCACGGCACGGGGAACGACGCCCGAAGCCCCCCGCCTCGCAGCGCCGCATGGAGGACGGCCTGCACCGGGCGCCCTCTCGCCGGAAGCGGCAGGGCGGCGCCAGGCTCGAAAACGCGCTAGGCGACAGGCGCGCGCGAAGGTAGGGATAGGCGGCACGTCGCTCCGCGTGCTCCATGGGACCCGTCAGGGGACATCGCATGAAGCCGGTCGCTTTCGTTTTCGCTCTCCTCGCCTCGCCTGCTCTCGCGCTTGCCACGCCCGCAGGCGCGGCTGATTCGGCTCTCGTGCTGCGGCAGGGCGACATCTTCACCGACCCGGTCGGCTCGGTGATCGGCGTGGCCGTCACCAACAATTCCGCAGCCACGCTCGGCTCGGCGGTGGTGACCTGCGCCTTCACCGCCAAGGGCAAGCCGGTCGGCTCCGCCAGTACGGCGATCTATAACATCGTCCCGGGCAGCAAGGGCCAGGATCAAGTACACCTGATCGGCGCTACGGCCGACGCCGCCACGTGCAGCATCACCGGCACCACCCCGCCCGCGGCAAACTGACGAACCCGCCACGCCGCCGCCCCCGCGGCGTGCGCGCCTTGTTCGCGCCAGCACGGCACCCGAGCGGGGCGCCGGAGCGATCCGCCGTCCCCTTGCGGACAGAAAATTCGCGATGCCCACCGGAAGCCGCCATCAATGCGGCTGAGAGCGCTTGCCAGCGTGGCATGCTTCGCTATATTCCGCGCCTCCTCGCCGGAGCTTCGCCGACTGCATCGCAGTCGCCGCCCGGCAGGAACCGACAGGCTCCGCGCCTGCGGCTGGAGGGGTGGCCGAGTGGTTGAAGGCGCACGCCTGGAAAGTGTGTATACGGGAAACCGTATCGCGGGTTCGAATCCCGCTCCCTCCGCCATTTCAGTCCCAAACTGGGCACGCCTAGCCCCGCCGATTTCCCTCCTGAAACGGCAGCCAGCGTTCGGAGCAGGTCTCCTTTCGATCCGATGATGCGGACTTCCTTGTCTCCGACCTCCACTCGCTGAGCCAAGGCGCGCAAATGATCGCGCCGATAGCCGCCGCCTTCGATGCGCATGCGCTTGCGAGCGATGTCGGCGAAACGCACCACCATGGCAGGCGTCACGGCGTCCTCGCCTGAGGTGGCAAGAGAGGTTTGCGCACGGGCCACATCGGCGCGCGCCTGGTCACGGATCGCCTTGAGCCCGTCGATCCGTTCCTTCAGAGCGGGATCGGTGATGTCGGCCACGCCTGATTCGATCGCGTCATAGAGCCGGCGTAGTCTCTGGTCGGCTTCGGTGGCGCGCTTAGTAAGCTCGACTATGTGCTCGCAGCGGCGCTCCAGCCGCTCTTGGCGATGCGTGAGCATGGAGGCGAGGATTTCTTGTAGCCGCTCGGGCTGAAGGAGGCGCTGCTCGATATGGCTCGCCACAAGAGTGTCGAGGGTTTCCATAGGGATGGCGCGGCCGGCACAGCCGGTGTCGCCCTGCCGTGCCTTGATCGAGCAAGCGTAGTACCGATAGCGCCCGCTCTTGCCGGTACGGATGGTCATGGCCCCGCCGCACTGGGCGCAATAGCATATGCCGGTGAGCAGCGTCGGACCGCTCACCACGCGCGGCGGCACGATCTTCGGATTGCGCGCCTGAAGCTGCTCCTGCACGGCGTCGAAGACGGTGGTGTCGATCAGCCGCGGCACGGCGACCACCACCACCTCGCTCTCCGGCTTCTTCTGCTTGCTCTTGGAGCGGCTGTTGAACTGGTGCTCGCCGACATAGGTGCGGCGAGTCAGCACCCGGTGAAGCTGACCGATTCCCCAGCGCCCACCTTCGCGAGTGTAGATCCGGTTGCGGTTGAGATGGCTGACGATGGCCTTCACGCCCATCGGACCGGAGCGGCCATCACCATTTAGGGCGAGATCGAAGATCAGCCGCACCGTGTCGGCGTGGAGCGGATCGATCTCCAGCTTCTTCTTCACCTTGGCGCCGCGCTGTTCGGCCTCGACCACGCGATAGCCGATCGGCGGGCGAGCACCGTTCCAGAAGCCCTGCCGGGCATTCTCCTTCTGCGCCCGCAGGACGTGCTTGGCGTTCTCCTTCGACTGGTACTCGTCAAACAGCGCCATGATCTGCCGCATCATGACGTGCATCGGGTCGTCGCCCATCTCTTGGGTGATCGACACCAGCCGCACGCCATTGCGGGCGAGTTTGCGGACATAGAATTCCAACTCGAAGTGATCGCGGAAGAAGCGCGAGAAGCTGTGCACCACCACGACATCGAAGGGCGCGGGCTTTAGCGTGCCCGCCTCAATCATCCGCTGAAATTCGGGCCGGCGGTCATTGGTCGCCGAGGCCCCCGGCTCGACATAGGTCTCGACCAGTTGATAGCCGCGAGCTTGGCAGTACGCTTCGCCTTGCCGGCGCTGGTCGGGGATCGAGACATCGTGCTCGGCTTGCCGGGCTGTGGAGACGCGCAGATACAAAGCGGCACGCAGCGGAGCGGTCATGGCAGAGCCTTTCGTGTCGGGCGGTCATTCCCCTTGGATCAGCTCCTCGAGAATATCCCCGAACCACGCGTCGAAGACAGCAATCTCCGCCTCTGTCACCGGAATGTATTCCGGCCAGTCGTCGGTGACAGTCATGGGGGTGGAGACCGGGGGCGTTCGCCGCCGACGCCGAGGCGGAGGTGTTTCGGCGTAGGTGTAGAGGTTGTCCGGCAAGTGGCCCGGCGCAGATCGATATGCGGTGTATCGAGTGGGTGAATGTGAGCGTCTGGTCATCCCTAAAACTGACGCGACGGCGACCGATGCCCAACAGCCGATCTATGACCTGCAATACGCAGTACTTCCTTGGCCAGAAGCGGCCATGTCGACACGCCCGTGCGGATGGCGGCTTTGCGCCCACCCCCCGTCATTGATCCGGTAACGGCCGTGTCCCGAAAGCGGGCTTCAGTGAAATACGATATTTACGCACCTTTGAGCCAAGAGCACTCGTCAAATGCCGGCCAAAAAGACGACATTAACTTGGCAATCACCACGACTGAGCAACCGCCGTTCATGCATTGAGTGCCGGTGCGCAAGCTCGGGCGACCATTCTTGGTCTATGAGCGTAGGTCGGAACTGGGCCCGGCCAGCTTCCGCCTCGACCGGTAGGGGCGTACGCATTGTCACCACATGTAGAGCTATTAGCTGCTAACCAAGCGCAATATATTGATCTTTGCGATTAGTTGCGTAGGATCCTGAATGCTAGTCTAGGTTATGGTCGAGGCAATGGCAGGGTTCTTTTCAGCGAACGAGATCACGTTCCAGCCCATCTCGACTCCCAACAGTGGATTCAGGCCAGGGCAGATCGGAGCGCTGCATGCCGCGCTTTTGAACCGCGCCGGGTTTGTCGGAGGCTCCAACTCCTGAGAAGGTGGAGCCATGACGAGCAAGACGACGAACAAGTTTTCGCCTGAGGTGCGGGTC
>NZ_JACICD010000009.1 GCF_014195655.1 Ancylobacter tetraedralis
GTCGCTGCCAGGCCTGCAAAGCACAGCTCGCTTCTTCACAAACCAACAAATCCCCGCTGTGGTTACCCCACGGCGGGGTTTTTGTGCGTCAAAATACGCCCGCGTGCCAAAGGCAGTCGGCTTGGATGCTGTGACGCTGAAGAACTGGACCGTACGCGATCAAGCGGTGATTCTTCCCAGCTTCGAGGGCGGCCGGGCGGTGTTGTAGTCGAGCTGACCTGCCACTGCGTTTTTCCTCCACGTCGATTTAGAGTGCGGCCTTCTGAAGGACGGACAGATGAAGCGAGCACGGTTCACGGAAGAACAGATCATCGCGGTTTGGCGCGAGCATGAGGCTGGGGCGAAGACCGCCGATCTGGCGCGCAAGCACGGCGTCTCGGAAGCGACGCTGTACAACTGGAAGGCCCGCTACGGCGGCATGGACGTGTCCGAGGCCAAGCGCCTGAAGCAGCTTGAGGACGAGAACGCCAAGCTCAAGAAGTTGCTGGCCGAACAGATGCTGGATGTCGCCGCACTGCGCGAGCTTCTCGCAAAAAAATGGTAGGGCCCGTCGCCAAGCGTGAAGCTGTCGCGCATCTGCGGGCCGTGATGGGCCTCTCGGAACGGCGGGCCTGCAACATTGTAGCCGCCGATCGGAAGATGGTCCGCTATCGATCTCGCCGGCCGCCGGATTTGGCCCTGCGCGCGCAGCTGCGCGAGCTTGCCAATGAGCGCAGGCGCTTCGGCTATCGGCGGCTGTTCGTCCTTCTGCGCCGCTGAGCCGTCCGGGATCAACCGCATCTATCGGCTCTATCGCGAGGAAGGCCTGATGGTGCGCAAGCGGCGAGCGAGACGCCGCGCCGTTGGAACACGGGCGCCGATCCTGGTCGAAGCGAAGCCCAATGCGCGCTGGTCACTGGATTTCGTCCATGACCAGTTCGCTTGCGGCCGCCGTTTCCGCATCCTGAACATCGTCGACGACGTCACGCGAGAATGCCTTGCCGCCATTCCCGACACTTCGATTTCGGGACGGCGCGTGGCGCGCGAACTGACAGCGCTGATCGAGCGGCGGGGCAAGCCGGGCATGATCGTCTCCGATCACGGCACCGAGTTCACCTCGAATGCCATGCTCGCCTGGGCGCACGACCACCACATTACCTGGCATTTCATCGCCCCGGGAAAACCCATGCAAAACGGCTTCTGCGAAAGCTTCAACGGCCGCATGCGCGACGAACTGCTCAATGAGAGCCTCTTCTTCGGGCTCGATTATGCACGAACGAAAATCGCAGCATGGGTTGACGACTATAACCTGCGTCGTCCTCACTCAGCGCTCGGATACATCCCGCCGGCGGCCTACGCCGCCAGTCTCAGCACCAACGCGCAATCCCGCGCAAAACCCGCCGAGGCTCTAATCGCCACTGGATGACAAAGCAGTGGCAGGTCACAACAAATATGCCAACGGATAGCGTCGGACTGTCCCAAACGAAAAAGCCGCCGAAACCCTTTGGTTTCAGCGGCTTTTCGGTCTTCATCGGACGATGTCGGATGATCAAATGGTGCAGGAGAGGACTCAATGGATTGAGTTAATGAATTGTAATGGAATAGATATTCATCGAGCCGTTTATCTGGTACCCCCAAAAATACCCCCAATCGATGCGTGCTGCCTTTATGGATGGCCTCAACCTGCTCGCGTTATGCTGGTCGCGAGCCTCTCAGAACGCCCAGCTTGCCGACAGTGCTTCCGCCTGCCTCAGAACCGTCTGTACGGCAGCATCTTGGAGGTTGGGCGGATAGCCGTGTTTCCGTAGCACCCGTTTCACCAGCACGCGCATTCTCGCGCGGGCATTCTCGCGATGCGACCAGTCGACCGAGACGTTTCCCTTGAGGCTGACGAGGAGTTCGTGGGCAATGATCTTGAGGGAATCGTTGCCCATCAGCTCGACGGCGCTCTCGCTTTCGGCAAGCGCGTCATAGAAGGCGATCTCGTCCTGTGAGAGGCCCTCGTCTTCGCCTCGCCTGCGGGCTGCCCTAACGTCCTTGGCGAGGTCAATCAGTTCCTGCAATACCTCGACGGTGCTGATGGCGTTCGTGTGATACCGCGCAATCGCTGCTTCCAGACGCTCGGAAAAGCGCTTGGTCTCAACCACATTGGTATTGCTGCGAGAACGAATTTCGTCGTTCAGGAGCTTGCGAAGCGCCTCCAGTGCCAGATTCTTCTTTTCAATCTGGTTGACCTCGGCAAGAAACTCGTCCGAAAGAATCGATATATCGGGCGTCGTTATTCCGGCAGCGGCGAGGATGTCGACGATTTCGGTTGAAACGACAGCCCGATCAAGGATTTGCTGAATAGCGAATTCCCGATCGGCTGTGCTCCCAGCTATTCCATCAGCCGACTTCACGAGCGCGGCGCGGACGGTCTGGAAGAAGCCGACCTCGTCCCTGATATCGCGCGCCTCGTCACTCGCCGCAGCCAAGGCAAAGGCCTTGGAAAGCGCCAGGACAGCGTCTTGATAGCGGCGGTTCTCGCGGCGCTTCGCGTCTTCGCTGGTTTCCCTCGCCGCCGCTTCGTGCTGGCGGGTCAATATCCATTCGATGGCTTCGGCAAGGACGACGAGGCGCTCATGTGGGCTTCCTGCCAAGCCGCCCTCATAGTCGAAGCCATGATACATCGCCTTCACGACTTCGTACTTTTCGAGCAGAACGGCGACGGCTTCGGCCTCGTCTATGCCCGCCTGTCGTTGGTCCGAGCCGGAATATTGACCGAGCGCGTTCTTCAGGTTCTGCGCGATGCCGATATAATCGACCACGAGGCCTGCAGGCTTGTCGCGGAACACCCGGTTCACCCGCGCAATCGCCTGCATCAGGCCGTGGCCCTTCATCGGCTTGTCGATATACATCGTGTGCATCGACGGGGCGTCGAAGCCGGTCAGCCACATATCCCGGACGATCACCAGCTTCAGCGCGTCCTTCGGGTCCTTCGCGCGCTTGGCCAGAAGGTCGCGGCGCATCTTTGAGCCGATATGCGCCTGCCACCCCTGCGGATCGGAGGCGGAGCCGGTCATCACCACCTTGATAGCGCCTCCAGCGTCATCGTCGCTGTGCCACTCGGGCCGAAGCCGTACGATGTGGTCATAGAGCGCCACGCAGATACGGCGGCTCATGCAGACGATCATTGCCTTGCCGTCCAAGGCGGCGACGCGATCCTCGAAGTGCCGCACCAGATCGTCCGCTATCAAGGCGAGGCGCTTCTCGGAGCCGACCAGCTTCTCGACGGTGGACCACTGCTGCTTGAACTTCTCCTGTTCCGTCAGCGCGTCGTCTTCTGTGAGATATTCGACCTCACTGTCGATCTTCGGCTTCTCCTCCTCGGGAAGCTCGATGCGGGCGAGGCGGCTCTCGTAATAGATCGGCACGGTCGCGCCGTCTTCCACTGCCCGGCTGATGTCGTAGATGTCGATATACTCGCCGAACACGGCGGGGGTGTTGACATCATCCTTCTCGATCGGTGTTCCGGTGAAGCCGATGAACGAGGCGTTGGGCAGCGCGTCGCGTAGATATTTCGCGAAGCCATAGGCGATCTCGCCGGTCTTCTGCTCGATCCGCGCGCTGAATCCGTACTGGCTCCGGTGCGCCTCGTCGGCGATGACGACGATGTTCCGTCGGTCGGAGAGCATCGGATAGGTGGCCTCGCCGGTCATGGGCGAGAACTTCTGAATGGTGGTGAAGATCACGCCGCCCGAAGCGCGGTTGAGGGCCGATTGCAAATCCCCCCGGCTGTCGGCCTGGATCGGCGTTTGCCGGATCAGGTCGCGGCACATGGAGAAGGTGCCGAAAAGCTGGTCGTCGAGATCGTTGCGGTCGGTAATGACTACGATGGTCGGGTTTTCCAATTCGGGGCGCCGCACCAGCTGACCGGCATAAAACGCCATCAGCAGGCTCTTGCCCGAACCCTGCGTATGCCAGATCACGCCGACCTTCCGGTCGCCCTGCGGGGCCGAGGCCTCCACCGTCTTGTCCACCGCGTGGCGCACGGCGTGGAACTGGTGATAGCCGGCAATGATCTTCGCCAGCCCCGAACCCGTCTCGCCGAACACGGTGAAGTCATGCAGCAGGTCGAGCAGGCGGCGGGGCTCGAAAATCCCCTCGATCAGAACCTTCAGCTCCGGCTGCCCTTTGGCGGCGATCACTTTGCCGTCCGTCGTGCGCCAGGGCATGAAACGTTCCTGGTCGGCGGTCAGCGAGCCGATGCGGGCGGTGATGCCGTCGGAGGTGACGAGAACGGCATTGGTGCGGAACAGCGAGGGGATTTGTCCCTTATAGGTCTGTAGCTGGTTGAACGCACCGGTGAGGGTGGCGTTCTCGCCGCCGGGGGCCTTCAGTTCGATCACGCCGAGCGGCAGGCCATTGACGAACACCACCACATCCGGCCGGCGGTGGGTGCGGCCCTCGATCACGGTGAACTGTGCGCTGGCCAGCCAGTCATTGGCGGCGACATCATCGAAGTCGATCAGCCGGACCTTGTCACCCCGGATCGTGCCGTCCTCGCCATAGAACTCCACATCGACGCCTTCCACCATCAGCCGGTGCAGGTGGCGGTTCTCCTCAATGAGCGAGGGGCGCTCGGTGGCGAGCACCTTGCGCAGCGCGTCGCCGCGCGCCTCAGGCGGGATGGCGGGGTTGAGCCGGGCGATGGCGGCGATGAGGCGCGGGGCGAGGATGACGTCGGCGTAAGCCTCGCGTTCGGGCGCCTTGCCGTCCGGGCCGATCTCGGCATCGCTCGCCAGCCCATAGCCGAGCCCGCCGAGATAGCCGAGCACGGCCTGTTCAAGCGCGGCTTCGGAGAGATAGGCCATCAGACAGGGCTCCCGCTCGCCATGAGAGGCGGTTGTGGCTCATGGGTGCGCGGCAAAGGCTTTTGTCGATCATACTCATCGATTTATGATCGGCAAAGTCCCTAGCGTGGCATGGGTGATCCTCAAAATGCATTGTGACCTTCCGCCAGATTCAGCAGCTCAGGAAAGCACAGAACGGCGGCTCGGCGTCCGCTGCCGGCACGCAATTCGCGCAGCAACCCGTTGTCGCGACATATCCGGATAATGCGCGTGGCCGTCGGCGCGGGAATTCCGGCCGCGTCGCGAAAATCGGACGCGCGGAAGATCGGGCGCTGGAACATCCAGTCGAGCGCGCGGACCGCATATTGGGAGTGCGTTTCCTCGGCGATCCAGTCCTTGCGCGCTTGGTAGAGGGCGAGGATGGCCTGCACGCGGTTCTGGTTCGTCTCCGCCTGTGCGATCAGCGCCCGCAGAAAGAAGCCGCACCAACCGGTCCAGTCGTCATCGCGGGAGATCGCCAGCAGGCGATCGTAATATTCGGCGCGGTGGCTTTCGAGATATTCGCTCAGATAGAAGTTCGGGCGCGCCAGCAGGCCACGACTGAACAGGAACAGCGGCACCAGAAGGCGGCCAAGCCGGCCGTTACCGTCGAGGAAAGGGTGGATGGCCTCGAACTCCGCATGCGCGATCGCGAGTTGGATCAGCACGTCCGGCGCGTCGGCGTGGAGATAGGCCTCCCAAGCATCCATGGCGCCCGGCAGTTTGTCAGCCGGGGCGGGCACGAAGCGGGCCTGCTCGATGGTGCAGCCGTCGGTGCCGATCCAGTTCGGGATGCGGCGATATTCGCCGGGGTCTTTCGAGCGGCCGCGCACGCCCTGCATCAGCACGCGGTGGGTGTCGCGGATGAGGCGCTGCGACAGCGGCAGAGTTTCCAGCAGCCGCGTCGCCTCGTTCAGAGCCGCGCGATAGTTCAGCACCTCGCGGATATCGGCCTTCTTCGGCGTGCTTTCGTCGAGCGGGCCGCCTTCCGCCTCCAGCTCCAGCACCTCGCCCATGGTGGCCTGCGTGCCCTCGATGCGGCTTGAGAGCACGGCTTCCTGCACGGTCATGGGCGAGAGCAGGACATTGGGATTCGGGATGCCGTGCAGCAGCCCGGCATAGCGGGCGATGGCGGCATTGGCCGGGCCGATCAGCGGCAGAAGCTGCGGCCAGTCGAGCGTGGGCGGGGGAAACCGGCCCTGATGATAGAGGACGGCGTTCATGCCACCGCCTCGACGAGCTTCTCAGCGTCGCGGACGCGGATCTCGCCCGACATGAGCTTCGGAAGCAGGAAATCACGCGTGGCAGTAAGAGTGGAATTTTCTTTCAGATTTAGACCGGCCTTCAGATGCAGGCATCTCGCAATCGTGTCGAATGCTGACAATAGCATCTTTGGGGGACAGCATATTTTAATTGACCGAATATAAGTAGCAGGCCTCGCGATTGACGGCACCCCAACCTGGGACGCATTTGCGAGAAGCGCGTGTTGCCCCTCACTTGTGTGAAAAAAGTGGACGATATACATCGGCGATATCAATCCGAGATTGCACCGCATGTAAAACTGTCGTTGTGATAAAATGTAGCGATCGTACTTCGATGTATCTGGAATGATAGAGGCCTGACCAATGCTGCCGGCATGGGTAAATATAACGTCACCACGCTTCACATTGGACCGAGAAAGCCGATCTGCATGCTCAGTGGAAACAAAATTGTAACCTCTGTCGTCAAGGCGCATCCCCCGAAGATGAGAGCCGCTGATGATAGGCACTCCACTCTCTACAAACGTCTCTACCTTGATGTTTGATCCGAAGGGTCCCATTGCAATCTGCTCGGCCAAATCGCCGAGAAAAACACTACCCCACCCCTCTGGCTTGCCGTCATCGTCGAGGCGGTCGGGGAAGAGGGACCAGATATCAGGCGCGAGGTAGGGCGCGCGCGCGACGTTTTCCTTCTGCGGGTCTTCGCCACGCATCGCCATCTTGGCGCGGGTCGGGCCGAAATCGACGAACCAATCCTTGAAGATCGCCCGCGCCATCGCCTCCAGCGTCTCATTCATCCGCCGGTTCAGCTCGATCTTGTCGTCGAGTGCGCCGAGGACGGAGGCGATAGCTTCTTGTTCTGCAAGTTCGGGAACGCTGAGATCACGTACATACACGGCCGCGCGAGTCGTCGAAGGAATCGGTGACCCGTCGTCGATCTCGCCAAGCTTGTGATGAATGATCGAATAGTAGAGCCATCTCATGTCCAGTTCGGACTTCGGCACGACGTAGTATGCCGTGTCGATCACGAAGAACGGCTCTTTCGAGAACTGGACGCCCCGATATGCCCCTTTGCGTCCGAGAATTACTCCTGGTCCGGGAGCCAGTGGCTCGTTCGTCCAGCCGACCGGCCCGTTCGATCCGAAAACTCGATACGGACCTACTGCATCCGCATAGCCCCGAATACCCTTGCCGTATTCAAGGCTGATTTCAGCTCCCCATGTGGTTTCTCGCCACTCAACCATCCACGCCCACTCCGGCCAGCTTTTTCAGGATGGCAGCAGTCAGTGTCTCTGCCTCGGTGAATTGCTCGCTGAGCTTCGCTTGAAGAGCGGCGAACCTCTCCGCAAACGGCACCTCGTCGTCCCCGACATCCGCCGCGCCGACATAGCGCCCCGGCGTCAGCACATAGCCATGCGCCTTGATCTCCTCCAGCGTGGCGGACTTGCAGAAGCCCGGCACGTTCTCGTAGGCGCCGGCATCTCCTTCGCCACGCCAGGCGTGATAGGCGCGGGTGATCGTGTCGATATCGGCGTCGGAAAATTCCTTGCGGGTGCGGTCCACCATGTGGCCGAGCTTGCGCGCATCGATGAACAGCACTTCGCCGCGCCGGTCGCGCAGCTTGGCGTTGCGGGCGATGCCGTTGGACTTGTCGCGGGCGAGGAACCACAGGCAGACGGGAATTTGCGTGGAATAGAACAGCTGGCCCGGCAGCGCGACCATGCAGTCGACAACCCCCGGCGCGCCCTTCACGCCCTCGATCAGCGCCTGCCGGATGGCGCCTTCATTGTTCTGCGTCGACGACATGGAGCCATTGGCCAGCACCACGCCTGCCACGCCTGCGGGTGCGAGGTGATGCACGATGTGCTGCACCCAGGCGAAATTGGCGTTGCCGGCCGGCGGGGTGCCATAGGCCCAGCGCGCATCTTCCCGCAGCCGCTCGCCGCCCCAATCGGAAATGTTGAAGGGTGGGTTGGCGAGAATGTAATCCGCCTTCAGGTCGCGCAGCTCGTCCTTGTGGAAGCTGCCCTCGCTGTTCCATTTGATGTCGGCATCGATGCCGCGCACGGCGAGGTTCATCTTGCACAGGCGCCACGTCGTGTAGTTCGACTCCTGCCCGTAGACGGCGATGTCGCCGATGCGCCCCTCATGTTCCAGCGCGAATTTTTCCGACTGCACGAACATGCCGCCCGACCCGCAGCAGGGATCATAGACCCGGCCCTTATAGGGCTCGATCATCTCGACCATCACCCGCACCACCGAGCGCGGCGTGTAGAACTCGCCGCCGCGCTTTCCTTCCGAGCCCGCGAACTGGCCGAGGAAATACTCGTAGACGCGGCCGAGCACGTCGCGCGCCTCGCCCTTCTGCGCGCCGAGCGCGATGTTGGAGACGAGGTCGATCAATTCGCCGAGCATCACCGCGTTGAGGGCGGGGCGGGCATAGTCCTTCGGCAGAACGCCCTTGAGGTTCTCATTGTCCTTCTCGATGGCGAGCATCGCCTCGTCGATCATCTTGCCGATCGAGGGCTGCTTGGCGTTGGCCTGGAGATGCGACCAGCGCGCCGTTGGCGGCACCCAGAACACATTGTCAGCGGCGTATTCGTCGCGGTCCTCGGCGCCCTCGGGATAATCGGCGAGAAGCTCGGCGCGCTTCGCTTCGAAGCTGTCGGATATGTGCTTGAGGAAGATCAGGCCGAGCGCGACATGCTTGTAATCCGACGGCTCCATATTGCCGCGCAGCTTGTCCGCCGCCTTGAACAGCTCCGCCTCGAAGCCGAGATCGCCGCCCTTGCCGTTGCCATTCGTGCGGGCGGCCTTTGCAGGTGCTGGCGTGGCGGGTGTTTCGGTCATTTCCGTTTCTGCCGGCTCGCGCCCCTCCGGCGGGCTGGCGAGCGCCACCGAGCCACCGCGTCCGCGCCCCGGCACGAGAAGGCCTTGCGCCACCAGCGCTTCCTTCACCGCCGCGTAAGTGGGCTCGCTCCATTGTAGCGCTTCGCGTAAGCGGCCATTGCCAGCGGAACCGCCCAGTTCGGTCAGCTTGGCGAGAAGCGCGTCTTTAAGTGGCTGGTCCGTCATTGGCCTTCTTGGTTTCCCGTAAGCATGCGTCGATTGGTGGTGAGTCGTTCCGTATGCCCACCGCCGGTGGGATAAAATCGAAGTCCGGCGGGGTAGGCAAATGCCGCGTGCCTCACCCACCCGGCCATCTCCCATGCCGCACCAGCAGCGCCACCATGTCCCGCGTCAGCGCTTCGGTTGGCGGGCTTTCCACAGCCATCGCCCCGATCACCTCGCCCTGCCGGTGCGGGTCGATCCTGCCATAGCTCGTGAGCGTGGTGGCGATGTTCTCGTGGCCGAGATTCTGGCTCCAGGCGCGCAGCTCCTCCGGCGTGCGGCACATGGTCTGCGCGAGGTGGCCGAGCGTGTGGCGGAAAGAGTGCGGCGGGAAATAGGGCAGGCCGGCGCGGGTGAAGGCCTGTTTGAAGATCGTGCGGATCGGCGAGGCGTCGGTCCAGTGCGCCCGCTCGATGCCTTGCGGCGCGAAGGCGAGGTCCGCCCCCTGTCCGATACGGGTGCGGGGAAAGAGCGGGTCGGTGGGGCCGAACAGATGCTCCTCCCGTAGCTCGCGTACCCAGTCGGTGACGACGGCGGCAAGGTCATCGCCGAGCGGGAAGAAGTAGGTGTTGATGGCCTTAGCGAACTTGGTTTCCACGCGGTTCGGGTCTTGCCGCACCAGCGGCGGCGACTTGGTGAGGTCGAGGTCGCGCAGGGATAGCGACGCCATGGCGCGGTCGCGCATCCCGGTGAGGATGGCGAAGGCGAGGAGGGCGCGGTTGCGCCGCTCGATGGCCGTTTCCGCCGGCAGGACGGCGAGGGCGGCGCGTATCTGCTCCAGGCTCGGATATTCCCGCAGCTTCGCGGCTTTGGCCTTCGCCGCGTCTTTTCGCGACGGGTTGAGATAGTCGATATCCGCCATGTGCAGCTTCGACTTGAAGCCGGGGCGCCACGCCAGCCAGAGGAAGAACTCCTTGACGGCCGTGAGCGTCGCGGTCTGCGTCGCCGCGCTCAGAGGCTCGCCGCTGCGCACGCCCTCCGTCTCGGCGAGGCGCTGCTTGAACGCCTTCGCCTGCTCCGGGCGGAAGGTCTTGAAGTCGCGCCAGCCGGTGCTGGTCTCGAAGCGCAGGAGCGCCTTGCGCACCATGTCGAGGCTCGCCTCGCTCTTGCCCTTCGCCTCCTTCAGATAATGGATATACTCGCGTTTCAGGCGCTCATTGCCGGCATTAATCTTGGTCACTGCCTATCGTCCTTTCAGGTCACCATTCAGACTGGGGACGGAACACCCGTTCAGTCTCTCCGGTGCCAGCGTCTGAAGGTCGTAGGTCTTGGCGAGCGCCGGCAGCGTCGCGCGCCGCACCGTGCGGTGTATGGTCGTGCCGCAGGTGGCGCACAGGCCGGTGAGGGCGGCGATCGCGTCGGTGCGGTGGCACACGTCCACCATGCCGGCGGCGGCCCGCCGGGGGGCACGGCAGCGGAAGCAGAAGAATTCATCCGGCGCGCAGGTCTGGCGTCGCGCCTTCTGCCGTTCGGTCAGGAAGGCCTTCAGCTCGGCACCGCGCACCAGCACAGGGCGGGCATCGTCGATCGGCTGGAGCCCGTCTTTCAGCCATCGCCGTACCGTGTTGCGGTGGTTGCCGAGGAGCCGGGCGATCTCGGCGACGTCATAGGTGGCGGCCTGCTTCACCCGCTGCACGGGAAGGCGCCGCTGCGGCCGTTTCATCCGCGCCGGCATCCGCTCAGGCGCCCCGGCGGGTGGCGATGCGCTCGGCGATCCAGGCGTCGATTTCGCTCTCGATCCAAGCGACGCAGCGGTCGGAAAGGGCTATGGGCTCGGGAAAGCGGCCCTCGCGCATATAGGCATAGATGGTGCTGCGGCTCAGGCAGGTGCGGGCCTTGACCTGCTCCAGCCGTATCAGCGTGGCGCGGGCGGTGGTCGCGGTCGTCTCGGTCTTGATGGCGCTCATGGCGTCCGTCTCCGTTCGTTGGAACATAGACGGAACATGAATGGATGCGCCGGGCGAAAATAGCCGGACGGCTTGTAAAAAACCCTTATCTATCAATTGTTAGGGTGGGGGAGAGGCGGCGCCGCTGCTTTCAGAAGGGTATTTCGTCATCCTCCCCCCAATTGACCGCACGGAGAGGAGGGTTCTCGGCAGCCCTACTGAAGGTTCCACGGAAGGAGGGGGAGGGTTCTGACGGAAGAGCAGGGGTGGTTGGCGCGCCGCCCTTCTGATTCCAGTTCGCTACCTTCGCGATTTCCTCGATGCCGGTACGATTCGGCGTGCCGTCCTTGTTCAGTAGGTCGTATTCGGCGGCGTGCTCGGTGAGCCACGTTTCCAACGCCCGCTTCGGGGACTTTCCGCGCAACAGTTCAGGACCGGACGTTACCGCTTCCCACGCGGCCAGCGCGGCGGCGAGTTTCGGGGCGTGGAACGGGCTAGATTTCTGCGCGGGCGTGTGTCGGGCCGACGTGGGAGGGCCGAAGATGGTGTCCTTCATATCGCGCCCCGCTAGCCATCCTCGAAGCGAATCAAGGCTGATCAGCGTGTCATCCCAATCGTACCGGCCGTTATCGTAGTGCGAGATTGTTGAGGGAGCGATTGTCCCGCTTGCCACCGCACTGGTCAACAGCATCACATAGACAGCCGTGGCGTCCTGAGTGCTCAAAGGTAGCGAGCTATAACGTAGCCGCCATAATGGAGATGGGTCTAACCCTTTGAGCAAGAGAGCAATCTGATAGACATTCAGAGCGTCCGCTTTTGTCCAATGTTCGAGATTTGCCATGACGCAGCGATCCCCATGTTTCGCCTATTATGCGCCGATGGCTTCCGCCGTCTTCCAGTAGCGTGCGCTTTCCCCACTATCCGAGGTCAATCCGCCTTTGCGCCCGGCATCTTGATCTTCTCCAAGTAGTCAGCCCACCAAGTCATCATGCGGGTGCGCTCCTCCCAGTGTTCGCCGCGCGTATAGGCGCGCCGAACTTCGTTGCGCTCGGCGTGGGCGAGTTGGCGCTCGATGGCGTCAGGATTCCAAAGCCCGCTTTCGTTCAGCAGGGTCGAGGCCGTGGCGCGGAAGCCGTGCGCGGTGGCAACGTCCGCCGTGAAGCCGAGCCGTCGCAGCGCGCCGTTGAGCGTGTTCTCGCTGATCGGCTTGTGCCCGGCGCCGATGCCCGGAAAGACGAAGGGCTGGTTGCCGGTGAGGCGCCGTAGATCGCGCAGGATGGTGAGCGCCTGCGGTGGCAGCGGCACGCGATGGGGGCGGCGCATCTTCATCCGTTCGGCCGGTATCGACCATATCGCCTTGTCGAGGTCGAATTCCGCTCATGTCGCGAGGCGCAGTTCGCCGGGACGGGGAAACAGCAGGGGAAGCAGACGCAGGGCGGCAACGCTTGCCGGCTGGCCTTCATAGCCGTCGATGGCGCGAAGCAGTGCGCCGAGGCTCTTGGGCGTCGTCACGGCGGCACGGTGCGTCACCTTCGGGGTTGTCAGGGCGTCGCGCAGGGCGAAAGTCGGGTCGTTCTCCGCCCGCGCGGTGGCAATCGCGAAGCGGAAGACGGCGCCGAGCGCGGCCCGCATCCGCCGCGCCGTCTCGTGCCGGCCGGTCTCCTCGATGGCGCGCAGAACCTCCAGAAGTTCCTTCGCTGTGATCGTGGCGACGTCGCGCTCGCCGAGCTTGGGATAGGCGAAGCCGAGCAGCCAGCGCCGCTTGTTCAGCGTGATATCGGCGAGGCCTTCGCGCTCCAGCTTGGCTAAATGCTCCTCGGCGATGGCCCGGAAGGTGTTTGTCACGGCGGCTTTCGCTTTCTGCCGCGCCTCCTTCTTCAGGGCGGAGGGGTCAAAGCCGTCCGCAAGCTGCCGCCGCGCCTCCGTGCGCCGCTCGCGCGCCTTGGCCAGAGTCACATCGGGATAGGGTCCGATCGCGAGGACTTTCTCACGCCGGCCGACACGGTATTTCAGCCTCCACAGGCGGGAGCCGGTTGGATTGACAAGGAGATAGAGCCCACCGCCGTCAGCGAGCTTGTAGGGCTTCGCGGCAGCCTTTGCGGCGCGGATGGCGACTTCGGTAAGCGCCATAGGTGTATATGGCCTTGGATGAGGTTTTTCGGCGATACCCCCGAAAATACCCCCAAAAGTGCCGGCTTCCAACGGAAAAAGCCGGATCTTCCCGGAACCTCTAAGGTCGGGAAACCCAGCATTTTCAACGAATTTTGGAAGTTGTCGGACCTTGCAAAAAGGTCAAATGGTGCCCAGGAGAGGACTCGAACCTCCACGGTGTTACCCACTGGTACCTGAAACCAGCGCGTCTACCAATTCCGCCACCTGGGCACAGCCTGTCGGCCATGGCGGGGAGACATAGTCGGGGACCCTCGGTCTTGTCAACGAGGCTTTGATGAACTCGCTCCGGTTCGTGCGAGTTATTCACATGCCGGCGTCTTCCGGTCTCCCTGGGCCGTTGCGGGCGTTCGCTCGCGGGGGCTGCCGGCTCGGCTCGGACTCTGGCGCCGGAACAGCGTGCCGCCGAGGATGGCCGCCGGACGGATGCCGTCGACCGGAATGACAGGGCCGGGCGTATGGCCGGGCGTGTCCAGAACAGCGACGCCCCTGCCGTTCCGGGCGGGTTTCGGCGCGGGAGCGCCATTGCGTGGTATACACGCGCTGGACGCTGGGGCGGCGGCGCGCTAATCGTCGGTCAGTCCCCATTGCCGGGCCGGGAGGAGAGCCGATGGTCGACGCCGCCACATCCGACGAACTGCCGCTGGAAAACGAGGCCGAGCTGCTGAAGAGAGCCGCCCCGATGGAGCGGCTCGTCACCGTCTATGGCGCCTCGGGCTTCCTCGGCCGCCATGTCGTGCGCGCGCTCGCGCGGCGCGGCTGGCGCATCCGCGCCGCGGTCCGTCGTCCCGATCTGGCCGGCCATCTGCAGCCGCTCGGCGCGGTGGGGCAGATCAACCCGGTGCAGGCCAATCTGCGCTACCCCGCCTCGGTGCTGCGCGCGGCCGAAGGCGCGGAAGTCATCATCAACCTCGTCGGCGTGCTGCACGAGAGCGGCCGCCAGAGCTTCGCGGCCGTGCATGATTTCGGCGCCAAGCAGGTGGCGCTCGCCGCCCGACAGGTCGGCGCCCGGCTGGTCCATGTCTCGGCGATCGGCGCGGATGCCCAGTCGTCCTCGCTCTATGCCCGCACCAAGGCGGCGGGCGAGGCGGCGGCGCTCGCTGCGGTGGCGGAGGCCGTCATCCTGCGGCCGTCCATCGTGTTCGGCCCCGAGGACGAGTTCTTCAACCGGTTCGCCGCCATGGCGCGCCTTTCGCCCGTGCTGCCGCTGATCGGCGGCGGCGGAACGCGTTTCCAGCCGGTCTTCGTCGGCGATGTGGCGACCGCGGTCGCCAAGGCGGTGGATGGCGAGGCCAGGCTGGGGACGATCTATGAGCTGGGCGGGCCGGATGTGCTCACCTTCAAGCAGCTCATGGAACTGATGCTGCGGGAGGTCGACCGCACGCGGCTGCTGCTGCCGGTGCCGGCCGGGATCGCCGCCCTGCAGGCGCGCCTTCTGGAGTTGCTGCCGAGCCCGCTGCTCACCCGCGACCAGGTGAAGCTGCTGGGCTACGACAATGTGGTGTCTGCCGCCGCGCAGGCGGAAGGGCGCACGCTGGAAGGGCTCGGCATTTCCCCGGCCGCGCTCGGCGCGATCCTGCCGTCCTATCTCTGGCGCTACCGCAAGGCAGGCCAGTTCGCCCGGACGGAAGCCGCCTGAGGCTGCCCGCTTCCGCGGATCAAAAAAAGCCGCCGGACGGGCCTGTCCGGCGGCTTTTTCATGTCTCCGGCGTGCCTCAGCCGACCAGCGCCAGCGCCACCAGGCCGATGCCGCCCACCGCGATGCGCCACCAGCCGAACGGCGTGTAGCCATGGCGCGAGACGAAGGCGAGCAGCGTGCGCACCACGCAGACGGCCGAGAGGAACGCCGCGATGAAGCCCACCGCGATGAGGATGCCGTCATCCATCGAGAGCGCGTCGCGGTTCTTGTAGAAGTCATAGGCGAAGGCGCCCGCCATGGTCGGCAGGGCGAGGAAGAAGGAGAATTCGGCCGCGGCCGGCTTGCTGGCACCCAGCAGCATGCCCGCGACGATGGAGGAGCCGGAGCGCGATACGCCGGGCACCATCGCCAGGCACTGGGCAAAGCCGATCTTGAGCGCCAGCGATTTGGGAAAGGCCATGGCGTCAATCTGCGTCGGGCGGGTCTTCAGCGTGTCGACCCATAGCAGCACGATGCCGCCGAGAATCAGCGTCGTGCAGATCAGCGCGGGCGATTCGAACAGCACGCTCTTGATGAAGCCGTGCGCGAAGGCGCCGATCACCGCCGCCGGGAGAAAGGCGATGATGAGGCCCAGCACGAAATTGCGCGAGCGGGCGCTGGTGGGCAAGGTGATCAGCACCTGCCAGAAGCGGCCGAAATACACGGTGACGATGGCGAGGATGGCGCCGAGCTGGATCAGTACCTCGAACACCTTGCCCTGGCTTTCGAAGCCAATGAAATGCGCCGCGAGCAGGATGTGGCCGGTCGAGGAGACCGGCAGGAACTCGGTGAAGCCTTCGAGAAGGCCAAGGAAAAAGGCTTCGAGCAGCGTGCCGAACGACATGAAGGGGTCCGTCCTGGAGGGGGAGGCGGCGGAAGGGGCGGCCAAGGCAAAGGGTGGGCAGGATAGAGATGCCGGCGGAACCGGGCGTTCCGCCCTGCGGGTGCCCGGGACAGTCGACCACGGCCCGGCAGACGGGCGGCGCATCCTGTCTGCTTCGCCCGCCACAATCAACGTCACGTGACGTCAGGCGGCGCAAGGCGCGCGAGACGACCTTGGGTAAGATTTCCGCCGGCCACCGCCCTCTCAACACTTTGGCAACACGAATCCGCCAAAGACCATGCCTCCTTTTGGCGATGGTCGGCGTTGTAGGAACGTGCAGCGTTGGGGGAATGACGGATGAAACGAATTTTGGCGAGCGTCGCCGTGTTGCTGGCGCTCGGCGGAGCCGCTCTGGCGCAGGAGCGGGGCTATGTGACAACGAATGTGAACCTGCGCGCGGGTCCCAGCACGGCCTATCCGGCCGTGGTGATCCTCGAGGCCGGGACGCCGCTACGCATCTATGGGTGCCTGCAGGACTACACCTGGTGCGACGTGAACTGGCGCGGCAACCGCGGCTGGATCGCCGCTCGCTATCTCGGCTATGAGTATCGCGGCCGTCAGGTCGAATTCTATGATTACGCGCCGACCATCGGCGTGCCGATCATCGGTTTCAGCTTCGGCGAATACTGGGGCAACAATTATCGCGGACGCTCCTGGTATTCCAACAATGATCGCTGGGGCCCGCCGCCGCCGCGTGGCTATCGCCCGCCCCCGCCCGGGCCGGGCTATGGTCCTCCTCCTCCCGGTTACGGTCGGCCCCCGGGTGGTGGCTTTGGCCCGCCTCCCGGTCAGGGCTGGTCCAATGGTCCCCCGCAGGGCAACCCGAACTGGAACAATAACGGTCGACCTCCCCAGGGCGGTCCGCCGCCGCAGCAGGGCAACCCGAACTGGAACAATAATGGCCGTCCGCCGCAGGGTGGGCCGCCGCCCCAGCAGGGCAACCCGAACTGGAACAATGGCGGTGGCCGTCCGCCGCAGGGCGGTCCGCCGCCCCAGCAGCAGGCCCAGCCGCCACGTCAGCCCCCTCAGGCCTCCCCGCAGGGCCAGCAGGATCGGTGCGTGATGCAGCCGCGTTCTCCGGGCTGCCCGCAGCAGGAGCGGTGACTCAAAGCACCGGCCGGGACGCAGATGCGGACCGGCCGGTGTAGCCAACAGGCTCCTTCTGGCGTTGCCGCCGCCGGTGGGCTTGAAATTCGCCGGCCGCTCCGCTAAAGGGTGCCTCCTTCAAGAACCGCCCGGCTACAAGGGCTGCCGTGGCGGTTCGAACGCTCACACTAGATTGGGCCGGATGCCTCGCGAGAGGAATGCCGTGCCCGTGGAGACCGAGCCAAATGCCCAAGATGAAGACCAAGTCCGGAGCGAAGAAGCGCTTCAAGCTCTCCGGCACCGGCAAGGTGATCATGGCCCAGGCCAATAAGCGCCACGGCATGATCAAGCGCACCAACAAGCAGATCCGCGATCAGCGCGGCACCACGGTCATGTCCGAGCGTGATGCCTTCAACGTTCGCAAGTTCTATCTGCCCAACGGCTGACGCCACCCCTTAGCCAGTTCCGAGGAGAACTCCCATGGCACGTGTCAAGCGCGGCGTAACTTCTCACGCCAAGCACAAGAAAGTGCTCAAGGCGGCGAAGGGCTATTTTGGCCGCCGCAAGAATACCATCCGCGTCGCGAAGCAGGCGGTCGAGAAGGCGCAGCAATACGCCTATCGCGACCGTAAGGTTAAGAAGCGCAATTTCCGCGCCCTGTGGATCCAGCGCATCAACGCCGCCACCCGCGAACTCGGCTTCACCTATGGCCGATTTATCGATGGTCTCGGCAAGGCCGGGATCGAGGTCGACCGCAAGGTGCTCTCGGATATCGCCATCCATGAGCCCGCCGCCTTCGCGGTGCTGGTCGAGCAGGCCAAGGCCGCGCTGGAAAAGCAGGCCGCCTGATCCTTCCCGTCCTGTCGGGACCAAAATGCGAGTAGCCCCGCGCGCGAGCGTTGGGGCTTTTCGCGTTCATGGCGCTTACCCACGGGCGGGTGACTTTGCCTCACGGCCCCCCGCGGCTATAAGCGCCCCGCCTGTCCGCCGTGCCTTCCTCCGGTCTCGCCGGGAAGTCGCGGCGCCGCCGAACCCGTTCCGTCCGAGGAGCCGTCATGTCCGTTGCCGCCCTTCCTGATCTCGACGCGCTGGAGCGCGCGCTCCATGCCGGCATCGCCGAGGCCGCCGACGAGTCGGCACTGGAGGCGATCCGTGTCGCCGCGCTGGGCAAGAAGGGCTCGGTTTCCGAGCTGCTCAAGAGCCTTGGCGGCATGAGCCCGGAGGAGCGTAAGAGCGCCGGCCCCGCCATCAATGGCCTGCGCGACCGTCTCAACGCGGCACTGGTCGCCCGCCGTGGCGCGCTGAAGGCAGCTGCGCTGGCGGTGCGGCTGGAGACCGAGCGGGTCGACGTGACGCTGCCGGTGCGCGAGACGCCGGCCGAGCTTGGCCGCCTGCACCCGATCAGTCAGGTGATCGACGAGCTCACCGCCATCTTCGCCGACATGGGCTTCTCGGTGGCGGAAGGGCCCGACATCGAGGACGACTTCCACAATTTCACCGCGCTGAACTTCCCGCCCGGACATCCGGCGCGCGAGATGCACGACACGTTCTACCTGCCGACCCGGGACGACGGGTCGCGCATGGTTCTGCGCACCCACACCTCGCCGGTGCAGGTGCGCACCATGATGTCGAAAAAGCCGCCGATCCGCGTCATCTGCCCCGGCCGCACCTATCGCTCCGATTCGGACCAGACCCACACGCCGATGTTCCATCAGGTGGAAGGCCTCGTCATCGACAAGGGCTCCAATCTCGGCCACCTCAAGTGGATCCTTGAGGAATTCTGCAAGGCGTTCTTCGAGGTGGACAACGTGAAGATGCGGTTCCGGCCGTCCTTCTTCCCGTTCACCGAGCCGTCCATGGAGGTCGACATCCAGTGCGACCGCTCCCGTCCGGGCGAGATCCGCTTCGGCGAGGGCTCGGACTGGCTGGAGATCCTCGGCTGCGGCATGGTTCATCCGAATGTGCTGCGCAATTGCGGGCTCGACCCGGACGAGTACCAGGGCTTCGCCTGGGGCATGGGCATCGACCGCATCGCCATGCTGAAATATGGCATGCCGGACCTGCGCGCCTTCTTCGAGGCGGATGTGCGGTGGCTGTCGCATTACGGCTTCCGCCCGCTCGATTTCCCGACTCTCGCCGGGGGGCTCAGCGCATGATCAAGGCACCCGACTGGTCCATCGATCGTCTGCGGGCGATGGAGACGCCGCAGCTCAAGCAGCTTCTCGCCAATGCCGAAAAGCGTGGCGCCTCGGACCTCGCCGCCCAGTGCGAGGAGGTGCTGGCCGAGCGCGGCCCCACGAGCCGCGGCGCGACGCCATCGGGAAGAGCGTCGTCTGGCGGCGCGACGGCGGCCCGGCGCGTGACCCGCAGTGGCGTCAGCGCGTTCCACTTCGTCTGCGAGAACGACCGCGGCGTCAGCATGGATGGCGAGCGCTTCTTCTGGACCGGATTCTGGATCGTGCCCGAGGACGAGGTCATACGGGCCGTCAAGTCCGGCGCCCGGCTGGCGCTGCACAAGTCCCGAACGGAGCCGTCCTACCGTCAGGGCAAGATCCTCGACTATCGCATCTCGCCCGAGGACGCCGGCAAGAAGCGCAATGTCGGCATCGAGTTCCTTGTCGCCGCCGATGATGCGGCTCTCGCCTGGTCGGGCGAGGGGGCGGACGAGAAGGGCTACCGGTAGGCCAGCGATGTCGGTGCATATGAACAAGCGGAACGGTAGGGCTCTCCCATGAAATTCACCCTCTCCTGGCTGCGCGAGCACCTGTCCGGTGCCTACACGCTCGACGACGTCACCGACGCGCTGAACCGCATCGGGCTGGAGGTCGAAGGCGTCGAGGACAAGGCGGCCAAGCTCCGGGGCTTCACCATCGCCTATGTCGTTTCCGCCGTTCAGCACCCCAATGCCGACAAGCTGCGCCTGTGCATGGTCGATACCGGCGCCGGCGAGCCGGTGCAGGTGGTGTGCGGCGCGCCCAATGCCCGCACCGGGCTGAAAAGCGTGTTCTCCCCGCCCGGCACCTATATTCCGGGCAAGAACATCACGCTCGGCATCGGCACCATTCGCGGCGTCGAGAGCCGGGGCATGCTCTGCTCGGCCGCCGAGATGGAGCTCTCCGAGGATCATGACGGCATCATCGAACTGCCGGACGATGCGCCGGTGGGCGTCCCTTATGTCGACTGGATCGGCCTCAACGACCCGGTGATCGAGATCGCGGTGACGCCGAACCGCGCCGACTGCCTCGGCATCCACGGTATCGCCCGCGACCTCGCGGCCGCCGGGGTCGGCACGCTGGTGGACGACGCGATCGTCCCCGTGCCGGGCGCCTATCCCTGCCCGGTTTCCGTCACCATCGCGCCGGACGCGCCGTGCCCGGCTTTCGCGCTGCGGCTCATCCGCGGCGTCACCAACGGCCCCTCGCCGGACTGGCTGCAGGCGAAGCTTCGCGCCATTGGCCTGCGGCCCATCAACGCGCTGGTCGACGTCACCAATCTGCTCACCTTCGACCAGAACCGCCCGCTGCATGTGTTCGATGCCAAGAAGGTGCAGGGCGACCTGGTGGTCCGCCGGGCGCGCGAAGGCGAGAGCCTGCTGGCACTGGACGGGAAGACCTATGCGCTCGATCCCTCGATCTGCGTCATCTCCGACGACCGCGCCGTGGAATCGCTGGCCGGCGTGATGGGTGGCGAGGAATCCGGCTGCGACGAGACCACGACCGACGTGCTGGTCGAATCCGCGCTGTGGGAGCCGATCAACATCGCCGCCACCGGCCGCAAGCTCGGGCTCAATTCCGATGCGCGCTTCCGCTTCGAGCGCGGCATCGACCCCGCCTTTACCGTGCCGGGGCTGGAACTGGCGACGAAGCTCATCCTCGACCTTTGCGGCGGCGAGCCCTCCGAGGTGGTGCTGGCCGGCGCGATCCCCGATACCACGCGCGTCATCGACTTCCCGCTGGCGCTGACCGAGAAGCTCACCGGGCTGGTGGCCAGCGACGCCGAGCAGGTGGAGACGCTGGGCAAGCTTGGCTTCACGGTTGAAGGCACCTCCGGCACGGTGCGCGTCACCCCGCCATCCTGGCGCGGCGACATCGAGGGCAAGGCCGATCTCGTGGAGGAGGTCATCCGCATCGTCGGGCTCGACCGCGTGCCTTCCACGCCCTTCCCGCGCGACGAGACCGCCCGCAAGCCGGTGCTCACCACGCTGCAGTTGCGCACGCGCAAAGCGAAGCGCGCGCTCGCCGCGCGCGGGCTGGTGGAGGCCGTCACCTGGTCCTTCGTGTCCAAGCCGCAGGCCGAGCGGTTCGGCGGCGGCAGCGCCGCGCTGGCGCTGGCCAACCCGATCGCCTCCGATCTCTCCGACATGCGCCCGAGCCTGCTGCCGGGCCTGATCCGCTCAGGCCAGGCCAATACCGACCGCGGCCTCGGCGATGTCGCTCTGTTCGAGGTCGGCCAGGTGTTCAAGGGCGATCGCCCGCAGGACCAGTTCATGGCGGCCAGCGGCATCCGCCGCGCGCTCGCGCGGCCCGCCGGGGCGGGTCGGCACTGGGCGGCCAAGGCGGCGCCGGTGGATGCGTTCGACGCGAAGGCCGATGCCCTCGCCATCCTCGCCGCTTCCGGGGCGCCGGTGGCCAATCTGCAGATCTCGACCGACGCGCCGGCCTGGTTCCATCCCGGCCGCTCCGGCACCTTCCGCCTCGGCGCCAACGTCATCGGCCATTTCGGCGAGCTGCATCCCAGCGTGCTGGAAGCGCTCGACGCCGATGGCCCGGTGGTCGGCTTCGAGGTGCTGCTCGACCGCGTTCCCGAGCCCAAGGTCAAGGCGACGCGGGTGAAGCCGCTGCTGGAGCTCTCCGCCTTCCAGCCGGTGGAGCGCGACTTCGCCTTCGTGGTGCCGCGCTCCGTCGCGGCGGGCGACATCGTGAAGGCGGCGGCCGGCGTCGACCGCAAGCTGATCACGGCGGTCAACGTGTTCGACGTCTATGAGGGGCCGGGCGTGGATGCCGACGCCAAGTCCGTCGCGCTCTCGGTCGCGCTGCAGCCGCGTGAGAAGACCCTCACCGATGCCGAGATCGAGGCGGTGGCGGCGAAGATCGTCGCCGAGGTGTCGAAGAAGACCGGCGCTACCTTGCGCGGCTGAGGCCCGCGCGCGGCACCGCGATGGCATCCCCGGGCGCGGCCCGGGGGTGAGGGGCATCAGGCCGGCCCGCCGCCCACCAGCCGCAGCGCCTTGGCGGCGGCGACCTCGCCGGAAGCCCACGCCCCGGCGAGGGTTCCCCAGCTGTCCAGCGCGGTATATTCGCCCGCGAGGAAGATGCGGCCCTGCACCGGCTCGGTGAACAGCCGGCGCTGGGCGCCCTGGCCGGGCTGGGCGGTGGCGATCGCGCCGCGGATCAGCGGATCGGTGCTCCAGCGCGAAGCGACCACCTCGTGCACCGCCGCGGCCGCCTGCGGGCTGAACGCCGCGGCAAGGAAGGCGCGGGACAGGCGCAGCGCGGCGCTCTCGCCCTTCTGCGCGATCTCGCGCGCCGGCGCGCCGCCGAAACTCAGCACATGAAGATCGGTGCCGTTCACCCGCGCCCGCAGCAGGGCCGGCGGGGGCGCATCTGCCGCGCCGGAGACCTTGGGCAGCACGGTCTCGTCGTTTTCCAGCCGCAGCGGATTGCCCGGCAGCAGGAAGGCCACCTGTTCGATGGAGCCGGCCGGAAAGGCGCGGAAGGCATTCACCAGACGTGGCGGCAGCGGCGGGTTGAAGCGCAGCGCTCCGCTGGCGATGACCGGGGCCGGAACGGCGAGCACGACGGCGCGGGCGCGGATCTGCGTGCGCTGGCCTGCAATGCTCAGCATGTGCAGGCGCCCGGCATTGGTGATCAGCGTCACCGGCGCATGGGTCTGCACGTTCAGCCCGGCGCCGAGCGCTTCCAGCAGCGCGCCGATGCCGATCGGGCTCGTGGTGTCATCCGCGGGCACGGCGCGCAGGGCGAGGTCCACGGTCGACAGCTCGGCCAGACTGCGTCCGACGCCGAGCGGGCCGAGCAGCGCAGCCACGCTTGCCGACCAGTCGCCGGGCGCGGTGAGGACGGAGGCGCAGGCGACGTCCTTGCCGGCGTCGCTGGCGGCGAGAATGTCCCGGCGGGCGCGCCCCAGTGTGGCCAGGAAGGCATCATAGCCGCCCTCGCGCGCCTCGTGGCCGTCGATGAACAGGCGCCGCCCGCTCGGCAGGTCCGCCAGCGGCAGCTTGGCCGCCATGGCCGCGCCCGCCAGACCCTCCGTCTCCACGCCGCGCGCGAAGCTGGGGGCGCCGAGATCGAAGACATGTCCGAAGGCGGTATCGGTGCGCGCCCGCCCGCCGAGCTTCTCGCCGGCCTCCAGCAGCACATAGCTGCGCCCGGCGGCGGCCAGCGCGCGCGCGGCGGCGATCCCGGCCGCGCCGCCGCCGACAATGGCGACGTCGACATCGCTCGCGCCCGCCTGGGCGCAAGCCGAGCGAAAGGCCGGCAGCGCGAGGAGCGCGGCGCCCCCGGCCGCGATCAGCCGGCGGCGGGTCAGCCCGCGGGAAAGCGGCGTCGAGCCGGGGAGGGGCGGCGTATCGTTCATGCGGGCGAATACCTCGGCGGCAGCCCGCGAAGGCTAGCACACCCGGGGGGAGGGACGAAGACGCCGGCTAAGTGGCTGATGCGAATCATGATTTGTTCGAGTCGGAACGAATCGGGACTCGCCCGGCGAATCGGAAAAGGCAAGCACGGAATTTCTTCACGCGGAGGGAACCTTTCGGCTCGCCAAGCGTCGTGATCGGCCGCGTGTCTATTTTGCGAGCGTTACGTATCTGTGTTTATCTGGAAGTGTTCAAAACTAGAATCAGCATGCTGCAAGACGCCCAACGAGCCTTCGTTCTGACCTTCTCCCGCGAGTATCGGCGCGTGCTGCTGCTGTCGGTCGGGCTTGCGGTCGGGCTGCTCATCGCGCTCGGCATTGGCGCGCATTATGCCCTTACCAGCTTTGTCGCGCTCGATTTGCGATGGGCGCAGCTCACGCTGGATATTCTTGGCGCGCTCGGCATCGCGGTTGGGGCGATCTTTCTGGTGCCCCCGGTCACGACGCTGGTCGCCGGCTTCTTCCTCGATGATGTCGCCGAACAGGTGGAGGCGACGGAGTTCGCCGACCAGAGCGTGGGCCGGGCGATCCCGTTCGGGCGTTCGCTCCTGCTGTCGCTGCGCTTCTTCGGCGTCGCCATCGCGGTCAACCTCGTCGCCCTGCTGCTGCTGCTGGTGCCGGGCGTGAATTTCATCGTGTTCTACGTGGCCAATGGCTATCTGCTCGGGCGTGAATATTTCTCGCTCGCGGCGATGCGCTACCGCGACGAGGACCAGGTGGCGCTGGTGCGCCGGCACCATGCGCTGTCCATCTTCTTCGGCGGGCTCATCATCGCCGTGCTGGTCTCGATCCCGATTCTCAACCTCATCACCCCGGTCTTCGCCACCATCTTCATGGTGCGGCTGCACAAGCGGCTTACCCGCTCGCGCTCCTATGCTAGGCGGGGGATTTCTGCGGCCAACGGCACAGGTCTGAAATAAGGCAGCGCGGACAGTCCGGCTTCAGCGCCTTGCAGACATAGCGCCCGTGCAGGATCAGCCAGTGATGGGCGTGGAGCTTGAAACGGTCGGGTATCTCCCGTTCCAGGCCGAGTTCCACCTCCAGCGGCGTCCGGCCGGGCGCGAGGCCGGTGCGGTTGGCCACGCGGAACAGATGGGTGTCGACGGCGATGGTCGGCAGCTGGAAGGCGATGTTGAGCACCACATTGGCCGTCTTGCGGCCGACGCCGGGCAGCGCTTCCAGCGCCGCGCGATCGGCCGGCACCGTGCCGCCGTGCTCCGTGATGAGCCGGCGCGAGAGCTCGACCACGTTCTTCGCCTTGCCGCGGTAGAGGCCGAGCGTGCGGATGTGCTGCGCCACGCCTTCCTCGCCCAGCGCGACCATCGCCTCCGGCGTGGGTGCGGCCGCGAACAGTGCGCGCGTCGCCCTGTTCACGCCGATATCGGTCGCCTGCGCGGAGAGCACCACCGCGACCAGCAGCGTGTAAGGGTCGACATAGTCGAGTTCGCCCTTCGGCTCGGGATCGGCCGCCTCGAAGCGGGCGAAGGCGTGTTCGACCTCGGCCGGGCTCCACGGCTTGAAGCCGCCGCCGACCGCCGCCGCCGCGGCATTGGCCACCGCGCGCCGGCGCGCCGGGCGGGGCGCTGCGGGATCCGGAAGCGCTGCCGGCGCCGGCGTCGCGCGTTTGGCGGGCGTGGCTTTGGTGGGTGCGGCATTCGTGGCGAGGGAAAGTGCGGCCTTGCCGGCCTTGCCGGCGGCAGTCCGCTTGGCTCCTGCGGGCCGCAGGGCGGCGTTGCCTGTCTCAAGGCCCGCCCCCGTCTTCCGGGGGGCCTTGCCGCCTGTGCCGCGCCGTCGCGCCGAATCCTTGCCCGTATCCGTCATTTTCGACCTATAATGCCGCTTCATGAGCGCTGCCAATACCGATCCCGCGACAGGCAACCCGGCGTCCGACGACGAGCCGACGCTGTTTTCGGCGCGGCTCACGCCCTATCGCTCGCTCGACCCGCGCGGCTTTCTCATCGTCATGATCGTTGTGGTGGCGATAAGCTTCGTCTGCGGCACCGCTTTCCTGCTGATGGGCGCCTGGCCGGTCTTCGGGCTGTTCGGGCTCGATGTTCTGGCGATCTGGTGGGCCTTCCGCATCAATTTTCGACAGGCCCGCGCGATGGAGGAGATCACCGTCACGCCGAGCCTTATTACGGTACGGCAGGTGGAGGCCGATGGCGCGGCGCGCGAGGCGCGGATGAACCCGCTCTGGACCCGCCTCGACAAGGAACTGCTGGAGGATTTCGGGGTGCAGAAGCTCACGCTGTTCTCGCGTGGGGTGCCCGTCGTGGTGGGCGCCTTCCTGCATGCGGCGCAGCGCGAGGAGCTTGCGCTTGAGCTGTCCTTGGCGCTGAGCGCGGCCAAGCGGGGGGTATCGCGCTCCGCACCGTGAGTATCGCGGCGCCTGCGTCGAAATCGGGTGGCCTCGGCCGGCACGCCATGGTCGGATGGAGCAAGCCACAGGAGAATGACCGTGCTCGCGCCCAATCTCGACGCCGCCCAGCCGCTGGAGATCGCTGCCGCCGATTACGAGATCGTGCGTCGGGCGGTGGAATATGTGAACCTGCGCTTCCGCGACCAGCCGGAGGTGGACGAGATCGCCCGCGCCGCCGGGGTGTCGCCGCGCGCGCTGACCGAGCTGTTCCGCCGCTGGTGCGGCCTGACGCCGAAGGACTTTCTGCAGGCGGTGACGATCGACGCCGCCCGCCGGGTTCTGTCGCAGTCCGACAATGTGCTCGACGCCGCCTATGAGCTTGGTCTGTCCGGTCCCGGACGGCTGCACGACCTGTTCGTCGTGCATGAGAGCATGTCGCCCGGCGAATGGAAGACCGGCGGCGCCGGCCTCGTCATCCGCTACGGCTTCCACGCCTCGCAGTTCGGCAAGGCGCTGGCCATGGTCGCGCCGCGCGGCCTGTGCGGCCTCGCCTTTGCCGATGAGGGCGAGGAGGACCCGGCGCTGGCCGACATGCGCCGGCGCTGGCCGAACGCGATCTATATCGAGGATCCGCTGGCAACCGCGCCCTACGCGGCGCGCATATTCGACGCCCGCGCCTGGAGCGCGAATGATCCGCTGCGCATCGTGTTCATCGGCACGGATTTCGAGGTGCAGGTGTGGGAGACGCTGATGCGCATTCCCATGGGCAAGGCGACCACCTATTCCAGCATCGCCGGCTGCGTCGAGCGGCCGAAGGCGGCACGCGCGGTGGGCGCGGCGGTCGGCAAGAATCCGATATCCTTCGTCGTGCCGTGCCACCGCGTCATCGGCAAGAATGGCGATCTCACCGGCTATCACTGGGGCCTCACCCGCAAGCGGGCGATCCTGGGCTGGGAGGCGGGCCGGCTGTGCAAGGCATGGGGCGGGCTCTAGGTGCCCCCTGCCGTTCCTTCAGTGCACCACTGAATTCGAGAACAGGTTGATCACCAGCACGCCGGCAACGATGAGGCCGAGGCCGATCAGCGCCGGCGCGTCGAGCTTCTGGCCGTAGAAGATCCACGAAACGGCGGTGATCAGCACGATGCCGAGGCCCGCCCACACCGCATAGGCGATGCCGGTCGGCATGGTGCGCAGCACGATGGACAGGCACCAGAAGGCGATCGCATAGCCCACCAGCGTGATCAGGCTCGGTCCCAGCTTGGTGAGCCCGTCCGAGCGCGACATCGCGGTGGTGCCGACGACCTCGGCGGCGATGGCGATCAGAAGCACGATGTAGGTGGCGAACAAACTCACAGGCAGCCCCTCCGGCGGTAACGCTCACGCCTTGCCCCTTGTCGAGACATCGGCCGATCGACAAGACAACCCCGCCAAGGCGATGAGGGCCATCCGGTCGTCCGGGCCGTTACCCGGACGGGTCGCGACCCCATGCCTGTGCGCTGACGTGGCGTTCACGGGACAGGCATGGGGCTTCGTGGCGGCGTGCTCTCATGGCACGGAGCGGCTTGCGCGCCGCTGGAGCGCCCGTCAACCCGCGAGGTCGACCACGCTCTCCACCGTAGAGTCGGCCTTCAGCCGGTAGATCACCGGCACGCCGGTGGCGAGTTCGCGCTTCATGATGCTCTCGGGGCTATGCCTCTCCAGCACCATGATCAGCGCGCGCAGCGAATTGCCGTGCGCGGCGACCAGCACGCGCTTGCCCTGCAGCACCTTGGGCAGGATCTCGGTGACGTAATAGGGCAGGGCGCGCGCGACCGTGTCCTTCAGGCTCTCGCCGCCGGGCGGGGGCACGTCATAGGAGCGGCGCCAGACATGCACCTGCTCCTCGCCCCATTTGACGCGGGCATCGTCCTTGTTCAGGCCGGCGAGGTCGCCATAGTCGCGCTCGTTGAGCGCCTGGTCGCGGAGGATGGGCAGGCCGGTCTGGCCGAGTTCGCCGAGCGCGAGGTCGAGCGTCTTCTGCGCGCGCGAGAGCGCGGAGGTGAACGCGATGTCGAACTGGTAGCCGTCCGCCTTCAGCCGCTGGCCGGCCTTCAGCGCCTCCTCGACGCCGAGCGGCGTCAGGTCGGGGTCGCGCCAGCCGGTGAACAGGTTCTTGAGGTTCCACTCGCTCTGGCCGTGGCGGACGAGGACGAGAAGGCGTTCGGTCATCGTGTCGGTCTCCTGCAGGGCGGGTGGTTGGTGGCGAAGGGGCCGTGTCAGATGTCGCTGAGGCCGAGCACGTCGGCCATGGAATAGAGTCCCGGCTTGCGCCCGCGCGCCCAGCGGGCGGCGGCGATGGCGCCGCGGGCGAAGATGCCGCGATCCTCCGCCTTGTGGGCGAGTTCGATGCGCTCGGCGGGGCCGGCGAAGATCACGTTGTGCTCGCCCACCACCGTGCCGCCGCGCAGCGTCGCGAAGCCGATATCGCCGGGATGGCGGGCGCCGGTGTGGCCGTGGCGCGTGAAGACGCCCTGCGTGTCGAGGTCGACGCCGCGCCCCTCCGCCGCCGCGCGCCCGAGCAGCAGGGCCGTACCGGAGGGCGCGTCGATCTTCGCGCGATGGTGCATCTCCACCACCTCGATGTCGAAATCCTCATCCAGCGTGCGCGCCACGCGCTTCACCAGCGCGGCGAGCAGGTTGACGCCGAGGCTCATATTGCCGGACTTGACGATCGGAGCGTGCCGCGCCGCCGCTTCGATCTTCGCCTCATCTTCCGCAGAGAGGCCGGTCGTGCCGATCACGTGGGCGATGCGGGCCTGCGCGGCCAGCGCGGCATAGGCGATGCTGGCCTGCGGGATGGTGAAGTCGATCACCCCCTCGGCGGCGGCGAAGGCGGTCAGCGCGTCCTCGCTCACCGGCACGCCGAAGGCCGGCAGGCCGACGAGTTCGCCGACATCGCGGCCGATCGTGTCGGCGCCGGCGGTATCGATGGCGGCCGACAGCACGAGGTCGGGCGCCTCCGCGATGGCCCGGATGACGGTGCGGCCCATGCGCCCGCCCGCCCCCACGACAACGAGCCGCATCTGCGTCATGTCCGTGATCTCTCTCCGCTCCCAACGGCGTATAGCGGCGATCCGGCGTCGCGAAAAGTGCTTGATCGTGGCTCATTCTGCGCGATGATCCGCCCGTGGCTTGACGTCGGGCGTTGGCGCCTGTACAGGTCGCGCAACTTTTTGAAGGAGCGGCGCCGTAATGCGCAATAAAATTACCCTTATCGTAGGACGGCGCGTCGCCGCGGAGCTTGCCTGAGGGCTGCTCCGCCAAACGGTGACGCGCGAAATTGGCCCCTTTCGGGGCCTTTTGATTTTCTGGACCCCCGCAACGGCCAAGACCGAATAAAGCTCAGAGGAACACGACCATGATGCGCGAGATGACCGGCGCCGAAATGGTGATGCAGGCGCTGATCGATCAGGGCGTCGAACACATGTTCGGCTATCCCGGCGGCGCCGTGCTGCCGATCTATGACGCCATGTTCCACCAGAACCAGGTTCGCCACGTTCTCGTGCGCCACGAGCAGGGCGCGGTGCACATGGCGGAAGGCTATGCGCGCTCCTCCGGCAAGGTTGGCGTCGTGCTCGTCACCTCCGGCCCCGGCGCGACCAATGCCGTGACCGGCCTGACCGACGCGCTGCTCGATTCCATCCCGCTGGTCTGCATCACCGGCCAGGTGCCGACGCACCTGATCGGGACGGATGCCTTCCAGGAATGCGACACGGTCGGCATCACGCGGCCCTGCACGAAGCACAATTATCTGGTGCGGGACATCAATGATCTCGCCCGCGTGCTGCACGAGGCCTTCTATGTCGCGCAGAACGGCCGTCCGGGCCCGGTCGTGGTCGACATCCCCAAGGACATCCAGTTCGCGCGCGGCATGTATGTCGGCCCGGAGAACATCCAGCACAAGACCTACCAGCCGCGCCTCAAGGGCGACCCGGAGAAGATCCGCCAGGCGGTGGAACTGCTGGCCAAGGCGAAGCGGCCGGTGTTCTACACCGGCGGCGGCGTCATCAATTCCGGCCCGGAGGCGAGCCGCCTGCTGCGCGAACTCGCCCGGCTTACCGGCCATCCCGTGACCTCGACGCTGATGGGGTTGGGGGCCTATCCGGCAGCGGACAAGCAGTGGCTCGGCATGCTCGGCATGCACGGCACCTATGAAGCCAACATGGCGATGCATGATTGCGACGTCATGGTGTGCGTCGGCGCGCGCTTCGACGATCGCATCACCGGCAGGGTGGATGCCTTCTCGCCGCATTCGAAGAAGATCCATATCGACATCGACCCGTCCTCGATCAACAAGAACGTCAAGGTCGACCTTCCCATCATCGGCGACGTGAAGCACGTCCTCGAGGACATGCTCACGCTCTGGCGGGCGATGAAGATCGAGCCGGACCGGCGCGCCATCGCCGACTGGTGGGTGCAGATCGACAAGTGGCGCGCCCGCAAGTCGCTCGCCTTCACCCCGTCCGATCGCATCATCAAGCCGCAGCAGGCCATCAAGGCGCTGTATGACCAGGTGAAGGACAAGGACGTCTACATCACAACGGAAGTCGGCCAGCACCAGATGTGGGCCGCCCAGCACTTCCATTTCGAGCAGCCCAACCGCTGGATGACCTCGGGCGGCCTCGGTACCATGGGCTATGGCCTGCCCGCCGCCATCGGCGTGCAGGTGGCCCATCCGGGCAGCCTCGTCATCGACATTGCCGGCGAGGCCTCGATCCAGATGTGCCTGCAGGAGCTCTCGACCGCGCTGCAGTTCAACCTGCCGGTCAAGATCTTCGTGCTGAACAACGAATATATGGGCATGGTGCGCCAGTGGCAGGACCTGCTGCATGGCGGGCGCTACTCGCATTCCTATTCGGAATCGCTGCCTGATTTCGTCAAGCTCGCCGAGGCCTATGGTGCGGTCGGCCTGCGCTGCGCGAACCCGGCCGATCTCGACGCCACCATCGCCGAGATGATCAATGTGGACCGTCCCGTGCTGTTCGATTGCCTGGTCGACAAGACCGAGAACGTGCTGCCGATGATCCCCTCGGGCAAGCCGCATAACGAGATGATCATGCCCGATCATCCCGAGGCGCTGGACGAGGCGATTTCCGAGGAAGGCAAGATGCTGGTGTGATGAGGCTTGAACCTCTCCCCGTGGGGGAGAGGTCGACCGCGTAGCGGTCGGGTGAGGGGCGATGCGCCAGTGCCCCCTCACCCCACCCCTCTCCCCCGAAGCCGGATATTCCGGCTTCGGCCCTGAGCAACCGAACGCGGCAACAGCCGGGTTCGGGCGGGGAGAGGGGGTCTGGCGTGCCGAGACCCAGCCTTCAGAGTGCCCCATGCCCCCCATTCAAGAACCCGCCGAACGCCACACCCTCTCGCTGCTGGTCGACAACGAGCCGGGCGTCCTTGCCCGCATCGTCGGCCTGTTCTCCGGGCGCGGCTACAATATTGACAGCCTCACCGTCTCCGAGGTCAGCCACGATTCCCGGCGCTCGCGCATCACCGTGGTCACCACCGGCGCGCCGATGATCATCGAGCAGATCAAGAGCCAGCTGGACCGGCTGGTGCCGGTGCACCGCGTCGTCGACCTCACCGTGATCGGCAAGGCCGTCGAGCGCGAGCTCGCGCTGATCAAGGTGCGCGGCAAGGGCGAGATCCGGCAGGAGGCGCTGCTGATCGCCGACAGCTTCCGCGCCCGCACGGTCGACACGACGCTGGAGAGCTTCGTGTTCGAGATCACCGGCAAGCCGGACAAGATCGACCAGTTCGTCTCGCTGCTAGAGCCGCTCGGCCTTGTCGAAGTGTCGCGCACCGGCGTCGCCGCCATCGGGCGCGGGCCCGACGCCATGTGAGCACGAGGCGCGGGCCCAGCCGGGCCCGCGGAAGCGGGATTGGAAGGCGGGGCGGGGAGCGCGACGTCGTTGAGTGAACGCAGCATGGCCGCGCCGGCGGTGGCCCGCGGCAAGCCCTTCTGGCTGCAGGTGGCGCCGTTCCTGTTCCTGCTGCTTTGGTCGGGCGGCTTCGCGGTCGGCAAGATCGGCATCCTGTCGACCGGGCCGTTCACTCTGCTCGCCCTGCGCTACGGGCTGGTGCTGGTGGTGCTGCTGCCGCTTCTCGCCTGGTTCCGCCCGGCGCTGCCGCGCACGCGGCGGGCCTGGCTCAACCTCGTGGTCGTGGGGTTCCTTATCCAGGTGCTCTATTTTGACCTGAGCTATTTCGCCTTCCGCTACGGCATATCGGCCGGCACGCTCGCCCTCATCGCCTCGATGCAGCCGATCGTGGTCGGGCTCGCCGCCCCGCTTATCGCCGGCGAGCGGGTGAACGCCCTGCGCTGGGCCGGGCTGGTGCTCGGTCTCGGCGGAGCGGCGCTGGTGATCGTCTCGCGCGCGGCGATCGAGACGGCCTCGGCCGGCGTGCTGGGGCTCGCCATCGGCGCCCTGCTCGCCATGTCCGCCGCCGCGCTCTACGAGAAGCGGTTCGGCGTCGCCCAGCACCCGCTGGTGGCCAACAGCGTGCAATATGTCGTCGGCTTCGTCTTCACCCTGCCGCTCGCGCTGTTGCTGGATGACGGCCATGTCGACTGGTCGCTGCCCTTCGTGGCGGCGCTGGCCTATCTCGTCATCGGCAATTCGCTGATCGCCATCTCGCTCTATCTCGCCATGATCCGCGCCGGGGAAGTCTCCCGCGTCTCGGCGCTGTTCTTCCTGGTGCCGCCCTGCTCGGCGGTCATCGCCTGGCTGCTTCTGGGCGAGAGGATGCCCCCGCTCGCCTGGGCCGGCATGGCGCTGGCGGCGGGCGGCGTCGCGCTCGCCTCAGCCCAGCGGCTGCCCTGGCGTGGCGGGCCCGGTGCGTGGGGCCGCGGTGGGAAAGGCCGATGAAACCGCAGGCCCCGCTTGCGGGGCAGCGCGACCTCCTGTAGGAGAACCGTAACGTACGGTACGGTGTTTTTCAGACCATGACCACGCAGCACGATCCCCAGGGCGAGGCGCTGACCGAGCGGCAGCAGGCCGTTCTCGACGCCGTGCTGGCGCTGATGGTCGAGCAGGGCGGCGAGCTGACGATGACGGCGGTGGCGCGCCGGGCGAGCTGCTCCAAGGAAACGCTCTACAAATGGTTCGGCGACCGCGACGGGCTGCTGACCGCCACGGTGCGCTGGCAGGCCTCGAAGGTGCGTGCCGGCAACTATGACCGCCAGCGGCTGGACGTTTCGGCGCTGCGCGACAGCCTGATCCGCTTCGCCGCCAACTGGCTCTCCGTCATTTCCAGCCCGACCTCTATCGCGCTGAACCGCCTGGCCATCGCGCAGGGCGGCAAGGGCGGCAAGGGCGCCGGCAATCTCGGCGCCATCGTGCTGGCCAACGGGCGGTTCGCCATCGGCGAGCGCCTGCGGCCAGTGTTTGAGGCCGGCCGGGAGGCGGGGCTCATCGCCTTTGCCGACACCGAGACCGCCTTTCGCAGCTTTATCGGCCTGGTCGGCCGGGATGTGCAGATCCGCCTCCTGCTTGGCGACCGGCTCGACCTCGCCGGGCCTGAGATCGAGCGCGACGCGGCGCGCGCCACCGACCAGTTCCTCGCTCTCTACGGCACGGGAAACCACGCTCCCGGCCGCCCCACGATCAACGCGTGACATAAGGAGACACCCATGCGCGTTTATTACGATCGCGACGCCGACCTCAACCTCATCAAGGGTAAGAAGGTCGCCATCATCGGTTATGGTTCCCAGGGCCGCGCGCATGCGCTCAACCTCAAGGATTCCGGCGCCACGGAACTCGCCATCGGCCTGAAGCCCGGCTCGGCCACTGCCAAGAAGGTCGAGGCCGACGGCCTCAAGGTGCTCACCGTCGCCGAGGCTGCCAAGTGGGCGGACCTGATGATGATGGCCACCCCGGACGAGCTGCAGGCCGACATCTATCGCGACGAGATCGCCCCCAATATCCGCGACGGCGCGGCGATCGCCTTCGCCCACGGCCTCAACGTGCATTTCGGCCTGATCGAGCCGAAGTCGACCGTCGACGTGCTGATGATCGCGCCGAAGGGCCCCGGCCACACCGTGCGCGGCGAATATGAGAAGGGCGGCGGCGTGCCGTGCCTCGTGGCCGTGCACCAGGACGCCTCGGGCAACGCGCTCGACCTCGGCCTGTCCTACGCCTCGGGCGTCGGCGGCGGCCGCTCGGGCATCATCGAGACCACCTTCAAGGAAGAGTGCGAGACCGACCTGTTCGGCGAGCAGGTCGTGCTCTGCGGCGGCCTCGTGGAGCTGATCCGCGCCGGCTTCGAGACGCTGGTGGAAGCCGGCTATGCCCCGGAAATGGCCTATTTCGAGTGCCTGCACGAAGTGAAGCTGATCGTCGACCTCATCTATGAGGGCGGCATCGCCAACATGAACTACTCGATCTCCAACACCGCCGAGTGGGGCGAATACGTCTCCGGCCCGCGCATCATCACCGCCGAGACCAAGGCCGAGATGAAGCGCGTGCTCACCGACATCCAGACCGGCAAGTTCACCTCGGAATGGATGCAGGAATACCGCGCCGGCGCCGCCCGCTTCAAGGGCATCCGCCGCATCAATGACAGCCACCAGATCGAGGAAGTCGGCGCCAAGCTGCGCGGCATGATGCCGTGGATCGGCAAGAACAAGCTGGTCGACAAGGCGAAGAACTGAGGTTTGGCTGCCGTATCCGTCTCACGCAGGCCCGTGCCGGGACATTGTCCCGTCACGGGCCTCATCTCGTCCCCGCTATAATGAAATCATGGTGGTCGGCGATAAGGGACGTGCATGGGCGAGACCGACGACTTCGAGTGGGATGACGACAAGGACGCGGCGAACCGGGCGAAGCACGGTTTGCCGTTGCCGCTTTCGGCATTGCTGTTCGACGGCAGGCCGCGGCTCGACCGGCCCTCGCGCGGAGAGCGCGGGGAGCCTCGATTCGAGACCATCGCAGCCTATGGCCCGGACGTGTTATTGTGCGCGTGGACATGGCGAGGTCGGCGGCGGCGCGCCATATCCTTCCGATACGCGAATGAGGTGGAGCGCCATGCCTACCAAGAAGCAGTTGGAGGAGGCTGACCGGTTGGCCAAGATGGTCGACTGGGAAAAGTTTCGCGCCATGTCAGACGAGGAAATCCGTGCGCACTGGGCGTGGGACAAGGACATGACCTGGCCCACCGCGGAAGAGCTGGCCGAGTTCGACTTGGTCCTTCCCGCCAAAGCGCGGCGCGAGATGGCGGCGCAGGCTGAGAAGGCCAGCGACGACACCGCCCGTGACATGCCGCCGAAGGAAGCGGCGGAATAGGCCGCGCGCCACCCACCCGTTCCAACGCAAAAGGGCGACCCGAGGGTCGCCCTTTCCGTATCCGTCGCCGGGGTCGCGCTCAGACCGCCGCGGTGAGGCCTGGCTCCTTGGCCTTCACCTGCGCGTGGTAAACCACATAGACATAGACCGGGATGCCGAGTTCGCCGAGATGGCGCTCGACCAGCGGCTTCACATCGGCCCAGTCCAGCCCGCCGACGCCGGTGGCGAGGCGGGGCAGGGCGAGGCTGGTGAGGCCCTCGGCCTTGGCGTGCCGGGCGAGGGCGCGCAGCGCGTGGCCGACATTCTCCACCGTGGCCCGGCCGGGGCGGCCGGTGGCATTTTCGGCGGGCTCCTGCGTCAAGAGGCTGACGATGCGCACCGCATGGCCTTCCACGCTCACGCCGCCCCACGCCCAGATGGTGCCGGGCTTGGGGTGTTCGAGGTGGGCATAATGGCGGAAGTCCTTGGCCAGCGAGGGGAAGCGCTCGCGCAGCGCCAGCGCGAGGCCGGTGTCGAAATGATCGCCCGGCGCCACGCCATGGGCGATGGCCTCGGCGCCGGTCAGCAGAATGTCGCCCTCGACCTCGTAGATCTTCGCCATCTGTCGTTCCTCCTGAATGAGCCGTTCCTCGCGTCCTGTTTCGGCCACGCGAGGCGTCCGGTCATTGAGGAATCGCAACCTAGCTTACCAGCCCAGCGCCTTCACCGCCGCCGCGCCGGGCGCCAGCAGCAGCAGGGCCCAGGCCATGGCCGAGGCAATGTTGACCATCTGGAAGAGGAAATGCGGCATCGCGAACATGCCGGCAATGAGCGGCACGAAGGCCCGCAAGGGGCCGAAAAAGCGGCCGAGAAACACGCTCGACGAGCCGAAGCGATGGAAGAAGCGCTCGCCCCGCGCCATCGCCGCGGGGTGGTTGCGCAGCGGCCAGGCGGCGCGCACGCGGTCCTTGAAGGCGTGGCCGATCCAGTAGGAAATGGCGTCGCCCAGGGACGCCCCCACCACCGCGCCCGCCCAGACCGGCAGGAAGGGAATGCCGCCGGCCTCGATGATCGGCCCGAGCCCGATCAGCACGATCGTGGCGGGGAACAGCAGCGACAGCACGGCGAAGGATTCGCCGAAGGCGAGCGCGAAGGCGATATAGGGTGCCCAGTGGGCATGCGCCTCGACGAAGGCGAGCGCCTCGCGCGCATAGGCTTCCAGTTCGATCACCGGCCCGCTCTCACAGCCGGTCGCGCAGCGCGTAATAGCTGAGCCCCGCCACCAGCAGCGGCCAGCGCATCAGTGGCCCGCCGGGGAAGGGCGGCACCGGCAGCCCGGCCAGCAGATCGAACGTGCCGAGCTGCCCGGCGATGGCCTCGCCCAGCAGCTTGCCGAAATAGGGCGCCAGCACCACGCCGTGGCCGGAATAGCCGGCGGCGGTGAGCACGCGCGGGGAGAGCCGCCGCACGAAGGGCATGCGGCTCATGGTGATGCCGAGAATGCCGCCCCAGCCATAATCGATGCGCACATCGGCCAGCTGGGGGAAGACCTTCAGCATGTAGGGCCGCACGAAGGCGCCGGGATTGGGGCGCAGCTGGCGCATATAGCTCTCGCCGCCGCCGAACAGCAGCCGCCCATCGGCCGACAGGCGGTAATAATTCACCACGAAACGGCTGTCCGACACCGCCGCGTCATTGGCGATGATGTCCCGGGCGCGGGCGCCCAGCGGCTCGGTTGCGGCGATATAATTGGCGATCGGCATGACATAGGCGTCGAGCCGCCGGTCGAGCCCGTCCTGCAGCCCGTCGCCGCATTCCAGCACCCAGTCGGCCTCGACCGCGCCGGAGGCCGTGACGACCCGCACCTTGGCGCCTTCCTCGATGGCAAGCGCGCGCGAATGCTCGAAGAGGCGTGCCCCGGCCCGGCAGGCGGCGCCGGCGAGGCCGAGCGCGAGGTTGAGCGGGTGCAGGTGGCCCCCGCCATGGTCGATCATGCCGCCGCAATACGCGTCCGTCCCCACCAGCGCGCGCAATTCCTCGCGCGAGAGCGGGGCGGCCTGATCGTAGCCATAGACCTCGTTCAGCTTGCGCGCATAGGCGTGGCTGTGCGCGGCATAGGCCGGCTTGTGATCGGCGATGATCAGGCCGGGGCGCAGGTCGCAATCGATGCCATGGCGGGCGATGAGATCATGCAACAGCGCCTTGGCGTCTTCCGCCAGCCGCCAGAGTTTCCTGGCGTCGTCGAGCCCGACCTGCGCCTCCAGCCAGTCCTGGTCACGGCGCTGGCCGGAATGGATCTGCCCGCCATTGCGGCCCGAGGCGCCGGTGCCGACGCCGGAGGCTTCCAGCAGCGCCACGTCGAAGCCGGCCTCGGCCAGATGCAGCGCGGCCGACAGCCCGGTATAACCGCCGCCGATGATGCACACATCGGCCCGCGCCGTGCCGTTGAGCTGGGGAAAGGGCGGAAGCCTGTGCGCCGTGGCGGCGTACCAGCTGTTGGGGTGGTCGGTGTCGAACGCCATCGTGGGGGTACTCTATGCCAATCTTCAGCGCCGCGCGAAGAGGCGTTCGATATCCGCCAGCGCCAGGGTGACGAAGGTCGGCCGGCCGTGATTGCACTGCGCGGCGTTGGGGGTCTCTTCCATCTCGCGCAGCAGGGCGTTCATCTCCTCCACCCTCAGCCGCCGGCCGGCGCGCACCGAGCCATGGCATGCCAGGGTGGCGGCGATGTGCAGGAGGCGCCGCTCCAGCGGCAGGGCGTCGTCCCATTCCGCCGCGTGCTCGGCGAGTTCGCGCACCAGGGTGGCGATATCCGCCTCGCCGAGCAGCGCGGGCACCTCGCGCACCAGCACGGCGCCGGGGCCGAACGGTTCCAGCACGAGGCCGAGCTTTTCCAGCGCCGCGCCGCGCTCGCCGAGCCGCGCGGCGTCCGAGGGATCGAGCTCGACCACCAGCGGCACCAGCAGCAGCTGGCGGGCAAGCCCGTCACGCTCCATCGCCGCCTTCAGCCGCTCGTAGACGATGCGCTCATGGGCGGCGTGCTGGTCCACCACCACCACGCCGTCGCGGGTCTGGGCGATGATGTAGGTCTCGTGCAGCTGGGCGCGGGCGGCGCCGAGCGGGCGTTCCATCACATCCGGGGCGGCCGGCGTGGCGGCGGCGCGGGCATCCGCGGCGGGTGCTAAACCCAGGCCGCCGAAATCGAATCGCGCCGGCGCCTCGCGCAGGCCGGGCGTTTCATGGCCGCCGTGGTCCGGCTCCGCGGCCGTACCGCTGGCCTCGGCCCCGCCCGGCGCTGCCCAGGAGCGCGTCCAGTCGTGATTGCCGGGATAGGGCGCGGGGCGGAAGCTCGAAGGGATATCGGCGCGGGCGAACTGGGCGAGCCGGCCGGCCGCCGTCGAGGCGGTGCGCGGCACGCCGGCGGTGAGGGCATCGGTCAGCGTGCGCACGATCAGCGCGCGGATCAGGCCGGGGTCGCGGAAGCGCACCTCGGTCTTGGCCGGATGCACGTTCACATCCACCTCGCGCGGGTCGAGATCGAGGAACAGCGCCGTCACCGGGTGGCGGTCGGACGGCAGCAGGTCGGCATAGGCCGCGCGGATGGCGCCGATCAGCACCTTGTCGCGTACCGGACGGCCATTGACGAAAAGGTATTGAGACAGGGAATTGGCCTTGGAATAGGTCGGCAGGCCGGCAAGGCCGGTGAGCCGCGCGCCCTCGCGCCGGCCATCGATGTCGAGCGCGTTGGCGCCGACCTCCTGGCCCAGCACGTCGGCGATGCGCGCGCGCCGCCCCGCCGCATCCTCGCCGCGCGCGGCCCAGGTGAGCGGGGCGCGCTCGTCGGCGACCAGGGTGAAGCCGACCTCGGGCCGGGCCAGCGCGAGACGCTTGACGGCATCGACCGCCGCCGCCGTCTCGGCGCGCTCGGACTTGAGGAATTTCAGCCGCGCCGGAGTGGCGAAGAACAGGTCGCGCACCTCGACCCGCGTGCCGGTGCCGAGCGCGGCGGGGCGGACCGGCGATTTCACCCCGCCCTCGACGCGGATCTCGTGCGCGCTGTCGATGCCCCGCGGCCGGCTGGTAATGGCAAGCCGCGCCACCGAGCCGATGGAGGGCAGCGCCTCGCCACGAAAACCGAGCGTCGCGATGGACAGGAGGTCCTCGCTGTCGAGCTTGGAGGTGGCATGGCGCTCGACCGCCAGCGCGAGTTCGTCCGCGCTCATGCCGCAGCCATCGTCGGTCACCCGCAGCAGGCGCCGCCCGCCGCCGTCGATGATGATCTCGATCCGCGTGGCGCCGGCGTCGAGCGCGTTCTCGACAATCTCCTTCAGCGCCGCGGCCGGACGCTCCACGACCTCGCCGGCGGCGATGCGGTCGACGAGGGTTGTGGGCAGGAGGCGCAGCGGCATGAGGTGTCGAGGGTCCCGAATCGGAGGGCGATGAGCCTACACCCTCCCGCCCGCGCGCGCGCCCCGCGCGGGGCGCCTCGGCTGTGGGTCACGAGCCCTTGAAGCCGAGCCAGGGCTCGGCGCGCTCGAAGCTCTGGTCCATCGCCCAGGAGGGGAGCAGGGGGATGGAGAAATGGCCGTAATACGGCGAAAGCTGCCATTCGGCGGCGGCTTCGCTCTTCCGGGCGATGGCGGCGACATAGAGCGCGGAGGCGAGGCCGGTCCGGTCGGAGCCGCCCTTGCAGTGCACGAGGATCGGCTTGGGCGCGTCGCGCATCACCGCGACAAGTTCCTCAACCTGCTGCTCGGTGAGTTCCTGTTCGGCGGAGAGCTTGAAGTCGATATGGTTGAGACCCAGCCGCTCGCTCTCCCGGACTTCGTCGACATACCAGCTGCGGGTCGAGGGACCGCGCAGGTTGATCACCGTGCGAATGCCATAGCGGGCCTTCGCATCGGCCAGCTGGTCGGCGCTGATCTGGGCCGAGCGGTAGAGTTCACCCGCCACCACCGTGTGGAAATTGCCGATCAACTGCTCGATGCCGAGAAAGGCGCCGCCCGCCACCGCCAGGACGACAAGAATCCAGAGCGCCGGCCGCATCGCCCGCCGCAGCCGGCCGGGGCGGCGCGGTTCGGCGCTGCCGGGCCGGGCCGGCGTGGCGCCGATGGTTTCGGTCTCGTTCATGGGAAGGGCTCGCAGGCGGTTCAGGCTGGAGAAGGACAGCGTATTCTCCGCCATCCTTCGGCAGCAATCATGTCGGAATTCAGCCCGCGGCGGCCAGTCTCTCGGCCTTCTGCCGCTCCATTTCCTGCCGCTTGGTCATGATGGAGGCGATGATCACCACCACGGTGACGATGGCGATGAGGAGGGTGCAGGCGGCGTTGATTTCCGGCGTCACGCCGAGGCGCACCTGGCTGTAGATGCGCATGGGCAGCGTGGTCGCGCCGGGGCCGGTGGTGAAGCTGGCAATGACGAGGTCGTCGAGCGAGAGGGTGAAGGCCAGCATCCAGCCCGAGACCACGGCCGGCAGGATGATGGGCAGCGTCACCACCAGGAAAGTCTTCAGCGGCGGGCAGCCGAGGTCGAGCGCGGCTTCCTCCAGGCTGCGGTCGAAGGTGACGAGGCGCGACTGCACCACGACGCAGACGAAGCACATGGTGAAGGTGATGTGCGCCAGCGTGATGGTCCAGAAGCCGCGATCGATGTTCACCGCCACGAATAGCAGCAGCAACGACAGGCCCGTGATCACCTCCGGCATGACCAGCGGCGCGTAGATCATGCCGGAGAACAGCATGCGCCCATTGAACCGCCCATAGCGGGTAAGCGTGATCGCCGCCATGGTGCCGAGCACGGTGGCGACGGAGGCGGTGATGAAGGCGACGCGAAGCGTCACCCAGGCGGCATCGAGCAGCTGCTCGTTCTGGAAGAGCTGCCAGTACCAGTGCGTGGAGAAGCCCGCCCACACCGTGACGAGGCGCGAGGCATTGAAGGAATAGACCACCAGCAGGATGATCGGAATGTAGAGGAAGGCAAATCCCAACGCGATCGAGGTGACGTTGAACCAGGAAAGGCCCTTGCGCATCTACCTTCCCTCCAATTGGCGCTGCTGGACGTTCTGGTAGAAGACGATGGGCACCACCAGCACCAGCAGCAGCAGCACGGCGACCGCCGAGGAGACGGTCCAGGAGCGGTTCACCGAGAATTCGGTCCACAGCACCTTGCCGATCATCAGCGTGTCGGAGCCGCCCAGCAGGTCCGGGATGACGAATTCGCCCACCGCCGGGATGAAGCACAGGAGGCAGCCGGCGAACACGCCCGGCAGCGAGAGCGGCCAGGTGATCTTCCAGAAGGCGGCGAGCGGCGGGCAGCCGAGATCGGCCGCGGCCTCCAGCAGCGTCTCGTCCATCTTTTCCAGCGCTGAATAGAGCGGCAGGATCATGAAGGGCAGATAGGAATAGACGATACCGATATAGACCGCCGTATCGGTGGCGAGGATCTGCAGCGGCGCGTCGGGCGAGATGATGCCGAGCGCGATCAGCAGCTGGTTCAGCAGCCCCTCGGGCGAGAGAATGCCCATCCAAGCATAGACGCGGATCAGGAACGAGGTCCAGAACGGCAGGATCACCAGCATCAGCAGGGTCGGGCGGATCGATTTCGGCGCCCGCGCCATGGCGTAGGCGATGGGGTAGCCCACCAGCAGCAGGAGCACGGTCGAGATGCCGGCGATCCACAGGCTGGAGCCGTAGGCCTCGATGAACTCGTTGTCCCAGCTCAGAACATAGCCGTAATTGTCGATCGAGAGCTCGCCGAGGCTCTCCCGGAACGCCGCCCAGCCCGCCGCCAGATCGAAGACCGGCGTGTAGGGCGGCTGGGCGATCGCATCCTGCGACAGGCTGATCTTGAAGACGATCAGGAACGGGATGAGGAACAGCGCCAGCAGCCACAGATAAGGAATGGCGACGACCAGCCATCGCCCTCTCGCCTTGCCCGTCATGACCTTGCCCCTCAGCTCGTCAGCACGACGCCGGCATCCGGCGAGAAGGAGACATAGACCTTGTCGTCCCAGCTGATCGGCCGCTCCACCATGCGGGTCAGGTTCGGCTTGGCCGCCTTGACCCGCGAGCCGCCGGGCAGCTCGACATGGTAGATGGACAGGTCGCCGAGATAGCCGATGTCCCAGATCTCGCCGGAGAGGCAGTTGACGCTCGCATCCGCCGGCGGGTCGAGTTCCACCCGCAGCTTCTCCGGGCGGAGCGCGATGGCCACGCTGTCGCCCACCTTGGCCGGGCAATCCTGCGCGATGCGGAAGAGCATGTCCGGCGCCGCCACCGGCCGGACGGTGACGAGGCCCGGCTCGACCGAGACGACCGTGGCATCGAGAATGTTCACGTCGCCGACGAAATCGGCGACGTAGCGGGAATTGGGGTGTTCGTAGATCACGGCCGGCTGGTCGACCTGCACCAGCTTGCCGTGGTTCATCACCGCGATACGATCGGCCACGGTCATCGCTTCCTCCTGATCGTGGGTCACGATCAGGAAGGTCATGCCGAGCTCCATCTGGATGTCCATGAGCTCGAACTGGGTTTCCTCGCGCAGCTTCTTGTCGAGCGCGCCGAGCGGCTCGTCGAGCAGCAGCACCTTCGGCCGCTTGGCGAGCGAGCGGGCGAGCGCCACGCGCTGGCGCTGGCCGCCGGAGAGCTGGTGCGGCTTGCGCTTGGCGAACTGCCCCAGCTTCACCAGCTTGAGCATTTCCTCGACGCGGGCGGCGACGGCGCCCTTTTCCATGCCGTCCTGCCGCAGGCCGAAGGCGATGTTGTCCCATACGCTCATGTGCGGGAACAGCGCGTAGGACTGGAACATCATGTTCACCGGCCGGCGGTAGGGCGGGGTGCCCACGAGGTCCTCGCCGGCGAGGGTGATGCGGCCTTCGTTCGGCTCCTCGAAGCCCGCGAGCATGCGCATCAAGGTGGTCTTGCCGCAGCCCGAGGGGCCGAGCAGCGCGAAGAATTCACGCTCATAGATGTCGAGGGAGAGATTTTCGATGGCGATGAAATCGCCGAAGCGCTTGGTCACGTTCTGAAAGCGGATGAGCGGCACGGCGCTCGGATCCTTCCAGGGGGCAAATTTACGGCGGATGCCGCCGATCGTCTTCTGCGTCTTTTCGGCGACGCCTGCGCTCATGTGTCGGCCCCGTTGTCCCCGCCGGATGCTCGGCTGTTGACGCGAACGCTATCCGGCTTCGGGCGGGCACTCAACGGCACAGTGCGAACAATTTTACCATGCCCGGAAATGGGCAGCTGGCTTCGCCTTGACGGCTGTCGTGAGAGCATGGTTGCCTCCAGACGGCGCACCATGCGCCTCAGGATACGGAAATCATGGCCAAGAAGAAGCGGACCGAGAAGGACGCCGTCAGCTCCACCCGCGGCGTCGCCTCCCTCGAGGAAGCGAAAGCGTGGATGGCCGCGCGCGGCATCACCGAGATTGAATGCGCGGTGCCGGACCTCGCCGGGGTTGGGCGCGGCAAGATCATGCCGGTGTCGAAGTTCCTCTCCGGCCCGACGATGAACCTGCCCCTTTCGGTGTTCTTCCAGACCATCTCGGGCGACTACCCGCCCTATGACAATCTCGTCGATTCGGTCGTGGTCGATTCGGATCTGGTGATGGAGCCGGATTTCTCCACGCTGGCCATCGTGCCCTGGGCGCAGGATCCCACCGCCCAGATCATCCACGACGCCTATCACCGCGACGGGCGCCCGGTGGAACTGGCCCCGCGCCAGGTGCTGAAGAACGTCGTCGACCTCTATGCCAAGAAGGGCTGGAAGGCGGTCGTCGCTCCCGAGATCGAATTCTATCTCGTGGAGCCCAATGTCGATGCCGACTATCCGCTCAAGCCGCCGATCGGGCGCTCCGGCCGGCCGGAAATCGGCCGTCAGTCCTACTCGATCCAGGCGGTGAACGAGTTCGACGCGCTGTTCGAGGATATGTACGATTATTCCGAAGCGCAGGGGCTGGAGATCGACACGCTGATCCACGAGGACGGCGCGGCGCAGATGGAGATCAACCTGCTGCACGGCGACCCGATCGTGCTGGCCGATCAGGTGTTCCTGTTCAAGCGCACCATCCGCGAGGCGGCGCTTGCCCACAAGATCTACGCCACCTTCATGGCCAAGCCGATCGCCGACGAGCCCGGCTCGGCCATGCATATCCACCAGTCCATCGTCGATTCCGAGACGGGCAAGAACATCTTTTCCGATGCGGAGGGCGACCCGACGCCGGAATTCTTCTCCTTCATCGCCGGCCAGCAGCGCTACCTGCCGGCGGTCATGTCGATCCTCGCGCCTTACGTGAATTCCTATCGCCGGCTCACCCGCGATTCGATGGCGCCGATCAACGTGCAGTGGGGCTACGACAACCGCACCGCCGGCCTGCGCGTGCCGCCCTCGTCACCTGCGGCGCGGCGGGTGGAGAACCGGGTGCCGTCCTCGGACGCCAACCCCTATCTCGTCATCGCGGCCTCGCTGGCCTGCGGCTATCTCGGGCTGGTCGAGGGGCTGCGCCCGACCGAGCCGCTGGAATCCGATGCCAAGGGCCTCGATTTCGAGCTGCCGCGCGGCCTGCTGGAAGCGGTGGCGGCGATGCAGCATTCGGACGAGATTTCCACCGTGCTCGGGCCCTCCTTCGTGAAGACCTACACGGCGGTGAAGCAGACCGAGTTCGACACCTTCATGCGCGTCATCTCGCCATGGGAGCGGGAATATCTGCTGCTGAACGTGTGAGGGGTTCTGCTCCCTCTCCCCGTCGGGGAGGGAGCTGGGGTGAGGGGGCTTCGTGGCTCCGCACGCGTGCTCCCCTCACCGACCCGCCGCGCGGGCCACCTCTCCCCAATGGGGGGAGGAAACGGCGTTTCGCGCCGCCTCGTTCCTGCCGGCGCTCGGCTGTGAGCCGGGATGACAGCCTGCAAGGAAGGCGATGCTCTCGCCTATGCCTCGGCTTTCTCCTCCGCCAGGATTTCCCGCACGCGCGGGATCACCCGGGTGCCGTACAGCTCGATGGCGCGCATCGCCTGCGCATGGCCGAGCGTGCCGGCGCTGTATTTCAGGTCGAAATGATCGAGGTCGAGCGCCCGGACGGTGCGGGCGATCTTCCGCGCCACCGTCTCGGGCGAGCCGAGATAGAGCGAGCCGACCGTGACCTCGCGCTCGAATTCCTCGCGCCCGATGGGCGGCCATCCGCGCTCGCGGCCGATGCGGTCGCGATTGGCCTTGAAGGCGGGGAAGAACTCCTCGCGGGCCGCCTCGTCGGTGTCGGCGATATAGCCGGGCGAGTGCACGCCCAGTGGCTGCACCGGGGTGCCCAGCTGCGTGAAGGCCTTGCGGTACAGCTCGGCATAGGGCTTGAAGCGACTGGCGCCGCCGCCGATGATGGCGAGCATCATCGGCAGGCCGTAGGTCGCCGCGCGCACCACCGATTCGGGCGAGCCGCCCACCCCGATCCACGTCTTCATCGTGCCGCTTTCCGGCAGCGGGTAGACGTGCTGGTTCACCAGCGGCGGGCGCAGGTTGCCGGTCCAGTTCACCCCCTCCGCGCTCGCGTTCTCCCGCAGGAGATGCGTGAAAAGGTCGAGCTTCTCGGTGAACAGCGTCTCGTAATCGTCGAGGTTGAAGCCGAATAGCGGGAAGGATTCCGTGAAGGAGCCGCGGCCGAGAATGATCTCGGCGCGCCCGTTCGAGATGGCGTCGACGGTGGCGAAGCGCTGATAGACCCGGATCGGGTCATCGGAGGAGAGCACCGTTACCGCCGAGCCGAGCCGGACCCGCTGCGTGCGGGCGGCGATGGCGGCCAGCACCACTTCGGGCGCCGAGATCGCGTAATCGTCGCGGTGATGCTCGCCCACGGCGAAGAAGTCGACGCCGACCTCGTCGGCGAGCACGCCCTGCTCCACCACGTTGCGCAGCGCCTGCGCCTGGGTGAGCGGACGGCCCTCGCCATCGGCCATCACGTCGCCGAAAGTGTCGAGCCCGAAATCGAGATGCTTTGCCATGACGCGGATGTCCCGGTTTTCCTGAAGGGCGAACCGGCCTTGCGCCGGCCGTCTCCATATGGACCGGCGCGTCGCGGGATGCATCGCCCGGTCTGCAAGGTCGATCTTTCGCGCGTGCAAGCGACCGGCATCGCGCGGGAGGGCATGGCCTTGTGGCGAAGGCAGCAGAGTCGCGCGCGAACAATTCGGGAGCGCGAGAGCGCGAGACCGTGCGCGCCAAGAAAAAAGCCCGCCGGACAGAGCCAGCGGGCTTCAGTTGAGCGGCACGAGGGGGTCGATACCGCTGGTAATTCGAACGGCGCGGCGCATGATCAGCCGCACGAAATGAGGTCGTCCTTCGGCGCCGGCGCGCTCACGAGGCGCAGATTGGCGCGGGACACCTGACGCCGGCTGGCCCGGCGTTCCACCGAGCGCACCACCAGCGTGGCGGTCGGGTCCTGCCAGAGCGGGCCGGACGAGGCGTCGCGCAGGTCGGCGCGGGTCAGCCCGATATCCTTGAGCATGTGATCGTCGAACTCGCCGAGCTGGACGAGATAGCGGCGGTGGCCGATCGCCTTGACGAGGCGCACGGCGCCCAGGACGCCATTCACCAGCCAGCCGCCAGCCGTGGCGCCGACGGTCGAAAATGCACTTCTGCGGGCTTCGCCAAAATACGACATTGATCCCTCCATCTGTCGGCCGCGCGGCGGCGATGTCCCTCTTCTGAGCGGGGCCGGCACCGCCGACCACCCGTTCTCGACATCACCCGTTCGCGACGGGATCCTTATGCGGGGACCCGACCAATCACACTAGCGAATGTTTCTGATCTGAATTATCATCATCAGTGATGTCATCCGCCCGGGAGGCCGTCCATGACCGTTCTGCTCGATATTGATCAATTAAGAACATTCATAACGATTGCCGAAACGGGCAGTTTCACAAAAGCGTCCGAAGTGGTGCACAAGACCCAGTCGGCCGTGTCGATGCAGATGAAGCGACTGGAGGAGCGGGTCGGCAAGCCGATCTTCGCGCGCGACGGGCGCGCCTCGCGCCTCACCGACGAGGGCGAGCGGCTGCTGGATTATGCGCGCCGCATCGTCAAGCTGAACATGGAGGCGATGGCGAGCCTGGCCTCCGCCGAACTGTCCGGCCGCGTGCGGCTCGGCGTGCCGGATGATTACGCCGACCGCTATCTCCCGGAAATCATGGCGCGCTTTTCCGCCACCCATCCCAATGTCGAACTCACCGTGGTGTGCGACCCTTCCACGGATCTGATCGACCGCATCGATACCGGCGATCTCGACCTCGCCATCGTCACCGATTGCGAGACGATGCACCGCGAGCCGGAAATCATCCGCCGCGAGCAGCTTCTCTGGGTCGGCTCGATGCGCCATTCGCTGCACCTGGAAGACGTCGTGCCGCTGGCGCTCGGCCGGCAGAGCTGCAACTGGCGGCAGGAGGCGATCGCCATGCTGCAGGCGCTCGGCCGTCCCTTCCGCATCCTCTACACCTCATCGAACAGCACGGCGGTCTCGGCGGCGGTGCTGGCGGGCCTCGCCATTTCGGTGTTACCCGAATCGGGCCTGCGTCCCGGCATGCGGGTTCTCGGCTCCTCCGAGGGCTTCCCCACGCTGCCGCCCTGCCGCATCGGCCTGCTGCGCAACCGGCACGAAGCCTCCCCGCTGGCCGACGCCCTCGCCATCCATATCGTGCAGGGGCTGGACAATATTTCCGAGACGTCGATGGCGGCAGAGTAGGCCGCCCGGCGCATGCCTCAATAGGCGTCTTCGTCGAAGACCGGCTCCACCGAGCCGGCCCACGCGCCGTGGAAGCGCTCCAGCAGCGCCTCCGCCGGGGTGTGGCCAGCCGCGAGGCTCTCTTCTACCGGCTTGAGGAAGCGCGTCTCGTCGCGGCCCTGGCTGTCGCGCTGGTCGCGGCGCGCGAGGCCGGCGCGGGCGATGGCGACCACCTCGCGGGCCAGCTCAAGCATCGGGCGGCCGGCGATCTCGGCCTTGAAGCCGAGGCGGGGCACGTCGTCGCGCAGTTTCTGGCGCTCGTCAGAGGTCCAGCCCTTGGCCAGGTCCCAGGCAGCATCGAGGCTGGTCGTGTCGTAATACAGCCCGGTCCACAGCGCGGGCAGGGCGCACAGGTTGCCCCAGGGCCCGCCATCGGCGCCGCGCATTTCGAGATAACGCTTCAGCCGCACCTCGGGGAAGATGGTGGAGAGGTGGTTGGCCCAGTCCGAGACGGTCGCGGTCTCGCCCGGCACCGCCGGATGCCGGCCCGCCAGCAGGTCGCGGAAGGAGGAGCCGGCGACGTCGATATAGGTGTCGCCGCGCTTGATGAAATACATCGGCACGTCGAGCGCGTAGTCGACATAGCGCTCGAAGCCCATGCCCTCCTCGAAGGCGAAGGGCAGCATGCCGGCGCGGTTATTGTCGGTGTCGCGCCAGATTTCCGAGCGGTAGGAGAGGAAGCCGTTCGGCTTGCCCTCGGTGAAGGGCGAGTTGGCGAACAGGGCGGTGGCCACCGGCTGCAGGGCGAGGCCGACGCGCAGCTTCTTCACCATGTCGGGCTCGGAAGCGAAATCGAGATTCACCTGCACGGTGCAGGTCCGGTACATCATGTCGAGGCCGCGCGTGCCGACCTTCGGCATGTAGTTGGTCATGATCTTGTAGCGGCCCTTGGGCATGACCGGCGTCTCGGCGAGCGTCCATTTCGGGCTCATGCCGAGCCCGAGGAAGCCGAAGCCGAGCGGGGTGGCGACGTCGCGCACCTGGGTGAGGTGGGAATTCACCTCGGCGCAGGTCTCGTGAATGGTCATGAGCGGCGCGCCGGACAGTTCGAACTGGCCGCCCGGCTCCAGCGAGATCGCCCCGCCCCCGATATTGTCGGCGAGGCCGATAATGGTGGAGCCCTCGAGGATCGGCTCCCAGCCATTCAACGCCTGCATGCCCTCCAGCAGCGCGCGGATACCGTTCGCTCCCTCATAGGGAACGGGATGGTGCCCCTCCAGCGTGAAGGGGAACTTCTCGTGCTCCGTCCCGATACGGAATTTCGAGGGCGCCTTGCAGCCGGCTTCGAACCAGGCGACGAGTTCGTCGCGGCTCTGGATGTGCTGCGTGTCGATCTGGTCTCGCGCCATGGAAGACTCCGGCGGGCTGCTGGGGCGCGCGACCATACACAGGCGGCGCGGCGACGCAAATCGCCGTAATCACCGATCCGTTACGCGAAATAGCAGGGATGGGCGGAGCAGGCCGCTCGCGCGCCTATTGCGCCGAGGTATGGGCGAGCCAACTCGTCACCGCCCGCAGCGCCTCGCCGCGATTGCCGGTGCGGTGCTCCGCCTCCTGATAGATGGCGATCTGCACATCCGCGCTGGTGCCCCCGCCCAGAATGGTGCGCACATGCTCCAGCTCCTGCCGGCTGCCGAGCGCCTGCGCATCCTCCGCCACGCGGTCGATCAGTGTCTCCACCGCCAGCGCCACGGGAATGGCCTGCTTCGAATCGCGGTCGACGAAGCTGCCATGGATGCCGTAGCGCTGGGCGCGCCACTTGTTTTCCACCGCGATGGCGCGGTCGACGGCGTCGATGCCGGCATTCACCTTCGGATTGCGCACGAGGTGGCGCGCCACGGCCCGGTAGAGCGCGGCGATGGCTGCCGAATCCTCCACGCGCGTGCAGCTGTCGGGCGCGCGCAGTTCCAGCGTCGGGTGCTTCTGCGAGGGGCGGATGGTCCACCAGACATAGCTCGAATCGCGAATCGCCCGCGCCGCTACCAGCGCGTCGATATAGTCCTGATAGTCCCTGGCGCTCTCGAACAGCTCGGGCAGGCCGGTGCGCGGCAACTCGTCATAGGCGGCGAGGCGGTAGCCCATCAGCCCGGTGCGCTTGGATTCCCAGAAGGGCGAGGACGTGGACAGCGCCACGAACACCGGCAGGAAGGGAAGGATGCGGCGCATCACGTCGATGCGGGTGTCGGGATCGGGCAGTTCGACATGCACGTGCAGGCCACAGAGCAGGTTGCGCTCGCCCAGCATCTGCAGGTCGTGCATCAGCCCGTCATAGCGCCGCGTCGGCGTCTTCTTGCCACCCTGCCAACTGGCCGTGGGGTGGGTGCCGGCGGCGAGGAAGGCAAGGTCGAAATCGGCAGCGACGCCGCCCAGTATGCGGCGCAGCCCCTGCAACTCGCCCCGTGCCTCGGCCGCGCTGTCATGGGGGCGGGTCATCACCTCGATCTGCGATTGCAGCATTTCGCCGGAGACCCGCTCACCAAGTGCCTCGCGCGCCTTCGCCATGAAAGCGGTGGGCATATGCCGGAGCGTGCCCTTGGTCTCGCCGTCGACGATGAAATATTCCTCCTCGATGCCGATGCGGTATTCTTCGATCATGGCGTCTTTCTCCGAAGGAATCGAAACACAGGCGAGCGCGTGCAGCTTAGCCGACGCAGAATCGGCCTGTCCGAGCCGGCTGGAGTGATGATGGCGGAGTGAGACCGGAGTATGACCCGTTGATCATTCGAAAATCGACGCATTGTTGTTGCGTTTGCTGTCATCGACGGACGACGTTACCTGATCACCAAGCGTCACAAGGCTCACCCGGCCCGCCGGGGGCGGTGGGGGGCGCCGATCAACGCGGCAGCCGGCGCAGGGTTCCCGAGGCGTTCAGTCCGCAGGCGGCGCGGCGCCCTGACGGGCGGCCTCGACCAGGGCGAGCGCGGCGACGGCGGCGGTGTCGGCGCGCAGGATACGCGGGCCGAGCGAGAGCACGATCGTGCCCGCGCGGCCCTGCAATTGGCGGCGCTCGCCTTCCGCGAACCCACCTTCCGGGCCGATCAGCACGGCGAGCGGGCCGGGCAGCGCCGCGCGCAGGGGGGCGAGCGGATCAGCCAGCGGGGCCGCCTCGTCGCAGAAGAGCAGCGTGCGCCCGGCCTCCAGTCCGGCGAGCCAGCGGGTGAAGGGCAGGGGCTCCAGCACGTCGGGAATCGACAGGATCCCGCACTGCTCGGCGGCCTCCACCGCGTTGGCGCGCATGCGCTCGGTGTTCACGCGCGTGGCCTGGGTATGCTGCGTCATCACCGGCTGCAGCCGGCCGGCGCCCATCTCCACCGCCTTCTGCACCATGTAGTCGAGGCGCGCATGCTTGAGCGGGGCGAAGACATAGTCGAGATCGGGCCGGGGGGCCTGCGCGCGCAGGCGCGCCTCGCAGCGCAGCAGCACCTCGCGCCGCCCGCCCGCTTCGCGCCGGGCGCGCCATTCGCCCTCGCGCCCGTTGAACAGATGCAGATGACCGCCGACCTCGAGGCGAATCACATCGGAGACGTAATGCGCGCGGTCGCGGTCGAGCGGCACAAGCGCGCCTTCGCCGAGATCATCCTCGACGAACAGGCGCTGGGCGCGGAAATCATAGGGGTGGTCGGTCGAATCTTCGTGAGGTCGGGCCATGATGGCGAACATTCTGACGCAAATTAACCGGTCAACGCCAGCCGCCGTGATATTGCCCCATCTGTGGGGCCTTTGTATCACGCTTGGTAAACGACGCTGCACGGGCGGGTAAGCTGCATGAGACGGTCGATTTCCGATGAGCGCGCCGCGCTCTCGCTGCCTGGAATGCCTGCTGTTGCGGGAGCGCGTACCCGCGCGGGTACGTTCGCGCTGGCCTTCGGTGTTCTGCTGGCCGGCGGGCTTCTCGCCTCTCCGGCCGGTGCGCAGTGGATCGGCACGCCCGGCGGCACCGGCGAGGCGGCCGCGACCGCCCCCACTATCGCCCCCACGGCCGCGCCCGCTCCGACGAGTGTCGCCGTGCCCGCGGCCACCCCGGCCCCGGCCGTAGCGCCATCGGAGCCGTCCATGTCGGGCGGCATGCCGGGCGCGGTTCCCGACGGTTTCGCCGGCGGCTTCGCGCCCGCGCCGGGCGGCATGGCGCCGGCCCCGCAGGCCGGCCCGAACTCGGCCGATGTCGCCGACTGCCAGAGCAACGTGACCAAGCTGCGCGACGATCTGGAATCGCGCAACGACACGCTGCGCAAGGCGGCGGACAAGAAGGTTCCCCCGTCGGAGCTGTGCCCGCTGTTCCGCAACTTCGTCACGGCGCAGCAGAAATTCTACAATTATCTCAACACGAACAAGACCAAGTGCGGCGTGCCCGGCGAGGTGCTGACCGGCCTGAAGAAGAATTCCGGCCAGGTTGCCGGCATTCGCGACAAGGTCTGCAAGGCCGCGCAGCTGGAGAAGAGCGGCGGCGGCGGTCCTCCGCCGCAGGGCGCCCTGTCCTCGGGGCTTGGCCTGTCCAGCGGCCTGCCGCCGACCGGCACGGCCAAGGGCGGCGTGTTCGACACGCTCGCCGGCGACGCGCTGCGCTGATCCGCCCAGCATGACAGGCCCCGCCTCGCCCGGACCGGCCTCGGGGCCGCTGGCCGGCCTCGTGCCGGAGGATGCCACCAGCGACTGGGTCGGGCGCTGGGCCCCCGCCTTCCTGCGCCCCTACCTGCGGCTGGCGCGTGCCGATCGGCCGATCGGCAGCTGGCTGCTGCTCATTCCCTGCTGGTGGTCCACCGCGATGGCCCTGCGCATTGGCATGAGCGAGGGCGCGGCCCTGCCGGGTTATGCGCTCGCGCTGCTGGCTTTGTTCGCGCTTGGCTCCGTCGCCATGCGCGGCGCGGGTTGCACCTGGAACGACATTCTCGACCGCGACATCGACGGCAAGGTGGAGCGCACGCGCGGGCGCCCGCTGCCCTCCGGGCAGGTGGGGCTGGTCGGGGCCTTCCTGTTCCTCGGCATTCAGGCGCTGGTCGGCCTCGCCGTGCTGCTGTGCCTGCCGCCCTTCGCCATCGGGGTGGCGCTGTCCTCGCTCGGCGTGGTGGCGATCTATCCGCTGATGAAGCGGATCATCTGGATTCCCCAGCTGGTGCTGGGCCTTGCCTTCTCCTGGGGCGCGCTGATGGGATTTGCCGCCCTGCTGGAGCGCCTTCCCGCGAGCGCCTTCCTGCTTTATGCCGGCTCGATCCTGTGGGTGGTGGGCTATGACACGATCTACGCGCATCAGGACCGCGAGGATGATGCGCTGGTAGGGGTGAAGTCCTCCGCCCGGCTGTTCGAGCGCAACACCCATCCGTGGCTGGCGGGGTTCTATGCCGGGGCGGTGGGGCTGTTCGCGCTCGCGCTGTGGAGCGCGGGGTCGGGGCTGTTCGCGTGGGGCGGCCTCGCCCTGTTCGCGCTGCAACTGGGCTGGCAGGTGCGCCGGCTGGATATTGACGACCGCGCGCTGTGCCTGCGGCTGTTCCGCTCGAACCGCGATGCCGGCCTCCTGCTGTTCGCGGGGATGATGCTCGACCTCATGCCGCTGTGACGGGCCGATCGCGGTTGCCGTCACGGCCCGCGCGGTGGTAAGGAGCCGCCTTTCCAGTGCGCGCCTCCGGGAGAGCCTTCAGCCATGAGCATCCGCCTGCATCGCGGCGACCTCGTCGATCTCTCCCGTTACAGCGCCGAGCGCACGCCCTTCGTCGCCATCGATACCGAGACGCTGGGGCTCAACCCGCATCGCGACCGGCTGTGCGTGGTGCAGCTTTCGCCCGGCGACGGCACGGCCGATGTGGTGCAGATCCCGGCCGGGGCCGGTCCGGGCAGCGCGCCGAACCTTTCGAAGCTGCTGACCGATCCGGCCATCGTGAAGCTGTTCCACTTCGCCCGCTTCGACGTCGCGGTGCTCGGCAAGGCATTTGGCCTCACCGTCGGTCCGATCTGGTGCACCAAGATCGCCTCGCGCCTCGTGCGCACCTATACGGATCGCCACGGGCTCAAGGAACTGGTGCGCGAACTGCTCGGTATCGACCTCTCCAAGCAGCAGCAGAGTTCGGACTGGGCTGCCGAGGACCTGAGCGATGCCCAGCTGATCTATGCCGCGTCGGACGTGCTGCATCTGCACGCGCTCCAGGTCCGGCTCGCGGCGATGCTGGCGCGCGAGAATCGCACCCAGCTGGCGCAGGCCTGCTTCGATTTTCTGCCGACCCGCGCCGCGCTCGATCTCGCCGGCTGGCCGGAACAGGATATTTTCTCGCATTCGTGATGCGCGGCGATCCGGTTCCAGTCCGCGTGCCGGGTCCCGCCCGGACGGGGACCCACAGTCGCCGTAATCTTTCGCTTAAACGAGCCTGCAAGCGTCGCCCGGCCGCCAGCCGGATGGCAGCGTGCTTGCATGCGGCCCGTTAAGCCGCCATCTTGCAATTGTGCCGGAGGGAGCCGGGCTACCGGGGATGTGTCGTCGCGCATGAATCGCCATGTGGAACCTCCAGTCCGCGCGAAAGCGGCTGCGGAGCCTGACGCCATGCATGCGTCCGGGCTCACGCGCCGCGAGCGTGATGACTTCGCCCGCGCCCGGCGCCACAGCCGCCGCGTACGCTTCTTCCGCCGCGCACTCCCGGCGGGCGTCCTGCTCGTCGTGGGCGGTGTGCTGGCGGTGCAATACCTCAACCCGTTCAGCCTGTCGGTCGACCTGCCGTTCGAGCTTGGGCGCGTCTCGTTCTCGGGTACCCAGGTGGTGATGGAGTCCCCCAAGCTGCAGGGGTTTACCCAGGATAATCGCGGCTACAAGGTGACGGCGGAAACCGCCGCGCAGGACCTCACCCAGCCGAACAAGATCGACCTCAAGAAGATCAACGCCAATCTGGAACTGACCGATCAGGGCTGGGCACGGCTCATCGCCCAGACCGGCAGCTACGACACCAAGGTCGAGCAGATCACGCTCGGCAACGGCGTGCATTTCTCCACCTCCTCCGGCTATGGCGGGGAATTGCAGGACGCCACCGTCGACATCAAAGGCGGGCGGCTGTCGACCGAGAATCCGGTCGTGCTGACCTATCTCGACGGCAAGCTCACGGCCGACCGCATGGAGGTCTGGCAGAAGGACGCGCGCGCGCTGCTGACCGGCCGGGTACAGCTCGATTTCAAGCTGCCGGCGGACGCGAAGGACGGTGCCGCGGCGTTGCCGGGAGGCGATCCGGCGCTTCGCCGCTCGATGGTCGACGGTTCGCCGTGATGCAAAGCGGGTGCCCGCGACAAAGCTTGGACGCGAAGCATTGAATGCGCGCCCGCTCACGGCTAGACATGGTGTCATGATCGCGCTCCCCCGCCTTGCCGCCGCCGCCATATTCCTGTCCGTCTGTGCCCCGCATGCCGGGTTTGCACAAACGCGCAGCGTGCCGAATGCACTGCAGGGCTTTGCGTCCAACCGCGACCAGCCGATCCGCATCGATGCGGACAGCCTGGAAGTGCTCGACCAGGACAAAAAGGCCATCTTCTCCGGCAATGTCGTGGTGACGCAGGGCGACACCACCATGCGCTCGAAGGAATTGGTGGTTTTCTACGACGGCAAGACTGCAGCGGACGGCAAGGCTGGCGAGGCCAAGACGGGCGAGGCCAAGACGGGCGATGCCAAGACGGGTGAGGCCAAGGCTGGCGAGGCCAAGGCTGGTCAGGCGAAGACGGCCGCCGCTGGCACGGAGGCCCCGGCCGGGGTCGGTGCTGGCAGCCCGATCAATTCCTCCGCCATACGGCGCCTCGAAATCAACGGCTCGGTGGTTGTCACCACCAAGGAGCAGACGGCGACCGGCGACCAGGGTGTGTTCGAGACGGCGGCGAACACCATCACCCTCACCGGCAACCCGGTGGTGCTGACCCAGGGTCCGAACGTCATTCGCGGCAGGAAGCTGACCGTCGATCTCACCAGCGGCACCTCGCGCTTCGAGGGTGGCCGCATCGAAAGCCTGATCGTGCCCAACAGCATGAAGGGGGATCTGCCCGGCGCCAAGCCCGCTGCCGGCGCCCCGGCGGCTGCGCCCAAGCCGGCTACGAAGCCGAACCCCTGAGCGCGCCGCCGCCGGTGTCGGCGGGGTATCGTCGGGCGCGAGCCCTTTGAGATGCATCAGCATTCATGCGGAGCGGGCCATTCGGCCCGCTTTTTGCATATGCGGGTTTGCCAGAGCGCGCGGGAGCGTTTACACCTTTGCCGTGGTGTCTCCACCACGGAGGGTGCGCGTGGGTGTTTTCTCGGGTTTGAGCGGGCGCGGCGGCCAGGCTTCGCAAGGCCAGCCGTCCTACCAGGGTGACGAGACGGGCGCGCGGCGCGAGGCGGCGTCGCCATCGCGAGGCCTCGATGATCCGTATGCCGGGGGCGGCGCTTCGTCGCAGGATACCTATTGGGACGACGTCGAGTCGGGCGAGGGTGTGCTGAGCGCCATCGGCCTCGCCAAGTCCTATGGCGGGCGCAAGGTGGTGCGCGACGCCAACCTGCATGTGCGGCGGGGCGAGGCGGTTGGCCTGCTCGGGCCGAACGGCGCCGGCAAGACCACCATCTTCTACATGATCACCGGGCTGGTGAAGGCCGATGCCGGCCGGATCGAGCTGGAGGGCCATGACGTCACCGGCCTGCCGATGTACCGTCGCGCGCGCCTCGGCGTCGGCTATCTTCCGCAGGAAGCCTCGATCTTTCGTGGCCTCTCGGTGGAAAACAATATTCGCGCCGTGCTGGAGGCGGTGGAGCCGAGCCGCAAGAAGCGCGAGCGCGAGCTGGATGCGCTGCTGGAGGAGTTCCGCGTCACCCATGTGCGCAAGTCGCCCGCCATCGCGCTGTCGGGTGGTGAGCGGCGGCGCGTGGAAATCGCCCGGGCGCTCGCCTCGCGGCCGACCTTCATGCTGCTGGACGAGCCTTTCGCCGGCATCGACCCCATCGCGGTGGGCGATATCCAGGCGCTGGTGCGCCATCTTACCGAGCGCGGCATCGGCGTTCTCATCACCGACCACAATGTGCGCGAGACGCTCGGGCTGATCGACCGGGCCTACATCATCCATTCCGGGACGGTGCTCATGGAAGGCTCGCCCGACGAGATCGTCGCGAGTTCGGAAGTGCGCCGGCTTTATCTTGGCGAGGAGTTCCGCCTCTAGATGGACGCGCCCTCGCTGCCGCCCGTCACTGCCTGTGCCGATGCCGCCTCCGGAGGTCGCGCGCCATGTCGTTGAGTCCGCGTCTCGAATTCCGCCAGACGCAATCGCTTGTCATGACGCCGCAGCTGATGCAGGCGATCAAGCTGCTGCAGCTCTCCAATCTCGACCTCGTCGCCTATGTCGAGGCCGAGCTGGAGCGCAATCCCCTGCTCGAACGTCAGGCCGAGCCCGAGGGCACGCGCGTCGAGGTGGAGGCCGTGGTCGGGCCGGGCGACGTGGTGCAGCGCAGCGAGGATCACGAGCTCGATCCGCGCGCCCACACGCCGGACGCCGCCGAGGCGCCCACCGCCGACTGGCTGGAAGACCGGCTGGACATGAGCCGCAGCGCCATCGAGGACCGGCTCGATACCGGGCTCGAGAATGTCTTTCCCGATGATACCGGCCGCGAGACCCCGCGGCTGCAGCCGGCCGGCGAGGGCGCCGGCTCTTCCGACTGGTCCAGCGTCGGTGGGGGTGGGCGCGAGGATGACGACTACAATCTCGAATCCTTCCTCTCGGCCGCCACGACGCTCGCCGATCATCTCGAGGGCCAGCTCACGCTCGCGGTGAGCGATCCGGTGGAGCGGCTGATTGGCACCCACCTGATCGACCTGATCGACGAGGCCGGCTATCTCACGGCGGACCTTTCCGCTGTCGCCGAGCGTCTCGGCGCGCCGCTGGCGACGGTGCAGAAGGTGCTGGAGGTGGTGCAGACCTTTGATCCGCCGGGCATCGGCGCACGCTCGCTCGCCGAGTGCCTGGCCATCCAGCTGAAAGAGCGCAACCGCTACGACCCCGCCATGGCGGCGCTGCTCGCCCATCTCGAACTGCTGGCGCGGCGTGAATTCGCCACGCTGCGGCGGGTCTGCGCGGTGGACGACGAGGATCTCGTCGAAATGGTCGGCGAGATCCGCCGGCTGAACCCCAAGCCGGGCCTGGCCTTCGGCTCGGGCATGATCCAGCCGATCGTGCCCGATGTGTTTGTGCGCGGGGCGCCGGAAAACTGGCTGGTCGAGCTCAATTCCGAGACGCTGCCGCGCGTGCTGGTGAACCAGGCCTATTATGCCCGCGTGCAGAAGACCACGCGCGGCGACAAGGAGAAGGCCTTCCTCTCCGACTGCATGCAGACGGCGACCTGGCTGACCCGCTCGCTGGACCAGCGCGCCCGCACCATCCTGAAGGTGGCGACCGAGATCGTGCGGCAGCAGGAGGGGTTCCTCTCGCTCGGCGTGCAGCATCTGCGGCCGCTGAACCTGCGCATGGTGGCCGACGCGATCGGCATGCACGAATCTACGGTCTCGCGCGTGACGTCCAACAAATACATGGCGACGCCGCGCGGAATCTTCGAGATGAAGTATTTCTTCTCGTCCTCCATTTCCTCGTCGGATGGCGGCGAGGCGCATTCGGCGGAATCGGTCCGCTTCCGCATCAAGCAGATGATCGATGCGGAGTCGGCCGATGATGTGCTCTCCGACGACACGCTGGTGCAGCGGCTGCGCGAGGCCGGCATCGACATTGCGCGGCGCACCGTGGCGAAATATCGCGAGGCGATGCGCATCCCGTCCTCCGTGCAGCGCCGCCGCGAGAAGCAGGCCGCCGCCGCCGCGGGCTGAGCGGGTTCTTCCGCCCGGCATGAGCGACACCCGGCAGCCGTGCGGCGGTATGATGGCAGGGTCGGCGCCAGAATATGGCGGGGGTGTGATGGCACCTGTCCACGGCCCTCGTTGACACTTCCTCTCGCGGCTCCTACCTCTTTAAGGCACCGGCCGGGCAAGTAGGGGGTTCGGGCAGGTCGCGGACGCGAACGGGCGCCGCGGGCATGCCCCAGCAGAGGGACTAGTTACGATGCCGCTGCGGGTTTCTGGGAAAAATCTCGACGTAGGCGAGGCACTGAGGCAGCGGGTTGCCGACCGCGTTGCCGGCGCCATGGGCAAGTATTTCGACGGTGGCTGGTCCGGCCACGTCACGGTGGCCCGCGAGGGCTCCGGCTACCGTTCGGACTGCGCGCTGCATCTCGATAGCGGTACGATCCTGCAGGCGCATGCCGATGCGCAGGATCCCTATGCCAGCGCCGATGCGGCGGTGGAGCGGATCGAGACGCGCCTGCGCCGTTACCGCGACCGCTTCAAGCGCCGCGCACCGAGCGGCGACAGCAATGTGATCGATGCCGGCGCCTTTGCCCCCGAGCAGGCCGCGCTGACGGTGCTCTCCGCCCCGGACGACGAGGAGGAGGCGGTCGAGGGCTGGAGCCCTACCGTGGTCGCCGAATCGACCACCAGCCTGCGCCGCCTGTCGGTGAGCGATGCGGTTCTGGAGCTTGATTTCAGCGGCGCCGCGGTGCTGGTGTTTCGCCATGCCAGCCATGGGCGCATCAATGTGGTGTATCGACGGGCGGACGGGCATGTCGGCTGGGTCGACGCGCCGGCCCTTGCCGCGGCTGAAGACGTCCATTGACCCTCTATCTGCGTGAAGGGCGTGCGGCCGCTTTGGCGGCCCGCGCGCCCGCTCTCGCCACGACCCGGATCCTGCAATGGCCCTGAACGACATTTTAGCGGTTCCCGCGGTCTTCCCGGCCTTGCGGGTCGGCAGCAAGAAGCAGGCGCTGCAGGAACTGGCCGCCCGTGCCGCCGAGCTGCTGCACCGGGACGAGCGGGAAATCTTCGAAACGCTGAACCAGCGCGAGCGGCTCGGCTCCACCGGCGTGGGCAACGGCATCGCCATTCCCCACGGCAAGCTCGCCAAGATGGACCGTCTGTTCGGCCTGTTCGCGCGGCTGGAGAAGCCGATCGATTTCGAGGCGCTGGACGGCGAGCCGGTCGATCTCGTCTTCCTGCTGCTCGCGCCCGAGGCGGCGGGGGCGGACCACCTCAAGGCGCTGGCGCGGGTGGCGCGGCTGCTGCGCGACCCGGAAGTCGCAAGGAAGCTGCGGGCCTCCCGCGACGCCGCCACGATCCATGCGATTCTCACCGGCGCGCCGGCTTCGGACGCGGCCTGAGCGGCGCGGGGGCAGCGCGCGGAAAGCGGCGAATCGGGCGATGCGTCGGCGCTGGCCAGCACGGGTGGCTACCATGCGGCGTCGCGTGCCCTATCTCCTTGCCCATGTGTCGTCTCATGCGGAATGGACGACGCCCTCTTGGGGCGCTTTCAGGCGAGCCGGATACCGGTTCGCCTGAAAACACAGGTGGAGTTTGAAATCCGGAGCATTTGCCGTGAGCCGGGCTTTACCGAAAATGCTCTGGACGAGGAGATTTCCCCATGGCTGAGACCCCCCTTTCCGGCAATCCGGCGCTCTCGCCGGAACTGTGCCGCGCCGCACGGGCGCTGCTCGGCTGGGCCGGCGATGAACTCGCCGAGCGCGCCCGCGTTGGCGTGGAATGGCTCCGCGGCTTCGAGGAGGGCCGCGAGCCGAGCGATGGCGCAAGGGAGGGCACAGTCGAGGGTGAGAGCGAGCGCGAGCGCCTGCGGCGGACGCTCGAGGCTGCCGGCATCGATTTCCTCGCGCCGGGCGAGCCGAGCAGCGGCGGTGGGCCCGGCCTGCGCATCAAGCAGGCGGGCGGCTATATCCCCGCCGAGCGGCTGAGTTCCGCCAACGACGTGTGAAAGAAGCGAATGGCGCCCTTCCCGCGGGGCGGCCGCCATTCCGGGGTTTCGACGTCCGCACGCGCCGCAGCTCGCCCCTCTCCGGTTTGGGGAGCGGGGCGGCCGAGGGTGGCCTTGTCGTGAGGGCTACGGTGTGATGGCGACCTTGAGCACGCCGTCACGCTGGTGCGCGAACAGGTCATAGGCCGCTTCGATGTCGTCCAGCTTGAAGCGGTGCGTCACCAGCGGCTTGAGGTCGACGCGGCCGGAGGCGATGACGTCGATCAGCCGGCGCATGCGCTCCTTGCCGCCCGGACAGAGCGTGGTGACGATCTTGTTATCGCCAAGCCCGGCCGAGAAGGCGCCGAGCGGAATCCGAAGGTCGGTGGAATAGACGCCGAGCGAGGACAGAGTGCCGCCCGGGCGCAGCACCTTGAGCGCTGATTCGAAGGTATTCTGCGTGCCGAGCGCCTCGATGGCGACATCGACGCCGCGCCCGTCGGTCAGCGCCAGGATCTGCTCGACCACGTCGCCCTGTTTGAAATCGACCACATGACTGGCGCCGAGCTGGGCGGCGATGGCGAGGCGCTCGGGCACCGTGTCGACGCCGATGATGCGCGTCGCCCCCTTCAGCTTCGCGCCGGCCACCGCGCACAGGCCGATCGGGCCGAGCGCGAACACCGCCACCGTGTCGCCGATCTGCACCGCGCCGCTCTCCGCGCCGGAAAAGCCGGTGGACATGATGTCCGGGCACATCAGCACTTCTTCGTCGCTCAGTTCGTCCGGCACCGGGGCGAGATTGGCGAGCGCATCGGGCACCAGCACATATTCGGCCTGCGCGCCGTCGATGGTGTTGCCGAACTTCCAGCCGCCCATCGCCTTGAAGCCGTGCTTGGTGCCCGGCCCGTCCTGCGAGCCGCAGCCGCACAGGCAGGCATAGGAATGCCCGCTCGGCGTGATGGCACCGGCGATGACGCGCTGGCCCTCGCGATATCCCGTGACCTGCGAGCCGAGCTTGGCGATCACGCCGACCGGCTCGTGGCCGATGGTGAGGCCCCGGGCGACGGGGTACTCGCCCTTGAGGATGTGCACATCGGTGCCGCAGATCGTGGTGGTGGTGATCTTCACCAGTGCGTCGAGCGGCCCCACATCGGGGATCGGCTTCTCGTCGAGAACGATGCGTCCGTTCTCGACGAAGATGGCGGCTTTCATCTTGGGCATGACAGGCTCCGGGTTGACGAGCCGTCAGAATAGGCTGCGCGGGAGAAACCGCCATGATGCGGGTCAATCGCCGGCTCAGCGTGTGCCTCTGGCTGGTTTCAGGCGGCCGGGCCCATGCCGCGTTCCGCCATGAGCCGCACCACGGCGGCGCGCAGTTCGGCGATGCCGCTGCCCTCGCGGCTGGAGGTGGGGAAGACGGTGGGGAAGGCGGCCGGGCGGCGGGCGAGGCCGGCCTGCGTCTCCGCGATGCGCTGTTCCAGCTCCCCGCCTCTCAGCTGGTCGGCCTTGGTCAGCACGATGGCATAGGAAACGGCAGCCTTGTCCAGCCCGTCCAGGATCTCGATGTCCACCGGCTTGAGGCCGTGGCGGGCATCGATCAGCACGAAGACGCGGGCGAGATTGGCGCGACCGCGCAGATAGGCGCGGACGGTGGCGGTCCAGGCGTCGACCTTTTCCTTGGGCGCCTTGGCAAAGCCGTAGCCCGGCATGTCGACCAGGGTCAGGTCCGGGCCGACACCGAAGAAGATCAGTTCCTGCGTGCGCCCCGGCGTCACCGAGGTGCGCGCCAGCGCCTTGCGGCCGGTGAGCGCGTTGACGAGGCTGGACTTGCCCACATTGGAGCGGCCGGCCAGCGCGATCTCGATGCCCCGCATGGCGGGAAGGGTCGGGATGGTGGGCGCGGCGGAAATGAACTGCCATTCGCCCGCGAACAGCTTGCGGCCGGCCTCGATCAGCGCCGCGTCCTCCGGCGGGACCGAGGTTGAATCCTGGGCCGGAGCCTGACGCGGGGCATCGGCCGGGATCGAGTCATCGGCCGCGGCGTGGGCGGGAAGGTCTTTGTCGGAAGTGCTCATGCAGCGCTTATCGACCGGCCGGCGGCGTTCCGCAAGTCGGACAGCGCCGGACAGCGCCGGCAAGGCGGAGGGCGGGCGGAGGCCCGGCCTCAAAGACGAGCGGCGCGAACCGCCCCAAGGCCGTTCGCGCCGCCTGATGAAGGATCCGTCCGGTCACGCCGGACGGACGGTGGGGGCGGCCTCAGCCGGCCTTGGGCTTCTTCTTGCGGATGAACGTGTCGCGAAGATTGTCCCAGAGTTCGACCTTCACGCCGTTGCGACGCATGATGATCGACTGCTGGATCACCGAGAGGGTGTTGTTCCACGCCCAGTAGATGACGAGGCCCGAAGCGAAGGACGACAGCATGAAGGTGAAGATCAGCGGCATCCAGTCGAAAATCATCTTCTGCGTCGGGTCCGGCGGGGCCGGGTTCAGCTTCATCTGCGCCCACATGGTGCAGCCCATGATGATCGGCCACACGCCGAGCATCAGGAAGTGGCCGATCACCGGCACCTGGCCGGGATCCCACGGAATGATGCCGAACAGGTTGAAGATGGTGGTCGGGTCCGGTGCTGAAAGGTCGCGGATCCAGCCGAAGAACGGCGCGTGCCGCATTTCGATGGTGACGAACAGCACCTTGTAGAGCGCGAAGAAGACCGGGATCTGGATCAGGATGGGAAGACAACCGGCGATCGGGTTGATCTTCTCCTTCTTGTAGATCTCCATCATCTCCTGCTGGAGCTTCACGCGATCGTCGCCGAAGCGTTCCTTGAGCGCGGCGATTTCCGGCTGGACCGCCTTCATCTTCGCCATCGAGGCATAGCTCTTGTTGGCGAGCGGGAAGAAGATGCCCTTGAGCAGCACGGTGACGATCAGGATGGCGACGCCGAAATTGCCGACCCAGTGGTAGATCCAGTCGATCACCAGGAACAGCGGCTTGGTGATGAAATAGAACCAGCCCCAGTCGATCAGCAGGTCGAAGCGGTCGATATTGTAGCTGGCCTGGTAGCCGTCGACGAGCTGTACCACCTTGGCGCCGGCAAACAGGCGACCTTCGGTCGTCGCCTTGGCACCGGCGTCGACGGTGACGGCATCGCCGAGGAAATCGGTCTGGTAGGTGATGTCGTTGCCGGTCTGGGCGGCGGAGAAGCGCGCCTGAACCTTCTCCTTCGAGTCGGGGATGACGGTCGCCGCCCAGTACTTGTCGGTGATACCGAGCCAGCCGCCGACCGACGGGAAGGTGACGCTCTTCTTCTCCGCGATGTCCTTGTACTTGATCTCGTGCAGCCCGCCTTCCGAGGTCACGCCGATCAGGCCCTCGTGCAGGATGTAGTAGCCGAGCGTGTGCGGCGTGCCGTGGCGCGAGACCAGCGCATAGGGGTGCAGCGCCACCGGCGCGCCAGTCGTGTTCTCCACCTCGTCGGCGACGTGGAACATGTAGTTCTCGTCGATCGTCAGGGTGCGGCGGAAGAGAAGGCCCGCGCCGTTGTCCCAGGTCAGCACCAGCGGCGCCTGCGGCGTCAGCCGGGCGCCCTCCGGGGCGGTCCACAGGGTGTCGCCGTCCGGCACCTTCACGCTGGCACCCGCGCCGGGAACCCAGCCGAATTCGGCGTAGAACGGGTTGGGCGCGCCCGAGGGCGAGAGCAGCACGATGATCGGGCTGTCAGGCTGCACGGTCTCGCGATAGTTCTTGAGCGAAAGGTCGTCGAGCCGTCCGCCCCTGAGCGCCACCGAGCCGATGACGCGCGGCGTATCGACGATGACGCGCGGCGAGCGGGCGAGGGCTTCCTCGCGGGTCGCCGGCTTGGCGGCGATGGCGCCCGGGGCCGGAGCGGTGGTGCCGGATGCGGGCTCGGCGCCCGGCTGCGGCGCGGTGGAACCCTGCCCGGACGGCTGCGTCGTCTGCTGCTGGCGCTGCTGTTCCATTTGCGGGATGCCGGAGAAGTACTGCCAGGCGATCAGCACGGCCATCGAAAGCACGATGGCGACGATCATGTTGCGGTTTTCGGACGTCATGGCAGCTTCTCTCCGTCGGCGCGGGCCACAGGCTGCGCCGCGCTGTCGCGTGCAGGCCTGGGCGGACGTCGGCTTCCCGAATGAAGGCGGGCGATACCCCGCTCGATGTCGTTGATGAGATCGGCAAAGGGGACGCCGAGCGCGGCGCGCCGGGCGACGATCACATAATCGAAGCCGGACTTGCCCGCGCGTGGCAGGGCATCCCGCACGGCGGCGCGCAGGCGTCGGCGGATGCGATTCCGCTCGACGGCATTGCCGTGCTTCTTGGTGACGGTAAGCCCGATGCGCGGGCAGTGCTCATCCGCGCGGGCGCGACCCTGCAGCAGCAGGGCGCCTGAATTGGCGCGCAGCCCGGAGGCTGCGGCCACAAAGTCCTTGCGCTTGACGATCCGGTCCATGGCGGGGCGCCGATCCTCAGGCAGCAGGGCGGCGCGCCCCAGCCATATGGGGCCGAAGAACGGAATCAGGCGGACAGGCGCTTGCGGCCATGGGCCCGACGGGCATTGAGGATCTTGCGGCCGTTACGGGTCGCCATGCGCGCACGGAAGCCGTGCCGCCGGGCGCGCACGAGCTTGCTCGGTTGATAAGTGCGCTTCACGGGTCTATCTCCGCTAGTTCGAAAACGCTGCCCCGATCGGAATGCTTCCCACATCCGGCGGATCGCGATGTAGATCGCGACGTCCAGCACACATGCGGGAGGCAACCCGACCGCGAGGGCAGCCGTGGTTGGAGCGGGCTTATAGGAGGCGCGCCGGGCGAAGTCAACGTGTGCGCGCCAACTTGTCCGGTCAATTGGATGGCAGGCCGGTTGGCGGCGGCCGGCCATCGCCGCGACATCCGCCGTGCGCGAGCCGCGCGATCACGCGGCTCCCCTCTGGCGTTTGGCCGCGCGCGCCATACATCACGTGAACGCGAGCGTGTCGGGATTGGGTGCGGGCGATCGTGCGGTTTCGTCGCGGGCCCGCCGCAATTCTCGGGTCGCGTAGGGGAAGCGCGGAAAGCGCGAGCAAGGGGCACGATGGACGAGCGGCTGGAAGGCACAGGCGACATGGCCGGGTTGCCGGGCGAGAGGCAAGCGCCCGCGTCGGCCGGCGATGGCGCGCGCGCCCTGCCGGCGGCGAGCGAGCGGGCCGCCCGCGATTCCGCCGGCGCGGCCGCCAGCGGGGCGCCGGCCGCGGCGCGCCATCTCGGCCTGTCCGGCAAGCTGCTGGTGTTCACGCTCGCCTTCGTCCTGTTGGCGGAAGTGCTCATCATCGTGCCGGCGGTCGCCGCCTTCCGCATCAACTGGCTGTCCGACCGGCTGTCCGGCGCGCGCACCGCCGCCCTCGTGCTCGACGCCGCGCCCGAGGGCATGATCTCGCCCGAACTGACGCGCGAACTGCTCGGCAGCGTGGGCGCCATCACGGTGGCGCTGAAGCGCGACAATACAAGGCGCCTTCTGGTCTCCACCGAGATGCCCCCGGAGGTCGACGCTCATACCGACCTGCGCGACATCGCTCCCTGGCAGGCGGTGTCGCAGGCCTTCGACACGCTCATCGCCCATGATGGGCGGATTCTCCGCGTGGTCGGCACCCCGCCGCGCGGCGGGGGCTTTGTCGAAATCGTGCTCAGGGAGACGCCCCTGCGCAAGGCGATGCTGCGCTTCACCGGCAATATCCTGCTGGTCTCGCTGGTGATTGCCGCGCTGACCGGGGCGCTGGTCTATCTCGGGCTGGCCTGGATGTTCGTGCGGCCGATGCGCCGCCTGACGCTGCGCATGGTGGCCTTCCGCGAGAACCCCGCCGGGCCGGCGGCGGCGGTGGAGCCGCAGACCCGCATGGACGAGATCGGCCTCGCCGAGCGCGAATTCGTCGCCATGCAGCGGCAGATCGGCGAGACGCTGCAGCAGAAGAATCACCTCGCCGCGCTCGGCCTCGCCGTGTCGAAGATCAACCACGACCTGCGCAACCTGCTCGCCTCGGTGCAGCTCATTTCCGACCGCCTCGCCGACATACGCGACCCCGCGGTGCAGCGCTTCGCCCCCAAGCTGGAGGCGGCGCTCGACCGTGCCATCGCCTATTGCGAGCAGACGCTGGCCTATGGCCGCGCGCAGGAGCCCCCGCCCGAGCAGCGCATGGTGGCGCTGGCCCCGCTGGTGAACGAGGTGCGCGATACGCTCGGCCTCGGCGAGGAGGGCGCCGCCATCGGCTGGGTGGCCTCCATCGAGCGCGGCATGATGGTCGATGCCGATCCCGACCAGCTGTTCCGGGTGCTGCTCAATCTCTGCCGCAACGCCATGGAGGCACTGTCCGCCCGCGCGCCCAACGACGCGGCCCGCGACCAGATCCGCATCACCGGCCGGCGCGAGGGCGCCATCGCCATCCTCGAGGTGGCCGATACCGGCCCCGGCGTGCCCGAGCGCTCCCGCGCGCACCTGTTCGAGCCGTTCCAGAGCTCGGCGCGGCGCGGGGGCACCGGGCTCGGCCTGCCCATCGCCGCCGAACTGGTGCAGGCCCATGGCGGCGATATCCGGCTGGTGCCCGGCACGATCGGCGCGACCTTCCAGCTGCGCCTGCCGGACCGGCCGGTGGACCTTGGCGCGCGCCGCGCCGCCCGCTCGCATGGGTGAGCCGCGCCGCGCCACTTTGTCGGGCTGCACCGTCTGGCCTCGCCTGCTCCTTGCAGCCGCGCTGGCGGTGCCTGCGCTCGCTCTGCCGGGGATGCCCGGCATGGCCCAGACGACCCGTCAACCCGCCGATCAATCCTCCATCGTAACGGTCGACGGCACCGGCATCCTGGTGAACGGCAAGCCCTTCGCGGTGCGCGGTGCGGCCGGCGAGGGCCCGCTGGACGAGCTTGCCGCGCTGGGGGCGACCACGGTGCGCCTTTATGGCGGCGATCCCGGCCCCATGCTCGACGCGGCGCAGAAGGCCGGGCTCAAGGTGATTGCCGGCCTGTGGGTCGGCCAGCCCCGCCAGGGCGCCAACTATGCCGACCCGGCCTTCGCGGCGCGCCAGCTCGCCGAGCTGCAATCCATCGTCGAAAAATACCGCCGCCATCCCGCGCTGCTGATGTGGGGCATCGGCAACGAGGTGGAGGTCGACCTTGCCGACGATTCGCCCGTTTGGCCGGTGCTCGAGCAGGCGGCGGCCATGGTGCGGCGGGTCGACCCGGATCACCCCACCCTCGCCGTGCTGGCCGAGACCGGCACCGACAAGGTGCGAAAGCTCATCGCCCGCGCGCCGAGCCTTGAGGCGCTGGGGCTCAATTCCTATGGCGATGCGCTCTATTCCGTCACGGACCGCGCCCGCGCGCAGGGCTGGCGGGGGCCGATTATCGTCACCGAGCTTGGCGCGCTCGGCCAGTGGCAGGCGGCGCATGCGCCGTGGGGAGCGCCCTTCGAGCCCAGCTCGACGCAGAAGGCGATCCAGCTGCGCCGCTATCTCGAGGCGCTGGGCGACACCGGGGCGATCGTGTTCCTGTGGGGGCAGAAGCAGGAAGTGACGCCGAGCTGGCACAGCCTGCTGCTGCCCGGCGGCGCGTGGACCGAGGGCGCGGAAGCGATGGCGGAGGCCTGGGGCGGACGCACGCCCGGCGGCAACCATGCCCCCCGCATCGTCTCCCTGCGCGTGGCTGACGATGCCAGCGCGCCCTTCGCCAGCTGGCCGGAGGGCGGGGAGGGGGCTTTCGCGCTGGAAGCGCTCGATCCCGACGGCGACCCGATCGAGGTGCGCTGGAGCGTGATGGCCGAGAGCGCCTCGCGCGGCATTGGCGGCGACGCGGAGGCGGTGCCGCCCGCCTTTCCCGCCGCGGTGCGCCTCGCCGGGCCGACCGGCGCGCGAATCGCGGGCCTGCCACCCGGCCACTATCGCGTCTTCGTCGAGATCCTGGACACCCGCGGCGCGGCGGCAACCGCCAACATGCCGTTCGAGGTGCGCTGACGCCGGCCGGCCGGTGATCGCGGGGGGGCGGCGGTCTTGCGGGCACGGTCGTTCACGCGCGAGGATGCCGCTGGAAACGTTGCGGCGGATGGGCTTTGGACCGTGCACACCCCGCCCGGAAGCATGGGGACAGGCACTCGAAAGCCGGTGTCGACCAGCCCCGCAAAGAGCGGGCGGCGGACGACGGTAACCGGGCCCATCGGCATCTTTGCCTGTGGATAGCGCAACAAGTCGTCGGGACGTCTTGCAATGTCCAATGAATCGGGGTAGCTCACGGGCCCTCGCCGCAGCGTTTCTGCAGCGAGACGCGCTTCCCCCTCCAACGGGAAGCCGGGCGCCCGTAGCTCAGCTGGATAGAGCACCAGACTACGAATCTGGGGGTCAGGAGTTCGAATCTCTTCGGGCGCGCCACTTCGGTACAAAACTGCGAACGCCGTTCGCCGCCGCTCCTACGGTTGATGCGGCAGCCAACGTGCGCAGAAGGTCCGATTTATTTCCCATGAGCCGAATCTCTGACTTGCTCACCACCTCGACGCGTTGAGCGAGCGCGCGAAGATGGTCGCGGTGATACTCGCCGGTCTCGGTACGCAGCTTTGCGCGGGCGACCTCGGAGAAGTGCTTCAGGCTCTCGACGGTAACTTTCGGGCCAGTCCTCTCCACAGCCGCTTGCGCGCGCTCGGCGTCGGCCTGGGCCTGGTCGCGAATCGCGGTCAGCTCGGCGATGCGGTCCTTCAATGAGAGATCGGCCATGTTGATGAGGCCGTTTTCGATCGCCTCATAAAGGCGCTTCAGCTTAGCCTCGGACTCCGTCGCCCGCTTGTTGAGCTCGGTGATGTGGTTGCGCCGCCGCTCGACCCATTCCTCGCGCCGATCAAGAAGCTGTTCCAGAAGGACGGAAAGGCGTTCGGGGTCGAGGATGCGCCGTTCCAGATGATCGATGACGGCGCGGTCAAGCCGGTCCATACGGACCGCAAGACCCTTGCAGCCGGTTTTGCCCATGCGCGCTGTCGTCGAACAGGCGTAGTAGCGATACATGCCGCCGGAACTGCCCTTGCCGGTCCGGAGCGTCATGGCGCCACCGCAGCTGGCGCAGAAGCAGATGCCAGTCAGAAGCGTCGGGCCGCTCACCTCGCGTGGCGGCGTCCATTGCGGGCTTCGCGCCCTGAGGTTCGCTTGCACGGCGCGGAACTCAGCCTCGGTGATGATCGAAGGGACCTGGGCAATCGCGTGCTCGGCTTCCGGTTTGGGGGCTCGGGTCTTGTGGTCCCGCGTGTTGAACCGATGCTCCCCGATATAGGTGGTTCGGGTCAGGATCTGATGGACGGAAGCGATCCCCCAGCGCCCGCCATCGCGGGTGCGGATGTTGCGCTCATTGAGGTAAGCGGTGATCGATTTGATCCCCATCGGGCTGCCGTTGCGCTGCGGATCACCCGTCAGGGCCAGCCTGTAGATTAGCCGGACCGTGTCGGCATGGATCGGATCGATCTCCAGCTTCTTCTTGACCTTGGAGCCGCGCTGGCCGGCAATCACGATGCGGTAGCCGATGGGAGGGCGTGAGCCGTTCCAATAGCCCTGACGGGCATTCTCCTTCATCGCCCGCAGGGTGTGCTTCGCATTTTCCTTCGACTGGTACTCGTCAAACAGCGTCATGATCTGGCGCATCATGACGCTCATGGGATCGTCGCCGAGGTCCTGGGTGATGGAGATCAGCCGCACGCCGTTCTTCGCGAGCTTGCGGACATAGAACTCGAACTGGAACTGATCGCGGAAGAAGCGCGAGAAGCTGTGAACGATGATGACGCCGAAGGGTGCCGGCTTGGTCAGGGCGGCGTCGATCATCGCCTGAAAGGCGGGGCGTCGGTCATCGGTGGCGGTATTGCCGGGTTCGACGAACTCCGCGACCCTTTCCCAGCCCTTCGCCTGGCAGTAATTCTCGATCTGCCGGCGTTGGTCGGGAATGGAGAGATCGCTATCAGCCTGTCGCCCGGTCGAAACCCGCAGATACAGTGCGGCCCGTTCCGCGACGCCGATGACGGCTCCTATATTCCGCTCTGCTGCTTGTCTCGCCACGTCCGGCGTCTCCTCTCACGGAAGAGGGCCGAACAGTTCGTCGAGCACCTCTGCGAAGTGGGCTTCGATGACCCGTAGCTCGGCTTCCGTTATCGGCGGCACCTCGGGCCAGTCATCGGTTACGTGGATTCTAGCACGGTCAGGTTCGATGGGGCGCGGATTATCAGAAGGCCCCGGCGTCTCTCTCGCGTAGGCGTAAAGGTCCGCCGGCAATGTGCCGGGGATCGCACGCACGCGGGAACATCGACCTCGGAGCATTCGGCATTTCGGCATCTTGCCAGTCTGAATGGCTGACGAGTCTCACGGAATAGCCGTTACGCACGCTGCGGCTTTCGATATTTGCAGAGCGAAATTTGCAGAGCGAATGAGCGTTGCAGTCCGCTCGGCTTGGCCCGCCATTCTCCGCCGTAGAGCATGTCGACTTGTCGTGGCTCAGTTCGATCGCGGCCAACGCGCAGTTCTGACCCAACGCGGCGGTTCGGACTTTCCTCTTTGGCGGGAGAAGTTTCGGCGTCTCCCGGTCGACCCGGGCAATGACGGCATGCAGTCGGGGGAAGCTTCCGACGTTGCCGAACGTAACATCTGCTCCGCCACCCGCCGCGCTAACATCATCTCGAAAGCGGGAGGGGTCCTTGGGCTAAGGCTCGAAGAACTTGCGCAAACGTTTGATGACCGCGCCGCGGATCCTGAAATCACCTAGCACATCGAGAAGCTTCCTCGGCGCCAAAGCGTCGCCGGTGAAGGCGAGTGTGAGGCGATCGCGGATCTCATCGGGCAAGATCGCCGCGATCTCGTCAGCCAGACCGTCCTCGCCGAAAATCGCGCCGAACAGCAGCGGGACGACGAGGGCGGAACGATCCGGTTCCATGTAGAGCGTGCGGGCGAGCGCTAGGACAGCGGCCTTGTCCCCCGTCGCGCCGACCGCCAGCGCCATGGACGTGACGACCGAGGCCGTGCGCCCGCCAAGGAGATGCGGTTCAAAGCGAGCGGCGCGGGCGGGTGACTGATCCCCTACGAGAAAAAGGGCCTCGGCGGCGGCCGCATGCAAACCGGGGCGCCCGATCTCGAGCGCGAGATCCGCCAGCCGATCACGGCCCGCGACATCGCCCTGCTTGGCGACCGCCAGCAGCAGGGCGTCGCGCAGGTCGGAATCGTTGGTCACGGCGGCCTGCGCCGTCAGAGTGTCGATCGCGTCGGCGAAGAGAGGGGCCTGTTCGCCCAGCAACTTAGCCGCGGCGGTGGCGATTGGGTAGCTCGCCTCCTCCCCGTAGTAGATTTCGGCGCGTGTCCAGTTGTCGGCGATCAGGCCGATAAGGGTCGGTTGATGGGCGGCGGCGGGCTTGGCTTCCAGGATCTCGACGAGGGCGCTGCGCACGCCGCTTCCCTTGTCGTAAGCCATCGCTAGGATAGGCATGGGAAGCGGTGCTTCGAGGCCGTTCGCGATCGCGCGCAGCGCATCGCATCGGACATCGGCGAACCGGTGTTTCAGCGCACCTTCGACGATGTCCGTCAGGCCCTGCGTGATCGCAATCGCTAGAGCGGTGGTGGCGCGCTGAATGTTCTCGCGTTCATCGCCCGCCGTTGCAAGCAGGCTTTCGACATAGGTTCGGATCGGGCGCCCCGCCGCCGCAAGGAGGCGAGCCCGCAACAGCTGTAGATCGGGGCTAGCAGTGGTGTCGAGTGCTTCCAGGTGATCAATCTCTGTCGACGACACGGTATACGCGGCGTCTTCGAGCACCGCCCGCGCCAATAGCGCATAGGGTCCGGTTTGATCCGGCGCGTCCGCCGCGAAGGCCGAAACCTCGGACTTCAGGTCGTAGCCGTTTGCCAGAGCGCGCAGGTCGGCCATCGCCCGCAGGACGCCCTGCAGATCCCCGGCCGTCGCCATCGCCTGAATCCAGGCCTGTCCTTTCGCCGGTTCGTGCACGATCATGGTCTTCAGGACAGCATGGCGCGTATCTTCGGCGAGGCTAGGCGTCCTCAGATAGTCGTCCAGTCGTGAGCCGAGATCGGTCGACCATTTGTCGCGCGCCATGTCCCAGAAACGCGCGTCGTGGCGATGCCCGCGCACGGCGTCGGCGAGGCCCACCATTTCCCCCGGCTGCGGGACGATACCGTTGCCGCCGAGCACCTGAATCCAGCTCCAGATTAGCTCCGTAAACCGGGGCCGCTCGACGATGGCGTTCCAACCCGACCGCCGACGTAACTCGGCAACGTAGAGGCAGATGAAGCTTTCGGCTGTGTGGCCGTCGTCATGGTGCATGTCGGCGAGGTGCTCGGCATAGCCCTCGCTGTGTTCGCCATTGCGGATTTCCAGCCAGACCGATCCGTCGTCGTCGTCGCGCAGGCGGATGATCACGTCGATCGCGGCATCGAGTACGGCCTCGAAGCCAGCGAAGTCGACGAGGGCGCCCGTGCCGACGACAGTGGCATTGTAGTCGTAACCGAGACCGACCATCCGCAACGCGGCGTCGCGGAAGGCATCGGTCTGGGTACCGGCCACGACCGCGATGCGGTCGGCGAAGTCGTTCGGGAAATGATCGCTCGTTCGCGCCAGCGTCTCGCGAACGACGCGCCCGGCGACGAGGCTAACATCAGGATCAATTGCCATGCGCGCCGCATCGGCTGCGCAGATAGGCGTTTCGCGCCAGTTCTGAAGCAAACCGAAAGTCTTTCCACGTGCGCCGAACCAGCGCGCGAACAGAGCAGTCGTTTCAGTGGACGAACCGATGTCCGCCGCTAGCTTGATGTCGGCTTCGAGCGTGTCAGAAGCTGTCAGCAGCCGCGCCCGAACATACGCATCGAGCGCCGCTTGGGCGCTCGAGCTGACCGTCACCCGGACGCGATCGTTCTTGGCGCCCTGGACAAGGCGCGCCGCCGCCTCGCGGCCCCAGTCGGCGGCAGCATCGCTATCGACTGCGATCAGCACATCGACCATGACGCCGAGAAGACGGGCTGCGCGGCCGCCGTGGGTCTTAATGATTCGCTCCAGCCCTGCCTCGACGCGCGGGTGGTAGTAGCTGAGCACTTCGTTCGGTTGACGTAGGTTGCGCCCTGCGGCCATGAAGCGGATCAACGGGACGATCTTGTCCTCGAGTTCCAGGTCGCTCGCGCCAATTGCGTCCGCTAGTCGTGGGACCGCTTCCCAAGAAAGGCGTGGCAGCGCCTTCAGAAGGCCCCAGACGGCGATCGCCGGAAGCGTGTCGTGGCGGTCTTCGACCTGATCGACGATCGTATTCTCGATCGCATCGATGTGCGCGCGACCAAGGCAGCGGTGAATAAAGGCCGGCACGGTCTCACCGGGCAGCCGGTCGTCCGCGAGCCCGTCGAAGAATTTCTGGATCTCGTACGGGCTTTCGAGCCGCTTGAGGACTAGGTCGCGGTGCGCATCGACCGGAGCCTTAATGTCCTCGGGCAGAAGCCGGACCTGGTTGTCGAACAGATGGAAGCGTTCGCGCTGTCCGTAGTGCCCGGTCTCCAGCGGGACAAACCATCGCCCTGAAAGCCGTTCACCGCTTTCCTTTAGGACATCGGACCGGGTGGTGACGATGAACTGTCGGTCCGCGTGCGCTTCGTTCAGCATGCGATCGAGGTCGCGGTTCCAGGCACCTTGCTCGGGGTGGTACCGGTACTTACCCCAGGGATCCTCGATCATGAAGACTACGCGGCCGGTCTCCTTCGATTTCCAGATCTGCTCGGGTCCGCCTGTCACGCGGATCACCTTGAACGCGCCATCCGGAGCGCTGCGTAGTTCGTCGAGCAGGACTTCGGCGGCCGTCGTCTTGCCGGTTCCCGAGCTGCCGCTGATGATCACGCCGTACTGCGTCGCCAGTTTTTGCTGCAGCTCGCCCCAGTTCGTCGGCTTGACGAACATTCCGACCTCGGGTGCCGTCGTCAGATAGCCGCCGAAGGCGGTGATGGTCTTCTCCAGCGCGTCCCGCTTCCAAACGCTGGGGCCGTTGCGCATGTGTTCGAGTGCGATGGTCCGCAGCTCCTTGATGCACTCGGGGATGTGGGGCAGCGGCACCTTGCATGTCGTCTGCAGAAGGTCGCGGATCTGACCGTCGAGCTTCGCCTCGTCGAGACCATCGAGAATGGCGACGCGCCCGTCCAAGCCGGGAAGCCGCGATCCGATATCAGACGGAAGCTTCGCTGGCCAGGTTCCGCCGACCGAACCCATCCGCAGATCACGGGCGACACCCTTGGTAGCGGCGCTGGTGACCAGCAGATACCTGAGCGTTGAGTCCTCAGTCAGAAGGGTGCTAGGCGATTTGCGCTTCTTGCCTTTGGTCAGAAGGGTTTCAAGGTCGGTGTCCGACCACGGTTCGCCATGGCGAAGCTTGGCTTGGACGATGAGCGGATAGCCCCCGATCGTGATGCGCGTCGCGGCCGAGACCTGCGTTTCGTCCTTCAGGTCGGCCGCGAGGTCCTCATAGTTGGCGGGTTCGAGCGTGATGGCATCGAGCCGCTTCCGCACGAGCATAAGGTCGAGCGCAAGGTAGATCGAGACATCGATCTGGTAGTGGTATCCTGCCAGCCCTGCCGGCGCGCTCGTCGTCTTGTCGTCCATCATCCGGCCTAGTTGTCCCTAACCGGGACAGGAATGGGGGCTTGCGATCAGCAGCAACGAGAGTGTCGCGCCTGCGCCGTGCCGGAGACTGTTCAGAAAACAAGCTCGTAGGACGATGTCTGAGCCACGGAGCGGGGCGTTTCACGTCTGTTGTTATGTTGCGACCCTTTCGGCCCGCGGGATTCGAGATCGAATTGTTCAGCATCTTCCCACGCCGTTTCAAGCGAGAAGTATGGCTTCGATATCAATATCGCCCTTCTGGGTCGGAAGCGGTCCATCAGTAGGCGGTGGTATTAAAATCCGGATGTCGCCGTGGCTCCAATGTCCGCATCTTGCGCGAGCGCAAGAGGTCCTGGACGAGTGGCTGAGTCAACAGCAACGCGAAAATTCGATTCGAGATCGCAAGTAAATTAAAAATTCTTCTTTTCCTCCGATTGTGGTGTTACCACCTCCATATACATCTTCTGTAAATGAGCCACCGACTCTTCTTCTGTAACCTCAAGTTCAAGTTTACTGCGGATATATTCATGACGACCGAGGCAGTCGTGCAGAAGCTCTCCCCACGTTTTGACCCAAACCTTTATGCGCCCTGACTTCGAGATATGTGCGCAGCCCGGCGGCCGATCCTGCGCGTTGCACAGTTCGCTCAGAGCGTGGTCCAACTGAACGCCGACAAGCCAAAAATCCCAAGAAACGCTGGTTTTGTCGAAGCGAGTGTCTTGACCGACGGCGTTTGCATACTCGAATAGCTGTGAAAATTCCTTGTGGCTTAAGACCTTGTTCGCTCGCTTGAGCTCGATCACCAAATGGTTATCGTCGGAACGGCCGCTCATCTTGACCAGTTTTGCGAGCATAATGTCGACGCGGCCGCTTTTGCCGCCGGATTTAAGGACAGGCTCGGTGACACGCGTATCGCGTTTCATCAACTTTAAGTGCTCGCGCAGCAGGTTCGTCAAGCCTACTTCCGAGCGACCCATTGCGTACTGCTCACCGAACAGCCAAGGATTGTCGGCGACAATCCGATGTATGTGCTCTCTCTCCTTGACGCTATCCCGAATATATGCTGAGCAAACAAGCTCGCGCAGTCCTTTAGCGGTCACTAGACGAAGTTCAATGTCCTTCACGGCATCGATAATATTAGTCAGCTTCGCTCTGTCGAGAAGCTCTGAAAACTCTTTCTGCTTGGCACTAGGTAGCATCAAAACTTCTGATAATATCCGTGACAATTCTGGAGATCCGGACTCGATCGCCTCTTTTAGAAGACGAAACGAGAGAGATTTCGTCGCCTTGTTCTGATGTTCGAAGCCATCAACATAGTCATGTACGGTTACAGCGCATATATCGAAAACTTGACGAGCCTTGTCCGACGCCTGAGATTCTGGCTTCTCTGCGAAAGGATAGACGCCTTCCTTCTTCCAGACTTCAATAAGCGCTTTCGCCTTTTCCCGTTCACGTTGCTTGAAGTATCGTGCAAGCTGATCGCGAGCAGAACTCAACAGTTGCCCAACGCCGTCCGCAAGGTCGATGTCGACGAGAGCGCCTTCGTCGAGCTGGGAAAAATACGCGGACTTTAGATAGGCACCGAAATCGAAACCGGGTGCACGCACCTCCGGCGCACGCTCCGACAGCGCGAACCCGTTTTCGTCGCATAGGTAAAGCGCTCGACCGCTGATAGACCGCCATTCTACGATCTCAAGGGACGCCGCAATTTCGTGGCCGTTGCGCAGCCGCAGGGGCGGCAGCGGGAACTCCTCTCGTCGCGCGACGATTTCTTTCGTGTCGATAGCTTTGCCGCCGATCGTAAGCTTGATGGCGCGATAATTCAGAAGGTAGGGAGCGAATATGCGCGAGATATGTGCACGAAAATCGTCAGTCTCGAGCGTGCCGTCGTTCGCCTCTGGGTTGGAGATCGTAACGATTGTACCGGTTGCTGCTAGCGCGGAGGGAGTTATGTCAGAAAGTGTGAACTTGCCAGGGGCCGAGACAGAACCCAGAATTTCGTAAGAGAGATAATTTTGCCCATCTTTGAAGGTCGTTTGCCACGTCACGATCCCGCCGAGCGCGAACGCGCGGAAGCGGCCTTCGCCAAGCTTTCCGTGCATGAGTCGCTTTTCGGGGGTTCGCTGGACCTTCGCCTTCCACGAGCCCCCTAGGGCAGCGAAGCGATGTTCCTCATCACGTGCACGCGGGATGCCAGTGCCATCATCTTTGATGACGATTTCACTTAGCCCACCAAGTGCGTTGCGGTGAAACTCTACGCCGACATTTTCCGCATCCGCGTCTAGCGCGTTCCAAACTATCTCTGAAACGGCACGAAGTGGCCGCGTCCGGCATAGGCGGTGCCAAAAATCGTTCCGAGGACTCACGTCGATGGTCGTGCTCATACTTGCCCCCCAAAAGGCGATTGATCGTACAAGCCTCGGTTGCTGTCTGCCATAGGCACCAATAGTCCCCATGCAGCGCGTCCCGCTATGTCCGGGGTCGTCTCAAATTGCGCGACTTTGGCACGTTGATCTTATCTGCACCGAATTCGGTGCCTTCACGCCGCCTCAGGGCAGCGAGGCCTAAAGCCCCAGCCCTCGATTACGGCCGAGGCTCCACTCGACCCCGCCATCGCGGGAGACTCCGGAGATGTGGCGGCCTATCTGCTTTTCTAGCACAGGCTGCCAGGGCACGAGCTGGAAGCCCAGACCATCGTCGATCATGGCGAAGCGCCCGCTGACCAGATTGACCGAGCCAGCGAGCCGGCCGGACACATATTCGCCCGGCTGGCTCGGGGTGTAGGCAAGGCCGCGCTCTGCCGCCATGGCACGGCCGACGCGGTCCACCTCGATGGCCTCAAGGCGGGCAAGGATGTCACGTGGCGCCCGGACGTTGCCGTTATCCAGTCGAACGGCATGACCCTGATCGACCAGGCTCTGGCGGCGGCGCTCCAGCGCTGCGCTGACCTCGCCGCCAAAGCCGGCGTCGGAAAGCTCGGTGCGCTGGCGCGAGGCCAGCTCCCGATCCAGCCAGGTGGCGCCATCACTGCCCACCTGCTGGTCAAGATCGACGGCAGAGAGCGTGCGCACCGCAAAGTCCTTCCTTGCGGTTCGTGCATCATGGGCGATGCCACGCTCGGGCAGGTCCTCCGGGATGTTCCAGTGATCGACGTCGATGCGCTCGACATGGCCGGCCCGGCGCAGGGCTTCCAGCCGGCGCACATGGGCGCGGATGAAGGCGTCGAGATCGCCGCGCTGCTGCTCGATCACTGGGCGCGCCAGTTCCAGGTGCTCGCTCGGCCGGTAGATGCCACTGTTCGCCTCAGCCATGGTGGCGATGTTGAGGTCCGCCGGGCGTGGGTCCGATTTTGTCGGCAGCGGGTCCAGCGCGACGATATGGCCGCGCTTGATGTCCTCCAGCCGGGAGGCGTCACTGGTCTCAACATGATGGGTGCGGCCGTCCACGCCATCGATGACCAGATAGAAACGCTCGCCCATCTCATCGCCCGCCAATCCCTTGTCGAGCACACGCCCGACGAGGGCATGTGAGATGCGGTTGCCATGGGTGACGTATTGCTCGGCGCCGCGCTCGTCGCCGAGCCCGTGATCGGTCAGCGCGCGGTGCATGGTGCGCAGGATGTCTTCGCGCTCGCCCATCGCCCGGAGCGTGCTCTCGGCCCGCTCGGCAATGCTCCAGCGTCCCGGTTCTATCTCCTTGGCGATGCCGAAGCTCTCCAGCCGCTTCACCCGGTCGATGAGAACATGCCGGTTGGTTCGCACCAGGTAGCTCTCGCCAGCGTCCGGCCGCAGATCGAGGACACCATGTTCGCGCTGCTCGGCGATCATCATCCGGTCCAGTCGGGTGAGACGGTCGGCGTCCACCTCATGGCGCAGCTTGTTCTGCAGCTCGACCTCGGTCTGCGGACCGAGCTCCCGCGTAATCAGCTCGCTCGCCCGATGGCGGATGCCATGGGCGATGTAGTCACCGGCGATGTTGAGGATACGGCCATCATCGAGCACGCCGCGTATGAGGATATGGCTGTGCGGGTGGCCGGTGTTGTGATGATCGACGGCGATCCAGTCGAGCTTCGTCCCGAGGTCACTCTCCACCTGCCTCATCAGGTCACGGGTGAAGCGCTTCAGGTCGCCGAGCTCTGCGGCATCCTCCGGCGCGACGATGAAGCGGAACTGGTGGCGATCCTCACGGCTGCGCTCCACAAAAGCCTTGGCGTCGACCTCGTCACCGAGCGCTGAGTAAGCGCGACCCTTCTCGCCGTCGCGGGTCACGCCGTCACGTTCGAGGTAGCGCAGATGCGCACCGACCGCGCCCACGGACACAGCGCCGCGCATCTTCGGGCTGCGCGCGCTCTTCCCCTTCCCGGCAAGCCTCACGACCCGCGCCTTGACCACAACGCGGCGAGAACGGAACCGGCCCGACGATCCGCTCTGCCACCCACCACTGTCACGCGGCAGCGACGCCATTACCTTGGCGCCACGACCCCGCGCATTGAACCGACCGCTGCCGACTCCCTCTCGGGAAAGACCACCACCCCACCGCGCGCCGCCACCCGCATGGCGCACGGCTATCAAAGCCTGCTGGACGAACGGCAACTCATGCGTCTTTAGGCGCGTCCCCCGGCTACGCGGCCGGCCCGGCTTGATGCGGAAATCATCGTCGTCGCGGCGTGTCATGACCGCAGGTTTGGCCGCCAAAGCGCACCCCGCAAGTCGAAAAACATCCGATCAAAGTATAGCGTGGAAACGTCGGATTTGGCGCACAGCCGGCGGAACGCACGTTGCGCGTGCGCGCAAAAAGTACAAACTTATCATGCTCTTGAATGGTCACCGCGAAAAACGTCACCTTCCAAAACGTCACTTAGTTCCGTTTTCCGGAACGGAAAACAACGTGCAGACAACATTTTACGGGCGTTGCCCGCGCGGATTGAAAATCCGCTTTATCTTGCCATCAATCCCTTCTAACCTGCCGCGATCGCACATAAACTAACAAAGAATGCCGAACATACTACGAAGGAGCAAGCGAGCAACGCTGGCTGCGGCCCTAGCCAACCTATGACGCGCTAACGCCGCCCCGGCTGCTACAGCCGGCCTGGTAGGGTGACTATCGATGATGCCGCGAGTTGGCGGTCAGAAGGCCGATTAGGCCGCAGTCGCGCTGCCGTCGAACCTGCACTGAAGATATCAATCAGCGTCCGCTGCCGTGCAGAAACGCTGCAACGAACCTGCCGTCGAGCTGCGTTGATCCCGCAGTTTATTCACACGTCTACTGCGGCTGATGCGGCGTCAGTCGGACGCTGACGGCTTGCGAAAGCGGACACCTATCCCACCGTCAAACTCGGAAATGAACTCGATGCCGGCGCGCTCCAGGGCGCTGCGGAGCTTGTCGTTCGTCCTTCGACGTCCGCCTAGCTTTCCGTCTTCAGCTTCCAATCGTGCCAGCGTCGGTTCGGACACATCTGCCGCCCTCGCCAAGTCGGCCTGCGACCAACCCAACAGCGCTCGGGCCGCCTTCACTTGTCGCGTCGTGATGAGCTCAGGTCCCGGTTCTTCATCCTGAGTTGACACGAGTCGGGCCCTATTTGATATTATTTCTATCGTTTCGACGGCCGGACTAAGTGCGGTAACACTCAGCCCGGCCTGACCATAACCCAAGCTGCTTGGAGCTCGGATCATGGCTGATTCTGAGATTAGCACGAGTCTGTCCCGGCCATCCCGGAGGGACATTCTCTCTGCCGCCCTGCTGACGGTCGGCGGCTCTTCCTTCAACAGTTCGGCTGCCGCCGCACCGCTGGATGACAGCGAAACGGATGCCACTGTGCTCGCGTGGAAAACGTGGCGCGCCGCGCATCGGCGTACGCTCGCCCTTTGCCGAAAGCAGCAGCGCCTGGAGTCCAAACTCGCGCGGACGATCGGCTTTCCGCAGGCGGTTCTTAATGCGGCCGAGTTGCCGTCCCCGATGCGGGTGAGCTCTCTGCGGCAGTTCGACGAGCTTGCGGCTGATGTGCCGTCGCTTCGCACTCGGCGCGCCGAAGTCGCGGAGGCGCTGCGCGCACATCAGCAGCGCTGGGACGACGCGGATCGCGCCATCGGCTACACCGCCACTAGGAACGCAGAGGCAGCTGCATCCGTCGATGAAGACCGACTGATCGCGACGCTCTTTGCGACGGATGCCACCTCTCTGTGCGGCCTTTCGGCGAAACTCGACGCTTTGATCGCCGTCGGGGCTGAGGGCGCGGAGGGGCGGCAATTCCCGTGGCCGGAGCTGCGGCGCATTCGTAGAGACGTTGCGCGCATAGTGCAGTTACCGCGTTATGATACCGCCGACTTCACTGCTTGAAGCCGTCCTCACGATGCTAAAGCAGGGATTGGAGACACGGAGGCTCCTAGGCCCAGTACGGGGCAGTGCAGTGTCCGGTCCGGTTGATGAAGGCGCGCACGCTATCGGTATAGGTTCACATCTAGAAATCATCATGTCGAGATCATCGGATGGACTGATCAGATCAAGATCAGTCACTCCAATGAAAAACTAAAAAATTACATGATAAATAATACGCCTGTTCTACTTTCCATCAATACCCAATATAGCCTTTTTGTCGCCGTGCAGACCTTTCAAAAGATGCGTTTTTGCATCCGGAGCGAAGCCCTGCCAAAGTTCAAAACCGGCGGTGCAGAGCAATAAGTGGTGCATTAACTCCTCGCCTTGTATAAAGGTCGAAAGAGCAAGATCGTGAGCTGATTTATAAAAGCTAATATTGTCAAGTGAAGAGTGCGCATTCCAGGCACCAGGGATCTGGCCGTGCACCACTGCCGACACTTGCGAATACCATTTCTCGATCTTTCCAATAAGGTCAAATGCCTCTTGACGTTTTGTAAAATTTGGCGTGTGGAGCTTATGATATTCTATAAGTTCGCTCTTGTTAACATAGTACTTATCTACTCGCACCAACGTAGCCAGTTCGCTTGGGTGGGTACGAAAATAAGTGTAATATAGGCACGTCTCGAAAAGAGCTCGGGAAGAGGCTGCTGATGCCTTATATATGCAGAGGCTTAGTATCGCAGCAGCCTGCTGTGCTGCTATCTGCGCTTCTCTTATAAAACATAGGGCCGGGTTTTCCTTGTCGCAGATCTCCAGTTGCTTCGACCAAACTGCAATCCGCATTAGAGCCGATTCAATGCGAGCTAAGTCGTCCGCGTTGACGAGCGCGGCATCGATGTTTTTGTGCCAGTCGACGCTTTTCAAAACGGACAAGAGAGACATTATTACTTGTCTCTCTCCGAGATGCCCTTTAGATATGGATCAGTGTTCCCGGAGGAGGCGATAATATCTTTAAACTTCTCCAACTGTCGCTGAGAGGAGGATAGTAAAAATTCTTGAAGTATTTGGCGCATTGTGGCTGCTTCTTGTGCGGTCGACCTCGCGTCTATGCTGGTAATAATGTTTTGAATTGCCGCCTTCGTAAGTCTCTTATCTTTTACAAGGCGCTCCAACGCACGCAAATCTGAGCTGGTTTCTCTAATCGGGTCTTGGAAATGGGATGCGGCCTCCTCGACCATATAGGCGAGTTCATCGCCCAAGCGCCCCCTCCTCAGCTCCTCTGCCAGCAAGCGCAGGTCAGAAGCGCTCAGCTCGGACTGCATCACGCTCGCAAAGAGTGATCTCAGCAGGGCTTTGTATCGGGTGCTTTGCATCATCATAAGGCAATCTTTGTTCGAAACTCGCGCGCGACGGCAGATAGATTCAAGAAGGCAGACGTGCTGTATGGCTTAGTGCTTTGCCACACAAACCCCGAGCCGCCCTCCGGTTCCCCAAACGCCTTATACCATTTGAGCGTACTGGCGAGGCAGTACGGCGCATATTTTCCGTCGGCGCGAATGGTCGCCTCCTCGGACGAGGTTCCGGTTCGCCCGGTTGAATTAAATAGGATTAGGGGCTCAGGAGCCTTCGTCCCCGCCTTTTTAGCCTTCATAAACTCCATCATCAGACCTATACCGCGTACCGCATATTTTTGCGGGACAACGGGGATCAGAGCAAAATCCGAATTGGTCAATGACGTTTTCGTAAAAAGAGATCCGGCGGGATGGCAGTCAATCATAATAAGATCATAGTGAAGTCGGCACTCACCTATGAATTTCTCAAACCTCTCTTCAATTGGCTTAGTATTGGTAGTTGCTTGACCTAGCGCAACGTACATCAAATTTAGTGTAGATGGCACAATATCTAATTTTGCACCGGTGTGGTGCGTAAATAAATTTGTGACAAGAGAAGATACGCTAGGCGGCGAATGATTTCCAGATACTTGTAATTGATAGGGGTTCAGTGCAGTGCCGCTATCAATTAGAATGGCTAGCGTTGTTTTATAATTTTTTTCTAGAGCAAAATATTCCTTGGGCGGTATGTAGGCTTGGGACAGATTGAACTGAGGGTCGTAATCGATCATCAGCACGCGTAAAGGTGGCCGACCTCCGATGTTGTACCGTGCTAACAGGCCTGCGAGATTTAGGGTAACCGTTGTTTTTCCGACTCCCCCTTTCATATTCATCACAGTAACAACCGCCGACAAAGTTTGCCCTCCCCGAGCGACCGCATCTTCGAGGGATGAGGTAGGTGCGAACAACAGATATCGCGCTCAACACCTAGCGGAGCCCCCCCCCCCAAAGGCCCCAAAAGTACCTCCCGTACTAAGGCCTATTTTTCCTAAGCGTGCAACTTCTGCGGCCGCCCTCTGCCGCATTGCCACCTGTGGGGGCTGAGGTCGTGGAAAGAGAACGATCACAGCAATTGACGTGGAGGCTCCGCGCAGGGGGGGGCTGCGCTAAGGACATTTTGAAATCGGCAGTATTTTCATATTGTTAGACGGTGCAGCAGAGCGCGAAAGGAATACGAGCTGGGCTCTCACTAGTACTGATCAGCCATACTGAAATTCGCATCCTAGAGAGCCGCGGCGAAGACGTAGTTCTCACTTTCATCAACGTCGGCGCGCCATTATTTTCAAGGACTTAGCTGGATTTCACCGTTTCAAAGACGTGAGCTGAAACGGTTTTTGAAACGGTTTTCGCGGTCCGATACGTTTCTCCCGCCATCTGTTCGCTACGGTGCGAAGCGTTCCCCCAGCCGATGCAGCTGCACAACGAGACCTAAATCGTGGGAACGTTGAAGTGCTGCCCGCGTCGTCGTCGCATTCGGCAGCCTGCACAGACGCACCTTTGCGGTGTCCGCGCCGTCGGCCAGGCTGGTCGGCGGCATCAGTCGAGAGCAAGGATCGGCATCGGACGACGTCTATAGCTCGCCCGCCGGCCGGGAGTGTGCCGTACTCCGTAATTTATTCGCTAAAACGATAGTCGGGCGGTGAGCACTTGCTCAGCCTCACACGGAAGATGGCCCAGGAGCAGGCAGCGACGCGCTGATGCTCGCAGCGCCGCCAGCCTCGCGGCGCGCCTTTGCGAACTCGCGATCGGTGGCGATGAAGCGCTCCAGCATGGGCACGATAAGCTTCACGGGATCCGGGACAGGCTCGCCGGTGTCTCGCGCGAGCACCTCGGCATAGGCGATAAGATCGTGGTGCAGCGCGCCGGGTAGCGAGAGCGCCACCTTCATCGGCTTGTCGTTCGCGATCGGCCCGAGCTTCAGCTCTGCCATGGTCAATACCTGTAGGGTTCGAGGACGAGGTCACGGGTGACCATGACCCGCACTGGGAAGCCGGGCCGGATGGTCAGTGTCGGAGCGACCTGAAGCTGCCGGCGGATGATCGCCTGCCCGGCATCGTTGATGGTGTCCTGCGCGCCACTTTGCAGCGCCTGGATCAGTTCGTCCTCATCATCCATGGCGAGTTCGGCGCTGACGGAGAGGAGCGTCGAGAGCCCGACCGCCTTGGCGAGATCCCACCAATGCATGTCGACGCCGTCCTCGAGGCCGGCATAGCCTTGGCGGTCCGTGCCGGGCTGGCGCTCCAGTACAATGGAGCGGCCATTGGGGAAGATCAGCCGGTTCCAGACCAGCAGGATGCGGCGCTGTCCGAAGCCGACGCCATTGTCGTACTGGCCGAGCAGCCGCGTCCCCTGCGGGATGATCAGGATCCGGCCGGTCGGGCTGTCATAGACGTTCTCGGTCACCTGCGCGGTAATCGGCCCGGGCAAGTCGGAGCGGATGCCGGTGATCAGCGCGGCCGGGATGACGGCGCCCGCCTGCAGCACATAGGGCGATGCCGGTGCCATGACACGGTCGATTGCTACCACGCGCCGATCGACGGCGGCATTGAGGAAAGCAAGCTGGCGATCCTGAGATGAGGACGTGCCTCCTGTTCCTGCCGAGCCAGGGCCGCTGAAGCCGGGAGCACCCGTCACTGACGCCGCCGTCGCGCGACCCGGCGCAGCCTGGAAGAACACGCGGCTGGTGCGCGCGGCTTCCTGTTCGGCAAGACGCCGCTGCTGCTCGGGATCGACCTGTGGCGCTGTCATTGTCGGCGGCACGACGGGCTGGCCGCGGTTTTGTGCCTCAAGGATCGGCCGACCGAGATCGCCGGGCAGTGGCGGACCCAGGATCGGCCCGGTGTAATCGCGCGGCAGGCCGGCAAGGCCATCGGCGGTGGAGCGCTTCTGCGTCGAGTGGAGCTCCTCGCCGCCAGTCCCTTTGACGCGCCCCTGCAGCGCATAGATCAACGCGCCACCAATGCCGAGGCTAACAACCAGCCCGGCACCGGCCAGCACCTTGCGGGAGAGGCGCGTAACGCGCGGCGGCTCGGGACGTAGCCGCATGGCCGCGGCGTGATCGACGGCCGGAGCGCCACGATTCGCTTCGAGGTCATGATTGTCGGGGGTGCTCATGATGCCGGCCTCCCGTTCGTCCGCTCGATCCGCACCTTCTGCGGACGGTCGCCGCCGCCGAGGCGCAGCTCGGCCGCACCGAACAGCCGATCAACGATGAGGATGTTCTGGTGGATGCGGCTATTGACGATCTGCGCTTCGCCATCCCCGCCGATGACGAAGAGCGGCGGCATCTCGCCCTGAATGACCCCGCGCGGGAACTCGACATAGACCTTGCGCCCGTCGTCATAGACGGCCATCGGCCGCCAGGGTGGCGTGTCGCCGGAGAGCGCATAGCGATAGTTGCGGGCAGTGAAGGCCGGAATGACCGGTGCCGCCGGAACACTGGGGCGCTGCGCTCCCGAAGTCTGCGGGTAGGCCCAGGCGACGGCCGGCATGTAGGGCTTCTCGCCGGCGCGCAGCTCGATCATGTAGCTGCGCCGGTCGGTGGTGATGACGAGGTTGGTGGAGATGTCCGCCCGCGTCGGCTTCACCAGCACATGCACGCGCCGGTTCACACCGTCGCCGCTCTCGGTGTCGCCGATGATCCAGCGGGCGGTATCGCCCGCCGCGATCGGCCCGCTGCCGGTCAGGCTCTCGCCCGGCTCCAACGCAATGTTGGTGATCTGGCCGGGCGCGGCATAGACTTGATAGAGCGCGCCCTCGCTCCAGGGATAGATCTGGATGGCGTTGTAATAGCCCTCGCGGCGTGGCTCCACCCGCGCAGCCGCGTTGGCGTTCTCGACGCGGGCAACCGGGGTTTTCGCGTCCGTGCCGCCCTTGGCCGGCGTCCAGGCGGGCGGCGTATGGAGTGGGCGCGGCCGGTCATCCGCAACCACTGTCGGCACCGTCGGCAGCGCCGGCACCTCACTGTCATAGCTGATCTGCGGCGGCTTCGGTGCCGATGCGCAGCCGCCAAGCGCAGTTGCCGAGAACAGGAGAACCGCAAAGGCGGATCGGCGGAAAGCCGGAGATGCAGATTTACGGAAGGTGTTCACTGGCTCATCTCCCGCGACCAGCTGATGGCGTTGACATAGATGCCGAGGGGATTGGTGCGCAGGCGCTCGGGATCGCGCGGCGGCTGGATCACCAAGGTCAGGATCGCGCTCCAGCGCTCGGTGGCTGCAAGCTGGCCGTTCTCGTACCGTCGCTCAACCCAGGCGAGACGGAAGGAGTCGGGCGAGGCCCGGATCACGCTGGAGACCTCGACGGCGATCTGCTGCTTGCCGACCCGCGTGAAGGGATCATTGGCGCGGGCATAGTCGTTGAGCGCGGCGGCGCCGCGATCGGTGGTGAATTCATAGGCCCGAAGCCAGTTCTGCCTGACGATCACGGGATCAGCCGGCAGGCTGCGCACCTGCTCGATGAAGCGGGCAAGATGCCAGGCAATCTGCGGATCGGTTGGGCGATACTCGCCGGTGGCGGGCCCTACGGCCTGTGTCTGGCCGAGGCGATCGACCTCGACCACCCAGGGCACGACAGTGCCCCTCGTCGACTGCCAGATCAGCACTGATGCAAAGCCGGCCGAGAGGAACAGGCTGCCAAAGGCCATCAGCCGCCAGTTCTTGGCCTGCACACGGGCCGAGCCGATGCGCTCGTCCCAGACCTGTGCTGCCTTCTGATAGGGCGTGACGGGTTCGGGCGACGTTCCGTAATGGGTCGCGGGTCGCTTGAAGAGGCTCATGAGCGGTTGCTCTCAGACAGGGAGACGGAAGAGCCGCCGGCATGGCTGTCGCCGGAGCGCACAGCATGGGCGGCGGCGGAGACGCCATGGCGAAGCGACTGGCCGCGCTTCATGCGCTTCGCCCAGTCGGGCACGTCACCGGCCGCGGAAGCCGAGGCCGTGCCGTTGACGGCGTTCGCCAGCGGCGACACGGCGGCGGAGCCTGCGGCCCGCGCGACGCCACCCAGTCCCGAGGCGACACTCGCCATGCCGGACTGTCCGGCCGCACCGATGCTGTAGGCTGTCGCTCCACCTCGCGCCGCAGCCGCCGTCGCCGAGAGCGCGGCCCCACCGCCCCGGAGGGCGAGGCTGGCGGCACCGCCAGTGGCCAGCATGGCGCCACCGGCGGCGATGCCGGTGCCGATAGCGGCCCCGGCGCTCAGCTGCGGGCCGCCAGAAACGAGGCCGGCGGCAATGCCGGGACCAAAGATGCCAAGACCGAGCAAGGACAGCGCGGCCAGCACGATGGCCATCGCATCGTCGATGGTCGGCGTCTGCCCGCCAAAGCCGGCGGTGAACTGACCGAACAGGGTCGAGCCGATGCCGATGATGACGGCGAGCACCATGACCTTGATGCCGGAGGACACGACATTGCCGAGCACCCGCTCGGCCATGAAGGCGGTCTTGCCGAACAGGCCGAAGGGGATCAGCACGAAGCCGGCGAGCGTCGTCAGCTTGAACTCGATCAGGGTGACGAAGAGCTGGACGGCGAGGATGAAGAAGGAGAGCAGCACCAGCGCCCAGGCAAAGAGCAGGCAGGCGATCTGGATGAAGTTCTCGAAGAAGGCGACCCAGCCCATCAAATCGGAGATGGACTCGAGCAGAGGGCGGCCGGCATCAAGCCCGGTCTGCGCCACCTTGCCGGGACGCATGAGGTCGCTGACGGAAAATGCCGTACCCGATCCCTTCAGCCCGAGCCCGGCGAAGCTCTCGAAGACGATGCGGGCGAGAGCGTTCCAGTTGCTGATGATGTAGGCGAAGACGCCGACGAACAGGGTCTTCTTGATGAGCCGGGCGATGACGTCGTCATCCGTGCCCCAGGACCAGAACAGCGCCGCCAGCGTCACGTCGATGACGATGAGCGTGGTGGCGATAAAGGCGACCTCGCCGCCGAGCAGCCCGAAGCCGCTGTCGATATAGGAGGTAAAAACCCCCAGGAAAGTGTCGATGACGCCGGTGCCACCCATCTCAGCGACCTTCATTCGGCGCGGGACGTCCGAGGAACCGGTCCCGCGTCTGCGCCCAGACCTTCAGGCACACGGTGTCCTGCGCGGCGGCCTCTCCCAATTGCTGGCAGCGCCGCTGCTCATCTCGCAGAGGATCGCGCGCGGCCTCGACCGTCCAAATGGGTGAAGGCTCCGGCGCCTTCTCCTCCCGGCTCATCTCCACGACCGCCGCCGTGCAGGCGATGGCCACGAAGATCACCGCGCCGAGCCGAGCCAGCAGGGCTCCGTCCATGTCGGCCTCCCTCAGTTGCTGAACATGCGAGCATTGCCGGCCTGATAGCCGGCGCCTGGGGTGAGGAAGCGTCGGCGCTGCTCGCGGCCCTGCTCGGCGGCGGTCGCGCGTTCCGCCTCGGAGAGCGCCGTGGCGCGCCCATTGGCGGACATCACCGCGATCAGGTCGGAGAGCTGTTGCGATTGCAAAGCGAGCAACTGGTTGCCGGCCTGCGTGGCCTGAAGGGTGCCCGTGGCACCCTGGCTCTGGCCGACGAGGGTCGCCATCTCGGCCTTGTTGGCGTCGACATTGCCGACGACGCCGGCCTGCACCCGCAGCGCGTCCTGCAGGCCCCCGACCGTGGTCTGCCAGCGCGAGCGCGCACCGGCGACGAGATCGGCATCGGAGGCCGAGAGCGGGATGTTGCCGTAGCGCTGCTGGAAGGCCTGGTCGATCTGGCCGACATCGAAGGCGATGCTCTGCGCCTGTCCGAGCAGCTGCTGGGTGCGCTGGACCGATTGCTGGATCTGCTGCAGCGAGGAGTGCGGCAGGCTAGCGAGATTGCGCGCCTGGTTGATCAGCATCTGCGCTTCGTTTTGCAGCGAGGTGATCTGGTTGTTGATCTGCTCCAGCGCGCGGGCGGCCGACATCATGTTCTGCGCGTAGTTCCAGGGGTCATAGACCGTTAGAGCCTGTGCAGGGAGGCACAGCACGGGTGCCAGGCCGAGCGGCACGGATAGGAGCGCGACGGCGACGGTGAGCGCGCGGGGACGGGACAGCGTCATGGCTGCGTCTCCAGATTGGTGAGGTTGGGAATGAGGTCGGCGGCCCAGCCGAGGCCGCGATAACGCAGCCAGGCGTCCAGAAAGCCGTCGCGGCCATGCGCGGCTAAGAGATTGCCGATGGCCTGCTGGTCGGTCTTGGAGGACGCGGCGCACAGCGCCAGCGCGACCTCGCTGAGGCCGAGCTCGAACAGCCGGTTGCCGCGCCGCGACTGGCAGTAATAGTCCCGCTTCGGCATCGCCCGCGCGAGGATCTCGATCTGCCGGTCGTTCAGGCCGAAGCGGCGATAGATGGCGGTGATCTGCGGCTCGATGGCCCGCTCATTGGGGAGCAGAAGACGGGTCGGGCAGCTCTCGATGATGGCTGGGGCAATGGCGCTGCCATCGATGTCGGAGAGCGACTGCGTGGCGAAGATGACGGAGGCGTTCTTCTTGCGCAGGGTCTTCAGCCATTCCCGCAGCTGGCCGGCGAAGGCCTCATCGTCCAGCGCCAGCCAGCCTTCATCGATGATGATCAGGGTCGGGGATCCGTCGAGCCGGTCCTCGATCCGGTGGAACAGATAGGCCAGCACGGCGGGCGCGGCCTCCGTCCCGATCAATCCCTCGGTCTCGAAGGCCTGGACGCTGGCCGCGCCCAGATGCTCGGTCTCGGCGTCGAGCAGCCGGCCCCAGGCGCCGCCCAGGCAATAGGGACGCAGTGCCTGCTTGAGGTCGTTGGACGCTAAGAGGACGCAAAGTCCGGTGAGGGTGCGTTCCTCGACCGGCGCCGAGGCGAGCGAGGTCAACGCCGTCCAGATGTGCTCCTTCACCTGCGGCGTGATGGTGACGCCTTCACGGGTGAGGATGGCGACAATCCAGTCGGCGGCCCAGGCGCGCTCGGCAGTCTCACCGATGCGCGCAAGCGGCTGGAGCGAAACGCTATCCGCGCTCCCCTCGCTAAGGCCGCCGCCGAGATCGTGCCAGTCCGCTCCACAAGCGAGCGCCGCGGCCCGGATCGAGCCACCGAAATCGAAGGCGAAGACCTGTGAGCCCGCATAGCGGCGGAACTGCAGCGCCATCAGCGCCAGCAGCACGGACTTGCCCGCGCCCGTAGGCCCGACGATGAGGGTGTGGCCGACATCGCCGACATGGAGGCAGAACCGGAACGGGGTCGAGCCCTCGGTCTTCCCGAACAGCTGCGGCGGTGCATCGAAATGCGCGTCGCGCTCTTCACCGGCCCACACCGCCGAGAGCGGGATCATATGGGCGAGGTTCAGCGTCGAGATCGGCGGCTGGCGGACATTGGCATAGACGTGGCCGGGCAAGCTGCCGAGCCAGGCATCGACGGCGTTGATGGTCTCGGTCATCGCCGTGAAATCTCGGCCCTGGATGACCTTCTCGACCCGCCGCAGTTTCTCGTCGGCGATGCGGGGATCGGCGTCCCACACCGTCACCGCCGCGGTGACATAGGCGACGCCGGCGTGATCCGCGCCGAGCTCCTGCAGCGCAAGGTCGGCGTCTTCCGCCTTGTTGGCGGCATCCGAGTCCACGAGCACGGAGGCCTCGTTGGTCATCACCTCCTTCAGGATGGCGGCGATGGATTTGCGCTTGGCGAACCACTGGCGGCGGATCCTGGTGAGCAGCCGGACCGCATCCGTCTTGTCGAGCAGGATCGCCCGGGTCGACCAGCGATAGGGAAAGGCCAGCCGGTTCAGCTCATCAAGCAGGCCTGGCGTCGTCACCGTGGGAAAGCCGGTGATGGTCAGGACCCGCAGATGCTGGTCGCCGAGGCGCGGCTCCAGCCCGCCCGTGAGAGACTGATCGGCGAGCAGCGCGTCGAGATAGATCGGCGTCTCCGGCACGCGGACACGGTGCCGATGCGTCGAGACGCAGCCATGCAGGTAGGTCAGCGTTTCGCCGTCATCGAGCCAGCGGCATTCCGGCATGAAGGCGTCGATGAGGTTGAGGAGCCGATCGGTTCGGTCGGCGAAACCCCGCAACGTCTCACGGGGATCGAGCCCCAACTTGTCCCGCCCTTCATAAAGCCAGCCTTCGGTGCGCGCGGCATCCTCGGCAGGCGGCAGATAAGTGAAGGTCAGGAAGTAGCTCGACTCGAAATGGCTGCCGGCCTCTTCGAAATCGGCCCTCCGCTCGGCATCAACCAAAGCGGAGGCGGCATCGGGAAACAGGCTCGCGGGATAGCTTGCCGCCGAATGGCGCTGCGCCTCCACAAAGATCGCCCATCCCGAGCCAAGGCGACGAAAGGCGTTGTTCAGCCGCCCGGCAACCGCGACCAGCTCGGCTGGCACGGCGCTATCGAGATCCGGCCCGCGAAAGCGCGCAGTGCGCTGAAACGAGCCGTCCTTGTTCAGCACGATGCCCGGCCCGACCAGTGCCGCCCAGGGTACGAAATCGGCAAGGCGGCGGTTGCGGCTGCGATACTCAGTGAGGTTCATCATCGGCGCGCCTCGCTCAGACGACCAGATGCGCGGGGATGCGCAGATGCCGGCGCACCACCTCGACGAAAAGCGGATCACGCTTCGCCGCCCACATCGCTGCGACATGGCCGATCACCCCGATAGCGAGGCCGACCAGCCAGAGACGCAGGCCAAGGCCAACGGCCCCGGCAAGCGTGCCATTGACGATGGCGATGGCACGTGGCGCGCCGCCGAGCAGGATCGGCTCGGTGAGCGCCCGGTGGACCGGCACGCTGAGGCCGGGGACGTCGATCGGCTCCGCCATCAGACGAGCGCTCCGCCGCCGAAGGAGAAGAACGACAGGAAGAAGCTCGAGGCGGCAAAGGCGATCGACAGGCCGAAGACGATCTGGATCAGCCGCCGGAAGCCACCCGACGTGTCGCCGAAGGCCAGCGCGAGGCCGGTCGAGATGATGACGATGACGGCGATGATCTTGGCGACTGGCCCCTCGATCGACTGGAGGATGGATTGCAGCGGCGCCTCCCATGGCATGGAGGAACCGGAGGCATGAGCGCTGGCTGTGACCATCAGGCTGATGCAGGTGGCAGACACGGCCAGCCGGGCGGCGCGACGGGCGCGATGGAGCGATCGGATCATGTGGGATCTCCGGTGAGAACAGGGGTGACGCGGTAGTCGCCATTGGGGCCGAGGCCCTCGACACGGGCGAGTTCGGTGAGCCGGCGCGCCGCGCCGCGCCCCGAGAGCACGGCCACCAGATTGATGGTCTCGGCGATCAGAGCGCGCGGGACGGTGACCACGGCTTCCTGGATGAGCTGCTCCATGCGCCGCAGGGCCCCGAGCGCGCTACCAGCATGGAGGGTGCCGATGCCGCCCGGATGGCCAGTGCCCCAGGCCTTCAACAGGTCGAGCGCTTCCGCGCCGCGCACCTCGCCGATGGGGATACGGTCGGGACGCAGCCGCAGCGCCGAACGGACAAGGTCGGACAGCGAGGCGACGCTGTCCCTGGTGCGCAGGGCGACGAGGTTCGGCGCTGCGCATTGCAGCTCGCGCGTATCCTCGATGAGAACTACGCGATCGGAGGTCTTCGCGACCTCGGCGAGGAGCGCGTTGGTCAGTGTGGTCTTGCCCGTCGAGGTGCCGCCGGCCACGAGGATATTGGCGCGAGAGGCGACGCCCTGGCGCAGTGCGTCGGCTTGTCCGGCGGACATGATCCCGGCGCGGACATAGTCCTCTAGGGTGAACACCGCGACGGCGGGCTTGCGGATGGCGAATGTCGGCGCCGCGACGACGGGGGGCAGCAGGCCCTCGAACCGCTCTCCCGTCTCGGGCAGTTCGGCCGAGACGCGCGGTGCCCCCGCATGCACCTCAGCGCCGACATGATGCGCGACGAGGCGAACGATGCGTTCGCCGTCAGCGGGCGGCAGATTCTCGCCTGTGTCGCCCAACCCTTCCGAGACACGGTCGATCCACAGCCGCCCGTCCGGGTTCAACATCACCTCGACGACAGCCGGGTCTTCGAGATGCCGAGCGATCGCCGGACCCAGCGCCGTGCGCAGCATCCGCGCGCCACGAGCAAAACCCCGATGATGATGTGATGCCGCCATGCGAACCCCGACGTGCCGGGGTCATGACGATCTCATCCCGGGTGGGGATGATTAAAAGAGCCCTATATTGGGTCGGTTCAACAGGATTCCATCCGCGTCGCAGCGTGGCGTGCAATTACAGGTCGGCGGCGAAGTTGCGCCAGAAGCAGAAGTTCGTTGCGACGACAACGAATAGCCGGTTTGGGCCGGCAGCGGTATGGAAGGTTTTGGATTCCGACCGGCCAAAGCTGACATTGCCCTATGCCGCGCCCTCCTGATCTGATCCCCGAAAACTGGACCGTTTGAAGCTGGAGTTTTTCGCGCCAAAATCCCTTGGCTGGGAGGAGCGGAAGACGATGAAGGCATCGAAATTTTCGGACGCGCAGAAGGCGTTCATCCTGAAGCAGGGAGCGGACGGCGTGCCGGTGGCGGACGTCTGCCGGCGGGCCGGGATCAGCCAGGCGACCTACTTCAGCTGGAAGAAGAAATATGAGGGGCTCGCCCCGCTCGAGATGCGTCGGCTGAAGCAGCTCGAAGACGAGAACACGAGGCTGAAAAGCTCGTCGCGGACCTCTCGCTGGACCGGGAGATGCTGCAGGATCATCCGGCCTAAAATCGATCCACCGGATCGATTTCTTAACGGCCTCCTATCCGCCGAAAAATCTGAGGCCTGGTCGCAAGCGCGAGCTCGTCGGCATGATGTGTGGCGAGTGGCAGGTGTCGATCCGCCGGGCCTGTGCGGCCCTGGAGTTCGATCGGTCCACCTACCAATACAGATCCTGCCGACCCGACCAGGCCCCATTGGCGGCCCGCATCAAGACGTCTGTGAAGCCCGTGTCCGCTATGGCTACAGACGCGTTCAGGTGCTGCTGCGCCGGGAGGGCTGAGCATGGTGCCGATGAAACGGACGCCGATCAGGCGGCGCCGTCGGGTGAAGAACATGCGGAAGTCATCGAATTTGTGGAGGAACTGGGGGAACAAGGGGTACAAAGCTGATTCATCAAGGGAAATTCTGTTCCCCATGAAACTTCGCAGTGGGGAACGTGGGGAACAGGTCTTTGCCCAAGCGGGTTGGCGTTCGGTGGTGGTCGGACGAGCAAGGCTTGAAGTCGGTTGCGCGCCGGTGGCCCAAACCGGTGCCGGGCAACCGCCCTGTGTAACAGGCGTGCAGATAACTTCGATGTGGCGCTCGGCATAAGCTGGTGAACCATCAGGAGGCTCCCACTCCGGATCCCCCCTACAGGCCGCGTCACAGGCGAGGAGGAGAGCTGAGTCCTCTTGCAAGTCGCGCGGACTCCATCATCCAAGTCGCGCGGACTCCATCATCGCTGCAGAAACTGGAGGACCGCCCTTCAACGGGCGCTGACAACCCCGCGGCACGGTTCCGGATCGGCGGATGTTTTGCCCTCCGTCGCCGGTATGACTCCCCAGCCGCCCGCCCGGGCCTCGAATCTCCATAGCACCGCATCGACCTTGAACGTCGCGAATGTTGACCGCGGTTTCCTCCCCCTGGAGGTTTTCCTATCCAGTGACTTGCCGGTGCTCAACCCGCTCGCCGGCCGGTGGAGATCGTTCTTAACGCGCCGCCTTGAAGGAGGCCGCCAGCATCGCCGCTTGAACCTTCGCAGCGTCTAGCGGCAGTGCGCGCAGTCGCGCGCCAGTGACGTCGCGGATCGCATTGGCGAGCGCGGCTCCGGTGGGGCCCTGCGCGGCTTCCCCCGAGCCGAGGAAAGGCAGGCCGGGCCGGTCGATGACGTGCACCTCGACGGCACGCGGCACATGGGCGAAGCGCAGGATGGGATAGGCCGCCCAATCGACCGAGGTGACGCGCCGACGGTCGAAGCGCACGCCTTCGAACAGCGTCCAGCTCGCCGCCTGCACGATGCCGCCCTCGATCTGGTTGCGCACGCCGTCCGGATTGACGACCTGCCCGGTGTCGACGGCGGCGACCGCCCGCAGGATGACGGTTCGGCCGGTATCCTGGTCGATGGCGATTTCCAGCGCGACCGCGCAATAGGCTTCGAGGTTCTTGTAGCGCGCGAAGCCGAAGCCGTAGCCGCTCCCGGCCGGTGGGCGCGGCCGTTCCTTCCAGCCGAAGCGTTCGGCCGTGGTGGTGATCACCGCAATCGCCCGTTCGTCCTTGAGATGACGCAGCCGGAAATTCACCGGGTCCTGCCCCGCCAGCCGGGCGAGGTCATCCATGGTGCTCTCGATGGCGAAGACGTTGAGATAACCGCCGAGCGAGCGCATCGACGAGCCTCGCAGCGGCATCTCAGGCAGGAAATGGTTCACCGCGCGCGCATTCGGCAGCACGTAGAGCGGGATGGCATTGCGGTCGCCACCGCCTTCCGGCATGGGCAGATCGACGGGTGGCGGCGGCGGAAACGGATGGGCGATGTCGCGCGCGGCGAGAAGCGTGCCCGGTGGCCCCGGCCGCATCATGTGCGACTGGCTCCACACCTCGTGCTGCCAGGCTGCAATCGAGCCATCCGGTCCCAAGGTGGCCCGGATATGAGCGGCCATGCCGGGGCCGAAGGGCTCCCAGGCATGTTCCTGCTCACGCATCCACTGGACGCGCACGGGGCGGCCGGGCAAGGCGCGAGCCAGCATTGCCGCATCGGCACCCGCGTCGTCCGCGCCATTCTGTCCGTAGCAACCGGCTCCCTCGACATGGATGCAGCGGACCTTTTCCTGCGGCATGCCGAACAGCGTCGCCAGCGCATTACGCAGCGGATAGACACCCTGTGTATGGGTCCAGACGGTCAGGGCGTCGTCGTCCGCGTGCGCAATGGCGCAGGACGGGCCGATCGAGCCATGTGCAAGATAGGGGCGGCTGAAGAGAGCGTTGATAGCGTAGGACGGCACATCCGGCTGGCCGACATCGAGGATGGTCTGGTCGCGGGATGGCAGCGCCATCAGCGCTTCCGGCAGCCGCGCTTCGTCCGGAAGCTGCGCCGTCTCCTCCCATTGTGCGCGCGCTGCGAGACGACGCATGGCCTGGATCGCGGTCCATTCCTTGTCGGCGATGACGCCGAGGAACGAGCCGTCGCGTACCACCTTGATCACGCCCGGCATCGCCTCGACCGGCCCGGCATCCACGGACAGCAGCAGCGCCCCGTAGCTCGGCGGGCGGACGATGCGGCCGTGCACCATGCCCGGCAGGCGCATGTCCTGCACATAGGCGGCGCCTCCCGTGACCTTGGCGGGAATGTCGACCCGCGGCACGGGGCGGTCCATCACCGTGAAGTCCCTGGGATCGGTAAGGATCGACGTCGGCTGGGCGTCGACATGCAGCAGCTGATCGGAAACCAGCTGGCCATAGCCGTAACGCACCCCGTCCGGCCCGGTAACGACGCCGGCCCGTGCCGTGAGGCGATCGATGCCGACACCAGCCCGGCGCGCGGCCTCGCCGATGAGTATTTCGCGCACCTGCGCCGCGGCGTTGCGGATGGCGGTGCCCGACTCCTGCACGGAGTGGCTGGCCGCCGTGTAGCCTTCGTTCGGCGTGCGGCCGGTGTCGGCCGTCACCAGAGTCAGGCGCGGCAAGGGCAGCTTCAGTTCCTCCGCAGCCACCTGAAGCAGCGCGGTCTTGATGCCCTGCCCGAGTTCGGCCTTGCCCGTGAAGATCGTGGCATTGCCGCCCGCGTCGATGCCGATCCAGGCATCGAGCAGCGGCGTGGAATCGAGGCTGCCCGGCAGTCCGCGCAGCGCGGTCTCGCTGGCGCCGGTCTCGGTCAGCGCGAAGGCATGGCGCGACAGGCTGAAGGCCAGAACCAGCGCGCCGGTGCCGCGCAGCACATCGCGGCGGGAGATCGCGTGGCTCATCGCCCGGCCTCCGACGCCCGCGCCATGTTTTGCGCTGCGCGCCTGACCGCGCGGACGATGCGCATATGCGTGCCGCAACGGCAGAGCTGCGGTTCGAGCGCGGTGAGGATGTCGTCGTCGCCGGGATGGGGGATGCGCTCCAGCAGAGCCTGCGCCCGCATGATCATGCCGGCGATGCAGTAGCCGCACTGCGCCGTCTGCTCCTCGATGAAGGCGGCCTGCAGCGGCCCCGGCGCCTCTGCGGTGCCCAGCCCCTCAAGGGTGCGGATGTCGCGCCCCTCCAGCAGCATCACCGGCGTGATGCAGGAAAATACCGGCTCGCCGTCGACGAGCACCGCGCAGGCGCCGCACTGGCCAAGCCCGCAGCCGAATTTGGCGCCGTTCAGCTCCAACTCGTCGCGCAGCACATAGAGCAGCGGCGTGTCGGGTGTGGAGCTGACGGTCCGACCGATGCCGTTGACGGTGAGCGTGGTCATCGGGCGGCTCCCGCTTTGGTGGAGGGCGCAGCGGCACGGCGGGCCGCGGCGATGGCGTCCGGAAGTTCCGGCCAGGCCGGCTTGCTGGCCACGTCCTGCCGGAGATAGCCGAGGAGGGCCGTCATCGCCGCGTCGTTCATGGATGCAGCGAAGTTCGGCATGATCGGAGCGACGTGTCCGTCGCTGGCCGGGACGCCCAGAAGAATGATGTTCAGGAGATTCCGCGGCGCTTCCGCAGCAAGCGTGGTCGAGAGCGCGAGGTCGACACCGCCCAGCGGCAGCGAGCGATGGCTGTCGTGGCAGGAGGCGCAGGCCGCGGCGAACACAAGCCGGCCTTCCGACTCTCCCGCCGCCGGCGCGGAAACCGCCGCCTGCCACCCCGCCGACTGCGGCCGCTGGCCGGAGGCATCGGGCGGCGCGGCCGTCGCTTGCGGGGAGATTCCGTCCGGTGCGCCGAGCGAGGCGAGATAGTGCGCCATCGCGGCGACATCGTCCGCCGGCGCGTCGGCAAGGTTCTCGACCACCGGCTGCATGGGGCCGAGCGCCACGCCGTGATCGGCCTGCCAGCCCTGCCGCAGATACTGGTTCAGCGCCGCTTCCGTCCACGGGATTCGCGCCGCCGAATGCCGACCGAGCGGGAAGGCCGTCCAGCCTTCGGCCTCGCCGCCGGCAAACTCCTCCGAGCGGATCTCCGCGCCCATCAAATTGCGCGGTGTGTGGCAGGCGCCGCAATGGGCAAGACCTTCCACGAGGTAGCGGCCGCGATTCCACGCCGCGTCGCGCGCGGGGGCGGGAGCATAGGGTTCGGGATGAAAGAACAGCAGTTTCCAGCCAGCAAGCACGAGGCGGATATTGATCGGGAACGGCAGCTCGTTCGGCGGCGCCTCCGCAACGACCGGATCGCGCGACATGAGGAACGCGTAGAGCGCCTTCAGGTCCTCATCGGTGGTCAGGCTGAAATGATCGTAGGGGAAGGCCGGGTAGAGATGCCGCCCCTCGCGATCCAACCCTTCGCGCATGGCGCGGCTGAAGGCTTCGAGCGACCATAGCCCGATGCCGGTTTGTGGATCGGGCGTGATGTTGGTCGAGTAGATCGTGCCGAACGGCGTCGGCATCGCCAACCCACCCGCAAGGGTCTTGCCTCCGGGGGCAGTGTGACAGGTGCGGCAGTCGCCGATCAGCGCGAGGGTGGCGCCGCGCTCGATGCTGGCGCGGTCGAAGGACGACGCGGCCGGCGGATTGATCGGCGCAATCGCGCCGTGCCAAGCGTAAACCAGAGCGGCAGCAAGAGCCGCGACGGACAACAGTACTAATATGAAAACTACGCGTCTTATTGCCATCCGTGACCTCTCCGGCGCGGAGGTTATATTTTGTTAGGGCGACTTCTTTCGAGAACGCACAGATTCCTTCGCTGTGATCAGAACTTCCGACAAGGCGAAAGGGACGCCAGTGGGTCCGTTTGTGTTCGTCGATACGGCCGAGAGTGACGTGCTCCCCGTCATTGCGGCCACTGATAGGTTTGGTCCCCTCATCAGGAGTAGGACCATGCGGCGCCGCCGTTTCAGTGAAGAGCAGATCATCGGCGTGTTAAGGGAGCACGAAGCCGGCATGAAGCCGTCGGACCTCTGCCGGAAGCACGGGATCAGCGAGACGACGCTCTACAAGTGGAAGGCCGAGTTCGGCGGGATGACGGTGCCGGAGACGGCGCGTCTGCGCACGCTCGAGGAGGAGAACCGTCGACTGAAGAAGCTCTTGGCCGAGCAGATGCTCGATAACGCCGTGCTGAAGGATCTCCTGGGAAAAAACTGATGACGCCTGCAGCCCGGTTCGATGCCGTGCGGCGGGCGATCGCCGGTCACGGACTGTCGGAACGACGGGCCTGCAGGCTTCTCGGCGTGGATCGAGCGAGCTTCCAGTACAAGCGGAGCGGCAGCGACGATGCCGCCGTGCGAGCCTGGCTGCGCGAACTGGCCAGCGAGCGACGACGCTTCGGCTATCGGCGTCTGGCGATCCTGCTGCGGCGGGAAGGTCGGGCGATCAATCTGAAGCGCGTCTATCGGCTGCACAAGGAAGAACGGCTGATGGTGCGCAAGCGAGGCGGGCGGAAACGGGCCTTGGGCACGCGAGCACCGGCGACGATCCCGCAAGGGCCGAACCAGCGCTGGTCGCTCGACTTCGTCTCGGACGCCCTCGACGACGGTTGCCGCTTCCGTGTGCTGAACGTGGTCGACGACTTCTCGCGGGAATGCCTCGCCTGCGTGGTCGACACGTCGTTGTCGGAGACCCCGCCGCTCGCGGAAAGCACCATTGATGACCCGTGTGAAGACAACCGGCGTGGCTCCCAGACCGAAAATCGCGATGGCCGTCCACGAGAAATAGTATCGCTCGATCGAACCGTTGGACGCCGCGAGCGTCATGTAACTCAGGCCCAACCCCATCAACGAGACTGGAGCCACCAGCCGCGCGCCGAACCTATCGATGAACGTCGCGAACAACGGGCCGACAACGAAAACGGACCCGGCGAGCAAGGACAGTCCGCCGAAGATGGTCCTGAACGACCAGCCAAATTCTTCGGCGAAGATCGGTGCGAGGATGCCGATCGTGTAGAATGGGATGGCAGGCAAACCCAACGCCGAGCCAAGCAATCCGCCGATTATCAGCGGCAAGCCGTTTTTGAGCTCAGAGACGTCCATTTCCCTCAGCGAAGTGGGTCCTTTTGCACAAACGGGCAGCTCAGCAATCACGTCATAGGAAGAGCCACCACACTAATTTATCGTTGCCGGCGGCATGTACAAGTTTCGCGATAACCCTGCATGCGAACCGAGCGGCATTGATGTAGGCACTCGATGAGGATGCTACTCCTGGCTGTCCGCTCGCGGGCGAGCTCCGTTCTCAACTCGCAGCTAGGCATGAGGCGTGTTTTTCAGATGAACCTATCGCGCGCGCAGTTGAGAGCTCCCTGTCGAAAAGAGAGGTTCTGTCGACGGTAGTCGGGCGGGGGGCGCCACTTGGTAATCCGAGCGAAAGTCCACTCGGATTGGCATCCCCCATCGCCAACCGAGCCGACGATTTTTCGTTATTTCGCCGTATGCAGCAATTCGCTGAACGCGCAGGGAGTGAACCGTTGCAGACCTCGACGACGTGCGGTTTCGGGCACCATGCGTCATAGCGCTACAGCGAACATAAAGTTCTCTTCTAGGTCACTCGCGGCCCGCCAGATTGCCATGTAATCCATTGGAAATAATTGCTTTTTTCTTTGGTGTCGATTGAGGCCCCACTTTGGGCCCCATTCTGATCTTGCCATTGAGGGTGTACGCCGGAGCACGCAAGATCGCTTCGGCGAGCGCCATGTGCCAGCGAAGGAGGCGCTGCGGACACCGAAAGCCGGTGAAGAACACGCAGCGTACAAAGCTGTTGCCGCCGTTGCCGGAGCTCTTTGGTGCCACAAGCAGAAGTTTGCTGCTGCGACGACGGATGGCCGGTTTGGGCCGAGAGGAGACTGTCAGCTTCTAGGAATAGGGCGCGGGAAGTAGACCTAACGCACGCGTTCAACACGCTCCTGAGTTCGAATCTCGCTCGGTGGGCCACGCCCGACGAAGATGAGCATTACGTCTACGCTATAGCCCTCTAACGCCGCCCGATATTGATCGTTTCGATCGCTAGGTGTTTGCCGATGAGGAATTGGCCTGAGACATACTACCAGGTGATCAGCGGCGCTTTTCGCAGCCACATATCTGCGGTGACTTGCTGCACGACGAAATCTGCGACATCGGCTCGGGCGATGGTCCCGCCATGAACCCCTGACAGGTCGGTCAACGCCTTGATGCCACCGCGCGCCGGCTTGTCGTTGAGCACGGTCGGCCGGATGATGATCCAGTCGAGCGTGCTGGCCCGGATCGCATCCTCCTGGCGATCCTTGTCCTCATAGACCGTCCGCAGCATCAGGGGAAGGAACAGCCGGTCATAGAAGAAGCCGCCATGCCCGCGGCTGTCGCCGGCGCCAAGGCCGGTGATGCACACCAGCCGGCGGATGTTCTGCTGTGCCATGATGCCGACCAGCGCTCGGGTCGCCGTCGAGAGCAGGGTCACCTTGCGGAACGGGCTGATAGCGGTGCCCAGCGAACTGACGACGGCATCACAGCCTGCGATGGCGCTGGTCAACGCGGCAGTATCGCGGGCGTCGCCTTCGACGAGTTCGGCGCCAGCAAGGTCTGCGGCCTTTGCCTTGGAACGAACGAGGGCCACGACCGTGTATCCCTTTGCGACGGCCTTGCCAACGATCAGCCGGCCGGTGGCGCCTGTGGCGCCCAATACCAAAATTTTCATGTCAAATCTCCGAAGCTGTGATGATGGACGGGGAAGGATCGCTGAGCCGCTGGTCGAGGAAATCAGCGACGGCGTTTAGGGACTGCTCGGCTGCAAGAAACCGCCCGAAAGAGGGTTGGGAGACATGCGGCATGCCTTCCCAAACCGACAGCGTGATCTGATGCTCAATCTGCGCCGATCCACCGCGCCGCGGCCTCTGCCGTATCCTGGGGACGGTTATTGAAGGCGATCGCCGCCTTCGGCGCGCCCTGGTGGATGGCGTTCACGACCCTCTCGAAAAACAGCAACCCTTTTGGCGGGATGCGAAGGCCGCCACCGATCACGACGCAATCGTAGTCCGTCTCCACCAACTGCGCGGCCAGTACGGCGATGCCGCTGTCATCGGGAGCGATCATGCAGATATCGCCAGCCCAACCGCGCTCGGTCATGGTCGTCCCTGCGATGTCGATGCCCGCCTGGATCTTTTCAGCATTGAACCCGGGTGGCAGGGACGGATCGGTAAAGTCGACGGTTTCCGGCGTCTGCCCGACAAACAATACGCGTGTCATGATCAAACTCCTTTGAGAGGGTTGGAGGGGAGGGCGTCGTCGTCCGGGGCATCGAGCCGCTGGCGGAGAAAGTCGCTGATCGCGTTCACGGACTGCTCGGCCGCGAGAAACTGGCCGAGGCAGGACTGGAAGACGTGCGGCATGCCCTCCCAGACCGACAGCGTGATCTCCACGCCCGCCGCTTGCGCCCGCTCAGTGTAGCGGCTGGAATCGGCGAGCAGCACTTCATTGTCGCCGACATCGATGCGGATCGGCGGCAGGCCGTCGAGCCGTGAATGGAGCGGCGATGCCTTGGGGTTCGCGGCATCCTGGCCCTGAAGATACATGTCGGCAAAGCCCTGGAGCACGCCGCGCGTGAAGATCGGGTCGGCCTCCGCCCGTGTTTCGAAGCTTTCGCCGGTAAGCGCCAGGTCGGTCCAGGGCGACATGGCCATCGCGCCGACCGGCTGCACCATGCCCTCGGCCTTGTCGGCTGCGAGGATCGACAGCAGCGACAGCGTCAGGCCGCCGCCCGCCGAGTCGCCCACAACCACGATCCGTTTGGCCCCGTCCGCGACGAGGCCGCGATAGGCGGCGACCGCATCGTCGATCGCGGCCGGAAACGGATGCTCGGGCGCCAGTCGGTAGTCCGGGACGAAAGCATCGGCGCCGACGCGTGCGGCGATCTGGCCCGCGAAACGGGTCAGCGCCTGGGCCGAGCCGAGCACATAGCCGCCACCGTGAAGATAGAGGATGCGCGCGCCCGGTCGTGCATTTGTCGGCCGAAGCCAGAAGCCCGCAATGCCGCCGACCGTCGCGGCCTCGACCCGGACATCCGCCGCAGCGGGTGTTGCGGCAAACATGGCGTCGAACATCGGCCGCGCCTCGGGTCCGAGTTTCTCACCCTTATGGGTCGAGGCGGCCTGTCGCATCGCGGCCGCAGCTGGGGCGTCTTCAGGCGAGAGGGGTTGGATCGTCATCATGGCAGGCCTCCTTTGTTGGGGTAATTGCGGGCTCAGCCCTTCGCCCATTGGGTCGCGGCATCCCTGGCAAAAGCGGCATAGGAGCGCGGGGCTCGACCGAGGAGCTTGGTCAGGCGCGCGATGTCGTCAGCGGTCGCCACTGCGCCTTCCGCCTGATAGCGGGCGAACATCAGGCGCAGGTCGAGCGCGTGCCAGGCGGGCAGCATGGTCTTCGTGCGCTGCTCCATGACGACGAGATCGTCGCCGCCATAGCGGATCGCGCGGCCGAGGGCTTCACTCCAGATGGTGGCGATACCTTCGCCGGTCAGGCTGTCCGGACCAACCAAGGCGTAGGTCTCGCGGCCGAGCGGCGTCACGGCCTGCTCGCGACGAACCAGCTCGATGGCGGCGGCCTCGCCGATGTCGCGGATATCGACCATCGAGACGCCTTTCTCGCCGATCGGCGCGCCATAGACGCCGGCCTTCAGAAGTCCGTCCTTCTGACGAAGATCGTTCTGGATGAAGTAGGCGGGACGCAGAACCGTCGCGGGCAAGTCGAGCGCCTTGATCATGCGCTCGACCGTGTACTTGCCCGCAAAATGCGGCACGTCGGCATAGGCGTCGCCGCCGAATACCGAGAGATAGACGATGCCCTAGATACCGGCCTCGCGCGCGACCGTCAGGGTCAGCATCGCCTGGGTCAGTTCATCGGCGACATTCGGGGCGAGGACGAACAGCGTGCTGACGCCCGTCATCGCCGCGCGTGCCGAATCCGGATCGGCAAGGTCACCGCGGACCGCCGTCACGCCCACGGGAAGTCCGGCCGTCTCGGGCGAGCGCGTCAGAGCGCGGACATCGGCGTTGCGACCTCGTAGTTGCGCCAGAACCTGCGCCCCGATGGTTCCTGTGCTGCCTGTAACGAGAATGGTCATGTCGAAATCTCCTCATGAGTTGCGATCCGTATGTCTTGAGGAACAACATAGCCGTTTCATTATTATACGGCAGATGCCACTATCGAGATAATCTGTCTCAAAATTGGAACACTAGGATGGACCTTCAGGCGTTGTCCGACTTCGATCTCGTCGCTGCCCATGGCGGGTTCGGCCGCGCTGCCCGCGTCTCCGGCCGCTCCAAGGCCACGCTGTCGCGGCGGGTCGCCGAACTCGAACAGGGCCTCGGCGTGCGGCTGATCGAGCGCGGGTCCCAGAGCCTGCGACTGACGGATGAAGGACGGGCGCTTCATGAGCGCACGCGCGGGCTGCTCAGTGAAATCGCGGAGGCCGGAGAGGCGGTCGTCCTTGGCGCGTCGACGCCGAAAGGCAGGCTGCGGGTCAGTGCGCCGGTCGTCTTCGCGCATGTGGCGCTTCCCCGGATCGGAGCGCGCTTTGCCCTGGCTTATCCGGAAGTCCAGCTCGAAATCGTTGCCGAGGACCGCAAGGTCGATCCGGTCGAAGATGGCTACGATCTGATCATCCGGATTGACCCGTCGCCGGACGAGCGCCTCGTCGGCCGCCGCTTCCTCAACGATGAACGCCTAATCGTGGCGCCGCCCGGCATGCCACGCCCCTTTCCAAGGGCAGATGGCGACGAATTGGCGGCAAAGGCCGTTCTGCTTTCCGGGACACCGCCCGGGACTCTGTGGCGGATGAGCTCCGGAATGGAGGCTGACATCGTCCTGAGGCCGGACCCGATTCTCCGCCTCTCTTCGCTCCTGATGGTCCGCGATGCCGTGCTGGCGGGGGCGGGTGCGGCCTTGCTGCCAAAACTCCTTGTTGCCGAAGATATCGAGGCCGGCAGGCTTGCTTATTGGGGAACGCATGCCGGTGCGCCTGTGGAGATCTGGGCATTGCAGAGTTCACGCCGCCTGATCGGCGCCAAGGTGCGCGCCTTCCTGGAGGTGGTCGAGAAAGCGTTTCCGGAAAAGGTCTTCATCGCGCCACTATGAGCGACATATGGAGTGTTCCGTCTCTATCTTGAATCCGAATGGTTGATTCAGGAAGTGCCGGAGATACACATCATTCCAGGATCGTGTTCCAATACCCGGTCCGCATGCATACATTTCGACAGCCTTGAGAACAGACGCGCGAGTTCCCTGAGTCCGGGAGTTCTTGATTGCCTATCAGAGCTGGCACACCGTAGTCCCACTGTAGGGAAACGGCGACGATCGGCGGCAATTAGTTCATAAATCGGGTCAATTTGACCGAGTGTGGCGGGCCGCGCCCGATGAAGATGAGCACTATGTCTACGCTATAGCCCTCCGAAGCACGATAATTGAGTGATAGTAGCGCTGGGCCACGATACTCTGTCCGAAGTGTCAACCCGCGCCACTGGCCCGTGTTCGAACTATCGGCGAAGATGGCTACGACGTGACCGACGATGTCTGCAGTTTCGGCCAAGCATCGAGTGGCAATGGAAGCAATCTTATTCGCTTTGCGCGAAAATGGCCAAAGCCGCACGAGCCAAATTCCTGAAGGACGGTGTAGAGATTGTCTATGAGCGGGCCGCAGTTTCCTAAGGCGAAACCGGAGCGAACATCTCCTGGTGGGCTGGAAAAGTACATCAGCGGGACCACGTTGATCAGCAGCGACGGACCGGCGTGGAAAGACGTCTTCGTGCAGGTCTTCTCCCGCAATCGCGTTCAACAGCCTTTCCTGGTTCCCACTGTCGCTGAACCGCTCATCGTCTGGATCATGTCGGGCAGTGCCACCGTCGAAGAGCGGGAACTTGGTGGTGAATGGACAGCGAACCGCGTCTGTGTCGGCGATTTCTTCCTGACGCGGTCGCCTGCTCCCTATGAAATGCGCTGGCAGGCCGACGGTGATCGGCCATTTCAGGTGATGCACCTCTATGTCTCCATCCCGCTGTTCGAAAAGATAGTACGAGAACTGCTGGGCAAGGTCGGTGGCAATGTCACCTTGAAGGATGTCTCCGGTGCTCGCGACACGGCGCTCTCGCATATCCTGAGCCTTCTCTATGGGGAACTGGCCGCCGAAAATGGCGGCAGCGTGCTGTTCGTCGAAGGACTGGCACAGAGCTTGGCCGTGCATCTCGTGCGCCACTATGCAATTAAAGATACGGAAGCGCGTGCCCCAAATGCCTTACCCGGCTCGAAACTGCGGCGGGCTATTGCCTTCATGGTTGCCCGGCTTGATCAGCCCTTTGATCTCAACAGCCTGGCGCATGAGGTGGGAATGAGCCCGTTCCATTTCAGTCGGCTCTTCAAGAAATCGACCGGGATGGCACCCTCGCGGTATTTCATTCGGCAGCGCGTCGCTAAAGCGCAGCAATTGCTGCAGGAAACCGACACCAGCATCATCGAAATCGGAATGACCGTCGGCTACTCCAGCCCCAGCCATTTTGCGCAGGTCTTCCGCCGTGAGGCGGGTCTCTCGCCCACCGACTATCGCCGAGGCTGAGGTAAATCGAGCTTGCCGATTGCGAATTGAGCAATATCCCGACAGCCTCGGCAATGCGCCGAGAGATGAAAAAAGCCGGGGTTTCATAGAGTTCTCCCTGTCGAACGCGAACGCCTTTCCACTCTTGGACGGGTTCGCAAGCAACAAGGAGACGAGCCGTGACGAATATCAATGGAAAAGCCGCGCTGATTACCGGCGCATCGAGCGGTATCGGCGCAGCGACGGCTCTCAAGCTGGCTGCCAGAGGCGTCAAGGTCGGCATCGCGGCCCGGCGTATTGATCGCCTCGACGCCCTGAAGGCCGAGATCATAAAAGCGGGCGGCGACGCTCTCGTGATCGAAATGGACGTGGTCGATCCGGCCAGTGTCGAAGCGGGAGTCAAGAAGCTGGCCGATACCTACGGCTCGATTGACATTCTCTTCAACAATGCTGGCCTGATGCCGCTTTCCGACGTTGACCAGCTCAAGATCAGTGAATGGCATCGCATGGTCGATGTTAACGTGAAGGGCTTGCTCAACACGACGGCGGCCGTACTGCCGCTGATGATCAAGCAGCATTCGGGCCACATCTTTAACACCTCGTCGATTGCCGGTCGTAAGGTCTTCAAAGGGCTTTCGGTCTATTGCGCGACGAAGCACGCAGTGACCGCTTTCTCCGACGGCCTGCGCATGGAGGTCGGGCAGAAGCACAACATCTGCGTCACCTGCATCCAGCCCGGTGCCGTCGCCACCGAGCTCTATGACCAGATCACGGACCCCGGCTACCGCCAGCAGATGGAAGACCTCACCAAGCAGATGACCTTCCTGCAGGGCGCGGATATCGCCGACACGATTCTGTTTGCGCTCCAGGCGCCGGCCCACGTCAACGTCGCGGAACTCTTCGTTCTGCCGATCGACCAGGGCTGGTAAGGCCCACCCCATACACCGGGGGCGTCCACCTTCCCGTCGTTGACGGGAAGGTCGGCGGTCAAGGAACCACACCATGACGGAATTGCCAGCCTCGCAGTATTGGGCGGTAATTTGTTCGTAAAATTAGCCTTTTGGGTGAAATTGGCGGGCCGGAGGGAATTCGAACGCCTACATTGAAATAGTCTGCTGGCGTTCGGCTCGGCCATAAGCAATGTCCGTTTTCAGGAAGTCCTCATTATTACCCGAACGACCGACATCGGGGCGCGTTGCGGTCGAAGATTGGCGGCTACCTGCATAGCCGCTTTCCCAACTTCGCCAACGAGAAGAGGTCGGGCAGGAATCTACCCCCAGCCGGTCATGGCTGCGGGAGATCTTGACGTTGCGCCCTATTTACCCTCTTTCATAACTGCACTCTGTTCTCGCTCTGGTCCGTCTTGGAGCGGGTTGCAAACTCGTTGGGGGTGAGGCCGCCAAGGCCGCGTGCGGCCGGTAGGCATTGTAGTCCAGGCAAGATCGTCTCCGGCAACCTGCCCAGGCTGGAGCGCTTCATCGCTACCGATCACAGATTCGCAGAGGCGCACCGCGAGGCTGGCAGCGCGGCGGGCGTCGGACCATCGGCCGCGAGCTAAAGTACCGACCTTCTTGAATGACTCTCGGGTCGATGGCCGGAGGTCATGACGAACGAAATCAACCGGAAGGTTTGGCGAGTTCATTTCGGGTCCAGTCCGAGTTCGACGACAGCACGCAGGCCGGACCGCTCCGTGCGGTTGTCCATCGCGAGGCGGGCGCCAATACGCGCCAACGCGGCCTCCGCGATGGCAAGCCCGAGGCCCGAGCCGGAACCGGCTGCCTTGCGGCCACGATAGAAGCGCTGGCGCACGAGGCTGAGTTCCTCGGCGGGAATGCCGGGACCCTCATCCTCGATCACGAGCCTGTCCGCCCCCTCGAGGCGCCAGTGGATCATGCCGTCCGTCATGTTCTGGACGGCGTTCTCCTGAAGGTTTCGCAGCACGAGCGAGAGGGTGTCACGTTCTATCAGACGCCGGCTGTGGGCCAGGTCGGGATCGACCACGGTAACCACCCCCGGCGGGTGCGGCACGGTATCGGCGATGTCACGGATGAGGGCGCCGAGTTCCATCTCGGCGCCCCGGCCGGCGGTGCCGGCGTCAAGGCGCGCGAGGGCAAGGAGTTGCCGGACAAGGCGACTGGTGCGGTCCACCGAAGCGATGATCTGCCGCAGCGCGTTCTCCCGCATCTGCGTCTCGCCGGCGGCCAGAGCCACCTGCGCCTGCGTCTTCAGCCCGGCCAGCGGCGTACGCAGCTCATGAGCCGCGAAAGCGGTAACGTCGCGCTCATTGGCCCGCGCCGCTTCCACCTTGGCGAACAGCCCATTCAGGGCCGTGATGAGCGGCTGGATTTCGGATGGCGCGCCGTCGGGTGGGACCGGCCGCATGTCCTCGCCCTCGCGGGCGGCGATCTCCTCCGCGGCCCGGTTCAGCGGGCGCAGACCGCGTCCGAGGCTCCACCAGATCAGCAGGCCCAGCAGCGGCATGGCAAGCAGCGCCGGGGCGGCGAGCCCGGCGACGAGGTCGCGTACCAGCTTGTCGCGCAGCCCGATCCGGTCGCCGACCACCACGCGAACATCCTTTTCCGGATCGACGATGGTGTAGACGCGCCAGGTGTCGCCACCCACCTCGCGATCCGAAAACCCTTCGCTCTCGTCGGCCAGCGCGGCGTCGGGCGCGCCGGAGGACCGGGCGAGGAGGCGTCCGTCGAATGACCATATCTGGCAGGAGAGCTGGCGCTCATAGCCGCCGGACAGCGGGGGCAGCGTGCCGGCGAGAGCCGGTTTTTCGGCTCCCTCCAGACGCTCGCCGGTCATTACCAGCGAGTGCACCATGCGTGCGGCCTCCTGCAGGCGGGTGTCGAGCACATGCTCCAGCTCGTTGCGGCTGCCGAAGCTGATCCAGGCGACGGCGCACAGCCAGATCAGGCCGGTGGCCGCCATCAGGATGAGGAAGAGCCGGCGGCGCAGCGAGCTCATGCCGGCACCCGCAGCCGATAGCCCAACCCGCGCACCGTCTCGATCACCTCGCGGCCCAGCTTGGCGCGCAGATTGTGCACATAGACCTCGACCGTGTTGCTCTCCACTTCCTCCTGCCAGCCATAGAGCCGTTCTTCCAGTTCACCCTTGGAGCGGATGACGCCCGGCCGCTCCATCAGCATGGACAGCACCGCGAATTCCCGCCGCGACACCCCCACGGGGGAACTGTCCAGTGTCACGGAGAGCATGGCGGGATCCAGCGCGAGGCCGCCATGGGTGAGCAGCGGGCTCGCCCGCCCGCTGCCGCGACGCACGAGGGCGCGCAGCCGCGCCGCAAGCTCATCGAGATCGAACGGCTTGCCGAGATAATCATCGGCGCCGGCGTCGAGCCCGCGAATGCGGTCCGGGGTCTCGTCCAGGGCCGTGAGGAGAATCACCGGCGTCGCGTCCTGCCGCGCGCGCAGCGCCGCCAGCACATCCAGCCCCAAGCCGTCCGGTAGCATGAGGTCGAGCACGACGGCATCGAAGCGCGAGCCGGCGAGCGCCGCCTGCGCGTCGGCGCAGCTGGTCACGGCGTCCACCGTCAGCCCGGCCAGGGTGAGCCCGGCACGAAGGCCGTCTGCCAGCACCGGGTCGTCCTCGACCAGAAGGATACGCATCACGCCCTGTTCATCCCCATTCGTTCCGCATTCGCATCAGCGGCTCCCAGCTTAAGCCTGGCTTAAGGTGGAGATAAGAGCGCTGCACCGCGACGAATGTGGAGCGGTGACGCGATGGCATGGCACTTACTGGCAGGGGCTTTTCGGTCGGCGGCGCTGGTGCTGGCGTGTCTTTCGCCACTGAGTGCCGGCGCCAACGAGGCCGCCGGCTTCACTGCGCTCTTCGCGCCCTCGACCGCCCGCGCGCCCTTCACGCTTGAGGCGGCGCGCTCGCCCTCCGGCGCGCTGCTGCTGCGCTGGAAGGTCGGGCCCGGCAATTATCTCTACCGAGACAGCCTCGAGGCCACACTTGACGGTGTGCCCGTGCCGCTGGAGCGGCCGGCCGGCGAGGCCAAGAACGACCCCAATTTCGGCGTCGTGCAGATTTTCCATCGGGATGTCGAGGCCAGCGCCGGCGACCTCGCCCATACGGACCGGCTCCGAGTCAGCTATCAGGGCTGCTCGGACCGGGGCATCTGCTTTCCTCCGCAGGTGCGCCTCGTCGATCTCGCGACACTCGCCATAGAGGAAACGTCGCCCGGCCTTGAGACCCCCCCGGCGGACGCGTCGAGCCGGGAAAGCCCCGCCTCGGCGGCGGCGGCCACCGGCGCGCCGGTGGCGGTGGGGGTCGAAGCGAATGACAGCGACGGCACCGAGGCGCTTTTGCAAGGCGGCCTCGGCTGGACGATGCTGGCCTTTCTCGGCTTCGGACTGCTGCTGGCGCTCACGCCCTGCGTGTTCCCGATGATCCCGATCCTCGCCGGCATGCTCACCCGCTCGGGCGAGGCGCTGACATGGCAGCGCAGCCTCGTGCTCACGGGCGCCTATGTGCTTGCCATGGCCGGCGCCTATGGGCTGGTCGGCGCGGTCGCCGGCTGGTCGGGGGCGAACCTGCAGGCCGCGCTGCAGACGCCGCTGGCGCTGGGGCTGACGGCGGTGATCTTCCTCGCGCTGGCGCTGTCCATGTTCGGTCTGTTCGATCTCGCGCTTCCGGCGGGGCTTTCCGCCCGGTTGGCCGGGCGCGGCGGCAACGGTTCTATCGGTGGCGCGGCGGTGCTGGGCTTCGGCTCAGCGCTTATCGTCGGCCCCTGCGTGACCCCGCCGCTGGCCGGCGCCATGCTCTATGCCGCCGCAACCGGCGACGCCGCCACCGGGGCGGGCGCGCTGTTCATGCTGGGTCTCGGCATGGGATTGCCGCTGATGCTGGTCGGACTGTTCGGCCCGGCGCTGCTGCCGAGGGGCGGCGTCTGGCTGGAGCGGGCAAAGCAGGCCTTCGGCGTCGTCTTCCTAGGTGTCGCTATTCTCCTTGCCGGGCGGCTGCTGCCCCCGCCGGCGACGCTCGCGATGCTCGGCGTGCTTCTGGTGGGATCGGCGGCGTTCTTCGGCGGGTTTGATCGGCTCACCGCGTCGAGCGGTCCGGCCGCGCGGTTCGCCCGGGGCGGCGGCATGGTGGCCGCGCTCTATGGCGCAACGCTGATCATCGGCGCCGCCGGCGGGGCGCAGGACGCGCTCCGCCCGCTGGCCTTTGCCGCCGCCCCGGCAGCTCAACCGGTCAAGGCGGCCGTCACGGTCGTCTCCTCCGCCACATTCGATCAGGCCATATCCGGAGCCGCCGACGGCGCATCAGGACGACCGATCCTCGTCGACTTCACCGCTGCCTGGTGCACCGTCTGCAAATCGAACGCCACGATCATGGCCGCGCCCGAACTGCGCACCCGGCTCGCCGCTCTGAAGCAGGTCACAGCCGATGTCACCGATTACAACGCGGCCACCCGCGCCCTGATGGAGCGGTTCCGCGTCGTCGGGCCGCCGGCGCTGTTCCTCGTCGACGCGCAGGGGCGGGAGATCCCCGGCTCCCGCATCGTCGGCCCCGTGACCGTCGAGGAAATCACTCGCCGGCTCGATGCCGCCGGCGCCTGACCCCCTTCGCCCCCTTCACCCCTGAATCGCTCAGGAGCTCTCATGCAGCGCCGTCACTTCCTCACGCTTGCCGGCCTCCTCGCCGCCGGCATGGCACTCCCGACCGCGCCGCTTCTGGCCGAGGGTGTCGATGTCGACGCCATCCTGCGCGATCCCGCCGCGCCGACCGCCGGCAACCCGAAGGGCGACGTCACCGTCGTCGCCTTCCTCGATTACAACTGCCCGTTCTGCAAGAAGGCCGCGCCGGATCTGGAGCGGGCGGTAAGAGAGGATGGCAAGATCCGCCTCGTCTACAAGGACTGGCCGATCCTGACCGAAGCCTCGGTCTATGGCGCGCAGATGGCGCTCGCGGCCAAGTACCAGGGCGGCTACGCCAAGGTGCATCACGCTCTGATGGCGATCCCCGGGCGCGGCGTCAGCAAGGAGCAGATGGCGGCTGCGGTCCGTGCATCGGGCGTCGACATCGACCGGCTCAATGCCGATCTCAAGGCTCATGCTGGCGAGATATCCACCCTACTCAAACGTAACCTCGCCCAGGCGGAATCGATCGGCCTGCAGGGCACGCCGACCTATCTCATCGGCCCGTTCCGCACCTCGACGCTCGACTATGCCGGCTTCAAGGAAGCCTTCGCCGAAGCGCGCCGTCGTCAGGCGGCGGAGTGAGCTGATGCAGCGCAGAAATGATCGTCAGACGCTGAGCGGCCTGTCGCGGCGCGGCGTGCTCCTGCTTCTTCCCCTCACGGTCGGTGCCTGCGCGACAGGCCGGCCCGAGCCTGCACCGCCTCCGGCCGCCTCCCCATTCGCCCCGCGCTATGGCGCGTTGGAGGACGGCGGATATCGCGTCCCCGGCGTGCCCGCGGACGAGATGAAGGACCGCAACCGTCGCGCGCTTGTCGACGACCCCACCGGTCAGGCTCCGGGAACGCTGGTGGTCGACCCCAAGAACCGCTTTCTCTATCTGGTGCAGGAGAATGGCAAGGCGCTGCGCTATGGTGTCGGCGTCGGACGCGAGGGGCTGGCGTTCAGCGGCACGGCGGAGGTCGCCTATAAGCGGGCCTGGCCGCGCTGGACGCCGACGCAGAACATGATCGCCCGAGAGCCGGGGAAATACCAGAAATGGGCCGGCGGGATGGAAGGCGGGGAGACCAACCCGCTAGGCGCCCGCGCGCTCTATCTGTTCAAGGGCGGCAAGGACACCCTCTACCGCATCCACGGCACCAACGAACCCTGGTCGATCGGCGAAGCGGTCTCATCCGGCTGCATCCGCATGATGAATCAAGATGTGATCGACCTGTATCAGCGCGTCCCGGACGGCACGAAAGTCGTGGTGCGGCCTGCCGCCCGAGGACTTCAGGCGAGCAGGGCCGAGGCGCTCTTGAACAGCATGTAGCTCGCCACCACGAAGATCAGCGTCGCGAACACCGTGG
>NZ_JACICD010000010.1 GCF_014195655.1 Ancylobacter tetraedralis
CCCGACGCCAACCCAGCACCCGAAGCCACAAAAACCTCAGCCCCTAGGCCGACATAACGCTTAACCGTGTCCGCAGACGCAGACACCCGTGGCTCGACGGCAGCCGTCTCACGCAACACGGACAGACGCATTAGCTTCCTCCCATCAAAGGCCGTTAGCCGGCTGTTCTTCAATTTTGCGGCGCATCGGCCCGCCCGGAAGGCGCCCGCATGCGCGTTCCCCACCACAAATCCATGCCATCCGCGCGTCGTCGACGCCGATAGTCCAGCCTGAGTACAGAGAGCTTCCGCAGTCTGTCTCTATTGGTATACAGAATTCCGAATGCCAGCAAGTTGATTCCGTGGCCGGAAGCTATATGAAACAGCCACCGTCAGGCGCTTGTGTCGTCGGCGGTTGTCAACATGCGGCCATGCGCGCGGGTTAAGCTCGCCGCGCAAGAGTTGCACAAGATAACAACATATTCGAGACCTCGCTCCGCGTTGAAGTGAATACGCTGCACCGCCAGATCCTGACGCTGCGGTGCAGTATATCTCGCATGAGACAGAAACGGGGTTTTCGGTTCATATGAGAACACGCTGACCGGTGCGCCGGCGCGCGTCATCACGGAGGAAACCATGGTTAGCAGGCGGGAACGCGCGACGAAGATCGTGGCGACTCTCGGTCCGGCATCTTCGAGCCCGGACAAGATCAAGGCCCTGTACGAGGCCGGAGTCGACGTGTTCCGGCTCAATTTCAGCCACGGAACGCAGGAAAACCACGGCCGCGTGCTTGGCATCGTGCGGGCGCTGGAGAGCGAGGTCGGCCGGCCGATCGGCGTGCTCGCCGACCTGCAGGGCCCGAAGCTGCGCCTCGGCAAGTTCGTCGACGGCTTCATCAACCTGACCGCCGGCACCACCATCCGCTTCGACGCCGACCCGGCTCCGGGCGATGACCGGCGCGTGTCGATCCCGCACCCGGAAATCCTCGAGGCGCTGCACGAGGGCTCCACCGTGCTGCTCGACGACGGCAAGGTGCGCGTGCGCGTGGTCAAGACCGGCCCGGGCTATATCGACGCCGAGGTGGTCGCCGGCAACAAGCTCTCCAACAACAAGGGCTTCAACGTCCCCGACGTGCTGCTGCCGGTCTCGGCGCTCACCGACAAGGACCGCTCCGATCTGTTCTTCGCGCTCGACCTCGGCGTCGAGTGGATCGCGCTGTCCTTCGTGCAGCGCCCCGAGGACGTGATCGAGGCGAAGGAACTGATCCAGGGCCGCGCCCAGATCAACCTGAAGCTGGAAAAGCCGAAGGCGGTCGAGCACCTCACCCGCCTCACCGAATTGTCCGACAGCATCATGGTGGCGCGCGGCGATCTGGGCGTCGAACTCTCGCTGCCCGAGATTCCGGCCCTGCAGAAGCGGGTGATCCGCGAATCCCGCCGTCTCGGCAAGCCGGTCATCGTGGCGACGCAGATGCTGGAATCGATGATCAGCGCGCCCGTCCCCACCCGCGCCGAGGTCTCCGACGTCGCCACCGCCGTCTATGACGGCGCCGACGCGGTGATGCTCTCGGCCGAGAGCGCCGCCGGCCAGTACCCGGTCGAGGCGGTGGCGATGATGGACCAGATCATCAAGCAGGTGGAGCGCGATCCGGGCTACCGCGCCATCATGGAATCGCAGCGCCCCTCGGGCGGCCATTCGGTGGCGGACGCGGTGACGCAGGCGGCCTATCAGGCAGCGCTCTCGGTCGATGCCGCCGCCATCGTCACCTACACGCTGTCGGGCACAACCACGCTGCACGCCGCGCGCGAGCGCCCGCGCATCCCGATCATCGGCATTGCCAGCCAGCTCACCACCGCCCGCCGGCTGGTGCTCTCCTATGGCGTGCACGTGGTGCATGCGCCGGAGGAGATCCACACGTTCGGCGAGATGGCGACCAAGGCGACCCACACGACGGTCGAGCACGGCTTCGCCAAGAAGGGCGACCTCATCGCCATCACCGCGGGCGTGCCCTTCGCGACGCCCGGCACCACCAATGTCATGCGGCTCGTGACCATCGACAAGGCGATGCTGTCGCGCAAGCCGCCGGGCGCGGGCAAGGCCGATGCGCAGACCCCGCGCGCCGCCGCCAGCAAGGCCCGCAGCGGCGGGACGGTGCGCTCCAGGCCGGTGAAGACCACGGCGGAATAAGCCGCCTTCCCGGCGAGAACGGAAAGGCCCTCCCCGCGGAGGGCCTTTTCATGTCGGGGGCTGGCGCTCCGGCAGGTTCGCCGCGCCCTCCCCGAGCGGACGCTGCATCAGCACCGAATCCACCCATCGCCCGAACTTGAAGCCGACATCGCGCAGCAGGCCGGCCTCCGTGAAACCGTGACGGCGGTGCAGCGCGATCGAACCGGCATTGCCGCTATTGCCGATCACCGCGATCATCTGCCGCCAGGGGCCGGCCTCGCAGCGGGCGATGAGACCGCCCAGCAACCGACTGCCAATGCCCTGCCCGCCGCGCCCCGGCGCGACATAGACGGAATCCTCCAGCGTGAAGCGATAGGCGGGCCGAGGCCGGTAGGCGGTGGCGTAGGCATAGCCGACCACCTCCCCGTCGATCTCCGCCACGAGATAGGGCAGGCCGGCGGCCAGCACCGCGCCCCGCCGCGCACCCATCTCGTCGAGGCTCGGCGGCACCTCCTCGAAAGAGGCGAGGCCATTGAGCACATGGTGGGCGTAGATCGTCGCCACGGCCGCCATGTCCGCTGCGCGCGCATCGCGCAGATGGAGGCGGCTGTCGGCGGCGCGGTCATCGGGGGCAGGCATGGGAAGGACCGTGTTGGGGAGGCGAAAGGCGCCGTGCCATTTCGAGCTGTCGGGCGCCGCCGTATCGTATCGCGCGCCCGCGCCTATTGCTCCGCCGAGGCGGTCTCCGCGCCGCGATAGGGGTCGGCCAGCGCCGCATCGGGCTGGCTGACCGGCACCTGGCCCGAGGTCAGCGAGGCGAGCTTCTCCGGGCCTCCCCGACGCAGCACGTCGCGGAACATCGGGTGCATGCCACCATCCACATAGGGGCCGGCCAGCTCGGGATTGACGGAGGCGATGGCGGCGGCCTCGGCGAAATCGGCGACCTCGCGCTGCTGCACGCGCTGGACGATCTCCACGCTGGTGGGCTCCACCACCGGCTCGGCCGGGCATGGGCCCAGCGGATCGAGCCCCGGCTCGGCCGGGCTGCCGGCGGGGGTGAAGCGATAGCGCCCGCCGCAGGCCGACACGACGGGCGGCTGGCGGGTGAGATTGAAGTAATCCACCCCCTCCTTGAGATTGCGCCAGAACGCCACATTGGGGTCGTTGCGGTGCGCCGCGAAATTGGCCGGCGTCATGCGGAAGGGCAGCGCCTGCACCGGGAAGCTCTGCTGGCCGCCCTTCAATGCCTCGCGCCCCAGCGCGTAGATCTCGGCGACACCGTTATTGGTCATGGCGTAGCAGCCGGCCGAGGTGCAGGCGCCATGCACCATCAGCGCGCTGCCGGTATAGCCGAGCGCGCTTTCCAGCGGATTGGGATAGCCGAGATTGAAGGAGAGGTAGAATTGCGAGCGCGGGTTCAGCTGCGCGGGGGTGATCGTGTAGAAGCCTTCCGGCGCCTGCCGGTCGCCCTCCTGCGTCTTCGGCCCGAGCTTTCCCGACCAGCGGCACATCGGATAGGTCTTGAGGAGCGCATAGGTGCCGCGATTGGTGCGCTTCCACACCTCCAGCTCGCTCTCCTGCTTGTAGATGCGGATCAGGATCGGATCGGCCGGGGTCATGCCCTTGGCGGTCATCTCCGACACGATCTTGTCGTTGAGCGGCACCGAGCCGCGATCGTCGCCGCGATCGCCCACGCAGCCCGCCAGACCGGCGGACAGCACGAGGGCGGCGAGCAGACCCCATCTGGCCAGCAGCTTCACTACCAATGCCGCGCTCCCGACAGATCCCCACACAGCCGGGCGAAAGCCCGGATACGCCGCCAGCCCGCGTCCCGGACCGGCATCGCGCGTGATGATGCCCCTGAATTTATGAAGAAAGTGACGCCATCACGGCGGGCCTCGCCAAATCACCAGCTGCCGTTGCGCGAGGGCGCGCCGGCCGGGGAGCCGGCTCACGGGGTCGTGACCTCGCGCGCCACAAGGCGCTTCAGCTTGCCGAGCTGGATGTCCTGCGGCTCATGCATGTCGAGCGTCGAGACGAAGCGGCCGTCGGCTCCCATGAGATAGACCAGAGCGGTGTGGTCCATCGTGTAGCTGTCGCCGGTCGGCACCTTGCGGGCATAGGCGCGGAAATTGCCGAGCATGCCCGCCACCGCGTCCGGCGTGCCGGTCAGCGCGGTGATGCGGGGGTCGAAGGACGAGAGGTAGAGCTTGAGCTGGCCAACCGTGTCGCGCGCGGGGTCGACGGTGACGAACAATACGCGCAGGCGCTCGGCATCGGGGCCGAGCGCGGCCATCAGCTGGGTGAGCCCGTAAAGCGTGGTCGGGCAGACATCCGGGCAATGGGTGAAGCCGAAGAACAGCGCATAGGGCCGGCCCGCGAGGTCGCGCTCGCTCACCGCGCGCCCGTCCTGGTCGGTCAGCGCGAAGGGCCCGCCCAGTTCGGCCACGTCGACCAGCGGCTGAATGGCCGCCGCCGGCGGAACCGGCCGGCCGCGCTCGGCCAACAGCAGGGCGAACGCGGCACCGGCCACCAGAACCAGCCCCCACAGGATCCAACGCAGCCGTCTCACACTCATTCTCCCGCACCGATCATGGCCCCGCCGGGAAGTGACCTAGCGGGAGCCACCCCGTCAATTCACGAAGAGGACGCCTCCCCCGGCCTGTGGACGGCCGCCGGTGGCGGCGCGAACCCGTTGCTGCCGCGCGTGCGAGGGTATTAGCTTCCCCCGGTTGCCGGGCGCGTGCCCGCAACCCGCCCGCCTCGCGACCACCGGAACGCCCGCGCCATGCCCGCTCCCGCCGCCCTGCCCGCTCATGCACGCGTCACCTCGCTGGACGGGCTGCGCGGCGTCGCCGCCTGCGCGGTGGTGGCCTTCCACTTCTTCTACGCCTTCGCGCCCACGCCCTTCCTCTATGCCGAGCGCCCGCCGTTCGGCCTGTTCCGCACGCCGCTCGCCTTTTTCTGGAATGGCGATTTCGCGGTGGCGGTGTTCTTCGTGCTGTCCGGCTTCGTGCTGGCGGCCTCAGCGCCGCGCAGCCTCGCCGAGGCGCCGATCATGATCGGCCTGCGCTACCTGCGGCTCGGCGTGCCGGCCCTGATCTCCTCGATCCTCGCCTGGGCCTGGCTCACCGGCTTTCCCCATGCCGCGAGCGGCGCGCAGGCGATCAGCGGCAGCCGCTGGTTCCGCTGGACCTATCAGCCCCCTATTCCTCCGCTCTCGCAGGCGATGTGGGAAGGCGGCATCGGCGTTTTCCTGCAAGGCACCACGCGCTTCAACAACCCGCTCTGGACCATGCAGGCGGAATTCTTCGGCTCGCTGCTGATCTACGGCTCCTACGCGCTGCTCCGGGGCCGGGTGCGGCCATGGGCGATGGCGGCCGGGCTCGTCGGCTTCGGCGTGGCCGAACTCTATTTTCTCATGGCCTTCTGCGGCGGCGCGCTGATCTATGAACGGCGCGGGCAACTGGGCGAGCGGCGCCTCGCCGGCGCCCTGCTCGCCGTGGCCGGCCTCGTGCTCGGCGCCACCTTTCCCGCCCCCGCGGCGGGACCGGACCTTGCCGCGCAGATCTTCGCCCGGCTTGGCGCGGACGGCGTCCGCGAGATCGGCGCCATGTTCCTCGTCGCGGCGGTGCTGATGACGGCGCCGCTGCGCGCACTGTTCGAGAGCGCGCCGCTGCAGAAGATCGGCGAACTGTCCTTCCCGATCTATCTCGTGCACGTGCCGCTGATCGTGGCGCCGGCCTCGGCGATCTTCGTGGCGCTGAGCCCGATGTCGCCACTGGGCCTTGCCGCGCTGTTCGCCGGCACCTGCGCGGCGGCGCTGGCGCTGGCGGTCGTCTTCCTCATAGCGGTGGAGCGGCCGGTGCTGGCCGGGCTGAAGGCGCTGCGTCGGCGGGTGCGCGCCCGGCTTGCCGCGCCCTGACGCGTTCTACTGGCTCGGCACCGGATAGGCGGAAGCGCCCGGCACCAGCCGGATGGGGTCGCCCACCGCGCCACCGGTCGCGGCCGGCGCGTAATTGGTGGTGCCCGGCAGGACCGGCGGCCGGCTGAAGGGCGAGGCCTCGCCCTCCGACTGCACCGCGCGCGAGGGCGCAGGAGTGACCACCGCGCCCGGCTGCACCACGCCGGGTGTCACCGTGGCGCGCGAACTCGGGGCCATCTGGCCCGAAGCCGCCGGGCCCGGCACCTGCGGATAGCCATCCGCGGGGTCGACGAGATTGCCCTGGGGATAACCCATGGGCTCCCCCCCCGAATAGACCGGCTCCGCCGGCGGAACGGAACTGCCGTAGCGGCGGGCCGGCCGGGCGCGGGCGGGCGCGGCCTGCGAGCGATCGGGGCCGAGCCAGCCATCGAGCACCGTGCCATCACCCGTCAGGCCAGAGGGATAGGCCAGCGGACCGCCGACCTGCCCCAGGCCCTCGGGCTCCCCCACCGGCCGGCCATAGGGCTGCCAGGACTGCGGCAGGAAATAGCCATTGATCGAGAAGCGATACATGAGCCGCAGCAGGTCCTGCTCGCTGGCGCCGATCTGGCACATGCGCAGGCGCAGCGCGAGCACCGCGCCCGAGCGTATGAACGCATACATGGGCGTCTGCGAATTGATGCGCTGCCAGCCATAGATGCACAACTCGCCGTTGCCGGCATTGCCGATGGCGTAGTTGAACGGCCCATAGCGGTTCTGCACGAAATAGTTCGAGACATGCATGGTGACGCCCGGCATGCGCTCGAGCATCTCGTCATCGAGCACTTCGTCGTTGAGCCAGTCGTCCTTGCGCAGGTTTTCCGAACCGGTGCGCCCCTTCACCGGGCCGAAGAACACCGCATAGATGGCATTCTGCCCGACCGTACGGGAATGGGTCTCGAAGACGATCTCCTGCTGCACCGCGTTGAGATAATCGGTCTCCAGAACGGCGAGCACGCGCGGCGCGGCGCCCGGCTCCGGCAGCACGAGCGCCTCCGTGACCGGAACCTGTACTGTGGCCGTCGCGACCTGCGGACTGCCTCGCCACGCCACGGGCGCACAACCCGCCGCCAGCAATCCGACGGAGACGGCAAGACACCCGAGCAGAGGTATTCGCGTGTTCCGCCTAGTCATGAGCCCTTCAAGCACCGGTGCCGTGGCCGAGCCGACGACCTCCCCGCCTTCAATCCAAGAAAACGTCGCGTGAATCCCAGCGAATCACTTGCGCGATCGGACCTTAGCCTGACGCTAACCACGGTGGAATCGATCAATGTGCGACGCACGTACGGGAGGGATAGATTTCCTCAACCTCTAAGGGTTAAGACACCTCAGAAAGCATGTCAGAGCGCGGCCAGTGCCCGCAACCGAGGCGGAGAGAGTATGCGCAAGGCATGGGTTGCCGGCTTGTGGGCGATCGCCTCCTTGATCGTGGTCTTCCTCATCACGCTGCCGATCAGCCTTCAGGCGCACCTCATAGCCGGCTGCATCGTCGTGCTGGCGATGATCGTGCTGAAGACGTTCGGGCCGCCGGTGGGCATTTTCCGCATGATCGCGCTGGCGCTCGGCACCGCCATCGTGCTGCGCTATGTCTACTGGCGCACCACCAGCACCCTGCCCCCGATCACCGAGCTGGGCAATTTCACCATCGGCTTCATGCTGTATATCGGCGAGATGTACAGCGTGTTCATGCTGTTCCTCAGCCTGTTCGTGGTGTCCTCGCCGATGCCCGAGCGCAAGGCGCCGCCGATTCCGGAAGGCGAGGTCCCCAAGGTCGACATCTTCGTACCCTCCTATAACGAGGATCCGGATCTGCTCGCCTCCACCCTGTCGGCAGCGCTGAGCATCGACTATCCCGTCGACCGCTTCACCGTGTGGCTGCTGGATGACGGCGGCACCGACCAGAAATGCGAGCAGGATGACAGCGTCAAGGCGCTGGAAGCCCAGAAGCGCCGGGTCGAATTGCAGCGCATCTGCGACGGGCTGGGCTGCCGCTACCTCACGCGAGCGCGCAATGAGCACGCCAAGGCGGGCAATCTCAATAACGGCCTGAAGCATTCGGATGGCGACCTGGTCGCCGTGTTCGACGCCGATCATGCCCCGACGCGCGATTTCCTCAAGCAGACGGTGGGCTATTTCCTGGAGCAGGAGAACCTGTTCCTGGTGCAGACGCCGCATTTCTTCATCAATCCCGACCCGCTGGAACGCAACCTCAACACCTTCGATTTCATGCCGTCCGAGAACGAGATGTTCTACGGCATCATCCAGCGCGGCCTCGACAAGTGGGACTCCGCCTTCTTCTGCGGCTCGGCGGCGCTGGTGAACCGCAAGGCGCTGGCCGAGACCAACGGCTTCCAGGGCATCACCATCACGGAGGACGCGGAAACCGCGCTCGAACTGCATTCGCGCGGCTGGCACTCGATCTATGTCGACCGCCCGCTGGTGGCGGGCCTGCAGCCGGAAACCTTTGCAAGCTTCATCGGGCAGCGCTCGCGCTGGGCGCAGGGCATGATGCAGATCCTGCGCTTCCACGTACCCCCGCTCAAGCGCGGCCTGAGCCTGCAGCAGCGGCTATGCTACATGTCGAGCACGCTGTTCTGGCTGTTCCCCTATCCGCGGCTCATGTTCCTCATCTCGCCGCTGTTCTACCTGTTCTTCTCGCTGGAAATCTTCAACGCCTCCGGCGCCGAGTTCTTCGCCTATACCACCACCTACATGCTGGTGAACCTGCTGATGCAGAACTACCTCTATGGCCGCTACCGCTGGCCGTGGATTTCCGAACTCTACGAATATATCCAGGCGATCTACCTGTTGCCGGCGCTCATTTCCGTGCTGATCAACCCGAGGAAGCCGACCTTCAACGTGACGGCGAAGGGCGAGACGCTGGACGAAGGGCATGTGTCGGAAATCGGCCGGCCGTTCTTCATCATCTTCGCCGTGCTGATCGTCGCCCTTCTGGTGACGATCTGGCGGCTGCTCACCGAGCCGTTCAATGCCGATGTCATCATCGTGGTCGGCGCGTGGAACCTGCTCAACATTCTCATTGCCGGCTGCGCGCTCGGCGTCGTGTCCGAGCGGCGCAACCGCCGGCGCGCCCATCGCGTCGACCTGATGCGTCGCTGCGATCTCATTATCAACGATGTGTCCTATCCCGCCACCATCGATGACGGCTCGCTCGGTGGGGCGCGGGTGCGGCCCAATGCCAACGTGACCATGCCGGAACTGGACCGCGGCCAGCCGGCACTGCTGCGCTTCAAGCCGCTCGCCGCCAATATCCCGATCGACACGCTGCCCTTCACGATCCGCAACGCCGACCGCGACGCCGACGGCCTGCTGATCGGCGGTGAATTCGCGCCCGACCAGCCGTTGCACTACCGGCTGATTTCGGACCTCATCTTCGCCAATTCCGACCAATGGAAGAAATTCCAGGAATCGCGCCGCAAGAATCCGGGCGTTCTGCGCGGAACGGTGTTTTTCATTCGCGTATCGCTCTTCCAGACCGGGCGCGGCCTGTCCTATCTGGTGCAGTTGCACAAGCTGTGGCGCGAACGCCACCGGCGGGCGCTTCTGGAACCGGCCAAACGCGGATGAAGACGTTGCGCGCCATCTCCTCGCTCGCCGCGATCGGCCTGCTCGCGGCCCTCGCCGGCGCCGCCTCTGCCCAGCAGGGCGGCTCGGCCGGCCAGGGCACCGGCTTTTCCATGACGCCGCCCCTGCCCGGGTACAGCGGCAAGGCGCCCGTCGCGCCGCCCACCTCGGTGCCGATGACACTGCCGCAGCCCTCCACCGGCACCGGCGGGGGCGGCGGCCTTGCCGTGCCCGGTGCCCAGGCGCCGGCATCGGCGGCCGGCCCGGCCTTTCCCCCACCCGCCTCCGCACCACCCGCTTCCGCCCCGCCAGCCTCCGCCCGCAGCGGCGAGAGCCTGCCCAGCACCGGCCTTGGCGTGCCCGGCGAGGCCGGCGCCCCGGCGCCGAGCGCCGCGCCGTTCCAGATGGTGCCCGGTCAGCCCGCCCCGCGCGTCGCGCCCACCCCCTCCGCGAGCGCGCCGGTCCTGCCGCAGCGGCCCGATCGCTTCATCGTGCCCCAGCCCCGCATGATCTTTGCCGGCGAAGTCGCCTCGCGCGCCTGGGTCGTCTATGTCACGGAGGAAGAGGCGGCACGGCAGGTGACGTTCCTGCTGAGCTATCTCAACGCCGTGGTGGTGATGCCGGAGACCTCGCGCATCCGCGTCGCGCTCAATGGCCAGACCCTCATCGAGACGCCGATCGCCTCCTCGCAGACGCCCGCGCACATCGCCGTGCCGATCCAGCGCGGCACGCTGCGGGCCGGCGCCAACATGATCCGCATCGACGTTGTGCAGCGCCATCGCACCGACTGCGCCGTGAGCGCCACCTACGAATTGTGGACCGAACTCAACAATGCCGGCACCGGGCTCGCCTTCGCCGGTGGCCGGCCGCCGCTCACCGGCGGGCTCGACGATCTGCCGTCGGTCGGCTTCGACGACAAGGGCGTCACCACGATCCGCGTCCTTACCCCGGGGCCTATCGAGGGTGGCGGCACGGCGCGGGTGCTGCGCGTCGTGCAGGGCCTGTCGGTGCGCGGGCAATACCCCAATCCGGCGGTAGTGGCGGCCGAGGGCGCGCAGGGCCCGACCCCGCCGGGCGCACTCACGGTCGTCATCGGCACCGCCTCCGAACTGCCGCGCCTCATGGCAACGGTGCCGCCCGACGCGCGCCAGCGGCCTGTCACCACCTTCCTGGAAGATGACCGCCTGGGCGCCCCGGTGCTGGTCATTTCCGGCCCGACGCCGGCCGATGTCGACCGGGCGATCGACCGGCTGAACAGCGTCAACATTCCCCAGACCGATGCCCTCAGTACCCAGACGCGCTTCGCGCCCAACACGCCGCTATTCAATGGCGAGCGCAGCCTTCGCCTCTCCGAACTGGGCGTCACCACCCAGGAATTCTCCGGCCGCCGCTTCCGTTCCGAGTTCCAGATCGCGCTGCCGCCGGACTTCTATGCCGAGGCCTATGGCAATGCCACGCTGTTCCTCGACGCGGCCTTCACCGCCGCGGTGCGGCCCGGCAGCCATGTCGACGTCTATGTGAACCAGCAGATCGCCTCCACCCTGCCAATCACCACGCGCGGTGGCGGGCTGTTCCAGCACGACCCGATATTCATCCCGCTGCGCAATTTCCGGCCCGGCATCAACCGGCTGTGGCTGGAAGTGGTGCTGGACACCGAAGCGGATGCGCGCTGCCTGCCCGGCGCCACGCTGCCGGCCGACAACCGCTTCGTGCTGTTTGATTCATCGGAATTCGCCATGGCGAATTTCGCCCGTATCGGACGCATGCCCGACCTCGCCGCCTTCAGCGCCACCGCCTTCCCCTATAATCTCGACGGCAGCCCGATCGCGGTCGTGCTGGCCCGGCAGGATTCCTCCACCCTGTCGGCGGCCTCGACGCTGATGAGCCGGCTGGCGCTTTCCAATGGCGCGCCGCTGCCGATCGACGCCTCGCCCGCCTCGGTCACGCTGGGCGAGCGCAACGCCATCTTCGTGGGCGGTATCGACCACATTGCCAGCAGCGTGCTGGAGCAGGTGGGCATTGCCAGTTCCACCCGCGCCAACTGGGTGGTCTCGGCGGGCGATGACGGGCGCCTGTCGGAATCCCCGGCGGGCGAGAACTACGACAACGTACTGGAACGCTTCCGCAACCGGCAGCAGGGCGAGGGATCGTCCATGGCCAGCGAACAGGCCAATCCGCAGAACACGCCGCAGATCTATGAGCGCTGGCGCGACAGCGTGCAGGGACGCGGCGGCATCTACGCGGTGGTCGACAATTTCGAGGGGTGGCTGAAAAGCACCTTCTCCATCAGCTTCGAGTCGCTGCGCATCCAGGAAGGCCGCCGGGCGCTGTATGAGCCGCCGCCGCGCACCTCGCTGGTGATGGCGCAGGGCAACAGCACCAACGGCACGCAGGCCTGGACCCTGGTGACCGGGCGCACGCCGGAAACGCTGGCCGCCTCCATGGTCCGCTTCACCGCGGACAGCGCGTGGAACCGCATCGGCGGCCAGGCCGTGGCCTTCCAGAACTCCACCGGCGATCTCGAGCGCCACGATGTCGGCAGCTTCCGCTTCATCGTGACGGAGCCGCTCTCCTTCGCCAATTTCCGCATGATCGCGGCGAACTGGCTCTCGACCAACATCGTGCCCTATGCGCTGATGCTGCTGATTGCCGGCACCGTGCTCGGCATCGCCACCGCCTTCCTGCTGCGACGACTTGGACGCCCCACATGATCAAGCTCCTCGTAGCCGGCATCGTTGTGCTCGCGTTCGGGGTGCTTCCATTGAGAGCGCAGACGGCCACCGCGCTGCCCGCCGAGGCGTGGAGCGCCTATATGGCGCATTTCATCGATGATAGCGGACGCGTCGTCGACACGGCCAATGGCGGGATCAGCCACAGCGAGGGGCAAGGTTACGGCATGCTCCTGGCCTATTTGGCTGGTGACAGAAGCAATTTTGAACGCATATGGAGCTTCACGCGGACGGAGTTGCTGATTCGCGACGACGGACTTGCTGCATGGCGCTGGGACCCGAACTCGAAACCCCACGTCACCGATATAAATGCGGCGAGCGACGGCGATCTGCTCATCGCCTATTCACTGGCGAGGGCTGGAAGATCATGGGGCATCCCCGGCTATGTCGACAGCGCGCAGAAGATCGCGCGCGCCATCGGAGCCAAGCTGGTGCTGCGCAGCGGCGACCGGCTGCTCCTGCTGCCCGGCGCCTCGGGCTTCAGCGCGGCGGACCGGCCGGACGGCCCGATCCTGAACCTGTCCTACTGGATCTTCGAAACCTTCCCCGCCATGAAGCAGCTGGCGCCGGAGACCGACTGGGACGGCATCTCGAAGACCGGGCTGGAATTGCTCCGCATCGCACAGCTGGGCCCGGCGCGGCTGCCGCCGGACTGGATCGCCGCGCCCAGCAAGGGGCCGGTGACGGTGGCGGACGGGTTCCCCCCGGTCTTCGGTTACAATTCATTAAGGATATCGCTTTACCTGTTACGGGCCGGCATCGCCGACGCGGAACTGCAGGATTCGTTCCGGCAAAGCTGGCTGGTCGAGAATGGGGGGGCGCCATCCGTCGTCGAAATCGCCACGGGACGCGTGCTGACGCGGCTGACGGAGCCCGGCTACCGGATGCTCGGCGCCGTGCTGGCCTGTGCTCTCGACGCGACCCGCATCCCTGACGATCTGCGTCGGTTCGAGCCCACGCTCTACTACCCCTCGACGTTGTACTTGCTGGCTTGGGCTTTGGTCGCGGAGCGATATCCGAGATGTCTTTGAAGAGAGCCGCCCTGCTGATCGTGCTGGGGGGCGCCGTCCTCCCCGCCATCGCGCAGCAGGTCGAGCTCCCGGGCGGCTCCGGCAGCCGCAGCGCCTCGGACAATGGCGGCTCGCGCCAGAAGGTCGACGAGACGGCATTGCGCTACTTCGCCTCGCAGGGTGACACGCGCCGCCTGGATGCGGAAATCGCCCGCCTGCGCGCCCTCTATCCCGAATGGTCGCCGCCCGCCGACCTGTTCGGCCCGCAGACCGACATCGAGCTGGAACGGCTGTGGAAGCTCTATGCCGAGGGCAAGTATAGCGACGTGCGCGGCGCCATCGCCACGCGGCAGGCAGCGGATTCGTCCTGGGACCCGCCGGCCGACCTGATCGCCCGGCTGAACGAGGCGGAGACCCGCCAGCGGCTTGTCAACGCGTCCGACGCCCAGCAATGGTCCACCGTGCTGCGCCTCGCCACCGAGACGCCGGGCGTGCTGACCTGCACCAATGTCGACATCCTGTGGCGGGTCGCCGAGGCGTTCGCCAAGACCAACCAGATCCCGCGCGCGCTCGACGCCTATACCTATGTGCTGACCAACTGCAATGATGCGGGCGAGCGCCTTGCCACCATGCAGAAGGCGATCCCGCTGCTGAGCGACGACCAGATCGCCAATCTGATGAAGTTCGAGCGCAAGGATGCCGAGGGCAAGCCGGAATTCGCCCTGCTGCGCGACGACCTCATCCGCCGCCGCATGGGCCGAGCCGCCGAGAACCCGGAATATTCCGTTCCCGACGCCGACATCAAGCGGATGGAGGAACTGGCGCGGCAAGGCAGCGGCGCGGGCGACCCGCTTCTGCTCGGCTGGTACCTGTTCCGCCATGACGACGCCCGGCGCGCACTCGAATGGTTCAAGCTCGCGCTCGACCGCAAGGGCGGCTCGAAGGCGGCGGAAGGCTATGTTCTGGCGCTCAACGCGCTCGGGCGCGCGCTGGAAGCGGAGCCGATCGCCTATGAGTGGCGCGACTCGGCACCCGAGAACAACAAGGCCTATCTCGACGTCGTCATCAGCCTGCTCACCGCCGATCCCGCGCCGGTGCTCGACGCGCTGGTGCTGACGCGGTTCAGCCCGGTGGTGATCCGCGACAAATACGTCCCCGGCGCGCAGGCGCTTGGCTGGTATGCCTACAATACCGGGCAGATCGTCACCGCCCAGTCGTGGTTCGAGACCGCGCTGAACTGGGATCCCAATGACGAGCCCTCGGCCTATGGCCTGTCCCTCGCCTATTGGCGGCTCGGCGACCGGGCCCGCCTTGCCGCCATGGCGCAGAGCTGGGGCTCGCGCTCCGAGCGCATCCTCGCGCTGGTCGACCCCAATGTGCGTGCGCGGCTCGAGGCGCGAAACGGGCAGGCGCCGGTGCGCACCACCAATCCGCTGATCGCCGCGGCCGCCCGGCTGACGCCCACCCCGACGCTGCAGCCCCCGCCGCTGGGCGTGCCCACCACCAGCGCCGTGCGCGGCGTTGGCGCCGGGTTCCAGCCCATCCCCACATCGGGCGCGCTGGCCTACACGCCGGCATCCGCCCCGGCGACCGGCTTTACCCCGATCCCGACGGCAGCGCTGCCCGCGACGTCTCAGCCCGTCAGCCCGCAGGCAGCCATGCCGCAGGCCGTCACGCAGCAGGCCGTCACTCCGCAGGTGGCGGCCGAGCGCAGCTATGCCGCGGCGCCGGCGGCGCGCTACGAGGCAGCCCCCGCACCGCGTCGCAACGTCGCCCGCTCGACGGCCCGCACCGGCAGCCCGGTGGCGGAATCGCCGCGCGGCGGCAGCGCGGCGGCGGCGCTGGCGCGCGGCTGGAAGCTGATGGAGCTCAACCGGCCGATCGAGGCGGTAACGGCCTTCGACTATGCCATCCAGTACGGCACGGGGCGCACCGCCGAGGACGCCGCCTATGGCAAGTCGCTCGCCTATATGCGCAAGGGCATGACCAATGCCGCCAGCGTGGCAGCGCTCGAAGCGCCGCAGAGCCCGCGCCGGGCGCTCCAGCTCAATGCCGACCTGCTCACCCAGCGGGCCTTCGAATTCTACAAGGACGGGCGTTATGTGGAGGCGCTGGTCGCGCTGGACGAGCGCGCCCGCCTCGGCCCGGAGCAGCAGGACCTGATGCTGATGCGCGCGTGGTGCTACTACCACATCCGCGACTTCCAGTCGGCGAACCGCATCTTCAAGGCGCTCGCCGCGCAGGGCAACAAGGAAGCGACCAACGGCGTGATGACCATTCTGGGGGCCACCCGCCAGATGCGCGACAATTACTGAGCGCCGCCATCTCGCCGCATGAAAGAGGCCGGCTCCCGTGGGGCCGGCCTTTTTCATCTGGAAGGTGGCGGAAGAGAGTGGGAGTCGAACCCACCAGAGACCGTCTCGCGGCCCCTCCCGGGTTTGAAGCCCGGACATCACACCAGTGATGTTTCCCTTCCAGAACTAAAGCACCTGTCGCGACGCGCCCTCGTCCGGCGAAACGGTTTCCGCCTGGCTCGAACGCGCGCCAGAGTTGACCGCATCTTCTCCGATCGCGCCGAACAGGTCCAGCCGATGCGGGTTGATGCGCCGGAGATCTCCACGGCGCAGCGTCACGCCGTGGCGGTCGAAGAATTCGAGGATCTGGATCGCCACCTTGCGGCCGACCGAATGGTCGTCCTGCTCGATGCGGTCGCGGAAGCGGGCGGCGGCGAATTGCCGGTCCGGCGCGGCCTCCGCCAGTTGCCGCACCATGGCGACCATCTGCGCCACCGTGGCGCGCCGGAAGAAATGATCCTGCGCCACCTCGTCGACCCGCCCCATGCGGCCGAGCAGCTTCATCAGCCGGCGGATCTCCGGCTCGGCCACCCCGGTGAGGCCGGCAAGGTCGCGCACGCGCGGCGGGCGGAAGCGCTCCACGCCGCCCAGCCGCGGCTCGATCATCTCCCACAACAGCTCGTCCTGCCGCGTCAGCCGCACCTCGTGCCCGGCCAGCCGCACCCAGGCGCCTTCCAGCGCCAGCCGCCCCTCGCCCGCCAGCCGCTTCACCGCCTCCGTGAAGACAGGCCGGGCGAGACGCGGGGCGAGCGCGAGGCGCAGCCGCTCCGCGCCCATGCCGGGCAGGTCGGGATTGGCATCGTGAAAGCGCGTCAGTTCGGCGAGGATCGCGGCGCGGATGAGTTCCCAGCGCGCGGGCGACAGGCCGATCCGCGCGCCGGGGGTGGAAAAGGTGACGAGGCCGAGTTCCGCCGCCAGCCGCCCGGCCGCCCCCTCGCCCAGCGCATGGTCGCGCGCGAAGGCGGAGAGGTCGACATGCCAGGGATCGATGGCGAGCAGCCGCGCCACCGAAGCGGCGGGATCGGTCTCCATCAACGCGTCAAGCTGGGCGAGGCGCTCGGGCGTGCGGCGCTTGCGAGCCGGCGCGCGCAGGTCGAGAAACCGCCCGCCCCCCACCGTGCGCTGGGAGGAAGTGTCGCGGATCACATAGCGGTCGCCGCTCGCGGCCGCGATCGGGCGCTCCAGCACCAGTTGCACCGGCCCCTCGCCGCCGGGCGCCACGCCATCCCCCGCAAGCGGCACCAGCCGGGCCCCCACCTCGACCGAGGCGTGGTGCAACCGCACCGGGAACCAGGCACCGAGCGGCTTCGGCTCGCCCGGCAGCACGCGCAGGCTGGCATCGATGCGCTCGCTCGGCGCGTGCAGGGCGGGATCGAGCACCATGTCGCCGCGCGTGATCGCGTCATGCGTCACGCCCTCGCCGGCAAGGTTCAGCGCGCAGCGGTCGCCCGCGCGGGCCTCCTCCGCCTTACGGTTCTGCGCATGGATGGAGCGCACCCGCGCCGACAGGCCGGAGGGGCTGACCTTGAGCGTGTCGCCCACCCGCACCCGCCCGGAGAGCACGGTTCCCGTCACCACCGTGCCGGCGCCGGACAGGGTGAAGCTGCGATCGACGGCGAGGCGAAAGCCACCTTCGCTCGCCCGGGCGGAAAAGCCTTGCGCGGCCGCGATGAGCCGGCTCCGCAGATCCTCGATCCCCTCCCCGGTCACGACGGAGACCGGAACGACCGCCGCGCCTTCCAGCGCGGTGCCGGCGAGCAGCGCCTCGATCTGCCCCTCCACCTCGGCGCGCCGGCCTTCATCGGCAAGGTCGGCCTTGGTCAGCACGACGAGACCCTGCCGGATACCCAGAAGATCCAGCAGCGCGAAATGCTCGCGGGTCTGCGGCATCACCCCGTCGTCAGCGGCGACAACCAGCAACGCGAAATCGATGCCGCTGGCCCCCGCCAGCATGGTGTGAACGAGGCGCTCGTGCCCCGGCACGTCGATGAACCCGAGCGTGCCGGCCGGCGTGGGCAGATAGGCGAAGCCGAGGTCGATGGTGATGCCCCGCGCCTTCTCCTCCTTCAGCCGGTCGGTATCGACACCGGTGAGCGCGCCGACCAGCGCGGTCTTGCCGTGGTCGATATGGCCCGCCGTGCCGATGATCATGCCGGCAGGACCAGCTGCGACAGGCTGTCGAGGAAACCCGCCTCATCCTCCAGGCAGCGCAGGTCGAGCAGCAGAGCGCCCTCCGTGATGCGGCCGACCACCGGCACCGGAATGTCCCGCAGCGACGCCGCCAGCGCGTTCAGAAGGCCCCCGGAGGCCGCCCCCGCCGGGCGAATGGCCAGGCCGGCGCTGGGCAGCGTTTCCAGCGGCAGCGCGCCGGAGCCGATCTGGCTGGCGCACAGGGCGACGTCCACGGTGAAATCCTCGCCGAGAATATTGGCAACCGGGCCCGCCAGCGCTGCGGCGCGCGATGCAATCGCCTCCCGCCCACGGGCCAGCAGCCGCAATGTCGGCAGCCGCGCGGCCAGCCGTTCCGGATCCCGGTAGAGCCTGAGCGTCGCCTCCAGCGCGGCGAGGCGCACCTTGTCGACGCGGAGCGCCCGCTTCATCGGGTTGCGGTTGATCGCCTCGATGAGGTCGGCGCGTCCGACGATGAAGCCGGTCTGCGGCCCGCCCAGCAGCTTGTCGCCGGAGAAGGTGACGATGTCCGCCCCCTCCGCCACCGCCTCGCGCACGGTCGGCTCATGCGCGAGGCCGAGGCGGGTGAGGTCGTAAAGCGTGCCCGAGCCGAGATCGTTGACCAGCGGCACGCCGCGCGCATGGGCAATCTCGGCAAGCTCGACCGCCCGCACCTCGCGGGTAAAGCCCTCGATGCGGTAGTTCGAGGTGTGCACCTTGAGCACCAGCCCGGTCGCCTCGGTGAGCGCGCCGACATAGTCCTTCGGATGGGTGCGATTGGTGGTGCCGACCTCGACGAGGCGCACCCCCGCCCGCGCCATGATGTCGGGCATGCGGAAGGCGCCGCCGATCTCGATCAGTTCGCCGCGCGAGACGACGGCCTCCCGTCCAGCCCCCAGCGTGTTGAGCACCAGCAGCACGGCGGCAGCGTTGTTGTTGACGACTGTCGCGTCCTCCGCACCGGTGAGGTCGATCAGCAGCTCGCGCACATGGTCGTCGCGCTCGCCGCGCCGGCCGGTCGCGAGGTCGTATTCCAGCGCCACGGCCGAGCGCATCGCGGCGACCGCCGCCTCCACCGCCTCCTCCGCCAGCAGGGCGCGACCCAGATTGGTGTGCAGCACCGTGCCGGTGAGGTTGAACACCGGGCGCAGGCTGGCGCGCGCGCCATGCTCCAGTGCATCGGCCGCCGCCAGCGCCACATGGTCGGGGGTCGGCAGGCTGGCGAGCTGTCCGGCGAGCACGCAGGCGCGCACCTCGTCCAGCGCGACGCGGATGGCGAGCGTCGCCGGTAGCCGGCCGAACCGGTCCACCGCGAGCTGCCCGCCCGGCGTCCGCAGCACCAGATCGACCGAGGGCAGGTCGCGCAGCGAGGGCCGCAACTCGGGCGCGATCGGCTCGAATGCCGGCATGTCCGGCGCGAGAATGTCGGCGGGGGGCGTATCGGCGTCCATCGTCGTGCCGCCTCAATAGCCGAGCAGGAAGGCGTTGAACGCCGCGCGCCGGTAGGGGCCCTCGCGCATCATCAGATCGAGGCCGAGCGAGCCGATATCGTCGGCCATCGGCTCGATGGCGACGTCCTTGTTCTGATACATCACCTTCACATAGGTGCGGCACTCGTCGCAGGTTTCGGCCTTGATGGTGCCGGGGCTGCCCTCGATCTCCTGATAGCCGATACCCTTGGTGGAGCCGCAGGAGCAGCAGCGTATGCGCACATAGTTCCACAGGGTGGAGCACAGCGAGCAGGCGCAGAAGCGGTTGCCGTGCGCGTTCGGCCATTCCACGATCAGCGAGGCGACCGGCGGGCCGCCGCAGGCCGGGCAGACGCCATCGCCCACCGGCACCAGTTTTTTCGCATCGAGGCCGGCGGCGAGGCGGGCGAAATGCACCTGCAGCGCGCTCGCGACATAGACGTGCTCGGCCAGTGTCTCCATCGGCAGGTCGTGGGCGAGCACGTCGCGCACCATCTGGGCGCGTTCCGTGCCGTCGGCGAGCCGCACCCGCGTCAGCGCGGCTTCCGCCTCCTGCGGCATGGCCAGCCGCGCGCTGGCATCGAACAGCGCATCAAGGGTCGCCTCCAGCGTATCGTCCAGCTTGAGGCCGGGGCGATCGAGCGGAGGCATGCCGAAGCCGCTCGCGCGCTCGACCGCCTCGGCATTCGGCCCATTGACCGGCGGCAGGGACGGAACGATGGCGGCCTGCGCGTCGACCAGCCCGGCGACGAAGGAGAGGTAGGCCGCCATCGGGCTCACCGCCGCATAGGCACGCAGCCGCGCCGCGCGGGCGGCGAACAGCGTGGCGGGGTCGGGCAGAACCGCGAAGGGCGGCGTCGAGAGATTGCCGATCGCGGTGGGATCGGGCTGCAGATTGGCGGACATGTTCCCTCACGAACCGCACGGGCCACGTGGATACGCACGGACAAGACGCGCAAACGGTGGACACGCACTTCCCTGCGCATTCCCGAAAATGGCCGCGCCACCCGGGAACGCCTGATATAGGACGGATCGTCGATCCTGCGACGGGCCGTCTGTTCACATCATCCCGAGCCGCGCGATAGGGCGCCCGGTATCCGACGCGGGACCGGGCTATTCGGCCGGGGCACGCGGCTTGCGGCTCACCAGTTCGCGCAGCCATTTGCGGTGGTGGCGCCAGGCCCAGCCGCCCGTCACCTCGCCGCGCGTCATCGCACCGATCGTGCCCTTCACCCAGATCGCCGCATAGACGTGGATGATCCAGACGCAGATGATCACCACCGCCGCCATGGCGTGGACCAGAATGGCGACGCGCTTCTGCGGGATGGTGGTGAGATCATAGAAATACTGGTCCCACATCGCGATGCCGGAGACGATCAGCACGATGATCAGCGCCGACATCGCCCAGAACACGCCCTTCTGGCCGGCATTGTACTTGCCGACCTCCGGCATCTTCTCCTCACGCCCCGCCAGCAGGTCGTTGGCATGGGCGAGCCAGGTCACATCCACTCGCGCCGGCAGGTTGGCCCGCCAGAACCGCACGAACAGGATGGCGAAGGAACAGAACAGCACCACGCCGATCCAGGGATGCAGCGTGCGAGTCCATTGCCCCCCGCCGAACAGGCCGGTGAGGAAGAACAGGCGCGGGGTGAACAGCGCCATGCCGGACAGCGCCAGCACCACGAGGCTGATGGCGGTGATCCAGTGATTGATGCGCGCGGCCAGCGTGTAGCGCGCCACATGCACCGGGCGGCCCGGCCGGACGGCATCGCCCGGCTCGATGTCCTCGGGCACTTCGGGCGGCAGGTTTACGGAGGTCATGTCGCCCTCCCCTCATGGCCGGCCGGCCCCGATGGCGACGCCGGCGGGGGAGCGGATGGCGGACCCTTGCCCTCGGTGAGCTTCTGCGCGTTCTCCTCGTCTTCCGCCGTCACCCGGTTGGGACCGGCCACCACATAGTGGAGGAGGCCCGCGGCGGCGGCGAAGCCCATGGCGGCGAGACCGACATATTTGGTCACGCCCTTCCAGGCATCGACGATGGGCGAAATGCGCGGATTATCCGGCAGGTTGGCATAGATCGACGGCTGGTCGGCATGGTGCAGCACATACATCACATGCGTGCCGCCCACGCCCTGCGGATCATAGAGTCCCGCATTCTCGAAGCCACGCGACTTGAGGTCCTTGATGCGGAAATCCGCCCAGTCCTTCATCTCCTGCTTGGTGCCGAAGACGATGGCCTGGGTCGGGCAGGCCTTCTGGCAGGCTGGGCCCTGGCCCACCGCCACGCGATCCGAGCACAGCGTGCACTTGTAGGCGGTGTGATCGACCTTGGAGATGCGCGGAATGTTAAACGGGCAGCCCTTGATGCAATAGCCGCAGCCGATGCAGTTCTCATGCTGGAAATCGACGATGCCGTTCGAGTACTGCACGATCGCGCCCGGCGAAGGGCAGGCCTTCAGGCAGCCGGGATCCTCGCAATGCATGCAGCCATCCTTGCGGATGAGCCATTCGAGATTGTCGGTCTCGGGATTCACCCACTCGGTGAAGCGCATCAGCGTGAACGTGTCCGGCGTCAGGTCCATGGGGTTGGTGTAGACCCCGTGGTTGAAGCCGATCTCCTCATGGAGATTGTTCCATTCGAGGCAGGCCGACTGGCAGGCCTTGCAGCCGATGCATTTCGACACGTCGATGAGCTTGGCCACCTCGGTCAGCCGCTCGGCGGGCGGCGTGACCTCGGAGGCGGAGCGGCGCAGGATGTCCTTCTCGCCGAAGCGCGGCTTTGCGGCCTCGGGGGAGACGGACGGGTTCGGAATCGGTGGAAACATCGTGCCGCCTCCCTCTTATGACACCGCCGGACCGGCGGAGGCTTCGATGTTGACGAGAAACGCCTTGAACTCCGGCGTCTCGATATTGGCGTCGCCGACGAAGGGGGTCAGCACATTCGCCGGGAAGCCCTTGCGGGCGGCGCCGACGAAACCCCAGTGGATCGGGATACCGACCACGTGGACAATCTTGCCGTCGATCGTCATCGGCTTGATCCGCTTGGTGACGACCGCCTTGGCGAAGAGCGAGCCGCGCATCGACCACACCCGCACCCAGCCGCCCAGCGCGATGCCCTTGTCGCGGGCAAGCTCCTCCGAAATCTCGACGAACTGTTCCGGCTGCAGGACCGAGTTCACATGGTTGTTCTTGGTCCAGTAGTGGAAATGCTCGGTGAGACGGTAGGTGGTCGCGGCATAGGGGAAGTCGGGCGAGGCGGTCTGGGCGAACTGCTTCCAGTCATCCTTGAACACGCGCGACACCGGATTGCCCACGATCTTCGGGGCAATGACATTGGCGACCGGGCTCTCGAACGGCTCGTAATGCACCGGGAACGGCCCGTCGCGCATCATCTTGCGCACGAACAGTCGGCCGGAGCCTTCCGCGTTCATGATGAATGGGCCGACATCTCCCGGCTTGGCGGTGGGCGCGATGTCCGGCACGTCGTAGCCGGTCCATTTGGCGCCGTCCCACTCGATCAGCTTGCGCGAGGGATCCCACGGCTTGCCCTCGAGGTCGCAGGAGGCGCGATTATAGATGATGCGCCGGTTGGCCGGCCAGGCGAAGGACCATTTGAGGTAGGCCCCGGTATCGCCCGGGTCGGAATTGTCCCGGCGCGCCATCATGTTGCCCGCCTCGGTCCAGCAGCCCGAGAAGATCCAGCAGCCCGACGCGGTGGTGCCGTCGTCGCGCAGCACGCCGAAGCCCGGGAGCTGCTTCCCCGCCTCCAGGATCTTCTTGGTCGGGTCGTTGGGATCGAACACGTCGACCAGGGCCGAACCGTTCATCTCCCGCGCCAGTTCCTCCGGCGTCGGCTCGTCCGGGTCCTTGTAGGACCAGTTAAGATTGACGATCGGGTCGGGGAAGGCGCCGCCATCGCGGGCGTAGAGCGCCTTCAGGCGGAGGTGGATCTGCGCCATGATCCAGGTGTCGGTGCGCGCCTCGCCGGGAGGCGAGCCGCCCGGCCAGTGCCATTGCAGCCAGCGTCCGGAATTGACCAGCGAGCCCTCGTCCTCCGCGAAGCAGGTGGTGGGCAGCTGGATCACTTCCGTCTGGATCGAGGACGGGTCGGTCTTGTTATAGACGCCGTGATCCTCCCAGAAGCGGGCCGTCTCGGTCTGGAGCGGGTCCATGACCACGAGCAGCTTGAGCTTGGAGAGCCCCTCGCTGAGCTTGGCCCGGTTGGGGAAGGCCTGCAGCGGGTTGAAGCCCTGGCAGAAATAGAGGTTGATCTCGCCTTTTTTCATGCGCTCGAACATGCGCAGGATGTCGTAGTTCGGCACGTCGAGCTTGGGCAGGTAGTGATAAGCCCAGTCGTTCTCGGCCGTGGCCGCATCGCCATACATGGACTTCATGAAGCTGACGAAGAACTTCCTGTAGTTCTGCCAGTAGCTCATCTGGTTCGGCCGCAGCGGCTTGAAGCCGCGCGTCGACATGTACGTGGCGAAGTCGGGTTCCTTGTCCACCGGCAGGTTGAGATAGCCGGGCAGCATGTTGGACAACAGGCCGAGATCGGTCAGCCCCTGGATGTTGGAATGGCCGCGCAACGCGTTCATGCCACCGCCGCGCACGCCGATATTGCCAAGGATAAGCTGCAGCATCGCCATGCCGCGGATGTTCTGCGCGCCCTTGGAATGCTGGGTCCAGCCGAGCGCGTACATCGACGTCATGGTCTTGGTCGGCGAGGAGCACTCGCCCACCATCTCGGCGATGTGCAGGAACTTGTCCTTCGGCGTGCCGCAGATGCGTTCGACCAGCTCGGGCGTGTAGATGGAGACGTGCTGTTTCAAGAGGTTCCACACGCAACGCGGATGCGTGAGCGTGTCGTCGACCACGGCATAGCCGTCCGGCCCGATCTCATATTCCCAGGTATCGCGGTTATAGTCGCGCTTTTCCTCGTCGTAGCCGGTGAACAGGCCCTCATGATACTCGAAGCCTTCCTTCACGAGGAAGGAGGCGTTGGTGAAAGCCTTGGTATAGGCCCACTGGACCTTGTCGTTCTGGATGCACCAGTTGATCAGGCCCATGAGGAAGGCGATGTCCGACCCCTGCCGGATCGGCGCGTAATAGTCCGCCACCGACGCCGAGCGGTTATAGCGCGGGTCGACCACAATGAGCTTGGCGCCACGGTTGGCTTTCGCCTCGGTGACCCATTTGAAACCGCACGGATGCGCTTCGGCGGCATTGCCGCCCATGATGATGACGAGGTCGGTATTCTTGATATCCGTCCAGGAGTTCGTCATGGCACCACGGCCGAATGTTGGGGCGAGACTCGCCACCGTCGGGCCGTGTCAGACGCGCGCCTGATTATCGAATCCAAGCATCCCCGTGGAACGCACCACCTTGTAGGTGGCGAAGGCGGTCTCGTTCGTGGTGGCCGAGGCCGCCAGGAAGCCGGCGGTCAGCCAGCGATTGACGGTGACGCCGTCCTTGTTGGTCGCGACGAAATTGGCGTCGCGATCGTGCTTCATGGCATGGGCGATCTTGTCGAGCGCCGCGTCCCAGGAGATCGGCTCGAAACGGTCGGAGCCGGGCTTGCGCACCATCGGCTGGGTGAGGCGCGTCTCGCTCTTCACGATGTCGCGCAGCGCCGCGCCCTTGGGGCAGAGCGTCCCGCGATTGGTGGGGTGGTCGGCATCGCCCTCGATATGGACGATATCGGCCTTCTCACCCTTCCGCAGGTCGCCCTTGGAAAAGATGATGATGCCGCAGGCGACCGAGCAATAGGTGCAGGTGTTGCGCGCTTCCGTCGTGTTGGCCAGATGGAACGGCTTGATGAATGCGGCAACCGCCGCCTCCGCCTCGCCGAACCCGAAGGCTCCCAGCGTCGTGCCCGCGATCCCCGCACCCGACGTTTTCAGAAACGACCGGCGCGAGAGTTCCATGTTCATCGAGGACCTCCCGAAACTCTCATTGCAAAGCCCATCGCACGATAGGCGTATCCAATCGAAAGCCTATTTTTTAGCGGCTCCAATGTCAAACCAACGAAAGGTGAAGGACCAACAAAAACCCGTGTAATTCCAAGTCACTCGCTCCAGTGACGGGCATTTTGGAAATGCTGCGCCGCACGCCCGGGCCAGCGAGGCAGGCAGTGGATTGACGCTGCCGAGCGCCGGGGGCATGGTCGCGCGCGATGTTTCTGCATCAGGCTCCCGCGTGCCGGGGCACCCTCGGATCTCTCCTTGTCGCCGCGTTTCTTGCCCTAGCGTCAATAGCGCTTGGGGCACCGCGGGCGCTTGCCCAGGAGCCGCCTCTGCCTGCGGGGAGCGAGGCTCCGGCGCTCACCCTGCCGACACTGGCGAACGGGCTCCAGCGGCTGGATGCGCTGCGGGACAAAATCGTCCTCGTTCACTTTTTTGCGACCTGGTGCGAGCCGTGCCGGGAAGAGATGGCCGGTCTGGCCCGGCTGGTGGCGCGGATGCAGGATCGCCCCTTCGCCGTGCTGGCAATCGACATCGGCGAGCCGGAACTGCGGGTGCGCCGCTTCTTCGAGAATGCGCCCGTCCCCTTCCCCATCCTCCTCGACGAGGACCGCGCGACCATGAAGGCGTGGCAGGTCGCCGTGCTGCCGACCAGCTTCGTTCTCGACCGCTCGCACCGGGTGCGCCTCTACGCCGGCGGCCCGGTCGACTGGGACGATCCGGCCGCCGCACATCGGCTCGAAAGCCTCGAACTCGAAAGCCAGAACCCGGCGAGCGCGCCCCTCGATGGCACGCTGCCACCCCTCAACGACTAAGCGGGAAAAACCACATGACCAGTCGCCGAGAACTCCTCAAGGCCGGCGCGGCCCTCGCCGCCGCCACCCTGGCGCCGTCCCAGCTCTTCGCGCAGACGGCCGCCGCCGGCGCCGTCTTCGCGCCCAGGCCCGACAAATGGCGCCGCTTCGACGTGGTGACGACGCTGGAGGTCGCCCCCGTCGAGGGCAAGGCCGGCCCGGCGCAAGCGTGGGTGCCGCTCCCGTCCTATACCGCGGCCGACTGGTTCAAGCCGGGCGAGAGTAGCTGGAAGACCAATGCCGCCAGCGCGAAGGTGGTGAAGGATCCCCATTACGGCACGGAGCTTCTGCATCTCACCTGGGCGCAGGGCGAAAGCGCGCCGCGCGTGGAGATCACCTCCTCCTTCGCCACCCGCGACCGCGCCACCGACTTCGCCCGGCCCGGCAACGTCGCGCCGCTCTCAAGCGCCGATCGCGCGCTGTTCACCGCGCCGACCGACCTGATCCCGCTCGACGGCATCGTGAAGCAGACCTCCGACACGATCACCGCCGGCAAGGCGAGCGACCTGGAGAAGGCGCGCGCGATTTACGAGTGGGTGGTCGAGAACACCTATCGCAACGCCGCCACCCGCGGCTGCGGCACCGGCGATGTCGCCTCGCTGCTCAAGAGCGGCAATCTCGGCGGCAAGTGCGCCGACCTCAACGCGCTCTATGTCGGGCTGGTGCGCGCCGCCGGCATTCCCGCCCGCGACATTTACGGCATCCGCGTCGCCCCCTCCGCTTTCGGCTACAAAAGCCTGGGCGCCAATTCGCCGACCATTTCGAAGGCCCAGCATTGCCGCGCCGAAGTGTGGCTGGACGGCTTCGGCTGGGTGGCGACCGATCCCGCCGACGTGCGCAAGGTCGTGCTGGAGGAGCCCCCGGGCAAGAACGCGATGGACGACGCCAAGGTGCTCGCCGCCCGCAAGGCGCTGTTCGGCGCGTGGGAGGGCAACTGGCTCGCCTATAATGACGGCCACGACATCGCCCTGCCCGGCTCGAACGGCCCCAAGCTCGGCTTCCTCATGTACCCGCAGGCGGAAGTGGCGTCGCTGCGCCACGATTGCCTGGATCCCGACGCCTTCAAATACTCGATCACCGCCAGCGAACTCGCCACCTGAGCGACACGGAAGCTCCCTCTCCCCCGCGGGGGAGAGGGTTCGGGTGAGGGAGAAGACCGATCCGCGGCCGAAAGCCCCTCACCCGCCGCGACGCGGCGACTTCTCCCCGTCGGGGAGAGATAAAGAACACGAGGAGTGAGCCATGCTCGACACGCCCGCCGACACCACCCCGTTCCGCCTCACCAGCCTCGCCCATGGCGGGGGCTGCGGCTGCAAGCTCGCGCCCTCGGTGCTGCGCGAATTGCTCTCGGAACAGCCGGCTGCGGGCCCGTTCGAGCGGCTGCTGGTCGGCACCGAGACGGGTGACGACGCGGCGGTCTGGCAGCTGGACGACGACACCTGCCTGATCGCTACCACCGACTTCTTCATGCCGATGGTGGACGATCCCTATGAGTTCGGCCGCATCGCCGCCACCAACGCGATTTCCGATGTCTACGCGATGGGCGGCAAGCCCCTGCTCGCGCTCGCCATTCTCGGCATGCCGCTGGGCAAGCTGGAGCCGGCCATGGTGCGCGAGATCCTGAAGGGCGGTGCCTCCATCGCGGCGGAAGCCGGCATTCCGGTGGCGGGCGGCCATTCCATCGATTGTCCGGAGCCGATCTACGGGCTCGCGGTGATCGGCACCGCCAGCCCGTCGGCGATCCGCAAGAACAGCACGGCACGGGCCGGCGACGTGCTCATTCTCACCAAGCCGCTCGGGGTGGGCATCTATTCCGCCGCCTTCAAGAAGCAAGCGCTCTCCACCCCCGCCTATGCCGAGATGATCGCCTCGATGACCAAGCTCAACCGTATCGGCACGGAACTGGGCAAGGAGGTAAAGGTGCATGCGGTGACCGACGTCACCGGCTTCGGCATTCTCGGCCACGGGCTGGAGGTGGCGCGCGGCGCGAAGCTCGCGCTTGAAATCGAGGTCGCCGCGCTGCCGCTGCTGGCGGAAGCCGAGGAACTGGCGCGGCAGGGCTTTGTCACCGGCGCCTCGCATCGCAACTGGGCGAGCTATGGCGAAAGCGTACGCCTTCCCGAGGGGCTACCCGACCACCAAAGGCACCTGTTGACCGACCCGCAGACCTCGGGCGGACTGCTGGTCGCGGTCGCGCCGGACGCGGCCGAGCGGATGCTGGGCGCGATCCGGGCGGCAGGCTATGCGGATGCCGCCATTATCGGCCGGGCGGTGGAGGGCGAACCGTCCGTAACCGTGCTAGCGTAGCGCTGGCGGGCGTCCCGCACCGCCTGGTGATTGGCCTCGGCCCAGGCGACCAGCGCACGCAGCGGCGCCATCAGCGAGCGGCCGAGCTCGGTGAGAGCGTAGTCCACGCGCGGCGGAATGGTGGGATAGACCGTGCGCGTCACCAGCCCGTCCGCCTCCAGATGACGCAGGGTCTGCGCCAGCATGCGCTGGGAAATATCCGGGATCGCCCGTCTCAAGACGGTGAAGCGGCGCGACCCCTCTTCCAGTTCGCTGAGGATGAGAACACTCCAGCGATCGCCGATGCGGTCCAGCACGTCGCGCGTCGGACATAGCTGCTGAAGCGCTTCTTTATCAATTTTCACAAGCACTTATCCGATCTCCCCCCGCCCTGTTGCCGACCCGCCGGTTACTGCCCGCATACCGACGCACTTTGAAAACCCTTCTTGCCGGCTCGCTTCCAACCTGCATGTTACTCTCATTTGGTAACCGACGCGACCCGCCGGGCCGTCCAACAGGAAGCCGTCGCCATGACCGTCATCACCGCCGCCAGCGGAAAGCTGGGCCAGACCCTCGCCAGCGCCTTCAAGGCCAAGGGCCTCGCGGGCAGCGTCAAGCTCGCCGCGCGCGCGCCCGAGAAGCTCGCCGCGCAGCAGGCTCAGGGCTTCACGATCGTCGCCGCCGATTATGACGACCCGGCGAGCCTGCAGGCCGCCTTCGCCGGCGAGGACGTCGCCGTCATCATTTCAAGCGTCGGCCCGAATGAGGTGCGCATCGCCCAGCACCACAACGCTATTCAGGCCGCCAAGGCCGCCGGCATCCAGCGCATCGTCTACACCGGCGCCACCAACCCGGCCGACGCCAGCCTGTTCGACTGGGCCAAGGCGCATGTGGCGACCGAGGCCGAACTGAAGGCGTCGGGCATCGCCTACACGATCCTGCGCGACAATTCCTATTTCGCCAATAATGACGCGCTCTTCGCCAATGCCAAGGAGAGCGGCGTGCTGCCCTTTACCGGCATCGAGGCGAAGGTCGCCTACGTCTCGCATGAGGACGTGGCCGACGCGATCGTCGCCGCCGTCACCGGCACCGGCCATGCGAACCGAATCTACGAGCTTTCGGGCCATGAGGCCTATTCGGCCATCGAACTGGCCGCCATCCTGTCCACCGTCACCGGCAAGAAGATCACGGCGCTCGACGTGCCGGTCTCGGCCTTCGAGGCGCAGTTCCGCTCCTATGGGCTGCCCGAATTCGTCGTCACCGGCGTCGGCAGCTTCTATGCCGCGCTGGGCGCGGGCGAATATGCGCAGACCTCGACGGATGTCGAAACGCTGACCGGGCACGCGTCCACCACCGCGCAAGCCTATCTCGCGCGCTTCGCCTGAGCGAGCTCGGCCCCCGGCACGCGGACCCGCGGCCTGGCACCAGAACGGAACAACCAGCCGGCGCAGCGGTGACGATGCGCCGGCTGTGCATTTTCGTGCGTGACCGCGGGGGATGGCGCGCAAGACGATACCCGGCGCAAGACGATACCCGCCGCGAGACGATACGCGACGCGAGACGCAACCCGCCCCGGCCACGCGCCCGTGCAAAGGACCGCTCGCGGCGTCGCGGCGTTTGCTTGTGAAAGAAATTCACAGCTCCTGGTCCATCATGGCGGCTTATCACGCACGCCGGTGGCACGCATATTCGGGCCAACCCAACCCATATCCAGCTGGCGCCGGGCTCCCTGCGGGCCGACGGCGCGCGGAGGCCTGTTTTCATGTCGCCAACCCGAATGCCGCCGGCGCTGTTCGCGCTCACCATCGCCGCCTATGCGATCGGCACCACGGAGTTCGTCATTGTCGGCCTGCTGCCGACCGTGGCCGCCGATCTTCACATCACCCTGCCGCTCGCCGGCCTCATCGTCAGCGTCTACGCGCTCGGCGTCACCTTCGGCGCACCGATCCTCACCGCGCTCACCGGGCGGATGGAGCGCAAGACGCTTCTGCTCTCGCTGATGGGCCTGTTCATCATCGGCAACAGCGCCGCCGCGCTCAGCCCGAGCTACGAGACGCTGCTGGTGGCGCGGGTGATTTCCGCCTTCGCGCATGGCGTGTTCTTCTCGGTCGGCGCCACCATCGCCGCCGACCTCGTGCCGGCCGACCGCCGCGCCTCCGCCATCGCGCTGATGTTCATGGGGCTGACGGTCGCCATCGTCACCGGCGTGCCGCTCGGCACCTTCATCGGCCAGACCTTCGGCTGGCGCGCCACCTTCTGGGCGGTGGCCGGGCTGGGCGTGCTCGCCCTGCTCGCCATCGCCGCGCTGCTGCCTGCCAACCTCGCCCGCGCCGAACCGGCCCGGCTGATGGACCAGCTGCGCGTGCTCGGCTCCGGGCGGCTGCTGCTGGTCTATGCCATGACCGCGCTCGGCTATGGCGGCACCTTCGTCGCCTTCACCTACCTCGCCTCGATCCTCGAACATGTCACCGGTTTTGCGGCCTCCAGCGTCAGCCTCATCCTGGTGGTCTATGGCCTCGCCATCGCGGTGGGCAATATCGCCGGCGGGCGCATCGCCGATCGCGACCCGGTGAAGGCGCTGACCTTCCTATTCCTCGCCCAGGCCGCCGTGCTGGCGCTGTTCACCTTCACCGCCGTGTCGCCCTGGCTGACCCTGCCGACGCTGGCCGCGCTCGGCTTCCTGTCCTTCGCCAATGTGCCGGGCCTGCAGATCTACGTGGTGGAACTCGCCAAGAAGCATCGTCCCGGCGCGGTGGATGTCGCCTCGGCGCTGAACATCGCCGCGTTCAATCTCGGCATCGCCATCGGCGCCTGGGTCGGCGGCCTCGTCGTCGCCTCCCCGCTCGGCCTCGGTGCCACGCCCTGGGTCGGCGCCATACTGGTGGCCGGCGCGCTCGGCCTCACCCTCTGGAGTGGCGCGCTCGACCGTCGCGAGACACTCGTCGCCCGCACCGTCTGATCCCAAGGAGACAATCCAATGCAGCCCTATGTCAGCGCCAACGGCGCGCACATTCCCGCCCTCGGCTACGGCACCTTCCGCCTGTCGGGTGCCGATACGCTGCGCATGGTGCCCCATGTGCTCCAGCTCGGCTTCCGCCATATCGACACCGCGCAGGCCTATGGCAACGAGGCCGAGGTCGGCGAGGGCATCCAGGCTTCCGGCGTCAACCGCGCCGACATCTTCCTCACCACCAAGGTATGGGTCGACAAGTTCGGCCATGACGCGCTGATCGCCTCGGTCGAGGAGAGCCTGAAAAAACTCAAGACCGACTATGTCGACCTGCTGCTGCTGCACTGGCCGGCCGGCCATGCGCTGCCCGAGCCCGTCGGTGCGCTCAACGCGGTGGTGAAGGCCGGCAAGGTGCGCCATATCGGCGTATCGAACTTCAATGTCGCGCAGATGCAGGAGGCTATCGGCCTCAGCGCCGCGCCGCTCGTCACCAACCAGGTCGAATACCACCCCTTTCTCGACCAGAGCCCGATCATCACCGCCGCCCGCGCGGCGGGGCTGTCCATCACCGCCTATTTCGCCATGGCCGACGGCAAGGTGTTCACCGACCCGGTGCTGAAGGACATCGCGGGGGCCAAGGGAAGGAGCGTCGCACAGGTGGTGCTGCGCTGGGTGATCCAGCAGGATGGGCTCATCGCCCTGTCGAAGACCGCCGGCGAGGCGCGCGCGGCGGAGAATTTCGCCATCTTCGATTTCGAGCTGTCGCGCGACGAGATGGCGGCGATCCACACCCTGGCCCGCCCGGATGGGCGCATCGTCAGCCCGGCCGGCCTCGCGCCCGTCTGGGATGCCGCCTGAGCCATCACCGCCCCCCGCTGCCCCCTCCTCCCCGCCCGCCATTGGCGGGCGGGTCCGCATTCACCCGCATCCATTCGCATTTGCTTTCGCGGGACTTTCCGTTGAATAAGGAAAGAGGGGGGAGCTTACAGCGGGGCTGTTGCGGAGGTTCATGGTGCGGGTCTCGAAGGCGAAGGTGGCGGAGCATCGCAGCGCCATCCTGGAATCGGCCTCCCGGCTGTTTCGCGAACGCGGATTCAACGATGTCGGCGTCGCCGAGATCATGCAGGCCAGCGGGCTGACGCACGGCGCCTTCTATGGCCATTTCCGTTCCAAGGCCGATCTTGCCGGAGCGGCCTGCCGCGAGGCCTGCGCCGAGGGCGTGGACAACTGGAAGCACTCCGGCGACATCGCCACCATCCTCGACCGCTATCTCTCCATCGCCCATCGCGACAATCCGGCTCGTGGCTGCGCGCTCGGCGCGTTCGCCGGCGATATCGCCCGGCAGGGGCCGGAACTGCAGCACGACTACGCGGAAGCGATCGAGCGCTTCCGCGGCGTGATCGAGCAGCACCTGACCGACAATGAGCCGGAGGTCCGCCGGCGCAAGGCGACGACCATCCTCGCCACCATGGTCGGCGCCCTCACCATGGCGCGCGGCATCGCCACGGCCGATCCCGCCCTCTCCGCCGCCATCCTCGACGATGTGCGCCTGCAGCTGCGGGCCTGCTTCGGCGTGTGACGCGGCAGGTCTGCGGGAACGGGCGCGGGCGGCTATTGCGCCGCCTGCAGCGCCTTGCGGAAGCGCAGCACGGCCAGGAAGAAGAAGGCTCCGCCGATGGCGACGAGCGCCAGCAATTGCGGCCAGATCACCGATAGTCCCGCGCCGCGATAGAGAATGGCCTGCGACAGCGCGACGAAATGGGTGGAGGGCGAAAGCTGCATCACGTTCTGCAGCCAGACCGGCATGCTCTCCATCGGCGTCGTCGAGCCCGACAGCAGGTTCATCACGATCAGGACCGGCATGACGATGAGGCCGAACTGCGCCATCGAGGTCGAGACGGTGGCGACGAGGATGCCGAGCGCCGTCACCGAGAACTGGTAGACCACCATCGCCGCGACAAAGAGCGGTACCGAGCCCTGCACCGGCACGCCGAGCAGGCGCTCCACCACGAAAACCAACGACAGCGTCGCGGCGATGACGATCACCATGCCGTTGGCCCAGATCTTCGCCAACATGATCTCGATGGGCGTCACCGGCATTACCAGGAGATGTTCGATGGTGCCGTGCTCGCGCTCGCGGATCAACGCCGCGCCAGCGAGGATCACCGCCAGCATGGTGACGTTGTTGATCACCTGCATCACCGCCGTGAACCAGGCCGATTGCAGGTTGGGATTGAACCGCGCGTGCACGACCACGTTGATCGGATCCGTCGTCGCCGCACTCGGCACGGCGGCCAGCACCTCCTGGATGAGGATGTTCTGGATGTAGGAGGCGCCGTTGCCCGCCTGCGACATGGCGGTGGCGTCGATGTCCAGCTGGATGGTCGGGGTGCGGCCGGCGATCACGTCATGCTCGAACTGGGGCGGGATCGACACCACGAAGACGAAGCGGCCCGAATCCATGGCCGGGCCGACCTGATCGGCGCCGATCAGCACCGGCTCCTTGAAGAAGGGCGCGATCAGCGCATCGCGCAGCCGGCGGGACAGCGCGGTCTGGTCCTCGTCCACCACCGCGACGGCGGCATTCTCGACCTCGAACTTGGCGCCGGAAGCGACCGTGTAGATGGCGATGGTGAAGGTGTAGACGATGAGCGCGGCCAGCACCGGGTCGGCCTTGAGGCTGTAGAGTTCCTTGATGCCGAGGCGGAAGATGCGGGCGAGACGGACAAACATGCTCAGGCGCTCCGCTTGCGCAGGGCGAGCATCGCCGCGCCGATGAAGCCGAGCGCGAACAGGAAGATCACCACGATATCCAACCACAGATCGGCCAGGCCCAGCCCCTTGGCGAAGACGCCGACACTGACCGGCTGGTACCACGCCGCCGGGAAGGCCAGGCCGATCAGCCGCGCCCCGCCCGACAGCGAGGACACCGGCACGAGAAGACCGGAGAAGTTCACCGAGGGAATGATGGCGATGATGGCGGTGGCGAAGATCGCCGCCACCTGGCTCTGCACGAAGCTCGACACGAACAGGCCGAAGCCGGTGGTCGCCAGCACATAGGCCAGCGAGCCGAGCACCAGCGTGGGCAGCGAGCCCTTCACCGGCACCTCGAACACGAAGCGCGCCACCAGCACCAGAGAGACGAAGCTGACAAAGGCGATGACGGCATAGGGCAGCTGCTTGCCGAGCAGGAATTCGACGCGGGTCACCGGCGTCGACTGGAAATTGGTGATGGAGCCGCTTTCCTTCTCCTTCACCACCCCCAGCGCGGTCATGATCGCCGGGATCAGCACCAGCATCAGCACGATGACGCTCGGCACCATGGCGTTCACGCTCTTGAACGCCTGATTGTAGCGGTAACGCGGCTCGATGGTGATGGGATAGACCGACGTGTCGCGGCCGGTGGTGCGCAGCCGCGCATCGGCCAGGTAGCTTTGGGCGATGCCCTGCACATAGCCACGCGTCGTCTCGGCGCGGAAGGGCATGGCGCCGTCGACATAGACGCCCAGCTCGGGCTGGCGCCCGCGCAGGAGGTCGCGGCCGAAGCCGGGCGGCACCTCGATGGCGAGCGTGAGTTCGCCGTCCTTCATACGACGGTCGAGCTCATCGGGCGAGGTGATCGGCGCGTGAAGCTGGAAATAGCGCGAGCCCTCGAAGGCCTCCAGCACTTGCCGGCTCTGCGCGCTGCCGTCCTGGTCGAACACCGCATAGGGCAGGTTCTCGACGTCGAAGGAAATGCCATAGCCGAAGGTGAGCATGAGCAGGATCGGCCCGAGGAAGGCGAAGGCGAGCCGCGCCCGGTCGCGCAGGATCTCCAGCGATTCCCGCCGCGCATAGGCCCAGAGCCGGCCGGCATCGAAGCGCCGCACCGGCATGGGCGCTGCCGCCGGCCGCTGGCGCAGTTCCACCGCGCCCTCGGTGCGGCCCATGCCGGCCTCCTCGAGGGCGGCAATGAACACTTCCTCCAGCGTCGCCATGCCGCGCGCGGCCTTCAGCTCTTCCGGCGTGCCGATGGCGAGCACCTTGCCCGCATGCATCAGCGAGATGCGGTCGCAGCGCTCGGCTTCGTTCATGAAATGGGTGGAGAGAAAGATCGTCACCCCATCCTGACGCGAGAGTTCGATGAGGGTGCGCCAGAAATTGTCGCGCGCCACCGGGTCGACGCCGGAGGTCGGCTCGTCGAGAATGAGGATCTCCGGCTTGTGGATCACCGCCACGGCAAGCTGGAGGCGCTGGCGGATGCCGAGCGGCAGGCTCTCGGGGCGCATGTCCGCCACGTCCGCGAGGTCAAACCGCGCCAGCATCTGCCCGACGCGGCCCTCCACGTCGGCGATTTCGAACAGCCGGGCATGCAGCACGAGGTTCTGCCGCACGGTCAGTTCGCCATAGAGCGAGAAGGCCTGCGACATGTAGCCGACCCGCTTGCGGGTCGCCATGTCGCCGCCCAGCAGCGGCGCCCCGAACAGCCTTGCCTCGCCCTCGCTCGCCGGCAACAGGCCGGTGAGCATCTTCATCGTGGTCGACTTGCCCGAGCCGTTGGAGCCGAGGAAGCCGAAGATCTCGCCCTTCTCGATGCGGAAATCGACATGGTCGACAGCGACGAAATCGCCGAACCGGCAGGTGAGCCCGGTCGCCTCGATGGCCGGCGCGCCATCATGCATCTGGCGCGGCAGATCGGGAATCGGCGCGGCATCGGCGCGCTCGGCTTCCGGCAGCAGCGCGACGAAGGCCGCCTCCAGCGTCGGAGCGCCGGCCTGCCGGCGAATGTCGTCGGGCGAGCCGGTGGCCAGAACGCGCCCGGCATTCATCGCCGCCAGCCAGTCGAAGCGCTCGGCCTCCTCCATATAGGCGGTGGCGACGATGACGCTCATGCTCGGCCGGCGGGCGCGCAGCCGTTCCATCAGCTCCCAGAACTGGCGACGCGACAGCGGATCGACGCCGGTGGTCGGCTCGTCGAGAATGACGAGGTCGGGATCGTGGATCAGCGCGGCGCAGATGCCGAGCTTCTGCTTCATGCCGCCGGAGAGCTTGCCCGCCGGCCGGTCGGCGAAGGGGGCGAGTCCGGTGGCGCCGATCAGCTCGGCGATACGCTCGGCGCGCTCGCCCGCGTCCTGGCCGAACAGGCGGGCGAAGAAATCGAGATTCTCCGCGACGCTGAGCGTGGGGTAGAGGTTGCGCCCCAGTCCCTGCGGCATGTAGGCGATGCGCCCGCCGGCCTCGCGGCGCCAGCCCGCGCGGGCCATGTCGCCACCCAGCACCTCGACCGTGCCGGCCTGGATGCGCGTCACGCCGGCCGCCAGCGAGAGGAGGGTGGACTTGCCCACGCCATCGGGACCGATCAGCCCCGCCATGCAACCGGCCGGAACGGACAGGTCGATACCGTCCAGCGCGATGGCGCGGCCGTAGCGATGCGCCACGCCCTTGAGCGCGATGACCGGCCCGCTCATTGCGGCAGCTTCACCGCCAGCGCCTCGGGCCAGGTGGCCGTGGTCGCGGTGCGCACATAGGCGACGCCGCGCACGCCGGTCTTCACCCGATCCTCATATTGCTTGAGCAGATCGGAGGCGATGCGCAGCTTCACCCGGAACATCAGCTTCTCGCGCTCGTCATCGGTCTCGACCGATTTCGGTGTGAACTGCGCGCCGGAGGCGACGAAGCTCACCGTGGCGGGGATCACATATTCCGGCGCGGGGTCGAGCACGATGCGCGCCTCGTCGCCCATCGCGAGGCGCCCGGCGACGCGGGCGGGCACGAAGACGGTCATGTAGACGTCGGAGAGATCGAGCAGCGTGACGATGGGCGCGCCGGCCGCCACCACCTCGCCCGAGCGCACCAGCTTGTATTCGACGCGGCCGCGGCGGGGTGCCTTCAGGGTCGAATCGTCGATCTGCGACTGAATCCGCGCGACATCGGCGCGGGCGGCATCGGCGGTGGCCAGCGCCGCCTCGAGCGCGGCCTGCGAGGCCTTGAGCCCGGCCTCGGCGACGTTTAGCTCGCTCTGGCGTGTATCGGCGGACTGGATGGTGCCGTAACCGCTCTGCTTGAGCTTGGAGGCACGCTCGAATTCCTGCTGGGCGAGCAGGCGCTGGCTCTCGCGCTGGGCGATCGCCGCCTCGGCCTCGGCGACCGATTTCTCGGCGGCGCGTACCTGCGCCTCGGTGCCGGCGAGCTGGGCCGCGAGTTCCACCGTGTCCATGCGGGCGACCGTCTCGCCCTCGTCCACCGTCTGGCCTTCCTCCACCAACACCTGCGCCACGCGGCCGGCGAGCTTGGAGGCGACGAGCACCTGCTCGGATTCGATGCGCCCGTTGGTCATGAAGATGTCGGCCGGGAGCTTGTGCCCGGTCAGCTTGTCCACCAGCGCCTGCAACCGGGCCCCCAGGCCTCCCGTCTCCTGCGCCGATGCGGGAGGCGCGAGGCCGAGCCCCAGAATGACAATGACGGCGGCACGCACTGCGAAAGCAGCCGTCTTTTCGCCTCGACCGAGCCACGCGCTCATCAGGCCTCCCAGGAACGATAGAGCCTGCGATGCGGAACCGCATCGCATCTTCACAGCCGATCCCGCCCCCGCAGCTTCGCCGCGACAGGATTGAACCATGCGCAGGAGCGCATAGCCAGACAGCAATCGGGCCAAGGCCGCGCCGTGCCGCCCTCCACCCTGGCTGTTGGGATCGGGCCGCGATCCTAGGTCGTCGGCGGGGGCCGGCATTGACCATGATCAACGGCGGCCGCACCGCAGCATGCGATAGGTTCCCCGCCGTCGCTTGGCTTCATTCGCCGGCTAGCGATTTCCCGCGGCGCCGCGCCCCCGAGCGTCTCGGCGTTTGGTCTTCGCAGCACTTGCCCGGATAATGAGCCGATGTCGTGTGTGCCCAGCCTGTCGCCAACGCTGCCGCCGAGGATGTCACGATGAGAGCCATGGTCCTCCATGCCTATGGAGAGGCGCTGCGCCCCGAGGAGCGCGCGCTGCCGCAACCCGGCGCCGGCGAGATCCGCGTGCGCGTGGAGGCCTGCGCGGTCTGCCGCACGGACCTGCACGTGGTCGACGGCGAATTGCCGCCGGGCAAGCTGCCCGTCATTCCCGGCCATGAGATCGTCGGCATCGTCGAGGCGCTGGGCGACGGCGTCGCCGCGCCGATGGTGGGCACGCGGGTCGGCATTCCCTGGCTCGGCCATACCTGCGGGGTATGCCCCTATTGCGCCGGCCATCGCGAGAACCTGTGCGACGACCCGCTCTTCACCGGCTACACGCGCGACGGCGGCTTCGCCACCCATGTGGTGGCCGACGCCGCCTATTGCTTCCCGCTGGACGGGTTCGACGACCCTGTCGCTGCCGCGCCGCTGATGTGCGCGGGGCTGATCGGCTGGCGCACGCTGAAAATGGCCGGGGACGCGCAGCGCATCGGCATCTACGGCTTCGGCGCCGCCGCCCATCTCATCGCGCAGGTCTGCCGCTGGCAGGGCCGCGAGGTCTATGCCTTCACCCGCGCCGGCGACCGACAGGCGCAGCAGCTGGCGCTGTCGCTCGGCGCGCACTGGGCCGGCGCCTCGGAAGACGCCCCGCCTGCGAAGCTCGACGCCGCGCTGATCTTCGCGCCGGTCGGCGCGCTGGTGCCGGTCGCGCTGCGGGCGCTCGCCAAGGGCGGGCGGGTGGTGTGCGGGGGCATCCACATGAGCGACATCCCGCAATTTCCCTATTCCATCCTGTGGGAGGAGCGGCAGGTCGTCTCGGTCGCCAACCTCACCCGCGAGGACGCGCGCGAATTCCTCACCCTCGCGCCGCAGGCCGGCATCCGGGCGACCACCACGACCTACAGGCTGGAGCGCGCCAACGAGGCGCTGGCCGACCTGCGCGCCGGCCGTTTCCAGGGCGCGGCGGTGCTGGTGCCGTGACCTGCGCGCACCGTGACCTGCGCGTGCCGTGACGTGCGCGTCATGCGCCCTATCTAGTCTTCAACCCGCTTTTGCGACTGAGCCGTAACAGGAGAGACCGATGGCCGCCGAACCGACCACGACGGACACGCTGACGCCCGAACTGCTCACCCGCATGAACGCCTGGTGGCGAGCGGCGAATTATCTCTCGGTCGGGCAGATCTACCTGCTCGACAACCCGCTGCTACGCGAAAAGCTGACGCTCGACCACGTCAAGCCGCGCCTGCTCGGCCACTGGGGCACGACGCCGGGGCTGAACTTCATCTATGTCCATCTCAACCGGGTCATCCGCGATACCGATTCCAAGGTGCTGTTCATCGCCGGCCCCGGCCACGGCGCGCCGGGCGTGGTGGCAGCGACCTATCTCGAGGGTACCTATAGCGAGCTTTACCCCGACATATCCCGGGACGAGGAAGGACTGCGGCGGCTGTTCCGCCAGTTCTCGTTCCCCGGCGGCATTCCCAGCCATGCCGCGCCGGAAACGCCCGGCTCGATCCATGAGGGCGGCGAGCTCGGCTATTCGCTGAGCCACGCCTATGGCGCGGTGCTGGACAATCCGGACCTGATCGTCGCCTGCGTGGTGGGCGATGGCGAGGCCGAGACCGGCCCGCTCGCCACCTCCTGGCACGGCAACAAGTTCCTCAACCCGGTCGGCGACGGCGCGGTGCTGCCGATCCTGCACCTCAACGGCTACAAGATCGCCAATCCGACGGTGCTGGCGCGCATCAGCCCCGAGGAACTCAAGAGCCTGCTGCAGGGCTATGGCTACGACCCGATCTTCGTCGAGGGCGAGGATCCCGATCCCATGCACCACGCCATGGCGGGCGCGCTGGACGAGGCCTTCGCCAGGATCGCCGCCATCCAGAAGGCCGCGCGCGAAGAGGGCGAGACCGAGCGCCCGCGCTGGCCGATGATCGTGCTGCGCAGCCCCAAGGGCTGGACCGGCCCGAAGACGGTCGACGGCAAGAAGACGGAAGGCTTCTGGCGCTCGCACCAGGTGCCCTTCTCCGACATGTCGAAGCCCGAGCACCTCACCCTGCTCGAAGACTGGATGAAGAGCTACCGGCCCGAGGAGCTATTCGACGACGACGGCCGGCTGCGGCCGGAGATCGCCGCGCTGGCACCCGAGGGCGAGCGGCGCATGAGCGCCAACCCGCACGCCAATGGCGGCGCGCTGCGCCGGCCGTTGCGCCTGCCGGACTTCACCGATTATGCGCTGGACATTCCCCATCCCGGCGCGGTGGAGGCGGAATCGACCCATGTCATGGGCGTCTTCCTGCGCGACGTGATGAAGGAGAACCTCGCCTCCCGCAACTTCCGCGTGTTCGGCCCCGACGAGACCGCCTCGAACCGGCTGCAGGCGCTGTTCGAGGTGACGGACCGCGCGTGGAATGCGCAGACCTTCTCCTATGACGACCACCTCGCGCTGAACGGGCGGGTGACGGAGATCCTCTCCGAGCACATGTGCCAGGGCTGGCTGGAGGGCTATCTCCTCACCGGCCGGCATGGGCTGTTCTCCTGCTACGAGGCGTTCATCCACATCATCGATTCGATGTTCAACCAGCATGCGAAATGGCTGAAGACGGCGGGCGAGGTGGAATGGCGCCGGCCCATCGCCTCGCTCAACTATCTCCTCACCTCGCATGTCTGGCGGCAGGACCATAATGGCTTCAGCCACCAGGACCCCGGCTTCATCGACCATGTGGTGAACAAGAAGGCGGACATCGTGCGGGTCTACCTGCCGCCGGACGCCAACACGCTGCTCTACGTCACCGACCACTGCCTGCGCTCATGGAACCGGGTGAACGTCATCGTCGCGGGCAAGCAGCCGGCGCCGCAATGGCTCGACATGGACGCCGCCATCAAGCACTGCACGCAGGGCATCGGCCTGTGGGAATGGGCCAGCAACGACCATGGCGGCGATCCCGACGTGGTGCTGGCCTGCGCCGGCGACGTGCCGACGCTGGAGACGCTGGCCGCCACCAGCCTGCTGCGCGAATTCTTCCCCGACCTCAAGGTGCGCGTCGTCAACGTGGTCGACCTGATGACGCTGCAGCCGAAATCCGAGCACCCGCACGGGCTCTCGGACGCCGATTTCGACGCGCTGTTCACCAAGGACAAGCCGGTGATCTTCGCTTATCACGGCTATCCCTGGCTGATCCATCGTCTCGCCTACCGCCGCAACAATCACAACAACATGCATGTGCGCGGCTATGTCGAGGAGGGATCCACCACGACGCCCTTCGACATGGTGGTGCGCAACCGGCTGGACCGCTTCCACCTCGTCGCCGACGTGCTGGACCGCGTGCCCAAGCTCGCCGGCCAGGTCCATGCGCGGCAGGCGATCCGCGACAAGCTGACCGAACACGCGCGCTATATCCGCGCCCATGGCCTCGACCTGCCGGAGGTGCGCGACTGGCGCTGGCCGGGCGGGGAGTGATCCCCTCCCCGCCACCCGCCTGTCCGCCGGCACAATCTGTGCCGGCGGACAGGCGGGCGACAGCTTGGCTCCTCTAGGTTCCGGTCGATCGATGCACACCGCCGATCGCCTGGACCTAAGGAACCACTCATGCGCAAACTCGTCGCCGGCCTCGTCGCCGTCTCCGTTCTCGCCCCCGTCGCCGCGTTCGCCGGCCCGGTCTGCACCACCGAAGCCAAGGACAAGTGGCTGACCGAGGAGGCCATGAAGGCCAAGATCAGCGAAATGGGCTACCAGAAGATCAAGACCTTCAAGGTCTCTGGCAGCTGCTACGAAATCTACGGCTACACCAAGGACGACAAGAAGGCCGAGGTCTATTTCAACCCGGTCACCGGCGCGGTCGTGAAGTCCGAAATCGACTGATGACGCGAAACGCGGCTGAGGCCGGGGCGGTTGCCGCCCCGGCCGCGGGCATGGACGTCCGGGTCTGGGATCCGGTCGTGCGCCTGTTCCACTGGACCGTCGTCACCGGCTGCGTCCTCAATCTTTTCATCCTGCCGGAGGGCAAGCTGGCGCACCGCTATGTCGGCTATGCCGTGGCGGGCGCGCTCGTCGTGCGGCTGATCTGGGGTTTCATCGGCACGCGATATGCCCGCTTCTCGGATTTCGTGCCCACCCCCGCGCGCCTGCGCTCCTATCTGGCGGCGCTCGCCAAGGGCCGAGAGCCGCGCATGCTCGGGCACAACCCGGCGGCAGCGGTGATGATGCTGACGCTCATGGCACTGCTGGCCAGCGTCGCCGTCACCGGCTGGATGACGACGCTCGACGCCTTCTGGGGCGAGGAGTGGCTGGAGGACCTGCACGGCACGCTCGCCAATGGCATACTCGTGCTCGCCCTCCTTCACGCGGCTGCCGCGCTGGTGGAGAGCTGGCGCCACCGCGAGAACCTCGTATGGTCCATGGTCACAGGCCGCAAGCGGCCGTAACAACGCGCATGTGAGGGGCCGTGAGACTTCTCCTCGTTGAGGACAGCGCGCGGCTGCGCGATCTGGTGGGCGAGACCATTCGCGGCGCCGGCTGGCGGCTCGATGCCGTCGGCAGCGTGGCGGAGGCGCAGGAGGCGCTGGCCACCACGCGCTACGACCTCGTTCTGCTCGATCTCGGCCTGCCGGACGGCGACGGGCTGGCGGTGATCCGCGACCTGCGCCGTGCCCGGGATCCGACCCCCGTGCTGGCGCTCACCGCCCGCACGGCGGTGGACGAGCGCATTGCCGGCCTCGACGCGGGGGCCGACGACTATCTCGGCAAGCCGTTCAACAATGGCGAATTGCTGGCCCGGGCGCGCGCCCTGCTGCGCCGCGCGCCGCTTGTCGCCGATCCGGTGCTGGAGACCGGCGCGCTGCGCTTCGACCCCGCCACCCAGGAGGCAAGCTGCGCCGGCGAGGTCATCGCCCTTGCCCCACGCGAGCGGGCCGCGCTGGAAATCCTGCTGCGCCATGCCGGCCGGGTCACGCCCAAGCGGGGGCTGGAGGCGATGCTGTCGGAATTCGACGGCGAGACCAGCCCCAATGCCATCGAGCTGGTACTCTCGCGGCTGCGCCGCAAGCTGGCGCCCTATGAGACCAGCGCGGCGATCGAAACCGTGCGCGGCGTCGGCTACATGCTGCGCGAGACCCGCGCCGATACGGGGGAGGCCTGACGTGCCGAGCCGGAGCGAGCGACGGGCACGCCCGCTCGGCCGCATTCTCGCCGGCCGCATCATCGCCTTCGCGATGCTGGCGATGCTCGCCCAGCTCGTCGCCGTGCTCGTGGAATATGCGCGGGATCCCGAGAACCTCGCCCGCCTCGTGCTGGAGCGCGAAAGCGCCGAACTCGCGCAAGGGTTGACGCATGACGACACCCGCCTCGGCTTCCAGCTGCCCGAGGCGCTGGCGGCGCGCTACGGCACGGCGAATTCCGGCTACATGGCGCGCGTGCGCACCGCCAGCGGGGTAGTGCTGTTCTCCCATTGCGACGCGGACTGCGCCGAGCATTTCCTCCCGCTCGACCTGCACCCGCCGACCTTCTGGATCCGCACGCTGGTGCCGGGCTATCCGCTGACCTTCGCCGGCGGCCACACCTTCAACCCCGGCGACCATGTCGTCTTCATCGAGATCGCGGTGACGGGCGACCCGCAGGGCGCCATGTGGGGCGTGCTGGTGGAGGAAGTGCTCGACCACATGCTGGTGCCGATGAGCCTGACTCTGCTCTTCGTGCTCGGCGCCACGCTGCTGTCGCTGCGCGCCGCGCTCCGCCCGGTCGCCGCGGCCGCGCGGCAGGCGGAGCGGCTCGACCCGCTCGGCACCGATGCCCGGCTCGACGCGGAGGGCATGCCGCGCGAGATCGCCCAGCTCGCCGGCGCGGTGAACCGCTCCTATGCCCGCACGCGCGAATTGATGGCGGCGCAGAAGCTTTTCACCTCCGCCATCGCCCACGAGATCCGCACCCCGCTCGCGGTGATCCGGCTGGAGCTGGAAAGGCTGGACCACCCGGCCGCCCGGCGCGCCACCGCCGAGCTCGACGAGCTCACCCATTTCGTAGAGCAGCTGGTAACGCTTGCACGGCTGGAAGCCTCCGACCGCTCGGGCTTCGTGCCCATCGACCTCGCCACGCTGGCGGAGGAGACCGTCTCAACGCTGGCGCCCTTCGTCTATGCCCACGGCGCCAGCATCGCGCTGGAGGTTGTCCCGGCCCCGCCCGTGCTTGGCCAGCCAGCCCTGCTGAAGGACGCCGTGCGCAACCTGATCGAGAACGCGGTGCGCCATGGGGCGGCGGGAGCCGGCGGGCCAAGCACGGGCGGGGGCGGGGCCGGAATCGCCATCGTCGTGTCCACCGATGCGGGGCCGGGCCTCACCGTCAGCGATGACGGCATCGGCTTCACGCCCGCCGATCCGGCCGCCGGCGGCGACGCGCCGGGACACTACAAGCGGGCCGGCGGGCTCGGCATCGGGCTGGAGATCGTCCGCCGCATCGCCCTGCTGCATGGCGGCAGCGTCGCGATATCGGGCAATGCCCCGCACGGCGCACGCGTGCGCATCGCGCTGCCGCCGGCCGACCCGCTCACACCCGCTCGATAAGCGCCATGGCGGCGGCGGGATTGCGGACTTTGTGCCCGCTGATGACGAACAGGAACACGTCGCGCGGCGTCACCGGTGCCGGCGGCGCGAGGAGCCGGTCGGCGAGCGCGGCCGGCGTTTCGCCCGTGGCCCAGGCCTTCGCCGCGGCCGCCCAGCCGTCCAGCGCCTGCGGGCCATAGCCGAGCGCCTCCTCCTCGCGCGTGCCCATGATCCGCGCATAGACGAAGGGCGCCGTGACATCGGCGATGCACGGATGCTCGCTGTCGCCGGCGAATATGATGGCGACGCCGTAGGCCCGCGCCAGCGCCACGAACTCCGCCGACGCGAAGCTCTCGTGCCGCACCTCCACCGCGTGGCGAAGCGCGATGCCCTCGATGCTTGTCGGCAGCAGCTTCAGGAAGCCCTCGAAATCGGCGGGATCGAACTTCTTGGTGGCCATGAACTGCCAGTTCACCGGGCCGAGCTTGTGCTTCAGTTCGCTCACCCCGCTGCGGAAGAAGCGCTCGATCGATTCACCCGCCTCGCTCAGCACCCGGCGATTGGTGGTGAAGCGCGGGCCCTTGAGCGTGAAGACGAAATCGTCCGGCGTCTCCGCGAACCATTTGGCGAAGCTCTCGGGCTTCTGCGAGCCGTAATAGGTGCCGTTGATCTCGATGGCCGTGAGCTTCGAGCTCGCATGTTCCAGCTCGCGCTTCTGGGCGAGGCCCTCGGGGTAGAAAGCGCCGCGCCACGGCTCGAAGGTCCAGCCGCCGACGCCGATGCGGATCTGCCCGTGCCGTGCCTGCCCATGCTGTGCCATGACGGCCTCGCTCGCCGGTGTGAGGGGCGGCAGGATAGGAGCGCCTCCGCCACCCGGCAACCCGATCCCGCCCCCTGCCCGACTACTCGATCGGCAGCGCCTGCGCGTGCTTCACCTGGCTCAGCGCGAAGCTCGATTCGATGGAAGCGACGCCTTCCAGCCGGGTCAGCGTGCGCTTGAGGAAGGCCTCATAGGCCGGCAGGTCCTTCACCACGATGCGCAGGAGATAATCGCGCTGGCCGGTCATCAGGTAGCATTCCACGATCTCCGGCCAGCGCAGGATCGCCCGCGAGAAGCGGTCCAATTCGTCCTCGCGCTGGCGCTCCAGCCGGATGGAGGCGAACACGCTGATCGGCAGCCCGACCTTCTGCTGGTCCACCACCGCGACATAGCCCTTGATGACGCCCGACGCCTCCATCTGCCGCACCCGCCGTGCGCAGGGCGAGGGCGACAGGCCGACCCGCGTGCTGATCTCCTCCATGGTCGCATGCGCGTTTTCCTGCAGCGCGGCGAGAATTCGGCGGTCAATCGCATCCAGCGTGTGTTCTGCCATGTCGAGCCATCTTGGGCACATATTCTGGTGTTTCCAGCCAATGCTGGCCGTGCCGACAGCCCATAACAGCTGCATTCGCCCGCGCCGCCAAGGTATTTTCGTCCAACTGCAAGCGGGAGAGACATAAATGTCCGCGGGACGGGTGGAAATCCTCGAGGAACTGGAACGCAAGGTGCGCTGGCTGGCGACCTGGACGATCCATAACGCCAACCATGTGCGAACCAACAGCGACGGGCTGAAGGTGGGCGGCCATCAGGCCTCCTCCGCCTCGCTCGCCACGATCATGACCGCGCTCTATTTCGCGGCGCTCCGGCCCGAGGACCGGGTGGCGGTGAAGCCGCATGCGAGCCCGGTGTTCCACGCCATCCAGTACCTGTTCGGCAACCAGACCCGCGCCAAGCTGGAGAATTTCCGCGGCTACAAGGGCGCGCAGTCCTACCCCTCCCGGACCAAGGACGTCGATGATGTCGACTTCTCCACCGGCTCGGTGGGGCTCGGCGTCGCGCAGACGCTGTTCGCCGCGCTGGTGCAGGACTATCTGCGCGCCAAGGAGCTTCTGGGGGCAGATCTCGGTCCGGCTCGGCCCGAGGGCAAGATGGTCGCGCTGGTCGGCGATGCCGAGATGGACGAGGGCAACATCTTCGAGGCGCTGCTGGAGGGCTGGAAGCACGGCCTGCGCAACACCTGGTGGATCGTCGACTATAATCGCCAGAGCCTCGACGCGGTGGTGCGCGAGGGGCTGTGGGAGCGGTTCGAATCGATCTTCCGCAATTTCGGCTGGGATGTCGTCATCCTGAAATATGGCCGGCTGCAGCAGGCCGCCTTCGCCGAGCCCGGCGGGCAGGCTCTGCGCCAGTGGATCGATACCTGCCCCAACCAGCTCTATTCGGCGCTGACCTTCCAGGGCGGCAAGGCCTGGCGCAAACGCCTGATGGACGAGATCGGCGACCAGGGTCCGGTCGCGGCGCTGATCGAGGCCCGCTCGGACGAGGAACTCGCGGCGCTGATGGCCAATCTGGGCGGCCACGATTTGCCCTCGCTGCTCGCCGCCTTTGAGGAGGCGCGCGCGCATGACCGGCCGGTCTGCTTCATCGCCTACACCATCAAGGGCTTCGGCCTGCCGCTCGCCGGGCACAAGGACAACCATGCCGGGCTGATGACCGCGACCCAGGTGGAGAAGCTGCGCGCCGAGCATCAGGTGCGCACGGGCCATGAATGGGACCGCTTCGAGGGCCTCTCGACACCGCCCGAGACGCTGGACGCCTTCCTCAAGGCCGCCCCGTTCAACGCGCGCGGCGCACGGCGCTACCAGGCGCCCGCCATCGCGGTGCCGGCCACGCTGCACGTGCCGCTGCAGGCCGCGATGTCGACCCAGCAGGGCTTCGGCCTGCTGCTACATGAGATCGCCAAGCAGGACACCGCGTTCGCCAGCCGCATCGTCACGACCTCGCCCGATGTCACCGTCTCGACCAATCTCGGCGCCTTCGTGAACCGGCGCGGCCTGTTCGCGCGTGAGGAACTGGCCGACACGTTCAAGCGCGAGCGCATTCCCTCGACCTATAATTGGGAATTCTCGCCCAAGGGCCAGCACATGGAGCTCGGCATTGCCGAGATGAACCTGTTCATCATGCTCTCGGCGCTCGGCCTGTCGCATTCGCTGTTCGGCGAGCGGCTGCTGCCGGTGGGCACGCTGTACGATCCGTTCATCGAGCGCGGGCTCGATGCGCTGAACTATGCCTGCTACCAGGATGCGCGCTTCATCCTCGCCGCCACCCCCTCCGGGGTGACGCTGGCGCCGGAAGGCGGGGCTCACCAGTCCATCGCCACGCCGCTGATCGGCATGGCGCAGGACGGGCTCGCCAGCTTCGAGCCGGCCTTCGTCGACGAACTCGCGGTGATCCTGCGCTTCGCCTTCGCGCACATGCAAGAGGAGGACGGCGGCTCCACCTATCTGCGCCTGTCCACCCGCACCATCGAGCAGCCCAAGCGGACAATCAATGCCGGCCTCGCCGGCGACATCGTCAAGGGCGGCTACTGGATGCGCCCGCCCGGCCCGAACGCGCAGGTCGTGGTCGCCTATACCGGGGCGCTGGCGCCCGAGGCGATCGCGGCGGTCGGGCTCATGGCCGAGGACCGGCGCGATGTCGGCCTGCTCGCCATCACCTCGGCCGATCGTCTTCATGGCGGCTGGACCGGCGCGCAGCGGGCGCGCGAGGAGGGCGACCCGTCGGCGCACAGCCATGTCGAGACGCTGCTCGCCGCGGTGCCGCACGATTGCACGCTGATCACCGTGATCGACGGCCATCCCGCCACGCTCGGCTGGCTCGGCGCGGTGTGGGGCCACCGCACCCGCGCGCTCGGCGTCGAGCATTTCGGCCAGACCGGCACGCTGCAGGATCTCTATCGCCATTACGGCATCGACGCCGAGGGCATCGCCCGCGCCGCGCAGGCCATCGCCCCCGGCCGACCGATCCGCCATCTGCGGGCGGTGTGAGGCCGCGTCATCGCCAAAGAAAAACGCGCCGGCCTTCGCGGGACCGGCGCGCAGTTTGCCAGACGCTCGCCAGCCAGACTGGCAGCCGAGCGCGTTGGGAAGGCACGGTGCGCGCCGTCCGAAGGACGCGCACCGCGGGGATGACGGTCAGCCCGCCTTCTTGAATTTGGCCGCCTCTTCCGAGCCGCCGGTCGCGTTGCCCTTGGAATAGGAATGCGCGCCGGTGCCGGCGAGCGCGCCGCCCTGCACGATGAGGTATTCGTCGCGGATCGGCCGCCCCTCGAAGAAGGCCTCCAGGATTTCGCGCGTGCCGGCGGCATAGCGGGTCTGGGCGGTCAGCGACGTCCCGGACATGTGCGGGGTCATGCCGTTCCACGCCATGGTCCGCCAGGGGTGATCGGCGGGCGCGGGCTGCGGGAACCACACGTCGCCGGCGTAGCCAGCGAGCTGGCCGTTCTCGAGAGCGCGGGCGATCGCATCGCGGTCGCACAGCTTGCCGCGAGCGGTGTTGACGATATAGGCGCCGCGCTTGAACAGCTTCAGCGTCTCCTCATTCACCATATGCTCGGTTTCGGGATGCAGCGGACAGTTGAGCGTCACCACATCGCAATGCGGATACATGTCCTGCGGGGTGTCGTGCCAGGTGAGGTTCAGCTCCTTCTCCACCGCTTCGGGCAGGCGGTGACGATCGGTGTAGTGGAGCTTCACGTCGAACGGCGCGAGGCGGCGCAGCACGGCGAGGCCGATGCGCCCGGCGGCGACGGTACCCACGCTCATGGCTTCGAGATCGTAGGAGTGCTTTACGCAATCGGCGATGTTCCAGCCGCCCTTGCGCGCCCAGTCATGCGCCGGGAGGTAATTTCGCACCAGACCGAGGATCATCATCACCACATGCTCGGCGACGCTGATCGAGTTGCAGTAGGTGACTTCCGCCACCGTGATGTTGCGGTCGATCGCCGACTGGAGATCGACATGGTCCGAGCCGATGCCGGCGGTGAGCGCGAGCTTGAGGTTCCTGGCCTTGGCGATGCGCTCGGGCGTCAGGTAGGCCGGCCAGAACGGCTGGGAGATCACCACGTCGGCATCCACCAGTTCCTTCTCGAACACCGAATCCGGGCCATCCTTGTCGGAGGTCACCACCAGCGTGTGGCCGTTGGCTTCGAGATAGGTGCGCAGGCCGAGCTCGCCCGACACCGAGCCGAGCAGCGTGCCGGGCACGAAATCGATCGCCTTCGGAGTCGGCAGGGTCTGGCCGCCGGGATAATGATCGATCTTCGGCAGGTCGTCGCGGGCATAGGTCGTGGGGTAGCCGTCAACCGGATCGTCGTAGAGAACGCAGACAACCTTGGCCATGGAACATCTCCTCTCGTCAGGGTGAGCGGGGACGCTTCCGCCGCGGGTGGCGGCAGATGGCTCAGCTTGCAAAGCCGGATCCTTCAGAACGGCCGCCCTTGCGGCGCGCCGCCTGATACCCCGCGCACAGCGCGACGGGCGTCCTCCACATCGGCCGGCGTGCGGCGTGATCCCTGCCGCTTCGCCGTCGACCGTCATACAATGAGGAATTAGGGCGCCCGGCTCAAATTGAAAGGGGCGAAGAATCAATAGACAGAACCGATCAACACCCCATCACTTAAAAGATATTCTCAATCGAACCTGACCCGTCCCGCGCTTCGTCCCGAGCCTCGCGCGTCATCGCCCGCACCAGTTTCAGCAGCGCGCCGGCCACCGGGCTCAGGGGATCGCGCTCCGACAGAACCAGGCCGATCGGCTGGGTGCGCACCGGCTCGACCAGTTCGATGGCGATGAGGTCGCTGGCATTGCCGAGGCCCTTGAAGCTCGCCTCGGGCACGATGCTGGTCCACGGCCCGCGCCGCACGAAGCTCCACACCCCCATGAAGGAATTGGTCTCGATCGCCGGCTGCGAGGCAAGCCCCGCCTCGGCCATCACCTGATCGATGATGCGCCGGTTCTGCATGTCGGGGGTGAGCAGGCACAGCGGCTGCGCCGCAGCTTCCGCCCAGCGCAGCGTGCGCCGGCGCGCCAGCGGGTCACCGGCCCGCGTCACGAACACGTAGCGCTCGGTATAGAGCGGCACGCGGCGCACCCGGTTGAGCGGCTCGTTGTCCAGATAGGTGATGCCCGCATCGAGATCGAGTTCGTCGAGCCCGCGCTGGATCGCCGCCGAGTTCAGCGTGAGCATCTGCACCGTCACCTCCGGATGCCGGTCGCGGAAGGGCGCGAGCAGGGCCGGCGCGGCGGCCGTCGCGGCGGGAATGGCGCCCACCCGGAGCGTGCCGCTCAGGCGGCCCGAGGGGTCCGCCCGCTCCTGCCGCAGGCTCGCGTAATCCGCCGCGATCTGCCGCGCCCAGGCGAGCACTCGCTCCCCCTCGGCGGTGAAGCCGAGAAAGCGGTGGCCGCGCACCACGATGGGTAGGCCGAGTTCCTCCTCCAGCTTGCGGATGCCGGCGGAAAGCGTCGGCTGCGAGACATGGCACGCCGCCGCCGCCCGGCCGAAATGCTTCTCGCGGGCCAGCGCGACCAGATAATTCATCTGCCGGACGAACATCCGCCCCTCCTGTGACGCGCGCCGGGTGGCGCGGGCGGCCGTATCTATTCCCGATCCTATACAGGATCGAAATAGGCCGCGAGGCGCCGGCGGAAGGCTTTCGGCGTTTCGGCGAACAGCCGGGCGTGCTGGCGCATCCCGGTGCGCACCAACTTCGCCTGACGAATCTCGATCGAAGCGGCGAGCGCGGCGCGCCAGGCCGGCTGGGTCGTCGGCTGGGACTCGCTGGATTCGGCGCGGGAGGCACGGCGCGGGGGCAGCGCCTGCAGATCGTGCAGCAGAACCGCGTGATCGTGATGCGTGCCGAGCCGGTCGCGCAGCTTCTGCAACTCGTTCACCCAGAATGTGCCCATCGCCGGCCAGGCCTCGCTTGCCAGCTCCATCTGGTAGCGATGGGCGACGACGGCCTTGCGCAACGCGTGCAGGCTCTCCGGGTCGGCGGCATCGACCCTGCCGCCCAGCCGCCGGGCACGGGCATATTCCACCGTCATCGCGTCCAGCATGCGCCGCAGGCCAAGCGGGCCTGCCAGATCCCGGGCGCCGGTGGCGCATGCCTCGATCAGCGCGGACAGTTCCGCGCGGTGCCGGCCGAGGCCCGCCTCCTGTCCGTCCGCGCCACGCGGCGCCAGCGCGCGGCTGGCGGCCCCGCGCACCGCCGGGGCGATGAGTTCCTGCTCGACCAGATCGTCGAGCGCCTCGCGCCGCGCGGCGGCATCACGCGTCACCGACAGCCGGCCGGCGGCGGTGCCGAGCGCCCGGCCGAGCCCGCGGGCGGCGGCGCGCTCCTCGCGTCCGCCGGCATGGCGGACAAGGCGCAGCAGCGCCCGCAACCGCTTGAACGCCTTGCGCATTTCATGCACCGCCTGCACCGGCTCGGTGATGTCGAGCGCTCCCCGCGCCTGCCCCGCCGCGTCGCCCAGCGCCCGCGCCAGCGCCGACATCGCGGCCTCAAGCTCCGCCGCGCTCTCGGGCGTCGATGACGCGGAGCCGCCATGCACAAGATCCGACATCGGCATTTCCTTTGTTATTTTAACGGCTTGCAGGCAACTTGCCGGCCAGGCGCGACGTTCCCATGACAAAAAGTACCCCATGCCCCTTTCCTTTGGCCATCCGGATTGCTAGATACCCCTCGTCGGCGGCGCCCAACGCCTTCCGGCTCTGACGCGGGGTGGAGCAGCCCGGTAGCTCGTCAGGCTCATAACCTGAAGGCCGCAGGTTCAAATCCTGCCCCCGCAACCACTGATACCGACAAACCCGCAGCCTCGGCTGCGGGTTTTGTTGTTTTACCGGTCTTTCCGATGGCCTGGCGCTCGGTCCATTCGAGGATGGTGCGCAGTTCGCCGTGCAATGCCGCGAACATCTCGCCTCGTTCATTGCCGGGCGTGAGCACGATCCGCTCGATCAGCATCCGCAAAGCTTCCGCCGCCTGAGGCCTTTCTTCCGGCCTGTTCAGCGCGTGGGTCAGAGTCGCGACCTTGCTCGCATAGATGACCGCGGCCCTTGCCAGCATGTCCGGCACGTCGTTGGGGACATCGACCAGTAACTCCGAAAGCTCCTTCTTTCGGGCCTCCAATGTGTCCATTTCGGCCTTCATGCTCTCATGGAACATCCCAGCCTTGATGGCCTCGATGATGCCCCTGATCTGCTTCTCCACCTTGACCAGCTCGGCTTTCCAGGCGTCGCCATTCGAGCGGCGTTCCCGATTGAGCCGGTTCGTCTCATCGGCATAAGCGCGCATCGCCTCTGCCGCGACCTCAGGTGCCATCATCCGGCCCTTGAGACCGGCCAGCACGCGGCGCTCCAAGTCCTCGCGCGGGATCGTCCGGCTGTTGGAGCAGCTACCCTTGCTGATGTGGTTTGAGCAAGCGAAGCGGTCGGATCCGCGCATGGAGTACGGGCCACCACAGCAGCCGCAGAATATCAGCCCCGAGAGCAGCGACTTCGGCCGGCGGCCGCCGTTCAATCGATTCTTGGTATGGTGATCACGGATGGCCTCGGCGACATTCACGTACTTCTCGGTGATCTCGCCTTGCCGCTCGCGCACGGCTTGCCACAGCTCGTCGTCGACGATTCGCAGTTCAGGGACGTCCTTGGCGATCCATTCCGACTGCGGATTCATCCGCGAGACCCGCTTCCCGGTTGACGGGTCTTTGACATATCGAAGCCGGTTCCAGAGCAAGCGGCCGATATAGAGCTCATTGTTCACGAGACCGGTTCCGCGTTTGACGTGACCGCGGATCGTTGTATCGCTCCACAGTTTGCCGCTCGGGCCGGGAATGCCCTCCTCGTTCAGTCGGCGCGCAATTGTGCGCGGACCGACACCCTCCGCGAACTCGCGAAACACACGTCGAACAATGTTGGCTTCGAGCTCGTCGATCTCACGGTCTCCTCGAACGGGATTGCCGTATGTGTCGAGCCTTTTCACCACCTTGTAGCCGTAGCAAAGCCCACCGCCCGACTTGCCGTCCTCGATCCGACCACGAAGTCCGCGATGCGTCTTGGCGGCAAGGTCCTTGAGGAAAAGCGCGTTCATCGTGCCCTTCAGGCCGACGTGCAATTCGCTGATTTCGCCCTCGGCCAATGTGACGATCGGCACGCCGGCGAACTTTAGATGCTTGAACAGCGTCGCAATGTCGGCCTGGTCGCGGCTGATGCGGTCCAGCGCCTCCGCCATCACCACATCGAATTGTCCCGCCTGCGCGTCCTGCAGCAACATCTGGATGCCAGGTCGCAGGATCATGCTGGAACCGGAAATCCCTGCGTCCTTGTAAGTGGCGACCACGTTCCACGTGTCGCGCCTCGCCTGCTCACGGCAGAGGCGAAGCTGGTCTTCGATTGAGGCTTCCCGCTGATGATCTGAGGAATAGCGGGCATAGAGCGCGACGCGGGTCATAGACCTTCCTTTCGTGTCTCCATGGTCAGCGGCGGACGGCACCACTTTTCTTCGCTCGTGCCAGTTCGAGGAAGCTGGCCTTGATTTTCGCGAACAGCCCTGGCGGGATGAATCCGTAGCTGAACTCACCCGGTTTGCCAGGAACCGGCGACAGCCCGCCATTCGGCCATTCGTCGATATTGTGCTCCGATACGATCACCCAACTCGGCTCGCTGTCGAGGCCGATAGCCTCTTTCACCTTCGCCGGAATCTCGATCCCCACCGTATCGCCGGACGGCGGCGTATGGGTGATCGGCAGCAACACTACATAGCGAGGGCGCACAGGGGAATCGGTCGCGGCGACGAGGCACGTCGGGCGATCCTTGCCTTGATCGCGGCCAGCAGCTGCCTCGTGCGTCCAGAGGTAGTCATAGCGGAGAATGAGGCCGGGCTTTGGTTCGGGAAACGCCACGGCGAACGCCTTACTTCAACAGGTCGTTCAGGTGTGCGTGCTCGGCGCCCATCTCCGCACGCTCCACCGCGTCGATCACCACATCGATGGCGTCGGCCGTGCGGTGGGTCCGCTGCGCGGCGGCCCGAAGCCAATCATAATGGTCAGCGGACATCAGTACGAACTCGCGACGTCCGTGCCGTGTGATCTCCACCGGCTCGCGCTGGGCCTGATGCTGGAACTCGCCGAACTTGCGCTGGAATTCGAGGGAACCGACTCTCGCCATGGCGGGCATCCTTTCAGATCGCATGCCAGAATTATACGTATAATTTGTTTATGAGCAAAGCTGGAATTACACCTCCTCGCCCGTCGAACGTTTCCTCCGGACCTTCCGCTCCAACGCGATGTGCCGATCAAACTGCTCGCGGGCGATCTGGCGACCGATGATCCGGGCAAGACCCAGAACCGCCTCTTCGGCACGTTTGGAGCGGGCCAGCGCCGTCTCCGGTCCGGCTAACGGTCCGAGTGCCTTAGGGTTGTTCCTGTGCCGCTTGAACGTCATTGCGTCCGAAAATCCCGAGCCGGAAAGGCCCAGGAACGACCGAAGACCTTCCCGAGCGCACGGGAAAGCCCCAAACGATGGTCGTGCGGCGAAAAGGACACCATCACGTGCAAATGGGATGCCTTGACTGAGGCGTTACAAGCGCCCCGGTCAAGGCAAGGGCGTCGAATGCGCCATTCCTGTCCCGAATGAGCGGCTCGTCAAACTCCCCTTACGGTGCTGTCCGCCTCTGTCCTGCTGCGGAAGCGGGTCGCGCATGCGGCAGCGCGCCATCGCGTCGCGTGGGCTGCGAAGAGACTCGCGCATCGTTCCCTCTACCCTCATGCCGCTTCCCACACCTTGTTGAGGATCCGTGCCGCGAGGGCGGCCTTGTCCTGCGGTAGAAAGCGCCCATAGTGCTTGGCGACCATCTCCGGGGTGTCCTGGATGGCGTAGCTCGCCTGCTCATAGGAGCCGGTCTTCTTGAGGATGTGGGTCGCGAGCACGTCCCGGACATTGTGCGGGCCGTGGGGCAGCAGGCCCTTGATGGCACCACGACCGGTATAGGGGTTGTGGATGCCATAGCGCTGGATTGCCAGACGCCAGGCCTCGTAGAAGGTGTTTTGGCAGTAGGCGGCATCCTTGCTGGTCAGCTTCACCGTCTTGACGAACAGCGTGCCCGGATCGGCCGCGTGCTTGAGCAGCACCCTACGGTGCCGGTCGATATAGGCCTCGAGATAGTGATAGAGGCCGCCGAGGTCGGGTAGGATCAGCCGGAATGGCTTGCTGCCGAAGAAGGACGAGTTCGCGTTCTTGAAGGCGACGGAGGGGATAAGAACCTCCCATCCCTGGTCGCGCTCGCTCCAGCGCAACTCACCGCGCTTGAGCTCCGCAAGGCGGCGCTCCGAGGTTGGCAGCCGGCCGCGGGGACAGACGAGGAGCTGACGCAGGTTCTTCTGCCGAAGCCCGAGATGCAGGCCGAGCCGCAGCATGAGGAAGGCCCGCACCGCCTCGGCCGCAGCGCGCGGGTAGCGCTTCTCGTCCGGCATCAAGCGCAGGATTTCCTCGGTGATCTTGCGATACTCGGCGACGGGGCTGTCCGCCTCCAGCACCGCGATGATCGGCTCGAAGGGATCACGGTGGATGCGCGCTACGCGCTGCACCTCCCGTGCGCGGGCGAGGCCATGGCGATGCATCTGCTCGCAGGCTGCGTCCCAGTCAGCACGGGCAGCGGCAACGTCGCGCTCGGTGATCAGATTGGGGATAGGACGGATGCGTTCCGCCAACTGCGGGTTTTGGCGCAGCCAGCCTGTCTCGGCGCGGGTGAGCGCGGCAGCGATGCGCAGCATGTCGACTTCCCACGCGGTGTAGAAGCCGCGCCGACGCTCGCGCCATTGGATGTACCAGTCCCACACGATCGGGAAGACCAGAAGGCCAAAGCTCAGGTTTTCCAGCGGCACGCCGAAACCGTGGACCGCGCCGCTGGGTGAAGCTGCCAGCGCACCGAACATCAGGCCGAGATGCTCGACCTTCTGGGATGCCGTCTCCTCGCTCCAGACACCATTGCGCTGATAGCCGAAGGCCGTCAGCGTCGCCGTCTTGAACCGGACGAGATCGGCCATCTCCTCGGCCAGCCGAGGCGGCGCATCGAGCGCCGCACTCGCGAGGTCCGGATCGGGCAGCGATCATCCTCTTCCCGGCAAAACCGGTACAGCCCGCGCGGCCTGGAGGACTGATCGAGCAGGCCGGGAAAGCGGATCGAATAGCGCTGCTTCATGGCAGCGGCCTGGAAGCGCCGATAGTCGGTCGTTCCCGAGATCACTATTCCGCCACCCGACAGCAAGAGGCGGCGGCATCCAGCGAGGAAGAGCGGCTGATCGCGATACTCTTCGCGGCAGACGCCGCGTCTCTGCGTGGTCTTTCAGCGAAACTCGACGTGCTGATCGCCGTCGGGGCCGACGGCGCCGAGGGGCGGCATTTCCCATGGCCCGAACTGCGGCGCATGCGACGGGATGTTGCACGCTTCATGCAGTCGCAGCGGCCCGATGCTATCGGCCTCACTGCTTGAAGCCGTGCTCCCGATGCCAACGCAGGAAGTGCGGATGCGGACGCTCGAACGCCCGTTGCGGGGCAATGGCGCGTCCGCTCCGATTGATGAAGGCGCGCACGCCATCGGGATCGTTGGCGTGCCGGGAGATCAGCACGTCGAGATCATCCGACAGGCTGATCAGCCCGCGGTCAAACATCCAGTGCGCCGTACCTGACAAAGCCAATCCATTGCCGACGATATCCGGACCGTTCGCCTGAACGGGCTGAATATGCACCGCCGCGACCTCGGCCCGCCCGCCGCCATTGATGAGCTTCAAGCCGCTGATGGCGCAGCGCTCGTCATAGGCGCGCAGCACGATGCGTCGGAAGACGCGATCCCGTACGATCCGGGATGAGAGATAGCTGACGCGCTCGCGACTCTCCTCGAAAGCAAACGGAGCCTGTTCTTCGCGGAATCCGTTCGGAGGCAAATCGGCATCCGTGCGCGGAAGCAGCGGCGCACGGTCATCGAGGCCGCGCGCGATGATGCGGTCGAAATCGCTCGGCGAGAGCGGTCGAACCGCGGCCTGGGCACGGCCGGAGATCCGCCCATCCTCGTTCAGAACGCCGCGCTCGATGACACCATCGTCATCGCTGAACGGCACCGGGCTGGCGAAGTCGAGATAGCTGCCCGGCTCGATCAGCGCGAGAAACATGCCCGGTTCTGTCGGATCGGATACAACACGCTCCACCTTGGCGATGGCGAAATAGCCGCGCGTCTCCGCCACCTTCCGCGGCTCGTAATAGACGATCCAATCGCCAACGCAGGCCTCGACGCGGCTGAGATATTGCGCCGGGAACTGGTACCGATCCGCCGGGCTGTCGTCGTAGATAGAGTCAATACGGTGGATGAAAACGCCGAATCCCATGGCGCGATCTTACCGCGCCATCCCGCCGGCGCGAGGGCGCAAGGAGCCGGGTCGCGCAGCTGCGGGCGGTCGGCTGAACGCCGAGAGCGGAAACTCATCCTGCAATCATGGACGGTCACGGCTCGAGGCGGATCGCGCCGCTGTGCCTCACGCGGTCACGTTCAGCACGATCTTGCCCAATCCGCCGCCCGCCTCCATGGCGCGATGCGCCTCGGCGGCCTGCGCGAGTGGAAAGACCTTACCAACCAGCGGCTCCAGCCGGCCATCGGCGAACATCGGAAGCGCGCCTTCCGCGAAGCGCTGCACCATGGCGCGCTTTTCGTCCACGGTGCGCGATTTCATCACCGTGCCGATGAGGCGCAGGTGGTTGTGCAGCAACACCGAGAGCGGGATGCTGGCGGTGTCCTGCCCGCTCAGCAGGCCGACCTGAACCAGGCGCCCGCCTGGGGCGAGGCTGCGCAGGTTGCGCGCGAGATAGTCACCGCCGACGAAATCGACGATCACATCGACCCCGCGCCCACCGGTGGCATCACGCACCCCAAGCTCGAAGTCCTCGGAACGATAATCGAACACCGCCTCGGCACCCAGCGCCAGCACCTCGGCGCGGCGCTCGGCATTGGCGGTTGCGAAGACGCGCGCACCGAAGGCGTGGGCGATCTGGACACCTGCGGACCCGACACCGCCGGCCGCCGCGTGGATGAGCACGGCCATCCCGCGAGCTGTCTCGCCGAGATGCACGGCGGCTTCCCAGGCGGTGACGAAGGATTCCATCACTGCCGCCGCCCCGACATAATCGAGATCCTCGGGAATGCGCACCGCCATGGCGCGGTCGACGCGGGCAAATTCGGCATAGGCGCCGCCGCCGACGATTCCCATCACCCGCTCGCCGGGCCCGATGTCGGTGACATCGGCGCCGACCGCCACCACCTCGCCGGCCACTTCAAGCCCGAGCAGGTCGCTATCGCCGTAGCTCTGGCGACCGTAATAGCCCTGCCGCTGTAACAGATCGGCGCGGTTGACGCCGGTCGCGTGTACCTTGACCAGAAGATCGCCGGGGCGGGCCTGCGGCATAGGCACTTCGGCGAGGCGAAGGACATCCGCCTCGCCGAAGTCGTCGAACACGACCGCTTTCATTTCGCTGCGGCCTTGGCGACCGCGCGGCGGGCGATGCTGGCGGCGAAGAGCGGCGTCTCGCGGCGGTTGTGGTCGCCACCGGCCTCCTGCCGGGCCACGGCCGCCTGCTCGAAGCTCTGACCGTGTGCAGCAAGGAAGTCCATGAACACGTCGGTCGGGTGCGAGGTGACGCGGTTGGTGTAGCGGGTGCGCCCACCCTCGATCGACTCGGCGATCAGTTCCCAGATGACGTTGACCTGCGTGCGTCCCACCGGTGTGAACACGTCGGAGATCGAATTCATCCGGCAATAGTGCGCCGTGGCTTCCTCGGCGACATAGTGCTGGATCACCAGGCCGGTGCCGATCATCTCGACATTGATCACCATGCGGCGACCATCGTCCGTCGTGGTGACGCCGGAGCCGATATGGTCCGGTGGGCAGCAGCGCAGATATTCCGCCTCCGGCAGCGTGAACAGCCAGACCGCGATGTCGACCTTTTCGAGGGAAACGTCGATTTCCGCGGTATAGGCGGACTGTGAAAGGATCTTGTCGGTGAGGGCTTTCATTCTTCTGCCTTGTCGATATACGTTTGTATTAGACATCAGCGTCCGTCTTCCCGGAGGCCGAACGCCAATACGATGAAGATCGATGCGGAACCGGTTATGCGCGACGTCTCGCCTGGGCGTATTTCGATATCTCCATGATCGCTGACCTTGCTTGCGAGATGGAACGACTGCCCGATTTGCCGCGATGCGTGCACGCCGATGAGGTGCGGCCGCTGTGTGAGCGCCACGAATATGCGAGTGTCCGGGACCGGCGATAAGCCGGAGCCTGCTGCAAACGGCTTTGCCTGGATCGCAAAGATGAGACCCCATTTCGCTGAGTATCTCGCCACCTTCGTCGATGTCGTCCGGGCCGGGAGCTTTTCAGGTGCCGCCCGCCGGCGCGCGGTGACGCCTTCGGCGATCGTCCGCCAGATCGACGCGTTGGAGGCGGATCTGGGCGTCGCCCTGCTCATCCGCTCGACGCGGGCGCTCACGCTCACCGATGCCGGCCAACGGCTGCATGAGCGGGCCTTGCGGCATCTCGACGAACTGGCCGACACCCATGCGGAGGTCGCCGCCTTCGACGGTTCGGTCTCCGGCACGCTGCGGATCGCCTGCTTCCCGACCTTCGGCAAGCGCTATGTCCTGCCTGTCGTCGCGGCGTTGCAGATCGAGCATCCGGCTCTGCATGTCGAGCTAGACCTGACGGAACGGCTGGCCGATCCGGTGGCCGAACGTCTCGACCTTGTCATCCGCATGGGCGCGCTGGCCGACAGTACGCTGATCGCAACCAGGCTGGCGCCGCTCGCGCGGCTGCTGGTCGCGAGCCCGGTCTATCTGGCGCGGGCGGGCACGCCCGACAGCGCGGCGGATCTGTCATCGCATCGGCTGCTCGACAAGCTACATGGCGCCGATCTGCTTGGTTGGCGCGAGGTACTCGGTTGCCCAGCGGGCCACGCCGGAAAAGGCACGGTGACCTTCCGGTCAGATGATTTCGAGGCCCTGCGCGCGGCGGCTGAGGCGGGCTTGGGTGTCGCGCTCCTGTCGAGCTGGGTTGTCGGACCGGATGTCAGGGTGGGAAAGCTGGTGCGGCTGGGGCTCGGCGGTGAGCCATGGAACGACGACTCGTCAGGAATCTATCTGTTGCGTGCTCTGCCGCAGCCGAGCGCGAAGGTGCGCGCCTTCACCGAGGCATTGCGGGCTTCTATCGGAAGTCCGCCGAGTTGGGAGCCGTGATCGAATAACGTCTGAATGGGCGTAGCGCGCCAGAAGCAGAAGTTCGCTGCGACGACGACGAATGGCCGGTTTGGGGCCGGGAGCAGACCGGTCTTGGCTGCCACTGCGCAGATAGCCGCCATTCTGCAGCCGACATCATTACGGTCGTTCGGAATGCTTACTTCTCCGCCCGAAATCTGCCGCTCAGCTATCTTGGCGCACCGCAGCGTAGCGGCGAATGCGGCAGAACCGCATAGGAGACCGGTGCATCGATTGCGGTATGACTTCAATCGGGAACCCGTATTTACATTACCCAAGTTTTGCCCTAGTAGAGTCGGTGGCTTACGGGCAGAATTGTTGTCCGGTTTCGAGACATATGTACCAATGCCAGGGGAGCGCTTGTGCTACCATGGAACGTATTGCCGATTTGGGCGGAATGGCTTGTCGGCGTGACGATCGCGTAAGAGTGCCCGTAAGCCTTTATTGCCTGTGAGTTTCCATGTCCCAACTGGAAAAGCTTAAAGCTGCGAAAGACCGAAAAGAGCTTGCGACAGTCCTGGGCTACAAGCCGAGTGCGCTCACGGCGATCATTTACCACCCCCCCGCCAAAGACCGTTACACCAACTTTGAAATCGACAAGAAGTCCGGCGGTAAACGGACCATCAAGGCTCCTGATGCCAAGCTGAAAAAGCTGCAATCACATCTCTCCCATCTGCTATACGCATGCCTGGATGAGATCGAGAAAGAGCGGGATGCCAAACCCCTTTCCTTTGGTTTCCGGCGTGACCGATGGATCGCAGACAACGCCACGCGGCACAAGCGTCGCAAATGGGTGCTCAATCTCGATCTGGCGGATTACTTTCCATCGTTCAATTTCGGTCGCGTTCGCGGTTTCTTTCTGAAGGACAACTCATTTGCCCTGCAGCCGGAAGTAGCGACTACGATTGCGCAGATTGCCTGTGATGGCACGGCCCTTCCACAGGGTAGCCCCTGCTCACCGATTATCGCGGAACTCATCGGCCAAGTGCTTGATATGCGACTTGTGCGCCTTGCCAAGAAATACGGCGTCACCTATAGTCGCTATGCCGATGACATTACCTTCTCAACGAGCCAGAAGGACTTCCCCGCGGGTCTTGCTTCGCAGGATCCCACAGATGCAACGATCTGGCACCTGAGCGATGAATTGCTGGGCAAGATCACGGCGTCGGGCTTCGCCGTGAATCCTGCGAAGACTAGGGTGCAGTTCCGTGGTAGCCGGCAGACGGTGACGGGCCTCGTCGTCAATGAGAAGGTTAACATCCCAAGCGAATATTACCGCAACGCGCGCGCCATGTGTGACGCCCTTTTTTCAAGCGGGCAATACTTTACCTCAATGAAAGCATCGGCGCCCGAGCCTGATCTCACAAGCAATCTTAATCCGCTTGAGGGGGTACTGGGGCACATCTACGCCGTCACGCAGACCGAAGACCGGCGCGATGTCAGAGAACAACGGATCAAACCTCGAGCCATCCGGAGCCTCTATCGCAGGTTCCTGTTCTACAAATACTTCGTTGCCCTCCAAGCGCCGCTGATCGTGACAGAAGGCAAGACAGATCCAGTCTATCTCAGGGAGGCCGTCAAGGCCAGAACTGCATTTCATCCCGTACTGGGGGCAAAGACGGCCGGCCGTTTTGAGCACGCTGTCCGGTATTTCAACTATGGGGGGCTCGCTCATGAGATATTGGACCTCAGCGGCGGCGGCAGTGGCAACCTGAGGTCCATTCCGCTGGACTATCGGCGGAATTTTCAACCGTCCAAGAATGATCCGCGTGCCATTGCACATACCCCCTTGGCGCACCCCGTAATCCTCGTTCTCGACAATGATGATGGTCTCGCGTCGGTTGCTAGCACGATCTGGGACAACTTCAAGGTCAAGATCGACGTGAAGACCACCGCCCACTTCTACCACATAATCCAAAATCTGTATGTGGTGAAGACACCGGAGGCAGGAGGCAAGAGTGCAATCGAGTCCCTGTTCCCTGACGTCTGGCTGAATATTGAACTCAATGGTAAGAAATTCAATTGCTCGAATACAATCAACCCTGAAACTGAGTACAGCAAGGAGGTCTTCGCCAACTCGGTAGTGAAGCCCAATGCCGGCAACATCGATTTTTCGGGGTTCGATCTACTGTTAGAGAGGATCGTGGCGGCCATCGAGCACCATCGAGCAAAATAGGCGTCTCTGCACGATTCGCTGGCGTCTCTGAGGAAAGCTCCACTTTCTGCTTGCCTGTAAAGTTGCGTGAAAAAGCGAATGGCAGCTCTCTAGAGTTGCTCCCTAAAACCCGCCATTCGGCTTCCCACCCCCTGCCGGTCATCGCCGCGGGAGATCCCATCACCAGCGCAACGCCGCAATGGGGCTGGTGGCGTACTGTCCGGTTTTGACTGCCGCTGTGTCGATAGCCGGCGCTCTGCAGCCGCCCCTTCCACGTCATCCCCGAGGATTCGCGGCTGCCCGACAGCGGACGTGCACATCCAAAGATAGGTTGACCTTTGAATATATGAAACATATACGTTTCGTATATTTCGAGGAAGGAAGCAGCATGGGCCTCGTCAAAATCGATGACGATCTTCACGAACAGGTTCGGCGCGCGAGCACGGTCATGTGCCGCTCCATCAACGCGCAAGCAGAGTTCTGGATGAAGGTCGGCATGCTCGCTGAAGCTAATCCCACCATGGCGTTCAACGACATCGTCAAGGCGCAGCTCGAGGCGGCCGATGTTGACCTGCCTTCGGTCGCCGTAGCCTGACATGCGGCTCCCGGACGAACCGACGAGGACGACGACCATGACCTTTCAGGACGAAATCGCAGCGTTCTTCGGGGACTATGTGGATGCATTCGGCCGCCACGATGCTGATGCGCTCAGCGAGTTATGGGAACCGGTGGGACTATTTCCATCGCCCAGCGGCAACTTCGCCATGCCGCGCGAGACGTTTCGGGATCACTGCGTGACGCTGATGGACTTCTATCGAGCGCAGGGTGTCCTACATCCTGTAGGCCAGTTGCTTTCGGCGTCCGAACTCTTCCCGAACGTGGCCGAGGCGCGCATGGCCTACCGGATGCTTGGCGAAGGACATGAGCTCATTGCGGAATGGGAACACGTCTACATTCTACGCCGCAGCGACCGCTGGCGCGTGTCGTTGACGATCGCCGACGGGGAGATGACGGCGTGGGCAGCGCGGGGCGCTCACCTCTAGCCCGCCCAACAAGGCGGCTGCTTTCGGTGCTTCCCGTCCGACGCAGCCGATCCGCAAGCCCCCATAGCAGCCTAGAAAGACACGCGGAGTGCCTTCATAAGCTGCGATAGATCCATCGCTCACTAGGCGAAGCTGGTTGAGCGCGAAAGTGCCTCCCATGCGCTGATTTCGTCTCGCATGCGGTCGAGTTTCTGGTCGACCAGCCCCAGAGCGTCCTCGCCGAGAAACAGCCGCACCGGCGGGTTTTCGGCATCGACCAGAGCGAGCAACGCCTGGGCCGCCTTGCCCGGGTCGCCGGGTTGATTGCCACTTTTGGTCTGTCGTGCGGCGCGGATCGGGTCCATGACTGCGTCATAGTCGGCAATGCTGCGCGGCGTGCGATCCATCGAGCGCCCGGCCCAATCGGTGCGGAATTGACCGGGCGCGAGCGCAGTCACCCGAATTCCGAAGCTCGCCACTTCCTTGCCGAGCGCCTCGGAGAGCCCTTCGAGCGCGAACTTGCTGCCGCAATAGAAGCTGATCCCGGGCATGGTGATAAAACCGCCCATGGACGTGACGTTGATGATGTGGCCGCGACGCCGCTCGCGCATGCCCGGCAGCACCGCCTTGATCATCGCGACAGGCCCGAAGACGTTGGCGGCGAATTGGCGCTGAAGATCGTCCATGGACGATTCTTCCAGCACGCCCTCGTGTCCATAACCCGCATTGTTCACCAGCACGTCGATTGGACCGGCCTGCCGTTCGGCTTCGGCGACCGCCGCCGGGATAGCGTCGAAATCGGTCACATCCAGCGTGACCGGGTGAGCGCGATCGGGCGCGAGCGCGGCGAAGATCTCGGCATCACCCCGCCGCCGCACGGTGCCGATCACACGGTGGCCCGTTTCAAGCGCGCCGAGGGCGAAGGCTCGCCCGAGGCCGGAACTGACGCCTGTGATGAGAAATGTCTTGGAGGTGGAAGCCATGGTATAGCTCTGGGCCATGATTGAAACTATATCATGATATAGATAGAGAAATGGCAGGAAGCAAGACCCAGGCAGCTCCGACGGCCGTGCGCGGCGAGCCGGTTCGCCAGCGCGTGATGGACGCCGCGGAGCAACTCCTCCGTCGGGGCAAGGCCGATTTCTCGATGCGCGACCTTGCCGCCGAAGCCGGGGTGAGTTTCGCGACACCGTTTAATCAGTTCGGGAGCAAGGCCGCGCTCATGCATGCCCTGTCGGGGCGCCGGATCGATACAATGGCCAAGCGCTTTGCCGAGATGTCTCCGCCTGCCGATGCTGCCGACAGGGTGTTGTTGGCGATCGACACGGCGGTCCAGGTGATGCTGGAGGAACCGGAGATAAACCGAGTTGTGATGGGCTGGATCGGCACGGCCGGTCCTTCCCCCGGAAAGGTCCTGGCGCACTCCACGACCTTATGGTCGCTGGCGCTAGGCCCCGGCGAAGGCTTGACTGGGGCGGGCAAGGAGAAAGCGCTGCGCTGTTTGCCGGAACAGCTCGCCTTTGCCTTTCGCGGCGTTCTCTCGTTCTGGACCGCCGGCGAACTGCGGGATGAGGAACTTGCCTCGCAGGCGAGGGAACTTGCGAAGACATTGCTTCTCGGATTTGCTGAACGGCCGCACTTCTGCGATTCCACCCCTTAGGCCGCCGTCCAGCTGGCAAGGCCGACCGGCAGGCAGCATATCCTGCGCCTCTAATCGGTCATCCGCGACGGACGGATGACCGCTTGAATTCAGATTTCGGTTCGCTCCGCCGGGAGCAGCGCATCCTCCATATCGACACCAGGATATCGGATGGTGTTCTCAATCTTGGAGTGACCGAGCAAGCTGCGCGCTCGCGGCTGGCATCATCATACTGAGAATGGCCCATGTGAGTTCTCCTCGGCTTGATTGGCCAAGCAGGAAACGCGCGAGCCACAACCGGTCAGCGGCCGTTTGCGGTCGGTCCGCCCTTGGGTGCCGAGGATCGAATAGCTTCCATGTAAAGCGGGCTCATCTCGACGCCCGCTTACTACCCCGAAGTGGACGATGAACTTCGTCCATGAAGCAGACCCGGAGGTCCTGTGCGCGCCCAGGCCTCATTGGACAACCGGTTCGTTCAGTAGCACCCAGAGCTGCGCGATCCTGCCGTCGACGATCTGGGCGGCATCCGATCCTGTGACGGCGATGGGTCCGCCCTCGGGGCCAGCCTCCCAGCGGAGCACGCCCAGCCCGTGATGGCCGATACCACGACCAGACGGCGTGAAGCGGAAGGTGGGGCCGAACTGATCCAGAAGCTTGCCGGCGACGGCGGAGATCGCCTCCCGGCCAGTGACGACGCCATCGGGCTCGTACATCACGGGATCGGCGACGAAGAGTTCCTGGATCGCCTGCGCGCGCCTGTCGGCATCGCGCTCGTTGAAGACGCGCGCGAGATTGGCACGCAGCAGGTGGTCGTAATCGGGTTCCGGAATGGACATGGGAGCGTTCCTTCTGTCTGAGGGGCGATCAGCCGAACTTGACGAGGTTGAGGGCGGGCAGCGGGCCGCCGGGGAACTGCACCAGACGGCTGCCGAGGGCGAGCGGTCCGAGATCGATGCCGAAAAAGCCGAGCCGGTCGATCATAGCCCCTATCTCCGTCTTCGCCCGCGCGTCATCGCCGGAATAGAACAGCACCCGCCGGCCGCCATCGCTGGCCGGATCGCCCGCCACCAGATCCGGCCGAAGGTGATTGAACGCCTTCACCACTCGCGCGCCCGGCACCAGGTCGCCGACCACTTCGGACGACGAGCGGCTGCCGAGGTCGACCGGCTTGAACAGCGGCGCCTCGATGGGGTTGTTCGCATCGACCACGATGCGGCCGCCGAAATCCGGCAGGCCCGCCAGCGCGGCCGGGAGCTTCGACCAGTTGACCGCGACGAAGACAATGGCACGGGCAGCGGCCTCCTCAACGGTGCCGGCGGTGATGCTCGGTCCGAGTGCCGCAACGATGTCGGCCAGGCTCTCGGGGCCTCGGCTGTTGGCCAGCGTCGCCTCGATGTCGTGCCGCGCGAGGGCGGTAGCGATGGCGCGGCCGATCTGGCCCGCGCCGATGATGCCGATGGAGGCCATGGCAGTTCTCCAATAATCGGGTTGGGATCAGGCGGACTGGCCGCCGTCGACATTGAGCGTGGCGCCGGTGATGTACCCGGCGTCCGGGCCGGCAAGGAACGCGACCGCCGCCGCGATATCCTGCGGCTGGCCATAGCGCCCGAGTGCCGCCAGCTTGTTCAGCGTTTCCGCGAACGGCCCGTCCTGCGGGTTCATCTCGGTGTCGATGGCGCCGGGCTGGATGACATTGACGGTGATGTTGCGGGGGCCGAGATCGCGGGCCCAGCCGCGCGTATAGGCGGCGACCGCCGCCTTCGTCGCGACATAGTCGGCCGCACCGGCGAAGCGGATGTGGACCGCGCCCGTCGTGCCGATCGAGATGATGCGCCCGCCATCGGACATCAGCGGCACGGCGGCCCGAACCGCAACGGCCACGCCCTTGACGTTGATGTCCAATTGGCGGTCGAAGGCGGCGGGATCGACCTTGGGGTCATCGACCCTGCCCGTGACGAAAACCCCGGCCGAGTTCACAAGAATGTCGAGCCGACCGAGTGCGGCGTGCGCCTCACGCACAAGCGCCTGAACGTCGGCGGGCGACGCCTGGTCGGCTTTTATGGCGACCGCCCGGCGGCCGAGCGCCTCCACCGCGCGGACAACCTGCTGCGCCCGCTCCGGTGAGGCGCTGTAGCTGAAGGCGACATCGGCGCCGTCCTCGGCAAGGCGGCGCACGATCGCCGCGCCGATGCCGCGCGAGCCGCCGGTGACGAGCGCCACCTTACCGGTGAGCGGGTGGGAAAGGCGGGGCATCATCTTCACTCCGTTGATGTTCGTTGAGGTGAAGATGGCGGGAAAATTCCCAACCCATTAGTCCTGAATAGTTTGACAGATTGGCAAGTGATTGTTGAAAGTAAGCACATGGAGACCCTCGCCAATCTCGAAGCGTTCATGCGCAGTGCCGAGCATGGCAGCTTCTCGGAGGCCGCCCGCCGGCTGTCGCTGACGCCGGCTGCGGTGAGCCGCAACGTCGCCATGCTGGAGCGCAATCTCGGTGTGCGCCTGTTCACCCGCTCCACTCGCCGGCTGACCCTGACCGAGGCCGGCGAAACCTTCCGGCAGTCGATCGGTGACAAGCTCGAAGGGTTGCAGGCGGCGATCGCCGGTATTTCCACTGAGGGCGCCGAGCCGGCCGGAACGCTAAAGGTCAGCCTGCCGCCGACCTTCGGGCTCACCTACCTGATGCCGCTTCTGCCGGGCTTCATGGCCCGCTATCCGCGCATCAAGCCGGAATGGCATTTCGAGAACCGGGCGGTCGATCTGATCGCCGAGGGCTATGACGCGGCCATTGGCGGCGGGTTCGAGCTGTCGCCCGGCATCGTCGCCCGTGCCCTGGCCCCGGCTCACCTCGTCGCCGTGGCGTCGCCGGCCTATATGCGCGGCCGTGTGCCGCCGTCCGATCCGACAGGGCTCGCCGACCTCGACGGCATCGTCATGCGCAATCTGCGCAACGGGCGGATCCTCCGCCGGACCATGCGCGATGTCGCTGGTCAGGAGGTCCTGGCGACTCTGCGTGAAAGCATCGTCGTCAACGAGCCGGCCGCCATGCGCGAGGCGGCCCTGCTCGGCCTCGGCGTCGCCCTGCTGGTGGTGCCGGATGTGCTGTCGGAGCTGGAGGACGGCAGCCTCATCCGCCTCGTGCCGCGCTGGTACTGCGACGCAGGGGCGATCTCGATCTACTACCCTTCTCGCACGCTGCTTCCCGCGAAGTCCCGGGTGTTCATCGACTGGGTCGGCGACGCCTTCAAAGCGAAGAGGCTCGCCGAAAGGTTCGCTGGGAGCCTCGCCTAGGAGCGCCAGTCTTTCTCGATCTGTTAGTCGGCCGAGCCTGGTCAGAGGACGTGTGCGGTTGAACGCTGCGGAGGGCATTCGTGCGGCAGCGCTCGACGATAAGGGCTGACGTTCGACTCCGCCTGGACGTTCGCCCTTGAGCTGGAGAGCGGCGCAGTCCGGCGGGTGCTCGAAGACTGGACGCTGCCGCCCGTCGATCTGTGGGCCGTATCACACGGGGTGCCTCGCCAGCTCCAAGGCGCGCGCCTTGGCCGATTGTGCGCAGAGCATCCTGGAAAAATAGGGATACTCGCGATGTACCGCGACGCGCGAGAGGCAGACGTTCGCTGCGCAGACGACGAGTGGTCGGTTTGGGGCCGGGAGCGGACTGGCAGGTTTCGGCTGGCAACCTTAAGAAAGCAGACCTGCGTTCAGCCAACAGCCCCTGCCGCAAAGACTCAGCGGAGGACGTTCAGTCCGTCTGCAGCACTCTCCTATTACGGCTTGAAACCGGTGCAAAAGAACCGACGGACGAAATGCGGGATGCGTTAGCCGCGGTCCTGACGGTCACTCCCGCTTTTTTTTTCGACGCCGGCGGTCAATCCCGTGCGTGAAGAAGATTGCCATTTTCGTCGGTTGGCGAGCGCCCCACGGGGGTTAGTCGCCCAAGCTGTGGCGCGGGGGACAGCGGTAGAGGTGCTGGTGAATGGGCTTGAAGCGCTTGTGCGATTGCCAGACGTGAATTTTCCGGAATTCGCGCGCCCGGAAACGTCGGATGCGATCGAGAGTGTTGCCGCGGACGCCCGACTGCATTGGGGACTTGGTCTCGACGGCCCGATCACCAGCATGACCCGCGTCTTGGAAAATGCAGGCGCAGTCGTCGTTCAATTCGATGATCTTACCGACCGCATTGACGCGTTGTCGATGGCCCGGCGTCGGCCGATCGTGGTTCGATCGACAGCGAAGGCCGCAGGTGCCCGATTACGCTTTGACCTCGCGCATGAGGCTGCACATCTGGTCATGCATCAGGGCATTATTACGGGCGACAGCGTCACTGAAGGAGAAGCTCACCGCTTCGCTGGTGCGTTTTTGATCCCGCGCACCGCCTTTGCACGGGAGTTCCCGCGGACCCGACGGGTGCTCGACTGGAACGCCTTATTCGCGATGAAGCTGCGCTGGAAGGTTTCGGTTCGCGCGATCGCCCGACGCGCATTCGATCTGGGACTGATCGATGCTGCGCAATATCGAACGGCCAATATCCAGCTAGTGAAGACCGGGCAGGCGAAGACCGAGCGGTATGATGATCACATCGCCATCGAAGAGCCGGAGTTGCTGAATTCGGCCATCGCGTGGCTTATGAAACGAGAAGGTATCGGTCTCCATCGCCTGCTGTCCGATCTCGGCATGGCACCTGAGCTGTTCACACGCCTGACCGGCCAGCTGCTGCCGCACCTCCCAGAAAACGTCGTGTCGTTCCCTACGACCGGCACGATAAGGCCACCGTCATGACAACCGGTTTCATTTCCTATACCCACGCTGACACCGCGCTGAAGGAGCAACTCATTCGTCACCTCGCGCCGTTGCGGCGCGAAGGCTTGATCCACCTTTGGCATGACGGGCTGCTTCGCCCGGGCGAACATCTCGATCCGGCGGTGCAAGCTGCGCTAGCGGCGTCGGATATCGTGATTCTGCTCGTATCAGCGGACTTCATCGCCTCTGAATATTGTTACGAACAGGAGATGCTGCGGGCGTTCGCGCGGCAGCGGGACGGCACGGTGCGTGTGATCCCGATTATCTTGCGACCTTGCCAATGGAAAGGCGTGCCCATCGGGAGCGATAAGACGTTGTCGGAGTTTGTCGCGCTGCCCAAGGACGGCAAGGCGGTCATCAGCTGGCCCGATACCGACACCGCATTCGACAACGCGGTTGGCGCTATCCGGGACATGCTCAGGGTGGACAACGGGAATGGAATACAGGACGAAGCCGGCAGTGCGCCGACGAATGATGCCGCGGCACGGCTCCCTCGAACCGGTTCTGCCAGCCTGCTCGGTATTGCTGCAAAACCAACCGACCTCGACCGCGATCGCTTTCTCCGCACCGGTTATATGACGACGGCTGCGCTGTTCGAGGAGAAGCTCGCCGAGTTGAAGGCGTCGGACGCCCGCATCGATACCGACTTCGAGCGGATCGACAGCCGATCGTTCGCGGCCAGCGTCTACCTTGGCGGCAAGCGCGTCGGCCAGGTGAGCATATGGCATGGGGGCGATATGTGGCGGAATGCGCTTTGCCTCAGCTACGACACCGCCACCAGCACGCGAAATTCGATGAACGACTGGCTGCCGATCGAAGATACGCCGCAGGGTCTCGCCTTCGGCGCCGGCAACGCGATGTTCCGACAGCGGGCCGGAGGGCCTCTCGATGCCGATGGGGCGGCCGGCTACTTCTGGGAGAACTTTCTAGAACAGGTCCGTAGCCGCATCCGCTGAGCTTGGTTCGGTCAGCATCGGCGATGCCAGCGGTCCGGCTCGGCGGTGTCGGCGAAGGCTGCGCATAGCTGCACCAGTTGCGTTGGGGCGATCCCCGCTCTTTTCGGAAGCGCGGCACGCACCGTTGCGACGAAGCCGTTGCCGTCGACGCTAGGTGGGCAGCGTTCGACGGCGGAGCGGACGCCCTGTGTGATGCCAGGCACGCTTCTAGACTGGCTGCGCCGACTTCGAAATGCCGGGATCTGGGAGGCGTAGCTGCCGACCCGTTAAACCTGAACGAACGGCTGCTTTGAGGGCGCAAAGCGGGCGTTCGCAACGGCGTGTCGGGAAGGCCGCTTTGGGTCAGATTCGACCAGAACGGCGACGCCGATGATTGGCTCTGCCTAGGATCCAGGCCGTACTCAGGGCCATTCGGTCACGGCCAAGACCACCATCGCGCCGCTCCCAAGACGCCTCTGCATATCCCATGGCGTGCGCGGCGGACCGCTACTGATCCAGGAATCGTTGTGGGGCGAATAGTTGGGCAACGCAGCCTCATGCCCAGCTTTCCATACCGCTACACCGCCGCTTCCAGTGAGTGTCGGTATCGGTGACTGCGCACCCCCGCAACCACTGATACCGACAAACCCGCAGCCTCGGCTGCGGGTTTTGTTGCTTTAATGGTCTTTCCGATGGCCTGGCGCTCGGTCCATTCGAGGATGGTGCGCAGTTCGCCGTGCAGCGCCGCGAACATCTCGCCTCGTTCATTGCCGGGCGTCAGCACGATCCGATCGATCAGCAGCCGCAAAGCTTCCGTTGCCTGTGGCCTCTCCTCTGGCCGGTTCAGCGCCTGGGTCAGAGTTGCGACCTTGCTCGCATAGTCGGCGTCGGCCCTGGCCAGCATAGATGCTCATGCTCCCAGCACGTGATCCGGCGCTCTTTGGCGGTGGTGAATTGCGTCTTGATCCTGCAGGCGAGGCAGGCGGCCGTCGACCCCTAGCGCCGCAAGTCCATAGCCGTCTCGACAGTGCTCAAGTGGTAGGTCAGGACAGCGCCCGTCGGGCAGCGATACGCATCCTTGTCAGGGAGATAGACGAAGTCCTGCTTTGCCGCAGCGTTCCAACGCCTTCGCGCCCGATGTCTGCGACCTGCGCAGCGTCACGGTGAGACCGGCATCCACGCATTCCTTGATCCGCTCGCCGTCGAAGTAGCCGCGATGTGCGATGACATGGAGTTCATCGGCACCGAGCGTCGGCTGCGCCGCCTTGGCCATGGGCGCCAGTTGTGCGCCGTCGTTGCCGATGTTGGCGACCTCGTGGGTCACGATCCCATGCTTCGCCTCGACGGCGACCTGCACAGTGTGCCCACGACGCCGGAGCCCCGGCCGCTCGTCGCCACCGAGCGAGCGTCGGGATCGGTGAGAGAGAAATGCGGGTCGGGTGATTGCCGCATCGACGGGTCGGGTGCGTCGATGGTCGACCGGCCGCCCCGTGCTCGCCGGCAGCGCGCCGCCGAAGCCGAGACCTGGCACGTAAGCGCATCGACGAAGGCCTCCATCACGTGAACCGGGTGGTTCTCCTCCACCCAGTCGTCGAGACACCGGGGCAGGCGGCAGAGCTGGGATCGATCCGCGCCTTCCACGAAACGGCCCATCCGAACCCTCCCGTATTCCTGCGCGGAGATTTTTCCCGACTCGCCTGCTTTAGGTCAGGAGCACTCACTCGATCGTCGGTGGCGAACGGACGATCGATCCTTGCCCCGCAACTACGATGCTCAAGGTCCGATCGGGCTATAGTCGATCGTGGACGGGAGCTTACTCCTGCCTGACATGAGGAGTTTGGAACGGCCCCGGACCGCGGCCCTGCTCCTTCACGCCTCAAGAATCGTGTTCAGCTTTTCGGTCGTCTCAAGATATTCGTTCAGCATGTCGTACATGACCTGCTTCACCGTCTTCGGCTCGTTCACCTGGCCAACCACCTGGCCGGCGGCATAGGTCATCCAGTCCTTGCGATGCGCGCGTTCCGCCCGGCGGAAAGGTTCTCCCGACAGGATCGACTGATAGGGAACCTTGAGGGGCTCGGGGGCCTCCTGCGCGGCCCACGCCTCGGTGAACTTGCTGCGCAGGGCGCGGCAGGGCTTTCCGGTGTAGCCGTAGGTGATGACGGCATCGGCCGAGCGGGCGGCATAGAGCACGTCGCGCATGTCGGGGGCCAGCTCGCTCTCGACCGTGCCGAGCCAGATGGTTCCACACCAGATTCCTTCCGCCCCGAGTGCAAGCGCCGCCGCCATCTGACGGCCGCGGCCGATGCCCCCGGCCGCCAGCACCGGCACCGGCGCCACGGCATCGACGACCTCCGGCCAGAGCACCATGGAGGCGACGTCGCCGGTGTGGCCGCCGGCCTCCGTACCCTGCGCGACGATGACGTCGACACCGGCCTCGACCTGCTTCTGCGCCTGCCGCGCAGAACCCACCAAGGCGCCGAACTTCAGACCCGCGTCATGGACTCGCTGGATGACATGGGGCGGGGCAATGCCGAGCGCACTGACGACGAACCTCACCGGATGGCGCATCGCCACCTCGAAAAGCGCTTCGCTTTCCGGCTGGGTGAAGCTGAGATTGGCGGCATAGTCCTGGTACCAGCCGTCGACCTCTTCCTGGGGCAGCTCGGGAACGCCATCGCGGGTCATGAGGCCGTTGATGTAGTCAACCTGCTCCCTAGGCAGGATTTCCCGAGGATTCTTGCTGCCGGAAATATCGGAGGCGGTGGAGGTAAAGACCATGTCGACACCGTAGGGCTTGCCGTCGATATGGTCGTCGATCCACTTGAGCTCCTGCTCGAGATGCTCCGGCGTCATCCATGCCGCGCCGAGCACGCCGAAGCCACCCGCCTTCGACGTCGCGACGACCACATCGCGGCAGTGGCTGAAGGCGAAGACCGGCGCTTCGATTGCAAACATTTCGGTAATGGCGGTTTTCACGGCGTTGGCATCCCGGCTGCGCCTGAGCGCACAAACTACTAAGAACGTAAAATTGACCTTTGAGTATGTTAGGCGCGTCATGCCGGCGCGTCAAGAACGCCGCGCCCTCGCGGATGGCATCGCCCCATGCCTGGTCACGCTTGACACCGGGGGACAAGCGCCAACATACTCACTGGTCATTTTTATCATCTTGTCAGTCGAACCGACGAGCAGCCAATGGTCAAACGCATCAACTTCATCAACCCGTTCGGCTCGTCGGCCTATGACGACATCATCCGCAAGACGCTGTCGCACTATTGCGCGAGCGATACCGAGCTGGCGGTGACCCATCTCGAGAACTGCCCCACGGACATCGACTTCTTCTATTCCAAGCACCTGATCGAACAGTCGCTATTCGAGGCGGTCATGGTGTCGGAGGAGCAGGGCTACGATGCGGTGATCGTCGGGTGCCTGTACGATCCGGGCGTACGCGTGGCGCGGGAGCTGGTCGACATTCCCGTCGTCGGCCCGCTCGAGGCGTCCTTCCAGATGGCGGCCTATTACGGCCATTCGACCATGGTGCTGACCGACCATCGCAAGGCCGTCCCCTATATCCAGGACGAGGCGCGACTGAACGGACAGGGCCACACGGTGCGCGGCGTCGACGCCATCGACTGGTTCGTCAAGGACATGATCAATGATCGCCGCGCCGTGGCCGACGACGTGGTGCGCCTGTCGCGCGAGGCCGCGCAGCGCTTCGGCGCCGAGACGGTGATCATGGGCTGCACGATCATCGCCGCGATCTACCAGGAATATCTCATGGAGGGTGGCGAGCCTTCCGCGGTGCCGATCATCAACCCCAACCTCATGGCGCTGAAGATGGCCGAAGGCCTCGCCGACCTGCATCGGAGCGGCGGGTACTTCGTTGCGCGCCAGGGCTTCTACATGAAGCCGACCGGGCATTTCGACGCCGAATTCCGCAATGCCAGGAAGGTGTGGAACGCCTCAAAGCCCATTTTCGCGCGTTGATGCGGTTCCAGAGATAGGCGAGCGAAGGCCCGCCCCCCGGGGCTCAGCGTTGGCTGGTCCGCCAGTTCGGATGGACCCAGAAGGGCGCATCGTCGGGGGGCAGCGGCGCGCGCGCGAGGCAGAAGTCGGCGGCGCGCTCGCCGATCATGATGGTCGTCGCATTCGTGTTGGCGCTCACCACATGCGGCATGACCGAGGCATCGGCGATGCGCAGCCCCTCAAGGCCGTGCACGCGCAGGTCCGTCCCGACCACACCCCGCCCTTCCGGTCCCATGCGGCAGCTGCAGCTCAGGTGATAGGCCGTGTAGACCCGGCTGCGCATCCAGTCGTTCAGCGCCGCCTCGCTCGTCACCGCCGCGCCGGGATCGATCTCCACGCCACGAAACCCGTCGAAGGCCGGTGCGGCGACGATCTCGCGCGTGATCGCCACCGCCTCCCGGAAGGTTCGCAGGTCCCCGTCATCGGCGAGGTAGTTCACGCTCAATAGCGGGGCCTGTGCCGGGTCGGCCGACGTCAGCCGGACCTCGCCGCGCGAGGCCGCGTCCAACATGGTCATGTGGATCTGGAAGGAATCGATCGCGTAAGGCTTGTAGCTGGCGTGCGAGATCGCCAACGGGAAGAATTCGAGCTTGATGTTCGGCTTGCGCAGCCCCGCCCGCGTGCGCAGATAGGCGGCGGCCTCGAACTGGTTGCTTGCAGCGACGCCGCGATGGAACAGGAACCAGTCGAGACCCACAAACAGGCGGCCCGGCCATTTTGCGTGGCGCCGCAAGGTGACAGGGCGGGTGCAGGCGACCTGCACCTGCAAGTCGGGATGATCCTGCAGGTTGGCGCCGACCATGGGATTGTCGAGCACCACGTCGACGCCGAAGCGCCGCAATTCCTCGGCCGGGCCGACGCCGGACAGCTTGAGCAGGTGGGGCGAGCCCACGGCCCCGGCGCACAGGACAATTTCGCGCCCAGCATGCGCGTCCTGCCGCTTTCCCTGGCGGTTGAACGCGACGCCAATGGCGCGTCGTCCGGCGAACAGGACCCTTTCGACGGTAGCGCCCGGAACGATGGTCAGGTTATGCCTCGCCCGCACCTCGGGGGTGAGATAGGCCCGCCCCGTGCCCTGCCGCCGGCCTTGCCAGATCGACTGTTCGCCCGCCGCGAAACCCTCGTGCTGCGGTCCGTTGTAGTCGTCGCTGATCGGATAGCCGCGTTCCCGACCGGCGGCGAGGAACGCCGCATTGAGCGGGTGGGCCGAGAGATCGGGCTTCGTCACCCGGATCGGCCCCTCGCCGCCTCGGTAGCGGTTCGCGCCACCCGGCGCCGTCTCCATCCGCCGGAAATAGGGCAGAACGTCCGCATAGCCCCAGCCGGTGCAGCCGTGCACATCGCGCCATTCCTCGTAATCCTGAGGATTGCCCCGTGTGTAGACCATGCCGTTGATCGAGGACGAGCCGCCGATGACGCGCCCGCGCGGCTGGCCGATGCGCCGGCCGCCGAGATGCGGCTCGGGCTCGGTCTCGAATCGCCAGTTGTATTGCGTCGAATTGAGCAACCGATCGACGGCGAGCGGCATGTCGATCTTCCAGCTGCGATCGTCCGGCCCGGCCTCCAGCAGCAGGACGGAAATGGAAGACGGCTCGCTCAGGCGGGCGGCGAGCGCCGCGCCGGCGGATCCCGCCCCGACGACGATGAAATCATAGGTCGATTGCATGGCAGAGCCCCCTGGGGATGGCGGCAGGCGCGGTGCAGGACGCGCAGATGATCGCGTTCCGGACGGCCAGCCTTATGCGCGATGATAGGCAAGCGGGCGTGTCAGCACGGTGCCGACGCGCTCGGGCATCGGTAGACTCTTCTGAACCTCGAACACCCGCGCGATCACCGCCAGCATCGCCTCGCTGGCGGGCGCGGACTTTCCGCGGCGGACATGGATCGACAGATGTTCGCCCGTGGCGAGAAGAGTGGCGTCGGCGTCGAAAAGGCGATGCAACAGGTGCAGGCGCTTCTCGTCATAGGCCAGCACCTGGGTATCCGCGCGCAGCACCGTTCCGACCTTGCACTCGGCGACATGGCGCAGATGCGTTTCGAGCGTGAAGTACGCGCCCTCCGCTGCATTGGCGAAGTCCACGCCGGCCAGGCCGTAGAAGGCATCCGACGCCTCGCCGAAGACCTGAAGGTAGCGGTGCTCGGTCATATGGCCGTTGTAGTCCAGCCACTCGGGCAGGACGCGGCCGCCCCACAGGCGCAGCGGCCGGCCCGCCTTCACGTCGTCTTCCGCGCCCATGGCCGTCAACTCCGAAGCGCCCTGTCGAACTCCGGCAGGACCTCGAACAGGTCGCCGACGAGGCCGTAATCGGCGACCTGGAAGATCGGCGCCTCCGGATCCTTGTTGATGGCGACGATGACCTTTGAATCCTTCATCCCGGCGAGATGCTGGATGGCACCGGAAATGCCGACCGCGATATAGAGTTCGGGCGCCACCACCTTGCCGGTCTGGCCGACCTGCCAGTCGTTCGGGGCATAGCCCGCATCCACCGCGGCGCGCGAGGCGCCGACCGCCGCGTCCAGCGTGTCGGCAAGCGGCAGGATGACATCGCGGAACGTTTCCACCGAACCGAGGGCCCGCCCGCCCGAAACGATCCGCCTCGCCGAGGCCAGTTCGGGACGCTCGGACACGGCGAGTGCATCGGAGAGGAAGCGCGACAGGCCGGTCGATGTCCCACCGGCGATTGCCTCGATCGGCACGGTCCCGCCCTCGGCCGCCGCCGCGAACGAGGCGGCGCGCACGGTGATCACGAGGGTGGCATCGCTCGACTGCACGGTCTGGATCGCATTGCCGGCATAGATCGGCCGCTTGAACGTATCCGCCGACACCACCTCGACGATGTCCGACACCTGCATCACGTCGAGCCGCGCCGCGACCCGGGGCAGCACGTTGCGGGCGGACGCGGTGGCCGAAGCGAGAATGACATCATAGGCCGGGGCCAGCGCGACGAGGAGATCGGCCAGCGGTTCCGCGAGTTGGTGGGCGAGGGCGGCGTCCTGCGCCAGCAGCACCTTCGTCACCCCTGCCAGCCGCGCCGCCGCCTCCGCCGCGGGCCGGGCATCCGCGCCGGCGACAAGAACGTGGATCTCGGCGCCGGAGAAGCCGGCGATCTTCAGTGCCGCCGTGAGCGCCTTGGCCGTCTGGTCCGACAGGCTACGCCCGGCATGTTCCGCGAGAAGGAGAATGGGCATCGAATGGGTTCCTTCGTCTCTTGCGCCGCAACGTCACACGACGCCGGCGTTTCGCAGGCCCGCCACCAGTTCGCGCGCCGAGGCGACCTTCACGCCGGCACCTCGGCCGGCCGGCTCCTCCGTCCACAGCACGCGCAGGCGAGGTGCGATGTCGACGCCGAAATCGGCCGGCGTCTTGCGCTCCAGCGGCTTCTTCTTCGCCTTCATGATGTTCGGCAGCGAGGCGTAGCGCGGTTCGTTCAGCCGCAGGTCGACGGTGACCACGGCCGGCAGCGTCACCTCGATCGTCTGCAGCCCGCCATCGACCTCGCGGGTGATGCGGGCGGTCTGATCCTCGATCTCGACCCTCGAGGCGAAAGTCGCCTGCGCCACGCCAAGCAGCCCGGCCAGCATCTGGCCGGTCTGGTTGCAATCATCGTCGATCGCCTGCTTGCCGACGAGGATGAGGCCCGGCCGCTCCGCCTCGGCGACGCCACGCAGGATCTTGGCGACGGCGAGCGGCTCGACCGATGCATCCGTCTCGACCAGGACCGCCCGATCCGCACCCATGGCGAGCGCGGTGCGAAGCGTCTCCTCGGCTTTGGCCGGGCCGATGGAGACCACCACGACCTCGCTCGCCTTGCCCGCCTCTTTCAGTCGCAACGCCTGTTCGACGGAAATCTCGTCGAACGGGTTCATCGACATCTTCACATTGGCAAGTTCGACGCCGGAGCCGTCGGGCCTCGCACGAATCTTGACGTTGTGGTCGACCACCCGCTTTACCGGCACGAGTATCTTCATGGTGCCTTCCATCCCAACATTGCGGATACCGGCGCTCACCAGCCGGCCGCGGCCAGATCGTCCGCCAGCACCCGGCGTGTCCGCGCGTAGTCGACGTGGCTGTCGGGCACGATGCGATTGATCGCGCCGGACTGAAGCTCCTCGGAAATGTGGGCGATGAGGCCGGGGAAGGTCGACAGGACCGCGATGCCTTCCATCTCCTGCGGGGTGAAGCCCATCTGCACCATGATGGACGCGAGCATGCCAACGTCGTTCAGCACGAGGTCCGGCTTGTTGGCTGCGCGCTGAAAGGCACGGTGCACGGCTTCGTAAAGCTCGTTCGCTTCGCCCCAGACGCCGAATTCACGGGCGAAACCCTTCAGCTTCTCCGAGCGGGGGTCGACATGGCGGAACACCGGATGGCCGAATCCGGGCACCCGCTTCTTGGCCGCACGCAGCTCGGAGACATGGCTCTCCGCGAAGGCGTCAAGATCCTGGGTACTCGCCTTCCACAGCGCCAGCGTCTTGCCGATGAACACGCCGGTCGCCTCCGGCGAGACGGCATAGTCGCCGGCGCCCAGCACGCCGGCCGCCAGCCCGGCCGTCATCCGCGGATTGACCGACACCACGGCCCGCGCGGCGAGCGTGCCAGATTTCTGCAGGCCGTAGTCGAGGATCGAGCAGAGGATGACATCCATCATCTTCGCCTCGCCCGGTGAGGGAACCCGTCCGCGCAAGAGGAGAAAGGCGATGCCCGAGAATGAAAGCCGGCCGACCAGCTCCTGCATTGCGTAGCCGCGAATGTAGATGTCCTCGTCGGCGATATCGCTGATTGAGGTGATCCAATGCGACGGGGTGCTTTTGGTCATGATCATCCCTTGGTGAGCGACACACGCGCGCGGCGTCGGCGGGTGCTCGCGGATTGAAGCCGGCCTGCCGTCAGAAGGCCTGCCGTCAGAAGGACTGCTTGCGCGAGGGCAGCGTGGCGTTCCACGCCTCGCGCGTCTGGCGGCTGATGCTCTGGAAATGGGCGTCGTGTGGCTGGCCGTAGAAGCCGGCGCGGGAGAGCTGGAGGATACCGCCCTGCCGCATATGCGCCGTGACCTCGGCCATCATGAGCGCCATCAGGTTGGGATTGAGCACCGGCACCTCGGCCGGGGTGCCGCCGTTCATCAGGTATTTCTGATAGGCGGCCGCGATGATGGTGCAGTTGAGGATGACGGCCTCGGCTCCGGTCCGCTCCACCGCGCGGCGCGAGACCTCGATGACGTCGGCGGCGACCGCCTCGGTGTCCTTCACCATATCGCGGACATACCAGTCGATGACGTCATAGCCGACGATGAGATCGCCGGCGCCCGACAGGCGCGCATTGTCCTTCATCAGCGAGCAGGCCTTCACATGGTCGGTGACGATGACCGCCGTCCGGCCGTGATAGGCGAGAAGCTGGAGCGAGGCTTCCATCGGGCCGATCACCGGCATGTCGGTCAGTTCGCGCGCCACGCGCACGCCGGGATCGTAGCAGCAGCCGCTGATGACCGCGTCATAGCCGGCTTCCTCGGCCTGCTGCACCGCCTCGAACAGCGCCATCTCCACGAAATGCTTGGGATAGAAGTAATCCATGTCCGCCGGGACGGCATCGAGATGGGTCACGTCCAGCGTCGTGCCGGCCATGCAGTAGTGCGACAGCGTCTCGTGGATGAGCCCGTCATAGGCGGTCGTGCCGAACGGGTTGATGAAATTGATGCGACGAGACACGACGGAACCCCTTTGCGACGCGCATGAGGAGGAAGGCTGGGATCATCACGCCAGCACGCCGTGGCGAGGCTCGATGACGGATATCCGAAAGGGTAACAAAAAATCCTGATACGTCAAATAATGATACCGAACAGTCTGACGCAGGATCCGCCTGGAACGCATCGCCCCCGCGCGCGCCGACCAGGAAGCCGGTGCCTTCCGGGAACCGCAGGCCGATCCGGCGCCACGCCCGCAAAAAAGGCACTTCCCATTTTTTGTCCGGCGAGTATTATTTTCTGAAAGGTCAGTCTAGCAATTCGCCGCGACCGCACCGGCGCATCGGGATCGCGACCCCGCATGTCTGGACGATGGACCCCGGGAGCCAATGTCGGAATGAAATCCAGGGCGACGAATTTCCTCCTGATCCTGCCGGGCGCGGCCTGGCTCGGCGTGTTCCTGCTGCTGCCGTGCTCGCTGGTTCTGGCCTATGCCTTCATGACGCGCGGCGTCTATGGCGGGGTGGTGCCCACCTTCTCGCTCGACAATTTCGTTCGGGTATTCGACGCGGTCTATATCGAGATCTTCCTGACGTCGGCGCGGATCGCGCTGCTGGCGGCCCTGGTCTCGCTGGTGATCGGCTATCCCGCGGCCTACGCCATCTCCCGGCTGCCCGGCACATGGCAGTTGCCGGCGCTCTTCTTCGTGATTCTGCCGTTCTGGTCGAACTATCTCATCCGAACCTATGCCTGGATCGTGCTGCTCAATCGAACCGGCGTGATCAACGAGGGCTTGCGCGGCCTCGGCATCATCGATGCGCCGCTCGACATTCTCTATACCGAGTCCGCCATCGTCGTCGGGCTGGTCTACAACTACCTGCCCTTCGTCATCCTCTCGGTGTTTTCCTCGATCCAGCGGCTGAACCCGGAAGTGCTGGAGGCGAGCGAGGATCTGGGCGCCGCGCCGTGGCGCACCTTCCTGCGCGTGACGCTGCCGCTGACGATGCCGGGCGTGGTGGCCGGCGGGGTCTTCGTCTTCGTGCTGTCGATCGGCAACTTCATCACGCCCAACCTGCTGGGCGGCGGCCAGGTCAAGATGGTCGGCAACGTCATCTACGACCAGTTCACCTCCGCCCGCGACTGGCCGTTCGGCGCGGCGCTGTCGCTGTCGCTCATCGCCATCATGATGGTGCTTCTGGTCATCCAGACCACACTGTCGCACCGCATCCGCAAGATCGAGAAGGTGGAGGCCTGATGCGCCGCAACAGCCTGCCGCTCACCCTGCACCTGCTGCTGACCTTCCTGTTCCTCTACGGGCCGATCGTCGTGCTGGTGGTGCTGAGCTTCAACGCCTCGGGCCTGCCCACCGTCTGGGGCGGCTTCTCGCTCAAATGGTATGCCACGCTGTTCGCCAACAAGAAGATGCTCTACCCCACGCTCAACACCGTGGTGGTCGCCACCGTGGCGACGCTGGTGGCGACGGTGTTCGGCACGCTGCTGGCGATGGGCATCGAACGGATGCGCCCCTCGGCGAAGATCGACGCCATCCTGTTCATGCCGATGATCATTCCCGACATCGTCTTCGCGGTGGCGCTGCTGGGCTTCTACACCGCCATCAAGTTCACGCTCGGCCTGCACTCCATCATCATCGCCCACATCGTGTTCTGCATCGCCTTCGTGTGCGCCGTGGTCCGCACCCGGCTGAACGGCTTCGACCATGCGCTGGTCGAGGCCTCGATCGATCTGGGCGCCTCGCGGCTCACCACCTTTCGCAGGGTGACGCTCCCGATCATCGCGCCCGGCGTCGTCGCCGGCGCCATGATCTCCTTCACCCTCTCCTTCGACGAATTCGTCATCGCCTTCTTCACCGCCGGGCCGAGCAGTTCGTCGCAGACCTTGCCGATGCTGATCTATTCGATGATCCGCTTCGGGGTGACGCCGGAAATCAACGCGCTCGGCACCTGCATCATCGGCTTCAGCTTCCTGCTGGTCCTTCTCGCGCAGCGTTTCAACAGGCAGGGAACGAACTGACCATGTCGACCACGCCGGTCATCCAGATGAAGGACATCGTCCTCAACTACGGCGCGCTGACGGTCCTTCACGGCATCAGCGTCGACTTCAACGAGGGCGAATTCTTCGCCCTGCTCGGCCCTTCGGGCTGCGGCAAGACCTCGCTCCTGCGGATCATGGCGGGCTTTGCCGATCCCACCAGCGGCCAGATGCTGCTGGATGGCAAGGACCTGATCGGCATCCCCGCACGTCGGCGCCCCGTCAACATGATGTTCCAGTCCTACGCGCTGTTCCCGCACCTGAGCGTCGAGCAGAATGTGCGCTACGGCCTGGAGATGGCGCGGCTGCCGGCGGACGAGATCCGCCAGCGGGTCGGCGCCATCCTGGAGACGACGCATCTCACCGATTACGCCCGGCGCAAGCCCAACCAGCTCTCCGGCGGCCAGCGCCAGCGCGTGGCACTGGCCCGCGCGCTGGTCATGCGCCCGCGTGTGCTCCTGCTCGACGAGCCGCTCGGCGCGCTCGACAAGAAGCTGCGCGAGGTGATGCAGCTCGAACTCAAGCGGCTCCAGCATGAGATGGGCATCACCTTCATCATCGTGACGCACGATCAGGAAGAAGCGCTGGTGATGGCCGACCGCATCGCGCTCATGCGGGCCGGCCAAATCGAGCAGATCGGCACGCCGGCCGAGCTCTATGAGATGCCGGTCTCGCGCTTCGTGGCCGATTTCGTCGGCAAGACGAACTTTTTCGAGGGAGTCGCGAGCGGGGGCAAGGTGAGCGTGGCCGGGCTGGGCGAACTGACCAGCACCCTGCCCGCTTCCGGGGCTGTGGCTTATTCGATCCGGCCCGAGCGCATCTGTGTCGCCCCCGCAAAGAACGACGCGTTCGAGAACTGCTTTCAGGGGGTCATCGAAGAGGTCGCCTATCATGGTCAGGACCAGCACATCCTGGTGCGGCTGGCGGGACAGACAGAGCCGACCATCGCCAGGGTGGGCGCGCAACAGCCCGGCACACGCGACATCGGTGTCGGTGCGCCTGTCTGGCTGGGCTGGAACGGCGCGGACGCCCGCGTCCTCACGCGCTAGGCCGTGAGCACGGGAGGCAAACCCATGTCGAGCCGCGAGCGCTATGACTACATCATCATCGGCGCCGGCTCGGCGGGCAGCGTCCTTGCCGCCCGGCTGAGCGAGGACCCGACCGTCAAGGTGCTGGTTCTGGAGGCCGGCGGTCCCGACCGGCGCTGGGACTTCCGCATCACCATGCCGGCCGCGCTGGTCTATCCGCTGCAGGGCACGACCTATAACTGGCAATTCCTGTCCGAACCGGTGCCGGAGTTGAACGGACGGCGCATCCCGTTCTTCCGCGGCAAGGCGCTGGGCGGCTCGTCCACCATCAACGGCATGGTCTATGTGCGCGGCAATGCGATGGACTTCGACGGCTGGGCGCAAGAGCCGGGCCTGCACGAGTGGAGCTACCGCCATTGCCTTCCCTATTTCCGCCGGTCGGAAAGCTATTCGGAAGGCGGCGATCCGTACCGGGGCGACAGCGGCCCGCTGCACGTCAGTCGCGGGCAGCCGCAAAGCCCGCTTTACCAGCGCTTCATCGAGGCCGCCCGTGACGGCGGGCATTACATCAACGCCGACATCAACGGTTATCGGCAGGACGGATTCGGCTATTTCGACGCGACGATCCACAACGGCATGCGGGAGAGCGCCTCGCGCGCCTATCTCCATCCGGCGATGAAGAGCCGGACCAACCTGACCGTCATCACCGGCGCCATGGTCGGCGGCATCGCCCTGCAAAATGGGCGTGCGGAACGCGTGACCTATCGCAGCGAGGGCGTGGAGCATGTCGGCAGCGTCGGCGAGGAGGTCATCGTCTGCGCCGGCGCCATCCAGTCGCCGCAAATTCTCATGCTGTCGGGGATTGGACCGACCGAAGACCTGCGCAGCCACGGCATCGACGTGAAGGTCGACCTTCCCGGCGTCGGCCGCAACCTCGCCGACCATCTGGAATGGATCGTCTCCTACCACTGCACCAAGCCGGTCTCGTATTTCGAGGCCACCAAGCCGCTCCGGCAGGCGGCGATCGGCGCCGAATGGCTGATGGCGCGCCGCGGGCTGGGAGCGTCCAACTTCTTCGAGGCCGGTGGTTTCCTGAAATCCGATCCCGCAAAAGCCTATCCCGACGTGCACCTGCATTTTGTCGGGCTGGCAGCGGAATATAGCGGCCGGCTCTCGGCGCCCGGTCACAGTTTCCAGGTCCATCTCAGCCCGGGCCTGCCCGCCAGTCGTGGCTGGGTGAGCCTCAAATCCGCCCGGCCCGGCGATCACCCGCTCATCCAGCCGAACTATATGAGCGAGCCGCAGGACTGGATCGATGCGCGCAACGCCATCCGCCGATCGCTCGAGGTGCTCCAGCAACCGGCCCTGGCCGAATACAGGGGCGCGCCAATCCTGCCCGGCGACGCGATCGACGACGAAACACGCCTTGACGCCTATATCCGTGCCCATGCCGAGTCTGGCTACCACTATGCCGGCACTTGCCGCATGGGCGAAGGGCCGGATGCCGTCGTCGACGGCCAGCTGCGCGTGCACGGGGTGAAGGGCCTTCGCGTGGTCGACGCCTCGGTGATGCCCCGTCCCACCAACGGCAACACCAATGCACCCACCATCATGATCGCCGAGAAGGCCGCGGACATCATCCGCCGGCGGCCCCCGCCTCCGCCCTCCGATGCGCCGGTCTTCTACGGCTGACGCGAACTCGGCGCGGCACCGCGACCCTGGTGGACACAACGACATCGCCCTCGAACCGTGAGGCTCCCGTGAAGGCTCAACCCAAAGCGTCCCATTTCATCGACGGTGCCTATGTCGAGGACACCTCCGGACGCGTCATCGAGGTGGTCCATCCGGCAACCGGCGACATCATCGCGCGGCTGCACGCGGCGACGCCGGAACTCGTCATCCGGGCGGTGCTGGCGGCCAAGGCGGCACAGGCCGATTGGGCCGCGTTGCGCCCCGTCGAGCGCGCCCGCATCCTGCGCCGCGCCCATGACCTGGTGCGCGCCCGCAATGACGAGATCGCCCGGATCGAGAGCCTCGATACCGGACGGGCGCTGTCGGAGACGCTCTATGTCGACGCCGTCTCCGTGGCGGAAGCGCTGGAATTCTATGCCGGCGTCATCCCCGCCTATAATGGCGAGGCGATCGCCCTCGGGGGGGCCTTCGCCTATACGCGCCGCGAGCCGCTCGGCGTGTGCGTCGGCATCGGCGCGTGGAACTATCCCTTCCAGGGCGCGGGGTGGAAATCCGCGCCGGCGCTCGCGGCGGGCAATGCGATGGTGTTCAAGCCGTCGGAGAATTCGCCGCTCTCCGCGCTGATCCTCGCCGAGATCTACAAGGAAGCCGGCCTGCCGGACGGCCTGTTCAATGTCGTGCAGGGCTATGGCGACGTCGGCCAGGCATTGGTCGAACATCCCGCCACCGCCAAGGTTTCGCTCACCGGCTCCGTCCCCACCGGCAAGAAGGTGCTGGGCCTCGCCGGCTCGCTGATGAAGCACGGCACCATGGAACTCGGCGGCAAGTCGCCGCTCATCATCTTCGCGGACGCCCCGCTCGACAACGCGGTGAGCGGGGCGCTGATGGCGAACTTCTATTCAACAGGCCAGGTGTGCACCAATGGCACGCGGGTGTTTGTCGAGCGCCCGATCCACGATGCGCTGGTCGCGCGGGTGACGGAACGTGCGGCGAAGATCAAGATCGGCGATCCCCTGGACCCGAGCGTGACGATGGGGCCGCTCATCAGCCGGGCGCAGCAGGAGAAGGTCCTCGGTTACATCGAGGCCGGCCGACAGGAGGGCGCCACGCTGCATTTCGGCGGCGGCGTGCCGGTGATGCAGGGCATGGAAGGCGGCTTCTGGATCGAACCGACCATCTTCACCGGCGTCACCGACACGATGCGCATCGCGCGCGAGGAGATATTCGGACCGGTCATGTCCATCCTCGCCTTCGACAGCGAGGACGAAGTGATCGCACGGGCGAACGACACCGAATTCGGCCTGGCCGCCGGCGTCTTCACCCAGGACATCGCCCGCGCCCACCGCGTCATCGGCAAGCTGGAAGCCGGCATGTGCTGGATCAACAACTACAATCTGGCCCCTGTCGAGGTGCCGTTCGGCGGCGTCAAATCCTCCGGCGTCGGTCGCGAATGCGCGCTCGCCGCGCTCGATCACTACACCGAGATCAAGAGCATCTATGTCGAGACGGGCGACGTGGTGAGCGTGTTCTGACACTCCCCAGCCGGGATCCCGCTGCCGCGCCCCGCACGAACGCGACGACACCACACGTCTCGTATTGACCCCGTATCGCGCCCGGCCTTAGACTGACGAGTACGTATAAAACACTTCTTGGTACGCGTTCGGCATCCCGGTTCCGCCGAGGCGGAGCAAAGTCCCAAAGACAAACCAGAACAGAGGTGGAACGATGAAGACGCTCCGTTCAAGCTTGACGCATGGCACCATGGCCGTCGCCATCGGCGCCCTGACGCTTTTCACCGCGGTCGAGGCACGCGCCGAGAGCATTACCGTCCTGAACTTCGCCAACTACATGCCGGAGGACATCCTCCAGCGGTTCAAGGACAAGACGGGCATCTCGGTCGACCTGGTGACGACCAGCACCAACGAGGAAACGATGGGGCGCCTGACCACCAGCAACGGTGCGGGCTTCGACGTCGTGTTCGTCTCCTCGCCCTTCGCCGAGGCGCTACGCCACCTCGATCTAGTCACAGACGTCAATCACGCCAACCTGCCGAACCTCGTCAACCTCTACGACGAAGCGAAGAATCTCAGCTTCGATCCCGGCAACGTCTACACGGTGCCCTATGCCTGGGGCACGACCGGGCTGTGCTATCGTGACGATCTGCTGTCGAAGGCGCCGACCAGTTGGTGGGACCTGCTCAAGCCCAGCGACGAGGCCAAGGGCAAGATCACCATGGTCTCCACCGATCGCTGGCTGCTCGCCGCCGGCCAGCTGGCCAACGGCTATTCGGTCAACGACGTGACGCCGGAGCACCTGGAAAAGGTCAAGGCGGATCTCATCGCCGCCAAGAAGACCTTGCTCGCCTATGACGACGCCACCTTCTATTCCAAGCTGGTGGCGGGCGAGGCGGTGATGGTCCACGCCTGGGACGGCTGGTGCAACTATGCCCTTGCCGAAACCCCGCACGCCCACTTCGTGGTGCCGAAGGAAGGTTCCGATTTCTACATCGACGTGATGGTCGTGCCGAAGGCCTCCGAGCACAAGGAAGCCGCCGAGAAGTTCATCAACTTCGTGCTGGAGCCGGAAAACCAGGGCTGGGTGTCGACCAACCTGTTCTTCAAGACGCCGAACCGCATCGCCATGGAGGCGCTGCCGGAGGACATCAAGAAGAAGTATCCCAACCTGACCATCACGCCGGCGGACCTCGCCAAGTTCGAGACCTTCCACGACCTCGGCGCGGACCTTCCGCGCGTGTCCAAGGTCGTGACGGAAATCACATCGTCGCGGTGAGAGGCGCCGGCGCGCCGGCCCGACAACGCACATGCCCGCCGGCACGAACGGTGGGCATGCTCGCGGCCTTCGATCTGGCGCTCGGGAGCGCCGACAGTCAGGAGACTCTGCAATGGATATGAGCGGCAAGGTCGTGCTCATCACGGGCGGCGAGACCGGCATCGGCCGTGCGACGGTCGAACTCCTCGCCGCCAGCGGCGCCCGCGTCGTGGTTGGCGGTCTTCTGGAAGACGAAGGGGCGGCGATGATGACGGCGGTCTCGGTCGCCGGCGGCCTGGCCGAGTTCCACAAGGTCGACGTGCGCAGCAGCGCCGAGGTGGATGCCTTCGTCGATGCCGCCGCCTCTGCCTATGGAAAGATCGACGGCTTCGTCAACAATGCCGCCGTGTTCGACGGCTTCGTCACCTGCCTGGAGACTACCGACGCGCTCTGGAACCATGTGCTGGACGTGAACCTGCGCGGCACCTTCTTCGGCTGCCGGGCGGCGCTGCGCCACATGGTGCCGACCGGCGCCGGCCGGATCGTCAACGTCTCTTCCGTCGGCGGGCTGGTCGGGGCGGCGGACGGGCCTTCCTATACCGCGTCCAAGCACGCGGTGATCGGCCTCACCAAGCAGATCGCATGTGCCTATGCCGCCCAGGGCATCGCCGTGAACGCGGTCTGCCCAGGCGTCATCGCCACCGAAATCCGCAAGAACTCGACCCGCCTGCTCGGCGACGACGCGCCGAAGATGGCCGGCGTCGGGGTCGACACGGACTGGCTGCCGCGCACGGTGCCGATGGGCCGGAAGGCCGCGCCTTCCGAGATCGCCACCGTGATCCGCTTCCTGCTGTCGGACGAGGCCTCCTACGTCACCGGCCAATACTTCACCGCGGACGGCGGTTGGACCGCGAAATAGGCTGAGCGCGCAGAGCGCCAAGGTTCACAGACATGACAACCGTGTGCCTCACCTTCGACTTCGATGCCGTCGCGCTGTGGGTCAGCTCCTTCAAGCAGACGACGGCCACCCCGGTTTCACGCGGGGTGTTCGGCGCCGAGGTCGGCGTTCCGCGCGTGCTCGATCTTCTGTCCCGCCACGCCATCCCCGCGACCTTCTTCGTGCCGGCGCACAGTGCCGTCTCGTTCCCCGCAGCCCTGGCCGCGATACGCGATGCCGGCCATGAGATCGCGCTGCACGGCTATTGCCACGAGACGCCCGTCGGCCTCAGCCGCGAGGAAGAAGCGAGCCTGCTCGATCGGTCGATCGACAAGCTGTGCGGCGCCGTGGGGCGCGACTTCCACCCCGCCGGCTACCGTTCCCCGGCCTGGGACCTCTCCTCCTCCTCCATCGAGCTGCTCGAGGAGCGGGGGCTGATCTACGACAGCTCGATGATGGCGCGCGACTTCCACCCCTATCTCGCCCGCAAAGGGCACCATGCCGACGAGGACGGCTTCGAGCCGGGCACTCCATCGAGCGTGGTGGAAATCCCCGTCGCCTGGGAACTCGACGACTTCCCCTATTTCGCCTTCCTCAATCGTCCGATGTATTCCGGGCTCCGCGCGCCGGCCGAGGTGCTGGAGATTTGGCAGGGTGAGTTCGACTTCTGCCATTCCCTCGCCGGCGTCTTCACCCTCACCCTGCATCCCCAGATCATCGGCCGCGGTCCGCGCATCGCCATGCTCGACGCGCTGATACGCCATATGCGGGCGAGCGACGGGGTGCGGTTCTCCACCGTCGCCGACGAGGCGCGCCGCCAACGGCTTCCTCTTCTCGGCTCGGGCTAGCGAAACCGATGGCCGCCGCGACGACCGGGCACGCCGCCCTCAGATATTGCTGGAACTGCTCATGACCACCGCTCGCCCGTCCCCCGTCTACGGCGCCCTTCTCGAAATCGTCGCGCGCCAGCCCGACAAGGTTGCGATGACCTTCGAGGATCGAACGCTGACCTATGCCGATTTTCTCGGCGGCGTCGACCGCACCGCCACCCACTTCCGCGCGGCGCGCATCGGCCCGGGGGTGGCGGTCGCCATGTACGGGCAGAACTCGCCGGAAATCATGTTCGGCTACTACGCAGCAGCCCGGCTCGGCGCGATCTTCGTGCCGGTCAATTCGGCTCTCACCGCGGCGGAGGTGGATTACACCCTCCAGCACAGCGGCGCCTCGAAGCTCTACTTCGACGACAGCGTCGGCGAGGCGGCCCGTGCGGTGGTGCCGGCGGCGATGCGGATTCACATCGACACCCTTGCCGAGCCTATCGCGGACGCCACGGACGGAAACGAGGGCGACGTCAGCGTCACGCCGGATGACGACTTCCTCATCATGTACACCTCGGGGACGACCGGCACGCCGAAGGCGGTCATGCTCACCCAGGGCGGCCAGGCCAACGCGGCCAAGGCGCTGGCCCGGATGTGGGGCATAGGCGAGACCGACACGGTGCTCGTCGCGCTGCCGCTGGGCTTCCTCTATGGCCTCTCGACGGCGAGCGCCGTCGCCCTTCAGGCCGGCGCGCGCGTCGCGCTGCTGCCCCGCTTCCACCCGCGCGATGTCCTGGAAGGTTTCGTGAAATGGCGCGCTCAGGTTTTCCAGGGCGTGCCGACCATGTTCTCGATGATGCTGGAATACAGCGAGCAGCGCGATCTGACCTTCGACCTGTCCTTCATGCGCGCGCTGGTCGCCGCAGGCGCCCCGCTCAGCCCGGAGCTGAAGGAGCGCTTCGCCGCACGCTTCGGCAAGCGGATCGACAATTACTACGCCATGACGGAAGTGACGCCGATCTTCGGCGCCTATCACGACGATCCGCGCCCGGTGCCGGACGCCGCCATCGGCCGGGCAGCGCCGCTGGCCGACATCCGCATCGTGCGCGCCGACGGCAGCCCGTGCGCCGAGGGCGAGGAAGGCGAGATCCTCGTGCGCGGCGCCGCGACTCTCAAATATTACTACAAAAACCTCGAACAGACCGCGCAGGTCATGACCGACGGATATTTTCGCTCCGGCGATCTCGGCTATCGAGACGTAGACGGATATTACTATATTTCCGGCCGCATCAAGGACATCATCATTCGTGGCGGCGCGAACATTTCCCCGGCCGAGGTGGAGACGGCGCTGACATCGCATCCGTCCGTGCAGGACGCCGCCGTGCTCGGCGTGTCGGACAGGGTCTTCGGCGAAGTGCCGGTCGCCTTCGTGGTGCTGCGGGCGGGCAAGACGGCCACCGCCGACGAACTGGCCGAACATGCCGGCCGTTCGCTGGCGGCCTTCAAGGTACCTGCCGCAATCCTCCTCGAGGCGTCCTTCCCGCTCGGCAAAACCGGCAAGGTGGACAAGTCTGCGCTGCGCCGGCGGTGGCACGAGCTTAACACCGGCGACGGGCGGGCATAGGCGATGCACGAGCAGGACTTCGTAGCCCAAGACGGGCTGGCGCTGGCGAGGTTGCTGGAGGCGGGACAGGTAACGGCCAGCGAATTGATGGACTGCGCCATCGGGCTTGCCGAGCAGGTCCATCGGAGGCTGAACATCCTGTGCTACCCCCGTTTCGACGCGGCGCGCGAGGCCGCCGCCGGTGCGAGGCCGCACGGCACGTTCGGCGCACTTCCCTTTCTGCTGAAAGATACCGGCCTCGCCTCCACGGCGCTGCAAGGCTCCGTCGGATCGAGGCTGTTTGCCGGCATGAGATCGAGCGTCGACGCACATCTCACCACGCGCTTCCTCGCGGCGGGATTCCTGCCCTTCGCGCGCACCACCGTGCCGGAATTCTGCATGGCTCCGACCACGGAGGCGGTGCAGAACGGAGGGCCGACGCGCAATCCGTGGGATCCGGAACTGTCGGCGGGCGGCTCAAGCGGCGGGGCCGCGGTCGCCGTGGCAACCGGCGTGGTGCCGATCGCCCATGGCAGCGACGGGGGCGGCTCGATCCGCATTCCCGCCTCCTGTTGCGGCGTCTTCGGGCTCAAGCCCTCGCGCGGCCTCGTTCCCTTCGGGCCGCAACGCGGCGAAGGCTGGGCCGGGCTGGCCTCGGACGGGGTGCTGTCGCGCACGGTGCGCGACACCGCCGCGGCCCTCGACGCCATTGCGGGCATGGATCTCGGCGCGCCCTATGCGGCGCCACCCCGACCGGCGTCCTATCTGGCGGAACTGCCCCGGCCGTTCGATCGGCCGCTGCGCATCGCCCGTTGGTCGAGCGCCTTTGACGACATTGCCCTCGCCCCCGAGTGCCTGGCCGCCGTCGATGCCGCGACACGCGCGCTCGACGATCTCGGCCACGAGGTGATCGAGGCTCCCCTGCCCGATCTCGGCTTTGCCAGGTTTCTCGACGCGATGATCGATATCATGGCCGCCAGCGTCACATTGACGGTGAACGGCTATCTGCGCGCCCATCCCGAGATCGATCCGGCCCAGGCTCTGGAGCCGGCGATCTTCGACGCGCTGGAACAGGGCAAGCGGATCAGCGCCGAAACCTATGGTCTGGCGATCAATCGTTTCCACAGTATCGGCCGCAAGCTCGCCATCTACCTGAGCGACTACGATTTTATCCTGACGCCGACCTTGACGCAGCTCCCGGCCCGGCTCGGGGAGATCTCCATGGCGGACGATTTCCGCTCGTTTCGGCGGAAAGTCGGGCGGTACACCACCTTCCTGGCCATCATCAACGCGTCCGGCCAGCCCGCCGCCAGCGTGCCGCTGCACTGGACGGCGTCGGGCATTCCCGTCGGGATCCAGCTGGTCGGCCGCTTTGGCGACGAAAGCGGCGTGCTGCGCCTGTCCGCCCAGTTGGAGAGCCTCGCGCCCTGGGTCGGGCGCCTGCCCGCCCGCGCGGGTGGGGTCGCCAGGAATGAAGATATTGACGTTCTCGTACGATAAATATACTCAATAGTACGTTTGTTGAAACCGTGCCTTCCGGCTGCGCTCGGCGTTCGGAACCGGAACATCAGGAGTGAGATCGAATGAGCGACAGCCGCGCCGCCGGCATCGGGCCCAACGCCAGGTATTTCGACGATTTCGTCGTCGGCGAGGAATGGATCACCCCGCGTCGGACCATCACCGAAGCCGATCTGGTGCTGTTCTCCGGTCTCACCGGTGACTTCAACCCGATCCACACCGACGAGGAATTCGCCAAGACCACCCCGTTCGGCGGGCGCATCTTCCATGGCCCCGCAGCCTTTGCAGTGGCCACCGGGCTTGAAAGCCGGCTCGGCATCAAGGAAGGCACCGCCGTCGCCTTCCTTGGGATGAACTGGAACCTCAAGGCGCCGATCCGGATCGGCGACACGATCCACGTCTATCAGCGCGTGGACGGCCTGCGGCCCACGTCCAAGGGCGGCCGCGGCATCGTCACTTTCTGGGTCGAGTTGCGCAACCAGCGTGGGGAGGTCTGCCAGGACGGCGAGTGGAAGGTCATGTTCTTCTGCCGGCCGGAAGCCTGAGCGAGGAGATGGCGGCATGACATCCGCGCCGATCACCGCCTTCAATCCGCCCGGCGCCAGCTGGCCGGGCCTGTCGCAGGGAACGATGCTCAGGGGCAGCGGCATCTTCCTGCTGACCGGCCATGTCGGAGTGGACGCGCAGGGCGAGCCCGTGACCTCCTCGCTGGAGGACCAGATCGTCGCCCTGTTCGAGAACCTGAGGAACACCCTCAAAGCCGGTGGGCTTGGGTTCGAGCATGTCGGACGCCTGACCGCCTTCGTCACCGACAGCGATCCGGCGATGATCGACACGCTGCGGCGCGTGCGCGCGCGCTACCTCAACCCGGATGCGCCGCCGGCCAGCGTGCTGGTGCAGGTTGTAGCGCTCTACGATCCACGGCTCCGGATCGAGATCGAGGCGATCGGCGTGGTTCCCTGAGGCCCGCGCTGCACGGCTCATCCGTCGCCCGGACCTACCAACGTGGCACTCCAGGGCCTGACAATGCCGGTCCGAGGATTCGGCGGCTGCGGAACACACCCCATGCGGAAAACCTACGACGCAGTCATCATCGGCGCGGGACATAACGGGCTCACCTGTGCCGCCTATCTCGGCAAGGCCGGCCTCAAGGTGGTTCTCGTGGAACGCCAGCCCTTCGTCGGCGGCGCGGCGATCTCGCGCGAGATTTTCCCCGGCTACAAGGTGTCGGTGGCGTCCTACTGGATGTCGCTGCTCCAGCCGAAGATCATGCGCGACCTCGACCTGCTGAACAACGGCGTCGACGTCATCCCCGTGCCGCCGACCTTCCAACCCTTCGACGACGGGCAGAGCGTGATCTTCTGGCCGGACCAGAAGCGCCTGCTGGAGGAAATCGAGCGCATTTCCCCCGCCGATGCGGCAGCCTATCCAGCCTATGAGGCGCATATGGAGCGGCTGGTGGGGCATATCCGCCGGCTGGTCTTCGAGACCCCGGTCGACCCCTCGACCATGACGCTCGGGGATCTCCTGAAGGCCGCGGGACTGGGCTGGCGCAACCGCGCGGCGGCACCGGACATCTACGACATCTGGGACCTGCTGACGCTGAGCGCCCATGACTTCCTCACGCGCTGGTTCGAGAGCGACAAGGTGCTCACCATCTTCGGCAGCTATGCCTCCGGCTCGGCCGGCATGCTCAGCCCGAAGAGCCCGGGTTCGGCCTATGTGTTGGCGCGCCCCTTCCTGCGCGAGAACACCACGGACATGGGCCCGGGCGGGCTGGTACGCGGCGGCATGGGCTCCATCTCCGACGCCATGCTGAAAGTGGCCACCGCGCATGGAGCCGAACTCATCACCGGCCGGACCGTCGACAAGCTGCTGGTCCGCGACGGCCGCGCCGCCGGTGTCCGGCTCGACGACGGCCGGGAGATCGCCGCCCCCGTCATCATCTCCAACGCCGGCGCCAAGGCGACCTATTTCGACATCATCGGCCCCGAGCATCTGACCGGGCAGGTCATCGGCCAGGTGCAGCGGCATCGGACCACGTCGATCGCCTTCAAGATCAACCTCGCCACCCATGCCCTGCCGCGCTGGACCGCCTACGACCAGCGCCGGCTGAATGCGCCGGATCCCGGCGGCATCGTGCTGGCCGAGAATTCCGAGGAACTGGAAGACGCCTTCCACTCCGCCCTGCAGGGCCGGATATCGCCGCGACCCTATCTGTGGATCACCACGCCGAGCGCGTTCGACGCCACGGTCGCTCCTCCCGGCAAGCACGTCGTCCAGATCATGGGCGGGCATGTGCCCTACACGCTGGAAGGGCGGGAGTGGGACGCCGCCGCCAAGCAGGAACTGGTCGATATCGTGCTCGCCCAGATCTGCCGCTACGCGCCCGGCTTCGACCGGGAGATAATCGATGCGCAGGTGCTGACGCCCAGGGACATCGAGGAGATGTTCGCCATGGCGGACGGCCACGTGCACCATGGCGAGATGAGCCTCGACCAGGTGTTCTTCCGCCGGCCCATCGCCCACTACGCCGATTACCGTACGCCGGTGAAGGGCATGTACATGTGCGGCGCGGCCTGCCATCCCGGCGGCGGAGTGACCGGCGTTCCGGGCCACAATGCCGCCCGCGAGATCCTGCGCGACCTCGGCAAGAGCTTCCCCGCAGCGTCGAGCCGGCTCTGAGCCAACCGCCCCTCTCCCGCCGTTCGGACGATCAAGGACGCCGCACATCATGCGCTACGAGAACTTCACCGACGTCGAGATCGAGATCGTGCGGACCGTCGAGCGTTTCGCCGAGGAGAAAGTCCGGCCGAAGGTCGCGGATTACGAGACGAACGGCACCGTTCCCGAGGAGCTCATCGCCGAGATGGGCGCGCTCGGCCTGTTCGGTGCCGCGGTGCCGGAGGAATATGGCGGCCTGGGGCTGCGCCTGCCCGTTTTCGCCGCCGTGTTCGAGAAGCTGAGCGCCGCCTGGACGACCATCGCGGCCTATGCCAACAGCCACGCGACCGTCGCCTATGCCATCGCCACGCACGGTACCGAGGCGCAGAAGCGCGCCTATCTGCCGGGCCTCGCCACTGGCGAGCATCGCGGCGCGCTGTGCCTCACCGAACCCGGCAGCGGCTCGGACCTGCAGTCGATCCGCGGGACGCTGCGCGCCGACGCGGACGGCTATCGGCTCAATGCCTCCAAGACCTATGTCACCAATGGCGCGCGGGCGAGCCTGCTGCTGACGCTCGCCCGCCACCCCGCGCAGGACGGCGAGACCAAGCCGCGCTTCAGCCTCGCTCTGGTGGAGAAGGCGTTCGGCGGCGTCCAGGTGACGTCCGCCTTCCACAAGATGGCGTTCGACCTCGTCGACACGATGCAGATCGAGATGGACGACGTCGCGGTGCCACGCGCCAACCTGCTCGGCGGCGTGGAAGGCGCCGGTTTCCGCCAGCTGATGGATTCGCTGGAGGTGGGGCGCATCGCCATCGCCATCAGCGCGGTCGGCCTCGCCGCCAACGCTCTTTCGGAAGCCAGGCGCTACGCGTCGGAGCGCATCACCTTTGGCGTCACCATCGACCACCACCAGGCCATCCAGCTCAAGCTCGCCGACATGGCGACAAAGCTCGTCGCCGCGCGGCTGATGGCGATGGAGGCGGCGTGGGAGAAGGAGACCGGTCGCCGCAGCGACATGATCGGCGCCATGGCGAAGATGTTCGCATCCGACATGGCGGTCGAAATCGTGCAGGATGCCGTGCGCATCCATGGAGGCGCCGGCTACATCCGCGAATACACGGTCGAGCGCCTGTATCGCGAAGCTCTGCTCTACACGATCGGCGAAGGCACCAACGACATCAACCGGCTGGTGATCTTCCGCCGCATGCAGGGCGATTACGAGCGCGACTATCTGGGCCTGCCGGGCTGAGCGGCCGCGTCGCGTGGGCGCTGAGCCGGCTCAGCGCTTCACGCAGCCATTCACCACGATATCGGCGAAATGGGTGGCGATTTCCTCGGGCTTCAGCGGCCCGCCCTTCTTGAACCAGTCATGCGTCCAGTTGCACATGCCGATGATGCCGCCGACGATCAGCGGTAGCGGGATGTCCTTGAACTCACCCTGCTGCACACCGCGCGTATAAACCACGCGGAAGCGGTCATTGTAGACGCTCTTGCGCTCATCCACGATCTTCATCTGATCGTCCGTCAGGTTGCCCTGTTCACGAAAATAGATCGCTGTCCACGACGTCCTCTCAAGGACGTTCAGGGCGTGTTTTCGGACCATAGACCATAGCATCTCACGCGGGGTGACACCACTGGCAATGATGTCATCCATGTCATGCGCCCAAGCTTCGTTGATCTGCTCGAAAATCGTCCACAGAACTTCGTTCTTATTCTGAAAATAGTAATACACGACCGATTTTGTGTAGCCGAGGCGAGCCGCAATTTCATCGATGGTGACGGCCCGATACCCGGCGGAGGCGAAAAGCTCCGCGGCCGCAGCGGTAATCTCTTCCTGAACATAGGCCTGCTTCTTGGCCTTCAGCTCCTCGCGAAACGACTGCTTCATTGAAATGCGTAAACCCCGTTTGCCCGGCCGGGCACCGCAACACACTTCGCGCCAATATAAATAATCTGACCCTCAAGTCTACTCTGCGTACTCGCGCACTTCTCGACCTCCCGCCGACCCGGCCGTTTGACGCAGCCCCCCGGGCGGGCAGAGGCGGCCGCCACCCCTCTCGCGTCGACGGCAACCGCGCTGGCGCCGCCTGCCGCCGTCACCCCGACGCCGCGGCACTTTACCTCCGGCGGACCGCTGGCCGCGCTTGTCAAGAACGACGGAGTGTGCACAAATACGGACGCGCCGGTATGTTAAAAAGACCGATTGGTCTGTCGCATGAATTGCGCTGCCGGAAATCAAGGAGGAACTGAGCGTTGCATCCGCTGGCCTCATCCAAGCTGTCGAACGCACGACGCCCTGTCGTACGTGAAGTCCATCTGGCGGGATACTGACCCATGTTGTCGGTCTCTCCACGGGAAGAGCGTGCCGATGCCCTCGTGTCGCGCCGCGAATACGTGCGCGTCGAAGGTCTTGGAAAGTCATTTGGCCCGCACCGTGCGCTCGACGACATCAACTTTGCGGTCAGGTCGGGCGAAGTTGTCGCCATCATCGGCCCCAGCGGCTCCGGCAAGAGCACACTGCTCCGCTGCCTCAACCAGCTGGAAACGCAGAGCGAGGGTTCCGTGACGCTGGCCGGCATCACCATTGATGCCGCGAAGCCGGCCACGCGCCAGCAACTCACCGAATTGCGGCGCTCTGCCGGAATGGTGTTCCAGTCCTTCAACCTCTTTCCGCACATGAGCGTGCTGCGAAATGTGAGCCTGCCGCAGGAGCGGGTGCTCGGACGCAGCCGGAAGGAGGCCGACGAGCGGTCGCGCGCGCTGCTGTCGCGCGTCGGGCTGGAGGCGAAAGCCGATCAGTATCCCAACCGCTGCTCCGGCGGCCAGCAGCAGCGCATCGCTATCGCGCGCGCGCTGGCTCTCGATCCGAAGATCATGCTGTTCGACGAGCCGACCTCGGCGCTCGATCCGGAACTGGGCCTCGAAGTGCTGGCGGTGATGCAGGAACTCGCCGAGGCCGGCATGACGATGATCGTCGTCACGCACGAGATGCACTTTGCCGAGACCGTCTCCGACCGCATCATCATCATGGCCGACGGACGGATCATCGAGGAGGGGCCGAGCGCTGAGGTCATGCGCCGGCCCACGACCGAGCGAGCGCAACGTTTTCTCAACGCGGTGAAGAACCGATGACGCTCGACGCGGTCCTGCTCATCGCGAGCGGCATTCCATTGACACTTGCGGTGACAGCCGGGGCCTTCGCGCTCGGCGCGGTGCTCGGCATCCCGCTGTGCGCTCTGCGGGTGTCGCGCTCGTCCACGCTGCACCTGGCCGCCGTCGCCATCATCATGCTGCTCCGGTCGATCCCGCCTATCGTCTGGCTGTTCCTGCTCTATTTCGGCATCGGCTCGGGCTTTCTCCGGGTCGGCCCGGTCGAGGCCTCCGTGGCAGCGCTCGGGCTGATCACCGCCGCCAACATGGCGGAGATCTATCGGGGCGCCCTGCGCGGCGTTCACTCGGGCCAATGGGAGGCCTCCACCGCCCTCGGCATGAAGCCGTGGGCGCGCTTCCGCGACGTCCTCGCGCCACAGATATGCCGGATGGCGCTTCCGTCCTCCGTGACGTTCTTCATCGGGCTCCTCAAGGATTCGGCCATCGCCTCGACCATTGGCGTCGGCGAGATCGCGTTCCAGGCCAACTACATCTCCCGGCGGACCTTCGAGGGGCTCGAGGTCTTCGCCGTCGCGGGCCTTGTCTACATTCTCATCAGCCTGCCGATCGCCGCGATGTCCCGCCAACTGGACAGCCGCCTGAGGGAGCGCGTGGCGCAATGATCGATCTGCTCGACTTCTGGCGCGATTCCGTACCGCAGTTGCTGGACGGGCTGGAGGTGACCCTCCGGATAACCGGCGTAGCGCTGGCCCTGGGGATTCCGCTGGGGCTGGCGCTCGCCCTGGGCGTGCAGTCGCCTACCTCGTCGATCCGCTACCCCTCCCTGGCGATCGTCGAGATCGGGCGGGGGGCGCCGGCGCTGATCCTCCTCCAGTTCGCCTATTTCGGCCTGCCATCCGCCGGCCTCAGCCTTTCTTCCTTCGCGGCCGCGTCGATGGCGCTGGCCTGGACGACCGGCGCCTATACCAGCGAGATCATCCGCGCAGGGTTGCAGGCGGTCCCGCGCGGGCAACGCGAGGCGGCGGTCGCCGTCGGCATGACCCATATCGACGGACTGCGCTTCGTCATCGTGCCGCAAGCGATGCGCATAGCCGCGCCGGCGCTGCTCGGCTTTGCCGTTCTCATGTTGCAGGCCTCCTCGCTCTGCTTCGCCATCGCTTTGCCTGAACTGCTGTCGCAGGCCTACATCATCGGAACGAATACATTCCGATACATGCCGATCCTGTGTCTCGCAGGAGCTCTGTACGCTGCCATCTGCATTCCCGCGTCGCTTGCGGTGGCTTCAATTGAGCGAGAACTAAGCCGGCACACCGCCTAGACCAAAAACACAACAGAGATCGACCTAAAGGGGAACTTCACCATGAAACATCTTCTCAGCACCGCCGCCGTCATTGTCTTGGCGCAGCTCGGCATCGCTCAGGCGATGGCCTGCACGCCGACCATTCCCACGGTCGAAAAGGGCAAGCTGACGGTCGCGGCCTATGATTATCCGCCCTTCAGCGTTACCGGCCCGGGCACCAAGATCGGCGGCATCGACGCCGATATCGTCGCACGGGCCGCCAAGGAGAACTGCCTCGAAGTGGCGCCGATGATCATGGATCCGGCGGCGACCATCCAGGCGGTCATCACCGGCAAGGCCGACGTCGCGATCGGCAGTTGGAACCGCACCGAGAAGCGCGCCGCCGTGCTCGACATCTCGGGCCCGACCTATCTCGACCCGATGGGCATCTTCAGCAAGGAGGGCTTCGACAGCGTCGAAGCGCTCAAGGGCAAGACGGTCGGCACCGTCACCGGCTATCTCTGGGTCGGCGAACTGCAGAAGCTGTTCGGCCCGAGCCTCAAGCTCTACCCCACGCCGATCGCTCTCGCCCAGGATCTGGAAGCCGGCCGCATCGATGCCGGCGTCGATGGCTACAATTCCGGCATCTTCCTGCAGAAGACGACCGGTGGCTACAAAGGCGTTGTCATCGTCCTCTCCAAGCCGGACGAGCGCGTTCAGGCCTCGGTGCAGCCTGCCCAGGCCGGCATCCTCTACACCAAGGGCAATGCCGCCCTCGGCAAGGCGCTCGATCTCAGCATCACGCAGCAGCACGCGGACGGCAGCATCGTGAAGGCCCTGCAGGCCGCCGGCTTCGATGCCAAGGTCGGCGACGTCGGCGAGCCGCGCATGGTCAAGTGAGCCCAGCCGACGGCAGGCTTCAGATCTCGCAAACACACGCGAAAAGCGGAGGGCCGGATGCATGTCCGGCCCTTTTGCGTCGAACGGTTCCGGACCAGTACCTCAGGCCCCGTCTCCGGCGGGGTCCGTTCGTTGCGTTCCATCCTGAGTGGCCTCCGTCGCGGCCATCTCCTGCTTCAGCCAGTCGATGAAGGCGGCGGCAGCCGGATGCTGGGCGAAGCGTGGGGCGACAAAGAGCACATACCAGCCGAGCCGGACGTCGGTATGAAACAGTTCCACCAGCCGCCCATCTCCGGCCCCGCCCGGAAGGGTGAAGCGCGTCGCCAGTACGGGGCTGGGCACGGTGTCGGCGGCGTCGTAGGCCAGTGTGGCATTCGACAGGATTGGCCCGGTGAGCCGGTGGTCACCCCCTGCTCCGACCTGCTCCAGCCATAGTTTCCACTGCTCGCGGCTCTCCTCGTGGATGAGCGGCATTTCGGCCAGCCGGCCAGGCTGGTCGATGCCATCGAACCGGGAAATCCACCGGCGGCTTACCAAGGGAAACACCCGCGGCGATATGAGCGGCGTGACGTCCCCCGGCATCCTGTCGAAGGTCGCGTAGGTGATCATCAGGTCCATATCGACCAGATCGGCGGCGGGAATCGGATCGACCGTGCGCAGCCGGACCTCGGGCCAACCGAAAATCTCCTGGATGAGCGGCAGCCTCGGGGTCAGCCATTTTCCGGCAAGGCCAGCGACCGCGCCGATGCGCAGCGGCCCGCCTTGTCGGTCTGCCCTCAGTTCCTCGGTCGTCGCGGCGATGAGGCCGAACGCCTTGCGCAGCGTCTGATACAGCGAGAGGCCCTCGGGGGTCAGGTGAATGCCGCGCGGCCCCGCGAGAAGCAGCTTCACCCCCATCCAGTCTTCCAGATAGCGGATGTTGCGGCTCACGACGCTGTGGCTGATGCCGATGGCGTCTCCCGCGCGCCGCATCGACCCCAGCCGACAGGTCGCCTCGAAGGAGCGGACGAGATTCAGCGGCGGCAGCGCCGCCTCTCCTCCATCCCGCGCGACGCTTCCCGCCTTTGGCGATCGCCTCTGTGCCAAGGCCGCCCCCAGTGGTTCGCTGACGAACCACTGTAGGTCGATCTTCGCAATACCTCAACGGCGCGATTGAGTGGTAGCCATGTGACGACGGGAATGCGGTTCCGGTCGAACTTGCAGCCCCCGTTGGCCTTGTCGCCGCGATGCCCTTCTCGCGTTTCCGTCGGCATCCACGGGCATGACCCATGGATGCGGCGCTCATCAACAGCGGTGCTCCCTTGCATATCGTCGTCCTGCTGAAACAAGTTTTCGACCCCAGCACCCCTCCCGATCGCATCGCGATCGGCGCCGACCACCGTTCGATCTCGGTCGGTGCCGGCCTGACGCCGGTGATGAACGGCTACGACGCGAATGCCCTGGAAGAGGCGATACGGCTCAAGGAGCGCCATGGCGCCTCGGTCACGGCGATCAGCCTCGGCGAGGAACAGGCCAGCACCGTCGTGCGCCGGGCCCTCGCGCTGGGCGCGGATGCCGGCGTTCTGGTCGTCGCGCCTGCCGGCCTTGGTCAGGGCGCGACCTTCACCGCCGCGTTGCTGTCGGCCGCGCTGAAGCGCCTTCCGAAGGCCGATCTTGTGCTTTGCGGCCGCGCCTCGTCGGACACCGATGCCGGGCAGGTTCCCGCTATCGTCGCCGCTGCCCTGGACGCACCGCTGATCCTTCCCGTCAGCGCCGTGCTGAGTTCGGCGGAGGACCACATCGTGGTGGAGCGCCTGTCCGATCGTGGCGTGCAGCGCCTGAAGTCGGCGTTCCCATGCGTGCTCGGGGTCTCCAACGAGGCGAACACCCCGCGCCCACCCAGCCTCAAGGGTGTCATGACCGCCAAGAAGGCGCCGCTCACGATCTGGAACAGTGCCGATCTCTCGGTCGAAACAGCGCCGGCCGTCACGCTTCAGCGCCTGTCCGCGCGAGAAAACGTGCCCGTCGACATCGAAATCATCGCCGGCAGCCCAGCAGAGGCCGGCGCCCGGCTGGCGGAACGTCTGGTGGAAGCGGAGTTCGTCCGATGAACGGCATCCTTGTCTTCGGCAATGGCGCGGGCGGCGCCCTCGATCCCGCGTCCTGGGGGCTCGGCAACCTCGCTGACGAACTGGCCCGCAAGCTCGGCGGCGCGCCGGTGGCCGGCGCTCTCGTCGGAAGCGACGTGTCCGCCGCCGCCGCGATCTGGGCCGCCGGCGGACCGGATCGGATCATGCTGATCGAACACCCCTCTTTGGCCGCCTATACGAGCGAAGCCTACATCGCCGCGGCACAGGCGATCATCGGCGCGGTGCAGCCGAGGCTGGTGATCTTTCCGCACAGCACGGACACGTCCGAATGGGTGCCCCGCCTCGCCGCCGGCCTCGGCTGCGGCCTCGTGACGGCGTGCAGCGGTCTCTCGGCGGAAAACGCCCGGCTGCTGGCGGTTAAGCCGGTTTGCGGCGGCTGTATCGAGGCAAGCTATGCGATCGAGGGCGAGCTACAGATGGTCACCTTCGCCGGCTCGCTGCCGGAAGGACGACGGCAAGCGCCGCCGGGCGAAGTCGTCTCGCTCGCCCTGCCCCTGTTCACGCCGCGCGTCGAATGGCTGGCGGATATGGCGAACGACGCCGACGACGGTCCGAAACTGAAGGATGCGAGGATCGTCGTCGCGGGCGGGCTTGGCATCGGCGATTCCGGCAACTGGTTGCTTGTGGAGGCGGCGGCGTCCGCCCTCCACGCGGCGGTCGGCGCGAGCCGAGCGGCCGTCGAGATGGGCTGGGCGCCATCCGCGCGGCAGGTCGGCTTCAGCGGGGCGAAGATAGCGCCGGAGCTCTATGTGGCGATCGGCATCTCCGGCGCGCAGCATCACATGGCGGGCCTCGCCCGCGCGAAGACGATCGTGGCGATCAATTCCGATCCGAACGCCGTCATCTTCCGCCATGCGCATTTCGGCGTCGTCGGCGACGCCCGCCTTGTCGTGCCGGCTTTTCTTCAACGCCTGACCGAACTTCGCAAGCAGGGGTGATGCGCCATGTCCGAGGCATCGAAGAAGGTCATGGTGATCGGTGCCGGCCCTGCCGGCTGCGCCGCCGCCCTTGCCGCCGCCGGGTACGGTCTTGACGTCACGCTCGTTGACGAGCATCCGCAGGCGGTGTCGGCGATGAGCCTCGACGCGCCCTATTTCTACGGGTCGCGGCTCGCGCCGGTGCTGTCCAATGACGGCGAGATCGCCGACCGCGTCCTAGGTGCCAATGAGGGGCTGATGGAATGCCTCGACGCCGGTGTCGAGGTCCTCGTGGGCACCAGCGCCTGGGGAGTGTTCCGGTCGGGGCCCAACAGCCGCCACCTCGCGGGCGATCAGGTTGGCGTTGCCGATCGCGAGCGGAGCTGGATGCTGCCGTTCGACTATCTCGTCATCGCCAGCGGCGCGCGCGACCTCGTGCTGTCCTTTCCGGGGTGGGAACTGCCCGGCGTGCTGGGGGTAATGGGTGCCAGCATGCTGCTGCGCAGCTACGAGGCCCTCGGCGGCCGCAGCCTGCTGATCCTGGGCAGCGGCAATGCCGCCCTCGCCTTCGCCCGCGATGCTCTCTCCGCGGGCCTCACGATTGCCGGCATCGCCGAGCCGGCGCCGCAGGTGCAGGGCGATGCCGCGCTCGCGCGCGAGCTGGAAGAGGCGGGCGCGCGCTTCTATCTCGGCCATACGATCCAGCGCGCCCTCGGCGAGGGCTCGGTGAGCGGCGCCAGGCTCGCCGGTCATGACGGCAGCGATCGCCCGGGCCAGACCATCGATGTGCCGTGCGATACGATTTGCCTCGCCTTCGGCATGGTGCCGAATGTCGAGCTGCCGGCGGTGGCCGGCTGCGCGATCGGCTTCGACCCGGCGCGCAGCGGCTGGGCGCCCATGGTCGACGCGAACATGGAGACGACCCTGCCGGGCATCTTCGTCGTCGGCGACGCGGCGGGCGTCAGCGAAGCCGGGTGCCTGGACAGTGCTGGCGCCGTCGCGCAGGCGCACAGGGCGGCAGCGTCGATCGCCATGCGCGAGGGCTTGCGCGCCGCGCCGGCAGACGCGCCGCCTCGGCCTACCGCCAGCGCGGCGACGCACTTCCCGCCCGATCTCTGGCTGTCATCGCTGACCGCAAGCGGCGGCATGGATGTGCTCGTGTGCCAGTGCGAGGAGGTCTCGCGCCGTGATCTCGTCACGGTCGCCCCTCCAGCTTATCTCCGGGCATCGGAAAAGATCGCTCCCGATGCCGTCACGATGCTGACCGTGAATGGCCATCCCAGCCAGGATTCGCTGAAGCGCCTCACTCGCGCCGGGATGGGCCATTGCCAGGGCAAGCGCTGCCGCGAGCATTCGGCCATGTTGCTCGCACGGGCGGCTGGCGTCGACCTCGCCGACGTGGTGACCGGCAGCTACCGGATACCGGTGCGGCCGATCCCGCTCGGCGTCATCGCGCCGGCGGACGAGAGCGCGCAGATGCGGGCCGACTGGCCGGTGTGGCTGCATCCGGTCGCCGAAGAGACCGGCCACTGAGCCGACCTTCCGAGAATCACACGAACGGGCATCGGAACGAACATGGAAACGGCGGATGTCGTGATCGTCGGCGCGGGAATCATCGGTCTTTCGGCCGGTTACTGGCTGGCGAAGGCGGGCGCGAAGGTCGTCGTGCTGGACAAGGGCCGCGCCGCCCAGGAATCGTCCTCGCGCGCCACCGGGTTCCTGAGCCTCCGCGGCGAGGAGCCGCTTGAAGCCCCTCTCGCGCTCGCCGCCGAACGGCTCTGGAACACACTCGACGAGGAACTGGGCTACCCCACCGAGTGGCGGCAGAAGGGGCGGCTATGGGTCGCGCTCGGCGAGCACGAGCGTGACGCCCTCGATGAGAAATACCGCGGCTTCCTCAATACCGGCATTCCGTTCGAGCGCATTGACGGCGAGCGGTGCCGCGAGATCGCGCCCAGCCTCAGCCCGGCGGTGATCGGTGGCATCCATACGCCCCGCTCCGGCCACGCCAACCCTCAGCGGACCACGCAGGCTTTCGCCTGGGCGCTACGCGATCGCGGCGGCGCGATCATCGAGGAGCGGCCGGTGACCGGCATCCATGTCGCGGGAGGCAAGGTGACAGGTGTCGCCACCCCGGCCGGCGACATAAGCGCCGGCGTCGTGGTGGTGGCGGCCGGCGCGCAGACCTCGAAGGTCGCCGCGCTCGCGCATGTGGAGGTCCCCACCGCCACGGTGCGTCTCGAAGCCTGCGTGACCGCGCCGCTGCCGCCTTTGTTCGACGTGGCGATGGTCGGCGGCGGCCTGTCGCTGCGCCAGACACGGCGCGGCAATATCCATTTCAACGGCGGCCCGCATGAATGGGTCGATGTCGAACTCACCGAGGAACCTGCCAAGCCGAACACCCCGATCCTGCGCAACATCGCGCGGCGCCTGGCCGAACTGATGCCCGGCATTCGGGACATTCCGCTGCTGCGCAGCTGGGCGGGGGTGCTGGAGGTCACGCCGGATCAGATGACCATACTCGAGCGCCTGTCCGATCCCGATGGCCTGATCGTCGCAAGCTGTTCGGGCCACGGCTTCGGCATGGCTCCGAGCGCCGGGCTGGCGATCAGCGAGCTGGCGCAGCACCGCCGCACCTCGCTGCCGATAGAAGCGCTGGGCCTGTCCCGCTTCAGCACGCTCCCGCGCGACTGGAAAGCCAGGCGCCGGTGGGAACCCGGTCGATACAACACCTAGCGTTGGCGCCTGCCCCGTGACTCTCGCGCGGTCGCCATGCGCTTCGGCGAAAACGCAGAGCATGGACCATGCTCTGCCGAGACGTGCCGGCTTTATCCGCCAGCAACGCGCCATGACGCCATCTTGTGCTCGAATCCGACAGGCGCTGACCATGGCAAAGTTGAAGCTCGGCCCGCTGTCGGACGACAAGCCCGTACCCGCCCGTGCCGCTGCAGCGGAGTTGCTCTGCCTATGCTGAAGCGCTCGCCGGTGAGGCCGGCCCGTCGATCGCGGGTCCTGTCGAGCCGACCGTGCCGATGCCAGACCGGTTCATCGCTTCAGATCGAGGAATTGCCAAGGCGCGGCGGGTAGGAGCAACGCAACCTCATACCGGGTTTCCGCACCTCTATACCGCCACTTCAAGTGAGTGTCGGTATCGGTGACTGCGGACCACCTGCACGACGTCGCGAGCATGTTGAAGGCGTACTCCCGCGAGGGGTTAGGCGCCTCCTCGATGCGGCCCCTCACGGCCGTAGAGATTGCTGGTTCTGGCTCGTCCACTCGGTGGAATTGGCGAGGGGCGAACGCCTGATTGACGAGTACGGAGCGGCTTGGCGATGAGCAGGAGGGCTGCTGCCGGCGCTGCGCCGAGAGCCGACATCCCCGTGACTACGCAATTCGGACCTCTGGCTACCTTGCGTGAATAGACTAGTTACGAGACATTGGCAGTGACAGAAGACTTCGTCGCAGTTCTGTGTCGGATGGCCGTAAACAAGGCATCTATGGCATTCTACGGTCGGGGATCGGTCCCTTAATATCCGACATCGACCGTCGCCCCAAGGGCCCTGTTCTGTCGGAGTCTGCCATGAGCCGCCTCAGAGATTTCGTCATAGACGCCCATGGCGGCCTGCCGCGCTGGCAGGAGTTCGAGCAAGTCTCGGCGGACCTTCACCAGGGTGGCGTGCTCTGGGGCCTGAAGGGCCAGCCGGACACGCTGAGCCGCACCAATGTCACGGTAGGTCTCCGCAGTGAATGGGCCTCCCACGCGCCGTTCGGGACCGATCGGCGCCGCTCGCGCTTCGAGCCGGGGCGCGTCGCGCTCGAGAGCATGGACGGCACGCGGCTGGAGGAACTGGCGGCGCCGCGGCAGAGCTTTGCCGGCCATACCCTCCAGACGCCGTGGACCGACCTGCAACTGGCCTATTTTGCCGGCTGCGCGATGTGGACCTATCTGACCCTGCCGTTCCTGCTCGCCTGGCCGGGCGTGGAGTCGGAGGAACTGGAGCCCTGGACGACCGACAGCGGCGACTGGCGCCGTCTCGCCGTGCGTTTTCCCCCGACCATCGCGACGCATAGCACGCTGCAGACGCTTTATTTCGATGGCGACGGGCTGCTGAAGCGGCATGACTATAATGTCGAGATCGCTGGCAACACGCCCGGGGCTCACCTCGTCGGCGATTATGTCGAGGTCTCCGGCATCCGCTTCCCGAGCCGCCGGCGCATCTATGCGCGGCAGCCGGACGACAGCTTCGGCACGGAGCCGCTGGTGGTCTCCATCGACCTGTCGAACATCCGCCTCTCCTGAACGACGGCTAGAGGGTGGCGAGCGGGCCGGCATCGTTCCGAACCGATCGCGGGATATCGCCATAGACCCGCGTGAAGGCGAGCCTCATTCGTTCCCGGTTCTCGAAACCCACTTCACGCGCGATTTCCTCGATGGGCAGGCGCGACTGTTCGAGCATCAGCTTCGCGGCCTCCACGCGCAGCAATTCGACGGCCTTCGCCGGGGTCGTCCCGGTTTCGGCCCGGAAAAGGCGGGTGAACTGGCGGGGACTGAGGCTCGCCGCAAGGGCAAGCTCCTCGATACCGAGGCGGGCCTTGAGATTGGCCCGGGCGAAGTTGAGGGCCCGCTGCACGCGGTCCTCGCGGGCGTTCAGCTCCAGAAGGACGGAATGCTGGGACTGTCCGCCGGATCGGCGGTGATACATGACCAGGCTCCTGGCCACTGTCCGCGCGAGCTCGCTTCCCTGATCGCGTTCGATCATTCCGACCACAAGGTCGATCCCGGCTGTCATTCCAGCCGAGGTCCAGATGGTGCCGTCCTCGATGAAGATCTTGTCCATGTCGACCCGGCAGCTCGGGAAGCGCTCCTTCAGCGCGGTAGCGTAGCGCCAATGCGTGGTCGCGCGCCGGCCGCTCAGCAGCCCGGCGTCTCCCAGGATGAAGGCTCCCAGGCAGATGGAGGCGATCCGACGCGCATGTTGGGCGGAGGAGCGCAGCAGCCTCACGAGACCGGGAGAGGCGGTCGGTATCTCAAGGCCCGCGCTGACGATCAGGGTGTCGTACGCGCCCTCGTCCAGCCGCTTTGTCAGCACCTGCATCCCGGCGGACGACGGGATCATCCCGCCCTCTTCCGAGACGACATCGAGTTCATAGAGCGCCCGGCCCGCGCGCTTGTTGGCGACCTCGAATGCCGCGATGGCGGACAGTCCGATCATCTGGAAATCCGGGCCTACGACCAGACCGATCCTCATCGTCGCTCCTCGTCATCCTGCGGCGGGCAGATGGGCGCCGGTGCCGCGCTTCGCCAGCCGGATGGCGCGAATAATGACATGTATGTCCTGTCCGGCGCGCGCCGCGGCTGCAATGATCCGCGCATCGCCCTCCCCACACGTGGGCGGCATGAAATCTGCCACGCGCCAGCGATCCAGAGGGCGGCGAGAGCGGTGGCTCTCTCGTCCAACGGCTCAGCGGGGCTATGGCTTCGTATCACGGCGGGGCGAATCCGTCTCGATTCTGGCCGGAAAGCCGATCCGCATGGCGCGAACGTCGAATATTTCTCTGTGTTGATAAACTGTAATATTTGAAATCAAGCGAACTTGATTGAACAAGGGCGCCGCCATCAGCGCTGCCTCCACGTGCATATCAATAAAGTGACGGTTTACCGGCGCGGATATTTTCTTCTGCGCCAGCGATGACATCGCGCGTTCCCGCAACATTTCAGGTCAAGAGGGGCGAATGACCGATCTCACCATCAATGGCGCTCGTCACAGCGTTGATGTTCCGGCCGAGATGCCTCTGCTTTGGGTGCTGCGCGACGTGCTGGGGATGAC
>NZ_JACICD010000011.1 GCF_014195655.1 Ancylobacter tetraedralis
CCAATCCCGCCGTTGCGGTGGCGCCGCGTCGATGGGCGCTTTATAGGGGCACCCCTCCCAACCTGTCAACGGCCTTCTTGCAGAAAAATGACAGGGCGAAATATGGCGTGTGGACTATCTCGCGGGAAAGCGTGGGTCCATATGGCTTTGCGCACGGTTCTCCGGCTGTTTCAGGAGCGCCATGGATACGTCATCTGATGCGGTACGTGCCGCTTCCCTCCGGCACCGGCGGGATTCGGTGGGCTCCCGCCGGTGCCGGTTTCGGGCGACAATGCGCGCCCGGTCACTCACCAAGGCGCCGTGATGCCGCAATCTCCTTCTGCCGACCCGTCTCCCGGAGACCATCCGGCCCGCCCAACCGCCGGCGAGGTGACCCGTGCGGCGCTGAAAACGCCCAAGGCGGCGGCGATTGCAGGGATCGTCTTCTCGCTGCTGCTGCTCGCCATTTTCGGCCTGCTGCGCAGCGCGGTGCCCGCCGACCCGCTGGAGCGCGGCATCTGGCTCATCACCGATCGCGGTCAGGTGGGGCTCGCGCTCAACCTGGTGCCCTTCGCCGGCATCGCGTTCCTCTGGTTCATCGGCGTGCTGCGGGATCGACTGGGCGCGCAGGAAGACCGTTTCTTCGCCACCGTCTTCTTCGGCAGCGCGCTTCTGCTGCTCGCGACGATCTTCGTTACGGCGGCCATGATCGGCGCGCTCCTGCTGGCCAGCAGCGTCACGCCGGCGGACGTGCTGGTCAACTCGCCGACCTTCACCTTCGCCCGCGCCACCATCTACATCCTGGTGAGCGTCTACGCGCATAAGCTGGCGGGCGTGTTCCTGTTCACCACGTCCACCGTGGTCATCGTCACGCGGATCGCCCCGCGCTGGATCGCGCTGCTGGGCTATGCCCTGGCCGTCATCGTCCTGTTCGGCAGCTATTTCATCAGCTGGAGCTTCATGGTGCTGCCCATCTGGGTGCTGCTGATGAGCATCCATATCGTAATGGAGACGTTCCGCCGCCCGGTATGAGCGGCGCGGGCGATTCCGGCGCGGCCGCGGGGCTCATGCTGGGCGGCCGTCTTCGTCCTCCGGGGGCCAAGCGTTGCGAGAGAGGGACACGGAAGGGGCGCGAGGAGGGCACAAGCCGCAAAGGCCGCAAGGCGCCGCTCACCCCGGTTTTTGTTCATTCCAAATCGGAAATATTTTCTCGATATCCGGGGCAATTATCATCCAGTCCGATCCGCGCGACGATGGGCCATCCCGTCCCCAACAGCGGAAGTCCCGTCATGATCGATACCCGCACCGCGCCTTACGCCGCCCTCATCCTGCGACTTGCTCTCGGAATCCTGTTTCTCGCCCATGCCGGGCTGAAGATCTTCGTGTTCACGCCGGCCGGCACCGCCGGCTTTTTCGGGTCGATCGGCCTGCCGGGCTGGCTGGCCTATGTCACCATCGCATGGGAGCTGGTCGGCGCGCTGGCGCTGATCCTCGGCCTGTGGCCGCGCATCGCCGCGCTGGCGCTGATCCCCATCCTCGTCGGCGCCATCGTCACGGTGCACGGCCCCGCCGGCTTCTTCTTCACCAATCCCAATGGCGGCTGGGAATATCTCGCGCTGTGGATCGTCGGCCTGCTCGCCGTCGCGCTTATCGGTGACGGCGCGCTCGCGCTGAAGCCCACCTCGGCCGGCGCTGCCCGTCGCGGATAGCGACCGGCAAGGAGACATCGCCTGCCCCGTTGAACATCGTGTGAGGAGGAGGTTTCCATGACCGCACCCACCCCTGCGTCCGTCACCGCATCCCCGACTGGCGACGCGCGGCAGGCTCCCCCTTCCGCCGGCCGCCCCATCGCCCATCCCCCCCTGGCGATGGGGCGCGTCGCGCTCACCGTGAACGACCTCGACCGGGTCGCCGATTTCTACGTCCGTGCCGTGGGCCTCGCGCCCCTGCGCCGCGATGGCGAGAGCGCGCAGCTCGGCGCCGGCGACGAAGTGCTGCTTGAGCTGCGCCAGGACCGCGCGGCGCGCCGCCGCTCCCCGCGCGAGGCCGGGCTGTTCCATACCGCCTTCCTGCTGCCCGAGCGTACCGATCTCGGCCGCTGGCTGAAACATGCCGCCAGCGCGCGGGTGCCGCTGGTCGGCGCCTCCGATCACGAGGTCAGCGAGGCGCTCTATCTCACCGACCCGGAAGGCAACGGTATCGAGATCTATGCCGACCGTCCGCGCGCGGCCTGGAAATGGCGCGACGGGCAGGTGCACATGTCGACCGAGGCACTGGACCTGCAGGGCCTCGTCGCCAGCGCGCAAAGATCCAGCTGGGCCGGCTTTCCCGTGGGGTCGCGGATCGGTCATGTCCACCTGCAGGTGGGCGCGATCGGGCCGGCCGAGGAGTTCTATGCCGGCCGGCTCGGTTTCGACGTCACCTCCCGCTATCCCGGCGGCACATTCTTCGCCACCGACGGCTATCATCATCACCTCGCGGCCAATATCTGGAACAGCCGCGGCGCCGGACCGCGCCTTTATCCCTCGACCGGCCTCGCGGAAATCGAGATCCGGCTTGATCCGGCGCGCCTCGCCGCCGGGCGCGCGCATGATAAGGTCGCCGCCATGTCGGACGCGACCTCCGCCGAGCTGCGCGATCCCTGGGGAACAGCGGTCGCGCTCCGGGCCTTGTCCGCCGGCTGATCGAGATTTGTGGATCGATTGCGCGGATCAAGGCGCGCTGCTGAGGAACCACCATGCTGGTCGATGGAAAATGGGTCGAGAACTGGCAACCGGTGCAGGCCACCGATGCCAATGGCGGCTTCGTGCGGCAGGTCTCCAGCTTTCGCAGCTGGGTGACGCCGGACGGCGCGCCGGGCCCCACCGGCGAGGGCGGCTTTGCCGCCGAGGCCGGCCGCTATCACCTCTATGTCGCGCTGATCTGCCCCTGGGCCTCGCGCGCCCTCATCGCCCGCAAACTCAAGGGGCTGGAGGCGGCGGTGTCCATCTCCGTCGTCAACCCGGTACTGACCGAGCAGGGCTGGCGATTCGGCCACCATCCCGGCGCCAATGAGGACACGCTCAACGGCGCGACCTATCTGCACGAGATCTACACCCGCGCCGACCCGCACTTTACCGGCCGCGCTACCGTGCCGGTGCTGTGGGACAAGCACCGCGGAACCATCGTCAACAACGAATCCGCCGACATCCTCCGCATCTTCAACACGGGCTTCGGGCGGCTGGCCCGCCACGCCATCGATCTCTATCCCAAGGGTTTGCGCGCGGAGATCGACGCGCTCAACGCGGCCATCTACCCGCGGCTCAACAATGGCGTCTACCGCGCCGGCTTCGCCACCACGCAGGGCGCCTATGAGGAGGCTTTCGGCGAGGTGTTCGGCATGCTGGATGAACTGGAGGACCGGCTCGCGAACGCGGGCCCATTCCTCACCGGCGAGGCCCTCACCGAGGCCGATATCCGCCTGTTCGTGACGCTGGTGCGGTTCGACGCGGCCTATCACGGCATCTTCAAGTGCAACCGGCACCGGCTCGCCGACTACGCGCATCTCTCCACCTATCTCGTGCGGATACTGGCCATTCCCGGCCTGCGCGAAACGGTCAATATCGACCATATCAAGCAGGGCTATTATTCGATCCGCGCCCTCAATCCGAACGGCGTCGTCCCGCTCGGGCCGCAACTGGCCTGGCTCGACGATTGACCCCGCCGGCCACGGGCCGCGAAGATGGTGGTGGCGCGCGTGCGCCATCCACCCGTGCGCCCGCAAACGCTTCGCGGAAAACCTTCGAGGAAACGCCTCATGGAACGCCTCGATTGCGACCGCATGCTGGTGGCGGTGCTCGACACCGGCAGCTTCGTGGAGGCGGCGAGGCGGCTGGGGGTGAGCCCCGGCCAGGCGTCCAAGTTGGTATCCCGGCTGGAAGCCGATCTCGGCGTGCAGCTGATCAAGCGCACCACCCGCGCCCTCTCGCCGACCGAGGTCGGGCGGGCCTATTGCGAGCGGATTCGGCTGCTGCTGGAGGAATTCGACACGCTCGACGCCTCGGTGCGCAACGCCTCGGGCGCGCCGGCCGGCCGGCTGCGTCTGACCGCGCCGATGTCCTTCGGCACGATCCAGCTGGTGCCGCTGCTGCTCGCCTTCGCCGACGCCTTTCCCGACATTCAGGTCGAGGTGAATTTCTCCGACCGCGTGGTGAACCTGGTCGACGAGGGCTTCGACATGGCGGTGCGGGTGGGCAAGCCCTCCGACAGCAGCCTGATCTCCCGCAAGCTGTGCGACGCCAAGGTGGTGGTCGTCGCCGCGCCGTCCTATCTGGCCCGGCGCGGCACGCCGATGCGGCCCGAGGATCTCGCCGCGCATGAGTGCATCATCGACGAGAATTTCCGCGACCCGTCCAACTGGCGCTTCACCGAGCCGCCGTCGGGAAACCCCATCACGGTGCCGGTGGCGGGGCGGCTGCGCTTTTCCAATGGCGAGGCCTGCCTCGCCGCGGCCGAGGCGGGGTTCGGCATCGCCCGCGTGCCGAACTTCATCGCCGGCCGCAGCCTGCGCGAAGGCCGAGTCGAGCCGCTGCTCGGCGCGTGGGACGATGCCACGCTCGCCATCTATGCGCTCTATCCCCCCGCCAGGCATCTGGCGCTGAAGGTGCGGGCGCTGGTGGACTTCCTGGCGGCCAATTTCCGTTCCGGCACCGACTGGGGCGGGTGACGCCGCCGAGCAGGAAGCCGGCTAGTAAGCCGCCTGGGAAGGTGCTTCGCACCACGCCGGCCGGGGCCGCGATGGCGCTGGCGGCGCGGCCGGCGCGTGCTATCGGTTCGTATCCGGGGCCGGCATCGCGCCGGACGGGGAACGGCTCGCGGGAGGCGCGCATGACCGCAGGATCGATCGCAAGAGGGGGCGTCACCGCCCGGTGCGTCACCGCGCTGCTGGCCCTACCCCTGCTCGCCCTGCTCGCCGCCCCACCGGCGGCACGGGCCAATGACGACGTGCTCGCGCGCAGCGCCGATCCGTCGGGGCAGGTGATCCAGACGCTCGACTACGCCAATACCCGCTATTCCCGCCTCGACCAGATCAATGCCGGCAATGTCGCCCGGCTCAAGGTGGCGTGGACCTTCTCCACCGGCGTCCTGCGCGGCCATGAGGGCAGCCCGCTGGTGGTGGACGGGGTGATGTATGTCCACACCCCCTTCCCCAACATCGTCTATGCGCTCGACCTCGACCATGACGGCCGCATCCTGTGGAAATACGCGCCCAGCCAGGAGCGCGACGTCGCCGCCATCATGTGCTGCGATCTCGTCAATCGCGGCCTCGCCTATGCGCAGGGCATGGTCTTCCTCGCCCAGGCCGACACCACGGTCGTCGCGCTCGACGCGAAGACCGGCGCGGTGCGCTGGAGCGTGAAGAACGGCGATCCCCGGCGCGGCGAATCCAACACCGCCACCGTGCTGCCGGTGAAGGACAAGCTCATCGTCGGCATTGCCGGGGCCGAGTTCGGCGTGCGCGGGCATATCAGCGCCTATAATCTCACGGACGGCGCGCTGGCCTGGCGCGCTTATTCCACCGGCCCGGACGCCGACATGCGCGTCGATCCGGAGAAAACCACGCAGCTCGGCCGGCCGGTCGGGCCGGATTCCTCGCTGAAGAGCTGGGAAGGCGAGCAGTGGAAGGTCGGCGGCGGCGCGCCCTGGGGCTGGTTCGCCTACGACCCCAAGCTCAACCTCATCTATTACGGCACCGCCAACCCCGGCACCTGGAATCCCTCGCAGCGCCCGGGCGACAACCGCTGGACCAACGCCATCTTCGCCCGCGATGTCGATACCGGCGTGGCGCGCTGGGTCTACCAGCTGACGCCGCACGACCAGTGGGATTATGACGGCGTCAACGAAATGATCCTCACCGATCAGGCGTTCGAGCGCCGCGCGCGAGCGCTGCTCACCCATTTCGACCGCAACGGCTTCGCCTATACGCTGGACCGCGCGACCGGCGAGCTCCTCGTCGCCGCCGCATTCGATCCGAAGACGAACTGGGCCAGCGGCATCGACCTCGACAAGGCGAGCCCCACCTATGGCCGCCCCCTGCTCGATCCGAAACACGGCACCGAGGCGGAGGGCGAGGATGTCACCTATTCCGGCATCTGCCCCGCCGCCATCGGCGCCAAGAACCAGCAGCCGGCAGCCTTCTCGCCCGTCACCGGCCTGTTCTACGTGCCGGCCAGCGCGCTGTGCATGGATTACGAGCCGTTCCACGTCGATTACGCCGCCGGCCAGCCCTATGTCGGGGCGACGCTCGCCATGTATCCCGCCCCGGGCGGGGATGGACGCACCGGCTCCTTCGTCGCGTGGGACAATGTGCGCGGTCGCGCCGTGTGGTCGCTGCCGGAGCGGTTCTCGGTCTGGTCCGGCGCGCTCGCCACGGCCGGCGGCGTGGTGTTCTACGGCACGCTGGAAGGCTACCTGAAAGCGGTGGATGCCACCACCGGCAAGGAACTCTACCGGTTCAAGACGCCGTCCGGCATTGTCGGCAACGTGATGACCTACACCCATGGCGGCCGGCAATATGTCGCCGTGCTGTCGGGCATTGGCGGCTGGGCCGGCATCGGCCTCGCGGCCGGCCTCACCGACCCCAATGCCGGCTCCGGGGCGAAGGACGCCTATGCCGCGCTGAGCCAATACACCGCGCTGGGCGGCCAGCTCACCGTGTTCACGCTGTCCGAGGGGCCCTGAGGGCGGCGACGCCCTCCCCTCACACCGAGACGCGTAGCCCGCTCGCGGCGAACAGGTGGCAGGCCGCCACGTCGATCCCCAGCTCCAGTGCCTGCCCGGCATGGATCGGCGTGCCGGCATGGCGCAGCACCAGCCGGCCGGCCGGATGATCGCCCGCATGCAGGTGCCAGGCCCCGCCGACATATTCGCTGAAGCTGATGCGGGCCTGAAGGCGGTGGGCGCGCGGCTCCAGGCTCAGATGTTCCGGCCGGATGCCGAGCTCCACCGCGTCATCGATCCTGAGCCCGTGCCGCTCGGCGACCGCGATCCGCAGCGGCTCGCCCGCGAGGCCCGGCAGGTCGATCGTCACCCGGCCCGGCTCGACCCGTGTCACCCGGGCGGCGAGGAAGTTCATGCGCGGCGAGCCGATGAAGCTCGCCACGAAGCGGTTGGCCGGCTGCTCATAAAGCGTCGTCGGCGATCCCGCTTGCTCGATGCGCCCGTCGCGCAGCACGACGATGCGGTCGGCCATGGTCATGGCCTCGATCTGGTCGTGGGTGACGTAGATCATGGTCGTGGTGAGCCGCCGGTGCAGTTCCATCAGCTCGGCGCGCATCTCGACACGCAACTCCGCGTCGAGATTGGACAGCGGCTCGTCGAACAGGAACAGCGAGGGCTCGCGCACGATCGCCCGCCCGATGGCGACGCGCTGGCGCTGGCCGCCGGAGAGTTCCTTCGGTCGGCGCTCCAGCAGGCGGGTGATCTGCAGCGTCTCGGCGGCGCGGGCAACCCGGACCGCGCGCTCGGCCTTGGGTACGCCGGCCATGCGCAGCGCGAAGCCCATATTCTCGGCCACGCTCATATGCGGGTAGAGCGCATAGGACTGGAACACCATGGCGAGCCGGCGCCCGGCCGGCGGCACCCCGCGCACATCCCGCTCATCGAAGCGGATGCGGCCCTCGGTCGGCACTTCCAGCCCGCAGATCAGCCGCAGCAAGGTGGACTTGCCGCAGCCCGAGGGGCCGACGAACACGGCGAACTCGCCGTCCTCCACGGTGAGATCGATCCCGCGGATCGCCTCGAAGGCGCCGAAGCGCTTGGTGATGCCGCTCAGTTCGACGCGCGACATGGCAGGACTCCAGCTGGGCAGGCGGCGACGGGCCGGGCAAAGGGATGCGCCCTCATGGCAGGCGCACCGTGACGGAATGGATGCCGGTAAGCCCGGCCGCATCCTGCGCGTAATAGACAACCACGAGGTCGCCATTGGCCCGCAGGCCGAGGGTTGGATAACCGAGATCCTTGGTGGCGAGGTCGTCGACCAGCGCCACCGGCTCGCTCCAGCTTTCCCCCTCATCCTGCGACAGATGCAAGACGATGCCGAAGGGCGGCGCGCGGCGTCCGGCCACGGCGGCGAGACGCCCATCCGCGAGACGGATCATCTGGGCGGGATAAGCGCCGATGCCGGTGGGGCGCGGCGCGCTCCAGTGGTGGCCGTCATCGTCGGAATGCACCGCGTGCAGTTGCCGCGTGGCATTGTCGCGCAGCAGCAGGAGGATGCGGCCGGAGGGCAGCAGCAGCGGCGCCGGCTCCTCGAATTCATGCCCCTCGCCCTCCGCCACCAGCACGGGCGGCGACCAATTTTCGCCGCCGTCGCGCGAACGCACGACGAAGATCCGCCGGTAATGCGGCACGTCGGAGAGCGGCAGGAGGATGTCGCCCCCCATGGTCTCCACCGCCCCGCGCATGCCGTAGCCGCCGCTGAACGGCGCGGTGGCGATGGCGCGGGTGGCGTGGAAGCTGCGCCCGTGATCGTCCGACAGGTGCACCACGGTGCGCCCGCCGCCGCGCGCCCAGGGAAAGGCGCGCTCCGCCTCCCCGGCCAGCGCGGCAGGGGTGAAGGCATCGAGCTCCGGCGAGGCCGCGAGATCGGCGAACAGCGCGCCGGGCATCACGGCATCCGCCCGGCCGAGCGCGCGGGCGCGCTCCAGCGGCAGCCATTCGAACCGCCACTGGTTGAGCAGCACCCGCCCGGAGCGCAGCACGGTCAGCCCCGCGCACTCGACCCCGCTCCAGTCGTAATCGGGCACGACGGAGGGCGGGCTCCAGCTCGCCCCCTCGTCGCTCGAGCGCATCATCACGTTGCGGTAGTCCGGATCCTGCGGCGGATGCAGGATCAGCTTGCGGCGCGGCACCCGGTTGAACACCAGGAGCCAGCTGCCATCCGCCGCCACCGCGAGGTGCGGGTGGGCGCAATAGGCGTCCACCTCGCGATGCAGGGTGCCGCGCGGGACGATTTCCGCCCGCAGCGGGGACGGCCATCGTCCCGTTCGCACGCTCGACATGCCCGGCCTCAGACGCGGAACCGCGTGCACAGCAGGTACTGCAGCGGCTTGGGATCGTCGGTCCACTCGTGATAGGCGCAGACGATGCTGCCATCGGCGACCTGGGCGACGCTGGGATAGCCGATATGCTGGTAGATGCCGGGATGGTTCCAGTCGATGCCGCCACCGGCCAGCTTTCCGGATTCCGGCGTCATGCGGCTGGAGCCCGGGGTGTCGGTGACGGTGCGGCCGGGAACGCCGCCCTCGCGGATGATGAACTCGTTCTTCACATCCCAGGTCACGCCATCCTCGGAGATGATGCCGCGCACGCCATAGGGCGGGCGACGATAGCCGTAGACCATGAGATAGCGCCCGTCCTGCAGGGCGATCAGCTCGGCCGGGTAGCCCCAGATGTTGGTCCATTTCGGCGGCGTCCAGGAGAAGCCGTCATCCTCGGAAATGGTCATCACCATGTTCTTGGCGTCGCTGGAGGGCTGGGTGTGGGTGCGCATGAAGCACACCAGCCGCCCGTCCTTCAGCCGGAGCAGCGCGGGCTCCTCGTAGTCGATGATGCTGGCGGGGTCGTAGGCGAGGGTGGAGAAATATTCCCAGTTGTCGCCGCCATCGTCCGAGCGCATCAGCGCCGAGCGCGTGGTCTCGCCTTCGCCTTCCTCCTCATAGCCGCGGATGCGCCCGTACAATCCCATCAGCAGCGAGCCGTTCGGCAGCAGCCACGAGCCGAGCCGGCAGCCGCCATGCTTGAGCGGGCGGACATTGACCGGGATCGGCTTGGTCCAGGTCACGCCGCCATCGGTCGACTTGATGACGAAGGTGCCGAGCCATCCCTGCAGCTTGTAGGTCCAGCTCCAGTCACCCCATTCATCGGTGCGCGGATGCGCCGACCAGGAAGGCTGCTCGGGGCGCACGCCGCGCTTGAAGAAGCCGGTGATGGTGAGGTTCACCAGGAGCGTGCCGTCCTCCAGTTCGCAGATGCCGCAGTCCCAGTTGCCCTCGGTCTGGCTCCAGGGCAGCACCACATGCGGGGGGCTCCAGCTCTTGCCGCCATCGGTGGAACGGGTCATCAGCGTCTGGCCGCTGTCATGGTGGAACGGGAAGCGCTCCTCGTTGAAGACGGCGAACAGGTCGCCATTCTTGAGGGTGCGCATCGCGATCTGGTTCACGCAATGCGAGCCGTGGCGGAAGATGTCGTAGGTTTCGACGTCCTTGATGATGCCCATGACGGTGTCTTTCACGTTTCCTGTTCAGGCGAGATGAGGCGGGGACCGGCCGGCTTCAGAGCCGGATCCCCACATTCTTGATGGAGAGGTAGTTCAGGATGCCGGGCAGGCCGCGCTCGCGGCCGACCCCGCTGTCTTTGATGCCGCCCGTCGGCGCCTGCTGGCCGCCGATGAACCAGCCGTTGATCCACACCGAGCCGGCCTCGATATCGCGGGCGAGCCGGAGCGCGGTGCCGATGTCGCTGCCATAGACGCCGGCCACCAGCCCGTAGCCGAGGCCGTTGGCGAGGCCGAGCGCCTCCTCCGCGGTATCGAAGGCCAGCGCCACCGCGACCGGGCCGAAGATCTCCTCGCGCGCCGCGACATTGGCGGGCTCCACCTGGTCGAGCAGCGTGGGATTGAGGAAATAGCCGCGCGGCAGGTCCCCCGGCCGGCCGCCGCCGAAGCGCAGCCGGGCGCCACCGCGCAGGCCCGCGGCGATGTAGCCGGCCACGCGCTCGTGCTGCTCGGCCGAGACCAGCGGGCCGAGGTCGCGGTCGTCCATCCCAGGCCCGACGGTGAGCCGCGCCGCCGCATCCGCCAGCCGGTCGAGAAAGGCGTCGTGGATCGAGCGGTGCAGGAGGAGCCGCGAGGAGGCCGAGCACACCTGCCCCGAATTGCCGAAGGCCCCGTCGAGCACGTCGCTCACCGCCCGGTCGAGATCGGCGTCGGACAGGACGATCAGCGGGTTCTTGCCGCCGAGCTCCAGCACCGCCGGCTTGAGGCCGCGCGCCGCGCCGGCATAGACCAGCCGCCCCGTTTCGACCGAGCCGGTGAAGGTGATGGCGCGCACGTCCGGGTGGGCGACCAGCGCGGCGCCCGCCTCCTCGCCATAGCCGGTGACGACATTGACGACGCCGGGCGGAATTCCCGCCTCGATGCAGCACTTCGCGAACAGGCCGGCGCTGAGCGGGGATTGCTCCGCCGGCTTGACCACGCAAGTGCATCCCGCCGCCAGCGCCGGCGCCACCGAGCGGGCCAGCATGCCGAGCGGGTAGTTCCACGGCACGATGTGGGCGGTGACACCCACCGGCTCCAGCAGGGTGAAATCGATGATGTCGCGCCCCAGCGGGATGGTGGCGCCTTCCAGCTTGTCGGCCGCGCCGCCATTGTAGCGGAGCGTCGCGGCCACGCCCTCGACATCGCCGCGCGATTCCCTCAAGGGCTTGCCGACATCCAGCGTCTCGATCAGGGCGAACTGCTCCTTGCGGGCCAGCACGATGTCGGCGAGCCGGTGGATCAGCCGCCCGCGCTCGGCCGGTGTCACCTCCCGCCACGGGCCGGCAAGGGCGGCCTTGGCGCCGGCAACGGCGCGGTCGATGTCGCGCGCCCCGCCCCGCGCCACCGGGGCGAGTTCGGCTTCGGTCGAGGGATCGAGGCTGGCGAAGCTGTCACCCGAGGCGGCGGCCGCGAAGGCGCCGTCGATGAACAGGGTGCGCGGGGGCTCCAGCCCGAGCGCGGTGAGATCGATGCGCGCGGTCACGACTTGATGCTTCCCTGAGAGATGCCCTGGATGAAGTAGCGCTGCAGCAGGAAGAACAGCGCGAGCGACGGTACGGAGAGGATCGTCACCGCCGCCATGGCGACGCTGAACCCTTCCAGCTGGGTTCGCGTGCCGACCACCGGGGTGAAGGCGGCGATGCCCACCGGCAGCGTCTTCATGCTCTCGTCGAAGGTGACCAGCAGCGGCCACAGGAAATTGTTCCAGTTCAGCGTGAACAGGATCACCGCGGCGGCGATGGCGGGGGCCCGCGCCAGCGGCAGCGCGATGAGAAAGAACAGCCGGAACGGCCCGGCCCCGTCGACCCGCGCGGCTTCCTCGATCTCGGCAGGAAAGCCGAGGAAGAACTGGCGGAAGATATAGACCGCGAAGACATTGCCGATGCTCGGCAGGATCAGCGCCTGATAGCTGGAAGCCCAGCCCATCTTGATGAAGCCGAGCAGCATCGGAATGATCGACACCTCGGTCGGTATCATCAGCGAGGCGAGGAACAGCGCGAACAGCCCATCCCGCCCGGGAAAGCGCATCCGCGCCAGGCCATAGCCCGCCATGGCCCCGAACAGCACGGAGAGCGAGGTCGCCACGCCCGCCTGAATGAGGCTGTTGAACGCCCAGCGCACCACCGGGTATTCAAACACCTTCACGTAATTGTCGAAGGTGATGCGGCTCGGCAGCCATTCGATCTGCGCCGTCATCACGTCTTCGGGGTATTTCAGCGAGGTCGACACCATCCACACGAAGGGGGCGAACCAGGCGAATGCCACCGCCATGCCGACCAGCCAGATCGGCAGGTCGAGGAGGGTGAAGCGGTGCTCGTCCATGTAGCGGCGGAGGCGGGTCATGAGCGTGGTCATCAGGCACGCTCCTTCAGCAGGAAGCGCTGCAGCAGGGTGATGACGAGAATGACGATGAACAGCAGGAGCGCGATGGCCGAGGCATAGCCGAACAGGTTGCGCACGATCGCCATCGTATAGATGTAGTAGATCGGCGAGGAGGAGGAGCCGGCCGGCCCGCCATTGGTCATCACATAGACCTGGCTGAAGATGCGGAAGGTGGAAATCAGCTGCAGCGTCACCACCATGGAGATGACCGGCCGAAGCTGCGGCAGCACGATGAAGAACAGCCGCTGCCAGCGCCCGGCGCCATCCACCAGCGCCGCCTCGGTGAGGTCGGCGGGAATGTCCTGCAGCGCGGCGAGGAACAGCACGAAGGCAAGGCCCAGATCCCACCACACCGAGGCGATGGAGACGCCGACCAGCGACCAGTCCGTCGAGGTCAGCCACGGCACGGCACTGACGCCGACGACACCGAGATAGTGGTTGACGAGGCCGAACTGGGTATCGAGCAGCCACACCCACACGAGGCCGATCACCGTGGCGGAGACCACGTTGGGCGCGAAGAACAGCGTGCGGGCGAGGCCGGAGAGCGGATAGCCGCGGCTGACGAACAAGGCGAAGGCCAGCCCCAGCACGGTGACGCCGGGCACGATCAGCACGCCGTAGATCAGCGCGTTCTGGAACGCCACCGTGACCCAGGGGTCGGCGAAGGCGCGGGTGAAATTCTCGGTTCCCACCCAGCGCGGGCTGCCGACGATGCTCCAGCGGGTGAAGGCGACATAGACCCCGAACAGCACGGGCAGGATGTTGAACAGGAAGAACGGCACGGAGAAGAAGGCAACGAAGAGATAGCCGACGCGGTCGACGCGCGGGCGCTCGTGTCGCCGGCCCGGCGGCGGCGCGACGGCCGTCTCCGGGGCAGGCACTGCCATATCGGTCATGATGTTCCCCGCTCCGGATCGCCGGCGGCCGGCCTCAGAGTGATCGCGGACGGAGCGGCCGCGCGGGGCCCCGTCTTTTCGGTGTCGCGCGCCGCCGAGGTCGGACCCGTGTCCTCACCGGCCCGACCTCCCGCCCCCCGGGCGGCGCGGCTCCCGCAGCAGCTTCCCGCCGCTCAGCCTTCGTCGAGGCCGCGCTGCCAGGTCTCCTGGATCTGCGCCATCGCCTGGTCGATGCTGGTCTTGCCGGCCCACACGCCGTCGAGCGTCTTGGCCAGGAAGTTGCCGCCGGAATAGATGGTGAAGTCCGGGCCGGCCACGACCGGGATCTCGCCCTCGGTGGCGAACGACATGCCCTCCACGAACGGGCCGCGCACGCTCCACGGCGCGCCGGCGGTCTTGTAGTCCGGCCGCGACAGGATGGATGTGCGCGGGGAGGCGCCGCGGCCGACCGTGGTCCACAGGAAGCTGTTGTCGGACAGCCACTTGACCGCCTGCATGGTCGCCTCGTAGCGCCCCTTGTCGCCCTGCGCGTAGAGTTCGAGCCCGCCGATTTCGCTATAGGTGCGCCGCGTGCCGCCAATATTGGGGAACAGAGCGGCGGTGAAATCGAGCTTCTGGCCGAGATAGCCGTTCAGCGTCCACGGCCCGGTCCAGAAGATGCCGCCCTGCCCGGTGCCGAACGCCTTGTAGCGGTCGGTCACGTCGCGGGTGGAGACCTTCTGCTTGTCGAACAGGTCGAGCACCCATTGCATGGCGGCCTTGCCGGCATCCGGATTGACCGCCGCGGTCTTGAGGTCGTCGCTGGCGCGGCGGAAACCCATCTGCGCGGCAACGATGCCCCAGGTGACGGTGGGCTGAACGCCCGAGCCGGTCATCATGATTCCCGAGCGCGTGACCTTGCCGCCCTCGGTCTTGGTCATCGCCTTGGCCCATTCCATCAGCGAGGCGGCGTCGGTCGGCGGCTTCGAGCCGTCGAGGCCGGCTTCCTTGGCGATGGCGAGGTTGAGTAGCGGCTGCAGGCTCATCAAGTCCATCGGGACCATGAACAGGCCGTTGCCGTATTTGGGGTAGCGCGAGGCCTGGATCGACGCGGCGCTGAAATCGGGCAGGTCCAGCCCCGCCGCCTTGGCGAGGTCGTCCAACGGCACGATCACCTCGTCGCGGGCGAGCGCGGCTTCCTTGCCGGCGGTGCCCCAGCCGAAATCGGGTGCCTTGCCGGAGGCCACGGCCGCGAGGATCTTGGTGGTGTACTGCTCCTCGGGCACGATCTCCATGCGGATCTTGATGCCCTGGGAGGCGTGCGCGGTGTTGAAGGCGTCGATCATCTTCGCCCACACCTCGCCATCCGAGGCGGCCAGCCAGCTCCAGTGCACGATCTCCACCGGCTTGGCGAGAGCGGGGCGGGCGGGCACGAAGGGGGTGGCGGCGAGGGCCGCCGCACCGGCAAGAAAGCCGCGCCGGCTCGGCCGCAGAAGCGTCGAATCAGTGATTTCGGATTTCGTGTTCATGTATTCCCCTCAATCTGTTTATTGCAGTCCGGAGGAAGTGCGTCACCGAAGTCGGATCTCGTGTAGAAGCGCGAAATAGACCTCTCAAGGCGAACGCGTTTCCTACGAAGGAACAGCGCCCCTTCGCATGATGTCGTCTGCGTTTATTGTATTCGGCCGGATTTTTCGGAAGCCGTGACCGCTTATTCCGGCAGTCGTCGCCGTTGCTTCATAGTGGACCAGTTTCCCGGTCCGACTTGATCAAAAAGGACTCATTATTCGCATCTAGGGCCGTTTTCGGCATCGGTTCCGGGGCGACATCCAGGGCCCGATGGGTGAGCGGGGCGATGGACAGGCGGCGCACTTCCGGCCGGTAGGCCTGGTTCTGCTGGCGGCGCAGCGAGGCGCGGAATTCGCGCGGCGTCATGCCGAACTGGGCGTGGAAGGCCCGCGACAGAACGCCGGGATAGGAAAATCCGCAGGCGGTCGCCACGTCCTTGATGCCGAACTCCTCGTAGAACAGCATGTTGCGCGCCGCCTGCAGGCGAATGCGCAGGTAGAGCCGCATGGGCGTCTCGTCGAAGCTGCGGCTGCAGGCGCGCAGCACCGTCTTGGCCGAGACCCCAAGCTGGTCGGCGATGTCCTCCAACGCCAGCGGGAAGTCGAGATTGTTCTCCATCAGGGCGACGATGCGGTCGGCCAGCGTCGGGCGCGCCGCCGGGCGGGGGGCGTCGTCCAGCCGCTGCGGCGTCGCGGCCGGGCGCGGGGCATGGACCAGCGCGTTGGCCACCTCGCTGGCGAGGCTCGGGCTCTCCAGCCGGCCGATCAGGTCGAGAATGAGGTCGAGCATGGCGACGCCGCCGGCGCAGCTGATGCGCGGGCCGTCGATCAGGTAGATCTGGTTGCTCACCGCGATGTCGGGAAAACGCTCGCGGAAGGAAGGCACCGCCTCCCAGTGCAGCACCACGCTGCGCCCCTTCAGCATGCCCGCCTGGGCGAGCGCGAAGGCGCCGGTATCCACCGCCCCGATCGTCGCCCCGAACCGCGCGGCGGTGCGCAGCTGGTTGAGCAGCTTGGGCGAATTGCGCTGCATGGGCAGGTTGCCCTCGAACACGAAATAAAAGTCGGCCGGCGGCAGGCTGGAGAGCCCGTCATCGACCGACATCCACAGCCCGTTGCTGGCGCGCACCGGGTTGCCATCCTCCGAGGCCAGCCGCCAGCGGAACAGCTCGCGCCCGCTATACTGGTTGACGATCCGGAGCGCCTCGGTCGCCAGTACCAGCGCGTTGAGCGGAAATTCCGGCTGCAGGATGAAATTGAAGCTGGGAGGGCCACTCGAGCGCCGCTCGCCGCTCGAAGGTGCCTCGGTCGGGGACATCACGGCACTCCTGGCGGGAGATGGAAGGGCGGGTCACGCCGGGCGGACCACCGGCCGCGATCGGCCGCAGTGACACGACCTGTCCAGAATGGTTCACATTTGGTCCCGCACTGTCAATTCGTTTCGCGGATTGTTGGGAAGGATGGGTCATCGAGATGCAGACGGAGCCCCTTCCCGCTGTCCGACAGGCGGACGGGGCTCCCGCCAATCTTCATGAGCAGGACATCGAGCACGCGGCGCCCTCGCCGGTGAAAGCCCTCGGCCACGCGGCCGCGGGACGGGTGGGCGCGCGGGCCGCACGACGCGGGGAAGAGCAGTGATGCGGACGGACATGTCCCGGACGGACATTCTGAAGAAGAAGCTGGAAGGGTGCTACGTCACGGTGCCGACGCCATTCCGCGACGAGGAGGGCTTTCCGGTCGACGAGGCGGCGCTGCGTACCTATGTCCGCTTCCTCATCGAGGGCGGGCTGACGGCGGATACCGCGGTGTTCCTGGCCGGCGGCGCGGCGGGTGACTTCTCCACCATGAGTTTCGACGAGCGGGTGCGCGTCGCCGAAATCGTGATCGACGAGGTCGCCGGCCGGGTACCGGTGGCGATGGGCGCCCAGACCACGAGCACGCTGGAACTGGTGCGCCTCGCCCAGGCCGCCCAGCGCATCGGCGCCGATTTCATCCAGGTGTCCTGCCCGTTCTACTTCAGCCATACCGAAGCCGATTTCGAGGAATTCGTCCGCGCCGCGGCCGAGGCGGCGCCCGATATCGGGCTCATCATCTACAATACGTTCTGGAACACCACGAACATCTCCTTCGCCATGGTCGAGCGCCTCGCGCAGATCCCCAATGTGGTGGGGCTGAAATGGGCGACCCCGCGCACCGACGCGATGGAGTTCGAGAGCGTGGCGGCGCGCTTCTCGAAGCGCTTCACCATCATCGACAACAACCTGTTCTTCGCCTTCAGCGCCATGCCCGCGCTGGGCGCGCGCGCCTTCGAGGTGCACCTGTGCAACTTCTGGCCCGAATGGGGGCTCAAGCTGGTGCGCGAAATCGGCGCGGGCAACTACACCGAGGTGGCCCGCATGCTGGTGGAGGAGGCCATGCCCTTCTACAAGCTGTGGGTGGAGATCGAGCGCGACTTCACCAGCGGCGACGGCTATCTCGACAAGCTCTGCATGGAGCTGGTCGGCCTGCCTTCCAGCCGCTGCCGCCCACCCACCCGTGACGCGCGCCCGCATTACCGTGCGGCAACGCTCGCCATGATGCGGGCGATCGGCACACCCAATCTCGTAGCCGGCTGAGGACATGATGGGCGAAGCGGGCGCGGCGAACATGATCCGGCTGGCGGCGGGCGACAATGTCGGCATCGCGCTTGTCGATATCGCTTCCGGCGGCACCGCGGCGACGCTGGACGGCTTCGCCCTCACCGCTCTGGAAGCCATCCCGCAGGGGCACAAGATCGCCCTCCTGCCAATCCCGCAGGGGGCGGACATCGTGCGCCTGCGCATGGCGGTCGGCATAGCCCGGGCGGACATCCCCGCCGGCCGGCTGGTGCATGTGCACAACGTCGCAAGCCGCTACCTCAACAATGATCAGGATCATTATGAATAGCCCCGCCCCGTCCCCCTCCACGGCGTCGCCCGCATCCGCGCCTGTCGCGATGCGCGGCTATCCGCGCGCGGACGGGCGCAAGGGCATTCGCAACTTCCTGCTCGTCGCCTATCTCGTGGAATGCGCCCACCATGTCGCGCGCATGATCGCCTCGCCCTATCAGGGGGACGGGGTGCAGCTGATCGGCTTTCCCGGCTGCTACCCCAGCGACTATGCCCAGCGCGTGATGGAAGACCTCGCCACCCATCCCAATGTCGGCGCGGTGCTGCTGGTCTCGCTGGGCTGCGAGGAGTTCCAGCGCACCCGGCTGAAGGAGGCCATCGCCGCCAGCGGGCGCGAGGTGGAGCTGCTCACCATCCAGAGCGCCGGCGGCACCGCCGGCTCGGTCGCCAAGGGGCGGGCCTGGGTGGAAGCCCGGCTCGCCGCGCTGATGGCGGCCCCGACCGTGCCCCTGGCGCTGTCCGATCTCGTCATCGGCACCAAATGCGGCGGCTCGGACGGGCTGTCCGGCGTCACCATCAACCCGGCGGTGGGCTATGCGAGCGACCTGCTGGTGGATGCCGGCGCGACCGTGATGTTCGAGGAGACCTGCGAACTCATCGGCTGCGAGAGCCACATGGCGGCCCGCGCCACGACGCCCGAGCTTGCCGCCGCGCTGACGGCGGCGGTGCGCAAGGCGGACAGCTACTATACCGAGCTGGGCCATGGCAGCTTCGGCGGCGGCAACATCAAGTACGGCCTTTCCACACTGGAGGAAAAGTCGCTCGGCGCCTATGCCAAGAGCGGCTCGCGGCCGATCTCCGGCGTGCTGAAGCCCGGCGTGCGCCCACCCGCGCCGGGCCTCTATCTCATGGACACGGTGAATGACGGGCCGGTGCGCTACGGCATTCCCAATATCAACGACACCCAGACCATCACCGAGATGGTGGCGAGTGGCTGCCACCTCATCCTGTTCACCACAGGGGCCGGCTCGGTGGTCGGCCAGGCGCTCGCCCCGGTCATCAAGGGCGTCTCCAATTCGCGGGTCTTCGCGCGGATGGAAGGCGACATGGACATCAATGGCGGCACCATCGCCGACGGGATCGAGGGCGTCGCCGATGTCGGCGCCCGCATCGTCGAGGCGGTCCGCGCCGCCGCCGCCGGCCAGCCGACCAAGTCCGAGGCGCTGGGGCACCAGGAATTCGTCCTCTCCTACAAGACCTATGAACCGCTCGGGCCGGGATGCCTGCCGGTGTGAGCGGCCACAACAAAGCAACCAGAGAACCAACCAGGGGATCGTCATGAGCATATCGGGAGTGTTCGGAACACGACTGGCCTCCGCCGCCCTTGTGGCGGTGGGCCTTTTCACCGCCAGCCAGGCACAGGCGCTCGACGACGTGCGCCTGCGCCTCAACTGGATGTGGTACGGCTCGCACGCCGCCTTCGCGCTGGGCAAGGACCGCGGCTACTTCAAGGATGCCGGCATCAATCTGGATGTGCGCTCCGGCAACGGCTCGGGCTCGGCGCACCGGCTCGTCGCCAATGGCGACAGCACCTTCTCCTACGGCTCCTGCGCCAGCATGGTGAACCTGGCCGCCAAGGGCGCGCCGCTGGTCTCGGTCGGCGTCATCGACGCCATGGGCACGGAGGCGATCATCGTGCGGCCCGATGCCGGCGTCGCAAAGATCGGCGACCTCAAGGGCAAGAAGCTGCTCACCACGGCCAATGCCGGCGTGAACACCTTCTTCCCGCTGGTGCTGAAGAATGCCGGTCTCGCCGAGGGCGATGTCGGCATCATCAACGTGCCGGACGGCGCGCTGGTATCGAGCTATCTGCAGGGCGCGGGCGGCGTGGTGGGTCTGCTCGGCGGCCTCGACGACAAGCCGGCGGAGATCAAGGCGGCCGGCGGCGCCGCGCCGGTCACCTTCCCCTATTCCGACTATGGCGTGAACCAGGTCGGCTACTGCATGGTGGCCAACCGCGAGACCGTGGCCAAGAATCCCGATCTGGTGAAGCGCTTCCTCGCCGCCACCGTGCGCTCCTACAAGGCGGCCGAGGCCGACCCGCAGGCGGCGGTGAACGCGATGGGCGACATTGTCGGCGGCACCATGAACGAGGATGCCGGCAAGAAGCAGGCGGCCGAGGTGCAGAAGGTGACGCTGGACGTGCTCTATTCCAAGGCCAATACGGGCAAGGTGCTCGGCCTCAACGTGCCGCAGGACTGGACCGAGATGCTGGAACTGATGAAGGCCTATAACGGCCTTCAGACCAAGGAGCCGGCGACCTTCTTCTACACCAACGACTTCCTGCCGAAGTGACGGGTTGAACGAGGGACGGCGGGCGCCCCGGCGCCCGCTTGCGGTAGAGTTCCAGCCAGGATGAGGGCGCGCGCGCCATGGCCGCGACGATCGACATAAAGTCGCTGAGCAAGACCTTCGGCACCGGCCCGCAGGCGGTGCACGCCTTCGGGCCGGTGGATCTCACCATCGAGGCCGGCAGCTTCGTCTCGCTGCTGGGACCCTCCGGCTGCGGCAAGTCCACGCTGATGCTGATGGTGGCCGGCCTGCTCGAAGCCTCGGAAGGCGCCATCTATTTCGATGGCGAACGGGTCGGCGCGCCGCGCACCGATATCGGCATCATGTTCCAGGACAACACACTGGTGCCGTGGCGCTCGGTGGAGGGCAACATCGCGCTGCAGCTGGAGCTGCGCGGCCTCGATCCCAAGCCCTATGCCGGCCGCATCCGCGACCTGCTGCGCTCGGTGAAGCTGGACGGCTTTGCCGCGCGCCACCCCTATGAGCTCTCGGGCGGCATGCAGCAGCGCGCCGCCTTCTGCCAGGCGCTGGTGCACGAGCCGGAGACGCTGCTGTTCGACGAGCCGCTCGGCAAGCTCGACGCCATGACCCGCGAGAGCATCCGCACCGATCTGCAGGCACTGTGGATGACGCGGCGGCCCACCGTGGTGTTCGTCACCCATTCGATCGAGGAGGCGGTGCAATTGTCATCGGTCGTCTGCGTCGTCACCCCGCGCCCCGGCCGCATCGAGCGCACGATCGAGATCGACCTGCCGTGGCCGCGCGACATGGAGGTCAAGGCGAGCCCCGCCTTCACCCGCTACGTCCATGACATCCAGGGGATATTCCGTGACTATGGTGTCCTCTAACGCACCCCGCGACCCGGTGCCCGCCGGGGCCGGCCGGCTCATCCGCGCCGTGGAATGGCTCGTGCTGCGCATCGCCGCGGCGTGGCCGTTCCTCCTGTTCTTCGTCGGCTTCTTCCTCTTCTGGGAATATGCCGTCATCCTGTTCGGCGTGCCCGGCTACATCCTGCCGACGCCGTCCGAGATCGTCACGCGCGGCTGGGCGGATATTCCCCGGCTGCTCGACTACACGCTGGTGACGGGCACCGAATCGGTGCTGGGCTATCTGCTGGCGGTCGCGGTGGGCCTGCCGATCGGGCTCGCCATCGCCTTCTCGCCGATGCTGCGGCGGACGGTCTACCCGTTCTTCGTCAGCCTGGAAATGGTGCCGAAGATCGCCTTCGCGCCGCTGTTCATCGCCTGGCTCGGCTTCGGCCTGCTGCCCAAGGTGATCATCGTCGTGCTGGTGTGCTTCTTCCCCGTGGCGCTCAACTCCATCCACGCCTTCGGCTCGCTGTCGGACGAACTCACCCGCTTCTGCCGCTCCACCGGCGCGGGGCCGTTGCGCACCTTCTGGAAAGTGCGGCTGCCGGCGGCGCTGCCGCAATGTTTCGTCGGCTTCAAATATGCCGCGCTCAACGCCACGGTGGGCGCCACCATCGCGGAATTCATGGGCTCCGACCAGGGGCTCGGCTTCTACATCTCCATTGCCACCGGCAATATGCGGCCCGACCTCGCCTTTGCCGGCATCTTCTTCCTGACGCTGCTCGGCCTCGCTTTGTTCGGCTGCGTCACGCTGGCCGAGCGGCTGCTGATCCCCTGGCACATTTCCCAGCGCCGGCACTGAAACGGCCCCCGAAACCGGCCCACGACGTCCCCAAGGATCCCCCGATGCCGACACGCTACGCCGCCCCTGACCTCGTCGCCCTTGCCGGCGACATTCTCCGCGCGGCCGGCCTACCCGAGGAGCCGGCGCAGGCGGTGGCGCAGGGCCTCACGGAGGCCGACCTGCTGGGCCACACCACGCATGGGCTGGCGCTGATCGCCGATTATGTCGAGGAGCTGGACACCGGCGCGATGGAGCGCGAGGGGCGGCCCGGCATCGTCGCCGACCACGCCGCGGTGGCGACCTGGGACGGGCGGCGGCTGCCTGGCCTGTGGGTCACGCGCCTCGCGGTCGAGGATGCCGTGCGCCGCGCGGGGCTGTTCGGCATCGGCGCGGTCGCGGTGCGGCGCAGCCATCATATTGCCTGCCTCGCCAGCTTCCTCGAAGCGCCGGCGCGGGCCGGCATGATGGTGCTGGTGTTCTCCTCCGACCCCAGCGACGCCCATGTCGCCCCGTTCGGGGGGCTGACGCCGGTCATGACCCCCAATCCCATCGCCGCCGGCATTCCCGCCGATCCCGACCCGATCCTGATCGACGTCTCGACCTCCATCACCACCGCCGCCCTGTGCGGGCGCGCCCGCGCCGCCGGCACACCACTGCCGGGCGCCTGGCTGCAGGACGCGGACGGCCGCGCGACCGACGACCCGCACGCGACCAGGCAGGGCGGCTCGCTGCTGCCGATCGGCGGGCTCGACCATGGGCACAAGGGCTACGGCCTCTCGCTCATGGTGGAGGCGCTGACGCAGGGCCTGTCCGGCTATGGTCGCGCCGAGGCCCCCACCGGCTGGGGTGCCGGCGTGCTGGTGCTGGCGCTCAGCCCGGCCGCCTTCGCCGGACTGGACGGCTTCCTGCATCAGACCGGATGGCTGATTGATGCCTGCCACGCCGCCCGCGTGCCGGCCGGCGCGCCGCGCGTGCGGCTGCCCGGCGAAGCGGCGCTGTCGCGCAAGCGGGCCGCGCTGGCCGAGGGCGTCGCGCTGCATGCCGGCATTGCCGAGGACCTCGCCCGGCTGGCCGCCCGCTTCGAGATCGCCTTCCCGGCTCCCGTGTCCGCCACCCCGCCCGAAATCGCCTGACAACGCCCGGAGACACCGCCCATGAGCGCCTACAAGTCCGCCGACCAGTACCGCGACATCGCCGGCCGCCTCGCCTTGCCGTCGCAGGCCTTCATCGATGGGGAATGGAGCGCGGCGGCCGCGGGCAAGGTGTTCGAGAACCTCGATCCCGCGCGCGGCACTCCGCTCGGCCTCATAGCCTCCTGCGACGGCAGCGACGTCGACCGCGCGGTGGCGGCGGCGCGGCGCGTCTTCGAGGCGGGCGACTGGTCGCGCGCCGCGCCCGAGGAGCGCAAGGCCGTGCTGCTCAGGCTCGCCGACCTCGTTTCGGCGCATGCCGAGGAACTCGCCGTGCTGGAGAGCCTCGATTCCGGCAAGACCATCAAGGATTGCCTGAACGAGATCGGCCATGAGGTGCCGACCTTCTTCCGCTGGTATGCCGAACTGATCGACAAGAGCTTCGGCAAGGTGGCGCCGACCGCGCAGAACATTGTCGGCATGATCGTGCGCGAGCCGATCGGCGTGGTCGGCCTCGTGCTGCCGTGGAACTTCCCGCTGCTGATGGCGGCCTGGAAGCTCGCCCCCGCGCTCGCGGCCGGCTGCTCGGCGGTGCTGAAGCCGGCCGAGCAGACCCCGCTCTCGGCGCTGAAGCTCGCCGAACTCGCCATGCAGGCCGGCCTGCCGGCGGGCGTGCTCAATGTGGTGCCGGGCTTCGGCGAGACCGCCGGCCAGGCGATCGGCCGCCATATGGACATCGACGCGGTGTCCTTCACCGGCTCGACCGAGGTCGGTGCCTATTTCCTGAAATATGCCAGCGAGAGCAATCTCAAGCCGGTCGGGCTGGAAATGGGCGGCAAGAGCCCGATGATCGTGCTCGACGACGCCGCGATCGACGATACGCTGGTCTCTTCCGCCATCTCCGCCGCCTTCTGGAACGGCGGGCAGAACTGCTCGGCCAACATGCGCCAGATCGTCCACACCAAGGTGAAGGACGCCTTCCTCGACGCCGTGGTCGACAAGGCGAAGGCGCTGGTGGTCGGCGACCCGCTCGACCCCGCGACCGATCTCGGTTCCATGGTGAGCGAGGAGCACCGCGCCCGCGTGCTGTCCTATATCGAGATCGGCAAGGCCGAGGGCGCGAGCCTGCTGGCTGGCGGTGGCGCCAGCGCGGGGCTGGACGGCGCCTATGTCGACCCCACCGTGTTCGATAACGTCGACCCGGCCATGCGCATCGCGCGCGAGGAAATCTTCGGGCCGGTGCTCGGCGTCATCGGGGTGAACAGCGCCGAGGAGGCGCTCGCCATCGCCCGCGACAGCGATTACGGGCTGCACGCCACCGTGTTCACGCAGGACCTCGACAAGGCCTTCCACCTCGCCAAGCGCCTGCCCTGCGGCACGGTGGCGGTCAACGGCTTCAGCGAGGGCAATGTGACGACGCCCTTCGGCGGCTACAAGCGCTCGGGCTCGCTGAGCCGCGACAATGGCACCGAGGCGATGGACCAGTACCTGCAGACCAAGACCATCTGGATCACGCTGAAATAGCCCGCTTTCCATTCCCGTCCGGGGATGCGGCGTGCCGCTCTCCGGGTCCCACCTTGGCGCTCCGTCTGGCGAACTCCCGTTCGCCGGGCGGGCGCCATTTCTTTTGCCGCGAACGCGCCCTATCGCAGCCAGTGCGGCAGACGCGGCGGCGCCCGGCCGGTGAGGGCGGCCTCGACGCAATCGTCCAGCGTGCCGAGCCGCACCGCACAGCCCGAGAGCCCCGGCCCGTAATGGGCATATTTGCCCGAGGTGGTGATCACCGCCCGCGTTTGCGTGGGAAAGACCGGCCGCGTGATCGAGCACCAGCACAGATCGGGCACCACCTCCACCCCGCAGGCGCGCAGCCGCTCCAGCGTGCCCTCCGCCTGCGCGTCGGCGATCACCTGCCGACCGGCGGTGACGATCACCGCGACATCGGGCGCGCGGTGCCGGCCCGCCAGCGCGTCGGCCAACGCCCGGCACTCGCCGAGCGACGCATGCGGGCTGCCGATGGCGACGAGGTTCACCGCCTCCGGCCCGCCATTGAGGCCGGCCCAGCCGGCGATGAGATCCGCCCGCGTGAGGCTGACCGTGTCGGCATCCCCGGCGGGCGGAAGGCCGGCCTCCGGCGTCAAGCCCTCGATATGCAGCATGGGCGCGGCGGAGGTGGTGCCGAAGGCGGCGCACAGCGCCTTGAGGTCGTCCGGCGTCGGGCGGCCCGACGCCAGCCCGCGCAGCAGCGGCACACGGTCCGGCGCGGCGCGGCCGGCGAGATAGCCGATAAGCGGCCACACCGCCGCGCCGGCATCCGCGGGCAACGCCACCTCGAGGATGCGCCGCGCCCGGCGGGCGCCGTCGAGAAAGGCCCCCGCCAGCGGCGCGCGGCCGGTGAGCGCGATGCACAGGTCGAGAAAATCGGGATGCTTGGCGGTGCGCGCGCCCAGTACGCTGTTGGCGAAGATCACCGCGTTGGATTCCGACCAGCCGATCGGCTCGCCCGCCGCCGGCGGTTCGTCCAGCAGATAGGGCGCGCAGGTGAAGCTCGGCCGGCAGCCCATGCGCAGATAGGCATCCGCCAGCCGCGACGCGGGAAGGCCGAAGGCCGGGGCCACGCCCTGCGCGCGCCAGTTCGCGTGGTCGACCGAAATGGCGTTCATGGTCGTGGGCACGCGAACGCGCCCGCCCAGCTTCTCCATCGCCTCGGCGAAGACGAGATTGGCCGGCCCGGCATAGATGCAGCCGTCAATATGGGCGCGGGTGACATCGGTGAGCGCCGCCGCGCCCTGCTGGCGCGCCATCGCGCAGAGAATGGCCATCGCCTGCCGCACCGCCGGGCCGTCCGAGCCATCGAGCATGGCCTGGTCGCGCGGCGTCAGCGTGAGCGCATCGGCCGGCGGCGAGACGAGGGGGATCGTTTTCCCCTCCGCCTCGATGGCGACCGACGAGATCGATGCCGTCAACGCCCCGGCGAGCGCCTCGAAGGCGGCGTGCGACAGGCGCAGCACCGGCACGGTGCGGCCGAACATCTCGCTGGCGACCAGCGCGCCCAGCGTGAGCGTGTCCTCCGGCTCGGAGAAGACCAGCGCGGCCGGCGTCTGCCCGGCCATGGCGAGTTCCAGCAGCACACCCGAGCCCGAGCATGAGCCCCGGCTGGTCGGCATCAGCACGATGGCGCCGGCCAGCATGGCCCCATGGCAGGGATGGTGCACGTCGATCACCCGGCCGGTGCCGGGATCGACCCCGCCCCAGAAGCTCAACCCTTCCGCCATGGCGACGACCGGCCCGCGCGCGGCGCCGCCCAGAACGGCAAGGCCGGTCTCGCTTCGCAGGCTCGCGCCCTCGCCCCCCGCCGGCATCATCGCTCCTCGCCCCGGTCCATGCCGACCCCTGCGCGGGCACTCGCAGCAGGAGCCCGGACGGCGGCCGGATTACCGCGTCTCCTCGCGCCGCGCCAGCCAGCTGCGGTAGTGATCGAGCAGCGTCTCCTCGATCGGCCGGTAGACGATGCCCAGTTCGCGGATGCTGCGCGCGTTGTCGATCTTGAAGCGGATGCCCAGATGCTTGCGCGAATAGTCGCGGCTGAGACCCCATAACGGCCCGAACATGGTGATAAGCCAGTTCGGCAGCTGGTTCTGCGGCAGCAGCAGGGGATGCTTGTGCACCTTGCGCAGGATCCGCGACATCTCCACCAGCGGCGTCATCTCCTGCGCCGCCAGTATGTAGCGGCCCGCCGCCTTCGGATCGTCCGCCGCCGCGACATGCGCCTGCGCGGCCTCGCGAATGTCCACCGTCGCCATGCTCCAGTCCGGCAGGCCGAAGAAATAATGGCCGCGTATCATCCCGTCGAGCAGGAACAGGCTCCCCGATTCGGACGCCGTGGTGAGCGAGGGGCCCAGGATCAGGCCGGGATTGATGGTGACAAGGCTCCAGCGCGATTGTTCACCGGCGATGCGCCAGGCTTCCTTCTCCGCCTCGACCTTGGCGAAATGATAGGGATAGGTCTCCAGCGTGCTGGACGTATTGAAATATTCCTCCGCGAGGATCTCATCCTTCATCTGCCGCACGTCAATATAGTCGCCGAAGATGGCGCCCACCGTGGAGGTCATGACGACGCGGCCGACACTCGGCGTTCGATTGACCGTGTCGAGCACGTTGCGCGTGCCCTTCAACGCCGGCTCCAGCATTTGCTGCCGGCCGTCCTTGATCTTTTCCGGGAGCAGGAAAGGCGAGGCAACGTGATGCACCACGGTGCAGCCGGCCATGGCCGCGTCGAACGCGCCGGGCACCAGGAGATCGGCCTCGAAGATTGTCAGCTGACCCGGGAATTGGCGCTGCAGGCGATGCAGCGGACGCACCTTGGCCTCATGCCCCAGACTGCGAACGGTTGTATGAACGGAGCTCCCGGCCGCCAGAAGTTGGCTAATCAACTCCAAAGCGACAAAGCCGCTGCCGCCGGTCACGAGGACAAGCCCAGTCATTCAGCAAACTTTTCCCGATCAACGTAAACTTATCCGCCACACTTATCCAGATCTTTGCTTTCCGGTCAATAATACATAGTTTTAGCCGCCGCACCCGCTCTCACCACGCAGGATTGCAGACGATCAATGCCCGATTGCCGACGGCGATAATGTCAACATATCCCGACCAATTCCTCTACGTCATCATCCGGCAACGACAAGATCGTATTCCCGTCATGTTCGTTGAACGACAGTATGAATAGATGCATCGTAAATATGGACCAAAAGCCTGCGCCGTCGCGCCTCCGGCAGCGCGATACGCGCGAATGAGGACCCTCGGGCCCGAAGGCTATCCGTGCGGGGGATAACCGGACTATGCCGTCAGGCGATCCGGATTGACCTTCAGCGTGATGACGACGCCATCCTTGGCCCAGTTATAGTCGATGGAGCCGCGCAGATGGCCGGTCACGCTGCGCTCGACGAGCTTGCTGCCATAGCCTCGTGCTCCCGTGGGCGGCGTCACCTTCGGCCCGCCGGTCTCTGTCCAGACAATCGTGACGGCGGCATCGTGCGCCGAGCATGAAATATCGAGACTGCCCATGTCGACCGACAGGGCCCCGTATTTCAGCGAGTTCGTTGCCAGCTCATGCACGATCAGCGCGAGGATCGTGGTGGTGGATTCACCGACGCTCATGCGCGGCACCGATACGCGGATGCGGCCGCTGAAGGCACCGAGATCGTCATAGGGCGCCAGCAGCACGGTCAGGAGATCGCCCAGCAGCGCCGAGGCCGCCATCGTCTGGCCGGGGACGGGCCGCACCAGGTCATGCGCGCGGCCCAGCGCGGTCAATCTCAGCGTCAGTTCGCGGGCCATGTCCGTTGTCGTCGAGGTCGAGCGCGAGGTGATGGCCGTGAGGCCGGACGCAATGGCGAGGAGGTTCTTGACCCGGTGGCTCATCTCGCCCGCCAGCAATTCCCGCCCTTCCTCCGCCTGCTTGCGGCCCGTCACATCGATGAAGATGCCGAACATGAGCCGCTGCACCATGCCGGCGTCATCGCCCTGGCCGCGCGCGGAAATCCACTTGAGTTCGTCGCCTGTGATGATGCGAAAATCGATCTCGTAGGCGCCGAGAATGGCGCGCGTCGCCGTGAAGGCGGCACGAACGCGATCGCGATCGGCGGGATGAATATGGGCGGAAAGATCTTCGAAGTTAACCTCGCTGCCGCGAGGAATACCCCAAAGATCATAGGCGTGGTCGTCCATGGCGAGAGCGTCGGAATCGACGTTCCAGGACCAAAGCGCGACCCCCGCTGCTTCGATGGCCCGAACGAGATTTTTGGGCTCCCACAGAAGCGGCTTCAGATTATCGGCGTTCGATGTCATTGAAGCTCCAGGTTCAAGAGCGCACGCTACCTAGTCACTATGACATTCTTGGGATGGCACAAAATCGCGCTCGCTCGAGTGAGCGGATCAACCAATGAAGGACGGTGAGCGAATGTTCCGTTCCGCCCGCGTGCACCCGGTCGCGGGAGCGGCATCTTCGCTTGCCTTGCGCCGGGTGCCGTAGGACAGTCCATGAAACTCAGTTTTCACGGGAGGATCCATGCCCCCGAAGGATCGCTCCTTCCTCACCCGCGTTCGCCAGGCCTTGCCGACGCTGCATCCCGCCGAGCGCCGGCTGGGCGATTTCGTGTGCGATTTCCCCGGCGAACTCGCGAGCTATTCGGCGCAGGAACTGGCGGCGCTGGCGCATGTCTCCAAAGCGACGGTGTCACGCTTCGTCCAGCGGCTCGGCTATGACAATTATGAGGAGGCGCGCCGCCATGCGCGCGCGGAAAAGCAGACCGGTTCGCGGCTGTTCCTGACCACCTCGGTGGATGCCAGCGGCGAGCAATCGGTCGCCGCCCATTCCGCACAGGCGATCGCCAATCTCGAGGCCACCTTCCTCGCCATCACCGACAGCCAGGCGAACGACGCCGCCGCCGCCATCCTCGCGGCGCGCAAGATCTGGGTGATGGGCTTTCGCGCCAGCGCACCCTTTGCCGCCTATCTCCAGTGGCAGCTGACGCAGGTCGTGGAGAACATCGTCGCCATTCCCGGCGCCGGACAGACGCTTGGCGAGCATCTCGTCAGCGTCGCGCCGGAGGATCTGGTCATCGTCTTCGGCCTGCGCCGGCGCGTCGCCCGCATCGGCCTCATCCTCGACCAGGTGCAGAAGAGCGGCGCCCGGCTTCTCTACATCACCGACGAGGGCGAGAGCTTCCTGCCGAGCGCGACATGGCATCTGCGCTGCCAGACGCTGGCGCCGGGGCCGCTGTTCAGCCATGTCTCGGTGATGGCGGTGTGCCATCTGCTGGCCACACGCTGCATCGAGCGCGCCGCCTCCGCCGGCCGCATCCGGCTGCGCGGCATCGAGGCCATTAACGACGCCCTTGAAGAGCTCTGACGTCGATTTGTGCATCTGCACGAAATCGGCGTCTATTATTGCCTCATAAGAAACTGAGGTTTCATGCCGGAAGTCGGCAGCCTAAATCGACCATCTATATGATTTTAAATATGAAACTATAATTTCATATGAGTTGGCATGAAATCTGTATTCCTTATCCTCCAGGGAAGATCGACAGAGCCGCTGGATGGCAGGCTCGGCTGCTCTTCCACCGCCTAAGCAGTGCCGAAACACGCCTCGCACTCGTTCATCCTCGCTTGGGAACAGGAAATCCGCATGTCACACCGCATCCTTCTCGCCGCGATCACCGCGCTGATGATCACGCCCGTCCATGCCGAGACCATCACGCTGCGCGTGCTGGGGCAGCCTTCGGGCTCCGGCCTCATCGCCCAGAAGAAGGAACAGCCCTTCTTCGAAAAGCTGGCGGCAACCACCGGCCTCGACATCAAGATCGAATATCTCCCCGTCGATGTCGCGGGCATCCCGGACACGGACGGCCTGCGCGTGCTGAAGTCCGGCCTGTTCGACATCGTCTCGCTGCGCGGGCCGCAGGTCAGCCGCGATGAGCCGGCGATGCTGGGCCTCGATCTGGTCGGGCTCAACACCAGCTTCGCCGCCGGCAAGGCGCATATCGCGGCCTTCACGCCCTTCGTCGACGAGCGGCTGCAGGGCCGGTTCAACGCCAAGCTGCTCGGCGTCTGGCCGGCCGGCCCGCAGGTCATCTTCTGCAAGCCGGAGGTGAAAAGCCTCGCCGACCTCAAGGGGCTGAAGGTGCGCGTGGGCGACCAGAGCGCGGCAAACTTCGTCGCCAAGCTCGGCGCCACCGGCATCTCGATGCCGTTCGGCGAAGTCCAGCAGTCGCTGGCGCGCGGCGTCGTCGACTGCGCCATTACCGGCCCGGCCTCGGCCAATTCCGGCGGCTGGCCGGAAGCCACCACCACCGTGCTGCCGCTCGCGCTGCAACTCGCCGTCAATGGTTACGCCATCAACACGGCCTCGCTGAAGAAGCTGACGCCCGAGCAGCAGGCCAAGCTGACAGCCGCCATCGGCGAACTCACCACCGAGATCTGGGCGTTCTCCGAAGAGCTGTACGAGGACGCCATGCGCTGCAACACCGGCAAGACGCCGTGCGAGCGCGGGGTTTCCTACAAGCTGACCGAAGCCACGCCCTCGGAGACCGATCTCAAGGCGGTCGCCGCGGCGGTGGGCGATGTCTCGCTGCCGATCTGGGCCAAGCAGTGCAACGCCGTGGCGCCGAACTGCGAGACGGTCTGGCGCGCCACGGTCGGCAGCCAGCTCGGCCTCTGACAATCCTCGGAAGGCGGAGAAGACCCATGCATACCTATTCGCGCCTGCTTGGTATCGTCTTCGGGGTCCTGATGATCTCGTTGTCGTTCGCGGTGACGGCGGAAACGCTGCTCCGCAAGTTCTTCTCCGTCACGCTTGGCGGCATCGACGAGCTGGGCGGCTATGCCATTGCCATCGCCGCCCCGCTCGCCTTCACGGTCGCGCTGGTCGAGAACTCGCATATCCGCATCAACCAGCTGACCGCCCTGTTCCCAAAGCCGGCGCAGGCGATGCTGGACGCGCTGTCGGTGCTCTCCATGGCGTTGCTCGCCGGCTATTTCTTCTACTTCACCGTCGACACGGTGCTCGACACGCAGGAATACCAGTCGATCGCGCAGACCCCGTGGGCCACGCCGCTGATCTATCCGCAGCTGCTGTGGCTGATCGCCAGCGCCACCTTCCCCATCGCCGCCCTCATCCTCGCGTTTCAGGCGCTGCGCCTGCTCCTGCGGGGCGACTGGCGCGGCCTGGCGCGACGCTTCGGGCCGCCCTCCCCGGAGGAGGAGCTGAAAGCGGAACTTGACGACCTGAAGAAGCGCGAAGCCCTGGCTCATGAGACGCCGGCGCATGAAGGAGCGGCCCCATGAGCATCGCCATCGTCGGTATCGGCTTTCTTCTCATGCTGGGGCTGATGTTTCTCAGCTTTCCAGTGGCCGTCGCCATCATCGCGGTCGGCGCCTTTGGCGGCTACCTCATGTATGGCGCGCCGCTGGTCGACATGATGGGCGGGGTGATCTGGTCGAGCGTGAACAGCCCGTCCATCCTCGCCATCCCGCTCTTCATGCTGCTGGGCGAATTGCTGCTGCGCGGTGGCATCGCCGATCGGATGTATGACGCGATGGCGGTGTGGCTGGCGCGCCTGCCGGGGGGCCTGCTCCACAGCAACATCGCCACCTGCACGCTCTTCTCGGCCACCTCCGGCTCCTCGGTGGCAACCGCAGCCACGGTCGGCACCATCGCCCTGCCGGCGCTGCAGCAATATAAATATCCCATGGCGCCGGCACTGGGTTCGCTGGCGGCGGGCGGCACGCTCGGCATTCTCATTCCGCCGAGCGTGAACCTGCTGGTCTATGGCTCGCTCGCCAACGCCTCGGTCGGCCAGCTCTTTGCCGGCGGCATCGTGCCCGGCATCCTGCTGGCGCTCAGCTTCTCGCTCTACATCGCCATCTTCCACGGCAAGGCCGGCGCGCAGGCGACCGAGCTGATCGACATGCCGTTCCGCCAGAAGCTGGCGCTCGGCAAATATCTCATCCCGCCCTTCATCATCTTCGGCGTGGTGATGGGTTCGATCTATGGCGGCCTCGCCACCCCAACCGAATCCGCCGCCATCGGCGTCATGCTGGCGCTCGGTTTCGTCGCCTTGAACCGGCGGCTCTCGGTGGACCTGCTGATCAACTGCTCGATCCAGGCCGCCAAGACCAGCGGCATGGTCATCATCGTGCTGGTGTGCTCGCTGCTGCTCAACGTCACCATCTCGATGACCGGCGCGGCGCAGGCCATGACCCAGTGGATTGCCGGCTTCGAACTGAGCCAGCTGGCGCTGCTCTTCGCCCTGCTGGTGTTTTACGTCCTGCTCGGCACCTTCATGGACGCGATGTCGATGCTGGTGCTGACCGTGCCCATCGTCATTCCGGTGATCCTTGCCGCCGGCATCGATCCGATCTGGTTCGGCATCTTCATCGTCATCATGTGCGAGATCGCGCTGATCACCCCACCGGTCGGCATGAACCTGTTCGTCGTGCATGGTGTGCGAACCGATGGCGGCAGCTATAGCGACGTGACGCGCGGCTCCTGGCCCTATGTCTTCGTGATGATGATCTTCACCATCCTGCTGATGCTGTTCCCGCAGGTGGTGATGTGGCTGCCCGACATGCTGGCGGGACGGTGATGATATCGGCCCGGATATCCCCCGAGGAGGCGCGCGCGACGCGCCTCCTGATCGTCAACCCCAACACCAATCCGCGCGTCACCGCCAATATACGGGCCGAGATCGCGCGGGTGATCCTGCCCTCGACGCAGGCCCGCGTGGTGAACCCGCCGGAGGGGCCGTTCTCGATCGAGAGCGAGGCCGATCGCGACGCGGCGGAAGCTCATGTGCTCGCCCTGCTGCGCGGCAGCCTCGCGGCGCGCCATCAGGCCTATGTCCTCGCCGCCTTCGACGACATCGCCCTCGCCAGCGCCCGTGCCTTCCTCCGCGTGCCGGTGGTTGGGGCGGTCGAGGCCGGCATCACCGCTGCCCGCACCCTGGCGCGCCGCTTCACCGTCGTGACCACGGTGGCCAGCGCGCTGCCCGGCATTCGCAGCCAGCTCGAACGCTACGGTGTCGCGCAGATGGCCACGGCACGGGCTGCCGGCATCGGCGTCGCGCAAGCGGCAGAGGGCGGCGGCGTGGCAATAGAGAGGCTGCTGGAGACCATCGCGCGGGCGGTGAAAAATGACGGAGCGGAAGCGATACTTCTCGGCTCGGGCGGGCTCACCGGCAGCGCCGACCGGCTGCGGCCGCATGTACATATACCGATCATCGATGCCGTTCTCGCGGCGGCAAAGCTGGCGGAAGCCCTGGCAGCGCTCGCGCCACGCGGGTCCTCGGATGAGCCGATGCCGGCCTGAACGACCCACCCGACCCGCCACCGCGCCATCCGCCATCCCGGCGGAAAATCCGGCTTCCGCAGCCCGCCGATTTCAGTCCGTAGCGAGGCTCCCGGAGGCGAGGCCGCCGGAGCCGGCCCTGATTCCGCCCGGGGCACTCTGTGCAATGCTCAGGGCAAGCTTGGCCGAGGCAAGGGGCGCCGCCGCGGATCGACACGCCATGCGTCCGCTGAACAGCGTCGGATCGGACGTCACGGTGCGGACTTCGCAACCAGTCCGCGCAATGGCTCGGCGTTACCCGGCGCGATAGCCGCCGCACCACCGGCAAAAACGGCGACCGCTATCGCACGCGTCGGGATCGCCAAAGGCTGCCAAGGCGCCGATCTTTGTGATTTCTCAGACGCTTATGCACATAAGCGAACCTCTGCAGGAGAGGAAATGGTGCCGCTTGTCAGACTCGAACTGACGACCTCCGCATTACGAATGCGATGCTCTACCAACTGAGCTAAAGCGGCGCGCGGCTTCTGATAGCCGCGAAGTCGCTTCTTTTCAAGCACCCCCGCCAAAGGAACCACGCATGCCGCGCCCGCGCCTCAGCCCCACGGGCCGCGACGGCCCTGCGGCTGCCGCGAATCCGGGCCGCGCGAGGGCCGCGAGGTGCCGCCCCACGGACCTCCGGGCGCGGCAGCATTCCCTACGGGATCGGCCGGCCGCGCGGCGGCAGCGGAAAAGCCTCCGCCGCCCGCGCCCATCTCCCGCGCCAGCACCTCCAGCGCGGCAATGCGGTTCTCGGTCGCCGGGTGGGTGGAGAACAGGCTGTCCATCCGCTCGCCCGACAGGGGGTTGATGATGAACATGTGCGCCGTCGCCGGGTTGTGCTCGGCCGGCATGTTGGGAATGCGATGGGCATAGCCGGAAATCTTGGCCAGCGCCGAGGCGAGCCAGAGCGGCTGGCCGCAGATTTCGGCCCCCGTCCGATCGGCCACATATTCGCGCGAACGCGACACCGCCATCTGCACCACCATGGCGGCGAGCGGGGCGAGGATCATCATCGCGAGGGTGCCGATCACGCCGAACCCGTTATTGTTGTTTCGGTTGCCGCCAAAGAACATGGCGAAGTTGGCGAGCATGGAGATCGCGCCCGCCAGCGTCGCGGTAATGGTCATGGTGAGCGTGTCGTAATGCTTGATATGCGCCAGTTCATGCGCCATCACGCCGGCCACCTCCTCGCGCGAGAGGGCGTTGAGCAGGCCCGTGCTGGCCGCCACCGCGGCGTTCTGCGGGTTGCGGCCGGTGGCGAACGCGTTGGGCTGGGGATTGTCGATGACATAGACGCGCGGCATGGGAAGCTGGGCCCGCGCGGCCAGCTGCTCCACCAGCCCGTAGAAGTCCGGCGCGCTGGCTCGATCCACCTCGCGCGCGCCATACATGGACAGCACCATGCGGTCGGAATTCCAGTAGCTGAACAGGTTCATGCCGGCCGCCACCACCAGCGCGATGAGCATGCCGCCCTGTCCGCCGATCATGAAGCCCACGCCCATGAACAGCGCGGTCATGCCGGCCAGCAGGATCGCGGTGCGGAAATAATTCATCTCGTCCCTCGTCTGACGCGCCGTCTCATGCGGTCTCGTCAATAGGATGGGAAGCATCGTGCGAAGCCGCAAGGCCGGGCGGCATCGGCACTGCCCCAGCGTCAGTCCGAACGCGCTCCCGCACCCCGCGCCGGCTTGACGCGGACCCGCCGGCAATGGTTCCAATGCGCCATGACCGATGACATCGAAACGCCCAAAGCGGCGCCCCAGACCCCGCACCGCCCGCTCAGCCCGGCCGCCGAGCGCGCGCTGGCCGAGGCCGCCGCGCGCCGGGCCGCCGCAGTTCCCGTTCAGGCGCCGACGGAGATCGATGGCCGCGACGGGCCGGAGCCGGTGCGCTATGGCGACTGGGAAGTGAAGGGCATCGCCTCGGATTTCTGAGGCGCGCCGCCAACGAGCGCCTTACCTCAGCCGGCGCACGCTGCGCACCGGGGCGCTCGCCGCCTCAATACGGGCCAGCGCCCCGGCCAGCGGCTCGCGCACCACCGACATGAACGCGGCGGTGGCGTGCAGCAGCGTGCTGCCATCCTCGACGATGCCGACATGGCCCGGCCAGAAGACGAGGTCGCCGCGCTCCAGCACCGCGATATCACCATCGAACGCCACCGGCGCACCGAGCGCGCGCTCCTGCATGTCGCTGTCGCGCGGCGCGGCGATGCCGGCGGCTGCGAGCGACACCTGCACGAGGCCCGAGCAGTCGAGCCCGAGGCTGGAGCGCCCGCCCCAGAGATAGGCGGCGCCGAGGAAGCGGGCAGCCACCGTGACGAAATCCTCTTCCACCGCGTCCAGCGGCGCGAGGTGGCCGGAAAAGAGGAAGCCGCCATCCTGCGTCACCGCGAAGCGCTCGCGCATCTCCACCACGCCGACACGGCTGCCGAAGGAGAGCAGTTCGCGCGGCGGCAGCTTGATGGACGGGCCGGGAAATACCGGCGTGCGCAGCGCCGCCACCTTGTGCGTGACAGGCGCGCCCGGCGCGGCCAGCGCCCCCACGGGCAGCCAGCCGACATACAGGTCCGCCTCCAACTGGCCCCAGGCCCAGCCCTCCGGCGTGGTCTCGTAAACCATCACCGTCTCGCCCGACAGCGCTTCGGTGGTGAGCGACGCCTCGGGGGACGGCTCGCGGCGCACCGGCGCGCTGACGGCACGCACGCGCCACCTTTTGCCCTCAATGAAGCGGGCGGCATCGACGACGCCGCGCAGATGGGCGGCGGCAAGGTCCGGCCGGGCCGGCGTCAGGCGGGGGTCGAGGGTCACGGGTGGGCTCTCTGGAATGAACGAGCGGTGGCGACGGGTGGCAGACGACAGGCGGCGCCGCTCAGCGCGGCAGGGCGCGGGCCACCGCTACCACCTGATCGCCCAGCTTCTCCAGATAGAGCGCGCCTTCGACGGTGCGCTGGATGATGACATTTCGCCGATCCGCCTCGTCGCGCCGGCGCGAGACGAGATGCAGCGCGCCCATCGTGTCGAGCGCGCGCGTCACCACCGGCTTGGTCACGCCAAGTCGGGAGGCGAGCCCGCGCACCGTGTGCGGCGGCGTTTCCAGATAGACGCTGAGCAGGATGGCCAGCTGGCGCGGGGAGAGATCGGGCGCGTCGTCCCGCACCTGCACGAGCGACAGCTCGTGCAACAGGCGCAGCGCCTGCGATGGGCGCAACTCGATCGCCATGCCCCGCTCCCCGGCTCCAATCCGCCGCGCCACCAAGGATCGTTACGGCAGCGGATTGTTCCCGGGAATATGCGGTGCCGCGGGCCAACAAAGTCTTAACGCCCGTAACGCTCGGTGAGCAGCGCGTCGAGCGCGCGGATGGTCTGCGCCTCGCCGCCCTCCGGCCGGCCGGGGCGCGCGGAGGGGTTCCAGGCGAAGATGTCCAGATGCAGCCAGCTCGACGCCCGCTCTACGAAGCGCTGCAGGAACAGCGCGGCGGTGATGGAGCCGGCGAAGCCGCTGCCCGGCGCGTTGTTGAGGTCGGCGATCGGGCTGTCGAGCATGGAGGCGTAGGGCTTCCACAGCGGCAGCCGCCACAACGGGTCGGCCTGCGCACTCGCGTGGCGGGCGAGATCGGCGGCGAGCGCCTCGTCATCGGTATAGGCGGGCGGCAGCTGCGGGCCGAGCGCGACGCGGGCCGCGCCGGTGAGCGTGGCGAAGTCGATCAGCAGTTCGGGTGCCTCCTCGTCCGCCAGCGCCAGTGCATCGGCGAGAATCAGCCGGCCCTCGGCATCGGTATTGCCGATCTCGACCGACAGCCCCTTGCGCGAGGGGAAGATGTCGCCCGGCCGGAAGGCATTGCCGGCAATGGCATTCTCCACCGCCGGGATGATGAGGCGCAGCCGCACCGGCAGGGCGCGCGCCATGATGAGGAGCGCCAGGCCCAGCGCGTTGGCCGCTCCGCCCATGTCCTTCTTCATCAGCAGCATGCCGCTCGGCGGCTTGATGTCGAGCCCGCCCGTGTCGAACGCCACGCCCTTGCCGACCAGCGTCACCTTGGGCGCATCCGGCGCGCCCCAGGAGAGGTCGATGAGCCGGGGCGCGCGCGGGCTGGCACGTCCCACCGCGTGAATCAGCGGAAAGTTGGCGGCGAGCAGGTCCTCGCCGGTCGTCACGTTCACCTGTGCCTCGAATCGGGCGGCGAGCGCGCGCACCGCCGCCTCGATTTCCGCCGGACCGAGATCGTTGGCCGGCGTGTTGACGAGATCGCGGGCGAGCGTCACCGCCTCGGCCATGTGCTCGATATCGGCCTTGTCCACCCCGTCGGGCACGACCAGCCGCAGCTCCGGCGAAGGCCGCTTGCGGTACGACGTGAAGCGGTAGGCGCCGAGAAGGAAGCCGAGCACAGCAAGGCGGGGCTGGGCGGGGGCGCGGGCAAGTGCGTAATCGCCGGCGGGCAGCGAGGTCGCCAGCTTGCCGAAGGCGAGGGGGTCGCGGGGCGTCTCCTCGGTGCCGAACAGCACGCCGGCGATCGCGCCATCAACGGCGGGCAATACCAGCACCGCGCCGGGCTCCGCCTTGAAGCCGATCGCCTCGCCGAAGGCCAGCGCCGGCGCGGGAAGCTCGGCGGCGACCTCACGCCAGGTCTGCGGCGTCACGCACCAGATGGGGCGAGGATTGGCGGCCTCATCGGCCCGGATCAGTTGTGCGCCCATCGCGATACCTCATCTGTGCCGCCATCGGAGCGGCTTCGTGCAAAGCCTCAGGCGACGGCGAGTTCGAACGCCCCGTCCCGGATCATGTAGACCGCCCCCTGGCGCACCGGCAGCTCCACCGCCTGCTGCGGCGGCATGCCCGCCAGCATGTGCAGCATGGCGCGCACCACGCCACCATGGGTGACGACCACGCTGTCCTCGGTCAGATCGGCGAGCGCCGCCGTCACCCGCTCGGTGAGCATGTCGTAGCTCTCCCCGCCCGGCGGCACGAAATGCCACGGGTCGGCCCGGCGGGCGGCGAGGCTGATTGGGTCGCGGCGCTTCAGCTCCTGCCAGGTCGCGCCCTCCCACCGGCCGAAGGAGATTTCCTTCAGCCGGTCGTCGCGGCGGAACGCGTCCGGCGGCAGGCCAAGCTCGGCGCGCAGGATCGCCATGGTCTGCGCGGTGCGCGAGAGCGGGCTCGCCACATAATCGAGCGCGCCGGCGCCCCCGCTGAGCCGGCCGATGACCCGCGCGAGATTGGCTGCCTGTTCGCGGCCGAGATCGTTGAGCGGAATGTCGTGATGGCCCTGCAGGCGGCCGGCGAGATTCCAGTCGGTCTCGCCGTGCCGGACAAGGAAGATGCGCCGCCGGGTCATTTCGACGGCAGGGCCACGGTGTGCGTGTAGCTGGTACCGCCATTGCGGCCGATGCGCGGCCAGGAGACGCGCACCGTCACGCTGCCGCCACCGCGCGGGGCGCGGCCGGACAGGATGAGGCGCGTGCCGCGCACGGTGCGTCCGCGACAGAAGGTGGAGCCGGCATCGTTGCCGGTAGCGACGAACTGGCCGTAGTCGGTGGTCAGCGTCACCCCGGGCGGGGCGTTGCGCACGGTGAGGGTCGGCGCGCCGGCGGGCTGGCAGAGCGTGTCGGCCATGCCGGCGGCGAACACCACGCGGCCCGTGCCGCCGCCGATCAGCAGGGCGAGGCGCTGGTAGCTGCTGTCATTGCTGGTCGGCGAGGTGTAGCCGGGGAAGATCAGCCCGCCGGTGCCGAAGATGCGGCTCCAGAACGGATATTGCTGGAAGGTGGGCGGGGTGCCGCTATCCTGCGTCGGCGAGCCCGGCGTCGCCCAGTCCGGCAGGCCGGAGCCCGGCGGCGGGCGGACGGTGATGGAGGATTGCGCCGCGGCCGGCAGGCTCGCCGCGCCGATGCCCATGAGCACCGCCGCCGCCAGCGCCGCGCGGGCGAAGCCGCGCATCGTGCCGCGCCTGTCTCCGGGAGCCTTGATCATCGTCCGTCTCCTGCTCGCCAGCCGCCGCGCCGTCCGGCGCCGGCTCAGTCCCGCTCCAGCGTCAGGTCCGGAGCTTCCGGGTTCTTCATTCCGACCACGTGATAGCCGGCATCGACGTGATGAATCTCGCCGGTCACGCCGCGCCCGAGGTCGGACAGCAGATACATGCCGGTATCGCCCACCTCGTCGATGGTGACGGTGCGGCGCAGCGGCGCGTTCAGCTCGTTCCACTTGAGAATGTAGCGGAAATCGCCGATGCCGGAGGCCGCGAGCGTCTTGATCGGGCCGGCGGAAATGGCGTTGACGCGGATGTTCTTGGGCCCGAGATCGGCGGCGAGATAGCGCACGCTGGCCTCCAGCGCGGCCTTCGCGACACCCATGACGTTGTAATGCGGCATCCACTTCTCGGCGCCGTAATAGGTCAGCGTCAGCATCGAGCCGCCATTGGTCATCAGCTTCTCGGCGCGCTGGGCGACCGCGGTGAAGCTGTAGCAGGAGATCAGCATGGTCTTGCTGAAATTATCCGCCGTGGTGTCGACATAGCGCCCGTCGAGCTCGCTTTTGTCGGAAAAGGCGATGGCATGGACCAGGAAGTCCAGCCCGCCGAGCTGGCGCTCGGTTTCCGCAAAGACGGCGTCGATGGTCGCCGGATCGGTCACGTCGCAATGGCCGACCACCACGGCGTCAAGCTCGTTGGCCAGCGGCTCGACGCGCTTGCGCAGCGGCTCGCCCTGATAGGTGAAGGCCAGCTTCGCCCCCTGCGCCTGAACCGCCTTGGCGATGCCCCAGGCAATGGAGCGGTTATTCGCCACTCCCATCACCAGGCCCCGCTTGCCGTTCATGAATCCGCCCGTTGCTCTGCCCGTCACACCGCGCTCCGTGCTTCGTTCCACCTTGCGGTGCCGAGTGGTTCCTATCGCACAGCGGCAGGACCCGCTCAAGCCAGCGGTTGCGCGCCCGCCCGCCATACTGTGGTCGGGCGGGCGCAGGCGTGCTCAGGCGGCGCCGTCGCGCCGGCTTCGCAGCAGCGCCTCGAGCTCGGGATCGCGCTCGGTGGGAAGCATGATTCGCAAGGTGGCGAACAGGTCGCCCGCCGTGCCGTCGGCCTTGGGCAGGCCCTTGCCGCGCAGGCGGAACGTGCGGCCGGACTGGGTCCAGGCCGGCACGGAGAGATCCACCTCGCCGCCCAGCGTCGGCACGCGCACCTTGCCGCCGAGCACGGCATCGGCCAGCGGCAGCGCGACATCGGCCCGGAGGTCGGCACCCTCGATCTTGAAATCGGGATGCGGCGCATAGGAAACCACGACATAGGCGTCGCCCGGCGCACCGCCGAACGGGCTCGGCTCGCCCTGCCCCTTCAGCCGCATGCGATGGCCCTCGGCCACCTTCGCGGGAATTTTCACCTCGACCACACGCCCATTGGGCAGGTGCACCTTGACCGGGCCACCCTCGACCACCCGATCGAGCGGCACCGGCACGGCGATATCGATGTCGCCTCCGCGCGGCGTCTCGCCGCCGCCGGCACCGCGCGCCCGGCCGCGCCCGCCCAGCCCGCCGAGAATATCGGCGATCACGTCGTCGAAGCCGCCCGCATCGTGCGGGCCATGGCCGGAGCGGCGCATGCCCTCCGGGCCATAGGAGAAGCTCTCGAAGATGGTCTCGCCCTGCGGGCCGCGCTGGAAGCCGCGTCCAGGACCACGCCCCCCGCCCGGGAAGCCCTCGAAGCCGCGCGGCTTGCCCTCGGCGTCGATCTCGCCGCGATCGAACTGGCCACGCTTCTCGGGATCCGAGAGCAGTTCGTTGGCGGAATTCAGCTCGGCAAAGCGGTCCTGCGCCTTCGGATCGTCCTTGTTGGCGTCCGGGTGCAGTTTCTTGGCGAGCTTGCGGAAAGCTCGCTTGATGTCGGCCTGTTCGGCGTTACGGGCAACGCCGAGAATTTCATAGGGATCGCGCATGGATGATCATCTCGTCCGGCGGTTCCGGCTCTCGCCTCCATGTAGGCACGGTGTTGCTGCGACGCAACGGTTTCGCGACGCTCCTTTTGCACGCTCGGCAACCGGTCAGCTGCGGGCGAGCAGCCGCGCCTGCGCCACCTGCCAGCTGCCATGGGAACTCCGGCACGCCTCGCCCTGCAGCCATTTCTCATCGGCGGCGCGCACGAAGCTGATGCGGAAATCGCGGCAGGTGCCCGTCTGGGTCTGCCGCGCCGCGCCGAGCGGAATGGCCGTGCCGCGAGCGGCATTGGCGTAATTCTCCCACGGAACGCTCGGGGAGGCGTTCTTCTCGCGCAGCGCCTCGGCCAGTGCCTGGCGGGCGGCGGCCCAGTCATCCGGCGCGATGCCCTTGGGCACCGGCTCGGCGGTATAGGCGACCGCCTGCACCACGGGCTTGCCACCGGCGATGGCGACGGCGGGGCGCGGGGAGAGAGGCGGCGACGGGGGCGCCACGGCGCGCGCCGCCACCGCATCGCCCCCGAGCGAGCCGGTCGCGCTCATGTCGAGCGCATCGGGCAAGGTGGAGCATCCGGCGACGGCGAACCCGGCTGCGACGAAGATCAGTACGGATCGCGCTGTGCGCAGCAGCGCGACGCGCTTATATGGGGGGGTGACGCATGCTGGAGCCGCCCCCCCGCGGGGATCCCCCTTGTGCGCCGCCGCATTTCGTCGCTTGTGGATCATTGCCCCGGCCCCTTTGGGGTCCATTCACCGAAGATGTCCTCATGGAAGCGCCTGAACAGTTAACATCTGGTGATTTCACCGCCGCCGCCGAACCCTTTCGTCTGTTCGAGGAGTGGTTTGCCGATGCGCGCGCCAGCGAGCCGAACGATCCCAACGCGATGGCGCTCGCCACCGTCGACGCCGACGGGCTGCCCGATGTGCGCATGGTGCTGCTGAACGCCCGCGACGCGCGCGGCTTCGTGTTCTTCACCAATACCGGCAGCGCCAAGGGGCGCGAGCTGGCGGCGGTGCCCAAGGCCGCCGTGGTGTTTCACTGGAAGTCGCTGCGCCGGCAGATCCGCGTGCGCGGCCCGGTCGAGACCGTGAGCGATGCCGAGGCCGACGCCTATTTCGCCACCCGCCCGCGCCTGTCGCAGATCGGCGCCTGGGCGAGCCAGCAGTCGCAGCCGCTGGAAGGCCGTTTCGCGCTGGAGGGGGCGGTGGCCAGGTTCACCGCGCAGTACGCGCTGGGCGAGGTGCCCCGGCCGGCGCACTGGACCGGCTACCGCATCCGGCCGGTGCAGATCGAATTCTGGCACGACCGACCGTTCCGCCTGCACGACCGCGTCGTCTTCCGCCGCGAATCGCCGGACGCCGACGCGTGGAGCCGGACGAGGCTCTACCCGTGATGGCTGATCTCATGAACCCGCGCGCACCCCGCCTGCCCCTGTCCCCGAGCATCAAGTAGAGATCCATGACCAAAGGCTCCAACCAGCCGCGCCGCACCTTGCTGCTCACCGGCGCCTCGCGCGGGATCGGCCACGCCACCGTGAAGCGCTTTTCCGCCGCCGGATGGCGCGTCATCACCTGCTCGCGCCACGCCTTCCCGGAAAACTGCCCCTGGGAGATGGGACCGGAGGATCACATCCAGGTCGATCTGGGCGACGCGCAGGACACGCTTCGCGCCGTGGACGAGATCAAGAGCCGGCTGGAAGGCGGCGAGCTGCACGCGCTGGTGAACAATGCCGGCATTTCGCCCAAGGGGCCGGGCGGGGCGCGCCTGAGCACGCTCAACACGCCGCAGGAGGCCTGGCACAAGGTGTTCCAGGTCAATCTGTTCGCGCCCATCCTGCTGGCGCGCGGCCTGCTGGAGGAGCTCAAGCGCACCCATGGCGCCGTGGTCAACGTGACCTCCATCGCCGGCTCGCGCGTGCACCCCTTCGCCGGCGCGGCCTATGCCACCTCCAAGGCGGCGCTGGCCGGGCTGACCCGTGAGATGGCGGCCGATTTCGGCCGGGTCGGCGTGCGGGTAAACGCCATCGCGCCGGGCGAGATCGATACCTCGATCCTCTCGCCGGGCACCGAGAAGATCGTCGAGCAGATCCCCATGCAGCGCCTCGGCACGCCGGATGAGGTGGCCAAGATCATCTACGTGCTGTGCACCGAGACCTCGTCCTATCTCAACGGCGCCGAGATCCACATCAATGGCGGCCAGCACGTGTGAGGGCGCGCGGAGCTACAGCCACTTCTTCCACTTGAAGATCAGGTAGGGAACCACCGCCGCCGCCAGCATCGCGAGGAGCGCGAGCGGATAGCCGAAGCGCTCGTCGAGTTCCGGCATGTATTGGAAGTTCATGCCGTAGACCGAGGCGATCAGCGTCGGCGGCATTAGCACGACCGAGAGCACGGCGAAGATCTTGATGATGTTGTTCTGTTCGATCGACACCATGCCGAGCGTGGCGTCGAGCAGGAAAGTGATCTTGTTGCCGAGATAGGACAGGTGATCGTTCAGCGAGGCCACGTCGCGCTGCATGCTCTTGAGCTGGGCGCGCTGGTCCTTGTCGAGCCGCGCCGCGTCGCCCTCGGTGCCGAGGAAGGTGACGAGCCGGCCGATCGACACCAGGCTCTCGCGCACCTTGGAGGCGAGGTCGCCGCGCCGGCCGAGCTCGCGCAGCAGCACGCGGAAGCGCTGGCTGCCGCCCACGCTGGCCTCGTCCTGCTCGAACACGCGGCGCGAAATGCCGTCGATCTCGGCCCCGAGCCGCTCGATAATGTCCGCCGCACGGTCGATGATGGTGTCGAGCAGCCCCATCAGCACGCGCTCGCCGGTCAGCCCGGCGGCCTGCAGCTGGTCGAACTTGCCGGCGAGGACGCGGAACGGGGTAGTCTCGTCATAGCGCACGGTGGCGAGCCGGCCCTTGCTGAGGATGAAGGTGACGTCGGCCAGCATCGGCTGGTCGCTGTCGCTGTGGCAGACCAGCGACGCGGTCATGTAGCGCGTGCCATTCTCGGCGCGCAGGCGGCTGGATGGCTCGATCTCGACCATTTCCTCCCGCGTCGGCACGGCGATGCCGAGCGTCGCTTCCACGCTGGCATCCTCGTCGGGCTCCGGGCGGAACAGGTCGATCCAGATCGCCTCGGCCGGGATCGTCTCCCCCGCGGGAACGGTGACATGCTCCAGCGCGCCCTGGCGCATGCAATAGGCGTTGATCATAGGCTCTCCCCGCACGCGCCTTCGCGGCGGCCGCGACAATGGACAAGGCCGCGTCCGGTGTCACCACCCCGCTCTCGGGAATACCGAGGCGGGAGCGGCACGGCTCCGACACCGGTTCACGGCCGGCCGCCACGGCGCGCCGGAGGAGGCTCCACCGGCGCGCGGGAAGGCGCAGCCTCACAATCGGCCGCGGGACAATTCAGGATCGGCAGGGATGTTGCGGATGGCGGCGCTCAGGCCGCGAAATATTCCACGTCGCGTAGCGTGACGATTTTGTTTTCCCCATCGTCGGTCCGCGCCGCACCCTTGGCGGGGGCATCGGATACTGTCGGGGTCGAGGCATAGCGGGCAGCGGCGGCGACGGCGGAAATGCCGATCTCGCGCCAGTGGGCGGCTTGGTGGGAACGGTCCCAGCGTTCGCTCGGCCGGCTCTCGGGAGCCGGGGTTTCCTCGGTAGACATGCCTTCCTCCAGAATGGTCGCCCCGCTTTTCGAGAACGACAGTCGACGAAATGGGCGCCGACTGCGTCAAAATTAAGCAAATTCGGGGTCGGGTATAGGGTGCCTTACGTTACGAACGGTGTTCCGCCCGGTTTTGGGCCTCTTCCAACGAAACTGAGGTTTTTGAGCAACAAGTCCGCGCCACCGACACATGGCGCCGATATGTCCTCTTCAAGGCCAGAACGAGTTCGGCTAATCGACATGGATGAAAGCACGCATGTGTCGTGCGAGAAGAGATTCGGAGCTTCGGGATATGATTGTGCGCGGGGCGGGAGTTGTCCTGTTGGCGCTGCTGTTGGGGGCTTGCAGCGCCGTGGAGCGCCAGCCGGCGCCCGAGGCTTCTCTGACCCCCCGGGACAAGCAGCTGCTGGCCAATGCGCCTTACCAGAAGGTGCTGCCGCCGGATATTTACCAGCGCTCCATCGTCGACTATTCCGGCAAGGAGAAGCCGGGCACCATCGTCGTCGATACGGACAAGAAGTATCTCTATCTCGTCCAGGACGAGGGCAAGGCGATCCGCTACGGCGTGACCGTCGGCGAGGAAGGCCTCGCCTTCCACGGCGAGGCGAAGGTGGGTCGCAAGGTCGAATGGCCGACCTGGACGCCGACCCCCGAGATCAAGCAGCGTCTGGCCGGCGTGCCGAATTTCGTCGGTCCCGGCCCGCACAACCCGATGGGTGCCCGCGCGCTCTATCTCTACCAGGGCAACAAGGACACGCTGTTCCGCATCCACGGCACCAACCAGCCGGAATATATCGGCCAGGCCATCTCCTCGGGCTGCATCCGCATGCTGAACGAGGACGTGATCGACCTCTACACCCGCGTGCCGCAGGGCGCCGAAGTCGTGGTGCTCTGAAGGCGCACGGCTGTCACGGCGCGGCCCCTTCCCGGGGCTGCGCGAGGCTCGCGGAAGGCCGGATATCGAAAAGGGCGCTGCTCGGCAGCGCCCTTTTTCTTTGCCTGCTCGGCTTTGGGGCCAGCCGGCGAACAAGCGGCGGCCCGCTGCGGGAACGAGGCTCCGCGCGAACGGGGATCGCTCGGCAAGACGGGCCGGCGTCGCGCCACCGATCGCGGACGCGCGGCCCGGCGTCCCGTCCTCGGTCCGTCTCTCGCCATCCGCGCGATGGGAAGGTGAAAGGCTCACATCCCCGGGGAAGGCCCCCGGGGGCAGCCGTCCCACCCGTGCCCGGGCCTCTCAGGCCGCCAGCAGCTTCTCGCTCACCGCCCAGTCCAGCGTCTTGTCCAGTGCACGGGTGAGGCGGTCGAACAGGTCGTCGATCTCGGCCGGCGAGATGATGAGCGGCGGGCAGATCGTCACCGCGTCGCCGAACACGTTGCGCACGATCAGCCCCTCGCCCTGCGCGAAGGCCACGCACTTGGCCGCCACGCCCTTCTTGGCGTCGAACTGGTGCTTGGTCTTCTTGTCGGCGACGAGCTCGACGCCGGCCACCAGCCCCGCCCCGCGCGCCTCGCCGACCAGCGGGTGGTCTTCCAGCGCCGCCAGTCGCGCGCGGAACTGCGGGATCTTCGCCCGCACCCGCTCGAAGACGCTCTCGCGCTCGTAGATTTCCAGCGTCTTCAGCGCCACCGCCGCCGCCACCGGATGACCGGAATAGGTGTAGCCATGGCCGAAGCTGCCGAGCTTGGTGCTCTCCTGCAGCATGGCCTGGTACATGTCCTCGGGGATCATCACCCCGCCGATCGGCTGGTAGGCGGAGGAGAGCGCCTTGGCGATGGAGATCGAGTTCGGCGTCATGTCCATCGCCTGGCAGCCGAAGGCGGTGCCGAGCCGGCCAAAGCCGGTGATGACCTCGTCACCGATGAAGAACACGTCGTATTTCTTCAGCACCGCCTCGATCTTGGGATAATAGGTCTTCGGCGGCACGATCACGCCGCCCGCTCCCAGCACCGGCTCGGCGATGAAGGCGGCGACGGTCTCCGGCCCTTCCGCGATGATCAGCGCCTCGAGATCGGCGGCGAGGCGGGTGGCGAAATCCTCCTCGCTCTCGCCCGGCTCGGCCAGCCGGTAGTGATGCGGGCAGGTCGTGTGCCGCACGCCGGCGATCGGCAGATCGAAATCATTGTGGTTGCCAGCCAGCCCGGTGAGCGAGGCCGAGGCGATGGTCACGCCGTGATAGGCGCGCATGCGCGAGATGATCTTCTTCTTCTTCGGTCGGCCGAGCGCGTTGTTCATGTACCAGACGAGCTTCATCTGGGTGTCGTTGGCCTCGGAGCCGGAATTGGTGAAGAACACCTTGGAGATCGGCACCGGGGCCATCTCCTTCAGCTTCTCCGCGAGCTCGATCGCGGGATCGTGGCTCTTGCCGCCGAAGAGGTGGGTGAAGGGCAGCTTGCGCATCTGCGCGGCCGCCGTCTCCACCAGTTCCTCGTTGCCATAGCCGAGCGCCGTGCACCACAGGCCGGCCATGCCTTCGAGATAGGGCTTGCCGTCCACGTCATAGACCCACGAGCCCTGGCCACGCTCCAGGATGAGCGGCCCGCTGTCCCGGATGGACACGAGGTTGGTGTAGGGATGGATCAGGGTCTCGACGTCGCGAGTCTGCAGATTGGTGAGCATGAGCCGGAACTCCGCGGGGGGATCAGTGGCGCGCACCCTAGATCGCCCCGCGCCGCGCCGGAAGCGCGCCCTTCGGCGCATGCCGGCCGAAAGCCCGATTTTCGCACCGTTTCCGTCTCGCTCGCCATCGACCGCCATCGGGCCGACGACGCGCGCACCCATGCTCAGTGCGGCCCGCGCCCGCGCGTCGTCGGCCCGCGCGAGGCCTCGACGACGATGTCCCACTGGCACAGCACCGCCCCACTGCGCCGGCTCGCCCGGTCGAGATGCAGATGCTCCTCGTGATAGCCGTCCGAACCGGGGCCGAGAATCGTGGTGAAATCGGCGCAGGCGCTGGCGCGCAGCGTCTCCTGGAAGGCGCGCGACATTCCCGTCTCGCCCGCCCCCACCGGGCCGATCACGAAGCGGCGCCCGTCCGCCAGCACCAGGCCGCCAATGTCGATCGCATTGCCGCGCCCGTGCTCGCTGATCTTGGCGCCGGCGACACGGTTGCGCGGGCGGCACTGCTGCGAGGCCGCGACCATCACCGTGTCGAGCGGGGAGCCGAGCGCCGCCGCCGCCGGCTCCACCTTCTCGCGCAGCCAGGTCGCCACCGAGGCCGCCATCTCGCAGCGCAGTACCGCCGCGGGCGCCAGTTCCACCAGCCGCCCGTCCTTCATCCGCACGGCCGAGAGGCTGACGCCGCGATCGACCGTGCAGAGCGGATCGGTCGCCGTCACCACGGATGGCGTGAACACACCGATACCGCCATTGGACAGTTCCGGGCAGATGGTCGGCGCGCTCGCCGGCGCCGGCTCGGTCACGCTTTCCGACGGCGGCAGGGCGGCCACGCGCGGACCTTCCGGGGGCGGCGATTCGGCCGGACGCTGCGGCGGCAGCGGCGCGGTCTCGCGAGAGGCGGGAGGGTCGACGGCCGGCGGCGCCGGGGGAGCGGCGGCGATCACGGGGGCCGGCGCGGCGGGAGACGGGGCCGGGAGGACCGGACCCACCGCCACCGGCGCGTCGCCTGCGCCCGGCGGGCGGGGCGGCAGGGGTGCCCGCGCCGAGGGCGGCGGGGGAACCGCCGGCGTGCTCGCGAGATCCGGCGGGCGCACCGGCGTGGGAATCGCCGGCACGGCCGACGGAGCGGGAGCGGGAAGCGGCGTGGCCGTCACGGCCGGGACCGGCGCGGGCAACGGGACCGGCGCGGGTGCCGGGCCGGCCTCTGCCGAGCCGGCCCGCTCGGGCTCGCGGGCAAGCTCGGCCGGGCGGATCGGGGGCAGCGGCACGCCCGGGCGCGGCCGCGCCAGCCGGGCACGCGGCTTTTGCGGCGCGGGGCGCGTGCCGAACATGTCGCCGATCTGTTCGTTGAGCGCCTTGCCGGCGGCGTCGAAAGACGCTCCGGCCTCCCCCAGCGGATCCGCCGCGAGGGGGCCGGCCATCAACAGCAGCAGCGCCGCTGCCGACGACAAGACGCGGGTACGCAGGGTGCCCGGCGGGGTGCGCCATGTGGTGCACCATGTGGTCCACCATATGGTCCACCATGGGAGCGGCCGTAAATCCATGCTATCAGCCCTCTCAACGCCAACGGACGGTATCGACTGACAGTGAACGCACCGCGCGCCATTCTGTTCGACAAGGACGGCACCCTGGTCGATTTCGACCTCACCTGGGGCCCCGCCGCCGGCGCCGTGCTGGAGCGTCTCGCCGGCGCGGACAGCCGGGCGCGCGACGCGCTCTATGCCGCCGCCCATTATCTGCCGGACGAGCGCCGGTTCCGGCAGAGCTCGCCGCTCATCGCCGGCTCCTCGCGGCAATATGGCCCGGCGCTGGCCGACGTGCTCGGCCGCCCCGCGGATGCCGATTTCTTCCGCGAGATCGACGAATTGTTCATCGAGGAAGGCCGGCGCTTTCTCACGCCGATCGGCCGGCCCGCCGAACCGCTGGCGCGACTGCATCGCCTGGGCCTGCCGCTGGGCATCGCCACCAATGATGCCGAGGCCAATGCGAGGGTGCAGGTGGACCTGCTCGGCCTCACCGACATGATGAGCGCGATCTATGGCTATGATTCCGGCCATGGCTCGAAACCCGGCCCCGGCATGGTACAGGCCTTCAGCCGGCTGACCGGCCTGCCGCCGGGCGATATCGCCCTTGTCGGCGACACGCGCCACGATCTGGAATGCGCACATGCCGCCGGCGCGCGGGCCATCCTGGTGCGCTGCGGGCCGTCTCCGGTCGACGATTTCGCCCATGAGGCGGATCTGGTGGTCGATTCGGTCGCGGCGCTGGCCGACCTCCTGCTGGCCGAGCCTCTGCCGGTCGGGCATCTTCCCGTTTCACGGGCGACCTGAGGGGCAAGGCATGGTGCGCCGCCGGCTCTATGTCGAGGAACGCCTGTCGCGGCTCGCCGTATGGAGCCTGCGCACCGCCATCTTCGCGCTGCCCGTCACCGCCATCGGCATCGCGCTCTATGCCACGGAGACGCTGGATTTCCGCAGCGCGGTCTATACCGTGCTGGCGGGCGTGGGCCTTTCCGTCCTCGCGCTGCTGCTGGCGCTGGCCGGCTTCGTCGTCATCTGGAACGAGGGCCTGCGCGGCCTCGGGCGGGTGCTCGGGGCGGCGGCGCTGGCGCTGGCGCTGCTCATGCCCACGGCGACGGTGGCCGCGCTGAGCGTCGGCCTGCCGGCGCTGCACGATATCAGCACCGATATCGACGATCCCCCGGTCTTCGTGACGCTGGGCGCGGCGCGGGCACGCGAGGCCAATGCGCTGGCCTATGGCGGCGAGGGCGCCGCAGCCGGGCAGGACGACGCCTATCCCGGCATCAAGCCGATGGAACTCGACGTGCCGGCCGACGAAATCTACGCGGCGCTGCTGGCCATGGTCACGCGCCACAAATGGCTGGTCGTGGACGCGGTCTCCCCGCGCGGGGGCCTGCGTGACGGGCGGATCGAGGCGGTGGCGCGCGCCCTGCCCTTCGGCCTGCGCGACGATATCGTGATCCGCGTGCGCCGCACCGCCGAGGGCACGCGGGTCGACATGCGCTCGGTGTCGCGCAACAGCGACCGCGATTTCGGCTCCAATGCCCGCCGCATCGACGCTCTGTTCAGCGAACTCGCCGAGGCGCAGGGCCGGCGGAGGCGCTGAAGCGGCAAGCCGCGGGCGAAAAGCGCGTCCCGCCAACCCATCTTCAGGGCCGCGTGAACACGCCCTCAACCACGGCGGGCCCATCGGTGAGCACCGCGCCGCGCGCGACCAGATCTTCCAGATGCGCGAGGGTGGAGAGCCCCGCCGCCCCGGCGAGGCGCGGATCGAGCCCGAAATAGATGGCGCGCACGATTTGCGGAATGGTCATCGGCCCGCGCTCCAGCGCCCGCAGGATGGCGGTCTCGCGCGCCTGGCGGTGGCGGATCAGCCGCTCCACCAGCAATCGCCCCTCGCGCACCGGCCCGCCATGGCCGGGCAGGTAGAAGGTCTCCGGGCGCGCATGCAGGCGCCGCAGCGAGTCCATGTAGTCGTTCATCGAGCCGTCCGGCGGGGCGACGATGGTGGTGGACCAGCCCATGACATGGTCGCCGACAAACACGAGCCCTTGCGCCTCCAGCACGAAGGCCATGTGGTTGGCGGCGTGGCCCGGCGTCGCCAGTGCGTGGAGCGTCCAGCCGGCGCCGTGCACCTGCGCCCCGTCGGCCAGCGCGACATCGGGGAAGAAGGCGCGGTCGGCGGCTGATTCGAGGGCGTTGCCCTCGCCCTCGTGGGAGGGGCGTGCGGCACGATGCGGCCCCTGCGCATGGGTCGGGGCGCCGGTGAGCGCCTTCAGTGCCTCAAGCGCGCCGGAATGGTCGCGATGGGTATGGGTGAGGAGAATATGCGTCACGCGCTCGCCGCGCACCGCTTCCATCAGCGCCGCGACATGAGCGGGATCGTCGGGACCGGGGTCGATGATCGCCACCTCGCCCTCGCCCACGATATAGCTGCAGGTGCCGGTGAAGGTGAACGGGCCCGGATTGGGCGCCAGCACGCGGCGCACCCCGGGCGCGACACGGTCGGCCCGCCCGGGAACCGCGTCGAACTTCCGGTCGAAGGGAATGTCTTCCGCCATCTCAGCCTGCCCTGCCTTGTCCTTCCCGGTCTCGCGCAGATGCAGCGGACCCACCTTCACCGCCAAGGCTCAAGTGCCGCAAGGCCTCAAGCACCGCCAGGGCTCAAGCACCGCAAAGCCTCAAGCACCGCAAAGGCTCCGGCACCGTAATGGTCTGGGCGCCTGTTCAGACGCGCTTTCTGCCGCAACCCGCCGGCTGCCCCGCTCCAAGTCGCTCTAGACCATTTCCTCGCCAGGGGAAACCAAGCGCCGGCGCGGGCGGGCGGTGTCGGGTGCCGGCAGGAGGCGCAGCCATGGGGCGCTGCCGTGGGGCGCCGCCATGGGGCTTGGCCGGCGGGAGCCGCTTCTGCCCAAAGCGCGAATTGCCTCGGTCGCCCGCGACCTTTATTCAGCGTCTTGCGCGCGCGTTTGATGGGGAACGGACATGGATAATCTCCTGGATGGCTATCGTCGGTTTCGGGCCACCTCGTGGCCGGAACGCAAGATCCTGTTCGAGAAACTGGCGGCGCGCGGCCAGCGCCCGCAGACGCTGGTGATCGCCTGCTCGGACAGCCGGGTGGACCCGAGCATGATCTTCGATGCCGGACCGGGCGAACTGTTCGTGGTGCGCAACGTGGCCAATCTCGTGCCGCCCTACACGACGCCCGACCATGACCACCACGGCACCAGCGCCGCCATCGAATTCGCGGTGCGGGTTCTGGAAGTGTCGCAGATCGTGGTGGTGGGCCACGCGCTGTGCGGCGGTGCCGGGGCTCTGATCGACGGGGCGCCGGAGAAGGCGCGCGACTTCCTCCCGGACTGGATCAACATCGCCGCGCCGGCGCGCGACATCGCGCTCAAGCTGAGCGAGGACCCGGAGGAGCGCCGGCGCATCGTCGAGCACCAGTGCGTGAAGCTCTCGCTGCGCAACCTCGAAACCTTCCCCTGGGTTCGGGAAAAGCTCGCGGAAGGACAGCTAACATTGCACGGTGCGTTTTTCGCGGTGGCGACCGGCGTGCTGGAGCGCCTCGGCCCCGACGGCACCTTCGCCCCCGCCTAATTCGCACCGCGGATCCTTGTACCGACAAGCCTCGCCCGCCCCGGCCGCCCGCCTCGGGCGGGTAGGCCGCAGCAGGCGCTTGGGGTGACGCTGAGGCGGATGCTGAGGCGGCGTGACCGATAGCGCAGGCGAGCCCTGCGCCGGCACGCAATCCAGCCCACGCCGGCCCCGGAGGGCGGCTGCGGCGTCAGATGTCGAAGATGGATAAGTCTCGGGAAATAGATGGTCGGAGTGGCAGGATTTGAACCTGCGACCCCCTCGTCCCGAACGAGGTGCGCTACCAGACTGCGCTACACTCCGCCGCTGCGGCGCGCGAGCCTCTAACACGCGAATGAGCCGGGCTGCAAGGGCAACCGGCACTCTTCGTGTGGATGATCGTCACGGGCCGCTTCGACACCCGCGTTTTCCACCCCGCCCTGTGGAGCCTGCTTGCCGAGGTTGAAAGCCGCGCGCAGCTGTGGCTATGTCCGCGCCCATGCCGGTTTCCGCGCGGAAGCCGGCGCTGGTGGGGCGTCGCCAAGCGGTAAGGCAGGGGATTTTGATTCCCCCATGCGGAGGTTCGAATCCTCCCGCCCCAGCCATCCCGCATGTTAGAAGCGGACGAGTTTTCAACAGGGATTCGTCCAGCCTTGCGCATCCATCTCGTCAATCCGAACACCACCCGCTCGATGACGGACAAGATCGCGGCGGCCGCGCGGGCTGTGGCGGCGCCGGGGACGGATATCGTGGCGGCCACGTCCAGCATGGGGCCGGCCTCGATCGAGGGCTATTATGACGATGCCCTGGCGCTGCCGGGCCTGCTCGCCGCCATCGCCGCGGCCGAGGCGGACGGGGTGGACGCTCATATCATCGCCTGTTTCGACGATACCGGGCTCGATGCCGCCCGCGCGCTGGCCCGCGCGCCGGTGGTGGGCATCGGCGAGGCGGGCTTTCATCTCGCCGGCCTGATCGCCCATCGCTTCGCGGTGGTGACGACCCTGTCGCGCTCCATCCCGGTGATCGAGGCCAATCTTCATCGCTACGGGCTCGACCGACGTTGCAGCGGCGTGCGGGCCTCCGACGTGGCGGTGCTGGAGCTTGAGGATCCCGCCTCCGGCGCGCGCGAGCGCATATCCGCCGAGATCGGGCGGGCGATCGCGCAGGACCGCGCCGAGGCGGTGGTGCTCGGTTGCGCCGGCATGGCGGACCTCGCCCTCGCGCTGGCGCAGGAACATGGCGTGCCGGTCATCGACGGCGTGGCCAGCGCGGTGACGCTGGCGGAGGCGCTGGTGCGGGTGGGGCTCGCCACCTCCAAGGCTGGCCCCTATGCCCCGCCCCGCGCCAAGGCCTATGCCGGCCGGCTGGCAGACTTCGCCCCGCCCGGGAATTAGCGGCGCATTCGAGCGGCGCCGGCATTGCCCCGCGCCGGACGGCAAGACCCATGTCACAAGGGGGGGCGATGGCCCACGGGGGACGCGATGCCCCGGCGAGCGGCCGTCAGGCGATCTTGCGCAACAGGCCGAGCAATTGCTGGCGCTCGGTGGCGGCCAGCGGCTCCAGCGTCGCCTCGGCAATCTCGCGCGCCACCACGATGGCCGCCTCCGCCACGGCCTGGCCGCGTTCGGTGAGGCCGACCGCACGGCGCCGCCGATCCAGCGGATCATCCGCCGCCAGCACGAAGCCGCGCGCGCTCAGCCGGTCGACCACGCCCTTGATGGTCGCGGCGTCCAGATGGATCAGCCGGCCGAGGCGGTTCTGCGAGCACGGGCCCATCTCGCGCAGCTTGGCGAGGGCGGCGAATTGCGGCGGCGTCAGTCCCTCGATCATGCGTGCGGCGAAGATGGCGGTATGCCGCTGGCCGGCGACACGCATCACAAAGCCGACCTGCTCCGTCAGCCGGTATGATTCGACCTCTCCGCGGGCAGCCTCGCTCTGCATTCGGATATACGCCTCCATCGCCGTTCCCTGCCGTCTTGATTGCGATGCATCAAATCACAACGTCGGCGAGCCGCAAGCAGCGTTCGCGATGGAGGTAAACGAATAAGTTACGGCAGACGCCGCGCTCTCCGTACGGGGGGCGACAAAACGCAGCCGGCACGGCGTCACGGGCCGATTTCGACGTCCGGCGCCCGCGTTTCCCGCGCGTGACGCGAGGCGATGAGCGCCCCGCCGACGATGAAGGCCGAACCGGCCAGCGTGCTCGCACTCGGCACTTCGCCGAAGGCGAGGAAACCGATGCCCACCGCCCAGGCGAAGGACGTGTATTCCAGCACGCCGAGACTGCTGGCCTCGGCGCGCTGGTAGGCGGAGGCCAGGCACAGATGCCCCGCCGTGCCGAGGACGCCGATGGCGAGGAACAGGCCGAGTTCGCCCGTCGCCGGCATGGTCCAGCTGATCAGCCCGAGCGGGGCGATCAGCACGCCGGCAAAAGCATTTTGCAGCAGGACGATGGTTGGCAGCGGATCCTGCGCCGCACGGCTCTTCAGCACCACCATGGACAGCGCGTAGGCGACGGCGGAGATGAGCGCGGTGACCAGGCCGAGCGTGTTGCCCACCCGCTCGGTGTGGGTCAGTTCGTTCCCCAGCACCACCATCACGCCGATCAGGCCGAGCACCAGAGCGATATAGATCGAGCGGTTGGGCCGCTCGCCCAGGATCAGCGCGGCGAACAGCGCGATGAAGATCGGCGAGGTGAAGGACAGAGCCAGCGCGACGGCCAGTGGCAGCGTGGCCAGCGAATAGAAGAAGGTCAGCGCCGTCACCGCCACCACCACGGATCGCCAGGCATGCGGGCGCAGGACGGCAAGGCTCGGCCAGGGCGTGCCGAGGGCGCGGAACACCGCGAACGCCACCAGGGCGCCGACGGCATAGCGCATGGCCGCGACCTGCGTGCTGGAATGGGAGGCGGCCGCCAGCTTGATCAGCCCGTCCATGATCGACAGCAGGCCGATGCCGGCGACCGCCGTCAGGGCGGGGCCGGCGATGTAACGCGACATGATTCAGCTTTCGGCGAGAAGGTCGGCGAGTGCGTCCCCGGCGGCGCGGAGCCCGAGCCGGTACGGATATTCCCACGTCGCGGACAGGTCATGACACGCGCGCGCGCCGGAGATGCGCCGGAAGCCGCAGCGTTCATAGAAGCGGTGCGCGTCGAGAAAGCGTGTGTCGGTCCACAAGCGGATTTCCGGCGCCTCGCGGGCCAGCGCGTGGCGGCGCGCCTCGTCGAACAGAGCGCGAGCAACACCCCGGCGGCGCGCGGATGCCGCGACATAGACCTTGAACAGCTCCAGCGCGCCCGCCGGCGCGTCGTCGTCGCCCGAGGGCGCGATGGCGAGCGAGCCGATGACGGCGGGCGGCTTCCCGCCCTCGAACGTGCCCTCGACCCCGCCCTCGGCGACCCAGATGACGCCGCCACGGGCGGCGAAATGGCTGGCGATCGCGTCGAGTTCGGGAAACTCGGCGGCCCGGTCGAACACGCAGCCGGCATATTCGGCAAAGGCACCCGCGATCAGCCCGGCGATCGCATCGCCATCGGTATCGCGGGCCATTCGGATGGTAACGCTCTTCACGATAACGACTCCGGCCGCCAGATCGCGTCGATCCGGCGGGAGTGCCCACGCGTTTCGCGGGCATAAACGCGGCGGGACTATGTTCGGATGATCTTTCCCCGTAAAGCACTATGATTATGCTGGTGCCACGAATCTGAATGAGACGGGCTCATGCCTGACCCCTGCCGTCCGTCCGGCATCTATCCGTCCCGGAGTGTTCCATGACGTTTGTCCGCCGCCTTACGCATCTGGCCGTTCTCGGCGCCCTCGCCGGCCTTGCCGCGGCCTGTTCCTCGACCAACCAGACCTCGGCGCCGATCGAGCCGGCCGCCCCGCGCTACACTTCGCCCATCACGGCGCAGCAGGTCATCGGCAAATGGGGCCTCGCGGCCTATCACCGGCCGGAGGACGCCGCGCGCACCGAGGCTCAGGCGCGCCAGGGCTGCCGCCAGCCCTACATCATCAATGCCGGCCCCTCGGGCGGGTTCATGATGTATCTGGCCGACCAGTCGGAGCCCTCCGAGGTGGTGTCGAAGCAGATACCGCCCGGCCCGACCTTCATCGGCCTGCCGGACGAGCCGCCGGGCGTGGAGACCGACCGCGAGGTGCTGCGCTTCGACGGGCAGGTGCTGGTGCTCAAGTGGCTCGACAAGGAAGTGGCCGGTCGCTACGGCACCATGGTCTATGTGCGCTGCCCGTGAGCGGTGAAGGGCCGGCGCCCTCCCTGCGGGGGCCGGCCCGAAGGATCGCCGCGCGCGGCGCGCCGCCACTAACGGCAAATTAACCATGGCACCCCAGCCTGCCGCCGATGGACCATGCAGGGGGGCCGCAAGCGGATGAGCGCTGATTCGGGCGTCATCGGCCGTGTTGAACAGGGTGCGTCGCCGCCGGAACGGCGGTGGCGGGCCGTCGGTCCTGCCTTTCATCGCAGGCGGCCGCGCGTCCTGCGGTCGGGCGCCGCCCAATTGCCGCCGACGCTGTGGATCCTCGCCGCATCCCTTCTGGCCCTGTGGGTTCTGCTGTCGCCCGCCCAGGCGCAGGGCTCGATTTACGATTCCGGCTCCTCCTACCGGGTCTTCTCGGGCCAAGCCTTCTCCGGCGAGGGCGCCGGCAGCGCGCAGCGCTACAACCCACCAGCCCGCAGCGGGTGGCGGCCGGGCGCGGGCAATGTCTACCCGCCGGGGGAGGTCCATGCGCCGCCGCCGGCCGACGAACTCGGTGCCGATGTCGACGCGCCGATGCCGCTGGCCGGCAGCGCCTATGCGGTCGGCGGTGGAGTCTATGGCACTCTCCCGCCCGGCTCGCCGCCCCCGCGCGGCACCCCGGTCACGCGCGGCGCCGGCAGTGCCAACACCTATGGCGCGAGCCGCACCGGCGTCGCCGCGGTTGAGGCGGCCGCCTATGGCAGCGCCGATTATTACCGCGAAGACGGCCCGCCGCTGCCGGTGGCGCGCGAGGCCAGCGGCGGCAAGGGCGTCGACCCCAAGTTCGACCGCCGCGTGGTGCGCTATGCCGGCCGGGATCGCGCCGGGACGATCATCGTCGATACCGGCGCGCGCTTCCTCTATCTCGTGCAGGGCGACGGCACGGCGATCCGCTACGGTATCGGCGTCGGGCGCGAAGGCTTCGCCTGGAGCGGCACGCAGCGCATCACCAGCAAGCGCGAATGGCCGGACTGGCGCCCACCGGCGGAGATGATCGCCCGCCGTCCCGACCTGCCGGAGGTGATGGCCGGCGGCCCGGACAACCCGCTGGGCGCGCGTGCGCTCTATCTCGGCAACACGCTCTACCGCATCCACGGCTCCAACGAGCCGGAATCGATCGGCCGCGCCGTCTCCTCCGGCTGCATCCGCATGCGCAACGAGGACGTCATCGATCTGTACGAGCGCGTGCCGGTGGGCGCGGTGGTGCGGGTGATCTGACGCGCGAGGCCGGCGGCCGCCAGGATGGCCTCGCCCGTTTCGTCGATACGCATTGCTCACCGCGCATGGCGGCCCCCGCGCCGGCCGGCTTGGAGGGCGGCAGGCTCTCCGCTATGGTCCGCGCCGATTTGGATCGAACGCGGGAGCCGCGAGCCGATGGATGCGGGCAATCTGGCCGAGGACGCTCGGGTCGAGGCGACGACGGACGCGGCAACCGTAAACGCGGCGGAGCGCGATTCGGGAGCGGGCGAGACCCATTTCGGCTTCCGCACCGTGCCGCTGGCCGAGAAGCAGCGCATGGTCGACGAGGTGTTCCACTCGGTCGCCCGGCGCTACGACCTGATGAACGACCTCATGTCCATGGGCCTGCACCGGGTGTGGAAGGACCTCTTGGTCTCGCGCCTGCGCCCGCCCAAGAGCGCGCGCGCCTTCAAGCTGCTGGATGTGGCCGGCGGCACCGGGGACGTGTCCTTCCGCACCGTGGAGGCCGGGGGCGCAGGCACAACCGCGACCGTGGCCGACATCAATGGCGGCATGCTGGGCGTGGGGCGCGAGCGCGCCGCCACGCTGGGCCTGGCCGACCGGGTCGAGTTCGTCGAGGCCAATGCCGAGGAACTGCCCTTCCCCGACAGGTCGTTCGACGCCACCACCATCGCCTTCGGCATCCGCAACGTGCCGCGCATGGACAAGGCGCTGTCCGAGATGCGCCGCGTGCTCAAGCCCGGCGGGCGCTGCTTTGTGCTGGAATTCTCGCGCGTCGACGTGCCGGTGCTGGACGCGATCTACGACACCTATTCCTTCAAGCTCATCCCCGGCATGGGCAGGCTCGTCACCGGCGATGCCGAATCCTATCAGTATCTCGTCGAATCGATCCGCCGCTTCCCCGTGCCGGAGGCCTTTGCCGGCCTGATGCGCGCCGCCGGCCTCAAGCGGGTCGGCTACACGCCGCTGACCGGGGGCATCGTCGCCCTGCATTCCGGCGTGCGGATCTAGGCGCGTGGCCACTCCCCTCGGCGATTTCCTGCGACTGGCGCGCGCCGGCTATGTGCTGGCCCGCGAAGGCGTGTTCACGCGTATCGATCCCGCTCTGATGCCGCCCGGCTCGGAACCGCTCTTCGCCGCCGCCCGGCTCATCGCCCGGCCGGGCACGACGGGCGATCCCGCGCGCATCGGCGTGGCGCTGTCGCGGCTCGGTCCCTCCTATGTGAAGCTCGGCCAGTTCCTCGCCACCCGGCCGGACGTGGTCGGCCCGCAGCTGGCGCGCGACCTCGAACTGCTGCAGGATCGCATGCCGCCCTTCCCGCAGGACGTGGCGGAGGCGATCATCGCGCGTAATTTCGACCGGCCGGCGCTGGGGGTCTATGCCCGGCTCGGGCCCCCGCTCGCCGCCGCCTCCATCGCGCAGGTGCATCAGGGCGAGATCGAGCAGGCCGACGGCACCGTGCGCCGCGTGGCGGTGAAGGTGCTGCGCCCGGATGTGCAGCGGCGCTTCCGCATCGACCTCTCCTCCTTCTACCGCGTCGCGCGCCTGGGCGAGCGCGCCTCGCCGGAAGGGCGGCGGCTGCGGCTGATCGCCGTGGTCGATACGCTCGCCCGCTCCATGTCGATGGAGATGGATCTGCGGCTGGAAGCGGCCGCCCTCGCCGAGCTGGCCCAGAACACGCAGGGCGAGGAGGATTTCCGCGTCCCGACTGTCGACTGGGACCGCACCGGGCGCGAGGTGCTCACCACCGAGTGGATCGACGGCATCAAGCTGAACGACCTCGACGGCCTCAGGGCCGCCGGCCACGACCTGCCGGAAATGGGCCGCATCGTCATGCAGTCCTTCCTGCGCCACGCGCTGCGCGACGGCTTCTTCCACGCCGACATGCACCCGGGCAACCTGTTCGTCGATCCGCAGGGCCGGCTGGTGGCGGTGGATTGCGGCATCATGGGCCGGCTCGGGAAGAAGGAGCGACGCTTCCTCGCCGAAATCCTCTACGGCTTCATCACCCGCAACTGGCTGCGGGTGGCTCAGGTGCATTTCGAAGCCGGCTATGTGCCCGCGCATCATTCGATCGAGGATTTCGCCCAGGCCATCCGCGCCATTGGCGAGCCGATCCACTCGCGCCCCGCCGACCAGATTTCCATGGCCAAGCTGCTCACCCTGCTGTTCGAGGTGACGGCGCTGTTCGACATGAAGACCCGGCCGGAATTGCTGCTGCTGCAGAAGACCATGGTGGTGGTCGAGGGCGTGGCCCGCGCGCTCGACCCGCATCTCGACATGTGGAAGACCGCCGAGCCGGTGGTGCGTACCTGGATCGAGCGCAATCTCGGCCCCGCCGCCCGGCTGGAGGAAGTGGCGGAAGGCGTCGGCGCGCTGGGCCGGTCGCTGCAGGCGCTGCCCGAATTGATCGCGCAGGGCCAGCGCATCGCCGCCCAGATCGACAGCGCCACCCGCAACGGGCTCGCTCTGGCGCCGGAGACGATGGAGGCCATCGGCCGGGCGGAGGGGCGCGGCAATCGCTGGACGACCCTCGCGCTCTGGGTCATCGCCGCGCTGCTGGCCGGGCATCTGCTGTTCTAGCACGCCCCCGGCGAGCCCTCCCCGGCTACCGGCGCCCGACGCACGACAGCGCCCGGATTTGGCTGTATGAACCGCAGACCTCATCGAGCGGCGTCAGGGGCGTGCATGCTGGCCGGCAAGACGGTTCTTCTCATCATCGGCGGCGGCATCGCCGCCTATAAGAGCCTCGATCTCATCCGCCGGCTGAAGGAGCGCGGGGCCGTGGTGCGCGTCGTCATGACGGCGGCGGCGCAGCATTTCGTCACCCCGCTCGCCGCCGGGGCGCTGGCCCACGGGCGGGTCTTCACCGAGTTGTTCGACCGCGACGCCGAGCAGGATATCGGCCATATCCGGCTGGCACGCGAGGCGGACCTCATCCTCATCGCCCCCGCCACCGCCGACCTGATGGCGAAGATGGCGCACGGCCTCGCCGACGACCTCGCCAGCGCCGTGCTGCTCGCCACCGACCGGCCGGTGCTGGTGGCGCCGGCGATGAACCCCTTCATGTGGGCCCATGCCGCGACCCGCCGCAATGTCGCCCGGCTGAGGGAAGACGGCATCGCCTTCATCGGCCCCAATGTCGGCGAGATGGCCGAGCGCGGCGAAGCCGGGCCGGGCCGCATGGCCGAGCCCACCGAGATCGCCGAGGCCGCCGCGCGCCGGCTCGCCCCCGTGGAACCGGGACCGCTCGCCGGGCGGCACGTCCTCGTAACGTCCGGGCCGACGCATGAGCCGATCGACCCGGTGCGCTACATCGCCAACCGCTCCTCCGGCAAGCAGGGCCACGCGATCGCCGCCGCCGCCGCCCGCGCGGGTGCGCGGGTCACGCTGGTCTGCGGCCCGGTGAACCTGCCCGATCCGGCCGGCGTCACGGTGCGCCCCGTTGAAACCGCCCGGCAGATGCTGGCGGCGGTCGAAGCCGCCCTGCCCGCCGATGCCGCCATCTTCGCCGCCGCCGTGGCCGACTGGCGCGCCGCGCGCGAAGCCGGCGAGAAGATGAAGAAGGATGGCGGGGCGATCCCCGCCCTCGCCCTCACCGAGAACCCGGACATCCTCGCCACCATCGCCCATGACCCCGCGCGGCGCCCGCGCCTCGTGGTCGGCTTCGCGGCCGAGACGGAGAACGTCGTCGGCTATGCGCAGGCCAAGCGGGCGCGCAAGGGCTGCGACTGGATCGTCGCCAACGACGTCTCCCCCCGCAGCGGCATTGTCGGCGGGGTGATGGGCGGCGACGAGAACCAGGTGCACCTCATCACCGAAACCGGCGTCGAGCACTGGCCGACCGCGTCCAAATCGGACGTCGCCGAGCGCCTCGTTGCCCGTATTGCCGCCGCGCTCGGCCCGCTGGAGTGAACGCCATGACTGAGACCGCCGCTTTCGTCGAGGTGCCCGTGCTCGTGCTGGAGCATGCCGAGGGTCTGCCCTTGCCGACCTATGCGACGGCGGGCGCCGCCGGGCTCGATCTCCTCGCCGCGTTGCCCGAGGGCGAGCCGCTGACGCTGGCCCCGCTCGCCCGCGCCGCCGTGCCGACCGGCCTGTGCCTCGCCCTGCCGGAGGGCTATGAGGGGCAGGTGCGCCCGCGCTCGGGCCTCGCGCTCAAGCAGGGCCTCACCGTGCTCAACGCGCCGGGCACGGTCGACGCCGATTATCGCGGCGAGGTGAAGGTACTGCTGATCAATCTCGGTACCGAGCCCGTGGTGCTGGAGCGCGGGCAGCGCATCGCCCAGCTGGTGGTGGCCCCGGTGACGCGCATTCAGCTGCGCCAAACCGGTGATTTGAGCGAAACAACACGCGGCAGCGGTGGATTCGGCTCGACAGGGCTCGACGCCCGCACAATATCGCGGTAGCGAGGGAGCATGCCGCGTCTGTCCGATAAGAGCCTGCTCGCCATCGCCGCCGTCGTCGACGTCGCGCTCAACGCACGTGGCACGCCGGTCGCTGCCAAGGCGTTGGCGGCGCGCCATGAGCTGCCGCCCCGCCATCTGGAACCCGTGCTGCAGGCGCTGGTGCATGCCGGCGTGCTGAAGGGCGTGCGCGGCCCGCGTGGCGGCTATGAGCTGGCCCGCGAGCGCCGGCGCATCACGGTGGCGGAGATCGTGCGGGTGGTCGAGGCGGAGAGCGAGGAGACGCTCGATTCGTCCCCGCCCATCGTGCGCGACATCGTGCAGCCCGCCGTCGCCGAGGCCGAGCGCTCCTTCGAGGCGGCGCTGGAGGCCGTGACGGTGGAGCACCTGTGCCGCGTGGCGGCCCAGAACACCCTGCGCAAGGGACTCGCCGAGGGCATTGATTTCACCATATGAACTTGTTGATTATTTATTTCCTCGACATTATTTCGTGAATAAGCTAGCGCTGTCGGCGATTTCGCCGCATCAATGACGGGGGCGCGGCAGCCGCGTACCCCGCGTCCGCCGGAGGCACCCATGGCCGAAGCCGCTCCCACCTCGCCCGCCCTCACCTCCGTCCCCGCCGCCAAGCCGGGCCGGGGCCGCGTCTATGGTTCGATCACCGAGACCATCGGCGACACGCCGCTGGTGCAGCTCAACCGGCTGCCGGCCGAGCGTGGCGTGAAGGCGCGCATCCTTGCCAAGCTCGAGTTCTTCAACCCGATCGGCTCCGTCAAGGACCGCATCGGCGTCTCGATGATCCAGTCGCTGGAAGAAGCCGGTGTGCTGCGGCCCGGCACCGTGCTGATCGAGCCGACCTCCGGCAATACCGGCATCGCGCTGGCCTTCGTCGCCGCCGCGCACGGCTACCGGCTCATCCTGGTCATGCCGGAATCGATGTCGGTGGAGCGTCGCAAGATGCTGGCCCTGCTCGGCGCCGAACTGGTGCTGACCCCGGCGGCGCAGGGCATGCGCGGCGCGGTCGCCAAGGCCGAGGAACTGGCGCGCGAACTGCCGGACGCCATCATCCCGCAGCAGTTCCGCAACCCGGCCAACCCGGCCATCCACCGCCGCACCACGGCGGAAGAGATCTGGAACGACACCCAGGGCGAGGTCGACATCGTCATTTCGGGCGTCGGCACCGGCGGCACCATCACCGGCATCGGCCAGGCGCTGAAGCCGCGCAAGCCCGGACTGCGCATGGTGGCCGTGGAGCCGGAGGACAGCCCGGTGCTCTCGGGCGGCCAGCCCGGCCCGCACAAGATCCAGGGCATCGGCGCCGGCTTCGTGCCGGAAGTGCTGGACCGCTCGGTGATCGACGAGGTGATCACGGTGGGCAACCAGACCGCCTTCGAGACCGCCCGCGCCATCGCCCGGCTGGAGGGTATCCCCGTCGGTATCTCCTCCGGCGCCGCCATCGCCGCCGCGCTGGAAGTGGGCGCGCGCCCGGAGAACGAGGGCAAGACGGTCGTCGTCATCATCCCCTCCTTCGCGGAACGCTATTTGTCCACCGCGCTGTTCGAGGGGCTTTGAGCCCGCCCACCCGACGGGATGCCGCGCCACGCAAGGCCGGAACGCTCCCGTTCGGGCGGGAAAAGCCCGTGCCGGCGGGCCCCGCGCCCGCCCCGGCGGGGTTCGCGGCATCGCCGCCCTTCTAGTGCCCCTCCCGCTTGGGTAAAGTCTCGGTGATTCGGACACGTTGAGCCGAAAGGAACGGCTGTCGGCAAGGGGAGACGGGCGCGAATGGCGCAACCGGCCGGCGCAAGCGCTGCCAGGGACAAGAGGGAACGTGGCGCAGCGGCGCGAGCCGGGGTGCGGAACGTACGCCCCCAGCACGGGCGACGCTGCCTCGGACCGGGCGTGATCGCATTGTTCGCGGGCGCGCTGCTGGCCGCCTCGCCGCTGCCCGCCCGGGCTGCCGAGGCGGATCCCGTCGCCGACCTGCTGGGCACCTTTGCCGCCCAGGAGCCGGGCATGCTGATCGGCTTCGCCCTGGTGCTGGGCCTGATCGCCTTCGCCACCACCACGGCTGTCGTACATGTCGGCTTCCGCCGCCGCGCGATGGAGCGCGAGTCCTTTGCCTATGGCGAGATTTCGCGGCTCGAGGCGCGGATCGAGGAATCGCGCGCGCTGCTGATGGCCGAGCCGCAGATCGTCGTGGTCTGGCGCGATCCCGCCGCCGCCCCTGAAATCATTGGCAACACCCCCGCCTTCACCGGCGTGGTCTCGCCCACCCGCATCCTCGCCTTCGGCACCTGGCTCAGCCCCGGCTCGGCGCGCGAGATCGAGGCTGGCGTCGACCGTCTGCGCGCCACCGGCATGCCGCTGGCGCTGACCCTCGTCGCGCAGGATGGCCGCCATGTCGAGGCGGATGGCCGGCCGGTCGGCTCGGCGGTGATCCTGCGCCTGCGCGACATTACCGGCGTGCGGCTCGACCATGCGCGCCTGCAGGACGCCTATCGCGCCCTCGACGCCCAGACCTCCGCCCTGCACACGCTGCTCGACGCGCTGCCCGCCCCGGTCTGGGTGGCCGGCGAGGAGGGCCAGCTGCGCTGGAGCAATTCGGCCTATCTCCACGCGGTCGAAGCGCGCGACGCGCAGGAGGCGGCGACGCGCGACCTGCGCCTGCTCGACCAGTCCGGCCGCACGCTGGCGGCGCGGGCCCATGCCGAGGGCCGCGCCTTCGCGCAGCGCCTGCCGGTGGTGGTGGCCGGCACGCGCCGCGTGCTCGACGTGCTGGAGGTCGACGCGGGCGGCGGGCTCGCCGGCATCGCGCTCGACGCCACCGAGGCGGAGAGCGTGCGCAGCGAACTGGCCCATGTGGTGCGCGCGCATCGGCGCACGCTGGACCAGCTGGCCACCGCCGTCGCCATTTTCGGCGCCGACCAGCGGTTGGTCTTCCACAACGCCGCCTATGTGAACCTGTTCGAACTCGACCCGTCCTTCCTCGACGACCGGCCGACCGACACGGCGGTGCTGGACCGGCTGCGCGCCACCCGCCGCCTGCCCGAGCAGGCCGATTTCCGCCTGTGGCGCGAGGACCTGCATTCGGCCTATCGCGCCATGGAGCCGAAAGAACATTGGTGGCACCTGCCCGGCGGGCGAACGCTGCGCGTCGTCAGCGCCCCGAACCCGGAAGGCGGCGTCACCTATCTGTTCGATGAAGTAACCGAGCGGCTGGCGCTGGAAAGCCGCTACATCGCGCTCACCCGCATCCAGAGCGAGACGCTCGACGCGCTGGCCGAGGCGGTCGCCGTGTTCGGCAGCGACGGGCGGCTCGGCCTGTCGAATTCCGCCTTTGCTCGCCTGTGGCGGCTCGACCCGGCGCTGCTCAAGGGCCACCCGCATATCGACGCGGTGGCCGAGGCCTGCCGGCCGCTCGCCGCCGACAATGCGGTGTGGTCGCGCCTGCGCGCCGCGCTCACCGGCATCGAGGCGCGCATGCCGACCGAGTTCCGGCTAGAGCGCACCGACGGCATCATCCTGGACGGCTCGACCCAGCCGCTGCCGGATGGCGGCACGCTCGTCACGCTGCGCGACGTCACCGACAGCGTGCGCGTCGAGCGCGCGCTGGTCGAGCGCAACCAGGCCCTGGTGGCCGCCGACCATCTCAAGAGCACCTTCGTCAGCCACGTCTCCTACGAACTGCGCTCGCCGTTGACCACCATCATCGGCTTCGCCCAGCTGCTCGACGATGCCGCGCTCGGCCCGCTCAACACCCGCCAGCGCGCCTATGTCGGCCACATCACCGAGAGCAGCGCGGCGCTGCTCGCCATCATCAACGACATTCTCGACCTCGCCACCATCGACGCAGGTTCGATGACGCTGGAGTTGGGCGAAGTCGATGTGCGCACCGCCATGGAGGCCGCGGCCGAAGGCGTGCGCGACCGCCTCGCGGAAGGCGGCATCCGGCTCGCCATCGAGCCCGGCAGCGCGGCGGGCACGTTCCGGGCGGATTCGCGGCGCGTGCGGCAGGTGCTGTACAATCTACTGTCCAACGCCGTCGGCTTCGCTCCGGAAGGTTCCACCGTGACCCTCTCGGCCGAGCGGCGGGAGCGCGATGTGGTATTCCGCGTGCGCGACACCGGCCGCGGCATCGCGCCCGAGATCGGCGCGCGGGTGTTCGACCGGTTCGAGAGCCACACCACCGGCTCGCGTCACCGCGGCGTCGGGCTCGGCCTCTCCATCGTTCGCTCGCTGATGGCGCTGCATGGGGGTAAGGTGAGCATTGTCTCCCCGCCCGGCGGGGGAACGCTCGTCACCTGCGTTTTCCCGCTGGAAGCGGGCGCCGGCCGAGCAGCCGCGGAGTAGCCGATGGTCGACGCACCGCGCAGCACAGCCGCCGTCCCGATGCCGCAGGTGACGCGGTGGGATGTCGTGCTCCCCGACGAGATGGCTGCCGGCCGGCTGGCCATGGACCTTGCCGCCATGCTGCAGTCCGGCGATCTGGTCGCGCTCACCGGCGATCTCGGCGCCGGCAAGTCGACCCTGGCCCGCGCCATCATCCGCGAGCTGGCGCAGGACCCGGACCTCGATGTGCCGAGCCCGACCTTCACCCTGCTGCAAAGCTACGAACTGCCCCGCCACAACGTGGTCCATGCCGACCTGTATCGCCTGGGGGATTCCTCCGAGCTGGAGGAACTCGGCTGGTACGACCTGACCGACAGTGCGGTAACGCTGGTGGAATGGCCGGAGCGTGCCGGCGAGGTGCTGCAACAGCCGAACCGGCTGGAGGTGGGCGTCACCATTCCGCCCGAGGCGCCGGAAACCCGCCGGCATGTGCGCCTCACCGGCCATGGCCGGCTTGCGGGCGCGCTGCTGCGCATGCGCACGATCCGCGCGCTCATCGATTCCGCCGGCTTCGGCCCGGCACACCGGCGCCACCTGCAGGGCGATGCTTCCTCCCGCACCTATGAGCGGCTGGTTGGCACGCAACGCAATGCCGTGCTGATGAACGCACCACGCCGCCCGGACGGCCCGCCGGTGCGCGACGGCCGGCCCTACAGCGCCATCGCCCATCTTGCCGAGGACGTGAAGCCGTTCGTGGCGCTGGCGCGCGGCCTCAAGGCGCGCGGCCTCTCGGCACCGCTCATCTATGCCGCGAACCTTGACGCCGGCCTGCTGATCATGGAGGACCTGGGCGACGAGGGCGTGCTCGCGGAGGCCGGAGCGGGGGCGCCGCCGGCGCCGGTGATGGAGCGCTACGAGGTCGCCATCGACGTGCTCGCCGCGCTGCACCGGCTCGACCTGCCGGACCGGCTCGCCGTCTCCCCCGAGATCGACTACCAGCTGCCGCGCTATGACATCGCCGCGCTGCTGATCGAGGTCGAGCTGCTGATCGACTGGTACCTGCCGCACCGGGAGGCGCCCCCCCTGTCGCCCGAGGGCCGAGCTGCATTCCGGCAGCTCTGGGCGGACGCGCTGGCGCCATCGCTGGCGCAGAAGCCGGTCTGGGTGCTGCGCGACTATCACTCGCCGAACCTGATGTGGCTGCCGGGCCGCGAGGGGCTGGCGCGGATCGGCCTGCTGGATTTCCAGGACGCGGTGATGGGTCCCGCGGCCTATGATGTGGCATCGCTGACGCAGGACGCACGGGTCGACGTGCCGGAGGAGATGGAACTGGCGCTGCTCGGGCGCTATATCCGCGCCAGCCGGCAGGCCAACCCGGCCTTCGACATGCGCGCCTTCGCCGCTTCCTACGCGGTGATGGGCGCGCAGCGCGCCACCAAGATCCTCGGCATCTTCGCGCGGCTGAACTACCGCGACGGCAAGCCGGGCTATCTCAGGCACATTCCGCGCATCTGGACCTATCTGCAGCGCTGCCTCGCCTTCACCGACCTCGCCCCGCTGAGGACGTGGTTCGAGGCGCATGTGCCCCCGCCCGACCGGCCGCTGCCCGCGCGCCCCGCCGCGCCGCCGCCCATGGCACCGGACGACGCGACATCGCCAGACACCAACGACGCCCCGAACGCTCCTCCCGCATCATGACGACGATCCGAACCGCGATGGTGCTCGCTGCCGGCCTCGGCCAGCGCATGCGCCCCCTCACCGACCACATGCCCAAGCCGATGGTGGAGGTGGCCGGCCGACCGCTGATCGACCACGTGCTGGACCGCCTGGAGGCAGCCGGGGTCGAGACGGTGGTGGTGAACCTGCACTGGCAGGCCGACGTGCTGGAGCGCCATCTCACCGGCCGCGCGCGGCCGCGCATCGTGCTCTCGGACGAGCGTGGCGAGTTGCTGGAAACCGGCGGCGGCATCCGCCGGGCGCTGCCGCGGCTGGGGCCCGGACCGTTCTTCACGATCAATGCCGACACGCTCTGGATCGAGGGCATCCGGCCGAACCTCGCCGCGCTCGCCGCCGGCTTCGATCCGGCGCGGATGGACCTGCGCCTGCTGCTCGCGCCCACCGCCGGCTCCGTCGGCTATGAGGGGCGCGGCGATTTCCTCATGGATGGCGATGGCCGGCTGGCGGCGCGCCTGGGAGCGCAGGTGGCGCCCTTCGTCTTCGCCGGAGCGGCGGTGATGACGGCGGAGATCTTCCGCGACACGCCGGAGGGCGCCTTTTCGCTCAACCGGCTGTTCTTCCGCGCCGCCGAGGCTGGCCGGCTCCATGGCATGCGGATGGAAGGGGTGTGGATGCATGTCGGCACCCCCGAGGCGATCGGCGAGGCCGAGGACGCCATCCGCCGCTCCAAGGACTGAAGCCGGTGCCGCCCGGCGGCCCACCGTGTAACATGGCGCCATGACCGCACGCCCGCCGCGCCTGTTCACCATTCCCGCCTCCGCGCCCTTCCTGCCCGTGCTGGCCGATGCGCTGCTGGAGGGGCGGCTGATCGAGGGCTTCGCGCCGCGCGAGGATCCCTTCGCGCTCGCCGCCACCACCATCTTCCTGCCGACCCGGCGCGCCGGCCGCCTGCTGGCGGAGGTGCTGCGCGCGCGCGTCGAGGTCGCGGGCCGGCCGGCCGGGGTGACGCTGCTGCCGCGCATCGTGCCGCTCGGCGATGTCGACGAGGACGCGCTCGCCTTCGCCGAGAGCTTCGCCGATCCCCCGCGCGCGGTGAAGCCGACCACCCGGCGCCTCGCCCTCGCCGGCCTGGTCAAGGCCTGGCGGGCGAAGCTGCGCGACGGCGACGGGCGGATCGCGGTCGCCGCCGGGCCGGGCGCGGAAATCGGCCTCGCCGACGCGCTGGCCCACCTCATCGACGAGATGGCCGCGCAGGAAGTGCCGTGGGAGCGGCTCGACACGCTGGTGCCCGGCGAGCACGACGCCTATTGGGACATGGCGCTCGATTTCCTGAAAATCGCCGGCACCGCCTGGCCCGCCCATCTCGCCGAACGGGGCGAGGTCGATGCCAGCATCCGCCGCGACCGGCTGATCGCGGCCGAGGCCGAGCGGCTGCTGAACGGCGGCGCGGCCGGCCCGGTGATCGCAGCCGGCTCGACCGGCTCCATGCCGGCCACCGCGCGGCTGCTCGCGGCGGTGGCGCATCTGCCGCGCGGCTGCGTGGTGCTGCCCGGCCTCGACACCGATCTGGACGAGGCCTCCTGGCGGGCGCTGACCGACGAGGCCGCCCCCGCGCCGAGCCATCCGCAATATGGCCTCGCGCTGCTGCTCGCCCGCCACATGCGCGCATCCCGCACGCAGGTGGAGATTCTCGCCCCGCCGGCGGCGCATGGGCGCGAGCGGCTGCTCTCGGAAGCGCTGCGCCCGGTCGCCACCACACAGGCCTGGGCCGACATCGAGGCGCGCCTCGGCACCCCCGCCATCGATGCCTCGCTGGCCGGGGTTACGCTCATCGAGGCCGAGGATTCGCGCGAGGAGGCGCTCGCCATCGCGGTGGCGCTGCGCGAGGTGCTGGAAGAGCCGGCGCGCACCGCCGCCCTCATCACCCCCGACCGCGACCTCGCCCGGCGCGTGGCCGCCGAGCTGCTGCGCTTCGACATCGCCATCGACGATTCCGCCGGCGAACCCCTGTCCGAAAGCGCGCCGGGCCGTTTCGCCCGGCTGGTGGCCGATGCCTGCGTGGACGAATTGGCACCGCTGCCGCTGGCCGCGCTGCTGCGCCACGCGCTGGCCCGCTTCGGGCTGGAGCGGGCCGAACTCGCCGCCGCGGTCGACGCGCTGGAAATGATGGTGCTGCGCGGACCGCGCCCGGCGCCGGGCGCGGAGGGGCTGGTCGCGGCGGTGGCCTCCTTCTCGCCCGCGCAGCACCACCCCAGCGACCCGCGGGCGCGGATCGGCGAGGACACACGGGCGCGGGCCGGGGACCTCGCCGCCCGCGTCGCCGGCGCGCTCGGCCCGCTTCTGGCGCTCGGCACGGGCGTTCATCCCTTTGGCGCACTGGTCGAGGCCCATCGCCGGGCCATCGCGGCCGCCTGGAGCGAGCTGGACGCCGGCGCGCCGCAGGACGAGACCGCGCTCGCCGTCCTCGCCCAGGCCTTCGACGACCTTGCGGCGGCAGCGCGCGATGCCCCCGCCATGACGCTGGGCGATTATGCCAGCGCGCTGGTGCTGCTGCTGGGCGACCGGCCTGTGCGCCCGCCGCTCGTGCCCGACGCGCGGCTGCGAATCCTCGGCCCGCTGGAGGCGCGCCTCGTCAGCGTCGATCGCGTGGTGCTGGCCGGGCTGGTCGAGCAGAGCTGGCCGGCGGCGGTGCGCACAGACCCCTGGCTCAGCCGGCCGATGCGCGCCGCGCTCGGGCTGGAGGCGCCGGAGCGGCGCATCGGCCTCTCCGCCCATGATTTCGCGCAGGGCTGCGGCGCGCCCGAGCTGATCCTGTCGCAGGCGCGCAAGCTGGGCGGCGCCCCGACCGTGCCCTCGCGCTTCCTGCAGCGGCTGGCGGCGGTGAGCGGCACCGCGCGCTGGCAGGCGGCGCTGGCGCGCGGCGATCGCTGGCGCCGTCTTGCCGCGCGCATCGACGCCGAGCCGAAGGCGCCGCGCCTGCCGCGGCCCGAGCCCGCCCCGCCGCTCGACCTGCGGCCGAAACGGCTGTCCGTCACCGAAATCGAGACCTGGCTGCGCGACCCCTACACGATCTATGCCCGCCATGTGCTCAAGCTCGCCCCGCTCGACGCGCTCGACGAGGCGCCGGGCGCCGGGGAACGCGGCAGCGCCATCCACGCCGCGCTCGGCACCTTCGCCCTCGCCTTCCCGGAAGGCCTGCCGGCGGACCCGGAGGCGGCCCTCCTCGCCCATGGCCGCCGCGCCTTCGCTCCGCTGGAGGCCTTCCCGGCCGCCCACGCGCTGTGGTGGGCGCGGTTCGAGCGGCTGGTGCCGCGCGTCATCGCCTGGGAACAGGCGCGCCGGCCCGGCACGCGGCGCATCTTCGCGGAGGTCTATGGCCGGCTTGAGCTGCCGGGCGGGCGCTTCAGCCTCACCGGCCGCGCCGACCGCATCGAGCAGTTGCGCGACGGCGGGCTCGCCATCGTCGACTTCAAGACCGGCGCGGTGCCAACCGCCCGGCAGACCAAGGTCCACTATTCCCCGCAGCTGCCGCTGGAAGCCGCCATGGCCGCCGCCGGCAGCTTCCGCGACGTGCCGGCGGAAGAGGCGGCGGCGCTCACCTATGTGAAGCTCGCCACCGCCGGCCTGAAGGAGACCAGCGCCGTGGACGAGAACGACACCGCGGCGGGCAGCGCCATGGCGACGCTGGAGCGGCTGGGCCAGCTCGTCGCCGCCTTCGAGAACCCCGCGCGCGGCTATGCCTCGCTGGCGCGGCCGATGTTCCGCGGCCGTTTCGGCGATTATGACCATCTCGCCCGGGTGAAGGAATGGGCGACCAGCGGCGAGGGCGAGGAATGAGCGACCCCACCCTCCCCGCCGCGCTCGCCGCCGCCACGGCGCTGCAGAGCCGCGCCTCCGATCCCGATCTCTCCGCCTGGGTCTCGGCCAATGCCGGCTCGGGCAAGACCCATGTTCTGGCGCGCCGCGTCATCCGCCTTTTGATGCGCGGCGTGCCGCCGGGCCGCATCCTGTGCCTCACCTATACCAAGGCGGCGGCGGCCAACATGGCCAACCGCGTGCTCGATACGCTGCGCGGCTGGGTGACGCTCGACGACGACGCACTGGATCGCCGCATCATCGAGACCGATGGCGGTGGCGCGGATCCCGAACGGCGGGCCCGCGCACGCCGCCTGTTCGCGCAGGCGCTGGAGACGCCGGGCGGGCTGAAGATCCAGACCATCCACGCCTTCTGCGGCGCCCTGCTGCATGCCTTCCCGTTCGAGGCCGGGGTGCCCGCCGGCTTTGGCGAACTGGAGGAGGCGGCGCGGCTGGAGCTGCTGGCGCGGCTGCGCAGCGAGGTGGTGCTGGAAGGCGCCGGCCACCCGGAAAGCCCGCTCGGGCAGGCGCTGGCGCTCATCGTCGGCGAAACCTCCGATGACGGCATCGACCAGCTGATCGCCCAGCTGGTCGCCGATCCGGCGGCGCTGGAGGCCAGCGACGCCGAGCTTGCCACCGCCGTCGGGCTGGAGGCGCCGCTCGCCTCCCGCGAGGTGGAGCGCCGCATCGTCGAGGAGGCGGTGATTGCGCGCGGGGCGTGGATCGGCCTAGCCGCGGCGCTCATCGCCGCCGGCGGCAATGCGGCCCGGCGCGGCCATGCGCTCAGTGCCGCCGCCCAGGCGCCGGCCGAGGCGGTGGCCGACGCCTATGCCAACGTATTCCTGAAGGAAGACGGCGAGCCCTATGGCGACGGCCAGTTCGGCGCCGCCGCGGTGCGCGCCAAGTTCGCGGAACTGCTCACGGAACGCGACCGCATCGCCCCTCTCGCCAAGCGCCTCATCGCCGCCCGCGCCTTTGAGCGCAGCCGCGCCGTGCTCACGCTGGGGCGCGAGGCGGCGCGGCGCTATGAGCACGCCAAGGCCGTGCGCGGCGTGCTCGACTTCACCGACCTGATCGACGCCGCCCGCCGCCTGCTGGCCTCCGGCGCCTCCGCCTGGGTGCAGTACAAGCTCGATCAGGGCATCGATCATGTGCTGCTCGACGAGGCGCAGGACACCAGCCCCGAGCAGTGGGAGGTGATCCGCCCGCTGGTGGCCGAGTTCTTTTCCGGCGAGGGCGCGCGCCCCGCGCCGCAGGGCATCGCCCGCTCGCTCTTCGTGGTGGGCGACGAGAAGCAGTCGATCTTCTCCTTCCAGGGCGCCGATCCGCGCCGCTTCGACACGGTACGGCGGGAATTCGAGGCGGCGGCCGGCGAGCGCTTCGCCCATATCCGGCTGCGCCACTCCTTCCGCTCGGCGCCGGGCATCCTTGGTGCGGTGGACACGGTGTTCGCCGATGAGAGCGCCTATGCCGGCCTTTCCGCGCTGGCCGAGCCGCCGGTGCACGAGGCGATCCACGGCGCCCTGCCGGCGCGGGTGGAGCTGTGGGAGCCGGAAGTGCCGAGCGAGCGGGTCGATGTCGACGCCTGGCAGCGCCCGGTCGACGCGCCGGCCACCGACGATCCCAAGGGGCGGCTGGCGCGCAACATTGCCGGCCATATCGCCGCCCGCATCGCCCAGCGCTTCCCCGTCACCGGCCGGCACGGCACCCGGCCGGCGCGGCCCGGCGACTTTCTCATTCTGGTGCGCCGGCGCGATTCGCTGTTCGAGGCGATCATCCGCGAATTGAAGCAGGCCGGCGTCGCGGTGGCCGGCGCCGACCGGCTGGTCGTGGCCGAGCATATCGCCGTCATGGACCTGATGGCGCTGGGCGATGCCGTGCTGGCGCGCGACGACGAGCTGGCGCTGGCCTGCGCGCTCAAAAGCCCGCTCTTCGGCTTCGACGACGACGACCTGATGAAGCTCGCGCCCCGCCGCGAGGGCCTGCTGGAGGACGCGCTCATCGCCCGCGCCGGGGAGAACCGCCGATGGGCCGACGCGGCCGCGCGGCTGGCGCGTCTGCGCGTGGAGGCGCAGCGGCTGCGGCCGTTCGACTTCTACGCCCGCGTGCTAGGGCGCGAACGCGGCCGCGCCGCCATGCTGGCCCGGCTCGGCCCGGAGGCGGCGGACGCGCTGGACGAGATGCTGGCGCTGGCGCGCGCCTATGAGAATATCGAGGCGCCCTCGCTGTCGGGCTTCCTCGCCTTCCTGCGGCGCGGGGGCGCCGAGGCCAAGCGCGACATGGAGGCCGGGCGCGACGAGGTGCGGGTGATGACCGTGCACGGCGCCAAGGGGCTGGAAGCGCCCTATGTCATCCTCGCGGACACGACGTCCGGGCCGATGACCCGCCGCAGTGCCGGCCTGCTCAAGGTGGAAAGCGCGCGGGCGCAACGGCCGGGCGCCCACCTGCTGCTGCACGCGCCCTCCAAGAAGACCGATACGCCGGCCATGGCGCAGGCCCGCGCGCGGGGTGACGCCGCGCAGCAGGACGAGTATCGCCGCCTGCTCTACGTTGCCCTCACCCGCGCCGAGACCGCGCTGGTGCTGTGCGGCGCGGAAGGCACGCGCAAGCGCCCGGCCGATTGCTGGTACGACCTCGTCCACGGCGCGCTCGCCCCGGACGCGATCGACGTGCCGGCGACCGGCTTTGCCGGCACGGTGAAGCTCTGGCGCATCGGCGGGCCATCCGCCGTGCCGACCGAGGAGGCACCGTCCGATACGGCGCCTGTGCCCGACGCATCCACGCCGGAGGCGGAAATCGCCCTCGCCCGCGCACTGCGCCGGCCGCTGCCGACCGAGGCCCCCCGCCGCACGCTGCGCCCCTCGGCCGGGGGGCTGCTGGATCCCGCGCCGGAAGGCGCGGCGGCGCTGGCGCGGCGGCGCGGCGAGCTGCTTCACCGGCTGATGGCGGGCCTCGCCGCCCTCAGCCCCGAAAACCGTGCCGAACCCGGCCGCCGGCTGCTGGCGGGCGCCTTCGACGGACCGGCGAGCGAGAGCGAGGAACTGCTCGCGGAGGCGCTGGCCGCGCTGGCCCTGCCGGAACTCGCGCCCCTGTTCGGGCCCGGCAGCCTCGCCGAGGTGCCGATCCTCGGCGGGCTGGAGGACGGCACGGCGGTGAACGGGCGGATCGACCGGCTGGTGGTGGAGGGCGCGCGCATCACGCTGGCCGACTTCAAGACCGACCGGCACGTCCCCGCACGCGTGGCAGACCTGCCCGCCGCGCATCTCCGGCAGGTGGCGCTCTACGCGCGGCTGCTCGGCCGGCTATACCCGGACCGGGAGATACGGGCCCTGCTCGTCTACACCGCAGGCCCGCGCGTCCTTCCACTGGACGCCGGCGCGCTGGCGCACGACCTGGAACCGCCGGTGGACGGCGTCACGTCAGTGTGACGGCGCCTTGACGCCGGTGGGGGCGGCTACCTACTTTGCACTCAACTTCCCTAGGGCTCCCGGGATTCGGGAGCCGCTGAATTTTGAGGTGTCCCAATGGGCGTCGAAAAGGTGTCGGATCAGAGCTTCGAGTCCGACGTAATCAAGTCTTCCGGCCCCGTGCTGGTGGATTTCTGGGCCGAGTGGTGCGGCCCCTGCCGCATGGTCGCTCCGGTTCTCGACGAGGTGGCGGGCGAGCTCGGCGAAAAGCTGAAGATCGTCAAGCTCAACGTCGACGAGAACCCGGCCACCGCCTCCAAATACGGCATCATGTCGATTCCGACGCTGCTGCTGTTCAAGGATGGCCAGCTGGCCTCCCGCCAGGTCGGCGCCGCGCCGAAGGCCAAGATGCTGCAGTGGATCAACAGCGCGATCTGATCGCGCCCGCGTCCCGCTGACCCAAGACCCCGGAACGGCTTCCCGCTCCGGGGTTTTTTCATGCCGCGAAACCCCGGGTCGCCTGCGCGGCCCCGCGAGGAAAACCCATGCCGCTCTCCCTCTATGACACCACGATCCCCGTGTTCCAGCGGGCGCTCGCCAATCTCGACGCCATCCTGACCAAGGGCGAGGAATTTACCGCCGCCCACGGCCTCGACCCCGCCGAGCTGACGGGCGGACGACTCGCGCCCGACATGCTGCCGCTGACCGGCCAGATCCAGCGGGCGAGCGACACCGCCAAGTTCGCCGCCGCCCGCCTCACCGGCACAGCTGGACCGAGCTTCGCCGATGATGAGGTGAGCTTCGCCGATCTCCACGCGCGCATCGCCGGTACGCTCCACTATCTCGCCGGCGTTGATCCCATGGCCTTCGAGGGCAGCGAGACGCGCGCCATCGTCGTGGCCGCGCGCGGTGGCGAACGGCACTTCGTGGGCACCGGCTATGTGCTGAACTTCGCCCTGCCGAACTTCTTCTTCCATGTCGTCACCGCCTACGACATCCTGCGCCACAAGGGCGTGCAGGTGGGCAAGGTGGATTATCTCGGCACGTTCTGACCCCGTTCGACGGGCTCCGCTCCCCTGCACGCGCTCGAAGACGGCTATTGAAAGGGTGTAACGCCCCGTCAGCCGTCTTCGGGGTGGCGGCCATCGCCCTTTCGTGGAATCGTTCCATCAGGGACGGTAACGCTGGGGGGCGAGCCATGACCGCACGGACGACAACGCGCATCGGGATGCTGCTGGGGCTGGCGACGGCGCTCGGGAGCTTTGGCGCTCCCGCCGCCTCGGCACAGACGCCTGCACAGGTGTCGGTGCCCGCATTCCCGGATGACGCGCTGGTGGCGCGCGGCGAATATCTCGCCCGCGCCGCCGACTGCATGCCCTGCCACACCGCCCCCGGCGGCAAGCCCTATGCGGGCGGGCTCGGGCTCAACACCCCGTTCGGCACGCTCTACTCGGTCAACATCACCTCGGATCCCGAGACCGGCATTGGGTCGTGGAGCTATGACGACTTCCGGCGCGCGCTGCATGACGGCATCCGCAAGGACGGCGCCTATCTCTACCCGGCCATGCCGTTCGACGCCTATACCGGCATCGTCGAGGACGACCTTCGGGCGTTGTGGGCCTATGTCCGGCGCCTTCCGGCCGTGAACCAGCCCAATCCCGAGAACGGCCTCGCCTTTCCCTTCGACATCCGCCTCGGCATGCTCGCGTGGCGCGAACTGTTCTTCCGTCCGGCCAGCTTCGTGCCGACGCCGGGCCGCAGCGAGGAATGGAACCGCGGCGCCTATCTGGTGGAGGCGCTCGGCCATTGCTCGGACTGCCACAGCCCGCGCAACATCATGGGCGCGATCAAGGGCAAGGCCGCCTTCACCGGTTCGGAGATCGACGGCTTCTACGCCCCCGACATCGCCTCCGGTGCGCTGGCCCGGATGTGGCAGAAGGACACGCTGGTCCAGTTCCTCAAGACCGGCTCGGCGCCGCAGAAGACCTCGGTATTCGGGCCGATGGCCGAGGTGATCCATGACAGCCTGAGCTATCTCACCGACGCCGACCTCGCTGCCATGGCGACCTATCTGCTCGACAGCCCGCCCCCGCCGGACGCCCCGGCACCACAGAAGGGCTCGCCCCTGCCCCCCATGGTACATGCCCGCGCGGCCAAGCTCTATGTCGACAATTGCGCCGCCTGCCACCAGCCGCAGGGCACGGGTCTCGAGGGCTCGATCCCCCCGCTCGCCGGCAACCCGGCGGTGATCGCGGCCGAGCCCTATAATGTCATCACCGTCGCCCTGCAGGGCCTGCCGGCGGGCGGGCGCTACGGCGCCATGCCCTCTTTCGCCGGCCGCCTGTCGGACGCGCAGCTCGCCGATCTCGTCAATTACGTGCGCACCAGCTGGGGCAACACCGCCACGCCCAACGCCACCGCGCGCATGGTCGCCGCCTGGCGCGAGAGCGTGAGGGTGCCCGATTACGGCACCCAGGCCGCCGCCGCCTTCGATTGCGCTCAAGTCGGCGGCGCGCCGGGCAATCGCGGGCCGGACCCCAAGGTGGTCGCCGCGCTGACCGCTGAAATCGCCGGCGGCAACCGCGACGTCCCGGCGCTGGTCGACAGCTATGAGGCGGCGGTGCCCGACGCCGCGCCCGCCGAAGTGGTGGATGCGCTTGCCTCCGCCTATTGCCCGGTCGTGGCGGCCTCCGGTGGCGAGACCTATGACAAGCTGGCCGAGCTCAGCCGCTTCACCCTGCAAGCGGCAGCCGATGCCTCCGAGCCCGCTGCCGCCGTGCCCTTCCCGTCGGTCCCGGTGATCTGGGCGGTGCCGGCCGGCGCCTCGCTGGTGCAGCGCGAGCCGCGCAGCCTCGCCGGCCCGCTCACCTGCCCGTCCCCGGACGGCAAGCGGGTGCCGCTGGCGCTGCTTGCCGATGCGGGGACGCTCATTGGCACGCCGACGCTGCCGGTGCCCGGCACGGCGGGTGCCGGCTGGGCGAGCGCGCTGGCGAAGAAAGATCCCAAGGCTCGCCTGTCCGACATCGCCAACGCGCTGATCTCAACCTATTGCGATGTGGTGAAGGGCGCCCCAGGGCTGGAGGAAGCGCAGCAGCACGCCTTCGTGCAGGCCTTCGGCCAGCAGGTGATCCAGACCTTGCAGACCACCCGCTGACGTCTCACGGCGCCGGTGCCACCAGCGCCGGCGGCGGAAAAGCGAGCACGGCGCGCGTATAGCTCTCGGTCAGCGCGCTGAAGGGCGTGCCGTCGGGCAAGGTCAGCACGGCGCGATGCTCCAGCACGAAATCGGGAATGGCCAGCGGGTCCGCGCCCGCTGGCGGCAGCGGTGCGCCGGTCTCCCAGCCCTCGGGCAGCGGGCGCCACAGCAGGGTCGCCTGCAGCGTGGTGCGGCGGAAATCCAGCGGGCGCACCACCCGGCCGAGCGAGGTGTCGGTGGTCTCCAGCTGCTGGTTCATCTCGGCAGTCAACCGCGCGGGAACGTACCAGTTATCCGCCTCGGACAGCACATGCGCGCCGCAGCGCAGCCGCACCCGCCGGTAGCGCACCGGCTCCTCCGCCCCAACCTTGAGCCGGGCGCGGATCTCGCCATCCGCCGGCTTGTCCGCCCCCGTCACCCGGTCGGCGACGATGGTGGGCGGCGCGGCCAGACTATGCGCGCCGCACCAGCGGTCGAGCGTCAGCGTCGCGCTGGCATTGGCGAGCAGGTCGGCGTTCAGCGTCTCGATCAGCGCCAGCGCCGCCAGACGCGCGGCGATGCTGTCGGGCCACGGCAGCGGCCCCTCGGCACGCACGGGCGCGGTGGCGGTGAGAACGACGAGAAGCAGCGCGGCCGGCATCGCCAGATAGGCGCGCGGCGCGCGGCGCGGGACCGCCGCCCGGTGCAAGGGAGCCGGCGAGGGAAACGGCGACGGCGCGGGCAGAGGGGTCGATGTCATGATCACGTTCCACAGGTCATTGGCGAGGGCGCGGCCCGATCGCGCTCCCCGCCCGCAGGTCCGTTGTGGTTGAACGCGGCGGCGTCCTTGCGCGTCGTCGGACGTAGCACCGGATGCCGGATGAGGAAATCCTGCTGTCGCGGGATGGCTGGACCCGCCGGCTGGCGAAGTGGCGGCGGACACCATGACGCATGAGCGGGCGCTGAATCACCCGAGCGGTGCAGTTGGCAGGCCCGAAAACAGGCCGACGACGACCGGCGCCGGCGATGCAGCCGGTCGGCGGCGTCAGGCATCCCAGAGCCGCCGGTGCCGCCTTCCCGCTTCCGCTCCCGGCACGGGACATGGAAGCGCCGTTCCAGATCGGCCGCGCGGAACGGGGCGATGAAGCCCCGCACACCCCGTCGACATGGATGAAAATGTCGAACCCGCTCTCCTCCTGCCGCGTGTGGGCGCGCACGGATCGTGCGGGATGGCCGGGCCTCCTCGACAGGCTGCGGGCCCGCAGCGGGGGGCGTGGAGCGTGGAGCGTGGAGCGTGGGCGAGACTGTTCCACGGCCCTCCGGCCGGCTAACATCGCCGTGCTCGGAAGCGTGCCTCGGCGAGAGTGAACGAGGTGCCGTCCAGGGTGCAACGCTGTAACGCGCGCGCCATCTCGTCGTTGCACCCCGGCCGAGTTATGAACGAACACGACCCTTTTTCAGGAACAGTCCGGCATGTGCACATCCCTCATCTACAGCGACGCGGCCGGAAAGGTCTATTTCGGGCGGACCCTCGAACTGACGATGGAACTGCCCTACCAGATGGCGTTCCTGCCGGCCGGCTTCGCCTCCACCTCGCAGATCGAAGGCCATCCCGCGCTCGCCTATAGCGCGCGCCATGCCGTGCTCGCCGTGGCCATGCCGAGCCGGCTGCCGACGCCGCAGGCGCCGGTCGGCCTCGGCGACCTGAAAGTGCTCGAAGGGCTGAACGATAAGGGACTGACGTTCAGCCTGCTCTCCTACCCGGCGGCGGCGGGCGGGCATCGCTCGGCCGAGGTCACCCGCGCCGTGCTCGCCGCCTCCGATCTCGGCAGCTGGGTGCTCGGCCAGTTCGCCAGCGTGGACGAGGTCAAGGCCGCGCTGGCCGACCAGCCGGTGCAGGTGGAACCGCTGGCCATCCTCGGCGGCGTGGAAGCGCCCTTCCACTATGTGGTGCACGACGCTTCCGGCGCCGCGCTGGTCATCGAGTTCAACCGCGGCGTGATGAGCGTCATCGACAACCCGGTGGGGGTGATGACCAACGGGCCGGCATTCGGCTGGCACCTCACCAATCTCGACAACTACACCTTCCTCGGCAATGTCGACAAATCCAGCGCCAGCTTCGGCCGCTACGCTGCGGTGCAGCCGGATTCCGGCATCGCCACGGCGGGGCTGCCGGCCTCCAACACCTCGGTGGGCCGCTTCGTTCGCGCCGCCTTCTACGCGCAATATGCCGAGAAGGCCGCGACGCCGGATCTCGCCGTGCTGGCGCTCGCCCACATCCTCAACAATTTCGACCGGCCGCGCGGCCTCACCATCGATTATCCCGAACAGGGCGACGGGCATCTCGAGGTCGCCGGGCTGGAGGAGCCGGGCGGGCAGGCCTACGCCACCGAATACACCTCCTGGACCAGCCTCGCCGACCTCGACCGCAAGCTGTTCTTCCTGCGCGGCTATGGCAGCCTCAACTACACGCGCTTCGATCTCAACGCTCTCGCCGCAACCGGCGAGCCGCGTGTGCTGCCCTTCCACCGCATCGACGGCACCGCCACCGATGCGACGGCGGCCCTGATCAACGCGATGGCGGCCTGAAGGACAGCGCGACAGGCCCGGAGGATCTCGCCCGGCACATCGTCATAGGTGAACCTTCCCCGCGGCATCGCCGGCGGGCTCGCTGCCGTCTCGCCCATGTGCCGCGCGCGCCGGAGGCGACGTGGATGGATGCGTCGAATGCCGGTCTCCTTGCCGGCGCGGCGGCCTGAGGATCGGCGCTCTGCCGGCGATGCGGGAGAGCCGGCAGGCGGGCGCTCCATAAGTTATAGAGGATAAAGCGGAATTGATCGGTCCCGCCCGGGTTGGATTGGCCGGGCTCGCCTGTTAATTGTGAGCGTCAGCGTGGGGTGGACGAGGGGGTGGAAGGCGGCATGGAGCTTCGGCGCATCATCGGCCTTTCCGCGCCCGTAGCATTCGGTGTGAGCGGATGCTCCGCCCCGCTCAGTCCCTCGCTTCCGCTGTTCGGCGCCTATTTCCCCTTCTGGCTGATCTGCCTCACCGCCGGCGTCATCGGCGCGGTGGTGCTGCGCGCGCTGTTCATCCGCCTCGGCCTCGACGATCTCCTGCCCTGGCGCCTGCTGGTCTATGTGTGCCTGGCGGCGGCCATCGGCTTCGCCCTGGCGCTCACCCTGTATGGGCGGTGAACCATGGCGAGCGAGCAAATGGCGGGTGAACGACCGGCGCCCTCGGCCTATTCCCATCGCCGCAGCCTCGTCGGCTCCACGCTCGGAGCGCTGATCATCGTGGCGGCGATCGGCGCCGGCTGGCTCTATTTCCGCCAGTCCGCGCTCAGCCCGCTGTCGGAGGACGCCGTCCTCACCGCCAACATCGTCAATATCGCCGCCACCGTGCCGGGCCAGATCGTCGCCATCGCGGTGGAGGAGAACCAGAAAGTGGCGAAGGGCGACCTGCTCTTCGCGCTCGATCCCGAGCCCTACCGGCTCACCGTCGAGCAGACGCGGGCGGACCTCGCCATCGCCATGGCGGCGCTCGACACGCAGCGCCGCACCATCAGCGCCGAGCAATCCAACGCCGCCATCGCCGCCGAGCAGATCGCGCGCGCCCGCACCAACCTCGCGCTGGCCGAGCAGACCCTGGCGCGGCTTACCCCGCTCCTGCCCAAAGGCTATGTCACCGCGCAGCAGGTGGACGACGCGCGCACGGCGCGGGACGATGCGCGGGTCAGCCTCACCCAGGCGATCAAGCAGGCTGCGGCCGCCGACAGCCTCGTCAGCACGCTGGAGGGCGCGCAGGCGCTGGTCGAGGCCCGCCGCGCCGCGCTGGCGCTCGCCGAGCGCAACCTCGCCAACACGCAGGTGCGCTCCCCCCATGACGGGCGCGTCGTCGGGCTCACCATCTCCACCGGCGAGATCGTCGCCCCCGGCCAATCGGTGTTCACGCTGATCGACACCGAGCACTGGTACGCCTCCGCCTCCTTCCGCGAGACCGAGCTGGAGACGATTGAGGTGGGCGACTGCGCCCGCGTCTACGCGCTCGCCAACCGCGCGGTGCCGATCGCCGGACGCGTGGAAGGCATCGGCTGGGGCGTCATCTCGGAAGACCTCGTCAACCTGCCACGCAACCTGCCCTATCTGCCGAAATCGCTGAACTGGGTGCGGATCGCCCAGCGCTTCCCGGTGCGCATCCGGCTCATCGATCCCCCCGAGAACCTGACGCGGATCGGCGCATCCGCCGTTGCGATCGTGCACCATGGCGACCGCTGCTGACGCCCGGGCCGCGGTGGCCGCGCCCTCCCTGTTCGCCCGGGTGCGGCGCGATCTCGCGCCCTTTCCCGGCCGCGCCGCGCTGACCTGGCGCATCGCCCTGCTCTGCGCGCTGGTGGTGGGCGTGGCCATGCTCTACCAGATCCCGGAAGCGGCGATCAGCTGCTACCTCGTCATCTTCCTGATGAAGCCGGATGCGGCGCAGAATGTCGGCACGGCGGTCGCGCTCATCGTGCTGGTGTCGCTGGTGGTCGCCTTCGTCGTGCTCTTGGTGAACCTCACCGTCGATTCCCCGCCGCTCCGGCTCATCACCATCGCGGTGGTGTCGTTCGTCTTCCTCTTCATCGGCGCGGCCACCCAGCTGGGCGAAATCGGCGGCGTCATCGCGCTGATCATCGCCTATGCGCTGGCGCTGGTGAACGTGGTGCCGGTCGCCGACGCGGCGACGCTGGGCCTGCGCTATGCGTGGTACCTGGTCACGCTACCCATGGCGATGATGGCCCTGTTCAACATCGTGCTGGGCATCTCGCCGGTGCGCCTCGCCCGCGCCACGCTGCGCGAGCGGCTGGAGGCGAGCGCCCGCGCCATTGCCGGCGGCGCGCCGGCCGCCGATCCCGATCTCGAAGCCCGGCTCGGCGAGGGCAATGGCGAGGCGGAAAAGCGCGCCGGCCTGATCCGCCTCTTTCACATGGTCTCGTCCGCCGCCGCCGGCCAGCTGGCGCGCGACGTGCGGGCCGGCTACCGCCTGATGCTGACCGCCTCCGGCCTGCCGGACGATCTCGATGCCGGCCGCCGCGCCGCGCTGGTCGGCCATATCGAGCGGATGATCGCGGCACTGGATGTCGGGCAGGCGCCGCCCGCGCCAGCCCCGCCGCCCCCGGAGGCGGACCGCGCCGAGCGCGCGGTGTGGGAGGCGCTGGCCATCATTGCCGGCGGGCCGGAAGGCGACGTCACCCCGGCCCCCAAGCCGCCTTTTCTCAGGCCCGACGCGTTCCGCAATCCCGACTACCAGCGCTTCGCTCTGAAGACGACGGCCGCGGCCATCATCTGCTACGTCGTCTATACCGGCCTGAACTGGCAGGGCATCCACACCGCGCTGATCACCTGCTACGTTGCCGCGCTGGGAACAACCGGCGAGACGGTGCACAAGCTGGGCCTGCGCATTGTCGGCTGCCTGATCGGCGCGACGCTGGGCGTCGCCTCGATCCTGTTCGTCGTCCCGCATCTGGAATCGGTCGGCGGGCTGATGGTGCTGATCTTCGCCGGCATCCTCCTCGCCGCCTGGGTCTCCACCGGCAGCGAGCGCATCGCCTATGGCGGCGTGCAGATCGGCCTCGCCTTCCTGCTCACCGTGGTGCAGGGCTTCGGCCCCAGCCTCGACCTCGATACCGCGCGCGACCGCATCGTCGGCATCCTGCTCGGCAATGTGGTCATCTACCTCATCTTCACGCGGGTATGGGTCGTGTCGATCGAGCGCGCCGCGCGCGAGCATCTGGCGGCGGCGCTGGCGGGCCTGGCGCGCCTCGCGGGCCTGCCGCCGGAGCGGCGCGCCGGAGCCATCGGCGACGCGGCGGCCGCGGCCGAACACCTCGCCCAGACGCGCGACATGCTGGAACTGGTGGCCTTCGAGCCGGCCAGCATCCGGCCCTCGATGAAAACCGTGGAGGCTCTGGAGGCAGCGCGGGCGGAGATTTCCACCCTCAATCGCGACATCTATCTAAGCCCGGACGACCTTTCCCCCTTCACCGCGCGGCTCGGTGCGATCGCCCGGGCGATCGCCGCCCCGGCAGACGGCTCGACGGGGGACGCGAGGGCGCGGGACGAAACGGCGCAGGACGCCCTCCCCGCCGCCATCGACCAGCGGCTCGCCCGCCTCCGTCTCACCGTGGCGGGGCGCGCATGATGGAATGGCGGGCTGGCGACATGACGGAGCGCGGCACGCGATGGACGGCGCGTCTTGCCGCCGCCCTCCTCGGCGCGAGCCTGCTCGCCGGCTGCGCGCCCAACGCCGCCAACATGGCCGCGCCCGCCGCCGATCGGCCGTGGAAGCCGACCGGCCATGAGGACGGGCTGTGGAGCGCCCAACAACCGGCGCCCGCGCCCGCGGCGAACGCGACCGGCGGCCCGGCGCCGGTGGCCGATTTCAGCGTGCCGGCCAATCCAAAGCTCGCCGAGCTGCCGCAGGCGGTGGAGGTCGATCCCCGGCACAGCTACCGCCTGCCGGAGCTGATCGACCTCGCCCAGCGCAACAACCCGGCGACGCGCGTCGCCTGGCAGCGGGCGCGCGAGGCGGCGCTGGCGGTGGGCATGGTGGAGGCGACCTACCTGCCGCTCATCACCGCCAATGTGGTCGGCGGCTACCAATCCGTGAGTTCGCCGCTACCGGTCCCGGTGGGCACGCAGCGCTATTTCGACACCACGGCCGAGGGCGTGTCGCCCTCCATCGCGCTGCAATGGCTGATCTTCGATTTCGGCCAGCGCAGCGCGGTCGCCGATGCCGCCAAGCAGGGCGCGATCGCCGCCAATGTGCTGTTCAACGGCGAGCACCAGAAGCTGATCTTCGACGTCACCCGCTCCTATTATCTCTACAGCGCCGCCGTCACCCGCACGAAGATCGCCCGGCAGACGCTGCGCAACAGCATGGCCATCCGCGATGCCGCCGAGGAACGGCTGGCCAAGGGGCTCGCCACCACGGTGGAGGTGGCGCAGGCCCGCCAGCAGGTGGCGCAGTCGGAACTGCGGCGCGTGCAGGCCGAGGGACAGGAGCGCGACACCTATCAGGTGCTGCTCGCTTCCATGGGCGTGAACGCGACGCTGCCCATCCATGTCGCCGACGCCGGCGAGCGCCGCCTGCCCGACGCGGTGAAGGTGCCGCTCGACCAGATGATCACGCTCGCTCTGGCGCAGCGGCCGGACGTGATCGCCAGCTATTCCGCGCTCGCCGCCACCCGCTCGGGCATCAAGGCAGCGGAAGCCGCCTATCTGCCCAAGGTGTTCGTCGCCGGCGCGGTCGCCACCGGACAGGGCAGTTTCAACGCCAACGGCCTGCCCGGCATCGGCCAGCAGGCGACGGGCTCGGGCGTGCTGATCGGCGCCACCGTGCCGCTCTACGATGCCGGCCTGCGGGCGGCCGAACTGAAGCAGGCGCAATCGCGCGCCGCCGCGGCGGAAGGCACGTTCCACCGCACCCAGACCGCCGCCGTGACGGAGATCGTCGCCGCCAACAACGCCCTGCGCACCGCCCTGGAATCCTACCGCGCCGCCACAGCGCTGACGAGCGCGGCGAGCACCACCTATGATGCCGCGCTGGAGGCCTACAAAAACGGCGTGGGCACGGTGACGGTGGCGACGGCGGCCGATTCGGGCCTGCTCGACGCGCGCCAGGCGCAGGCCGACGCCCACGCCGCCGCTCTCGTCGGCGCCGCCAACCTCGCCTTCGTGGTCGGCGCCATGACCTCGCGCGACGCGGTTCCCTGACGCGGGGTGAAGACCGCACCCGCGGCTTGATCGCCGTCATCGACGCGCGGGTGGCGGTGGCGCATGGTGGCGCGGTTGCCCCGCGCGGCACGGTATTCTCCGACGCGCGGGCCCCGCCGGAGAATACCGTGCCGCGCAGCTTGTTTCGATTCGTCTGGCACGTCAGCGGCTGGCATCAGATCGCCCTCATCGGGCTGTCCGCCTTCGTGCTTATGATCGAGATCGCGCCGATCGAGATCCAGCGCCGCATCGTCAACGACACCATCCAGGGCGGCATGCTGCAGCCCATCCTCGTATTGGTCGGCGCCTATCTGGCGGTGACGGTGACCGAGGGGCTGCTCAAGCTGGCGCTCAACATGTACCGCAACTGGCTCGGCGAGCGGGCGGTGCTGTGGCTGCGCGAGGCGGTGTTCGCCGTGGCCGACGCCGACGGCCTGCGCACGGTGCCGGCCGCCACCGAGGGCATCCAGCTCTCCATCGTGCTCGACGAGGCCGACCCGGTGGGCAGCTTCGTCGGCGAGAGCATCAGCGAGCCGGTGCTGCAGGCCGGCGTGTTCGTGGTGGTGACGATCTACCTGCTCTACCTTCAGCCGGTGATGGCGCTGGTGATCGCCGGCGTTTTCGTGCCGCAGCTGATATTCGTGCCCATCATGCAGGAGGCGATCAACCGGCGCATCAGCACGCGGGTGACGCTCTATCGCGGCCTGAGCACCGGCATCGTCGATGCTCGCGGAGCGCGCGACCCCGATGGCAGCCAGCGCGGCAAGATCCACGCGGTCTTCGCCACCAACATGAGCATCTACTGGCTGAAATACATCATGAACGTGATGATGAACCTGATGACCCATGGCGGAGTCGCCACCATTCTCGCGCTCGGCGGCTATTTCGTCGTCACCGGCCAGACCGAGATCGGCACGGTCGTCGCCTTTCTCTCGGCGCTGTCCAAGGTGAACGATCCCTGGAGCGAGCTGGTCACCTGGTATCGCGACATGCGCGCCGCGCAGGTGAAATATGCCCTGCTGCGCAGCGCCGCGGCGATCGGCGCCATCGACGGCAACCACGAGGGCTGAGAGCCCATCGCATCGGCCCGGCGCGGCCCGCAGGCCGCGCCGTATTGGTATACTGGAACCTCCAATACGTTGCCGCGCGTCTCTTCACGCCGCCCGGAATGCCGCTGAATCGAGAACGCTCGGGACGGACTCAGCGCCAGACATACCAGCAGCGACGGACCGGCCGCCCCCAGTTGTCGCGGCGCCAGCCGCATACCCGCCGGCGTCGGCCGCGACGATAGCTCGGCGGCGGCCCCCAGCCACCGCGCGGAGGCGGGCCGGGCGGCGGTCCCCAGCCGCCATGCGGGGGCGGACCCGGGGGAGGTCCCCATTGCGCCGCCTCCAACGGCGTGCCGTCCGGGGTTGCCGCTGGCATGTCCCGGAGCCCGCCTTCCGGCAGGCCGGAATCGAGCCGGCCGAGCGGTGTCGCTGCGGCACTTGAGGAAACCAGCCCCACGCCGGCGAGGCTCGCGCCTGCCAGGCCCGCGAGACTGAGGATGAACCCGCGTCTGTTCATGTGCACCTCCCATTCGCCCTGCCGGTCGCATCCGCCGCGATCGCGGCAGCGGGCAGGAGCCATGGCGACGAGAGTGCCCGGCTGGCGTTGAACGCGCGGTGAGCGCGCCGTTTATCGCCTGTTAACCAGCAGGCCTCAGTTTTGCCACCGGATCTCCCATCGGGTGGCACCTTCGGTGTGTCACCCGCACGGGCGCGCAACCACGCGCCGTGATCGAAGCGAGGACGACATGCACAGATTCGCCTCCACGCTGCGGGCAACCCTTGCCCTTTCCGTGCTGGTGCCCGCGCTGCTGGCCAGCGCCGCGCCGGCGCAGGCCAACAATACCGGTGCGCTGATCGGCGGGCTCGTGGCCGGTGCGCTGGTCGGCTCGGCGGTGACGGCCGCCACCCGGCCGCAGCCCTATTACTATTACAGCGCGCCGCCGCCCCCGGCCTATTATCCGCCGCCGCCGCGAGCCTACCCCCCGCCCGGCCCGGCCTACGGCCCCGGCTATTGTGGCGCCCCGCCCTATCCGCCCTGCCGCACGCCGGTCTACTGATCCCGGCATGTCGAAACCGACCCCTTTTCCCGGCTTCCCCCGGAAGCGACAAGGTCGACCCATGATCAAGACCGCTGCTGCCGCCCTCTGCCTCGTCATGAGCTTCGGCATCGCCCAGGCGCAAACCGCGGCCTCGGCCACCGCGCCCGCCGCCGCGCAACCTACGTCGGAGACGATCGTCGCCGACCTGCCCTCGCCCGCCGACTGCACCTTCACAAAGGTGTTCGTCTGCGAGGGCGAGAAGGGTTGCGCGCCGGCCAAGGAACTGGGCACGATCGACCTGCCCGCCCGCTTCCTTGTGCATTATGGCAAGCGCATCATCGCCAGCGTCTCCGATAGCGGACTGCCGCATATCAGCCAGATCGACGCCGCCGCCAGCGCGGGCGACAACATCACGCTTCACGGCACGGAAGATCTGGTGGGCTGGATCATGCAGATCTCGCGCACGCAGCCCGATGTGACGCTCACCACCGTATCGCCGGACCGGGTGCTGACCGCGTTCGGCACCTGCAAGCCCGCTCCCTGAGGGCGCGGGGCGCCTTCGGGCACCACCGCCTGTGCGCGGCGCGACGGCGCGGCTTGCTCGCCGCGCCGGGAACATTATAGTCCCAGCACTTTCCGTCGGCGCATTGGCCGACCTCGCGGGTGTGGCGGAATGGTAGACGCGACGGACTCAAAATCCGTTTCTGGCGACAGAGTGTCGGTTCGAGTCCGACCACCCGCACCATTTGCCGGACCGGGCGTCGCGCACGCCGTCCGCACGGGCCTTCCGGCTGCAGAGCCGCGGTGACAACAACCTTTTGCTGACACCCCTAGCTGGAGCGCGTGCGCGTCGCGAGCCGCCGCAATACGCCGCAGATGAGCGCCGCGGCATCCCGGTAGCCGGCCACGCGCCGCCCGGGCCCCTTGGGTGCCGTGGGCCCATCGCGTTCGGGCGCGTCTGACGGGAGCGCCGTCGGCCAGCAGCATGTCGCCCACGCGCGCGATGCCCGAGTGCCCGGTGACCCAGGCATCTTCCAGCCGGATGGCGGCCACCGGCCGGTGGCTGACCTCCACCGGCGGTTCCGGCAGGGCTCCGCGCACCATAGATGTCTTGATGAAGCCCGGCCCCCCAGGGTGCCCCTCACCGACGATGGCGCCGGTTTTCTTGGCATGGGCGTAAAGCGAACCGAAGGCCTGCATCCGTGCCGATGCGTCGCCGCCAAGGACCTGCGCGAACGCGCCCGCCGCTCCCAGCGGGGTATCGGCCGCGATCGACCTCAGTTTCAACTGGAACAGCTCGCCGGCCGCGCCGGCGAGGAACGGGGCGTCCAGAATGGAACGCAGCATCGGCTGAATATCGAACAGCACCACCGACCGCCGGGGCACAAGAGTACGCGTATGAACATTCCTGCATGCCGGACTGACAATATCGTGACTGGGTATAAGCCCTGAGGGAGCGCCCGGTGCGGGACTTCGCGGACGCTCTCGGGCGCAATGTTGCGCAATAGCCTCACTCGGAGTGCCGGCCCTCCAGCGCGGGCGTGGACGCCCCCCATCTCGCTACCCTCCCGATACCGCTCGGCAACCCTCGTGTCCGAGAGCCGCCGCGCGCTGGACCGCACCATGCGATCGCAGCCATTCGGCAAGGGGCCGTGGCCGGACCCCACGCCCGGCGGCGACGGGAACCCCTCCGACATTGCCGGGTGCGCCGGAACCAAGAGCCTGGAACCAAGGGTCTGTAACCAAGGGCCCGCTGCCGATGGCGCGGAAAGCCGATGGCGTAATCCACAGGCCTCGAGAATTCGCGCAAACCCCCGTTGCAATCGCCGCGCTCATGGGGCATAGAGACGGCCCGTTCGGGACGCGGCCGACAACGCCGCCAGCGAACGACGGAGCGAGCGGGTGTAGCTCAGGGGTAGAGCACAACCTTGCCAAGGTTGGGGTCGTGGGTTCGAATCCCATCGCCCGCTCCAAATTTTCCCATGAAAACTAGATACTTAGCAAACGCCCTTCGGGGCGTTTTCTGCTTCCACGGCGCTGCTTTGCAGGCGATGGAAGCAGAACGGAAGCATCTGCGCGAAAGTCGCCGGATAGCATGGCGTGGTGACGGCGCCGTTCCTTCGCCTCTGCGAGGCGCAATGCCAGGTCGAAAATCCCGGGAAATGGCCTGGGTGTGACCTGCCCTGCAGTTCCAGGAGGCCAGTGCACTCTTAGTCATCAATTGATCTGGATCTGTGCCCCATTCGAGATGATGGCGGTCAATGTGGGCGGATCGATCCACCAGATGGCGTCGTCGAGCTGCCGTTCAGGAAGTGATGGAAGAGAAGGCTCCGCTCGCGCAAAGCATCTCCGGATATCTCGCAGTGCCGATCAGAGTGAGAGTACAGACCGGATTTCCGTGACGGGTTGAGACCGGGAGAGAGTCTTTCGGCGCCCGTCATGGAGGTCTAGCCCCATGAACATGCAGGTTCTGGATGCCGGTCGTGATGCCAGCGGCGGCTACAAGGTGGATGTCACGCGCGGCGAGCGGGTCGGTCGCGTGTCGTCGGAGTGGTTCTCCCGGCCGGATGACGAACGGTTCCTGTCGCTCGACGAGTTGGCCGAGATGGTGCGAGGCCGGGCCGATCACAGCCAGTCGCGCCTCGTCGAGACGTCCCGCATCCACGTCGAGGTGAGCCGCTCAAATGCCGAGCGGCTGTCGCTGGTGCTGCCCGGGGCAGACGCACTCGCCGAGCCGAACCATTGGTCGTTCGGCCAGCTCGCTGCCCAGATCGGTGCACCGGCCGCCTATCTGCGCCAGCTTCCCGCCGCGCTCGCCAGCATCAATCTGCAATATGGCCTGACCTCGCACCGCGCCGAGCAGATCAAGACCTATGAGACCACCAATGGTCGCGTCGAGCTCCGCGCGGTGACCGGCCCCGACTATGGCCGCATCTACGATCACGAGCTGGTCGAGGCGGTGCAGCGCATCGCCGGCAACGGAACCGGCGACACACGCTGGAAGGTGCCGGGCGTGCTCAACTGGTCGACGGGCGTCTACAATCCGCGTGTCGACATCACCAAGGATACGACGACGCTCTACGCCTCTGACCGTGACGTGTTCCTGTTCCTGGTCGACGATCTGAACCCGATCGAGGCGGAGCGTTTGCCCGACGGCTCGCCGGACCTTTATTTCCGGGGCTTCTATTGCTGGAACTCGGAGGTCGGCGCCAAGACGCTCGGCATGGCGAGCTTTTATCTGCGCGCCGTGTGCCAGAATCGCAATCTCTGGGGTGTCGAGGATTTCCAGGAGATCACCATCCGCCACTCCAAATACGCCGCCTCGCGCTTCGCCCATGAGGCGGCGCCGGCCTTGACCCGCTTCGCCAATTCTTCGCCCTTGCCCTTCGTCAACGGCATCAAAGCGGCACGGGAGAAGATCGTCGCGCGCACCGACGAGGACCGCAGCGACTTCCTGCGCAACCGGGGTTTCTCCAGGGCCGAGACCGCCAAGGTCATCAACACGGTGCTGGCAGAGGAAGGGCGCAAGCCCGAGAGCATCTTCGACTTCGTGCAGGGCATCACCGCGGTCGCACGCGACAAGCCCCACCAGGATGCAAGGCTCGACCTCGAGGGCCGGGCCAAGAAGCTGCTCGACCGGGCGGCCTGACTTCCGGAAAGCCGGAGATGCGGACATCCGTGTCTCCGGCTTTCCGGCTTTCCGGCTTTCCGTTTGTGCGGATCTGCGATTCTGTGGCGTCGCCCTCCAGAGTGAGAGGGCGGCGCTGCGCTTCGTGACGGGTTGGAGGCCGAGAGAGAGGCTCCCGGCCGCCCGTCGCGGAGGTGCCTTCCATGGCGACCACTGTTCAGAAGATCACGCTCTCGCCCTCGCGTGACATCCCCTTCAACAAGCTCCTGCTCAGCCAGTCGAACGTCCGGCGCATCAAGGCCGGGGTCTCAATCGAGGAACTGGCCGAGGACATCGCCCGGCGTGGCCTGCTGCAGGGCCTCAGCGTTCGGCCCGTCGTCGATGGCGCCGGCGTCGAGACCGGCATGTTCGAGATTCCGGCCGGCGGGCGGCGCTATCGAGCGCTGGAAGTGCTGGTGAAGCAGAAGCGGCTCGCCAGGACCGCGCCGGTGCCCTGCGTCATCCGAGAGGGCGGCATCGCCGAGGAGGATTCCCTCGCCGAGAATGTCCAGCGCGCGCCGCTGCATCCGCTCGACCAATTCCGCGCCTTCCTCGCCCTGCGTGAGAAGGGACAGTCCGAGGAAGAGATTGCGGCCGCCTTCTTCGTCTCCGTCGGCGTGGTCAAGCAGCGCCTCAAGCTCGCCTCGGTCGCGCCGGTGCTGCTGGAGGTTTATGCCGAGGATGGCCTGACGCTCGACCAACTCATGGCCTTTACCGTCTCCGGCGACCATGCGCGCCAGGAACAGGTCTTCGAGCGGCTGAAGACCTCCTATGACAAGCAGCCCTATGCCATCCGCCGCATGCTGACCGAAGGTGCTGTCCGCGCCTGTGACAAGCGCGCCCAGTTCATTGGCCTCGAGGCCTATGTCGAGGCCGGCGGCACCATCCTGCGCGACCTATTCCAGGGCGATGATGGCGGCTGGCTGCAGGATGTCGTGCTGGTCGACCGGCTGGTGGCCGAGAAGCTCAAGGCCGAGGCGGACGCTGTCACCACTGAGGGGTGGAAGTGGATCGAGATGGCCCCCGACTTCGCCTATGGCCACACCTACGGCTTGCGCCAGCTGCGCGGTGAGACCATTCCACTCACTACGGAGGAGGAAGCCAGCCGCGACGCACTGAAGGCGGAATATGATCGCCTGTCCGAGGCCTATGCCGAGGCGGACGAACTGCCGGAAGAGGTCGATGCGCGGCTCGGCGAGATCGAGACGGCGATCGAGGCCTTTGAGGCGCGTCCGATCACCTTCGATCCGCTGGATGTGGCGCGCGCCGGCGCCTTCGTCAGCATCACCCATGATGGCACGCCGCGTATTGAGCGCGGCTATGTGCGGCCCGAGGACGAACTGCCGGTGGAGCTCGAAGTCGTCGCGGAAGACGTTGGGCCGCACCACATCGCGGCGGCGGCCATGCGTAGCGGCGAGGCCGTCATGGCAGATGCGCCGATGCCCGAGCCCGAGGAGGACGAAGGGCTGTCGGCGCTCTCGGACCGGCTGATGACCGAGCTGACCTCGCACCGCACACTCGGCCTGCGCCAGGCGCTGGGCGAGCGGCCGGAGGTCGCCTTCCTCGCGGCCCTGCATGCCCTGACGCTGAAGAGCTTCTACCGCTACGGCTCGGATAGCTGCCTCGAACTCGACCTGAAGAGCATGGCCTTCAGCGCGCAGGCGCCGGGGCTGAACGACAGCGCCTCGGCCGCGGCGATCCACGCCCGGCATGAGGGCTGGGCGAAGGTCCTGCCGAAGGACTCGGCCGATCTCTGGGAGGCTCTGCACGACTGGGACAGCGACAGCCGCTCCGGTTTGTTCTCCCATGTGGTGAGCCTGTCGGTGAACGCCGTCCATGAGGCTTGGAACCGGCGCCCCCGCGCGCTCAACCATGCCGATCAGCTCGCCCGCGCCGTCGACCTCGACATGGCGGCCGCCGGGTGGAAGCCGACCGTGGACAATTTCCTCGGCCGGGTCACCAAGGCCCGCATTCTGCTGGCGGTGAGCGAGGCGAAGGGGCCGCGTGCCGCGGAGCGCATCGCGCACTTGAAGAAGGGTGACATGGCCCGCGAGGCCGAAGCGCTGCTGGCCGATACCGGCTGGCTGCCAGAACCGCTGCGCGGAGCCGAACCCGCCGTTGGCGAAGATACGGCGGCGCAGGACGGCACAACGGCCATGGGCGAAGACGAGAGTCTTGAGGATACTGAAGACACCACGGATATCCCCCGTGCCGTGGCGGCGGAGTAACCCTCAACACGATCCTGAACCTCGGCCCGCCGGCTCTGTCGGCGGGCCTTTGTTTTTGAAAAGCTCGCCATGTCCGGGATTGCTCACGATCTGTCGCGCCGGCTCGCCGATCGGGCCGAAGCGGTCTGCCGTCATTATCTCTCCAATGGTCGCCGGGAGGGCCGCTACTGGCTCGTCGGCGATATCAGAAACACGCCCGGCCGCTCGCTCTTTGTGCGGCTTCGTCCATCCGCGAAGGGGCCGGCGGGCAAATGGACCGATGCCGCCACCGGCGAACATGGCGATCTCCTCGACGTCATCCGCGGATCTCTGGGACTCCCCGACTTTGCTGACGTTGCCAAGGAAGCGCGGACATTCCTCAGCCTGCCGCATCCCGCACCGGAGCCCGCAGCACCACGCCGCCATGTCATGTCGGGTCGATCAGGGGCCATCGAAGCCGCGCGCCGGCTGTTCGCCATGTCACAGCCCATCGCCGGGACCCTTGCAGAGACGTATCTGCGCCGACGCGGCATTGCGCTTTTGCACGGAACCGGAAACCTGCGCTTCCATCCGTGCTGCTACTACAAGCCTGACGACGGCCCGACCGAGACCTGGCCCGCGATGATCGCCGCCGTCACCGATCTCTCCGGCAGGATCACCGGCGTACACCGCACCTGGCTCGCCCCCGACGGTTCGGACAAGGCTCCAGTCGAGACGCCGCGCAAGGCGATGGGTGATCTGCTTGGGTCTACCGTTCGAATCGGTGTGCCCGACAGCGTGATGGCAGCGGGCGAAGGCATCGAGACCATGCTGTCGCTCCGACAGGTCCTGCCCAACATCGCTATGGCGCCGGCGCTCTCGGCCGCGCATCTGGCCGCCATCCTGTTCCCGCCTGCCTTGAGGCGGCTCTATATCGTCCGCGACAACGATCCTGCCGGTGACGCCGCGCGGGACACGTTGATCGAACGGGCGAACGCCGAAGGCATCGAGGCCATCCCCTTGTCGCCAGCGCTCGGGGACTTCAACGAGGATCTCCAGCGGCTGGGTATCCATGCGCTCCGGACGGGTGTTCGGGTGCAGCTCGCCCCGGAAGATGTCGTGCGCTTCATGAACCTGGCCCCATAGCCGGAGCGGGCTGAACCGCGATAAGTGGCTGCCATACCCGCAAGGTTGCTTCGGTAACGGCAAGAGGACCGCGCCTTGCGCCTTCGAGAGGGCGATCGGCCGTCAGCCGGGCCAGATCGGCAATAGCTGCCGCCGACGATTTTCCGGCGCGGCCTTCAGGCCGCTTTCCATCGCGAAGCAAAATCGCCGGCTTGTCGCCATCCTCCGCTGCGCTTCGGCCCTGTGCGCTTTCCGGCATGGTCTTATCCCGAAACCGGTTCCCACTTTCGGGGACCATGCCCGCGCTCCGGGTGCGGGTCCGTCCCGCCCGACGGCTTCGTCGCCATGAAGGCCGCCACGGCAAGCGGTCCAAACCGACGGAGCATCCCATGAGCGCGCATGACGACCACGAGCCGCACCACGTCTCATCCCCGACCGACCACCTGATCCAGGAATTGCAGCTCCACGGTTATCGCCCATCCGAAGACGAACGCGACCAGCGCCCACCACCGGAAGACCGCCTCATCGAAGGCGCCATCGCCGACATCTTCGATGCCCTGGTCGCGACGAGCACCGACACCAGCCTCGATGCCGAGCTTCCCGATCTCCTCTGGTCGACCGTCAACATGTTCCACCGCGCCCTGGACCGCATCGAACAGAGGCTCGACGACAATGAGCAGGCCCAGAAGCAGCTTCAGCGCGAACAGGACGGCTCGGAGGTGAAGTCACTGGAGCTCGAGCGCCGGATCGACATCGGCATGAACCTGATCGGCCGGCGCGACGGCATGGAAACCTTCCGCGAGGCCGCCGCCGACCGCTACCGTATCGCCACCGGCTCTCCCTGGACGCCACGGGCCGGATCACGGGTCAACCATCGCCACCTCACCGCATCGCTGATCGACAGCCGGGATTTCCTCGCCGCCCGGCGGCGCGCGGATACCGAGTTGCTGGTACCCGCAGGCCCGAAGATCGCCTTCTCGGGCGGCGACACCGCCGATCACAGGCAGATCTGGGCCAGGCTCGATCAGATCCACGCCAAGCACCCGGACATGGTGCTGCTGCATGGCGGCTCCCCAAAGGGCGCCGAAAAGATCGCGTCCCTCTGGGCCGATAGCCGCAAGGTGCCGCAGGTGGCCTTCAAGCCTGACTGGACGAAGCACGCCAAGGCTGCCCCCTTCAAGCGCAACGACCAGATATTGAACGTGGTGCCGATCGGGGTCGTGATCTTCCCCGGCACCGGCATTCAGGACAATCTGGCCGACAAGGCCCGCAAGATGGGCATTCCGGTCTATCGCTTAGGCTCCGGCGGCGCATAAGCGCCGCCAGGCCCGCCATCTTGAAAATGATGGCAAGTTCTCTATTTTGCTATCAACGCTATCAGCCTTACTGGAGGCGCCATCATGCCCGCAGTGACGATCCGGAATCTCTCCGAGGCGACGCACCGCGCCCTCAAGGTGCGCGCGGCACAGCATGGCCGCAGCACGGAGGCCGAGATGCGCGACATCCTGGAGACTGCTGTTCGCCCCGAAACGCGCCTGCGGCTCGGAACGGCGCTTGCGGAACGCAGCCGTCGGCTTGGACTGACCAATGAGGACATCGACGCCTTCAGCCCGGCGCGCGACAGGACGCCTGCCGAGCCCATGAGCTTCGAATGATCCTTCTCGACACCAATGTCATCTCGGAGGCGATGAAGCCCACGCCCGACGACACCGTGCGGGCGTGGCTCGACGAGCAGGCGGCCGAGACGCTCTATCTCTCCAGCGTCACCATCGCCGAACTGTTGTTCGGAATCGGTGCGCTGCCCGCGGGCAAGCGCAAAGACCGGCTGACCGAGGCCCTGGACGGGGTGATGGAGCTGTTCGCCGACCGAGTCTTGCCTTTCGATATCGCTGCCGCACGACGCTATGCCGACCTCGCCGTGAAGGCGCGTGCGGCCGGCAAGGGCTTTCCGACGCCCGACGGCTATATCGCCGCAATCGCAGCCTCCCGGGGCTTCACTGTGGCCACGCGCGATACCAGCGCGTTCGACGCCGCCGGTGTGGCGGTCATCAATCCGTGGAACGTGGACCGCTGACGACCTGCCACAGTCAGCACGTGTTGAACCTGGCAACGCTGCGGAAGCGATCTGCGCAGTGACCCGCCATCACGGTCTCCTGACCGGACGACCATCCCCGCTTCACGACGCTGATCCTTGGGTCCAGCCGATGGCCTGACGCCATCAACCCATGAAGGGTCGGACTACGCTGTGCGTGCCGCCGCTCCGGCTGCGCCTCACGCGGTGATTGCGGCCAACGGCCGGCCCTTTCGGGCGCCTGTCAGCGGGGGATGGACCTCCGCTCGCGCAGGAGCCAGGTCGATGTCCGCCCAGATCGCTCACGCCTTCGCCTTCAGCCTCGCCACCACCCTGATGGCCACCGTCGTCATCTTCCGCGCCGGCGACGGCACGCTCTCCGTCATCCCGGCTACCGAATATGACGGCGACGAAGCCGCGATCGTCCGCGAAATCGACCCCTTCGCCTCTTGAGAGGCGAATAGGCGGCCATGAACGGCGGAGGCGGCGTGCGCTCGTGCTCTGCCGCCAACGCCAATCCCGCCGGTGCATCGTGGTGGCGGAGGCGCATCGGTCTGATTTTATGGAGCCGCCCCCATGATCTTCATCGGCATTCTCCTCAGCATGGCGACGATCGCATTCCTCTGCTGGCTGCTCTTCACGCTGGCGGTATTCGCGTTGCCGCTGTTTGCGGGCATCACGGCGGGCACATGGGCCTATGGCACCGGCGCCGGATGGCCCGGCGCTATCCTTGTCGGCTTTGCTGCCGCAGCCCCGACCTTCGGCCTGTGCCATTTCCTGTTCGCGATCGTCCGCACGACCTGGGTGCGCCTATTGATCGCCGCCGCCTTCGTCGTCCCGGCTGCCGCCGCAGGCTTCCACGCCACCCATGGCATCCTGAAGCACACCATGCCCTCCCAGCCGTGGCAGATGGTGTTTTCGATCATCGGAGCCGGCGTGGTCGGCATTGTAGCCTTCGTGCGCATCACCGAGACGAAGGCGTTCGGCCCTTCTAACGGGCACAGCTCCCCTCCCTGACACCGCGATAGCCGTTCGGCGCGCCAGACAGCGAATGTCATAGCGTCCGCGTCAACCGGCTGGGCCGGGAGGCAGCGGAGATCCGGCGCGCCGGCTTCGCCCTCCGATGCGGCAAGATTGATGCGCGTGGAGGACGGCGGCCGCGTCGCAGCCGAAAGACCCCTCGGGGCAGAGCATTCGCGACGTTGGCGGGACGGGGAATGGGCAGATTGGCCCGACTCAGGGCATCGTCTGGCGGTGTGGGTCGGTCGGGTCTGTGTATCCGGTGCGTGGGCCGCACCTCTCCGTCATCCGTCCGCCAGTGCCCGCTCCAAACGGCCTCTTCAATGGCCTGATCTGGCCGAAGGACGGCTGCACCTCGAGCGCCTATGCCACAACGGCTGGTCCGACTTTCTTCCCCTGCCGACGCCCACCCCGCGCGCTGAGCCGCGCGGGGACCCCGGATCGCCGTCATTCCTCGCGCAGCAACAAAGTCGCGCCTGCGCCGTCCTCCGCTGTGCTGCGGTCGCAATCCTCACCCCATTGCGCGAGCGCGACGGGGACCCCGAGGCGATGTGGCGTCGCTCGCCTCCGGCCTGCAGATCGCCATCGAGGCCGCAATGGTGCGGCTCAGAAGACAGGACGGAGACGGAACATGGCCACCATCGGCACCTTCAAGAAGACCGGCACCAACGAGTTCACCGGCGACATCGTCACCCTCGGCGTGCAGGCCCGGGGCGTGCGCATCATCCCCGACACCCGCGCCACCGGCGAGAACGCCCCCAGCCACCGGGTCCTGGTCGGCCGCGCCGAGATCGGGGCCGCTTGGTCCAAGCGCTCCACCGAGGGCCGCGACTATCTGGGCCTCAAGCTCGACGATCCGAGCTTCACCGCCGCCATCTACGCCAACCTCTTCGATGACGAGGACGGCGAGAACTTCTCCCTCATCTGGTCCCGCCCCAACGGGCGCCGCAGCGACTGAACCGCGGAGTGCGTCCCCGGCTAAAAGGGCCGGGGACGCACTCCATCGGCAAGCGCGATCACCGCGACGGCTAAAATCGAGCCCTACTTGTCGTCTTCGAGATCGGTCTCGGTCGGGCTTGTCGGCGGACGCAGGAGCAGGTCGGAGGCCGCGACGCCGAGGACCGAGGCTAGCCGCTCCACAACATCGATACTGGCGTTGTAAACGCACCGCTCAAGCGAGCTGACATAGGTGCGATCAATGTCCGCGAGATGCGCAAGCTCCTCCTGCGACAGCCCCTTGGCCAGCCGCAGAGCCTTCAGATTGCGCGCGAACACCTCTCGGATCTCCATGGCCGAGAGAGCAGTCGCTTGATGAGTATTTCACCACGGAGTATTCTCGACAGCACATCAGAGATATGCCTTTGCCGGCTTTTGCCACGCGGCTCTAGCAAGGCGGGCGCAAGGATGGAGGAGTCGAGAATTCGTCGGTAAGCCCAAGCATTGGGTATTGCCATTAATCGATACTAGAATAATCCTAAACTAACGCTTTTGCCTTGGTCGACGGTGTGGTCGGCGACCGACTGATCAGAGCTTGGGAGGCCGACATAATCGAGGCGTTCGACGACATGGCGCCTTCCGGTCAGGAACTGACCGCTTACGACCGCAGCCATATCAAGCTCTATATGCGTCTACTCGACGCTGCTGCCGATGGAGCCAAATGGCAGGAGGTGGTCGAGATACTGTTCGGAATCGATCCGACCGTGAATCCTGCTCGTGCCCAAGCAGTTCATGATAGCCATCTGGCGCGGGCCAAATGGCTGGCCGAAACGGGCTACCGAGGCCTTCTTCGGCACGGAGTGAACTGACATCTTGCAAGGTGATGCCTGCAATGCATCACATGATGCGCTCGTTGTGTATTCTCGGCTGTGCGTCAATCTCCAATTGTCTCCCTCTACGGCATGCACCGTTTGGGAGTCGCTCATGAAGCCCGATACGTCGCGCTGGCGAGACAGTCGGACCTACGACTATTTCGATGATCTCTCGGTAGAGGGATTGGCTTGGGAGTGCCTGAGGCGGGATCCATCCTACCAGCAGGCGTATCGGGACCTTGTGGACGCCGAGAGAGCGGCTGCGCCCCTCCCGGCAGAGGCCGAATATTTGTGGGGGTTGCGATGTCGCCGCGAAACCCTCGCTCCCCGCGACCCGCCAACCAGTCCACTGGTCCCCACGGATCAATCCGTCCGTCACCGTCCTCACCGAGCTTCCCGACCATCTGCTGGGCACCGGCACGGTACCTCACGCTGTGCCTGCCGAACCACCTGATTATGTGGCGCCGCCGCACCTTCTGCTTTCCGGCTTAGAACCCGGCGCATCGACCGCGGCCCTGATCCTCTTCGACGACGATCTGCCCGACCGTATCGAGGCGCTGAACCGCCTCTGGCATGCGCACCGTGGGAAGCCCGTGCCACCCGACACCCGCATGACCCGCCAGCAGCGCGGCCGCCTCCGGCTGATGCTTCAGGCCTGCGACGGACGGAACCGGGGCGCGAGCTACCGTGACATCGCCGAGGCCATCTTCGGCACAGAGCGTATCGCGGCCGATCCCTGGAAGACGTCTCCCCTGCGCGACCGCGTCATCGGCCTTGTGGAAGGCGGCACCGGCCTGATCGCCGGCGGCTATCTGCGGCTGTTCCGCCACCGTCGCCGCCCGTGACGGGGTGGGGATTTTAGCCCCCCAATCTTCCCCATCCCTCCCGACATTCCTCCTCCGCCACCGTGGTCACCGTCCGCCGCCGCACTCCGGCGGCTCCCGCCACACCCACGGAGGCCCGCTCCATGCGACCCGATCTCGCCACCCTCCCGCCGCGCTACCTGCGCACCAAGGAAGCCGCGGAGTTTCTCAGCCTGTCGGCCCGCACGCTGGAAAAGCACCGCACCTATGGCACCGGTCCCGCCTATCGCAAGCTCGGCGGCCGCGTCGTCTATTCCATCGACGACCTGCAGGCTTGGACCGAGCGCGGCGCGGTCACCTCGACCTCCGATCCGCGCGGCACCGTCCTGCCGGCCAAGCGCCATGCGCTTGCCGCCGGTTCGTTCGCCGGTCGCGCCGCGCGCTGAACGCCCCATGGCGGCGCGGCATCACAGCCTCTCGGAGCGCGGACAGCTCGATCTGTTCCGCGCCCTGCCGGGCGACTTCGCGCCACGAGATGCGCAGGATCTCATGGCCTATCCCTTCTTCTCCCTCTCAAAGACGCCGCGCGTCGCGCCGATCGATTTCCGGACCGGTAGCATCGCCATCCGGGTCGAGGCCGTGCCCGACCACGGCATGGCGACGATCTGGGACGCCGACATTCTTATCTGGGCGGCCAGCCAGATCGTCGAGGCGCGCGATGCGGGGCTTCGCACCTCGCGCCTAATGGCAGCGACGCCCTATGAGATCCTCACCTTCGTCGGCCGCGGCACCTCCCTGCGGGATTATCAGCGCCTCAAGGCCGCGCTCGACCGCCTCCAGTCCACGACGGTCTCGACCACCATCCGCCAGCCGGCGGAGGGACGCCGGCACCGCTTCTCCTGGATCAATGAATGGCAGGAGCGCACCGACCGCAACGGCCGGCCCGATGGGGTCGACCTCATCCTGCCGGACTGGTTCTACCGCGCCGTGCTTGACGATGCGCTCGTGCTCACCATCGACCGGGCCTATTTCGGGCTGACGGGCGGACTGGAACGCTGGCTTTACCGTCTGGTGCGCAAGCATGGCGGGCGGCAACAGGACGGGTGGCGGTTCGATTTCCGGCACCTGCACCAGAAATCGGGCAGCCTGTCGCCGTTCAAGCGCTTCGCCTTCGAGCTCAGGGATCTGATCCGGCGCCAGCCGCTTCCCGGCTACATGCTGTTCGTTGAGGTCGAGGTCAGTGGTCGGCTGCTGCTCGCCTTCGAGCCTGCCGCGCCCTGTGGACAGCCTGTGGATAGGCTCGTGCTATCGGGAACCCGGACTATCGTGCCATCGGGAACCGGTGCCTCGTGCTATCGGGAACCCAAACAGGCCTTAACCCACTGTCCTGCATCAGGAAATCGCGCCCTTAACTTAGAGTCTAACCCAGAATCTAACTTTAAGAAGCGTGCGAGCGCTTTTGTGAGCGCCGCGGATCAGCACCGGCAGGGGGCAAAGTGGGCTGGAAAAACGCCGCCTGACAGGCCGTCGCAGACGCCCCCTCGCTCGAGGGGGCATCGATGATCGTCGCGCTCCTCAACCAGAAGGGCGGGGTCGGCAAGACGACGTTGGCGCTGCATCTCGCCGGGCAATTGGCCCGGCAGGGACAGCGGATCACGCTGATCGACGCCGATCCGCAGGGCTCCAGCCTCGACTGGTCGGAGCAGCGCAGCCACGAGGGCCTGCCACGGCTGTTCGGTGTCGTTGGGCTCGCCCGCGACACGCTGCATCGTGAAGCACCCGAGCTCGCGCGTGACGCGGATCACATCGTCATCGATGGTCCGCCCCGCGTCGCTGGGCTGATGCGATCGGCGCTGCTCGCCGCCGACCTGGTGCTGATCCCGGTTCAGCCCTCGCCCTTTGACGGCTGGGCGTCGGCCGAAATGCTGGCGCTGATCCGCGAGGCGCGAATCTACCGCCCGGAGATGGCGGTCCGGTTCGTCCTGAACCGCTGCGGCGCGCGCACAGTTCTCGCCCGAGAGACCGCGCGGACGCTGACCGATCACGATACCCCGGTGCTCGCCAGCACCATCGGTCAGCGCATCGCCTTTGCGGCGGCAGCGCAGTCCGGGCGTCTCGTCTTCGAGCGCGACGATGCCGGGCCAGCCACGCGCGAAATCGCTGCGCTTTCCGCCGAGATCAATGCTCTCGACCTCGGGAGGTCGTCGCGATGAGCGAACGCTCGATCCGCCGCAACTTCGCCTATCGGCCTGCCGATCCCGAGCACTGGATCAAGGCGGCCGATGTCTCAACCGAACGCCGGCCCGGCGCCGCGTTCACCGCGCGCCTCACCATCGATGTGACGCCCGACCTGCGCGGGCGGATCAAGGTCGCCGCCTTCCGGCGCGGCGTCACCGTCGCCGAGATGCTGCGCGACCTCCTCGCGCGCGAATTCCCTCCCACATCAGGAGACCAGCCATGAACGAGGCGTTTGCGCCCCGTGCGGCAAGCACGGCATCCGCGTCCAGTCCCCCATCCGATGCCCTGACCCATGTCGAGCTGACCCATATCGAGAAGCGGATCGAGAACTGGATTCGCTTCGGCCATCACGCACATGAGCAGCTTCTGGATCGCCGCCGGCGCATCCTCTCTTTCCCCCCGGGCTGCATCTTCGCTTTTGTCCGATGGGCATCGAACGACTTCGGCACCGTAGCCTCCCGCCTCGACATCGTGCGCTGCGTGGCGCCGGGCGAAGGCTACCAGACGCTGCCCTTCGTGCGTCCCGGCGGCGAGATCCTGCTGCGGGTGGATGGCTGGCCGAAGGTCGAGAAAATCCTGCAGCATATCGACGCCATCGAAGCGATCGGCATCGATGCAGCGACCGTCGCCCCTGACCACTGGGGGCATGCCGCCCACCGCGTCAGCGTCGGCTTCGAGCCGCGCGCCTATACCCTGGAGCGCCATCAAGCATGGCTGAAGCGGCAGGAGTGCGGACAATGAACCGCGCCACCTATGTGCTGATGACGACGGCCGCCAGCGTCGGTGTGGCCCTCGCCGCCACTCTGCCGACGCCGCTCAAGCTGATCTGGAATGTCACAGCGAGCGTGCCGGTCGGGCTCTATTCTCTCGAGCCGGCCGATCATCTCGAGATCACCGATCTGGTCGCGGTGATGCCACCACCGCCGCTCGCCGCGTTCCTCATCGGGCGGGGCTATCTCGGCGAAGGCACGCCGCTGTTGAAGCGTGTGATGGGGCTCCCGGGGCAAGAGGTCTGCCGCCTCAGTGACGCCATCACGGTCGATAGCGTGCCGCTGGGCGAAGCGCTGCCGCGCGACCGCTTTGGGCGCGATCTGCCGGTCTGGCAGGGCTGCCGGCGTGTCGAGGTCGGCCACCTATTCCTGATGAACCCGGACGTCGGCGACAGTCTCGACGGGCGCTACTTCGGGCCGATCCCGGCTACGACCGTCATCGGCCGGGCGATGCCACTGCTCACGGATGAAGCGGGCGACGGCGACTTCATCTGGCGCGCGGCGGTGCGCTGACATGCGTCGCTCCGCGCTCTTCCTCGCATCCGGACTGTTGATCGGCGGTGCGTGGCCTGACTCTGCCACCGCGCAACCTATGACGCCAACTGCGGCGTATGTCGTCACGTCCTATGCTGTCTTTATCGACGAAGCCGCGCAACGCTTCGAGCTTCCGGCCAGCTGGATCTGTGCCGTCATGCAGGCCGAGAGCGGCGGCGATCCGCGCGCCATCTCGCCTGCCGGTGCCATGGGGCTGATGCAGATCATGCCCGCGACCTGGGACGAGCTTCGCGTCCATCATGGTCTTGGCGCCGACCCGTTCGACCCGCGTGATAACATCCTCGCTGGCGCCGCCTATCTGCGCCAACTCCGTGACCGCTATGGCAGCATCCGCGCCATGCTCGCGGCCTATAGTGCCGGGCCTGCACGCTATGAGGCGTCGCTTTCCGGCGAGCCGCTGCCGCCGGAGACGCGCACTTACATCGCGGCCTTGGCGCCGATCATCGACAAAGAGTCTGCAGCCGGCGCCACCGAATTGGTGCGGCCAACGGCGCAAAGCTGGCGCGAGGTGCCGCTGTTCGCCGCGCAGCCCGCGCCCGGCAATTCTCCCGTTTCCCCGTTCCTCGCGCCGCGATCGGGCGCGCTTTTCGTTGCACCTTTGCCATCGCGGAGAGCGCAATGAGCGCGAAGCTACGTTTTCGCATCCTGTCGGGCTCTGGCGTTCCTTGGCGAGCAAGGAGGCGCAGGACAGAGACCACGACCGCACGAGGGCAGGATAAAAGCGCGCACATTGCGCGGCGGTCGGGGCGTTGTTTCTGCACGTCTTTCCTGCGCCTTCGGCACCTTGCGGAGCCGAACCACAAGGTTTGCGCGTGCCGCAAATGGCGCCGCATCAACGATTTTCCGCACATTGCGAGACTTCGCCATGAGCGATGAACGCGAGTTCCGCGTCCGTCCCGGCCGCATCCGCTCGACCCGCGCCCAGCAGGCCCGCCCCTTCGTCGCCCAAGCGCTTGCCGCGGCCCGCAAGGCCGGCGGTGGGGTCTCTCGGTCAGGCAAGATCGCCGCCGGAAACCGCTCGCGTTTCGGCAGCGGGCAGGTCGCCAGCCTTCAGGCCAGCCGCCGGATCACGCCGCGCTCACGCGGCGCCGTGGTGAAGGCGCGGGTCGTCCGACACACAGCCCGCGCGGGCTCCCTCAGTCAGCACCTCATCTATCTTCGCCGCGAGGGGGTGACCCGCGATGGTGAGAAGGCGCGGCTGTTCGGTTCCGAGAGCGACAGCGTGGATGTCGACGCCTTCACCGAGCGCTGCCGCGAGGATCGTCACCATTTCCGCTTCATCGTGTCGCCCGACGACGCCCTGGAGATGGAGGACCTGCGGGCCTTCACGCGGGATCTCACCCGGCAGATGGAGAAGGACCTCGGCACCGGGCTCGACTGGGTCGCCGTCGATCACTGGAACACAGAGCATCCCCATGTGCACCTGATCGTGCGTGGTCGCCGCGACGATGGCCAGGATCTGGTGATCTCCCGCGACTACATCAAGGAGGGCATGCGCGACCGCGCCCGTGACCTGATCACCCAGGAACTCGGCCCGCGTACCGACCTCGATATCCGCCGGAGTTTGGAACGCAAGATCGAAGCCGAGCGCTGGACCGAGCTCGACCGCCAGCTTGTCCGCGAAACCCGCGAGAGCGGCATCGTCGATATGGCGCCGATCCCCGGCGGGCAGCCGGATGAGCACCATGCGCTGAAGATTGGGCGCCTCAGGAAGCTGGAGGCACTCGGCCTCGCCGCAGAAATCGGCAACGCCCAATGGGTGGTGGAGCCGGAAGCGGAAGCCACCCTGCGCGAGCTGGGTGAGCGCGGCGATATCATCAAGCGCATGCACCGCGCCCTCACCGAACGCGGCATCGAGCGTGGCACGGCAGGCTATGTCCTCGCTGCCGAGAGTCTCGACGTGCCGGTGATCGGCCGGCTGGTCGCGCGAGGTCTTGACGATGAACTCCACGGCTCCGCCTATGCCATCGTCGAGGGCGTGGACGGGCGCTCCCATCATATCCGGCTGCCCGATCTCGACGCCGCCAGCGATGGCGCGCCGGGCTCCATCGTTGAACTGCGCACCTTCGACGATGCGCACGGCAAACGGCGCGTTGCGCTCGCCGTGCGCTCCGATCTCGACCTCGTCCATCAGGTCACGGCCACCGGTGCCACCTGGCTCGACCGGCAGGCCATTGCGCGTGACCCCGTTGCTCTGTCGGACGGCGGCTTCGGCGCCGAGGTGAGCCAGGCACTCGACCGACGCGCCGAGTATCTCGTCCGCGAGGGTCTGGCCGAGCGGGAGGGACGGCGCATCGTCTTCGCCCGCAACCTCATCGACACGCTGCGCCGGCGTGAACTGGAAGCCGTCGGAGACAAGCTCGCCGCCGAGGTCGGCCTGCCGTTCAACAAGGTCGGCACCGGCGAGTATGTCGCCGGCACGTATCGCCAGCGGCTCAATCTCGCATCCGGACGCTTCGCCATGCTCGACGACGGGCTCGGCTTCCAACTCGTGCCCTGGTCGCCCTCTCTGGAGCGCCAGCTCGGCAAACATGTCTCCGGTGTCGCCCGTGACGATGGTGGCGTCGACTGGAGCGTCGGCCGCAAGCGCGGCCTTGGCCTCTGAACACAGAGAGGGATCATCACCATGTCGGCGACGAAAATCCTCTGGGGGCAGATCCTCACCGTGCTGCTCATTGTGCTGGCGGCCATCTGGGGCGCCACACAATATGTGGCCTGGAGCCTCGGCTTTCAGGCGCAGCTGGGCGCCCCGTGGTTCGAGTGGTTTGGACTGCCGGTCTACTATCCGCCAGCCTTCTTCTGGTGGTGGTACTTTTTCGATGCCTATGCGCCGGAGGTTTTCTTTCGCGGCGCGCTGATCGCCGCTTCCGGCGGCTTCTTCTCGATCGCCGTCGCCATCGCCCTTTCGGTGTGGCGGGCCCGCGAGGCATCCAGGGTCGAGACCTATGGTTCGGCGCGCTGGGCCGAGAAGGAGGAGGTCCGCGCCGCCGGGCTCCTCGGCACCGATGGCGTCGTCCTCGGCCGGTATGAACGGGACTATCTGCGCCATGACGGGCCCGAGCATGTGCTGTGCTTCGCACCGACCCGGTCCGGCAAGGGCGTCGGCTTGGTCGTGCCCTCGCTACTGACCTGGCCGGGATCGGCCATCGTCCATGAAATCAAGGGCGAGAACTGGCAGCTCACCGCCGGCTTCCGCGCCCGG
>NZ_JACICD010000012.1 GCF_014195655.1 Ancylobacter tetraedralis
ATCTTCGCCGGGGTCAGCGGTTCACCCGGCTTGCTCTGGAAATAGGAGCGGATGGTCTCCGCATCGACGCGACGGTTACCCTCGACCACGATCGACGGCGCCGGCTGGACAACGGTGCCGGCGGATGCGGGATGGACGGCAAAAGCCCCGAACGCCACCACCAACGGAATCAACGCGAGTCGTACATAGTAAATAATCGATGCGATCCTGAACTTATACGCAGACGACATCTTTATTCTCGACTCGCTATTAGGGATATATACTAAACAACTTTCGTATACGGCTTTGCACGGCCGCAATTTAGCGACGGATACTCACCTCCGATCCCAAAAAGATTGGAGTCAGGCGTTTCTCCTGCAGGGTTAGAGATAGCCCGACTCCAAGTTTGGTTGCGTTGTGATGAGGCTAACATCACAACTAATCCTCACTTTCTTGGCAGCGAAAGTCGAGTTAAGTTTCCTTTCTCAACATTTCAAATCATATACGAATAGTTATGTTGAATTTCTGAAAGAAAAAATCCTTACATGAGCCACGATTTTGCCAAAATAATTTCTTCATGAATTGGCTAATTTCTATTATGACATCGGAAATATAAATCTGAAACGGCAATATTTTCAGCTTTATAGCTTCAGGAATCACTATTTATCTTTGTTTCCGATACGCGACGTCATCGGATCACGAGCAGGCAATGCCGCCACCTATGGCTCCAGCGACGGCCCGGCTTTCCGTCTCGCCGGTGAAGCTCCTCCCGGAGGATGCGCTGCGCTCAGCCCCGTGCCGACGTCGGCGCCCTCCCCGCAGATCACCGGGGCCGGATCGGCCTCCCGTTCAGCCAAGCCGTTCCCGTTTCGCGCGAAATGGCCGCGTGAGCAGGTCCATGAGATCGTCGATGAACGTGAATATGACGGGAATGACGAGGAGGCTCAGGACCGTCGAGGTCAGCAGCCCGCCGATCACGACGATGGCCATGGGTTGCCGGAAGCTCGAATCGCCGCCGCTCAAGCTCAAGGCAACGGGCAGCATGCCGCACCCCATCGCGATCGTGGTCATCACGATGGGCCGCGCCCGCTTGTGACAGGCGTCCACGAGGGCTTCGAACCGTGGCATGCCGCCCCGCCTGGCCATGATGGCGTATTCGACCAAGAGAATGGAGTTCTTCGTCACCACTCCCATCAGCATGAGCAGTCCGATGACCGCCGGCATGGAGAAGCTCGTACCGGTAATCACCAGCGGCAGAAGTGCTCCGCCGAGCGACAGCGGCAGTGCCATGAGGATCGTCAGTGGCTGGAGGAAATCGTGGAAGAGAAGCACCAACACGGCATAGATACAGAAGACGCCGATCGCCATGGCGATGCCGAAGCTCTCGAACAATTCGGAACTGCGCTGCAACTCCCCCTGCTCCACGAGATGGACGCCTTGCGGCAGGTCCTTCAGCGCCGGCAATGCCTGGGCCTGCCCGTTGACATCGCCAAGTGTGCGACCGTTGAGTTCGACCGAAAGGGTGATGTTGCGCGATCGGTCGATGCGATTGATCTCCGATGGGCTGCCGCCGAGCCGAAAGTCCGCGATCGAGCCGAGTTCGACGCTGCCATTCGTTCCGGCCACACGCAGATTCGCGATATCGTCCAGCGCCGCACGGTTTTGCGGATGCAGTCTCACGCGGATCGGCACCTGCCGCTGCGGCAGATTGAGCTTCGCCATCGAGGATGAATAGTCGCCGTTCGTCGCCACGCGAACGGCTTCGGAAATGGTTTCCGATGTGACGCCAAGAGCCGCCGCGCGTGCGAAATCCGGCACGATCTGGATCTCGGGCGCCTGGAGCGATGCGCTGGACGTCACCGCTCCAATGCCCGGGAGAGTGCGCAACTGCTCTTCAAGAGCGCTGCCGACCTGATCGAGGGTGTCGGCATCGTCGCTGGCAAGCGTTATCTCCAGTGTGGTTCCATTGCCGCCTGTTCCGACTTCCACGCGGACACCCGGGAGAACGGCCAGGGCCTGTCGAACATCGTTTTCGATCTCGGACTGTTTCCGATCGCGGTCGCCGATCGGCTTCAGATCGACGACGAGCGTGGCGGATGTAACGTCGCTGGTCGTGGTGGAGCTCGGGCCGCCCCCCGACGAGGCACTTCCGACGGCAACATACACGCGGGTGATGTCCGGCAGCTTTGCAAGCACGGCGGCAGCCCGGCGCGCCATCGCATCCGTCTGCTCGATCGTGCTGCCGGGCGGCAACGTCAGGGTGACTTTCGTCTGCGCATCGTCGGAAGCCGGCAGAAAGCCAGACTTGAGAAAGGGAATCGTCGACAGGGACAGCCCGAGGAAGACGCAGACGCCGAGAACCGTCAGCTTTCGGCGATGCAGGCAGGCCTTCATGAGCGCCATGTAGGCGCGCATGATCCGGCCATCCTTCTCCTCGACCGGATGCGGTTTCATCATGAACGCCGCCATCATCGGCGTCAGGAGGCGGGCCACCAGCAGCGAGGCGAGAACCGCCACGGCCGCCGTCACACCGAACTGACGGAAAATAAGACCGGGAATGCCGCTCATGAAGGCGGTCGGCAGAAACACCGCGACAAGCGTGAAGGTCGTCGCAATCACCGCAAGGCCGATCTCGTCGGCGGCCTCGAGCGCCGCATCCACGGCTGACTTGCCCATTTGCAGGTGACGCGCGATGTTCTCGACTTCAACGATCGCATCGTCGACCAGGATGCCGACCACCAGGGACAGCGCGAGCAGCGTCACGGTGTTCAAGCTGAAATCGGCAAAATACATGGCGAGGAAGGTCGGGATCACCGACAGCGGCAGAGCCAGCGCGGACAGGAAGGTGGCCCGTACGTCGCGCAGGAAAAGCCAGACCACGACGACGGCAAGGAGCGCACCCTCATAGAGCATCTGCATCGACCCGTCGTAGTTCTCGATGATCGGCCCGACCGTGCTGTAGGCCTCATCGATTTCCACATCGGGGTTTGCGGCCGCGAATTTCTGTATCGCGGCTTTGATGTCGGCCGCGACGCCGGTGTCCGAAAAGCCATTCGACCGCTTGATTTCAACGCCGATGACCGGCTGTGCATCGAGATAGGCCAGAGAGGAGCGATCCGAAAAGCTGTCCGTGACCGTGCCGATCTCGTCGAGGCGGACGAGCGTGCCGCTGGGCAGCGGGATTGCCAGCGACTTCAGATCCTCCACCGATGCGACGGCGCCCAACGTCCGGATGGTCTGCCTGCCGCCTCCCACCTCGCCGCGCCCTCCCGAACTGTCGGCCTGAACCGATTTCAGGCGCGAGGAGACCGCCGCCGCCGTGACCCCCATCGAGCCCATGACGTCGGGATCGAGGTCGACATGCACTTCGCGATCGACGCCGCCGATGCGACTGACGCCGCCCACGCCGGAGACGGAGAGCAAGGCCTTGGTCATGTCGTTGTCGACAAACCAGGAAAGCTCCGTCTCGTTCAGCCGCGTCGAGCGGACGGCATAGGTGATGAGCGCGGATCCCTGCACCGTCACCTTCGTCACGCTGGGCGATTCCATCTGGGACGGCAGATCCTCGGTGCTGTCCACCGCATTGCGGACTTCGTTCAGCGCTTCCTCGCTGTTCTTCTCCAGCCGAAAGGAAACACTGATCGAGACCAGACCGTCCGTGATCGTCGTGGTGATATGGTCCAGAAGGTTCAGCGAGGCGAGATTGTCCTCGATCTTCCGGGCGACTTCGGTCTCCAGCTGCGAAGGGGCGGCCCCCTCCAGCGAGGCGGTGATCTTGACCGTCGGCAGGTCCATGTCGGGAAAATTCTGGACCGGGAGCCGATGGAAGGCGAGGAGGCCGCCCACCGTCAGAAGGGCGAACAGCAGGATGGCGGGGACCGGGTTGCGGATCGACAGGGCGGAGACGTTCATTGCACCTCTCCCTCGATCCTGACGAGGGCCTTGTCCGCGAGAAAGGCCCCGCCGGATTTCACCACCGAAGCGGCTTCATCCAGGCCGGACAGGATCTCCACCTCGCCCGCTTTGCGCCGGCCGATCTCGATACGGACGCGCGTGACCCGCCTGTCTTTGTCGACGGTAAAAAGGTAGTTGATGCCATCGCGAAAGACGAGGGCCGACTCCGGCACCGCGAGTGCCCGCGTGGTCTGGAGCTCGATATAGCCTGTCACGTACAGGCCCACGGGCGGATGAGCTTCCGCCGGGAGCGTGACATAGACGACGGCGCGTCCTGTGTCGGTGCTGACAGTCGGCCCGACCAACCGGACCTGGCCTTCGATACGCGTATCGCCAGCGCCGAGTATGACGGCCGTCAAGCCCTCCTTGATGCGCGGGAGATAGCGAGCCGAGACCTCAGCCTGCCACTCGATGCGCTGCTGGCGGATCAGGCGGAAAAGCTCGGTGCCCGAGGAGACCACCGCGCCGAGCTGCGCAGAGCGGGACGTGATCACCCCATCATCGGCCGCGACGATCGTCGTCTGATTGAGTTTGATCCTCTGGCTCTCGAGCGTCGCTTCGGCCGATTTCACGTCGGCCGTCGCCGTCTGCTCCGTGATGAGGTATTCAGTCGCCTTTTCATCCGACAGGGCCCCGCTGCCCTGCAGTTTTCGAACACGCTCGGCATTCGACTTGGCCTTGGCGAGATTGGCCTTTGCCGTCTCGAGCGCGGCTTCTTCCTTCAGCAGATCCGCCCGGACGGACTCTTGGGCCAGTTGGACCAGCACTTGCCCCTTTGAGACGACCGAGCCGACTTCGGCGAGAACATCGGTGATGCGCAGGCCGCTGATCTCCGAGGCAATGATCGCTTCGTGCCAGGGCCGTAGCCAGCCGCTCGCGGGCACGGTCTCAGGCCATTGATGTTCCACAGGCTTTACAACGGATACGGTCAGGGCCGGCGCCTCCGTCCGCTCCTGCGCGCCGGAAGGCCGGCAGACGGAGACAAGGCCCGCCACGACGAACACGGCAGCGAGCAAGTTCATGGTCCGCCGCATCAGAGACTATTTCCTTGTATCTGTGATCGGCCCACCGGCACGGGACTGGAGGGGGCATCCCAGCCACCACCCGGAGCCTGGTAGGGTGCGATCCAGTAACGGACCGCGTCCCGCCGGATTTCGATGAGCGGGATTTCCGAAGACGGCGCCGCGCGGCGCGCCTCTTCGCGATCGAGCAGGCTGACGCCGCCCGCGCGCCAGTTCTTGTCGACCGAGTTGAAATAGGTGCGGTAGTTGCGGGCGGCACTGCCGGCATCGCCGATCCGACGGCGGGTGCCGTCGGTGCGCAACAGCGCCGTCTGGACTTCGGCGACCGCGCTCAGGACCCCGGACTTGTAATTGGCGGCGGCCGTATCATGGTCGGCGATCGCCCGCATTACCGTGGCGCGACGCGATCCGCCGTCGAAAAGGGGGATCGTCAATGTGGGACCGAACGACCATGGCAAGGCGGCTCCGGTCAGAGTCGAACTGTTGATGGCCACCGAGCCTGCGAGGCTCAGGCTCGGGTAGAGATCGGCTTTCGCCGCGACGACCTCGGCGGCGGACGCAGCAATCTCGCGTTCGAGCGCACCAATGTCCGGGCGCTGCCGCAGCGCCTGCGCGGGCAGCGTCGACGAGGAGGATACCGCGCGGGCTCGTGCAAGGGCGAGGTCCGCCGAGGACGTCAGGCCGGACGCGGCCGCAATCTCGGTCGCCCGGATGGTTTCGCGCGGCGATGCCAGTTCGACGCTGTAGGCATTCTCAAGCTGGCGGCAGGCCCGATACTGCACATAATAATCCGCCACCTCGGCGGCCAGCGAGACTCGCGCGTCATACCAGTCGTCAATCCGCCCTTGAACCCGAAGCCCGGCCGCGTCGCTCGTCTGCCGGTTCTTGCCGAACAGGTCGATTTCCCACGAAGCATCAAGTCCCCCGCTTGACAGCATTGCGGCGCCAACCCTGTTGGCGGCATCGCCATTGGTGGCGGAGCGTGTGACGGCGGCCGAACCGTCGAGGACTGGAAACAGATTGGCCTTCGCGGAAGCCAGCGTCGCCCGGGCTCTCTCCATGTCCGCCGCGGCAGAGGCGACGGTGGGGGTGCCTTCCTGCGCAAGGCCGATGAGGGTAACGAGCAAGAGACCGCCGAATGTCCCCCACCACGCCACCCGTTCGGACGACTTGCCGTCGTGCGGCAGGGCGACAAGCCACCCGTCCGAGAGCTTGACGTCGGCCGGCCGAAGCGCCGGGAATGTCGCGCCGCCCGACAGGCACAGGCTGACGTCGATCAACGCCAGCGAGGCAAACGTCGTCTCGAAGACTGAACTCATGCACCGCCCGGATTATCGACAAGTCTCCCTGTCGGTAGCGGCTCGGGCGTTAAGTGCGGTCAAGCGTGCGTTAAGATAGGTAAAATCCCCTGTCACGCCATTATTTTTCTGTATGGCTTTGTCTCGGGCGAATGACGGGCTCTCGGGATGACAAAGGTTCTTCTGATTGACGACGACGTCGATCTCACCATGCTCCTGCAGGAGTATCTCACCGAGGACGGCTTCCAGGTCACGGCCACCGAAGACGGGCGCACCGCGATCGCCCAGGCCGCAGCCAATGCCGTCGACATCATCGTCCTCGACATCATGATGCCGCGCATGAATGGCATCGACGTACTGCAACGGATCCGTCGGTTGAGCCCGGTTCCCGTCCTGATGCTGACGGCCAAGGGCGACGATGTCGATCGAATTGCCGGGCTCAATCTCGGCGCCGACGATTATGTGTCGAAGCCATGCTCGCCCGGCGAGCTCGCCGCGCGTCTGAGAGCGATCCTGCGCCGCTCGGGCGCGTCAGGCGCCGGAACCGTGCAGGACGGGCTGCGCGCTGGCGAACTCGTCATGCACCCAGGGACTCGCGTTGCGGAGTGGCGCGGCCAGCCGCTTGAACTCACCGGCACCGAATTCAGCCTGCTCGAAGTTCTTGCCCGCCATGCCGGCCAGCTCGTGTCGAAACAGGACATCTCGAAGCATGTGTTCGGCCGGCCCCTGATGGCGTTCGATCGGCGGATTGACGTTCACGTGAGCAGCGTGCGCCAGAAGCTTGGCATGCGGGAGGACGGCCAGTCCTGGATCCAGTCGGTGCGCGGACATGGCTACCAGCTCCTGCAGGATCGCTGATGCGCGGCCTGTTCTGGAAGTTCTTCTCCATCATCTGGCTGACGATGGCGGCGTCGATCGCCGGGCTGTTCATTATCGGCAGGCTGATCGACGCGGTTCCCTTCTCGCAGGAACTGCTGCGTCAGCAGCAACTCGTCGCCTTGGACACAGCCGCCCGGCTGCTGGAGCAGGAAGGGACGGAGGCCGCGCAAGCCTACCTGCGTGCCGCGGCGGCCGTGGCGCAGCCGGTTCACCTGTCCATCACCAACCTTGGCGCGGCCACCGAATGCGTGAAGGGCGATGCGCAGCATGTGCGCAGCGTCCTTGTCGGCGAGAGCTGCATGCGCGTCACGCTCATCGCGCAGGAACCGGGCGTCATTGAAGAAACCTGGCCGAAACTGATGCCCTGGGCATCGGCGTTGATCGCAAGCGCCGTCGCCGCTTTTGCGCTGGCCCGTTATCTCATTCGCCCCGTCGGCCATATCCGCCGTGGGCTGAGCGCTCTCGCGCGGGGTCAGTTCGACGTGCGCATCGGCGACAAGATGCGTGGCCGAAAGGACGAAGTGGCGGCTCTCGCTCATGATTTCGACGTCAGCGCCGCCCGGCTGCAGGCCCTGCAGGAGGTTCAGCAGCGGCTGTTCCACGATATCTCCCACGAACTCCGCTCGCCCCTGTCGCGTCTTCAGGCCGCCATCGGGGTCCTCCGGCAGAATCCGGCGAGGCTCGACACCATGATGGACCGCATGGATCGGGAGATCGAGCGTATCGATGGCCTGGTCAGCGGGATTCTCACCCTCGCCCGATTGGCGGGCGGCTCCGATGGGGGTGAGGTGCAGACCCTGGACGTCATGGATCTTGTAAACGAGATCGTCGATGACGCCTCCTTCGAGGGGCAGGCGCGCGGCATGTCCATATCTCACGAGGGAGTCGGGACATTTGTTGCGGAGGTCGACGGGGAGCTGATCTATCGCGCCCTGGAAAACGTGATCCGCAACGCGTTGAAATATTCGCCGGATAACTCGCAGGTTTCCGTTCATTCCCGCATTTTCGGCGAGACCCTTCGCCTGACGATCGTGGATGAGGGATCGGGAGTGCCCGCGCCGGATCTGGAGCGGATATTCCAGCCCTTCTCGCGCGGAAGCGATGCGGTCGCGCGGGATGGCTATGGCTTGGGCCTGGCCATCACGAAACGAGCGGTCGAGGCGCATGGCGGCCGGGTCAGCGCGTCATTGGCGGCCTGCGGCGGGCTGGAAGTAATATTGGAAATTCCGCGAACGGCGGGAACCGGAGGCCCGGCTGTCTCGCCGCACCCTCGAATGGCCGATGCAGGTCATGGCGAGCGATCCTAGGTTCGCCAATTCAGGAGCGGCAGCCCGCTTTCCTCGTCCAGACCCATCCGCCGCATGACCTCGCCCCTCACCGCCTCCGCCGGGCCGCCAACCATACCGGGCGAGCCGCGAGCACCCGATCGAAGTCGTTCACCACCCAATGCACGCACCGTCAGCGTGAAATTCAGTATATTAGAAAAGCATACTAGACAAAAATCCATAGAATATAATTCGAAACAAATAATTACACGTCGAAATACCCATAAACACATTTCAATTTGATCAAATTTGAAAAGATTAATATTATATATCAGAGCATAAATATCTTTTTAATTTAACGGATTAGCCAAATGTAGAGAGATCAACGACCCTATTTCTGTCGCCTCGTCGCTCTCGGCATGAGGGGCGACGCCAAACAGCATGCGGGGTCCGTCAGTCATCGCGGACAGGCTTCCGCTCCGATGAATTGAACGCTGAGAATATCGCACAGGAAATATCGAATCTATATGAAAATATATATATGACTCATCCGAAAAGAAAAATATCTTCAATATACATGCCATACTAATTAAAATTACTCCGAACTATTGCGGTCTTAGTCATTCGCCTCGCGTTCAATCCCACTATTTCGATGGAAGGAAACGAGATGACGCGCCGACCGACCTACGGAGCATGCAATGAAAACCAGTCGAACCTCCACCCGCTATACATGGATTTTCTTCATAGCAACCTTTGCGTTGTCGGTCGCCGAGGCTCACGGCGAGACGCTGGAACAGGCCCTCGCATCGACCTATGCCGCCAATCCGACGCTGAATTCCCAGCGCGCGGTCACGCGCGCCACCGATGAATATGTCCCCATTGCCCTTGCCGGCTATCGCCCCCAGGTGACGGGTTCGGCCTCCATCGGCACGCAATGGGCGGAAGTGCGCTACAATGCCGGGAGCGGTTCGGCAAACTACCGTTACAAAGCCGATCCCTCCACCCTCGCGATTACTATCAGCCAGAGCGTTTACGATGGCCTGAAGACGGCCAGTTCGGTCAGGGGGGCCGAATTCCAGGTCCGGGGCCAGCGCGAACTTCTGCGCAACACCGAGCAACTCGTGCTCCTGGATGGCGTGACGGCCTATATGAACGTGCTGCAGAATGCGGCTCTGCTTGACCTGCAGAAGCAGAACGTGGCCGCTCTGCGCGAAGAACTCCGCGCGGCGCGCGATCGCTTCTCGGTCGGCGAGGTGACGCGCACCGACGTTGCACAGGCCGAGGCGAGTGTCGCCAGCGCCGAGAGCGAGCTGGCGTCGGAGACGGCGAACCTGAACACGGCGAACGCCACCTTTTTCCAGGTGATCGGACAGCAGCCCAAGAATCTGGCCCCGGGCAGGCCCGCCGATCACCTCCTGCCCGCGAGCATGGATGCCGCGGTGGACTCCGGCCTCGCCCACCATCCCGCCATCCTCGCCTCGCAATTCGCGGTCGATCAGCAGGTGTCGAATGTGAAGGTCGCCGAGGCCGCGCTGTCGCCGACCCTCTCCATGAAAGGGCAAAGCGGCGTGCAGTACAACTATTACGATGACGGCGTGCCGATCGAGCGCGGAACAAGCGCCTCGGCAACGCTCGACCTGACCATTCCCATCTACCAGGGCGGATCCGAGTACGCCAACATCCGCAAGAGCAAGGAGCTTCTGGGCCAGTCGCGAAACGAAGTCGAGGTGAAGCGGCAGCAGGTCCGCGCAAACGTCGTCCAGTATTGGGGCGCGCTTCGGGCGGCGCGCGACGCCATTACCTCGGCGCAGGTCTCGGTCGCCGCCAATGAAATCGCGCTTCGCGGCGTGCGCGAGGAGTGGCGCGTCGGCCAGCGCACCACCATTGACGTGCTGAACGCGCAGACCTCGCTCTTCAACGCGCGCTCCAGCCTGGTGACCGCCGAAAGGGATCGCGTTGTCGCCTCCTATTCCCTGCTGGCCGCCGTGGGGCAATTGAACGCTCGCGAGCTGGGCCTGAAGGTCGCGCTCTACAATCCCCAGGTTCACTACAATCAGGTGCGGGACGCCTGGATCGGTGTGCGAACACCCTGAGCGCGGCGTCCCCCTTTCGGATCACGCCCGCAATGTCGGCTCGGCGTTGTCCTTGGACTTATATTCTTGGCTTATCGGAATGGTTGTCTTCATACAGATACATGCCGGCAACTCGCCCGTGGGTGCGCGCAAGCGCGGAGGCGGGCGACCTTGCGCTGCATCTGAACCGGGCGACGGCGCGCGACGCTTGCATGGCGGTACCGCCCTCCCCCATTCAGAGGGCCGCTCCCAACGTCCCATTCTCCAGCGACGTGCCGGCCGCAGCCCGTGACGAGATTGCGGCTCGCGTGTCGAAAGGCGCAGTCTTTGGAAGTGCTGGCGGCACACTGCGCATGTTTTCACCGAACCGGCATCCGGCGGCATTCATCTGGAATGTGATCCGGCGCAACCATGGGCGGCGCGAAGAGATGCCACGGCATCCCACCCCCGGCACCGTTCTCTTTGGCGGCGGCACTTTCACGTAGCCCCAGAGTTCGCTCCACCCCGGCAGTGCGGTTCAGGTCAGGTGAGAATGTCGCCGCGACCGGCCTTGAGAGCCGATTCCAGTTCCGTCGCCACATGGCGCACGATCGGGAAGATGTCCGACAGCAGCTGGCGGGTCGATACCGCGCTCATGCTGGTGAGCGCCGTCACCGCTCCCGCCACCTTCTGCTGACTGTCGAAGAACGGCACCGCCAGCGAGCGCACGCCCACCTCGACCTCCTGCTCGACCAGCGCGTAGCCGCGGCTGCGCACCAGTTCGAGCTCGCGCCGGAGGAGCTGCGGATCCACCGTCGTCTTGTCGGTCAGCAGCACGGGATGGTCGTTCTCGATCAATCGATCGATCGCCTCCGCCGTATCGAAGGCGAGCATCGCCCGGCCGGTCGATGTGGAAATGAGCGGAAGGCGGCGTCCCACCGGCACCGTGACGGCCAGCGCGCGCTGGGCAATGGCGCGGGCCGTGTAGACCGATTCCGCGCCGTCCCGCACCGCCAGCGCCACCGTCTGCTCAGAGGCCGCGCTCGCTTCCTCCAGAAGCGGCATCGCGAACGCCGAGAACGGCAAGGCCGAGAGATAGGAATAGCCGAGGCTGAGGACCTTCGGCGTCAGCCGGAAGGAGCGCCCGGTCCGCGCGATGAAGCCCAGATGGGCAAGGGTCAGCAGGTAACGCCGGGCGCCGGCGCGGGACATGCCGGTACGGTCGGCAACCTGGGACAGGCTCATGTTCGCATTGGCGGCGTCGAAGCTCATGAGCACGCTGAGCCCATGCTCCAGCGACGCCACGAAGTCGCGGGGCCTGTCGTCAGCGGTCGCAGTGTCGTCAAGCATGCCTCGTGCCCCCCTCAGCGTTCCATCGTGAGCCTGCACCGGACGCCGGGTCGATTCCGGCCTTTCCAGCCATCCGTCAATGTCACGATCGAGGATCGCGGACAAACCTTTGTCTTTCGTGAGCATCCGATAGGCCCAGGCCCAGGCCCAGGCCCAGGCCCAGGCCCAGGCGAGGCATTGCGACGGGAGGCGACGCATGTCATCGGCGCAAGGCGCCGCTCGCCGCATATCTCGTCAGAATATCTCAAAATACTCCCGGTGTTCCCAATCCGACACCTCGGCATCGAAGCGGGCGATCTCCGCATTCTTGATGTGCACGTAGTAGTCGACGAAGGTGTCGCCCATGGCCTCACGGAAGAAGGCGTTCGCGTCGAGCGCGGCGACGGCCTGCGCCAGCGTCCGCGGGAGGGGTGGGCGCGAGGCTTCATAGGGCACGTCCGCCGACGGGCCGGGGTCGAGCCGGCGCGTCACGCCGTCCATGCCGGCCAGTATCTGCGATGCCATGTAGAGATAGGGATTGGCGGCCGGCTCGCCGACGCGGTTCTCCAGTCGCGTGCCGCGGTCCCCGGGCCCGCCCAGCACGCGGATCATCGCTCCGCGATTATCGCGCGCCCATACCGCGCGGTCCGGCGCCAACGAGAAGGAGCGGTAGCGCTTGTAGCCGTTGATCGTCGGCGTGCTGAACACCGCCGCGGCTTCCGCGTGATCCAGCAGGCCGGCGAGATAGCCTTGTCCCTCCGGCGAGAGCAACGTCCCGCCCTCACGCGGCATGAACGCGTTCTCTCCGGTGGCGCGGTCCACCAGCGACTGGTGTAGATGCCAGCCCGAGGACACTACGTTCGCGATCTTCGGACGGCACATGAAGGTGGCGTGATAGCCATGGCGGTGACAGATCTGCTTCACCGCGCTGCGGAACAGAACCATGAGATCGGCCGGCAGCAGGCCCACCGTCGGCTGGAAGGTGAATTCGCACTGGCTGGGACCGAACTCGATTTCCACCGACCGCAGCGGCAGATCCATCGCCTGTACATCGCGGCGGATGATGTCGAGCACCGGGGCGATCTGGTCGAAGCGCTGCTCCGTCAGGTACTGGTAGCCGTGCGAGAGCAGGCTGACCGATGGCGGCGTGCCCGGCTGTCCGGCGTCGGCCGGCCGCATGTGGATGTCGTCGATCTTGAAGACGTGGAATTCCACTTCCAGCCCCGCCACGAAGTCGTACCCGCGCGCGGCGAGATCCTGCAGGACCTTGCGATAGAGATGGCGGGTGGCGAAGGGCACCGGCTGGCCGTTCTGGAAATAGGCGTCGCACAGCAGCCAGCCGGTTTTCTCGGCCCAGGGGAGAACCTGGAAGCTGCCGGGATCGGGGATCATCAGCGCGTCCGCCGCGCCCTGCATCTCCGGCATGCCGAAGCCGCCATTCGCCGAGAAAACCGGGAACACCGAGCGGTGCGAGGTGTCCTTGGCGAACATCGATGTCGTCAGGGTGCACCCGTCGTCGAGCGCTTTCAGGGCCTCTGCGGCAACGAGCGTCTTGCCCCGCAGGATGCCGTGCTGGTCCGGAAAGGACAGACGGACCAGTTCAAGCTTCTGGCTCCGGACGATGTCGGCGACACGCCGGGCGGCGTCCCGACGCTCCACGCTTTGAAGCCCGTGGCGTTCAACAAAGGTCACGATATCGTTTCCCTGGCAGGCATGCCGGCCGTCACTGGGCCGCGGAGAGGTGGGGAACCCGGGCGGCGATTTCCGCCGGTACCGGCGCGGCCCATGGCGCGCCCCGGCGACGCTTCACGTCGACCTCCATCCAGTAGATTTCCCAGCCGGCGGTGGGGCCGATGCCGTCCATCGTCGCCGGGCCCTGAATGCTGCGCGCGTGCGCCCCGTCGAGGACCAGCAGCGGCAGGGCGGAACCCGACACCGCTTTCTCGATCTCCTGCCGCAGCAGGCGGCGATACTGGATGATGGCCTTGTCCGACTGGCCGAGATGCTCGCGCGTGCGGTCCTGGATGGCGCCCATCGATTCCACCGCCCACTGGTCGTGCACGTTGATGTCGAGGCCCATCCCCGTATAGGTCTCGTTCGCCTGCTCGTGCGGATCGAAGCCGTAGTCATTCGCCTTGTTGCGGCGCGAGACGTAGTCCGGCAGCGCGTAGAGTTCGAGGCGCTGGTCGCGCATCTTCTGCTTGTCGACCGGTGCCGAGAAGCTGGTGAAGATCGCGTACCAGTAGCAGTTTTCGTCGTCGATCGGCACGTGCCACTGGGTGATCGTCATTTCCGCGCTCATCGGAATGACGAAGCCGTGTGGAAACAGCTGGTTGGTCACCCGCACATGGGTGCGTTCCTCATCGATCTGGCGCAGCGCGATCAGACGCAGGCCATATTCGGTCTTCTCGACATTGATGATCGGCCGGTCGTATTCGCGCAGGATCCGGGTCATCGGCAGGTCGCTATCGGCGGAAGAGGCACGGAACTGCTTGCCATAGGACGCCGACGGATCCTCGTCGTGAAAGAAGCGATGCAGGAAGGAGGCGTGCGCCGGGTCAATGCCGACCTCCAGCGCCTGCAGCCAGTTGCAGTTCATCATGCCCTTGAAGGCGAAGGTATGGGTGCCGGGGGCGGTGAAGCAGTCTATCTCGGGAAAGGCCGGGGGCGTGCCTTCGCCGAGATAGGCCCAGAGCACCCCGCTCTTCTCGACAACGGGATAGGCGCGCTGCCGGATGCCGGCGCAGAGCCTGGAATTGGCGGGCTCGGCCGGTGTTTCCAGGCAGCTGCCCTCGACGTCGAACAGCCAGCCATGGAAGGCGCAGCGCAGGCCGCCATTCTCCAGCCGCCCGAAGGCGAGGTCGGCGCCGCGATGCGGGCAGTCGCGGTCGATCAGGCCGTAGCGCCCCGCCTCGTCGCGGAACAGCACGAAGTTCTCGCCGAGCAGCCTGACCGGGCGGATCGGCCGCTCGCCCTGCAGCTCCTCGATCAGCGCGGCAGGCTGCCAGTACATGCGCATCAGCTTGCCGGCGGGATCCTGGGGCCCTGTCCGGGTGATCAGGTCATTCTGCTCTCGGCTCATCATAGCGCTGGATTCCTCACATCCGTCCGCGATCCAGGATCGCGTCAATGAAACGTGCAAATGCCGAACGAATGTTCGAACATGCGCGAGGGGCGGCGGCCAGTGGCCGCTCCGGCTGCCCCTGTGGAGATCCGCTCACCCGCGGCGCGGGAGGCACCACAGGGCAGCGGAAAGCGCTCACAGGCGCGGTCCCAAGGGCCCTGAAGTTCGCATAATGAATAAAAGTTCGCAATAGATACATTGAGCTTCACTGCGACAGAGCAGGATTTTCGCGGCGCCGGCCCCGCCGGCCAACGCGTGAGAGGCAAGACGGTCGGCATGGCGCGCCTCTGAACGCTAGGCGGCGGCGCCGCGACCCGGCGGGTGGCGGATCGCGCACCGCCAGCGAGCCGCCGCTGGCTGGCGGCCGGAGAGAGCGCATCGCCGATAAAATTAGCTATTGCGAACATATGTTCATCATGACTATGTTTTCCTATGAACGGCCCCTATCTGTCACGGGATGAACGAGCGGAATGAGTGAGGCAATGCTGATCGCCGGGCGCCTGGCCGGTGCGAGCGATTCATTCGATGTCATCGATCCGGCCACCGGCGAGGCCTTCGCCTCGGCGCCCGATTGCAGCCCGGCCCAGCTGGACGAGGCGATCGACGCGGCGGCGCGCGCCTTCGTCCCGTGGTCGCGGGACATTTCCCGTCGCCGCCAGGTGCTGCTCGCCTGCGCGCAAAAGCTGCGGGCGCACGCGGAAGAGGTCGGTCGGCTCATCTGCCGCGAGCAGGGGCGCCCGCTGCCCAAGGCGATCGGCGAAGTGATGGGCGCGGCGCGCTGGTTCGAACACACCGCCGGCCTCGAGCTGCCCGTCGAAGTGATCCGCGACGACGACGCCCAGCACATCTCGGTCCATCGCCGCCCCCTCGGGGTGGTCGCCGGCATCGCGCCGTGGAACTATCCGGTCATCTCGGCGGTGTGGAAGATCGCGCCGGCCCTGCTGGCCGGCAATGCCATCGTCCTGAAGCCCTCGCCCTTCACCCCGCTCTCGACGCTGCGGCTGGGCGCCCTTCTTCAGGATGTGATCCCGGCCGGCGTGCTCGCCATCGTCTCCGGCGGCGATGCGCTCGGGCGCGCGCTGGCGGTGCATCCAGCCATCCGCAAGATTTCGCTCACCGGCTCGGTGGAGGCCGGCAAGAGCGTGGCCCGCGCCGCGGCCGACGATCTGAAGCGCGTGACGCTCGAACTCGGCGGCAACGATGCCGCCATCGTGCTGGAGGATGTCGACCCGGAAGCGATCGCCGACAAGCTGTTCTGGGGTGCGTTCCAGAACACCGGGCAGGTCTGTTGCGCCATCAAGCGGCTCTACGTGCATGAGAGCGTCTGTCAGCCGATCCAGCAGGCGCTGCTCGCCCGCATCGCGGCAACCCGCGTCGGCAATGGACTGGACGAGGGTGTCGATCTCGGGCCGCTGACCACCGCCCCGCAATTCGCCCGCGTGCAGGAACTGGCGCAGGAGGCGCGTGCCGCTGGCGGTGTGCTGCTCGGCGAAGCCGCCCTGCCCAACGCCAACGGCTACTTCCTGGCGCCCCAGCTCGTCACCGGTCTCGATGACGATGCGCGGCTGGTGGCGGAAGAGCAGTTTGGCCCGCTGCTTCCCATCCTGACGTTCCGCGACGAAGCCGAGGTGCTCGAGCGCGCCAATGCGACGCATTTCGGCCTGTCGGGGTCGGTGTGGAGCGGCAATGTCGCGCGTGCCACCGAACTGGCCGGTGAAATGGACTGCGGCACCGTGTGGGTCAACCAGCACCTCACCCTCCTGCCGATCGCACCGGTAGGCGGGCACAAATGGTCCGGTATCGGTGTCGAGAACGGAAGCTGGGGGCTCGTCAGCTATACCGATATCCAGACGATCTCGGTCGCGAAAGCCTGAAAATGTCCACTGCCGCCGACATCGTCTCTCGCCTCGAAACCCTGCCTCGCCTGCGCGCTATGCATGGGCCCACCCCGCTGGAAGAGGCGCATGCCCTCTCCCACCATCTGGGCGGTCCGCGCATTTTCATCAAGCGGGACGATCTCACCGCCGCCGGCCTTGGTGGCAACAAGGTCCGCAAGCTGGAATTCATCCTGGGACGGGCCGTCGCCGAGGGCTACGATACCGTCATCGTGTGCGGCGGCTACCAGTCGAATCTCGCCCGGATCGCCGCCGCCATGGGCGCGCGGGCGGGCCTGCGCATCGAGCTGGTGCTGGGCGGCGTGCCGGGAGAGCCGCATCCGATCTGCGGCAACCTGTTGCTCGATTACCTGCTCGGCGCGCAGGTCCATCTGGTCGAGACCGAACCGCGCTGGGATTTCGGAACGGTGATCGAGGATCTTGCCGCGCGGCTCGCGCGCGAGGGGCGCCGGGCGATGATCATGCCGCTGGGCGGCTCCAACCCGCAGGGCATGGCCGGCTACATCATGGCGACCGCCGAGATGATGACGCAGTTCGCCGAGAACGACATCGCGCCGGAGCACCTCTTCGTCGCCGTCGGCTCGGGCGGCACCTATTCCGGCCTCGCGCTCGGCGAGTGCAACCTGAACCCCGGGTACCACGTCACCGGTGTCAGCGTCAGCCGCAGGACCGACTATCTCCTCGACAAGGTGACGGCGGAGACGGTGGAGGCGCGCGAGGTGCTGGGTCTGCCGCATGTGCCGGCGGCGCAGGCGTTGACCTTGATCGACGACCAGATCGGCGCCCATTACGGCGCGCCGACGGAAGCCGCGCGCGAGGCGATCCACCTTCTCGCGCGACTGGAGGGCGTGTTCGTTGACCCGGTCTATTCGGCCAAGTGCCTGGCCGGGTTGATCGACCAGATCCGCAGCGGTCGCATCGGCAGGCAGGAGACGGTGGTTTTCCTTCACACCGGAGGCTCGCCCGCCCTCTTCGCCTACGACCCCGCCGTCCTGCTGCCGGACATCGCGGCATGACCGGCTATTCCGCCCTCTCGCTGGCCCGTCAGGCGCTCACGGGCCACCGTTCCTGGCCGGCCGCCTGGCGCGCGCCGGAGCCACGCGCGCGCTATCAGGTGGTCATCATCGGTGGTGGCGGACATGGGCTTGCAACGGCCTATTATCTCGCCAAGACCTACGGCATCACCGATGTCGCGGTGCTGGAAAAGGGGTGGATCGGCGGCGGAAACACGGGGCGCAACACCGCCATCGTGCGCTCCAACTACCTTCTCACGGCCAATTCGCACTTCTACGAGCACTCCCTGAAGCTGTGGGAGGGGCTCAGCGCCGATCTGAACTTCAACGTGATGTTCAGCCAGCGCGGCATGGTGAACATCGCGCACAGCAACGCGGAATTGTCGGCACTGCACCGGCGCGGCAATGCGATGCGGCTGAATGGCGTCGATGCCGAGCTGCTGTCGCGCGAGGATCTCGGGCGGCTGATGCCGGGGCTCGACCTGTCGCCGCAGGCGCGCTTTCCCATCCTTGGCGGGCTGATCCAGAAGCGCGGCGGCACGGCCCGCCACGACGCGGTGGCCTGGGGCTATGCCCGTGCCGCGGATACGCGCGGCGTCGACATCATCCAGAACTGCGAGGTGACGGCGCTGCGCCGTGAGGGTGACCGTGTCACCGGCGTGGAGACGACGCGCGGGCTGATTTCCGCCGACAAGGTGGCGATCTGCGTCGCCGGCGATTCCGGCCGGCTCGCCGCCATGGCGGGTTTGAGGCTGCCGATGGAAAGCCATGTCCTGCAGGCACTGGTGTCCGAGCCGGTGAAGCCGATGCTGGACGTGGTGGCCGTCTCCGGGGCCTTGCACGTTTATATCAACCAGTCCGACAAGGGCGAACTGGTGATGGGAGGCGACATTGACGGCAGCAACTCCTATGCCCAGCGCGGCGACCCGCATACGCTCGACCATGTCGTCGAATCCGCGGTGGCGCTGTTTCCCTCCATCCGCCGCCTGCGGATGATGCGCAGCTGGGGCGGCACGGTCGACATGTCCATGGATGGCAGTCCGATCATCACCCGCCTTCCGCTGGCCGGTCTCTATCTCAACGGTGGCTGGTGCTATGGCGGCTTCAAGGGCACGCCGGCCGCCGGCACGGCGCTGGCGCATCTGGTGGCCACTGACCAGCCTCACCCGGTTGCCACCCGCTTCACGCTGGAACGCTTCGACGCGGGCGACCTGCTCGACGAACGCGGCTCCGGCTCCAGCCCCTGGATGCATTGATCCATGCGCATTCCCTGCCCCTGTTGCGGCCCGCGCGCGATGGCCGAATTCAGTTATGGAGGCGCCGACCTCTCGCGGCCAGTCGCCTCGCTTCCTCTCGATGCACCTTCCGCACCGGACGCGGAATGGAACGATTATGTCTATCGCCGCGACAATCCGGCAGGCGCGCACCGCGAATTGTGGTTCCACGCGGCGGGTTGCCGGCGCTGGTTCGCCGCCCGCCGGGACACCCGCACCAACGATTTCCTGAGCGAGGCCGGGGCATGAGTGGCTGGCGCGCAGCGACGGGCGGGCGGATCGACCGCGCCCGGCCGATCGAATTCAGCTTCAACGGGCGCCGTTTTGTCGGCTATGAGGGCGACACGCTGGCCTCCGCCCTCATAGCCAACGGCGTCGATATTCTGGCCCGCAGCTTCAAGTACCACCGCCCGCGCGGCCTTGTCGCCTATGGCGCGGATGAGCCGAACGCACTCGTCGAGGTGGGGGAAGGCGCCCGGCGCGAGCCGAACGTGAAGGCGACGCAGGTTCGGCTGGTGCCGGGGCTGGTGGCGCGAAGCCAGAACTGCTGGCCGTCGGTCGGCTTCGACCTGATGGCGGTCAACGACCTCATCGCACCACTGATCCCATCCGGCTTCTACTACAAGACCTTCAAATGGCCGGTCTCCGCCTGGCCGCTCTACGAAAAGCTGATCCGGGGCGCCGCGGGCATGGGCCGGGCACCGGCGGAGCCGGATCCCGACGCCTACGAGACCGTGCACCGTCACACCCACCTCCTGGTGATCGGCGCCGGCGTCACGGGTCTCGCGGCGGCGGCGGCGGCGCTGGACCATGTCGAGAACATTCTCATCGTCGACGAGCAGGAGGCGTTCGGTGGCCTCGGCACCGTGGAGACCGCCCTTGTCGAGGGTCAGCCCTATGGCGACTGGGTGGCCAGTGTCGTGACGAGGCTGCGGGCCAGCGGCAAGGTCACGCTTCTTGCGCGCAGCACTGCCTATGGCCATTACGACGGCAATCGGGTCTGTCTCATCGAGGAGGTCTCGGGCCCGGTACGGCTCCGCCGCTGGATCGTCGATGCCGACCGTATCATCCTCGCCACGGGCGCGTTCGAGCGACCCTTGCTGTTCGGCGCCAATGACCGGCCGGGGGTCATGCTGGCCAGCGCCGCGCAGGCCTATCTCCATCGGCACGCTGCCGTGCCGGGGCGCCGTTGCGTGCTCTACGTCAACAATAACAGCGGCTACGAGGCCGCATTCGATCTGCACAGCGCCGGGGTCGCCATCGAGGCGATCGTCGATGCGCGCGCGGCGGTCGACGATGAGCGGACTGCCCGGTGCCGGGCGGCGGGAATCCGGCATCTGCCGGGTCACATGATCGCGCGCAGCACGGGACGCCGTCGCGTGACCGGCTGCGTCGTGCATCCGGTCGGCCAACCTGCGGCTGCGAAGTCGTTGCCCTGCGATCTCATCCTCACCGCGGGCGGCTGGAGCCCGGCGGCACATCTGTTCACCCATGCCGGCGGCCGGTTGCGCCATGAGGAGCGCATCGGCGCCCTCGTGCCGGATGCGCAATCCTGGGATGGGCGCGTTTCCACCGGCATGGCGGCGGCGGGCGCGTGCGCCGGCCTGTTCGAGATGGCCGATTGTCTCGCCTCCGCGCGTGCCGTCGCGGCGGGCAACACATACACTCTGCCGTCAGGCGCCGCGCCGGCGCCGCTCGCTCCCGTGAACACGGCCCCGAAGCAGTTCGTCGATCTTCAGAATGATGTGACGGCGGCCGATCTCGGCCTCGCGGTGCGGGAAGGCTATCGCTCCATCGAGCATGTCAAGCGCTACACGACACTGGGCATGGGGACCGACCAGGGCAAGCTGGTCGGGCTGAACGGCGTTGACATCATCGCCGCCGCCCAAGGCAAGCCTGCGGCGGCGATCGGCAACAGCCGGCCGCGCCCGCCCTTCTCGCCCGTCACCTTCGGAGCCATGGCCGGGCCCTTCGTCGGCACCCTCTTCAGCCCGGCGCGCACGACGCCGATGCACGGATGGCACGAAGAGCAGGGCGCTGTCCTCGCCAATGTCGGCAGCTGGCGCCGACCCCAGCTCTACCGGCGCCCCGGCGAAAGCGAGGTGGAGGCGGTCATCCGCGAGGCGGGCAATGTCCGCCGCCATGTCGGCATCACCGATGTCTCGACGCTTGGAAAGATCGATCTGCAGGGGCCGGACGTGTCGCGGCTGCTCGATCACGTCTACATCAATGGCTGGTCGACCCTCCAGCCCGGTCGCTGTCGCTACGGCGTGATGCTGCGCGAGGACGGCGCGGTGATGGATGACGGCACCACCACCCGGCTGAGCGCCGACCGCTGGTTCATGACCACCACTACCGGCAATGCCGAGCGGATCCTGGCACATCTCGAGCGCGCCCGGCAGGTCGACCTGCCCGATCTCGATGTCACCATCACGCCGGTGACGGAACAATGGGGGGCCATGGCGATCGCCGGTCCGCGCGCGCGCGAACTACTGGCGGCTCTCGATCCCGACTTCGCGGTGGACAACGCCGCCCTGCCCTTCATGAGCGTGGCGGAAGGCCGGCTCGCCGGGATCGAGGCCCGTGTCCTGAGGGTCAGCTTCTCCGGCGAACGGGCCTACGAGATCTACACCGCTTCCGGCGACGCGCACGCCATGTGGACGACGATCGCCGCCGCCGGCGACGCCTTCGGACTGATGCCCTATGGCACGGAGGCCATGATGACGCTGCGCATCGAGAAAGGGCTGTTCGTGCCGGGCTTCGAGGCCGACGGCCGCACGCTTCCCGACGATCTCGGCCTCGGGCGGATGATCAGCCGCAAGAAGGAGTTCATCGGCCGGCGTTCGCTCGGGCGCCCGGCCTTCACGGCGAGCGACCGCAAGCAGCTCGTCGGCCTCATGGCGGTCGATCGCGCCCAGGCCATTCCGCGCGGCGCGCAGATCGTGCGCGATGCCGCCGTGCCCGTCCCCGTGCCGCTGGACGGGCATGTGGCCTCGGTCACCTTCAGCCCCGCGCTCGATCGCTGGATCGCGCTGGCGCTGGTCGCGGGCGGGCGGGCGGCCATGGGCGAGACGCGCATCGCGGCCTCGCCGCTGACCAACGAGATGGTGCCGGTGACGATCTGCAATCCCGTATTCATCGATCCGGACGGGGAGAGGCTCCGTGGCTGATGGCTGTCATATCGCCCGCCAACCGCCGGCGGCGCTCATTGAGGTAGTGGCGCGCGAGGACGCGTGGAGCGCCGGCCTGTCCGACATGCTGCGCGGCCTCGCCGACGGCGCCGACATCCTCGTGCTGTCGCCTGAACGCCGGCTGGTCCGGGCCGCCGACATGTCGCGCTGGCGGGAGCCTAGCGCCCTCGCCGCCCTCGCCATGGCCGGGGGGCGGTTGGTCGACGTCAGCCACGCCTGGCAGCCCATTTCCCTTGGGGGAGCGGGCGCGCGGGCCGTGCTGGAGCGAGGCGTCGAGCTTGACCTCGACCCACGCCGGTTCCCCACCGGCCGGGTCGCGGCGACGCTGTGCGCCCGCGTTCCCGTCCTGCTGCTCGCCCTCGAGGGGGGCGGCTACATGCTGTTCGTGGCCACCAGCTATACGGATTGGCTGATGGCCTGGCTGGAGACCACCCGGCATAACGCGGGGCTGTCATCCGGCGCGGGAACGACGGCGGCCGGGATCGGCGCCGTTCCCGAGACCTCGCGATAACGACTGATCTTCTGAACAAACGGGTCATAAGGGAGCGCATCCATGACCGTAGCCGCCGAAGCCCTCAAACATGTCTGGTTCCATGCCACGAGCCCGCAATCCCTTCGCGCGGAAGGGGGCCTGACGGTCTTCAGCAAGGGCGAAGGCTGCTATCTCATCGACGAAGACGGGCGGCGCTACCTGGACGGTCTTTCCGGCGGGGCGTTTGTCACCAATGTCGGTCACGGGCGCGGGGAGATCGCCGATGCCATGGCCGAGCAGGCTCGCGAACTCGCCTATGTCTCGCCCTATAATTTCGTGGCGCCGGCGACGGTGAAGCTGGCCGGCGTGGTCGCGGATCTGGCGCCCGGGGACCTGGACCGGGTGTTCTTCACCTCCGGCGGATCCGAAGCGGTCGAGACGGCGGTGAAGATCGCCAAGCAGTATCACTGGCTCGGCGGCGACCAGAAGCGCACCAAGATCATCAGCCGGCGCGGCTCTTACCATGGCTCAACCCAGTATGCGATGAGCATCAGCGGCGCGAGCCACGACTTCAACAACAAGATCTTCGGCCCGCTGGTGCCGGGCTGCGTGCATGTCCCGCACAATAATTGTTATCGCTGCGAGTATGGCCTGTCGCGCCCGGGCTGCAACACGCTCTGCGCCAGCATGATCGAAAAGGCCATCCTGCACGAGGGGCCGGAAACCGTCGCCGCCATCATCGCCGAACCCGTTCCCGCCGCCGCCAGCATCTATCCGGCGCCGGACGACTACCTGCCGATGCTGCGTGCGATCGCCGACAAATACGGCGTGCTGCTGATCATCGACGAGGTCATCAACGGCTTCGGCCGCACCGGCAGCATGTTCGCCTGCGAGCAGTGGGGCGTGGTGCCGGACATCATGACCGTGGCGAAGGGGTTGACCAGCGGCTATGTGCCGATGGGCGCCGCCATTGCCAGCACGCGCGTCTCCGCCCGTTTCGAGCAGGCGAGCGGGCGCGAGGCCGGGCTGAACCATGTCCTGAGCTTCGGCGGCCATGCGGTGGCGGCGGCCGCCGCACTGAAGAACATCGAGATCGTGCAGCGCGAGAAGCTGGTCGAGAATTCGCGCGACATGGGCCGGTACCTGCTGGACGGGCTGGAATCGCTGCGCAAGCTGCCGCTGGTCGGCGATGTGCGCGGACGCGGCCTGCTGGCCTGCGTGGAACTGGTGCGCGACAAGCAGACGCGCGAGCCTTTCCGTCCGCAAGACCAGATGGCGGTTCGCATGACGAACTACATGCGCGACGAAGGTGTTCTGGTGCGCACCTATCAGGTCGTCGAGTTCGGCCCTCCGCTCACCGCCGGTCGGGCGGAAGTGAACATGATCGTCGAGGGGTTGGAGCGGGCGATCCTGCGTTTTGCTGCAGATGTCGGCCTCGCCTGACGGATCGATCTGGCGGCGGCGGGCTCTCTAAGCGTCTGCCTTTTCTCGCAGAATATCCAGCGCTTCGACAGGGCTGGCCCACCGGAGACGCGCCAGTGAGTGCGCGTGGGAAGGCAGGCCAGAACCCGATTGGCGCATGGTTTTCCGGGTGCCCTCAGGGGGGCGCCATGCCCATCGTATAAGCAAACAAAAGTTCGTATTTCATAAATTATGATCATTCCGGACCTTCACGCCGGCATTCCGACGTGGTTGAATCCCTTCAAACAGAGACGGGAACACTAACATGTTGACGCGCCGTACCTTGCTGACTCTCACCGCTGCCAGTCCAATTCTCGCCTCGGAAGTCTTCAGGACCAGCGCGGTCATGGCCGGCACGCCCAAGGGCGTCGTCGTCATGGCCAAGCAGATCGACGATCTGGTCAGCGGCTTCGACCCGGCCGAAGCCTACGAGATCACCAATCTCGAAGTGGTGCCCAACCTTTATCGCGGCCTGGTCTCGCCGGACCTTGCGGACAACACCAAGGTCGTCGGCGATCTCGCGGAATCCTGGACCGTCAGCGAGGACGGCACCACCTTCGTCTTCAAGCTGAAGACGGATGCCAGGTTTGCGTCCGGCAAGGCCGTGACCGCGGAAGACGCCGCCTTCTCCTTCCAGCGCGCCATCAAGCTCGACAAGCAGCCGGCGTTCATTCTCGCGCAGTTCGGCTATACCAAGGGCAATGTCGACGACCTCATCAAGGCGACGGACGACACGACGCTGGTGATGAAGCTGCCGACCGCCGTCGCGCCGAGCTTCCTGCTGTTCTGCCTCACCGCGCCGATCGGCGGCGTGGTGGAGAAGGCGACGGCGCTCGCCCACGAGGTCGATGGCGACATGGGCAATGGCTGGCTCAAGGTGCACTCCGCCGGCGCGGGCGGCTACCAGATGGTGGAATGGGTGGCGAGCGACCATGTCACGCTCGACGCCAATCCGCATTCCGGCAAGCCGGACCAGCCGCGCCGGATCTTCATCCGCCATGTGCCCGATCCGTCGGCCCAGCTGCTGATGCTGCAGAAGGGCGATGCCGACATCGCCCGCAACCTGACGCCGGACCTGCTGAAGAAGGCGCGCGCGGACAAGGACCTCACGGTCGTCTCCTCCGGGCAGGCGGTTTCCGTCTATGTGACGATGAACCAGTCCATGCCGGAACTGCAGAAGACCCAGGTTCATCAGGCGATCAAATGGGCGATCGACTATGACGGCATCGCCATGAACATCACGCCGAACATGTATTCGGTCGCGCAGGGGTTCCTGCCACCGGGTCTGCCGGGGGGAATGACCGACCGCCTGTTCAAGAAAGATGTCGCGAAGGCCAAGCAACTGCTGGCGGAAGCCGGCTTCGCCAACGGCTTCGAAGTCACCATGGACGTGCCCTCCTCCGCGCCCTATGCCGATATCGGACAGGCGGTGCAGGCCGACCTCGCCGATATCGGGATCAAGGTGACGTTGGTGTCCGGCGAGATGCGCCAGGTCATGACGAAGTCCCGCAAGCGCGGCCACCAGCTGGCGCTGCTGCCCTGGGGCACCGACTATTTCGACCCCTATTCCAATAGCCAGGCATTCTGCGAAAATCCGGACGACAGCGACGACGGCAAGCTCAGGCTCATGGCGTGGCGCAGCCACTATGTCGACAAGGAGCTGAACGACATGTCGCTCGCGGCCAGCAAGGAACGCGACAATACCAAGCGCATGGCGATGTATCGCGAGATGCAGCTGAAATTCGCCGAGCGCGCGCCCTTCGCCATGCTGCTGCAGAAGATCGCGTCGGCGGTGATGGGCAAGGGCGTTTCCGGTTTCGTGATCGGCCCGCAGACCGGCTTCACCCAGTACGCCGATATCCGCAAAGCGTGAGGCGGAGCGCCATGCAGCGGCATTCGCCCGCGCGGACACTGGCCAGGCTGGGGGCAACCGTCTCCAGCCTGGCGATCACCCTGTTCGGCCTTGTGCTGGTGACGTTCTTCATCGGCCGCGTGATCCCGATCGATCCGGTGCTGACCATTCTCGGCGATCATGCCCGCCCGGAACTGGTGGAGCGCATGCGGATCGAGCTCGGGCTGGACAAGCCGCTTCCCGTCCAGTTCTGGATCTACCTGACTCACCTTTTCCGTGGCGATCTGGGACGTTCGGTGATGACGTCCAACCTCGTCGTCGACGACATCAAGCTGTATTTTCCGGCGACGGTGGAGCTCGGCACCACCGCGATGATCTTCGCTACCCTCATCGGCATTCCGCTCGGTGTGCTCTCGGCGGTGCGCCGCAATTCTCGGCTCGACCAGTTTGTCCGGGTTTTCTCCATCGTCGGCCATTCCATCCCGATCCCGGTGCTGGGGCTGATCTCGTTGCTGGTTTTCTATGCATGGCTGGGCTGGGCGCCCGGAACGGGCCGCGTCGGTGTTGCCTATGTGGGAATGACCCCCACCGTCACCGGCTTCCTGACGGTCGATGCACTGATCGCCGGCGATGCGGATGTGTTCTGGGATGCCCTCTCCCATCTGATGCTCCCGGCGGCGGTGCTGGCCTATTTCTCGATGGCCTATATCTCGCGCATGACCCGCGCCTTCATGATCGACGCGCTCGCCGGGGAATATGTCATCACGGCGCGGGCAAAGGGACTGTCTCCGGCGCGGGTCATCTGGCGTCACGCCTTCGGCAACATTGCGGTGCGCCTCGCGACCGTGCTCGCGCTGACCTATGCCGGATTGCTGGAAGGCGCCGTGGTCACCGAGATGATCTTCAGCTGGCCGGGAATTGGCCAGTACCTGACGGTGTCCCTGCTCAACGCGGACATGAATGCGGTGATTGGCGCAACGCTGCTGGTCGGCTTCGTCTACATGGTGCTGAACCTGCTCGCCGACGTCGCCTATCGAGTGCTGGACCCACGCGTATGATCGGTAGACTCTTCGACAGGGCATGGCTGCTGAGCGACAGTCCGCAATCGCGCGCGCAGGCGGCGTGGGGGCGCCGCTATCGCCTCTGGTGTGATTTTCGCGCGAACAAGCCGGCCCTCTACGGCCTCGCCACGGTGATCGCGCTGCTGGCGTGTGCGATCCTCGCCCCGCTGCTCGCCACGCATGATCCCGTGACGCAGAATCTCGGCCAGAGGCTGTTGCCCCCCTCGACACAGCACTGGCTCGGAACCGACGAACTGGGGCGCGACGTCTATTCCCGGCTGCTCTATGGCGCGCGCGTCACGCTCGGCATGGTGCTGGCGGTGGTCGTCCTGGTGGCGCCGATCGGCCTCGCGGTCGGCTGCGTCGCCGGCTATTATCGCGGCGCTGCCGACGTCATCCTGATGCGTGTGACGGATGTATTCCTGGCCTTTCCCCGGCTGATCCTCGCCCTGGCCTTCGTGGCCGCGATCCAGCCCGGCATGACCAGCGCCGTGATCGCCATCGCCCTGACCACCTGGCCACCCTATGCCCGGCTGGCGCGCGCCGAGACCATGACGATCCGCGATGCGGATTACATCGCCGCCGTGCGCATGACCGGAGCGTCTTCGGGGCGGATCATCCTGCGCCATATCATGCCGCTGTGCCTTGGTTCGCTCATCGTGCGCGTCACGCTGGACATGAGCGCCATCATCATCTTCGCCGCGAGCCTCGGCTTCCTGGGCATGGGCGCGCAGCCACCCTCGCCGGAATGGGGAACCATGATCGCCACCGCCCGGCGGTTCCTCCTCGACCAGTGGTGGGTTCCGCTGATCCCCGGAATCGCCATTCTCGTCGCCTCGCTGGCCTTCAACCTCTTGGGCGACGGGCTGCGCGACGTGCTCGACCCCAGGCAGGGGTGAGGGAGACCCGGATGCTGGTGGAAATTTCCGGTCTCAACATTTCCTTCCCGACGCCGCATGGCATGCACGCGGCGGTCCGCGACGTATCGATGACGCTCGGCACGGAGAAGCTGGGCATTGTCGGCGAAAGCGGCAGCGGCAAGTCCCTCACCGCGCGGGCGCTGCTGCGCCTGCTGCCACCGGCGGCGGTCACGCGGGCGGACACGCTGCGCTTCGATGGCATCGACGTGCTCTCGGCGAGCGAGAAGCAGATGGGGATGATCCGCGGCCGTCGCGCCGGCCTCATCCTGCAGGACCCCAAATACTCGCTCAATCCGATCATGACCGCCGGCGACCAGATCGCCGAGGCCTGGCGCAACCGGCGAAAGGGCTCGCGGCGGCAGGCGAAGGAAGCGGCGATCGACCTGCTGGCGCAGGTGCAGATCCGCGATCCCCGGCGCGTCGCCGATTCCTACCCGCACGAGCTCTCCGGCGGCATGGGCCAGCGCGTGATGATCGCCATGATGCTGGCGCCGGACCCGGAACTGCTGATCGCCGACGAGCCGACCTCCGCGCTGGATGCCTCCGTGCAGGCGGAAATCCTCAAGCTGATGGAAGACCTCGTCTCCCGGCGCAATATGGGGCTGATGCTGATCAGCCACGATCTGCCGCTGGTCGGGCATTTCTGCGATCGCGTCGCGGTCATGTATGCCGGCCGCGTGGTGGAGGAACTGGCGGCGGGCGAACTCGGCCAGGCGCGCCATCCCTATACAAGGGCGCTGCTGGACTGCATGCCCAGCCTGACCCACCCGCGGCCGCGCCTGCCCGTGATGGCGCGCGATCCCGCGTGGCTGACATGAGGTGGCCGACATGAGCCATACCCGCCGCGACATGATCATCGTCGACGACCTGCGGGTCCGCTTCGGCTCGCACGACGCGGTGCGCGGCGTCAGCTTTCGCGTGCCGGAGGGCAGCAGCTTCGGCATCGTCGGCGAGAGCGGTTCGGGCAAATCGACGGTGATGCGCGCGCTGGCCGGCCTCAACGATCTCTGGGACGGATATCTCGAAATCGCCGGCATGCCGCTGGGGCGGGGCAAGCCGCCGGATTTCTTCCGCCGCGTGCAGATGGTGTTCCAGGACCCCTACGGGTCGCTACATCCGCGCCAGACCGTGGATCGCGCATTGAGCGAGCCGCTGCTCGTGCAGGGGATCGGCGATATCGACCGGCGGATCCGGCAGGTGCTTGCCGATGTCGCGCTGCCGGCGGCGGCGCGCTTTCGCTACCCGCACCAACTCTCCGGCGGCCAGCGCCAGCGTGTGGCGATCGCCCGCGCGCTGATTTCCGAACCCTCGGTGCTGCTGCTCGACGAACCTACCAGCGCGCTGGACGTGTCTGTCCAGGCGGAGATCCTCAACCTGCTGGCGGATCTGCGCGAGGAGCGAAAGCTCACCTATCTGATGGTCAGCCACAATCTCGCGGTGGTGGCGCATCTGTGCCCATGGGTCGGCGTGATGAGCAATGGCGAGATGGTGGAAATCCTCTCCGCCGAGGACCTGCGGGCCGGCCGTACCCGCAATCCGCAGACGACGCGCCTGCGCGAACTGAGCGCGGAACTGGGCTGAGCGGCAGCCATCGTCCGGGCCGCCGGCGCGGGACGGCGGGCACGCCGGACGACATGAAACATTCGGCATTGCCCACCGGACGCGGGATGGTGGCGTGCAGCAGGTTGAGGATGGATTTGGCGTGAGTGACAATCGGGATCGGAAGCCGCTCGACGGGGCCGGGCGCACGCGCTCGATCGTGTATTCGGCAAGGGCCGCGGCGGCGACATCACATCCGCTGGCGAGCCTGACCGCCATCGACATGCTCCGCCGGGGCGGCAACGCCGTGGACGCGGCCATCGCGGCCATCGCGGTGCAGTGCGTGGTGGAGCCCCACCAGACCGGCATCGGCGGCGACTGCTTCGCCCTCTACATGCCGCGCAACGCGCGCGCGCCGATCGGTCTCAGCGGCGCCGGCCGTGCCCCGGCGGCGGCCAGCACGGGCTGGTTCGCCCAGCATGGCGTCGCGGAACTGGCGCTCGACTCGCCGCATTCGGTGACCGTTCCGGGGGCCGTGGCCGGCTGGTGCAAGCTCCTTGCGGACCATGGTCGCCTGTCGCTGGAAACCGTGCTGGAGCCGGCGATCCGCTGCGCCCGCGACGGCTATGTGGTGCAGCCCATCGTGGGCCTCGACTGGTCGACGGAGGCCCCGCTGCTGGCCGATCACCCGGTGGCGGCGTCGGTGTTCCTGCCCGGGGGCCGCCCCATCCCGGCCGGCAGCCTCCACCGCCAGCCGCGGCTGGCCGCGACGCTGGAGACCATCGCCCGCGAAGGCCATGACGGTTTCTACACGGGGGAGGTCGCCGCCGACATGGTCGCCTGCCTGCGGGACCATGGCGGGCTGCACACGTTGCAGGATTTCGCGGAGGCCCGGGCCGACTACGTCGCGCCGATTTCGACACGCTACCGGGGCTACGACGTGCTCGAGTTGCCGCCGAGCGGCCAGGGTCTCGCGGCGCTCATGATGCTGAACGTGCTGGACCGGATGGATCTCGCCGACCCCGGCATGAGCGAGGCCGACCGGATTCACGTTCTGGCCGAACTTGCCAAGCTTGCCTATCACCACCGCGATCACCTGTTCGGCGATCCCGATTTCGCATCCACTCCCGTCCGGGAGCTGCTGTCGCCGCAATGGGCCGACTTCGCCCGGACACGGATCGACATGAGTCACGCGGCGGAGCCTGTCGTGTGGCCGGAGGTCATGCAGCGCGACACTGTCTATGCCTGCGTGATCGACGAGGACGGCAACGCGATTTCCTTCATCAACTCGCTGTTCCACTCGTTCGGCAGCCGGATCATGGCGCCGCGTTCGGGGGTTCTGTTCCACAACCGGGGCGCCCAGTTTCGCCTTGAGCCCGGCCACCCGAATGCGATCGCCGGCGGCAAGCGGCCGCTCCATACGCTCATTCCGGGCATGGTGATGAAGGACGGCGCGTGCGTCGCGCCCTTCGGCGTCATGGGCGGTCCCTACCAGGCCGCCGGCCATGCCGAATTGCTGTCGAACATCCTCGATCTGGGCCTCGATCCGCAGCAGGCGCTCGATCACCCCCGCAGCTTCGCCTATCGCGGCGTGCTCAATGTCGAGCGGCGGACCGACCCCGGCTTGATCGACGCCCTGCGGTCGCGCGGCCACGATGCCCAGTGGTCACCGGCGATGATCGGTGGCGGCCAGCTCATCTGGCGCGATCCCGCGAGCGGGATCCTCGCCGCCGCCTCCGATCCGCGCAAGGACGGTTGCGCACTCGGCCTGTAGGCCCGGCCCATCGTCCTTCGACACGTTCAACCAGCAGGTTCCAGTCATGAAGATCGAACAGCGTCTCGACGAACTCGGCATCACCCTCACGGTTCCGATGGCCGGGCCCGGGCAGTACGGCAAGCGTTACGGCAAGATGAAGCCCTTCGTCATCACGGGGCGGGTGCTGCATCTGGGGGGCCATTCCGCCGGCATGGAGAATGGCCAGGTGCGCTATCCGGGCCGACTCGGCCAGGACGTGACCATCGAGGAAGGCTATCGCGCCGCCCGGCAGACCGGCATCAACTGCCTCTCCACCATCAAGCGCGCGATCGGCGACCTCGACCGCGTCACCGCCATTGTCAGCTCGATCAATTTCGTTGCCTGCACGCCGGATTTCTACGAGCACTACAAGATCACCAACGGCCTGAGCGACCTTTTCGACGAGGTGTTCGGCTCGGAGATCGGCCTTGGCGCGCGGGCGACCTATGGCGCTCCCTCGCTGTCGGACAATTACTGTTTCGAGACGTCGCTGATCGTCGAGATCGACAGCCCGGCGTCCTAGCGGTTTGCCAGTTGCTCTTGGCCGGAGATGGATATGTTTCCCTGGAGCGCCATCGAGATCGCCCGCTCCGTCAACGACGGAACCCGCGATCCGCGCGAGGCCGTCGAGCATGCGCTCACGGCCATCGCCGCCGGCAATGAAGCGCTCAACGCCATCGTCGATTTCGATCCGGCGGAGGTCGAGCCCCAGCTTGCCGAGCTCGCGCGGCGGCTTGCCGCCGGCGAACGTCCACCGCTTGCCGGAGTGCCGGTGGCGATCAAGGATCATATCCGCATCGCCGGCAAGCGGGTCACACTGGGCTCGTTGATGTTCCGCGACTTCGTGCCGGAGCACGACGATGTCGCCATCGAGCGCTTGCGCGCCGCCGGCGCGATCTTCGTCGGCTCGACCAACATGTCCGAGTTCGGCTGCACGGGGCATACCTCGAACTTGGTCTATGGCACCACCCGGCATCCGCAGGACCCCCGCCTGACCCCGGGCGGCTCCTCGGGGGGCGCCGCCACGGCGCTGGGGGCGGGCTTCGTACCTCTGGCGCTGGGCAGCGACGGGGCCGGTTCCGGGCGGCGCCCCGCGGCCCATTGCGGTGTCGTGGGCTTCAAGCCGTCGACCGGTGCCATCGCGACACCTCGCATCCTCTCGCCGACCGAGGTGCTGGCGCCGATGGCGGCGCGTGTCGACGACGTCACTCTGTTCTTCAACGTGCTTGCCGGTTCGCACCCGGAGGATCCCGGCTCGGTAGATCTGCCCGCGGACGATGGGCGCCCGGTGCGCGCCTTGCGCATCGCCTACAGCCCGCGCTTCGGGCTCGACGTGCCGGTCGATCCCGATGTCGCCACCACCATCGAGGCCGCCGTGGAAAAGCTGCGCGCCGCCGGCCTATCGATCGAGCGAGCTGATCCGCTGTGGCCGGAGGGCGCGAGCGAAGCCGGCATCGCGCCGATCCAGCAGGCAGGCCTTGCGGCCGGATGGGGCGATGCCTGGCGTGTCGATCCGACCCGCTTCTCGCCCGCCATTGCCGCCCAGATCGAGCGCGGCCTGGCTCTCGATGGTCTCGCTCTCGCCCGGGCCTATGGGCTGAGCCAGGCAATCGCCGGCGCGGCGGCACGCTTCTTTGCACGCGGGTATGATCTGCTGATCGGCCCGACAACGCCGTGCGTTGCCTGGCCGCATGAGCACTTCGCTCCCCGCGAGATTGACAGAGTAAGAGTTGGCGATCGCGGGCATGCGGTTTTCACGCCGTTCTTCAATCACGCCTTCTGCCCGGCACTTTCCCTACCCGCGGGTCGCGGCCGGAACGATTTGCCGGTAGGTCTGCAGATCGCGGGCCGGCGCCTTTCCGACCGCCAGTTGCTGCGCGCCGCCGCATTCATGGAAGACACCCTGAGCGACCGCGAGAAATCGTGAGAGCGCACATAGATGAGCTGGCTCGACTCATCGGCCCTTCGTCGTCTCGAGCAACTCACCATCGAAGTGAGCCAAAAGCCGATGACGAGATGAGTGCGGAGGCTGTCGATCTTATGGCTTCAATCGAGCGCCCACCCAACCGCCGACAAAGGCGATGGCGGAAGGAATGAAGCTCGCGCCATAGTGCGCGGGAAAATCATGATGCGTGCGTAACCGAGAGCGGATCCCTGGGCCGTAATCGAGGGTGCACAACGGCTTGCTGCCTAGACCTTCGATGCCGTTTGATGGCTCTTCAAGGCACGATGCATCATTGCCACCGCGACAGTGTCAGAAAGCCGACCGCGGCGACCATCAATACGCTCAGGCAGAAGAAACCGTTCCAGCGCAGTCCCACCGTGAAAGGGGGCCGGCCGGTTGCCAAACAGGCAATGGAGAGCGTCGAGGTCGCTGGAGAGACCAGCAGACCCAGGCCCCAACCGATGAGAGCCGAGAGGATCAGCATCGGCTCTGAAATCACCAGACCCGCGGAAAGCGTCGCCTTGACGCTGATGGTCGAGCTTATGATCGGATTGAGCCCCAGCATGGATGTCAGCAGGATCAACAGCGAAATGCTGCAGGCAAGAAGCCAACCCTGCAGGCCGGCAAGGAGCACGAACCCGCGCACCGTCTGCTCCGGCACCATCGCGCCGATCATCAGGCCGAGGTAGCCCGCCGACGCGATGATCGCGATCTCGTTCACCGCGGAGGGCAATGCCTGGAAGGTCATGTCGCCCAGGCGGTGCAGGGAGCGGCTTGCCGTTCTCTCGCCCGCAGGTCCGGGGGCCATGAGGTGCCAGCCCGCCGCGAACAGGGGAATGACCGCGAGAATGGCGCCCCGGAGAGGCAGGGCGGTCACGAACTGCAGCAAGGCTGCCGCCCCGATGATGCCCGCCAGAATGCACAGCAATCCCGCCAGCTCCTTGGCGCCGGCTCCCCCGAGCTTGCGAACCCGGCGCACCGGCGCCCGGTCCTCGGCACGATCGAACAGCCAGCCGATGGTCAGGAAAATGAGCGTCGCCGCCAGGCCGTAGGGCGCAAAGTCGAACCATGTCAGGCCCGGGGTCAATGTCAGCATGAGATTGAGGCCCAGCCCGACAGGCGACCAGAAGAGATTGGCGCAGAAGCCTCGCAGAACGGCGTTGGTGATGCGGCGGACCTGCGTCTCGGCCGCGGGGCCTTCGCCGCGCCGGGAGATCGGGCCGCGCAGCGCGACATCGAGAAGGAGCATCAAGCCGCCGATGTTCAGAAGAACGCCGAAAACCTGCCCGCCGACGGCAAGGAGCCCATAGCGCCGGTTCGGCGGCTGGTCGACGATGAAACGCCCCGCCTCCCTCACCATCTCGCTGTCCCTCGCGACGATGCGCAGCGGCACGAGAACGGTGATCAGCGCCGGCAGATAGACGGCCTGCCGCACCATCTGCGCGAATGCGTCCAGCGAACCGCCGGACAGGACGTACAGCGCCGTGACGAGCATGGCCGCCGCCAGCATGACCTGCGCAGACAGCGCCGTTCCCCCGAAGGACAACAGGATGTAGGCGCCGATGAAGCCGATGGAGGTCAAAGGCCAGAGGGACGAAGGCGCGGCGGTCGCCACGAACGCGGCCGTGGCGGCCACGAGCAGACACATGCCCGGCAGCATTCGCATATTCATGAAGACACGCGCTTCTCGCTGGAAACAGAACCGACCCGGGCGCTCTGCCTCGGCGACGGACCGCTCGCATTAGGCCGGTCTCTGGCGGATCGAGGCCGCGACCTAATGCTCTCCGACCCAGTGACGCGCCGAGCGCACCGGCTGCTCAAGGCCGTCCACCGCCACCATGCGTCCGTTCACCCAATTGGCGCGGGCCGAGGCCAGGAACACGACGACATCGGCCACCTCCTGCGGCGCGCCGAGGCGCCCCATGGGGAAGGCTTCCTCGACATAGGCGTCGAAGGCCTCGCGATGGGCATCGCGATAGGTCGCCCATCCGCCCCCCTCCTCGAGGATGGCGCCGGGCGCGACGGCATTCACCCGGATGCCGTGCTTCTGGAATTCGAGCGCCCAGCGTTCGGTGTCGAAGATCAGGGCGGCTTTCGATCCGCCGTACTGGCCGCTGCTGGCAAGTTGCGGCACCCAGCCGGAAATCGACGCGATGTTGACGATGGCCGCCGCGCGGTGCTGCATATGCGGCACGGCGAGGCGCATCAGGCGGACGGTCTGGACCACGTTCATCTCGAAGGTGCGGCGCCAGTGGTCGTCGGTGCTGTTTTCGATCAGGCGTCCACCGACCGCACCGCCGACATTGTTGACGAGCACGTCGATCCCGCCATGGCGCTCGACCACGTTGTCGATCAGGCGCGCCGCGCCGTCCGGTTCCGTCACGTCGCACGCCACCGAAAGAACGGAGGCCGCAGTCTCCGGCAGGCCGTGCGCGGCGGCGCGCAGTCTCTCCTGCGTGCGGCCGACCAGCACCACATGGGCCCCCTCGCGGGCAAATTCGCAGGCTGTCGCCAGGCCGATGCCGGCGCTCGAGCCGGTCACGACGACCACCTTGTCTTTCAGCAGCAGATCCATGGCGGGGTCTTGGCGCCTCATTCGCCGGCCGCGGCACGGGCGGGCGGGCCGCCGTGCCGGAGTTCATCGTGCAGATAGGTTTCGAAGGTCCCGGAAATCAGGTCGATATCCGCATCCTGCATCGGTGTGGACAGGCACATCATGCCGCTCGTTTGCATCAGAAGGCCCGCCGCGGCGAATTGCGCGACGAGGCGCTGGATGGCACCGCGCTGCGCGGGCGTCTCCACCGCCTGGCGATAGTCGGCGGGCGCCGCGCCCTTGGCGTGCACCCGCAGCAGCGAGGCGGCGCCGGTGACGCAGAAGGGTAGACCGCTCGCCGCGATCGCGGTCCGCAACGCGCTCCTCAGCCGGTCGCCCATCGCCTCCAGACGCGCGAAGGCGGCAGGCGTCAAAGCCTGCATGTTGGCGTAGCCGGCGGTCATCGATATGGGATTTGCCGAGAAAGTGCCGCCCTGGGGCACGCGCGCGGGACCGCCGCGCCGCGCGAACACTTCCATGACCTCCGCCCGCCCCCCGATGGCGCCGATCGGGAAGCCGCCGCCGATGATCTTTCCGAGCGCCCAGAGATCGGGCTCCAGGCCCAGCCGTGCCGACAGCCCGTGATAGCCCTGGCGAAAGTTCAGCACCTCGTCGGCGATGATCAGGATGCCGTTGCGCCGCGCCGCGGCCTGCACGGCGGCGAGGAAATCCGGCGTGGCGCCGATGAGACCCAGCCGGCTGGGCATCGGATCGATGACAATGGCGCAGAGGCGCGCCGCGTGACGCTCGATCAGTCGCTCCGCCGCCGGCGCGTCATTGATCCGCAGCGTGACCACCTCGTTCACGACGCTGTCCGGCATGCCGCGATAATAGGGCACGCTCGCGGGTTCCGCATCGTTCCCCCAGTTCGACGGCCCGCTGGTCTGGCTCACCTCGATCCAGTCATAGGCGCCGTGATAGGCCCCCTCGATCTTGGCGATGCCGCTGCGGCCGGTGATGGCCCGCGCCGCCTTCACGGCGAACATGACGGCTTCGGTGCCGGTATTCACGAAGCGCAGCCGGTCCATGCCCGCAACACGGGCGCACAGCAGTTCCGCCAACGCGAGTTCGCTCTCCGTCGGATTGGCGAAGCAACTCCCCTTGTGGATCTGCCGCGTCACCGCCTCGACAACGGGCGGGAAGGCGTGGCCGTTGATCAGCGCGGTGAAGTTGCCGTGCAGATCGAGGAAGCGCCGTCCATCGAGATCCTCGACCCAGGCCCCTTCTCCCCGTTCGATATAGACCGCGCAGGGATCCTTCTCGATGGTCACGCGCGCGGTTCCATCCGGAAATACGCGCTGTGCGCGCTGGAAGGCACGAAGCGACTGCTCCGTGCTGCGGCGGGTCATGACAGGCTCCTTGCGTCTGCGCTCGCAACTCGGCTGGGGAAGGTTCGTGCCGCGAAATCGGGCACGGCCGCCGGATCTTCCGGCCAATAGCGGGGCCGCCGGCGGAACGGGAAATGCCCGGGCACGTAATTGGTCATGCCCGGCGTGTCGACCGACACGCACGGACCAAAGGAGCGGAAGGCCGGTTCGAAATGAAAGCCGGACTTGCAGACAACCACGTCATAGGCCGCCGGGTCCTCGCCGTGACTTAGAAAGGCCTGCGGATCCTGGCTGAGACCCGGCCGGCTGGTGGCCAGAACGGTCAGCCGGCCGCACTGCAGCACCGCGGTCGGCCCCATGTCGGCCGGCTCGCCGGCCAGGAACGGGCCGGCCTGCACGAAACGACCCTCCCCCAGCGCCTTGACCCGCCAGCGCCCGGCCACCGGCATTTCCCCCGGCGTCAGCGCACCGCCCAGCATCAGGTCCAGATCGGCACCGACACCCGCCTTCCGCGCCGCATGGACCGCGTCGGGATCGGTGACGGGCGCCAGAATACGAAGGTCCGGCCGGCGCGCCCGCGCCGTGGCGATGATATGGGTGCCGTCGCCAATCCCGCCGCCGAGGACGCGATCTCCATGATCGCCGAGGATGACCGGCCGGCCGGCCTGCGGCACCAGCCCGGCGATCACCGGTTCCAGCGCGGGACGGTCCACCCCGAAACGATCGCGACGCGCCCACACCGCGCGCGCCAGGGCCTCGACGGCCGCCTGCGCCGCCGGAGCCCTGTCGTCGCGCGCGACGGCGGTGATGCACTGCCCGGCTTCGGCGGCATCGAGAAAGGCGTAGGTGTTGTAGAAGGACATGTCCGCAAGATCCTCGGACCGCTCCAGCGCACGGCGCATCGCGTGCAATTCCGCCAGCGGGCCGCGTTCGGTGGCGAGCTGACCCAGCAGAAGAGCGGGCAGCCAGATCGCGCACGCCACCGGGTTCAGGGCGCCGGACAGCGTGTCGAGCAGCAACTGGGCCGCCCGTTCGCCGGTTTCCGAACAGTCGACATGCGGGTTTTTCTTATAGCCCACCCAGAGCGGCGTGGCGTCCAGCATGGCCCGAGTCATCGAGGCGTGCATGTCGAGCGCGACGGCGATGGGGACGCGAGGTCCGACGAGCCGTCGCAGGGCCTGCACCAGATCTCCCTCCGCATCCTCGATCTCGGTCGTGGCCATCGCACCGTGCAGGTCGAGGAAGATGGCGTCCGGCCGGGTCGCCGCCACCGCATCGAGCAACTGGGTCCGGAGCGCGAGATAGTCCTCATGCACGGCAAGCCCGCCCGGTGGCGCGACGGCCGAAAGGCCGGGCAGGATATGGGCGCCGCCGGCCCGCAGCCGCCGCGAGCCGCCGGCAAGGGCGGTATCGGAGGTTTCCAGTTTCTCGATGAGGGCGGGACCGCGCGTGACGACGAAATCGGCCAGCGCCGTGTGGCGAGGCGTGAAGCTGTGCGCCTCGAGGAACAGGCCGCCGACAAGGATGCGGGGAGCGTGCATATCTGGTGTGCCCGGGACGTGGCAAAGCGCCATCGACACCGCCCAGTCATCGCGATCGCTCCGCCCGAAGTCAATGAATATTTTTCATCAAACTAAATTTTTTTCAGTTGTTTGCGTAACGTCTCTCCCGCTATGACACGCCGGACGGGTGCCGCAACCCTTCGCCAGATCTCACGCGTGGGCGCTCCGGCACCCCCGCGCCGGGCGGCCGCATCCGCCGGGACCACCGGGGCGGCGCCGCATGCCGATAGAGCACAGGAGAACTGTCCGCCATGCCCACCGCGCACCCGGTCCCCATCGGCGAGCCGGCCGTCCCTGGCGACGAGCTGGCGCAGCTGTTCCTCCGGGCCGGCCTCACCGTGCCGGACCTGATGATGGCGGATCTCCAAGCGAGCTTCGCCGCCCTGCGGCGGCAGCTCGCATTGCTTCATGCCCCCTGTCCGCCGGAGCTGCCGCCGCTCTATCTCGGTTCTCCCCTGCGCCCGGTGCGCCGTGACCTCTGAGCTGCATGCACTGTCCATCGCCGAACTGGGCAGCGGCCTGCGCGCGCGGCGCTTCACGGCGGAGCAACTGGCGCGCCACCAGCTCGCGCGCATCGCAGCCCATGACGGCACGCTGGCGGCCTTCGTGCGGGTCTGCGGCGAACGGGCGCTGCGCGAGGCGCGCGCGGCCGACCGGGACTTCGCCGGCGGCGTGGATCGCGGCCCGTTGCAGGGAATTCCATATGCGGTGAAGGATCTGTTCGACAGTGCCGGCATGCCGACCGGCTGCAATTCCAGGTTGCGCGCGAACCATATCGCCCGGGAGGACAGCGCCGCCGTGGCGCGCATGAGCGATGGCGGCGCGGTCCTGCTCGGCAAGCTGCAACTGCAGGAATTCGCCACCGGCGGCATGGGGCCGGATTCCCCGAACCCGCCAAGCCGCAACCCGTGGCACCCCGGCCATGCCACCGGCGGCTCCTCCTCGGGCGCCGGCGTCGCGGTGAGCGCGGGTTTCGTCCGGATCGCCCTCGCGACGGACACTGGCGGCTCGATCCGCCAGCCGGCGGCCTATTGCGGCACCGTCGGGCTGAAGCCCACCTATGGCCGGGTGAGCCGGCGGGGCGTCTTCCCGCTGTCCCATTCGATGGACCATTGCGGGCCGATCACCCGCAGTGTCGAGGACGCGGCGCTGGCGCTGCAGGTTCTCGCCGGCTTCGACCCGCACGACCCGGCCAGCGCCGATGTGCCGGCCGCCGACTACGCCGCGCCGCTGCGGGCGGGAGTCGCGGGGCTGCGCATCGGCGTGCCACCGGGGCATATGGGGCTTGAGCCGCGGTTCGATCCGGCCGTCGCCGCCAGTCTCGCCCAGGCGACCGATGCGCTGGCGCGCGGCGGCGGCGTGCTGAGCCGCGTCGCGCTGCCGGACTATGACGCATTCTATGCGAGCGGCATGGCCATCATGCTGGCCGAGGCCTATTGCGTGCATCAGTCGGACCTTCAGGCGCATCTTCCGCTCTATGCGGCAAAGACCGCCGAGCGCCTGCTGCTGGGCGCGGCCGTCACGGGCGCCGACCTCGTCCAGGCCTTCCGGGTGCGGCGCCGCCTGACCGAGGCTCTCGACACCCTCTTCGACGGCGTCGACGCGATCCTGACCGCGAGCGCCATCCATGGCGCCCCGCCGCTCGACGGCGGCGACAACATGCTGGCCGTGCCGTTCCAGATTCCCGCCCTTCCCTTCAATCTCACCGGCCATCCCGCCCTCCATGTGCCGACCGGCCGGGATGGACGTGGGCTGCCGATCGGCGTCCAGCTCATTGGCCCGCGTTTCGCCGAGGCGACGCTGCTGCGGATTGCCGCGGTCCTGGAGGCGGCGAGCGGATGGAAGGAAATTCCGCTCCCCGCGCTCACCGCGGTGTGAAATTCCGTCACGTTTCTCAAATTATTTGAGCCAACCGACGGCGACCGGTATGGTCCGGACCGAACAGGACATCTCGGCAAGGGGCAATCGTGGCAAGACAGGCAAAGGCGGGGCAACCGGTAGCGCCGGAAGGAGGGCCCGCCCCCTCGCCGACCAGCGGGATGCTGGTGTCCAATCTCGGCGCGCTCATCCGCCGCGAACGCCAGAAGCGCGACATGACGATGGTGGAACTGTGCCAGGTCGCCGCTATCTCGCCGGCGTTCCTCTCGCTGGTGGAGCGCGGCAAGTCCACGCCATCACTGGGCACGCTGGGCGGCATTGCCAAGGCGCTCGGCCTGTCGACCTCCTCGTTCCTGCAGATCGGCCTACCGCCCGATTCGGTGACGCGGGAGGGGAGCCGTCCCGAATTCGCGATCCACGATTCGCCGGTCCGCTATGAGCGCATGTCCACCGTGTTCTCGGGGCAGATGCTCAACGCGGTGATCATGCACATCCCCGCCGGCTACAGGTCCAAGACCATCACCAATATCGGCGAGGAGTGGATCTACATCCTCAAGGGCGAACTGCTGCAGGTCGTCGACGATACATCCGTGCTGCTGCGGCCCGGCGACACCTGCCATTTCCGCGGCGACAGCCCCCATTCCTATATGAACAAGGGACGCGTGCCTGCCAGGATCATCTGGGTCGGCACGGTCTCGCTGTTCGGCGACCTGCCCGCCTCCGCCGCCGCCGCCGATTGAACGACCGTGCTGCCGGGCGCCCCTCAGCAGCCGCGTGAGGCTCCGGCGGCGTACAACTCGCGGGCGTAGGGACTGGCCAGCGCGCCCGTCTTGAAGCGCGCGACCTCGGCGATCTCGACGATCCGGCCTTTCTGCATCACCGCGAGCCGGTCGCAGAGGAAGGACACCACCGGCAGGTTGTGCGTCACCATCAGATAGGTGAGGCCCTGTTCGCGGCGCAGCCGTTTCAGCAGGTTGAGAATTTCCGCCTGCACCGAAACATCGAGCGCCGAGGTCGGCTCGTCCAGAAGCAGGATGCGCGGCTCCGGCATGAGCGCGCGGGCGATCGCCACGCGCTGGCGCTGACCGCCGGAGAGCTGATGGGGAAAGCGGAAGCGCAGGCGCGCGTCGAGCCCGACCGCCGCCATCGTCGTCTCGACGCGCCGCCCGTCATCGGGGATGCCGTGGATCGCCAGGGGTTCCGAGAGCGCGTCGTCCACGGTCTTGCGCGGATGCAGCGAAGCGTAGGGATCCTGGAACACCAGCTGGCATTGCCGCGCACAGCGGCGGTCGATCCGGTGGCTGCGCGGCACCCCCTCGACGGCGATGGCGCCAGTCCAGTTCGTCGCCAGCCCGGTGATCGCCTTCAGCACCGTGGACTTGCCGGAGCCGCTCTCGCCTACCAGCGCGACGCTCTCGCCCTCGGCGATATCAAGCGTGAGGTCGTGAACGACCTTCGTCGCGCCGTAGAAGATATCGAGATTGCGCAGGGAGATGGCGGTCATGGCGTGGTCCATGCGCGGCGATCGAGCACGGGCAGCTCGTCGCGGGTTTCATCGATGTGCGGCATGGCGGCCAGAAGGCCGCGCGTATAGGGGTGGCGCGCGTCGGCGAGCGCGTCGGCCCGGCATTCTTCCACCACCTCGCCTCGGTACATGACGAGGATCCGCTCACAGTAGCTCGCGACCATGTTGAGGTCATGGCTGATGAGGATCAGCCCCATGCCCTTACTGGTGATCTGCTCGTCGATGATGTCGAGCACCTGAGCCTGTACCGAGCCGTCCAGCGCCGAGGTCGGCTCGTCGGCGATGAGGACATCGGGCTGCGGGATCAGCATCATCGCGATCATCACCCGCTGGCCCATGCCTCCCGATACCTCGTGGGGATAGAGCGCGGCGACGCGGTCGGGATCGTCGATGCGCACCGCCTCGAGCATGGCGACCACGCGGGAATGCAGATCGACGCGCGACACGCGCTCATGGGTGAGCACCGCCTCCGCGATCTGAGCGCCGATAGTCATCACAGGATTGAGGGAGAATTTCGGGTCCTGCATCACCATGGAGATGCGGGCACCCCGGATCAGCCGCATGCGGCGTGGGTTCTGGGCCAACAGGTCGATGCCATCGAAGTGCAGCCGGTCGGCCGTCACCCGCCCCGGCGGGCGCACCAGCCTGAGGATGGCACGGCCTGTCATCGACTTGCCCGAGCCGCTTTCGCCGACAATGCCCAGCCGCTCGCGCCCGAGCGCGAAGGACAGGCCGCGCACCACATCGACCGGCCCCGTCGAGGTGGGAAAGGTGACGCGCAGGTTCTCGATATCGAGGAGCGGGGCGGTCATGGCTTGCCTGCCTGTTTGGGATCCAGCACGTCACGCAGGCCGTCGCCGAGAAAGCAGAAGCCTAGCCCGACGGTGACGATCGCGAGCCCGGGCATGGTCGAGACCCACCACTGGTCGAGGATGAAGTTGCGGCCGCGCGAGATCATGGCGCCCCATTCCGGCAGGGGCGGCTGGGCGCCGAGGCCGATGAAGCCGAGGCCGGCGGCGGTGAGGATGATGCCGGCCATGTCGAGGGTGACGCGGATGATCATCGACGACGCGCAGAGCGGCAGGATGTGGCGCAGGATCACGCGCGTCGCGGAAGCTCCCTGCAATCGGATCGCCGAAATGAACTCGCTATGGCGGACGGTCAGTGTCTCCGCGCGGGCGATCCGGGCATAGCTCGGCCATGTGGCGATGGCGATCGCGATGATCGCGTTCTGGATGCCTGGACCGAGCGCGGCCACGAAGGCCAGCGCCAGGATCAGCTTGGGCATGGACAGGAAGATGTCGGTGACGCCCATCAGGATGCGGTCGCACCAGCCGCCGAAATAGCCGGCGACCGCGCCGACCACGAGGCCGAGCGGCGCGGCGATGATCGCCACCAGCAGCACGATCGTCAGTGTGATCCGCGAACCGAACACGGTACGCGACCAGATGTCCCGGCCGAGCTCGTCCGTGCCCATCCAGTGCGCGGCACTCGGCGGCAGCAGCCGCCGCGCGAGATCCTGCGCGACCGGATCCTGGGTCGCGATCAGCGGCGCGGCCAAGGCCGAGACCAGCAGCAGCGCGACGATGATGAGACCGATGACGGCGAGCGGATTGCGCGTGAGGGCGAGCGCGACGCGGGCATGGCGGCCCAGCCGCGCCTGCAGCCGGGACGTCGGCGTTTCGTCGAGGAGCCAGTGAAGCACGGTGGCCAAGACGGTTCTCCTAGCGTGCGCGGGGATCGAGGAGGCGGTAGAGCAGGTCCGACATCTTGTTGATGCCGATGAAGATCGCTCCGACCACCAGCGTCGACCCGAGGACGGCGTTCATGTCAGCGTTGAGAAGAGCGGTGGTGAGGTAGTTGCCGATGCCCGGCCACGCGAAGATGGTTTCGATCATCACCGAGCCTTCCAGCAGGCCGGCATAGGAGAGGCCGACCACGGTGATCAGCGGCACCCGGATCGGCTTGAACGCGTGGCGCCAGATCACCCGCCATTCCGGCACCCCCTTCACGCGGGCGGTGGTGATGAACTCCTGGCTGAGCTGATCCAGCATGAAGGAGCGCGTCATGCGGCCGATATAGGCGAGGCTGAAGAAACCGAGCACCGCCGCGGGAAGCAGGATGTGGGAAAGCGCGTTGCCAAATACCTCGATATCGCCGGCAAGCAGGCTGTCGATCAGCAGCAGGCCGGTCCTCGCCTCCACCGCGCCGTCGAAATAGACATCGATGCGCCCGGGCCCGCTGACCCAGCGGTAATGGGCATAGAAGACGGCGAGGCCCACCAGGCCCAGCCAGAAGGCCGGCACGGCATAGCCGAGCAGGCCGACCACGCGGATGAGCTGGTCCGTCAGTGACCCTTGCCGGCTGGCAGCCAGAACGCCCATCGGCACGCCGAGCAGGACACCGATGAGGATTCCCAGCGTCGCCACCTCGAGAGTTGCCGGGAACACCCGCCGCAGGTCGGCTGCCACGGTATTGCCGGTCGATACCGACAGGCCGAGGTCGCCGCGCGCGACATGGCCGACATAAGCGGCGAACTGGACGAGCAGCGGGCGGTCCAGCCCCATCTCGGCACGTGCCTTCTCATAGACGGCCAGGGGCGCGCGATCGCCGACGACGGCCACGACCGGATCGATCGGCACCACGCGGCCGATCACGAAGGTAATGGCCAGAAGCCCCAGAAATGTCAGCGCGAGAGCAACGAGAACGCTGCCGAGATCGATCGCGGCGGCGCGGGCGCCGCGCCGGAGCGCCGCCGGGGACCGACGCGGGGAGTGGGGAGGTTCGGTCTGTGGATCCTGGCTCAAGCGGACAGATTCCTCTCTCAGGACGCGGCGCATGGGACGACGTTCTGTTACTGAAAAAACATCTTGTATCATACATATTTTTTTGTAGGATTTAAAAAATTTTAGTGACCCGAGCGGTATGGCTCCGCTGTCACACGACATAACTTCCAGTAAAAAAGGGAACAATATGAGCCTCTTACGAGCCCTTCTCATTGCCGGGGCGATGGCCCTTCCGGCCAGCTTGCCGACCGGTCTGTCAGTGGCGCTGGCAGCGACGCCGCCAGGTGTGCTGGTTGTCGCCCAGAACATCGACGACATCGTCGCCATCGACCCGGCACAGTCGTTCGAGTACTCCTCGGGTGAGTATGTGGCGCAGGTCTATGACCGTCTCATCCAGTATGATGCGGAAGACACCAGCAAGCTGGTCGGCGCCCTGGCCTCCGATTGGACGATCGACGAGGCGGCGAAGACGATCACCTTCACGCTGCGCAAGGGCGTCACCTTCCATTCCGGCAATCCGCTGCGTCCCGAGGATGTCCTTTATTCGTTCAAGCGCGTCGTCGCGCTCAACAAGGTGCCATCCTTCATCCTCACCCAGCTCGGCTGGACCCCTGAGACCATCGACGCGATGGTGACAGCCGACGGCCCCGACAAGGTGGTCGTGCGCTACACCGGCGACTTCTCCTCCGGCTTCGCCCTGAATGCGCTGGCAGCCCGCCCGGGTTCCATCGTCGACGCCAAGACCGTGCAGCAGCATGAGGTGAATGGCGATTTCGGCAATGGCTGGCTCAATGCCAACTCGGCCGGTACCGGGGCCTTCAAGCTGAGGACCTATCGCCCCGGCGACATCCTCGTGCTCGACGCCAACCCGGCCTATTTCCGCGGCGCGCCGATCATGAAGCAGGTGCTCATCCGTCATGTCGCCGAAGCCGCGACCCAGCAATTGCTGCTGAAGTCGGGTGATGTGGACATGGCGAAGAACCTGACCCCCGATCAGATCGCCGGGCTCGGCGCCAGCGCCAAGGTTGTCGCCTATCCGCAGGCATCGGTGCACTTCCTGTCCTTCAACCAGAAGACCGCGGCGCTGACCCCGCCGGCCGTATGGGAGGCCGCACGCTATCTCGTCGACTACGAGGGCATGACGTCGACCTTTCTGAAGGGTCAGATGCAGGTCTATCAGAGCTTCAACCCGAAGGGCTTTCCCGGAGCGCTGGAGGCGACGCCGTACCATTACGATGTGGAGAAGGCCAAGAAGATCCTCGCGGAGGCCGGCATCAAGACGCCGATCAAGGTCACACTCGACGTGATCAACTCCTCGCCCTTCACCGACATCGCGCAGTCGCTTCAGGCTTCCTTCGCCAAGGCGGGTATCGAGTTCGACATCCTTCCCGGCACCGGCAGCCAGGTGATCACCAAGTACCGCGCCCGCGCGCATCAGGCGATGCTGCTCTACTGGGGTCCCGACTTCATGGACCCGCACTCCAACGCCCAGGCCTTCGCCTTCAACGACAACAACGCCGACGACCACTACCAGTCGACCACGACGTGGCGGAACGCCTGGAAGGTGCCGCCGGAGCTGAACGCGGAAACCAAGGCCGCGCTGGCCGAGCCCGACCCGGCCCGGCGCAACGCTCTGTATGTCGATCTCCAGGCCAAGGTTCAGGCGCAGTCGCCCATCGTGGTCATGTTCCAGGCGGAGAGCCAGATCGCCATGAACCCGAAAGTCACCGGCTACGTGAACGGTGCCCTGTCGGACTTCGTCTTCTACCGGCTGGTCGACAAGAAGTAAGCCGAGCCGTCCTGCTGCCCGGCAACATTCTCCGGGCAGCAGGCGCCCCGCAACGGACGTCGCGGCGGGCCGAGGGTCGCCCTGTGGTTCGGCTCCGTGCGCGCGCACCCCGTCCGATCCCCCCCTTTTTTCGGAGACATTTCCATGAGCGGGCCAACTATCCGCACCGCGCGCCCCGAGGACGCCGCCGACCTCGCCGCGATCTATGCGTTCGAGGACGTGGTCGCCTACACGACCCAGCTGCCGCATCGCGACACGCGCTTCTGGCAGGATTTCTACAAGACCCGTGATCCGGAGAATGTGGAGCTGGTTGCCGTGCTCGAGGGCCGCGTCGTCGGCCATCTCGGCATGCTGCTGAACCGCGCGCCCCGCCGCAAGCATGTCGGCACGTTCGGCCTGTGCGTGCACCCCGATGTTCACGGTCGTGGGATCGGCAGCGCCCTGATGACGGAGATGCTCAACATGGCCGACAACTGGCTGAACCTGTTGCGGCTGGAACTGGGCGTCGCTTCCGACAATGCGCGCGCCATCGCCCTCTATGAGCGCTTCGGCTTCACCCGGGAGCGCGAATCCCGCTTCGACCTGTTCACCCGAGGCCGCTTCGCCAGCACCACCCACATGGCCCGCTTCCATCCGGCCGGGGCGCAGATGCTGCAGCTCGCCTAGACATGCGCGCACGCGCCGCGCCGTGCCAAGCGAACGGAAACGGGAACGAGCCTAGATGATGTACACGCCTCAGCCGGCGGCCGGGCACGCAACCGCCACGGTGAAGCTCTATTCCGACACGCTCACCCTGCCCTCCCCGGCGATGAAGCGGGCCATGTTCGAGGCGGAACTTGGTGACGAGCAGGCCGGCCTCGACCCGACGGTGAACGCGCTCTGTGCCCGTGTCGCGGCCCTGCTGGGAAAGCCGAGCGCCATGTTCCTGCCGAGCGGCACGATGTGCAACCAGATCGCCATGCTGGTGCACGCCCGGCCCGGCGACGCCATCCTCGCCCACAAGGACTCCCACATCATCGCCCATGAAGCGGGAGCCGCCGCGGCGCTGGGGGGTGGCTTGGTGACCGGCCTGGCCGGTGAGGCCGGGCAATTCGGCCCGGACGACATCCAGGCCGCGCTGCGGGCGGCCAGCCGCTACGCGCCGGAACCGCGCCTGCTCGTCGTCGAGCAGACCTCGCATCTGGGCGGGGGATCGGTCTGGGCGCTCGACCGCCTGCACGCGGTGGCCGACGAGGCGCACCGCCATGGCATGGCCATCTACATGGACGGCGCCCGGCTGATGAACGCCGTGGTGGCCAGCGGCGTCGGCGCGCGGGATATGGCGGCAGCGGTCGACAGCGTGTCGCTGTGTTTTTCCAAGGGGCTTGGCGCCCCTTTTGGCGCGGTCCTGGCCGGATCGCCCGATTTCATCGATCGCGCCTGGCGCTGGAAGCAGCGGCTGGGCGGCGCCATGCGACAGGTGGGCATGTATGCCGCCGCCTGCCTCTTCGCCCTCGACCACAATGTCGATCGCCTCGCCGAGGATCATCGCCACGCGACCCGGCTGGCCGAGGGGCTCTCGTCGCTGCCGGGATTGCGCATCACCCGGCCGCAGACCAACATCGTGCTGTTCGATACCCTCGCGACAGGCATCACGTCCTTCGAACTGCGCGACCGTCTGGCGACGCAGGATGTGTCCATAACCGCCATGGACCGCTATCTGGGCCGCGCCGTGACGCACCTGCACGTCGACACTGACGCGATCGAGCGGGCCATCGCGGCCTTCCGCAACGTCCTCGCCCCCAGCCGTTCAGTCCCGGGCAGCGCTCGACGAAGATGAGGGCTGTGGGATCCTCATAACCATTTGATAATTATGCATGTACCCTGGACAAGGCGGCCATCGGCGGTTTCGGCGGCATTTAGGTGGCTAAGGGCTGCCTTTTTCGGACGTTTGGCGGGGACATTTCCGTTCAGCCTGCGGATTGCGTCGGTCAGGAAGTGTCCCCTGGCCCGTAGGGCGCGGCGCCGCTTGGCGTTCAGGGCCTCGATCGCGTTGGTCGCGTAGAGAATGCGAGGGACATGCCGCGGGCGTAGACCGACACGATCTTGTCGTCGAAGCCGGGGAAGCGGCGCCGGTAGCTGGCGATGAGCTGCGGATCGAACGTCGCCCGCCGGTCGCGCGGGATATCCAGCTCGATCCGGCCGGTCTCGGTCGTCACCATCTTGCGGCCATATCGCCTCGCCTTGACAACCAGTCTCTGCGGCCGCGGCGCGGTCACGGTCGACGCTTTCCCGGAAAAAGGGCGTTTACTCCAGCTTGCGGGTCATACTCTCCTTCCCCCGCATGCCGTCCATAAAGGGCGGCATCCAATGCAGCCGTCTCGCTCCCGCTCACCGGCAGGCCGAGGTCGCGGCGGCGGCGGAGATAGGCTTCGGTCGCGCGGCGAAGGGCGAAGAGGTCTCCGGAGCGGGCCGCGCGCTTGAGCCGTCGCCACGTCGGATCGAACGGAGACAGTCGTTGGAGCGCGCGCCGAATTTGCGCCCTTCGCCGCGGTGCCAGCCCGCAGATGCAGAGGCCAAGCCCGGTCAGGATCCCGAGGACCACGGCCATCACACCCATCGCCGCTTCTGCGGTGGGCAGCCGCGCGGTGCCGCTCCGATTGTCGTGGAAGCTGGCATAGCCGAAGGGCAGCGCGGGGATTTCCGCTATTCGCATCTCGCGGGTCACCGTGTCGAACCACGGGATGGAGACGGGGGGCAACACACCGGGCTCTCCCGTCTTGGGGCGCAGATGCCATTCCCAAACCAGCGTCGTCACCGGGCCGGAGGGCGTTGGCAGCGTCTCGCGCTGCTCCGGTGCGGCGAAGCTGATCAGCCAGGGCTCGCGAAGGACAGGGCGCGGCGGCAGCATATGCGGGAGCGCACCGTCCGCTTTCAGCGTGACACGACGCACCAGGGTCTCGCCGTCCCGCAGCGCACCGGGGGCGGCCGAAAGTGCGTCCTCGACCGTGAGGCTATGGGCGGAAAGCGGCGTGCCCTCGCCGGGATAGGGCGCGACGGCAAGGCTGACCGGGGCCGCCGTCATGTCGAGCGGTGCCCGCAGGTTGGTCTCGTCGACCACGGTGAGATGATGCGTCACCGGGCCGATCGTCAGCGTGCCGGCGTGACGGGGGAAGACGGCGAGATGCCGCTCGAACACCCGGACAGTGCGCCCTCCGATCTCCTCGTCGCGCCACTGGTCGCGCGCAAGCTGCATCCAGTCGTAGTTCTCCGAGCCGGGGAACGTCAGCGTCTCCAGTGCAATCCGGCTGGTGTATTCGCCCCTCAGCGTCACCGGGATCATCTCGCCGACGACCGGGCGCACGCCCTCCGGCAGCCGCAGGCGCAGGCCGTCGCCATAGGCGTCACCGGCGATCAGGAGGAGGAACAGGCCGGCCCACCTCACCATTTCTCACCCTCCTCGGGCCGCAGCAGGCCGAGCCCGGCGCGCCGCTCATATTCCTTGCGCAGACGCAGGCGCAGGAATTCGCCGGGATCGTCGGCCAGCGTCTCAAGCCACGCATCCGAGGCCACGAAGCCGCGGGCTTCGATCGGCTTCTTCCAGGCGGGATCGGGCGTGCCGGCTATGACCGGCCCGTCCGTCGGCGCGCCGGGGGCGAGACCGCCAGCGCCCGGCAAGCGTCCCGGCACGGTGGACGCGCCCGTCGTCTTCGGCACCATCGCGTCGACCAGATCGCGAGCCCGGCGCGCCTCGTCATCGGACGGGTTGGCGAAGAGCACGGCGTCGAAATAGGCGACGGAGAGCGCATGCCGTCCTGTGGCGGCGAGCGTCAGCCCGCGATTGAAGGTCTGGCTGCGCCCGGCGTCAGCGAAGGCGGCGTCCGCCGCGGCGTAGTCGCCCACCCGGTACAGGGCGAGTCCCCGTGCCGCCGGGTCGTCCAGCACCCGCACGGGCGCGCCGGGCGCGCCGCTGCGCAACAGAAGGCGCCCCCAGGCGGCGGGGCCGGCGGCGAGCACGCAGGCGAGGCCAACCACAGCGACGAAAACGAGACGCAGGCGCATGGCGGACTTCATGCGCGCCTCCGGAAAAGGCCCAGCAGCGGCAGTCCCGCCAGCGCCGCGAGATAGGGGCCGAGGTCGAGGAACGCCAAGGTCGCGAGTACCGGATCCCGCTCCAGCGTGCCCCGCTGCGAGAGGCGGCGGAGAACGGCGGAGGGGCCCCGGGCAGGAGCGGCGAGGCTTCCAAGCGCTTCAAGAGCCGCAGCATCGGCGGAGCCACCGGCGCGGCCGCTCAAGGTGAGGACCGAAAGCCGCACGCCATCGCCGGCGAGACGTTCCGCCTCCGCACGGGCGGCACCGTCGACACCGCCCCCATCGGAGATCAGCACGAGATCGGCATCCCGGCTTGCCCGCAGCATCTGCCGCGCCAGCGCCAGCGCACTGGCCGGGCGGCTGCCACCGTCCGGCATCGTGTCGCGGGCGAGCACGGCGATCTGGCTCTCCAGCGTCGTGGGATCGGCCGTGGGCGCAGCCACCTCATAGGCCTCCCCGGAATAGAGCAGCATCCCGACCGGCCGGCCGGACGCGGCCGTCAACAGAGCGGCGGCGGCGGCCTGCGCGTCGGCAAGGGCCGGGCCTTCCGCGACAGACGGCGACATGTCGAGGGCGATGAGAACCGCCCCGCTGCCCGCAAGCACCGGCGCATCCGCGCGCGGCACGGCGGGACCGCACAGACCGAGGCAAAGCAGCGCCGCCGATGCGAAGAGGGCGACGCCCTGGCGCCGGCCCCCTCCCCGCATGTGCCCCAGCGCTCGCATCGCCTCGAACATCGCCGGTGGCATCACCCGTTCCCAGCCGCCAGAGGCGGGGCCGCGCCGCCACTGCCACAACGCAAGGACGACAAGCAGCGGCAAGGCAAGGAGCCACCAGGGACGCAACAGAACGAGCTCGCTCATCTGCGCCTCCACGCGGCGAGCAGCACCACCAGTCCCAGAGCCGCGCCGCCGGGCCACATCCAGAGCGGATGCCAGTAGCGCAGCGGCGGGCGCTTCATCGGGTTCGGCTCAAGTTCATCCAGCGTCGCGGCCATGGCTTCGAGATCCGCCATGCTGCGTACCCGGAAGCTGGTGCCACCACCGACCTCGGCGATCTCCCGCAAGGCGACGGCGTCCACGGCGTCGCGCGAGGCGGGCTGATCCGCGAGATCCTCGGGGCCAAGCGCGATGGTGTGAACCCGCACCCCATGGCTGGCCGCCAGACGCGCGACGTCCGTCGCCTGAACCTTGCCGGATGTATCCACCCCATCCGAGAGCAGGACCACGACCTTTGTGGTGGCGTCGCTCCCCATGATCCGCCGTGTCGCCAGCCCCAGCCCGTCCGATATGGCGGTGGAGCGTCCCGAAATACCGATCTGGGCGACCTCGATAGCGCGAGCCACGGAAGCGACGTCGAAGGTCGGCGGCTGCGCGATATAGGCCCGCTCGCCGAAGATCACGAGCCCGATCCGGTCGCCCTGCCGCGCCGCGACGAAGCGGGCGGCGACGCGCTTGACCGCCTCCAGCCGCGAGAGCGGGGCGCCATCGAGAACGAAGTCCTCTTTCAGCATGCTGCCGGAGAGGTCGAGGGCCAGCAGGATCTCCCGGCCCGAGGCTGTCACCAGCTCGCGCGTCGCCGCGATCTGCGGACCGGCGAGCGCCACCACCAGCGCGGTCCAGGCCGCGACGAGAACCGCTTGCCCCGCTCGATCCCCGCCCTCACGCGCCGGCAGCGCCGCGGCAAACGTGCCGGGCGCCACGCGCAGCGCGCTTCTCCCCGGCGTCCGCGCCATGGGAAGAAGACGCGCAAGCAGGGGGACGGGAAGCAGCAGCAGCGCCAGCGGAAAGGCGAGAGTGACGGAAGCGATCATCGCCGTGCCCGCCGCGCCTTGAGGGCGATGCGCTCGACGGCTTCCGGCGAGAGCGGCGGGGCGCTGCCATAGGCCATGGCGCGCAGCTCTTCCGGCAGATGGCCGAGAAGACGGCCGATCGCCAGCACCCGCTCCTGCGGCGGCATCCCCCGGGTGGCGCGCAGGAGTGCGCGCCGCGATGGACGGCGTGCGAAGAAGGGGGATGCCAGCAGCGACAGCAGCGCCGCCAAGAGCAGCCCGGCGCCGAACAATAGCAGCAGGTCGGCCGCATTCACCTGCATCAGCGACGGCGGCAGGCGACCTTCCGGCAAGGCCATGATGAGCTCAGCCTGCGTCATGATCGACGACCTCAAGGCTGACATTCAGTGGGCGGAGACGCTGCGCCAGCGCCGCGCGGTCAAACGGCCGCAGCCGCGCAAGGCAGGCGAGCGCCCCGGCCTGTATGGGCAGCGCACCTTCGGGCGGCGCAGCCTCGATCGTGTCCAGCGGCAACAGGACCCGGACCTGACGGCGGCGGGCGAGCCGGGCCAGCGCGGGCTCGTCTTCCGGCGCGAGGCCATCGGGGCCCGTGGCGATCACTACGTCGCCACCGGGCGGCGAGAGGCGCGCGGCACGGGTGAGCGCCTCCTCCAGGGAAGCCGCCCCACCACCAGCCCCTAACGCCTGATCGTGGCGGCTGGCGAGCATGTGGCTAATGCGGACCATCTGCGGGACGCCACCGGCCAGCGGGACCGCCGCCACGCCCTCTGCGTTGACGCTGATCGCTGCCAGCGACGCGCCCCGCAGCACGGCCTTCCATCCTCGCCGTGCCGCCAGCCGCGCCGCGCGCACCGAGCGCAGCGATGCGCCGGTGCCCCATAGCATCGGCGGCCGGAAATCAACGATCAGCAACAGCGTATCGTCCCGATCCTCATGAAAGGTGCGAATATGCGCAATACCGGTGCGGGCGGTGGCGGAAGGGTCGATGCGGCGGGCGTCATCCCCCTCGGCAAAGGTGCGGATCTCCCGCAGATCCATTCCCGCGCCCGGCGCCCGTGTGGGAGCGGCTCCCGGCCGACGGGACGCCGGTTGCGTTCGCCCGGTCCCTGGAGCCCCCTCGCGCAGCGCCAGCAACTCGCGGGCATCCAGCCGAATTCCAGGTGCCTCCAGCGCGGGGCTCACCATGGCTCGACCAGGCGCAGGATGTCGGCGACGAGCGTGCGCCCGCTGCGTCCCTCACCGATCGCCGACCAGCTCGGTATCAGCCGGTGGGCAAGCGCGTCAGGCGCGAGGGCGATGACATCTTCCGGCAGAACATAATCGCGCGCCCTGAGCCAGGCGCGCGCCTGCGCGGCCACGGCCAGCGCCAGCGTGCCACGCGGCGAGACGGGATGCTCCACCCATTGCGCGACTGCGCCGCCGGGCCGAGACGCCATGACCAGCCGGACGATGAAATCCTTCAACGCGGGCGCCAGATGCACCCGTGCCACCTCATCCTTCGCGGCACGAAGGTCATCGGCCGATAGCGGGAGGGCGAGAAAGGCCGGGACTTCTATCCGCTCGGCAGAGACGAGATCCAGGATGGCGCGCTCCTGCTCGGCCTGCGGAAGGCCAAGCGAGAGATGGAGCAGGAACCGGTCCATCTGCGCCTCCGGCAGCGGAAAGGTTCCCTCGTGCTCGATCGGGTTCTGGGTGGCGACGACCATGAAGGGGTCCGGCAGAGGTCGACTGACACCGGCGCTCGTCACCTGGCCTTCGGCCATGGCCTCCAGCAGCGCCGACTGCACCTTGGGCGGGGCGCGGTTGATCTCATCGACCAGCACCAGCGCGTGGAACAGCGGGCCGGGCACGAAGTCGAAGCCGCCGCTCTCGGGGCGGAACACCTGCGTCCCCGTGAGGTCCGAGGGCAGCAGGTCCGGCGTGCACTGGATCCGCGAATGGCTGCCGGGAAGATGAGCGGCGAGCCGCTTGACCGCGCGCGTCTTGGCAATGCCCGGTGGCCCTTCGATCAGCACATGACCGCCGGCGAGAAGGGCGATCAGCAGCCGCTCCACCAGCTCTTCATGGCCGATCAGTCCGGCGGCGACGGCGGCGCCGAGCTGCGCGACCGGATGGCTCATCTCGTTCATGCGGCGGGCTTCCCGTGCCAGAGAACTCGACGGCCAGCATGGGATGGTCCGGCATGGGTCGCCAGAGAGGTCCTCCCGTCCAATCCGGGAAGATCGCCCGGGTCAGAGCGGCAGGCGGGTGACCGCGCGCATGCCGTCTTCGGCCGGGGCGAGTTCAAAGCTGCCACCGAGTGCGTCGACCCGCTCCCGGATGCCAAGCAGGCCGTAGCCACTGTTGATCGCGCCGTCATGGCGGGGGGAGCCGTCATCGGTGGCGGTCAGCGTGATGTCGTCGCCGACCTCGATGTGCAGAGCGATGTGGGTCGGGGAGCCGTGCCGAATGGCGTTGGTCACGCATTCCTGCGCGATGCGGTAGAGGCTGAGGGCAAGGTCGTCCGGCACGGCGTCGATAGGGCCGGCGAATCTCAGCTCGAAACGTACCGCCGGCATGCGCGCGCGCCAGTCGGCGACCATGCGCTCCAAGGCCGGGCGCAGGCCCAGATCATCAAGGTCCGGCGGTCGCAACCGGGCCAGCTCAGCCCGGAGGCTGTCCATCATCTGGCCGGAGATCTCGGCAATGCGGGCCCCGTCCTGCGCCGTACTTTCTCCCGATTGGGCAATCGCCGCCGCCATGGCGCGGGTCGCCGCGAGGCACTGGCCGAACTCATCGTGCAGTTCGCGCGCCAGCGCCCGCCGCTCGTTCTCCTGCACCGAGAAAAGCCGCCGTGTCAGCTCGGCCCGCACGGCCTGCGCCTCCTGCAACACCGCCGCCGTTTCGTTCAAGGCGCCGCTCAGCCGGTCGAATTCCGCCACCCGCAGATGCGGCAGGCGAGCGGTGAAGTCGCCCCGCTGCAACCGCTCGATGCCGCGCAACAAGAGCCCGAACGGCGCCAGCAGGCGGACCATGAGCAGGCCGGTCAGGAGCGCGCCGCCGATGGCCATCCCGACCGCCACCCGCATCAGGTCGCCCGTGCGGGCCCAGGCGCGGGTGACAATGACGCCGGGATCGGCAATGGCGGTCACATAGGCGTCCGAGACGTAGCGGGTGCGCACCGGCACGGCGACCGGCACGGGCACCAGACCGACGCGATCCGCCAGCCAGACGAACCAGTCTGGCGGCGTGGCTGCCGCCAGATAGGGCCCGCAGCGTCGCTGTATCGGCTGGTCGCGGGGGCCGAGTTCGACGCAGATCCCCGGGGCGATCAAGCTCCATGCCGGAAACTGCTGCCAGTCGCGAAAAACCGGCGTCGGCGCTACGCCGCCGAAAGCCAGCCCCTCGAAGCTGGGACGGGCGGCGATGGCGTCGGAAACGAGAGTGGCCGTCGTCTGTGCGTCGCGCCGCGCCGCGTTCGCGGTATCCCATAGCACCCAACCCGCCGCGACGAGGACGGTGAGCAGCCCTGCGGCCAGCACCCGCATGACGAGCTGCGGGACAAGGCCGCGCATCACAGGACAGGCACGAGGCCGGCGCGCTGCGCCTTGAGCACGAGGTCGGCATCGCCCGACGCGCCCAGCTTCGCCCGGATCTGCGAAAGGTTGTTCTGAACCGTCTTGGACGAGAGATTAAGGTCGCGGGCGATGGCACGGCCGTTCATGCCCCGCATCAGCATCAGAAGAATGTCCCGCTCGCGCGGGGTGAGCCCGGCGGTCGGGTCGTCTTCCACCACGGTGCGCGCGAATTCCTGCGCCACGTCCGTGGAAAGTGCGCGCCGCCCGCCCATGACCGTCGCGATGGCGCGAACGAGTTCGTCCGGTGGGCTGGACTTGGAAACGAAGCCGCGCGCGCCGGCAGCCATCGCCTTCTGTGCGAAGACCGCGCCCTGATGCATCGAAACGATGATGATCCGCGCCTGGGGATCGTCGGCGAGGATCGTGTCCACCGCCGAAAAGCCTCCCCCGCCCGGCATGGAGAGATCCATCAGCACGATGTCCGGCCGGTGCTCGACGAAAGCTGCCAGCGCGGCCTCGCCGTCGCCGGCCTCGGCCACCACCGAAAGCCCCGGCTGGCGTCCGAGCAGGCGGCGATAGCCCTCGCGCACAATCGGATGATCGTCGACCAAGAGAATTCGAATGGGGCCCATGGGCAAACGATAGCGCGGGCAGCTCGGTCGACCAATAGCCCGCCGCCTGCGCGCTCGCGCGTGGCTCACCTGCCCGCGCCGTGGACAATACGTCAGTGCCCCCAGGCGGGACCGCCAACTGCCGAACACTGGCAAGCCGGTTGGCTTCGGGCGAAGTTCCGTCCCTGATTCCGGCTGTGAAAACAGCCGAGCCGGGTAGACCCCCCGTAGGAGCACGAGAGGCTTCGGATGCATCGTTTCGTTGAAGGTGCGGCTCGATTCCAGCTCTGCCTCCTGGCGATCCAGCGCTAGGGCATCCACAACCCCTATACCGGCCGTGGTGCCATCAAGGGCCTGTTGCCGCACGGGCCGAACAATGTCCGCGACGTGCTCGCGACACGCATTCTCAAGAAGGCCTGCTCCTACGAGCAGGCGAGCTATGCCATCCGGGACACCCCCGAGATGGTCGCCAAGCACTACGGGCGTTTCCTGCCTCAGGATAAGGCGGCCCTCGCGGCGCAGATTCTCCACAAAGTGTGGCCCTTGGTCACTCGACATGGGCCGCGAGAGCGATTCTCTTCGCGTGGCGCCCCGGTGGCGACCGGACGACGACGAGCCTTATCAAGGCAGCGCACGATCTTTCTAACGATTTGATCTGGCTTAAGAATTTTGGCGCACCTACGTGGATGAAAGTGAGAACTATGTCTTCGCTGCAGCCCTCTAGGATGCTAACCCCATTTGGCTGATCACGACTGGCGCAGGGCCCAGTTCGAATCCCTCTCGCTCCGCCAATTGCCACCGATTCTGCGCTTTGGTGCGATAGGTTACCCAAACGCAGCATTTTGCCTTGTTGATGGTGGTAGGCGAGCGCCGTTGCCGCACAACCGTAAGGACAGGCTCCTGTCAGGGACCTGATTCCGGGGGCGGGATTGATCTGCTGGGTGATAGGCAAAGGCATCGGGAAAGCGAGTCCGAAAACTGTCCCCCGGCGTGGTGCGGCAAGTCGAACGGGATCCCATCGCAGTTCGCCTGTGATTTCGGAACGCCCAGCCTGATCGTGCTGCTGCTGGGATGTCCCGCTCCCGTGCTCAACCTACAATTTCGGCGTTGCGGTCGTTTCGTTATCGGGTTCATAATTGAGAATATCCCCCGGCTGGCAGTCAAGGTAGCGGCAGATTGCTTCCAATGTGTCGAAACGCATGCCTTTGACCTTTCCCTGCTTTAGCAAGCTGAGATTCGCTTCGGTTATCCCGATATATTCGGCAAGTTCCTTGGATTTAACATTGCGCCTCGCCAGCATCACCGCAAGATTCACTTTGATAGGCATGGCGATCAAACGAACTGACTGTTTTCTTCGGCGAGCAGAGCGGCTTTTTCCATGGCCCAGGCCAATGACGCGACCACGCCTGCAAACAGCGCGAGGACCATCACGTCAGAGCTGATCTCGATGGCGAGCTGCTTCGGGCCGCCATTCCAACTCAGCGCCAGCGTGAACAGCATGCCCGCCAATGGCTTCGCCAAAGCGCTCAGCCCGGTACCCAGAGCAAAATCGCGCAGCCCGGCAATGCCCTCGGCGGCGAAGGGACGGCCTGCCGCGAACCGCGCGAGACAGACGCGTAGCCGCAACAAGCCCCAGCTCAAGGGCAGGAGATGCAGCAGCGCCGTGGCGATCGCGGCCATCTGCATGCCGGCGCCGTGCGCCACGAGTTGGGAACCGACCAGCCAATAGCCGATCGCCAGTGCCGGCAACAGCGCCGCCAGCCCCAATGCCACCACGCCCAACGCGCTGAACGCAAGACGTGCCCGCGGCGACAGCCCCAAGACCGCCTCCGACCCAACCTCACCAGCGAAGACGAGGCTGCTTTGGTTCTTCATGTTTCTCTCCCTGCGGTCTGGTCCGAGATATGTGTCGAAAATTATCGTTTGACAATAATTTTTGGCTGCTGGATAAGCCTAAATTGTTGTTTTACAATAATGGAGTTTGCAGATGAATGCTATAGGCACCGCGCTGCTTGCGCTCTCGCTTGGCCTCGCCTTGCCGGCTCAGGCTAACCCCTCAACTCTCACCGGAGCGATCTCCGTCGCCCAGGTCGTCGACCTGATCCAGCGCTCACCACAGGACAATGCCGCCCGAAACGCAGCTATGGCCTATCTCGCGGGCGTCGGGGAAACCACCGGCCTGCTGGTGGCCGAGGCGGGGCAGCGTTCCTCGGTCAGCATCGCCTGTGCCAGGCCACTTGGCATTTCCAGCAGCGCGGCTCTCGCCGCGCTTTCTCGCGCGGACAAGGGAACGTGGGACAAAACCGCGGCCACCCCCATCCTCGTCGAGGACATGCTGAGCCGTGCGGGCTGCGGCTAGTTGATCAATGTCGAGGGATGCGGTCGCCAAACTACGGCCGCATCCCTCGTCGAGCTCTCGCAGAGTTACCGACTTCAACGATTGCGCCTCAAAGGATCGCGGTCAGTGTTCCGCCATCCATGGTCGCTTATCCTTGGTTCGGTTCTGGAGACATAGAGATCGTTCGTCGCTTCATCGCTCGCGGTGCAGCAGAAAGGCCGCGCGCGCCACCCATTCGGCCAGCCAGCGTGGAACGATCGAGCAATACCCCCACGTTGACCAAGGCGATATGCGGCCATAGCGCCGGCATCTGCACGATGAGGGTCCAGATGACCGCGCTCGGCGGCGGCAGCACGATCGGGCTGATGACAAACAGGATGCAGGCAAGTTCCCAGGCGACGAAGAGAAGGACGATGAAGCTTGCGGACTTGGCGTGATCCAGGGAACGTTGGGAAATCGCCATCGAGCCTGCTCGTTCGATTGCCGTGCTTCCATGATCAGCCGTCGGAAATCATTCGTCAGATCGGCGAATTCCGGCCGGAACGTCGTCTCCAGAGTCCTTGGGCGAGGGAGGTGGACACTCCGGTCCTCGGTCACGCACCCCGGGCGAGCGCTCATCACCAGAATTCGGCTGGCAAGAAACGCGGCCTCCCGCAGATCATCCGTCACCAGGAAAACCGTGGGCCTCGTTTCCATCCACAGTTCCTGAAGGATCGACCACAGCTCTTCCCGCGTGAACTGGTCTAGGGCGCCGAACGGCTCGTCGAGCATCAGCAGCTTCGGCGAGTGTATGAGGGCACGGCACAGATTGGCCCGCTGCAGCATGCCCCCTGACAATTCCCACGGCCGCCGGTCCCCGAACCCCGTCAGGCCGACCTTCGCAAGCAGAGCCTCCGCCCGATCATGAAAGACCGTGTGCTTGTTCCGCCGGAAGGCGGCGGCGTAAGGCTTCACGATCTTCAGCGGCCGCATGATGTTCTCGCGGATGGTCAGCCAGGGCAGCATGGTCGGGTTCTGGAAGCCATGCCGATCCCGATGCGCTCGGCACCCACCTCGCGGCCGGCGACGAGCTTCAATATGGTCGACTTGCCGCAGCCCGACGGTCCCACCATGGCGATGGAATCGCCCGATCGATGCCGCCCTGATGAGGCCCGCACCGTTCGGCTTCATCATCGTGCACAGCTTCTCGCGCTTCTTCCGTGATCAGTTCCAGTTCGAGTTCTATGTCCGCAAGCTCGCCAAGAACGGCGTACGGCTGGTCTCAATCACCTAGGACCTCGGTGATGATCCCATGAGCGTCATGATGCGCCAGATCATGACGTTGTTTGACGAGTATCAGTCGAAGGAGAATGCCAAGCACACGCTCCGCGCGATGAAGGAGAATGCCCGCCAGGGCTATTGGAACGGCTCACGCCCACCGATCGGCTATCGCATCGTGATCGCCGGTCAGCGCGGCTCCAAGGTCAAGAAGAAGCTGGAGATCGATCCGATCCATGCCGACACCGTGCGCCTGATCTATCGGCTGGCCCTGACGGGCGATCCCCGGCGTAGTGGCAGGCTATGGGCATCAAGTCGATCACCACCTATCTCAACGAGCGCAACATCTGCACCCGTGATGGCGGACACTGGGGGATCGCTTCCGTCCACCAGATCCTGACTCGTACCACCTACATCGGTCAGCATCGTTTCAACACGCGAGACCACAAAACCCGAACCGCCAAACCGGAAGCCGAGCACGCGATCGCGCAGGCCCCTTCGATCGTCACCGAGGCCGAGTTCCGCGCCGTGCAGGCGAACCTCAGGGCGCGAAGCCCCCAATGGACGCCGCCGCGCGAGGTGAGCGGCCCGACGCTTCTGACCGGAATCTGCTTCTGCGCCAGCTGCGGTGGCGCCATGACGCTGCTGACCGGCAAGGGCAGCTCCGGCGGCATGTATCGCTACTATGCCTGCTCGACGACAGCACGCATGGGCAAGACCGGCTGCAAGGGCCTTGCGGTCCGCATGGACCGGCTCGACCGCGCCGTCATTGATCATCTGGAACGGCGCATCCTCGATCCGGAGCGCCTGTCCGTCCTTCTTGAACAGCTGCTCGACCGACGCGAGGAGTGGGTCGAGCGGCGGCGCAACCACATCACCGAGCTCAACAAGCGGGCGACCGAGGCCGAGGCCAAGCTGAAGCGGCTTTATGAGGCGATCGAGAACGGCCTAATCAACATGGCCGATCTCTCATTGAAGGACCGCATCGCCGAGCTGACCGCGATTCGCGACCAGGCCCAGGCCGACGCCGAGCGCGCGCAGGCCGCGGTCGAGCGGATCGGCCCGAAGGTCACAGCTGACAGCCTCAAGCGCTTTGCCGAGGTTGCTCGGGCCAAGCTGCGGACGGAACCCGGTGAATATCACCGAGATCATCTGCGTGCGCTCGCTCAACGCGTTGAGGTCGTCAGCAAGTCGGAGATCCGGCTGATGGGAAACAAGTCGAACCTTCTGCGCACGCTGGATGCCGCATCAAGCGTATGAGCGGCGGCGAACGGCGTTCGCAGTCTTGTACCGAAGTGGCGCACCCGGCACGATTCGAACGTGCGACCTCTGCCTTCGGAGGGCAGCGCTCTATCCAGCTGAGCTACGGGTGCATCGGCGCTTGATGCGCGAGCCACGTCTTCATAGTCGAATGACCGCAGCCGGGCAACCGTTCTGGGGGCCGCGCCGCACAGCTTCTCGCGGGCGGATGGAACGCAGGCTCGGTCCTAGACCGTCACCGCGCCCGGATCCGCGAAACCGGGACCGAGATGCCCCAGTGACCGACGCTATCGCGGGGCCATCGCTTGGGGAGAGGAACCGGGATTCCTTGTGGCGGTCCCATCGTGGCCGTCCCATCGCGGCGTGCCCCCCGGACCCGTTTCTCACACCCGCGGCTCTCAGGGCTGGCGCTCCCACGCGCCGATCCGTCGCGGAGCCATGGCCGCGTGTTGATCGGCGGGCACGGCCGCTTCTGGCGGGTGGCGCTGTCGTTGCTATATTGCTGCCATGATGAGCATCGATGCCCCGCCCGCCCCCGCCCGCCCCTCCCTGTTCTCGGCCGACGAGGTCGAGCGCTATGCCCGCCATCTCGTACTCGCCGAAATCGGCGGGCCGGGCCAGCAGAAGCTGAAGAAGGCGAGCATCCTGGTGGTGGGTGCCGGCGGGCTGGGTGCCCCGGCCCTGCTCTATCTCGCCGCCGCTGGCGTCGGGCGCCTGGTCATCGTCGACGATGACGAGGTCTCGCTGTCCAATCTGCAGCGGCAGGTGATCCACACCACGGCCGCGATCGGGCAGCCCAAGACGGCCAGCGCGCAAGACTTCATCGCCGCGCTCAACCCGCATGTGACAGTGGAGGCGGTCAATGAGCGCCTCACCGCCGACAATGCGCCGGCGCTTCTCGCGTCGGTCGATGTGGTGATCGACGGCTCGGACAATTTCGCCACCCGCTATCTGGTCTCGGACGCCTGCGCTCTGGCCGGCAAGCCGCTGGTGACGGCGGCGCTCGGGCGTTTCGATGCCACGGTGACGACGCTGCGCGCCCATGAGACCGGCGCGGACGGCTCACCCAACCCGACCTATCGCTGCCTGTTTCCCGAGCCCCCGCCCGCCGGCACGGTGCCCACCTGCGCAGAGGCTGGCATTCTCGGCGCGCTGGCCGGCATCGCCGGCTCGCTGGTGGCGCTGGAGGCGGTTCGCGCCATTGTCGGCTTCGGCGAGGGGCTGGTAGGGCGCCTGCTGATGATCGACGCCCGCGCCATGCGGTTCGAGACGCTCAACTATGGCTGGGACCCGGACAACCCGCTGACCGGCACGAACCCGACCATCACCGACCTCTCGCGCCACCGCGGCTAGGGTACATCCCGTGAATTCCGGTTCACCGGAAATGCTTCCGGTGTCTGGTTTGACGCGTTTTCGTCCCGCGAACCGGAACCCACTGCGCTCAAAATCGCTCTGGGACGGATCCGGTCCGCTTGAGCCGGGCGGATCGCTTACTCCGCCTCGAACCGGTCGATAGAGAAAGCGCGCAAGCCCGCGACATCACAGCATGTTCGGCAGCACGCGATCCGGAGGGCGATGGTCATCCATGAAGGCGCGGATGTTCACGATCACCTTCTCGCCGGTGTCGATGCGCGCCTCGACGGTGGCCGAGCCCATATGCGGCAGCAGCACCACCTTGCCGGTTCGGGCGAGCTTGAGCAGTTTGGGGCTGACCGCCGGCTCGCGCTCGAACACGTCGAGCCCGGCGCCGGCGATGTCGCCCGCCTCGATCATGCGAATCAGCGCGTGCTCGTCGATCACCTCGCCGCGCGCCGTGTTCACGATATAGGCATCGGGCCGCACCAGCTTGAGCCGGCGCGCCGAGAGCAGATGATAGGTGCCCGGCGTGTGCGGGCAGTTGACGGACAGGATGTCCATCCGCGCCAGCATCTGGTCGAGGCTGTCCCAATAGGTGGCTTCCAGCTCTTCCTCGATCTGGGCGGGGAGCGGATGGCGGTTGTGATAGTGGATCTGCAGGCCGAACGCCTTGGCACGGCGGGCGACCGCCTGGCCGATGCGGCCCATGCCGATGATGCCCAGCCGCTTGCCCCAGATGCGGTGCCCGAGCATCCAGGTCGGCGACCAGCCGGGCCATTGCCCGTCCCCGGCCGTGACCAGGGCGGCGCCCTCGCTCAGCCGGCGCGGCACCGCGAGGATCAGCGCCATCGTCATGTCGGCGGTGTCTTCGGTGAGCACGCCGGGCGTGTTGGTGATGGTGATGCCGCGCGCGGTGGCGGCGGCGACGTCGATATGATCGACGCCATTGCCGAAATTGGCGATCAGCTTGAAATTAGGACCCGCCGCCTCGATCACCCGCGCGTCGATGCGGTCGCACAGCGCCGGCACCAGCACGTCGGCGGTGGCCATCGCCTCGGCGAGCGCGGCCTGCGACATCGGGACGTCGTCGACATTCAGGCGCGCGTCGAACAATTCGCGCATGCGGGTTTCGATCTTGTCGGGCAACCTGCGCGTCACGACCACGAGCGGCTTTTTGCGGGCCATGTCACTCCCCGGAGGAATACGCGTCGGTAATCAAGCTCCCGTTAACGCTGAAGGCTCACACTCGCGCCGTGGGGGGCGACGCGTTCATTAGCAGACGGGTTCGCGAAACACAAAAATGTACCGAATGCGGTGCAGGCGGAGTGTCCGCGGCTGCCCGGCAGGGCGCGTGGCCGGCACGACGACGCAGACGAATAGGTGAATAAGCGGGATGACAAGTAAGAAACGGCTTCGGATCGAGGCAGAGCAAGGCAGCCACGTGACTCTTTCGCCGCGGCGCGATCGCGCAGGCGCCGGCAGGCGGGGCGGAATGCTGGGCACGATTCTCGCCGGGACACTCGCTGCGGCGAGCCTGGTCGCCCCACCCGTCGCGATCCCTGCCGGCGCGCAGGACGCGGCAGATGCGAAAGGCCCGGTCGGCCGCGCCAGCGGCCTGCCGATTCCCCGCTTCCTCAGCCTCAAGGCCGACAAGGTGAACGTGCGCTCGGGCCCCACGCGCGACCATGCCGTCGCCTGGGTGTTCACCCGCGCCGGCCTGCCGGTGGAAGTCACCGCCGAATTCGAAACATGGCGGCGCATCCGTGATTCGGATGGTTCGGAGGGCTGGGTCTACCACTCCATGCTGTCCTCGCGGCGCACCGCGCTGGTGAGCCCCTGGCTCAAGGGCGAGCCGACCACGCTCTATGCCTCGGCCGACAAGACCTCCGGCGTGCGGGCGCGGCTCGAACCGGGGGTGCTCGGCAAGGTCGAGCATTGCGACGGCAAATGGTGCCGCTTCTTCGACAACGGGTTCGACGGCTATGTCGAGCAGGAGCGGCTCTGGGGGGTCTATCCCGGCGAGAAAATCGACTGAGCCGGCGGCACGTCTCGCACGGGGAGCCAAGCGGCGAATACTGAAAAAGGCCGGTCCTGCGACCGGCCTTTTTCAGTATTCGCGCCTCAACGGCACCCCCATCGGGACGCCGCTCCCCGCCTTGGGGCGGGAGATCAGGAGCGGCGCTTGGGACGCAGGCGCACCACGACGTCGACGCGGGCAACCTCATAGCCTTCCGGCGGCTCGGGAATGCGCTCCACCTCGACCGCGGCGCTGGGAATGTCGAGAAGGTGGTTCTCGCCTTCCATGAAGAAGTGATGGTGATCCGAGGGGTTGGTGTCGAAATAGGTCTTCGATCCGTCGATCGCCAGCTCGCGCAGCAGGCCGACCTCGGTGAACTGGTGCAGCGTGTTGTACACGGTGGCCAGCGACACCGGGAAGCGGGCCTTGATGGCTTCCTCGTGCAGGATTTCCGCCGACACATGACGGTCGCCCTTGGCGAAGAGCAGCCAGCCGAGCGCGAGGCGCTGGCGCGTGGGGCGCAGGCCGACATCGCGCAGCATATGCCGCACATCGTGGAAGGGACAGCCGGTACGGGCATTGCCGGCGCCATCGCGCAGCTTGGCGACCGGAAGCACCGGCTCCTCGTCATCGACCACGACGCGGGATACGGCCACTGGGTGGGGGCGAAACGCTTCGCTCATCTCGACATCCGACTCTTGTAGCCCGGCCTTTTGTCACCGCCCCTGTCCGGGCGAGGAAAAGACCGTGTCCGTCATATGACAACGATGCCACGACCTAACGCGCCGTCGGCACCGCACTTTTTCACGCACAGTATATCTGCACGCCAAGCGCAGGGGCAATATCGGCTTTGATGATCGTAATCATTCCAATCTGCCCACAGGCGATGCTGTCATCCCCGTGACATTTTGGATTCCGGCACGGCGCGGCTGGCGGCTTTGAGCCGGCAGGGCCTTGTGTTAGGAAGCGCTGCGGCCGACGGTTCGGATCATGCGTTCCGGCGGCCCTTGGCGCAGCGGGCCGCAGCGGCTCCTGCCGAAGAAGCAGAAGAAACAACGTGGGTGATACGGGGACGATGGTCGAGCGGCAGACAAGCTTTAATTACGAGGAACTGCTTGCGTGCGGACGCGGGGAGCTTTTCGGTCCGGGCAACGCCCAGCTGCCGGCGCCGCCGATGCTGATGTTCGACCGCATCACCGAGATTTCGGATGATGGCGGCCCGAACGGCAAGGGGCATGTGCGCGCCGAGCTCGACGTCCGGCCGGACCTCTGGTTCTTCTCCTGCCATTTCATCGGCGATCCCGTCATGCCGGGCTGCCTTGGGCTCGATGCGCTGTGGCAGATGGTGGGCTTCCACCTCGGCTGGCTCGGCGCGCCGGGTCGCGGCCGGGCGCTGGGCGTCGGCGAGATCAAGTTTTCCGGTCAGGTGCTGCCCACGGTCAAGAACGTGGTGTACGGCATTGATTTCAAGCGCGTCATGCGTTCCAAGCTCGTTCTCGGCATCGCCGATGGCTGGCTGGCTGCCGATGGCGAAGTTATCTATCGCGCCAGCGATCTGAAGGTCGGCCTGTTCCAGACCTGAGAATCGATACGTGCGGGCTATCCCTTGCGAGCCGCCCCTCTCGCGAGCCGCCCCTCATGAGCTGGCCTCTTGCGAAGCGCCGCACGCGGCGCCATTTCGCGTGCTTTGAAGGAAAGGAAGCCTATGCGCCGCGTTGTCGTAACCGGAATGGGCATTGTCTCGTCGATCGGCAACTCCGCGCAGGAGGTGCTGGCCGCGCTGCACGAAGGCAAGAGCGGCATCACCCGCTCGCAGAGCTATGTCGATCTCGGCTTCCGCAGCCAGGTGCACGGCGCCCCGCAGCTTGACGCCAGCGCGATCGTCGACCGCCGCGCCATGCGCTTCCACGGCGGCGGCACCGCCTGGAATCACGTCGCCATGGATCAGGCGATCCGCGACGCCGGGCTCGAGGAGCACGAAATCTCCAACGAGCGCACCGGCCTCGTCATGGGCTCGGGCGGCTCCTCCACCCGCACCATCGTCGAAGCCGCGGACATCACCCGCAAGAATACCAGCCCCAAGCGGGTCGGCCCCTTCGCGGTGCCCAAGGCGATGAGTTCCACCGCCTCGGCGACGCTGTCCACCTGGTTCAAGATCAAGGGCGCGAGCTATTCCATCTCCGCCGCCTGCGCCACCACCAATATCTGCATCGGCAACGCCGCCGAGCAGATCCAGTGGGGCAAGCAGGACATCATGTTCGCCGGCGGCTGCGAGGATCTCGACTGGACCCTCTCCTGCCTGTTCGACGCCATGGGCGCGATGTCCTCCGATTATAATGACCGCCCCGCCGTCGCCTCCCGCCCCTATGACAAGAACCGCGACGGCTTCGTGATTTCCGGCGGCGCCGGCGTGCTGGTTCTCGAAGAGCTGGAACACGCCAAGGCCCGCGGCGCGCGCATCTATGCCGAGATCGTCGGCTATGGCGCCTCCTCGGACGGCGCCGACATGGTCGCCCCCTCGGGCGAGGGCGCGGCCCGCGCCATGCAGCTGGCGCTGAAGAACGTGAAGGGCGGGATCGACTACATCAACCCGCACGCCACCTCGACACCGATCGGCGACCTCAAGGAAATCGAGGCGATCCGCGCCGTGTTCGGCGATCGCGCCCCGCCCATCTCCGCCACCAAGTCGCTGACCGGCCACTCGCAGGGCGCGACCGGCGTGCATGAGGCGATCTACTCGATCCTGATGATGCAGAACGGCTTCATCGCCGCCAGCGCCCATATCGACGAGATCGACCCCGCTTTCGCCGACATGCCGATCGTGCGCCAGCGCGTCGACAACGCGCATCTTGGCCGCGTGCTGTCGAACGGCTTCGGCTTTGGCGGTACCAATGCCGTGCTGGTGCTGCAGCATCCCGAAGCTGCCTGACCGCAAACGAAAAGGCCGGGAGGGTCTGAAGCATGAGCCTGATGAAGGGCAAGCGCGGCCTCGTCATGGGTGTCGCCAACGATCATTCGATCGCCTGGGGCATCGCCAGGTCGCTGGCCGACCAGGGCGCGGAACTCGCCTTCACCTATCAGGGTGAGGCGCTCGGCCGGCGGGTCAAGCCGCTCGCCGAAAGCCTCGGCAGCGATACGGTTCTGGCCTGCGATGTCGAGGATATCGCCACGGTCGACGCCACCTTCGAGGCGCTGCAGCAGAAGTGGGGCAGCATCGACTTCCTCGTCCATGCCATTGGCTTTTCCGACAAGAGCGAGTTGAAGGGGCGCTACGCCGACACCACGCGCGCCAATTTCGCGCGCACCATGGTGATCTCCTGCTTCTCCTTCACCGAGCTGGCCAAGCGCGCCGCCGCGCTGATGCCCCATGGCGGCTCGCTCATCACCCTCACCTATGGCGGCTCCACCCGCGTCATGCCCAATTACAACGTGATGGGCGTGGCCAAGGCGGCGCTGGAGGCGAGCGTGCGCTATCTCGCGGCCGATTACGGGCCGCAGGGCATCCGCGTGAACGCGATTTCCGCCGGCCCGATCCGCACGCTGGCGGGCGCGGGCATCGCCGATGCGCGGCTGATGTTCAACTACCAGAAGCGCCATGCGCCTCTGCGCCGCACCGTCTCCATCGACGAGGTCGGCGGCTCCGCGCTGTACCTGCTGTCCGACCTGTCGACCGGCGTCACCGGCGAGGTGCACTTCGTCGATTCCGGCTACAACATCATCTCGATGCCGCATCCCGACGCGTTGAAGGTGATCGAGGATGCCGAGGTCAGCGCCGGCGGCGTCGCGGCAGCGGAGTAGGCTCGAGCCCCCGCCCCTCGCCCGCCCTACGGCGGCGCGCGGGCCGCCGGATCACCCTTCCAGGCTTCTCATCCCTCATCCCGGATCGCCCGGCGGCCACCCGGGATGAGGTTTCGAGCGAAGGCTACGCCCGGAGCGCGATCCGGTAGGCGTGCGCGGGATACACGCCGAGAATGCGCACTTCCTTGGAGAAGAACGACAGTTCCTCCAGCGCCAGCTTCAGCCCGCGGTCGTCGGGATGGCCGTCGACATCGGCATAGAACTGCGTCGCGAAGAACTCACCGTCGAGCTGGTAGGATTCCAGCTTGGTCATGTTGACGCCGTTGGTGGCGAAGCCGCCCAGCGCCTTGTAGAGCGCGGCCGGCACGTTGCGCACCCGGAACACGAAGGTGGTGACGGTCGGCCCGTTGCCCGCCTCGGCCCATTCACCTTCGCGGGCGAGGATGATGAAGCGCGTGGTGTTGTGCGCATCGTCCTCGATATTCTCGGCGATGATGTCGAGCCCGTAGATCTCCGATGCCAACCGCGAGGCGATGGCGGCACGGGTCGGATCCCCTGATTCCGCGACCAATCGGGCCGCGCCGGCGGTGTCGACGGCGACCACCGCCTTGAGGCCGAGCTTGCGAATCATGTTGCGGCACTGGCCGAGCGCCATGACATGGCTCTCCACCGTCTTCACCGTGGCGAGCGAGGCGCCGGGCACCGCCATGAGCTGATGCGACAGCGGCAGGAAGAATTCGCCGATGATGGTGAGGCCGGAAGTCGGCATCAGGTGATGGATGTCGGCGACGCGGCCGGCGATCGAATTCTCGATCGGGATCATGCCGAGATCCGCCTCGCCATTCTTCAGCGCCGCGAAGGCATCCTCGAAGGTCGCGCAGGGCACCGCCTCGAATTCGGGAAACACCTCGCGGCAGGCAATGTGCGAATTGGCGCCCGGCTCGCCCTGGAACACGACGGTGCGGCGGGTGGTCATGATCTTGTCCTCGACTCTTTTGTTCTAAGCTTCGCGAGCGAGCAGCGAGCGCGCCCGTTCCAGATCCTCGGGCGTATCCACCCCCAGCGGCACCGTGTCGACCACGGCGACATCGATGCGCATGCCCGCCTCCAGCGCGCGCAGCTGCTCCAGCTTCTCCCGGCTCTCCAGCGGCGAGGGCGGCAGCGCGACGAAGCGCTCCAGCGCGGCGCGGCGATAGGCATAGAGGCCGATGTGATGGAACAGCGGCCCCTCGCCATAGGGCGCGGTGGCGCGGGTAAAATAGAAGGCGCGCAGGCGCGCGGGCGCGACCTCAGTCCCCACCACCTTCACCACATTGGGATTGGTGCGCTCGCCCGCGTCCACGATTTCCGCCGCCAGCGTGCCGATATCCACCGCCGGATCGTCCAAGAGCGCGACGGCGGCGCGGATCAGCGCGGGATCCAGCGTCGGCAGATCGCCCTGCACGTTGACGATGCGGCGGGCCCGGCCCTCGGGATCGACATGACCGAGCGCCTCGAAGATTCGGTCGGAGCCCGAGGCATGGTCGGATCGGGTCATCACGACCTCATATCCTGCGCCCGCCACCGCCGCGCGCACGTCCTCATCGTCGGTGGCGACCACGACCCGACCGATCCCTGCCGCGACGGAACGCCGCGTCACCTCGACGATCATGGAACGGCCGCCGACATCGGCGAGCGGCTTGCCGGGCAGCCGGGTGGACGCCATGCGGGCCGGAATCAGAATAAGTGTGTCCCCTGCGGACATGTGCAGGCCTTCGCATGAGTTTAGGCGGGGCGCGCGACGCGCCGCGAGTGGCGAAACGTAGCAATCGCGGGGCGCTTATACGGGTTGCACGTCAACCGTCAAAATGATTAGTTCCGCCGCGCGATTGGCGGCTGCGTCAGGTGGCTGTTACAGTCGCAAGGGGCGTCGGCGAACCGGCCGGAGGGAACGCCGCCGGGTTTAGGGAGCATCAATTTCAATGGACGGCTTCGAGCTGAACAAGATTGCTGGGGCAGTTCTGGGCGTGCTGACCTTCACGCTCGGCCTGAACGTTTTTGCCGATATCCTTTTTTCCAGCCACGCGCCGGAAAAGCCGGGCTTCGAGATCGTCGTGCAGGAAACCTCGACCGGGTCCGCCCAGGCGGCCGCGCCGGCGGAGGTGCCGATCGCCGAGCTGCTCGGCAGCGCCAGCGCCGAGAAGGGCGCCGCCGTGGCCAAGAAGTGCGCCGCCTGCCATAATTTCGTGGAAGGTGCCGGCGCCAAGGTGGGCCCGGACCTCTACGGCATCGTCGGCCGTCCGGTCGCCAGCGCGGAGGGCTTCGCCTATTCCGCCGCCCTGAAGGCGCATGGGGGCACCTGGACCTTCGACCAACTGGCCGCCTTCATCAAGAACCCGAAGGCCGTCATTCCCGGCACCGCCATGGGCTTTGCCGGCATCGCCAAGGAAACCGAGCGCGCCGACCTGCTAGTCTATCTCAACACGCTCTCGCACAGCCCGCAGCCGCTGCCCACGCCCGGCGCCGCGCCGGCCCCGGCGGCCGCTCCCGCGCCCGCCAACTGATCGGACGCCGGGCGGGAGCCCTCGCGTTGGGTGGCTTCGAAATTCACGTTTCCGTCAGGCCGGCGGCGCTTCGCGCCCCGGCCTTATTCTTTTCGGAACGTAACGGTTCATAATCCGGCGAACGGTCGTCCGGCGCGGCTGCGCCGCCATACGGGGCACCATCCGCCTGCCACGAGGAGCCTGAATGAACACCCGCCCCGCTCTCCGCCGCGCGCCACGCCGCGCCCCTGCCGCGAATCCCGGGACGGCAATGCTGAGTGCGGCCCTGCTCGGGCTGGCCCTGCTGGCCGGGCCGGCACGGGCGCAAGAGGCGGCACCGGCGACGACGCAAGAGACGGCTCCAGCGGCGGCCCCGGCGGCGGCCGAGCAGCCCTCTCCCTCCGCGAGCCCTGTGGCGCAGACGCGCGTATGGCATCACGCGCTCTCGCTGCTCGGCACGCCGAAATACCCCGACGGTTTCAAGCATTTCGACTATGTGAACCCGGACGCTCCCAAGGACGGGCTGCTGCGCCTCTCCTATGACGGCACTTTCGATTCGCTGAACGACATCGTCACCCGCGGCACGCCAGTGGTCGGCCTTCAGCTGATCTACGACACGCTGATGGCGCCCTCCTCCGACGAGGTGGCGACCGAATACGGCCTGCTGGCGGAAGCGGTGAGCTACCCCGACGATTTCGCCTCGGTAACCTATCGCCTGCGCCCGGAGGCCAAGTGGCATGACGGCCAGCCGGTGACCGCGGAAGACGTGGTGTGGTCGTTCGAGCAGCTGACCAAGAACAACCCGCGGCAGGCCTATTATTACAGCCACGTCAAATCCGCCGCCGTGACCGGGGAGCGCGAGGTGACGTTTACCTTCGATCAGGCGGGCAATCGCGAATTGCCGCAGATCGTCGGGCAGATCCGCGTCATGCCCAAGCACTGGTGGACCGGCACCGACGCCTCCGGCAAGCCGCGCGATATCAGCCAAACGACGCTGGAAACGCCGCTCGGCTCGGGCCCCTACAAGATCAAGCAGGTGGTGCCCGGCCGCACCATCTCCTACGAGCGGGTGCCGGATTACTGGGGCCGCGACCTGCCGGTGAATGTCGGTACCAACAATTTCAACGAGCAGCGCTACGAGTATTTCCGCGACAACACGGTGGAACTCGAGGCCTTCAAGGGCGACCAGTACGATTTCCGCGTCGAGACCTCCGCCAAGGACTGGGCGACCGCCTATGATTTCCCGGCGGTGAAACAGGGCAAGGTGATCCTGGAGGAGTTTGCCAACCGCGCCTCTGGCCAGATGCAGGCCTTCATCCCCAATCTGCGGCGCGAGAAGTTCCAGGACCAGCGGGTGCGCCGCGCACTCAACCTCGCGCTCGATTTCGACGGCATGAACCGCACGCTGTTCTTCGGCCAGTACAAGCGCACGTCGAGCTATTTCCAGAACACCGAACTGGCCTCCTCCGGCCTGCCGCAGGGCAAGGAACTGGAGATTCTGGAGAGCGTGAAGGACATGGTGCCCGCCTCCGTCTTCACCACGCCCTACACCAACCCGGAAGGCTGGAGCGAGGGTCTGCGGCGCAGCAATCTGCGCGAGGCGGCAAACCTCTTGCGGCAGGCCGGCTTCGAGATAAAGGGCGGTAAGCTGGTGAACGCCAAGGGCGAGCCCTTCACCATCGAGTTCCTGATCGGCAACCCGGCCTTCGAGCGCGTTGCCTTGTTCTACAAGCCGGGGCTGGAACGGCTCGGCATCACCGTCACGGTTCGGCAGGTCGACACCTCGCAATATATCAACCGGCTGCGCTCGCGCGATTACGACATGATCATCGCCGCCTGGGGGCAGTCGCTGTCGCCGGGCAACGAGCAGCGCGATTTCTGGGGCTCGAACGCCGCCGATCGCGAAGGTTCGAGCAACTATGCCGGCATCAAGGACCCCGGTATCGACGCGCTGATCGAGAAGGTGATCTACGCCCGGGACCGCGACGAACTGGTCGCCGCCACCCATGCGCTGGACCGCGTGCTGCTGGCGCATGACTATGTGGTGCCGAGCTGGAACTACCCCAACACGCGCACCGCGCGCTGGAACCGCTTCGGCCGGCCTTCAACCCTGCCGGAATATTCCTTCGGCTTCCCCGACATCTGGTGGTGGGACGCGCAGAAGGCCGCGCAGACCGGGGGAACGCCGTGAGCGTTCCTTTCTCCCGCCGCGCCATCCTCACGCTCGCGACGGGTGCGGGAGCCGGTGCGCTGCTGGTGCGCCCGCGCGGCGCCTTCGCGCAAGGCTCGCCCCCGGCGCCGGCCGCCGCGCCGGCCTCACCGATTCCCGGTGGCGAGGTGCACGGCCTTTCCGCCTTCGGCGACCTGAAATACCCCGCCGATTTCGCCCATTTCGACTATGTCGACCCCGGCGCGGCCAAGGGCGGCAGCTTCTCGCAGGTCGGCTCGACGGCGGCCTTCAACCAGTCGTTCCAGACCTTCAACTCGCTGAACGGCTACATCCTCAAGGGCGATGGCGCGCAGGGCATCGACCTGATCTTCGATTCGCTGATGGTCCGCGCCTTCGACGAGCCGGACGCGGTCTACGGGCTGGTGGCAAGGAGCGTGTCCATCTCGCCGGATGGCACGGTCTACCGCTTTCGCCTGCGCCCCGAGGCACGCTTCCACGACGGCACGAAGCTGACCGCCGAGGATGTCGCCTTCTCGCTCAACGTGCTGAAGGAGAAGGGCCACCCGGTCATCGGCCAGAACCTGCGGCAGATGGAAGGCGCGGAGGCGGAGGGCGAGGAGGTCGCCGTCGTCACCTTCTCGCCCGGCCGCGCGCGCGACGTGCCGCTATTCGCCGCCTCGCTGCCGATCTTCTCGCGCGCCTATTACAGCGTGAAGTCCTTCGAGGACAGTTCGCTCGATCCCCCGCTCGGCTCGGGGCCCTACAAGGTGGGCCGCTTCGAGCCGGGCCGCTATATCGCCTATGAGCGCGTGGCGGATTACTGGGGCGCGGGCCTGCCGGTGAATGCCGGGGTGAACAATTTCGACACGCTCCGCTACGAGTATTTCCGCGATCGAGAGGTCGGTTTCGAAGCGTTCAAGGCGCGCGCCTATCTGTTCCGGCAGGAATTCACCGCGCGCACCTGGGCCACCGGCTATGATTTCCCGGCGCTGCGCGAGGGCAAGGTCAAGCAGGCCGTGCTGCCCGATCGAACGCCCTCGGGCGCGCAGGGCTGGTTCCTCAACCTCCGCCGCCCGCAATTTGCCGATCCGCGCGTGCGCGAGGCGCTGTCCTATGCGTTCGACTTCGAGTGGACCAACAAGAACCTGATGTTCGACCTCTACAGGCGAACCACCTCGTTCTTCGAGAATTCCGACCTGAAGGCGGAAGGCCCGGCGGGGCCGCAGGAGATCGCGCTGATCGAGCGGCTGGGCGACAAGCTCACCGCCGCCGATGTCGCCGTGCTCACGGGCGAGCCCTGGACGCCGCCGGTCTCGGACGGCTCGGGGCAGGACCGCACGCTGCTGCGCAAGGCGACGCAATTGCTGCGCGAGGCCGGCTGGGTGATCAAGGACGGCCGGCTGGTCGACCCGCAGGGGCAGGCGCTCACCATCGAGTTCCTCGACGACGAGAACGGGCTGGAGCGCCACACCTCTCCCTTCATCAAGAACCTCAAGCTGCTGGGCATCGAGGCGCATTTCCGCCTCGTCGACTCGCCGCAATACCAGCGGCGGCTGAATGATTTCGACTTCGACGCGACGGTGCGGCGCTTCTCGGTCTCCACCGTGCCGGGCGAATCGCTGCGCAATTATTTCGGCTCGCGCGCCGCCGCCACGCCGGGCTCCAACAACCTGTCCGGCATCCAGGACCCGGTGGTGGACCTGCTGATCGAACAGGTGATCCTGGCCGACACCCGGGACAAGCTGCGCACCGCCTGCCATGTGCTGGACCGCCGGCTGCGGGCGGGGCGCTACTGGGTGCCGCACTGGTATTCGGCCGAGTTCCGCATTGCCTTCTGGGATGAGTTCGGCTGGCCCTCCGTTCCGCGCCCGACCTATGACCGGGCGATTCCGGGAATCTGGTCGGCGCGACAGAAGTCGGCGGGATGACGGATCGACCTAACAGGACGTTAAGTTGACGCCAATGCCGACGACCGCCACCCTGTGCGCCGCTCGCTGAGGAAGCCCGGCGGAGAAAGCCTGATCGCATGCTCGCCTATATCGTCCGCCGCCTCGCCCTGATGGTGCCGACCATCATCGGCATCATGCTGATCTCCTTCATCGTGGTGCAATTCGCCCCGGGCGGGCCGGTCGAGCGGGTGATCTCGCAGATCACCGGCGAGGGCACCGATGCCACCGCCCGCATTTCCGGCAGCGGCGGCGATTTCGGCGGCGGGGCGCGCGGCGCGCAGGCGGGCGACCCCACCGCCTCGAAATATCGCGGCGCGCAGGGGCTGGACCCCGCCTTCATCAAGGAACTGGAAAAGCAGTTCGGCTTCGACAAGCCCGCCTATGAGCGCTTCGGCAAGATGCTGTGGGACTATGCCCGCTTCGATTTCGGGCGCTCCTATTTCCGCGACATCTCGGTCATCGACCTCATCCTGGAGAAGATGCCGGTCTCGATCTCGCTCGGTCTGTGGATGACGCTGCTGACCTACGCCATCTCGATCCCGCTCGGCATCGCCAAAGCCGTGCGCGATGGCTCGCGCTTCGACATGTGGACCTCGGCGGTGATCATCGTCGGCTACGCCATACCGAGCTTCCTGTTCGCCATCCTGCTGATCATCCTGTTCGCCGGCGGCTCGTTCTTCTCGTGGTTCCCCCTGCGCGGGCTCACCTCCGACAATTGGGACCAGATGTCGCTGGGCGCCAAGATCCTCGATTATTTCTGGCATCTCGCCCTGCCGATCATCTCCATGGTGCTCGGCGCCTTCGCCACCATGGCGCTCTTGACCAAGAACTCGTTCCTCGACGAGATCCGCAAGCAATATGTCGTCACCGCGCGGATGAAGGGCCTGTCGGAACGCTCGGTGCTCTATCGCCATGTGTTCCGCAACGCGATGCTGATCATCATTGCCGGCTTTCCCGGCGCGTTCGTCGCCGCCTTCTTCTCCGGCTCGCTGTTGATCGAGACCATCTTCTCGCTGGACGGGCTGGGCCTGCTCGGCTTCGAGAGCGTGCTGAACCGCGATTATCCCGTGGTGTTCGCCAATCTCTACATCTTCTCGCTGGTCGGCCTGGTGGTGAACCTCATCTCCGATCTCACCTATACCTGGGTCGATCCGCGCATCGACTTCGACACGCGGGACGTCTGATGATGGACGCCGCCACGACGCCCCCCACGACCCCGACGAACCCCACAACCGCCGCCATCGGGCCCGCGCCGCGCCGCCCGCGGCTGTCGCCGATCAACCAGCGCCGCCTCGCCAATTTCCGCCGCAACGGGCGCGGCTGGTGGAGCTTCTGGATCTTCTCGGTGCTGTTCGTCGTAACGCTGGGCGCCGAGTTCATCGCCAACGACAAGCCGTTCCTGGTCGAATATGACGGCGGCTATTATTTCCCCGGTCTGGTCGCCTATCCCGAGACCACGTTCGGCGGCGATTTCGAGACCGAGGCGGATTATCGCGACCCCTATCTCAAGAAGCTGATCGCTGAGAAGGGCGGCTGGATGATCTGGCCGCCGATCCGCTACAGCTATTCCACGCATAATCTCGACCTGCCGACCCCTGCCCCCTCCCCGCCGACCTGGATGCTGACCGACGCGCAATGCGCCCCGGTGGTGGAGAAGCTCGGCCGCACCGGGGGCTGCGGCGCGCTGGAATGGAACTGGCTGGGCACCGACGACCAGGGCCGCGACGTGCTGGCCCGCCTCATCTACGGCTTTCGCCTCTCCGTGCTGTTCGGCCTGATCCTGACCATCATCTCCTCCGCCATCGGCGTCGCGGCGGGCGCGGTACAGGGCTATTTCGGCGGCTGGACCGACCTCATCTTCCAGCGCTTCATCGAGATCTGGACCTCGATCCCCGCGCTCTACCTGCTACTGATCATCTCGTCGATCCTCGCCCCCGGCTTCTGGGTGCTGCTCGGCATCCTCCTGCTGTTCTCCTGGGTGTCGCTGGTCGGGCTGGTACGGGCGGAATTCCTGCGCGCGCGCAATTTCGAATACGTGCAGGCGGCGCGCGCGCTCGGCGTGTCGAACGGCGTCATCATGTGGCGGCACATGCTGCCCAACGCGATGGTGGCGACGCTCACCATGCTGCCCTTCATCGTCTCCTCCTCGGTGATGACGCTCACCGCGCTCGACTTCCTCGGCTTCGGCCTTCCCCCCGGCTCGCCCTCGCTCGGCGAATTGCTGGCGCAGGGCAAGTCGAACGTGCAGGCGCCCTGGCTCGGCCTCACCGGCTTCTTCACCGTCGCCTTCATGCTGAGCCTGCTGATCTTCATCGGCGAGGCGGTGCGCGACGCCTTCGACCCGAGGAAGACGTTCGAATGAGCACCGTGGTAGGATCGGCGCGAGGAGAAGGGCGATGAACAAGATCGTGCGCGAGCATTACCCGGTCGAGAAGCTGCCCGAGGATCTGCGGGAAGGCATCGAGGGCACGCATGTGCGCGTGACTTTGGTGACGGAAGTGGTTCCCGGAAGCGAGGCGGATGACAGGATCGACGCCATTCTTCGGAACCCGCAACCTATGACCATCGAACAAGCCCGTGCCTCGGTGGGAAGGCGCGGAACCACGACCGACGAGGCTGTTGCCCGCATCCGTGCCCTGCGCGACGAATGGGGCGACTGAACCGGTGAGATTCTACTTAGACACAAATGCGTTCATCGAGGCTGTGGAGACACCTGGCCGCACAGCTGAGGCTTTCGGAATGGTTCTGCAGCGAGCAGGCCGCAGTAATTTACCGATCGCCTCCGTGACGAGCGAACTTACCTTGGCCGAGTTGCTCGTGAAGCCGATACGGGACCGGGACGAGGCGCTGGTCGCGGCGTATAACAATCTGCTTGCCGGAGGCGGAGAGGCCGTTGCTACCATTCCCATATCGCTCGACATTCTAAGAGACGCCGCACGTATCCTGGCGCATCACAAGGGGCTGAAACTGCCCGATGCCATCCATGTTGCCACCGCTGAACGCGCTTCCTGCACGCAGATATTGAGCAGCGACAAGCGTCTTCAATCAGGCACCCGCTTGCCCGTATGGGACACCCACGGCGCCGACCTGGCCGCTTTCATCGAGATGATGTCTTGAACGACTCCCCCCTCCTCTCCGTCGAGGACCTCTCCGTCGCCTTCACCCAGGGGGAGCGCACTACGCTCGTGGTGGATCATGTGTCCTTCGCTGTCGGGCGCGGGGAAACGGTGGCGCTGGTGGGGGAATCGGGTTCGGGCAAGTCCGTCACCGCCCTGTCCATCCTCAAGCTCCTGCAATATCCCGCCGCCTCGCACCCTTCCGGCCGTGTCCTGTTCGAGGGGCAGGACCTGCTCGCCATGGACGAGCACGCCATCCGGGGCGTGCGCGGCAATGACATCACCATGGTGTTCCAGGAGCCGATGAGTTCGCTGAATCCACTGCACACGGTGGAGCAGCAGATCGGCGAGATCCTCTTCCTGCACCGGGGCATGCGCGGGCCGGCGGCGCGGGCGCGGGTGATCGAACTGCTCACCGAGGTGGGAATCCCGGAGCCGGAGACGCGGCTCGGCTCCTACCCGCACCAGCTTTCCGGCGGCCAGCGCCAGCGCGTGATGATCGCGATGGCGCTCGCCAACGAGCCCAAGCTCCTGATCGCCGACGAGCCGACCACCGCGCTCGATGTCACGGTGCAGGCGCAGATCCTCACGCTGCTGAAGGAGCTTCAGCAGCGGCTGGGCATGGCCATGCTGTTCATCACCCATGATCTCGGCATCGTGCGCAGGGTCGCCGACCGGGTCTGCGTGATGAACCATGGCCGCATCGTCGAGGCGCGGCCGGTAGCGGATATCTTCGCCAATCCGGAACATGCCTATACAAGGGCGCTGATCGCCGCCCAGCCGCGCGGCAACCCCGCCCCGCCCCATCCGGAAGCCCCACTGGTGCTGCAGGCCAACGACCTCAAGGTGTGGTTCCCGATCAAGGCCGGCGTGCTGCGCCGCACGGTCGGCCACATCAAGGCCGTCGATGGTGTGACCATCGCCATTCGCCGCGGCGAGACGCTCGGCGTGGTGGGCGAATCCGGCTCCGGCAAGACCACGCTCGGCCTCGCGCTGCTACGGCTCATCTCCAGCGAGGGTCCGATCGTCTTCATGGGTAAGCCCATCGACACGCTCGGCTATGGCGAGATGCGCGCGCAGCGCCACGCAATGCAGATCGTGTTCCAGGACCCGTTCGGCTCGCTCTCCCCGCGCATGTCGATCACCGACATCATCGGCGAGGGCCTGCGCGTGCACCAGCCCCAGCTGGACGCCGACGCGCGCGATGCCCGCGTGGTCGCCGCCTTGCGGGATGTCGGCCTGGAGCCGGAGACCCGCCACCGTTACCCGCACGAATTCTCCGGCGGGCAGCGCCAGCGCGTCGCCATCGCCCGCGCCATCGTGCTGGAACCCTCCTTCATCGTGCTCGACGAACCGACCAGCGCGCTCGACATGATCGTGCAGGCGCAGATCGTCGATCTGCTGCGCGATCTGCAGCAGCGCCGCGACCTCACCTACATGTTCATCAGCCACGATCTGCGCGTGGTCGCCGCGCTCGCCTCGACGCTTCTGGTGATGAAGCAGGGGGTGGTGGTCGAGCAAGGCGCCGCCGCCGAACTGTTCGCCGCGCCGAAGACCGAGTACACGCGCACGCTGTTCGCCGCCGCCTTCAACCTGGATACGGACGCGGCGGGAATGCCGGCGGGCCTGCCGGCCGGGGTGCAGCCATGATCGCGCGTGCCGGGATCGGCGAACTGGCCGACCGCGCGGTCGAACTCACCCTGCAAGGCCCGGTCCGGCTGGATGACGGCGGGTTCCGCCCCTATGAGCGCTTCGAGATCACCCTCGCGGACGCGGGCGAGGCCCCGCTGGAGCAGACGCGCGACATCCTGCGCGTCGGCCCCGTGGTCGCCGCACTCGCCTATGATCCCGCATGCGCCTGCTTCGTGCTCATCCGCCAGTTCCGCGTGACCGCGCATCTCGCGCGAGGCGCCGGCGAGATCGTCGAACTCGCCGCCGGTCTGGTGGAGCCGGGCGAAGCCGCCGAACCCGCCATACGGCGCGAGTGCCGCGAGGAGATCGGCGTCGCCCCGCGCGCGCTGCTGCCGATGCTCACCTTCATGCCGAGCCCGGGCGTCACCGACGAACAGGCCAGCCTGTTCCTCGCTCTGGTCGATTCCCGCCAGGTGCCGGCACAGGCGGGCGAACCGGGCGAAAACGAGCTCACCCGCCCCTTCCTGGTGCCGGTGGCGGACGCGCTGGCCCAGCTGACCGCGCCGTTTCCCGGCGCGATCGGCAATTCCTTCGTGCTCGTCGCGCTGCAATGGTTCGCGCTCAACCGCGAGCGGATCGACGCCTTCGTCGCCGCGCAGGGCTGAGCCCGCCGGCAAGACACACGCTACCGGCAGACGTCGACCCAGGAGGCGTCGACCAGCTCGGCGAGGCGGGCGGGCGCGATCCGCAGCGCGCTGTTGGTGGAGCCGGCGGCCGGCACCACGTCCTCGAACCTTTGCAGCGACACGTCACAATAGACCGGCAGCGCCGTCGCGAGGCCGAACGGGCAGACGCCGCCCACGGGGTGGCCGGTCAACGCCAGCACCTCCTCCACCCCGAGCAGGCTCACCTTGCCGCCGAACGTCGCCTTGGCCTTCGCATTGTCCAGCCGCGCCTCGCCACCCGTCACCAGAAGGAAACGGCGCTCGCCGACGCGCAGCGACAGCGTCTTGGCGATCTGCGCCGGCGCCACCCCATGCCCCGCCGCCGCCTCGGCCACCGTGGCGGTGCTCTGCGCCAGTTCGAGAATGGCAATATCCGGCGCCCTCGATGCGAGGAAGGCGCGTACGCTATCGAGGCTCATGCGGCGTTTCCCGGGGAGGTTTCGGTGTCCCCGGCCCTGCCGGCCGCCATCGGCTCGGTGTCCCCGGGCCTCTCCTCCGGCACCTGAGCCATGAAGCTCTCGGCGATATCGCCGGCGCGGGCGATCCAGATGCGATCCGCCTGATCGGCGATATGGGCGAGCGCCCGCCGCAGATGGCGCATCCGGTGCGGCTGGCCGACAATATAGGGATGCAGCGCCAGCCCCATGACCAGCGGCGCCCGCCGCGCATTGGGCAGCATCTCCTCGAAATGGTCGATGATCATGTCTGCGAAGGCCGGCGCCTCCATCTGCCGCGCCATGATGGCGGGAATGTCGTTCAGCTCCTGCGGATAGGGCACGGACAGGATCCGCCCGCCGCCGCGCGCGCGCATCCACACCGGCTGGTCGTCCATGCACCAGTCGAGCAGGTAGCGATAGCCCTGCTCGGCCAGCAGGTCCGGCGTGGCGCGGCTCTGCGAGATCCACGGTCCCAGCCAGCCGGCCGGCGGCGCACCCTCCGCCTGCGCGATGACCGCCGTCGCCTCGGCGATCAGCGCGGCCTCGCCTTCCTCCGGCAGGTCGCCCTGGCGCTCGCTGTTGCTGCGCCCATGGCCGACGATCTCGTCCCCACGCGCCCGGAACGCCGCGACCACCTCGGGGCAATACTCGTAGATGGCGCTGTTGACGAGCACCGAGGCCGGCAGGTCCAGTTCGTCCAGCAGCGCGATCAGCCGCCACACGCCGACGCGGTTGCCATAGTCGCGCCAGCTGAAATTGGCGACGTCGGGCTGCGGCGTCGGGGCGACAAGCGCGGCGCCAAGTCCCTCTCCGAAGGCGAAGTGCTCCAGATTCACCGCGACATAGACGGCCAGCCCCTCCCCCTTCGGCCAGCGGAAATCCGGACGACGGGTGATGGGCCGATAATCGTAGCGGCCATGGTCCGGCAGGTGCATCGCATCTCATCCGCGGGAGGGTTCAACAATGGCCGACCAAGGCGCGCCTCAATCGCCCCGCTGATAGGGCTCGCGGCAGCGATAGCCGACAAAGCACTGGGACTGGTCGCGCGTCTGGATCCAGGACGGCGCCGCCACCTCTTCCTGCGCGCTGCAATAGCCCTGATTGGCGACATAGCGATCGAACAGGTTGGGACCGGTGCCAATGACGACAGCCCCCCTCTCGCGCACCAGCGCCGCCGTAGCGGCACAGCTCATGTTCAGCGAGTTGGGCATGGACTGGGCAAAGGCTGCCGGAACCATGCAACAGGCCGACAGCACGATGGCAACAGACAACGGAACGAGACGCATCATCAACCTCCTCCAACCCACCCGGCCGGCCCGCCACCAGCCCATGCCGGCAGCCCGGCCAGACAAAGCCCCGCAAATTACATCAGCCGCGCGACGACGGGGAGCGAACTCGCACGGCAAAAAGGCCTCGCAATCATTCGAGACCGACCATGACACCGAGTTGTGAAGAAACGCTGGAGCGGGCGAAGGGAATCGAACCCTCGTATGCAGCTTGGGAAGCTGCCGTTCTACCATTGAACTACGCCCGCTCTGAGCGGGCGCACCTTAGAAGCACGACGGGGGTAGTTTCAAGCCCCCGCGCGCCGCATTGCACAGGTGGAGTGACCCACCATCGGGTATTTCGATGGTCGAGGCCGCATGCAAGCCGCAGTGCCGGATTTCTCGATCCGGGCTGGATCGAAGCCCTCCAGCCGCGCACCGGGACAGTAGCTTTCACCGGGGCGCGGCCATGGATCAGCCAGCCTCTATCTGTGGGGCGTCATCCCGCCCCGCTTCTCGACAACGCCCCTCGGGAGCCTGCCCAAGCCATGTTCGGGACAGGTTTTGGGAGCTGACCGGCACGATGGTCGCGCTATTCACCCCCTGGGAAGCGCACACGGCCCGCAGATCGGCCCTGGGGTCGTGGAGGAGCAAGGCTGGAGGGGGGACGCTTCGCGTCATCCGGCGAGGATCTGCGGTGGGAGGAACAACGCCCCGTCGATGCTGGATACCGGATCATCCTGTGCGCCGGCTCACGGTCACATCGTCCGATCATTGCGCGCTCGTGCCAAGGGAAGCGACGAATCGGTCAGCGACGACGGCCTCGGCAAGATGTCCGCGAACCGGCGATGGTTGCCTCCTCGAACGTGCGATGCATGCGCGGGACCCATCCGCCCTCGGCGGCGCGCGGCCCGATGAACAAGGCCGAGCAACCTTCTTGGCGACAACACCTAACCCACCACCGGCTCCTCATCATCCTCCACGGCCGCGATCTGCGCCATGCCATCCGACTGGCGCTCGAACAGCCGACGGTAGCGCCCTCCCGCCTTGGCGAGCAGCGTCTCATGCCGGCCGTCCTCAAGGATGCGGCCGTGCTCGAACACCAGGATGCGGTCCATCGCCCGCACCGTGGAAAGCCGGTGCGCGATGACGATGGCCGTGCGCCCCTGCATCAGCCGCTCCATCGCCTGCTGGATCGCCGCCTCGGACTCGGAATCGAGGCTGGAGGTCGCTTCATCCAGAATGAGGATCGGCGCATCGGCGAGGAAGGCGCGGGCGATCGCCACCCGCTGGCGCTCGCCACCGGAGAGCTTCACGCCCCGTTCGCCGACCAGCGTGCGGTAGCCCTTCGGCAGCCGCTCGATGAAGTCATGCGCGTTGGCGAGCCGTGCCGCGCGCTCGATCTCCCCCTGGCTGGCACCGGGCCGGGCATAGGCGATGTTCTCCGCCAGCGTGCGGTGAAACAGGATCGGCTCCTGCTGCACGATCGCGATCTGCTGGCGCAGCGAGGCCTGCGCCACCTCGCGCACATCGTGCCCGTCGATCAGCACCCGCCCGTCGCTCACGTCATAAAGCCGCTGCAGCAGCTTGACGAAGGTGGTCTTGCCCGAGCCGGACGGCCCGACCAGCCCCACGCGCTGCCCGGCCGGGATCCGCACGTCGAGCCCGGCAAACAGCGGCGCGGCATGGCGACCATAGTGGAAGGTGACGTGATCGAAGCGCACCTCGCCGCCCCGCACCGCCAGAGGCGCCGCCGCGTCGCGGTCGGCGACGCCGGCTGTGAGCCCGTGAAGGTCGACCATCTCCTCCATGTCGTTCACCGCGCGCTGGAGGTTGTGCACATGCTGGCCGATCTCGCGCAGATAGCCGTGCAGCACGAAATAGGTGGTCAGCACATAGGTGACGTCGCCGGGCGTGGCACGGCCCTGCCACCACAGCCACAGCGCGGTGGCGGTGACGGTGGTGCGCACCACCCAGAGCAGCGCGAATTCGCCGCTGGCGCTCCAGGTCGCGAGCGTCCAGGTGCGCCGCACCCGCAGGCGCCAGCGCGTGACCACGGCAGCCAGCCGCGCATCCTCGCGCGCCTCGGCGCCGAACGCCTTCACCACCTGATTGGCGCCGAGCGTATCGGAGAGGATGCCGCCGATACGGGTGTCCCACGCGTTGGAGAGCCGCGCGGCCGGGGCCACGACGCGGGTGGCGAGCGTGACCGTGAGCGCGCCATAGGCCAGCGCGCCAACCGCCATCACCAGCCCCATCAGGGGCCAGTGCAGCATCAGCAGCAGCACCGTGCCGACCAGCACCACCACGGAGGGCAGCAGCGAGAGCAGGATCACGTCGTTGATGACGTCCAGCGCCCACATGCCGCGGGTGATCTTGCGTACGGTGGAGCCGGCGAAGCTGTTGGCGTGCCAGTCGCTGGAAAAGCGCTGCACCCGGTGGAACGCCTCGCGCACCACATCCGACATGATGTGAAGCGTCAGCGGCACCACGCCCCACCAGGCGAGATGGCGTAGCACGACCATGACTAGGCCGAGGCCCGCCATCATGAGGAAAGCCTCCAGCGCGGCGGGGGCCTCGCTCTTGCCGGCCGCGAGCGCGTCGATCAGCCGGCCGGCATAGAGCGGCACGAAGATCTCGGTCAGCGTCGCGAGCACGATGGCCGCGCCGATGCCGGCCGCCATCGGCCAGCGGCGCGCCCAGTGGCGGAACGTGAAGGCAAGGACGTCGCGCAGCGCGTCGCTGCCGCGTTTGGACGAGAAGGACATGGGAAACGCAGGCGCGAAAGACGCGCCTCTCCTGCGAAGGAAACGGGCTCAGCGCGGGGAATAGGGACGGTATGGCGGGGGAGCGCGGCTCCGCAGCCTGCCGAACTAGCCGTGCGGCTTCACAGCCGGGACGGGCTGACGAAACTGAATAGTCATTCGCGCCCCTCCCTGGTTCGCAGTGTTCATGATGAATTGCGTTTACCACAGGGATGCCCGGGAGGCAATCAGCGCCAGCCCCGCGCGCGCCTCACGCCGGCCGGCCAGCCAGAAACGCCAGCAGCAGCCGCACCGCGGCGGCGAAATCCTCCATCCGCATGGCCTCAAGCGGGTTGTGGCTGCCATGCTGGTTGCGCACGAAGATGAGGCTGGCGGGCACCCCCTGCGCGGCGAAGGTGGCGGTGTCGTGCCCGGCGCCGCTCGGCATCTCGATCGCGCGCAACCCGGCGCGCCCTGCCGCCTGCGCAAGCTCCCCCCTGAGGGCCGGATCGAGGATGGCCGGGGTGCTGCCGGTGCGTGCGCCGAACTCGAAGCGCACGCCGCGCCGCTGCGCGATCCCGTCGGCATGGGCCATCAGTTCGGCATGGAGCCGCTCCAGCACGCCCTCGCTTTCGCTGCGCACATCGAGGCAGAAACCGACCTCGCCGGGCACCTTGGAAAAGGCGTGCTGGACGGGATCGGTCGCCACCTCGCCGAACGTGATGGTGGCGCCAAGGCCCTCGCGCTCCAGCCCGTCCCAGCTGGTCTCCAGCGCGGCGACTAGATGGGCGAAGCCGAGCACCGCATCCTGCCGGTAGGCGCGCGGCACGGCACCGGAATGGCCGTAGGCGCCGAGGCATCGCCCGTGGCGATAGCGGAACGAGCCGGCAATGCCGGTCACAAGACCCAGCGGCACGCCCGCGCGCTCCAGCACCGGCCCCTGTTCGATATGCACCTCGATGAAGCCGTGAATGCGCGCGGGGTCGAGAAACGCCTTCCCGCGCGCCACCGCCTCCGGATCAAGGCCGAGCCGCTCCATATGCTCACGCAGCGTCAGCCCGCTATCGGCCCGGCGCGCCTCCAGCGCCTCGCGCGGGAGCCCGCCAAAGGCCGCGCGGCTGCCGAGATAGGAGACGGGAAACCACGTGCTCTCCTCGGCGCGAATCACCATCACGGTGAGGTTGCGTTCGGGACGCCGGCCTTCCTGCCGCAACGCGTGGACCACCGCGAGCCCGGCCAGCACGCCGGCGGCGCCGTCGTAATTGCCGCCATGCGGCACGCTGTCCATATGCGAACCGAGGATCCAGCCCGGAAGCTGGGGCGTGGTGCCGGCCAGCGTCAGGTAGAGATTTCCGGCGGCATCGGTCGCCTCATCCAGATCGAGCTCCCGGCCCGCCGCGCGCACCCGTGCATGAGCGAATTCCTCACCCGCGCCATAGGCCGCCCGGGTAATGCCCGGCGCATCGGTCGTGTTGACGCGAAGCTCCTCGAACAGGCCTTCGGCGAAGGCGGTGGCCGCGTCGAGCGCGCTCACGCCCCGGCCTCGCTCCGCGCCCCGATGCGGCGGGCGGTCCACGCCTGCGGATTGACCAGATGGGTGGGCCGGCGCCCGGCCAGCGCGGCGATCACCTCTCCCGCTAGCACGGTCGCGGTGCGCTTGAGCGCGGCCTGCGTGGAGCCGGAGACGTGCGGGGTCAGCACCACATTGTCGAGCCCGATCAGCGGCGAGGCCGGCGGCAGCGGCTCGACCTCGAACACATCGAGGCCGGCGCCGCCGATACGCCCCTCGCGCAGCGCTACCGCCAGCGCGGCCTCATCCACCACCGTGCCACGCGCGGTATTGATGAGCAGGGCCGAGGGCTTCATGCGGGCGATCTGCGCCGCGCCGATCAGGTGGCGGGTGCCCTCCCCGCCGGGCAGGTGCAGCGAGACGATGTCGGCCACGCCCAGCAGGTCGTCGAGCGCGGCGATCTGGGGGAAGCCCGCCGCCGCCACCGCCGGATCGGCCGGCCGCCGCGTCCACACCACGACCTCCATGCCGAGCGCCCGCGCGAGGCGCGCGGTGGCCGCCCCGATGGCGCCGAAGCCGACGACGCCGAAAATCGCGCACTCCAGCTCGGTCAGCGCGGAGCGATATTTGAACGTCCCGTCGCTCGCCCGCGCCGCCCGGTCGCCCGGACCGAGCGACTTGGCGAGATGGAACACGAGCGCCAGCGCGTGCTCCGCCACCGAGCGCGCATTGGCGCCCGGCGTGTTGACCACCAGAATGCCGCGCGCGGTGGCGGCCGCGAGGTCGACATTGTCGACCCCCGCGCCATGCACGCCGATGACCTCCAGCCCCGGCGCGGCATCCATCAGCGCCGCGTCGACGCGCGCGTCGCGGGTCAGCACGGCGCGCGCACCGGCGATCTCCCCGGCCAGCGCCTCTCGTTCCAGCGAGCGGGACAGCCGGCTGTCATGGCCGGCAGCGCGCAAAAGGGCCGGCCCGTCATCGTGAATGCGCTGGAGGATCAGGCAGAGCGAAGCCATGGAAGCCCCTTCGGACCGAGAAACTTTTCGGACACCGCCAACATCAGATGCCGCGGATGGCGCCGCCGTCGACGCGCACGGTCGAGCCGGTCATGTAGCTCGCGCGCGCGCTGGCGAGGAAGGCGACGACGTCAGCGAATTCCTGCGGCGTGCCGTAGCGCCCCATCGGAATGGTGGAGCGGGAGGCCGCCGCGACCTGCTCCACATCCTGGCCGGTGCGGGTGGCGGCCGCCGCGTCGAGCTCGTCGACACGCTGGGTATGGATGCGGCCGGGCAGCACGGAATTCACCGTCACCCCCTCCGCCGCCACCTCGCCGGCCAGGGTCTTGGCCCAGCCGACGATGGAGGCGCGCAGCGCGTTGGAAATGCCGAGATTGGGGATGGGCTGCGCCACGCCGGACGAGACCACGTTGACGATGCGCCCGAAGCCGCGCGCGCGCATGCCCGGCAGCAGCCGCGCCGTCACGAGGAAGATGGCCGAGACCATGGTCTCGAACTGCGCGCTCCACACCTCCGGCGCCACGCTCGCGACCGGGCCCGGCGGCGGGCCGCCGGAATTGTTCACGAGAATGTCGATCGGCTCGCCCGCCAGCGTCTCGAGCGCCGCCAGCACCGAGGCGCGGTCGGCGAGATCGAGCCGCTGGATGCGGGCCGTGCCGCCGGCCGCACGAATGCCGGCGGCGGCCTCCTCCAGCGCGGCCGCGTTGCGCCCCGCCAGGATGACGACGGCGCCCTCGCGTGCAAGCGTGCGGGCAATGGCAAGGCCGAGGCCCCGGCTCGCGCCGAGCACCAGCGCGGTGCGTCCTTCAAATCCCAGATCCATGGCGCGTCACCCGTGCAGCTTGCGCTGCAGCCGCTCCATGAGCTCGGTCAGCTCCTGGTGGTCGCGCGCGGTCAGCTTCGGGCCGGGATGGCGAGTGTCGGAACAGGCGATGATGCCGCGCCGCTTCAGCACTTCCTTGCGAATGGCGAGGCCGAAGCCCATCTGCTGCTCGTGCCGCAGGATCGGCAGATAGATGTCGAACAGGTCCTCGGCGCCCTCGACATCGCCGGCATGGAACTTCTCCACCACGCCCACCAGCATTTCGGGATAGGCGAAGCCAGTCATGGCGCCATCGACGCCGCGGCGCAGTTCCTGCGGCAGGTAGAGCCCGCCATTGCCGACGAGGATCGACACGCGCCGCCCCTCGCCCTTGTCGGAGCGCTCGCGCAGCCTGGTGATCTTGGGCAGGCCCGAGCCTTCCTCATGCTTGAGCATGACAAAGTTCGGGAAAGCGTCGATCAGCCGGTGGAGCACGCTGACCGAACTCACCGTGTTGGTGGTCTGCGGGTAGTCCTGGTAGCACACCGGCACGTCCGGCCCGAGCCGCGTGAGCACTTCCGCCCAGTATCCGAACACCTGGTCATCGGTCTTGAGGAAGGGCTGCGGGGAGATCATGAGCCCGGCCGCGCCAAGGTCCATCGCCGTCTTCGCGAAGCGCACCAGATTGTCCGTGCCGGGATTGGAGGCACCCACCACGATGGGCTTGCGCCCGTCCACCCGCTTCATGACGTGTTCGAGGAAAGCGCGCGCCTCGGTCGGGGCGAGCTTGGGCGCCTCGCCCAGCACCCCGAGAATGGTGATGCCGGTCACGCCCGTCTCGAAATAGAAATCGATGAGCGAATCGGTACTGGCGAAATCCACCTCGCCCGTCTCGGTGAAGGGCGTGGGCGAAATGATGTAGACGCCCCGGGTCTGTTCGTTGATCTTCTCGGCCGACATGGTCGTTCCTCAGATGGCGCTGAGCTTCGCGATGATGCTCAGCTTGACGTTCTCGATATGGGTCTGGATGCCGGCGCGGGCGCCGTCGCGGTCCTCTCGGCGCAGGGCCTCGATGATGGCGAGATGCTCGCGATGGCCGATCTCGAAGCGTTCGGGCACGCGGTCCATGTTGAACATGTGCGTCTTGAGCCTGAGGTCGTGGATCTGCTTGGCCAGCACGGCATTGCCGCTGCGCGTGGCGATCATGGAATGAAACCGGGTGTCGACTTCCCAGTCCCGCTCGGCGCTCGGCATCGGCGCGGCGATCAGGGCACGGATCGCCTGTTCGGCGGCGTCGAGCTCGGCCAGCGGAATGCGCCCGGCGGCCAGTCGCACCGCCTCGCCCTCCAGGATCTGGCGCACATGCAGGGTCTCGATCAGTTCGCGGGTCGAGAACTCCTTCACCACCAGCACCCCGCCGGGCTTGCGGGTGATGAAGCCCTCGCTCTCCAGCCGGTTCAGCGCATCGCGCACCGGCGTGCGGGAAATGGCCAGAGCCTCGGCGAGGCGGCGCTCCTGCAGCACCGCGCCGACCGGGATCTCGCGCCGGATCAGCCGGTCCAGAAGGTCGTTATAGGCCATCTGGCTGAGGCTTTCCTCGCGCTCTTCGACAAGGCCGGTCGCGGGCTTTCGGGGGGCGGGAATCGACATGGGAAACTCTGCTGCGGCGAGAACACGCGCCGATCGGATCGCGACGCCATCCGATCAGGTAACGCGTTCTCTATCGATCGTTTAGAGGCGGATCCAACTCGTGGGGCCCGACCGCGTCGGAACGCGGCCGGGCGGGCGACGGGATGGATCAGAACTGCGTCTTGATCGGATCCTTGGGAGCCGGCGAATAGCCGATGAGCGGGGTGGTGAGCTTGGCATAGGTGCCATCGGCGATCATGTCCGCCAGCGCCTTGTTCACTGCCTTGACGAGGTTCGGCTTGCCCTTCTTGAAGGGGAAACCCTTCTGGATGTGGCTGAGATAGTCCGGCACCAGCACGAGCGGCAGCTTGGAGGCCTCGATCGCATAGGCGGCGGCGATGGAATCGGTGATGACCGCATCGATCTGGCCGTTCACCAGATCCTGGATGGCATCCGACTCGGCCTTGTAGGCCTTGGTCGTGGCGCCGCGCTCTTCCGCCAGCTTCTGCCAGCTGGAAGAGACCAGCACGCCGACCGTCTTGCCCTTGATGTCGGCCGGCGCCTTGATCGGGGAATCCTTGCGGGTGATGACACGCCCGCCCGATTCCAGCCAGCCATCGGCGAACATCACCTGCTTCTGGCGCTCGGCCGTGATGTCCATGGCGTCGGAGGCGAAGTCGTACTGGTCGGCGGCGAGGCCGACGAGCAGCGCCTCCCACTTGATGATCACCGGCTCGTAGGTGAGGTTGAGCCGGCGGGCGATCTCCTTGCCGACGCGGATCTCCAGCCCGTCGAGCTGGCCGTCGGGCGTGCGCATGGAGAAGGGCGGATAGGTGCCCTCGGTGGCGATGAGCAGCGTGCCGGGCTTGATCAGCTCAAGCTCCTGCGCGCCGGCCGGGTTGGTGGTGAGCCCACCGGCGAGAAGCCCGCCGACGAGAGCGGCGGCAAGCACGGGAAGGAAGTTCAGACGCATGTTTTTCCCCTCTGTCGTCTGCTGTCTCAGGTCTTCAACGGGCCGCGGGACGGCGCCGGTCTGCTCGTGAAAGAGGCTCGCGCGGGCGATGCCTCTTCAGGATCTTCCAGCTATCAGGCCTTGCACGCCGCGCGCAGCGCCAGCAGCTCCGCCATCACGGTGGCGGCGAGCAGGGCGGTGATCTGCGCCGGCTGGTCATAGGGCGGGCACAGCTCGACCACGTCCGCGCCGACCAGGTTCACCCCCTCGATGCGGCGCAGGAGGTCCAGCGCCTCGCGCGCGCTGGGGCCCCCGGCTTCCGGCGTTTGCACGGCGGGGGCGTAGGCGGGATCGACGAAATCGAGGTCGAAGGTCAGGTAGGCCGGGCGCCCGGCCGTCCGCGCGGCGATACGTGCGGCCAGCGCGGGGATTCCACACGCGAACATCTCGTCGGTGGTGACCACCTCATAGCCAAGCTCGATCGACTGGCTGACATCGTCCGCCTTGAACAGCGAGCCGCGCATGCCGATCTGGATCGAATGGGCGGGATCGACGATCCCCTCCTCCACCGCGCGGCGGAACGGCGTGCCGGCGCTATATTTTTTGCCGGCAAAATACTTGTCCCAGGTATCGGAGTGCGAATCGAACTGGATCAACGCCAGCGGCCCGTGCCTGGCCGCCACGGCGCGCAGGGCGGCGAGCGTCACCGAATGGTCGCCGCCAATGCCGAATGGCGTGACGCCGGCATCCACCACCGCGCGCACGGCGAGTTCCAGCCGCTCCAGCGATTCGATCTCGTAGCCCGGCACCACGGCGGCATCGCCGGCGTCGGCACAGGCAAGCGCCTCGAACACGTTGATGTTGCGATAGGGATTGATGGGCCGCAGCATGATCGACATGGCCCGCACCGCATTCGGCGCGAAGCGCGCACCGGTGCGGAACGGCGCGCCGGAATCCGACGGCAGGCCGATGATCGCGGCATCGAGACCGGCCAGCGTGGTCGCCTGCGGCAGCCGCATGAAGGTCGGCACGCCGCAGAAGCGCGGGGTTTCGAGCGAATCGACGGGCAGAACGCTCATCTTGACGGTCCTCTCACAGCGAGCGCGCGTAATGGCGCTCCAGATGCCCGGCTGCCTGCGAGATGAGACTTGTCATCACGAGGTAGATGAGCGCAGTCGCGATATAGAATTCAAAGGGGCGGAAGGTGGTGGCGATGATGGTCTGGGAATAAAGCGTCAGCTCGACCACGGTGATGGTGGAGAGCAGCGATGTGTTCTTCACCATGGTGATGGCTTCGTTGGTCACCGGCGGCAGGATCACGCGGAAGACCTGCGGCAGGATGATGCGGCTCATCATGTGCCAGCGGCTCATGCCGAGCGCCTGCGCCGATTCCATCTGCCCCTTGGGGATGGCGGAAAGGCCGGCCCGCACGATCTCGGCGACATAGGCACCGCCATTGACGCCGAGCGCGATGACGCCAGCGACGAAGGGCGAGAGCCGCAGCCCCATCTGCGGCAGGCCGAAATAGATGATGAAGATCTGGATCAGCGTCGGCGTGCCGCGAATGAACCAGATGTAGAACTCGCTCGCCCGGCGCAGCGCGGAAAAGCGCGATGTCTTGGCGAGCGCGGCGACGAGGCCGCAGATCCAGCTCACCACGATGGCGAGCACCGACAGCACAAGCACCAGTCCGCTCGCCGCGGCGAAGCCGGGCACATAGGGGGCGAAGCCTTCCCACCAGCTGGCGATCGTGTCGATCCTCATGTCCGGCCTCCCAGCAACGGCGCAGCCGGCGCCGCGTGATACGCGTCCTCGTGCAGCACGCGCCGCAGGAACTGTTTCAGCCGCTCGCTGCTCGGCTGGCGCAGCACATCGCCGGGCGAGCCGTCTTCGGCGATGACGCCCTGGTCGAAGAAGATCACCCGGTTGGAAACCTCGCGGGCGAAGCCGATCTCATGGGTGACCAGCAGCATGGTCATCCCCTCGCTGGCGAGGTTCGCCATCAGCCCCAACACCTCGCCGACCAGTTCGGGGTCCAGCGCGGAGGTGACTTCGTCGAACAGCATCAGCCGCGGCTGCATGGCCAGCGCGCGCACGATGGCGACGCGCTGCTGCTGGCCGCCGGACAGCTTGGAGGGATAGGCATGGCGTTTCTCGGCCAGGCCGATGCGGGCGAGCAGCGCCTCCGCCTTCTCGCGTGCCTCGGCCGGCCGCTCGCCCTTCACCCGGATGGGTGCCTCGACGACGTTTTCCAGCACGGTCAGGTGCGGCCAGAGATTGTAGCTCTGGAACACCATGCCGATGCGGGCGCGCAGATCGCGCAGCTGCGCCGCGGTGGGCTGGCGGCGGGCACCCTCTTCGTAATCGAAGTGGAAGCCCTCGAAATCCATCGTGCCGCCATTCGGGCGCTCCAGCACGTTCACGCAGCGCAGGAACGTGCTCTTGCCCGAGCCGGACGCACCGATGACCGACACCACCTCGCCGGCATGCACATCGAGCGACACGCCCTTCAGCACCTCATGGGCGCCGAAACGCTTGCGCAGGTCGCGAATGCGGATGAGCGGCTCGCCGGCCATCAGGCGCCCCCGCCCACGGTCGAGAAGATGTCGATCCGGCAGTCGCGCGGCGTCCGGTCCTCGCCATTGATCGGGGTGATGTCCTGCGGGCAGCAGGAAAAGGCCATGACGACGTCGTCCTCAGCCTGCAGCACGAGATAGGAACCGGGCTTGGACGCGGGCAGCAGCCGGTCGAGCGATCCGTCCGCACGCACCGCCACGCACATGAAGAAATTCGCCGGCGCCGGGGTGAAGGGCAGCGCGATGCCGAGTTCGGCCAGCCCCTCATGCAGATTGTCCGAGCAGGAGCGGTGATAGCCCTCGACGCCGAGCTGGCGGTAGATGTCCGCGTTGCAGGCGCATAGCAGCGTGTCGTGCTTGCCCGACGAGGTGTCCTCGATGATCGACACCAGCGGCCGGCGGCGCGTGCTCACCAGCGCGGTCTCCTTGGTCACATGCACCGTCGAGTGGAAGGAGCGGAAATTGTCCATCGAGGTGAACTCGTAGAGGTCCCGCTCGACGAAGGCCCAGAAGTCGATCGCCTGCGTGCCGTGCGGGTTGGTCAGCTTCAGCCGCTGCCCCGCCTTCAGGCGCACCGCCTTGCCGGTGCCGGCCGGCAGCACGAAGGAATTCTCGAGTGGGTAATCCATCACGTCCCTCGAAACCCTCTGGTCGGGCCCCGCCCTGCCCACGAAAGGCGAGAACGCGCGGCCAGCTCGTAGTTGCGAACTAACTGCTTGATATTTTTTGGTATACCCATGGAATGCAAGTGGCATTTTTAATCAGAGCCTGCTCATTTCATGAGCGGATCGGCGCGGGCGGGCGCAGGGGCGGGATGGAAGGCGCGTCAACCGGCGCGCGTAGCGGGCGGCGCTGTCGCGGTCAAAGGTCGGCGCGTGCAATCTTTTTCCGCCCGCGCCCCATCGGGCACCGGTACGGAAAGCGGCTCTTGGCACGCATCTGGAAATGGAAGCTGTGATGCGTATCGACATGACGGAAGAACGTGCATGAAGACTGCCCAAGCGCTTCCTCCCCGCCTGCTCGACGCGGGCGAGAGCGGCCTCGTGGTCGAGTTCGGCGACGCCATCGACGAGCAGGTCAACCGTGAGGTGATCGCGCTGGCCGATGCGCTGGACGCCCTCCCGCTGGCCGGCATACGCGAGGTCGTGCCCACCTATCGCTCGCTGCTCGTGCTGTTCGATCCGCTGGTGCTCAGCCGGGAGACGCTGCGCGCGCGCGTGCTGGCGCTGTGGCCGCCACGGGCGGACGGCCGGCAGAGCCACGGCACCCGGCACGGCATCTGGCACGTGCCGGTGGCCTATGGCGGCGAGCACGGCGTGGATCTCGACCATGTCGCGCGCCTGCATGGCCTCTCCACGCGCGAGGTGGTCGACCTGCACAGCGGGGCGGAATACCGCGTCTACATGATCGGCTTCGCGCCCGGCTTCGCCTATCTCGGCGGGCTGAATGAGGCGATCCACACCAGCCGGCGCACCGATCCGCGGCTGAAGACACCCCCGCGCAGCGTGTCGATCGGCGGCCGGCAGGCGGCCGTCTCGCCGCCGCTGGAGATTCCCAGCGGCTGGCATCTGCTCGGCCAGACGCCGGTGCGCAGCTACGACCCCGCCCGTGCGGAGCGCCCTTTCCTCTTTGCCGCCGGCGACACGATCCGCTTCACCCCGATCCCGCACGCCGAATATGCCGCGCTGTGCCGCGCCGCCGAGGCGGGCGAGATCGTTGCCGAATGGGAGCCGGCCTGATGGGCGCCTGTCTCGTCGTCGATCGGCCGGGGCTGTTCTCCAGCCTGCAGGATTTCGGCCGGTTCGGCTATCAGCGCTTCGGCATCTCCGCCTCCGGCGCGATGGACAGCCTCGCCATGCAGGCGGCGAACCTGCTGGTGGGCAATGAACGCGGCGAGGCCACGGTCGAGCTCACCATGCTGGGGCTCTCGGCCGTGGTGGAAGGCGGCCCGCTGCGCCTCGCGCTGGCCGGTGCCGACATGGCCCTTACCATCAACGGCACGGCGGCCGAGGGCTGGAGCGCTCATCGCCTCGCGCCCGGCGACCGGATCGCGATCGGCGCCGCGCGGCAGGGCATGCGGGCCTATCTCGCCATTGCCGGCGGCCTCGACATCGCGCCGACGCTCGGCAGCCTGTCGACCCATTCGCGCTCGACCATCGGCGGGATTGACGGGCGGGCGCTGCGGACGGGGGACCGGCTGCCGGCGCGCGGGGAATCGGCCGGGCCCCGGCTCGCGCTCCCGGCGCCCTATCGCCCGCGCGGCGAGGGCCCGATCCGCGTGGTGCTGGGCCCGCAGGACGATTTCTTCACGCCGGAGGGCATCGCGACCTTCCTGTCCGCCCGCTATCGGGTGAGCGACAAGGTCGATCGCATGGGTGCGCAGCTGGAGGGGCCGGCCATTGCCCATGCGGGGGGCTTCAACATCGTCTCCGACGGCATCATGAACGGCTCCATCCAGGTGCCGGGCAATGGCCGCCCGCTCATCCTGCTCGCCGACCGGCAGACCACCGGCGGCTACCCCAAGATCGCCACCGTAATCGGGCCGGATCTCTGGCGGCTCGGGCAGGCGCGGCCCGGCGACGAATTCGCCTTTGCCGCCGTCACCGCCGAGGCGGCAGTGCTGGCGGCCGTGGAGCATGAGCGGCGCATTGCGGCCATGGCGGCCCGGATGATCGAACTGGCCTCCGCGGGAGCGGCGCTTTCCAGCGAGCGCCTGCTGGCGCACAACCTCGTCAGCGGCGTCTGCTCGGCGCTCGATCCATTGAGCGAACCCTGAACGGAGCACGACCCATGAAGATGATCGACCTCAACTGCGACATGGGCGAGGGCTTTGGTGTCTATTCGCTCGGCGACGATGCGGCGATGCTGGACATCGTCACCTCGGCCAATATCGCCTGCGGCTTTCATGCCGGCGACCCGCTGGTGATGGCGCAGACGCTCGCCCTCGCCAAGGCGCGCGGGGTCGGCTGCGGCGCCCATCCCAGCTTCATGGACCTGTGGGGCTTCGGCCGGCGGCCGATCCACGGCCAGAGCCCGGCCGATATCGAGAAGCAGCTCATCTACCAGATCGGCGCCCTGCAGGCGCTGGCCCACGCGCAGGGCCTGCGGCTCGGCCATGTGAAGACCCATGGCTCGCTCGGCAACATGGCCAATGAGGATATCGATCTCGCCCGCGCCGTCGCCCGGGCGATCAAGGTAGTCGATCCCGGCCTGATCTTCGTGGTGATGCCGGGCCTGCCGACCGAGCGCGCCGGCGAGGAAGCCGGGCTGAAGGTCGCCCGCGAGATCTATGCCGATCGCGCCTATGCGGCGAACGGCAACCTCGCCTCGCGCAAGCTGCCCGGCGCGGTGCTGCATGACGCGGAAGCGGCGGCCGCGCGGATCCTCGATATCCTCGACAGCGGCGCGGTCGCCTCGCTCGAGGGTCCGCGCATTCCGGTGCGGGCCGACACGATCTGCGTGCATGGCGACACCGCCGACGCGGTCGCCATGGCCCGCGCCGTGCGGACGCGCCTCACCGCCGCCGGCTATGTCCTGCAGCCCATGGCGAACTGGCTGTAGCGCTCCTCTGCGGCTCACTCGCCCGGGGTGTGCACCAGACCGGGGGCGATTTCGGCATGAGCGACGTGGTGAACGCGCCCGATGAACGAATACACCGCCGGCACCACGAACAGCGTCAGCAGCGTGCCCAGCGTCATGCCGCCGACGATGACCCAGCCGATCTGCGAGCGGCTCTCCGCGCCCGCGCCGCTGGCCATGGCGAGCGGCACCGCGCCGAGCACCATGGCGCCGGTGGTCATCAGGATCGGCCGCAGCCGCAGCGTCGCCGCCTCGATCACCGCCGCCCGCCGGTCAAGCCCGGCCTCCTGCTGCTGGTTGGCGAATTCCACGATGAGGATGCCGTGCTTGGTGATGAGGCCGACCAGCGTGACGAGGCCGATCTGCGAATAGACGTTGAGCGTGCCGCCGGCGAAATAGAGCGCGGCCAGCGCCCCGGTCATGGAGAGCGGCACGGTGAGCATGATGATGACCGGGTCGCGGAAACTCTCGAACTGCGCGGCGAGCACGAGATAGATGAAGCCAAGTGCCAGGATGAACACCAGCAGCAGGCTCTGGCCGGCCGCGCGATATTCGCGGCTCTGGCCGGAAACGTCGGTCTGCACCGTCTGCGGCAGCACCTCGCGCGCCGTCTGGTCCAGAAAAGCGAGTACTTCGCCCTGCGCGTAGCCGGGGGCGAGGTTGGCGGAAATAGTGGCCGAGCGCAGCTGGTTGAAGCGCTTCAGCTCCTGCGGCGCCACCGTTTCGGCAATGTTCACAAGATTGGACAATTGCACCATCTGCCCGGTGGCCGAGCGCAGATAGATGGTGTCGAGCGTCGCCGGCGATGCGCGGTCGCGCGCGTCGAGCTGCACATAGACGTCATATTGCTCTCCGCCGACCTCGAAACGGGTCACCTGCCGCCCGCCGAGCAGGCTCTCCAGCGTGCGCCCCAGCACGGAGACGTCGATGCCCAGATCCGCTGCCTTGGCGCGATCGATGGTGATGGAGATTTCCGGCTTGTTCAGCTTGAGGTCGCTCTCCACGCTGGCAAGGCCGGGATAATCGGCGACGCGCGCGAGGAAGCGGTTCACATAGGTATCGAGTTCCTCATAGGTGCCCGATGTCTGCAGCACGAATTCGATCGGCCGCGAATTGTTGGAAGCGCCGAGCGAGGGCGGGTTGTTGGCATAGGCGTTGACGCCAGCGATGCGGCGCAGCTCCGGGGCGGTGGCGCGCACGATTTCCTGCTGGCGCCGGTCGCGCTCGTCCCAGTCCTTGAGCCGGCCGATGACGAGAAAACGGTTCACCTCGGGCATGCCGTTGATGATGAGCACGCTCTCCATCTCCGGCAGTTCTTCGAGAATGCCCTCCACCTGGTTGGTGTAGCGGGACGTGTAGGCGAGCGTCGAGCCCTCCGGTCCGCTCCCCGTCACCCGCACCACGCCGCGATCCTCGACCGGCGAGAGTTCGGAGGGCAGCGCGCGGATCAGCACCCCGCTCGCCCCCGCCACCAGCAGCGCCACCAGCAGCACCAGCGCCCGCACCCGCAGCGAGAGCGTGAGCGCCGCGCGATAGCCGTTCTCCAGCCCGCGCAGGCCCCGTTCGACGAAGGCGGAAATGCGCCCGGGCTTCTCCTCATGCTTGAGCAGGCGCGAGCACATCATCGGTGTCAGCGTCAGGGCGATGAAGCCGGAAATCAGCACCGCGCCGGCCAGGGTGAGCGCGAATTCGAGGAACAGCCGCCCGGTGCGGCCAGGCGCGAAGGCCACGGGCGCATAGACCGCCGCCAGCGTCAGCGTCATCGCCACCACCGCGAAGCCGATCTCGCGCGAGCCCTTCAGCGCGGCGGGGATCGGCTTCATGCCATGCTCGATATGGCGGAAGATGTTCTCCAGCACCACGATGGCATCGTCCACCACGAGGCCGATGGCCAGCACCAGCGCCAGCAGGGTCAGCGTGTTCACGCTGAAGCCGAGCACATACATCACGGCGAAGGTGGTGATCAGCGAAATGGGGATGGTGACGATCGGGATGATCGAGGCGCGGAAGGAGCGCAGGAACACCACGATCACCAGTACCACCAGCACCACGGCTTCGAAGATGGTGTGGAACACCGAGCGGATCGAGCGATCGATGAACACGGCATTGTCGTTGCCGATCGAGGCGGTCATCCCCTCCGGCAGGCTCTCATTGACCGCCGGCAGCACCCCGCGCACGCCGGACGAGACGTCCAGCGGATTGGCCACCGCCTGCTTGATGATGCCGACAATGATGGCCTGCCCGCCATTGAAGCGCGAGGAGCGGCGCTCGTCGGCGGCGCCAAGCTCGACCTTGGCGACATCGGCGAGGCGCACCTGCGTGCCCCCCGTCCGCTTGACGATGATGTCGTTGAACTGGTCGACGCTCGCCAGCGCGGTGCGCGAGAGCACCGTGAACTCGCGATCCACGCTCTCGATGCGCCCGGCGGGAACCTCGACATTCTGTGCCCGGAGCGCGCTCTCGATATCCTGCACCGTCAGCTCATAGGCGGCGAGCCGCTCGCGGTCGATCCACACGCGCATGGCATAGCGGCGCTCGCCATAGATCTGCACGTCGGCGACGCCGGTCAGGTTCTTGAAGCGGTCGACCACGTAGCGGTCGATATAATCGGTCAGTTCCAGCCCGTTCATGCGGTCCGAGCGGAACACCACGAACACCACGGGCTGCGCGTCCGCCTCGACCTTGGAAATCACCGGCTCGTCGATCTCGTCCGGCAGACGCTGGCGCACGCGGCTCACACGGTCGCGCACGTCGCTCGCCGCGACGTCGGCATTGACCTCCGGGCGGAAGCGCACCGTGATGCGGCTGGATTCCGAGCGGCTGGTGGATTCCAGCACATCGATGCCTTCGATGCCGGCGATGGAGCCTTCCAGCACCTGTGTCACCTGGCTCTCGACGATGGTGGCCGAGGCGCCGGGATAGCGCGTCACCACGGAAACCACGGGCTCGTCGATATTGGGGTATTCACGCACCGTGAGGCGGCTATAGGCGACGATGCCCACCAGCACCATAAGCAGGCTGAGCACCGTGGCGAAGACCGGACGGCGGATGCAGATTTCGGGCAGACCCATGGTTGTGCCTCAGCTCTGCGGGTCCGGCGGGGTGCTCACAATCTCGACCACGGCCTTGTTGCGCAGCCGCCCCTGCCCGGCAATGACCACGCTGGCGCCTGCCGCGATGCCATTCAAAACCTCGACCTCGCCGGCCAGCCGCTGACCGAGCGTCACCTTGGTCTCGACCGCGTGGCCGTCCTCGACCACCCAGACGAAACGCTCCTGGCCGCGCGGCACCACCGCCCCCTCCGGGACGAACACCGCGGAACGGCTCTCCGTGCCCTTGAGCAGCACCCGAACGAACAGACCGGGCCGCAGCACGCCGCCCGGGTTGGGCAGGCGGGCGCGCACGCTGAGCGAGCGGCCGTTCACGTCGATCAGCGGGTCGATCGCATAGACCATGCCGGTGAAGGTCTGGCCGGGCATGGCATCGGCGAGGATCTCCACCTCCTGCCCCACGGCGACGTTGCGCAGGTAGATTTCGGGGATCTTGAAGTCGACCTTGAGCAGATCGATCTTCTCCAGGTTCACCAGTTCCGTGCCGACCGCGATATAGGCGCCGACCGACACCGTGCGCAGGCCCACCACCCCGTCGAACGGGGCGGTGATGGTGTGCTTGGCCACCTGCACGCGCTGCGAATCCAGCACCGCATTGGCGCGGTTGAGCTCGGCGAGAGCCTCGTCCAGCGCCCGCGTCGTGCCGGCCCCGGACTGCGACAGGCGCGAGGCGCGATCGTGATTGGCCTTGGCCAGTTCGAGCCGCGCCTCGGTCTCGTCCAGCGAGGCCTTCACCAGCGCGGCGTCGAGCTGCACCAGCACGTCGCCGGCCTTGACGTGCTCGCCCTCGCGGAAGGAAATCTCCTGAACGCGGCCGGTGACCTCCGAGGCCACCTTCACCGATTCATCCGATTGCAGCGTGCCGATGGAGCGGATGTCGGCGGTGACCTGCGAGGCACGCGCCGGTGCCACCTCGACAGCGATCCGCGCCGCGCCGGCGCGCGGCTCGGGTGCCGCGCGCGCCTCGCCCTTCAGCGCGGCGAATTTCTCGGACAAGCCGAATTCCGTGACGAAATCCCTGTCAAACCACCCCTTTTGCTGGGCGAACGCGCCCACCCCCGCCAGAACGGCCACACACAGCACAAAGCCTATTCCGCGTCGCATAAAGGTCCTCGCAAGCCGCGCCCGAAAGCTGGAAGCCCAAGCTTCGACACAGCAGATGCTACGGGAGGTGCCAACTTAAATCTCTGTCACATTCCCGGGTGGCCGATCACAGTTCGGTAAGATACTCCATCAATAGAATATTCTCACCCGACGGCCGCCAGTGACGACCATCGGGGTTAACGATACGTGTCGCGGTGAGTTCCGCGACGGCTCAGCCGTTCTTCACCATCACATGGCGCACGACGGTGTAATCCTCCAGCGCATAGGCCGAGAGGTCCTTGCCGTAGCCCGATTGCTTGAGCCCGCCATGGGGCATCTCGCTCACCAGCATGAAGTGGCAGTTCACCCAGGTGCAGCCATATTGCAGGCGCGCCGCCGTCGCCATGCCCTTGCCCACGTCGGACGTCCACACCGAGGAGGCGAGGCCGTAATCGCTGTCATTGGCCCAGCCGACCGCCTCGTCCACATCGTCGAACCGCGTGACGGAAACGACCGGGCCGAACACCTCGCGGCGCACGATCTCGTCGCTGTGCAGCGCGCCGGCGACCACGGTCGGCTCGTAGAAGAAGCCCTTGCCGGAGGCCGCGCTGCCCGCAAGCCGGCCGCCGGTGGCGATCTCGATATGGCTCACCTCGGCGGCGCGCTCCACGAAGGAGGCGACGCGGGCGCGCTGGCGGGCGGAAATCAGCGGGCCGATATCGTTCTGCGTGTCATCCGCACGTCCGAACCGGAGCCCGGACACCGCCGAGGCGAGATCGGCGACGAGATTGTCGTAGATCTTGCTGCCCGCATAGATCCGGCAGGCGGCGGTGCAGTCCTGCCCGGCATTGTAATAGCCGAACGCTTTCACCCCCTCGACCACCGCGTCGATATCGGCATCGTCGAACACGATGACAGGCGCCTTGCCGCCGAGTTCCAGATGCGTGCGCTTCACCGTCTTGGCGGCGGCGGCGAGCACCTTCTTGCCGGTGGCGATGTCGCCGGTGAGCGAGACCATCGCCACCTTGGGATGGTGGATCAGCGCGTTGCCGACGCTCTCGCCGCGCCCGACCACGACATTCACCACGCCTTCGGGGAAGAGGTCGGCGATGATCCTCGCCAGCTTGAGCAGGGTGAGCGGCGTCTGCTCCGAGGGCTTGATCACCACCGTGTTGCCGCCCGCCAGCGCCGGGGCCAGCTTCCACGCCGCCATCATCAGCGGGTAGTTCCACGGCGCGATGGAGGCGACCACGCCGATCGGATCGCGGCGGATCATCGAGGTGTGGCCGGCCAGATACTCGCCCGCCACCATGCCGTGCTGGGTGCGCACCGCGCCGGCGAAGAAGCGGAAGCAATCCACCACGCCGGGCAATTCGTCGTTGAGCACCGCATGGCGCGGCTTGCCGCAATTGAGCGCCTCCAGCGTGGCGAAAGATTCGGCTTCCCTCTCGATGCGGTCGGCCAGCTTCAGCAGCAGCGCGGAGCGCTCCGCCGGCGTGGTGCGCGACCAGCCGCGAAACGCGCGTTCCGCCGCGTTCACCGCCGCGTCGATCTGGTCGGCGGAGGCTTCGGGCAGTTCGATCAGCGTCTCCTCGGTCTTCGGGTTCAGCACGGTCTCCGGCGTCTCGGTGCCGGCGACGAACTGCGCGCCGATCAGCATCTGCGTATCGGAAAGAGCGGTCATGACGGGAGCTCCTATTTGCCTGAGCCGGCCACCGCCTCGCCCTCGCGCGTGAGGTAATAGGCCGCGAGGATCGGCAGGAAGGTGACAGCGATCACGAGGACGGCGACGACATTGGTCACGGGCCGCTGCCGCGGGCGGATGAGTTCGGACAGCATCCAGATCGGCAGGGTGGATTGCTGGCCGGCGGTGAAGGTGGTGACGATGACCTCGTCGAAAGACAGCGCGAAGGCCAGCATGCCGCCCGCCAGCAGCGCGGTGCCGATATTGGGCAGCACGACGAGGCGGAAGGTCTGGAAGGCATCGGCGCCGAGGTCCATCGACGCCTCGATGAGGGAGGGAGAGAGCCGCCGCAGCCGGGCCACCGCATTGTTGTAGACGACGACGATGCAGAAGGTCGCGTGGCCGAGCACGATGGTCCAGAAGGAGAAGGGGATCTCCATCAGCCCGAAGGCCTGCCGCAGCGCGATGCCGGTGACGATGCCCGGCAGCGCGATGGGCAGCACGAACAGGAGCGAGATCGGCTCGCGCCCGAAGAACCGCGCCCGCGCCAGCGCGCCGGCCGCCAGCGTGCCGAGCACCAGCGCGACCAGCGTGGCGACGGTCGCGACCCTCAGCGACAGGCCCACCGCCGACCAGATGTCCGCCCTGCCCCACACCACGCCGAACCATTTCAGCGTGAAGCCGGGCGGCGGGAAGGCGTAGCTCTTTTCTTCCGTGGTGAAGGCATAGAGCAGGATGAACAAGAGCGGGATGTGCAGGAACGCCAACCCCGCACCGGCGGCGATCTTGAGGGGCAGCGGCGCGCGGGTCATCGCTGAGGCCTCGCCGCATCTTCACCTCTCCCCGTCGGGGAGAGGTCGGCGCCGCAGGCGCCGGGTGAGGGGCGACGCGCTACGACGATGGAGCGCGCGCCGGCCCCCCCCCCCCCCCCCCCCCCCCCCCGGCGCGGGGGGGGGGGGGGGGGCGCCCCCCCCCCCCCCCCCCCCCCCCCCCCCCCCCCCCCCCCCCCCCGCCCCCCCCCCCCCCCCCCCCCCCCCCCCCCCCCCCCCCCCCCCCCCCCCCCCCCCCCCCCCCCCCCCCCCCCCCCCCCCCCCCCCCCCCCCCCCC
>NZ_JACICD010000013.1 GCF_014195655.1 Ancylobacter tetraedralis
ATGCCCGCCTTCGGCAAGGCCTATTCCGACGCCGAAGTGGCCGCCGTCGCAAACTACGTCACCGAACGCTTCGGAAGCCAGACCTCGACACTGACCCCGCATGACGTGGCGAAGCTGCGCGCCATGGAGTGACAACCGGCCCTGCCCATCCCCGACCTTCGGGAATGGGCCGGGCCATGCAGGAGCGATCGCTGTGAAACTCTATGTCCACCCCGGCGCGAGCTCGCTCTCCGTTCACATCCTGCTGCGCGAGATCGGTACGCCGTTCGACCTTGAGGTCATCAACGTCACGGCGAAGCGGCGGGCGGACGGCAGCGACTATCGGGAGATAGCGCCGCGCGGCATGGTTCCGCTGCTGGAGCTTCCGTCCGGAGAGCGGCTCACGGAAAATCTCGTCATCGCGCAGTATGTTTGCGATGCGGCGGGTCGCGAGGATCTCATGCCCGCCGCGGGCACGCTGGCGCGTTACCGCGTGATGGAGTGGCAGAGCTTTGTCGCGGCGGAGCTGCACAAGAGCTTCATTCCCCTCAACTGGAAGATCGACGCACCGATACGCGAGCTGGTGCTTGCCCGGATCCGGGGACGCCTTTCCTTCGTGGAGCAGAGCCTTGCCGGGCCGTTTCTCACCGGAGCGACCTTCACCGCAGCGGACGCCTACCTCTTTGTCATTGCCAGCTGGACGCGGTTCTACGGCATCGACATCGCCGGTCTCCCGCGCCTCTCCGCCCTTCTTCGCCGTATCGGCGAAAGGCCCTCCGTGCGTGCCGCGCTGGCTGCGGAAGGGCGAGGCATGGTGACGCTGGACGATCCCGCGCCTGCGCCCTGATCTTCCGGTTCCCCACGGGAGTTCTGCAATGAAGCCGAACTATTCGCCGCGCTCGGCGGAGCTTTACGCCGACACCGCGCCCCCCGTGCTGCCCAAGACGGACAGGGTGCGGGATCTCGCCCGCATGGCGTTCGTGGTCATCGATCCGCGGCGCATGACGGCTTCGTGCCAATCCGCAATCGGTTGGCGACCTTGGCGGCGTCAGGCAAAACCGCAGCAGAAACAGTGCCCTGCCAGGCCCTTTCCACGATATAAGTATTCATACCGCACGGCATGGCTGAAAAGACGGCTTTTATGTCCTAACGAAAGAGAGAGCCTGATTATTAAGTCTCCCGCAGATAGCGGGGACTTGATGATATGCACATGATGGACTGGAATACGTATCGCGACCAGGTTCTCGCCGGGGTCGGCGAGGTGGGCAAGCTCAGCCCGGATACGGTGCGCGGCTATGTGCAGCTCGGCGCGGCCGGCGGGAAGACCAACCATCTCGATGCCAAGACGCGTGAGCTGATCGCGCTTGCCTGCGCGGTCACGCTGCGCTGTGACGGCTGTATCACCGTCCATGGCCAGCAGGCCCTCAAGCTCGGCGCCACGCGTGAGGAAATCGCCGAGGCTCTCGGGGTGGCCGTCGCCCTCAATGCCGGCGCCGCCCTTGTCTATTCCACCCGCACCCTGGACGCGGTCGCCGCGGCCGGCGAGATCTGAGGCGTTGCCATGTACGCGCTCTATCGGCAGACCCTGACGCTCATCGCCGCTCCGCTGTCCTTCCGGCTCGGCATCGCCGCCATGAAGGTGGCCATCGCGATCATCTTCCTCTGGATCGGCGCCCTGAAATTCGTGCCCTACGAGGCCGACAGCATCACGCCCTTCGTGGCGAACAGCCCCTTCATGTCGTTCTTCTACAATGAGCCGGCCGGCTACAAGGCTCATCTCACCCATGAGGGCGAACTCGACCCCGCCAAGCGTGCCTGGGAGACCGCGAACAACACCTATGGCTTCTCGCGCGGCCTTGGCACGGTGGAGCTTCTCATCGGCGGTCTGACGTTCGCCGGGCTGTGGAACCGCAAGCTTGGCCTCGCGGGCGCGGCCCTCGCCTTCGCGACGCCTTTTGTCACGCTCTCCTTTCTGGTCACGACACCAGAGGCCTGGGTCGCGGCCCTCGGCGACGCCGAGCATGGCTTTCCCTATCTCTCGGGCGCGGGACGCCTGGTGCTGAAGGATGTCGCACTGCTGGCGGGCGCCTGGCTTGTCCTCGTCGCCACCGCGCGCCAGCTTCTCATCGAGGTCGAGATTGAGGCGAGCAAGCTGGCGAAGGGAGATTGCTTCCTCGAGCCGCCGGCTCCTGCCCGCCGCCGCTGAGTTCAAGGGCTTTGCGGCAGGGCCGCCTTCCTCCCCCTGAAGAGGATGGCGTTCACATTCCGAGGTATTCCATGTCCCATCGTCTTCTCATCGACGGCCGCCTCGTCGACGGCGCGCAAACCCTCGACGTCATCGATCCGACGCGCGCCACTGTCTTCGCCCGGTCCCCGCGCGCCAACGCCACGCAGGCCGAACAGGCCATTGCCGCAGCAAAGCGCGCGCTGAAGGGCTGGGCCGCGCTCGGCTATGAGGGCCGCCGGCCCTTCATCGAGCGCATGGCGGATGCGATGGCCGCCAATCGCGACCGCATCGCCGAGACGCTGACCCGCGAGCGCGGAGGCCCGATTGCCGATTGCCGCGTCGAAGTGGAACGGGCCACGGCCGCGATCCGCCATTTCGCCGGGCAGAAGCTGGAGGACCGCGTCCTCCGCCAGACCGATCAGGAACTGATCGTCGAGCAACGTTACCCACAGGGCGTAGTGGTCGCCATCCTGCCGTGGAACCGGCCGATGACGCTGCTCGCGTTCAAGTTCGGGCCGGCGCTGATCACCGGCAACACGCTCATCATCAAGCCGGCGCCGTCGACGCCGCTGAGCACGCTCATCCTCGGCGAACTCGCGGCCGAGATATTTCCGCCGGGCGTGGTGCAGACGCTGGTGGATGCGAACGACCTCGGCCCGCTCCTGACCAGCCATCCCGATGTGGCGCATGTCAGCTTCACCGGCTCGACTCCGACCGGCAAGAAGGTGCTCGGCGCGGCCGCCGGCACGCTGAAGCGCTTCACGCTGGAGCTCGGCGGCAACGACGCGGCCATCGTGCTCGACGATGCCGATCCCGAATGGGCGGCGGAACGCATCTTCGCCTCGGCGATGATCAATGCCGGGCAGGTTTGCTACGCCGCCAAGCGCGTCTATGCCCCGCGCCGCCTGTTCGACGCCGTAGCCGGCGCGCTGGCGAAGCATGCGGCGGCGGCGGTGCTCGGCGACGGGCTGGATCCCGCCACCACGATGGGGCCGCTGCAGAACCGCATGCAGTACGAGAAGGTGCTGGAATTCATCGCCTCGGCCCGTGCCGACGGTGGTACCTTCCTCACCGGCGGCGAGCCGACGGGACAGGGCTATTTCATCCGCCCTGCCATCGTCACCGGCCTTCCCGACAATGCGCGGCTGGTGCGCGAGGAGCAGTTTGGCCCGGTCCTCCCGGTGCAGATCTATGAGGATCTCGACGACGCCATCGCGCAGGCGAACGACACGGACTATGGCCTGGGCGGCACGATCTGGACCTCGGATGTTCGCCGCGGGATCGCCATTGCCGGCCGCATCGAAACGGGGACGATCTGGGTGAACCAGCACATGTCGCTGCCCTTTGATGTCCCATTCGGCGGCGCCAAACAGTCTGGCATCGGCCTGCAAAATGGCATCGAGGGATTGGAAGACATGACGCAGCTGCGCGTGCTGAACGCCCGGCTGTCGGTGTGACGTAATCTGAACCCTGCAGGATGCGCCATGAACGCGCTTGACGCGGCGAAGGCCGGAGCCTTCGCCATCGGCGGCAATCGGGTGGTTGACCGGAGACTCTGATCCTCCTGCCGATTTAGGGAGAGCCCGTCGATCACCGAGACGGACGGTGCGCGCCTCACGGTTCACCACATCGGTGGCGGCTGCCATGCGGCGGGTCCGCTGCGCCCCGGCCCGCGGCCAGTCGGAATGATCGGCGGACCCGAGGCTTGGCGCTCGTCTCATCCTCCGCACCGACGCCCCCCATGTAAATGCCGCGAGCGGCACCATGGCCGGCCATTCGAGATCTTTGGATCGAGACGGCCCGTGCGCGAGCAGGTGGGCTGGCGGCATTTCGAGGTGGAGGAGCGCCGGCTGGCTCTCGGCGGCGCGCCTTTTCGCGCCGCCATACGCGTCCTGCGCCACGACGGCCTGAAGACCGAGCCCGCCTTCGCCCGCGCCCTTGGCCTGGACGGCGATCGCTATGCCGCGCGGCTGGCCCTGCACGCGCAGGACGATGCGGAATTGCTCAAGAGGATCGATCACAGCCGTCGCGACACCGCGGGCTGAAAGGCAGAGGCCGCGCGAACGCCCAGACCTCAGGTTGCATTCAACTACCATTTCGCGTCACTCTTGCCGGGGGCGAATCCGGCACGCCCACGGAGCGCCCTTCACTGTTACGTCAGCTCCGGTGGTCGCGCGCATGGTCACGGTCTACGCCCATTCCCTCCCCGGCGAAGCCCTCGATCGCTGGGAACCGTTGCCCGACCACGGCGCGGCGGTCGGCGCCCTCGCGGCGGCCTTTGCCGAGCCGCTGGGATGGGCGCAGGTCCTGCGCCTCGCCGGGTGGCTGCACGACATCGGCAAGCTTTCGCCGGACTTCCAGGCCTATATTGCCGGGCGCCTCGCCTCCGGTGGCGATCACTCCTCCGCCGGGGCGCGGATCGCGCTGGATCATTACGGGCCCGGCCTCGGCACGATGCTCGCCGCCATCATCGCCGCCCATCATGCCGGCCTTGCCGATGGCGTCGACCTGAACGCGCGCATGGCCGGGGCGGCCAGGCTCGTTCCGGCCCAATGGTCCACCCTGACCGGGCCACTGCCGGACGCGGCGTCGCTGAAGCCGAGCGTGCCGCCGCCGACGGGAGGGCCGAAGGGCTTAGCCCTGAGCTTTCTGGTGCGGATGCTGTTCTCCTGCCTCGTCGATGCCGATTTCATCGCTACCGAAGACTTCTACGCCCGGGCGACCGGCGAGCCGAAGGAACGCGGCGGCCATGCCGATCTCGCGGTGCTGCGCGACCGGCTCGCCACCTTCATGGCGAACAAGCGCGCCGGCGCCGACCCGACGCCGCTCAACGAGTTGCGCGCCGGCATCCTCGACCATGCCGTGGCCAAGGCGGCCCTGCCTCCCGGGTCGTTCAGCCTCACCGTGCCGACCGGCGGGGGCAAGACGCTCGCCTCGCTCTCCTTCGCGCTCGAACATGCCGTGCGCCACGGCCTGCGCCGGGTCATCTACGTCATTCCCTACACCTCGATCATCGAGCAGACGGCCGACGTCGTCCGAAAGGCGCTCGGTGGGGAGAACGACGTTCTAGAACACCATGCCAGCTTCGACTGGGAGAAGGCACGCAAGGAGCGGCTGGCGGACGACGAGGCGCCCAGTGTCCTCGCCAAGCTGCAGCGCGCGGCGGAGAACTGGGACGTGCCGATCGTCGTCACGACGGCGGTGCAGTTCTTTGAGAGCCTGTTCGCCAACCGCACCTCGCGCTGCCGCAAGCTGCACAACATAGCCGGCAGCGTGGTGGTGTTGGATGAGGTGCAGACGCTGCCCTTGCCGCTGCTGCTACCCTCCCTCGCCGCGCTCGATCAGCTGGCGCGCAACTACCGCACCAGCGTGGTGCTGTGCACGGCGACGCAGCCGGCGCTGCGCCGCATCGACGGCGCCCTTCTCGACAGGGCCCGCTCACCCCTCGGGCTCGACCTGCCGCCGGAGCGCGAGCTGGCGCCCGATCCGGCCGGCCTCTACGCCGCGTTGAAACGCGTGGCGGTGGAACGGCTGGAGGCCGCGATCGCCGACGACGTGATCGCCGCGCGCTTTGCCGAGCAGCCGCAGATGCTGTGCATCGTCAACACCCGCCGGCATGCCCGCGCGCTGTTCGACGCGATCCGCGAGCTTCCCGGCGCGGTTCACCTCTCCACCCAGATGTGCGCCCGCCACCGCCGGATCGTGCTCGCCGATCTGCGGGCGAAGCTGAAAGCCGGCGAGCCGGTGCGGCTGGTGGCGACCTCGCTGATCGAGGCCGGCGTGGACATCAGCTTTCCCGAGGTGTGGCGCGCGGCGACGGGGATCGACGCCATCGCGCAGGCGGCTGGCCGCTGCAATCGCGAGGGCGAACTGCGCGACGCCGAGGAGCGGCCCCGGCTCGGCCGCGTCGTGGTGTTCGAGCCGGCAGAGGGGCATCTGCAGCATGACATGAAGCTGCGCTGGCAGGCCGCACAGCCGGTGCTGGAGAAACATGCCGACCCGCTCGGCCTTGAGGCGGTGAAGCACTATTTCGCGGATCTGTACTGGCAGAAGGGCGATGCCGCGACAGCGTTCGATTCCGCTGAGGTAGGCGCCTATCCCGGCATCCTTCCGGCTATCGGCGAGACGGCCGGCCTGGATTTCCCCTTCCGCTCCATCGCCGAGGCGTTCCGCATGATCGACGAGGAGGAGAACGAGCCGGTGATCGTGCCGTGGCAGGCCGACGCGGAGGACAAGGACGCGGCAAACCTGCTGGCTACCATCGCGGCGCAGGAAAAGCCGCGCACGGCCGACCTGCGCCGGCTGCAGCAATATGTGGTGCCTATACCGAAAAAGGCGCGCGACGAATGGCTGTTGCGCGGCGTGCTGACGCCTGTGCACCCGGCACTCGGCGACGCGATGCTGAAATTCGGGGACGATTCGCACTACCGGCCGCAGACCGGGGTCGATCTCGCGGACCTGACCTATCGGGATGTGATGGACAATATGATGTAGGCGCACGCCTCTCCCCGTGGCACGGAGGGCGGACGCCGCGGGCATGCCGTCGCCGCTGCAATCATCGGTGGAAAACCGTCAATCTTCCGCAACGACAATTGCACGGCCCGAGCTTCTGGATTGAGGTGTCTTGGTGCAGCTGATTATGGGTCGATGGCGAGGTCGATAGATGTCCTACGGTGTCCGGCTGCATGTCTGGGGCGAGCGGGCGTGCTTCACGCGGCCGGAGATGAAGGTCGAGCGCGTTTCCTATGACGTGATGACCCCTTCGGCCGCGCGCGGCATCCTTGAGGCGATCCACTGGAAGCCGGCTATCCGCTGGACCATCGACGCCATCCACGTGTTGCGGCCGATCCGCTTCCAGTCCTTCCGCCGCAACGAAGTCGGGGCCAAGGCCAGCGCCGCCTCGGCCGGCACGGCGATGCGCGCCGGCAGCACCGCCGGGCTCGGCCTCGTGGTCGAGGACAACCGGCAGCAGCGCGCCACCCTGTTCCTGACCGACGTTGCCTATGTCATCGAGGCGCATTTCGAGCTGACCGCCCGGGCGGGACCGGAGGATAGCGAGGCCAAGCACCTGAGCATGTTCAACCGCCGCGCGGCGGCCGGCCAGTGCTTCCATCGCCCGTGCCTGGGCACCCGCGAATGCGTCGCCGACTTCGATCTGGTCGCGCCCGGCGCGCCGCTGCCGGAAAGCCGGCTTCCCGACGACCAGCGCAACCGCGATCTCGGCTGGATGCTCTACGACATCGATTTCGCCGACGGCAACACGTCCCGCTTCTTTCAGGCGCGGCTGACCGACGGCGTGCTCGACGTGAAGGCCTGCCTCGCCGGGGGCACCGTGTCATGACCATCCTGCAGTCGCTGGACCGCTATTACGAGCGCATGGCCGCGCGGGGCGAGGCCGAGCCGCCGGGGTTCTCGCGCGAGAAGATCGGCTTTGCCATCGAACTCTCACCCGATGGCGTGCCGGTGGCCGTCATCGACCTGCGCGCGGCCAGCGGCAAGAAGCTCGTTCCGCAACTCCTCTCGGTGCCGGCGGCGGTGAAGCGCACGGCCGGCATCCTGCCCAACCTGCTCTGGGACAAGAGCGCCTATGTGCTCGGCCGCACGGCGGGCGAGGGCAAGCGCACGGCGCAGGAGCATGCCGCGTTCAAGGCCACGCATCTGGATCTGCTGGAGGGTGAGAGCGACCCCAGCCTGCTGGCTGTGCGGCGTTTTCTCGAAAGCTGGATGCCCGAGCGTTTCGACGCGCCGCCATTCCATGCCGACATGCTGGACGCCAACATCGTGTTTCGCCTTCAGGGCGAGACCCGCTTCGTTCACGAGCGTGAGGCGGCCCGTGCCCGGCTCGGCGCGCGGCTTGGCGGCGAGGGGCGCCGGGTGGCCTGCCTCGTCAGCGGCCGGCCGGGCATCGCCCAGCGGCTGCATCCCAGCATTAAGGGCGTCAACGGCGCGCAATCCTCGGGCGCGGCGCTGGTCTCGTTCAACCTTGACGCCTTTACCTCCTACGGCAAGGAACAGGGCGACAACGCGCCGACCTCGGAAGAGGCGGCCTTTCGCTACGGCGCCGCGCTGAACGGCATGCTGGAGCGCTCCAGCCGCAACCGGCTTGCGCGGGGCATCGGCGACGCGACGGTGGTGTTCTGGGCGGATACGTCGGCGATTGCCGACGAGGCGGCGGCGCAGGCGGCGGAAAACTGGTTCGCCGTTATGATCGACCCCCCGGACGATGCGAGCGAGGCGAAGAAGGTCCGCGATCGACTTGAGGATTTGGTTCAAGGGCGCCCTATCGACTCGCTCGACGAGCTTAAAGAGAAGAAAATCCGCTTCCACGTGCTCGGCCTCGCGCCCAATGCCGCGCGGCTGTCGGTGCGCTACTGGCTGTCGGACGAGTTCGGCACCTTCGTGCATCGTCTTGCCGAGCACTATCGCGACCTCGCCATCGAGCCGACGCCCTGGGGCGAGCGCCCGCCTTCCATCGCCTGGCTGCTCATGAAGACCACGGCGATGCAGGAGAAGTTCGACAACATCCCGCCACTGCTCGCCGGCGAGGTCACCCGCGCCGTGCTGGAAGGCACGCGCTACCCGCGCTCGCTGCTGGCGAACGCGATCATGCGGCTGCGCGCCGGCGGCGACCCCGCCACCGGCTGGCACGCCGCCATCATCCGGGCGGTGCTCGCCCGCGAGTTCCGCGTGAGGCGACCCGACCCGCACGCGCCCGCAAGCCATGACCGCGCCAAGGAGGAACTGCCCGTGAGTCTCCAGAGGGAGAATTCCGACCCGGCCTATCAGCTTGGCCGCCTGTTCGCCGCCTATGAGACGGCGCAGCGCATGGCGCTCGGCAAGGTCAACGCCACCATTCGCGACCGCTATTTCGGCGCCGCCTCGGCCACGCCCGCCAGGGTCTTCCCCATTCTGATGCGCGGCGTGCAGAACCACCTCGGCAAGCTGCGCAAGGGCGGCAAGGGCGCGTGGCTGGAGCGCGAGATCGAGGAGATCACCAATCGCCTCGAGGACTACCTGCCCCGCTCGCTACCGCTGGAGGCGCAGGGCCGCTTCGTGCTCGGCTATTACCACCAGCGCAAGGGCCAGTTCACCAAGCCGGAAGCCGAGGCCGAACTCGCCAGCACGGATGCAGAGGACCATGACAATGACGAATGAGCCGAACGGCCTCGCGCGCCGCCACGAATTCGTGCTGTATTTCGATGTGATCAACGGCAACCCGAACGGCGATCCCGACGCCGGCAACATGCCGCGCCTCGATCCCGAGACCAACCGGGGGCTGGTCTCCGATGTCGCGCTCAAGCGCAAGATCCGCAACTACGTGGCGCTGGCCCGTCCCGATGCGCCCGGCCACGAGATCTACATGCGCGACGGCGCCACCCTCAACAACGAGCATAAACGCGCCTGGGCCGCCGTGCTGCCGGAGGTGACCAAGGCCGACGAACTCAAGAAGGGCCCCAAGGACGAGGCCAAGTCGCGCGAGCTCACCGCCTGGATGTGCGCCAATTTCTGGGACATCCGCAGCTTCGGCGCGGTCATGACCACGGGCGTCAATGCCGGGCAGGTGCGCGGGCCGGTACAGATCAATTTCGCCCGCTCGATCGAGCCGATCCTGCCGCTGGAAATCTCCATCACCCGCCTCGCGGCGACCACGGAAGCCGATGCCGACGCCAAGGGCGGGCGCACCATGGGCCGCAAGCATATCGTGCCCTATGGCCTCTACCGTGCGCATGGCTATGTCTCGGCCCCGCTCGCCTCGCACCCGACCAAGGGCACCGGCTTCTCCGAGGCCGATCTCGATTTGCTGTTCGAGGCGCTCGTCAACATGTTCGAGCATGATCGCTCCGCTGCGCGCGGCGAGATGGCGACGCGCAAGCTCATCATCTTTCGCCACGCCTCGGCGCTGGGAAACGCCAAGGCCAACGAGCTGTTCGACCGGGTGGAGACCTGGCGGATGTTCCGCGGCGAGACATACAAGCCGGGCGACGAGCGCCTCGACAACGCCCCGCCGGCCCGCAGCTTCGACGACTACGCCATCACCATCAAGCGCGACGGCCTGCCCGACGGCATCGAGATCATCGAGAGGTAGGAGGCAGCCTATGACCGCCTCCCCCATCGACCGCGAGACGGAGGAGGCGCTGATCCCGCTCTCGGCGCTGCAGCACTATCTGTTCTGCCCGCGCCAGTGCGCGCTCATTGATGTCGAGCAGCTTTGGGCCGAGGACGTCGCCACGGCCGAAGGGCGGCTGCTGCACGAAAGGGCCGATTCCGGCCGGCCGGAAACCCGCCCCGGCGTGCGCATCGCCCGCGGCGTGGCGCTGCGCTCGGTCGCGCTCGGCGTCACCGGCAAGGCCGATGTGGTGGAGTTCCACGACGGCCGGCGCGGCGAGCCCGGCGTGCCGTTCCCGGTCGAATACAAGCGCGGCAAGCCGAAGGCGCATCGCGCCGACGAGGTGCAGCTCTGCGCGCAGGCGATCTGTCTGGAAGAGGCGTTCGGCCTCCCCGTGCCCGGCGGCGCCCTGTTCTATGGCCAGACCCGCCGGCGGCTCGACGTGACATTCGATGCCGCCCTGCGCGCGCTCACGGGCGAGACCGCCGCGGCGGCGCGCGCCATGATCGCCGCGCAGATCACGCCAGCGCCGGTCCACATGCCGGCCTGTCGGCGCTGCTCCCTGGAGGGGCTGTGCCAGCCCGCGAGGCTGGAGAAGCCGCCCTCGGTGGCGCGCTGGCTCGCGGCGCAAATCAGTTCGTGAGGTGGCCATGCGGCGCATGCTCAACACCATCTATGTCACCAGCGAGGATGCCTGGCTGCGCAAGGATGGCGCCAACCTCGTCGTCGAGGTCGAGGGCATGGAGCGCGGCCGCGCGCCGCTGCACATGCTGGAAGGCGTGGTCAGCTTCGGGCGACCCGGAGCCTCGCCGGCGCTGATGGCCGCCTGTGCCGAGGCCGGTATCACGCTATCGCATCTCGATCCGAACGGGCGCTTCCTTGCCCGTGTGGAGGGCCCCCGCACCGGCAACGTGCTGCTGCGCCGGGCGCAGTTCCGCGCCACCGACGACCCCGGCCGCTCCGGGCCGATCGTGCGCGGCATCGTCGCTGCCAAGGCCGCGAACCAGCGCACCGTGCTGCGCCGCGCCCTGCGCGACCATGGCGGGGCCATGCCCGCCGACGGCCGCGCCACGCTGGAGACGGCCGAGCGGCGCCTCACCGATGTCGCGCGCCGGACCCTTGTCGCCTCGGAGGTCGACACGCTGCGCGGGCTGGAGGGCGAGGCGGCGCAGGTCTATTTCGGCTGTTTCAACCTGCTGCTGCGCTCGGGCGAACCCGCCTTCGCCTTCGGTGGGCGCTCGCGCCGCCCGCCGCTCGACCGGGTGAACGCGCTGTTGTCGTTCCTCTATGCCATGCTGGGCCATGATTGCCGCTCGGCGCTGGAAGCCCATGGCCTCGATCCGCAGGTCGGCTTCCTGCATGCGGATCGCCCGGGGCGCGCCAGTCTCGCCCTCGACCTGATGGAGGAACTGCGCCCGGTCCTCGCCGACCGCCTGGTGCTCAGCCTCATCAATCGCCGGCAACTCGTCCCGGGCGACTTCACGATCGAGGATGCCGGCGGCGTGCGGCTCAGCGACGAGGCGCGCAAGCGCGTCCTGGTGGCCTGGCAGGAGCGCAAGCGGGACGAGCTCACCCATCCCTTCCTCGGCTAGGCGATGCCGCTCGGCCTCATCGCCCATGCCCAGGCGCAGCTTCTCGCCCGCCATCTGCGTGGCGATCTCGACGGCTACCCCGGCTTCATCTGGAAATGATACATGTTGATGCTGGTCGCCTATGATGTGCGGACCGAAACGGCGGCGGGGCGCTGGCGCCTGCGCCGCGTGGCCCGCGCCTGCCTCGACCACGGCCAGCGGGTGCAGAATTCCGTGTTCGAATGCGAGGTCGACCCCTCGCAATGGGTGGCGCTCCGCGCGCGGCTGATCGCCGAGATCGACGTGACGACGGACAGCCTGCGCTTCTACCGTCTCGGCGCGGAAGGCAAGAGCCGGATCGAACATGTCGGCGCCAAGCCGGTCCTCGATCTCGATGGCCCGCTGGTGTTCTGACCGCCCGCGCGAACCGGAAGCGCGCACGCGAAACCCGGCCGGTTCGCATTACCGGCAACCCCTTGCGCCACCCGCCCTTCTCCCCCGCACCGCCGCCCACCCGCACGCCACACCCCACGCCCAATGGCAGGTTCGCGCAAAGAGCGCGATTTTCTGTTCAATCGCAAAATGTTATGAGGTGGCCGTCGCTCCCCTCGCGGGAGCGTGGATCGAAACAAGCTCGAGGCGGCGCGCACCTATGTCGATCGGGCGTCGCTCCCCTCGCGGGAGCGTGGATCGAAACTCAAACGTGCAGTCGGCATAGGCGATCGTCTCGGCGTCGCTCCCCCCGCGGGAGCGTGGATCGAAACGGCACGGGCACGACGGCCGACACCGCCGCGATCGTCGCTCCCCTCGCGGGAGCGTGGATCGAAACAAGGATTTCGGCGATCCGGAGGAGACCAAGGGCGAGTCGCTCCCCTCGCGGGAGCGTGGATCGAAACCCGCTTTTCGCGGGCGGGGCGACGCTTCGCCCCTGTCGCTCCCCTCGCGGGAGCGTGGATCGAAACGCGTGGTCGGGCGAAGAGGGCGGCGTGATGTTCGTCGCTCCCCTCGCGGGAGCGTGGATCGAAACATGCCGCTTGCTCCGTGCCGAAAGTCTCCCGGCGCGTCGCTCCCCTTGCGGGAGCGTGGATCGAAACCGCGCGCATCTTCTGAAGCAGTGAATATGCGTCCAGTCGCTCCCCTCGCGGGAGCGTGGATCGAAACTCGGTGCGAAGCTCCTTGGTTTTCGGGGCAGACAGGTCGCTCCCCTCGCGGGAGCGTGGGTTGAAATTCCCCGGCGTGGGGATGGGCCGGAGGGGTCTGTAATCGCGCGCCCACCGGGAGGCCGGCAGTTAAACCTGTGTGCCTGCCGCCTCCCCGAAGGCCGGCGCTAGGCGCCGGCGACCTTACGGTCGAGGAAATCGTGGATGAGGGGGAAGACCTCGTCGGCCTTGTCCTCCAGCACGAAATGACCGGTGTCCAGCAGGTGGAACTCGAGGTCGTTCAGGTCCCGCCTGTAGGGATGCGCGCCGGGCTCGGGGAAGATGAAGTCGTTCCTGCCCCACACGAGGAGCGCCGGCGGCTGCTTGTCGCGGAGCCAGGCCTGCACCTCGGGATAAAGCGGAAGGTTGGTGCGGTAGTCGTACATGACATCCATCTGGATGTCGGCATTGCCGGGCCGGTCGAGCAGCGGCTGGTCGTGAGTCCAGTTGTCCGGGGAAATCCGCGTCTTGTCGGACACGCCATCGGTGTATTGGAAGATGGTCGTCTCCAGGCTGACCAGGCCGCGGAGCTTGTCGCGGCTCTCCTGCCCGCCATCGGCCCAGAACAGCTTGACGGGATCCCAGAACTCCTTCAGCCCCTCCTCATAGGCATTGCCGTTCTGGATGATTAGGCCGGTGATCGCATCCGGGTGCTTCAGCGCCAGCCGCCAGCCGACGGGCGCGCCGTAATCCATCACATACATGGCATAGCGGGCGATCCCGAGCTGGCTCAGCAAGCCATCCACCAGTTCGCCGAACCGGTCGAACGTGTAGGCGAACGATGCGCGATCGGGCGCCTCGCTCTGGCCATAGCCGGGATAGTCCGGCGCGATGACATGATAGCGGTCCGCCAGATAGGGAATGAGGTTGCGGAACATGTGCGAGGAAGTCGGAAACCCATGCAGAAGCAGCACGACCGGGCCGTCCTTCGGGCCGGCCTCGCGATAGAATATCTTCACACCGTCGACCGTTGCCGTATGGTGATGCGTCACGGGATATGCCGATGTCGGGCTCATGGCCGCCTCTCGCGAATGGCTGGAAATCAATAAAAGCTGGGTACCAGCGCCGCAGGACACTGGGCGCCCGAGACCGCCACAGACAGTCCCGGGAGCGTTCTCAAGGATTTATTTGCTGTAAACTCTCCTGAGCTCCCAAGTCGGTGGCATGTGTATTTGTCGATTGCAAAGCTATATCATTGCGGCGCCCTCGGTAATTCGATGAATCCGAGAAGATTGTTTGCTGATTCTGGGAAGATGGCCGGTGGACAAGCTCAACGCGATGGTGGTCCTGCTCAAGGTCGTCGAGGCCGGCACCCTGTCGGCCGCCGCCAAGCAGATGGACGTGCCCCTGGCCACGGTCAGCCGGCGGATCGCGGAGCTGGAAGCGCACCTGAAGACGCGCATGCTCAACCGGTCGAGCCGTCATCTCAGCCTGACGGAGGCCGGACGGCTCTATGTGGAGGCGTGCCGGCGCATCCTTGAGCAGGTGGAGGAGGCGGATCGCGCCGCCATGGGCGTTCACCGCGACCCGAAGGGCCGCCTGACCATCACGGCGCCGATCGTGTTCGGGCGTCTCCACATGATGCCGATCATCGCTGGCTTTCTCGAACAATATCCCGACATCGATGTGAAGCTGATCCTCGCCGATCGCCTGCTGGACCTGCTGGAATCGGATGTGGATGTCGCCTTGCGGATCGGAGATCTGGGCGAAAGCTCCCTGATCGCCTCCAATGTCGGATCGATGCGCCGCGTGACCTGCGCCAGCCCGTCCTATCTCGCGGCCCATGGTCGGCCACGGCAGCCGGAAGACCTGCAGAACCATGTCTGCGTCACCTTCGACAATCTGGCCTCGCCCGAAGCCTGGCGCTTTTCCGCGCGCGGCGGCGATATCGTCGTGCCGGTGCATTCGCGCCTGACGGTGACGACGGCGGAAGCGGCCATCGCGGGCGCCGTCGCCGGGCTGGGGCTCACGCGGCTGCTCCATTACCAGATCGCCGAGGCCCAGCGTGCCGGGCAGATCGAAATCGTGCTGGAGGATCATGAACTGGCGGCCTGGCCGGTGAGCCTCGTCTATGCCGGGCAGCAGATGCTGCCGCGGAAATTGCGGGCCTTTCTCGATTTCGCCGCCCCCCGGCTGCGCGAGCGACTGCGGGAGGAAACCGCGACCTTTGCAACGGGGCCCCGTTCGGCCACATGAGCCGAGAGCCGGCGTGCCTTCCAGTTCCTGGAAGGTTGGTTCCCAGCCGTGCGGCTTATGCCGCGGGCGAAAAGGCGGCATCATGCGGGGCCGGGCCAAGCCGGCGCGGGCGGCGTTCCCCGTCCAGCCGGCCTGCGAGGCCCTGCGTCGCCGTCCCCGCAGGCCCAATCCGCATGGGGAACGGCAACAGGAGCGGCCCGGTCGACGGGTCGCAGGGTGGTTCATCATGTCCTATGGCTTCCTCGACATTGCCGTGACGCCCAGCGTTCGCGCGGTGCAGGCCGAGATGGGGGTGGATCACCTCTGGCAGGACTTCAAGGGCGAGCGCCCGTCCGATCGCTTCACCGAAAACGAAGCGATGTTCATCGCCGCGCGCGACAGTTTCTACATGGCGAGCGTCTCCGAAACCGGCTGGCCCTATGTCCAGCATCGCGGGGGACCGCGCGGCTTCCTGAAGCTGGTCGACGAGCGCACGCTGGCCTTTGCCGACTACCGGGGCAATCTCCAGTATATCAGCGCCGGAAATCTGGCGGCGGACAGCCGGGCATGCCTGTTCCTCATGGATTACCCCCGGCGCGCGCGCCTCAAGATCTACGCCCATGTCGAGATCCTGTCGCTCGATGCCGACCCGGCCCTGACGGAACTCATCAGCCCGCAGCCCTACCGGGCCAAGCTGGAGCGGATCTTCCGGCTGCGGCTGGACGCCTTCGACTGGAATTGTCCCCAGCACATCACGCCGCGCTTCACCGAGACGGAAATCGCCGAGGCGGTGCGTCCCGTTCGCGAGCGGCTGTCGGCGCTCGAAGCGGAGAATGCCGAGCTGCGCGCCCGCCTCGGCGTCAAGGGGACGGACGGCGAGACCGTCTGATTTACCCGCGCCCCCTGCGCTCCCCTGCGCGCGCGGCACCCGGCCGGTTGCGCGCGGCGGGCAGCTATAGTCTCCTCTCCGCTCGTGGTTTGAGGAGACGATCATGGCGACCCCGAGCGGCAACTGGCGCACCGATGGCACACGGCTGTGGGACAGCCTGATGAGGATGGCGCAGATCGGCCCGGGCCTGCGCGGGGGCAATAACCGCCAGACCCTGACCGATGCCGACCGCGAGGGGCGGCTTCTGTTCCAGCACTGGTGCGAGGCGGCGGGATTAAGCCTGGGCATTGACGCCATGGGCACCATGTTCGCGCGGCGCGCGGGAACCGACCCGGAGGCCCTGCCGGTCATGATCGGCTCGCATCTCGACACCCAGCCGACCGGCGGGCGGTTCGACGGGGTGCTGGGCGTGCTCGGCGCGCTGGAAGTGGTGCGCACCCTCAACGACCTCGGCATCCGTACAAAGCACCCCGTCGAGGTGGTGAACTGGACCAATGAGGAAGGCGCCCGCTTTCCCCCCGCCATGGGGGCCTCCGCCGTCTATGCCGGGGTGATGAGCCTGGAGGCGGCCTATGCCACGCGCGATGCCGAGGGCCGGACGCTCGGTGCCGAGCTGGAGCGCATCGGCTTCAAGGGCGAGGAGCCGGTGGGCGCGCGCAAGGCGCAGGCTTATTTCGAGCTGCATATCGAGCAGGGGCCGATCCTGGAAGCCGAGGGCCGCGAGATCGGCGTCGTCACCCACGGCCAGGGCACGCGCTGGCTGGAGGTGACGCTCACGGGGCGCGAGGCCCATACCGGCTCGACGCCCATGCCGCGCCGGCTGAATGCCGGGCTCGGCGCCGCCCGCATCATCGAACGGGTGGACAACGTGGCGTGGAAGCACGCCCCGCTGGCGGTCGGCGCGGTCGGGCAGATCGACGTCTTTCCAAACTCACGCAACATCATCACCGGCAAGGCGGTGTTCACCATCGACATCCGGCACCCCGAGCTCGCCGTGCTCGAGGCGATGGCGCAGGAAATCCGCGCCGGCGCGGCGGAAATCGCGGAGCGGATGGGGCTCGCCATCGCCATTGCCGAGGTCAATGCCTTCGATCCCGTGGCCTTCGACCCCACCCTGGTCGGGCGCGTGCGCGCGGCGGCCACGGCGCTCGGTTACTCCCACCGCGACATGGTCTCCGGCGCCGGGCACGATGCTTGCTGGGTGAACAAGGTCGCGCCCGCCGCCATGATCTTCTGCCCCTGCGTGGACGGGCTGAGCCACAATGAGGACGAGGCGATCACGCCGGAATGGGCGAAGGCCGGCGCCGACGTGCTGCTGCACGCGGTGCTGGAAACGGCGCAGATCGCCTAAGGAAGGAGCACGCGATGTCGCAGACCCGCTCGATCGTCATCAAGGGCGGCACGATCGTCGCCGCCGACCGCTCCTATGAAGCCGATGTGCTCATCGAGGGCGAGAGGATCGCCGCCATCGGCGAGAACCTCAGCGGCGACAGCGTGCTCGATGCCTCCGGCGCCTATGTCATGCCCGGCGGCATCGACCCGCATACGCACCTCGAAATGCCGTTCATGGGCACCACGGCGGCGGAGACCTGGGAGAGCGGCACCTTTGCCGCGCTGTCCGGGGGCACGACGATGGTGGTCGACTTCGTCATTCCCGACAGCGAGAACCTGATCGGGGCGCTGGATGCATGGGAGGCGCGCGCCAGCCGTCAGGCCAGCGCCGACTATTCCTTCCACATGTGCGTCACCGGCTGGTCGGAGCCGATCTTCGAGGCGATGGAGGCCGTGGTCGCGCGCGGCGTCAACAGCTTCAAGCATTTCATGGCCTATAAGGGCGCGCTGATGGTCGATGACGACCAGATGTTCGCCTCGTTCCAGCGCTGCGCCGCGCTGGGGGCGCTGCCGCTGGTCCATGCCGAGAATGGCGACATCGTCGCGGCCCTGCAGCAGAAATACCTCAATGAGGGCATTCGCGGGCCGGAGGCGCACGCCTATTCCCGCCCGCCGGAGGTGGAGGGCGAGGCGGTCAACCGCGCCATCATGATCGCGGATGCCGCCAGCGTGCCGGTCTATATCGTCCATGTCTCCTGCGAGCCGGCGCATGAGGCGATCCGCCGGGCGCGGCAGAAGGGCATGCGGGTCTATGGCGAGCCGCTGGTGCAGCATCTGACCCTCGACGAGGCCGTCTACCAGCACCCGGACTGGGACCATGCGGCGCAGCGGGTCATGTCCCCGCCCTTCCGCGACAAGCGCCATCAGGACAGCCTGTGGGCGGGCCTTTCGGCCGGCTCGCTGCAGGTGGTGGCGACCGACCATTGCGCCTTCTCCACCGCGCAGAAGCGCATGGGGCTCGGCGACTTCACCCGCATCCCCAACGGCACGGGCGGGCTGGAGGACCGGCTGCCGGTGCTGTGGACGAGCGGCGTCGAGACCGGCCGGCTGACGCCGAACGAATTCGTCGCGGTGACCTCGACCAACATCGCCCGCATCCTCAACCTCTATCCGCGCAAGGGCGCGATCCAGCCCGGCGCGGATGCCGATATCGTGGTGCTGGACCCCAAGGCGGGCAAGACCATCCGCGCGGCGACGCAGAAATCCATCATCGACTACAACGTGTTCGAGGGCGTGGAGGTACGCGGCCTGCCGCGCTTCACCCTCTCGCGCGGCGAGTTGGTCTATTCCGCCGGGCGCAACGATACCCCTCGCCCCGGCCGGGGCCGCTTCATCCCGCGTCCGGCCTTTTCCCCGGTGAACCGCGCGCTGTCGACCTGGAAGGCGCTGGTGGCGCCGCGCGCCGTGTCGCGCGATCCCGCCCGCATGCCGATCGGCGTGTGAACGGGATGCCCCTCACAGCGCCATCGGCGCGAGCACCCCGGCGCGGATGAGGGCGCCGTCGCGGCCGGGCGGTTCGCCGAACAGCCGGCGATAGTCACGGCTGAACTGCGAGGGGCTTTCATAGCCGATGGAGAAGCCGATGGCGGCCACCTCCATGCCCGCGCTCAGCAGCAGGCGCCGCGCCTCCTGCAGCCGGATCTGCTTCTGGAACTGAATGGGGGACATCGCCGTCGCGGCGCGGAAATGGCGGTGGAAGCTGGCGAGGCTCATCCCCGCCAGCGCCGCCAGATCCGGCACCTTCAAGGGTGCCGCATAATGATCGCGGATCCACGCCACCGCGCGGGCGATGCGGGCGAGCCGGCTGTCGGCAAGGCCGACCTGCCGCAGCATCGCCCCGTGCGGCCCGTTGAGCAGCCGCCACACCATTTCGCGGCGGATCAGCGGCGCCAGCACGGCAAGGTCGCGCGGGGTGTCGAACAGCGCCAGAAGCCGGGCAAGCGGATCGAGCAGATCCGCCTCCATCTCGCCGATGGCGATGGAGGCGAGCGGGGCGGCGGCCGGCATTTCCGCGGCGTCCAGCACCAGATCGGCGATCATCGCGGGATCGATGGCGAGGGCGAACGCCATATAGGGCCGGGCCGGGCTGGCCTCGACGATCTGCGCGGTGATGGGCAGGTCCATCGAGGCGATCAGGCATTTGCCGGTGTCGTAGCGAAAGGCCCGCTCGCCCAGCAGGCTGACCTTGGCACCCTGCAGCACGCCGCAGAACGAGGCGCGATAGACCGAATGGATGAGCCCGGACGGGGCCTGCGCCACGGTCAGCGTCAGCCCTTCCAGCGGCGGCTCGCGGCCGAAGCGCTGCCATTGCCGCAGCAGCAACGCGCGGGGGCGGTCGAGAAGGCGATCCAGCGGGCGATCCAGGGGGCGATCGAAGAGATCATCGTTCATGGTGCTGTCGTAGCGCAGGATATGGACGAGGAAAGTCGCAAATGCGCGATTGAGACAATCGGGCAAGACACTGCGAGGATCGGCGTCGCCGGGACGGCGCGCGAGGCCTATCTCTCACCCATCGATTTCCTGGCACAAGGAGCGTCCTCATGCGCTATCGCCAACTCGGCCCCTCGGGGCTTTTCGTTTCCGAACTCTGCCTCGGCACCATGACCTTCGGCGGCAGCGACGGCTTTTGGGGCCAGATCGGCCAGCTGGGGCAAGAAGAGGCCGACGCGCTGGTGAAGGCCGCCATTGATGCCGGCGTGAACTTCATCGACACGGCGAACGTCTATGCTGGGGGGATGAGCGAGCGCATCCTCGGCACGGCCATCCGCAATCTCGGCCTCTCGCGCGACGACCTCGTCATCGCCACCAAGGTTCTGGGGCCGATGGGCGAGGGCCCCAACGCGCGCGGCGCCTCGCGCAAGCACGTTCTCGACCAGTGCAAGGCGAGCCTCGCGCGCCTGCAGCTCGACCATATCGACCTCTACCAGATTCACGGCTTCGACCCGGCGACGCCGCTGGTCGAGACGCTGGAGGCGCTCGATACGCTCGTGCGGCACGGCCATGTCCGCTATATCGGCCTGTCCAACTGGGCGGCGTGGCAGATCGTCAAGGCGATCGGCATCACGCAAGCCCGACAGCTGGCGCCGATCCTGTCGCTGCAGGCCTATTACACGCTGGCCGGCCGCGACCTCGAGCGCGAGATCGTGCCGATGCTGACGTCGGAAGGGCTGGGGCTGATGGTGTGGAGCCCGCTCGCCGGCGGCCTGCTCTCGGGCAAGTACAGCCGCGCCGACGAGACCTCCGGCGAGGGGCGGCGCGCCACCTTCGATTTCCCGCCGGTGGACCGCGAACGCGGCTACGGCGTGATCGACGCCATGCGGCCGATCGCGCAGGCGCATGGGGTGAGCGTCGCGCAGATCGCGCTCGCCTGGCTGCTGCACCAGAGCGTGGTCACCAGCGTGATCATCGGCGCCAAGCGGCCCGACCAGCTGGCCGACAATCTCGCGGCCACCAGGGTTCGGCTGTCGCCCGAGGATCTCGCGACGCTCGATGCGGCCAGCGCCTTGCCGGCCGAATATCCCGGCTGGATGCTGGAGCGGCAGGGCGCCTACCGCGCGCAGCAGGCCAGCTAAGGGGACCGGCGGGCGGTCAGGCCGCGAGCGTTTTCCGCGAAAGTCGTCCGACTTTCGCCAGCCGAAAACGCTCCAGCCTAGTGAATCGAGAGCGCCCGCTCGACCCATGCCGCTCCGGCGAGCAGGTCGTCTTCGCGCCCCGGCGCGGCGCATATCAGGGTGGAGAACGGCAGCCCCTCGACGGATCGCCCGGTCGGCAGGGCGACGCCCGGCATGTCGAGGAAGCTCGCCACCATGGTCAGCGCCAGCGTCGCGACATTGACCCGCGCGAACCGCTCGGGATCGGCCTCCAGCGGCGCCAGCGGCGGCGCGACATGCCGGACGGTAGGCAGCACCAGAAGGCCCCCGTCCAGCGTGTCGGCGAGCGCGCCCATCTCCCGCGCGCGGATCGCCCTCAGCTCGGCGGCGGCCTCGCCGGATATGCGCGCCGCGCCGTCGAGCCGGCTCACCACGCGCGGGTCGATCAGCTCGCGCCTGGGGCCGGTGAGCGTCGCAAGGTGCAGCGCCCGCGCCTCATAGGCGCCGAGCCAGCCGAGCCGCGCGATCGCCTCCCGCGCGCGATGCCAGGGCTCGATGCGCTGGCGGCGGACGGGCGCCAGCCGCGCCAGCTGGGCGATTACCGCCTCGATATGCGCCCGCACCGGGGGCGTGATGTCAGGATCGTCGAGAAGGGCGTCGTCGACCACCAGCACCGGCCGCGCGGGCGCAAGAGGCGGCGCCACCTGCCCGCGCATCGCCGCATCCATGATGGCGCACTCGGCCACGCTGCCCGCCAGCGGGCCGAGGCTGTCGAGGCTCCCCGCCAGCGGGAACACGCCGGTCATGTCATACCGCGCCTGCGAGGCCTTGTAGCCGACGCAGCCGGTGAAGGCGGCGGGCACCCGAACGGAACCCGCCGTATCGGTGCCGATCGCGGCCGGCACGATGCCGCGCTGCACCGCGACCGCCGAGCCGGAGGAGGAGCCGCCGGGCATGCGCGGCTCGTTCACCGGCAGGTCGGCGGTCGGCGTGCCGAAATGCGGGTTGGCGCCGAGGCCGGAAAAGGCGAACTCGCTCAGATTGGTCTTGCCGAGGGCAATGAAGCCGAGCCGCCGCGTCGCCGCGACGACAGGCGCATCCACCGTTGCCGGCGCGACATCGTCGCGCGTGCGGGAGCCGGCGCTGGTGCGCGTGCCGGAAATGTCGAACAGGTCCTTCCACGCGATCGGTATGCCGTCATAAGGGCTGAGCGCCCGCCCCTGTGCCCGGCGCGTGCGGGCGGCATGGGCCTGCGCCAGCGCCGTCTCCGCCATCAGCGTGATGAACACGGCGTCGCACGCCTGCGCCCGCTCAAGCGCGCGCTCCACCAGTTGCACCGCATCAGTTCGCCCAGCGGTCAGGGCGGCGGCGAGGCTGTCGAGACTTTCGGGCATGGTCGGCTCCGGCAAAATGGGCAGCATCGGCCGGCGGCGGGGCGTCGGCCGAACCGATGTGTCAGACGTGGCCGTATTTTGCCAGCGCGTCGGCGAGCGAGAGACCATTCGCCAGTTCGGCGCGGATGGCCACCTCGGTGCGGGTCAGCCGCTCGGCCTCAACGAGCACGGTCTCGACCACCCGGGCGGGAATGACGATCACCCCGTCCTCGTCGCCGAGCAGGAAATCGCCCGGGCAAACCTCGACGGTGCGGCTGGTGGCGCCGCGCATCACCACCGGCACCTGCCAGGCATTGACCTTCCAGCGGCCGATCGACTGGGTCGGGGTGCGGTAGCGCGCGAAGACGGGGAAGCCGTGCTGGCCGATCCAGCGGATGTCGCGGATGCCGCCGTCGATCACCGCGCCGACGCAGCCGCGCTCCTTCATGCCCAGCGCGATCAACTCGCCGAAATAGCACACGCCCTCGCCGTCGCCGCTCCACACGGTGATCTCGTCCGGGCCGACGCCGTGGCAGGCCGTCATCTTGTCGGCGTCACCGCCGAGCGGATAGGGCGTCTTCTGGCCACGGATCGTGTAGGCCCAGCCGGCGATGCGGTCATTCTGCGCGGGATAGGGCGCGAAATCGGCGGCGAGGCTCTGGTCCATGAATCCGAGCGTGTCGAGCACGTCGGCGACGTTGGACGTGTCCACGGCGAGGTAGCGGCGGCGGATATCGGCCTTCTGCTCGGGCGAGAAGGAAGGCGAGAGGGCCGGCATGTCGGGCGTTGCGGTCATGTGGGGTGTTCCTCCGACGATCAGATGTTCTGCAGGTAGCCGCCATCGACCCGCATCACCGAACCGGTGATGTAGGCGGCGCGGGTGCTGGCGAGGAAGGCGACGGCGTCGGCATATTCCTCCGGTGTGCCGTAGCGGCCGACCGGAATGGCGCCGGTGCTCTCGGCGACGATGGCCTCCAGCGGGCGCCCTTCCCGCTTGGCCTTCTGCTCGTCGAGAAAGCGGATGCGGGCGGTGGCGATGCGACCGGGCAGGATGACATTGGCGGTGATGCCGTCCGGCGCCACTTCCCGTGCCAGCGTCTTCGACCAGCCGACAAGGGCGGAGCGCAGCGCATTGGAGACGCCGAGATTGGGGATGGGCGCCACCACGCCGGACGAGGTGGAGGTGATGATCCGCCCCCATTTGCGCGCCCGCATCCCCGGCAACACGCGATCGGTGAGGTGGATCACCGACAGCACCATGGCGCGGAACTGCGCCTCCCAGCTGCCCGGCGCGACGCCATGGGCGGGGCTCGGCGGCGGGCCGCCCGTGTTGTTGACGAGGATGTCGACCGGCCCGAGCGCCGCCTTGATGGCGGCCACATGGCCCTCGCCGGCATCGATGTCGGCGAGGTTCCATGTCCGTGGCAGCGCAACCCCGCCCGACGCTTCGATGGCGGCCTGGGTGGCCGTCAGGGCTTCGGCGTCGATGTCGGCAAGGGCGACCCGCGCCCCTTCCGCCGCCAGCGTGCGGGCGATGGCGCGGCCGAGCCCGCCGCCGGCGCCGAGAACCAGCGCCGTGCGTCCGTTCAATCCGAGATCCATGATGCTGGCTTTCTACGATCCGACCCGCAGCGGCGCGTTGAGCTTGCGCAGGTAGGAAATCACCGAGAGCGCGGTGATGCGCCCGGTCTTGGGATTGTCGGTCGGCACATTGGCGATCGACATGGTGAAGCTGGCCGAATCCGCATCGACCTCGATCGTGTGGGTGTTGCGGGTGAGCGCGGGATCGGCCCAGATTTCCAGCCGGGTGCGATCCGGTCCGATGCCGGCCAGCGCCAGCGCCACCGCGACATTGAGATTGGCGGGAAAGCCGATGGCCGCCTCGCGCGGGGTGCCGTCGAACACCCGCAGCGGCTCGGTGATGTCGTCAATGGCAATGGCGTGCTCGACCAGATAGGGGGCGCCGACCAGCCCCTTCACCGGCTTGCGCGTGATCATGCGCACCGAGCGGATGTCGCCTTCGGCCGCCGCGGTCACGGCATCGAGCCCGATCAGCGCGCCGGTCGGCACGACGATCTGGCCGCCATGTTCGCGGGCGAGATCGAGCAGTCGCTGATGGGTGAGGATCGCGCCGGAGGAGAGCACGATGACCGTCTTGCCCGCCCGCAGGAAGGGCTCGGCAATGGCCGGCAGCAGCGCCGCCGGCGCGCATTCGACCACGATGTCGGCGAGCGCCTCCAGCTCCTCGATTGCCACCACGGGAACCTTGTGCGTCAGCGAGGCGAGGCGCTCGCCGGCCTTCACGCGGTCATTGGCGGAAACGGCGGCGAGCACGCAGCCGGGCAGGCCCGCATCCAGCGCGCGGGCGATGCGCAGGCCGACGGCGCCGAGGCCGGCAATGGCGACGCGCTGCACGCCCCGGTGAGCGGATGAGGCCGACGGCGCGGGCGCCGCTTCGGTAGGGGGGGAACTCATGTCTGCGGACCCTGGGTGGGGGAAGCGTCTGGCGAGGCGCAAGCGCCTGGCGTGGAAAGAGCGTCGGGCGCGGGGAACAGCGACGCGTAGTGCTGCGCGCAGGCGCCCGCGGTGGTGAACCAGATGCGGTCCTTGTGCCGGGCGAGCGCCTCCAGCACCCGGCGGAATTGCCGGATGCGGAAGGGCTGACCGACGATGAAGGTGTGGATCGTCATGCCGTAGACGAGCGGCTGGCGCTCGGACTGCGCCAGCATCTCCTCCAGATTGTCGATCGCCATGTCGGCGAAGGCGCTGGCGGTGCCGTCATGCAGCACCACCATCGGCACGTCGTTGACCTCGTGCGGATAGGGCATGGCGAGCAGCGGGCCGCCCGCCGTCTTCATCCACACCGGCTGGTCGTCGATCGGCCAGTCCATGGTGTAGCCGTAGCCGGCGCCCGCCAGCAGGTCCTCGGTGCGCGCGCTGGGATGCGCGCCGGGGCTCATCCAGCCGGCGGGGGGCGTGCCCTCCTCCGCGCGGATGCGGGCCGTCACCTCGGCGATGAGCGCGCGCTCGCTCGCTTCGTCCATGCCGTTCGGGTGCTCGGAATTGGTGCGGCCATGGGCCACGATCTCGTCGCCGCGCCGGCGATGGGCGGCGACGAGTTCCGGGCAATGATCGTAGCAGGCGCTGTTGAGCAGCACGGTCAGCGGCAGGCCGTATTCCTCGAACAGTTCGATCAGCCGCCAGCCGCCGACCCGGTTGCCATATTCGCGCCAGCCCCAATTGTAGGAATTGGGGTGGGCAAGCCCCGGCGAATAGGCGAGGCCGAGCCCGGAGCCATAGGCGAAATGCTCCACGCAAAGCGCGACATAGACGGCGAGGCGCTTGCCGTCCGGCCAGGAGAAGTCCGGTCGGGCGGCGATGGGCGAATAGGCGAAGCGGTCATGGGACGGCAGCATGAAAGGGCTCCAGGCGATCAGGGCCGATAGTCGGCCGGGGCGACGACGAGACTGAGGTCGATGCTGCCGACATTGTCCGGCGTGACAAGCACGGCCGGCGTCACCACCTTCGCCTCGACCTTGCCCTTGGTGGCGGCGGCAACCGCCTGAACGAGCGCCGCCTTGCCCTGCGCCACGATCTGCTGGATCGAGGTGCAGGCGAGATCGCCGTCCTTCAGCATCTGCTGCGCGGTCGGCGACAGGTTGGAGGCCGAGACCTTCACCGTCCCCTTGCCCGACGCCTTCAGCGCCGAGACCACGCCGGCCGCCATGTCGTCGGTGGCGCTGTAGACGCCGGAAAGCTCGGGGAAGCGCTGGATCCAGTCCTCGGCGGTCGTGAGCGCGGCGTTGCGGTTGTCGGCGAGGCGGGATTCCGCGACGATCGTCACATTGGGCGCGACCTTGGCGAGGGTGTCCCGGAAGCCCTGCGCGCGCAGATCCGACCAGGCCTGACCGGCCGGGCCGGCCATCATCGCCACCTCACCCTTCCCGCCAATGGCTTCCGCCAGGCACTCGGCCTGCAGCTTGCCCATGTCGTAATGGTCGGCGCTGACGACGGCGGCGAGCTTGTCGGTGTTGGGCGGCGAGGAGATGCCGATCACCGGGATGCCGGCGGCAACCGCCCGCTCGACGATGGCCTTCACCGCGTCGCCATTGGTGGCACCGACGATGATGGCGTCGACCTTGCGCTGGATCAGGTCCTGGATCTGCGCGATCTGCTGGCTGGAATTGCCGTCGCCGCCGGCGCTGAGCGTCACCAGCTTGGCCTTGTCGGCCTTGGCGGCGGTGTCGACGCCGTACAGCACGGAAATCCAGAAGGACGAGCCGAGATTCGGCACGGAAACGCCGATCACCGGCTCGGCGGCGCGGGCGGGGGCTAGCGCGGCGGCGAGCAGAAGGGCAGCGAGGGAGGCGGCACGGAACAGCTTCATCGGAACGTTCCTTTCGGAGGTGAGAGGCGGGAAAAACGGGTGAGGAGCGTGCGCAGCCCGGCGTCCATCAGCCCGGAGGCGAGGATCACGGCGCCGACGGCGATCTGGGCGATGAAGGGCGAGACGCCGGAAAGGTTGAGCCCTGTGAGCACCACCTGCACGAAGGTGGCGCCCGCGAGCACCGCCCACACATTGGCGCGCCCGCCGGCCAGCACGGTGCCGCCAATGACCGCGGCGGCGATCGACTGCAGCTCCATGCCGGCGCCCTCGGTGGGCAGCCCGGCGCCAGCGCGGGCGGTCATCAGCGCCCCGGCGAGGCCCGCGAAGGCGCCGCACAGCTGATAGGCGCTCATCTCGATGCGCCACGGCACCGCGCCGACCAGAGCCACCGCCTCCGGGTTGGAGCCGAGCATGAGGATGCGCCGGCCCACCAGCATGTGGCGCAGCACGACATGGGCGAGGCCCACCGCGGCCAGCGCCGCCCAGCCGAGCGGGGGCAGGCCGGCAACCGCGTCGAAGGACAGGGCGGCGGCGCGGGCGGCGGCCTCCAGCGGCACCACCTGTCCATCATCGCTGACCAGCAGCGCGAGGCCCTTCACCGCCAGCAACGTGCCGAGCGTGGCGACGATCGGCTGGAAACGGGCCCGGCCGATCAGCCAGCCATTCACCGTGCCGCAGGCAAGGCCGACCGGTACGGCGAGGAGCAGCCCCGGCAGGCCGATGGCATTGGCCGCCATCGCGCCGAGTGTGCCCGACAGTGCCGCCACCGCGCCGACCGAGATGTCGAAGCCACGCGCGGCGATGGCGAACATCTGCCCGACCGCCAGCAAAGCGAGGATCCAGATCTGCCCGGCCATGCTCAGCCCGTTGTCGAGCGAGAGGAAGCCGGGGCTGGCGACGCCGAACAGCCCGGCGGCGAGGAGGATGGCGGCGGGCGCCACCAGGAAGCGGGCACGGCCCTCGGCGCGCGGGGTCATCGGTCCGTCCTCCGCGCGAGGCGGGCCAGCACCGCCCAATCCTTCTGCAGGCCCACGGCGGCCAGCACCGCCAGCCCGAGCAGCACGAGCTGCCAGGCCACCGGCAGGTTGATGAGCACCACGGCGTTGTTCAACATCGCCACGGTGAGCACGCCGAACACGACCTGCGACACCCGCCCCCGCCCGCCCGACAGCGGCAGCCCGCCAATGGCGCAGGCGGCGATGGTCTCGAAGGGCAGGTTCGGCGCGAGCGCGGGCTGGCCGGAGGCGACACGGCTGGTGAGGATGATCGCCCCGACCGCACAGAAGGCGCCCGCCACGGCATAGCCCAGCGTGGTGATGCGGGTGACATCGAGCCCGGCGAGGCGGGCGGCAACCGGGTTGGCGCCGACATGGTACCAGAGCCGGCCGATGCGCCCGTGCGCCAGCATCAGGTGCAGCGCCGCGCAGGCGAGAAGCGCGGCCAGGATCGGCACCGGCACCCCGAGCACGCGCCCGCGCGCCGGCCAGGAAAAGGCGGCCGAGGGCGGTGCGTCGATCGGCAGGCCGCCGACCAGCCAGGCGGCGGCGCCCGAGGCCATCATCAGCGTGCCGAGCGTGACGATGACCGGCGGCAGCGCCAGGCGGCCGACCAGAAACCCGTTCACCGCGCCGATGGCGATCACGCTCGCGCCGCCCGTCGCGAGGCCGCCGACCGGCCCCAGCACGGGCAGCGCCATCACCGTCACCACGCTGGCCAGTGCGGCGGAGGCGCCGAAGGAGAATTCGATGCCCCCGAGAAGGATCACCACGGCCTGCCCGCAGGCGACGACGCAGAGAATGGAGGCGACGCGCAACACGTTCTCGATATTGCCGAAGGTAGCGAAGCGCGGCACGAAAGCGCAGCACAGCAGGAACAGGCCGAGGCAGACCAGCGCCACCGCCGGGGGCCGGGAGAGCCGCAACGGGCGGGATGTACCGGGCAAGCGTTTTGCCATCATGCCGCCGCGCTCCCCGACAGCGCCGCCAGCAGCGCCGCGCGGGGTGCGCTGCGCGGCAGCTCGGCGGCAAGCGTGCCCTCGCGCACCACTAGATAGCGGTGAGCCAGCACCATGAGTTCGTCGAGATCGCTGGTGGCGACCAGCACGGCGACGCCGGAAGCGGCCGCCTCGCGGATGGCATCGTGGATCACCCCGCGGGCGGCAACATCCACGCCACGGGTCGGCTCCAGCAGCACCATCGCCTTCAGCCCCGGCACGGCGAGGCCGCGGGCGATCAACAGCTTCTGCTGGTTGCCGCCGCTGAAGGTCGCCGCTTCCGCCTCCGGCAAGGCCGGGTGCAGCTTGAGCCGGCGCAGCAGCGGATCGACCATCTGCGCCTCGGCCCGCGCGCGCAGCCACCCCAGGCGCGCCAGCCGGCCGAGCCCCGAGACCGACGCATTGCGCCGGGCGGACAGCGCGCCGAACAGGCCCTCCGCGTGGCGGTCGGCCGGCACATAGGCGATGCCGAGCGCGGCGGCGCGGCGGCGGTCGCCGGGCATGAAGGAAGCATCCCCCACCGACAGCTCGCCCGGCCCGGCCTGCGCCCCGCCGAGCGTGGCCGCAAGCGACAGCGCGCCCGAGCCGATGAGGCCGGCCAGCCCGACGATCTCGCCGGCATGGACGATGACATCCAGACTGCCCCGCCCGTGGCGGCCGGCGGCCAGCCCACGCCCGACCAGCACCGGCGCGGCGCGCTCGGAAAGGCGTGCGGGCGCGGCCTCGACGCCGGCGCCGAGCATGGCGTGGGTGAGTTCCTCGCGGCTGTGACGGCCGATCGGCGCGGCGTCGATCACCGTGCGCCCGTCGCGCAGCACCGTCACCTCGTCGGCGAGCGCCTCGATCTCGTCGAAGCGGTGGGAGATGAACAGCGCCGCGGTGCCGCTCGCGCAGAGCCGGCGCACCACGGCGAACAGACGGTCGGCCTCATCGGCATTGAGGGCGGCGGTGGGCTCGTCCAGCACCAGCACGCGACAGTCGAGGCTGAGGGCGCGGGCGACCTCCACCAGCTGCCGCTCGCCGAGCGAGAGGCTCCCAAGCGGCGCGGCGAGGTCGACATCGAGACCCACTTCCTTCAGCCAGCCGCGTGCACGGGCGGGATCGACCAGACGGCGGCCGGTCCACAGCCCGCCTCCGGCGGCGAGCGCGAAGGCCGAGAGGTTCTCGTGAATGCTGAGTTCGGGAAACAGGCTGAGATGCTGGTAGATCGGCACGATGCCGGCGCGGATCGCCTGCGTCACCGAGCCGAAGGCGACCGGCGCGCCGGCCAGCGCGATATGCCCGGCATCCGGCGTGACCGCGCCGACGAGGATCTTCACCAGCGTCGACTTGCCCGCCCCATTCTCGCCGAGCAGCGCATGGACACGCCCGCGCCGCAGGGCCAGCCGGGCGCTGCGCAGCGCACAGGTCGCGCCATAGACTTTGGCGATGCCGGTGGCGACAAGCGCAAGATCGTCTCGCGTGTCGTCGGATGGCGCGTCATCGGATGCGGACATAAGGGGAGTCCTCGCCCGGAGGCGGGATGCGCCCGGGATGGGGTGGTGCGGCGATGCGGCGGAACCGGCGAATGTCGGGTGTCGCTACGATGCCGGGCGGGGACGTTCGTCACAAACGATTTGTTCGGCACTCATGCATGAGCTAAGTTCATGCATGATGGAGGGTCTGAATGCGAAAGAGGCGATTGCCGCCCCTGAATGCCCTGAAGGGGTTCGAAGCGGCGGCGCGGCAGCTCTCCTTCACCCGGGCGGCGGCGGAGCTGAACCTCACGCAGGGAGCGGTCAGCCGGCAGGTGAAGGAGCTGGAGACCGATCTCGGCCAGGACATGTTCGTGCGTCATACCCGGCGCATCGAGCTGACCCCCGAGGGCGAGCAGTTCTATCGCGTGGTGGAAGGCGTGTTCGACGAGCTGGAACGCGCGGCGCTGCGGCTGGCGCGCCGGCGCAGCGATCCGGCCATCACCATCACCGCGCTACCAACCATCGCCACGGTGTGGCTGATGCCGCGGCTGCACCAATTGGTGGCCCGCCACCCGGAGATCGAGGCACGCATCGTCTCCTCGATCGAGGCGGCGGACCTGCTGGCCCATGATGCCGACATCGCCATCCGGGTCGGCCGGCTGCCGGGCCGGCGCTATGACCGCACGCAGCCGCGGATCGAGCTGCCTATGGTCACGCGCTGGGACGGCGTTCATGCCGACGAGCTGTTTCCCGACCGGCTGGTGCCGGTCTGCGTGCCGGAGCTGCTGGCCGCGCCGGTGCGCGCCGCCGCCGATCTCGCCGCCTATCCGCTCATCCACACCACCACGCGGCGCTATGCCTGGCCGGACTGGCTGCGCGCCAATGGCGTGCGCTTTGACGCGGAGGGCGACCCGCATCTGCAGTTCGGCCATTTCTTCATGGCGCTCGACGCGGCGCGGCAGGGGCGCGGCATCGCGCTGGTGCCCGATATCCTGCTGGGACAGGAAGAGGGCGCGCGCGGCCTGTGCATTCCCTACTGGAGCGAGATCGCCAGCGCGGGCGAGTATTACCTGCTCATCCATGAATCGCGGCTGGAGGATGCGCGGGTGCAGATGGTCCGCTCCTGGATCCTCGATCAGGCGGTGGCCCTGCGCGGCCTCAAACTGCATCACGCCGCGCTGTTCCAGCCGTGAGGGCGGTGCCCGCGAGCTGCGGAGAAAGCTGCGGAGGCCCTATGCACGGGAGGCGTGGCTTCCGGGCGCAGGCTCGATTAAAAGGAAGATCCAGATCCCCTTCCGATGGCTCCCCTTCGACGCCTGACGACATTGCGAGATAGGCGGAACCAGCCTTGCCCTTCATGACCACCAACCCGGCCCTCGCCCGCGCCCTGGCCGAGCGCGACTACCACAACCCGACCCCGGTGCAGCTCGCCGTGCTGGCCCCGGAAGCGACGGGCCGCGACCTTCTGGTCTCGGCGCAGACCGGCTCCGGCAAGACCGTCGCCTATGGCCTCGCCATGGCCGAGACGCTGCTGGGCACGCAGGAACGCCTGCCGCCCGCCACCGTGCCGATGGCGCTGGTGGTGGCCCCGACGCGGGAACTGGCGCTGCAGGTGCAGCGCGAATTCGCCTGGCTCTACGCCGCCACCGGCGCGCGCATCGTCTCCTGCGTCGGCGGCATGGATCCGCGGCAGGAGCAGCGCCTGCTCAACCAGGGCGCCCATATCGTGGTCGGCACACCCGGTCGCCTGCGCGACCATCTGGAGCGCGGCCGGCTCGATATCTCGGCCCTGCGCGTCGCCGTGCTCGACGAGGCCGACGAGATGCTCGACCTCGGCTTCCGCGAGGATCTCGAATTCATCCTCGACGCCACGCCGCCGGAGCGGCGCAGCCTGCTGTTCTCCGCCACCATGCCGCGCGGCATCACGGCGCTCGCCAAGCGCTACCAGCGCGACGCGCTGCGCATCGAGGTGGCGAGCGCGGAAGGCGGCCACGCCGATATCGAATACCGCACCATCCGCATCGCGCCGACCGAGCTGGACCATGCGGTAGTCAACGTGCTGCGCTCCTATGACACTCCCAGCGCGATCGTGTTCTGCAATACCCGCGAGGCGGTGCGGCGCCTGCATGCCATGCTGCAGGAGCGGCAGTTCTCCGCGGTCGCGCTGTCGGGCGAACTGAGCCAGAACGAGCGCAACCACGCGCTGCAGGCGCTGCGCGACGGCCGCGCCCGGGTGTGCGTGGCCACCGACGTGGCGGCGCGCGGCATCGACCTGCCCAATCTCGGCCTCGTCATCCATGCCGACCTGCCCAACGATGCCGAAAGCCTGCAGCACCGCAGCGGCCGCACCGGCCGCGCCGGACGCAAGGGCGTGAGCGTGCTGCTGGTGCCCCCGTTCCGTCGCCGCCGCACCGAGGAACTGATGCGCGGGCTCGGCATCACCCCGGCCTGGTCCGGTCCCCCGACCGCCGAGGACATCCGCAAGCTCGACCATGAGCGGATGCTGCACGACCCCATGCTGACCGAGGAGCCGAGCGAGGAGGATGCCAGCGCCGCCCGCACGCTGCTCGCCGCCCATTCGCCCGAGCATCTGGCCGCCGCGCTGGTGCGGCTCTACCGTGCCGGCCTGCCGGCGCCCGAGGAGGTGGCCGATCCCGGCGAGCCGCGCGCCGCGCGCGACCGCATCGCCGACCGCGAGTTCGGCGGCCCGTCGGGCAGCGCCGGCGGCGCGTGGTTCCGCCTCAATATCGGCCGCCGCAACAATGCCGATCCCAAATGGCTGCTGCCGCTGATCTGCCGGCGCGGAAACGTGACGCGCAAGGAGATCGGCATCATCCGCATCTTCGACGAGGAGACCGCCTTCGAGGTCAGCCTCGCCGCCGCCGACCGCTTCGGCAAGACGGCGAAGAAGGCGGATGGCACGGACGTCATCATCGAGCCGATGCCCGGCGCCCCCTCGGCGGAGCGCTCCGAGCGCCCCGGCCGGGCCAGGCCGATGCGCGCCAGGCCGTCACCTGAAAGGCCATCAACTGAAAGGCCGTCACCGGAAAGGGCTGCGCTGGAACGCCCCCGTTATGACGGCCCTCCTCTGGACAGGGCGCCGCAGGACAGGGCGCCCTACGAAAAGGCGCCGCACGCCAAGCCGCTGCGCGACAAGTCCTTCCGGGACAGGCCTCTTGACGACCGGCCGCTCAAGGACAAGCCGCATCACGGCAAGCCGGGTTACGACAAACCTGGATATGACAAGCCGCCGCGGGACAAGGCGCCCTTCGGCAAACTCGCCCATGACAAGCCCGCTTATGCAAAGCCCGCCCGCGAGACGCCCGCACATGAAAAGGCGCGCGAGCCCAAGCGCGACCGGCCGGACACGTTCGAGCGCAAGCCGGGCCGCGAGGGCAAGCCGGGTGGCGAGGGCAAGCCGGGCGGAAAGCGTCCGCGCCGCCCGTGACGGTGGGTGAAGCCGGTGCTTTTGCGCGAGGATCAGGGCACGCGGGGCGGCTGAACTTTCTTGCGCAAGCGAGGGCGACGACCTAGCCTCCCCGCACCTTCGAGGGAGGGTTGCCATGCAGCGGACCACCATCGCCTTCGACGACGATCTGGCCGCCGAGCTCGATGCCTATATCGCGGCCACCGGCGCGGCGAGCCTGTCCGAGGCGATCCGCGATCTGGTGCGGCGCGGACTGTCGGCCCGGGCGAGCGGACCGACGCAGGCGCACTGCTTCGGCGTGATCAGCTGCACCGTCGACCAGTCGGTGCGCAATCTCGCCGCCCGCGTGCCGCAGGGGCGGCTCGACCGGCACGACCAGACCGTGGCGGCGCTGTCCATCCCGCTCGACCACAGCACCTCGATCGATGTGACCGTGATGCGCGGCCGGGTCGCCGACATCTCCTCCTATGCGGAGGGGCTGTTCCTGGAGCGCGGCGTCATGCACGGCGCGCTGAGCCTCATCCCGGTCGCCGAGGACACGTCCCACCACGTGCACAACCAGGGTGCCGCGCACGAGCACACGCATCTTCGCGTCAAGAGCGGCTTCTGATCCACGGTCCCAACCGGCGGGCATTTCGCGGAACCGGGCCGCGCCGGTTGGGCGATGGCCGGTTCCGCGAGGCGTGAGGGGCGCGGCGCGTCAGGCCGCGCGCGTGGCGGCGGCCGGCGCGTGCTCGGAATGGCGGATTTCCGTGCCGAGCACCTTCAGGCATTCGCGCATGAAGGCGGCCAGCGCGGTCCAGCCCTTGGCCGATACCATGTTGCCGTCGACCAGCGCGTCGGTGGGCGAGAGGTCGACATAGGTGCCGCCGGCCAGCCGCACTTCCGGCTCGCAGGCGCCGAGCGCCCCGACCCGCTTGCCGGTCACCACGCCGTCCACCGCGATGAGGATCTGCACGCCGTGGCAGATGGTGAAGATCGGCTTGCCGGTCTCGTGGAAGTGGCGGACCATGGCCTGGATACGCGTGTCGGTGCGGATATATTCCGGCCCGCGCCCACCCGCGCAATAGACCGCGTCATATTCCTCCAGATCGACTTCGGAGAAGGTCTTGTTGATGACGAAGTCGTGGCCGGGCTTTTCCGTGTAGGTCTGCCCGCCTTCGAAATCATGCAGCGAGGTCTTGATGATCTCGCCGGCCTTCTTGTCCGGGCAGATCACATGGACGGTGTGGCCCACCGCTTCCATTCCCTGCTGGAACACGAAGATCTCGTATTCCTCGGTGAACTCGCCGGTCAGCATCAGGATCTTCTTGCCTGGCATGATGGTATCCTCCCGTTCGATTATTGTCGGTGCGATCGGCCCGCAGGCCCTATCGTAGGGGAATCGCTCAGAACGGCGAGTCCGGGAAATAGTATTCGGCGGCATTCGCCTTGGTGATCAGCGGCGCGTCGAGCTTGAACGAGCCGCGCACCGGCGCATGGCCGGCGAAATGCGCGGCGGTCAGGTAGATGGCGGTCTTGATCATCGAGGGCGGATAGGGGGTCTCGACCGGCGTCACCGCGTCGCCCGCCATCACCTTCGCGATGATCTCCTTCATGCCATTACCGCCGAGCGCGAACTTGATCTCCTTGCGGCCGGACTGCTTGATCGCCTCCAGCACGCCGAGCAGCATGTCGTCGTCATTGGCCCAGACCGCGTCGATCTGCGGGTATTTGGCGAGATAGTCCTGCATCAGCTTGAAGGCCTGGTCGCTGTTCCAGTTGGCGTACTGGATGTCGAGGATCTTGAGGTCGGAACCTTTGATCCCGTCCTGGAAGCCCTTGATGCGCTCGTCGTCGATCACGGTCGGAATGCCGCGCAGCACGACGAGGTTGCCCTTGCCGCCCATCTTCTCCACCAGGAACTTCGCGGTGTTGAAGCCGACCGCGATGTTGTCGCCGGCGACGTAGAGATCCTGGATCTTCGGATCGTTGAGGCCGCGATCAACCACGGTGATGAAGCTGCCCTTGTCCTTGATCGCCTTCACCGGCGTGGTCAGTTCCTCGGACGAGTGCGGCAGGATCACCAGCGCGTCGAGCTTGCGGGTCGCCGACAGATCCTCGATCGCGCTGACCTGCGCGCTCGCCGAGGGCGAGGTCTTCACGATGACCTCGATATCGGGAAAGGCCTTGTTGATCTCCTTGGCCGCGGCGTTGGCGTGATAGACGACGCCGGCGGTCCAGCCATGGTCGGCGGCGGGAATGGAGACGGCGATAATCTTCTTCTCGGCGGCCAGGGCCGGGCCGGCGGCGAGCAGCGCCGTCGTCACGCCGGCCGCGATCAGGGTCTTCCTGAGCATGGGGTTTCCTCCTGTTGGTGCGGCAGCTTGATTGATGCCCGGCGCGTCGCGGCTGCCTCGCGCGCGCCGGTTGACGGCCCCGCTACCTCTTCGACATGCGCTGGATCAGCATGGCGATGATGATGATCACGCCCTGCACCGCGGCCACGAGATATTCGGAGACGAAGTCGGAAAGAACCATCAGGTTGGCGATGAACTCGAGGATCACCGCGCCCGCCACCGTGCCCCAGATGCGGCCCCGGCCGCCGCGCAAGGCGGTGCCGCCAATGACCACGGCGGTGATGACCTGAAGCTCCCACAGCAGCCCGGTGGTCGGCGTCGCCGCCCCGAGGCGCGGCACGTAGCAGATGGCGGCGATGGCGACGCAGGCGCCCTGGATGACGAAGGCCATCGTCCGCACCCGGGGAATCGAGATGCCGGAATAGCGCGCCACGTCCTCATTGGCGCCCACCGCCACGCAGCGCCGTCCATAGCGCGTGCGGTAGAGCACATAGGCCGCGACCAGCGCCACCGCGAGCGACACCAGGATCGGAATCGGCACGCCCAGCACGTCGCCGAAATAGACCGGGCGATAGGCGTCGCGCAGGCTGCGGTCGATCGCCACCGTGCCGCCGTCGGTCATGTAGGTGATGAGCGCGCGGAAGATGCCCATGGTGCCGAGCGTCGCGATGAAGGGCTCGATGCGCCCGAGCGTGACGATGGCGCCGTTCATCAGCCCGCAGGCGATGCCGGTGACGAGGGCCACCGCCATGCCGAGCGGGATCGCCGCCGTGCCCACGCTCGGCGCCACCCAGTTCATGAACAGGATCATCACGCCGGTGATGAAGGCCGCCATGGAGCCGACCGAGAGGTCGAGCCCGCCGGAGGAAATGACGAAAGTGGCGCCGATCGCGATGATGGCGATGAAGGCGCTGCGGGTGACGACATTGGCGATGTTGTTGGCCGACAGGAAGTCGGGATTGACGAGGAAGCCGATCGCTATGAGCGCCGCGAGCGCCAGGAAGGGGCCGGCATCGCCCCAGCCGATCGACCAGCCCGGCTCGGCGCGCGGTGGCGCGGCGGCGAGGTCAGCCATGTGCGTTTCTCCCTGAGGTTTTTTCATGGGCCGCGCTGCTGGTGGCGTGGAGCGCGACATTGCTTTCGGTCATGGCATCGCCGGAAAGTTCGCCGTTGATCCTGCCCGAGCGCATCACGAGGATGCGGTCGCACAGGCCGATAAGTTCCTGCATCTCCGAGGAAATGACGATGCAGGAGCGGCCCTCCTGCACCAGCGACTGGATGAAGGCGTAGATCTGGCTCTTGTTGGCGATGTCGATGCCGCGCGTCGGCTCGTCGATGACGAGGATCGAGGGGTCGTTCAGCATCACCTTGGCCAGCAGCAGCTTCTGCTGGTTGCCGCCCGAAAGCTGGCCGGCCTTCGCGTCCCGGCTGCGCAAGCGGATGTCATAGCTCGCCACGGCGCGGTCCAGCAGCTGCGCCTCGCGGGCAAGGTCCAGCCCGGCCACGGTGTGCACGCGGTCGAGCGCGGCGAGGGTGAGGTTGGGCGCGAGGCGCTCGCCCAGCAGCAGCCCCTTTCCCTTGCGGTCCTCGGTCAGGTAGCCGATCCCGGCGGCCGCCGCCTGCGCGGGCGAGGCGAAATGCGACGGCTTTCCGTGCAGCCGCACGGCCCCGAAGCTCGCCGGCCTGAGGCCCAGCAGCCCCTCGAACAGCTCCGTGCGGCCAGCGCCGATCATGCCGGCCAGGCCGAGAATCTCGCCCTTGTGCAGGGTGAGCGAGACATCGTGGACGAAGCCGGGAACGTGTGCGTGCTCGATCTCCAGCACGGGCCCGGCGATATCGCGCGGCACGCGGACGGGATAGAGGCTGGCGAATTCGCGCCCCACCATCAGGCTGGCCATGCGATGGGGGGTCAGGCCCTCGGCTTCATAGGAGCCGACCATGCGCCCGTCGCGTAGCACGGTGACCCGATCGGCCAGCCGCTCCACCTCGTCCAGCCGGTGGCTGATATAGAGAATGGCGACGCCGCGCTGCTTCAGCTTCACGATGATGTCGAGCAGCGGGTCGACCTCGTCATGGGTGAGCACGGCGGTCGGCTCGTCGAAGATCACCACCCGATGCGTGCCGAGCAGCGCCTTGGCGATCTGCACCAGCTGGCGGTTGGCAAGCGAGATGTCGCCCACCCGCGCACGCGGCGAAACCTTGCAGCCGATCTCCGCCAGCTGCGCAGCCGCCGCCGCGCGCATCGCCCGCTCGTCGAGCCGGCCGAAACGGCCGATCTCGCGGCCGATGAAGATGTTCTCGGTGACGCTCAACGCTTCGGCGAGCAGGATCTCCTGATGCACCAGCGCGATGCCGGCGGCCTGCGCGTCGGCCGGGCCATGGAAGGCGATCGGCTCGCCATCCATCCACAGGGCGCCCTCGCTCGGGCGCAGATAGCCCGAGAGCAGCCGCATCAGCGTCGACTTGCCCGCCCCGTTCTCGCCGATGACGGCGTGGATCTCGCCCGGCCGGATGTCGAGCGAGATGTCCGACAGGACCGGCACGCCGCCAAACGCCTTGGCCAGCCGCTCGGCGCGCAGCACCGGCGCTCCGCCGCGCGCGGGGGACGGGGGAGCGGGCGCGGCGTTCATAGGTCGAACGCCGGAAGAAGACGGTCGCGCGAGCGCTCGACATGCACCCGCATCGCCCGCTCGGCCGCCACGGGATCGCGCGCGGCGAAGGCGGCGAGGATCGCCGCGTGCTCGTCCAGCGCCTCCTCGGTGACGCGAGCGTGGAACATCAGGCGGAAGATGTGAAAGTGGGTGTGCTGGTGCGCCAGCGTCTCGCGGATCAGCTCGTTGCCCGCGACCTCCAGGATCTGGTCGTGGAACACCGCATCCTGCCGGGCGAACTGCGAATAGCGCGCCCGCTCGTCCGTGCTGCTGGCGCGAGACATCACGCCGGCGGCCTCGGTCAGCTCGGCGAGGGCGGCATCCGTCATGGTGGCGGCGGCGCGGCCGGCCATTTCCGGCTCCAGCAGCAGGCGCAGATCGTACAGTTCCTCAAAACGGCGGCGGGTGATCTGCGGCGCGGCGCTGTAGCCGACGAGGTGGGTCTTGACCACCAGCCCCTCGCCCTCCAGCCGCCCCAGCGCCTCGCGGATCGGCGTCTGCGACACGGCAAGCTCGCGCACCAGATTGTCGACCGTGATGCGCGCGCCGGGCGGGATCTTCAGCGCCATCAGCCGCGCGAAGATCGCCTCATAGACCTCCTCGGCGAGGCCGGCGGCACGGTGGATGGCCTGCGAGCCGCCGCGCGGTTCGGCGGCGATCTGGGAGGCGGCGAGAGGTTTCGGACTGCGCACGGTTTTGCCCCTTGACAAGGATCGACTGCTAGCACGATCCTCTGCCGCATTCAATACGATATCCTATACGATTTCGTGTAGGACATCCTCATCAGGCTGAAACATGCAGCCCAATCAATCGGATGAATAAAGTGACATCCTTCTCCGCGATCCGGTTGCCGACCGAAATCCTCTTCGGCAAGGGCCAGCGCCACGCCCTGCCCGCCGTGGCGCGCCGCCTCGGCTCGCGGGTCCTTCTGTGCACCGACGAGCGCCTGTCCGCCTCGGTCGTGTTCGCCGAGATGCTCGACGGGCTGCGCGCCGCCGGCCTCGCGGTGATGGTGCATGACCGCGTGCTGCCGGACGTGCCGCGCGACAGCGCGGCGGATTGCGCCGAGGAGGCGCGGGCCTTCGCGCCGGACCTCGTCATCGGCATTGGCGGCGGCAGTTGCCTCGACATGGCCAAATGCGCCGCCCTGCTCCTCAGCCATGGCGGCCGGCTTCCCGACTATTATGGCGAGTTCAAGGTGCCCGGCCCGGTGCTGCCCATCATCGCCGTGCCGACCACGGCGGGCACCGGCTCGGAGGCGACGCCGGTCGCCGTCATTTCCGATCCCGACCGCACGCTGAAAGTGGGCATTTCCAGCCCGCATCTGATTCCCAAGGCAGCGATCTGCGATCCCGACCTGACGCTCACCTGCCCGCCATCGCTCACCGCCATCGCCGGCGCCGACGCGCTGACCCACGCTATCGAGGCCTTCACGGCCGGCCGGCGCCCGCCCTCGGCGGAACTGGCGCAGACGCATGTCTTCATCGGCAAAAGCGCGCTGACCGACCATTTCGCGCTGCTCGCCATCCGGCTTCTGGGCCGCAGCCTGGAGCGGGCCTGGCGCGACGGCTCCGACGAGGAGGCACGGGCGGATGTGATGATGGCGGCGCTGGCCGCCGGCTGCGCCTTCGGCACGGCGGGAACGGCGGCGGCGCACGCCATCCAGTATCCGGTCGGCGCCCTGACCCATACCGCGCACGGCCTCGGCGTCGCGACCATGCTGCCCTATGTGATGCGCTTTAACCGCGAGGCCGCGCGCGATGAGATGGCCGAGATCGCCCTCGCGCTCGGCCTGCCAGGGCACGGCCGCTCGCCGGCGGCGCTGGCGGATGCCGCCATCGAGGAAGTGACGCGCCTGTTCGCCGCCATCGGCATTCCCACGACGCTGGCCGAACTCGGGCTGCCCGCCGACAGGCTGGCCTGGACCGCCGAGCAGGCGCTGGGCATCGAACGCCTGATCAAGAACAACCCGCGCCCGGTCGGCCCGGCGGACATGGCCCGCCTCATCGACGCCGCCTATCGCGGCGATGCCACCGCCCCGGCCCTCGTCCTCGCACAGGATTGACGCTCATGAATGTCGCAACGCCCTCCCCCCTCACTGCCGGTGCCCCGGCCATCGATCCGGCCGCCGGCGCCCGCGGCCTCTATATTGGCGGGCAATGGCTGTGGCCGGCGGATCGCCCCGCCATCGCGGTGATCGATCCTTCCACGGGCGAGCGCCTTGCGCAGGTTCCCGATGCCGGCACGCCGGAGGCCGCCGCCGCGGTGGAAGCCGCCGCCACGGCCGCCCCCGGCTGGCGCGCCACCCCGCCGCGCCGTCGCTCGGAAATCCTGCGCCGCTGTTTCGAGCTGATGAGCGCGCGGGCGGAGGATCTGGCCCGCCTGATCTCGCTGGAAAACGGCAAGGCGCTGCGCGATGCGCGCGGCGAGGTGGCCTATGCCGCCGAGTTCTTCCGCTGGAACGCCGAGGAGGCGGTGCGGATTTCCGGCGATTTCGCGCTCTCGCCGGCGGGCGGCAACCACATCATCGTCGATTACGAGCCGGTCGGCATCTGTGTGCTGATCACCCCGTGGAACTTCCCCGCCGCCATGGCGACGCGCAAGATCGCCCCGGCGCTGGCGGCGGGCTGCACGGTGGTGCTGAAGCCGGCCAGCGAGACGCCGCTCACCGCCTATGCGCTCGCCGCGCTCTATGAGGAGGCGGGCGTGCCGCCCGGCGTCGTCAACGTGCTCACCACCTCCACGCCTGGCCCGGTGACAGCGGCGATGCTGGCGGACCCACGGGTGCGCAAGCTCTCCTTCACCGGCTCGACGCCGGTCGGGCGCGCGCTGCTGGCGGAAGCGGCGAAGAACGTGATCGGCTGCTCGATGGAGCTGGGCGGCAACGCGCCGCTCATCGTGTTCGACGATGCCGACATCGAGGTGGCGCTGGAAGGCGCCATGCTGGCCAAGATGCGCAATGCCGGGGAAGCCTGCACCGCCGCCAACCGCATCTACGTTCAGGCGGGGATCCATGATCGTTTCGTCACCGAACTGACCGCGCGCATGGCAGCCCTGAAGGTCGGCCCCGGGCCGGAGGCGGGCACCGAGTGCGGGCCGATGATCACCGCGAAGGCGGTCGACAAGATCGAGCGGCTGGTGGACGACGCGCTGGGGCGCGGGGCGCGCCTGCTCTGCGGCGGCACGCGCCCGGAGGGGCCCGGCTTCTTCTATCCGCCGACCGTGCTGGTGGATGTGCCGGGCGACGCCGTCATGGGGGGCGAGGAGATTTTCGGCCCGGTGGCCGCGATCAGCCGCTTCGAGACCGAGGAGGAGGCGATCGCCCGCGCAAACGCCACCGAATACGGCCTCGCCGCCTATGTGTTCACCCGCGATCTGGCGCGCGGCCTGCGGGTGTCGCGGCGGATCGAGACCGGCATGGTCGGGCTCAACCGAGGCCTCGTCTCCGATCCGGCGGCGCCGTTCGGCGGCACCAAGCAATCGGGCCTCGGCCGCGAGGGCGGCGCCCATGGCGTGCTGGAATTCCTGGAGGCAAAATACATCGCCACCACGCTCTGACCGCGAGCCTCACGCATGGCCGACCCGTTCCGCACCCGCGACCACGTGGCCGATTTCGACCGGCACGTGGCCGCCTATGCCGCCCGCAGCACGGCCACGCGCGCGCGGCTGCCCATGCGCGCGGACCTCGCCTATGGCCCCTCGCCCGCCGAGCGGCTCGACCTGTTCTTCCCGCCGCAGGGCGCGAGCGGCGCGGTGCACCTGTTCATCCACGGCGGCTACTGGCGGATGTTCACGAAGGAGGACTTCTCCTTCGTCGCCGAGACGGTGACGCAGGCCGGCGCCATCGCGGTGATCATCGATTATGCGCGGATGCCCTCCGTGCGGATGGAAACCGTGGTGGCGCAGGTGCGGCGCGCGCGGGACTGGATCACCGGGCATATTGGCGCGCTGGGCGGCGATCCGGCCCGGCTGACGGTCAGCGGCCATTCGGCCGGCGCGCACCTCGCCGCGCTTCTGTTCGACGACCGCCAGCCGGCGACCCTCCATGGCGCCCTGCTGCTGAGCGGCCTCTATGACCTCGCCCCGCTGCAGGCCTCGTTCCTGAAGGAGCTGATCGCCCTCACGGATGCGGAAGTCACCCGCTTCAGCCCGCTCCGCCGCGACTATGGCGCGCAAGCGCGGGGCAATCCGCGCGTCGAATTGCTGGTCGGGGAGCGCGAGACGCCCCCGTTCCACGCCCAGGCGGACGCGTTCGCGGCCCATCTCGCCGGTGCCGGCCTGATGGCCGAGCGATCGACCATGGAAGGGGCCGACCATATGAGCATCGTTGCCGATCTCGGAACGCCCGGCACGCCAACCGCCCGTCGTCTTGCCGGCCTCCTCGCCGGCCCGCATTCTGCCTCTTAAGCCGACGGATTATCGTCATCCCGCTTGAAGGGAGACCGCTTAAGAGTGTGAATCAGCGGAAGAGGACGTGCCGTCCCCCGGCACGCAGGCAGGAAGATGGGAATGAGTGGAATGATCCAGACGACGCTATGGGTGGCCGCGGGCGGCGCGATCGGCAGCGTGGCGCGCTTCTGGATCGCCCTGCTGATGGCGCCCTACAGCCGGGACCTGCCATGGGGCACGATGCTCATCAATGTCGTCGGCTCCTTCGTCATCTCCTTCTTCGCCACGCTGACCATCGAACAGGGGCGCTATCCCGCGCCGGAGCTGTGGCGCATCGGCGTCATGGTCGGCATCTGCGGCGGATTCACCACTTTTTCCTCGTTCAGCTTCCAGACGCTGGAGCTGATCCGCGCCGGTGCGCCGGGACGGGCGATGCTCAACATCGTCCTCTCGGTGGCGCTGTGCCTCATCGCGGTGTCGCTCGGCTATGTCGCCGCCGAGCGGCTCAATGGCGGCGTGCCGCAGCTGACCGAGACGCAGGTGGAGGAAGAGACGGCATGAGCGGACGCGCGCGGAACCCGCACACGCGGGTCTCCCGCCTCAGCGCCGCGCCGCCGGCTCGGGAATGAGCTGGTCGTAGAGCGCGGAGAGCCGCGCCCGATAGCGCTCTTCCGAGAACAGCGCGGCCTGCGCCCGCCCGCGCCCCGACAGCGCGGCGCGCAGGTCCGCATCAACCGACAGGGTCTTGATGGCATCGGCGATGGCGCGGGGGTCATAGGGGTCGACCAGCAGCGCGGCATTGCCCGCCACTTCCGGGATCGAGGCGGTGTTGGAACTGATCACCGGCGTGCCGAGCGACATCGCCTCCAGCACCGGCAGGCCGAACCCCTCATAGAGCGAGGGAAACACCAGCGCCTTGGCGCCGCGGATCAGGCTCACCAGCAGGGGAAACGGCGCGTAGTCGAAGCGCCGCACCCGGTCGCGCACGAAGGTGAGGTTGTCCAGCTGTTCGAGATAGCGGTTCGAGCCTTCGTTGAGGAAGCGCAGCTCCTCGCCGGCCTTCCACGCCGTCTTGCCCAGCAGCACCAGCGGTTCGCTCACCTGCGAGGCGAGATAGGCCTCGATCAGGCGGGAGATGTTCTTCTTCGGCTCGATCGCGCCGAAGAACAGGAAATAACCCTTATAGGGAAGTCCGAAGGCCCCCTCCACTTCCTCGCGCACCAGGTCATCGCTCTTGTCGGCGTATTTCCTCGGGATCGACACCGCCTGATAGGTGTTGGTGATCTTCTCCTCGGGGTAGCCGAACAGATCGACGATGTCGCGCTTGGACGCCTCCGAGACGGTGACGATATGGTCGGCGCGCTTGAGCACGCCCTCGATCAGGCGCTTGTAGAACTTCTTGTTGTCGAGCGTGGTGAAGGGCAGGCGCAGCGGCACCAGGTCGTGCAGCGTGTAGATGTTGCGCGTGCCCGGCAGGCGGATGGGCAGCGGATAGGTCCAGTGCATCAGGTCCGGCCGCGTCACCCCGCTCACCGAGAGGAAGTGCTTATAGGCGTGGAAATGCCAGTAGCTGCGCGAGAACAGTTCCGGCGCGTTCCAGATGCGGTCGTAATGGGGCAGGCGCGACTGGAAGGCACGGCTGATCACCCGGCCGGACAAGGGCACGTCGCGCGCGCGGATGCCCATGGGCGAGGTGCACAGCTGCGCCAGCCGCCGGCCGGCCTCCAGCAGGAAGGAGGGCGAGCCGACATTGGGATCGAAGAAGGAGATTTCCCGCAGCAGGGGGTCGGCGCTGGGAGAGGCGCGCGTGCCGTAGAGAATCTCCGTCCTATAGCCGAGGTCGCCGCAGGCGAAGCTGAGGTTGCGGGCATAGGTGGCGACGCCGGTGCCCGCCTCCAGGGCGAGGTTGTAGCCGTCGATCATCACGCTGCCGCGCCCGCCGGGGCGAACCCTCGTCACGGGCGGCGCGCCAAGCCCTTCCTCGTCACCCCGCAACCGCATGGACCTCTGCAACCCGCCCGCGCTGCGGCGCGCCGCCGCCATGGGCGTAGGGAATGTCGCGGATCAGCGGATGCTCGAAGATGGTCTGGCCCTTTGGCGCGGCGATCGGGGCGACATCGATCGGCAGCGCGGCGATGAGCGGATCGATATCGAACGTGACCGGCTTCCACGCGGTATCGATCGACCAGATCAGGTGCTCCCAATCGGTTCGCTTGTTGCGGCGCTGCACATAGACGGGAATGCGCGGAATGCCCATGCCGAGATAGAGATCGGTGATGCGCAGGTCGAAGCCGTCATCGGGGTCCATGACGCGGCCGATCAGCCCATCCGGCGCGCCGCGCGGGGCGAAATAGAGGCAGGGAATGCCATAGCTCTCGGCAAACACCATGCCGTGCAGGCTGGTGGAGACGAGGCGCTTGCAGGACAGGATCTCGTCCAGCTTGGCCCGCATCGAGGCGGCGCTGATCTCGGTCAGCGTGTTGATGATGCGCACGCTGCCGGCCAGTTCCGGGGGGATGTGGTAGCGGTCATAGGTCTCGCGCGGCTTGGCGTCGAGCGAGCGGTCGGCGAGATCGGAGAGATGGACGATGACCCCGACCTCGTACTTCTTCTCCAGCGCGGGATTGTAGAAGCGCGGCAGCGCCCAGACCGGATCGCCGAAGACCGGCGCGCCGACCGCGTTCGCCTCGCCGAGGATGGCGCGGCTCACCGGTCCGCGCGTGGCATGCACCCGGTAGCGGGTCGCCGGATCGGGCACGAAGGGAATGCGCTCGCCCTCGCCGCCGGTGTTGAGATAGCGCGACGAGCCCGTGCCCCAGACGCTGATGTCGCCGCCCTTGAGATTCTGCGCGATGGTTCCGACCGCCGACATGCGGGTCGAGGTGGCATCATGCGCCTGGTGGATGATGGGCTTGCCCGAAAGCAGGGCGACCATGACCGGGGAGAGGGCGTCGCCCAGGTTCAGGTAGTTCTGCACCCGCGTGGCGGCCACCCAGGACAGCGGCACGACGCCGGTGTCGCGCACGATCTCGCGCAGCGAAGGTTGCTTGCGCAGCGAAGAAGATTGCTGGAGCACGTCGCTGTTCCTCTTCTGTTGATCAGGTCAGCGCGACGGCCACAGCGGCCGGAACGCGGTTATACACGTCGTCGAGGCGCACGATGTCGTCCTCGCCGAGATAGGAGCCGACCTGCACCTCGATGAGTTCGAGCGGGATGCGTCCCGGATTGGTCAGGCGATGGACCGCGCCGAGCGGGATGTAGGTCGATTCGTTTTCCTGCAGCATGAACACCTTCTCGTTCACCGTGACCTCGGCCGTGCCGTGCACGACGATCCAGTGCTCGGAGCGGTGATGGTGCTTCTGCAGCGAGAGGCGCTCGCCGGGATCGACGATGATCTTCTTCACGCGGAAGCGGCCACCGAGATTGATGGTCTCGTAGCTGCCCCACGGGCGGTGCATCCGCGGGTGCTCATGGGCCTCGTTGCGCCGCTCGGCCTTGAGCGCGGAGACGAGGTGCTTGACCTCCTCGGAGCGCTCGGACGGCATGACCAGCACCGCGTCGCCGGTGGCGACGATCGACAGGCCGCTCACGCCGATCGCCGCGATCAGCGGCCCGTCGGAATGGACATAGCAATTCTCGGTGTCGATCATCCGCACCGGGCCGCGCTGGGCATTGCCGGACACGTCCGTCTCGGCAATCTCGCGCATCGCGTTCCAGCTGCCGACATCGGACCAGGGGAAGCTGCCCTCGACCACGGCGGCGCGGCTGGTGCGCTCCAGCACGGCATAGTCGATCGACAGGCTCGGGGCGGCGTGGAAATCGGCCCCCAGCCGGCAGAAGCCGAGGTCGCTCTTGGCATTGCTGAGGGCGCGGCGCACCGCGTCGACGATCTCGGGCTCGAAGCTCTCGGCCTCCTCGAGCATCACATGCGCGGGGAACAGGAAATTGCCCGAGTTCCAGAGATAGCCGGCTTCGATATAGTCCCGCGCCTTCTCGACGCTCGGCTTCTCGGCGAAGGCCTCGACAAGGGCGGCTGCGCCCCCGTTCAGCGCGGCACCGCGTCGGATATAGCCATAGGAGGTGCGCGGCTCGGTCGGCGTGATGCCGAAGGTGACGATATGGCCGAGATTGGCGGCACCGACCGCCTTGTGGCAGGCCTCGTGGAACGCGAACGTGTCGCCGATGACGTGGTCGGCCGCGAGCACCAGCAGCGTCGCCTCCGTTCCGTGCAGGCGCTGGGCGAGCAGCGTCGCCGCCAGCAGGGCGGGCGCCGAATCGCGCCGCGCCGGCTCCAGAAGCACGGTCGGCTCGATGCCGATGTCGCGCGCCTGGCGCTGGGCGAAGAAGCGGAATTCCTCATTGGTCACGATGATCGGCGAGGCGAAGGTCGCGCCCGGCGCGACGCGCTGCAACGTGTCCTGATAGAGCGTCGCGCCCGAGGTCGAGAGCGGCAGGAACTGCTTGGGCAGGGAATCGCGCGAGATCGGCCAGAGCCGGGTGCCGGATCCACCCGCGAGAATGACAGGGACGATCTTGGAGCCAGCGGCCATCGATTGCTCTCCTCACATGGGGGAAGGTGATGTTCGGTAGATCGACTTGATCATATACCGGCACTTCGCACTTGCGAGATAGTATACACGCGACAAAATACGTCAACACAAATGTCGTTCTTGAAATTACCCCAATATTTGCTAGCTATTATTATTCAATTTTGAAGAAAAATTGCTCAATACGCAGAATAATATATTTCGTCTATTTTGCTATCGATACGTCTTCAAGTGCGGCGGCGGCATCAACCGGCCGAATATTCGCTGTGAAGAACCGCTGCAGCACGGCGTCCCGCACCATCGCCGGCACGCAGCGCCCGAGCCCGATGAGGGCGACCAGCGGCCACGGAAACGCGATGGAGCGCGCCCCTCGATCGCTGGCATGGGCGATGGCGATCGCGGCACGTTCGGCGCTCCATTCCAGCGGGCGCCAGCCGCGATAATCGCGGCTCATGCCCGTGGCGATAAAGCCGGGACAGGCCAGCGTGAGGCGCACGCCCGCGGCCCCCAGCACCGGACGAAGCGCCTCGCCAAAGGCGATGAGGCCGGCCTTGGTGGCGCTGTAGGTCGGCTGGTCCGGCAGCGGCATACGCCCCGCCAGCGAGGCGACCAGCACCACGCGCCCGGTCCCGCGCGCGCGCATCGGGTCGATGAGCGGCAGCACCGTCGCCACCGCGCCCTCGAAATTGGTGCGGATCTGCGCCAGCACTTCGTCCAGCCGCTCCGCCTGCCCCTCGCGGCCCAGGCTTGCCTCGACGCCGGCATTGGCGATGACGGTGTCGATCGGTGTGTGCGCGTCGATCTCGGCAATAAGTGTGGCGAGCGCCTCGCTCGCGCGCACGTCCATCGGCACGACGCGGACCGTGGCCCCGCGCGCGCGGCATTCCAGCGCCACCCGCTCCAGCCGCGCCGCATCGCGGGCGATGAGAAGCAGCGCGATGGCCGGCGCGGCATAGTGGCGGGCCAGCGCGGCGCCGAGGCCGCTGGACGCGCCGGTGATGAGGATGTGGCGCGCGTTCATGCCGGCTGCGCCTCCCCGGTCATCGGGTCATCCGCCGCTTCATCTTGCGCCGCCCGATCCTGCGCCACGCGATCCTCGGTGGCCATGCGGGCGACAAGGCCCTCCACCGCCCGCGCGATGGATTCCGGCGCGAAAAAGCCGCCCCCAATCTGCGTGCGCGCCAGCACGAGCCGGCAATAGGCCCGCACCAGCGCGGGATCGGGTGGCGGCGGCGCGGACCAGAAGCCATCGAGCGCGCCCTGATGGGCAAGGCCCGGCATGTCGTAGGTGGCGCGACCGAGAACCTTGAGCGGCCGGCCATGCCGGAGCGCGGCGATGGCCGTCGTCGAGTTCACCAGCACCACCCCGGAGCTGCGCGCAACCAGCGTATCGATGTCGCCATTCTCGAGGAACAGCACGCGGCCCTTGAGCCCGTATTCGTCGATGAGGCGCGCGATCATGTGGCGCGTGGCCGGAAGGCGCGTGTCATAGGGATGCCGCTTCACCACAAGGCGGGCGGCTTTCGGCGCCGTCGCGGCGAAGGAGGCGAACACCAGCCGCACCACCTCGCGCGCCGAGCCGAAGCTGGAATGGACGCGCATCTGGAAGTCACCTTCCAATTGCAGCGGCAGCAGGAAATAGGTCGCGCGCCCCACCAGCGCCGTCTGCGCCAGACGGTCGCGCTCGCGGGCGGCTGCGGCATTGAACCAGCGTGCGAGCCAGCCCGCATAGTCAACCATCGGGTGCACCAGCGTGTGCCGCCGGTAGCGCGCGAAGAGCGGCGCGAGGGCGGCATAGCCGGCGTGCCAGGCGACATCCCAGGCGGCGCGGCGGGCGAAAGGCTCGCTCGCCGCCACGCGCGGGCGCACCGGCTCGGGCGTCTCTGCGGCCGCCGCCCGCAAGCCTTCCGGCGTGCGCGGCAGATCGGAATGGGCGTTCACGCCATGGCGTTCGCGGGTGATCCAGCCAGGGCGAAAATAGCCCTCCTCCAGCAGATGCAGCCCGATGCCCCGCGCCCGCGCGGCCAATATCGCCGGCACATGATAGGGACGGCAATCGCCGAACAGCACGAGATCGCTTAACGCTTCCTCGGTCATGAGCCGCTCGACATAAGCCGGCCAGTCCTCCAGCCGGCCGCGATAGAGCCGCGCACGGCCGGGCCAGAACACCAGATCGCCGCCGCACAGATGCACCTTGACGATGCGCGCGCCGCGCCGGCGCAGCGCCTGCGCCAGGCGCCAGGCGAAGGGCGATGCCGGCCCCTGCAGGAACAGGAAGGCGCGGCCGGCAAGGTCCGGCTCGGCGGCGGCTTCCCGCCCCTCGTCCCGGCGCGGCGCCGGCACGGCAGAAGCCGCCACATTCAGGCCCGCTCCCTGCAGACCCGCCCTCTCGAAGGCGGCGGCAGGCCTCTCGACGCGGTTCACCGCCGCGCCGCTCAATAGTCGATCCTGTCGACGATTTCCGGCGGCAGCGCCCAGGAGGTCGCCTCCGGCGACACCGCGAGCGGCATGGGGAAGGCACGGATCAGCGGGCCGTCATCATAGATCAGCGGCTGCCACTTGCCGTGCACCCAGGCCAGCACCGCGTTCCAGTCGGTGGCGCGGGAGCGGTCGAGGCAATAGGAGGAGAGGGTGGTGCGCCCGACGCCGGAATAGAAATCGCGCATGCGGTGGTCGATCTGGTGCTGCGGGTTGCCGAGCTCCAGCATGCGCCCCTCGCCATCGCCATAGGTGGCGAACCACGCGCAGGGAATGCCGTAGGTCTCCGAGAGCACGAGCCCGTGCAGACTGGTGGAGACGATGGCGCGGCAGGAGACGATTTCCGCCACCTTGGCCTTCATGCCCTCCGGGGTCGGCGGGCAATGGGTGTTGATGAGGCGGATGCGGCCCTTGAACGCGTCCGGTATGCCGTAGCGCTTCAGCGTGGGCTTCACCGGCGCCTCGGGCGTGCGGTCTTCCAGCTCGGTGATGTGCAGGATGACGCCGAGATCGTGCGTCTTCTCCACATCCTTCATCGGCCAGAAGCGCGGCAGCATCCACACCGGATCCCCGAACACGTCCGGCACCTGCATGCCGGCGGCGCGCAGCGTGCGGGCGCTGTTGGGCCCGCGCAGCGCGTGAATGTGGAAATCGGTATCGGAGGGGCGCACATAGCCACGCACCAGCGGATCGACCGGGTTGCGCTCGGCATCGACCCCGGTGCCCCAGAAATGCAGCACCCCGTTGCGCTGGTTATGGCCAATCGTGCCCACCGCGACCATGCGCTCGATCGGCTGGTCGAAGCCGGCGCGCCGCACGGTGACACCCGCCATGCCGGCCACGATCAGCGCGCTCAGCGTATCGCCGAGATTGGCGTGCGGGGATTCGCGCGTCGTCGCCGCCCAGGACAGGGGAATGGAGATCCTGTCGGCATTCATGCGCAGCAGGGTGGCAACCTCGGGCGACATAGCCCGCGAGCCGCCCTTCACTTCCGCCACGACAGCCGGCGCCCGCTGCGAGGCCGCCAGACGTATCACCGTTTCGCCGGTCCGCATCCCGTTCAACTCCTTCGCCGGCGCCGCGGCTGCGGCGAGCGCCCCGCTCGATTTGGCCTCGCTCACCGGGGGCCCGCTCGCCGGATCCCCCTCCTCGTCACGGTCCTGCTGGCGCAGCAGCGCGACGTCGTGCTGCAGCACCAGCCCCTTCACGACGGGATGCTCCCAGATACTCTTGCCCGAGGCCGCCTTGAGCGGCGACGGCGAGAAGGGAAAGGTCTCGATCAGCCGGTCGGCCTCGAAATGCGCCGGCTCCCAGGCGCGATCCACCGCATCCATCACCGCCTGCCAGTCGGTCGGCAGGCCGCGGTCCTGGAAATAGGCGGGCACGTGCCGCCGCCGGAGGCCGAGATAGAGATCGACCATGCGCAGGTCCGCCGGCCCATTCGGATCGAGATCCAGCCGGCCGAGGCCGCGCGGCTCGGAGAGCGGGGGAAAATACAGGCAGGGAATGCCATAGGCCTCGGCGACGACCAGCCCGTGCATGCTCATCGAGACGATGCGCTCGCAGGCGAGAATCTCGTCCAGCTTGGCCTTCAGCGCGGGCACGCCGAGCGGCGTGACCGTGGTGATGAGATGGACATCCTTCTGGAATTCCTCGGGAATGCGGTAGCGAACGAAGGCGGGCTGCGGCCGCGCCTCGTAGGAGCGGTCGACCAACTCGGACAAATGCAGGATGACGCCGAGCTTCCATTTCTTGCGGATGCGCGGACGGTAGAAACGCGGCAGCAGCCAGGCCGGGTCGCCATAGACGCCGGGCCGCGGCCCGCCATTGCTCATCAGCCGCTCGGCCACCGGCCCGCTCGTGGCATGCAGCACGATGCCGTCATGGCCGGTGGGCGCGAAGGCGACCCGCCGGTCGACCGGAGCCGAGGGGTTGCGCCAGGGCGAGCAGCCGGTGCCCCACACATGCACCTCGCCGCCCTCGAACGTGTGACCGATCGCCCCGATCGCCGACATGCGGACCGAGCGGGACTTGGCCGGCACGCGCCGCACCGGGACCCCCCCGACCATCGCCGTCATCACCGGGCTGAGAGCATCCTCGAAGTTCAGATAGTCCATGAGGGTGGTCGAACCGGCCCAGCCGAGTCTCACCTCGCCCTCGGCCTGTACGATGGCGTCCAGCGGTGCCTTCATACTACCTCACGAATTTAAAGCAATTTCAAAACATCTGCGCCGCAGTGCCTCACATTTGGCGAGGCGTGAATAGTAGAATGATCATTTTCGTCACCCCTGTCCACTCCAACACAAATATTTACTGTTTTGGAAACTTCCGAACCCCACGTGGGTTGAATGCTCGCGGGCGTTCCCCTGCATCCGGAACGCAGCTTGCGGCAGGGTTCCGCGCCCCTGCGCAGAACCGCCCGACTTCCCGCCAGCATCGCTCGCGCATCGGCTACGCGCCGGGCGCGCGCCACCTGCCCAGCCATGCTGCGATGCGGCAGGCAGCGCATACCGCGCGATACTCTCCAATGGGGCGATACAAATTTTCTATGAACCCTTTTTTCATACCAATCGAGAATCCACGTTATTGTCCCATTATGATGAGTCTATATCGACCAACAACCGATCATTGTTTGCTCTTATATCGATCTAAAATTCATTCAAAATTCGATACATTAACAGTATATAGTGCAATTACTTGAAGAGAACGGTCTTAAAATACCATTTACGCGAGTCATTGACGAAATACTACATAAAATAGCATCTAGACATCGCTTCGCTTTTGATGCTGCAATGCACATCTCGCGAAATATCTAAAGGCGATCTGGCTGAACTCGGAGACTGTTCCCGCGCCAGATCGCCCACCAAGGAAACGGGTGGCTCATGAATCTCGAAGCCTTCGGACGTCAGACAGGGCGCGATTTCGGCCAGACAAGCTTCGCTTCACTGGCCGAGAACCTGCGCGAGCGTCATGCGAGCGGCGATGACATCAGGCCCGAAGATCAACTTCAGAGTGCATGGAAGCTGGCTGATTCTCGCCATAATTACTTACGAATTGCAAATGACGAGCACATCGTCGGCGGCGTCTTCGTCGAGGGCGGGCAATGCATCGCCTGGGGCTTCAACCGGTCCGACGTGCTGAAGCCCGTGACGCTGCGCCTCGTCGTCGATGGCGCCACCGTGTTCGAGCGCACCACCGCCCCAGAGGCGCTCATGCCGATTCACCCCACCGGCTACCTGCTCTCCGGGCATCGGCAGATGCGTCTCACCATCGACGGCGCGGGCGCCGCGGCCCCCGCCTTCGACGCGCAGGACTACTGGGCTGACGCCGAGACCCGCGAGGACCTCGCCAATTTCATCATCGGCATCGCTGACAGCGCCCGCGAGGGGCGCCTGCACCATCTGGTGTGGCACGAGATTCCCAACGTGACGCGGCGACTGGAGACCTCCGACGAGCCGCCGGCGCGCTGGCGCGCCTCGACCTACACGCGCTACATGGCGGACCGCCTCGGTCTGCAGGGCAAGCTCTCGGGCGGCCAGTCGGTGGCCAACTGGATCGTCTCCGACGTCTTCGAGGACTGGTACAAGCGGCAGGTCTTCTGCCTCACCGACGAAATTCACGCGCTGCTCAGCGAGCCGGTCATGAACCGGCGCGTGATGAAGCACGAAATCAGCCTGACATTATTCGCCTTCTGGCGGCGGCATTACCCGCATGTCGACATCTTCACCGACGATGGCTTGCGGCTGGTGCAGTACAAGTTCGCCACCGCGCCCTACATCGCCGACAAGAACAACGTGAAGCTGGTCTCGGAAGGGCTGCGGCGCTCGCTCTCGGCGCCGGCCGACATGTACCGCAACCGGGAACTGCCCTGGAGCTGGTACTGGCTCTTCCTGCTGGAGGACCAGGGGCTCGGCAGCCGCATGCGCGAGGAGGGCTTTGTCCGCCTCACCAGCTTCAAGGAGGTCGCGCTCGACGTCACCCAGCCCGACCGTCTGTCCTTCGCCCCGCATATCTGGCGCGCCTATTGGGGGGCTGGCGGCACCTCCGCCTTCACCCGCTTCGACCTCGCGCTGATCTCGATCCTCGCCGACACGCCCAATCCCGAGCTGGCCATCGCCGAGCGCGGGGCGGATTTCTGGAGCGAGCGGCTGCGCAGCGACATCTATGCCCGCACGCCGCAGCTCTCCGTGCTGTCCGCCACCGGGCGGATCGAGGCGACCCCTGCCGCCCTCGATGACGAGGTCCCGCGCCGCGATCTGGTGATCATCGGCTATGCCAACACCACCGGCGTGGGGCGCAACCTCGCCATGTTCACCGAGGCGCTGTCGGGCTTCAACCCGCTGGTGTTCAACGCCGATGACGGCGCCTGCCTCAACCCCGAGACCGGCTATAATCCGGCCATCGGCGTGCGCGCCCGCGTGGTGCTGCTCTGCATCAATGCCGACCGCGCGCCCGAGATGATCGCCCGCTTCGCCGGCATCTGCGAGGAAGCCCACATCATCGGCTTCTATCTCTGGGAAAGCGACCGGCCGCCGGCCAACCACACGCTGGGCGCGCTGGCGGTCGACGAGATCTGGGCGCCGAGCAACTATGTCGCGGATGCCTACGCCAAGATCACCTCGGTGCCGGTCAAGGTGGTGGACAAGGGGCTGCACGCGCCGCTGGCCTACACCCCCTTCCTCGACCGCTTCCGGCGCGACCCCGCGGAATTCATCTTCCTCACCGCCGCCGAGTTCGGCTCCTCCATCGTGCGCAAGAACCCGCTCGACGTGGTCAAGGCGTTCCAGCGGGCATTCGATGGCAGCGACCTCAACGTGCGCCTCGTCATCAAGATCCGCGAGGTCACGCCCGGCCACTGGAGCAACATCGATTCATACTGGGAGGAAATCGAGGAGCGGATCGCCGGCGACGACCGGATCAGCATTCTCGAGGGCAACCTGACGCCCGAGGAATACTGGACGCTGCTGTGGACGGTCGACGCGATGGTGTCGCTGCACCGTTCCGAGGGTTTCGGCTACGTGATCGCCGACGCCATGTTCGCGGACAAGGCGGTGATCGTTTCCGACTATTCCGGCTCGCAGGATTTCTGCGACGAGCAGACCGCCTTCCTCGTTCCCGTGCAGCAGACCCCGGCGCCGCCGGAATCGCTCGCCAGTCGCGGCTATATCGGCCAGTGGGGCATTCCCGATGTCGAGGCGGCCGCGCGCGCCATGTATCAGGCGGCGGAAGACGGCGACCTCCGGGCCATGCGCGCCCGCGCCGGCCAGGAGCGCGTGCTGCGCAAATACGACTTCGCCAACTGGACGCAGGCCGTCTCGGCGGAGATCGCCGAGCGGATCGAGCGCAGCCGTCGCAAGCACGAGGAGACGGCGAACACGATCGCGCCGTCCGCGCCGGTGGCGACATCGCAATCGTAGGACGCTCTCGGAGCGCCCGCGCGCCGTCGCCTCCGCGATGGCGCGCCAGCGCGCGGCGGATGAGCCGCTGCACAGCCGGACCTCGACGTCCGGCGCAGCCAAATGAGGTGTCGTTTGGATAGTTTCGTTCAGGGTGCGGGTGCCGTCCTGCCGTCCGCTTCCCCACAGGCGCCGCAGGATCAGGCGCCGCACGGCGCGGCCCGCACGGCTGGCCGTCTCGCGGCCATTGTCGGCTGTTCCTGCCGGCTGCCGGGCGCGCCCGACGAGGCCGCGTTCTGGTCGCTTCTGGCGCGCGGGGAATGCGCCGTCAGCGCCATTCCGGCCGATCGCTGGGCGCATGAACGTTTCCTGCATCCGGCCCGCGGGGTGGCGGGACGCACCTATACGTTCGCCGCCGGCGCGCTGGACGACATTTACGGCTTCGATCCTGGCGCCTTCGGCCTCTCCCCGCGCGAGGCGGAGCAGATCGATCCGCAGCAGCGGCTGCTGCTGGAGCTGGTGCGCGAAGCGTTCGAGGATGCCAATATCCCGCTCTCGTCGGTGGTGAACGCGCCGGTCGGCGTGTTCGTCGGCGCCTCCTCGCTCGACCATTCGCTGCACTTCGTCTCCGACATCGCCGCCGCCGACGCGCATTTCGTCACCGGCAACGCGCTGTCGATCATCGCCAACCGCATTTCCCACGTCTTCAGCTTCACCGGGCCGAGCCTCGCCATCGACACCGCCTGCTCGTCCTCGCTGGTCGCCTTCGACCGCGCGGTGCGGGCGATCGAGACCGGGGAGATCGACACCGCCGTGGTGGCGGGCGTCAATGTGCTGGCGAGCCCGTTCAATTTCGTCGGCTTCGCGCGGGCCGGCATGCTTTCGCCCACCGGGCTCTGCCGGCCCTTCTCGGGGCAAGCCGACGGCTATGTCCGCGCCGAGGGTGGCGTGGTGACGATCCTGCGCCGCCTCGATACACCGCGCGCCATGGGCGCCACGCCGCGTGCGGTGGTGGTGGCGACCGGCACCAATTCCGACGGGCGCACGCTCGGCATCGCCATGCCCGAGAGCCGAGCCCAGCAGCGCCTTCTCGAAGAACTCTATGCCGCGCGGGACATCGACCCCGACACGCTCGCCTTCGTCGAGGCGCACGGCACCGGCACGCTGGTCGGCGATCCGGCCGAGGCGCGCGCGGTCGGCGCGGCGCTGGGCCAGCGCCGCCGCTCGCCTCTCCCTATCGGCTCGGTGAAGTCCAATATCGGCCATCTCGAACCCGCCTCCGGCCTCGCCGGCCTGCTCAAGGCGCTGGGGGCGCTGGAGCGCGGGCATTTGCCGGCCTCGCTGCATCTCGACACGCTGAATCCGCATATCGACTTCGCCGCGCTCAACCTCGCCCCCGCCACCGAGGCCAGCGCGCTGCCGGTCGAGGCGCGGCTGGCCGGCATCTCCTCCTTCGGCTTCGGCGGCACCAACGCCCATGTGGTCATCCGCCTGCCCGAGGCGCACGAACTCCCCGCCCCCGGCCCGGCGCCGGCGGCACGGGTGCTGATGATTTCCGCCCACAGCGCCCCCGCCCTCTCGATGCTGGCCGAGCGCTATGCCGAGCGGCTGGAGGGGGAGGTCGCGCCCGGGCGCCTCGCCCATGCCGCCGCGCATGGCCGCGCGCGGCTGGACCATCGCCTGGCGGTCTCGGTGAACGACCCCCATGCGGCGTCGAAGCTGCGCGCGATTGCCCGGAATGGGGGCGAGGGTGCCCTGCTGCGCGGCACGATGCCGGGTACCGGGACAGGCGTCGCCTTCGTCTTCACCGGCAATGGCGGGCAATATGCCGGCATGGGACGCGCCGCCTGGCAGGCCAGCGCGGCCTTTCGCGCACGCGTCGAGGAGATCGATTCGCGATTCGAGCCGTTGGCCGGCTGGTCTCTGGCCGGCGCCTTCCAGCGCCCGCCCGACGAGGCGACGCTGGCCGCCACCGAGATCGCCCAGCCGCTCATCTTCGCGCTCGAGATTGCGCTGGCGCGGGTGCTGATGGAGGCCGGGTGCCGCCCCGCGGCGGTTCTGGGCCACAGCGTCGGCGAAATCGCCGCCGCGCATATTTCTGGCGCCCTCACCCTGGCGGACGCCGTCCACCTCATCCACTGGCGCAGCCGCCTGCAGGGGCGCACGCGCGGCACCGGGCTGATGGCCTTCCTGATGGCGAGCCCCACACGGGCGGCCGAACTGATCGGCGCCGCCCGGCAGCCGGACGTGGTCATCGCCGCCTTCAACGCGCCCAAAGGCGTCACCCTTTCCGGGCCGGCGGCGGGCATCGACGCCGTGCTGCGCCTGGCGCGGCGTCAGGGCGTCGTCGGCAAACGGCTCGGCATCGATTACCCCTTCCATTCGCCCGGCATGTCCGAACTCTACGAGCCGATGATCGAGGTGCTCGCCGGCCTCAAGCCGCGCGCGCCGGTCCTGCCGTTCATTTCCGCGGTCACCGGCGGGCCGATCACCGATGATTCCCTCGATTCCGGCTATTGGTGGGACAATATCCGCCACCCCGTGATGTTCGACGCCGCCATCCGCACGGCGGCGCAGGACAATGGCATCGGCATCTTCCTGGAGATCGGCCCCAAGGCCGTGCTCACCGGCTTCGTGCGGGAGATCCTCGCCGATGCCGGCCGGCCGGCGACGGTGCTCGCCTCGCTGCAGGAGAAGGACGGCCAGGAGACGGACAAGTCGGGCGAGGACCCGATCGAGCGCACCCTGTTGGCCGCGCTGGCCAGCGGCGCGGCGATGGACGAGGAAAAACTGTTCGGCCCCGCGCAGGCGCCCGGCCGCTTCGACCTGCCCAAGACGCCCTGGCAGCGCCAGACCATCCGCCCGCCGCGCTCGGCGGAGGCGATCGACCTCACCGGGGCGGGCGTCGAGGATCACCCGCTGCTCGGCATCCGCCTCGATGGCGAACGCCGCGAATGGCGCGGCCTCATCGACATCGAATCCCGCCCCTTCCTCGCCGATCACAAGGTGGGCGGCCATGTCGTGGTGCCCGCAACGGGCCTGGCCGAAATGGCGCTGGCGGCGGGCCATGCGGCGTTCGGCCGTGCGTGGCTTCGGCTGGAGGATTTCGACATTCTCGCCGCACTCCGGCTCACCCCCGGCGAGAGCGTCGAGACGCGGGTGCGGCTGGAGAGCGAGGGCGGGGTGCTCATCCACGCCCGCCCCCGCGGCGCCCGGGAATGGGTGCTCCACGCCCGCGGCCGTGTGATCGCCGAGCCGAACGCTCCCGCGCCACAGCCGGTGACGCAGCCCCCGCTCCGCGACGGCGATGAGAGGCCCGATGGCGGGCTCGACGCGGAAGCGCTCTATGCCGCCGCGACGCGGCTCGGGCTGGACTACGGCCCGGCCTTCCGGCTGGTTCGCCGCGCGCGCCGCACCGGGGCGACGATCGAACTGGATCTTGCTCCCGCCACGGTGCCCAATCCTTCCTACATCCTTTCCCCCACCCTGGCGGACGCTGCCCTGCACGGCCTCGTTCTGGCGGCCGACGCCCTGCCCGCCGCGGGCGGAATGGCCTATCTGCCGGTGCGCTTCGCCGCGCTCACCACGCGGGGAACCGCGCCCCCCGCGCACGCCACGCTGACCGTGCTCCGCGCCAGCCCGCGCGCCCTCGCTCTCGACGTGGTGCTGCGGGATGGCGCGGGCGCCGAGGTCGCCCACATGGAAGGCGTCGAGCTGCGCGCCGTCGCTCTGGCGACCGAGGACGAACTGGAGCACGATTTCCGCCAGAGCCTCGTGCGGCTGGGGCCGGCACGGAGCGAAGCCCATGGCCGGATCGACACGTTCCTCGCCAGCCGCGAGGAGGCCCCCACCGCCGACGACGCGCTGCTGCTCGACGCTCTCGCCTATTCCATCGCCCACCGCGCGGTGATCGGCATCGCGGGCAAGGAAGCGGTGGGCAAGGAATTGGCGGGCGCCGATCTGCCGCCCGACGGCTCGATCGACCCCGCGGCGCTCATCGCGCGCGGCCGCCTTTCCCCCGAGCGCCGCACGAGCCTGATTGCCCTGCTGACTCTGCTCGCCGAAGGTGGGCTCGCCCGCCGCACGGCGGAGGGGAACTGGCACGTGCTGGCGGACAGCGACCTGCCCCCGCCCGGGCCCCTGCTCACCGAGATCGCCGCGCTGGCACCCGATCGTGCCGCCGAACTCGCCCTGGGCGCGCGTCTGGCGGAGGATCTGGCGGCGCACCTGCGCGGAGAACTCACCATCGCGCATCCCGCCGGCCTGGCCGAGCACTGGGAAAGCGCTTCGCCCGCCGCCCGGCAGATTACCGCCGATGCGCGCGCGCTGACGGCCGCTTGCATCGGTTCCGACAAGGCCCCGCTCGCCGTCCTGCTGGTCGAACGGCACGGTACGGTGCTGGAGGCGCTGCGCGACCTCGTGGACGCCGGCGCCATCACGCTGCAGGTGCTGCCGGCGGACGAGGCGGCCCGGCTGCGCCTTACCGACCGCATCCGCCCGTCCAGCGGCATCACGCTATGCGAGGAGACGGCGCTGCCGGCGGCCGACCTTATCCTTCACACCGACCCGCGCCAGACGCTCGATCCTGCCGGCGAGATGGCGAGGCGCCTCGCCACGGCCCTGCGGCCGGGGGGCGCGCTCATCGGCCTCACGGTGGCCGGGAGCGGCTTCGCCCGCCTGCTGGCAGCGGACGCACAAGCCGTCGGCGGGCGCCGGCTGCACGGCGCGCGGGCGGTGACGGAGATCACGCTCCTCACCGCCGCACAGGACGCCACGACGCAGCGGCCCACGCTGGAACAGGGTCTCGCCGCGCTGCTGGATGCCGAGGCGCACGGGTGTCTCATAAGCGGCCACGGCTACCGGATCGATCCCGACCGCGCGGCGCTGGAAGGCGCGGGCTCCGCCGGCCTTCTCCTGCATCGCCTCACAGCCCGCGACAGCGCGGCCTCACTCGCCGCTGCCATGGACGACGCGCGCACGCTGCTGGAGATGCTGCGCGCGCTGGGTTCGGCGCCGGCGCTCCACCTGCTGCTCGACGGCACGCCGCTCGGCGGGGCGCCCGCCACCGCCGCGCTGTGGGCCTTCGGCCGCGCGGCGAGCAACGAATATCCCGATCTCGCCATCAAGCTGATCGGTCTCGCGTCCCCGGTGATGGACACCCGCGCGCTGGGGGACCTCGCCCGCGCGATCGCCGACCTGCCGCTGGAGCGCGAACTGGTGGTCGGTCCGGAGGGTCTCCACGCGGTGCGTCTCGCCCCGGCCGCGCCGGAACCGACCTCACGCGAGGAAGCGGCGATGCGGCTGGTGATGGAGCGGCCCGGCTCGCTCGACCGGCTGGCCTGGCGGCCGCAGGCCCGCCGCGCGCCCGGCGCCGGCGAGGTGGAGATCGCGATCGCGGCGGCGGCGCTCAATTTCCGTGACGTGATGTTCGCGCAGGGACTGATCGGCGACGACATGCTGGCGCAGGGTTTCGCCGGCGCGACGCTCGGCTTCGAGGGCGGCGGCACCGTCACCCGCATCGGCCCCGGCGTCACCGGGATCGCGGAGGGCGACGCCATCGTCGCCTTCGCGCCCGGCGCTTTTGCCACCCATGCCACCATCCCCGCCGCCGCCGTGCTGAACGTGCCGGCCGGCATGTCGATCGAGGCCGCCGCGACACTTCCCGTCGCCTTCCTCACCGCCTGGTACGGCCTTGTGGAATGCGCCCGGCTGGCGGCGGGGGAGAGCGTGCTGATCCATGGCGCCGCCGGCGGCGTCGGGCTGGCCGCGATGCAGATCGCCAAGGCACGCGGGGCGCGCATCATCGCCACGGCGGGTTCCCCGGAGAAGCGGGCGCTGGCGCGGCTGTTCGGCGCCGACATCGTGCATGATTCCCGCGACACCGCCTTCGCCACGCAGATCGCGGCGGAAGGCGGCTGCGACGTGGTGCTGAACTCGCTCGCCGGGCGCGGCATGGAGCTCTCGCTGCGCGCGCTGAAGCCGTTCGGCCGTTTCATCGAATTGGGCAAGCGCGATTTCGTCGCCAATACCAGCCTCGGGCTGCGCCCCTTCGCCCGCAACCTCACCTATTTCGGCGTCGACGCGGACCAGCTGATCGCCGGGCGGCCGGCGCTCATCCGTTCCATGCTGGCGGAACTTGCCGCGCTGTTCGCGGCCGGCACGCTGCGCCCCTTGCCCTATCGCCTGTTCGCCGCCGATGCGGTGCGCAGCGCCTTCCGGCTGATGCAGGGCTCCGGCCATGTCGGCAAGATCCTCATCCGCCCGCCGTCCGCCGTCGCCGCGGAGCCGAAGAAAGCCCGCTTCAACGCCGCGCCGGAGGGCGTGCATCTCGTCGTCGGCGGCACCGGGGGCTTCGGCCGAGAGACGGCGCGCTGGCTCGCCGCGCAGGGCGCGCGCCATGTCGTGGTCGCCTCCCGCCGCGGCGTGATCGAGCCGCCGCTACTGGTCGAGGGCGCCACCTTCGTCGCCGAGCCACTCGATGTGCGCGACACAGAGGCCTGCGCCGACCTCATCGCCCGGCTCCGTGCGCGCCACGGGCGCCTGGCCGGCATCGTGCACACCGCCATGGTGCTGGACGACGCGCTGATCCGCGATCTCGACCGGGATCGGATGGAGGCGGTGCTGGCGCCCAAGGTGGAGGGCGCGCGCAACCTCGACGCCGCCACCGCCGGGCTCGACCTCGACTATTTCGTGCTGTTCTCCTCGGCGACGACGCTGGTCGGCAATCCCGGCCAGTCGGCCTATGTCGCGGCGAATGCCTATCTCGAAGGCCTCGCCCGCCGCCGCCGCGCCGAGGGCCGGCCGGCGCTGGCCATGGCCTGGGGCGCGATTGCCGATGCCGGGGTGCTGGCGCGCGACGCCGCGACCTCGCAGAAGCTGAGCCGCCGGCTGGGGCTCGGCACGCTCACCGCCGCGGCCGCGCTCGACCATCTCGGCACCTGCCTCGCCGATCCGGCGACGCCGCCGGTGGTGGTGCATGCGCCGGTCGACTGGCGGGCGGCCCGCGAGCTGGCGGTGATGCGGGGAGCGACCTTCGCCGCGCTGCGCAGCCAGGGTGACGCGGCGAACGAGGACGCCAGCGATGACGGCATCGCCGCGCGGATCGAGGGCCAGAGCGACAGCGAGGCGCTGGCCAGCGTGCTGCGGCTGCTGACCCTGGAGGTCAGCCGCATCCTGCGCCTTCCCGCCGATTCCATCGATCCGGCCCGCCCGCTCGGCGATATCGGCATGGATTCGCTCATGGCGCTGGAACTCGACATGGAAATGCAGCGGCGCCACAAGGTCGCCCTGCCCGTGCTGGGCCTCGGCGCCGGGGCGACGCTGCAGGATGTCGCGGGCAAGCTGCTGCTCAAGCTGCGCCCCGACACGCGGGTGGAGAGCGAGGCGCCGCCCGCGCCGGGAATCCACCTGCCCCTCGACGAGACGGGGCTGATCGACCGGCACCTGCAGATGGCGCCCACCGCCCCGGCCGTCACGGCCCTGCGGGCGCGGATCGGTGCGGAAAGCCGGCATGACGGGAGTCTCCTGCGATGACGGTGCATGACGGCATCCGCCTCGACGCCGCGGCCAAGGCCGCCCTGCTGGCGCGCATGCGCCAGCGCCCGGCGGACAACGCGGCACCGCAGGCCGAAGAGGGCCCGCTCTACGACGCCTCCTTCGAGACGCTGCCCGGCTTCGAGGAGCTGCGCTTCATCCGCGCCACGGGCGAGGCGCTGGGCATCGCCAACCCGTTCTTCCGCCCGCATGAGGGCCGGGCCGGCGCGCTCAGCCGGATCGAGGGACGGGAGGTGATCAACTTCGCCTCCTATGACTATCTCGGGCTGAACGGCCACCCGCAGGTGAGCGGGGCCGCGCGGGAGGCGATGGAGCTGTACGGCACCAGCGTCTCGGCGAGCCGTGTGGTGGCCGGCGAACGGCCGATCCACCGCGCGCTGGAAGCCCGGCTCGCCGCGCTGCACGGGGCGGAGGACGCGGTCGTGTTCGTCTCCGGCCATGCCGCCAACGTCACCACCATTGGCAGCCTGCTCGGCCCGGACGACGTGGTGTTCCACGATGCGCTGATCCACAACAGCGTCATCGTCGGCGCCGAATTGGCCCGCGCCACGCGGCGCTCCTTCCCCCATAACGACTTCGCCGCGCTGGAGCGGATGCTGGCGAGCGAACGAGCCTCCTCCCCCGCCTCCGCGCGGACGCGGCGGGCGCTCATCGTCGTCGAGGGTCTCTATTCGATGGATGGCGACACGCCGGACCTCGCGCGGCTGGTGGCGCTGAAGCAGCGCTTCGGCGCCTGGCTCATGGTGGACGAGGCGCACAGCGTCGGCGTGCTGGGCGCGAAGGGGCGCGGCATTGCCGAGCAGGCCGGCCTCGATCCCGCGCTGGTCGATATCTGGATGGGCACGCTGTCCAAGTCGCTCGCCTCCTGCGGCGGCTATATCGCCGGCCCGCAGGCGCTGATCGACGTGCTGAAGACCTCGGCACCGGGCTTCGTCTACAGCGTCGGCCTGCCGCCCGCCGCCGCCGGCGCGGCATTGGCCGCGCTGGATGTGCTGGAGCGCGAAGGCGAGCGGGTGGCGGCGCTGCGCGCCAATTCCCGCCATTTCCTTGATGCGGTGCAGGCCGCCGGCTTTGCCACCGGCACGGCGGAAGGACACGCGATCATCCCCGTCATGGTCGGCGACTCGCTGAAAGCCGTTCTCCTGTCGGAACGGCTGCTGGCGCACGGCGTCAACGCGCTGCCGATCATCCATCCCGCAGTGCCGCACCGCTCGTCGCGGCTGCGCTTTTTCATCACCGCCGCGCACCAGCGCGCCCAGCTCGACGAGACCGTGCGCCTCCTCACCGAGGCGTTCGACGAGAGTAGCCGCTTCCTCGCCGAGCTCGGGCTCGGCGGCGAGGTGGATGGCGAGGCGGCGCCGCGGGCGCTTCCGCCAGCGTGGGGAGAGTAGAATGAAGGTCGTGCTCGACATTACCCGGCTGCTGCGGCGCTCGTCGCAGTCGACCCCGACAGGCATCGACCGGGTCGAACTCGCCTATGCCCGTCATCTGCTCGGCAGTCGGCATTATCAGGACGACGCCGCCTTCGTCGCCCGCCTGCGCGCCTCGACCTGGTATCTCGACGCGGAGACGGTGGCCGGCTTCGTCGATGCGCTGGCCAGCCGCTGGAAGCAGTCGGAAGGCAAGATCACCCGGCGCGAGCTTGTCGCGGTGGAGAGCTTCCTCGACCTCACCCCCGGCGTGCTGACCACCCTCGACGCCGCCCCGGCGCGCTCCTCGCTGCCGGACATGATGCCCCCGCTCAAGCGGTTGCTGTCGCCGGTCAACCTGCTGCCGCGCCTGCTGCGGCGGCGCAGCTCCAAGGGCGCGGTCTATCTCAACGTCTCCCATGAGGGGCTGAACTCGATCAACGGCGTGCGCTCCATGGTGCGCGGCCACGGGCTCAAGCCGATCTATCTGGTGCACGACCTCATTCCGCTCACCCATCCCGAATATGTCCGGCCGGGGGACGCGGAGAAGCACGAGACGCGCATGCGCACCGTGCTCGGCTCGGCCGAGGCGATCATCGCCAATTCGCACCACACGCTGGACCAGCTGAAATCCTTCGCCGAACGCAACGACATGAGCGTGCCGGCGAGCATCGTCAGCCCGCTCGGCATCGAGGACGAATTCGGCATGGACGCGCCGGTGGAGGCGCCGGCCCACCCCTTCTTCCTCACGGTGGGCACGATCGAGCCGCGCAAGAACCACCTCGTGCTGCTGCACGCCTGGCGCGCGCTGGTGGAGAAGCTGGGACCCAAGGCGCCCAAGCTGATCATCGTCGGCCGACGCGGCTGGGAGAACGAGAACGTCATCGACATCATCGAGCGGTGCGAGAAGCTCGGCAACCACGTGCTGGAGTGCAACCGGCTGCCGGACGTGCACCTGCGGCGGCTGATGAAGCAGTCGCAGGCCGTGCTGTTCCCCTCCTTCGCCGAGGGCTACGGCCTGCCGCTCTTCGAGGCCATGGCGCTGCGGGTGCCGGTGATCTGCTCCGATCTCCAGGCTTTCCGCGACATCGCGGGAACCGCGCCGCGCTATCTCGACCCGATCGACGGGCTCGGCTGGGCGCGGGCGATCGAGGAATACGCGCGGCCGGATTCCTCCTCGCGGGCAGAGCAGCTACAGGCGCTGCAACATATCCGCATGCCGCGCTGGTCGGATCATTTCTCGATCGTCGATCGCCTCATCGAGGCCGTCGCCGCGCCCGCGCCGGCGCCGCTGCCCGCGCCGTCCTGGCGCCCAGCCACCAGCGCGGAACGCACAAGGGCGTTGATTTCCGCCGGCGAACGCCTGGAGGGCGCCCGCCCCTCCTTCGGCTTCGCCGCCGCCCAACCGCATTCGAGCACGAGGTAGTCGGTGGCTCGGTCCTCAGCCAGCGCCGCGTGCCCGGGAAGGAGCGGGGCATGATCGCCATAGAACACCAGCAGCGCGCGGTCGGTCAGCGTGTCCAGCGCCGCCGTCACCAGCCCGAGCATGGCATCGGCGTTGGCGAGGTGGTGGGCATACTGGGCGACCGGCTCGTCGATGGCGGGCAGGCGGCCGGGCCCGTAAGGGTCATGCGCCTCCATCGAGATCGACATGAGGAACAGCGGCTCGCCGGCTTCCGCCGCGGCGGAAATCTCGCGGGCGATGTGCCGCCCGAGCGCCCGGTCGCCGACATAGGGACCATAGCGGTCGGCGGGCTGGAAGGCATCCTCGCCGATGAACCGCGCGAAGCCGAGACGCGGGATCGCCCGGTCGCGCCGGAAGAAGCGGGCATCGTGGGGATGGATGAAGGTCGTGCGCCATCCCGCCGTCGCGAGAAGCCCGGCCAGCGACGCGGAGGCGAGCCGCTCGGGCCGCAGATAGGGATCGAAACGGTCCATGCGCTGGCGCGCGAACGGCACGCCGGTAAGCATCTCCACCTCCGAGCGATGGGTATAGGCGCCATAGCACGACACATCGAGCCGGCCCTGCGCCAGCGCGCGGGGGCGCAGCCGTTCGAGATTGGGCAAGCTGAGCGGAACGCCATAGCGGCGCAGATCGGCGAAGGATTCCATCTGCAGCATCACCACCGCCCGGTAGCGCCCGTTCACAGCGATGGGAGCGACCGGCAGATCCCCCCGCTCCACCCGCCCATCCCGGCGCCACAGGGCGAAGCCGGCGACGAGCGAGGCGCTGAGGCCGAGCCTGGCGACGAATTGCTCGGGCGGGGTTTCCAGCAGCGACGGCGCAAGGCGGGCGAGCATCGGCGCGAGGCTGCCCGCCGCCGCCAGCAGCACGGCCGCGACCAGCAGGGCGAGGGCGAGCACGCCCATCTGCGCGAGCGCGCCGAACTGGCGCGGCTCGAACCACGTCCAGCCGGCGATCACGCCGATCAGCATGAGCGCCGCGAGGCCGATGCCGGCCGCGCTCCGGCGGTCGACATAGAACAGGTCGGGATGGCGGATCAGCGTCATCAGGAAGCCGAGATCGCTGAACACCAGCGGCTCGCGCAGATAGGCGTATTTGACGCGCGAGATCGTCACGAACACACCGAGCGTGACCAGCGCCGCCACCGCCGCGAAGAGCGGGCGCGCCGACAGGCCCAGCCAGAGCAGCCAAAGCCACAGCACGACCGTCCCGCCGAGGCCCCACGCCGCCAGCGGGGCGCGGACGCCCACCCCCTGGCGCGGGGTCGCCAGCCGGTCCAACCCCGCGGCGGCGGCCAGCATCACCAGAGGGATGGATATTGTCATGCCTGGAGTGATCAGATCGAACATCACGCTTCATGTATTCATGTGAAAGACGCAGCGAGACTAGACAATCAATCTGATCATATCTACGATAAAAATACTGTCTCGATCGAACGTATAATATCGATATACGAATCAAATATATCCAATATTTGAAATATACTCGAAATTCATGCATGGCTGGGTCCGTGGCGCTTACGGTGGAGGTTGCATAGATGAGTAAGCTGCACCCGTTTCTCGGCATGGCGAGGGACACCCCGCTGGAGCCGGCGCCCGGCGCGCCGGCCAAGGCCAAGACCGCGCGGTCGCTGCCGCATGCGCTGACGGAAGCCACGCCGGAGCCGGTGCGGGCGCGGGCCAAGCCGGCGGCGCGGCCGGTGGCCAAGCGCGACGCCTTCGCGCTGCCCGAGTTCGACGTGGCCGATCTCGCCGAGCGGCTGCCGCGCAAGCGCCGGCAACGCCGCTCGATCGGCCTGTGGACCTCCTTCTTCCTGATGGTGGCGCTGCCGACCCTCGCCGCCGGCCTATATTACGGCCTCATCGTCTCCAACCAGTACCTCTCGGAATTCCGCTTCGCTGTACGCAGCCAGGATTTCGCACCGGCCGGTGCCAGCGCCGCCAGCACCGCGCTCGGCGCGGCGGCACGCGCGGGCGGCTATACCGACAATTTCCTCGTCGTCGACTACCTCACCAGCCGCCAGGCGGTGGAGGATCTGAGCAAGACCCTCGATCTGCGGGCCATGTTCGACCGGCCCGGCGTCGACAGGCTCTCGCGTCTCACCGGCGACGACACGATGGAGAATCTCGTCAGCTACTGGCAGTCGATGATCGACGCTTCCTTCGACCTCGCCACCGGCCTCGCTTTGGTGCGGGTGCGCGCCTTCACCCCCGACGACGCCTATACGATCGCCTCGACGCTGGTGAAGCAGAGCGAAAAGCTCATCAACGAAATCTCCGCCCGCGCCCGCATCGATGCCGTGCGCTTCGCCGAATCCGACGTCTCGCGCGCCGAGCAGCGCCTGCGCGATGCCCGCGGCGCGCTGCGCCAGTTCCGCGATACCGAGCAGACGCCCGATGCGGCCCGCACCGCCGGCGGCACGCTCGACCTCGCCATGAAACTGCGCGGGGAACTGGCCGGGCTGCAGTCGCAGCTCGCCTCGCTGCGCACCTACATGGATCCCAACGCGCCGACGGTGAAGGTGCTGGAAAGCCGCATCGCCGCCACGGCCAAGCAGATCACCGCCATCGAGCGCGAAATCGGCAAGGGCAACCGCGAGATTCAGGCCACGGCCGCCCAGACCGGCGCAGCCGGCGCGGCGACGGCGGGCGCACCGGCCACCGCCAGCGCCAGCGCCATGCCGGGCGCGGCGCCGGTTCTGTCCGATGTGCTGTCGAATTACGAGGATGTCGATCTCAGCCGGCAGTTCGCCGAGAAATATTACGACACCACCTTGTCGGCGCTGGAACTGGCCCGCTCGGAAGCGGCCGCGCAGCAGACCTATGTCGCGACCTATGTGCAGCCGGCGCGGGCGCAGGCCAGCCTCTACCCGCAGCGCCTGATGACCACGCTGATCATCTTCCTCGCGGCCGGCGCGCTCTGGTTCGTCAGCGTGATGGTGTTCTTCTCCATCCGCGACCATGTCGCCTGAGCGGAAAGCGCGCGCCATGACCTTCAACCCGCTATTCGATGCCTCGCCGCGCCGCCTGCGCCCCGGCCAGATCGCCACGGGCCTGCGCACGCAGGGGCGCGTCATCCTCGCGCTGATGCTGCGCGAGATGCGGCTGCGCTCGGTGCATTCGCGGCTGAGCTACCTGCTGGCGCTGCTGGAGCCGATCCTGCAGCTCACCATGATGATGGGCATTTTCTCGCTGATCGGCCGGCGGCCGGAATTCGGCACCAGCCTGCTCTTGTTCCTGGGCACCGGCATCCTGCCCTTCTTCCTGTTCACCCATGTCTCGGGCCGCACCACCGGGGCGATCCGCGCGAGCGGGCTGGTGCGGGCGCTCACCCCCATCCAGCCACTGGACATCATGGTGGCGCGGGCGCTGCTGGAAACGGCGACGCTGCTCATCGTCGCCATGCTGCTGTTCACCTTCATCTATGCGACCGGCGTCAAGGACGCGATCCCGGTACGCCCGATGCTGGCCATCCAGGGCTTCGCCGCCACCGCGCTGCTCGCCATCGGCGTCGGGCTGATCAACGGGGTGATCGGCGCCTTCTTCCGGCTTTACGCGGTGGTCTACGGCGTGTTCTCGCGCTCGCTCATCTTCCTGTCCGGCGTGTTCTTCGTGCCCGACTTCATGCCCCCGGCCATCCGCTACTGGATCAGCTGGAACCCGCTGCTGCACGGGTTGGAATGGTTCCGCTCCGGCTTCTACCTCACCTATCCCACGCTGACCCTCGACCGCACCTACCTGATCGGCTTCGGCATCGTCTCGCTGCTGATCGGGCTGGCGCTCGAACGCGTGTTCCGCGCGAGGCTGGTATGATGGCGGTGGAGATGCGCGACGTCGCCAAGGGCTATCGCGGCCCGCACGGGCAGGCCCGCGTGTTCGAACATCTCGACGCCGCCTTTCCGCGCGGCGCCTCGGTCGGCATCCTCGGCGCGCGCGGGGCCGGCAAATCGACGCTGATCCGGCTGATCGGCGGCTCCACCCTGCCCGACCGCGGCCGGATCCGCCGCCATGGCGCGATATCGCCGCCGGTGGCGACGACGCAGGCCTATCACGCCGCGCTGACCGGGCGCGAGAACCTGCATTTCGTGGCGCGCGTCAACGGCTTCGACGGCGAGGCGGCAGCCGATTTCGTCGCCCGCTTCGCCCAGCTGGAGGAGGCGATCGACCAGCCGCTGCAGAGCTACACCCGCGACCGGCGCGCCCGCTTCCTGTTCGCCGCCTCCTATGCGCTGCCCTTCGACATCTACCTCGCCGACGAGGTGTTGTTCGGCGGGGCCGGCGCCTTCCGCGCGCGCTGCGTCGAGCTGGTGCAGGCGCGCCGGATGCAGGCGAGCTTCATCTTCACCTCCCGCTCGCCGCAGATGCTGCGCCGCTTCGCGGATATCGGCGCCGTGCTGCACGAGGGCCGGCTGCACATGTTCGAGCGGATCGGCGACGCCATCCGGCTCTTTCGCACCCTCGACGCCAGCGCCGCCGCCGAGCCGGACGACGCGCTGGAGGATGAGGACAGCGAGGCGGAGCGGCTGATCGACGAACCCTTCGGGCCGCCCGCCTGAAGTCACCCCCTCCCCCTCGGCCGGGAATGCCCCAGCCCCAACCTGAAGGAGCCGACATGAGCGATCTTCCCGAAATCAGCCGCGAACTCGAACGTTTCGTTGCCCGCCGCCTCGTGGAATTCGACCAGGCCGCGTGGAAGGAACTCAGCGTGCAGAAGCGCAAGGAGTGCATCCAGGCCGCCCGCCGCGCGCTCAAGGCGGAACGCAACTTCTTCGCCCGCCAGGCCAACACCGCCGCAAGTACCGGCGCGGGCGCGATCTTCGCGGCCGAGTGAGCGACCGCAGGAGCCGGCGCCGGCCTGAGCACCGGTGCCGGCTCCTTCCGGTGATAGTAGTCGCGCCTTACCTTACGTATATCAATGACGGTATTATCGTATATTTCAAGATTACATGCATTTTCTTATGTGCCATAACGATCACACATATTGATTTTGCGAGCCGATTTGATCTTGAAGTATAGAATTGATAACCCCGATCCGGCTTAGTTAAGCTGCATGAAAGCCATAAGGATCGATTGGTTTGATTATCCGGGGTCCGAAGGTCCGCATTGCCGGCCTTGTCCTGCTGAGCATGATGCTCGGCGGTTGCGTGTTTTTCCCCGGCTCCGGGCCGACGACCCAGGAGGTCATGAAGCCGCAGGAGCCGATCGACTATGAAATCATCGACGTCAACGCGGAGGCGGTGAACGCCATGCGCCTGTGGCGCTCGGCGAGCCTTGCCAGCAGCTTCGGCGCGCGCAAGCCGGCCCCCGAGACGCGGGTGAACGTGGGCGATGTCGTGCAGGTCTCGATCTGGGAAGCCAGTTCCGGCGGCCTGTTCGGCGGGCGCGGCGCGGTCGAGGCAGGCTCGGGCAGCGAGACGCTGCCGCCCCAGACAGTGGATCGCGACGGCCGCATCAAGGTGCCCTATGTCGGCGAGGTGCCGGTGGTGGGCAAGCGGCCGAGCGAGATCGCCAGCAGCATCGAGAAGAGCCTCACCGGCAAGGCGATCGAGCCGCAGGTGCTTGTCACCCTGCCGCAGCAGACCTCCGCCTCCGTGGTGGTGGTTGGCGACCTCACGGGCGCAGGCCGGGTGAACCTCAACGTCAAGGGCGACCGGCTGCTCGAGGTAATCGCCCAGGCCGGCGGCATCAAGGCGCCGCCGCACGAGACCTTCGTGCGGGTGACGCGCGGCTCGCGCGCCGCGACGATGCAGCTTTCCGCCGTGCTGGCCAGCCCGGCCGAGGACATCTTCATGCAGCCCGGCGACACGGTCTACGTGTTCCGCCGGCCGCAGACCTTCACCGCGCTCGGCGCGGTCAAGGGCGCGGGCGAGGTGGCGATCGACCGCGAGGACTTCACCGTCGCCGAGGCTGTGGGCTCGTCCGGCGGCCTGATCGACGCGCAGGCCGACCCCAGCGGCGTGTTCATCTTCCGCTATGAGCAGGCGGCCGTGGTGCGGGCCATGGACCCGGATTCGCCGCACCTTTCCGGCAACAGCGCGGTGCCGGTCATCTACCGGCTGAATCTGAAGGATCCCTCGGGCTACTTCATCGCCCGCGCCTTCCCGGTCCGCGTTGGCGACATCGTCTATGTCGCGAACGCGCCCGGCACGGAATTCACCAAGTTCCTGCGCATGGCCCTCATGATCAGCTCGCTCGTCCGCACCAACGACGTGACGTGGTCGGCGGACTGATCGGCCGGCGAACCACGCAAGCCGACGACGATGTCGGACGGGACGTGAGCGCATCACGCCCCGCCCGCCGCGGAAGGTTCGAGGGGGTCCGTGGGGGGCCAGGGAGGACATCATGCGGAAGGGCCTTCATTCGGGAGCGGCGCTCATCGCCTGCCTCGCACTGCCGCTCGCCGCGCCGGTGCGCGCGGCCGAGCCGGTGCCGATCGCCGATTTCATGATCATGGATGTCTGCGTCGATGCGGGCGACCGCATCCTGCCAGGGCTCGTGCCGGGCGATGCCGCCTGCACGCGCCGCCGCGACATAAGGCCGGGCGAGACGCCGCCCTATGAATTGCGCAACTTCCTGAACCCCGGCAATGGCTGCAGCGAGGATGGCGGCACGGTCGCCAAGCTCAACCGGCCGGTCGCGCGGGAGGGCACGACACGCATCGTCTCCTCCACCCTCAACGTGGCGGTAAGTGCCTGTGCCGGCACGCGCGGGCGCCCCGGCGAGGCGGGCGAGGGCGGCGCCTCGATCCAGTGGTATGACGAGGGCTACGGCTTCATCATGGGCAGCTACAGCCCGGTGGCGCTATCCATCTACCAGACGCCGCTATGCCGGGACGGAAGCACCTCGTCGCGGCGCTTCTTCCGCGGCTGGGTGATCGGCCCGGCGGCGGTGCCCGCGGTGGGCGCGACCGGCTTCGGCGTGTTCGAGGGGCGCCTCGCCACCGGGGCGGCCTCCCAGCTCTCGGCCACCTGCCCCACCCGCTACCGGCGGGCGCTGACCACCTGGCTGGTCGCGCCGATGCGCTACAAGTCGGGCCGCGAGCTGGCCTCCATCGTCTCCAGCCATTTCGCGCAGGTCAGCCGCGACGGGCTCTCGCCGGGAGAGACGATGCAGATGGAGCAGACCTACTGGACCCGCGAATTCGGCCTGTCGCGCTGGGAAAAATGGGCGCGGGAGGGCTGGGTGCATCCGCGCAGCGGGCGGCCGGCGGCCGATCTGGCTCGCGAACTCTACCAGCGCGGGCGCTGCAGCGCCCCGGTCGAGGGCAGCTTCGACATCTCCCCGCGCACCCGCTTCGCTCCCGCACCCGGCCATGACGACACGCGCGACGGCGCCTATGTGCGCGCCATTGTCGACCCGCAGACCGGCGCGCGCACGCTCTGGTACATGACGTTGTGCGAGGACTACACCAATATCCACCCGCTGGCCGCCGGGAAGGCGCCGCCCGATGTCTCGCCCATCGCCGACCGCGCCTATTGGAACCCGTGAAGACACCGCGTCAGCGGAAGGGCGGCTCGTCGAACGAGCGCAGCTTGCGCGAATGGATGCTGGCGCCGGCTTCCTTGAGCTTGTCGAGCGCGGCGAGGCCGATCTTCAGGTGCTCGCTGACCGCGCGCTCATAGAAAGCGTTGGCGGCGCCGGGCAGCTTGATCTCGCCGTGCAGCGGCTTGTCGGAGACGCAGAGCAGCGTGCCGTAGGGCACGCGCAGCCGGTAGCCCTGGGCGGCGATGGTACCCGATTCCATGTCCACCGCGATGGCGCGCGAGAGGTTGATGCGGCGGCGCTCCTGGGTCCAGCGCAGTTCCCAGTTGCGGTCGTCCTGCGTCACCACGGTGCCGGTGCGCAGGCGCCGCTTGAGCTGCTCGCCGACCTCGCCCGTCACCGCCGCCGCCGCCTGCTGCAGCGCCACCTGCACTTCGGCCAGCGCGGGGATCGGGATGTCGGGGGGCACCAGCTCGTCGAGGATGCCGTCCTGCCGGAGATAGGCATGGGCCAGCACGTAATCGCCGATCACCTGCGTCTGCCGCAGCCCGCCGCAATGGCCGACCATGAGCCAGCAATGGGGGCGCAGCACCGCGAGGTGGTCGGTCACGGTCTTGGCGTTGGACGGGCCGACGCCGATATTGACCAGCGTCACCCCTTGCCCACCCGGCCGCACGAGATGATAGGCCGGCATCTGGTAGCGGTGCCACGGCGCGCTCATCACCCGCTCCACCGCGTCTCCGTCCAGACCCGCGCGGTCGATCCGCACCCCGCCCGGCGTCACCAGCGCCTCGGCGGTGCCCGCCGCGATCTCGGCGAGGCCGGCGCGCACGAACTGGTCGACATAGCGGTGATAATTGGTGAGCAGGATCCAGGACTGGAAGCACCGCCAGTCCGTGCCGGTATAGTGCACGAGGCGGCGCAGCGAATAATCCGTGCGCACCGCATCGAACAGCGCCAGCGGGCGCGGCTCGCCCTCCACCAGATCGAACGTGCCGTCGGCGATCTCGTCGCCGACCAGCGACAGCAGCGGCGTGGGGAAATGCCGGGCGAGATCGGACGCGGTGACCGTGCCGCGGCCAAGCTCGTCGCCCCCCTCCAGTGCGTAGGGATAGGGAATTTCCTGGTGGCTGATGCCGGTCTCGATCCGCGCGCCATATTCGGCGACCAGCGGGGTCAGCTGGTCGAGCAGGTAGGCGCGGAATTCCGCCGGCTGGGTCACGCTGGTCTGGTGGATGCCCGACACCGCGAATTTCGCATAGCCCCGCTGGCTCTTCACCATCGGGGAGAGGTAGGGCTCGTGCGTCACACGCAGCAGCGGGTAGCGGTAGCGCGCCCGTTCCTCGAGGGTCGGGGCCTGCCCGGTCTCGAAGAAGCGCTGCAGGTCGCCGCGCAGCGCCTCGCGTGCCGCCCGGTAGAGCCTGTCCAGCCGGTCGATGGCCGCCTCGGGAGTAGCCGCCGTCTCGAACATCATCGCATCCCTCGCCTGCCGGCCCTGCTGCTAGCGCGGTTCGCGGCAAAGGTGAAGGGCGCAGCCCGCCAACCGGCCGGCCGTCCCGCGTTCAGCGCCAGCCGAGCGCCGGGGCGACATGGGTGAGGATGGCCTCGATGACATGGGCGTTATACGCGACGCCCAGCTGGTTGGGCACGGTCAGCAGCAGCGTGTCGGCCTCCGCGATGGCCTCGTCCTGCTTCAGCTGCTCGATCAGCCGATCCGGCTCGGCGGCATAGGAGCGGCCGAAGATCGCCCGCGTGCTGGCATCGATGAAGCCGACATGGTCGCTCTCCTGGCCCGAGCGGGCGAAATAGAGGCGGTCGCGCTCGTCCACCAGCGCGAAGATGGAGCGGCTCACCGAGACGCGCGGCGTGCGCGTGTGCCCCGCCTCCTTCCAGGCTTCGCGATAGGCGCGAATCTGTGCGGCCTGCTGCAGGTGAAAGGGCTCGCCGGTCTCGTCATCCTTGAGCGTCGAGCTCTGCAGGTTGAGGCCGAGCTTGGCCGCCCACACGGCGGTGGCATTGGAGCCCGCGCCCCACCAGATGCGCTCGCGCAGGCCTTCCGCATGCGGCTCCAGCCGCAGCAGGCCCGGCGGGTTGGGAAACATAGGGCGCGGGTTGGGTTGGGCGAAGCCCTCGCCCTTCAACGCCTCCAGCAGCACTTCCGCGTGGCGCCGGCCCATGTCGGCATCACTCTGCCCCTCGGGCGGGGCGTAGCCGAAATAGCGCCAGCCATCGATCACCTGTTCGGGCGAGCCGCGGCTGATGCCGAGCTGGAGGCGGCCGCCGGAAATGAGATCGGCGGCGCCGGCATCCTCGGCCATGTACATCGGGTTCTCGTAGCGCATGTCGATCACCGCGGTGCCGATCTCGATGCGGCTCGTCTTCGCGCCGACCGCCGCCAGCAAGGGAAAGGGCGAGGCGAGCTGGCGGGCGAAATGGTGCACCCGGAAATAGGCGCCGTCCGCGCCCAGCTGCTCGGCCGCCACCGCGAGTTCGATGGATTGCAGCAGCGCCTCGCCCGCCGAGCGCGTCCCGGAATTGGCCGAGGGCGTCCAGTGCCCGAATGACAGGAAACCGATCTTCTTCATCACACGCTACCAATATCGACAGGAAAACAGGCCCGGCGCCGGGGCCCGCCACTGGCGGGCAAGGGGCGCGACAGCACAGCTTTACCCCAGACGCCGACGCGGCATCGATCGCCTGCGACACGATCGCGTGATCGGCGCGTGACCCGGCCCGCAGCGCGGCCAACCTACTTGCATTAAAATAATTCGCTTCCTATCAATTAGCCATGAATGATCTTCCGCCCCCCGATCTGATGGCGCTCCAGCGCGCCTTGACCGCGCAGCTTCTGCAGGCCGGGCGGCACTGGCGGCGTTGCGCCGAGCGCGAGCTGGAATCCTACGGCATCTCCGAAGCCTGCGCCGCGCCGCTGCTCTGGGCCGGCCGGCTGGGTGGAGGCGTGCGGCAGGTTACGCTGGCGAGCCATGTGGGAATCGAGGGACCCTCGCTGGTGCGGCTGCTCGACCAGCTTGCCGTCGCCGACCTCATCGAGCGCCGCGACGACCCCACCGACCGGCGCGCCAAGACCATCTGGCTCACCCCGGCGGGCGACGCGCTCGCCGCGCGCATCGAGGACATGCTGGTCGGCGTGCGGGCGCGCGTCCTCGCCGGTTTCGACCACGCGGACCTCGAGGCCGCGCTGCGGGTGCTCAAGGCGTTCGACGAGACATCCGTGCGCTCGCCCGAGGAGGCGCTGCCGTGACCCTGCCGCCATGGCGGGACTGGCTGTTCTCCGGCAAAGCCTTTCTCGCCTCCATGCTCGCGCTCTACATCGCCCTCGCCTTCGACCTGCCCCGCCCCTACTGGGCGATGGCGGCGGTCTATGTCGTGGCCAATCCGCTGGCCGGCGCGACGAGTTCCAAGGGACTTTACCGTGCGCTCGGCACCCTGATCGGCGCGGGCACGGCGGTATTCTTCGTGCCGCTCTTCGTCAACGCGCCGGAATTGCTCTGCCTCGTCGTGGCGCTGTGGACCGGCTGCCTGCTCTACGTCTCCATGCTCGACCGCACGCCGCGCAGCTATGTGTTCATGCTCGCCGGCTACAGCCTGCCGCTGATCGCCCTGCCGGTCGTGGGCACGCCGGAACAGATTTTCGACGTCGCGCTGGCGCGCAGCGAGGAGATCATCATCGGCATCACCTGCGCCACGCTGGTCGGCACCGTGGTGTTTCCCACCAGCGTTGGCACGGCGCTTTCCGCGCGCCTGCGCGGCGTGCTCGGCGATGCCGCTGCCTGGGCGGGGGAAATCCTGCGCGGCGAGGGCGCGCTGCCGGCGACGCCGCTGCGCCGCCAGAAGCTCGCCGCCGACATTGCCGGGCTCGACCTCATCATCAGCCAGCTGTCCTATGACGCCGCCACGCGCGACGTGGTGCCCCAGGCGCGCGAACTGCGCGGCCGGCTGCTCATGCTGCTGCCGCTGCTCTCGTCCCTCGCCGACCGTCTGCACGCGCTGAAGGCGCAGGGGGGCCTCCTCCCGCCGGATCTCGTGGATCTGCTGAACCGCGCGGCCGACCTTCTGGCCGGGCCGCCGGCGGCGGATCCCGCGCAGGTGGACGCGCTTATCGCCGCCATCGCGGCGCTGCGGCCGCAGGAACCGGCCGACTGGAACGACCTGATGAGGACCAGCGCGCTCGACCGGCTCGGCGAGATCCTCGCCCTGTGGAGCGATTGTCTGTGCCTCAACGCCGCCATCGCGCGCGGCCGGCATGCCGGCCCATGGCGGCCGCGCTTCCGCCATCGCAAGGTGGTGGGCCCGGCACGCCATTACGATGTCGGCCTGATGCTGTTCTCCGCCGGTTCCTGCGTGCTCGCCACGCTGGCGGCCTGCGCGTTCTGGATCGCCAGCGGCTGGGGGAACGGGGCGGGCGCGGTGATGATGACCGCGGTCGCCTGTTCCTTCTTCGCGGCGATGGACCGGCCGGCGCCGTTCATCCGTTCCATGGCGATCTGGAGCGGGGTCAGCATCCTGGTCTCGGGCGTCTATCTCTTCGCCATCCTGCCGCTGGTGCATGATTTCGAGATGCTGGTGCTGGTCTTCGCGCCGCCGTTCCTGCTGCTGGGGCTGATGATCCCGCGCCCGCAGCTGACCATGCTGGCCATGCTGATGGCGGTGAACACCGCCTCCTTCGTGGCCATGCAGAACCGCTACAGCGTCGATTTCGGCAGCTTCGCCAATGAGGGGCTGGCGGCCATGGCCGGGCTCACCTTCGCCTTCGTGTGGACGCTCGCCACTCGCCCGTTCGGCGCGGAGATCGCCGCGCACCGGCTGGTTCGCGCCGGCTGGGCGGATCTGGCTGAGACCGCGGCCGGGCGCCAGCGCGGCGATCACGCCACGCTCGCCGGCCGGCTGCTCGACCGGCTGGGCCAGCTCATCCCGCGCCTCGCCGCGATCGACGACCGAGAACTGGCCCGAGTGGACGGGTTCGCCGACGTGCGGGTCGGCTTCAACATCGTCGAACTGCAGAAGACCCGGCGCGCCATGGCCGCTCCCCACCTCACGGCGCCCCACCGCGCGGCGATCGACGCGGTGCTCGCGGGTGTGGCCGCGCTTTATCGCCAGCGCGCCGCCACCCGCCGGATGGTGCCCGCGCCGCCCGAACTGTGCGACGCGCTCGATGAGGCGCTGCGCCTCGTCGCCGCCCGCGAGGGCGGGGAAGCCCGGCGCACGCTCGACGCGCTGGTGGGGCTGCGGCGGGTGTTCTTTCCCGACAGGCCGGGTCCTGCCGGCGATTTCCGGCCGGCGCGGCGAAGCGAACCGATGCTGATGGCCGCGGAGTAGCTCGATGACCGGCGAACTCGATCTCTATGGCGTCTACATTCCCAACCTTCTCGCGCTGATGCTGGCGACGCTGCTGGTGAGCCTCGTGGTGCGGCGGGTGCTGGCCTTTCTCGGCGCCTATGCGCTGGTGTGGCATCGCGGGCTGTTCGACGTCGCCCTTTATGTCGTCCTGCTGCAGGGCCTGTCCCTGCTGTCCCAATGGTGGCTGTCATGACCCTCTCGCTGCGCGGCACGCTCCGCGTCCTCGCCACGCTCGCCCTCGTCCTCGCCGCGCTCGGGGCCGGGCGCGGGCTGTGGTCGCACTACATGGACGAGCCGTGGACGCGCGATGCCAAGGTGCGCGCGGACATCGTGGGCGTCGCCCCGGACGTCACCGGCTTCGTCAGCGAGGTACTGGTGCGCGACAACGCGGCGGTGAAGCAGGGCGACGTGCTGTTCCGCATCGACCGCGCCCGCTTCGCCATCGCGCTGGAACAGGCCGAGGCGGCCCTTGACGGGCGCAAGGCCGCGCTGGAGCAGGCCACGCGCGATCGCCAGCGCTACGAGCAGCTCAAGGACGTGGTGTCGGACCAGAAGACCGAGCAGATGCGGATGTCGGAGAGCGAGGCCTCCGCCGCCTATCGCCAGGCACTGGCCGACCGCGAGCTGGCGCGGCTGAACCTGGAACGCTCGGACGTGAAGGCGCCGGTCAACGGCACGATTGCCAATCTCAACCTGCGGCCCGGCGACTATGTGAGCGCGGGCAAGGCCGAACTCGCGCTGGTCGACACCGATTCCGTGCGGATCGAGGGCTATTTCGAGGAGACCAAGCTGGCGCGCATCCATGTCGGCGCGCCGGTGTCGATCCGCCTGATGGGACAGGACACGCCCTTGCGCGGCCATGTCGAGAGCATCGCCGCCGGCATCGAGGATCGCGAGCGCACGGTGGGCAACGGGCTGCTCGCCAACATCAACCCTACCTTCAGCTGGGTGCGCCTCGCCCAGCGCGTTCCGGTGCGGATCGCGCTCGACGAGGCCGCGGATCCGGCGCGGCTGGTGGCCGGCCTCACCGCCACCGTCTCCGTCGAGACCGACAACCGCGCCCTCGCGACCGCGCCGGGCCGTTCGTGACGCGAGCCGCCCCGTGGGGCGGCCCCATCTTCACGCGGGCGCTTCAGCCGCGCGGCTGGATGCCGACCTGCCCTGTCGGGAAACGGGCGATCACCGCCGGATCGATCCTGAGGTGCTGGGCGACGAGCTCCGGCGGGGCGTGCGAGAGCCAGTCGGCGAGGTCGACCTCCTGGTATTCCGGAGCCCGGAAAATGGTGAGGAACTGCAATTCCTCCGTGCCGGTATTCTCGATGTAATGGCCCTGGCTCTTTGGCACCACGCCGAGATCGCCGGCCTGGAAGTCGATGGTCTGCGCGCGCGGCCCGGTGTTGAACACCGTCATCCGGCCCCGGCCCTTGATCCAGTATTGCCACTCGTCGGCATTGGGGTGCCAGTGCATGCGCCGCAGCGCGCCGGGCTTGAGGGTCTCCAGCGCGGCGGTGATGGTCTTCGAGGCCTTGAACGTGCGACTATCGGCCAGCCGAACCGTGCCGGCCTCGTTGTCCCGCACCGGCTTGGTGCCGCCGAGCGAGAAGGTGAAGGGCTCCGGCGGCTCGCCGCCCGAGGCCACCGCCGCCTGATCGACCGCCAGCGGAGGCGGCTCCTGCCCCTGGAAGATCCACAGGTCCTGCAGCGGGATGTTCTTGAACGCGTCTTCCGGGACGCCGAAATTCTGCGCCAGCACCTTGGGCGGGGTGTGGGCGAACCAGTCGGTCAGCAGCAGCGTGTTGTACTCGGACTGGAAGGCATCGTCGAACACGATGAGGAATTCGCAGCCCTCCGGGCCGAGCCCCTGCAGCGAATGCGGATAGCCGGCGGGGAAGAACCACAGGTCGCCCGGCCCGACGTCGCGCACATAGGGGTGGCCGTCCTTGTCCAGCACGGTGATGCGGCAGCGGCCATTGGTCATCAGCGCCCATTCTCCGGCGAGGTGCCAGTGCATCTCGCGGATGCCGCCGGGCCCGAGCCGCATGTTGACGCCCGAGACCTCCTTGGCGGCGGGAAATTCGGTCGCGGTGATCTGCCGTGCCCAGCCGCCGGCCTGGATGCGCTTGGGCATGATGTTGAAGGAGGACCACATCATCGGCATGTTGCCGACATCGGTGGGTGGGGGGTTCTGGAAGGCGGGGAGCTGCGCCTGCAGTGCCGGGTTCTGCGGGCCGGGATCGGAGAGGGCGCCCGGCGTCGAGTTGATCGCGCCTTCCGGCGGCTGGTCGGGATTGCCGAAGGTGGCGGCGCTGGCGGTGCCCGAGGCGATGGCCGCGCTACCCATGGCACTCAGCGCCAATAGCGTGCGGCGGGAAAGGTCTTCCATGATCCGTGCTCCTGGTTTTCGCAGCCGGGCACCGAAGGGCGAGAGCCCCGCAGTGCATGCAGACCGGCCGAGGGACATGGCGGCGAACGCTCGCGGCGGTCCGTCGCCGCGCTCTCCCCATGCGTTCAAGCTGGGGGAAAGGTACGCGCCAGTCTTTCGGCCCCGCATGGCCCACGAAACGAGCCGTCGAATTGAAAACGACGACGGCACGGCGTCAGCTTCCGCAGCCGAGGAGCATCGAATCATCTACCTTTCCAGTTCGAACGGCACGACTTGACCTCGAACGACGGCCGACAACTCGGATCACCGTCGCCATAAACTACTAAAATACCATAGACAATCGAACTAAAACCGCGCGTCTCACGCCGGAAGCTTTCATAACCCCGGCTTCCACAGGGCTGGCCCCGCCCCCGCGAGGCGCATCGTGCGATTGCGAAAGACCGACCGAGGGTAGATCCTGTTCGACGCTACGTCAGCCCGGCAGCCGCCGGGGGTGGCGGCCTTTCGCTCAATCTGGCGCCATGCTTTACGTTTGAGCAATCCGGCCCCCTCTTCCAGAAAGGGAGTTCAAAATGAACCGATCCCGCTTCCGATCCACCCTTCTAGCCTCCATCCTGCTGGCCGCGTTCAGCCTGCCGGCGGCGGCGGATATGGTCTATAACCGCGGCAATTCGGCCGATCCGGAATCGCTGGACCCGCACAAGACCTCGACCGTCTACGAGGCGCATATCCTGCGCGACCTGTTCGAGGGTCTGGTGATGCAGGACGCCACCGCCAATCTCATTCCCGGCGCCGCGGCGAGCTGGACGGTGTCGCCCGACGGCACGGTCTACACCTTCAAGCTGCGGCCCGACGCGACCTGGTCGAATGGCGAGCCGCTGACCGCCGAGGACTTCGTCTATTCACTGCGCCGCCTCGAGGACCCGGCCACCGGCGCCGAATATGCCTCCATGCTCTACGTCATCAAGAACGGCGAGGAAGTGAACACCGGCAAGGCCAAGCCGGAGACGCTCGGCGTGCGTGCGGTGGACCCGAAGACGCTCGAGATCACGCTGAAATCGCCGACGCCCTATTTTCTCGAGGTGCTGACCCACCAGGCGACCTACCCGGTCAGCAAGGCCTCGATCGAGAAGTTCGGCGCCGAGTGGATCAAGCCCGGCAACCTCGTCTCCAACGGCGCCTTCACGCTGTCCGAGTTCGTGCCGAACGACCACATCAAGCTGTCGAAGAACCCCAAGTTTCATGACGCGGCGAGCGTGAAGCTCGATGCGGTGAACTACATCCCCACCGAGGATCGCTCCACCGCCATCAAGCGCTATGAGGCCGGGGAACTGGATTCCAATGACGACCTGCCGACCGAGCAGCTGGCCGACCTGAAGAAGAAGTTCGGCGACCAGGTGAAGATCGGCCCGTATCTCGGCACCTATTACTACGCCATCAAGACGGACAAGGCGCCATGGACCAACCCGAAGCTGCGCCGCGCCGTCTCGCTGCTGATCGACCGCGACTTCCTCGCCGAGAAGGTGTGGCAGAACTCGATGCTGCCGGCCTATTCCATGGTGCCCCCGGGCATTGACGGCTACACCCCCGCCGAGGCCGACTATGCCAAGACCTCGCAGATCGACCGCGAGGACGAGGCGAAGAAGATCCTCGACGAACTCGGCTACGGCCCGAACAAGCCGCTGAAGCTGGAAATCCGCTACAATACCTCGGAAAACCACAAGAATACCGCCGTGGCCATCCAGGAGCAGCTCAAGCCCTTCGGCATCGAGGTGACGCTGGTCAACACCGATACCAAGACCCATTACGGCCATCTGGAGCAGAAGGGCGACTTCGACTTCGCCCGCGCCGGCTGGATCGCCGACTACAAGGACCCGGAATCCTTCCTCGGCATCTCGCGCAAGGCAAGCGGCAACAACTATTCCAGCTTCAACGACCTCGCCTTCGATAAGCTGATGGACGAGGCCGCAGCCGCCGGCGGCGATCCGGCCGCGCGCATGAAGAAGCTGGCCGAGGCCGAGAAGGAACTGATCGACCAGCTCGGCAACCTGCCGCTGCTCTATTACAGCTACCACGACATCGTGTCGCCCAAGCTCAAGGGCTGGCAGGCGAACGTCATGGACGTTCACCCCTCGCGCTTCATCTCGAAGTGATCACTGTCGAAGTGACCGCCTGACCGCTCTCCGCGGCAAAGCCGGCGGCCGGGACCCGTCCATCCCGCGCCGCCGGCCGCGCCTGCCAGCACGAGGACGACCCCCGTGGCACGCTACGTCCTGCGGCGGCTCTTGACCGCCATCCCGACGCTGTTCCTGATCGTCACCCTCTCCTTCTTCCTGCTGCGCGTCGCCCCGGGCGGGCCGTTCAGCCAGGAACGCGGGCTAAGCGCCGAGGTGAAGGCCAATCTCGAGCGGGTCTACCAGCTCGACGCGCCGCTCTGGCGGCAATATCTCAACTATCTCGCCGACCTGCTGCACGGCAATTTCGGCCCCAGCTACAATTTGCCGGACTTCACCGTGGCCGACCTGTTCCGGGTCGGGCTGCCGGTGTCGATGCAGCTCGGCGCTTCCGCGCTTCTGCTGGCACTGATCATCGGCTCGATCCTCGGCATCCTCGCCGCGCTGCGGCAGAATCGCGGGGTCGATTATGGCGTGGTGGCGCTCGCCACCGCCGGCTCGACCATTCCGACCTTCGTCATCGCCCCGCTCTACCAGCTGGTATTCGCGCTGACGCTCGCCTGGGTGCCGGTGGCCGGCTGGGGCGGGGGCGCGCTGGTCAACAAGATCGGCCCGGTGCTGACGCTGGCGCTACCGCAGATCGCCATCGTCGCCCGCCTCATGCGCGGGGCGATGATCGAGGCGCTCCGCGCCAACCATATCCGCACCGCGCGCGCGCTCGGCCTCACCAGCTTCTCGGTGGTGGTGAAGCACGCGCTGCGCGGGGCGGTGCTGCCGATCATCTCCTATGCCGGCCCTGCCGCCGCGGCGCTGCTGACCGGCTCGGTCGTGGTGGAAACGGTGTTCGCCATTCCCGGCGTCGGCCGCTACTTCGTCGATGCCGCGCTCAACCGCGACTACACGCTGGTGATGGGCACGGTGGTGGTGATCGCGGTCTTCGTCATCGTCTTCAACCTTCTCGTCGACCTCGCCTATGCGCTGGTCGATCCGCGGGTGCGCTATGAGTGACATCACCGTTCCTGCCGCCGGCGACGCCCCCCGGCCGTCGCTCAGCCCCGCCGCGCCGCCGCCGGTCGCCAAGGGGCGCTCGCTGTGGAGCGATGCGTGGCGCCGGCTCACCGCCAACCGCGCCGCCGTGGTCAGCGCCGTCTATCTCGTGGTGATGACGCTGGCCTGCCTCATCGGCCCGCTGGTCACCGGCCACGACTACACGACCATCTACACCGATTATGTGCGCGTGCCGCCCAGCCTCACCCCCTACCCCAAGCAAGACCAGATCGCCGGCGCGCTGGAGGATGTGGTGAAGCGCATGCGGGTCGATCTCGTGGAGTGGCATGAACAGGACGAGCGCGTCAGCGTCACCGTGCGGTCGGCGCGCCCCGTCGATCCGCGCGTGCTGCGCTATTTCGAGCGCTCGCCGAGCTTCCTCGACCCGCGCATCGAGGCGACAGCGCCGGACGGGCTCTCCATGACCCTGAGCGCCGCCGTCGCCCGGCACTATTTCCTGTTCGGCACCGACAATACCGGGCGCGACCTGCTCACCCGCACGCTGATCGCCGGGCGCGTCTCGCTCGCCATCGGCCTGCTCGCCGGGCTCACCGCGGTACTGATCGGCGTCACCTATGGGGCGGCCTCCGGTTTCCTCGGCGGGCGGGTGGACGATGTGATGATGCGCTTCGTCGACATCCTCTATTCGCTACCCTTCATCTTCCTCGTCATCATGCTGGTGGTGTTCTTTGGCCGGAACTTCGTGCTGATGTTCATCGCGGTGGGGGCGGTGCAATGGCTGGACATGGCCCGCATCGTGCGCGGGCAGGCGCTCTCCATCCGCCGGCAGGAATATGTGCAGGCGGCGATGGCGATGGGCGTCTCGCCCGCCGGCATATTGTGGCGGCATGTGGTGCCCAACACGCTCGGACCGGTCGCGGTCTACATGACGCTGCTGGTGCCGCAGGTGATCCTTCTGGAGAGTTTCCTCTCCTATCTCGGCCTCGGCGTGCAGGAGCCGCTCACCAGCTGGGGCGTGCTGATCGCGCAGGGCTCCAAGAACATCCCCTCGGCCAACTGGCTGCTGATCTTCCCCTCGCTCTTCCTGACATCGACGCTGTTCGCGCTGAACTTCCTCGGCGATGGCCTGCGCGATGCGCTCGACCCGAAGGACCGCTGAGATGGAAGCGACCCTGTCCCCCAGCCGCTCATCTTCCGACCGCTCGCCTCCCGACAGTACGCCGCTTTTCGAGGTCAGCGACCTCAATGTCGGCTTCGACACGCCGGATGGCGCGGTCCTGGCGGTGCGCGGCATCCATCTCGCGCTGCATGCCGGCGAGACGCTCGCCGTGGTCGGCGAGAGCGGCTCCGGCAAGAGCCAGACCATGATGGCCGCCATGGGTCTTCTGGCCAAGAACGGCCGCGCCACGGGGAGCGTGCGCTATCGCGGCCGGGAGATTCTCGGGCTGAAGGCAGCCGCGCTGAACGAGGTGCGCGGCGCGAAGATCGGCATGATCTTCCAGGAGCCGATGACCTCGCTCGACCCGCTTTACACCATCGGCAACCAGATCGCCGAGCCGCTGACCCGGCATCTGCGGCTGAGCGGGCGGGCGGCGCGCCAGCGCGCGGTGGAATTGCTGACCCTGGTCGGCATTCCCGATCCCGCCCGCCGGCTCGATGCCTATCCGCACGAGCTTTCCGGCGGCCAGCGCCAGCGCGTGATGATCGCCATGGCGCTCGCCGCCGAGCCGGACGTGCTGATCGCCGACGAGCCGACCACCGCGCTCGACGTGACGGTGCAGGCGCAGATCATCGATCTCTTGCGCACGCTGCAGCGGCGCTTCGGCATGGGCATCGTCTTCATCACCCACGATCTCGGCCTCGCCCGGCACTTCGCCGATCGGGTGGCGGTAATGCGCCACGGCCTCGTGGTGGAGGAAGGCCCGGCGAGCGAGGTGCTCACCGCGCCGAGGGCCGAGTACACGCGCATGCTGCTCGCCGCCGAGCCGACCGGCACCAAGGCGCCCCCGCCGCCCGACGCGCCGATCGTGCTGGAAGCGCAGCGCCTCAACGTCACGTTCAGGATCGGCGGCGGCCTGTTTGCCGGCCCGCCGCTGGTCATCCATGCCGTGAACAATGTCAGCGTCACGCTGCGCGAGGGCCAGACCATCGGCATTGTCGGCGAATCCGGCTCGGGCAAGTCGACGCTGGGGCGGGCGCTGATCCGGCTGATCGAGGCGCAGGGTGACATCCGCCTGTTCGGCGAGCCGGTGAACGCGATCGACGCGCAATCGCTGCGGGCGCTGCGGCGGCAGGTGCAGATCGTGTTCCAGGACCCGTTCGGCTCGCTCTCCCCGCGCATGACCGTGGGCGAGATCATCACCGAGGGTCTGCGCGTGCATGCGCCCGAGCTCGACCGGCGGGCGCGCGAGCGGCGCGCCGTGGAAGCGCTGGAGGATGTCAGCCTCGACCCGGCGTTGCGCAACCGCTACCCGCACGAATTCTCCGGCGGACAGCGCCAGCGCATCGCCATCGCCCGCGCGGTGATTCTGAAGCCCCGCGTGCTGGTGCTGGACGAGCCGACCTCGGCACTCGACCGCTCGGTGCAGAAGGACATCGTCGACCTGCTGCGGCGGCTGCAGGGCGCGCACCGCCTGTCCTATCTCTTCATCAGCCACGACCTCTCGGTGGTGCGCGCGCTGTCGGACTGGATCATGGTGATGCGCGCGGGGCAGCTGGTGGAGGCGGGACCCACCGACGAGGTGTTCCGCGCCCCGGCCGCCGCCTATACGCGCGAGCTGATCGCCGCCGCGTTCGGCCTCGACGAGGCTCACGCGCCGGCGGCGGCGCGCGCCTGAAGCAGGCGTGCACCGAATGCGCGGCCCGGCGAGGCTTGGCTGCGCATTCGGTCATGTGGACTTCGAATGCAGTCAATCAGCTGACGATGCGGGGGGTAGGCTTTTCCTTGCGGTGCCGGTGTCAACGGCATGATCGCCAACACGAGGGAACAGCAATGATTTCACGCCTTTTCGTGGCCTGTGCTGCCTTATCCGCGACGCTCCTGTCGTCTTCGGCCTTCGCCGCCGATCCGGCGACCTGCGCCAAGCCGCGCTTTTCCGATGTCGGCTGGACCGACATCACCGCCACCACGGAGATCGCCCGGCAGTTGCTGGACGGGCTCGGCTACAAGCCGGAAGTCTCGGTGCTCTCGGTCGCCATCACCTTCAAGGCGCTGGAGAACGGCGACCGCGACGTGTTCCTCGGCAACTGGATGCCGCTGCAGGAGCCGACGCAGGTGCCGCTGGTCAAGGCCGGCAAGATCGACATCGTCGCCACCAATCTCGAAGGCGCCCGCATCGGCTTCGCCACCTCCAAGGCCGCCTACGACGCGGGGCTCAAGACCTATGCCGACATCGCCACGTTCAAGGACAAGCTGGGCGGAAAGATCTACGGCATCGAGGCGGGCAGCGGCGCCAACAACACCATCACCAGGATGATCGCGGACAACACGTTCGGCCTGAAGGGCTTCGACCTCGTCGAATCCAGCGAGCAGGGCATGCTCGCCCAGGTCACGCAGAAGATCCGCCAGAAGGAGCCGGTGGTGTTCTTCGGCTGGCGGCCGCATCCGATGAACGTCAACATGCCGATCACCTACCTCGCCGACGGCAATGACGTGTTCGGCCCCCATGACGGCGGCGCCACCGTGGTGACGCTGTCCCGGCCGGGCTATGTGAAGGACTGCCCGAATGTCGGCAAGCTGCTGACCAACCTCGTCTTCGACGTGGCGATGGAAGACCAGCTGATGAGCGACATACTCGACAAGGGCCAGACCGCGGATGTCGCCGTGCGCACCTGGCTCAAGGCCAACCCGGCGGCGGTGGAGCGCTGGCTCGCCGGCGTCACCACGCTGGACGGCAAGCCCGGCACGGCTGCGGTCAAGAGCGGGCTCGGCCTCTGAGCCGACAGCCGGATCGACAAAACCGAAGGGCCCGGTTCGTCACAGCCGGGCCCTTCGTGCGGCCGAGGGCGGCTGGCCGAACTGGCGGCGAAACGCGCGCGACAGCGAGGCGATGGCGGAAAAGCCGGTGCGCTCGGCGATGTCGGCGATTGGCAGGTTGGTGTCCAGCACCAGCCGCCGCGCCGCGTTGAGCCGCAGCGTGACGTAATAGGCGCCCGGCGCGACGTCCACCGTGCGCAGGAACAGCGATTCCAGGCTGCGCGTCGACACGCCCACCCGCCGGGCAACGGCCGCGATGGTCAGCGGCTGGTCGATATGCGTCTCCATGATGCGGATCGCCTCGGCCACGCGCGGCTCGTGCTGGCGGATGCGCCCCAGCGAGACGATGGGCTGCACGTCCGAGCCGGTGCGCACCTCCTCATAGATGTACAGGCTCGCCACATCGAGCGCCGCCGAATAGCCCTGCCGCGCGCGGATCAGCGCCAGCATGCAGTCGAGCGCCGGCGTCGCCCCGCCGGTGGTGAAGACCGGCTCGTCCACCACCCAGCGATCCGGCTGCACGTCGGCATGGGGAAAGCGGGCGGCGAAATCCTCCAGATCCTCCCAATGCGTGGTGGCGCGGCGCCCGTCGAGCAGGCCGGCATAGCCGAGCAGCCACGATCCCGATTCGATGCCGCCGACAATGGCCGAGCGCTTGGCCCCCATGCGGATCGCCTTGAGCACCGGCGCCGACGCATGGGTCGAGACATCGAACGCCGCCACCAGCACCAGCGCGTCCTGGCGCACGGCAGGGTCGAACGCGCCGTCCACCGGAATCGGCAGCCCGCAGCTCGCCACCGGCATCGCCCCGTCGATCGAGGTCAGCCGCCAGCGATAGGCGGGCCGGCCGAGCACGCGGTTCGCCCCGCGCATCGGGTCCAGCGTCGCCGCCAGCGAGAGCAGCGACAGCCCGGAGAAGAGCAGCAGCGTGACGTCGAGCGGCTCGTTGGAATGGGCGAAGATCATGGAAACACGATCGCGACGGCGGTTTCGCAAAAGGAAAAATGCTCTGCGGATCAAGTTGCGTCACATCGGCGCTTTGCCGTCAAGCTCCGGCTCGGCAAGCGTGGAGGTTTCGATGCCGCTTTCGATGAATCGCGAGGTCTTCATCACCTGTGCCGTCACCGGCGCCGGGGATACGGTGGCGAAGTCGCCGCATGTGCCGGTGACACCGCAACAGATCGCGGAAAGCGCCATCGATGCGGCCCGAGCCGGTGCCGCCATCGTGCATTGCCATGTGCGCGATCCGGAAACCGGCGCGGCCTCGCGCCGGGTCGATCTCTACCGCGAGGTGACCGACCGCATCCGCGATTCGGAGGTCGACGTGGTGCTCAACCTCACCGCCGGCATGGGTGGCGACCTGGTATTCGGCGGGGTCGAGAGTCCCTTCCCGCTCAACGCGGCGGCCACCGACATGGCGGGGGCGAGCGAGCGCGTCGCCCATGTCGCGCAGTGCCTGCCGGAGATCTGCACGCTCGATTGCGGCACCATGAATTTCAGCCTCGGCGACTATGTCATGACCAACACGCCCGCCATGCTGCGCGAGATGGCGCGGCAGATGACGGCGCTGGGCGTGCGGCCCGAGATCGAGGCCTTCGACACCGGCCATCTCTGGTTCGCCAAGCAGCTGGCCGAGGAAGGCCTGATCGAGGACCCGGTGCTGATCCAGCTCTGCATGGGCATTCCCTGGGGCGCGCCGGACGACCTCAACACCTACATGGCGATGGTCAACAATGTCCCCGAGAGCTGGACCTTCTCGGCCTTCTCCATCGGCCGCAACGCCATGGCCTACCCCGCCGCCGCCGTGCTGGCGGGCGGCAATGTCCGCGTCGGGCTGGAAGACAACCTCTATGCCGGCAAGGGCCAGCTCGCCACCAACGCGCAGCTGGTGGAGAAGGCGGCCAGCGTCGTCACCAACATGGGCGCGCGCATCCTCGGTCCGGCGGACGTGCGCGCGAAGCTCAAACTCGTGAAGCGCTGAGAGACAGGACCTCGTGAGAGACATGGACATGACGACACCTCCCCCTTGCTCCCCCTCCTCTCTCGCCCCCCTCTCTCGCGTCGCCTGCATCGGCGGCGGCGTCATCGGCGGCGGGTGGATCGCCCGCTTCGTGCTCGCCGGCATCGATGTGAAGGTGTTCGATCCTCACCCGGAGGCCGAGCGGATCGTCGCCGAGGTGCTGGCCAATGCCGAGCGCGCCTATGGCCTGCTCACCGGCGCGCCACTGCCCCCGCGCGGGCGACTGAGCTTCTGCGCCACCGTGGCGGAAGCGGTGGCGCAGGCGCAATGGGTGCAGGAGAGCGTGCCCGAGCGTCTGGACCTCAAACGCCGCGTGTTGGCGCAGATCGACGCCGCCGCGCCGCCGGAAGCGCTCATCGGCTCCTCGACATCAGGCCTCAAGCCGTCCGACCTGCAGGAAGGGCTGGCGCATCCCGAACGGCTGTTCGTCGCCCATCCCTACAACCCGGTTTACCTGCTGCCCCTCGTCGAGATCGTCGGCGGCACCGAGACCGCGCCCGGCACAATCGCGCAAGCGAAGGCGGTGCTGGAAGCCATCGGCATGAAGGGCGTGGTCATCGCCCGCGAGATCGAGGCCTTCGTCGGCGACAGGCTGCTGGAGGCGCTGTGGCGCGAGGCGCTGTGGCTGATCAAGGACGACATCTGCGACGTCGAGACGCTGGACGACGTGATCCGCTATTCCTTCGGCCTGCGCTGGGCGCAAATGGGCCTGTTCCAGACCTACCGCATCGCCGGCGGCGAGGCCGGCATGCGCCATTTCCTCGCGCAGTTCGGCCCGTGCCTCGCATGGCCCTGGAGCAAGCTCACCGACGTGGTCGACCTCGACGACGCGCTGGTGGAGAAGATCGGCGCGCAGTCGGATGCGCAGGCGGACGGCCTGTCCATCCGCGAGCTGGAGCGGATCCGCGACGAGAACCTGGTCGGCATCGTGCAGGCGCTCAAGGCCAGCCGCGAGGGCGAGGGCTGGGGCGCGGGCAAGCTGCTGGCCGATTTCGAGCGACGGCTATGGTCGGCCGCCGGAGATCGCCGGGCGCCGGACGCGCCGGACGCGAGCGCACCGCTGGCGCTGGTCGAGACGCGGGTATCCCCCGCCTGGATCGACTATAATGGTCACATGACCGAGCACCGCTATCTCCAGGTGTTCGGCGATACCACGGATGCGCTGCTGCGCCGGATCGGCGTCGACCTCGCCTATGTCGAGGCCGGCCACAGCTACTACACCGTGGAAACCCACCTGCGGCACCTCGACGAGGCCAAGCTCGGCGAGACGCTACGGGCGACCTGCCAGATTCTCGCCAGCGACGACAAGCGGCTGCACCTGTTCCACCGCCTCTTTGCCGGGCCGGAGGGCCGCGAGATCGCCACCGCCGAGCACATGCTGCTGCATGTCGACACGCAGGCGGGACGCGCCACGCCCGCCCCGGCCGAGGTGCTCGCCCGGCTGGCCCCGCTCGCCGAGGCCCATGCCCGCCTGCCCGCCCCGCCGGCGGCCGGGCGTGCCGTGGGGCAGAAGCGGGCGTCCCTCGCCGCCACCGCCTGAGACGACGTCGTGAAGGGGGCCGGCTGCGCCCCCCTCCCCGCGGCGGCGCAAGCGGGTTAGACAGGGGGCATGGCCGCTCGCCCTCTCGTCCTCTTTCCCGATCCCCGCCTCCGACAGGTCGCCGCGCCGGTGACCCATTTCGACGCCGAGCTTCGGCACCTCGCCGACGACCTCGTCGACACGATGCGGGCGGCGCCCGGCATCGGCATCACCGCCCCGCATATCGGCGTGCCGCTGCGCCTGGTCGCGCTCGAACTGCCGGGCACGAGCGTGCGCTTCTATGCCAACCCGGCCATCCTCTGGCATTCGGTGGAGACGGCGCGCCATGCGGAGGGCAGCGTCTCCATGCCCGGCCACACCGAGGAGGTGGAGCGCCCGGCCCGCGTGCGGGTGCGCTATCAGGACCTCGATGGTCAGGTTCAGGAGGAGGAGGCCGACGGCCTGCTCGCCGTGTGCCATCAGCACGAGATCGACCAGCTCGACGGCATCTTCTGGATCCAGCGCCTCTCACGGCTGAAGCGTGAGAGGCTGGTCAAACGGCACCAGAAGCAATCGGCCGCGCGCTGACTCTCTCTGCGCCTGCGCAGAAGGCAAGGGGAGTGGTGAAACGCCATCCCGCTATGGCGCTTCTCCGCGCGCCGGCGTGGCGACGATTCGATGCCACCCGGCGACATCCCGTCCCTCGCATGCGCGACCCGAGCCCGGCATAAAGCGAATCCTGCGAGCCGATTCTGCGCGAAAGATATGGATGATTCCGTGATTATTGGTCATAATTACGATGTATACAAAAGTATTATCGTTAATATTCACTCCTTACGTTCCTATACAAAATTCAATATTGTTCGAGAGAAATATCGATACTTCAGACGAAATTGAGACTATTATTTGATAACTACATAAGTATTTACTTGAATATCGATCTTCGGCGGTCATCGGAGAGGCTCTAATCATTCCAACAGAGCGCTGGCGTGAAACCTGCGAACCGGCTATGTCAAGGAGGCGCGGTCAGGCGGAAGGATCGCGTGCGAATCCCGGTACGGATCCGGAACGTGGGGAAAGAATGCTGACGGTTTCCACCGACAAGACGGCGGTCATCGCTGCCTATCTGGCCGAGACCGAGCAGGTCATCCGGCGTCTCGCGCCGCTCAGCGGCGGGATCGAAGCCGCCGCCGAGGCCTGGATGACGGCGCTGCGCAACGGCGGCAAGGTGATCTTCTGCGGCAATGGCGGATCGGCGGCGGACGCGCAGCATCTGGCGGCCGAGTTGATGGGCCGCTTCCTGTTCGACCGCGATCCGATGGCGGCCCTGTCGCTCACCGTGGACACCTCGGCGCTCACCGCCATCGGCAATGATTACGGCTTTGAGAACGTGTTCTCCCGGCAGCTGCGCGGCATCGGCCGCGCGGGGGACGTTCTGGTCGGCATGTCCACCAGCGGCAACAGCGCCAATGTCGTGCGCGCCTTCGAGGCGGCGCGGGAGATGGGCATTGTCACCATGGGCCTCACCGGCGAAGGCGGCGGCGCGATGGCCGCGCTGTCGGATGTGCTCCTCGCGGTGCCGCACAAGCAGACGAACCACATCCAGGAAGCCCATATCACCCTCGGGCACCTGATCTGCGCGCTGGTCGAGTCGGCCCTTTGCTCTCCCAAGCGCTGATCCTCTGCGGCGGGCTGGGCACCCGGCTCGGCGAGCTCACCGCCGCGACCCCGAAGCCGATGCTGCCGGTGGCGGGGCGCCCGTTCCTCGACCACCTCATCCAGCAGACGGCGCGCTACGGCATCACGCGCATCGTGTTGCTGGCCGGGCGGTTCGGCGAGCAGATCGTCGCCGCCTATCACGGCCGCACGCTTTATGGCGCCTCCATCGAGGTGGTGGTGGAGCCCGCCCCGCTCGGCACGGGCGGCGCGCTGCGCTTCGCCGCCGACCGGCTGGAACCGGAATTCCTGTTGCTCAACGGCGATTCCTGGATCGACGCCGACCTCACCGGCTTCGCCCGTGCCTGGCGTACGGCCCGGGCCGACGACCCCACACTCGCGGCGCAGATGCTGCTGCAAGTGGTGCCCGATGTCGCCCGCTTCGGCAGCGTGACGCTGGAGGGCAACCGCGTGGTAGCCTTCCTGGAGAAGAACGCGGCGCGCGCCGGCACGGCTGGGCTGATCAATGCCGGCGTCTACCTTCTCACCCGCGACATCGTCGACCTCGTCCCGGAAGGCGTGGCCTGCTCGCTGGAGACCGACGCGCTGCCGCTTCTCGTGGCGCAGCGGCGTGTGGCAGCGGTGACGGCGCCGGAGGGCAGCTATTTCATCGATATCGGCGTGCCCGAGACCTTCGCCCGCGTGCAGACGGAACTGCCGCGCGTGCGCATGCGGCCAGCCCTGTTCCTCGACCGCGACGGCACGCTGAACCGCGATGCCGGCTATACTCACCGGGTCGAGGATCTTGACTGGATGCCCGACGCGCGCGAGGCGATCGCGCATGCCAATGCCGCGGGCTATTACGTCTTCGTCGTCACCAACCAGGCGGGCGTGGCGCGCGGCCTCTATGACGAGGCGGCGATCGCGTCCTTCCATGCGGCGATGCAGGAGCAGCTCGGCGCGATCGGCGGCCATATCGACGCTATCGAATGGTGCCCGCATCATGTGGATGGCACGGTCGATGCTTATCGGCGGGATTGCGACCGGCGCAAGCCCGGGCCCGGCATGATCAACGACCTGCTGGCCGCCTGGCCGGTGGAGCGCGCGCGCAGCGTGCTGATCGGCGACAGCGATACCGACATGGCGGCCGCCGATGCCGCCGGCCTCCGTGCCATTCGCTACCGCGGCGGCTCGCTGCTGGACCTGCTCAAGACGTCGATCTGACCACGACCTTATCTGACCAACAACTTATCTTGCGAAGACTTAGACCGGAACGTCGAGGCATCACATGTGGATCAGCAAGACCCCGTTGCGGGCGAGCTTCCTGGGCGGGGGGACGGACTACCCCTCCCATTTCCGCTCCAACCCGGGCGCGGTGCTGGGCGGCACCATCGACAAATACGTCTATATCCAGGCGCTGCCGCTGTCCGCCGTCGCCGAACAGGCGTTCCGCGTCACCTACCGCACCACGGAAAGCGTGCGGCGGATCGAGGACATCCAGCACCCGGTAGTGCGTGAAGCGCTGAAGCTCTATGGCTGGTCGGCGCCGCTCAACATCGCCACCATGTCCGATCTGCCCGGAAGTACGGGGCTCGGCAGTTCCTCCGCCTTCACGGTGGGCTTCATCAACCTCATCAACCGCATGCGCGGCATCGAGCTGACGCGCTACGAGCTGGCGCGGCAGGCCATCCACATGGAGCAGGACATCCTGCAGGAAAATGTGGGCGTGCAGGACCAGATCCATGCCGCCTTCGGCGGGCTGGCGCGCTACGAGTTCACCGGCGATTCGTTCTCGATCGAGCCGCTGCGGCTGACCACGAGCCGCCTCACCCTGCTCAATTCCTCGCTGCTGCTGGTCTATACCGGTGGGCAGCGCAGTGCCTCGGCGGTGTTGCAGAACCAGGAGCAGCGCACCAAATCCGGCGCCAACGAGGGCTATCTGCGCGAGATGTACGACATGACGCGGGTCGGCGCGAGCCTGCTGGAAGCGCAGGGCGACGACCTCAACACGGTCGTGCGCTTCGCCGAGCTGCTCGACCATGGCTGGAAGCTGAAGCGCCAGCTGGGCTCCTCGGTGTCAAATTCGGCAATCGACGATCTCTATGTGCAGGGCAAGGAGCTTGGCGCCTGGGGCGGCAAGCTCCTGGGCGCCGGCGGGGGCGGGTTCGTGCTGTTCCTGGTGGACCCCAATCTGCGCCCCCTGTTCTCCGACCGGTTCGGCGACGGGAACGTGATACCCGTCTCGCTGACGAATGGCGGGTCGACGGTATCTAATATTCTCTGAGCACGTTGCATCCAGGCGGCGATCAACGCTCTCATGTAGCACAGTCAGAGGAGCGGCCAGGTGCTGGAAGGCACGAGGCCGCGACCGGGGGAGACGAGCACATTGACGACGAACGGCGACCCGCCGCATCGTGAGCCGATTACGTCCGGGCAGATCCGCGACGCCCGGCCGGACCTTGCCGACCTCGTGTCGCTTGAACTGCTCGCCGTGCTGTTCCGGCCGCTTGCGCGGCGTCCGTGGCCCGCTGCGACGGACGCAAGCGCGCTCTGCGTGCCGGCACGTGACGACGCGCGCGGCGACGATGAACTGCGCGCCCTCGCCGGCGCGGCGGTCGTGCTGCGGCCGGACCTCGCCTCCGCGCGCGGGGCGGCCGAGGCCATTGCGGCGCTGGCCACGGCGGACTTCGTCCTCACCGCATCGCTGCCGGTGGCGATGCTGGCGGCGGCCTGTCGCATTCCATTCGCCTTCTGGGACGACGGCAGGCCGGAAACGGCCGCCGGGTGGCGGGAATTCGCCGACCGGATCGGCATCGACGCCCCGCCACGCCGTACCATCCCCGAAGGCCGTGCCGTCTATGACACGCATATCCGCCCCGCGCTGGCGGCCGCTGCACCGGGGCCGGCGCCCGATTCGTCCCTCCATGAGAGCGAACGGCTGCGCACCGAGGCGGTTGCACTGGGCCTGACACTGGAAACCGCTCGCCTGACCGCCGAGCAGCAGACGCGCAGCGCGGCGACGGATCTGGCGGCCTCGCACCTGCTCATCGAGAGGTTGCGCCGCAAGGTGGTGGACAGCGAAACCAGCCGTCGCCGGGCGGAACAGCGTCTGGCGGTGGTCTCCACGGCCGGAGACCGGCTGGCGGAGGAGTTGCGCCGCGCCTATTCACGCCCGCTGCGCCCGCTCAAAAGCGCGATCGAGCGCGCCGTGTTGCACTTTCGGCTGCTGTTCGAGGGCAGCCTCCTCTCGCCCGAATCAGCCGAGCGACTGCGTCTGTGCATCGCCGAGCAGAAGCCGGCACCCTTCCGCCGCGACTGGTTTGCCGCCCGCAGCAGCGCCCTGCCGGCGGCGCGCGGCACGAACCCGGAAGGCGGCACTGCCGCCCCTCTCTCCGCTGCCGCGGGTCTCCGGGCCCCCACCCGACCCGCTCAACCCAAGGTGACGATATCGCTGCGCCGGTACCTTCACGTGAAGATGCTGCGGCTGGCGGCCCGGCTGGCGTCTCCCTTCTCCAAGCGCACCAAGGCACGATTCCGCCGCTCCGCCGACAAGCGCGACCCTCGCGTCGCCCGGCCCACCGCGCTGGGGCCGGGGGTGGAGACGCCCAATACGCCGCGTCGTGTCATCCAGCAGAAGAACGCGCTGGCGGCCATCGGCGCGGAAACCCAGGTGCGGGTGCCGACATCCGAGCAGCCCGTGGTGAGCATCATCGTACCGACCTATGGCCAGGTCGACTACACCATGCGCTGCCTCGCCTCGCTGGCGGTCAATCCGCCGCGCCTGCCCTTCGAGGTGATCGTCATGGACGATGCCTTTCCCGGGCCGGAGGTCGAGCGGCTGCATCGCGGCATCGAGGGCGTCCGGGTCATCCGCAACGAGGTCAACAAGGGCTTCCTGCTCACCTGCAATGCCGCCGCCAAGGCCAGCCGCGGCGAGTTTCTGCTGTTTCTCAACAATGATACCGAAGTGATGCCCGGCGCGGTCGACGCGCTGGTCGACCCGCTGCGCGCCGACCCCGGCATCGGCATGACCGGCTCCAAGCTGGTCTACCCCACGGGCCGCCTGCAGGAGGCCGGCGGCATTATCTGGAGCGACGGCTCGGGGTGGAATGTCGGCCGCAACGGCGATCCCGACCGGCCGGAATATGATTACCGGCGCGAGGTCGACTACATATCCGGCGCCTCGATCATGGTGGCCGCCGCGCTTTTTGCCGATCTGGGCGGGTTCGACCCGGCCTTTGCCCCGGCCTATTGCGAGGATTCCGACCTCGCCTTCCGCATTCGCCAGCGCGGCCTCAAGGTCGTCTACGAGCCGCGCTCGGTGGTCATCCATTTCGAGGGCATCTCGCACGGCACGGACGTGAACTCGGGCCTCAAGGCCTATCAGGTCACCAACACCGAAAGGCTGAAGAACCGGTGGAAAGAGGTGCTGGAGCGCGAGCATTGCGCCACGCCCGCCGAATTCGCCCGAGCGCGGGACCGCGCCCGGCACCGCCCGGTGATCCTGGTAGTCGACCATTACGTGCCCGAGCCCGACCGCGACGCCGGATCGCGCACGATGATGAGCTTCCTCGTCGCGCTGCGCGAGGCGGACTGGGTCGTCAAGTTCTGGCCGGAAAACCGGCTCTATTCCGCAACCTACACGCCGCCGCTGCAGGACCTCGGCATTGAGGTGCTGGATGCCCGCTGGCCCGGCAATTTCGAGAACTGGATGCGGACGAACGGTGCCTTTGTCGACCATGTCCTCGTCAGTCGGCCGACCGTGGCGCGCGAGGTGCTGATGCCGCTGATCACGCTCACCTCGGCGCGGCTCAGCTATTATGGCCACGACCTGCATTTTCTGCGCATGAAGCGGCAGGCCGATGTGCTGGGCGACGCACGGCTGATGACCGAGGCGCAGGAAATCGAGCGGCTGGAACGTCGGCTGTGGCGGCAATTCGACGTGGTGTTCTACCCCTCGCAGGTCGAGGCCGATCTGGTCCAGGCCGGCGCACCGGGAACGCTGGCCAAGGCCGTGATCCCGTTCTGCTACGATCATTTCGAGGAGCGGGCGGCACCCGCGCCGGGCCAGCTCATCCTGTTCGTGGCGGGTTTCGCCCACGCGCCCAATGTCGATGCGGCCGAGTTCCTGGTGAGCGAGGTGATGCCGCTGGTGCATGAGCGTCTGCCCGATGCTCGCCTCGCCCTGGTAGGCTCCAACCCGACGCCGGCCGTGCGCGCCCTCGCGGACGATCACACCGAGGTTTCGGGCTGGGTCAGCGACGAGCGGCTGCAGGCCTATTACCGGCAGGCCCGCGTCGCGGTGGTGCCGCTTCGCTTCGGTGGCGGCGTCAAGAGCAAGGTGATCGAGGCCATGGCCATGGGCCTGCCGCTGGTGACGACGCCGATGGGGGCGGAAGGCATTGACGGGCTTGAGCGGATCGCCGCGATCCATGAGGATCCGCGCGACATCGCCGCCAGCATCGTTGACCTGATCGCGGCGGATGACGCGTGGATGCGGGCCTCGCAGGCCGGCATCGACTATGCGCGTCGTCACTTCTCGCGCGGCGCGCTGAAGGATTCGCTGCTCGCCGCACTGGTACCCAGGAGCTGAGCCGCAGACGCGAAAACGGGCGAGCCCTGAGGGCCCGCCCGTTCTTCAGCCGGATGATGATCGGTGCCCAGACGCTCAGATATCGAGCGTGTTATCGCGCTCCCACTGGGTGAGGTGGCGCGCATAGGCGTTCCACTCCTCGTGCTTCAGCTTGAGGAAGCCATCGACGACCGGCGCGCCGAGCGAGTTGCGCAGCACGGTGGACTTCTCCAGCGCCCGCAGCGCGTCGAGCAGGTTGAGCGGCAGCTTCTTGGCGCCGCGCACCTTGTGCCCGTCCGTGTACATGTTGATGTCGAGGCGCTTGCCCGGTTCGCGCTGGTTCTGGATGCCGTCGAGGCCCGCGGCCAGCACGGCGGCGGGCGCGAGATAAGGATTGGCCGCGCCGTCGGGCAGGCGCAGTTCGAGCCGGCCCGCATCGGGGATGCGGATCATGTGGGTGCGGTTATTGCCGGTATAGGTGACGGTATTCGGCGCCCAGGTGGCGCCCGAGACCGTGCGCGGCGCGTTGATGCGCTTGTAGGAGTTCACCGTCGGGTTGGTGAAGGCACACAAGGCGTCGGCCGAGTGGATGAGGCCGCCGATGAAATTGTAGCAGAGGTCGGAAACGCCAAGCTCGCCGTCCTCATCCTCGAACAGGTTGGCGCCCTCCTCGCTCCACAGCGAGGTGTGCATGTGGCAGCCCGAGCCCGTGAGGTCGATGAAGGGCTTTGGCATGAAGGTGGCGCGCAGGCCGTGCTTCTCGGCGATCGCCCGCGCCATGTACTTGAAAAAGACGTGGCGATCGGCGGTCACCAGCGCATCGTCGAAGTTCCAGTTCATCTCGAACTGGCCATTCGCGTCCTCATGGTCGTTCTGGTAGGGACCCCAGCCGAGCGTGAGCATGCAATCGCAGATCTCCTTGATGACGTCATAGCGACGCATCAGGGCGGACTGGTCGTAGCAGGGCTTGGTGGCGTTATCGGCGGTGTCGGAAATCCTGGTGCCGTCGGCATTGGTGAGAAAGAACTCGCACTCGACACCGGTCTTCATCTGGTAGCCGATGGATTCGGCACCCAGCATCGTGCTCTTCAGCACGTTGCGCGGGGCCTGCGCCACCAGTTCGTCATTCATCACGAGATCGGACGCGAGCCAGCCGACTTCCGGCTTCCACGGCAGCTGGACCAGGCTTTCCGGATCGGGAACCGCGAACAGGTCCGCATCGGCCGGGGACATGTCCAGCCAGGTGGCAAAGCCCGCGAAGCCCGCGCCGGCCCGCTGCATGGAGCCAATGGCGGCCGCCGGCGCCAGCTTTGCCCTCAGGCCGCCGAACAGGTCGACATAGGAGATGAGGAAATACTTGATGCCGAGCTCTTTGGCGGCATGGGCAAGGTCATTTGCCATGGTGCATTCCGGTTCCGTGCTGTTCCCCGGCCCCTTTGGGGGCTCGTTGCGGCGAAGATATAAGGGCTTGAACGTGCAAACCCCGCACCGAAGCGCGGGGTTTTTCAGCAGCAATCAGAAATTGCCGTTGCTGCCCGGGATCCAGCTGGTCCCGGCGAGCGGGACATTGGCCATGGCCGCCGCCTCGATGGTGAGCGCCACCAGATCCTCCGGTTCGAGATTGTGCACGTGGCTCTTGCCGCACGCACGCGCGATGGTCTGCGCCTCCAGCGTCAGTACCGCGAGATAATTGGCGAGGCGCCGGCCGGCGGCGACCGGATCGAGCCGCGCCATCAGCGCCGGATCCTGCGTGGTAATGCCGGCGGGATCGCGCCCCTCGTGCCAGTCATCATAGGCGCCGGCGCTGGTGCCGAGCGCCTCGTACTCGGCCTGGTAGTGCGGATCGTTGTCGCCCAGCGCGACAAGCGCCGCGGTGCCGATGGCCACCGCATCGGCGCCGAGCGCCAGCGCCTTGGCCACATCCGCCCCGTTGCGGATGCCGCCGGAGACGATGAGTTGCACCTTGCGATGCATGCCGAGATCCTGCAGCGCCTTCACCGCCTGGCGCACCGCGGCGAGGGTGGGGATGCCGACATGCTCGATGAAAATTTCCTGCGTCGCCGCCGTGCCACCCTGCATGCCGTCGACCACGACCACGTCGGCGCCCGACTTCACAGCCAGCGCCGTATCATAATAGGGCCGCGCGGCGCCGACCTTCACATAGATCGGCTTCTCCCAATCCGTGATCTCGCGCAGTTCCTCGATCTTGATCTCGAGGTCGTCCGGGCCGGTCCAGTCGGGATGGCGGCAGGCCGAGCGCTGGTCGATGCCGACGGGGAGCGTGCGCATCGAGGCGACCCGCTCGGTGATCTTCTGGCCGAGCAGCATTCCCCCGCCGCCCGGCTTGGCACCCTGCCCGATCACGATCTCGATCGCGTCGGCCCGCTTGAGGTCGTCCGGGTTCATGCCGTAGCGCGAGGGCAGATACTGGTAGACCAGCATCGAGGAGTGGCCGCGCTCCTCATTGGTCATGCCGCCATCGCCCGTCGTCGTCGACGTGCCCATGGCCGAGGCGCCGCGCCCGAGCGCTTCCTTGGCATTGGCCGAGAGCGAGCCGAAGCTCATGCCGGCGATGGTGACCGGAATCTTCAGCGCGATCGGCTTCTTCGCGAAGCGCGTGCCGAGAAGGATATCCGTGCCGCAGCGCTCGCGATAACCTTCCAGCGGATAGCGCGACATGGAGGCGCCGAGGAACAGAAGGTCGTCGAAATGAGGAACCTTGCGCTTGGCCCCGGCGCCGCGGATGTCGTAGATGCCGGTCGCGGCGGCGCGACGGATTTCCGACAATGTGTATTCGTCGAAGGTCGCGGAGTAACGCGGCTTGGTGCGCGGCGTATGGCTATGGTCGTTCATCGCCGTACCCTCAGTAACTCGACACGTTGTCGACGTGGAAATGATAGAGCGTGCGGGCCGAGCCGTAGCGGCGGAACTCACCGATATCGACCTCGCCGAGGATGCCGGCGGCCTCCAACTTGGCCGCCAGAAGCGCGCGGTGCTCCTCGCGCATCTCCTTCTCGACGCAGTCCGCCCCGAGGCTGGCAACCGACCCGCGCACGAACAGGCGCGCCTCGTAGAGGCTGTCGCCGAGCGCCTCGCCGGCATCGCCGAGCACCGTGAGCGTGCCGGCCTGCGCCATGAAGGCGCTCATATGGCCGATCGAGCCCTTCACCACGATGTCGATGCCCTTCATCGAAATACCGCAGCGTGCCGAGGCATTGCCATCGACGATCAGCAGCCCGCCATTGCCGGTGGCGCCGACCGACTGGCTGGCATCGCCCTTCACATGGATGAGCCCGCTCATCATGTTCTCGCCGACGCCGACGCCGGCATTGCCGTTGACGATGATATGCGCCTGCTTGTTCATGCCACCGCAATAATAGCCGACCGGCCCGTCGATCTCGACCGTGACCGGCGCGTCAAGACCAGCCGCGATGGCATGGCGGCCGGCCGGGTTGGCCACTTTCCACAGGGTCTCATGGGTGTCGGGGGCGAGCTTGTGCAGCGCGGAGTTGAGCTCACGCAGGGAAGAGGTGGCGAGATCGACATGGGTGGCCGCATCGGGCGGCACGCGGGAAAGGACGAGGTTCATGCTGCACGATCCCAGAAATAGACCTTAGCCGGCTCTGGTTCCCAAAGCTTGGCCGTGGCGATGCCTGGCAAGCCCGCAAGAGCGCGATATTCCGAGCCGAAGGCTACGTAGCCATCCGTCTCGGCCATCACGGCCGGCTTGCACGCGATGGGATCGCGCAGCACGCCGAAGCCGCTCTCGGTTCCGACGACGAATGTATAGAAACCGTCGAGATCGTCGAGCGAATGGGTCAGCGCCTCGCCCAGCGTGTCGCCCCCGCGCATGCGGTAGCTGAGATAGGCGGCCGCGACCTCGCTGTCATTTTCAGTGTCGACGCGAAAGCCCTCCCGCGCCAGGCGGCGGCGCACGCCGGCATGGTTCGACAGCGAGCCATTGTGCACCAGGCACTGGTCCGTTCCGGTCGAGAAAGGATGCGCACCCTCCGTCGTCACCGCGCTCTCGGTCGCCATGCGGGTGTGGCCGATCGCGTGCGTGCCGGCCATCGTCTCCAGCTTGAAGCGTCTGGCGACATCCGCCGGCAGGCCGACTTCCTTGTACAGTTCCATGCGCTGCCCCGCACCGACCACGCGAATTTCGGGGGCAAGCCGGCCGAGTGCGGCGCGCACCGTCGCCTCTTCCGCCACCGGCACGCTGAGCACCGCGTGGGTGTCTCGCGGGAGGATGGGGTGAGCGATGGCCGCGCCGAGTGCGGTGAAATCCGTTCCGGCGGGGCCGCGCAGGGTGAGCTTCACGAAGCCGGGCGCGCCGGCACTATAGACGGCGAAGCCTGCGGAATCCGGCCCGCGATCGCACATGATATCGAGCATCTCCGCCAGCATGGCCCCGAGTTCGGGCTCCAGCTTCGGATCCTTGAGAAACAGGCCGACAATGCCGCACATTTTCGTGGGGCCTCCATAGCGAGGAGTGGTTGCCTTGTTTCTAGGCCTTGGCGGTCGGCTCGTCAATCTTTGGGAATATAATTTTCTCTATAAGAAACCCATTTTAGCGCACCGGCTCGTCCCATCCGGCATCCATATCACGCCGCGTCGATTGGGATCTCCCGGCGCGTCGCGTCGCCTCGCGACTCCGAATTCGGAGCCTGCCGGCCGAACACAACCTTCGCTCACGGCGTCGCGTCGAACTGATATCTTTGATTGTATGCGATCTCCCAACGCAGTTGCGATCATGGATGAAGGGAGTGTCGGCACACCACGATATCGCTCATGGGGCCGGCAGAAACCGGATCTCTGCCGCTGACGGCATGGCGTTTCGCTGGCTCGCCGGCACGCTGCCTTTCGCACGCGGGCGCATTTTGACGCACAAAAACCCCGCCGTGGGGTAACCACAGCGGGGATTTGTTGGTTTGTGAAGAAGCGAGCTGTGCTTTGCAGGCCTGGCAGCGAC
>NZ_JACICD010000014.1 GCF_014195655.1 Ancylobacter tetraedralis
CTGCCGGTGCCCGCACCACAGGAGAGTAAGGCCGGGAGCACCGCGGACGAAGGTCGAGACGATGACCCGACCGGCTCCGAGCACAGGTATCAGCCCGAGCTCAGCCGCGTGAACGCTGTCGAGAAAATGCAGCCCATCGAGAATGAGTTCGAGTTCGACACGGATCGCGACGACGAGATGGAGGACGTCGCCACCCGGAACCGCCGCATGACCGGACTGATGCAAGGTGTCGCGCGGCAGGTCAGCCTCAATCCCAACGACGGCATGGAGCTGTGATCGCCATGGCTGGCCTAAAGAAAAAGGCGCAGATTTCCGTCTATCTCGAACCCGACACCATGGACATGCTGGCGCACTACGCCGCCCAGCGCGACCAGTCCATGTCCCTGATCGCCCAGGCCGCGATCGCCTCTTTCCTGTCGCCCGACAGTGCCGAGCGCCAGGAGGCCGCTCTTGCCCGGCGACTCGGTCAGATCGGTCGCCGCCTCTCGCGGCTGGAGCGGGATCTCGGCATCTCGACAGAGGCCTTCGCCACATTCATCCGCTTTTGGCTCGCCACCACCCCCGCGCTGCCCGAACCGGCCGCCCGGGCAGCGCGGGCCAAGGTCTCCGAGCGCTATTCCGCTTACACCACCGCGCTCGGTCGGCGCCTGGCGAAAGGGCCACAGCTGCGGCAGGAGATCGCCGAGGATGTGGCAGGACCGGAGAAAGACGGGGGCGGCCGGAGTTGAGCCATCACTCCCGGACTCATCTATACAACGACATCTCCTCAGGTTCTTCAGCCGCTGCCTGGGTCGGCGTGCCCCGTCCTTTCAACAGCTTCCATTTGTACGGCGCGCACGGCACCTCAAACGCATCTTGAGGCTCGATCGGCTACGCCTGAGGAGACCAACGGGGCTCGGGACGAGTTCTACCTCTCCGCCACCGCCCAGAACCTCCGGAAGCTCGCCAAGCTCCTCCCGAGCGGACCACAGATCAGCCCGGCATGACCGGAAGACATCCGCCGGCGAAGTCCGTCTTCGTGCCAGCACGCCTCACAGCCCGGCGTTTCAACGGAATCGACCCTTAGCAGAAGTTCGGACGGCTCGATTTTGGGCAGATGGGTACTCAATTCGACGTTGCCATCGCCGACCTTCCGCCGCCCATCCAACTGCCAACATCGTGGGTTCTCGAACGAAGCCTGAGAAAGTTAATGTCACGACAGCGCCGTTCATCGGCATGGTCAGGCCCTGATAGAATAGGGAATAGGCCATAAAAAATATTTTAAAATCAAAGATTTAAAAATTAATGGTAGATTTTTATTTCTCTCAATTGGAAAATCTTCCACCCCATTGTATGCTGCCTTTCGCTTTGAGTTGGAGTAAACGGCGCGTGGCAACGGCAGACAACAAGCTCGAAAAAGACATGGTGCATCTGGCGCGCGTAGCGCTGTCAGGGCGGCCGCAGGATGTGATGGCGCTTCTCCACCGTTTTGCCAAAGGCTATCGGGATAACGCACCTGACATGGCGACGGCTCTGGCCTTGCTGTTGCGCGAGTCGCCGACGCGCGCCTCGCCGTTGCGGCGGCAGACGGAGGCCGTCCTTCCCGTCGACATTGACACTCGCTTCCATCTGTTGCGGATCGAAGAACATCCGGCGCTGGACCACGAGCCGGTGTATTCAGGTTCGGTGAAAGCGGCGCTTGATGCGCTGGTGGCCGAACGCAAAGGTATAGAGAGCCTTCAAAAGGCCGGTCTTGAACCTAGCCGGACCGTTCTGTTCACCGGGGCTCCCGGCGTGGGCAAGACGCTTGCGGCGCGCTGGCTTGCCCGCGAACTCAACAGGCCTCTTCTCATTCTTGACCTGGCTGCGGTGATGAGCAGCTATCTGGGCCGTACAGGCACCAACCTGCGGCACGTTCTCGATTATGCGAAGACGCTCGACTGCGTGCTGCTGCTGGATGAGCTTGATGCCATCGCCAAGCGTCGCGACGACCGCGGAGAAATAGGGGAACTGAAGCGCCTAGTCACCGTGCTTATCCAGCAAATCGACGACTGGCCGTCCACAGGCCTTCTGGTTTCGGCGACCAATCACCCGGACCTGCTGGACCCGGCGATCTGGAGACGTTTCGATCTGGCGCTGGAGTTTCCTCTTCCGGACCGCGATGCGATCCATGCATATCTTATGTCCGCACTCGCGCCGCTGAGCACGCAGACAGAGAGTTGGGCGCGCGTGCTTACGATCGCGCTTGAAGGACAATCATTCAGCGACATCGACCGCGAGCTGAAATCGGTGCGCCGCAAGGCGGCGCTATTGGGCGAGCCTCTTGACGACCATCTGGTCGGGCTCGTCAACGGCAAGTCGGGCAGCAAGAACGATCGCATCGCGCTTGCGGCAGAGCTTGTCAGTGCGGGGGTCCTTTCGCAGCGCGCGGCCCATGAAGTTACCGGCGTCGCGCGGGAAACCATTCGCGCCCGCACTGCCAAGAAGCCTTCCGGAAAAATAAGCGGGCGTGGGCGCGATGGTTAAACAGAATTTCCTTCTCGGCAGGGGCGAGCGGCTCACGCAGGACGTCGTAGTGCGTTCTGGTGGCGGGCCCAAGATCGCGCCCTATACGTTCCAGCAGGCGCGCAGCCGTCTTGCGCCTATGCTCGATGACACTGTTAGCCAGATCAGGGCCCTGCCGGATCAGGCCTGCCCACAGGGTCAGGCCGTTGCCGCCGTAGTGATGAACCCGGAATTTATTGCCAAATCCTATTTCCCGTCGGAGCTATTCCGCCAGACAGGCCTGACTCCCGTCGGTAGTAAGCCGCGGCGCATCACGCCCGCGCAGCGCTCCAAAGGGCGACCGCCGGAAGAAGCCCTGACCACCGAACTTTTCGTCATGGGGACCAAGCAGGCGTTCGCAAATTGGCAGTCGTCGATGGGCCGCCTTGTGGAAGGAACGCAGGTCGCAAAGGATCTGATGACGCTGGAGGCGATCAAGGCGCAAAGCGTCGCGGACAAGATCAAGGGGATCATCCCCGCGCGCGGCGATAGCGTCTTTGAAGTCGTCCTTCACACCGAGGGCATGGATGGCGAGCGTGCCATGCTTCCGGAGTTCCGCAGTTATCTGCGGGGCCTTGGCGTCAACGCCCGTCTGGACCACCGCTTCTATGCAGGCGGCCTATGCTTCGTCGAGCTGGAGGCCCCGGCCGCGCTCGCTGAATCGATTGCCTTGTTCTCCATTGTCCGCGCCGTCCGGCAGATGCCGGAATTGCGTGTCCTGCAACCGGCGTTCCGCACCTCCGGCATTCCTTCTGTCGCCGTCGAGCTGCCGCCGGTCGCCGCTATGGACCCCTCAATCAATGTCGCCATCTTCGACGGCGGCCTGCCGCCGTCGCATCCCCTGTCGGCCTGGGCAACGCCTTACGAAATCATCGGCACCGGTCCCGCCGTCGGCGATTTCCTCAATCACGGAACCGGGGTGACATCGGCGTTTTTGTTCGGCTCGATCGACCCGTCAAAGTCGCTCCCGCAGCCCTATTCCAATGTCGACCACTACCGGGTCCTCGACGGCGATCCCAGCCAGAACCTGCACGAGCTGTATGAAGTGCTCGGTCGCATTACGAGCGCGCTGGACCAAAAACACTATGACTTCGTCAATCTGAGCATCGGGCCGTCTCTCACCATCGAAGACGATGACGTTCACGCGTGGACCGCTGTTCTTGATGGCCGCTTCGCGCGCACAGACACGCTTGCCGCCGTTGCGGTCGGCAACAACGGCGAAGGCGATGAAGAGCTGAGCCTCAACCGCGTGCAGGTGCCGTCTGACTGCGTGAACGCCCTGGCTGTCGGTGCCGCCGATTCACCGGGCGAGACATGGGCCAGAGCACCTTACAGTTCGGTCGGACCGGGACGAAGCCCCGGCCTGATGAAACCCGACCTCGTGCAGTTCGGTGGGTCGCTGCAAAGACCGTTCCTCGTGGTCGGTGGCGGCAACAAGCTTGCCCTTGAAGCCACTGGCGGCACATCCTTCGCGGCACCCAGCACATTGCGCCTGGGTGCAGGTATCAGGGCGCACTTCGGCAACAGCATTGGCCTCCTCGCCGTGCGCACGCTTCTGATCCATTCGACCGAAGCGTCGGACCATCCCCACCGAGAGATAGGCTGGGGCCGCGTCGCGCAGACGCTCGAAGACATTGTCGTCTGCGACGACGATACGATCAGGGTCATCTATCAGGGTGACATTTCGCCGACGAAATACATCCGGGCACCGATCCCGCTGCCGGAGGGCGGAATTACCGGTAACGCCGAAATCACCGCCACGCTGTCCTACAAGTGCCTCACCGATCCCCACCACCCGGGCAACTACACGCGGGCGGGTCTCGACGTCACGTTCCGGCCTCACGACGGAAAGTTCAAAAGCGACGAGCAGCTGCACGCCGATTCCAAGAGCTTTTTTTCCAGCGTCCGTACCGGTGGCGATGAAGAGGAACTGCGGCGGGATGCGTGGAAGTGGGAAAACTGCCTGCATGCCACCCGCAAGTTCCGGGGGGCGAGCCTGCAAAATCCGTGCTTTGACATCCACTACAATGCCCGCCTGGAGGGCCGAAACTTCACGCCTGCTGAGAAGCTTCCCTACGCGCTGGCGGTCACGGTGCGGGCAAAGGGCATCGCCGACTTTTACGACCAGGTGGTTCGTAAATACGCGACCCAGCTGGAGCCGCTGCGCCCGGTGATCGAAATCCCGGTCAGGACCTAGCGCGCGCCAAGCAGATACGCACCGGAACGGCTGTACCGGGTTTGCGCGCCGCTCACGCGCAGACGGTAATTGAGCATCGCGCCGCTGACGCCATAGAGATGCTGTGCTTCGACAGCGAGCTGGCGGCACATCACGTGCCATGCGCCCTCATTGGTCAGCAGCAGCGTGCCCGCGAGATAGTTGGCTTCTGCCTCGATGCTGCCGTCACGGGCGCGTTCGCCTTCAGGCGTCAGCGGCGGGGTGCATTCGTGGCCCAGAAAACAGTGCGCGAGTTCGTGACAGATATTGCTGCGCTGGCGATAGGGATGATGCGAGTCGTTGTGCACGATCGCGGTGGTGAGGCCGCAGGGCACCGTCACGGCGGAAAAGCAGGAGCTGTCGGTTCTGAGGAACGGCGACTGTCTGTCGTGGTCGCTGAGCTTGATGAGCTGAATGTCATAGCGTTCGCAGACCAGCACCGGATCGATAGGCGCTTCCGGCGGCAAGCCCATCTGCGCACGCACCCGCAGTGCGATGCGATTGGCTTCCGTTTTGAATCCGCGTCGCCAGCTCAACTCATTTATCCCGCAGGTTATTATAGGTGCTGATCACGATCTCCTCGATCAATTTGGCATTGTTCGACGATAGTTTCGGGTCCGCGCGGAGCAGGGCCGTGATCTTGGCGATTGGCTCGGCTTCCTGCTGCTCCCCGCCCCGGATGAACAATTCTGCCTTGAGGTTCGACCAGGACAAAAGCGCCGCGAGGCCGTTGACGTCCGGCTTCGCGCCCTGACCGATTCTGGACAGGGTGGACGCATTGACCCCGGCCTCCTCGGCTACGTCCTTCCACGTTTTTTGACGGCTGAGGCGCGTGGCGTTCAGGGCCACATAGAAGGCGTCGCTGTCAAAACGGTCGGTCATGCTCTCTCCGTTGCGAAAATTAAATCAATTGCGAACTTGCAATTTCGCTCTAAAGATCATAATATCAAATTGATTGCTAGATCGCAATTGCAACCGAGCATCCCACCGGCGGCTGTCCGCCAGAAAGGCTAACCCATGAATGCTCCCCGCCCCGAAGAACGGCCGAAAACCGTCACCATCATCGTCAATGGCCGCCCGAAGACGCTGCCGAAGAAGGAAGTGCTGACCTTCGAAGAGGTCATCGCCCTGGCCTTCGAGAACCCGCCGACCGGCGACGGCATCCAGTACACGGTCCAGTACACGCGCGGCCACGGCAACAAGCCCGCAGGCACGCTGGTCGAAGGCCAGTCCGTCAAGATCAAGGAAGGGATGGAATTCGATGTCACGTCGACCAATCGCTCTTAGTCCGGACCTCCTCCGGCTTCAGAACGAGGGTTATGACCTCGACATACGGGGCGGCTACCTGCTCGTCAGGGACGTTCCGTATGTCGATTCGTCGGCAACCATTCGTCTGGGTGTTCTGATTTCGCGGCTGGAGCTGTCCGGCGACAAGACCGTCAAGCCGACGGATCATGTCGCCTACTGGACCGGCGCGCACCCTTGTCACAGTGATGGCAGCAAGATCACGGCCATCCAGAACAGCTCCGTCGCCCAGGATTTTGGCGACGGCATCCGGGCCGAGCATACGTTTTCGGCGAAGGCCGATTACCGTGACTATCACCACAAGATGACGAGCTATATCGCCCGCATCGCGGGGGAGGCCCACAAGCTCGACGACCGCGTCGGTGCGCGCACCTATCCGGCCATTCCTGCGGACGATGACACTTGCGTCTTCAGGTATGTCGACACGGCGACGAGCCGTGCCGGTATCGGGGCGGTCAACGGCAAGATCGCCGGTCAGCGCATCGGCATCGCCGGACTCGGCGGAACGGGCGCATACATTCTCGACCTCGTCGCGAAAACGGCTGCGGCCGAAATCCGGATCATCGACGGCGATGTTTTTTCCCAGCACAACGCGTTCCGCGCGCCGGGAGCGCCGTCGCTCGGGGACCTTGAGAACAAGCCGCAGAAGGTATCCTATTTCGCGGCCCTGTACTCGAACATGCACAAGGGCATCGTCGCGCACCATGTTTTCCTCGACGAGTCGAATGTCGCGCTGCTCGACGGGCTGGACTTTGTGTTCGTCTGCCTCGACCGGGGACCCGTCAAGCGTGCCGTCGTGCACCGTCTGGTGGCCAATGGCACCCCGTTCGTGGACGTCGGCATGGGCGTGCTGCTCAATGACGGGCAGCTCGGCGGGATCGTGCGCCTGACGACCAGCACGGCGGAAACCCGCGAAGAGGCGGCCCCTCATATTTCCTATGCCGATGATGATGGCGGGGCCAACGAGTACGCCACGAATATCCAGATCGCCGAGCTGAACGCGTTCAACGCTGCCCTTGCCGTCATGCGGTGGAAGCAGCTGTTCGGGGTCTATCGCGAGGCGCGCGGTCACTTCTACACCGGCTACTCGATCGGGTCCGGGGAGATCGTGCATGAAGGTGCCGAATGACAGGCGCATCGCACCTCAGGCCGGAATTCGTCGAATTCATTCCGGGCCGGCTGGAACCGGGTGTCCTGTATATTTCGCGGCGCTACGCGACCGCATCGCATCTGTGCTGCTGCGGGTGTGAGCGCGAAGTCGTGACGCCTCTTAACCCGGCGAAGTGGCGCATCACCGAGCGTGCGGGCAAGGTGTCTTTGGCACCGTCGGTCGGCAACTGGAGCTTTCCTTGCCGCTCGCATTACTGGATCAACGGCAACCGTATTCAATGGGCAACGGCGATGGCTCCCGAGGTCATCCAGGCGGTGCAGGCGCGCGATCGTCGCGACGCGGAACTTTGCGTGCCGAAGCAGCGTGGCTGGATTTCGAGGGTGGTTGATAAAATGAGAGGAGCGTCGTCACTACTGCTTTCGAAACTGAAATCGTGGTGGCGTTAATCCTAGATGGTCCTTCCACACGCTGGTCTCAGACTGAGAGCTTCTGAACATTTTTGAAATGGGTTCCGGTGGGATCGTAATGGCGCCCCGCGCCACGGCCACACGCGCCCGATTGCGGGGGGGCAATGTCGGCGTCGCACCCTAAGAGGGCTTTGGGAAACTCCGCTATCCGATATGGCAGTCGCGAGCATCGCCTTGGAGCTGTTGAGCCTCGTGGGCCGTCTGCTTTCTTGGGTCACCGCATTTTTTCGACGCCCCTCACACCGCCGGTAGCTTAGGCACATCCTGACGATCATGCTCGCCATGGACGAAGGCCCAGCGATTGCCGAGGCCTTTGTCGAACTGAACACCCCGTTGCTGCGCGGCGACCTGATGCGGTCGACCCAGAAATTGGTCCAGGAGGAAATGGCCGACTACACTCCGTTGTTGGCACGCCGGGCTATATAGGGGTCACCGGCGGCAATGCTGCAGCAAGCCTGAATCCAGGATGACCATGCCCGACATGCGCAACGACAAGGCCGTGCAAACCGCCGCACTGAACCTGTTCGTCGGGTGCGCTCCCGAGCGCAGGGCCGAACTCGAAGCCATGGTCAAGGACCTGCAGCTCGAGTTCCAGGTCCACGACGACAACCACGAAGACGGCAAGTTCATCTTCGACGCGGGGGCCTATCGCTACCTCCGCTTCAATCCCCGCGCGATGCGCCTGTTCTGGCTTGGGGCCTACATCGCCTGGGAAGGCTACCGCGCAATCCAGACGCAACACAGCCAGCCGGCCGACCTGTCGCGGTTCAAAGCCCTGTTGGACACCTTCGAGCAGATTCTCGACGCCGACGACACGGAAGGCGTCGCCTGGCCCGCCAGCGTGCCCGAGCCCGGGACCTATCCCGGCAAGGAAGTGGACATCGAAGTTCGGGCCACCGCCGAGCTGGCGACCATCGCCGCCGGCTGGGGGCTGCTTCATGAGATCCGCCACGCCCGCCACCAGCAGGAGGGGACGGCGACGAACTCCGACGACCACAGCCCCGAAGAGGTCCGGGCCGAGGAAGTCAGCTGCGACGCGTTCGCCACGACATTCTTGACCGAGCGGATCGGCGACTACGCCACACAGCTCCACGTCGCCGAGGACAAGGTGTGGCAGAAGCGCCAGCTCGGCATCTACATGGGCCTGTTCACCATCGCCCTGGTCGGCAAGGACAACTGGCAGACCACGGCCACCCATCCGGCCTTAGCCGAACGCCTAGCAGCGGCGAAGGCGGCCTTTGCCGGCCACCGCAGCGCTGCGGCCGAAAACGCAGCCGAACTCGCCTTCCAGGCGCTGGGCGCGGTCTGGTCTGGTGCGCCGCGGTTCTAGGGCTGCACGCCGACTTGTTTGCTGCTTCAACAGGGCGAGAGGCGACCTTAGGGCGGCGGTTCGCGACGGATCAAGGCGGCGATGATGACGGCGAGCGAACGTGTGAATGCCCACCTCGAGGCGCGGCTGGGCCCGCGCCACACGCTGTTCGGACGCATGACCCTGGTGCGGTTCAACGCCCTGGCCGAGTGGAGCATGCCGTCGGCGATGCGCGCCGACACCCTGCCGACCTCGGCCATGACCGACGCCGACGAACGGATCGCCGTCGCGGTGCTGCACCTGAAGAAGACCCGCGAGTTCATGTGCGTCGCCTTCGCCCGAGACGGCGCCGGACGCTGGCGGGGGTTCGAGCGGTCGATCTTCTTCCCAAGCGCGCGGGCGGCCGAGGAAGCCATCGCCCGCGACTTCGGCCGCCAGCTGCTGGCGACGACGCCGACCTTCGCCGAACTGCAGGACCAACCGCCGGGGATCGATCTCTTCGCCCCGATAGACGGGGTAACCCGGTACGAAGACGCCTACGTCCTGCTGCGCGATGGCTTCAGCCACGCCGCCGCCAAGGCAATGCTGCAGGAGATCGCGCGCTGGTTCCCTGACCTCGACGGGCACTTCGTGCGCGAAACCCAGACGACCGGCTTCAGCGCCCGGATCTGGGAGCTCTACCTCTGGACGGCGTTCCGCGCGCTGGACTTCGACCTTGACTACGGATCGTCCGTGCCAGACTTCGCCCTCAGAAAGGACGGCCAGCGCCTTTACGTAGAGGCGACGACGGTGAGCGCCAAGCAGCCCTTCACCACCTCAATGGGCCCCGGCGTGCCCAAGGATCCGCCCGATCCGCTCTTCACCTACCTCGAGCACGAGATGGCGCAGAAATTCGGCTCGCCGCTGTTCTCGAAGCTCAAGAAGCGCGACTGGGAAAAGCCCCACGTCGCCGGCCACCCCTACCTCCTCGCCCTAGCCGATTTTCATGCGCCTGGCTCGATGCGCTGGTCGGCCGGCGCGCTGCCGCAATACCTATTTGGCCTCAAGTCGGTCCTGACGCCGGACGCCGACAACAAACTGATGGAGATGTTCATCCCCAGCGACGACCACGTCGTCGGCGACAAGCGGGTGCCGACGAACTTCTTCGCCCAGCCGGGCGCCGAGAATGTCTCCGGTGTGCTGTTCTCGAACGCCGGCACCGTCGCGAAATTCAACCGGATGGGCGTGCGCGCCGGGTTTGGCGATGCGTGGGTAAGCATGGTGCGGGAAGGCGTGCTCGCACACCCTCAGCAATTCGGCTCCGAAGAGCGCTTCAAGATCGATGTCGAGAGCCCGACCTATCGGGAAGGCTGGGCGGACGAGCTGATCCTCTTCCACAATCCGAACGCGCTGCACCCCGTCGACCCAGCCCTGTTCCCCGGCATCTGCCATGTCCGCATAGCCAACGGCGAATACCTCGAACGCGGCCCGATGCGGGTGCTCTGGTCACGGACCACGGTCATCGACTTCTTGGACCGCAAGGATGGGCGACCCAGCTGGGCCGCGAGCCCGTCTGACGACGAGGCCCTAGGTTGAGGGCGCCGCCAGTGCCGCTTCCGCCAGGGTGAGAGCGCGGGTATAACCCAGCATGGCCGACGCTAAGAAGCAGTCTGAGCAGCACATCATCGACCGCGAAGGCGAGAAGCTCCTGCGTGCAAAACTGCCGCAGCACTGGTTGTTGCGGGACTACCGGCCGGACTACGGCCTCGACTTCACTATAGAGACGTTCAAGACCGGGGTGGCAGCGGACGGCAAGCTGAAGACCTACGAGACGCTGGGCGAGCACGTCTTTGTTCAGCTGAAGAGCGTGGCGGAACCGGCGCCCGCGTCGTTGACCCTCTACGGGCGCGGCAATGTTGAGAAAGCCCCCGAACAGCTCGACCGCAAGGACAAGGTGGCCGACGTCGATACCTACCGCTTTTCGTTGGAGACCTCCGAGCTGGTGACCGTCGAGCGGATGGGCATCGGCGTGCCCGTGCTTCTGGTCATCGCGGACTTGGCCAACGAACGCTGCTCGTTCGTCTGCCTGAACGACTACATCGACAAGATCTTGATCCCGCGCCACGCTGACTACCGCGACAAGGCGAGCCGGACGATACACGTGCCCGTGCGCAACGAAATCGGCAGCGATAAGGGCCAGGTCGCCCTGCGTTGGTACGCCAAGCGGCCGAAGCTCCTGGCGGCCTTCCAGCGGTTCACCTACCAATATTCCGAACTGCAGTGGGCCGAGGACGGCAACTGGCGGGGCCTCGCCAACTACTTCGCCCGTCGCATCGCCGCCTACGACTTCTGGGACGACACCGAGATGTGCGTGCCCATCGCCTATGACGCCGCGGGCCTTCGGCGCTTCATAAAAACGGGGCACCCTGGCTTCTTCAATCAGCCGGCGGAGACGCCGGGCGGTTTCGACGAGGCCGTCCTTACAGCCCATTTCGAGAAGCTCGACGTCTTCGAGCTATGGCGCCAACTGTCCCTGCTGCCGAAGACCTACGAGGACGTCTGGCGTGAGTGGTTCCTGCCCACCGCGTTGGGCGAGTGGACCTCGGCGCCCTAGAGCTGGGTCACGACAACGCCCGCGCCCAGGCCAATCATCAGGGACCGCAGACGATCGGCCTGGGTGCTGGGGAGCGCGATCATCAACAGTCGCTGCGCACGTGATGCGCCCACGTAGATTTTGCGGGCATCTTCGTTGTCGTCGCCCGCGGCAACGGCCGAAAGGGTGTCGAGGATCCTCTTTGCCGTCGCCGTCGTCATCACCACGCAAACAGCTGGAAACTCCATGCCCTTCACACTGTGGATCGTGCGCGCGGGATGACCGCCCGTCGGATTGGCCGCGAGCGCCGCCGCAAGACCATCGTTCCACCTGAGCTTCTGCTTGATCGTACCGCCCTCCGCCGGGAGGAGCGGCTCGAGAAGACGCCGAGCCTCGTCAAGCCAGAGCTGCGCCGTCCCAAAGCGCTCGGCGGTGAACCTCAGGGCGTCGGCCACTGCCAGGGCTTCGGGCCTCCAATTGTGGGCCTCCGTCCCGGTCTCGCTGAGGTGCTGGTAATAGGTCTTCGCTCCCAGACGGCCCCCGACCTGCAGCATAATTCGATGTATCGCTTCGAGCGCCTCCTTGCGGCCGCCAAGCTCAAAGGAAAAGTGGAAGTCGCTGACGGCGACGGCGAGACGGTAGCTCAAATCCTGGACCCCGCCATCGGGGGGATGACCCAGGGCATTTGCCGCGGTTCGGCGGGTCGCAGCCACCACGGGACAGTCCTCCGCGACCAGGCCCATGAAGTCAGTCAGCTGACGGAACTTGACCCCGATGGCTGCGGGGACTCCGCCTTTGCTGGGATAGGAAAGAATCTGCACCGGAGTTGGCTCGTCGCGAAACTCGCCCAAGGCGTCGTCGACGACCGCCCGCTGCGACGGCGGGCGGAGCGCCACGACCGCTCGCGCGATGTGCTGGCTGGAGCGGAAGTTGCCGGACATAGGCATGCGTTCGTCGGCGATGAAGGTCGCAGCGAACGCCGTCAACTCCCGTGTAACCCCGCCGCGAAAGCCGTAGATCGCCTGGTTTGGGTCGCAGATGACCTTCACGGGCGTGCCCGCGTTGCGGAACCAGGTGATGATCTCAAGGTCGACGGGATTGCAGTCCTGCGCCTCGTCGACCACAAGTTCCTGGAAGCGCCCAGCAAGGGCCGGGGCCAGGACCGCACCGCAGGCCGGGTCGCGCAGACGCGCCAAGGCGATCTCGCGGGCATCGGCGAAGTCGAGTTCGCCCCGCTCGAGCAGCCCCTTGCGCAGGTTTCGCGCGGCCGTTTCGTGCGCCTTCACGCTGCCGCGAAAGTTGGCGCGCCTCAGCTTGTCCTCGACGGCCGCCCCAGTCGTCCGGTCGAAGCACTCCAGCTTCAGGATCTGGGCCCGGTCGTAGGGCTGGACGTCCCGGGCGTCCTTGTCCGGGATCAAGCGGGGCTTCTCGGCGCATCCATCGATGCCGAACGGCGCGATGAGCAACTGCCACAAGAAGGAATCGAACGTGCCGATGAAGTGAGGGAATGGGGGCGTGTCGATCAGACCCTCGCGGCGAAGCCGGTCTTCCAATTCCGACACCGCCGCCAGGGTGAAGGACAGGAAGGCGACGCCACGCCCTGTTCCCGGCCCTGACAGGCTCGAGCGTGCCCGCTCGACCATGACCCGGGTCTTGCCTGCGCCGGGACACGCGGCGATGAAAGCCGATCCGCCGTGGGCGATGATCAACTTCTGCTGATCCGTCGGGGTGAACGGCTTGGTGCTCACACGACAAGGGCCTCGATAGCCTGTTTGAGATAGGGCGGGACCATGAATGCGCCGCCCTGATTGATTGCGTCGGCCAGAACCTGCGCGAAGTCGCCCTTGCGGGTGGTCTCGAACAGCTTTTGGATCGCAACCGCCTGCGCGGCGTCCGCCTGGCCGACGGCGGTGTCCCACTTGGGGCCGGAGTTTTGGTGAAGCACCAGGTATGCCGTCTTCATGATGTCGGCGTTTCCAGCCCGGACCAGCTCGCTTTCCAGTGAGTAGTCGCCGACGATGACGTCCAGCAGGTCCTGCGCGCCAAGCGCCGTCGCGGCAGCCGTCAGCCGCCGTTTGCGTCCCGCGCCCGGCGTCTCCTCGCCGGGTTGCACGTCGCCGCCGTCGCCATCGGTCAGGACGACAAGACGGTCGGCGATCCGCACCTCCTCGTAGGGGGTCAAGAGCAGCTTCGTGTAGGGTTCGAAGTCGACCCCGTCGATCGGCACGAACACGGCGGACCGGAACAGGCGCAGCTTCTCGACATCATCCTTCAGCACGATCTTCTTGGCGATGACAGGGAGCAATAGGGCCTCGGCGATGCCCTCCACCAACAAGACGCGCCCGCCGAACAGAAACGCTGACTTGGTCACGTCGAGGTAGCGGTCAATCTTCCGGCGCTCGATGTCGGTGAGCGTCAGCGCGGCGAGAGGAATACAGCGCGTCACCCGTCTCGGTCGTCCGGCCGCGATGACCGGGTTCGGCTCGATCTCCGGCAAGATTTCGGCGGGCACGCCGGCCAGGGGCTCGGCCGGCGCCTCATCGCCGGGAGTGTCAACCCCGACCGGTGGCCGGGGCAGGTGGGAACGGAAGAACACCAGCTTGCGGCTCTCGACCCAGGCAGACAGGTTCGGGGAGTGGGTGGCGACGATGATCTGCAGCTCGCCGGTCGGGCCTTGGTGGCCTTCCCGCGGAAGCCGCGACTTGGCCGCCTGCTCATCCAGGAAGCTCAGGACTGCCGCCTGGAGTTGCGGATGCAGATGGGCCTCGGGCTCCTCGACCAGGAAGAGGGTCAGGTCCGCGTCGTTCACCTTCTCCAGTTCGACGGCGATCGTGGCCATGTAGAGCAGGTTGGCGTAGCCGTGCCCGGAGTAGCGCAAGTCCTCGGGCTCGATGCCGTGATCGGCCAGTTTAAACCGCAGGTCCCTGGCGATATCGATCAGCTTCTCATCGTTGGCGAAGCCAAGGGAGGCCGACTGGCGGCGGACGCCAGCGGTCAAGGCCGAGAGGCCGATCTCTACGGCGCCTCCAACCTTCGTCAAGATGTCGGCGTCAGCCCCTCGGCGCAGGGCCTTGGCCACTTCCTCCGGCGCGCCACCTTCCAGGAAGTGGTTTAGCAAGGCGTAGATGCGGGTGGGATTGCCGGAGGCGAGGGCGCGCTTGGCATCCCTCAAGGGCGGCAGATAGACGTGGCGAACGCTCTCGTGGCACCCCGGTTCGGGGTTGCCCCGCTGGGCGCCGGCCCAGAGCTGGGGGCGGATGGGAAAGCGGCCCGTGGTCTCGTCGTACTTCACGCCGAACACACAACCCGAGATGGCGGCGTCGGTCGCGGCGGTGATCAACCGCCCACGCTGGCCGGGGTTCAGATCGGTGAAGGCCGCGCTGAGCTCGAACATCCGGTTGGCGCTGCCGAAACGGATGTCTGTCGTCTCGCAATAGATTTCACGGCGTCCGCCTAGCGGTTGGGTCAGGAGGCGGATCGCGTCGATCGCGTTGCTCTTCCCGCCGTTATTCTCCCCGACCAGGATCGTCAGGTCCTTACACAGTGGAATTGCGGCTTCTTCGAAGGAGCGGAAGTTTTGGAGCCCCAGTTTCTCTAAATACACCAAGACCTCCACCGCCAGGCAAAGCCGTCGACCTAGGTCGATTCCGAGTCATGTGTTAGATGCAGGGTAAAGCCTGGGTTGTATTCGAGCAATGCGATCCGACCAGCAAGACGCCGCTGAACAGGGATATGTCGCTAGCTAACGGCCACCATTTTTCCGCAGCGGCGATTTGCCGGTGGCTCTTGGCCGCGCTTGGTCATGTCATCGTCTAGGACATCCTCGGGTCAGGCTCGCTGGCGAGCACGTCGAGCAGCGCTCGCATTTTCGCCGCGAGTTCGTCGAACGTGAAAATCCGCACATCTCGAAGGCCGCTCCGGAAGAGCTCGAAGCTCTTCATCGCTGCAGGCTCTTGGGGGGTCATCCCGGCGATCACGATGCAGTCGATCCCATAAGCCTCCGCGCTCCGCAAATCCGGGTCTTCACTCTGCAAAAGCGGCAGGCTTTTTTGCAGCTTGAGCCGTTGGTCAAGCACCTGCATGACCGCGCCGGTCAACTTCGCGGAGATGCCCGGCACGCCCTTCCGATAGTCGCCGACGACGAGATCGGTCTTCGGCGTTTTCAGCTCGACCAGGGCGATGGATCGGGTGAGCTGGTTCTTGACCACATAGTCGGCGACCTTGCCGCCGCCGCCTGAGAGCCGCCAGCCGCCGACTGCGCCCTGGCGCGCTAGCCGGACGATCGGATAGCCGAACACGAGCGTCAAGATGAACGGGTTCTGATCGAGCAGGCTCTGCCATTGAGCCTCGCTGCCGGCCTTGGTCAGCAGCGCCTCGAATCGCTGGAGCATCACCTCTAGGCTGACCCGCTCGACTTCCTGACCCAGCGCGAACAATTGTTCGGCGTCCTGGGCGAGCCCTGGCGTGGCCGCCTTGAGGATTTTAATCAGCGCCTTGCCATCGTCACGCGAAAGTTTTGAGGCCTCGCCGCGGCGCGACAGGAGTTTGAACACCGTCCCCGGCGCGTAGGCCCGGGTCGCCTTCGGATACTTGACGGGGTCGAGGGCGGTCAGGATCTCGTTGTGCGCGAGGATTGTGCGATCGATACGGGCCTCGGCGCGGTAGCGCTGGGTCACCCTGTGGATCGCCCGGCGCACGTCGTCGTAGTCGTCGTAGGTCAGGTAGAAGAGGCTCTCGTCAGGACCCGTCTTATGACTGCGCGTCAGGACAAGGCAAGTGACGCCACGGACCCGGCGGACCGCCTCGATGATCGGCAGGTACTCCTTCTCGACGCCCAGCCCGAACTCGAAGCTGGTGCTGAACCCGGTCGGCAAGCCCCGGAGCAGATCGCTTACATCCTGCTCGGTCTCGGGCAGCGACGCGCGAAAGTCTTCGAACACCAGTTCGGTGATCGGCCCATGTTTGGGCTCCAGGAACCGCGTCGACAGGTTGGTGACGAGCGGGCGGATGATAAGCGTCGAGCAAGTCGCATCATAGCTCAATAGCGAGCCGGACGGTCGCGGGTCGGTCGGCGATCGGCCCGCGAAGATCGCCCATTCGGGCCGCCAGAGCGGCTCAATATGCGCTTCGACATGACCCGGATGGACCTCGCTGAAGGTGAGGCGCGGAGAGAGCGGGGCCTGGTCGTCGGCGTTCGTCATGTGGTCCCTTCGGGTGCCCGGCTCCGCGCCGTCGCCAGGAGTTCAGCGAGTTGCTCAAGGTAGGAAGCAACCGCGTTGTGGACGCGGTCGGCCTCGGCCAGGGTGTAGCTCCGGTTCGGGTGCATGACGTCGTTCCGCCACGCCTGCTTCACGTGGTAGAGAAGGCTGTGGTTCTCGGACCACGCGTCTCGCGCCTTGCCCTTCGGCATGACTTCGATTTCCCGCTTCATGTCGCTGAGCAGCTTGCCCCATTCACGGGTCAAGCCCCCGATCCCGAGGTGCGCGGCGAGCGTCTGCACCGCCGCCTCCATCGCGCGCATCAGATGGAAGACGCAGGCGGTCGGGCGCGCCAAGGCTCGGCAAGCTGCCGCCTCCGCGAGATCATCTTGAATGTCAGGGAACTCCGTCGCCACCCGTCGGCCCAAGGGCGGCCCGTCCGCTGCAAGCAGCGCGCTTCTCGAGGCGTCCAGGCCGATCACATGGCGCTCACCAAGCTCATCGACCAAGCAGGTCAACATGTGGTTCAATGCCCCGATCAAGGGACCTAGGATCTCGGTCCCATATTGTCCATGACCTCGAAAGCCTGCCTGTAAGGCGGTTTGCGCGCGCTGCGCGGCGGCGATCGCGGATGGTAACTTTAGCTGTTTGCCAACTGTCTCGATTAGCTGCGCGAACTTCAGAATCCGCGCGTAGTCATCGGTCGCGATCGACATAAAGGCCACCTGACCCATGAGGATATGGGTCCGATTAACCTCCATCATCTTCACCGTGCCGCCGATATAGCTCATCGATGCGGCTAGGGCCTGTAAATCGAGGCGTTGCAAAGAATCGAATCCCCCAAATGTCCACAAGGATAGAGCGCTTCCGATAGACCGGAAACCACAGGTCTCTCGGGCGCGACAACGCGTCGATGGACGGTGGGACTAAAGGGCGTCGTCCCAGCGCGAACCGTGGAATGCCGACCTAATCGTCGGTGCAAAGGCTGCATTTAAACCCAAGCACATTTGAGCACTACGCACCCGGTTGCAGATCGGGAATCTGTATGCGCTATCTCGCCATCGAGGTCGATGACGCCTTGAGCCTATCAGAGCAGACCGAGATCTGAGGCTTGGCGCCGGCAGTTCAAGGATTGCCGGTACCGCTGCCCCTTCTCGGACCTCCAGAATGCCCCGCTCGGGTAAAATAGACCAAGCCGTCAGTCCTGCACTTTTGCCCATGACTTGCCCCAGACGGTCACGGACTTGCGCGAACGGGATCGTTCAAGCGGCATGAAGTGGCGCCGATACTTTTGACCTTCGTACTCCACAATCTCCTTGCTCCGCGCATTCGGAAACGTCCGGTCGAGCGTATCTTCCAGTTTCTCGTGTTCGGTTTTCGGAATAACGCCGGCATCTTTAAGGGCCAATTCAATCTCGCGAACTCTTTCGCGTGCAGATCGTATGTCGGCCTGATATTTGTCGGGATTGTTGCCGGTGTATTCGTCAAATCTCTCGTTCCAGGCTGCCAGTTTGGCCTTCGCCTGTTCGAGGTCCACGATGGTAAAATTCGTCATGCGACAGCCCCTTTTTCTGACGACGGAGCTCTACCGGCGGCGTTCGCCTTCGCTATCAGGGTTTGCAGCTTTCTGCCCACCTCAGGGATCACCAGCATAAGAAGAGGAAGGCTCGTGATATCCGGGATGAAGTCTCGGTCTCCTCTCTCCAGGGATGCGCGGATCGCCGCTCGGCGCCGATTCCATTTCCCGGTGCTGTCCTCGGCCTCCATCGCTTCTGCCGACCCGAAATGCCGGAGCGCATGTCCGAACGCCACCACGTGCTGAGGATGGCCTTCCGCCAGCCGATGACCGACCTCTATCAGCTTCTTGTAATTCCAGCCGACCGGGCGGCCCTCCTTTGCGCTGGCCAGCGCGTTCAGCAGCGCGATGAAGCTGCTGTCCTCGTCAGACGTGGCCGGGAGGAAAATGCCGCGCCCGTTGAATCCGCTTCGCAGCGACGCCCACCTCGCGCGTTCAGCGTCATCCGGCAACAGACGTGGGTTCCGCGAAATCCAGAACCGGAACAACTCCTCGCGCAGCGCCTCGGCAACTTCGTTCTCGCGCTGCAGCCGATCTTGCGCGATCGCGGCACGGATTGCCGCCGCCTCACCCTCATAGTCGAAATGCCAGCAGCGTTGTCCTTCGTCATCCCGGTGGAGGTCGGCGAAGGCAACGATGGTAGATTCCCAGCAGTCGATGAGTTCGTCCCCCTCGCGAACTGGCCGTCGGTAGTGGCAGGCCACATGAAACCTGCCGGCGCTTTCGGACAGGATGGTCGTCTCTTCGTTCACCACGAGAATATTCGAATTGTTGGAGAAGAGCAGGTCATCTGTCGTCAGCCGCCGGTATTCCGGGTCGAACCAGCCCATCACCCAAACCAGTAGCGCTCCTTCCTGCCGATAGAAGCAGCGTCGGGCAGCGACGACGTCAAGAAATGTGGTCGATAACTGAACCTCGAACGCGGCCCTGCCCATAGGGCCTATTGCTTGCACATCAGGCCGGCGGCCGTTGCGCGGATCGCTCGACGAGCGCCATTGACGCTCTACGAGGACCTCCGAAAACGCCGGATCGGCCGTTAGGCTGCGCGCGACCAGCGCCTTGATCCGGCGGTGCGGCTCGCTTTCACGCAGCCCGTGATACTTGCGGGCGAGAATTTCATCTCGCGACAGAGGACTGCGTGTCTGCGCCGGGCACGATCCGTCTTCCCGGTCATGCCGGAAAAAGAACCGCTTGTGCTGGTTGGCGATCAGATAGACGGGAACCGAGCACAAGGAACAACGGAACCGCGGCGCCGTTCCAATGCGCTCCTTGATGTCCAAGCGCTGCGGGACGAGCAGTTCATAGCGCCAGCTGCCGATCCATTGCCGCACATCGCGATAGTCGCCCGTATCGCAGTCAAGAACGTATTCGATCGCGGGTATGTCGACCGCAACAGCCTGCGACAGGGGAGCTACGGTAGTGTTCCCCTGAACTGTTCTGCTTTGCGCTCCGTTCGGCTCGTCCATTGGGCTTCGACTCCGCTGCACCAAGCATAGCAGGATTCGGTTGCTTTTTGAGTGCAGCCGCTTGACAGCATCAGATCGCCCAAGGGCCGCAAATGCCGTGCAGCGAGCCTCCCGGGCTGGTCAGCGTGCCACCAGCTCACGACTTTACAGCATGTCCCTGCAGGTTCAGGTGGTATCGCGTGTATCGGCGCTCGCCGGTTCGCGTCAGGGCAGCCTTCTCGACCAGATCGTGCAGGTCGCGCGTGGCGGTGGGGCGTGAGGTGCCGCTGATCGCGAGGTAGTTCTCCGCGCTCAGGCCGCCCGTGAAGCCACCGGGTCCCTCACGGAATAGGCGGGCGATCACCTTCTCCTGCCGTTCGTTCATCATGTTGCGGAAGCGATCGTAGAAACGCGCCTTGGCGATGTGGAAGGCGACGCGGTCGAGCGTCGTTTGCTGGGCCGCGATGATCGTTTCGGCAAAATAGACCAGCCAGTCCGTGACATCGAGCGTCCGCTGATGGATCTCGAGCTGGTCGTAATAGGCCTTGCGATGCTGCTCGATGGTATGGGCGAGCGCGATCAGGGTCGGTTGCCCGATGTTCTGGGCAAGGGATTTTTCAGCGAGGGTTCGTCCGATACGACCATTGCCGTCCTCGAAGGGATGGATGCTCTCGAAATAGAGATGCCCAATCCCGGCCCGCGTAAGTGGAAGCAAGGGCGCGTCCCCGTTCGGGGCCGAGCCATTGAACCAGGTGAGATAGGCGGCCATCTCGTCCCGAACCCGAGAGGATGGCGGCGCCTCGAAATGCACGGTCGGCCGATCCTGGCGGCCGGACACGATCTGCATCGCGTCTTCATGGCGACGGTAGCCGCCGATGGTCTCCAGATGCCGGCTATCCGCCATCAGCATGCGGTGCCAGCGGAACAGCGTATCGGCGTCGAGGGGATCGGCCCAGCTCCGATAGAGATCGACCATCATCTCCGCGATGCCCCGCTCCTTCGGCTTCACGTTGCGATTGTCGGTGTCGAGGCCGAGCTGACGGCGTAGGGAGGATTGCACGCTGAGGCGATCCAGTGTCTCCCCTTCGATCGCGCTGGTCTTGACGGCCTCGTCGCTGAGGAGTTCGATCCGCAGCAGGTCCCGCTCACCCTCGCCGACATGCCGGACCGCGCCGATCACCTCGCCGGTGAGCAGCAGGAACCGCCGCTCCAGCGGTTCGAGGGCAACCGGATCATAGGCAAAATGCGGCCAGCCGTGCTGCGTCCAGTTCCACGCCATGAGCGACAGGACTCCTTTCTATAGCTCATATAATAGTGGATTTGTGATTGATAGATAGCGATCCTATCGCTCATGGTAGAACGAAGGGGAGCTGAGAGCGTGATGCCTGATCGATCGCGCGCCGCGCGCAACAGGGGATGAATGGTCCCCCTGCTGCCGAATGCTTTCCAATCTGCGATACGATCGAATGGGGATCAGGGATGGCACATGGGATTCGGCGTCTTCATTCACCGCTCGGACTCGATCTATGACGACAGCCCGGCTGAGCGGTATCAGTTCCCGCGCCCATATCTGGGACGTGTCGAGGCCTGCGTCGGCGACTGGATCGTTTATTACGAACCCCGGAAAGTGGCGGAGACCCGCGGCTATTTCGCGATCGCCAGGGTCGAGCGCGTCGTTCCCGATCCCACCGCTCCGGGCATGTATCTCGCTCTCATCGAACCGGGCAGCTATCTCGATTTTGCCAGCCCGGTGCCGTTCACCGATGCGGACGGCGTGGTCGAGCGCGGTGTGCTGAACCCGGACGGGCGCATTTCGGGGCGTGCGCAAGCCGCCGTGCGTTCGCTGGCGCCAGACGATTTCAACCGGATCGTGACTCTCGGGCTGGATGACAGCGAGCCGCTGCTGCCCCGCGTCGACGAGGTTGCGTCCCTCTCAGGCTTTGAAGAAGAGCAGGCGCCATTCGCGTTCGAGCAGCCCCGCGAGCGCGTGGACATTCTGTCCTCTCGCATCGTCCGCGACCGCATCTTCCGGCGCGTCGTGCTGAGGGCCTATGACGAGCGCTGTGCCATCAGCGGGCTAAAGCTGATCAATGGCGGCGGGCGCGCCGAGGTGGCTGCGGCGCATATCCGCCCGGTGGAAGCGAATGGCCCCGACATTGTCAGCAACGGACTGGCACTGTCGGGCACGGCCCACTGGATGTTCGATCGTGGGCTGATCAGCCTCTCGGATGATCTGGACATCCTCATTTCCCGGCAGACCAACGATCCCGACGGCGTGCGCGCCTTCATCAACAAAGACGGCCGCGCCATCGCGCCCCGCAGGCTGATCGAGCGGCCCCATCCCCATTTCCTGCGCTGGCACAGGGAGCATTGCTTCAAGCCGTGAAGAAGAAGCTCACTATGCCGCTTCCGGTCACTGCAGCAGTTCCGCCGTTCGCCTGTCATTGCACGCCAGACTGCGATGCGGATGGAAACCTGTTGAACCGACCCAATATCGGGCTCTTTTAATCATCCCCACCCGGGATGAGATCGTCATGACCCCGGCACGTCGGGGTTCGCATGGCGGCATCACATCATCATCGGGGTTTTGCTCGTGGCGCGCGGATGCTGCGCACGGCGCTGGGTCCGGCGATCGCTCGGCATCTGGAAGACCCGGCCGTCGTCGAGGTGATGCTGAACCCGGACGGGCGGCTGTGGATCGACCGGCTCTCGGAGGGACTATCCGACACGGGTGAGCGGCTCTTGCCCGCTGACGGCGAGCGCATCGTGCGGCTAGTCGCCCACCATGTCGGTGCCGAGGTCCATGCGGGAGCTCCGCGTGTTTCAGCCGAGCTGCCCGAGACGGGAGAACGTTTCGAGGGATTGTTGCCGCCGGTCGTGGCGGCCCCGACTTTCGCCATCCGTAAGCCCGCCGTCGCGGTGTTCACGCTCGCCGATTACGTAGCGACCGGGATCATGTCGGCTGGCCAGGCCGAAGCCTTGCGCTTGGCCGTGGCGTCCCGCGCCAACATCCTGGTGGCCGGCGGCACATCGACGGGCAAGACCACGCTAACCAATGCGCTGCTCGCCGAGGTCGCGAAGACAATAGATCGCGTCGTCCTCATCGAGGATACGCGCGAGCTGCAATGCGCGGCGCCCAACCTCGTCGCCCTGCGCACCAAGGACGGCGTCGCCTCGCTTTCCGAGCTCGTCCGGTCAGCGCTGCGCCTGCGCCCCGACCGTATCCCCATTGGTGAGGTGCGCGGCGCGGAGGCACTGGACCTGTTGAAGGCCTGGGGCACCGGCCATCCCGGTGGCATCGGCACAATCCATGCCGGCAGCGCCATCGGCGCGCTACGCCGGATGGAGCAGCTTATCCAGGAAGCCGTCGTCACCGTCCCGCGCGCACTGATCGCCGAGACCATCAGTCTCGTGGCCGTGCTCTCGGGCCGCGGCGCGGCGCGCCGGCTAACCGAACTCGCTCATGTCGAGGGCCTTAGCCCCGATGGCGACTACCGCGTCACCCCTGTCCTTACCGGAGACCATCAATGATCCGATCGCTCCTTCGCACCCGCAGCGCGGCCCACCTGGCCGTATCTGTCACCTGCATCAGCCTGATGGCGACGGCCAGCGCTCATGCCTCCGGCTCCTCCATGCCGTGGGAGGCGCCGCTGCAATCCATCCTCCAGTCGATCGAGGGGCCGGTCGCCAAGATCATCGCCGTCATCGTCATCATCTCGACCGGGCTGGCGCTAGCTTTCGGCGACACGTCGGGCGGCTTCCGCCGGCTGATCCAGATCGTATTCGGCCTCTCGATCGCTTTTGCCGCATCGAGCTTCTTCCTGTCCTTCTTCTCCTTCGGCGGTGGAGCGCTGGTCTGATGGGCGAGCCGATTGAAGTCGCCGGCTTCAGCGTACCGGTCCACCGAGCGCTGACCGAGCCGATCCTGCTCGGCGGGGCACCGCGTGCCATTGCCATCGTCAATGGGACGCTCGCCGGGGCCGTGGGTCTCGGCCTGCGCCTCTGGCTGGTCGGCCTTGCCTTCGGGGTGATTGGCCACGTCGCAGCCGTGTGGGCGGCGAAGCGCGATCCTCTTTTTGTCGAGGTGGTGCGCCGGCATCTGCTCATCCCCGCGCATCTCTCGATCTGAGGGGGTGCCATGATGATGAACCTCGCCGAGTATCGCAGCCGCAACCGCCGCCTTGCCGATTTCCTGCCCTGGGCGGCACTGGTCGCGCCGGGCATCGTGCTGAACAAGGACGGCTCGTTTCAGCGCACAGCTCGTTTTCGTGGGCCGGACCTCGACAGCGCCGTGCCCGCCGAGCTCGTCGCGGTCGCCGGGCGGCTGAACAATGCCTTCCGCCGTCTCGGCTCAGGATGGGCCATCTTCGTGGAGGCGCAGCGCCATGTCGCGGCGACCTATCCGACGAGCACGTTCCCTGATGCGGCCTCGGCTCTGGTCGATGCCGAGCGGAGGGCCGATTTTGAAGGTGAGGACGATGAGCGAACGCCCCAGTGGGACGTTCGCCGGCCGAACGGAAGCCATTTCGAGTCGAGCTATTTCCTGACCTTCACCTTCCTGCCGCCCGCCGAGGATGCAGCACGTACCGAAGGCTGGCTTTATGAAGGGCGGGACAAGGCCGGGCTTGATCCCCACGAAACATTGCGTGGCTTTGCCGATCGAACTGACCGGCTCCTCAACCTCATCGACGCCTTCATGCCGGAATGCGGCTGGCTCGATGACGGCGAAACGCTGAGATATCTGCATGGCTGCGTCTCGACGCACCGCCAACGCGTCCGCGTGCCGGAGACACCTATCTATCTTGACGCGCTGCTTGCCGATCAGCCTCTTTCGGGCGGGCTGGAGCCGCGCCTTGGCGACCAGCATCTGCGGGTATTGACCATCACCGGCTTTCCCACGGTGACGACGCCGGGCCTGCTCGATGAGCTCAACCGCCTGGCCTTTCCCTATCGTTGGTCAACCCGGGCAATCCTGCTCGACAAGACGGATGCCGTCCGGCTGTTGACCAAGATCCGACGCCAGTGGTTCGCCAAGCGCAAATCCATCGCAGCGATCCTGAAGGAGGTGATGACCAACGAAGCCTCCGTGCTCGTGGACAGCGATGCTGCGAACAAGGCAGCGGATGCCGACCTCGCGCTGCAGGAACTCGGCGCGGATCACGCCGGCATAGCCTATGTCACCGCGACGGTGACGGTGTGGGACGCCGATCCGCGCATCGCCGACGAGAAGCTGCGACGGGTCGAGAAGGTGATCCAGGGCCGCGATTTCACGGTGATGACCGAGACCATCAACGCCGTCGACGCCTGGCTCGGTTCTTTGCCCGGACAGACTTACGCCAATGTCCGCCAGCCCCCAATCTCGACGCTCAATCTCGCCCACATGATCCCGCTCTCAGCGGTGTGGGCCGGCGAGAGCCGCGACGCGCATTTCGACGCGCCGCCGCTGCTGTTCGGCAAGACCGAAGGCTCCACCCCCTTTCGGTTCTGCCTTCATGTCGGCGATGTCGGCCATACCCTCGTGGTGGGCCCCACCGGAGCGGGCAAGTCCGTGCTGCTGGCGCTGATGGCGCTGCAGTTCCGGCGCTATCCGGGTTGCCAAGTCTTCGCTTTCGACTTCGGCGGTTCGATCCGGGCCGCGGCGCTGGCTTGTGGAGCGGACTGGCACGATCTCGGTGGCGGGCTCAGCGAGGGGAGCGCGGAGAGCGTTTCGCTCCAGCCGCTCGCGCGCATCAATGAAGCCGCCGAGCGCGCCTGGGCCGCCGACTGGCTGAACGCCATCCTCACCCGCGAAGGCGTTTCCATCATGCCCCAGGTGAAGGAGCACATCTGGACGGCGCTAACATCGCTCGCCTCCGCGCCGGTCGAGGAACGCACCCTCACCGGTCTTTGCGTTCTCCTACAGTCCAACGACCTCAAGCAGGCGCTGCGTCCTTATTGCCTTGGCGGGGCGTGGGGCCGGCTGTTGGATGCTGAGAGCGAGCATCTGGGATCGGCCACGGTCCAAGCCTTCGAGACCGAGGGATTGATCGGGACGGAGGCCGCGCCCGCCGTGCTGGCCTATCTGTTCCACCGGATCGAGGACCGACTCGATGGATCACCGACCCTCATCATCATCGATGAAGGCTGGCTGGCGCTGGACGACGAGGGCTTCGCCGGCCAGCTCCGGGAATGGCTGAAGACCCTGCGCAAGAAGAACGCCAGCGTCATCTTCGCCACGCAGTCGCTCTCCGACATCGATGGCAGCGCCATTGCGCCCGCCATCATCGAGAGCTGCCCGACACGTCTCCTGCTCCCCAACGAGCGGGCCATCGAGCCACAGATCACGGCCATCTACCGCCGCTTCGGCCTGAACGACCGCCAGATCGAGATCCTCGCGCGGGCCATGCCGAAGCGCGACTACTACTGCCAGTCGCGGCGCGGCAACCGGCTGTTCGAGCTGGGTCTCTCCGAGGTGGCGCTGGCGCTGTGCGCCGCGTCCTCCAAGACCGACCAGCAGGCCATCGGCAATATCTTCGCCGCGCACGGCCGCGACGGCTTCCTTGAGGCCTGGCTGCGTCATCGCGGCCTCGGCTGGGCCGCCGACCTCATTCCCAACCTCACCAATCTGGAGACGCAGCCATGACGCTGTCCCGTCCGCGCGCGCTCATCGTCACCGTCGCGCTGCTGTCCGTGCCGCTCGCACTGCCACTCGTGCTGTGCCCCCCTGCGCAGGCCGTCACGGTCTATGACCCGTGGAACTACGCCCAGAACATGATGTCGGCCGCCCGCGCGCTGGAGCAGATCAACAACCAGATCACCTCGCTGCAGAACGAAGCGCAGATGCTGATCAACCAGGCGCGCAATCTCGCCAGCCTGCCGCACTCCTCGCTTCAACAGATCCAGCAATCGGTGCAGCGCACCCAGCAGCTTCTGGGACAGGCGCAGAGCATTGCCTTCGATGTCGGCCAGATCGACCAGGTTTTCCAGCAGCGCTACGGCAACATCCCGCTCTCGGCCTCCGATGCTGATCTCGTCGCCGGTGCGCGCTCGCGCTGGCAGACCACGGTCGGGGGCCTGCAGGACGCGCTGCGCGTGCAAGCCGGCGTCGTCGGCAATGTCGACACCAATCGGGCCGAGATGGCGACGCTTGTCGGCCAGAGCCAGGGCGCCACGGGCGCGCTTCAGGCCACCCAGGCCGGCAACCAGTTGCTCGCTTTGCAGTCGCAGCAGCTCTCCGACCTGATCGCGGTGATGTCCGCCAACGGACGCGCTGAGGCGCTCTCCGAGGCGGAACGCGCGACTGCAGCCGAGCAGGGACGCGAGCAGCGCCGGCGCTTCCTCACTCCGGGCGCCGGCTACCAGGCCGGCACTGCCCGCATGTTCAGCAACTGACGGAGGCCGACATGGATGGAGCCATGCTGGCACGGCTCAGCGCGGTGATCTTTGCGGTCATTGCCGGCACGGCGGCGGTCGTAGAGATAAGCCGAGACGAGAAGGCGCCGGAGCCTTCGCCCATGCGGGCGATCGAGACTGAGCGCGATCCGCTGCGCGACGCGCAGCGGCGGTGCCAGCAGCTCGGAGAGGCGGCCGCGCACGACGCCGCGTGCCTGAAGGTCTGGGCGCAGACACGCGGTAGGTTCCTCGGGCGTCCCGCGCCGAACGAAGGCCGCTGAGATGGGCGGCACCGGCGTCATCGACACTTTCCTGGGGGTCTTCACCTCCTATATCGACAGCGGCTTCGGCCTGCTCGGCGGCGAGGTTGCCTTCATCGCCACCACGCTCATCGTCATCGACGTGACGCTGGCGGCGCTGTTCTGGTCGTGGGGTGCGGATGACGACATCATCGCCCGGCTCATCAAGAAGACCCTGTTCGTCGGCGTCTTCGCCTACATCATCGGCAACTGGAACAACCTCGCCCGCATCGTCTTCGAGAGCTTTGCCGGGCTGGGGCTGAAGGGATCGGGTACGGCATTTTCCGTCAGCGACCTGATGCGTCCGGGCAAGGTGGCGCAGACCGGGCTCGAAGCCGGTCGGCCGCTACTCGACTCCATCTCCGACCTGATGGGCTGGGTCGCCTTCTTCGAGAACTTCATCCAGATCGCCTGCCTGCTGTTTGCATGGGCGCTGGTGCTGCTCTCCTTCTTCATTCTCGCGGTCCAGCTCTTCGTCACCTTGATCGAGTTCAAGCTGACGACGCTCGCCGGCTTCGTGCTGATCCCCTTCGGCCTGTTCGGCAAAACCGCCTTCATGGCCGAGCGGGTGCTGGGGAACGTCGTCTCCTCCGGCATCAAGGTCATGGTGCTCGCGGTCATCATCGGCATCGGCTCCACCCTGTTTGGCCAGTTCACCGCGGGGTTTGGGGGACAGACGCCCACCATCGATGACGCCATGGCCATCGTGCTGGCTGCCCTTTCCCTGCTCGGCCTCGGCATCTTCGGCCCTGGCATTGCCGCGGGCCTTGTCTCCGGCGGCCCGCAGCTGAGCGCGGGGGCCGCGGTCGGCACGGGCCTCGCCGCCGGTGGCGCGCTGATGGCGGCCGGCGGTGCGGCCAGCCTCGCCGTCCGAGGCGGTGGGGCGGCGCTCTCCGCGACGGCGGCCGCGGCGCGGGGCGGTGCGACGGCCTACAGCATCGGCGCGGCAGGCCAGTCCGGCATGGCGGGTGTCGCCTCGGGACTGGGTGGCGTCGCGCGGGCTGCGGGCTCCGCCGCCATCTCACCGCTCGCGAATGCCGTCGGCGGTACCGCCTCGGCTTCCTCGGCCGGCGAGATCCCCTATTGGGCCAAGCGCATGAAGCGCGGCCAGTCGCTTCGCCATGGCGTCTCCGCCGCCGCCCATGCTGTGCGCTCCGGTGACAGCCATGCCGGCGGCTCTTCCGTCTCCCTGTCTGAGAGCGACCGCACATGAGCCTCTTCAAGCGACCCGCGACCCATTACGGCACCTCGCCCGAGCCGGTCACGCCCTATCAGAAGGCAGCACAAGTCTGGGACGAGCGCATCGGTTCGGCCCGGGTGCAGGCCAAGAACTGGCGGCTGATGGCCTTTGGCAGCCTGTTCCTCTCGGCTGGCTTTGCCTCGGCGCTGATCTGGCAGTCGACGAGGGGCACCGTCGTGCCCTGGGTGGTCGAGGTCGATCGTCTCGGCCAGACGCAGGCCGTAGGGCCTGCAACCGGCGATTATCGCCCAACCGATCCGCAGATCGCGTGGCATCTCGCCCGTTTCATCGAGCAGGTGCGCAGCTTGCCGGCCGATCCCGTGATCGTGCGGCAGAACTGGCTCAGGGCCTATGAGTTCACCACCGATCGGGGCGCCGCCGCGCTCAACGATTATGCCCGCGCCAATGACCCCTTCACCCGGGTGGGCAAGCAGCAGATCGCGGTTGAGGTCTCCAGCGTGATCCGGGCCTCGCCGGATTCCTTCCGTCTCGCCTGGGTCGAGCGGCGCTATGAGAACGGTCAGCTTGCCGCCACCGAGCGCTGGAGCGCGATCCTGACCCTGGTGATCCAGCCGCCGCGCGATGCCGAGCGCCTGCGCACCAATCCGCTCGGCATCTATGTCAACGCCATCAGCTGGTCGCGGGAGATGAGTCAGTGAAAACGTCTTTCCGTGAATCCACATCTCCGGCTCTGCGCCGATCCGCCTTTGCGGTTCTTCTGCTCTCGGCGACGATGTTGGGCGGCTGCGCATCGGCTCCGAAGCCGCCGCAGATCAGCTATGACAGTGACGTTCCGGCGCTACCGGTGGTGCCCGCCGTCGTCACTGATGAGCGGCCGCGTCCGCTCCACACGCCGCCCACCTGGACGCCGGCCAAGGGCGGCACGGACGCGGAAACCCCGGTTGCACGCGTCGAGAACGCCAATGCGGCGGCCCGCGTGGAGCCGCGTCGCGAGGGCTATTACAATGCCATCCAGATCTATCCGTGGAGCGAGGGCGCGCTCTATCAAGTCTATGCCGCGCCCGGCCAGATCACCAACATCGCGTTGGAGCCGGGTGAGAGCCTGACCGGCAGCGGGCCGATCGCGGCGGGCGACACCGCCCGCTGGATCATCGGCGACACCGAGAGTGGCGAAGGGGCGAACCGGCGCGTGCATGTGCTGGTGAAGCCGACGCGGGCGGACATCTCCACCAACCTCGTCATCACCACCGACCGGCGCAGCTACATGATCGAGCTGCGCGCCGGTGAGAAGCCCTATATGCCGGCCGTCGCCTGGGCCTATCCGCAGGTTCCGGGAGCGCAGCGCCCCAGTGTTCCGCCAACGCCGGTTATCCCGGGCTTCGCGGCCCGCAACTACCGCTATTCACTCACCGGAGACACTCCGCCCTGGCGGCCGATTGCCGTCTATGACGACGGGCGCAAGGTCTATGTCGAGTTCCCGCGCGGGGTCATTCAGGGCGAAATGCCGCCGCTCTTCGTCATCGGCGCGGATGGCGAAGCCCATATCGTCAATAGCCGCATCCACCAGAACATCCTGATCGTCGACCGGCTGTTCGGCGTGGCCGAGCTGCGCCTCGGCGGCGGCGAGCGTCCGCAGAAGGTGCGGATCGAGCGCACGGACGGGAGGCCGGCATCATGAGCAACTCCGACAATCATGACCTCGAGGCCGATCTTGCCGCTCCGGCCGTCGATCACGCGGCCGCCATGCGGCTGCGTCCCGAGCCGCCGCGCGTCACGCGTCTCTCGCGCAAGGTGCTGGCCGGCGCCGGGCTGGTCGTCAGCCTCGGCATTGGTGGCGCGTTGATCTATGCGCTGCAGGGTCGCGACAGAGGAACCGGCGGCGAGGAACTTTATTCCACCCAGAACCGCTCCACCGCCGATGGCCTTGCCGGCCTGCCGCGGGATTACACTGGCCCCATCCTGGGACCGCCGCTGCCCGGCGATCTCGGCCGGCCGATCCTTGATGCACAGAACCGCGGCCAGCCCGTCGTGCCGCCGACGATGACGGCGCCGCAGGTCGACCCCGAACAGCAGCGGCGTCTTGCGGAACAGGAAGCCGCGCGCACCAGTCGCGTGTTCTTCCAGGCTGCGCAGGCTCGCGCGACGGGGGCGAGTGCTTCCGGCTTCAGCGGCCCTGGCTCGGCAGGAACGGGCGCCACGTCCTCACCCCAGGATCGCCAGCTTGCTTTCCTTAATGCCCCCGTTGATCGGCGCGTGGTCGTATCCGATCGCGTCATGGCGCCGGCATCGCCCTATGTGCTGCAAGCGGGCGCCGTCATCCCCGCCGCGCTCATCACCGGCATCCGCTCCGACCTGCCGGGCCAGATCACCGCGCAGGTGACAGAGAACGTCTATGACAGCCCGACCGGCCGAATCCTGATCATCCCGCAGGGGACCCGGCTGCTCGGCCAATACGACAATGGCGTCGGCTTCGGCCAGCGCCGCATCCTGCTGGTCTGGAACCGGCTGATCTTCACCAATGGTCGCTCCATCGTGCTGGATCGCCAGCCCGGCACGGACGCGCAGGGCTATGCCGGCCTCGAGGACGGCGTCGACATGCACTGGTGGGACCTCGCCAAGGCGGTCGGGCTATCGACGCTGCTCTCCATCAGTGCCGAACTCGCCATGGATGACGAGGACGAACTGATCCAGGCGCTCCAAAGCGGGGCGCAGGACACCATCAACGATGCCGGCCAAGAGATCGTCCGTCGGCAACTGCAGGTCGCCCCGACCCTGACCATCCGGCCCGGCTTCCCGGTGCGGGTCATGGTCACGCGCGACCTGGTGCTCGAACCCTACAGGTACTGACCATGGCGAAGCTGAAACTCGGACCCATCGCTAACGACAAGCCGGTGAAGGTGGCACTTTCCTTGCCCGGCGCGCTGCACCGTGACCTTATCGCCTATGCTGAGGTGCTCGCGCGGGCAACCGGCGAGCCGGCCCCGGATCCCGTGAAGCTCGTGGTGCCCATGCTGGAGCGCTTCATCGCCACCGACCGCGAGTTCGCAAAGGCGCGAAGGGCCATGAATGCCAATCAGATTGCTACGTCTTCAGCCGCCTCGCTCGCATCATTGAGCGGGCAATGCTGAGCAGCGTTCGGACGGCCGGGTTATCGTTTTTGGGAGAATAGATTACTGAGAATGGCACAACGTCGTCTGCTAAAGGGCGATACGTCACCCCCGGCACGTTAATGATGAGTTCCGACTGAAGTACAGGCACGATTCCTTTGCCCATCGCAACGAGACCCAGCAAGGTGAGCCGTCCCACCCGCTGTGCGCTGATGACGGGGTGAATATCGAAGCGCAAGAGGCACCGCTCAACGAAGGCTCGGATGTCCAGCCCGCATCCTTCAATCCGCGTAAGAAGGATCTCATCGGCTAGGTCGAACCAAGTCACCTTCGACCTGCTGGCTAATGGATGAGATCGAGGAAGCGCAATGAAAAATGGCTCACTCCAAAGCTCGATGCTATCGAGCTCCGGCCATTTTGATCTCCCAATAACAAATGCGGCATCAATATCGAAATGGCGAATTGCAGCGACATGTCTTTCCGCCGACGATTCGACGAATTCAATCTGGACGTTCGCATGGCGCCGGTCATAGGTGTCGAATAACTCGGTCAAAAAATTGGAGGCTAATGTCGAGAACAACCCGATCTTTAGGTGTCCCTTCTCCACACGGCCGATCGCGGCAGCCTCTTCTGCGCCATCCTGGATATGTTCAAGGGCTTGGCGTGCACGGTTCAAAAATCGCTTCCCTGCCAGCGTCGGTATTACCCCGCTGGGCTGACGAATAAACAGAGAAACGCCGATACTATCCTCCAAATCGCGGATGCCGCGACTAACCGCGGGCTCTCCACTCCCTAAAACCTCTGCCGCTTTCCGAAAGCTACCGCTCTCGGCGGCGGCGATTACATATCGGAGGTGTTTGAGCTTGATAGACAATAGATTGCACTGTCCCTGGCAGGGGGAGGCAGCTATCTTGCTGTCCGCCCGCAACAAATGTCCGCCATCGGCCGCATAGTACGCTTGGTAATCTCACACTGACCGAATTTACCAATCGCCGCGCTCAACAACCACAACAGGGCGGAGCGCTGAGCTACGCGCCGCCCCTCCGCGCCTCGCCCCGTTGCTCGACCGTGCCCCTCGGGCACAAATGTTAACGTGACTCCGCTCATCGCTGGATGAACCGCGGGGCCCAGACCAGCGTCTCAAGCTGTCCGAGGAGTTTTCTCATAATCGATTGTAGAGCAGGTGTCGCGGCCAGCTTGCTACAGTCGCCGCTTTCAAGTAGCCGAAGAGCGGCTTCATCCAGTCATGTATCGGTCACGGAGATAAAGTTCAGACAGCATCACTGTTTGTTCGGTGAATAAGCCCCCAATTTCCTTCGACAGCGGAATTTCTCGATGGGAAGCCAGCCAGGCCATGAGCAAAATACGCCGCGTCATGACCATCGTTGGGATTATATTGCGATCCTGTGAGGTGACCGGTGCCTTTTTCGAATAACCGTCAAGCCACGCATCTCTTAGTTCTGGAATGTTCGGCAGATGTTCGATGAAGGAGACAGCCGCGGCAAAATCATACATGTGCCAGGAAAATCCGCTATCATCGAAGTCGATGACCTTCAGTCGATCTCCATCTATCAGCAAATTTGCCAGCCTCAGATCTGCATGTACCAGCCCGAACCGATCCGGGCTTTGGCCGTATTCGCCAAGCTCGTGACGGATTTTGTCGACGGCCAGCCCGATGATCGCTTTACCGTCATTCCCGAGATCGATGGCACTCTGCCACGCCCCCCAGAGCTTGCGCGCCCCATGCATCGCGTCGGCATCCCATACGTGCCGGACAAACCATTTCGGAGGAGTCCAAGCCATCGAATGTCGGTGAAGGCGGGCTGTCACTTCGCCCAACACGGTGAACCAATGTGGGAGGTTCTCCTCCACCGAGGGAGCCTTGCCGGGCAGGTAGGAAAACATGACGGCGTGCCGGCCCGGAACGCCGCCGTGGGATGGCAGGGTTTGGATCGTGGTGCCGTGCTCATCCGAGAGTGCGACCGGTACTTCGACGATTCCAGAACTGCGGATGTCCTCCATCCATGCAAGTTCGGATGATATCTCAGTGAACGTATGGTAATTCTGGCGATGAACTCGAAGAATCGATTGATGGTGTCCGCTGCCGATCCGAAAGGTGGCGTTTTCTGATATATTTAGCAGAGCGACTTCTGCATCCGCATTAAATCCGTAAGAAGGTATCAGGCCGCGCACGTGTATGATGAGGCCATCCAAGACGTCCTGCGTAAATTCAAGTCCGGCATCAGACATGACGTCACCTTTCGCCTGATTACGATTAATGCATCCGGAAATGCGTCTTTGGGAGGCTTGGAAGGTCGGTCGGCGACATTCTAACCGTGGTCTCGACCTTCGACCTGATTCAGTACTGTTTCGATGCGCAGGAGAGCCCGATCGACGTCGTCGGAATTTCCCGACATGTAGACACGGCCCGCCGCTCCGATCATTTGGACGTCGACGAGGGTCAATCCTGGGCTGACCTTCTCCGCTTCGTTCGCCGCAAGCGTCGCGAACAGCGCCGGGACCATTTCGAAGACCAGAAGCGTTTCACCTGGCAGGGCCATGGAAGCCTGACGATTTCGATTGATGATAATGGCGTGCTGATCGGCAATCCTCTCGATCTTGTCTGTATAGAGAACGCGCGGCCGAAGTTGCTGGTCTGCCGAAAGACCCAAGCCGTCGAGTATCGCCTGTCCGGCCCTCTCCAGCCTCGCATCGTCGTCGCCATGGATCTCGAGGACGCCGAATTGACGTTCGACGAAGAGGATGCCGGGCTCGAGCTCCGGATCCTGCTTGAGCGCCAGATCGATCACGCGCTCGATCATCAGACCGGGCGCAACCTCGAGAATAAGGGAGTGCTGGCCCGCGAGGGCAGGATAGCCGCGAGCCCGTGTCGGAGTTCCCAGATAGGCGGCGAACTGCGGCTGCAGGTTCTTCAGCATCAGATAGACGCGGAGGTCGCCGGCTCGCACAGGAGCCGGCGGCTTCGCGGCGTCCGTTCGCGGCCGAATAGCCTCTTTGGTCGTGTGGGCCGTCTTCACTGGCTTTGTCCCGGCTTACTTCGCGGGCGTGGCGAAGAATTTCGTGACGTCCGCATGCGGGCGCGGAATGACGTGAACGGAAACGACCGTTCCGACCTGACCCGCGACTTCCGCGCCGGCTTCGGTCGCGGCTTTGACGGCACCTACGTCACCGTTGATGACGACGGCGACAAGTCCGTCGCCGACTTCCTCGCGACCGACGATGGAAACATTGGCGGCTTTGACCATCGCGTCCGCCGCTGCGAGGGCTGCGACATATCCCCTAGTTTCGATCATCCCGATTGCGTTCGACATTTTTGTCTCCGTTTCCTCAATTGCATGAAAAGTGAAGGGCATCCGCCTGCGTGGCGGCTTATCCCGCGTCAGGCTTCGGAAGGCGTGTCTTCGTCGATAGAGCCGATGATGAGTGCATCGATCGGTGGGCTTGGCCCTTTGAACCAGGCAGCTGCGACCGAGCCGGTCGCAATGATGACCCGTTCTCCCGCCCCGCAACCAAGCGGGTCGAAGGCGAGCAGACGAGCCCCGGCATCGACTTCGACCTCAAGTATTGAGCCCGGGGGGACGTCGTCGAGGCGCTTTGTGGACCAGACGCTGCCGACAATTGTCGCTTTCAGCATGTCGGCCTCCGGACCAGCGATATGCCGCGCTCGCGGGCGCGGTCGCGAGCTATCGGGGTCACGACTGCGTTTGGGGCGAGGACCAGTTCTTTCCCGCGGGTGGCGCTGTTGATGGTCTTCTCGCCGATAACTCCCGAGAGCGGCGGGGTATGATGTGGGGCGGTCAGTCCGGACGGAATGACCGAACCGTCGTCACGGTCGCGATCCAGTGCGAACCTGATCTGTCCGGAACTCAATCGCGCGGCGGTAATGGGATTCTCCATCAGTGCGACCACTCGGCCAACCAGACGCTGCAAATCAACGTCGGTCGCGATCGACACCAGCTCCAGATTTGAAGACTGGCGTTCCGCAATCGCCTCGCGCACGGCGTCGCTGACAATTTGGCGAAGTAGATTCGGGTCGAGCGTCCCCATCACGCAATTTCCAGGGCAGCCCGCGCTGCCGAGGCCGCCGCCTGCACGCTCGCCTCGGTGCCGGACAGATATACCCGGCCGGTCGCACCGATCATCCGGAAGTCGATGACCTTGATGTCGGCCGCTTTCTCGGCCTCGTTGGTGGCCAGTATCGCATACGCCGCCGGTTCCATTTCCAGGACGAAAAGCGTTTCGCCGGCTAACGCCATGGATCCACCCTTGTTCCTGTTGATTAGATACGAGTGCAGCGGATCGAGGCGGGTTACGATGCGCGACGCCAATATCTTTGGCTTCATGGCTTGATCGCTCGAAACCTGTATGTCCCTGAGCACCGCCGCGCCGGCCGCCCGCACCGCCGCGGTCGATCGCGAATGAATCTCAAGGTAGCCGAACTGGCGTTCCACGACGAGAATGCCGGCCTGCACCTCGGCTTCCTTCAACGCCACATCCGTCAGAGCCTCGATGTCGAGCCCGGGAGCCACCTCGATGATCTGAGCGGCCATATTTGTTCGCGGAAGAGAGCCGCGAACCCATGAACCCATGAAACACATGGTCTGGGGCTGCAGCTGATCGATGAATATAAAAGAGCGCAACTTTGCCATGATTTACGTCCGGCCAAGGGCTGAGTTGAGTTCGTCGCGAACGAGCGCGCGAATTTTTTCCCGAAGGTCCGCCATCTCGTCGAATGCGGACACAGATGAGGGCTGCTCGTCCGGGATCGTCGAGTTCGGGGTTTTCCACGGCGTCAGCCCCTCGAAATTGCCGAAGGGCATTCGCGGATCGGTCGGATACGCGATGCTGCTCCAGTTGATGAGCGAAGCCGGCGTGAGATTTTCGCCGAGCGCACTGCCGCCCATGAAACCTGTCCCGATTGTCATCGTCGGGCCCAGATTGGAACCGAAACCAGCGGCACCCTGAGAGCATGGAGCATTCACGACGATGCGGAGAGCCGGCACTCCTGCAGCGTAGGTCATGATCGTCATTTCATTCTGGGAATGGATCGCCGCCGAATGGCCGCCTCCGGATTTCCGGTTCATCATGCGAGCGGCGCGTATCGCTTCATCCGTTCCGGTCACGACCGCGAAGCCGAGAACCGGACAGAGCTTCTCCCGGGTGAAATGCTCTTCAGGCAGAACCCGATCGATCGGCACCAGCAGAATCCTGGTGTTGCCAGGAACGTCAAAACCGCAGGCTCTGGCTATGACCGATGCGTCCTTGCCGATGGCGCCGATGTTGAAGCCCCCGTCCCTCCAAAGAAATGCACGCAGCTTTTCGCGCTCCCCAGGAGAGCAGACATGCGCTCCCGATGTCTGCAGCGCGCGAAGGAGACGGTCGGCGATGGCCTCCTCCGCGAGCACGACCGATTCATTGGTGCACAAGATCGAGTTGTCGAACGACTTGCTCTCGACAATCCTGGTAGCCGCTGCGGCAAGATCCGCGCTCGAATCCACGTACACCGGCCCATTGCCCGGCCCCACGCCAAAAGAAGGGGTTCCCGAGCGATATGCGGCGCGCACCACTGCCGGCCCGCCGGTCGCGACAACGAGATCTATACGCTCGTCGCTCATCAATCCTTCGAGCGCCGGGATCGATGGTTCGCGCACCACCTGGATCACCCCGTCGGGGGCGCCCGCCCTCACGGCTTCAGCCGCGATCAGGTCGGCCGCATCGGCACAACACGCTTTCGCAGCCGGATGCGGACAGATCACGATCGCATTGCGCGTCAGAAGGGCAAGGATCGTCTTGAAAAAGACCGTTGCGACAGGGTTTGTCGACGGGGTCAGCGCCAGAATGACGCCGGCAGGTCGAGCGATACGGACAGTTTTCCGACTCTGATCGATGACTGGGCCAATATAGTCGGTGTCCCTATAGGTTTCGAATACCCCCAGTGAACACAACTCATTCTTGAGCCGCTTGTCTTCGACCACCCCGAAGCTGGTTTCCCGTACCGCCCATTCGGCGTAGTGAGCGGCCTTTCCGTATGCGGCCCGAGCCACGGCGCCGGCGATCTTCAGCGTCGTCGCGCGATCGTATCGAGAAAATGTCGTCGCGGCCCACCCGGCGCGATCGAGCATTGCCCCGTAAGTGTCTCGATACGATGAAAAATTCAACGTTTCTGGTGTCTCGGGAGCCATCGGTCACCTAAGCGGCAGAGCGTGCGGAGGGGGCCCGCGCGATGAGTTCGCGCATGCGTGGGATGGCGACGCGGAACCGATCCACGACCTCCTCGGCCAGGGCGGACGACATGAGGACGCCGGGCTTGAACTGCAGAACGCGCTTGTCGAGCGACGAGAAGATTGCCCAGACGCCATTCTCGTAAAGCGCGCGCGACGCGTGGACACCGCCTTCGTGATGGGCGAATTCCACTCCGATGACGACGCCCTTCTGACGCAGGCCTACGACGACATCGCCGTCGCTTCGGATGATGTCGTGGAACGCATCGCTGAAGTAGCGGGTGAGATACTGGACATTGGCGCGGACCTCGGGGCGCTGCAGGATTTCGAGTACCTTCAGGGCGACGAAACAGCCGGGCTCGGCGCCACCCGATGTCGAAATATGTGCCGCGCCATCCTCCTCCATCCACGCACCGGTTTTCTTGGTGAGCATCGTCACGGCGAATGGATAGATGCCACCGCTGATCCCCTTTGCACTGACGAAGATGTCAGGCTGCACGCCGTAAGACTGCCAGCCCCACATCTCGCCCGTGCGCAACAATCCGGTCTGCACTTCGTCGGCGATGTAGAGTGCGCCATATTTCTCGCATAGCGCCTTGACGGACCGATTGTAACCTTCATGCGGCATGGGAAAGCCGTAGGTCGCGGGTATGGTCTCCAAAATTACGGCCGCGATATCCTGTGCCGAAAGCGCACGCTCCATTGCCCCGAGGTCATTGAACGGCACTTGGGTGAACTCGTCCGGTCGATCGGACAGAAATATCTTCGAGAAGCGGGAATCTCCGGTCGCGACGGAAAGGCCCGAATGGCCATGGTAGCCTTTGATTATCGAAATGACCTTGCGTCTTTGGGTAGTATAACGCGCCGACTTGATCGCGACATCGATTGCCTCTGCGCCGCCCGGCGCGAAAAAAGCATAATCGAAACCCGGGCAGACTTTCACCAGCGCTTCAGCCAGCGCCGTGCGAGCGACCGACGGGAACCAGTGATTGCCAATGTCAAAACGATCGAGGGCGGTCTTCAACGCGCCGACGAGCTCGGTATTGCGGTGGCCGAAATTGAACGTGCCGCCGTTGATGTGGAGATCTATCAGGCGCTTTCCGTTCATGTCGTAGATCAGGTAGCCTTCTCTTCTGTCGATCACGAGATCGATGCCCGCGTCTCTCCAGAACTTCGTTTTTCCTGGGTTCCAGCACGCGATCGACTTCTCGATCACCTCTTCCTTGGAAGAAAATTGGAACATGCCGTAATCGAACATTGGCATCCCCTGCCGATGCCTTTCTCAGGGCATCGATAAAAACAACATTTCCAACATTTCAAACATTACGAAGCGATTGTCAACGGGCCTTTGTCGGCCGCGGGAGCGACTATCAGGCCGTGCTGCTGTTTTGGCCCGACTGAAGCGTGTCCAGTGGGCTCCAAAAAATACGAAGAAAGCAAATACTTCAGCCACCCCGGCATCGTGGGCATCCATCGCGGTGACTGGGAGACTGGCCTTCGATAACCGCCGCAAGGACCTTAACTTCCCCGCCGCAACCGGTTCCGTCGTGATGCAGATGGTGACGTATCGGTGAAGGCTTCTGGCGGGTGTTGGAATGATGCTGCTTCAATGGCATCACTCTCGCTCGTGCGGTAAGGCCCGATGTGGTCAGTTTCTGCGACCTACCCTCGACGCTGGGCTATCCCTCGCCCGTCGGATACGAAGGGTTTCATCGTCAATTTGATTCGGTCCATCATGGCCGCCGACAATCCACGAAAGTGTGCGAATTCCTTGTCTGGTCGTCGAAATCCATCGATGGTGTTGCGCTCGGAGAGTGCCCGAACTGAGTATGAGAATGTCGTCTAGTTATCGTCACGAAGAAATACGCAAGCAGTTGGCAACCACAGGGCGCGTCCGGGTCGATGCGATTGCCGCTAAGCTGGGCGTTACGACGGAGACGATCCGTCGGGACCTGACGGAGTTAGAAAATCGCAGCCTTTTACGTAGGGTTCACGGCGGCGCCATCCCATTCAATACTGGAAATGAACCTCCAATATCGGATCGCACACGAATTCGGGCGCGTGAAAAATCTGAAATCGGCGTTGTTGCGACAACCTTGTTATCGGACGGCATGTCCATATTCGTCGACGCCGGCTCGACGCAGTCTGCGTTTGTCCGAGCCTTCCGCGACCGATCCAATTTAACGGTGACGACCAATTCGCTGGATATCGCCTCAACTCTTGTTGCCTCTCCGGGGATCGTAGTTCGCCTTACCCCCGGTATCCTGCGTCGTAGCGACAACGCGACCATCGGTCATGATACTGTCAGCTATGTGGAACGCTTTGCGTTCGATCTGGCATTTCTTGGAATTGGCGCCTGCGACTCCGTTCTGGGTTGGATGGATTTCGACGAGGACGAAGCCGCGTTGAGGAGGGCAGCGTATAAACTCTCGGCGCGCTCCGTTGTGCTGATCGACAGCAGCAAATTCGGCAGAAGGGCCGCTGTGCGAACCTTCGATATCGATCAATCCTTGATTGTCGTGACCGAGAAGACGCCTACGTCGGACTTTTTCGAGGTTTTCACAAAGAAAGGACTTAAGATTCTAACGCCGGAGGAGCGCGGGATTTCGTCATAAGCGACTGCCAGGATGTGCGCATTGTCGTATGCGCTGTGTCGGTTATGAGCGCCGTGGCCGCGGACGGCATGCAGAATCACTTTGTAGGCGGTTGAAGAAGTCTCTCATCCGCAACCGCGCGGCGCGATTCACTCTGATGCGGGTAGCGAGAGTTGGTTGTGCGGTCGTCGGATGAGAGAGCAGATGCGCTGTTCAGCTACTTCGACGTTGAGGTTCGTCCAAAAGGACCGTCCGCTTCGGTCGATCCGAGTGGTGGTCGACGAAGCCCCGGAAACACGAGAGCCGGCTTTGCGGCTCTGCATTCCCGCACGGGGCGCCCATTGATTGCACCCGAGACACTGCTGCGGCCGAGACTGCAGCAGGCCTTCTATTTGACCAGGTTCGAGGCAGTTGATGAGCGGCCGGGGCTCGATGTGCTGTTGCGGTGGTTTGTTGGGTTCGGGATTGATGACCCCGCCTGGGATCATTCGACCTTCTCCAAGAACCGGCGACGCTGAAGCCAATTTCCTGGGCGAGGCGCGCTCCAATGCCACCCATATCAACAACACCTATCCCAATACGGAGTTGGGTCGTAAAGATCCGGGCAGGGGGCGCGACTGTGCTTTTTCCGACCACGCCCTGATGGAGGAACCGGTCTGGCCTGCTCGTGGGACCTGTCGGACGCCAGACAAAGGACATGCCGACCGGATCGCTGTGCTAGCCATGACCGAGGCCTGCTCCAATCGTCCCGTCGCCGTGACGCTCGAGCCCGACAAAAGCTAGGATGCCTCCGACTTCGTCAAGGAGTTGCGCACCAGGAATGCGCGGCTCCATATCCCACAGAATACAACGCGCCGTGGACGCTGGGCTATCGACGGGAAGACGCCCCGCCGTCCCGGCTATGGGGTCAGCCCGCGCGTGCGCGAGAGAATCGAAGATGCTTTCGTCTGATGCATGGCCGCGGGATGCGCTGGCCGATGGTGTGGGGCGTCGAGCGGATGGGATGGGCCTTTCAATATGGTTCCCGGGACGAAGCGCCCCGCGCCGAGTTCTCATGGCAGGGCATCGACGACGTCGATGAAGCTTGCGGGTCGCAGATGGGTCACGCTCCCCACCGCCGGCCACCTCGTTGGCCACATCTTCATCCACCCGGCCGATGATTCAGGCTTCGTCTGCCGCCGGGAATAAGTTCTTCAATGCCTTGGTAGGCAGGGCTTGCGCAGGTTCGACCATTGTCGGATCCAGACGCTCATCTCGTCGAGCGCTCACGGCCTCTCAGCCCGCACCTCCCTCTGGTGCGCCGGGGGCGTATTGTCCAGATCGTGCAGATCCGTTGCGCTCGCGGGTTGGCGCTGCATGGCGAGCCAATCAGCGAACAGCGCTTCCGGAGAGCTGCTGCCTGCTCCTTGCGGATACGCTGCAAGATATTGCGGACCGTCGATCCGCGCCGAAGGCACCGGTTCGACCAGCACCCCTCTGCCGAGCAGATCGTCGATAACGATCATGGGACTGACGAGGCCGCCACGGCCTGCGAGAGCGGCTTCCAGCGCCGTGTAAAAATGCGGATAGATGATCGCGCTGCTCGCGATCCTGATCGAAAAGCCTGCGGCCTGCAGCCAGCTCTCCAATTCGCCCGTGCGGGTCTCGGCCATCAGGAGAGGCATCGAACCGATCCATCGGTCGAGATCTGCGTCCAGCGGTGCTTTCAGTCCAGGCGTGCAGACGAGGCCGAGCTTTTCCCTCATGAAGGGTACGGCCCTGAAATGCGGAGGGACGGGGCCGCCGCGGCGGATCGCCACGTCGAACGGCATCTCCAGCCAGTTTTCGGGGGTGTGCGTCTGCGTGACGCGTACACGGATGTCCTCGTGCCGCGCCTGGAAGTCCGGCAGGCGCGGCAGCAGCCAGCGCATCGCGAAGGTCGAGGGCGCGAGCACGCGCAGAAGGTGCTCGCCGGCTCGCGCCGAGAATTGATCGAAGGACGTTCCTATCAGTTTGAGCGCCATACCGATTCCGTCCGCGAGACGGGCCGCGGCGGCCGTGGGAACCATAACGCGCCGGTTTTCCGCGAACAGAGGTTCGCCGACCCATTCTTCTAGGATGGCGATTTGCTTGCTGACGGCGCTGTGCGTGACGAGCAACTCCTCGGCTGCGGCGCCGACACCGCCGCACCGCACGACACTTTCGAATGCGACCAAGGCGCGGAGGGGTGGCAGCCTGTGACGCATCTGTTCCTCTTTCTCACCTCACCGAGGAGATTAAGTCAATTTACTCGGGATAGTGGAATAAATACGCTCTGTATTAAGACGAGATTGCTGAACAATTCAGCGAAATCGATCTCTTTACAGAGCGTTTGTTACGCGCCCATGACAGCGTGGAGAAAGAATATGACCACTTTGCCAGCCGAGCAAGGCGACCGAAAAATCGTGGCACTGAACGGTCGGGACTACCGCTGGCCTTCGCGCACGAGTGTCGTGGTCTGCTTCGACGGATGCGATCCGGATTATATCGCGGCCGCGAGCGCCGCCGGGCTCGTGCCGACCCTCGACCGCATGAGACGTGACGGCTTCGCTGAGATCGCGCTCGCCGCGATGCCGACGACGACCAATACCAACAATGTCTCGATCGTTTGCGGCGTGCCGCCGGCGATCCATGGCGTGTCTGGGAATTACTATATCGACCGCGCGACCGGCGAAGAGATCATGATGCTCGACGACAGGCCCATGACGGCGGAGACGATCCTCTCGGCGTTTTCGCAGGAAGGTGCGGCGGTCGTCGCGATCACGGCCAAGGACAAGCTGCGCAAGGCGCTTGCCCGCAATCTCCGCGGGATCGCCTTTTCGAGCCAGCATGCCGACGAGACGACGATGGGAGAACACGGCATCATCGACGTGCCGGGCTTGGTAGGGCGCGCGGTGCCGGACCAATATTCGGAGGATCTATCGCTCTACGTTCTGGATGCCGGCATCGCGCTCGTCGCCGCGAAGCGGCCGGATCTCGTCTATCTCTCGCTGTCCGATTACGTTCAGCACAAGCACGCGCCGGGCACGCCCGAGGCCGACGCCTTCATGGTGGCAGTCGACGAACGCTTGGCCAAACTGCTCGATCTCGGAGCCGTGGTCGGTGTTGTCGCCGACCACGGCATGTCCGACATGTCGACTGCCGAAGGCACGCCGAACGTCATCTATGTCGGCGACCGGCTAGAAGACGCATTCGGGCGCGGCTGCGCCAAGGTGATCTGCCCGATCGCCGACCCGTTCGTCCGTCATCATGGTGCGCTCGGTGGCTTTGTGCGAGTTCATATGCAGCGTCCCGATCTGGACCCGGCGGAAGTTGCGGCTTTCCTGAAGGGTATCGACGGCATTGACGACGCCTTGCTCGCGCAGGAGGCCTGCTCGCGCTTCGATCTGCCAATGGACAAGGAAGGCGACGTCGCCGTCATCGCCCACAAGGGCGTGGCGCTCGGCGCCCGCGCCGCGGATCACGACCTGTCCGCGCTGGCTGGCAAGCGGCTGCGCTCGCATGGCGGGCTCGCCGAGCAGCCAGTTCCATTCCTCGTCTCGCATCCGCTCGATGCGGCCTTCACCGCGCGTGCTCGTGCAGGAACGCTACGCAATTATGACATCTTCGATGCCGTGCTCAATGGTGTGGAGGCCTGAGATGAAACGGGCCGTCGTTGTCATGCTGGACGGACTGCGGCGCGACTGTGTCGAGCCCCAGCACATGCCAAATCTTTCGCGCTTCCGCGACGTCGCGACCGTCTTCGAGCATCATCGCAGCGTCGTGCCGTCCGTCACCCGCGTCTGTTCGTCCTCCTTCACGACCGGATGCCGCCCAATGCGGCACGGTATCGAGGGTAACAGCTTCGCCCTGCGCGAGGGCGGCGGGTTCACGGTCCATGATACCGGCAAGCCGGGTTTCCTCGACGCCAAGCGCCGCCTCACCGGCGCGGCGTTGGAGCAGGCCGGGCTCGCCGAGCTCCTGCGCGACTGCGGCGGCTCGATAGTTTATTCGAACGTCTCGCCCGGCGCAGCCTATCTGCACGATCCCGACGGGCACGGCCATGTCTATCACCGGGCGGGCTGCTTCGGGCCGGGCCGAGTACCTTTGCCTGAGACGGAAGCGCTCGATATCGACGAAAGCCTCGCCGGTGATGCCGCGATGACGGAACGTTTCGTGGCGGATCCGCTCGAGCGGCGCCGACCAGCCTTCGCCCTTCTCTGGCTCGGACATCCCGATACGACCCAGCATAAGGTTCCGCTCGGCTCTCCTGCGCATCTGGCGGCGCTGCGCGAAGCGGACCGGAATGTCGGGCTGGTTATCGAGCGGGTCGAGGCCCTGCGGAAGGAGGGCGACGACATCCTGTTTGTCATCGGCTCGGATCACGGCCACCAGACGGTCAGCGAAGTGGTCGACGTGGAGACCGCCATCGCCGATATCGGCTTCGCCGATGCGCTCGACAAAAGCGAACTTGTCGTCGTCCCGAACGGAACGGCCGTGCTGATCTATGCCAGTGAAGCGGGCCGCTCCCGGTTGCACGACCTCGTTGCGGCGCTACGCGCGCAGCAATGGGTCGGCGAGGTGGTCTTCGGCCCGGCTCTAGCCGAACTCGGTCAGTGCGACGCGCGCGGTCTTGGCGTCTTCGTCGCCATGACGTCCAGCGAGGACCCCAACGCCTTCGGCATGCCGGGACTGAGCCATGCCGCAAAGCCGGTCGCCGGCAAGCCGGACCGGCTCGGCTGCGGCCAGCACGGCGGCCTCGGCCGCTACGAGCAATCCCCCTTTCTGGCGATTCAAGGGGGAGACTTCGTGCCTGGCGGAAAGCGGGACGAAGACACCTCCCTCGTGGATCTAGCGCCGACCGTTCTGGGGCATTTCGGCCTTTCCGTTGCGGCGATGGACGGTCGCCCGCTGCAGCCGGCCCGGGCGCGCCCGCCCGTTTCCAAGAAGTAGTCGCTTGCGTCGATATTAATGCTTCGACTGGCCAACGATTGAACAGCAGATCATCCCATAACGTCAGGAGCCCTTCATGACGATGTCGACACGACCTCACAGTCTGACTCTGTCGCGCCGGTCGATCCTTCAGGGAGCGGCGGCCGCGAGCGGGAGCCTTCTGCTTTCGGGCCTCCAGCCTGCCCGTGCCGCGACACCGGCTCGCGGGGGCCAGGCACTGATCGCGTTCCAGTCGGCCGGGCCGGCGGACACGCTGGATCCCGTACGTCAAACAAGCGACATCGACGTCAATCGCGCCACCCAGATTTACGACACGCTGACCCGGCTCGATCCGGCGCGTCGCCCACAGCCGCTCCTGGCCGAGGCATTCGAGCCCGGCAAGCCGGATGCGACCGAATGGATTTTTCGGCTGCGCAAGGGCGCGACGTTTCATAACGGCAAGACCGTGGATGCCGACGACGTCGCCTATAGCCTGAAGCGCCATGTCGGGCCGGACTCCCCGTCGGCGATCAAGAGTGCGATGGCTCAGATCGCCGAGATCCGGCCCGAAGGCGAAAGCGGCGTCCGCATCATCCTGTCCGCGCCGAACGCTGAGTTTCCGGCCTTGCTCTGCGATCCGCGCGCGGCGATCGTCCCGGCCGGCCAGGTCGACTTCCTGAAGCCGATCGGCTCGGGCCCGTTCAAGGTGGAGGAGTTCCGCCCGGGGGAGCGCGCCCGGTTCGTGCGATTTGCCGATTATTGGGCGGCTGACCATATCCATCTCGATGCGATCGAGACATTCTCCATTCCCGATCCGTTGTCGCGCCTCAACGCGCTGCTTGCCGGCGAGATTCACTTCGCCGTTGGCATCGACATCAAATCGCTGGCACTACTCGAGAAATCACCTGTGGCGAAGCCGGTTCTGGCCCGTAGCGGCCAAGTCGTCGACATAGCGATGATGATCGACCACGCGCCGTTCGATAACGTCGATTTCCGCACCGCGCTTAAGCTGCTGCAGGATCGGCAGAAGGTCGTCGACACCGTCTACAAGGGTTATGCACAGATCGGTAACGACCACGAGGTCGCGCCCAACGACCCAGTTTATTGCGCTGACATTCCCGTGCGCGCCTATGATCCCGACAAAGCCCGATTCCACTTGCAGAAAGCCGGGCTGACGAATGTCGAGCTCGACCTCTACACTTCCACCGGTTCGGGCCCCGGCGCGGTCGAGCAGGCGCTCCTGCTGCAGCAGACGGCGAGGCCCGCCGGCGTCAAGCTCAACATCAAGCAGGTCCCGGCCGACGGGTACTGGAAGTCGACCTGGATGAAGCATCCGCTATTCTCATCGCAATGGAACGTGCGGCCGAACTCCGACACGCTCTGGAGCACGCTTCACCACAGCGGCTCATCTTCCAATGAGACCCAGTTCAAGAGCGAGCGGCTCGACAACCTGCTGGCGACGGCGCGCGCAGAACTCGATGAGACCAAGCGGCGTGGGCATTGGTGCGACCTCCAGCGCCTGGTCCACGAAGAAGGCGGCAACCTCGTTTCGGCCTTTCCGGACTATCTGCATGCCCGCGCCACGGCACTGATCGGTGAAATCCTCTCGCACCCCATGGGCAATCGTGGCGGCTTCCTGAGCGGCTTCGACCTCTGGCTCGGCAAGGCGTAGTCTGTTGGCCCTAATTAACTGAGGATACCACGCGATGTGGCTCCGCATTTTCACGCGTGTGGCGAGCGCCTTCGCCACCCTCGCGATCGTGTCCTTGCTGATCTTCTCCAGTACGCAGCTTCTGCCCGGCGACGCCGCCGAGGCGCTGCTCGGTCAGCAGGCCACGCCCGAAAGCCTTGCCGCCTTGCGTGCGCAGATGGGGCTCGATCAGCCTGCCGCGTTAAGATACCTGCATTGGATTGAGGGTCTTTCGCGGGGCGATCTCGGCACGTCGATCGGAAGTGGCGTTCCCGTTGCCAGCCTAATCAGGGAACCGTTCCTCAACTCGTTGAAACTTGCAGCACTCGCGGCCTTTATCAGCATTCCGCTCGCGCTCAGCCTCGGCCTGCTGAGTGTCCTGCGCCTCGGCTCGATCTGGGATCGCGGCATCAATCTCGGCGCCCTTTGCGCCGTTTCCGTCCCCGAGTTCTTCGTGGCCGTCCTGCTCACCTATCTTTTCGCCGTCCAGCTCGGCTGGCTCCCGGCGACGGCGACGATCCGCCCGTCTCAATCCATTGAGCAGCAGCTACGCGCTCTCATTCTGCCGACTGCCGTGCTCACCTTGGTCGTCACTGCCCATATGGCGCGCATGACGCGTAGCGCCGTCCTGAACGTGCTGACATTGCCCTATATCGAAACGGCATTGCTCAAGGGCGTCAGGCGCCGCGAAATCATCCTGCGGCACGCCTTGCCGAACGTCGTGGCGCCGATCGTCAGCGTGATCGCGGTCGTCATCGCCTATCTCGTCGCCGGCGTCGTCGTCGTCGAGGTCGCCTTCGCCTATCCCGGGCTCGGCCGTCTCATGGTCGACAGCGTCGCGATCCGCGATCTCCCCCTTATCCAAGCATGCGGATTGATCTTCTGTGCTGTCTACCTGCTGGTCAATCTGTTGGCGGACATCGTCACCACCGTGACGAATCCGAGGCTGCGTAGCGCCGGTCGAGGCCAATCATGAGCATGCTTTCTCCACCCGCGACGGCTGCCGCGCGGGCGCGTCCAGGCACGACCGTCCGCAACGCCGCCCTCGGCATTCTCGCATTCTGGCTTGTGATCGCCGTGATCGGACCCTCGATCTCACCCCATCCGCCCGACGCCCTGCTGTCGTCGGAGAGTTTTGCGAGAGTAGAGGGAGCCGGCTTCCTGGGGACAGACTATCTGGGACGTGATCTGCTGTCGCGGCTGCTCAACGGGGCGCGCACGACGCTCGGCCTCGCGCTGGTCGCCAGCGTCGCCGCGTTCGTCGTCGGGATTGCTTTCGGTTTTCTTGCCGGGCTCACGGGCGCAGGGCGGCCGGTCGACGTGATCCTCAGCCGCATCGTCGACGTGCTGATGTCATTTCCCGCTCTCATTCTCGCCCTCGTCGTACTCGGTACGATCGGAACGTCGACCACGGCCGTGGTCTCGATCGTCGCGGTCGTCGAGGCGACGCGCGTCTTCAGGCTGTCGCGGGCGCTTTGCATCGATCTGGGCGTGGTGGATTTCGTCCAGGTCGCCCGCGCCCGCGGCGAGGGTCTGTATTGGCTAGCGACGCGTGAAATTCTGCCGAACTGCTCGGTGCCGCTCATGGCGGAATTCGGACTGCGCTACACCTATTCAATCCTGATGATCTCCTCGCTCTCCTTTCTCGGCCTTGGCGTCCAGCCGCCCGAAGCGGATTGGGGTGTGATGGTGCATGAGAACATCCAGGGGCTGCTGTACGGGTCTCCGGCCGCACTCGTTCCGGCCGCGTGCATTGCCTCCGTCACGATCGCTCTCAATCTTCTCGTCGACCATCTGATTCACCAGGCGAACATCCGTCTGCCGCGGGAGATCGCCCGATGAGCCCGATCCTGTCGATGCGAAGCCTGACGGTCCACACGGACTCTTTGGACGGCAGCGTTCCGAAACAGATCCTTCACGGCGTCGACTTCGATCTCGCGCCGGGCGAGATCCTGGGGGTGATCGGCGAATCCGGATCGGGGAAATCCACTGTCGGCCTAGCGGGCCTGGGTTATACCCGCCCCGGCATGCACATCTCCGGCGGCAGCATCAGGTTTCGCGACACCGACTTGCTCGGGCTCAGACCTGAGGCACTGCGCCGGCTGCGCGGAGCCGAGATCGCCTATGTGCCGCAAAGTGCCGCCGCGGCCTTCAATCCCAATCTGCGCATCGGCGATCAGGTCGTCGAGGTGCAGCGCGTCCACCGGCTCGCCGACGCCGGATCCGCCCGGCTGGCGGCGATGGAGACTTATCGCGAACTCGGGCTTCCCCAGCCCGAGACCATAGGTCGCCGCTATCCGCACGCGGTCAGTGGCGGCCAACTTCAGCGCCTCGCGGCCGCGATGGCCTTCGCGGCCGGCCCGAAGCTCGTGGTCTTTGACGAGCCGACGACGGCTCTCGACGTCACGACGCAGATCGGGGTTCTGCGGGCATTCCGTGACGTGCTGCGCGCACATCGCGCTGCGGCCCTATACATCTCGCACGATCTCGCCGTTGTGGCCCAGCTGGCCGACCGTGTCATGGTGATGGACAAGGGGAGCGTCGTCGAAATCGGCCCGGCGGAGGAGCTTCTTTCCAGTCCACGGCATCCGACGACGCGCGCGCTACTCGACAGCGCAGCAGGACAACAAGGTTCGCTCGCATCCACAGGGCGCGTTGCCGAGGTGCGTGCACCGCTGCTGCAGATTCGTCGCGTTTCCGCCACCTATGGTAGCCTACTTGCGCTTCGGGACGTCGATCTGGAGCTCGGAAAAGGCGAAATCGTCGCCGTGGTCGGGGAATCGGGCAGCGGCAAGAGCACCTTGTCCAAAGTCGCGGCCGGCTTGGTGAGGCCGCTGACGGGCGACATCATGCTGCACGGCCGCCGCCTCGCTGAGACCATCGCGGGCCGCAGCCGCGACGATCTCAGACGAATTCAGATCGTGTTTCAGTCGGCGGATACGGCGCTCAACCCCCGGCAAAGGGTCGGAGATATTCTGAAGCGGCCGCTTGATTTCTATGGCATCCCGACGGCGGGACTGCCCGAGAGCAGGATCGCAGAGCTGCTATCTCTTGTCAGCCTGCCGGCCGATCTCGCCTTGCGCCGCTCGCCCGAACTCTCCGGCGGCCAGAAGCAGCGCCTCAATCTGGCCCGCGCGCTTGCCGCCCAACCGGAGCTGGTGATCTGCGACGAGGTCACATCGGCGCTCGACGTCGTCACGCGTGGGGAGATCGTCGCGATGCTGCGAGATCTGCGGGATCGATGCGGAACGGCCTTCCTATTCATCACTCACGACCTCGCCACCGCGGGCTCCCTGGCAGACCGGATCGTCGTCATGAAGGACGGTGCCATCGTCGAAGTGGGGCCATCGGACAGCATAATGAGCCAGCCGACCGAACCCTATACGAAACGTCTCCTCGCAAGCGTTCCAGCTGCGAGAAGGGGCTGGCTCGACGAAGCGTTGGCCTCGATGGCGACGGTGTGAGCCGGAGAAAGAACTGAATCCGAGATGAACGCGAGCGAGAGCGCTACCACCATTCTGATCCATCTCGCCGGTGGCGTCGCGCTGCTGATCTGGGCGGTCAGGCTGGTGCGAACGGGCGCGATGCGCGCCTTCGGCTCCCAGCTTCGTCAGGCCCTGCAGAGCTTCACGCGCAACCGCTTCGCCGCCTTCGGCAGTGGCATCGCGGTGACGATGGTGTTGCAGAGTTCGACCGCCACGACGCTGCTGGTCTCCTCCTTCGCGGGCCAGGCGCTGATCGTGCCATGCATGGCGCTCGCCGTCCTGCTCGGCGCCAATCTCGGCACGGCACTGGCCGCCTTTGTCATCTCGCTCGATCTCGGCTGGATCTGGGGGGTCTGCGTCGCCATCGGCGTCGCTATGTATCTGTCCAGCGAGGCGATGGAGCGCTCGCGTAATATCGGGCGCGTTCTCGTCGGCATCGGCCTGATCCTGCTTTCTCTGATCGAGCTCAACACGGCGGCTGCCCCGCTCGCCCAGTCGCAGACGTTCCGCGTCGTGCTCGGCGCGATCGGCTCTGAGCCGTTGCTCGGCATCCTCGTCGCCATCGCCGCGACTTGGATGGTGCATTCGTCCATCGCGATCATCCTGCTGGTTTCCACCTTCGGGGCGTCCGGCCTATTCCCGCCCGCGACCGCGCTGACACTCGTCATCGGCGCCAATCTCGGCAACGCGTTGATACCAGTGCTGGATCAGCTTGGCGCGCCTGTGGCCCAGCGCCGCGCTGCCATCGCCAATCTCGCGACCAGGCTCGTGCTTGCGCTCGCCGTGCTGCCTTTCGTCAGGCCGCTTTCGCAAGGCCTGCTCGCGCTACCTTCGCCGAACGGGCGCCTAGCTATCGAGTTCCACGTCCTGCTTAACATCATCGGTGCGGTGGTCTTCCTGCCGTTCGTCAAGCCAATTGTGGCCTTGGTCGAGCGCCTTCTGCCGGGCCGTGAGGAGAAGGCCCAGGCCGTCGCCCCGCGCTATCTCGATATGAGAGCGCTTGATGCACCAACCACGGCGCTCGCCTGTGCCATGCGGGAAGCGCTGAGGTTGGGCGATCGCGTCGAGGCCATGCTGCGCGACACTATGACCCTGCTGGAGAAGGACGAGCTCAAGCTCTCACGCGCCATCGCCCAGGCCGACGACGGCGTCGATACGATCCACGAAGCGATCAAGCTCTACCTCGTGAAGGTCTCGCGCAACGAGCTGACTGAGGAGGACAGCCGCCGCCTGTTCGAGATAATCACGCTGATCACCAATCTCGAGCATATCGGTGACATCATCGACAAGAACCTGCGCGAGCTCGCGGAGAAGAGGATCCTCAAGCGTTATTCCTTCTCGCCTGAGGGGTTGGCCGAAATCCGCGACTTTCACCATCGTGTCGCCGCCGCGCTGGCTCTGGCGCTGAACGTCTTCGCCACGCGCGATCTCGATCTCGCCCGCCAGCTCTTCGCCGACAAGGCGACGATGCGGGACGCCGAGCGCCGCGCCGCCGACAGTCATTTCCAGCGCCTGCGCTCGGGACGGCCGGAATCGATCGAGACCAGCGCGATCCATCTCGACATCATCCGCGACTTGAAGCGCATCCACGGTCATATCGTCTCGATCGCTTACCCTATCCTGGAGACCGCCAACGAATTGCGCGAGAGCCGCCTGCGCGAGCGCAAGGACGCCGCCCGCGAGCGCGACGCGCCGGCGAGCCTCCTCCCAGCAGCGCAGGTCGGAGATTGAGCGCAGACAAAGTTAAGATAATCGTGCGCCCGGCTCCAGCTCGAACCCTTCTTCACGACGAACCGCCGCCGCGATCGCCGGCTACGGCATAACCTCGACCAGCATGTGGGCCTGCCGGCGTGCGTTGGAGGAAGGAGCGCTTGTTCGACTTTCAAAGACTGGACCATGGCCGGCATCCCGGTGCACGCCTATTTCCCCATGGGCCGCGCGACACGGACTACGGCGCTCCCTGGTCTGCGTCACCGGACGCCGTACGACTGGAGCGCGCCCCGTCGAGAAGGACGCGCGGCCGCCGCCTTGCCGTCAAGGATGTCGGCCATCTCGTCCGCGACGCGGTCGGCCGCGAGCCGCAACGCCTCGTCGATATGGATATAGCGCTGCGTCACGCCGCGCGACGCGTGGCCGAGAAGCGCCGCGATCGTCAGTTCGGAAAAGCCGAGGTCGCCGGCGACGCTCGCGAAGGTGTGGCGCAAGGTATGCGGGGTGACGTCCTCCAGTCGCGCCGTTGCACAGACGCGATCGAGCACGCGTACGATCCCGACGAAATGCCCTTCACCCCAATCGGCCGGGAAGAAGAAGCGCGATCCGGCCTGTGGCTGAGCCAGCAGCAAGTCGACGGCGGCGCGGCCGATGACCCGTGTCTGCGCGCCGCTCTTCGTGTCGGGAAATCGGATCGAGCCTTCCTCGTCATGGAGCCAGGCACGCTCCAAAGCGAGCCCCTCCATACGGCGCAGCCCCGTCATCAGAAAGAAGCGGATCGCCGCAAGGCCGGTCGGGTGCTCGCCGTCCTGCTCCGCAATCCGAATCGCCTTGCCGAGCTTCTCGATCTCGGCGCGGCTCAGCCGGCGTTCGCGTGGCGTACTAGCGAGGCGACGGACACCCTTTGCCGGGTTGCTCGTGATTTTCCCCAGCCGCACCGCGTGCTCAAAAATGGAGTGCAGGGTCGACATGGTGCGTGCAGCGACCCCTTCGCCGCCTGTGGTGGCACCGCCGCGGCTACCGACGCGCGCTTTGGACGTCTTACCGGCCGCGATATCGGCCTGGGCACCTTCGATGTCGCCCAACTTAAGTGTGTCTATGATCCGTTTGCCGAGCAGCGGCTTGATATGCGCATCAATTCGGCTGCGATCCATGGCAAGCGTCGACGCCTTGATAGGCCGGCGTCGCCTGCCAAGAATTCGTCCGGCCTCCGCCTCGCCCAGATACCAGTCGCAGACCGCACCGACGGTTAGATCGTCCGTTCGCGTGGCGGCCTCCTCCGGATCGCATCCCTTTGCGACCGAAATCAGGATGTCTCTTGCCGCGTCCCGCGCCTGCTCCACGGTCATGAGACCATACCGCCCGATGACCCTGCGGCGATGGCGTCCTTCCGGCGTTCGGTACTGCACGATGAAACTCTTGAGGCCCGCTGCGCTGACCCGCACGCCGAAGCCGCGCAACTCGCCATCCCAGAGGAACTGCTCAGAACCTTCGACCCCAACCTTGGAAGGTTTCAGAGCGTCCAAACGGCGCTTCGTGAGCTTTTCCATTTCATTCCAACCACTTATAGGAAATCTGCTTCCATTTTTCCCATTTTAACGCTTCCGGAAGCCGAATGGAAGCATCCGAAATCAAATCGTGGCGTCTGGGCGGCGACGATCGGCGGAGTGAATATGAACTAATTGTCTGATTTACAGTGATTTTTACAATTGCGGCGAAGGGTCGGATATCGTAGCGAATGGCTCTCGGGCACGTTGCCAAGGTTGGGGTCGTGGGTTCGAATCCCATCGCCCGCTCCAAATTTTCCCAATAAAATCGGATAGTTAGCAAGCGCCCTTCGGGGCGTTTTCTGTTTCCAAAGCTCCACGCTGCGGGCGTTCGAAGCAGAACGGACGCATCCGCGCGGAAAGTCGCCGGATAGCATGGCGACCGCGCCGCACCTTCGCCTCTGCGAGGCGCGATGCAGATCGAAAACCCCGGAAAATGGCCTCGGCGTCACCTGCCCTGCAGTCCAGGATGCCGGGCGCTCTCAGGCATCGATTCGTCTGGATCTGTGACCCATCCGAGATCCGGCGCTCAGCCAGGCGGATCGCGCAGCGACTTTCTGCGAAACCGGGGCTTCTCCAAGACCGAGACGGCCAGGATCATCGACAACGTGCGGGTCGAGGAAGGGCGCAAGCCCGAGAGCATTTTCGACTTCGTGCAGGGCATCACCGCCGTCGCGCGACAAGCCCCACCAGGATGCGCGGCTCGATCGGGCCGCCTGATTTCTGGAATGCGGGAGGAGATCGTGGAGGATGTTGGGGGAGCGGAGAAGGACGGAGACAGCCAGAGTGGACCCCAAAGCGGAAACCTGGAAGCTCCGCCTCCTGAAGCATTGCGCGTCACCCTGGCTTGTCGCCGAGTGAGCGACGTGACCTATTCTGCTGGACACGAAAGCGGACCGCCCTGGTGCCTCTCACCAGCTTACGCTGATGCCGATACGGCCTCCGACAGCGTGTCCCTGCGCGTTGTCCACCCGCACCTCATAGTCACCGGATGCGAACAGGCTGACGGTTTCGGAAATCGTCATCGAGGCGTCGAGGCCGAGCTGGACCCATGTGCCGCCAGGGCCTGAATCGAACGACGCCGGGTTGGTGCCGGCCAGGTCGGCAAATACGACCTCCGTGCCGTCGCCGAAGGCGTGCCACAGGCTAGCCCGTGCCGAGCCGGTCAGCTTGGTGCCGCTTTCCAGCACCCACGCACGGCCGACACGTGCGCCGATGCGGCCGAGGACATCCTTCGCCGCGTCGTAGTCGATCGAGCCGAAGCTGTCCGCGCCGTCATCGAAGGACAGGCGCTGATAGACCAGCTGCGCCTGCGGCTCGATGGCCCAGCCGCCGCCGAGGTCGAAGCGGTAGCCCGCCTCCAGCGAGGCGATCAGGCTGAGGCCGTCCGTATCCAGCGTCTCGCCGGCAAGCGAGCTCGCACTTGCATCGAAGAAGGTGCCCTGAAGCACGGTGTCGATGGTGAGCCCGCTGGCCTGCGAATGCGTCCAGTAGGCGCCGAGCGTGTAGCCATCCATCGACACCTTGCCGGCCGAACCGCCATAAACCGCATCGACGCTGCCGCGCGCCTGACCGGCGCCGACATAGAAACCGATGACGTTCTGGATCGCTTCGCCAGGGTTCGACATCAGAAGATCGTAGCCGGCCTGGAGGCCGGCAAGGTCGATATCGTAGCTCGGACTATTGCTCAGGAAGCGGTTCAGCTGGGTCGCCGCAGTCCCGCCGCTGGCGCCCTGGCTGCCCGTCTCGCCGAACAGGCGAGCCCAGCCGGCACTTGGGTGCCCGCCGGACGGGTTGGCTCGCGCGGCCTCACGTTCGGCATGGGTGCCGAGGACCGCCATGCTGTATTGCGACGCGATGGCGGGGAGAGCGGTGTCGACGGCGACTTCCGGCCGCAGGTTCGGCAGCGCGCCGGGCCCGGTGGCACCCGCCTGCGTCGAGCGCAGGAACCAGTCATCGGCCCCAGACGCGCCGCCGCGGTAAAGGCCGTACTCATAGGCACCGAGGGCGACGCGACGACCCAGTGAGAAGGCGCCGGGATCGGTCTGTCCGCCATGGATCGCCTGGATCAGGCCGATGCCATCGGCCGAGGTCAGGGCCACAGTCCCGAGCGGCTGCACGATGATGCTGGTGTGGCCCGTGGCCGTTCCGCCGTCGATGACGAACCGGTCGGCAGCGCCGGCGCCCGCGAAGGCGGCGTTCATGACGAGCGTGCCGTTGACGCCCTGATAGTTTCCCACCGTCAGGCTCTGGAACCGCGCCGGCGACGCGCCGACCGGCGGCGCGAACGCGATCGTGCTGTTGCTGTTGACCAGCTGATCGATCCGCGAGCTCACCGCGATGCCTCCGGCCGGCAGCACCCAGGCGCTGCCGTTCTGGAGCGCAAGGGCGAGGCTGGCATCGCTGGAGCGGGTTATCGCGCCGATCACCTGCGAATTCGAGGCGGTGAATTGCAGGCTGGTCCCGGCCGCCACCACCGCCGTACCGCTCACGGCGGCGAGCGTGCCGTCGCTCACGGTGAGGTAGGCGGCACGGCTGGCCGAGGCACCCTCGATCGAGACGGCGGCCACCGCTGCGGCGGCCTCTCCATAGGCGAGCACGCTCGTTCCGTTCAGATCGACCCGCGCGCCCTCGCCAAGCACGATCGCATGCGCATCGGTGCCGTAGGTGATCACCGAGCTATCCATGAGGGCGACCGCTGCGCCGTCCCCCTGCGCGAGAATCCCGAAGCTGCCGGCGCCTTGCGTCTCCACCGCGAGGCGCATGCCGAAAAGCGCCGCCGGGCCATGGCCACCGGTGACGTGCAGGCCACTGCCGGCGCCGCGGAGACGGATGGAGCTGTCGGTCAGTTCGACAGTCCCGTTCGGCTCGACCCACACGCCGTCACCGCTGGTGAGATCGACGGCGACCTCAACGCCGCCGATCGCGGCCGGCGCGTCGCCGCCCGCATGCAGGCCGGCGAGGGAGCTGCCGGTGATGTTCACACGGTTCAGCATGGCTTGCGAGTTGTCGCGCGCATCGACGCCGGTGCCGCTGACCTCGTCGCCATTCAGCACGATGCTCACGTCGGTAAGGACGAGCGAGGCGGTGCCGGTCTCGGCGCGCAGGAAAGCACCGTCACCGCCCGGCGACGCGGTAATGTCGCCGCCAAGGCCCAGTTCGACGCGTCCGCCGCTGCCTATGAAGATGGCGGGCACATAGTCCTGCAGAGGCGCGAGCGTGACCCGGCCATCCGCGACGGCCGATCCGCCATTGGCGGCATAGACCGCGGCACGCGCGCCGAACGGCCCGCTGACAAGCCCGGTCCACACCGTGCCGGCTTCCACGACCGCGTTGGCGCCGTCCGCCGCCACTTGAATCTGGCCGGACGGCGTCCAGCCGAGGATGGCCAGCAATTGCTTGAACAGATGCGCCGGCGCGTCGGGATCATCCGGATTGCTGGCGTTGATGAGGATGGTGATCGTGCGGTCGTTCGCCCGGTCATACATGACCAGCGCCTCGAACCCGAGGCCGTTGCCGGTGTGGCCGATGAAGCCCGAGATCTCGCCCATGCCGAAGCCGTAGCTGTCATATTCCGGGCTTAGCGGATCGGGCTTGGTGGAGCCGAAGGACTTCAGCCGCTCGACGAAGTCGCGCTTGCTCAGCAGTTCGCCGGTGCCTACCGCCTTGCCCCAGCGCTCGGCATCGGCGATGACGCCGACCAGCGCGCCCGAGGCGCCTGCGCCGGTGGCGTTGAAGGCGGCGAGCGATTCCGGGCCGGTGCCGTCATTGACGTCGATATAGCCGACCGCGTTCGGTGTCGGCATCAGGCCGGCGCCCTGATTGATCACCGAAGTCAGGCCGAGCGGGCCTGTCAGGCGACGACTTACCTCGTCCGACCAGTCATTTCCCGTCGCGGCCGCAATGACCTCGCCGAGCAGGATCGTGTTGCTGTTGGAATACTGGTAGGAGGCGCCGGGCGTGAACTGCAGCGGCTCGGCGAAGGCGAAGGCGAGCAGCTCGCGCGCGGTCCATGCCTTGCTCGGATCGACGCCGAACTGCGCGGCGAAAGCCGACGACTCGGTATAGTTGAACAGGCCGGATCGCATCTGCGCGAGCTGGCGGATCGTCATCACCTCGCCGCCGGGCACGCCGTCCACATAATTGCCGACCGGATCATCCAGCCCGATGCGTCCCTCTTCCGCCAGCTGCATGATGACCGTGGTCACGAACGACTTGGTGATGCTGCGATAGCCGAAATAGGTGTCTGCGGTGGGCGGTGTGCCGGTGGCGACATCGGCGAGGCCGGAATTCGACGTCCAGCGAATGTCGCCCTGCCGGATGGAGACCGAGGCGCCCGGAATGCGCTTCTCGATCAGGGCCTGATCGATGGCGGCCTGAAGCTGCGCCGCGGTCGTCGAATTGTCCCACGGCACGCTGCCGGAAGGGGTCTGGGCGAGCGCGATCGTGCCATGGGAGGCGAAGATCAGGAGGGCGGCAAGCCGCGAGAGCCGACGGGTCTTACTTTTAGAAATGTCGCTCAATGCCCATCCCCCATGACTTGCTCGCCGGTGGCCCATCGCACGCGGTTACTTCCGCGCGAACGTGCCCAGCCCGTTCTCATCGAGAGATTCGAGGGTCACGGAACCGAAGCTCGAGGCTTGCTTCTTGAAGGTGGCGAGAGAGATGGAGCCGTCGGTCGCATTCTCGCTGGACGGCTCGAACGTGAAGGCGTCGCCGTCCCAATGCGCCAGCTTATATGGCTTGCCCGCCGGACCGAGCCTTACCGCCAGCCCCTCTCCGCTCCGAACGATGTCGAGGGTGCCGTAATAGTCGCTGCTGTAGGTGCCGACATAATCCGAAAGCCTGGCGGCCGGTGCCGGGTTTCTCGGCCGCTCCTTGCCGACGAGGCTGCCCGTTGGCCGGTTCACCGCCGCCAGTCTGGCGCCGTAGGCCGCCAGCCAGTCCCGCTCGATCTTGCCGAACTGCACGAGGTCCGTGAACTCCGCCGCCAGCGCCTCCGGTGCCCCGAGGGGCCATGCATTGGTGAGCACGATGATGCCCACGCCTGCCGACGGAAGCATGGTGAAGGCGGTGGCGGCGCCACTGGAGAAGGCGCCGGAATGGGAGAGCTGGACCCGGCCTGCGGGGTTGATGCTCACATTGAAGCCGTAGCCATAGAAACCGGGCCGGGCGGCGACGGCCGACGACGGGCCGGAGATCATCTGCGCCGAGATCGCCGGCAGGAGCGCCTCGGCGTCGATGATCGGCTTGCCCTCATAGGTGCCTCCCTCGAGCACCATGGCCATCCAGCGGGCCATGTCGTTCACCGAGGAACTGACCCCGCCAGCCGGCGATTGCGCATCGGGCTGGCGCTGATATTTGGGCGCGAAGCTGCCATTCACCGGGACGTGGTTCACGACCTTGTTGGCGCGTGTGTCGAAATCGGCGAAGCGCGAGCTGGTCGAGGCCATGCCCAGCGGCTTGTAGAGCGCGTCTTCGGAAAGCGTCGCCCAGTCCTTGCCGGCGGACACCGCCACCGCTTCGGCGCCAGAGGTAAAGCCGAAATTCGTGTAGGCGTAGGAGATCCGGAAGGGGTCCAGCGGCAGTAGACGCAGCCGCTCCATCACCGCGCGCCGGTCGAAGCCGATATCCTCCAGATTGTCGCCGCCATGGTCCGGCAGGCCGGAACGATGCGACATCAGATCGGCGATGGTGACGTGCTCGCTGACCCATGGGTCCTTCAAGCGGAACCAGGGCAGATATTCGATGACCGGCGTCTCCCAGCTTACCCTGCCGGCGCCCACCTCATGGGCGACGACCGTGCCGGCAACTGCCTTCGACAGCGAGGCCAGTTGGAACACCGTATCGGCGTCCACCTTGTCCGGCGCGCCCACCCGGCGGATGCCGAAGCCCTTCGCGTAGACGGTCTTGCCCTCCTTCACCACAGCGACCGCCATGCCCGGAATGCCGGTCTTCTTCATCAGGGCCTCGGCGAGGCTGTCGAGCCGAGTGACGGCCGCGTCGATCTGACCATCGGAAATGGCAACGGCGGAGATGAAGGGAGGCGGCGGAAGATCTTCGGCGCTCGCGGGCAAGGCAGCGAACATCAGTGCAGACCCGACCGCCACGACGCTAAGTTTCTTCATCCAGGCATCCCCCTGCCATCATTATAAAAACGCCGAGTATATCTCCTCGCACGACGTGTCAGGCCGTTGAGGGACAACAACACGTACCGGGTATCAGAACCTCCAGGTCCGACTGGCCTGCGCGCTGTTCTCGCAGGCGTCGGAGCCGTATTGGCCGGAGTCTGTCACGCGGAGAGCGGCATTGGCGCTGAGTGCGTAATCGACGCCCAGTTCCGGAGGCGCCGCCGGCGTCGATCGCCGGGGCGACGGCAGGATCGCGCCACTCATCCGCAGGCTGCGGCGATGACGCGTCGAACATCCACCCGGTCGCCGATCATTGCTCGGGACCTGCGCCGACCTGACGAGAGGCTTGATCTGACGGTTCGTCGACGGCGCCATAGCTTCATCCGGTTGAAGGTGGTCTTTGTGCGCAGATGGATGATTGGTCTGGCCGGACACATGCCTCTGCGGCCATTGCCGGCTCGGATCGCCTATAGCAGGCGATTGTTTGCCTGATATTTGAAGACGCGATTATTCGGCGGGCGACCCGGACACGCGGCTGGGCATGGCAGGACGCCTACCTTACCTTACGGAATGTACCGAAGGTCAAGCTTGGGCCATTCTGGTATCGTGTGTTTTCGCGATTATATGACGTGTCGACCGGCAGTCTGGGGCGAGTTCGGATGAAGCGTGAGATGCCGCAGGCGGACGGCTTCGTATTCAATGATGTCGTTCTGGATGAGACGTGCCTGTTCGCCCATCGCAACGGGGAGCAGATTCGCTTCACGCGCAGCGAGCGCGCCCTCCTTCTCGTGCTTTCCCGGAATCCGCACCGCCTGATGCAGCGCAGTCAGTTGCTCGACGCGATCGCGCCGACCCAGACCGATGCGTCCGACCGCAATGTCGACTTTCTCGTCAACCGCCTGCGTACCAAGCTCGGTGACAGCGCACGGGCCCCCCGATTCATCGCCACGCAATATGGCGAGGGCTATGTCTGGATCGCAACGGGCCTGCCGGCCGTCGCCTCCAGGCCCGATCCGACCCCGGTCGGCGGACTTCTGGCGATCGCCCCCGTCGTCGCGCCGCATGACAAGCGCCTTGCTGACCGTGCAGACGTTGTCACCACGCAGATGCGCGACATGATCGCGGGCCGGCTCGGTGCCGGCGAGACCGTGATCATGCTGGAGCGTGACGAGGGTACGGCGACGCGCGCGACGCGCTATGTCCTGAAGGTGAGTTTCCAGCACAACGGAGATCGGTTGGATTGCACGGCGACCCTGCGCGAGGGGCCGTCACGGCGCATTATCCGGGCCTTCCGGCTTGAGTTCGGCAACGCCACCATGGCCTCGCTTGTGCCGGAGGTGGAACGCGCTTCGATCGGCATCATCGAGGCGTTGCAGCGCAACCTGGCCGAGGCCTCGGAGGGGCTTGGCACGCCCCTCGACCAGCCGCACGAAATCCGCGTGCGCGAGGCGTCGACCCTGTTGTCCGCCTCAAACCCGAATTGGCTGGAGAAGGGTCTGCAACTTCGCGAGGCGCGGGCGGAGAATCCGGCCAGTGCGGACATTGCCCTGCAATGGTGCCTCCATCTGTTTTCGCGCCTCGTCCTCGCCAATCCCTTCACCGGCATAAGCCGCGACGAGCGCGACGAGATCGAGAGCGAGATCGAGGCGACCGTGCTGGATTGCCTGCCACTCATCGACACCAACCCGCTGCTGATGCTGACCGCCGCCAAGCTGCTCTATTTCGTCGATCGTGGTCATCTCGAGCTGGCAGAGGATCTCGCGGACAGGGCCTTCGACCGTATGACGGACTCCGCCGCCGCCCTGCCGGTGCTCGGGCAGCTGCGGCAGGCACGCGGCGACTTCGCCGCTGCGGTGGCCTTCTTCGACCGCGGCATCGAGATGGCCGATCCCGATTCCGCGTTCGAATTGCACATGCGTGTCCTGAAAAGCATTGCGCTGCTGGCGGCCGGCGACAGCGAGGGGCTGAAGGCGGCATCGTTCGCCTATGACAGTCCGCATTCGACGCCGGACCTCCGTGTGATGATCGCCACGCTGATCACGCCAGCCGGCCAACAATTGCCGAAGCCTGTCACCGATGTCCTGATCGCCGTCGGTTCCGAAGGCGCACGCAACGCGATCGACTACACCTATATGACGTCGGTACGCCATATCACCTCGCTGCAGGCGCGTGCCAACATCATGCGGGGGCTCGTCGGGCATATGACAAGGCTGCACGGCAAGGATGTGGTCGCGCCGTTCGTGCTTGTGGGAACGGGCCTGATCGCGGTGGCCTGAGCACATGGTCGACGGCCGAGAGCGGCCGGTGCTGCGCCGCCGTGGGCGATAATGTGCAGGCCGTCGTCGAGGCGGAGCATCATCGGATCGTGACGCGCGAGGTCGCCAACATCGGCAACGACCGCGCACAACTGGCGCCCATGGCCAAGGCAGCGCAGCCGGCGCCGAGGATCGCCATGTCATCGCGGACCGCGGCTACTTCGACGGCAAACCGATCAAGGAATGCGTGGATGCCGGCCTCCCCGTGACGCGGCCCAGGCCGCCCTTCGCCACGGCGGCAAGAACAAAACCGCGTTCGATCAGGCGTTTTGACACGGCCAAGACCCTCAGAAGATCTCTATAGGGCTCGCTCTGTGGACAGCCAGGCGTCGCGCTTGGGCACCATCCGCATGATGGTCGCTTTCAAATACTGGGCAAACAATTGCCTGCTATAGGCCAATACCTACCCGAAATCGCCTCACGGGGCGGTTCGTCCTGCCTCGGCGGGAAAACGCCAATGATCGCCATTGAGATAGTGATCGCGAAGCCGGCTCGGTGACCAAGTTGTGGCCCGCGGCATCACGCAGCGGAACGCCGGTCTCATGTCTTTGCAATTCCACGGGAGTCTTCCGATGTCCTCGCTCATCAATGACCGCCGCCGGCTCAACCTGAATGCAAAGGCGCTTCTCGGTCAGACATTTCTATCCCGTAGCTTTGCACGCATGGCCCCCCGCTTTCTGCTGACGCTGGGGATCAGCATGGCTGCAATGCCCGCGCTGGCGGCGAATTTCGACGTCAGCAACGCGGACCAGTTGTCCTCTGCGGTCGAGAATGCGCGGAGCGGCGATACGATCACCTTCCGAGCGAACATTACCGTCAGCGAGGCTGGGAAGACCGGCATCATCCGCAACGACATCACGATCAATGGCAACGGATTCAAGCTGCAGGGTGAGGCAAAGGCCAACGGCTTCTATGTGGAATCCGGCTCTGTGACGATCAACAATCTCGATCTCTCGAACCTGCGCGCCAAGGGCGGCAACGGTGGCGCCGGTTTAGGCGGTGGCGGCGGTGGCGGCGGCGCGGGCATGGGCGGCGCGCTCTTTGTCGGCAAGCGCGCGCGCGTCGCCCTCAACAATGTAACCCTGCGGAGCAACAGCGCGGTCGGCGGATACGGCGGATACGGAGAGACGTCCAATTGGGGTTACGGAGGCGGCGGTGGCGGCCATGGACCCTTTCGCGCCGACGGTATTCGCGCTGTCGAATCCGGAGGAGCAGGCGGAAGAGGCAATGGCGGTCATGGGGCGGGGTACAGCCGGGGCGATGACGGCGGATTGGGCGGAGGCGGCGGCGGCTCGTGGTATGACGGCGGCCATGGCGGCCTGGGGGGCGGCGCAGGCGGGAGCACGGAGGACTCAGCGGTCACAGGCGGATTTCTTGGGGGGAACGGGGGCGCAGGTTACATAGGCCGCGCGCCCAGCGGGGGACGGGTCGGTTACCCTGGCGGCGGCGGCGGCGGCGCGGGTCTCGGCGGCGCCATCTTCGTCGAGGATGGCGGAGCCGTTATCATCGGAGGCACGTTCGACCTTCGGGGAAGCACGGTCGCGGGCGGCAAAGCCGGCGCCGGCAATGCGGGTGCCAAATTCCGTCAAGCCACCGATGGCCAGTCCGCCGGTGCCGGAATGTTCCTCGCCGGCACCGGCAGACTGTACTTGGAATCGGGCGCGGGACAGACCCAGACCATATCCGATGTGATTATCGACCAGACCGGCGCGGGCGGAACTGGCGCGGATGCTGGAAGCTGGGGACTGACCAAGAACGGAGAGGGCGCACTCTTCCTCACCGGCGCGAACGCCTACACGGGCGTCACGCGCGCCTTTCAGGGGATCCTATCCATTGAGCGGCCCGAACTATATTCGGGTGGCACGGAGTTATACTCTGACCAATGGAATGCCGTTCCGACCACGCTGATCCTGAATAACATGGATACCGACAAGGGTGGCACGATCATCTGGGGCGGAAGGCTTTTCATCAATGGAAATGCGACCAATGCAGGCGGCATTACGGTTCGACTCTTAAAGGGCATCCTGGACATCCGGAACCTTGGCGGCACCATCAAGAATGACAGCATCGTGGAATTCAATCAGACCGGCCCGGGCAATTTTTCCGGCGTCATGTCCGGCTCCGGATCGCTGAGTGTCACCGGCAGCGACGGCAGGCTCACGCTAAGCGGAGCCAACACCTATACGGGCACCACCACGGTCACGAGTGGTGGCACGCTGGAGATCGCCTCCTCCGCCAATCTTGGGCCGGCCACCTCGCCCGTCGCCCTCGACAATGGCACGCTCATCATTGGCAGCGGTCCGTTCAATCGTGCGATCACCGTCGCCAACCGTGGCGCGATCGGCTCCGGAAACACACCGGTAACCGTGAACAGCCTGATCAGCGGCTCCGGCGGGCTGGACGTCACGGCCGGCACCATCAACCTGGCGGCCAACAACACCTTCGCGGGTGGACTGCGCGTCATTGGCGATGGAGCAAAGGCGCTCTTTACCACCGACGCCAATCTCGGCCCGGCCGGGGCGGTCACACTGATGAACGGCGGCCTGGTCGGCACCACGGAGGCTGCCGCGGCCAATCTGACGATGACCCGCACCTTGAACATTTCCGGCTCCGGTGGCGTGAGCGCAGCCATGCATCCGCTCATCTGGAGCGGCTCGATCACCGGGAGCGGCCAGTTCATCAAGGATGGGGCCGGCATATTGGTCCTCACCGGCAACAACACCTATTCCGGCGGCACGCGGGTCAGGGGCGGCACACTGCAGGTGGCGTCGGATGACAAGCTCGGTGCGGCGGGCAGCGCCATCACGCTGGACAGCGGCAGCCTCTGGGCGACGCAGACATTCTCGACGGCCCGTCCCGTCATTCTGGGGGAATATGGCGGCGGATTCCAACTCGAGGCAGGAAACACCCTCACGCTGACGGGAGATATCCGCGGCGGCCAACTCAGGTCGATCGGGAACGGCACCCTCGTGCTGAACGGGACCAGTTCCTACAAGGATATCCTGTCCTTCGGCGGCAACATCGTGGGCAACACGGATACGCTGAAGGGCAATATCGGCTCCGATTGGAACCCTGAGAATATCAATACCCGCACGGTGACCTTTGACCAGGCAGTGGACGGAACCTTCGCCGGCAACTTCCAGGGCGTGGGCAGCGATCCGAGAAACGGGCTCGGCCAGATCGTCAAGACCGGCCCCGGCAAGCTCACTCTGACCGGCCAAAGCATGTTCGCCGCGCAACAAGGTAGCATCGGCGAGTTCCACGTGCAGCAGGGCGCGTTGCAGGGCAACAGCTTCAACCTGCTCGGCCGCATCCAGAATGAAGGGGCGGTGATCTTCGACCAGAACTTCAACGGCACCTATGCCGGCTCCATAAATGGCACGGGTACGCTGGCCAAGGAGGGCCAGGGCTTGCTCAAGCTGACCGGCATCAGCTCGGTCGGAGGAGGCACGTCGGTCAATGCCGGCGTCCTGTCCGTCAACGGTCACCTCACCAGCAATGTGCGCGTCAACGACGGCGGTACGCTGCAAGGCGTGGGCAACATTACGGGCAACGTCACAAACGTCGGAGGCGGCGTCATCGCTCCCGGCAACTCGGTCGGCACCATCACGGTGGACGGCAATTTCACCATGGCGCCGGACTCGACCTATCGTGTCGAGCTGAACGGCCAGACCAGCGACCGTGTTCAGGTCACCGGCACCGCAAACATCCAGAGTTCCGACTTCCGTATCGAGCACGATACCGACCGCAACGCCCCGCCCGTGCTCCCCGGCAAGACCTATACAATCCTCACGACCGGCGGCGGGCTGACGGTGACCTCGCCGGAGGTTGGGATCGCAGACTTCCCGTTCCTCAACTTCACCCTCAGCGCCGACGCGCTGAATGGCTACCTCACGACGTCCCGCAGCGCCGAAGCCTTCGCCGACCTCGCCACCACGCCGAACCAGAAGGCGGTGGCGGGCGCGCTCGATCTCGCCTCGGCCGGCAACCCGGTCTGGCAGCAGGTGGTCGGCGCGACGGAAGCCCAGGCGCAGGCGGCGTTCACGAGCCTGAGCGGCGCCTCGATCCACGCCAATGCGGTCAGTGTGCTGGCCGAGCACTCGCAGTTCCTGCGCGATGCGGTGCTCGCCCGCCTGCGGCAGGGGGCCGGCGTCGGAACGGTCGTCGAGCCGGTGGCGAATGTGCTGCCCTACGCGTCCCAGCCCGCGCACGGCGGTCCGCAGGCCGCGATGCCGGCCAAAGCCCCCGTCGCCGCCCCGTCTCCGGGCGAGGTCTACGCGATCTGGGCGCAGGCGGTCGGCAGCGACGGCTCCCTGGGCGGCAATGGCAACGCGGCGAAGACCGACATGTCGCTCGGCGGCATCATCTCCGGCGTCGACGTCACCTTCAATGACATGTGGCGCTTCGGCATCGCGGGCGGCTTCAGCCAATCGAACTTCGATTCCGACGACATCGCCGCCTCCGGCTCCAGCGACAATTACCATATCGCGCTCTATGGCGCGGGCCGGAACGGGGCGTGGTCACTGCGCGGTGGCGCGGGTTTCTCGTGGAACGATGTCAGCACCACGCGGCAGGTCTCGGTGGTCAACATCAACCAGACCCAGACCGGCGACGATGACCTCTCGACGACGCAGGTCTTCGGCGAACTGGGCTACGAGGTGGTGCTCGGAACCAGCATTCTGGAGCCGTTCGCCAACCTCGCCTACGTCCATATCGACGGCGATGTCTCCGAGGTCGGCACCACGGCGGTGAGCGGCTCGACCGGCATCGACACCACCTTCGCCACGCTCGGCGTGCGGGGCTCGGCGGCGCTGACGGACACGCTGACGGCTCGCGGCACGCTGGCCTGGCGGCACGCCTTTGGCGACATCACCCCCACCGCCGACCTCACCTTTTCCGGCGAGAGCGCGCCCTTCACCCTGGCCGGCACACCCATCGCCCGCGACGCTCTCGTGGTTGAGGCGGGGCTCGACCTTCGCGTGGCCACCAACGGCTCGCTCGGCGTGTCGTGGGCCGGGCAATATGGCGACGACACCTACAACAATGCCTTCACCGCCAATTTCTCCTGGCGGTTCTGATGCGCGCGCACCACCGCCACGTTCGGGTCCGGAGCTTTAAAGGTGGGTCGGAGGGTACCCACGGGAGGCAACTCGAGGTGCCGCTACCGAGTTCATCATAATAGACCCTTCTGATGGAGAACATGCGAAGCGGAGACGCCGGAAGGTCAATGACTGGAACGGATCATGGCCAACTTCCGCCTGTGACGGATGTCACTGAAAAAGTCGACGCTGGAGGCGCGGTGACATGGGCCTTCGTGTCGGGCGTGCGCCTCCCCCTCATGCCGCCGCCACTCTCGGCCCATCGGGCGGCAGCTTTGCGAGCTTCCTGAGGTTCGGAGCGGCGGACGCGAGAGGGAACCCGTCCCGGGCACCGTTGGACCCGCGTAGTCGCAGGCGGTCGAGCCTCAGGATGCGCCGAGGTGAGCGAAGTGCATCTCAACCTTCTTCCGCTGCCGGCGTGAGGTGACGTAGTCGTCCGTAGCGGCCATGTCCTGTGCCATACCCCGTGCCTATTCCGTGCTCCTTCGCGGATCGAACCCGCTCACGACTTTGCAGCTGTTCCCGGCAGGTTCAGGTAGTATCGCGTGTAACGCCGCTCGCCGGTTCGCGTCAGGGCGCCTTTCTCGACCAGATCGTGCAGGTCGCGCGTGGCGGTGGGGCGTGAGGTGCCGGTGATTGCGAGGTAGTTCTCCGCGCTCAGGCCGCCCGAGAAGCCGCCAGGGCCCTCACGGAAGAGACGGGCGATTACCTTTTCCTGCCGTTCGTTCAGCTTGTCGCGGAAGCGATCGTAAAAATGCGCCTTGGCGATGTGAAAGGCGACGCGATCGAGCGTCGTCTGCTGGGCCGCGATGATCGTTTCCGCAAAATAGACCAGCCAGTCCGTGACATCGAGCGTTCGCTGGTGAATTTCGAGTTGGTCATAATAGGCCTTGCGATGCTGCTCGATGGTATGGGCGAGCGCGATCAGCGTCGGTTGCCCGATGTTCTAGGCGAGGGATTTTTCAGCGAAGGTTCGGCCGACGCGGCCATTGCCGTCTTCGAAGGGATGGATGCTCTCGAAATAAAGATGTCCAATCCCGGCCCGGGTAAGTGCCGGCAAGGGCGTTTCACCGTCCGGGGCCGAGCCATTGAACCAGGTGAGATAGGCAGCCATCTCGTCCGGAACCCGGGAGGATGGCGGCGCCTCGAAATGCACGGTCGGCCGATCCTGGCGGCCGGACACGATCTGCATTTCCTCTTCATGGCGACGGTAGCCGCCGATGGCCTCCAGATGCCGGCTGTCCGCCATCAGCATGCGGTGCCAGCGGAATAGCGTGTCGGCGTCGAGGGGATCGGCCCAGCTCCGATAAGAATCGACCATCATCTCCGCGATGCCCCGCTCCTTCGGCTTCACGTTGCGATTGTCGGTGTCGAGGCCTAGCTGACGGCGCAGGGAGGATTGCACGCTGAGGCGATCCAGCGTCTCCCCTTCGATCGCGCTGGTCTTGACGGCCTCATCGCTCAGGAGTTCGATCCGTAGCAGGTCCCGCTCGTCATCGCGCACATGCCGGACCGCGCCGATGACCTCGCCGGTGAGCAGCAGGAACCGCCGCTCCATCGGTTCGAGGGCGACCGGATCATAGGCAAAATGCGGCCAGCCGGGCTGCGTCCAGTTCCACACCATGAGCGATAGAACTCCTTTCTATAGCTCACATAATAGCGGGTGCGTGATTGATAGATAGCCGTTCTATCGCTCATGACGGAGCGAGGGAGAACGGAGAGCGTGATGCCGGGTCCATAACGTGACGCGCGCGACCAAGGGATGAAAGGTCCACCTGCTGCCGAGTGCTTTCCAATCTGCGATACGATCGAATGGGGATCAGGGATGGCACATGGGATTCGGCGTCTTCATTCACCGCTCGGACCCGATCTATGACGACAGCCCGGCTGAGCGGTATCCGTTCCCGCGCCCATATCTGGGACGCGTCGAGGCCTGCATCAGTGACTGGATCGTTTATTACGAACCCCGAAAAGTGGCGGAGACCCGCGGCTATTTCGCGATCGCCACGGTCCAGCGCGTCGTTCCCGATCCCACCGCTCCGGGCATGCATCTCGCCATCTCCAAATTTCCCAATAAATTCTGATAGTTGGCAAGCGACCTTCGGGGCGTTTTCTGCCGCCACGCCCCCGCGTTGCAGGCGATGGAAGCAGAACGCAAGCATCCGCGCGAAAGTCGCCGGTAGAATGGCGTGGCGACGGCGCCGTTCCTTCGCCTCTGCGAGGCGCATTGCCAGATCGAAAGTCGCGGAGAATGGCCGCGGCGGAGAGCCGATCGACAACTTGGCGCATCACCAGTTCTGTCGATGCGCCGTCAACGCGGAGGAGATAATTCTTGGGCACTCGGGTCCGCAAAGGGACCCTTGGTGCGGGCGACGATCTTCGAGGCCCGAGACGTCACCTTAGGAGGCTCCTCATGCGAAGCACCTTCGGACTGCTTTCCGGCTTGTGGCTCGGTGCACTGGCGGCGTTGCCGGCTTCGGCGATGCCTCTTACGCCAACCCCTCTGCGAGATACCGGCGTCGCGACCCGCGTCGCTCAGGGCTGCGGCCCGGGTGCGTGGCGCGGGCCGTGGGGCCATTGTCGTGACACCCCCTTTACCGGCCGCATGCCGGGCGGCGGATGGGTCTACGATCTGCCGCCAACCTACGGCTATTTCGGCAATGGGTGCCCGCCCGGCTACTGGCACGGTCCCTGGGGCCATTGCCGCGATACCCCCTATCACGGCCGGCTGCCCGGCGGCGGGTGGCAGTGACGATGAGTGCCGTCTCCCGTTCCGTTCCACTCCATGAGAGAAGCGGTCCATGAAACGCACCCTTGCCATCGCCCTGATGGGCGCACTGGTCTTCGCAGCGCCGGCCGCTCGCGCCCAGACGGCACCGCCCGCCGGCGCGCCGCCGGAGCCCCCCGCCATCGAGCTCTACAGCGCGGCGGACGCGCAGGCCGTGCTGGACGCGCGCATACTGGCGCTCAAGACGGTGATGACCCTCACCCCGGAGCAGCAGACGCTCTGGCCGCCGTTGGAGGCCGCCATCCGCGCGGTGGCGAAGCTATCCGCCCAGCGCCGGGAGGAGCGGGCCAAGGCGCCGCCGCCGACCGATTTTGTGGACATCCTGGATCGGATCGCCGATGCCGAGGCGGTGCGGGCGCACGACCTTAAGAGCGTGACGGCCGCGCTGAAGCCTCTTGTCGCCACCCTCACGCCCGAGCAGCAGCGGCGCATCCCCGCGTTCCTGGGCCTGCACGAAGGCGCCGCCGGCCGGCCCCAGCCTACCGCCGATATCTGGCTGTTCGAGGAAGAAAACTAAGATCCCATCCAGATCCTCTTCCACACCTTCACCTTGAGGAAACACCCATGCCTATAACTTTCCTGCATTCCAAGGGAACCGAAGCGCCCATCCAGATTCCCGCCATCGGGCTCGATCTGTTCGTGCGCATGCCGCCGGCGGCGAGTTCGGGCGAGTTCTGCTTCATCGAGACCATTAATGCCCCGGGCGCGGGTCCCCCCCGCCATCGCCACCGCGAAGCCGAGATCTTCCGCGTCATCGAGGGGCGGTATCTCTATGAGGCGGACGGCCGTCGCTTCTATGCCGAGGCCGGTGACGTGGTGAGCATTCCCGGCGGGGTCGAGCACGGCTTCTGCAACGTGACCGACAAGCCCGCGCGCCAATATATCCTGATGGCCCCGGCGCTCGATGCGGCGGCGTTCTTCACCGAACTCGCGGGCGTGATGCATGACGGCATCCCCGACCAGGCCGCGCTCAATGCCTTCGGGCTGAAGTGGCACGTGGAGTTCCTGGGGCCGCCCGTCAACAGGAACGACCAGCCCACGGATTGATGCGGCCGCATCTGCACAGCCGCAATCGACGCCAGATCGAGAGGTTTGTCCCGCGGCGCGGGCCGAAGCACCACATCAGGGGGAGAACAGGGTGAAGGATCAGGTGCTTATCGCCGGCGCGGGGCCGGTTGGACTGACGATGGCGCTGGAGCTGGCGCGCTACGGCGTTCCGGTGCGCGTCATCGACAAGATTCCCGAGGCGACGCACACCTCGCGGGCGGTCGCGGTGTGGCCGCGCACGCTGGAGCTTCTGGATCGGTCGGGCGCGGCGGCGGACATCATCGCCGTCGGCAACAAGGTTACCGTTGCCAACATCCTGTCGGGCGGCCGGCCCGTGGCATCGTTTGCGCTCGACGCGCTGCCGTCGCCCTATCCGTTCGCGCTGATGGTGCCGCAATACGAAACCGAAGCCGTGCTGCGGCGTCACCTCGCTGGCCACGGCGTCAAGCCCGACCTCGGCGTCGAGCTTCTCGGTTTCGAGCAGGACGGCGACGGCCTCTCCGCCCGCCTGCGGGAGCCCGACGGCACGGAACGCAGCGAGCCATATGCCTTTCTGGTGGCCTGCGATGGCGCACACAGCATGGTGCGCCATTGCCTCGGCCTCGACTTCCAGGGCGACACGCTGGGCCTCGACTGGACCCAGGGCGATTTTCACCTGAGTGGATATCCGTTCCCCTCCTCGCAGATGGCGATCTTCTGGCATGAGGACGGGCCGCTGCTGTTCTTCCCGATGGCGCCCGACCGCGCGCGCATCATCACCAGCCTCGGCCCCTCCACCGCAACGCCGCCCGTTCCGCTGGACCAGGACGCGTTCCAGAAGATGATCGATGCCCGCGGCCCCGGGGGCATCGCGCTCACCGGCACGGAGTGGGTCAGTGCCTTCCGCATCAATGAGCGGCAGGTGGAGAACTATCGGTCCGGGCGGGTTTTCCTCGCCGGCGATGCGGCTCACATCCACAGCCCGGCTGGCGGGCAGGGCATGAACACCGGCATGCAGGACGCCATCAATCTGGCGTGGAAGCTGGCCCTCGTGATCCGCGGCATCGGCACCGCGCCGGCGCTGCTGGACAGCTATGATCTGGAACGCCGCCCGGTCGGCGCGCTGGTGATCGCGGCCTCGGGGCGCATGACCCGGATCGGCACGCTGGCCGACCATACGCTGCAGCATGTGCGCGACTTCGTCGCCCATATTCTGATGGGGCTGTCGCCGGTGCAGCGGGCCCTCACCGGGCTGATGGCGGAAGTCTCCATCGGCTATCCGGACAGTCCGCTCAACGGCCCCTTCCGGGGGGAAGCGACAGCAGGCTCGCGGGTGCGGCCGGTCGCGGGGGAGGTGCCTTTCGGCTCGGGCGACACGCCGCTGTTCATCGCGTGCGGCGGTGCCGGCGCGGCCGAACTCGCCGCGCGCTTTCCCCGCCTCGTGGCGGCGTCGCCTCGATCCGACGGTGGAACTTTCCTTTCGCTGGTCCGGCCGGACGGCTACTTCGCAGCCCAGGTGGAGGAGGCGGACTGGCAGGCTCTCGTTCCCTATCTCCAGCAGATCGGCGCGGAGCGATGACTGCCCATCGTGAAGATGGGCGCGGGCAGCGTGCCGACACTCGATGTGGAGGACATTCCGATCGCCTATCTGCCCGGCGATGCGCGACGCGTCCGGGTGCGTGTCGTCGGCGGGATCGCGCGGCTCGCCGGGTAGCGCAGGGGGGCGGATGGCCGGCGAGCGCCGTTCTCCCGAGCCCCGCTCCCTAGTCTGCCATGATCGCATGTGACCTGCTTACAGGAACTGCAAATGCACGGTGATCGCAGTGAAACGACGCCGCACGGACAGGGCCCGGCGGGTCGGCGCGTGTACGCGAAGCCTCGTGCACGGAATTGATCTACATCGCCACGCGCAGGATCGTCGTGAGCCGCGGTAGCCTTTCCGGGATGATCGGCCAGCCGTTCGTATCCGCTAGGCGCGGTGGCCATTGATGCCGTCACCTCAGACGTGAAGATCTCTTCTGGCCTCGCCCGCCCGGGCGAACGCGACATAGGTGTCCGGCCCGTAATGGAGCGTATTGCGCGCGTAGTAGGGCGGCACCTGCATGTCGAACTGGGCATGCCCGTGGCTCACGTCGCTGCGCAGAAGGTCGGTGCGGCTGGCGATGTCGAGGCGCAGCCGCTCGCCCGGCTTCAGCACCACGGGCTGCGGCGTGAGGCTGAAGCGCAGCGTCACCGGCACGCCGGGGGTGAGCGGCTCGGGCGTGTCGATGTCGATGGCGATCTCGGTGGCGGTGGAGCGCGCCGCGTCGACCCTGCGGCAGGCAGGTCGGATCGCGCCCATGGAAAGGATCTGGTAGCCGCCATCGGCCGAGACGAGCCCGGTGCGGGCCACCACGTGGGAATCGATCTCGTTGCAGCTGAAGGAGAGGCTCAGGGTCACCGGCCCGGTCAGCTCCGTCTCCTCCTCCACCGGCAGCTCGAAGGTGAGGCGCTGGGTCTCCACCTCGTCGAAGCCCGCCGTCACGATGGCGCCAAGGGGCACCGCCGCCCATCGGTTCGCCCCGCCGTCGCCCGGCGCGCGGTCGAGGCGGTGAGTTGCGGCGTCGGCGCCATTGGAGGCCGGGTAGAGGCGCAGCGCGGTGCTGCCAGGCAGCGGCCAGTCCGGAGCGCTGCGATAGTCCTTCGCGCCTTCCGTCCAGTATCGCACCCGCGGCTGCGCGAGATAGCCGTTGTCCGCGCCGTAGACGAGATGATCGAAGAAGGCGAGTGCCTCCAGCTGCCACGCATAGACCGGCAGGTCATAGGTCGCCGGGCCAATGATGAGCCAGCGTTGATCCCTTGGCGTGCCGGCATTCTCGAACAGATCGTAGGCGCCGAACTGGTGCAGGTTGAGATAGCCGGCATTCTGCACCACAACGAACGGCACCTCGATGTCGCCCAGCGCGCCGGACGGGCCAGCCGGCAGCACGCTTGTCGCCCGGGTCTTGCCGTCGAGCATGAGGCCGGCGAACAGGCGGCGCGCCTGCGGCGTCGGCACCTGCCGCTCGAAAGCCCTCATGATCCGCGTCATGCGCTTCTTCAGCTGCGGCCACCATACATGCTTCATTGGGGAGTTGGTGATGTGGCTCACCACCGCGCGCAGCAGCGGCGGCAGGTGCAGCCGGAACTGCAGGGGCGTGAAGTTCGCGCCCATCCAGAGCGCGAAGAAATCCGGCTGCGGCGCGCCGCCGAACATGGCGATGTGGCGGAAGAAATCCGTGCACATCTCGTTGGTGAAGAAGCCCTTCAGGGCCGCCGGGCGAAGCCGTGCCACCTGCGGCTGGGTCAGCCCGTAATAGGAGGTGCCGAACAGCACCACCTGCCCATCGCACCAGGGCTGGGCCGCCGCCCACTGGATGACTTTGGCGTGGTCCTCCACGTCGGTGTCGTTGAGATAGACGGCGTCCGCCCCGCCCGAGCGGCCCATGCCGCGGCGGGCGACGATCACATGGGCATAGCCGCGATCGGTGAAGACCGGGGGGCTGCCGGTCTCGTTGTTGCCGGTGGGCGCGCCGGCGGCCTGCAATTCCTTGGAATAGGCCGCGAAGGCGATGACCGCCGGATAGCGGCCCGGCGCCTTCGGCACATAGACATCGGCCGCGAGGCAGATGGAGGGCGCGACCTCGATCATCCGGTCGGCGAGGATGCGGCAGCCGAGCCCGGACTTCGCGGCGGGGCCTGGCGTCCAGCCCGCCAGCTGCGCGCCGAACAGCCCGCCCTTCGGCGCGATGAGATTGTCCCAGAAACCCCGCTTCCCGTTCTTGGCCGTCATGTGCATTCTCCCCCGGTCTCAGGCTCGCCGCGCCAGATCTGGGCGCGGGGGCGCCCTACAATTGCGAGATATCAAGGCCGGTCTTCTTCTGCGCGGCCAGGCGCATCTCGCGCACCGCCCATTTCTGCTTGTCATCCGGAATGAAAAAGCCGCCGATTCCGGACGAGAACAAAAGATCGAAGACACGCTCGGTCACCGCGGTGAGGGCCCGCTCCATGTCCTCGCCGGCCTCGGGCTTCGGGGGCACCATGATGACGATGGTGTCTTCCGCCTGCTCGACGATCTCGATCTTCAAATCCGGCCCCGGCGTGTAACCGAATTCCGCGCAGACCACCCCGACCGGGTCGGCGAGGAGCTTCGCGCGATAGTCGGGATCGGTGGCGATGCGCTCGTAATTCGTCTCGACGAAATTGGCATTCTTCTCGACGAAATTGGAATGGCTCACGGCGGATCTCCCTCGGTGCGGGCCGCGTTGCGCAGGGCCAGCAGCTTGAATTTGGCGGCCACGGGCACGAGCCAGATGAACAGGCCCTGGCTGGACCACAGATCCATCTGGTTGAGCGGCGCCGGCGGCGGGGGCGATTGCGGCGCGCGGGCGGGCGGGATGGTGAAATAGACCCGGTCGCGCCGCTGCACCACCACCTTCACCTTGATGCCGGCCGGCACCGCGACGCCCATGGTCTTGAGCGCCGCGACGGGGTCGCTCTCCACCTGGGCGGCGAAGGCATCGTCGCTCCACACGCGCCTTGTCAGCTCTTTCTCGAAATCTCCGGACACGGATGTCTCCCTACCCCGCCTGGGTTGCTTTACACGGCCTGTTCCAGCACCCGTCGCTGCGGGCGGCCGCCTCAACCCCCGGGCCAGGCGGTGGCGACCTCGATGAGGGTCGGCTTGCCGGCCTTGAGCGCGCGGGTGAAGGCGGCGGCGAAGGCCTCGTCGGTGTCGACCCGCACCGCCTCCATCCCGTAGCCCGTGGCGATGGCGACGAAGTCGATGTCCGGCACATCGAGGGCAGGCACGTGCTCGGCTTTCAGCACGCCGGCGAACCACCGCAGGGCGCCGTATGTGCCGTTGCGCAGGATGACGAACACCACGGGCACCTTGTGCTGGGCCGCCGTCCACAAGGCGGTGATGCCGTAATTGGCCGAACCGTCGCCGATGAGAGCGATCACCTGCCGTTCCGGCTCGGCGAGCTGGACGCCCACGGCGGCCGGCATGGCGAAGCCGAGGCCGCCTGCCGCCCCGAAATAATAGCTCCCCGGATGCTCCCAGCGCATGCGCTGCCACATGGCCTCGATGGTGGAGGTGGATTCGTTCACATAGATGGCGTCGCGCGGGGCGAGTTCGTCCAGGAGGTCGAGGACGCGCTCGGCAGCCAGCGGCGTTGCCCCCGTCATAGCCCGCGCCGGCGTCTTCCGGGACGGCGGCGCCGGCCGCTCCGCCTCGCTGACCGTGTCGGCCAGCGCCGCGAGGATAAGGCCCACGTCGCCGACCACCGCATCGCCCATGGGGGCGCGGGCGGCCTCGTCGGGATCGCAGGTGATCTGGATCAGCTCGGCCCCGGCCGGCAGCAGCGGGCCGGGCTCGTACTGGTGATAGCGAAACACCGGCGCGCCGGCTACCAGCACCAGGTCATGGCCCTCCAGCTGCCGGGAGATGTCGGCCATGCTGGCGGTCAGGAGGCCGCGGAAATGGCGATGGGTGGTGGGAAAGGGGCAGCGCGGCGCCGAAGGGGCGACCCACACCGGCGCCTTCAGCCGCTCGGCGAGCCGCACCGCGTGCGCGTGCGCCCGCGCCGCGTCCACGTCCGGCCCGAGAACGATGACCGGATTGGCGCTGCGATCCAGGCGCGCGGCAAGCACCGCGAGCGCGCCGGCATCGAGCGCGCCCGCAGCGGAAACGGTGCGCTTCAGCAGCCGCAGGGATTCCGGCTCGGCGGGCTTGTCCCAGTCGTCATAGGGGATGGAGAGGTAGACCGGCCCCGGCGCGGGCAGGCTCGACAGGTGCAGGGCACGGCTGATGGCGAGGGGCACGTCCTCCGCGCGGGCCGGCTCGCACGACCATTTCACCAGCGGCTTGGGCAGCGTGGTCGCATCAATGTTGGTCAAGAGCGGTTCCATGCCCATCATGGCGCGGATCTGCTGGCCGGCGGTCACCACCAGCGGCGTGTGAGCGTTCCACGCATTGGCGAAGCCGCCCATGGCGTTGCCGGTGCCGGCGGCCGAGTGCAGGTTGACGAAGGCGGTGCGGCCCGTGGCCTGCGCGTAGCCGTCGGCCATGCCGATGGCCGCGCCCTCGTGCAAGGCGAGGATGTAGCGGAAGTCGGACGGGAAATCGTCAAGGAAGGGCAGCTCGTTCGAGCCGGGATTGCCGAAGATGGTGGTGATGCCGTGCCGCCGGAGCAGGTCGTAGGTGAGGTCGCGGACGCTCGTCATGATGTGCCTCTGGAATGGCCCAGCCGTCGATGTCGCCTGGCCGTGATCCATGAAGCCCAACCTAGGCTGGCACCGTCAGGCGCGCATCAGCAGAAGTGGTGACGCCCCCTCGTACCCGACCGCCACCTCGGTCATCCCGAGACTTCCCAAGATCTGCGCCGTATGAGCTGCGTTGAATGGGACCCGCGCTTCTGTCATCCTCTTGCTACCTGCGAGGTTGGCCAGAGTGAAAGACACCGAGCGTGATCTCGCCGATTGCGTCGGCGCCATCTATCAGGCCGGCGCCGGGGACGGTAGCTGGCTTGACGTGGGCGAGCGCATTTGCCGGATCATGGACGCCCGGCGCGCCCTGCTGGTCCTCGGTGGCCCCGGGGGACCTCGCAACTTGCTGATGCCTGCCGACGGCAGCGAGACCGCATACGCGGGCTATTTCCACGCCAGAGACCCCTACGCCGCCAAGGCCCGCTATGACTTCGCGACCGCACGGGCCCACCACCTCGGCAATGCGAAGCTCGGCACCGAGCTGGTTGCCGAGAACGAATTCCTGAACAGCGAGTTCTATTACGACTTCGCCCGGCATCACGAGCGTCGCCATGTGATCGGCGGCATGGCCGGCCTCACCGAGGCGACTCCGATATTGGTGTCCCGCGGCGACGACACCGGGGCGTTCGACGAAACCCATGTCCGGCTGCTGAAGACCCTGATGCCGCATGTCCAGCGCGCCATCGAGCTGCGCGCGCGGCTGGGGCGGAACGACGAGACGTTCGCCCTGACGCGGGCCGCTCTGGAGGCGCTTCCCGTAGGCGTGGGTGTCGTCGATGCGGGGCTGAAGATCCGCTTCATCAATGACCTCGCCCGCAGGTACCTGGCCGGTCCCGATGCCGGCCTGTTCTCGCTGCGCTCGGGACCCTGTGTCGGCAGTGGCGTCTACCTCGCCGCCATGTCCCGCGAGGAGGCCAGCGTGCTGCGGCGGCTCGTGGCCTCCGCGACGTCGGGGGGCACGGGAGGCGCCATGCGGGTAACCTCCCGCAACGGCGCGGTGGTGGGCCTGATGGTTGCTCCGGCGCCGCAGGGCCTGGCCGCTGACGTGAGCGGAATGGATGGCGGTGCCGCAAGGGAGGCCTTCGCCCTGCTGATCCTGCGCCCGCTCAACCGCAAGGTGGCGCCGCAAGCCGACATGCTGTGCGAGATGTTCGGCTTCAGCCGGGCCGAGGCGGAGGTCGCGGTCGCGCTCACCGGCGGCGCCAGCGCCGAGGAGGTGGCGCGTCGCCGCAGCGTCTCGCTCATGACCGTCCGCAGCCAGATCCGTTCGATCCTGGGCAAGTCGGAAGCGGAGAACCTGCGCGACTTCGAGCGCACAATGGCGACGCTCGGGGCGCTGGTGCCGCAGTTGCGCTGAAGCGCCGTCGACCGGCCCGTCGGTCGTTTCGTTGCCCGCATAGACAGTTCTGACGATGAGGCGCCGAGCCCGGCTGGCTAGGCTCGGTTCCATCGAACTGGGACTGGATGTGATCCATGCAACGGCACGTCACTCCTGCGCCACGCCACCTCCCCGCGGACACGACGGCCTAGGACTTCCTGTCATGCCCCTGCTCGACCTGCGCCAATATATCGAAGCGCTGCGCAACCTCGGAGAAATCCAGGAGGTCGCGGCTCCGGTCTCTCTCGACCTGGAACTCGGCGCCATCATCCGACATTGCTCCGAGACGGGCTCGCCCGCACCGCTGTTCAGCGCATTCGCCGATCATCCCTCCGGCTTCCGCATCCTGGGCGCGCCAGCCGCCACCAGCGCCCGGCGCGGCCTGGCTATGGTTCGTGCGGCGACGTCGCTCGAGCTGCCGCCGACGTCAAGCGGGATCGAGATCGCCGAGGCCATCGCCGCCAGCCTCGATCTGCCCGCAATCAATCCGCAGATCGTCGACAGCGCGCCTTGCTTCGAGAACATCTCGACCGGCGACGATGTCGATCTGAACCGCCTGCCGGTCCCGCTGCTGCATGACGGCGACGGCGGCCGCTATCTCAACACCTTCGGCTGCATCGTCGCACGCACGCCGGACGGTTCATGGACCAATTGGTCGATCGCCCGCATCATGGTGGTCGACGGCAAGCGCATGACCGGGCTCGTCTCACCCCAGCAGCATATCGGCATGGTGGCCAAGGCCTGGGCTGATATGGGCAAGCCGATGCCCTTCGCCCTCGCGCTCGGCGTGGAGCCGTCCATCCCGTTTATCTGCGCCATGCCGCTGCCGGCCAAGGTGGACGAAAGCGGCCGGCTCGGTGCCCTGATGCGGCGACCGATCCGGACCGTGCGATGCCGGACCGTCGGGCTCGAGGCGCCGGCGAGCGCGGAGATCCTCATAGAGGGCTATCTGCATCTCGACGAGAAGACGAAGGAAGGGCCAATGGGAGAATATCCCGGCTACATTCCGACAGAGCCCGCGCGGGACGGTCCCGTCTACCACGTCTCGGCCATCAGCCATCGCCACGACGCGATCTTGCCCGTCGTCGCCGCCGGAGAGCCGGCCGAGGAGAACCACACAGTCTGGGGGACCATGATCTCGGCCCAGATTCTGCACGATCTCAGGGCCGCCGGCATACCCGCGACCACCGCGTGGATTCCGCAGCAGAGCGCCATGCATTGGCTGGTGGTGACGCTGCCGCGCGACTGGCGCCGCCGCACCGGCATCGACGCCGCGCAGGCGCTGTGCCAGCGGATCGGCGAGGTCATGTTCTCGACCAAGGCTGGCGTTGTCCCCAAGGTGATCGTGCTCAACGACGACATCAATCCGGACGATCTCAAGGAATTGGTCTGGGCCTTCGCCACGCGATGCCACCCGCTGCTCGGCCACGCCGTCTTCCGCGACGAGCCCGAGGACCCGCTCGTCGCCTATCTGCGCACCAACGAGAAAACCGCCGCCCGCACCGGGAAGGTCGTCTACAATTGCCTGCCACCCGACGAATGGGGCGAGGCGCTGCCGGTGCGCGCATCGTTCCGCCACGGCTACCCGGCGGAGATCGTCGATCGGGTCAAGCGCCGCTGGAGCGAATACGGCTTCCGTTAGGCTCAAGCAAAGCGTCCCCATCCACCCCATGTCCATAGCCGGCTGTTCGGGCATCGCCCGGCGGCCATAGAGAGGAAAGCCATGTCCGATTCATTCGAATCCACGCATCCGGCGGAGATCGCCGCCTTCGTCGGCAAACACATCATCTACACCTACGCCAATGGCTGGCTGTACGAGATGTACTTCAAGAACGAGCGCACCATCGACTACCGCGTGCATGGCGGCATGGTCGGCGGGCGCTGGGTGAAGGGCCAGGAGGTCCACATCGTCCGTCTCGCCGACGGTGTGTACAAGGTCTCCTGGTACGAGCCGACCGGCACCTGCGTCAGCGTCGCCTATAATCTCAACGAGAACCGCGCCCACGGCGCCACCTTCTTCCCGCACTGGATCGAGCGGGAACCGAACAAGATCATCGGCTTCCAGAACGAGAAGATCGACCTGATGCGCCAGTACCGCGACGCCGGGCCGACCTATCCGACGCTCCTCATTGACGAGTTTGCCGATATCACCTTCGTGGAAGATTGCGGCCGGGACGACGAAAGCGTGATCGCCTGCGCGCCGGAGGACCTGCCTCCAGGCTATGCTACGCGCCGCAACGTGGACTAATGGGCGCCCACGGCCGGATGCACCATGGAGCATTCGAGGGTGATTGTCCGGGACCTTGATCGTCGTGAAGTCGCGATGCTCGGTGTAACCTTGGCCGCGACATGGCGCGCTCCGGCGGAAGCACAGACGAGATCCCCCATGCTCTATCCGGGAGAGGAGTTGACCGAGGCGGCCGGCTATCCGGCTCTGGTGCGGTTCGAACCCGGGCGCGAGGACCTTCCCCTCGTGGTGTTTGTCACAGGAGGAGGTGTGCTCGGCCGCATCGCCTACGGACCGCCCGGGGGAAGGGCTGCCGATTTCCTTTGCCACTGGCTGCATGAGGAAGGCTTCCCGTCGCTGGTCCTGTCCTACCCCATCGACAACAGGGGTGTGTTCGACGCCCCATTCCCGCACTTTTCGATCACCGACTGGGCGGAGCAGAGCGCCGAGATCATCGCCCGCTACATGGACCGCAATGGCCTGCCGGCGAACGCCATCGTGCTCGGCTGGAGCATGGCGGGGCGAATTGCCGAGCCGCTTCATGCCGCGCTGCGACGAAAGGGAAAGGGCATCGAGCTCTTCGTCGCGATGGCGGCCGCCTCGGCACTTCCCAATACCCTGCCCGGCCTCGACCACCTGAAGCCAGCGGCGAGTGGCCTCGCTGGAATCAGGGGTGCCTACCTCGACTGGCTGCTCCACTGCCTTGTGGATCAGAACGCGGCTGCCGGCCACGCGGTGCTCGATGTCGACGAATTCACACGCGAGATGACCGGTGATTTCCCGGTCGGGCTGGCCGCATCGGCCATGCGCTACAGAGACGGAGCTTTCGTTCCCGACCCGGCCGGAGACGCGCTCGAGGTCGGCACCGCGCGCTACCGAGCCTTTCCGCCGCTCGCGTTGATCACGCACGCCTCTTCGATCGACGCCCGGCACGCTCTCACGGACCGTTCCACATGGGGCGCCTACATTACCCAGCAGCTTTGCGAAGGTCTCGTCTTCTCGCAAGCGGACAAGCTCGCCGCGCTTCCCTCCGAGAATTGGGCGTTGCTGGTCGAGCATGTCGGACGCGCCGCCCAGCGGCTGAGCGCGACGCTGCCGGGCAACCACATGTTCTTCCTGGGAGAGAATGGTGCGCGCAGAACCGTGCAGACGTTGAAGCTCCTCAGGCAAAACGCTGCAGATGTTGCGGGTGAGATCTCACATTTTATGGACTGAAAAATCGCTCATGGTCCTCTCCAATTGCGCGAGCGGCAATGTTTCGGCGCACGGATCGTCCCTCCCGGAAAACGGAGCCGGGCTAAGCCGCTCTCTGTCCCGTCTCGGCCACGCGGATGTAGCCGAGGGCCGAGTGCAGGCGGCCGAATGCAGGCGGCCGGGCTACCAGCGCGCGACAAGCGGTGCGGCGAGCGCACCGACGGCGGCCAGGCCGGCTATGGCGAGGCTGTACCAGGTGGCGACGAAAAGCGGCGAGTCGTCCGGGCAGTGCGCAGCATAAAACGCCGCGGCCAGACCGCCGGCGACCAGCCCAGCCACCGCGCCGGAGAGACGGGGACGGGTCGGCGCACCATGGCGCAGCGCCAGCAAGAACACCGCCAGCGGCGCGGCACCAATCAGCGGAATGAAGGTGAGGCACACCTGGCTATTGACGCCGACCAGCCGCGTCATCCACTCGGACGCGGGGACCGCGAACAGCTCGAGCGCAACCGCACCCACCAGCAGCAGCGGCGGAACCGCGAGCCATGCCAGCAGGGGCCCGGCCCCACCGCCGGGACGTGCGAGCGCGCGCACCAGGGCGAAGGCGCTCGCCACCAATGCCAGCGTCACCACGAATTTGAACACGAAGCGCGCGGTCTCCAGCGACGCCAGCGCATCCGGGCGCGGGCCGAGCGTAACCAGAAACACCGCGCCGGCGAGGATAAAGGCCAGCACGCCGGCGAGACGCCATGCGGTGTCCATCGGCATCGACCTGCTGTCGGTGTCGGCGGCCATCGCCCTGATGAGATCGTCGGTTTTCATCTCAGTCCCGTCCAAATCGCCGCGCAATCGCGGCCAGTCCACGGTGCAGCGCCACCCGCACCGCGGCTTCGTTCATGCCGAACTTCCGCGCCGTCTCCTCGATCGAACGCCCCTCCACCGAGATCGCGGCAACGACGGAACGCTGCCCCGGCGCCAGCGTATCCAGCGCGCGGCCAACATCCCGGTCGCTCACCGTCTCGCTCTCAGGCTGCGCGTAAGTCTCTGCAATCTCATCAAGGTCGATTTCAACACGACGGCCGCGCCGTCGGAAGGCATCGATCAACTTGAACCGGGCAATGGCGTAAACCCAGGGCATCACCGCAGCATCGGGCATCCATGTGTGGCGCTTCAAGTGAATCGCCAGCAGCACCTCCTGCACGACATCCTCCGGGTCGACCCCGCCATGCGAAATCTTGCGGCGGACATAGGCACGAACCAGAGCCGCGGCGCGGTCGAGAAAAAGCGCATAGGAGCGCTCGTCGCCGGCAATCGCGGCCCGAAGCAGATCGGCAAGTTCGCGTTCGTTCTTGCCGTTCAACGCCGGTCTCTCCCATTCGGGCCCACGCGCCGACTTGTTACGTGGGCGCGAAAATATTGTCCAAGCTCATCGCCCCGCCGATCACGAACTCGTGTCGACGTGCAGCGTAACGCCGGATGGTCTCGCGTCGAAAGGATCATCGCACGGTCGACGACGACCGGCGCCAGAGATGAACAGGAGACGACCCATGAACCGCTCGACCCTCGCTCTCGCCCTCGCCGGCTCGCTTGCCACCGCCGTCGCCAGCACCGCCTTCGCGGCCCCGCTCGCGCCGGAAAAGATGGCCGGCAACGAAAAGTGCTACGGCGTTTCTCTCAAGGGCCAGAATGACTGCGCGGCGGGTGCCGGCACCACCTGCGCGGGCACCTCGACGATGGATTACCAGGGCAATGCCTGGAAGGCGGTTCCCAAGGGCACCTGCGTCACCATGAAGGGCGGCATGCACATGGGCTCGCTGACGCCGATCAAGGGCTGAGCGGCTTCCGGGAGGTCCGCGCGGCGGGCCTCCCTCCCGCCCTGAATACCAGGAGAGTTCGCCATGATGGATGCAGCCACCCGCCCCGCCCGCCTGCCCGACCGCCTACCCAACCGTGCCGGCCTCGGCCTCAAGCCGGAACATTATGGTCATGTGCTGGAACACCGACCCGATATCGGTTTCTTCGAGGTTCATGCCGAGAACTACATGGGCGCCGGCGGTCCCCCGCATCGCTATCTCGAGTCGGTAGCAAAGCTCTATCCGCTATCGCTGCACGGCGTCGGCCTCTCCATCGGCGCGGCCCGCCCGCTTGACAGGGTGCACCTGTCGCGCCTGCGGACACTGGTCGAGCGCTACAAACCGCAAAGCTTTTCCGAACATCTCGCCTGGTCGACGCATGACACCGGCTTTCTGAACGATCTGTTGCCGCTGCCCTATACCGACGAGACGTTGGCGCGGGTGATCGACCATGTCGACGAGGCGCAGCAGGCCATCGGGCAGAGGCTGCTGCTGGAGAATCCGTCGACCTATGTGCTGTTCGAGGACAGCACCATCGACGAAATCGACTTCCTGGAAGAAATCGCCGCGCGCACCGGCTGCGGGCTGCTGCTCGACGTCAATAATGTGATGGTCTCCAGCGTCAATCATCGGCTGGACCCCCACACCTACATGGATCGCTTCCCGGTGGGGCGCATCGGCGAAATCCACCTCGCCGGCTATGACGAGACCGTCGACGGCGCGGGCGAGCGGCTGCTCATCGATGCCCATGGCTCGCCGGTAAAGGCCGATGTCATGGCGCTGTATGAACACGCCCTGGCGCGCACCGGGCCGGTGCCGACGCTCATCGAATGGGACAATGACGTACCGGACTTCGCCACGCTTCAGGCCGAGGCGGTGCGGGCCGAGGCCCGGATCGCCCGCGAAGCGGGGCGGCGCAATCGCCAGACACGGGCGGCCTGAGCCATGGGTCTTGCTGCCAGCCAGGAGGATTTCGCGCAGGCCCTGCTCCATGCCGAGCGGCCGATGCCGGCCGGCATCACCACCGCGCGGGGGCAGGCGGATGCGGCGCGCTTCGCGGTCTATCGCAACAATGTCCATGTCGGTCTGACCAAGGCACTGGCACAGCGCTTTCCGGTGACGGAACAGCTGGTCGGCGCGGCGTTTTTCACCGCCATGGCCCGCCTCTATGCGCAGGACAACAAGCCCGCCTCGCCGCGGATCATCGACTATGGCGACGACTTCCCCGCTTTCATCGCGGCGTTCGAGCCAGCAGCCGAACTGGCCTATCTCGCCGATGTCGCAAGCCTGGAGGCCGCGTGGACACGGGCCTATCACGCCGCCGACGCCGGCTTGCTCGATCTTTCGGTGTTGGCCGCCGTGGCACCCGACGCGCTGCCGAACCTCCGGCTGGCCGCGCATCCCTCGGCGGCTCTTATTCGCTCGCCGCATCCGGTCGGCTCGATCTGGGGCGCTCATCAGAGCGCGACCGTGCCGCCCATGGAGGCGTGGGACGCCGAGACGGTGCTCGTGGTGCGGCCGGACATGCACGTCAACGTCCACATCATTCCGGCACAGGACGGAATTTTCGCACAGGCGCTGTTTGGCGGCGCTCCGCTGGGCGAGGCCGCCGAGGCCGCTTTCGCCCACGAACCGGCATTCGATTTCGGCGCTGCACTGGTCGGCCTGCATGCGCTGGGCGCGTTTGCCGGCATTCATCAAGGAGACGTGCCATGAGCCTTGAGACCGCACACGCACCGCAAGACGGCCAAACCTCGCTGGCGGGGCTTGTCCGACAGGCAAATCACCTGTTGGCCTCGATCCCGCAATCGCTGCCGCTACTGGCCCTGCGCTTTGCGCTGGCGGTTCCGTTCTTCCTGTCGGGCCTGACCAAATGGGACGGCTTCCTGCACCTCTCGACCGGCGCGCGCTTCCTGTTCGAGGAGGAGTTCCGGCTCCACATTCTCGGCGGCGAATATACCTATCCATTCCCTATGGTGATGGCGGCCGCGGCCGGGATCGGCGAGATCGCGTTGCCGGTCCTCCTGGTACTTGGCCTCGCCACACGTTGCGCCGCGCTCGGCCTGCTGGCGATGACCGCGATCATCCAGCTCACCATTCCCGAGGGCTGGGCGAATTTCCATTTGCCCTGGGCCGCCATGGCGCTTTCCCTCATGGTGTTTGGCGGTGGCCGCCTCAGTCTGGACCAGCTTCTTCGTGCTTCCCGGCGATCGGGCATCCGAACAATGCCGACAAAATGACCCTCGCCCCCAATCCCCACCGCCGGCCTTCCAATCAAGGGGAGAGTTGAACGACGGCTCGCAGTCCAGCCCGGTCCTCGCGGTTTGCGAGGTCGAGATGGGCGCCGATGCGGGTTGCGGCAACTCTCGCAATGCTCGGTATGCTTCTGGTAGGGCGGCTGCGTTGTTCGGCGGGCTCACCGGCTCACCGCATCGAGCGGCCCGGCCGCCCCCTCGCCAGCGCCGTCGCCAGGCGGCGGAGGGATGCGCACGCGCCTCTCCCATCGTCTCCGTGGTCGTCGCAGCCTGCCGCCCGAGGACTTCAGGCGAGCAGGGCCGAGGCGCTCTTGAACAGCATGTAGCTCGCCACCACGAAGATCAGCGTCGCGAACACCGTGG
>NZ_JACICD010000015.1 GCF_014195655.1 Ancylobacter tetraedralis
GGTGGCCACCCGCCGCGCCGCCAAGCAAGTGTTCTACCGGCTGGCTGATATTGGCGTGGCGCAGTGTGTGCGCAGCATCGAGGCGCAGTTCGGTGCCGGCGACGCGACGATCCTGACGCCGTCAACGGCCCCGCCGGTGGTCGAGCCGGCCGCCGCGCCGCGCCCGCGCAACCGCAGCGCCGCGCAGTTCGCCCGCATCATGCGCCCCGGCGGGCCGGCAGCTTAAGCCCCGCTTAAGCTGCGCCCGGCACCTGCCGCGCTCGACCCGATCGAGCCCAGAGCCCCGCCCCTCATGAGCGCCATAAGCCTCGGCCCCTTCGTCTTTGCCGGCGATCGACTTGCCGCTGTTCTCGGCATCGGTGCCTTCCTGCTGATGACGGCGCTGCTCGACCGCCGTGTCGGCCCCGGTCTGGGGTGCGCGCCCTGGTGGGCGCTGCTCGCCGGCCTCCTCGGCGCCCGGCTCGGCCATGTCGCGCAGCATTGGGAGAGTTTTTCGCTGGATCCGGCCAGCGCTTCACGGCGGGGCGCTTGTTCCCTTAATTGGGTATGACATCAGGACGTTGTGGCCGGCGGACAGACCATTTTATCTCAACGGCAGCTGTCGGGCTCCAAGCGGCCATTCGAGTGGTTTCGCCCGACGGTCCGCTGATGGCGCACCACGGCCTCCGGAGCGGTAAAAGGCAGCGTCCGCTTTCAGAAAATCGCTAATCCGATCTCTACGGCCGAGATGGCGGCGCTTTGCTGACATACGGCTTCGGGGCCGGTGGGAAACTGTCCGCTATTGGGGGCTTCGAACGAAAGCGGACATATCGCCCCGATGAATTGCCGAGGGCGAAACCGACCAAAAAGGCTATCTTCGGAACGTCCGCTTCGAGGTCGTGTCAAATTAATAGGCGGTCTACCGCCAGCTGGGGATGCGATACAAATTCCGTTCGTGGGCCACGGAATTACAGGGCTGACCCGTCCTCGATCCCCGCCTCGATCCAGGCGCGGGTCTGCTCCAGGATCTCGTCCGAAAGAGCGGGGTCGTCAATGGCGCGGGCGAGGATGACCGCTCCGACCATCGCCGCCCAGCTTCCAATTGCGGTCTGACGCCGGTTGGCAGGGTTCGCCAGCGGGAGCGACGTCTCGATGCGTCCGATCTGCGAGCGCAACCCTTTCGTCATCGCTTCGCGTGCCGCCGGGGTCTGGTGGCGGATGATTGCGGCAAGCCCCGCCGTGGGGCAACCCGCGGCCGGGTTATCGCGATGGCGCGGCGACAGATAGGCCTCGAGATAGGCGCGGATTTCGGTGTCCCCGCCGGCGTCAGCCGCGAGGACATGGGCCAGCGTCTGCGCGACCAGATCATCCTTTGAACCGAAATGCCCATAGAAGCCGCCATGGGTGAGCCCGGCGGCCTTCATCACCTCGGCGACGCTGACGGCGTCGAAGCCCCTGTCGCGAAACAGCACGCTGGCAGCGTCGAGGATGCGGCGGCGGTTCTCCGCCATCTGCTCGCGGCTGACCTTCATTTCAGAATCCTCCGACGTCCGTCATTGACAGTTACATGATGATCGTCATATTTAGGATTAATCATGATCATCATCATGTATATGACCACGAATTGAAGAGAGAACAACCCATGGCCGCACAACCCTCCGTTCTTATCACCGGCGCCTCGACCGGCATCGGCGCGGCTTATGCCGAGCGTTTTGCCCGCCGTGGGCATGATCTGGTGCTGGTTGCCCGCAACACGGCGCGCATGGAAGCGCTGGCGGCTCGCCTGCGTGAAGAGACCGGCGTGGCGATCGACATCGTCACGGCCGACCTGACACAGCCCGCCGACCTCGCGGTCGTTGAGGCCCGCCTGCGCGGCGACGCCCGCATCGGCATCCTCATCAACAATGCCGGAACGGCCATTGGAGGCAGCTTCATCGAGCAGAGCACTGACGCCGTTGCGCAGCTGCTCGCACTCAACACCACCGCCGTCCTGCGGCTGGCCAGTGCCATCGCGCCGCGTCTGGCACAGGCCGGCGCGGGCGCGATCGTCAATATCGGCTCGGTGGTCGGGCTGGCGCCGGAATTCGCCATGACGGTCTATGGCGCCACCAAGGCTTTCGCGCTGTTCCTGTCGCAGGGGCTTAGCGTCGAACTGGGCCCGAAGGGCGTCTATGTCCAGGCGGTGCTCCCCGCCGCCACGCGCACCCAAATCTGGGAGCACGCCGGGGTGGACGTCGACGCCATGGCCGGGGTGATGGACGTCGAAGAACTTGTCGACGCGGCGATGGTCGGTTTCGACCGCCGCGAGGCCGTCACCATCCCGCCGTTGCCCGATGTGGAGCAATGGAACGCCTTCCAGGCCGCGCGTCAGGCCATGCTGCCGAACACACGCCAGGAACACGCCGCGGCGCGTTACCGGGCGGCCGACTGAGCCTTTGCGCAGGAACCCAGAGAGCAGACCCTCATGAAGGCCTTCATCCTCGACAAATACAAGAAGCGTGGCGCCCTGCACTTCGGCGATAGGCCGGAGCCGGCAGTGGGGGATGACGATGTCCTGGTCGACATCCACGCCGCCGGCCTGAACCCTCTGGATTCCAAGATCCGCGACGGCGCCTTCAAGCCAATCCTTCCCTATCGGCCACCCTTTGTCCTCGGGCACGAGATGGCCGGCGTCGTCGCGCGGGTCGGGTCCAGGGTCCGCCGTTTCAAGGTGGGCGATGAGGTCTATGCCCGTCCGCGCGATGGCCGCATCGGAACCTTCGCGGAGCGGATCTCCATCCATGAGGGCGATCTCGCGCTGAAGCCCGCCAATCTGACCATGGAGGAGGCGGCGTCCATCCCCCTGGTCGGGCTCACCGCCTGGCAGGTCCTGGTCGACCGCGCCAGTTTGCGCAAGGGGCAGAAGATCCTGATCCATGCGGGATCGGGCGGCGTCGGGACATTCGCCATCCAACTCGCCAAGCATCTCGGCGCGACGGTTGCGACGACGACCAGCACCGCCAATGTCGATCTGGTCCGAAGCCTCGGCGCCGATGTCGTCATCGACTACAAGAAGCAGGACTTCGAGACGGTCCTGTCGGGTTACGATGTCGTCCTGAACAGCCTGGACGGTGCCACGCTCCAGAAGTCCCTGAGCGTGCTGAAGCCCGGCGGCAAGCTGATTTCCATCTCCGGTCCGCCGGACGCCGATTTCGCCCGGCAGAAGGGGCTGAACTGGGGGCTGCGGCAGCTCATGCGCCTTCTGAGCTTCGGCATTCGCCGGAAGGCGAAAGGCCGGGGGCTCGCCTATTCCTTCCTGTTCATGCGGGCGGATGGCGAGCAGTTGAGCCAGATCACGGCGCTGATCGAGGCCGGGGCCATTCGGCCGATCATCGACCGGGTCTTCCCGTTCGCCGCGACCAACGAGGCCTTGGCCTATCTCGACACCGGACGGTCAAAAGGCAAGGTCGTCGTCCGGCTGAAGTGACGGCGGCGTCGCCTCACCTTGACGCATGGCCGGCCCTGCGGCGTCGGCCGGCGGCGACTATTTGGGCCGCGATGGCGGACCCGTTCCCTCGTCCCGCAAACCGGATCAGCAGCTATGTCCTCACACTCTCCGAAAACCGCTCTTGTGACGGGGGCGTCGTCCGGCATCGGCCGGGCGAGCGCCGAAGTCTTGGCGCGGGCCGGCTTCACCGTCTTCGGCACCAGCCGCAAACCGGGCGAAACCGCCCCGAGCGAGGTTACAATGCTGGCGTGCGACGTGACGGATGACGCTTCCGTCACCGCCCTCATTTCGCAGGTGCTCGCACGAACCGGACGCATCGACGTTCTCGTCAACAATGCCGGCGTCGGCATGTTCGGGGGCGCCGAGGAATCCTCAGCCGCGCAAGTTCAGCGCCTTTACGACGTCAATCTGTTCGGCGTTGTCCGGCTTATCAACGCGGTGCTGCCGTCGATGCGGGAACGCGGGAAGGGCCGCATCATCAATCTCAGCAGCGCGCTCGGATTCATCCCCGCACCTTATTCGGCCCATTATGCCGGAAGCAAGTTCGCCGTTGAGGGCTATTCCGAGTCGCTCGACCATGAGGTCCGCGCCTTCAATGTCCGCGTCTGCCTGATCGAGCCCGGAACGGTGACCGGCAATTTCGACCAGAGCGCGCTAGAGCCGGATGCCAAGAAGCCGGAGTATGATGGCGGCCGCGCGTGGGTGCATGACTTCATCAGGAAGTCGTTGCCGAAGGCCGTCTCGCCCGAAGAGGTGGCGGAGGCGGTGCTTCAGGCGGCCACCACATCCCGCCACAGGCTGCGTTACCCGGTCGGCAAGGTGGCGAAACAGGTCAGCCTGCTGCGTCGCCTCATGCCCGCGCGGCTGTTTGACAAGGCGCTGCGCCAGCAATTCGGCCTGCCAAGTTGAGGAAGCTGCGCCTCGCGCCTGCTTCGTGCTGGTCATATTGTGAAAGACCAGGACCGGGCGCGGAGCCAGAATGTGCTGATGTATACAGGAACTTCGGTTAGACCGGGGTGACGTTCGACCTTGGAAGGACGGGTGCTGGTATTTGGCGCTTCATCTTCTGGCGCAAAGGTAACTACTTGCCTTTTCCAACCAATGTCTGCTTTTGGGATTTTCCGCCGCTCCGGCTAACGACCGGATGCGGGGCGCGTTGCTGAACGCGGCCTCGCCATGTTCAGCGAGGCCGCGCGGGTCAGATTTCAGTTGTCTCGGCAAGCGTAAGCGCATCATCGATATCGACACCAAGGTATCGAACGGTGTTTTCGATTTTGGTGTGTCCAAGCAAAATCTGAATAGCTCGGAGATTGCCTGTTGCCTTGTGGATGAGGGCGGCCTTCGTATGGCGGAGCGAATGCGTTCCGTATTCCTCGGGACGCAGTCCAATCGCCGTAACCCATTCATCGACCAATCGCGCGTACTGTCGAGTGCTGAGGTGCCCTTCGTGGTTGACCCGGCTCGGGAACGCGTAGTCGTCGATACTGCCACCACGACGTTCGAGCCACGCGAGTAGACTTGCCCTCGTATCTGCGGTGATCTAGAACTGGACGGGGCGGCCGGTCTTCTGCTGGATCACCATTGATCGGGCTCGTATTGCCGAGCCGGAGACAAGCGATCCGATCTTCATCTTGACGAGGTCGCAACCGCGAAGCTTGCTGTCGATCGCGAGGTCAAACAATGCCCGGTCCCGCATCCGCTGTTCGCGATCGAGGAAAAACCGGATCAACCAGATTTGCTTCACTTTGAGCGCTCGTTTGGCGCCGACCTGCTTGCCTGCATTCCAGGCTGGCCGACCTTTTGCGGCTGGGTCGTACTTTGAGATACCCACGTCATTTCTCCCTTTGGCCACCATGGCCAATGGAGAAATAGGAAGGGGCCGTCAGACGACGGTCCGCGATCGGGCTAAGTAAAGCGGATTGCTGCCGTTCACAGCTCAATGGCGCTGGCGCAATCCTGAGGAGAGACTAAGTCTCGCTGGTCGACGCGCCGATCTCATGCACTTAGTCTCGCCTCACGCATGTCACGGCCTGGAGGTGAACCGAACAGGCGCGCGTAGTCGCGGGTGAATTGCGGCACGCTCTCATAGCCAACCCGGTGGGCAGCATGGGCAATCCCCTGGCTATCCATCAGCATCAACCGCCGCGCTTCGATTAGCCGCAATTGCTTCTGGAACTGTAGCGGCGAGAGCGTGGTGATAGCTCGGAAATGCTGATGGAAAGAGGATTCGCTCATCCCCGCCACAGCCGCCAGATCCCCAATGCGCAGCGTATTGGCATAGTCCTGGCGGATCAGCGCCACTGCCCGGGCAATGCGATGGGCGTGGGTATCGGTGCCGCCGAGCGACCGAATCGCAGCGCCGTGATGCCCTGTCAGCAGCCAATAATGCATCTCGCGCAAGAGCGCCTCACCCAGCACCGGCAATGCTGCGGGGCGGTCCATGAGCCGCATTAGCCGTAGTGCGGCATCCATCACATCAGCGTCGGCCGGCTCGATGCAGATCGGGGCGGTATCGACGGGAGGCAAATCGGCCTCGGTGGTCAGCGTACGCAGCAATGCCGCGTCGAGTTCCAGCGCCAGCGCGTAATAGGGGGCCGCTGGGCTCGCTTCGAGAATCTGGCTGATGGTCGGAACATCGGCCGTGATGACCAAGGCCTCGCCCGCGCCATAGTCAAAGCTGTTCGTGCCCATGGTCACCCGTTTGCGGCCCTGTAGGCAGATCGCAATCAACGGCTTCTGCACGGTCACCTGCAATTCGCCCGGATAGAGCACCCGAACCGCTCCCAGACCTCGACAGGGCGTGGGCGCGAAACCTGATCGGTCGGAACGGTCATCCGCGTGGCGGCGAACAAGGTCGAAAAGACTGCGCATCGGAAAGGCTTCAGGATTTTGCATTACGGTATCAGGCAAGGATACAGGGCATTTTTCAAGCTCCGTCCTCAGCTTTCGTAGAAATAGGCAAAAGTGCGCGAGGAACAGGCAACTCTGCCACACCTATCCGCTCCATCTTCCGCTCATCCGAACACGATGAGGAACAAGACATGAGCAAAATCGCACTGGTCACCGGCGCCAACCGCGGCCTTGGCCGAAACACCGCTCTTTCAATCGCGCGCCATGGTGATGATGTCATCGTGGCCTATCGTGGTAATGCCGCCCAGGCCGGTGAGGTGGTGGCGGAAATCGAAGCCATGGGCCGCAAGGCCGTCGCCCTCCAGCTCGATGTGTCGAAGATCGCGAGCTTTCCCGTCTTTGCCGACACACTGCGCGACAGCTTGCGCGAGATCTGGAGACGCGACACCTTCGACCATCTGATCAACAACGCAGGTCATGGCGAATTCGCCCCGATCGGCGAGACGACCGAGGCGCAGTTCGACGGATTGTTCGACGTGCATGTGAAGGGAGTATTCTTCCTGACCCAGGCGTTATTGCCGCTCATCGCCGATGGCGGACGGATCGTGAATTTCTCGACCGGCCTGACCCGGTTTTCCTATTCCGGTTTCTCGGCCTATGCAGCGGCCAAAGGCGCGGTCGAGACTCTGACCCGTTATATGGCCAAAGAACTCGGCCCGCGCGGCATTGCTGTGAACGCTGTTGCTCCGGGTGCCATCGAGACCGATTTCGGCGGGGGCGTCGTACGCGACAACCCTGATCTGAACGCCCAGTTCGCCGGGCTGACCGCACTCGGCCGTGTTGGCGTGCCCGACGATATAGGCCCGATGGTCGCGAGCCTGCTCTCCGATGACAACCGCTGGGTCACCGCACAGCGCATCGAGGTTTCAGGTGGTCAAGCAATCTGATCCTGTTGCCGAGCGGCAGGCGGCCCCGAGAGGGCTAGCCTGCTTCTCTGACTGAGAGCATCTGGCTACTTGCCAGAGTGGTCTCAGATGGGGCCGGGAGCGGACTGGCAGTTCTCAGAAAATGAGCGCTGATAGCGGACGCACTCGAACATGTTGACCGAGGCGGGGTGGGCGCCCGCACCGCCGCCCAAATGGAAAGACAGGAATGGACCGTTCGTGGCCCGACGCAGGCTCAACGAATTGGTGCGGTGTCATCCAAGTCGCGGATAAACACCACACCTTCGCGGACCAGTTATGGACCAGTTATCATGCCAACCCAACCTGATCGTTAAACCGTGTTCGTAGGCATCGGCGCTTATCGGCGGCGCGCCATTCGCTCAATGCTCTTGGCGAAAAGCGGCGTCTCCTCAGCGTTGTGCGCCTCCAGGTCTTTCGCCATGGCGGCCTGTGCCTGCGTGGCATCGATCTTGTTATCCGCAAGGAATTTCAGGAACTCCGGCGTTGCGTGCACGGCGACACGGTTGAGAAACGTACAGCGTCCGTTTTCGGCGGGTGCAGCCTTCAATTCCCATGTGATGTGTAATTTCGTGCGGCCGCCTTGCGCGGTGAGAACGTCGCTGGTCGAGACGAGGCGGCAATGATCCTTCTCGGATACATCTTCATTGTAGTGGGAGATGATCAGGTTGCCGACCTTCTCCACGTTGATCGAGACGCGCTTGCCTGCCGGATCCGTGCTTGCGCCTGCGGCGATATGCGCCTGAGAGCACAGTTGATATTCATCGTCGGCGAGCGTGAAGACCCACTCGGTCAGATCAAGCGCTTCGATCGGCGCGTCGATGGTGGATGTGTATTCGGATTCTGCGAGAAGTTCAGACATGGGTTGGTTCCTTTCGGTTGGTGGGCATGGGTAAGCGGTCACGGCTCGACACCGGCATGTGTCGCCGTCGACAGTGAATTCGCGAAGTTCGCGATGATCCGGGCGAGCGTCCTGGGGGTCTCGAGCATCGACAGGTGTCCCGTCCCGGGCAGCACCTGCAAAACGGCGTGAGGAACGCGGGTAAGAAGTTCCGCCTTCAACAGATCGACGCTGTCGACGCGGTCCAGTTCGCCGGCGACGACCAGCGTCGGCGCCGTGATGTTGGCGACCTTGTCCGAGATGTCTTCCAGGCTCGTCGCCCGGGGCCAGGCCGCCTTCGCCTGCGGCGCACCGCGCAGGCTGTCTTCTATGACCTGTTCCCGGTCGGCGGCCACGAGCTGCTTTGCCGTCAGCACGTTATCGATCGTCGCTTCGACCGCCTCGCGGCTTGAATAGGCTTGCGCCATCCCCTCCCGCGCTTCAGCAGGCATGCGCATCGGCTGGGGTGGCGATGGTGCGACCAGAACGAGGCCGGCAAGTCCCTGCGGCCGCCGCGAGGCCATCAACTGAGCGACCTTGCCGCCCATCGAATGGCCGACGAGCACGTAGTCTCGCAAGTTGAGTGCCTCGATGACGCCTTCGGCATCGGCGGCGAGGTCGGCCAGCGCGTAGCCGCTTGGCGGCGCTTCAGACTGGCCCCAGCCGCGCTGGTCGATCGCGAGGGTGCGAAAGGCGGGGGCCAGCGCCTGCGTGACATGCCGCCATGTGCGCGACGAGCCGCCCCAGTAATGGAGGAAGACGAGCGCCGGATCGCCTGTCCCGAGATCCTCAACATGAAGCTTGACGGTATTTGATAACGTGCTCATGAGATTGCTCCGGAACAGGTGCGAACGTCGCGGCCATAATGGTCCGCTGGTGCGGGTCAGGCGGCGGCCTGAACGATGAAGTCGGTCACGATGTCCGGATGCGACAGCATCGGCATATGGCTGGAAGCGACATGCTGGATCGTCGCATTCATGCGCTTGGCCATGCGTTCCTGATCCACGCGCAGGATCGCCAGATCCTCGGTACCGATAAGGTAGAAGGTCGGACGCGTGCGCCATGCGGCCTGCGTCAGGGTGCCGCCGAGCGCCGCGCCGTTGATCGGGCCCTGCGTGGCATGGACCACCGCCTGCTCGATGGGGTCGAGGTCCTGGGCGAACAGCGTGGCGATGCCCTTCGGCGTCAGCGACAGGAAGCCTTCCGCGTCGGGTCGGATCTCGTCATTGAGCGGGGCAGCTTCGAACTGGCCGAACAGCGAGCCGGCGGATTCCCCGGCATCGGGTGCAAAGGCGTCGATGTAGACGAGCCGCGTGACCTTGGGGTTGTTGCCCGCCTCGCCGATAACGGCACCGGCATAGCTGTGCCCGACCAGAACCACATCGCCCTGCGCCAGAGCTATGGCGCGGCCGACGGCGGCAACATCGGCCTCGAAGCTGGTGAGCGGGAGCTGGACGGCCGTGACGGTCATGCCCTTGGCAGTCAACAGCGGAATGATCTTGGCCCAGTTGGAGCCGTCGGCCCATGCGCCATGAACGAGAATTACGTTGGATACAGTCATTGTCTTTTTCCTTGAAAGTAAGCGGGTTGAAGGTTTTCAGCCGTGCCAGTGCGAGCAGCGGATGACGGAGCAGAAGTTGCCGCGATGGAAATGCGGTTCCTTGTCAGCGATCACGTCGGCCTTGACGTTGCCGAAGGTGGTGTCAGGCTTGTGCTTGATGCCGTCGTAGAAGGCCTGGATGATGTCTTCCTTAAAGGCAGGAGTGCGCGGGAAGGCACCGACTACAGCCTCGCGGGTGGCATCGGGGAAGCGATCATAGGTCAAGCCCAGCACGTCCATCTCGACGCCTGCGGTGGTGAGTGCGATCACCGGATGCATGAATTCGGGCACGCCGGGCGTGGTGTGCAGCGCAATGCCGGTCCACACCTTCTCGATGTCGGAAGGGTCGAGGTTGTAGCTTTGCAGGAAATCGCGGGCGGCATTCGCTCCGTCCACCTCGAAGCGCAGATCGGCGCTGCTGTGCGACGGCATCAGGCCGACATCGTGGAACATGGTGGCCGCGTAGAGCAGCTCGGGGTTGAACGTCAGGCCGCGCTGTTGCCCAGCAATGGCGCCAAAGAAGAACACGCGGCTCGAATGATTGAAGAGCAACTCGGTCTCGGTGTCGCGAACGAACTCGGTGATAGCGTGGGCCAGAGTGCTATTGGGGATGGCGATGCCGCTGATGGCGGAGATTGCGTGATGGGTCTTGGTCAATGTCTCTCTCCGTGCATGGCAGGCACACCCCGGCGTTCCCGAAAATGGGCGGTGCCGGCGCTCATTGCCGCTGATTGAAACGATGGTGGTGAAGGCTCTGGACGAGGGCCTTTCGCTCTGCCCCTTCTCAATCGCAGCAATCCAGCATGGCAGCAATGACAGTGGACCTCTGAAAACTGCCAACCATCTGCGATAACCTGCCCCAGACGCCTCAAGCCCGTCTGAAGTCCGGAACTGCCGGGCGTCGCTCGGCACGAAGGACATGGACACCGATGGCAAGAAGAAACGTTGCACTCGTTATCTACGAAGGCGTTCAGGCGCTCGATGTCGCCGGGCCCCTTGATGTTTTTGCTGCGGCCAATGGCTTTTTGCCGGAGGAGGAACACTATAACTGCGTCCTAGTGGCAGGCAGCACAGATCCCCTGCGCAGTTCCAACGGCATGCTAATGGTCGCCGATCTTAGTTTTGATCAGGCCAATCGTGCGTTTCACACGGTGTTGGTGGCAGGCGGGCCCAACCTCGCGGACAGTCCGAACGATGACGTTATGTCAGCCTGGCTGAAGGAATGGGGCGTTGCGGCTCAACGCTATGGCTCGATCTGTACCGGCGCGTTCGCGCTTGGCCGTGCGGGCCTGCTCGATGGGCGGACCGTGACGACCCACTGGCTCTGCTCAGGCCTGCTGGCCACCCAATTTCCCGAAGCCCGCGTCGAGCACGATCGTATCCATGCACGCGACGGCCGCCTGGTAACGTCCGCCGGGGTGACGGCAGGCATCGACCTTAGCCTTGCTCTGGTGGGCGAAGACCACGGCCCCGCGCTGTCACTTGCCTGTGCCAAGGCGCTGGTCGTTGTTGCCCAGAGACAAGGTGGCCAGTCGCAATTCAGTCCGTTGCTGCAATCTACGGGAGATCCCGAAACCCCACTGGGCAAGGTACAGGCCTATGTCATGGACCATATCGGCGAGGCTTTTCCCGTAGAGCGCCTTGCTGCGCTGGCCGGGGTCAGCCCGCGCAGCATCGCGCGGCTGTTCGTGCGCGAACTGAGTGTCACGCCGCACGAGTTCGTGGAAGGGGTGCGTCTGGACCGGGCCCGTAACCTTTTGGAAGCCTCGGATCTGGCGCTCAAGGCCGTCGCCTTCGACTGCGGATTTGCCAGCCCCGACCAGATGCGCAGCGCTTTTCAGCGGAGGCTCAACGTCACGCCCCAGCAATATCGCGGGAGTTTCAGGACTACGTCAGCATAGAGTAGAGCTGCTGCAAATAGGCACAATCCATCAGCTCTGTCCCGAAAGCCGCTCGAACCAACGTATGCGCAGATCGCCCTTGGAACGGCAGCTTCCGGGAGCGTTGATGGAAGCCTGCTAGGGCCGAAATGGGGGCGCGAAGCCAAACGTCCGCTCTCGGGCAGCGATCCAACTTCTGCTCATGGCGCGGTCACGACATCTTTCGACGCGCAAAGAACAGGGCGACACTTACGGCTCGTTGGCCTAGGACGAGACCGAGCGGCTTCGAACCGCCATATGCTTTTCCGAATTAGGACGGATATTGCGGGCACGCACCTTCAGCGTGCTGAGCTCTTCAAGATGCTGTTTCATGAACTCCGCCGCCTCGACACGCTTGCCGGCGAGCAGCAGGTCGATCAGGACGAGATGCTCCTGACATCGACCGCGGGCGCTGTCACGATCGAGCATCTGCCGATAATCGATGAGGCGGCGGAGTCGGTCGATCCGCTTGAGTGCGTCTATGAAGAAACTGTTGCGGCTGCATTCGACAATGGCTTCGTGCAGCCCGCTATTGAGCTCGAAAAGCCGCGCATCCGACACTTCATAGATCGCGCCGTCGACCAGCCACTGCTGCTGGTCTCGGCAATGTTCCAGCACCGGGCGGTTGAGAAGGAAGCGCGGCTCCAGGATTGCGGCGGGCTCAATCAGTAGCCGGAATCGGTAGCTGTCCTCATAGGCCTGAAGTGACGTCAGCACCGGCAGGAATTCCCAGCCATGGCCGGGCAGACGCTCGATCCATCCTTCGTTCGCCATGCGCCGAAGAATATGAGTTAGCCGCGCCCGCGTGAGCTTATAGCGCCGCAACAGCTCGCTTTCGGTGACGCGATCAGGTAGCCGACCAGATACGCGATCATCCGCGATATCGAGATAGATCTGCTCGTCGTCATAGTTCGGTACATGATCGAGCTTGCGGAAGGTCTCCGCGTCGAGCCGGGCGATTACGAAACCACCGCGCCCACCGGGTCGCACGATCCCCGACTTCTCCAGCAATTTGAGCGCGGCGCGCACCGGCGAGCGCGAGACCTTGAACAGCTCTCCCAGCCCGCGCTCAGTGAGGTGCTCGCCCTCTTCCAGACGCTCGGCGCGAATGTGCTCGGCGATCTGTGCCGCCAATTGCTGGGTCAGAGGCGTGATCTGCATCGGCATGGAATCCCTCGAAATCCCTTTTGACACAGACCGTCAGCGACACAAATTCAATTTGGTATTTATCACTTGCAAAGTACCAAATTTGGCTTTATTTGGTATTTCAACAACATAAAAAACCATACTGTTTGGGAGGATGCTGACCGTGCAGCTGCTCGTTTTGCCGGGTGATGGAATCGGGCCGGAGATCACCGCCGCGACGCTGCGCGCGCTCGGCGTGCTGAACGATCATTGCGCTATCGATGTCCGCTGGAGCGAGGCCGACATCGGCCTTAAGTCGCTGCGCGAGCGGGGCACCACGCTGCCGGACGCCGTGCTGGACGGTGTCCGCGCCGCCGACGGTGTGCTTCTCGGCCCGGTGTCGCACTACGAGTACCCGTCACGGCAGGAAGGCGGCATCAATCCTTCAGGCGAACTTCGCACCCGCTTCGAACTGTTCGCGAACATCCGCCCCTGCCGCTCCCTCAGCGATCTAAGCATTCTCCGCCGGCCGATGGACCTCATCATCGTTCGCGAGAACACCGAGGGGTTCTACTCCGACCGCAACATGGTGGCCGGCACCGGCGAGTTCATGCCGGACGAGAGCATGGCGCTCTCGGTGCGCAAGATCACCGCGCGTGCTTCCGAGCAGGTCGCCCGCGCCGCGTTCGAGCTGGCCCGTGGGCGGCGGAAGAAGGTCACGGCGGTTCACAAGGCGAATGTGCTGAAGCTCTCCGATGGCCTGTTCCTGCGGGAAGTGCACAAGGTCGCTGCTGGCTATCCGGAGGTTGTTCTGGAAGAGCTGATCGTCGACGCCGCCGCCGCTCACCTCATCCGCACGCCGGACCGTTTCGACGTCATCGTCACCACCAACATGTTCGGCGACATCCTCTCGGATGAAGCGTCCGAGCTATGCGGCAGCCTTGGCCTTGGCGGATCCATCAGCATCGGCGACGGCATCTGCGTGGCGCAGGCACAGCACGGCTCAGCACCGGATATCGCCGGCCGGGGTATCGCCAATCCGACGTCGCTCATGCTCTCGGCTGCGATGCTGCTGGACTGGCGTGGGCGCCGTGATGGCAGCAAGCCGCTGATCCACGCTGCGGCGGCACTCGACCACGCGGTCAGCAAAGTCCTTGTCGATCCAGCGACCCGTACCCCCGATCTCGGCGGCACGCTTTCCACGGAAGCCTTCACCGACGCTGTGTGCGCGGCCATTGCACGCTCGTCAGCCGCTGGACAGGCCGCCTGAGTTCCAACGCTCAAACTGACGGTTCCGAAATGCTCGTATCGATCAACCCCGCCGATGGCGCCGAACTGGCGCGCTATCCGCTCCACACCGCGCTGGATGTGGAAGACGCGCTCGCCAACGCCGCAACCGCACAGGCGGCATGGCGGCAGGTTCCCGTTCTCGAACGCGTCGGTCTGTTGCGACGCATGGCGAGCGTGCTGCGCGCCAACAAGGCAACCTATTCCCGGATGATCACCGAGGAGATGGGCAAGCCGCTGGTCGAGGCAGAGGGCGAGATCGAAAAGTGCGCGTGGAACTGCGACTTCTATGCCGATGAAGCGCCGGTCTTCCTTGCGGATGAGATCGTCGCTTCGTCTGCGTCTCACAGCGCCGTGGTGTTCGACCCGCTCGGCGTCGTGCTGGCGATCATGCCGTGGAACTACCCTTTCTGGCAGTTCTTCCGCTTTGCCGCCCCTGCGCTTGCCGCGGGCAATGGCGCCCTTCTCAAGCACGCCAACAATGTGCCGCGCTGCGCACTGGCGATTGAAGAGGTGATGCTCGAAGCAGGGTGTCCCGATGGGCTGTTCCGCACGCTGCTCGTCGAGCCGAGTTCCGTCGCGGGCCTTATCGCTGATGATCGCATTGCGGCGGTCACCCTCACCGGATCGACCGAGGTTGGCGCAATCGTCGCGGCGCAGGCCGGCAAGGCGCTGAAGAAGCAGGTGCTGGAGCTCGGCGGGTCGGATCCCTTCATCGTGCTCGCCGACGCCGACATTGAGGCCGCCGCCGCCATGGCGGTGAAGGCCCGCTATGTGAATGTCGGACAGAGCTGCGTGAACGCCAAGCGCTTCATCGTCGACAATGCGGTGGCGGACAGCTTCGTCGACGCGTTCTGCCGCCATGCCGCCGCCCTCAGGATGGGCGACCCGCTCCAGCAGGGCGTGTCCATCGGGCCTATGGCCCGCGCCAATCTGCGCGCCACGCTCCACGATCAGGTCGAGCGCAGCGTGGCAGCTGGCGCGGTCCTGAAGATGGGCGGCCAGATCGTCGACGCGCCAGGCTTCTTCTATCCGGCAACCGTCCTCGACAACGTGACGCCGGAGATGGCGGCTTTCCGCGAGGAAACCTTTGGGCCGGTCGCCGCCATCATCCGCGTCGACGGGGCTGACGAGGCGATCTGCCTCGCCAACGACACCGAGTTCGGCCTCGGCGCGGCGCTCTGGACCGCGGATGTCGAGCAGGCGCAGCGTCTTGCACGGCGCATCGACGCCGGCGCCGTCTTCATCAACGGCATGGTCGCCTCCGATCCGCGTCTGCCCTTCGGCGGCATCAAGCGGTCCGGCTATGGCCGGGAGCTCGGCTCGTACGGCATCCGCGAATTCGTGAACCTCAAGACCCTCTGGGTCGGTCCCGTGAAGGCAGCGTGAAATGACCAATACCCATCCGACCGGTGCGGTGCTTCGCCCCTCCGAAATCAAGCCGCGCGAGCGTGGCGGCGGCGCGCGCACCGTGCCGCTCGTCACCCGCCGCATCGGTTCGACCAGCTTGATCAACGGCATCACCGCTTTTGAGGGCGGCGCGTCGATCCCGATCCACACCCATAATTGCGAGGAGAGCGTGATGGTGCTGGAGGGTCATGCCATCGCGAACTTCGACGGTGTCGAGCACCACCTCGGTCCACAGGAGACCACGTGGATCGCGGCGAACGTGCCGCACAACTTCCGCAACGCGTCGGCGACCGAGCCGATGAAGATCTTCTGGACCTACGCGTCCGTCGACGCCACCCGCACCATCGTCGCCACGGGCGACACCCGCACCATTGATGCAGAACACGACGCCAAATAGGCGCGAGTGACCAGAGGTCCGCCTGACGGAGCTCCCAAGAGAAGAAAAGACGCCAATTCAAACAATCACATACCCCAGGGAGGGAATAATGATCACTATGGATCGCCGCCAGTTCTCCTTTCTCACGACCGCAGCCATCGCATCGCTGACGGTAGGCGCTTCGCCGCTGCTAGCGGAGGAGGTGAAGGGGCTTGAACTCCTCGCCCCCAGTGCTCCGGGCAGCGGTTATGACCAGCTCGCGCGCAGCATGCAGGCCGTGCTTCAGGAGAAGAAGCTGGCCTCCGGCATTCAGGTTCAGAACGTCGCCGGCGGCGGCGGCACGGTCGGCCTGTCGCAGTTCATCACCAGCCGCAAGCGGGCACCGAGCATTCTGGTGTTCGGTTTTGCGCTCGTCGGCGGCATCATTACCACCAAATCGGCGGTGAATCTCGATCAGGTCGTGCCACTCGCCCGGCTGATGGGCGAAGCCAATGTCATCGTTGTTCCCGAAAGTTCGGACATCAAGACGCTCGCGGATCTCATCGCCAAGCTGAAGGCCAATCCGCAGGCGGTATCGTGGGCGGGCGGTTCTATCGGCGGCATCGACCATGTGATGGTCGGCCTGATCGCCAAAGCCGTGGGCGTCGATCCGACCAAGGTCAACTATGTCGTGCACGCCGGCGGCGGCGAAGTGCTCGCCTCCACGCTTGGCGGCCATGCCACGGTCGGCATCAGCGGCTTCGAGGAATTCCGCAGTCAGATCGAGGCTGGCAAGCTCCGCGCGCTGGCGATCTCGTCGGGCGAGCGCATGCCAGACGTGAAAGTGCCCACGCTGAAAGAGGGCGGCGTCGATCTCGCTATCATGAACTGGCGCGGCCTTGCCGTTCATGCCTCGACCTCGGAGGACGAGAAGAAGGCGCTCACCGAGATGATCGCGGCAATGGTCAAGACCCAGGAATGGAAGGCGGTGCTGCAGAAGCGCGGCTGGATCGATACCTATCTCCCCCCTGCCGAGTTCGCGAGCTTCCTGAAGCAGGAACAGGTTCGCGTGGCGACGGCGCTCAAAGACGTCGGCCTGACCCAGTAGTCGATCTGGAGAACCGGCGATGACAACGGAAAAGGGCCTGCGACTTGGAGAGGTCGCCTTCGGTCTGGCGGTACTGGCGCTTGGCGTCTTCATCGCCTTCGAAACCTGGACAATGCCTGGGGTGGGGGCGGCGACAACCGTTGGCCCCCGCCTGTTCCCCGGCCTCGTTGCCGCAGGACTGATCCTTGTCGGCTTGTGGCTGCAGCTTGAGGCCGTTACCACCGGTCCGGTCAAGGCCGATGGAATCGAGATCGACTGGCCGTCCTTTTCGCTGGTGGCGAGCGGCCTGCTGCTCCAGATCGTTTTGCTGGAAACACTCGGCTGGATACTCGCCGGTACGCTGCTGTTTGTCATGACAGCGCGCGCCTTCGGCAGCCGCCGCCATCTCACGAATGCCCTGATCGGTCTCGCGCTGACGACGCTGACTCTCGTGGTGTTCGACCTGGGTCTGGATCTCGAGCTTCCCGTCGGCTCGCTCTTCGAGCCGCTGCTCGACGCCCTTCAGAAGTAGATCATTATGGATACGCTCAGCGCCCTGCTCCACGGCTTCACCGTGGCGCTCACGCCTTACAACCTCATGTGGTCGGCAATCGGCGTGACGCTCGGCACCGCGATCGGCGTCCTGCCCGGCATCGGCCCGGCGCTCACCGTCGCGCTGCTGCTGCCGGTCACCTATAATCTCGACCCGACCAGCGCCTTCATCATGTTCGCCGGCATCTTTTACGGCGCAATGTATGGCGGATCGACCACGTCGATCCTGCTCAACACGCCCGGCGAGAGCGCGTCCATCGTCACCGCGCTCGACGGGCACGCTATGGCGCGCAAGGGACGCGGCGCTCAGGCGCTGGCGACAGCGGCGATCGGCTCCTTCGTCGCCGGCACAATCGCGACGGTCGCGCTGACCTTCGTCGCGCCGCTAATGGTGCGCATCGCACTCGCATTCGGACCGGCGGAATATTTCGCCCTCATGGTGCTGTCGCTGACCACGGTCACGGCGGTGCTGGGTGATTCCCTGCCGCGCGGGCTCGCCAGTCTGTTCTTCGGCCTCGCGCTCGGCCTCGTGGGCATCGACCTGCAGACCGGGCAAGCACGTTTCTCGCTCGGCGTACCGGAACTGCTCGACGGCATTGACGTGGTCGTGGTGGCGGTCGGCCTCTTCGCGGTCGGCGAGACGCTCTACAACGCCGCGCGGCATCGTTACGAGCCTGAGGAGATGTACGATCTCAAGGGCTCCAAATGGATGAGTAAGGAGGACTGGGCACGCTCGTGGAAGCCATGGCTGCGCGGCACGCTGATCGGCTTTCCCATCGGGGCGCTACCTGCGGGCGGTAGCGAAATCCCGACCTTCCTGTCCTATCTGACCGAAAAGCGGCTCTCCAAGCACCCCGAGGAGTTCGGCCACGGCGCGATTGAGGCCGTCGCCGGCCCGGAAGCGGCCAATAATGCCTCCGCAGCCGGCGTGCTGGCCCCTCTCCTGTCGCTTGGCCTGCCCACCTCCGCGACTGCGGCCATCATGCTCGCCGCGTTCCAGCAATATGGTTTGCAGCCCGGCCCGCTGCTGTTCGAGAACAATTCGAGCCTTGTCTGGGGCCTGATCGCCAGCCTCTATATCGGCAATGTGCTGCTGCTGGTGCTCAACCTGCCCATGGCTGGCGTGTGGGTGAAGCTGCTCGCGATCCCGCGCCCCTGGCTTTATGCCGGCATCCTCATCTTCGCGACCATGGGCGCCTACACGCTCAACAATAATCTAGTCGACCTCGTGATCCTCTGGGTCATCGGGCTGATCGGCTTCGGCATGCGTGTGCTCGATATCCCCGTCGCGCCCTGCATCGTCGGTCTGATCCTCGGCCCGATGGCGGAGCAGCAGTTCCGCCGGGCGCTGGCAATCAGCCAGGGTGATCTCTCGGTCTTCGTCACCCATCCGATCTCGCTGGGGCTGCTGCTGACCGGCCTTCTCCTCGTCGTCGTGCCAGTGCTACTGCGCCGGCGCCGGGCGAAATACACCACGGCTTGAGACCTGCCATGCCCAACTCCCACACCATCAAGGCCGGCGAGCTTCTCGACTTTTCGACGGCGATCTACATGGCGGCCGGCCTGAACCGGGCGGACGCCGAACTCTGCGCTGACACCTTGGTTCAAGCTGATCTCTGGGGCCACCAGTCCCACGGTGTGATGCGGCTGCCCTGGTATGTGGCGCGGCTGAGATCAGGCGTAGTGAAGACCCATGCCCGGCCGGAGCTTGTTGTCGATGCCGGCGCGATCGCCGTCGTCGATGGTCAGGACGCCATGGGCCAAGTTGTCACGGCTTTTGGCATGAAGGACGCGATCCGGCGCGCCAAACTTCACGGCGTCGGTGCTGTTGCCCTGCGCAATTCCAATCATTTCGGCACGGCGATGTACTTCACGCTTGAGGCAGCGCGAGCTGGCTGTGTCGGCTTCCTGTCGACCAATGCCAGCCCGGCCATGGCGCCATGGGGCGGGCGAGTGAAGACGGTAGGCACCAATCCATGGTCCTGGGCCGCCCCTGCCGGCCTGCACGCCCCGATGGTGCTCGACATCGCCAATACCGGGGTCGCGCGCGGCAAGATCTACCTCGCGCGGCAGAAGAAGCTGGCGATCCCGCAAGGGTGGGCCATCAACGCGGCCGGCGAGCCGACGACCGATCCCGAGGAGGCGCTCGGAGGCGTGACCCTGCCGATGGCCGAACATAAGGGCTATGCCATCGCGGTGATGATGGACATGCTCTCCGGCGTGCTCAGCGGCAGTGCGTTCGGCATCGGCGTCACCGGCCCGTATCAGGCGGAAAAGCGTGGCGGCACCGGCCATTTCATCATCGCGCTCAACATCGCGGCGTTCCAGTCGCTGGAGGCCTTCGGCGAACGCATGGAGCAGTTGATCGCCGAACTGAAAGCCGTGCCGCTGGCAAAGGGATATGACGAGATCGTCTATCCGGGCGAACTCGAAGCCCGCAACGACGAGCGCAACCGCCACGATGGCCTCAGCCTGCCGGACGACACGATGCGCGACCTTTCAAAGCTCGCCGAGGCGTTCGGCTGCGCATCGCAACTCCCGGCGTGAGGTGCAGTCACATGACAGCCCCGATCTACAGTGCGCATCTCGGCTACATGTTCACCGAGTACACGCTTGAGGAACGCTTCGCCGCGGCCGCGCGGGCGGGCTTCGCCCATATCGAGCATCCCGGTCCTTATGCATTGCCCGCCACGCAGGTGCGCGATCTGTGCGCCGCGCACAATCTCACTTTTGTTCAGATGGCCTTGCCGGTAGGCAACGCGACGCGCGGTGAGAAGGGCCTTGCTGCCCTGTCGTCTCGGGTGACGGATTTCCGTGCCAGCGTCGCTGTTGGCCTCCACTATGCCCAAGCCGCCGGCAGCGGCTATGTACATGTGATGTCGGGCGTCATCTCTGATCCAACACAACGCGACACCGCTTGGGTAACCTATATCGACAATCTCCGTTTCGCTTGCGCCGAAGCTGCGAAGGGCGGGATGACACTGCTGATCGAACCGATCGGTGTCGCCACTCTCGCCGACTACTTCATCGACCATCCGGACAAGGCATTGCGTGCGCTGGAGGAGGTGGAGGCGCCAAACCTCAAATTGCTTTTCGACGCGTTTCACGCAACCAATGCCGGTATCGACGCCCACATTTTTGTGAAACGGCATGCCGACAAGATCGCCCATGTGCACATTGCCGATCATCCGGGGCGCCATGAGCCGGGAACCGGTGCCTTCGACTTCCAGCAGTTCTTCTCGATCCTGAGTGACGTCGATTATCGTGGCTGCGTTGGACTCGAGTACATCCCGGCTTCTCACACGGAGAGCGGATTGCACTGGCGCGAAGCGTTTCTCTCAAAGCAATAGATTACCCCCCAAGGTCATTCTAAGCAGGGCTGCGGACGCAGGAGCGCTTCGGCCTCTGGCCGGCCCGGCTCGCCGCCGACAGCGCCTATGGTTCGGCCGAGAACCTCGTCTGGCTGGTGCATGAGCGCGGGATCGAGCCGCATATCCCGGTCGTCGACAAGTCCCCGCGCAGCGACGGCACCTTCAGCCGCTCCGACTTCGCCTACGATCACGCCCGCGATCTCTACATCTGCCCGGGCGGGAAGGAGCTGAGGCCGCAACAGAAGGACTATCGAACCGAGCGCCCGCTCGTCGATGAGAACGGCCTTATACGCTACCATGCCAGCAAGCTCGACTGCGACGCCTGCGCGCTGAAGCCGCAGCGCTGCCCAAACACCCCGGCCCGCAAGATCCTGCGCTCGAGCCACGAGGGCGTCCGCGACATGGCCAGGGACATCGCCGCGACCGACGCCTATGTCACCTCGCGGCGCGAGCGGAAGAAGGTCGAGATGCTGTTCGCTCACCTCAAGCGCATCCTGCGGCTCGACCGATTGTGACTACGCGGACCGAATGGCGCCAGAGACGAGTTCCACCTCGCCGCGGCAGCGCAGAACCTCAGGAAGCTCGCAAAGCGTCTGCCCAACGGGCCGCAGATCACGCCTGCATGAGAGGGCGAGCCTCAATAGGCCAAATCCGCCAAGCGGCAGTTGCGCTCAAATGGCCGACTTTAACGGTATCGGCGCAAAGGTGCCTACGTGCCGTTCTCGCTGATGTCCGCTTTTGGGCCGCGGCCGTTACCAGATCAATGGCCGAGATGGGGCGGAGGCTGTGTGAAAACCCCTGATTATGCTACATTTAGGCACTGCTTCGGCGGTGCCAGATGGGACGTTTGTCGAGGCTGCCGACCGTCATCAGGGAGCTTTCTGCCCGCTTGTTTGGAGGACTATGTCGATCCCGACAATCCGGTCCGCATCATCGATTCCTTTGTCGATGAACTCGATCTTGCCGAGCTCGGTTTTGCCCGCGTGCAGCCGGCATCGACCGGCAGGCCCGGCTACGCGCCACGCACGATGCTTAAGCTTTATGTCTATGGATACCTGCATCAGCTGACCTCGAGCCGGAAGCTGGAGCGCGAGGCGGGCCGCAACATCGAACTGATGTGGCTGACCGGCAAGCTGGCACCTGACTTCAAGACCATCGCCGACTTCCGTAGCGACAATGCCGGTGCCATCCAGATCGCGTGCCAGCGCTTCGTTGCCATCTGCCGTGCCCTTGGCCTGGTCGGTGGTGGCATGGTCGCGATCGACGGATCCCGACTGCGCGGTGAACACGCACGAGAAGAACTATACCAAGGGGACGCTGGCGCGGCGCAAGGCCCATGTCGAGGAGAGCATCGCGCGCTATCTCGCCGAGCTTGAGGAGACCGACAGGGCGGAGACCCGCCCGGCGACGCCGCGCATCGCGCACCTGACCGAGCGACTGGCGTCGCTGCGCGGGCGCCTTGGCGAACTCGAGGCGATCGGCCGGCAGCTGGAAGCCTCCCCCGATGAGCAGATATCGCTGACCGATCGGGATGCCCGCGCCATGGCAACCGGCAGCGATCATCGCGGCGTGGTCGGTTACAATGTTCAGGCGGCCGTCGATACCCGGCACCACATCGTCGTCGCCAATGCGGTGACCAACCGCGGTCATGACCGCTCGCATCTGCTCGAGATGGCCACAGTCGCCCAGGCCGAGACCGGCGCTGCCGAAATGATCGCCCTGGCAGATCGTGGATACTATGAGGGCGAGCAGATCCGCGCCTGCGTCGAAGCCGGCATCATCCCGATGGTGCCCAAGCCCAACACATCGCCGGCTCAGGCGCGCGGCTTCTTGGGCAAGGCTATGTTCGTGCATGAGCCGCAGACCGACACCTATCGCTGCCCCGCCGGTCAACAGCTGCAGAAACGCTTTGCCCGGGTGTAGGGCGGCAAGCTCATAAACGTCTACTTCAACCAGAAGGCCTGCGGCGCCTGCCCGTCGCGTCCTCTGTGCACGGCCGGCAAGGAGAAGCGCATCCGACGATGGGAGCACGAAGCGGTGCTCGATGCCATGGAGCGCAGGCTTCAAGCGATGCCCGAAGCCATGCCGGTCCGTCGCTGTACCGTCGAGCACGTCTTCGGCACCATAAAAGGATGGATGGGCGCCACCCACTTCCGAACGCGCGGCCTCAAGAACGTCTCCACTGAAGCCAGCCTGGCGATCCTAGCCTACAACATCAAGCGCGTCGTCGCCGTCGCCGGCGTGGCCTCGACCCTCAAAGCGATAACCGGGTGAACGGAGATAACGCGGGCCGTGGCAACAACCTGCGCGACGAGCCACAGTGAGTTCTCACACAGCCTCGGGCGCAAATCAGACGTCGCTGCAAGGGCAGTCGAACGCCAATGGGTCGTTGCCGCCAGACCGCTCCACCAAGCGTATTCCCGGGAAGACCTCCCGCGCCGCATCTGACAAGTATTTTTGCGCTGCTATACGCGGTCGTTCTGCGGCGTAGAATTGGCGCCTTGGCCAAGTGGGGGATGCCCGTGATCCTCCGCGCATGCGCCACTCGCGTCCGCTCAGTCCGAAGACAATATACAGTGTGGGCAGTGATGCTCCATCGCCAGCTTCGAGCTTGGCTGGCGCACCACTCTCAAAGATCCCGCACTGTGATGCGCGCGTCCTTCGGGATGCTGAGCAAAACCTTGCGCCCGCTGACTCCGTCGAGCGTGATTCCAAGGTCGTGCATGTCACCGACGACTGGCCGTCGAGCGTTCCGATCAGCTCTGACGAAATCGATGCGATCGAGGCGTTTCTCAGACGGGAGATTGATGCGCTGCTGAGGTGACGATGCTGCCGAAGGGACCTGAGGGAGGCGATTGGGCCATGAACGTAGCCTTGCCGATCACCCGCCGGGCCGCCCTCTATCTCCGCGTTTCCACCACACGGCAGGCCGACGTTGACCTGTCCATCCCCGATCAGCGCCTCCAGACCGCCGCCTATTGCGCCTGTTGCGGCAGCGCCATGACGCTGCGCACCGGCACCTCGAAGAGCGGCAGGGTCAATCGCTATTACAGCTGCTCGACCTCCGGCCGGGTCGACAAATCCGCCTGCAAGGGACGAACGGTGCCGATGGACAAGCTCGACCATCTGGTCACACGCCATGTGGCCGAACGCGTGCTGATGCCCGAGCGGCTGGAGGCGCTGCTACAGTCCGTCATTGACCGGCGAGTGCAAACCGATGCCGAGGTTCAGGCGCGGATCGATGAACTCTCGCGCGAGAGGACGACAGCGGAAGACAAGCTCCGGCGGCTCTACCAGCTTGTCGCCGACGGCATCACTGAGCCCGACGAGATGCTCAAGGAGCAGATTGCCAAGCTCAAGGCAGATCGGGACCGTGCACATTCGGCGCTGGAGCGGATCGAGAATCAGGGTGCCGCCGCAAGCCGGCTCGATCCGGACAAGCTCGCCCGCTTCGGGCAGCTCATGCGCTCAAACATCACGGAGGGCGAGGTACCGTTCCGCAAAGCCTATCTGCGCTCGCTTATCGACGCCGTGGAAGTAGACCAGCACGTGGTGCGCATCCACGGGTCAAGGGCGCTGCTGGAGAGAGCCGTACTCGCCGACCGCGCCACCCAGCCGGGTGTTCGCGGTCTTGTACAGAAGTGGCGCGCCGAACAGAGTGGAACTACGAACACCTATGTTGTTGAGTTCGAATGGTTTTAGTAGATCTTGGAAGTGCGGGCGATTTTCGTGACGCACGCCACGGCCGCAGCTTCTACATCGCCGGCAACGAGTCTAATAGACGTCAGGATAGCGAAATAGGCTGGCACAAACAGCATCAACATACGCCGACTTCGCCCGCCCCTACCCGCCGTAAAGCCCCTGGTACTGGTCGCGCAGCAGGTTCTTCTGCACCTTGCCCATGGTGTTGCGCGGCAGGTCGTCGACGAAGATGACGCGCTTGGGGAACTTGTAGCGGGCGAGCCGGCCCTCCAGCGCGTCGATGACGGATGCCTCGTCCAGCGTCGCCTCGGGGCGGGCGACCACCACCGCCGTCACCCCCTCGCCGAAATCGGGATGGGGAATCCCGATCACCGCGCTCTCGATGACGCCGGGCAGGGCGTCGATCTCGCCCTCGATCTCCTTGGGGTAGACGTTGTAGCCGCCCGAGATGACGAGGTCCTTGCCGCGCCCGACGATCTGCACATAGCCGTCCGGCACGGTGAGGCCGAGGTCGCCGGTGACGAACCAGCCGTCGTGGAATTCGGCCGCCGTCTTCTCGGGTAGGCGCCAGTAACCCTTGAAGACGTTCGGGCCCTTCACCTCGATCATGCCGATCTCGCCGGCGCCGAGCGCCTCGCCGCTCTCGGGGGAGACGACGCGCAGTTCCACCCCCGGCAGGGGAAAGCCCACCGTGCCGGCGATCCGCTCGCCATCATAGGGGTTGGAGGTGTTCATGCCGGTCTCGGTCATGCCGTAGCGCTCGAGGATGGCGTGGCCCGTGCGGGCGCGCCATTCCCGGTGCGTCTCGGCCAGCAGCGGCGCCGAGCCGGAGATGAATAGCCGCATGCCGGCCGCCGCCTCGGGCGTGAGGTTCGGCGATTTCAGCAGCCGGACATAGAAGGTCGGCACGCCCATCAGGACGCTCGCCCGGTCCATAAGGCCGAGGATCAGTTCCGGATCGAATTTCGGCAGGAAGATCATCGACGATCCCGCGGCCAGCGTGACGTTGATGGCGACGAACAGGCCGTGCGTGTGGAAGATCGGCAGAGCGTGGATCAGCACGTCGTCGAGCGTGAAGCGCCAAGTGTCGACCAGCGCCAGCGCGTTGGAGGCCAGGTTGTCGTGGGTGAGCATCGCCCCCTTGGAACGGCCGGTGGTGCCGGAGGTGTAGAGCAGCGCGGCGAGGTCGTCCGGCCCGCGCGGCACATCCGCGAAGGTCGCCGACGCCGCGTCGGCCGCCGCACTCAGCGTGCCCTTGCCCGCGCCATCGAGGGTGAGGAGGCGGGCGACGCCCTGCGCCGCGGCGATGGGCGCCAGCGCCGCCTCCTGCGCTGGGTCGCAGACGAACACCGCCGGCCGTGCGTCCCCGAGGAAATACTCCACCTCCGGCGCCGTATAGGCGGTGTTCAGCGGCAGGAACACGCCGCCGGCGCGCACCGTGCCGAGATAGGCGAAGATCGCCTCGACGCTCTTTTCCACCTGCAGCGCCACCCGGTCGCCGGGCCTGAGGCCCATCGCCACCAGCGCATCGGCGTACTGCGCCGAACGCCGCTCGGTATCCGCATAGGTGAGGACGGTGCCGTCCGGCGTCTCGATAAACGCGCGGCCGCCCTCCGGCTGGCGGGCGCGGAAAGTGTCGAACAGGTGGTTGGTCATGGGTCGCAACATCCGGAAGACAGGCGGCCAGATTACCGGCCTCAGAAAGAACCGACCATCAGCTTCTGTCTGCGCCATTGATTGTCGTAATGCACAAATGCTCCGCGCCCGCGGATACCATTGTGATGCTCAATTTATGGTTCACTGCGTGACATCGGCGCCCACCCTGCTCACTGGTGCATCCTATGCACGCAACGCGGGCGAAATAGCTGATTGTCCACCTATCGGCATTTGATGAAGGTTGGGCTTCAAGCGCCGCACGCAGCACAGCGCGCGGCGGCGGTTCGAGGAGTCCTACCTTCATGAGCGCAGACGCCACGTCTCCCGCAGACAAAGGGGCGTCCGGTCCCCTGTCCGGCCTTCGCGTGATCGATGCCACGCATATGCTGGCCGGGCCCTATTGCACATGGCTGCTGGGCGCTCTCGGCGCTGACGTGGTCAAGATCGAGCGGCGGGGCGCGGGTGACTTCACGCGCATCATCGCTCCCTTCAAGGACGAGAAGAGCATCTATTTCATGAGCGTGAACCGCAACAAGCGCAGTCTCACGCTCGACCTCAAGCATCCTCGCGGCAAGGCGGTGATGACGCGTCTGCTCACGGGCGCCGATGTGTTCGTCGAGAACAACCGTGCCGGCGTCATGGACCGCCTCGGCTTTGGCTATGAGACGGTGGCGGCGTTCAACCCACAGCTGGTCTATGCGTCGATCTCCGGTTTCGGCCAGACCGGCCCGTATCGGCACAAGCCCTCCTTCGACGCCATCGCGCAGGCCCTTTCCGGCATGATGAGCATCACCGGCGAAGAGGCGGGCCCCCCGGCACGGGTAGGCGCCTCCATCGGCGACATCGGCTCCAGCCTGTTCGCCACGATCGGCGTGCTCTCCGCTCTGCAGCAGCGCGAGCGCACCGGGCGCGGTACCTTCGTCGATGTCGCCATGCTCGACTGCCAGTTGGCGCTGATGGAGAATGCGATCGCACGCTTCCTGAATGCCGGCGAAACGCCCCGGCGACTGGGCAGCCGTCATCCCCTCATTGCTCCGTTTCAGGCCTTCGCGACGGCCGACGAGCCGATCGCGGTCTGCGTCGACACTGCTGAGCAGTGGGAGCGGCTTTGCGGCGCGCTGGAGCGGCCGAACCTTATGGCCGATCCGCGTTTCCCCACCGGTTCGGTACGCGCCGACCGGCATGCCGAGCTCGAACCGATCCTTGCCGAACTGTTCCGCGCACGCGGTCGCGGCGAGTGGCTGGCGATTCTCGACGAGGCCGACGTGCCGGCCAGCGCCATCAATTCCGTGCCCAAGGCGCTGCAGGATCCTCAGGTAGTCTCGCGCAACATGGTCAAGGAGGTTCCCGCCGGCTCGGGGCTGCGCTTCGTCTCCGTGCCGATCCAGATGCCGCACACGCCGCTTCCCGACGAGAAGGCGCCTCCGGCGCTGGGCGAGCACAGCGAGGAAATCCTCGCCGATTTCGGTTTCTCGCCGGAAGAGATCGACGCTCTCCGTGCCGAAGCGGTGATCTGAGCGGTGCGGGATGCGCCCGCCATCCTGCTTAAAAACGCCGAAACCGAGCGGCCAAGTGGTAGGCCGCTGTGCCCTCAGCGGCCCTGCCAGACCGGGGTGCGCTTGCCCAGAAAGGCGGCGATCGCCTCCTGCATGTCCTGCGAGCCGTAGCAGGCGGCCAGCAGGTCGTCGTCGGCATCGGCGGGCACGCCATGGTCGCGCAGGCGCAGCAGCGCCTGCCGCGTCGCCCAGAGCGTGAGCGGGGCGAGCTGGGTCAGCGCCTCCGCAACCTCTTGCGCCTTTGCGTCGATCTCGTCATCGCCCACCACCGTGCGGATCGCTCGAACCGCAAGCAGGTCCTCGGCACCAAGCAGTTTGGCGCTGAAGATCATCTCGCGGGTCATGGCGGTGCTGGTCATGGCGATGAGGCGCGCATAATTGGCAAGGCTGAGGCAGTTGCCAACGGTGCGTGCGATGGGGAAGCCGAAGCGCAGCGACGATGCGGCGATCCGTACATCACAGGCTGAGGCGAGGAGCGCGCCCTGGCCGACGCAGGCGCCGGCCATCGCGGCGACGGTGGGAACCCGCAACTGCTCGATGGCGACGATCAGGCGCTCCGCCTCGCGCTCCAGTGCGACGGCAGCCACGGGATCCGCCGCCTCACTCAGCGCGCCCATGTCTGCGCCTGCCATGAAGGCCGGCTTTTCGCCGCGCATGCCGGTGAACACCACGGCCCGGACCGTGTCGTCATCGGCGATCTCCGCGAGCGCGGCAACGAGTTCATTCTCCATGCGCGCCGACATCGCGTTGCGTACGCGCGGCCGGTTGAAGACGAGCCATTCGACGGCTCCTTCGCGCCGACGGGCGAGATGGGGCGTATCCATGTCTTGAGAGGTCATCGGGACGTCCTAAAGGGGTCTAGCTCGCCGGTGCGTCGTCGGGTGCCGCGAAGATCTGGCAGTGCTCCGGGGGCAGATGCACAAGGACGGGCTCCCCTGGCTGAGGGCGAAGATGCGGACTGACAAAGGCCCGCAGCGTCGTGTTCGGCGCGATCTCGACAAGCACATCGCGATACTCGCCGAGATAGGCCGAGCGATGCACCACGCCGTTCAGATTGTTGGTGGCCCCACCGGCCTCGCCCAGCCTGACGCGCGAGGGACGGATGCAGAGCACCGCCTTCCTGCCGGGGCCGGATAGTCCGCTGCGATCCTGCGCGTGAAGGAGCGTGTCCGCGACACTCAGCTGGCCCGGAGCTTCGTGTCGCCCCGGGATCTCGTTGTTGCTGCCGATGAACGAGGCGACAAAGGCATTGCTCGGCCGCTCGAAAATGTCCTCAGGCGAGCCCAGCTGCTGCACGATGCCGCCCTTCATCACCGCTACCTCGTCGGCCGTGACCAGAGCCTCGCCCTGGTCATGGGTGACGTAGACCGTTGTGATGCCGAGTTCGTCGTGCACGCGTCGGATTTCGAAGCGCATTTCCTCGCGCAAATGGGCGTCGAGGTTGGACAAAGGCTCGTCGAGCAGTAGGATCCGCGGCTCCACGGCCAGCGCCCGCGCCAGCGCGACGCGCTGCTGCTGTCCGCCGGAAAGCTCGAAGGGATAGCGATCGCGCAGCGGCGTAAGACGCACGGCTTCTAGCGCCCGGGAGAGCCGCGCCTCAAGCTCGGCACGGGCCAGCTTTCGCAGCTGCAGCCCGAAGGCGACATTCTCCGCGACGGTCTTGTGCGGCCAGACGGCGTAGTTCTGAAAAACCAGCGAGATGCCCCGCCGCTCGGGGGGAACAACGCGCTGCGGGCTGGAGATGAGTTCCCCGCCGGCGCGGATCTCGCCGCCGCTCGGCGTGTCGAAGCCGGCCAGCAGTTGCAGTGTCGTCGACTTGCCGCATCCCGAAGGCCCCAGCAGCGCCAGCAGGGCGCCATCGGGAATATGCAGGTCGATGGACTGGAGGGCCTGGTAGGCACCGTAAGACTTGGAAAGTTGGCGAATGTCGATATCGCTCATGGGGCAGCTCCGAGGCTGGCCGCGTTGCGGCGGCGATAGGCGGCGCCCTCGGTGACGAAACGCGCGAGAAGGACGACGATGAGCGTGGCGAACAGGAGCAGGGCGCTGGCGGCGCAGACGGCCTCGTAATTGCCCCCGTCCTTGTAGTTGTAGATCAAGGTCGTCATGACATTGGTTCGGGGCGAGACGAGGAAGATCGCCACCGACAATTCCCGCATGATCGGGATGAAGACCAGCAGCCAGCCCGCGACGAGCCCGCCACGCATCAGCGGCGCGGTGATGGAGGCGAAGGTGCGGGCCTCTGTGGCGCCGACGCTGCGCGCCGCGCGTTCGAGATCGGGGCTGATGCCTTTGAGGATCGACCCGGCCTGCGAATAGGCGATCGGCAGGAACGTCGCCACGAAGGCCGCAATGATGATGGTGGCCGTGCCGTAGAGGTTCAGCGGCTGCCGCGTATAGGCGGAGAAGAAACCGACCGACAGCACGATGCCGGGAATGATGATCGGGATGGTGACGAGCGCGGCGATCAGGCCAGCGCCGCGGAGGAGCTTCCGCTCGACGATGTAGGCGACCAGAATGCCGATGATCATGCAGAAGCTGGCGGCGATCCCGGCATAGAGCAGGCTGTTGACGATGGCGCGCTGGGTTTCGGCATTCTCGAAGATCGCCCAGCGATACCAATGCAGCGTGAGATTGGAGGGGATGGGCCCGAGCCCCCATGCCCGGCTCAGCGACACCAGCACGATGGCGATATAGGGCAGCACGACCGCTGTGATCGGGACGATCAGGGCAAAGGCGAGCGCCGGCAGGCGCCAGCCTTTCAGCCGGATCTTCCGCCCGGCTCGCCCCTTGCCGCCCACGGTGGTGAACTGCCGCCGGCCGAGAATGCGGCGCCTGGCGTAGAACAGCATGCCGGTGATCGCGATCAGCGGCATGCAATAGGCGGCAGACATGTAGAGCGCGGGCGGGAAGAGCTGGTAGAACTCGGCCAGCTTGGTGGTGACCACCAGTGTGCCACTCGGCGTCAGCAGGAAGGCCGGCACTCCGAACAGGGTCATGCCCTGGATGAAGGAGAGGATAAAGCCTACCAGCACGGCCGGCATGACCAGCGGAATGGTGACCGAAAACATGGTCTTTACGACGCCGGAACCCAGGGTCGTGGCCGCGTCTTCGAGTTCGACGGGCATTTCCTCCAGCGCGCTGGAGACCAGTGTGAAGGTGTAGGGCACGGTAAAGATCGAGCAGACGAAAATGGTGCCGATCATCGAATAGATGTTCAGCAGCGGCCAATCCGCACCGCTCAGCGCCCGCCAGCCGACATTGAGCCAGCCCGAATTGGGTGCGGCGAGGAGAATCCAGCCAAGGGCGCCGATGAAGGAGGGGGTGACAAAGGCCGCCATGGTCAAGAGGTGGATGAATCCGCGCATGGGCATATCGGTGCGGGCGACCAGCCATGCCAACGGTACGCCCAGCAGCGTCGAGATGACGGCGACCGCCGTTGCCAGCAGCAGCGAATTGAACAGCGGTACCCACCGCGATGTGGAGGCGAAGATCTGCACATAGTTGCGCAGGGTCCATTGGCCTGTGTCATCGTCATGGAAACTGTTGAACACGATCCAGCCGAGCGGCTGGACAATCAGCAGCGCCAGCACCGCAAGCAGGATGACAAGCACGATCAACCGGAACGCATGGTGGCGCCGATAGCCGACCGAGGCGGAACGCGCCGCGCTCACCGAGGGTGATGAGGCCATGGGTACATTTCCAGTTTCATCAAAATGGCAGCGTACCGCCGTAACATGAGCCAATCCGAGGTGGATACCGGTCCGGCGACATGAAGGGCGTCGGACCGGAGCGACCGGCTGGATGTCAGCCGACGATTTCCTTCCACTTGGCAATGCCTTCCGCCACTTCGGCGGCCAGATTGTCCACCGGGTTGCGGTACCACTTGATCGATTCGAGCGTACGCCCCTCGGCCCAGGGAACATCGGTGCGCAGGGTCGGCCAGAAATTCTTGGCGAGGATGTTCGACACTTCCACCGAATACAGGAAGTCGGTGAAGAGCTTGCCGGCATTGGGGTGCGGCGCCTTGGTGGGAACCGCGGTCAGGCCGAGATTGAGGATCGCGTCATCGGATGGAACCGTGACGCCGATCGGGTTGCCCGCCGCCTGCTGGGTCAGCGAGTAGCTGAACGGCGCGGCGGAACCCACCTTGCGCTCACCGGAGAGAATGTCGGTCACCGTGTCGACATTCGATTGGCCGACCTTCGGCTTCTGCTTGGTGAAGGCCCGGAGGAAGTCGTCGCCGTACTTCTTGCGGATGGCGACGACCCAGCTCGCTACATCGCCGGAGAAGGCCGGGCTGCCGGTGGTGATCTGGTTGGCCCATGGTGCGTCGAGCAGCGCGGTCCAGGAGGTCGGGGGGGCGTTGACCGAGGTGGACTGGTTGATCGTGGTCAGGCTGATGGCACCGACATGATAGGTGTTCTCAGGGTCGATGCTGCGGAACGCCTCCGGCACCATGTCGATATTGGTGGGCTTGAACGGCTGGATGGCGCCGAGCTTCTGCAGGTCCTTGTAATGCAGCAGGTTCGTCGTGCCGATCGAGTCGCACTGCACGGCGTCGTTCTGGATTTCGAGGCGCAGGCGCGTGAAGATCGTCTGCGACGCCTGGCGCAGCAGGCTTACCTCGATGCCGGGGTACTTCGCCTTGAAGGCATCGCGGATCTCTTCGATAGTCTTCTGCTCGTAGGAGCCCCAGTACAGATTGAGGGCGCCCTCCTTTTTCGCGGCCGCGTACAGCGCATCGTCCGCGGCGCTCACGGGAGAGATCCGGAGTGCCGAGGCGGCCAAGCTGGCGGCGCCACCCATCAACACGTGTCGTCTGCTAAAAGCTGCCATCAGTCGGTTCCCCTCATTGTTGTGAACCAAGCGTCTCTGGAAGGCGGTCAGTAGTCTCCCGTGGTCGCGCCGCCATCGACGACGATCACCTGCCCGGTGACGTAGCTGGCGTCATCGGAGGCGAGAAAGGCCGCGACGGAGGCAATCTCGGAAGGTTGCGCGGTCCGGCCCAGCGGCATCTTTGCGATCCAGCTATCGCGCAGATCCTGCGGCACGTCCTTCAAGATCGCGGTTTCGACGATACCGGGGGCGATGGCGTTGGCGATGATGCCGCGCCGCGCGCCTTCCAGCGCCACGGTCCGGGTCAGGCCAACGATGCCGGCCTTGGCGGCGGCATAGTTCGATTGGCCGAACGCTCCGAAAATGGCGGTCGACGAGGTGTTGATGATGCGGCCCCAGCCCCTCTTGCCGACAAGCGAAAAAGCGGCCTGGCAGCCGAGCCAGGTGCCGCGCAGGCTGATGTCGATGACCCGGTTCCATTCGTCATCCGTCATCTTCGGCAGCGAGCGGTCCCGCACGATGCCCGCGACATTTGCCACGATATCAACGCCAGCAAACGCCAGCGGCAGCGCGGCCATGGCGCTTTCCCAACTCGCGCGGTTGGCGACGTCCAGCGCCAGCGCGCAGGCCTCATGGCCCTGCGCCGCCAGATGCTCGGCGCGGGCGACGGCCTGATCGAGCACGAGGTCGGTCACGACGACCCGCGCTCCCTCGGCGGCGAGGCGTTCGCAGATCGCGCTGCCGATACCCCCGGCGCCGCCGGTCACCAGCGCGACATGTCCTTCGAGACGCTGCGATGTCACGGCGCTTTCTCCTGCTCGCCGGGCCCGATGAGGAAAACGTCTTCGCCTTCCTGAAGCGGCTCGCCGCTCTGGTTCTTGAGCGTCAGGGCGATGCGCACGATTCCAGCGCCCAGCCGCGATCGGCTGGGGCGCGCCTCCAGCACATTGGCCTCGTAGTGCAGCGTGTCGCCGACGAAGATGGGGGCCACGAAGCGGCGCCGGGTTTCCAGAAACGCCTCGATCGCCCATTCGTCGATGGGCGAGCGCAGGCCGGTGCTCAGCGCATGGCCGAGCATGCCGTGGGCGACGCGCTTGCCGAAGCCATGCGCTGCGGCGAATTCGGTATCCATGTGCAGCGGGTTGAAATCGCCCGTCAGCCCAGCGAACTGGACGATATGCGCCTCGGTGATCGTCACCCGGGCCGATTTCAGGTGCTGGCCGACCTCAATGGCGGCGAAGGCAACGGTCATGGACGTTCCTCCCTGATGCGGAACAGCGGCAGATCCGGCGTTCCCGCGACGGTGCCGAAGAACACCTCGACCGGCATTCCCACGCGGATGTCGGCACCCGGCTCCGCTTCCAGGCGCGAGAGCACGAGCACTCCCTCCTCGAGCATCACCAGAACGCAGGTGTAGGGCGTCTCGAACGCGCTCATGCCGCGCTGGATGGTCGTGAACGAGAAGATGGTGCCGTGCCCGCTCGCCTCGACCCATTCCGGCGAAGCGCCGACGGCATGGATGGAATGGGCGCGCGGATACCATTGATGTTTGCCGGTAACCGGGCAACGTTGGATCATCAGCCGTCCCGCGCGTACGCCCTCCCAGAAGGGATCGGACGTCACATCGGTCACAGGAGACATGCCCTTCGTCATCGCTGCGGCCTCAAACCGTGAGAATGGCGGTGGCAGCGGCGCAGAAGGTGCCCCCCAGCCCATGGACCAGAGCCACCTCGGCATCGGGAACCTGCAGGCCCGGTCCTTCGCCCCGCAGCTGCCGCACCCCTTCGATGAGCGTGAAGATGCCGCGCTTGCCGGGGTGGTTCGAGGACAGCCCGCCACCGTCGGTATTGGTCGGAAGACGCCCGCCGAGCGTCAGATGCCCGTCATCGACGAAGCCGCCGCTTTCGCCGCGCCCGCAGAAGCCCAGATCCTCCAGCGCGAGCATCGGGGTGATGGTGAAGGCGTCGTAGATCTGCGCGACGTCGATATCGTCGTGCCCGATGCCGGCCATGGCGAAGGCGCGCGGCCCCGAGATGGTCGCCGGCGTCGAAAGATCGTGTGCGATCTGGCTGAGCTGGGTACGGGCCGCCGCGCTTCCGTAGCCGGAGAGATGAACCGGACGGCGGCGGCAATCCTTTGCGCGTTCCGCGCTGGTCATCACGATGGCGCCGCCGCCATCGGTGACGACGCAGCAATCGAGCTTGCGCAAGGGGGATGCGATCGGCGTGGACGCCAGCACATCGTCGATGGTGATCGGCGCGGTGAAGCGGGCATGGGGATTGTTGGCCGCATGCTGGCGAAAGGTGACCGCGACCTTGGCAAGCTGCTCGGATGTCGTACCGTAAAGCCCCATGTGGCGCTGGGCAAACATCGCATAAGTCGAGATCAGCGTCGGGCCATAGGGCAGCTCGAACTGGCCCGGGCCCGCCGGCAGCACAAAGGGATCGAAGGACGGGGTGTCGAGCGGCCACCAGCGCGGGCAGGCGGCATAGCTGATGACCACCACATCCGCGAGGCCGGCCGTGATCGCCGCCGCCGCATGGCCGGCATGGACGATGTAGGAACAGCCGCCGACATCGGTGCTGTCGAAGAACGTCGGCGTGATGCCCGCATATTCGGCGAACTCGGTGAGGCTGCTGACGCCGCCACCTTCCGCCCAGTCACTGGCGGCCACGCAGAGCCCGTCCACCTCGGAGAGCGCGATGCCGGCGTCGTCCAGCGCCCCGGCGATGCATTCCATCTGAAGCGCAAAGGGGTGAAGGCGCGGCGCCTGCCGGCGTGGCGACTCATATGCACCGACGATTGACGCTTTGCCCGAGATGCTGGCCACGCGAGATTTCCCATCTGTCCTGCCATCGAGCCTAGGTCGTTTCACCCCTCCGACAAGCAGTTTGAAGCCTGCCCATTGGTGCATCCCGCGCATCTGTCACCGACTTGACGAGCGTCGGGCCACACGTGTCATCTAAGGCGCGACGTGAGGGGGAACGCCATGGTTCATCGTTGCAGGAGTTGCTGCCCATGCCTGAGACCTTCCATCGCCGCCTGCCGCCTCTTCTGGCGTTACGTGCATTTGAGACATTCGGCCGGAACGGAACGGTGAGAGGCGCCGCAGACGAACTCGCTGTGTCGCACACGGTGGTTTCGCGTCATATCCAGAACCTTGAAGCGGCGATCGGCGTGAAGCTTGTTCAGAAGTCCGGGCGCGGCCTCAGCCTCACCCGAGAGGGCAAGCGCTATTCCGGGCAGCTCAGCCGCGCGCTGGACCTGATTGCCAGCGCTACGGGCGAGCTGTGGGGAGGCAGCAGCGATGCACTCCATATCTGTTGCATGGCAGGGCTTGCCTCGCGACGGCTGCTGGCGCGACTGCCGGAAATCGAGCGTTTTCTCGGCGGCCGCGAGATCATTCTCCAGCCGATTTCCGCAAGACCAGACTTCAGCAAGGGGGAGGTCGATGCCGAGATAAATTACCTCGAATATCCCAATTTTCCGCCGGACCTGCGCGGGGAAATCGTCTACCGGCCCCGCATCCTCGCAGTTACGAGCCAGGCGTTCAACGAGGCTCACCGGCACATCCGCACAGCGAGCGATCTGGTGAAGCTGCCGCTCCTCCACGAGCGTTCGATGCGGCAGTGGGAAAACTGGCTGGAGCATGCCGGGGTCGTCAGCGTTCCCCCACTGAAGGGGCCAAAGCTGTGGCACGGGCATCTCGCCGTGGAGGCGGCAAGGCTGGGGCAAGGCGTGGCTCTGGTGAGCGATCTCATGGCCGGGGAGTTGCTCACGACCGGCGAGTTGGTCGAGGTATGCCGGGCCGATGTCCGGCTGGGCGCTTACTATTTCATCGCACCAGCCCGCCGATGGAATGACCCTGCCATCTCGGCACTACGCGACTGGCTTCACGGCTTTGTCCGGCAGTGCATGGTTGAACCTGTTGCTACACCCTCACGTTGAGCGAATGGTTGTCGCCGCGAGGTGCCTGGACCAAATCCGCAGTGCCGCCGACAAATTTACAAATGTCCATAACGTGTGATTGCAAATATGCAGGCATCTGGATATTATAGTCTCGATACCGATAGCAACAAGAATGATCTAACTGTATTTATATCAAGATGTAAGCATAATTTCTGAACGTTACTGAAATTTATGTCGACTTTCCCGTATCAAGAGGCCCGCTGGGCATCCTAGCGTGCAAAAGGGATGGTGCGCCAACCAAGGTAACACTGCGAAAACCTATGTCGTTGAAGTTGCGACGTTCTGAGGGGCATAAAGCATAGACTTGGGCGCCATCGTTGGGTTGACCTGCTTCGCCGGTCCGTCTGCGGGCATTGTCATGAAGCCTAGGCCGTTGACTTATGGCGCGATGCCGCTGCCTCCCGACGTTCCCGGTCGTTTTGTGCCCACACGCCCTACCGCAAGGTCGCAACGGACTGACGGAACAGCACCAGACTCACCGCGAGAAATGTCACTCCCATGACCAGGACCGTGACAAACTCTTTCCAGACGATATCGAGGCCGGCGCCACGATACACGATCGCCTGCATGAAGCTCACATAGTGCCGTGACGGGAAAAACCACGTCACGTACTGGACCCATTGCGGCTGGCTCTCGATTGGCGACATGCCGCCCGACAGCATCATCATCGGCATCACGAACATCATCATCAGAAGGGCGAACTGCGCCATGGTGCGGGCGAGCGTGCCGAGGAAGATGCCGATCGCCGCCGTAGCGAAGATGTAGATGATGGTTCCGAGCAGCAGGAGACCGCGCGAGCCGGCAATCGGAACGTCGAGGAGACCCTCGACCACGAAGAGAAGAGAGCAGATGAAGCCGATGAAGATCACCAACCCGCTCGACCACACCTTGGCGAGCGCTATCTCGAAGGCCGTCAGCGGCATCACCAGCAGGTGCTCGATCGTGCCGTGCTCCCGCTCGCGCAAGAGCGCCGCCCCGGTCAGGATAATGATCAGCATCGACAGCTGATCGGCAAGGCCGACGATTGCGCGGAACCAGGATTGTGTGCCGTTGGGGTTAAAGGCGCGGCGGATGACGAGATCGGAGGAGAGACCCGTAGTTTGTGCCGTTTCCTGTCGGTAGCGCTTGACCTCGTCGGTCACCATGCTTTGGATATAGCCCGCGCCCAAGGATGCCTGCTGGACTGCGGTGGCGTCCACATTGACCTGAACGTCGACATCGCGCCCCTTCCGCACATCCGCTTCAAAGCGCGGAGGAATGACGACGACCAAGGTGTAGAGACCTTCGTCCATGGTGCGATCGATATCGGCGGCGCTGATCATTTTGGCCGTCTGGAAGTACGGGGGATAGAAAAGTCCGGCAATCGATCGTGAGAGGCTGGAGTTGTCTTCGTCAACGATCGCGATGGAAGCGTTGTTGACGGTCTCGCCCGCGCCGGTCGACTGCGTATAGATGCTGATACCGAAGGAATAGATGATGAAAAGAATCATCATCAGATCCTTCGAGAGAGTGCGAAGTTCCTTGGTACCGAGCCAGAATATATTGGAGAGGCTTCGCACCTCATTTCTCCTGTTTGCGCAGAAGGAGCGCGGACAGCAACAGGAAGGCCGGACAAAACAGGGTCAGCGCCAACAGATCGGTAGCCATGTCACCGAAGCCAAGCCCCTTGGTGAACGCGCCGACGCTCATATGCATGTAGTAGCTCGTGGGCCAGAGATACCCCATGAGGCGCGCGCCGCCTTCCAGCGTCGAGACGGGCTGCATCATGCCGGAGAACTGCATGGTGGGCAGCAATGACAGCACCGCTCCGGCGAACACGGCTGCGACTTGGCTCGACGTGAAGGTCGAGATGAAAAGTCCATAGCCGGTAGCCGCCGCCACATAGAGAAGTGCGCCGAGGGCCAGCGTGAAACCGTCGCCCTTGAGCGGGACCTCGAAGAGAAACACCACGGTGGCGGTCATGATGAGGAAGTTGATCATGCCGACGCCGATATAGGGCAGTTGCTTGCCGATCAGGAACTCCAGACGTGTCGTGGGCGTGGCGTAGAAGTTCGTGATCGTGCCGATTTCCTTTTCGCGGGCGACGCTGACAGCCGTCAGAATAGCGAGAAACATCATCAGCAGCATCGCGGGCACAGCCGGCCCGATCGAGTAGATGCTCTCGGCCGTCGGGTTGTAACGGTAGCGAAACACCATGTTGGTCTTCGGGTTGGAGCTCGCCGGGGTGCTGGACTCCCGGTCTCTCTGTTCAGAGAAGAGATTGTGCGCCGATTCCACGTAGCCCTCGATGGTGGCGGCGCGCGAGGTGTTGGCGCCGTCGATCCAGGCCGACACCTGCCAATCCGAGCCACGCTGAACCAAGCGCCCGAATCCCGGTGGAATCTCGATGGCCAGCGTGACGTCGTTTGACTTCAGGCGCTGTTGCATTTCTTCGACGCTGCGGATCGGCGTCTTTTCCGTGAAATATCGAGAACTCGAGAAATTGGCGAGATAGTTCCGGCTCTCCGGCGTGTTGTCGTGGTCGAACGCCGCGTAGGTGAGATTGGTCACATCGCTGGAGACACCGAAGCCGAAGATCAACAGCATGATGAATGAGCCGAGAAAGGCGAAGACGAGCCGTACCGGGTCGCGCCTAAGCGACAGTGTCTCGCACTTGGCATAGGCGAGGAGGCGTCGCAGCGGCATGAAGGCCGAGCGGCCGGGCGAGGCAGCCTCGACATTCCGCAGGGTCTCCGCCGGGACCGCCGCCGCTTCGGACGTGGACGAAGAGGCCTCAGCGTCCTCGATATAGGCGATGAACGCTTCTTCGAGATCCACGCTGCCTTTGGAGACGATGACGTTTTGCGGGGTGTCGCAAACGAGGACGCGACCCGCATGCATCAATGAGATGCGGTCGCATCGCATCGCCTCGCTCATGAAATGTGTGGAGACGAAGATCGTGACGTTGCGGCTTCGCGAGAGATCGCCGAGCAGACGCCAGAATTCGTCGCGGGCCTGCGGATCGACACCCGACGTGGGCTCGTCCAGGATCAGCAGCTCGGGATCGTGCACGATCGCCACGGCGAGCGAAAGACGCTGCCGCACCCCGAGCGGCAGCGAGTTGGCTTCGGCGTCGGCATAGTCGCCAAGACCAACATCGACCAGGAGTTCGGCGATGCGGTGCTTGGCGTGGTCGGCGGCCAGATGAAAAAGGCGGGCATGAAGAAGGAGGTTCTGCCGCACGGTGAGCTCGCCATAGAGCGAGAAAGATTGCGACATGAAGCCGACGCGCCGGCGGACCGACAGGTCGTTGGCATCGACCGGCTTTCCGCATACCTCGGCCTCGCCCTCGCTCGGCGCCAGAAGTCCGGTCAGCATCTTCATGGTCGTGGTCTTGCCGCTGCCGTTCGAGCCGAGGAAGCCGAAGATTTCCCCGCGCTCGATGGCGAAGCTGACGCGATCGACCGCGGTGAAGCTGCCGAAGCGGCAGGTCAAATTCTTCGCGACAATGACCGGAGGTTCCGTGCTCGGTTCGCGTGGCGGAATGACCAGGCGCTGAGACGCCGATTTCTGTTCCGGCTGCAGGGCGACAAAGACGGCTTCGAGGTCCTGTTCGCCGGTCTTTGCGCGCAGCTCGTCCGCCGTGCCGGAGGCAAGCACTCGTGCGTGGTCCATCACAATGAGCCAATCGCAATGGCTCGCCTCGTCCATATAGGCGGTGGAGACAACAACACTCATCGTCGGCCGCTCGCGCCGCAGATCACCGATCAGGTTCCAGAACTGTCGGCGCGACAGCGGATCGACCCCGGTTGTCGGCTCGTCGAGAATTAGAAGGTCAGGGTCGTGAATGAGCGCGCAGCACAGGCCGAGCTTCTGCTTCATGCCACCCGACAGCTTTCCGGCAGGCCGATCGAGAAAGGGGAGCAGGCCGGTCGCGGCAGCCAGGCGGTGCGTGCGCGCGTCACGCTCCGACGCGGACAGGCCGAAGAGGGTTGCGAAGAAGGTCAGGTTCTCGCGGACGCTGATCTCCTGATAGAGGTTCTTGCCGAGTCCTTGCGGCATATAGGCAATGCGCGTGCAGACGGAACGGCGATGCCGCGCATTTCCCATGTCGCCGCCGAGGACCGCGACCGATCCGGTCTGTATCTTTCGCGCTCCCGCGATCAGGCCGAGCAGCGTGGACTTTCCGGCACCGTCAGGCCCGATGACGCCCGCCATCCGGCCGCTCGGCAGTTCGAGCGATACATTGTCGAGCGCTCGGACCTTGCCATAGACATGGGTCGCGCCGGACACTTCGGCGATCAGCGACGCGGAAGCCACCATCGTCAATCCTCGGCATCAACGGGATCGCCCTGAACGCGCTTTTGCAGGAAGTCCGGCCAATCGGGCGGGTTTGGATCCAGGCGCACATAGCCGACGCCACGAGTACCCGTTTTCACCTGGTCGAGGTGACGCTCGATGAGGCTCGGTGGCATGCGCAGCTTGACCCGGAACATCAGCTTGTCGCGCTCGCTGCGCGTCTCGACCTGCTTGGGCGTGAACTGAGCGTCCGGTGACACAAAGCTCACCTTGGCCGGGACGGCAAAGTCGGCACCGTCGAACACAATTCGCGCCGGCGACCCGATCGTTACGCGCATGGCCTTCTCGGAGGGGAGATAGATCTCCATGTAGATCTCGGACAGGTTGACGATCGTCAGGACCTTGCCGCCCGCCGAAACGACTTCTCCGGGGTTGGCGAGACGATAAAGAACGCGGCCCTGCACCGGCGCCACGAGAATGGTATCGGCGATCTGGGCATCAATCTGATCGACGAGAGCTTGCGCGGCCACGACCGACCGCTCGCGCGCTGTCACGGTCCTCTCGGCGGCTTCAAGAACGGCGCGCGCGGAATCGTGCTCACTCTGCGCCTCGTCGCGGCTCTCCTCGCTGACCGCCCCTGTTACGACCAGCTTGAGGGCTCGGCGGAGCTTTGCTTCCTTGAGGGTCAGTTCCGCCTGCCGTTGCGCGACGGTCGCCTTTGCCTCGAGCATCGAGGCTTCCTCGTACGTCACGTCGGCGGCATATTTGGCGCGTTGCGCCTGCAGCTCGGCGGTATCAATGCGGGCGAGGACCTGTCCCGCGGCGACGAGATCACCTTCCCGGGCCAACACCTCGCGGACGCGTCCGGCCGACTTCGCGGCGATATCGACCTGGTCGGATTCGATGCGACCGTTCCCCGACACCAGCCCCTCGGGCAACTTGCCCTGCTGGCTCTGCCGCCAGTACCAAGCACCGCCGGTGCCGGCAGCCAAAGCTATGACAAGGATTGGAAGGATCCTCGCGGCATTACCCCGCCAAGACGGCTTTGCATCTTTACTTGGAACGGTCGTCACGATCGGATCCTTGAACGTGAGGTGGGGCGCGAAGCGCAAATTGGGCCGCCAAGACACACCTGCGGGGTTGCGAGAAGGAAATTCCCCTGCGCATCCCACAGATACGCCTAAAGCGAGCCAGACGGGAATTTCAAATGAGTCTCTTTCGTTTAGGTCGATCCACCAATGGCAATCGCGCGCATCGAGATAGGCCGCCGCGTTCATCAGGCGGCCGGCGGTTGAACCGCGCCGGGTTCGCCGGGGGCTCCAACTCCTGAGTATCCGTGTTGGTCGAGCGCGCGTCGTAGTCCATTGACGGCCGTCGCGTATGATCGCCTCACGCGGCTGGACCGAATGATGATCGCCGAGCAGCGCGAACAGGTGTCCTCGATCTGCGGCCGGACGCTGGCGAGAGCTATCTGGTGCGGACCAACCGACTTGTCCTCATCGACCGGGTGAAGCGGCTGGAGAGCTTTGGCGTTGCCGAGGAGATCGAACCGGGACTGAACACTAAACCGCTGCCGCGGTAACCGCCCTGCATGATGGGCGTGCAGATGTTCTCCATGTAGCACCTGGCATAGGTGGGGAGACGATCGCGGGGGTTCTCAACCTTTGGAGAGCCCCATGGACGTTTCCGAGCCTTGCACCAGCACACGGCCAGCCATCAGCCCGCTGCGGCAGTGGATGATCGAGGACATGACGATCCGCCGGTTCGGCGAGCACACGCAGCGCGACTATGTCCGCCAGGTCGTCGAGTTCACCGCCTTCCTCGGCCGGGCGCCGGACCGGGTCGAGCCCGAGGATCTGCGGCGCTACCAGCTTCATCTCGCGAACTTCAGTGCCAGCTATGCCCGCATGAATCTCGCTTGCACGGCGCTGCGCTTCTTCTTCCACATCCCCCTCGGGCGGGCCGGCTTCGGCGATCGCATGGCGCGCATCCCGACGCCGGAGCGTCTGCCCGTGGTGCTGAGCACCGAGGAAGTGGCGCTTTTGCTCGCCCATGCCCCTAACCTCAAGTGCCGGGCAGCGCTCAGCATCGCCTATGGCTGCGGCCTGCGGGTCTCGGAGGTGGCCCATCTCAAGGTCGCCGATATCGACAGCGCGCGGATGCTGATCCGGGTCGAGCAGGGCAAGGGCCGCAAGGACCGCTACGTGATGCTCGCGCCCGATCTGCTTGATCTCTCGCGCCGCTGGTGGAAGGAGCGGCGCCCACAGGGCTGGCTGTTTCCCGGCCGCGATCCGGGCCAGCCCATCACCACCCTCCAGCTCGACCGGGCCTGCAGGAGGGCGGCCTCCGCCGCCCGGCTCGACAAGCGCGTCTCCATGCATACCCTGCGGACAGCTTCGCCACCCACCTGCTGGAGCGCAAGACCGATATCCCGTCATCCAGGTGCTGCTCGGCCACAGCCAGCTCGACACCACGGCCGTCTATACTCGCGTCGCCCTGAAGACCCTGCGCGAGGTGGAGAGCCTGCTTTCGCTGCTGACGCCGCCCTTGTAGGCCGTGCCGGTCCATGGCGCGGCCTGCGCTCGAGGTCGCGGATATCCTGAACACCCATGGCGACGCCTAATGAGAGGGTGCATGCCGGGCATCTTAGCCGTGGCCAGCTGAAGGTGATGTCGGCGATCCGGTCCTGCCGCACCGTGGTGCTCGGCGGGCACGTGGCGCGCTGTGCCGACTGCGCCCATCTGGAGATCGCCTACAACTCATGCCGCAACCGGCATTGCCCCAAGTGCCAGGGGTCAACGGCCCGGGACTGGCTTGCCGCCCGCCAGGCCGAGCTGATGCTCGTGCCCTATTATCATTTCGTCTTCTTCGGCGATCTCGCTCCGCTGGCCGATACATCTGCCTTCGAGGCGATGCTGGCCTATCTGTCGCGCTACACCCACCGCGTGGCGATCTCCAACAGCCGGCTCCTCGCCATGGACGACCGCGGGGTCACCTTCCGCTGGAAACACTATCGCGACCGTGCCGCTGCCTCGGGCAACAGCTGGATCAAGGCCATGACCCTGCCGGCGGACGAGTTCATCCGCCGCGTCCTGCTCCATGTCCTGTCCGACGGCTTCCACCGCATCCGGCATTACGGCCTGTTCGCCAGCGCGGTACGCGCCGCCAACATCGACAGGATCCGCGCGCTTCTCGCGAAGGAGGAGGCCGGCCCTGCGCGAGGTCAAGACCAGTCCGCCGAGGCGAAACGAACAGAGGTCACGCTGCGCTGCCGTTGCTGCGCCGGCATCATGACCATCATCGAGACCTTCGCCCGAGGCACGGCACCAAAGGGCTATCCCGCCGGTGCCTCCATCATCAGGGTCGACACCTCATGAGAAGCGCTTTCCCGCCTGCGTTCGAGCTTCCGGCTGCAGGCCGCCTCATGCGCGCAAAGGAGAGCCGCGTCCTCGTGCCGCCCATCCCACGCTCGCCGTCGTTGTCGAAGCGGGCAGCACGCCCTTCAACGGGCGCTGACAGCCCCGCAGCACCTTCCCGGACCGGAGGATCTTCCGGCAACCGACGCCGGCATCGCCCCCGCGCTGCCATCGCGAACCTCAAATCCCCATAGCAACGCGAAGACCTCAATCGTCGCGCACGTCGGACCGCGGTTTCCTCCCCTGGAGGCTTTCCGACGCCGGCCCGCGTGCCCAGACCAACCGTCGTGATCGAGCCGGCATCCGAAACCCTTCACAGAAGCGGACATTAAGTGATTGCCAAAGCAGCCGCTGCGCTGCCTGCCGCCCCTAAAGTCGCCTTAATGCCGAGTATTCGACGAACCGGAATGATGAACTGGCAGCAACGATTTTCAACTCACTGGCGATTAGCCGTCGTGAAGAGGCGGGTATCGAGATAGGCTTCGATCGCCTCGGAACCGCCTTCCGAGCCATATCCGGAATCCATGATACCGCCGAAGGGCAGCTCGGGAATGCCTAAACCGAGATGGTTCACGCTCATCATCCCTGCCCGCACCGACTTCAGCGCTTCCTGATGCGCAGCCGAACGCGTGTAGGCGTAGGACGCGAGCCCGAAGGGTAGGCGGTTGGCCTCGGCGAGGATCTCGTCGCGCGAACCATAGCGGTTGATAATCGCTACGGGGCCGAACGGCTCGTCATTCATGATCGCCGCGTCCGTCGGGACGTCGGTCAGCACGGTAGGCTGGAAGAAGTACCCTTTGTTGCCGATCCGCCGCCCACCGAGGGCGATTTTGGCACCACGATCAACGGCGTCGGCGATCATCGCCTCCAGGGCGAAGACGCGACGATTATTGGCGAGCGGGCCCATCTCGACGCCCGGCTTGGATCCATCGCCAACCACCACATTCCCGGCCGCCTCGACGAAGCCTTCGACAAATTCGTCGGCGACACTCTCCTGAATGAGGAAGCGCGTGGGAGAGACGCAGACCTGACCTGCGTTTCGCAGCTTCTGGGCCACAAGTTGCGGAATGGCGAGGCCGAGATCGGCGTCCTCCATGACGATGGCGGGCGCATGGCCTCCGAGCTCCATCGTCGCGCGCTTCATATGGGCGCCCGCCAGTGCCGCCAGATGCTTTCCGACGGGCGTCGAGCCGGTGAAGGAAATCTTGCGTATCGTCGGATGGGCGATCAGGTACTCGGAAATCTCGGCGGGATTGCCATAGACAAGGCCGACCACGCCGGCCGGCAGGCCCGCTTCGAGGAAGCAGCGGATCAGTTCGGCCGGTGAGGCCGGGGTTTCTTCCGGTGCCTTGACGATGATCGAGCATCCCGCCGCCAGCGCGGCCGAGAGCTTGCGCACGATCTGGTTGATCGGGAAATTCCACGGCGTGAAGGCCGCGACCGGCCCCACAGGCGCTTTGAGCGCGAGCTGGGTGATGCCGGCGCCTCGGGCGGGAATGACCTGGCCGTAGGTACGCCGCGCCTCCTCGGCGAACCAGTCGATCGTGTCGGCGGCGCCCAGAGTCTCAGCCTTCGATTGGGCCAATGGCTTGCCCTGCTCCAGGGTCATGATCGCAGCGATCCGATCAGCACGTCCCCGCAGCAGCTCGGCGGCCCTGCGCATCAGCTTCGATCGATCGAAGGCGGAGGTCACTGACCAGATATCGAAACCGTGCGCGGTGGCTGCGAGCGCCTGGTCGAGATCGTCCCTGCCAGCGTGAGCGACGTGACCGATGACGGCTTCGGTCGCGGGGTTCACGACCTCGATGGTCTTTCCTGTGGAGGAGTCCGACCAGGATTCGCCAATCAAGAGTTGGGTGTCGGGATAGTCCGGCATGGCTGACTTCACTCGGCTCTGCCCAAAAGCGGGCTGTTTTGATTGAAAAGTTTCCACTGTACGGAATCATGTTTTCGCAGAGAGGAAATCGGTTGACAAGACAGAGTGGCGGCTCATAGCGTAGAAAATGAAAACGGGTTTTCGCCAAATGGAAAACGAAGATAAATCGGGCAGTGACGACAAGTCGGGCGTGCGCTCCGTAGCACGGGCGCTTGCCCTGCTTTCCGCCCTAAATCGAAAGGGGAAAAACCTTTCCGAGATGGCGGCAGCGGCAAACATCAGTGTGAGCACGGCGTCGCGGCTGCTCGGGACGCTGGTGGCTCACGGCTTCGCCGTTCAGGGAAGCAATAATCGTTATGTCCCGGGGCTGGCCCTGACGACCCTGCTGCACGAGACGGATCGCTGGGCGCCGCTGCGGATGCTGGCGGCGGAATCGACCAGCGCCCTGTGCACCGAGCTGGACGAGACCTCTGCTTTCTTCGTGCAGTTTGGCGATGACCGCCTTTGCATCGATTCAGCCGAGTCCAGCCAATTGGTCCGACGCGTTCGGCTGACTGGCGAAAAGGGCAAGATCTATCGCGGTGCGGCGGGAAAGGTGCTGCTGGCCTTCAGCACGGATGAGGCCGTCGACGAAGTTCTTGGAGACATGGTGAGCTTCGAAATTCCCGGCCAGCAAGATCGAACGGTGGAAGAGCTGAAGGCGGAATTGGCGCAGACCCGAACGCAGGGCTACGGCTTCAGCCATCATGAATCCACCGGCGGTTCCTGGTCGGTCGCGGCTCCCGTCTTTATCCGGGGCAAGCTGGTCGGCGCCCTCGCCGCCGTCATCCCTGATCATCGTTTTGGCCAGGAGGCTCTGGTCGCCGCGATCGAGGCGACCAAGCGTGTCGCGGCCGAATTTTCCGAAACATTCCAGCAATTACGGACGTAACGACATGGCACGCATTGCCGAGATTGACCGGATCGATATCACGGACATCCTCCACAAGGTCGCCTACATACTCGATTCCAAAGAATACGACCGGATGGGCGAGGTTTTCGCTGAAGACATCCAGTTCAGCAACCCCGGACGCCTGACCGCGAACGGGCTGGAAGAGCTGAAGACGGCGTTCCGGAATTTTCCGGCTCCGTCGCTCAGCCACCACATCACCAATCTTCTGCTGTCCGGCAGTGAGGACGGAACCGTCAAGGCGCTGTGCAAGGCCCTGTCCCAGCGGGCCGACAAGTCGATCGCCGTGGCTGAATACACCGACATTCTGAAGAAGGCCCCCCGCGGCTGGCGGATCGCCTCCCGCACTATCAAGCCGTTGTAATCAATTGAATTTTCATCATGCGCGTTGTCGCCACGCTGGCGACACTGGCCGAGATCGAGACGGGCAGAAATGTCGAAATATGATGTGATCATCGTTGGCGCCGGCCATAGCGGGCTGGTCGCGGGTTTCTATCTCGCGCGGGCGGGCTTGAAGGTGTTGATGCTGGAGCGAAGCTACCAGGTCGGCGGCACCTGCATCACCGAGGAAGTATTCCCAGGTTACCGAGGCAGCAGCATCGCCAACTCCTGCCACAGCCTCGATCCGCGCATCGTCGGCGATATGGAGCTGGAAAAACACGGGCTGAGGCTGACCCATCCCGCGCTCAATTCGCTGACCCTGTTCTCCAACGGCGATGCGCTGGTCATGTGGCCCGAGCGCGAGCGTCGCCGGGCCGAGATGGAGCGGCTCGCCGAGCCTGGCGACATGCAGGGCTTCGCCGACGTGATGCAGTTCTATCAGGACGTGGCAAGGAAGATGGGCGTGTCGTTCTACGATCCCGCGCCCTCGTTGGAAGAGGTCGCGGCGCGTTTCGTGGAGCCCGCCGACAAAGAAGCCTTCAATCTTGTCATGTTCGGCAGCGTCAGCGATGTGCTGGACCGCCACCTGAAATCGCCGTGGTTGAAGGCGTTTCTGGCCGGCACCGCGATGGCGACCAATCTCGTCGGCCCCCGCACGCCGGGCAGCGGCTACATACTGCTGCAGCGGCCGCTGCAGGAAGAATCGATGCGCCGCAGCGGCGTGGCTTTCGACAGCAACGAACTGATGATGAAGAATGCGTCGCCGATCGGCGGTGTGGGCGCCGTCACGCAGGCCATGGCCCGGGCCAATGAGAGCCTGGGCGTCGAGATCCGCCTTGAATCCCCGGTGCGCGAGCTTCTCTGCGACAATGGCAAGGTGAGGGGCGTCTTGCTGGAAACCGGCGAGGAGATCGAGGCTTCGCGCGTACTGGCGAACATCAATCCGAAGACGGTGTTGACCAAACTGGTTCCTGCGAACCAGCTGCCGCCCGAGGTCGAGGAGCGGGCCAGGAAGCTGACCATGCATGGCTCGTCCTCCAAGGTGCACCTCGCTCTCAAGGGCACGCCGCGTTTCAACCGCGCGCAGACCGACGACGAAAACACTCAGTTTCTCGGCACAAACTTCCGCGTGGTTCCCAGCATCGACGTGCTTCAGGAGAGCTACAACGAAGCCACCATGGGCCGCTGGTCGCAGCAGGTAACGATCTCAGGCGTGGTGTCGTCTGCCGCGGATCCAGACATGACCCCGCCCGGCTGCCACTTCATGAGCCTGAGCGTGCGCGGCACCCCTTACCATCTGGCGGAGGGGAGCTGGGACGATCAGCGCGAGGCGCTCGGCAATGCCGTTGTCGAGACGCTCAGCCGGAACATCGGCAACATCAAAGACATCATCGACGGTATCAGCGTTTACACGCCCGTCGACCTTGAGCAGAACTACGGCATGGCCGAGGGCAACGGTGCCCATGGCGACATCGTGCCCGGACGCATCTTCGACGCACGCCCCATGCCGGGATGCTCGAACTACACGACCCCGATCGAGGGGCTCTTCATGTGCGGCGTCGGCAACTGGCCAGGCAACTTCATGAGCGGACTGACTGGCTACAACGCCAGCCGGAAGATGCTCGGCGAATTCCGCCCGGCGCACTAACTCGTCCGTCTGGGTGACCTGAGGGTCCGGGACGGAAAATGCAGAGGAATCAAATATGTATCACGGAAAGGCCATTCGGAACGGTGAGCCGTCCGGTCTTCGGTCGGCGACCAATACGGGCGATGTTTGGTCCGACATCCTCCTCAATGCCGGCAACGCGCGGGTGATCAACATCATGTTCCCGCCGGGAGCCCGCACCCACTGGCACACCCATGAAGGCGGGCAGTTCATCTACACGGTTTCCGGCGAAGGTTGGATCCAGGAACGTGGCGGCGAACGCGTCATCCTCAATCCGGGCGATGTCGTCTGGACAGAGCCGGGGGTCGAGCATTGGCACGGCGCCAGTGAAACCGGTCTCGTCACTCAGATCGCCCTGCATTTCGGCAACGTCGACTGGCAGGGCGCAGTGACCGACGAGGAGTACGGCACTTAGTAAAACCGTGCGAAAGCACCAGCAGGGGAATGGAATAAATCGATGAACGATGAGAAACCTTCTTCTTACCTTTCAATGGCGAGGCTTCGCCTTTGCGGGCTGTCGGTGGCGCTGGTGCTCAGTGCGACCCATGGCACGCTGGCGCAAGATGCGGGCGATATCCGTCGCTTCGCGGGTCAGAGCATCTCTTTTGCGGGATACTCAAGTGCGTTCAATGACAGATGGGCCGCGAGCTTCGGGAAACACTTCACCGATCGTACCGGCATAACGATCAACTGGATTCCGTCCAGCCCGTCGAAGAACATCACCAGTATCCGCGCCTCCGGCGGTAACCCGGACATCGACGTCATGCTGATGGATTCCGCGAACCTCGCACGTGGGATACAGGAGGGTGTCGTCGGCAAGGTGGATCCGGCCAAGATTCCCAACATGAAGAAGGTGCCGAAGAGCCTGCAGATCGCGTCGGGCATTCCGAGCATGGCCTACCGCTATGGCAATTGCTACCGGACTGACAAGTTCGAAGAGCTCAAACTGGCCACGCCTAACGACATCGGCGTCTGGTCCAATCCGGCGCTGGCGGGACGCGTGATGTTCCCCTCGACCACGGCGGCACAGTGGCTGATCACGGCCCCGGCCATCGCGAAGTCGGCGGGTGGCAATTATAGCAACGTGTCCGCGACCATCGAAAAGCTGTCGTCGAAGGTGAAGGCCTACGGTTTCTTCAACTCATCCGGTGACATGGACGCGGCGATGTCGGCGGGTGACGTGTGGCTGACGGTCGGCAACAACCAGGGCCGGTGCCTCGCGCTAAAGAAGCAGGGCATCCCGGTCGCCTATGCCCACTGGGACATCAACTCGGACGGCAAGACCTATTCCGATCTGATCAACCCGGACAACCTCGTCCTTGTGGCCAACTCGCCCAAGAAGGAGCTGGTCGAGCTGATGATGAACGAATTCCTGTCGGACGAAGCTGCCAAGGCCTCGGTTCCGCTGTTCATTTTTATCGCCGGCACGCCACCGACCTCTTCCGCGATCGACGCCGTAGTGGCCGCCGATCCGTCGTCCGCTGAATGGATCATCAAGGATCCTTCACAGCTGTTCCTTCCCGACTATCCGGCCTTCCTCGCCAACCTGCGTGAATGGACCACGCAGTGGGCGGGCATTCTTCGCTGACGATCCCGCAAGCGGCAACGGCCGGCCCTTAGACGCCGCCGTCCGTTGCCGGCCCCGGTCCTGAAGTCCCGTAAACGCACGCCACCCGAACGTTTTGGCGACCCTAGCAACAAGCGCATCCGACGAGGGCGTGGCAATGAGCAGACTTGAGATCGACTCCCTGAAGATCGCCTATGGCGGCTGGGTTGCGATCGACGACCTCAACCTGACGATCGAGAAGGGTGAACTGATATCCCTGCTCGGCCCTTCGGGGTCCGGCAAGACGTCTCTGCTGCGCGCCATTGGCGGCTATCTGAAGCCGGCTGGCGGATCGCTGCGCATCGATGGCAAGGATATCACCTCCACCCCTCCCCAGTTCCGGGACATCGGCATGGTGTTCCAGAATTTCGTGCTCTTTCCCCATTTGACCACGGTCGAGAACGTCGAGTTCGGGCTGCGAACCCGGGGCGTTGCCAAGGCGGAGCGTCGCCGGCGCGCCATCGAGGCCCTCGCGATGGTACAGATGGATACCTATCTCGAGCGTTACCCGTTCGAGCTCAGCGGCGGTCAACAGCAGCGCGTGGCGCTGGCTCGCGCAATCGTCATCCGCCCGACCATGCTGCTGCTCGACGAGCCGATGGGCGCGCTCGATACCAAGCTGCGCGAACGGGCGCAGGAAGAGATCCGGGCGCTGCAGCAGGAGTTACAGCTCACCACGGTTCTCGTGACTCACGATCAGCGGGAAGCCATGGCGATGTCCGACCGGATCATCGTCATGCGTGGCGGAACCATCGTCGATGCGGGCGACCCCTGGCGGCTCTACCACGCGCCAAAGACGGCCTTTACCGCCGAATTCCTTGGCGCCACCAACCTGCTGCCGGTCGAGGTGCTGACGCGCGACGGCAACAGGGCACGGGTCCGGATGACACAGACCGGCCATGAGTTCGAGGTGGAGGGCAGTCTGCCGGGCGCGAATGCCGGCTATGTGTCGCTGCGCCCGGAAGACATCACCTGTGCCCTCAGTTGCGGGCCGGGCGCGTTACCGGCCAAGGTGGTGAAGCGCATGTTTTATGGCGTGAACACCCATTTGCGGCTGGAAACGCCGGGACTTGGCTCCCTGCTCGCGGTCCAGCACCGACATGCCGTGTTCGAAGAAGGCGCCGACGTCTTCGTCAGCTTCCAGCCGCAGGATGCGCGCCTGCTGCCGGCGGATTTGCCGGAGGATCGGCAATGAACCCCGCCTCGTCCTCCCTGTTCAGGCTGGGTATCATCCCGCTTGCCCTGTTCTTTGTCGTGTTCTTCGCCTACCCGGTGCTGCATTTCCTCTGCGGCAGCCTGGTCGTCGATGCAGGTGGCGCCTCCGCCCTGTCGCTTCGCAACTTCACAGATGCGTTGCGGTCGGCTTCGGTTCTCCGTTCGTTGTCGACCACGCTCTTCCTGAGCATTTTGACCGGCGTTGTCTCGCTAGTCCTCGGCTATCTGTTGGCCTTCCAAGTCGTGCGGCGGAACGCCGTCATCGGCAAGATCATCTTTGTCGCGGCTATCGCCTCGCTGTTCACCAGCACCATCGCCCGTGCACTGGGCTGGCGCGTGCTGCTGGGGTTTGAGGGGCCGATCAACAATGCCCTGATAACCATCGGCCTGATTTCGCAGCCGCTACAGCTCATCAACAATTTCACCGCGGTCGCGATCGGGATGATCCACATCCAAGTGCCAGTGGTGATGGTCGGGCTCATTCCGGTGATCGAGGCTTTGCCGCGTGATTTCGAGCGGGCGGCAATCGGGCTCGGCGCGTCGCGCTGGAAGACCTTCCTGACCGTTCACTTGGCCATGACCTGGATGAACGCCGTCCCTGTGGGGCTAATCGCGATCATGGCGACCGCCGCCTATTTCACCACGCCGGTTCTGCTCGGCGGCGGCCGTGTGAACGTGATCGCGATCCAGATCCAGCAGGCATCGCAGGTACTTTTCGACTTCGGCTACGCCGCGACGCTGTCGGTCATGCTGGTGGCGATGATCAGCGCGGTCGCGATCGTCATCCTTCTGCTTACCCACTGGCGCCGCAACGTCCGAGCGAGGGGTTCTTCATCATGAAAAACATGATCGCACGCGTTGTGGATGCGGGGCTCTGTGGCGCGATGCATGCGCTGACCGTGCTGGCCGTGGCCTTTCTGGTGATGCCGCTCTTCGTGGTCGTGGTCGTCTCGTTCAATTCGACGACGGTGATCTTTCCGCCGCGGGACTGGTCGCTGGTCTCTTATATGCAGATCCCCCAGGTGGCCGTCGACACGTTCCTGCGAAGCCTCGTGCTCGGCCTCTGCTGTGCGATCCTATCGGCGTTGCTTTGCGTGCCGGCAGCGATCGCGATGGTAAAGAGCAACCTACGCGGCAAGGCGCTGATCGAGGCGGCTCTGCGCAGCCCGCTGCAGTTTCCCGCGATCATTCTCGGCGTCGCCATCCTTCAGTACTTCTATTTCTGGCAGGGCGCCCTTGCCGTTCCGCTGGTTGGCACCTTCACCGGACTGTTGATCGCCCACACGATCTACACCTTCCCCTTCGTGCTCGTTCCGACCGTAGCCCGCCTTTCGGCGCTCAGCGGCCAGTATGACGAGGCGGCGGCCGGACTTGGGGCGGGCCCGCTGATGACGCTGATCCGGGTAATCATTCCGCTGATGCGGCCCGGCATCATCGCCGGAATGTTCATGAGTTTCATCATGTCATTCGAGGATGTCGCGGTGACGATGTTCCTCGCCGGATCCAAGATGACCACCTTCCCCGTGTATCTGTTCGGCAGCGCCGAAGTCTCCAACACGCCAGGCCTTTATGCCGTGGCCAGCCTTGGCTCGCTCACCGCGCTTGTCCTCGTGCTGCTGGTCGAGCGCTTCGTCGGCATCCGGACCGTTCTCAGCAAAGGCTGACACAACTTCCCGCGGGCACGTCGGGCGCCCGCACATTCATCAATCCAAATCAGGCCACTGCACCGGAGCCAATCCGGCGGCGCTTGGCCCAAGGAGAACTGACCCATGAGCAACCGAGATATCGCCGACCTGAAATCTACGAAGGTGAGCGGCCTGCCGACCGGGAAGATCCTCGTCACCAACGCCACCATCCTGACCATGGACGAGGCCGAAACCACGGCCAGTTCCCTGCTGATAGACGGCGGCCGAATTGTCGCGGTCGATCCTTCCGAGGAGCAGGCGAAGGGCGCAGCCATCGTGGACATGGGCGGCAAGACCGTGGTTCCCGGTCTGATCGATGCCCACACCCATATGGAAATGATCGCCTATGGCTGGAACATCGCCGTCAACGTCAAGCCGCCGCTCGTGAAGTCCATCGACGATATGGTCGAGCGTCTTGCCGAGAAGGCGGCGACCTTGCCGGCGGGGAAATGGATCCTCGGCCAGGGCATGCATTATCAGAACCAGCACATTGCCGAAGGCCGCTATCCCACTCGCTGGGATCTCGACCGTGCAAGCACCGAGCATCCGGTGGTGGTGCGCTTCAGCTTCCACATCAACGTCTTCAACTCCAAGGCCCTTGAGGTTCTGGGTGTCGACGCGAACACGCCGGATTCCGACGGCGGCTATCTGGAGCGCGACGCGAACGGTGTCCCGAACGGTGTATCCAACGACATGTGGCACGCGCTGAACGCGCCGGACTGGCCCTACGAGGAGGTCGGCCCCGCCCTCGCCAATGCTCAGGCCAGCTTTCTCGAGAACGGCGTCACGGCGATCACCGAATTCACTCTGTTCCGCGGCGGCGTCGACGCCTATCTTGAAATGGAACGGCGCAAGGATCTGAAGATCCGCGTCGCACTCTATCCCAAGGTGCCCTCTGTCTGCCCGCTGGAAGAGGCGCTGTCCGGGAAAATCGGCGCACGCTTCGCCGAAGCGGACCCAAGCAGGCTGAAGCTTGGCGGAATGAAGATGTTCATCGATGGCGGCCTGACCTCCCGCGCTGCGGCGATGTACGAGCCTTATTGGGATAGCGATCTGAAGGGGCACCTGTCCTTCAAGCCTGAGGAATTCGCGGAAATCGTCAAGAAGCTGCATGGCGCGGGCTATCAGATCTGCGTCCATGCGATCGGCGATCTGGCGCAGGACGTCGTCCTGGACGCCTTTGCCGCACTGCCTGAGCGCAAGGCCGCGAACGGCGCGGTCCACCGGATTGAGCACGCCGGCAACTGCCTCTGGACGGACGAGCGCGCCAAGCGCTTCGCGGAACTGGGGGTACTGCCGGTGCCGCAGCCGCCGTTCATCTACACCACGGCCGCCGGCTATCGTAAGAACCTTGGTCCCGTGCGCGGCGCCGACGTCTTCCCGATGCGCCAGATGGTAATGGACCAGAAGTTCGCTGTCCCCGGCAACTCCGACGCGATCGGCATTCACCCGAAGCAGCACGTTCCCATGTTCGGCATCTGGGCCATGGTGACGCGCGAGATGAACAATGGCGAGACGCTCAAGGACGGCGAGAACCTCGACGTGATGACTTCGCTACGGATGTATACCCGCTTTGCGGCGCGCTCGATCGGACGTGAGCACGAGATCGGCTCCCTAGAGCCGGGTAAGTTCGCCGATTTCGTCGTGTTCGACGACAATCCGCTGACCGTTCCTGCGGACATGTTGCGCGACATGATGCCGAACCAGACATGGATCGGCGGCGAACAGGTGTTCGCGCATGACGCAAACAAGGTCGGCGAGGCAAAGGAAGCCCACGTACCTGCTTGAAGTCTGTCGGCACCACCTCGTCGTGTGATGCGGGAGCCAACGCTCGCTATGGCTTGTTCGATCTGAACCGGCCATGGCGGGCGGGGCGCAAGTCTGGTCGAGCGCCACTCCCGGGACGGACTCGGGAGCCATCTGCTGTGCGTCCGTAAAGCGCCGCACAGCGCCGGCACACTTGGCGAAGCCATGAACCTCTTCCAAGCTTCATCCGGTCTGCAACCTGAGAGTCTGAAATGACGAACCTCACCCAGGTCTCGCCTCACCCTGTATGTCACTCCAGCTCGCAGCCGCGCGACTGGCTGTGCACCGCCATTCAGCGCATTGAGGCGGACATCAATCGCTCCGCCGACACGCATCTCATCCGCGTTCCGCTTCCCGCGCTACCCGGGATCACACTCTATCTGAAAGACGAGTCGAACCATCCGACCGGCAGCCTCAAGCATCGGCTCGCACGCTCGCTGTTTCTTTACGCGCTGTGCAACGGCTGGATCGGGCCCCAGACGCTCATCGTCGAGGCGTCGAGCGGCTCGACCGCGGTATCGGAAGCCTATTTCGCTCGCTTGATCGGCCTCGATTTCGTGGCGGTGATGCCCTGCACCACCTCGCCGGAGAAGATCGCGGCTATCGAATTTCAGGGTGGTCGCTGCCACCTCGTCGAGAATCCCAAGACCGTCTATGGCGAGGCCGCCGAACTCGCCCGCAAGTCGGGTGGCTTCTACATCGACCAGTTCACTTTCGCCGAGCGCGCGACTGACTGGCGCGGCAACAACAACATTGCGGAATCGATCTTCAGCCAGATGTCGCACGAGCCCGATCCCGTGCCGTGGTGGATCGTGACGGGCGCGGGCACCGGCGGCACCTCGGCAACGATCGGGCGCTATATACGCTACCAGCGCCACACAACCCGGCTTTGCATCGCCGACCCCACGGAATCGGTGTTCCATCGGCACTACGAGGATCGATCGGTAATGGAGGTGGAGCACTGCCGATCCGTCATCGAGGGCATTGGCCGCCCGCGTGTCGAACCCTCATTCATTCCTGACGTGGTCGATCGGATGATCACGGTTCCGGACACGTTGTCCGTCGCCACCATGCGCGTTATCAGCGACATGCTCGGCCGCCGCTGTGGCGGCTCCACGGGGACCAGCGTCTACGCGGCGCTCAGACTGGCAGAGGAGATGGCGGCTTCCGGCGGAACGGGGTCGATCGTCTCCATTCTGTGCGACTCGGGCGAGCGTTACGCTTCCACGCTCTACAATGACGCCTGGCTTGCCGCGCGCGGCATCGAGATCGCTGCCCCCATGGCGCGATTGGAGAGTTTCTTGGGCGGTAAAAGCGGCCTTCTCCTGTAGATTCCACCTCCGCGCCTCATCGGTTTGGCGCGTTCGTTTGTGTTGACTTGACCTGAGACCCTTTTCTCCTCCGGTTTAGGGGAGAGTCCGAGGGTTGATTTTGGCCTCAGGCGGCCGCGGTTTCCAGTGCGATTGTTGCCGCGAACTCGGCAGGGGATCGATTGCCGAGAGCTGAGTGGGGGCGGTTCACATTGTAGTCCTCCTTCCATGAGGTGATGGCGGCACGGGCTTGGCCCAGGCTCGAGAACAGGGTCTCGTTCAGGCATTCGTCACGGAAGCGGCCGTTGAAGCTCTCGACGAAACCGTTCTGCATAGGCTTGCCGGGAGCGATGTAATGCCATTCGACGCCGCTCTGCTGGCACCATTTGAGAACAGCCATCGAGGTCAGCTCCGTGCCGTTGTCGGAAACGATGGTCGCAGGCCTGCCCCGGATAGCGAGCAGCGCGTCGAGCTCGCGCGTCACCCGAAGGCCCGAGAGCGAGGTGTCGGCCACCAGCGCCAGGCACTCCCGGCTGAAGTCGTCGACCACGGCCAGCACCCGGAAGCGCCGTCCGTCCGTGAAGGCGTCCGACACGAAGTCGAGGCTCTAGCGGACGTTGACCCGATCCGGGACCAGGATGGGACGCCGGGTACCAAGCGCGCGCTTGCGCCCCCCGCGCCGGCGCACCTGGAGCTTTTCTTCCCGGTAGAGCCGGCGCAGCTTCTTCTGGTTCATGACGATGCCCTGGCGCCTCAGCATGACGTGGATGCGCCGGTAGCCGAAGCGGCGGCGCTCGCCGGCCACGGCCCGCATGGCTTCCCGCAGGCTGGCGTCATCGGGACGTACACTCCGGTAGCGCACGCTGGTGCGATCAACGCTCAGCGCCTTGCACGCCCGACGCTGGCTCACCCCGTGCGCGGCACAGGCGTGAGCCACGGCTTTGCGCCTTGCATCGGGCGTCACCATTTTTTTGCGCTGACATCCTTCAGGATCGCGTTGTCGAGCATCTGCTCGGCCAGCAGCTTCTTCAGCCGCGCGTTCTCCTCCTCGAGCGCCTTCAGCCGCCGGGCATCGGACATATCCATGCCGCCGTACTTGGCCTTGAACTTGTAGAAGGTCGCCGAGGAGATGCCGTGCTTGCGGCAGACGTCAGCCGTCTTCGCGCCGGCCTCCTGCTCCTTCAGCATCCCGATGATCTGTTCCTCTGTGAACCGTGAGGCTCGCATCGTCCGTCTCCATGATCAACGGACTCTACTCAAATCTGGAGGAGGATCAGGGTCTCAGGTCACTGTGCGAGCCGTCCGGCGGCGAAGTCGCGGGCGAGCGCGATGAAGGCTTGGAAGGCTGCGGAGGGATTGCGTCGATTGGAATAATAGAGGCACAGCGGCACGAGCGGCGGCGTCCAGTCTTCGAGAATGCGAACGAGCCGACCAGCCGCGAAATCGTCGCGTACATCGGTTTCCATGAAATAGCCGATGCCCACGCCGTTCGTCACCGCGATCCGAGCCAGGGACGCTTCGTCGAGGGTGATCGGGCCCTCGACGTCGAGCTGCAATTCCTCGCTACTCTTCTCGAAGCGCCATCGGAACAAGGCGCCGTTGGGAAGCCGCACGCGAACGCAGGGGTAAGCGAGCAACTCCTGCGGCATCTGCGGTATGGCCCTGCTTTCAAAGAAGGCGGGAGATGCCGCCACCGCCATGCGCCGCATCTGGCCCAGCGGGATGGCGATCGCGTCGCTGGGCACCAGATCCGCGCTGCGCACGCCCAGATCGAAACCGGCGGCCACGACATCGACGAGCCGTCCCTCGGTGACGAGGTCGACATGGACCTGCGGATAGCGCTGTAGATAGGCTAGAACGAGTGGCGCCATGATCTCGCGCGCCGCCGTCGCGAAGGCGTTGATGCGCAAGGTGCCGGACGGCGTCTCCTGCTGGGAGCGCGCCGTGTTCATCGCCTTTTGAATGTCCTCGAGCGCTGGTTTGATCTGCGCAACGAAAATCCGCCCGGCGTAAGTGAGCGAGACGCTGCGTGTGGTGCGATTGAACAATCGCACGGCAAGCTCCCGCTCCAGCTTGCCCACCGCGTTGCTGATGGCCGTGGTCGATATGCCGAGGTCGAGCGCCGCCGCCCGAAACGAGCCGCACCGAACAATGGCGAGAACCGCCTCGAGCTCGATCAGGGAATGGCGGAGGCTCATTGTTCCGCTTTCCGTAACATCCTATGCCGATTTGTCTCGATTATCAGGAGAAAAGTCCATGGCTAAATGAGCCTCATCACCGTCGAGGAGATGAACATGCCAATGGACCTACCCAACCCAATCGCCGACTTTGTCGTGGCAAACGCCCGGCTCGACATCGACGGCATGTTAAGGCCTTTCCTGCGCGACGCCGTCTTCATCGACAACGGCAAGCGCTTCACGGGGCACGCGGCTATCCGCCAGCTGTTCGAGGAAGAAGTGATCCCGGTAAAGGCGATCTTCACGCCCGAAACGGTTCGGGAAGAAGACGGCGATGTCGTGGTTGAAGGTCCCGCTCATGGTGACTTCCCGGGCAGCCCGCTCCGCTTCACCTATCGCTTCACGCTGGTGCACGGCGCCATCAAGGCTCTGGAGACCACGGTATGACCATCAAGGCAGATCCGACCGAGTTCGCCGGCAAGCGCGTGCTCGTCAGCGGCGGCACCAAGGGTCTCGGCCGCGCCACGGTCGAGCGCTTTCTTGCCGGTGGCGCGCGCGTCATCACCGCCGCCCGGGCGATCAGGGATCCCATAGCAGGGGTCGACTATGTCCAGGCGAACCTGACCACGCCAGAGGGCGGCGAAACGCTGGCCAAGGCGGCGCTCGGGCGGCTGGGCGGCATCGATATCCTTGCCCATGTTGTCGGGGGCTCGGCTTCACCCGCTGGTGGCTTCGTCGCGTTGACGGACGAGCACTGGCTTGCCGAGCTTAATCTCAACTTGCTTGCGACCGTCCGACTCGACCGCCTGCTGATCCCGCAGATGCTCGAGCGAGGCGCGGGCGTCGTGGTGCACGTTACCTCGATCCAGTCGGTCTTGCCGCTGCCCGAATCCACGACCGGCTATGCCGCTGCCAAGGCTGCGTTGAGGACCTACAGCAAGTCGATCTCGAAGGAACTCGGTCCCAAGGGCGTGCGGGTCAACGCCGTCTCACCCGGCTGGATCATGACGGAGGCCGCGGGAGATTTTGTCCGAATGCTTCAGGCCGCCAATGGCGGCACGATCGAAGACGCGCGCCAGTCCGTGCTCGATGCCCTGGGCGGGATCTCGATCGGGCGGGGAGCCGAGCCCGAAGAAGTGGCCGACCTTATCGCCTATCTCGCCGCCGACCGCGCCGCTGCGATCCACGGCGCCGAGTTCGTCATCGACGGCGGGACGATCCGCACCGTCTGAGGGCCACGCCAGGCGCTCGCCCGCCGAATGGCGGGCATTGCGATATCGTCGAGACCGGCAATGAGAGCTGGCGCTTCAAGAACAGATTCTGAACCACGCTCGCTTGCGGCACGGCTGCGCAACCCCAACCAGCTCCGCCGCGCCGCCTCTTGACAGCCTCACCTCATCAAGGGGTCAATATTGGGCGCCGATCGAGTGGCAAGATGGCGTGCCGTTTGACAGTGTGTCGCGCACCGTGTCGGTCGAGCGGGACAGCTCGCCACGCGCGTGCTTGTCCGACCAGCCAGCGACCATGGTCTCGGTCATCACGTTTGTCGCACGGCTTGCGACCGGACGCGCCATCATCGGTAAGGCAGCGACGTAGACGGAAGGCTCTTCTGGCGAGGACAGCCCAATGACCAGCAGGTTTCGGGCAGTGACCGGAGAAGCCGGAACCGGGTCGGCAGCAGAACGGCGGATATCTGCCCAGCAAGAGCCAAAAACCGGCCGGTCCGCTTCCGGTCCGATAGTGTTGAAAAAGTCGGTGTTGCTGGGTGTGTGAAGTCCTGATTCAGTCGTCCCTGGGATGGAGGACATGCTGATGATGGGCGAGCGGACGGTGATCCAAGAGGCGCTGTTCTACGAGTTCAGCCTCGAGCGGCACGTCCCGGCCGGCCACCTCGTGCGAGCCGTTGATAGGTTCGTCGACCTGTCCGGCATCCGCGCACATCTCCGCCCATTTTACAGCGAGACCGGCCGGCCCTCGATCGACCCGGAGCTGATGATCCGGATGCTGCTCGTCGGCTATTGCTTTGGCATCCGATCCGAGCGGCGGCTGTGCGAGGAGGTTCACGTCAACCTCGCCTATCGCTGGTTCTGCCGGCTCGGGCTGGAAGGTGACGTGCCTGACCATTCCACCTTCTCGAAGAACCGGCATGGCCGCTTCCGCGACAGTGACCTGCTGCGCGAGCTGTTCGAGACGACGGTCCGGCGCTGCGTCGAGGAAGGTCTTGTTGGCGGTGAAGGCTTCGCCGTCGATGCCAGCCTGATCAAGGCGGATGCGAACAAGCAGCGCTCGGCTGATGGCTCCGAGACGGTCGACTGGGCCACTCTCGCCGAAACCCGGCGATCGGTCCGGGAATATCTCGACACGCTCGACGAGGCCGCTTGGGGAGCGGCCAGCGAGGTGAAGCCGAAGTTCGTGTCGAAATCGGACCCGGCCGCACAGTGGACCGGCGCGCTGAAGGGGCATGCCTTCTTCGCCTACGCGACCAACTACCTGATCGATCTCGACCATGCCGTCATCGTCGATGTCGAAGCTTGCCGCGCCATCCGGCAGGCCGAGGTCGGGGCAGCGCGCACCATGATCGAACGCACTCAGGACCGCTTCGACCTCTGGCCCGCGCGCCTCGCCGCCGACAGCGCTTATGGCTCGGCTGAGAACCTCGCCTGGCTGGTCCACGAGCGCGGGATCGAACCCCACATCCCGGTGTTCGACAAGTCCGAGCGCCAGGACGGCACTTTCAGCCGGTCCGACTTCACCTACGATCGCAATGCCGACGCCTATGTCTGTCCTGCCGGCAAGCTGTTGCGGCAGCGACAGAAGGCCTATCGAACGCCGCGTCCGCTGGTCGATGATGACGGCATGATGCGCTACCGCGCCAGCAAGCTGGACTGCGAGGCCTGCTCGTTGAAGCCCCGGTGCTGTCCCAATACGCCCGCTCGCAAGATCCCCCGCTCGATTCACGAGGGCGCCCGCGATATGGCACGGGACATCGCCGCCACCGACGACTACGTCACCTCGCGCCGGCAGCGGAAGAAGGTGGAGATGCTGTTCGCCCATCTGAAGCGCATCCTGAGGCTCGACCGACTGCGACTACGTGGCCCGAACGGCGCCCGCGACGAGTTCCACCTCGCCGCCGCAGCGCAGAACCTCCGGAAGCTCGCCAAGCTCCTGCCGAACGGGCCGCAGGCCATGGCGGCCTGAGAAGGAGAGGCTGCACGCCCGACGCGAGCGGTGATGTCACCACCCTCCAGCACCGACTTTTTCAACGACATCGGTCAACTCCGGCTACTCCGTCCTTCTTCGCTCCCAACATCCTCCACGATCTCCTGCCGAAGCTGCGGCCCCTTGGCGAGGCGCCGGCCGAGTGCGCTTGTGTAGGCTGCGTAGCGCTCGGAGAGCTTGGCCCGGGCGGCCTGGGCCGCAGGTTCCGGCAGCGCGGGGGTGGTGGCAAGCCAGAAGCGGATGAAGGTGGCGAAGGCCTCTGTCGAGATGCCGAGATCACGCTCCAGCCGCGCGAGGCGGCGATCGATCTGGCCGAGACGCCGGGCGAGAGCGGCCTCCTGGCGCTCGGCACTGTCGGGCGACAGGAAAGAGGCGATCGCGGCCTGGGCGATCAGGGATATAGACTGGTCGCGCTGGGCGGCGTAGTGCGCCAGCATGTCCATGATGTCGGGCTCGAGATAGACGGAGATCTGCGCTTTCTTCGAGCGGCCTGCCATGGCGATCACAGCTCCATGCCGTCATTGGGATTGAGGCTGACCTGTCGAGCCACGCCTTGCATGAGGCCGGTTATGCGCCGGTTCCGGGTGGCGACGTCCTCCATCTCGTCGTCGCGATCCGTATCGAACTCGAACTCATTCTCGATGGGCTGGTTTTTCTCGACCGGCTTCACGCGGCTGAGCTCAGGCTGATACCTGTGCTCGGAGCCGGTCGGGTCATCGTCTCGACCTTCGTCCGCGGTGCTCCCGGCCTTACTCTCCTGTGGTGCGGGCACCGGCAG
>NZ_JACICD010000016.1 GCF_014195655.1 Ancylobacter tetraedralis
GAAGCCGCCCGGCGTGCCGGTTATGCCGAGCATACGGCCCGTTTCATGGCATCTCGGATCCTGCGCAATCCCGATGTCGCCGCTGCCATCCGCATGGCCATGGCGGAGCGCGCCCGACGGACGCAGATCGATGCCGATGCCGTGCTCCACCGTTGGTGGGCGACGGCGACTGCAAATCCAAACGATGTCATCCAGCACATCCGAGGTGCCTGCCGCTATTGTCACGGTACAGACCACGCCTATCAATGGCGGGATCGCCGGGAGTTCCGCACCGCCCTTGCCCAAGCGAGAGCGAAGATGGAACCCGACGACCTCCTACCGAGCGAGGAAGGGGGCTTCGGCTACAACGCTCTTGCCGAGCCCCATCCCGAGTGCCCGCGATGCGATGGTATTGGCGAGAGCATGGTCGTCGCTCTCGCTACCAACTCACCTCTCGCCACACCGCTCTACGACGGCTTGAAGAAGACCAAGGACGGCATTGAGTTTCACCTCGCCGACCGGGCCAAGGCGCTGGAGATGGTCGCTCGCCACCTCGGCATGTTCAACGACAAGCTCAAGCTACAAGGGGATGCCGAGAACCCGCTGACCGTCCTGCTGCGGGAAATACAGGGCAGTTCGCTGCAGCCCGTTGCCGATCCTATCGATGATGACTGAGATGCTTGGAGGACTGGGCACACCGATCTGCTGGCTGTCATATCGATCGTCGGCTTCTGACCCCATACCTGCCCCTCCACTGCCTTTTCAGCGACGTCCGCTTTGCGCCCTCCTTGTCGGCCATTGATCTAGTAACGGCCGCGGCCCAATAGCAGACCTTTGGCGCGCTGCGGGGATGTCCAGTAGGTGTCATTGTATATGTCATGGCGGGGGCGATCATCACACCAGCTTTCGGACACACCGGTTACGGCGCTTCGTGTTCGATGGATTATTCTCTCGCGTGTTCGAAGCGGCGGCGTGGGTAGATCGCCACTGCCGTGTCGCGCCGGCCCGACTGCGAAGTCAGGCGTTGCAGGCATAGTCACCGCGTCCAGGTGGCCAGTCCTTCCTCGTTCAGATAGTCGACGCGCATCGATTTGAGCGCGCCGCCAGCCCCCTCGAAACGGACCGAGGAGAGCGAACCGTAGGGCGCATTCTCGCTGCGGGGCGCGATCGAGAAAACGTCGCCGTCCCAATGGGTCATCGGCATGACGATGGCCTCGGGACCCAGAGTGAGGACAAGGCCGTTCTCGTCTTGGGAGATTCGCGCCGGGCCGAAATACGGGCTATCATAGGTGCCGACATAGTCCGCCAGCGGGCGTGCCGGTGCAGGGCGCGACGGGGCGCTCCGGCCGACGAGATCGCCCAACGGGGCATAGTTTTGCATCAGCAGCGGATGCATGAGCGCGTACCAGTCGCGGGTCGGCGCACCGTATTGCACGATGTCGAGGAAGTGGCCGGTAATGGCCTCCGCCGCGCCGACCGGCCCGGCATTGGTCAGGACGAGGATGGCGAGGTCGGCCGATGGCAGGAACTGCACATTGGTGGCGGCGCCGGTCACGAAGGCCCCGGAGTGGCTCATGTCGGGCCGGCCATTGGCATTGACCGACACGTTAAAGCCGAAGCCATAGAAGCCCGAGCGCGAGCCGATCGTGCCCGCGGGTGCGCTGAAGGCCTGAGCGCGCAGGGCCGGCAGCAGAGCGGCGGGCGAGATCATCTCGCGGCCATCGTGCTGGCCATTTGCCAGTATCAGCTTCGCCCATTCGGCGAGGTCGGTCACGTTGGAGGTCACGCCACCCGCGGGAGACTGCTGGTCCGGATCGCGCGTGAGGCCTGCGATGAAGCGGCCGTTCTCCAGCGTGTGCAGCGTCGCCCGGTTCTCACGCGCCAGGAAGTCGGCATAGCGCGAGCTGGTGGAGGTCATTCCGAGCGGTCCGTACAGCGCCTCCTGCGCGAGGTCGGCCCATGGCTTGCCGGCAGCCGCCGCGACGGCCTCGGCACCCGTGGTGAAGCCGAAATTGGCGTAGTTGTAGCTGACGCGGAACGGAGCGAGCGGCAGCATCCTCAGCCGTTCGAGAATGGTCTTCCGGTCGAAGCCGATGTCTTCCAGCGTGTCTCCCGCCGCGTGCGGCAGGCCGGAACGATGAGAATAGAAATCGCCCACCGTGCCGTTTGCGGTCACATAGGCATCCCCGACGGCGAAGGTCGGCAAGTGCCGGGTGATTTTGTCGTCCCATTTCACCTTGCCGGCGGTCACCTGCATGGCGGCAATGGTGGCGGCGATCGGTTTCGACATCGAGGCGATCTGGAAGACCGTGGCGGTGTCGACCTTGGCCTCCTTGCCCAGTTCGCGCACGCCGAACCCGCGCGCAAATATGGTCTTTCCATCGTGAACCACCGCCACGGCCGCACCGGGAACGCCGCTGCGTTTCAGCACGCTTTCGACCTCTTCGGGCAGATCCGCCAATGCCCTTTCGAGCCCGCCCCCGGCCAGCGGCACAACGTCTTCGGGAGGAATGGCGCCGAGTGTCAGCGGCACGGTCTGCGTCTGCGCCGGCACGGCAATCGCTGAGCCGAGAAGCAGCGCGGCGCAGATCGTTAGGCAGCTAAATCTCGGTCGCGCCGCTGATCCCGCCATGGTGTTGGTCTCCGTAAAGCGGCTTGCCGAATGGGCCGCATGAGGATCGGCAAAACTGTAGTCGCTTCCGGCGGATCGATATACCCTCCGGAACAGAGCTCTCGGCGGCAGGCTATCGCGCCGCTCGTGACCATCGCAATCGTCGACCAGTCTCACAGCTAGGCATAGAGTCCGGACAGCATGACCGATCGTCCTGTTCCCGAAGGCGAAGACGATGCAGGCCTCAAGATGAATGCCGGCTTCTATCGCCTGCGGCGGATGTCGACGACCGATTTCGCTCCGGGTGACCGGTTCGATGCGTGGCGCGAGACCGCTTACACCATTGCCGATCTCGAGGTGCCCCGTGCCGGCGAGGCAGAACTGTTCGGCACCAAATATGCCGTGCACGGCGCGTTAGGCAATTTTGCCAGCCATGCGGGGTCGGTGCACCGCACCGTCATCACGCCGGCAACACGGCTCAGTGGCGCCCTCGATGCCATTATCATCTCGCTGATGGCGGAAGGCAGCGTTGGGCTCGAGAGCCCCGGCGGCGAACAACCGATCACGTCGACCGGCCGTCTCGTCGCCTATGATGCGACGAAGGCGATGCGCTACCATTGGAGCGTTGGCAAGGAAATCTACGTGGTGCTTCCCCGGGCCAAGGCGCTGGCAGCCTTCGGCGGCGAATTGCCCGGCCTCGTATTACCGCTCGATACCATTCCCCTCGGGGTGATGGTTCGCGACCATATGGCAGCGTTGGACCTGCATGCGGATCACCTCGACCGCAAGGAAATGGCGATTGCGCTCGACGCGCTGCACACACTGGCGCTGCTTCTGCTCCAGCGCATCGGGCGCGGCCTCAGCGACCGGGACGAGCCGGATCCGAACGCGCTTTTCCTTGCCGCCAAGCGCTATATTCACGCGAATTACAACGTGTCGGACCTGTCACCGGAAGCGATCGCCCGTGCGGTCGGTTGCTCGCGAGCGAGCCTGTACAGGGCCTTCGCGCATAACGACGCGACCATCATGGACACGGTTCGCGACGTCCGGCTCGCCATGTCGCGCCGGCTGATAGAGGCCGGCACGGGACGCAGCATATCCGTCATCGCCTTTGATTGCGGTTTCAAGGACGTTTCATCGTTCGGGAAGCTGTTTCGCAGCCGATTTGGCGTCTCACCCAGCGTATGGCGCGAGCAGTTCAGCTGAGCCCGCGCGGCCGGCGGCGTGACCGGTCGGCTCTTGGGCCGAGTGGTTCAGGCGTCTCAACATTGGTCGTGATGTATCAGCGAGCCGTGCAGGGCGAGAAAGCTGTTGCGGGACGCGCGACCCTCATGCTTCTCCAATGACCAGAGGTTACGGGATAGGTGCAACGCCAGGGGCTGAGGCCGCTCGGGCGGGCCGGAGGATGCTGACGATGCCGCCTGTTGCGACGCCCCCGATGAAAACGTCGCGATTGACCGTGCGACTGCTCAGAGCCACGGCGCTGGCGAGCTTCCTAGGCATGGGGATGACGATCCTCACCGGCCCCGTCCATGCCGCGAACTTCAATGTGGGCAGCGATGCGGATTTGCGCAGCGCCATCAGCAGCGCCGGCAATGGCGACACCATCACCTTCACGGCCGACATCACGCTGGCGAGCAATCTGCCGAACGTCACGACGAACATCACCTTCATCGGCGGCAACCACACCCTCTCGGGCAATAACGAGTATCGCGGCCTGTTCGTGCAATCCGGCACGGTCGCGATAAGCGACCTCACCATCACCAATTCTGTCGCGCAGGGCGGCACCGGCGGAAACGGCCTGCAGGGTGCCGGCGGTGGCGGCGGCGCCGGACTCGGCGGGGCGCTGTTCGTTGCCAGTGGCGCGCATGTGGCGGTCGACAATGTCAATCTGCAGAGCAGCGCAGCGCGCGGTGGCGCGGGCGGCGTAGCCACGGGCAACGGCCTTGTTTCGACCAGCGGCGGCGGTGGGGGCTATTGGCCGACCGGCGCCAATGGCGGCAATGCCGGTGGGCTTTCCAGCGGCGGCGGTGGAACGGGCGGTGGTGGTGACGGTATCGACACCGGCAATGGCGGTGCGGGCGGGTTCGGTGGTGGCGGCGGCGGCTCGGGATCAGGCTATGGCGGTGTGGGCGGTTTCGGCGGCGGCGGGGGCGGCGGTTCCGGCGCCACCCAGATCGATGGCGGCTTCCTCGCGGGCAAGGGAGGCCCCGGCGGGCCGAACAAGGGCGGCGGTGGCGGCGGCGGCGCTGGCATGGGCGGCGCGATCTTCGTCCAGGATGGCGGATCTCTCGCCGTGAATGGGCCGCTCAATATCGCCGGCAATGCGGTTTCCGGCGGTGCCGGTGCGCAGGGATTCGGCTGGGGAGAAGCCGGCGGCTCGGCCGGAACGGGCATGTTCCTTGCCGGCAACGGCTCACTCGCCATCGCGCCCGGATCTGGCCAGACGGTCAACATATCCGACGCCATCGCCGACCAGACCGGTCTCGGTGGAACCGGCGGCAATGCCGGCAGCTGGTCGCTCGTGAAGAACGGCGACGGCACGCTGGTCCTGACCGGCACGAACAGCTATAGCGGCGGCACGACCGTCAATAGCGGCGTGCTGCAAGGCAACAGCCTCGGGATACAGGGCAACATCCTGAACAATGCCCAGGTTCTGTTCGACCAGAGCGCCAACGGTACTTATGCCGGCAACATGTCGGGCACGGGCACTCTCATCAAGACCGGCGTCGGCAACCTCACGCTCGACGGCGTCAATACGCAAACGGGCGGCACCCGGGTTGAGAACGGCGTGCTCTACTTCCGCACCGACGCCAGCCTCGGCGCGGCCGGAATGGCCATCGACCTCGCTGGCGGCGCGATCGGGATCGGCACGGCAAACGGGCAGGTCATGGATCGCGCCCTGACGCTGACGGGAACCGGTGGCATCTATGTCGGGCCGAACGGCGGCAATCCGGATGCCCAAGTGACCTGGAACGGGACGATCAGCGGCGCGGGCACCCTGATCGTCGCCGGCGAGGGCATCCTCGAGCTGACGGCGAACAATACCTACACCGGCGGCACCCGGATCGCGGGAGATGTCCGGTTTACGACCGACGCCAATCTCGGCGCCGCCGGCACGGGGATCGCCTTGAACGGCGGTACCCTCGGCACGACCGCGGATGCGGCGGCGGCGCTCAACATCAGCCGCGATCTCACGCTGACCGACGCGGGCGTTATATACGTGCAGAACAATCCGCTGATCTGGAGCGGTGACATCAGCGGCACCGGCCGATTCATCAAGAACGGTGGCGGCGTCCTGCAGCTCACGGGAACGAACACCTATAGCGGCGATACCATCATCGAGGAGGGCACGCTGCAGATCGCTTCCGACGACAAGCTCGGGAGCGGGGCCCATATCATGATGGTCAATAATGGGCACCTCTGGGCGACGAGCAGCTTCACGACGGATCGTTCGATCACGCTGGTGGACGCGGGTGGTGGCTTCCAGCTTGATGCCGGCACCACGCTGACGCTGACCGGCGCCATCGGTGCGGGCGGAACGGGAGCCCAAACTCTCAGCCTGGTCGGCTCCGGCACGCTCGTCCTCGCCGCCGCTGCCGACGAATACGGCGGGGTCAACAATTATGGCGGCACCATCCAGGGCAACACCGGTAACCTGCGCGGCAACATTGCTTTCGACAATAACGCCGGCAACACCAATGCGCGGTCGATCGTGTTCGATCAGGCGACCGACGGCACCTTTGCCGGCAGCGTCTCCGGCATGGGCAATACGCTCGGGCTCGGCACCATCACCAAGACCGGCGCCGGCAAGCTGATCCTCTCCGGCACCAGCAAGTTCAAGTCGCAAGTCCCGGGCCTGGCGGAGTTCACGGTTCTCGGGGGCACCCTGCAAGGGACGAGCGAAAGCCTGCTGGGCGACATCGTCAACAATGCCGCGCTGATCTTCGACCAGGCCTTCGACGGCACCTATGCCGGCAGCATGAGCGGCACGGGGACGTTGACCAAGAACGGCACCGGCAAGCTCAATCTCACGGGCGCCAGCACCGTCGGCGGCGGCACCACGATCAATGCCGGCGGTCTTGCCGCGAACGGCCATCTGACCAGCAATGTCATCGTCAACAAGGGCGGCACGCTGAGTGGTAGCGGCAACGTCACCGGCGACATCACCAATAATGGCGGCACCGTCAAGCCGGGCAATTCGATCGGGCATCTCATCGTCGACGGCAACTTCACCCTCAACAGCGGCACGCTGGAGATGGAGGTCAACGCCGCCGGCGACAGCGACCGGATCAGCGTCATCGGCGCGGACCACAGGGTGATGATCAATGCCGGCACCCTCGCCATTGTCACCGATCCTGGCGTCTACACCCCGGGTACGACCTATACCATCATCACCACCGAGGGCGGCGGCAATGTCACCTTCGGCGAGGTGATGGGCGGTGTCGGCTTCCTGACGCCGCAGGTCTCGCTCGATTCCGAACATATCTACGTGACGCTGGCGCTGGCGCCCGACGCTTTCGCCTCGGCGGCGCTGACCACGAACCAGCGGGCCGTCGGTGGCGCGCTCGATGCGATTGCGGCCGGCGGCTATGTCGGCGGCCTCATCACGACGCTCGCCAATCTGCCGGTGACGGACGGAGCGGCGGCGTTTCAGACGCTGAGCGGGCAACCCTACGCCGACCTCGCCACGGTGAACCTACGCTCCAGCCAGCTGTTCATGAACGCGGTCGGCCGCCAGATGTCGGTCGCGCGCGATGGCGGCGCGGCGGCGGACCGCGCGGCGCTGGCTCCCGGCTCGGACGCGCTGGCCGGCTTTTCCGCCTGGATCAGCGGCATCGGAAGCACCGGCAGCGTGAGCGGCGACGCCAATGCTTCCGGCCTCGACTATTCGCTGGGAGGCACCGCCTTCGGCATCGACTACCGCGTCAATCCGGGCTTCCTTGTCGGCATTGCCGGCGGCTATGTCGCCGGCTCGCAATCGGTCAATGGCTTTGCCGGCGATGCCGATGCCGACACGCTCAGCGCGGTCGCCTATGGCTCGTTCACACAAGGCCCGCTCTATGTCGACGCGCTGGCGGGCTATGCCAATGCCAGCAACTCCATGAAGCGCTTCGTCGGAAGCGCCGGCCTGCCGTTTGGCATTGCCGACGGCGACACGGATGCCGGGCAGTTTCTCGGCCAGATCGAGAGCGGTTACACCTTCGACCTCGGCACGCCGCTCAGGACCGCGATCACGCCTTTCGCTCGGCTCCAGGTGGTGGCGATCGATCAGGACGGCTTCACCGAGACCGGCTTGAGCCCTTACAATCTCGCCGTCGCCTCGCAGTCTACCAATTCCGTGCGCAGCACCATCGGTGCCGATTTCACCACGGGCTTCGATCTCGGCAATGGCATGCCACTCGATCTGGGTCTGCGGCTCGGTTGGTTGCACGAGTTCGCCGACACCACGCCAGCGATGACGGCGTCGTTCACGTCGGCTCCCGGTGCCGACTTCACCGTCTATGGCGCGACGCGCCAGCGTGACAGCGCGCTGGTCGGCCTGTCGGCCGCTGTGCGGCTCAGCGACAGCGGCTCGCTGTTCGTCAGCTATGACGGCGAAATCGGCGGCGGGAACGACAACCACCAGCTCTGGGGCGGCCTCAAGATCACCTGGTGAACCACACAGCCCGAACAGGCTCCACACTGCGAAACGGGAGGACTATCGTGCTCACTCGACGCCACCTGCTCTCCGCGTCGCTGGCGGTACCGGTCGCGGCAGTGGTTCACCGCGCCGCGATCGCAGCCGATACAGCGCCGGTTGTGCCCGGTGCAGCTTCAGTTCAGGGCACCGGTGCAGACACCGCGCCCCATTGCGAACGGGCGGAAAAACGTGTCGAAATACTCCGCCGTTTTCGCAAGATGTACGTGGACCGGCATTTCGGCCTCGATCTGTTCGCGGCCGATACCGGCTATCTCAAGACCACGCTCGCCGATGCAAATCGCATGTCCCTGCGTTTCTTCGTCGAATACAACAACGTCTGGTGGTTTGCGATCATCGACGGCGTCGAGGTGCCTTCCATAGGCTATGATGCCGAGACCGATACCGGCTCCATCGTGCTCGATATCCGCTACGGCAATGAGCACCTGTTGGCCATGCAGCATATCGGCTTCCAGGGCGACCGCATTTCGCGGTTGCAGACCTACGCGTCGAACAGCTTCTTCGGTAAAGACACCCCGCTCGTTCGTCTGGATGCCTATGGCAACGCGATCTGGCTTGAGACCGGATACGATCTGAAGATCTCGGCCGAAGCTGCGGAGGTGTTTCTGCGGACGCCCACGGGCCGCTTCTTCTCCGAGAATGAGCCAACCAGCTCCGCCATCGTGCGCATCAAGAACAACCTGGCCGATCTGCGCAAACGCTATGGCTGGCAGCCCATCTAGAACATGGCGGGCTCCAGCGGAACGCCTGCCGACGTCCAAAAAGGAAGATCGAGTTTCATGAAAACCGATGCAGATATTCTGATCGTTGGAGCCGGCCCCACCGGTCTTATGCTGGCCGCGGAACTCCAGCGCCGGGGCGTCGGCTGCCTTCTCATTGACGCCCATGACAAGCCGCTGACCTGGGACCGGGCGACCGTCGTTCATCCGCGTTCGATCGAGATCTTCGATTCTCTGGGCCTTGCGGATCGTCTGCTGAAGGCGGGCGTCCCACAGCGGACAGCTCGCATCCATTCCGATGGCAAAGCGCTGGGGGAGGTGGATCTTTCCCTCAGCGGCAGCCGCTACCCCTTCAATCTTGGTGTGTCCGAGGAGGTGACGGAAGCGATCCTGACGGATTACCTCGTGCAGCTCGGCGGCACGCCAACTCGCTCCACCCGGTTGATCGGCCTGGCTGAGACGGAGGAAGGTGTTCTCGCCACTCTTGCTGGCGAGAGTGAAGAAAAGCAGGTCTTCGTGCGCTGGGTCGTCGGATGCGATGGGCATCACAGCACGGTCCGTTCGCTCGCCGGCATCGGGCAGGACGGCCACGACATCGAGGAGCCTTGGGCGGTGTTCGACACCACCATTGAGGGCTGGCCCTATTCGCATGAAGCGAATTTCGTCTATTTCGATGAGCCGCCGATCATCCTGACCGCGCTGCCCGATGAGCGCTGGCGTGTTTATCTCCGGCCGAGCTCTGAGCAATCCGACCTCGTGGAGGATGCGACGGGCACCCTCGGTCGGTACGTGCCAGACGCGCGCTTCATCGCGGTGGCGAACCCGACGCGCTTTCACTGCCACACCAAGGTGGCGAAGAAGTACCGTTCCGGACGCCTGCTGCTCGCGGGCGACGCGGCGCATACCTGCAGCCCGATCCAGGGCCACGGCATGAATAGCGGCATGCAGGACGCCTTAAATCTCGCCTGGAAGCTCGCGCTGGTCTGTAAAGGCCATTGTTCCCACACGCTGCTTGACAGCTATGAGGCGGAACGCCGCCCGGTTGCGCAGAAGTTCACCGCTTCGGGAGATGAAGCCGACCACGCCCAGGTCCTGAAGAGTCCGGATGATCGGCGCGCGCGCGATGCCTTCATCCGCGGCGTTTTCGCCAACCCGGCCACGCGCCACCAGGAAGCCGTCGCCGAGGCTGAGTTGGATATCGACTACGGCGCATCACCGATCGTGATGGGTGCGTGGCACGACGCGCTCGCCCCTGGCCAGCTCTGGCCGAGCGATATCGACATCCGGCCCACCGATGGGGTACCTGCCGTGTTCCACGCTGGCGCCAAACGGACGGGGCATGTCGCCATCGTCATTGGTGGCGACAAGGCGGAGCCGGACGAACTGACCGGTCTCCATGGCATCCTCGACGCCTACGCCGGAAGCCCTCTTCTGGAGGCCAGCTTCCTGTTCGCCACGCAGGCCCCCGACCGTGGATTTGCCCGCATCGACCAGACGGTCGCGGAGCGGCTGGGCGTCAGTGGCGTGGCGCTCTTTGTCGTTCGGCCTGATGGATATCTCGGGCTGCGCGCCGATCAGCACCACGGAGAAGCTCTGGCTGCGTATGCAGAACGGCTCCGTTCGCCAGCGATGCTGGCCTAGAAGCGGCGGGCATGAGTGAATGCGAGGTTCTCGCTGCGCAGGGACGTGCCCGCCAACATATGGACGTCAGCGCCGCGTGCCGTACACCGCTATGCCCCCGATGGCACCCCGCTCGGCGCGCTGGCGATGCCCGTGGGTTACGATGGCGAGCACCCTGAAGCGGCGACGGTCGCTGATTGTGTTGGAGAGAAATCGAGGCTCGAGCGCGCGCGTGCAGGATCTGGCCCGAGCATGGGCTTGCGCTTTTTGCGGCGACGTCCTTCACGTGGCGATGGCCCGAGGAGCCCGGCAGTTGATCGTCTGTTCCCTGACCCGAGCACTAAGGCCAGCCTGAAACTGTGTCGCGCCTGAAAGCGGACATCCTGGTCGTCGGCGACAGGTCCGCTTCTCGTTTGAAGTCCCCAATAGCGGACCGTCTGCCACCGGCCCCGAACCGACCACTCGTCGTCTGCGCAGCGAACGTCTGCCTCTCGCGCGTCGCGGTACATCGCGAGTATCCCTATTTTTCCAGGATGCTCTCCGCACAATCGGCCAAGGCGCGCACCTTTGATTTGGCGAGGCGCCCCGTGTAATACGGCCCACTGATCGACGGGCGGCAGCGTCCAGTCTTCGAGCACCCGCCGGACTGCGCCGATCTCCAGCTCAAGGGCGAACGTCCAGGCGGAGTTGAACGTCAGCCCTTATCGTCGAGCGCTGCCGCACGAATGCCCTCCGCAGCGTTCAACCGCACACGTCCTCTGACCGGGCTCGGCCGACTAACAGATCGAGAAAGACTGGCGCTCCTAGGCGAGGCTCCCAGCGAACCTTTCGGCGAGCCTCTGCGCTTTGAAGGCGTCGCCGACCCAGTCGATGAACACCCGGGACTTCGCGGGAAGCAGCGTGCGAGAAGGGTAGTAGATCGAGATCGCCCCTGCGTCGCAGTACCAGCGCGGCACGAGGCGGATGAGGCTGCCGTCACCGAGTTCGGCTATGTCGTGCGGCAGGGTGTCGGACATGTCGGCAAGCTGGTCGAGATCGTCGGCGATCCCGCATCAGACATCCCGGCTGAAGCACGGCCGGTACTGGTCGTCATCGCACAGGGTTTGCAGGCACTGCAGACGCAGATCGCTCTTCTCGACCGAGAGATCGCGGCCCGGGCAAAGGCAGACCCGGTGGCGCAGCGGTTGATGACCGTCCCGGGCATTGGTCCGGTCATCGCGACGGCGCTGGTCGCACTGGCGCCAGCCGCCAGCACCTTCCGCCGCGGGCGCGACTTCGCGGCCTGGCTGGGTCTCGTCCCGCGACAGCACTCCAGCGGCGGCAAAGAGCGGCTCGGGCGAACGACCAAGATGGGGGAGCGCAGCCTGCGACGGCTTCTGATCCTAGGCGCGAGCTCGGCGACCAAGGTCGCGGCGCGCGATCCCGACAAGGCTAGCGGCTGGCTGGCCGGTATGTTGGCGCGCAAGCCGCGTATGCTGGTCACGGTCGCACTGGCCAACAAGATGGCAAGGATCGATCGTCTGGGCGCTGATGGCGCACGGCGGATTCTATAGAGCTCCGGCCGCGGCGGCATAACAGCCACGGCTCGAGGCGTCAGGGACGCAAGGTAAGGTCAGCAGAGAGGTATGGCGCAACGGTCAGCAGACGGGGTCGGGAAAACCAGTGAAATGTCCGGGCGCCTCGAGCGCGCAAAAGCGATCTGGACCCGATCCGCGATCTCCATACAGGCCAGCAGCCGTGATGATGGCTGCATCAACAGGCCGGACATAGACCTCGTCCCCCGCCTTGAAACGGCGGACCTTCGCGCCTACCCGCACGACCCGTCCCGCCATGTCGTGTCCCAGAATGAAAGGCGGGCGATAGGGAAGGAGGGGCTTGAAGGCGCCGTCGCGGATCTTGGAATCCAGAGGGTTCAGGCCGGCGGCATGAATGTCCACCAGGACATCCTCATCCCCCAATTCCGGCTCCGGCCTGTCGCCAAAGCGCAGGGCGCCGCCTTTCTTGTATCTATCGAGGATGAACGCCTTCATGAGGGTGTGCTCTCTGGGCTCGTGCGCAAAGGCTCAGTCCGCCGTCCGGTAACGCGCCGCGGCGTGTTCCTGGCGGGTGTTCGGCAGCATGGCCTGACGCGCGGCCTGATAGGCGGTCCACTGCTCCTCATCGGGCAGCGGCGGGATGGTGACGGCCTCGCGGCGGTCGAAGCCGACCAGCGCCGCGTCGACGAGCTCTTCGACGTCCATCACCCCGGCCATGGCATCGACGTCCGCGCCGACGTGCCCCCAGATCTCGGTGCGCGTGGCGGCGGGGAGCACCGCCTGGACATAGACGCCCTTCGGGCCGAGCTCGAGGCTGAGCCCCTGCGACAGGAAAAGCACGAAGGCCTTCGTCGCCCCATAGACGGTCATGCCGAATTCCGGCGCGATCCCGACCACCGAGCCGATATTGACGATCGCGCCCGTGCCGGCCTTTGCCAGACGCGGCGCGATGGCACTGGCCAGCCGCAGGACGGCTGTGGTGTTGAGGGCGAGCAACTGCGCGACGTCATCGGTGCTCTGCTCGATGAAGCTGCCGCCAATGGCCGTTCCGGCATTGTTGATGAGGATGCCGATGCGGGCGTCGCCGCGCAGGCGGGCTTCCACGACACCGAGATCAGCGGGCTGTGTGAGGTCGGCCGTGATGATGTCGATCGCAACGCCGGTTTCTTCACGCAGGCGGGTCGCCAGCGCCTCCATGCGCCCCGTGTTGCGGGCAACCAGCACCAGATCATGCCCACGGCGGGCGAAACGCTCGGCATAAGCCGCGCCGATGCCGGTGGAGGCGCCGGTGATAAGAACGGAGGGGTGTGCGGCCATGGGTTGCTCTCTCTTCAATTCGTAGCCATATTCATGATGAATATCATGATTGAGTCTAAATATGACGATCATCATGTAACTGTCAATGACGGGCGTCGGAGCATTCTGAAATGAAGGTCAGCCGCGAGCAGATGGCGGAGAACCGCCGCCGCATCCTCGACGCTGCCAGCGCGCTGTTTCGCGACAGGGGGTTCGACGCGGTCAGCGTGGCCGAGGTGATGAAGGCCGCCGGGCTCACCCATGGCGGCTTCTATGGGCATTTCGGTTCAAAGGATGATCTGGTCGCGCAGACCCTGGCTCATGTCCTCGCGGTGCCCCCCGGCGGGAACACCGAAATCCGCGCCTATCTCGAGGCCTATCTGTCGCCGCGCCATCGCGACAACCCGGCCGCGGGTTGCCCCACGGCGGGACTTGCGGCGGCCATCCGCCACCAGTCACCCATGGCACGCGAAGCGATGACCGAAGGGTTGCGCTCGCAGATCGCCCGTCTCGAGATGGCGCTCCCGCTGGCGGACCCGGCCGGCCGTCGTCAGGCAGCGATTGGAAGCTGGGCGGCGATGGTGGGCGCCGTCGTCCTCGCCCGCGCAATTGATGACCCCGCTCTTTCGGACGAGATCCTAGAGCAGACCCGCGCCTGGATCGAGGCGGGGACCGTGGATGGGTCAGCCTTGTAATTACAAGGCCTTCAACGGAGTTAGATCGCATCCCCGGCTAGCAGTAGACCACCACCAATTCGATATGGACTTCGAAGCGGACGTTTCGAAGGCAGCCGTTTGGTCAGCTTCGCCCTCGGCAATTCACCGGCGCGATATGTTGGCTTCTTGTTTGAAGTCCTCAATAGCGGACAGTTTCCCACCGGCCCCGACGCCGTATGTCAGCAAAGCGCCCCGATCTCGGCCGTAGAGATCGGACGTGCGATTTCCTGAAAGCAGACGTTGCTGCTTGCCGCTTCACGGTCATGGATGCGCCAAGAGCCGACCTTCGCGGTAGCGCCATCTGCAGACATTCGCGCCAAGCCGAAATGCCGAAGTTGGTTTTCTCCTCGGGTACTGGATTTGGGTTGGCCCGCGGCGACGCTTCGCGCATGACGCCCAGCCAAGCGAAACCGTGTTGATCTTGCTCTTCGGCAGAAAGCCTTGGCAACTCCACCCGCCAGCGAATCACCTGGCAGCCGACTCGCTATAAGATGGCGAAACTAAACTAGGTGGGACCCGTGGCGGAACTGCTGACTGCACAGCTAGAGGCGCTTGTCGCTTCGCCCAGGGAAGACCTGGGCGTCGAGATAAAGTCGTGGCTGGACCTCACGAACAAGGACGACTGCGCCACCCTGGCGAAGATCATCATCGCCCTAGCCAACCATGGCGGCGGGTTCATCATCCTCGGGATGCGAGAGACCGAGGCTGGCAAGTTCGAGGAGGCGCCAGGTCGCCCGGTCACCTTGGCGGGCTACAAGCAGGACATCATCGCCGGCATCGCCGCCGCCTACGCTGAGCCGGCCATTCAAGTCGGGGTCTACCAAGTTAATGGGGGCGTGGGTGTGTACCCCGTCGTCCAGGTCCCCGGCGGCCATCGGACGCCTATCCAAGCCAAGAGGGGCAGCCCTGATCAAAAGACGCTGTTGGTTGGGCGTGTCTACATCCGGCGGCCTAAGCCGGAGAGTGCCGAACCCGGAACGGCGGCGGAATGGCGCGAGCTGATCGACCGTTGCGTTCGGGCGACTCGCGATGATCTCCTGGACGCCATTCGCGGCATCCTCGATGGGCGCGAGACGCAAAGCCTCCCGCTGCCGCCTAGCGAAGAAGCGCAGCTCGCCGCCTGGGCCGATGACGGCCTGGAGCGCTGGATCGCGCGGGCGCCCATCTCGCCGACGATGGTGAAGCTCCTTCCGCCAGGCTTCTACCGGGTGGCATACAAGCTCGTCGGTCAGACCACCGCCATCGAAGCCCCTGAGCTGCTGGAGGCGGTCAACAGCGCGACTACGCGGCATACAGGCTGGTCGCCGTTCTGGGTGCCAACTCGCGCCGGCATCAAGCCCTATGTGAAGGACGGGGCGGTCGAATGCTTTATCGCCGCCGAAGACGCCCGGCGCATGGTGGACGACCCGGCTCATGCCGATTTCTGGCGGGTGAGCCCTACCGGCGAAGCGGTGCTGATCCGGGGGTTCGATGAGGACAGCCACCCCGAGCGCATGAAGCCCGGCACGGTGTTCGACGTCACCTTGCCGGTCTGGCGCATCGGTGACTGCCTCCTTCAGGCCGCCAGGTTTGCGGCGGCCATCGGCCGGCCTGATGCCGAAATCGTATTCTCCGTGAAGTGGAGCGGCTTAGCGAGGCGCAGCCTGACCCACGTCGAAGGGCGTCGACTGATCGACGAAGGCTATATCTCCCAGCAAGACACCCTAGATCGGGTGATGACCGTCCGGGCCGCCCAGGTCGCCGACAGTCTTCCGGAGATCCTGTTCGAGTTCCTAAAGCCCCTTTACGCGCTCTTCGACTTCTTCCAGCTTCCCAAGAGCCTCGTTGATGAGGAGGCGCAACGCCTCCGCCAAGGTCGGTTCTGACGCACGACCGAGGCGAAGCCGCAGAGCCTCCAAACCGACGCGCGGCAAATGAGGTTGAGGCCACGTGCCACTGGTGCAGACCGCGCCGTTGAAGCATGGTTCGGCCATGACAACCGACCCTGATCTCCTGCGCATCATTAACGATACCCTCTCGGCGGCCGGAACAGCATTCTCTCAGGGGCACCTGCCCCGTACGGCCGACAGCCCCGACATCTGGGAGATATCCCGGCTGTTACGTGAGGCAATGGACACCCATCCAGAGTTCGCAGGGCCGGCTAGCCGGTTCTTCCTCGGCAAACAGCTCGCCTTTTTCAACCAGCACCAAGCGGTCAACCTGCTACGGGTTGCCCTGACCCGCGGTCCGGACGGCGCGCTCGCCTGGTACCGAACCATCCGGGCAGTGCGTCGCACGCCCATGCGGGTCGTCGGCGAAGTCTACGGCTTGCTCGTTCAGGAGCCGTACCGGTTTTCGAATGGCGTGACCCTGATGCCGGTGAGTGCGCTTCCGGATAGTCCCAACTCGGCAATGCTCAAACAGCGGGCCTTTTTCGGAATGCACATGGACTTCCCGGCTGCGGTGATGTTCGAGGTCAGCGACGTCGAAGGCGAAGACGGCCACGATGGAGGTCACGCCCGGTTTCAGGAGATTACCGCGACGCTGCGGTGGACGATCGACGCTTTCGTGCTTGCTGATGACGTCGCACCCACCGTCAGTGTGGTGTGGCAGGAGTTCGCCGATCCCGAATTCCATCCCGCAGAATTCGGGCGGATATGGATGGGCTCACAGCACGAGGGCCGACTCCCCAACCATCCGATCCAGGTGACGCCCGAGATGACCGAGTGGGTCGAGCGCTACCTCACCCTGCATGAGAACGTCGCCAATGCCTGCCGTGTCCCAATCCAGCGGCTCAATCTCGCCCGTCGGCGCTTCGCCCCGGGTGACAAGGCGATCGACGGCAGCGTTTGCCTGGAGGCGCTGTTGTCGGGGAACGCGCGTGGCGAACTCACCCATCGCCTTTCCGTGCGCACGGCGCTGCTTCTCGGCCGGACCTTGGAAGACCGCATCGCCATCGCCGAGCGCGTCCGTAAGTTCTACAGCCTCCGCAGCGATGTCGTGCATGGCAGCGCGCCTAAGAAAGAGGCCGCTAATCGCCAGGTCACGGAGGATGGCCTTGCCCTCTGCGTTAGCGTGTTGAGGGCGGTGGTGATGTCGGGCGAAGTGCCGAAGCCCGAGGAATGGGAGCTGTCGGGAGGCCCGCCCTGGAATCTCTTCAGTCCCGCCGCCACGCAAGACTAACCAGACGAGCACCACGCGCTCGACCGCTTGCAGTGTCCGACCATCTTCGCTGACTAGAACGTCTCACCGTCCTTGACGGTCTGAAGCCCCTATTCGGCCATGGTAGATCAGGCTGAGCGGTGCCATTTGCTGGAGTTGGGGTCCCGCCAGATTCCGGACATTCAGACACTAAGACTGATGACCCGGTCCGACCCACCGCGGACGGTCGGATCCCTCTCCCCTCCCGGGAGCTTAAGCGTCTCTGCAACGTTGGGCGGACTACTCGGCGGAAGACGACATGGCTGACCATACGATCGGGTCTTGTGCCGAACACCGACTTCAGTGGCCCCGCCGCCGGTCGTCAATTGACCGCCCCAGGACGCACTTGCGGACGGTCAGCCGGCACGCGAGTAGTCGTGTTCGTAGGCGTCTCGAGCCAAGAACCGGCTGTAAGCGCTCAAGAGCGAGGTCGCCAGTGGATCGCGAATCCGGCCGCGGCGACTGATCGGATAGCTGTAGGCGCCCTTGTCATAGGTCCCATACTTAGCGAACCCCTTCTTGGGCGACGCCCGCGGAACGACCGCAGCGGCTAAGAGGTCGGCGACCGTATCCTTGTGCGCCTTACGCGCATCCTCGATCTGCCTGCTCACCTTAGCGAAATGAGCCTTCAGCTTGCCGTGACGGTTCTCCCAAGACTTGCTGGGAAGGCTCAGAACGGAATCAGCCTGAGCGCTGAGCTGGCAGCTACCGTCCTTGTTCAAGACAGCGAGGTCGAGCACATGCAGGTTGGCGGGTGTGGCGTCGGCCAACAGGACCACGGCCGATTGCGCGCCATTGTGGTCGTAGTGATCGAGCGAGAAGGTCAGGCCATCCTTCATCGCCGCTTCGACGCCCAGCGCCCGAGTGCGCAGCGGCGCGAGAACAGCGACCTTGAAGTTGTCTTCGCGCACCCGCTCGCCATTGCTGCGGACCATCAGGTCGCAGGGTTGAGCGATCAGAACCCAGAGCTTGAGATCGGCCCCGTCGCCGATCTCGAACAAGTCGCCGTTGCGCAGCGGGTCGTTATAGCCGTTGCCCACTGTCCAGATCATATAGCTGTCGGGCTTCATCACCTTGAGGATACTATCGAGGCTGGCGCCGAAATCACGGTAGAAGCGGATAAGTCGGCTGCGGCCGTCATCAGGCTTGGGCGGCAAGCCATCGGCGAAGTGCTTTAGTCGGGGCGAGGCTTCCAGAAGCTTGACCTCGTCCCAGGCTGCATCCCCCCAAGCCCCACCCAGGCTGCGCCGGTCGATCTCCTGGGTGGTCCGCAGGATCGCAATGTCGGCGGCAGGGTCGATATCGTTGAAGTCGATCCAATGCAACGGAAGATAGGAATGCTGGCCGTAGGTGACCGTCGTGAGATTGTCGCCATAGGGTGGCGAGGTCATCAGGAGGTCGAAGGGTGCAGCATTACCCCAATCGTCCAAGGCCCGCCGCGTATCACCGACGCGAACCTCGCTCTTGCCGACATATTTGGACGACTTGATTTGCTTGGCCTCCCCCAGGCGACGCCTAAAGGTGGAGAAGCTCGAGGCGTTCTCTCGGGCGAGGTCACGGAACACCGCGATCGGCGAGAGGGCGCGCTTGGCGATCTCCTCGGCGGGGCGGGCGTGCAGTTTATAGGTTGAGGTGCGGTCGTTGCTGGTCAGCCGGATGGTCTCAGCCAGGGTCACCCATAAGAACCGGCGTACCCACAGGTTGTCGCACTTACGGATGGCCCTCCGCAGCCGCGACAGCTCGGTGGCCACTTCCGGCTGGAACCACTTTTCGCGGTTGGCCATCGCGGTCTCGATGGTTTCGCGCCGATCGGCCTTGGCCTTGGCGGCCACCCGTTCAGCGATGGCTCCGATGGTGAATTCAACGGTCTGGGCCGTCCGGACCCGGCTGATCAGCACCGCCAGGGGATTGATGTCGTTGCCGTAGACGTCAAGCCCAAAGTGCATGCCGCTGACGAGCGAGGTGCCCGAGCCCATGAACGGGTCATAAACCGACTGGATGTCTGGCCGCGCTTCCAAGACGGCCCCAAGGAGCCGGCGCTGGACGAGCGGGACCATCATCGCCGGATACTGGAAGATGCTGTGGACGCTATCGCTGCGGTCGCGATCCTTCAAGGACCAGAAGTCCGGATCGGCGCCTTTGGTTTCCAGCAGCTTCAGCAGCTTGGCGTCAACCTCTTGCGGCGTGCGTACATCTGGCGTGCGAGGATTGCGTTGCGCCAAAAGAGTCATCAAGCGCTCGTCCTGAAGCCAGCCGGGGTCACCCCGTGTTGAGTGGGCGATGATTGCGAATGTCGGGATAGCCCTGCCGAAGCCCCCTCTGGCCGCCATGCCTTGTGGCGTGACGATAGCGGCATAGTTCGATTCCGTGAAGTCCTTCCCGTCCAATCGCGGTTGAGCCGGCGCACGGGAGCGCAACCTGGGCACACCGTCACCGAGCACGATCCTTTCGCTCACGCCCCTGATCCTGCGTGCGCGCCGCGCTGGCGGCACGAAGCTCGCGCACCAGTCCTCGCCAACGCCCCTAGCGGGGGCCGGCGGCGCGCGCATAATGGTGACGCTTCGACTCGAGGATACGCCCATGGCGCTCGCGCCCACGGACGATATGACCACGCTTCGCATCCACTATCAAACGGACGGCCTGTTGGCGGCCGCCGACGTCGCTGCCATGCTGCGTGAGGTGGCGACGGCGTTCGAGCGCTACACGCGACGGCGTGCCCGCCACGCCCATCTCAGGTTGGCCGTCAGGCGCGTCGAGGTCAGCAGCCTGCTCGTCGATCTGGTGGTGATGGGCGCCGTCGCCGGGCAGGTGGCGATCGAACATCGCGAGGCCCTTTACGGTTTCACTGGCTTCATCGCCGATACACTGTCGATCCTGAAGGGCCTCAAACCCGGTGAACCCAAGCCGGCGGACGTGCGGATGATCGACGCCCTGCAGAAACCCGTCGCGAAGGCCGGCGCGCAGCAGGTCAATGTGTTCGTCGTTGGCGACGGCAACACGGTGACGATCGACAGGGAAGCCATCCGGCAAATGCAATCGCATCGCGAGCAGGCGTCGGTGCGCGCGGTTCAACAGGTTGAGGCGCCGCGGGCGCAGCCAGACATCGATCTGCCAATGAGAGGCCAGCCACGTCTCCTGGCTCTCCATGGGAAGTTCGGCACCGTCTTCGATGTCCGCGGTCAGTGGTACGTTCGGCTCGAGGGGGAAGACGGCGTCCTTAATCCCCTTCAGCTCGAAAACGGGGTCACGGTGCAGGACGGACAGGCCTATCAGTTCGACGGGGTTTGGGAGGGGCGGCGCTATCGCATCCGCGCCGCACGATCCCTGACCTAGCTCAGCTGCCTGGTGCCAGTTCGCGCGACCGCGAGCTGATGCCTAGGTGCGGGCATTCCCAATGCCCGCAACGGGTCAGGACGCCACGTCGGTTAACCACGACGGCCGCTTTTGACTGGTCTGACGCCAAAAGCCGCCAGACCGGATACGGCCCCAAACCGGCCATTCGTCGTCGCAGGAGCAAACTTCTGCTTGTGGCGCCAAAGAGCTCCGGCAACAGCGGCAACAGCTTTGTAAGCTGCGTGTTCCTCACCGGCTTTCGGCGTGTCCGCGGCGCCGCCTTCGCTGGCACATGGCGCTCACCGAAGCGATCTTGCCTGTTCCGGCGTACACCCTCAATGCCACGATCAAAATGGGGCCCAAAGTGGGGCCTCAATTGGCACCAAAGAAAAATGTGATTATTTACAATGGATTACATGAAGATTTGGCGGAGAGGGTGGGATTCGAACCCACGGTACGCTTGCACGCACAACGGTTTTCGAGACCGTCCCGATCGACCACTCCGGCACCTCTCCGCGCATTGCGGCGCGGGTCAGTGCGCCGGGAGTGGGCCGCTGCATAGCCGAGCCGGGACGGCCGCGCAAGAGAGGGGCGCGGGCATATTGTCGATGCCCCCTGTTCTCATCGCCCGGGCGATGCCGCTCCGTACAGATACTCGCGCGAGCAGGCTCAATAGTTCCCCGGCCAAACATAACAGCCTGCGGCGCGGCGAGGAGCGCGGCTCGCCATCCGAACGACCTGTTGCCACGGGCGGGGTTCGCCCGCCCGTGAAATCCCGACGGTGAAATGCGCCTCAGCGCCGGTTCGGGCTGCTGCACAGGAACCAGGCCACCGCCGCTCCCGCCAGGCCTGCGGCCACGATGACCGCCAGCGGATGGCTGCCGGCCTGCCGCGACAGCGCGTTCAACCCGCGCCCGTAAAGCGCATGCCCGGTCTCGTAGGCATCGTCGGCGAAATCGACGGCTCGACCGCGCGCATCGCCCAACGCCCGCGCGCCCAGATGCCGCGCCTCGTCATACACATCCTCCGCGCGCGACGCCGCCTCGTGGCCGGCCTCGCCGGCAACCCGCCGCAGGCGGCCGCCCAGCTGACGCGCCACACCCGTGATACGATCCGTCTGCACCATGTGTCGTTCCTCCAAATGCCAAACCGGTAGGCCAAGCGGGTAGGCTGGGCCCGTCCTGTTCAACGCCGGCGGCGGCGGAAGGTTCACGCGGGCCGCGCAACCCGTATGCCCGGGCTCGCCGACCGGCAGGATCGGTCATGAATGCGGGGTGAGGCACGGCGTGAAGCTCCCGGCCTGAAGCTCCCGGTTTCCTTGACAGTACGGGACTCGCCCGCTATGAGCGGCTCACGCGCGTGGTGGGTCAATGGGCTCCCACGCTTCCCGCAACCGACCGAAAGAAGCCGGCCACGCGCCATCAGGCGTTAAGGTCGGGCTCGAACGAAAGGACAGAACATGTTCGCGGTCATCAAGACGGGTGGCAAGCAGTATCGCGTTGCCCCCGACCAGGTCGTAACTGTCGGCAAGATCGAGGCCGAAGCCGGTGCGAGCCTGACCCTGCCGGTGCTCATGCTCGGTGGCGAAAGCCCGAAAGTCGGCGCTCCGCTGGTTGATGGTGCGTCCGTCACCATCGAGGTGGTCAAGCACACCCGTGGTGGCAAGATCATCGCCTTCAAGAAGCGCCGCCGTCAGAATTCGCGCCGCAAGATCGGTCATCGCCAGGACTTCACGGTCGTGCGCGTGACCTCGATCGCCGGCGCCTGAGACCGTCAGTAGAGAAGAAGGAGAGCAACAATGGCTCATAAAAAGGCAGGCGGTTCCTCCCGCAACGGTCGCGATTCGGCTGGTCGTCGTCTCGGCGTGAAGAAGTTCGGCAGCGAGAAGGTGATCGCTGGCAACATCATCGTGCGTCAGCGCGGCACGACCTGGCATCCCGGCACCAATGTCGGCATGGGCAAAGACCATACCCTCTTTGCGCTCACGGATGGCCGCGTCGAATTCCGCAAGAAAGCCAATTCGCGAACCTATGTAAGCATCATTCCGGCCGCCGAGGCCGCCGAATAAGTCCGGTGAGGTTCCTTGAAATCTCGCCGGTCTCGCCCGACCGGTAGGATTTCTGGAACGTCCATCGCGGACATCCCGGGTACCCGACAGGGGAGGCGAGTGGATCGCCTCCCCTTCGTCGTTCAGGCCCTGGAGAACCACGATGACTCTCGCCGAAGCACCCGCCGGCTCCCCCCTGCTGGAGAGCAGTACCCCCGTCCTCGAAACCAGCCGCCTGCTGCTGCGCGGTCCGCGGATCGAGGACATGGCCTGGATCGCCGAACTCGCCGACAACCGAAAGGTGGCGGAGATGACAGCGAACATACCTCATCCCTACGGGATGGCGGACGCGGCGGCTTTCGTCGCCAACCTGCCGGGCGGCAAGGAAGCCGCAACTTTCGCCGTCTTCCTGAAGAACGATGCCAGTCTGCGCGGCGCCAATGAGGCGGCCTTCGGCCCGCCCATCCCGGTCGGCATGTGCGGCTTCGTGCGCCGCGACGACGATGTGCCGGAGATCGGCTACTGGGTGGGCGAGCCCTACTGGGAGCGCGGCGTCGCGACCGAGGCGGTCCGGGCGCTGATCGACCACGCTTTCGGCGATCGCAGCCTGCCGGCGCTGGTTGCTTCGGCGCGCGTGGTCAATCCGGCCTCGCGGCGGGTGCTGGAGAAGTGCGGCTTCCAGTGGACCGGCGTCGGGCTCACGCGGGTTCGCGCGCTGGGGGCCTCGGTTCCGGTCGACCGCTTCCGGCTGGAGCGCAGGCTGTGGACATCGCTGCGGGCATGGGGCGCAACAGCGCACCCCACCCGGCACGATATCGACAGGCGGCACTGAGAGGCCGATAATAGTTAACAGTACCCTAATACGCCCCCTCTGTTTGGAGGGGGCCGCACCACCGAGCACGATGCAATGAAATTTCTCGACCAGGCCAAGATCTATGTCCGCTCCGGCGACGGCGGGGCGGGCTGTCTGTCGTTCCGGCGTGAGAAATTCATCGAGTTCGGCGGGCCGGACGGCGGCGATGGCGGGCGCGGCGGCGACGTATGGATCGAGTGCGTCGACGGGCTCAACACGCTGATCGACTATCGCTACCAGCAGCACTTCAAGGCCAAGAAGGGCGGCTACGGCATGGGCGCCAACCGTTCCGGCGCCAAGGGTGACGACGTGGTGCTGCGCGTACCCGCCGGCACCGAGGTGCTGGACGAGGATGGCGACACCGTGCTCGCCGACCTCACCGAGATCGGCCAGCGGGTCAAGCTGCTCTCGGGCGGCAATGGCGGCTTCGGCAACGCGCATTTCAAGACCTCGACCAACCAGGCGCCCCGGCGCGCCAATCCCGGCCTTGTCGGCGAGGAACGCTGGATCTTCCTGCGGCTCAAGCTGATTGCCGATGCCGGGCTGGTCGGGCTGCCCAATGCCGGCAAGTCCACCTTCCTGGCGGCGACGACGGCGGCCAAGCCGAAGGTCGCGGACTATCCCTTCACCACGCTGCATCCAGGGCTTGGCGTGATGAATGTGGATGGGCGCGAATTCGTGCTGGCCGATATTCCCGGCCTCATCGAGGGCGCGCATGAGGGCGTGGGCCTCGGCGACCGCTTCCTCGCTCATATCGAGCGCTGCCGCGTGCTGCTGCATCTTGTCGATGCGACCTGCGAACATGCCGGCAAGACCTACAAGACAGTGCGCGCCGAACTGGAGGCCTATGGCCACGGGCTGGAGGACAAGCCGGAAATCGTGGCGCTGTCCAAGATCGACTCGCTCGATCCGGAGACGCTCAAGGCCCAGCTTGCCCGCCTGCAGCGCGCTGCGAAAAAGAAGCCGATGGCGCTTTCCGCCCAATCCGGCCAGGGCGTGCGCGAGGCGCTGCGCGCGCTGGCGCATGTGATCGAGCAGGGCCGCGCCGAGGAGCAGGACCGGCAGAAGGTGGACGTCAACGCGACCTGGCAGCCGTGACCGGGCAGCCGTGATCCGGCAGCCGTGATCCGGCAGCCGTGACCCGGCAGCGGTGAGCGGTCACCAGCCATAGCGCGGACGCGATCGGGTGGCGTCGACCCGTTGCCCCGCCCGCCCGGCGCGCAGGCATCTTTTTGCGTCGCCCCCCTGCACTCGCGGTGCCCGCCCGATCCCACGGCGGACCCGGTAGTGTCATCGCCGCGTCAAATTCCGCGCGCGGGGACGCAATTCGTCGTATGAAGCGCGCCATCCCTTCGTCATGACGCAAGCGCTGATCCGATGAACCGCCCCGCCTCTCCCCTGCCCGCCTCCGATGCCGCCTCCGATGCCGCCACGGCCGCCGCCGTGCCGCAGCTTTCCTCGTTCCGCCGCATCGTGGTGAAGGTCGGCTCGGCGCTGCTGGTCGATTCCGCGCGCGGGGCGCTGCGCCATGCGTGGCTGGCGGCGCTGGCGGAGGACGTGGCGAGCCTGCACCGCGAGGGCAAGGAAGTGCTGGTGGTCTCGTCCGGCGCCATCGCGCTCGGGCGCAACATCTTGAAGCTGCCCCGGCGCCCGCTGAAGCTGGAAGAGAGCCAGGCCGCCGCCGCTGTCGGGCAGATCGCGCTGGCCCGTGCCTGGTCGGAGGCGCTGGCCCATGAAGGCGTGACGGCCGGGCAGATCCTCATCACCCTCGGCGATACCGAGGAGCGCCGGCGCTACCTCAATGCGCGCTCGACGCTGGCTAAGCTCCTCGATCTCAAGGTGGTGCCGGTCATCAACGAGAACGACACGGTGGCGACCTCGGAAATCCGCTATGGCGACAATGACCGGCTCGCCGCGCGCGTCGCCGGCATGGCGAGCGCGGACCTGCTCGTGCTGCTCTCCGATATTGACGGGCTCTACACCGCCCCGCCCAATGACGACCCGAACGCGCAGTTCCTGCCCGTGGTGCCGCGCATCACCGCCGAGATCGAGGCGATGGCGGGCGGCGCGGGTACGGAGCTGTCACGCGGCGGCATGAAGACCAAGATCGAGGCCGGCAAGATCGCCACCACGGCGGGCGCGCATATGGTGATCGCCTCCGGCAAGGGGAAGAACCCGATCCGCGCCATCGCCGAGGGCGCGCGCTGCACCTGGTTCCTCGCCCCCACCAACCCGGTGGCTTCGCGCAAGCGCTGGATCGCCGGCTCGCTGGAGCCGCGCGGCGTGCTGCATCTCGACGCGGGCGCGGTCGCCGCCTTGCGCCGGGGCTCCTCGCTGCTGCCGGCGGGCGTCAAGCGCGTCGAAGGCGAGTTCCAGCGCGGCGACGCCGTGGTGCTGCGCGGGCCGGATGGGGCCGAAGTCGGCCGCGGGCTGGTGGCCTATGACCACGACTACGCCGAACGCATCCGCGGGCGGTCGTCGGACGAGATCGCGACAATCACCGGGTTCGAGGGCCGCGCGGCGATGGTGCACCGGGATGATTTGGTTATCGCGACAGGGGGGTGAGGGCCAGTTCTAGATATCAAAGGAAAGCTGATCAGGCTCTACATTCTTAGATGGAAGGTTCTCGCAGATTTTTTGAATTTCGCTCTCAGCGAGCGGCTCGCTTACTTTTCTGCCGTTATATTTTAGTACACGTAATACGGCGTGATTTCTGAATTTACCTTTAAGCAACTGATGAACCCATTGCACCGTCACGTTATCTATTATTCCAGCTTCAATTTGACGTTCGCTGACCTTGTGCCAGAAATTATCATCATCTATCCTAAAAGTACGCTCTCTTCCTTGAGAGTCACACCCCTTCCAAGTTCGGGTACGATCAGAGCGAGACCAGTTAGGCGAAGTGACGCTCAGATCTTCGATAGATGAAGCCCATAAACCCGAATTGAATACCTTGTCTTTTTCCGAAATAGGAACAATGAAGTCCAAAAAGCCTTTACGAGTTATAGGGAATTCGTGTTTTTCACTAAACCCAATTCCCTTTATTCTGGGATCCGACAAGCACGATTCATAGAATTCATTCCTGGCAACGTATGATCCCTGCAAATAATTTAACGGGATTTTACTGGATATTTCCGACTGCTCTTTTGTAAGAAAAGAAATAACAACTTGGCAAAGTATGTAACTAGATACCAATTCATAGAATTTATCTACGTCTGAGCTTGCATCTGTCTCTAATTTTTTGCCTTCCTCTACTTCGTAGGGGCTAGGCCTACCTCTGACGATATCTCCGACTTTTTCTGCCCAGTATTGTGGCTCGTGATCTGTAAGTCCCTTGATAAACCCTTTTCCAATATCCGATTCCACGAACGTCCATAATGCGACACCGGCCGCGCACAGTACGTAACGCCAGCGAAAACTTCCCTCTTCCGGAGGCAGGACAAGAAGTCTATAATGTATTTGGCCCTCAAATAAATCAATATTCAACGAAGACAAGAGCTTTAGCGTCGCTTGAGATATCGAAACGATCGTTTCGAGTTCCATAGCGTGATCTGGGACATCGAAATGCATCACCAGCGTTCCAATGTCGGCGCCGCCTTCAAGCACTAACTCGTCCAAAATTTTGCTCTTCCAAGTAGTGTCGGACCTTGGAGAATTCTAGCGACGAGTTAATTGGGCTGCAACCGACGGTAATTCCGGGAAGTGGCCTCCCCCCATCGTGACCACCGCTCCGGCGCATCCGCCCTATCTTCCCCCGGATGCACCGTCGCTCTCTGATTGCCGCTCCGCTGCTGCTTCTCGCCTCCCGCGCGCTCGCGCAGGGTGAGGGCGGCCCCGCCGGGCCGGACACCGGGTCACCTATACCCGCGCCCGCCTCCCCCGCCCCGGCCGTCGACCGGGCGGCGGCGCTGGCCCCCATCCTCGACCGCGCCGCCGGGCTGGAGCCGTTGCGCACCGTGCTGGTGGCGAAGGATGGCGAGCGGCTGGTCGCGCGCGGCTATAGCGGCGGGCGGGTGGACCGGCCGACAAATATCAAGAGCGCGTCGAAGAGCCTCGTCTCGGCCCTTGTCGGCATCGCCATAGACAAGGGCGTGCTGGAAGGCCCCGACCAGACGGTCGCCCCGCTGCTGCGCGCGGATCTGCCGGCCAATCCCGACCCGCGCATGGCCGAGATCACCATCGGCAATCTCTTATCCATGCAGGCGGGGCTGGAGCGCACCTCCGGCGCCACTTACGGGCGCTGGATCGCCAGCCCGAACTGGGTGCGCGCGGCCCTCAATCGCCCCTTCGTCGATGCGCCGGGCGGGGCCATGCTCTATTCCACGGGTTCGACGCATCTGCTCTCCGCCATTCTCACCCGCGCCAGCGGGCGCCCGACGCTGGCGCTGGCGCGCGAGTGGCTCGGGCCGATCGAGGGATTCGCCATCGCCTCCTGGGCGCGCGATCCACAAGGCATCTATTTCGGCGGCAACGAGATGGCGATGACACCAGCCTCCCTGCTCGCCTTCGCGGAATGCTGCCGCAAGGGTGGGCGCAACAGAGCGGGATTGCCCGTGATCCCCGCGCGCTGGCTGGAGGAGAGTTGGCGCGTGCGCACGCAATCGCGCTTCACCGGCGATGGCTATGGCTATGGCTGGTTCACGCGGGAGATGGCGGGCGCGCCTGTGCATTATGGCTGGGGCTATGGCGGGCAGATGCTCTATGTCGCGCCGGAACGGGGCGTCTCCCTGGTGATGACCTCGACGGTCGATGCGCCCTCCGGCCGCACGGGCCACCGGGACGATTTGCACGCGCTGGCAGCGGCGATCCTCCTTGCCCTGGGCTGATACTCGCGACAAGGCTGGCACAGCCTGCCGAAAATACCGGCAGGCTTGCGCTTGAGTCGAAAACGAAACCGCTGCGCTTTCGTTTCGCCCGCGATACGCGCGCCATCCGTCCGCTGCTTTGCGATGCGGCATGATGAAATTCACGCCACCTCACCGGATTCGGGCCGAGCTGCCGCCGCCCCACGGACTGTCCGGCGCCGCACGGCACATGGGTTTGCCCGGGGGCAGACGGGCCGCGTCGCATCCATGCAAACAGGGCGTCGCCTGCATTCAGCTGCGCGGGAGACTGGCACGCTTCGTGCTCAAAGCCTTCCGGTACGGCCGCCCGACGTTCCAACCTCCGGGGCGGCCCATTCGAGGGACATGAGACGTGACGAAGAAGCTGGAGCCTACCAACTCGTCCATCGAAACGCTGCTCGCGGCACGTTCGTTCTCGCGCCGCGTGCTGTTCAAGGGCGCGCTCGCCGCCGGCGCCATGGCCGCCGCCGGCCCCTATATCGTGCGCGACGCCTTCTCCTCCTCGGGCGAGCTCACCCTGCTCAACTGGGATGACGAAATCCCGAACCCGGTGATCCCGAATTTCGAGAAGAAGACCGGCATCAAGGTGAAGACCACGCCGTTCTCGCAGAACGAGGAGCAGATCAACAAGCTGCAGGCGACCGGCGGCGAGGGCTTCGACCTCTGCCAGCCCACCCGCGACCGCGCGCCGCAGTTCCAGGAACTCGACGTGCTGCAGCCGTTCGACACCTCCAAGCTGCATCTCGACCAGCTGCTGCCCTCCATGCTCGAAGGCTCGACCAGCGTGTGGACCTGGGACGGCAAGCTCTACCACGTGCCCCATTGCTGGGGTTCGGAGGCGATTTCCTGGCGCAGCGACCTCGCCACGCTGAATTACAAGGATCTCAGCTACGGCACGCTGTGGAGCGAGCCCTTCAAGGGCAAGATGCAGGGCCGCCCCCACTCCCTGCTGCTCGGCATCGGCCTGTGGATGGACCACACCGGCAAGCTGCCCTCGAACCGGATGCTCGACGCCTTCAAGGACGAGGCGTCCATGAAGAAGATCTACGACGTCATCCTCGCCTATGCCATCGCCAACAAGGCGCAGGTCAAGCAGTTCTGGGATTCGTCCGACAACACCAAGTCCGGCTTCATGGAGAACGGCGCGGTCATCGGGCAGACCTGGGACGGCCCGGCCATCTCGCTGTGGAAGCAGGGCAAGCCGGTGCGCTACATGGCGCCGCAGGAAGGCGCCATCACCTGGATCGACGGCTGGGCGATGCCCAAGGGCGCCAAGAACATCGCCCAGGCCTATGAGTGGCTGAACTACGTGCACACTCCCGAAGTCTCGGCCCTGGTCGCCGAAGGCTCGGGCTACAACGCGGTGGTCAAGGGCTCCGACGCCTTCCTCTCCGAAACGGCCAAGAAGATCTTTGCCGAGGCGTACCCTGAGGATGCGCTCTCCAAGCTGTGGAGCCGCCCGCCGGAGCCGTCGTGGTACGCCGAACTGCGCACCCAGTACGCCGAGAAGTTCAAGGCGGCCTGATCGGCAGCGCGCGGCGGCGTCATGCCGTCGCGCAGCGGCCGGGTGTGTCCCGGTCCTTCCTCCGTGCCGTCGGCGCGGCCGCCCGCCCTCGCACAGCCTCAAACGGGCTGGCGCGGGGCGGCGACGGCGGGCCGGCGCGCGGGTCCATCCCATTAAGCGTTCGCAGTGTCAGGGAATCCGCATGGCCGCAGCTGTCGAGCTTGAGGGCGTCAACGTCACCTTCGGGGACTTCGTCGCCGTCCGGCAAGCCAACCTCACCATCGAGCCGGGCGAATTCTTCTCGTTCCTCGGCCCGTCCGGCTGCGGCAAGACCACGCTGCTGCGCACCATTTCCGGCTTCATCGAACCCACGCATGGCAGCGTTCGGATCGGCGGGCAGGACATGAAGGGCATCGGCCCGAACCGCCGTCCCACCGCCCTGATTTTCCAGAACCTCGCCCTGTTTCCCATGATGAGCGTGGCGGAGAATATCGGCTACGGGCTGCGCGTGCGCGGCGTGCCTCGCCACGAGCGCGACGAGAAGGTGAAGAACCTGCTTATCCAGGTGGCGCTCACCGAGCACGGCCACAAGCGCGTCGCCGAACTCTCGGGCGGGCAGAAGCAGCGCGTCGCCATCGCCCGCGCGCTGGCGGTGGAGCCCAAGGTGCTGCTGCTCGACGAGCCACTCTCGGCGCTCGACCTCAAGCTGCGCCAGCACATGCGCACCGAATTGCGCGCGATCCAGAAGAAGGTCGGCATCACCTTCATCTACATCACCCATGACCAGGGCGAGGCGCTGACCATGTCGGACCGCATCGCGGTCATGAATGCCGGCGTGATCGAGCAGGTGGGCGACGGCCGGGCCGTCTATGCGGAGCCGCGCACGCCTTTCGTGGCCGCCTTCGTGGGCGAGAACAACCAGATCCGCGGGCGCATCACACAGGTTGCCGACGGGTTCGCGACGCTGGAAACCCCGCTCGGCCTGCTCAAGGGTCGCAACCCGGTGGGGCTCGGCGTCGGCGAGGAAGCGCTGCTCTTCGTGCGGCCGGAAGCCTTGAGACTGGGGCATGACGGTCAGGCGAGCGGGTCCGGCTTCGAGGCCGAGACGCTCGACGTCGCCTATGAGGGCAGCGTGACGCATGTGACGCTGCGGGTGCGGACGGGCCAGAAGATCACCGCGACGCTGGGGGCCGGCAGCGCCCTGCCCGCGCCCGGCGAGATGCTCTGCCTCGGCTTCGCGCCGCAGGATGGCCTGCTGCTCAAGCGCCCGGAGCGCGCATGAGCGGCATTGGCGGACTAACCCTCACCATCGGCCTGCCGCTCATCGCCGCGCTGGTCCTCGCCGCGCTCTCGGCCTATGAGCGCCGCACCGGCACGGCCACCGGGCCGGGCTTCTTCCAGCGCAACGGCCTCGCCATCGGGCTTTACCTCGTGGTCGCCGTCGGCTTCTGGGCCTTCTTCATCATCCTGCTGCCGCAGCTCGCCATGGTGGACATGTCGTTCCGCCCGAAGCTGCCGCCGGCGCAGATGGGGGGCCCCAAGGACCTCTACACGCTGGAGAACTACCGCTACTTCCTGTTCGGCTCCACCACCTCGACCGCCGAATGGAACTGGATCCACATCAAGGCCTTCTTCCTCACCATCGGGGTCAGCGTCGTCATCACGGCGTTCAACTTCGTAATCTGCTACCCGCTCGCCTTCCACATGGCGCAATCGGCCACGCTGGCGCGGCTGCGCCTGCTGCTGCTGCTGCTGATCATCCCCTATTGGGTGAACGAGATCCTGCGCGCCTTCGCGTTCCGGGTGCTGCTCTCGTCCGGGGGCATCATCAACCAGCTGCTGATGGGGTCGGGGCTCACCAGCGAGCCGTTCGATTTCCTGGCGGCCGATATCGGCCTCTATATGGGCCTCAGCTACGCCTATCTCTTGATGATGATCTTCCCGCTCTACAACGCCATCGAGAGCCTCGACAGGAACCAGATCGAGGCGGCGCGGGACCTCGGCGCGCCGTGGTGGCACATCCATGCCTTCATCGTGATGCCGCATTCCAAGCCGGGCATCGCGTCGGGCTGCACGCTGGTGTTCATGCTCACCGCCGGTGCGCTGGCGGCCCCGCTCGTGCTGGGCGGACCGCGCACATTGTGGTTCACGCCCATCGTCTATGACCGCTTCTACCAGGCCTTCAACTGGCCGCAGGGGGCGGCCTATGCGCTCATCCTGCTGGTCACCTGCATCGTCTTCGTACTGGTGGTGCTCAGGGCCTTCCGGCTCAGTCTCGGGGAGATCACGCGATGACGGTCAGCCCGTTCCAGCGCATCCTGTTCGCGCTCTACATCGCCATCTTCTTCGTCTACCTGCTGGGGCCGCTGGCGGTGATGGGGGCCTCCGCCTTCAACACCCCGGAATATCCGCAGGTCTGGCCGTTCGAGGGCTTCACGCTGGACTGGTTCGGCAAGCTCTTTGCCGACCAGGACATGATGTACGGGCTGAAGATGAGCCTGTGGATCGGCCTTCTGGTGGTGTGCATCTCCGTGCCGATCGGGCTTGCCGGCGCCATCGTGATGACCCAGATCACCCCGCGCGCCCGCTCGCTCTATTATCTCGTGGTGGTCTCGCCGGTGCTCACCCCGGGGATCATCATCGGCATCTCGACCGTGGTGTTCTGGCGCCAGTTCACCGGGCAGACCGGCACGCGCTTCCTCTATGACGGCGTGATTCTCACCGTGTTCGGGCAGGCGAGCTTCATCTCCGCCTATTGCATGCTGATCATCCTCGCCCGACTGCAGCGCTTCGACCGCGCGCAGGAGGAGGCGGCACTCGACCTCGGCGCCTCCTATCCGCAGGTGTTCTTCCACATCCTGCTGCCCTTCCTCAAACCGGCGCTGTTCTCGGCGGCGGTGCTGGCCTTCCTCTCCTCGTTCGAGAACTACAACACCACTACCTTCTCCATCCTCTCGGAAAAGACGCTGACCACCGTGCTGGCCGGGCGTATGCGGCAGGGCACGACGCCCGCCATCAGCGCGCTGGCCGTCATCATCGTCGCCGTCACCGTGCTGGGCGCAATCGTCTACGAGATCCTAAAGCGCCGCGCCGATGCCGCCGCCGTGCAGCGCCAGCGCGCGGCGCAAGCGGCGGAGGAGGAGGAACTGGCGGGAACGCCCTCTCCCGCCCCGGCCTGAGGCCCGCGCCCATGGAGGCCGGCGCAGCGGGATCCGGCAGGCGTGGGCTTGGGACGCCGCAGGCTTATGTCGGACGTGGTCGCGATCACCGCATAAAGTGAGGCGTTGCCGTGCGGAGCCGCCGGCTGAATCCCCGCCCCGCTCCTCTCACCCCGCGCGAATCAAAAAGGGCCGGAATCATCCGGCCCTTTTCTGCATCTTGCTGTTGTAGCTGTCGGTCAGAACAGCCGGCTCTGCACCGCCGCCGCGCCGATGAAGGAAGCGAAGAGCGGGTGCGGCTCGAACGGGCGCGACTTCAGCTCGGGATGGAACTGCACGCCGACGAACCAGGGATGGTCGGGATATTCGATGATCTCCGGCAGCAGCCCATCCGGCGACATGCCGGAGAAGAGCATGCCGCAGCCTTCCAGCCGCTCGCGATAGGCGAGGTTCACCTCGTAGCGGTGGCGATGGCGCTCGGAAATCGTGGTGGAGCCGTAGATGTCCGACACGCGGCTGCCGGCCGCCAGCTCGGCCGGATAGGCGCCGAGCCGCATCGTCCCGCCGAGGTCGCCGTCGAGGCCGCGCCGCTCCAGCTCGTTGCCGCGCAGCCACTCGGTGAGCAGGCCCACCACCGGCTCGTCGGTCGGGCCGAACTCGGTGGAATTGGCATGCGCCACGCCAGCGAGGTTGCGGGTGGCCTCGATCACCGCCATCTGCATGCCGAAGCAGATGCCGAGATAGGGCACGCGCCGCTCGCGCGCGAACTGCGCCGCGCGGATCTTGCCCTCGGCCCCGCGCTGGCCGAAGCCGCCGGGCACGAGAATGCCGTGCACATGCTCCAGGAACGGGGCGGGATCCTCGCGCTCGAAGATCTCGCTCTCGATCCAGTCGAGATTGACGCGGACATTATTGGCGAGGCCGCCATGGGCCAGCGCCTCGATGAGGGACTTGTAGGCGTCCTTCATGCCCGTGTACTTGCCGACAATGGCGATCGTCACCGCCCCTTCCGGGTTGCGGATGCCGGTCTCGACCCTGTTCCAGCGGGTAAGGTCAGGCTCGGGCGCCGGCTCGATGCCGAAGGCGGCCAGAACTTCCGTGTCCAGCCCCGCCTCGTGATAGGCGGAGGGCACGGCATAGATGTTGTCGGCGTCGCGCGCCTCGATCACCGCGCTCTCGCGCACATTGCAGAACAGGCCGAGCTTGCGGCGCTCCTCGCGCGGGATCTCGCGGTCGGTGCGGCACAGAAGGATGTCCGGCGCGATGCCGATGGAGCGCAGTTCCTTCACCGAATGCTGGGTCGGCTTGGTCTTGAGCTCGCCCGCGGAAGGGATGAAGGGCAGCAGCGTCAGGTGGATGTAGATGCAGTGCTTGCGCGGCAATTCGTTGCCGACCTGCCGGATCGCCTCGAGGAACGGCATCGCCTCGATGTCGCCCACCGTGCCGCCGATCTCCACCAGCACGAAGTCGTAGCCCTCGTTGCCGGCAAGGATGAACTCCTTGATGGCGTTGGTGACGTGGGGAATCACCTGGATGGTCGCGCCGAGATAATCGCCGCGCCGCTCCTTCGCGAGGATGTCCTGATAGATGCGCCCGGTCGTGATGTTGTCCGAACGGGTGGCCGGGCGCCCCGTGAAGCGCTCGTAATGGCCGAGGTCAAGGTCGGTCTCGGCACCGTCGTCGGTGACGAAGACTTCGCCGTGCTGATACGGGCTCATCGTGCCCGGATCGACGTTCAGGTAGGGGTCGAGCTTGCGCAGCCGGGTTTTATAGCCACGGGCCTGCAACAATGCACCGAGAGCGGCGGAAGCGAGGCCCTTGCCGAGCGAGGACACGACGCCGCCGGTGATGAAGATATAGCGCGCCATGGAATATGGTTTCTAGCTGCAAAAACGCGATTCGACGAGAGCCCGCCGGGTAGATCGGACTCATCGCCTGCGAAAAGTGAGACGCGGCCGCATCAGGGCCGCGCGGAGATCACTGCGACTGCGGAACCTGCGGTACCGCCGGGGCGGCGGGCGGCGCCGGCTGGGCGCCCTTGAGCTGGTCGAGCACGGAGCCGCCGGGGCCCGGGGCGCCGGGCGCCGCGGGTCCGGGAGCGCTCTGCCCCGGAACGTTGAAGATGGTGGCCGGGCCACGACCCCAGCCGGCAAGGACGGTCAGGCCGAGGCTGGTGAGGAAGAACAGCCCGGCGAGAATCGCCGTCGCGCGGGTCAGCACATTGGCCGTGCCGCGCGCGCTGAAGAAGCCGCCGCCACCGCCGCCGCCTCCACCAATGCCGAGACCGCCCCCTTCCGAGCGCTGGATCAGCACCACGCCGATCAGGGCGAGCACGACCATGAGATGGATGACGATGATTACGGTCTGCATCTGGGGCCTTCAAACTCGTTCGGCGGCGGACCGGCTCAGCCCGCCGCGATGATCGGCGCGTTCCTACACGATTGTGTCCGGCGTTTCCAGCCGGGCGCGCAAGGCTCGTTCGGCTCGGAGTAGCGGCTTATAGATAGGCACGCGCGATGGGAAGAAAAGTATCCGCTTTCAGGCTCGCGCCGCCGACCAGCGCGCCGTCCACATCGGCGATACCGAGGATCTCCCCGGCATTCTCCGGCTTCACCGATCCGCCATAGAGCAGGCGGACCGCCTGCGCCTGCGCGCCGAACCGCGCCACCAGCGCGTGGCGCATCGCCTTGTGCACCTCGGCTATATCGTGGGTGGTGGGGGTGAGGCCGGTACCGATGGCCCAGATCGGCTCATAGGCGATGACGGTATCCGCCCCGGTGACGCCCTCGGGCAGCGACGCGGTGAGCTGGTGCCGCACCACCTGAAGCGTCCGGCCGGCAATATGCTCGTCGCGCGATTCGCCGATGCAGACGATGGCGGTGAGGCCGGCGCTCCAGGCGGCCTCCACCTTGGCGCTCACCCGCGCATCCGTTTCGCCATGATCGGCCCGCCGCTCCGAATGGCCGACGATGACCGCGCTGGCGCCGGTATCGGCCACCATCTCCGCCGAAAGATCGCCGGTATGCGCGCCGTTCGGCTTGGGATGGCAATCCTGCCCAGCGATGGCAATGCGCGAGCCCAGCGCGACCACCGCGAGCGTGGAGAGCAGCGTCGCGGGCGGCGCGACCAGAAGATCGACCTTCGCCCGCAGCGCGTGATCATAGCCCTCGCAGATGCGCCCGAACTCGGCGATCGACGCCTTCACGCCGTTCATCTTCCAGTTGCCCGCCACCAGCGGTCGACGCTTTATCATTATGTTTCGTCCCCCCTCACCTCAAACACCTCAATCAACCCCTCATAGCAGACCGGCGCGGCGGAGAAGAAGCCGACAAAGGGGCAAAGGAGCGCATGTCCGGCGTTGCGGCGCCGGAGGGGCGTCCCTATTATGCGCGCCTTTCGCGCGCCGGGCCTTTCGCCCAAAAGACGCCTAACGAGAAGATCGATGCTGCAGACGCTGCGCAAGAGCGCTTCCGGAATTATCGCCAAAATCCTCATGGGCCTGCTGATCATCAGCTTCGGCATCTGGGGCATCGCCGACGTGTTCCGTGGCTTCGGCAGCCAGACGCTCGCGACCATCGGCTCGACCGAGATCACGGTTCCGGAGTTCCAGCAGCTCTACCAGGAGCGGCTCCAGCAGATCAGCCAGCAGATCAAGCGCGGAATCACGCCGGACCAGGCGCGCGCCTTCGGGCTTCCCGAGCAGGTGCTCAACGAGCGCCTCGGCGAGGCCGCGCTGGATGACGAGGCGAAGACGCTCGGCCTCGCGCTCTCCGATGAGGAGATCGCCCGCCGCGTGCAGGCCAACCCGGCCTTCTTCGGGCCCTCGGGCAGCTTCGATCCCGCCTATTTCGCCATGCTGCTGCGGCAGAACGGCTTTACCGAAGCGCGCTTCGTCGATGCCGAGCGGCGGCTTGCCCAGCGCCAGCAGCTCATCCAGTCGCTCGGCGGCGCCATCGCCGTGCCGACCGTGCTGAAGGATGCCATCGGCCGCTATGGCAGCGAGACGCGCTCCGTCAACTACGCGCTGCTCACCCCCGCCGCGGTGACGTTGCCCGCCGAGCCGACCGACGACGAACTGCGCACTTTCTTCGATGCCCGCAAGGTCGCCTTCCGCGCGCCGGAATTCCGCAAGGTGGCGGTGCTGGCGCTCACGCCGCAGGCGCTGTCCTCCGCCGAGACGGTCACCGACGCAGAGGTAAAGGCCGCCTATGACGCCAATCTTTCCAGCTACGGCACGCCCGAGCGGCGCGTGGTGCAGCAGATCGTGTTCCCCAATGCGGAGGAGGCCAAGGCCGCGGCGGACCGCATCGCCGCCGGCACGCCGTTTGCGGACATCGTCGCGGAACGCAAGCTGGAGCCGAAGGATGTCGACCTCGGCGACGTGACGCGCGGCGACCTGTTCGACAAGGCGGTGGCCGACGCCGCCTTCGCGCTGCCGGCGAACGGCACCAGCGGCGTGATCGAGGGCCGCTTCGGCCCGCTCCTCGTGCATGTCGGCGCCATCACTCCGGGCACGACCAAGCCGCTGGAGGAGGTGGCGCCCGCCATCACCCAGCAGCTGCGGCTCGATGCGGCGCGCAGGGAACTGCAGCAGAAATACGATCAGATCGAGGACGAGCGGGCGGGCGGGGCCAAGCTTTCCGAGGTCGCCGCCAAATTCGGCCTTACCTTGCAGAGCCTTGACACCGACGCCCAGGGCCAGACCCCGGACGGCGCCACCATCGCCGACGTGCCCGCCCGCGCCGAGGTTCTCCGCGGCGCCTTCGCCGCCGAGGTCGGGGCGGAGAACGATCCCGTCCAGCTACCCGAGAATGGCGGCTATGTCTGGTACGAGGTCGAGGGCGTGACCCAGCCGCGCGATCGCACGTTTGATGAGGCGCGTGCCCGCGTGCTGGACCGCTGGAAGCAAGACAAGACCGCCGAGGCGCTCGACCAGCGCGTCGAGGACATCAAGACCAAGGTGGCGGCCGGCGAAGCCTTCGACAAGGTGGTGAGCGACGCCGGCCTCGAACTGCGCGCGGCCAACGGCCTGACCCGCGCCAAGGCCGCCGACGGCGTGCCGCAGGAAATCCTCGACCAGGTATTCGCCACCGCGCAGGGCAGCGTGGGCAGCGCGCTCGCGGAGGGCGGAGACAGCCGTATCCTGTTCCATGTCCTCAGCAGCTCGGTTCCCGCCAACGCCCCGCCGAATGATCGCCTGCTCGCCGATCTCAAGCAGAACATGCAGAACGACCTGCTGACCGAATATCTGGTCGCGCTGCAGGATCAGCTGGGCACCCGCATCAACCGCGCCGCGCTCGACCAGATCGTCGGCTCGGACCGGGTGAACTGACAGAGCCGCGCCATGAGCCTGACGCCCGATCTTGCGGAATTTTCCGCCGCCTATGCGCGCGGCGACGCCCAGGTGGTGACAACCACCCTCGTCGCCGACCTCGAAACTCCCGTCTCGGCCTTCCTCAAGATCGCCGGCGAACGGGCCAACAGCTTCCTGCTCGAATCGGTCGAGGGCGGCGCCACGCGGGGCCGCTATTCGATCATCGGCATAGACCCCGACATCATCTGGCGTTGTCGGGGCGAGACGGCCGAGATCAACCGGCAGGCGGCGAGCGATCCCACGCGCTTCGAGCCCTGCCCCGACCGGCCGCTCGTCTCGCTGCGCAAGCTGGTGGGCGAATCGCGCATCCACCTGCCCGAGGGCGCCCCGCCCATGGCGGCGGGCGTGTTCGGCTATCTCGGCTATGACATGGTGCGGCAGATGGAGCGCCTGCCGGACGCCAAGCCCGACATTTTCGGCGTGCCGGATGCCATCTTCATCCGCCCCACCGTGATGGTGGTGTTCGACACCGTGCGGGATGAGGTCACCGTCGTCACCCCGGTGCGGCCTGTCGCCGGCCTGACGGCCACCGCCGCCTATGAGGGCGCGCGCGAGCGGCTGGACCGGATCGTCGCCGCGCTCGAGGGCGCCCTGCCCGCGCAGGCGACCGAGGACGCGCTGCACCTGCCGGTCGAGCCGGTGTCCAACACCGCGCCCGACGCCTATCTCGCCATGGTGGAGCGCGCGAAGGAATATATCCGCGCCGGCGACATCTTCCAGGTGGTGCTGTCGCAGCGCTTCGACGCGCCGTTCACCCTGCCGCCCTTCTCTCTCTACCGCGCGCTGCGCCGCATCAACCCGGCGCCGTTCCTCGTCTATTTCAACTTCGGCGGGTTCTCTCTCGTGTGCTCCTCGCCGGAGATCCTGGTGCGGCTGCGGGCCAACACCGTCACCATCCGCCCCATCGCCGGCACGCGCCGGCGCGGGGCCACGCCGCACGAGGACAAGGCGCTGGAGGACGAACTGCTGGCCGACCCCAAGGAGCGCGCCGAGCATCTCATGCTGCTGGACCTCGGCCGCAACGATGTGGGCCGCGTCGCGAAGATCGGCTCGGTGCATGTCACCGACAGCTTCTTCATCGAGCGCTACAGCCAGGTGATGCACATCGTCTCCAATGTCGAGGGCGACCTCGACCCGAAGCACGATGCGCTGGACGCGCTGGCCGCCGGCTTTCCCGCCGGCACCGTCTCGGGCGCGCCGAAGGTGCGGGCGATGGAGATCATCGACGAGCTGGAGCGCGACAAGCGCGGCATCTATGCCGGCGCGATCGGCTATTTCGGCGCCGATGGCGAGATGGACACCTGCATCGTGCTGCGCACCGCGGTGGTGAAGGACGGCCAGATGCACGTGCAGGCGGGCGCCGGCATCGTCTACGATTCCGATCCGTCCAGCGAATTGCAGGAATGCGTGAACAAGGCGAAGGCCCTGTTCCGCGCCGGCGAAGAGGCGGTGCGCTTCGCCGCCCGCTCGGGACGGGGGCAGTGACAAGGATGAGGGAGCCCGCGCGCCTTGAGCGATGGTGAGGCTGGCGGAAATCGAAACGCCGGCCGGCGCGGCTTGACCCCGCGCCACGTCACCCCCTAGAGCTTTTGGGCCGGAATAAACCCGGCGGAAAGACGCGCGATGATCCTTCTCGTCGACAATTACGACAGCTTCACCTGGAACCTCGTCCACTATATCGGCGGGCTCGGCGCCGAGGTGGAGGTGCGCCGCAACGACACGCTCACCGTCGAGGAAGCGCTGGCGATGAAGCCGGAAGCCATCGTCATCTCACCCGGCCCCGCCACGCCGAACGAGGCGGGCATCTGCCTCGACCTGATCGCCCGCGCCGCCCATGAGGGCGTGCCGGTGTTCGGCGTGTGCCTCGGCCACCAGGCCATCGGCCAGGTGTTCGGCGGCGAGGTGGTGCGCGCGCCCGTGCCGATCCACGGCAAGCTGTCCGAGGTGAAGCACAAGGGCGAGAGCGTGTTCCGCGGCATCAACGGGCCGATCAAGGCGACGCGCTATCATTCGCTGATCGTGAAGCGCGACACGCTGCCGCCGGCGCTCGGCATCACCGCCGAGACCGATGACGGGCTGATCATGGGCCTGTCGCACAAGGAACTGCCGGTGCACGGGGTGCAGTTTCACCCCGAGAGCATCGCCTCCGAGCATGGGCAGACGATCCTCAAGAACTTCCTCGACCTGGCGCGTGCCTGGAACGAGGGGCCGCGCCGCGCACGCGCGGCGTAGGACGCCGGATCGCCAAGGAAACACGCGGGCAGCGGGGAAGCCGGGAACATGCAGAACCTGAAAGCCGTCATCGGCAAGATCGCCACCGGGGCCACGCTCTCCCGCGCCGAAGCGGCCTTCGCCTTCGATATCATGATGTCGGGCGAGGCGACGCCTTCGCAGATCGGCGCCATCCTTATGGGCCTGCGCGTGCGCGGCGAGGACGTGGAAGAGATCGCCGGCGCGGTCTCGACCATGCGCGCCAAGATGCTGAAGGTCGAGGCCCCGGCCGAGGCGGTCGACGTGGTCGGTACCGGTGGCGATGCCTCGGGCTCCTACAACATTTCGACCTGCGCCTCCTTCATCGTCGCCGGGGCCGGCGTGCCGGTGGCCAAGCACGGCAACCGCGCCCTGTCCTCCAAGTCCGGCGCGGCGGATGTGCTCACCGCGCTGGGCGTGAAGATCGACCTCACCCCGGCGCAGATCGCCCGCTGCATCGCGGAGGCCGGCATCGGCTTCATGTTCGCGCCCGCCCACCACCCGGCGATGAAGCATGTCGGGCCGACCCGGGTGGAAATGGGCACGCGCACCATTTTCAACCTGATCGGCCCGCTGTCCAACCCGGCCGGCGTCCGGCGGCAGATGGTCGGCGTGTTCGCCCGCACCTGGGTGGAGCCGATCGCGCAGGTGCTGAACACGCTGGGCTCCACCCGCGCCTGGGTGGTGCACGGCTCGGACGGGCTCGATGAGATCACCACTACCGGGCCGACCCATGTGGCCGAGCTGAAGGACGGGGAGATCCGCACCTTCGAGATCGCGCCGGAGGAATTCGGCCTCGCCCGCGCCAATCCGGACGACCTCAAGGGTGGGGACGGCGTGGTGAATGCCGTCGCCCTGCGCGCCGTGCTCGCCGGGCAGCCCAGCGCCTATGCCGATGTCGCGGCGCTCAACGCCGCCGCGGCGCTGATCGTGGCCGGGCGCGTGGATACCCTCACCGAGGGGCTGGAACTCGCCCGCACGAGCCTTGCCAGCGGAAGCGCCGAAGCCGCGCTCGACCGGCTGGTGGCGGTTTCCGCCGCCGTGCTGGCCGATTGAGGGGGAGCGGCATGGCCGACATTCTCGAAAAGATCGCCGCCTACAAGCGCGAGGAAATCGCGAGCGCCAAGCGCGAGCGTCCGCTCCATGAAGTGCGCGCCATCGCCGAGGCGCAGCCGCCCGCGCGCGGCTTCCTGCGCGCCATCGAGGCGAAGATCACCGACGGCCGCACCGCGCTGATCGCCGAGATCAAGAAGGCCAGCCCCTCCAAGGGCCTGATCCGCGCGGATTTCGATCCGCCGGCGCTGGCCCGCGCCTATGAGGCGGGCGGCGCGGCCTGCCTCTCGGTGCTCACGGACACGCCCTCCTTCCAGGGCGCGCCAGAATTCCTCACGAGCGCCCGCGCCGCCTGTTCGCTGCCGGCGCTGCGCAAGGATTTCATGCACGACACCTACCAGGTGTTCGAGGCCCGCGCCTGGGGCGCCGACTGCATCCTCGTCATCATGGCCTCGGTCGACGACGGCCTGGCGCGTGACCTCATCGAAACCGCGCAGGGCCTGGGCATGGATGCGCTGGTCGAGGTGCATGACGAGCCTGAGCTCGAGCGCGCGCTGGGGCTGCCCGCGCGACTGGTCGGCATCAACAACCGCAACCTGCGCAATTTCGAGGTCACGCTCGCCACCGCCGAGCGGCTCGCACCGCGCATTCCGGCAGACCGCGTCATTGTCGGCGAGAGCGGCATTTTCACACCCGAGGACGTCGCCCGGCTGGCACGGGTGAACATCCGCTCCATTCTCGTCGGCGAGAGCCTGATGCGGCAGGCGGACGTGGCGGCGGCGACGGGCGCCCTGCTGGCGCCGCCCCTCCAACGCGCGGCTGGCTCATGACATCGGGCCCCCACCTCACCCATCTCGACGCGACCGGCGCGGCGAACATGGTGGATGTCGCCGACAAGGCCGTGACCGACCGTGTCGCCATCGCGGAAGGCGCGGTGCGCATGCAGGCCGAGACGCTGGCGCTGATCCTCTCCGGCAATGCCAAGAAGGGCGACGTGATCGGCACCGCGCGGCTCGCCGGCATCATGGCGGCCAAGCGCACGCATGAGCTGATCCCGCTCTGCCACGCGCTGCTGCTCTCGAAGGTCGCGGTGGAGATCGAGCCGGATGACGCCCTGCCCGGCCTCGTCGTGCGCGCCAGCGTGCGCACCAGCGGGCAGACCGGCGTCGAGATGGAAGCGCTCACCGCCGTCTCGGTGGCCTGCCTCACCGTCTACGACATGGCGAAGGCGGTCGATCGCGGCATGTGCATCGACGCCGTGCGGCTCATCGAGAAATCCGGTGGCCGATCGGGTCACTGGCAAGGCCGCTAGCAGGGCAGCGAGCAGGGAGGCTCCCATGGCGCTGATGCCGGTTGAAGAGGCGCTGGCCCGGTTGCTGGCGGCGGCACAGCCGCGCGGCGATGCGCCGTGGCCCACCGAGCGGGTGGACCTGTGGGAGGCGGCGGGCCGCGTGCTGGCCGCGCCGGTCCTTGCCCGCCGCACCACGCCCGGCGCCGATGTCTCCGCCATGGACGGCTATGCGCTTCGCGCCGTCGACGCCGCCGAAGTGCCGGCAACGCTGCGGCTTATCGGCGAATCCGCCGCCGGCCGCCCCTTCCCCGGACGCGTCGAGCCTGGCACCACCGTCCGCATCTTCACCGGCGCAGTGCTCCCCGAGGGCGCGGATGCCATCGTCATCCAGGAAGACACGCGCCGCGAGGGCGACCTCGTCACGATGGTCGAGGCCGCGACGGCCGGCCGGCACATCCGCCGGGCGGGCGGGGATTTCGCCACCGGCGAGGTGCTGCTCGCCGCCGGCCAGCGCCTGCGCCCGCGCGACCTCGCGCTCGCGGCCTCCGCCGATGTGGCGGAACTCAGGGTGGCTCGGCGGCCGCGCGTCGCGCTGCTGTCGACGGGCGACGAACTCGTGCGCCCCGGCGCCGGGGCCGGCGCGCATCAGGTGATCCTCTCCAACGTCTATTCGGTCGGCGGCCTCGCCCGCGCCGCGGGCGCCGAGGTGACGGATCTCGGCATCCTGCCCGACGACCGCACGGCGACCGAGGCCGGCATTCGCGCTGCCCTCGACGCGGGCTTCGACATTATCGTCACCACCGGTGGCGCCTCGGTCGGCGACCATGATCTCGTGGCACCTTCGCTGGTCGCGCAGGGTGTCGATCTGGAGATACACAAGATCGCGCTGCGCCCCGGAAAGCCGCTGATGTTCGGCCGGCTCGCCTGTGACGCCGGGGGCACGCGGGTGCTCGGCCTGCCGGGCAACCCGGTTTCCGCCCATGTGTGCGCGCTGGTTTTTCTGGTGCCGCTGATCCGGGCGCTGCAAGGGCTGGCGGTGCCGGCGGGATTGCCGCTGCAGCCGGCCGTGCTGGGTGCCGACATCAAGGCGAATGACCTGCGCATGGATTTCCAGCGGGCCGAGATCATCGGCCGGGACAACGGACTGCCGATCGTGCGGCCGCTGCCGGTGCAGGACAGTTCCATGCTGTCCGTGCTGGCCCGCGCCGACCTGCTGCTGGTGCGCGCCCCGCAGAGCCCAGCGGCCCGCGCGGGCGAACCCTGCGCGATCTTACCGCTGGAGGATTGACCGCGCGCCGCTCTGGCTGTGTGCTAGAGCCGGTATCGACCAGGTTGAACCAAGCGGATCGAATTCAGCTCTAAACGATTGATGGAGAATCCGTGATCCGGTCCGATTGCCGCGCAATCCGACCGGCGCGTGTTCTGGCGCACCAACAGGGAACCGCCGATGGATATCAACCTTCCCGACGTGCTGGCCGAGGTCGAGGCCGCCTTCGCGCGCTATGAACGCGCGCTGGTCGGCAATGATGTCGCCGCCCTCGATGCGCTGTTCTGGGACCACCCGAGCACCATCCGCTATGGCGGGACCGAGAATCTCTACGGCATCGAGGCCATTCGCGCCTTCCGCGCGGCGCGCGCCGCGGTGGGGCTGGAGCGCGCGCTGGACGGCACGGTGATCACCACCTACGGGCGGGACATGGCGGTGGCCGCGACGCTGTTCCGCCGCGCCTCCGCACCCGGAAAGGTCGGCCGCCAGATGCAGACCTGGATGCGCACACCGCAGGGGTGGAAGGTGGTCGCCGCCCATGTGAGCCTGATCGACGAACCGGCCGGCTGAGCCACGCGCGCCATCCCGTGATAAACCATGCGCGCCGTGGCAATCTCCCCGCGGCGATTCATCCTGCCGAGCGATAGTCTGCTGCCTATGTCTGTCCTGCCCATACGGCCCCCCGGTGATACCCCCTCGCCGCGCGCCCCGCGCGTGACGCGCACCGAGGAACTGCGTCTGCAACTGGCCGACGAGATCACCCGTGGGCGGCTACCGCCAGGAACCACGCTGGACGAGACGGCGTTGGCGGCACGCTTCGGCGTGTCGCGCACGCCCGTGCGCGAGGCGATCCGCGAACTCGCCGCTTCCGGGCTGGTGGACAGCCGGCCCCATCGCGGCGCCATCGTCGCGCGCCCGTCCGTCGAGCGGCTGCAGAACATGTTCGATGTGATGGCGGAGCTGGAGGCGCTGTGCGCGGGCCTGGCAGGCCTGAACATGACGCCGCAGGAGCGCCGCGCGCTGGAAGAGCTGCATGCCGCCATGAGTGAGATGATGCGGCAGGGCGATTTCGCCGCCTATCGCGAGGCCAACGAGCAGTTCCACACCTCGATCTATGCCGGCAGCCATAACGACTACCTCATCGAGATCACGGTCGGCACGCGGCGGCGGCTTTCACCCTTCCGCCGCGCCCAGTTCCGCGCCCTCGGCCGCCTCGCCCTGTCGCATACCGAGCACGAGCGCGTCGTCACCGCCATCCTGCGCGGCGACCGCGATGGCGCGGCGCTCGCCATGCGCCACCACATCGCCATTGTCCATGACGCTTACGAGCAATACGCCCAGAGCGTGTGATCGCCGGGCGTTGTGCTGCCTTCCACGCTGGCGGGCGCCTCAGCCACTGGCCAGCGCGCTGTCGGCCCGCCTTGCCGCCTCGTCGGCGAGGAAATTGCGCCACCCGCCAAAGACCGTGATGTCGCGCGCCGCTTCGGCCGCCGCCGCTTCCATGAGGAAGCCCTTCACATCCGAGCCGTCATCGAGATGCACGGTGCCCACGCCCAGCGGCCCGGGAATGCCGGCTACCAGCTTGCCGAACGCCGCCGCCGGCAGCGCCCATATCTCGCACGCGATCGCCGCGCCGCCGCCGGGACGCCCGCGCAGCAAGCCGGGTCGGCGCACCCGCCCCTCCGGCAGTAGATAGAGCCGGTAATCGCCCGTCGTGCGGGCTTCGCGCACGAACACGCCGCCCGATTCGATCACTTCCCCATTGAGCGGCAGACCCGACAGATGCGCGCCGAACAGCGCCACCTCGAAGAAGCCAGGCGCGGGCCGCGGGGCAAGCGCCGGCTGAGCCGGCAGCGACGCACCGGTCGCGCCCAGCGACAGCCCGGTATCGGCGTGGAACGCGCCGCCGAGCGCGGCGAGATGGGCATCGCGTCCCGCCGGTGCGAGCAGCGTGATGCCGGCCGGCGCGCCATCGGGGCGGATTTCCGAGGGCACCGCGAGGGCGCACATATCCAGAAGATTGACGAAATTGGTGTAGACGCCGAGCTGGCTGTTGAACTTGACGGGTTCGCTCTGCATCTGCTCGACCGTGAAGACGGTCGGCATCGTGGGCACCATCAGCGCATCGAGCCCGGTCAGCGCCTCGCGGGCCTGCACGCGCAGTTCCGCGAGACGGTACTGGCCGCGGAACGCGTCCACCGCGCTCAGCCCTCGTCCCTGCTCGATGATGGAGCGCACCACGGGGTGAAAGGCCTGCGGCCGCGCCTCCAGGAACCCGCCGACCGCGGCGAGGCGCTCGGCCACCCACGGCCCCTCATAAAGCAGCCGCGCCGTCTCGAAGAACGGTTCCATGTCGATCTCGACGATGGTCGCGCCCAGCCTGGCCATGCGCCCGACCGCCGCGCGGAACGCCGCCTCCGCCAGCCGATCGCCGAAGCTGATCCGGTCCTGCGCCCGCGGCACGCCGACCTGCGCGCGGGCCGGAAAGCTGCCGGCCGGCGCCAGCGGCAGGGCGCGCGAGAACGGATCGGCCTCATCGGGCGCCGCCATGACGCGGGTAGCGGCGAGCGCATCGGCCACGGTGAGCGCGAAGACCGACACGCAGTCCAGCGAGCGGCAGGCCGGCACGACGCCGCGCGTGGAGACGAGCCCGAGGCTCGGCTTCAGGCCGACAATGTTGTTGAGCCCCGCCGGCACGCGGCCTGAGCCGGCCGTATCGGTACCGAGCGCGAAGGGCACCAGCCCGGCCGCCACCGCCACGGCCGAGCCGGAACTCGAACCGCCCGGCACCAGATCGGCCCGCATCGCGTTGCGCGGGATGCCATAGGGCGAGCGCGTGCCGTTCAACCCGGTGGCGAACTGGTCAAGATTGGTCTTGCCGATGACAATGGCGCCCGCCCGGCGCAGCCGCGCCACGGCCGCCGCGTCCCGCGTCGCGTCATAGGCGAATTCGGGGCAGGCGCAGGTCGTCGGAAGGCCAGCAACGTCGATATTGTCCTTCACCGCGAAGGGCACGCCGTAAAGCGGCAGGTTCGCCGGATCGGCCCCCTCCAGCTGCTTCAGCGCGCTCGCAATGGCGCCCGCATCGGCCAGCGTGGTGAAGATGGCGGGGTCGTCCTGGCGCTCGATGAGCGAAAGGCATCGCGCCACGGTCTCGGCCGGTCGCACCCGCCCGGAGCGATGGGCGGCGACAATCTCTGCAATGGTTCCGATCAAAGCGCACCTTTCATGAAGCTACGTCGATTATGCATGCCCGATAGGCAAAGAGAAAGTCGTTGCATACACCGCGCCGGATTCGGGCCGACGGGTGGCGCGCGTTAGGCGTCCCTTTACCGGTTGTGGAACACAAAAAGAACGGATAGTGTTTGTTCGTGATTTGTTTCCTTTTGCGCCGTAGGACGGACCGAAATCCATGCTGACCCGCAAACAGCACGAGCTACTGCTCTTCATCGACGAGCGGCTGAAGCGCGATGGCGTGCCGCCCTCCTTCGAGGAGATGAAGGAGGCCCTCGATCTGCGGTCGAAATCCGGCATCCACCGCCTCATCACGGCACTGGAGGAGCGCGGCTTCATCCGCCGCCTGCCAAACCGCGCCCGCGCGCTCGAGGTTCTGCGCCTGCCCGAGGACGCCCAGCCGTCGCGTCCCGCCCCGGCCCGCGGCTTCACGCCGAGCGTCGTGAGCGGCAGCGGGCTCGGCCGCCAGCGCCCTGCCGCGCCGGAAGATGATTCGGCGCCGCGCGCGGTGCCCGTTCCGCTGGTCGGCCGCATCGCCGCCGGCTCGCCCATTGCCGCCATCCAGTCGCGAGACAACACCGTCAACATGCCGCCGGACCTCGTCGCCGGCGGCGAGCATTTCGCGCTGGAGGTGCGGGGTGATTCGATGATCGAAGCCGGTATTTTCGACGGCGACCTCGCGCTGATCCGCAAGGGCGAGACCGCCAATACCGGTGAGATCGTCGTGGCACTGATCGATGACGAGGAAGCGACGCTGAAGCGCCTGCGCCGCAAGGGCGCCTCCATCGCGCTGGAAGCGGCCAATCCGGCTTATGAGACCCGCATCTTCGGGCCGGACCGGGTGCGCATCCAGGGGCGACTGGTCGGCCTTTTCCGCCGCTACTGAGGCGCCCTCGCATGCCGGCGGTGGGCGGCCGCGGCAGGTATGCTTATGTGGGTCATTCTGGCGTGACGTGAGACGTTGGCCGAGGGTTTCCGGCGTGCGTTGACGCATCTCCGCCGGGCAGCGTCAGGTTGTGAGCCGACGTTTTCGATGGCAAGGCAATCCGCACGGGCGCCGCGAATGCGGGCGGCAGCGGAAGCGGATCGCCTGGAGCACCGTCTATTCGAGGTTCGTGCCGGGGGCAGATGAATCGTCGGCGGACGATTCATCGGCAGATGATTCTTCGAGCGATGATTTGCCGGCAATGGACTGAGGGGCAGGAGAACGCTCGGCGGCGGGTTGTTGGGTGGCCTGCTTGTCGCCATGCGGGCCATCCGCCGGCAGCCGATCGCCGGTCCTGTCGACATCGGGGCCGGCGGGGCTTTCGAGATACCTGTCCAGCGCCGCCGCGCGCTCGGTTGCTGTGAATGATGGCGGCGCACCGTTGGCTGCGCCTGGCCCAGTGGAACGTGGGTCTTCCTCGCGCGACAGAGCCATGGGCACCGCCAGCGAGATGGCGGGTTGGGCCGCGGAACTCGGTACCTGCCAGGGGCGCGTGCCGCTCGCGGCATCCCCGTCGAGCCGCCAACCTCCTTTCGCGGTTCGGAACACGGCGTGGCCGGCAAGGCTCTGGCGCGGATCGATCCGGATCACCGTTGCCGCGCAATCGGCCGGCGGCGGTTGGTTCGTCACCAGCAGGATGGCGCGTCGGCAATCCTCCTCCAGCGAGGCCGGGTTGCGCGAGAGCGCCACGGGGTCGCCCCGTGCATCGGGGAGCGTGCAGCCGAGCGGATCGCAGGCAGCCCGCGCTGTCAGATCCGCCGCGCCGGCGCGGCCGCGCTCGCCTTCCGCGCTCAGCCACTGCTCGACCGCGAAGCGTCTGGCCACCCCCGCGTCGCGATCGCCCATGATGGCGAGGCGCCCATCCGCGCCGCGCACCGCCACGGTGCGCCCGTCCCGATCGATCAGCACGTCGGGATGCGGCGCGGCGGCATAGGCTATCAGCGCCGCGCCAGCCAGCGCCGGCACCACCAGCACTAGTCGCGTGCGCAGCAGGCAGCCGAGCGCGAGGGAAAGGCTCAACAGGCCGAGGCTGGCGAGCGGCATGGCGGGAATGCCGCGATCGGCCCCCGGCATGGCGGCGACCCAATCGGCGATGGCGTCCATCATCTGGATGCCCCAGCCCATGAGGATCCAGGCGGGCGGGTCCCAGCCGAAAGGCAGCAGCAGGGCGCCGCCGAGCCCGGCCGGCATGACGATGAAGGACACAACCGGCATCGCCGCGAGATTGGCGAGCAGGCTGAGCGGCGCCAACCGCTGGAAATGAAAGGCGGCGAAGGGCGCGGTGGCCAGCCCGGCGGCCAGCGAGGTCAGCACCAACGCCGCGACATAGCGCACCGGCAGGCCAAGCCAGCGCCCCGCCGGCGTGCTGGCGGCCGGCGCGGCGACGAGATGTCCCCACCTCTCATAGGCCGCGATCAGCGCGAGCGTGGCGGCGAAGGACATCTGCGCGCCGGGATCGAGGATCGCCCAGGGGGTCAGCGTCATCACCGCCAGCGCCGCCAGCGCCAGCGTGCGCAGGGTGAGCGCCGGCCGACCGAGCGCCACCCCGGCGAGTACGATAAGCGTCGTGACATAGGAGCGCTGCGTCGGCACCTCGGCGCCCGACAGCATCAGATAGTAGGTGGCCGCCAGCGCCGCCGGCAGCGCCGCCCAAGCCTTGATGGGGTAGCGCAGCGCCAGCTCCGGAACAAGCGCCAGCAGTGCCCGCACCAAGAAGAACACGGTGGTCGCCACCAGCGCCATATGCAGGCCGGAAATCGACAGGATATGGGAGAGGCCGGCAACGCGCATGCTCTCCTCCACGGCCTCCGGCACCGCGTCGCGCAGCCCGGTGACAAGGGCGACGGCGATTCCCGCCTCCGCCCCCGAAAGCACCGCCCGGATGCGCGCGGCAATGGACTGGCGCGTCGCACCCAACCAGGCGGCGAAGGAGAGCGCGAGCGGCGCCGCGCTGGGCGGCGGGCTCGGCTGCGCCTTGCCGAGGGCAAAGCCCGTGGCCCCGATGCCGTCGAACCAGATCGCCCGGCCGAAATCGAAGCCTCCGGGATAGGCGGGTCCGGGCGGCGGGGCGAGGTTGGCAAGGAGCCGCACATGAGCGCCGACGGCCGGCGGCTCGCGCGTGGCGAGCGTCACCCGTACGCGCGTGGGCTGCACGAAACTCAAGCGCTCCGGCCCTTCGCGCGGCAAACCCACGCGCCCGCGCGCCCCAACTCGGCCCCCCTCATCTGCGCGCGCCTCGCGGCCGAAACGCGTCAGCGCCAGCGTGATCCGGCTGCCACGCGCCCTCTGCTCGGCCACCTCGACGAAGCCGGCAATCTCCACTCCGGCCATTGGCGTGGCCAGCAGCGGATGAGCCATGCGCTGCACCTGGATGGAGGCCAGCGCGAAACCGGCGGCGAGCGCCGCGAGCAGGGCGAGAACGTGGAAGGCGAAGGGCCGCGCCCGCGCCGCCATGGCGAGGGCGGCGAGTACCACGGCCGACAGCGGCGCGGCATAGGGCAACGGCTCGTTGGGCGCACCGAAATAGAGCGCGGCCCCTGCCGCCACGGCGACGGGCAGGAACAGGAAGCCGCGGCGATCATCGATTTCTCGTGTGAGGAGGCCGGCGAAACCCTCCACCAGTCCTTCCAGCGAGGGCAGGCGCGGCCGCCGGAGCGCAAGGAGCGGCTCCCGCCGGCCGGTGGCGAGCGCGATCGCCCTCGCCATGGGGCGCGCGGCAGGCAGCCCTCCACCGGGACGGTCATCATGCCCGCCGCTGCGGTGCGGCACCCGTTCCGGCGCCCCTTCCGGCTGCCACCCTCTATCGTCCTGCACGGGCCCCCGCCCCGATTTGCACGCCATCCGCCTGCCTCGGCCTTTCACAAGGCCGCGCATCGCCTTTTCCCCGGTCGACCACCTATGGTACACGCACGTCTCGCGTCCGCCACGCCTTGCCGCGTCCGCCCTGTTTTGCCGCGCCAGTTCCATCCGGCGCGAGACGGAAGAACCATGCCCGAGACCGTCGTCACCCGCTTCGCTCCCTCCCCCACCGGCTTCCTGCATATTGGCGGCGCGCGCACCGCGCTGTTCAACTGGCTCTACGCCCGGGCCAAAGGAGGAAGGATGCTGCTGCGCATCGAGGATACCGACCGCCAGCGCTCGACCCCCGAGGCGATCGACGCCATCATCGACGGGCTGAAATGGCTCGGCATCGACTGGTCGGGCGACGTCATCTACCAGTTCGCCCGCGCCGAGCGGCACCGCGAGGCGGTGGAGCAGATGCTCGCCGCCGGCCGGGCCTATCCGTGCTTCTCCACCGCCGCCGAACTGGAAGAGATGCGCGAGAGCGCCCGCCGAGAAGGCCGCGCGCCGCGCTATGATGGGCGCTGGCGCGACCGCGACCCCGCCGAACGCCCCGCCAATGCCAGGCCGGCGATCCGCCTCAAGGCACCGACCGAGGGCGAGACGGTGATCGAGGATCTCGTGCAGGGCCGCGTCGTGTTCCAGAACAAGGAACTCGATGACCTCGTGCTGCTGCGCTCGGATGGCACGCCGACCTACATGCTCTCCGTTGTCGTCGACGACCATGACATGGGCGTCACCAATATCATCCGCGGCGACGACCACCTCACCAATGCCGCGCGCCAGACGCAGATCTACCATGCGCTCGGCTGGCAGGTGCCGACCATGGCGCATATCCCGCTGATCCACGGGCCGGACGGGGCCAAGCTGTCGAAGCGCCACGGCGCGCTCGGCGTCGATGCCTATCGCGCCATGGGCTACCTGCCGGCGGCGCTGCGCAACTATCTGGTACGGCTGGGCTGGAGCCATGGCGACCAGGAGATCTTCTCAACCGACGAGATGAGCACGCTGTTCGACCTCGATCGCGTCGGCCGTTCCGCCGCGCGCTTCGATTTCGCCAAGCTGGAGAGCATCAACGGGCTCTACATGCGCGCGACGCCGGACGAGGAACTGCTCGCGGCGATCGACCAGTTGCTGCCCCACCTGCCGGAAGGGGCGGAGATCGCCGCCGCGCTCACGCCCGCCCGCCGCGCCCAGTTGCTCGCCGCCATGCCGGGGCTGAAGGAGCGCGCCAAGACGCTGGTCGAGCTGATCGACAGCGCCGCCTATATCTGGAAATCGCGCCCCTTCGCGCTGGAAGACAAGGCGAGCGCGCTGCTGACCACGGACGCCCGCGCCCTGCTCGCCGTTGCCGCGGACCGGCTCGGCACCCTTGCCGCGTGGGACGCCGCCACCACCGAGGGCGCCGTGCGCGCCGTGGCGGAGGAAAAGGGCGTGAAGCTCGGGGCGCTCGCACAGCCGCTGCGCGCGGCCGTGACCGGACGCACGACCTCGCCGGGCATTTTCGACGTGCTGGCGGTGCTTGGGAAAGACGAAACGCTGGCGCGCCTTGCCGACCAGACGACGGGCATTGCCGCGCCGTGAGCGCGCTGGGCCCTTACGAGGGCCTCGCTATCGCGCCTGCGAAAGGACGAAAGGCTGCATAGACAAGGATTCCGGCCTCAGCTCAATACCTCCTTCGCTGCGCTTGCGAGCGATGGGCGAAACCGGTACGACTTCCCCAACCGGGCCGTAACGAGGCACATCACCGCCTCCAGTCAGAAGTCCAAAGGCACGGCGCCACGCCCGCCACTCGCGCACCGTAACCTCGGTTCCATATGCTCAGGGAGACCCCGCATGGACGCCATAAACGGCACTTCGGCGACATCTGCCACACTCACCATCGGCGACCAAAGCTGGGAACTCCCGATCCGGCAGGGCACCATCGGCCCTGAGGTTGTCGATATCGGCAAGCTCTACGGCCAGACTGGACTATTCACCTACGACCCGGGCTTCACCTCCACCGCTTCCTGCGAAAGCTCCATCACCTATATCGACGGCGACGAGGGCGTTCTGCTCTATCGCGGCTATCCGATCGAGCAGCTGGCCGAGAGCGGCGACTTCCTGGAGACCTGCTATCTCCTGCTCTACGGGGAGCTTCCCACCGCGGCGCAGAAGGCCGATTTCGATTACCGCGTCACGCGCCACACCATGGTGCATGAGCAGATGAGCCGCTTCTTCCACGGCTTCCGCCGCGACGCCCATCCGATGGCGGTGCTGGTGGCCTCCGTCGGCGCGCTGTCGGCCTTCTATCACGACTCGATCGACATCGCCGACCCACAGCAGCGCATGATCGCCTCGATCCGGATGATCGCGAAGATCCCGACCCTGGCGGCGATGGCCTATAAATACTCGATCGGCCAGCCTTTCGTGTACCCCAAGAACGACCTGGACTACGCCTCGAACTTCCTGCGCATGTGCTTCTCGGTGCCGTGCGAGGACTACAAGGTCAACCCGATCCTCTCCCGCGCGATTGACCGCATCTTCATCCTGCACGCCGACCACGAGCAGAACGCCTCCACCTCCACCGTGCGCCTCGCCGGCTCCTCCGGCGCCAATCCCTTCGCCTGCATCGCCGCCGGCATCGCCTGCCTGTGGGGGCCCGCGCATGGCGGCGCCAACGAGGCGGCGCTGAAAATGCTGGGCGAGATCGGCTCGGTGGAGCGCATTCCCGAATATATCAAGCGGGCCAAGGACAAGAACGATCCGTTCCGCCTGATGGGCTTCGGCCACCGCGTCTACAAGAACTACGATCCGCGCGCCAAGATCATGCAGAAGACCTGCCATGAGGTGCTCGGCGAACTCGGCATCAAGGACGACCCGCTGCTCGACATCGCGGTCGAACTGGAGCGTATCGCGCTGCAGGACGAGTATTTCGTCGAGCGCAAGCTGTACCCGAACATCGATTTCTACTCGGGCATCACGCTGCGCGCACTGGGCTTCCCGACCTCCATGTTCACCGTGCTGTTCGCCCTCGCCCGCACCGTGGGCTGGATCGGCCAGTGGAAGGAAATGATCGAGGATCCCGGCCAGCGCATCGGCCGCCCGCGCCAGCTCTATACCGGCGCGCCGCAGCGCGACTACGTGCCGATCGCCCGCCGCAAGTGAACCGCCACCCGCCGGTGAGCTGGCCTGGCTGAACGCCCGCCGACGATCCGCCGCCCGTGAGGGCAAGCCTCTCGCCGGCGGCCCCGGTTACCGATCAAACCCCGCCCTCCCAACCGGAGGGCGGGTTTTCATTTCGGGGCGCTGTCGGGCGACGGGGATAGCGACGCGCGCGAGGAGACCGCGTCGAGAGCGATGGTCCGATGGCGGCCCGCTCGTTCTCGCGGAAGCCGACTTCACCAAGCGGCGCGGGAGGCCTATCGCAGCATGTCCAGCACGGCATGCGCCGCGCGACGGCTGGGCGGCTCGCCTCCCGTACCCAGCACCGCATCCAGGCGGGCAAAGGCGCCCAGCTGCGCCTCCCGCCCCTCGCCGCCGGTGACCAGACCGGCGAGCTTCTCCGCCATGGCCGGCGGGTCGATATGCCATTGCAGATATTCCGCCACCGCCGGCTCGCCGAGGATGAGATTGGGCAGGATCGCCGTCTTCACCTTGATGAAGAAGGGCACGATGCGCCCCTCCAGCCAGGGCACGCGATAGGCCGCCACCGTCGGGATGCCGGCCAGCGCCAGTTCCAGCGTCACCGTGCCGGATGCCGCCAGTGCCGCGCGGGCGATGCGGAAGGCGGCGAGTTTCTCCGCCTCGTCCACCACGACGCGCACCGGCACCGGCCAGCGCGCCACCGTCTCCTCCACCTGCGCCAGCCGGCGCGGGAGGGTCGGCAATATCAGCTCGACATCGGGAATGCGCTGCTTCAGCCGGCCCAGCACCTCGCCAAAGGCGTCGCCGAGCCGGACCAGCTCCGCCCGCCGGCTGCCGGGCAGCACCAGCACGATCGGCGGTGAAGCGACGCGGCGCTCCGCTTCCGCCGCGTTCGGGCGCAGCGTATCGAGGCTGCCGAGCAGAGGATGGCCGACATAGGTGGTCGGCGGGCCGCCCAGAGCACGCATGACCTCAGGCTCGAATGGCAGGATCGCCAGCACCCGGTTGACATCCGGTGCCATGGCCTTCGCCCGGCCGGGTCGCCACACCCACACGGTCGGCGCGACATATTTCACGACCCGCAGATCGGGCAGGCGCGCGCGAACCTTGCGTGCCACCCGATGGGTGAAATCGGGCGCGTCGACAAGAACCAGGATATCGGGCGGCTGCGCGACGATGGCGTCGACCGTCTGCCCCATGCGGCGCAGGATCCGCGGCAGGCCGGCAATCACCTGAGCAAAGCCCATGGCGGTGATCTCATCCATGGGAAACAGCGAGGTCAGCCCCTGCGCCTGCATGCGCCCGCCACCGACACCGCGGAAACGCACGCCCGCCGGATGAAGCGCCCTCATCTCCGCCATCAACCCGGCCGCCAGCGTGTCGCCCGATTCTTCGCCCGCCACGACGAACACATCGAGCGGCCGCGCCGGCGCCGGGTCCCCGCGCAGAATGTCCCCGCCGCTCACGGTCTGGTCGCCGCTCATCGCTTGGTCTCCGTCGGCGGCTCAAGGCCGTAAATGAACAGCCCGGCCTCGTCCGCCGCGCGCACAAGAGCCGCGACATCGGCGACGATAACGCCGCCGGCTTCGACCGCGATGCCGGCCAGACCGGCGCGCGCCGCGCCCTCCACGGTGCGCACGCCCAGCGAGGGCATGTCGAGCCGGCGATCCTGCCCGGCCTTGGGCAGCTTCACCAGTGCCCCGCAGCGCGCCGGTCGCGTGATGCGGCCAATGCGGCGCAGCTCGGCGATGCGCGCCAGCATCAGATCCGTGCCCTCGGCCGCCTCCATCGCCACGATATGCCGGCTCATCACCACCAGCCCCTGCCCGATATCCAGCGGCCCCGTGACCGTCAGTGCGTGGCGCCCCACCTCGATATCGCCAAGCTCTCCCTCGGTCGGGGCAACCGCACCAAGCTGGCCGGGAGGCATCAGGATTTCCGGTGCCACCTCATGGGCACCGAGCAGCCGGAAGCCGGCTTCCTCGAAAATGCGGGCAACGCTTTTCAACAGATGGTCATCGCCGCCCCGCAGCATGCTGAACACGCGCGGCAGCATGGTGAGCGTCGTCCAGTCGAACCGGATATCCCGGATGCGCACACGGAGCACATTGCCGATGAGCACCACGTCGCGGCATCCGTGGCGGCGCAACTCCCGTTTCAGCCGACCGAACTGCCCGATCGGCACCCATACATGCGGCCAACCTTCCAACGGGATGTCCGCGAAGCCGCGCACGGGAAACAGCACGACCTCGCGCCCCGCGCGGCGCGCCGCCTCCGCCACGGCCAGCGGGAAGGTGCCGCCGCCGCAAATGACGGCGAGCGCCCCCCGTTCCGCGTGGGCGGCGGCCTCAGGCGACGTCCGGCTCGCCATGATCGGCCGCATCGGCGGGGACGGTCAGCCGGCGCTTGCCCGCGCCGCGGACGAACGTCACCACGTGCATCACATTCGCATCGTCCGCGAAATGCTCCGCCACGCGGTCCGTGCGCTCGGCCAGCGTGCCCGCGCCATAGAAGAGCTCACGATAGGCACTCTGCAGCTGACGCCGCTGCAGCAGTGAAAAGCCACGGCGCTTCAGGCCGGTATAGTTGAGCGAACGCAGGCCGGGATGGCCCTCCATCATCAGGCCGAACGGGATGATGTCGAAATGCACCCCGCACATGCCGCCGACCATCGCCCCGTCGCCGACGCGCGCATATTGATGCACCGCGGCCAGACCGCCGATGAACACATCGTCGCCGACCGTGACATGGCCGCCGAGCGTCGCGTTATTGGCGAATGTCACGCGCGATCCGACCACGCAATCATGCGCGACATGGCTGGCCACCATGAACATGCAGCGATCGCCGACCCGCGTCTCCATGCTGCCACCAGCCGTGCCGATATTCATCGTCACATGCTCGCGGATGACGCAGTCGCGGCCGATGATGAGACGGCTCGGCTCGCCCTTGTAGTGATAGGATTGCGGGGGAAAGCCCAGCGAGGCGAAAGGATAGACCACCGAGTTCGCCCCGATGGTCGTGTGGCCCGCTACCGCGACATGCGAGACCAGCCGGACACCGGCCTCCAGCACGACATGGGCCCCGACCGTGCAGAAAGGCCCGATTTCGACGCCGTCCGCGAGAACCGCCCCCTCCTCGACACGCGCGGAAGAATCGATCTTGATGGAAACACTGCTCATTATTTGCCTGCCCGAGCCGCGATCATCGCGCTCACTTCGGCCTCGGCCACCAACTGACCGTCGACCTTTGCCTCGCCGCGGAACCACCACATGTTACGGCGCTTGGTGAGCTTCGTCATATGGTATTCGAGCACATCGCCCGGCACGACCGGGCGGCGGAACTTCGCCTTGTCGATGGTCATGAAATAAACCAGCGGCGACGCATTTTCGACGGGGTACTGCCAGAGGCAGATCGTGCCCGCCGTCTGCGCCATGCCTTCCAGGATCAGCACACCCGGCATCACCGGATTGTCGGGAAAATGCCCCTGGAAATGGGGCTCATTGGCGGTGACGTTCTTGATGCCGATGGCATGCCGGTCGCCATCGATATCGACGATGCGGTCGACCATCAGGAACGGGTAGCGATGCGGCAGCGTCGCGAGAATGCGCGAGATATCCGCCGTCCCCAGCGTCGCCGTCTCGCCCTTGGTTTCAACCTGGACGTCCATTCCCTTCACTGTCCTTTTGTTGGCGGCCTGGCGCAAGGTCACCCCGGCCGAGCCGCTGGACGGCCATGACCTCCTTGAACCACTCGCGCATGGGCTTGGCGGGCGAGCCGCCCCATTCCACGCCCGCAGGCACGTCGTCCTTCACATTGCTCGTGGCGGCAATGCGGGAGCCGTCGCCGATCGTCACATGGCCGATGACGCCGACCTGCCCCCCCAGCACGACGAAGTCACCCAGCGTCGCGCTGCCGGCAATGCCGGCCTGCGACACCACGATGCAGTGCCGGCCGATCACCACGTTGTGCGCGATCTGCACGAGATTGTCGATCTTGCTGCCTTCGCCGATCACCGTGTCGCGCAGGCCGCCGCGATCGACCGTGGTGTTGGCGCCGATCTCGACATCGTCCTGCAGGATGACTCGCCGGATCTGCGGAATCTTGGCGTGCCCCCGCGCGCCGCCGAGATAACCGAAACCATCCTGCCCGATACGCGCGCCCGGATGGATGATGACGCGGTTGCCGAGCAGCGCGTGCAGCAGGCTCGCGCCCGCGCCGATCGAGCAGTCGCGGCCGATGCGCACGCCCGGCCCGATGATGGCGCCAGAGGAAACCAGCGTGCCGGCGCCAATCTCGGCATCGGGCCCTACCACAGCGCCGGGATCGATCGTGACGCCATCCTCGATGCGCGCCTGCGGATGAACCACCGCCCCGGCGGCGATGCCGACCTGGCCGAAAATCGTCTCGGGACGCAGCAGATCGGCATAGAAGCGCCGCGCCACCACAACGAAGGCGGGAAACGGCCGGGCCACCACGATCGCGGCGGTGCACGAAGGAACCTCGGAGGCGAAGCGTGCGGAAACGAGACAGGCGCCGGCCCGGGTCGCGCGCAGTTGCGGCACGAATTTCAGGCCATCCATGAAGGCGATGTCGGAGGGCCCCGCCTCGTCGAGCGAAGCCACGCCATTCAGCGGACGCGCGGCACCTGCCCACGCCGCCTTGCCCTGGACCAGCGCGCAGATGTCATCAAGCGTCATCGGCTCCACGGCCGGATGAAAAACCGGATCGCTCATTTCGATGCCGTATCGCTACCCGTCCAAAATGAACCGGCGGCCCGGATGACCGGGCCGCCGCGCTCGCCAGACTATGTCTAGCCTATCAGAAGCGGGTGCCACCGCTGAAGCGGAAAGCCTGCGTCTGGTCGTAAGCCTCCTTCGAAAGCGCCCAGGCGTAATCGAAGCGCAGCGGGCCGAAGGGCGACTTCCAGATCAAGCTGACACCGACCGAGGAGCGGATGGAGTCGCTGTCGGCGACGCAGACATTGTTCATGCCCTTGGTGCTGGAACCCGGCAGCGCGGAGCAGTCGACCAGATTGTTCTGCCATCCCGCAATATTCGGGAAGGTCGTCTGGCCCTGATAGTCCCACAGCGAGCCGGCATCCGCGAACACAGCACCCTTCATGCCCAGATCCTTCGGCAGGAAGGTGAGCGGGAACTGCACTTCCGCGGTCGTACCCCAGTAAAGCGTGCCGCCCAGCGCATCCGGATCGGAGCCGTCGATACCCGAGGCCAAGTCACGCGGACCAATGCCGTTGGGAGCGAAGCCGCGGACAATATCCGGACCCTTGAAGAAGTTGTCCAGGATACGCAGGTCCTGACCACCCCACGAGGCGATGTTACCCGCCTGGCCGCGCAGCATCAGCACCACGTCGCCGTAAACCGGGAAGTAGAACCGCGAGTCGAATGTAGTCTTGATATAGTCGACGTCGCCACCGAGACCGGCAAGGTCCTGCTTCAGTTCGAGCAGATAGCCGTTGGTCGGATCGATGTTGTTGTCGAGCATGTTGTAGGTGAGCGTGTAGCCGACGGCAGAGGTAAGCGCCGGATCATTGTTCACCTCAAGCAGCGCCCACGAGATCTTACCGTAGTAGTAGTAATCGCTCGTGTCGATCGAGATTTCCTTCTGGTACAGGCTGTAGCGCAGGCCCAGGGTCAACTCGTCGGTCAGCGGCAGCGATACGCGCAGAGTGCCACCCGCCGTGCTGGTGTCATACGGGCTGTAGCTGGTCGCGCTGGTCTGCTTCCAATAGAGGTCGAAGCCGGCGGCGACGCGGTAATCGAGGAAATACGGCTCGGTGAAGCTGAAGTCCACGCCCTGGGTGTTCTGACCCAGCGTGCCGGCCAGACGCACATACTGGCCACGACCGAGGAAGTTCTTCTCCGAGATCGCCACTTCGCCGATGAAGCCGTCCGAGGTCGAGTAGCCACCCGAGATCGAGAAGTCACCCGTCGGCTGGTCGTCGACCTGAACCACCAGGATCACGCGATCCGGCGCGGTGCCGGGCTCCGTGGTGATCTTCACGTCCTTGAAGTAGCCGAGATTGCGCAGCCGCCGCTCGGCCCGGTCAATCAGCACGCGGTTATAGGCATCGCCCTCGGCGAGATCGAACTCGCGCCGGATGACCCAGTCGCGGGTGCGAGTGTTGCCGCGGATCTCGATGCGCTCGATATAGACGCGCGGCCCTTCCTCGACGGCGAATACCAGCGAGATGGTGCGGTTCTGCACGTTGCGATC
>NZ_JACICD010000017.1 GCF_014195655.1 Ancylobacter tetraedralis
ACGGCCGCCCCTCATCGTCACGAAACAGCTCACCCGCGTCAGGCAGGATCCTGGAACCGTTTGGCGGCTCACCGGTAAGATCCGGGCCAGGGTAGAGGGTCTGCTCAGGCTCGCTCGGCGCGGTCGTGTCACCGGGCTGCGCGTCACATTCGGCACTCATCGCCGGTCCTCCCCGGCCTGCACCGCCAGGAAGGTCTCAACATCGGCGCGGCGGACAAGACGCCGACCGCCGATCTTGATCGACTGCAACCGGCCTTCGGCCATGTAGCGATAGGCACTTGAGGGTGGGATGGCGAAGACATGGTGTAATTGCCTGAGCGTGAAGACCTCCTTGCGGAGATCCTCAGCTTGGGCCTTCGTGGCAGAATGAACGATAGGCATGGGAGCCTCCCCGGTTCTTCGAGAGGCCTCCCAGTTAGACCAGCTTGTCCCGGACGCGCGGGACGCGAAACATCAGGAGGGTCCGACATTCGCGTCCCTGCCTTGCACGGCGAGGGACCGGCAATCGTCACGCCTCGGCGGCTTCGCGTGCCTTCCTGAGGTTGTCTGCCTTCTTTCGCGCTTCGCCGATCGCCTTGGCGAGCGCGGCCCGCGTCGTCTCATGCCGGGAACAACCCGGCGGCAGCGTATCTGTCAGGGCGTTCACCAGTGCGACGAACTCGGAAGGCTCTCCATTCACACGCAACTCCCGGCCGGCACTGATCGGCAAACCTGCCCACTTGCAGAACCCCGTGAGATCGATGATCCACCGCGCCCATGCCGAGCCATCGACGAAGGCGGGCTCATCATCAAGATTTTTCGCCACGTCGCTCGCGTAAAACACGATCTGGCGGACCCCATCCATCACCTCGCTGAGCCGAATCGAGTCAACTGCAGATTCTTCGAGGTTTCGGCTCAATGCATCCCGCTCAGCCATAAGGACTTCGCGATGCTCCTGCGTTTCCGCAGCCTCGATCAACTCGTCCAGAGCGATTTCTGCCTGTGCCACGTCTGCCAATGCCTCATCTGGCACGTCTTGGTAACGCGGAGCGCCACCCATGGCTCGCTCGAGATCGGCGCGGACCAGGGACTTTGCTTTAGCATTCAGAGGCGCCTCATAGGCAGCGAGGAGATCCGCCGCCGCACGGCCGAGCTTGCTCATCCACGCCATCGTGTCGGCGACCGGCGGCGCCTCAGCCTCCATCTTCACCTGCGAGATGTACCGGTTCACGATTTCGGTAATCGCTTCTTTCCATTCGGCAGCCTTGTGAGCCCATACCTCCATGGTGCGCTCCGACAGATCATGGAGCTTTGCATGCCGATGATAGGCGTTCCTGGCCCGGGTCGCGCGCTGCTGGGCCTCTGCCAAGGCCGTCGGACCGTCCGCGTGCCTCTCGGCCTCAGCCGCCCTGATCGCGATCTCCGCCAGAAGGGCACAGCAGAAGGCAGGACAATACGCCTCGCCGACCTTCAGCCACTGCGCCTGCGATAGTGCCCAGTCGCCGGGTTCTGTGCGTCCGATCATGTGGCCGGGCGTGCGCTTGCCACGCGCTTTCGAGCCACGCGCCGGCTCGGCCGCCTTCGTCTTCATGACCGTTTCCTCCAATGGCCAGACAGAACTCAGGACCGTCCGGGCAACCCAAGTCGTCAAACTGGCTCATGGGCCGGCTGGAGCATTGGCGCTGTTGCTTCGTTCGCTGGCTTCGGCTCGACATAGGCCGCCCATGTCTCCATGAGTTGCCGACGCTTGGCGAGCGCATCGCTGCGCCGGTACGCCTGCTCGGCCTTGTCGCCGATGACGTGGGAGAGCGCCGCCTCGGCGACCTCTCGGGCAAAGCCGGTCTCGTCGCCGGCGAAATCGCGGAACGCAGAGCGGAAGCCGTGCACCGTGACATCCGTTCCCATTCGCCGCAGCAACATGGTCATCGCCATGATGGAGAGTGGCTTGCCCGGCTTGTGGCCAGGAAAAACCAGCGGATCGGTCTCGCCTTCGGAGAGCGGCTTGATGGCTTCAAGGATTTCGACGGCCCGGCCGGACAGCGGCACGCGGTGTACCCGGCCTGCCTTCATCCGCGTGGCTGGCACGCTCCACAGGCGATCGCTAAGGTGGACTTCGCTCCACCGCATGTCCCGCACCTCGCCCGAACGAGCGGCGGTCAGGATCAGGAACTCCAAAGCGAGCGCCGCTGTTGCCTGGCGGCCGCGCAGATCACGGATGAAGGTGGACAACGCCTCATGGTGCATGGCCCGATGGTGCCCGCGCTGCAACTTCTGCTTCTTCGGCAACAGTTTGTCGAGATGGCCGCGCCAGCGAGCGGGATTGGCCTCATTCGGCGGGATATGGCCTGCCGCGCGGGCCGCATCGATCACCGCTTCGATGCGGCCACGCAGGCGTGACGCCGTTTCGGCTTTCGCAATCCAGATGGGTTTCAGCGCGCCAACGATGGCGTCGGTTCCGATCTCATTGACGGGAGTGGACCAGAACGGCTTGCAATAGGTGCGCAGGGTGGTGCCCCATTGCGCCCGATGCTTGGCATTCCGCCAACCGTCCTGCATGGCTTCGATCAGGGCCTCCGCCGCCTCTCCGAAGGTCGGCGTGCGTTCGCGCCCACGGCGTGCCTCCTCGCGGGCGAGGATCGGATCGCGACCATCTCGCACGCCCTGTTCAGCCTCGTCGCGTGCCTTGCGCGCTTCGGCAAGGGAGACGGTCGGATAGCCGCCCAGTCCCATCTCTCGCCGCTTGCCACGCCATTGAAACAGATACAGCCACCGGCGCCGATCGGCGCTGCGGCCATCTCCATCGATGACGAGATACAAGCCACCGCCATCGGAGTGCCGGCCGGGTTCCAAAAGTGCCGCTGCACCTTTCGCGGTCAGCCGGTTGCGTGTGCGCGCCATGTTGCCCCCGTCCAGATCTCTCCGCCAGATGCACCTCAATCGCGGTGCTCTGGCCCCACTATTGGCCCCACCTTCGGCGCGAGATTCTATCGGACGACCTGGGAGATTGACAGGCAGATGATCGTCAAAATCCAACAAAGACAATACGCTCATGAGATGATAGGGGAGGAATAAGGAGGATAATATTACGGACACCCTCTCCGCCATCCACCTTTCCGCACATATTCTGACCCATCCCAAATGCGTTGAGCCTGCACGATTTCGGCGGCATACCTTGTTCAATCCGTTCGCTTCAATCCGTGTCGAGCCGGGGAAATCCCGGGTAGAAACCGGGTATCGCGACCGGGTAGGCTGGGGATGACGTGATGCTGCTGACTGATGTGCAGATCCGCAGGGCCAAGCCGGGCGAGCGGGCGCTCAAGCTGACGGATGGTGGAGGGCTTTCCTCTACCCCACCGAATACCCCACCCGCGGGTAGTCATTCCGGCGCATTTGGCTGAACGTGCCCGAACAAAGAGGGCGGTGAGCCCGTGGCCCCCGCCTTGTTGTCGGTCATTGACATTGCCTGCGGGCTCTCAGTCGTCGTCGTCATGATCGGGCGGGTTGGCGACCACGGGCAGTGCGCTGCCCTGGATGTGCTTGAGCCGTAGGGTCAGCGGATTTTCAGCCTCGCCGGCGATCTTCAACCGGTCATTGAACAGGCTGGGCGATCGAGGATCAGGTGATGGACATTGCGATCCGCCACCTGCGCCCGGGCGGGCGGATCCAGATCGTGACGCGAGACGCCGACGCCGACGGCGACGCGCCATTGAGGGTCGGCCTCGCCGGCGAGCCGCGCCAGAAAACAGACGCAGACCTCCGGTCAAGAAGCGGACATTCCCTCGTCCCGCATATTGCTAACGCGGCTGGCATCAGCCTTCCGGGCGCTCTGCAACGACGACTGTATTTCTGATGTCAGCAAATTCATGATGATTCCACCGATGCGTGAAAGCGGCTTCTTCGCATCGATGGCGATGGACACGCTCTGCGGTTCGACACTCTTGTCACGGACCGGCAAGAATCTGAGTTGGCCTGCCGCCAGTTCAGAGGCCGCGTCGAGCTCGGAAGTAAAGGCGACGTAGCGGCCACCGCGCGCGAGTTGCTTGACCAGTTGGAGCGAATTGGTGACCAGCGCCTTCTGGGGGTCGGCAAACAGCCAGCCATAGCGCGCGTCGAGATAGCGTCGGATCATCAGCGCTCGGCTCTGTAGCGCGATGGGGTGGGCCACCACCTCCTGAAGGCTCACCGTCTCGGCTTTTGCCAGCGGATGGTTTGGAGCGACCACACAGCCAAAAGGCAGATCCGCACTCCAGTGGACATGCACGTCGCGGCGCGGCGTGAGATTGAAGATCGCCGCGATGTCAGCACTTCCCGCGAGCAGCGCGGTTACGGCATCGTCGGGGCTGGCGATCTCTACCTCCAGCGAGATGCGAGGCTGCTCGGCAGCGAGGCGCTCAACAAAGCGGGGGAGAAAGCCGTTGGCGTGGCTGTCCATCGCCACCAGCCGGATATGGCCCTGATCCATGCCCTGAAGCTGTTTGATCTCCGCCGCCACACGGCGTTCGTCGCCGCGCCAGCGCCGGGCGAGTGTCACGAGCGCATCCCCGGCAGCGGTAAGGCGCATGCCGCGCGGTAGCCGTTCGAACAGCTCGACATCGAGTTCCTGCTCAAGCAGCAGGATCTGCCGATCGATTGCCGAGGCCGCAATATTCAGCTCCTTCGCCGCCTTCTGGATCGACCCCGAACGCGCCACCTGATCGAGATAGCGCAGCGATGCGGGAACGAGAAAGGCGCGAGCCATCCGACCATCCTAATTATTCGAATGGATTGTTGCTTAATCTGCGCTGGACGGCAATGGCCGATTGACGGAACCTGACTTGCATGACGGGGCGACAGTCCGCCGCGCGACCTCCGCCCGCCTGCAACGGAAAACGCCGATGAGCCGTACCGAGAGCATCGACGTGCCCGAGCGCGTCACCCCGCATGTTACGAGGCTGAGAGCAAACGCAAAGGAAGGAGCTTTCGCACGGCGCATGGCGAAGGTTTGGGAGTTCGCCACCGGCACCCGCATGGCGGGATATGTTCTCGTGGCGCCGGCTGTGCTCTTTCTCGCCGTCTGGTTCGTGTGGCCGGTGCTGACGATGGTGCATCTCAGCCTGACCAGCCGCGTCGTCGAGGGCGTGAGCGTCGAGGGCTTCACGCTGGAAAACTATGTCCGGCTGTTTTCCTCGGACCTCTACTTCCGCATCCTGTTGCGCACGCTCCGGATCGCCCTGCTCACCAGCCTGTTCACGGCACTGTTCGCCTATCCGCTCGCCATCGCCATCGCGCGGGGCGGCCCCTCGCTTGCCCGGCTGGTCACGATCACCCTTCTTGCGCCGCTTCTGGTCAATGTGGTGGTGCGCTCCTATGGCTGGCAGACCATCCTCAACAAGACCGGCGCCCTTGCCTGGGTCCTCAAGATATTTGGCATTAGCAACCCGCCGGTGCTGCTCTACACCGAATGGGCGGTGCTGATCGCCTGCGTGCACGTCTACCTGCCCTTCATGGTGATGCCGATCGCCGGCGCCATCGGGCGGATCGACCGCTCGGTCGAAGAAGCGGCGCGGGTAGCTGGAGCCACACGGCTGGCGGTGCTGAGGCGCATCATCCTGCCCCTAAGCCTGCCGGGTCTCGCGGTCGGCGCCTCGCTCGTGTTCTCGCTCAGCGCGGCGGCCTATGTCACCCCCCAGATCCTCGGCGGCAATTTCTCGCCGCTGCTCGGCACCTTGATCGAACAGCAGATACTCACCTTGAATGACTGGCCCTTCGGCGCCGCGATCTCGACCCTGCTGATTGCGCTCGTGCTCGCCTCCAACCTCATTTTCCTCAAGCTCGTCAGCCGGCGCTTCGCGCGCTGGACGGCCGGCGCCCGCTGACGGAGGCCGCGCAATGAACGAAACCGTCAGCCTGCCGCTCAGGATCACCGTCGGCATCATCCTCGCTCTGGTCGTGGCGCCGCTGCTCGTGCCGGTGCTGATGTCGATTTCCGACACGCCCTACATCGTGTTCCCGCCGCAGGGCTTCACGCTGAAATGGTATGGCGAGGTGCTCGCCAACCCGGAAGCCCGTGGCAGCTTCCTGTTCTCGCTGGAACTGGCGGCCATCGTGACCGCGGTGTCCCTGCTGCTGGGTGTGCCTTGCGCGGCCGGGCTGACGCGCTACCGGGTGGCCGGACAGGACGCCGTACTCGGTCTAATCCTCTCGCCACTGATCGTGCCGCTCATCGTCACCGGTGTGGCGCTGCTGCAGGTCTTCGCGCTGATGGGATGGCGCGCCACGCTCATGCAACTCGTCATCGGCCACACCGTGGTGTGCCTGCCCTACGTGATACGCTCGGTCTCCGCGAGCCTCCTGCTGGTCAACCGCAGCCTTGAGGACGCCGCCGCCGTGCTCGGCGCCCCGCCCCATGTGGTGGCGATGAAAGTGATCTGGCCTCAGGTGCGGCCGGGCATCCTCGCCGGGGGCACCTTCTGCTTCATCGTTTCTTTCGACGACTACCCGGTTTCGATGTGGCTTGCCGACGGCAACCACTTCCCAGTGCCGCTTTATCTCTACACGGTCATCGAGCGCTCTTTCGATCCGTCGATCGCGGCCATCGCCTCGCTGATGATCTTCTTCGCGCTCCTCCTCGTGCTCGTCATCGAAAAGGTCTTCGGGCTCAGCCTTGCGCGCCTCGCGAGCTGACGCTCGCTCACATCAAATCAGAATAGGGGAACAGGTCATGACACAGATTTCGCGTCGTACGTTCGGCAAGCTTGTCCTCTGTGCTGGTGCGCTGGCGCCCATGGGGTACGTCCGCAACGGCTGGGCACAGGGCAAGGAAATCCAGATCGGCATCTGGGGCGGCTCGCAGGGCGAGTTCGTCAAAAAGAACATCATCCCGGCCTTTGAGAAGGATTTCGGCGCCAAGGTCACGGCGGAGGAGGGCTTCACCCTCGCCAATGTCGGCAAGATGCGGGCGACCAAGGCCAACCCGAAATTCTCCGTCATGTTCATCGACGACGTGGCGATCCCGGTCTGCAAGGCGGAAGGTCTGATCGAGCCGCTGCCGGCGGATGATATGCCGGCGCTCGCCAAGCTCTATCCCCGCTTCGGTTTCGATGGCTGGGGCACGGCGCTGGCAATCTCGGTGGCCAGCATGTTCAACAACACCTCGATCACCCCGCCGGACAGCTATGCCGAGCTCTGGAAGCCGGAATTCGCTGGCAAGCTGAAACTCGTCAGCCCGAAGAACACGCCTTCTGTGTTCTTCCTTATCGTCGCGGCGGCGGTGAAGTCGGGAAAGCCGTTCGCGCAGGCGCAGTACCTCGTCGATGACAGCTTCGACAAGGTCGCGGAGCTGAAGCCCAACATCATGAACCTCTTCGACAACGGCCCGCAGGCCGCGAATGAGGTGGCGCAGGGCCAGGCCGATATCGGCCTGCTGGAACTGTCGAAGTACATTTACCCCTACACCGCCAAGGGCGCGCCGGTGACGATGAGCTTCCCGAAGGAAGGCTCCTTCGCCGGCAATAACTGCCAGGTGCTGGTGAAAGGCGGGCCTAACCGCGACCTCGCCGTGGCCTTCATGAACCGGATGCTGGAGCCTGCCGTGCAGAAGGCGTTCTCCGAATATGCCTACACCGCCCCGCCGGTCTCGGGCATCGAGTTCTCGCCCGAGACGCTGAAATACATCGCCTATCCGGTCGAGGAGATGGACAAGCGCGGCCTGTTCACGCCGGACTGGGACTACATCAACGCCCGCCGATCGGGCTGGACCGAGAAGCTCAACGGCATCTTCGCCGTCTGAGCGACAGGCACCTCATCGGGAAATCGACATGGCAACAACAAGCGTTTCGGGGGGCGGCGAAGTCCGTCTCGCCGGCATCTGCCGATCCTACGGCGACACCCAGGTGGTGCGGGACGTCAACCTCATCGCCGCGAGCGGCAGCATCCTCGCTTTGCTCGGCCCTTCGGGTTGCGGCAAGACCACGACGCTGCGCATGGTCGCGGGCCTTGTCCAGCCCTCGGCCGGAGACATCCTCATCGACGGCGTCTCTGTGACCGGCCAGCCGGTGCACAAGCGCAACCTCGGCATGCTGTTCCAGAACTACGCGCTGTTCCCGCATCTCACGGTGCGGGAGAACGTCGCCTTCGGTCTTGCCATGCGTGGCGTCCCGAAGGGCGACACGGTGCGACGCGCCAAGGAGGCGCTGGCACTCGTGCGGCTTTCCGGCTTCGAGGACCGAATGCCGGCAGCGCTGTCCGGTGGTCAGCAGCAGCGGGTCGCCATGGCCCGCGCGATCGCCTACCGCCCCCGCGTCCTCCTGCTCGACGAGCCGTTCGGCGCACTCGACAAGAAGTTGCGCGAAGAGATGCAGATCGAACTGCGTCAGCTCTGCAACGAACTCGGCCTGACCACAATCCTCGTCACCCATGATCAGGAGGAGGCTCTGATCCTCGCCGACCAGATCGCGGTGATGCGTAGCGGGCGCATCGAGCAGGTCGACAATGCGCGGGCGGTTTATGAGCGGCCGATCTCACATTTCGTCGCCGATTTCATCGGCACGTCGAACTTCATCCCGGCCAGCATCGTCGACATGCGCGATGGACGCATGACACTGCGCTCGACCGCCGGCCATGTGTTCGAAAGCACCGTTCCCAACGACTTCTCGATACAGGAGCGGGTCGCGGTGGCCATCCGCCCGGAAAGCATGCGCCTGACACCGGGCGAACTGCCTGCCGCAGCCAACAGGCTCACCGGCACGATCGTACGCAGCCTGTTCAAGGGGCAGGTCCTGTCCGTTTGGATGAAGCCCCATGGACAGGCGGAACTCCAGCCGGAGCTTCAGGTCTCGATCCCGATAGAAGACGCCGCCCGCATGAGCCCGCAGCCCGGCGAAACGTGGAGTGCGCAATGGTCCGCCGCTCGCACGCTGGTGGTACGCGAACAGTGAGCCAGCCCCTGCGTTTCCCGCGCGCAATCGGGATTATCCTGCCATCGTCAAATCGCGTGGTGGAACGAGTGGCGCGATCGATTCTGGGCGCGCAGCCCGGCATCGATGCTTGTTTCACTCGTGTGCCGTATGCTGGCCACCCACCGGACGGCTACGACATGCCTGCGTTCCACCGCGCGGCCGAACTGCTGGCCCAGGCGCGCCCCAATGTGATCCTGTGGAACGCGACGCGTGGCGCGCTGATCGGTTTCGAGCCCGATCGGCGTCTGGCTGCCTTTGTGGAGAAGGAGACCGGCATTCCCTGCACCACCACGGCGCTTGCGACGGTGGACTATCTTCGACGGCACAATCTCCGGCGCATTGGTCTGGTGGCTCAGGGTGCCGACTGGGAGGGGTTGCGGCTGAAGCAGACATTCGGCGCCGAGGGCATCGACATCGTCGCGGGGCACTGTCTCGGCGTTGGAGATAATTTTGAAGCCGCCGGGATAACGCCTGAAGAGATTGGCTTGCACGCGATGCGGCTGGCATCCGTTCCCGATCTCGACGCTGTTCTCGTATGGAGCACCAATCTCGCAGGGCACGCGCTTACAAGGCTAGCGCGGGATGAAATCCACGTCCCTGTGCTGGATTCCACCACCGTCGGATTCGAAAGCGCGCTTGACTATATGACAGGTTTATTTCGACCATTGGCGCACGCCTAACGAACCCAGCGTCGCTGGGCGTAACCTTGCGTGGAGAAGGGCGGGCAATTCACAGGAAGGATTCACGCCATGTCGAACAAGCCGGACGAGCGCCTTGATCGCCGCGATTTCATGATCGCGTCCGTTGCAACGCTCGGCGCATCCGCTGGGCTCGTCGCCAAGGCTCCTTCCGCCAGCGCCGAGGGCTCGACGCAAAATGCTGCCGGTCCGGCGTCCGCAACGATCTATACCGGCGATGTCATCCAGGGGAGAAAGGTTGTCAGCGCGCTCGACATCCATGATCTGGAACCGGGAAAGAAGCATCACTTGTATTTTCAGGGCGTCGAGATGCCCACCGGACAGCACTGGTATGTGTCCGTCACCGTCGCCAAGGGAGCGCGGCCGGGCATGCGTGTCGTTCTGATCAGCGGCGTGCACGGCGACGAGATGAGTTCCGTGCATACGGTCCAGACTGTGATGAACGGCCTCGATCCGGGTGAGATGTCGGGCACCGTCATGGCCGTCACCGACGTGTCCCGCCCGGCCATGGAGGGCATGCAGCGCCGATGGCCCAATGCCGGCCGGGGCGCCGATCTGATCGACATGAACCGGGAATGGCCCGGTAATGAGAACGGCCTCACCGCACCTAGCCGACATGCCGGCCTGCTGTTCAACCGACTGCTGCGGCCGAACGCCGATGCCGCCATCGACTTCCACACCGGGACGACCGGGTTCGAGGTCACCGCCTTCAATATCGCCGGCATGGATGTGCCCGAGGTCAAGGCGATGGTGGAGCTCTATCCCGTGAGCCAGATCTTCGACAATCACGTCTATCCCGGAGTGCTGCACAACGCCTTTATGGACGTGGGAATCCCTGCCTTCACCCCGGAGATCGGCGCCGCCCGCGTGCTGGACCTCGACATGATCGCGCTGTTCGTGGAAGGCACGATGAATGTGCTCAAGCATCATGGCATCGTCGCCGGGCCCATGGGACGGACGGGGAAGGAGGTCAGCGTCTTCGTCGGCAACAGTGCCTTCCCGATCCTGGCAACCGAAGGCGGGATCGTCGAGCATCTGGTCAAGCTCAACGACAAGGTGAAACCCGGACAGAAGCTCGCCATCCAGCGCGACAGCTTTGGCGACGTGGTCGCCGAATACACAAGCGGCGTGGCCGGAGAGGTGACCGGCCAGCGCAGCGATGCGATGGCCGAGCCCGGCAACCCTTTGGTGTTCATCCTGTTCCACAAGGATGCACCGGATCGGGGCGAGACTTATCCCGAGTGAGGACTTCGTATTCCCGCGCGGATCGGCCAGGACACCCGATGCGGTACCCTGCGTAGAACTCAACGGCGCGGACAGCACTTGGAACCGTCGGTGCTGCGCCAAGATCTGACTCTCGCCATCGTGCCGGAAAGCCGTCTCGCCCGCCAGCTTAGAATAGGTTTAAATCATTGAGATTGCATTGATATTCGTTCCCGCGGTAGAGAACGACCCTACGGTGTCCATTACAGCCCGAACGGTCCGCCGGCACATGACGACAACGTTCCTGCAAGCGCTCCACAGGATGGACGAGGGTCGCCTCAAGCGTTTCTTCCAGCGCCGATTGCGCAATCGGGAGGATGCGGCCGATGCGACGCAGGAGACCTTCCTGAGGATGATCGAGGTGCCGCAAAGCACCATTATCGAGAATCCCCAGGCCTATCTTTTCCAGGTGGCAAAATCGGTTGCGCGCGCGGCTTCCGCCCGGCGTGCCGCCGAGACCAGACTTTTCGCACCCGAAGACGCGGGCTCCGTGATCACGGACGACACACCCGGACCGGAGCGCATCGTCCTTGGCCGTCAACAACTATTGCTCATGGCGACGGCGATCGAGCAATTGCCGAACCGTTGCCAGGAAGTCTTCATCCTCAGCCGCCTGCATGGGCTTGCGAATGGCGAAATCGCCCTGCGCCTCGGCATTTCGCGCAACATGGTGGAAAAACACATCATCCGCGCGCTGCTGCAGTGCCGGAAAGTGCGTGCCGAGATTTTTTTCTGATCGACGTCAGGTCATAAGCTGCGCTCGACTCTAACTCGATAGGGACGCCGCGCGCAGGATGCCGATGACGAACAAGGCGAAACAGACGGCGGACGGACGGCGGACGGAAGAGGCCGCCGGATGGGTCGCGCGCCTCCAGTCGCGCGACGCGACGGATGCGGATCGCCGCGAGTTTCGCGCATGGCTCGCCGGGAATCCCGCCAATGCCGTTGCCTATGAGGAATTGCAGAGCCTGTGGGGCGACCTCAGAGCGGTGCCGATCGAGAAGGACCGGCTGAAGAAGCTGCGTCTGTCGCGGCGCGCCGTTACCGGCAATGTCGTCGCGGTCGGGCTGATCGCGGTGCTGGCGACAACGCTGTACCAGCTGGGCTTCGTCGACCGGCTGCGCGCCGATCACTACACAACGGTCGGCGAGGTCGGCCACTTCACGCTGGAGGACGGCACCCGCGTCGACCTGAACACCGATAGCGCCATAAGGGTCGTGTATTCGTCGGCGGAGCGCCGCATCGAATTGCTGCGCGGAGAGGCTTTCTTTGACGTGGCGAAGAATCCTGCCCGTCCGTTCGTCGTCGTGGACGATGTGCTGCGCGCCACCGCGCTCGGAACGCGCTATGGCGTCCGCGATCAGGGCACCGGCAGCGACGTGCAGGTGGAAGAGGGACGAGTCGAGGTCGCGTCGTCCCGTTCGCAGGTCGCGCTGGGAGCCGGAGACGTGGCGCGCGTGGACCGGTACGGGGCATTGGATGTCAGCACAGCCGACGTCGCCAGCCGGCTGGCCTGGCGGGAGGGAAAGCTGGTCTTCTCCGGCCAGCCCCTGCGTGAGGTGCTCGCGACCCTGGAACGCTACCGGCATGGCCGTATCGTGGTCCTCGACGAGGCGGCGGCGGACCACAAAGTTTCGGGCATTTTCGATTTGACGGACACCGACGAGGCACTTGCCCTGCTGCAAGCGGGCCTTCCGGTCACCATCACCCATCTGACCGGGATGATGGTGGTGGTGCGCTCGCGCTGACGATTTTTTCGCGGCCGACGTCAGGAGGCAGCCCCCCGATCGACTCTAACCCATCGAGAGAACGCCGCCGCCGCGCGGCATCCGACGGGATTGGGGATCGAGAATGCGAGATGAAGAGACGACGGCAAGCATAGGTCGCATGATCATGAGCGCCGGACTGGCGGGAATTTCCCTGCTGGGATGCGCGACGGCGCTGCAGGCCCAGGCCGTCCCTGCATCCTCTCTCGTGCCGGCGTCCTCTCCCGTGCCCATCACGGCCGCCCGCACAACGATCACCGTGCCCGCCGGTCCGCTGGAGACCGGGCTGCTCAGCCTCGCGCGGCAGGCAAGTCTTCGGCTGCTTTATCCAAGCTCACTCACGGTCGGTCGCGGCACGCCGGGAGTCAGCGGCCGGTTGCCGCCGGATCAGGCCGTCGCCCGCCTGCTGGAAGGCACCGGGCTGAGCTACAGCTTCACGAGTGCAAACACCGTGCGGATCTTCGACCCGATGGCGCAGGACGGCAGCGAAGCCAGTGCGCCCGCCGGCGACGGCATAGCGCTCGACACGGTCACGGTGGAGGGCGAGGGCGAATTGCCGCCGCCCTTTGCCGGCGGGCAGGTGGCGGTCGCCAGCCGGCTCGGCATCCTCGGCAATCGCGACTTCATGGACGCGCCGTTCAATGTCGTCGCCTACACGTCGAAGACCATCGAGGATCAGCAGGCGCGCAGCGTCGCCGACGTGACGGAGAACGACCCGTCCGTACGCGCCACCTGGGCCGACGCCAGCTACTCAAATCAATTCTACATTCGCGGATTTCCGCTCGCCAATGCGGACATCTCCATCAACGGCCTCTACGGTCTGGTCCCCTACCAGATGGCCGGCACCTCCTGGGTCGAGCGGCTGGAAATCCTCAAGGGGCCGGGCTCCATGCTGACCGGCATGCCGCCCCAGGGGAGCATCGGCGGCACGATAAATCTGACCTCGAAGCGCGCCGGCGACGATCCGCTCACGCAGCTCACGCTGGGCTACATCTCCGACAGCCAGTTCAGCGGCAAGTTCGATGTCTCGCGCCGCTTCGGCGACGAGAAGCAGTTCGGCGTCCGCATCAATGGCTCCTACGCCAATGGCGACGGGCCGGTTGACGACCAGTCGAACGAGCTCGGCGAGGCTGCGCTCGGGATCGATTATCGCGGCGAGCGGGTGCGGCTGTCGGCAGACCTGATCTATCAGAAGAACTATGCCGACAATCCGGTCCGGCCCGTCTATCTGCGGGCGGGCGCGGTCCCGGTTCCGAACGCCCCCGATGCCTCGGCCAATCTCGGCCAGGACTGGTTCTATGCCGATGGCGAGGATGTTCTCGGCATCGTGCGCGGCGAGGTCGACATCACCGACAACGTCACCGCCTATGCGACGGTCGGTGCGCGCCGCAACGATTTCCTCGGCCTTTACAACTTCATCTATCTGACCAATCCGGTCGGCAATTTCGCCGCCAATGTCTATCTGCAGCCGAACTATGTCGACACCCTCACCGGCGAAGCCGGCGTGCGGGCCAAGTTCGACACCGGCGCCATCCGTCATGATCTGACGGTCAGTGCCAGCGGCCTTCACAATGAGATGGGCGTCGTGGCGCCGGTGGTGGCGACCTATTCGTCGAACATCTACGCGCCGACGCCGTTCGCGGAGCCCAATCTCAGCGGTTATGCGACCGACGCGCCGAAGACCAGCGAGGCGACGCTGACCAGCTTCGCCGTCGCCGACAGCCTATATGCGTTCGATGATCGCGTGCAGCTCATTCTCGGAGCGCGTTACCAGAACGTGGTGCAGGAGGGCTGGAGCGGGACGACCGGCGTGCAAACCGCAGACTACGAGGAGAGCGCGGTCACCCCGGCGGTCGGCCTGGTGCTGAAGCCCTGGCAGAACGTTTCCGTCTACGCCAACTACATCGAGGGCCTGAGCCAGGGACCGGTCGCGCCGGCGGGCTCCGCCAATGTCGGAGAGGCCTTCGCACCCATCAAGTCGAAGCAGTTGGAAGCCGGCGTGAAGGTCGATTTTGGCCAGATAGCCGCCACACTCAGTGTTTTCCAGATTGAGCAGCCGAGCGGCGTGCTGAATGCGGCGACCAATGTCTACAGCATCAATGGCGAAGTGCGGAACCGCGGCGTCGAGCTCAACGTATTCGGCGAGATCACGCCGTCGGTGCGCCTGCTGGGCGGCGTGACCTTGATGGACGGCGTCCAGACCGAGACGGCGAATGGCACCTATGACGGCATGGCGGCCGTCGGCGTGCCGGACGTGCAGGTCAATCTCGGCGCGGAATGGGATACGCCCTTCATCGACGGCCTGACCTTGACCGGCCGCGTGATCTACACCTCCTCGCAATATGCCAGCGTCAACAATATCCAGAGCATTCCCGACTGGACCCGCGTCGACCTCGGCGCGCGCTACACCTTCGAGCGGACCAACGGCAAGCCGGTGACGATCCGCGCCAGTGTCGAGAATGTCCTCGACGAGAGCTACTGGGCGGCCGCTTCCTCCTCGTTCGGCCTCGCCCGCGGCGCACCGCGTACGGTCCTGCTGTCAGCGACCTTCGATTTCTGACGTGGGTTTCGCGCGCATCGATCGTCGAAGCTTCCTCGCCGGCGCGGCGTTGCTCTGCGCGCCGGCGGCCAACGCCACGGCGAGCGCGGCGCCGCGCGTCGCGGCCGTCGATTGGGCGGCGGCCGAATGCCTGCTCGCCCTCGGCATCGCGCCCATCGCGATCGCCGACATCGCCACCTACCGGCAATGGCTGCCTGAATTCCAACCGCCACCGGACACCCGCGACCTCGGCTCGCGCGCCGAGCCCAATCTGGAATTGCTGGCCGCGCTCACACCCGACCGCATCTTCCTCTCGAACTGGCAGCGCGGCCTCGCGCCGTTGCTGCAGCGGATCGCGCCCGTCGAGGTCGTGACCATCGTCGACGCGCGTAGCGACGCCATGGACAATGTCCGCGAGGCCTTCACCCGGATTGCGTCTTCGACCGGACGGCAGGAGGCTGCGTCCTCCTATCTCTCGGCCTTCGACGCTTCCCTCGCCGGGTCGAGCCGCGCCTTGGCGGGGGTGGCGTCGCGACCCGTCTATGTCGGCGTGCTGCACGAGAACGGGACGCAGCTCTTTCTCTACGGCAAGGGAAGCTGGGTGCATTCCCTGATGCTCCGGCTCGGCTTGCGCAATGCCTTGAGGGCGCCGACCTCCGCCTTCGGCAATGCCCTGGTCGACATTGCGGAGCTTGCCGCCGTTCCTGATGCCGTCCTGCTCTATCTCGACCAGGGCGCTCGCACCCGGCGCGCGGAGCGGGCACTGCGGGCCAGCACGCTCTGGCAGGGCCTGCCGATGGTGAAGGAAGGACGCGCGCGCACCATCCCGCCCTTCTATGCGCTGGGCGGCGCACCCTCGATCCGTCGGACCATGCGCCTGCTCGCAGAGGCTCTGGAAAATGCGCCGGATGGCCACCGCCATGGGTGAGACGACATCGGCTGCCGGCTCCCGGCGCGTGGGAGGAACCGGCATTCTCCTGCTCTGTCTGGCCATCGCAGGAGCGGTGGTGAGCACTCACACGCTGTCGGGCATTCTGCCGCCCCAGCTATGGTGGCAGGCCATCGGGCATCCTGGCGACGATGTGCCGACGCTGATCTTCACCGATGCTGCCCTGCCGCGCATCGTCGTCGCGTGGTGCGCGGGCGCGGCACTCGGGCTCGCCGGCGTGCTGCTGCAGGCCGCCCTGCGCAACCCCATGGCCGACACGACGACGCTGGGCACGGGGTCCGGCGCCTATCTCGCTCTCGCCGCCTGTTCGATCTATGCGCCCACCTTTCTCGAACACGGCCAAGGCTGGGTCGCGCTCGCCGGTTCCGTAACGGCCGGCGCGATCGTGCTCGCCATTGGGCGCGGGGTCGGCTTCACGCCGATCACGGTCATCCTCGCCGGTCTCACGCTGAACCTGCTCTGTGGCTCGCTCGGCGCCGCACTCACCATCCTGAATCATGAGACGCTGAACGCGCTCTTCGTCTGGCAGGGCGGCTCGCTGGCGCAGAACGGATGGGGTGGCGCCGCCACGCTGGCCCCGCTCGTCGCGCTGGGCGGAATGGTTTGCGCGCTCGTCGCGCGGCCACTTGCCATTCTCGATCTCGGCGACGAGCATGCCCGCGCCGTCGGCATTCCGGCCGGTCTCATCCGGTTGCTGGCCACCGGACTTGCGATCGCGCTCGGCGCCTTCACCGTCAGCGCCGTCGGCGTGATCGGTTTCATCGGACTTGCCGCCGGTCATCTCGCGCGCCACACCGGCGCCCGGACGCTCACGCAGAGGCTGCTCTGGGCCCCCGCTATCGGCGCCGCGCTGCTCTGGCTGATCGACCAGATCGTCCAGCAGGCCGGCGTCCTTCGCAGCGGATTGCCGACCGGCAGCGCGGCGGCGTTGCTTGGCGCGCCGCTGCTGCTGTGGATCATGATGCGGCTGCGCCATGTCGAGGTCGCCCCGCCGCGCGGCGTTCCGGAGGACGGGTTCCGCACGCGGCGTCCTTTCGCCATAGCCGGCCTTCTGGTCGGCCTGCTCGGCACGATTTACGTGCTGGCACTGGTGTTCGGCCGGAATGCGGATGGGTGGGGCCTACTCAGCCCGGCCACGGCGCCGGACGTTCTGATATGGCGTGCGCCGCGTGTCGGGGCTGCGCTCGCCGCCGGTGTGCTTCTGGCCGTCGCCGGAACCGTGATGCAGCGCATGACCGGGAATCCGATGGCCAGCCCGGAGATGCTGGGCGTCTCCTCCGGCGCCGCATTGGGCGTCATCGCCCTGCTCTATGTCCTGCCAGGGTTTCACCGGCCCGCAATGATGCTGGCGGCGTTCGCCGGCGCGGCGGGCACGCTCGGTGTCGTCGTCGCCGTCAACTGGCGCTGGCACGTCGCGCCGGAGCGCCTGCTGCTCGCCGGCGTCGCGCTGGCGACACTGTTCGGCGGCATTGCCGCGGTGATGTTGATGGGAGGAGATCCACGCACCGCCATGCTGCTGGCCTGGATGTCCGGCTCGACCTATTGGGCCACCGCATCCGACGCGTCGACAGCGATCGCCCTGGCCCTGGCGACGCTGCTCGCCGCGATGCTGAGCTTCCGCTGGCTCGAGCTTCTGCCGCTGGGGGCGACGGCTCGCTCGCTCGGCGTGGATGCGCCGCGCAGCCGCCTCGTGCTGCTCGCCATCGCTGCCGCGGCCACGGCTTCCGCCACTCTCGTCGTCGGGCCGCTGAGCTTCGTCGGCCTGATGGCGCCGCACATCGCACAGCGCCTCGGCATGAGGCGCGCACTTCATCAGCTGGTTGCCGCCGCCGCCATTGGCGGCTCGCTGCTGCTGACGGCGGATTGGGCCGGACGCACGCTGCTCTTTCCCTGGCAGATGCCGGCGGGACTGGTCAGTGCGGTGTTCGGCGGGCCGCTTTTCCTGCTTCTGCTCCTGGGCCGCCGATGACGCCGAACGCCTCGTACCCGCTGCTCGGCAGCGCCCTCCGCCTGCTGAGGCCCTTTTGGCGTCTCGCGCTGGCGGCGACGTTGAGCGGCATGGCGAGCGGCCTTGCGACCGCGTGGTTGCTCGCCAGCATCAACGAGGCGCTGCATTTCGAGCTCGGCACCACGCCGGCCCTGCTGCTGGGTTTCGCTGGCCTCTGCCTCATAGCCGTGGCCGGCGAGGTCGCCTCCGATCTCGGCAACAGCTATGTCGGCCAACAGGCCGTCGCAGCGCTGCGCACCGAACTCACCGACCGCATCCTAAGCGCGCCCATCGATCGGATCGAGCGCTTCCGCACGCATCGCATCACCGCAGTGCTGAACCACGATGTCGAGGTGCTCAGCAACTTCACCTTCGCCTTCTCCAGCCTGGCGATCGCCTTGGCGGTGACGCTGGGCGGCCTCGCCTATCTCGTCATTCTGTCGCCCGTCATGTCGTTGATCGCCGCCATCGCGCTGGCGCTAGGCATGAGCGTGCATATGCGGGCGCGCAACAGGGGCCGCAGCGGTTTCGACGTCGCGCGGCGACTGCAGGATGAGCTGCAGCAGCATTACCGCGCCATCTCGGACGGAGCGAAGGAGTTGCGGATCAGCCGCCCGCGCCGCCGGCATATGCGCGAGGTTCGGCTCGGCGGCACCATTGCCGGCATACGCGACCAGCGCATCCGGGCCATGCGAACCTACATGTCGGCCAACGCCTTCGGCTCGATCCTGTTCTTCCTGGTCATCGGCCTCCTGCTCGCCCTGCAGTTCCGCTTCGCAATTCCCGCGGAAGTGCTCTCCGGCTTCGTGCTCGTGCTGCTCTACATCAAGGGGCCGCTGCAGCAGTTGGTCGGCGCATTGCCAGCGATCGGCCAGGCGCAGGTCGCGCTCCACAATATCGCCGCTCTCGAACAGGCTTTCGCCAACCCGGAAGACGGATTGCTCGCGCCAGCAACGTCCATCCCGGCGATGAAAAGGATCGAGCTCGCGGGAGTGACCTACGGCTTTCCGGCGGAGGACGGCCTGTCCTTCCATCTCGGGCCGATCGATCTCACACTCGATGCGGGCGAAATCCTGTTCATCGTCGGGGAGAACGGCTCGGGCAAGACCACGCTGGTGAAGCTGCTGCTCGGGCTCTACGAGCCGCGCGACGGGGCCATCCGGCTCGACGAAAAGGATATCACGGCGGCCAGCCGGGACGACTATCGCCAGCTCTTTTCTACCGTGTTCGCCGACTACTTCCTGTTCGACGAGGTGATCGATTCCGTCGATGAGCGCGATCTGGCGCGCCACCTCGAGCGGCTCGAACTCACCGGCAAGCTGGCGATCCGCGAGGGCCGCTTTACGACGACGGATCTGTCGACCGGCCAGCGCAAGCGCCTCGCCTTGCTGCTGGCCTATCTGGAGCAGCGCCCGGTCGTCGTCTTCGACGAATGGGCTGCCGATCAGGATCCCACCTTCCGCCGCGTCTTCTACACCGAGTTACTCAGCGAGTTGCGCGCGCAGGGCAAGACGGTGGTCGTGATCAGCCATGACGACCGCTATTTCCGCTCCACCGACCGTCTGGTCCTCATGAAGGAAGGGCGGATCGTCGAAATTCGGCGCGGCGAAGAAGCAATCGGCATTGCCGAGCGCGGCGATGCCTGATCCGTCATTCATCCGCCGACAGGCTGGTCGACATGCGGTCGGGCGGCGAGGGTCAGCGCGCTTGGTTGGCGATGATGGTCGCTCCGGACGCCGAATGCGTGCTTCTCGACGAGCCGAACGGAGCGCTCGATCTTGCACATCCGATCGATGCGATGGCCCTCGTACAGAACCTCTGTCGTTGGCGAGGCATCGGCGCGATCGTCGTCCTCCACGACATCAACCTGGCCGCCCGCTTTTGCGACGAGATTCTGGCATTGCGCGCCGGTAGGCTCCTCGCCATGGGCTTCGCGCGGCAGGTGGCGAACCGGGTGATCTTCATGGATGCCGGCCAGATCATCGAGATGAACGAGCCCGAGGCATTCTTCTCCAACCCGCAGCACGAGCGCACCAAGCTGTTCCTCAGCCAGATCCTGCACTGAGGGGAGGGGGTGGGGAGTTCTCCGCCCTGCAACCGTGGCGCCCCTCTCCGACCCACCCATTGGGCCAGCTCGGCCCAATGGGGAGAGGGAAAAGATGCGACTGCCGGGCTGCGACACGCGGCCCGGCCGTTTTCATATGCGCGAATTATCGGGCGAGCTCAGGCCGGCCCGATCGCCGCGGGCTGGTCGGAAGAGCCCCATTCGGTCCACGAGCCGTCATAAAGCGCGACGGGCGGCATGCCGAGCGAATCGAGCGCGAACCAGAGGATCGCCGCCGTCACGCCGGAGCCGCAGCTGGTGATCACCGGCTTGGAACTGTCGATGCCGGCCGCCTCGACGGCGGCGCGGATGGTCGCCGCATCGGCCAGCCGGCCGTCCTTCACCACCTCTGAGAATGGCAGGTTGCGGGCGCCGGGAATATGGCCTGGCCGAACGCCGGCGCGCGGCTCCGGGGCTTCGCCGCGAAAGCGCTCCGGCGCGCGGGCGTCCAGCACTTGCACGCTGCCGATGGCAAGGCGATGGGCCACCTGCTCGATGGTGGCGACCCGGTCGGGCTCCAGCCGTGCGTCGAAGCGGGCAGGGGCCGGCGTCGAGGCGCCGGTCTCGGTCGGGCGACCTTCCGCCAGCCATTTCGGCAGTCCGCCATCGAGGATGAACACGTTGCGCGCGCCAAACACGCCAAGCGTCCACCACACGCGCGGCGCCGAGAAAAGCCCGGCAGAATCGTACACGACAATGCGGGCGTCCCTGGAGATGCCAAGTCCTTCCGCCGCCGTGGCGAAGGCGGCCGCGCTCGGCAGCATGTGCGGCAGGCCGCTCGTGGTGTCGGCGATGGCGTCGATGTCGAAGAACACCGCGCCGGGAATATGCGCCTTCAGATACTCGTCATAACCCTTTCGTCCGGTGGCGGGCATGTGCCAGGAGCCGTCGACGATGACGAGGTCCGGCTCGCCCAGATGGCTGGCGAGCCATTCCGTCGAGACGAGGCGTGTGGCGGTGGTCATGGCATTGCTCCGGATGTCGGACGGCGTTCAGGCCCAGCTCACCCGCACCCGGCGGTTCTGCTGACCCTTTTTCTCGATCTTCGTCACCTGCGCGGCGCCGATCTCCGTGAGGCTGCGCACATGCGTGCCGCCGCAGGGCTGCAGATCAAGACCGGCAATCTCCACCAGCCGCACGCGCCCGGTGCCGAGCGGCGGCTTGACCGACATGGTCTTGACCAGGCCGGGATTGGCGAGGAGTTCGTCGTCGCTGATCCAGCGCTCGCTTACCGCTGCACCGGTGGCGATCATCTCGGCCAGCTGCGCGGTGATGGCGTCCTTGTCCAGCCCGCCATCGGGAATGTCGAAATCGAGCCGGCCTTCATCCTCGCCGATCGAGCCGCCCGTCACCGGATAGGGCAGGGCGACCGAGAGCAGGTGCAGCAGCGTGTGCATGCGCATGCGACGGTGGCGGACCGACCAGTCGAGCCTCACGCGCACCGCCTCGCCCGGCTCGGGCAGCGCCCCGCCCGGGGTGGCGGGCACGTGGATCACGTCGCTCTTTTCGGGCCCGTAAATGGCGGTGCCGATGGCGATCTCGCCCCCGCCGGGCCGCACCAGCACGCCCTTGTCGCCAGGCTGGCCGCCGGCGGCGGCGTAGAACACCGTGCGGTCGAGCACGATGCCGCCCTCGGGCGTGATGCCGGTGACGACGGCGGTCGTCTCCGGCTGGTAGGCGTCGTCGCGGAAGAGAAGGATCGTTGCCATTCAGACCAGAACGTTGGGGATCTCGACATGGCGCTCCAGCCAGCCCGGCACCGGCAACCCCTTTTCGCGCAGGAAGGCGGGGTTGAACAGCTTGGACTGGTAGCGCGTGCCGTAGTCGCAGAGCACGGTAACGATGGTGTGGCCCGGACCGAGGTCCTTGGCAAGGCGGATCGCCCCGGCGATGTTGATGCCGCTGGAGCCGCCCAGGCACAGGCCCTCATGCTCCAGCAGGTCGAACACGATCTGCACCGCGTCCGCATCGGGGATCTGGTAGGCGACATCGATCGGCGCGTCTTCCAGATTGGCGGTGATACGCCCCTGGCCGATGCCCTCGGTGATGGAGGAGCCCTCGGATTTCAGCTCGCCCGTGGTGTAATAGCTGTAGAGCGCGGCGCCGAACGGGTCGGCGAGGGCGATCCGGACCCGCCCGTTGCGCGCCTTCAGCGCCATTGCGGTGCCCGCCAGCGTGCCGCCCGTGCCGACGGCGCAGACGAATCCGTCCACCTCGCCCCGGGTCTGCTCCCAGATTTCCGGGCCGGTCGTCGCGATATGCGCCTGCCGGTTGGCCACATTGTCGAACTGGTTGGCCCAGACCGCGCCATTCGGCTCGCTGGCCGCGAGCGCCTCGGCCAGCCGGCCGGAGACCTTCACGTAATTGTTCGGGTTGGAATAGGGGACCGCCGGCACCTCCACCAGCGTGGCGCCGGCCAGGCGCAGCATGTCCTTCTTTTCCTGGCTCTGCGTGTCGGGGATGACGATGACCGAGCGATAGCCGAGCGCATTGCCGACCAGCGCGAGGCCGATGCCGGTATTGCCGGCCGTGCCTTCCACCACCACGCCGCCGGGCTTGAGCTGGCCCTTGGCGACGGCATCCTGGATGATGAACAGCGCCGCGCGATCCTTCACCGACTGGCCGGGATTGAGGAATTCGGCCTTGCCGAGAATGGTGCAGCCGGTCGCCTCGGAGGCAGCCTTGAGCTTGATGAGCGGCGTGTTGCCAATCGCCTCGACGAGACCGTTGCGGATGTCCATGATCTGTGAATTCGCACACCGTTTTGAAAGGTCGACAAAACTAGTGGGCCATGTCCGCCTCGGCAACCCGCTTGGGCGTCAAACCCCGCGAATGCGGCCATAACGTTCGAGCGCCCGCTCGCGCGCCTCCGCATGATCGACCATCGGGCGGGGATAGGTCTCGCCGAGCCGCACGCCCGCGCGTGCCAGCACCTCGCCCGGCGCCACCCACGGCTTCTGGATGAAGGCGGCCGGCAGAGCGGCGAGTTCGGGCACGAAGCGGCGGACATAGGTGCCGTCTGGGTCGAACGTCTCGCCCTGCGTCACCGGGTTGAAAATGCGGAAATAGGGCGCCGCATCGGCCCCCGAGCCAGCCACCCACTGCCAGCTGGCGGGATTGCTGGCCGGATCGGCATCCACCAGCGTGTCCCAGAACCACGCCTCGCCCTGCCGCCAGTCGGTGAGCAGGTGCTTGATGAGGAAGGAGGCGACGACCATGCGCACGCGGTTGTGCATCCATCCGGTCTGCCAGAGCTGGCGCATGCCGGCATCGACGATGGGATAGCCGGTCTGTCCCCGGCGCCAGGCCCGCGTGGCCTCGGGGTTGGCAGCCCATTCGAACGCGTCGAAGCGCGCGTTGAAATTGGCCTGCGCGAGGTCGGGGTTGTGGAACAGCAGATGATAGGAGAATTCGCGCCAGTAGATCTCGCTCACGAATTTGCCGGTGTCGCGCGGGCTCACCGTGCCGGCCGCCTCGGCATGGCGCAGCGCGGCGCGGATCTGATGCGGGGAGATCTCGCCGAAGCGCAGATGCGGCGAGAGGCGCGAGACGTGATCGAGATCGGGCCGATCGCGCAACTCGGCATAGCCCTTGAGCCCCCGGTCGAGGAGGTCTTCCAGCCGCTGCCGTGCGCCCTGTTCTCCCGGCGACCACGCGGCCCGCATTCCGCCGGCCCAGTCCGGCGCGTGCGGCTCCAGCGACCAATCCGCGAGGGAATCCCCCTTTGAGGCCGCGTCGGCCGGCGCGGGGGCAAACCGCCACGCGCCGTGCGGACGGGCGAGCGGGCGCAGCGGCAGTGTCGCCGCGTTGCGGTAGAAGGGGGTGAAGACGCGGAACGGGCCGCCGGCCTGTGTGCGCACCGTCCACGGTTCGTGCAGCAGCGCGCCGTTGAAGCTCTCCACAGCAAGGCCGCGCGCGGTGAGGGCGGCCTTGAGCGCGGTATCGACGGCAATCTCGGCCGCGCCATAGCGCCGGTTCCAGAACACCGCGCCGGCCCCAAGATCCTGCGCGACCTTCTGCACGACATCTTCGGCCGCGCCGCGCTTCAGGATCAGCCGCCCGCCCTTGGCGGCGATGGCGGCTTCCAGCGCCGCCAGCGAACGCCCCAGCCACCAGCGGGAGGCACCCCCTATCGGGCGCAGGTTCGGGCTGAACGTGTCCAGTACATAGAGCAGGGCGAGCGGCCGCCCGCTCGCCAGCGCGGCGTCGAGGGCCGGGTTGTCGTCGAGCCGCAGGTCGTCACGAAACCAGACAAGGGCGGGGGCCGGCGTGGGGGGCATGGGTCGCAATCCGCTGGGCTGAGCCGCGGATTTCTCAATCCGCACGGGCTGTGTCGAACACTACGCCGAACCGGCATGGCCGGATGACTCATGCCGCTCGACAAGTTTTCATGACATGCATAATGAATACGCTGCGGTCGTGTGGCCGCCTCACACCGGAGAGAGCCATGAGCGCCTCGTCGCCTCCTTCATCGCTTGGAACCGCCCTCGTCACGGGCGCGTCCAGCGGCATCGGCAAGGTTTATGCGCAGAAGCTGGCCCGCCGCGGCTACGATCTCATTATCGTCGCGCGCAACCGTTCGCGGCTCGATGAACTGGCCACCGCCATCGCCACGGAGACCGGCCGCACCGTCGAGGTGCTGCCGGCCGATCTCGGCAAGGCCGAGGACGTCGCCGCCGTCGCCGCGCGCCTTGCCGATGATCCCGCGATCACGCTGCTGGTCAACAATGCCGGATCGGGCACCGAGGGGCCCATTATCGGCGCCGACCCGGCGAAGATCGACGCCATGCTCGACCTCAATGTCCGGGCGCTCACCCGGCTGGCGGTGGCGGCGGTCAACGCCTTTTCCGCGCGGGGCCGGGGGACGCTGGTCAACATCGCCTCGGTCGTGGCCATCGTGCCGGAACAGTTCTTCGGCGCCTATTCCGCCACCAAGGCCTATGTGCTGGCGCTCACCCAGTCGCTTGGCGCGGAGCTGAAGGACAGCCCGGTGCGCCTGCAGGCGGTGATGCCGGGCCTGACGCGCACCGAGTTCTTCGACCGCGCCGGGCTCGATATCAACGCGCTGCCCGCGCACATGGTGATGGCGCCGGAGGATCTGGTGGAGGCGGCGCTGCGCGGGCTGGAGGCCGGCGAGGTCTACACCATCCCCTCGCTGCCCGACGCGAGCGGATGGGACGCGTTGACCGCGGCCCGCATGGTTCTCGCCCCCGACCTGTCGCATGCAAGACCGGCGGCGCGCTACGGCCTCGCGGCTGCCGCCGAATAGGGATGTCGGCCAAGCCGGCCTGCCGAAGCGCGACGAAGGCGCTTCGAGACCGGCTCCCGGCGCCGTCCCGGTGAACCGTGGGTTCAGCGCGACGGCGCCCGGCCGCTCAATAATCCCACTGCGCGCCGATGCCAACCTCGGCGGCGCCATTGGCGCTGGTGGCGCCCTGCAGGCGGATGTTCTTGGTGACGTCGACATCCACCGTCACCCGGCCCGATCCCGGCGTCGTGCCCTGGCGCACGCCGAGATAGATATTGTCGTTGAGCCGCCGGCCGACGCCGACCTGCCCGCCCTTGCCGGTGGAATCGGTTCCCACATCGAGGCTGTCGACGCCGAGCGAGCGGCGCACATTGTTCAGCACGCCCGCGCCGCCGGAGAACTGGCCGATGGTCTGCGCCAGCTGCACCGCCTGCCCGGCATTGAGCTGACCGGCCGAGCGGCCGAACATCAGCCGCGACAGAACTTCGTCCTGCGGCAGATCCGGGGTCGAGGTGAAGCTGATCACCGGCTGCGAGGCCGGGCCGGTGATGAGGATGCGCGCCGTGACGTCGCTGCTGCTGGCCTCGGCGATGAAGTCGAGTTCCGGATCGCTGTTGCCCGCGAAGGTGATGCGTCCGCGCGTGAAGGTGAGGCGGCGCCCGCCGAAATCGAAGGTGCCGCGCCGCATCTCGAAGCCACCGGCCGTCACCGGCGCGCGCGTCGTGCCGGTGAGGCGCAGTTCGCCGCCGAGCTGCGCATCCACACCCAGGCCGCGCACGAACACGGTGTTGTTCGGTGCGGCCAGCACGAGATCGAGCGCCACGCCGTTGCGGTTCGCCGTCGGGGGCGTCCGGCGCTGCGCCTCGCGCTTCTGGGTGAAGGCCTTGGACGCGTTCACATGCCGCACGTTGAGGTTCTGCACCCCGCCCGGGAAGCGGTCGGGAATGTTGATGTCGAGCGCGCGCAGCGTGATGCGTCCGGTCAGCCGTGGCCCGTTGAGAAAGGCGCCCTCCAGCCCCACGCGGCCATCGGCCACGAGGCGAGCCAGATCGCTGTTGACCAGCGCGGCATTGGTCAGCTCGATGTCGATCCGGCCGGGGAAGCCGCCGGCGGGGTCGAGCGCGACCGTGCCGCGCCCGGTGACGCCGCCGCCATTGGTGGTGCGCGCGGTGAGCGAGGTGAGGGTGATGGTGCGGTCGGTGCCGGTCAGCACGGCGCTGATCTGGTCCAGCGCCACGCCGTTGACGCTGTCGTCGAAGCGCCCATTGCTGATGCGCACCGTGCCGCCCGCCCGCGGCGCGGCGGCGGTGCCACGCACATTGGCGTCGACATTGGCGGTGCCGGTGACATGCGAGCCGGTGGTGCCGAGCAGCGGGTTGACGATGGCGAGGTCGATGGCGCCGCGAATGGCCAGTTCGATCTCGCCGGCCGCCACCGGCACCGAGCCGGTGACAGTGAGCCCCTGCAGGTGCTGGCCGGCAATGGTGGCGCGCACGGTGGCGCGCCCGCCCGCCAGAGTGCCGCTGGCGGCGATGTCGAACGGTCCGGCACCGTTGCTGGCAATGTCCGGGTTGCTGAGCCGGGCGACACGCAGGTCGTAGTTGCCATTGGGCGCGGAAGCCGGGCCCGTGACCCGCGCCGACCCGGCGAGCGTGCCGGAGAGGTTCTGCCCCGGCGCGACCAGATCGACCAGTGAGAGCGGCAGCGCGCGCAGGTCCACGGTGAGGTCCAGCGTCTCGCCCGCCATGCCGGCGATGGTGACACTGCCACCGCCGGCCGCCAGTGCCAGCCGGTCGATGCGCACCGCGCCATTCGCCAGGGTGAAGGTGGTGGGCGCGGACATGGTGACGTTCACATTGGCGCGGCTGGCGGTCAGCCGGTCCAACCGCAGCTGCGCGCCGCCCGGCTGGGGCGAGAGGCGACCGGCGGTGCGCAGCGTGGTGTTCTGCGCCAGCGCTTCCACCACGAGGTCGGTGCCGGCCGTGTTACCCGTGGCCTTGATGCTGGCGGTCTCGACCACCAGTCCGGAAAGGTCGAGCCCCTTCAGGTCGGCCGTGCCATTGATCAGCGGCACGCCGAGCGGGTCGGTGACGGTGGCGTCGATCCGCGCGCTGGCGAGGCTGCGGCCGGCGAAGCGGATATTGGCCGCATCCCCCTTCGCGGCCACGCGCTGGCGCCCGTTCGCGACGTCGAGCGTCACGGTGGCATCGAGCCGGCCGCTGGCCTCCTGCAGCGTGAGCGCGGAGATGTCGGCGAGGTCGCCCGCCGCCACGGCGAGCGTGCCGGTCGCCAGATGCGCCGAGGAAAGGGTGATGTCGCCGCGCGCCGTGACCGAGCCGATCGCGACATCGAGCCCGCTCAGCTGGCGCGAGCCGTCCGCGCCGGTGGTCAGGCTGCCGGTGCCGCGCGCCGCCTTGCCGGCAATGTCGCCGGCGAGCTGGAAGCTGCCCGAGGGCGCGCCGGTAATGTCGCGGGCGGTGACATCCAAAGTCACGTTGCGCAGCGGGCGCGCCATGGCGGTGCCGTCGGGCACGCTCACCTTGGCGCTGACGCCGAGATTGTCGAGCGTGCCGGAGAAGGCGGCATCGGCGCTCAACGCGCCGCTCACCCGCGGGTCGAGCCGCGCGAGATTGTCGAGCGCGAGCTTGGCCGTGAGGTTGGCGACATCGCTGGCGATGCGGCCGTCCACCAGCAGGGCGAGGCCCTGCGTGTTCACCTTCATGTCGCGCACGGAAAGAGCATTGGCGCCGTCGCGGGCCAGCGCGCCCTCCACCTGCGTCTGCGAACCGAACAGGCTGTCGACCTGCGCGATGCCGGTGACGAGATCGCGGGCGCTGCCCTTCAGGTCGAGGCTGACGCGCGCGAAATCGGCGCTCGCCGCCACCTTGGCCGTCAGCGCGGCCTGTCCGGCGAGGGGCCGGCCGGCGAGCGGGGCGAAGGCGGCGAGGTCGAGCCGGGACACGTCGAGATCGCCGTCGATCGCCATGGCATCGGCACGGCCGTCGAACCGCGCGGTGAGCGCATCGAGCCGCATGGTGAAGCCGGTGAGCACCGGCTGCCCGCCCGCCGGCAGGGTCCCCGTCGCCGAGAAGCCGCCGGCGGTGCCGAGAGCGCCGGCCACCTTGGGATCCTGCGCGGTGAGGCCCTGGGCGTCGCCCTCCACCGTCAGCGCGAGCGTGCCGGCGCTGTCGGGCGTGGTGACGAGCCGGGCATTGACGGACGCCGCGCCATAGCCCGCACCGGCAAGCCCGTCCGCGTGCAGGCGGGCATCGATCGCGGGCACGCTGGCCGTGCCTTTCAGCGTGCCAGCGGCACGGGTGGCCCGCCAGCTTACGCCCGGCGCGAGCGCGGCGAAGCGGGCGGAATCGGGCGTTGTCGCCTCGAAAGTCAGGTCGAGCGCGCCGGAAGGCTCGACGGAGCCGTTCACCGTGGCATTGAGCCCGGCCGCCTTGGCGGTGAGGCTGTCGATCGTGGTGCGGCCGGCCGCGTCGACCCGTGCCGCGCCGGCCAGCTCGGTGCGACCCTCGAAGAGCGGACCGATGGCGGGCGGCAACAGGCGGGAGATGTCGGCGTCAATTCCGAAGGTCACGCGATGGCCGTTGGGCACGGCGCGGATGCCGGCGGCGCCCGAGGCCTGCGCGAGCGTGCCGGCCGTGAGGTTGAGATGCCCGTCCCAGGCGTCGATCGGCCCCGCGCCCGTCACCGTGGCGACGATTTCCGGCAGGCCGTCGAGCCCGGCGGCACGGGCGATTAGCCCGCCGGCCGGCTCGCGCGCGGCGATGTCGAGGTCGAGTTCGCGCGACTGCGGCCGATAGGCGGCCTTGCCGGTGATGCTGCCGGGCTGGTCCATGCGCTCCAGCGCAAAATCCAGCGAGAGGCCGCGTGCCAGCGAGGCGATGTCGGCCGTGGCCCGGAGCGCGAGCCGGGCGGCATGGCCGATCACCGGCTCGTCCAGCACGATGTCGCCCACCGCGAGCGTGGCGATGCGGATCGGCGGTACGAAGGTGGAGCCGTCATTGCTCGCGGCCGGGCTTCCGGTAGGAGCCAGAACGGGCCGGCGCGCGATGTGGATGCGCTCGGCCGTCAGGCGGGTGACATCGAACGTGCCACGGAGGAGAGCCAGCGGCCGCCACGACAGCGCGGCGCCTTCCACCGAGGCGAAGGGACCGTCGCGGTCCGCCAGTTCGACCGTGCCGACGCCGAGGTCGAACGGCACCAGCCCGGTAATGTCGCGGATCGTCACCTTGAGATCGGGCGAGGACACATGGGCGGACACCATGTGCGCCAGCAGCGCCTTGCCGGGCGGGGTCTGCAGCAGCCCGAAGGCGCCCGCCGCCGCCAGCAGCAGGGTGAGCAGCACGAACCCGAGAATTCTCACCATCCGCGCCATCAGAAAGCTTGCCCCAGGCTGACATAGAGGCCGAACGTGCCATCATCCGGTCCCGGGTTGAGCGGGAAGGCAAGATCGAGCCGCAGCGGTCCGATGGCCGTGTAGTAGCGCAGGCCGATGCCGGCGGAGTATTTCATCATGTCGAAATCCGGCCATTCCGACGCGAAGGCCGAGCCCATGTCGAAGAAGGGCACGATGCCGATCGTATCGGTCACGCGGATGCGCCCCTCAACGGAGGCCTCGAAGAAGGAGCGGCCACCGATGAGGATGCCCTCGGCATTGCGCGGGCTGGCCGACTGGTAGTCATAGCCGCGCAGCGAGCCACCGCCGCCGACATAGAAGCGGCGCTGCGGCGGGATGTCATAGAGCGAGGCGCCGAACACGCTGCCCGCCGCCACGCGTCCCGCCAGGATGAAGCGGCTCTCGTCGTCGAAGGCGTGGTAGGTGGAAAAGGCGCCCTTGAACAGGGTCGGCCCGCTGCCGGCATCGCCGAGATAGGCGAAGGGCTCCAGCGTGCCGGCGAAGCGCACGCCCTTGGTGGGGTCCAGCTCGTTGTCGGTCGTGTCGTATTTCAGGTCGAACGGAATGCCGACAATGCCGTAATCGCCGGAGCCATCCGCATCCTGCACATGCGACTGTTCGAGATCGAGGCTCACCTGCAGGCTGAGTTGGTCGCTGTAGCGGTGACGCACGCCGGCGATGAGGGTCACGGCCTCGCGCACATAGGCATTCGTCACCTCGCGCAGCACCGCCGCCTGGGCGACAAGGTCGTCCTGCGCGGTGAGGATGCCGGGCTTCATGAAGGAGGCGGAGACCTTGTAGCCGAATGGATCGGCATCCGGCACGGCCTCTGACTTTTCGCCGAACCACGAGGTCTGCGCGTCCAGTCGCAGCGTCTCGCCGCCGCCGAACAGGTTGCGATGTCCCCAGAACACGTTGACGGCGGAGCCGTCGGTCGAGGAATAGGTGGCGCCGAAGCCGACATAGCGCGACTTGCGCGGCTCGATGTCGAGGGTGATCGGCAGCGAGCCGTCGGGGTCGAGCTTGTCCGCCTCGTGGATGCGCACGCTGGCGATCGATTCATAGCCCAGCAGCCGCCGGCGCAGGCGGGTGAGCGCCTCCGGCGAATAGGGCGTGCCGGGCGCGATCTCGATGCGCTCCTCGATGAATCCGGGGGTGAGGAAGTCCGCGCCCTTCACCGTGAACTTGCCGAAGGTGGCCGCGGGGCCGGGCGCGACATGGAAGGCGACGTCGAGCAGCTTGGTGGCGTGATCGGCCACCACGTCCTTGTCGGTGACGCGGGCGAAGGGATGCCCGGAGCGGCGCAGGTTATCCACCAGCATGCCCTCGGCGCGCACCACCGAGGAGGCCAGCGCCGGCTCGCCCGGCATCAGCCGCAGCCGCGCCAGCGTCGGCGTGTCGGCGAGCGGGCGGCGCGTAGCGGCATCCAGAATGGCGATCTTGCCGAAATGGAACAGCGGGCCGGGGTCGATTTCGACGCGCACCGGCACCGGTCCGCGCGCGCGCGCAGCGTCCACAATCTCGAATATGTTGGGCGCGTCCGGGGCGTTGCCGGCAATGCGCAGGCGCACGGTGCCGGCATAAAAGCCCGAGGCATACAGCGCGGAGACGATATTGCCCTGGTCGGCGAGCGCGCGGCGCACCAGCCCGGCGGCACCGGAGGGCGGGCGATTCTTAAGAGTCTCCAGATCCGACGCCGCTTCCACGGCATTGCGCAGATCCCTGTCGCCGCCATTGACCACGATTTCGACCGTGTAGGGCGTGGCATCCGGCGCCTGCGGGCCCGATTGGGCGAGGCGCTGCGGATTAAACAGGCTGACGATGGAGTTGAGCAGGCTCGGCTGCGCCATTTCCTGCGGCGGCTCGGCGGCCCCCTGCGCAGGCGTCTGCGTTGGCGCTTGAGCCTGCGCCGACTGCCCCTGTGCCTGCGCACCACATACACCGGGAGCGAGCAACAGGGAGGCGGCGATTATCGCACGCATCAGCCAGTCAAGCTCTCGAGTCACGCCACATGCCAATTTCATTTACCCGTCGAGACGGACCGGGACCAGAGTACCGCGACGAATCGCGGAACCCGAGGAAGTCGCGAACCTACAGTCGCGGCTATGAATTTTGACTTGCCGAACGGAAAGCTCTCCCCTGATTGCCGTGACGAGCCGCACACGTCAACCGCGTGGCGGAAGGAAGCAACAGTTGGGCGGCAAAGAATGCGGCGGGCGCGGAACTTTCGTCCCGCGCCCGGCATCGATCATTGAAGGCACGCGAGGCGCCGAGCCGACTCAGTCGCCGCGCTGGTCCCGATCGACCTGCTTGGCGATGTAGGGCTCCACGCCCGGATTCTTGGGGTAGGGCGAGGGGCCGAGATAGGTGCCGGTCGCGTAGGGCTCCGGGACATAGCGCTGGGCCTCGTCCTGGGGCATGTAGCCGGAATTGCGCCCCTCGACGACCATGGGAGACGTATAGCCGGGCGCCGGCTGCGCGTAATGGGGCGCGGAATAGGTCTGCGCCTGGGCGCCGGCGGCAAAGCCCAGGGTGGCGATGGTGGCCAGGGCGGCGGAAGCAGCGATAAATTTGGTCATGGCATGTCTCCATTCTCATGCGTGGTGCGCTCGCCTCACACCACGAACTGGCGGAAGCGGCGCTGAGCCCGAATGTCAACGTCAGGCGAGCGCCGGGGTTCCCCCATCCGGCGGCATCTCGGGAGGTGCTTGAACAAAAGGTGCTAGCGTATTGAAAGAGCGGTATATCGCTGCCGCACGCCATTCCCTGCGTCCGGGATCGCGAGGCGCGCAGGCCCGGCGTCGAGCGCCGTTCCGCAAAAATACCACCGTGTCGAAGCCGTTGAAGGTGATGGCCACCTCGCGAAGGCGGCGCCTTCGCGCCGCGAACAGCATTCCCGGCACCTTCGCGCCGCGAGCCGCATTCCCGGCGGCGGGGGCGTCCCGGTGCGTGCGGCCGCGCCACCGGCGCCTCAGTCGCGCAGATGGGTTTTCAGTTCGGCGGCGAGTGCATCGACCTCCTCGGCGCCCTTGCTGCCGGGTGTGGTCTCCAGGATGGTCAGACCCTCGCCCATGCTCGCGGCGAAGTCGACGCGGTTGCCGAGCCGGGTGCTGGCGGCGGGATGGCCGAGCGCACGGATGGCCTCGGTGATTTCCTGCGTCAGTCCCGCGCGCGGCTGGGCGCGGTTGATGACCAGCAGCGAGGGCACGCCTTCCTTGGCCACCATGTCCAGTGTCGGCTGTGTGGCCCAGAGGTCGATGGGGGTCGGCTGCACGGGAATGGCGACGAGCGAGGCGACCTCGATAGCCGGGCGCGATTCGACGTCGGATTTCGGCGGGGTGTCGATGACGACGAAGTCATAATCACGCGAGAGCGATCGTGCCTCGCGACGGGCGCCCCAGCCGCTCGCGGTGCGGAAGGAGAGGCCGGTGCCGGTCTCGCCGAGCGTCTGCTCGCGCGCCTCGTACCATTCGCCGAGGCTGCCTTGCGGATCGCAGTCCAGCAATGCCACCCGTCCACCGCCGCGCCAGAGCGCAACGGCCAGATGTGCCGCGAGCGTCGTCTTGCCCGATCCGCCCTTTTGCTGGGCGATGGTAATGATTCGACCGCTCATGATGCTGTCTCCCGCCATGCGGAAGGTCGCATCGCAATCGGCGGGCGGCAACCCGTCTTAACGACGGAGCCGCCCGTCGAGAGGTCACGCTCCCGCGCGCGAACCCTGCACGACCACCTTGGTACCGACGGTGACGCGGCTGTAGAGGTCGATGGCATCCTGGTTGATCATGCGGATGCAGCCGGAGGAGACGTTGGTGCCGATCGTGTTCGGCTCCAGCGTGCCGTGGATGCGGTACAGCGTGTCCTTGCCGTTCTGCCACAGATACATCGCCCGCGCGCCCAGCGGATTGCGCAGGCCGCCGGCGACGCCCTGGCCGCTCTGCAGCTGGGAGAGCTGCGACTTGATGTCGGGCCGGCGGTCGATCATCTCCTTGGGCGGATACCAGTCCGGCCATTCCTGCTTGGAATTGATGGTGGCCGTGCCGGACCAGCTGAACCCTTCCTTGCCGACGCCCACGCCGTAGCGCATCGCCGTGCCGCCGGGCATCACGTAATACAGGAAGTGCTCGCGCGGATCGATGACGATGGTGCCGGGCGCCTCCGTGGTGGTGTAGGGCACTTCGCGCCGCAGATAGATCGGGTTGATCTCGGACGTATCGAAGGCCTCCACCGGGAAGCGATCATTCACCGGGCCATAATTGCTGGCCGGCGAGACGTTCATCGGCTGGATGGCGGCATAGCTGGAGACGGGGGACAGCGGCGCGCTGGCCGTGGTCGTGCGCTGGCATCCCCCCAGTGCAAGTGCGACGCCGGCGAGAGAAAAGCCGAGCACAGCACGACGATCTAGACCACGCATGTTTCAAAAGCCTCCAGCAATCCGTTCCCGGTACATTAATGCGTTTATGGTAAATAAGTTGTTGCCGTCGCCGTGAGATGGGTAAGAAACGGCCCTGCCGACGATCACTTTCGGTGTGATCCGGCACATCCGGTGTGATGAACGGCGCTTTCGCTCATGTCGGACGCGGGACCGAGCGCAGCGTCTCCACCCACGCATAGTCGAAATAGCCGCAGCGGGCGAGCGAGCGCATCCGGTCGGTGCGCAGCCGGCCGTCCTCGACATAGGCCTCGTCGACATGCACGCCGATCACCTCGCCATAGGTGATGTGCCGCCCGGTCGTCGCCCCGTGCCGGTCACGCAGTTCGGTGGTCTCGATCCACACGCATTCCAGCGCGCAGGGCGCGGCGGCGACGCGCGGCGGCTTGACCAGTCGCGACGGCGCGCGCTCCAGCTCGGCAAGGTCGAATTCGCTCTCCCCCGGCGGTATCGGCTTCGAGGAGAGGTTCACCGCCTCCATCAGTTCGAGCGTGGGAAGGTTGCAGACGAATTCACCGGTCGCCATCACATTGCGCACCGTGTCCTTCAGCCCGTGGCTGGAGAACATGACGATGTCGGGCGTTTCGCTCACCAGATTGAAGAAGGAATAGGGGGCGAGATTGGCCACACCGTCGGCGGAGAGGGTCGAGATCCAGCCGATCGGCCGCGGCGCGACGATGGCCTTGAGCGGGTTGTGCGGCAGTCCGTGATTGCGGCGGCGAGGCTCGTAGAACATGGCTCAGAACCTCGTGACGATATCCGCCAGCGGGGGCCGGGGGCGGTCCTCCTGCGGTCGCGCCAGCGTGCCGACATGCACGAAGCCGATAATGCGCTCGCCCTCGCCAAGCCCGAGGCCCGCCCGCACGCGCGGGTCGTAGGAGTACCATTGCGTGAGCCAGGTTGCGGCATAGCCGAGCGCGTGCGCCGCCAGCACCACCAGCGTTGCCGCCGCGCCGCCAGACAGCGTCTGTTCCCATTCGGGCACCTTGGCATGAGCATCGGCCCTGGAGACTACCGCAACGACGAGCGGGGCGTGCATCAGCCGGTTGCGCTCGATGGCCACGCGGTCGGCGTCGGCCTCCGGGTTGTCGTTGACGAACACCCCGGCGATGATCTCGCCGGCGCGCGCGCGGCCGTCTCCCTCGAACACGATGAAGCGCCAGGGGGCGAGCTTGCCATGGTCCGGCACGCGGGAGGCGATGGCCAGAATCTGGTCCAGCTCGGTGGGCGAGGGGCCGGGCGCCGCGAGGTCGAATACCTTCGGGCTCTTGCGCGTGCGGAGAAGCGTGAGTGCGTCGGTCATCATGGCCTTCCTTTGGGATCTGGCGGTAGCACGTCGCGCTCGCGCGACCAAGGCGCCGCCGCCAGAGAGGCGCCACACCTAAGGGTCTCGCCAAGTCGTGTCGTGTCGCCAAGTCGTGTCGTGTCGCCAAGTCGTGTCGCGCCGACTTGAATTCGCCCCTGTTTGCGGGCACCAAACCGGCATGCCGCATTCGCTTCGTTCCCGCGCCGCAACCGTCCTGTCTCCCGCCCGCATCCGCGCCGCCGGCGGGCTGGCAGGTCTCGTGCTCCTGCTGTCGACACTGCCGGGCGCGGCGCAGATCATCCCAACCACGCCGGCACCCGCGGCGACCATTGGACAGGCGATGCCCTTTGTCGGCACCACGCCGCCGGCCGGAACGGCCGGGCGGGCGTCGCCGGGTGGGGCGGCGCCCAATGTCGGCGGCTCCAAGCTGCCGCAGACCGCGCTGCCCGGCGCCGCGCTGGGCGATCCCCACACGATCCTGCCGCAGCCTCCGCCCGGCAAGGCGGCTATCGGGATGAGCGCGCGCTTCGGCCAAAAAGATCCGCTGGTGCCGAGCGGCCTCGTCTGGCGGGTATTCGCGGACCAGCCCGAGGCGTCGGGCGCCTATCCGCTCGTTGCCGAGGCGACGGACCCGGCTCCGGTGTTCTTCCTCTCGCCCGGCGGCTATGTCGTGCATGTCAGCTATGGCCTGGCCAGCGTGGCGCGCCGCATTGCGGTGGGTGGCGAGTCGCGCCGCGAGCAGATCATCATCCCGGCGGGCGGGGTGCAGTTGCATGCCGACGTGCTGGACAAGCCGATCCCGTCGCAGAAGGTGAGCTTCGACATTTTCGAGGGCAGCTTCCTGCAGGGGCGCACCTCCAGCCGGCCGTTCTTCCGCGGCGCTAATGCCGGTGATCTCGTCGTGTTGCCGGCGGGTGATTATTACGTGGTCTCGACCTATGGCGACGGCAATGCGGTGATTCAGGCCGATCTCACCGTCAGCCCCGGCAAGGTGACGGACGCCACGCTGCACCATCGCGCGGCGGAGCTGTCTTTCCGGCTGGCCACCTCGGCCGGGGGAGCGCCGATGCAGGACGTGCAATGGTCCGTTCTGTCGCCGGGCGGCGATGCGGTGAAGGAATCGGCCAATGCGCAGCCGGTCTTCATGCTGACCGAGGGCCAGTACACCGCCGTGGCGCGGCAGGACGGCAAGACCTATTCCAAGGACTTCAGCGTCGAGGCCGGGGTCAACGCGCCGCTGGAGGTGCTGGTGGGCGAGCAGGCCGCGCCCCCGAGCGTCAATACCGACGAGGGCAGCGGCGACTGACCTTCCGCCGTCGAACCGACGGGGGCGTGCGGCGGGCGCCGCATGCCGGGCGCGGTTATGGTCAACGCTTTCTTAAACAGCCCGATGTCATCATCGCTTCATTCGATGAGACGACGGGGACCTGCCATGATCGTGCGTCAGTTCTTGCAGTGGGCCCAGACGGCGCCGGACGAGGCGCGCGCGAAGGCGACGGCTGCCCTTGCCCAGGTCTATCTGCGCTCCGATCTCGGCGCCGTCGACCGCGCCGAGATCGAGGCGGTGCTGCCGCTGCTCGCCGCCGACATCTCGCCTCTGGTGCGCGCCGCGCTGGCCGGCGCGCTGAGCCGGCATCCGCTGGTGCCGGCTCATGTCGTGAGGATGCTCGCCGATCTGGATGGCGCTCCGGGCGAGGAAATGCTCGCGGAATCCCCCGTGCTGAATGCGGACGAACTGATCGGCTTCGCGATCGCCGGCAATGATGCGCGCCGGGCTGCCATCGCCTCGCGGGCGCGGCTGCCGGCGGCGGTTGCCGCCGTGCTGGCGGAAGTGGGCGATTCGCGTGCCTGTCTCATGCTGGTGTTGAATGCGGGAGCCGATGTTCCCGGTTTCGCGCTCGGGCGGATCGTGTCGCGCTTCGGCCATGTGAGCGAGATGCGCGAGGCGCTGCTGGAGCGGCCCGGCCTGCCGCCGGCCGCGCATCAGGCGCTGATCCGCGTGGTGGCGGGGGCGCTGTCGAGCTTTGTCAGCGAACGGCGCTGGCTCTCGCCGGCCGACGCCGCCCGTGCGGCCAGCGAGGCGTCCGAGCGGGAGACCGCGGGTGTCGCGCCGCGCGCGAGCGTTGCCACCACCGTGGACGTGCGCGCGGTGGTCGAGCAGCTGGGCCGGCGCGGCGCTCTCACGTCCGGGCTGGCCTTGCGGGCGCTGCTCTCGGGCCAAGTGCGCTTGTTCCTCGAAATGGTGTCGGTGCTCGCGGACCTGCCGACCGAACAGGTCGCCGCCATGGTGGCGGACCGCTCCGGCCACTCCTTCCGCACGCTTTATGACCGGCTCGGCCTGCCGCGCGGCGCCTATGTCGCCTTCCGCACCGCGCTGGAGCTGGTGCAGGACGAGAGCTATCTCGACGAGCAGGACGAGGCGCTCGGCCTCAAGCGCCGGATCGTCGACCGGGTGATCGGCCAGTACGAACATGACGGGCTTACGCCGGACGGTAACCGCCTGCTCGGCATCCTGCGCCGCTGGCGCAGCGAGGCGGAAGAGGGGCGCAGCCCGCGGCAGGGCGTCATCGCCGCCTGATGGGGCAGGCCGCCGCTAGCGGGTGAATGGTGGCGCGTCAGCCGAACTGCTCGCGCAGGATGCGCTCTTCCATGGAATGGTCGCGGTCGACCAGCATGGTGAGCGAGGAGCCGCGGTCGAGCCGTGCCCGCACGGCGACCACGTTGAGCACCTGGAAGTGGTCGGCCGTGGCGTTGACCGGGCGCTTCTCCGATTCCATCACCGCGATATCCACGCGCGCGCGGTCCGGCACCAGCGCGCCGCGCCAGCGCCGCGGGCGAAAGGCGGAGATCGGGGTGATGGCTAATAGCGGCGTGCCGATCGGCAGGATCGGCCCCTGCGCGGAGAGATTATAGGCGGTGGAGCCGGCGGGGGTCGCGACCAGCACGCCGTCGCAGATCAGCTCCTCCATGCGCACCTTGCCGTCGATGGCGATGCGCAGCTTGGCCGCCTGGTAGGACTGGCGGATGAGCGAGACCTCGTTGATGGCGGGGGCGCGATGCACCCGGCCGTTCACGTCGGTCGCCTCCATCATCAGCGGATGAATGACCACACGCTGCGCGGCGGCGATGCGCGCGGGCAGGTCCTCCTGCCGGTAGCTGTTCATGAGGAAGCCGACCGAGCCACGGTTCATGCCGTAGATCGGCGTGCCGGTGTCGCGGAAGCGGTGCAGCGTCTGCAGCATGAAGCCGTCGCCGCCGAGCGCCACGACAATATCCGCTTCCTCCGCCGCGCTGTTGCCGTACCGGTCGCTCAGCTGGACCATGGCTTTCTGGGCGTCGGGCGCGTCGCTCGCGACAAAGGCGATTCGGTCATATGCTTGCGGAGCGCCGGTATCCTCCAGCGATTCCGGTGCGGGGCGGGCGGCTTCGTTCATGAGCATGGCCCGGGACACGGGGGTGAGGATGGCGGCGCGGGGAAGCGGCTCCGGCACCGTGATGATCTACACGACCTGGCCCGGCGCCGTCGAGGCGGAAGCGGCCGGCCGGGCGATCGTCGCCGACGGTCTCGCCGCCTGCGTGAACATCCTGCCGGGAATGGTGTCGCTCTATCGCTGGCACGGCGACGTGGAGCGCGCGGAGGAGACAGTGCTGCTGTTCACCACCCGCGAGGACCTCGCCGAGCCACTCGCCCAGGCGGTGCGGGCCCGCCATCCCCAGGACACCCCCGCCATCCTCGTCCTGCCGGTCATCGGCGGCGACCTCGACTATCTCGACGGGATCGAGGAGGAGACGCAGGAATGATCAGGCCGCCGGCGGCTCGCGCAGATAGGGCTCGACCTCGCCCTTGAGCTTCACGGTCATCGGGTTGCCGGCGCGGTCCTTGGCTTTGCCGACCGAGACGCGGACCCAGCCCTCGCTCACGCAATACTCCTCGACATTGGTCTTCTCGACGCCCTTGAAGCGGATGCCGATGCCGCGCTCCAGCAGGGTCGCGTCGTAAAACGGGCTGGTCGGGTCGCTGGACAGGCGGTCGGGCAGGGTATCGGTCATATCTGTGCACTCATGCGGTTCAGGCTTCGTGGCGACACATAGCAGGCAAGCGGGATGGCCTCCAGTCCATGGAGGAACACGGGTCGCGGCGGGCCGGTGAAACGTGCCGCCCAGGGAGGGGCGTGCCCGTCGGGTCGAAGAGGATGGTTGACTAGGAAATCAAATGATGTAGTTTCCTAGTAAATCAAACGGTGACGCATGACCCTTCCCGCTTCCGAACTGACGGACCATCTCGGCTACTGGTTGCGCTACGTCTCCAACCACGTCTCCCACGCTTTCGCCCGCAAGGTGGACGCGCACGGCGTCACGGTCGCGGAATGGGTGGTGATGCGGCATCTGTTCGAGGTCGAGCGGCTGGCGCCGAGCCGGTTGGCCGAGCGGATCGGCATGACACGCGGCGCCGTGACCAAGCTGGCGGACCGGCTCATCGCCAAGTCCCTGCTCGCGCGGACCGCGGATCCCGCGGACGGACGCGCGCAGACGCTGGCGCTCACGCCCGCCGGCCGGGCCCTGGTGCCTCAACTCGCCGCGCTGGCGGACGCCAATGATGCGGAATTCTTCGACCATCTGGCGGCGGCGGAACGCACGGCGCTGCTGAATTTGCTGCGCGACCTTGTCGAACGGCACGGCCTGCGATCGCAGCCCGTGGAATGACCGCGCGCGAGCAGCACGCCTACGCAACATCAAGCTACAGGGAGGTCGGCATGACCGACGATTGGACCCGCATTGCCCAGACGACGATCGACGGTTCGGAATCCGACACGATTAGCTTTCCCGAAAGCGTCGCCCTCCTCAGGGATGCCGGCTTCGACGGCTACGCGGTCGATCTGCGTGCCGGCACACGCATTTTCTACCGGCCCAATGGCGAGGCGATCACCCTCGAAGCGGCGACCTCAAGGCCGGTCGCCGCGCGTTTCGATGCGCCGTCGGTAAGGGATGCGATCCGCGAGGCCCAGGAGAAGGTGCCGGGCTACACCTATCGCGGCTTCTGCGCCAAGGTAGCGGCCGCCGGCTGTGCCTTCTATCTCGTATCGTTTCCCGGCCAGCGCGTGCTCTATGTCGCCCGCTCGGGCGAAACGCATACGGAATATTTCCCCGGAGCACAGCCGGAGGCGAGGTGACGCCTCCGGCGCTGTCGCGATGCCGTGCTCAGAGCACCGGGTTCCACGTCGCCGGCACGACCCGGTAGCCATTGCCGGCCTTCTCGATGAAGCCGGTGGCCGGGAAGGGGTAGTGATAGCCGGTGAGCTGCAGGCGCTCGGTGGCGACCATGTCGTAGATGCGCCGGCGCGTCTCGATTGCCTTGGCCGGGTCCATGTCGAACTGCACCTGCCATTCCGGATTGGCGGCGAACAGGATCGGGATGTTGGTGGTGTCGGCCTGGATGAACAGCTTGTCGTTGCCCGAAGCGAGGACAAGCGCGGTGTGGCCCGGCGTGTGGCCGACCGCGTTGACGGCGGTGAGGCCGGGCACGACTTCCTTGTCCCACTCGTAGCGCTTCACGCGGCTGTCAATATCCTTGAACACGCGGCGGACATTCTCGAACGCCGCCTTGCGCCCTTCCGGCGCGCGGCTGATCTCGCCCTCGTCGGTCCAGTAGGCCCACTCGGCGGCGGGCACGAGGATTTCCGCATTGGGAAAGGCGAGCGCGCCCTCGGCGGTGCGCAGACCGTTGATGTGGTCGGCGTGGAAATGGGTGATGACCACGGAATCGATGTCCGCCGCTTTCACGCCGGCCCAGTTGAGATTGGCCGGCAGCTTGCCGACCGTGGAATTGCCGGTCTGCGGGCCGTTGCCGGTATCGATCAGGGTCAGCTTGCCGCCGCTCTGGATGAGCAGCGGGTTGAACTGGATCGACAGCGTGTCCTTGGGCTGGAAGCCGGCGGTCAGCGCGGCGTTGATCTCGTCGCGGCTGGCATTCTTCACGAAACCGTCCGGTAGCGGGAAAGTGCGCACGCCATCGTTCACGACCGTGACCTCGATATCGCCGACCTTGTAGCGATAGAGGCTGGGTACCTGCTGGCCGGCCGAGGTCTGCGCCCGCGCCGGCGTTGCGGTCAACGACAGCAGCGGCAGGGCGGCGGAGAGCACCGGCAGGCTGGCGGCCGCGGCGAGAAGCTGGCGGCGGGAGGTCTGGGTCATCTCTGGCTCCGTGATTGGCGGACCGACACGATCGGACGCGGCGCCGCAGGCTAGTGGCGTAACGTCAGGGGGTCACGACATGCCGCTTCACGTTCGGGTGAGCCCGCTCAGAAGCGGTAGCGGTACCCGATTTCAACGCCGGTATAGCTGGGATTGCCGTTCGACCAGTCGCGCTCGATGAACAGCGACACGCTGTTATGCGCGTCCACCTTGTAGCTCACGCCGGTGGCGACCTCGGGCGTGTCGTACTCGTTCGAGGTGTCGAAGGCGTTGCGGTAGCGCAGCCGGAAGATCGTCCAGCTCCATGTCTCGCTGATCGGAACGGCACCGGCGAGTGTCAGGTAATAATAGGGGAAACTGCGTGAATCTTCGGAATGAATGAAATGCTGGCCGATACCGACGGTGCCGGTCAGGGCAAGTTTGCCGAGTTCATAGGTGTAGCCGACGCCGAACTGCGCGTTGGTCTTTGAGTTCGATGTGCCGGCGGTGTCGTAATATTTGAGCGAGCCGGAAATCGAGACCTTGTTGTCGAAGGAATGCGCCGCGTCGATCTGCCAGTCCGTGCCGGTGGTGGCGTTGAAATCCTCCGGCCCACGCTCCGTCGTGAAGGTGCCGCCGATGCTGGTGTCACCCGCGCCGGCGGGGCTTGCGATGGCGAGCGCCACTCCGCCCGCCAGAAGGAACAGACCGTAGCGCATGATTGCAGCCCCCCTCGCTGAACGTGATGCTTCATGGATACCTGATTCCATGTCGCGGACCCTCGCCAGACATCCGCTTACTGGCCTAGGAAGCGGCCAGGGCGGGCTCAATCATACCTAGGGATGATCCGGTACGATGTTCCCGCCCCGAGGGAGTTCGGGGGCATCATGCGCGCTTCGGCTTGCCTTTCAGCAACACATAGGTCGTGGCGGCCAGCAGGGTCAGCACCACGAAGATGACGCCCACCACATTGATGACCGGGGAGAGCCCGAAGCGCAGGCGCGAGGCGATTTCCGTCACCAGCGTCCACTCGCCGCCAATGGCGAAGACGGTGGTGTTGTAGTTCTCGAAGGATTGCAGGAAGGCCACCACCGCCGCCGTGAAGGCGGTGGGTGCCAGGAAGGGCAGGGTGATCCGCCGGAACACCAGCGTGTGGCTGGCGCCGAGATCCAGCGCGGCCTCTTCCAGCGTGCGGTCCTGCCGCTGCAGGCGGGCGAGGAACAGCAGCATCGCATAGGAGGCGATGAAGCTGGACTGCGCCATGACGGCGACGAACAGCCCGCCCGGCACGCCGAATTCCCGCCAGAAGATGAGGCTGGAAATGCCGAGGATGATGCCCGGCGTCAGCACCGGCGAGACCAGCACCGAATAGAGCACCGTGCCCGAGCGCTGGCCGAGCCGGGTGAGGATGAGCGCGCCGGAAAGCCCGGCGGGGATCGACACCACGATGACCCCGAGCGCCACCAGCACCGAGTTCACCAGCCCCTGCAGCAGGCGCTGGTCATTCGCCAGCGCCACGAACCATTTCAGCGTGAAGCCGCGCCACTGCGTGACGGACGGGTAGTCGAAGCTGTTGAAGGCCGCCGCCGACATCACCGCCAGCGGCAGGAACAGGTAAAGGACGAACAGGCCGATATAGATGTTCAGGATCAGCCGGGCGCCGGGGCTGTCGGTCGCGGTGCTCATTTCGCGATGTCCCTGAGGCCGACGCCGAAGAAGCGCATCATGAGGAGGATGAAGGCGGTGCACACGACGAGCAGCGACACGGCATAGGCGGAGCCCATGTTCCAGTTGTTGCTCTCGAAGAACTGCCGGTAGACCAGCTGGCTGAACCAGTCGCCGCCCTGGCCGCGCGTCATGATGGCCGGAACCGAATAGGAGCCGGCCGACAGCATGAAGGTCATGATGCAGCCCACCGCGATGCCCGGCTTGGCATGGGGGATGATCACCCGCCGGTGGATGCGGGCGGTCGAGGCGCCGAGGTCCCGCGCCGCCTCGATCTGGTTGCGGTCGAGCGTTTCCAGCGTGTTGACGATGGGGAACACCATGAACAGGACATAGGTGTAGATCATCGCGAGGAAGACGGCGGACGGGTTCTCCAGGAAGGGGATCCAGCCGCGATTGTCGAGGTCGACCACGCCGAACCAGCCAAGCACGCCGTTGATGACGCCGCGATAGTCGAGGATCATCAGCCAGGCATAGACGCGCAGCAATTCATTGATGGCGTAGGGCACGATCAGCGCGACGGTGAGGATGATCGCCTTGCGGGGCCCCGAGGCCAGCGCCACCACATAGGCGACGGGATAGCAGACGATGAGCGCCAGCGCCGTCACCATCAGCGCATAGAGGATGGTGCGCACGAAGATGTAGAGGTGCAGGCTGCTCATGCGGGTGAAATTGTCGAGGCCCCACTGCTTGCCTGGATTCAGTTCCTTCGCCTCCAGCGCCGTCGCCTCGCCCTGCTTGGTGGCGATCTCGGCGTCGAGCGCGGCCTTCTTGCCCGCATCGGTCGTGTTGCCGGCATCGAGCTGCAGCGTGGCGATGTCGTTGTAGAGCCGGTCGATGGTGAGGGACACGTCGCCGGCGGAATCCTTCCACCACAGCGATTGCTGCACCATGGCGCCGAGCGGCACGAGGATCAGCGCGAGGATCCACAGCACCAGGATGGCGGTGAGCGTCAGCGCAAGCGGGCGGCCATAGGCGCGGGCGAGGCTACCCATGGGCCAAGGCTCCCATCGGATAGACCAGCGCATCCGCCAGGCCGAAGGACAGGTTCAGTTCTTCCGGCAGGTCGCGCACCGCCGGGCCGTTCGGCACGGTGACGGTGAAGTTCTGCCCGGCGGCGGCGCACAGGAGATTGACCGAAGGGCCTTCGAGGTTGCGCGAGACGAGGCGAGCGGGAATGGTATTGGCGTTGGACGCGCCGAGCGAGATGCGCTCGGGCCGCACCATGACAAGTGCCTCATCGCCGACCTTGAGCGCACCCTTGGCGCGTCCGGTGACGAGGCCGATGGGCGACTCCACGCTCGCCACGTCGTCGGCAAGGGTGGTGATCCGGCCACGCAGAACGTTCTGCTCGCCCACGAAGGTGGCGACGAAGGGCGTTGCCGGTTCGGCATAGAGCGTGTCCGCATCGGCCACCTGCTCCAGCCGGCCGCGGCTCATCACCGCCACGCGGTCGGACATGGCGAGCGCCTCGCCCTGGTCGTGGGTGATGTAGATGAAGGTGATGCCGACGCGCTTCTGGATGGCGCGAAGTTCCGTGCGCATGTGCTGGCGCAACTTGAGGTCGAGCGCCGAGAGCGGCTCGTCCAGCAGCAGAACCGAGGGTTCCACCGCGAGCGCGCGGGCGATGGCGACGCGCTGGCGCTGGCCGCCCGAGAGGTCCGCCGGCTTCTTGTCGCCATACTGGTCGAGCGCGACGAGCTCCAGCAGTTCCTGGGCGCGCTTCAGCCGCTGGGCCTTGCCGATGCCGCGCGCTTCCAGCCCGAAGGCGACATTCTCGGCCACGCTCATCAGCGGGAACAGCGCCAGATTCTGGAAGATGAGCGCGGTGGGGCGTTCATTGGGGCCCTTGCCCACCATGTCCTCGCCGCCGATCAGCACGCGCCCGTCCGTCGGCTCGATGAAGCCGGAAATGGTGCGCAGAATCGTGGTCTTGCCGCAGCCGGAAGGGCCGAGGATGGAGAAGAACTCTCCCGCATGGATGGTGAGATCGGTTGGCTGTACGGCGGTTGAATCGCCGAAGCGGATCGAGACCTTGTCGAGACGGACGTCCTTGCCGCGCATTGAAGAGCCATAAGCCACAATGTTCGTCGTCCCGACCGGGTGGATCCCGGCCGTCCACGCCATCGCGGGGCGTCCGCGAAGAGGCCGGATCCCCGGAAAGGCCGGGGACGACGCTGGTCAGGGGAAAGCGTGGGGGCCGGGCGAGCCGGCCCCCGTCTGTCGTCAGCTGTTGGTCAGCTTCTCGACATATTCGGCGCGCAGCTTGGCGTAGAAGTCGGTCTGCATCGGCCACCAGAACAGGTTGTCGATGGTGCCGGCCGGATAGGCCGCCTCGAAATCCTCGCGCGCCTCGGCCGAGAGATACTGGCCGGCGCCCGCGGCGGCGCTGTTATAGCCGGTCGTGTTGGCGAACTTGGCGGCGATTTCCGGCTGGTAGAGGAAGTTCGCCAGTGCATAGGCCTGTTCGACATTCGCCGCGCCGGCGGGAATGGCCAGCGTGTCGGTCCAGGCGAGGCCACCTTCCTTGGGCATGCCGTAGCGCCACTTCTTGTCCGTCTTGCGGTGCAGCAGGATGCCGGTGGTGTCCCAGGTCTGGCCGATGGTGGCGCCGGCGTCGGTGAAGGCCGCGGTCGCTTCCGTCGCGTTGTTCCAGTAGGCGCCGATATTGCCCTTGTGGGCGACCAGGTACTTCAGCACGCCCTCGAACACGCGGCGGCTTTCGGCCTCCGACTTGTAGAGGTCGAGGCCGCGGTCGGACTTCAGTTCGCCGGTGGCGTCGAGATAGAGCGCGACGCCGTTGAACACCGACTTCTGGCGAATGGCGGTCTGCTTGGGGTGGTCGGCCAGCCACATGTCGCCATAGGAAATCTCGCCCGACTTCTTGTCGGGGAACTTCGAGGAATCCCAGGTGATGCCTTCGGTGCCCCAGTCGAACGGCACGAGATAGCGCTTGCCGCGATAGGCCGCGCCGAGGGTCAGCGAGTTGCGGTAGATCGAGGGGATGACCTGCGCCGCCTTGAACTTGGCCTCGTCGATCGGCTGCAGAAGGCCGTCCTTGTAATAGTTCGGGCCGGTATCGACCGAGGGGAACAGCAGGTCGAAGCCCTTGCCGCCGGCGGCGCGCAGCTTGTTCTCGGCTTCCTCGTTGGAGCCGTAGGTCGACAGGTTCACCTTCACGCCAGTGGCGTTGGTGAAGTCGGCGAGAAGGGTGTTCTTGTCGAAATAGTCGCCCCAGGCGTAGACGTCGACCGAGCCGGAACTGGCGAGCGCATCATGGGCGCGCAGCACGACCGGCGCGGCGACGGCGAGCGCGCCGGCCTTCATCAGATCGCGGCGGGAAAAACGGGTCATAAATACCTCCCTTGGCCTCAACGGCGAAACCGCGTTCGCTCTAGTTCGGGCCGATGAACGAAAGATGACATGCGCGTTTGAGTTGCGAAAGTCGATGTCGCCGGCAGACAAGTACCTTGTCGCGTCCACGCAAGGGTTCAACTCGGCAAGACGATGCAGGCGCCCCCAAGGGCCCGCAGCCGGCTACACAAGGCCTGTGCGGCCTGGCGGCTGGGCTGGGCGACGCGCACCCTATAGAACGCGCGCGAGCCACGCGAGCGCAACCGGGCGCCGATGATCATGGGCTGCGTGCCTTCCAGCAGGGCGGCGAAGCGCTTTTGCGTGCGTTGATAGCTTGCAAGTGCCCGTGCTTTTGAGAAATTTCCCGAGAGCTGGACACCCCACGGCGCGGTGATGGTGGCGATTTCCTGCGCCACCTCGCCGCCGCCGCGACGCAGGGCGGCGGTCACACCGAGGCAGCCTGTCGGCCCGAGCGGCAGCGCCGCCGCCATGGGTGCCGCGCGTCCCGGCGTGGATGCCGGGGCGAGTGCCGATTTCGTTTCCGGCATGGAGGCGATCGCCGGCGCCGCCGCGCTTGCGGGCGTCGCGGATGATAGGACAGCCGCGCCCGGCGTCCGTTCACCGGCGGCGACGCGGCCGGCCGCCGCCTCGTTCGCGGCTGCCGGCCCGGTGCGCTCGGTGGCCCACTCCTCGGCCGCCCGGCCGGTGATGAAGATGAGATAATCCTGCGTCTCCAGCGGCAGGCCGCCCTGGCCGGACAGCCAGCGCTCGATCCGCGCGGGGCCGGCGTTGTAGGCGGCGGCCGCCAGTCCGAGATTGCCGAAGCGCTCCCGCAACTCCGCCAGCAGCGCGGCCGAGGCGGGCAGGGCGGCTTCCGGGTCGAACGGATTGGCCAGCCCCCGCTCGGCCGCTGTGCCGGGCATGAACTGGGCGATACCCTGCGCTCCCTTGGGGCTGACCGCGCCGGCGCGGAAGGCGCTCTCCCGCCAGATCAGCCGGGTGAAGAACTCGACCGGTAGGGCATGGCGGCCGGCGGCCCCCTCGATGATGCGGCACAGCGCCTGCTCCACGCTCTCGCCCTGTGCGCCCGGCGCGGCGGCGGTTTTGGCGGATGTGGTTGCGACGGCGTCGGCCGGGGCGGCTTCCAAGGCCCCCGCCGGCACGCGCGAGGGCTCGCCCCAGGCCGGCGCGCAAAGCGCGGGGAGCAGGCAGGCGAGGGTGAACAGGATCCGTCCGAATGCGTTAGTCGCATCGGAGCCGCAACCTGCCCATTGCGATGCGGGCGAGCGTGCCATAAATTGAGTCTACCCGATCCGGGCCCCTCTGACGCGAGCCTCGCCGGCGTTCGTGTGATGTCGGATCTAGCCTCGACATCCCCGCCGGCTAGAGGAGACTTGCTTGCAGACCTTCGTCGCCATGTCATCGGGAACCGCCCCTGTGGTTCCCGAGCTTTCACGTGTCTTCGTCGTGGCCCTCGTTTCGGCAGAGTGACCCATGGAATATCTTCTTGAACTTGCGGCGAGCCCGGCGGCCTGGGCGGCGCTCGTCACGCTGATCGCCATGGAAGTGGTGCTCGGCATCGACAACCTGCTGTTCATCTCCATCCTCACCAACAAGCTGCCGGAGGATATTCGTCCCCGCGCGCGGCGCATCGGCATCGGGCTGGCGCTCGTCATGCGCCTGGGCCTGCTCAGCACGGTGGCGATCATCGTGACGCTGGTCGAGCCGGTCATCACGGTGTTCGGCCATCCGTTCTCGTGGCGCGACATCATCCTGATCGCCGGCGGCCTCTTCCTGGTGTGGAAGGCGACCAAGGAAATCCACCATGCCATGGCGCCGCATGACGAACAGGTCGCCATGGAGGGCGGCTCGCTGCAGGTCAGCTTCAGCGCCGCCATCGTGCAGATCCTGATCCTGGATCTCGTGTTCTCGGTCGACAGCATCATCACCGCCGTCGGCATGACCGAGCATATTCCGATCATGGTGATCGCGGTGGTCTTCGCGGTTCTGACCATGCTGCTGGCGGCGGGTCCGCTCGCCAATTTCATCAACCGCAACCCGTCCATCGTGATGCTGGCGCTGGGCTTCCTGCTGCTCATCGGCACCACGCTGATCGCCGAGGGCTTCGGGGCGCATGTGTCCAAGGGCTATATCTACACCGCCATGGCCTTCTCGGCCGGTGTCGAGGCCCTGAACATGATCCATCGCCGGCGCAAGGCGGCGCATTAACCTTCCGCGGCCGCGTCGACATCCTGCGTCGGCGCGGCCGCGGCCATACTGTTTCTGACGTTGGATGGATCCGGCGGCGTGGTGTTGCGAAACGATGCGGCGCGGGTCAATGCTAGGCTCACACGCGATCTTTCGGCGGGCCCGACGCGGGGCCGAAGCCGGCAACCCGACGCAGGGAGCCGAATCATGAGTGAGGACAGCCAGCCGCAGGCCGGCCCCGACGGGGCGAGCCTGCCCTCGGACAGCAAGCTGACGACCACCAAGCAGCGCTGGGCGCGCGAGGGCAAGTTCCTGACCGGCCGCGTCACCCGGCCGGACAGCGATCGGCTGCCGCCGGGCCAGCATCTGGTGCGCGACTGGCCGGTGCTCGATCTCGGCCTGCAGCCGCGCATTCCGCTCGACCACTGGCGGCTCGACGTGACGGGCGAGGTGGAGCATCCCGCCTCATGGGACTGGTCGGCATTCGGCGCGCTGAAGCAGACGCGGGAAGTGACCGATATTCACTGCGTCACCACCTGGTCGCGCTACGACAATCGCTGGGACGGCGTGGCGACGCGCGACCTGCTCGACCTGGTCATGCCCAAGGCCACGGCGACCCATGTCGTGCTGCATTCCTATGATGGCTACACCACCAATCTCGCGCTGGAAGACTTCGCAGCCGAGGACGCGCTGGTCGTGCATAGCTGGGAGGGCAAGCCGCTCACGGTCGAGCATGGCGGACCCGTACGCCTGGTCGTGCCGCATCTCTATTTCTGGAAAAGCGCGAAATGGCTGAAGCAGATCGAGTTCCGCGCTGGTGACAGGCGTGGATTCTGGGAGGAGCGCGGTTATCACAACCATGCCGATCCCTGGAAGGAAGAGCGCTATTCCGACGACGAGTGAGGCACCCGGCCGGCTGCGCGCGCGGCCTCGTGGACCCGCGCGCCGGATCTGACAACGCACCGTGAAAATAAAGCCGCCCGGATGGCTCTGGCCTCCGGGCGGTCCTGTTCTAGAAGGAATGTTGCGATCGGCTCGCCGGAAAGCCAGTACGATCAGCGCGGCCGCAGGAATGTGCCGGGCTGCCGAGGCGGCTCTTTCGTCGCCGGATCCTTGCGCGTCGGCGAGGTCGAACTGGCCGATGCTGCCGTCGCGGTGCCGCCGAACTTGCCGCTGGAAGGGTAGGCAGTCTTCGCCGCGGGCGTAGCCGGCCCGGAAGGGGGGGGCGATCCGAGGCCGGAAGCGGCTTTTCCGGAAGGCGCATGGCTCGAAAGCTTGGATCCCGTGAGGCCCGAGCCCGACGGGTTCGAACCCGCCGACACTGCCGGGTTTCCGCCCGTGCCGCCAGAGAGGGCGCTGCGCTGGCCGCTCGCATAGGCCTTGGCGAGGCTGCCGAGCGGGGCTTTGCTGCCCGCCAGCGGGCGCGCGGGCTGCGCGGAGGCAGCCGAGGACCTGCTGGCCGGCGATCCGCCGGATGTGAGGCCGTTCGCCTGCGGTCGGCCAACGGCGCCGGCCGACGGGCCCGGCCGGGTCAGGGGCGTGGCGGCGGGAATCTGCCCTGGCCGGGCCAATTGCGCCGTGCGCGGCAGATCGGGGGCCACCGCTTCATTGCGTTGCCCGGACTTGAGCGAGAGTTCGCGGCGCAGCTTGGCCCAGGTGTCGGCCAGAGCCGAGGGATCCCAATCCGGCTCCTTCTCGTCGACGTCCCATTTCTCCAGCGTCTCGCGCGTGGCGACACCGGAATCAACGCGGGGACGCGCATCGTATTCGGCAAGCGCTGCCGGGTCCTTCGCTTCCGCCGCCGGATCCTTCGCTTCGGCCATCGTCGCCACGGCAGCCGGTGCAGCCACCGCCGCGCCGGGCAGCACGACGTTCCACTTGCCGGTTTCCCACTCGTTGATCGCCCACATCACGGCAGCGCCGAGGCCGGCACCGGCGCAGATATCGGTGACGCTGACGCCGGGCACGACCACGAGGTAAATGGCGCAAATCACTGCCACGCCGATATAACAGGCGGGTGCACGCCATTTGGATTGCATGGCCGGAATCCCCAACTGCCCGAATCGTACGACGACAATAGCTGATTCGCGGGAATCTCAGTGCCTTAGGCCGAGAAAATGACATGCCGTCCGCGCGTGCCGCCGTTCGGCCTTGCCCTGCCGGCGGGCCCGGATGGCTTCGCAGCGCAGTCCCGGTGTCCGTCGATCGCCGGCGGGAGCGCCCGGCCGCGCGGCCACGGCGCGGGTGCGATCGAATGGCGCGATCGCACGGGCGGCGGCGCGGGGAATTGCGGAAAGGCCGGCCGGCTCATCCGCGCCCTATCGCGAGATCGGGCAGAGCGACCATATCGCCGGGCATCGTCTCGCAGGCATCACCTCGCCGGATATCCCGCCATGAGCATTCTCGGCTTCGAACCGATTACAGTTGTTTCCGCCATATACGTCCTCGGCTTCGCCGGGATGATGATCGTGGCGTTCGACGCCGTCTCCGATCGCGGGCAGGATGGGCGATAGCCGTCTTCACGGCGCGCAGTCGGGATCGCGAGCCGGTGGGCGTCGCCTTTGCGGAGAATGGTGCCGGCGGAGAGGATCGAACTCCCGACCTTCGGTTTACAAAACCGCTGCACTACCGCTGTGCTACGCCGGCAAAACGCATATTCCCAGGTCGGATCGACGTTCTGGCACACCCGACACGCCATGAACCGAGGGTCGCGTGTCGTGTTTTGTGACTTTCCCTGAGAAGTACGGCGGCGCTTTCTTCCCTCACAGAGACGCTTCGGTCAAGCCTGCCGCGTTTTTCCCCGGCAGCTTCCGGGTCAAGCGCGCTGCGATGGCGGATGGACGCGGCGGTGGGGCGACCCGCTCCTTTCGGCACTTCGTGCCGTCCTTCGCTGCCCCGTCTGGCGGCATGTCGGGCTTCCAGTGACGAATTTTGAGTGCCGTGACGTGTGTCATTGCGCATGACGCGCGGTTCTGCGACACGATTGTCGCATGGTTCGGCGAGTGTCGTCGCGCCAGAGGGCTGGCGCCGTTTCGCGCCGGGATCACTCGCTTGGGAGGCGGGAATAGTGATGAAGGGAACCATCTTTGCGCTTGGTGCGCTGGTGCTTGCGGCGACGTCCGGCGCAGCATCTGCGCAGACCATGAGTTATGCTCAGGCTGGCGCGCTGATCGCCAAGAGCTGCGGCCCGTCGATCGAGCGCTTCTGCGCGACGGTGAATATCGGCACCGGTCAGATGCAGCAGTGCCTCACGCAGCACCAGGACCAGGTGCCGCGCCAGTGCTTCGACGATTTCACGGCCGTTCAGACCGGCATCGCCAAGCGCGTCGCCGCGCAGGCGGATGCTGGCAAGGCGTGCTCGGCGAGTGCGCAGCAATTCTGCTCGGGTGTGAAGCCGGGCGATGCCAACATCCTCGACTGCCTGCTGGATTCGGTGAAGGTTGTGCGTCCTGCCTGCAAGCAGACGCTGGTCGACGCCGGCTGGGCCAACTGACGAACACGGCATCGTTGAGGGGATGAAACAGACCATGACCCGCTTTACCCGTCTCGTCGGGGGCCTCGCCCTCGCCGCCGCGCTCGCCGCTCCGCTCGCCACGAGCGCCAGCGCCCAGACTGCCGACAACAACCAGCAGATCCTGCAGGGGCTGTCGAGCGTCACCAATGACGATCCCTCGCTGACCGTGGAACTGCTGCGCAAGATGGCGCAGGACGCGGTGGCGCAGAACCAGCCGCTCGGGCTGAACAAGTCGGCGATCGCGCAGAAGCTCGACAAGCTCGCGCAGATCACCGTGCAGATCCAGTTCGCGCTGAACTCGTCGATCATCCGCCCCGAGTCCTATGGGACGCTGGGCTCGATCGCCGATGCGATGCACCACCCGATCCTGTGGAACTACAAGTTCGTGGTGGTCGGCAATACGGATGCCACCGGCACCCGCGCCTACAATCTCAAGCTCAGCCAGGAGCGCGCCGACGCGATCGTCCAGGCGCTGGTGACGCTGTTCCGCGTCTCGCCGGACCGCCTGCAGGCGCTCGGCCTCGGCCAGGAGGCGCTGCAGGTGCCGGGCAAGCCGGATGATCCGATCAACCGTCGCGTGCAGATCTTCAACATCGGCACGATGGGGCCGATGGGCAAGGCCTGGATGAACCCGCAGTGATCGGGATCGGATAGGCGTGTTACACGCCATCCTGTGCTACCAAGACCGGCCGGTGCTTCCCAGCGCCGGCCGGTTTTTTCATGTCGAACCAGAGTTTTGCTGAGATGAGCATCAAGAGAATCGAAGTCGGCCCGCGCATGAGCCAGGCCGTGGTCCACGGCTCCGTCGTCTATCTCGCGGGCCAGGTCGCGCTGGGCGACGGCGTCGCCGCCCAGACGAGGGCTGTGCTCGACCAGATCGACGCGCTGCTGGCCGCCGCCGGCACCGACAAGACCCGGATTCTGACCACCACCATCTACCTCTCCGATATCTCGACCTTCAGCGAGATGAATGCCGAGTGGGACAAGTGGGTCGCCGCCGGCCACACGCCGGCCCGCGCCACCGTCGAGGCCGCGCTCGCCACGCCGGACTACAAGGTCGAGATCGTCGTTTCCGCGGCGATCTGATCCATTCCGCGAGCCCGTCTCGAGGGCTGGCGGACACGAAAAAGGCCCCGTCCTGCGACGGGGCCTTGTCGTATGTCGTTGCCGTGTTGTTGGTCCCGGCCTTGTCGTCTTCCGGCGGCGCGCCAGTCTGGCGCGGCGCCGCTTGTGCCGGATCTCGGGCTCAGTGCCAGTTGTCGAGGTCGCGATCCTTGGTCTCGGGCAGGAAGATCACGCCGATCACCACGGTCATCAGGGCCACGATGATGGGGTACCAAAGCCCCGAGAAGATGTTGCCGGAGGCCGCCACGATGGCGAAAGCCGTGGGCGGCAGGAAGCCGCCGAACCAGCCATTGCCGATATGGTAGGGCAGCGACATGCCGGTGTAGCGGATGCGGGTCGGGAACAGTTCCACCAGCAGCGCGGCGATCGGGCCGTACACCATCGTCACGTACAGCACGAGGATGAACAGCAGGCCGATGACCGCGAGCGAGCGGCTGTCGCTCAGCACGCCGCCAATGGTCGGCTGCTTGAGGATCGACGGGTCACCCACCTTCGGGTAGCCGGCGGCCTGCGCCGCGGCGACGATCGCGGCGCCGGTCTTGTCGGTGTCGGCAACAGTCACCGGGGTACCGTTGACCGTGACGACGACCGGCGAGCCGGCCGGGCCGGGCAGCAGCTGATAGTGCATCGAGTTGGTCGCCAGCGTGCGGCGGTAGACGTCGCACGGACGGGTGAAGACGCGCACGCCCACCGGATCGAACAGCGTGCCGCAATTGGCGGGATCGGCGGTGATGTCGATCTTCACATTCTCCGTCGCCGAGATCAGCATCGGATTGGCGATGCGGGCGATGTTCTCGAACAGCGGGAAATAGGTGGCAGCCGCGATGAGGCAGCCAGCGATCAGGATCGGCTTGCGGCCGATCTTGTCCGACAGCCAGCCGAACAGGACGAAGAACGGCGTGCCGATCAGCAGGCCGGCGGCGATCAGCAGGTTTGCCGTCGTACCGTCGACCTTCAGCGTCTGTGTCAGGAAGAACAGCGCGTAGAACTGACCCGTGTACCAGACCACCGCCTGGCCAGCCGTGCCGCCGAACAGCGCGATGAGCGCGATCTTGGCATTCGACCAGCGGCCAAAGGCCTCCGTCAGCGGCGCCTTGGAGCGGCTGCCCTCCGCCTTCATCTTCTGGAAAGCCGGTGATTCGCTGAGCTGCAGGCGGATCCAGATCGAGAAGCCGAGCAGGACGATCGACACCAGGAACGGAATGCGCCAGCCCCAGGCGTTGAAGTCTTCCGGCGACATGGACAGGCGCAGCGTCAGGATGACGAGCAGCGACAGGAACAGGCCGACCGTGGCCGTGGTCTGGATCCACGACGTGTAGAAGCCGCGCCGCCCATGTGGGGAGTGTTCGGCGACATAGGTGGCGGCACCGCCATATTCACCGCCGAGCGCAAGGCCCTGGGCCAGACGGCAGATGATGAAGATCACCGGAGCGGCATAGCCGATCGTCTCGTAGCTCGGCAGCAGGCCGACCGCAAAGGTGGCGATGCCCATCAGCGTCATGGTGACGAGGAAGGTGTATTTCCGGCCGATGAGATCGCCGAGGCGTCCGAAGAACAGCGCGCCGAACGGGCGTACCGCGAAGCCGGCGGCGAAGCCGAACAGCACGAAGATGAACTTGGCCGTGTCATTGCTGCCGGGCACGAAGGTCATCGCGATATTCGCGGCCAGCGAGCCCGCGAGATAGAAGTCATACCACTCGAAAACCGTGCCGGCGGAGGAGGCGATGATGACCTTCCTCTCTTCCCGCGTCATCGGTCCGGACCGTGTTGTCGGACCTGCCGTCGTTACGCTCATGTTCGTTCCCTTCCCCAGAATATGCCGCGCGAATAGCCAGGCGCGCCCAAGAATGTGCGCGTCGAAATGCGAACTCCCGCGTTGGGAGTCGCGTCAGTGCTGTCGGTCGAGTTTGGGAGTTCCTGCGGGAACGCCGGTCACTCGGGCTGTTTCCTCCCGGTGACGGTCCGCAATAAATCGGTTTGCGCCGTTCCCCGGATCAGTGGAGCGCGGAATTCTTTGATTCCTGCACTGCCTCATCGGAAAGCTTGGCGAAAAGTGTGGCGTTTGACGATTGGCAATTGGTCGTAACGCGGCAGATGCTGCGCTGCGAAGCGGTTGCCGGCTCCGGTCAGCGGTGCCGGTTGTGTGCGCTCAGTTCCGCACGCCGATGGCGCGCCGGGCGATGTGCAGAGCGAGCACGGCCGCGTTGGAGACGTTGAGGCTGACAATGGCGCCGGGCAGGTCGATGCGCGCGAGCGTGTCGCAGGTCTGGCGCGTCAGCTGGCGCAGCCCCTTGCCCTCGGCGCCGAGCACCAGCGCCACCGGCGCGCGCAGCCGGGTGTCGACGAGGTCGGCGGGGCCTTCGCTGTCGAGCCCCACCACCTGCGCGCCGCGCTTCTTCAGGTCGTCCAGCGCGCGGGCGAGATTGCCGACGAAGCAGAACGGCACATGTTCCAGCCCGCCGCTCGCGCTCTTGGCGAGCACGCCGGTCGCCGCGGGGCTGTGGCGCGCGGTGGTGATGATGGCCCCCACCCGCAGCGCCGCCGCGGAACGCACGATGGCGCCGACATTGTGCGGATCGGTGATCTGGTCGAGCACCAGCACGAGGTCGTTCTCCGCCGCTTCCTCAAGGGTGAGCGAGGGCAGGGGATCGCATTCGGCAAACAGGCCCTGGTGCACCGCGTCCGATTCGAGAAGGCGGTCGATCTCGCCGGGGCGCACGAGTTGCGGCTCGATCTTGAGCGGAACCGATTCGTCCTGCAGCCGCTTCAGCGCGTTCTCGGTCGCCATCAGGCGACGGAAGCGGCGCTGTGGATTGCGCAGCGCCTCGGTGACGCTGTGCCAGCCATAGAGGATCGCGACGTCCTCGGGCCATTCGCCGAAGGGCCGGCCGGCGGGGCGCTCGCGCCGCCCGTCATGACCGCGCTTTCCGCCCTTGTCGTGCCAGTTCTTCGCCGGCCGCGCCTTGCCGCTCGCGCGGGCGCCGGAATCGAAGCCCGGCTTCGCGGGGGCGTGGGGACGGTCCGGTGGCTGGCGGGGGCGATCGTTCATGGCTTGGCTCTGTGTGTCCCCGCCTTCTGTCATGGCGCGTCCGGCTTGGCAATTCGATCCACAGGCGCGAAGGGCCGGGGCAGGGGATGTTGGGCCGGCGGGGTTGACAGGGCCGGGGCACCTCACCATAAAGCGCGCCTCACGGGAGGCGGTGCTTCGGCGCCACATGCTTCCCGCGGCCGGAGTTCCGGCCACCACGACGTGCCTTGAGTGACCTGGGGGAGTGTCCCGAGCGGCAAAGGGGGCGGACTGTAAATCCGCTGGCTATGCCTTCGTAGGTTCGAGTCCTACCTCCCCCACCACGTCGTATTGCTGCTATGTTTACCCCGACCTTCGCGGGTGTAGCTCAATGGTAGAGCAACAGCCTTCCAAGCTGATGACGAGGGTTCGATTCCCTTCACCCGCTCCAACCCCCATCCCCCACCGCTGAATGCCGCTGCCGCTCCACCGCGCGCGATGCGCAGGCGGGCGTCTCGCGCGCGGTGGGCTTCTCGCGCGCGCATGCGAAACGCGGTACTTAACGCGGCACTTGCGGAATTGCAGGAAACCGCCTATCCCACGCCCCGATTTTCGCGACGTCGGGACGTTGCTGAAGGAAACAGGTCATGGCCAAAGAGAAGTTCAACCGTTCGAAGCCTCACTGCAACATTGGTACGATTGGGCACGTCGACCATGGCAAGACGTCGCTGACGGCTGCGATCACGAAGGTTCTCGCTGAGTCGGGCGGGGCTACGTTCACGGCGTACGACCAGATTGACAAGGCGCCGGAAGAGAAGGCGCGCGGGATCACGATCTCGACGGCTCACGTCGAGTACGAGACGGCGAACCGCCACTACGCGCATGTCGACTGCCCCGGTCACGCGGATTATGTGAAGAACATGATCACCGGCGCGGCGCAGATGGACGGCGCGATCCTCGTCGTTTCGGCGGCGGACGGCCCGATGCCGCAGACCCGCGAGCACATCCTTCTGGCGCGCCAGGTTGGCGTTCCGGCTCTGGTGGTGTTCCTGAACAAGTGCGACCAGGTCGACGACGAGGAACTCCTCGAGCTGGTCGAGCTGGAAGTGCGCGAGCTTCTGTCGAAGTACGACTTCCCGGGCGACGACATCCCGATCATCCGCGGCTCGGCGCTGGTGGCGCTGCAGAACGGCGACCCCAAGCTCGGCCATGACGCCGTGCTGGCGCTGATGGCGGAAGTGGACAAGTACATCCCGCAGCCGGAGCGTCCGGTTGACCAGCCGTTCCTGATGCCGATCGAAGACGTGTTCTCGATCTCGGGCCGTGGCACGGTGGTGACCGGTCGCGTCGAGCGCGGCATCGTGAAGGTCGGCGAGGAAGTCGAGATCGTCGGCATCCGCCCGACGGTGAAGACGACGGTGACCGGCGT
>NZ_JACICD010000018.1 GCF_014195655.1 Ancylobacter tetraedralis
TCGTGCCGATCGCGATGGAAGAGAAGCTGCGCTTCGCCATCCGCGAAGGCGGTCGCACCGTCGGCGCCGGCGTCGTCGCATCCATCATCGAGTGAGGCGCGGGCTTCGGCCCGCTCTTTGAGCCTATCAAGGAAAGGGAGCGCTCCACGGCGCTCCCTTTTTGCATTCGGGCCTGCCAAGATGGGGCTGCCGGGCGTCCTGGCGGCTCGCCCGCCTGGCGGGCGGAGGAATGCCCGCGCGCCGGTCCGCGAGGCTGCAAGCGTGATTCTCCGAACCGTGACGCCGAGTGCCCCGAAAGCCCGCCGCCCGTGTCGTCGCCCGAGACTCCGGATCGGCGGGTTCGTCCTCCGTAGGCTCGTCCTCGGCGGGTTCGTCCTCGCAGCGGCGATCGCCCTGTCGCCGGCGGCACAGGCTGCCTGCCCCGAGCGCCCGGCCTGCCGGGGCTGCGGCTGCAAGGGCGGGCCCGGCTACCGGGGGCCGGACGGGCGCTGCGCCAGTTTCGCGAATCTCGCTAAAATGTGCGGCGAACCGCCGACCGCGCGCTGCACGTTCGAGAACGCACCCGGTGCCGGTGCGAATCGCGATTGCGCCCTTGTGCCGCGCGCCGAAAATGCCGGCGGGCAGGGCCCCGCCAAACCAGAGGCGGGGGACGCGACGCGCGTTGATGTGGAGTGAGCAGGAAGGGCCGCTTCCCTCTCTTTACATATGAGAAGCGCCACACTAGGAAGAGCCCCGCCTGCTTCGCAGGCCGTAGGAGTGTAGCTCAACTGGTTAGAGCACCGGTCTCCAAAACCGGGGGTTGGGGGTTCGAGTCCCTCCACTCCTGCCACCCCTGACCGTGGGGTGGCAGGCAAGGCAGCAAACGTCCTTTGACGCGGAGCAGCTTTGCGGGCTATACGCCCGCTTCGCGCTTTTTTGGACGATCCGGGCGCGGTGAGCCGTTCGCGGCGATCCGGGCTACTCGCAGGTGATGGCGCGACACCCGCTTCAGAGGCGTTTCGAGACGAAGATGGCGAAGACGAACCCGGTCGAGTTCTTTCAGCAGGTCCGCGCGGAAGCCCGCAAAGTGACCTGGCCGACCCGTCGCGAGACGCTCATCACCACGGCGATGGTGTTCGTCATGGTCGTGGTAGCCTCGCTGTTCTTCCTGGTCGCCGACCAGGTTCTGAGCTTCGTGATCGCCCAGATCCTCCAGATCGGCCGGTGAGGAGAGACGCGATGCCCATGCGCTGGTACATCGTCCACGCCTACTCCAACTTCGAGAAGAAGGTCGCCGAATCGATCCGCGAGCAGGCAGGGCAGCGCGGTCTTACCGATCTGTTCGAGCAGGTGCTGGTGCCGACCGAGAAGGTCGTCGAGGTGCGCCGCGGCCGCAAGGTCGATGCCGAGCGCAAGTTCTTCCCGGGCTATGTTCTGGTGAAGATGGACCTCACCGACGAGGCCTTCCACCTCATCAAGAACACCCCGAAGGTCACCGGATTCCTCGGCGCGGACAACAAGCCGAGCCCGATCTCCGAGAAGGAGGCGATGCGCATCCTGCAGCAGGTGCAGGAGGGCATCGAGCGGCCCAAGCCCTCGATCAGCTTCGAGGTCGGCGAGACCGTCAAGGTGTCCGACGGCCCCTTCGCCTCGTTCAACGGCATTGTCGAGGAAGTCGACGAGGCCCGCTCGCGGCTCAAGGTGGCGGTGTCGATCTTCGGTCGCGCCACGCCGGTCGAGCTGGAATTCGGGCAGGTCGAGAAGGTCTGAACGCCGCTCCTCGCGGCGGTCATGTAGGGATGCGAAGGCGCGGCAGGGTCCGCGCCTTTTTCATATCCGGCCCACCGCGGGCGGGCGCGTTAGCCTGTTAACACCCCCGCCGCGCCGCCGCGCTCTATCCTCGCCCCAAGCCAAGGCCGCGCAGTGCGGCACGCCAAGGGAGGATAGAATGGCAGGCAAACGCATTCTGATGATCGTCGGCGACTATGTCGAAGATTACGAGACCATGGTGCCGTTCCAGGCGTTGCTGGCCGTCGGTCACACGGTGCACGCGGTGTGCCCGGACAAGCGGGCCGGCGACAGCGTGGCGACCGCGATCCATGATTTCGAGGGCGCGCAGACTTATTCCGAGAAGCGCGGCCACAATTTCGCGCTCAACGCCACGTTCGCGGATATCGATCCCGCCCGCTACGACGCGCTGGTGGTGCCCGGCGGCCGCGCGCCGGAATATCTGCGCATGAACGCGCGGGCCATCGAGATCGTCCAGCACTTCTTCGCCGCCAACAAGCCGGTTGCCGCCATCTGCCACGGCGCGCAGTTGCTGGCCGGCGCCCGGGTGCTGGAAGGGCGCACATGTTCGGCCTATCCCGCCTGCCGCGCCGAGGTGGAACTGGCCGGCGGCATCTATGCCGACATCGCCATCGACGCCGCGGTGACGGACGGCAATCTGGTGAGCGCGCCGGCCTGGCCCGCGCACCCCGCCTGGATCGGCCAGTTCCTCGCCGTGCTCGGCACCTCCATCGTCCATGGCGAGACGGTTACGGCGCCCCGTCAGGCGGCCTGACACACGCCGCCGGCTTGGCCCGCGGGCAATCGGACGCCGCGCTTCGCGTGGCGGCGGAAGCGGTCTATCATCCGATGGCGGAGCGTGGCTCCGTCATCGGTTCAGGAGGCGCTGCATGTGCAAGCTCTTCATTCAGGCCGATCCGCACCTGTGGCAGACGCGGCTGAAATCCGTGCGCCTGCATGGCTTTTCGACCAGCGTGCGGCTGGAGAACCTCTACTGGCAGGTGCTGGAGGAGATCGCCCGGCGCGACGACATGAGCCTGCCGCAACTCCTGGCCAGGCTGCATGAGGAACTCACCTTCGCCCATGGCGAGGTGGAGAACTTCTCCTCCTTCCTGCGGGTTTGCTGCGGCCGGTATCTCTCGCTGCAGCTGGAGGGGGATGTGCCGCGCGACCTCGGCACCTCGATCCGCAGCCTCGACGCCGACGCGATACTGGCCCGCGAGGCCAAGCGTGGTGGGGAACGCGATCAGGAACGACGCAGGGGCCATTCCGCTGTGGCGGGAGGCCCCGCCGACAGGGGCGGGGCGAGGGGCGGAGATATGGCCCGCGACGATACGGACCACGACAGAGGGCACGGCGCGCCCAGCCGTCGGCGCAGCCTCTCCCCGGCCGCCTGAGCAACCTGCCGCGAGGGAGCGGGCCCGATAGGGTGGGAGGCCTTCCCTTCGGAAGCGAAGTATTGTATGCGGAGCGCCGTGGCTCCCTGGAGTCGCATCCATACGCGGGAGGCATGCCCGGTTCGCCAGCCGGGACCAACTCATGCCGCGACCGCGACACTCACATGACGCCGCCCGCGATGAAGCCGTCGCGATGGCGTGCTTTGGCGTTTGCGACCGGCAGTCGCGACGCCGAGGAGTTGCCTCATGGCGAAAAAGGTTACTGGCTACGTCAAGTTGCAGGTGCCGGCTGGCTCGGCCAATCCGGCGCCGCCGATCGGCCCCGCGCTGGGTCAGCGCGGCCTGAACATCATGGAGTTCTGCAAGGCGTTCAACGCGCAGACCTCGCAGATGGAAAAGGGCATGCCGATTCCGGTCCTGATCACCGCGTATCAGGATCGCTCCTTCACCTTCGAGCTCAAGACTCCGCCCGTCTCCTACTTCCTCAAGAAGGCGGCCGGTCTCGCGACCAAGAAGAAGCCCGGCTCGGGCCACAAGACCCCGGGCAAGGGCTTCATCGGCAAGATCTCGCAGGCCCAGATGGCCGAGATCGCCGAGCAGAAGATGAAGGATCTGAACTGCGATACCGTCGAAGCGGCGGTCCGCATGATCGAAGGCTCCGCCCGTTCGATGGGCCTCGAGGTGGTGGGTTGAGCTGATGGCCAAGGTTTCCAAGCGTGTTCGCGCGGTGCGCGAAGGTATCGATCCCGTCAAGCTTTATGGCCTCGACGAGGCTCTGACGCTGCTCAAGGATCGCTCCACCGCCAAGTTCGACGAGACCATCGAGGTCGCGCTCAATCTCGGCGTCGATCCCCGTCATGCCGACCAGATGGTCCGTGGCGTCTGCAACCTGCCGAACGGCTCGGGCCGCACGGTGCGCGTTGCCGTGTTCGCGCGCGGCGCCAAGGCGGATGAAGCCAAGGCGGCGGGTGCCGACATCGTCGGCGCCGAGGATCTGCTCGAGACCATCCAGGGCGGCACGATCGACTTCGATCGCTGCATCGCGACCCCGGACCTGATGCCGCTCGTCGGCCGTCTCGGCAAGGTGCTCGGCCCGCGCGGCCTGATGCCGAACCCGAAGGTCGGTACCGTGACCATGGACGTCAAGGGCGCCGTCGAAGCGGCCAAGGGCGGCGCGGTCGAGTTCCGCGTCGAGAAGGCCGGCATCATCCACGCCGGCATTGGCAAGGCCTCGTTCCCGGTCGACAAGCTCGCCGAGAACATCCGCGCCTTTGCCGACGCGGTGGTCAAGGCCAAGCCGACCGGCGCCAAGGGCACCTATGTCCAGCGCGTCGCGGTGTCCTCGACCATGGGCCCCGGCCTGAAGGTCGAGCCCGGCTCGGTTCTCTCGGCGGCCAGCTGATGCCGCTCGCGATCACGGCCGCCCGTCGCGGTGCCGTGATCGTGGCGGGGCGGATTTGTCAAGCCCTCGGGACGATCCGGGGGTGACAAATCCCATTCGACCCTCTATATCGGCTGTTTCGTTCCCGGCGACGAGTCGGGGACGGTGATGACGAAATTCTAGGCTTTCGCCCGAGTGAAACCGGGCGAGGAGGCCGGCAGGGCTCGCCCTGTCGGCTTTAAGTCCTGTCCGAGACTGCCGGTGTTGCTTCGCAAGAGGCGGCTTAATCCCGATCCGGGGGCCAGCATAGACGGGGTACGACCGCGTGACGGGTTCCGGCTTCCACCGGGACTTGGATTTCGGCTCGAACCAGCGCCTTGGCCGGTTTACCGGTCCCAAGGGGACAGGATTGTAACCGCCGTCTCTCGGTTTCGAGGGGTGGCAAGGCGCAAACCCGGCGGGGGAGGTCCCCCTTCCTCGCCACCGGAGAGTAAGTGAAGTGGATCGCGCTCAGAAAGAAGAGCTCGTCACGTCGCTGTCCGGAGTGTTCAAGAGCACTTCGGTCGTCGTCGTGGCCCACTATTCCGGGCTCACCGTCGCCCAGATGTCGAAGTTGCGTCGGCAGATGAAGGCGAGCGGTGCGTCTGTGAAGGTGGCCAAGAACCGCCTCGCGAAAATTGCTCTCGAAGGTTCGGACGTCGCACATGTCGGCAACCTGCTGAAGGGGCCGACGATTATCGCTTATTCGAGCGATCCTGTTGCGGCCCCGAAGGTTGCCGTCGATTTCGCCAAGGCCCACGACAAGTTCGTGATCCTCGGCGGGGCGTTCGGCAGCACGGCCCTGAACGTGGATGGTGTGAAGGCTCTGGCCACCATGCCCTCCCTTGATGAACTGCGTGCGAAGCTGGTCGGCCTCATCCAGGCCCCGGCGACCAAGATCGCGCAGCTCAGCACCGCGCCGGCTGCGAAGCTGGCCCGCGTGTTCGCGGCCTATGCCAAAGAGAACGAAGCCGCGTGAGGCTTTCCCGGTAAGTTACTGGTTCGAACCGAAATTCAAGGAATATTACAATGGCCGACCTGTCGAAGCTCGTTGACGAGCTGTCCGCCCTGACCGTTCTCGAGGCTGCCGAGCTCGCGAAGCTCCTCGAAGAGAAGTGGGGCGTTTCCGCCGCTGCCGCCGTGGCCGTGGCGGCTGCTCCCGCTGGCGCTGCCGCGCCGGCCGTGGAAGAGCAGACCGAGTTCACCGTCGTTCTCGTCGCCGCCGGCGAGAAGAAGATCGAAGTCATCAAGGAAGTCCGCGCCATCACCGGCCTGGGCCTCAAGGAAGCCAAGGACCTGGTCGAAGGCGCTCCCAAGGCCGTCAAGGAAGGCGTGACCAAGGACGAAGCCGAGAAGATCAAGGCGCAGATCGAGAAGGCCGGCGCCAAGGTCGAGCTTAAGTGATCCTTTGATCACCAGGCGGTCGCCGGTTCGCCGGCGGCCGCTGCCTTCGGCGGTGCTGGAGGCGAAGGCGGGAAGCCCGACGGCTTCCCCGACGATCCCGGTGGGGGTCGTCCGGCGAGCCGTCGGACGCGTGACGGAAGACAGGTCGGTGCTGCAGAGCCGCAACCCTGTCCGAATGTTGCGCGATGATGCGTCGGTGCGCTTGGGGCAGATGCGGCCTCAAGGCGCGACAGGCGCGGACGGATACTCGGACGGAGCGAGGAGCGACATGGCGCAGACGTTCACCGGTCGTAAGCGGGTCCGCAAATTTTTCGGCAAGATCAAGGAAGTGGCCGAGATGCCGAACCTCATCGAGGTTCAGAAGGCATCCTATGACCAGTTCCTGCAGATCGAAGAGCCGAAGGGCGGGCGCGCGGACGACGGCATTCAGGCGGTTTTCAAATCGGTCTTCCCGATTTCGGACTTTTCGGGCGCGGCCATGCTCGAATTCGTCCGCTACGAGTTCGAACCGCCGAAGTACGACGTGGACGAGTGCCGCCAGCGCGGCATGACTTTCGCCGCGCCGCTCAAGGTGACGCTCCGCCTGATCGTGTTCGATGTCGATCCGGATTCCGGCTCCAAGTCCGTCAAGGACATCAAGGAGCAGGATGTCTACATGGGCGACATCCCGCTGATGACCTCGAACGGCACGTTCATCGTGAACGGCACCGAACGCGTCATCGTGTCCCAGATGCACCGCTCGCCGGGCGTGTTCTTCGACCATGACAAGGGCAAGACGCACTCGTCGGGCAAGCTGCTCTTCGCGGCCCGCATCATTCCCTATCGCGGTTCGTGGCTCGACATCGAGTTCGACGCCAAGGACATCGTATTCGCGCGCATCGACCGTCGCCGCAAGATCCCGGTGACGAGCCTGCTGTTCGCCCTCGGGCTGGACGGCGAGGAAATCCTCAACACCTTCTACGAGACGGTGCCCTTCACCCGCACCAAGGGCGGATGGCGCATGCCGTTCGATCCCAAGCGCATGAAGGGTTACAAGGCCGTTTCCGACCTGATCGACGCCGATACCGGCGAGATCGTGGTCGAGGCCGGCAAGAAGGTGACGGTCCGCCAGGCCCGCATGCTCGCCGAGAAGGGCCTCAAGGCCCTCAAGATGTCGGACGAGGAGATGGTCGGCCAGTATGTGGCCTCGGACCTGGTGAACCCCCAGTCCGGCGAGATCTATGTCGAGGCTGGCGAGGAAGTCAGCGAGAAGATGCTGAAGCAGCTGGCCGATCTCGGCTTTGACGAGCTGCCCATCCTCGATATCGACCACGTCAATGTGGGCGCCTATATCCGCAACACGCTCAGCGTCGACAAGAACCTCACGCGCGAGGATTCGCTGTTCGACATCTACCGCGTGATGCGCCCCGGCGAGCCGCCGACGCTCGATTCCGCGCAGGCCATGTTCCACTCGCTGTTCTTCGACAGCGAGCGCTACGACCTGTCCGCCGTCGGCCGCGTGAAGATGAACATGCGCCTCGACCTCGACGCCGAGGACACGGTGCGCGTGCTGCGCCGCGAGGACATTCTCGCGGTCATTCAGACGCTGGTTCAGCTGCGCGACGGCAAGGGCGAGATCGACGACATCGATCACCTCGGCAACCGGCGCGTGCGCTCGGTCGGCGAGCTGATGGAGAACCAGTACCGCGTCGGCCTGCTGCGCATGGAGCGCGCCATCAAGGAACGCATGTCGTCCGTCGACATCGATACCGTGATGCCGCAGGACCTGATCAACGCCAAGCCGGTTGCGGCCGCGGTGCGCGAGTTCTTTGGCTCGTCCCAGCTCTCGCAGTTCATGGACCAGACCAACCCGCTGTCCGAGATCACCCACAAGCGTCGTCTTTCGGCGCTTGGACCGGGCGGCCTGACCCGCGAGCGCGCCGGCTTCGAGGTGCGCGACGTGCACCCGACGCATTACGGCCGCATCTGCCCGATCGAGACGCCGGAAGGCCCGAATATCGGCCTGATCAACTCGCTGGCGACCTTTGCCCGCGTGAACAAGTACGGCTTCATCGAGGCGCCCTATCGCCGCGTGAAGGACAGCCAGGTGCAGGCCGAGGTTGTCTATCTCTCCGCCATGGAGGAGGGGAAGTACTACGTCGCGCAGGCCAACATCCCGCTCGACGCGGATGGTCGCTTCACGGAAGACCTGATCGTCTGCCGTCACGCCGGCGACGTGCTTCTGGTCACACCCGACCGCGTCGACTTCATGGACGTGTCGCCCAAGCAGCTGGTCTCGGTCGCCGCGGCGCTGATCCCGTTCCTGGAGAACGACGACGCCAACCGCGCGCTGATGGGCTCGAACATGCAGCGCCAGGCGGTGCCGCTGGTTCGCGCCGATGCACCCTTCGTCGGCACCGGCATGGAAGCGATCGTGGCCCGTGACTCGGGCGCCGCCATCGGCGCCCGTCGTACCGGCGTGATCGACCAGGTGGATGCGACCCGTATCGTCATCCGCGCGACGGAAGAGGCGGATGCCTCCAAGTCGGGCGTGGACATCTATCGGCTGCAGAAGTTCCAGCGCTCCAACCAGTCGACCTGCATCAACCAGCGTCCGCTGGTGCGCGTGGGCGACCGGGTGAAGAAGGGCGACATCATCGCCGACGGTCCCTCGACCGATCTCGGCGACCTGGCGCTCGGCCGGAACATCCTCGTCGCGTTCATGCCGTGGAACGGCTACAATTTCGAGGACTCGATCCTCCTGTCCGAGAACATCTCGAAGGGCGACATTTTCTCGTCGATCCATATCGAGGAATTCGAGGTCATGGCCCGCGATACCAAGCTGGGTCCGGAGGAAATCACGCGCGACATTCCGAACGTGTCGGAAGAGGCGCTGAAGAACCTCGACGAAGCCGGCATCGTCTATATCGGCGCGGAAGTGCAGGCGGGTGACATCCTCGTCGGCAAGATCACGCCGAAGGGCGAAAGCCCGATGACCCCGGAAGAGAAGCTGCTGCGCGCCATCTTCGGCGAAAAGGCCGCGGACGTGCGCGACACCTCGCTGCGCGTTCCCCCCGGAGTGACCGGCACCATCGTCGAAGTGCGGGTGTTCAACCGGCACGGCGTCGACAAGGACGAGCGCGCCCAGGCGATCGAGCGTGAGGAAATCGAGCGACTCGCCAAGGACCGCGACGACGAGCAGGCGATCCTCGACCGCAACGTGTTCGGCCGTCTGGCCGAGATGCTCGACGGCAAGGTCGGCGTGGCCGGTCCCAAGGGCTTCAAGAAGGATACGGCGCTCACCCGTTCGGTGCTGGCCGATTATCCGCGCAGCCAGTGGTGGCAGTTCGCCGTTGCCGACGATCACCTGATGAGCGAGCTGGAAGCGATCCGCAACCAGTACGACGAGTCCAAGAAGCGTCTGGAGCAGCGGTTCCTCGACAAGGTCGAGAAGCTGCAGCGCGGCGACGAAATGCCCCCGGGCGTGATGAAGATGGTCAAGGTCTTCATCGCCGTGAAGCGCAAGATCCAGCCGGGCGACAAGATGGCCGGCCGGCACGGCAACAAGGGCGTAGTCTCGCGCATCGTCCCGGTCGAGGACATGCCGTTCTTGGAGGACGGCACCCCGGTCGACATGGTGCTCAACCCGCTCGGCGTGCCTTCGCGCATGAATGTCGGGCAGATCCTGGAGACCCATCTGGGCTGGGCCTGTGCGGGCCTCGGCAAGGTGATCGACCGGGCGATCGAGCAGTATCGTGCGGCCCATGATGTCGCCCCGCTGAAGAAGGCGTTCAGCGACATCTACGGCAAGGACGAGACGATCGCCTCGCTCGACGAGGAGGGTCTGGTCGAACTGGGTTCGAACCTGCGCCGCGGCGTCCCCATCGCCACGCCCGTCTTCGACGGCGCGCGCGAGGCGGATATCGAGCGCATGCTGGAACTGGCGGGCCTCGACAAGTCGGCGCAGTCGACCCTGTTCGACGGACGCACCGGCGAGCAGTTCGACCGTAAGGTGACGGTCGGCTACATCTACATGCTGAAGCTGCATCATCTTGTCGACGACAAGATCCATGCGCGCTCGATCGGCCCGTACTCGCTCGTCACCCAGCAGCCGCTGGGCGGCAAGGCGCAGTTCGGCGGCCAGCGCTTCGGCGAGATGGAGGTGTGGGCTCTGGAAGCGTATGGCGCGGCCTATACGCTGCAGGAGATGCTCACGGTGAAGTCGGACGACGTCGCGGGCCGTACCAAGGTCTACGAGGCGATCGTGCGTGGCGACGACACCTTCGAGGCGGGCATTCCCGAGAGCTTCAACGTTCTCGTGAAGGAGATGCGTTCGCTCGGCCTCAATGTCGAGCTGATGAACTCCAAGACCCTCTCGGCGGTGCCGGGCGCGGGCGAGAGCCTGCCGGCCGCCGAATGACGCAATGACCTGACGCGCGGGCGCGGCCGTTCCGGCGGCGCCCGCGTGCGCCTTACGCGCCAAAGATCAGACTTTTCAGCGACATTCACCACCCGCGGCGGCGGGGGTGAGGTCCAGCCGAAGGAGACGGCGATGAATCAAGAGGTCATGAATCTCTTCAATCCGGCGGCGCCCGCGCCCACTTTCGATCAGATCAAGATCTCGATCGCGAGCCCGGAGAAGATCCTGTCGTGGTCCTTCGGCGAGATCAAGAAGCCGGAGACGATCAACTACCGCACGTTCAAGCCGGAGCGTGACGGCCTGTTCTGCGCGCGCATCTTCGGGCCGATCAAGGACTATGAGTGCTTGTGCGGCAAGTACAAGCGCATGAAGTACAAGGGCATCATCTGCGAGAAGTGCGGCGTCGAGGTCACGCTGTCGCGGGTGCGCCGCGAGCGCATGGGCCATATCGAGCTGGCCGCCCCTGTGGCGCATATCTGGTTCCTGAAGTCGCTCCCGAGCCGCATCGGCCTGCTGCTCGACATGACGCTCAAGGACCTCGAGCGCATCCTGTATTTCGAATATTACTGCGTCATCGAGCCGGGTCTCACCCCGCTGAAGGAGCGTCAGCTCCTCTCGGAAGAGGACTATCTGCGCGCCCAGGAAGAGTATGGCGAGGACAGCTTCACCGCCCTGATCGGCGCGGAAGCCATCCGCGAGATCCTGCGCGGCATGGATCTGGAGAAGATCGCCGGCAACCTGCGCAAGGAGATCGCCGAGGCGACCACCGAGCTCAAGCCGAAGAAGCTCGCCAAGCGTCTGAAGATCGTCGAGGCCTTCCAGCTCTCGGGCAACAAGCCGGAGTGGATGATCCTGACGCATGTCCCGGTCATCCCGCCGGACCTGCGTCCGCTGGTTCCGCTCGACGGCGGCCGCTTCGCGACCTCCGACCTCAACGACCTGTACCGCCGCGTCATCAACCGTAACAACCGCCTGAAGCGGCTGATCGAGCTGAAGGCGCCGGACATCATCATCCGCAACGAGAAGCGCATGCTTCAGGAAGCGGTCGATGCGCTGTTCGACAACGGTCGTCGCGGCCGCGTCATCACCGGCGCCAACAAGCGCCCGCTGAAGTCGCTCGCCGACATGCTGAAGGGCAAGCAGGGCCGGTTCCGCCAGAACCTGCTCGGCAAGCGCGTCGACTATTCCGGCCGTTCGGTGATCGTGGTGGGTCCCGAGCTGAAGCTGCACCAGTGCGGCCTGCCGAAGAAGATGGCGCTGGAGCTGTTCAAGCCCTTCATCTATTCGCGTCTTGACGCGAAGGGCCTGTCCGCGACCGTCAAGCAGGCGAAGAAGCTGGTCGAGAAGGAGCGTCCCGAGGTGTGGGACATCCTCGACGAGGTCATTCGCGAGCATCCGGTGATGCTGAACCGCGCCCCGACCCTGCATCGCCTCGGCATCCAGGCGTTCGAGCCGACCCTCATCGAGGGCAAGGCGATCCAGCTGCATCCGCTGGTCTGCTCGGCCTTCAACGCGGACTTCGACGGCGACCAGATGGCGGTGCACGTTCCGCTGTCCATCGAGGCGCAGCTTGAAGCGCGCGTGCTCATGATGTCGACCAACAACATCCTGCACCCGGCGAACGGCGCGCCCATCATCGTGCCGTCGCAGGACATCGTGCTCGGCCTCTACTACCTCACCATGATGCGCGACAACGAGCCCGGCGAGGGCATGGCGTTCGCCAACATGGGCGAGATCGACCACGCGCTCGCGGCCAAGGTCATCACCCTGCATACGAAGATCAAGGGGCGGTATATCGGCGTCGACGAGAACGGCGAGAGCGCCTCCAAGATCTACGAGACCACGCCGGGCCGTATGAAGCTCGGCGAGCTGCTGCCGAAGAACCCGAAGACCACCTTCGACGTCGTCAACCGCTTGATGACGAAGAAGGAAATCTCGAACATGATCGACACCGTCTACCGCCATTGCGGTCAGAAGGAGACGGTCATCTTCTGCGATCGCATCATGACGCTCGGCTTCTCCAACGCCTTCCGCGCCGGCATTTCGTTCGGCAAGGACGACATGGTGGTGCCCTCGAAGAAGTGGGACATGGTCGAAGAGACCCGCTCGCTCACCAAGGAATACGAGCAGCAGTACAATGACGGCCTGATCACCCAGGGCGAGAAGTACAACAAGGTCGTCGACGCCTGGGGCAAGTGCTCCGCGCGCCTCGCCGACGAGATGATGGCCGAGATTTCGGCGGTGAAGACCGACCCGGTGACGGGCCGCGCCAAGCCGATCAACTCGATCTACATGATGGCCCATTCCGGCGCCCGTGGTTCGCGCGAGCAGATGCGTCAGCTGGCCGCCATGCGCGGACTGATGGCCAAGCCGTCGGGCGAGATCATCGAGACGCCGATCATCTCGAACTTCAAGGAAGGCCTCTCGGTTCTCGAATACTTCAACTCGACCCACGGCGCTCGTAAGGGCCTCGCGGACACCGCGCTGAAGACCGCGAACTCGGGCTACCTCACCCGCCGTCTGGTGGACGTGGCGCAGGACAGCATCATCACGGTGCGCGACTGCGGCACGGAAAACGGCATCGGCATGCGCGCCATCATCGACGCGGGCAACATCGTTGCCACGCTCGGCTCGCGCGTTCTGGGCCGCACCGCGGCTGAGGACGTGATCGAGCCGGCGACCGGCAATGTCATCGTGCCGGCCGGCCATATGATGGACGAGGCCGATATCGACCGCATCAGCAAGGCCGGCGTGCAGGAGATCAAGATCCGCTCCGTGCTGACCTGCGAGGCCAAGAGCGGCGTCTGCGGCACCTGCTACGGTCGCGACCTGGCGCGCGGCACGCCGGTGAACATGGGCGAGGCCGTCGGCGTCATCGCGGCGCAGTCGATCGGCGAGCCGGGCACCCAGCTCACCATGCGCACCTTCCACATCGGTGGCGCGGCGCAGCTGTCCGAGCAGTCCTTCATCGAGGCGTCCTTCGAGGGTACGGTGAAGATCCGCAACCGCAACGTGGTGCGGAACTCGGAAGGCGAGCTGATCGCGATGAGCCGCAACCTGTCCGTCCTGATCATGGATCATGACGGCTCGGAAAAGGCGGCGCACCGCATCCAGTTCGGCGCCAAGCTGAAGGTGGATGACGGCGACGGCATCAAGCGCGGCCAGCGCATCGCCGAATGGGACCCCTATACCCGCCCGATCCTCACCGAGGTCGAGGGTACGGTGGGTTATGAGGATCTGGTCGAAGGCGCCTCGCTGAGCGAGACGGTCGACGAATCGACCGGCATCGCCAAGCGCGTCGTCACCGACTGGCGGACCGGCCGCGGTTCGGAGCTGCGTCCCTCGCTGGTGGTCAAGGGACCGGACGGCAAGGTGCTGAAGCTGCAGCGCGGCGGCGACGCCCGCTACACGCTGCCGGTGGAGGCCATTCTCTCCGCCGATCCGGGCTCGCACATCAAGGCGGGTGACGTTCTGGCCCGCGTGCCGATGGAAAGCGCCAAGACCCGCGACATCACGGGCGGTCTGCCGCGCGTGGCGGAACTGTTCGAGGCGCGTCGTCCGAAGGATGCGGCGATCATCGCCGAAATCTCCGGCACGATCCGCTTCGGCAAGGACTACAAGAACAAGCGTCGCGTTTCGATCGAGCCGCAGGACTCGAACGACGATGCGGCCGAGTACCTGATCCCGAAGGGCAAGCACATCCATCTGCAGGATGGCGACCTCGTCGAGAAGGGCGACTTCATTGTCGACGGCAATCCCGCGCCGCACGACATCCTGGCGATCAAGGGCGTCGAGGAACTCGCCGCCTATCTGGTCAACGAAATCCAGGAGGTCTACCGGCTGCAGGGCGTGCTCATCAACGACAAGCACATCGAAGTGATCGTTCGGCAGATGCTGCAGAAGGTCGAGATCGACGATGCCGGCGACAGCGACCTGCTGACCAACGAGCAGATCGACGCCTCCGAGCTGAATGAGATCAACGAGGTGCTGATCGCCGAGGGCAAGAAGCCGGCTGCGGGTCATCCCGTGCTGTTGGGCATCACCAAGGCGAGCCTGCAGACCCGGTCCTTCATCTCCGCCGCCTCCTTCCAGGAGACGACGCGGGTGCTGACCGAAGCTGCGGTGAACGGCAAGTCGGACGATCTCGCCGGCCTGAAGGAAAACGTCATCGTCGGCCGCCTCATTCCGGCCGGCACCGGCGCCCAGATGGCGAAGCTGCGCGTCACCGCGACGACGCGCGATGAGCTGATTACGGCGCAGAACGAGCAGGACAACGTGGCGAGCAATGCGCCGCAGCTCGAAGGTCCCGCCGCGGCGGAGTGATCCGCCCGGCAACGGCCCGGTGATCGGGACGTGACAGACAGGAAAGGGCCGCTCCTCACGGGGCGGCCCTTTTTCATTTGGCCCGGAGCGGGTGATCGAGAAACAGAAAAGGGCCGTCCCTTGCGGGGCGGCCCTTTTCATTGGCAGGCGCGCGGTGCGTCAGGCCAGTGCGAGGCGAACGTCGAGACTGCCCTTGGTCGCGTGCGAATAGGGACACACGACATGGGCACGGGCGACGAGGTCCTCCGCAACCGACCGCTCGATGCCCGGCAGCGCAATGGTGAGCGCGACATCCAGGCCGAAGCCCGCGCCATCATCGCGGGGGCCGATGCCCACCTCGGCGGTCACCGTGCTGTCCTCGGCCACCTTGATCTTCAGCTGACTGGCGACGAACTTGAGGGCGCCGAGGAAGCAGGCGGAGTAGCCGGCGGCGAAAAGCTGTTCGGGATTGTTGCCCACGCCACCCGGCCCGCCGAGCTCCTTCGGCGTGACGAGCTCGACCTTGAGCGCGCCGTCATGCGTAGCGGCAGAACCGGTGCGGCCACCGGTAGCGGTAGCCTGGGTCTTGTAGAGGATCTTCATGGCGAACACTCCAAGCAATGGCGCTTCCTGCGCCAGAAGGGAAAATGCGCGACAAATAATCGTGCGCGATATAAAATGGGTAAAGGAAGCGCCATCACTTGTCCAGCGAAAACTTATCGCGCAAACCATTGCGTGGCGACGGCATGGCACCTCATATGAAGGCGACAAACCGGAGCCGGCCATGAACCCGAGCGAGGGCCCCCTGCGGCCCGAAGACCTGTTCTGCTTCGCCGTCTATTCGACAGCGCATGCGGTGATGCGTCGTTATCGACCTCTGTTGGACGCGCTCGGCCTGACCTATCCGCAATATCTCGTCATGCTCGTGTTGTGGGCGGAGCAGCAGGAGACGGTCGGCGGGCTGGCTGACCGGCTCCTTCTGGATTCGAGCACCATCACGCCGTTGCTCAAGCGGCTGGAATCGCAGGGCCTCATCCATCGCCGGCGCAACCCGGCCAATGAGCGGCAACTCATCGTCTCCCTGACCGAAGCGGGCAGGGCGCTTCAGGAGAAGGCCGCCGAGATTCCCGCGGCGATTCTCTGCGCATCGGGGACCACGATTCCCCAGCTGAGCCGCCTGCGCGACGAGATGGTGCAGATTCGCGCGGCGTTCAGCGCGTCACTCGGGCCGGATGTCCCGCCGCAGGAGGGGCCAGAGGGTGGGGAGCGCGGATAATCGGGCAGGTGGTGGCGTCAGATCCTTGCGCGCGTCCCCGATTGCGTGAAATCTAACGTCGTCAAGGGCTGTCGCGCCCCTGTTACCTCACCAATCCACGCTTTGGGGTTGACGAAAGGCGAGTCGGCGCGTAGAAGCCACGTACTTTCACGGCAGGCGGTTGGATTTACCGCGTTCGGGCGTCTCGCCTGGACCCAGAATTCCAAGACGCTGCCGGGACGCATGCACGACCAAATCAGGCGCATGATCGCGCAAGCGGGTGACCTAACCGTCATTCGCGCGATCCTCTGGACGGTAAGCGCCCTCGGCCAGGAAGATGGCCGGCGGCGCTTGTTTCGTTCGCAGATAAGCCTGAATCGCCCAAGGGCGACATGTCGTGATGTCGGTTCCGAACCGTCGAGAGAAGCACATGCGGTTGTAGCCGCGGAATTGGGTTAGCGCGGGACATTCCTGTCCTGGCGCAGCGAGACGAAGGCGAGAGAAGTGCCGACGATCAACCAGCTGATCCGCAAGCCGCGGGAAGCCCAGAAGGCCCGGAACAAGGTTCCGGCGCTTCAGGCCAGCCCGCAGAAGCGCGGCGTTTGCACCCGCGTCTACACGACGACCCCGAAGAAGCCGAACTCGGCCCTTCGTAAGGTCGCCAAGGTCCGTCTGACCAATGGCTATGAAGTCATCGGTTACATCCCCGGCGAGGGGCACAACCTGCAGGAACACTCCGTGGTGATGATCCGCGGCGGCCGCGTCAAGGATCTTCCTGGCGTGCGCTACCACATCCTGCGCGGCGTGCTCGATACGCAGGGCGTCAAGAATCGTAAGCAGCGTCGTTCGAAGTACGGCGCCAAGCGGCCGAAGTGAGGATTGAACGATGTCCCGTCGTCATCGTGCAGAGCGTCGTGAAGTCACTCCGGATCCGAAGTTCGGTTCCGAGGTGCTCAGCCGCTTCATGAACGCCGTCATGTATGACGGCAAGAAGTCGGTCGCCGAAACCATCGTCTATGGTGCGCTGGATCTCGTCGAGACCCGCGCCAAGTCGGAGCCGCTGGGTGTGTTCACCCAGGCGCTCGACAACGTGTCGCCGGCCATCGAGGTGCGTTCGCGCCGCGTTGGTGGTGCCACCTACCAGGTGCCGGTCGAGGTGCGTCCCGAGCGTCGTCAGGCGCTGGCGATCCGCTGGCTGATCATCGCCGCCCGCGCGCGGAATGAGAAGACCATGGTTGAGCGGCTGTCGGGCGAACTGCTCGACGCGTCCAACAATCGCGGTACCGCGGTGAAGAAACGCGAAGATACCCACCGCATGGCGGAGGCGAACCGCGCCTTCTCTCACTATCGCTGGTGATGACGAAAGCCGGGACGAGGATCTGAAATGTCGCGCATTAATGCTATCGAAGACTACCGCAACTTCGGCATCATGGCCCACATCGATGCCGGCAAGACCACGACCACGGAACGGATCCTCTATTACACCGGCAAGAGCCACAAGATCGGCGAAGTCCATGATGGCGCTGCCACCATGGACTGGATGACCCAGGAGCAGGAGCGCGGCATCACCATCACGTCCGCCGCGACGACCGCTTTCTGGCACGGCAAGCGCCTGAACATCATCGACACGCCCGGCCACGTCGACTTCACCATTGAAGTCGAGCGTTCGCTGCGCGTGCTCGACGGCGCGGTGTGCGTTCTCGACGGCAACCAGGGCGTCGAGCCGCAGACCGAAACCGTGTGGCGCCAGGCCGACAAGTACAACGTGCCGCGCATCGTGTTCGTCAACAAGATGGACAAGACCGGCGCCGACTTCTTCCGCTGCGTCGAGATGATCATCGACCGCGTGGACGGCAAGCCGGTGTGCTGCCAGCTGCCGATCGGTTCCGAGAACAACTTCAAGGGCATCATCGACCTCGTCCGCATGAAGGCGGTCGTATGGGACAATGAAGAGCTCGGCGCGAAGTATCACGACGAAGAGATCCCGGCCGAGCTGCTGGACCAGGCGATCGAATATCGCGGCAAGCTCCTCGAAGCTGCCGTGGAACTCGATGACGAGGTGCTGACCAGGTATCTCGACGGCGTCGAGCCGGACGAAGAGACCCTCAAGGGCCTCATCCGCAAGGCCGTGATCGGCCGCGTGTTCAATCCGGTGTTCTGTGGTTCCGCGTTCAAGAACAAGGGCGTGCAGCCGCTGCTCGACGCGGTGTGCGATTTCCTGCCGAGCCCGATCGATCGTGGCTCGATCAAGGGCATCGACTTCGACACCGAGGAAGAGACCGTCCGCAACCCGAGCGATTCCGACCCGCTGTCGGTCCTCGCGTTCAAGATCATGGACGATCCGTTCGTCGGCACGATCACCTTCTGCCGCATCTACTCGGGCAAGCTCGAGACCGGCATGGGCCTGCTGAACTCGACCCGCGACAAGAAGGAGCGTGTCGGTCGCATGCTTCTGATGCATGCGAATAACCGCGAGGACATCAAGGAAGCCTATGCGGGCGACATCGTCGCTCTCGCCGGCCTCAAGGAAGTCCGCACCGGTGACACGCTGTGCGACCCGGCCAAGCCGGTGATCCTCGAGAAGATGGAGTTCCCGGAACCCGTCATCGAGATCGCGATCGAGCCGAAGTCCAAGGCCGACCAGGAGAAGCTGGGCATCGCCCTGTCGAAGCTGGCGGCGGAGGATCCGTCCTTCCGCGTGTCCACCGATTTCGAGAGCGGCCAGACCATCCTCAAGGGGATGGGCGAACTGCATCTCGACATCAAGGTCGATATCCTGAAGCGCACCTACAAGGTCGATGCCAATATCGGCGCTCCGCAGGTCGCGTATCGCGAGACGATCACCAAAAAGACCGAAGTCGACTACACGCACAAGAAGCAGACCGGCGGTACCGGCCAGTTCGCCCGCGTGAAGTTCGTCGTCGAGCCGAATGAAGTCGGCAAGGGCTTCGCCTTCGAGAGCAAGATCATCGGCGGCGCGGTGCCGAAGGAATATATCCCCGGCGTCAACAAAGGCCTGGAAAGCGTGCTCGGTTCGGGTGTGCTGGCCGGCTTCCCGGTCGTCGACGTCAAGGTCGAACTGATCGACGGTGCCTATCACGAAGTCGACTCGTCGGCTCTGGCCTTCGAAATCGCGTCCCGTGCGGCGTTCCGCGAGGCCCTGCAGAAGGGCGGCGCGGTGCTTCTCGAGCCGATCATGAAGGTCGAGGTGGTGACGCCGGAAGACTACACGGGTTCGGTCATCGGCGATCTCAACTCCCGCCGCGGCCAGATCCAGGGCCAGGACATGCGTGGCAATGCGAACGTCGTGAATGCGATGGTGCCGCTCGCCAACATGTTCGGCTACGTCAACACGCTTCGGTCCTTCAGCCAGGGCCGCGCGACTTTCACCATGCAGTTCGACCACTACGAGCAGGTGCCGTCGAACGTCGCTCAGGAGGTTCAGGCCAAGTACGCGTAATGCGCTTGACCTGAAACGGGGCCAACTTCAAAGGGTTGGCCCCAGTCTTTCGAGTGATTTGTATCAACATTGAATACGACCGACGGAGAGCCCCGTGGCCAAAGAGAAGTTCAACCGTTCGAAGCCTCACTGCAACATTGGTACGATTGGGCACGTCGACCATGGCAAGACGTCGCTGACGGCTGCGATC
>NZ_JACICD010000019.1 GCF_014195655.1 Ancylobacter tetraedralis
GTCATCCCCAGCACGTCGCGCAGCACCCAAAGCAGAGGCATCTCGGCCGGAACATCAACGCTGTGACGAGCGCCATTGATGGTGAGATCGGTCATGTTGCCTCCTCAACTACAGTCACCGCGCACGTAATTCGGTGGACGTATGTCGTCCTGACCTGCCGGGCTGGAGTATTCAGGTAATCATGCCCGCAGTATTTGTGCTGCGAGCCTATGCCGGCACCGTCGGGACAACAATGTCAGGTGTCCGTCGTTTTGTGCCATTCCAATGTGAAAGGCACGGAAGTTTCCGATTCGCATGATGCACGTCGCGCCGAGCCGCGGCCCACCGCCGCCACCTCGACCCGTGGGGAGGCGGTTCGGTTCCGTATCGATCCGGCACCTCGCGGCGCACGCGCGCACTTGCCCATGGCGAAGGGGTGGCATTGCCGCGCGAGATCCGATGTCCTCCGGGCTCGGCGACCCAGCCACGAGCGACACGGCGGGATTGTGCCAGCACCATGCGCCGATCTGATCGCCGCGCCATCCGATCGGGTCACGCGTGCACCAGGACGGAGATTAGAGGCGGATGGACCGATCCGGTTGGTTCGACCTCATCGGATCCGGCTTCAGAGCCCGGCCGCCTTGGTGAGGTTGACCCGGAAGCGGTCGCGCCGGCGCTGGTAGCGGCGCGTCATCTCGGCGGAGGCGTGGCCGAGCTGCTTCTGCACGTGGCGCTCATCCACCTCGGCGGAGGAGGCGAGGCCCGCGCGCAGCGAATGGCCGGCGAATTTCATCGCCCGCTCGCCCTCGCTGAGATCGCCGCGTACGCCGGCCGCGAGTGCCGTGCGCTTGACGAGGCGCGCCACCTCGCGGTCGTTCAGCCGCTCCGCGCCCACATCCTTGCCCTGTCCGGTCACGCGCCGGAACAGCGGGCCATGGCCGATGCGGGCGAGCTTCAGCCAGGTCTGCACCGCCACCACCGGACAGGTGGCGTCCGCCGAGCCGCGCCCAATCTCCACCTCGCGCCAGCCGGTCTTGCCGCGCAGCGTCACCAGAAGCCCCTTGTCCAGGATCTCGATCCAGCCGCGCCCGTCCTGCGTCTGGTCGCGGCCGACATCGAGCCCGACGATTTCCGAGCGACGCAGGCCGCCGGCGAAGCCGAGCAGCAGCATCGCCCGATCGCGCAGGCCGCGTAAGCTGCCGCGGTCCAGCGTTTCCAGCATGGCGATGAGGTCTTCGGGCAGCACCGCCTCTTTCTGGCGGGGCGGGGCGGCATGGGTGTTGCGGATGCCGGCGAGCACGGTGGCGATGTGCCGGTCGCGCCGGTCGAGCGGCGTGCCGCGCTGGGTGTAGTTCCAGGTGATGGCCGACAGCCGCCGCTCGATGGTGGCGACCGCGTTCGGCCGGCCTCCGGGGATCGCGGCGCCCGAAGCGCAGGCCGTGATGTAGAGGCCGACCAGCTGGGGGGAGGGGGGCAGGATCTCCAGCCCCTGCCGCCGGCACCAGCCGGAGAAATGCGCCCAGTCGGACGCATAGGCTCGCCGGGTGTTGGCCGAGCTTGCCGCGTCGACATAGTCGCGCGCGCGATCCACCAGGCGCTCGAGATGCGCGGGCAGCGCGGCTTCTGTCTCGGCCGGGGGCGTGACGACAGGCTGCCCGGCGGCAGGGGCGGGTGCCGCGGGCTCGGGGGCGTGTTTTTCGAGGCTCTCAGGGGCCGATTCGATCATGCCTCCATATAGATGAGCAATATCCGATAATGCAATTATCCGACTTTGCATGAGGCGGACAGGCCGTGCGGAAAAGGCTCCTGTCGGGAACATCAAGCGCACATCCCTTCAAAAAGGGCGGCGGCGGACGAGCTGTGCTGGGGGACATGTCGGCCAGCGCCCGGGCGTCTCGTTCGGTCGAGCCGATCCGGGTCGCCGTCATCGTCGTCCAGGCGCCCTGGCCCGCAATTGCCCCGCTCTTCACGCGGTCCGGCCCAAGGGCCGGAGGGCTGCGCCGGTCGCCGCCAGCGGCACCGACAGGATCGCCGCGCCGGGCAGTCTCGCGCGCCGGCTTATTGTCCGCGGGCCTTGGCCAGCCTCGGCGGGGCGCCCAAGCCCGCTTCCATGCCCGCGCCTCGCGTGCAGCCGAAAAGCGCAGGTGCTCGCCCAGGCGTCCGAAGCCCAAGCGCCAGGGGCGGGCTGACGGGCGGGCTGACGGGCGGGCGGGAAATTTCGCAGGACGGCCTGTCCAGGCGTATTGCCTAGACAATAAATTGCGGCTAGCTTTTTATTGTCTAGTCAAAAGAGCCGAACCTTCGGGCCGCCAGACTTTTCGACCGCCAGACAAGGGAACCATCGATGAAGACCACCCGGCGTACCATTCTCAAGGGAATGGCCGGACTTCCGGCCATGTTCGCGGGGCTTTCGCCCCTCGCTGCGCTGGCCCAGCAGGGCGGCGGCGATACGTTGCGCGTCGCGGCCGGCAAGCCGGCCGGCGATCTCGATCCGCACAAGTACAAGGGCCTCTGGGCGATCCAGGACCTCATCTTCGAGCCGCTGATCCGCTATGGCCACGGCGGCAAGATGGAGCCGGCGCTCGCCACCGACTGGCAGGTGGAGGATGGCGGCAAGCTGTTCCGCGTGCATCTGCGCAAGGGCGTCACCTTCCAGGACGGCACGCCGTGGGATGCGGCGGCGATGACCTGGAACCTCGACCGCTGGATCGGCAAGGAATCCAACAGCTGGATGAACGCCTCGCGGCTGTTCGCCAACTACAAGGTGGTTGACGATCACACCGTCGAGATCCATTTCAAGGAGCTGGTGCTCGGCCTGCTCAACGAATTCGCCTATGTCCGCCCGGTGCGCTTCCTCAGCCCCAAATCGGTCGGCGCGGATGGCGCCTATGCCAAGCCGGTCGGCACCGGCGCGTGGATCGAGGCGAGCGCCGACAATAATGGCAGCACCTTCACCCGCTTCGACGGCTATTGGGGCGACAAGCCCGGCTTCAAGCGCATCGAGGTGAAGGTCCTGCCCGAATCGCGCAGCCGCATGGCCGCGCTGCGGGCCGGCGAGATCGACCTCACCGGCGGCGATTTCCTCGCCCCGATCAAGGCGACGGAAGCCAAGACGCTGGAGAAGGCCGGCATCCCGGTCGCGGTCGAGCTCGGCACCACGACCGTGGTCATCGGCTTCAACCCGGATCGCAATACGGCGCTCAAGGAGCTCGCCGTGCGTCAGGCCATCAATATCGGCTTCGATCGCAAGGCGATCGGCCAGGTGCTCTATCAGGGCCTCGCCGAGCCGGCCGGCAACCTTTTCCCGGCCAGCGTGCCGCTCGCCGGCACGCGCTTCCCGGTGCCGGCGCGCGACCCCGCGGCGGCCAAGAAGCTGCTGGAGGACGCGGGCTGGAAGGGCGCGCCGATCCGCGAGAAGGACGGCAAGCCGCTCAAGCTGGAAATCGTGGTCAGCGAGGAGCAGATCGCCGGTTCGCGCTCGCTGGCGGAAATCCTGCAGGCCCAGCTCGGCGAGATCGGCATCGGCCTCACCATCCGTTCGGTCGACCATGCCTCGCGCCACTCCGACATTCCCGCGCGCACCTTCGACATGGCGCTGTTCACCACTTTCGGCGCGCCCTATGAGCCGTTCGGCACCATTGTCGGCCTGCTGCTCTCCACCTATGACAATGGCGTGGACGGCAAGCTGGTGATCGATCCGGCCAAGCTCGACCCGCTGGTGCTCGCCGCCACCTCGGCGCCGCAGGACAAGGTCGATGCCGCCGTGCAGGCGATCTACGACCAGATGCACGCGGATGTCTCGATGCTGCCGCTGTTCTACAGCCCGGCCATCTGGGCGCACACCAAGCGGGTGAAGGGCTTCACGGTTCCGGCCACCGAGTACGACCTGCCCTATCGCGGCATCAGCCTCGAATCCTGAGGTCGGTCATGTCGACGCTGATCGCGATCCGCCTGCGCAACGCGGTGGTGCTGCTCGTCCTCGCCACGATGCTGTGCTTCGCGCTGGTCGTGTCGGCGCCGGGCAATGTGGCGGTGCTCATTGCCGAGCTGCGCACGCCGAAGGCAACCTTCGAGCAGATCCGCGTGGTGGAGGAGGAACTTGGCCTCAACCAGCCGCTGATCCTGCGCTATGGCAGCTGGCTGAACGGCGCGCTGCACGGCAACCTGGGTGTCTCCTACAAGACGGGCGACGCGATCGGGCCGGCGCTGGCCAGCCGGCTGCCCATCACGCTCACGCTGGTGGTGGGCGGCGCGGCGTTCGCCATGCTGCTGAGCTTCGCGCTCGGCTTTCTGGGGGCGCTCTGGCCGGGCCGGTTCGGCGATGCGCTCAGCCGTGTCATCGCGCTGCTGGGCGCCTCCATGCCCTCCTTCTTCGTCGGCGCGCTGCTCATCTACGCGCTGGCGGTGGAGCTGGGCCTGTTCCCCACCTTCGGCACCGCCGGGCTGTCGAGCTGGGTGCTGCCGTGGATGACCATCGGCCTGCTCCCCGCCGCCGTGCTCAGCCGCGTGGTGCGGGTGGGGCTGGAAGAGGCGATGGCGCGGCCCTTCGCGCTCACCGCCTCGGCCAAGGGACTGTCGCGCCGCGCCATCCTGTTCCGCCACGCGCTGCCCAACATCGCGCCGACCTATATCAACGCGCTCGGCGCGCAGGGCGGCGCCATGGTGGTGGGCGCGGTGGTGGTGGAGCCGCTCTTCGCCCTGAAGGGTGTGGCCGACCTGTTCCTGCAGGGCGTTCTGTTCCGCGACTTCATGGTGGTGCAGGCCTGCCTGCTGGTCTTCCTCACCTCGTTCATTCTGCTCAACCTCATGGTCGACATCGGCATGATGTTCACCGATCCGAAACTGCGCCGGCAGGGAGCGAACGCATGAGACGGCTCCGGGACCTTTTCCAGGCGCTGGCCCAGCTGCCGCGCCTCGCCTTCCTCGCGGTCGGGCTGTTCGTGCTGCTCGGTGTCCTCGCCCCCTGGCTCGCGCCTTATGACCCGAATGCGCAGGACCTGCTGGCCGCCCATGCCGATCCCTCCTGGCAGCATTGGCTGGGCACCGACCATCTCGGCAGGGATACGCTCTCGCGGCTCATCGTCTCGGCCCGCACCTCGCTCGTGGGCATGAGCCTCGTGCTGCTCATCGCGCTGTCGGTCGGCATCACCATCGGCACCGTCGCCGGCTATCGCCGCGGCTGGGTCGAGGAAGTGCTGATGCGCATCGTCGATGTCGGCCTCGCCATGCCCAGCCTGATCGTCGCTCTGGCCGTCATCGGCATTTTCGGCACGGGCTACTGGAACATGATCCTCGCCCTGGCGCTGGCCTGGTGGCCGGGCAGCGCCCGCATCAGCCGGGCGGTGGCGGTGGGGGTTATGAACCGGCCGCATATCGAATCGCTGCGCGTGCTCGGCGCCAGCCCGGGGCGGATCTATTTCCACCACCTGCTGCCCTCCACCATCGGCGCGGTGCTGGTCTATGCCACGGCCGATGCCGGGGCGGTGGCGCTGTCCATCGCGACGCTCAGCTTCCTCGGCCTCGGCATCCAGCCGCCGACCCCGGAATGGGGGCAGATGCTGGTGGACGCGCTGCCTTATCTCGAAAGTGCGCCGTGGCAGGTGATCCTGCCGGGCCTCGTGCTCACCCTGGTGGTGATCGGCTTCAACCTGCTGGGCGAATCCATCGCGCTGAACCGCGTGCCGACCCCGCTGCCCCGCCGCATCCTGCTCAAGCGCCGCGCCGTGGCGGCCGGCTGGAAAAAGGCCGCGCCATGACCTCCACCAATATTCTCCAGGTAAGCCATCTCTGCGTCGATCTCTACACCACCCGCGCGGCGCTGCGCCCGGTGGATGATGTGAGCTACGAAGTTGCCGCCGGCGAAACCCTCGCCATTGTCGGCGAGAGCGGCTCGGGCAAGACGGTGCTGAACTTCGCGCCGCTCGGCCTCATGCCGACCGGCGTCGTCACCGATCTCTCCGGCTCGATCCTGTTTGACGGGCAGCAGCTTGTGGGACTGTCAGAGCCGGCCCTGCGCCGGATCCGTGGCGGCAAGATCGGCACCATCTTCCAGGACCCGATGAGCGCGCTCAACCCGGCGCTGCGCATCGGCCGGCAGATCGCGGAGGTCGCGGAACTGCACCTCGGCATGACGTCATCGCAGGCGGAGGCACGCGCGCTCGACCTGCTCAAGCTGGTGCGCATGTCCGACCCCGAGGCGCGGCTGCGGCAATACCCGCATGAATTGTCGGGCGGGCTGCGGCAGCGCGCGATGATCGCCATCGCCATCGCCGCCGAGCCGAAACTGCTGATCGCCGATGAGCCGACCACCGCGCTGGATGTGACGGTGCAGGCGCAGATCATCGGCCTGCTGAAGGACCTGCAGCGCCGGCTCAATACCGCGATCGTGCTCATCACCCATGACATGGGCGTGGTCGCCAGCATCGCAGCCCGCGTGGCGGTCATGTATGCCGGCCGCCTTGCCGAATATGGTTCGGTCGAGGAGGTGCTGCTCACCCCCCGCCACCCCTATACAAGCGGCCTGATCGCCGCCCTGCCGAGCGTGGATGACGCGCCCGGCTCGCCCTTCCGCGGGCTGCCCGGCACGCCGCCGGTGCTCGGCGCGCCGCTGCCCGGCTGCGCCTTCGCGCCGCGCTGCCCTCAGGTGATCGATATCTGCGCGCGGCGCTACCCGCCGCTGGCCGGCGGGGCCGGCACGGCCGCCGTCGCCTGCCATGTCGTCAATGCGCGTCAGTCCAAGGAGCAGGCCCATGCGTGAGGCCGGAGACCTGCTGCGGGTCGAGAACCTCGTCACCCGCTTCAAGAGCGTCGAGCGCGGCAAATGGGTGACGGCGGTCGACGACGTCTCGATCCGCCTCGCCCCCGGCGAGATGGTCGGGCTGGTCGGCGAATCCGGCTGCGGAAAGTCGACGCTGGGCCGTTCCATCGTCGGGCTGGAACGCCCGCAGTCGGGTCGCATCCTGCTGGACGGCGTGGACCTCTCCAGCCTGCGCGGCCGCGAATTGCGCGAGAAGCGGCGGGCGATCCAGTATGTGTTCCAGGACCCCTATGCCTCGCTCAACGATCGCCAGACCATTGGCGAGACCCTGACGGAGGCGCTGATCATCATCGGCGTGAAAGACCGCGAGGCCCAGCGCCGGCGCATCCACACGCTGCTGGACCAGGTCGGACTGCCGGACGCGCTGGCCGAGCGCTACCCGCGCGAACTCTCGGGCGGGCAGCGCCAGCGCGTCGCCATCGCCCGCTCGCTGGCGGTGGAGCCGCGCGTGCTGATCTGCGACGAGCCGGTGAGCGCGCTGGACCTGTCGATCCGCGCGCAGGTGATGAACCTGTTCCTCACGCTGCACAAGGATCTGGGCGTCGCCTGCCTGTTCATCGCCCATGACCTCGCCCTGGTGCGGCAGGCGACCAGCCGCACCTATGTGATGTATCTCGGCAAGATCGTGGAGGATGCGTCCTCGGCCGAACTCTACGCCCGTCCGAGCCATCCCTATACGCAGGCGCTGCTCGGCTCGATCCCGAGCGCGGACCCGCGCGTCGAGGCGCATCGCGAACCGCCGCCGATCTTCGGCGACATTCCCAGCCCGACCAATCCGCCCTCCGGCTGCCGTTTCCGCACCCGCTGCCCGCGCGCGATGGAAGTCTGCGCGAGCCATCCGCCGGCGCGCCTCGCGCTCGCCCCCGACCATCACGCGAGCTGCGTGATCGCCGCCGAGCTTTACGCCCACAGCCATCCCGCACCGCACCGCCTGCCGATGCCGGCCTGAACAACACGCTCGCCGCATCCCGCGTACGGCCTTCAAGAAGGACGCCCCCGTGACAACACAGACCACGCCCCAGCGCCCGCCGCACCTGAAGACCGCTCCCGACGACGAGGCCTACTGGCTCGCCATCCGCGCGACCATGGAGCCGATGTATGTCAACACCCAGCTGGTCAACACCCGGCGCGGCGCCGCCCCCCGCCTGGTGCGCGACCGGGTGCGCGAACTGGTCGATCTCTCGCTCGCCTATGAGCTGGACGAATACGAGCCGATGCGCGACTTGAAGGAAAGCGGGTCCTCGCTCGCGATCCGGCAACTGCTCGGCGACTATTTCGGCGCGGATGCCGATGAAATGGCGCTGACCCGAAACGCGATGGAAGGCATCGCCACCGTGCTGAACGGGGTCGCCTTGAAGCCGGGCGACGAGGTGCTGGCCACCCGCTTCTGCTATGATTCGAACCTCGCCATCCTCCGCCAGCGCGCCTTGCGCGAGGGCATCGTGCTGCGCTTCGTCGAACTGCCCTTCGGCATCGCCTCGGATGAGGCGATCCTTGCCGCCTTCGCCGCGGCCATCACCGAGCGCACGCGGCTGATCAGCTTTCCCCATGTCGTGGCCAATACCGGGCTGGTGATGCCGGTGCGCCAGATCGCGGCGCTGGCGCGGGCGCGCGGGGCCTTCACGCTGGTGGATGGCGCCCACTCCGCCGGGCATATCGCATTCCGGCTCGATGAACTGGGCTGCGATGCCTATGCCACCTGCCTGCACAAATGGATGTACGGGCCGCGCGGCACCGGCTTCCTGCATGTGCGGCGCGAGAAGATCGCCGATGTCTGGCCGCTTTTCGCCAGCTGGTCCGGCAAGCCGGCCGATTCGATCGAGAAGTTCGAGGAGGTCGGCACGGTGTTCAAGGCGCTGCCGGCCTCGATCCCCGAGGCCATCGCCTTCAACCGCGGCATCGGCCAGGCGGAGAAATCCGCGCGCCTGCGCTTTCTGCGCGACCGCTGGGCGGGGCGCCTGCGCGAGCACGAGCGCATCCGCCTGCTGACCGATATCGATGCCGATCCCGGCACCGGCTTTGGCGGCTTTGTCATCGATGGGCTGGAGGGCGAGGACTTTGCCCGCACGCTGCGCGAGGATTTCGCCATCAACGTGCGCGCCTTCGCCATGGACGAGGATCCCGCCATGCGGGGCATCCATCTCTCGCCGGGCCTGCCCAACACGGTGGAGGAGGTGGACCGCTTCGTGGAGGCGACCTTCGCCATCCTCGCGCGCAGTCACAACTCGCTCATGCGGGCAGGATGACCAACCCGGCGTCGAGCCTCGTCAGGCGATCGGTGCCGTCCTCGGTGATGACCAGCGTGTCCTCATACATGATCCCGCCCCAGCCGGGGCGGTAATAGGGCGCCTCGATATTGACCACCATGCCCGGCTCCAGCGTCACCGGGTTTTCCGGGCCGAGGGTCGGATATTCGTGGGAATCGAGGCCCAGCCCGTGGCCGACATGGTGCCGGCGATAGTGCGGCAGGCCGGCTGCACGCACCGCCTCGACCGTGGCACGGAACAGCACGTCGCTCCTCGCCCCCGGCCCGACAAGGGCGAGGGCGGCACGCTGGCCCGCGACGATGGCGGCATCAACCCCGCGTATCTCCGCCGATGGTTCGCCAACCACCGCGCTGCGGGCGGTGTCCGACCAGTAGCCCTGGAACGATCCGCCAATGTCGATGCGCAGGAGATCGCCCGGCGCGAGGCGGCGCGGGGCGGCATGCGCGTCGGCGAAGGCCGCGCGTGGCCCCGAGGTGACGGCGATGAAGCCCGGCCGGATGCCGGTGCGGATCATCCATGCGGAAATCTCCGCCGCCAGGTCCAGCTCGCTCACGCCGGCACGGGCCTGAGCCAGCGCCGCCGCCAGCGCGTTCTCGGTCTCCCGCGTCGCGTAGCGCAGCAGGGCGATTTCATCCGCATCCTTGATCGTACGCGCACGGCGGAACAGCGCGGCGGTGTCCTCCGGCGGTAGCACGGCGAGGCCGGCGGGAAGCATGGCGGGTGGCGGTCCCTCGATCGCCAGCGCCCGGCGCGCGCCGGCCAGCGCGGCGATGGCGGCGGCGAGTGCCTCCTCATACGTGGCGAACGAAACGACCCGCGTGTCCGTCGTATCCCGCGCCTCGGCATCGTCGAAGAAGAAGGTCCGGTAGCCGAAATAGCGCAGGCCGCTGCCCGCGGCTTCCTGCGCGGCCCACAGGTCCGCCATGGGCCCGACCAGGATCCACTCATCGCCCGTGAACACGGCGGCCATGCGCTGCGCGGGATCGGTGTCATAGCCCATGCTGCGATAGCCGCTGCAATAGACCACGTTCGGCGCCGAGGTCGCGACCATGAGGCCGTCCTCGCCCGCCAGCGCGAGAACGCGCGCGCGATGGCGCTGGGCGAGGCTGGCAATGTTGACGGCGGGAATCGGGATCATGGCTGCAACGGGTTGAATTCGCCGACGAATTCGTTGCGGTCGGCCGGGTAGATCAGGCGGACCCAGGTGACGGGCATGTCGTCCGCCCATGTCTGGCGCAGCGAGACGAGGAGGGGCGATCCCAACGCGACATCGAGCCGCTCGGCCTCGGCGGCGCCGGCGGCCTCGGCGCGAATGGTGTGGCGCAGCCGGGTGCAGGGCAGGCGCGCCAGCAGCCATGTATTGGGCATGTCGGTCTCGAAATCGGCCTTGATGGCATCTGGCGCCGCGTCGAGGTTGATGAAGCGTTCCTCCAGCACTTCCGGCTTGCCGAAGCCGCAATGGGCGGCCGTCAGCATGAGCAGAGGCGTGCCGGCGGCGACCGCCGGCCAGAATGGCGTGCTCTTGCCGGCCACCAGCTCGCGCTTGCGCAGGACCTTGTAGCTGTAGGTGCGGCCCCGGCTTTCGATTTCCTCGCGAATGTCGAGGAAGCCGATGACCGCATGGGTCTCGGTGGTGAGGGCCACCCGCGTGCCCTGCTTGCGGCGGCGCTCCAGCAGGCCGGCCTCGGTGAGCTTGGAGAGCGCCTTGCTCACCGTGGCGCGGGTGGTGGAAAGGGTCTCCATCAGGCTGTGCTCGGAGGGGATGCGATGCCCCGCCGGCCAGCGGCCGCTCATGATTTCCGAGCGCACGGCGCGTTCGATCTGCTTGTAGAGCGGGCCTTGACCGTCAAGCGCGATGGTCGAAACGCTAGCGTCCTCATTGTCGTCCATGGCGCCGCTTCCACCTTGTGGCTCGGGTGAGCAGTGCCATGTCTGGCCGTCTTTTGTCTAGGCAATTATAAAGGGCGCGCGCCGTCGCGGCGGCCGCGTCGGGGGGGCGTGGCACCGGCAGGGCGTCGGGCCCGGCCCGTCTCCGTCCGTGGAGCTGGCGCTCCGGCCAGGCTGCCGTTCGCGACGCCACCCGGCCCATGGCGGCGTGCGAACGGAAGGGCGGCTCAGGCCACGGGCTGAAGGTAATAGCGGGGGGCGACCGTCGCGTTGGACAGGTGTGGCAGCATGGCCTGCCGGGCGGTCTCATAGGCTTCCAGTTCCTCGCCCGCCTGCAGCGAGGGAATGGTGACGAACTCGCCACGATCAAAGCCCAGCAGCGCCGCATCGACGAGGTTTTCCGGCGTCATCACCCAGCTGCCGGGAAGGTTGTCGATCGGCACGCCGGCGGTGTCCCAGAACTGCGTTGCGGTCGCGCCGGGAAGAACCACCTGCACCCGCACGCCCTTGTCGCCGAGTTCCTTCCTCAACGACTGGCTGAAGGCGAGAACGAAGGCCTTGCTGCCTCCATAGACGCCGTTGAGTATCTCCGGCCCGATCGCCACGATGGACGAGATGTTGATGATCGTCCCGGCTCCGCGCGCGACGAAGCCGGGAGCGACGGCATAGGTCAGGCGCATCACCGCGGTGACGTTGATGTCGATCATCTCCTCCATGCGGTCGACATCGGACTGCAGAAGCTCGCTCGCGCCGCCGAAGCCAGCATTGTTGACGAGCGCCGAGATGGACGTGTCCGACTTGAGTACGTCCTCGACCTTACGCAGCGCGTCGTGTTGCGTGAGATCGGCGACGATGACCCGCGCCTTCACGCCATGCCGCGCCGCCAGACGCTCGGCCTGCTGGGCGAGGCGCTCGGCATCGCGCGCAATCAGCAGCACATCATGGCCCCGCGCGGCGAGCCGGTCGGCATAGATGGCGCCGATCCCGGATGAGGCGCCGGTCACGACGGCGGTACCCTTGTCACTCATCATTTTCTCCTCGTGCCTCGCCGACCGGCGGTTCCAGAAGAGCAGTGCTAGCGAGTGATGCCGAATTCCCGAATGACGTATGCGCGGCGATTCAGGACAGGGCGGGCTTTCGGCCCTGCCGCTTTCGAAAAGGCCCTGTTCTCTCATCATCATGCGTTCCGGCAAGGATGGCCGGAATCGACGGATTGGCGACCTTCGCAAGGACGCGCGGGTATCGTTATCTCTCCCCATGCGTCCCCTGCCGCTGTCCGGCACGATGTCGCGCGTGATCGATTTCCACCGGGCCGGGAAGATGGTGCGGGGATGCAGGATGTCCCTCGGCATTGCCTCGCCCGAGGATCGTGCGAACCTGATCGTTCCTCTCAAGGCCCGGGTGCCGCAGCGACACCCGGGGTCCGGCTTCCAGCGATTCTAATTGCCGGATAAACAATAGGTCTCGACATGAGCAGCAACGCGCGTCTTCCCATTGTTCCCGCATCGTTCTTTGGCATGGTGCTGGGGCTTGCCGGGCTCGGCGGAAGCTGGCGGGCGGCGCATCTCGCCTGGGGCGTGCCCGCCCTGCCGGGTGAAATCCTCATGCTGGGCGCGGGAATCGTCTGGGCGGCGCTCGTCATTCTCTATGCCGGCAAATGGCTGATGGCCCGCGAGGCGGCGCTGGCCGAAATGGCTCATCCGATCCAGTGCTGTTTCGTGGGGCTGATCGGGGTCGCCACCCTTCTGGTGGCCGGAGGAGCCGCCCCTTATGACCATGACGTGGCGCTGGCGCTCTATGTCCCGGGAGCCCTGTTCACGCTGGGCTTCGCGGTATGGCGAACCGGGGGGCTCTGGCTCGGCGAGCGCGCGCCGGAACATTCGACGCCGGTGCTCTATCTGCCCACCGTGGCCGGTAGCTTCGTGTCGGGCACGGTGGGCGCGGGGCTGGGCTTTCCCGATCTCGGACAGTTCTTCTTCGGGGCCGGGCTGTTTGGCTGGCTCGCCATCGAATCCGTGCTGCTGCACCGCATGCTCACCAGCTCTGCCATGGCGAGCGCGCTGCGTCCGACGCTCGGCATCCAGCTGGCGCCGCCGGTGGTGGGGGCCGTCACCTTGATCGCCGTCGCGCCCTCCGCTCCGCCCCTCTTCGCCCACGCGATGATCGGCTACGGTATCCTGCAGGCCCTGATCATCCTTCGGCTGCTGCCGTGGATCCTGCGGGAACCGCTCACGCCCTCCTACTGGGCCTTCACCTTCGGTGTGACCGCGCTGGCCACCGCGCCCATCCGTCTCGTTGCCCTGGGGGATGCAGGAACCGTGACGGTTCTGGCACCTATCCTGTTCGTGTTCGCCAATGTCGTCGTGTTCATCGTCGCGGCAGCAACGCTTTACCGCGCGGTGCAAGGCAGGCTGCTGCCGGCACCCACGGTTGCGGCGAGCCCGGCGAAGTGAACGCAGGCCTGTCTTGGCAGGTCTCTTCCGCACAGGTCTCTTCCGCGCAGGCCTCTTCCGCGCAGATCTCTTCCGCCTCGGCCCCGCAGCGGAGTGCGGCATTCCCAACAAGCCCATCGGGAGGAAAATCGATGAAGCCGAACTATTCCCCGCGCTCGGCGGAGCTTTACGCCGACACCGCGACCCCCGTGCTGCCCAAGACGGACATGGTGCTGGATCTCGCCCGCACGGCGTTCGTGGTCATCGATCCGCAGGTCGATGTGATGAGCCCCAACGGCCTTGCCTGGGCGGCGGTGGGCGAGAGCGTCACCGAGAACAATCTGGTGCCGAACCTCATCGAGCTGTTCGCCGCCGCCAAGAAGGCGGGAATCGTGGTGGCTGTCTCGCCCCACTATTATTACTGCTGGGATCACCACTGGCGGTGGCAGGCTCCGCTGGAGAAATTCCAGCACGATGTCGGCGCCTTCGACCGCAAGGGTCCCTACACGGTGGAGGGTTTTCGCGCCTCGGGGGCGGACTTCATGGAGGAGTTCAAGCCCTATATCGAGGACGGCAAGACCATCATCTGCTCGCCGCACAAGCTCTATGGCCCGCAGGCCAACGACTTGAAGCTGCAACTCGGCAAGCAGGGTATCAACCAGGTGATCCTCGCCGGCATGCTGGCCAATATGTGCGTGGAATCGCACATGCGCGATCTGCTGGAGGCCGGTTTCGAGGTCGCCGTGGTGCGCGACGCGGTGGCGGCCCCGAAACTGCCCGACGGTGACGGCTATCTCGCCGCGCTCATCAATTTCCGCTTCATGGCCAATGGCGTGTGGTCCACCGACGAGACGGTGCAACGGCTTCTCGGGCCGGCCTGACACCATCGGAGCCGAGCCGGGCGAGTCGGTGGCGATCCAACGCCCGTCGCGACCGGTATCGCTGTCTGTGCGGGCGCCGGGTTTGGCGTGTCTTGTCGTAGCGTCATGTCCGAATTACGTTGACACCGTAATTTTCGGTCATGGGGTCGGCAATCCATCATGCGTCAGGTCGGCTTCATTCTGGAAGATGGCTTCCAGGTCATGGGCATGGCCGCCCTCTCGGCCTTCGAACTCGCCAATGTCACGCTCGGTCGCGAGGCCTATGGTCTCACCGTGATGTCGGAGAGGGGCGGCACGGTTCGCTCCTCCCTCGGCATACGGATAGAGACCGGGGTGCTGACGGATTTCCCGGATACGCTCATGGTCATGGGCGAACTGGTGCCTCGCCAAATGTCCCCGGGCCTGCGCGACTATATCGCCCGCGCGGGCCAGCACAGCCGCCGCGTTGCCGGCGTGTGCACGGGGGCATTCCTGCTCGGCGAGGCCGGCCTGCTGGACGGCCGTCAGGTGACGACGCACTGGGCGCATGCGAGCGACCTGCGGCAGCGTTTTCCCAATGCCAGGGTCGATGAGGACAGGATCTTCGTCTCCGACGGCAATATCTGGACATCGGCCGGCATGAGCGCGGCGATCGACCTGACGCTGGCGCTCATCGAGGATGATCATGGCGCGGGGCTCGCCCGGACGGTCGCCCGCAAGCTGGTGGTCTATCATCGTCGGCCGGGTGGCCAGTCGCAGTTCTCCGCCCTGCTGGAACTCGAGCCCCGGTCGGATCGCGTGCGCCGGGCGCTGATCTACGCCAAGGAGAATCTGCGCAATCCGTTGACGGTGGATGAACTGGCAGAGGCCGCCAACCTGAGCCCGCGCCAGTTCAGCCGCATCTTTCGCGAGGAGACGGGGCAATCGCCGGCCAAGGCGGTGGAACGCCTGCGGCTGGAGGCCGCCAAGCTCATGCTGGAGGAGGGGCGGCACGCCATGGAGGTGGTCGCGCGCGATGCCGGCTTCGCCGACCGGGATCGCATGCGCCGGGCCTTCCTGCGCTTCTTCGGCCATCCTCCGCAGAGTGTGCAGCGCAGTCTGCGCCTCGTCAGCAAGGATGGCGACACGAAGGATGACGACGATGCCACGGCCGCCGGCGTCGGGTGACCGTCCCGCGGCCGGCATTCCGGCGGATGGGAGGATCGCTTCGGGATGGCCTTCGCCGTCTCGTGCGCCGTGGGTGCCTGGTCCGGCTTGAGCCCGGCTTAAGCGGGCGATCCGCCGGGCCCCACGATGCGGGCGAAGAGCGCCGCGCTGCGGTCGCGGGCGGTATGGGGCGCCGGGGCGGCGGCGGGCGCCGCAGGCGGAGGCAGTGCCTCCACGCCCTCACCGAACTGCGCCTCGATGCTGCGCACACACTGCGCCACGCCAATATCAGCCAGCCGGTAGAACACTTGCTTGGCGGCGCGGCGGGTGGCCACC
>NZ_JACICD010000020.1 GCF_014195655.1 Ancylobacter tetraedralis
CCGAGGCTGAAGAACGCTACTACGCCATGCTGGACGAGCCAGCCATGGCGGCGTGACTCAAACGAAATGGCCTCCGGGAAAACCGGCGCGGTTCAAGGTTTGTCTCCCGAGCGAGCGGCTCAACCGAGAAGCAAACAGTAGGCACGTGGGCCAAGAGGTCTCGGAAAACGGGCAGAGCCGGGTCGCCCGCCATGAAAATGAAGTGCCGCCCGGCCAGTTCATCGAGGTCGATCACGGGCGACGCGGCGAGAACATCCCGCTCCGCCATGACGATGAGCACAGGTGCCTCCCACAGATCGAGTCCGGCCTCGCCCCTCAGCGCTGATGCTCCGGCTTGAATCACGACATCAAGTTCATGCCGCCGAGCCGCCTGACATTGCGACGCCGGATCCGTGTCGACGAGTTCGACACGGACGTGCGGACAGACCTGCAGGAAGCGATGAAGCAGCTGCGTGAGGCGGGCGCCCGATGTGATCGGGGGTAGACCGATGCGAAGGGCGCCATCCTGTGCGGTTCCGGCGCGCTCCACCGCCAGTGCGGCCTGTGATGCCTGGGCCAGGATTTCCCGCGCGGGCCCCAGCAGACGACGCCGGCGAAAGTCGGCCGCACGCCGGCATGGGATCGGGCAAACAGGGTGGCGCCCATGGCGTCCTCAATGTCGCGAATGCGCCGGCTCAGCGTCGATTGCTGCACCCCCAGCCGGTCCGCTGCCCGTCGGAAGCTGCCCTCTTCCGCCGCGGCTAGAATGAACCGCCAATGTTTCAGCAGGAAGGGGTCCAGGCGCTGCGCAATGGCGGCAATATCCCGCTGCGCCTTCATGCACTGTCCTCGCGAGGCGTCGACAGGTGGAAGGCGGCGTAGATATAGCCGGTAGCACGCTCCAGCCGATCATCCATGCCTTGCTCGGCCATCAAGGCGAGGATGGAGGTGCGCTCCTGCGCGGTCGAGAACCGTCGCTGGCGTTGCTGAAGGTGGGAGCACTCGGTGGTGACGAGACCGAACCCCGCCAGCATCGCGGCAATATCCTCGTAACCGAACGGATGCATCGCGAAACTTGCGACCCAGGGGCGAGAAGCGGCGGCCGCCTCATAGACCTGTTGGAATGTTCGGACGGTCGCATAGCCGACGCAGCCCGTGCTGATGATCAGATCCGCGTCTCGAAGAGCTTCGCGGTCCGTCTCGGACAGAGGCTCTGTCTCCAGATTTTCTGCCACCGCCGCCCCGATCAGGCCGACATCACGGGCATAACCCAACGCGCCACGGCTGGGATCGAGACCTACGAACTCAAGGTCTTCTCGCCGCAGCTGGTGCGTGAAGAAGGCCTGGTGGTCCTCAAGGTTGCGGGTCGCCAACGGTCCATCCTGCAGGGTGTAGGCGGCATAGAGGTCGTCTAAACTGAGCCGACAGCTCAGGAGAGCTGCGTTGAGCCCATAGGACGCACCCACATCAATGATTTTGAGAGGCCGATGCAGCCGCTGGCGGCGCAGATCCTCGATGATCCGTTCGAATACCGGCCTGGCACGGTCACAGATCATGTAGTCGAGAGCGAGATGGGCTTGGTAGTAGGCATGCGGCCAGGGCTGGTCATAGGTCGCCGAGAAATCGTGTTTGGCCGCCAGCACCCCCGATTCAGATCCGCTCATCGACATTATCCGCCTTCGCATTTTCTCGCGTCACAGCGGGAATTTTCGCGGCCGGCGCGGTCGATGGCAAACTAAATTCGAGAATGTATGAGACATTTCATAAACTTAACTAGTCCATCGTAAACCGGTATACCGGTTTACGAATCCAGGACGCTGTCGTTGACGATACATATTTTAAGATGTACCAATTTCTCAGCAGGAGGCCGCGATGACCGTGACTGTTGAGAGCCGACCCACGCCAAAGGAGCGGTTTTCCGCTATCCACCGCGCTCTGCGCGACCGCATCTGTCTTCTGATTTACCCGCCTGGGACCGCACGAAGCGAAGCGGAGCTCGCGCGCGAATTCGGTGTCAGTCGCACCCCTATGCGGCGGGTGATGCAGGCGCTGGAAAATGAAGGGCTGATCGAGACCACGCCGAATGTGGGCTCGATGGTAACCTCGGTGGAACTTAAATCGCTGCGCGACGCCTATGCGCTCCGCATGAAGCTTGCTGAACTGCTCGGCGACCTCAACCCGGCGTCCATGCTCGACGCCATTACCGCGACGCTCCGCGAGCTTCTGGCCGAATGCCAGCCGCTGAGTGGTCAGGTCGATGTACGCGCCTTAGCCCAGATCAGCCACCGGCTTCAGGACGAGATCCTGCATCTGTCCGGCAATGCCGAATACCGACAGGTATCCGAGGTTCTCTATTACAAGACGATCCGCGCTTATCTTGAGATCCTGCCCGAACTCAACTGGCCGGCCGAGGTCGCGGCGCAAGCCGACGAGATCACCGAAATCCTGGCTTCGCTCGCCGCTGGCGATATCCGCGCGGTGGGCTTCATCCGGCGCAACCACATCGCCCGCACCCTCAACCGCATCACCAGCTTCATGCTGGGTGATCACGATTGAGGACGCCCATGCTGATGAAGGTTACCAGCGCGCTGGCGCCATCAGGCAACGGGATCCAGGCGGAAGCTCTGGTGCTGCGCGGCGTCGATAAGACTTATGACGGTGTCAGCAAGGTGGTGGACGCGCTTGATCTCGACGTTCACCCAGGCGAGTTCCTCACGATCCTCGGTCCTTCGGGCTCCGGCAAGACCAGCCTGCTGATGATGCTCGCCGGGTTCGAGGCGCCGAGTGCCGGTACAATCGAGATCGGCGGGCGGGACGTGTCCAGGCTGCCGCCCTACAAGCGCAATATTGGCATGGTGTTCCAGCATTATGCGCTGTTCCCGCACCTGACCGTCGGCGAGAACCTCGCTTATCCGCTCCAGGCGCGCGGCTGGCGTAAATCCGACATTGCCGAGCGGGTCGCCTGGGCGCTGCAGCTGATCCGGCTCGATGGCATGCGGGACCGGCGGCCGACACAGCTGTCCGGTGGGCAGCAGCAGCGCATCGCCGTAGCTCGGGCGCTGATCTACAAGCCGCAGCTCGTGCTGATGGACGAGCCGCTGGGCGCGCTCGACAAGCAGCTGCGCGAACAGATGCAGGACGAGATCGTCAGGATCCATCGCGAGCTGCGGCCGACCATCGTCTATGTCACCCATGACCAGAGCGAGGCCTTGTCGCTTTCGGATCGTGTGGCGGTGTTCGACGCGGGACGGATTGCCCAGATCGGCACCCCCTCGGAACTCTACGAGCAGCCCGGGACTGCCTTCGTGGCCGGCTTCATCGGCGAGAACAATCGCATCACCGGCAGCGTGATCGCCGCCACGACCGAGTTCTGCCATGTCCGCTGCGCCGATGGTGCCGTCGTTGAGGCGCGAAACATCGCCGACGCGCGCATCGGCGACCGCGTGAACCTCGCGGTCCGGCCCGAGCGTCTTCGACCGGCCCAGGCTGGGGAGGGATCATCGGTCGAGGTGGAGGTCGCCGACATCACCTATCTCGGTGAGGTTTCCCGTGTGCGCTGCCGGATGCGCGACGGCACCGAGATCATCTGGAAACTGCCCAATTGCGGCCAGAGCGCGCGCCCCGACCGCGGCGCGACCATCGCTCTCGGCTTCAGCCGAGAGGACGCCCGGGCCTTCGCCGCCTGAGCGCTCCCTTCCCATTTTCAGGAGGTTCATCATGCTTGTCGCGTGCCCGAAAGTGTCGTCCGCAGCTCTTCTCGGCCTTCTGATTACTTACGGCCCCGCATGCGCGGCGGACGCTCTGACCATTGCCTCCTTCGGCGGCCAATACACGGCAAGCCAAAAAAAGTCGCAGTACGAACCCTTCACCGCCAGTACGGGCGTGACGATCAAGTCGGTCGACTACAATGGTGGACTGGCCGAACTGACCGCCCAAGTGCGTTCCGGAATGGTGGGCTGGGACGTCGTCGATGTCGAGTTGCAGGATCTTGATCGTGGCTGCGCCGACGGTCTGTTCGAGAAGATCGATCCGGCGCAACTGCCGACAGGGTCTGATGGGGTTGCTGCCATCGCGGACTTTGTTGCCGGGTCACTTCACGACTGCGGCGTCGGCACGGTCATCTGGTCCAATGTGCTCGCCTTCAGCGATCCCGCCTTTCCCGGTGCCAAGCCCAGCCGGATCGAGGACTTTTTCGATCTGGAGAGGTTTCCGGGCCGCCGTGGGCTGCCCAAGCGTCCTCACGCCATACTTGAATGGGCATTGATGGCCGATGGCGTAGCGCCCTCCGAGGTCTATCGGGTCCTAGCAGCGCCGGAAGGTCTCGACCGTGCCTTCGCTAAGCTCGATACCGTCAAGGATCACGCCGTTTTCTGGGAGACCGGAGCGCAGATGATCCAGCTTCTCGCCGATGGCGAGGTGGCACTATCCGCCGCTTATAATGGGCGCGTGCAATCGGCCATCTCGGACGACGCCAAGCCGCTAAAGATCATCTGGGACCGGCAGATCTGGAACGCCGACTACTACGCGGTCGTCGCCGGTACCGGAGCCAAGGGCCGGGCACTCGATTTCATCCGCTTTGCCACGGACACCGTGCCCCTCGCCGAGCAGACCAAATACATCGCGTATGGTCCCGTGCGCCGCTCCTCCCAGCCGCTGATCGCGCCGGCGATCGCCGCCACGCTTCCGACAGCGCCGGCCAATTTCAACAACGCCCTGGCCTTCGACGCCGCCTGGTGGACCGCTCATGGCGACGCGATCAATGAACGCTATGCGGCGTGGCTGGTCCAATGAACGCGGTTTCGCCCTCCCGCGCCGGCTGGGCGCTCGTGCTTCCCCTGGTCGCCTTCATCGTGATCGCCTTCCTGGCGCCCATCGCGACCATGCTCCTGCGCAGCGTCCATGACCCGGAAATCGCCGATCTCATGCCGCGTACGCGACAGGCCCTCGCTCAATGGGACGGAACAGGTGTTCGGCAGGTGGCCTTTGAAGCGGTCTCGGCGGATTTGCGGGAGGCGAGCGCGACCAACCAGATCGGTCGGCTCGCCCAGCGTCTCAACCGCGAGCGGAATGGGCTTCGCGTGCTGATCGACGTTACCGCGCGACATCTGGAGCGGGAGCCTGACACCAAGCTTTCGCGGATCGATCCAGGCTGGAGCGATCCCGCCCTCTGGCAGATTCTGGCGCGCGTCACCTCGCCCTGGACGGGGCGACATCTGCTCAATGCGCTTGATCTGACCGTGACGCCCGATGGAATACTGGTGCGGCAGGAGGAGGCGCGGCGGCTCTATGTCGATCTCTTCCTGCGGACCGCCTGGGTCGCAGCGCTGGTGACCCTCATCTGTGCACTGCTCGGCTATCCCTATGCCTATGCCATGGCGGCGGCCGGCCCCTCCTTAGGTGCGCTGCTGCTGTTCCTGGTGCTGCTGCCGTTCTGGACCTCATTGCTGGTGCGCGCCACTGCCTGGATCGTTCTGCTGCAGCGGCGGGGCGTCATCAATGAAGGGCTGCTCGCAATGGGCCTCATTGGCGAGACCGGCCGTCTCGACCTGATCTACAACATGACGGGCACCATCATCGTTATGGTTCACGTGCTGCTGCCCTTCTTTGTGCTTCCGCTCTATTCGGTGATGGCGGGACTGCCAACGTCCTATGTGCGCGCCTCAGCAAGCCTGGGAGCGCATCCATTGCGGACTTTCGCACGCGTCTATCTTCCGTTGACCTATCCCGGTGTCGCCGCCGGCGGTCTGCTCGTCTTCATCCTGTCGCTTGGCTACTACGTCACCCCGGCCCTGGTGGGAGGACGAACCGGCCAACTCATCAGCAATCAGATCGCTTTTCACATGCAGAGGAGCCTGAACTGGGGCTTGGCTGCCGCTCTCGGGACGTTGCTCCTGCTCGCGGTTCTACTCCTCGCTTTGACGCTGCCGCGCCTCGCCGAACGCGGAGGGCTGCGCACATGAACCGGCTCGCCCGTTTCGGGTTCTATCTTCTCTGCGGCCTGATCGCGGCCTTCCTTGTTCTGCCACTCCTCGTGATCGTACCGCTATCCTTCAATCCGGAACCGTATTTCTCCTTCACGCCGGCCATGCTCCAGCTTGATCCGGCTGGATTGTCGCTGCGCTGGTACCGGGAAATTGCGGAAAGCGCGCAGTGGCGGCTGGCGCTGCGCAACAGCCTGAGCATCGCGGCCGTCGTCACGCCGCTGGCAACCCTTCTTGGCACGATGGCGGCGCTTGGATTGCGGCGGCTACCGACAAGACCGCGCAAGATGTTTGCGGTCATCATCGCGTCGCCGCTGGTGGTACCTGTCATCCTGTTCGCCACGGGGATCTATTTCTTCCTGGCGCCGCTGGGGCTCACTCAGTCCTTCACCGGCATCATCCTGGCCCATACCGCGTTGGCGGCTCCCTATGTGGTGGTGACGGTCGGCAGCACGCTCACCACCTTCGACGAGCGCCTGCTGCGCGCGGCGTCCATTCTGGGCTCGCCGCCCTTATCCGCCTTTTTCAAGGTGACCTTGCCGCTGGTCGCGCCCGGTATCGCCTCAGGTGCTCTGTTCGCCTTTGTCACGTCCTTCGATGAAGCGGTCATCGCCCTGTTCCTGGCTGGCTATGACCAGCGCACTATTCCGTTGCAGATGTGGTCGGGTGTGCGGGACCAGTTGAGTCCCGCGGTGCTCGCCGCAGCCACGCTCATGGTGCTCCTCGTCACCATCGTCATGCTCACAACGATGCTGATCGCTCGCTCGGCGCGATCAGCAGGAGCTGGCAGATGAGCCGTCAGGACTGGCCCGACGCCGATTTCTTGGCCAACGTCGCTGCGCGGCTTGCCGGGCGTGACTGGCCCGTAGCGACGTTGGCGCCGCTCGTACACGGGGCGGGGCATGGCCTCGTCAGTGGCCTGGGCGATCTGCTGGCGGGCTTGCGGAGGCTCGCTGATCACGATCTTGCCGACATCGGACCGGCAATCCCCCCTTTCCAGGAAACAGGCCAATGAGCGACCTCACGCGTCTGTCCTTGCGCAAGCTCCGGCGGCTGATGATCTCCGGGGAGGTTCGGCCGGAAGAGGTGACCGTGGCGTTTCTGGCGCGAGCCGAAGCCCGCAACAGTCGCGATCTCAGCTATGTCTCGATCGGAGCGGAAGAGGCTCTGGCGTGCGCTAGCCGGGTGGAAGAGGCTGGCGCATCGGGGCGCCTCGCCGGTATCCCCTTCTCCTGCAAGGATGTGTTCGACACAGTGACGTTGCCGACCACGGCCGGTTCGCGCGCCATGCATGATTACCGGCCGATCAGAGACGCGCAGGCGCTTGAACGCCTCAAGGCGTCTGGCGCCATCCTTTTGGGAAAGAACAATCTGCACGAGTTCTGCTATGGCATCACCGGCGCCAACCCTATCTTCGGCACACCGGCTAACCCGCATCATCCAGGCCGCCTGGCGGGCGGATCCTCCAGCGGATCCGCCGTTGCCGTCGCCAACCGCACGGCAATGTTTGCCCTCGGCACCGATACGGGCGGCTCGGTGCGCGTTCCCGCCAGCCTGTGCGGCCTTGTCGGCTTGAAGCCGACGCGCGGGCAGATCAGCCTGAAGGGTGTGGTACCGTTCTGCTGGTCGCTGGATCATGCCGGGATTCTTGCCCGAAGCTGCGGGGACGCGGCCGAGGTGTTCCTCGCCATTCGCGAGGCGGGTGAGGCCGTCTCGGCAGCGAACGCCGATCATTCCGAGCGTGGCAACTCGCTGCATGGCCTGCGCATCGGCGTACCCAGAGGAGCCTATCTCGAGGATACGACGTCCGACATTGCCCCGCGCGTGCATCAGCTGATCACGGAATGCCGCCGGCTCGGGGCCCATATAATCGACGTGGTGATGCCAGACGCTACCCATGTGCGTACGGCCTCGCTGGCCGTCCAGCTCGTCGAGGCTTTTGCCTGGCACCGGACAAATCTCCAGCGCCGGTTCGATCTGTATGGCGAGGATGTGCGTGAGGGGCTGCTTCAGGGCCAGTTCATCCTGGCCGAGCATTATGTGCAGGCGCTCCGGCTGTTCGCCGCGAAGAAGGCCGAGATAAGTGAGCGGCTCAAGGATATCGATGTGCTGATGACGCCGACGACGCCGATCGTCGCGCCGGCTCTGGATCAGAAGCAGGTGACGCTAGCGGGCGTTGCGGTGCCTGTCGGCAATGCGCTGTCGCACTTCACCTGTCTCTTCAACTTGACCGGTCACCCCGCGCTATCCGTTCCCATCGGTCGGGACGGTGATGGCCTGCCGATCGGGGTGCAACTGATCGGGGCGCATTATCGGGATATGAAACTCCTGGCGACCGGCGCCGCGCTGGAACGGGTCGGTCTGGCCGGCTGGATCGAGCCCAAAGATGAGATGGATGACGGTCCCGGCATGCCGCCTCCGCTGTCGGAACGGCGGGAGCTCTATGCGCATTAGGGATACGGTCGCTACGGATACGGTCCAACTCCGAGTGGTGCCGCATGTGGAGATGGATTTCCCAATCTGGGAAATTATCTTGTTCCCGATTCGGGAATTCGCTATAAGCTCCTATGCAGATCATCGCTCGCCGGACTCTCAAGCTCTTCTGGGAACGCTATCCGCAAGCTGAGACGCCACTTGTGCTTTGGCATGCCCGCGTGGCGAAGGCTGCGTGGACCGGCCCTCAGGACGTGAAAGCGACCTTCGGGACTGCCGTGGATTTCATAGGGGACAACCGCCTGATCTTCGATGTCGGTGGCAACAAGTTCCGCCTCATCGTCCACGTCGCCTATCCATTCCGTCGGGTGTTGATCAAGTTCGTGGGCACTCACGCTGAATATGACGCCATAGATCCGGAGACCGTTTGATGGACATTCGACCGATCAAGACCGACGTGGACTATGAGTGGGCGCTGGCCGAGGTGACACGCTATTTCGAGCAACAGCCTGAGCCAGGCTCAATGGAAGGAGACCGCTTCGACGTGCTCTCGGACCTTATCGCGGCCTATGAGGAGCGGCACTTTCCGCTGCCAGGTGCCGATCCTGTCGAAGCGCTGCGCGCTTTCCTTGAGGCGACCGGGCGAACGCAGCAGGATCTTGCCGCACTGCTCGGCTCCGCACCGCGCGCATCGGAAATCCTGCGCCGCAAACGAGCCCTGACCGTCGATATGATCGGCAAGTTGAGCAAGGAGTGGGGTATTCCGGCGGATGTCCTGGTGCGGCCTTACAGGCTGGCGGCGTAAGACGTCCCCAAGTAAGATTTACTGCGGGGGATGGTGCAGGTACCATCAAGCTCGATTTGTGAAGGCGGACCTATGGCTGGGGACAATTGAGATCCACAGTGTCCGCCTTTCCGGACATTACGCGAGCGAGGTGATTTTTTCTCGATCACACGTGTTATTCCTGCATCAAGGATGTCGCGAGTGCGCGCATGACCAGATCCGGCAGCGCCACCTCAAGAACCCGGAAATGATCATTCAGAGCGCCCTGGGCCGCCTCCATTCTTCCTTCGGCCAGCGCGGAGGCGAGGGCGATGAGTGAGGCATGCAGAGACCGCGGCAGATCGGATGATCGATAGGCGCAGCGGCGAACATGATGGGTCCGCTCGCACAGATCGATCACGTTGCGCTCGATCACATCGCTGCCCGTACATCGGCTCATGGCGATGAACAAGGCTTCGGTTCGGCGTGCCAGCGCAACGGCCGTCCTTGGATCGCACGGCGTCAAGGGGGGAGGTCCCAGGTCGGGCAAAGGGCGCAATGATGCCTGACATGCTCCCACTTCGAGGCTGTGTCGGATGAGAAGCTGCAGGAGGTCATGGATTTCCTGCATCTCGCGCAGGCGCAGTTCGCGAGCGAAAAACCCGCGCGCAGGAACGGCTGCAATGTGACCTTCGGCATGCAGCCGGATCAAGGCCTCGCGCACTGGCGTATTACTGACCTTGAGTTGGTCCGACAATTCAACGACAGCCAGGTGCTGGCCAGGGCGGAACCTGTAGAGGAGCGCCCGTGTCTTCAGCGCGCGATAGACCTGATGCCGCCGGTCCCCACCGAGACATCCTGATGGCTGCGATCCCGGGTGGAAGCGGTCCCCGTCACGTTTCATCCCCGCGTCTACCGCTCCCTGCCTTAAAGAACCTTCATGTCGCGGGGGTAGGGCGTGAGATAGTCGAAACCGTCCTCGGTCACGACAATGGAGTCGCCGATGCGTCCACCGCCCTTGCCGGGCACGGTAATGCCGCCGTCGACGGCAAATGTCATGCCGGCCCGCAGCTCCCTTGCTTCGCCACGCTTGAGCTCCGGCGCCTCCAGCAACGACATGCCTACCGAGCGGCCGGTTCGGTAGCCCGGAGAGAAGCCGGCGGTCGCATAGGCCTCTTCCGCGGCAGCATTGACCGCCTCGCAGCGTATGCCGGGGCGGATTGTGGCGAGTGCTGCGCGCTGGGCGGCCATGGCGGCCTCCTGGATGCGCGCCTGTTCCTCGGTCACTCTCCCTACGAAGAACTGGCGATCGAAGCCGAGCTTGTAGTTGCGGAAACTCACCATGCCGCAGAAGCACAGATAGACCGGATCGCCGGCCTCCAGCCGACGCACGGCGGCCCGGCGATGGACCATGCATGTGTCCGTGCCCGATTGCAGGATCTGCAGATTGTGGATCAGCGGCGAGACGTGGCGGTCCTGAGGATCGCGCAGCATTGAGGCGGCACGGCGCGTGCCGGCCTGCATGGCGGCGAGCGCAATTTCATATTCGGGCACGCCCGGACCGATCGCGTCCGCAGCCGCATCCATCATGGATATGGCGACCTCGCCGGCCTGGCGCATGATGGCGATCTCGTCCGACGACTTGATCATGCGCTGCTCGGCGACCAGTGGCGCAATGTCAGCCACTGCCCGGTCGGGAAGTCGTGCCCTGATCTCCGCCGCGATCACATTCGGCAGGCGAGCCTGTTCTATTCCGATGCAGGTGCCCGCTGCAGCACCGCCCAGCAGGCCGATCAAGAGGTCGCGCCATTCCCGGCCGCCATCGGTCCAGTGCCGGATGTCGCCGACCCAGCTCATGGCGGCACACATTTCCGACTCCATCAGCGGCGTGACGATGACCGGTGATTGGCCGGGTGCGACGATCATCAGCGTCGGGCGTCCGAACTCCATGCCGAGATAATTCCAGTACCCCCCGTAATAAGCGATCGAGTCCGGATCGCTGAGGACGGCAAGGCCGATGCCGGTGTTCTCAAGAGAGTGGGCAAGGAGATGCACGCGGACCTCGAAGGGGCTTGTCATTTGCCAACCTGTATGCAGCTATGGTGTGCCGAACGATAGTGTGGCAGTAAATGCGTTGTCAATAATGGGATTATGGCTGTGTCGGCAGGGAACTTTTCCTTAACTGCATACACAAAGGGGGCAGGGCGTGCGTGAGATCAAGAGCGATGCCGGACGTCATCACCGGGCAAAGATCGGGTTCGTGCTGTTAGCGATGGAGCAGACGATCGAGGACGACATGTTCACGCTGCGTCCAAACGGGGTAGGAATTCACTTCACCCGCGCGGCCATGGCGAACCGCGTCAGTGTCGACACGCTGGCGGCCATGGCGTCCGGTATTGGTGACGCCGCCAGCCTGCTCCTGCCCGACGAACCGCTCGATGTCGTCTGCTATGCCTGCACTTCGGGCAGCGTCGTCATCGGCGAGCAGCGGGTTTTCGCGGAGCTGAACCGTGGCAAGCCCAACGCTCGAGCGACCTCGCTGATCACCTCTGTGATGCGCGCGCTGGAGGTATTGAAAGTGCGACGCATCGCCATCGCTACCCCCTATCTCGCCGAGGTCGATGCCATTGAGCGCCGCTACATGACGGCGCGTGGCTTCGATATCGTTCACATGCAGGGATTGGGCATCGAGAAGGACGCCGATATGGTGCGGGTGACGCCCAAAGCCATTCTTGATTTTGCCTTGAGTGTCGACCGTCCTGATGCTGAGGCGCTGTTCATCAGTTGTGGGGCCCTCCGCTCCCTCGACGTGATCGAGGAGCTCGAGCGCCGGCTCGGCAAGCCGGTCGTGGCCAGCAACCAGGCCATGATGTGGGACTGCCTGCGACTTGCCGGCGTCGCGGACCGGCGGGATGATTACGGCATTCTGCTGCGGGAGCATTGATTGGGCGAGAGCGCGACGAACGAGACCTCAAGGATACGGGCACCGCGCGGGCAGGTCACCGACATCTACCGGGCCTTGCGCGACCGGATCTGTCTGCTGCGTTATCCCCCGGGCATGCTGCTGGGCGAGCACGAGCTGGCCGAAGAGTTCACGGTCAGTCGCACTCCGGTGCGCCAGGCGCTCCAGCGGCTGGAATATGACGGTCTCACCGAGACCCGCAATGGCGTTGGAACCATGGTCACCGGTGTCGACCCCAACGCCTTCCGCGATATCTACGCATTCCGGCTGCGCCTGAGCGAAATGATGGGCGAGTTCCCCGCAGAAGACGAGGCACCGCGCGCCCTCTCAACCATCCTGCTGCTTCAGGACCGGCTGGTGGCCTTGAGAGGCCAGCGGGACATGGAGGCGTTCTGGCAGCTCAACCATGAACTCCATCATGCCACGAACCGGCTCATCGCCAATCTGGCTTTGCGCGAGACCCATGAGCGCTATTACTTCCAGGCCTCGCGCATCTGGTACAGCGTGATCGAGGCGTTCTTCGAGGAACAGCTTGCCGATCTGGCCAATGAACTCAACGAGATCGCGGGTGCGCTGCGCGCCGGCGACATCAGGGCGGTCGGCTATATCCAGCGCAACCATATTGCCTTTGGCCTTCATCGTGTCGCGAGCGCACACACTGCCGTTTGATGCTGCAGACCCAGCCCGGATGGGTGAACCGCGCCGGTTTTCCCGGAGGCCATTTCGTTTGAGTCACGCCGCCATGGCTGGCTCGTCCAGCATGGCGTAGTAGCGTTCTTCAGCCTCG
>NZ_JACICD010000021.1 GCF_014195655.1 Ancylobacter tetraedralis
CCGGGCGCGGAAGCCGGCGGTGAGCTGCCAGTTCTCGCCCTTGATTTCATGGACGATGGCCGATCCCGGCCAGGTCAGTAGCGAGGGCACGACCAGCCCGACACCCTTGCCGGACCGGGTCGGCGCGAAGCACAGCACATGCTCGGGCCCGTCGTGGCGCAGATAGTCCCGTTCATACCGGCCGAGGACGACGCCGTCGGTGCCGAGCAGCCCGGCGGTGCGGACCTCCTCCTTATCGGCCCAGCGCGCCGAACCGTAGGTCTCGACCCTAGAGGCCTCGCGCGCCCGCCACACCGACAGGGCAATGGCGAACGCGACGGAGAGGAAGCCACCGGAGGCGGCGATCAGCGCGCCGCGGAAGAACACCTCCGGCGCATAGGCATCGAAAAAGTACCACCACCAGAAGAAGGCCGGCGGATAGTAGATCGGAACCCTGAGCCACTCGAACCACGGGGCGCCGAGCTGCGCCTGATAGCCGAGGCTCCAGGCCACATATTGCGTCGCGCCCCAGATAGCCGCGAGCACGATGAGCAGCACGGTGAGGATCTGCCCCCAGAGGATTTTCGTCGCCGACATGGTGATGATCCTTCTCTCAGGTCAGAGGCCAAGGCCGCGCTTGCGACCGAAACTCCAGTCGACGCCACCATCGTCACGGGCGACGCCGGAGACATGCATGCCGAGCTGGCGCTCCAGCGAGGGCGACCAGGGCACGAGTTGGAAGCCGAGGCCGTCGTCGAGCATGGCAACGCGTCCGGACGCGAGGTTGAGGCGCTGGCGGTAGGTGCCGGCGACATACTCGCCGGTACCGGCCTTGTTGAACGGTAGGCCGGTCTCGGCGGCGAGCTTCTCGCCGACGGCCTCCAGTTCCCTGCGGCGGAGCGTATCGATGAGATTGCGGGCGAAGACGACGCGCCGTCCCTGTCGTTCGGCCAGCCCCTCGCGGATGAGATGCTCGGCGCGTCGGTCAAGTGCCTGGCTCACCTCCGCGCCGAAGCCGCCGTCCGACAGAGCAACGGGGTCACGCGCGATGGCCTGCCGGTCGAGCCAGGTGGCGCCAGTGGCCGTGACCTGGTGGGCGAGATCCAGATCGGAGCGCACTGCGAGTGCCACACGTCGCTTGCCGTGCGCATCGTCGAAAGTCCGGAGCTCGACGATGGAGCCAGGCGCGCCGTCACCGGCTGCGTCGAGGTCGGGCAGCCGGATGTGATGGGACCGCCCGTCCACGCCATCGACGATGGCATGGGCGGAGCCGTGGAGTTCATCATCGAGACCACGCGCGACCAGCCGGCCGATGACCGGCACGTCGAGGCTCTCGGCGGCGAGGACATAGCTTGCCGTGCCACGCTCGATCCCGCGGTCGGTGAGGGCGCGGTGCATGCGCTTGATGATGTTGCCGCGCTCGCCGAGGGCACGCAATGTAGCCTCGGCTTCCGGCTCCACCACCCATTGCGCGTTGGCGATCTCGGTGGCGAGGCCAAGCGCCTCCAGCTTCCTGAGACGCCCGATCTTCAGCGCATGATAGTCGTCGGGCTTCCGGCCGGGAACCGGCGCCATGTCGATGATGCCGCTCTCGCGGGTCTCGCGCACGAGCTGCCGATCGAGCTCGGTCCAGCGCTCGGCCTCGATCTGGCGTTCCAAACCCCGGCGGATATCGAGCTCGGTGCGCGGGCCGAGTTCCTGGGTGATCAGGTCACAGGCGCGATCGCGCATGCCCTCCTTGATGTAGTCACGGGAGATCACGAGATCCTGGTCATCGTCGCGGCGGCCACGGACGATCAGGTGCACATGGGGATGCTCGGTGTTCCAGTGATCGACGGCGACCCAGTCGAGACCGGTGCCGAGGTCCTTTTCCATCTGCCGGGCGAGGTCACGGGTGAAGGCCCGCAGGTCCTCCATCTCCAGGGCGTCGTCGGGCGACACGATGAAGCGGAAATGGTGACGGTCCTCGCGGCAGCGCTCAGCGAAGGCGTCGACATCCACGCTCTCGATCTCGGGACCAAACATCCGCGCCTTTTCACCGTCGCGGGTCACGCCCTCGCGGCGGAGATAGGTGAGGTGCTGACTGAGGGAGCCCGCGCGGGTCGTGTGTCGGACGACGCGGGCCTTCACCACAGCGCCACGCGAGTGCGGCGTGATCCGGCGGCTGGCCTGAAGGCTGGCGACCTGTCCGCTGCCGAAGCGGGAGCGACTGCCGGAGACGATCTTGCCCGACCGAGAGACCCCGCCGCCGGCCTTACGAGCAGCGGCAATAGCCTGCGCGATGAAGGGACGCGCCTGCTGGGCGCGGGCCGGGCGGATGCGGCCGGGACGGACGCGGAACTCGCGCTCATCACTCATGGCGAAGCCTCGCAATGTGCGGAAAATCGTTGATGCGGTGCCATTTGCGGCACGCGCAAACCTTGTGGCCCGGCTCTGCAAGGTGACGCAGGCGCAGAAAACACGTGGTGAAACAACACCCCGACCGCAGCGCAATGTGCGCCCTTTTATCCTGCCCTCGTGCGGGCGTGGTTCCTGTCCTACGCCTCCCAGCCCTCCATGAAGCGCCAGAGCCCGACAGGACGCGAAAGCGGTTCCGCCTCGTCATGGCGCCCTCCGCGATGGCAAAGTTGCAACGAACAGCGCGTCCGATCGCGGCGCGAGGACCCCGGCATCTGTGGGATTGCTGCGCGCGGGCGGCGTGGCGAACAGCGGCGCCTCGCGCCAGCTTTGCGCCATTGAACGCACCGATGCGGTGGCACCGGCCGCAGACTGATTGTCGATGATCGGCGCCAGAGCCGCGATGTAAGTGCGCGTCTCCAGCGGCAGCCTCTCACCCGCAAGCGACGCCTCATAGCGCGCAGGCCCGGCATTATAGGCCGCGAGCATGGCGCGGATGCTGCCATAGCGGTCATGGAGCTGGCGCAGATAGGCGGCGCCGGCGAGGATGTTGTCGCGCGGGTCGAACGCATCGGCGCCGAGACCGTGATGGACGCGGAGCTCGTCCCAGGTCACGGGCATGATCTGCATCAGCCCCATGGCACCGGCATGCGAGACGGCGCGCGGATCGCCGCCGCTCTCGGCTCGCAGCACCGCACGGATCCAGCTGGCCGGAAGCTCGAAGCGCTGCGCGGCTTCGTCGATAAAGGCCGCGTAGGACGTGACGGCGTACGCCACAGTCTGCGACATGGTTTGCGCGGCGGCAGAGCCGGGCGAGGCGCCCCCGATCAACAGTCCGGATGCGAGGAAGAGCACCGAGCGACGCATGTCAGCGCACCGCCGCGCGCCAGACGAAGTCACTGTTGCCGGCTTCATCCGTGAGGAGTGGCATCGCACGGCCGATGACGGTGCCGTCTGAAATCGGCCCGAAATACCGTCCGTCGAGACTGTCGCCGACGTCCGGGTTCATCAGGAACAGATGACCGGGAGCGATACGCCGGCACTCCTGCCAGACCGGCAGGTCCCGGCCCAAGCTGTCGCGCCGAAGGGCTTCACCCAGCGGCACGCCATCGACGGTGATGGCGTCGTTGAGGCGGCAGACAACCTGCCCCGGGAGCCCCATCACGCGCTTCAGCAGCGGTGTGCCTTCGCCGATATAGCCCCGTGCGATGAGGAACACGGCGAGCGGCGGCGGTGGCATCACCGCCACCAGATCGGTGACCTCGAGATGATCAGCCGGCTCGACCGAGTAGAGCCCGACAGGGACGCTCGCCGAGACGTTCCAGACCAGCTTGAGCGACGTCGGCAGTGTGGCGGCGTAGGCCATGCCGACGCTGGCGGTCGCAGCCATCAGCACATAGGCGGCGAGGTTCATCGTCCGCACTCCCGCCGCTTCAGCCACGCCTGATGGCGCTCCACGCTATAGGCGCGCGGCTCGAATCCTACACTGATGCGGTGCGCGACATGGCCCCAGTGATCAGGGGCGACGGTCGCCGCATCGATGCCGATCGCCTCGATGGCGTCGATATGCTGCAGGATTTTCTCGACCTTCGGCCAGCTATCCACCCGCAGCAGGATCTCGCCGCCGGGCCGCACGAAAGGCAGCGTCTGGTAGCTCTCGCCCGGCGCCACGCAGCGCACGATGTCGAGGCAGGAGGCCACGGTGCCGAAGTCGTTCGACGCCCACCGGACAAAGGCGAAGATGCTGCCGGGAGGGAAAGACAGGATGCGCCGGCGGCGATCCAGAAGCTGCTCATGTGCGTGATGGCCGAAGCGGATCCAGTTCTCGATGCGCTTCTCGATATGGGTCAGCTCGACATGGGTCAGGGTATCGGACGGGGGACTGGACGGGGATGCCGTGCTTGCCGCACGGGGCGCAAACGCCGCGCTCATGGCTGATCTCCTGATGTGGGAGGGAATTCGCGCGCGAGGAGGTCGCGCATCATCTCGGCGACGGTGACGCCGTGCCGGAAGGCGGCGACCTTGATCCGGCCGCGCAGTTCGGGCGTCACATCGATGGTGAGGCGCGCGGTGAACACGGCGCCGGGGCGGTGCTCTAGCGCGACATCGGCCGCCTTGATCCAGTGCTCGGGATCGGCAGGCCGAGAGGCGAAGTCGCGGCGGATCGGGCGCTCGCTCATCGCGCTTGCCTCCCGAGGTCGAGACCATTGATCTCGGCGCTCAGCGCAGCAATCTCGCGCGTGGCTGGCCCGGCATCGTCGCGCTCGAAGACGAGACGCCCGGATTGCGCGGCCGCCGCAAAGGCGATGCGCTGGCCGATGGTGCTGGCGAGCACCGGAGGATCGTGGTCGGCCAGCGTCCGCGCCGTCTCGCGGGCGAGAACCGTGCGCGCGCCGCAGCGGTTCAGGACGAACCGGACCAACAGCGCCGGGCGGTAGATCCGCGCCTCGCGGATCAGCGCCAGCATCTCGGCCGATGCCCAGCCATCGAAGGGCGAGGGCTGCACCGGGATCAGCACCAGGTCGGCGGCGAGCAGGGCCGAGCGCATCAGCCCGGCGACGCGGGGCGGTCCATCGATGACGATGTGATCCGCGTCACGTGCAAGCTCGGGGGCCTCCCGGTGCAGCGTGTCGCGGGCGAGGCCGACGACACCGAACAGCCGTGGCAGGCCCTCGCGGCTGCGTTGCTGCGACCAGTCGAGGCTCGAGCCCTGCGGATCGGCGTCGATCAGCGTGATCCGCTGTCCCTGCCGAGCCCATTGCCCGGCGAGATGCAGCGCCAGCGTCGTCTTGCCGACCCCGCCTTTCTGGTTGAGGAGCGCGATGATCATCGATGCCCCCTCGAGCGAGGGGGCGTCTGTGAGACGCTGTCAGGCGGCGTCTTTCCCGGCCACTTCGCCCCCAGTCGGGGTTGATCGACGGCGCTCGCAAAAGCGCTCCCGCGCCTCTTAAAGTTAGATTCTGGGTTAGACTCTAAGTTAAGGGCGCGATTTCCTGATGCAGAACAGTGGGTTAAGAGCTGTTTGGGTTCCTGATAGCACGAGGCGCCGGTTCCCGATGGCACGATAGTCCGGGTTCCCGATAGCACGAGGCTATCCACAGGCTGTCCACAGGGCGCTGCAGGCTCGAAGGCCAGCAGCAGCCGGCCGCTGACCTCCACCTCAACGAACAGCACGTAGCCGGGAAGCGGCTGGCGCCGGATCAGGTCCCTGAGTTCAAAAGCGAAGCGCTTGAACGGTGACAGGCTGCCCGACTTCTGGTGCAGGTGCCGGAAATCGAACCGCCACCCGTCCTGTTGTCGCCCGCCGTGCTTGCGCACCAGACGGTAGAGCCAGCGCTCCAGCCCGCCCGTCAGCCCGAAATAGGCCCGGTCGATGGTGAGCACGAGCGCGTCGTCGAGCACGGCGCGGTAGAACCAGTCCGGCAGGATGAGGTCGACGCCGTCGGGCCGGCCGTTGCGGTCGGTGCGCTCCTGCCATTCATTGATCCAGGAGAAGCGGTGCCGGCGTCCCTCCGCCGGCTGGCGGATGGTGGTCGAGACTGTCGTCGACTGGAGACGGTCGAGCGCGGCCTTGAGGCGCTGATAGTCGCGCAGGGAGGTGCCGCGCCCGACAAAGGTGAGGATTTCATAGGGCGTCGCTGCCATCAGGCGCGAGGTGCGCAGCCCCGCGTCGCGCGCCTCGACGATCTGGCTGGCGGCCCAGATGAGAATGTCGGCGTCCCAGATCGTCGCCATGCCGTGGTCGGGCACGGCCTCGACCCGGATGGCGATGCTGCCGGTCCGGAAATCGATCGGCGCGACGCGCGGCGTCTTGGAGAGGGAAAAGAAGGGATAGGCCATGAGATCCTGCGCATCGCGTAGTGCGAAGTCCCCCGGTAGGGCGCGGAACAGATCTAGCTGTCCGCGCTCCGAGAGGCTGTGATGCCGCGCCGCCATGGGTGGAGCGTTCAGCGCGCGGCGTGGCCGGCGAACGAACCGGCGGCAAGCGCATGGCGCTTGGCCGGCAGGACGGTGCCGCGCGGATCGGAGGTCGAGGTGACCGCACCGCGTTCGGTCCAGGCCTGCAGGTCGTCGATGGAATAGACGACGCGCCCGCCAAGCTTGCGATAGGCGGGACCGGTGCCATAGGTGCGGTGCTTCTCAAGCGTGCGGGCCGACAGGCTGAGAAACTCGGCAGCTTCCTTGGTGCGCAGGTAGCGCGGCGGGAGGGTGGCGAGATCGGGTCGCATGGAGCGGGCCTCCGTGGGCGTGGCGGGAGCCGCCGGAGTGCGGCGGCGGACGGTGACCACGGTGGCGGAGGGAGAATGTCGGGAGGGATGGGGAAGATTGAGAGCTAACTTCCCCATCCCTATCGGGGCGAGGTGCAGCGGCGGCGCCGATACAACAGCTTGCGGTAATCGCCTTCGACCATCAGGCGCGCATCCTCCACCAGCGCGATGACCGTGTCGCGCAGGGAGGACGTCTTCCAGGGCGCCGCCGCGACACGAACGGCACCGAACAGGCTGGTCGCGATCTCACGATAGGTCGCGCCCGCGCGCCGAGCGTCCCCCGCCTGAAGCATGTGGCGCAGGCGCCGGCGCTGCTGGAGCGTGATCCTCCGATCCGGCGGCATGGACGTAGTCCGCATATGGGCTGACAGCCGCATCAGAGCTTCGATCCGATCAGGTAGGTGTGCGTCCATCAGCACGAGAGCACATAGGGATGGATCGAGGCGATGGCCCTTCGGCAGTAGGACGGTGATCGCGTCGCGGCCCGCGCCGACGATCACACAACCTGATGCATGCTGGTGATCGTCCGTGCCCTGAGGCGTATTACCAGCGGTCGGGGGGCCACAGGTAGTGTCGCACGGCGCGACAAGCGCGATCAGGCCGGGGTCGGTTGCCAAGTCCCAGATAACGGCAGCGTCTCGGGCATCACGTGTGGGGTCGATCGGGAAATCGCAAACCCCAGCGGGCTCGCATGAGCGCCGCGAGGGTCTCCTCCTCGGCCCCGGCGGCCGCACGGAGTATGGCAAAGTCTTGCCGATACGCCTCGTTGCGCCGAAGCCATTCCCAGGCGAGCTGTGCAGGCGAGAGAGTATCTACAAAGGTGTAAGTCTCTGATGACTGCCAGGCCGATTGCAGGACCATCCGGATCCCTCTCGAGCGTGCCGCGATACGCCTGACGATCTCGTTTGAAGGGAGCTTCCGGAAGAAACGCCGACGACATGGCCTGATGCCCAGCCGGCATCACCCGATCACTTGTCGGGTCGACGCAGGGGCTGCTGATATCCCTCTGCCGACATCCAGCGTGCCCGGGCCAGATGGGCCGTGTGGACACGCCAGGCGTATTCCGGGGCGGTGAGCGGATCCAGGCCGAACAGCAGCGCGACAACTTCCTTCCAGTCGGCGCCCGCCGCTTCGGCATCGAGCAGCCGCAGATACAGCACGGCATGACTACGATCATAGTCGGTGACGGTCGGCACATCGGGCGGTGCGTCGAGGAAGGCTCGGGTCATGGCGAGCGTCGCTCTTCATCGTGGGGAGCGAGAGCCTAGAGCAACGACCCGGTGAGGGGCAGGTCGTGGAGCGGCATCACGTGATGAGGTGCCGGCATCGCGGAAAACGCGGCATGACGTCCGACTCGTCACATCGCGCGCTGAAGAGCGCAGCGGCAGATCATTGCATGACGAGTAGAATGATCTATATATGATCCATATCTATATCGAAAGCCTCACACGTAGGCCATTGAGATGCCGTCTCCCACGACCCGAGCCTATTCTCGCTATGCGCTGGCGGCGATGGAGTTGCTGGGCAAGATGATCCGGCTGGGACGCTTGCGGCGCAAGTTGACGGCACAGGAACTTGCCGAGCGTGTCGGCGTATCGCGCAGCACGCTGCAACGCATCGAAAAGGGAGATCCCAAGGTCGAGTTCGGCCTGATGCTTGAAGCCGCGGCCATTGTCGGCATCAAGCTTTTTGATGAAGACGAAAAGGGAGTCATGGCCCTGTCCGAGCGTGCCGACGACCGCATCGCACTCCTTCCCAAGCATATCTATAAGGCCGGAACGCAGGCGGATGATGACTTCTAGCCTTCCGCACTATGAGCAGGCCTTTGTCTGGATCTGGTTGCCGGGTGCGCGTGCTCCTGTCGTGGCCGGCCGCCTGCAGGCGCAAGACGGCCTCATCACCTTCACCTATGGCCGCAGCTATCGCGAGCGGCGCGACGCCATTCCGCTCTATCTACCGGAGCTACCGCTGCGTGCCGGCGAGTTGCCGCCCCCGGCCGGCCTGACGCTGGCGGGGTGCATCCGCGATGGGGCTCCCGACGCCTGGGGCCGGCGTGTCATCGTGAACCGCCTGTTCGGGGCGAAGGTCGATGACGTCGCGGAGCGCGATCTGTCGGAACTCGCCTATTTGCTCGAATCAGGCTCTGACCGTATCGGTGCACTCGATTTCCAGAGTTCTGCCAGTCTCCACACGCCGCGTCAGGCGGCGAGCGCAACGCTGGACGAACTGCTCCAGTCCGCCGAGCGTGTCGAGAAGGGGCTCGCGCTTTCGGTCGAGCTCGATCAGGCCCTGCATCACGGCAGCTCGATCGGCGGCGCACGACCGAAGGCCCTGCTGGAAGACGGGGATACGAAGCGCATCGCGAAATTCTCCTCCTCCTCCGATCTCTACAGTCTGGTGAAGAGTGAGTATGTGGCGATGCGCCTGGCCGCGCTGTGCGGCATCACGGCGGCATCCGTTTCCCTGACCCACGCCGCCGGAAAGGACGTGCTGCTCATCGAACGTTTCGATCGCGTCCGGGCCGAAGATGGGTGGCAGCGCAAGGCGATGGTTTCGGCGCTGACCATTCTGGGGCTCGATGAAATGATGGCGCGCTATGCCAGCTATCAGGACCTGGCGGCGACCATCCGCCATCGCTTCACGGCGCCTGGGGCCACGCTGCGTGAGTTGTTTGCCCGGATCGTGTTCAATATTCTGTGCGGCAACACGGACGATCATGCGCGCAACCATGCCGCCTTCTGGGACGGCGAGAGTCTCACGCTGACGCCGGCCTACGACATATGCCCGCAAGGAAGGTCGGGCCAGGAGGCTACCCAGGCGATGCTCATCAGCGGGAACAATCGACTGAGCCGGATCGCCTCCTGCCTGGATGCCGCGCATTACTTCCATCTCTCGCGTGAGACGGCCATCGCTCTTGTACGCGATCAGCTCCGCTGCATCGGCACGCACTGGCCGCTTGTGTGCGCCGAGGCGAAGCTCAGCGAGGTCGATCGCAACCTGCTCTGGGGCCGACAATTCCTGAACCCGTATGCTTTCACGGCGCTGGAAGGCGATGCTGGGGCGCTCACCTTACTGGCGGACCGTCTGCGCGATGAGCGCGGCTGAGTGAGCCGCAGAGAAGAGGTGTGTCTCGCGTATTTCATCCGTCTCCCTTTCCAGAGAAAGAAATCGCTCCTATCTTGTCAGCGGATAGGAGACTTCGATGCGAGACGCGGCTCTTAGGAATAGCCTGGCATTGGAAGGGGCGGTCGTTGCCAAGGCGGCGCTGCGCGCGGCCGATCATCTGGGCGTCTCAGCCAGGACGCTGGGCAGCGTCATCGGCCTGTCTGAACCGACCGTCTCGCGGATGAAACGTGGTACTTTCTCGCTGGATCGCGGGACCAAGCCGTTCGAACTCGCTTTACTGTTCGTCCGCCTGTTCCGGTCACTCGATGCGATCGTCGGCGGCGACGAGACAGTGGCGCGCGCCTGGCTGCGGCAGGAGAACAGTGCGCTCGGCGGCAGGCCGATCGAGAGCATCCAGACCGTATCAGGGCTCACCCATGCCATCGCCTATCTGGACACACGACGCGCTGTCGTCTGAAGCGCGGACCTATCGGGGACGCTGCTGGCGGCTGGTGGAGGCCCAGCACCGTGTGTCGACCCTCAAGCTCGTCGATACGCTGGAGGAGCAGGCGCTCCTGGAAGATCTGCTCGAGGTCACCAAGCCAGCCGTCCCACCGGAGTGCCGGCAACTCGATTATCTCCTGGCGACGCCGTTCCGCTACGACGCCCCTTATCCCCATGGATCGCGTTTTCGCCGTGCCGGCCGCACCGCGGGCGTCTATTACGCGGCCGAGGCGCCGCGCACGGCGGTCGCCGAGATGGCGTTTTACCGGCTGCTATTCTTCGCCGAGTCGCCGGGAACGCCCTGGCCATCCAATGCCGGTGACTACACGGCCTTCGCCGCCGAGGTCGCGACCGAGCGGGCGCTTGACCTGACCGTGCCGCCGCTCGACTGCGATCGTGACAGGTGGACGAGCCTGACCGACTATGCCGCGACGCAGGCGCTCGCCGAGACGGCGCGTGCGGCGACCATCGACCTCATCCGCTATTCCTCCGTGCGCGACGGCGCGGGCGGCACCAATGTGGCGATCCTGGCCTGCCGGGGCTTTGCCCAATCCAAGCCAGTGGAGCGCCAGACTTGGCGTATCCGGCTGAGCGCGTCGGGCGTGCAGGCGATCTGCGAATTTCCCGATATGCGGATCGGCTTCGGGCGCGAAGCCTTCGCGGCGGATCCACGCTTGCGAGCGTTCAACTGGGAGCGCTGACAGAGGCACGGGAAGCGATGTCACCGGTGCCAGACACCGTGACATGGGCGGGGGCAGCCGAAAGGGCGTGAAGCTCCGCCTTCAGAACACGCAGTTGTGGCCACGGGAATTCCACGCTGTCGTCGTGCGTTTCGCCGAGCCGGATTATGGCGTCGGGCTTTGCGGCGACCCCAAACGGCGTAACCGCTTGTGTCGACCATAGAGCCTGCGCCAACCGTTCCTGTTGGTCGGTGGCGTTGGATTCTTCCTGCAGTGCGACGGAATAGCCGATCATTCGGTCGACAGTGTCCCATCGGACCTTCTGGCGCCCCAGCTCATGGGCGATCCTGTCGCGCTGATGGGCAAGAGCGGGATGGGCCGTCGCCAGCTCGTCAAAGGCGCGCAAAGAGCCGACCCATACCCCTTGCGGCAGACATGGTGCTTCGATCAGGACGTTCGGTATGCCGACGGTCTTCTGCAGCCTCGTTTCCAGCCTCTGCTGCTTACGGCAAAGGGCGGTCGCCCTTCTGAAAGCCATATGCCATTCCCGCCACGCGGCAAGCGCCGGATCCCCCGCGGGATCGGCGCCGGGATGGCGCGTGTCCGACGCAGCCAAGGCACCGCCCGAGGCCAGCATAGCCGCGGCGAGTACGGTCCTGCGGGAAGGTCGAGACAGAGTCGTGCTAATCTCAGAATCAGCCATGATCCGAGCTCCAGACAGCTTGGGTTGTGGTCAGGTCGAACGCGTGGTGCAAACACGCGTTCGACCGCCCGAGAAGCAGAAGGATAGCTTCAGCGGAATTCTGGGGCAAACATAATCACTACAATGTCGTGAATTTGATGAATGCTGCACAATGCAAAATGGCCCGGGCGGCTTTGGGATGGGGAGTTCGGGACCTTGCTGGAGCAGCTCAGGTCTCCACTCAAACCGTGACGCGATTTGAGCGCGGCGATCAGTTGAAAGCTCAGACGATTGACGTGCTCAAGAAGGCGATGGAAGCCGCCGGCATCGAGTTCATTCCTGAGAATGGCGGCGGGGCCGGCGTTCGTTTCAGCACGCCAGCGCGCAAGGCGGATTAATCTTTACATATTATAGTTGATAAACTTGATCGCGGGAATCCGCGACCGCTTGCGCCATGGACATGCGCAAGCTGGTTGGCCGCAATCTCGCGCGCCTGCGTCAGGCTCAGAGGCTGACTCAGGAGGAGCTTGCCATGCGTTCGGGGTTCAGCCAGCAATATCTGTCCGACGTTGAGCGCGGCCTCAAAAATCCGACGATCATCACACTGTACGAGATCGCGCTGGCCTTGAGCGTGAGCCATGTGGCGCTTGTCGAGCCGGACGGCATGGTGAACGAGATGGCGCCACAGCCCAAGCGAAGGCGCGCCGCGGGCGCGAGCCGGATCAAGTGACACGACAACCGAATAAGTTGAGATCACGTCCGGACGGCGCATCGGTGGCTCGGGGATCTCCTCAGTTCGCGCGCGACGGACAGAAACCGCGTCAGAGCCGGGTTGGGATTTGAGCGTGACCAGACGGCACGAAGCGGCAATCCCTGTCCTGTGATGGGACGGCAGGTGACCGCTGCATGAGATGATAGGGAAACGGTTGTCAGCGTCAGGCCTTGTCCAAGCGCCACCAGTTGCAGGAGGTGAACCGCGCCGGGTTTGTCGGAGGCTCCAACTCCTGAGAAGGTGGAGCCATGACGAGCAAGACGACGAACAAGTTTTCGCCTGAGGTGCGGGTC
>NZ_JACICD010000022.1:2500-5862 GCF_014195655.1 Ancylobacter tetraedralis
ATTCGGTCTGTCGCAAGACGGATCGGAACAGGAAACCCTCGGGTTTTGTGGATCCGGTCGTCGGGAGCGTGACCGCACCGTCATCGAATGACATGCGAAGCAAGCTGGTCTTTAGAAATAGCTTTGATGCCGTGAGGCGGGTCTCTCAAAACCGCCTCGCCCCCGTGATCTGCATGTCAGGTTGCACACCTGACGTGAGTACGGTTCACGTTGTTCCAAAAGGGGTGGGCATCGAAGATGAGAACGATCAAGTGTCTTAAGGGCATTCGGTGGATGCCTTGGCGCTAAGAGGCGATGAAGGACGTGGTACGCTGCGATAAGTTACGGGGAGCTGCGAACAAGCTTTGATCCGTAAATTTCCGAATGGGGAAACCCACCTTCGACGACTGGGACTCTGAAGTCTTGGCACACTGGAGCGATCCGGTGTGATGAGGCTTTGGAATTCCAGTTGTCAGATGAAGGTATCAAATCCTGAATACATAGGGGTTTGAAGCGAACCCGGGGAACTGAAACATCTAAGTACCCGGAGGAAAGGACATCAACAGAGACTCCGTTAGTAGTGGCGAGCGAACGCGGATCAGGCCAGTGGTGAATGAACGACAAGTGGAACCGGTCAGGAAAGCCGGACCTTAGTGGGTGATAGTCCCGTACACGTAATGCAATCATTCATCCTCGAGTAAGGCGGGACACGTGAAATCCTGTCTGAACATGGGGGGACCACCCTCCAAGCCTAAGTACTCCTTAGCGACCGATAGCGAACCAGTACCGTGAGGGAAAGGTGAAAAGCACCCCGACAAGGGGAGTGAAACAGTTCCTGAAACCGGATGCCTACAAACAGTAGGAGCCCAAGGTTCGTCCTGGGTGACTGCGTACCTTTTGTATAATGGGTCAGCGACTTAGTCTGGCGAGCAAGCTTAAGCCGGTAGGTGTAGGCGCAGCGAAAGCGAGTCTGAACAGGGCGTTCAGTTCGTCGGATTAGACCCGAAGCCAAGTGATCTAGCCATGAGCAGGTTGAAGGTGCGGTAACACGCACTGGAGGACCGAACCGGTGCCCGTTGAAAAGGTCTCGGATGACTTGTGGCTAGGGGTGAAAGGCCAATCAAACTTGGAAATAGCTGGTTCTCCGCGAAAACTATTTAGGTAGTGCCTCGCGTGAATACTCCAGGGGGTAGAGCACTGGATGGGCTAGGGGGATTTACCATCTTACCAAACCTAACCAAACTCCGAATACCTGGAAGTACTGCGCGGGAGACAGACGGCGGGTGCTAACGTCCGTCGTCGAGAGGGAAACAACCCTGACCTACAGCTAAGGCCCCCAAGTCGTGGCTAAGTGTGAAAGGATGTGAGAGTCCGAAAACAACCAGGAGGTTGGCTTAGAAGCAGCCATCCTTTAAAGAAAGCGTAACAGCTCACTGGTCTAGGATTCTTGCGCCGAAAATGTAACGGGGCTCAAGCCACGCGCCGAAGCTTAGGGTTTGCCTTCGGGCAAGCGGTAGCGGAGCGTTCCGTAAGCCTGCGAAGGAGGACCCGTGAGGGCCTCTGGAGGTATCGGAAGTGCGAATGCTGACATGAGTAACGACAAACAGTGTGAGAGACACTGTCGCCGAAAGTCCAAGGGTTCCTGCGTAAAGCTAATCTGCGCAGGGTTAGCCGGCCCCTAAGGCGAGGCCGAAAGGCGTAGTCGATGGGAATCAGGTGAATATTCCTGAGCCTGTGGGTAGTGACGAATCCCGTGTGTTGTCAGACGAATTGGTTCTGTTCTGGCTTCGAAGGGGTTCCAGGAAATAGCTCCCACAACATAGACCGTACCCGAAACCGACACAGGTGGACTGGTAGAGTATACCAAGGCGCTTGAGAGAACTATGCTGAAGGAACTCGGCAATTTACCTCCGTAACTTCGGGATAAGGAGGCCTTCCATGTGGGCAACCATGTGGGAGGGGCACAGACCAGGGGGTGGCAACTGTTTAGCAAAAACACAGGGCTCTGCGAAATCGTAAGATGACGTATAGGGTCTGACGCCTGCCCGGTGCCGGAAGGTTAAGAGGAGGGGTGCAAGCTCTGAATTGAAGCCCCGGTAAACGGCGGCCGTAACTATAACGGTCCTAAGGTAGCGAAATTCCTTGTCGGGTAAGTTCCGACCTGCACGAATGGCGTAATGACTTCCCCGCTGTCTCCAGCATAGACTCAGTGAAATTGAATTCCCCGTGAAGATGCGGGGTTCCTGCGGTCAGACGGAAAGACCCCGTGCACCTTTACTGCAACTTTGCACTGGCATTCGTGTCGGTATGTGTAGGATAGGTGGTAGACTTTGAAGCGAGGGCGCCAGCTCTCGTGGAGTCATCCTTGAAATACCACCCTTATAGATATGGATGTCTAACCGCGATCCGTCATCCGGGTCCGGGACATTGCATGGTGGGCAGTTTGACTGGGGCGGTCGCCTCCCAAAGAGTAACGGAGGCGCGCGATGGTGGGCTCAGACCGGTCGGAAATCGGTCGTCGAGTGCAATGGCATAAGCCCGCCTGACTGCGAGACTGACAAGTCGAGCAGAGACGAAAGTCGGCCATAGTGATCCGGTGGTCCCACGTGGACGGGCCATCGCTCAACGAATAAAAGGTACGCCGGGGATAACAGGCTGATGATGCCCAAGAGTCCATATCGACGGCATCGTTTGGCACCTCGATGTCGGCTCATCACATCCTGGGGCTGGAGCAGGTCCCAAGGGTTCGGCTGTTCGCCGATTAAAGTGGTACGTGAGCTGGGTTCAGAACGTCGTGAGACAGTTCGGTCCCTATCTGCCGTGGGTGCAGGAATATTGAGAGGATTTGTCCCTAGTACGAGAGGACCGGGATGAACGTACCTCTGGTGGAGCTGTTGTGGCGCCAGCCGCAGTGCAGCGTAGCTATGTACGGTCGGGATAACCGCTGAAAGCATCTAAGCGGGAAACCCACCTCAAAACGAGTATTCCCTTGAGAACCGTGGAAGACGACCACGTTGATAGGCCGGGTGTGTAAGTATGGCAACATATTGAGCTTACCGGTACTAATCGTTCGATTGGCTTGATCGTTCTCATCCTCGATGCTCATCCATCAGGAAATGATCAAACCTGAAGACCAGTTCCAGATCCAACAGGATCCTTGCTTCGCAAAATGCTGTGCTTCGCCGGCCTGGTGGCCATTGCGAGGAGCCCCAACCCGATCCCATCCCGAACTCGGCCGTTAAACTCCTCAGCGCCGATGGTACTATGTCTCAAGACCTGGGAGAGTAGGTCGCTGCCAGGCCTGCAAAGCACAGCTCGCTTCTTCACAAACCAACAAATCCCCGCTGTGGTTACCCCACGGCGGGGTTTTTGTGCGTCAAAAT
>NZ_JACICD010000023.1 GCF_014195655.1 Ancylobacter tetraedralis
GCCTGCCGCCCGAGGACTTCAGGCGAGCAGGGCCGAGGCGCTCTTGAACAGCATGTAGCTCGCCACCACGAAGATCAGCGTCGCGAACACCGTGGTCAGCCGGCCGGTTCGCCCGGAAAGCTGCTGCGCGAGCTTCATCCCGGCGACGCTGCCGAGTGCGCCACCGGCGATGAAGGTGAAGGCGAGCGGCCAGTTCACCAGCCCCGACAGCGCATAGTTGAACGCGGTGGTGAGGCCGAAGGCGGTCACGGCCACCAGCGAGGTCCCAACCGCGTTCAGGATCGGCATGCCGGTGGAGCCGATCAGCCCCGGCACGATGAGGAAACCGCCGCCAATGCCGAAGAAGCCGGAGAAGACGCCGGTGCCGAGCCCGAAGCCGAGCACTTTCGGCGCCTTCGCGCGATTGCACTCCGCGCCCGGCTCGCCCGGATTGCCGCGCCCGCGCAGCATCAGTACCCCGACCACCAGCATGAGCAGCGCGAACAGGAACAGCAGCTTCTCACCCCCGACCAGCTTGCCGAAGCTCGAGCCGGCAAAGGCGCCGACGATGCCGGCCATGGCGTACATGCCGCCGCAGCGCCATTTCACCGTGCCCGCGCGGGCATGCTGCAGCAGCCCGGCAGCGGCATTGATGGCGACGGCGAAGGCGCTGGTGCCGATGGCGACATGCGGGTTGCGCACCCCGACCAGATAGACCATCAGCGGCACGGCGAGGATGGACCCGCCGCCGCCGACCAGGCCGAGCGTGAACCCCACCAGCACGCCGGCGCCGGCACCGAGCCCATATTGCAGCGGCTCGAGCATCAGGCGGCCTCTTTCACCGGAGAGATCGGCTCGGGCCGGCACAGCCACTCCCGGCCCTTCAGCATGGCGTGCCAGTAGATCGGCGGCAGCATGCGGTCCTTGAGGAACCAGGCGAGGCGGGTCGGACGGGTGCCATCGAGAATCCAGCGCGGGAAGGTCGGCAGCAGCGCGCCGCCATAGCCGAATTCCGCCAGCACGATCTTGCCGCGCTCCACGGTGAGCGGGCAGGAGCCGTATCCGTCATACCGGGCGGCAGGCGCCTTTCCCTCCAGCGCAGCCAGCACGTTGACCGCCACGACAGGCGCCTGCTTGCGCGCGGCGGCGGCGGTCTTGGCGTTCGGCGTGTTGGTGGCGTCGCCCAGCGCGAAAATATCGGGATGCCGAACATGGCGCAGCGTCGCCGGATCGACCTCGATCCAGCCGCCCGCCCCCGCCAGCGGGCTGGCGGCGATAACGTCGAGCGGCTTCTGCGGCGGCACGGCATGGAGCATGTCGAAACCGCGCTCGACGCGCTCGGTGCCGCCATCGCTTCCCTTGCGCTCGAAGGTCGCGACCCGAGCCTCGCCATCGACGGCGACGAGGGTCGAGCCGAAGTTGAGGTCGATCCCGTAGCGCTCGACATATTCCATCAGCGCGGGAACATAGGTGGGCACACCGAACAGCACGCCGCCTGCATTGTGGAACTCCACCTCCATGCGCGGCAGCACGCCGGCGTCCCGCCAGATGTCGCAGGAGAGGTACATGGCCTTCTGCGGCGCGCCGGCGCATTTGATCGGCATGGCCGGCTGGGTGAACAGCGCCCGGCCCGCCTTCACCGTGCTGGCGAGGCGGTAGGTGTAGGGGGCGAGGTCGAAGCGGTAGTTCGAGGTGACGCCATGGCGCCCGAGCGCCTCGGGAAGGCCGGGAATGGCCTCCCAGGCCAGCCGCAGCCCCGGCGCGGCCACCAGCACGCGGTAACGCAGGGACGAGCCATCGGCGAGAGCCACTTCCTTCGACTGGGGCCGGAAGCCGGCCGCCGCCTGCCTCACCCAGGTGACACGCTCGGGCATCACCGCGCCCATCGGCACGCGGGTCGTCTCCGGCTTGAAGACGCCGGCGCCGACCATGGTCCAGCCCGGCTGGTAATAGTGGCACTCGGCCGGCTCGATGACGGCGATGGCGAGCGAGGGACGGCGCTTCAGCAGGCTCGACGCCGTGGCGATGCCCGCCGCGCCGCCTCCCACGATCACCACGTCATAGGTCTTGGGCGCGCCGGGGGTCCCCGCGTCGGCCGGCGCGGTGAAACGGGCCCGCTGGCCCGAAACGTCGAAGCCGGCGGCGGAAGCAAGCGCGGTGATTGTCTCGGGCGGAAGACGGCCAGCCTGCGCGAGTGCCCACAGCGTCGCGGCTCGTGTGCCGCTGCGGCAATAGCCCAGCACCGGCCCGGGCAGGCTGTCGAGCACACTGCGCATTCTGGCCACATCCGCCTCGGCATAGGTACCCGGCGTCACCGGAATGTGGACAAATGCCATGCCCAGCGTATCGGCCAGGGCAGCCGCGTCGCTGGCCGCCAGCTGCCCCGGCTCCTCGCCGTCGGGACGGGCGCAGATCACCGCCCGGAAGCCGGCCGCCGCGGCCTCGGCAAGCGCGACATCGTCCATTTGGCCGCACACATGAAATTCCGGCACGATCTGTTTCGGCGTCATGGGAGTCTCCTCGATCTCATTGCAGGGGCGACGATCACCAACCGGCGTTGGCGCGCCGGCCGGCGCCAGTTCAGAGCGTGTCGAGCGGCAGCTTCAGGTAGCGCCGGCCATTCTCTTCCGGCTCGGGAAGGTTGCCCGCCCGCATGTTCACCTGCACGGAGGGAAGGATCAGCTTGGGCATGGCCAGCGTCGCGTCGCGCTTGGTGCGCATCTCGACGAAAGCATCCTCGTCGACACCGTCGCGGGCATGGATGTTGCCGGCGCGCTCGGCGCCGACCGTGGTCTCCCAGGCGTAACTGTCGCGGCCCGGCGCCTTGTAGTCGTGGCAGAGGAACAGCCGCGTCTCGTCCGGCAGCGCCAGCAGGCGGCGGATCGAGTGGAAAAGCTGGCGCGCGTCACCGCCGGGGAAGTCGGCGCGGGCGGTGCCGAAATCCGGCATGAACAGCGTGTCGCCGGTGAACACCACGTCGCCGATGACATAGGCCATGTCGGCCGGCGTGTGGCCGGGAACATGCAGCACCATGGCGGGGATGGAGCCGACGCTGAACATGTCGCCATCCTCGAATAGCCGGTCGAACTCGGAGCCATCGCGGGCGAATTCGGTACCGAAGTTGAAAATCTTCCCGAACACGTTCTGGACGGTGATGATCTCGCGTCCGATGGCGAGCTTTCCGCCCAGTTGGCGCTGGATATAGGGCGCGGCCGAGAGGTGGTCGGCATGGGCGTGGCTCTCCAGCAGCCAGTCGACCGTCAGTCCATGCGCCTTCACGTAAGCGATGATCGCGTCCGCCGAAGCGGTGGAGGTGCGGCCCGAGGCCGCGTCGAAATCGAGCACGCTGTCGACGATCGCCGCCTGCCGGGTGGCGGGATCATGAATGACGTAGCTCGCGGTGTTGGTCGGCTCGTCGAAGAAAGCCTCGACCGCCAGGCGATTGTCGCTCGCGCCGGCAGCACGGATCTGGGCGGTGGCTTTTTCAAGCGGCACGTCGTTCAGGAAGGTCGGATCGGACATTGGCGTTCCTCCAGCCATCTTCATGAATTTCATATTTACATAATGTGTGTAATTGTAAATCCGTATTGCATCACTTTCTCGGTAAGGGCAATCAGGGGGCATGACAGGGGAACTCCATTCCGACAGCCGATCGGCCTCCGCCGCGCCGCGCCCGCTGCGCATCGGCGATGCCGCGCCCGTGTTCAGCGCCCGCTCGACGCAGGGGCAGGTGCACCTCGGCGATTATCGTGGCCGGTGGCTCGTTCTGTTCTCGCACCCGGCGGATTTCACCCCGGTCTGCACCAGCGAATTCATCGCGCTGGCCCGGCTGGCACCGCAATTCGACGAGATCGGCGTCGCGCTGATGGGGCTGTCGGTGGACAGCCTGTTCTCCCACATGGGCTGGCTGCGGGCGATCCGCGGCGCCTTCAATGTCGAGGTGCCTTTCCCCGTGGTGGAGGACACCTCGCTCGTCATCAGCCGCGCCTATGGCATGCTGGATGAGACGGCGCAGGATTCCTCGACCGTGCGGGCGAGCTATTTCATCGACCCGGACGGCATTGTCCGCGCCATCAACTGGTACCCGATGTCGGTCGGGCGTTCGGCGCGTGAGATGTTGCGCCTTGCCGCCGCGCTCAAGCGCGCCGCCGCGGGAGACGCGGTGACGCCGGAGGGCTGGGAGCCCGGCGACCCGGTGCTGCGTCCGCTCACCGACGAGACGCTGGTGTCAAACGACGACCCGGCATGGTTCTGCCGCCCGCTCGACCGAGGCTGAAACCATGGAGCTGAAACCATGCCGCTGACCCGCGAGGAGGCCGACCGGGCGGTAGAGAAGCTGCGGAGCTATGGCCAGCCCCAGCGGCTGATGATCCTCTCCCATCTCCAGTCCGGCGAGATGACCGTCGGCGAGATCGACACCGCCACGGGTATTGGCCAGCCCGCCCTGAGCCAGCAGCTCGGCGAATTGCGACGCGCCGGCCTGGTGGCCACCCGCCGCGCCGCCAAGCAAGTGTTCTACCGGCTGGCTGATATTGGCGTGGCGCAGTGTGTGCGCAGCATCGAGGCGCAGTTCGGTG
>NZ_JACICD010000024.1 GCF_014195655.1 Ancylobacter tetraedralis
ATGACCGATCTCACCATCAATGGCGCTCGTCACAGCGTTGATGTTCCGGCCGAGATGCCTCTGCTTTGGGTGCTGCGCGACGTGCTGGGGATGACCGGCACCAAGTTCGGCTGCGGCATCGCCCAGTGCGGGGCGTGCACGGTGCATCTGGGGGGCGTCGCCGTGCGCTCCTGCCAGCTCGCGGTGGGCGATGTCGGCCCGCAGGCCATCACCACCATCGAGGGGGTCGGCGCGACGCCCGAGGGCGCGAGGATCCAGAAGGCCTGGCTGGACCTCGAGGTCATCCAGTGCGGCTATTGCCAGCCCGGCCAGATCCTGTCGGCGGCAGCCCTGCTCGCCGCCAATCCCGCGCCGGACGATGCCGCCATCGACGCGGCGATGGCCGGCAACCTGTGCCGCTGCGGCACCTATGTGCGCATTCGCGAGGGGATCAAGCATGCGGCACGATCCTGAAGACGCCTATAGGGGCCGGCCGGCGCTGACGCGTCGCGCGCTGCTGCGCGGGGGCGCCGCGATTCTCGGCGGGCTGGTCATCGGCATCGAACTGCCCGTTCGCCGGGCCCGCGCGGACGAGCCTGCCGCCGCGGGCGCGCCGCTCAATGCCTTCGTGCATGTGCCGGCGGAGGGGCCGGTGCGCCTCATCATGCCGGCGGTGGAGATGGGACAGGGCGTCTATACCTCGCAGGCCATGTGCCTTGGCGAGGAACTCGACATCGGTCTCGACCAGATCACCGCCATCCACGCGCCGGCCGATCAGGCCAAATATGGCAATCCGCTCTTCGTGGTGCAGGCCACCGGGGGCTCCACCACCACCATGGCCTGGACCGAGCCGCTGCGACAGGCCGGCGCCACCGCGCGCGCCCTGCTGGTGGCGGCGGCCGGCGCGCAGTGGGGCGTGGATCCCGCCACGCTCACCACGGAGAACGGCGTCGTCACCGATCCCGCCAGCGGGCGGACACTCACCTACGGCGCCCTGGCCGACCGGGCCGCCGGCCTGCCGCCCCCGACCGACGTGACGCTCAAGTCGCCCGATCAGTTCCGCCTGATCGGCACGCCCGCGCGCCGCATCGACACGCCGGACAAGGCGACCGGCACGACGGTGTACGGCATCGACGTCATCCGCCCCGGCATGACATTCGCCGCGCTGATGGCCTCCCCGGTCCTTGGCGGCAAGGTCGCCCATGTCGACGACGCGCCGGCCCTCGCCCAGCCCGGCGTGCGCCAGGTCGTGGTGCTCGACGATCTCGTCGCGGTGGTCGCCGACAACACATGGGCCGCCCAGCAGGGCCTCGCCGCGCTCGACATCGCCTGGGCGAATGGGCCGAACGCCACGCTGAGCCAGGCGCAGCTCTGGGCCGATATCGAGACGGCGTCGAAGGGCCCGGGCGTGACCGCCCAGAAGCAGGGCGACGCGCTGGCGAAATTGGGCGAGGGCACGTTGTTCGAGGCGACCTATGAGCTGCCCTTCCTCGCCCATACCCCGATGGAGCCGCTGAACTGCACCGTGCATGTGCGGGACGGGGCCTGCGACGTCTGGGTCGGCACGCAGGTGCCCGGCTTCTGCCAGATGGGCGCCGCCAAGGTGCTCGGCATCGATCCCTCGAAGGTGACGATCAACAACCACATCATCGGCGGCGGCTTCGGCCGGCGGCTGGAAGCCGACTATGTCGTCACCGCCACCCGCATCGCCGCCAAGGTGGACGGGCCGGTCAAGGTGATCTGGTCGCGCGAGGAAGACATCAAGCAGGACATCTTCCGCCCGCTCTATCACGACCGGCTGAAGGCGCGGGTGGAGAACGGGCGCATCACCGCCTGGCACCACCGCATCACCGGCGCCTCGATCCTGGCGCGCTGGCTGCCGCCGGCCTTCAAGGACGGCATTGACGGCGATGCGGTGGATGGCGCCATCGATCCGCCCTACGCCGTCGGCGATATCCTGGTGGAATATATCCGACACGAGAGCGTGGTGCCGGTGGGCTTCTGGCGCGGCGTCGGGCCCAATAGCAGCGTCTTCTCCATCGAGAGCTTCCTCGACCGGATCGCGAAGAACACCGCGGTCGATCCCGTCGCCTTCCGGCGCGGCCTGCTGGCGGACAACCCGCGGGCGCTCGGGGTGCTGAACGCCGCGACGGCCAAAGCCGGCTGGGGCACGCCGGCACCCGCCTCCCCCTTCGGCGCCCGCACCGGGCGCGGCGTCGCGCTGATGCATGCCTTCGGCAGCTATCTCGCCTGCGTCGCCGATATCGCGGTGAGCGATCCGGGCGACGTGCGCGTCACCCGCGTCGTGGTCGCCGCCGATGTCGGGCGCGTCATCAATCCGGACACGGTGGTGGCGCAGATTCAGGGCGGCGTCACCTTCGGCCTCGCCACCGTGCTGCACGACAAGGTCACCATCGCCGACGGGCGGGTCGAGCAGAGCAATTTCCACGACTACCGGCTGATCCGCATCGACGAGATGCCCGCCATCGAGGTCGAGCTCATCGCCAGCACCGAGAAACCCGGCGGCATCGGCGAACCGGGAACGGTGATCGTGCAGCCGGCGGTCGCCAACGCGATCTTCGCCGCCACCGGGGTGCCGCTGACCCGCATGCCGGTCGACGCGGCGCTCCTGGCAAAGGCGGTGTGACCATGGGGAAGAGAACCGCCCTCCTCTCCCTCGCCGGCATCCTCGGGGTGGCCGGCCTCGCCGCGCTCGGCGTCATCGGCTGGATGGTGTTCCAGCCCGGCCCCTACGGCTTCGCCAAGGGCACGCCGGTGGCGCTGGCGGACGCCAAGGGACCCTCGCCGACCGGCGTGCCGGCCGAGCTGGCCGGAGCCGATGAACCCACCCGCGCCGCCTATATCGCCCGCATGGCCGATTGCGAGGCCTGCCACACCGCCAAGGGTGGCCAGCCCTTCGCCGGCGGGCGCGCCTTCGTGCTGCCCTTCGGCACCATCTACACGCCCAACATCACGCCCGATCCCGAGACCGGCATCGGAAAATGGACGGACGCGCAGTTCCTCGATGCCGTGCATCGCGGCATCGCGCCGGACGGCTCGCGCTATTATCCGGCCTTCCCCTACCCGTCCTATACGATGCTCACCGACGCCGATGCGCTGGCGATCAAGGCCTATCTCTTCGCGCTCTCGCCGGTGAAGCAGCCGAACCGGCCGAACAGCTTCGCCTTTCCCTTCAACCAGCGCTGGCTGATGGCGATCTGGGCGACGCTGTTCAATTCGGACACCCGCTTCGAGCCGGTGCCCGAGCAGTCGCCGGAATGGAACCGCGGCGCCTATCTCGTCGAAGCCGCCGGCCATTGCGGCGAGTGCCACACCCCGCGCAACCCGATGCAGGCGATGGACCAGCGGCGCAAGTTCGCCGGCGGCGTCGCCGAGGGCTGGAACGCCTACAACATCTCCAGCGACACGGTGAGCGGGGTCGGCGACTGGTCGGCCGAGCAGCTCACAGCCTATCTCGCCGCCGGCCATGCGGCGGGCCGCGGCTCCGCCTCCGGCCCCATGGGCGAGGCCGTCGCGCTCAGCCTGTCCCACCTCACCGCCTCGGACATCGACGCCATCGTCACCTATCTCAAGAGCGTGCCCCCGGTCGCCAGCGACCTGCCCCGGCTCGCCGGTCCCGCACCGGCAACGCCTCGGGTGGCCGGCCTCGACAACCCGATCGGCCAGCGCGTCTTCCAGGGCAATTGCGCCAGCTGCCACGCCTGGAGCGGGGCCGGCGCCGTGCGCGGCGAGGCCCAGCTCACCGGTGTGCGCGCGGTCAACGATCCCAGCGGCGCCAATGTCGCGCTGATGGTCCTGCACGGCTCAACCGGCGTCTGGCCGGGCCACCCGCCGATGCCCGCCTTCGGCAAGGCCTATTCCGACGCCGAAGTGGCCGCCGTCGCAAACTACGTCACCGAACGCTTCGGAAGCCAGACCTCGACACTGAC
>NZ_JACICD010000025.1 GCF_014195655.1 Ancylobacter tetraedralis
TGCTATAGGACTCACGTCATTTCCGCCGAAGGAGGCACTCGCCAACACCAGCCTGAGACACATTCCCATTGGCTTTTCCCCCGAAGGCTTGGCGAGATCGACCGACGGTTGACCAATCTCCAGTGCCAGGAGGACGTTACGCTTCTTCTCGCCGCTGAGTCCGGCAGCCGGGCGTGGGGTTTTGCCTCACCGGACAGCGACTATGATTGCCGCTTCATCTTCATTCGACACCTTGAGCACTATCTCTGTCTTTCTCCACCTCGCGATGTCATCGAGCTGCCCAGCGATGGCGTCTTTGACATCAATGGCTGGGATCTGGCCAAAACCTTGAAGCTGATGCTGAAAGGAAACGTCACGGCCCTCGAATGGCTGCAGAGCCCCATCAACTACGCCGGATCGGGGCAATTCCGGAACGAACTCCTTGCGTTCGCCAACGCCATGCAAGCCGCGACCTGGTTGCACGTCATTATCTGCACCTCGGTCTCCGGCAGCGGCGGAGCTATTTCAGCGATGGTGCATCGGTTCCGCTGAAACGGCTCTTCTACGCCTTGCGGCCGGCAGCAGCGTTGCGGTGGCTGCGGCGTCATCCGCAGGGCAATGTGCCGCCGATGCACTTCCCGACCTTGATGGCCGAAACCTCGCCTCCACCCGAGATCCGGGACCTGGTTGCGTCGCTTCTCGCGCAGAAGGCGCGGACGCACGAACTGGGAACAATGATCTTGCCGGAGACGATCTCACGCTTCGTCGACGCCGAGTTCGATATCGCGGCCCGCGTTTTTGGCCGGAACCGGAGCACGTCGCCGCTTGAGGCCGAGAAGGACGCGAATGCGCTTCTTCGCCGGTGGATAGGGACGGATGGTTATCGATCAGATGCAATCGCATGCAAACATTCCGACGATAGGTGCGGAAGTGCTGCAGATGGTCAAGCGCCGCCATCTTGGCTCTAACGAGGCGCGATATCATTCGGCTGGATTTGTGACGGGCAATCGGCTTGCAGTTATCAGCGGAGCTCGGGACATCCGGACACCTCGGACATTTCAGACATTGTCCACCCTGTCCGGTCGTCCGTCAGCCGGACGGACAGGACAGCCCCCCTATGAGGGGCTGTCCTGTTGTCCGGCATGTTGCTCGTGGTTCGGATCATCGACAGGCTCCCTGACCAGCCAGACCATTTGGCGGCCATTGACCTCGCGAGTGGCTGTCCACTTCTTGTCGAACACCCAGTTCTCACCGCGCCCGAACGCCTTGCGACGGCAATCCTGTTTCTTCTCATCCGTGTCACCGTCGGCAGTATAGGACAGATCGAACTCCTTCCGGATGTCCGCGCGATCCACCGCCGTAACTTCCTGGCCTTCTGAGCCGAAGGGACGGAGTTTTTCACCCTTCTCTCCAAGAACGATCTTCATTGCATTCAGATAAACCCTTGCCGCTCGAGGAATATTATTCTTCTTATCCTTCGGCATGGTGGCCAGCCTGCACTCTGAGCCATTCAAGGGCTGGACATAGCAGGCGCCATAAGTCTCTCCGTCTGCATCCGCGCCGAGGGGCACGAAGAACAAGCCGAACGCCATGGACCAGCCCTCGGGCCCAACGCGGGACTTGGTCAACGCCAGCCGGCGATTGCTGCAATGACCGCTAGTCTGATCACGCTCGGCAGAAACCGAAAGTACCGCATCAGCTCCGGCCCGCCACGCGCTAGCGCCGCGCAGCCCCGTGTCGCTACCTTTGCCATAGTGATGAACCGGCATCACCACGACACCAAGCTTCTCAGACATGAGATTCATGAGCCGGATGGCCTTGGCGGCCTCCGCATTGCTGTTCTCGTCCTCAATCGAGAAGGCGGCGGCGAGGGTGTCGATGATGACAGCCCCCAGCCGAACACCATGTTCGCGTCGGAGGTGCTTAGCAACCTTGCGCAGCCGCTCGATCAGAGCGTGGACTTCTCGCAGTTTCGCAAGATCCGGGACATCCGGGAACCATGAGATTGGAAGCGATCTGGTGCTTATCTTATGTTCGCGAGCAACATGCACGCGCGAGGCTAGCGTACCGCTTCCCTCTGCCGCGAGGATCACCACGCCGACCCGCTCCCTCACCTTGAGACCGAAGAACGACGTGCCGCTGGCCAGGCTTACCGCGAGGTCGACGGCGATGAACGTCTTGCCGGCGCCGGACTGGCCACCGATGAACACAATGCCTTCGAACGGGACGAGGGACTTGACCAGCATGGACGGCGGCGCGGTGGGAACCGTGCCATCGAACATAAAGCCGGCGAGGCCGTCGACGTCGGCGTGTGGCGGCGATCCCGAAACTGACACCGCCTCACCGGTCTGGGCGTCGTACCAGACGCCGTCCTCGCCCTGCAAAATGCGGTCGAGATTGTCCGCGATCTCGTTGCCGAGCGCCTCGGTCTCGGCATCGCGCTGGTCATCCTGCCAACCGAAGCTCTCAGGCGACCGGCCGAGTTTCTCGCAGAGCCACAGGGCCGCATGGACGATGGCGACTACACCGCCATGTTCTTGGACGATGTCGAGCGCGGTACGGCGTCCTTCGCGGGCGTCGCCCATATCGGCCACACCCCAATCCGTGATTCCCTGTGGGGTGATCGACAGATCCTCCTGCAGGTTGCGCCCCAACATGCGGGAGGTGATGCGATAGCCGCCCGTGCCAGCGGATGTTCGTGCCGCCGGAAAGATTGAGGGCACCCATGACGACAGGTTCGCCAACGCCGCATCGTTTACGGCGCGGAAAAAGTCGCCAGGCCGGCGGTCAGGCGCCGTCGCCTGTGTTCGGTTGATCTCCGGTGCGGCAGGGCGGGGCAGCTCGGCGGCGCCAGCGTCGCCGGCCTTGCGCGCGTTGAACTCCGCCGCACGTGCAAGCAGTGCGGCATAGGTCTTCGGGGCTTGCTTGATGCTGCCCGGCGTGCCCGGCACATGGTCGCCGGTGATCGTCAGGTAACGCTTGGTCGCATAGATCTCGATGCCCGCCGCGTCGACCTTGGTGGCCTTCGGCGGCTTGCCGTGTGACAGCATGCGAATGCCGGTGCCGGACGGACTTACCTCGGCATAGGTCTCGGCGAGGTCGAGAATCGCCTGCGCCCATGGCGCAACGACGCCTGTGGCCTTGTCGCGGCAGTTGTCGAGGTCATAGCCGGCAATGTCGTCATCGTCGGTCAGCACGAAACCGATGCCAGCCAGCTTAAGCTGGCGACAGCAATCGACCGCCTCCTCATAGGTGCCCCACGTCGCCGGATTGGAATGGCTGGCCATACCGCCCGTCCGCGGATTGACTGGAGGCTTGGTTGGCTTGTTATCTGGTCCGTTCCGCCATTCCAGCCGCCATGCCACCCAGCGGCGGCCGAGCGAACGAAGCTCGCGAAGGGCGGGAGTGAACGGCCGCCCCTCATCGTCACGAAACAGCTCACCCGCGTCAGGCAGGATCCTGGAACCGTTTGGCGGCTCACCGGTAAGATCCGGGCCAGGGTAG
>NZ_JACICD010000026.1 GCF_014195655.1 Ancylobacter tetraedralis
CCCCGCCGATTTCAATGCCCGAGGTTTTTGACGATGTCCTCGACCATTTTCTTGGCGTCGGCGAAGAGCATCATGGTGTTGTCGCGGAAGAAGAGTTCGTTCTCCACGCCGGCATAGCCGGCCGCCATGCCGCGCTTGATGAACAGCACGGTCTTCGCCTTCTCCACGTCCAGGATCGGCATGCCGTAGATCGCCGAGGTCGGGTCGGTCTTCGCCGCCGGGTTGGTCACGTCATTGGCGCCGATCACGAAGGCCACGTCGGCCTGCGCGAACTCGGAGTTGATGTCCTCCAGCTCGAACACCTCGTCATAGGGAACATTGGCTTCCGCCAGCAGCACGTTCATGTGCCCGGGCATGCGCCCCGCCACCGGATGAATGGCGTATTTCACCTCGACGCCTTCTTCCTTCAGCTTGTCCGCCATCTCGCGCAGCGCGTGCTGCGCCTGCGCCACCGCCATGCCGTAGCCCGGCACGATGATCACCTTCGCCGCGTTCTTCATGATGAACGCCGCGTCCTCCGCCGAGCCCTGCTTCACCGGACGGCTCTCCACCGCCCCCGCCGGACCCGCCGCCGCATCGCCGCCGAACCCGCCCAGGATCACCGACACGAAGGACCGGTTCATCCCCTTGCACATGATGTAGGACAGGATCGCGCCCGAGGATCCCACCAGCGCGCCGGTGATGATCAGCGCCGTGTTGCCCAGCGTGAAGCCGATGCCCGCCGCCGCCCAGCCCGAATAGCTGTTCAGCATCGACACCACGACCGGCATGTCCGCCCCGCCGATCGGGATGATCAGGAGCCCGCCGAACACCAGGCTGGCGATCACGATCAGCCAGAACACCGTGTGGCTCTCGGTCAGGGTCAGCACCACGATCAGCGCCACGATCAGCAGCGCCAGACCCGCATTGATCACATGCCGGCCCGGCAGCAGGATCGGCTTGCCCGACATGTTGCCGTTCAGCTTGGCGAAGGCGATCACCGAACCCGTGAAGGTGATGGCGCCGATCGCCACGCCAAGGCTCATCTCCACCAGCGCCTGCGCATGGATATGGCCGGGATCGCCGATGCCGAACGCCGCCGGCGCGTAGAGCGCGGCCGCCGCCACCATCACCGCGGCGAGGCCCACGAGGCTGTGGAACGCCGCCACCAGCTGCGGCATCTGCGTCATGGCGATCTTCTTGGCGATCACCGCGCCGGCGCCGCCGCCAATGGCCAGCCCGCCGATCACCAGCGCCCAGCCGCCAAACCCGTGCGGGGGCGACGCCGCCAGCGTCGTCAGGATGGCGATGGTCATGCCGACCATGCCGAACAGGTTGCCCTGGCGCGAGGTCGCGGGGCTGGAGAGCCCGCGCAGCGCCATGATGAACAGCACCCCCGAGACGAGGTACAGGAGCGCGACGATATTGGCGTTCATCTCGTCGCCCTCACTTCTTCTTCGAGTACATGGCGAGCATTCGGCTGGTCACCAGGAACCCGCCGAAAATGTTCACGGAGGCCAGGATCAGCCCGAGAAAGCCGAAGCCACGCGCCCAGCCCGTGCCTTCCGCCGTCAGGTCCACGCCCACCGCCAGCAGCGCGCCCACCACGATCACCGAGGAGATCGCGTTGGTCACGCTCATCAAGGGCGTGTGCAGCGCCGGCGTCACCGACCACACCACGTAATAGCCCACGAACACCGCCAGCACGAAGATGGCGAGCCGGAACACGAACGGGTCGATCGCCCCGCCCGTCGCCGCGTGCACCGCCTGTCCCGCCAGTTCGGCATAATGCTGGCTCGCCTCCGCGGCATAGGCCTGCGCCGCCTCGGCCGCCTGCCGCGCCACTTCCGCGGCCAGGCGCGCGCCTTCCACCGCGTTCTGGGCGATCGGATCGCCCGCTACCGGATTGGCCATTTCCTCTTCCCCTGAAACCCTGGGAGCCCGACGGCCGCGCTCTCCCGGCACGGCCCCGACCCGTCAATATCCGTCAATGCCGAGCACCGGCACCGGACGGAGCCCGCTATCGACCCCGTCGCCGCGCCCGCCGCCTCGCCGCGCCGCCGCTAGGCCGCGCTCGCCTGCGCCGGCGCGAAGCCGGGATGCACCACCGCCCCGTCCCGCGTCAGCAGCGTCGCCTTCACCAGTTCGTCGTCCCACTTCACGCCAAGGCTCTTCGTCGCCTTGTCCACCAGCGTTTCCACGAACGCGTACAGGTTCTTCGCGTAAAGCTGCGACGCCGTCGCCGCCAGACGGCCCGGCACGTTGAGATGGCCGACGATCTTCACCCCGTTCGCCGTGGTGACGACCTCGCCCGGCACGGAGCCTTCGACATTGCCGCCGCGCTCCACCGCGAG
>NZ_JACICD010000027.1 GCF_014195655.1 Ancylobacter tetraedralis
AGGCCTGCAAAGCACAGCTCGCTTCTTCACAAACCAACAAATCCCCGCTGTGGTTACCCCACGGCGGGGTTTTTGTGCGTCAAAATGCGCCCGCGCGATGAGCGATATCGTGGTGCGCTCGGATTGACGTTGCCTCCCCCCACTTCTATCCAGCTGTGAGTTCGTTCTGGCGGTTGGGTTTGTCTTCTCGGGCGTGTGGAGCGGCGTGGGCTGACGTGGAGCCGTTGATGATGCGGAGCGTCTGATCCCGCCGCGGGTGGAACGTTGAGGCGAAGGCGGTTGGCGTCTGCCATCCCAGCTTCGAGTGCGGCCGCATGGTGTTGTAGTCGAGCTGCCACCGGGCGAGAGCGGCTCTGGCCTGCGCCAGGCTGGAGAACAGCGTCTCGTTCAACAGTTCGTCGCGCAGGCGGCCGTTGAAGCTCTCGATGAAGCCATTCTGCATCGGCTTGCCTGGCGCGACGTAGTGCCATTCGACCCGAGCCGCGTCGGCCCAGGCCAGAATGGCGTGGGAGGTGAACTCGCTGCCATTGTCGCTGACGATCATCTTCGGCCGGCCGCGCTCTGCCAGCAGCCGATCGAGTTCGCGAGCGACCCTCACCCCGGACAGCGACGTGTCCGCTACCAGCGCCAGGCCTTCGCGGGTGCAATCGTCCACGATGGCCAGCATCCGGAAGCGGCGGCCATCGGTCATCGGGTCGGCGACGAAATCGAGCGACCAGCGCTCGTTCGGTCGCAGCGGGATCATCATCGGCGCCCGTGTCCCGATCGCACGCTTGCGACCGCCCCGCCGGCGGACCATCAGCCGTTCCTCACGGGTTGTGCCGGAACAGCCGCTTGTGATTGACCCGGAAGCCCTCCCGCCGCAGCAGGACGTGGAGACGCCCGTACCCAAGCCGCTGCCTTTCCCGGGCGATGGCCTTCAGGCGCTCCCGCAGCGAGGTGTCATTCCCGCGCGTGGCTCTGTATCTCATGGTCATGCGGCAGAAGCCGGTGGCTTTACACGCCCGCCGTTCGCTCATCGCGTGATGCCCCACGAGGTGGGCGACAAATCTGCGCTCGTTGGCGCACGTCACCACTTCAGATCCTTCAGCGCGACGTTGTCCAGCATGGCGTCGGCGAGCATGCGCTTCAGCTTGGCATTCTCGTCCTCAAGCGCCCGCAGCCGGTTGGCCTCCGACACGTCCATCCCGCCGAAACGGGCCTTCCATTTGTAAATGCTGGCGTCGCTAACCCCGTGCTTGCGACACAGGTCCGAGACCGGAACTCCCGCCTCGTGCTCCTTCAGGATGCCGATGATCTGCTCTTCCGTGAAGCGGCTGCGCCTCATGTTCTGGTCCTCTCAATGGACCACCACGAACTTCAATCTGGATTAGGGATAAGGGGCAACGTCAGGATCAATCAGGTACATTTTGAAAGGTCGGGATTTCTGACGTTTTCGCGGCGATTGATCCACAGCGTCGTTTGCCTGTCATTTTTCTGCAAGAAGGCCGTTGACAGGTTGGGA
>NZ_JACICD010000028.1 GCF_014195655.1 Ancylobacter tetraedralis
TGGTCGTGCCCTCGCTACTGACCTGGCCGGGATCGGCCATCGTCCATGAAATCAAGGGCGAGAACTGGCAGCTCACCGCCGGCTTCCGCGCCCGGCATGGCTGCGTGCTGCTATTCGATCCTACCAACGCCAAGTCCGCCGCCTACAACCCGCTGCTGGAGGTGCGTCGCGGTGAATGGGAAGTGCGCGATGTGCAGAACATCGCCGACATCCTCGTCGATCCCGAAGGCTCGCTGGAAAAGCGGAACCACTGGGAAAAGACCAGCCACGCACTGCTCGTCGGCGCCATCCTCCATGTCCTCTATGCCGAGACGGACAAGACGCTCGCTGGCGTCGCCGCCTTCCTCTCGGATCCGAAGCGGCCGATCGAGACCACGCTCGACGCCATGATGAAGACCGCGCATCTCGGCAAGGCGGGCCCGCACCCTGTCATCGCCAGCGCTGCCCGCGAACTGCTGAACAAATCCGACAATGAGCGCTCGGGCGTGCTCTCCACCGCCATGTCCTTCCTCGGCCTCTACCGCGATCCGGTGATTGCCGAGGTGACGGGGCGCTGCGACTGGCGCATCGCCGATATTGTCGGCGGCAAGACTCCCTCGACCCTGTATCTCGTGGTGCCACCTTCCGACATCAACCGCACCAAGCCTCTGATCCGGCTCCTCCTCAACCAGATCGGCCGGCGCCTCACCGAGGACCTGCCGGCCAAGGGCGACCGCCACCGTCTGCTGCTCATGCTCGACGAGTTTCCGGCGCTGGGGCGGCTCGACTTCTTTGAATCGGCACTCGCCTTCATGGCCGGCTATGGCCTGAAAGCCTTCCTCATCGCCCAGTCGCTGAACCAGATCGAGAAGGCCTATGGCCCGAACAACTCCATCCTCGACAACTGCCATGTCCGCGTGAGCTTCGCCACCAACGACGAGCGCACCGCCAAGCGCGTCTCCGATGCGCTGGGAACCGCCACGGAGATGAAAGCGATGAAGAACTATGCCGGCCACCGGCTATCGCCCTGGCTCGGTCATCTCATGGTGTCGCGCTCGGAAACCGCCCGCCCGTTGCTCACCCCCGGCGAGGTCATGCAGCTGCCGCCCACGGACGAGATCGTCATGGTCGCCGGTACCCCGCCGATCCGCGCGAAGAAGGCGCGATACTACGAGGACGCGCGCCTCCGGGACCGGCTTCTGCCGCCGCCAACGCCCTCTCGTGGCCTCGCTGCCCAACATGATGACTGGACCGCTCTGCCGGTGCCCGCACCACAGGAGAGTAAGGCCGGGAGCACCGCGGACGAAGGTCGAGACGATGACCCGACCGGCTCCGAGCACAGGTATCAGCC
>NZ_JACICD010000029.1 GCF_014195655.1 Ancylobacter tetraedralis
TGAACCGCGCCGGGTTTGTCGGAGGCTCCAACTCCTGAGAAGGTGGAGCCATGACGAGCAAGACGACGAACAAGTTTTCGCCTGAGGTGCGGGTCCGCGCGGTGCGGATGGTGCTGGACCACGAGGGCGAGCATCCATCCCGCTGGGCAGCGATCATGTCGATCTCGGGCAAGATCGGCTGCACAGCGCAGACGCTGAACGAGTGGGTCAAGAAGGCCGAGGTCGATACTGGCCGCAAACCCGGCCTGACCACGGATATAGCGGCCAAGCTCAAGGCTCTGGAGCGCGAGAACCGGGAGCTTCGGCAGGCCAACGAGATCCTGCGCAAGGCATCGGCATATTTTGCCCAGGCGGAGCTCGACCGCCCGTTCAAACGATGATCGCGTTCATCGACGATCATCGTGGGGCTTATGGGGTCGAGCCGATCTGCAGGGTGCTGCCGATCGCCCCGTCAACCTACCACGCGCATGCCTCGCGGCGTTGCGATCCGGCCAAACTCTCGATCCGGGCGAGGCGCGATGCCGTCCTGTTGCCGGAGGTCCAGCGGGTTTTTGACGAGAACTTCCAGGTGTATGGCGTGCGCAAGGTCTGGCGACAGATGAAGCGAGAAGGGCACCAGCTCGCTCGCTGCACCGTGGCACGCCTGATGAGAAGCGCGGGTCTGCACGGTGTGATCCGCGGCAAGCCTATGCGCACCACGGTGGCCGACAAGGCGGCACCGTGCCCGCTCGACCATGTGAACCGGGTTTTCCGTGCGCCGGCGCCGAACATGCTTTGGCTCTCGGACTTCACCTATGTCAGCACCTGGTCGGGCTTCGTCTATGTCGCCTTCGTCATCGACGCCTATGCCCGTCGCATCGTCGGCTGGCGCGTATCCCGGACCGCACACGCCAGCTTCGTGCTCGACGCGCTGGAGCAGGCCCTGCATGAGCGACGGCCCGTCCATCGCGGCGGCCTCGTGCATCATTCCGACAGGGGTTCTCAATACGTCAGCATTCGATACACCGAGCGCCTCGCCGAGGCCGGTATCGAGCCCTCCGTCGGCAGCGTCGGCGACTCTTACGACAACGCTCTCGCCGAGACGATCAACGGCCTCTACAAGGCGGAGCTCACCCACCGGCGCGGACCCTGGCGAAGCTTCGAAGCCGTCGAGTTCGCCACGCTGAGCTGGGTCGACTGGTTCAATAATCGCCGGCTGCTGGAGCCTATCGGCAACATCCCGCCGGCCGAGGCTGAAGAACGCTACTACGCCATGCTGGACGAGCCAGCCATGGCGGCGTGACTCAAACGAAATGGCCTCCGGGAAAACCGGCGCGGTTCA